>NZ_JAJQQS010000100.1 GCF_021228125.1 Streptomyces albireticuli
CAGTGAGAATTTTCAGCGTGGGCGCTCCAGGGTGAGGATGGCTGCGGCGATGGCGGTTATGCGGTTGGAGCTGCATCGGGCTTTGTGGAAGATTCGCCTGGGCTTCGGCCTTGCGATGCTTCCGTTTGACTGGTGCTCGTGCCGCTGACAGAGCCCGGTTGATTGTTCGCTGGGTCGTGGTGAGGTCCCGGCCGGGCAGCGCGGGCGAGATTCACAGCAGGTTGCCGGTGGGATCGGCCGTGACCTGCACGCTCACGCCGTGACGGCGGTGCTTCTGCGAGAAGTCGGCCCGGCTGTCGCCGACGCGGTCACACTCAACGAGCGTCCCGTCGAGCAGGGCGTGATCAGGGTCGGCTTCCCGCAGGACCTGCAGCAGTCCGGGCGCCTGGCGGGACAAGTGTTCGACGATGGCTGTGGCATGGGCATGGGCAGTGCCGACGGACATCCCGAAGCCGGCGGCGATCTGTGCGAGCGGTCGTGCCGGCGCAGGTAGACCAGGCCGAGGAGAGCACGCTGGTGAGGCGGCAGCTTGCGGCGTCGGTCACCCTCACCTCACGGGTGACAATGAGCATGAATACCCACTCGACCAGAGCATGAGGAAGGTCGAGTGCGGCAGGATGGGGAACCAACAGGGCTCCTGTGCCGGTGGGTTGAGACTTCGAACACCTCCCTCAACGGCGCGGGAGCCCTGTGCGTTGCGGTCCTCGTCCTGACTCGGTC
>NZ_JAJQQS010000101.1 GCF_021228125.1 Streptomyces albireticuli
GCCTGGAGGATGCGTTGCTGGAGTTCGGAGAGTTCGGGGCAGGGGTCGACGCCGAGTTCGTCGGCGAGGAGGCGGCGGGTGTCGGCGTAGACGGCGAGGGCTTCGGCTTGGCGGCCGCTGCGGTAGAGGGCGAGCATGAGGAGTTCGCGGAGGCGTTCGCGCAGGGGGTGGGCGGCGGTGAGGGCGGTGAGTTCGGAGACGGCTTCGGCGTGGGCGCCGACTTCGAGGTCGAGGTCGAGGCGGGTTTCGAGGAGGGTGAGGCGCCATTCCTCGAGGCGGGTGCGCTGGGTTTCGGCGAAGGGGCCGGGGAGTCCGGCGAGGGGTTCGCCGTCCCAGAGGGCGAGGGCTTCGTTGGTGAGTTCGCGGGCGCGGGGGCGGTCGCCGGCGGCGCGGGCTTTCTCGGCGCTGGTGGCGAGGTGTTCGGCGCGGTCGATGTCGAGGCAGCCTTGGCCGACGCGTATCGCGTAGCCGCCGGATTCGCTGATGAGGGCGTCGGCGTCGGTGCCGAGGACCTTGCGTAGTCGTGAGGCGTAGGTGCGCAGTGCGGCGAGGGCGGCGTGGGGTGGTTCCTCGCCCCACAGCGCGTCCACGAGTTCCGCCGCGGTGGCGGTGCGGCCGCCGCGCAGCAGCAGCGCGGCCAGGAGCGCGCGCTGCTGGGGCGAACCGGTGTGGAGGAGCTCCCCACCGCGCCGGGCCCGCACGGGCCCGAGCACGG
>NZ_JAJQQS010000102.1 GCF_021228125.1 Streptomyces albireticuli
GTACGTCCTGTTCGGCGCGGCGTAGGAGGAGGGAGTCGCGGATGTGGCCGGAGCGGACGGCGAGGGTGGAGAGGAGGGTGGAGGTGATGCCGTGGGTGTGTTCGGTGGTGCCGCCTTGGAGGTAGATGCCGGCCTGGATGCGGTCGGTGGTCATGAGGCGGTGGTCGCGGCCGATGCGCAGTCGTCCCTGGTCGTCGGTGAGGAAGTCGTCGGCGAGGTCCGGGAGGAGTTCGCGGGGGTCGGTGGGGCGGTAGCCGGTGGCGAGGACGACGGCGTCGCAGTCGAGGGTGTAGGGGTCGCCGCCGGTGAGGGGCTGGATGTGGGCGCGGGCGCCGCCGGGGATGTTCTCGACGGTGGTGAGGCGGGTGGTGTTGAGGATGCGCAGGCGTTCGTGGCCCTGGACTTTTTCCTGGTAGGCGGTGCGGTAGAGGTGTTCGATGAGTTCGCCGTCGACGACGGAGTAGTTGGTGTTGGCGTGGTAGGTGAGGAGGGCTTGTTTGGCGTCTTCGGGGGCGTCGTAGAAGTGGTCGACGGCGGCGGGGTCGAAGATGCGGTTGGCGAAGGGGCTGTCGTCGGCGGGGCTGTAGCCGTAGCGGGAGAAGACGGCGCAGATCTCGGCGTCGGGGAAGGTGCGGTGCAGGTAATCGGCCGTCTCGGCCGCGGACTGACCCGCACCGACCACGACGAACCGCCGATGCGGACG
>NZ_JAJQQS010000103.1 GCF_021228125.1 Streptomyces albireticuli
GCCAGCGGTGAGCCGCCGGCCCCTTGGCCAGTTCGGCTTCGAGCACCGCGACCAGTGCCTCGCTCAGCTTCGGTCGTGCCGCCGATCCCCGACTTCACAGGGCCAGCTCGCCGCCCTCGTGGCAGTTACGGCAGCATCTCTGCACCGAACGCACACTGACCCGCAGTTGCCTCGCCACCTGGGCGTTCTCCTGCCCCGCCACGAACGTCCCGGCCGCTTCCATCCGGATGCGCTCACGAAACGCACTCCGCTCGGCCGTCAAGCCACCACCCTGCGGATACCTCATGCATCATGACGTACTGCGGCAGCCAACAACTGTCAGCCGCCACGACATCACGCCCGCAAGGTCAGTAACAGAGAGCTTCTGTGGGGCCATGCTCCTGTCTGGGGTGGCTCGTTGGAAAGGTCATGGTAAGGGGAAACGTCCGCCGCCGTGGGTGGTGTCGGATGACTTGTGGGTGCGGTTTGAGCCGCTGTTGCCGGTCCGGGAGCGGAGGTCTCGCCATGCTGGGCGTCTGCCTCTGGATGACCGGTGGTGGGGCCTTGACCCCGGAGTTTGAACACGTCTATGCGGCTTGAGTCAGGGTAGTTGCTGCTGGTTGGAAGTCGTTCTCGTAGGCGATCGGGGACCGCTGGCCGAGGCGGGAGTGCCGGCGTCGGG
>NZ_JAJQQS010000104.1 GCF_021228125.1 Streptomyces albireticuli
CGAACCGCCGCGCGCCCAGCCCCGTGAACGGCACTACCCAGGACCGCCCCGACGCCATGATCACACCACCCACACCACCACCCACACCAACGTGCCACACCACCAGCAGCCACGGAACAACCCTTAGTCAATGCTCAATGATCATTCGATCGCGATATTGCGACGGAAACAATTCCTTGCTGCTGCTTTGTTGCAGCCAAAAATGAATGGCATTCACTCCACACGCCTGCCACGGTCCACCATTACGCTTCATGACAGCGAAGGCAATGCGATACAGCAGCGTGACACCATCATGTGACACACCTTACTCTACGTCAATCAATTAGGGAGATTACGCTTCTGTACACGCCTTTGGGCTAGCAAGGCGGGATCGAGTGGCAGCCTCAGCTGAGGTACAGCTCTCTCGTACTAAGGGCTCGTAACAGGATGATGAACGGGTCTTCTTGAGGTGCCTCGGGCGGTTGGGGCCGCAGGCCAGCGAGAGGAACGCGTTGTGGGGTTCGGTTCGGTGCTCCCAGCGGACGGCGGGGCGTTTGAACTGGTGGAGCAGGGCGAAGGTCTGTTCCACGGCGTAGCGGAGTTTGCCCAGGCGCTGGATGTTCGGGGCGCCTTTGCGGGAGATGACCGGCAGGATCTCCCGCCTTGCGCTG
>NZ_JAJQQS010000105.1 GCF_021228125.1 Streptomyces albireticuli
GGGGCAGTGCCGCCTGCGATGCCGAAACCAGCGGCGAGCTGGGTAAGGGTGTCATGCCGGCGCAGGTACACCAGCCCGACGAGGGCACGCCGAAGCGGCGGAAGTTTGCAGCGGCGGTCACCCTCACCCGATCAGTGACCACACTGAAAGAGCTCAGTGATCCGTCGGCAGTACGTGGCGAGGTATTCGGAGATCTAGTCGACGATCTTGGTCCTTACATGGGGGCGGGGGTTGTCGTTCCACGTGGTGATCCAGTTCCGTATGTCGCCTCGAGGTTCTGGACGCTGCGGCGGAGATTCTTGCTGGGCAGATCGGCGAACCATCGCTCGACCAGGTTCAGTCAGGACGATCCCGTCGAAGTGAAGCGCAGCTGGAAGCGCGGATGCGCCAGCAGCCACCTCCTGACCGACTCGGTCTTGTGGGTCACGTAGTTGTCACAGATCAGGTGCACGCCCAGATCAGCAGGGATCTCGAGGTCGAGCCTGGCCAGAAACTTTCTGAACTCGGCCTGAACCGTTCCGACTTTCCTGCCGGTGGTTTGTTGGCCGGTGATCAGCCGGCTACTGGTTCTGTGTCAGCGTAGTGTGCTGCTTCGTACTCGGTGGGACTGGTCATGCCCAGACTTGAGTGCAGT
>NZ_JAJQQS010000106.1 GCF_021228125.1 Streptomyces albireticuli
ACGTCGGCGCCGCCGAGGCCGTTCTGGCTGATCTCCTCGCCGGTGACGGCGCGGACGACGTCGGGGCCGGTGATGAACATCTGGGAGGTCTCGCGGACCATGAAGACGAAGTCGGTCAGCGCCGGGCTGTAGGCCGCGCCGCCGGCGCAGGGGCCCAGCATCACGGAGATCTGCGGGATGACACCGGACGCCTTGGTGTTCCGCTGGAAGATGCCGCCGTAACCGGCGAGCGCCGAGACGCCCTCCTGGATACGGGCACCCGCGCCGTCGTTCAGGGACACCAGCGGCGCCCCGGCCGAGATGGCCATGTCCATGATCTTGTGGATCTTGGTGGCGTGGGCCTCGCCCAGCGCACCGCCGAAGATCCGGAAGTCATGGGCGTAGACGAACACCGTCCGGCCGTGGACCGTGCCCCAGCCGGTGATCACACCGTCGGTGTAGGGCTTCTTGCTCTCCAGGCCGAACCCCGTGGCACGGTGCCGGCGGAGCGGCTCCACCTCGGAGAAGGAACCCTCGTCCAGGAGCAGGTCGATCCGCTCCCGGGCGGTCAGCTTCCCCTTGGC
>NZ_JAJQQS010000107.1 GCF_021228125.1 Streptomyces albireticuli
GTCTTGCGTTCATGGGATTCCTCCCTATCAGGTGAACCTGAGGACTATATGCCCAGGCCCATACCGCATTGTGGCGCACTGTCCCTCAACGCTGCCAGAGGGCCGTCCATCATCAACCCCGTGGGGACCCGGGGTTGGGGACCAATCGCGCAGCGGATGGCGGTAACGCGGATTCCGGTTCGGTCGTCTCACAAATGGCGGGGCCAGCCGGATTACGGCAGAACCGTGCCGTTGACTCCAGCGTTCCGGGCCGGCGCGCCCCATTATCACGTGCACTTCCCAGCCGACGGGTTGTCGGCGGTAATCGACGATCACCTGCACCAGCCACGCCGGAATGCATCGACTGGTTACTCACGGTGACCTCGTAGTGCTCACGTTCCGGCACGGGAGTTCCGGTAGCGATCGCTGTGTCCCTGAGCTCTTTCCATCATCGGCCTGAGCTCGCCAGATGCAGGGTCAGGACAGCTTGGACCAGGCTTGTGATGCGGGTGGTCGAGCACCGCAGTTTGCGGAGGAGTCGCCAGGACTTAAGGGTGGCGAC
>NZ_JAJQQS010000108.1 GCF_021228125.1 Streptomyces albireticuli
TGATGCGGCGCTCGGCGGTGTTGTGTTGTTTGTCGGCCTCGCGGTCGAAGGCGGGTGGCTGGCCGTCGTGGCTGCCGCGTCGCTTGCGGTGAGCCTGCTGGCCGGCGGGGACCGGGATCACCGCCTTGATCCCCCGCCGTCGCAGGTGTTCGCGGATGGTGCGGGATGAGTAGGCCTTGTCGGCCAGGACCGCATCCGGCCTGGTCCGGGCTCTGCCGATGGGCCGTGGCACCCGGAGGCCGGCCATGACCCGCCCGAAGGCCGGTGCGTCCCCGGCCTGCCCGGGCGTGAGGAAGAAACACGGTGGAAGGCAGCGGCCGTCGGCGGCCAGGTGGATCTTGGTCGTCAGTCCACCGCGGGAGCGTCCGAGGGCATGGTCGCCGGGCTCGCTGGGCGGGGCCCCTTGGGGCGGGCCCCGGCCGCGTGCTGATGCGCGCGTACGAGGGCCGAGTCGACCGCGACCACCCAGTTCAGGTCCTCGTCCGCGTCGGCCCGGGCGAGCGGAGCGGTG
>NZ_JAJQQS010000011.1 GCF_021228125.1 Streptomyces albireticuli
TCTACCGCAGCGGCCGCCAAGCCGAAGCCCTCGCCGTCTACGCCGACACCCGCCGCCTCCTCGCCGACGAACTCGGCGTCGACCCCTGCCCCGAACTCTCCGAACTCCAGCAACGCATCCTCCAGGCGGACGTCGATCTGGCCCTGCACCTGTCCCCGGCCGACCGGCCCGGCGCCGGCCCCGCCTTCATCCGGCCCGCGCAGCTGCCGGCGACGGTCTCGGACTTCACCGGCCGCGTCGCGTTCGTCGACGAGCTCAGCGACCAGCTGGCCACGGCCGAGGGCCGCATCATGGCCGTCTCCGCCGTCGCGGGCATCGGCGGCGTCGGCAAGACGACCCTGGCGGTGCACGTCGCGCACGCCGCGCGGCACCACTTCCCGGACGGCCAGCTGTACGTCGACCTCCAGGGCGCGGGGCCGGTGCCCGCCGAGCCCGAGGCCGTCCTCGGCGCCTTCCTGCGCGCACTCGGCACGCCCGACAGCGCCATCCCCGAGGGCCTCCAGGAGCGCGCCGCCCTCTTCCGCTCCTCCCTGGACGGCCGCCGCGTCCTCACCCTCCTCGACAACGCCCGCGACGCCGCCCAGATCCGCCCGCTGCTGCCCGGCACCGAGGGCTGCGCGGCGCTGGTCACCAGCCGCTCCCGGATGGTCGACCTGGCCGGCGCGCACCTCGTCGACCTGGACGTGATGAGCCCCGAGGAGGCGCTCGTCCTCTTCACCCGGATCGTCGGCACCGAGCGCGTGGGCGCCGAGCGGGACGCCGCCATGGACGTCGTCGCCGCCTGCGGCTTCCTGCCGCTCGCCATCCGCATCGCCGCCTCCCGGCTGGCCGCCCGCCGCACCTGGACGGTCTCCGTCCTCGCCCGCAAGCTCGGCGACGAGCGCCGCCGCCTCGACGAGCTGCGCGCCGGCGACCTCGCCGTGAAGGCCACCTTCGAGCTCGGCTACGGACAGCTGGAGCCCGCCCAGGCCCGCGCCTTCCGCCTCCTCGGCCTCGCCGACGGCCCGGACATGTCCCTGGCCGCGGCCGCCGCCGTGCTCGACCTGGACCTCGACGCCACCGAGGAGGTCCTGGAGTCCCTCGTCGACACCTCGCTGCTGGAATCCGCCGCGCCGGGCCGGTACCGCTTCCACGACCTCGTGCGCCTCTACGCGCGTGCATGCGCCGAGCGCGACGAGCAGCCGCCCGCCGAGCGCGACGCCGCCATGTCCCGGCTCCTCGACTTCTACCTGTCGACCGCCGCGGGCGGCTACGTCCTGGAGCGCCCCGGCGACCAGCTCCTCACCCACCTGACGCCCACCACGCACCCGGGCCTCACCTTCGCCGAGCGCAGCGCCGCGGGCGACTGGCTGTTCGCCGAGGCCGGCTGCCTGCTCGCCTGCGTACGGCAGCACGCCTCGTCCACCGGCAGCACGCTGCGCCGCGCCGTCGACCTGCTGCTCGCCGCGAAGGACCTCGCCGAGTCCGGCGCCGACTCCCGGCTGTACGAGCAGGCCGCCGCGGCCCTGCTCGTCGCGGCCTGCGAGGCCGGCGACCCGCAGGCCGAGGGGCGCGCCCGCTACGTCCTGGCCCATGTGCACAGCATCGGCGGCCGGTTCGACCTCGCCGACGAGCAGGCCCGGCAGGCGGTCCTCCTCGGCCGCTCCTGCGGCGACCCCATCCCCTGCTGCTACGCCTCCAACATCCGCTGCATCATCGCCATCTACGAGCACCGGCACGAGGACGCGGAGGTGTACGTGGGCCAGGCGCTCGCGGCCTTCCGCGCCGACGGCAACCGGCCGGGCGAGGCCAGCGCCCTCAGCAACCTCTCGCGCGTACGGCTCGACGGCGGGCGCGTCGGTTCGGCGGTCGAGCTCGCCGAGCAGGCGCTCGCCCTCTACCGCGAGATCGGCGCCTCCTGGCGGGTCGCCAACGCCCTCTACGCCCTCGGCCTCGCCCTCACCGAGGGCGGGCGCTACGAGGAGGCCCTGGACCGGCTCTCGGAGGCGCTGCCGGTCTTCCGGGACAACCGGCAGCGGCTGTGGGAGGGCATGACGCACTACCGCCTCGCGGAGGTCCACCTCGCCGCCGGGCGGCCCGCCGCGGCCGCGCACCACGCCGAGCAGGCGCTGAAGCTGCGGGGCATCGGCGGCGAGTGGCGGCGCGGCAACGTCCTGATCGTCCTCGGCCGTTCGCTCGACGCTCTGGGCCAGCCGGGGCGGGCCCGCGCGTGCTGGACGGAGGCACTGTCGATCTTCGAGCAGCTCGGCACCTCGGAGGCCGCCGACGTCCGCCGGCTGCTCACCGGCGTGGTGACGGCGGCCTAGACCGGCGTGGTGACGGGGCCCAGACCGGCGTGGTGACGGCGGCCTGGCGGAACCACCGGAGCCGTCCGCTCCCCGGCCGGGGAGCGGACGGCTCCGCCGTGCCGCGGGTTTGCGGACGGGCGGGCGCGGGGACGGTGGGGGTCTGTGGCCTACCGGTCGGGAACCGGTGGCGTGCCGGTCGGGAACGGCCGGGGAAGCGGTGAGGAACCGCTCATTACATGGTGCCGACATGGTCGCACCAGGGCCGAAAGGCTCCGAAAAAGCGCTGTCACGTGGCCGTTCATCGATCGTTTATCGCGGCGCGTCAACCTTACTCATGTCGATCCGTCGCGTCGGGGGGCAGGCGGGTCGTAGGTGAGGCATACGGCTTCACCTTTGGGGTGGTCACCCTGATCAGCCCCATCCCCCGTCCGGCGATCCTCGGGGGAGTCGCCGGGCGGGTTTTGCTATCCCGGAGAACCACCGCACCACTTCCCCTTCACACCAGACGACTCGCACTGACCAACGGAGTGATCGCTATGAGCGACGAGAAACTGCTCAGGCCGGGAGTGGTGACTACACCGCAGGACGACCACGCCGGCGGTGCCACTCTCGCCGCACCGCAGCCCGTTCCGCCGGACGACCACGCGGGCGGCCCGAAGCCGCTGCTGGCCCCGATGGACGACCACGCGGGCAGCCCCAAGCCGCTGCTCGCGCCCATGGACGACCACGCCGGGAGCCCCAAGCCGCTGCTCGCCCCCATGGACGACCACGCGGGGAGCCCGCCGGTGAACGTCCTCCAGGACGACCACGCCGGCAGCGAGCCCGCCTGACCACGGGCCGCTGAGCGGACCCGGCCGACCGGGGGGACACGAGTCGGCCGGGTGACCAGGGGGGAACACGGGGAAACGACCGGGGGAACCACGGGGGAAAGCAGGGGAACCCGGAGGGGGAAAGTCGTGGGAGACCTCCAGGAAAGGGCCTCACGGGGGCGTCCGGCGGAAGCCGGGCGGACGGGGGCACGGACCTGGGGAGAGAAGTTCCACGGGGGAAAAGCTTCACGGGTGGAACACCCACGGGGGAAGCACCACGGAAAGCGCACCACGAATACGCACCACGGAATGAGTTCGACAATTCCATAGCGGCGGCGGCACGGACAACGGGGGAGCACGACGGGGGAAGTGCCGCCGCACGGGGGGGATCCCACATCCGGGGGGGGAGACCCACGAACGGGGAGACCAGCAGGGGGGACCTGCAACGGGGGGGGAACCGCGAGTGGGAGACCTGGAGGTGGGAGTCCCGTAACGGGGGAAAGTCGTACGGGGGAACCGCCACCACGGGGGGAAGTACGACGGGGGAAGTACGACGGTGGATCCGCCACGGGGGAAGCGCGGGCGGATCCACCTCGGGGGTAAGCACCAAGGGGCGCTCGACGGCCGTGGTTCGACTGACGTTCTCGAACGGGGGAGTCGAACCGGGGCCGCCGGGCGCCCCGCACGACAACTGAACAGGTAAGTCCCAACGGGGGGACCGAACAAACGGGGGACTGCAGGGGCCGGCGTCGGCAGCGCGGAGGGGGAGCCGTCGACGCCGGCCCCTGCGGTCATGTGTCGAAAGGCGTCAGGAAATCGCCAAGGCCGCAGCGGCCGGAGCGCGTGGACCACCGCCGAGCCGCCTTCTTCCACCGTCGATCACGGGCGAACAGGCCAAGGTTCACCTCTTTCCGGCCCAAGTCGCGGACGCCGTCTCCGCCGGAGGCTACGTTCGCGTCCACGGGCATCACCACCGCAACACCGCCCCCGAAAAAAGGAGTTGGAAATGAACAGCACGCGCACCCGCACGAGGCGGGCGCTCGCCATAGCCACCTTCGCCGCCGCGGCGGCGATCGCCACCGCGGTGCCCGCGAGCGCCGTGGGCGCCGACGACCACCCCACCCTCCCGCCGGCCGCCGTCTTCCTGGGCCACGGGGGCGGCAGCGGCGCCCCGCACGACGACCACCCCACCGGCATCGACGACGACCACCCCACCGTGGCCACGACGGACCGTGTCGACGGCGGCCGGGACGACCACCCCACCGGTGAGAACGCCGGCTAACTCCTGAGGCCCGCTCGATCCACCCGGATCCGCCGAGAGCCGACGCCGCGGTCGCACACCGACCGCACCCACCGACACGGAGTCGGCCGGCACCCAGGCCACGTGCCATGCCGCGGCCGCCTTCCGTCGGCGGCCGGCGCCTCCCCACCAGGGGCTCACGCGGCACCCGGCATCGGCGACGAGCCGCGCCTCACGGCAGGGGTGCGGCCGGTGACGCGCCATGACACCACCGCCTGGCCGGCATCCGGACGGGCACGCGCACCGTGCCGCACCCCTCGCCGAACCCCGGCCCCTCCGCTACCCCGCGCCGTCCCCGCCCTCCCGCAAGGCGCGCTTGAGCACCTTGCCGGACGCGTTCCGCGGGAGCGCGGTCACGAACTCCACCGTGCGCGGGACCTTGTAGTTCGCCATCTCCCGGCGGGCCCATCCGATCACCGCGTCCTCCGTCAGCGCCCCGGCGTCACGCCCCCGCACCACGAACGCCTTGCCCACCTCGCCCAGCCGCCCGTCCGGCACTCCGACGACGGCCACCTCGGCGATCCCCGGGTGCCGGGCGAGCAGTCGCTCGACCTCCGCCGGGTAGACGTTGAACCCACCGACCAGAAACATGTCCTTGACGCGATCGGTGATCCGGAGGTATCCGTCGGCGTCCAGCACCCCGACGTCCCCGGTGTGCAGCCAGCCGTCCTCGTCGACCGCCCGGGCCGTGGCCTCCGGGTCCTCGAAGTAGCCGGCCATGACCTGGAAGCCGCGCACCAGGACCTCGCCGGGCTCCCCCGGGGGAAGCGCCTTCCCGTCGGCGCCCACCACCGTGACCTCGGTGTCCGGGAGGGCCCGGCCCGAGGAGGCCGCGACGGCCTCCGGCGGATCCCCCCGCCGGCACATCGTGATCACGCCGGTAGCCTCGCTCATCCCGTACGCCGTCAGGACGGTCGGCACGCCGAGCTCGGACCGCAGCCGCTCGACCAGCTTCCCGTCCACCACGGCCGCCCCCGTCACCACCAGTCGCAGCGGCGAGAGGTCGTGCGCCGCACGCCCGGGGTGGTCGAGCAGCGCCTGGAGGAGAGTGGGCGGGCCGGGCAGCACCGATATCCGCTCGGTCGTGGCGTTGGCCAGCACCGTGTCCGCCGCGAAGACGGACTGCGGCACCATGGTCGCGCCCCGCATCAGACAGGCCAGCACCCCGGCCTTGTAGCCGAAGGTGTGGGAGAAGGGGCTCACGATCAGATAGCGGTCCCCCCTCCGCAGTCCGGCCAGGTCGCACCAGGCGCCGAAGGCCCGCAGCGTCTGAGCGTGGGTGACGACGACGCCCTTGGGCTCGCCCGTGGTGCCCGAGGTGAACATGATGTCCGAGGGCGCGTCGGGCCCGACGGCGTTGGCCCGCGCCCGTACGGCCCAGCCCGGCTGCGACTCCCCCGCCGCCAGGAACTCCTTCCAGGTGCGGAACTCGGCCGGGGCGTCGTCGGCCAGGACCACGACCTCGCGCAGCTCCGGCAGCCCGGGCAGCGGCCCTCGCACCGGTCCGGACCCGCCCTCGGACCCCTGACCGGCCGCCCGCCCCGCCGCCCGCCGCAGGGCGGCGACGTACGACGTGCCGAGGAAGGTGCCGGTGACGAAGAGCAGCCGGGCCCGGGTCCGGGCCAGCACCTCCACGGCCTCGGCCCCCTTGAGCCGGGTGTTGACCGGGACGAGGACCGCGCCGGCCGAGACGGCGCCCAGCGACGCGACGATCCAGTCCAGGGTGTTCGGGGCCCAGACGGCGACCCGGTCGCCCGCCTCCACACCCGCGGCCAGGCACCCGGCCGCGGCCTGCTCGACGCGCCCGGCGAGCTGCGCGAAGCCGATCCGGGTCCGGCCCTCGACCACGGCCTCACGGTCGGCGTACCGCGCGGCGGCCGTGCGGACCAGCCGGGGTACGGACATGAATTCCAGATCGCCGCGCATCGCGTGACCTCCCGGCCCACCGCCCTTGGCTGACTATGCGTCAGATTAGCGATACCCTTCCGCGCTGTCAGCAGTGACAGCAGCGACAGCACGGAGGTGGCGATGGCGACGAGACTCAAGGACGCGACCGCGATCGTCGGCATAGGACAGACCCCCTTCGCACGGCAACTCCCCTCATCGGAAAAGACCTTGGCCTGCCGCGCGATCCTCGACGCGCTGGACGACGCGGGCATCCCTCCCTCCCAGGTCGACGCCTTCGCCTCCTACACCATGGAGGAGACCGACGAGGTCGAGGTCGCCAAGGCCATCGGCGCCGGTGACGTCACCTTCTTCGCCAAGGCCGGCTACGGCGGGGGCGGCTCCTGCGCGACCGTCGCCCACCTCGCCATGGCCGTGGCCACCGGCCAGGCGCACGTGGGCGTGGCCTGGCGCTCCCGCAAGCGCGGCTCCGGCCCCCGGCCCTGGCGCGACACCCGGGCCCAGCTGCCCACCCCGGCCCAGTGGACCCGCCCGTACGGGCTGCTGCGCCCCGCCGACGAGATCGCCATGCTCGCCCGGCGCTATATGCATACGTACGGTGCCACGCGCGACCACTTCTTCAACGTCGCCCTCGCCTGCCGCAACCGCGCCAACCAGAACCCGGCCGCGATCATGTACGAACGCCCGCTGACCCGCGAGATGTACATGACCTCGCGGTGGATCAGCGAACCCCTCTGCCTCTTCGACAACTGCCTGGAGACCGACGGCGCCCTCGCCTGCGTCGTCGTCTCCGCCGAGCGGGCCCGCGACTGCCGCCGACGGCCCGTGTACGTGCACTCCGCCGCCCAGGGTCTGCCCGCCCAGCACCACGGCATGGTCAACTACTGGAACGAGGACCCGCTGACCGGCCCCGCCTGGACCGCCGGCCGCCACCTGTGGAAGAACGCCGACCTGGGCCCGCACGACGTCGACGTCGCCCAGATCTACGACGCCTTCACCGCCCTCGTCCCGCTCTCGCTCGAAGGCTACGGATTCTGCGGACGCGGCGAGGGCGCGGCCTTCACCGAGGGCGGCGCCCTGGAGCTCGGCGGCCGGCTCCCCCTCAACACGGCCGGCGGCGGTCTCAGCGAGGCCTACGTCCATGGCTTCAACCTCATCAACGAGGGCGTCCGCCAACTCCGCGGCACCTCCACCGCGCAGGTCCCCGACGCCGCCACCTGTCTGGTCACGGCGGGCGAGGGAGTCCCCACTTCGGCACTGCTGCTGAGGAGTTGAGTCTTCATGCCCTCCATCATGAGGGGCACCACTGACAACGGGCCGGGCGACCGGCGCCCGGGGCCCCTGCTGCCCGAGGCGGACGACGACGGCGCCCCCTTCTGGGAGTTCGCCGCCCGCGGCGAACTGCGCGTCCAGACCTGCGCCGACTGCCGCGAGCCGCGTTTCCCGCCCCGGCCGTGCTGCCCGAACTGCCGGTCCTTCACCGCCGTCTGGCACCGGATGTCCGGCCGCGGCCGCATCTGGTCGTACGTGCTGCCCCACCCGCCGCTCCTGCCCTTCTACGCCGGCCTGACCCCGTACAACGTCGCGCTCGTGGAGCTCGCCGACGCCCCCCGCATCCGCCTCGTCGGCAATGTCGTCGCCGCGCCGGGCGCCCCGGTGGACTCCGTGGACCCCGCCCTGCTGCGGATCGGGGCGCCCGTGCGCGTGACCTTCGACGAGCTCGCCGAGGGCGTCACCGTGCCGCGCTGGCTGCTGGAACGTCCATGACGGCCGCCGCGCCGACGGTCCGTACGGAGATCGCCGAGGACGGCGTCGCCCTCGTCACCCTCGACCGGCCCGAGCGCCACAACGCGATCGACCTGGCCACGGCCGCCCGGCTGGCCGACGTGTGGCGGGGTTTCCGCTACGACACGGCCGTGCGGGCCGTCGTCCTCACCGGCGCCGGGGACCGGGCGTTCTGCACCGGCATCGACCGCTCCGCCGACGTCCCCCAGCCGCCGTCCCCGTACTCGGTCGACGACCCCCTCCTGACCATCGGCCCCAAAGCCGCCGACCTCTGGAAGCCGGTGGTCGCGGCGGTCGGCGGGATGGCGTGCGGCGGGGCGTTCTACCTCCTGGGCGAGTCGGAGTTCGTCGTGGCCTCCGAGAACGCCTCCTTCTTCGACCCGCACACCTCGTACGGCATGGTCAGCGCGTACGAGGCGGTCCACCTGGCCCAGCGCATGCCCTACGGCGAGGCCGCCCGCCTGGCCCTGATGGGCACGGCCGAGCGCCTCTCCGCCCGGCGCGCCTACGAGACCGGCCTGGTCTCCGAGCTCACCCCGCCCGGCGAGGCCGTCCCGGCCGCCCTCCGCGCGGCCGCGATCCTCGCGTCCTTCCCCACCGAAGCGGTCCAGGGCACCGTCCGCGCCCTCTGGGCCGCCAAGGAAGCCACCCGGGACCGCGCCCTCGCCCTGGCCCCGCACCTGGTCTCCCTGGGCAACCGGTCCCCGGAGCGGCAGGCGGAACTCTTCACCACCCGGAGCCGCGCCTACCGGATGCGTTGAGGCACGCCGAGGCACGCCGAGGCGCACAGAACGGGATCCGTGGCGCGCCGGCCGCGCCACGGATCAGCGGCGCTGTGTGAGGCCCGTGCCCTTGGCCGCATCCAGGGCGTAGACGCAGCGGTCCTTGCTGCACGCGTAGACCACGCCGCCCGTCGCCACGGGCGAGCCCGTGATCTCGCCGCCGGTGGCCAGCTTCCAGCGGAGCTGGCCGCCCGCCGCGTCGACCGTGTAGAGGCAGTGGTCGGCGGAGCCGAAGTGGACCCGGCCGTCCGCGACGACGGGGGCGCCCACGACATCGCCGCCGGCCGCGAAGCGCCACTTCGGGGTGCCCGTGACCGCGTCCAGGGTGTAGAGCGCGCCGCCGCTGCCCAGGTGCACCGCACCGGCCGCGACCAGCACCGGCTCGGTCGACTGCCGGGGCTCCGTCGCGATGCGCCAGCGGTCGCGGCCGGTCGCCGCGTCCAGGGCGTAGACCGTGCCCAGGTAGTCGGCCACGTAGACGCCGCCGCCCGTCACGGCGGGGCCCGGCGCGAACGCCGGCGGGCTCAGGAAGACCGCCGGGGCCTCGAACCGCCAGCGGACGTCGCCGCGCGCCACGTCGATGGCGAGGACGCGGGTGCCCGCCACGACGTAGACGGCGCCGTCCGGAGCGGGCAGCAGCCGCACCGGCACTCCGCCGCACGCCGCCGTGTCACCCACGGGGTACGACCAGCGCTCGGCGCCCGTACGGGCCTCCAGGGCGCGCAGCCGGGCGTCGGCCCACACATAGACCGTGCCGTCCTGGAGGAACGGGCCGCAGTCGGGCGTCTCGAAGTCGGTCTGGAGGCCGCCCATCTCCCACAGCAGCTCGCCGTTGGCCGCCTCCCACGCCTGGACGCCGCCGCCGCGCGTACCCGTGACGACCGTGCCGCGGTCGGCGCGGAGGGAGTAGACCCAGCCGTCGGTGGCCAGCCGCCAGCGCTCGGCGCCGTCGGACGCGTCCAGGGCGTAGAGCGTCGGGCCGTCCGAGGCGTGGATGCGGCCGTCAGCCACGGCCATCGCCCAGGCGACGTCCCGCGTCTTGAACTGCCGCCGCCCGCTGGCGACATCGAGGGCGTGGACCTCGAAGGAGGTGACGTACAGCAGATCACCGGCGACGGTCGGCGTGCCCCAGACGTCGTTGGACATCCGGAACCGCCAGGGGCGCCAACGGCCGGGCTCGCCCTGGGTGTTGCCGCTGTCCCCCTGCGGGGCGGGCGCCTGGACCGGCACGGACGGGGCGGCCGGGGCCGTGGCCGGGAGGCCGGCGGGGGGCCGCACCCAGCCGGTGGCCGGCCCGGTGTCGGCGCGGGCCTGGGACTCCCGGCCGTCGGCGACGCGCGGACCGGGGCCGATGGGCACCTGTGAGCCGGCCAGCCGTACGGAGCCGTCGTGCGCGGGCACGGGCGCGGCGGCGTGCCGGCCCTGCCCGCCGGCGGCCTGACCGGTGCCGTGCCCGGCGGCGGGCGGCGCGCCCAGGCCGCCGCGCGGGTCGCGGACGGCGGCCACGCCGGAGCGGCCGGTGCCGCCGTCGCCCCACGCGGGGCCGCTGCGGACGTCGGCGGCGGGCGGCTCGTACGCGGGGGCGCGGGGCGGGGTCGGGGGCTGCGCGGGGCGGGGCGGGGCCACGGCCCGCGCCCGGCCGCCGCGGGCACCGGCGCCGGCCGCGGCGGGCCGCTGCCCGGCCCGGCGCTGCTCGATGAGGGTGGTGGCGTTGTCCGGCAGCCAGGCGGAGGCCGTGCCGCTGTCGTCGCCCCCGCCGGAGGCGAAGAGATGGGGTGCCAGCTCAGCCTGGAGGTCGGCGGGGGACGGCCGGAGCTCCGCCGCCGTCTGCATGCAGGAGTCGATCAGCGGCCGCAGCTCGTCCGGCAGCCCGCTGAGGTCGGGGCCTTCCCTGAGCAGCATGAAGACGGTCTCCACGGGGTTCGCCCCGTGGAAGGGGGCGTGGCCGGTCGCGGCGAAGACCAGGGTGGAGCCGAGCGAGAAGATGTCGCTGGCGCCCGTGACGCTGCGGGAGTCGCGCGCCTGCTCGGGCGACATGTAGGCCGGGGTGCCGACGGCGACGTTCGTCATCGTCAGCCGGGTGTTGGAGACGCCCGAGGCGATGCCGAAGTCGATGACGCGGGGGCCGTCCTCGACGACCAGCACGTTGGACGGCTTGAGGTCGCGGTGCACGAGGCCCGCGCCGTGGATGGACTGGAGGGCCTCGGCGACGCCGGCGGCCAGCCAGCGCACGGCCTGGGCCGGGAGGGGCCCGCACTCGTTGACGATCTCCTCGAGCGAGGGTGCGGGGACGTACGCGGTGGCCAGCCAGGGCACGGCCGCGCGCGGGTCGGCGTCGACGACGGCGGCGGTGTAGAAGCCGCTGACCGCCCGGGCCGCCTCCACCTCACGGGTGAAGCGGACCCGGAAGAGCTGGTCCTCCGCCAGCTCCGTGCGCACCGTCTTGATCGCGACCCGTCGGCCGGATGCCGAGCGGGCGAGATAGACCAGCCCCATGCCGCCGGCGCCGAGTCGGCCGAGCACCTCGAACGGGCCGATCCGTCTCGGGTCGTGCTGCGTAAGCTGCTCCACCACTGGCCTGCCACCTCCCCGTGGGGGCTTGAAGGGATTCAGCCCCGTGCAGCGTCTCACCGCGAATTATCTCCGGGGTACGCATGCTGATTCTTCCTGGCGAAGGCCGCGGTTGCGAACCCGGGTCGTGCTTCGCCGTGTCTCCACCACATGCGGAACGTCCTGTCCCGCGTCTGTGCTCCCGCCTCCGGCCCGCCTCCCGATCCGTGACTCTCCGTTACCATCAGGGGGTATCGCCCTGACTCGCGCACGCTGTTCCGACTGCCACGTTATCGGGGTATCGAGCCTTTCGCCCGGGCCTGTGGATAACCGTGGGGAGTCCGCCCGACGGGCGTTGTCCACAGCCTGTTGATAAGACGATTCACCGGTACGGGCCAATCCACCCCGATCTTCCGGCGGACCTCGATATGCCGCCTGAGCTGGCCTTTCACCCCTCCCCACCCCCCTGCCCCCATTTGCATGCGGCCGAATCGCGCTCCGATCACCCCTCGGTAAGCTGACGGCATGACAGGACAAGTACGCACCGTCGACGGCCGCGTGGCCGGCCGACGCGGCCAGGCGACGCGGCAGAAGCTGCTCGACTGCCTCAGCGAAATGCTCAGCTCCTCGCCCTACCGCGATGTGAAGGTCATCGACGTCGCCCGCAAGGCCGGCACCTCCCCCGCCACCTTCTACCAGTACTTCCCCGACGTCGAGGGCGCGGTGCTGGAGATCGCCGAGGAAATGGCGAAGGAAGGCGCAAGCCTGACCGATCTCGTCGCCGGACGTTCCTGGGTCGGCAAGTCCGGCTGGCAGGCCGCCGAGGAGCTGGTCGACGGCTTCCTCGGGTTCTGGCGGAAGCACGACGCCATCCTGCGCGTCGTGGACCTCGGGGCGGCCGAGGGCGACAAGCGGTTCTACAAGATCCGCATGAAGATCCTCAACGCCGTCACCAGCTCCCTCACCGACTCCGTCAAGGAGCTCCAGAGCAAGGGCAAGGTGGACAAGGACGTCAACCCCGCGGCCGTCGCCGGCTCGCTCGTCGCGATGCTCGCGGCGGTCGCCTCGCACCAGAAGGGCTTCCAGAGCTGGGGGGTCAAGCAGGCCGAACTGAAGCCGAACCTCGCGCTCCTCGTCCACCTCGGCATCACCGGCAAGAAGCCCACGAGGTAGCGCGTCAGCGCCTCGCACGTCCTGTCATCGCAGCGGCGGGCCGCACCGGCTCGGGCCGGAGCGGCCCGCCGCAGTGACATCCACGCCCGTCGACCGGGCTCAGTGACCGGGCACCTGACCTGAAGCCCCCGCCGCCCCTGTGACCCCCGGATCCACCGGATCCCTCGGCACCAGCCTGAAGAGCCTGATCTCCCTCTCCACCCGCGCCTGGTAGCGCGCGTACGGAGGCCAGAACCTCACCACCGCCGCCCAGGCGGCGTCCCTCTCCGCCCCTCGCAGCAGCTGTGCCCTTACGGGGATGTCCCGCCCCTTCCAACTGATCTCCGCATCCGGGTGCGCCAGCAGATTCCCCGTCCAGGCGGGGTGCCCCGGCCTGCCGTAGTTGCTGCCCACCACCACCCAGGCGCTCGCCGGATCGCCCTCCCGCATGCACGCGAGCGGCGTCCGCCGGAGCTGCCCGCTCCGCGCCCCTCTCGCCGTAAGGACAAGACTCGGCAGCAACTGCCCGCTGAGCAGCCTCCTGCCGCCCGTCAGCCTGTGCACGGCACGGTCGAGTGCCGGTACGAAATGCGGTGCGATCCTCGCGAACGTACGGGTCGAGGACACTCTTCTCACGATGCGCTCCACGGCGTTCGTCACAGGGCCACCGCTTCCCTGGCCGTCCGGCCGGCAAACAGACCGGCCTCGTCCGCCGCCCGGGCCCGGAGCCGGTGGACAGGACCGAACAACAGCTCGTCCGACACTGCCCGTTTGAAGTACAGCTGCACCTCGTGCTCCCACGTCACCCCGATGCCACCGTGCAGTTGCACCGCCTCCCCCGCGACGTCGCGCAGCGTCTCCAGGGCCTGCGCGAGCGCGAGCCCGCCGGCCGCGCCGTCGTCCGTGGCGTCCCCGCCGACGGCCCATGCCGCGTAGTACGCGGCCGAACGCGCCGCCTGCACCGCCACGTACAGATCGGCCAGCCGGTGCTTGACCGCCTGGAAGGACCCGATCGGCCTGCCGAACTGCACCCGGGAGCGCGCGTGGCCGACCGTCCGCTCCAGGACCCGGTCCGCCGCGCCGACCGCCTCCGCGGCGAGCACGGCGGCCACGGACCGTCCCAGCCGCGCCAGCTCGCCCGGCACATCGGCCCCCGCGTCACCCAGGAGGGCGGCCTCCGCGTCCCGCAGCTCGACGCGAGCCTGCGGGCGCGTCTCGTCCAGGGCCGTCAGCCGGACGCGGGTCACACCGCGCGCGGCGGCGGGACGCAGGACGAACAGCAGCGTCCGCCCCCGTACGTAGCCCCCGGTGCGGGCCGCCACCAGCAGCAGGTCGGCGCTGTGCCCGCCGAGCACCTGCGACGCCTCCCCGTAGAGCCACCAGCCGGAGCCGTCCGGGGTCCGCCCGTCCGGGCCGGGCCGGGCCTGCACCCCGCCGGCGCGGCCGCCACCGGCCCAGTCGCCGTCGTTGGGCGCCGTCAGCCCGAGCGCGGTCGGCAGCGCCCCGCCCGGCACCGCGAGGGCGCCCGTCAGCTCACCGGAGGAGATCCCCGGCAGCAGTTCCTCGCGCTGCTCCGGCGTGCCCAGCGCGGCGATCAGGGGCGCCACCAGCCCGGCGGTGCCCAGCAGCGGGGACGGCAGCAGCACCCGGCCGGTCTCCTCGCAGGCCAGCGCCAGCTCCGTGGGGCCGCGACCGGCGCCGCCGTAGCGGTCCGCCACGGCCAGTCCCGCCAGCCCGACCCGGCCGGCGAGCAGGCGCCACAGCTCCTCGTCGTATCCGGGCTCCGTACGGACCGCGGCTCTGACCTGGCCCGGGCCGCAGCGATCGCGCAGCACGTCGCGCAGGGTGCGCCGGATACTCTCCTGCTCCTCGCTCAGCGCCGCGTCCACAACAGACCTCCCATACTGACGGGTCGTCATATTAAGTTCGCCGACGCCGCTTTCCCAGCCCCTAACTGATGTACCGTCAGATTTATGAGCCCTGGCACGCGCAAGGTGGCCGTCGTCGGCGTCTCCCTCTCGGACTGCGGGCGGGTCGACCACGCCACCTCGTTCGCCCTGCACGCACAGGCCGCCCGGCGCGCCCTCGCCGATTCCGGCCTCGACCGGGGCCTCGTCGACGGCCTCGCCTCCGCCGGGACCGGCACCCTCGCCCCCCTCGAGATCGCCGACTACCTGGGCCTCAGGCCCACCTGGGTCGACTCCACCACGGTCGGCGGCTCCACCTGGGAGGTCATGGCGGCCCACGCGGCCGACGCCATCGCCGCGCGCCACGCGAACGCCGTCCTCCTCGTTTACGGCTCTACCGCCCGGGCCGACCTCAAAGCGGGCCGCCGCACCGCCGCCCTCTCCCTGGGACCGCACGGCCCGGCGCAATTCGAGGCTCCTTACGGTCACACCCTCGTCGCCAAGTACGCCATGGCCGCCCGCCGCCACATGCACCAGTACGGGACCACGCTGGAGCAGCTCGCGGATGTCGCCGTCCAGGCGCGCGCCAACGCCCTGCACAACCCGCACGCCATGTACCGCGCCCCGATCACGGTCGACGACGTCCTCGGCGGGCCGGTGATCGCCGACCCGTTCACCAAGCTCCACTGCTGCGTACGCTCCGACGGCGGCTGCGCCGTGCTGCTGGCCGGGGAGGAGTACGTGGCGGACACGGTGAAACCACCCGTATGGGTACTGGGCTCGGGCACCGCCGTCTCGCACACGACGATGTCGGAGTGGGAGGACTTCACAGTCTCCCCGGCCGCGGTCTCCGGGCCCCGGGCCTTCCGCCGCTCGGGCGTCACCCCCCGGGACATCGAGGTGGCGGAGCTGTACGACGCCTTCACGTACATGCCACTGGTGGCCCTGGAGGACCTCGGATTCTGCGCGAAGGGCGAGGGAGGCGCGTTCGTGGCCGGGGGCAGGCTCACGATCGGCGGCGAGCTGCCCGTGAACACGGACGGCGGCGGGCTGTCGGCCTGCCACCCCGGCATGCGGGGCCTCTTCCTGCTGGTCGAGGCCGTGCGGCAGCTGCGGGGCGAGGCGGAGGAGGGCCGGCAGGTGCGCGGCCGGGACGGAGGAGCGCCACGACTCGCGCTCGCGTCGGGGACGGGCGGCTGGTTCTGCTCCTCGGGGACGCTGATCCTGGGGCGCGGCTGAGGGCCGGGGCCGGAGGGAAACCACAGCCCCCCGCACCGACGGTCACCCCGGGCCGAACACCGGCACGCTCAACGGCGTTTCGGTCAGCGGCGTTTCGAGCACCGGCCGGAAGCGGACCCGGAGCTCCATCGCGACCCGCAAGGCGCTCTCCGGACAGTCCACGATCTCGGTCATCATGCGCGGACCCTCCGCGAGGTCCACGACGGCGGCGACGTAGGGCAGACGTTCACCGAAGGGCGGCAGGTCGTTCATGTGGACGACCGACCAGGTGTAGAGCGTGGCCCGGCCGCTCGCCTCGGCCCAGACGACGTCCTCGCCCCAGCAGCGCGGGCAGAACTCGCGGGGATAGTGGTGGACCGCGCCGCATCCCTCCTCCCGGCACCGGCGCAGCAGGAGCCGGCCCCGGGCGGCGGCCTCCCAGTAGGGGCGGGTGAAGTCGTCGACCCCGGGCACGTCGAAACGGGCGGACACGGTCATGGCGGCAGCCTCCCGTCACCGTCGCGGCTCCGACGCCCGTCACGGCCCGGCCCGGCCGCCCGGTGACGGACGGAGAACCATCCGCTTCACGCCATCACCCCGGGTCCGCACCATTCCTGACGTGACGTCAGATCGGTAGCCTGACTATACGTCAGCGTATCGGCCATTGAGCAGGAGTGGACGAGAACGATGCTTGGATCGACTCATGGCACCCTCACCACCACCTCCCGTCCGGCCCGCGTCGCGGCCTGCGGCGAGCGTCCGGGCCCCGCCGTCCACGGCCTGGCCACCGACATCGCCGACGTCGACGTCAGCGGGCGGCCGCTGCACTCGGACGTCCCCGACCTCGACCGGTTCTTCCGCCCCGAGACCGTCGCCGTCATCGGCGCCTCGGACGCCGAGGGCCGCCCCAACACCGGGATCACGCGTCAGCTCCTCGCCTGGTGCGAGCGGGTCGGCGCCCGCCTCCACCCCGTACACCCCACCCGGCGGACCGTCTTCGACCTCCCTTGCCATCCGTCCGTCGCGGAGCTCCCCGAACGGGTCGACCTCGCCGTCCTCCTCGTGGGCGATCCCCTTCCCGTCATGGCCGAACTGGACGGCTCCAAGGCGGCGTTCGCCGTGGCCTTCGCCTCCGGGTTCGCGGAGACGGGCCCGGAGGGAGCCGCCGCCCAGGACCGGCTCGCCGCCGCCGCCCGCGCGGCGGGCGTCCGGCTCCTCGGCCCGAACACCAACCTCAACGCCTTCGAACGGTTCCGTGACGACCTCGAAGGGCCCGCCATCGCGTTGATCACCCAGTCAGGCCACCAGGGCCGGCCCGTCTTCGCCCTCCAGGAGCTGGGCGTCAGGCTCTCCCACTGGGCACCGACGGGCAACGAGGCCGACCTGGAGTGCGCGGACTTCCTCTCCTACTTCGCCACGCGCCCCGAGGTCGGCGCCATCGCCGCGTATGTGGAAGGGCTCAAGGACGGCCGTTCCTTCCTGCTCGCCGCGGACCGCGCGGCGCGGCACAAGGTGCCCGTCGTCGCCGTCAAGGTCGGCCGGACCGAGGCCGGCGCCCGCACGGCCGCCTCCCACACCGGCAAGCTCACCGGGGCGAACGAGGTCGTGGACGCGGCCATGCGGCAGTTCGGCGTGATCCGGGTGGACGGGCTGGACGAGCTCCAGGACACCGCGGCCCTGCTCGCCCGCGCCCGGCCGCCGCGGGCCGAGGGAGTCGCCGTCTATTCGATCTCCGGGGGCACGGGAGCCCACTTCGCGGACCTGGCCGCCGCCGCCGGGCTGCCCCTCCCCACCCTCTCCACCGCCAAGCAGCGCGAGCTGCACCAGTGGATACCGGAGTATCTGAGCGTCGAGAACCCCGTCGACAGCGGCGGGCATCCCGTCGGCGACGAACGGGGCCGCAGGATCATCGACGCCCTGCTCGCCGACCCGGCCGTCGGCGTCCTCGTCTGCCCGGTCACCGGGCCCTTCCCGCCCATGAGCGACCGGCTCGTGCGCGACCTCGTGGCCGCCGCCGAGGAGACCGACAAGCTGGTCTGCGTGGTGTGGGGCTCGCCCGTCGGCACGGAGGACGCCTATCGCACCACCCTCCTCGGCTCCTCGCGCGTCGCCACCTTCCGCACCTTCTCCAACTGTGTGACCGCCGTGAGCGCCTATCTCCGCCACCACCGCTTCACGGCCGGCTACCGCTCCCCCTTCGACGAGGCGCCGCGTGTCCTCTCCCCGTCCGCGCGCAAGGCCCAGGAGCTGATGCGCCCGGGCGAGCAGCTGAGCGAGCACGCGGCCAAACAGCTGCTGCGTGCCTACGGCATCCGCGTACCCCGCGAGCAGCTGGTGACCAGCGCCGCCGCGGCCGTACGGGCGGCGGGGCTGGTCGGCTACCCGGTCGTCATGAAGGCGTCCGGCCCCCAGCTGGCCCACAAGACCGAGCTCGGGCTGGTCAAGGTCGGGCTGACCTCGGCCAGCCAGGTCCGGGACGCCTATCGCGAGCTCACCGACATCGCGCGCTGCGAAGGGCTGCCCCTGGACGGCGTCCTGGTCTGCCAACTCGTCGGAAGGGGGGTGGAGATGGTCGTCGGGGTCTCCCCCGACCCGCTCTTCGGGCCCACGGTGACGGTGGGCCTGGGTGGGGCGCTGGTCGAGGTACTGCGCGACACCGCCGTGGGCGTCCCGCCGTTCGGCGAGGAGCACGCGCGCACGATGCTCGCCGAGCTGCGCGGCCGCGCCCTCCTCGACGGCGTGCGAGGCGCGCCCCCGGCCGATGTGGACGCGCTCGTCGAGACCGTCCTGCGCGTCCAGCGGATGTCGCTGGAGCTGGCCGACGACCTCGCCGAGCTGGACATCAACCCTCTCGTGGTACTGCCGCGCGGCCAGGGCGCCGTGGCCCTGGACGCCTTGGCGTACTGCCGCTGAGACGGCCCGGCCCGCTTCCGCCGGCCCGCGTGCGACGAACCGTGGAACCGCGACGGCCCGTAGAACCAGGAGCTCCCCCATGCCCGTATCCCCCCGTGCGAACCCCGTCGGCCCCACCGGTCCCGAGGACGCGGCGCGGCCCGTCGAGCCCGTGGGGCCCGATGACTCAGTGATACTCCACACCACTGACAACGGCGTCTCGTGGATCACCCTCAACCGGCCCCGGACGAGCAATGCCCTCACCCCTGACCAGCGAGAACGCGTGATTTCCCGGCTTTTCGAGGACTCCGCCGACCCGGCCGTGCGAGCCGTGGTCCTCACGGCCACGGGCCGGGCGTTCTGCGCGGGGGCCGATCTGCGCGTGGCTGCCACGCGCAGCCCGGGCCCGGCCGCCGAGCGCGCCGCGGGCGATGTGGCCCGGGTGATCCGGCGCGGCGCCCAGCGCCTGGTCAGCGCGGTGCTGGACTGCGAGAAGCCCGTGATCGCCGCCGTGAACGGCACCGCGGCGGGCCTCGGCGCGCACCTGGCCCTCGCCTGCGATCTCGTGCTCGCGGCCGAACACGCCACGTTCGTCGAGGTGTTCGCCCGCCGGGGGCTGGTCCCCGACGGCGGGGGCGCCTATCTCCTGCCCCGCCTGGTCGGGCCGCGCCGGGCGAAGGAGCTGATGTTCTTCGGGGACGCCCTCACGGCCGCCGAGGCGGAACGGCTGGGGCTGGTGAACCGTGTGGTGCCGGAGGGTGAGTTGTCGAGCGTGGCCCACGCCTGGTCCGACCGCCTCGCGGCGGGCCCGACCCGGGCGTTCGCGCTCACCAAGCAGCTGGTCAACGCCTCGCTCGACATGGACCGTACGGCCGCCTTCGCCGCCGAGGCCGCCGCGCAGGAGATCAACATGACGACGGAGGACGCGCGGGAGGGCGTGGCGAGCTTCGTGGAGCGCCGCGCCCCGGCCTACCGGGGGCGCTGAACCGTTCCTCCGGCGGCCGAGCCCGCGACGGGCCCTCCGTCCCGCACCTTTCGAACTGACGGCTCATCAGATTCAATGGAAGCATGATGGGACACGCGGGAATGGCGGCCGTCGCCGTGCGCTATCTGCGGTCGGCCGGCGCACCGACCGCCACGGCCCCGCGCTCCGGGCCGGGACCGGCGCGGGCGCTCCGGGCGGCACGGGCGGACGAGCGGCCCCCGCCCGCCCCGGAGGACTTCCGGCGCGTGCTCGGGCACTTCGCCAGCGGCGTCACCGTCGTCACGGCCCCGGCCGCCGACCGGCCCGGTGCCACGGAGCCGCCCGCCGGGTTCGCCTGCCAGTCCTTCGCCGCGCTCTCCCTCGACCCGCCGCTGGTCGTCTTCATGGTGGCCCGGACGTCGAGCAGCTGGCCGCGCATCGCTCGCGCCGGGGTCTTCTGCGTCAATGTGCTCGGCGCCGGCCAGGAGGCGCTGTGCCGCGCTTTCGCGGTCAGCGGCACGCGGACGGCCGACAAGTTCGCGGGCGTACGGTACGCGCCGGCGCCCGCCACCGGCTCGCCGCTGCTCGCCGGGGTGCCCGCCTGGGTCGACTGCGCGGTCCACGCCGTACACACGGGCGGGGACCACCTCATCGTCGTCGGACGGGTCGAGGCGCTGGGAACGGACGACACGGCGGCCGCGGCGGGACCGCTGCTCTTCCACCGGGGAGCGTTCGGGACGCTCACGCCTTGAGGGGCGCTCACGCCCTTGGAGAACGCTCACGCCTTGGCGGACGCTCACGCCCTGGGGAACCCTCACACCTTGGGAGACGCTCACGCCCCTGGGGAATCTCACGCCCTTGGAGAACGCTCCCGCTCCAGGGAACGCTGATCCTCAAGAGCCGCCCGGCCTCCGAAGCAAGCCCCTCGGCCGCACGCCGGGGATCCACACCGCCCTCTACCCCTTGTGCTCGACAGCCTTCACGAGCACGTAGCGCTTCCCGGAACCAGGCTTGCCGACCTCGTGGAAGATCCGCGGCTCCTTACCGGTGCCGCCGACGATCCAGTTCCGGGCGAGCTCGCAGCTGCCGATGGTCAGGGACACGCCCTCGACCTTCCCGTCACGCTTGAGCGTCGTCCACTTGC
Source organism: Streptomyces albireticuli (assembly GCF_021228125.1). Taxonomy (GTDB): domain Bacteria; phylum Actinomycetota; class Actinomycetes; order Streptomycetales; family Streptomycetaceae; genus Streptomyces; species Streptomyces albireticuli. Next base: position 20,697 of record NZ_JAJQQS010000011.1, read on the forward strand.
CGGAGCCGTCGCACTCCTTCGGCCTGGCGTGGCCCGTGCCGTCCCACACGTAATTGTCGAGGCCCTTGGCGACCGCGGCCCCGTCGCCGGTCAGCTCGACCTTGCCGCCGTGCCCGTCGGTCCAGGCGCCCACGAGGTCCGCCTTCTCCAGCCGGGGCGGCTCGTAGACCTTCGCCAGACCGGTGCCGTACGCCCCGGCGCCCAGGGCGCCGACCGCGAGCCAGGCGAGCAGTCCGTCGCGCACCACCCGGCGGGCCATGCGCACGGGGCGGCCGTCGCGGACCCGGCGGCCCGCGGCCCCGGCGACCAGGGAGGCCGGCAACAGTCCGGCCGTAAGGGCGGCCCACCACAGCAGGTACGTCAGGGGCGGGGCCAGGGCGAGGCTGCCGAGAGCGATCACACCGCCGAACACCACCACCGCCACGGCGGCCACCAGCGGGACCGCGGCCACGGTCCACCACCAGCGCTCGGGCCGTCCGGCACGCCGCGCTATCCGGCGGGCGAGGGCCAGCGTGGGCATCACCGCGACGGCCGTGACGAAGCCGCTGACAAGTACTGCGAGAAGCGCGACGCCGACGACCAGCCCGACGATCATGATGATGTCGCGCGGCGGACTGTCGTGCTCGCGCGAGAGCATCACCAGGAGGGCGACCGTGCCCCCGATGACCGCCTCGGCGCACAGGCCGGCCACGGACGCGCAGAAGGCCGCGCCGAAGCCGTCCGCGTGCGTCACCCGCTTCGGCGCCCCGGGGGTCTCCCCGGGCGCGGCGTCCTTCTTGCCGTCGGCCGGCATCGCGTCCGGCTCGGCGTGCTGTGTCATGACCAGCCCCTCTCCCCCTGAAGGATTCCCCTGGGGCCCGCAGGGTTGCCTCGGCGAGGGGGATCACACAGGGGCGGCCGCTCCGGCCGCCGGGGTCACGGCGGGCCGCCTGCGGATCACCAGCGCCATCAGCGCCGCCACCGCGCACAGCGCCCCGGAGGCGTACCAGACCATGTCGTACGAGCCGAAGGCGTCCCGCGCCACGCCGCCGAGGAAGGCGACCAGAGCCGCGCCCACCTGGTGGGAGGCGAGCACCCAGCCGAAGACGATCGCGCTGTCGTCGCCGTAGTGCTCCCGGCACAGGGCGATGGTGGGCGGCACGGTGGCGACCCAGTCCAGGCCGTAGAAGACGATGAAGAAGATCATCGGCGGGTGGACGGTCGGCGCCATCAGCATCGGCAGGAACATCAGGGAGACGCCGCGCAGCGCGTAGTAGACGGCCAGCAGTCGGCGGGCCTCGAACCGGTCGGTGAACCAGCCGGAGGCGATCGTGCCGACGACGTCGAAGACGCCGATCACCGCGAGCAGGCCGGCGGCGGCCGTGATCGGCATGCCGTGGTCGTGGGCCGCCGGTACGAAGTGCGTCTTGACCAGGCCGTTGGTGGAGGCGCCGCAGATCGCGAAGGTACCGGCGAGCAGCCAGAAGGGCCCGGTGCGGGCGGCCTCGGTCAGGGCCTTCAGCGCGCGTCGTGCCGCGCCCGGCGCGGGAGGCGGCTTGGGGGTGTACGACTCGGCCCCGTACGCCTTGAGTCCGACGTCCGCCGGGTGGTCGCGCAGCAGCAGCCAGACGCAGGGAACGACGACCAGGGCGGCGACCGAGACGGTCAGCGCGGCGGGCCGCCAGTCGTGGTGTTCGACGATCCAGGAGAGCAGCGGCAGGAAGACGAGCTGTCCTGAGGCTCCGGCGGCGGTGAGGATGCCGGTGACCAGGCCGCGCCGGGCGACGAACCAGCGGTTGGTCACGGTGGCGGCGAAGGCCAGGGCCATCGAGCCGCTGCCGAGGCCGACGAGCACGCCCCAGCACAGGACGAGCTGCCAGCTCGCGGTCATGAAGACGGTGAGCCCGGAGCCGACCGCGATGACGGTCAGGGCGAAGGCGACGACCTTACGGATGCCGAAACGGTCCATGAGGGCGGCCGCGAAGGGGGCCGTGAGCCCGTAGAGGGCGAGGTTCACGGAGGCGGCGAGACCGATCGTTCCCCGGGACCAGCCGAACTCCGTGTGCAGGGGTTCGATGAGCAGGCCGGGTAGGGAGGCGAAGCCCGCGGCGCCGATGATCGTCACAAAGGTGACGGCGGCGACGGACCAGGCGCGGTGGACACGGCGCCTCCGGCCGGCGGGTGCCGGCCCGCGCGCGGGGAGGGTGGGAGGTCGGGTCGTCCAGGTCACACGGTCAGCATCGAGCGCGTCGCTCGCGGCCACGAGTGGCCCGGAGGACAGCGTTCACCAGGATCGGGCCAAGGGGGTTCGGGCGGTGGAGTAGTGGGACCCCTGGGAACGCGGACGCGGGGTCCCGGGAATGCACCGCTCCGGGGCAGCCTTGTCAGACACAGGCCGACAGGCATCGGGTATCGCTTGAGGGGGCGTACACACATGTCGCAGTCCATCGGGATCCGGCGGAGCGAGCAGCACCCCGACGCGCCGCCGCACCGCGTCGTCGTTCTCGCCCTGCCCGGTGTCATCCCGTTCGAGCTGAGCATCCCGTACCGCATCTTCGGCAAGGCCACGACCTCCGCCGGGGACCCGCTGTACGAGGTGGTCACGTGCGCGCTGACGCCGGGCGGCGTCCGCACGGACGCGGACTTCGACATCACCGTCGACCGGGGACCGGAGGCCCTGGCCGAGGCGGACACCGTCGTCGTGCCGGCCTCGTACGAGCTCGGCCCGCCGTTCACGGAGGGACGGCTGGACGAGGAGCAGGCCGCCGCGCTGGCCTGGGTACGCCCCGGCACCCGCATGGTGTCGATCTGTACCGGCTCGTTCGTGCTCGCGGCGGCGGGGCTCCTGGACGGGCGTCCGGCGACCACGCACTGGAGCAGCACGGACCACTTCCAGCGGCTGTACCCGTCGGTCCGGGTGGACGCCGACGTGCTGTTCGTCGACGACGGCGATCTCCTGACGTCGGCGGGGGTGGCCTCCGGCATCGACCTGTGCGTGCACATCGTGCGGCGCGACCACGGCTCGGCGGTGGCCAACGAGGTGGCCCGGCGCAGTGTCGTGCCGCCGCACCGCGACGGCGGTCAGGCCCAGTACATCCAGCGTCCGGTCCCGGAGCCGCAGGTCGCGACGACCACGGCGGCCCGGGCCTGGGCGCTGGGACGGCTGCACGAGCCGATCCAGCTGCGCGACATGGCGGAGCGGGAGGCGATGAGCGTACGGACCTTCACCCGCCGCTTCCGTGAGGAGGTCGGCATCAGCCCGGGGCAGTGGCTGACCCAGCAGCGGGTGGAGCGGGCGCGCCACCTGCTGGAGGACACCGACCTGTCCGTGGACCAGGTGGCGCAGGACGCGGGATTCGGGACGGCGGCGTCGATGCGGCAGCATCTCCAGACGGCGCTCGGCGTCTCGCCGACGGCCTACCGGCGTACGTTCCGTTCGGTGCCCGCGCACCCGGCGGACGCCCCGCGCTGAGCGGCTTCCGGCCGGGCGGGGCTAGGGGAACGTGAGGACCGCGCGGGCCACCCGGCCGTGGTGCACGTCGTCGGCGGCCTTGGTGAAGTCCTCGACGGGATAGGTCCGGCTGACGAGCTCGTCCAGCAGGAGCCGGCCTTCCCGGTAGAGGCGTGCGTACAGGGCGATGTCGCGCTGCGGGCGCGACGATCCGTAGCGGCAGCCGAGGATCGATTTGTCGAGGTAGAGCGAGGAGACGAGGAAGGACGCCCGCGCGCCGGCCGGCGGCACGCCGAGGAGCACCGCCTGGCCGTGGCGGCCGAGGAGGTCGACGGCCTGCCCGATGAGGGAGGTGTCGCCGACGCACTCGAAGGTGTGATCGGCACCGTCGGGCAGGATCGCGCGGACGGCGGCCAGGGTGTCGGGGGCGGTGCCGGCGTCGATGAAGTGGGTGGCTCCGAAAAGCCGTGCCGTGGGCGCCTTCGCGGGGTTCGCGTCGACGGCGACGACGGTGGAGGCCCCGGCGATCCGGGCGCCTTGGAGGACGTTGAGTCCGATGCCGCCGGTCCCGATGACGACCACCGTCTCGCCGTACCGGACGCGGGCGCGGTTGAGGACCGCGCCGACACCGGTGAGCACGCCGCATCCGATGACGGCGGCCGAGGTCAGGGGCAACTCGGCGGGGATCGCGACGGCTTGGACGGCCTTGACGACGGTGCGTTCGGCGAAGGCGGAGTTGGCCGCGAACTGGTGGAGCGGGGTGCCCCGCCGGGAGAAGGGCCGATCGGGCCGGCCTATCGACATGCGGCACATGGTCGGGCGCCCTCGGTCGCACTCGCCGCAGGTTCCGCAGTTGGCGAGGGTCGACAACGCGACGTGGTCACCGGGGGCGACGTGCGCGACGCCCGGCCCGACCTGCTCCACGACTCCGGCGCCCTCGTGGCCGAGGACGGCGGGCAGGGGGTAGGGAATGGTGCCGTCGACGACCGAGAGGTCGCTGTGGCAGAGCCCGGCGGCGGCGATCGCGACGAGGACCTCACCGGGGCCGGGCGGGCGGACCTCCAGGTCGTCGACGACCTGCGGCCGCTCGCCGTCGAAGATGACGCCTCTCATGGCGGTTCCGCCTCTCATCCGGTCAAGAACGGACTTGTACGCGATGCTTTCGGTCTGGAGTGGGGCGGGGCTGGGTGTGTTCCGCCTCAGGAGGAGCTTCCGGTCGGGCGGGCGTCGGGATCGGGTGGGCGTCGGGATCGGGTGGGCGTCAGGATCGGGTGGGCGTCAGGATCGGTGTGCTTCAGGATCGGGTGGCCTCTCCGGCTCAGGAGGGCCAGACGAGGGACTGGAGTTCGCTGTAGGCGTGCAGGCCGAAGGAGCCGCCGTCGCGGCCGATCCCGCTCTCCTTGAACCCGCCGAACGGCGTCTCCGGGTGCCGCTGGACCGTGTTGACGCCGACGTTGCCGCTGCGCAGGCGGGCGGCGAAGGCCCAGGCGTGGGCGGTGTCGGCGCTGAAGACGTAGTCGTGGAGGCCGTACGAGGTGCCGTTGGCGATGCGTACGGCTTCTTCCTCGTCGTCGACCGGGAGCGCGACGACGACGGGGCCGAACAGTTCCTCGCGGGCGACGGCCATGTCCGGGGTGGCGTCGGTGATGAGCGTGGGCGCGACGTAGAAGCCGGGCGCGAGGTCGGGGCGGGTGCCGCCGACGGCGATACGGGCGCCCCCCGCGCGGGCTCCGGCGATGTACGCCTCGACGCGGTCGCGCTGGGCGGCGGAGATCAACGGGCCGACGACGGTGGAGTTATCCACAGGGTCCCCGACCGTCAGCGTCCGGGCGTAGTGTGTGAGGCCGGTGACGACCTTCTCGTACAGCGATCGATGGACGAGGACGCGGGTCGGCGCCGTGCATATCTGCCCGCTGTGGAAGGACCAGACCGAACCGACCGCCCCGATCGCCGACTTGACCGTCTTCTCGTCGGCGTCTCCCAGGACGATGGCCGCGCCCTTGCCGCCCAGCTCCATCAGGGTGCGCTTCATCGACCTCCCCGCGGTCTCGGCGATCTGTTTTCCGACGGCGGTGGACCCGGTGAAGCTGATCATGTCGACGCCGGGGTGTTCCACGAGCGCTCGGCCCGCTTCGGGGCCCGATCCCGTGACGATGTTGAAGGCACCGTCCGGCAGGCCCGCTTCGCGGAGCAGCGGGCCGAGCGCGAGGACGCAGAGGGGATCCTGCGGTGCCGGTTTGGCGACGACGGTGTTCCCCATGGCCAGGGCGGGGGCGACCTTGCCCGCGAGATTGACGACCGGGAAGTTGTAGGAGGTGATGCAGCCGACGACGCCCACGGGGCGCCGTACCGCGGCGGCGCCGATGAGGCCGCCCGGAGCGAGCGGGCTGCCCTGGACGGGGCGTGGCGCGAGCGGGATGACGGCCGGCTCGAGCGCGCCCTGTGCGTAGCGGCGGAAGCGGTCCGCCGCCACGGGCACCTGCATGGTCGAGGTGAGGCGCAGTGTCGCGCCCGTCTCGGCCTGGAGCAGGGGTACGAGTTCGGTTTCGTGTGCGGTGATCAGATCCGCCATCCGGTCCAGTACGGCCGCGCGCTCGCGCGGTGGCGTGCGGGACCAGCCGTCCTGAGCGGCCCGCGCGGCGGTCACGGCCAGGGCGACTTCGGCGGGAGTCGCCTCCGGGGCCTCCCCGACGACCTTCTCGGTCGCCGGATTGACAACTGGATAGTGCCCTTTTTCCGGCGAGTGCCAGGTGCCGTCGATCCAGTGTCCGTAGGTGGTCATGGGCGCGGCTCCTTCGGCAGGCCGAGCACGCGCTCGGCGATGATGGTGCGCTGGATCTCGTCCGACCCGCCGTAGATGGTGTCGGCACGGGAGAAGAGGAACCGGCTTTGCAGGGAGTCGAGTTCATAGGGACGGCCCGCGCTCCAGTCGTGCGGGCCCAGGGTGGCGGCCGGCCCGCGGACCCGCATGACCAGCTCGCCGAGCCGCTGGTGCCAGCCGCCCCAGAGCAGTTTGGCGACGCTGGGCGCTCCGCGGTCCTCCGTCACCCCGAGGGTCCGCAGGGCGTTCCAGCGCATGGTCCGAAGCTCGGCCCATTGCCGTACGAGCCGGTCGCGTGTCACCGGATCCTCTGCGGCCCCCGTCTCCAGGGCCAGCCGGAGCACCTCGGAGAGTTCGGCCGCGAAGCCGGTCTGCTGGGCGAGTGTGGAGACGCCCCGTTCGCGCCCGAGGAGGTCCATGGCGACCTTCCAGCCGTTGCCCTCGCCGCCGACGAGGTGCTCGGCCCGGGCTTCGGCGCCGTCGAGGAAGACCTCGTTGAAGTCGGCGGCCCCCGACATCTGGCGGATGGGCCGGACCTCGATCCGGCCGGGCTGGTCCATGGGTACGAGCAGGAAGGAGAGGCCGTGGTGCCGGTGGGAGTCCTCGGTGGTGCGGGCCAGCAGGAAGCACCAGTCGGCCTCGTGGGCGAGCGAGGTCCAGATCTTCTGCCCGGTGACCCGGTAGACGCCGCGCCGGTCCGGCACGGCCCGGGTCCGTAGGGAGGCGAGGTCGGAGCCCGCGCCGGGTTCGCTGTATCCCTGGCACCAGAGCTCCTCGCCGCGGGCGATCGCGGGCAGGAAGCGGGTGCGCTGGGCCGCGTCGCCGTGGGCCAGGAGGGTGGGGGCGAGGAGTTGCTCGCCCATGTGACCGAGGCGGGCGGGGGCCCGCGCCCGGGCGTATTCCTCGGCCCAGACGACCTGGCCGGTCAGGGTGGTGGTGCGGTTGCCGTAAGTGCCGTGGGCGGGGTCCCAGCCGAGGCCGATCCAGCCGCCGGCGCCGAGCCGGCGCTCCCAGGCGCGGCCGTCGGGGGCCGGATCGGTGGCGAGGTGGCGGGTGAGCCAGTCGCGGGCCTCCTCCCGGAGCGCCTCGTCCTGTGGCCCGAATGCGAAGTCCACGCGCTTCTCGCTCTCTGCCCGTCAGGCGTCGGGGTGTTCTCCGGACGGTTTCGGCCCGTTCGAGCCGGTCGCGGCCTGCGGGCGGCCGAGCAGGGGCATCGGGTCGGTGCCGACGGTGCCGGGGAGGAGGTCGGCGATCCGCTCCGGGGTCCAGGTTCCGTCCGCGTAGGCGGCGCGGATTTCGCGGGGCTGGGCCCATACGGCGATCTTGGGGCCGGCGACGGTGTACACCTGTCCGGTGACCCCGTCGTCGTGGGCGCGATCGCTCAGCAGGTAGACGACCAGAGGAGCGACGTCCTCGGGTTCACCGATCTCGGTCAGTTCCATGGGCACGTTGGCGGACATGCGCGTACGGGCCACGGGGGCGACGCAGTTGGCCGTGACGCCGTACTTGGCGAGGCCCAGGGCCGCGCTGCGGACGAGGGAGATCACGCCGCCTTTGGCGGCGGCGTAGTTGGCCTGGGAGACGCTGCCCTGGTGGCTTCCGCTGGTGAAGCCGATGAGGGTACCGTGCCGTTGCCGGCGCATGGCGGCGGAGGCGGCCCGGAAGACGGTGAAGGTGCCCTTGAGGTGGGTGGCGACGACGGGGTCCCATTCCTCCTCGGTCATGTTGAAGAGCATGCGCTCCCGCAGGATCCCGGCGACGCACACCACCCCGTCGATCCGTCCGTAGCGAGTCAGGGCCGTGTCGACGACGCGGTGCCCCCCGGCCATCGTGGAGATGTCGTCCGCGAGGGCCACGGCCGTGCCGCCGGCGGCCTCGATCTCCTTGACCACGGCGGTGGCGATGTCGCTGGTCGGTTCTCCTCCGTCGAGGGAGACGCCGTAGTCGTTGACGACGACCCGGGCTCCTTCCGCGGCGCAGGCGAGGGCGACGGCCCGTCCGATGCCGCGGCCCGCCCCCGTGACGGCGACGACCTTGTCGGCCAAGAAGTTCCCCACGCGGCACCCCTCCCCATCACCTGACGGACCGTTAGATTTTTGAGCAGAGTGGGCGTGGGCACAAGCCCCGCACGACCTCCGATCCGGAAGGGATCACATGCCGCTGCCGCCGGAATTCCACGAGATCGCCAAACGAGTCAACAACTGGGGCCGTTGGGGAGACGACGATGAGATCGGCACGCTCAACCTCGTCACGAGAACGGTTGTCCGCGACGCCGCCGCGACCGTACGGACCGGCCGCCGAGTCCCCCTGGCGGTGCCCTTACGGCAGGACGGGGTGCAGACCGGGCTGATCCCGGGCAGGGTGAACCCCCTGCACACGATGATCGCCGTCAATCAGGAGATGTTCGGCCCGGACACCGTCGCCACGAGCGACGACGCCGTGACGATGGGGCTCCAGGCGGGGACGCACTGGGACGCCCTACCGCACGTCTCGCACGGCGGGCGGCTCTACAACGGGCGCCCGGCGAGCTCGGTCACCGGGCACGGACGGGCGGCCCACAGCGGGATCCAGACGGTCCGGCACCTCGTCTCCCGCGGCGTTCTGCTCGACGTGGCCCGCGCCCGGGGAGCCGAGCGGCTCGACGCCGGCCATATCGTCACCCCCGAGGATCTCGACGCGGCGGAAGAGCTGGCCGGGGTCGCCGTGCGGTCCGGAGACGTCGTTCTCGTCAGAACCGGCCAGATCCAGCGGTATCTGGCGGGCGACAGAGAGGCGTACGGCTATCCGTCGCCCGGACTGTCGATCCGTACGCCGGAGTGGTTCCACGCGCGTGACGTCGCCGCCGTCGCCAACGACACGCTGACCTTCGAGATCGTCCCGCCGGAGATCGACGGCCTGTGGCTCCCGGTGCACGCGCTCCACCTGGTCGAGATGGGGATGCTCCAGGGCCAGAACTGGGATCTGGAGGAATTGTCGGCGGCCTGCGCCGAGGAGGGGCGTCACGCCTTCCTGCTGACCGCCACACCCGAACCCTTCGTGGGTGGCGTGGGATCCCCGGTCGCGCCCGTGGCGATCCTCTGACCGGACTCCGGACCCTCGGGGCCGGCGGACCCACGACAGGACGAGCAGGCGGCGACGCGCCGATGCGCACCCCGAGCACGGCACCGCACGTCGCCGCCGGCTCCGGCGCAGTAGCCCTGTACGCGCCGGACCGCGACCCGCACTCGCCAAGGCAGCCCAGTACGAACGGGCCTCTCGACGTCCCCTCGCAACGAATCGCTGCGTCCAAGGGTGATCACGTGGACACTTCACGTCAACACCTGGTCTGGACTTTGTCGACTAAGCCCTATTTGTCACGGCGCGCGGGGCCTCGAAAGCGCCGACCCAGGAGGCGGCGCCACGATCGACCTCGCACCAGATGCGCTTACCGCTGCCCTCGGGCTGCCAGCCCCAGCGGTCGGCCAGGCCGTCCACCAGCTCCAGGCCACGGCCGCCGGTGTCATCACCCTCGGCACGCCGTCGGCGGGGCGGGCGGGAGCTGATGTCGGCGACCTCGACCCGGACCGTGCCCGCGCAGTACTCGGCGGCGCCGGCGGGCCCCCCCACGTCCGGGAAGAGCATGCGCAGGACGGCGGGACAGCCGGTGTGCACCACGGCGTTGGTGACCAGCTCCGAGATCAGCAGGATGAGCGTCTCCGCCAGGGGCTCGTCGACACCTATCCCGGAACCCGCGAGGCGCGACCTCGCCCACTTGCGAGCCCGCCCCACTTCCGCGGGGTCGGCCCGGACCTCCATCTGCATCTGAAGCACCTGCACCGCTCACACCATCCGAACCGGCGGACACAACGCCTCGCGTCTCCGAAGGGTCACGGAACGTGATCCCTTTCCAAGACAGCATGGTTGACGCTCAGTCACCCCAACAAGCGCTTCGGGCATATTCCGGCGCAAAGGAGTATGCGTACTGCATACTGTGCGACGCGCGCTGCGGAGACTCGAACATCGGGGGACCACGGGCCCCGTTCCGACACGAGTGCCAGACATTTTCCCGCCCGGCGCCGCCACATGGACAACACCCGGCTCGCTGCGCCTCTGAACCACTCGCATCCAAGGGAGAGTACCGGAGGGCGAGGCCGACTCCGCCCAGTAACGAGTAACGCGCAGGACACAGCCTGATATCGACGGCCTGTGATGGGTTATGTATGACATGCCCGGCATTTCACCCATGCCGATTACAGGGCGACATTGTCTCCTCCCAAACCTCCGGCCAAAACATCTGAGGGGGTTTCCGAGGGGCCACTCATGAGCAGCATGTTCGCCAGGAATTCCTCGCCTTCGGCAACCGATTGCCACTCACCCGCGTGAATCCAAGCGCGTTTGAGATGCAGATGGACATCGACTTCCCAGGTGAAGCCCAGGCCCCCATACACTTGCAGACAGTCACTGGCGTTGCGGATAGCAGCACTGTCCGCAAGCAGTTTGGCGCCGGCGATCTCGGCCGGATCCCCGGTGACCGAGGCCGCGTAAACGCTCACGCGAGCGAGTTCCGCGCGTACGTGCATATCGGCACAGAGGTGTTGGACGGCTTGGAAGGCTCCGACGGGCCGGCCGAACTGGAAGCGGTGACGGGCGTGCTCGACGGCCATCTCCACGGTGCGGCGGGCGCTGCCCAGTTGCTGTGCGGCGGTCAGCAAAGTCGCTTCCCGATGCAGCCGACTCGCATCGGCGGTCACTTCAAGTGAGCTTCCCCCCAAGGGTGGAGGGAAGTCACGCACCCGGTGCAGGGGTGTCGCCGGGTCCACGGACCGGAGGGGGGTCGCGCCCAGGGCGTCCGGGCCGTTTCCCTCCCCGGGGGTCAGTGCCCGGGCGGTGGCGCCGTCGAGAAGCAGCACGGCGTCGGCACCGGCCAGGTGGGCGACGACGCCGGGGCGGTCCAGGCCCGTGACGATCCGGCGGCCCTCGGCGGCGCCGGGCACCAGGCCCGCCGCGAGGTGGGTGGTGGCCAGTGGGCCGGGCAGCAGGGCCCGCCCCGCCTCCTCGAAGAGGAGCACGGCCTCCGGTAGTCCGAGGCCCGCCCCGCCGTCGCGTTCGGGCAGTCTCAGGGCGAAGAGACCGGCGTCCCCGAGCGCCGTCCAGAGCTCGCGGCCGGGCCGGGCGGCGGTCCGCGCGTCGCCGTCCACCAAGGCGCGCAACCGCTCGCGGGGGAACCGCGCGGCGAGGAGCTCACGCATTCCCGCCTGGAGCGCGCGCTGGTCGCCGGTCAGCCGGAAGTCCATGGTCACCGCGCCTTGGGAAGGCCGAGGACGCGCTCGGCGACGATGTTCCGCTGGATCTGCGAGGTCCCCGCGGCGATCGTGTAGGAGAGCGAGGAGAGGCGGTCCGCGGTCCACTCCCGGCCGCCGTCGAGGGAGTCGGGGCCGAGGACCTCGGCGGCGGCCTCGTAGAGCTCCTGGCGGGCGTGGGAGTAGCGCAGCTTGAAGACGGAGCCCGCGGTGCCCGGCACACCGCCGCGGCCGCTGTGCGGGGCGTGCTCGGCCTCGCTCACGTTCCACCGGGTCAGCCGCCACAGCGCCGAGAACTCGGCGTTCAGGCGGCCGAGGCGACGGCGCAGGACGGCGTCGTCCCAGCGGCCGTTCTCCCGGGCCGCGCGGGCGAGGCGGGTCAGTGTGCGGCGGCAGGCGACGACCTCTCCGGCGAAGGCGGTGCCGCGCTCGAAGGACAGGGTGACCATGGTGACGCGCCAGCCGTCGTTCTCGGCGCCCAGGCGGTGGGTGACGGGCACGCGGACGTCGTCGAGGAAGACCTCGGCGAATTCCGTGGAGCCCGCGAGGGTCCGCAGCGGGCGCACGGTGACACCGGGGGCGTCCATGGGCATGGCGAGCCAGGAGAGGCCCCGGTGCCGGGACGCCGCCGGGTCCGTGCGGACGAGGAGTTCGCACCAGTCGGCGACCTCGGCGTGCGAGGTCCACAGTTTGCTGCCGGTGACGGCGTAGGAGTCGCCGTCCCGGACGGCCCTGGTGCGGAGGGCGGCGAGGTCGGAGCCGGCCTCGGGTTCGGAGAAACCCTGGCACCAGATCTCGTCACCGCGCAGGATCGGCGGCAGCCAGCGGGACCGCTGCTCGGCGGTGCCCTCCGCCGCGATGGTGGGGCCGGCGTGGAGCAGGCCGACGAAGTTGGCGCCGACGTAGGGCGCGCCCGCCTGTTCCGTCTCCTCCAGGAAGATCAGGTGCTGGGTGGGGGTGGCGCCTCGGCCGCCGGCGTCGGCGGGCCAGTGCAGCCCGGCGTATCCGGCGTCGTGGAGGGCGCGCTGCCAGGCGCGGTCGTAGGCCCGTCGGCCGGGCCAGTCCGTGGCGGCGGGCTCGGGCGGCAGCGTGGGAAGGACCTCCCTCAGCCACGCGCGGAGCCGGTGCCGGAATTCCTCCTCCTCAAGGGTCTCGGAAAGGTCCATGCCGTCAGGCGCCCGTCCGGTCGAGATCCAGGCCGAGCATGCGGATCGCGTTGCCCCGCATGAGTTTGTGGACGGTCTCGTCGTCGAGTCCCCGCACATGGTCGAGGGCTACTTCCCGGGTGTGCGGGAAGGTCGAGTCGACGTGCGGATAGTCGGTCTCGAAGGTGGCGTTGTCGCGGCCCACGACGTCCAGTGAGGCGACCCCGTGCCGGTCGCGGAAGAAGCAGCAGAAGATCTGCCGGTAGTAGTAGGTGGAGGGGGGTTCCGGGATCAGATCGCGCACTCCGCCCCAGGCGCGGTGTTCCCGCCATACGTCGTCGGCGCGTTCGAGCGCGTAGGGAATCCACCCCATCTGGCCTTCGCTGTAGGCGAGTTTGAGGCGGGGAAAGCGCACGAGGACTCCGCTGAAAAGGAAATCCGCCATCGAGGCCATGGCGTTGTTGAAGGACAGCGTCGCCTGTACGGCCACGGGGGCGTCCGGGGAGGCCGCGGGCATCTGCGAGGACGAGCCGATGTGCATGTTGACGACGGTGGCCGTCTCCTGGCAGGCGGCGAAGAAGGGGTCCCAGTAGCCGGAGTGGATGCTGGGCAGGCCCAGGTGGGTGGGGATCTCGCTGAAGGTCACGGCCCGGACGCCCCGGGCGGCGTTGCGCCGGATCTCGGTGACGGCGAGGTCGACGTCCCACAGGGGGATGAGGCAGAGGGGGATCAGCCGGCCGCCGCTGTCACCGCACCATTCCTCGACCATCCAGTCGTTGTAGGCGCGCACGCAGGCGAGCGCGACGTCCTTGTCCCGCGCCTCCGCGAAGGTCTGGCCGCAGAAGCGGGGGAAGGTGGGGAAGCACAGGGACGCCTCCACATGGTTGAGGTCCATGTCCTTCAGCCGCTCCACGGGGTCCCAGCAGCCGGGCCGCATCTCGGCGCGGGTGATGCCCTCCAGGGTCATCTCGTCGCGGTCGAAGCCGACGGCGGCGATGTTGCGCTTGTACGGGAAGGCGAGGTCCTCGTAGACCCACCAGTCGGCGGGCGGGCCGTCGGGGTCCATGGTGGTGACGTACTTCCCGCCGGTGTAGCGGAGTTCGCCGATGCCGGTGGTCAGCGCGCGGGGTCCGCGGTCTCGGTAGCGGGCGGGCAGCCAGGTGGCGAAGAGGTGGGCCGGCTCGATCACATGGTCGTCGACACTGACGATGCGCGGCAGTTCCACGGCACCCCTCCAAGAATCTGACGAAACGTCAGTTCCGAGGCTAGTCCCGGCCCCCTGGACCGACAAGGCGCGGCGCCCTACGCTTCCCGCCCCACCTGACATCCAGTCAGGTCAAGTCGGGAGCCCTCATGACCGGTACCGCCGACGACCTCGCCGCCTCCCGGACGCTGTGGGAGCTGCTCGACCGCCGCGCCGCCCGCACCCCCGGCGCCCTAGCGCTCGTCCAGGCCGACGACCCCGGGCCCGACGGCGCCGACCGGAGCCTGACCTTCGGCGCCCTGCGGGACCGCGCGGAGCGGGTCGCGGCGGGCCTGCACGGACTCGGCGTGCGGCCCGGTGCCCGGGTCGCCTGGCAGCTGCCGACCCGCCTCGAAACGGTCGTCCTGACCTTCGCGCTGGCCCGCCTCGGAGCCGTGCAGACCCCGCTCATCCCCTACTACCGCGACCGGGAGGCCGGCCACGCGCTCCGGGCCACCGGGGCGGGCTTCTTCGCCGTGCCCGGAGTGTGGCGGGGCTTCGACCACACGGCCATGGCCTTCCGGCTGGCCCTCTCCCTCCCGTCCCCGCCCCTGGTGTTCACCGCCTACGACACCCTCCCCGAGGGGAACCCGGCGGTCCTTCCGGCGCCGCCCGCCGAGGGCACCTCCGTGCGCTGGATCTACTGGACCTCCGGCACCACCTCGGACCCCAAGGGAACCCTCCACACCGACCGCGGCCTCATCGCCGCGGGCGCCTGCCTCGCCCGCGCCCTGCGCCTCACCCCGGACGACGTCGGATCCATGGCCTTCCCGTACGCACACGTCGCGGGGCCCGACTACACGGTGATGCTGCTGCTGTGCGGCTTCCCCGCCGTGCTCATGGAGCACTTCGCGCTCCCCGGCTCCCTCGACGCCTACCGGCGCCACGAGGTGACCGTCGCGGGCGGCTCCACCGCCTTCTACGCGATGTTCCTCGCCGAACAGCGCAAGGACCCCGGCCGGCCGCTGCTCCCGGCCCTCCGCCTGATGGCGGGCGGCGGCGCCCCCAAGCCTCCCGAGCTGTACCACCGGGTCGTCCGGGAGCTGGGCTGCCGGCTCGTCCACGGATACGGGATGACCGAGGCGCCGATGATCACCATGGGCGATCCGGACGACACCGACGCGCACCTGGCGGGGACCGAGGGGCGGCCGCCGGAGGGCATGGAGATCCGTGTGGTCGACGGGACGACCGGTCTGCCCGTACCCGCGGGGACGGACGGGCACGTCCGGCTGCGCGGCGAGGCGGTCTGCCGGGGCTATCTCGACCCGGAACAGCACGCCGGCGCCTTCGACGACGAGGGCTTCCTCATCACCGGGGACCTCGGCCGTCTCACCGACGACGGATACCTCGTCCTCACCGGCCGCGCGAAGGACGTCATCATCCGCAAGGGCGAGAACATCTCCGCGCAGGAGGTCGAACGGCTCCTCCACGGGCACCCCGGCGTGGCGGACGTCGCCGTCATCGGTCTCCCCGACGAGGTGCGCGGTGAAAGGGTCTGCGCGGTCGTCCAGCAGCCGGCCGGGGCCCCGCCGCTCACCCTTACGGACGTCGCCGCCTTCCTCCGGGAGGCCGGTCTGTCCGTGCACAAGGTGCCCGAGCAGCTGGAGCTGGTCGACGCGCTGCCCCGTAACGAGACGCTCCGCAAGGTCCTCAAGTACAAGCTGCGGGAGCGCTACGGCCCCGGGGACGCGGCCCGCTGAGTCAGCGGACCCGGTAGGTGGCGGTGGCCTGGTCGAAATAGCCGTCCACCGTGCGCTGTTCGTTCATCGGGCCGATGACCTGGAGCACGTGGTAGGCGCCTTCCAGGAGCATCGCGGAATTGCGGACGTAGACCTGACGGCCGCTGCTGTCGTTCCAGTTGAAGGAGCCCTCCGCGGACGCCGTCCGGCCGACGTCGATGCGGCGCAGGCCCGAGGCACCGGACCAGGAAGAGGTTCGGTACGCCTCCAGCTCGGGCTCCTTGTTCTGCTGGTAGGCCATCGGGTCGGTGCCGAACTCCGCCGTCTTGTCCCGGCCGGGCACGACGATCAGCTGGATGTCTCCGCCGGCGTAGACGACCTGGCCGCGGTCGTTCTCACCGCGGCGCTGCCAGTCCTTGGCGACGGCCAGGGTGAAGCCCTTGGGGTCCTGACGCAGGGTGAAGCCCTTCGCCACCTCTCCGCCCTCGGCGGCCGGCGCCTCGGCGGGCCCCGCGGGCGAGGGCCGGCCCGCTCTCCCGGCGGTGGCGGGCGCGCTGGGCGCCGCGCTCATGACCCCGGCCACCCCGGTGCGCTCGGTGGCCTCGTCGCCCGTGTCGCCGTCGGCGCCCGGCATGAACAGGAGGGCGTAGAGCACCGCGCCGATCAGGAGGAGCAGGATCAGCCCGAGCATCAGCCGGCCCAGGCTGCGGGGGCCCCGCCGGGTGCGCACGTGCTGCTCCTGGAGGTGCCCCGTCGTATGGGCCCGGACGCGCGGCTGCACCTGATCCTTGGCGGATCTCTTGTGCCGGCCGTGCGCGTGCGCGGAAGCCGTCCCGGCGGAGTCCGCCGGAGCGGCCGCGCGGGGGCGTCTGCGGCGCACCAGTTCGCCCTTACGGCGGACGATGGGCAGCCGGTGCTGGTCGGCGGGCGCGCTCGGCCCGATCGAGGGCACGGTGACCGTACGGCTGCCGATCTCCGGCTCCGGGGCCGACCGGATCAGGGACCGGAGCCAGCCGCGGAGCTCCTCGAACTCCGGTCGCTCGGCGGGATCCTTGCGCATCAGCGACTCGACGACGGGCCGCAGCGCACCGCACTCCTCGGCGTACGCGGGCGGCTCGGCGCACACGACCTGGACGAGCTCGGCGACGCTCTCCTCCGGGTACGGGGCGTGGCCCTGCACCACGCGGAAGAGCAGGGCGCCGAGCGCCCAGAGGTCGGCGGCGGGGCCGACAGGGGGGGCGAGCTGCCAGCTCTCCCGCACCGGCCACGCCTGCTCCGGCGCCCACCGCTCGGTGACGGCCCCGACGACGGCCATGCGCGCCTGCCGGGCCCGCTCGGCGGCGAGCCCGCTCGCCGGCCGGCCGTCGCCGTCCCAGCGGGCGGAAGGGCCGGACGGACCGGATGCCCCGCTCGGCGACGACGACCCGGCCTGCCCCGCACGGGCGTTCGCCCCGGAGGGGGCGGCGGGAGGGGGCACGTCGACGGAGACGTGCCCTGTGTACAAGGGAGAGGAGGGAGGGGTAGTGCCGCTGGGAGGGGCCGGGGTGGCGCCCGGGCCCGCGGGGGCACCGGGCCTCGGTGGCTTCCGGGGGTTCGAGCCCTTCTGGGAGCTCGGGGGGCGGGGGGCGCGGGACGGCGGGGGCATCGTCCAGGGGGAGGGGGCGGGCGCCGTTCCGCTGGCGGCGCTGCCACCGCCCCAGGTGGACGCTCCCGTGGACGTGGCCGAGCCGCCCTCCACGGTCGCCCGGGCGGCGGCGCGGGCCCCCGCGCGGTACGCGGCGATGGCGCCCGCCCGTGCGGCGCGCGGGTCCTGCGTGCCGTCCCGTCCGTCGGCCCCCGCGCGAGGCGACCGGCTTCCGGACGGCGCACCGGGCGCGGGCGGGAATCCGCCGGCGGCGCCCTGATCCCGGTAGGCGGGCGCGCCGGACGCCCCTCGTGGTGCCCCGCCCGGCCCGGACGGCGAACCTCCGGGCCCGCCGGGCGGTGCCTGCCCCGGATCCTGCCTGCCCGGGGAGCCCTGGGACGCGCCTGTCCCGGGCGGCACCGCACCACTCGCCGGGCGGCCCGCACCGCTCTGCGCCGGGGCGCCCGCGCCCCGCTGCCCCGGAAACCCGGCCCCGGACGGCCTGCCGGCGCCCCCGGCCCCCGGCCCGGCGGCCGTACGCGCGCCCGGAGCGGATCCCGATCCGCCTGATCCCGGGCCGCCCGATCCCTGTGTACCCGGCGCCCGTGTACCCGGCGCGGGCTCCTGCATCCCCGCACCCGCCCCCGCCCCCGCCCCCGGGGACGTTCCTTCCGGTACGGGGTCGTAGCCGCAAAGCGCCTCCTCGGCGGCGCCGGCCGCCAGGCCGGTCAGTATGGCGCGGCCGTCGTCGCAGATGAGGACCGTGCGGGTGGTGATGTTCCGGTGGGTCCAGCCATGGGCGTGCAGGGCCCGGAGCGCGGTGAGGACGTCGGCGGCGACCTCCGCGGCACGGTGCGGGGAGAGGGTCCGCTCCGCGAGGAGCGCGGCGAGCGGCCGGGCCGAGACCAGCTCGCTGACGATCCACAGGCTGCCCGCCTCGGCGAACACGTGGAAGACCTGGTCCAGTCGGGGGTGGTCGGGGATCCGCGCGGCGGCCGTCGCGGCGACCAGCGCGCGGTGCACGGCGGGGTCGGCGGACCCCTGCCCGCCACGACCCGGGGCACCGGCCGGCACACGGGCACCGGCGGCGGACCCGCCCGTCACACCCGTCATGCCCGTCACGTCCGCTGCGCCCGCCACACCCTCAAAGCCGACGACCTCCGCCTCGACGACCTCGGGCAGGGGTACCTGCCGGACGATGACCTCCTGCCCGCTGTAGGTGTCGAACGCCCGTGTCTCCACGAGCTCGAAGACATCGGACGGCGGCAGCGGAAGGCGGTAGCGGTCGGCGAGCACCCGTCCCGCGTAGTCGTCCACGACGCCTCCCCAAGCGCGCGATCCACCCCATCGCCCGAACACCCGTCAGCGCCGGTCGCACATCCGTCGCACACCTATGGCGCTGTCGGCGGCTCATGTTGCGGCGCTTCTCCCGGCTGCGCACGGTCCACGACAACTCACGATACGTGGCGAACCCACCCCTACGGGCCCGTACGGCTCAGTACGTCTCGGCTCAGTCCCCGCCGCCCAGCGCGAAGGCGAGGACGACGGCGACGACGATCAGCAGCACGACGAGCGCCGCGATCACCTTCGTGCGGCGCGGGACGACCTCCATGACCGAGGCCCGCTCCCACGTCACCCGGTGGATGCCGGGCACGGCGGACGTCTCGCCCCGCGCGGGGCCGTGGGTGGAGTGCGCGGCGGCGGACACGCCGCTGCCCCGCGCGGGCTCGGCCGACGACGGCCCGGACCCGGCACCGGAGCCGCCGGCGCCCTTCGACGCCGGCTTCGAGGAGGAGTGCGGCGAGGCGGCCGGTCTCGACGGGGCCGCCGAGGGCTTGCCGGGCGCCGGGCGCTCCGGGATCACCGGCACCGCGATGGCCTGCGTCGCGTCCAGGTCCGGGGCGGGCGGCTTCGGCAGGCGCTCGTCGGGGGCGTTGACCGCGCCGTTCAGCAGGGCGCGCGCGCCCGCTTCGCTCAGCCGCTTCTCGGGGTCCTTCGCCAGCAGCCCGTACATGACCTCGGCCAGCGGCCCCGCGTTCTTCGGCGGGCCGAGCGGCTCCGTCATCACGGCCGTCAGGGTCGCTATGGCCGACCCCTTGTCGTACGGAGGGGCGCCCTCGACGGCCGCGTAGAGCAGGCCGCCCAGCGACCACAGGTCCGCCGGGGGGCCGGGCTTGTGACCGCGCGCCCGCTCCGGGGATATGTACGAGGGGGCGCCCACCAGCATGCCGGTCGAGGTGACCGAGGGGTCGCCCTCCACCTGCGCGATGCCGAAGTCCGTGAGGACGACGCGGCCGTCCTCGGCGATGAGCACGTTGGACGGCTTCACGTCCCGGTGCAGGATGCCCTGACGGTGTGCCGCGCCCAGCACGTCGAGCACGGCCAAGCCGACCTCGGCGGCCCGCCGCCACTTGAGCGGACCGTCCTCGCGGATCACGTCGGCGAGCGAGCGGCCCTCGATGAGCTCCATGACGATCCACGGCCGGTCGTCCTCGTGCACCACGTCGTAGACGGTCACGGCGCCGGCGCTGCGGATCCGGGCGATGGCCTTCGCCTCGCGCAGCGTCCGGGTGATGAGACGACGCTTTTCGTCCTCGTCGATATTGGCCGGGAATCGCAGCTCCTTCACCGCGACCGTACGGCCCAGGGTCTCGTCGGTCGCCCGCCAGACCGTGCCCATGCCGCCCCGGCCGAGGACGTCCCCGAGGCGGTACCGCCCGGCCAGGAGGCGCCCTGCCGTGCCCTGCGTCTGCTCCGCCTCCGACATGCGTCCCCTCTGGCAATCAGCTCTGCGACCAACCCACCCTGGCAGAGCCACCATTGTCTCTCATCCGCGGACCGGCGGAAGGCCAGGGTCCGTGGCACCCGTGGATGATGAGCCCATGTCCACGCATACCGCCGCCCCGCGCCGGGCTCCGACCGCCGTCGCGCTGGCCTGGCTGACCTGCGCCGTCATGGCGCTGGCCGGGACGGCGTGCGGCAGCGGCGGCGACGGCGCGCCGGTCCGCTCTCCAGTACAGGACCTGGTTTCGCGCGGGACGGTTCCCGGCGCGGCGAAGCTGTCACAGGACGCTCATGGGGTGGCCGGTTTCCGTACGGCGGGTGTCGCCGATGTCCGTACCGGGCGCCGCATCGGCCTCACGGATCGCTTCCGTGCCGGCAGCGTCACCAAGACGGTCGTCGCCACCGTCGTGCTCCAACTCGTGGCCGAGCACCGGCTGGGCCTGGACGATCCGGCCGCCGCCCACCTTCCGGCGGGGACCGCCGCGCTCCTGCGTGACAACGGGGAAAACAGCCACGATCGCGGCACGATCCCCGTGGGCGACACCCTCAGGAACAGTAACAAAAGCGCCGATAAAAGCGGCATCACCGTCCGTCAACTCCTGGACCACACCAGCGGACTGTTCTCGTACACGGACGACCGCGCCTTCCACCGCGACTTCTTCGGCGCGGGGTTCGCCGCGCACCGCTACGAGACCCACGATCCCGGCACTCTGGTACGAACCGCCCTCGCGCACCCGCCGTACGCCCCTCCGGGTGCCCGCTACCGCTACTCCAACACCGACTACCTGCTCCTCGGCATGGTCATCCGTCAGGTGACCGGGCACTCGTACGCCACCGAGGCCCGACGGCGCGTCATCGAACCGCTCCACCTCACGGGCACCAGCTTCCCCGGAACGCGCACCGGGCTGCCCACGCCGCACGGGCGCGCGTACACGGGTTCCCGGGACGTCACCGAGCTCAATCCGTCCGCGGCGGGCGCCGCCGGAGAGATGATCTCGACCCTCCCCGATCTCAACCGCCTCTTCGGCGCGCTGCTGGGCGGTGAGCTGCTGCCCGCGCGGGAGCTCCGCCTGATGCGGGACACGACGGCTTCCCGGGGGCGGTACGGGATGGGGCTGTATCCCGTACGGCTGCCGTGCCGGCGCACGGTGTGGGGCCATGACGGGGTGATCAACGGGTCCTATGTACGGGTGTTGGGGACGGGGGGCGGGAGACGGGTGGTGAGTTATCGGGTGAACGGGGACGCGGGAGTGCCGGTGGGGGCCGAGCGGCGGTTGGTGCGGGCGGAGTTCTGTACGGGCAAGTAGCAAGGGGGCAGCGCCTGCCGACGGCTCCCCCCCCGTCCCCGATACCGGGGCTCCGCCCGGCCCCCGGGCATCGGGAAGGGCCGCCCCTACAGCGGCTGGATGTCCGGAGCGCCCAGCCGGGCCGCGTCCGCCGTCAGGTCGTCCGGCTGGCGCTGCGACTCACGCTCCGCCTCCACCCTCTTCTCGTAGTGCTGGACCTCCTTCTCGATCTGCGCCTCGTCCCAGCCCAGGACGGACGCCATCAGCCCGGCCGCCTCCCGCGCGCTCCGCGTGCCCCGGTCGAACGTCTCGATCGAGATCCGCGTCCGGCGGGTGAGGACGTCGTCCAGGTGGCGTGCGCCCTCGTGCGAGGCGGCGTAGACGACCTCCGCCCGCAGATAGTCCTCGGCGCCCGTGAGCGGCTCGCCCAGGGAGGGGTCGTCGGTGACGAGGGCCAGCACCTCGTCGACCATCGAGCCGTAGCGGTTGAGCAGGTGCTCGACACGGGCCACGTGCAGACCCGTGCGCTGGGCGATCTGGGCGCGCCCGTTCCACAGCGCCTTGTACCCCTCGGCGCCCACCAGCGGGACGTCCTCCGTGACGCAGTCCGCGACCCGCTGCGCGAGGCCGTGCACCGCCTCGTCCACCGCGTCCTT
Organism: Streptomyces albireticuli; assembly: GCF_021228125.1. Classification (GTDB taxonomy): domain Bacteria; phylum Actinomycetota; class Actinomycetes; order Streptomycetales; family Streptomycetaceae; genus Streptomyces; species Streptomyces albireticuli. The sequence goes on from NZ_JAJQQS010000011.1 coordinate 42,644, forward strand.
CGCCATCACCCGGTACGTCGTGTACTTGCCGCCCGCCACGACCACCAGGCCGGGCACGGGGTGCGCCACGGTGTGCTCGCGGGAGAGCTTGCTCGTCGCGTCCGACTCCCCGGCCAGGAGGGGGCGCAGCCCCGCGTACACCCCCTGGACGTCGTCGCGGGTGAGCGGCACGGCGAGCACCTCGTTGACGTGCTCCAGCAGATAGTCGATGTCCGCGCTGGAGGCGGCCGGGTGCGCCTTGTCCAGGTCCCAGTCGGTGTCCGTGGTGCCGATGATCCAGTGCCGCCCCCAGGGGATCACGAAGAGCACGCTCTTCTCCGTGCGCAGGATCAGCCCGGTGGTGGAGTGGATGCGGTCCTTGGGCACGACCAGGTGGATGCCCTTGGAGGCGCGTACGTGGAACTGGCCGCGCTCGGCGATGAGCTTCTGGGTGTCGTCGGTCCACACACCCGTGGCGTTGACGATCTGCCGGGCGCGGATCTCGAACTCGCCGCCCTGTTCGACGTCCAGGACGCGGGCGCCGACCACCCGTTCCCCCTCCCGGAGGAAGCCGACCACGCGCGCCCGGTTGGCGGCGTCCGCGCCGTAGGCGGCGGCGGTGCGCACGAGGGTCGTCACATAGCGGGCGTCGTCCATCTGGGCGTCGTAGTACTGGAGCGCGCCGATCAGGGCGTCCTTGCGCAGGCAGGGCGCGACCCGCAGGGCGCGCTTGCGGGAGAGGTGCCGGTGGGTGGGCAGGCCGCGCCCGTGGCCGGAGGAGACGGACATGGCGTCGTAGAGGGCGACGCCCGAGCCGGCGTAGACACGCTCCCAGGCGCGGTGCTGGAGGGGATAGAGGAAGGGCACGGGCTTCACCAGGTGCGGTGCCAGCCGCTCCAGGAGCAGCCCGCGTTCCTTGAGGGCCTCGCGCACGAGCGCGAAGTCGAGCATCTCCAGATAGCGCAGTCCGCCGTGGATGAGCTTGCTGGACCTGCTGGAGGTGCCCGCCGCCCAGTCCCGTGCCTCGACGAGACCGGTCGTGAGCCCCCGGGTGGCCGCGTCGAGCGCGGTACCCGCGCCGACGACACCGGCGCCGACCACCAGGATGTCCAGTTCCCGCTCCGCCATCCGGGCGAGCGCCGCACCGCGCTCCGCCGGACCGAGTGTCGCTGTCCTCATCGCTGCCTCCCGCTTGACCGCTCTCGCTGCCGTTCACGAAGACGCTGATCGCCGCCGCCACCACTGCCCGTGCCACGGGCAGGCACACGTTCCCCTTCGATGCTGCCCCAGATCGGCCACTTTGGCCGCGCCGGCGACATGTGGACGCGAGCCACGCCGCGACAATCCCGAATAACAGTCATATATCCCCTTAACCTGAACTAACTCGCTCGGCTCTCCGGGGAAGGACCGGCACGCCATGCCCGCAGATCTCGCCGTCATCGGACTGGGGCGGCTCGGTCTTCCCCTCGCCCAGGCCGCCACCGCCGCCGGCATCGACACCATCGGCTACGACCCCGACCCGCACACCGTCGCCGAGCTCCGCGCCGGCCGCCTGCCCTCGGAGGGCGCCGGCCTCACCGCCGCCGACATCCGCCGCATGCTCGCGGCGGGCTTCCGCCCCACGACCGCGGACGCCGAGCTGGGCCGGGTCCGTACGGCCGTGATCTGCGTACCCACCCGGCTGGGCGAGGACCGGGCCCTGGACCTGGGCACCGTCGCCGCCGCGGCCGGAGCGCTCGCACGGCGACTGCGCCCGCACACCACGGTGCTGCTGGAGTCCGCCGTCTACCCCGGCGCCACGGAGGAATACCTCCGTCCGCTGCTGGAGTCCGGCTCGGGGCTGTGCGCCGGGCGCGACTTCCACCTCGCCTACTCCCCCAGCCGCGTCGACCCCGGCGACCGGCAGCACGGCTACACCACCATCCCCAAGGTCATCGGGGGCCTCACCCCGGCCTGCACGGAGGCCGCCGCCACGTTCTACGGACGGATCTGCGAGAAGGTCGTACGCGCCCGGGGGCCGCGCGAGGCCGAGGCCGTCCGGGTCCTGGAGAGCAACTACCGGCACGTCAACATCGCCCTCGCCAACGAGATGGCGGTCTTCTGCCACGACATCGGCGTCGACCTGTGGGACGTCGTGCGCTGCGCCGAGACCAAGCCGTTCGGCTTCCAGGCGTTCCGCCCCGGGCCCGGCGTCGGCGGCCACGGCGTGCCCGTGGACCCCAACTACCTCTCCTACAAGGGCCGCAGCCTCGGCTACCCGCTGCGCATGGTCGAGCTCGCGCAGGAGGTCAACGGGCGGATGCCGCGCTACGTCACCCAGCGCTGCGCCACCCTCCTCAACGAGCACGGCAAATCGGCGCGCGGCGCCCGTGTGCTCCTGCTCGGCGTCAGCTACAAGGCCGACACCGGCGACCAGGAGGGCTCACCCGCCCGCGAGATCGCCTCCCGGCTGATGGAGCTCGGCGCGCAGCTCAGCTATCACGACCCGTACGTGGCGCAGTGGAACCTGCTCGGGCGGCCGGTGCCGCGCGCGGACAGCCTCTACGAGGCGGCCGCGGCGGCGGACCTGACGGTGCTGCTCCAGCATCACCGGACGTACGACCTGCAGGGGCTGGCGGTGAAGGCGCAGTTGCTGCTGGACACGCGGGGGGCCACGCCGGCGGGGATGGCGCACCGGTTGTGACGGCGAGGTGGGCGGGGCCGGCGGGAAGGCCGGGCGGGGTGCCGCTGCACGGGGCTTTTCCCCTACCCGCCCCGCCCCGGACCCCGGTGGCCTCGAACGCCGGCCGGACTGAATTACAGCCTGCCCGTCCCCAGCAGCCGGCCCGGCTGGGCGTCCAGGACCGTCTTCAGGGACGCGAAGTCCTCCACGCAGCGGCCCGTACCGACCGCCACGCAGTCCAGGGGCTCGTCCGCGATGATCACCGGGATGTCGAGCTCCCTGCTCAGCCGGACGTCCAGGCCGCGCAGGAGCGCGCCGCCGCCGGTGAGGACGATGCCGCGGTCCATGATGTCGCCGGCGAGCTCCGGCGGGGTCTCGTCCAGGGTCTGGCGGACCGCCATGACGATGGCGTCGACCGGCTCCGTCAGCGCGTGCCGGATCTCGTCCGCCGTCAGCTCCAGCGTCTTGGGCAGACCGCTGACCTGGTCGCGGCCGCGGATCGTGAAGCGGTCCGGCGGCAGCAGGCCCTGGGTCTCCTCCGGGTCGCCCGCGTCCTCCAGGCCGTCGTTCTTCTCCAGCTGCTTGGCGAGCGCGGTGAGGCCGGCCGCCGTCCAGGAGCCCGTCGGGGAGGCCGAGCCGATGCTCATCTTGATCTCCTCGGCGGTGCGTTCACCGATCGCGAGGGAGAAATTCTTCTTCACGTACGAGGTGATCGCCGCGTCCATCGCGTCCCCGGCGGTCCGCACCGAGCGCGCCGTGACGATGCCGCCCAGCGAGATCACCGCGACCTCGGTGGTGCCGCCGCCGACGTCGACGACCATGCAGCCGGTCGGCTCGCTGACCGGCAGCCCCGCGCCGATGGCCGCCGCCATGGGCTCCTCGACGAGGTGCACCTGACGCGCGCCGGCCTGGGACGCCGCCTCGATGACGGCGCGCCGCTCGACGCCCGTGATGCCCGAGGGCACGCACACGACGACGCGCGGGCGGGAGAAACGGCGGTTGCCCTGGACCTTCTTGATGAAGTGCCGCATCATGCGTTCGGCTATCTCGAAGTCGGCTATGACGCCGTCGCGCAGCGGGCGGACCGCGACGATGTTCGAAGGGGTGCGGCCGATCGTCTCCTTGGCCTCGAAGCCCACCGACAGCACACTGCCGTCCTCGGCGTTGACGGCGACAACCGATGGCTCGTTGAGCACTACCCCCTTACCCCGGACGTACACCAGCGTGTTCGCCGTGCCGAGATCGATCCCCATGTCCCTGCCGCTGAACGACTTGCTTTGCGCCATAAGTTGCCATTATTCCTTACGGTCGAACCTTTATACGGAGTTCACACCGGCACGCTCGCGGTCGGTGACGACGCACCACCTACTTCGGGGGAACCCACATGAGCCAGCCCTGGCAGCAGCCGCAGCAGCCGAACCCGTACGGCCAGCAGCCGCCGCAGCAGCCTTACGGACAGCCCGGCCCTCAGCAGCCGTACGCACAGCCCCAGCCCTACGCCCAGCCCCAGCAGCCGTACGGCGCGCCCCAGGCCCCGTACGGCGCCCCCGGCGGCTACCCGCCGCCGCCCGCGCCCGGCCGCCGGGGCAACCCGGGCCTCGCGGTCGTCCTCGCGATCGTGGCGATGCTGGTCGGCTCGGCTGTGTACGGCGCCGTCCTGAAGGCGACCGACGGCGGCCAGATCGGTTACATGGCCGTGGTGACCGGCGCCCTCATCGGCGTGGTGCTCGGCAAGACCGGCGGGCGGGCGCCCGCGCTGCCGGCCGTCGGCGCGGTCCTCGGCGCGGCCGGCGTCTACCTCGGGCAGATATTCGGCATCTCGCTGGCCCTCTCCGACGCCGCGAACATCCCGCTGGCCGACGTGCTCGTCGACCACTTCGACGTCGTGAACCGCGCGTGGAAGGAGAACCTGGAGCCCATCGACGCGCTGTTCTACTTCCTCGGCGGCGCGGGCGCCTTCCAGGTGACCCGCAAGCTCGCCGGCTGAACCCCGCCGTCCCGGTGCCGCCGGGACAGCACGAAGGGCCCGGACCGCAGTGCGGTCCGGGCCCTTCGCGTCGCTACGGGATCAGCGGTTGTCGTGCTGCGACGGCGCGACCGTCACCTCGACCCGCTGGAACTCCTTGAGCTCGCTGTAGCCCGTGGTCGCCATGGCGCGGCGCAGGGCGCCGAACATGTTCATCGACCCGTCGGGGGTGTGCGAGGGACCGGTGAGGATCTCCTCGGTGGAGCCGACCGTGCCCAGGTTCATGCGCTTGCCGCGCGGCACGTCCTCGTGGACGGCCTCCATGCCCCAGTGGTAGCCGCGGCCCGGCGCGTCGGTGGCGCGGGCGAGCGGCGAGCCCATCATCACGGCGTCGGCACCGCAGGCGATGGCCTTCGGCAGATCGCCGGACCAGCCCACGCCGCCGTCGGCGATGACGTGGACGTAGCGGCCGCCGGACTCGTCCATGTAGTCGCGGCGGGCGGCGGCCACGTCGGCGACGGCGGTCGCCATCGGGACCTGGATGCCCAGGACGTTACGGGTGGTGTGGGCGGCGCCGCCGCCGAAGCCGACGAGGACACCGGCCGCGCCCGTGCGCATCAGGTGCAGGGCCGCGGTGTACGTGGCGCAGCCGCCGACGATGACCGGGACGTCCAGCTCGTAGATGAACTGCTTCAGGTTCAGCGGCTCGGCGGCGCCGGAGACGTGCTCGGCGGAGACGGTGGTGCCGCGGATCACGAAGATGTCCACGCCGGCGTCGACGACGGCCTTGGAGAACTGCGCGGTGCGCTGCGGGGAGAGCGCGGCGGCGGTCACGACACCGGAGTCGCGGACCTCCTTGATGCGCTGCCCGATCAGCTCCTCCTTGATCGGAGCCGCGTAGATCTCCTGGAGGCGCTTGGTGGCCGCGGTCTCGTCCAGCTCGGCGATCTCCGCGAGGAGCGGCTCCGGGTCCTCGTAGCGGGTCCAGAGGCCCTCGAGGTTGAGCACGCCCAGGCCGCCCAGCTCACCGATGCGGATGGCGGTCTCGGGCGAGACGACCGAGTCCATCGGGGCGGCCAGGAACGGCAGCTCGAAGCGGTAGGCGTCGATCTGCCAGGCGATCGAGACCTCCTTGGGGTCGCGGGTACGGCGACTCGGGACGACGGCGATGTCGTCGAACGCGTACGCCCGGCGGCCGCGCTTGCCGCGCCCGATCTCGATCTCAGTCACGTGTGTGGCCTTTCCTTCTACGTCCTGCCGCATCCAGTATCCCCGACGCGGCGGAGCCCGCGGCCTGAGCGGTCGCGGGCTCCATAAAGCGCTTGAAACACGTACTACTACCGGCGGGAGTAGTTCGGCGCCTCGGTGGTCATCTGGATGTCGTGCGGGTGGCTCTCCTTGAGGCCGGCCGCGGTGATCCGGACGAAGGTGCCCTTGTCCTTGAGCTCCTGGACGTTCGCCGAGCCGACGTAGCCCATGGAGGCGCGCAGACCGCCGATGAGCTGGTGGGCGACGGACGCCAGCGGGCCGCGGTAGGGCACCTGGCCCTCGATGCCCTCGGGGACGAGCTTGTCCTCGGAGAGGACGTTGTCCTGGAAGTAGCGGTCCTTGGAGAAGGAGCGGGCCTGGCCGCGGGACTGCATCGCGCCCAGCGAGCCCATGCCGCGGTAGGACTTGAACTGCTTGCCGCTGATGAAGACCATCTCGCCCGGCGACTCCTCGCAGCCCGCGAGCAGCGAGCCGAGCATCACCGTGTCGGCACCGGCGGCGATCGCCTTGGCGATGTCGCCGGAGTACTGCAGACCGCCGTCGCCGATCAGCGGCACACCGGCCGCATGGCACGCCTGGGCGGCCTCGTAGATCGCGGTGACCTGCGGGACGCCGATGCCGGCGACGACGCGGGTGGTGCAGATCGAGCCCGGGCCGACACCGACCTTGACGCCGTCGCAGCCGGCGTCGATCAGCGCCTGGGCGCCGTCGCGGGTGGCGACGTTGCCGCCGACGACGTCGACCGCGATGTTGGACTTGACCTTGGCGATCATGTCGAGGATGCCGCGGCTGTGGCCGTGGGCGCTGTCCACGACCAGGAAGTCGGCCCCGGCCTCCACGAGCGCCTGGGCGCGCTCGTAGGCCTCCGCGCCGACGCCCACGGCGGCACCGACGACCAGGCGGCCCTCGGAGTCCTTGGCGGCGTTCGGGTACTTCTCGGCCTTGACGAAGTCCTTGACCGTGATGAGGCCCTTGAGCACACCGGCGTCGTCGACCAGCGGCAGCTTCTCGATCTTGTGGCGGCGGAGCAGCTCGATGGCGTCCTCGCCGGAGATCCCGACCTTGCCCGTGACCAGCGGCATCGGCGTCATGACCTCGCGCACCTGACGGCTGCGGTCGGACTCGAAGGCCATGTCGCGATTGGTGACGATGCCGAGCAGCTTGCCCGCGGGGTCGGTGACCGGGACGCCGCTGATGCGGAACTTCGCGCACAGCGCGTCCGCCTCGGCGAGCGTGGCGTCCGGGCGGACCGTGATCGGGTCCGTGACCATGCCGGACTCGGAGCGCTTGACCAGGTCGACCTGGTTGGCCTGGTCCTCGATGGAGAGATTGCGGTGCAGCACGCCGGCGCCACCCTGACGGGCCATGGCGATGGCCATGCGCGCCTCGGTGACCTTGTCCATCGCCGCGGAGAGCAGCGGGATGTTCACCCGGACGTTGCGCGAGACCCGGGAGGAGGTGTCGACGGCGTTCGGCAGGACCTCCGAAGCGCCCGGCAGCAGCAGGACGTCGTCATAAGTCAGACCGAGCATCGCGAATTTCCCGGGCATTCCGTCGACGTTGTCAGTCATGACACCTTCCCAAATGGTCTTGCCCCAGCGCGGACTCCCATGCTAACGGCCGCGACACGTGTCCCATTCCACGACGGCTGAGTCCCGCGTCACTTGGACGTTCGCACCAAACACCGCGCGCACCGGCCCCGGCACCCACACGGAATCACCGGGCCGCGGGCGGCCGGGACACCGCTCGCCCACCACCCGGATCACCCCGTCGGTCACTGCTCGGCGAGTGCCCGGAGCCTGCTGAGCGCCCGGTGCTGGGCGACCCGCACGGCGCCCGGCGACATGCCCAGCATCTGGCCCGTCTCCTCCGCCGTCATGCCGATGGCGACCCGCAGCAGGACCAGCTCGCGCTGATTCTCCGGGAGATTGGCCAGGAGCTTCTTGGCCCACTCGGCGTCGCTGCTGAGCAGCGCCCGCTCCTCGGGGCCGAGGGAATCGTCCGGCTGCTCGGGCATCTCGTCCGAGGGGACGGCCGTGGAGCCGGGGTGGCGCATGGCGGCCCGCTGGAGATCGGCGACCTTGTGCGCGGCGATGGCCACGACGAAGGCCTCGAAGGGGCGCCCGGTGTCGCGGTAGCGCGGCAGGGCGCAGAGCACGGCGAGGCAGACCTCCTGCGCGAGGTCGTCCACGAAGTGGCGGGCGTCACCCGGGAGCCGGGAGAGGCGGGTGCGGCAATAGCGCAGCGCGAGGGGGTGGACCAGGGCCAGCAGATCGTGCGTGGCCCTCCGGTCGCCCTCGACCGCGCGGGCGACGAGGGCGCCGATCTCCCCGGGAGCGGTGGCCGCGGGGAGTCCCGTCGTGTCGTCGTCGCGCATCGGTCCATGGTGCCTTGAAACCGGACTTTCCGCGGCACCGCGTCCGCTCTCCCGTCCGTGGTCCCGTCCGTAGTCCTGTACCGATGCGTTGTGAGCGGGTGCGCCGGCAGTCATCTCCCGCGCCCTCCCATCACGCCCGACCGAGCCGTCCCCGAGGAACTCCATACTCCAAGGATGCGGCAGCGCGCGGGAAACGTGCAGCGGACCGGACGGCCGCAGTGGTCCGCCCCGCCCGCCGCGCGACGGGCGGGGTGCCTCGCTCCCCCGCTGCGCTGCACGTCAGGCGCCTAGCGGACCAGGCCCCAGCGGAATCCGAGCGCCACGGCGTGCGCCCGGTCCGATGCACCCAACTTCTTGAACAGGCGCCGCGCGTGGGTCTTCACCGTGTCCTCGGAGAGAAAGAGCTCACGGCCGATCTCGGCGTTCGACCGGCCGTGGCTCATTCCTTCGAGGACCTGGATCTCCCGCGCGGTGAGCGTGGGCGCCGCCCCCATCTCCGCCGACCGCAGCCGGCGCGGGGCGAGCCGCCACGTCGGGTCGGCGAGGGCCTGCGTCACGGTGGCCCGCAGCTCGGCGCGCGAGGCGTCCTTGTGCAGATAGCCCCGCGCTCCGGCGGCGACCGCGAGCGCGACACCGTCGAGGTCCTCGGCGACCGTGAGCATGATGATGCGGGCGCCGGGGTCCGCGGAGAGCAGCCGGCGCACCGTCTCCACACCGCCGAGTCCGGGCATCCGTACGTCCATCAGAATGAGGTCCGAACGATCGGCGCCCCAGCGGCGGAGGACTTCCTCGCCGTTGGCCGCCGTCGTCACACGCTCGACGCCGGGCACGGTCGCCACCGCACGGCGGAGCGCCTCTCGGGCAAGCGGGGAATCGTCGCAGACGAGGACGGATGTCATGACCGTCCTCCGCAGCTGATGCGCGTCACCTTGAGCCTCCAGGCTGGTACTGATCGTCACCTGTGCGATCGACGACTCTCGGGCCAGTTCGGACATCTGCCCGACTGCTTCATCCGTCAACCGCCTCCGCCCTCTCAACGACGGTCACCCGAAAGAGTTACGGGCTCGGTCGGCCACCTTCGGCACTCTACGTGAGGGCGCGGACACGGAGCAGGGCGCATTGGGGGCGCCCTTCCCGGCGCACAGACGATGCCCCATTTGCCCACGCGGAGCAGTTTTTCTTCCCATTTGCCGGTGTCTATGACTAGATTCGCAATCAGTCATATTTACATCCGCTTGCTTGGCGGTTGTAAGGGCACAGGTAGTGCGTCCGCATCTGATCGCTCGCACCGGGTCACTCGCGCCGGATCCTCCGGCGGGCAGCCCCGGCGGATCGCTTCGAGGGGATAGCAATGGCAGATTTCTCCCGCCTTCCCGGTCCCAACGCCGACCTGTGGGACTGGCAGCTCCTGGCCGCCTGCCGCGGGGTCGACAGCTCCCTGTTCTTCCATCCCGAGGGCGAGCGCGGCGCGGCCCGCAGCGCGCGCGAGACCTCGGCCAAGGAGGTGTGCATGCGCTGCCCGGTACGGGCGGAGTGCGCGGCGCACGCTCTGGCCGTACGGGAGCCCTACGGCGTGTGGGGCGGCCTCACCGAGGACGAGCGTGAGGAGCTCATGGGCCGCGCGCGACACCGGGTCATCGCCGTGAGTACGACAGGGGCGTAGCCGCCGCTCACCGTAAGGACGACCCCTCGCGCAGCCGCCGCCGAGGCTCACCGTAAGGACCACACCGGGGCGCAGCCGCCACCGGGTCATCGCCGTGAGCGCCACCGGCGCGTAGCCGACGGCACAGCCGCCGGGCACGCGGCCGTCAGCGCGCGGCCGCCGCCGCCAGTTCGTCCAGCATCGCCGCGACCGCCGGCACCCTCGCCAGGTCCGGCAGGGTGAGGGCCACGATCTCGCGCTGCACCACCGGCTCGACCGGCACCGTCCGCGCGCCCTTCGGCCGGACCGACTCCAGCGCCAGCTCGGGCATCACCGCGACCCCGAGCCCCGCCCCGACCAGCCCGAACACCGACGGGTAGTCATCGGTCGCGAAGTCGATCCGCGGGGTGAAGCCGGTGCTCTCGCACACCTCCACCAGGTGCCGCCGGCAACGCGGGCAGCCCGCGATCCACGACTCGTCGGCCAGCTCCGCCATCCCGATCCGCTCGGCGCCCGCCAGCCGGTGCCCGTCCGGCACCACGCCCACGAGGCGGTCGGTCAGCAGCGGCCGTACGACCAGGTCGTCCCACTCCGTGCCGGCGGCCGGGTCCGAGCCCCGCACCTCGGGGTAGCGGAAGGCCAGCGCGATCTCGCAGTCGCCCTCGCGCAGCATCTCCACCGACCGCGGCGGCTCGGCCTCCACCAGGGAGACCCGGGTACCGGGGTGCGCGGCCCGCATCTGCGCCAGCGCGCCCGGCACCAGCGTCGAGCTGCCGCTGGGGAAGGACACCATCCGCACCCGCCCGGCCCGCAGCCCGGCGATCGCCGCGACCTCCTCCTCGGCCGCGGTCAGCCCGGCCAGGATCCCGGAGGCGTGCCGCACCAGGGCCTCGCCGGCCTGGGTCAGCCGCATCTCCCGGCCCGTACGGATCAGCAGCGGAGTGCCCGCGGACTGCTCCAGGGCCTTCATCTGCTGGCTGACGGCGGGCTGGGTGCAGCCCAGCTCACGGGCCGCGGCCGAGAACGAACCGGTGGCGGCCACCGCGCGCAGCACCCTCAGATGACGAGCCTCGATCATGCCTTGAGCATAAGACCACCTTGGGCACAGCCTGAAATGACAGCAAATACCTTTGAGGCCCTGTACGGGTCTCCCCTAGCCTTTGCCCATGTCCTCGCCTTCCGCGCCCGCGCCCTCCCTTTCGTCCTCGCCCTCGCCCTCGCTCCTCTCCGTGAACGTCGGCCGCGCCACCACCGCCGAGCTCTCCGGCTTCCGGGCCGGGCTGAGCACCGGCATCGACAAGCGCCCGGTGGAAGGCCCCGTGGCCGTCGCCGCGCCCGGCCCCCGGGGGGTGGGCGGCAGCGGGCTCGCCGGTGACACCATCACCCACCTGCACCTGCACGGTGGCGACGACCAGGCCGTCTACGCGTACGCCCGCGAGGACCTCGACCGCTGGGAGCGGGAGCTGGACCGCGCGCTGCCCGCCGGGACCTTCGGCGAGAACTTCACCACCCTGGGCGTCGACGTCAGCGGCGCGCTCGTCGGCGAGCGCTGGCGCGTCGGCCCCGAGCTGGTGCTGGAGGTGACCTCGCCGCGCATCCCGTGCCGGATGTTCGCCGACTGGCTGGGCGAACAGGGCTGGATGAAGCGCTTCACCCAGGCGGCGACGCCGGGCGCCTACCTTCGGGTGATAACCCCCGGGGAGGTCCGTGCGGGTGATCCCGTCACGGTCGTCCACCGTCCCGCGCACTCCGTGACGGTGTCCTTCCTCTTCCGCGCGAGCACCACGGAACGGAGCCTGCTGCCCGACGTTTTGGCTGCTGGTGACGCGCTCCCCGAGGCGACCCGGGAGAAGGCGCTGGCCTACCGGCCGAGCGCCTGACGATGGCTTGAAGATCCACCCCGAGAGGACCGCGCCGGTACACCGGACGCCACCGGGCTCTAACGTGCCGGTATGACGACTGTATTGATCACAGGCGCGACCGCCGGGATCGGCGCCGCGTTCGCCCGCCGGCTGGCGGGCGAGGGCCACGACCTCGTACTGGTGGCCCGTAACGAGCAGCGGCTCGGCGAGCAGGCGACCGAACTCCACGACCGGCACGGCGTTGAGGTGGAGGTGCTCGCCGCGGACCTGTCCGAGGAGAAGGGCATCGAGGCGGTCGAGGACCGGCTCCGTGACCCGGCGCGCCCGGTGCACCTGCTGGTCAACAACGCGGGCTTCGGCAACAAGGGCCGCTTCCTCGAGGTCTCGATGGCCGACGAGCTGAAGATGCTCAAGGTGCACTGCGAGGCGGTGCTGCGGCTGACGGCCGCGGCGACGGAGGCGATGCGCGAGCGCCGCCGGGGCGCGGTCATCAACGTCGCGTCCGTGGCGGCGTTCGTGCCGCGCGGCACGTACGGGGCGAGCAAGGCGTGGGTCGTGCAGTTCACCCAGGGCGTGGCGCGGGACCTGGCCGGCAGCGGGGTGCGGCTGATGGCGCTGTGCCCCGGATTCGTACGGACGGAGTTCCACGAGCGGGCCGGCATGGGGACGGACAACGTGCCCGGCTGGCTGTGGCTGGACGCGGACAAGCTGGTGGGGGCGGCGCTGCGGGACCTGGGCCACGGCAAGACGCTGTCCGTGCCCGACCCCCGGTACAAAGCGATCACGGGTCTGATGAAGCTCGCGCCGCACCGGGTGGTGTCGCGGGCGTCGTCGACGACGGGCCGTAAGTACGGGCCGAAGTAGCGGAACGTCCCGGAGTCCCGGGAACGGCCGAGGCCCGGCGCCCCCGAAGGGGTGCCGGGCCTCGGTGCGTCAGGCGCGCGACCAGCCGGAGTGATCCGGAACTAGTGGGCGTGACCGTGGCCGTGACCGGCCTCGGCCTCCTCCTCGGCCGGCTTCTCGACGACCAGGGTCTCGGTCGTGAGCAGCAGGGAGGCGATGGAGGCGGCGTTCTCCAGGGCGGAGCGGGTGACCTTGACCGGGTCGATGACGCCGGCCTTCACCAGGTCGCCGTACTCGCCGGTCGCGGCGTTGAAGCCCTGGCCCTTGTCGAGCTCGGCGACCTTCGAGGTGATGACGTAGCCCTCGAGGCCGGCGTTCTCGGCGATCCAGCGCAGCGGCTCGACGGCGGCGCGGCGGACCACGGCGACACCGGTGGCCTCGTCGCCGGCCTTGTCGAGGTTGCCCTCGAGGACCTTGACGGCGTGGACGAGCGCGGAGCCACCACCGGAGACGATGCCCTCCTCGACCGCGGCGCGGGTCGCGGAGATGGCGTCCTCCAGACGGTGCTTCTTCTCCTTGAGCTCGACCTCGGTGGCCGCACCCACGCGGATGACGCAGACGCCACCGGCGAGCTTGGCGAGGCGCTCCTGGAGCTTCTCGCGGTCCCAGTCGGAGTCCGTGGACTCGATCTCGGCCTTGATCTGGGCGACGCGGCCCTCGACGTCACCGGAGTTGCCGCCACCGTCGACGATGGTGGTGTCGTCCTTGGTGATGGTCACGCGGCGGGCGGTGCCCAGCACGTCCAGACCGGCCTGGTCGAGCTTGAGGCCGACCTCCTCGGCGATGACGGTGGCACCGGTGAGGGTGGCCATGTCGCCGAGCATCGCCTTGCGGCGGTCACCGAAGCCGGGGGCCTTGACGGCCACGGCGTTGAAGGTGCCACGGATCTTGTTGACGACGAGGGTGGAGAGCGCCTCGCCCTCGACGTCCTCGGCGATGATCAGCAGCGGCTTGCTGGCGCCGGCCTGGATGACCTTCTCCAGCAGCGGCAGCAGGTCCTGGATCGAGGAGATCTTGCCCTGGTGGATCAGGATGTACGGGTCGTCGAGGACGGCCTCCATACGCTCCTGGTCGGTCACCATGTAGGGGGACAGGTAGCCCTTGTCGAAGGCCATGCCCTCGGTGAAGTCGAGCTCCAGGCCGAAGGTGTTCGACTCCTCGACGGTGATGACACCGTCCTTGCCGACCTTGTCCATCGCCTCGGCGATGAGCTCGCCGACCTGCTTGTCCTGGGCGGACAGGGCGGCGACGGCGGCGATGTCGGACTTGTCCTCGATCGGACGGGCGGTCGCGAGCAGCTCGTCGGAGACGGCCTTGACCGCGGCGTCGATGCCCTTCTTCAGGGAGGCCGGGGAGGCGCCGGCGGCGACGTTGCGCAGACCCTCGCGGACCAGCGCCTGGGCCAGCACGGTCGCGGTGGTGGTGCCGTCACCCGCGATGTCGTTGGTCTTGGTCGCCACCTCCTTGACGAGCTGGGCGCCGAGGTTCTCGTAGGGGTCGTCGAGCTCGACCTCACGCGCGATGGTGACACCGTCGTTGGTGATGGTCGGGGCACCGAACTTCTTGTCGATGACGACGTTGCGGCCCTTGGGGCCGATCGTCACCTTGACCGTGTCGGCCAGCTTGTTGACGCCACGCTCGAGGGCGCGACGGGCATCCTCGTCGAACTTCAGGATCTTCGCCATGAGTTGCTTCAAGTCCTCTCAAACGAACTGCGCCCTGGTGCCCAATTGTCGAAATGACACGGGGACCAGGGCACAGATCACATCAAACGGGGTGCAGCACCGGCCCGGGGAGCGACCCCCGGACCCCCGGCTTACTTCTCGATGATCGCGAGAACGTCGCGAGCCGAGAGGACGAGGTACTCCTCGCCGTTGTACTTCACCTCGGTGCCGCCGTACTTGCTGTAGAGCACGACATCGCCGACGGAGACGTCGAGCGGAAGGCGGTTGCCCTCCTCGAAGCGGCCCGGGCCCACGGCCAGGACGACGCCCTCCTGGGGCTTCTCCTTGGCGGTGTCCGGAATGACCAGGCCCGAGGCCGTGGTCTGCTCGGCGTCGAGCGGCTGGACCACGATGCGGTCCTCGAGCGGCTTGATGGCAACCTTGGAGCTGGTGGTCGTCACGATCCGACCTCCCCCTTCGGAGATCTCACGGGGTTATCTGTCTGAGGTGGCGACCAGGAGCATCCGTCGTCGCGGGTGCCGGATCCTGCCCGTCGCTGTGGCTGGCACTCCCGAGTGGAGAGTGCCAACGGAGCCGAGACTATGACGCGGTTAGCACTCGGTCAAGCGGAGTGCCAATTCGCCGTGCGGCGAGCTCACCGGTTCACCCCTGGGGGTACGCACCCCGCCGGGCGGACGGGCGCGGGCCCGGCTCCGTCGCGCGGTGGTCGCACGAGGCGTCCCGGCCGGTCGGGCGGCGTGCCCGGTGATCCGGCGCGGAGGTGGATCTGCCCGCGCGCCGGGGGTCGTAATCCTCCGGATTCTCCGCATGGCGCCTACGGCGCCGCTCGGCGCGGACAACCCTGCCCGCTCGCGCGTGCCCGGCCCCGGCCGCCCCGCGCACCCGGCCCGGCCGCCCCGTGCCCACGGCCCCCTGCCCTCTCCGAGCGCACGGCCCTCTCCGAGCGCACGCCCCCTCCGTGGGCACGGCCCTACACGTAATCCTCCAGACGGGCCACCGTGAACCCCTGCCGCTGGATGCTCCGCAGCATGTTGGTGACGTGCCGGGTCATGGACGTGCCCTTGAGCTCCTGCGGCCCGCGGAAGTGCGCCAGCACGATGTCGCCCGCGCGCAGCTTGCCGCCGTCCGCGTAGCGCATGTCGTTGATCTGCATCGTCGCCTCCCACAGCACGACCGCCTTCACACCGCAGTCGCCCGCCGCCGTCAGCGTCGCGTCGTTGTAGTTGCCGTAAGGCGGGCGGAAGAGGGCCGGGCGCGTGCCGAACCGCTTCTCCAGCGCCTCCTGCTGCCCGCACACCTCCCGGCGCTGAGCCTCGGGCGGCAGCGTGCGGAGGTTGGGGTGCGAGAGGGTGTGGTTGTGGACGCCGTTGCGCTTCCCGTCGGCGCCCGCCTCGCCCCGCAACCGCTCGAAGTAGTCGTAGCCGCTGCCCGCGCGGGCGATGTCGTCCGTAAGGAACATCGAGAACGGCAGTTTGAGGTCCTCGGCCATCTTCACGAACTCGGGGTCCTTCTCGGCCCCGTCGTCGAAGGTCACGAAGACGACCTTGTCCTGGGTGGGCACCCGCTTGACGACCTTGGGCGCGTCGCCCGGCCGCATCCCGTCCGTCAGTCCGGCCGTGGGCGGCTTCGGGGGCGCGGCCAGCGGTTTGTCGAGCCCCCAGCGGCGGTAGGTCTCCGGGTCCGGCGCGGCGGGGCTCGGGGAGGCCGCGCCCGTGCCCGTACGGGCGGAGGGCGAGCCGGCCGCTTTGTCCGGGCCGGAGGAGGATCCCGACGAACAGCCCGCGAGCAGCCCGGCCAGGAGCAGGGCCGCGGCACAGACGGGCCCTGCGGTACGGAAACGGTGGCGAGGGGCCCGGGGGCCGGATATGGAGGGACTCACCCTTCCGATTGTTGTTCATGTATTCGAGTGACGATCCCGTCCGGCCCTCCGTCCCGGGGCGGGGGTCGGCGAGAATGAGACACGTGCCCGCACCGAACACGCAGACCGCCGCCAGCCTCCACGCCTTCGCCGCCCTCCTCACCGACGAGGGCCGGCGGCTCCTCGCGGACCTCCGCGACCACGACCCCGCCCAGGAGCTCGCCACGGCCACCCGGCTGCGCCGGGACCACCCCGCCGAGCTGGTCTCGGCGGCCCTCGGGCAGGCCCGGCTGCGGCAGCGGGCGGTCGCGAAGTTCGGCGCCGAGGACGCGTTCCGCATGTTCTTCACCCCGAACGGCGTCGAGCAGTCCACCCGCAAGTCCGTGGCCGAGTACCGCGCCGCGCGCTTCGCCGGTCTCGGGATCCGCTCGGTGGCCGATCTGTGCTGCGGCATCGGCGGCGACGCGATCGCCCTGGCCCGGCTGGGCATCCGGGTCCTGGCCGTCGACCGCGACCCGCTGACCTGCGAGGCCGCCCGGGCCAACGCGGAGGCGCTGGGGCTCGCGGAGCTGATCGAGGTGCGCTGCGCGGATGTCGCGGAGATCGACACCACGGGGTACGACGCCGTCTTCGTCGACCCCGCGCGGCGGGGCGGCCGGGGCCGGATCTTCGACCCCGAGGCGTACTCCCCGCCGCTCTCCTGGGCGGTCGGGGCGGCCCTCAAGGCCCCGCACGCCGCCCTCAAGATCGCCCCGGGTGTCCCCCACGAGGCCGTCCCGGACGGGGCAGAGGCCGAGTGGATCTCGGACGGCGGCGATGTGAAGGAGGCCGTGCTCTGGTTCGGCACGGCCCCGGGCACCCGGCGCGCGACGCTGCTGCCGGGCGCGCACACGCTGGTGGGCGCCGGACTCCCGGACCCCGCCGTGCGCCCCGTGGGCCGCTATCTCTACGAGCCGGACGGCGCGGTGATCCGCGCACATCTGGTCGCGGACGTCGCGGAGCGGGTGGCGGGCGGGCTGATCGACGAGACGATCGCCTATGTGACGTCGGACCGCCTGGTGGAGACGCCGTACGCCGCGGCGTACGAGATCACCGACGTGATGCCGTTCAACCTGAAGAAGCTCAAGGCCCTGCTGCGCGAGCGGAAGGTCGGCGTCGTGACCGTGAAGAAGCGCGGCTCGGCGGTGGAGCCGGAAGAGCTCCGCAAGAAGCTCAAGCTCGACGGCGCGAACTCCTGCACGATCCTGCTCACCCGGGTGGCCGGGGCCCCGACGATGCTGCTGGGGCACCCGGCGCACGCGTAGCGCTCCGGGAGGCCGGTCGCCCGTCCGGGGCACCCGGCGCGCGCGTAGCGATCCCCGCGTCTCACGCCCCCGATCGCCCCCGATCGCCCGATCACCCGAATGGCCGCGTCCGGAAAGCGGCCTTACGGTGGACAAAGGTGCGAACCGCACCTGTCGCCGGGCCGCGGAACCGTCGCGGGCCGGGACGCGACGCGCAGGACGCGCACGACGCACCACCGCCATGACGAGCTCTCAGCCGACTCCGCTTCCGGCCACGGGCCCCGGCGCTCCGGGGCCCGGCACCGCGCACGCGCGCGGCAACGGGGTCGCGCTCCTCGTCATCGCCTCGTGCCAGCTGATGGTGGTCCTCGACATCACCATCGTGAACATCGCCCTGCCGCACATCCAGAGCTCCCTGCACTTCTCCACCACCGGCCTGGCCTGGGTGGTCAACGCCTACACGCTCACCTTCGGCGGCCTGCTGCTCCTCGGCGGCCGGGCCGGTGACATCCTCGGCCGGCGCCGGGTCTTCGTCTTCGGCGTGCTGCTGTTCGTCCTCGCCTCGCTGCTCGGCGGCCTGGCCCAGGACTCCGGCCAGTTGCTGGCCGCCCGCGCGCTCCAGGGTGTGGGCGGCGCGATCGCCTCGCCGACCTCGCTCGCTCTGATCACCACCACCTTCACGGAAGGCCCCGCCCGCAACCGGGCGTTCGGCGTCTTCGCCGCGGTGTCCGCGGGCGGCGGCGCCATCGGCCTGCTGGCGGGCGGCATGCTCGTCCAGTGGCTGGACTGGCGCTGGGTGCTCTTCGTGAACGTCCCCATCGGCCTACTCATCGCCCTCGCCACACCCCACTGCATCAGCGAGTCCGAACGCCACCCGGGCCACTTCGACCTCGCCGGTGCCCTCACCTCGACGCTCGGCATGGCCCTGCTGGTCTACGGCTTCATCCGCGCCGCCCAGGAGGGCTGGCGGGACGGCGTCACCCTGGCCTCGTTCGGCGCGGCGCTGCTGCTCCTCGCGGCTTTCGTCCTCGTCGAGTCGCGTTCGAAGCAGCCGATCACCCCGCTGAGGATGTTCGCCGACCGCAACCGGGCGGGCACGTACGGGATCATGCTGAGCCTCGCCGCCGCGATCTTCGGCATGTTCTTCTTCCTCACCCTGTTCGTGCAGAACGTGCTGGGCTTCAGCCCGTTGCGGGCCGGGCTGGCCTTCCTGCCGGTGAGCGCCGTCATCGCCGTCGGCGCGGGCCTGGCCTCCCAGCTCCTGCCGCGGTACGGGCCCAAGCCGTTCATGGTGGTCGGCGCGATCCTGGCGGCCGGCGGACTGAGCTGGCTGACCCTCACCGACGTCCACTCCACGTACCTGGGCAGCGTCCTCGGCCCCATGCTCGTCTTCAGCCTGGGCATGGGCATGCAGTTCGTCTCGCTGACCCTGATGGCCGTCTCCGGCGTGCCCCCGCACGAGTCGGGCGCCGCGTCCGGCCTGCTGAACGCCACCCAGCAGGTGGGCGGTTCGCTGGGCCTGTCCATCCTGGTCACGGTCTTCGGCACGGCCAGCCGCGACGAGGCCCGCACCCAGGTCCCCCGCTTCCTCGAAACCGCCACCCCACCGGAGCGCCTCGCCTTCCGGCGCACGGGGCAACTGCCGCGCCCGTGGTCGGACGAGGTACTGACCTCCGGGGTCTCCGCGGCGTTCGTCGTGGCGGCGGCCTTCACGGTGGTGGCGGCGGTGATCGCGCTGCTGGCGATCCAGGTACGGCCGTCGGACGTGGAACGACTGCGGGGCGGCGCGCCGTCCGAGGCGAAGGCCGAGGCCGCGGAGGGCATGGACGCGACGGGAATGAGCGGGTGGCGGCCGGACTAGCGAAGGACGGCCCGGCCGGCGGATAAAGCCGTACCGACGAATGACGGACGGATCAGCGCGGCAAGCCCGCCCGGCTCACACGTGGCGAGGCACCGGCCCGGCCTCCCCGCCCTCCATCCCCCGCGCCCACCGCCGGTGCGCCAGCGCCTTGGCCAGGCCCTGGGTGCCGGGGAAGGCCAGGGAAGCCGTCAGGCCGACCGCGTAGGCGTATGTCGAGCCGTCGATCTCCCCCAGGGGTCGCGAGGACACCTCCGCCACGTACGCCCCGGCGACGATCACCGCGCCCGCCGACGGGAGCAGCGACATCAGCAGCCAGAGCCGGGTGAGGCCCGCCGCCCGGTACGCGCGGTCGCCGTAAGGGTCACGGTCCAGGGCCGCCCAGCGGCGCAGGCGTTCGCGGGCCCGGCGGTCCTTGCGGAGGCCGGAGGCGAGGCCGAGGACCGAGGGTACGGCCGCGCAGCCGGCCAGGGCGAGGAAGGCCGCCGCGTGGAGGTACCGGACCACGCCGCCGTCCGCGGCGGCTTCGAGTCCCAGCACGGCGAACACCCAGCCGAGGGCCGTCAGGGCACTCAGCAGCCACAGGAGCAGCAGCCGCCCCGGGGCGAGTTGGGCGTGGACGAGGTGGTCGAGGGCACGGGCCCGGTCGGCGAGCAGGGCCGGGCGGTCCGGCCAGGTACGTATGTGCGCGGGAGGAGGGGGTGGCGGCAGGGGCGTCACGGGTCGTAGAGGTTCCTCTTGCTCAGTTCGTGTACGTGGTCGTGGTCGTGGTCATGGTCGTGGCCGTGGTCATGGTCGTGGTCACGACCGTGCGCGCGGGGGCGGTGGGAGCCGTGGGGGTCGTCGTCCCCGGCCGGTACGTGCGTCTCCGTCACCGGCAGCGAGGAGTCCGCCGACAGGCCCCACGAGGACGCCGTACGGCCCCGCGCGACCATCTCCGCGCCCAGCGCCGCGACCATGGCGCCGTTGTCCGTGCACAGCTTCGGGCGGGGCACGCGCAGCGTGATGCCCGCGTCCTCGCAGCGGCGCGCGGCCAGGGCCCGCAGCCGGGTGTTGGCGGCGACGCCGCCGCCGATCATGAGGTGGTCGACGCCGTTGTCCACGCAGGCCCGGACGGCCTTACGGGTGAGGACGTCCACGACAGCCTCCTGGAAGGACGCGGCGACGTCCGCGACCGGCACTTCCTCGCCCGCCGCCCGTTTGGCCTCGATCCAGCGGGCGACAGCGGTCTTGAGGCCGGAGAAGGAGAAGTCGTAGACGGGGTCGCGTGAGCCGGTCAGGCCGCGCGGGAAGCGGATCGCTTCGGGGTCGCCCTCGCGGGCGTAGCGGTCGATCACGGGGCCGCCGGGGAAGCCGAGGTGCAGGACGCGGGCCACCTTGTCGAACGCCTCGCCCGCGGCGTCGTCGACCGTCGAGCCCAGCGGGCGGACGTCGGAGGTGATGTCGGGGGCCAGCAGCAGCGAGGAGTGCCCGCCGCTGACCAGCAGGGCCATGGTCGGCTCGGGCAGCGCGCCGTGTTCGAGCTGGTCCACGCAGATGTGCGAGGCGAGGTGGTTGACGCCGTAGAGGGGCTTGCCGAGGGCGTACGCGTACGCCTTGGCCGCCGCGACGCCGACGAGCAGCGCGCCCGCGAGGCCGGGGCCGGCCGTGACGGTGACGCCGTCCAGGTCGCGGGCGCGGACGCCCGCCTCCTTCAGTGCCCGCTCGACGGTCGGGACCATCGCCTCCAGATGGGCGCGGCTCGCGACCTCGGGGACGACGCCGCCGAAGCGGGCGTGTTCGTCGACGCTGGAGGCGACGGCGTCGGCGAGGAGGGTGTGGCCGCGGACGATGCCGACACCCGTCTCGTCGCAGGAGGTCTCGATGCCTAGGACAAGGGGTTCATCAGCTCTCAGGGCCATGGGTGGTACCTCGCACTGCCGAGTCGGGGTCGGTGAGGCGCATGACGAGGGCGTCGACGTTACCGGGCTGGTAGTAGCCGCGGCGGACACCGACGGGTTCGAAGCCGAAGCGTTCGTAGAGCCGCTGGGCACGGGTGTTGTCGACCCGGACCTCCAGGAGCACCTCGCGGCACTCGAAGGCGGTCGCGGTGGTGAGGAGCTCGGTGAGCAGACGGGCGCCGAGGCCGGTGCCCCAGTGGTCGGAGGCGACGGCGATGGTCTGGACGTCACCCGTGCCGTCGATCGCGGCGAGGCCGGCGTAGCCGACGATCCGGCCGCCGGTGCCCGCGCCGGACGCGCCCGCGCCCGTCGGCTCGTCGGTGGCGTCCACATGGCGGCCCGCCACGCCCGCGGGGCCGGAGCCCGGGGCGCCGCCCTCGGCCGGGCCGGGGGCCGCCTCGGGCGCGGCGCCCGGGTCGGCCCACTCGGCCACCACGTACCGGCGGTTGGCGCCCGCGCCGCGCGCGTGCGCCAGCTCGGACCAGAACAGGCCCTTCGACCAGGCGTCGTCCGGGAAGAGCGCGCGCTCCAGCTCCAGCACCGGCGCGATGTCCCACCAGCGCATCTCGCGGATCCGCACCGTGCCGGTCACTGCGGGGTGACCACCTTGTAGTTGGCCGGGACCTTGGCGTCCGGACGGCGCAGGTACAGCGGCTGGTCGGGCAGGAACTCGCCGCCCGTGCGGAGCTTCTCCGCGGCGAGGGCGGCCAGCGCGCCCGCGTACTGGTGCTCGGGCATGTCGGCCCGTACGTCCGTGAAGGCGTCGGGGTAGAGCACGGCGCCCGCGCCGATGGCGGTGAGGCCCGCGAGCGGCTCAGTGAGGTCGGCGGGGCGGTCCACGGCGGGCTCGGTGACCCGGGTGCGGGCGTCGGCGTACCGGGCCCAGTAGACCTCCTTGCGGCGGGCGTCCGTCGCGACGACGAACTCGCCCTCCAGCCCGGCCTGGCCGGCGGCGTAGGCGATGCCGTCCAGGGAGCACAGGCCGTGGACGGGCACCGAGAGCGCGGCGCCGAAGGTCGCGGCGGTGACGATGCCGACGCGCAGGCCGGTGTACGGGCCGGGGCCGACGCCGACGACGATGCCGGTCACGGCGTCCAGCGTGCGGCCGGCCTCGCCGAGCACCCGGTCGACGGCCGGGAGCAGCAGCTCACCGTGCCTGCGGGCGTCCACCTGACGCGATTCGGCGATGACTTTGTCGCCGTCGTGAAGAGCGACGGTGACGGCGGGGGTGGCGGTATCAAGAGCGAGCAGCAGCACACTGACAGCCTACGGCGCGCCACGGGGCGGGCGGTGCCCGCGTGCGCCCGCGCCGAGGGCGCGGCGGGGGCGTACGCGGGTGCTACGGTCAGCCGCATAGCCGTACGCAGGACGAAAGGGTGCGCCGCCGTGGCACGCAGTTCGGGGATCATAGTGGCCGCGCTCACCGCCGCGGCGCTGGGCGGCGTCGGCTTCCTCGCCTTCCAGGCCGAGGCCGCGCCCGACCGCCCCCGCCCGTCCGCCTCCTCGCCGTCCGGTAAGGAAAAGGGCCAGGACGGCCAGGACAAGGCGGGCCAGGACCAGGCGGCCAAGGAGAAGGAAGCCGCGACGGCGCTTCCCGCCAACTCCGGCACCGGCGCCCGCGTCGTCTACGCCCTCGCGCAGAAGCGCGTCTGGCTGGTCGGCGCCGACGGAAAGGTCACCCGCACCTTCGAGGTCGCCCCCAGCACCGTGAACCCCCCGGTCGGCCCGTACAAGGTCACGTCCCGCGACCCCACGGGCCTGGGCTCGGACAACACCCGGATCGAGCACATCGTGCGTTTCCACCGTGACGCGAACGGGGTGGTGTTCGGGTTCAGCGCGGCGGTGGACGGGTCGCTGCCGGACCCCGCCTCGACGAAGAAGACGGGCGGCATCCGGGAGAAGCCGGCGGACGGGCTGGCGCTGTGGAACGTGGCGGTGAACGGGGCGAAGGTGGTCGTGGTCCCGTAGGGACCTGGGTGCCCCGCAGGGACCAGGGTGCCCCGTAGGGGCCGGGGTTTCCCCTGCCCGCCCCTTCCCGTGACCGGGGGCGAGCCTCCCGGGCCCCCTTTTCCGCGCTGACGCGCGGTGTCCTCAAACGCCGGACGGGCTGAGTTGTCGCCCGGGACCGGGCGGGAAGACCGCCCCTGGCGCAGAGGAAGCCGACCTCGGACAGGAGCGGAGTCCAGCCCGGCCGGGGCCCTCCCAGCGGTGGCCGGGGAGTCCGAGACCACGGTGCGTCAGCACGGCCGGGGGTCCGGGGTCCTCCCCGGTTCCGGGAAGGGGCGGGGCCGGGGAAAATCCGCCGGAGGCGTCATCCCTCCCCCGTACGGGCTAACCGCGGCTACGCCGCGTCCCGCTCCCCCTCGGAACCTTCACGCGCCTCCGGCGCGCGCGGCGGTGTCGACACCGCGTCCGCCGCCGCACAAGCCGCCAGAAGATCCCGCATCGACATGGCCGGAAGCCGCTCGCCGCTCAGTTCCTCGGGGCGGCGGTTCTCATAGGCCTTCTCATGGGCCGCGGCGGCGACAGGCTCGGCAGCAGGCTCGTGGGCCGACATGGGCGCCTCCTGGGGCAGCTGGGCAAGGTTAGGTAGACCTAACCATGTCTCTGCCTCCATGTGACCACGCCGGATACCGCCTGCGCAACATCTTCCCGACGGCTTGTCGGAATACGGGAAGGCGCGCGGAGATCCCACACGCCCCGAGCACCACCCGGCACCCCTGGCCTCACGCCGGACGTCATCCCGGGCATCACGCCAGGCGTCACGACAGGCATCGCCCCAGGCGTCACCCGGGCATCACGCCAGACGTCACCCCAGGCGCCGCCCCAGGCAGCACGCCAGACCTCACCCCAGCGGCGTGAGGTCCACACCCGCCCAGCGCGAGCCCACGCCCGCCAGGGTCACCGTGCGGACGTCGTCGGCCTCGTCCAGGGCGAGCCCGTCCGCGCCCTCGGCGCGCTCGATGACGACGTGCAGCCGGTCCTCGGACAGCTCCTCGACCTTGCCGTCGCCCCACTCCACGACGATCACCGACTCCGGCAGCGAGACGTCGAGGTCCAGGTCCTCCATCTCGTCGAGACCGCCGTTCAGCCGGTAGGCGTCGACGTGGACCAGGGCCGGGCCGTCGCCGAGGGGCGGGTGGGCGCGGGCGATCACGAAGGTCGGGGACGTCACGGCGCCCCGCACGCCGAGGCCCTCGCCGAGGCCGCGCGTCAGGGTCGTCTTGCCGGCGCCCAGCTCACCCGTGAGGAGCAGCAGGTCGCCGGGGCGCAGCAGGGCCGCGAGGCGACGGCCCAAGTCCCGCATGCCCTCGGCGGACTTGACGGTGACCTGGGCGGAGGTGGCGGAGATGGCGGTGGCGACGGTGGCTGCGGCGTCAGGCCGGGCGTTCGGGGCGTTCATACCCGCCGATGGTACGGGGCTCAGCCCCGGCGCCGCGCTCCGGCCGCGTGCCGCAGCCCCGCCTGTACGCCACTCGCGCCGGCCGACGCCAGCAGTTCGGCCAGCTGGTCGTCGACCGTTCCGGGCTGCTCCAGCATCACCATGTGGCCCGCACCGGGCACGCACACGAGCCGGGCGGCCGGCAGGGCCTCCGCGATGGCCTCGCTGTGCTCGTACGGCGTGACCATGTCCCGCTCACCGGCGAGGACGAGCACGGGCCGGTGGTCGAAGGCGCGCAGCGCCGCCCGCTTCTCGTGCTCGGCGAAGACGGGGTAGAAGGCGGCGACGATGTCGACCGGGGTGGCCTCGATCAGCCGCTCGCCGAACCGCGCCACGCCGGGGTCCACGTCCTTCGCGCCGAAGGAGTAGCGCTTGATGATCCCGCCGATGAGCTCGGCGGTGGCCTTCCGCCCCTTCTCGACCAGCTCCGGCTGCGCGGACATCAGCTTGAGCGCGCCCGGCAGGAGGCGCCGCACCACGCTCATCCCGGCGGCCGGGAGACCGTAGGTGTTCTCGGCCATCCCCCCGGAGGACGTCCCGATGAAGGCGGCGCCGACGACGCGCTCGGCGATCAGCTCGGGGTACTGGGCGGCGAGCGCCATCATCGTCATACCGCCCATCGAGTGCCCCACCAGCACCAGCGGCCCCTCGGGCGCGGCGGCGTCGATCACGGCCTTGAGGTCGCGGCCGAGGAGGTCGATGGAGACGCCGGGCGTACGGGCGCGCTCGGAGCGGCCGTGGCTGCGCTGGTCCCAGAAGACGGTGCGGACGGCGCCCCGCAGGGCGGCGCGCTGGAAGTGCCAGGCATCCTGCTGGAGGCAGTAGCCGTGGCTGAAGACCACCGTGACGGGCGGCGCGGGGCGGCGTCCGAGGAACCGCTTGGCGGGCCCGGGGCCGATCTCGTCGACCTCGTAGGCCAGCCGGGTGCCGTCCTCGGCGACCGCGGTGCCGGGCGTGCCGCGCAGCGTCCCGTACGGACCGGAGGAGTCCAGCTCCAGGCGGGCCTTACGGCGTATCCCCCGCCCCACGGTGAGCCGCTCCACGGCGACCCCGACGGCGGCTCCGGCGGCCACGACGCCGAGCGCCGCGCCCGCGATCCCCGCCCCGCGCCACCGGCCGGCCGGAGCGGCGGGGGCGGTGGCCTCCGTGACCGCCGTGGCCGCCGTGAGCACGGAGGCGGCCGTGGCCGCCATGTCCCCGCCCGTGTTCGCGCTGTCGCTCATTCCGTGACCCCCGTGTCCTAGCTCCGCTGCTGGTTCACGCTCTCGTTCACGTTCGTACCCGCGCCCGGGCCCGCGTCCGCGCCGGGTTCCTCACCGACATAGACGCGTGGTACCCGGTTCGAGATGCGTGTCACGACCTCGTACGCGATGGTGCCCGTGGCCCGCGCCCAGTCCTCGGCGGTCGGCTCGCCCCGGTCACCCGGCCCGAACAGCACCGCCTCGTCGCCGACCCGGGCCGTGTCACCGCCGAGGTCGACCACGAACTGGTCCATGGCCACCCGGCCGGCGACCGTCCGCCACTTCCCGCCGATCAGCACCGGCCCGGTGCCGGACCCGGCGCGCGGGATCCCGTCCGCGTAACCGACGGGAACCAGGGCGAGGGTAGTGGCTCCCGGGGTGATGTAGTGATGCCCGTACGAGACACCGTGCCCGCCCGGCACCCGCTTGACGGAGGCGAGGGAGGCGGACAGCGTCATCACCGGGCGCAGGCCCAGCTCCTGCGGGGTGCCGATCTCGGGGCTCGGCGAGACGCCGTAGACCGCGACACCGGTCCGTACCAGGTCGAAGTGGGTCTCCGGCAGCGTGAGCATGGCCGGGGAGTTGGCTATGTGCCGCACCTCCGGCCGGACGCCCTGCCGCTCGGCGTAGCCGACCGCGTCCCGGAAGACCCGCAGCTGGGCCTGGATGGAGGGGTGGCCGGGCTCGTCCGCGCACGCGAAGTGCGACCACACGCCGGTGACGCGCAGGACGCCCTCGTCCTCGGCCGCGCGGGCGGCGGCGATCAGTTCCGGCCAGTCGTCGGGCTGGCAGCCGTTGCGGCCGAGACCGGTGTCGATCTTCAGCTGGACGCGCGCGGGGCGGCCCGCGGCCCGGACGGCCTCCCGGATCTCCGCCACGGCCCACACGCCGCTCACGGAGACGTCGATGCCGGCCTCGATCGCCTCCCGCCACGGCCCGCCCGGGGTCCACAGCCAGCACATCAGCCGGCCCTCGTCCCCGGCCGCGCGCAGCGCGAGCGCCTCCTGAGGGGTGGCCGTGCCGATCCACGTGGCACCGGCCTGGCGGGCCGCGCGGGCGCAGGGCACCGCGCCGTGGCCGTACGCGTCCGCCTTGACCACGGCCATCAGCTGCGCCTGGGGCGCGCGGGCGCGCAGCGCGCGTACGTTGGCCCGCAGGGCGGCCAGGTCGACCAGGGCACGGGCGCGCATCGGAGTCTCGTTCATCCCCGTCAGTGTCTCAGGACGTGCGGGATGGGCGTGCGGGGTGGGCCGCCGGGGGCGTGCGCGGTGCCGCGCCGAGGGCTTCGCCCGGGACTCGCCGGTGCCCTGTCCTGCGCCTCACCGCGGGCCCTGTCCGGTGCCCCGCCGCGTACCCCGTCCGGTGCCGTGTCCGGTCCCCGCCGGTTGCCCCGTCGCATGCTCGCCCGGTGCCTCGTTTCAGGGGCGGGCGCCCGGCCCGGCGGTGAGACTGGGGGCATGAGGACTGCCTACAGCGTCGAGACCGTACGGGCCGCCGAGCGCGCGCTCATGGCACAGCTCCCCCAGGGCGCCCTGATGCAGCGCGCCGCCGCCGGGCTGGCGGCGGCCTGCTCGGACCTGCTGGGGCGTACGTACGGGGCGCGGGTGGCACTCCTCGTCGGGAGCGGCGACAACGGCGGGGACGCGCTGTACGCGGGCGCGCGCCTGGCGCGCCGGGGGGCGGGCGTGACGGCGGTGCTTCTCTCCCCGGAGCGGGCGCACGCGGGCGGCCTGGCCGCGCTGCGGGCGGCGGGCGGCCGGGTGGCCTCGGCCGAGGACGGCGACCGGGCGGTGCGCCGCGCGGACCTGGTCGTGGACGGGATCGTCGGCATCGGCGGCCGCGGCGGCCTGCGCCCGGAGGCCGAGGCGCTGCTCTCGGCCGCCGAGGGCGCCCTGGTCCTGGCCGTGGACCTGCCGAGCGGCGTCGACGCGGACACCGGAGAGGTGCGCGGGGCGACGGTGCGCGCGGACGCCACGGTGACCTTCGGCGCCTACAAGCCGGGCCTGCTCGTCGACCCGGCCCGGGAGCGGGCGGGCGCGCTGCGCCTGATCGACATCGGCCTGGGGCCGCACCTGCCGCGCAGGCCCGAGGCCGAGGCGCTCCAGCACGCGGACGTCGCGGCGCTGCTGCCGCGCCCGGCGGCGGAGAGCGACAAGTACCGGCGGGGCGTGGTCGGCGTGGTCGCGGGTTCCGCCCGCTACCCCGGCGCGGCCGTCCTGGCCGTGGCGGGCGCCCTGCACGGCGGCGCGGGCGCGGTCCGCTACGCGGGCCCGGCGGCGGATGCCGTGGTCGCCCGCTTCCCCGAGACCCTCGTCTCGGAGGGCCCGCCGTCGAAGGCGGGCCGCGTCCAGGCGTGGGTCGTCGGCCCCGGCGCCGGCGACGACGCGGCGGCCCGCCGGGCCCTGGACGACGTCCTCGCCTCGGACGTCCCGGTCCTGGTGGACGCGGACGGCCTGCGGCTGCTGTCGGAGGAGACCGTACGGGCACGGGGCGCGGAAACCGTCCTGACCCCGCACGCGGGCGAGGCCGCGGCCCTGCTGGGCGTCACCCGCACCCGCGTCGAGGCCGCCCGCCTCGCCGCCGCCCGCGAGCTCGCCGCCCGCTTCGGCGCCACCACCCTCCTGAAGGGCTCGACGACGGTCGTCGCCGCCCCCGGCCGCACGGCGGTCCGCGTCAACCCCACGGGCACCCCCTGGCTGGCGACGGCGGGCAGCGGCGACGTCCTCTCGGGCGTCACGGGCTCCCTCCTGGCGGCGGGCCTGCGGGGGCTGGACGCGGCGTCGGTGGGGGCGTACCTGCACGGGCTGGCGGCGCGCTCGCTGGGCGGGGCGCCGCTGACGGCTTCGGGGGTGGCGGGGGCGCTGGCGGGGGCTTGGGGGGAAGTGACGGGGCACTCGTACGAGTGACGGGTGTCCGCCCTGACGCGGGGGCGCCCCTACGCTTTCGGCTCGACGAGCTGTCGGCTCGACGAAGGGAGTGCCCTGTGCCCGACGAGGCCGCACGCGAACCCGCCGCCGACGAGGCCCGCCGCCTGTTGCACGAGTGGAACGGCTACGACCCCGACGAGGACGAGATCGCTCGCCTGGACGCGGAGCTGGACCGGCGGCTGGCCGAGGCTAGAGGGTGATCCAGGTGGTCCAGGGCTGGGCGGTCAGTTCGACGCTCTCGGGGAGCTGCTCCTCGTGGAGCAGGGGCCCGCGATGGACGACGTTCAGCTTCAGCGCGCGTCCGAGCTCCCGGAAGGCCGCCAGGTCGACGGGGCCCGACGTGGTCACCCGTAGCTGGAGGGTCTCGAGGCGCGGATAGGCCCGGAGGAGCTGGGCCGGATCCGGCAGCCGGACGGGGTCGATCAAGGTCACCTTCTCCACCTGAGGCAGCGGGGGCGCCTCGTCGAGGAGGGCCGGATGTTCCGCCGTCACTTCGAGCTCCCTGAGCCGGTCGAGCGTGTCCAAGGCGAGCTGCCGCCTCAGGACCGAGTCGGGAATGACGTAGAAGGCCACCGTTTCGAGGCTCTGATGGCCCCGCACCCCCGCCGACCACAGGGTCGTGCACAGGCCCGGCCCCAGGTCGAGGCGGGCCAGCCCGGACGGCGGCGACAGCGTCTCCCACCGCCGGTGCCCGCGCTCGGGCCAGTGCAGACGCAGCGAGGTGAGCTCCGGCATGTCGGCCAGGGCGTCCAGCCCGTCCGGGCATTCGTCCAGGGTGAGGTGAAGGGTCCGCAGCGCGCTGCTGTCCAGCTCCGACAGATGCGAGATCCCCTTCGTGGCCCCGATCCACAGTCTGTGCAGCGGTGCGCAGTGCCCGAGCGTCCGCAGGTCGACGACCTCCGGACACTGCTGGAGGGACAGGTCCACGAGCGCCGGTGTGGCCAGGTCCGCCGGACCGGTCGCCGCCAGCGGCCCGTTCACCTGGATCCGGGGGCGGCCGCCCCACCGCTTGAGCACGGCCAGCTGCTGCGGCGTCTTGGCCACGAACTGGAGCTGCTGCTCCACGGGCGCGTCCGCCCAGGGCAGCCGACCGATCACGGCCTCCGCGTAATGCTCCGTGTCGAACCGGTCCCACGCCCACGCCAGCTGCGCCCGCACCCGTAGCGCCGGGTGCGTCGCGTACCGCGCCAGCAGCGGGATCGCCCGGTCGTCCGCCACCGTCGTCGCCGCCACGACCACCGCGTGGGCGACCACGTCGTCGAGCCCCTCGGGCCCCGGCAGCAGGTCCAGCACCACCTGCCCCGCCGTCGCCAACGCCTTCGCGGCCTCCTGGTCGCGGGGCGGGACCAGCTCCGCCGCCGCCTTCTCGACCCGGGTGCGGACGTCCGCGTCGACCTCCGTCGCCTGTTCCAGGCAGGCGGCGGCCAGCAGGTGCAGCCGGTACCGGTTGGGCTCCTCGCGCTCGCCGCGCTCCAGCAGCTTGCGGAGGAGCTCCGCGCGGGCGCGCGGCGGTGCGTGGCCGACGCCCATGCGGAGGACGTCCTCCCACTGGTCGTCGTGGGCACTGTTGACGAGGAGGTCGAAGTCCCAGTCGTCGACGGCGGCCTGGGCGCCCAGGTAGTCCTGGAACGTCCGGTGGATGAAGTCCAGGGTCTCGCTGGTCGGCTGCCGCAGCAGACCACTCCGCAGCACCAGATGGCGCAGGATCTCCTCCGCGCTGCCCCGCGCCGCGACCGCGGGCATCGCGGGGAGGGCGCGGTCGAGGATCTCGACGGCCCGGTCCCACTCCAGCTCGGAACGGCCGTTGCGGATCAGCCAGTACGCGATCTTCTGGAGGAGGGCGGTCTGTGCCTGTTCCAGCTCCGGGCCCTCCAGGCCGACGACGATGTCGCGCTCGCGGTCCCGGCGGATCAGGAGGAGCTCCAGCGCGGCCCGGTAGAGCTCCATCCGGCCGTGCGGCAGGTAGCCGCGCCGGGACCGGTTGAGGGCGCAGATCAGCGCGCACATCAGGGGGTTGGTGGCCAGCCGGCCGAGGTCGCGTTTGGTGACGACCGCGGCGGTCAGGGAGTCGCGGAACGCCCGTAGCCGCTCGTCGCCCGCCCGCCCGGCGGCGGTGTGCCAGCGGTCGATGAAGGCGGCGACGTCGGCCCGGCTCATCGGCTGGAGCTCCAGCTCGGTGAACCCGGCGTCCGACAGCCAGCCCTCACGCACGGCGGAGGGACGGGTGGTGAGGACGTAGCGCGCGTCGGGATACGCGGCCAGGAGGTCCTTCAGCCAGGCCAGGGTGCGCCGGCGGTCGGCCTCGGGGACCTCGTCCACGCCGTCGATCAGGATCAGCGCGGTGCCTTCGGCCAGCCGGCGGGTCACCCATCCCTGCGCGGCCGGCAGTCCGGCGAGCGGCCGGGCCGCGGCGGCCAGGAACTCCTCGGGCTGCGGAAGTTCACCCTGACGTATGAGGGTCCGCAGCGGCAGGGTGAGCGGCATGCAGCCGCTGAGGTGGCCGAGGCCGGGCGGCAGGTCGCCCCGGGCGGTGATGGTGGCCAGCCATTGCAGGAGGGTGGTCTTGCCCGAGCCGGCCGCGCCCCGCAGCAGGACCCGCCGCTGCCCGGCCAGGGCCTCCTCGGCGCGCTGCGGAGCGGGTACGGACCGGGCGGGGCCCGCCGGGTCGCCGGTGGGCGGCTCGAAGCCCCGCCCGTCCGCGGGGCCGCCCGCGCCGACCAGTTCGAGGCTGAGGTACGCGGCGTCCAGCGGCCAGGTCTCGCCCTCGCCGTCGGAGAGGGTGAGGCCGATGATGGTCAGCGCGCCGGCCTTCTCGACGATGTAGTCCCGCAGCCGCTGTTCGAACACCTCGACCTCCAGTTGCCGGTGCGAGGTAAGGGAACGCGATTCCGGTTTGTGACCGGCGAGCAGGCACTCGCTGAGGAACCGGAAGTGCGACCACAGGGTGGCCGAGGGGGTGACCGTAAGGCGCCCGTGCCGCCAGCCGCCGGGGTCGGCGCAGACGACGCCGGCGAGGAGACCGTCGACGAAGACGGCGGAGCCGGACATCCCGGCCCACGGCGAGCCGCCGCCGGGGGGCTCCTCGGGTGCGGCGTGCTCGCTGTCGAGGACGTGGCGGCCGCCGATGAGGTTGCTGCCCGGCTTGAAGGTGCCGACGATCTGCTCGGTGTCGAGCTCGTCGTCCCCGTCCCGCTGGACCTGCGGGAAGCCGACGGCCTGGGCACCTGGCCAGGCCCGCAGGTCGTAGGCGCGGCCCCAGACGAGCGGCTCGAACGCGGCCGCGGTCTCCGCGTCGACGAGGTCCCGCTCGGCGACCAGCAGGGCGGCGTCGCAGCGCCGGCTGTCGTCGCGCGCCCAGACCGTACGGCAGCGGACCGGGCCGACCCCGCCGGGCACGACGACCCGCGGGGTGTCGCAGTCACCGATCACGTGTGCGGCGGTCAGCACCAGGTTCGGCGTGAGCAGATAGCCGCTTCCCTGGGCCCGGCCGAATACGGCCGCGATCCGTTCCTTAGCCGGGTGCACGCCCCGCTCCCTCCTGGCCTCCGCCTGACTGAGCGCGGCGCTGACGATACGCCAGATGAGGTGCGGGTGTGGGGGATCGGAGGGGGTGAGGGGGCGGAGCCGAAGGCTCCGCGGGGCGGACCGGGGCGGGGGGCGCGCGCGGGCCGAGCCGGGGGGGGGACCACGCGAGGCCGAGGCAGGGGACCGTGCGGGGCGCGCCGGGGGGAGCGCGTGGCGCCGATGCCGGTGGTACCGCGCGGGCCGAGCCGGGGCCCTCTCGGGCCGGACGGGGGTTGCCGCGCGGGCCGAGCCGCAAACCCGGCGGGGCCAGTCCGGGTTTCCGAACCGCAAACCCGGCGGGGCCGGTCCGGAAACCCCCCTCCACCTCGCTCCTACCCCCGTCCCTCTCCCCGCCGGATCACCCCTCGGCGCGGCCCCCGACGCCTCCCGCCCGCAGCCCGGCGCTCAGCCACTCCACGGCCGGTGCCATGCCGGGCGTCAGCGGCCAGCCGTTGACGACGGCGACGAGCCGCCAGTACCGCTCGTACCGCGAGTCATTGCCGATCTCCAGCCGTTCCAGCAGCCACTCCCGGAACTCCGGCCCGTCCTCCCGGCCCGACAACTCCGCGCTCCGCCGGACGAGCTCGTCGACGACCGGCCGGGCCTCCTCGCCCGCCGGGTCGATCCCGGCCTCGCGGGCCGCGTCCGTCCGGGCCCGCATGAATTCGGCCAGTTCCCGGGTCTCCTCCGGACCGGGCCGCCCGGCCTCCCTGGCGGCCCGCACCTGGTCCTCGGCGGCCCGTCGCATCCCGGCGCGGAACTCCTCGTCCCGGACGAGCTCGGCCAGCTCGACCCAGGCGGCGACCTGCTCCGGGGCCGGGTCGTCCGGCAGTACCGGGACCGAGCCGCGCATCGTCGTCATGAACGCGTCGTCGACGTCGAGACCTTGGAAGGCGTTGTCGATGAAGTCGTGGATCAGGCGGCGGCGTTCCTGGTCCGAAAGGTTCGCGAGCTTGTGCATGAGTTCCATCTCCTCGGGTGTCGCCCCGCGTCCGGCCACCGTTCTCAGCACGGCCCGGCGCAGCCGCAACGTGCGGATCTGCACCTCCAGCGCCTCGGCGTGCGCCGCGGCGACCTCGGTGACGGTGATCTCGCGCTCCAGCACACGCCGGATGTCCACGAGCCCGACGCCGAGGTCGCGCAGCGTCCTGACGAGGCCGAGGCGGGCGAGCGCCTCTTGGCCGTAGAGCCGGTAGCCCGCGGGGGTGCGGGCGGTCGGCGGCACCACTCCGGCATCGGACCAGAACCGGATGGTCTTGACCGTGAGCCCGGTCAGCCGGGCCAGGTCACCGATGGAATGGAGGGCGTCGTCGTCCATGTCCGCCACCTTGGGGTCTCCCTCAGCTGGAGGGTCAAGCGTAGGCGTTGACGACGGTTCCGAGGCGGCCCGAGCGGGCGTACGAGCCACCCCGCCCGGGCCTCCCCCGCTCTCAGTGCGGGTGCCCGCCGGCCCCCTCCCGCAACTCGAACCACACCCGCTTGCCCACGAGGTCCAGCCCGTCCCACACCCACGTCACCCCGGACGCGTGCGCGAGCCGCCGTACGAGGCCGAGCCCCCGGCCGCCCTCCCCGGCCGTCCGCGGCCCGCGCGGCCACGGCGGCCGCGCGGGATCGTCGTCCCGTACGGCCACGACGACGCTCTCCTCGTTCACGGTCATCTCGACGCTGAGCTCCGGCACCCGCGCGCACCGCACGACGTTCGCGACGGCGTCCGACACGCAGATCCGCGCGTCCTCGATCAGCAGCCGCCGCTCCGCCGCGACGAGGGCGGCGGTGACGAAGTCCCGGGCGAGCCTGGCGGTGGCGGGGCTGGTGGGGGCCACCATCTTGTAGCTCTCCTGCCGGACGGGCACGGCGACGACGCCGGGGCTCGCGCCCACGCTCGCGCTCATCGGGCCTCCCCGTCCACGTACCGCATGTTGATGTCGTGCGCCCCGATCACCAGACGCGGTACGCGTACGCCGTCCGGCGCGGGTGCCGCTCCCCGTTCTGTCCTGAACCCGAAACGGGCTCTCGCCCAGAGGGTGATCCGGCGGCTAAGGTCTCGCATGTCGACGCTCCTTGTAAGCGTGGGCCACGCCCCCGGGCCGTTCACGCGGTCGCGGGGGACTTTGCTGACCTCGCCAGCCTGCCGCCGCCTGGCCACGGGAAGTTGCACCGATCTGTGCAACCTCCCAGCCGTGACTTCCGGGGTCAGACGCCGACCCACTCGGCGAAGTGCGCCAAGGTCCCCCGGCTCTGCCGCTCGCGCTTACGGAGCTGCACGACGGTCTCCCTCACCTGCGGGTGGTAGCGCGTCTGCTGAGGTGCCACGCGCTGGGCGTCCAACAGGCTGCGGAACGCCGCTTCATCCTGCCCCGTCCACAGATGCGAGCGCGCCAGGTCGATGTGCACCTGCCCGGCGCGCATGGCGGGCCACCCCTGGGGAATGCGGAGCGTCCGGCCGACCCGCACCGCCTGGGCATGGTCGTTCTGGTCGGCCAGGGCGGAGATGCGGTGTGCCGCCACGTTGGTCGGGCCGAACACGTACCAGTGCACGCCCCGCTCGCGGAAGCCGATCCGGTCCGGCGTCACGGCCTCGGGAGGGTCGGAGCCCAGCCAGCGAGCCGGTGTCACGTCCCCGGTGCGCCGCGCGAAGCGCTCGGCCTCCTCCAGATGCCCCCGCGCCGCGTCCGCCTCACCGCACCGGACGTCGAGCAGGGCGGCCGCCAGGTTCATCTGACCCATCACCGCGTCCCGTTCCGGCCCTTCGGCGGCGTCCTCCACGTACCGGATCCCCAATGCGTGCAGGCGCTTCCCGGTCGTGAACTCACCCGAGCGCAGGCAGGCGATGGTGTGCATCCACTTCGCCATCGCCGCCAGCGACGGATCCTGGGCGCGCTCGCACGCGTACTCCGCCCGGCCGGCGGCCAGGAGCGAGAGGTCGTGGAACCCGAACTTCGCCGCGACGTTGAACGCCACCCGGTCCAGCCCGCCCAGCAGGGCCCACGCTCGGGGATCGTCGGTGGCGTGGGCCACGGCGATCGCCTCCACCATCAGAGCGGGCAGCTCCGCCGCGGCCTTCCGGAGATCGGTCTCGTGTACGAGCAGGCAGATGCGGTCGCGATCAGCGGCCAGTTGTTCCAGCGGGCGCGGCCGGACACTCGGATCGTGGCCGAGGTTGTGCAGATTCAGGGCCTCCCGGATGGGCTGGATCAACAGATCCAGCTGATCGCGCCGCAACTCGTCGAGGTAGGGCTGCCCCAGCAGGTCGGCGGGCATCACACCCAGGCCGCGCGCGCAAGCGGCGACGAGCTCGGGCGACGCGGGCCGCTGCCCGCACTCCACCTTCGACAGCAGCGACTTGGAGACGTGGGCCCGCATCGCCAGCCCCTGCTGAGTGAGCCCCCGGTCCGCGCGCCGCTCCGCGATCCGCGCGCCGATGTACTTGTCAATCTCGTCGGGCATACTGAGCTCCGTTCTGACTTCGACACTCGGAACGGTACTCCCGGCACACCCGGGAGTGAGGCTAACGGCCCTCGTATTGGGGGCCGTTCGTCTTTGTCGGCGCAACTCGTGCGGCACCGCCCAGAGCCCCGCGGCACGCGACCGCGCGGGCGGAGCGCGTGATCATTTATGCCGGAACAGGAATAGTCCGCAGTGCACGTGGACGCACCACCCGACGCTTCACTAGCGTCGACCGGCGGCGGCCCCACGCGGGGCCGGGACGAGGGGGCACCATGACGCGCCAGGAACTGACCCGGCTCACCGGCAAGTCCGGCGGGCCTCAGTGCGTTGACGACGACTACCCCAACGTGTACCGCCATGAAGGCAGGAGCAGCATCGTCGTCCAAGGCGACGTCTACCGTGGCTTCGCCGCACCGGACGGCGAAGCCCTCGTGGAGATCCCGGAATCGGTACTGAAGGAGGCGGTCCGTGCACTTGGATGGTGAGGAGTGGCGGAAGGCCTTCGACGCCTTCCAGGCGGACGCGTGGCGATTCGAGGCGCAGCCGACCTACGCCATGCCCCGGGAGGCGGAGAGCCTGGCCGCCTTCCTCCGGGGCGAGCCGATGCCCCCGGGGCACAACGCCCGCTGGCACGAGCGGGTTCGCGGCTACGTGGCGTCCGGGCGCCGCGTCGGCCGGGTGCGTGTCGTCCGGCGGCCGCTCACCGCCTACCAGCGGTACCAGTTCGCCTGGGGCATCCCCGGCAACATCCGGGCCGGGGAGGACATCCGCGTCCTGGACGTCACCCACGACGACTACGGCCTGCCGCTGACCACCACCGACTGGTGGATGTTCGACGACTCCCGTGTGGTGCACCTGAACTTCCGTCCCGACGGGACCCAGGTCAGCCGCGAGGCCGTCAGCGGCGACGCCTCGCCGTACCGGGAGTGGAAACGCAGGGCGCAGGCCGAGTCCGTACCGTTCGCCGAGTACGTGAAGACGGCGGGTGACATTCGTGCACACAGGGTGCCGACACAGTGAGGCCGGAACTATCAGAGGTGACTGATAGCCCCGGCCACTACCTGACTCGCAGTTACACGCCCAGCCAAGACCCGTAGTTGCTGAAGGTGTCAGGCATGCGCCGCTTCGCCGATTCCAGACCGGCATAGGTCTCCCGCACCATGGGGTGGTACCGGGTCTGCTGAGGGGCCAGCTTCCGGGCCTGCTGCAAACTCTTGAAGGCCGCGTCCGTCCGCCCGATCCACATCTGGGAGCGCGCCACCTCGGCGCAGTGATGCGCCCGCCGGGACGGCGGCCAGAAGTCGGGGACCGCCGCGCCCTCGGCCGCCCGCACCGCTTCCGGGTACCGGTCGAGCTCGGCGAGAACGCTCACCCGGT
The DNA here is from genome assembly GCF_021228125.1 of Streptomyces albireticuli. GTDB lineage: Bacteria > Actinomycetota > Actinomycetes > Streptomycetales > Streptomycetaceae > Streptomyces > Streptomyces albireticuli. The sequence continues at coordinate 79,926 of NZ_JAJQQS010000011.1, forward strand.
GCACGGAGACGTTGGTGGGCCCGAACGACAGCCAGTGGACCTTCTCCGCCGGCCCCGTACGGTCAGCGATCCGGCGAGCCTCGTCCAGGTGGCCGTTGGCGGCGTCCTCGTCCTTGTCCCGGCCCGCCAGCACGGCGGCACCCAGGTGGAGCTGACCCGTGACGACATCACGCACACGGCCGGCTTCCGCCTGCTCCAGCGTGGACAGCCCCAGGCGCACCAGACGCTTACCGGTCCGGTAGTCACTGGCCCGCAAGTAGGCCAGAGCCCGCAGGTACTGCCGCATCCCCACCAGCACCGGATCCGAGGCCCGCCGCGCGGCCCAGTCCAGGCGGTCCAGCGCGACCGTGCACAGGTCGAGGAAGCCGAGCTTCGTGGTCACATCGTAAGCCGTGCGGTACGCACTGGCGAGAACGCGCCAACTGCGCTCCTTGCCATCGAGGTGCGCCGCGGTGGTGGCTTCGTGGATCAGGCCGGGGAGCTCCGCGGCGGCCTGCTTGATGCTCGTCACCCGGACCAGCGCGCACAACTCCTCGGCGTGCGCCTCCAGCTCCTCCACGGAACGGGGGGCGACGTCCGGGTCGGCTCCCAGGTCGTAGACGTTCAGCGCCTCGCGGATCGGCTGGATCAGCCCGTCCAACTGGTCCGCCCGCAGCTCGTCCAGATAGGGCTGCCCGGTCAGCTCCGTGACCGGCACCGAGAGCGCCCGGGCCAAGGCCCCGATGACCGACGGACTCGCGGGCAGGGCACCCTGCTCGACCTTGGTCAGCGTGCTGTAGGAGACATGGGACAGGTCGGCCAGCTCGCGCTGGGTCAGGCGCCGGACCTTACGCGATCGCGCGATGCGCGCGCCGGTGTGCTCACCGCTGTGCGGGGGCATGGGGTGCTCCGTTCTCCCGTGACAACTGCACGGTACCCGCAAGAAGTTGCGCCGGAACGGTGAACGTCCCTCGCCCGAAGGGCCGTTCGCCGTCCGAAAACCACCGCGCTGCGCGCGGCGCACGCTACTTCTCCGCGATCACCACAGCGGAAGCGACCCCCGCGTCATGGCTCAGCGACACATGCCACGACGTCACCCCCAGCGCCTCCGCCCGGGCCGCCACCGTCCCCGTCACCACCAGCCGCGGCTGCCCGCTGCTCTCCGTCGTGACCTCGGCGTCCGTCCAGAGCAAATTGCCGGGGGCGCCCAGGGCCTTGGCCACGGCCTCTTTCGCGGCGAAGCGGGCGGCGAGGGAGGCGATGCCGCGGCGTTCGCCGCTCGGGAGGTAGAGCTCGCGTTCGAGGAAGAGGCGTTCGGCCATGGCGGGGGTGCGGCGGAGGGCCGCGTCGAAGCGGTCGATCTCGGCCACGTCGATGCCGACTCCTACGATCATTCGACCGTCACCGACTTCGCGAGGTTGCGCGGCTGGTCGACCTCGTTGCCGCGGGCCGTGGCCAGCTCGCAGGCGAAGACCTGCAACGGCACGGTGGCGACCAGCGGCTGGAGCAGGACGGGCGTGGCCGGGATCTCGATGAGGTGGTCGGCGTAGGGGTGGACCGACTCGTCGCCGCGCTCGGCGATGACGATCGTACGGGCGCCCCGGGCGCGGATCTCCTGGATGTTGGAGACGATCTTGTCGTGGAGGACGGAGCGGCCCCGGGGGGACGGGACGACCACGACCACCGGCACATCGTGCTCGATGAGCGCGATCGGGCCGTGCTTGAGCTCGCCCGCCGCGAAGCCCTCGGCGTGCATGTACGCCAGCTCCTTGAGCTTGAGGGCGCCTTCCAGGGCCACGGGGTAGCCGACGTGCCGGCCGAGGAAGAGGACGGTGTTCTTGTCGGCCAGGGAGCGGGCCAGCTCGCGCACCGGCTCCATGGTCTCCAGGACCTCCTCCACCTGCGTGGCGATCTCCGAGAGCTCGCGGATCACCGAGACGATCTCGTCGCCCCACTTGGTGCCGCGCACCTGGCCCAGGTACAGGGCCACCAGGTAGCAGGCCACCAGCTGGGTGAGGAACGCCTTCGTGGAGGCCACGGCGACCTCGGGGCCGGCGTGCGTGTACAGGACCGCGTCCGACTCCCGAGGGATCGTCGAGCCGTTGGTGTTGCAGATCGCCAGGACCTTCGCGCCCTGCTCGCGGGCGTGCCGCAGGGCCATCAGGGTGTCCATGGTCTCGCCGGACTGGCTGATGGCGATCACCAGCGTCCGCTGGTCCAGGATCGGGTCCCGGTACCGGAACTCGCTCGCCAGCTCCGTCTCGCACGGAATGCGGGTCCAGTGCTCGATCGCGTACTTGGCGATCATTCCGGCGTGGTACGCCGTGCCGCACGCCACGATGACGACCTTGTCGACCTCGCGCAGCACGGACGCGGGGATCCGCACCTCGTCCAGCGACAGCGCGCCCGTCGCGTCGATGCGGCCGAGGAGGGTGTCGGCGACGGCCTTCGGCTGCTCGGCGATCTCCTTGAGCATGAAGTAGTCGTAGCCGCCCTTCTCGGCGGCCGAGGCGTCCCAGTCCACGTGGTACGCGCGGACGTCCGCGGGCGCGCCGTCGAAGTCCGTGACCGTGACGCCGTCCCGGCGGGCCTCGACGACCTGGTCCTGGCCCAGCTCGATCGCCTCCCGGGTGTGGGCGATGAAGGCGGCCACGTCGGAGGCGAGGAAGGCCTCGCCGTCCCCGACGCCGACGACCAGGGGTGAGTTGCGGCGGGCGCCGACGACCACGTCCGGCTCGTCCGCGTGCACCGCGACCAGCGTGAACGCGCCCTCCAGGCGGCGGCACACCTGCCGCATGGACTCGGCGAGGTCACCGCAGGAGGAGAAGGACTCCGCCAGCAGGTGGGCGACGACCTCCGTGTCGGTCTCCGACCCCAGGGCGTGGCCCCGCTCCGCCAGCTCCGCGCGCAGCTCCGCGAAGTTCTCGATGATCCCGTTGTGGACGACCGCGACCCGGCCCGCGTTGTCGAGGTGCGGGTGGGCGTTGGCGTCGGTGGGGCCGCCGTGGGTGGCCCAGCGGGTGTGGCCGATGCCCGTGGGGCCGGAGGGCAGCGGCCGGTCCGAGAGCTCCTTCTCCAGGTTGGCGAGCTTGCCCGCCTTCTTCGCCGAGGCGAGCCCGCCGTCGGCCAGGACCGCCACCCCGGCCGAGTCATAGCCGCGGTACTCCAGGCGCCGCAGCCCTGCCAATACGACGTCGAGGGCGCACTGCCCTCCCACATAGCCAACGATTCCGCACATGCGCAGCAGCGTACGGCTCAGGCCCCGCCCGAGGTGCCACCAATGGCTCAACGGCCCCGTTCGATGCGGTCGATGGCCTCCTGGACCAGCTCCAGGTACTCGACCTCCTCGCAGCGCGGCTTGCTGCCCAGCTCGTAGCGGTCCAGGCAGTCGTGCAGATCCTGGCCCAGGTCCTCGTCCGGCAGCTCGGCGCTCAGTTCGCCGCACACCTGCGCGGCGAACGTGTCCCGGGTCCCGGGCCCGGCGCCCGCCGCCCCGCCCGGGCGTACGCGGCGGCGCGGGCGCGGGCGGCCGCGGCCGTCCCCGCAGCCCGGCAGGGCGGCGCGCTCGCGCGCGTCGCGGCGATCACGGCATACGAGCCTGCGCACGGCGGCCCGCAGGGAAAGGATGACCAACACGGCGTCCCCAGCATGGTGCGGCGGTCAGGAGGCAGGGACGCTAGTACTGACCGGCCAGTAGGTACAGGGATCTCGTGGAACTTCACCTTCTGGAGCCCCTTGCGGCACTACTGGAACCACGCGAGTCACACAAACCACACAAGAACACCCTCACCCAGCACCCGGAAGTGAGCACCGAGCGTCACCCGCGCACAATGGGCCCGTGCCGACCACCACAGAGCAGCCGCAGCACCGCCGCCGCGCCGACTCGTCCCCGTACGTGGACCTGACCCGCGCGGAGTGGAGCGCGCTGCGCGAGAACACGCCGCTGCCGCTGACCGCCGACGAGGTCGAGCGGCTGCGCGGGCTCGGCGACGTCATCGACCTCGACGAGGTCCGTGACGTCTATCTGCCGCTGTCCCGCCTGCTCAATCTCTACGTCGGCGCGACCAGTCAGCTGCGCGGCACGCTGAACACCTTCCTCGGGGAGGCCGGCGACCGCGGCCACGGCTCCCAGCCGGGGACCCCCTTCGTCATAGGCGTCGCGGGCAGCGTCGCGGTCGGCAAGTCGACCACGGCCCGCCTCCTCCAGGCGCTGCTGGCCCGCTGGCCGGAGCACCCGCGCGTGGAGCTCGTGACCACGGACGGCTTCCTGCTGCCCAACGCCGAGCTGCACCGCCGCGGCCTGATGTCGCGGAAGGGCTTTCCCGAGTCCTACGACCGGCGCGCCCTGACCCGCTTCGTCGCGGACGTGAAGGCGGGCCGGGACGAGGTCTCGGCGCCCGTCTACTCCCACCTGATCTACGACATCGTGCCCGGCGAGCGGCTGACCGTGCACCGCCCGGACATCCTGATCATCGAGGGCCTGAACGTCCTCCAGCCGGCCCTGCCGGGCACGGACGGCCGCACCCGCGTCGGGCTCGCCGACTTCTTCGACTTCAGCGTGTACGTGGACGCGCGCGCCGAGGACATCGAGCGCTGGTACTACGAGCGCTTCAAGAAGCTCCGGAAGACCGCCTTCCAGGATCCCGACTCGTACTTCCGCAAGTACACCCAGGTCTCCGAGGAGGAGGCCCTGGACTACGCGCGCCGGAACTGGCGGACCATCAACAAGCCCAACCTGCTGGAGAACGTGGCGCCCACGCGCGGCCGCTCGAATCTGATCCTGCGCAAGGGCCCCGACCACAAGGTGCAGCGGCTCTCCCTGCGCAAGCTCTGACGGCCGAGGGCGGACGAGAGCGGACGAGAGCGGCCGATGCCGGACGAGGGCACCCGAGAGGGCACCCAGGGGCGCGTACGCACGCGCGCCGCCCGGCCCGGAAGCGGTTCCGGGCGGGCGGCGCGTGCGTAGGGGTCCGGGGCGGGCCCGGGACTAGCCCAGGGCGGACTTCACGACGTCGGCGAGGCGCTGCGCGACCGTGCGCGCCTGCTCGATGTCGGCGGCCTCCACCATGACGCGGACGAGCGGCTCGGTGCCGGAGGAGCGCAGCAGCACCCGGCCGGTGGAGCCCAGCTCGCGCTCGGCGGTCTCGACGGCCTCGGTCAGCTCGGGCGAGGACTTCACCCGGGTCTTGTCGACGTCGCGGACGTTGATCAGGACCTGCGGCAGCCGCTCCATGACGCCGGCCAGGTCGGCCAGGGACCGGCCGGTGGCGGAGACCCGGGCGGCCAGCATCAGGCCGGTCAGGGTGCCGTCGCCGGTGGTGGCGTGGTCGAGGACGATGACGTGGCCGGACTGCTCGCCGCCGAGGGCGTAGCCGTGGGCCTTCATCTCCTCCAGGACGTAGCGGTCGCCGACCGCGGTCTGGACGAAGTCGACGCCCTCGCGCTCCATGGCCAGCTTGAAGCCCAGGTTGGACATCACGGTGGCGACGACGGTGTTCTTGCGCAGCGAGCCCGCCTCGCGCATGGCGAGGGCCAGGACGGCCAGGATCTGGTCGCCGTCGACCTCGTTGCCCTTGGCGTCCACGGCCAGGCAGCGGTCGGCGTCACCGTCGTGGGCGACGCCGAGGTCCGCGCCGTGCTCGACGACGGCGTGCCGCAGCTTCTCCAGGTGGGTGGAGCCGCACTCGTGGTTGATGTTGAGGCCGTCGGGCTCGGTGCCGATGGTGACGACCTCGGCGCCGGCCCGCGCGAAGGCCTCCGGGGAGACCCGGGCGGCCGCGCCGTGGGCGCCGTCGATGACGACCTTGAGGCCGTCGAGGCGGTTGGGGAGGACGCCGATCAGGTGGGCGACGTAGTTGTCGAAGCCCTGGTCGTAGTCGCGGACACGGCCGACGCCGGCGCCCGTGGGGCGGTCCCAGGGCTCGCCGGAGGCGTGGGAGCGGTAGGTCTGCTCGATCCGGTCCTCCAGCTCGTCGGCGAGCTTGTGACCGCCGCGGGCGAAGAACTTGACACCGTTGTCCGGCATGGCGTTGTGGCTGGCGGAGAGCATCACGCCGAGGTCCGCGCCGAGCGCACCGGTGAGGTACGCGACGGCCGGCGTGGGCAGCACGCCCACCCGCAGGACGTCGACGCCGGCGCTGGCGAGACCGGCCACGACGGCGGCCTCCAGGAACTCCCCGGACGCGCGCGGATCTCGTCCGACGACGGCCACGGGGCGGTGGCCCTCGAACGTACCCGCCTCGGCGAGCACATGCGCCGCGGCGACCGACAGGCCGAGCGCGAGCTCAGCCGTCAGATCGGCGTTCGCGACGCCGCGCACACCGTCCGTACCGAAGAGTCGTCCCACTGGTGTCCTCCGAAAAACGCGGTACGGGTCCCACGAGCGGGCCCCCGCACATCAAGGTGTCGAGTCCGGGACCGGAGCGTTGCAGCCGGATACATCCAGGTATACGCCCCGTGCCGCCGATAGCCGAACGCCCCGGCGGGCACGGAGTGTGCCGCCGGGGCGTTCGAGCAATAGCAGCGAAGCCGCTTGTTTAGCGCTTGCTGTACTGCGGGGCCTTGCGGGCCTTCTTGAGACCGGCCTTCTTGCGCTCGACCGCACGGTCGTCGCGCGAGAGGAAGCCGGCCTTCTTCAGCGGGCCGCGGTTGTTGTCCACGTCCGCCTCGTTCAGGGCGCGGGCCACACCGAGGCGCAGGGCGCCGGCCTGGCCGGACACGCCGCCACCCGCGATGCGGGCGATGACGTCGTAGCGGTCGTCGAGCTCGAGCACCTTGAAGGGCTCGTTGACTTCCTGCTGGTGCACCTTGTTGGGGAAGTAGTCCTCAAGGGTGCGACCGTTGATCTTCCACTTGCCGGAGCCCGGAACGATCCGGACACGGGCGATGGCGTTCTTGCGACGACCCAGGCCGGCGGCCGGCTGGGGGTCACCGAAACGGGAAGCGAGCGACTCGGAGGTGTACTCCGACTCGACGACCTCGGTCTCGGTGGTGTACTCCTCGACGCCAGCCTCGTCGTCGATGACGGGGGTCTCGGCGGTGGTCTCAGCCACGATTCTCCTCAGATGCTTTCTGTCTGGTCGGCGGTGGCCGGGACTAGCCCTGCTTGACCTGGGTGATCTCGAACGGGACCGGCTGCTGGGCGGCGTGCGGGTGCTCGCTGCCCGAGTAGACCTTCAGCTTCGAGAGCATCTGACGGCCGAGGGAGTTCTTGGGAACCATGCCCTTGATGGCCTTCTCGACAGCCTTCTCGGGGCTCTTGTCGAGCAGCTCGTCGTAACGAACCGCACGGAGACCACCCGGGAAGCCGGAGTGGCGGTAGGCCAGCTTCTGGGTCTTCTTGTTGCCGGACAGGTGAACCTTGTCGGCGTTGATGATGATGACGAAGTCACCCATGTCCATGTGCGGGGCATACACGGGCTTGTGCTTGCCACGCAGGAGGTTGGCGGCCTGAGAGGCCAGACGGCCCAGGACGACGTCCTGCGCGTCAATGATGTGCCACTGGCGCTGGACATCGCCGGGCTTGGGGCTGAACGTACGCACGGTCGTAGCCTTCGCTTCTTCGAGTGGGGTCTCCCCAAGCCCGCTAAGGCTGAGGGGACGGGTCCTGACACGGTCCTCCGGACGGACAGACCACCCTGGCGACGGCCCGGGGACGCAACCCGAACACGTGCCGGCGGAATGTCGACCGACGGACAAGCGTAAGGGCCCCTCGCGTGAGAACGACTAGCCAATACGCATAACGAACTCGTAGAGTACCGGCCGCGTGCGGGCTGGGTCAAAACATGGTCCCACTAGTCGCCGCGTACGGCATGTCCGCCGCCGGGCGCACCGCCCTGACCTGCGGGGTCGGGATTCCTGATCTTCCCCGAGGAGTTTTCCGATCTCCTTCCGGCCTCCCCGGGCCTGCGCCGGGGCGCCTGCGAGAGACACCCCGGCGCGCGAGCCCCTACCGCTTACGGGCCACCCGTCCCTCGTCCCACACCGGCTCCGGGACCTCCCGCACCAGCCCGTCCGCGCCGAACACCACGAACCGGTCGAAGGACCTCGCGAACCAGCGGTCGTGCGTGACGGCCAGCACAGTGCCCTCGTACGCCTCCAGCCCCTCCTGGAGCGCTTCCGCGCTCTCCAGGTCGAGGTTGTCCGTCGGCTCGTCCAGCAGCAGGGCCGTGGTGCCGGCCAGCTCCAGGAGCAGGATCTGGAAGCGCGCCTGCTGGCCGCCCGACAATTTCTCGAAGCGCTGGTCGCCCTGCCTCTCCAGCTCGTACCGGCGCAGCACGGACATGGCGGCGCCCCGGTCCTTCGCGTGCTCCGTCCACAGGATGTCGACGAGCGTGCGGCCCAGCAGCTCGGGGTGGGCGTGGGTCTGCGCGAAGTGACCGGCCACGACCCGCGCGCCCAGCTTCCACCCGCCCGTGTGCGCGACGCCGTCACCGGCGAGCAGCCGCAGGAAGTGCGACTTCCCCGAGCCGTTCGAGCCGAGGACCGCGACCCGCTCGCCGTAGAAGACCTCCAGGTCGAACGGCTTCATCAGACCCGTGAGCTCCAGGCCCTCACAGGTCACGGCGCGCACGCCCGTGCGCCCGCCGCGCAGCCGCATCCGGATGTCCTGCTCGCGCGGCGGCTCCGGCGGCGGCCCGGCCTCCTCGAACTTCTTCAGCCGGGTCTGGGCCGCGGCGTAGCGGGAGGCCATCTCGTGGCTGACCGCGGCGGCCTGCCGGAGGTTGATCACCAGCTTCTTCAGCTGGGCGTGCTTCTCGTCCCAGCGGCGGCGCAGCTCCTCGAAGCGGGCGAAGCGCTCCTTACGGGCCTCGTGGTACGTGGCGAAGCCGCCGCCGTGCACCCAGACGTCGCTGCCCGCCGGGCCCGGCTCGACGCTGATGATCTTCTCGGCGGAGCGGGCCAGCAGCTCGCGGTCGTGAGAGACGAAGAGGACCGTCTTCTTCGTCTCGCGCAGCTTCTCCTCCAGCCAGCGCTTGCCGGGGACGTCCAGATAGTTGTCCGGCTCGTCGAGCAGCAGCACCTCGTCCGTGCCGCGCAGCAGCGACTCCAGGACCAGCCGCTTCTGCTCACCGCCGGAGAGGGTGCGGACCTGGCGCCACTGCGCCTTGTCGTAGGGGACGCCGAGCGCGGCCGTCGTGCAGATGTCCCAGACGGTCTCCGCCTCGTACCCCCGCGCCTCGGCCCAGTCGGAGAGCGCCTGGGCGTACGCCATCTGCGCGGCCTCGTCGTCCCTCTCCATGATCGCGGCCTCGGCCTCGTCGACCGCCTTCGCGGCTTCCCGGATGCGCGGCTGGGCCACGGAGACCAGCAGGTCACGCACCGTACGGTCATCCCGCACGGACCCCACGAACTGCGGCATCACACCGAGGCCGCCCGTGACCGACACGGAGCCGCCGTGCGGCTGGAGCTCACCGGAGATCAGCCGCAGCAGGGTGGTCTTGCCCGCGCCGTTCGCGCCGACGAGGGCCACCGCGGTGCCCTCCCCGACCCGGAACGAGACGTCGCCGAGCAGCACCCTCCCGTCGGGCAGGTAGTACTCCAGATGTGCCGCGTCCACGTGTCCCATGGGAGGGATTGTCGCCGCCGTCCTGGCCGCCGACCAACCCGATTACGATGCACGCCATGAGTTTTGGGCAGGGAGGGCCGCAGGGGGCCCCGGGGGATCCCCATCAGCCGATGCCGCAGCAGCAGTGGGGCCCGCCCCCGCCGCCGCAGCCGCCCGCCCCCTGGGGGCCCGGCGTCCCCGGCGCGGCGACCGGCGCGCCGCAGACGCCCGACTGGGCCGCGCTGGCGGACGACACCGCGAACCGGGGCCGCCGCCGCAAGCTGCTCTTCCTGGGCGGCGGCGTGCTGGCCGCGGGCGCGGTCGCGGCGATCGTGGTGACGGCCGTGGCCGCCTCGGGCGGCGACGGCGGGAAGAAGGCCGCCGGCCCGACCGCCCCGCCCTCCCCCGAGCCGTCCTTCTCCCAGGTCGCGCCGCCGCCCCCGCCCAACCCGGACGAGTTCATAGCCAGCGCCGACAAGGACAAGGCGACGCTGAGCACGAAGACGCTCTTCCCGCACTCCAGGCCGGTCCTCGACAAGCGCAAGTACAAGCGCGTGGACACGGCCACCACGACGGACTGCGCCTCGGCCACCCAGGGCGGCCTCGGCTCCGTCCTTACGGACAACGGCTGCCGCAAGGTGCTGCGCGCGACGTACGTGAGGGACGGCGTCGCGGTGACGGTCGGCGTCGCCGTCTTCGACACCAAGGCCGCGGCGGACAAGGCGAAGGAGCAGTCGACGGGGAACATCACCTCCCTGTCGGACGACGACACCCCCGCCTTCTGCCGCTCGACGGCCTGCCGCCTCACGGCGAACGCGGAGGGGCGCTACGCGTACTTCACGGTCGCGGGCTACACGAACGGCAAGGCCGTCGGCGAGGACGACAAGGCGGCGCTGACGGCGGGACGGGACGTGGCGGGGTACACCTTCCGCCGCATCCGGCTCCGCGCGGACCAGCAGGCGAAGGCATCGGTGGCGTCCCCGAGCGCGACCCCGGGCAAGCAGAAGCAGGCGTAGGGCGGACTGGTTTCAGCCCGTCCGGCGTTTGAGGACACCGCGCGTCAGCGCGGAAAAGGGGGCCCGGGGGCTTGCCCCCGCCACGCGGCGGAGCCGCACATCGATGCAGCGGGAAGGGGCGGGTAGGGGACAGCCCCCGGCAGGGCACCCCCTACCCCACGCTGTCCCCCGCCTCGCCCACCTCCCCCGGCCCCCCGGAAGACGGCGGCGGCGGCACCGTAGGCGCCTTCCGCTCCGCGCCCTCCACCTTCGCCACCTGCGCCCGCACCAGCTCCGGCGGGATCTCCACGCCCTCCGGGTCCGACAGGCTCGTCGCGAAGAACATCGCCAGCGTGCTGCCGGACCGCACCACCGTGATCAGGCTCGGGGCCCGCTCCGCCGCGTTCTCCAGGCGGTACGCCACCGCCTCGTCGCCCAGCTCCGGCGCCGGCAGCGTCCGCACCGACGCGAACTCCTGCGGCTCGCCCTCGCCCGTGCGCATCCCGAAGCCGTCGGCACACGCCTCCGCCGCCGACCGCAGGCCCCTGAGCGTCGCGGCCGCGCCGTCACGCCCGTACGTCGAGACCCGGATCATGCCCATCAGGCCCTCGAAGTCCAGGCCCTCCCCCGCCTTGGCGAAGGTGTTCACCACGGACGCCGCCGGCTCGGGCCGCGGCTGCGAGCCCAGCACGTCGACCAGCGGGCGGCACGGCGCCCGGTCCGTGCCCGGCCGGCCGCCGCCGGCCGCGCTCTCGCCCGCCTTCTCGATCTGGAAGCCGGGCACCTCGCGCGCCCCGAGCTCGACGTGCTTCAGCTGGGCCGGGCTGAGCACCCGCACGGCGTCGCGCGCGTCCTTGCCCTCGCCCCGGGCCCCGCCCGCGCGCCCGGACCCGCCGGATCCGTCCGCCGGGCCGTCACCGCCACTGCACCCGGCGGTCAGCCCGAGGGCCACGACCGCGGAGACCGCCACCATCGCCTTCACGCTCCCACCCTCCCAGCGCCCTCGGGGTCCGTCCGCTCGCCACGCCCGGAACCACGGTTACCCTCTGAACGACTGTCCGATACAGCCGGTGGTAACCGGCAGGGAGGGGGCCGGCGTGGCGTTCATCGAGCTCCGCCCGTCCGCACGCTCATGAAGATCGCGCTTCTCGTCCACCACTCCTACGGCGCCGGCGGCACCGTCCGCGCCACCACCGACCTGGCGAACGCGCTGTCCACCCGGCACGACGTGGAGCTCGTCTCCGTCTACCGAGGCGCGGACACCCCGAAGCTGCCCCCGCACCGCCGGGTCCGGCTGGTCCCCCTGATCGACGTCCGCGAGGACGCGCCGGGCTCCGAGAACGACAACGAGCTCCAGCACCAGCCCAGCGCCGTGCTGGCCGGCGCCGAGGGCTCGACCCGGATGTTCACCCGCCTCGCCGACCTCCGGGTCACCCAGTACCTCCAGGCCACCGACGCGGACGTGGTGATCGCCACCCGCCCCGGCCTGATCGGCTACCTCGCCCGCGCCGCCGCCGACCGCGGGCCGGGCCCGGACGACCGGGGCCCCGCCTTCCTGCGCCTGGCCCACGACCACCTGACCTACGACGCCCACGACCCCGAGGTCCGCGCCGCGCGCGACGCCGCCATAGCCCGGCTCGACGGCTTCCTCACGGTCACCGAGCAGGACGCCACCGCCTACCGCGCCCGGCTGCCGAGGCCGCCCCGCCTCGTGCGCTGCCTGCCCAATGTCGTCCCCGCCCCCGCCGTCGAGCCGTCCGACGGCACCTCCCGGATCGTCGTCGCCGTCGGCCGCCTCGTCCCGGCGAAACGGTTCGACCTGCTGATACGCGCCTTCGCCAGGATGTCCGCGGAGCGCCCCGGCTGGTCCCTGCGGATCTACGGGCGCGGCCCCGACCGCGCCCGGCTGCGCGCCCTCGTCGAAGAGCTCGGCCTCAGCGACCGCGCCTTCCTCATGGGCCCGCACCCCACCACCGAGACCGAGTGGGCCAAGGCCGCCATCGGCGTCTCCGCCTCCGACGCCGAGTCCTTCGGCCTCACCATCGTCGACGCCATGCACTGCGGCGTCCCCGTGATCTCCACCGACTGCCCCGTCGGCCCCCGAGAACTGATCACCCACGGCGTCGACGGCGTCCTCGTACCCGTCGGCGACGAGGAAACCCTCGCCACCGCCCTCGCCGAGCTCGCCGACGACCCCGCCCGCCGCGCCGACCTCGGCACCGCCGCCCGCGCCACCGCCCGGAGCTATACCCCCGACCGCGTCACCGAGCGCTTCGAACGGATCGTGCAGGAGCTCCGCCCCGAGCTGCTGCCCCCGCCGCCCGCGCCCCGGCCCACCACCGACGCCAAGGCCGCGCCCCCGCCCGCGCTCGCCCTGCGCCGCACCGCCGCCCGCATCGTCCGCCCCCTCCGCCGCAAGCCCGAACCCCCGGCACCGGCCCCCGCGCCGGCCCCCGCCGCCCCCGCGCCGCTCAAACCGCTGCGCCCCCGGGCCGCCGCCCGCGCCACCCCCGACGGCGGACTCGCCGTCCGGCTGCCCCGCGCCGGGCTCGCGGGCGACCACCTGACCCTGGTGGCACAGCTGCGCGGCACCGACGGCACCGCGCCCGGGGAACGCGTCGAGCTGCCCCTCCACCGCCCCGCGTCCGGCAAGGGCCCGTACACCGCCGGCCTCGACCGCGCCGCCACCCCGCTCGCCGAGGGCCGCTGGGACTTCTACGTCGAACGCGCGGACGACCACACCCGCGCCCGCGTCCGCAGCACCCTCGTCGAACAGGCCAGGCTGCTGAACCTGACCCTGGCCGCCGACGCCTCGCGGGTCACCGCCTGGGTCCCCTACACGACCGCCGCCGGCTCCCTCACGCTCCGCACCTGGCACCGGCCCGCCCACGCCGAGCTCGACGCGATCCACGTCGGCGCGGACTCCCTCACCGTCGCCGCCACCCTCCACGGCGCGGCCGGCCCGCTCCCCGCGCACGCCCCCGTCACGCTCGTCGCCGTGTCGCCCCTGGACAGCGCCTACGACATCGAGCTGCCGGCCGCCGTCCAGGACGCCCACCGGGTCCGCGCCGCCCTGCCCTACCCGCTCCTCCTGGGCCGCCGCGGCACCGCCCGCGACATCTGGCCGCTGCGCCTGCGCCTCGCCCCCGGCGGCCCGCTCGTCCCGCTCGGCCGCCTCGCGGGCGACAGCGTGGACCGCAAGCGCACCGACGTGCACCCCGCCCGTACCCTGGAGCACGCGATCCGCGGTCCCGTGGCCGTACGACCGGTGTTCGATCCCGAGAACGATCTGACCCTTGACGTACGGGATGTGACTCAAGCCACAATGTAGGCTTCGCAGGCAACCGAATCCCCTCCCAAGGGTCTTAACTGCCGGATCGGACCGCACTCGATGTAGACAAGTCCCTGTGGTTCTCCCAGAGGGGACGACCCGGACACCCAGGCCCAGGGGGAAGGACGGACGCGACGCCCGAGACGCGCCGCGCAGACACCGCCATGAAGATCTCTTTCCTTTTGCAGAACGCCTACGGCATCGGCGGCACGATCCGCTCCACGTTCAACGTCGCCGGCGCCCTCGCCGCGCGGCACGACGTGGAGATCGTGTCGATCCACCGCACCGGCGGCACGCCCAAGCTCCCCCTGGACCGCAAGGTCAGGCTGGTCCATCTGATCGACCAGCGCGCCGACACCGGCGCCGACCGGGACAACCCCCTGCTCCAGCAGGACAGCGCGCACATCCCGCCGGTCGAGGCCAAGGGCGCCCACTTCAGCGCCCTCACCGACAAGCGCGTCGCGGAGCACCTCGCCCGCACCGACGCCGACGTCGTGATCGCCACCCGCCCCGGCCTCGTGATGTACCTCGCCGAGTTCGGCCAGGACCGCTATCTGCGGATCGGCCAGGAGCACCGGATCTACGGCACCCACGAGCCGAACATCCGCGCCGCCCAGGACCTCGCGATCCCGCACCTGGACGCCCACACCGCCGTCTCCGACGCCGACGCCGCGACCCACCGCGAGCACTTCCCCGGCATCAAGACCAAGCTGATCGCCCTGCCGAACGGCGTCCCGGCCTCCGAGGTCGAGCCCTCCGACGGCAGCGCCAAGCTGGTCGTCGCCGCCGGCCGCCTCATCCCCGTCAAGCGCTACGACCTGCTCGTCAAGGCGTGGGCCACCGTGGCCGCCACCCGCCCCGACTGGAAGCTGCGCATCTACGGCCGCGGCCCCCAGCAGGCCAAGCTCCGCGAGCAGATCGACCAGCTCGGCCTCAACGACCACATCACCCTCATGGGCGCCCACTCCCCCATCGAGACCGAGTGGGCCAAGGGCTCCATCGCCGCCGTGACCTCCCGCGAGGAGTCCTTCGGCATGACGATCGTGGAGGCCATGAACTGCGGCGTCCCCGTCGTCGCCACCGACTGCCCGCACGGCCCCGGCGAGATCATCAGCGACGGCCACGACGGCCTCCTGGTCACCAACCTCGACAGCGACGCCATCGCCAAGGGCCTCCTCAAGCTCATCGAGGACGACGAACTGCGGCGCGACATGGGCCGCGCCGCCCTCGTCTCCGCCGAGCGCTACCACCCGGACGCCATCGCCCGCCGCTACGAGGAGCTCATCGCGAGCCTCGGCGGCGACACCGACGCCACCGCCAAGGCCGCCAAGCCGGGTGCGAGCGGCACCACCGCCGACGCCGAGCCCAAGCCCGCGCCCGTACCGCTGTCGAAGATGCTCCGCCGCACCGCCGGCAAGATCCTCCGGCCGCTCCGCCGCGGCGTCGCCAAGCCGGCCACCCCGCCGGTCAAGGCCGCCCTCAAGGAGATCGTCCGCAAGCCGCTGCGCTGCACCGCCTCCTGCCGCGTCGACGCCGACGGCAACATCGTCGTCTCCGTCGACCGCAAGGGCCTGTCCGGCGACAAGCTCTCCCTGACGGTCACCCGCCGCAAGGAGGGCAAGCCCGTCGCGGTGCCCCTCAAGGCACCGGCCGGCACCAAGGGCCCCTGGACCGCCGTCCTCGACCGCCGCGAGCTCAAGCTCGGCGAGGGCCGCTGGGACCTCCACGTCGTCCGGGGCGAGGACGGCGCCCGCCGCCGCGTCGTCTCGCACCTCGCCGAGGGCCGCGGCCTGGTCGAGCTGGAGCCCCTGACCGGAGCCCCCTTCACCTGGTGGGTGCCCTACCCGACCGTCGACGGCTTCCTCGCCCTGCGCGCCTGGCACCGCACGGCGCACGCCGAGGCCCGCGCCGTGCGCCAGGACAAGACGACCCTCACGGTCGAAGGCACCCTGCACGGCACGGAGTTCACCTCCGACAGCAACCCCGTCGCCGTCGGCACGCCCCGGGTGGACACCGCCGAGAAGATCACCGCCGAGGTCACCGTCGTCGACGAGTCGAGCTTCACGGTCACCCTGCCGTACGACAAGATCCGCGCCGCCCGCAGCGTCGGCGACGAGGCCACCATCTGGGACCTGGCCCTGCGCCTGACCCCGGACGGCGAGCCCATCAAGATCGCCCGCCTGATCGGCGACATCGTCGACCGCAACAAGACGGACCTCTATCCGACGGTCGACGGCGTGAAGCCGTACTTCACGGTCAACAGCGACCTGGCGGTCAGCGTCCCGGCGTCCTGACGACCGGAGAAAACGAGAACCGGGCGGGCCGCCGTACGCGGCCCGCCCGGTTCCCTCTTCCCTAGCAGCAGCCGGAGCCCGGCAGCGTCCTGCGGTTGCGCGCCTCGCGGTTCCGCGCGGCGAGCTCGGAGTCCGCCGGATACCCGACCTCCTCCAGCGTCAGCCCGTGCGGCCGCACCACGTGCACC
The DNA here is from genome assembly GCF_021228125.1 of Streptomyces albireticuli. GTDB lineage: Bacteria > Actinomycetota > Actinomycetes > Streptomycetales > Streptomycetaceae > Streptomyces > Streptomyces albireticuli. The sequence continues at coordinate 96,260 of NZ_JAJQQS010000011.1, forward strand.
GCCGAGTCCCGCACGCCCGCGGCCAGCACCTTGCCCGGCCAGTCCACCGGCCGGTGCCCGTCGCCGACGAACAGCAGCGCGCCCACCAGCGAACGCACCATGTTGTGGCAGAACGCGTCCGCGCGCACGGTCGCGGTGATGACACCCGACGCGTCCCGCTCCCAACTCAGCTGCTGGAGCGTGCGGATGGTCGTCGCACCCTCGCGCCTCTTGCAGTACGCGGCGAAGTCGTGCTCCCCAAGGAGCGCCCGCGAGGCGGAGTTCATCGCCTCGACGTCCAACGGCCAGTCGTGCCACAGGACATGACCACGCAGCAGCGGGTCCACGCCGCCCACATGATCGGTGACCCGGTAGGCGTACCGGCGCCAGATCGCCGAGAAGCGCGCGTTGAAACCGGCCGGCGCCTCGGCGACCTTCCACACCCGCACATCGTGGGACAGCCGGCCGGCCAGCCGGCGCAGCAGCTTCTCCTCGTGCTCGGCCCACACCTCGGCCGGCAGGTCGACGTGCGCGACCTGGCCCCGGGCGTGCACCCCGGAGTCCGTACGGCCGGCGACCGTCAGCTCATAGGTCTCGGACGACCGCGTCACCGTGCGGAGGGCCGACTCGATCTCGCCCTGCACGGTGCGCAGGCCCGAGCGCTGCTTGGCCCAGCCGGAGAAGTCCTTACCGTCGTACGACAGATCCAGCCGCACCCGCACAAAGCCGGGCTCAACTTCGTCACTCACCGCGTTCCTCTTTCAAGAAAATGCGGGACGGGCCCGCCCCCTCCAAAGAGGGAACGGACCCGTCCACTGCACGCATCAGATGCGTCAGGCGTCCTTGGACTCCTCGGCCGGAGCCTCGGCTGCGGCCTCGGACTCCTTGACCGCACGCTTGGTGGCGGCCTCGGCCTCGGCGACGGTCGCCTTCTTGGCGATCTCGCCCTCGACCAGCTCGATCACGGCCATCGGGGCGTTGTCGCCACGACGGTTGCCGATCTTGGTGATACGGGTGTAGCCACCCGGACGCTCGGCGAAGCGCGGGGCGATCTCGGTGAAGAGCACGTGGACGATGCTCTTGTCCGTGATCGTCTGCAGCACCTGGCGACGGTTGTGGATGTCGCCCTTCTTCGCCTTGGTGATCAGACGCTCGGCGACCGGACGAAGGCGACGGGCCTTGGCCTCGGTGGTCGTGATGCGGCCGTGCTCGAAGAGCGACTTGGCGAGGTTCGCCAGCATCAGCTTCTCGTGCGCGGCACCGCCGCCCAGACGGGCACCCTTGGTGGGACGCGGCATGGTGTTTCTCCTAGGTGTCTGCCCCGGCCGTATCAGGTACCGGGGTCAGTATCCGAGCGGGCGGTCGCCCGTCGGAGATCCGGACAAGCCCCCGAAGGGGGCGAGGCCGGAAGGGGCGCGGGGAACTGCGCGACAAGCCACAGCGCACCCGCACCCGGAGTCCGATCAGTACTGCTCGGTCTCCACAAAACCCGCGTCCGCGTCGTCGTCGGCGCCGAAGGCGTCCGCCGCGGCGGTCGGGTCGAATCCGGGCGGGCTGTCCTTGAGGGCCAGGCCCATGCCGGCCAGCTTCGCCTTGACCTCGTCGATCGACTTCGCACCGAAGTTGCGGATGTCGAGCAGGTCGGCCTCGGAGCGGGCGACGAGCTCACCCACGGAGTGGATGCCCTCGCGCTTGAGGCAGTTGTAGGACCGAACGGTGAGCTCGAGCTCCTCGATCGGCAGCGCCAGGTCGGCGGCAAGGGCGGCGTCCGTCGGGGACGGGCCCATGTCGATGCCCTCGGCGTCGATGTTGAGCTCGCGGGCCAGACCGAACAGCTCGACCAGGGTCTTACCGGCGGACGCCATGGCGTCGCGCGGGCGCATGGCCTGCTTGGTCTCGACGTCGACGATCAGCTTGTCGAAGTCGGTGCGCTGCTCGACTCGGGTCGCCTCGACCTTGTAGGTGACCTTGAGAACCGGCGAGTAGATGGAGTCGACCGGGATACGGCCGATCTCCTGGCCCACCTGCTTGTTCTGGACGGCGGAGACGTAGCCGCGACCGCGCTCGACGGTCAGCTCCATCTCCAGCTTGCCCTTGGCGTTCAGGGTCGCCAGGACCAGGTCGGGGTTGTGCACCTCGACGCCGGCCGGGGGGGCGATGTCAGCAGCGGTGACCAGGCCGGGGCCCTGCTTGCGCAGGTACATCACGACCGGCTCGTCGTGCTCCGAGGAGACGACCAGCTGCTTGATGTTGAGGATGAGGTCGGTGACGTCCTCCTTGACGCCCGGCACGGTGGTGAACTCGTGCAGGACACCGTCGATGCGGATGGACGTGACAGCCGCACCCGGGATCGAGGAGAGGAGCGTACGACGCAGGGAGTTGCCGAGGGTGTAGCCGAAGCCCGGCTCGAGCGGCTCGATCACGAACCGCGAGCGGAACTCGTCGACGACCTCTTCGGTCAGCGAGGGACGCTGAGCGATCAGCATGCGATGAATCCTTCAGTCATGGACACCCACTATTTGATGCCCTGAGGTACTACAAGGGTACGGGCGATACGGCCCCGAGGAGCCGTACCGCCCGTGTGCCGTACGAAGCGGCGCGAAGAACCAAGCGGGTCAGGGACCCGTCGGATCAGACGCGGCGGCGCTTCGGGGGACGGCAGCCGTTGTGCGGGGTCGGGGTGACGTCCTGGATGGAGCCAACCTCGAGGCCGGTCGCCTGGAGCGAACGGATGGCGGTCTCGCGACCGGAGCCCGGGCCCTTGACGAAGACGTCAACCTTGCGCATGCCGTGCTCCTGCGCGCGACGCGCGGCCGACTCGGCGGCCATCTGCGCGGCGAACGGGGTGGACTTGCGCGAGCCCTTGAAGCCGACGTGGCCGGCGGAGGCCCAGGAGATCACGTTGCCGGACGGGTCCGTGATCGAAACGATGGTGTTGTTGAACGTGCTCTTGATGTGAGCGTGCCCGTGGGCGACGTTCTTCTTTTCCTTGCGGCGCACCTTCTTGGCAGCGCCCTGACGTCCCTTGGGGGGCATGTCTGACTCCTGAATGGAGGGAGGTGGTCGGTCCTACAGCGAAGACCGCTGGAATGCGGGGCCCCGGGGAAAAACCCCCGAACCACCGCAGCGTCCGCTGAGGACTACTTCTTGCCCGGCTTCTTCTTGCCGGCGATGGCGCGACGCGGGCCCTTGCGGGTACGAGCGTTCGTGCTGGTGCGCTGACCGTGGACCGGCAGGCCACGACGGTGACGCAGACCCTGGTAGCAGCCGATCTCGACCTTGCGGCGGATGTCGGCCTGGATCTCGCGACGGAGGTCACCCTCGGTCTTGAGGTTGGCGTCCACGTACTCGCGGATCTTGACCAGGTCCTCTTCGGGAAGGTCACGAACGCGGGTGTTCGGGTTCACACCGGTGGCGGCGAGGGTCGCCTGCGACTGGGTGCGGCCGATGCCGAAGACGTAGGTGAGTGCAACCTCCACGCGCTTGTCGCGCGGGATGTCAACACCGGAAACGCGTGCCATTCAATGGCTCCAGATGTTCTCGGGGGTCTGACACAGAACCGATCCCGGCCGCCGTACTAGGTACGTTCCGGGTCCCCGGCCCCCGCCGGAGGTGTCGCCAGTGATCACTGGACGGGTTCTGCGTATGTACGTTTTTTGCTCGCGTCGCGCGAAGAAACTGCGGAGTGCAGGTTCTGCGTCAGCCCTGGCGCTGCTTGTGGCGCAGGTTGTCGCAGATGACCATGACCCGGCCGTGACGGCGGATCACCTTGCACTTGTCGCAGATCTTCTTGACGCTCGGCTTGACCTTCATGGGATGTCAGGTTCTCCGGGTCAGTGCCGCAGCCCCACGGGAACGAGGGGCGTCGACAAGATCTACTTGTAGCGGTAGACGATCCGGCCACGCGTCAGGTCGTAGGGAGACAGCTCCACGACGACCCGGTCATCCGGGAGGATACGGATGTAGTGCATCCGCATCTTGCCGCTGATGTGCGCGAGGACCTTGTGACCGTTCTGGAGCTCCACCTTGAACATCGCGTTCGGCAGAGACTCGATCACGGTGCCCTCGATCTCGATGGCACCTTGCTTCTTGGCCACGCTTCGCCTTTCGAATCGGCTACCTTGATCAACTCTCGTGCTGCACTGTCCACCGTGAAGAAATGACACGCGGGCATGCGGATACACGAGAGCCGACGCGTCAGTCTACGTCAGGGCAACCCGAAAGACTAATCCAGGGGTGACTGCCCAGCCGCGTTGATCCTTACGCCGACGGGCCCGGCGTGGCGCCCGGCCGTGTCGGGGGCCGGGGCCGGGGCCCGGGGCCCGGGGCCCGGCGATCAGGCCAGCGGGTCCGGCGCCGCCGTCACGCCGTACTCCGCCAGCTTCGCCTTGCCGCCGTCGACCGCGGTCAGGACCAGCGGGCCCTCCTCCGTCAGGGCGACGGAGTGCTCCCAGTGGGAGGACCAGGTCTTGTCGTCCGTGAGGACCGTCCAGTCGTCGGCCAGGACGTGCGTGCGCGCCGTGCCGAGGCTGACCATGGGCTCGATGGCGATGCAGAAGCCGGGGATCAGCTTGGGGCCCTTGCCGCGCTTGCGCGAGACGTAGTTCAGCAGGTGCGGGTCCATGTGCATCTCGGAGCCGATGCCGTGCCCGCCGTAGTCCTCGATGATCCCGTACTTCCCCGACGCGGGGCGGGGCTGGCGGCGGATGTAGCCCTCGATGGCCTTGGAGATGTCCACCAGGCGGTTGCCGTTCCTCACGGCGGCGATGCCGGCCCACATCGACTCCTCGGTCACCCGGGAGAGCTCGATCAGCTCCGGAGCGTGACCGGTGCCCACGAAGGCCGTGAAGGCCGCGTCGCCGTGCCAGCCGTCGATGATGGCGCCGGCGTCGATGGAGATGATGTCGCCGTCCTTGAGGACGGTCTTCGTGTCCGGGATGCCGTGGACCACGACCTCGTTCACCGAGGTGCAGATCGTGGCGGGGAAGCCGCCGTACCCGAGGAAGTTCGACTTCGCGCCGTGCTCGGCCAGCACCTTGCGGGCGACCTCGTCCAGATCCTTGGTGGTGGCCCCCGGCACGGCCGCCTCACGGGTGGCCGCGTGGATGGCGGCGACGACCAGCCCCGCCTCGCGCATCTTCGCGATCTGGTCCGGGGTCTTGATCTCGACCATATGGGCGCCTTCCTTGGTATCGCGACGGTGCCGCGCGCGTCCGCTTCCGTGCCGCTCGGGACCCCTCGGGCCCCGCGGGCCCCTGGGCCGCTCGGCCCCCGGAGGCGCTGCCGCTGCCGCTGCTTGCTGTTCGACCACCAACACTACGGCCGCGGTACCCCGAGGGGCACCGCGGCCGTGGAGAAGCCGTCGATCAGGCGGTCAGGAGGCGCTCTCGCGCTCCAGCGCGGCCATCGCGCGCTCCGTGACCTCGCCGACCTTGCCGAGCGCGGAGATCGTCACCACGAGGCCCTGGGCCTTGTAGTAGTCGATGATCGGCTCGGTCTCGGTGTGGTAGACCTCGAGTCGCTTGCGGACGGTGTCTTCCCGGTCGTCCTCGCGCTGGTACAGCTCGCCGCCGCAGGTGTCGCAGACGCCCTCGGTCTTCGGCGGGTTGTAGATCGCGTGGAAGATGTGGCTGCTGTCCTTGCGGCACATCCGGCGGCCGGCGATCCGCTTGACCACCTCGTCCTCCGGGACCTCCAGGTCCAGGACGCCGTCGAGGCGCAGGCCCTCGCCCTTGAGGAACTCGTCCAGCGCCTCGGCCTGGGCCAGGTTGCGCGGGAAGCCGTCCAGCAGGAAGCCGCCCTCGGCGTCGGACTGCTGCATGCGGTCCTTGGCCATGCCGATGGTGACCTCGTCCGGCACCAGCTGGCCGGCGCGCATGTACTCCTGCGCCTTGCGGCCGAGCGGCGTGTCCTGGCTGATGTTCGCCCGGAAGAGGTCGCCCGTCGAGATGTGCGGGATCGCGAGATTCTTGGCGAGGTACGCGGCCTGCGTACCCTTGCCGGCGCCGGGAGGCCCGACGAGGACGATTCGCATCAGCGGAGGAACCCTTCGTAGTTGCGCTGCTGAAGCTGGCTCTCGATCTGCTTCACAGTCTCCAGACCGACACCCACGATGATCAGGATGCTGGTTCCCCCGAACGGGAAGTTCTGGTTCGCGTTGAGTGTGACCAGTGCCACGGTGGGCACCAGGGCGATCAGCCCCAGGTAGAGAGACCCCGGCCACGTGATGCGGTTCAGCACGTAGCTCAGGTACTCCGCGGTGGGACGACCGGCCCGGATGCCCGGAATGAACCCACCATACTTCTTCATGTTGTCGGCAACTTCTTCGGGGTTGAAGGAGATGGCGACGTAGAAGAAGGCGAAGAAGACGATCAGCAGGAAGTAGGTGACCATGTAGATCGGGTGGTCACCCTTGACGAGATTGGCGTTGACCCAGTTCGCCCAGCCGGACTTGGAGCCGGTGAACTGGACGAGCAGCGCCGGGATGTAGAGCAGCGACGAGGCGAAGATGACCGGGATCACGCCCGCCTGGTTGACCTTGAGCGGGATGTAGGTCGACGTACCGCCGTAGGAACGGCGGCCGATCATGCGCTTGGCGTACTGCACCGGGATCCGCCGCTGGGCCTGCTCCACGAAGACCACCAGCGCGACCATGGCCAGACCGCAGATGATGACCAGCGCGAACTCCAGCCAGCCACCCATCAGCTTGCCCTGGAGCTTGATGCCCCACAGGCCGCTGGGGAAGGTCGCGGCGATCGACGTGAACATCAGGATCGACATGCCGTTGCCGATGCCGCGGTCGGTGATGAGCTCACCGAGCCACATGATCAGCGCGGTACCCGCGGTCATGGTGATGACCATGGTGGCGGTGGTGAAGATCGACTGGTTGGGGACGATCTGGTTGCCGACCGTGCAGTTGCCGAAGAGGGCGCCGCTACGGGCGGTGGCCACCAGGCCGGTGCCCTGGAGGATGGCGAGCGCGACGGTCAGATAACGCGTGTACTGCGTGATCTTCGCCTGGCCCGACTGTCCCTCCTTCTTGAGGGCTTCCAGCCGTGGGATGACGACGGTGAGCAGCTGGAGGATGATGCTCGCCGTGATGTAGGGCATGATCCCGAGCGCGAAGATCGTGATCTGCAGCAGCGCGCCACCGCTGAACATGTTCACGAGGCCGAAGAGGCCCAGACCACTCTTGGCCTGATCCATGCACGTCTGGACGTTCTGGTAGTCAACACCCGGGACCGGTACATGAGCACCGAGCCGGAAGAGCACCATGATGCCGAGCGTGAACAGCAGCTTCTTGCGCAGGTCGGGCGTCTTGAACGCTCGGGCGAACGCGGTGAGCACGGTGCCTCCTGCGCCTCTCACGCAGCTACGCGAGAGGTGACGGTCTTGAGGATCGACGAATACATATCAGTCAAAATCCGCACGGACAGGGCCCGTGCGGAGGTTAACAGTGCACGCCACCTTACCGGCGACCGTGCCCCCCTAGGAACGACCAACCGGGGATGCCCCTTTTGGGACATCCCCGGTAGTCGGTTCACCGAGCTCAGACGAGCTCGGTGACGGTGCCGCCAGCGGCGACGATCTTCTCCTTGGCGGAGCCGGAGACGGCGTCAACCGAAACCTGCAGCGCCACGGAGACCTCGCCCTGGCCCAGGACCTTGACGAGCTGGTTCTTGCGAACCGCACCCTTGGCGACCAGGTCGGCCACCGTGACCTCGCCACCCTGCGGGTAGAGCGCGGCCAGCTTGTCCAGGTTCACGACCTGGAACTCGGTACGGAACGGGTTCTTGAAGCCCTTGAGCTTCGGGAGACGCATGTGGAGGGGCATCTGCCCACCCTCGAAGCGCTCCGGAACCTGGTAACGGGCCTTGGTGCCCTTGGTACCACGACCGGCGGTCTTACCCTTGGACGCCTCACCACGACCCACACGGGTCTTGGCGGTCTTGGCGCCCGGGGCGGGCCGGAGGTTGTGGACCTTCAGCGGGTTCTGCTCCGCCATGTCAGTCGACCTCCTCAACCGTCACGAGGTGGCGGACGGTCTGCACCATGCCGCGGATCTCGGGACGGTCCTCCTTGACAACCACGTCGTTCAGGCGCTTGAGCCCGAGCGAACGCAGGGTGTCGCGGTGGTTCTGCTTGCTACCGATGTAGGACTTGACCTGCGTGACCTTGAGGCGAGCCATTACGCACCCGCCCCTGCACGCGCCCGCAGCAGAGCGGCGGGGGCGACGTCCTCCAGCGGCAGACCACGACGGGCGGCGATCTCCTCGGGACGCTGAAGCCCCTTGAGCGCTGCCACCGTGGCGTGCACGATGTTGATCGGGTTCGACGAACCGAGCGACTTCGACAGGATGTCGTGAACGCCGGCGCACTCGAGGACCGCGCGGACCGGGCCACCGGCGATAACACCGGTACCGGGGGACGCGGGCTTGAGCAGGACGACGCCCGCCGCTTCCTCACCCTGGATCGGGTGGGGGATGGTGCCCTGGATACGCGGGACCTTGAAGAAGCTCTTCTTGGCCTCTTCGACGCCCTTGGCGATGGCCGCGGGAACTTCCTTGGCCTTGCCGTAACCGACACCTACGGTGCCGTCACCGTCGCCCACCACGACCAGCGCGGTGAAGCTGAAACGACGACCACCCTTGACAACCTTGGCGACGCGGTTGATCGCGACAACGCGCTCAACGTACGCGGTCTTCTCGGCGGCAGCGCCACCGTCGCGACCCTTCCGGTCCCGCCGCTCGCCGCCACCGGCACCGCTTCCGCGGCGCTGGGGTCCAGCCATTGGATTACCTCTCTCTGTTACGTCCGCTAGCTCCGGAACCGGGGCTTAGAACTTCAGCCCGGCTTCGCGGGCGGCGTCCGCCAGAGCGGCAATGCGCCCGGCGTACTGGTTGCCACCGCGGTCGAACACGACGGCCTCGACGCCGGCGGCCTTGGCGCGCTCGGCAACCAGGGCACCGACCTTCTTGGCCTGGGCGCTCTTGTCGCCCTCGCCACCGCGGATCGACGCGTCCAGGGTCGACGCCGAAGCAAGGGTGTGGCCCTTGAGGTCGTCGATGACCTGAGCGGTGATACCGCGGTTGGAGCGCGTCACGACGAGGCGCGGACGCTCGGCCGTACCCGACATGTTCTTGCGGATGCGGATGTGGCGGCGCTGCTTGGCGGCGCGCTTGTACGCGTCACCCTTGGCGATCTTTACACCGTATGCCATGGCTTACTTACCCGCCTTTCCGACCTTGCGGCGGATGACCTCACCCGCGTACTTCACGCCCTTGGCCTTGTAGGGGTCGGGCTTGCGAAGCTTGCGGATGTTGGCGGCGACCTCGCCGACCTTCTGCTTGTCGATGCCCTCGACGCTGAGCTTCGTCGGGGACTCCACCTTGAAGGTGATGCCCTCGGGGGCCTCGATCAGGATCGGGTGGCTGTAGCCCAGGGCGAACTCCAGGTTGGAGCCCTTCGCCTGGACGCGGTAACCGACACCGCTGATCTCAAGAGCCTTGCTGTAGCCCGCGGTCACGCCGGTGATCATGTTCGCCACCAGCGTGCGGGACAGGCCGTGCAGGGCCTTGTTCTGACGCTCGTCGTTCGGACGGGTGACGACAAGGGTGCCGTCCTCCGCCTTAGCGATCTCGATGGGCGCGGCAACGGCGTGCGTGAGGGAGCCCTTGGGACCCTTCACGTGGACCGTACGGCCATCGATGGTGACGTCCACACCAGCGGGAACCTGGATGGGCAGCCGTCCAATACGCGACATTGGCTATTCCTCCGTTCCCTGGTTACCAGACGTAGGCGAGGACTTCCCCACCCACGCCCTTCTTGCTGGCCTGCTGGCCGGTCAGGAGACCGTGGGACGTGGAGATGATCGCCACGCCCAGGCCGCCGAGGACCTTCGGCAGGTTGGTGGACTTTGCGTAGACCCGCAGGCCCGGCTTCGAAATACGCTTGATGCCGGCGATCGAGCGCTCGCGGTTCGGGCCGAACTTCAGCTCGAGGGTCAGGGACTTGCCGACCTCGGCGTCCTCGACCTTCCAGCCGGTGATGTAGCCCTCCTGCTGGAGGATCTCCGCGATGTGCGACTTGATCTTGCTGTGCGGCATCGACACGGAGTCGTGGTATGCCGAGTTAGCGTTTCGCAGACGCGTCAGCATGTCTGCGATCGGATCGGTCATGGTCATGTTTGGCCTTCGGCCTCTCTCGCCGTGGTTTCCTATCTGCGCCATCCCTCTCCCCGAGCTGTGTCGGAGCGGGTGCGGCGCGGGGACCTACGGCGTAGTAAGACGGTCATGGGCGGCGGGCGCCCAACCCTTCCACTCTACGCGAGCGCGAACGCCACGCGTGGAGATCGGGTCGGGCGACCGCCGTCCAGGATGCTTACCGAGAGCCCTGGTCAACCCAAGTGGGTTGTTACCAGGAGCTCTTGGTCACGCCCGGCAGCTCGCCACGGTGAGCCATCTCACGAAGGCACACGCGGCAGAGGCCGAACTTGCGGTACACGGAGTGCGGACGGCCGCAGCGCTGGCAGCGGGTGTACGCGCGCACACCGAACTTGGGCTTGCGGGCAGCCTTGGCAATCAGAGACTTCTTCGCCATCTCGGTCACGCCTCCTTGAAGGGGAAGCCGAGGTGACGGAGGAGGGCGCGGCCCTCGTCGTCGTTGGTCGCCGTGGTGACCACGGTGATGTCCATACCCCGGACGCGGTCGATCTTGTCCTGGTCGATCTCGTGGAACATGACCTGCTCCGTGAGACCGAAGGTGTAGTTGCCCCGACCGTCGAACTGCTTCGGGGACAGACCACGGAAGTCGCGGATGCGCGGCAGCGCGAGCGACAGGGTGCGGTCCAGGAACTCCCACATGCGGTCACCGCGGAGGGTGACGTGGGCACCGATCGGCTGGCCCTCACGCAGCTTGAACTGCGCGATGGACTTGCGAGCCTTGGTGACCGCGGGCTTCTGGCCGGTGATCGTGGTGAGGTCGCGGATGGCGCCCTCGATCAGCTTGGAGTCGCGGGCGGCGTCGCCCACACCCATGTTGACCACGATCTTGGTCAGACCCGGAACCTGCATGATGTTCTCGTAGGAGAACTCCTCACGCAGCTTGCCGATGATCTCTTCGCGGTAGCGCAGCTTGAGACGCGGCGCGTTGGTGGTGGCAGTCATCAGATGTCCTCACCGGTGCGCTTGGCAACGCGGATCTTGTTGCCCTCGTCGTCGAAGCGGTAACCGACACGAGTGACAACCTTGTTGCCGTCCTTCTCCACAACCAGCTGAACGTTGCTGACGTGGATGGGGGCCTCGGTCGTGACGATGCCGCCGGTCTTGGAACCACGGGCCGTCTGACCGGCCTTGGTGTGCTTCTTGACCCGGTTGACACCCTCGACGAGGACACGGTCCTGAGCCGGGTAGGCCACGATGACCTTGCCCTGCTTGCCCTTGTCCTTACCGGTGATGACCTGAACCAGGTCGCCCTTCTTGATCTTCATCGGTTACAGCACCTCCGGCGCGAGCGAGACGATCTTCATGAACTTCTTCTCGCGCAGCTCTCGGCCCACGGGGCCGAAGATACGGGTGCCGCGGGGGTCACCGTCGTTCTTGAGGATGACGGCCGCGTTCTCGTCGAAGCGGATGTACGAGCCGTCGGGACGGCGGCGCTCCTTGACGGTGCGAACGATGACGGCCTTGACGACGTCACCCTTCTTCACGTTGCCACCGGGGATCGCATCCTTGACGGTGGCGACGATGACGTCACCGATGCCCGCGTAGCGGCGACCCGAACCACCGAGAACACGGATGCAAAGGATCTCCTTGGCACCAGTGTTGTCGGCGACCCGAAGTCGCGACTCCTGCTGGATCACGTCTATCTCCTGATCGTCTGCCGGTTCCCGGCGGGGGCCTCACCGAGGTGGGGCCCCACGCCGAGCCTGGCGGAACTTATCTGAGGGAAACCCCCTCAGAAATTACTTGGCCTTCTCGAGGATCTCGACGATGCGCCAGCGCTTGCTGGACGACAGCGGACGCGTCTCCATGATGAGGACGCGGTCGCCGACGCCGGCAGCGTTCTGCTCGTCGTGCGCCTTGAGCTTGTTCGTACGGCGGATGACCTTGCCGTACAGCGCGTGCTTGACACGGTCCTCGACGGCGACGACGACGGTCTTGTCCATCTTGTCGCTGACGACGAGACCCTCACGGGTCTTGCGGAAGCCGCGCTCGTTCGTCTCAGTCACATTCTTCTCGCTCATCAGGCGCTCTCCACCGTCTCGATGCCGAGCTCGCGCTCGCGCATCAGGGTGTAGATCCGGGCGATGTCCTTACGGACGGACTTGAGCCGACCGTGGTTCTCGAGCTGTCCGGTCGCCGCCTGGAAGCGGAGGTTGAACAGCTCTTCCTTGGCCTCACGGAGCTTCGCGACGAGGTCCTCGTCGTTCAGCTCACGCAGCTCGGTCGCCTTGATACCAGCGGCCATCACGACTCACCTGCCTCGCGCCGAACAATGCGGCACTTCATCGGAAGCTTGTGCGCGGCGCGGGTCAGCGCCTCACGAGCAACCTTTTCGTTCGGGAAGGACAGCTCGAACATCACCCGACCGGGCTTGACGTTCGCGATCCACCACTCGGGGGAACCCTTACCGGAACCCATGCGGGTCTCGGCCGGCTTCTTCGTGAGCGGACGGTCCGGGTAGATGTTGATCCAGACCTTGCCGCCACGCTTGATGTGACGGGTCATGGCGATACGAGCGGACTCGATCTGCCGGTTCGTCACGTAGGCCGGGGTAAGAGCCTGGATGCCGTACTCACCGAAAGCGAGCTCGGTGCCACCCTTGGCCATGCCAGAGCGCTTGGGGTGGTGCTGCTTGCGGTGCTTGACCCTGCGAGGGATCAGCATGTCGGTCAGGCCTCCGTTCCGGTGGACTCGGCCGGAGCAGCGGCAGCGGCCTCGGCCTTGGGGGCCTCGGCAGCGGCGTTCTGCTGCGGCTTGCGGCCGCGGCCGCCACGCTCGCCACCACGACCGCCACGGGCCGGGCGGTCCTGGGCGCCACCACGCGACGGGCGGTTGCCCGCACGGGCGGCGGCGTTCTCGGCGCGGACCTCGGCGATGTTCTTGACGTCGCCCTTGTAGATCCACACCTTGACGCCGATGCGACCGAAGGTCGTCTTGGCCTCGAAGAAGCCGTAGTCGACGTTGGCGCGCAGCGTGTGCAGGGGCACACGGCCCTCGCGGTAGAACTCAGAGCGGGACATCTCGGCACCGCCGAGACGACCACCACACTGGATCTTGATGCCCTTGGCGCCGGCCTTCATCGTCGACTGCATGCTCTTACGCATGGCGCGACGGAAGGAGACGCGGGAGGACAGCTGCTCGGCGACGGCCTGGGCCACCAGCTGAGCGTCCACCTCGGGGTTCTTGACCTCGAGGATGTTCAGCTGAACCTGCTTGCCGGTCAGCTTCTCCAGCTCGCCGCGGATGCGGTCCGCCTCGGCGCCGCGGCGGCCGATGACGATGCCCGGACGAGCGGTGTGGATGTCAACGCGGACGCGGTCGCGGGTGCGCTCGATCTCAACCTTCGAGATACCGGCGCGCTCCATGCCCTTCGTCATCATGCGACGAATGGCGACGTCTTCCTTGACGTAGTCCTTGTACAGCTTGTCGGCGTACCAGCGCGACTTGAAGTCGGTGGTGATGCCGAGCCGGAACCCGTGCGGGTTAACCTTCTGGCCCATTACCGGGTTCCTTCCTTGCTGCTGACGACCACGGTGATGTGGCTGGTCCGCTTACGGATCCGGTAGGCACGGCCCTGGGCACGCGGACGGAACCGCTTCAGGGTCGGGCCCTCGTCCACGTACGCCTCGCTGATGACCAGCGTGGAGGCGTCGGTGTGGTCGTAGTTGTGTGCAGCGTTGGCGATGGCGCTGTCCAGCACCTTGCCAACCGGCACGCTCGCGGCCTGCGGGGCGAAGCGCAGGACCGCCTGAGCCTCCGTGGCATCCATGCCACGGATGAGGTCCACCACGCGGCGGGCCTTCATGGGCGTGACGCGGATGTACCGCGCCTGGGCCCTGGCTTCCATGGTTGTCCCTTCGGTGTCAGTCATAGTCGTTCACACCCCGCCTTAGCGGCGCTTCGACTTGCGGTCGTCCTTGACGTGGCCGCGGAAGGTGCGGGTCGGCGAGAACTCGCCGAGCTTGTGGCCGACCATCGACTCGGTGACGAACACCGGGACGTGCGTCTTGCCGTTGTGCACCGCGAGCGTGTGGCCGAGCATGGCCGGCACGATCATGGAGCGACGGGACCAGGTCTTGATGACGTTCTTGGTGCCGGCTTCGTTCTGGGCGTCCACCTTCTTGATGAGGTGGTCGTCGACGAAGGGCCCCTTCTTGAGACTACGCGGCATCTAAACCCGCTCCTAGCGCTTCTTGTTCGTCTTGCGGCGGCGGACGATGTACTTGTTGCTCGCCTTCTTGGGAGAACGAGTACGACCCTCCTTCTGACCCCACGGGGAGACCGGGTGGCGACCACCGGAGGTCTTACCCTCACCACCACCGTGCGGGTGGTCGACCGGGTTCATCGCGACACCGCGGACGGTCGGGCGAACGCCCTTCCAGCGCATGCGGCCGGCCTTGCCCCAGTTGATGTTCGACTGCTCGGCGTTGCCGACCTCGCCGACCGTGGCGCGGCAGCGGACGTCGACCAGGCGGACCTCACCGGACGGCATGCGCAGGTGGGCGTACTGGCCCTCCTTCGCCAGCAGCTGCACGGACGAACCGGCGGAGCGGGCGAACTTGGCGCCACCACCGGGACGGAGCTCGATCGCGTGGATCGTGGTACCGACCGGGATGTTGCGGAGCGGGAGGTTGTTGCCCGGCTTGATGTCGGCCGTGGGGCCGTTCTCAATCCGGTCACCCTGGCTCAGCTTGGCCGGGGCGATGATGTAGCGCTTCTCGCCGTCTGCGTAGTGCAGAAGCGCGATGCGCGCGGTGCGGTTCGGGTCGTACTCGATGTGAGCGACCTTGGCCGGCACGCCGTCCTTGTCGTGACGACGGAAGTCGATCACGCGGTAGGCGCGCTTGTGGCCACCACCCTGGTGGCGAACGGTCACACGACCGGCGTTGTTACGGCCGCCCTTGCTGTGCAGCGGGCGGACCAGCGACTTCTCCGGCGTGGACCGCGTGATCTCGACAAAGTCGGCGACGCTGGAGCCACGACGGCCCGGGGTCGTCGGCTTGTACTTGCGGATACCCATTTCTCAGTCCTCGTCCGATTCCGGACGACTCGGACTCCGTTAGGAGACCGGGCCGCCGAAGATGTCGATACGGTCGCCCTCGGCGAGGGTCACGATGGCGCGCTTGGTGTTGGCGCGCTTGCCGAAACCGGTCTTGGTGCGCTTGCGCTTACCCTGACGGTTGATCGTGTTGACCCCGGTGACCTTGACCGAGAAGACCGCCTCGACGGCCTGCTTGATCTGGGTCTTGTTGGCGCGCGGGTCGACGATGAACGTGTACTTGTTCTCGTCCAGCAGCGCGTAGCTCTTCTCGGAGACGACCGGCTTGACCAGAAGGTCGCGCGGGTCCGAGAAGGTCTTGCTGGTGACGACGGCCTCAGTCATCAGGCCTCGCTCCCTTCGGTCTCAACGGCCTTGGGGCCAGACACGAAGGACTCGAAGGCGGCCTGGGTGAAGACCACGTCGTCCGAGACGAGCACGTCGTACGTGTTCAGCTGGCCCGGCTCCAGGATGTGCACCTGGGGCAGGTTGCGGGCGGACAGCCACGCGGCCTCGTTGGAGCGCTCGGCGACCAGGAGCACGTTCTTGCGCTCGGAGATCTTGCCGAACAGGCTCTTCGCGGCCTTGGTGGACACCGCACCCTCGACCACGTCGGTGACGACGTGGATGCGGGAGTGACGCGCGCGGTCCGAGAGGGCACCACGCAGGGCGGCGGCCTTCATCTTCTTCGGGGTGCGCTGCGAGTAGTCACGCGGCACGGGACCGTGCACGACGCCACCACCGGCGAACTGCGGCGCGCGGGTCGAACCCTGACGGGCGCGACCGGTGCCCTTCTGGCGGTACGGCTTCTTGCCACCGCCGCGGACCTCGCCACGGGTCTTGGTCTTGTGCGTGCCCTGACGGGCAGCGGCCAGCTGCGCGACGACGACCTGGTGGATCAGCGGAACGCTGACCTTCGCGTCGAAGATCTCCGTGGGGAGCTCGACGGTCCCGGCCTTGTCGCCTGCCGGCGAAAGGATGTCAATGGTGCTCATCGTTACCTCAGGCCCCCTTGGCCGCGGTACGGACCAGGACGAGGCCGCCGTTCGGACCAGGAACCGCGCCCTTGATCAGGAGCAGGCCCTTCTCCGCGTCAACGGCGTGGACGGTCAGGTTCTGGGTGGTGACCCGCTCGTTGCCCATGCGGCCCGCCATGCGGAGGCCCTTGAACACGCGGCCCGGGGTGGCGCAGCCACCGATGGAACCGGGCGAGCGGTGCTTGCGCTGGGTGCCGTGACCGGCGCCGAGGCCCTTGAAGTTGTGACGCTTCATGACACCGGCGAAGCCCTTGCCCTTGCTCTTGCCCGTGACGTCAACCTTGACGCCGGACTCGAACACGGCCGCGGTGATCTCCTGGCCCAGCGTGTACTCGCTGGCGTCAGGGGTGCGGAGCTCCACCAGGTGACGGCGGGGGGTGACGTCGGCCTTGGCGAAGTGACCCTTGAGGGGCTTGTTCACCTTGCGCGGGTCGATCTCGCCGAAGGCGATCTGGACCGACTCGTAACCGTCGACGTCGTTCGTGCGCACCTGCGTCACGACGCACGGACCGGCCTTGACGACGGTCACCGGGACGACCCGGTTGTTCTCGTCCCAGACCTGGGTCATGCCGAGCTTCTCGCCCAGGACGCCCTTG
Organism: Streptomyces albireticuli; assembly: GCF_021228125.1. Taxonomy (GTDB): domain Bacteria; phylum Actinomycetota; class Actinomycetes; order Streptomycetales; family Streptomycetaceae; genus Streptomyces; species Streptomyces albireticuli. The sequence continues at coordinate 113,133 of NZ_JAJQQS010000011.1, forward strand.
ATGTTCTTCGTCATCTTGGTCGTCACCTCAGAGCTTGATCTCGATGTCGACGCCCGCCGGCAGGTCGAGGCGCATGAGCGAGTCAACCGTCTTCGGCGTGGGGTCGAGGATGTCGATGAGGCGCTTGTGCGTGCGCATCTCGAAGTGCTCGCGCGAGTCCTTGTACTTGTGCGGCGACTTGATGACGCAGTACACGTTCTTCTCAGTGGGCAGCGGCACCGGGCCCGCGACCGACGCACCAGTGCGGGTCACCGTCTCGACGATCTTCTTCGCCGAGGAGTCGATGACCTCGTGGTCGTAGGCCTTGAGCCGGATGCGGATCTTCTGTCCCGCCATGGCTACTTCGTAGTCCTGTCTCTCGTACGCTCTGGGACTCGGTGTGTCGTGCCTCTGCGAAGCACCGTCCTTCTCCGACCCACGCGGTCGGGCGTGTCGCACCCGCTCCAGCAAATTTCCCGAAGGAAAGTCCCTGACGCGAAGGGCTGTGGGGGAAGGACACCCACCGAGTGCCTGGAAGGGGCCCCGCTGACGCTTCCCGGAAGATTCCCGTACTTCCACCCCTGACTCCCCATTTCTGGGAAGCGCGAAGGGTGACGAGTACTGCGGGACTCGCTTCCAGTCCTCCCGGCGGGAGGCGCGCAGCATCGGCACTCAACCGAGCAACCTGAACAGTGTGCCATACGTGCCCGAAGAGGCGCCAATCGTGGCCGAAGAAGGTACCCCGACCGGCTCAGTTGTCAAACCACCCCGCCGACATACAGGACACTATGGTCGCAGTGATCCAAGCTGCACAGCAGCCCGCACCGTTTACACCAGCCAGCTCCAGTTGTCCTGCGCCTCGCCCGTCGCTCTATCCTCCTAGGTTCGCCCGGGTCTCTCAGCGCCGCTCAGTGCCCGGCGATCCTTACCCACCCTTGCCGTGGTTTGCCGTGGTCTTGGGCAACCGACGCGAGGCCCCCGTCGTCCCCTATCACGCCGGGACAGCCGGGGACTGCCTGTGCACAACGGGACGGAGTCATGTAGTTGAACATCTCACAGCGCATGGTGATATCCCGCCGGGCCGCGCTCGCGGGCCTCGCCGCCGGCTCGGCGGCCCTGGCCGCGGGCTGCTCGGGCGGGGGCGGCTCCGGCAGGCCCAAGCCCTCCCCCAGCGTCCCCATAAGGGCCGTGGACCCCCGTGCGACGCAGTCGTTCAACAACGCCAAGGCTTCCCTGCTGCTCCAGGTGATGGCCCACCCGGACGACGACCTGTACTTCATGAACCCCGACGCCGAGCACATCGTGCGCGCCGGGGTGCCCGTCGTGTCCGTCTACGTCACGGCCGGTGAGGCCGTGGGCCAGAACTGGATCGAGGGCATGCCCAAGGGCAAGCCTGACAAGGCCGCCTACTCCTCCGCGCGCCACCAGGGCCTGCGGCAGGCCTACGCCGAGATGCTGGGCCTGGACCGGTTCGCGTCCTGGAAGAAGTCCGTCCTGGACCTGGGCGGCGGGGTCAAGGCGGAGACGAACGAGCTGGTCGCGGGCGCCCGCAAGGCCCAGCTGGTGTTCCTCAACATCGCCATGCTCTCGGCCGGCGACATGCGCCTGCCCCTGCTCTGGGAGCGCCCCGAGGGCGCCATGCAGTCCCTGGTCGCCACCGGCTCGCCGTGCACCACCAGCAGCACGTACCACCACGACACCCTGGTGGACACGCTGGCCGCGCTCATGGACCGCTTCAAGCCCACCGTGATCCACACGATGGACCCGGACCCCGACTACCAGGTCCACGACGCCACCCACCCCAAGGACAACGACTACGGGGCCTGCTCCGACCACCGCGACCACACCCCGACCGCGCTCTTCACCTGGAAGGCGCTCTCGCAGTGGGTGGCCGACAGCACGAAGCGCGACGGCCACCCACCGCGCTTTGTGACCACGTCCTTCCGTGGCTATTACAACCAGCGCTGGCCGCACAATCTGCCGCCCGAGGTCGTGGAGCAGAAGCACCGCCTGGTCGAGGCGTACGGCGGCGACCCGTCCTGGGACTGCGACAACCCCGCGGGCTGCGGCGACTACGGCCAGGGCGGCGACCGCCCGCTGAAGAACCGCAAGGGCTGGATCCGCTCCACCCACTACCGCTACCAGGGCCCGACCGCGGCGCCCGGCACCGACAAGGCCGGCGGCCTGGAGGCCTACGGCGTGCTCGGCACCCAGGCCGTCCGCTGGGCGGAGACCTCCCCCGGCAGCGGCCGCTGGGGCGAGCCGCAGAACCTCGGCGGCGGCCCCCTGGCCCCCGCGCTGGCCTCCGTCCGGGACTCCGCGGGGCGCCGACTGCTGTTCGCCCTGCGGTTCTCCGCGCTGGAGGGCCGGGGCCGCCCCGACACCCGCGAGATCGTGGTGCTGGAGCAGCGCTCCCCCGACGGCCCCTTCAAGGCGTGGCAGGGCCTCGGCAACCCCGAGCACCGGCCCGACCGCGGCCGCCGGGTGGGTGTGCCGGCCGCCGTCGCGGGCCCCGACGGTCGCGTCCACCTCTTCGTGCGCAACGCCGGCAAGGGCGTCTCCAGCCGGGTCCGGGAGGCCGACGGCAGCTGGGGGAAGTGGCAGAGCCTGCACGGCCAGGAGATCCAGGACGGCCTCACGGCGGTGCTGGATGCCGAGCAGCGCGTCCACGTCTTCGGCACGGGCCGCGACACGGTCCACCACTGGGCCCAGGACGCCCCGGGGCGGCCGGTCCGGCACCAGCCGCTCAAGGGCCTCCCCCAGCCCGGCGGGCTGCCCGGGGCCGCCCTCGGGGGCGACGGGGAGCTGGCGGTGGTCTACCGCGGCCCGGCGGCCGAGCAGCCCACCGTGCACCGCGTCACGCCGGGCTCGGAGTCGGTCACGAGCACCGACCTCCATGACTTCGCCGGCTACGGACCGCTGGCCGCGCACCCGCTGCCGGTGCGCGGGGCCGGGGACGCCGTGCTGGTGCTGGGGCGGGCGGTGAACGGCGAGATACAGCTCACGGACGCCTCCGGCGACTCCGAGACCGTCCGCGCGGACGCGAAGCTCGTGCCCGTGGGCACCGCCGCGATGACCGTGGACGGCGGGCACCGGCTCTGCGTCGTGGGCATGAGCCCGGACGCGAGCCCGTGGCTGTGGCGCCCGGAGACCCCGCACGGCTGAGCCGGCCGCGCCGGGCCGCCCGTAGGCCCCCGGGAGGACGCGAGGACGCGAGGACGAAAAGCGAAAGGGCCCGCACATCCGAGGATGTGCGGGCCCTTTCAGACCTTCAAGTAAGAGGACTTACTTGTTGATCTTGGTGACCTGGCCGGCGCCGACGGTGCGGCCGCCCTCACGGATGGTGAAGCGCAGGCCCTCCTCCATCGCGACGGGCTGGATCAGGTTGACGGTCATCTCGGCGTTGTCGCCGGGCATGACCATCTCCGTGCCCTCCTTGAGGGTCACAACACCGGTCACGTCAGTCGTACGGAAGTAGAACTGCGGACGGTAGTTGTTGAAGAACGGGGTGTGACGGCCACCCTCGTCCTTCGACAGGATGTAGGCCGTGGCCTCGAACTCGGTGTGCGGGGTAACCGAACCCGGCTTGATGATGCACTGGCCGCGCTCGACGTCCTCGCGCTTGATGCCACGGAGGAGCAGACCGACGTTCTCACCGGCCTGGCCCTCGTCGAGCAGCTTGCGGAACATCTCGATGCCGGTGACCGTGGTGGTGGTCTTCTCGGTCTTGATGCCGATGATGTCGACGGTCTCGTTGACCTTGAGGACACCACGCTCGATACGACCGGTGACGACGGTGCCACGACCGGTGATCGTGAAGACGTCCTCGATCGGCATCAGGAACGGCTTGTCGACGTCACGCTCGGGCTGCGGGATGTTCTCGTCCACGGCCTTCATGAGGCCGAGGAGCTTCTCGCCCCACTCCTTGTCGCCCTCGAGCGCCTTGAGCGCCGAGACCTGGACGACGGGAGCGTTGTCGCCGTCGAACTCGTACTCGGAGAGGAGCTCACGGACCTCGAGCTCGACGAGCTCCAGGATCTCCTCGTCGTCCACCATGTCGGCCTTGTTCAGGGCGACGACGATGTACGGAACGCCGGACTGGCGGGCCAGGAGCACGTGCTCCTTGGTCTGCGGCATCGGACCGTCGGTCGCGGCGACCACGAGGATCGCGCCGTCCATCTGGGCGGCACCGGTGATCATGTTCTTGATGTAGTCCGCGTGACCCGGGCAGTCGACGTGGGCGTAGTGACGCGACTCGGTCTGGTACTCAACGTGAGCGATCGAGATCGTGATACCGCGCTGACGCTCTTCCGGCGCCTTGTCGATCTCGTCGAACGGCGTGAAGGGGTTCAGGTCCGGGTACGCGTCGTGCAGCACCTTGGTGATCGCCGCGGTAAGAGTGGTCTTACCGTGGTCGACGTGACCGATGGTGCCGATGTTGACGTGCGGCTTAGTCCGCTCGAACTTCGCCTTCGCCACTGGGTCCTCCTACGGAGTGGTTCTGTACGCCTTACTTCATCGGCGCCAGGTGATCTTCTGGGGTGCCGTCCGCCGGGACACCCGACACAAACCTTACGGTTTGCGGCGGTATGCCCCGACAGTCGGTGTCAAGCCTAAAGCGTGAGCTTCGTCTGTGGAGACGGGAGCTGGATTACTCGCCCTTGGCCTTCGCGATGATCTCCTCGGCGACGTTCCGGGGAACCTCGGCGTAGGAGTCGAACTGCATCGAGTAGCTTGCGCGACCCGAGGTCTTGCTGCGGAGGTCGCCGACGTAGCCGAACATCTCCGACAGCGGGACCAGGCCCTTGACGAGCTTGGCGCCGTGACGGTCCTCCATGGCCTGGATCTGGCCACGGCGGGAGTTGATGTCACCGATCACATCGCCCATGTAGTCCTCGGGGGTGGTGACCTCGACGGACATCATCGGCTCGAGAAGAGCCGGGGACGCCTTGCGAGCACCCTCCTTGAACGCCATGGAACCGGCGATCTTGAAGGCGAGTTCGGACGAGTCGACGTCGTGGTAGGCGCCGTCGAGCAGCGTCACCTTCACGCCGGTCAGCGGGTAGCCGGCCAGCACGCCGAACTCCATGGCCTCCTGGCAACCCGCGTCCACGGACGGGATGTACTCCCGCGGGATACGGCCACCGGTGACCTTGTTCTCGAACTCGTAGCCATCACCCTCGAGGGGCTCGATGGCCATCTGCACCTTGGCGAACTGGCCGGAACCACCAGTCTGCTTCTTGTGCGTGTAGTCGATACGCTCGACGGCCTTGCGGATCGTCTCGCGGTACGCGACCTGGGGCTTGCCGACGTTCGCCTCGACGCGGAACTCACGGCGCATACGGTCGACCAGCACGTCGAGGTGCAGCTCGCCCATACCCGCGATGATGGTCTGGCCCGTCTCCTCGTCCGTGTGGACCTGGAAGGACGGGTCCTCCTCCGCGAGACGCTGGATGGCGACACCCAGCTTCTCCTGGTCGCCCTTGGACTTCGGCTCGATGGCGACCTGGATCACCGGGGCCGGGAAGTCCATGGACTCGAGGATGACCGGCTTGCCCGCGTCACAGAGGGTCTCACCGGTGGTGGTCTGCTTCAGACCCATGACGGCGACGATGTCACCGGCACCCACCGACTCGATCTCCTCACGCTTGTTCGCGTGCATGCGGTAGATCTTGCCGATGCGCTCCTTCTTGCCCTTCACGGAGTTCTGCACCTGGGTGCCGGTCTCCATGCGGCCCGAGTAAACCCGGACGAAGGTGAGCTTGCCGAGGTGCGGGTCGCTCATGATCTTGAAGGCGAGACCGGCGAACGGCTCGTCGTCGGAAGGCTTGCGCTTCACGACCTCGTCGGGGTCGTTGACGGCGTGACCCTCAACGGCCTCGATGTCGAGCGGCGACGGCAGGTAGCGCACGACCGCGTCGAGCAGGGGCTGGACGCCCTTGTTCTTGAACGCGGTGCCACAGAACACCGGGGTGACCGTGACGGAGTCGGCGCTGCCGCGCGAGGCCAGCGTGATGCGGCGGATGGCCGCCATCAGCTGCTCCTCGGTGGGCTCCTGGCCCTCCAGGAAGAGCTCCATCATGGCGTCGTCGTGCTCGGCGACACCCTCGAGGAGCTTGCCGCGCCATTCCTCGGCCGCCTCGATGTGCGTGTCCGGGATGTCGACGACGTCGTACATCTCGCCCTTGGCGGCCTCGGCGGACCAGACCAGCGCCTTCATCTGGACGAGGTCGACCACGCCCTTGAAGTCGGCCTCGGTGCCGATCGGAAGCTGCATGACGAGCGGCACCGCACCGAGGCGGTCGACGATCATGTCGACGCAGCGGTGGAACTCGGCGCCCGTGCGGTCGAGCTTGTTGACGAAGCAGATACGCGGCACGCCGTAGCGGTCCGCCTGACGCCAAACGGTCTCGGACTGCGGCTCAACACCGGCGACGCCGTCGAACACCGTCACGGCACCGTCGAGGACGCGCAGCGAACGCTCCACCTCGACGGTGAAGTCGACGTGGCCCGGCGTGTCGATGATGTTGATCGTGTGGTCGACGTCGTTCAGCGGCCAGTGGCAGGTCGTCGCGGCAGACGTGATCGTGATGCCGCGCTCCTGCTCCTGCTCCATCCAGTCCATGGTGGCAGCGCCATCGTGGACCTCACCGATCTTGTACGAAACACCGGTGTAGAACAGGATCCGCTCGGTGGTGGTCGTCTTGCCCGCGTCGATGTGGGCCATGATCCCGATGTTGCGGACCTTGGCCAGGTCAAGCGAAGTGGTGGCCATATGGCTCAGTCTTCTCTCGGATCTCGATGGGGGTAGCGACTACCAGCGGTAGTGCGCGAAGGCCTTGTTGGACTCGGCCATCTTGTGGGTGTCCTCGCGCTTCTTGACCGCAGCGCCCAGACCGTTGGAAGCGTCCAGGAGCTCGTTCATGAGGCGCTCGGTCATGGTCTTCTCGCGACGGGCGCGGGAGTAACCCACGACCCAGCGGAGCGCCAGGGTGGAGGCGCGGCCCGGACGGACCTCGACCGGCACCTGGTAGGTGGCGCCACCGACGCGGCGGGACTTGACCTCGAGAGCCGGCTTGACGTTCTCGAGGGCGCGCTTGAGGGTGATGACCGGGTCGTTACCGGTCTTCTCGCGCAGACCCTCCATGGCGCCGTACACGATGCGCTCGGCGGTGGAGCGCTTGCCGTGCAGGAGGATCTTGTTGATGAGCGACGTCACCAGGGGGGAGCCGTAAACCGGGTCGATGATGACCGGGCGCTTCGGGGCGGGGCCCTTACGAGGCATTCTTACTTCTCCTTCTTGGCGCCGTAGCGGCTGCGAGCCTGCTTACGGTTCTTGACGCCCTGCGTGTCGAGGGAGCCGCGGATGATCTTGTAGCGAACACCCGGCAGGTCCTTCACACGGCCACCGCGCACGAGCACGATCGAGTGCTCCTGCAGGTTGTGACCCTCACCCGGAATGTAAGCGGTGACCTCGATGCCGGAGGTCAGACGCACACGCGCGACCTTACGGAGCGCCGAGTTCGGCTTCTTCGGGGTGGTCGTGAAAACACGCGTGCAGACGCCACGACGCTGGGGCGAACCCTCGAGCGCGGGCGTCTTGTTCTTCTCGACCTTGTCCTGCCGGCCCTTTCGGACCAGCTGCTGGATCGTAGGCACCGTTTCTCCGGTTTCTGTGTGCCGATCACGATAAAACTAACCTGGGAGCAAACACCGACCCACGCGGTCGGGTGTGTCGAAGACTGCAGACCCCCGCCGGAGGCGGATGGGCGCAGATTTCGGTGTCTCCGAGCCGGTCGGAACCGGTCGGTACCGGGCCTCCCGCGCGGTTTGAAGGCACGCACGAGAGCCCAGGGACACCCCAGGCACAAGGTCAGAGCGTACCTACCGCATGGGCTGCGGTCAAAACAAATGCACACGCGGTGGACGACCCGATGTGCGCCGTATGTCGCAATTAGGGGTAGCCCGTTCCGCCGAACGGGTGGCTACCGACGGGTTTGGGGAGATCACTCCCGGGTTGTGCGATGAGTCACGGCGGGGGTGGGGTGGTGCGCGGGGGCGCCGCTGCGCGGGGCTTTGTCCCCTACCCGCCCCTTCCCGAACCGGGGCTCCGCCCCGGGCCCCAGTCCTCAAGCGCCGGACGGGCTGAAAATCAGCCCGTCCGGCGATTGAGGACACCGCGCGTCAGCGCGGAAAGGGGGCCCGGGGGCTTGCCCCCGGTTCGGGAAGGGGCGGGGCTGGGGAAAGGCCCCGCGCAGCGGCCGGCACCTACCCGCACCCGCCGACAACGCCGCAGGGCGGCCACCCCCGAAGGAGTGACCGCCCTGCGTGACGTACCGCTCGCGTCCTACTGGTTGTACGGACCGTAGTCGTAGTCCTCCAGCGGAACCGCCTGGCCGGAGCCGGTGCCGAAGGGCGAGTAGTCGATGTCGTCGTAGCCGACGGCCGAGTACATCGCGGCCTTGGCCTCCTCGGTGGGCTCCACCCGGATGTTGCGGTAGCGGGACAGACCCGTACCGGCCGGGATGAGCTTACCGATGATGACGTTCTCCTTGAGGCCGATGAGCGAGTCGGACTTGGCGTTGATCGCCGCGTCCGTCAGCACTCGGGTCGTCTCCTGGAAGGAGGCGGCCGACAGCCAGGACTCCGTCGCCAGCGAGGCCTTGGTGATACCCATCAGCTGCGGACGGCCGGAGGCGGGGTGACCGCCCTCGGTGACCACACGACGGTTCTCGCCCTCGAAGCGCGAGCGCTCCACGAGCTCGCCCGGCAGCAGCTCCGCGTCGCCGGACTCGATGATCGTCACACGGCGGAGCATCTGCCGGATGATGATCTCGATGTGCTTGTCGTGGATCGACACACCCTGCGAGTTGTAGACCTTCTGGACCTCGCCGACCAGGTGAACCTGGACGGCGCGCTGACCCAGAATGCGCAGAACGTCGTGCGGGTTGGTGGCACCCACGGTGAGCTTCTGGCCCACCTCGACGTGCTCGCCCTCGCTGACCAGCAGACGGGCACGCTTGGAGATGCCGAAGGCGGTCTCCTCGGAGCCGTCGTCCGGGGTGACGACGATCTTCTTGGTCTTCTCGGTCTCCTCGATCCGCACGCGGCCGGCGGCCTCGGAGATCGGGGCGACACCCTTGGGCGTACGGGCCTCGAAGAGCTCGACGACACGGGGCAGACCCTGGGTGATGTCGTCACCGGCCACACCACCGGTGTGGAAGGTACGCATCGTCAGCTGGGTACCGGGCTCACCGATGGACTGGGCGGCGATGATGCCGACCGCCTCACCGATGTCCACCAGCTTGCCGGTCGCCAGCGAGCGGCCGTAGCAGAAGGCACAGGTGCCGACCGCGGACTCGCAGGTGAGGACCGAGCGGGTCTTGACCGTCTCGACGCCGTGCGCGACGAGCTGCTCGATGAGCACGTCACCGAGGTCGACGTTGGCCGGCGCGATGACCTTGCCGTCGACGACGACGTCCTCGGCCAGCATGCGGGCGTAGACGCTCGTCTCGACATCGTCGGTCTTGCGCAGGACACCGTCGGCGCCCTTGGTCGCGATCGCCAGCTTGAGGCCGCGCTCGGTGCCGCAGTCCTCCTCGCGGATGATCACGTCCTGCGAGACGTCCACCAGACGACGGGTCAGGTAACCCGAGTCGGCGGTACGGAGGGCGGTGTCCGCGAGACCCTTACGGGCACCGTGGGTGGAGATGAAGTACTCCAGCACGGTGAGACCCTCACGGAACGACGCCTTAATGGGTCGCGGGATGGTCTCGTTCTTCGCGTTGGACACCAGACCACGCATACCGGCGATCTGACGCATCTGCATCATGTTTCCTCGGGCACCCGAGTCAACCATCATGAAGATGGGGTTCGTCTTGGGGAAGTTCGCGTTCATCGCCTCGGCGACCTCGTTGGTCGCCTTGGTCCAGATCGCGATGAGCTCCTGCGTGCGCTCGTCCTTGGTGATCAGACCGCGCTCGTACTGCTTCTGGACCTTCTCGTCCTGCGCCTCGTAGCCCTTGACGATCTCCTTCTTCGCCTCGGGAACGACGACGTCGGAGATGGCCACGGTGACGCCGGAACGGGTCGCCCAGTGGAAGCCGGCCGCCTTCAGGTTGTCGAGCGTCGCCGCCACGATGACCTTGGGGTAGCGCTCGGCGAGGTCGTTGACGATCTCGGAGAGCTGCTTCTTGCCGACCGAGTAGTCGACGAACGGGTAGTCCTCGGGCAGCAGCTCGTTGAAGAGCGCGCGGCCCAGGGTCGTCCGCAGGCGGAAGGTGTCACCCTGCTGCCACTCCGGCTCACCCTCCTCGGCGACCGGCGGGGTCCAGCCACGCGGCGGGACGGTGCCGATCGGGAAGCGGATGTCGACCTTCGCCTGGAGCGAGAGCTCCCGGGCGTCGAACGCCATGATCGCCTCGGCGGTGGAGCCGAAGGACCGGCCCTCGCCGATGACCTTGCGCTCCGCCTCGTCCGTGGTGAGGAAGAACAGACCCAGCACCATGTCCTGGGTCGGCATGGTGACCGGACGGCCGTCGGCCGGCTTGAGGATGTTGTTCGAGGACAGCATCAGGATGCGGGCCTCGGCCTGCGCCTCCGCGGAGAGCGGCAGGTGGACGGCCATCTGGTCACCGTCGAAGTCCGCGTTGAACGCGGTGCAGACGAGCGGGTGGATCTGGATGGCCTTGCCCTCGACCAGCTGCGGCTCGAAGGCCTGGATGCCGAGGCGGTGCAGCGTGGGCGCACGGTTCAGCAGCACCGGGTGCTCGGCGATGACCTCTTCGAGGACGTCGTACACGACGGTGCGGCCGCGCTCGACCATGCGCTTGGCCGACTTGATGTTCTGCGCGTGGTTCAGGTCGACCAGGCGCTTCATCACGAACGGCTTGAAGAGCTCCAGCGCCATGGCCTTGGGCAGACCGCACTGGTGCAGCTTCAGCTGCGGACCGACGACGATGACGGAACGCGCGGAGTAGTCCACACGCTTACCGAGCAGGTTCTGACGGAATCGACCCTGCTTACCCTTCAGCATGTCGCTGAGGGACTTCAGCGGACGGTTGCCGGGGCCCGTGACCGGGCGACCACGACGGCCGTTGTCGAAGAGGGCGTCGACCGCCTCCTGGAGCATCCGCTTCTCGTTGTTCACGATGATCTCGGGGGCACCGAGGTCGAGCAGACGCTTCAGACGGTTGTTGCGGTTGATCACACGGCGGTACAGGTCGTTCAGGTCGGAGGTCGCGAAGCGGCCACCGTCCAGCTGCACCATCGGACGCAGGTCCGGCGGGATCACGGGGATGCAGTCCAGCACCATGCCGCTGGGGCTGTTGCGGGTCTGCAGGAAGGCGGAGACGACCTTGAGGCGCTTGAGCGCACGGGTCTTCTTCTGGCCCTTGCCGGTCCGGATGATCTCGCGGAGGCGCTCGGCCTCCTCGTCGAGGTCGAAGGACTCCAGGCGCTTCTGGAGCGCCGCGGCGCCCATCGCACCCATGAAGTAGGTGCCGAAGCGGTCGCGCAGCTCGCGGTAGAGCAGCTCGTCGCCCTCGAGGTCCTGGACCTTGAGGTTCTTGAAGCGGCTCCACACCTCGTCGAGGCGGTCGATCTCGCGCTGCGCGCGGTCGCGCAGCTGCTTCATCTCACGCTCGGCGCCCTCGCGCACCTTGCGGCGCACATCGGCCTTGGCACCCTCGGCCTCGAGCTCGGCCAGGTCGGACTCGAGCTTCTTGGCACGGGCCTCGAGGTCGGCGTCGCGGCGCTGCTCGATCTGCTGACGCTCGACGGAGACGTGCGCCTCCAGCGAGGGCAGGTCGCGCGTGCGGCGCTCCTCGTCCACCCACGTGATCATGTAGGCGGCGAAGTAGATGACCTTCTCGAGGTCCTTCGGGGCGAGGTCGAGCAGGTAGCCCAGGCGCGACGGGACGCCCTTGAAGTACCAGATGTGGGTGACGGGAGCGGCGAGCTCGATGTGGCCCATCCGCTCACGGCGCACCTTGGCGCGGGTGACCTCGACGCCACAGCGCTCACAGATGATGCCCTTGAAGCGGACACGCTTGTACTTGCCGCAGTAGCACTCCCAGTCCCGGGTCGGACCGAAGATCTTCTCGCAGAAGAGTCCGTCCTTTTCGGGCTTCAGGGTGCGGTAGTTGATGGTCTCCGGCTTCTTGACCTCGCCGTGGGACCAGGTTCGGATGTCGTCCGCGGTCGCCAGGCCGATCCGCAGCTCGTCGAAGAAGTTGACGTCGAGCACTGTTCGTCAATCCCTCTTTCAGGGTCGTGTCTTCATCATGGTCTGGGGGTCCGGGGACGGCGGGGGCTCCGCTAGGGAGCCCCCGCCAGACCCGTCAGACCTCTTCGACGCTGCTCGGCTCGCGCCGGGACAGGTCGATACCGAGCTCCTCCGCTGCGCGGAAGACGTCCTCGTCCGTGTCGCGCATCTCGATGGACATGCCGTCCGAGGACAGCACCTCCACGTTGAGGCAGAGCGACTGCATTTCCTTGATGAGCACCTTGAAGGACTCGGGAATGCCCGGCTCGGGGATGTTCTCGCCCTTGACGATCGCCTCGTAGACCTTCACTCGGCCGGTGACGTCGTCGGACTTGATGGTCAGCAGCTCCTGGAGGGCGTACGCGGCGCCGTATGCCTCCAGCGCCCACACCTCCATCTCACCGAAGCGCTGGCCACCGAACTGAGCCTTACCACCCAGCGGCTGCTGCGTGATCATGGAGTACGGACCGGTCGAGCGGGCGTGCAGCTTGTCGTCGACCAGGTGGTGCAGCTTGAGGATGTACATGTACCCGACCGAGATCGGGTCCGGGAACGGCTCGCCGGAGCGGCCGTCGAACATCCGGGCCTTACCGGACGGGAGCACCATGCGCTCGCCGTCACGGTTCGGGATCGTGGACTCGAAGAGACCGGCGATCTCGTCCTCGCGGGCGCCGTCGAAGACCGGGGTCGCGACGTTGGTGCCGGCGGCGACGTCGTCGGCGCCGATCGCCTGCAGACGCTTCATCCACTCCTCGTCGCCCTCGACCTTCCAGCCGCGGCTGGCGAGCCAGCCGAGGTGGATCTCGAGGACCTGTCCCGGGTTCATTCGGGACGGGACACCCAGCGGGTTGAGGATGATGTCGACCGGGGTGCCGTCCTCGAGGAACGGCATGTCCTCGACCGGAAGGATCTTGGAGATGACACCCTTGTTGCCGTGACGGCCGGCGAGCTTGTCACCGTCGGTGATCTTGCGCTTCTGGGCCACGTAGACGCGGACCAGCTGGTTCACGCCCGGCGGGAGCTCGTCGCCCTCTTCGCGGTCGAAGACGCGGACGCCGATGACCTTGCCGATCTCACCGTGCGGGACCTTCAGCGAGGTGTCACGGACCTCACGGGCCTTCTCACCGAAGATCGCGCGGAGCAGGCGCTCCTCCGGGGTCAGCTCGGTCTCACCCTTGGGCGTGACCTTGCCGACCAGGATGTCGCCGGCGACGACCTCGGCACCGATGCGGATGATGCCGCGCTCGTCGAGGTCGGCGAGGACCTCCTCGGAGACGTTCGGGATGTCCCGGGTGATCTCCTCCGGGCCGAGCTTGGTGTCACGGGCGTCGACCTCGTGCTCCTCGATGTGGATCGAGGAGAGGACGTCGTCCTGCACGAGGCGCTGCGACAGGATGATCGCGTCCTCGTAGTTGTGACCTTCCCAGGGCATGAACGCGACGAGCAGGTTCTTGCCCAGCGCCATCTCGCCCTCGTCCGTGGACGGGCCGTCGGCGAGGACCTGGCCGGCGACGACGCGAGCGCCCTCGTCGACGACGACCTTCTGGTTGAAGGACGTGCCCTGGTTCGAGCGGGAGAACTTGGCGACCCGGTACGTGTTGTACGTGCCGTCGTCGTTGGCGACGGTGACGTAGTCCGCGGAGACCTCCTGGACCACACCGTCCTTCTCCGCCTTGATGACGTCACCGGCGTCGACCGCGCAGCGGTACTCCATGCCGGTGCCGACCAGCGGGGCCTCCGCCTTGATCAGCGGAACGGCCTGGCGCATCATGTTCGATCCCATGAGCGCGCGGTTGGCGTCGTCGTGCTCGAGGAACGGGATCATCGCGGTCGCGACCGACACCATCTGGCGCGGGGAGACGTCCATGTAGTCGACGTCGTCGCCGGCGATGTAGTCGATCTCGCCGCCACGGCGGCGGACCAGGACGCGGGCCTCGGCGAAGCGCATGTCCTCGGAGAGGGCGGCGTTCGCCTGGGCGATGACGAAGCGGTCTTCCTCGTCGGCAGTCAGGTAGTCGACCTCGTCCGTGACGCGACCCTCGACGACCTTGCGGTACGGGGTCTCGACGAAGCCGAACGCGTTGACGCGGCCGTACGAGGCGAGGGAGCCGATCAGACCGATGTTCGGGCCTTCGGGCGTCTCGATCGGGCACATGCGGCCGTAGTGCGACGGGTGGACGTCTCGGACCTCGAAGCCGGCCCGCTCACGGGACAGACCACCCGGGCCCAGCGCGGACAGACGACGCTTGTGCGTCAGACCCGAGAGCGGGTTCGTCTGGTCCATGAACTGGGACAGCTGGCTGGTGCCGAAGAACTCCTTGATGGAGGCGACGACCGGCCGGATGTTGATCAGGGTCTGCGGCGTGATCGCCTCGACGTCCTGCGTGGTCATGCGCTCGCGGACGACGCGCTCCATACGAGCCAGACCCGTGCGGACCTGGTTCTGGATGAGCTCGCCGACGTTGCGCAGACGACGGTTGCCGAAGTGGTCGATGTCGTCGGTCTCGACGACGATCGAGGTGCCGTTCTCGCCGACCGTGTCCTGCTCACCCGCGTGCAGCTTCACCAGGTACTTGATCGTCGCGATGACGTCGTCGACCGTGAGCACACCGGCGTCGAGGGGGGCGTCCGCGCCGAGCTTCTTGTTCACCTTGTAGCGGCCGACCTTCGCGAGGTCGTAGCGCTTCGGGTTGAAGTAGAGGTTCTCGAGCAGCGTCTGCGCGGCCTCGCGGGTCGGCGGCTCGCCCGGACGCAGCTTGCGGTAGATGTCGAGGAGCGCGTCGTCCTGGCCCTGGGTGTGGTCCTTCTCCAGGGTGGCGCGCATCGACTCGTACTCGCCGAACTCCTCGAGGATCTGCTCGGTCGTCCAACCGAGAGCCTTGAGCAGAACGGTCACGGACTGCTTGCGCTTGCGGTCGATGCGGACACCGACCATGTCGCGCTTGTCGACCTCCATCTCGAGCCAGGCACCCCGGGACGGGATGATCTTGGCCGTGAAGATGTCCTTGTCGGACGTCTTGTCGATGGAGGAGTCGAAGTAGACGCCCGGCGAGCGGACCAGCTGCGACACGACGACACGCTCGGTGCCGTTGATGCAGAAGGTGCCCTTGTTGGTCATGAGCGGGAAGTCGCCCATGAAGACCGTCTGGGACTTGATCTCGCCGGTCTCGTTGTTGGTGAACTCGGCGGTGACGAAGAGCGGGGCCGCGTACGTGAAGTCGCGCTCCTTGCACTCGTCGATGGAGTTCTTCGGCGGCTCGAAGCGGTGGTCGCGGAAGGTCAGCGACATCGACCCGGAGAAGTCCTCGATCGGGGAGATCTCTTCGAAGATCTCCTCCAGACCGGACTTGGTGGGGACGTCCTGTCCACTGTCCAGCGCAGCCTCGACGCGAGCCTTCCAGGCGGCGTTGCCGAGCAGCCAGTCGAAGCTCTCGGTCTGCAGCGCAAGGAGGTTCGGAACCTCGAGGGGCTCCTTGATCTTCGCAAAAGAGATGCGCAGCGGGGCGGTGCTGGCGCCGTTGTTCGTATTGGCAGTCGAGGCGTTGCGCGAGGCGGCCAAGAGGGGGTCCTTCCGAGGGCTCGGACTCACTACGCGCGTACCGGCCCCACTCCGTGCATACGAGAGAAATCCCAGCTCAGCGGGTTTCCATCAGCATGGCTCGACAGTGGGCATGCCCCTGGTGACGGGCAGGGAGCAGCTAACAGGCAGCGCAAAGGGTCAGTGTAGCCACTTGGCCCACTGATGTCCAGAGCGGATTTCCGGAGACCGGTGCGATACCAATCTCTCCCTCCGGGATCCTGTTGTTCCTCATGCCTGGAGCAAGGCTTCCCTCTTCGCCGTCGATCCATGCCTCGGCGGAGGATCGATGTGGCGACGCGTCCCTGAGAATTGCGCGCGGCGTGCCGTTCGTCAAGGCCCCTCGGCCTCCGGGCGCCTTCCGTGGCGCCCGAGCGGCTGCCCGACCGGCAGACACCGATGATCACCATACTCGCCCCTGGCCTCAGGGCAACAAGCCGTCGCGGGAACGCCCAAGGGCGACCACCCGCATGGGTGATCGCCCTTGATACGTGAAACAAGGAGTCAGGAGACTCCGTGGGTCACTTGACCTCGACGGAGGCGCCGGCGCCCTTGAGGGCCTCGGCGGCCTTCTCCGCGGCGTCCTTCGCGACCTTCTCGAGGACCGGCTTCGGGGTGCCGTCGACGAGGTCCTTGGCCTCCTTCAGGCCCAGGGAGGTCAGCTCACGCACGACCTTGATGACCTGGATCTTCTTGTCACCGGCGGCGGTGAGGATGACGTCGAACTCGTCCTGCTCCTCGGCGGCGGCGGCCTCGCCACCGGCGACACCACCGGCCATGACGACCGGGGCGGCGGCAGCGGCGGTGACGTCGAACTTCTCCTCGAACGCCTTCACGAACGCGGCGAGGTCGATGAGGGTCATGTCCTCGAACTGCGCGAGCAGCTCGTCCTGGGTGAGCTTCGCCATGATGGGCGATCCTTCCACTAATTCGGCAGGTGCCGGATGTACATTTCGGCGGGCGTACGTAGGGCCCGCTGCGACCGTGACGGGCGCGAGTGGTTCAGGCGTGAGCCCGAATTACTCGGCAGCCTCGGCCTCGACGGGAGCCGGCGTACCGGCACCGCCCTGCTCGACCTTGTCGCGAAGCGCGTCCACGGTGCGGACCAGCTTCGAGGGCAGGGCCTGGAAGAGCGAGGCAGCCTGGGACTGCTTGCCCTTCATGGCACCCGCCAGCTTGGCGAGCAGAACCTCGCGGGACTCGAGGTCCGCAAGCTTCTTGATCTCATCGGCGGACAGCGCCTTGCCATCAAGGACACCGCCCTTGATGATCAGGTTGGGGTTGTCCTTGGCGAAGTCACGAAGACCCTTCGCCGACTCCACCGGGTCACCGGTGACGAAGGCAACAGCCGTCGGACCAGCGAAAAGCTCGTCCTCCAGCGTGATCCCGGCGTTGCCAGCCGCGATCTTGGTCAGCGTGTTCTTCACCACGGCGTACTGGGCGTTCTCACCGAGCGAACGACGCAGCGTCTTGAGCTGCGCCACGGTGAGACCGCGGTACTCGGTCAGCACGGCGGCGTTCGAGCTGCGGAACTTGTCCGTCAGCTCGGCAACCGCAGCAGACTTGTCGGGCCTCGCCATGAGCCTCGGCCTCCTTCCGGGTGATTCGGACCGCTACGCGAAGGGACCTGGGCAAAACGAAACGCCCCGGCGCAGGCGCTCGGGGCGTGCACTCGACCATTCGGACCAGGGGTCCTCACGGGAGTTCATCCTCAAATCACCTGCGCAGGTCGCCCGCAGCTAGCGGATCCTTCGGCCACCACACCTTCTTGCGAAGGCACAGCAACGACCAGCGGTCTTTGGCTTCCGCATCAAGGTACGCGAACGGTTCGCCCGCAGGCAAATCGACCCGGGGGAAGGAGACCGAGGCCACAGCGACGCCGGCCGCCGGGCCCGCGGCGCGGCCGCCGAAGGCTCCTGGACCGGGCCCCGCGCGCCGGGCCGCCCGGGGCCGGCCGCGGGCCCGTCCGGGCCCCGCGGGGCCGCACGAGGGCCGTACGGGCCCCGCCGCGGGCCCGTACGCGAAAGGCCGGGCCCGCACCCCGGAAGGGTGCGGGCCCGGCCCACAACGTGTGTCACTCCCCGGCTACCGCCGGGAGGTGCGCCCTGCTACGAGACGTCGATCAGACGGTCTCGTCCTCCACGAGGAGGTTGCGGGTGCGGTTGGAGTCCAGCGGGATGCTGGGGCCCATCGTCGTGGTCATGGTCGCCTTCTTGATGTAGCGACCCTTCGCGGCGGAGGGCTTGAGACGGGTGATCTCCTCCAGCGCCGCAGCGTAGTTCTCGACCAGCTTGGCCTCATCGAACGACACCTTGCCGATGATGAAGTGCAGGTTCGAGTGCTTGTCGACGCGGAACTCGATCTTGCCGCCCTTGATGTCCGTGACAGCCTTCGCCACGTCCGGGGTGACCGTACCGGTCTTCGGGTTCGGCATCAGACCACGCGGACCGAGCACGCGGCCGAGGCGGCCGACCTTGCCCATGAGGTCCGGGGTGGCGACGACGGCGTCGAAGTCCAGACGGCCCTTCGCAACCTCGTCGATCAGTTCGTCGGAGCCGACGATGTCGGCGCCGGCGGCTTCCGCGGCCGCAGCACGGTCACCGGTCGCGAAGACCAGGACCCGGGCGGTCTTACCGGTGCCGTGCGGAAGGTTCACGGTGCCACGGACCATCTGGTCGGCCTTGCGCGGGTCGACGCCCAGACGCATGGCGACCTCGACGGTCGCGTCGAACTTGGTGGCGGAGGTGTCCTTCGCGAGACGGACGGCCTCGAGGGGGGCGTACAGGCGCTCCGCCTCGACCTTGGCGTCCGCAGCGCGGAGAGTCTTGCTGCGCTTCACTGCTTCTCCTCAGTGGTTATGGAGTCGTGGTGCGGACCAGCGCTGGCCCTTCCACGGATACTGCGAGGTGGCTGATCAGCCCTCGACCGTGACACCCATGGAACGGGCGGTGCCGGCGATGATCTTCTCGGCGGCGTCGAGGTCGTTGGCGTTCAGGTCGGGCATCTTGGTGGTGGCGATGTCCCGGACCTGGTCGCGGGTGATCTTCGCGACCTTCTTGGTGTGGGGCTCGCCGGAGCCCTTCTCCACACCCGCGGCCTTGAGGATCAGCTTCGCGGCCGGCGGAGTCTTGGTGACGAAGGTGAAGGAACGGTCCTCGTAGACCGTGATCTCCACCGGCACGACCATGCCACGCTGCGACTCGGTCGCGGCGTTGTAGGCCTTGCAGAACTCCATGATGTTGACGCCGTGCTGGCCCAGCGCGGGGCCGACCGGCGGGGCCGGGTTGGCGGCACCGGCGCTGATCTGGAGCTTGATAAGCCCCGTGATCTTCTTCTTCTTGGGAGGCATTGCTCTCTCCGGGTCCTAGTGAGAGTTTTTTGCCCGCGCACAGTGCGCGCAGGCATACCGCACCACGATAACGGGTAACATGCTGCGGCCAAAAACCGAGCAGGTCAGACCGGCTGCGAGCAGCTGATCTGACCTGTTCGGAAGCGTTTGCCCAGAAGGAACTAGTTCTTCTGGATCTGGTCGAAGCTGAGCTCGACCGGGGTCTCGCGACCGAAGATCTCGACGAGGCCCTTGACCTTCTTCGAGTCGGCGTTGATCTCGTTGATCGTCGCCTGGAGCGTCGCGAACGGGCCGTCCGTGACGGTGACCGAGTCGCCCACCTCGAAGTCCAGGACCTGGACCTCGACCTTGCGGGACGGAGCCGGCTTGCCCTCGGCCTCGGCGGCCTCGCGGGCGGCCTTCTCCTCGGCCTCCGGGGCGAGCATCTTGACGATCTCGTCCAGGGTCAGCGGGTACGGGTCGTAGGCGTTGCCGACGAAGCCGGTGACACCCGGGGTGTTGCGGACGACGCCCCAGGACTCGTTCGTCAGGTCCATGCGCACCAGGACGTAGCCCGGGAGCTTGTTCTGGCGGACGGTGCGGCGGTCGCCGTTCTTGATCTGGACGACCTCTTCCTGCGGCACCTCGGCCTGGAAGATGTAGTCCTCGACGTTGAGCGAGACGGCGCGCTGCTCGAGGTTGGTCTTCACGCGGTTCTCGTAACCCGCGTAGGTGTGGATGACGTACCACTCGCCGGGCAGACCACGCAGCTCGTCGCGGAGCGCGGCGACCGGGTCGACCGGGGCCTGCTCCTCGGCGGGCTCCTCGCCGGCCTCGACCGCGGCGGCGGCCTCGGACTCGGCGTCGCCCTCGACGTGGATCGCGGCCTGCTCGGCCGGCTCGCCCATCGCGGCGTCCTCGGCGTCGAGCTCGTCGATGCCGTCGGCGTTCTCGACGATCTCCTGCGGGGTGTCGTCGCCCTCGACCTCGGCCGTAGCCGCGTCGACGTCGGCCTCTGCCGCCTCGACGGAGTCGACGGCGTCGTTCAGGTTCGGGTCAGACACGTGGCTGCTTCTTCCTGGCTTCAAGGGGTGGAACGTGCGAAGGGGCGGCTCTCCTGGAAGCAGCCGCCCTACGCGCGGGTTCAGCCGAAGACGTACTTGACGGCGTTGGAGAACCCATAGTCAATCACGGTGACCAGACCAATGACGATGATGACAAAGACGATCACCACGGTGGTGTAGGTCGAGAGCTGGCCGCGCGTGGGCCAGACGACCTTGCGGAGTTCGGCGACGATCTGACGGTAAAAGAGCGCGAGGCGGCCGAAGGGGCCCTTCTTCCCACGCTTCCCACCGCGGCGGCCCTTCTTGGTGGCCACCTCGTCCTCGGGACGACCGCTCTCAGGCGTCGCGGTGGAGCCAAGGGCTTCCGTCACTACGTCCTCACCTGAATCCGGGTCGTGAGCCGTGCCGCGCCCGGTTGAGCCGCACGGCGGTGCATTTCATTACCTACGCAAGCACGCAACCTGGTGATGATGCGTGTAGCAGGGCCGAAGGGACTTGAACCCCCAACCGCTGGTTTTGGAGACCAGTGCTCTACCAATTGAGCTACGACCCTTTGTGGTTCCCTCAACGTACAGCATCCGGTCGTACGCACGCTGTGCGTCGATCGGATCGCCTGTGAGGGGCCAACGAGCCATGAGTGTACGTGTTCCGGCGGCCGTCGTCGAACAGCTTCGCCCGGGACACCCTGGGAAGGGCCCTCCGGCACCTCTTCCTCCCCCGCTTCTCCCCTGGTTCCTCCCTGGTTCCTCCCGCGCTTCCTCCCCTGCTTCGCCCGTCGCTTTCCGCGGGCGCGTGCCCCCTTCGGCCGCCGTCTGCGACGATGCGGGTATGACCGCTGCGACCCCCTCCCAGCCCCCCGTACAGTCCCCCACCGAGCGCCGGGTCTCGGCCCGCGTCGGGGCGATCTCCGAGTCGGCGACGCTCGCCGTGGACGCCAAGGCCAAGGCTCTCAAGGCCGCCGGGCGCCCGGTGATCGGCTTCGGCGCCGGCGAGCCCGACTTCCCCACCCCCGGCTACATCGTCGAGGCCGCCGTGGAGGCCTGCCGCGACCCGCGCTTCCACCGCTACACCCCGGCCGGCGGGCTCCCCGAGCTGAAGAAGGCCATCGCCGAGAAGACCCTCCGCGACTCCGGCTACGAGGTCGACCCGGCCCAGATCCTGGTGACCAACGGTGGCAAGCAGGCCATCTACGAGGCGTTCGCCGCGATCCTCGACCCGGGTGACGAGGTCATCGTCCCGGCCCCGTACTGGACCACCTACCCCGAGTCGATCCGCCTCGCGGGCGGTGTCCCGGTGGAGGTCGTCGCCGACGAGACCACCGGCTACCGGGTCTCCGTCGAGCAGCTGGAGGCCGCGCGCACCGAGCGCACCAAGGTCGTCCTGTTCGTCTCCCCGTCCAACCCGACCGGCGCCGTCTACAGCGAGGCCGACGCCCTGGCCATCGGCCGCTGGGCCGCCGAGCACGGCCTGTGGGTGCTGACGGACGAGATCTACGAGCACCTGGTCTACGGCGACGCGAAGTTCACCTCGCTGCCCTCGCTCGTCCCCGAGCTGCGCGAGAAGTGCATCGTGGTCAACGGCGTCGCCAAGACGTACGCGATGACCGGCTGGCGCGTGGGCTGGCTGATCGCCCCCAAGGACGTGGTCAAGGCCGCGACCAACCTCCAGTCGCACGCCACGTCCAACGTGTCGAACGTCGCACAGATGGCCGCCCTGGCCGCCGTCTCCGGTGACCTGGACGCCGTCGCCGAGATGCGCGTCGCCTTCGACCGCCGCCGGCAGACCATCGTGCGGATGCTCAACGAGATCGACGGCGTGCTCTGCCCGGAGCCGGAGGGCGCGTTCTACGCCTACCCGTCCGTGAAGGCGCTGCTCGGCAAGGAGATCCGCGGGAAGCGTCCCGCCACCTCCGTCGAGCTGGCCGCGCTGATCCTCGACGAGGTCGAGGTCGCCGTCGTCCCGGGCGAGGCCTTCGGCACCCCGGGCTACCTGCGGCTCTCCTACGCCCTGGGTGACGAGGACCTGATCGAGGGCGTCTCCCGGATCCAGAAGCTGCTGGCGGAGGCCAAGGCGTAACGCCTCCCCTCCCCCGCCCGCGGGCCCCCGGCTGTCGCCGGGGGCCCGCACGCCTTTTCGGCGCCGTGCCCGTTTCGGTGCCCGGTCGGGAAACTCCCTTCCGGTTGTCATGCTCGTACGGCAAGATCCTGGGATGGAGAGTGTCCGTGCCCGCGGCGGAGCCGCTGAAAGAAATCTTCGACTGCTGCCGAAGGCCCATCTGCACCTGCACTTCACGGGGTCCATGCGCCCGTCGACCATGCTGGAGCTGGCCGACAAGTACGGGGTGCACCTCCCCGAGGCCCTGAGCGGCGGCGAACCCCCGCGGCTGCGCGCCACGGACGAGCGCGGCTGGTTCCGGTTCCAGCGCCTCTACGACATCGCGCGGTCCTGCCTGCGCTCTCCCGAGGACATCCAGCGGCTGGTCCGCGAGGCCGCCGAGGAGGACGTCCGCGACGGCTCGGGGTGGCTGGAGATCCAGGTCGACCCCACCTCGTACGCCCCCCGGCTCGGCGGTCTGATCCCCGCGCTGGAGATCATCCTCGACGCGGTGGACAGCGCCTCCCGGGAGACCGGGCTGGGCATGCGCGTCCTCGTCGCCGCGAACCGCATGAAGCATCCCCTGGACGCCCGCACCCTGGCCCGTCTCGCGGTGCGGTACGCGGACCGCGGCGTGGTCGGCTTCGGCCTCTCCAACGACGAGCGGCGCGGGCTCGCCCGTGACTTCGACCGCGCCTTCCAGATCGCCCGTGAGGGCGGTCTGCTGGCCGCGCCGCACGGCGGTGAGCTCTCGGGCCCGAGCAGCGTCCGGGACTGCCTGGACGACCTGCACGCGGGCCGCGTGGGCCACGGGGTGCGGGCCGCGGAGGACCCCCGGCTGCTGCGGAAGCTCGCGGAGCGCGGGGTGACCTGCGAGGTCTGCCCCGCGTCGAACGTGGCCCTGGGCGTCTACGAGAAGCCGTCGGACGTCCCGCTGCGCACCCTCTTCGACGCCGGCGTCCCGATAGCGCTGGGCGCGGACGACCCCCTGCTCTTCGGCTCCCGGCTCGCCGCGCAGTACGAGCTGGCCCGCGAGCACCACGGCTTCACGGACCCGGAGCTGGCGGAACTGGCCCGCCAGTCGATCCGGGGCTCGCGGGCCCCGGCGGACGTGCGGGCCCGGCTGCTGGGCGGCGTCGAGGAGTGGCTCGAGAACAGCCCGGCCGGGGGCACCTCCCAGCGGTAGCTGGGGGAGTTTGAGGCCACCGCGCGGTAGCGCGGAACGGGGGCCCGGGGGCGGCTCCGCCGCGCGGCGGAGCCGCGTATCGGATACCGCGGGAAGGGGCGGGCAGGGGAAAACCCCTCCCTTAGAGCGCCACGCCGACGGTCACCGGCTCGTTCACCAGCGTCACCCCGAACGCCGAACGGACCCCGTCCCGCACCTCGCGGGCAAGGGCGAGGAGATCCTCCGTCGTGGCCGCGCCCCGGTTCGTCAGCGCCAGCGTGTGCTTCGTGCTGATGCGCGCCGCCCCCGCCCCGTACCCCTTCGTGAAGCCAGCCTTGTCGATCAGCCACGCCGCCGACGTCTTGACCATGCCGTCCCCCGCCGGGAAGGCCGGCGGCGTGACATCGGGGCCGAGGCGCTCGGCCGCCTTCGCGAGGAACACCTCGTGCTCGGCCGTCGTGAGGATCGGGTTGGTGAAGAAGGACCCCGCCGACCACGTGTCGTGGTCCTCGGCGTCGAGCACCATGCCCTTGCCCGCGCGCAGCTTCAGGACCGTCTCGCGGGCCGTCGCGGCGGGCACGCGGTCGCCGGCCTCGACGCCGAGGGCGCGGGCCGTCTCGGGGTAGCGCAGCGGCGCGGAAAGGCCGTCCGCGTCCTCCAGCTCGAAGCGGACGCGGAGGACGACGTAGCGCGCGGGGTCCTGCTTGAAGCGGCTGTGGCGGTAGGAGAAGGCGCACTCGGCGTTGGTGAGGGTCACCGTCTCGCCGGTGCGGCGGTCGTAGGCGACGACCTCGGTGATGGTCTGGGAGACCTCCTGGCCGTACGCGCCCACGTTCTGGATGGGGGTGGCGCCGGCGGAGCCGGGGATGCCGGCGAGGCACTCGATGCCCGCGAGGCCAGCCTCGACGGTGCGGGCCACGGCGTCGGACCAGTTCTCGCCCGCGGCGAGTTCGAGGGCGGTGCCGTCGAGGGTGAGGCCGGTGGTGGCGATGTGCAGGGCGGTGCCGTCGAAGCCCTTGTCGGCGATGACGAGGTTGCTGCCGCCGCCGATGATCAGCAGCGGGGTGCCGTCCGCGTCGGCCTCGCGGACCGCCGCGACGACCTCGTCGTCGGTGACGGCGGTGACGAGCCGGGTGGCGGGGCCGCCGAGCCGGAAGGTGGTCAGGGGGGCGAGGGGGGCATCGTGGAGTTCCTGCACGCGCACAAGGGTACGGGGAGCTCCGCCGGGGTCCGGGGGCGTGGTGCGGGCCGTGGCCCGGGCACTGCCGCGGCCGGGCGCCGGGGCCTCCGGGGGTGCCCCGGAATCGGATATTTACGGGCGGGAGCCGTTCCCGTAAGAGTGCTCCGAACCGCCGCCCGCAAATATCCGGCAGCATTCCGGGGCACCCCCTGCGGCCCCGTCGCCCTCCGTTGTCGTTCCGCCGCGCGCCGGTGTCGTGTCCGGCATGCGTAAGGGGCGTCCGCCAGGCGGGCGCCCCTTACTGCTTGCCTGTCGGCCGGTTATGCGAGACGGACCACGGCGCGGGACATGCCCAGCACCTTCTGTCCGGCGCTCTTGACCAGGAGGTCGACGCGGACCGTGCGGGCCTCGTCGTCCTTCGCACCGATCTTGCCGCCGACCTCGATGACCGCGCCCTCGTCGTCGTTCGGCACGACGACCGGCTTGGTGAAGCGCACCCCGTACTCGACCAGGGCGCCCGGGTCGCCGGCCCAGTCGGTCACCACGCTGACGGCCTCGGCCATGGTGAACATGCCGTGCGCGATGACGTCCGGCAGTCCGACCTCCTTGGCGAACTTCTCGTTCCAGTGGATCGGGTTGAAGTCGCCGGAGGCGCCCGCGTAGCGCACCAGGTCGGCACGGGTCACCGGGAAGCTCCGGGCCGGCAGCTCCTGGCCGACCTCGACGTCGTCGAAGGAAATCCGGGCAGCCATCACGCCTCCTCGGCCGCGCGGGCCACCAGCATCGTGTACGCGGTCACGACGTGCTCGCCGTGCTCGTCGTGGACGTCGCCGCGGACCGACACCAGGTCGTTGCCCGCCATGGACTTGATCGACTCGATGGTCGAGGTGACCGACAGGCGGTCGCCCGCGCGGACCGGGCGGCTGTAGGCGAACTTCTGGTCGCCGTGCACCACGCGGCTGTAGTCCAGGCCCAGCTGCGGGTCCTGGACGACGCGCTCGGCGGCCCGGAACGTGATGGCGAACACAAAGGTGGGCGGGGCGATCACATCGGGGTGACCGAGCGCCTTGGCGGCCTCGGGGTCGGTGTACGCCGGATGGGCGTCACCCACGGCCTCGGCGAATTCGCGGATCTTCTCCCGGCCGACCTCGTACGGATCGG
Source organism: Streptomyces albireticuli (assembly GCF_021228125.1). Taxonomy (GTDB): domain Bacteria; phylum Actinomycetota; class Actinomycetes; order Streptomycetales; family Streptomycetaceae; genus Streptomyces; species Streptomyces albireticuli. The sequence goes on from NZ_JAJQQS010000011.1 coordinate 138,946, forward strand.
TGGCCGGATAGGTCCGTCCGACGAAGGACTGGTCGAGCGCCATGGGCTCGTTACCTCCTGGCTGGACTTGTGCGGAAAAGGATGGGGATACGCCACGAGGCCGCCCCCAGGGATGGGGACGGCCTCGTGAACGAGCCTGTCTTTATCGCGTCTCGCGGTGCGCGGTGTGAGCCTTGCAGCGAGGGCAGTGCTTCTTCATCTCAAGACGGTCCGGGTCATTACGCCGGTTCTTCTTGGTGATGTAGTTCCGCTCCTTGCACTCCACGCAGGCCAGCGTGATCTTCGGGCGGACGTCGGTGGCAGCCACGTGAGTGCTCCTTGACGGATGGACGGATGAACGCAGACAAGAGTAGCCGATCGGAGGACCGACCCCACAATCGGCTACTACATGTAGCGGTGACCGGACTTGAACCGGTGACACAGCGATTATGAGCCGCTTGCTCTACCGACTGAGCTACACCGCTGTGATGCGGGAGAGATCCTCACCCGAAGGTGAGGACTCCCACACACCAGAGCCCCAATACGGAATCGAACCGTAGACCTTCTCCTTACCATGGAGACGCTCTGCCGACTGAGCTATTGGGGCGAGCGAGGAAGACATTACACGGTTGGCCGCCGAAGGTGAAATCCGTATCCGGAGGCCACCCCATGGACCCCTTCCGGGCCCTCCGGCACCACACCGGTACGACTATTCGTCGCCTGCTCGAAGCCGATCCGAACGCGCCCTACGCTCGGAACACGCTGCGTGATCATGCACGCCCCGGCCCCCGGAGGAGCGCGATGCCCGACAGCCAGCCGCAGCCCCCGAAAAACCCCGGGGGCGACGCCACTCCGCCCGACGCGCCGCCCGGCGACGGCGTCCTGCTGCTGTGCGGCGCCCGGCTCGCCGACGGCCGCACCGTGGACGTGCGCCTCAGCGACGGACGCATCGAGGCGGTCGGCACCGCGGGCAGCCTCGCCCCCGGGCCCCGGGTGGACCTCGGCGGCTATCTGCTGCTGCCCGCGCCCGCCGAGCCGCACGCCCACCCCGACACCGCGCTCACCGCGGACGCCGAGGGCCCGGCCCCGCACACCGCCCAGGACGTCCAGCGCCGCGCCACCGAGGCCGCCCTGCTCCAGCTCGGCCACGGCGCCACGGCGCTGCGCGCGCACGTCCGGATCGGCGACGTCCAGGGCCTGCGTTCCCTGGAGGCCGTGCTGCAGGCCCGGCGGGCGCTGCGCGGCCTCACGGACCTCGGCACGGTCGCCGTGCCCCGGCTGCTCACCGGCGCCGCCGGGGCCGACGGCCTGGCCATGCTGCGCGACGCCGTGAAGATGGGCGCGGCCGTGGGCGGCTGCCCCGACCTCGATCCGGACCCGATCGGCTACGCCGAGCTCGCCCTCGGGGTGGCCGCCGAGCACGGCTGCCCCGTCGACCTGCACACGGACGCCGACGACCCGGCCCGGCTCGCCCGGCTCGCCGCCATGGCCGGCGGCCTGCGCCCCGGGGTCACCCTCGGCCCCTGCGGCGGCCTGGCCCGGATGCCGTACGAGCCCGCCGCCCGGGCCGCCGAGCGGCTCGCGGCGGCCGGGGTGACGGTGGCGTGCCTGCCGCAGGGTGACTGCGGCACGCTCGAACAGCGGGGAGCGCGGGTCTCCACCTGCGCGCCGGTCCGGCTGCTGCGCGCCGCCGGGGTGCGGGTGACGGCGGGCAGCGGCGCGCTGCGGGACGCGGCCAACCCCGTGGGCCGGGGCGACCCGCTGGAGGCCGCGTTCCTGCTGGCCTCGCGCGGTGAGCTGCGCCCGGACGAGGCGTACGAGGCGGTGAGCGGGCGGGCGCGGGCGGCGATGGGGCTGCCGGAGGTCCGGGTGGAGGCGGGCTTCCCCGCGGAGCTGCTGGCCGTGCGCGGCGAGCGGATCGAGGGGGTGCTCTCGCTGGCGTACAGCCGTCTGGTGGTCCACCGCGGCCGGGTGGTGGCCCGGACGAGCGCGGTGCGCGAGTACTGCGACACCTCGGCCGCGGCCGCCCTGGAGCTGCCCCGGCAGTCCTCGCGCGGCGGCGAGCCGTCCTGAGGCCGGTCGTGCCGCGCGGCCCCCTGGCGGTGCGCGGCACAGCGCGTACGGTCGGATCATGCGCATTGTCATCGCGGGTGGACATGGTCGGATCGCGCTGAGGCTGGAGCGGTTGCTCGCCGGGCGCGGGGACGAGGTCGCGGGCGTCATCCGGCGGCCGGCACAGGCGGGGGCCCTGCTGGCCGCGGGTGCCGAGCCGGTGGTGTGCGACCTGGAGTCGGCGGCGGTCGGCGACCTCGTACGGCACCTGGAGTCCGCCGACGCGGCCGTCTTCGCGGCCGGCGCCGGACCGGGCAGCGGCATCGAGCGCAAGGACACCGTGGACCGGGGCGCGGCGGCCCTCTTCGCGGACGCGGCGGAGGCGGCCGGGGTGCGGCGCTTCGTCGTCGTCTCCTCCATGGGCGCCGACCGCGAGCCTCCGGAGGGTACGGATCCGGTCTTCGCCGCCTATCTGCGGGCCAAGGGCGCCGCGGACGCGGACGTACGCTCACGGGCCGGTCTGGACTGGACGATCCTGCGGCCCGGCAGGCTCACGGACGACCCCGGGACGGGCCTGGTGCGGCTGGCGGAGGCCACGGGCCGGGGCGCCGTGTCCCGCGACGACGTCGCGGCCGTCCTGGCGGCCCTGCTGGCCGAGCCGGGCACGGCGGGCCGGACCCTGGAGCTGATCGGGGGCGACACGCCGGTGGCGGAGGCCGTGAAAGCCGTTGCCTAGGGCCGGGGCGTTTCCGGCGGCCTGATCCGTCCGTACGTGCCGCAGATCACATGACCGTCCGGCTTCGGGGGCTTCCCCGGACAACACAGAAGGCCCTCTCCGTAAGGAGAGGGCCTTCACATGTGGCGGCGCCAGGGTTCGAACCTGGGTAGGCTGAGCCGGCAGATTTACAGTCTGCTCCCTTTGGCCACTCGGGCACACCGCCAAGGGTTGCCGCCTCGGATTCCACCTTGCGGTGGTGCTCCGTGGCAACGACGTAAACCATACCCGATGACCTGGGGTGGTCCGCCACTCGATTCCTCACCGCTCACCGGCCCCCCGGGTGGCTAGGCTGGCGGGGCGGCACCCCGGCCGCACCCCTGATGGATCTACGTACGAGGAGCCAACTCAATATGGCCGACTCCAGTTTCGACATCGTCTCGAAGGTCGAGCGGCAGGAGGTCGACAACGCCCTCAACCAGGCCGCCAAGGAAATCTCGCAGCGCTACGACTTCAAGGGCGTCGGCGCCTCGATCGAGTGGTCCGGCGAGAAGATCGAGATGCGGGCCAACTCCGAGGAGCGCGTGAAGGCCGTTCTCGACATCTTCGAGACCAAGCTGATCAAGCGCGGTATCTCGCTGAAGTCCCTGGACGCGGGCGAGCCGCAGCCCTCCGGCAAGGAGTACAAGCTCTTCGCCTCGATCGAGGAGGGCATCTCGCAGGAGAACGCGAAGAAGGTCGCCAAGATCATTCGCGACGAGGGCCCGAAGGGCGTCAAGGCGCAGGTCCAGGGTGACGAGCTGCGCGTCAGCTCCAAGAGCCGCGACGACCTCCAGGCGGTCCAGGCCCTCCTCAAGGGCAAGGACCTGGACTTCGCGATCCAGTTCGTCAACTACCGCTAGTCCGCCGTGCCGCGAGGCGGCCAGGCACGCAGTGAGGGCGTTTCACCGGGAGTTGTCCGGTGGGGCGCCCTCGCGGCGTTCAAGGGGCCGTGGCGCGGCCCCTGTTGTCAGCGGGTGGCGAAGGGGCGGTCCGTCGGGACGATTTCCCGGCCCAGCGGCATGAGCGAGATCGGCACCAGCTTGAAGTTGGCGATGCCGAGGGGGATACCGATGATCGTGACGCACAGGGCGATGCCCGTGACGATGTGGCCCAGCGCCAGCCACCATCCGGCGAAGACGAACCAGATGACGTTGCCGAGCAGCGAACCGGCCCCGGCGTCCCGCCTCTCCACCGTCGTCCGGCCGAAGGGCCACAGGGCGAAGGAAGCGATCCGGAAGGACGCGATGCCCCAGGGGATCGTTGCGGCAGGAGCAGGATCACGCAGGAAGCCGCATCAGGTTCAAGCTCTCCCTATAGACGGAGGTCAGCGCCCTGATACGCCACTGAGGCCGGGAGCCCTTCTCCCGGCCTCAGTGCTACGCCGACGCCCTCACGCCCCTGGTCTGACCGCGCACCGCCCGGTCAGACACTCAGGCCATCGGCTCACCTTTGGTGACTCACCGACTGGCGAACGGGTGGTCCGTCGGGACGATCTCCCGGCCCAGCGGCATGAGCGAGATCGGGATCAGCTTGAAGTTCGCGATGCCCAGGGGAATACCGATGATCGTCACGCACAGGGCGATACCCGTGAAGATGTGGCCCAGCGCTAGCCACCAGCCCGCGAACACGAACCAGATGACGTTCCCCAGCAGCGACCCCGCGCCGGCGTCCCGCCTCTCCACCGTCGTCCGGCCGAAGGGCCACAAGGCGAAGCCCGCGATGCGCAGGGAGGCAATGCCAAAGGGAATGGTCACGATCAAGACGAAGCAGATCAGGGCCGCCACGACGTAGCCGAGCGCCATCCAGAGTCCGCAGAGGACTAGCCAGATGACATTAAGGATGAACCTCATAAAAACAGCCTCCCACGCGAAACAGCTCCTAGCGAGAGGGACGACCGCGGGTGGACTCACGGTTGCCCTGACCTTCCGCTGACCGGCGCAAGGCTCCTAGAGGGAGACTCGTTGCCCGTGTTCGAGGTACTGCGGGTGAACCTCGCCTCGGGCAGCAATGGCAGCCTTCACCCGACGCGCAAGCCTTGGGACCAACAGATCGTCGAGAGCCTCACCCGGGTAGAACTCGGCAGCGAGCAGTTCTTCCGGCGGCAGCTTGATCGCGTCCACGTCGTCCTGGTGGAGGATTCCACCGTCGAAGACGTACAGCACCTTGTCGCCCTCTTTCTGGCTCGGTGCCCAGTCCACGACCAGGAGCGCACCGACGGCGGGGGTGATGCCCAGTTCTTCTTGCACCTCGCGCCGGCAGGCGGCATACGGAGACTCGCCTGTCTCCACGTACCCGCCCGGGATCTCCCACTGTGGCTTGTACGAGGGTTTGACCAGGAGCACGTGGCCGCGGCTGTCGAAGAACAAGGCACCGGCCGCCATCCGCGGGTGGGCCATCCGTCGCTCGTGCTCGGTCTCTGTCATGCACCGACCCTACTGATCCAGCCTCTGAGCGCCGTACTCGCCTCATCGCCCTGTCGTTGGAACCTGCATCGTGTGAAACTCAGTTCGGCGGCTACGGAGGCAGCGATGCGTGGGATGACCGACCACATGGATTTCGGCAAGCGCGTGAGGTTCTACCGGGAGCGGCGGGGGCTGCACCAGTGGCAGCTAGGCGAACTGCTGAACCGCTCCGAAGACTGGGTGTACCGCGTCGAGTCCGGCCGGATCCCGGTGAACACCGTCAAGATGCTGGTCGACTTAGCCGACGCCCTCCGCGTCCACCTTGAGGACCTCCAGGGGACTCCCGTGCTCCTTGAGGACCAGGGCGACCACAAGGCGAGCGTCCCGGCGATCCGCGAGGCGTTGATGCAGTCGCGCCCGCTCTCAGGTTCGCTGTACGTCGACAGGGAGCCACCTCACCTTGAGCGCTTGACGGCGGAAGTCGATCGGGCGTGGCGCCTCTATCAGGGGTCGAAGTACGCGCGGCTCGGCGAAGTCCTCCCCGGTCTGCTGGCGGACGGGCGGTTGGCGACTCAGGCGTGCAACGGAGGGGACGACAGGCGGCGGGCCTTACGAGAGTTCGCGCTGGCCTTGCACGTCGCCGCGGCCTACCTGCGGAAGCTGGGTGAGACGAATCTGGCCTGGATCGCCGTGGATCAGGGCGCCATCGCCGCTAGCGAGACGGAGGACCCCGCCGTGATCCTCGCGCTGCGCCGGGGTGTCGCTCACGTCCAGCTCGGTGCCGGCCTCGCTGAGAAGGCGGTGAACGGCACCCTCGACGCTGCGCGTGAGCTGCCTCCGGGCTGGTGGGAATCCTCAGCGACGGCCCTCTCCCTCTATGGGACTCTCTTCCTCAATGGTTCGATCGCTGCAGCCCGCGTGGGGGATCGTGAGCAGACCAAGGAGATGCTGAGCAAGGCCAAGCAAGCAGCCCAGCGGCTTGGCACGGGCCATGACGAGATGTGGACCGCCTTCGGCCCTGCCAACGTAGAGATCCACCGCCTTGCCACGGCCCTGGAGTTCGAGGACTTCCAGTGCGCCGTGGACATAGTGCCGGGCATCCAGGGCGTCGGCCTACCGGCCGAACGCAAGGCCCGGCTGCGCCTTGATGCCGCCCGCGCCTATGCCGAAACCGGTCAGACCGACAAAGCCGTAGCCGCCCTGAAACGCGCCTTCACCACCGCGCCTGAGCAGATCCGGGCCCACGAGTTCGCGTGTGACCTCGCCCGCCGACTGCACAAGCGCACCCGTAGCCGCGACGTGGAAGCGCTGGCCATGAAGCTGGGCGCCCTCCGGTAGAAGCCGAGGCCGACGCACCGGAACGGACCCGGAATATTTTTCCGGGTCCACCTGCGTTTCGGAGCCTACCTTCACTCCTGTCAGATTCCCCTGATGCAGGAGGGTCAGCCGTGGGACCACGGATCAGACAACCTTCAAGAACCCTCTCCGCTCTCGCCCCCACTGGCGTGTTGAAAGCCCCCATGGTGGAGCGTTGCCGCGCGTTGACGCTCTACGCGGAGTCCCCCGACACGGGGCATGCCGCCCGGGGAATGGTGCGGTCCGCGTTGGAGGACTGGAAGCTCCACGACCTGGTGCCGGACGCGTGCCTGGTGGTTTCCGAACTCGTGGGCAACGTGGTCCACCACGCCGTACCTGACACGCACCTGGCAGTTCCCGGCGCCCCTCGCCGCGTCGACGTCCGACTCACGAAGTGGCCGAAGTGGCTGTTCCTCGGGGTGTCCGACGAAGACTCCAGCGCACCCACCACCCCCATAGGAGAGCTGTTCTCCCCCCTGCTCGCGGACGGCTTACCCGAAGCGATGCTGCCCGACAGCGGCCGGGGCCTCCTGATCGTCCAGCGCTTGACCGACTCCATGTGGTGGGCGCCGGAGGCGGGCGGCGGGAAGACTGTGGTCTGCCGCTTCGATCTCTGCGGGCCCTTCCCCGCCGGACAAGGCACGGGGGGCCTGTGATGCGCGCGCCCAAGAGCCAGATCGAGCGTGGGGACCTCGTGGAAGTGCGGGGTCGGCTGCGGGAAGTGAAGGCTGTTCGGCGGGATGAGCGGCGGTCGGAGAGCTTGGTGCTGGTCTTCAAGGACGGGCCCGCGCTGCGGGTACGGGCTGAGGCTGTGTCGGCGGACCGGCGCGGGAAGTGGCGGGTGCGGTGATGGCTGCTGTTCTGGCTTTGCGGCGGCTGGATGCCTTGCTCGGGCTCGCTGAGGGGTGGGACGGCGCGGGGCAGGCGCGGTGCGTGCTGTGCCGCGAGGACTCGGGGTCCTTCGATGGCCCGGCGGCTGGGTCGGCTGTGCAGGGGTGGGCTGTGGATCACGTGGCCGCGGCGCATCAGATGCTGCCGACGTGCTTCTTCACGGCCTTTCCGGCGGGTGTCGCCGCGTGGTGACGACGGCGTTGGCCCGGCGCCTGGTGACGGCCTGCTGGGGCGTACGGGAGATCACGGCGGAAGGGCTGTTCGGGGTGCGTGAGTGGTGGTGGCGTCATGTGTCGCAGCGTGCGCTGTCCCGCCTCCTGGACACGGCCCGCATCCACCGGCCCCCGGAGTCCCAGGAGTACCTGGATGAAGCGTTGGAGCGGGTCGCTGCCCGGATAGCCTGCGCCCGATGCGAGGGGCACGACCCGCCCCCATAAGGCTGGGCAGGAGCCGTCCGCCCTGGGGAGGGTCCGGCTTCTGCCCTTGATCTCCCTCGGTGTGTGCGATCACAGCGCGGCTTTACTGGATCACCGTTGCTGTGAGGGGCCTCATCACCCCCTGCGTATGCCGAGGGTCGGCGGTCGCTCCATACCGCCGGCGGCCCTGTCCCGTACTGCACGGCGGGTCAGGGCCGCATCGCCCCCATAGGCCGGGCAGGAGTCGCCGTCTCGGGAGGATAGGCGGCTTCTGTCCTTGATCTCTCGGTGTGCGCACTCACAGCGCGGTGTTTAACAAGGGGCGCCGTCGCGGTGAGGGGGCGTAACAGCCCACGCTGCACCCGAGGGACGGCGGTGACGATCACACCGTCGGCGGCCCTGCCCTGCCTGTGCTGAGCGGGGCAGGGCCGTACCAGACATCCGAATACGCGAAACCGGACCACCCCGTTACCTGGCGGGCGCGGGGGTGGTCCGGCAGGGATCGACGAGGACCCCGGTGCCGATGGTACCGGGGTGCTCGTCGTGCGTCCGTGCGATGCCCCAACAAGATCCAGTCGACCAAGAATCTTCGAGGGGTGGAAAGTTGATGTTCGGGCCTGAAGATGAGGCGTTCGAGGTGGAGGAGTTCGACCTGGACGCGGTGGCCTGGGTGCGCGGGGTCGACTACGTGGCCGGCTGGCGCGAAGCGAAGGACGCCGCGGCCCGGCTCGGTGACGCGTTGGCGGCGGCCGGGGTCGAAGGGCGGCTGCGGGCGGTGTCGGCGCCGGACGGCTCGGGCGTGGTGCGGCTGGAGCTCTCGCCTCGGCATGCCCGCGAGGTGGCGGCGCTGGTGGACGTAGCCCGCCTGGGGAAGGCCAGCTGATCGTCTTCTTCCGCTCGGAGAAGATCTTTTTCTTTCTGCTCCTTCAAACCCCAACCACCGAAAGTCAGCCACGATGGCGGGGCGGTCGAACGATTACCCGCCACGTGTGCCACCTGAGCCCCCTCCCGGTATCAGCCACGCTATCGGGCTTTCTTCTTTCGTCACGGCCGGTACCACCGTGCCTGAGCTACCGCTTATGCCCTAGTACGGTCCGCACCTTGTCCACGGACCCGCACGCGAAGCGAGCCAAGCCACAGACCCTCAGCCCTGGTCGGCGGTCGGCCTGTTCCCGGGGCTCAGCCGGTGACGGCCGGAGATCGCTCGGGGAACCGCATGCCCGGCCTCATCGCGCCGGTGCCGGGGTGTTCGTCGGCGCCTTCACCTCGGGGGCCTGTGCGAGTGCGGGGCGGTGGGGCCCGGCCGGGACCGGCCGCCAGGCCGCAGCCCGGACCGGGGCCCCGACCGCCCGGCGCGCCAACGGCGCGCCCTTGAGTAAGTGAAGAAGATTTCGACCGATCACCGGTCTCAGGCCCGGCTGCGCCGCCTGGTCGCGGGCTTGTCCGCGTTGATCCGGTAGGTGAGCTGAGCGCGGTCGGCGCTGACGCGGAACTCCTCCAGGAGCAGCGGCTGGTGGTCGTTGCCGTGGGTGATGCGGAGGGTATGGAGGATCGGCGTCGCGTCGGGGATCTGGAGCGTGGCGCGTTCGTCCGGCAGCGGCATCCGGGCCTGGACGGTTTCGGTCCACGTCAGCGCGTGGCCGGCCTCGGCCAGCACCCCGTAGACCACGACGGGTTCGGAATCGGGAGCGTCCGCAAGGTCGGTGCCTTCGGCGGTGGCGAACGGGATCAGGGTGCGGTGCAGGACCCGGGTGCCGGTAGCCGGATCCGACAACAGCCGGTCACAGGCGAACAACGCCTCCCCCTCCTCCACTTCCAAAGCGGCCGCCGTCGCGGTGGTGGTCTGGGTGCGCTGGACCGCGGGTTCCTCGACGTGGTCCCACTGGGCGCCGTCGGCGGCGGTGAAACGCCCTGACCGGTCCTGGGTGATCCGGCGGTCGACGGTGAGCTGCGGCTGGGCCGTGAAGCGCACGAAGCTCCCCTTGCCGTGCACGACCTCCACGAGACCCTCGGCGCGGAGGGCGGCGACCGCGTTGCGGACCGTCGGGCGCGAGACCCCGTAACGCGCGATGAGCTGCGACTCGGAGGGGAGCGCGGCCCCCGGCGGGAACTCGCCTGCCGTGATCGCCTTGCGGATCTCGGCCGCCACCTGCTGGTACAGCGCGCCTGGCCTCTGGATCTCTCCCACGGGGATGCCCTTTCTTGCCGTCGTCCGCCCGCTCGGGGCGCCTGTCGTCACATCACTCGTCAGGATAAGTGCTTGCGGTCATGGGTCAACGGGTGCACACTCAATACTCGTCATGACGAGTGACGTCATATCGTTAGTGGTGTGGCGTCCCCGTCCCGAGTGTGATCGGCCTAGGAGGCCCACCCCTGATGCAGTCCATTCCTGTGGACACCACCCGGCTCGGCGTACTGCGGTGTGCGGTCGCGCCTGAGCCGAAGACGACCGGTCTCGACGAGACGAAGACGATCAAGCGGGACCGGGAGGGCAACACGATCTACACCGTTGCCGTGATGGTCCGCCAGGACGGCCGCCGGGTCTCGGTCATCGAGATCGCCGTGACCGGCGAACCCAAAGGCGTCGAGGAAGGCGTCGAAGTGAAGGTGACCGGACTGGAAGCCTTCGCCTGGGCCATGGGTGACCGGCACGGGATCAGCTTCCGCGCCGCCGCCATCACCCCCGTACCCACCGCCACCCCGGCCGCCGCGGCGCCGGCTGCGAGTGGCAAGTCAGGTGGTGCGTGATGGTGCCCATCGCCTTCGCGTTCCTCCTCGCCCTGCTGGCGTGGGTCCTGGTGGCCGGCGCCTACCTCCGCGACCGGTACCCGGTGGTGTTCTGGTACCTGACCGGGTACCCGGTCACCGCGTTACGCGTGGTGCGGACCTGGCGGAAGGTCGCCCAGCTCAACGACCTGGCCGTCTCGCCCCGCCCGGCCCGGGGCCTGCTCGGGAACCTGGTCGTCAAAGGCGACTCCTTACAGGCGATCGCACCGCGGATTTCCTTCCCCCGCGCCACCCGGACGGGTCTGAGCGTGGTGGTGCGGCTGCACCCGGGGCAGACCCCGGCGCCGTTCATCCAGGCCGCTGACGCCCTGGCCCACGCCTGGCGCGTCCACGCTGTCCGCGTCACCTCTCCCGAGCGCGGGCGGGCCTTCCTCCTCGCCACCGCCGCCGACCCGCTCCGCCGCCCCGGTCTCGCCCACGCCCCCGCCGTGCTCCTCTCCGCCCTCGTCGGGATCCTCGAAAGCGGCGGGGCGTGGGTGATGAACCTGCGGCAGGTGCCCCACTGGCTGATCGTCGGCGCCACGCAGTCCGGCAAGTCCACCCTCATGGCCCGCCTGATCGTCCAGCTCGCGCCACAGCCGGTCGCCCTGATCGGGATCGACTGCAAGGGCGGTATGGAGCTGGGTCTGTTCGAGTCCCGCCTCTCCGGCCTGGCCACTTCCCGGCGTGAAGCCGTCGCGGTGCTCGGTTCCCTGGTGGAGGAGATGGCCCTGCGAATGGAGATCTGCCGGATGGAGGGCGTCCGCTCCATCTGGGACCTCCCCGACAAGACCCGCCCCGTTCCCGTCGTCGTCCTGGTCGATGAGCTCGCGGAGCTCTACCTGACCGACGGCACCAGGGACGGCAAAGCGGAGGCAGAGAAGTGCTCCACCCTTCTCCTGCGGATCGCCCAGCTCGGCGCCACCCTCGGACTCCACCTCGTCCTCGCCGGCCAACGCGTCGGCTCCGACCTGGGCCCCGGCGCCACCGCACTGCGCGCCCAGCTCTCCGGCCGCATCTGCCACCGGGTCAACGACCCCGGCACGGCGGAGATGGTCCTGGGCGACCTGAACAAGGACGCGGTCACCGTCGCCCAGTCGATCACCACCGCCGAACAGGGCGTGGCCGTGTGCACCAGTTCTCAGGGCGGCTGGGGACGGGCCCGCTCGCACCTGACCACGATCGACGACGCCCGCAAAGCCGCCGGATCCCACGCCCACCTCACCCCTGAACTCCTCCGGGTCCGCCGCGCCCTGCTCCTGGCCGGCACCGCGGGCGGTGAGGGCGCATGAGCGACGCGGCCGCGCTGCCCCTGGTGGTGGTCTTCGGACTCCTGACCGTCTTCCTCGTCCGCTCCCGCGACGTCCGCTGGTGGGAAGCGACCCTGATCACCCTCTTCGGCGTCTACCTCGCACAGACCCCCGTGGTCTTCACGATCAACGGCCTCACGTCCCTGCTGTTCACCGGCCACGCCCCCGCCCAGCCCTGACAAGAACGGGACCCCGGTCATGCCCATGCGCCGTGTGCGCTGCCCCGCCTGCAAAGGGGAGCGCTACCTGAGAAACCGCGACGGACGGCGCCGGCGACGCTGCCGCTGCTGCCGCGGCACCGGCACCACCCATTAGACCCGGAGCAGACCCCCTAGGGCTCGAACCGGTCCCGCGCTTCCTGAGCCGCGTCCTGTGCCTGCTCTTGGCCCTGCTGGGCCCGCTCCCGGGCCCGCTTCTGGGCCTGCTGGCGACGCTCGGACACCTCCTCCTGGACGCCCTCTCTGGCCCGCTGAGCCTGCTCCTTGAGCTGATCGGCCTTGTCCTGGAACTGGTCCTTGATGCCCATGACAGATCTCTTCCTCGATCGGTAGCCCCCAGCACTCAAGGCTCACGCAGGCCAGCCCAACCCGCATCCCGGCCAACCCCGTGAAAGGCGAACCCCATGGACGACTCCGGCCCACCAACCACCCCTGCCGCTTCGGCGGCCCACCCCGGGAGGTCCCCACCATCCAGCACCCCACCACCCCGGCCGACCGGCGCGCCGCCCTTACCCGCGCGGCGCGCCTGCGTCAGCTCTCACCCACCGATCAAGACGTCATCCGCCTCGCCCAGCACCCGAAGTTCTCCCGCTGGCTGGAGCAGGTCACCGCCACCGGCGGCTGCGCCCACCCCGTCCACCTGACCGGCCACACCACCACATGGGACACAGCCACCGGGAAAGTCCTCCACCACTACGACACCCGCGATGAGCCCGGGGAGCGGCTCCTGGTCCGCTGCCGCAACCGCCGCTCCTCCGTCTGCCTGCCCTGCTCGCGCCTTCACGCCGGTGACACCTTCCACCTCGTCCGAGCTGGCCTGGCCGGCGGCAAGACCGTGCCGGTACAGGTACGGGACCACCCCCGGCTCTTCGTCACCCTGACCGCACCCTCCTTCGGCCCCGTCCACCGCACCACCACCGACGGCCACCGCTGCCACCCCCGCCGGAACGCCGACCGCTGCGAACACGGACACCCGCGGAGCTGCACGGCCATCCACACCCCGGACGACGCACGGGTGGGCCAGCCACTGTGTCCCGGCTGCTACGACTACCCCGCCCACGTCCTCTGGCACGCCCACACCGGCCTCCTCTGGGACCGCTTCACCCGGGCAACCCGCCGCCACCTCGCCACCGCCGCCGGCCTCCCGCAGTCCCGCTTCCGCGACCACGCCCGGCTCTCCTTCGCCAAAGTCGCCGAATACCAACGCCGCGCCGCCATCCACGTCCACGCGGTCGTACGCCTCGACGGCCCCGACGGCCCTGCCAACCCGCCGCCCACCTGGGGCACCGCCGATCTGCTCACCACGGCGATCCGTGAGGCTGCCCAGTCGGCCACCGTGCGCAGCCCGCACAGCCCGGCCGCCGGTGAACACCTCCTGCGCTGGGGCGCCCAGCTCGACGCCCGCCCCCTCCGCACCTTCAACGACCACCACGGCCTGGCCGACGACGCCGTAGCCGCCTACGTCGCCAAATACGTCACAAAGGGCGCCGCCGAAACCGCCGCCGGCACCGACCACCCGCTGAAGACCCGGGCTGAAATCGAGGCCACCCCCGCCTCACCCCACGTCCGGGCCCTGATGCGCACCTGCTGGCACCTCGGCGGGCTCCCCGAATACGCACACCTGCGCCTCCGCCCCTGGACCCACACCCTCGGCTACCGCGGCCACATCCTCACCAAATCCCGCGCCTACTCCACCACCTACACAGCACTCCGAGCCCAGCGCACCGAACACCAACTCGGCACACCCACGACCCACCACCCGGACACCGCGACCACTGACACGTACTGGCGCTACACCGGCTCCGGCCACACCCCCGGCGCCGCCCTCATCGCCACCGGCATCGCCGAAGACAGCACCCGAAACCACGAGATGGCACGCTCCGCGCCCCCAAAAGGCGTCGTCAACACCTTTACCTTTGGCGGTCCCGCATGACACACGTCAAGGCCGTCTGGAAGCCTTCCAAAGAGTTCACACCAGCCGAAAGGGCCAGGCTCCTGCGCTTACTGTTCGGCCCCGCCAAACGCCATCTGGCCAATTCCAGCCAATCCCTGAGGAGTTGAAGGCGCGCCGGTAGCATTGAGTCAAAACAATGCACCCCGGCGACGGCGGCAACCGTCCCGGGGCATGGCCGACTGAAGTGGAGTCGACAGTGGCCTATGGAACCACAACCCTGCGCGGTTCGGTGAAGGTTGCCGCACGGGCTACCTCAGGACGACGCCTCCGGGCCGTGGACTACCTCCGGGTCTCCACCGAGGAGCAGAAAAAGGGCTTCGGCGTCGCTAAGCAGGGCAGGAAGACGGCCAGGCACATGGCCCGCAAGGACTGGGACCACGTCGGCACGTACATCGACGACGGCGTCAGCGGCAGCCTGGAGATGCACGAGCGAGGGGACCTCGCCCGGCTGATGAAGGACGCGCACGGCGACTCCTTCGACGTCGTAGTGGTTGAGGAAGGACGGGCCATCGGTCGAGTCGGCCGCGCCTTCTGGCGGTGGGTGTGGGCCCTGGAAGACATCGGGATCTTTGTCTCCATCGTCGACGGGGATATCGACAACACCACCCCTGAGGGCCGTCGGGAGATGCGCCGCCAGGCCGACTACGCGGAAACCGAGTGGGAGACGATCCGCAGCCGCACCCAGGGCGGACTCCAAGAGAAGGCAGAGGCGCCCGGCTCGCCCCACATCGGCGGCAGGGCTCCCTTCGGCTACCGGATCGCAGACCAAGGGAAGGTCGGACTCTCCCGTCTGGTCATCTGCGAGGGGGAAGCAGAGGTCATCCGACTCGTTCACCACTGGGTCACCGGAGAAGGACTCAGTTTCCGGAAGGCTGCCATTCGATTGAATGCGCAAGGGAAAGTGACCCGCTCCGGCAAGCCCTGGTCATACCCGAACTTACGGGACCGAATCCTCTCCGACCCAGTCCTGAAGGGTGAACTAGTCTTTCGCGGAAAACACGCGAAGGTCGACATCTCCGGATCGCTGGCTTGGGGCGACCGCGTAGCCATTCCACTTCCGCGCATCCTAACGGAAGAGGAATCAACCGAACTCCAGAACTCCGTGAGGGGATATCGGAAGCGCAGCGCTGCCAACCGCAACTTCTACCCTCTTTCCGGCCGCATCGTCGGGCTCTGCGGATCGCCCTACACCGGTCACGGCCGAGGATCCGTTCAAGGCTGCGACCGGTTCTATCGATGTGACGGCAAAAGGGAGAAGACACCCGGAGCCGCCGTGTGCGAGTGCTCCTACGTGGAGGCACCCACCCTTGAAAAGCGCGTTTGGTCGGAGATCGTGCAGCTCCTCGGCAACTCGACCAAGCTGGAGGAACTCGCCGCCGAATGGGTCGGAATGTCCACTGGTGACCACGGGGCCCACAAGGAGCGGATCGATGAGCTGGATGCACAGATCGCATCCATAAACTCGGCGATCGCCGCCGTGATTGTCGCCACCGCCAAGCAGAATGCAGGCTCTGTCGACGCCCCGGAGGCAATCACTCGGGCGACTGCGGCCCTGAACGATGAACTGGGACAGCTTCATCAAATGCGCGACGAGGCTGCATCGTGGCTTACCGAACAGGAAGAAGCGGATCAGCGCGCGTGGTCATTGCATGAGCTCGCCCGCCGGGCCCGCCGGGAGCTCGCCGACATGGAGCCCGAGGACCAAGCAGAGATCATGGAGCTGCTGGACCTCAAGGTGATCTTCGAGGGGCCGGTGCCGGTGAGGACGGGTGGCGTCACATGTTCCGTACAGGCTTGGTACCGCTCCACCGACCTGGAAATTCCCGCTGCCGACCTGTCGGATTCCGAGTGGGACGCAATCGCCCCGCTCATACCCCGTGGACGCAAGAGCACCATGCGGCGCTCGGTGAACGCCCTCTTCTACAAAGCTCGAACGGGTATCCCGTGGTCCGATCTCCCGGATCGGTACGGCTCTCCGAGCACGGGTTCCAAGTATTTCAACCACTGGGTCAGCGATGGAACCTGGGGCCGGATCAATCAGGCTCTTCCGGGAATCCAGCGTGTCACGCTCCCGGTCGTCGAACTACTCCCGGCTATGCGAGTCGAAGGCCGCTTCGACCCCCGCGTAATGCTGCTACCCGCTGAACCATCCGGCATGGAATGGTGATGATCAGAACGCAGCAGATCAATCCGGCCACGACGTAGCCGAGCGCCATCCAGAGTCCGCAGAGGACCAACCAGATGACATTAAGGATGAACCTCATAAAAACAGCCTCCCACGCGAAACAGCTCCTAGCGAGAGGGACGACCGCGGGCGGCGCGGTGGTTGCCGGGGCTCTCGGCTGACCTGCGGAGGAGGGCCCCGGCGGGCCTCAGGGGCGGTGGCCCGCCATGCTTTCGAGGCGGCGGACGCGCTCGGCCATCGGCGGGTGCGTGGAGAAGAGCTTGGACATGCCCTCGCCCGCGCGGAACGGGTTCGCGATCATCATGTGGCTGGCGGTCTCGATGCGGGGCTCGGGGGGCAGCGGGAGCCGCTGGGTGCCCGCCTCCAGCTTGCGCAGGGCCGAGGCCAGGGCCAGGGGATCGCCGGTGAGGCGGGCGCCGGAGGCGTCGGCCTCGTACTCCCGGGAGCGGCTGACGGCGAGCTGGATGAGGGAGGCCGCGATCGGACCCAGCAGCATGATCATGATCATGCCGAGGATGCCGGGGCCCTCGTCGTCGTCGGATCTGCCGAAGGGGATCAGCCAGGCGAAGTTGACCAGGAACATCACCACCGAGGCGAGCGCGCCGGCGATCGAGGAGATGAGGATGTCCCGGTTGTAGACGTGGCTGAGCTCGTGGCCGATGACGCCGCGCAGCTCCCGCTCGTCGAGCAGGCGCAGGATGCCGTCCGTGCAGCAGACCGCGGCGTTGCGCGGATTGCGGCCCGTCGCGAAGGCGTTGGGGGCCTCCGTGGGCGAGATGTACAGCCGGGGCATCGGCTGGCGCGCGGCCGTGGAGAGCTCGCGCACCATGCGGTAGAGCGCGGGCGCCTCGAACTCGCTGACCGGCCGGGCGCGCATCGCCCGCAGGGCCAGCTTGTCGCTGTTCCAGTAGGCGTAGGCATTGGTGCCGAGGGCCACCAGGACGGCGACGATCAGGCCCGTACGCCCGAACAGGCTGCCGATGACGATGATGAGCGCGGACAGCCCCCCGAGGAGGACTGCGGTCCTGAGCCCGTTGTGCCGGCGGTGCACGGTACGCCCTCCAAGTGGTGCGGCAGGGGAACCCTTTTGCTGTGGCGCTTCCACTTTCCAGTGGAACCTTCTCGTTCGGTCAACGCCAGACGAGCACGGCTGGTTCCCTCGCGCACGGGCGGGCGCGCTGGGCCGTACGGGTGAGGCCCGCTCCGGCGCCGTCCTACAGCAGCGCCCCCGAGGCGAAGCGGAGGACGAGCTGCGGGGCGCCCGACAGCACGATGCCGAGGGCCGCGGCGAGTGCCATGGCGGCCGCCAGCGGCAGCGGGACGCGCGCGGGGGCCTCGGCCGGCGCCTCCCCGGGCTCCTCCCCCGCCGTCGCGGCCGGGGCGGCGGCCTTCTCCTCCGCCGGGCGGAAGAGGAGCGCCGTCCACTGGAGGTAGTAGTACAGGGCGATCACGACATTGACCGCCATGACGGCCGCCAGCCAGCCCAGGCCCGCGTCGACGGCCGCCGAGAAGACCGTGACCTTGGCGAACAGCCCGATGATGCCCGGCGGCAGGCCGGCCAGGCAGAGCAGGAAGAAGCCGAGGGCGAGCGCGGCGAGCGGGCGGCGGGCGTAGAGGCCGCGGTAGTCGGCGAGGCGGTGGGCCGGGCTCGTCCGGGCGACGAGCCCGGCGACGGCGAACGCGCCGAGGTTCACGGCCGCGTACATCAGGGCGTACGCGACGGTCGAGCCGACGGCGTGCGCCGGGTCGCCGTCGTACCCGGCGGCGGCGATCGGCACCAGCAGATAGCCGGCCTGGCCGACGGAGGACCAGGCGAGCAGGCGTACGGCGCTGTGGGCGCGGTCGGCGCGCTGGCGCAGGGCGGCGACGTTGCCCGCGGTCATGGTGAGGGCCGCGAGCACGGCGAGGGCCGGGCCCCAGACGTCCGCGTAGGACGGGAAGGCGACGACGGTCACCAGGATCAGACCGGTGAAGCCGACGGCCTTGCCGACGACGGAGAGATAGGCCGCGACGGGCAGCGGCGCGCCCACGTAGGTGTCGGGCACCCAGAAGTGGAAGGGCACGGCCGCGGTCTTGAAGGCGAAGCCGACGAGGGTGAGGGCCACACCGGTCTGGGCGAGGACGCCGAGGCGGGTGCCGTCGCCGGGGAGGCCGCCGGCGACCTGGGTGAGGTGGAGGCTGCCGGTGGCGGCGTAGACGAAGCTGACGCCGAGCAGCATGACGGCGGTCGCGGTGACCGACGAGAGGAAGAACTTCAGGGCCGCCTCGGACGACTTGCGGTCGTCACGGCGCATGCCGACGAGGGCGAACGCGGGCAGCGAGGCCACCTCCAGGGCCACGACGAGGGTCGCGAGGTCCCGGGAGGCGGGCAGCAGCGCGGCGCCCGCGGCGGAGGACAGCAGCAGGAACCAGTACTCGCCCGAGGGGAGCTTGAAGTCCACGAGGTCGCTGACGGACAGCAGGGCCGTCAGCAGGGCGCCGCCCAGCACCAGGAACTGGATGACGAGCGTGAAGTGGTCCGCCGTGTAGCTGCACGCCGGGGTGCCGGAGGTCGTCAGGCAGAAGGTGGAGCGGTCGCCGTCGAGGAGCGGCAGCAGGGAGAGTCCCGCCAGCACCAGGCCCGCCAGGGTGATCAGGCCCAGCAGGGGTTTCCTGCCCTCGGGCAGGAAGAGGTCGGCGACCAGGACGACGAGCGCCACCACCGCGGTGATGGTGGGCGGGGCGATGGCGAGCCAGTCGACGGACTGGACCAGGGAGCCCATCAGTTGCCTCCTCGGAGGAGCTGCGACACGGCCGGGTCGGTGAGGCCGAGGAGGGCCGCGGGCCAGAGTCCGGCGAGGACGGTGAGGACGACGAGGGGGGTCCAGGCGGCGAACTCGTAGGTTCGCACGTCGGCGAGCTCGGGCGCGGGCGCGGGCCTGCCCTCGCCGTCGCCGCCCATGCACACCCGGCGCACGACGATCAGCATGTACGCGGCGGTGAGCAGGGTGCCGAAGCCGGCCAGGGCCATAAAGGTGAGGAAGGCGGGGCGGCTGAGGCCCTCCGCGGGGCGGAACGAGCCGAACATCGCGAGCATCTCGCCCCAGAACCCGGCCAGGCCGGGCAGCCCGAGCGAGGCGACGGCGCCGAAGGCGAGCAGTCCGCCCAGGCGCGGGGCCTTGCCGTAGAGCGCGGCGCCGGTGGCTCCGGAGAGGGCGTCGAGGTCACTGGTGCCGTAGCGGTCCTTGACGGCGCCGACGAGGAAGAACAGCAGGCCGGTGATGAGGCCGTGCGCGATGTTGGCGAACAGCGCGCCGTTGACGCCGGTCGGGGTCATGGTGGCGATGCCGAGCAGCACGAAGCCCATGTGGCCGACGGAGGAGTAGGCGACGAGGCGCTTGAGGTCGCCCTTGGCGCCGGTGCGGGCCAGGGACAGGCAGACCAGGGACCCGTAGATGATGCCGACGACCGCGAAGGCGGCGAGGTAGGGCGCGAAGGTGTGGGCGCCCTCGGGGGCGATGGGCAGCACGATGCGGACGAACCCGTAGGTGCCCATCTTCAGCAGGACGCCCGCGAGGAGCACGGAGCCGACGGTGGGGGCCGCGGTGTGGGCGTCGGGGAGCCAGCTGTGCAGGGGCCACATGGGGGCCTTGACGGCCAGTCCGACGCCGATCGCGAGGACGGCGATCAGCTGGGTGGTGCGGCTCAGCTTCGAGCCGTTGTCAGTGGCCAGTGCCACCATGTCGAAGGTGCCGCCCTTGATGCCGACGAGGAGGAGGCCGAGCAGCATCACGACGGAGCCGAGCAGGGTGTAGAGGATGAACCGCCAGGCCGCGCGCTCACGGCCGTCACCGCCCCAGCGGGCGATGAGGAAGTACATCGGGATCAGCACCATCTCGAACGCCAGGAAGAACAGCATCAGGTCGAGGACGGCGAAGCTCGCGAGGGTGCCGGACTCCAGCACGAGGATCAGCGCGACGAATGCCTTGGGAGACGGGCCCGCGGGCATTTTGAAGTAGCTGTACAGCGCGCACAGGAACGTCAGCAGCGCGGTCAGGACGAGGAGGGGGAGCGAGACGCCGTCCACGCCGAGGTGGATCCGGATGCCGAGGGCGGGGATCCAGCTGATGTCGGTGGTGCCCTGCATCCGGGCCGGGCGGTCGTGGTCGAAGCCGGCGGCCAGCGCGATGGTGAGGGCGAGCACGGCGCCCGTGACGGTGACGCCGTGCCGGAGCACGGCCTGCTCCGGGTCGCGGCCCTTGAGGCCGGGCGGGGCCGGGAGCAGGGCGGCGACGGCGCCGAGCAGGGGGAGGACGAGGGTAGCGGCGAGGAGGTACTGCATGACGGTGTGACTCATGTTCAGGCTCCGGTGGCTACGAGCACGGCGGCGACGGCCAGCACCACGGAGCCGGCGAGGAGGGCGCTGAGGTAGGTCTGCACATTGCCGGTCTGCGCCTTGCGGACGGCCGCGCCGAGCAGGCCGGGGGCGGTGCTCGCGCCGCGGACGTAGGTCTCGACGACCTCGCGGTCGAGGAAGTGCGCGAGCCGGGCGGCGCCGCGCACGGGCCGGACGAACAGGGCGTCGTAGACGGCGTCGAGGTGGAAGCCGGCCGCGGCGTGACGGTGCAGGGGGCCGAGGAGGAGACGGCCGGGGTCGGCCGGGTCCTTCGCGGAGGCGATGTCGCCGTAGACGGCCTCGTGGGTGGCGATGGCCTCCTCCTCGGAGACGGCCGGGGAGGCGCCGGGGTCGGCGGCGACGGCGCCCATGGGGGTGCGGGCGGCGAGCGCGGCGGTGCGCCGCCAGGCCCCGTAGGTGAGGAGGCCGCCGACGAGGGCGGCGCCGGTGCCGAGGACGGAGGTGGTGAGGGTCGGGGTGAGGGAGTGCCCGTCGAACCAGTCGGGGAGCTTCCAGGCGGCGAGGCCGAGCCCGAGGGCGGGGATGAACAGCACCCACAGGACGGCGTTCATGGCGGCCGGTTCGCGGCCGTGCGCGGGGGCCTCGGGGCCCTTGCCGCGGAAGGCCAGCAGCCACAGGCGGGTGGCGTAGGCCGCGGTGAGGAGGGCGGTGAGGAGCCCGGCGGCGAGGACGGTCCAGCCGGCCGCGCCCGGGATGCCGGGGGTGCCGCCGTCGGCGGCGTGCTCCGCGGCGCCGAGGACGGCCTCCTTGGAGAAGAAGCCGCTGAAGGGCGGGATCGCGGCGAGCGCGAGGAGGGCGACGGTCATCGTCCAGCAGGCGTCGGGGATGCGTTTGGCGAGCCCGCCGGTCCTGGCCATCGCGGCCAGCGAGTTCGTGCCGGCCGCGTGGATGATCACGCCTGCCCCGAGGAAGAGGAGGGCCTTGAACGCGCCGTGGGTGATGAGGTGGAAGACGGCCGCGTCGCGGTCGCCCACGGCGAGGGCGCCGGTCATATAGCCGAGCTGGCCGACGGTCGAGTAGGCGAGGACGCGCTTGATGTCGTCCTGGGCGAGCGCGGCGAGGGCCGAGCCGGTCATGGTGACGGCGGCCATCACGGCGAGCACGACCAGGGCCGCGGCGGAGGCGGCGAAGACGGGCAGCAGCCGGGCGATGAAGTAGACGCCGGCGGCGACCATCGTCGCGGCGTGGATCAGCGCGGAGACGGGCGTGGGGCCGGCCATCGCGTCGGGCAGCCAGGTGTGCAGCGGGAACTGGGCGGACTTGCCCGCGACGCCGGCGAGGAGCAGCAGCGCGATCAGCGTGGGGTGGGCGAGGTCGCCGGAGACGGCGGCGGTGAGGATGCCGTTGATCCGGAACGTTCCGGCGTCGGCGGCCAGCGCGAGGATGCCGATCAGGAAGGGGACGTCGCCGAGCTTGGTGACCAGGAAGGCCTTGAGCGAGGCGGTGCGGGCGGCCTCGGTCTCCCAGTAGTGGCCGACCAGGAAGTACGAGCAGATGCCCATGATCTCCCAGCCGACCAGCAGCACCATCAGGTCGCCGGAGTAGACGACGAGCATCATGGCGGCGGTGAAGAGGGAGACGAGGGCGGCGTAGGAGGGGTAGCGGGGGTCGTCGCGCAGATAGGCCGTCGAGTAGAGCTGGACGCAGGACGCGACGACGCCGACGAGCACGGCGACGAGGACGGCGAAGCCGTCGAGGTGCAGGGCGAGGTCGATCGGGACGGAGCCGGTCGGGGTGAGCTCGACGGCGGCGTCGATCGCCTTCTCGCCGGTGCCGCCGCCCTGCCGCCAGGCGACGACGACGGCGAGGACGGCCGCGGCGACGGTGGGCAGCACGGCGAGGGGCCGTACGAAGCCGGGGGCGCGGCGGCCGAGCAGGAGGCCCGCGACGGCGCCGAGGAAGGGCAGCAGCGGTACGAGGACCGCGGTGGTCGTGGTCGTCATGCGGTGGCCTCCGCCTGGCGCTCGCGGTCGGCGGGTTCGGTGTGCTGCCCGCTCTCCGCGAGGTCGCGGAGCCGGTCGATGTCGGCGGTGCCGCGGTTGCGGTACACGAGCAGCACGATCGCGAGGCCGATGCCGATCTCGGCGGCGGCGATGGCGATGGTGAAGAGGGTGAGGGCCTGTCCGGCGTGGAGCTCGTCGCGCAGCCAGACGTCGAAGGCGACGAGGTTGAGGTTGACGGCGTTGAGCATGAGCTCGACGGACATCAGGACGAGGATGGCGTTGCGCCGGGCGAGGACGCCGTAGAGGCCGGTGCAGAAGAGGAGCGCGGCGAGGACGGCGGGGTAGACGAGGTGCATCAGCGCCGCCCTCCGTTCTCGCGGCGGGAGAGGACGATCGCGCCGACGAGCGCGGCCAGCAGCAGGACGGACAGGGCCTCGAAGGGGAGGACCCAGTGCCGGAAGAGGAACTCGCCGGTGACCTTGGTGGAGCCCTCCCCGGCGGCCGCGGCGCCCTCCAGGTCGATCCACGTCGCGCGGAAGGCGTCGGTCACCACCCAGACGAGGGCGGCGGCAGCGGCGACGGCGACGCCGAGGGCGGGCCATCGGTTGCCGGAGTCGGCGTCCGGGGAGCGGCCGATGGGGGCCTTGGTGAGCATCAGTCCGAAGAGCAGCAGGACGACGACGGAGCCGACGTAGATCAGCACCTGTACCCAGGCGATGAACTCGGCGGTGAGCAGGAGGTACTCGACGGCGAGGCCGCCGAGGGTGACCACCAGCCACAGGGCGGCGTGCACGAGCTGCTTGGTGGTGACGGTGACGAGGGCGGCGCCGAGGGTGACGAGGCCGACGAGGAGGAAGGCGACCTCGACGCCGGTCGGGGAGAGGAAGCCGTGCGCCTTCGCGGCGAGCGCGGTGGTGCCGGGTGCCTGGGCGGCGAGCGCGGTGAGGCCCGTGCCGGTCATGCTTCTCCCTCCTTCTTCTCCTGCTCCTGGGCGGCGGCCGCTTCCTGGGCGGCCAGCTTCTCGGCGGTCTTGCGGGCCGCCGCGATCTCCTTGGGCTCCTCGGCCGCGGGGTCGAGCGCGGGCGGCTCCGGGACCGTCCACATCCACTCGCGGAGCTTGTCGCGCTCGTGGGTGAGGTCGTGGATGTCCGTCTCGGCGTACTCGAACTCCGGGGACCAGAAGAGCGCGTCGAAGGGGCAGACCTCGATGCAGATCCCGCAGTACATGCAGAGCGAGAAGTCGATCGCGAAGCGGTCGAGGACGTTCCGGCTGCGCTCGCGGCCGCCGGGGGCGGCCGGGGGCACCGTCTCCTTGTGGGAGTCGATGTAGATGCACCAGTCGGGGCACTCACGGGCGCACAGCATGCAGACCGTGCAGTTCTCCTCGAACAGGCCGATGACCCCGCGGGTGCGGGGCGGGAGCTCGGGCTGGACGTCCGGGTACTGGGCCGTGACCGTGCGCTTCGTCATCGTCCGGAGGGTGACGGCGAGGCCCTTGGCCAGGCCGGAGCCGGGGAACGGGGACACTACTGGATCACCACCTTGACGACGCCGGTGAGCGCGATCTGTGCGAGGGAGAGCGGGATGAGGACGGTCCACGCCAGCTTCTGGAGCTGGTCCTCGCGGAGCCGCGGATAGGTCACGCGGAGCCAGATGATCACGAAGGCGAGCAGGGCGGTCTTGAGCAGCGTCCACAGCCAGCCGAGGCCGTCGGCGCCGAACGGGCCGTGCCATCCGCCGAGGAAGAGGACCGTGGTCAGGCCGCACAGGACGACGATGCCCGCGTACTCGGAGAGCAGGAAGAGGGCGAAGCGGAGGCCGGTGTACTCGGTGTACGCGCCGAAGATGATCTCGGAGTCGGCGACGGGCATATCGAAGGGCGGGCGCTGGAGCTCGGCGAGGCCGGCGATGAAGAACACCACCCCGCCGACGATCTGCCAGGGGATCCACCACCAGTGGAAGGCGTCGACGATGCCGGGCAGGGACACCGTGCCGGCGGCCATGGCGACCGAGGCGGCGGTGAGCAGCATCGGCAGCTCGTAGGCCATCAGCTGGGCGGCGGTGCGGAGGCCGCCGAGCAGCGAGAACTTGTTGGCGGACGCCCAGCCGGCCATCAGCGAGCCGAGGACTCCGACGCCCATGAC
Organism: Streptomyces albireticuli; assembly: GCF_021228125.1. Lineage (GTDB taxonomy): Bacteria > Actinomycetota > Actinomycetes > Streptomycetales > Streptomycetaceae > Streptomyces > Streptomyces albireticuli. The sequence continues at coordinate 163,715 of NZ_JAJQQS010000011.1, forward strand.
GGCGAGGACGAAGAAGATGCCCGCGTCGACGACCTGTCCGACGGCGTTGCCCGGGCCCACCGGGATCGCGACGAGGACGAGGAGGTACGGCAGCAGCGCCACGGCGGGGGCGAGCTGGAAGATCCGCCGGTCCGCGCCCGCGGGGACGACGTCCTCCTTCTGCGCGAACTTCACCCCGTCGGCGACGAGCTGGGCCCAGCCGTGGAACCCGCCGGCGTACATGGGCCCGAGGCGCCCCTGCATATGGGCCATGACCTTGTGCTCGGTCTGCCCGATCGCGAGCGGCAGCACGAGGAAGACGACGAACACGGCGAGGAGGCGCAGGACGACGTCGAGAGTGTCGCTCATGCGGGGTCGCCTCCGGCGGGGGTCTCGTCTTCGGGGGTGCCGTGCGCGGCTTCGCCGCGGGTGGGGTCGGTGGGCCGGGCGCCGGCCCGGGGCCCGTCGGGGGCCGCCGGGGCCGCCGGGGCCGCCGGGGCCGCCGGGGCCGCCGGGGCCGCCGGGGCCGCCGGGGCCGCCGGGGCCGCCGGGGATTGTGACCCGGCGTCGGGTTTCCCGGGGGCGGGCTCGGCGTCGGCCTCGGCCGGGGTCGCGTCGGCCTGGTCCTCACGGGGGTGAGGCGCCTGAGGCGCGGCGGCCGGGGCGTTGTCGCTCGGTGCCGCGGTGGGCTCGTCCTCGTGGGAAGCGGGGGTCTGCGCCGCCGACGCCGCGGTGGACTCGCCCGCCGGGGGCTCCGGCGCCGTGGCGGACCGGGGCTCGGCGGAGCCGGTGTGAGGTGCCTGCGGCTCGGCGCCGGGCGCGGCCGCCGGGGCCGTACGGGGCGGAGCCGCGGCGGGCTCGTCCTCGCGGGCGGCGGGGGCCTGCGCCGGAGCCTGGCCGGAGTCGGGCCGGGCACCGGAGTCGGCCTCGGCCGGGGTCGCCGGGGGCTCGGCCGTCGGGGCTTCCTGTGTTGCGGCGGGCCGGGACCCGGTGGGCTCCGGCCCGGCGTCGGGCGCCGGGGCCGTAGGAGCCTTCTCCGGGGCGGTTTCGTCGAAGGCCGGGCGGGCGTGGTGCCAGGGGGCGTCCGAGGAAGACGGGGCCGGGCGGGTACGGGCAGGGCGCGGCCGGTCGGCCACGACCTGCGGGTCCGCCTGGTCCGGCCGGCCCGCCTGGTTCCCCTGGTCCGTCGGCGCCTGCTGGCTCGCCGAGCCCTCGCTCGCACTGCGGGTGCGGCGCGGGCCGGCCGGCGGGGCCGCCTGCTGGCTCGCCGAGCCTTCGCTCGCACTGCGGGTACGGCGCGGCGCCGGTTCGGCCTGGCTCGCCGAGCCCTCCCCCGCCGTGCGGGCACGCCGGGCCGGGGCCGTCGCCTCTTCCGCCTGACTCGCCGAGCCGTCGCTCACGCTGCGCGTACGGCGCGGCGCCGCCTCTCCCTGGCTCGCCGAACCCTCGCCCGCCGTACGGGCACGCCGGGCCGGGGCCGTCGCCTCTTCCGCCTGACTCGCCGAACCCTCGCTCACACTGCGCGTGCGGCGCGGCGCCGCCTCCGCCTGGCTCGCCGAACCCTCGCCCGCCGTGCGGGCGCGCCGGACGGGGCGGTCGCCCGCCGGGCGGGCCGCTCGGGCCGGGCGGGCGGGGGCCGGGGGGAGCTGGCCCTTGAGGGGGCCCCACTCGTTGGGGTCGGGCACGCCGGGCGGGAGCATCTGGCGGCGCTTCGGGCCGCCGTGCTCGGACTCGCCCGGCTCCTTCGCGCCCGGCCATGCCTTCGCGACCCGCGCCGCCAGGACGAAGTCCTTGCGCAGCGGGTGTCCCTCGAAGCCCTCCGGGAGCAGCAGCGGCGCGGGGTCGGGGTGCCCCTCGAAGTCCACGCCGAACATCTCGCGCGTCTCGCGCTCGTGCCACGACGCCCCGGCGTAGACGCCGGTCGCCGTGGGCAGGACCGGCGCGTCGTGCGGCACGGTGGTCCGTACGACCAGTCGCCGCACGCCCTCACCGGCCGTGCCCGGCAGCGCGGCGACGTGCGCGCAGACGCGGAAGCCCGTGCCCGGCTCGTCGACGGCGCTCAGCCAGTCGAAGAAGGTGCAGCCGAGCGTGGAGCGCGCCGTCTCCAGCGCGGCGATCCACGCCCCGGCGGGCACGTCGACCGTGAGGAGGCCGTACGCCTCCGCCGCGCTCGCGCCCTCGCCGAAGAGCTCCGTCGCCGGGTGCGGCAACCAGCCGACGGCCGGCTCGGCCACGGGTTCCGGTGCGGGTGCGGCGGCAGGGGCGGCGGACTCGGGAGTCGAGCCGTCGGCGGGCGCGGAGGCGTCGGACGCGGCGGACGCGGGGGTTCCGGTGCCGGACCCGGCGGCGGCCGCAGCCGCGGACGCGGGCGTCCCGGCCCCGGACCCGGAGCCCGCGGCTCCGGCTCCGGCTCCGGCTCCGGCGGCAGCCGACGCCCCGGCCTCGGGACCGGCCCCGGCCCCAGCGGTCGGCTCAGGCCGCGCCCCCGCCCCGGCACCCGCGGCCCCGTCGCCCCGCGCGGACTCGTTCACCGGCTCGCTCATCGGTCCGTCTCCCCGCCGGGCTCGCCACCCGGCTCACCACCCGGCTTGTCGCCCGGCTCGCCACCCGGCACCGGCGGCGGTGTCACCAAGCCGCTCCGCAGCGCCGCCGCCGACGCGCCCGCGCCGGAGGCGTACCGCTCGCCCAGCGACTCCTTGGCGATCTTCTCCTGGAGCTTGAGGATGCCCTGGAGCAGCGCCTCCGGCCGGGGCGGGCAGCCCGGGACGTAGACGTCGACCGGGATGATCTGGTCCACGCCCTTCGTCACCGAGTACGAGTCCCAGTACGGGCCGCCGCAGTTCGAGCAGGCCCCGAAGGAGATGACGTACTTCGGCTCGGGCATCTGCTCGTAGAGCCGCTTGACCGCCGGTGCCATCTTGTCCGTGACCGTCCCCGAGACGATCATGAGGTCCGCCTGGCGGGGACCCGGTGCGAAGGGGATGACGCCGAGGCGGATGAAGTCGTGGCGGGCCATGGACGCGGCGATGAACTCGATCGCGCAGCAGGCCAGGCCGAAGTTGAAGACCCACAGGCTGTAGCGGCGGCCCCAGTTCAGGACCACCTTCATCGGCTCGGGGGCGAGCCGGGACAGCACGCCGAGACGGCGCGGCTCGGGCAGGTCCACGGGGGGTGCCGGGGGTGTCACGTCCACTCCAGGACGCCCTTCTTCCATGCGTACAACAGGCCCACGGCCAGGAAGCCGAGGAAGATGAACATCTCCACGAGCGTCGCGCCGCCGAATCCGGGCGCGGCGAAGACCGTCGCCCAGGGGAACAGGAAGATCGAGTCGACGGCGAAGATCACGTAGAGGAAGGCGTAGACGTAGTAGCGGATCTGGGTGTGCGCCCAGCCCTCGCCGACCGGGTCCACGCCGCACTCGTACGTCAGGAGCTTCTCGGGGGTCGGCACGACGGGCCGCAGCAGCCTGCCGGCCGTGAAGGCGACGGCCACGAAGAGCACGCCGACGACCGCGAGCAGGCCGACCACGGAATAGCTGTGGAAGTAGTCCGCCGCGATGTGGACACCGGCCTCCGGCACGTCCGCCCCTCGCTCCCTGTCCCGCGTGTTCGACGATCTGTACGCACGGGAGTCTAGGCCCTGGTGGGGTTATCCCCACCCCTCACCACCCACGGCCCCCATGGCGGCGGCCCACTCCGGCCATGCAGGCTTAGGGCTATGACCGCCAGCAGTATGACCGGAAAAGCCGCGAAAAGCGCGGCCGGCCGTGGCCTCCACCGGGGCCCCCACGGCGCCTCCCCCCAGGACGGCGGCGACCGCCTGCCGCCCGCCCGCTTCGCGTTCGACGCCCGGACGTGGCGGGAAGTGGCGTACCTGCTGCTCGATCTGCCGGTGGGGCTGCTCGGCTTCCTCTACGTGACCGTCTGGCTCTACGCGGGCGTCCTGCTCGCCGTCACCGTCATAGGTCTGCCGATGCTGGCCGCCGGCCTGATGGGGATGCGGGTGCTGGGCCGGTGGGAGCGGCACCGGGCGCGCCGGCTGCTGGGGGTGCGGATCGACGAGCCGAGCCCGCTGTCGCGCCAGCGCCGCGACGCGGGTTTCTTCGCCTGGGTGTGGACGGCCCTGAAGGACCCGGTGGCCTGGCGCGGCACGCTGTACGCGTTCATACGATTGCCATGGGGCGTTCTCACTTTCGGGATCACGCTGGTCTCGCTGTTCGTCGCCTGGCCGGTGCTGGGCCATCTGGCGCGGGCGATGTCGAACGTGGACCGGGCGATGGTGCGCGGTCTGCTCTGTCCCTCCAGCGAGCTGGAGCGGCGGATCGCCGAGCTGGAGGAGGACCGCGGGGTGGTCGTGGACACGGCCGCCGCGGACCTGCGCCGCATCGAGCGCGATCTGCACGACGGCGCCCAGGCCCGGCTCGTCGCCCTCGCCATGGGCCTCGGTCTCGCGAAGGAGAAGCTGCTGGAGGATCCGGAGGCGGCGGCCCGGATGGTCGACGAGGCGCACGGCGAGGTGAAGCTCGCCCTCCAGGAGCTCCGCGACCTCGCCCGCGGCATCCACCCGGCGATCCTCACCGACCGCGGTCTCGGCCCGGCCCTGTCGTCGGTGGCCGGGCGGTGCACGGTGCCGGTGACGGTCTCGGCGGAGCTGGAGGCCCGGCCCGCGGCGGCGATCGAGGGCATCGCCTACTTCACCGTCTCCGAACTCCTCCAGAACGTCAGCAAGCACAGCCGGGCCCGCTCGGCGGAGGTCGAGCTGTGGCGGAAGGGGAAGCGGCTGCTGATCCAGGTGCGTGACGACGGGCAGGGCGGCGCGTCCACGGAGGGCGGCAGCGGGCTCGCCGGACTCGCCGAGCGACTGGGATCCGTCGACGGGCTGCTCGCCGTGGAGTCCCCGGCGGGCGGGCCCACCGTGATCACGGCCGAGCTGCCGTGGCGGGACCGCGCGGCGGGCTGAGCCCGCCGCGCGCACCTCCGGGGTGAGGAAAGCTCTGCGCCCAGGGGGTGGGAACAAGCCCTACGGCCCTGAGGGCGGGGACATCCCCGCGCCCCGGGGAACGGCCGTCCCCACGCCGCCCCGGGGAACGGCCGTCCCCACGCCCCCCCAGGGGGTGGGGACAGCCCTACCCCCAGGACACCGACGCGCTCCATGGTCCACGGCGCCGCGATCCGCGAGTCTGGGGACATCGAACGCGCACACGACGCGACCGGGCGCGGTCGCACACGGTCGAGGGGATCGGACGAGGAGATGGCCATGGATCACGGACAGGCGACGGCACCCCGGGCCCACCGGGTGCCCGCAGTGCTGCGCGCACCGCTGGAGGGCCGTACCTGGCGTGAGTTCCTCTATCTCCTGCTCAGCCTTCCGGTCTCGGTGGTCGGCTTCAGCTTCGCGATCAGCATGGCGTCGGCGGGCGTCGGACTGCTGATCACCTTCCTGGGCGTACCGGTGCTGGCCGCGGCGCTCGCCGGTTCACGGGCGCTGGGCGCGGTGGAGCGCGCGCGGGCGCGGGGGCTGCTCCACCTCGACGTGGCCGAGCCCGAGCCCGTACGCCCCGGCAAGGGCCGCAGCGGGCCGATGGCCTGGATGATCGCGCTGTTCAAGAGCGGTACGTCCTGGCGGCACCTGCTCTACGCACTGGTGCACATGCCGTGGGCCATCGCCGCGTTCTGTGTGTCGGTGACGCTGTGGGCCGTCGGCTGGGCGGTGTTCCTCTACCCGCTCTACGCGTGGATGTACCCGGCGTACTGGGGGCAGCCGGGCATGCAGGTGTTCGGCGACGCCGACGGCACTTCCCTCTACCTCGACAACCCGTTCGAGATCGGGGTCACCAGCGCCGCCGGCCTGGTCCTGGTGCTGGCCACCCCGTGGATCATCCGCGGCATGGCGTACGTGGACCGGATGCTGGTCGTGGGCCTGCTCGGGCCGTCCCGGCTGGCGACCCGGGTGTGGGAGCTGGAGGAGGACCGCGGGGTCGTCGTCGACACCGCCGCGGCCGACCTGCGCCGCATCGAGCGCGATCTGCACGACGGCGCCCAGGCCCGGCTCGTCGCCCTCGCCATGGACCTCGGTCTCGCGAAGGAGAAGCTGGAGGAGGACCCGGAGGCCGCCGCGCGGATGGTCGACGAGGCGCACGGCGAGGTGAAGCTCGCCCTCCAGGAACTCCGCGACCTCGCCCGCGGCATCCACCCCGCCATCCTCACCGACCGCGGCCTCGGCCCGGCCCTCTCCGCGCTGGCCGCGCGCTGCACGGTGCCGGTGACGGTCGAGGTGGACCTGCCGGCCCGGCCCGCGGCGGCGATCGAGGGCATCGCCTACTTCACCGTCTCCGAACTCCTCCAGAACATCAGCAAGCACAGCCGGGCCCGCTCGGGCCGTGTCGACGTGTGGCGGTCGGGGCAGCGGGTGATGCTCCAGGTGTCGGACGACGGGCAGGGCGGCGCGTCCACGGACGGCGGCAGCGGGCTCGCCGGACTCGCCGAGCGGCTGGGATCGGTCGACGGACTCCTGGTGGTGGACTCCCCGGCGGGCGGCCCGACGACGATCACGGCGGAACTGCCCTGGCGCGGCTGAGCCCCCGCCCCACGCCTTCGGGCCCCGGACGCTCCGGATCCTCCGGCTCGTCCGGGGCCCGCGATGCTCCGGGAAGGGGCGGGGCCTCTACGCCGGGGCGCCCCCCTGCGCCCCTCCGCTCCGCACGTCGCGCCCCGATTGCTGCGATGCTGGGAAGGTTGCACGCGAAGAACCCGGCACGGGCCGGGACAGGGGGCCGGAGGTCGTGATCGTGGAAGACAGGGTGCGGGTCGTCATCGCCGAGGACTCGGTGCTGCTCCGGGAGGGCCTGACCCGGCTCCTGACGGACCGCGGCCATGACGTCGTGGCCGGCGTCGGCGACGCCCAGGCGCTGCTCAAGGCCATCGCCGAGCTCGCGGCCGAGGACGCCCTGCCGGACGTGGTCGTCGCGGACGTGCGGATGCCCCCGACCCATACCGACGAGGGCGTCCGGGCGGCCGTCCGGCTGCGCCGGGAGCACCCGGAGCTCGGGGTGCTGGTGCTCTCGCAGTACGTCGAGGAGCAGTACGCCACGGAGCTGCTGGCCGGCAGCAGCCGGGGCGTCGGCTATCTGCTGAAGGACCGGGTGGCCGAGGTCCGTGAGTTCGTGGACGCCGTGGTGCGCGTGGCGCGCGGCGGCACGGCCCTGGACCCCGAGGTGGTGGCGCAGCTGCTGGGCCGCAGCCGCAAGCAGGACGTACTGGCCGGGCTGACGCCCCGGGAGCGGGAGGTCCTCGGTCTGATGGCCGAAGGAAGGACGAATTCCGCCATCGCGCGCCAGCTGGTGGTCAGCGACGGCGCCGTCGAGAAGCACGTCAGCAACATCTTCCTGAAGCTTGGGCTTTCCCCTAGTGACGGGGATCACCGCCGGGTGCTGGCCGTGCTGACGCACCTCCGGTCATGATCCACGGCCGGTTCGCCCGGCCGTGGAAGGTGTCCAGGTCGGAGGGGTCCGCGGGGGCGCGCGGCCGGGAAGGGCCTAGAACCAAAGGACTAGTGGGGGACGTCTTCCCACCGAAGGCATGAACGACCGTAAAATCCCATATTTTCCGGATATAAAGCCGCTGCTTTATCGATTCGATCTTCTGATCCCTCCCAGGTAGGCGACCCTTACCCACGTACGATGGCCATGGGTAAGCCGGTCGGCACCACCGTGTGCGCGCCGCCGCCATGAGGGAGGTCCGAAGCAGTGACCAGCCAGGTCAGTAGCCCGGCCGAACAGGCCGAACCAGCCGAGCAGCCGGGTGGGGTCGTCCCGCCCGCGGCGGAGCGGGATCCGTCGCTCCTCGCACCCCGGCTCGACCCCGCGGAGGGGTCCGGCGCCAAGGAGGTGCGGAAGCTCGAGCGGGTGATCATCCGGTTCGCGGGGGACTCGGGTGACGGCATGCAGCTCACGGGCGACCGTTTCACCTCGGAGACCGCGTCGTTCGGCAACGACCTGTCGACCCTGCCGAACTTCCCCGCCGAGATCCGCGCCCCCGCCGGCACCCTGCCCGGCGTCTCGTCCTTCCAGCTCCACTTCGCCGACCACGACATCCTCACCCCCGGCGACGCCCCCGACGTCCTCGTCGCCATGAACCCCGCCGCCCTCAAGGCCAACATCGCCGACGTCCCCCGCGGCGCCGAGATCATCGTCAACACCGACGAGTTCACCAAGCGCCCCATGGCCAAGGTCGGCTACGCCACCTCCCCGCTGGAGGACGGCTCCCTGGACGCCTACCGCGTCCACCCGGTCCCGCTGACGACGCTGACGATCGAGGCGCTCAAGGACTTCGGCCTGTCCCGCAAGGAGGCCGAGCGCAGCAAGAACATGTTCGCCCTCGGCCTGCTGTCGTGGATGTACCACCGGCCCACGCAGAACACCGAGTCCTTCCTGCGGAAGAAGTTCGCCAAGAAGCCCGAGATCGCGGAGGCCAACGTCACCGCCTTCCGCGCCGGCTGGAACTTCGGCGAGACCACCGAGGACTTCGCCGTCTCCTACGAGGTCGCGCCGGCCTCCGCCGCGTTCCCCATGGGCACGTACCGCAACATCTCCGGCAACCTCGCCCTGTCCTACGGCCTGATCGCCGCCGCCCGTCAGGCGGACCTGCCCCTCTACCTGGGCTCGTACCCGATCACCCCGGCCTCGGACATCCTGCACGAGCTGTCGAAGCACAAGAACTTCGGCGTCCGCACCTTCCAGGCCGAGGACGAGATCGCCGGCATCGGCGCCGCCCTCGGCGCGGCCTTCGGCGGCGCACTCGCGGTGACGACCACCTCCGGCCCGGGTGTGGCGCTCAAGAGCGAGACGATCGGCCTGGCGGTGTCGCTGGAGCTGCCCCTGCTGATCGTCGACATCCAGCGCGGCGGCCCCTCCACCGGCCTGCCGACCAAGACCGAGCAGGCCGACCTGCTCCAGGCCATGTACGGACGCAACGGCGAGGCCCCCGTGCCCGTCGTCGCGCCGCGCACGGCCGCCGACTGCTTCGACGCGGCCGTGGACGCGGCCCGTATCGCCCTGACCTACCGGACGCCGGTCTTCCTGCTGTCCGACGGCTATCTGGCCAACGGCTCGGAGCCCTGGCGGGTGCCGGAGGTCCACGAGCTGCCCGACCTGCGCGTGCAGTTCGCGACCGGCCCGAACCACGAGCTGGCCGACGGCACCGAGGTGTTCTGGCCGTACAAGCGCGACCCCGAGACCCTCGCCAGGCCGTGGGCCGTGCCCGGCACACCGGGCCTCGAACACCGCATCGGCGGCATCGAGAAGCAGGACGGCACGGGCAACATCAGCTACGACCCGGCCAACCACGAGTTCATGGTCCGCACCCGCCAGGCCAAGATCGACGGCATCGCCGTCCCCGACCTGGACGTGGACGACCCGCACGGCGCGAAGACCCTGGTCCTCGGCTGGGGTTCGACCTACGGCCCGATCACCGCCGCCGTCCGCCGCCTGCGCACCGAGGGCGTGCCCATCGCCCAGGCCCACCTGCGCCATCTGAACCCCTTCCCGAAGAACCTGGGAGAGGTGCTGAAGCGGTACGACAAGGTGATCGTCCCGGAGATGAACCTCGGCCAGCTGGCCACGCTCCTCCGCGCGAAGTACCTGGTCGACGCCCACTCGTACAACCAGGTCAACGGCATGCCGTTCAAGGCCGAGCAGCTCGCCACGGCTCTCAAGGAGGCCATCAATGACTGAGGCGCTGAAGCTGGTGCCCAAGGCCGAGGCCAAGCAGTCCATGAAGGACTTCAAGTCGGACCAGGAGGTGCGCTGGTGCCCCGGCTGCGGTGACTACGCCATCCTCGCCGCCGTCCAGGGCTTCATGCCCGAACTCGGCCTCGCCAAAGAGAACATCGTCTTCGTCTCCGGCATCGGCTGCTCCTCCCGCTTCCCCTACTACATGAACACCTACGGGATGCACTCCATCCACGGACGCGCACCCGCCATCGCCACCGGCCTCGCCACCAGCCGCCAAGACCTCTCCGTCTGGGTCGTCACCGGCGACGGCGACGCCCTCTCCATCGGCGGCAACCACCTCATCCACGCCCTCCGCCGCAACGTCAACCTCAAAATCCTCCTCTTCAACAACCGCATCTACGGCCTCACCAAAGGCCAGTACTCCCCCACCTCCGAAGTCGGGAAAATCACCAAGTCCACCCCCATGGGCTCCCTCGACGCACCCTTCAACCCCGTCTCCCTGGCCATCGGCGCCGAAGCGTCCTTCGTCGCCCGCACCGTCGACTCCGACCGCAAACACCTCACCGACGTCCTGCGCCAGGCCGCCGAACACCCCGGCACCGCCCTCGTCGAGATCTACCAGAACTGCAACATCTTCAACGACGGCGCCTTCGAAGCCCTCAAGGACAAGGAACAAGCCCAGGAAGCCGTCATCCGCCTCGAACACGGACACCCCATCCGCTTCGGCACGGACAACACCAAGGGCGTCATCCGCGACCGCGCCACCGGAGACCTCCGCGTCGTCGAGGTCACCCCCGAGAACGAAGCCGACATCCTGGTCCACGACGCCCACACCGCGTCCCCGACCACCGCCTTCGCCCTCTCCCGCCTCGCCGACCCCGACACCCTCCACCACACCCCCATCGGCGTCTTCCGCAGCACCGAACGCCCCGTCTACGACACCCTCATGGCCGACCAGCTCGAAACCGCCGTCGAACAGAAGGGCAAGGGCGACCTCGCCGCCCTCCTCGGCGGCAACGACACCTGGACGGTCGTCGGCTAGCCGACCCCGTACGGAGTCCGCGGACCGCAGCACGGCCGGTCACCCGGGAACGGGTGCCCGGCCGTTCGCGTGCGCCCGGCCCCCTCCGCCCACCCGCCTCCGGCGCACCTTCCCCGCCGGTGACCGCGCGGTGTCATGACCGTCATTCGATACGGACATGACACCGCCCGGGGAGCGGCGCTACCTTCGCAAGGTCGACGTCGCCCGCCCTCCGGGAGGAACCCGTGCTGCCGCCGCCCACCCCTCGCAACGAGACCCGCACAGGTCTGCTCTGCGCGGTCGCCGCCTATACGATCTGGGGCCTGTTCCCCCTCTACTGGCCGCTGCTGGAGCCGACCGGAGCGGTGGAGATCCTGGCCCACCGCATGGTGTGGTCGCTCGCCGCCGTCCTGATGGTGCTGGCCGTGACCCGCCGCTGGAGCTGGATACCCGGGCTGCTGCGGCAGCCGAAGCGGCTGGGGATGGTCGCGCTCGGCGCGGTGCTCATCTCCACGAACTGGGCCGCCTACATCTGGGCGGTGAACTCCGGACACGTCATCGAGGCGTCGATGGGGTACTTCTTCAACCCGCTCGTCAGCATCGCCGTCGGGGTGCTCGTGCTGCGCGAGCGGCTGCGCCCGACGCAGTGGGCCGCGGTGGGCGTCGGCGGCGCCGCCGTGGTCGTGCTGGCCGTCGGCTACGGCAAGCTGCCGTGGGTCGCGCTGACACTGGCGCTGACCTTCAGCGCGTACAGCCTGGTCAAGAAGAAGGTCGCGCTGGGCGGGCTGGAGTCGATGGCCGCCGAGACGGCCGTGCAGTTCCTGCCCGCGCTGGGCTTCCTGCTCTTCCTCGGCGCGCAGGGGAAGAGCACCTTCACCGCCACGGGCCCGGGGCACGCCCTGCTCCTGATGGGCACCGGCGTGATCACCGCGCTGCCGCTGATCTGCTTCGGCGTGGCGGCGGTGCGGCTGCCGCTGTCGGTGATCGGGATGGTGCAGTACCTCACCCCCGTCTTCCAGTTCGTGCTGGGCCTCGTCGTCTTCCACGAGGCGATGCCCGCCGAGCGGTGGGCCGGCTTCGCGCTGGTCTGGCTGGCGCTGGCGATGCTCACCTGGGACGCGGCGCGGACGGCGCGGACCGCCCGGGCGGCGCTGCGGGACGCCCGGGACAAGGCGGAGGGTGCGGGCGACAAGACGGAGGGCACGGGGGACAGGGCGGAAGGCGCGGCGGGCGGCGGTACGGCCGGCGGAGCGGCCTCTCCGGCGGCGCCCGCCGAGGAGCCCGAAGCGGACGCCGTGGCCAAGTAGGGGCGGCGGGACGTCAACGACCTCGGGTTAGGCGCAACTTTTAACCCAGAAGTCACAACTGCCCCAGGAAAAGCAGAAGTCACAGCTCAGAGCGGGTGCGGGACCGCCCGATATCCGGAAAGCGGTGTCTCGTGTCCGAAATCCGCCCTTGACGCACCTTCGGGGCGCCCCCAACATCATGGCCACGTCAAATGGAGTTGGGAGCCCCCCATGCTTGAGCTCACCGGACCAACCCTGCCCCGAAGATCTCGTGCCGTGGCCCTCCTGGCCACCGGCGCGGCTCTCACCGCGACCCTGCTCGGAGCGGCCTCCGGCACGGCCCTGGCGGAACCCACCGCCGCCAAGGCCCCCGCCAAGGCCGCCGCCGCGCCCGACATCTCCCTCGCCAACGTCAAGGCGCACCTGTCCCAGCTGCAGTCGATAGCCTCCGCGAACGGCGGCAACCGCGCGCACGGCCGCAGCGGTTACAAGGCGTCCATCGACTATGTGAAGGGCAAGCTGGACGCCGCCGGGTTCACCACCAGCGTCCAGCAGTTCACCTCCGGCGGCAGCACCGGCTACAACCTCGTCGCCGACTGGCCGGGCGGCGACGCGAACCATGTGCTCTTCGCCGGCGCCCACCTCGACTCGGTCTCCGCCGGGCCGGGCATCAACGACAACGGCTCCGGCTCGGCCGCCGTCCTGGAGACCGCCCTCACCGTGGCCCGCGAGGGCTACAAGCCCGGCAAGCACCTGCGCTTCGCCTGGTGGGGCGCCGAGGAACTCGGCATGGTCGGGTCGCGGTACTACGTCAACAACCTGCCCGCCACCGAGCGCGCGAAGATCGACGGGTATCTGAACTTCGACATGCTCGCCTCGCCCAACGCGGGCTACTTCGTCTACGACGACGACCCGACGATCGAGGGCGTCTTCAAGACCTGGTTCGCCGGCAAGAACATCTCCACCGAGATCGAGACCGAGGGCGACGGCCGCTCCGACCACGCCCCGTTCAAGAGCGCGGGCATCCGCGTCGGCGGGCTGTTCAGCGGCGCCGAGACCCGTAAGTCCGCGGCGCAGGCCCAGAAGTGGGGCGGCACCGCCGGCCAGGCGTTCGACCGCTGCTACCACTCCTCCTGCGACAGCACGTCGAACATCAACGACAAGGCGCTCGACCTCAACAGCGACGCCATCGCGCACGCCGTCTGGACGCTGAGCGGCGGCTCGACCGACCCCGGCGGCACGTCCTTCGAGAACGCGGCCGACGTCGCGATCCCGGACGCGGGCGCGGCCGTCGAGTCGTCGATCTCCGTCACCGGCCGCACCGGCAACGCGCCCTCGGCGCTCAAGGTCGGGGTCGACATCAAGCACACCTGGCGCGGCGACCTGGTCGTCGACCTCGTCGGCCCGAGCGGGCGCGCGTACCGGGTGAAGTCGTCCAGCGGCAGCGACTCGGCGGACAACGTCGTCGAGACGTTCACGGTCGACGCGTCGTCGGAGACGGCGAACGGGACGTGGAAGCTGCGGGTCCAGGACATCGGTGCGCAGGATTCGGGCTACATCGACAGCTGGAAGCTCACGTTCTAAGGCGCGGCACGGGACCTTTTCCCCTACCCGCCCCTTCCCGAACGACCTCGATCGCCGGCCGGGCTGATCTCAGCCCGGCCGGCGATTGAGGACACCGCGCGTCAGCGCGGAAAGAGGGGTCGCGGAAAGAGGGGTCTAAGCCGTGACGTCCTTCGTCGTGAACCGCGCCCACGCCGCCGACCCGAACACCGCCGCGTACAGCGCCTGAAGCCGGAAGTTGTCGAGCAGCTGGTCCCAGTAGACCGGCTGGCGCAGCACATCCGCGAAGCTCAGCCAGTGATGCGGGAAGAGATACGGCTGCACGGCCGCCAGCTGCGGGAACTGGTCGACGATCTGGGCTGTGATCAGCAGACCCACCGTGGTGGCCATGGCCGCGATCCCGCTGTTGGTGAGCGTGGAGACGAACAGCCCCAGGGCCGCGATGCCCACCAGCGACAGCGCCACCGCGCCCGCGACGGCCAGCGCCCGCAGCAGCCCCTCGCCGAAGGACACCGTCGTCCCGCTGAGCAGGGTGACGTCGCCGAGCGGAAAGAGCAGCGCCCCGGTGGCGAGCGCCGACAGCGCGACGACCATGGTGGCGGCGAGGCAGAAGACCAGCGTCGAGGTGAGCTTGGCGAGCAGCAGCCGCGTGCGCCCGGCGGGCGCGACCAGGAGGTAGCGCAGGGTGCCGGAGGCCGCCTCACCGGCCAGGGAGTCGCCCGCGACCACGCCGACGGCCATCGGCAGGAAGAAGGGCAGGGTCGCGGCGAGCGAGGTGAAGACCAGGAAGAGGCCGTTGTTGGTGACCTGGCTGAGGAAGGCCGGGCCCCCGCCCCCTCCGCCGACCGTGCCTCCGTCGCCGGTCTCGACCTTCACCGCGACGCCGACGAGGACGGGCACGGCCGCGAGCACGCCGAGCAGGACGAGCGTCCGCCAGCGCCGGAAGACGGTGCCGATCTCACTGCGGAAGAGGGACAGCTGCCGGAACGGGCTTACGGCCCGCGCGCCCGCGGGGACGGCTCCGTCCAGCCGCCCGTACCGCCCCTCGGCCCGCTCCTCGGCCCGCCGCTCCGTCCGGCCGGGACTCCGCTCAGCCCGCCACATCGAAGCCCTCCCCCGTCAGGGCGACGAAGGCGTCCTCCAGTGAGGCCCGCTCCCGCCCGAAGGCCCGGACCCGGACCCCGGCGCCCACCAGTGCGGCGTTGAGGTCGGCGAGGTCGGGGGCGTCCCGGTCGGGCAGTTCGCCGGTGACGCGGTCGAAGGCGGCCACGAGGTCGGTCACTCCTTGCTCCTTGAGGACCCGGACGGCGTCCGCGGTGTCGGGGGTGGTGACGGCCAGCCGGCCGCGGGCGGAGGCGGCGAGCCCCGCCAGCTCCGCCACCGTGCCCTGGGTGAGCAGCCGCCCCTGGGCCATGACGGCGGCATGGGTGCACACCTGCTCGATCTCGTCGAGGAGGTGCGAGGAGAGGAAGACGGTGGTGCCGTCGGCCGCGAGCTCGCGCACCAGGGTGCGGATCTCCCGCATGCCCTGCGGGTCGAGGCCGTTGGTCGGCTCGTCCAGGACGAGCAGCTCGCGCGGCTGGAGCAGGGCGGCGGCCAGGCCGAGCCGCTGCTTCATGCCGAGGGAGTACGCGCGGGCCTTCTTGCCGGCCGCGGCGACGAGGCCCACCCGGTCCAGGGCCGCGCCGACCCGGGCCGCGCGGGTGCGGGGGTCGGCGGTGGGATCGGCGGCGTCGAAGCGCGTCAGGTTGTCGCGGCCGGAGAGGAAGCCGTAGAGCGCGGGCCCCTCGATGAGGGCGCCCACCCTGGGCAGCACCCGGCGGGCCGAGCGCGGCATGGGCGCGCCGAGCACCTCGACGGTGCCCGAGGTCGGCTCGATCAGGCCCATGGCCATCCGGATGGTGGTGGTCTTCCCCGAGCCGTTGGGGCCGAGGAAGCCGAAGACGCTGCCGCGCGGCACCCTCAGGTCCAGCCGGTCGACGGCGAGCTGACCGCCCCGGTAGCGCTTGGTGAGCCCCCGGGTCTCCAGCGCGGCGCCGTCCCGCGGCACATGGGCGGCGGGGGCCGGGGCCGCGGCGGGCTCCTCCACCGGCGCGCTCGCCGGTCCCTCGCTCCGAGCGGGCGGCTCCTCCACCGGGGTCCCCTTCCGTTTCCGGCCGTACGGCGCCTTCCGCCGCCCGGCGGCACCGGGCCACCGGGCGGCGGGGCGGGCGGGAGCCCGCCTACTTCGCCGCGGCGATCAGCGCGTCCTTGGTGACCGCGCCCACGTAGACATCGCCGTTGTCCGTGATCAGGGCGTTGACGAGGCGGGTGGAGAAGATCTGGCCCGAGCCGAAGGAGCCCGAGACCTTGCTGCCGAACTTCTCGAACAGGCCACCGGCCGGGGCGCTCTTGCCCGCGCCGCCGGCCTTCTCCGCGGCCTTGCCGGCGTCCTCGCCGAGGTCCTTGGGCACGGTGAAGTGGGCGATGGACGCCCAGTCCTTGCCAAGGACGTCGAGGCCGGGGGCCCCGGAGCCGCCCGAGAGGCCCGGGAGGCCGGGCATGCCCTCGGCCCGGTGCTCCGCGCGGCCCTCCAGGTCCTTGTCCTCGGTGACCTTGGCGCCCTTCGGCGGGGTGAAGTCGAAGGTGCTCGCGCTCGGCTTGCCGAAGTCCACCTTGGTGAAGGCCGCGTCGACGACGGGCTTGCCGCCGCTCTTGGCCGCGAGGGTGAACTTCAGCGGCGTGCCCGTCTTGGCGTCCACCGCGATCCGCACGGCGCCGACGGTCGACTCGGCCGCCTTCGGCTTCACCGTCAGCTGATAGGCGTCCCGGCCGGCCACCTTGGCCGTGCCGTCGACCGCCACGGAGGTCGAGTCGCCCACGGCGTCGAGGGCCTTCTTGGCGAGCTCCTGCGGGGAAGCGCCGAGCGTTTCGCCGGCCGCCCCGCCCTTGCCGTCCCTGCCGCCCTTGCCGTCCTTCGCGCCCTTGCCGCTCGGCGCGGTCGAGTGGTGGACGGTGTTGCTGCCGCTGTCGTACGCCCAGACCTGGTCGCCGTTGCGGATCAGGCTGTACTCGGCGGCGCGCTCGACGATCGACAGCCGCTGCTTGTCGGGGCCGTCGACGGCGACGCGCAGCGTGTGCGTACCGGAGGCGAGCTCGGCGAGCTTGGCCTGCGGGGAGACCTCCGCACCCTGGCCCTTGCCGCCCTTGCCGCCCTCGCCGAGCGAGATGCCCGACGGCAGCGACGGCAGACCCAGGTCGGTGCTGAACTTCACCGAACCGGACATCTGCTGGACGTCCGACTTCGCCACCTTGGCGATCAGTTCCTCGGCGCTGATCTTCGGCAGGTCGGGGTCTCCGCCGCTGGCCAGCGCGGAGCCGATCCCGATGGTGGCCGCCGCGATCCCGGCGACCGCGACGGGCACGGCGTAGCGGACGGCCTTACGGCGCCCCCGCGCACCCGCTATGCCCGATGCGGGGTCCCCGGACCCCGTGTTGCCCTGGTGCGCTTCATTCCGTGCCATCTGCTCTACCTCCGTCATCGGCGGCGGTCACGCGTCCTGCACTCGCCCACCCCCCAGGCTCATTGTGGCCCGGCCGCTCGGTGGTGGAACGGGGAACCGGAGGTTTTTCCCCGGCCCATGACACTCTCGATTCCACCAAACCCCACCCCGCCGGGTCATCAGCCGACGGGATCAAGTCCGCGTACCTCTCGGGTATGACTCCCCCTAAGGGGGCGCCACCCGGACGGGGGACCCGGCACTCCCGGGGGCCCCGGTAGTCACCGGGAGACGCGGGAGAGCACGGGCGGCACGGCCGTGCGGGCGGCCGGGGGCGGGTCAGCCCGCGCGGTGCACGACCGCGTCGCAGAGGTTCTCCAGCGCGGCCTTGGCGTAGCAGTCGGGCAGCGGGGCCAGGATGGCCCGCGCCTCCTGGGCGTAGCGGACGGTGTCGCGCCGCGCCTGCTCCAGGGCGGGGTGGGCGCGCAGCCGGCGCAGCACCTCGGCGTGCAGGGTGTCGTCGGTGAGGTCGCCGTCGAGCAGCTCGCACAGCTCGAGGTCGTCGGCCGCGCCGGTGGCGGCGGCCTGGGCGCGCAGGTGCAGTACGGGCAGGGTGGGGATGCCCTCGCGCAGGTCGGTGCCGGGGGTCTTGCCCGACTCGTGGGAGTCGCTGGCGATGTCGAGGACGTCGTCGGCCAGCTGGAAGGCGGTGCCGAGGCGCTCGCCGTAGTGGGTGAGGATGTCGATCGTGCGCTCGTCGGCGCCGGACATCATCGCGCCGTACCGCCCGGCGACGGCGATCAGCGAGCCGGTCTTGCCGGCGATGACGTCGAGGTAGTGCTCGATGGGGTCGCGGCCGTCGCGCGGGCCGGCCGTCTCCAGGATCTGGCCCGTCACCAGCCGCTCGAACGCCTCGGCCTGGATGCGGACGGCCTCCGGGCCGAGGTCGGCCAGGATGTGCGAGGCCCGGGAGAAGAGGAAGTCCCCGGTGAGGACGGCCACGGAGTTGCCCCAGCGGGCGTTGGCGCTGTCCACGCCGCGCCGCACCTCGGCCTCGTCCATGACGTCGTCGTGGTAGAGCGTGGCCAGGTGGGTGAGCTCGACCACGACGGCCGAGGGCACGACGCCCGGGGCGTAGGGGTCGCCGAACTGGGCGGCGAGCATCACCAGCAGCGGCCGGAACCGCTTGCCGCCGGCCCGTACGAGGTGCTGCGCGGCCTCGGTGATGAAGGGCACGTCGCTCTTGGTGGCCTCGAGGAGGCCCTCCTCGACAGCGGCCAGCCCGGCCTGGACATCGGCTTCAAGAGCCTGGTCCCGCACGCTCAGCCCGAAAGGCCCGACGACGGTCACGAGGGGTACTCCTGTCTGCCTGCGAACACGGGGATTGTCGATGTGTCGCTGTCTCTACCGAAAGTCAGCGTATCCGGTCGGCTGTCGATCACCGTGGGCGCCTGCCTCTTCGATCGCTCTCCGCCGACGTCTCCCGTCACACCCCGTCACACGCCGCCGGGTCCCGACGGCCGGCCGCCACGGCGGTCGCACGCCGCCGCGCGGGAGTATCCCGCCCCACCGCGGGGCCGGTCACCCCCGCGGTACGGCCCTTCGGCCACGCTCCCCGCCCACGGGGACGGGGAGCGTGGCCCGCCCCGGCTACGACAGCGCGCCCACCGCCTTGGCCAGGCGCGGCGACGCGTACTCCGTGCCGCAGACGAACCGCATCACCGGGCCGTAGCTCGCCGCGGCCGGCAGCCCCGTGAAGAACAGGCCGGGGACCGAGGAGCGGTAGCCGGGGCCCAGCCGGGGGCCGCCCGCGGCGGCCACGAGGCGGGTGCGCAGACCGTGGCCGAGGAAGTCCAGGGCCGCGAGGTCCATGCGATAGCCGGTCGCGGCCACGACGTGGTCGGCGGCGAGCTCGCCCTCGGTGAGGCCGCTCTCGCCGGCCAGGGTGAGCACCGGGCGGCCCTCGTCCACCCGCGCCCGGACGATCCGCTTCCCCTCGGAGACCTGGACCCGGCCGATGAAGCGGTCGCGCAGCCACCAGGCGCCCAGCGGCCCCAGCACCCGCTGGACGAGGTACTTCCGGCCCGGCGCCGGAAGATGGCGGAAAGCGTCCGCGTAGTACGAGAAGGCGTAGAGCGACCAGGCCCGGCCGAAGGGGGTGTCGGGCTTGCGCGGCGACTGGCCGTCCGGCGCGGCACCGAACCGGACGGCTCCCCTCCGGCGGGCGACGATCCGCACGGACGCCGCCCCGGCGTCGGCCAGCAGCACGGCGGTCTCCAGGGCCGACTGCCCGGCGCCGACGACGACGACCTCCTTGCCGGCGAAGCGGGACAGGTCGCGGTGGTGCGAGCTGTGCGAGACCGGCCCGCTCGCCGAGGGGCCGTCGGGCACCGCCGCGGCCAGCTCGGGCGGCAGCGTCGCGAGGCCGCTCAGGCCCGTCGCCACGACCACGGCGCGGGCCGTGAACTGCTCCCCGGAGTCCAGCTTCACTTCGAAGCCCTCGGCCCGGCGGTCGACGGAGACCACCCGCACCTGCTCCAGGTCGGGCACCAGGCGCTCCTGGAACCACAGTCCGTAGCGGGCGAAGGTCTCCACCGGGATGGCGTCCCAGTCCGACTCGTACCGCCGCTCGCCGGTGCTCCGGCAGAAGTCGAGGAGGGTGTGGCCGGGCTGGGGGGCGTCGATGCTGGAGGCGACGGGGGTGGATTTCAGGAGCATGCCGACGGGCATGTGCTCGCGCCAGCTCACCATCGGCGAACCGAAGACGCGTGTGCTCATGCCGTGCGCCCGCAGATGGGCGGCGGTCGACAGACCGTACGGTCCGGCTCCGATGACTGCTACCGGAAGTGCCACGGATTCCCCTCCCAGGGCGTTACTCGACGACGGCAGCGGCACGGCGGGAGCGCCACAGCTGCCACAGGTGCCGCACGCCCGGCCGCACGAACCGGGCGAGCATGGTGAAGAAGGGCTTGATGTCGTCCCGCGCGGCCCAGGCGAACTCCGTGCCGGTGGCGCGCGCGGGCGCGTGCGGGGTGGTGTAGCCGCTGCGGCGGTAGGCGAGCAGGGCGGGCAGGTCGATGTTCTCCACGACGAACCGGCGGCCGTCGATCTGCTCGCCCTCGGGGACCGCGCGGCCGGTCAGGTCGAGGTGCTGGGCCCGGACGACGTCGACGCCGGCGGTGCTCTCGAAGAGGCGGAACTGCGCGCCCATCCGGGGGTTGAAGTCCAGGAGTTTGTACCGGCCGTCCCGGCGGTCGAAGCGCCAGTCGAGGTCGATGACGCCGCAGAAGCCGATCTGCTTGATGAACTGGGCGGCCATGTCGGCCAGTTCGGCGTTCTCCACGACGTACGCGTGGGCGGTCATGCCCGCGTGCGGCGGCCAGGAGCGCACCTTCACTCCCGTGAACATCGCCAGCGGGGTGCTCCGGCCGTCGAAGTAGGCGTGCACGATCCAGTCCTCGGCCTGCTCTCGGGGCAGGTACTCCTGGAGGATCACGCCGGGCGAGGGGCCCCAGCCGCGGGCGAGGGCCACCAGCTCCCGGGGGCCGCCGATGCGGGTGGTGCCGTGCACGGCGGGCTTGCGGCGCCGCTCGAACGCCTCCCGGTTCTTGGCGACGAGCGGGAAGCGGGCGCGCGCCGCGTAGTCCTCGATCTCCTCGAACGACGTGGGGAAGAGGGCCTCCGGGGAGGGCACCCCGTGCTCCACGCAGAGCTCGTGCAGCCCCTGCTTGCTGGCGAGCCTGCGCGGCAACTCGCGCTCCACGGACGGGAAGAGGAAGCTGCCCGCGAGCTGCTCCGCGTGCTCGGCGATCAGAACGGCCGCCTCGTCGTCGGTGGGCAGCAGGACGCTCGGGCGGCCGATCCTGCGCCCTATCCCCAGCAGCCCCTCGACGAGCACCTCGGGCCGCTCGGTGCCCGTGGTGGGCCAGACGAACCCCTGGCGCAGATAACGGGAGGAGGCGGCGGGCGTCCAGCGGTCCTCGGTGACGGCGTACACCGGGACACCGAGTCTGCCGAGGCTGCGGATCGCACCGACACCACCGTGGTGGAGGGGGTAGTTGCCGATCTTCACTATCAGCCCTGGAACGGTCCGGTCCGCCGCGATGGGCGTGCTCCTGCTCGCCACCAGCATCCCCCTCGGCCACCAGCCGCAGCGGCCCCCCCACTGTGCGTGACCCGACTAAGGACGCTACTTCGGAATCGCCGACTCCAGCAAGGAGTTACCGGACATTGCTAGCTCTTTAGTGAGCGGTCGGACAGCGGTTCGGGCAGGTGGGGCGCGTTCGTTCGAGGAGTCCCCGGAACGGGGGCACGCCACCGGCGCGTCACACTCCGGGCACGCCGGGCGCACCCGGGGGCGCCCGGCCTAAGCCGCCCCCGGCCACCCCTTGTCTGGCGGCCACCAGCACGTAATGTGGGCACGGGCCCACCACCGGGGCCACCCGGCTCCCAGGAGCGTCCAGGAGAGAGCGAGGCTGCGTCACCATGTCCCAGCAGAGCCCCCGCGAGCTTGCCGAAGGCGACCCCTTCGGCGCGGCCACCCTCCCGTACGGCGTGTTCAGCCCCGCGGACGCCCCGGACCGCCGCCGGATCGGCGTCCGCTACGGCGACCGTGTGCTCGACGCGTCCGCCGCGGCCGCCGCCCACGGCTCCGCGCACGCCGACCTGCTGGACCGGCCGACGCTCAACCCGCTGCTGGCCGCGGGCCGGCCCGTCTGGCAGGCCGTCCGCGCCGAGGTGCGCGGCTGGCTGGACGACGGCCCCCTGCTCCCGCTGGAGGACGTGACGCTGCACCTGCCGTTCGAGGTCGCCGACTACGTCGACTTCTACGCCAGCGAGCACCACGCCACCAACGTCGGCCGGATCTTCCGCCCGGACAGCGAGCCCCTCACGCCCAACTGGAAGCATCTGCCCATCGGTTACCACGGCCGCGCCGGCACGGTCGTGGTCTCCGGCACCGACGTGGTGCGCCCCCAGGGCCAGCGCAAGGCCCCCGGCGACGCCGTGCCGTCCTTCGGCCCCTCGCTGCGCCTGGACATCGAGGCCGAGGTCGGCTTCGTCGTCGGCACCCCGGCCCCCGCGAACACCCCCGTCGCGCTGGGCGACTTCCGGGAGCACGTCTTCGGTGTCTGCCTGGTCAACGACTGGTCGGCGCGCGACGTCCAGGCGTGGGAGTACGTGCCGCTCGGCCCGTTCCTCGGCAAGTCCTTCGCCACCTCCGTCTCCGCGTGGATCACCCCGCTCGACGCCTTCGACGAGGCCCGCACCGCGCCGCCGGAGCGCACGTACCCGCTGCTGCCCTACCTCGACGACTCCGCCGCCGAGCCGGGCGGCATCGATCTGCGCATCGAGGTCACGATCAACGGCGAGACGGTCTCCCGGCCGCCGTTCGCCTCCATGTACTGGACGGCCGCCCAGCAGCTCGCCCATATGACCGTCAACGGCGCTTCCCTGCGCACCGGCGACTTCTTCGCCTCCGGCACGGTCAGCGGCCCCGAGCCGGACCAGCGCGGCTGCCTGCTGGAGCTCACCGAGGGCAAGGGCCCCTACCTGGCCGACGGTGACGTGGTCACCCTCACCGCCTGGGCCCCCGGCCCCGGCGGCGCCCGCATCGGCCTCGGCGAGGTCACCGGCCGTGTCGTGCCCGACCGCGGGGCCGCCACGCCATGACCCACGACGCCCCCGGCCTCACGCTGCCCGAGGAACTGCTGTTGCTCTGCTTCCATCCGGAGGACGGCCGGCGGCTGTGCCTCCCGGGGGCCCTGGAGTACGGCGTGGCCGGCGCCGTACTCGCCGAACTCCGGCTGCGCGGACAGGTCACGGAGCAGTACGGGCGGCCCGTCGTGCTCTCCCCGGCCGGGCCGCGGGACCCGCTGCTGGCCATGGCGACGGCGAGCCTGCCGGCGGCGGGCACCCGGGGGCCGAAGACGCACCGCTGGGTGCGCAGCGCGGCCCGGCACCTGGAGGAGCCTTGGCTGACCCGGCTGGTGGAGCGGCGGGCGCTGCGCGTCCACCGCCGCCGGTTGCTCGGCGTCTTCCCCCGCAACCGCTACCCCGTCGGCCCGGTCGATCTGACGACGGCGGCGCGGCAGCGCTTCGACGCGGCCCGCGTGGCGGGCTTCCCCGACGCCCGCTCGCGCGCCCTGGCCGCCCTGGTGTCGGCGGTCGGCGCGGCCGGCCGGCTCTACCCGGGGTGGGACCTGCGGGCCGAGCGCAAGTCCATGCGGCGGCTCGTCCGCACCGACTGGGTGGCCGAGGCGGTGCACCGCAATGTGCGGCGGGACCAGTCGGACGGCAGCGGCGGCGGGGGCGACTCCGGTGGCGACGGCGGGGGCGGCGGCGACTGAACGCAAGGTTCCGGGACCTCTGATCAAGGCTGCTAACTTGTCGTGTCCAGATCCACTGGACGAAAGGGCGCACGTGCGCAAGGCAGTACAGATCACGGGGGCGGCGATCATCGCCGCTGTGCTGATGACCGGTTGCGGCAGCGAGAGCAAGGACGGCGGCGCCGACAAGCCCGCGCAGTCCTCCGCCCCGCCGGCCGAGGCGCCGAAGGGGACGGGTCAGACGCCGGCCGAGGACCCGGCCAAGGCCGGCGGCGGCGACGTCACGGCCGCCAAGCTCGCCGGCGGCTGGTCGAAGGGCAAGCTCACGGACAAGAGCTTTATGATCCTGTCCTTCTCGGGCAAGACCGTGATGCTCAGCGTCGCGGGGCAGGCGTGCAGCGGCACGGTGAACGACACCGCGAAGCCGGTGGCCCTCACCTTCAACTGCAAGGACGGCGCCGAGTACGCCTCCGCCACCGTCAAGAGCGTCGACGCCGCCTCCCTGACGGTGGCGTGGGCCTCCGGCAAGGAGGACACCCTCAAGAAGGCCGTGAGCACGGACGGCAAGCCGGCCGGCCTCCCCGGCAAGATCGGCTGACGCCGCCGTAGCACGACGCGCCGCCGCCCGGCCGCCCCTCCTCGGGGCGCCGGGCGGCGGTGCGCGTACGGGAACCCTCAGCGGACGAACGTGCCCGCCTGGCCCGCGAGTTCCAGGAAGTACTGCGGCGCGACACCGAGGACGACCGTCAGCGCGACCCCGACCGCGATGGCCGTGGAGGTCAGCGCGCTCGGCACGGCGACGGTCGGCCCGTCGGCCTTCGGCTCGCTGAAGAACATCAGCACGATCACCCGGACGTAGAAGAACGCGGCGACCGCCGACGACAGCACACCCACGATGACCAGCGGCGTCGCCCCGCTCTCGGCCGCGGCCTTGAAGACCGCGAACTTCCCCGCGAAACCGCTGGTGAGCGGGATACCGGCGAAGGCCAGCAGGAAGACCGCGAAGACGGCGGCCACGAGCGGCGAACGGCGGCCGAGCCCCGCCCACTTCGACAGGTGCGTCGCCTCGCCGCCCGCGTCGCGCACGAGCGTCACCACGGCGAACGCGCCCAGCGTCACAAAGGCGTAGGTGACCAGGTAGAAGAGGACGGAGGAGACCCCGTCCGGGCTGGCGGCCGTGACACCGGCGAGGAGGAAGCCGGCGTGCGCGATGGAGGAGTAGGCCAGGAGCCGCTTCACATCCGTCTGGGTGACGGCCACGACCGCGCCGACCACCATGGTGACGATAGCGACGCCCCACATCACCGGACGCCAGTCCCAGCGCAGGCCGGGCAGGACCACATAGAGCAGCCGCAGCAGGGCACCGAAGGCGGCGACCTTGGTGGCGGCGGCCATAAAGCCCGTGACCGGCGTGGGCGCCCCCTGGTAGACGTCGGGCGTCCACATGTGGAACGGGACCGCGCCGACCTTGAAGAGCAGGCCCATCAGGACCAGCGCGCCGCCGATGAGCAGCAGGGCGTCGTTGCCCGTCGTCGAGGCGAGGGCCGGATCGACGGACCGGGTGGTGCCGTTCACCACGTCGGCGATGCCCGCGTACGAGACCGTGCCGGCGTAGCCGTACAGCAGGGCGACGCCGAAGAGCAGGAACGCCGAGGAGAACGCGCCGAGCAGGAAGTACTTGACCGCCGACTCCTGCGACATCAGCCGCTGCCGGCGGGCCAGCGCGCACAGCACGTACAGCGGGAGGGAGAAGACCTCCAGGGCGATGAACAGGGTCAGCAGGTCGTTCGCCGCGGGGAAGACGAGCATGCCGCCGACCGCGAACAGCACCAGCGGAAAGACCTCCGTGGTGGTGAAGCCCGCCTTGACCGCCTCCTGTTCGGCCTCGCCGCCCGGGACGGCCGCGGCCTGCGCGGCGAAGGAGTCGACGCGCCGGCCGTGCGCCACCGGGTCCAGCCGCCGCTCGGCGAAGGTGAACACGGCGATCAGCGACACCAGGAGGAGGGCGCCCTGGAGGAAGAGCGCCGGGCCGTCGACGGCGACGGCGCCCATGGCGGCCACGTGTGCCTTGTCCGTGCCGTACCCCCCGGCGGCCAGGGCGATGACGGCGGCGAAGGCGGCGATCAGCCCGACGGTCGTCAGCAGGAGCTGCGCGGGGTAGCGGGCGCGACGGGGGAGGAACGCTTCGACGAGAATGCCGAGGACGGCCGCGCCGAGCACGATCAGCGTCGGTGACAGCTGGGCGTACTCGATCTGCGGGGCCGGGATCTTCTGCGGCGCTTCGGCCGCGACCGTCCACAGGCTGTGGACGGATGCTGCGGGACTCACTTCGCGGCCTCCGCTTCGTTCACAGGGACATCGGGCTTGGGGTCGGACTTCTCGACCTGCGACATCGTGTGGCCGACCGCGGGGTCGATGATCTCGGTCAGCGGCTTGGGATAGACGCCCAGGAAGAGCAGGAGCGCGATCAGCGGGGCGACGACGGCCAGCTCGCGCACCCGGAGGTCGGGCATCCCGCGCACGCCGTCCTTCACCGGCCCGGTCATGGTGCGCTGGTAGAGCACGAGGACGTAGAGCGCGGCGAGCACGATGCCGACGGTGGCGATGATCCCGGCCGCCGGATAGCGGCTGAACGTGCCGACCAGGACGAGGAACTCGGAGACGAAGGGCGCGAGGCCCGGCAGCGACAGGGTGGCCAGACCGCCCACGAGGAAGGTGCCGGCGAGGACCGGCGCGACCTTCTGGACGCCGCCGTAGTCCGCGATGAGCCGGGAGCCGCGGCGTGAGATCAGGAAGCCCGCGACCAGCATCAGCGCGGCCGTGGAGATCCCGTGGTTGACCATGTAGAGCGTCGCGCCGCCCTGGCCCTGGGTGGTCATCGCGAAGATGCCCAGCACGATGAAGCCGAAGTGCGAGATCGAGGCGTAGGCGACCAGCCGCTTGATGTCCCGCTGGCCCACCGCGAGCAGCGCGCCGTAGACGATGCTGACGAGCGCCAGGGCGACGATCACCGGGGTGGCCCACTTGGACGCCTCCGGGAAGAGCTGGAGGCAGAAGCGGAGCATCGCGAAGGTGCCGACCTTGTCGACGACCGCGGTGATCAGGACGGCGACGGGTGCGGTGGCCTCGCCCATCGCGTTGGGCAGCCAGGTGTGCAGCGGCCACAGCGGCGCCTTCACCGCGAAGGCGAAGAAGAAGCCGAGGAACAGGGACCGTTCGGCGGCGGGCGCGAGGTCCAGCCGGCCGTCGGCGCGGGCCTGGACGATCTCCTGGAGCGAGAAGGTGCCCATGCCCAGCTGGTCGGCGGTGACGGCGTAGAGGCCGATGACCGCGGCCATCATGATCAGGCCGCCGGCCAGGTTGTAGAGGAGGAACTTCACCGCGGCGTAGCTGCGCTGGGCCGCCGTCTCCTCCTCGGACCGCTCGCCGGCCCGGTCACCGAAGCCGCCGATGAGGAAGTACATCGGGATCAGCATGGCTTCGAAGAAGAGGTAGAAGAGGAAGACGTCGGTGGCCTCGAAGGAGATCACCACCATCGCCTCGACCATCAGGATCAGCGCGAAGAAGCCCTGGGTGGGCCGCCAGCGCCAGTTGGGCGAGGCCCCTTCGAGGGGGTCGGCGTCATGCCAGCCGGCCAGCACGATGAAGGGGATCAGCAGCGCGGTCAGGGCGATGAGGACGACCGCGATGCCGTCCACGCCCAGTTCGTAGCGGACGCCGAAGTCCTTGATCCAGGCGTGGGACTCGGTGAGCTGGAAGGGCCCGGCCGCGTCCGGGTCGAAGCGCACCAGCTGGACGGCCGCGAGGACGAGCGTGGCGAGCGAGAAGCCCAGCGCGAGCCACTTCGCCGCCGCGCGCCGCGCGGCCGGGACCGCGGCGGTGGCGACCGCGCCGACGGCGGGCACCACGGCCGTGGCCGTCAGCAGGGGAAAAGACATATCAGACCGCCCTCATCAGCAGGGTCGCGGCGATGAGCACCGCCGCACCGCCGAACATCGAGACCGCGTACGACCGCGCGTAGCCGTTCTGGAGCCTGCGCATCCGGCCCGACAGGCCGCCGACGGAGGCGGCGGTTCCGTTGACGACGCCGTCGACCAGGGTGTGGTCGACGTAGACCAGGCTGCGGGTGAGGTGCTCACCGCCGCGCACCAGCACGATGTGGTTGAAGTCGTCCTGGAGCAGGTCGCGCCGGGCGGCGCGGGTGAGCCAACTGCCACGGGGCGCGGTGACCGGGACGGGCTTGCGGCCGTACCGCGCCCAGGCGAGCGCGACGCCGAGGACCAGCACCACCATGGTGGCGGCGGTGACGGTGAGCGCGCTGACCGGCGGATTGCCGTGGGCGTGGCCGGTGACCGGCTCCAGCCACTTCAGGAAGGTGTCGTTGACGGCGAACAGCCCGCCCGCGAAGACCGATCCGAAGGCCAGGATCACCATCGGGACCGTCATCGTCT
Organism: Streptomyces albireticuli; assembly: GCF_021228125.1. GTDB lineage: Bacteria > Actinomycetota > Actinomycetes > Streptomycetales > Streptomycetaceae > Streptomyces > Streptomyces albireticuli. The sequence goes on from NZ_JAJQQS010000011.1 coordinate 191,550, forward strand.
TCGGCGACTCGTGCGGGTGCGGGGCGTTGCCGTCTGCGTCGGGCTGCCAGCGCCGCTCGCCGAAGAAGGTCATCAGCATCACGCGCGTCATATAGAACGCCGTGATGCCCGCGCCCAGCAGGGCCGCGCCGCCGAGGATCCAGCCCTCCGTGCCGCCCTTGGCGAAGGCCGCCTCGATGATCTTGTCCTTGGAGAAGAAGCCGGAGAGGCCGGGGAAGCCGATGATGGCGAGATAGCCGAGGCCGAAGGTGACGAAGGTGACCGGCATGTACTTCCGCAGACCGCCGTAACGCCGCATGTCGACCTCGTCGTTCATGCCGTGCATCACGGAGCCCGCGCCGAGGAACAGCCCGGCCTTGAAGAAGCCGTGGGTGACCAGGTGCATGATCGCGAAGACATAGCCGACCGGGCCCAGCCCGGCCGCCAGGATCATGTAGCCGATCTGGGACATCGTGGAGCCCGCGAGGGCCTTCTTGATGTCGTCCTTGGCGCAACCGACGATCGCACCGAAGAGGAGCGTGACCGCGCCGACCGTGACGACCGCGGTCTGCGCCGTGGGCGCCGCGTCGAAGAGGGCGCCGGAGCGGGTGATCAGATAGACCCCGGCGGTCACCATCGTCGCCGCGTGGATGAGGGCGGAGACCGGGGTCGGGCCCTCCATGGCGTCACCGAGCCAGCTCTGCAGCGGCACCTGGGCCGACTTGCCGCAGGCCGCGAGGAGCAGCATCAGCCCGACGGCCGTCAGCTTCCCCTCCCCCGCCTGCCCCGCGCCCTCCAGGACGGGCCCGAAGGCGAAGGTGCCGAACGTGGTGAACATCAGCATGATCGCGATGGACAGGCCCATATCGCCGACGCGGTTGACGAGGAACGCCTTCTTCGCCGCCGTCGCCGCGCTGGGCTTGTGCTGCCAGAAACCGATCAGCAGGTACGAGGCGAGGCCGACGCCCTCCCAGCCGACGTACAGCAGGAGGTAGTTGCCGGCGACGACGAGCAGCAGCATCGCGGCGAGGAACAGGTTGAGATAGCCGAAGAAGCGCCGGCGCCGCTCGTCGTGCTCCATGTAGCCGACGGAGTAGAGGTGGATCAGGGTGCCCACGCCGGTGATCAGCAGGACGAAGGTCATGGACAGCTGATCGAGCTGGAAGCCCACGTCGGCGCGGAAGCCGCCGACCGGCACCCAGCTGAAGACCGTGGTCGTGAGCGTCCGCTCCTCGCCGCTCCGGCCGAGCATGTCGGCGAAGAGCGCGACAGCGAGCGCGAAGGACACGGCGGCGAGCAGCGTGCCCACCCAGGGGCCGGAGCGGTCCAGCCGCCGCCCGCCGCACAGCAGCACGGCGGCGCCGAGCAGCGGTGCCGCGACGAGCAATCCGATGAGGTTCTCCACGTCACCGTCCCCTTACAGCTTCAGCAGGTTCGCGTCGTCGACCGACGCCGAGTGGCGGGAACGGAAGATCGTCACGATGATCGCCAGGCCGATGACGACCTCGGCCGCGGCGACCACCATCGTGAAGAACGCGATGATCTGGCCGTCCAGATTGCCGTGCAGCCGGGAGAAGGTGACGAACGCCAGATTGCAGGCGTTCAGCATCAGCTCGACGCACATGAAGACGACGATCGCGTTCCGCCGGAGGAGCACACCGGTGGCGCCGATGGTGAACAGCAGGGCCGCCAGATAGAGGTAGTTGACCGGATTCACTTGCCGGCTCCCTTCGCGTCCTCGCTGCGGCCGTGCTCGCGCCACTCCTGCGCGCGCTGCTCCAGCGCGGCCAGCTCCCGCAGCGCCGTGCCCGAGACGTCGCGGATCTGGCCGCGGGCGCGCAGGGTGGGGTTGACCGTGAGCTCGGACGGGGTGCCGTCCGGCAGCAGGCCGGGGACGTCCACGGCGTTGTGCCGGGCGTAGACACCGGGGGCGGGCAGCGGGGGGACCTGCTTGCCCGAGCGGACCCGGCGCTCGGCGAGCTCGCGCTGGGTGACGGCGCGCTCGGTGCGCTCCCGGTGGGTGAGCACCATCGCGCCGACGGCCGCGGTGATCAGCAGGGCGCCGGTGATCTCGAAGGCGAAGACGTACTTGGTGAAGACGAGGGCGGCGAGGCCCTCCACATTGCCACCGGAGTTGGCCTGGCCGAGGCCGGTGAATTCCTTCAGGGAGGCGTTGCCGATGCCCGCGATCAGCAGGATGCCGAAGCCCAGCGCGCAGAGCCCGGCCAGCCACCGCTGGCCCTTGAGGGTCTCCTTGAGGGAGTCGGCGGCGGTGACGCCGACGAGCATGACCACGAAGAGGAAGAGCATCATGATCGCGCCGGTGTAGACGACGATCTGGACGATCCCCAGGAAGTACGCGCCGTTGGCCAGATAGAACACGGCCAGGACGATCATGGTGCCGGCCAGTGAGAGGGCGCTGTGCACGGACTTCTTCATCAGGACGGTGGCCAGCGCCCCGGCCACGGCGACGATCCCGAGGATCCAGAACTGGACCGCCTCGCCCGTGGAGGTGGCCGTGGCGGCGGTGTTCACGCTCCCGCCCCTTCCGCCGTGGGCGCGGACGCCGGCTCCTCGCCCTTGGAGAGCGCCGGCTGCCGGACCGTGCCCGGCGCCGCCTCCGAGACCAGGCCCCGGTAATAGTCCTTCTCGGTCATCCCCGGGAAGATCGCGTGCGGGGTGTCGACCATGCCCTCCTCCAGGCCCGCGAGCAGCTCCTCCTTGGTGTAGATGAGCGATTCGCGGCTGCTGTCGGCCAGTTCGTACTCATTGGTCATGGTGAGCGCCCGGGTCGGGCACGCCTCCACGCACAGCCCGCACAGGATGCAGCGGAGGTAGTTGATCTGATAGACGCGGCCGTAGCGCTCACCCGGGGAGTAGCGCTCCTCCTCGGTGTTGTCCGCGCCCTCCACATAGATCGCGTCCGCCGGGCAGGCCCACGCGCACAGCTCGCAGCCGATGCACTTCTCCAGGCCGTCCGGGTGGCGGTTGAGCTGGTGGCGGCCGTGGAAACGCGGCGCCGTGTGCTTCTTCTCCTCCGGGTACTGCTCGGTCAGCCGCTTCTTGAACATGGCCTTGAAGGTCACGCCGAAGCCGGCCACGGGGTTCTGGAAGTCAGGCACCGTCAGCCCCCTCCTTTCCGTCTCGGGGACCGTCACTGACAGTATCGACGCCACCACTGACAATGAGCTCGCGGTCGTGGCGCGACCGCCGCCGCGGTACCGGCGGCAGGGTCTGGCCGGGCAGCGGCGGCACGGGATAGCCGCCCGCCATGGGATCGAACTCCCGCTCCGCGGCGGGACCTTCCGGCTCCTCGCCCTCGCCCCGGCCGCGGAAGACGTCGGCCACGAACGACAGCAGCAGGACCGCCACGACGGCCCCGCCGACGTACAGCACGATCTGCTGGAAGTCGTAGTTCTCGTTCCGCAGCGCCCGCACGGCCGCGACGAGCATCAGCCACACCATGGAGACGGGGATGAGGACCTTCCACCCCAGCTTCATGAACTGGTCGTAGCGCAGCCGCGGCAGCGTGCCGCGCAGCCAGATGAAGAAGAACAGCAGCAGCTGGAGCTTGATCACGAACCAGAGGAGCGGCCACCAGCCGTGGTTGGCGCCCTCCCAGAAGGCCGAGACCGGGTACGGGGCCCGCCAGCCGCCGAGGAACAGCGTCACCGCCACGGCCGAGACCGTGATCATGTTGACGTACTCGGCCAGCATGAACATCGCGAACTTGATGGAGGAGTACTCGGTGTTGAAGCCGCCCACCAGGTCGCCCTCGGACTCCGGGAGGTCGAACGGCGCCCGGTTGGTCTCGCCCACCATCGCCACGATGTAGATGAGGAAGGAGACCGGCAGCAGCAACACGTACCAGCGGTCGTGCTGCGCCTCCACGATCGCCGAGGTCGACATCGAACCGGAGTAGAGGAAGACGGCCGCGAAGGAGACGCCCATCGCGATCTCGTACGAGATCATCTGGGCGCACGAGCGCAGGCCGCCGAGGAGCGGGTACGTCGACCCGGAGGACCAGCCCGCCAGCACGATGCCGTAGATGCCGACCGACGCGGTGGCCAGGATGTACAGCACGCCGATCGGCAGGTCCGTCAGCTGCATCGTCGTGCGGTGCCCGAAGACCGAGATCTCGTTGCCCGCCGGGCCGAAGGGGATCACGGCGATCGCCATGAACGCCGGGATGGCCGCGACGACGGGGGCGAGGAGGTAGACCGCCTTGTCCGCCCGCTTGACGATCAGGTCTTCCTTCAGCATCAGCTTGATGCCGTCGGCGAGGGACTGGAGCATCCCCCAGGGGCCGTGCCGGTTGGGGCCGATGCGCAGCTGCATCCACGCGACGACCTTGCGCTCCCAGACGATCGAGAAGAGCACGGTCACCATGACGAACGCGAAGCAGAAGACGGCCTTGACGACGACCAGCCACCACGGGTCACGGCCGAACATCGACAGGTCCTCGGCGGCCAGTTGGTAAGCGTTCACTACCGCGCCTCCGGTGTCTCGGTTCCGGTGTCCTCGCCGGTGGCCCGGCCGATCCGTACGAGCTCACCCGGGCGGGCCCCCGTGTCACCGGCGACACCGCCGCCCACGGAGTTCAGCGGGAGCCACACCACCCGGTCCGGCATGGCGGTGATCCGCAGCGGCAGCCGGACCGTGCCCGCCGGACCGGTCACCACGAGCGGTTCGCCGTCGCGCACCCCGGCCTCGGCGGCCGTGGCGGCGGACAGCCGGGCGGGCGCCGCGTGCCGGGTCCCGGCCAGGGCGTCGTCGCCCTCCTGGAGCCGGCCCCGGTCGAGGAGCAGCCGGTGGCCCGCCAGCACGGCCTCGCCGGCACCCGGCCGCGGAGCCGGGCGGGCCGGCTCCGCGGGGGCGGCCGCGTGGGCGCCGCGCCACGGCCCGAGCCGGGCCAGCTCCGCCCGTACGGCGCCGGTGTCCGGCAGCGCCAGCGCCACGTCCATGGCGTCGGCCAGCATGTTCAGCACCCGGGCGTCCGACGGCAGGGAGGCCCGGGTCAGGTGCTCGGGCCGGACCGCCGCCTCGAAGGGCCGCGCCCGGCCCTCCCAGTTCAGGAACGTGCCCGCCTTCTCGACCACGGCCGCGACCGGCAGCACCACGTCCGCCCGGTCCGTCACCTCGCCGGGCCGCTGCTCCAGGCTGACGAGGAAGCCGATGGCGTCCAGCGCGCCGCGGGCGCGCGACGGGTCAGGCAGGTCGGCGACCTCCACACCGCCCACCAGCAGCGCGCCCAGCTCGCCGCTGGCCGCGGCCTCGACGATCTGCCCGGTGTCCCGGCCGGTGCCGCGCGGGAGTTCGGCGACGCCCCAGGCGGCCGCCGTCTCCTCCCGCGCGCGCGGGTCGGTCGCGGGCCGCCCGCCGGGCAGCAGCCCGGGCAGCGCGCCCGCTTCCAGGGCGCCCCGCTCCCCCGCCCGGCGCGGGATCCACACCAGGGCGGCGCCGGTCGTGGCGGCGGCGGCGAGCGCGGCGGTCAGCGCGCCCGGCACACCGGCGAGGCGCTCGCCGACGACGATCACCGCGCCCTCGCCGCGCAGCGCCTCGGCCGCCGCGCGGGCGGCCGGATCCGTGGCGGCGCCGTCGGCCAGCGCCCGCAGCCAGGGCGTCTCGGTGCCCGGCGCGGCGGGCAGCAGCGTGCCGCCCGCCTTCGTGAGGCCGCGCGTGGCGTGGGTGGCCAGCGCGAAGACCCGCTGGCCGTGCTTGCGGTGCGCCTTACGGAGCCGCAGGAAGACGCCCGGCGCCTCCTCCTCCGCCTCGAAGCCGGCGAGCAGCACCGCGGGCGCCTTCTCCAGCGCCGTGTACGTCACGCCCGTACCGTCCAGGTCCCGGCCGCGCCCGGCGACGTGGGCCGCCAGGAAGTCGGCCTCCTCGCCGCTGTGCACCCGGGCCCGGAAGTCCACGTCATGGGTGGCCAGGGCCAGCCGCGCGAACTTGGCGTAGGCGTAGGCGTCCTCGACGGTGAGCCGGCCGCCCGTCAGCACCCCGGCCCTGCCCCGCGCCGCGGCCAGCCCCTCGGCCGCGGCCGCCAGCGCCTCGGGCCAGCTCGCGGGCTCCAGGACGCCCTCCGCGCTCCGGACGAGCGGGGTGGTGAGCCGGTCCGGCCGCTGGGCGTAGCGGAACGCGAAGCGCCCCTTGTCGCACACCCACTCCTCGTTGACCTCGGGGTCGTCGGCGGCGAGGCGGCGCAGCACCTTGCCGCGCCGGTGGTCCGTGCGCGTGGCGCAGCCGCCCGCGCAGTGCTCGCAGACCGACGGCGAGGAGACGAGGTCGAAGGGGCGGGAGCGGAACCGGTACGCCGCCGAGGTGAGCGCCCCGACCGGGCAGATCTGGATGGTGTTGCCCGAGAAGTACGACTCGAAGGGCACGTCCTGGCCGGTGCCGACCTGCTGGAGGGCGCCGCGCTCCAGGAGCTCGATCATCGGGTCGCCCGCGATCTGCTGGGAGAAGCGGGTGCAGCGCGCGCACAGCACGCACCGCTCGCGGTCCAGCAGCACCTGGGTGGAGATCGGCACCGGCTTCTCGAAGGTGCGCTTGCGGCCCTCGAAACGGGTGTCGGCCTGCCCGGCGGACATCGCCTGGTTCTGGAGCGGGCACTCGCCGCCCTTGTCGCAGACGGGGCAGTCGAGCGGGTGGTTGATGAGCAGCAGCTCCATCACACCGCGCTGGGCCTTCTCGGCGACGGGCGAGGTGAGCTGGGTACGGACCACCATGCCGTCGGTGCAGGTGATGGTGCAGGAGGCCATCGGCTTGCGCTGGCCCTCGACCTCGACGATGCACTGGCGGCAGGCGCCGGCCGGGTCGAGCAGCGGGTGGTCGCAGAACCGCGGGATCTCGATGCCGAGGAGCTCGGCGGCGCGGATGACCAGCGTCCCCTTGGGGACGGAGAGCGCGATGCCGTCGATGGTGACGGAGACGAGGTCCTCCGGCGGAACCACCTCGCCCCCTCCGGAGGGGGCAGACGTGGTGACTGTCATGCGTTCACCTCCAGATGGGAGTTCTTCGGCCCGTCGGCCCACAGGGTCGACGCGGCCGGGTCGAAGGGGCAGCCCCTGCCCGTGATGTGCCGCTCGTACTCGGCGCGGAAGTACTGGAGCGAGGAGAGGATCGGCGCGGCGGCGCCGTCGCCCAGGGCGCAGAAGGACTTGCCGTTGATGTTGTCGGCGATGTCGGCGAGCTTGTCGAGGTCGGCCCGCTGTCCCTTGCCGTCCTCGATGTCGCGTAGCAACTGGACGAGCCAGTAGGTGCCTTCGCGGCAGGGGGTGCACTTGCCGCAGGACTCGTGCGCGTAGAACTCGGTCCAGCGGGTGACGGCGCGGACGACGCAGGTGGTCTCGTCGAAGCACTGGAGCGACTTGGTGCCGAGCAGCGAGCCGGCGGCGGCCACGCTGTCGAAGTCCAGTGGCACGTCGAGGTGTTCGTCGGTGAACATCGGGCTGGAGGAGCCGCCGGGGGTCCAGAACTTCAGCCGGTGGCCGGGCCGGATGCCGCCGCTCATGTCGAGGAGCTGGCGCAGGGTGATGCCCATGGGGGCCTCGTACTGGCCGGGGCGGGCGACGTGGCCGGAGAGGGAGTAGAGGGTGAAGCCCGGGCACTTCTCGGTGCCCATCGACCGGAACCACTCCTTGCCGCGGTGCAGGATCGCGGGAACCGACGCGATGGACTCGACGTTGTTCACCACGGTGGGGCAGGCGTAGAGGCCCGCGACGGCCGGGAAGGGCGGCCGGAGCCGGGGCTGGCCGCGGCGCCCCTCCAGGGAGTCGAGGAGCGCGGTCTCCTCGCCGCAGATGTACGCGCCGGCGCCGGCGTGCACGGTCAGCTCCAGGTCCAGGCCGGAGCCCAGCACGTTCTTGCCGAGGTAGCCCGCCGCGTACGCCTCGCGCACGGCCTCGTGCAGCCGCCGCAGGACGGGCACGACCTCGCCGCGCAGATAGACGAAGGCCCGCTCCGAGCGGATCGCGTGGCAGGCGATCACGATGCCCTCGATGAGGGTGTGCGGCGAGGCGAAGAGCAGCGGGATGTCCTTGCAGGCGCCGGGCTCCGACTCGTCGGCGTTGACGACGAGATAGTGCGGTTTGCCGTCGCCCTGCGGGATGAACTGCCATTTCATCCCGGTGGGGAAGCCCGCGCCGCCGCGGCCGCGCAGGCCCGCGTCCTTGATGTAGGCGATCACCTCGTCGGGGGGCATCGCGAGCGCCTTGCGCGCTCCGGCGTAGCCGTCGTGCCGCAGATAGGTCTCCAGCGTCCAGGACCGGGGATCGTCCCAGTGCGCGCTCAGCACGGGCGCGAGGAGCTTCTCGGCGCCGTCCCCCGCCCCCGACTGGGGCCTGGGGGTCCCTCCGTTCGCGGGTGCCATGGTCATCCCTCCCCCTCCTCGCCGACCGGTCCCGCGGGGTGGTCCGGGTCCGAGGCCGATGTCTTCCGGGGCGCGTCGTGCGAGCTGAGGTGCTCTCCGGGGCCGGCGCCGGCGTCCGGGCTCCCGCCCGGCGGGGCGCCGCGCGGCGGGCCCACCCGGGCCGGGCCGGTGTCGCCCTTGGCCAGCCGCAGCCCCGCCAGGGACGCGGGTCCGGCCCCGCCGCTCGCCTCGACGGCGCCGGGCCGCTCGTCGGGGAAGCCCGCCAGGATGCGGGCCGTCTCCCGGTACGTGCACAGGGGCGCCCCGCGCGTGGGCGAGGCCGGGCGTCCGGCGCGCAGGTCGTCGACGAGGGCGGTGGCGCTCTCGACGGTCTGGTTGTCGAAGAACTCCCAGTTGACCATCACGACGGGCGCGAAGTCGCAGGCGGCGTTGCACTCGACGTGCTCAAGGGTGATCTTGCCGTCGGGGGTGGTGCCGCCGTTGCCGACACCGAGGTGGCGCTTGAGGCCGTCGAAGATGGCGTCGCCGCCCATGACCGCGCACAGGGTGTTGGTGCAGACGCCGACCTGGTACTCGCCGCCCGGCTCGCGCCGGTACATGGTGTAGAAGGTGGCGACCGCCGTGACCTCCGCGACGGTCAGGTCCAGGACCCCGGCGCAGTAGCGGATGCCGGTCCGGGTGACGTGGCCCTCCTCCGCCTGGACGAGGTGGAGGAGCGGCAGCAGCGCGCTGCGGCTGTCGGGATAGCGGCCGATCACCTCCTTCGCGTCCCCGTCGAGCCGGGCCCGTACGTCGGCCGGGTAGTCGGGCGCGGGCATCTGAGGAATGCCCAGACTGACGTCACTCACCGTGCCCCCTCGTTCGCTTCTCCGCCCGCGCGGCGCGGAGGTGCGGCAATCGTGGTCGGCCGCGGCCCGGTGGCCGCGCGTGCGTCGCTCACCGGTCGACGCCTCCCATCACGGGATCGATGGACGCCACGGCCACGATGACGTCGGCCACCTGGCCGCCCTCGCACATCGCCGCCATGGCCTGGAGGTTGGTGAAGGACGGGTCGCGGAAGTGGACCCGGTACGGGCGGGTGCCGCCGTCGCTGACCACGTGCACGCCCAGCTCGCCCTTGGGTGACTCCACCGCCGCGTACGCCTGGCCGGGCGGCACCCGGAAGCCCTCCGTCACCAGCTTGAAGTGGTGGATCAGGGCCTCCATGGAGGTGCCCATGATCTTCTTGATGTGGTCGAGGGAGTTGCCGAGCCCGTCCGGCCCCAGGGCCAGTTGCGCGGGCCAGGCGATCTTCTTGTCAGCCACCATGACCGGGCCCGGCGCCAGCCGGTCGAGGCACTGCTCGACGATCCGCAGGGACTGCCGCATCTCCTCCAGGCGGATGAGAAACCGCCCGTAGGCGTCGCAGGTGTCGGCGGTCGGGACGTCGAACTCGTAGGTGTCGTAGCCGCAGTAGGGCTGCGCCTTGCGCAGGTCGTGCGGGAGGCCGGCGGCGCGCAGGATCGGGCCTGTCGCGCCGAGCGAGAGGCAGCCGGCGAGGTCGAGGTAGCCGACGTCCTGCATCCGGCCCTTGAAGATCGGGTTGCCGGTGGCGAGTTTGTCGTACTCGGGGAGGTTCCGGCGCATCTTCTTGACGCACTCGCGCACCGCGTCCACCGCGCCCGGCGGCAGGTCCTGGGCGAGCCCGCCGGGCCGGACGTACGCGTGGTTCATCCGCAGGCCGGTGATCAGCTCGTAGAGGTCCAGGATCATCTCGCGGTCCCGGAAGCCGTAGATCATGATCGTGGTGGCGCCGAGCTCCATCCCGCCGGTGGCGATGCAGACCAGGTGGGAGGAGAGACGGTTCAGCTCCATCAGCATCACGCGGACGACCGTGGCGCGGTCGGGGATCTGCTCCTCGATGCCGAGCAGTTTCTCCACGCCCAGGCAGTACGCCGTCTCGTTGTAGAACGAGGTGAGGTAGTCCATGCGCGTGACGAAGGTGGTGCCCTGCGTCCAGTTGCGGTATTCGAGGTTCTTCTCGATGCCGGTGTGGAGATAGCCGATGCCGCAGCGGGCCTCGGTGACGGTCTCGCCGTCGATCTCCAGGATGAGCCGGAGCACACCGTGCGTGGAGGGGTGCTGCGGGCCCATGTTGACGACGATCCGCTCGTCGTCGGCCCGGCGGGCCGCCGACGCGATCTCGTCCCAGTCCCCGCCGGTGACGGTGTAGACGGTGCCCTCGGTGGTGTCGCGGGGGCTCGCGTGGGATGTGCTCATCAGGTGTACGACCTCCGCTGGTCCGGAGCCGGGATCCGGGCGCCCTTGTATTCGACGGGGATGCCGCCGAGGGGGTAGTCCTTGCGCTGCGGGAAGCCCTGCCAGTCGTCGGGCATCATGATCCGCGTCAGTGCCGGGTGGCCGTCGAAGACGATGCCGAAGAAGTCGTACGTCTCGCGCTCGTGCCAGTCGTTGGTCGGGTAGACGTCGACGACCGAGGGCAGGTGCGGGTCGGCGTCGGGGACCCCGACCTCCAGCCTGATCAGCCTGTTGTGGGTGAGCGAACGCAGATGGTAGACGGCGTGCAGCTCGCGTCCCTTGTCCTCGGGGAAGTGCACCCCGCTCACGCCCGTGCACAGCTCGAAGCGGAGCGCCGGGTCGTCGCGGAGGGTGCGGGCGACGCGCGGCAGGTGCTCGCGGGCGATGTGGAAGGTGAGTTCGCCGCGGTCGACGACGGTCTTCTCGACGGCGTTCGCCGGGACGAGGCCCTGTTCCTCCAGGGCGCCCTCCAGTTCGTCCGCCACCTCGTCGAACCAGCCGCCGTACGGGCGGGGGGTGTCGCCGGGCAGCCGTACGGTCCGGACGAGGCCGCCGTAGCCGGAGGTGTCGCCGCCGTTGCGGGCGCCGAACATGCCGCGCTGGACGCGGATGGCCTCGCCATGGTCGCCGCGCTGGCCGGGGAGGTTCTGGGCGTTGACGTCCTTGTCGGGGTTCACGCCGTTCCGGCCCGGGGAGTTCTCCGGGGTGCCTTTCGGGGTGCTCTTGGGGTCGCTCACCGCAGCAGGCCCTTCATCTCGATCAGGGGCCGCGCCGCCAGGGCCGCCGCCTCGGCCTCGCGGGCCGCCTCCTCGCGGTTCACGCCGAGCTTCTCGCCCTGGATCTTGCTGTGCAGCTTCAGGATCGCGTCCATCAGCATCTCGGGGCGCGGCGGGCAGCCGGGCAGATAGATGTCGACCGGCACGATGTGGTCGACGCCCTGGACGATCGCGTAGTTGTTGAACATGCCTCCGCTGGAGGCGCAGACGCCCATGGAGATGACCCATTTGGGGTTGGGCATCTGGTCGTAGACCTGCCGCAGCACGGGCGCCATCTTCTGGCTGACCCGGCCCGCCACGATCATCAGATCGGCCTGGCGCGGGGAGCCGCGGAAGACCTCCATCCCGAAGCGGGCCAGGTCGTAGCGGCCCGCGCCCGTCGTCATCATCTCGATGGCGCAGCAGGCCAGTCCGAAGGTGGCCGGGAAGACGGAGGACTTGCGCACCCAGCCGGCGGCCTGCTCGACGGTGGTCAGCGCGAAGCCGCTCGGCAGCTTCTCTTCGAGTCCCATTGCGTGGTGCCCCCTAGTCCCATTCCAGGCCGCCGCGGCGCCAGACGTAGGCGTAGGCGACGAAGACGGTGAGCACGAAGAGCAGCATCTCCACGAGCCCGAAGAGCCCCAGGGCGTCGAAGGTGACGGCCCAGGGGTAGAGGAAGACGATCTCGATGTCGAAGACGATGAAGAGCATCGCCGTCAGGTAGTACTTGATCGGGAAGCGCCCGCCGCCGGCGGGCTGCGGGGTGGGCTCGATGCCGCACTCGTAGGCCTCGAGCTTGGCGCGGTTGTACCTCTTGGGCCCGATGAGCGAGGCCATGACCACGGAGAAGATCGCGAAGCCTGCCCCGAGGGCTCCCAGTACGAGGATGGGCGCGTAGGCGTTCACCGCTCCTCGCTCCTTCCAGTCGACGCTGACTGCCGGCTTACCGGACCCCGGCGGGCGCACCGCCCTCTGGGAGCTCGCGGGCGATCGTCGCGAAGATCACCCATATGTGAGGCAGTTCACAAGCCCGGGTCGCACGCATCCTATGCCCGTCGGCCTGTGATCTGCGACACGGGGTGCGCCACCGTGTTTGTGATCTCCACCACCTGACGAACGATCATCAAGTCGGATGAGCGGCGATCTTCGTACGCGAAGCGCCCGAGTGATCACCAGAGGTGACATCCCGGGGCTCTGGCGCAGGTGGGAGGCGTGTGGCCTTATCAAGCGATGCCGCCTGCACACAAATTCGCCTTACGGACCGTCAAGTGATAAAGGATGGCCGTCGAGTGAGTCCGCGACAGCCGCCGGCCGCCCCCGGCCACCGGCTCGCGATCCGGTTCACGAGCGCACCCACGAGGCGGGCGGGGCGTGAGCTGCGCCACGCGACAAGAGGTTCGGAGTGCGGATTCCGTGGGTAGCCTCGACATGTGAGCCGCAAGAGTGATAGAGCGGCCAGTGATCCCTTTCGGCGGCCAAACGCCATGCTGAGGCGCCTGTTGACGATCGGCGGCCCGGCCGGGGCCGTGACGTCCCCGTGATCAAATGCCCGAATTCTCGGCACGCACATGCCAATTGTGGCGCACGTCACTTTTGTTGAACTCAACCTGCGCGGACTGGTAGTCCGTTGTTGCATGTCCCCCAATGCGCAGATAACCAGCCACCGGAAGCCCCGTCGTACGGCCACCCAGTCGTGGGTCGTCCGCACTGGTGTCGCCGGTGGCGTCCTCAGCACGCTGGCCGTCGCGGGTGCCGGTTCGGCCACCGCCGCCGAGAAGCCCACCGAGTCGACCATGGAGATGCCGGCGGTCAACGCGACCCTGGCCACCTCCATCGCGCAGAGCGCGGTGGCCACCCAGCAGACCGCCTTCGACTACACGGTCCGCGCGGAGCAGGACAAGGCGGCCGACACGGCCCGCGACGCCGCCAAGAAGGCGAAGCAGGAGGCGGACCGCAAGGCCGAGGCCGAGAAGAAGGCCGCCGAGGCCCAGGAGAAGCGCGACGCCGAGCAGGCCCGCGCCTCCCGCGCCACCGAGCGCAAGACCCTCAGCGCCAAGTCCGCCTCGAGCACCTCCGAGGACGCCGCCGAGGCCGCCTCCACCTCGACCGGCTCGAAGACGCAGACCGGCACCGGCAGCGCCGCGACCCTGGTCTCCTTCCTCCAGGCGCAGGTCGGCAAGGCGTATGTGATGGGCTCCACCGGCCCGTCCTCGTACGACTGCTCCGGCCTGGTCATGGCCGCGTACAGCCAGATCGGCATCGACCTCCCGCGCGTCTCGCAGGACCAGTCGACCTTCGGCACCCAGGTGGGGCTGGGCAACCTCCAGGTCGGCGACATCCTCTACTGGGGCTCCGCGGGCAGCGCGTACCACGTCGGCGTCTACATCGGCGGCGGCAAGTTCATCGGCGCGCAGAACCCCAGCACCGGTGTGGTCGAGCGCGACCTCAGCTACTCCCCGCCCACGGGTGCCGTCCGCGTCATGTGACCCGCCCGTACCGGCAATACCGGAGGCCGCCGCTCCCACCGCTCGGGACGGCGGCCTCCGGCGTGTCCGGGGTCGCCGTGCCGGCGGGCCGTCAGCGCGGGCAGGGGCTGCCCATGTCGGCGACACAGACGTCTCGCGCGCCGGGCCGGGCGTCGGCGAAGCCCTGGTTGTTGTGGACGTGGATGTCGTCGTCGCCCTCGTCCCCGAAGATCTGGCCGGAGGGGGTGACGGTGCCGCGGACGACGATCCTGTCGTCCCCCTCGCCGCCGTCGACCAGCCCTGACACCTCGACACCGTCCGCGATCCGGATGGTGTCGTTCCCCTCGTCGCCGTGGAGACCGGCGCGGGGCGCCTGCCCGGCGCCCGGCAGGACCAGCACGGTGTCGTCGCCCGGCCCGCCCCGGACGTCGCCCTCCACGGCCCCGGTGAGCGTGAGGGTGTCGGCGCCGCCGAGCCCCTCGACGGAGTGCCCCGCCGCCACCGAGGAGCACTCGATGCGATCGGCGGACGCGGTGCCCACGACATCGGGCCCCGGCCGGAGGACGCCGTCGACCGTGCAGACCGTGGGGCCGCCGGCCCTCGCGGGAGCCGCCGGCGGGGCGCCCGCCAGGGCCAGCAGCACCGTCAGCGCGGGCGCCGCCACGAGGACGGCGCGGCGGACGGCCGGACGAACGCGTCGTGCGGTGTCTCTCCTGGCGTACAGCACGGCCACCGGCCCCTTCACCGTCGACTCCCCGGACGCGGCTCCGGCGCCGACGAGGCCCGGCCGCCTCCGGAGCCTCCCCTGAAGCCCTCTCCTCAAAGCGATATATAGGCCACACAAAGGGGTGAACCCGGGCAGGGAACCGCCCGCCGTGCGGGGGCTGTTCGCACGACGGGCGGGGATATGTGGCGGCTGCCCGCCGCCGGTTGTTCGCTGTGCAAACGGTCTCCTCTCCGGTCGGACGGACAGGGGGTCCGGAGGGCCCGGAGAAGGGCACGGGCCCGGGGAAGGGCGCGAGGCCCGGGGTCAGGACTCGCAGTTGACCGGGGGGTTGCCCACGGTGACGACGCAATGGTCCGTGTCCGGGCCGCCGTCGACCACGCCGCGGTTCTCGCCCACACGGATGTCGTCGTTCCCCGTGCCGCCCAGCACCCGGCCGTCGCGCGCGACGGTGCCCTCGACGGTGATGCGGTCGTCGTCCTCGACGCCCTCGATCAGGCCACGGACGACCACGGGGATCTCGATATCGATCACGTCGGCGCCCCTGGCACCGCGGAGGTCGGTACTCGGCCCCATGGTGACGGTCTTGTCGGCGAGGAAGCGGTCCGCGTCCTGACCGCCGCGCACGGCGCCAAGCACCTTGCCGCCGAGGTCGAAGTTGTCCCTGCCCCGCTGGCCGTCGAGTTCGCCGCGCTCGGTCAGCTCGGCTCTCCTGCCCAGCGCGACGCGGTCGTTGCCGTCACCCGCGCGGACGCTGCCGTCCACCCGGCCGTTGAGCACGATGGTGTCGTCGCCGCCCAGGGCGTCGACGAGGGTCCCCGCGGCCACGGACGAGCAGGCGATCGTGTCGGCCTGCTCGGTCCCGTTGATGACCGGCCCCGTCATGGGGACGTCGTTGACCACGCAGGACGACGCCGCGTGCGCCGGGGTCGCCAGGACGGCGGCGGGCAGGGCCAGCGCCAGCGCCACGGCGAATCGCCCGGCGCGGCGGCGGACGTCACGGTGGGACGTTCTGGGAGTGTCGTGCGACATGAGCGGATCCCCTCCAGGAGAGAGCCGCTCCACCCCGCGAGGAACTGGCTCCACTCACTGTTTTCCGTAAAGCCAACACACCGAAACGGCATGAAAGTTACCCGAATGGGTGAATCTCTTGCCGAATCGTCCCGCTCGACGGCCCCGGATGCCCTATGACCTGCGCGTTCAGGACCGCGGGGCCACCTTGCTCAGCCCGTTGATGATGCGGTCCATCGCGTCGCCGCCCGTCGGGTCGGTCAGGTTGGCCAGCATCTTCAGCGAGAACTTCATCAGCAGGGGGTGCGTCAGACCCCGCTCCGTGGCCAGCTTCATGATCTTCGGGTTGCCGATGAGCTTCACGAAGGCGCGGCCGAGCGTGTAGTAGCCGCCGTAGGTGTCCTTGAGGATCTTCGGGTAGCGCTGGAGGGCCAGCTCGCGCTGGGCGTACGAGGCGCGGGCGTGCGCCTGGGTGATGACGTCCGCGGCGATCTGCCCGGACTCCATCGCGTACGCGATGCCCTCGCCGTTGAAGGGGTTGACCAGGCCACCCGCGTCGCCGACGAGCAACAGGCCGCGCGTGTAGTGCGGCTGACGGTTGAAGGCCATCGGCAGGGCCGCGCCGCGGATCGGGCCGGTCATGTTCTCCGGGGTGTAGCCCCAGTCCTCGGGCATGGAGGCGCACCAGGCCTTGAGGACCTCGCGCCAGTCCAGCTCCTTGAAGGAGTCGGAGGTGTTGAGGACGCCGAGCCCGACGTTGCTCGTGCCGTCGCCCATGCCGAAGATCCAGCCGTAGCCGGGCAGCAGCCGGTCCTGCGGGCCACGCCGGTCCCACAGCTCCAGCCACGACTCCAGGTAGTCGTCGTCGTGGCGCGGCGAGGTGAAGTACGTGCGCACGGCGACGCCCATCGGACGGTCGTCGCGCCGGTGCAGGCCCATGGCGAGCGACAGGCGGGTGGAGTTGCCATCGGCGGCCACGACGAGCGGGGCGTGGAAGGTGACCGGGGTCTTCTCCTCGCCGAGCCTGGCGTGGACGCCCGTGACGCGGCCCGTGCGGTCGTCGATGACGGGTGCGCCCACGTTGCAGCGCTCGTACAGCCGCGCGCCGGCCTTCTCGGCGTTCCGGGCCAGCTGCTCGTCGAAGTCGTCGCGCTTGCGGACCAGTCCGTAGTCCGGGAAGGAGGCGAGCTCCGGCCAGTCCAGCTGGAGGCGGACGCCGCCACCGATGATGCGCAGACCCTTGTTGCGCAGCCAGCCGGCCTCCTCGGAGATGTCGATGCCCATCGCCACGAGCTGCTTGGTGGCGCGCGGCGTCAGGCCGTCACCGCACACCTTCTCGCGGGGGAACGACGTCTTCTCCAGCAGCAGGACGTCCAGGCCCGCCTTGGCCAGGTAATAGGCGGTGGTGGAGCCGGCCGGGCCGGCCCCGACGACGATCACATCTGCGCTGTGTTCGGTAGGGGACTCGGTCACGGTGGGGACTCCCGTAGCTCGGCGGTGTGCGTGCGCCGGTCAGGCCGGGCACCGGACACGAGAAGTCTATGGGGGCGGGTACGGCGGGGAGATGAGGGTCGCCCATGCCGTACGCGCCCCCGGCCGGGTCACGGCCGGGCCGTGCCCCGGCGCCGGCTCACTCGCGGTCGACGGACCAGTGCTCCAGGGCCGTCTCGAAGACCTTGCCGCCGGACCAGCGGTCGTCGTAGCCCTGGTAGAACACCGCGTACTCCGTGCCGGACTCCGTCACATACGCCTGGTCGACGGCGCGCATCGTGCGGCCGGTGTCCTTCTCGGTCCAGGTGAACTCCCAGCGGGCGCCGGGGCGGCCCTGGAAGGTGTTCTTCTCCAGCGCGACCCGCTTGTAGCCCGGCTTCTTCCTTACGGTCTTCTCCAGCTCGCCGAAGTGGTCGTACGAGCTCTGCCCGCTGTTCTTGAGCACGCCCACCCGGAGGAACGCGTCCTCGTTGGGGGACGCGTAGTCGATCTGGCCGCCGCCCTTGTCGTCACGGCGCCAGGCGCCCGGGATCGCCATGCTGAAGCCGAGCGGGTCGCTGACCTTCTCGTAGCCGCCCGGGAGCAGCACCGGTCCGGAAGGGGAGCCGGAGGGGGAAGGGGAGGCGGAGGCGCTCTCGGAGGGGCTCGCCGACGCGCTCTCCGAGGGGCTCGCCGAGGGCGAGGCGGACGGGCTCGCCGATGGGGACGGCAGGGGCGAGGCGGAGGGGCCGGGCGAGGGCGGCGCCTCGAACGGCGCCGGGTCGAGCTCGGACCGGTCCTCCTGCGTGGCCGCCTTGTCGTGCTTGCCGCCCTTGTCCCGGGTCAGCAGCACGCCACCGGCCACCGATCCGCCGACGAGGAAGGCGGCCAGGGCTATCGCCACCCACTTGAGGGAACGCCGGGAGGCGGGCGGGGCCGTCGGCAGCGTGGTGAAGCCGGTGCCGGGGCCGGAGCGGTGCAGCGACGGCGGCGGTACGGGGCCGGCGGCGGGTGCCGGGGCCGCGGCGGGCATGCCGGGTGTGACAGGCGCGGCGGCCGCGGGGGACGCGAAGGGCGCGGGGGGCGCGGGGGGCGTGACGGGCAGCGGAGGCGTCGCCGGCGCGCCGGGGACGGCCGCGGGCGCGCCCGGGACGGCCTGCGGCATCGGCGGTACGGAGAAGCCGGGCGCGAGCCCCGGCGCGAGGCCGGGGAACCCACCGGGTCCCGCGGGCCGGTCCGTACGGAAGAGGAACGCGGCCACCAGCACCGCGCCGGCCGTCCACAGCAGCCCGAAGAGCAGCAGCTCGCCCTGGTCCGCCCCGTAGTCCAGGTCCATCGAGCGGGTGCGGCCGAAGCCGAACGTGGTGCCCGCGGACATCTTCATCGAGAAGCCGGCCACGAAGGACAGCAGCCAGAAGGCGGCCAGGAAGAAGCCGCCGGCCAGCGCCTGTTCGCGCCGGTCGGCGGAGCGCCGCGCCACCAGCAGGGCCAGGATCAGGGCGCAGGCGGCGCCCCCGGCCAGCGCGCCGGCCTGTGCCCAGCCGCCGGCGGCGTGCCCGAGGTCGGAGAGGCCGAAGGTCCCGGTCTCCTGGGTGCCGCGGTCGGTCGCGCTGCCCTCCAGGTCGGCGCCCCAGGCCAGACCGAGCGCCATCAGGCCCATGTTGGCCAGGAACAGCAGCGAGGGGCCCACGGCCCAGCCCGCGCCCTCGTCGGAGTGCGCCGCCAGGACGACGAACATCACGAGGCCGCCCAGGGCCGCCGACAGGCCCAGGGCGCGCATGGCCGTGCCGAACGCCCGCATGGCCGTCTGCGCGCCGGTGCCCAGGCGCGCGGCGAGCTCGTCGCGGCAGAGCACCGCGCCGCTCACCGCGGCGGCCAGCGCACAGCCGCCCAGAGCGGCGAGGACGGGGGTCGTGGAGACGGACAGGCCGTCGAGGTCGGGCTGGCCGACGAGGCCGAGCACGAGTACCGCCACCGCGCTCAGCAGCGCGATCCGCAGGGTGTCCTCGGGTCCGCCGCCGGTGCCCGGCGGACGGGTGCGGCGCAGCCGGCGCGCGCCGACGGCCAGGGCGCCCGCCCACAGCAGCGTCACCGTCAAGGGCCATACGGACACGGAGCCGTTGCCCCGGATGAAGAGGGTGACGAGCCCGCCGCCGCGCTTCGTCTCGAAGTCGAGGGTGCCCCCGAGGCCCTGCATCAGGACGGCGAGCGCGCTCTGGAAGCGGTCGCTCCAGGTGTGCAGCCCCACCTCCGCGTAGGCGTCGGGGTCGGGCAGCGACGCGAGGAGCGCGAGGACGAGCAGCAGCCCGGTCGGCCACAGCACGGCCCGCGCCGAGCCGGCCCAGCCGCCGCCGAAGGCGCGCCGCAGGAAGAGCGCGGCGGCCCCGGGCGGGACCGGCGCACCCGGGGCCTGGCCGGGAACGTGCCCCGGCGCGTGCCCCGGGGCGAAGGGTGGAGGGCCGCCGGTTACGGGTGGCCGGTCCGGTCTCGGGGGTCCGGCGGGCATCGCGGGGGCCACGGGGGCGGCGCTCGCGGCACCGGGGGCCGGGGCGGCGGCCGCGGCCGGTTGCGCGAGTTCGTGCCCGCACTTCATACAGAAGCGCGCGTCCGCGGTGGACGCGACACCACAGGCAGGACAGGACGACGGCATAGGGTGCTCCCGGGCTCGGGCAGTGTCGTGCGGTGGGGGGAGCATGATCGTATCGATTCGGCGCGCCCTGCCCATGACAACTGCGGGGACGGGCCCGCGGCCCGTGTCCCGAAAGCCCGGCTGAGCCCTTTTGGGCACCGCCGGGCCCCGTACGGAATCCCTCGGATCCCCTTGAAGGCCCCCTCAGGGCGCCCGCCCAGGGCACCCCTCAGGCCCCTTCGGGAACCCGGGAACGCCGGTGTCACGCGGGGAGTTTGGTCCCCCGGTGGAGCGCGACGACACCGCCGGTGAGGTTGCGCCACGCGACCTTCGACCAGCCCGCGTCCTGGAGCCGCGCGGCGAGCGCCGGCTGGTCGGGCCAGGCCCGGATCGACTCGGCGAGGTAGACGTACGCGTCGGGGTTGCTGCTGACGGCCCGGGCGACCGGCGGGAGCGCGCGCATCAGGTACTCGCTGTAGACGGTGCGGAACGGCGCCCACGTCGGCTGGCTGAACTCGCAGATCACCACGCGCCCGCCCGGCTTCGTCACCCGCAGCATCTCGCGCAGCGCGGCGTCGGTCTCCTGGACGTTGCGCAGCCCGAAGGAGATGGTGACTGCGTCGAACACACCGTCCGCGAAGGGCAGCCGCGTCGCGTCACCGGCGGTGAGCGGCAGCCACGGGTTGCGCTTCTTGCCCTCGCGCAGCATGCCCACGGAGAAGTCGCAGGGCACGACGTACGCGCCGGCGGCGGTGAACGGCATCGACGAGGTGCCCGTGCCCGCCGCGAGGTCCAGGACCTTCTCGCCCGGCCGGGCGTCGACGGCCCGTGCGACGGCCTTCCGCCAGGAGCGGGCCTGTCCCAGCGACAGCACGTCGTTGGTCAGGTCGTATTTGGCCGCCACGTCGTCGAACATCGCGGCGACTTCGTGCGGCTGCTTGTCCAGGGATGCTCGGGTCACTCCCCCATTCTTCACGGGGAGCCTCCGGCGCGGCACGCAGGGGGCGCGGCGGGTCCCCCGCGGGGGCGGATCCGGTGCCCGGACGGGCGCTCCGGCCAAGGCCCGTGGACGCTCTGGACGGGGTCCGGCCGCTTCCCACCCCCCGAGGGTGGCCGCCTCACGATGCCGACTGCGCCGTCCCGGGGACCCCCGCCCCCCGGCACCCGCCCAACCCCCCGGTCGGCGGTGCGCGCCCTTGCGACCCGGCGTCCAGCGGTTGCCAGGGTCCTCCACGGTTCGCATCGCGAGGCGGCCGAAGCGGCCGTCCCCGCGGTTCTCATCCTGGCGGGCGAAAGCGGTAGGAGAGGCTCCTCTTAATGCCGCCCTGACGTGCGGGGACGCCGTCCTTACGGATCACTGACGCGGAACACTGACGCGGTTCGCTGACGCGGTTCGCTGATACGGATCACTGACACGAACGGCTGACGGCGGGTCCGGCCCGCTCGGGGCCCAGGGGAAACGTCAGGCCCGGCGGTACACCGGACGGCAAGGGACCCTCAGGCCCGGCGGTGCACCAGACGCCCCGCCAGCACCGTCGCGACGCACCGGCCGTCCTCCGTGAAAGCGGCCAGATCCGCCCGGCCGCCCTCGGCGAGAGACACCGGCCGGGACCGCTCCAGGACCGCCACGCCGACCCGGCCCGCGGCCGCCCGCAGCCCCGGCTCGTCCGCGTGCCCGGCCAGCACGGCCGCGCCGCCCCGCTTCAGCACCTCGTGCACCCGCTCGCGCGGACTCGGCGCGTCCGGCAGCGGGCCCTCGTGGACGAGCGCCGGGCCCAGCGTGCCCGGCCAGCGCCGCACCCGGGCGGCCGGGAACCGCTCCAGCAGCTCCGCGAGCGGCCCGACGGCCGCGATCCGGTCGCCCTCCACGGCCACGGCGCCGTCGGCGACCGGCTCGGCGTCCCAGGCGGGGCGCACGGCGGGCGCGGTGTGAAGCGTCAGCACAGGGGGCCTCAGTTGGAGCTGACGAGCTTCAGCTCGGGGTGCGCCGTGCCGCCTTCGATCGCCGTCGACGACAGGTGCGACACCACGCGGTCGTCGACCGGGTCGTTCGCCGGGTCGTCGTGGACGAGCAGGTGCTCGTACGTCGTGGCGCGCTGCGCCGGGACCCGGCCCGCCTTGCGGATGAGATCGATGATCTCCATCCGGTTGGAGCGGTGCTTGGCGCCGGCCGAGGAGACGACGTTCTCCTCCAGCATGATCGAGCCGAGGTCGTCCGCGCCGTAGTGCAGCGACAGCTGGCCGATCTCCTTGCCCGTGGTCAGCCACGAGCCCTGGATGTGGGCGACGTTGTCGAGGAACAGCCGCGCGATCGCGATCATCCGCAGGTACTCGAAGATCGTCGCGTGGGTGCGGCCCTTGAGGTGGTTGTTCTCGGGCTGGTAGGTGTACGGGATGAAGGCGCGGAAGCCGCCCGTACGGTCCTGCACATCACGGATCATGCGCAGGTGCTCGATCCGCTCGGCGTTGGTCTCGCCGGTGCCCATCAGCATCGTGGAGGTCGACTCGACGCCCAGGCCGTGGGCGATCTCCATGATCTCCAGCCAGCGCTCACCGGACTCCTTCAGCGGCGCGATGGCCTTGCGCGGCCGCTCCGGCAGCAGCTCGGCGCCCGCGCCCGCGAAGGAGTCGAGGCCCGCGGCGTGGATGCGGCGGATGGCCTCCTCGGCGCTCACGCCGGAGATCCGCGACATGTGCTCGATCTCCGAGGCGCCCAGGGAGTGGATGACGAGCTGCGGGAACGCCTTCTTGATCGCCGAGAAGTGCTCCTCGTAGTACTCCACGCCGTAGTCCGGGTGGTGGCCGCCCTGGAACATGATCTGCGTGCCGCCCAGCTCGACGGTCTCCGCGCAGCGGCGCAGGATGTCGTCGAGCGGACGGGTCCAGACCTTGTCGCTCTTCGGCGGGGCGTAGAAGGCACAGAACTTGCACGCGGTGACGCAGGAGTTCGTGTAGTTGATGTTGCGCTCGATGATGTACGTCGCGATGTGCTCGACACCCGCGTAGCGCTTGCGGCGCACGGCGTCGGCGGCCGCGCCCAGCGCGTGCAGCGGCGCGGACCGGTACAGGTCGAGCGCCTCTTCGGGGGTGATGCGACCACCGGCGGCGGCGCGGTCGAGGACGGACTGGAGGTCGGCGTTCTCGGTCACCGGGGCGTCCCTTCGGAGGGGGTTTGACACGACGGTTCAGCCTACGCCAGGCCCGTGCGGCGTCCGAGGGCGGCCGGTCAGCCACCACCCTTGGTGAGCGTCGCGGTGGGCCTGCCGCCCCGCACGTCCTCCGAGGCGTAGGCGAGCTTGCCGTCCTTGGCGAGGGTGAAGGTGATCCGCGCCTTGTCCCCGGTGCAGAGCGGGCTCGGCTTGCCGTCGGAGACCTCGTCCAGGGTGATCCGGGTGGCGGTCGCGGCGGTGAGCGCGGCCTTGCTGCGGCACTCCAGGGCGCCCAGCAGGGAGTAGGTGGTGGTGGCCACATAGGCGCCCTTGCGGCCGCTGGTGATCACCGCGGTCAGGGTGCCGTTGGGGGTGCCGTCGGCCTGGTGGACCTCGCCGCTCCAGGTGCCGAGGAACGCCTCGGGCACGGCGGCGGCCGGGGCGTCGGCGTCGAGACCGCCGCCGTCCGACGAACCGGCGGAGGGGGAACCCGCCACCGACCCCGGGCTCGCCTTCTCCGCGCTGTCCCCGCTCCCGCCGCCGGGCAGCAGGTCGAGGACGAACACCATCGTGGTGGCGACGGCCAGCGCAGCCGCGACGGACACCACGAAGGTGCAGCTCAGCTTGCGCCGGCCGGCCCGGCCGCCGCCCGCGGTCGCGGAGAGCGCGAGGCGCTTCTCCACCGGCTCGCCGCCCCGCGGCGCGTCCGGCCGGCCGGCGGGCCCGGGGCTTCCGGGCGGCCCGGACGCACCGGGACGCACCGGCGCCGGAGGCGGGGCGTCCACGAGACCCTTGCCGTACGACGGGTCGGGCGGCCCGAAACCCGCGACGGCCGCGAGGGGCTCCGGGCCGGACACCGCCGGGGACACCATGTCCGCGACCCCGTTCCCGTTCCCGTACGAGGCGTCGGGCGGCCCGAAGCCGCCGGGGGCGCCGGGGGCGCCGGAGGTCCCGGGGGCGCCGGAGCCACTGGGGGTCCCAGGGGCGCCTGAAGCGCCGACGACCCCGAAGGCCCCGGAGGCCCCGGAGGCCCCGGAGGCCCCGGAGGCCCGAGGAGCACCCGAGCCACCGACGCCCCCAGGGGTCCCAGAAGCGCAAGGCCCACCGGGGAACCCAGGAGCACCCGAGCCACCGGGGGACCCGGCGGACCCAGAAGCACCCGAGCCACCGGAGTCACCCGATCCCCCGGCGGTCCCGCTCCCGTCGCCCGCGCCCGGCAGCGGTCCCTCCGCCTCCAGGTCCAGCAGTTCCACGGCCCGCCGGCTGACCCGCTCCAGGAGCGGCGCCGGCAGCCAGCCGTGCCGCACGAGCGCGCGCACCCCGCCCTCGGGGGCCAGCCGGCCGGCCAGCTCGGCAGGGGCGGGCCGCTCCCCGGGCGCCTTGGCCAGGCACTCCTCCACCAGGGCCCGGAGCTCGCCCGTCAGGGCGGGGCCGAGCACCGGTGGCTCGTGGACGACGCGGTAGAGCAGGGCGGCCGAGCTGTCACCCGGGAAGGGCGGCTCACCGGAGGCGGCGTAGGCCAGGACGGCGCCCAGCGAGAAGACGTCGGCCGCGCCGGTGACCTCCTGACCGAGGATCTGCTCGGGCGACATATAGCCCGGCGAGCCGATCGAGGCGCCCGTGGCCGTGAGCGAGGCCGTGGCGTCCGTCGCCCGCGCGATCCCGAAGTCGATCAGCCGAGGGCCGTCCAGGGCCAGCAGGACGTTGGACGGCTTGACGTCGCGGTGCACCAGACCCAGCGCGTGGACCGCGGCCAGCGCCTCCGCGAGACCCGCGCCCAGCGCCCGTACGGTCGGCTCGGGCTGGGCCCCGGTGTCCCGGACCGCCTCCGTGAGCGAGGGCCCGGCCACATAGCCCGTGGCGACCCAGGGCACGGCGGCGTCCGGGTCGGCGTCCAGCACGGGCGCCGTCCAGGCGCCGCCCACCCGGCGCGCGGCCTGGACCTCGCGCCGGAAGCGCGCCCGGAACTGCTCGTCGAGGGCGTAGTGCGGGTGCACGACCTTGACGGCGACCGTGCGGCCGCCCGCGCTGCGCCCCAGGTACACCCGCCCCATACCGCCCGCGCCGAGCCGCCCGAGCAGCCGGTACGCGCCTATGACCTGCGGGTCTTCCGCCAGCAATGGCTGCATCGGGACCTTCGCCTCCCCCGTCGGGGCCTCCCGGCCCGAATTTCAGCCTATGACTCAATTCACTGGGTGTCCCAGGAACCCCCGGGCCTGATTCGTCCATCCACCAAGGCGGAACAAACCGTCATGTCCTTCGGGGCAGCAGCATCATCCGGAGCGACGCGATGACGCATTCGAATCCCCATGGGGCTTACCAGTCCCAAGGCCACCGCCGGGCCTCCCGCGCCAAACGATGGACCATCGTCGTGGCGTCCATAGCCGTGCTCGGGCTGATAACCGCCGGCGTCCTGAACTACTTCAAGATCGGCCCGTTCTCGGACAAGGGCAAGCCGGTCACCTTCGGCCAGGACGAGCCGAGCGGCGGCCAGGCCGGCGGCGCGAACGGCCCGCAGAAGGCGGACTCCAAGGTCCTGATGCCGACGGGCCCCAAGGCGGAGTTCAAGAACACCAGCACCCTCTCGGACGGCACCCAGGTCGGCGTCACGACCCTGGAGGGCAAGAAGTCCGGCTTCAAGGGCAAGGTGTGGGTCTGGGCGCCCAAGGCGTACAACGACCCGAAGTTCAAGGACCACGGCTTCCCGGTCCTCGTCGCGCTCCCCGGCGGCCCCGGCTTCCCCAACAACTACTGGATGGACGACGGCGGTCTGCACCTCGAGTCGTCGATCACCAAGTGGTACAACGAGGGCAAGGGCAAGCCGTTCCTCCTGGCCATGCCGGTCCTCAACCCGAAGCCGGACGACGGCGGCCTGTACTGGGACGGCAGTGACATCCCCGGCCAGCCGAAGATGGGCACCTGGCTCACCGAGGACGTCCCGGACCTGATGAAGGCCAACTTCCGCACGGTGAAGTCGCGCGACGGCTGGGCCTTCATGGGCTCCTCCTCCGGCGCCTTCGCCGGCCTCAAGGCCGTCCTGAAGCACCCGGACAAGTTCAAGGCCGTGATCGCCTCCGGCCCGGACATCGTCCCGGACTCCCCGCTGTGGAAGGGCCACGAGAAGGAGAAGAACGAGAACAACCCCGAGCTGCTGGCGAAGGACCTCATCGCCCGCAAGGGGCCGGACGTCTACCTCGCCTTCCAGTACGGGTCGAAGGAGAGCAGCGTCATCCCGCATGTGGACAAGTTCATCGCGACGTACGGCAACAAGGGGCCGGTGCACACCAACCTGCAGGTGATCCAGGGTGGTAGCCACAACGCGAAGACGTACATCCAGGGGATGGACGCGAGCAGCATGAAGTGGATCAGCGATCACATGGAGGGGCCGGTCGCGCCCTGATGTGACGCGGGGGGGGTGGGGCGGGTGGGGTGCCGCTGCGCGGGGCCTTTCCCCAGCCCCGCCCCTTCCCGCTGTGTCCGACGTGCGGCTCCGCCGCGTGGCGGGGGCAAGCCCCCGGACCCCCTTTCCGCGCTGACGCGCGGTGTCCTCAATCGCCGGACGGGCTGATTTTCAGCCCGTCCGGCGATTGAGGACCGGGGTCCGGGGCGGAGCCCCGGTTCGGGAAGGGGCGGGTAGGGGACAAAGCCCCGCGCAGCGGCACCCGCACCCGCACCCCCACCCGCACAACCCCACGGCCCCGGCCCGGCCTGTTCCCCCGGGCCGGCCCGCCGTGCCCCGCCCCGGCCCCTTCAACGCCGCAGCAATTCCACCCGCACATTCGCCGGGAACCCCGTCGTCGCCCCCGTCCGCCGCGCGAACTCCGTCACGCCCGCCAGCTGCTCCGGCCCGAAGCGGAAGTCCAGCGTCGTGAAGTAGCGCTCCAGCAGCTCCGCGTCGAAGGCCTCCCAGCGGGCCGCCTGCTCGGCCACCTTCCCGACCTCGTCCAGTGAGACGTCACGGGAGGCGAGGAACGCCTCGTGGACCTGGCGGACGATGTGCGGCTCCCGGGCCAGGTAGTCCCGGCGCACGGCCCACACCGCGAAGACGAACGGCAGCCCCGTCCACTCCTTCCACATCGCGCCCAGGTCGTGCACCTCCAGCCCCAGCCGGGGCGCGTCGTGCAGCGAGGCCCGCAGGGCGGCGTCGCCGATGAGGACGGCGGCGTCGGCCTCCTGCATCATCAGGCTCAGATCGGGCGGGCAGGTGTAGTAGTCCGGCGTCACTCCGTACCGCTCCGCGAGGAGCAGCTGCGCGAGGCGTACGGACGTCCGCGAGGTGGAGCCGAGCGCGACCCGCGCCCCGTCCAGCTTGTCCAGCGGCAGCTGCGAGACGATCACACAGGACATCACCGGGCCGTCGCAGCCCACCGCGATGTCCGGCAGTGCGACGAGGTCCTCGGCGTTCCGCAGGAACTCGACCAGGGTGACCGGACCGATGTCCAGGTCGCCGCGGATCAGCCGCTCGCTGAGCTTCTCGGGGGTGTCCTTGGTGAGGTCCAGGTCGAGCAGCGTGCCGGTACGGGCGAGCCCCCAGTAGAGGGGAAGACAGTTGAGGAACTGGATGTGGCCGACGCGGGGGCGGGCTGAGGCTGAATTGTCCACATCCGGAGGCTAGCCCCGGGCGGCGGGGTCCGCCGCGCGGGGGTGCGCGGCGCGGGAGCGGGCGGCGCGGGAGCGGGCGGCCGACGGCCCGGCAGAGGGCCGGTCGTGGGACGGGCCCGGGCCTCTTCCCCGACGGCTCCGGGACCAGCCCGGAAGCACCCCGGGGGCGCGGGTCCGGGGGCGGTCCGGAAGCGGCTCGGAAGCCGTCCGGAACCGGTCCCGCGACCGGCTCTACAACCGGTGCCCGACCGTCGATCTTTTCCGGCCCGGAGAGCGGGAAAACCATCCGACAGCGTGATCTTCGACTCTTTCCCAGTGAGAACCTCGCGTGCTAGGCTCGCCGCAAGTTGCAGTTTGGTTTCCCTTGCAGTACAGAGCCTGCGGAGCATGTGACCCCGCAGGCTTTTGTAGTTTTCAGACTTCTCGCAGGTTCTGGAGCAGGGCAACCCTTTGGCCCAAGGAGGGCTTTATGGCTACCGGAACCGTGAAGTGGTTCAACGCTGAAAAGGGCTTTGGCTTCATCGCCCAGGACGGCGGGGGCCCCGACGTCTTCGTCCACTACTCCGCGATCAACGCTGCTGGCTTCCGCTCCCTCGAGGAGAACCAGCACGTGACCTTCGACGTCACGCAGGGCCCGAAGGGCCCGCAGGCGGAGAACGTCACCCCGCAGTAGTCACCCCACCGGATCGTCATGATCCGGTGGAGCTGCCGCACCGACCGATCGCGGTCGCTTGCTGTACCCAAGGAGCCCTGCCCCCCGCCTTCTCCGGCGAAGTGGCAGGGCTCCTGCTTTTTCACTTCCTGTTCGCCCGGCTTTCACTTAAACGTGAAATCCTGACGCTTATTTATCACTTCTGATCGAACCGTGTGAGTAGAGGGCGTCTATCTCGCTCGCGTAGCGTTCGGAGATCACCGCCCGGCGCACTTTCAGGGTGGGCGTCAATGATCCGTCGGCCACCGTGAAGTCGCCGTCGATAATCGCGAACGCGCGAATCCGGGCGGGCCCGGAGAGCTGCGCGTTCGCCACGTCGACCGCCTCCTGGCACAACGTCCGTACGGCAGGGTGTCCGGCCGGCCGGGACAGGGGTGCCAGGCCCTCGCGCTCCGCCCACGCGGCGATCTCCTCGGCGTCCAGCGTGAGCAGCGCGACCGGGTACGGCCGCCGGTCCCCGATCATGATCGCCCGGGAGATCCAGCGTGACTGCTGGAGAGCGAACTCGACCGGCGCGGGCGCGAGGTTCTTCCCGCCCGAGGTGATGACGAGGTCCTTCTTCCGGCCGGTGATCTTCAGGAAGCCGTCACCGTCGAAGGCCCCCACGTCGCCGGTGTGCAGCCAGCCGTCCGGGTCCAGCACCCCGGCGGTCGCCTCCGGGGCCCCGTGGTAGCCGGCGAAGATCCCCGGGCCGCGGGCCAGCACCTCGCCGTCCTCGGCTATCCGCACCTCGCAGCAGTCCACCGGCCTGCCCACCGTCCCGGGCCGCAGCCCGCCCGGGTGGCTGATCGTGATCACCCCGCTCGACTCCGTCATGCCGTAACCCTCGAAGACCGGGATGCCGCAGGCCCGCAGGAACTCCATGGCACGCGGGGCGATCGGCGCGGCCCCGGTGATCGCCACCCGCAGCCGGCCGCCGAAGGCCGCCCGGACGGGCGCGAAGAGGTTCTCGTCCGCCTCCCTCCAGGCCGTGAGCAGCGCGCCGCCGGGTTCCGCGCCCCGGGCGCGCAGCTCGGCGACCTCCAGGCCGGTGCGTATCGCCGCGTCGAAGCGGGCCCGCGCCTCGGGCCCCCGGGACTCGGCCGCCGACAGCACCCCCGCGTGGACCTTCTCGAAGAGCCGGGGCACGGAGGGCAGATGCGTCGGGCGGACCTCGGGCAGCTCGGCGATGACGTCCCGGACGCTGCCGCCGAAGTAGCAGAGCGTGCGGCCCTGGACGAGCGACGACTGCTGGGCGAGCTGGGCGAAGACATGGGCGAGCGGGAGGTAGAGGTAGAGGACGTCGCCCTCCTCGCTGCCCAGTAACGCGGCGGAGGCGTCGTCGACGACGGCGAGGTTGGCGTGCGTGAGCCGGCAGCCCTTGGGCGGGCCGGTGGTGCCGGAGGTGTAGACGAGGGAACACAGGTCCTCGGGCGCCCGGGACGCGGCCCGCGCGAGCAGCTCCTCGACCGGCGCGGGGTCGGGCAGCGCGTCCAGAACGAGGGCGGCGGTGTCGCGCGAGCCGGAGGAGAAGGCGTCACCGCCGGCCACGCCCCGGGCGGCCGCGCCGTCACCGCGCGGGCCCTGGGCGAACGCGCCCCCGCCGATGCCCGGGACGGCCGGACCCCCGTCACGCGCACCCTGGTCGAACGCGCCGCCCACCCCGCCGTCGCGGACGGCCGGGCCGCCGCCACGAGCGCCCTGACCGAACGCGCCCCCGTCACGCACACCCTGGTCGAACGCGCCGCCCACCCCGCCGTCGCGGACGGTCGGGCCGCCGCCACGAGCGTCCTGACCGAACACGCCCCCGTCACGCACACCCTGGACGATCGCGTCGCCGCCCTCGCCCGGGGCACCCGCCCCCTCCCTCTCCCCCTCCTCCATCAGCACCACGTGCCGCAGTTCCGGCAGCTTCGCCCTGACCGCCGTCACCCGCTCCGCCTGCGCGGCGTCCTCGCAGATCACCACCGACGCCGCCGAGTCGGCCAGCACCCAGACCAGCTCCTCCTCCCCCGCCGTGGGGTAGACCGGCACGATCACCGCCCCCGCGGCCAGCGCCCCGAAGTACGCGCGGGTCCACTCCGGCCGGGTCTCGGCGAGGATCGCCACCCGGTCGTCGGGCCGCACCCCCAGCGCCAGGAGCCCGCACCCCACCGCCCGTACGGACTCGCGCAGGGCCGTGTAGCCGACATCGGTCCAGCCCCGGCCGCCGCCCTCCCCGCCCCCGCCGCGGGACCGGAACCGCAAGGCCGGTGCCCCGCCGTACCGTTCGGCGGCCCACTCCGTGAGAACCGCGAGCGTGCGGGGTCGTTGCCGCGACATGACGCCTCCCAAAAAGCTCGAAACTCAAGCCTGTCCGGCCATTGAGGACATCCATGACGCTAAGAACCCGGTCAGACATTCGACATGACCGGAACCGTCAGCACCGCTGACCCCAACGCTCAACCGGGCTAACGTCGTCGCATGAGCCGTCGCACGATCACCGTGCACTACGTGCGAGCCGCCCTCGGCGGCGCCCGCCGCCTCGGCATCGACACCGTGCCCCTGCTCCAGGGCGCGCGGATCCCCCCGCTGCTCGTCGGCGACGACCGGGGCCGGGTCACCCCCGAGCAGTTCGCCCGGCTGGTCACCGCCCTGCGCCGGGCCACCCGCGACGAGTTCCTGGGGCTCGGCGCGGCGCCCAGCCGCCGCGGCACCTTCGCCATGATGTGCTACGCCTGCGTCGCCTGCCGGGACCTCGGCGCCGCCCTGGAGCGGGGCGCCCGCTTCTACGGGCTGTTCCCCGGCGGCCCGGACCTCGCGCTCGAACACACCGAGGGCGAGGCGGTGTTCGCCGTCCGCAGCGATCTGCGCGGCTTCGCCGAGGGCCGGTTCCTCACCGAGAGCCTGGTCGTCATCTGGCACCGGCTGGCCAGCTGGCTGATCGGCCGGCGGATCCCGCTGCGCTGGGCCGAGTTCGCCTATCCGGCGCCCCCGTACGCGAGCGAGTACGACCAGCTGTTCGGCTGCCCGGTGCGGTTCGGCGCCCGGCGGACGGGCACCGGGTTCGACCCGCGCTGGCTGGCCGCGCCCGTCGTCCAGGACGAGACGGCCCTGGAGGAGCTGCTGCGGCGGGCGCCCGCCGAACTGCTGAGCCGCCGGGAGTACGGGACGACCGTCGCGGAGCAGGTACGGCGTTCACTCGTTCTGGCGATGCGCGAGGGGCGGACCGCCCGGCTGCCGGAGGTGTCCCAGCTGGCGTCGCTGCTCGCGGTGAGCCCCGCGACGCTGCGCCGCCGGCTTCGCGAGGAGGGCACCTCGTACCGGCGGCTGACGGACCAGGTGCGGCAGGAAGCCGCGGTCAGCAGCCTGCTGGAGGGCCGGGAGCCGATCGCGGAGCTCGCGGCGCGGCTGGGGTTCTCCGAGGACACCGCCTTCCACCGGGCCTTCCGCCGCTGGACGGGCACCACGCCGGGCGCCTACCGGCTGCTGGAGGAGAGCGGCCGGGGGCGGCAGGGTCAGCAAAGCTGAGCTCCCCGGTCAGCTCCGGGCCCGTACCGCGGTCACTACGGTCGGCCTCTACTGACTCACCGCCACGGACAGTCGGGAGAGCCGTATGCGCTTGCGATCCATCGCCCTCACCGCCGTCACCGCCCTGGCCGTCTCGCTCGGAGCGAGCACGGCCTCGGCCGGCACGCGCGCGGAGGCGGCGAAGTCCCCCGGGGACATCGTCAGCTCCGCCCCCACTTCCTTCCACCCGCTGCCCGGCCAGCCGACGAACACCAAGGCCTGGCACCTCACCTACCGCTCCACCACCGCCAAGGGCGCCCCGAACGTCGTCTCGGGCACCGTGATCGTGCCCCAGGACGGCAGAAAGGGCCCGCGCCCGCTCATCACCTACGCCGTGGGCACCGTGGGCCTGGGCGACCAGTGCGCGCCGTCGGCGGGCTTCCCGTACGGCACCACGCTGGAGGCCAACCTCATCCAGCTGCTCACGCTGCGGGGCTGGGCGGTCGCCGTGACCGACTACGAGGGCCTGGGCACCCCCGGCGAGCACACGTACACCGTCGGCCGGTCCGCGGGCCACGCCGTCCTCGACGCGGCGCGCGCGGCGCTGCGGCTGCCGGAGGCGGGCCTGTCCGAGGACGCGCCCGTCGGCATCATGGGCTACTCGCAGGGCGGCCAGGCCACCAGCTGGGCCGCCGAACTGCACGACTCCTACGCCCCGGAGCTGAACCTCAAGGGCACGGCCACCGGCGGCGTCCCCGCCGACCTGCTCAAGACGGCCGACTACAACAACGGCGGCATCGGCGCGGGCCTCGTCCTCATGGCGGCGGCCGGTCAGAACGCGGCCTACCCCGAGCTCGGCCTGGACCGCTACCTCAACGACAGGGGCCGCCACTTCATCGCCCTGATGCGCGAGCGCTGCGTGGGGATCGAAGCGGCCGCCGGGCTCTTCAAGAAGATCTCCGACGTCACCGTCCGCAACCCGCTCTACGAGGCCGACTGGCAGCGCGTCCTGCGCTCCTCCGACCTCGGCCGGCACGCCCCGGACCGGCCGGTCTACCTCTACCACGGCGTCATCGACGAGCTGATCCCGTACGAGACCGGCAAGCGGCTGCGCGCGGACTGGTGCGGGAAGGGCGCCACCGTCCAGTGGAAGTCCCTGCCGCTCGGCGAGCACGTCCTCGGCGTGATCACGGAGTCGGTCCCCGCCGCGAACTGGCTCGCGGACCGCTTCGCCGGCAAGCCGGCGACCGGCAACTGCCAGGCGTAGCAAACGCCCGGCGGAACCCCGAACGCGCCGCGTCACACCCTCAGGGGCGTGGCGCGGCGCTTCCGCGCCGCCCTCCGGGGAGGCCGGACGAGCCTCCGCCGGTCTGACCGGTTTCCGCCCCTCAGGCTGACAACCCGGCCTTGAGCTAGTCCTTACGGCCGGTCCCGCTCTGCCCTTTTTGCCGATACGTGTACCGATGTGCCCGAAATAACTTCGGTGGTGTCGGGTCGCCGCACGGGCGGCACACACGGACTCCGTAAGGAGATCAGAGCCAAATGAACCCCACCACTCGCACCGCACTCCGCACCGCCGTGACCACCACCGTCCTCGCCGGCGTGGTCGCCGTCCCCACCGCCGCGTTCGCCACCGACGGGAGCCCTGCTCCGGCCGCGGCGGGCGGCAGCGCCCAGCCGGCGGGCCGGACCGTCGACATCGGCGGCGGCGTGGAGGCCGAGATCAAGGGCGGCAAGGCGTATCTGAAGGAGATCGGCACCGGGAAGGTCTTCGCGGTGCTCTCCAAGGGTCAGAGCTACACCGACGGGATCTACGTCCACTTCGACGGAACGAACGTGACCGCCAGGACCCAGGGCGAGGACAAGAAGAAGGACGACAAGAAGAAGGACGGGAAGAAGGACCAGGGCGAGAACGGCGAGGCGGCCCGGGCCACGACGGGCCCCGCGAAGGGCGGCGCGAAGGCCGACGCCAAGACCGACGCCAAGACCGACGGCGCCAAGAAGCTGCCCAAGGGCGGTGTCGCGGCCGGCGAGGCCCCCGCGTCCCACCCGGACACCGACCCCGGCGTCGTCGGCGGCGCGCTCGCCGCGGCCGGCGTCCTCGGCGGGGCCGGCCTGCTCGCCGCCCGGCGCCGCAAGGGCGCCGAGAGCTGAGGCCCGAGGGGGAAGGGGCTCCGAGGAGACTCCGGGAAGGCTCCGGGGAGGGGGGCTACGAACGGGCGGGCGCCCAGCGCCGCCCGTTCGTCAGGTTCCCCAGCCCCGCCCAGGCGAGGTTCATCAAGGTCTCGGCGGCCGCCCGGTCGGAACGCCCGGAGCCGGTGAGCCCGTTCGACCACCCGGCCAGCGACTCCGCCGCGCCCACCAGCGCGTGGGCCAGCCCCGCGACCTCCTCGCCCGGCAGCGGCACCGCGCAGCCGCCCTCCCGGGCCGTGTCGGCGATCAGCCGGGTGACGACGTCGACGAGCCGTTGCCGCAGCGCGGCCACCTCCAGCGCGAACGGCTCCCCGTGGCTGCGGGCCTGGCAGTGCAGGACCGCCCAGCCGTCGGGGTGGGCGGCGGTGTGGGCGAAGAAGGCGCGCAGCCCGTTCCACAGCCGCCGGTCGGCGGGGGCGGCGGGGTCGACGGCCGCCTGGACGGCCGCGATCAGGGCCTCGGCCTCGCGCCGTATGCAGGCGCTGAAGAGGTCTTCCTTCGAGTTCAGGTACAGATAGACCAGCGGCTTGGAGGCGCCCGCCAGCTCGGCGATCTCGTCCATCGACGCCGTGCGGTAGCCGCGGCGCGCGAAGACCTCCACGGCGGCGTCGACCATCTGGCGTTCGCGCACCTCGCGCGGCATGCGCTTGATCCTGGGCTTCGGCTTGAGTCTGTCCCTCGTCGTCATCCCGGCCTCAGCAGCGTCAGTTCGTGCAGCATTCACGACAAACGTCCCTCCGCCCCCGCTACGTTACCGGCAGGTAATGTTACGGGGAGGAGGGACGCCGGGGAGTGAGGTTCAGGCCGAACCGGCCCGACCGCAAGGATCAGGCCAGCTCCCGCCGGGCGCTCGGGACGGTCCTCAGGCCGCGGCGGCGGTCGCCGGGACCGGCTCCAGCGGGGAGGAGGTCGCCGCGTCGTACGCCTTGCGGTCCAGGATGCCCTCGCGGGCCGAGACCAGGATCGGGACGACGGACTGGCCGGCGACGTTCGTCGCGGTGCGCATCATGTCCACGATCGGGTCGATGGCCAGCAGCAGGCCCACGCCCGCCATCGGCAGGCCCAGCGTGGAGAGCGTCAGGGTGAGCATCACCGTGGCGCCGGTCAGACCGGCGGTGGCGGCGGAGCCGATGACCGAGACGAAGGCGATCAGGACGTAGTCCCGGATCTCCAGGTTCACGTCGAAGACCTGCGCGACGAAGATCGCGGCGATCGCGGGGTAGATCGAGGCGCAGCCGTCCATCTTGGTCGTGGAGCCGAAGGGCACCGCGAAGGACGCGTACTCCTTCGGGACGCCGAGGCGCTCGGTGACCTTCTGCGTCAGCGGCATCGTGCCGACGGAGGAGCGGGAGACGAAGGCCAGCTGAATGGCGGGCCAGGCGCCCTTGAAGAACTGGAGCGGGTTCACCTTGGCGACCGTGGACAGCAGCAGCGGGTAGACGCCGAACATCACGATGGCGCAGCCGACGTAGATGTCCGCGGTGAAGGTCGCGTACTTGCCGATCAGGTCCCAGCCGTAGGTGGCGATGGCCGTGCCGACCAGGCCCAGGCTGCCCAGCGGGGCGAGCCGGATGACCCACCACAGGACCTTCTGGAGCAGCTCCAGGGCGGCCTGGCTGAGGTCGAGGACGGGCTTGGCCTTGTCGCCGACCTGGAGGATGGCGATGCCGGCGGCGGCGGCCATGAAGACGATCTGGAGGACGTTCAGCTCGGTGAACGGCGTGATGACGTCGGTGGGGACGATCCCGGTCAGGAAGTCCAGCCACGAGCCGTGCTTCTTGGGCTCCTTGCCGTCGGCCGCGGTGAGGCCGGTGCCCGAACCCGGGTCGGTGAGCAGGCCGATGGCGAGACCGATGACCACCGCGATCAGCGAGGTGATCATGAACCACATCAGGGTGCGGGTGGCCAGTCGCGCGGCGTTGGAGACGTTCCGCAGGTTAGTGATCGACACCATGATGGCGAAGAAGACCAGCGGCGCGATCACGACCATCAGCAGCTGGACGAAGATGCTGCCGATCTTGTCGAGGGTGACCTCGAGCCAGTGGACGTCACCGCTCTTGGCGACCCAGCCGAGCAGGGCGCCGAGCACGAGGCCGAGCAGGATCTGGGCCCAGAACGGGACCTTGGGTATGCGCCCGCGCAGGGACGCCGGTGAGGACGTGGGCGTAGAGGACAACGAAGACTCCTGGGGGCACCGCCCAGCGTCAGCTGGGGGATCAAGTCAGAAAAGGGGCGTAACGCGCCAGGGAGGAGGTCCGTACTCCCCCGGCTCGCGCCGGGAGGTGCCCCCAAGGTTCTGGCCGCGGGCGACATGGGTCAGCGGCGGCAACAGGCCGCGGAGACGCAGCGGCAAAGATCGACGTGCAGGCGCGCCACGAGCACGGGGCTCGTGAGGGATCGCTGCGCTGCTGCTGTCTTCATGTCCAATACGTTAACACTCGAACTTTGAGGGACTCAAAGCTCTTCTTTGGGAAGTTGTGGACTCCTGGGGTCCGGTAAGCCCCGGGAAACGCCAACGCCCCGCCGTGGAGCGGGAGCTCCACGGCGGGGCGGGCAAAGCGGTGTGACGAGGGTTACACCCCGTCCTCCTGACCGGCGTTGGTGGCCATCCGGGCCTTCGCGCGGTCGACGCGCTCCACGATCTGCTCGGACATCGCGTCACGCTGCTTGCGCAGCAGGACCCAGCTGAGCGGCGCGGAGAGGATCAGCGCGAGCAGCACCATCCAGACGAGGTTCGAGCCGTTGGCGCCGAACGGGATGACGTGCCAGTAGCAGAGCACCCACACGACGGCGAAGCACGCGACGAGCAGGCCGACACGCGAGGCGGTGTAGCGGAGCGAGGCGAACTTCTGGCTACTCACGGACAGGACCTTCTTCTCAACGGCAACCGAAAGGGTCGCTTCCAGTCAAGCACGACCCGAGGGCACGGGTCACACCCGCATCGCCTGCGGCGATTCGCGCAGCGAGGCGTCCGGGCCCGGGTACTCGCGGATGATCTCGTAGCGGGTGTTGCGCTCGACCGGCCGGAAGCCCGCGTCGCGGATGAGTTCCAGCAGGTCGTCGCGGGTCAGCTTGTTGGGCGTGCCGTAGTTGTCCGCGTCGTGCGTGATCTTGTACTCGACGACCGAGCCGTCCATGTCGTCCGCGCCGTGCTGGAGGGCGAGCTGGGCGGTCTGCACACCGTGCATCACCCAGAAGACCTTGACGTGCGGGACGTTGTCGAAGAGCAGCCGGGAGACCGCGAAGGTCTTCAGCGCCTCGGCGCCGGTGGCCATGGAGGTCCGCGCCTGGAGGCGGTTGCGGACCTTGCCGTCCTTCATGTCCACGAAGTCGTGCTGGTAGCGCAGCGGGATGAAGACGTGGAAGCCACCGGTCTCGTCCTGGAGCTCGCGCAGGCGCAGCACGTGGTCCACGCGGTGGCGCGGCTCCTCGATGTGCCCGTAGAGCATGGTGCAGGGGCCCTTGAGGCCCTTGCTGTGCGCGAGGCGGTGGATGCGCGACCAGTCCTCCCAGTGGGTGTCGTGGTCGACGATGTGCTGCCGGACCTCCCAGTCGAAGATCTCCGCGCCGCCGCCGGTCAGGGACTCCAGACCGGCGTCGATCAGCTCGTCGAGGATCTCGTCGGCGGGCAGCCCGGAGATCTTCTCGAAGTGCTGGATCTCGGTGGCCGTGAACGCCTTCAGGGAGACGTTCGGCAGCGCCTCCTTGAGGGCCTTCAGCGAGCGCGGGTAGTAGCGCCACGGCAGGGTCGGGTGCAGGCCGTTGACGATGTGCAGCTCGGTGAGGTTCTCGTTCTCCATCGCCTTGGCGAGGCGGACGGCCTCCTCGATGCGCATCGTGTACGCGTCCTTCTCGCCCGGCTTGCGCTGGAACGAGCAGTAGGCGCACGACGCGGTGCACACGTTCGTCATGTTGAGGTGACGGTTGACGTTGAAGTGGACGACGTCACCGTTTTTCCGCGTGCGGACGTGGTGCGCGAGACCGCCCAGCCACGCCAGGTCGTCGGACTCGTAGAGGGCGATGCCGTCCTCACGGGTCAGCCGTTCCCCGGCGAAGACCTTGTCCTCCAGCTCACGCTTGAGCCCAGCGTCCATTGCGTCCGCCTCTCCCATACATCCGCTTCTGCAACCCTGTCGAGCCTACGCCTTGCCGCCCGGCCCGCCCCGCCAGGCCCCCCGTCCCGGTCAGACCTCCTCGGGCAGCTCCCCGACCCGGTTCTCCCACTTGGTCGACAGCACGATCGTCGTACGGGTCCGGCTCACGCCCTTGGTCCCCGACAGCCGGCGGATCGTCCGCTCCAGGCCGTCCACGTCACCGACGCGCACCTTGAGCATGTACGAGTCGTCGCCCGCGATGAACCAGCAGTCCTCGATCTCCTCGAGGTCGCGCAGCCGCCGCGCCACGTCCTCGTGGTCGGCCGCGTCGGAGAGCTGGATGCCGATGAGCGCCGTGACGCCGAGGCCGAGCGAGGCGGCGTTGACGGTCGCGCGGTAGCCGGTGATGACCCCGGCCGCCTCCAGGCGGTTGATCCGGTCCGTGACGCTCGGCCCGGAGAGGCCCACGAGCCGGCCCAGCTCCGCGTAGGAGGCCCGGCCGTTCTCCCGCAGGGCCTGGATGAGCTGCCTGTCCACCGCGTCCATAACCTGGCACCTTTCAAATAATCAGCGAACTCGCCGCTTTACATGTAGAATCTAAGGCATGCAGGGGTTCACGACCTGTGAATCTCTCTTCAGATCCCTAGATCAACGACGATCCTTCAGGAGTGATCTTCCCCGTGTACACGATCGAGATGGCCTACGCCCGTATGCGCGAGCTGCAGGACCTGGCCAACCGCTCGGGTGCCCACCAGCCCGCCACCGCCGAGCGCCAGGCCCCGAAGACCAAGGCGGACCGCACCGTCCGCGGCCGCAAGCGCTGACCCTCACCCCGGGGAGCGAGCTTCACCCAGCTCCCCTCTCCACCGGCGGTAGAGCTGGTGCGGCACACCCGCCGCGTCCAGCACCCGCCCGGCGACGAAGTCCACGAGGTCCTGGATGTGCGTCGCACCCGCGTAGAACGCCGGAGAGGCGGGCAGCACCACGGCGCCCGCCTCGTCCAGCGCCACCAGCTGCTTGAGCGTCTGGCCGCTCAGCGGGGTCTCCCGCACCGCGACCACCAGGGGGCGGCGCTCCTTGAGCGTCACGCTCGCCACCCGCTGGAGCAGGTCCTTCGACAGTCCCAGCGCCACCCCGGCCACACAGGCCGTGCTCGCCGGGACGATCAGCATCCCCTTGGCGGGGTACGAACCGGACGACGGGCCGGCCGCGAAATCGCCGGCCGCCCAGTACCGCACGTCCGCGAGGGCCGGGTCCGCCACCTCCGTTTCGAAGGTGTGCGGCTTGCCGTCGGCGCCCCGCTCCAGCCAGCTCCGCAGGTCGTCGCGCCAGTGGGCGTCCCGGAAGGAGATCCCGGTCTCGTCCAGCAGCGTGAGCCGCGAGGCCCGGCTGACCACCAGGTCCACGGCCTCGCCGGCGGCCAGCAGCCCCCGCACCACGGCCGCCGCGTAGGGCGTCCCGGACGCGCCGGAGACACCGACCACCCAAGGCCGGCGTTCCTGACGTTGCGTTACGTGTTCGTACGGCTCCACGGCTCCGAGCCTAGCCGCAGGTGCCGGGCGGTCCCCGCCGCAGTCCTGGGCCGGGAACCCGGCGGGAAAGTCCTTTGACATGATTAATCGGACTGGATTCAGTTGGTTTATCGGCCGCCCCACCGGGCGGCCCTCACACGGGGAGCTCATCATCAGCAGGAAGCGCAAGGTTCTCGCCGCAGTCGGCTGCGTGGCCGTTCTCACCGCCGGCACGGCGGCCTGCGACGGAGGCGACGCGAACCTCACCCCGGACGCCAAGGTCAAGCAGGCGTTCGACAAGCTCGGCCGGCAGAAGTCGCTGAGCGCGGAGATAGGTTTCAACGCGAGCGCCGACCAGATCTTCGCCGCGATGAAGGACCAGAAGGACTTCAAGCGCGAGCACGCCGACATGCTGGCGGACCTGCGCCTCACCTACTCCCTCAGCTACGACAAGCCGATCAAGGACGTCGACGCCGAGGACGAGAACGGCGAGGGGTCCTTCGCGCTGGGCGGCAAGGACGGCAAGCAGATGGTCGAGGTCCGTGCCTTCGGCGCGGACAAGGTCTACCTCCGCGCCGACCTCAAGCGGATCGGCGACCTGGCGGCCAAGGTCGACAAGAAGGGCCCGGGCAAGTCCTCCGACCGCCCGGACTTCGACGAGCTCGCCAAGAAGGCCGACACGCTCCCCTCCTCGATGGACTCCGTCAAGGGCGCCCTGAAGGGCGAGTGGGTCGCGATGGACATGAAGTCCTTCGAGGCCTTCAGCAAGGCCAACGGCGGGTCCGACGACAAGGGCAAGCTCGACCCGAAGGACCAGAAGCAGCTCTTCGACGCGCTGCAGAAGTCCCTCGACGGCAACGCGACCTACAAGGACGCGGGCAAGAAGAACGGCGCCGACCACGTCAAGGTCACCGTGCCGGCGAAGAAGTTCGCCGAGGACCTCAACAAGAGCCTCAAGCCGCTCCAGGACAAGCTGGGCAGCAAGGGCAAGTCCGACAAGGTCGACGGCGACCTGGACAAGCTCAAGAACAAGGACGTGACCCTCGACGTCGCCGTCCGCGACGGCATGGTCTCCGCCCTGACCGTCGACCTCGGGCAGCTCGACGACGAGGTCAAGGGCGAGCTGCCGCTGACGCTCGGCATCAAGGGCGGCGCGGGCAAGGTCCAGGCCCCCACGGGCGCCAAGGAGCTCAAGCCGCAGGACCTGATCGGCGCGGGCATGCTGCTCTTCAGCGACAAGATGGGCGGCGGCAAGGACTCGGACATGGGGATCTGATCCCCACCCGATCTCCTGTGACATACGCCGAAGGGCGGCCCACCTCGGAGGTGGGCCGCCCTTCGGCGTACATACGGCCGGGCGTCAGACCGTCAGGCCCCGCACCAGCAGGTCCAGCAGCGCGCACACGAAAAGGGCAATTCCGATGAAGCCGTTGACGCTGAAGAATGCCCGGTTCAGGCGGGACAGGTCGTGCGGCTTGACGATCGTGTGCTCGTAGACGAACGCCACCGCGACCACCGCCAGGCCCGCCCAGAAGAACACCCCGGCGTCCGTGGCCAGCGCGTACCAGACCAGCAGGGCCGTGGTGACGGCGTGGCAGGCGCGGGCGCCGTACAGGGCGGCCGGGACGCCGAAGCGGGCCGGCGTGGACTTCACCCCGTGCGCCCGGTCGGCCATCACGTCCTGGCAGGCGAAGATCAGGTCGAAGCCGCCGATCCACACGCCCACGGCGAGGCCCAGGATGACCGCGTCCCACGACCACGTGCCCGTGATCGCCAGCCACGCGCCGACCGGGCCCATCGCCTGGGCCAGGCCGAGGATCGCGTGCGGGAAGTTGGTGAACCGTTTCCCGTAGGGGTAGACGACCATCGGCACGACGGCGATCGGGGCCAGCGCCAGGCAC
This sequence comes from Streptomyces albireticuli, assembly GCF_021228125.1. Classification (GTDB taxonomy): domain Bacteria; phylum Actinomycetota; class Actinomycetes; order Streptomycetales; family Streptomycetaceae; genus Streptomyces; species Streptomyces albireticuli. The sequence goes on from NZ_JAJQQS010000011.1 coordinate 232,882, forward strand.
AGCGGGTTCAGCAGCGCGGCCGCGCCCAGGAAGATCACGACGGCGATCAGCGCGCCGGTCCAGGCCGAGCGCACCGACACGGCGCCGGTGACCAGCTCGCGGCCTGCCGTCCGCGGGTTACGGGCGTCGATCTCCCGGTCGATGATGCGGTTGCAGGCCATCGCGAACGTCCGCAGGCCCACCATGGCCACGGTCACCAGGAGCAGCCGCAGCCAGTGTATGTCGCCGTACTCCTGGAACATCGCCGTGAACGAGGCGATGTAGGCGAAGGGCAGCGCGAAGATCGAGTGCTCGATCAGCACGAGGCGCAGGAAGGCGCGCACCCTGCCCCCGGCCGGCGCGGGCCCGGGTCCGACGACCCCTTCGGCGGCAGAGGTCACAGCCCGCACCCCGGTTCGCTCGGGCGGCTCCGGGGGAACCCCGGGGCCGCGCCCTCCACAGTCATCGGCCCACGGGTCACAGCCCGTACTCCTTCCAGCGCTTCGTCACCCGATCGGCGACTTCCGGATCCGACTCGACCATCCGCGGCCAGCCGCCGTCCCGGGTGTAGCCCTCCTCGGGCCACTTCGCCGTCGCGTCGATGCCCGCCTTGCCGCCCCAGAACTGCTGGTACGACGCGTGGTCGAGGTGGTCGACCGGACCCTCCACGACCGTGAGGTCGCGGGCGTAGTCCGTGTTGCCGAGGGCGCGCCAGGAGACCTCGTGCAGGTCGTGGACGTCGCAGTCGCTGTCCACCACGATGATCAGCTTGGTCAGCGACATCATGTGGGCGCCCCAGATGGCGTGCATGACCTTCTGGGCGTGCTTGGGGTACTTCTTGTCGATCGACACGATCGCGCAGTTGTGGAAGCCGCCGGACTCCGGCAGGTGGTAGTCCACGATGTCCGGCACGATGATCTTCAGCAGGGGCAGGAAGAAACGCTCCGTCGCCCGCCCGAGCGGCCCGTCCTCCGTCGGCGGCCGGCCGACCACGATCGACTGGAGCAGCGGGCGCCGCCGCATCGTCACACAGTCGATGCGCAGGGCCGGGAAGGGCTCCTGCGGGGTGTAGAAGCCCGTGTGGTCGCCGAAGGGACCCTCCGGGAGCATCTCGCCGGGCTCCAGCCAGCCCTCCAGGACGACCTCCGCGTTGGCGGGGACCTGGAGCGGCACCGTCTTGCAGTCGACCATCTCGATCCGCTTGCCGGAGACGAAGCCCGCGAAGAGGTACTCGTCGATGTCGCCGGGGAGCGGGGCGGTCGAGGCGTAGGTGACGGCCGGGGGGCAGCCGAAGGCGATCGCGACGGGCAGCTTCTCACCGCGCTTGGCGGCCACCTGGTAGTGGTTGCGGCTGTCCTTGTGGATCTGCCAGTGCATCCCGATGGTGCGCTTGTCGTGCCGCTGGAGGCGGTAGAGGCCGAGGTTGCGGACGCCGGTCTCGGGGTGCTTGGTGTGGGTGAGGCCGAGGTTGAAGAAGGAGCCGCCGTCCTCGGGCCAGGTGAAGAGCGCGGGCAGCTGGTCGAGGTCGACGTCGTCGCCGGTGAGGACCACGTCCTGGACCGGGGCGCTGTCGGACTTCACCTTCTTCGGCGGTACGTGCGCCACCGAGCCCAGCTTGCCGAAGGCCTCGCGGATGCCGACGAAGCCCTGCGGCAGCTCGGGCTTGAGCAGTCCGCCGATCTTCTCGCTGATCTCGTCGTAGGACTTCAGGCCGAGCGCCTTGAGCAGCCGGCGGTCGGTGCCGAAGACGTTCATGGCGAGCGGCATGGCCGCGCCCTTGACGTTCTCGAAGAGCAGCGCGGGGCCACCCGCTTTGTTCACTCTGTCGACGATCTCCCCGATTTCCAGGTACGGGTCGACTTCGGCCTTGATGCGCTTGAGGTCGCCGTCGCGTTCCAGCGCCCGGAGGAACGAGCGGAGATCGTCGTAAGCCATGCGTTCCAGTATCAAGCACGCACTACCCTGGACCGGTATCGGGGCCGCCCAGCGGCCCGTACCGCCGCACCGGGGAGTCCGCCACCATGCTCAGGTATCTGCCGTTCCTGCTGATCCTGGCGTTGTGGATCTATGCCTTCATCGACTGTCTGAACACCCCGGAGAAGGAGGTCCGCGGCCTGCCGAAGATCGCTTGGGTGTTTGTGATCCTGCTCTTCGGCGAGGTGCTGATCGGGCCGGTCGCCTGGCTGGTCGCGGGGCGGCCGCGGGCCGCGGCGGGCGGCCGGGGCGCGGCCGGCGGGCAGCGGTGGGTCGCGCCCGACGACAACCCCGAGTTCCTCCGGTCCCTCAAGCGGGACCAGGACGGCGACACGGGCGGCCCGCGGGGCGAGACCCCGCCGACCGTCTGAGCCCGGACCCCGGCGCGGCCTTGCCCCACGGCCCGACCCACGGCCCGGCGCGCGGCCCGGCACGCGGCAGGACGGCGGCGGAAGGGGGCGGGGCGGGGAGGGCTCCGGAGAGGGCGTAAAGCGTGATTTGCGGCGACTTTCGGGGTTCATCACTCCTGTGACAGGGGCCGTAAATCATGCAGCCCCGGAGGACCCTCCCCGCCCCGCCCCCGACCCCACCCCGTACCCCCCCCCCCTTGAGAACGGGCACGACCACCATCCGCCTGCCCACCGTCCGGGGGACGGCACCCGCGCCCGACCGGCCGTCCGGAGTAGCCGTGCATCGCCCGATCGGGTAGCTCCACGGCGGACACCGGGCGCACCCGCCCGTCAACTCCCCCGCCTCCACAGCCATTTGGTGCATCGTTCACGCATCTCCTCCTGTCCCGTGCACGGGCGTGACGGAAGAGTCCTGCGGGCAAGACTGAGGCCCACGCGACTCCAGGGAGAGGGGCACGCATGCCCGACATGACCCGACGCAGACTCCTCGGCACGGCGGCGGGCGCGGTCGGCGGCGCCGCGGCACTGTCGCTGCTGCCGCCGAGCGTGCGGCGGGCCGTCGCCGCGGGCCCGGCCCGCAGCGGCTCGCTGAACGACATCGAACACGTGGTCCTGCTGATGCAGGAGAACCGCTCCTTCGACCACTACTTCGGCACCCTCAAGGGCGTCCGGGGCTTCTCCGACCCGGACGCCCTGACCCTGCCGGACGGCCGCTCCGTCTTCCACCAGCCGGACGAGGCGAACCCGACGGGCTATCTGCTCCCGTTCCACCTCGACACCCGCCGCACCAGCGCCCAGGCCATCCCGTCCACCAGCCACGCCTGGTCGGTGCAGCACGAGGCGTGGAACGGCGGCCGGATGGACCGCTGGCTGCCCGCGCACCGCAAGGCCGACGGCGCGAACGGCCCGTACGTGATGGGCTACCACACCCGCGAGGACATCCCCTTCCAGTTCGCCCTCGCCGAGGCGTTCACCCTCTGCGACAACTACTTCTGCTCGGTCTTCGGCCCCACCTGGCCCAACCGGCTCTACTGGATGACCGGCACCATCGACCCCGGCGGCACCCGGGGCGGCCCCGTCGTCGACAACCTCGCCCCCAAGCCGTACCGCTGGACCACCTACGCCGAACGGCTCCAGGCCAAGGGCGTCAGCTGGCGCGTCTACCAGCAGCAGGACAACTACGGCTGCAACATGCTGGAGCAGTTCCAGGCCTTCAGGGAGGCCCGGCCGGGCGACCCGCTGTACGAGCGGGGCATGCGCCGGCTGCCCGAGGGCACCTTCGAGGACGACGCCCGGAACGACCGGCTCCCGGCCGTCTCCTGGATCATCCCGACCGCGGCCGAGTCCGAGCACCCGAGGCACCTGCCGGCGGCGGGAGCCGCGTTCGTCGCGAAGAAGATCGAGGCCATCGCCGACAACCCCGACGTCTGGCGGAAGACCGTCTTCATCCTGAACTACGACGAGAACGACGGCCTCTTCGACCACGTGCCACCGCCGGTGCCCCCGGCGGGCACGGCGAACGAGTTCGTCAAGGGGCTGCCGATCGGCGGCGGCTACCGGGTGCCCTGCCTGATCGTCTCGCCGTGGACGGTCGGCGGCTGGGCGGCCGGCGACCCCTTCGACCACACCTCCGTGCTCCGCTTCCTGGAGCGCTGGACCGGCGTCGAGGAGCCCAACATCAGCGACTGGCGGCGCTCCGCCTTCGGCGACCTGACCTCGGCCTTCGGCTTCTCCGGCACCCGGGCGGCGCCGCCGGCGCTGCCCCGGGACACGGGCCCCCGGCTGGAGCAGGCGCGGCGGGACGTCGCGAGCCTGCCCAAGCCGAAGCTGCCGGGGGCGGCGCAGGAGTTCCCCGTCCAGGAGGCCGGGACGCGCCCGAGGCGCTGAGACCGGCCGCCCGGGCCCGTAGGGAGCGGTTCCGCGACGGCCTACGAGCCCCTCAGCTCGTACTCCGCCCGCAGCTTGCGCCACCGCTCCAGCGTCCACCCCGACCAGTCCGCGGGCCGGCCCGCCAGCGCCTCCAGCAGGTACTCGAAGTGGTGGTGCCAGCCCGCGAGGCAGTCCAGGCGGACGCTCTCGGAGCAGGCCAGCTCGTTGGTGAAGTGCAGCAGCGTCCCGCCGACGCTCGACGGTGCGGGCTCCAGCTCGAAGCGGATCCGGCCGTGGATGTCGACGGTGTACTCGGCGACCCGCTCGGGCTGCCAGGCGGTCACCCGGCCGGGCGCGACCGTGGCGTGCCCCTCGGGGTCGGTGTTGAGCCAGCGCAGCGTGATGGCGCCGCCCTCGCGCTGCTCGAAGGGGTCGGCGGCGGCCAGCCAGGTGGGCAGGCCCTCGGGGGTCGCGACGGCGTGCCAGACCTCCGCCACGGGGAAGGGCGCCGACAGCTCGTAGCGGAGCAGGTGGTCGTCGACGCCCCGCTTCTCGGACCGGCCGTACAGGGAGGGGATCTCCATGGGTCCAGCTCTACCACCGAGGCCCGCCCCCCGCACGGCGGGGGACGGGCCTCGGTGGGCGCGGCGCGAGGGCCGTAAGGGTGGCTCAGACGCCGGCGTAGGAGTGCTTGCCGGTGACGAAGATGTTCACGCCGTAGTAGTTGAAGATGTACGTGGCGAAGGCGAACAGCGCGATGTAGGCGGCCTTGCGGCCCTTCCAGCCGGCGGTGGCCCGGGCGTGCAGGTAGGTGGCGTAGGCGACCCAGGTGATGAAGGACCAGACCTCCTTGGGGTCCCAGCCCCAGTAGCGGCCCCAGGCGGCCTCGGCCCAGATCGCGCCCGCGATGATCGTGAACGTCCACAGCGGGAAGACGGTCGCGTTGATGCGGTAGGCGAACTTGTCGAGGGTGGCCGCCGACGGCAGGCGCATCACGAAGGAGTCCGTGCCCTTGGCGAGCTTCGTCTTGAAGCGGACGTATCCGCGGCCCTTGGCCGGGAGCTCTGCCAGCAGGCGGTTCAGGCCGTCGGTGCCGACGTGGCCCCGCTCCAGGCGCTCCTCGTAGCCGTTGCGGAAGAGGTAGAAGAGCGTGGCGGCCGCGCCCACCCACAGGGACGCGCCCGAGATGATGGCGCAGGAGACGTGGATCCACAGCCAGTACGAGTGGAGGGCCGGCACCAGCTGGTCGCTGTCGGTGTAGAGCACCGAGACGGCCAGGCCCAGGTCGAGCAGGATGGTGGTGACCAGCGGCAGGCCGAGCCAGCGCACGTTCTTCTTGGCGACCAGCAGACCGAGGTAGACGGCGACCACGACCATGCCGAAGGTCGTGGAGAACTCGTACATGTTGCCCCACGGCGCCCGCTCCACGGAGAGCGCGCGGGTGAGCACGCCGCCCGCGTGGAGCAGGAAGCCGAGGACGGTCAGCGAGACCGCGATCCGGCCGTAGACGTCGCCCTTCTCGCTGGTGCCCGCGGCGCCCGGCCCGTCCGGGACGTCCCGGCCGCCGGCGACGGCGCGGGTGACGACCTTGGGGCGTTCCAGCACGGCGGTGCCGCCGCTCCCCTGGGCGCCCTGGGCGGCCGCGGAGGCGGCCTTCGCCTCGGTGGTGATCGCGGCGGCGGTCCGGGCGACCGCGCTGCGGCTGCCGAACACCCACTCCGCGATGTGCGCGAGGAAGGCCAGGGTGTAGACGGCCATGGCGGAGTACACCAGCACATTGCTGAGGTTCGCCATGTTCTCGTTGGCTGCGGCAGCGATGGGGATCACGCGCGCGCTCCTTCGGAGGGATCAGCGGAATCTGCGGGGTCGGGCGTGGTGACGGGCGGCGCGTCGGGGTACAGGGCGACGGCGAGGTCGGCGAGCTCCTCGGGGAGCCGCGCGGACTCGCTGCGGCCGAGCCCGGCGACCTCGACGACCGTCTGCCCGTCCTTGCCGGCCACGGCCCGCACCCAGACCCGGCGGCGCTGGATGAACAGCGAGCCGGCCACACCGACGAGCGCGGCGACGGCGCCGCCGAGCGCGGCTCCGTTGCCCGGCTGCTGGGAGACCTGGAAGGTGGCCCACGGCTTGATGCCGTCGAACTCCAGGGTGCCCGCGCCGTCCGGCAGGGTCATCTTGTCGCCGACCTTGAGGGCCTGCGCGAAGGGGCGGCCGTCCTTGGTCTTGAACTGCTTCATCTTGGCCACGTCGAGGCGGTAGACGCTCTGCGGCAGGCCCGAGTCCAGGCCGAGGCTGCCGCGGTAGGCGGTCAGCACCAGGTGCGGGTTGTCCAGGGCGGGGAACTGCGAGTTCATCGACTTGGTCGACAGGTCGAGGGTGGGCACGAAGGAGCCCTGGAAGCCCAGGTCGTCCGGCTTGCCGTCCTTGTCCCGGTAGTCCGGGACCTTGATGACCGTGGTCTCGGTGATGTTGCCGTCGAGCGGCAGCGAGGGCACCGCGCCCCGGAAGGCGATGTCGCCCTGGCCGTCCCTGACGGTGACGACCGGCGCGTAGCCGTGGCCGATGAGGAAGACCTTGGAGCCGGCCACCTCCAGCGGCTCGTTCACCTTGATCGTCTTCTTCCGCAGCGGGCCGCCCGGGGTCTCCCGGTAGCTGACGTGCGCCTCGTAGGTCCGGGGCGTGCCGCGCTGGGGGCCGGTGCGCTCGTACGTCGCCTCGAAGCCGTCCATCCAGAAGCTGAAGGGCTCCAGGTCGTCCGAGTCGAACAGCGAGCCGGACTTGAAGTCGTCGTACTGCGCCAGATTGTTCGAGAAGCCCTTGCCCTCGACGATCAGCGACTGGCCCTCGGACTTCCACAGCTGGCCGGAGGCGAAGGCCACCAGCATCACGATCAGGGAGATGTGGAAGAGGAGGTTGCCGGCCTCGCGCAGATAGCCCTTCTCGGAGCCGACCGCGTCACCGGCGCGCTGGACGCGGAAGCGCCGCCGCTTGAGCAGCTTCTCCGCGGCCGTGAGCACCTGCTCGGGATCGGCCTCGGTGCGCCAGGTGGTGTACGCGGGCAGCCGGGTCAGCCGGCGCGGCGCGCCCGGCGGGCGGCCGCGGAGCTGGCCGACGAACTGCCAGGTGCGCGGGACGATGCAGCCGATCAGGGAGGTGAACAGCAGGATGTAGATCGCCGAGAACCACACCGAGCTGTAGACGTGGAACAGCCCGAGCTTGTCGTAGACCGGCGCGAGGGTCTCGTGGGCCTTCCGCCAGTTCTCCGCCTTGACCGCGTCGATGCTGGTCTGCGGGATGAGCGAGCCGGGGATGGTGGCCAGCGACAGCAGGAAGAGCAGGATCAGCGCGACCCGCATCGAGGTCAGCTGCCGCCAGATCCAGCGCACCCAGCCGACGGCCTCGCGGCCCGACCAGGCGAGCCATCCCAGCGCGCCGGGCTTGCGGACGCCGCCGAAGGAGCCCGGCACCGCCTGCCCGGCCTCCTCGGCCGGGGCCGTGGACAGCTGGGAGCCCGCGGCGCCGACGTCCTTGTCCTCGGCGGGGGGCGTTGTCTCTGTCTTGGCCATGGTGATCAGACCTCGGGGACGAAGGAGTTGGACCACACCTGCATCTGGCCGATGATGTGGTCCCAGGCACCGGTGAGGAGCAGCACACCGACGGCGACGAGCATGACACCGCCGGCCCGCATGACCCACGCATAGTGCCGCTTGACCCAGCCGAAAGCGCCGAGAGCGCGCCGGAAGGCCACCGCGGCGAGTATGAACGGCACGCCGAGGCCGAGGCAGTAGGCGAACATCAGCAGCGCGCCGCGCCCGGCGCTGCCCTGGTTCATCGCCAGGAGGTTCACGGAGGCGAGCGTCGGTCCCACGCAGGGCGCCCAGCCGACGCCGAACATGGCGCCCAGCAGCGGTGCCCCGGCCAGGCCCATGGCGGGCTTGCGGTGGAAGCGGAACTCCCGCTGGCCGAAGCGGGAGAGCAGCCCCATGAAGGCGAGGCCCATCACGATGGTGAGCACGCCGAGGATCTTGCTGATGGTGTCCTGGTAGCGCTGGAGGTCGTTGCCGAAGTTGCCGAAGAGGGCACCGCCGGAGACGAAGACCGCACTGAAGCCGAGGACGAAGAGGGAGGCGCCGGCGACCATCCGGCCGCGCTTGGCCTCGGCGATGTCGGTGCCGCTGACACCGGTGACGTAGGAGAGGTAGCCGGGGACGAGCGGCAGGACGCACGGGGAGAAGAAGGAGACCAGCCCGCCCAGCACGGCGACCGGCAGGGCGAGCAGCAGCGCCCCGGTGAGGACGGTCTGGTTCATGTCCCCGGCGTTGGCCGCCAGCGTCGTCGCGAGGGGGGTCAAGGTCACTTCTCCGCGACCAGCGGGTCGAGCGTCTTGCGCAGCTCGTCCTCGCTCAGCGCCTTGACGGCACGCGCCGCGATCTTGCCGTCGCGGTCGATGAAGACGGTCGAGGGGATGAACTGCGGGTTGAGGCTGCCCTTGGGGAAGCGCAGCAGCAGCTCGCCCGCGGAGTCGTAGAAGCTCGGGTACGGGACCTCGAACTCCTTCTCGAACTTGATCGCCGGGGCGGGGTCGGTGTCACGGGTGTTGAGCCCGACGAACTCCACGCCCTTGCTCTTGTAGTCCTTGGCGACCGTGACGAGGTTCTTGGCCTCGGCCCGGCAGGGCGAGCACCACGAGCCCCAGACGTTAAGGACGACGATCTTGCCCTTGTATTCCTTGCCGACGTCGAGCGCCTTGCCGTCCAGCGTCTTGCCGTCGAGGTCGGGGGCGTCCTGACGGGTGCTCGCGTCCTTGACGACGCTGACGCCGCCCGCGCCCTGCACGAACTGCGTCTGCCCCCCGCTCTTGGGGTTGTCGCCCGAGCCACAGGCGGTCAGGGCCATGGCCGCGACAGCGGCGAAGACGGCCGGCAGGGTGGTACGCCGGCGTGGGACAGGGCGTCGAAGGGCGCGGCAGGCACTCATGTGAAAAGTTTCGCATGGTCCGTTTAGGGATCTTCCGCACCCCCCTCCGGGTCCCCTCGAACGGGTCGGGGGCCGTCGCGCGACGGCTCGTCCGCCCTTCCCGCCCGCCTTTCACCGGGGTCCGCCCCGCCGGCGCCTCAGTCGGTACGGGCCCGCCACTTCTGCCCGACGTCGAGCTTGCGGAGCCCGCTGAGGACCTTGGGGTCCTGGGCGTCCAGCCAGTCGACGAACTGCCGGAAGGAGACCACCCGGACGTCCTTCCGCTTGTCGTCGGCCATGTATTTGAACGCCTCTTCGACGGCATCCATATAGATACCGCCGTTCCATTCCTCGAAATGGTTGCCGACGAAGAAGGGCGCCCGGTTCGTCTCGTACGCGCGATCGAAACCGGCGATGTACGATTCCGTCGCCTGCTGCCGCCACGCCGGATAGTTGGAGCGGGGGCCCCGGGTGGTGTTCCGGGACTGATTGGCCAGGATGTTGTAGTCCATCGAGAGGACTTCGAACGAATGGCCGGGGAAGGGTATCTGCTGCAACGGCAGATCCCAGAGACCCTGCCTTTTCTTCGGCCACATCTGAAGGCCGCCCGGCGAACTCGCGTCGTACCGCCAGCCCAGCTTCTTCGCCGTCGGCAGCAGATTGTCCTGCCCCAGCAGACACGGCGTACGGGCGCCGACGAGTTCCTTGCGGTAATCGAACGGGAGCGGCTCCAGGTCCTTGAACCCGGTGTTGGTCCGCCACTCGGTGACGAACGAGACGGCCTGCTCGACCTCCGACTCCCAGTCCTCCGCCGTCCAGTTCCCGACCGAGCCGGAGCCCGAACAGAAGTGCCCGTTGAAGTGGGTGCCGACCTCGTGGCCCTCCAGCCACGCCTGGCGCAGGTTCTCCAGCGTCGACTTGATGTGCGCGTCGGTCAGATAGCCGATGTCCGATGCGCCGACCGGGTTGTTGGGCGGCTTATAGAGATTCTTCTTCGACTCGGGGAGGCAGTAGACCCCGGACAGGAAGAACGTCATCCGAGCCCCGTGGTCCCGGGCCAGCTTCCGGAACCGCGGGAAGAGACCGTTGCCGACCTCGCCCGCGCCGTCCCAGGAGAAGATCACGAACTGCGGGGGCCGCTGGCCCGGCTCCAGCCGCTCCGGCTCGGGCGGCTGGTTGGGCTGCGGTCCGGCGTCGGCGGTGGAACCGTCACCGATCGGGCTGGCCTTGGCCCGCTGACTCGCCTTCGCCGAAGGATTGTCGACGTCGGCCGGAGAATGGGAACACCCGGCGACGCCTATCGCGGTGGCCGCTCCCACACCCATGCCGAGGAGACCTCGTCGGCTGATGTCGCGCATATCGTCTCCGTTCCTGCTCGACGTGCCCCCTACGCATCTTGTCGTCCATATAAAACGACATCGCGTGAGAGGGCGCGCCGAGCAGAGCGGTTGCGCGCTTTTGCCGGTCTTTACGGAGACTTACCGGACTTTATGCTTCAGGCCGCGAATCCAAGGCCCACGCCTTACTCTCAGGCGCCGAACGCCTTGGCCCCGCCCTTTACCGGCTTCGCGCCCGCGAGAAGGTGCGCGGGAACCAGATCCCGGGCCGGCTCGCTGTAGCCGACCGACACGATTTTGTCCCCCCTGAAGGTGAACGTCGTCAGGCTCGCCAGCGTGCACTGACGTTTACGCGGGTCATGCCAGAGCCGGCGCCGCTCGGCGAAACTCCGCACGATCCAGATCGGCAGCTGATGGCTCACACAGACGGCCTCGTGGCCCCGCGCGGCATCCCGCGCCGCGCCCAGCGCGCCCATCATCCGCACGACCTGCTCGACGTACGGCTCGCCCCACGAAGGACGGAAAGGATTCGTCAGGTACTTCCAGTTGGCCGGCTTCTTCAGCGCGCCGTCACCGACACCGAACGTCTTGCCCTCGAAGACGTTCTCCGCCTCGATGAGCCGCTCGTCCGTCGCCAGGTCCAGCGCGTGCGCCTTGGCGATCGGCAGCGCCGTCTCCTGCGCGCGCTCCAGCGGCGAGGCCACCACATGGGTGATGTCCCGCCCCGCCAGGTGCTCCGCCACCCGGTCCGCCATCCGCAGGCCGAGCTCCGACAGGTGGTACCCGGGCTTGCGCCCGTAGAGCACGCCCTCCGGGTTGTGCACCTCACCGTGCCGCATCAGATGGACGACGGTCAGCTCGTCGCCCCCGGCCCTCCGGGCCCCGTTCACATCGCTGGTCATACCGTCCATCATTCCGTCGCCTCGGCAGCCGCCCGCGCCGCGGCCGGCAGCGCCGCCGCGATCCGCTCGATCGCGGCGCCGTCGTGCGCCGTCGACACGAACCAGGACTCGAACGCGGAGGGCGGCAGATACACGCCCTGCGCCAGCATCGAGTGGAAGAACGCGTTGAAGCGGAACGCCTGCTGCGTCTTCGCCTGCTCGTAGTCCCGCACCTCGCGGTCGGTGAAGAACACCGAGAACATATTGGACGCCACCTGGAGGCGGTGCGCCACGCCCTCCTTGGTCAGGGCCTCGGTCACCAGCCCCCGGACCTCCGCGGAGACCGCGTCCACCTTCTCGTACGCCGCGTCGTCCAGCAGCCGCAGCTGGGCCAGGCCCGCCGCCGTCGCCACCGGGTTGCCCGAGAGCGTGCCCGCCTGGTAGACCGGGCCCGCCGGGGCCAGGTGGCCCATCACATCGGCCCGGCCACCGAACGCCGCCGCCGGGAAGCCGCCGCCCATGACCTTGCCGAAGGTCATCAGGTCCGGCTTCACCCCGTCCACGCCGTACCAGCCGGCCTTGCTGGTGCGGAAGCCCGTCATCACCTCGTCGGAGATGAACAGCGCGCCGTTCTTGGCGCACGCGTCCTTCAGCCCCTGGTTGAAGCCCGGCACCGGCGGCACCACGCCCATGTTGCCCGGCGACGCCTCCGTGATCACACAGGCGATCTCGCCCGGGTACGCGTGGAAGGCCTCGTGCACGGCCTCCAGGTCGTTGTACGGCAGGACGATCGTGTCGGCGGCGGAGGCGCCCGTGACACCGGGCGTGTCCGGCAGCCCGAACGTCGCCACACCGGAGCCGGCCGCGGCCAGCAGCGCGTCCACGTGGCCGTGGTAGCAGCCGGCGAACTTGATCACCTTGGCCCGGCCGGTGAATCCCCGCGCGAGACGGATCGCCGACATGGTCGCCTCGGTGCCCGAGGACACCAGGCGCACCTGCTCCACCGGCTCGACCCGGGCGACGATCTCCTCGGCCAGCGCGACCTCGCCCTCGCCGGGCGTACCGAAGGACGTACCGCGGGCCACGGCCTCCTGGACGGCCGCGATCACCTCGGGGCGCGCGTGCCCCAGGATCATCGGACCCCAGGAGCACACGAGGTCCACATACTCCCGGCCGTCGGCGTCCGTGAGGTACGGACCCGTACCGGACACCATGAACCGGGGCGTACCGCCCACGGCACGGAACGCGCGCACCGGAGAGTTCACGCCACCGGGCGTCACGGCAGACGCGCGGTCGAAGAGGTTCTGCGAGACTGGGGCGTCATATGGGTAGCTCACGCTAGCCATGGTCTCAGAGGCTGCCGGGGACTCGCCCTCGGGCGTTTCGCGCGCTCTTCACGGGGGAGGTCTCTGAGACGATGATCGGGTTGCGCGGCGGGGGCTGCCCTGCGTAAAAAAGCGGTCGGGTGGAGATATGCATCGCGGTGGCGGACTGGGCGAGGGCACCGATGACCTGGGCCCCGAGCGAGCCCAGAGGTCCCGCAGGGGGCGCCACAGGGGCCGGCGCGAAGAAGACGGCACGCCCGGCGTGGACGGCACGGAGATCAGCGGGAGTGGTGGCCGGGTGGGGGTGACCTACAAATACTTCGGGGCACCCAGCAGTGCGGCCGCGGCCAGCGTCCCGATCTCCATGCGCCCCGAGGAGCTCGGCGGTGACGAGCTCGGCATGGGCGGCATGTTCACCAAAATCAAGCCGGAAACGGTCGCCGCCATGGTGCTCACCGGCATCGAGGGCATACCCCTGCACAAAGTCCCCCCGCTCGAGCTGGTCGTCCTCCATCCCGACTACGCGGTCGTCAAGCTCCCCATGACCGTGGTCGACCCGCTGCGCGGGGTCGGCGAGGAAGCGGTGGGCGCCGCGGCGTTCATCTGGTCCACGGTCCCCGACCGCGGCGGCCCGCGCGACGCGTTCACCGTCTACCAGCTCCTGCGCGAGTGGCAGGACTTCTCCCGCCGCCTCCACGAGAACGGCCACCAGCCCTACTGCCTCGTCTGGCCCTGATCCGCCCCGCCCGCCCGCCGGGCCCGCCGTAGCCTTCGCCCATGCTCACCCTGCGTTCCGTCGCCCTCTTCGTCCTCGCCGCACTGCTGGAGATCGGCGGTGCCTGGCTCGTCTGGCAGGGCGTCCGCGAGCACCGGGGCTGGGCCTGGATCGGCGCCGGGATCGTGGCCCTGGGCGCCTACGGCTTCGTCGCCACGCTCCAGCCCGACGCCGACTTCGGCCGCATCCTCGCCGCGTACGGCGGGGTCTTCGTCGCGGGCTCGCTGGCCTGGGGCATGGTCGCGGACGGCTACCGCCCGGACCGCTACGACGTCCTGGGCGCGCTCGTCTGCCTGGCCGGCGTCGCGATCATCATGTACGTCCCCCGCGACCGCTGAGGCGCGGCCGCCGACGCGTACGGCCGTCACGTTCCCCGGTGTACGGGCGCCGGGAGCACCGGGACACGGCCGCCGTCGGCGTACGGCCGTCCCGCACGCCGAGGCACGGCCGTCACCCGCGCCGGGGCACGCCGGCCACAGGCGTCCCACCCCCGGCCGGAACACCACCGGCAGCCGCCGCCCCCGCACACCCGCCGCATATCCTGCGCACGGATCTGCCACGTCGCTTGCGCCCCAGGAGGCCCCTCATGAGCACCCGCACCGCAGTCATCACCGGCGCGAGCAGCGGAATCGGCGCCGCCACCGCCCGCCGGCTGGCCGCCGAGGGCTACCGCGTCGTGCTCACCGCCCGTCGCGAGGACCGGATCGAGGCCCTCGCCGCCGAGCTCACCGCCGCGGGCCACGAGGCCGTCGCCTACGAGCTCGATGTCACCGACCGCGCCGCCGTCACGGCCTTCGGCGTCTTCCTCGACGACTTTCCGGCCGTCGACGTCCTGGTCAACAACGCCGGCGGCGCCCTCGGCACCGAAACCGTCGCGACCGCCGACCCCACCGACTGGCGGGCGATGTACGAGGTCAACGTCCTCGGCACGCTCAACGTCACCCAGGCCCTGCTCCCCCGCCTGCGCACCGCCCCCGACGGCGGCACCGTCCTGATCGTCTCCTCCACCGCCGGCCTCACCACCTACGAGGGCGGCGGCGGCTACGTCGCGGCCAAGCACGGCGCCCATGTGATGGCCGAGACCCTCCGCCTGGAGCTGTGCGGCGAGCCCGTACGCGTCGTGGAGATCGCGCCCGGCATGGTGAAGACCGAGGGGTTCGCCGTCACCCGCTTCCGCGGCGACGAGGAGAAGGCCGCCGCCGTCTACGCGGGCGTGGCCGAACCGCTGACCGCCGAGGACATCGCCGACACCATCGCCTGGGCCGTCACCCGCCCGCCGCACGTCAACGTCGACCTCCTCGTGGTCCGCCCGCGCGCCCAGGCCGCCAACCACAAGGTCCACCGCGAGAGCTGAGCCGCGGGCCCAGCGGCCCCGGGACCTCGGACGCAGGACGAAATGCGGATCGCGCTGAAGATCAACAAGGGTTACTTTCTTAGCGCGGCCGTCCTGGGGGGACGGCCCTACGAAAGGGGAATCCCATGCGCGTCACCGGCTTCGACCACCTCGTGCTCAACGTCTCCGACATCGAGCGGGCCCTGGCCTTCTACACCGGCCCGCTCGGCCTGGAGCCGGTCCGCGTGGACGAGTGGCGCGCGGGCAAGGTGCCCTTCCCCTCGGTCCGCGTCTCGCCCACGACGATCATCGACCTGTTCAAGCGCGACCGCGGCGAGTCCAACGTCGACCACATCTGCCTGGTCGTCGAGCCCCTCGACTGGCAGACCGTGATCGACTCCGGCACCTTCACGGTCACCGACGGCCCCGGCTCCCGCTTCGGCGCCCGCGGCGACGGCCAGTCGCTCTACGTCCAGGACCCGGACGGCAACACGGTCGAGCTGCGCTGGTACTCGCAGGACGCGTAGCGGACACGACGAAGGGGCCGGCACCCTGCCAGGGCGCCGGCCCCTTCCGCACGAGCCCCTTCCGCGCCGGTCGCTGCCACGCCGCCCGCTTCCGTCAGCCCTTGACGCAGACGATCTGCTTCAGCTTCGCGACGACCTCGACCAGGTCCCGCTGCTGCTCCATGACCTTCTCGATCGGCTTGTACGCGCCGGGGATCTCGTCCACCACACCGGCGTCCTTACGGCACTCCACACCCCGCGTCTGCTCCTCCAGATCCCGCGTGGTGAAGCGCTTCTTCGCGGCGTTGCGGCTCATCTTGCGGCCGGCGCCGTGCGAGGCGGAGTTGAAGGAGGCCGCGTTGCCGAGGCCCTTCACGATGTACGAGCCGGTGCCCATCGAGCCCGGGATGATGCCGAACTCACCGCTGCCGGCCCGGATCGCGCCCTTGCGGGTGACGAGCAGGTCCATGCCCTCGTAGCGCTCCTCGGCCACGTAGTTGTGGTGGCAGGAGATGACCTGCTCGAAGGTCGGCTTCGCCTTGGCGAACTCCTTGCGGACCACGTCCTTGAAGAGCGCCATCATCAGCTCGCGGTTGTGCTTGGCGTACTCCTGCGCCCAGAACAGGTCGTGCCGGTAGGCCGCCATCTGCGGGGTGTCCGCGATGAAGACCGCGAGGTCCCGGTCGATCAGGCCCTGGTTGTGCGGCAGCTTCTGGGCCTGGCCGATGTGGTACTCGGCGAGCTCCTTGCCGATGTTCCGGGAGCCGGAGTGGAGCATCAGCCAGACCGAACCCGTCTCGTCGAGACAGAACTCAATGAAGTGGTTTCCGGATCCGAGCGTTCCCATCTGCTTCGTGGCGCGCTCCTGACGGAATTTGACCGCCTCCGCGACCCCGTCGAACCGCCCCCAGAAATCGTCCCACCCCGCCGTCGCCAGCCCGTGCAGCCTGCCCGGATCCACCGCGGAATCGTGCATCCCGCGGCCCACCGGGATCGCCTGCTCGATCCGGGACCGCAGCCGCGACAGATCACCCGGCAGGTCGTTAGCCGTCAGCGACGTCCTCACCGCCGACATCCCGCAGCCGATGTCCACACCGACCGCCGCCGGGCACACCGCGCCGCGCATCGCGATCACCGAGCCGACCGTGGCGCCCTTGCCGAAGTGGACGTCGGGCATCACCGCGAGGCCCTGGATCCACGGCAGGGTCGAGACGTTGCGCAGCTGCTGCATGGCGACGCCCTCGACCGTGGCCGGGTCGGCCCACATGCGGATCGGAACCCGGGCGCCGGGCACCTCGGTGTAGGACATGATTTTCCCCATTACCCCGTAAAAGAAAGATAACGCAAAAGCCGGACAAATCGCACGATTCATGGCAGTGAACCGGCGGACGCGGCGGCACGTGCGGTAGACATACTGTCCAGCCGCCGCCGGACCGGCGGCAACACGTTTTCGGGCGAGAGGGGCCACGGACAGTGCAGCGAAGGGCGTACGCACCGGCCGCCGCGCTGGTGGCGGCCGTGCTGACGGCGGGCCTCACCTCGTGCAGCGGGGCATCCGGCACCGGCGGCGGAGGCGACGACTCCAAGCCCGGCCAGCCCGGCTCCTCGGCCCCCGCCGGCGAGCCCGGCAAGTACCGCGGCCTCCCCGAACCCTGCGGCTACGTCAACCGCGACACGCTCCGCCGCCTGCTCCCCGCGGGCGAGGACGAGAGCGAGGCGGAGATCGAGAAGGTCTACAAGGGCCAGGCCGCCATCACCTATGACACCGACCGCCGCGTCGGCTGCCGCTGGCGGCTGGAGACCCCGGAGGGCACCCGCCACCTCTCGGTCGACTTCGAGCGCGTGGTGTCCTACCAGCCGGGCGTCAGCGACGAGCAGCGCGCACAGCAGCTCTACGCCCGCGAGGCCACCGCCGCCCACATCCCCACCGCCGCCGCCTCGGCCTCCTCCGCCCCCGCCACCCCGGCCCCCTCGTCCGGCTCGCCGAGCACGAGCGCCGGCGCCCACCCGCAGGGCGGCGCCGCCTCCGGCAAGCCGAGCGCCACCGCCTCCCCCTCCCCGTCCGTCCCGCCCTCGGGCTCCCCCTCCGGCCTGGCCCCGCGCGCCCTCGACGACCTCGGCGACGAGGCGTTCGTCGACGACAAGCTGAGCACCACGGGCTCCGGGGTGCACCGCGACATCGCGATCGTCTTCCGGTCCGCCAACGTCCTGGTGAGCATCGCCTACGACCAGTGGTCGACCGACCGGCAGCACGTCCCCAGCAGCGAGGACCTCCAGGGCAGGGCGCACGGCCTGGCCCGCGAGCTCGACGCGGGGCACTTCGGCAATTAGCCCGGCGAGTAACGTCCCACTTCGACCACCGCCGTGCGTCGGCCGCGTACCGTGCCGACCAGACCCGGGCGCAGCCCGGCCCGCCCTCGAACCTGAACGAGCGAAGGACCCATGCACCGAACAGCCCCGCGACTCGCCCGACTCCTCGCCTGCGCCGCAGTACCGGTGATGCTCGTCGCCACCGGCTGCTCGGACGACGACTCCGGCGACAAGAAGAAGTCCTCGGCCACGCCCTCCGCCGCGGCGACGCCCAGCGCCTCGCCGTCCGTCAAGGAGGCGACGTTCACCAAGCTGCCCGAGGTGTGCAAGACCGTCACCGAGAAGACGATCGACTCGATCGTGCCGAAGGCGAAGAAGAAGGAGGGGGACCCGCTCCCCGCCTCCGACTCCAACGACTCGGCGAGCTGCTTCTGGAACGGCCTCGACGACGAGGACCCCAAGGACATGCAGTTCCGCACCCTGACGATCTCCCTGAAGCGCTTCACCGCCGACCCGGCCCTGGGCTCCGGCGAGAAGCGCGCCCAGGCGTTCGTCACCCAGCGGACCACCAAGGCGGCCACCGAGGACGGCGCCAAGGAGGCCAAGACGGAGAAGCTCACCGACATCGGCGACGAGGCGAACAGCGTGGCCTCGGACTACCGCAAGAGCGACGACGACTACCGCAACGCGATCGTCGTCACCCGGACCGCCAATGTCGTGATCACCGTGAAGTACAGCGGCGCGGGCTACCAGGGTGCCAAGAACCCCGACGCGGAAGGTCTGATGAAGAACGCGCAGACCGCGGCGAAGGAGGCCGTCACGGCCGTCGCCGACGCGAACAAGAAGTAGCGCGCCGGCGAGCGGCGCGGACGCGAAAGGCGGAGGGCCGCCACCCGGTGTCACCGGGTGGCGGCCCTCCGCCGTGTACGGCGCGGCGCGTTTACGCGGCCAGCAGCTTGCGCACCCGGTCCGCGCCCACGGCGAGGAGCAGCGTGGGCAGGCGCGGGCCGGTGTCCCGCCCGACCAGCAGGTGGTAGAGCAGGGCGAAGAAGGACCGCTGGGCGACCTTCAGCTCGGGCGTCGGCTTGGCGTCGGGCGTGAGCCCGGCCAGGACCTTCGGCACGCCGTAGACGAGCGTGGTGAGGCCGTCGAGCGACCAGTGCTCGTCGAGGCCGTCCAGGAGCAGTCGCAGCGAGGCGCGGGCCTCGTCGTCGAGGGCGGCGAGCGCCTCGGCGTCGGGCTCGGCCCGGACGACCGTGCGCGACTCGGCCGGGACCTGGGTGTTGATCCAGTGCTCGGCGCGGTCGAGCCGGGGGCGGGTCTCGTCCAGCGAGGTGACCGGGTTGGCCGGGTCCAGGTCGGAGAGGATCCGCAGGGTCTGCTCGTCGTGGCCGCCGGTGATGTCGACGACCGAGGCGAGCGTGCGGTACGGCAGCGGGCGCGGGGTCCGCGGCAGCTCACCGGCGGCGGTGCGGGCGGCACGGCTGTACGCGGCGGCGTCGGCGGGCAGCACCGTGCCGTCGGCGACCTTGGACTCCAGCTTGTCCCACTCGTCGTAGAGCCGCTGGATCTCCTGGTCGAAGGCGATCTTGAAGGACTGGTTGGGCTTGCGGCGGGCGTAGAGCCAGCGCAGCAGCGGCGCCTCCATGATCTTCAGCGCGTCGCCCGGCGTGGGCACGCCGCCCTTGGAGCTGGACATCTTGGCCATGCCGCTGATGCCGACGAAGGCGTACATCGGGCCGATCGGCTGCTCGCCGCCGAAGACCTTGCGGACGATCTGGCCGCCGACGACGAAGGACGAGCCCGGCGAGGAGTGGTCGACGCCGGAGGGCTCGAAGATCACGCCCTCGTAGGCCCAGCGCATCGGCCAGTCGACCTTCCAGACCAGCTTGCCGCGGTTGAACTCGCTCAGCAGCACGGTCTCGGAGTGCCCGCACACACAGGTGTACGCGAGCTCGGTGGACTCGTCGTCGTAGGCGGTGACGGTGGTGAGGTCGCGCTCGCAGACGCCGCAGTACGGCTTGTACGGGAAGTAGCCCGCGCCGGAGCCGCTGCCGTCGTCCTCGGCGGCGGCGCCGGAGCCCTCGGCGGCCTCCAGCTCGGCCTCGTCGACCGGCTTCTGCTGCTTCTGCTGCGGCTTCTTGCCGGCCGCGGCGGGGTCCTTCTTCGTCCGGTACTGGTCGAGGATGGCGTCGATGTCACCGCGGTGCTTCATCGCGTGCAGGATCTGCTCGCGGTAGACGCCCGAGGTGTACTGCTCGGTCTGGCTGATCGGGTCGTACTCGACGCCGAGCTCGGCCAGCGCCTCGACCATGGCCGCCTTGAAGTGCTCGGCCCAGTTCGGGTACGCCGAGCCGGCCGGGGCCGGGACCGAGGTCAGCGGCTTGCCGATGTGCTCGGCCCAGGACGCGTCGATGCCGGGGACGCCGTTGGGCACCTTGCGGTAGCGGTCGTAGTCGTCCCAGGAGATCAGG
Source organism: Streptomyces albireticuli (assembly GCF_021228125.1). Classification (GTDB taxonomy): domain Bacteria; phylum Actinomycetota; class Actinomycetes; order Streptomycetales; family Streptomycetaceae; genus Streptomyces; species Streptomyces albireticuli. The sequence continues at coordinate 253,011 of NZ_JAJQQS010000011.1, forward strand.
TGACGGACCTCGTGGCCGCGGCGGCGCATCTCGTCGGCGACCAGGTGCGGGGTCATGACCTCGCGGAGGTTGCCGAGGTGGATCGGGCCGGAGGGGGAGAGCCCGGAGGCCACGACGATCGGTTTGCCGGGGGCGCGGCGCTCCGCTTCGGCAATGACGTCGTCGGCGAAACGGGAGACCCAGTCGGCCTCGGTGCTCTGAGCCTGAGCCACGGCACTTCCTTCCATACGGTCCTGGCATGACCATTGTCCCAGACGAAAGGCGTGGCCCCGGGGTTGCCCGGGGTGCGGCGAAATCACCGAGGGGCCGTGGTACACGCATGGGATACTCGGTGGGACCTTCATGCCGCCTACCGGAATGGCACCCACCCCATGGCTTCGGTTCCCTCCCTCGCTTCCTCGCTCCACCAGCGCCTCGCGGACGCCCTCTCGGCAGCCCTGCCGGAGGTCGGCGCCGCCGACCCGCTGCTGCGACGAAGCGACCGGGCCGACTTCCAGGCCAACGGGATGCTGGCGCTCGCCAAGAAGCTGAAGGGCAACCCCCGCGAGCTGGCGACGAAGGTCGTCGAGGGTCTGCCCGCCGGTGATCTGATCAAGGACGTCGAGGTCTCGGGCCCCGGCTTCCTGAACATCACGATCACGGACGAGGCGATCGTGAGGACGCTGGCCGCGCGCGCCGCCGACGACCGCCTGGGCGTGCCGTTCGCGGAGCACCCGGGCACCACGGTCATCGACTACGCCCAGCCGAACGTGGCCAAGGAGATGCACGTCGGCCACCTGCGCAATTCGGTGATCGGTGACGCGGTGGTGCGGATCCTGGAGTTCTCCGGCGAGAAGGTCGTGCGCCGGCACCACATCGGCGACTGGGGCACCCAGTTCGGCATGCTCATCCAGTACCTGATCGAGCACCCGCACGAGCTGGACCACGAGGGCGAGGTCTCCGGCGAGGAGGCCATGTCCTCGCTGAACCGGCTCTACAAGGCGTCGCGGACGCTCTTCGACTCCGACGAGGAGTTCAAGGCCCGCGCCCGGCGCCGGGTCGTCGACCTCCAGGCCGGTGACGAGGAGACCCTCGCGCTGTGGCAGCGGTTCGTCGACGAGTCGAAGATCTACTTCTACTCCGTCTTCGACAAGCTCGACGTGGAGATCCGCGACGAGGACATCGTCGGCGAGTCCGGCTACAACGACATGCTCGCCGAGACCTGCCGCCTGCTGGAGGAGTCCGGCGTCGCCGTCCGTTCCAACGGCGCGCTGTGCGTCTTCTTCGACGACGTCAAGGGCCCGGACGGCAAGCCCTCGCCGCTGATCGTCCAGAAGTCCGACGGCGGCTTCGGCTACGCGGCCACCGACCTGTCCGCGATCCGTGACCGGGTGGGCAACCTCAAGGCCGACACCCTGCTGTACGTGGTGGACGCCCGGCAGTCCCTGCACTTCAAGATGGTCTTCGAGACCGCCCGCCGGGCCGGCTGGCTGACCGAGGACGTCAAGGCCGTCCAGCTCGGCTTCGGCACGGTCCTCGGCAAGGACGGCAAGCCGTTCAAGACCCGTGAGGGCGAGACGGTCCGCCTGGTCGACCTGCTCGACGAGGCGATCGACCGCGCGACGGCCGTCGTCCGCGAGAAGGCCCAGGACCTGACCGAGGAGCAGATCGCCGAGCGCGGCGCCCAGGTCGGCATCGGCGCGGTGAAGTACGCGGACCTGTCCACGTCCGTCTCGCGCGACTACAAGTTCGACCTGGACCAGATGGTGTCGCTCAACGGCGACACCAGCGTCTACCTCCAGTACGCCTTCGCCCGTATCCAGTCGATCCTGCGCAAGGCGGGCGAGGCCCGGCCGGCCGCCCACCCGGAGCTCGCGCTGGCTCCGGCCGAGCGCGCGCTGGGCATGCACCTGGACCAGTTCGGGGAGCTCCTGGCCGAGGTCACGGCCTCCTACGAGCCGCACAAGCTCGCCGGGTACCTCTACCAGCTGGCCTCGCTCTACACCACGTTCTACGCCGAGTGCCCGGTCCTCAAGGCCGAGACCCCGGAGCAGGTGGAGAACCGCCTCTTCCTCTGCGACCTGACGGCCCGCACCCTGCGTCAGGGCATGACCCTGCTGGGCATCCGGACGCCCGAGCAGCTCTGATCCACCGGACCGGGGGCGGGGCGGGTCAGCCCGCCCTCAGTTCGAACCACATCAGCTTGCCGACCAGCCCCTGCGGCTGGTCCCGCAGCGCGAACCCGCCCCAGCTGTCGGCGCAGGTCATCACCAGTCCCAGCCCGCGCCCCTGCTCGGCCTCGCCGTCCGGGATCGCGGCCCTGGCGGGCGCCGGGAGCTTGGGGTTGGTGTCCCAGACGCTCACCCGTACCCGCTCCCCCTCGCCCCTCACCCGCACCGAGGCGGGGCCGTCGGAGTAGCGGTAGGCGTTGGTGAGCAGTTCGGAGGTCAGCAGCTCGGCGGTGTCGGCCACGGCGGCGAAGCCGTGCTGCTGGAAGATCGTGCGGAGGGTGCGCCGTGCGATGCAGGGGGCCAGCGGGTCCCGGGGGACCTGAAGGGTGTACTCCCAGTCGTCGGCCTCTTCCGGAGCGGCCCGCTCCGAACCGGCCCGCTCCGGGCCGGTGTTCCCGGCGTCGTCCTTCCCGACGCCGTCCTTCTCAGGGCCGTCCTTCTCAGGGCCGTCCTTCTCAGGGCTGTGCTTCTCGGGGCTGTCCTTCTCGGGGTCGTCGCCCATGCCCGCGCCTCCGTGGAGTGAGTGGCGTGGCACACACCGTAGAGCATCGGCTCCCCCCGCGTGGCCGCGGGAGCCCGGGGACGCGAAGAGCCGGGAGCGACCGTACGGATACGGTCCCACCCGGCTCCCTCGGATCCGCCGGCGGTCGAAAAGCCGCCGCCGGTCAGAGCTGCCGCGCGACCTCGGTCGCCCAGTAGGTCAGGATCATGTTCGCCCCGGCCCGCTTGACGCCGGTGAGGGTCTCCATGATCGCCCGGTCGCGGTCGATCCAGCCGTTGGCCGCCGCGGCCTCGACCATCGCGTACTCGCCGGAGATCTGGTAGGCGGCGACGGGCACGTCCACCGCCTTCGCGACCTCGGCCAGGATGTCCAGGTACGGCAGGGCCGGCTTGACCATGACCATGTCCGCGCCCTCGGCGAGGTCGAGCGCGAGCTCGCGCAGCGACTCCCGGGCGTTGGCCGGGTCCTGCTGGTACGTCTTGCGGTCGCCCTGGAGCGACGAGCCGACGGCCTCCCGGAAGGGGCCGTAGAACGCGGAGGCGTACTTCGCGGTGTAGGCCAGGACCGAGACGTCCTCGTGGCCGGTCTGGTCGAGCGCGTCACGGATGACGCCGACCTGACCGTCCATCATGCCGCTGGGGCCGACCACATGGACGCCGGCGTCCGCCTGGACCTGCGCCATCTCGGCGTAGCGCTCCAGGGTGGCGTCGTTGTCCACCCGGCCCTCGGAGTCGAGGACCCCGCAGTGGCCGTGGTCGGTGTACTCGTCCAGGCACAGGTCGGACATGATGACGAGGTCGTCGCCGACCTCGGCCTTCACATCCCGGATGGCGACCTGGAGGATGCCGTCGGGGTCGGTGCCGGCGGTGCCGACCGCGTCCTTCTTGGCGTCCTCGGGCACCCCGAAGAGCATGATCCCGGAGACCCCGGCCGCCAGCGCCTCGACGGCCGCCTTCCGCAGGGTGTCACGGGTGTGCTGGACGACCCCGGGCATGGCGGAGATCGGCACCGGCTCCCGGGCGCCCTCCCGCACGAAGGCGGGAAGGATCAGGTCGGCCGGGTGCAGGCGGGTCTCCGCGACCATGCGGCGCATGGCGGGGGTGGTGCGCAGGCGCCGGGGGCGGGCCCCCGGGAACGTGCCGTACGTGGTGCTCAACTCCGTGCCCTTCTACGCGATCCGGGCCGCCGCTCGCTCGGGCGCGTGACCGGGTCGCCGGCCTCCAGGGCCGCGTCGCGCCGGGCCGCGCCGAAGTCCGCGAGCGCCTCGGCGAGCTTGTGCACCGAGGGCTCGGGCGACAGCACGTCCACCCGCAGGCCGTGTTCCTCCGCGGTCTTCGCGGTGGCCGGGCCGATGCAGGCGATGACGGTGACATTGTGCGGCTTGCCGGCGATGCCGACCAGGTTCCGCACCGTGCTGGACGAGGTGAACAGGACCGCGTCGAAGCCACCGCCCTTGATCGCCTCACGGGTCTCGGCCGGCGGCGGCGAGGCCCGGACGGTCCGGTAGGCGGTGACGTCGTCGACCTCCCAGCCCAGCTCGATCAGACCCGCGACCAGGGTCTCGGTGGCGATGTCGGCGCGCGGCAGGAAGACGCGGTCGATCGGGTCGAAGACCGGGTCGTAGGGCGGCCAGTCCTCCAGCAGGCCGGCGGCCGACTGCTCGCCGGACGGCACGAGATCGGGCTTCACACCGAACTCGATCAGCGACCTGGCGGTCTGCTCGCCGACGGCCGCGACCTTGATGCCGGCGAAGGCGCGCGCGTCGAGCCCGTACTCCTCGAACTTCTCGCGCACCGCCTTGACGGCGTTGACGGAGGTGAAGGCGATCCACTCGTAGCGGCCGGTGACCAGGCCCTTGACCGCGCGCTCCATCTGCTGCGGGGTGCGCGGCGGCTCGACCGCGATGGTCGGGACCTCGCTGGGCACGGCGCCGTACGAACGGAGCTGGTCGGAGAGCGAGGCGGCCTGCTCCTTGGTGCGCGGCACGAGGACGTTCCAGCCGAACAGCGGCTTGGACTCGAACCACGAGAGCTGGTCGCGCTGCGCGGCCGCGCTGCGCTCGCCGACCACGGCTATGACGGGCTGGCCGCCGTCCGGGGAGGGCAGGACCTTCGCCGCCTTGAGGACCTGGGCGAGGCTGCCCAGGGTGGCGGTCCAGGTGCGCTGGCGGGTGGTGGTGCCGGCGACGGTGACGGTCATCGGGGTGTCGGGCTTCCGCCCGGCGGAGACCAGCTCGGCGGCGGCCGCGACGACCGAGTCGAGGGTGGTCGAGACGACTGCCGTGACCTCGCTCGCGCCGACCTCGGCCCAGCAGGTGGCCGAGGCGGTGCGGGCGTCCACGAAGCGGACGTCCGCGCGGCCCTTGCCGTCCCGCAGCGGCACACCGGCGTAGGCGGGCACGCCGACGGCCGTGGCGACGCCCGGCACCACCTCGAAGGTGATGCCCTCGGTGGCGCAGGCCAGCATCTCGTCGGCGGCGTTGCCGTCGAGGCCCGGGTCGCCGAGGACGGCACGGACGACCCGCCTGCCACCGCGCGCGGCCGTCATGACAAGATTGGCGGTGTCCCGAAGGACAGGTACTTCCGGAGTACCGACGGTTTTTGATGACTCGTCAGTAACCGTCTGCGCAGGCATGTCCACATGGGCGCGCGCGTGCGCGCGCACCACGTCGAGCACCTGCGGATCGGCGATCAGGACGTCCGCTGCCGCGAGTGCCTCCACGGCGCGCAGCGTCAGCAGTCCCGGGTCTCCGGGGCCGGCACCGAGAAAGGTGACGTGCCCGTGCACGGGGTGGTTCGGGGCGGTGGGGTTCAAAGTGCTCGCTCCCCCATAAGACCGGCCGCACCCTTGTCGAGCATCGCTGCGGCGAGCTCGCGGCCCAGGGCCACGGCTTCCTCGCTGGACGACGGCACGGGGCCGGTGGTGGACAGCTGCACCAGCGTCTTGCCGTCGGTCGAGCCGACGACGCCGCGCAGGCGCATTTCGGTGACAACCTGCCCGTCAACCAACAGGTCGGCCAACGCACCCACGGGTGCGGAGCAGCCGGCCTCCAGGGCGGCGAGCAGGGATCGCTCGGCGGTCACGGCGACCCGGGTGTACGGGTCGTCGAGCTCGGCGAGCCGGGCGACGAGCTGCGCGTTGGTCGCTGCGCACTCGACTGCCAGGGCCCCCTGGCCGGGGGCGGGCAGAACTGCGTCGGGCTCGAGGAACTGGGTGACGTCCTCGGTCCGGCCGATTCGGGCGAGACCGGCGGCGGCCAGCACGACGGCGTCGAGCTCCCCACCGGTGACGAAGCCGATGCGGGTGTCGATGTTGCCGCGGATCGGCACGGTCTCGATCTCGAGGCCGAGCGACCGCGCCCAGGCGTTGAGCTGCGCCGTGCGGCGCGGCGAACCGGTGCCGATCCGGGCGCCCTTCGGCAGCTGCTCGAAGGTCAGCCCGTCCCGGGCGATCAGCACGTCGCGCGGGTCCTCACGGACCGGGATCGCCGCCAGGACGAGGTCGTCCGGCTGCGCGGTCGGCAGGTCCTTCAGCGAGTGCACGGCGAGGTCGATCTCGTCCGCGAGCAGCGCGTCGCGCAGCGCGGAGACGAAGACCCCGGTGCCGCCGATCTGCGCGAGGGACTCGCGCGAGACGTCGCCGTAGGTGGTGATCTCGACCAGCTCCACCGGGCGGCCGGTCAGCTGCCGCACGGTCTCCGCCACCTGCCCGGACTGGGCCATGGCGAGCTTGCTCCGGCGGGTGCCGAGGCGCAGCGGGCGCGTAGAGGTGTCGGTCATGCTGGCTCCCGTGCTGTGGTGTGCGTGTCGGCGCGCGAGTCGGCCCGGCTGACCGCGGCCACCGCCTGCGGGTCCAGGTCGAACAGCTCGCGCAGCGCGTCGGCGTAGCCGGCGCCGCCGGGGGTGGCGGCCAGCTCCTTGATGCGCACGGTCGGCGCGTGCAGGAGCTTGTCGACGACACGGCGCACGGTCTGCGTGATCTCCGCGCGCTGCTTGTCGTCCAGGTCGGGCAGGCGGCCGTCGAGCCGGGCGATCTCGCTCGCGACGACGTCCGCGGCCATGGTGCGCAGGGCGACCACGGTGGGGGTGATGTGCGCGGCCCGCTGGGCGGCGCCGAAGGCGGCGACCTCGTCGGAGACGATGCCGCGCACCTGGTCGACGTCGGCGGCCATGGGCGCGTCGGCGGACGCCTCGGCCAGCGACTCGATGTCGACGAGCCGGGTGCCCTCGATGCGGTGGGCGGCGGCGTCGATGTCGCGGGGCATGGCGAGGTCGAGCAGCGCGAGGGTCACGGCGCCCGGGGCCGCGGGGGCCGCGGCCGACGCGTCGCCGCTCTGCCGGGGCACGGCGGCGCCCCCGGGCGTACGGGCCGCGAGGGCGCCCCGTATGGCCTCGGCGGTCAGGACCAGGCCGGTCGCGCCCGTGCAGGACACCACGACATCGGCGCGCGAGAGCTCCTCGGCGACGGCCGTCATCTCCACGGCCTCGGCCGTGAACCCGGCGGCCCCGGGGCCGCCCGGCTCGGTGAGGATCGCGGCCAGGCGCCGGGCCCGCTCGGCGGTGCGGTTGGCGACGGCCACGTGCGCCACGCCCGCGCGCGCGAGCGTGGCCGCCGCGAGGGAGGACATCGAGCCCGCGCCGATGACGAGGGCGCGCTTGCCCAGGGCCCACTCGGGCACGGCGGCGCCGGCCGCGAGCTGCTCCAGGCCGAAGGTGACCAGGGACTGGCCGGCCCGGTCGATGCCCGTCTCGCTGTGGGCGCGCTTGCCGACCCGCAGGGCCTGCTGGAAGAGGTCGTTCAGCAGCCGGCCCGCGGTGTGCAGCTCCTGGCCGAGCGCGAGGGCGTCCTTGATCTGGCCGAGGATCTGGCCCTCGCCGACGACCATGGAGTCCAGCCCGCAGGCCACCGAGAACAGGTGGTGGACGGCCCGGTCCTCGTAGTGCACATAGAGATACGGAGTGAGCTCGTCCAGTCCGACGCCCGTGTGCTGGGCGAGCAGCGTGGACAGCTCGGCGACGCCCGCGTGGAACTTGTCCACGTCGGCGTAGAGCTCGATGCGGTTGCAGGTGCCCAGGACCGTCGCCTCGGTGGCGGGCTCCGCCGCGAGGGTGTCCTGGACGAGCTTGGCCTGCGCGTCACGCGTGAGGGCGGCGCGCTCCAGCACGCTCACCGGCGCGCTGCGGTGGCTCAGCCCGACGACGAGAAGGCTCATGCCGGCATCACGGCGGGGACATCCCCGTCCGGGCCCTTCCGGCTCGCCGAGGAGCGCACGCCCGCACCCGAGCGGGCGGCCGCCGCGGGCGCGGCGGGGGACGGGCTGTCCTCGCCGGCCTTGCGCTGCTCGTGGAAGGCGAGGATCTGGAGCTCGATGGAGAGGTCGACCTTACGGACGTCCACACCCTCCGGAACGGAGAGCACGGTGGGCGCGAAGTTGAGGATCGAGGTGACCCCGGCGGCGACGAGACGGTCGCAGACCTGCTGGGCGGCACCGGCGGGCGTGGCGATGACGCCGATGGACACACCGTTGTCGCTGATGATCGCTTCGAGCTCGTCGGTGTGCCGCACGGGCAGCCCGGCGACCGGCTTGCCGGCCATGGCCGGGTCCGCGTCGATCAGGGCGGCGACGCGGAAGCCACGGGACGCGAAGCCGCCGTAGTTGGCGAGCGCGGCGCCGAGGTTGCCGATGCCGACGATGACGACCGGCCAGTCCTGGGTCAGGCCGAGCTCACGGGAGATCTGGTAGACGAGGTACTCGACGTCGTAGCCGACACCGCGGGTGCCGTACGAGCCGAGGTAGCTGAAGTCCTTGCGGAGCTTGGCGGAATTGACGCCCGCCGCGGTCGCGAGTTCCTCGGAGGAGACCGTGGGCACCGAGCGCTCGGAGAGCGCCGTCAGTGCGCGCAGATACAGCGGTAGCCGGGCGACGGTGGCCTCGGGAATCCCTCGGCTTCGGGTCGCCGGTCGGTGAGTTCGGCCAGTTGCCACGGTGCTCCTGCGGGTAGAGCGGGGCTGCGGGCGGCGCCTCGTCCCAGGACCGCCCCGTCGAACGCAGGCTATGCCTTTGTGAACGCGTGCACAAAGATGGTGTCCGCTTTGTCCGGGCAAAGTGACCGGCGTCACGCCCGGTTTCGGCCCGATCCGGGAACCATCGGCCGCACCGCCGCGACCGCCGTACGAGTGGGCGTCACCCCAAGGGTGCACCGACGGGAACACGCGCCCACACTCCCCGTCTCCCTGACCCCGCTCACCGACAAATCGACACATGATGGTAGTCGACTCAGGCACCCATTCGGGACGTTTCGATCCCCGGCGGACGGGCGCGGCACAATGGCCGCCATGACTCCGCTGCTGGGCCGACGCGCCCGTAAGAACCCCGCCGACAGCACGGTCACCCTGATCGGCAAGCCCGGTTGTCATCTCTGCGACGCCGCCGAGGCCGTCATCACCGAGGTCTGCGGCGAGCTGGGCGCCCGCTGGGAGAAGAAGGACATCACCCAGGACGAGGAACTGCACCGCAAGTACTGGGAGCAGATCCCGGTGGTCCTGGTGGACGGCGCGCAGCACGACTTCTGGCGGGTGGACCCGGTACGGCTGCGGCGCGCGCTCGGCGGATGACGCGCGGGGAGTAACCGGACCGTCGCAGGATGTTCACACCGTCGCATCGTCCCGACTCCGGTTACCCCGAACACACTGGCTATGCTCCCCATATGGCCGCACTGGGATGGATCACTCCGCGCAGGCGCTCCGCCACGGCACGCAGCGTGCTCGCCGGCGAGGCCGCGGCGGAGGCAGCCCGCAAGTCCGCGCAGGAGAACGAGGAGGCCGCGGAGGCCGCCGCGCGTGCCGCGGACGAGTCCGCCGCCCCCGCCGAGCCCGAGTTCCCCGTCGTCGGCGACGTCCGGGCGGCCGCGTTCTTCGACCTCGACAACACCGTCATGCAGGGCGCCGCGCTCTTCCACTTCGGCCGGGGCCTCTACAAGCGGCAGTTCTTCCGCAAGCGCGAGCTGGCGCGCTTCGCGTGGCAGCAGACCTGGTTCCGGCTCGCGGGCGTCGAGGACCCCGAGCACATGCAGGACGCGCGGGACAGCGCCCTGTCGATCGTCCAGGGCCACCGGGTCTCCGAGCTGATGTCCATCGGCGAGGAGATCTACGACGAGTACATGGCCGAGCGCATCTGGCCGGGCACCCGGGCGCTCGCCCAGGCCCACCTGGACGCCGGCCAGAAGGTCTGGCTGGTCACCGCCGCGCCCATCGAGACCGCGACGATCATCGCCCGCCGGCTGGGGCTGACCGGCGCGCTGGGCACGGTCGCCGAGTCCATCGGCGGCGTCTACACCGGCAAGCTCGTGGGCGAGCCGCTGCACGGGCCCGCGAAGGCCGAGGCCGTCCGGGCGCTGGCCGCGGCCGAGGGCCTGGAGCTGGCCCGCTGCGCGGCCTACAGCGACTCCGCCAACGACATCCCGATGCTGTCGCTCGTCGGCTACCCCTACGCCGTCAACCCCGACGGCCGGCTGCGCAAGCACGCGCGCGAGCACGGCTGGCGGCTGCGCGACTACCGGACGGGCCGCAAGGCGGCCAAGGTCGGCATCCCGGCCGCGGCCGGCGTCGGCGCGCTCGCGGGCGGGGCCGCGGCGGCGATCGCCCTGCACCGCCGCCGGCGCTGACCCGGGCCCGGGCCCGGTGGCGCTGACCCCGGCCCGGCGGACGGCCCCGGCGGGCACCGCCGGGCGTCAACGCGGAGCACTCACATCGCGCCACCGGAGAGCGACGGCCACCCGGCCCAGCGACCACGGTGCGTAATCACCCGTCACTCTCAGGCAATCCTGTCTTCATACCCTCACACAGCCCCCCTCAGTCATCCCCTGCCCGGATTGCCACAACACGCTGCCCATTCGGCCACACCCTCGCCAAATTCGGTCAACCTCCTTTCACAGTTCGATATTTGATCGGTCACCAAGAGGTAAGAGATCGAACGGAAACGGTGATTTGAGCAACTCGGTGTAGTGCTGCCTGTACGAAGCGTTATTCTCCTCAGACGCAAACCGGTACCCCCTTGTCCCTACGACGAGTGAACGGTTCCGTACTGCACGTGATGGAAGCTCTGCCTCTGGGAGTCCCGTGTACCCACACGTCGGGGTTGACGCCTCGGGCCTGGCTACGCTGCGCGCAACGGTCCTCGACCGTCTGCGCGGCTTCGTCCCCACCGCGTACGCCGTCCCTGCCTTCGCCACACCCGTCCCCGCCGGTCCCTGCCACACCGGTCCCTGCTACGCCCTCGCCGAGAGCGGTGCCGCGGTCGGGAGACGCGCCCGCCGGGGCGCCGGTTCCGGTACGTCCACGGCGCCCACGACCACGCGCCGCCCGAGCGCCGACAGCGACAGCGCCCGCATGCTCGACCTGGTCGAGCGCGCCCAGGCCGGCGAGGCCGAGGCCTTCGGCCGGCTCTACGACCAGTACGCCGACACGGTCTACCGCTACATCTACTACCGCGTGGGCGGCCGGGCCACGGCCGAGGACCTCACGAGTGAGACGTTCCTGCGCGCCCTGCGCCGCATCGGCACCTTCACCTGGCAGGGCCGCGACTTCGGCGCCTGGCTGGTGACGATCGCCCGCAATCTGGTCGCCGACCACTTCAAGTCGTCGAGATTCCGGCTCGAGGTGACCACCGGCGAGATGCTCGACGCCAACGAGGTCGAGCGCAGCCCCGAGGACTCCGTCCTGGAATCCCTGTCCAACGCCGCACTCCTGGAAGCGGTGCGCAAGCTCAACCCCCAGCAGCAGGAGTGCGTCACCCTGCGCTTCCTCCAGGGCCTCTCGGTCGCCGAGACCGCCCGCGTCATGGGGAAGAACGAAGGCGCCATCAAGACCCTCCAGTACCGCGCGGTGCGCACCCTGGCCCGCCTCCTCCCGGACGACGCGCGCTGACCCGGTGCGTCCGTTCACTCACCGGCGGTCACATCTCCCAGGGCGCGTAACCCGGCCGCCGCGCCGCTCGTTGTGCGGGATGCAGACTCCCTGCGGTCACGCCATGCCCGCAGCCACTCACTCGAAGGAGTGGATGCGCTCATGGCGTGCAACCCTCCAGGTTTTCAGGGGAGTCGACCGTCATGACGAGAGGAGGTGCCGCCTGTGATCGCGAACGTTTCGGCGCACCGGCGGGCGAACGCCTTCGCCCAGGCCCTGGAGGACCAGGAACTCCAGGGCGCGGCGGCCACACAGCCCGGCCCATCGGTGGACGACACCGAGAAGGGCAAGCTGCTGGCGCTGGTGGGCGAGCTCGGCGGCCTGCCCGCGCCCGAGCTCGACCCCGAGACGAGAACCGTCCAGCGGGCGCGGCTGATCGCCGCCATGGAGACACAGTTCGCCGAGGGGTCCGCCGGGATCCCCGAGCCCCGCTCGGGCCGCTCGTCGAAGCGCGGCGCGCACCGCGCGCTCAACCGCCTCAAGCCGCGCTCCCGCTGGTCCAAGGGGCTCGCGGCCGGCGGCCTCACGGTCGGTGTGGCGGCGGGCGCGTTCGGCGGCGTCGCCGCCGCGAGCTCCAGCGCCCTGCCGGGCGATCACCTCTATCCGCTCAAGCGCGGCATGGAGGACTTCCGCCTCGGCCTCGCCGACGACGACTCCGACCGCGGCGGGATGCTGCTCGACCAGGCGGCCACCCGCCTCCAGGAGGCACGCCGCCTCCTGGAGCGCGGCCGCTCGGGCCCCCTCGACCACGAGGACCTGGGCGAGATCCGCAAGACCCTTTCCGGCATGCGCCACGACGTCTCGGAAGGCCACCGCCTGCTCCACCAGGCGTACAAGCGGGACCGCTCCCTCGGCCCCATCCAACGCCTCTCGTCCTTCACGGCGCTGCACCGCGAGGGCTGGAGCCAGCTGCGCGACAAGCTCCCCGTCCAGCTGCACGACGTCGGCGACGACGTCACCTCGCTGATGGCGGCCATAGACCATGAGGTCGGCCCGCTGCGGTCGCTGCTGCCCACCTCCTCGGGCAAGCACGGCTCCGAGCCCCACCCCGGTGTGTCCTCCCACGGCGCCCCGGGCCGGCCCGGCCACTCCGCCCCGCCGCCCCCGGCCTCCGCGGAGGCCGACGGCAAGCACCCCGGCGGTCACGGTCAGCGGCGCTCCACGGCCCCCGGCGGCCATGAGGACCACCAGGGCCTCATCGGCGGTACGGGGCTGCTCCAGCCCCCGCCCAGCCCGGGTGGCTCCACCCCCGCCGGGCCGACGCACGGCGGCAAGGACGGCAAGCAGTCCAAGCAGCCGGACATCACCATCCCGCCGCTCCTCCCGGAGATCCTTCCGGGCCTCGGCATCCAGGGCGACGAAGAGAAATAGGGCCGCGGCACCGCCGCCGCCCCGGCGGTCGGTGTTCTTCCCTCGGACTCCGGGAGAACACCGGCCGCCGCGACCGGTTCGGGCTTGACCGCTTGAGAACCTGACCGCTCTAGAAGAAAACCGACCGCCGTTGTACAAGCAGCTTGTACAACGTGTGCTGAATCGTTTCTCGTACCTGATCGGTGAGGTTGAACATCAGCATCGGATCGTCCGCCGCCTCCGGCGGATACCCGTCCGTGGGGATCGGCTCGCCGAACTGGATCGTCCACTTCGTCGGCAGCGGCACCACGCCCAGCGGCCCCAGCCAGGGGAAGGTGGGCGTCAGCGGGAAGTAGGGGATCCCGAGCAGCCGGGCGAGGGTCCTGGAGTTGCCCACCATCGGGAAGATCTCCTCGGCTCCCACGATCGAGCACGGCACGATCGGCGCCCCGGCACGCAGTGCCGTCTGGACGAAGCCGCCCCGCCCGAAGCGCTGGAGCTTGTACCGCTCCGAGAACGGCTTCCCGATCCCCTTGAACCCCTCCGGCATCACCCCGACCACCTCGCCGCGCTCCAGCAGCTCCTGCGCGTCCTCCGCGCAGGCCAGGGTGTGCCCGAGCTTGCGGGCGATCTCGTTGACGACCGGCAGGACGAAGACCAGGTCCGCCGCCAGCATCCGGATGTGCCGTCCCGCCGGGTGGTGGTCGTGCACCGCGACCTGGAGCATCAGCCCGTCGACGGGCAGCGTGCCGGAGTGGTTGGCGACGATCAGCGCGGCGCCCTTGTCCGGGATGTTCTCGACGCCCTTCACCTCGACCCGGAAGTACTTCTCGTACAGCGGGCGGAGCGCGGACATCACGACCTGGTCGGTGAGCTCCTGGTCGTAGCCGAAGTCGTCCACCTCGTACTCACCGGTGATCCGCCGGCGCAGGAAGTTCAGCCCGTGGGCCAGCTTCCGGTCCCAGCCGCCGTCACCCTCCGGCGTCCCGGCCCCGCCCCGGCCACTCTCCGCCGGGCCCGCCTGCGCGGGGACGGCGGGCGCCTCGGCGTCCTCCTCGGGCGCGGCCTGCGTCAGGACCCTCCCGACGGGCGCGAGGGCCGATGTGCGGTCCGTCCGGGCCCGGCCCACCCGCTTGCCCTTCCGCTTGGCCCGCGGCTCCTCACCGAACGGGATGACCTTCGCGTCCGCCATCGTGGTGCGCTCCTCAGTTCTGGCCACGGCCGGCAGGCAGGGCCGCGGCGATCCGGTCGACGGTACGGGCGAGGGTGGCGGGTGGCAGCAGCCCCGGGCCCCGGCTGCGCGCGTAGTCCTCGAAGGCTCCCGCGGTGGTGTAGCGGGGTTCGAAGCCCAGTGTCTCGCGCATCTGGGTGGTCCGGACGACACGGCCATGGGTGAGGAGCCGGATCTGCTCGGGCGAGAAGTCCGTCATGCCGGCCGAACGCAGTGCGGAGCCGACCCAGGTGACGGTCGGCAGGAAGAACGGCAGGGTGGGCCGTCCGAGGCGCCGGGCGGCCTGGGAGAGCAGCAGCACCCCGTCGCCCGCGATGTTGAAGGTGCCGCTGTTGAGCGTGGCCCGGCGCGGCTCGCCGGCGGCTATCCGCAGCACCTCGATGACGTCGTCCTCGTGGACGAACTGCAGCCGCGGGTCGAAGCCGAGCACGGTGGGCAGCGCGGGCAGGGCGAAGTACTGGGCGAGCGGGGAGTCGGCGCGCGGGCCGAGGATGTTGGCGAAGCGCAGCACGCACACGGCCACGTCGGGCCGGCGGCGCGCGAAGCCGCGCACATAGCCCTCCACCTCGACGGCGTCCTTGGCGAAGCCACCGCTGGGCAGGGACTTGGGCGGCGTGGTCTCGGTGAAGATCGCGGGGTCGCGGGGCGCGGACCCGTAGACGTTGGTGCTCGACTTCACCACGAGCCGCTTCACGGAGGGGGTCTTCTGGCAGGCGCCCAGCAGCTGCATGGTGCCGATGACGTTGGTCTCCTTGACCGTGGCCCGGCTGCCGCGCTTGCTCAGGGGGGTGCCGTTCACATCCATGTGGACGACGGTGTCGACACGGTGTTCGGCCAGAAGCCTGCCGATCGTGGGATGGCGGATGTCCGCCCGTAGGAAATCGGCCCCACCGAGATGGTGCCCGGGTGGCACCGCGTCCACCCCGATGACCCGGTCCACGTCGGGCTCGCGCTGGATGCGGCGGACGAAGCGGCCCCCCAGCTGCCGTGCGACTCCGGTGACGAGCACGACCTTGCCCAAGATCAGCGCCTTCCTTCCCCGCCCATGCCCCGGCTTGCTCGGATCGACTCGGGCCCGTCGCGTCGCGCCACGAGTGGTGCTGCCGCGGCCACCGTAGCGGGTCGTTGTTGCGCTGTGATGACCGGCCGCTGCACGGAGCTACATTTCAAGCCGTAGCGAAAGCTTCACACACCGCAACGCACCGCAGCCCTCCCACCGCCTGAGCGGTGGGAGGGCTGCGGGTCGAGCACAGCGGCGCTGCTTACTTCTTGTTGCGACGCTGAACACGCGTGCGCTTGAGCAGCTTGCGGTGCTTCTTCTTGGCCATCCGCTTGCGCCGCTTCTTGATAACAGAGCCCACGACTACCCTCGCTTACATCGATTCACTCGGTGCGGGGCGTCCGAGCCCACACGACCTACATCGGGCCAGCCTACCCGGCACCGGGCGAACAGCGTAATCCGAGGTCCACGTCAGGCTGTTTCCACCCCCACGTAGGACTCCCGGAGGTACTCGTGCACCGCTTGCTCTGGGACCCGGAACGACCTTCCCACCCGGATCGCCGGCAGATGACCACTGTGCACCAAGCGGTACACGGTCATCTTGGACACTCGCATCACCGCGGCGACTTCCGCCACGGTCAGGAACACGACCTCGTTGAGAGGCCTCTCGCCAGCAGCCATGACACACCTGAACCTTCCGCACATGACGCGCACCGGCTTCCCCTCCGGTGACTCCTCGTCGCTGCGCGCTCACTCCCCAGGTTAGGGGCGCGTGATGCGAGTGGGGAAGAGGAGCAGCCATCGGCCGCCTACTGTGACAGACACGCTCGATTGAGTACATAGCGAGTAAGCGGTCGGTAGTAATCAGACCGCACAGTGTCATCAAGCGGAACCACGACGGACACCCGCCCCTCGGCCTCTCCGACGAACGGCGCGGGGTCGTCCGAGTCCGCCAGCCCAATGGCCTCAATGCCCAGCTGACCTGCCCCGCAGACCCATCCGTGGTCCCCCACGACCAGGGCCGGCAGCGGCCCGTCCCCGTCCATCGCGGCAGCCAGCGCCGTACGAAGCGGGAGCGGTGAATGCGTATGTGCGCCCGGCTCACTTCCCGCTCCCCGCGCGCCGGGTTCACGCACCAGCGCGACGCCTCGGACGTAGTCAAGGTTGTAAGTGCGTACCCCGAACCGGGTCGTTATGTCGACACTTCGACCCTGCGCCGGGGTGAGGACAGTGCATCCCTTCGCCGAGAGCCCGGCGGCCAACCCGGCGTAGAAACCCAGGAGTCGGTGGGGGTGGCCGGTGCCGAGCAACACCGGTGCGCCTGCGGCTGCCACCGTCGCGAGCCGGTCCGCGAAGGCATCGAGTGCCGCGATCGTACGATCGGGGTCGATCACATCCTGCCCCGAAGCATGGTCCGGGTCGGCCGAAACCCCACACCTTCGGCCCATCAGCTGTAACAAATCACCCAGGAGCCAGTCCCGTTCGGGCTCCAGCCCGATCAGCACCCGGGGATCCCGGGCCACGAACATCCGGTACCGGCCGAGGCTCCGCTCCCGCGTGGTCGCCACGGGACCGGCCAGTCGGGCGGCCAGCAGATGGGCACGCAAGGTGCCGGGGCTCAACACAGGTCCGATGCTGGCGGACCCCCGGCCACCGCGTCGAAGTTCACCCGGGAGTTCCCACGCGTGGCCTAACGTACCGGCAAGTAAGCAAGCCTCAGACGCCACTCCGGAGGCGCCGGCACCACTGGGCGTACGCCCATCCGCGTTGCACACCCGCCACGGGCGTACAACGCGCCCCAGGGCTTCCGTTGGCCCTCCGGCCACGGTTTCCGACGGCACTTCGTCGACCTCTCGCCGACCCCTGGTCGACCCCTCGCCGGCAGGGTTCCGCCGGCCCTTGGCACACGGCGTCCGACGCCCCTCGCCACCGATCCCGGGTACTCCCCGGGCCCTTGACCGTGGACGGCTACGAGGCCGCGGGGCCCGGCCGGTTCAGGGCAACAGCCCGTGGGCGGGGAACACGGCCCGCCGCGCCGCCAGTATCGCCTGGTCGAGCCGGTCCGCCGGGTCGTACCCGTGGTCGTCGAAGTCCCGCCACTCCGGCGTCCGGCCGTCCGTCATCCGCAGCGGGCCCAACTGCCGGGTACGACGGAACACTTCGGCCCGCCACTCCTCCGGCATCTCCGCGCCGGGCGACACCGGCCGCCCGGCCGCGACGGCCACGAGATGCGTCCAGGAGCGCGGCACGACGTCCACCACGGCGTAACCCCCGCCGCCCAGGGCCACCCACCGGCCGTCCGTGTGCTCGTGGGCCAGCGCGTGGCACGCCTCGGCGACCAGCCGCTGGGCGTCCACGGAAACCGCCAGATGGGCCAGCGGGTCCTCGAAGTGGGTGTCGGCGCCGTGCTGGGTGACCAGCACCTGCGGCCGGAAGGCGGCGACCAGCTCGGGCACCACCGCGTGGAACGCCCGCAGCCATCCGGTGTCACCCGTCCCGGCCGGCAACGCCACGTTCACGGCACTGCCCTCGGCCCCCGGGGCGCCCGTCTCCTCGGGCCACCCGGTGTGCGGGAAGAGCGTGCGGGGGTGCTCGTGCAGGGAGATCGTGAGCACCCGCGGGTCCTCCCAGAAAGCGGCCTGGACCCCGTCGCCGTGGTGCACGTCCACGTCCAGGTAGACCACCCGTTCGGCTCCCAGTTCCAGCAGCCGGGCCACGGCCAGGGCCGCGTCGTTGTAGACGCAGAAGCCCGACGCGCCTCCGGGCATCGCGTGGTGCAGCCCGCCCGTGAAGTTGACGGCGTGCAGCGCCTCGCCGCGCCACACGGCCTCCGCGGCGCCCACGGACTGGCCGGCGATCAGCGCGGCCGCGTCGTGCATCCCGGCGAACGCCGGCACGTCGGCCGTGCCGATCCCGTACGAACCGTCGGCCGCCTCCGGGTGCGCCGAGGCCTCGCGCACGGCGGCGATGTAGTCCGCGCGGTGGACGAGCCGGAGCGTCGACTCCCCGGCCGGCCGGGCCGCGGTGACCCGAAGGGCGCGGTCGAGCTCGAACGCCTCGACCAGCCTCATGGTCAGCGCGAGGCGCACCGGGTCCATCGGGTGTCCCGGGCCGAAGTCGTAGCCCGTTACCGCCTCGTCCCACATCAGCTGTGCACGGCCGCTCATGCCCGACACCGTAGCGGGCGGTTCCGGGCCCGCGGACGGGGGTGTACGACCGGGCCGGGGCTCAGGCCAGGAGCCGCGGCAGTTCCGTCATCTCTCCGAAGTACGCGGTGGCACCGGGCATCCGGTCCCGCGGGGTCATGGAGGTGAACGCGAAGACGTCCATCCCGGCGGCCACGGCGGCCTCGACGCCTCGTGCGCTGTCCTCCACGACGGCACAGCGGCGGGGGTCCACGCCCATGGACCGCGCGGCGTAAAGGAAGAGGTCGGGCGCCGGCTTGCCCTGGCCGACGTCATCGGCGCTGAAGATCCATTCCTCTTCGAACCACTCGTCCATCCCGGTGCGCCGGTGACCGACCCGGATCCGCTCATGGGTGCCGGAGGAGGCCACGCAGTAGGAGACGCCCTCGGCGACGAGGAGCTCCAGGACCTCGGTGACACCCTTTATCGGCTGAAGGCGCTCTTCGAACGCGGCGAAGGTCCGCGAGTGCAGGGTGTGGTCGAAATCCGCCGGCAGCTCCTGGCCGGTCCGCTCGAGTACGAGGTCGTGGACGCGGTGCACCGCGGCGCCCATGTAGTCGTGGAGGGAGTCCTCGTAGGTGGTGGGGTGACCCAGCTCCGTGAGGTATGCGGCCAGGATCGTGTTCGCGATCGGTTCGCTGTCGACGAGCACACCGTCGTTGTCGAAGATGACGAGGTCATAGCGCATGACGTCACCCTAAACGCAAAAATGCCTCAGGCCCCGAGTGAAAACTCGGGGCCTGAGGCTAAAAATTGTTCGGCGGCGTCCTACTCTCCCACACGGTCCCCCATGCAGTACCATCGGCGCTGAAAGGCTTAGCTTCCGG
>NZ_JAJQQS010000012.1 GCF_021228125.1 Streptomyces albireticuli
TGTAGGGCTTCTTGCTCTCCAGGCCGAACCCCGTGGCACGGTGCCGGCGGAGCGGCTCCACCTCGGAGAAGGAACCCTCGTCCAGGAGCAGGTCGATCCGCTCCCGGGCGGTCAGCTTCCCCTTGGCCTTCTGGGCCTGGGTCGCCCGCTCGCTCGGACCTCGCCGGACCTGCTCGCGGATGGCGTGCAGCTCGGCGACGCGCCCACGGACGTCACTCGCCTCTACGGGCGCACCTTCGAGATTGCTCATGCATAGACGGTACGTGGCCGGGGCGCCCGAACCTCATGTCGGTTCCATACAACGTCATGTGCGATTTGGTGGGCAGGCGGAACAGAAGTACACAGGCGCTTCCCAGTGGGCCACCCCCGATCGGGGGTGGTCGCTGTCCACACCCCACAAAACTCTTCAGTAGGAGCCGTAGGCTGCGCAGCTTGACGCCCCCGCGCGCGCCCGGCGGCTCCGCGGCCGTCACCCCCGGTCTCCCAGGGATACCGTGCAGCGATGCGTCGCGCACGCCGTGCCGGGGGTGACCCGCAGCCGCAGGGCGGAGCCTGTGGACAGCACCCGCACCGAGGGGTCTTGTGCGGTCACCCGGCGCACGGGCCGGGACCAGACGACGTCCAGGGGTACGCCGGTGCGCGGGGGCTCGCTCAGGCTGAGGGTGGCCGTGCGACCGCGCGTCCGGACGAGCACGGCGGCCGGGGCGGTCACGGCGAGCGCCCCCACCGCGCCGGGTGCCCAGAAGGCGGCGGCGGTGAGGCCGAGCGAGGGCAGGGCGACGGCCTGCCGGTCCCGGGTGTTGGCGAGGACCGTGAGCCAGCGCGGGTCCGCGGCGCGGGCCGCGAGGGCGCGCGGTCCGGCGCCGGGCATCAGAAGGTAGGCGTACGAGGCGTCGACCGGGTCGGTGCCGTGCGGGTGCCGGAGGGTGAGGTAGCGGCGGGTGAGCGGATCGGGGGCGCCGCCGGTGTTGATGTCCCGCCACGCTCCGGTGCGGGCCTCGCGCAGGGCCTCCAGGGGCGCGCCGCCGGGGAAGACATAGCCGCCGTGTCCTTCGAGGTGGGCCCAGTGGGCGCGGGGGAAGGAGCGCGACCAGCCGGTGTCACGCGGCTGGGCCTCCCCGTCCACGGTGAGCAGGGGCGCCCCGCGCTCACCGAGGTTGCGGTTGTCCACGACCGTCTCGACGGGGGTGCCGTCGCGGGCGGTGATGCCCGCACCCAGGCAGATGACCGTATCGGCCGCGCAGAACCAGGACTTGCGGGCCTCCAGCGTGGAGGACAGCCCTTTGAGGTGCTGTCCGACGACCGCGAACTCGCCGTCGGTGACCCCGCCGACCCAGCGCGCGTCGGGTTTGGGTACGCCCCAGCCGCCGCCTTCGTCGTCGGCGAGCCGCTTGGCGGAGACGGTGGTCCCGGGCATCCGGTAGGGGTCGACGGTGGGCCAGAAGGCGTCGCCGTACTGGTCCGTGGTGGCCGGCGGTCCCCACCAGCTGAGCATGCCGGCGCCGGTGTGCCAGCCGCGCGGGTTCTCGCCGTTGCCGTTCTCGTAGTAGGTGATGCGGTCGGAGGCCATGGCGATCGACGCGGTCCAGCCGGGGCGGCGGTGCACGGCGCGGTCCATGGCGGCGAACAGGCGGTGGCCCGTGGGTTCGGGCGTGGCGGGGCCCGGGGCGTCGAGGACCGCGGCGAGGCGTGCGAGTTCGGCGGTGCCGAACTGCGGGTCGGCGCGCAGGGAGCAGGTGGTGTCGCGCGCGGCCCAGCCCCTGATCATGCCGTGCCAGCGGGCCCGCTCGGCGGCGCTCGCGCTGTCGCCGAGCAGGGCGACGGCGGCGATGACGGCGCGCCCCCGCTGGTGGTCGCTCTGCGCGAGCCGGCGCGGATCGGCGCTCTGCACACCGCGGCTGACGGCGCGCCCGGAGACGCTGTCCATCATCAGGCCGTCGTGGATCAGGGGCGCGTAGGCGTGCTCGACGCTGTCGAGGATCACCTGCCGGGCGGGGTCGGTGACCTCCCAGGGGGAGTCGCGCAGCAGGGCGAAGAGCCGCCCGAGCCCGTCGAGCAGCACCTGGCCGTACGTGCCGGAGTAGGCGACCCAGGTGTGCTGGACGAACGAGCCGTCGGCGTAGAGGCCGTCGCCCTTCGTCACATGGGGGAAGACGGGTGACAGGGCGTCACGGGCGAGGGCCGTCCTGGCGGGGTCGGCGCCGAGGATGCCGCGCAAGGCGACGACGCGGCAGAGGTCGACGCGGTTGGCGCCGGTGCTCGTGCCGGTGTAGTCGGCGAGGACGGTGTCGGGCACGAAGTGGCCGACGGCGGCGAGGAAGTCGGACCGGCGGCCGGGGCCGGCCGCGTCGTGGAGCAGGGTCAGGGTGTCCAGGAGCAGCCGGGGGCTGCCGATCTGCCACTCCCACCAATTGCCGTAGCGGGTGGTGCCGGGGTGGTAGACGCGCCGGTGGAGGTGGTCGAGTCCGGCGAGGACGTCCGCGGCGAGTCCGCCGTCCCCGGTGAGGCCGGTGCCGGGTTGGACGTACGCCTGGGCCATGGTGTGCAGCCGGGAGTAGCTGCGGGTGATCCCGGAGGGCGGGTCGAAGGGGGCGTCGGGCCAGAGGGAGGCGGGCCCGGGGCTCATGGCCGCGCGGTGGGCGCGGGCGAGGTCGCCGGTGCGGCGCAGCACCGAGGCGTAGGGCTCGGCCGAGCCGTCGAAGCCGTCCCCGAGCATGAGCGCGCGCCACCGCCGGCGGAGTGCGGCGAAGTCGTCCGGGGTGACGGCGCGCGCGGGCCGGGCACGGGCCAGGCCGAGCGGGCCGGCGGCGGAGGCGGAGGAAGCGGCGAGAAATCCACGGCGGGTCCAGGCCGGGGCAGACGGCACGGCGAAGCCTTCCCTGGTGGGCGGAGGTGCGACGGCGTACGGGGCGCGAGCGCGGGGAACCGGTTGCGGAAGGCACGGTGGCACGGTGGTGGCACGGCCGCAATGGTCGTGACGTGTGTGTCGCGATCCGCGGGGTAGGGGGCGGCGTTCTTCCCCTACCCGCCCCTCCCCGCCGCATCCGACGTGCGGCTCCGCCGCGTGGCGGGGGCAGGCCCCCGAACCCGTTCCGCGCTCCGCGCGGTGTCCTCAATCGCCGGACGGGCTGAAAATCAGCCCGTCCGGCGATTGAGGACCGGGGTCCGGCACGTCGGAGGCAGCGGGAAGGGGCGGGGACCCTCAGATGTTGAAACTTTAACCAGATCGCGCTACCGTCATTCTCGTTGAACATTCAACGACACCGTTTCCCTAAAGGAGCAGTCATGGGCCTCTTCACCCGCAAGCGCACGGCGACCCCCTCCACCGCCGCCCCGGCCGGCACGGCCACCCCCGTCGACCCGGCGCTGGCCGCCCTGACCGGCGACTACACCATCGACCCGGCGCACAGCAGCATCGGCTTCACCGTCCGCCACGCCATGGTCACCAACGTCAAGGGCTCCTTCGCCGAGCACGAGGGCAGCCTCCACCTCGACGGTTCCGCCCCCTCCCGCTCCACCGCCTCGCTGGACGTCAGGATCGAGAGCGTGGACACCGGCATCAAGGACCGCGACGCCCACCTGCGCGGCGAGGACTTCTTCGACGCCGGCCGCTTCCCCCTGATGACCTTCCGCTCCACCGCCGCCGAGCAGCTCGGCGGGGACCGCTACCGCCTCACCGGCGACCTCACCATCAAGGACGTCACCCGCCCGCTCTCCATCGACCTGGAGTTCAACGGCTCGGCCACCGACGTCTACGGCAACGAGCGCGTCGGCTTCGAGGGCGGCGCCGAGATCCTGCGCTCCGACTGGGGCCTGACCTGGAACGCGGCCCTGGAGACCGGTGGCGTGATGGTGAGCGACAAGGTGAAGCTCACCTTCGACATCTCCGCCGTCAAGTCCGCTCCCCAGGCCTGACCCCCGTGCGGTGTCAGCGACCGAGGCGCCTCAGACGGTCGACGACCTCGGCGCCTCGGTCCGCCGCCGCGCTCATCGCGATGTGGTTGTCCGGCCGTATCAGCACGAGCCCGGGCGCGAAGCCACCGACCCCGGCCTCCCCTCCGTACGCCCTGCGGGCGTGCCCCCCGGCGTCCACCAGCTCCACATGACCGGCCCCTCCCGCCGACCACGCGGCCACCCCCCGCGCTCCGGCGATGTCCGCCGCTCCCCCGCGCCCGTCGACGAGGCAGGTGCGCACCAGATCTCCGCACGCTCGCGACACCTCCGCCAGGGCTGCCGCGCTGTCGGCCCCGAAGCCCAGCAGGGTGAAGTGCGGGCCCGCGAAGACCTCGAAGAGCCGGACCGGCCGCCCGGTCCCCGCCTCGACGCACGGGGCGTCCGGCGCCCGCTCACCCGACGTCCCCCCGCCCCAGGCCAGTGAGGACCAGCCGTAGCCGACGCCCAGCGTGGTGATGTCGTCGGTGACGACCGCCTCCGTGCCGACACCCGCCGTCATGACGCCCTCGCGCACCGCCCGCAGCCGCTCGTCGGTCAGCTTCAGCGTCCACGCGGCGACCGGCAGCCGCTCCTCCTCATAGGTGGCCAGCAGGCCGGGGCCCGCCACGCCGCGCGCGACGAGCGCGAGCTTCCAGCCCAGGTTGAAGGCGTCCTGGATCCCGGTGTTCATCCCCAGACCGCCGGCTATCGAATGGACGTGCGCCGCGTCACCGGCGAGGAAGACCCGGCCCACGCGGAACCGGTCGGCCATCCGGACGTTGATGCGGTAGCTCGACAGCCAGGTCGGATTGGTGGGCCGCAGCCCGGGCATCCGCACATGCCGGTCGAAGAGCCGCTGGAAGGCCGCGAGCGAGGGCTCGACCAGGTGGCCGGCGGCGTCCCGCTCGACCGCGCCCTGCAATTGCCAGTGCCGGCTGCCCCGGAAGGGGCAGAGCATCACGGCGCCGTCCTCGTCGAACCACTGGTGCCAGAACTCCGGGTCGAGGCCGTCGACCTCCACATCCCCGATGACCATGCACTCCTCGGCCTCGGTCGCCCCTTCGAAGCCGACCCCGAGCGCCTTGCGCACCGGGCTGTGGCCGCCGTCGCAGCCGACGAGATAACCGGCCTCGACGCGCCCCCCGTCGGCCAGCGTGACCGTCACCCCCCGCTCGTCCTGGGTGAACCCCGTCATCTCACGGCCCAGCTCGACCTCCACGCCGTACGAGGCGAGCCGGCCGCGGAGGATCTCCTCGGTGCGCCACTGCGGGATGATCAGCCCGCTCGCGTACGGAGCGTCGGGCGTGGGGACGCGGTCCCCGAACGCCACATGGTCGGCGACCGCCGCGCCGTCACGGTATTTGCGCAGCGCGATGTGCTCGATCCCCGACTCCGCGGCCTCCTCCGCGACGCCCAGGTCCTCCAGCAGCTCCCGGCTGCGCTGATTGAGCCCCTTGCCCCGCGAGGTCCGGTGGAACTCCGGGGACTTGTCGATGATCCGGACCGGCACTCCGGCCCGCGCGAGAACGCATCCGAGGGTGAGCCCGGTCGGTCCGGCGCCCACGATCAGCACTGAGGTGGTCATGCGGTTTCCCTCCGTCGTTCGGTTCCTCCATGAAAGACCGGCGGAACAGAAAACGCAACCGAGTAACAAAAGATTCTGAGTAACGTCCACCTGATAGGGTGAGGGCGTGAACGAGGAGACGGGACTGCGGGAGCGCAAGAAGCAGCGCACCCGGGAGCTGTTGTCGAAGACCGCCATCGAGCTCTTCCTGGAGCGCGGCTTCGATCAGGTGTCGGTCGCCGAGGTCGCGGCCGCGGCGGAGGTGTCGAAGCCGACGCTCTTCCGCTATTTCCCCGCCAAGGAGGACCTGGTCCTGCACGGCATCGCCGACCACCAGGGCGAGGCGGCGCGCGTCGTGCGCGGCCGGGCCCCCGGCGAGCGGCCCCTGGCGGCCCTGCGCGCCCACTTCCACGAGCGGCTCGACGCGCACGACCCGATCACGGGGCTGTGCGACGTCCCCGCCGTGCTGGCCTACCGGGATCTGCTGTACGGCACGCCCGGCCTGCTGGCGCGGCTGACGCTCTACGCGCTGGAGGACGAGCGGGAGCTGGCGGCGGCCCTGGGGGAGGCGGGCGCGGACGGGATGACGGCGCGGCTGGGAGCGGCGCAGATCATCACGGTGCATCAGGTGCTGGCGCGGGGGAACTGGGAGCGGTTGGCCGACGGGGCTTCCGCGGCGGCGGTCCTGGGGGACGCGCACATGGATGCGGACCGGGCGTACGAGCTGCTCGGGGACGGGCTGGGTGTGCGGGGGCTCTGACGTGGCCTCCGGCGGATTTCCCCAGCCCCGCCCCTTCCCGCCGCATCCGATGTGCGGCTCCACCGCGTGGCGGGGGGGGTCCGCCCCCCGGACCCCCCGGACCCCCCGGACCGCAAACTCCCCCAGCTACCGCTGGGAGGTGCCCCCGGACGGGCTGTCAGTCCTCACTCCTGCGGCTCCACCCCCGCCCGCCGCAGCCCGTACGCGTACGCGTCGTCCAGCGCCTGCCACGACGCCGCGATGACGTTCTCCGCCACGCCCACCGTCGACCACTCACTCCGTCCGTCGCTCGTCGACACCAGGACCCTCGTGATCGAGCCGGTGCCCAGCCTGCCTTCCAGGATGCGGACCTTGTAGTCGACCAGTTCCAGCTCGGCCAGCTGCGGATAGATGCGCTCCAGCGCCACCCGCAGCGCACGGTCCAGCGCGTCGACCGGACCGTTCCCCTCCGCCGTGGCGACGATGCGCTCGCCCTTGGCCCAGAGCTTCACCGTCGCCTCGTTGGCGTGCGTACCGTCCGGGCGGTCCTCGGCGATCGCCCGCCAGGACTCCACCCGGTAGTAGCGGCGGGCCCCGCCCTCGACCTCCTGGCGCAGGAGCAGTTCGAAGGAGGCGTCCGCCGCCTCGTATGTGTAGCCCGCGAGCTCGCGCTCCTTGACCCGCTCGACGACCCGGCCGACCAGGGCGCGGTCGTCGCCGAGCTCGACGCCCAGTTCCTTGCCCTTGAGTTCGATGGACGCGCGGCCCGCCATGTCCGAGACGAGCATCCGCATGGTGTTGCCGACCCGCTCGGGGTCGATGTGCTGGTAGAGGTCCGGATCGACCTTGATCGCGGAGGCGTGCAGTCCGGCTTTGTGCGCGAAGGCGGAGACCCCCACGTACGGCTGATGAGTGGAGGGCGTGAGGTTGACGACCTCGGCGATCGCGTGCGAGATCCGGGTCATCTCCGTGAGCGCGCCCGCGGGCAGCACCGTACGGCCGTACTTCAGCTCCAGCGCGGCGACCACCGGGAAGAGGTTGGCGTTGCCGACCCGCTCGCCGTAACCGTTGGCCGTGCACTGGACGTGGGTGGCGCCGCCGTCCACGGCGGCCAGGGTGTTGGCCACCGCGCAGCCCGTGTCGTCCTGCGCGTGGATGCCCAGCCGGGCGCCGGTGCCGTCGAGCACCGCCCGGACCACGGCCTCCACCTGGGCCGGAAGCATCCCGCCGTTGGTGTCGCAGAGGACGACGACGTCGGCGCCGGCCTCGTGCGCGGCGCGGACGACGCTCAGCGCGTAGTCGGGGTTGGCGCGGTAGCCGTCGAAGAAGTGCTCGCAGTCGACGAAGACGCGGCGGCCACGCCCCCGCAGGTACGCGACGGTGTCCCGGACCATCGCGAGGTTCTCGTCCAGGGTGGTGCGCAGGGCGAGTTCGACGTGCCGGTCGTGGGACTTGGCGACCAGGGTGATCACCGGGGCCCCGGAGTCGAGCAGGGCGGCGACCTGCGGATCGTCCTCGGCGCGTACGCCCGCCTTACGGGTGGCGCCGAACGCCACGAGTTGTGCGTGCCGGAAGTCGATCTCCTCGGCGGCGCGCTGGAAGAACTCGGTGTCACGGGGGTTGGCGCCGGGCCAGCCCCCCTCGATGAAGCCGACGCCGAAGTCGTCCAGGTGCCGGGCGATGGTCAGCTTGTCCGCGACGGTCAGGTTGATGCCCTCGCGCTGCGCGCCGTCGCGCAGCGTCGTGTCGAACACGTGGAAGCTGTCGTCCACATGGAGGCCGTCATGGAGGCCGTCATGCGGGCCGTCGGGCCGAAGGCTGTCGTCGGTTGCGTCCGTCATGCTGCTCTGACTCCTGTCGGGATCTCGGTCTACCGGAATGACCGGCTCCACCATCCCCTGATGGTCCCGCGTGCGCTCCGCCCCGGCTGAAGGTGGGCCGGGAAACGAAAAGACCCCTCGCGGGTGCGAGAGGTCTGCGCGCGGGTCTGGGACGACGGTGGCCGCGACGTACGGGTGGTACGAGGCGATCACTGCGGACCGGCGCGCCTGCTGCCAATAATCATGGCGAACGAGAGCATGGTGGCCATCCTGGCAGGGTTCCCGGGTTTGTGGGGATTGGTCTCACCATGCGGTCACCGATGCCCTGAGCATCCGGTGAGCCGGATGACCGGTCAGGCCGGACGCGCGGCCTGACCCGCCTGGTCCGCCGCCTGGCCCGCCTGGTCCGCCGCCTGGCCCGCCTGGTCCGCCGCCTGGTCCGGCTGACCCCCTTGGTCCGGCCGGCCCGCCGGTCCTCCCCGCTCCCCCTCCTCCCCCACCCGCTTCAGGTCGATGTCGCGCGTCTCCCGCATCGTCAGATAGACGACCAGGGACACCGCCGCACAACCCGCCACGTACCAGGAGAAGCCCGACTCGATACCGCTGTTCTTGAACCACAGCGCCACGTACTCCGCCGTCCCGCCGAAGAGCGCGTTGGCGATCGCGTACGGCAGGGCGACGCCCAGCGACCGTACGCCCGTCGGGAACAGCTCGGCCTTCACACACGCGTTGATCGACGTGTAGCCCGTGATGACGACCAGCGCGACCAGGGACAGGCCCAGCGCCGGCCAGAAGGACCCGGCGTGCTTGAGCAGCGACATGATCGGCACGGTCAGGAAGGTGGCGCCCACCGCGAAGGTGATCAGCAGCGGCCGGCGGCCGATCCGGTCCGACAGCGCGCCGGCCAGCGGCTGGAGGCAGGCGAAGACCAGCAGCGCGCAGAAGCTGACGAGGGTGGCGGTCTGCTTGGGCAGGCCGACGCTGTTGGAGAGGTACTTCGTCAGATAGGTGGTGTACGTGTAGTACGCGAGGGTGCCGCCCATGGTCAGCGCGATCACCAGGAACGCCTCGCGCTTGTGCCGCAGCAGCGCCCGCATCGTGCCGCGTTCCCGCTCCGGGGTGTCGTCGGCCGCGTCGTACACCTCCGTCTCCAGCATGTTGCGCCGTAGGTAGAAGATGACGGCCGCGCCGAGCGCCCCCACGACGAAGGGGATGCGCCAGCCCCAGCTGTGCAGTTCGCCGCTGGTGAGCGTGCGCTGGAGGATGATCTGGATGCCCAGGCCGAGGATCTGGCCCGCGGTCATGGACACGTACTGGAAGCTGGAGGCGAAGCCGCGCCGGCCGGGCGCGGACGCCTCGGTGAGGTACGTGGCGCTGGCCGCGTACTCGCCGCCGACGGAGAGGCCCTGGAGCAGCCGGGCGACGAGCAGGACGGCGACGCCGCCGTAGCCCGCGACCGCGTAGGTGGGGGCGACGGCGATCAGCACGGCGGACGCGGACATCAGGGTGACGGTCAGCGTGAGCGCGGCCTTCCGGCCGCGCCGGTCGCCGACCCGGCCCAGCAGCCAGCCGCCGACCGGCCGCATGAAGAAACCGACGGCGAAGATCCCGGCGGTGTTCATGAGCTTGGCGGTGTCATTGCCCTCGGGGAAGAAGGACCCTGCGAAATAGGTGGCGAAACTGGCGTAGACGAACCAGTCGAACCACTCGACCATGTTGCCGGCCGAGCCGACCCAGATCTTCTTCCAGTGCTGTCCCATGAGCGATCACGGTGACGGAACAGTCCGGGTTCGGACAAGGGTCCGGCCGGCAACGATCACGCGTACTTGCGTGCGTTGTGGTCGCGGCCTCAGCCCAGGCGGTGCATCCAGCCGTGGGTGTCCTCGGCGGCACCGGTCTGGATGTCGAGGAGCGCCTTGCGGAGCTTCATCGTGACCTCGCCCGGCGTCCCGTCGCCCTGCGTCCAGTCGGCGCCCGCCGACTTGACCGAGCCGACCGGGGTGATGACCGCGGCCGTGCCGCAGGCGAAGACCTCGGTGAGGGTGCCGTTCTCGGTGTCGCGCTTCCAGTCCTCGGTGGAGATACGGCCCTCGGCGGACTCGAAGCCGAGGTCCTTGGCGACGGTGAGCAGCGAGTCACGGGTGATGCCGGCGAGGAGGGAGCCGGTGAGCTCGGGGGTGACGATCACAGGCTTCTCATTGGACGCGGACCCGTACACGAAGTACAGGTTCATGCCGCCCATTTCCTCGACCCACTTGTGCTCCAGGGCGTCGAGCCAGACGACCTGGTCGCAGCCCTTCTCGGCCGCCTCGGCCTGGGCCAGCAGGGAGGCCGCGTAATTGCCGCCGGTCTTGGCGAAGCCCATGCCGCCGGGGACGGCGCGGACGTAGTTCTCCGACAGCCAGACGGAGACCGGCTTCACGCCGCCGGGGAAGTAGGCGCCGGCGGGCGAGGCGATCACGATGAAGAGGTATTCGTTGGCCGGCTTGACGCCGAGGCCGACCTCCGTGGCGATCATGAAGGGACGCAGGTAAAGGGACGCCTCGCCGCCGTGCGCCGGCACCCACGCCTTGTCCTGCTGGACGAGCGCGTCGCACGCCGCGATGAAGGTCTCGACCGGCAGCTCGGGCATGGCCAGGCGGCGGGCGGACTTCCGGAAGCGCTCGGCGTTGGCCTCGGGGCGGAAGGTGGCGACCGAGCCGTCGGGGCCGCGGTACGCCTTCAGGCCCTCGAAGATCTCCTGCGCGTAGTGCAGGGTCATGTTCGCCGGGTCGAGCGACAGGGGCGCGTACGGAACGAGCTGGGCGTCGTGCCAGCCGCGGCCCTCGGTCCACTTGATGGTGACCATGTGGTCGGTGAAGTGGCGGCCGAAACCGGGGTTGGCGAGGATCCGCTCGCGCTCTGCGTCGGACAGCGGGTGCGCGGAGGGCTTGAGCTCGATCGTGGGCGTCGTCATGGATGCGTGTCCTTCACATTTGTGTGTGGCGGACCGCGCTCACTCCGTCCAGGTGGCTCCAGGACGTCCGAGCTTCCTCTCATGCCGCGGCCCCACGTTCGATTATCGCTCGCGTGGGGCCGGGTACGGAAACGTGTGCGCGGCCCAGGGTCGATGGTCGCACCCGGCCGCGCGGTAGCACAGCGGCCGGGTCAGCCCGTTACTCGCGCCGCCAGGGCGTCCCCGACCTGCTCGGTCGTCCTCGGGGAGCCGTCGCGGGCGGCCAGGTCCGCCTCGACGGCGGCCTCGATACGGGCCGCCTCCGGCGCGTGGCCGAGGTGGCGGAGCAGCAGTGCCACGGAGAGGACGGTGGCCGTCGGGTCGGCCTTGCCGGTGCCCGCGATGTCCGGCGCGGAGCCGTGCACCGGCTCGAACATCGAGGGGTAGGTGCCGGCCGGGTTGATGTTGCCGGAGGCGGCGAGGCCGATGCCGCCGGTGACGGCGGCCGCGAGGTCGGTGAGGATGTCGCCGAAGAGGTTGTCGGTGACGATCACGTCGAAGCGCTCGGGCCGGGTGACGAAGAAGATCGTCGCGGCGTCGACGTGCAGGTAGTCGGTGGTGACCTCGGGGTACTCACGGCCGACGCGGTCGAAGATGTTCTTCCACAGGTGGCCCGCGTGGACGAGGACGTTGTTCTTGTGGACGAGGGTCAGCTTCTTGCGCGGCCGGGCCTGGGCGCGCTCGTAGGCGTCGCGCACCACGCGCTCCACGCCGTACGCGGTGTTGAGGCTGACCTCGGTGGCGACCTCGGCGGGGGTGCCGGTGCGCAGGCTGCCGCCGTTGCCGACGTACGGGCCCTCGGTGCCCTCCCGGACGACGACGAAGTCGATCTCGGGGCGGCCGGCGAGCGGGGTGGCCGTGCCGGGGAAGAGCCGTGAGGGGCGCAGGTTCACATAGTGGTCGAAGGCGAAGCGCAGCTTGAGCAGCAGCCCGCGCTCCAGGACGCCGGAGGGCACGGAGGGGTCGCCGATCGCGCCGAGCAGGATCGCGTCGTGGTCCTTGAGGGACGCGAGCTCGGCGTCCGGCAGGGTCTCCCCGGTGGCGTGCCAGCGGCGGGCGCCGAGGTCGTACTCCCGGGTCTCCAGCTTGACGTCCGAAGGGAGGGCGGCCGAGAGGACCTTGAGGCCCTGGGCCACGACCTCCGGGCCGATACCGTCACCGGGGATCACTGCGAGGCGAATGCTGCGAGACATACGCGGACCGTACTCCCCCGTCCCGCTGGTTGACACACACCGTCCACCATGCGGACGTATCGCGATCCGGAAAGGCCGTATTCACCCGAAGTCCATACCGGAGCCGTCGGTTCCTGGCACGTTCGGCCGCATGGACACACCACGGGTAGGCATCCCGGAGCACCTCGCGAGCCGTATGACCATGCCGGAACAACACGAGTACCTCCGTACGCGGCTGACCCGGCGGGGCGCGCTCCGCGCCGGGGCCGCGGCGGCCGGCGCCGTCGCGGGCACGGGCCTGATCGGCGGCGCCCCCGGTGCGTACGCCCGGCGGCCCGCCGCCCGCGCGCTCGCCTCTCCCGGCCTGCTGACCACACCCGCCACCGGCCTGGTGGACGGCCGGCACGTCGCGCCCTTCGGCCGGCACCTCGCCTTCGGCTCCGACCCGCGGACCCGGATGCGGATCTCCTGGCAGGTGCCGTCCGCCGTCCGGAAGCCGTTCGTCCGGGTGGGGGCCGAGCCCTGGGACCTCGGGCGGCGGATCGAGGCCGAGGTCCGGAACCTGCACACCCCGTCCCTGTCCGGGAAGCTGCCCGCCGTCGACCAGTTCTATCTGCACGCGGCCCTGGACGGCCTCCGCCCCGGCCGGACGTACTACTACGGCGTCGGCCACGAAGGCCACGACCCGGCCGACCCGCGCCACTTCCGGACGATCGGCACCTTCCGCACCGCCCCGGCGCACGCCGAGAGGTTCACCTTCACCGCCTTCGGCGACCAGGGCGTCAGCTATCACGCGCTCGCCAACGACCAGCTGATCCTGGGCCGGGACCCGGCCTTCCACCTGCACGCCGGCGACATCTGCTACGCCGACGACAGCGGCGCCGGGAAGCCGACGGACGTCTACGACGCGCGGGTGTGGGACCAGTTCCTCGCCCAGACCGAGTCGGTGGCCGGGTCCGTGCCCTGGATGGTGACCACGGGCAACCACGACATGGAGGCGTGGTACTCCCCCAACGGCTACGGCGGGCAGAGCGCCCGCTGGACGCTGCCGGACAACGGCGTCGACCCGCGGACCGCGCCCGGCGTCTACTCCTTCGCCTACGGCAACACCGGTGTCGTCGCGCTCGACGCCAACGACATCTCGTACGAGATCACGGCCAACACCGGCTACACCGGCGGCCGGCAGACCCGCTGGCTCGACCGGCGCCTCGGCGAGCTGCGCGGGCGCCGGGACCTCGACTTCCTCGTGGTCTTCTTCCACCACTGCGCCTTCTCCACGACGAAGGCGCACGCCTCGGACGGCGCCGTGCGCGAGGAATGGCTGCCGCTGTTCGAGAAGCACCAGGTCGATCTCGTCATCAACGGCCACAACCACGTCTACGAACGGACCGACGCGATCCGGGGCGGGCGGGTCACGAAGCCGGTGCCCATCGGGGCGACCGTCGAATCCCCGCGCGACGGCATCGTGTACGTCACCGCCGGGGGCGCCGGGAAGTCGCTGTACGACTTCCCGGCGCCGGACAGCTACGAGGGCCACGTCAAGGACCTGGACGGCGTCGCCAGTTACTCCTGGGGCAAGGGCGGGGTGAAGCGACCGGAGACGGTGGAGTGGTCGCGGGTGCGCTACACCGGCTACTCCTTCCTCGCCGTCGACGTGGAACCGGCCGTACCGGGCGGGCGGCCGCGGCTGCGGGTGACGGCCCTGGCGGAGAACGGCGAGCGGATCGACCACTTCGACGTCGTCCGGCCGGGGCGCTGAACCCGGCCGGACGACACGCGGGCCCGCCGGCGCCCGGGCCCCTCTCGGGGCCGGCGGCGTTCAGTGACCGGTGACGCCGCCGTTGTCGCGGCGGTCCAGCGCCCGCTGGAGCGCGGCGGCGGCGTTCACGCGGTCGGCCGCGCGCTGGGTGCTGTCGGCGCGGCGTACGGAGCGGCGGGTCCTGCGGGCGGTGGTGTCGGCCATGGGGTCACGTCTCCTCTGCGTGGGAGCGCGCTTACGAGGCGCGCGGCGTCGGGTGTGGCTGCCTGTCTCCGGCCCGCCGTTCCCGGCGGCGGCGGAAGGTGGGAGCGCCGGGGCCGGGGCGTGGTGGGCCGGAGAGCCGGAAGGGACGCGGGGGCCGGGGCGCCGCAGGGATCACCTGCGCTCGCGCACGGGGCCACAACCGCTGATCGCTCGATGGAGCGCAACGTTCGGCTTCTTCCACGCTAGGACAGCCCGCGCGAGCTGTCTGCACAATTACTCGGTCTTCCTACTATCTGAGACGGAGGCTCGGCCGTCCGGGCTACCGCCGCCTCCGAACGGGCGGTACGGAGCGCCCCGGGACGGCCGCCTGCTCAGCGCGCGCATGATCGATCCGAGTAGCGGTGCCGAGTAGCGGTGCTGAGTACCCGCGCCGATCCGGCCCGCGGACCGGTGGGCGACAGTAGGCCCATGAACGGCCTGTACGCACTCAAGCCCTGGTACGCGGCCCGCCTCGGCGGGCCGCGCGCCGCGCTCGCCCGGCGCGGGGTGCCACCGGACACCCCGATCGCCGCCGGCGTGCTCAGCGCGGCCGGCGCGGGGGCGGCGCTCGCACTGCTGCCGGCGCCCCTGGCAGCCGCCCCCGTCGTGTCACTCCTCGCCGCGCGCCTCGCCTTCGCCGGCCTCGCGCCGCTGTGGCTGCCTGCGGTCGTGGCGGCGGCGACGGGCCGGGCCGTACCGGTGCTCGTCGTGGTCGCGGTGGGCTCGGCGCTGACGGCGCTGTTCCGGCCGGGGTGGCTGTGGCGCGAGCTGGGTGAGGGCCAGTGAGCACGTACATAGCCAACGAGGACGTCCTCACCCGTGTCGTCCCCGTCGTCGCGGCGGCGCTCGTCGTGGGCGGGGTGGCCGTGGCGGCCCTCCCCGCGCGCGTGGGGACGCGCCGTGAGCTGCGCCGCCGCTGGTGCACCTGGGCCCTGGCGGCGCCCTTGTTCCTCGGCGCGCTGTGCATGGGCCCGTTCGGCGGGGCGCTGCTGGCCGTGGTCCTGGGCCTGGTCGCGGTCGCCGAGTACGCGCGGATGGTCCGTCTGGGCCGGGGCGAGCGAGTGGTGCTGGGCTGCGCGGCCGTGCTCGTCCCGATGCTGGGCATCCTGACGTACGCGACACCGCGCGCCTTCGACCTGCGTCTCGTGGCCCTGCTGCTCGTCGCGGGGGCGCTGCCCGCGCTGCTGTCCGGTGACACCGCCCGGGGCGGTGAGCGGGCGGCGCGGACGGTCTTCGGACTGCTGTGGATCCCGGTCGCGCTGACCGGGCTCGTGGTGCTGGACAAGACGGTGGTCGCCCTCGGCGTGGCCGTCGCCTTCGGCGACATCGGTGCCTGGTGCGGGGGCGCGCTGCTGACCCGGATGGGCGGCGGGCTCGCCCGGCCGCTGTCCCCGCTCTCCCCGGACAGGACCTGGGCGGGGGTGTTCGGCGCGGGCATCGGCGTGGCCGCGGGTCTGGAGGTGGCCGGGGCCTTCACGGTCACCCTGTGGGCGGCGGTGCTGGCCGGCTGCGTCTTCGGCGGCCTCCTCGGATCCATGATCAAGCGCGAGGCCGGCGTCAAGGGCGCGGGCACCCGGCTGCCGGGCTTCGGCGGCCTCCTCGACCGGATCGACTCGCTGCTGGTGGCGCTGCTGCTCGCGATGGTGGTGACCCTGTGAGGACGCCTGACGCGACTTCCGCGACGTCCGCGCGCACGGGCCCCGGCGCTGACACGCCGGAGAGTCGTGACAGGGGCGTGACAACGTCTCCACAAGAACTCCATGCCCCGCCGCCTATGGTGATCGCCGCGGCAACGCCGCGATCTTGTCCGAAAGCCCGCTTGACCCGAACACCGGAGGACGCTTCCGTGCGCCGAATATCCCTCGTATCCCTCACGCTCACCACGGCCGCGCTCATCGGCGGCACCGCTGTCATCGCCGCCCCGGCCCAGGCCGCCGCCAAGGTCTGCAACGAGGACAACGCGATGATCTACACCGACGGCACCCGGCTGCGCGCCAAGGCGAGCTCGTCCGGCGCCGTCAAGGGCCAGCTCTACTTCAAGGACCCGATCCGGATCACCGGCAAGTCGGGCGGCTGGGACCGCGTCGTCCTCAAGGCCAAGAGCCGGGGCGGGCTGCCCAAGGGCACCACCGGCTGGGTGGCCCACTCGAACATCATCCCGCCCTACTGCGGCGGTCTGTAAGAACGGCCTGTAAGAACGGTCTGTAAGAGCGATCTGTGAGACCTGTGCCGGGCCCCCGGGAAGGGCCCGGCATACGACACCGCCCCCGTCCGGCTGGGGGGCCGGACGGGGGCGGGGCTCAGCAAAGGGCCGGGATCAGCCCATGTGCGGGTAGCGGTAGTCGGTCGGCGGGACCAGGGTCTCCTTGATGGAGCGGGTCGAGGTCCAGCGCATCAGGTTGGACGCGGCACCGGCCTTGTCGTTGGTGCCGGAGGCGCGGCCGCCGCCGAAGGGCTGCTGGCCGACGACGGCGCCGGTCGACTTGTCGTTGATGTAGAAGTTGCCCGCGGCGAAGCGGAGCTTCTCCATCGCGTCGGCCGCGGCGTAGCGGTCCTGGGCGATGATCGAGCCGGTCAGCGCGTACGCCGAGACGGACTCCATCTGGGCGAGCATCGCGTCGAAGTCGGCGTCCTCGTAGACGTGCACGGCCAGGATCGGGCCGAAGTACTCGGTCGTGAAGACCTCGTTCGCCGGGTCGGTGCACTCGATGACCGTCGGGCGGACGAAGTAGCCGACCGAGTCGTCGTAGGTGCCGCCGGCCACGATGGTGCAGGTCGGGTCGGACTTGGCGCGGTCGATCGCGGCCTTGTTCTTGGCGAAGGCGCGCTCGTCGATGACGGCGCCGATGAAGTGACCCAGGTCGGTGACGTCACCCATGGTGATGCCGTCGACCTCGGCCGCGAACTCCTCCTTGAAGCCGTTCTCCCACAGGGAGCGCGGGACGTAGGCGCGGGAGGAGGCCGAACACTTCTGGCCCTGGAACTCGAAGGAACCGCGGGTCAGGGCGGTCTTGAGGATCTCGCGGTCGGCGCTCGGGTGGGCGACGACGAAGTCCTTGCCACCGGTCTCGCCGACCAGGCGCGGGTAGGACTTGTACTTCTCGATGTTGTTGCCGACCGTCTTCCAGAGGTACTGGAAGGTCTTGGTCGAGCCGGTGAAGTGGATGCCGGCCAGCTCGGGGTGGTTCAGGGCCACCTCGGAGACGGCGATGCCGTCGCCCGTCACCAGGTTGATGACGCCCTTGGGCAGGCCCGCCTCCTCCAGGAGCTCCATCAGGAGCACGGCGGAGTGGGTCTGGGTCGGGGACGGCTTCCACACGACCACGTTGCCCATGAGGGCGGGGGCGGTCGGCAGGTTGCCGGCGATCGCGGTGAAGTTGAACGGCGTGATCGCGTAGACGAAGCCCTCGAGCGGGCGGTGGTCGCTGCGGTTCCACACACCGGCGGAGTTGGCGACCGGCTGCTCGGCGAGGATCTGGCGCGCGAAGTGCACGTTGAAGCGCCAGAAGTCGACGAGCTCGCACGGGGTGTCGATCTCGGCCTGCTGGGCGGTCTTCGACTGGCCCAGCATGGTGGAGGCGGCCAGCGTCTCGCGCCAGGGGCCCGCCAGCAGCTCGGCGGCGCGCAGGATGATCGCGGCGCGGTCGTCGAAGGACATCGCGCGCCAGGCCGGGGCGGCGGCCAGGGCGGCGTCGACCGCGTCCTGGGCGTCCTGGGTGGTGGCGTTGCGGAAGGTGCCGATCCGGGCCGAGTGGTTGTGCGGCTGCACGACGTCGAACGGCTCGCCGCCGCCCATGCGCTTCTCACCGTTGATGGTCATCGGGAGGTCGATGGGGTTGCCGGCCAGCTCCTTGAGCTTGGCCTCGAGGCGGGCGCGCTCCGGGCTGCCGGGCGCGTAGCTGTGCACCGGCTCGTTGACCGGGGCGGGGACCTGGGTCACTGCGTCCATGAGTTCCGTGTCTCCTTGGGGGCTATGCGGGGGGGGTGGGGTGGGACTCAGCCCTTGGTGAGGATGGAGCGGCCGAAGAACAGCAGGTTCGCCGGCTTCTCGGCGAGACGGCGCATGAAGTATCCGTACCAGTCGGTGCCGTACGCCGTGTAGACGCGCATCCGGTGGCCCTCGGCGGCCAGGCGGACGTGCTCGTCGCTGCGGATGCCGTACAGCATCTGGAATTCGTACTCGTCCAGTTTGCGCCCCGCCTGGCGGGCCAGCTCCTGGCTGATGGTGATCAGGCGCGGGTCGTGCGACCCGATCATCGGGTAGCCCTCGCCCGCCATCAGGATCTTGACGATGCGGACGAACGCCTTGTCGACCTCGGCCTTGTCCTGGTAGGCGACGGAGGCCGGCTCCTTGTACGCACCCTTCACGATACGCACCCGGCTGCCGGCGGCGGCCAGGCGGCGGGCGTCGTCCTCGGTGCGGAAGAGGTAGGCCTGGATGACGCAACCGGTCTCCGGGAAGTCCTTCCGCAGTTCCTCGTGGATGGCGAACATGGAGTCGAGGGTGGTGTGGTCCTCGGCGTCCAGGGTGACCGTGGTGCCGATGGCGGCGGCGGCCTCGACGACCGGGCGGACGTTGGCGAGCGCCAGCTCGTGGCCGCCCTCCAGCGCCTGGCCGAACATGGAGAGCTTGACGGACATCTCGGCGCGGGTGCCGAGGCCGAGCTCCTTCAGCCGGCCGACCAGCTCCAGGTAGGCGTCGCGCGCGGCGTACGACTGCTCGACGGTGGTGATGTCCTCGCCCACGACGTCCAGGGTGACCTCGAGGCCCTTGTCCGCGGCGTCCCGGACGATCGGGACGACCTGGTCGACGGTCTCGCCGGCGATGAACCGGTCGACGACCTGCTTGGTGCCCGGGGCTGCCGACACGAAGCGGCGCATCTTGTCGCTGCGCGACGCAGCGAGAATCACGGGACCCAGCACGGGCACCTCCACGATGACGGCCGCCCCCACCTGGGGAGACGGCATAAGTAACTCAACGTAAAACGTAGAGTTCGCACCACCGCGCCACCATCGACAGCTGTCACGCATCCGTGGCCGGGATCTCAGACAGATGTATGACAATAAGAGAACCGGCATAGGGAACATCTGGGGAAAGGAGCGGGGGCTCGTATGCGGGGCGACTATCAGCAGCTCGTGGACGACATCTCGGCGGCGCTCGGCGCGCCCGCGACGCTGGAGGACCGTGACTTCGTCCTGATCGCCTTCGGCGCGCACGGCGGCGACGACGACCTCGAGCTGACGATGGACCCGGTGCGCACCCGCTCGATCCTCCAGCGGCGCTCGACGGCGGCCGTACGGGCGTGGTTCGAGGCGTTCGGCATCGCGCGGGCGCAGGCGCCGCTGCGGATCCCGCCGGACCCGGCGGCCGGGGTGTTCAAGGGCCGCATCTGCCTGCCCGTACGCCATCGCGGTGTGGTCCACGGCTATGTGTGGCTGCTGGACGACGAGCACCTGGCGGGCCTGGACCTGAGCGGCCCGCCGGCCGACCCGCGGCTCGCGCAGGCGATGGAGACCGCCGCCCGGATCGGGGCGCTGCTGGCCGCCGAGGCCCGCGCGGAGGCCGAGCTGGGCGAGCTCCTGAGGGAACTGCTGATCGGCCGGCCGGCGGGGCGGGACGCGGCGCGGGCCGCGCTGCGGGAGGCGCTCGGCCCTTCGGGCGACGGGCCGCTGGCCCTGGCGGCCGTGACGCCGTGGCGGGCGGCGGGCGACGCCGAGGGCGAGGAGGCCGAGGGCGGCGGTTCGGCGCTGGCGGCGCAGTCGGGCGTGGCGGCGCTGTGCGCGGTGCCGGACAGCCTGCCGGACGGCTCGCCTGCCCTGGCCGCGCTGATCAGGCTGCGGGCCCTGACCACCCCGGCGCCGGCGCGGACGGCCGCCGACCGGCTGCTGCGCTCACCGCGCGCGGGCGGCCCGCCGGCGGCGGGCGTCGCGCCCGTGTCCGCGACGGCCGGGCTCGCCGCGCCGCGCCGCGGCCTCGCCGAGCTGTCGGCCGCCTGGGTGGAGGCGCTGTCCGCGGCGCGCGCCGCGGCGGCGGAGCCCCGGCTGGGCCCGGTCGCGGAGTGGGCGGACATCGGCCCGTACCGCGCGCTGGCCGCGCTGCCCCCGGAGGCCGCCGCGGACCCCTCCGTACGCCCCCTGCTGGCCGCGGCCCACGCCGAACTGGCCCGCACCGCCGAGGCGTTCCTCGACTGCGCCGGCCAGGCCGGCCGCACGGCCGCGGCCCTCGGCATCCACCGCCAGACCCTCTACTACCGCCTGGCCCGCGTGGAACAGCTCACGGGCCTCGATCTGGACGAGGGGGAGGACCGGCTGCTGCTCCACATGGGGCTGAAGGCGGCGCGGCTCTGACGGGGGCGGCGGGGACCCGGTCGGCGCATGGTCAGCGGGCCGCGCCACGCCGCGCGCCAACCTCAACGACTATTGACCGACAGTGATTTCGGATGGTTTCCGATGGCCGGTCCTCGTCGTTGGTCGAGTCGTGTTGATCAACACTGCCCCCGTGACCGATTCCTCGCCCGCTCTCGACACCTCCGGGCTCACCCGACTCCTGTTCCACGACGGCCCCGAGGGCCCCGACGCCCACGGCCGCTGGCGCAAGGCGATCTCGACGGAACTCTTCCGGCACCCCGGCGACGCCCGCACCGAGGAGAGGTGGCAGCTCTCCTACGACCGCCTGCGGGCCCTGAACGAAGAACTGTCCTCGCCCGAGCGCCTGGCCCGGGATCCGCGCGGGCTGGCGGCCCTGCACGAGTGGGCCTCGGTGGTGGACGGCGCCACGGCGACCGTGGCCGGCATCCACTACAACCTCTTCCTCGGGAGCCTGCTGGACGACGTGATCTCGCCGTCACGCGACGTGAGCGAGTTCGCCGCCCTGGCCCGTACCGGCACCTTCCTGTGCACCGAGCGCGGGCACGGCAACGACGCCGCCGCGCTGGAGACCGTCGCCCGGTACGACCGCGAGCGCGACGGGTTCGTGCTGCACACCCCGCACGAGGGTGCGCAGAAGTACATGCCCAACACCAGCCCGGCCGGCGGGCCGAAGACCGCGGTCGTGGCGGCCCGGTTGCTGATCGACGGCCAGGACCAGGGGGTCTTCCTCTTCCTCACCCCGCTGAGCGATCACCGGGGGACCCTGCCGGGCATCACCGTGACGATGCTTCCGGAACGGATCGGCAGCCCCGTGGACCACTGTGTCACCAGCTTCGACCAGGTGTTCCTGCCCCGGACCGCGCTCGTCCAGGGCGAGCACGGACGGCTGTCGGCGGACGGCGCGTTCACCAGCGCGGTGGGCAGCCCGCGCAAGCGGTTCCTGCACGCCATCGGCCGGGTGACGGTCGGGAAGCTGTGCATGAGCGCGAGCACGCTCGGCGGCTGCCGGGCGGCCTTGGCCATCGCCGTACGTTACGCGCACACCCGGCGGATCTCCGGCCCGGTGGCGGGACAGCGGGTCCCGCTGGCCGCCCACCGCAGCCACCACGCGCGGCTGCTCGAACACGTGGCCATCGCCTATGCCATGACCTTCCTGCACCGGGAGGTCACCGAGCGCTGGGTCACCCACGGGCCCGGGGAGCGGGCCGAGGCCGAGCGTCTCGTGGCGGTCGCCAAGGGCTGGATCACCTGGCGGGCCCGGGACATCACGGTCGAGAGCCGGGAGCGCTGCGGCGCCAGGGCCCTGTTCCCGGTGAACGGGCTGGCGGAGTTCGCCGCCAACGCGGACGGGGCGATCACCGCGGAGGGGGACAACCTGGCGATCTGGTGCAAGGCGGGAGCCGAGATGATCTTTGGTCACACGCTCGCCCCGGAGCCCGTGAAGGCCACCGGCCGGGAGGACGCCGCGGACCCCGGCTTCCTCCGGCGGGCCGTCGCCGCCGTCGAGCGCCACTGGCACGCCACCGCCCGGAGCGATCTGCGCGGCGGCGAGGCGGGGGACGCGCTCGGGCGCTGGAACAACGCGTCCGGCGCCGCCCTGGGCCTGGTCGAGGCGTACGCGGTGGGCGCGGCCGCCGACGCCTTCGCCTCGGCCCTCGCCCGTGCCGCCGACCCGGCCGTACGCGCGGTCCTGGACGACCTGTACGCGCTGTTCCTGCTGGGCCGGGTGGACTCCCGGAGCGGTCCGCTCCTCGCCGAGGAGGTGCTCACCGCCGGGCACGTCCGCGCGCTCCCCCGGATCCGGCGCGACCTGACCGCCCGGCTCGCGCCGCACCTGGCGGCGCTGACGGAGGCCTTCGACGTACCGGAGGAGCACCTGTCCTCGCTGCCGATGCTGACGGCCCCGTGACGAGGCCGCCGGCCGGTCCTCCGGTCAGTTCTCCTCGATCGTGATCGCCTGGACCGGACAGGCCCTTACCGCCTCCCGTACGAGCGGCTCACCGGCGCCGTCCTCGCGGCCGGGCAGGACCATGCCGAAGCCGTCGTCGTCCTGGGTGAAGACCTTGGAGGCGGTCAGGGCGCACTGGCCGGAGCCGATGCAGTTGTCGGAGTCGATGCTGACGCGGATGCTGCTCATGACGCGGTTCCGTTCTCTTGTCGCTTGATCTCTTGTTCTCTTGATCTCTTTGCCGCTGCGGGTAGTTCACCAGGTGACGGGCAGGGCGAAAAGCCCCTGGAGCGTGTCGCCGGGTTTCACCGGCACCTCGCCGGGCGGCACGGCCAGCCGCAGCGTGGGGACGCGGCGGACGAGCGTGGTGAGGGCTATCTCCAGTTCCGCGCGGGCCAGGTTCTGGCCCAGGCACTGGTGGACGCCGTACCCGAAGGCGACGTGGTGCCGGGCCGAGCGGTGCACGTCGAGGTCCTCGGGGTGGTCGTAGGCGGCGGTGTCACGGTTGACCACGGAAGTGCTGATCATGACGCCGTCGCCGGCCCGCACCGTCCGCCCGCCGAGGTCGAAGTCCTCGACGGCGACGCGCACGAGCCCGTCGGCTATCGACAGGAAGCGCAGCAGCTCCTCGACGGCGCCGGGCATCAGCGCCGGATCGGCGCGCAGCGCGGCGAGCTCCTGGGGGTGCTCCAGGAGGGTGTACGTGCCGAGGGAGATCATGTTGGAGGTGGTCTCGTGCCCGGCCACCAGCAACAGCACGGCCATCATGACCAGTTCCTCGCGGTCGACCTCCCCCTCGGCGAGCCGCTCGGCGATGAGCTCGTCCAGCAGCCCCTCCCCCGGCTCGGCCTCCTTGCGGGCGATCAGGCCCCGCAGGTAGTCGCGCAGTTCGTCGAGGGCGCCCGTGGAAGCGGCGGCGGTCCGCGCCAGGAACAGCCGCCGCGACCTGGACTCGAAGAAGTCGTGGTCGGCGTAGGG
The DNA here is from genome assembly GCF_021228125.1 of Streptomyces albireticuli. GTDB lineage: Bacteria > Actinomycetota > Actinomycetes > Streptomycetales > Streptomycetaceae > Streptomyces > Streptomyces albireticuli. The sequence continues at coordinate 23,521 of NZ_JAJQQS010000012.1, forward strand.
GACGCCGAGCAGAGAGCAGATGACCGTCGAGGGGACGGGCAGGCTGTAGGCGGGGACGAGGTCCGCGCCGGGCCCGGCGTCGAGCATGGCGTCGAGGAGCCGGTCCACGACGGCCTGGATCTGCGGGCGCATCGCGTTGACGCGCTTGAGGCCGAAGCGGGGGATCAGCATCCGGCGCTGACGGGCGTGTTCGGGGTCGTCGACGCCGAGCAGCGGGAGGACGACGGTGCTCTGCGACTCGGTGCGCGGCGCGACCATGGGGAAGTCCGGGTTCTGCCTGCTGGTGGAGACCCGGGGGTCGGTGAGCAGGGCGCGCGCCTCCGCGTGCCCTGTCACCAGCCACACCACGCGCCCGTTGTACAGCGCGACGCGGGTGACGGGACCGTCGGCGGCCAGCGCGTCGTAGCTCTCCGGCGGCCGGTACGGGCACGTGCGGTCGCGGGGGAAGGAGGGGGTCGGCGGACCCGACGGAAGGGTGGCGTGGACTCGGCCGGTGTCGGTCATGGGCAACCTCCGGGCGCTCGGAACGATGTCCTCTACATCCAGTAAGTCCAGTCCAGGCTTCCCGGCCGCCGTACGCCACGCATAGTTCAGCCATATCCCGCAGAACGGCTGAATATGTCTCACGGGCCCCTCTTCGGGCCTCTTCGGGTTTCTTGGGGCCTCTTGGGGGCCTCCTCAGCCCCCTCAAGACCTCCAGGCCCCTTACGAACGGTCGCCCTACGCGGCCGACACCTCCCCGGCGGCCCGCGGGGCGAACATCTCCACCAGGCTGGTGAAGCTCTCCCCCGCCCGCCCCTGCTCCACGGCGCGCCGCATGAGGCCCAGGACGGCGGCGGGCAGCGTGGTGTCGACGCCCGCGTCCTCGGTGGTGTGGACGATGTGTTCGACGCTGGCCGCCCCCATGGCGAGGTTGTCGACGTCGCCGTCGTACCGGCCGGCGTCGATGCGCGGGGTGTAGAAGGCGAGGAAGCCCGGGACGGACGCCGCCGTGGAGGAGGCGTACGGCAGGAACTCCTCGGCGGTGATGCCGTTGCGGCGGGCGACGGCGACGGCGTGCACGTAGCTCGCCATCGTGGTCCAGAAGATGTCCATCTGGAGCTGGTAGAACAGCGCGGCCAGCCCCGGGTCGGCGCCGCGGTAGTCGGTGCCGGTGAGGATCTCCAGGGTGGGCCGGTGGGCCTCGAAGGCGTCCTCGGGGCCGCTGTAGAAGGTCGACGACTCCGGGCTCCCGATGCCCGAAGGGGGCGCCTGCACCCCGCCGGTGAGGTGGACGGCGCCGTGACGGGCGGCCCATTCGGCGGCCTCGCGGGCCCGGGCCGGGGTGTCGGAGCTGAGGTTGACGAGGACGCGGCCGGCCAGGGAGCCGGTGGCGGGGCCGAGGATCGCGTACAGCGCGTCGTAGTCGGTGAGGCTGAGGATCACCAGTTCGTTGGCGGCCAGCGCCTCCTCGACGGTGGCGGCGCGCTCGGCGCCCCGGGCCACCAGCTCGTCGGCCTTGGCGGCGGTGCGGTTCCAGACGGTGACGCGGCGGCCGCTGTCCAGGAGGACGCCGGCCATGGCGCGGCCCATGGGGCCGAGGCCGATGACGGTGACGGAGGACGCGGCGGCGGGCACGGAGACAGCGGGCATGGAAGACACAGAAGGTTCCCCTCTAGAACGAACGCTCTATCTAGAGAAGAACGTAGCACGCTCTAGAACGAACGCTCTATCCGATATTCTTGGGGCGTGAACACGACCACGGAGGCAGGACCCGGCCCGGACGCCGCCCTCGGCACCCGCGAGCGCATCGTGCGGGCGGCCTCACGGCTGATGCAGCGCCAGGGCTACGAGGGCACCGGGATCAAGCAGATCTCCCGGGAGGCCGGGGCCACGCTCGGCTCGGTCTACCACTTCTTCCCCGGCGGCAAGCAGGAGCTGGCCGCGGAGGCGATCCGCCACGGCGATCAGGAGTTCACCGACATCCTGCGGGCGGCGCTGGACGGCACGGACGACCCGGCCGAGGCGATCGCCGCCTGCGCCGGGACGGTCGCCGAGGCCCTGCGCGCCTCGGACTGGGTCGACGGCTGCCCGGTCACGGCCACCAGCATCGGCACCGCCGAGCGGGCGCCCGACATCCAGCGGGCGGCGGCCGAGGCGTTCGCGCGCTGGCGGGGCCTGGTCGAGGAGAAGCTCCGCGCGGCCGGCTTCGGCGAGGAGAGCGCGTACGAGCTCGCGCACACCGTGATCAGCACCCTGGAGGGCGCGGAACTGGCGGCCCAGCTGGCGCGGGACGAGGCGCCGCTGCTGATCGCGGGGCGGCATCTGGCGCGGCTGATCGACTCGTACCGCTGAGGGGCGGGCGGGGGCTTACGGGCGCGGGGCGTACGGACCGGAGCGCGCACGAGCGCCGGACGTACGGCGCGGAGGCGTACGGGCCCGGAGGCGTACGGGCGCGGGCGCTACGCGTCCGGGCCTGGGCGCGTGGATGCCACGAGGATTACGTGTCCTCCCCGGACGGGCCGGTTCCGCGTCCTTCCGGAAGCCCCTCCAGGAGCGGTTCCAGCCCGTCCAGCATCCGGGCCAGCCCGAACGCGAACATGGAGTCGAGGTCGAAGGCGAGGTCCCGCCGCGCCGCGATCCGCGCGTACATCGGGTAGTTCCCGTCCTGGATGATCGCCTCCAGGCGCTCCCCCCGGCCCTCCAGCCACCGCTCGCCCGTGACGCCCGCGCCCCGTTCGGCCTCCGCCTCCTCCTCAAGATTGACGGCGACGCCGCGCACGTAACCGGCCACGGCGACCATGATGTACAGCAACTCCGAGGCATCGGTGACGCGTTCGCGCACCGGGGCCATCATCCACTCCATCAGGGCGAGGGCGTTCCCGGAGAGCAGCGGGCGGGTGAAGGACACCGCCCGGGCCAGCCAGGGGTGGCGGCGGTAGACCGCCCACTGGAGCCGGGCGGCGGCCTCCAGCCGGCCGCGCCGGTCCGCGGGGGCCCCGGCGGGCAGCTCGACCTCCCCGAAGACGGCGTCGGCCATCAGCAGGACGAGTTCGTCCTTTCCGGGGACGTAGCGGTACAGCACCATCGTGGAGACGCCGAGCTCGGCGGCGAGGGCGCGCATGGACAGGGCCGCGGCGCCCTGGGCGTCGGCGATGCGGACGGCGGTGCGCACGACGCGCTCCCGGGTGAGGGCGGATTCGCCGTCGCGCGCGCCGTGACGCGTTCCGTCGCGGGCGCCGTTGCGCCGGGTCGTACGCGCCGGGTGCCCCGGCAGGGCGCCGGGGGCCTCCACCACGGTGCCGACGCCGGGCACGGCCCGTACGAGCCCTTCCTGCCGGAGGACCGCCAGGACCTTGGTGGCGGTGGCCGTGGCGACGCCCCACTCCCGCGTGATCCGCCGGGTGGAGGGGATCCGCTCACCCGCGCGCAGTTCGCCGGAGACGATGCGGCCACGGAGCTCCGCGGCGATCCGGAGGTAGGGGGCCGGGGCGGGGGCCGCCGACCGTTCTGGTGCGCCCATGCGGGCAGGTTACTCGCGCGCCGAAGCCGCCCCGAGGTGCTGGTGGATGAGTTCGTACGAGCTGACACGGTCGCGCAGGTCGTAGACGGGCGTCGTGAGCATGAGCTCGTCCGCCCCGGTCTCCTCGGCCAGCCGGGCGAGCCGTTCCACGACCGCCTCGGGCGTGCCGACGGCCTGCTGCGCGCGGAATCCGTCCAGCGCGCGCCGCTCCTCCGGCGTGAAGGAGTGGGCGGCCGCTTCCTCGGGAGTCGGGAAGGGGAAGTCGCTCCGGCCCTTGAGGAGCCCGGCCTTGACAACCTCCATCGGCCCGAGCAGCCGCGCGGCCTCGCCCTCCGTCTCGGCGCACACGGTCTCCACGCACACCAGCACGCGGGGTTCCGCGCACCAGCGGGACGGGGTGAACGCCGCCCGGTAACGCTCCACCGCCGCCAGGGTGTTCTCCGGCCGGATGTGGTGCGCGAGGGCGATCGGCAGACCGAGCTCCGCGGCGAGGCCGGCACCGGCGACGCTGGACGCCAGCAGCCACGGCTCGGGCAGCGGCCCGAGGGCGACCTCGTCCACCAGGAAGGACAGGATCGCGGCCACGTCGCCCCGGTACTCCTCGTCCGTCGTCGGCCCCGCGCCCCTGCGCAGCGCCCGCGCGATCCCCTCGTCGAACGTCCCGGGCCCCCGGCCGATCCCCAGGTCGACACGGTCCTCGTGCAGGGCGGCCAGCGTCCCGAACTGCTCCGCGAGCGCGAGGGGCGCGTGATTGGGCGCCAGCACCCCGCCCGAACCGAGCCGGATGACCGAGGTCGAGGCGGCGGCGTGCGCGGTGAGCACGACGGGCGGGAACGCGCCGATGGCGGGCGAGTGGTGGTGCTCGGCGTACCAGATCCGGTGGTAGCCCAGACGTTCCATCTCCTGTGCGAAGGCCGCGGTGTCGCGGAGGGTTTCGAGGGCGCGGGTGCCCGTCTGGACCATCGCGACTTCGAGAGCCGAAAGCGGTATGTCGATCATGCTCGTCAGCATAGAGATCGGGTGGTCGGCGACGGCGCCACCGGGCGCGCGGGACGCCCGGCGGGGGCGCGGAGACGACCCGTTCACGGGTACGGTCGGAGCCATGATGCTTGGACCTGTCGAGGCTCGGGCGCGTTTCGAGGGGGAGCCGGTGGCCCGGCTCGCCACAGCCGACGAAGCGGGCCGGCCACACGTCGTCCCCATCACGTTCGCCCTCGGCCGGAACGTCCTGTACTTCGCCATCGACCACAAGCCGAAGAGCACGCAGAACCTCCGGCGCCTTCAGAACATTCGCGCGAACCGTCGGGTCTCGGTCCTCGTCGACCACTACGCGGCCGACTGGACGGCCCTCTGGTGGGCACGGGCGGACGGGCGGGCCGAGATCCGGACGGACCCGGCACGCTCCACCGCGGTCAAGCTGCTGCAGGAGAAGTACGCGCAATACGCGGAACGGCCGCCGGAGGGGCCCGTCGTGGCGATCGAAGTGGCCGTCTGGAGCGGATGGAAGTTCACGGGGTGACGGAGCCGGCCTGTCGTACGCCGCCTGGGCAGTCGAGCCGAGGCGACCTGATGCCTGACGATCCCGTGTCAGCGGATGCCGCGCAACGGGCCGCTCACAGGCACGGCCTACGGAAACGGCCCCTCAGCAAGGGTCGAACGACTCGTCGCTGACCGAACCTCACGCCTCGGAGGAACCCTCGGTCCCCTGCGGCTGCTGCCGGGAGACGAACGATCCCAGACCTGGCTCCGTGTAGATCCGGCCTTCCTCGCGCAACGCCCGGTGCACCTTGTGGGCCGTCATGCTGGCGATACCGAACTCTTCCGTGAGTTGGACAACGGAAGGGACTCGCGATCGAGGCGGGTAGGTGCCGTCTTCTATCCGCTGCCGCATCACTTCGGCCACTTGACGCCAGCGCGGGATGTCAGGAACGAATTCGATCACATGAGAACGCTACGTGTGCCATGTATGTTCGTGCAAGACACAGATATCTTCGACTCCTAAGCATCCTAGGTGTTCTATAGGGTCCTACTGCTACGCTCCCGAGCCATCGGAAACCCCGGCGGCCGCACGCACGGCCCCGGGGCATGGCCAACGCTGCAAGAGGAGCGTCGACATGCACGACTCTATCGACCCGACGGCCCGCCCGGACGTGGACGATGTCCGCGGTCGGAGTGACCGCGCCGGGGCCACGGACCCGTTCGAAGGCCCCCCGGCCTCCCCGCCCGTCCCGGGGGCGGCCACCAGGCTCCGTGACCGGAGGGTTACTCTCTGCGGAGGAATTTATAAGCGACAAAGGACAGCAAAGCCCTTGAAGGCGATACAGAAGAGCTTCCTGGCGGCCACGGGCGCCGTCCTCGCCCTGACCCTCGCGGCATGCGGCGGCGGAGGTGGAAGCGAAAGCAGCGGCGGCGGGGCCGCCAAGAACGGCGCCAAGGCCGACACCCGCGACCCCTACGCCGTGCTCAAGGCGGCCAAGGCGAAGGTCGCGAAGCAGAACTCGTACAAGACGAAGCGGCTGGCCAAGGATTCGGAAGGCCACGAGCGCGTCGAGTACGCCTTCTCGCGGGAGCCGGACCTCACCGACAAGAAGAGCTGGGACTACCCCCGCGAGCCCAAGAAGAACGGGCTCGACAACTACGACCAGATGGTCGGTACCGAGGACGCGCTCTTCACCAGGAACGCCGGGCTGGCCGACGGCCGGTGGCTACGGACGGATGTCAAGGACAAGGCCGCGGAGAAGGAGGCCACCCGGAAGGGCGAGATCCAGAAGCGGGCCGAGGGCGAGCTGCCCAACTGGCTGGGGGTCCTGGGCGCGTCCAAGGGCGTCACCAAGGTCGGCGAGGAGAAGGTCGGCGGGAAGCCCGCCGCGCACTTCAAGGGCACCGTCGTCCTCGACGAGCTGGAGAAGTACAAGGGCGACGCGATGCGGGACTGGCTGCGCGAGTCCTTCGTGAAGGAGCGCCGCAAGCGAGGGCACGACAAGGTCGACGTCGACGTCTGGATCGGCCGCGACGACCTCCCCCTCAAGGCCCAGGAGTCCGGCAAGGACTCCAAGGGCCCGCGCGACACCACCGAGGAGTACACGGACTACGGGGTCGACCCCAAGATCCAGGTGCCCGCGCTCAAGGACTCCATCACGCTCGACCAGTTCGCGCAGGAGTCCTACGACAAGGGCCCCTCGAGCGGCGGCGCCAAGGGCTGAGACCAGCCGGTACGGACCGGAGCCCCGGCCGCCCCGCCGCAAGGGGGACGCCGGGCCTCCGCCCGTGGAGAACCGTCAGTCCGTGAGGTTCACCGCGCGCGCCGACACCGCGCCGATCTCCTCCGCGATCTCCGCGAGGACCGGGGCCGGGATCGACTCGTCGACCGTGAGGGCGACCAGCGCCTCGCCGCCCTCCGTAGCGCGGGAGACCTGCATGCCGGCGATGTTGATGCCCGCCTCGCCGAGGATGCGGCCGACCGTGCCGACGACGCCGGGGCGGTCGCCGTAGCGGAGGAAGGCCATGTGGTCGGCGAGGGCCAGGTCCACGTCGTGGTCGCCGACGGCAACGATCTTCTGGAGGTGCTTCGGGCCGGCCAGGGTGCCGGAGATGGACACCTCGTCGCCGCCGGAGAGCGTGCCGCGCACGGTCACCACGTTGCGGTGCTCGGTCGACTCGGAGCTGGTGGTCAGCCGGACCTCGACACCGCGCTCCTGGGCGAACAGCGGGGCGTTGACGTACGAGACGGTCTCGTCGACGACGTCCTCGAAGACGCCCTTCAGCGCGGAGAGTTCGAGGACCTTCACATCGTGCTGGGTGAGCTCGCCGTAGACCTCGACGTCGAGGCGGACCGCGACCTCGCCCGCGAGCGCGGTGAAGATCCGGCCGAGCTTCTCGGCCAGCGGCAGGCCCGGCTTGACGTCCTCGGCGATGACACCGCCCTGGACATTGACCGCGTCCGGCACCAGCTCGCCGGCGAGCGCGAGGCGCACCGACTTGGCGACGGCGATGCCCGCCTTCTCCTGGGCCTCGCCCGTCGAGGCGCCCAGGTGCGGGGTGGCCACGACGCTGTCGAACTCGAAGAGCGGGGAGTCGGTGCAGGGCTCGGAGGCGTAGACGTCCAGGCCCGCGCCCGCGACCCGGCCCTCCTTCAGGGCGGTGGCCAGCGCGGCCTCGTCCACGATCCCGCCTCGGGCGGCGTTGACGATGCGGACGCTCGGCTTGACCTTGTGCAGCGCGTCGTCACCGATGAGACCGAGGGTCTCGGGGGTCTTGGGGAGGTGCACGGTGATGAAGTCGGCGACCTCCAGCAGCTCGTCGAGCGTGAGGAGCTTGACGCCCATCTGCGCGGCCCGCGCGGGCTGCACATAGGGGTCGTAGGCGACGATCTTCATGCCGAAGGCGGACATCCGCTGGGCGACGAGCACACCGATGCGGCCGAGGCCGACGACGCCGAGGGTCTTCTCGGACAGCTCGACGCCGGTGTACTTGGAGCGCTTCCACTCGCCGTTCTTCAGCGCGGAGTTGGCCTGCGGGATGTTGCGGGCGGTGGCGATCAGCAGGCCGCAGGCGAGCTCGGCGGCGGTGACGATGTTGGAGGTCGGGGCGTTCACGACCATCACGCCGGCCTTGGTGGCGGCGGCGACGTCCACGTTGTCGAGGCCGACGCCGGCGCGGGCGACGACCCGCAGCCGCTTGGCGGCCGCGACGGCCTCGGCGTCGATCTTGGTGGCGCTGCGGACGAGGACGGCGTCCACATCGGCGATGGCGGGCAGCAGCGCGGCTCGGTCGGCACCGTTGCAGTGGCGGATCTCGAAGTCGGGGCCCAGGGCGTCGACGGTCGCGGGGGACAGCTCTTCCGCGATGAGTACGACGGGTTTGCGGGGCGAAGCAGTGCTCACGTGGTCCTCAGTCCTCACTAGTCCTCTGCGGACGGCCGTCCCGACGGCCGAAGGCGGTGAAGGGCAGCCGCGTGTGACGCACGACGCTGTGAGCCTGACGCGTTTGTGCTCCGCAGTGTATCGGGGGTTACGGGACCGCCCGGTGCCGATTCGTAAACGTCACCCACGGGAGGTGGACAGCGTGGACAAGGAGGGCGACGGGGCCCCGGGAGGCGCGCCCGCGCACGCCCCCGGGGACCCCGTCACCGCGCACCGGGCGCCGGGGCCGCGACTACTCCTTGTCGTCGACCCAGCTCATCAGCTTGCGGAGCTTCTTGCCGGTGGTCTCCAGCAGGTGGTCCTCGTCCGCCTTCTTGTACTCGTTGTACTTGGGCAGACCGGCCTGGTACTCCTTCATCCAGTTGTTGGCGAAGGTGCCGTCCTGGATCTCGCCCAGGACCTTCTTCATCTCGGCCTTGGTCTGGTCGGTGACGATGCGGGGGCCGGTGACGTAGTCGCCCCACTCGGCGGTCTCGGAGACCGACCAGCGCATCTTCTCCAGGCCGCCCTCGTACATCAGGTCCACGATCAGCTTCAGCTCGTGGAGGCACTCGAAGTACGCGATCTCCGGCTGGTAGCCCGCCTCGACCAGGGTCTCGAAGCCGGCCTTGACGAGCGCGGAGGCGCCGCCGCACAGCACGGCCTGCTCGCCGAAGAGGTCGGTCTCGGTCTCCTCGGTGAAGGTCGTCTTGATGACGCCGGCGCGGGTGCCGCCGATGGCCTTGGCGTAGGAGAGGGCCAGCGCGAAGGCCTTGCCCGTGGCGTCCTGCTCGACGGCCGCGATGCACGGCACGCCGCGGCCCTCCTCGTACTGACGGCGGACCAGGTGGCCCGGGCCCTTGGGGGCGACCATGCAGACGTCGACGCCGGCCGGGGGCTTGATGAAGCCGAAGCGGATGTTGAAGCCGTGGCCGAAGAAGAGGGCGTCGCCGTCCTTGAGGTGGTCCTTGACCGACTCCTCGTAGACCTTGGCCTGGATCGGGTCCGGCACCAGGATCATGATGACGTCGGCCTCGGCCGCCGCCTCGGCGGGGGTGACGACGCGCAGGCCCTGCTCCTCGGCCTTCACCTTGGACTTGGAGCCCTCGTGCAGGCCCACCCGGACATCGACGCCGGAGTCGCGCAGCGACAGCGCGTGGGCGTGGCCCTGGCTGCCGTAGCCCAGAACCGCGACCTTGCGGCCCTGGATGATGGACAGGTCGGCGTCGTTGTCGTAGAACAGCTCGGCAGCCACGTGAGGTATCTCCTTGTTTCCGGGTTTCCGGTTGTGCGTCCCACCGTATGACGGGTGGGCGGGTGTCGAAGTGGAAGGGGTGTACGGGCCGGGTCGCGGTGCGCCGGACCGTTGGTTTCCGGCCGCTCGGCTCAGGCCGAGCGGTCCAGGGCGCGCAGGCTCCGGTCCGTGATGGAACGGGCGCCGCGCCCTATGGCGATGGTCCCGGACTGCACCAGCTCCTTGATGCCGAACGGCTCCAGCATCTTGAGCATCGCGCCGAGCTTGTCGCTGCCGCCGGTGGCCTCGATGGTGACGGCCTCCGGGGAGACGTCCACGGTCTTGGCGCGGAACAGCTGGACGATCTCGACGATCTGGGAGCGGGTCTCGTTGTCGGCGCGCACCTTCACCAGCACCAACTCGCGCTGGATGGCGGCGCTGTCCTCCAGCTCCACGATCTTCAGGACGTTGACGAGCTTGTTGAGCTGCTTGGTGACCTGCTCCAGCGGCAGCGACTCGACGTTGACCACGATGGTGATGCGGGAGATGTCGGGGTGCTCGGTGACGCCGACGGCGAGGGAGTCGATGTTGAAACCGCGGCGGGAGAAGAGCGCGGCGATCCGGGCCAGGATGCCGGGGGTGTTCTCCACCAGGACGGAGAGCGTGTGCTTGGTCATCTGCTTGTTCTCTCTCTTCTCGCGGGCTCTCAGTCGTCCTCGGTGTCGCCGAAGTCCGGGCGGACGCCCTGGGCCGCGAGGATCTCGTCGTTGGAGGTGCCGGCGGCGACCATCGGCCAGACCATGGCGTCCTGGTGGACGATGAAGTCCACGACGACCGGGCGGTCGTTGATGGCGTTGGCCTTCTCGATGACCGAGTCCAGGTCCTCCGGGCGCTCGCAGCGCAGACCCACGCAGCCCATCGCGTCCGCGAGCTTCACGAAGTCCGGGACCCGGGTGCCCAGGTGCGCCTCGGTGCCGTCCGAGCCGGGGCCGGAGTGGAGCACGGTGTTGGAGTAGCGCTCGTTGTAGAACAGCGTCTGCCACTGGCGGACCATGCCCAGCGCGCCGTTGTTGATGATCGCGACCTTGATCGGGATGTTGTTCAGCGCGCAGGTGACCAGCTCCTGATTGGTCATCTGGAAGCAGCCGTCGCCGTCGATCGCCCACACCGTGCGCTCCGGCACGCCGGCCTTGGCGCCCATCGCCGCCGGGACCGCGTAGCCCATGGTCCCCGCGCCGCCGGAGTTCAGCCAGGTGCGCGGCTGCTCGTAGTCGATGAAGTGCGAGGCCCACATCTGGTGCTGGCCCACGCCCGCGGCGTAGACGGTGTCCTTCGGCGCGAGCTGCCCGATGCGCTGGATGACCTGCTGCGGCGAGAGACTGCCGTCCTCCGGGAGGGTGTAGCCCAGCGGGTAGGTCTCCCGCCACCGGTTGAGGTCGTTCCACCAGGCGCTGTAGTCGCCGGTGTGACCGTCGGCGTGCTCGGCCTGGATCGCCACGATCAGATCCGCGATCACCTCCCGGGCGTCCCCGACGATCGGCACGTCGGCCGCCCGGTTCTTGCCGATCTCCGCCGGGTCGATGTCCGCGTGGACGATCTTGGCGTACGGGGCGAAGGAGTCCAGCTTGCCCGTGACCCGGTCGTCGAACCGCGCGCCGAGTGCCACGATCAGGTCGGACTTCTGGAGCGCGGTCACCGCCGCGACCGACCCGTGCATCCCGGGCATGCCCAGGTGCTGCGGGTGGCTGTCGGGGAAGGACCCCAGCGCCATCAGCGTCGTCGTGACCGGGGCGCCGGTGAGCTCGGCCAGCACCTTCAGCTCCGCCGTCGCCCGCGCCTTCAGCACGCCGCCGCCCACGTAGAGCACCGGGCGCCGGGCCTGCGCGATCAGCTTCGCGGCCTCGCGGATCTGCTTGGCGTGCGGCTTGGTGACCGGCCGGTAGCCCGGCAGGTCCGTGTGCGGCGGCCAGCTGAACGTGGTGCGCGCCTGGAGGGCGTCCTTGGCGATGTCGACCAGGACCGGGCCGGGGCGGCCGGTGGAGGCGACGTGGAAGGCCTCGGCGATCGTCCGCGGGATCTCCGCCGGATCGGTGACCAGCCAGTTGTGCTTGGTGATCGGCATGGTGATGCCGCAGATGTCCGCCTCCTGGAAGGCGTCCGTGCCGATCGCCTTCGACGCCACCTGACCCGTGATCGCCACCAGCGGCACCGAGTCCATGTGCGCGTCCGCGATCGGCGTCACCAGGTTCGTCGCGCCCGGGCCCGACGTCGCCATGCACACGCCGACCTTGCCGGTGGCCTGCGCGTAACCCGTCGCGGCGTGCCCCGCGCCCTGCTCGTGGCGGACCAGGACGTGCCGCACCTTCGACGAGTCCATCATCGGGTCGTAGGCCGGAAGGATCGCCCCACCCGGGATACCGAAGACGATCTCCGCCCCTACCTCCTCCAGCGAACGGATGAGGGACTGCGCACCCGTGACGTGCTCGACGGTGGCGGGCTGCTGCTGCGCCGCGCCGCTACGGGCCCGCGGCTGCGGATGGTGGGCCCCGGTGGCCTGCTCGGTCATCGACATTCTCTTCTCGAAGGATTCGACGGATGAGTTTGGGTGGGTCTGCGTAGTTCCGCGTGGTTCCGGTGCAACAAAAAACCCCTCGTGCCATGAGGCAAGCGAGGGGAGCGCGCCGGGGTGGTCAGCAGGGCTTGTCGAGAAGGCCTGCTTCAGCCGACGCGCTTTCCAAGTACGAGAATTCGGGTGCGCATGTGGTTGACCCTCCACCCGGCGCATATGCAGTGTCAAGTGGGTGGGACGGGCGTCTCATTATTTGAACGCAATGGAGCATGGGCGAGTGATCCGGCGCCCCCCGCGGCCCCCGATCGGACGACCGGGGAAAGGGCCGCGTTGACGGCGTTGAGCGGGACGTTGACCGCGTTCACCGGGGCGTTCACGGCGAGGTGCACCGGGATGCCGACCGGGAGGTGCCCTCCGGCGTGCCCCGGCACCGCGCCGCCCACGAGGACGCTCCCGCCGTCCACGGCCGGGCCCGGTACCGGATAGGCACCGAGGTCGAGGGCGTGCCGCAGCCGGTGCTCGTCGAGCGGTCCGGCGAAGGCCGCGCCCAGGCCGTGGGTGCACCCCATGGCCCGGAGGGCGAGCGCCTGCTCGGGGACGTCGACGCCGTCGGCGACGGATTGCATGCCGAGGTCGGTGGCGATCCTCAGCAACCCTGCGGTGATCTTGTGCAGCCGTGCGGACTCGACCACTCCGTCGACCAGTCCGCGATCGAGCTTGAGTGTATCGACGGGCAGCCGGCGCAGGGCGCTGATCGCGGCGTATCCGCTGCCGAAACCGTCCAGGGCGATCCGCACGCCCAGCCGGCGCAGCGCGACGAGCCGCCGCTCCAGCTCGTCCAGGGGCACACGGGGATCGCTTCCGGACAGCTCCAGGACGAGCGCGCCGGAGGGCAGGCCGTGCCGGATCAGCAGCCCTTCGAGGTACTTGGGCGGCAGCGACTTGTCCATCAGCCGGCCCGCGGTGAGCCGGACGTACACGGGCGCGGCGTGCCCCGCGCGGCAGCGCTGGGCGGCCTGCTCGACGGCCTTCTCCACCGTCCAGCGGCCCAGCTCGGCGGCGCGCGCGCCTTCGCCGCCCCGCTCGGTCTCGGCCACCCGGAGGTACTCGGCTGGGGTGAAGAGGACGCCCTGGGCGGAGCGCCAGCGCGGCTGGGCGGCGACGGCCGTGATCCGGCCCGTGCCGAGCTCCACGACCGGCTGGTGGAGCAGGGCGAACTCGCCTTCGTGCAGCGCGGTGCGCAGCCGGGTGGCGAGCTCGGCGCGGCGCACCACGTCGGCCTGCATCTGGGGGGCGTAGAGCTCGACGCGGCCCTTGCCCGCCTGCTTGGCGCGGTACATCGCGAGGTCGGCGTTGCGCATCAGCGCGCCGGGGGTGATGCCCGGCTCGGCGAAGGCGACGCCGATGCTGGCGGCGACGCGGACCTCGGTGCCTCCTTCCACGCGGTAGGGCTGGGAGAGGGTGAGCCGCAGCCGGTCGGCGATCTCGTGGATGCGGTACTCACGGGCCTCGGGGTCGCGGGTGCCGTCGCCGATGATCAGCGCGGCGAACTCGTCGCCCCCGAAGCGGGCGGTGCTGTCGCCGGCCCGCACGGAGTCCTGGAGCCGGCGGGCGGCCTGGACCAGGAGTTCGTCGCCCGCCTGGTGGCCCACGGAGTCGTTGACCGCCTTGAAGCCGTCCAGGTCGATGAAGAGCACGGCCGTGCCGGCGTCGGTCGCTCTGCGGCCGGTGAGGGCCTGCTGGACCCGCTTGGTGAACAGGGCGCGGTTGGGCAGGTCGGTGAGCGGGTCGTGCTCGGCGGTGTGCTGGAGCTGGGCCTGGAGACGGACGCGCTCGGTGACGTCGCGGCTGTTGAAGATCAGGCCGCCGTGGTGGCGGTTGACGGTGGACTCGACGTTGAGCCAGTCGCCGGTGCCGGAGCGGAAGCGGCACTCGATGCGGGTGGTGGGCTCCTCCGCGGGTGGCGCGGCGAGGAAGCGGCGCACCTCGTGGACGACCCTGCCGAGGTCCTCCGGGTGGATCAGCGAGGCCAGCTCGGAGCCCACGAGCTCCTCGGCGTCCCGGCCGTAGACGCCGGCGGCGGCGGGGCTGACGTAGCGCAGTATGCCGGTGGGCGCGGCGATCATGATGACGTCGCTGGAGCCCTGCACCAGGGAGCGGAAGTGGTTCTCCTTCTGGGCCAGTTCCTGGGTGAGGGAGATGTTGTCGAGCAGCATGATGCCCTGGCGGATGACCAGGGCCAGGACGACCGAACAGCCGGTGAGGATGACGACGCGGTCGGCGTGGTGGCCGTTGAGGAAGGTGTAGAGGATCCCCAGGGTGCAGACCGCCGCGGCCAGGTACGGCGTGAGGGCGGCGAGGGAGCCGGCGATGGGACGGCTCGGGGTGTGCGCGGCCCTGCGGCCCGCGGCGCCGGTGTCGTCGCCCTTCTCCCGGGCCACCCAGGGGGCGTAGGCCATCAGCATGTAGCCCGCGAACCAGCCGGCGTCGAGGATCTGGCCGGAGCGGTAGTGCGAGCGCAGCAGGGGCGAGGTGAACAGGGCGTCGCACAGGACGGTCAGGGCGAGGGCGGCGATGGCGGTGTTGATGGCCGAGCGGTTGGCCGTGGAGCGCCGGAAGTGGAGCGCCAGGACCATGGAGACCAGGGCGATGTCGAGCAGCGGATAGGCCAGCGAGAGGGCGGCGTGCGCGACGTTCTCGCCCTGGAACTGGGCGGTGTGTGCGAGGGCCAGGCTCCAGGAGAGGGTCAGCAGCGAGCCGCCCGTCAGCCAGGCGTCGAGGGCCAGGCAGACCCAGCCGGCGCGGGTGACGGGCCGGCGGGCGAGGACCAGGAGCCCGATGATGGCGGGCGGCGCGAAGAGCAGGAAGCAGAAGTCGGCCGGGGACGGGGCGGGCACGTCCTGGTCGAGGACGACCTCGTACCAGCCCCAGATGAGGTTGCCGAGGCCGGCCATGGCGGAGGAGGCCGCGAAGAGGAGCCAGGCGAGCCGAAACCTGGTCTTGTGCGTCCTGCCGTACCAGAAGCAGGAGACGGCGGCGAGGGCCGCCGCGCCGCCCAGGCCGAAGTCGCCCATGGCCGAGGCGAGCTCGCTCGACCCCCAGCCGAAGAGGGCGCCCGTGGCGTAGCCGCCGCAGACGAGGGCGAGGAGCAGCGGCGAGGCCGGCCCGGAGCCGCCGCCGGCGCGGCGGGGCAGCGCCGCTCCGGGGGCGCTCACCGCGCCGCCGTCCCGCGCCGGGGCCCGGGGAGGGGGCCTGTCCGGGGGCCGGGCGGTGGCGCCGCGCAGCGGTGCCGTGGTCGGTACGTGAGCCGCGTCGGGTAGATCGTCCATTGGCCGTGCATCGCCCGTCGCCCCCCTCGAGTTCCGGTACTTCGCTGCGGCCGTACGGTGCCCGGCGCAGCCCCCGGTCGGGACGATACACCAGACTCGTCACTCAGGGACATAGTTCATATACATAGCGTAATCGGCAGCGGCGTTATGGACACTCAGTGCAGTCGAACGGTACCTCTACGTGGTAACTAGGGTGCGGTGACTACGACATTTTGCAGTGGCGCGTCCAGGGCGAATCTGGCCAGCTGATCACGCAACAGCCTCTTGGCGCGCGGCGGAAAGGCCGAAGAAGGACCACCCACATGGGGGGTGATGAGCACTCCGGGGGCGCTCCACAACGGATGGCCGGAAGGCAGCGGTTCGGGGTCGGTGACGTCCAGGGCCGCGCGCAGCCGGCCGCTCTCCACCTCGGTGAGCAGGGCCTTGGTGTCGACGACGGGCCCGCGCGCGATGTTCACCAGCAGGGCGCCGTCCTTCATCCGGGCGAGGAAGTCCGCGTCCACCAGGCCGCGGGTCTCCTCGGTGAGCGGGGTCGCGAGGATGACGACGTCGGCGTCGGGGAGCAGGCCGGGCAGCTCCGTGATCGCGTGTACGGGTCCGAGCTCGGCCTCGCGCGGGGAGCGCGCGACGCGCACGACCCGCGCGCACTCAAAGGGCAGGAGCCGGTCCTCGATGGCGCGGCCGATCGAGCCGTAGCCGACGATGAGCACGGACCGGTCCGCGAGCGCGGGCCGGAAGCCCTGCCGCCACTCCCCCGCGTCCTGCGCCCGGACGAAGCCCGGGATGTCCCGCAGGGAGGCGAGGGTGAGGGCGAGCGCCAGCTCGGCGGTGCTGGTGTCGTGCAGGCCGCGGGCGTTGCACAGCAGGGCGCCCGAGGGCAGCAGACCCACGGACGGCAGGATGTGGTCGAGGCCCGCGGTGAGCGTCTGCACGACGCGCAGGCCGGTCATCCGGGACAGGGGGCGGACACAGACGTCACCGCTCGTCACGTAGGGCGGGACGTAGAAGGCGCACCGGGCGGGATCGGTGGGGTAGTCGGGCTCGCCGTTCCAGTAGGCGTAGTCCAGGCCCGCCGGGAGCCCTTCGATCTCGCCGGGCGGGATGGGCAGCCAGGCCAGAGGGCGGGCGGAACCGCTGTCATCTGCACTCATGCCTGGAGGCTATGCGAAGAGGCACCGCCCGCAGAGGTTAGTTTTGAGGGCGAGGAACGGGAGGGGAACGGCCGGTGGAGCGCAGGACAATCGGCGCGTCGGCGCTCGAGGTGGGGGCGATCGGCCTGGGCTGCATGCCCATGCACTGGGCGTACACGGCCTCTCAGCGGAGCGGCGAGGGCGCGCTGCGCGCGGTGCACGCGGCGCTCGACGCCGGGACGACGCTGCTGGACACCGCGGACATGTACGGGCCGTTCACCAATGAGCTCCTGGTGGGGCGGGCGTTGCGGGAGCGGCGTTCGGAGGCGTTCATATCGACCAAGTGCGGCCTGCTGGTGGGTGAGCAGCACGTGGTCGCCAACGGCCGGCCGGGCTATGTGAAGCGGGCCTGCGACGCCTCGCTGCGCCGGCTCCAGACCGATGTCATCGACGTCTACCAGTTGCACCGGCCCGACCCGGAGGTGCCGGTCGAGGAGACCTGGGGCGCGATGGCGGAGCTGGTCTCCGCGGGGAAGGTGCGCGCCCTGGGCTGGTGCGCGATCGGCGCCCGTACGCACCGCAGGTCGCGGGCCGGGCTGTACGACGCCACGATCCGGCAGCTGGAGCGGGTGCAGCAGGTCTTCCCGGTGAGCTGTGTGCAGGCGGAGCTGTCCGTGTGGTCGCGCGAGGCGCTGGACTCCCTGGTCCCGTGGTGCGCCTCGCGGGGCGTCGGCGTGCTGGCGGCGATGCCCCTGGGGAACGGTTTCCTCAGCGGCACGCTCACCCCGGGCCAGGGCTTCGAACCGGAGGACGTCCGGGCCCGCCACCCGCGCTTCACGGCCGAGATGATGGCCTCCAACCAGCCGGTCGTGGCCGGTCTCCGGCGTGTCGCGCGCCGCCACGGGGCGACGGCGGCGCAGGTCGCGCTGGCGTGGGTGCTGGCGCAGGGGCGGCACGTGGTGCCGGTGCCGGGCACGAAGAAGGAGCGGTGGGCGGTGGAGAACGCGGGGGCCTCCGGCGTCCGGCTGGAGGCGGAGGACCTGGCGGAGATAGGGGCGTTGCCGCGGGCGATGGGGTCGTGGGACTGAAGCGGGACGCGAACGGGCGGGGGATCCGGCCCGGGCGGCGTTCGAGGACCGGGGCCCGGGGCGGAGAGGTGACGGGGGCCGGCCTGTCCGGCAGTCAAGGGCCGGGGACCGGGGCGGAGAGGTGACGGGGGACCGCACGCGGCCGAGCCGCACAGCGGCTGGGGGCAGCTCCCGGCGGTAGCCGCGGGAGGGAAGGGGCGGGGCCGGGGAAGAGCACGCGCGGCGTGACGCGTTCGGACGCGGGGACGTCGTTCCGGACCACCGCCAAGGGCCGCCGGCTCGACACGCTCGTACGCGCGGGCGACCGTGTATAAGGAACAGCAGCCGCACCCGCCACGGCGAGAGGACCGCCCATGCGCCGCACCCCCCGCACTCTCCTCGCCGTCGCCGCGCTGACCGGCCTCCTGGCCGCCGCCGGCTGCTCCGACGACGGCGCTCCCCTCCCCGGCCGCGATCTGCCCGGCGCGTCCTCCGGCGCCAAGTCGCCGGGCGCGGGCGGCCCTTCGGGTGCCGCGGCCACCGAGCCGCCCGCCGCCCCCGCCAAGGGTTCCGTGAAGGTCGTGCGTACGCTCGCCGCCAAGCTCACGTCGCCTTGGGGGCTGGCCGCGCTGCCCGGCGGGGATCTGCTGGTGGGCTCCCGGGACACGGGGAAGATCGTCCGGATCTCGGCGAAGGACGGCGCGCAGAGCGAGGTCGGTACGGTGCCCGGGGTCGCCGCGGGAGGCGACGGCGGCGAGGGCGGCCTGCTGGGTCTGGCCGTCTCCCCCGGCTTCGCCACCGATCGCCTGGTGTACGCGTACTTCACCACCGACTCGGACAACCGGATCGCGCGGATGCGTTACGACGACGGCAAGCCCGCGGACCGGCGGCTGGGCGCGCCGAGCACGGTCTTCCGGGGCATCCCCAAGGGCGCGGTCCACAACGGCGGCCGGATCGCCTTCGGCCCGGACCGGATGCTCTACGCGGGCACCGGCGAGAGCGGCGAGCGCGGCCTCGCCCAGGACCCGGAGTCCTTCGGCGGGAAGATCCTGCGGATGACGCCGGACGGCGCCCCGGCACCCCGCAACCCGCGGGTGGACTCGGTGGTCTGGTCGTCCGGCCACCGCAATGTGCAGGGCCTGGCCTGGGACGCGGAGAAGAGGCTGTGGGCCTCGGAGTTCGGCCAGAACACCTGGGACGAGCTCAACCTCGTCGTGCCGGGCGGGAACTACGGCTGGCCGACGGTGGAGGGCAAGGCGGGCAAGGCCGGTGAGCAGGGGTTCAAGGACCCCGTGGAGCAGTGGAGCACGGCCGACGCGTCGCCCAGCGGCCTCGCCTGGGCGAAGGGCTCCCTGTGGATGGCGGGCCTGCGGGGCGAACGGCTGTGGCGGATCCCGCTGCGCGGCGCGAAGCCGGTGGCGGAGCCGCAGGCGTTCCTCAAGGGCGAGTACGGCCGGCTCCGCACGGTGGTCGCCACGGACGACGGCGGGCTGTGGCTGACGACGAGCAATACGGACGGCCGGGGGCGGCCGGGCGGCGAGGACGACCGCGTCCTGCGGCTGGAAGTGAGCTGACGGCCTCCGCGCGGATTCACATGGCCCGTACAACCGTCTGCGTACACTGGAGTGACGGTGCCGCGACGGGAGTTGACATGTTCAACCTGATGGAAGAGCTCTTCGTGCCGGGTCGCAAGCACACCGAGGAGGAGCGGAACCGCCTGGAGCTGGTACGGGAGGACGCGGGGGACGCGGATCCCGGGAAGGGGCCGGTGGACCTCGACTCGGGTCATGTGGTGATACGGCCCCGGCGGGGGTGACGGCGGCGGCTTGTTCCCCAGCCCCGCCCCTTCCCGTAACCGGGGACTTCGCCCCCGGGCCCCCTTTTCCGCGCTACCGCGCGGTGTCCTCAAGCGCCGGACGGGCTGATTTCAGCCCGTCCGGCGATTGAGGACATTCGGGAAGGGGCGGGTAGGGGAAAAGGCCCGCCGCAGGCGCACCCCCGTACCCCCACCCGCACCTACACCCGCACCCGCTCCCGCTCCCGCGCAGCCCCCTCCGAAACCACCCGCACCGGCACCACCACAGGCACCCCCACCGGCTCCGGCGGCTCGATGCTCACGCGCGGCAGCAGCCGGTCCAGCCATCCCGGCAGCCACCAGTTCGCACTGCCCAGCATGTGCATCAGGGCCGGCACCAGCAGCGTCCGGAGGACGAAGGCGTCCAGGGCCACCGCCGCCGCGAGGCCGATGCCGAACATCGCGATGACGCGGTCACCGCTCAGCACGAACGCGAGGAAGACCGAGATCATGATGACCGCGGCGGAGTTGATCACGCGGCTGGTCTCCGCGAGGCCCACCCGGACCGCGCGGCGGTTGTCCCGGGTGGCCAGCCACTCCTCGTACATCCGGCTGACCAGGAAGACCTGGTAGTCCATGGAGAGGCCGAAGAGCACCGAGACCATGACGACCGGCAGGAACGGCTCGATCGGGCCCGCGCCGCCGAGGCCGAGCAGCTCGCTGCCCCAGCCCCACTGGAAGATCGCGACGATCAGGCCGAAGGAGGAGGCGACGGCGGCGATGTTCATCACCGCGGCCTTCAGGGGGATGCCGATGCTGCGGAAGGCCAGCAGCAGGAGCAGGCAGCCCAGGCCCACGACCGTACCGACGAAGAGCGGCAGCTTGCCGAGGATGACACCGGCGAAGTCGTCGTAGCTCGCGGTCAGGCCGCCGACATGGACGTCCACGCCGGTGCGGTCCATGGCCCGGGGCAGGACCGTGCCGCGCAGCCGCTCCACGAGCTCGCTGGTGTCACTCGACTGGGGCGAGGTGGTCGGGACCACGGTGATCACGCCGGTATCACCGCTGCCGCTGAGGACCGAGGGGCTCGCGGACGCCACGCCTTCGGTGTGGCGCAGGGTGTCGGGCAGGCGGTTGAAGGCGAGCCGGTCGGCGGCGCCGTCGAGGTCGGCGACCAGGGTCAGCGGGCCGTTGACACCGGGGCCGAAGCCCGCGCCGAGCATGTCGTAGGCCTGGCGGGTGGTGCTGGTGGCCGGGTTGTTGCCCTGGTCGGAGGTGCCGAGGTGGAGGGAGAGCGTCGGCAGGGCGAGGACGAGCATGACGCCCGCCGCGACCGTGCCCAGCAGCTTGGGGTGGCGCTCGACGAAGCCGGACCAGCGGGCGGCGAGCCCGGTGAGCGCCTCGGTGCGCGGTCCCCGCTCGGCCAGCCGGCGGCGCTCGCGGCGGCTGAGGGCCCGGTGGCCGATCAGGCCGAGCAGCGCGGGCAGCAGGGTGACGGAGGCGGCGACGGTGAGGACGACCGTGAGCGAGGCGGCTATCGCGACGCCGTTGAGGAAGCTGAGCCGCAGGATGAGCATGCCGAGCAGCGCCACGCATACGGTGCCGCCCGCGAAGACGACGGCCCGCCCGGTGGTGGCGACGGCCCGCTCGGCCGCCTCGGCCACGGACAGGCCGGCCCGCAGGCCCTTGCGGTGCCGGGTGACGATGAACAGGGCGTAGTCGATGCCGACGCCGAGCCCGATGAGCGTGCCGAGCATCGGCGCGAAGTCGGCGACCTTCATCAGGTGGCCGAGCAGGACGGTGCCCATGGCGGCCGTGCCGACGCCGACGAGCGCCGTGGCGATGGGCAGCAGGCTGGCGGCGAGCGAGCCGAAGACGACGAACAGCACCACCGCCGCCACCAGCACGCCGATGATCTCGCTGAGGTGGCCGCTCCTGGCCTCCGTCGTCGCGATCGAGCTGCCGCCCAGCGCGACCTGGAGATCGTCCGTGGCGGCGCCGCGCGCGGTGTCGACGACCTTCCGGACCAGCTTCTTGTCCGGGCCGCCGGCGTCGACGGCGAAGGTCAGGGAGGCGTAGGCGGTGTGCCCGTCGGGGCTGACGCGGGCGGCGCCGTCGGCGCCGTACGGGCCGCTGACGGCGGTGACCCCCGGGAGCTCCGCGATCTCGCGCAGGGCGGTGGTCATGCGCTGCTCGACGGCGGCGGCGCGCACGGTGCCGGAGTCGGTGTGCCAGACGACCGTGTCGTCGCCGGTGCCGTCGGGGAACGCCTTGTGGAGCAGGGCGGTGGCCCGGGCGGACTCGGTGCCGGGCACGCCGTAGTCGTTGGAGTAGCTCGAGCCGGCGAACGTCGCGGCGGCGCCGGTGCCCAGCAGGGCGACGAGCCAGAGGACGATGACGGCGAAGCGGCGGCGCAGGCACCACCGGGCAAGTGAGGTCATTCCCTGCTCTTCCCGGGTATCGCGTCGATCTCGCCGGGAAATGACCCGTGGTGCCGAGCGCTGGGGCTTCTGGAGCGGATGGCCCCACCGGCGTCCGGACCGGCGGCTGAGCGGTTCGGGAGGGGGGCTCTCTCGCCACTGTGGCAGGGGAAAAAGATCCTTTGTCCCCTTTGTGGGTTACCCCACACAGGGGACGAAGGGGCGCGGGCCGGGGAGCGGACGTGTCAGCCGGTGACGGATTCCTCCCCGTTCTCGATGTGTCCCATCAGGCGTCGCTTGAACGAGGGGTCTTCCGCCGCCGTGAGAACGAGGTCGTACCAGCCGCCCGCCGGGCCCGCGGGGTGCGGCAGGGTGCGCGTCGAGCCCGGCGCGAGCGTCACCGTGCGGGGCGCGCCACCGCCGTAGCCGTCGGCGCCCAGGGTGAGCGTGAGGGGCTTGTCGCCCTCGACACCCTGGTGGGTGAGGGTGAGGTGGAGCTCGCGCCGGGCCGCGTCGAGGCGGGTGGCCAGGCGCAGCCGGGCGGCCGCGCCGCGCGCCGTGCCCTCGTACTCGCGCCGGAAGCCGTTCGGCCCGGTCACCGTGAAGCGGTACGCGCCCTTCTTCAGCGGTACGGACACGGAGGCGGTGCCCCGGACGTCGCGGTGGAGGGGCGCCGCGTACTCGCCGGCGTACGGGTACAGGGCGAAGTGCGCGCTGGAGGTGCCGGTGTTCCGCAGCTCCAGGGCGAAGACGGAGCCGTCGGCGGACTGCGCGCCGTCCGCGTCGGGCTGGTACGGCAGCGCACGCGCCGGGCGGGTGCCGGGCTCCTGGCGGGGCACGCGCTGCTCGGCGGGCGGTTTCGGGCTCCAGCGCCCGGTGAAGGGCGGTACGGGGCCGGGGGCCGTCACGGAGGGCAGCGGGCGGCCGCGGGTGAAGTCGAAGGCGCCGGTCAGGTCGCCGCAGACGGTGCGCCGCCAGGCGCTGATATTGGGCTCCCGGACCCCTGTCCAGCGCTCCAGGAAGCGGACGACCGAGGTGTGGTCGAAGACCTCGGAGCAGGCGTAGCCGCCGAGCGACCAGGGGGAGACGACGAGCATGGGCACCCGGACGCCGAGGCCGACGGGGCGGCCCTGCCAGAACTCCCCGGGGGTACCGGCCGGGGGCACCGGCGGCGGCACGTGGTCGAAGAAGCCGTCGTTCTCGTCGTAGGTGAGGAAGAGCGCCGTGCGGCGCCAGACCTCCGGGTTACGGCCGAGCGCGTCGAGCACCTTGTAGACGATCGAGGCGCTGGCGACGGGCGAGGACGAGCCGGGGTGCTCGGAGTCGGCGGCGGAGGGGACGAGGTAGGAGACCCGCGGCAGCGTCCCGGCGGCCACGTCGGCGGCGAAGGCGGTGGCCAGGGAGCCGGGCTCGCCGCGGTGCAGGGCGCGCCGGAAGAGGGTGCGGTCGGCGGGGTCCAGGGCGTTCACGCCCTCGTCGAGCAGGGCCAGCAGCCGCTTGCGACCGGCCTCGTCCGCGGCGGCCGCCTTCTCGTAGAACGCGGTCATGGTGCGCACGCCGCCGACCTTGGCGAGGGCCTTGCGCGCGACGGCCTTGAAGCTCGCGAAGAACTCCAGGTTGTTGTCGGTGAAGTTGTCCCACTCCTGGTAGACCTGCCAGCCGACGCCCGCCTTCTGGAGGCGCTCGGCGTAGGTGGTCCAGGAGTAGCCGGGGTGGGTGTCCTCCGCGTAGGCGTCGTTGCCGACGGCGCGGGCGCCGCCCGGCTCGAAGCCGGTCCAGCCGCTGACCAGGTGGTTGCGGTTGGGGCTGGTGGAGGAGTGGATCGAGGAGTGGTACGCGTCGCAGATGGTGAAGGTGTCCGCGAGCTCGTGGTGCAGCGGGATGTCGGCGCGGTCGTAGTGGGCCATGGTCGCGGCGGACTTGGCGCCGACCCAGCCGTCCGTCCAGCCGTCGCGCCAGGCCTTGAAGCCACCGTTCCAGCTGTGGTCGAGGGCGCCGATGTACTGGAGGTCCTTGCGCTGCGCGGCGGCGGCCTCCCGGACCGAAAAGGGCAGGACGCGGCCGGCCGGGCCGGGCTGCTCGAAGACGCTCGCGCCGTCGGGCAGCCGGACGGCGTTGCGGTCGGCGTAGCCGCGTACGCCGCGGAGGGTGCCGAAGTAGTGATCGAAGGAACGGTTCTCCTGCATCAGGACGACGACGTGCCGGATGTCGGCGAGGCCGCTCCCCCGGCCCGGGGCGGCGGGCCGGGCCGCGATCGCCTCGCGGAGGGAGGGCGGCAGCAGCGAGCCCGCGGCGGCGAGGCCGGCGGCGCCGGCGCCGAGCGCGAGGGCGCGTCTGCGGGAGATGTGGGTGCGGGAGATGTGGGTGCGGGTGCCGCCGCTTGTGGCGGTGTCCGTGCCGGTTTCCGTGCCGGTTTCCGTGCCGGGCCGCGGGTTTCCGTCTCCGTACGACACGTGTGCCTCCCCTTCGGCGGCCGACGGTCCCGGCCCGGGGGGTCCGGGGCGGCGTGGGCTACCGGCGGGGACGGTAGTTCGGTGGGGTGACGGAGGGAAGGCGTGGGGTGGGAGCGGGGGTGAACGGCGGGGTTCGCGGTCGGGTGGGCGGGGGTGAGGGTGCGGGGTGGGGGCGCGCGGTGGGGTGCCGCTGCGCGGGGCCTTTCCCCTACCCGCCCCTTCCCGAATGTCCTCAAACGCCGGACGGGCTGAGTTGTTGCCCGGAACCGGGCGAGTTCAGCCCGTCCGGGGGCACCTCCTGGGGGCACCCCCAGCGGTAGCTGGGGGAGGTAGCTGGGGGAGCTTGAGGACCGGGGCCCGGGGCGGAGCCCCGCCACGCGGCGGAGCCGCACATCGGATGCTTCGGGAAGGGGCGGGGCTGGGGAAAGGCCCCGCGCAGCGGCACCGCCCCGCCCGGACAGCCCCCGTCACCCCCTACCGCACCGTGTTCCACCCGTGCGCCACATCCACCACCACCCGGTCCCCCCACTGGAACACCCGGAACGGCAACCGCGCCCGGACCCCCAGCCCGATCTGCGTGTCGCCCTCGAAGCTGCTCGCATAGCGCGTGTCGCGGAACGTGCGGTAGCCGGAGACGTCCACGCCGCGGAGCGGCTGGCCGACGCGGCCGGGGTAGGTCTGCTTGCCCGAGAGCGGGTCGTAGCTCGGCGCGGCCACCCTGACCTCCAGGATCGCGCCGCCGCCGACCGGGACCGGCTCGCCCGAGCCGTCCTGGAACAGCTTGTCGACGTAGGCCACGCGGTACCCGACCGGGCGGCCGTCCGCGGTCGGCACGTCGAAGACCAGACGGTCGTAGCACTCGTGCTGCCCGGCCCTGATGTCCGTCAGCGGCTTGTACGACGTGTCCCTGCTGACCTTGGTGAGGCTTCCCCAGCCCACGTCGCAGCGCGCCGTGGCCGCCTGGTCCCGCTCGGCCGCGGTGGCCGAAACCGTCGTGGCGGTGATCCCCGCGCCCGCCAGCACGAGCGCCGTCAGCGCTCTGCTCCACCGTCGCATAACTACCCCCAGGCATCGATCGCGGACACATTGTGGGCCCGCACCTCGCGATCATGCCGGACCGGTTCGACGCGCGTGGGACACACCGTTCAATTCCGGCCAACTATGGCTGATCGCAGCTGATTTCGGTTATACGACAGTGTGAACGCCGAGGGCCGCCCCTTCCAGAGGAAGGGACGGCCCTCGTGCACCGGGCGGCCCGGAGGACGGATCAGCCCTCGACGCCCAGCTTCTCCAGGATCAGCTCGCGCACCCGCGCCGCGTCGGCCTGGCCGCGGGTGGCCTTCATGACCGCGCCGACGAGCGCGCCCGCCGCCGCGACCTTGCCGGAGCGGATCTTGTCGGCGATGCCGGCGTTGGCCGCGATGGCCTCGTCGACGGCCGTGCCCAGCGCGCCCTCGTCGGAGACGACCGCGAGACCGCGCCCGGCGACGACCGCGTCCGGGTCGCCCTCGCCCGCGAGCACGCCCTCGATGACCTGGCGGGCCAGCTTGTCGTTGAGCGAACCCTCGGCGACCAGGGCGCACACCCGCGCGACCTGCTCCGGGGTGATCTCCAGCGCCGCGAGGTCCGTACCGGCCTCGTTGGCCCGGCGGGCCAGCTCGCCCATCCACCACTTACGGGCGGAGGCCGCGTCGGCACCCGCGTCGATCGTGGCGACGATCAGGTCGACGGCACCGGCGTTGAGGATCGACTGCATGTCGTGCTCGGAGACGCCCCACTCCTCGCGGAGCCGGTTGCGGCGCACGCGCGGCAGCTCGGGCAGCTCCTTGCGGAGCTCCTCCACCCACTCCCGGGCGGGAGCGACCGGCACCAGGTCCGGCTCGGGGAAGTAGCGGTAGTCCTCGGCGTTGTCCTTGATGCGACCCGCCGTGGTCGACCCGTCCTCCTCGTGGAAGTGCCGGGTCTCCTGCACGATCGTGCCGCCGGAGGACAGCACCGCCGCGTGCCGCTGGATCTCGAAGCGCGCCGCGCGCTCGACGGAGCGCAGGGAGTTGACGTTCTTCGTCTCCGAGCGGGTACCGAACTCCTTGGTCCCGTTCGGGCGCAGGGAGAGGTTCACGTCGCAGCGCATCTGGCCCTGCTCCATGCGGGCCTCGGAGACGCCGAGCGCCTTGATGAGCTCGCGCAGCTCGGCGACGTACGCCTTGGCGACCTCGGGGGCCCGCTCGCCCGCGCCCTCGATCGGCTTGGTGACGATCTCGATGAGCGGGATGCCCGCGCGGTTGTAGTCCAGCAGGGAGTGCGAGGCGCCGTGGATGCGGCCGGTCGCGCCACCCACGTGGGTGGACTTGCCGGTGTCCTCCTCCATGTGGGCGCGCTCGATCTCCACGCGGAAGACCTCGCCGTCCTCCAGCTGCACGTCGAGGTAGCCGTTGAAGGCGATGGGCTCGTCGTACTGGGAGGTCTGGAAGTTCTTCGGCATGTCCGGATAGAAGTAGTTCTTCCGGGCGAAGCGACACCACTCGGCGATCTCGCAGTGCAGCGCGAGACCGATCTTCACGGCCGACTCGACGCCGACCGCGTTGACGACCGGCAGCGAGCCGGGCAGGCCGAGGCAGGTGGGGCAGGTCTGCGAGTTGGGCTCGGCGCCCAGCTCCGTGGAGCACCCGCAGAACATCTTGGTCTTGGTGCCGAGCTCGACATGGACCTCAAGGCCCATGACGGGGTCGTAGGAAGCCAGCGCGTCCTCGTACGACACCAGTTCAGTGACGGTCACGGAAAATAACCCTTCAGTCCGCGAGGACGTCGTCGCTGCTCATCCGGCGCAGCTCACGCACGAGCAGGGCGACACCGGTGGCGATGGCGGCGGCGGAGACGACGGCGTCCACGAGCTGGAGCGTGTCGCTCTCGCCGCGGGCCTTCTTCGCCTGCTTGATGACACTCACCGCGCCGAACAGCGTGGTGCCGATGGACAGGTAGGTACCGGGCTTGGACTTCTTGAAGCCCTTGGCCTTCT
The DNA here is from genome assembly GCF_021228125.1 of Streptomyces albireticuli. Classification (GTDB taxonomy): domain Bacteria; phylum Actinomycetota; class Actinomycetes; order Streptomycetales; family Streptomycetaceae; genus Streptomyces; species Streptomyces albireticuli. The sequence goes on from NZ_JAJQQS010000012.1 coordinate 50,937, forward strand.
CCAGCTTGCTCACTCTGCCTCCTCGTTCTCCCCCAGAGCCTGAACGGCCTGGGAGGTGCCCCCATCTCCGCCCACGCGGCGCAGAGGTGCGGCAATCAGGGTGATCTGCGACCCGGCGGCCGCATGTGCGTCGCTCACAGTGCGGGTGCCTCCTCCAGCAGAGCGTGTCCCCAACGGGCGTTGAACGCGGCCTCGACCGCGGCGCCCACCCGGTAGAGCCGGTCGTCGGCCATGGCGGGCGCGATGATCTGCAGACCGACCGGCATGCCGTCCTCGGGCGCCAGGCCGCAGGGCAGCGACATGGCGGCGTTGCCGGCCAGGTTGGTCGGGATGGTGCACAGGTCGGCGAGGTACATCGCCATCGGGTCGTCCGCGCGCTCGCCGATCGGGAACGCCGTGGTGGGCGTGGTCGGCGAGATCAGCACGTCGACACCGCCCTCGCCGAACGCCTTCTCGAAGTCCCGCGTGATGAGGGTGCGGACCTTCTGCGCGGAGCCGTAGTACGCGTCGTAGTAGCCGGAGCTCAGGGCGTACGTACCGAGGATCACACGGCGCTTGACCTCGTCGCCGAAGCCGGCCTCGCGGGTGAGCGCGGTGACCTCCTCGGCGGACTTCGTGCCGTCGTCGCCGACCCGCAGGCCGTAGCGCATGGCGTCGAAGCGGGCCAGGTTGGAGGAGCACTCGGACGGCGCGATCAGGTAGTACGCGGCCAGGGCGAGGTCGAAGGAGGGGCAGTCCACCTCGACGACCTCGGCACCGAGCTCCTTGAGCAGCTCGACGGACTCGTCGAAGCGCTGGAGGACACCGGCCTGGTAGCCCTCGCCGCGGAACTGCTTGACGACGCCGACGCGCATGCCCTTGACGTCGCCGTTCCGGGCCGCCTCGACGACCGGCGGGACCGGGGCGTCGATGGAGGTGGAGTCCAGCGGGTCGTGGCCGGCGATGACCTCGTGCAGCAGGGCCGCGTCCAGGACCGTACGGGCGCAGGGACCGCCCTGGTCGAGGGAGGACGAGAAGGCGACCATGCCGTAGCGGGAGACCGCGCCGTAGGTCGGCTTGACGCCGACGGTGCCGGTGACGGCGGCGGGCTGGCGGATGGAACCGCCGGTGTCCGTGCCGATGGCCAGGGGGGCCTCGTACGACGCCAGGGCGGCGGAGGAGCCGCCTCCGGAACCGCCGGGGATCTTGGTCAGGTCCCAGGGGTTGCCGGTGGGGCCGTAGGCGCTGTTCTCGGTCGAGGACCCCATGGCGAACTCGTCCATGTTGGTCTTGCCGAGGATGACGACGTCGGCTTCCTTGAGCCGGCGGGTCAGCGTCGCGTCGTACGGCGGGATCCAGCCTTCGAGGATCTTGGAACCGACGGTGGTCGGGATCCCCTTGGTGGTGAAGATGTCCTTGAGCGCGAGCGGGACGCCGGCCAGCGGGCCGAGCTTCTCGCCGCGGGCGCGCTTCTCGTCGACGGCGCGGGCCTGCGCGAGGGCGCCCTCGCGGTCGACGTGCAGGAAGGCGTTGACCTTCTCGTCGACGGCCTCGATACGGGCCAGGTGGGCCTCGGTCACCTGGACGGCGGTGACCTCGCCCGAGGCGATCTTCGCGGCGATCTCGGCCGCGGTCAGCTTGATCAGGTCAGTCATGGTCAGTCCTCCCCCAGGATCTGCGGCACCTTGAAACGCTGCTGCTCCTGGGCCGGGGCGCCGGAGAGCGCCTCCTGCGGGGTCAGCGACGGACGGATCTCGTCCGGGCGCATGACGTTGGTCAGCGGCAGCGGGTGGGACGTCGGCGGTACGTCCTGGTCGGCGACCTCGGAGACGCGGGCGACCGCGCCGATGATGTCGTCGAGCTGTCCGGCGAAGTGGTCGAGCTCTTCGTCCTTGAGCTCCAGACGTGCCAGCCGGGCGAGGTGGGCGACCTCCTCGCGCGTGATGCCAGGCATGCGGCGATCCTCAGGGTTCGTGACGGTTTCTGGGCGGGTTGTGCGCCCAATCCTATGGCGCCGCGGCATGTGCCCGCGAAACGCTTTCCTTCCGGTCCGGCATGGGGGTGCGCGGCGGGGGCCTCGGCGGCCGGCGGCGGGCTCCCGGGCGCGCCCCGCGGGCGGCCTTTCCCCAGCCCCGCCCCTTCCCGAACCGGGGCTCCGCCCCGGACCCCGGTCCTCAAACGCCGGACGGGCTGAGTTGTCGCCCGGCACGGGCGGAAAGGCGAGCCCGGACCGGGCGAAAATCCAGCCCGGCCGGCGTTTGAGGCCACCGCGCGTCAGCGCGGAACCGGGGGCCCGGGGGCCTCCCCGGTTTCGGGAAGGGGCGGGGCTGGGGAAAAGCCCGCCGGAACGCGAGCCCGCCGGAACGCCCGGACACCCGTCACCCACCCCGCCCCGGACAAGGTCACGTCACCGGCTGATCCGCTTCCTCCTCCGACGGCTGGAGCACCGGCCGGTCCGCCGGCTGCGCCGCCGGGACGCGGTCGGCCTCGCGGTGCCAGCCGCTCTCCCCGCGCAGGCGGAGCCACGCCGTCGTCTCGTCCGGCGGCATCGCGGCGGCGACCAGCCAGCCCTGGACGGCGTCGCAGCCCAGGTCGCGCAGGCGCTCCCAGGTCTCGTCGTCCTCGACGCCCTCCGCGACGACGAGCAGGCCCAGCGAGTGTGCGAGGTCCAGCGTGCAGCGGACGATCTCCGCGTCCTCGTTGTCGATGGCGAGGCGGGCCACGAAGGAGCGGTCGATCTTCAGCTCGCTCACCGGGAGGCGGCGCAGGTGCACGAGCGAGGAGTAGCCCGTGCCGAAGTCGTCCAGGGACATCTTCACGCCGTGCCCGGTCAGCCCGGCGAGCGTGTCCGCGGCGCGCTGCGGGTCCTCCAGGAGGACGTGCTCCGTTATCTCCAGCTGGAGCGCCCCCGGCGGGACCCCGTGGCGGGCGAGCCGGGCCGCGACCGAACCCGCGAACCCGGGGGTGTGAACGTCGCGGGGCGAGACGTTGACGGCCACCGGCACCTCCAGGCCCATCGCCCGCCACTTCGCGACCTGGCCGAGCGCCGTCTCCAGGACGTACTCGGTCAGCCGCGGCATCAGTCCGGAGGACTCGGCTATCGCGATGAACTCGTCCGGCGAGACCCGGCCCCGCTCGGGGTGCACCCAGCGGACCAGCGCCTCCAGGCCCTCCACATGGCCGTCGAAGCCGACCTTCGGCTGGTAGTGCAGCTCCACGTCGCCCGCGTCGAGCGCGCGGCGCAGGTCGCCCAACAGGCCCAGCCGGTCGGGGGTGTTGCCGTCGCGGCGGGCCTCGTAGACCTCGACGCCGCTGCGGTCGCGCTTGGCCTGGTACATCGCCACGTCCGCGCGGCGGAGCAGGCCCTCCGCGTCGAGCGCGTGGTCGGGGTAGACGGCGACACCGGCGCTGGCCTCCAGGACGAGGGTGAGCCCGTCCAGGTCGAGGGGGGAGCCGAGGGCGGCGACGAGCGAACGCGCCACGCGCTGGGCGCTGGTGAGGGAGTCGGCGACGGGGAGCAGCACCGCGAACTCGTCGCCGCCGAGCCGGGCCGCCTCCGCGTCGCGCGGCAGGGCGAGGCGGAGGCGTTCGGCTATCTGGAGGAGCAGCCGGTCCCCGGCGAGGTGGCCGAGGGTGTCGTTGACGGACCGGAAGCGGTCGAGGTCTATCAGGACGAGCGCGGACCGGGACCCGGCCCGCTCGGCCTCGTCGAGCGCGGTCCAGGTGCGCTCCAGCAGCCACTGGCGGTTGGGCAGCCCGGTGAGCGGGTCCCGGAGCTGCTCCTCGGCGCGGGCGCGGGCGATCCACAGCGTGGAGTCGAGGGCGATCAGCGGGACGGCGAAGAGCGGCAGCAGCAGCGGCGCGTGGTCGGCGACGACGGCGATCAGCGGGGCGATGCCGAGCAGGGCGCCGCCGACCAGGGCCTGCCGGACGAGCGCGGTGCGGGCGATGCTGGTGAGGCCGGTGCGCGGGGCCATGGAGTACCAGAGCAGGGCCCGGGTGACGGCCAGGTACATGAACGCGGCCAGGGCGATCTTGGGGATGGCGGTGAGCGGCCAGGTGTCGGGCAGCCAGGGGTGCTCGACGGTGGCGACGACCCCGCAGGCGGCGAGGGCCAGGCCCGCGGCCCCGATGCCGAGGATGTCGACGGCGCCGTGGAGTAACGCCTGCCGCCATCGGTGGCGGCGCGCGGTGGCGACGAGCAGCACCACGGCCATGCTGATCAGGACGGCGGGCAGCCAGCCGTAGAGCAGCAGGACGGCGAGGGTGAGCGCGGCTCCCGAGCCCGTGCCGCCCCACCAGCGGTCCCGCCCGAGGGCGACGAGGTGGGCGACGATCAGGGCGGTGAGGGTGGCGAGGGCCCAGCCGACGGTGTGCCGGGGGAACACGGCGTGGCCCGCGCCGAGGACACGGCAGATACCGGCCGCCAGGGCGACCGCGGCCACGGTGACGCAGACGGTCGGCAGCGCGGGCGGAGGGACCCGGCGCAGCCGAGATACCGGTTCGGCGCTGTCGGTGGGTTTCATGCCCGTCCCTCTCACAGCCGGCGGTGCCCGCGCCACGGCAGGCGCACATCTCAACAGTAGGCCGCAGAAGGCTACGACGGGCAGCGATCGGCAGCGGTTGCCCGATTGGGATACGGCCTCTTGTAGCCATCTGGTAAGCGCTGTAGGGGTAATGCCCACTGACTATGCGGGCATTACTCCGGCGGGGTGGCGACCTGGGTTCGAGTGGCCGTGGCGCGCTGTTCCGGTGCGGGGGCCGCGGGGGTGCGGGGAGGGGGCGGGGGTGCCGGAGGGGAGCCGCCGGACCGGAGCTTCCGGAGGGCCCGCTCCCCTCCCCCCGCCACGTGCCGCTCGGCTCACGGCTGTGCCACGGCCGCCTCGCGGGCCGCCTCGGGCCCCTCGGCGAGGAGCACGGCGAAGCCGTCCTCCTCCAGGACCGGGACCTTCAGCGCCATCGCCTTGTCGAACTTCGAGCCGGGGTTGTCGCCGACGATCACGAAGTCCGTCTTCTTGGACACCGAGCCGGTCACCTTGGCGCCCTGGCTCTGGAGGGCCTCCTTGGCGCCGTCGCGGGTGTGCGAGGCGAGCGTGCCGGTGACGACGACCGTCAGGCCGGCGAGGGGGCGCGGGCCCGCGTCCTCCGCGGCCTCCTCCTCCATCCGGACGCCGGCGGCGCGCCACTTCTCGATGATCTCGCGGTGCCAGTCCTCGGCGAACCATTCCTTGACGGCGGCGGCGACGATCGGGCCGACGCCCTCGACGGCGGCCAGCTCCTCCTCGCTCGCCTCCGCGATGCGGTCGACGGAGCGGAACTCGCGGGCGAGGACGGCGGCCGAGACGGGGCCCACGTGGCGGATGGACAGGCCGTTGATGATCCGGGCGAGGGGGCGCTGCCGGGCCGCCCCGATGTTCTCCAGCATGGCCAGGGCGTTCTTCTTCGGCTCGCCCTTCTGGTTGGCGAAGAAGGTGACGACCTTCTCCTCCCCCGTCTTCGGGTCGCGCTTGGGCAGGCCGGAGTCCGGGTCCACGACGTGGGACTTGATGGGCAGCAGCTGTTCGATGGTCATGCCGAACAGGTCGCCCTCGTCCCGCAGCGGCGGCTCGGCGGGCTCCAGGGGCTGGGTGAGCGCCGTGGCGGCCACGTAGCCGAGGTTCTCGATGTCGAGGCACTGGCGGCCGGCGAGGTAGAAGAGGCGCTCGCGGATCTGGGCGGGGCAGGCGCGGGCGTTGGGGCAGCGGAGGTCGATGTCGCCCTCCTTCATGGGCCGCAGCGGCGTGCGGCACTCGGGGCACTCCGCGGGCATCACGAACTCCCGCTCCGTGCCGTCCCGCAGGTCGGCCACCGGGCCCAGGATCTCGGGGATGACGTCGCCCGCCTTGCGCAGTACGACGGTGTCCCCGATGAAGACGCCCTTGGCCTTGACGACCTCCTGGTTGTGCAGGGTGGCGAACTCGACCTCGGAGCCGGCGACCGTGACCGGCTCGACCACCGCGTACGGCGTGACGCGGCCGGTGCGGCCGACGCCCACGCGGATGTCGACCAGCTTGGTGTTGACCTCCTCCGGGGCGTACTTCCAGGCGATGGCCCAGCGCGGCGCGCGGGAGGTGGAGCCGAGGCGCCCCTGGAGGGGGATCTCGTCGAGCTTGACGACGACGCCGTCGATCTCGTGCTCCATGGAGTGCCGGACGGCGGGGTCGCCGTAGTGGGCGATGAACTCCCGGACGTCCGCCAGGGACGCGACGACGCGGTTGTGCGCGGCCGTCGGCAGGCCCCACTCGCGGAGCAGGTCGTACGCCTGCGACTGGCGCTCGATGGCGAAGCCCTCGCGGGCGCCGATGCCGTGCACCACCATGTGCAGCGGGCGGGTGGCGGTGACCCTGGGGTCCTTCTGGCGGAGCGAACCGGCCGCCGCGTTCCGCGGGTTGGCGAAGGGGGGCTTGCCGGCCTCCACCAGGGAGGCGTTGAGCGCCTCGAACTTCTCCATCGGGAAGTAGACCTCGCCGCGGATCTCGACGAGCTCCGGGATCCGGTCGCCCTGGAGCCGGTCCGGGATCTCGGCGATCGTCCGGACGTTGGGCGTGATGTCCTCGCCGGTGCGGCCGTCGCCCCGGGTGGCGGCGCGGGTGAGCCGGCCGTGCTCGTAGGTCAGGTTGACGGCGAGGCCGTCGACCTTGAGCTCGCACAGGAAGTGGTACGCGGAGCCCTCGCCGACATCCTTGGCGACGCGCTCGGCCCAGGCGGTGAGCTCCTCGTCGTCGAAGGCGTTGTCGAGGGAGAGCATGCGCTCGCGGTGCTCGACCGCCGTGAACTCCGTCTCATAGGCCCCCGCGACCTTCTGGGTGGGCGAGTCCGGGGTGCGCAGCTGCGGATACTCCTCCTCCAGCGCCTCCAGGGAGCGCAGCAGCTGGTCGAACTCGGTGTCGCTGACGACCGGGGCGTCCTTGACGTAGTACCGGAAGCGGTGCTCCTCGATCTGCTCGGCGAGCCGCGCGTGCTGCTCCCGCACCTCCGCGGGTGCTCCGGCAAGCGCGGCCTCCGCCGCGAGCTTCTCGTCGCCGTGCTGTCCGCCAGCCACCGTCTCGTCCTCCCGTTGTTCCATGGGCGGGCCCGTGAGCGCCGTCACTCAGGGTTGTCCGCGAGCGATCTCGCCGCCCGGGCGCAGTGGGCGAGGGCCGTACGGGCATACGCGGGCGAAGCGCCCGCGAGCCCGCACGCGGGGGTGATCACCACGGACTCCGCGAGGGTCCCCGGCGACAGCCCCAGCCTGCGCCACAGCGTCCTGACACCCATGACGCTACCGGCAGGGTCTGACAATGGGCCGTCCACACCGGGCACCACACCGACGAACAGTTTGGTGCCCGCCTCCACGGCCTCTCCGACCGCCTCTTCCTCACGCTCGGTGAACAGCGAGAAGTCGAAGGAGACGCCCTGGACTCCGGCGCGGCGCAGCAGCGCGAAGGGCACACCGGGGGCGCACGAATGCACGACGGGGGACGCGCCGGTGGCCTCGCGCGCCACGGCCGCCAGGTCGCGCAGGGCGCCCTCGACGACGGCGCGGTCGACGGCCCGGTAGGTGCGGTAGCCGCTGGCGGTGCGCACCCGGCCGGTCAGCACGGCGGTCAGCGACGGCTCGTCCAGCTGGAGCACCACCGTGGCGCCGGGCACCCGGCGCCGTACGTCGGCGAGGTGTTCGCGCAGCCCTTCGGCGAGGGAGGCGGTCAGATCCCGGCAGGCCCCGGGGTCGCCGAGCGCCGCCTCGCCGCCGCGCAGCTCCAGGGCGGCGGCCAGCGTCCAGGGACCGACGGCCGAGACCTTGAGCGCGCCCTCGTACCCCTGGGTGAACTCCTCCAGGGCGTCGAGGTCCTCGCCCAGCCAGGAGCGGGCCCGCTTGGTGTCGCGGCCCGGCCGGTCGCCGATCCGCCAGCCGCTGGGCTCGACGCGGGCGAAGACGTCCACCAGCATCCCGGCGGTCCGTCCGATCATGTCCGCGCCGGGCCCGCGGGCGGGCAGCTCCGGGAGGTACGGCAGGGCCTCCAGCGACCCCGTGACGGTCTTCACGGCCTCGCGGGCGTCACCGCCGGGCATCGAACCGATCCCGGTGGCGGCCCCCGCGCCCCAGCTCACGTTGCTCTTCTCGCTCACCCAGGAAGAGTACGAGACGGGGGCCGCTCCCTCTCCCCGCCTCAGCGGCCGGGGCGGACCGTCAGGTCGTTGATCTCCGCGTCGCGCGGCAGGTCGAGCGAGAGCAGGATGGTCTTGGCGACCGACTCGGGGTCGATCCACCGCGAGGCGTCGTACTCCTTGCCCTCCTGCTGGTGCACCTTCGCCTGCATCGGCGTGGCCGTGCGGCCCGGGTAGACGCTGGTGACACGGACGCCATTGGCGTGCTCCTCGGCGCGCAGCGAGTCCGCGACGGCCTTCAGGCCGTGCTTGCTCGCCGCGTACACGCCCCAGTTGGCGTGGGCGTGCATGCCTGCGCCGGAGTTGACGAAGACGACGTGCCCCTGCGCGACCCGCAGCTGCGGCAGGAAGAGACGCGTGAGCTCGGCGGGGGCGATGAGGTTGGCGGCGAGCGTGCGGTTCCAGGCGCGGGTGGTCAGCTCGCCGATGTGGCCGAGGTCGCACACGCCCGCGATGTGCAGCAGCGAGTCGACGTGGTCGGGCAGGGTCTGCTGGCTCAGGGCCCAGGCGATCCGGTCGGGGTTGCCGAGGTCGGCGACGAGCGTACGGGCGCCGGGGAACCGGGCCGCGAGCTCCTTGGCCCGGCCGGCGTCGCGCGCGAAGAGGTAGAGCTCGTCGCCGCGCGCGAGCAGGTGGTCCGCGACGGCCTCGCCGATGCCCGAGCCGGCGCCGGTGATCAGGTGTGTTGCCATACCCCCACCTTGCCCTACCGCACTCCGGCCGACTCCTCCAGGTAGGCCAGGGCGCCCACCCCGTCCTCGGCGAAGAACACCAGGTCGGTGAGGGGAAGCGGCAGGAAGCCCTCCGCCTCCATGCGCTGGAACTGCCGCTTGAGCCCGTCGTAGAACCCGGCGGTGTTCAGCAGGACCACGGGCTTGGCGTGCATCCCGTGCTTCTTCAGCTCCAGGATCTCCGTCGCCTCGTCCAGCGTGCCCGTGCCGCCGACCATGATGACGACGGCGTCGCCGCGCGCGAGCAACTGCGCCTTCCGCTCGGCGAGATCCCTGGTGATCACCATCTCGTCGGCGCCCCGGCGGGCCTTCGCCGCGAGGAACTCGACGGACACGCCGACCAGCCGGCCGCCGCCGTCCTGCACGCCGTCGGCCATCACCTTCATCAGCCCGGACTCGGATCCGCCCCAGACCATGGTGTGCCCGCCCCGGCCGAGGAGCGTCGCGAACTCGCGGGCGGGGACGGTGTAGCGGTCGTCGAGGTCGGCGGCGGAGCAGAAGACGGTGATGTTCATACGGGTCACCGTACGCCGTCACCACCACCGCCCCCATCTGGCCGGTTTTGGGTGTTCTGCTGTCAGGGTTAGGGCCCCGTTCGGTTGCGGGTTCGTCACAGACAGCGGCCTGGTTTGGCGGCTTGTAAAGCCGTTGTTAGCCTGACGTGCGCTCGTCAAGCGAGCATGAATTCAAGCCACTTCTCGGGGGAGTTCTTCAGCGTGAAGCTTCGTCATGTCCGCGCCGCCGCGGTATTCGCCATTGCAGTCGTCGCTCTCACCGGTGCCCGCGGCAGCCACGGCGGCAGCTGTGGCGGCGGTTCCAGCCACGGCAGCAGCTCTTCCTCCGGCTCCGGCGGCAGCACGTCCGGGGGCACCAGCGGTGACAGCACCGGCGGCACCTTCGGCGGCTCGACCACCGGCGGCACGACGAGCTCGGGCACGACCAGCGGCACCACCTCCGGCACCAGCGGCGACTCCACGACCTCCGGCGGCTCCTCCACGCTGGGCTCGTCCGGCGGCAGCGGCAGCCGCAACAGCGCCATGCGGGACATCAAGATCGTCGACTGTGCGTACACCGACCGCCTCGGCATCACGGCGAAGCTGAGCGCCACCAACAGCAGCTCGACGCTGACCTACGACTACCGCCTCACGGTGAAGTTCACCGGCCCGGACGGCGCGCTCCTGTCCACCCGCAACCCGTCGATCATGTGGGTCGGCCCGGGTAAGACCAGCAACCTCGACGTGTCGACCCCGTACGTCCCCAAGGCGGGCGGCCCGACCAGCGGCGGCAAGTGCGAGGTCACGAACGTCACGCGGACGATCAACGGCCGCTGACGACCGCGCCGCGCGCGCCACGCGCCCCGAGAGACGACGCACCCGCCGGGCGGCCTGCCCGGCGGGTGCGGTGCGTCATACGGAGGCCGCGCCTCAGGCGCTCTGCGGCGTGCGCGCGGCGGCCCGCTCCGTGGTCGCGATCGTGGCCGAGCCGACCACGCGGGTGCCGTCGTAGAGCACGATGGCCTGGCCGGGGGCCACGCCGCGGACCGGCTCGGCGAAGGACACCCGGAGCTCGCCGCCGGTCAGTTCGGCCGAGACCTCCGTCTCGCCGCCGTGGGCGCGCAGCTGCGCGGTGTACGTGCCGGGGCCGGCCGGGGCCACGCCGCACCAGCGAGGCTTGATCGCGGTCAACGCGATGACGTCCAGGGCCTCCACCGGGCCGACCGTCACGGTGTTGTTCACCGGGGAGATGTCCAGGACGTAGCGCGGCTTGCCGTCCGGGGCCGGGTGCCCGATGCGCAGGCCCTTGCGCTGGCCGATGGTGAAGCCGTACGCGCCCTCGTGCGTGCCCACCTTGGCGCCGGACTCGTCGACGATGTCGCCCTCCGCCTTGCCCAGCCGGGACGCCAGGAAGCCCTGGGTGTCGCCGTCCGCGATGAAGCAGATGTCGTGGCTGTCCGGCTTCTTGGCGACGGCCAGGCCGCGCCGCTCCGCCTCCGCCCGGATCTCCTCCTTGGTGGTGAGCGTGTCACCCAGGGGGAACATCGCGTGGGCGAGCTGCTTCTCGTCCAGCACGCCGAGGACGTACGACTGGTCCTTCGCCATGTCGCTGGCGCGGTGCAGCTCACGGCTGCCGTCGCCCTTGAGGACCACCGTCGCGTAGTGCCCCGTGCAGACCGCGTCGAAGCCCAGCGCGAGCGCCTTGTCCAGCAGCGCCGCGAACTTGATCTTCTCGTTGCAGCGGAGGCAGGGGTTGGGGGTGCGGCCCGCCTCGTACTCCGCGACGAAGTCGTCGACGACGTCCTCGCGGAAGCGCTCGGCGAGGTCCCAGACGTAGAAGGGGATCCCGATCACGTCGGCGGCGCGGCGGGCGTCGCGCGAGTCCTCGATGGTGCAGCAGCCGCGGGCGCCCGTGCGGAAGGACTGCGGGTTCGCGGAGAGCGCGAGGTGCACGCCCGTCACGTCGTGCCCGGCTTCGGCGGCGCGGGCCGCGGCGACGGCGGAGTCGACGCCGCCGGACATGGCGGCGAGGACGCGCAGTCCCTTGCGGGGGGCCGTGGGGTCGGGGGCACCGGGGAAGCCGAGGGAATCAGTCATAGCGATACCAGGGTACGGGGTGTGGGGGCGGGGGTGGTGGGGGCGGCCGGTGGGGGTGCCGCTGCGCGGGGCCTTGTCCCCTACCCGCCCCTTCCCGGAACCGGGGGCGAGCCCCCGGGCCCCCTTTCCGCGCTCCGCGCGGTGGCCTCAAACGCCGGCCAGGCTTGATTTCGAGCGGTCGCGCGCTCCCCGCGGGCGGGCTCAGGCTCGCTCCCCCGCCGGGCCGGCTCGCGCCCGCCCCCCGCCGAGCTAGCTCAGGCCCGCCGAGCGCGCCCGCTCGACCACCGGGCCGATCGCGTCGGCCACCGCCCTTACGTCCGCGCGCGAGGACGTGTGCCCGAAGGAGAAGCGCAGGGTGCCGCGGGCCAGGTCCGGGTCCGTGCCCGTGGCGAGGACGACGTGGCTGGGCTGGGCGACGCCCGCCGTGCAGGCGGAGCCCGTGGAGCACTCGATGCCCCGGGCGTCCAGCAGGAGCAGCAGGGAGTCGCCCTCGCAGCCGGGGAAGGAGAAGTGGGCGTTGGCGGGCAGCCGGCCCGCCGGGTCGGGGTCGCCGCCGAGGACGGCGTCCGGGACGGCCGCGAGGACCGTCTCGATCAGCTCGTCGCGCAGGGCGCCGACCTCCCGGGCGTGCTCCTCCCGGCGCTCGGCGGCGAGGGCGCCCGCCACCGCGAACGCGGCGACGGCCGGCACGTCGAGCGTCCCGGAGCGCACGTGCCGCTCCTGCCCGCCGCCGTGCTGCACGGGTACGGGCGTGTACTGGCGGCCCAGCAGCAGGGCCCCGATGCCGTAGGGGCCGCCGACCTTGTGGCCGCTGACGGTCATGGCGGCGAGGCCCGAGGCCGCGAAGTCGAGGTCGAGCTGGCCGAACGCCTGCACCGCGTCGGCGTGCACGGGTATGCCGAACTCCGCGGCGACCCCGGCCAGTTCGCGGACCGGCATGATCGTGCCGATCTCGTTGTTCGCCCACATCACCGTGACGAGGGCGACGTCGTCGGGGTTGCGGGCGATCGCCTCCCGCAGGGCGTCCGCGTGCACCCGGCCGTAGGAGTCGACCGGGAGGTACTCGACGGTCGCCCCCTCGTGCTCGCCGAGCCAGTGCACGGCGTCGAGGACGGCGTGGTGCTCCACGGGGGAGGCGAGGACGCGCGTACGGGCCGGATCGGCGTCCCGGCGGGCCCAGAACAGGCCCTTGACGGCGAGGTTGTCGGCTTCGGTGCCACCCGAGGTGAACACCACTTCGCTGGGCCGGGCGCCGAGCGCCGCCGCGAGCGATTCGCGCGACTCCTCGACGGTGCGGCGGGCACGCCGGCCCGCGGCGTGCAGCGACGAGGCGTTTCCGGTGAGGGCGAGCTGGGCGGTCATCGCCTGCACCGCCTCCGGAAGCATCGGGGTGGTGGCGGCGTGGTCGAGGTAGGCCATGGTGCGCACGATTCTACGAGCTGGGGGGCGGGGGTGTAGCGGGTGTTCCCGGTCTGCGGGGGAACGGGGGCGGTGTCCGCGGCCGTGCCCTCGCGGCCGCCTTTCCCCGGCCCCGCCCCTTCCCGCTGCATCCGATGTGCGGCTCCGCCGCGTGGCGGGGAGGTCCCCGGGCCCCGTTCCGCGCTACCGCGCGGTGGCCTCGAACTCCCCCGGCTACCGCTGGGGGTGCCCCCGGCCGGGCTTGATCTCGCCCCTGCCCGAGGGCGACTTTCCCCCGTATCAAGGCGGCCTCCCCTCTGCCCGGGGGCCTTCTCGCCCGGTTCCGGGCAACGATTCAGCCCGTCTGGGGGCACCTCCTGGGGGCACCCCCAGCGGTAGCTGGGGGAGGTAGCCGGGGGAGTTTGAGGACCGGGGTCCGGGGAGGAGCCCCGGGTCGGGAAGGGGCGGGGTGGGGAAGAAGCCCCGCGCAGCGGCCCCCACCGTTCACGCCCGACCCCCACCCCCGCCGTACAGCTCCGCCGTCCGCCTCGCCACCCCCGCGAGGTCCTCCCGCACGGACTCCGGCCGGAGAACCTCCACATCCGGGCCGAAGGACAGCAGCTGCCGCGCCGCCCGGCCCTCCTGCAGGAGGAGTTCGACCGTGGCCGGATCACCGTCCGAGGGCGGTCCGGCGACCTGGTGGCCGAGGAGGCGGAGGAACATGCCGAGCCGGGCCCGCCGCACCGCCACCGTCACCCGGAACTCCGCTGGGCGCCGCTCGACCTGCCGCCGCAGTACCTCCCACGCGTCCGCCAGCTCCACGCCCGCCCGGTGGCGTACGGGCTCCTCGGTGACCTTCACGGCGGCCACCCGGTCGGCGCGGAAGAGCTGCGGCCGTGCGCGCCGGTCGGCGACCAGGTACCAGACACCGGCCTTGGCCACGAGCCCGTACGGATCGACGGTGTAGGTCTTCGGCTCGCTCTCGCCACCGTGGCGGTAGCGCAGCCGCAGCCGCCGGTCGGCGAAGACGGCGGCGTTCAGCTCGTCCAGCCGGACCTCGGCGGGCGGGCCGGTAAGCCAGCGGACGGGGTCGACGAGGATGCGCCGGCTGGTGGCCTCGGCGGCCGGGCGGTGCGGTGCGGGCAGCGCGGCCATGACCTTGCGCAGGGCGGAGCCGAGGGCCCCGTCGAGCCCCAGGTCGGCGTGCGCGCTCCGCGAGGCGAGGACGAACAGGGCCCGCGCCTCGTCGGCCGTCAGGCCGGTGACGTCCGTGCGGAAGCCGGGGAGCAGCGCGAGGCCGCCGTGCCGGCCCCGCTCGGCGTAGACCGGCACGCCGGCCGTGGAGAGGGATTCGATGTCGCGGTAGATGGTGCGTACGGAGACGTCGAGGCGCTCGGCGAGCTCGGTCGCGGTGACCCGGCCCCGGGTCTGGAGGAGCAGCAGTATCGACAGCAGGCGGTCGGATTTCACCCGCCAAGGATGGCCCGGGACGCACCCGGGAAGCGCCCGGGAAGGACTCGGGAAAACCTGACGGCCGTTGTCAGGTTAGGGCGGGACGCTCGGCACACGCCGGGAGCCGGAGACGGTTCCCGCTCCCCTTCCGTCCCGCACCCTCATCTGGAGATCCCCATGAGCGCCACGACCGACGTCACGACCGGCGTCACCGCCGACCCCCGCCCGCTCCTCGACCGCGCCGTCGCCCAGCTGGCCGGACTCGTCGCGGTCGTGCCCGCGGACCGGCTCGGCGACCCGACCCCCTGTACCGAGTTCGACGTCCGCGCCCTGCTCGGCCACCTCGTGGCGGGTGCGCACGACGGCGCGGAGCTGGGCGAGACGGGCACGGTCGAGTGGAGCGGGCCGCCGGAGGGCGTGGCGGACGACGGCTGGTCCGCCGCCTACGAGGAGGCCCGCGCGCGGCTGGTCGCGGCATGGGCGGACGACGCGAAGCTGGCGCGGACGGTGAAGGTGGAGTGGGGAGAGTTCCCGGGCGCGGTCTATCTGACGTCGGGGATGGTGCTGGAGACCGTCACCCACACCTGGGACCTCTCCCGGGCCCTGGGCCATCCGCTCCCGCTGGACCAGGAGCTCGCGGAGCTCATGCTGGGCTGGGCGGAGCGGTTCCTTCCGGCGGGACGGCGGGGTGAGGGGGTGCCGTTCGAGGCGGTGCGGCCCGTGCCGGCGGGGGCGGACGCGTACGACCGGCTGGCGGGGTGGCTGGGGCGCGAGGTCTGAACGGGGGTGGTGCGTGCCGGGAGGGGGCGCCTGCGGCGGGCTTGTTCCCCACCCCGCCCCTTCCCCAACCGGGACTCCGCCCCGGACCCCGGTCCTCAATCGCCGGACGGGCTGATTTTCAGCCCGGCCGGCGTTTGAGGCCACCGCGCGAAGCGCGGAACGGGGGCCTGGGGGCGAAGCCCCCGGTTACGGGAAGGGGCGGGTAGGGGACAAAGCCCCGCGCAGCGGCACCCACCCGCACCGGCCACCCCACCCGCACCCACCCCCGCCCCCTACCCCCGCGGAGTCACCGCCAGCTGCCGAGCCTGCGCCACCAGCCGATCCTCCGTGTCCCAGACCTCCACGTCCTCCTCCAGAAACCCGCCCGCCAGATTCCGCGTGGTCACCGTGACCCGCAGCGGCCCCGGCGCCGGACGGCGGCGGATGTGGGCCGTGAGTTCGACGGTCGGGACCCAGCCGGGCAGGCCCATCTCGAAGGTGGTCGGCGGCAGCGCGTCGACGGCCAGCAGCAGGGACAGCGCGTCGGCGGGCCGCCCGTCGGCGAGGCCGAACCAGCCGCGGGTCTCGCCCCGGCCGCTGGGCTCACCCTTGATCCAGTTCGCCGTGGCGGGGTCGAGGCGGAGGTCGAGGCGGCCGGTCAGTTCGCTGATCAGGTGGGGCGGGACGGCGTCGGAGCCGAGGCAGTGCTCCAGGGGCGGCATGGCGGGCGGCTTGGCCGTGGTGCGGACGTCGTCCGTCAGCGCGTCCAGGTCGCCGTAGGTCGCGAGGACCCTGATCCGCTCGACCTCGGTGCCGTCCTCGGCGAACTGGAACAGGCTCGCCTGGCCCGTGGAGAGCCTGCGGCCGGTGCGGGCCATCTGTGTGCGGACCACGGCGGGCCCGGACCGGGAGGTCGTCAGGTAGTGCGCGGTGATCGTGAAGGGGTCCGGGTGCGGCAGGGCGTCGCCCAGGGCGCGGCCCAGTACGGACAGGAGGTAGCCGCCGTTGACGGCGCCGAGGATGGTCCATCCCTCGGAGAGATCCACGTCGTACACGGCGGTGCCGGGGGCCGCGCCGTCGCCCTCGCCGGGCATCCGCGGACGGAGGGCGGTGTCCCGGTCGAACTCGCTGTTACCGATGGTTGCCTGTGCCATGATCCGACGCTACACCGGAAAGTTACTCATGGGTAGGCTTTTCGCGCGGTGTTCATGAAGGTTCAACAGGCGGGTTCGACAGGCACTGCGACAGCACCGCTCCCACACACCCCGAGCGCACCCCCGCGCACCCCGGACGCCCCTCAGACCTCCTCCGTCGCCGCACTCCGCCGGTGCCACGCCCGCGGCGCCCGCCAGTGGAACTTCATCGCCATCAGCCGCAGCACGAACGCCGTGAGCACCGGGGCCACGATCGTCGTCCCGTCGAGCGATTCGAAGTGGATCAGCAGCGCGGCCATCGCCGAACCCACCATGGCCGGCACCGCGTAGAGGTCGCGGTCCCAGCGCAGCAGCGAGGGCACCTCGTGGGCGAGGATGTCGCGCAGCACACCGCCGCCGACGGCCGTGGCCAGGCCCAGCGTGGCGGCGAAGGTGAGGCCGAGCCCGTGCTCGTACGCCTTGACCGTGCCGGCCACGCAGAACAGCCCGAGCCCCGCCGCGTCGAAGACCCCCACCGCCTTGGTGATGCGCTCGACCTCCGGGTGCAGGAAGAAGACGATCAGCGTGGCGAACAGCGGGGTCAGGAAGTAGCCGAGGTCGGTGAAGGCGGCGGGCGGCACCGCACCGATGATCAGGTCCCGCAGGAGACCTCCGCCCAGCGCCGTGACCTCCGCCAGCACCGCCATGCCGAAGACGTCGAAATTCTTGCGGACGGCGAGGAGGGCGCCGGAGATCGCGAAGACGAAGATCCCGGCGAGGTCCAGCGAGTGCTGGACGGAGGGACTGAACAGATCGGTGAGCACGCGACATTCTTACTCGTCCCGCACACACACTCGGACAGGCGCTCAGACCGTGGACACGGCCGCCACCGGCTCCGGTACGGACTCCGGGTGGTGGCAGGCCACCTGGTGCCCCGGCTCCAGCGCCACCAGCGGCGGCTCCTGCGCCTTGCACACCTCCGTCGCCTTCCAGCACCGGGTGTGGAAGCGGCAGCCGGACGGCGGGGAGATCGGCGAGGGCACGTCGCCCTTGAGCAGGATGCGTTCCCGCTTGATACGCCGTCCCGGGTCCGGCACCGGCACCGCCGACAGCAGCGCCTTGGTGTACGGGTGCATGGGCCGTGTGTAGAGGGACGAGCGGTCGGTCAGTTCCACCAGTTTGCCCAGGTACATCACCGCGATCCGGTCCGAGACATGGCGGATGACCGACAGGTCGTGGGCGATGATCACGTAGGTCAGGCCCAGTTCGGTCTGGAGGTCGTCCAGCAGGTTGACCACCTGCGCCTGGATCGACACGTCGAGCGCGGAGACGGGCTCGTCCGCGACCACCAGTTTCGGCTTGAGGGCGAGCGCCCGGGCGATGCCGATGCGCTGCCGCTGGCCGCCGGAGAACTCGTGCGGGTAGCGGTTGTAGTGCTCCGGGTTGAGGCCGACCAGTCCCAGCAGCCGCTGGACCTCCTTCTTCACCCCGCCCTCGGGCGTGATCCGCTGGAGCCGGAAGGGCGCGCCGACGATGGTGCCGACGGTGTGCCGGGGGTTCAGCGAGGAGTACGGGTCCTGGAAGATCATCTGTACGTCGCGGCGCATCGGGCGCATGCCCGCCACCCCGAGGTGGGTGATGTCCTTGCCCTGGAACTCCACGGTCCCGCCGGTGGGCTCCAGCAGCCGGGTGATCAGCCGGCCCATGGTGGACTTGCCGCAGCCGGACTCCCCCACCACGCCCAGGGTCTCCCCCGCCAGGACGTCGAAGGTGAGGCCGTCCACGGCCTGCACCGCGCCGATCTGCCGGCGGAGCAGCCCCTTGGTGATCGGGAAGTGCTTGACCAGGCCCTTCACCTTGAGGATCGGCTCCGGCCCGCCGGGCGCCTGCTGTCCGGGGATGCTCATCTCGTGGTCCTTCACAGCTTGGGCGCGATCTCTTCGGTCCAGATGCGGGTCCGCTCCTCCTGGGACATATGGCAGGCGGAGTGGTGCCGGCCGCCCTCGGCGCCGGCGACGGGCCGCAGCTCGGGGCGCTCGGTGCGGGTGATGCCGTCCGCGGGGACGTCGGCGTACGGGCAGCGCGGGTTGAAGGCGCAGCCGGACGGGACGTTGATCAGGCTGGGCGGGGAGCCCTTGACCGGGATCAGCCGCTCGGTCTGCTCCCGGTCGATCCGCGGCATGGAGCCGAGCAGCCCCCAGGTGTAGGGGTGCTGCGGGGTGTGGAAGACCTGCTCCGCCGGGCCGCGTTCGACGCACCGGCCGCCGTACATCACCAGGATGTCGTCGGCGAGCTCGGCGACGACGCCCAGGTCGTGGGTGATGACGATGACCGCCGAGCCGAACTCTTTCTGAAGGTCACGGATCAGGTCGAGGATCTGCGCCTGCACGGTGACGTCCAGGGCGGTGGTCGGCTCGTCCGCGATGAGCAGGTCGGGGTTGTTGACCAGTGCCATCGCGATCATCGCGCGCTGGCGCATACCGCCGGAGAACTGGTGCGGGTAGTCGTCCACGCGCCGGTCGGGCTGGGGGATGCCGACCCGGTCCAGGAGCTCGACGGCGCGCTTGCGCCCGGTCTTCTTGTCGACGTCGTTGTGGACGCGGTACGCCTCGACGATCTGGTGGCCGACGGTGAAGTACGGGTGCATGGCCGACAGCGGGTCCTGGAAGATCATCGCCATCTCGCGGCCGCGCAGCCGCCGCACCTCGTCCGGGTCGGCGGTCATCAGCTCCTTGCCGTTCAGCCAGATCTCCCCGGAGATCCGGGCCTTGCCGCGCCCGTACTGGCCGACGGTGTGCAGGCCCATGATGCCGAGCGAGGTGACGGACTTCCCGGAGCCGGACTCCCCGACGATGCCGAGGGTCTTCCCCCGCTCCAGCCGGAAGGAGAGCCCGTCGACGGACTTCACCAGGCCGTCGTCGGTGGGGAAGTGGATGCGCAGGTCGCGTACGTCGAGGTAGGCGGTGGGCGGCGCGGTGTCCGGGCGTACGGGCTCGCCGACGGCCCCCGTCTTGTGCAGGTCGGTCATGAGAGCCTCACTCGCGGGTCGATCACGGCGTACAGCAGGTCCACGACGACGTTGGCGAACACGACGGCGGAGGCCGTGATCAGGGTGACGCCGAGGATCATCGGCAGGTCCCGCTCGTTGATCGCGGTGACCGCCGCCGCGCCGAGACCCTTGATGCTGAAGGCGGTCTCGGTGAGGATCGCGCCGCCGACCAGCGCGCCCAGGTCCATGCCGAGGATGGTGAGGATCGGGGTCATGGTGGAGCGCATCGCGTGCTTGCCGATGACCACCGGCTCCCGCAGTCCCTTGGCGCGGGCGGTGCGGATGTAGTCCTCCCCGAGGACCTCCAGCATGGTGGCCCGGGTGAGGCGGGCGTACATCGCCGCGTAGAGGAAGGCGAGGGTGACCCAGGGCAGGATCATCCCCCGGAACCACCCCACCGGGTCGTCGCCGAACGCGGTGCCGGCGCTCTCGGCCCAGCCGAGCTGGTACTTGAAGACGGCGAGGGAGAGCAGCGCCGTGAAGTAGATCGGCAGCGAGACGCCGGCCAGCGCCACGGTCATCGCGGTGCGGTCCCACAGGGTGCCGCGCTTGAGGGCGGAGACGACCCCGGTGAGGACGCCGCCGATGACCCAGAGCACACAGGCGCCGCCCGCGAGCGTCAGGGTGACGGGCAGCTTGTCCTTGAGCTCGGGCCAGATGGGCAGGTCGTGCTTGAAGGAGTAGCCGAAGCAGGGGGCCGGGCAGTGGGCGCTCGTGCCGCCGCCGCTGTAGTCACGGCCGGCGAAGAGTCCGGAGACGAAGTCCCAGAACTGGCCGAGGATGGGTTTGCCGAGGCCCAGCTTCTGCCGGATGCCCTCGATGGCCTCCGGGTCCGCCTGTTTGCCGACGTACATCAGCGCGGGGTCGGTCCCGGTGAACTTCGGGATCGCGAAGAAGATGCCGAAGGTCACGAGGATGACGACGAGCAGCATCACGATGGCGGCGAACAGTCGCCTGACGATGTATGCGAACACAGCGGTCGGCCCGGCGGCGGCCGGGGAGCCTCCCGGTGAGGGGCTCCCCGGCCGCCGCGCTCGGCCATCACCTGCCCTTCGGGCCTAGCGGCGGGCGCGCCGGCGGAGCGGACGGACGGTCATTTGACGACACCCAGCGAGGCGTAGTCGTAACGGCCGTTCCAGGCGTCGGCCGTGTAGACGTTGGTCAGTCGCGAGCTGCGCCAGATGATGTTCTTCTCGTAGGTGAAGGGCAGGTACCAGGCGCCCTCCATGACCTTCTTGTTGGCCTCCTGGAAGATTTTTCCGGCCTTGGCCGGGTCGATCTCGGCGATGGCGTCGTCGAAGAGCTTGTTGATCGCGGGGTCGTTGAGCTCGGGGTAGTTCTGGTTGCCGCTCTGCTGAATGAAGCGGCCGTCCGCGATCGGCTGGAGGAAGCCCTGGCCGCTGGCGAAGTCGGCGCCCCAGCCCATGATGATGATCCCGTAGTTCTTGGCCTTGACGTTCTGCGGCGAGCCGATGATGCCGGTGGACTGGGCGCCGTCGTACTTGTCGATCTGCGCCTCGATGCCGATGGCCTTCAGGGACGCCTGGAGGGACTCGGCGGTGGCCACCTCGGCGAGCTTGTTGTTGCGGACCGCGATCGTGGTCGAGAAGCCGTTCGGCTTGCCGCAGGCCTTCAGCTCCTCCTTGGCCTTGGCGATGTCGGGCTTGCCCTGCTTGAGCTTGTACGGGTCGTAGGACTCGTCGAAGCCCACGACGGCCGGCGGCAGCATGCTGAGGCCGATGTCACCGCCCGCCTGGGGGCCGCCGCGCGCGGTCTGGAGCGAGGTGTGGTCCGCGCCGTAGATGACCGCCTTGCGGCAGTGCTCGTTGTCGAACGGCGCCACGGTCTTGGGGAAGGCCGCGTAGCGGATGAATCCGGTCTGCGGGTTGTCGACGTTGCCCTTGTGGGCCTTGAGGGCCTTCTGGCGGCCCGCCGAGCCCATGCCCGTCGCGTTGATGTCGAGGTCGTAGTCACCGGCGAGCAGCCGGCTGTCCATGTCCTCGGCGTTGGTGATCAGGGTGAGGGAGATCTTGTCCGGCAGGGCCTTGCGGACCGGGTCGGAGGCCTTGTCCCACTTGTCGTTGCGGACCAGCTCCAGGCCCTTGTTCGGACCGTACGAGACGAACTTGTACGGGCCGCTGGAGAACGGCTTGAGGCCGTAGCGCTCCGCGGTGTCCTTGTCCGGGCGCACCGGGGCGGCCGCGGGCAGCGCCAGCATCTGGAGGAAGTCGCCGTTGGGTTTGGGCAGTTTGAAGACGATCGTCTTCTCGTCGGGCGTCTCGATCGCCTTCAGGCCCAGCTTGTCCTTGCTCTGGTCCTTGTACGGGCCCTTGTACTCCTTGTCCGGGTCCAGGACCTGCATCAGCCAGGTGGGGCCGCCGGAGATCTTGTCCGTGGCCCAGGTGCGCTCGATGCCGTACTTGATGTGCTGGGCGGTGATGGGCTGCCCGTCCTCCCAGGTCAGACCGGGGCGGAGGGTGAAGGTGTAGGTCTTCTTGTCGTCCGAGATCTTGCCGGTGTCGGTGGCCATGTCCGGCACCACCGTGGTGCTCTCCGGGCCGGGGGCGGCCTTGGCGGTGACCAGGGTGCGGGTGTAGTAGCGGGCGAAGTCCCACATGAATCCGTAGTAACCGCGCTGCGGGTCCCAGGAGTCGGCGTCCTGCGTGCCGATGAACTTCA
This sequence comes from Streptomyces albireticuli, assembly GCF_021228125.1. GTDB lineage: Bacteria > Actinomycetota > Actinomycetes > Streptomycetales > Streptomycetaceae > Streptomyces > Streptomyces albireticuli. The sequence goes on from NZ_JAJQQS010000012.1 coordinate 72,895, forward strand.
GCTCGCCGCCCTCCTTGTCCGAGGGCGAGGCCACCTTGCCGATGCCCGCGTTGAATCCCGCGGCCTTGCCGTCGCCGCCGCCGTCGTCCTTGCCGCCGCCACCGCCGCAGGCCGCGGTGGAGACCAGGGCCGCGACCACGAGGGCCGCCCCTGCGGCCGCCCTCCGCCTCGAAGTTCTCTGGGTTGTCACGATGCAGCGACCTCCGTGATCGACGCCGCCCGGGGAACGGGCCGGCGGTTCGGTAGACGGCCTCCTGACGGATCGACAGGGGCACTCTCATACGGGGGAGTTCAGGGCGTGTTACGGGCGTGACTAACGGGAGCCCTTGGGGTCCAGGGCGTCCCGCACCCCGTCACCGAAGAGGTTGAACGCCAGGACGGTGACGAAGATGGCGAGACCCGGGATGATCATGAACAGCGGGTCGGCCTCGTAGTGGTCGACGGCCCGGGAGAGCATGTCGCCCCAGGAGGCCGTGGGCGGCTTGACGCCCGTACCGAGGAAGCTGAGGGCGGCCTCGGTGAGCACATTGGTGGGGATCATCAGCGTGGTGTAGACGGTGATCGGCGCGACCAGGTTGGGCAGCAGCTCCCGGAGCAGGATGTAGCCCCGCCCGGCGCCCAGGCTGCGCGCGGCCTCCACGTACTCCCGCTCTCTGAGCGAGAGCGTCTGGCCGCGCACGATGCGCCCGATGTAGGGCCAGCCGAAGAAGCCGATCACCACGATCAGCACCCCCATGCGGACGCCCGAACCCGTCAGCCCCCAGAGGGAGTCGGGGACGACGGAGACCAGCGCGATGATGAAGAGCAGCTGGGGGAAGGCCAGCAGCAGGTCCATGAGGCGGCTGACGACCGTGTCCACCCAGCCCCCGAAGAAGCCCGCGACGATCCCGAACAGCGTGCCCAGGACGACCGCGACGACCGCCGCGAGGAAGGCGACGAGCAGCGAGACCCGCGCCCCGTAGACGATGCGGCTGAACACGTCGCGCCCGTTGCGTGGTTCGACGCCCAGGAGGAAGTCCGAGTTGATGCCGCCCCAGGAGCCCTTGGGCACGCTGAACAGCGGGTCGATCTCCTCCTCGTGGAACTCGTTCGGCGGGTGCCCGAGGACGCTCACGATCAGCGGCGCGAAGACCGCGACCAGGATCAGCAGCAGGACGACGACCCCGCCGGCCAGCGCCAGCTTGTCGCGCTTGAGGCGGATCCAGGCGATGCGCCAGGGGGAGCGGCCCTCGATGGCCTCGGCCGGGGCGCCGGCGGTGACATCGACGGCCGCGGTCTCCGCGCCCGTGTCGTGCAGTGGTGCCGTCATCGTCTGGAGGACCCCTCTCGGCCGGTGCTGGCCGGCCCGACGCCCAGCGCGCATGCGACTGGTTCACATCACTGGTGCGAAAGGTGCGATGGTGCGGTGCGTACACGCGGAGCAGGTCGTACAGAGGACCGGAGGTCCTTGTGGGCGGGAGTCTTCAACGGCCCCGCGATCACCCGCCAGCCCTCATTCACAAAGGATGCGCAACCGTGATGTGCGGAGAGGGCTTCCGTTATCTGGACAGCGCGGATCCGTCGGCGGGCCGGCCGACGGGCCCCCGACCGGCCCCGGACCGGCCGCTGACGAGCCGCCACCGAGCCCCCGACGAGCCGCTGCCGAAGCCCCGACGAGCCGCTGCCGAGCCCCCGGCGAGCCTTTTCCGGGCCGCCGCCGCGCCCCTGACGCTCCGTGGACGGAGGGTGGACGGCGGATACGCGCCGGTCAGTACGCGCCGGTGCGGCCGCCGCCCTGGGGTGGGTAGCCGTAGCCGGCCGCCGGGGCGGGCGCGCCGCCGCCGTAGGCGTCGCGGTCGAAGAAGGGGCGGGCGTTGGCGCGCATCCACATCGCGACGGGGTCGTGCTCGTCGGACATCGCGACCGTGGACACCGGCAGCCCCTCCGGCACCGCGCCGACCGACTGCCGCATCATCGACCGCACCGATTCCACGGCGGCCGGGGAGGTGTCGTAGAGGTCGAGCCCGATCGCCAGGTACGGGCTGCCCAGGGAGGGCTGCACCCAGGCGCGGCGCAGCGCCCGGACCGCGGGCGTGCGGTGGGCGTTCTGCCCGAGCAGGGCGTAGAACTGCGGGATCTCTATCGCGGGCTCGCTCAGCAGGAGCGGGCCGGCCGGCAGCCGGTCCATGCCGGCGGCGATCCGCCGCAGGTCGAGCCAGGGCACGCCGACGCCGCCGCCGGGGGCGTGCGGGTTGAGCCACAGGCCCCAGCGGCCGGGGTAGAGGGAGGTGGCGACGGCGTGGCCGGAGATCACCTCATGGGCGCGGTTCCAGCCGCTGGCGGCGAGCTCCTGCGCGGAGGTCACGCACGGGGCGTAGCCGAGGCCGTCGACCTCCATGTTGCCGTACTGGGCGTCGGGCGCTCCGGACTGCCCGTGCCAGAGCAGCATCCAGACGGTGCCCTCGGCGAGGGCCCTCAGCAGGCCCTCGTACGCGTCGTACCGGCCGGGCGCCACTTGGCGCAGCATCTGCTCCACGCCGCTCTCCGCGCCCGCGCTCACCTGGGTCCGCCTCTTCTCTCGGCCGTCTCTCCACCGCAGCGGGGCACGCCGACGCACCCCCTGCGGTCATCCAACCAGCTTACGAGCCCGCGGCGGCGAGCAGGAGAGGAGTCACAGGTCACGGTCGTAGAACGGGCGGATCCGGGAGCGCATCCGGTCGGTGACCGGGTCCTGCGCCACGTCGAGGAAGACGAGCTGGACGGGCCAGGGCACGGGCACGGCGCCGAGGGCGCGGCCGAGGGCGTCCATGACGGCGCCGCGGCTGCCCGGGTCGGGCAGGTCGAGCTCGACGCCGACGAAGAGGGCCGGGGCGCCGCCCTCGACGCTGGCGAGGGCGCGACGCGCGGTCCGGACGACCCGGGCGGCGGCGAACTCCAGGCCGGCGGCGGCGAGGAAGGCGGTGGGCTCGTCCTGCCAGTCGGGCTCGAAGAGGCGGACCCGGCCGCCGGTGGCCCCTCCGCCATGCCCGTCCAAGGGGGTGCGGCCGGCCCGGCAGAGCGCGGCGACGGCGGGCGGCGGGAGGGGCACGCCGACGGCGCCCTCGGGGTTGACGACGATGCCGACCTGCGGCGGCAGGCCGCGGGCGAACTCGACGGCCGGGGCCACGGCGAAGGACATCCGGTCCCCGGCGACCCGCAGGAACTCGCCCTCGGAGCTGAAGACCGGGACGAACGCCGCGCCGTCGAGCTCCACGGTCGGCAGGTCGAGGTCGGGGCTGGCGGGGCCGCCGCCGTTGGGCAGCGGGACCCAGACCTGGCTGCGGCCGAGCACCTCGACGATGCGGGGGCCGGCGTCGGGGACGCCGAGGGAGGCGGCTAGCACCGCTTCGAGCTCGTTGGCGGGCCACCCGGGGTGGGTGCCGCCGCTCGGGGCTCCGCCGGGGGTGCCGGCCGGGGTGCCGCCATGGGTGCCGTCGTACTGCTGGGGGATGCTCATCTCTTCCAACGCCGTTCAACCACCGTCTCGCCACGTCTTGTGCGGGCCGCAAGCGCACTTTAACGGGAGTGCCGTGGTCGCCGCCGCCGCAGGCGAGGACGTCCACGGGGCGTGATCGGTTGCGCGCCGCCACCGGGACCTTCCGGCGGCATCCCAGGGGGCTCCCTCAGCCCGCTCCCTCCGGAAAAGGGCGAACCTCCTCGAACGCGATCCGTCGCAGCGTGTCCGCCGCCTCCCGGTCGAGCACCACCGCGGACGCCGTCCCCCACGGCAGCCGGCCCGCCGCCGCCTCCGCCACCAGGCGGGACATCGCCCTCCGGTGGCGGCCGAAGGCGCGCGGGGAGACCCGGCGGCCGCGGGCGGCCTGGCCGGCGAGGGCCGTACCGGGGGCGACGTCCAGCAGCAGGAGGTGGACGGCGCGGCCGCGCCGCCGCGCGTCCCGGGCCAGCCAGCGGCGCACCCAGCCGCGCTCACCGCAGTCGTGGACGACGGCGCTGGAGCCGGAGCGGAGGGCGCGGCGCAGGGCCGCGTAGTGGGCGAGGCGGGCGACGGGGCGGTAGAGCCCGTACGGCAGCCGGCCGGGCAGCCTGCGCTCCAGCCGCTCGCGGGAGTCCTGGGAGTCGACGCACCACACCAGGCCGCCCCGGTCGTCGAGCGGTGGCACCACGCGCCGGATCAGCGTGGACTTCCCGCTGCCCGGCAGGCCGGAGACGATCAGCACGTCGCCCGGGGGGAAGCGCAGCTCCGCCCGGCCCGCGCCGTCGCGCAGATCGAGCACCCCGGCCCGGCCGCCGGGACCGCCCGGGTCGTCCCGTCCGTCGCGCGCCGGACAGCCCCGTGGCGCGGGCTCCGCCCGTCTCACTCCAGCGCCCCGCGTCCCCATGACGTTCGCCCTCCCCCGGTCCGGTCCCTGCCCCCTACCCACGAAATGTAAAGAAAAGGTAATGCAATTAAGAGGGCCGTGAGCAGTCTTTCGCGGGCCGGTCCATGCAATGATGTGCGCGCCAAGCGCATACCAACTGCATACCGGCCGCTCGAATCCGCGCGGGAGAGTTCCAGCCGTCCCGTGCTGGACGCCGAAGGAGCAAGTTCCTCCCTTGAATCTCTCAGGCCCCGTACCGCGTGGGTGAGGCAGATCTGAAAAGCGGGCCGCCGTGTGCGGCCCCACCCAAGGTGCAAGCCGGGGCCCCGCGTGTCGACGCGGCTCCGGTGAACCTCTCAGGTTCCGATGACAGATGGGGAGGACGTCCTCACCGCCATGCCTGGGAGCCCACACCATGACCGACGCCCCTCGCCGTACGGCCCTCGACGCGCTGCACCGCACGCTCGGCGCCACCATGACCGACTTCGCCGGCTGGGACATGCCCCTGCGGTACGGCAGCGAGCGTGACGAGCACGTCGCGGTCCGCACCCGCGCCGGCCTCTTCGACCTCTCCCACATGGGCGAGATCACCCTCACCGGCCCGCAGGCCGGCCAGGCCCTCGACTTCGCGCTCGTCGGCAACCTCTCCGCGCTGGCCGTCGGCCGCGCCCGCTACACCATGATCTGCGAGGCCGGCGGCGGCATCCTGGACGACCTGATCGTCTACCGGCTGGCCGAGCAGGAGTACATGGTCGTCGCCAACGCCTCCAACGCCCAGGTGGTGCTGGACGCCCTGACCGAGCGCGCCGCCGGCTTCGAGACCGAGGTGCGCGACGACCGGGAGAACTACGCGCTGCTCGCCGTCCAGGGCCCCGAGGCCCCGGGCATCCTGAAGTCCCTCACCGACGCCGACCTGGACGGGCTGAAGTACTACGCGGGCCTGCCGGGCACCGTCGCGGGCGTCCCGGCGCTGATCGCCCGTACGGGTTACACCGGCGAGGACGGCTTCGAGCTGTTCGTCGCGCCGGGCGACGCCGAGCGGCTGTGGCGGGCGCTGACCGACGCCGGCACCGGCGCGGGCCTGGTGCCCTGCGGCCTCTCCTGCCGCGACACGCTGCGCCTGGAGGCGGGCATGCCGCTGTACGGGCACGAGCTGACGACCGCGACCACGCCCTTCGACGCGGGCCTGGGCCGGGTGGTGAAGTTCGACAAGACCACGAACGACGGCGACTTCGTCGGCCGGGAGGCCCTCGCGGCCGCCGCCGAGCGCGCCGCGACCGCCCCGCCGCGCAAGCTGGTCGGACTGATCGCCGAGGGCCGCCGGGTGCCGCGCGCGGGGTTCTCCGTGGTCGCGGACGGCGCGGTGGTGGGCGAGGTCACGTCCGGCGCCCCCTCCCCCACCCTCGGCAAGCCGATCGCCATCGCGTATGTCGACGCCGCGCACGCCGCGCCCGGTACAAAGGGTGTGTCCGTGGACATTCGCGGCAGCCATGAGCCTTACGAGGTCGTCGCCCTGCCCTTCTACAAGCGCGAGCGCTGACCCCTTCCGTCCCACCTGTCAAGACCCGTTGCACAAGCACCCACGCGCATCCAGGAGAATCAAGCCATGAGCAACCCCCAGCAGCTGCGCTACAGCAAGGAGCACGAGTGGCTGTCGGCCGCCGAGGACGGCGTGGCGACGGTCGGAATCACCGAGTTCGCGGCGAGCTCGCTCGGTGACGTGGTCTTCGCCCAGCTCCCGGCGGTCGGCGACACGGTCACCGCGGGCGAGTCCTGTGGCGAGCTGGAGTCGACCAAGTCGGTCAGCGACCTGTTCGCACCGGTGACCGGTGAGGTCACCGAGGCCAACCAGGACGTCGTGGACGACCCCTCGCTGGTGAACTCCGCCCCCTTCGAGGGCGGCTGGCTGTTCAAGGTGAAGATCACGGACGAGCCGGACGAGCTGATGTCGGCCGACGAGTACACCGCCTTCACCGCAGGCTGATCCCGCCCTCCTCCGCCCAGGAAGTCCAGGAAGAACTCATGTCGCTTCTGAACAGCTCCCTCCATGAGCTCGACCCCGACGTCGCCGCCGCAGTCGACGCCGAACTCCACCGCCAGCAGTCCACCCTCGAAATGATCGCGTCGGAGAACTTCGCTCCGGTCGCCGTCATGGAGGCCCAGGGCTCGGTCCTCACCAACAAGTACGCCGAGGGCTACCCGGGCCGCCGCTACTACGGTGGCTGCGAGCACGTCGACGTCGTCGAGCAGATCGCCATCGACCGGATCAAGGCGCTCTTCGGCGCCGAGGCCGCGAACGTCCAGCCGCACTCCGGTGCGCAGGCCAACGCCGCCGCGATGTTCGCGCTGATCAAGCCCGGCGACACCATCCTGGGCCTGAACCTCGCCCACGGCGGTCACCTGACCCACGGCATGAAGATCAACTTCTCCGGGAAGCTCTACAACGTGGTCGCGTACCACGTCGACGAGCAGACCAGCGTGGTCGACATGGACGAGGTCGAGCGCCTCGCCAAGGAGCACCGCCCGAAGCTGATCATCGCCGGCTGGTCGGCGTACCCGCGTCAGCTGGACTTCGCGGCCTTCCGCCGCATCGCGGACGAGGTCGGCGCGTACCTCATGGTCGACATGGCCCACTTCGCGGGCCTCGTCGCCGCGGGTCTGCACCCCAACCCGGTGCCGCACGCCCACGTCGTCACCACGACCACCCACAAGACGCTGGGCGGCCCGCGCGGTGGTGTGATCCTCTCCACGGCGGAGCTCGCCAAGAAGATCAACTCTGCCGTCTTCCCCGGTCAGCAGGGTGGTCCGCTGGAGCATGTGATCGCCGCCAAGGCCGTTTCCTTCAAGGTCGCGGCCAGCGAGGAGTTCAAGGAGCGCCAGCAGCGTACGCTGGAGGGCGCCAGGCTCCTCGCGGAGCGCCTGGTGCAGCCGGACGTGGCCGAGGCGGGCGTCTCCGTCCTCTCCGGCGGCACGGACGTGCACCTGGTCCTCGTGGACCTGCGCAACTCCGAGCTTGACGGTCAGCAGGCCGAGGACCGCCTCCACGAGGTCGGCATCACGGTCAACCGCAACGCCATCCCGAACGACCCGCGACCGCCGATGGTCACCTCGGGTCTGCGGATCGGCACGCCGGCGCTGGCCACCCGCGGCTTCCAGGCCGAGGACTTCCGTGAGGTCGCGGACATCATCGCCGAGGCGCTGAAGCCGTCCTACGACGTGGCGGCGCTGCGCGGCCGCGTCACCGCCCTGGCGGACAAGCACCCGCTGTACGCCGGTCTGAAGTAACAGAGCGGCACCGGATTCACCCGTTGGTTCGGGGCACTGGGCACACTGGAAGGTGAGCCCGGTGCCCCGAACCACGTCAGCACCGCAGTACCCCTGCGTCACCCCCGCATCACCGACGCGTCACCCCCGTACCACCGACCAGAGGGAGCAGCCACCGTGGCCATCTCCGTATTCGATCTCTTCTCGATCGGCATAGGCCCGTCCAGCTCCCACACGGTCGGTCCCATGCGGGCCGCGCTGATGTTCACGCGCCGTCTGAAGAACGAGGGCCTCCTGGCCCACACCACCTCCGTGCGCGCCGAGCTCTTCGGCTCCCTCGGCGCCACCGGCCACGGCCACGGCACGCCCAAGGCCGTCCTGCTCGGCCTGGAGGGCCACTCCCCGCGCACCGTCGACGTGGAGACCGCGGACGACGAGGTCGAGCGGATCCGTGCGACGAAGCGGCTGCGGCTGCTCGGCGCGGAGATCGGCTCCACCCACGAGATCGACTTCGACGAGTCGACGCAGCTGATCCTGCACCGCCGCCGCTCCCTGCCGTACCACGCCAACGGCATGACCCTCTTCGCCTACGACGAGGACGGCGCGCCCCTGCTGGAGAAGACCTACTACTCGGTCGGCGGCGGCTTCGTCGTCGACGAGGACGCGGTGGGCGAGGACCGGATCGTCCTCGACGACACCGTGCTGAAGTACCCCTTCCGCACCGGTGACGAGCTGCTCCGCCTCTCCCGCGAGACGGGCCTGTCGATCTCGGCCCTGATGCTGGAGAACGAGAAGGCCTGGCGCACGGAGACGGAGATCCGCGAGGGCCTCCTGGAGATCTGGCGCGTCATGCAGGCGTGCGTCTCGCGCGGCCTGTCCCGCGAGGGCATCCTGCCGGGCGGTCTCAAGGTCCGCCGCCGCGCCGCGAACACCGCCCGCCAGCTGCGCGCCGAGGGCGACCCGCAGGCCCGTGCGATGGAGTGGATCACGATCTACGCCATGGCGGTCAACGAGGAGAACGCCGCGGGCGGCCGCGTCGTGACGGCCCCGACCAACGGCGCCGCGGGCATCATCCCGGCCGTGCTGCACTACTACATGAACTTCGTGCCCGGCGCGGACGAGGAGGGCATCGTCCGCTTCCTCCTCGCCGCGGGCGCGATCGGCATGCTCTTCAAGGAGAACGCCTCCATCTCCGGCGCCGAGGTCGGCTGCCAGGGCGAGGTCGGCTCCGCCTGCTCGATGGCCTCCGGCGGCCTCGCCGAGGTCCTCGGCGGCTCCCCCGAGCAGGTCGAGAACGCCGCCGAGATCGGCATGGAGCACAACCTGGGCCTCACCTGCGACCCGGTCGGCGGCCTGGTGCAGATCCCGTGCATCGAGCGCAACGGCATGGCCGCGGCCAAGGCCGTCACCGCGGCCCGGATGGCCCTGCGCGGCGACGGCCGCCACCACGTCTCCCTGGACAAGGTCATCAAGACCATGAAGGAGACGGGCGCGGACATGAAGGTCAAGTACAAGGAGACGGCGCGGGGCGGTCTCGCGGTCAACGTCATCGAGTGCTGAGCGCGTACGCGTACTGATCCACACCGCCGGAGGGCGGGCGCCGGGACCCGGCGCCCGCCCTCCGCGCGTGTGCGGTGAGGGTGGAGGCCCCGGGCCGCACTCGGCGTGTGGGCGACACGGTGACGCGCACGCCCGGGGCCCGGAGGCCGTCCGCCTCGCGCGCGCTCCCGCTACTTGTTCTTCTTCGCCTGGGCCTCCATGGCCTCCTTCTCGGTCGCGGTCTCCGCGGCCGGCGGCGGCTGGATCTTCAGGTCGGCGCCGAAGTCGCTGTACTCGTCGGCCGCGGCGTACTCGCCCTTGGAGCCCTTGCCGGCCTCCCGGGTCTTGGCGATCACACCGTCCTTGTCGACCCAGACGTCGAGGGCGATCTTCTCCAGGCCCTTCTCCTTCCAGGCGTTCACGGTGAAGTCGCGGTCGTTCTCCTTCATCGCGTCGCCCTTGTACGCGGCGAGCTCCGACACGACGACCGTGCCCTGGTAGTGGGCCACGCGGCGGCCGCCGACCGTCTCGACACCGGCGTGCCGGAGGTCCTTGGCGGTCGTGAGGGTGGCCGCCATCCGGACGAAGGGCTCCGACGGGTCGGTGTCCTTCGCGCCGCCGACGCCGAAGGCCCACCACTTCTTGCCGGGGACCATGGGCGAGTTGAAGTACATCTTGTCGCCCACCGCGATGACGTGGGTGACGCCGTCGGGCGCCTCGGCCGTCTTCCGGCCGGTCTCCTTCATGTCGGAGGCGTGCGGCTTCACCTGGAAGGCGCCCTCGGTGACGGAGTCGCCCTGCTCGTCCTTCAGCGTCCCCTTGGCACGGTAGGTGTTCTGCCGCGCGCCGTTGGCCGCGGCGGCCTTGAGGGCCGTCACCGGATCCGCCGACTTGAGCGCCTTGTCCGCGCCGTCGTCCTTCCGCCCCGCGCTGTCGCCTGCGCCGGAACCGTCCGAGGTGTTCCCGCCGTCACCGCCGCCGCACGCGGCGAGGCTCAGGGCGAGCGCGACGCCGGTGGCCGCCACGACGGTCTTACGTATCGCCTTCAAGGCCCTTACCGTCCTTTATTCGTATTTCGTAAAGTTTCGGTGAGGATATCCCGTCCGACCAGCGGTTTCACCGGCAGATGACCATGGCCGGAAACAGCGTGTCAGCACCCTGACGCCGTCAGTAATGTCAACGCCCTCTCGCAGTTCCTCGTCGTCCCCCTGATCCGAGGAGTTCCCGCCATGAGCCGTCCCCTGCGTTCCACCGTCGCCTTCCTCGGCACCGCCGTCGCCGCCCTCGGCCTCGCCTCCCCCGCCGCCGTGGCGGACGCCCCCGCACCGGCGTCCGCCGTACGGATCCACAGCGCCGCGTACGGCGGCTGCCTCACGGCCGAGGGCTCGGCGTACCGCGACCCGCGCGGCACCTCACGGCCCTGGCTCGTGGCCCTCCAGCCCTGCGAGGACGCCCCGGCGTACCGCCAGTCCTGGCGCTACAGCCCGGACACCCGCCAGTACCAGTCCGTCGCCGAGCCCTACCGCTGCGTCGAGCGACGGGGCGGGCTGCTGGTGACGTCCCTGTGCGACGCGGACTCGGCGGCGCAGCGCTTCCGGGTGGAGCGGGTGAGCGGGAGTGGTGGCGGCCGGGTGAAGGTCGTGGCGGAGGCGGATGGGCGGGTGTGGGAGCAGGTCGCGCGGCGGGGTGCGTGGGGGGAGGGGGTGCGGGACGGTCGTGACGGGGGTTCTGGGGCGCAGAGATGGTGGATCGGCGCGGTCTGAGCCGGGGGGGTGCCGCTGCGCGGGGCTTTGTCCCCTACCCGCCCCTTCCCGAAACCGGGGGCTTCGCCCCCGGGCCCCCTTTCCGCGCTGACGCGCGGTGGCCTCAAGCGCCGGCCGGGCTGAATTCGCCCGGTTTCGGGAAGGGGCGGTGCTGGGGACAAAGCCCCGCGCAGCGGCACCCCCGCCCCCCTACCGCTCACCCCTCCGCCGTCGTCTCCGCCCGCACCCACGCCAAGTACTCGTCACTCCCCGCCACGATCGGCGTGGCGATGACCTCCGGCGTCGCGTACCCATGCGCACCCTTGATGTGCGCTTCCAGCTCCGCGTACCGCTCCCCCGTCGTCTTGTACAGCACCCGCCACTCCGTATCGCACGCGACCTTGCCCCGCCAGTGGTAGTGGCTGGTGATCGGTCCGTCGATCTGCGCGCACGCGGCGAGGCGGCGCTCGACGGCGGTGGTGGCGAGGAGCCGGGCGCGCTCCTCGCTGTCGGTCGTGGTCGTCACGGCGAGGTACGCGGCGGGCGCGGCGGCGGGCATGGCGCCGACCGTACACCGGCCGGGGGCGGCGTTGTCAGTGCCGGCGGTTACGCTCACGAGCATGAGTTACGCAGACCTGCGCGAACTCCAGAGCGCGCTCAACACCGCCTCGGACATCGCCTTCGCTCTCGACGCCGCACCGGCGGCCCATGAGGCCGATCAGCTCGCCGACGCCCTGCGCCGGGCGCTGGCCGCGGCCAATGCCCTGGGGGCCGGCGCGACGGCCACCGGATGCGCCGAGCACCCCAAGGGAGCCGTCGATCCGCTCTACGGCGACACGGAGGACCCGCTGCCCCCGGGCTGGGGCCGGTGTCTGCTGTGCAACGACCGGCGGCGCCGGGCCGGCGCGCAGCGCAGGGGCTGGCGCTGACCCGGCCGCCGCGCCGGGGCCGGGTCAGTCGTTGAGGGACGCCCAGAACTCGTCGAAGGACAGCACGCCGTCGCCGTTGCCGTCCTTCTTGTTGATGATGGCCTGGGCCACCGTCTCGGTGACCTGGAAGTCGCCGAGCTGAGCCATCACGCTCTTGTACTCGGCGGCCGTGATCAGGCCGTCCCCGTCCACGTCGAACCGCTCGAAAGCCTTCCGCGCCTCGGCCTTGCGCGCCTCGATGTCGGCGATGTCGGCCATGTGGGCCTCCCCTTGTGTGCTGGTGTGACCGGCACAGATTAGCGGCCGTCGCTCACCAGCTTGAGATAGCGGTCCCAGTCCCAGTACGGACCGGGGTCGGTATGGGTGGATCCGGGGACTTCGTCGTGGCCGATGATGTGCGTACGGTCCTTGGGGATGCCGTAGCGGTCGCAGACGGCGGCGGTCAGCCGCGCCGACGCGCGGTAGAGGACGTCCGTGAGGTATTCGGGCCGGTCGATCCAGCCCTCGTGCTCGATGCCGATGCTGCGGGTGTTGCGGTTCCAGTTGCCGGCGTGCCAGGCGATGTCCTTCTCCCGGACGAACTGGCCGATGTAGCCGTCGGCGGAGGCGACCATGTAGTGCGCGGAGACCTTGGCCGCCGGGTCCTGGAAGATCCGCATCGCGTCGGGGAACGTCTCCTGGGTCAGATGGATCACCACGAGATCGACCGGGTACGCGGCCGGGCGGCCGGAGACCGTGTAGTTGGCGCTGTCCGCCGGTATCCAGTGGGTGGGCGGATACACGGCGGCGGGGTTCTCTTCCAAGACGGCCCTCCAGGGTGGTCCGGGACATGACACTCCAGAATGCCCACGCCCGCGAGCACCGACACGGACTCCGCATAAAAATAGGAGTTACTGCTGGTTCATTCATGGTTTACAAGGCAGGTGTCTCATCTCACCTTGGATTACCGAGAATGCTTATCCGGATTGCCCGAATATGACGTGATAGCCGCTTTGGCTGGAACGGAGCCGTCTGTCATAGTCGACGCGTCGACCCTCCCTTGACCCGGGCCAGGTCGCGCATCCCGCCGTGGAACACACCCCATTCTCCGCGGCGGACACGAAGAGGCCCCCGGCCCGTCGCACTCCGACGCATGGGGGCCTCTTCGTTTTCCCCGGCCGGAGCCTGTCACCGGGGCCCGTCGCCGTAGTGAGTCGGCGAGGCTCACCACCGGAGTCCGTCAGCGGTCCGCGACCCGCATCTCGAACCAGGTCGTCTTGCCCCGCGCCAGCAGGTCCACGCCCCACCGGTCCGAGAGCTTGTCCACCAGGAACAGGCCCCGCCCGCTGGTGTCCATCTCATGGACGGGCATCAGGCACGGCAGCCCGCGGGAGGGGTCCCGGACCTCCATCCGGAGCCAGCCGCGGCGGCGCAGCATCCGCAGGCCGAAGAACCGGGCCCCGGTGTGGCGGACGGCGTTGCCCACGAGCTCGGAGACCAGCAGGACGGCGTGCTCGGTGAGTTGGGCCGAGAGGCCCCACTGCCGCTGCACCACCGCCTGCGTCAGCCGGCGCGCGGCCACGGCCGACTGAGGGCGCGAGGGCAGCCGGACCTCCCCGAGCGCGGGGTTACCGAACAGGTCGAACGACTTGAGCGCCGGTTCGCCGTCCACTACCGGTGACCACCGCACCGCGGCCGCCCCGCCCCGCTGTCGCGGCTGCTCCGTTCCATCCAGGCCCGCCATGTCACCCATCATGGCCGCCGTAAAGACGTCATGGGCTGGAACGGGGGGATTCGATTGAGCGGAATCCCGCCCTCCAAGGGGCCGGGACGACATATGCCATGGGCAGGCAGTTGCCCGGAAAATCGATACTGACCTGCGGCGACCGCCCCCGTAAGAATGATCGCCCGGAGCGGCCCCACAGGCCCGCGCGGACAGGCCCGCCCGTCCGGGAATTCCCCCACAAGGGGCAACCCCGCGCAGGACCCGCCCCGGCCCGGGCGCCGCCGGGCCGGGGCGGGGGCCCGTCAACCGGCGGACGGCCGGACGAACTTGGCCTTGCCCGGCCCGTCCTCGACGAAGCTCCGCATGCCGATCTCCCGGTCCTCGGTCGCGAACAGCCCCGCGAACCAGTTGCGTTCGATGGCGAGTCCGGTGTCGATGTCGGTCTCCAGGCCGGTGTCCACCGCCTCCTTGGCGGCGCGCAGCGCCAGCGCGGGCCCGGCGGCGAGCCTGGTGGCCCACTCGAGCGCCCGCTCGTAGACCTCCGCCGCCGGTACGACCCGGTCGACGAGGCCGAGGGCCAGCGCCTCGTCCGCCTTGACCTGGCGTCCGGTGAAGATGAGGTCCTTGGCCTTGGACGGGCCGACGAGCCGGGCCAGCCGCTGGGTGCCGCCCGCGCCCGGGATGAGGCCCAGCAGGATCTCCGGCTGGCCGAGCTTGGCGTTGTCGGCGGCGATCCGGAAGTCGGCGCAGAGCGCGAGCTCGCAGCCGCCGCCCAGGGCGTAGCCGGCGACGGCCGCGACGACGGGCTTGGGGATCCGGGCGACGGCGGTGAAGGAGTCCTGGAGACCGCGGGACCGCGCCACCATGGCGGCGTGGTCCATGTCCCGCATCTCCTTGATGTCCGCACCGGCCGCGAAGACCTTCTCGCCGCCCCAGAGCACCACGGCGCGGACGTCCTCGCGGCGGGTCGCCTCCTCGGCGAGCTCGCGGATCCTGTCCTGCGTGGAGATGTCGAGGGCGTTCATCGGCGGCCGGTCCAGACGGAGCGTGCCGACACCCTCGGAAACCTCAAGATGCACAGTCATGACAACAGGTTAATCCCGGTTAACGGCCCGCGGCCCGGTGCACTCGGTCACAAGTGCTCCGGGCCGCGGGCCGTACGGGAACGGGTCGTCAGCCGGCCGCGGGGGTGCTCTTGCCCCACTCGGACCACGGCATGTTCCAGCCGTTGAGGCCGTTCTCCGGCTGGATCGTCTTGTCGTCGGAGTTCTTGACGACCACGACGTCACCGACGAGGGAGTTCTTGTAGAACCAGGCGGCCGGGGTGTTCGGGTCGCCGCCGCCGCGCTGGTCCTCCAGGCCCACACAGCCGTGGCTGGCGTTCTCCGAGCCGAAGGTGGACGAACCGGACCAGTAGTTGCCGTGCAGGAAGGTGCCGGAGGTGGAGAGGCGCATCGCGTGCGGCACGTCCGGGATGTCGTACTCGCCCTTGCCGTCGCCCTTGGTGAAGCCGACGGTGGCGCCGTTCATGCGCGTCACGTCGTGCTTCTCGCTGATGACCATCTGGCCGTTGTACGTGGGGTTGGCGGGGGCGCCGGCGGATATCGGGATGGTCCTGATGACCTTGCCGTCCCGCTCCACCGTCATCTGGTGGGACTTGGCGTCGACCGTGCTGACCTGGCTGCGGCCGACCGTGAACTTCACGGTCTTCGTCTGCGAGCCGTACACGCCCTCGCGGCCCTGGACGCCGTCGAGGTTCAGATCGACCTTCACCTTGGTCCCTGCGGCCCAGTACTTCTCGGGACGGATGTCGACGCGGTCGTTGCCGAACCAGTGCGCCTTGACCGGAACGGCCGGCTCGGCGGTCACCTTGATGGCCCGCTCGACGGCCTTCGGGTCGGTGATGCCGCGGCTGAAAGTAATCGATACGGGCATTCCGACGCCGACGGTCTCGCCGTCCTCCGGCGTGAAGTAGCCGACGAAAGTGTTCTGCGGGGTGAGCGTCGTGAACGACGCGTGCTTGGCCGACGTGCGGCCGTCCTCGTCCTTGGCCAGCGCGTCCACCGTGTACTTCGCGGAGGCCGCCAGATGGGCGGTCGGCTCCCAGGCCGAACCGCCCCCGGTTATCCTGCCCTCGACGGTCCTGCCCTTGCCGTCGGCGACCTTGACGGACGTCAGCTTGCCCTGGGCCGCGGTGACCTTGAGCTTGCCGCTCGTCTCGACGTCCTTCGCGCCGTCCTTCGGGGCGATCTCCACGACGGCCTTCGAGGGCTTGCCGTCGTCGACGACCTTCTCGCCCTTCTTCTTGCCTTCGTCATCGCCACCACAGGCGCTGACCAGCAGCAACACCATTCCGAGCAGCAGCGCCGACAGGCCCTTGCGGCCCGCGCGCCCTCTCGATGTCGGCTGCACGTTCACTACGGTTCGTCTCCCCTCGCACGGCCCGCGGCCAAGCGGAGCCCCCAGAGCGCGGCTCGCGCTTCGGCGATAGATAACCACATGCCAGGGACAGCTCGGCCCCTGGGGAATGTCACCGTTCGGTCCCGAATGGGATAGCTCGGCGACGGCCCTGGGGACGGTGACGCGCTCCGCGCGCATGAGGTGCGGCCGGTGGCCGGAGTGAGGCATCTTAATCCGGCCAACCACGGGCCTGACACCGGGGGTCGGGTCGGCGGCACCGGCCCGCGCGCCCGCGCGGCGGGCCCGATCACATGTGTGAGCGCGCCCGTGGATGTGGGCAGAACTGGGGGAAGGACTGGACCGCCGACGCCCGGTACGGGAAGCCGGGTGCCCGGCGTGCCGGCCGAGAGCCGCCGGAGGCGAAGACGTGTCGAGCGCACCCGAGCAAGAGGCGGAACAGGACGACGGGTTCGGGCGCGCCCCGGAGCGGCCCCGTACGGCCGGCGGCGGCACCGGCCCGGCCACGGCGGCCGTGACGGCCGCGGCCAACGGCCGGCCCCGGGCCCCCCGGGCCGGCCGGGCGGGGGTGCCGCCCGCCGCGGTGTGGCCGGGCAGCTCCGAACCGCTCGGCGCCCGCTTCAGGACGGGCGCCGACGGGGTGGCGGGGACGAACTTCGCCCTGTGGGCCGGCGGCGCCGAGGCCGTGGAGCTCTGTCTCTTCGACGACGCCGACGAGGAGGCGGACAGCCGCCCGGGCGGCCCGGACGCCCCGGACGGCTCCGGCGCCCGCCCCGGCACCGGTGGCGAGGGCGGCCCCCGCCGCCGGGAGCGCGAGACCCGCCACCTCCTCACCGAGCTGACCCACGAGATATGGCACGGCTTCGTCCCCGGCGTCCGCCCCGGCCGCCGCTACGGCTACCGCGTCCACGGCCGCTGGGACCCGTGGACCGGCGCCCGCTGGAACCCCTCCAAGCTGCTCCTGGACCCGTACGCCCGCGCGGTCGACGGCGATTTCACCCTGCCGCCCGAGGTGTACGGCCACGTCCGCGACTGGCCGCAGCAGCACGTCGCCGACACCGTCCGCGACGAGCGCGACTCCGCGCCGTACGTCCCCAAGGGCGTGGTCGTCGCGGACGGCGACGACTGGGCGGACGACCGGCGTCCGAAGACCCCCTGGGCCGACTCGGTCATCTACGAACTGCACGTCCGCGGCTTCACCATGCGCCACCCCGGCATACCGGAGAACCTGCGCGGCACATACGCCGGGCTCGCGCACCCGGCGGCCGTGGAGCACCTGGCGCGGCTGGGCGTGACGGCGGTGGAGCTGCTGCCGGTCCATCAGTTCGCCCACGAGGACCACCTGCTGAGGCGGGGCCTGCGCAACTACTGGGGTTACAACTCCATCGGCTACTTCGCGCCGCACGCCGGCTACGCCGCCTCGGGCACCCGGGGCCCGCAGGTCGGCGAGTTCAAGCGGATGGTCCGGGCCCTGCACGCGGCCGGCATCGAGGTCATCCTCGACGTCGTCTACAACCACACGGCGGAGGGCGGCGAGCTGGGCCCCACGCTCTCGCTGCGCGGCGTCGACAACCGCCGCTACTACCGCCTCCAGGGCGACGCCCGCCGCTACGCCGACTACACCGGCTGCGGCAACACCCTCCACGTGGTGCAGCCGAACGTCCTGCGGCTGATCACCGACTCGCTGCGGTACTGGGTGACGGAGATGGGCGTCGACGGCTTCCGCTTCGACCTGGCGGCGGCCCTGGCCCGCTCCATGCACGACGTCGACATGCTCTCGCCGTTCCTCGCGGTCATCGCCCAGGACCCGGTGCTGCGCCGGGTCAAGCTCATCGCCGAGCCGTGGGACGTGGGCTCGGGCGGCTACCAGGTGGGCGCCTTCCCCCCGCTCTGGACGGAGTGGAACGACCGCTACCGGGACGCGGTACGGGACTTCTGGCGCGGCGCCCTGCCGGACGTGCGCGACCTCGGCTACCGCCTCTCGGGCTCCAGCGACCTCTACGCCTGGGGCGGCCGCCGCCCCTACGCCTCCGTCAACTTCGTCACCGCGCACGACGGATTCACCCTGCGCGACCTGGTGAGCTACGAACAGAAGCACAACGAGGCCAACGGCGAGGGCAACCGCGACGGCACCGGCGACAACCGCTCCTGGAACTGCGGCGCGGAGGGCCCGACCGACGACCCGGGCGTCCTGGCCCTGCGGCGGCGGCAGCTGCGGAACCTGCTGACCACCCTGCTGCTGTCGACGGGCGTGCCGATGCTGGTCGCGGGCGACGAGATGGGCCGCACCCAGGGCGGCAACAACAACGCCTACTGCCAGGACAACGCCACCAGCTGGGTCGACTGGTCGCTGCTGGAGGACCCGGGCTGGCGGGCGCTGCGGGACCTGGCCGGCCGGCTGCTCGCGCTGCGCCGCGCCCACCCGGTGCTGCGCAGCCGGGCGTTCTTCTCCGGCCGCCCGCAGGGGGCGGACGGCCTGCGGGACCTGGCGTGGTTCACGGCGGAGGGCACGGAGATGACGCGCGACGACTGGTACGCCCCCAAGGCCACCCTCGGGATGTACCTCTCCGGCCGTGACATCAGCGAGCGCGGCCCTCAGGGCGAGCCCGTCACGGACGACAGCTTCCTCGCGGTGCTGCACGCCGGCGAGGGGCCCGTGCGCTTCACTCTCCCCGGGCCGCCGTGGGCGGACACCTACGAACTCCTGGTGAACACCGCCCTGGAGAAGCAGGACGCGGCCCCGGGCGACCGGCGGGCCGCGGGCTCGCCCGTCGCCGTGCGGGCCCGCTCGGTCCTGCTGCTGCGGGCGCGGAGCCGGGGAACGGCGATCCCCGTAACGGAGGTTCCGGGCCCGAAAAACGAGTGAACGGTGTCAGTGGTGAACCGTAGTCTCGCTCCTGATGACTGAGACCCGAGGAGACCCCGCCCGGCCCCGGCGCCGCTCGACCGTCCGTTCACTGCTCCGTCTGTGGCCGTATGTCCGGCCGGTGCGGGGCCGCTTGCTGGCGGCCGCCCTGATGGCGGTCCTGGGGTCCTTGATGTCCCTGGTCATCCCGCTGGCCCTCAAGTGGATGGTGGACGGCCCGGTCGCCGACCGCGAACCCTCCGGGGTGTGGCTGGGCGGTCTGGTGCTGCTGGTGCTCGGGAGCGCGGAGGCGTCGCTGTTCTGGGCGCGCCGGGCGCTGACGGCGCGGCCGCTGGCACGGGTCGAGGCGGACATGAGGGCGTCGCTCTACCGCCACCTCCAGCGGCTGCCCGTCTCCTTCCACGACCGCTGGCCCTCGGGTCAGCTGCTGTCCCGGGCCACGACGGATCTGATGCTGCTGCGCATCTTCCTCGCGTTCCCGCTGACCTTCCTGCTGGTCAACGGCGTGACCATCGTGGCCGGTTTCCTCATCCTGCTGACGCAGGAGTGGACGCTGGGGCTGGTCCTGCTGGCCCCGGTGGTGCCGCTGATCGTGCTGTGCCGGTATTTCGAGGAGCGCTACTCCCAGGCGGCGCGCACGGCACAGGACCGAACCGGCGATCTGACGACGGTCGTCGAGGAGAGCGTCCTCGGCATCCGCGTCGTCAAGGGCTTCGGCCGCCACCGCGGCCAGGAGCGGGCGTTCGCGGCGCTCGCCGGCGGGGTGCGCGACACGGAGCTGCGCAAGGCGGGCCTGCTGGGGGCGGTGTGGGCGGTGATCATGATCCTGCCGGAGCTGGCCCTCGGGGCGGCGCTGGTGCTGGGCGTGATGCGGGTCGCCGACGGCGATCTGTCGGCGGGCACGCTGGTGGCGTTCCTGTCGACGGCGCTGGCGCTGCGGTGGCCGGTGGAGTCGATGGGCTTCCTGCTGGCGATCACCAATGAGTCGGCGACGGCCGCGGACCGCTTCTTCGAGGTGATGGACTCCCGGCCGCCCGCGGGTGAGCCGGCGTCGGTGCCGGCGCCGCGGGCGGCGGCCGGGAAGGCCGGTGCGGGGACCGCGAAGGCAGCGGACGCCTGGGGCGACGAGGCGGCGGGACTGCGCCTGGAGGGCGTGGAGTTCCGCTATCCCGACGCCCCGGCGGACGCGCCGCCCGTGCTGCGGGGCGTCGATCTGCACATCCGGCCCGGCGAGACCATGGCGCTCGTCGGCACCACGGGCAGCGGCAAGACGACGCTCACCGCGCTCATTCCCCGGCTCCACGAGGCGACGGCCGGGCGGATCACCCTGGACGGCCAGGACATCGCCGCGCTGCCCCGCGAACGGCTGCGGCGGCTGGTCTCGGTCGCCTTCGAGGACCCCACGCTCTTCTCCGCCACCGTCGCCGAGAACGTCCTGATGGGCGCCGAGGGGGCCGGCGAGCCCGAGCTCGTACGGGCACTGGCCGTGGCCCAGGCCGACTTCGCGCACGACCTTCCGGACGGGACGGCGACCCAGGTCGGGGAGCAGGGCCTCAGCCTGTCGGGCGGCCAGCGGCAGCGGCTGGCGCTGGCCCGCGCCGTCGTCGGCGAGCCCCGCTTCCTGGTCCTCGACGATCCGCTGTCCGCCCTGGACGTGCACACCGAGGCCATGGTGGAGGCGGCCCTGCGGAAGGTGCTGGCGACGACCACCGCGCTGATCGTCGCCCACCGCCCGTCCACGGTCCTGCTGGCCGACCGGGTGGCGCTGCTCTCCGGGGGCCGTGTCACCGCCGTCGGCACCCACCACGAACTGCTCCACGGCAACCGCGAGTACGCCGCCCTGATGTCCGGCGAGCCCCGCGGCGAGGAAGGGCGGACCCGATGACGACCAGCGCCCCCGATCAACGGACCGCCGAGGAGGAACCGGCCGCGGGCCGGACCGCCTCCGGCCCGGCCGGCACCCCCCGTCCCGGAGACCCCGCCGGCCCCACGGACTCCGCGGACTCCACGGACTCCACGGGCTCCTCCGATCCCTTCGACAAGGACGTGCTGCCCGCGCCGAAGGGCGCCTCCCTCGCCCTGCTGCGCTCGCTGCTCGCGCCCGCCCGGTGGCCGGTGCGGATCGCCGTCGTGGTGCTGCTGCTCCAGCAGGCCGCCGTGCAGGCCGGGCCGCTGCTCGTCGCGTTCGCCATCGACCGCGGCGTGCCCGCCGTCCGCCGGGGCGACCACGGTCCGCTCACGCTGATCGGCGCCGCCTATCTGGTCTCCGCGCTGGCCTCCGGGCTGCTCCAGTTCGCCTTCGTCCGGATCACCGCGCGCGTCGGCCAGGACGTCCTGCTGGACCTGCGCGGCCGGATCTTCCGCCACGCCCAGTCGCTCAGCGTCGACTTCCACGACCGCTACACCTCGGGCCGGCTGATCTCCCGGGCGACCACGGACGTCGAGTCCATCCGCGAGCTGCTGAACGAGGGCCTCCAGGAGCTGATCGGCATCGCCCTGTCGGTGGTCTACGTCTCCGCGGTGCTGCTGTACCTGGACTGGGGCGTCGGTGGCGCGGCCGTGCTCTCCTTCGCGCCGCTGTATCTGCTGGTGCGCTCCTACCGGCGCCGCTCGATGCTGGTCTACCGGGAGCGGTCCACGGCGGTCGCGTCGGTGATCGTGAAGTTCACCGAGACGATGAACGGCATCCGGCCGGTCCAGGCGTTCCGCCGCGAGCGGGCCAACGAGAAGGACTTCGACGCGCTCAACGCCCGGCACCTGAAGGCCAACGGCGCGGCGATGCTGGAGATGGCCCGCTATGTGGTGACGTCACGGCTGGTGGCCAACACCGCGCTCGCGGGGATCGTGCTGTGGGGCGCCTACCGGGTGGCGGACGGCGAGCTCGCGCTGGGCGCGCTGGCGGCCTCGGTGCTGTACCTGCGCCGGCTGTACGACCCGATCGACCGGCTCGCGATGTTCCTCAACTCCTACCAGTCCGCGGCCGCGTCCCTGGAGAAGATCGCGGGTCTGCTGGCCCAGCGGCCGTCGGTCCCCGAGCCCCGGGAGCCGCGGCCGCTGCCGGAGCGGACGGGCGGCGGCCCGGGCCGCGAGGTGGTCTTCGACGGGGTGCGGTTCGCCTACCGCACGGGCGGCGAGGTGCTGCCCCGCTTCGACCTGACGCTGCCCGCCGGGCAGACGGTGGCCGTGGTGGGCTCGACGGGCGCGGGGAAGTCCACGCTCGCCAAGCTCCTTTCGCGCTTCTACGACCCGACCGAGGGCGAGGTCCGGCTGGACGGCGTTCCGCTGCGCGAGCTGGCCGGGCCGGAGCTGCGGCGCGGGGTGGTGATGGTGACGCAGGAGTCGTTCCTCTTCTCCGGCACGGTCGCCGACAACATCGCCATCGGCCGTCCCGGGGCCACCCGTGAGGAGATGGAGCGGGCGGCCCGGGCGATCGGCGCGCACGACTTCATCACGGCCCTGCCGGACGGCTACGACACGGACGTCCGCAAGCGCGGTGGGCGGATCTCGGCGGGTCAGCGGCAGCTCGTCGGCTTCGCGCGGGCCCTGCTCGCCGACCCGGCGGTCCTCATCCTCGACGAGGCCACGTCCTCGCTGGACGTCCCGGGCGAGCGGGCCGTCCAGCGGGCCATGGGCACGGTGCTGCGCGGGCGGACGGCCGTGGTCATCGCCCACCGGCTGTCGACCGTGGAGATCGCGGACCGGGTGCTGGTGATGGCGGACGGCCGGATCGTGGAGGACGGCACCCCGGCCGAGCTCATCGCGGGGACGGGCCGCTTCGCGGAGCTGCACCGCGCCTGGCGGGACAGCCTGGTCTGATTTCCGGGGCCCCGGATCACGGTGTCAGCGCTGCCGGAAGGGGCATGCCGAGGCACGCGGGGGCGGTGGGGCCTCCCGCCGCACCCGCTCGGCCCTCCCGCCCGCACCCGGGTCGCCCGCCGGTCCGGGGCCGCGCCCGGCCCCTGTGGTGACCGCGCCACCCGGCCCGGGAAGCCGTCATTGGACCACACCATTTCCGGTCGAACAGCGGTTCCGTCCTCCCCGGCGCCCGTGCCACGAAGGGGACTCACACCTTCCCCCCGCGACCCCGGGTACGCGCTGGCGGCGGCGACCGTGACCGCCCCGAGGGGCCGTGCACCGCTATGCGGACCACGTTCTTTCGTCAACGGACGGATTTTGGCCAACTTGCCGCCGCACTCCTGACACGTACATGCCCGCGGTGGCACTCTTCCCTCCACCGACGCACGGCTTCCCCACGGCACCACTGCCGGGCGCCGGCCTACCTCCATATCTCCTTATCGGCTTCGCTGTTTCGGCTCCGCCGCGCGCTCTGGGCTCCGCCGTCTCGGCCCGTACCCCGGCCCCCACACCCCCCGCTCACGCCGGCCGCTCCCGAGTGCCCGACAGCACCGGGCGGCCCACCGTGTCCGGGGACGTTCCACGTGTTCTGCCTCGCTCTGCCCGGACGGCCAGTTCGCCGCCCGGCCGCCTCAGGCCACGCCCACCGTGGTCACCGCAGAAGGAGTCAGCGTGAGACCCACCCCCCATCGGCGCGCAGTCGCCACCGGCGCGCTGGTCGCCGTGACGGCGATGCTGGCCGTCGGCGTGCAGACCGGTTCCGCCACCGCCCGCACCGACGCGAAGGACACCGGCCGCACCCTCGTCGCCAAGGCCGACCCGGGCGCCCTGCCCGTCAAGCTCACCCCCTCGCAGCGCGCCGAGCTGATACGCGACGCGAACGCCACGAAGGCGACGACCGCGAAGACCCTGGGCCTCGGCGCCAAGGAGCGGCTGGTCGTCCGGGACGTCAGCAAGGACGCCGACGGCACGCTGCACACCCGCTACGAGCGCACCTACGACGGCCTGCCGGTCCTCGGCGGCGACCTCGTCGTCGACGCCACCAAGGGCGGCACCCCCAAGACCGTCGCCAAGGCGACCAAGGCGCGCCTCGCGGTCCCGACGACCAGCGCCTCGTTCGCCGCCGGCACCGCCGAGAAGGACGCGGTCAAGGCCGCTCAGGCGCAGGGCTCGAAGGCCACCAAGGCGGAGCGGGCGCCCCGCAAGGTGATCTGGGCGGCGAACGGCACGCCCGTCCTCGCCTACGAGACCGTGGTCGGCGGCCTCCAGCACGACGGCACCCCGAACGAGCTGCACGTCATCACGGACGCGCGGAGCGGCAAGAAGCTCTTCGAGTTCCAGGGCGTCAAGCAGGGCGTGGGCAACAGCCAGTACAGCGGCAAGGTCACCATCGGCACCTCGGGGTCCGCCCCGTCGTTCCAGCTCAACGACCCCACGCGCGGCGGCCACAAGACCTACAACCTCAACCGCGGCACGTCCGGCACCGGCACGCTCTTCACCGACGCCGACGACGTCTGGGGCAACGGCACCACCAGCGACCCGGCCACGGCGGGCGTCGACGCCCACTACGGCGCACAGCTCACCTGGGACTACTACAAGAACGTCCACGGGCGCAGCGGCATCAAGGGCGACGGCAAGGGCGCGTACAGCCGGGTCCACTACGGCAACGCCTATGTGAACGCGTTCTGGCAGGACACCTGCTTCTGCATGACGTACGGCGACGGCAGCGGCAACGCCAAGCCGCTGACCTCGATCGACGTGGCCGCGCACGAGATGACGCACGGCGTCACCTCGGCCACCGCGAACCTCACCTACAGCGGTGAGTCCGGCGGTCTCAACGAGGCCACCTCGGACATCTTCGCCGCCGCCGTGGAGTTCTGGGCCGAGAACCCCACCGACAAGGGCGACTACCTGGTCGGCGAGAAGATCGACATCAACAGCAACGGCACCCCGCTGCGCTACATGGACAAGCCCAGCAAGGACAGCCGTTCCAA
Organism: Streptomyces albireticuli; assembly: GCF_021228125.1. Classification (GTDB taxonomy): domain Bacteria; phylum Actinomycetota; class Actinomycetes; order Streptomycetales; family Streptomycetaceae; genus Streptomyces; species Streptomyces albireticuli. Next base: position 97,544 of record NZ_JAJQQS010000012.1, read on the forward strand.
GGACGCCTGGTACTCGGGCATCGGCTCCATCGACGTGCACTACTCGTCGGGCCCGGCCAACCACTGGTTCTACCTGGCCTCCGAGGGCAGCGGCCAGAAGGTCGTCAACGGGGTCTCCTACGACTCCCCGACCTCCGACGGCAAGCCCGTGACCGGCATCGGCCGGGACAACGCCGCCAAGATCTGGTTCAAGGCGCTGACCCAGCGGATGCAGTCCAACACCAACTACGCGGGCGCGCGCGACGCCACGCTGTGGGCCGCCGGTGAGCTCTTCGGCGTCGGCAGCGAGACGTACAACAACACCGCCAACGCATGGGCCGCGATCAACGTCGGCAGCCGGGCCACCACCGGTGTCTCGGTCACCGCGCCCGGCGACCAGACCAGCATCGTGAACACCGCCGTACAGCTCCAGATCAAGGCGTCGAGCTCCAGCTCCGGCGCGCTGACCTACGCGGCCACGGGCCTGCCCGCCGGCCTGTCGATCAACGCCTCGACCGGTCTGATCTCCGGCACCCCGACGGCCACCGGCACCAGCAACGTGACCGTGACGGTGAAGGACTCGGCCGGCCAGACCGGCACGTCCTCCTTCAAGTGGACCGTGAACACCACGGGTGGCGGCAGCGTCTTCGAGAACACCACCCCGGTGGCGATCCCGGACGCGAGCGACGCGGTCACCTCGCCGATCGTCGTGACCCGCAGCGGCAACGGCTCCTCGGCGCTGAAGGTGGACGTGAACATCACGCACACCTACCGCGGTGACCTCAAGATCGACCTGGTGGCCCCGGACGGCAAGTCCTGGCAGCTCAAGGCCTCCGACCCGTGGGACTCCGCCGAGGACGTCAAGGAGACCTACACCGTCGACGCCACCGGCGCCTCCGCGAGCGGCACCTGGAAGCTCCAGGTCCAGGACGTCTACTCCGGCGACGACGGCACCGTCAACAGCTGGAAGCTGAGCTTCTGAGCGACCCGCGGGAACCGGCCGACGTGGACGACCACGCCGCGCTGTACCGCTGACCGGTCCGGTGCCCCCACCGGCCGGCCACCGCACGGCACCGCATGAACCAGGCGCCGTCCGGGGTGAGTCCACCTCCCCCGGACGGCGCCTCACTACGTCCCGGACGGCGCCCCCGTCAGCGCAGCAGCACCCCCGACGCCCGGTCCGCGGCCTCCGACGGCAGCGTGACCAGCCCCAGCTCCGCGCCGCTCGCCAGCAGCCGGTGCGCGGGCAGGATCCGGACGGTGTAGCCGAAGGGCCCGGTGCGGTCGAGGGTGAGCGGGCCCTCGTAGATCCGGCGGCCGTCGGTGCCCGGGCCCGCGGTGGGCTTGAGCGGGAAGGTGCTGGTGCGGCTGAGGCGGTCGGAGGGGTCGACCCGGCCGGCCACGGCCTGGACCTCGACGTCCGCCGGGTCCAGGGCGCCGAGCGTCACGCTCACCCGCAGCGAGACCGTGGCGCCCAGCTCGGCCGTGCCGTTCAGGGCCGTGTCCGCCACCGCCTCCACATGGTCCACGGCGACACCCGGCCAGGCGTCCCGCACCCGGGTCTTCCAGGCCGCCAGCTCCCGGGCCGCGTCCGGGTTCAGCGCCCGCTGGGCCTCGGCCGCGGGGGTGTACAGCCGGTCCACATACTCGCGCACCATCCGCCCGGCGAGCACCTTGGGTCCCAGGGTGGCCAGGGTCCGGCGGACCATCTCGATCCAGCGCCCGGGCAGGCCGCCCGTCCCGCGGTCGTAGAAGCGCGGGGCGACCCGCTCGGCCAGCAGGTCGTAGAGGGCCGCGGCCTCCAGGTCGTCACGGCGGTCCTCGTCCGTGGCCGTACCGTCGGCGGTGGGGATCGCCCAGCCGAAGTCGGGCTCGAACCACTCGTCCCACCAGCCGTCGAGCACCGAGAGGTTGAGACAGCCGTTGAGCGCGGCCTTCATGCCCGAGGTGCCGCACGCCTCCAGCGGACGCAGCGGGTTGTTCAGCCAGACGTCGCAGCCCGGGTAGAGCTTCTGCGCCATGGCCATGCCGTAGTCGGGCAGGAAGACGACGCGGTGGCGTACGCGCGGGTCGTCGGCGAACCGCACGAGCTCCTGGACCAGCCGCTTGCCGCTGTCGTCCGCCGGGTGGGCCTTGCCCGCGACGACGATCTGGACCGGCCGCTCGGGGTGGAGCAGCAGCTCCATCAGCCGGTCGCGGTCGCGGAGCATGAGGGTGAGCCGTTTGTAGGACGGCACGCGGCGGGCGAAGCCGATGGTGAGGACGTCGGGGTCGAGCACGCCGTCGATCCAGCCGAGCTCGGCGGTGCCCGCCCCGCGCTCGCGCCAGGAGGCGCGCAGCCGCTCGCGGACCTCCTCCACCAGCTGCTCGCGCAGGGTGCGGCGGAGCTCCCAGATGTCGGCGTCGGAGATGTCGGCGACGGCGTCCCAGCGCTGCGAGCCGCCGACGGTCAGGGCGTCCTCGGCGCGGCCGGCGCCGATCTGCCGGGCGCCGAGCCGGAGCACCTCGGGGGCGACCCAGGTGGGGGCGTGCACCCCGTTGGTGACGGAGGTGATCGGCACCTCCTCGGGGTCGAAGCCCGGCCACAGGCCGGCGAACATCTGCCTGCTGACCTGGCCGTGCAGGGTGGAGACGCCATTGGCCCGCTGGGCGAGGCGCAGGCCCATCACGGCCATGTTGAAGAGGTTGGGCTCGCCGCCGGGGTAGCTCTCCAGGCCCAGTTCGAGCACCCGCTCGACATCGATGCCGGGGAGCTCCCCGGTGTGCCCGAAGTGCCGGGCGACGAGCTCGCGGTCGAAGCGGTCGATGCCGGCGGGCACGGGGGTGTGCGTGGTGAAGACGGCGCCGGCCCGTACGCACTCCAGTGCGCCGTCGAAGTCCGCCCCGCGCTCCACGAGTTCGCGGATGCGCTCCAGGCCGAGGAAGCCGGCGTGGCCCTCGTTGGTGTGGAACACCTCGGGTTCGGGGTGGCCGGTCAGCCGGCAGTACGTGCGCACGGCGCGCACCCCGCCGATGCCCAGGAGCATCTCCTGGAGCAGCCGGTGCTCGCCGCCGCCCCCGTAGAGCCGGTCGGTGACCTCGCGCTCGCCGGGGGCGTTCTCCTCGACGTCGGAGTCGAGGAGCAGCAGCGGCACCCGGCCGACGCGGGCCTGCCAGATGTAGGCGAGCAGCGAGCGGCCGCCGGGGAGGGCGAGGGTGACGCGGCTGGGGGTGCCGTCGGGCTCGCGGAGCATGGTGAGCGGGAGCTCGTTGGGGTCGAGCAGGGGGTAGTGCTCCTGCTGCCAGCCCTCGCGGGAGAGGGACTGGCGGAAGTAGCCGTGGCGGTAGAGCAGCCCGACGCCGATGAGGGGGACGCCGAGGTCGCTCGCGGACTTCAGGTGGTCGCCGGCGAGGATGCCGAGTCCGCCGCTGTACTGCGGGAGGGCGGCGGTGATGCCGAACTCCGGCGAGAAGTAGGCGACGGCGGCGGGCAGCCCCTCGGGCTGTTCCTGGTACCAGCGCCGGCCGGTCAGATAGTCGTGCAGGTCGTCGGAGGCCGCGGCGAGCCGCCGCCGGAAGCGGCGGTCCTCGGCGAGGGCTGCCAGCCGGGTGGCGGGCACGGCGCCCAGCAGCCGCAGCGGGTCGCCGGCGGCGGCCCGCCAGCCCTCGGGGTCGACGGCCTGGAAGAGCTCACGGGTCTCGGGGTGCCAGGACCAGCGCAGATTGCGCGCCAGCTCACTGAGCGGTCGTAGGGGCTCCGGAAGGACGGGACGCACACTGAATCGACGAATGGCCTTCACCCTCACGAAGGTAGCGGCGCGGCGGCTCCGGTTTCCGCGTGTTGGACGCAACTGCCTGACCCTGGCAGGGGCAGGCGGACGCCGCGCCCCCTGATGTTGACTGGGGCGCATGGACACACCTGCTGAGTTGGGAGATTTCCTCCGTACGCGCCGGGCCCGCCTCCAGCCGGAGGACGTGGGCCTGGTGGCGTACGGGAGGAGCCGGCGCGTGCCGGGGCTGCGGCGCGAGGAGCTGGCACAGCTCGCCGGGGTGAGCGTGGCGTACTACACCAGGCTGGAGCAGGGGCAGTCGGGGAACGCCTCGGACGGCGTGCTGGACGCCCTGGCGCGGGCGCTGCGGCTGACCCCGGACGAGCACGCGCACCTGCGGAACCTGGCCCGGCCGGGCCGGACGGGCCGGACGGGCCGGCGGGCCGGCGCACGGCCGCAGAGCGCGGGGGCGGGGGTGCGGCAGCTGGTGGCGGCGATGGGCACGCCGGCGATGGTGCTGGACCTGCGCCACGACGTACTGGCCTGGAACCCGCTGGGCCACGCCCTGATGGCGGGCCACCTCGACGCCGGTGGGCCCGACCGTCCGGAGGAGCGGCCGAACACCCAGCGGATCCTCTTCCTGGACAGCCACGCGCGGGAGCTCTACCCGCGGTGGGAGGAGGAGGCCAAGCGGGCGGTCGCCGCGCTGCGGCTGGCGGCGGGCGCCCGCCCGGAGGACCGGCGGCTGGCGGAGCTGATCGGCGAACTCTCCATGCGCAGCGAGGAGTTCGCGGCGCTGTGGGCGCGGCATCCGGTGCGGGACTGCACCTCGGGGACGAAGGTCTTCCACCATCCGCTGGTGGGGTCGATGTCCCTCCAGTTCGAGATGATGCGGCTGCCGGACACGGACGGCCAGCGGCTGCTGGCCTTCAGCGCGGAGCCGGGTTCCCCGTCGGAGGCGGCGCTGCGGCTGCTGGCCGCGTCGGTCTCGGAGACGGCCATTCCGCGTCCGCATGGTGGACCGCGCATGGGTGCGGACCGCTCCCGGGGGATCACCGGCTGATGCAGCGGGGCGACCCGGAAATACGCCACGCGTACGCGCGGGTCACGGGCGGCCGGACGGTACTACGGCCTTCCGCGGCGGATCAGGGCGGGCGTTACCCCGTCCGGCCGCCGCTTACCCCCTTTTCGCTCATTGCACACGATCGGCTCAACGAGGAGACTTCATACGGGTGACGGAGTGCCGTCCGTCCTCCCCACACGGTGCCAGGGGAACTACGCACCGGTAGTTCCTCCGGGGCGGGCATGCCCGGCCGGGACCGGTGGGAAAGCTCCATCGGTATGCAGGGAAGTCACGCGCCAGCCGTATCGCCTCCTCCGCCCTCGCCCCCGTCGCACGGTCCCGTCGTCTCCGCATTTCTTCCGCACCCACCCGGGTGAACGCGGACCGGAGCGGTCATGCCCGCACCCGGCCGGCCGCCGACGGAGCAGATAGAAAGAACCGAACCCGTAAGGCCGCCCGATTCCGTCGAACCTCCAGGTGATCCCATGATCGGTCGCATCCCCGTCCTGGACCTCGGCCCGCTCGTGGACTGCGGTCGCAGGCCCGTCAAAGCGGTGGCCGGTGAGACCTTCCAGGTCACCGCCACGGTGTTCCGCGAGGGGCACGACGCGCTGGGCGCCAATGTGGTCCTGCGCGATCCCGCGGGCCGGTGCGGCCCCTGGACGCCGATGCGGGAGCTCTCGCCCGGCACCGACCGGTGGGGCGCGGAGGTGACGCCCGGCACCGAGGGCCGCTGGACGTACGCGGTGGAGGCGTGGGGCGACCCGGTGGCGAGCTGGCGGCACCAGGCGGGCATCAAGATCCCGGCGGGCATCGACACCGAACTGGTCCTGGAGGAGGGCGCCCTGCTCCATGAGCGGGCCGCCGCCGGGGTGCCCAAGAACGAGGGCCGTGAGGTCGTGCTCGCGGCGGTCGACGCGCTGCGGGACACCGGCCGCCCGGCCGCCGCCCGGTACGCCGCGGCCCTCGCGCCCGCCGTCTCGGCCGCCCTGGCCGCCCATCCGCTGCGCGAGCTGGTCACCACCAGCCGCCCGGTGCCGGTGCTCGTGGAGCGCGAGCGGGCCCTCTTCGGCTCCTGGTACGAGCTGTTCCCCCGCTCCGAGGGCGCGCTGCTGCCACCGGACGGCCCGCCCGTCAGCGGTACGTTCCGCACGGCGGCGGAACGGCTGCCGGCGATCGCGGCGATGGGCTTCGACGTCGTCTACCTGCCCCCGGTGCACCCCATCGGCACCGCCTTCCGCAAGGGCCCCAACAACTCCCTGACAGCGGGCCCGTACGACGTCGGCAGCCCCTGGGCTATCGGCTCCGCGGACGGCGGCCACGACGCGCTCCATCCGGACCTCGGCACCTTCGAGGACTTCGACCACTTCGTGGCGCGGGCGCGCGAGCTGCGGATGGAGGTGGCGCTGGACCTCGCGCTCCAGTGTTCCCCGGAGCACCCCTGGGTGCACAAGCACCCCGAGTGGTTCCACCACCGCGCCGACGGGACCATCGCCCACGCCGAGAACCCGCCGAAGAAGTACCAGGACATCTACCCCCTGGCCTTCGACGAGGACTTCGACGGAATCGTCCGGGAGACGCTGCGGGTGATGCGCTTCTGGATGGGCCACGGCGTGCGGATCTTCCGGGTCGACAATCCGCACACCAAGCCGGTGGTCTTCTGGGAGAAGGTCATCGCCGAGCTGGGCCGCACCGACCCGGACGTGGTCCTGCTCGCCGAGGCGTTCACCAGGCCCGCGATGATGCGCACCCTCGGCGCGGTCGGCTTCCAGCAGTCCTACACCTACTTCACCTGGCGCAACGGCAAGCGGGAACTCACCGACTACCTCACCGAGCTGGCGGGCGAGGCGGCCGCCTCCATGCGCCCCAACCTCTTCGTCAACACCCCCGACATCCTGCACGCCTATCTCCAGGAAGGCGGCCGGGCGGCGTTCGAGATCCGGGCCGTGCTCGCCGCCACGCTCTCCCCCTCCTGGGGCGTCTACGCCGGCTACGAGCTGTGCGAGAACACCCCCGTGCGGCCGGGCAGCGAGGAGTACCTGGACTCCGAGAAGTACCAGCTGCGCCCGAGGGACTGGGCGGCGGCCGAGCGGGCGGGCACCAGCCTGGCCCCGCTGCTGACGCTCCTGAACCGGCTGCGGCGGCGTCAGCCAGCCCTGCGCCGGCTGCGCAACCTGCGCTTCCACGACGCCGACAACGACGCCGTCATCGCCTACTCCAAGCGGGCCGGCGGCTCGTGCGTCCTCATGGTCGTCAACCTCGACCCCCACCACACCCAGGAGGCCACGGTCTCGTTGAACATGCCGGAACTCGGCCTCGATTGGCACGAGTCCGTCCCGGTGCGCGACGAGCTCACCGGAGAGACCTATCACTGGGGCAGGGACAACTATGTGCGCCTCGAGCCGGGCCGTTCCCTCGCGCCCGCGCACGTGTTCTCGCTGCGACCGTCCTCACCGATCGGAGGGTCACCCACACCATGATCGTCAATGAGCCCGTCCACGACACGTTCGAGGACACCCCCGCCAAGGACCTGGATCCCGACTGGTTCAAGCGCGCCGTCTTCTACGAAGTGCTCGTGCGGTCCTTCCAGGACAGCGACGGCGACGGCATCGGCGACCTCAAGGGTCTGACGGCCAAGCTGGACTACCTTCAGTGGCTGGGCGTCGACTGCCTCTGGCTGCCGCCGTTCTTCCAGTCCCCGCTGCGCGACGGCGGCTACGACGTCTCCGACTACACCGCGGTGCTTCCGGAGTTCGGCGACCTCGCCGACTTCGTGGAGTTCGTGGACGCGGCGCACCAGCGGGGCATGCGCGTCATCATCGACTTTGTCATGAACCATACGAGCGATCAGCACGAATGGTTCCAGCAGTCCCGCACCGACCCCGACGGCCCGTACGGCGACTACTACGTCTGGGCCGACGACGACAAGCAGTACCAGGACGCGCGGATCATCTTCGTGGACACCGAGTCCTCGAACTGGACCTTCGACCCGGTCCGCAAGCAGTACTTCTGGCACCGCTTCTTCTCCCACCAGCCGGACCTGAACTACGAGAACCCGGCCGTGCAGGAGGAGATCCTGGCCGCCCTCCGGTTCTGGCTGGACCTCGGCATCGACGGCTTCCGGCTCGACGCGGTGCCGTACCTCTTCGCCGAGGAGGGCACCAACTGCGAGAACCTCCCGCGCAGCCACGAGTTCCTCAAGCGCGTCCGGGCCGAGATCGACGCCCACTACCCGGACACCGTGCTGCTGGCCGAGGCCAACCAGTGGCCCGAGGACGTCGTCGACTACTTCGGCGACTACGCCGCGGGCGGCGACGAATGCCATATGGCGTTCCACTTCCCCGTGATGCCGCGCATCTTCATGGCCGTCCGGCGGGAGTCCCGCTATCCGGTCTCGGAGATCCTGGCCAAGACCCCGGCCATCCCGTCCGGCTGCCAGTGGGGCGTCTTCCTGCGCAACCACGACGAGCTCACGCTCGAGATGGTCACGGACGAAGAGCGCGACTACATGTACGCGGAGTACGCCAAGGACCCGCGGATGCGCGCCAACATCGGCATCCGGCGCCGCCTGGCCCCGCTGCTCGACAACGACCGCAATCAGATCGAGCTGTTCACCGCGCTCCTGCTGTCGCTGCCCGGCTCGCCGATCCTCTACTACGGCGACGAGATCGGGATGGGCGACAACATCTGGCTGGGCGACCGCGACGGGGTGCGCACCCCGATGCAGTGGACGCCCGACCGGAACGCCGGCTTCTCCTCCTGTGACCCCGGCCGGCTGTATCTGCCGACCATCATGGACCCGGTCTACGGCTATCAGGTCACCAACGTCGAAGCCGCCATGAGCAGCCCCTCCTCGCTGCTGCACTGGACGCGCCGCATGATCGAGATCCGGAAGCAGAACCCCGCCTTCGGACTCGGCTCGTACACCGAGCTGGCCTCCAGCAACCCCGCCGTGCTCGCCTTCCTGCGCGAGGTCCGCGTGCCGGGGCAGCGGGACGACGACCTGGTCCTGTGTGTGAACAATTTCTCCCGTTTCGCACAGCCGACCGAGCTCGACCTCCAGATGTTCAGCGGCCGCCACCCGGTCGAGCTCATCGGTGGAGTGCGCTTCCCGGCCATCGGCGAGCTGCCCTATCTGCTCACCCTGGCCGGCCACGGCTTCTACTGGTTCCGGCTGCGCCACGGCGCGCCGCCGCCGGCCGGGCACTGAGAGCCGGACCCCGTGCGCGTCCCGATCGGCCGCGCACGGGCGGTTTTCCCTTCCGAACCCTGGGAACCCTCACTACTACGCACGGGCCGGGCCGACCGGATCGCCATCGCTCGAATCCGCCGCGGCGGCCGCACAGACCGCCCTCCGCACGCACCGCTAGCACCGCACGCATCGCACGTACCGCATGCAGAGGCCGCTGGGGCTGACCGTACGGACGATCCTCGCCCGACACGTCCCGCACCGCGCACCGGTCAAAGCCGCAATCCGGGACACTTTGCCCTACCTGTCGTGTGCCCGGGGAAAGGACGCGACGCCATGTCGGACGCTGCACCGTCCCGCCGGGAAACCGCCCGCCGGGGGACGCCCCCCGGACCGCTGCTGTCCTCGGTCCGCGCCGGGTCGGGCACGGCCGCGCCCCGGCCGGACGCCGAGGGGCCGGGGCTGCTCGGCTCGCTGGTGCCGCTGCTGTCCGAGTGGCTGCCGTGTCAGCGGTGGTTCGCGGGAAAGGGCCGCCCGATCACCGGGTTCACCCTCGTCGCGGCCACCGAGCTGCTCCCCCACTCCGCCGGGGGCTCCGCGCCGGGCCTGCTCCACGTCCTCGTCCGGGCCCAGCAGCCCGGCTCCCCCACCGGCCACACGGGCCCCACGGGAGCCACGGCGGCCGGCGGCCCCGCCGTGCACGCGGGTACCGACGACTGCTACCAACTGCTCCTCGGCGTCCACGACGTCCTGCCGCCGCACCTGGCCCCCGCCCTCATCGGCCGGCCCACCGGCGGCCCGCTGCGCGGCCGCGCCGTCTACGAGGGCCTCGCCGACCCCCGGCTGGCCGCCCTGCTCCTGGAGCGGCTGCGGGTGCCCGGCCGGCTGGGGCCGCTGCGCTTCACCCGCGAGGAGGGCGCCGTCATCGCCGCCGGACTGGCACCGCGGATGCTCAGCGCCGAGCAGTCCAACTCCTCCGTCGTCTACGGCGAAACGTATATCCTCAAGCTCTTCCGCCGCGTCTGCCCCGGCACCAACCCCGATCTGGAACTGCCCCTCGCGCTCGCCGGCACCCCCTGCGACCGGGTGCCGCCGCCCGCCGCCTGGTTCGAGGCCGAGCTGCCCGGCAGCGACGCGGGGCCCATGACCCTCGGCGTGCTCCAGCCCTACCTGCCGGGCTCCGCCGACGGCTGGCAACTGGCCCTCAGCGCGCTGGCGGTACGGGCCGACTTCACCGCCTCCGCGCGCGCCCTCGGCCACGCCACCGCCGAGGTGCACGGCGCGCTCGCCGAGGCGCTCCCCACGGTCGTCCTGCGCCGCCCCCAGCTCGAACACCTGGCCGCCTCGATGGCCCGGCGGCTGGACGCCGCGGCCGACGCCGTCCCCGCCCTGCGCCCCTACCGGGCCGCGCTGCGCTGCGCCTACGACGAACTGGCGGCGCTCGGCCGGGCGGGCCGCACCTGGCGCGCCCAGCGCATCCACGGCGACCTGCACCTGGGGCAGGCGCTGCGCACGGCGCGGGACGGCCGCTGGGCGCTCATCGACTTCGAGGGCGAACCCGCCCGCCCGCTGGCCGAGCGCTGCCGCCCGCAGCCCGCGGCCCGGGACGTGGCCGGCATGCTGCGCTCCTTCGACTACGCCGCGGCGGTCGGCCGGGCGACCGCCACCACCTGGTCGGCCCGGGCCCGCGCCGCGTTCTGCGAGGGCTACGCCGGGGTGCGCGAGGACCCTCGCGAGGACCCACAGCTGCTGCGCGCCCACGAGACCGACAAGGCCGTCTACGAGGTCCTCTACGAGGCCCGGCACCGCCCCGACTGGCTCCCGGTCCCCATGTCCGCGATCCGCCGGCTCGCGGACCCCCGGGCCGTGGACGAACGGGACGGGCCGGGACCGTCCACCGCCCGGGCGCCCGGCACGGGCGCCGCCGCGCGGGCGGCCGCCGTGACGTACCGGCACGGCCCCGGCGCGGACGGCGCGGCCCGCCCCGGAAGCACCCCCGGCCCCCCGGGGCCGCCGGGCCCCGAGGAACCCACGTGAACCGTCGACCCGCACCAGACACGACTCCCCGGTCACCGGCCGGGGCCGCGAGGAGGACCGCCCCGTGACCGCTCGACCGCCGTCCAGCCGACCGCCGCACGAGCCCGGCGCCGAACCTCCCGGCGGCCCGGCCGGGATCCCCGCGACCTTCCTCCCGGAGGGGGCGCGGACCCGGCGGGCCGCGCCGTCCCCGGGGCCGGGAGACGACGGCGCGGCACGGGAGCCCGGCGCCGGTGACGGCCCGTCGCCGGCCACCCCGCCGGCCGCCGGGCCCCGGGCCGGGGGCCAGGACGGGGACCGGCCCGGCGGCGCCGTAGCCCTCGATCCGGCGGAGCGGGAAACCGACCCGGGCGGGATCGCGCCCGAGGGCCCGCGGGCGGGCGGCGGGCCCTCGGCGGCGGATCCAGCGGCGGTTCCACCGGGCGCGAGCCCGAACGCACCCGGTCCGGCCGGCGACAGGCACGGCGGCTCCCCCGCCGGGCCCTCCGGCGCCACCGGCCCGCGCCGCCCGGCGCCCGCGGCCCGGCGCGGCGTGCGGCCCGCCGAGCCGCTCGGCGACGAGGAGCGCGGGCGGCTGCTGGGCGGATCCCACCACGACCCGCACGCGCTGCTCGGCGCGCACCCCGTCCCCGGCGGGGTGGCGTTCCGGGCCCTGCGCCCGTTCGCCCGCTCGGTGGCGGTCACCGGCGCCGGCCTGCGGGCCGAGCTGTACGACGAGGGGGACGGCCTCTTCGCGGGGGTGCTCCCGCTGCGCGAGATCCCCGACTACCGGCTCCTGGTGACGTACGACGACGCGGAGCTGGAGCTCCAGGACCCGTACCGCTTCCTGCCCGCCCTCGGCGACCTGGACCTGCACCTCGTCCGCGAGGGCCGCCACGAGGAGCTGTGGCGGGCGCTCGGCGCGGTGCCCATGACGCACGGCGGCGTGCCCGGCACCCGGTTCACGGTCTGGGCGCCCAACGCCCGGGGCGTGCGCGTGGCCGGCGACTTCAACTACTGGGACGCCACGGGCCACCCGATGCGGTCCCTGGGCGCGTCCGGGGTGTGGGAGCTGTTCCTGCCGGGCATCGGCGAGGGCGCGCTGTACAAGTTCCAGATCACCCGCCCCGACGGCTCGTACACCCTGCGCGCGGACCCGATGGCCCGCCGCACCGAGGCGCCCCCGGCCACCGCGTCGATCGTGGACGTCACGCACCACGTCTGGCGGGACGAGGAGTGGATGGCGCGCCGGTCGGCCACGCCCGTGCACGAGGCGCCCTTCTCCGTCTACGAGGTGCACCTGCCGTCGTGGCGCCCCGGCCTCAGCTACCGGCAGCTCGCCGACCAGCTCCCCGCGTACGTCAAGGACCTGGGGTTCACCCACGTCGAGCTGATGCCGGTCGCCGAGCACCCCTTCGGCGGCTCGTGGGGCTACCAGGTCACCGGCTTCTACGCGCCGACCGCGCGCCTCGGCACTCCCGACGACTTCCGGTACCTGGTGGACGCGCTGCACGCGGCCGGCATCGGGGTGCTGATGGACTGGGTGCCGGCGCACTTCCCCCGGGACGACTGGGCGCTGGCGGAGTTCGACGGCCGGCCGCTGTACGAGCCGGAGGACCCGCGGCGGGCCGCCCACCCGGACTGGGGGACGCTGGAGTTCGACTACGGCCGCACGGAGGTCCGTAACTTCCTGGTGGCCAACGCCGTCCACTGGTGCCAGGAGTTCCACATCGACGGGCTGCGCGTGGACGCCGTGGCGTCGATGCTCTACCTCGACTACTCCCGCGAGCCGGGGCAGTGGACGCCGAACGTCCACGGCGGCCGGGAGAACCTCGACGCGGTGGCGTTCCTCCAGGAGATGAACGCCACCGTCTACCGCCGCTGCCCCGGCGTGGTCACGATCGCCGAGGAGTCCACCGCCTGGGACGGCGTCACCCGCGCCACCCACCACGTGGGCCCCGGGGGCTTCGGCGGCCTGGGCTTCGGGCTGAAGTGGAACATGGGCTGGATGCACGACTCGCTGGTCTACGTCTCCAAGGAGCCGGTCCACCGGAAGTACCACCACGGTGAGATGACCTTCTCCATGATCTACGCGTACAGCGAGAACTACGTGCTGCCCATCTCGCACGACGAGGTGGTGCACGGCAAGCGCTCCCTGGTCTCCAAGATGCCGGGCGACTGGTGGCAGCGGCGCGCCACCCACCGCGCGTACCTGGGCTTCATGTGGGCGCACCCGGGCAAGCAACTCCTCTTCATGGGACAGGAGTTCGCGCAGGGGGCGGAGTGGTCCGAGAGCCACGGCCCCGACTGGTGGCTGCTGGACCCCTCGTACTCCGCCGAGGCCGACCACCGGGGCGTGCGCGACCTGGTCCGCGACCTCAACGCGGCCTACCGCGCCGAGCCCGCGCTGTGGCAGCGGGACACCGTGCCCGAGGGCTTCGAGTGGGTGGACGGCGACGCGAGCGAGGACAACGTCTTCGCCTTCCTGCGCTACGACGCGGAGGGCTCGCCGCTGCTCGCCGTCAGCAATTTCTCGCCGGTGGTCCGGCACGGGTACACGCTGGGGGTGCCGGCCCGGTACACCGCGTGGGGCGAGTACCTGAACACGGACGCCGAGCGGTACGGCGGTGGCGGCGTGACCCATCCGGACCCGGTGAAGACGGAGGCGGTGCGCAGCCACGGCCGGCCGGCGAGCGTCACGGTGACGCTGCCGCCGCTGGCGACGGTGTGGTTCCGGCCGGTGTGAGAGCGGTCGGGGCGTGACGGCATGCCGGCGCCCTGCCGGGCGGGCGGGGCGGCGGGGTACGCGGTGACGGGCCGGGGGCCGGCCGCGGGCGGGCGGCAGGGCGGCAGGGGCGGGCGCGTGGCCACGCACCCACGCCCGGGGGCCCGCGGCCGCCGGGCGGGCGGCAGGCGGCACTGCGGCGGCGCGGCAGGGGCGGGCGCCCCTGCCGCACGCCCACGCCCGGGGCGATCGGGTACGGGGTGACGCGCCGGGGACCCCGGCCACAGGCGGCCGCGTGGGAGGGGCTGGCGAGCGGGGCGCCCACGCCCGGGGCCCCGTCCGCCGGGCGGGCGGCACGCGGCCGGGCGCCGGGGGCGGGCGCCCCGCCGCGCGGCGGCCCCGTGACGCCGCCGTGACGGGCCGGTGACGTCGGTTTCACTAACGTCGGCCGGGCCCAGTGATCCGGCGGCAGCCGTGGGGTCGGGGGTGTCGGAGGTATCCCGATGGCCGAGGTCGTGGTCCAGCTTCGTACGCCGTCGCGCGGTCCCTCGGCCGACGGCCCGGCGTCCGGCGGCACCGAGGGTGCCGGGGACGGCGTCGACGGCTGTCTGCGGCGGCGGTTCGGGCTGGCCTCACGTCCCCTGCACCCCGGCGCGGGCGACCCGGAGGCCCTCGTGTGGCGCACGGTCGACGTGCCCGCCGGGGTGGACGCCGAGTCGGTCGCCGAGGCACTGCGCGCCCGTCCGGACGTCGCGGCCGCCTATGTGAAACCCCAGGCGGGCCTGCCGTGACGCAGTCCCTTCACGCGGTGAGGAGAGTGCCGTGCCCCAGTCCTCAGGTGCGGAGAGTTCCGGCGGCTCGCCGCCACCGCCCGAATCGCTCTTCGGGCGGCCCGAGTTGGTGTGCGTGACCCGCCCCGGCGCCGGGGTGCGGATCACGGCGAGCGGCGCGACCGCGGACGCGGACGTCGCGGTGGGCGCCCTCGACGCGGTCGCGGCCGAGTCCGACGTCGTCATCACGCCGCTCTTCGGCGTGGACCGGCGGGCGGCGCGCGCGCCCTCGGACGGCGCGGGCGGCGCGGACGGCACAGGCGGCGCCGACGGTGCCGTCGCGACGGGCGGCCCGGCCGCCGACGACGCCGCCCGGCGGACCCTCGACACGATGGCGCTCTTCTACCACGTGGACGCCCCGGCCGACCGGCTGGAGGAGCTGGCCGAGCGGCTCCGCTCCTCGGACGCCGTCGAGGCCGCGTACGTCAAGCCCGGAGTGGACCTGGCGGTCCAGCGGGCGGAGCGGAAGACGGTGCCGCGGCAGGCCGCGAAGACGGCGAAGAAGGCGGTGAAGAAGGCCGTCCGGAAGGCCGGCGGCACGGTGGGCCGGCAGGGCGGCCCCGGCGGCGCCGACCCGGCCGCCGTCCTCAACGACATGGCCCCGGACGTGGCCGACGCCCCGCCCGTCACCCCGGACTTCACCGCCCGCCAGGGCTATCTGGACGCCGCGCCGGGCGGGGTCGACGCCCGTTACGCCTGGACGCTGCCGGGCGGCCGGGGCGCGGGGGTCCGGGTGATCGACTGCGAGTGGGGCTGGCGCTTCACCCACGAGGACCTGCTGCGGAACCAGGGCGGCATCGTCTCGGGCACCGGCAGCACGGACACCGGCTTCGTGAACCACGGCACCGCGGTGCTCGGGGAGATCGGCGGCGACGTCAACGCCTTCGGGGTCACCGGGATCTCGCCGGACGCGGTGACGAGCGCCTCGGCGTTCTCGATCCCGACGGCGACCGCGATCCGCAACGCGGCCGACCGGCTCGGCCCGGGCGACATCATCCTGCTGGAGATCCACCGGCCGGGCCCCCGGGCCACGGGCGCCGGCCAGCAGGGCTTCATCGCCGTCGAGTGGTGGCCGGACGACTACCTGGCGATCCGCTACGCCGTCGACCGGGGCATCACGGTCGTCGAGGCCGCGGGCAACGGCGCGGAGGACCTGGACCACCCCGCCTACGACACCCCGCAGCCCGGCTTCCCCGCCTGGTGGCGCAACCCCTTCCGGCGCACCGCGCTGGACGCCGGAGCCGTGATCGTCGGCG
Organism: Streptomyces albireticuli; assembly: GCF_021228125.1. GTDB lineage: Bacteria > Actinomycetota > Actinomycetes > Streptomycetales > Streptomycetaceae > Streptomyces > Streptomyces albireticuli. Next base: position 113,351 of record NZ_JAJQQS010000012.1, read on the forward strand.
CGGGGGCCCCGCCTCCGGGGACCCACGGGGCGGACCACGGGCCGGACAGGTCCCGGCTCGACTTCTCCAACTTCGGGGCCTGCGTGGACGCCCAGGGCTGGGGCCGCGAGGTGACCACCACCGGCTACGGCGACCTCCAGGGCGGTACGAGCCAGGACCTCTGGTACACCGACCGGTTCAGCGGCACGTCCAGCGCCTCCCCCATCGTCGTGGGGGCCCTGGCGGCCACGCAGGGCGTGCTGCGGGCGAACGGCAGGATCCCGCTGTCGCCCGCGCGCTCACGGCAGCTGCTCCGGGCCACGGGCTCGCCGCAGCAGGACGCCCCGGGCCGGCCGGCCACGCAGCGCATCGGCAACCGGCCGAACCTCCGGCAGCTGATCCCCGCGGCCCTCCAGACGGCCACGTGGGTGGGCGTGCAGTTCCGCGCCACGCTGCCCGGCGGCCGGACGGGCCGCTGGTTCACGCACAGCTGGCCGGCCCACTGGCACGTGGTGTGGACGGTCGTGCCGACCAGTCCGCGCCCCGGTGCCCCGCAGGTCCGCTGGAAGGTACGGGTCGAGCGGGCGAGCGACGGCTTCGCGACGTACTGGATCGACGTGACCAACCTCGTGACCGACCCGGTCGACTTCGAGGCCCGGTTCGCGGTCCTCGGCTGGTGAGAGGAGACAGGCATGCGCGTAGGCACGCAGTTCACCGGAACCCTGGCCCCGGGCCAGACCGGCCGCTGGTTCACCCACAGCTGGCCGCAGGAATGGCACGTCATCTGGTACTTCATGCCCACGAGCCCGCAGCCGGGGGCACCGCAGCTCGAATGGGAGACCCAGGTCGAGCGCGCCTCCGGGACGCTGGTGACGTACTGGCTCACGGTGCGGAACCTCAGCAGCGCCCAGTTGCAGTTCGAAGGCCGCTTCGCGGTCCTCAATTAGGGAGTCGGGCATGAAGGTCACGATCACGGTCGCGGACGGCGAGGCGGCGGTCGCGGTCACGTCCCCGGCGGGGGCCGAGCGGTCCCCGGCGACGGCGGCGGGCGGTGACGCGGGGGCGGCGGCGCCCACCGGCGGCGAGTCACCGGACCCCGGCGCGGCCGTCGACGCCGGAGGACCGCCGAGCTGGCTGACGGAATCGGTGGGACGCGCGGGGGCGGTGTCCGGGGGTGAGACGCCGGGGGGGAACGCGGGCGGGCCGGCGGTGGGGGGCTGAGGGCGGGCGCTTTCCGGCCCTTTCCCTCCCGCGCCCGGGAGCCCGCGCCCCCGGGTCCCGTTCCGGCCTGCGCGCGGCCTCCTGGAGCGCCGGACAGGCCGGAGTCCCACCCCGAACCGGGCGTCCCCACCTATCCCTTGGCATCCCTTAACAAACCGGGCATCCTCATGAAGGGAATGCGGCACCCGTACGACGTGCCCGGTTTGGGGGAACCATGTCCGTCCTCAGAGGTGGTACAGCAGACATCCCGGCGCAACGGTCGGCGCTTCCGGAACAGCCCTTACCGCCCGCCCCGCCCGTCCCTACCGCCCTGTCCGCCCCGCCGGAGCCACCGCGCCTCGCCCTCCAGCTCCTCGGCGGGTTCCGGCTCACCCGCGACGGCCGCGACGGCCGCGATGTGGAACTCCCCGCCGGAGCACAGCGCCTCGTCGCCGTGCTCGCCCTGCGCGGACGCCTCAGCCGGAGCCGTCTCGCGGGGACCCTGTGGCCGGAGACCGAGGAGCACCGGGCCCTCGCGCGGCTGCGGACCGCGATCTGGCGGGTCAACCAGGCCGCGCCGCGGCTGGTGGTCAGCTCCGGCGCCCAGGTCGCCCTGCACGCGCGCGCCGACGTGGACGTGGCCGTGCTGGTAGACCACGCGCTACGGGTGTTCCGGGGCGGGGAGGCCGATCCGGCCGCGGCCTGGTCCCCGGAGGGCACCGGCGCGGACCTGCTGCCGGACTGGGCGGACGAATGGCTGACCCACGACCGTGAGCGGCTGCGCCAGATGCGCCTGCACGTGCTGGAGCGGATGGTCGAGAGCCTCTGCGAGGGCGGCCGGTTCGGGCTCGCCATCGAGATCGCGCTACGGGTGCTGCGCGCCGACGTCCTTCGGGAGAGCGCGCACCGCGCCCTGGTGCGCGCCCATCTCGCCGAGGGCAACGTCGGCGAGGCCGTGCGCGCGTACCAGGCGTGCGTCGAGATCCTCCGGCGCGAGCTGGGCGTGGGGCCCTCCCGGGCGACCAGCGAACTGCTCGCGGGCCGCGCCCTCGGCCGTACGGCGGCGTCCCGGGGCCCGGAACCGGCCGTCCCCACGGCCGCGTTCCCCGCCCGCGTCCGTACGACCGCTCCCCGCACCCCCTGACCGTACGGCCGTGCCCCGCTCCCCTCGAAGGGTTGCGGGGCACGGTCACCGGCGGACGGTTCAGGCGCGGGAATCGGCCTTCTCCGCCGACGGCTCGGCCGCCGGTCCCTTCCCGCCGTCGCTCTTCGCCGCCACGGCCGAGGCCCCCGCGGCCTGCGCGCCGCGGCGCGGCAGGAGGAGCGCCACCACGACCGTGCCCACGCCGAGTACGACGGCGCCGACCACGCTGGTGTGGGCGACGGAGTCGGCGAACGCCTTGTGCACGGCCTCGACCACGGTCTGCGCCTGCTGGGCGCCCAGCTGTGCGGCCTTCTCGGCGCCGACCTTGGGCGCGGCGCCTGCCGCGACCTGCTTGCCGACCTCCTCGGCGACGTACAGCCCGGCGCCGACGGAGTCCTGCGCGGCGTCGAGCGCCTTCGCCGGCAGCTTCGGGCCGCCGCCCGCGGCGACCTTCGCGGCCGCGTCGGCGAGGTTGGAGGAGTAGGTCTTGGCGAGCACCGTCCCCAGGATGGCGATGCCGAGCGAGCCGCCGAGCTCGATCGAGGTGCTGTTGACCGCGCCGCCGACACCGAGCTGGGTCTCCGGGAAGGAGCCCATGATGGCGTTGGTGCAGGGCGACAGGGACAGGCCGATGGCCAGGCCCAGGATCATCAGCGGTACGAGGAAGTCGTCGTACGTGGAGCCCGCGTCGACGCGGGTGAGCAGCGCGATGGCGACCGTGCCGACGGTCATGCCCAGGGCGACGGTGACCTTCATGCCGAACTTCGGCGTGAGGAAGGCCGTCAGCGCGCCGCCGACGAAGACGGCCCCGGCCAGCGGCAGCATCCGCACACCGGTGTCGAGCGGCGAGTAGCCGAGCACGAACTGGAGGTGCTGGGTGAGGTAGTAGAAGGCGCCGAACACGGCGAGGAAGAACAGCGCGACGGCCAGCGTGGAGCCGGCGAAGGCGCGCTTCGCGAAGCGGCGGACGTCCAGGACGGGCCGCGGGTGGCGCAGTTCCCAGAGGACGAAGAGGACGAGGCCGACGCCGGCCAGCACGGCCGCGGTGATCGCCTTGGCGCCCCAGCCGAAGTGCGGGCCCTCGATGATCATGAAGATCAGGGAGCCGACCCAGACGACGGACAGCGCGCCGCCGATGTAGTCGATCCTCTCGACGCCGGACGCCTTGGACGGCGGGACGAGCAGCAGGGCGCCGACGATGCCGAGCGCGGCGATCGGCACGTTGATGAGGAAGGTGGAGGCCCAGCCGTGGTCCTCCAGCAGCGCGCCGGCGACCAGCGGGCCGACGGCGATGGCGAGGCCGGCCGTCGCGGTCCAGATGGTGATGGCCTTCGCGCGCTCCTCGCGCGGGAAGGTCGCCGCGAGCAGCGACAGGGTGGCGGGCATGATCATGGCCGCGCCGACGCCCATGACGGCGCGGGAGGCGATGACGCCGGCCGAGCTGTCGACGAGCGAGCCGGCGACGGAGGCCGCGCCGAAGACGAAGAGGCCGAGGACGAGCGCGCCGCGGCGGCTGTACTTGTCGCCGACGGCACCGAGGATCAGCATCAGCGCGGCGTACGGGACGGTGTAGCCGTCGATGACCCACTGGAGGTCCGAGCTGCCGAGGCCGAGGTCCTTGACCATGTCGGGGGCCGCCACCGTCAGGGACGTGTTCGCCATGACGATGATCAGCAGGCTGAGGCAGAGGACCGCCAGTGCCGGCCAGCGCCTCTTGTACGGACCGTCCATCTCGTCGACCGGGGTCGACATCGCGAGGCCCATCGGGCCACCCCTTCCGTAGCTTGCACACAACTTGCACACTGCTGTGCAATTACACAGCAGTGTGCAAGTTACGGGACCACGCGGTCGCGTGCAAAATGAGGGGCACGATGTCGGCCAACGGCCGCGTCCGCAGCACCACCTCCCCGATCGACCCGACCGAGAAGAGCCCCCATGGCCGGCAGAGCGGACGCCAACCGGCGCCGCATCATGGACGTCGCGCTCGCCGAGCTGCTGCGCGACCCGGACGCGAGCATGGATCAGATCGCCCGCGCCGCCGGCGTCGTCCGGCGTACGGTCTACGGCCACTTCCCCAGCCGGGACGCGCTGATGGGCGCCCTCGTCGACGACGCGGCGAGCGCGGTGGAGATCGCCCAGGCCGAAGCCCTGCACGAGGTGGACGACCCCGCCGAGGCGCTGGCCCGCTCGATGCTCGCCGCCTGGGACATCGCCGACGGCTACCGCCTGCTGATCTCCCTCGCCCAGCGCAGCGTCACGGTCGAGGGCATCCACCGCCGGCTGGAGCCGGTGCGCCGCGAGTGCGCGGCGATGCTCCAGCGGGGCCTGGACGAGGGCCGCTTCGCCTCCCCGCTCCCGGCGATCGCCCTCGCCTACGTCCGCGAGCAGGTCCTCTTCGGCCTGATCCAGGCGGTCAACGAGGGCGTCCTGGACCCCGCGGAGGCGGGCCGCTCGGCCGCGGTGACGACCCTCACCGCGGCGGGCGTGCCGGCGGCGGAGGCGGCGGAACTGGTGGCCCGGCTGCCGGGTGCGGGAACGGACTGACGACCCTCGCGGGCGGACGCCGCCCGTCCGCCGCGCGGGCCTTGATTTTACTTTCCTTTGACGTTTTCATGGGCTTCTCTCCCACCATGAAGGAAGTCCCATGAAGCGTCCCCTCCGTCACACTCTGTCCGCTCTCGCCCTCACCGGACTCGCCCTGGCGGCCGTCGGCTGCGGCGCGGTGAAGGAGAAGGCGGAGGAGAAGGTGACCGAGAAGGTCGACCAGGCCACCAACGAGACGTACGAGGTGACCTACGAGATCACCGGCTCGGGTACCGCCTCCGTCGACTTCAACGGCGGCAAGGGCACCGCCACCGCGCCCGAGCTGGAGACCCTCGCGGAGGCCGAGCTGCCCTGGACGAAGACGGTCACGCTCAAGGGGATCGCCGCGCCGACCGTCCAGGCCGTGATCGTCGACGGCGAGGTCAGCTGCAAGATCACGCACAAGGGGAAGGTCATCAAGGAGAACTCCGCCAAGGGCGCGGCGGCGGCGGCCTCCTGCGTCGCCATGTCCCCGATCGTCAAGTAGCGGGCACCGGCGCCTCCTCCAGGCGCCACCACTGGCCGGGGCTGTCCGTGTCCTCCCACTGCCGTACGTTCGCCCCCGGCTCCGCCGACGCGTCCTCGACCTCCAGCAGCAGCCCGCTGATGTGGGCGACCAGCGTGACGGTGCCCGGCGCGTCCAGGTGCCGCTCGATGAGCCACTCCTGGGCGCCGTAGTTGTTGGCCTTCCACTGCTGGACGTTGGCGCCGTTCTCGGTGGAGGCCCCCGCGACGTCCAGCCGCTTTCCGCTCGCGACGTTCACCAGATGGTGCAGCCCGCCGCCCTCGTGCACGGGCTTCACGTGCCACAGCTGCGCGGCGCCGCCGTCCTCCACGTTCTGCCGAACGTCGGCGCCGCTGCCCTTGCGGCCGCCCTCGACCTCCAGCAGCAGCCCGCTGCCGACGTTGCGCACGCGGTACGTGCCCTCCATGAGCTCAGCACCTCTCATCACGATTCAGGCACGACGAAAACATATTGATCTCTTTACCTGCACATGACTATAAGTTGGCCTCTCACCGATCCAGCAGAGGAAAACGTTTCATGCGCCGCACCATTGTCCGTCGTACCGCTGTCACCGCCTCCGCGGTCTCGCTGGCCCTGCTCGTGAGCGCCTGCGGCTCGGACAACAAGTCCGAGGCCAAGGACGAGCCCAAGGGCAAGGCGTCGCAGAGCGCCCCGGCCGCCGGCGGCGGGAAGGCCCTCTCGAAGGCCGAGCTGGAGAAGCTCATGGTGACCGAGGCCGACGTCCCGGGCCACAAGGTCACCGAGGCGACCGCGGCGGACCTCGCCACGGCCAAGGCCGTGTCCAGCGACAAGGCCGAGTGCAAGCCGCTGGTCGAGGCGATGAACCTGCACGGCGCCGGCGCGCCGACCGCGACCGTGACCCGCAAGGTCATGGCGCTGCCGAAGTCGCCGTCCACGGCCCCGGACGCCTCGCCCGAGGACAAGGCGAAGGCCGCCCTCGGCGCCCTCGGCGCCACGATCACGGCGGACACGCTGGGCGCGCACAGCGACGAGAAGGCGGCCGGCGAGGCCCTCGCCGGGCTGAAGAAGGCCGGCGCGGCCTGCGCCGGCGGCTTCACCGTGACCGCCGACGGCGACAAGACCAAGATGACGAAGGTGGCGCCCGCCGACTACACCGCGGGCGACGAGGCCGTCGCGTTCACCCTCGGCCTGGACGTGGAGGGCCAGACCGCCCCCACGCACCTGGTCGCGGTCCGCAAGGGCAGCACGGTGGCCACGTTCTACGCCCTGAGCCTCACCGGCCAGGCCGAGCAGCCGAAGGCCGTCGTCGACGCCCAGGTGAAGAAGCTCGGCTGAGCCGAGCCGGCGCGGGAGGAGGCGCGAGCACCTCGGACGCTCAGACCTCCTCCCGCATCAGCCGTAGATAGACCACCGAGAACACCGCCCCCACCAGCAGCAGAAGCAGCGCCACCGCCGTCCCGTACCCGATCAGCGACTTCAGGAACGCCCGGTCGTACATGAACACCGGCAGCGTCTGGCTGCGATTGCCCGGCCCGCCGCGGGTCATGGCCCAGATGAGGCCGAAGACCGACAGCGTCTGGAGGGTGTTGAGCATCAGGTTGGTGGCGATCGAGCGGCGGATCATGGGCAGGGTGATGTGCCAGAAGCGGCGCGGCCCGCTCGCCCCGTCGACCTCCGCGGCCTCGGTCACCTCGCGCGGGATCCCGGAGAGCGCGGCGGAGTAGACGAGCATCGAGAAGGCCGTGCCCCGCCAGACGTTGGCGAAGGAGACCGCCAGGATCGGCAGCGTGAACAGCCAGTTCTGGGCGGGCAGATGGAGCTGCTCCAGGACGGCGTTCAGGGTCCCGCGCCGGTTGAAGAAGGTGTAGAGCAGGAAGCCCGCCACGATCTCGGGCACCACCCACGCCGCGATCACGACCGCCCCCGTCAGCGCCCGCACGGGCCGTGACGCCCGCCGCATCAGGGCGGCCAGGGCGAAGCCCAGCGTGTTCTGGCCGACGATCGACGACACGACCGTGAAGAGCAGCGTCAGCACCACCGCGTTGCGGAAGTCCTCGTCGGCGAAGGCCCGGCGGAAGTTGGCCAGGCCGACGAAGGACGCGGACTCCTGCCCGGTCAGCTGGGTGTCGGTGAAGGCCAGGTAGACGCAGTACGCGATGGGGCCGGCGAGGAAGACGAGCAGCAGGAGCGTCGCCGGGGCGAGCGGCAGCCACCGGGCCGCCCGCCGCGCCGCGCCGCGGCCGGCCGGTCCGGTGACGGCCCGCCGGCCCGTGCCGGGCGGGGCGAGCGCCCCGGCGCCGGGCACCTCACCGCTCCCTTACGGTCACGCCGTCGCCGCCCGCGATCGACCTCAGCTCGTCGTCGTAGCGCCGGGCGGCCCGCGCCACCGACGCGTCGCCCGTCGTCACCGACTCCATCGCCTCCTGGATCGCGCTCGACACCCTCGGGTAGACCGGCAGCGCGGGCCGGTAGTGGGTGTACTCCACCAGGCCCGTGAAGAACCGGATGCCGGGCATCGACGACAGGTACTCCGGCGCGGCCGCCACGTCGTCCCGCACGGCGATCTGGGCGTCCCGGACGGTCCAGTCCGTCGCGTTCTCCTTCGTCTGGAGCGTCTCGATCACCTGCCAGGCGAGGTCGGCCTTGCGGGACTTGGCGCCGATCGCCCAGGTCCAGCCGCCCGACAGGCTGACCGCGCCGGGTGCCGCGCCGTCCTGGGTCGGGAACGGCGCCTGCCCCAGCACCTTCGTCCACCTCGGCCACGGTTTGTCGCCGGACGGCTGCCAGTTCTTGCCGAGCCAGTTGCCGTCCAGGGCGATGGCGAGCTTGCCCGAGGGGAGCCAGTCGGTGGCGACCCGGGCGTCGACGTGCGGGTCCAGGGCGTCGGAGGGGTCCGGGCCGAGCTTCTCGGCGTAGACGGTGCGGACGAACTCCAGGGCGTCCCGGAACCCCTTTCCGCCCGCGATCCACTTCTTCGCCGCCGGGTCGTAGAGCGGGTCCTTCCCCGTGCCGTACAGGAGCATCGCGAAGCCCTGCATGGTGGCGGCCTCGCCCGGCCCCTTGCCGGTGTACACATTGAGCGGGGTGACGCCGGGGACCTTCTCCTTGACCGCGCGGGCGGCCGCCAGGACGTCCCGCCAGGTCCGCGGGTGCCAGTCGGCGGGCAGCCCGGCCTTGGCGAACAGCTCCTTGTTGAACCACAGGCCCCGGGTGTCGGTGCCGTCCGGCACCCCGTACGTCTTCCCGTCCTCCCCCCGCGCCGCGGCCTTCGCCGTGGGGGCGAAGCGCTCCCAGTCCCGCCAGCCGGCCAGCTTGTCGTCCAGGGGTCTGAGATATCCGGCCTTGATGTCGGAGTTGATGAGGAAGGTGTCCTCGCGGACGACGTCCGGGGCGGTCTTCGGCGACCGCATCATCTGCTGCACCTTGGCGTAGTAGTCCGCCTGCGACGCCTGCACCGGGACCAGCTGGAGCTTCTTGCCCTTGTGCGCGCGCTCGAACTGCTTCTTGATCCCGGCCAGATGGTCGTCCATGATCCGGACCTTGTTGTCGGTGCTGCGCTGGTAGGCGATCTTCACGGTGTCCGGGTCACCGCCCGAACCGCCTCCGCAGGCGCTGAGCGGGACCGCCGCGGCGAGCGTGGCGGCGGTGAGGAGCAGAGAGGTGGTGGAACGCACGGCTACGACCTCCTACGAGCGTCGGCCCTTCGTGAGGAGTGACGTTCCCTCCTTGGCCCCGCCCCACGCGTCCGCCGTCGCCCTCCCAGGTCAGGGGCTCAGCCAGCGGTAGCGCAGCTCCGGCCGGCCCACCTGCCCGTAGCGCGGGGCGCGGGTGGCCCGGCCCGTGGTGACCAGGTGCTCCAGATAGCGGCGGGCCGTGATCCGTGAGATGCCGAGGCAACCGGCCGCCGTGGCCGAGGAGATGCCGTCGGGGCCCGCCTCGCGCAGCGCCGCCGTGATCGTCCGGAGGGTGTCGAGGCTGAGGCCCTTGGGCAGCGCGGCGGGCCGGGGCGCGCGCAGCGCGGCGAAGGCCGCGTCCACCTCCTCCTGGCCGCTGGCCTCCCCGGCGACCGCGCGGAACTCCGCGTAACGGGTGAGGCGGTCGCGGAGCGTGGTGAAGGTGAAGGGCTTGAGCACGTACTGGACGACGCCGAGCGAGACGCCCTCGCGGACGACCGCCAGGTCACGCGCGGACGTCACGGCGATGACGTCGGCCGTGTGCCCGGCCGAGCGCAGGGAGCGCAGGAGCTGGAGGCCGTGCCCGTCCGGCAGGAACAGGTCGAGCAGCAGCAGGTCGACGGGGGTCCGCTTGAGGAACTGCGAGGCGTCGCCCCGGGTGTGCACCACCCCGGCCACGGCGAACCCGGGCACCCGCCGTACGTAGAGGGCGTGCGCGGCGGCGGCGAGCGGGTCGTCCTCGACGACGAGCACGCGGATCGGGCTCGGGAGCGCCTGGGGCACGGTCATGACGGCGCCCCCGCCGGGGAGCGCTCCCCGGCCGGTGCCCGCAGCGGCAGCCGGACGGTGAACTCCGCGCCGCCGCCCGGCGCCTCGGCGACGGTGACCGTACCGCCGTTGCGCCGCGCGGCCTGCCGTACGAGCGCGAGCCCGAGGCCCCGGCCGTGCGGCGCGGTGCCGGGCGACTTGGTGGACCAGCCGCGCCGGAAGACCTCGTCCATGACCTCGGGGGCGACGCCGGCGCCGTTGTCGGCGACGCGCAGGAGCAGCGTGCCGTGTCCGTCCCCGCCCTCCGGCCCGTCCGCCCGCCCGCCGGTCGTTCCCCCGGCCGTTCCGTCGGCCCGTACGGTGACCGTGACGTGGGCGCGGCGAGCGCCGGTGCGCGGCGCCCGGTTCGCCTCCTCGGCGGCGGCGTCGACGCCGTTGTCGATCAGGTTGCCCAGGATCGTCACCAGGTCGCGGGCCGGGAGGCCGGGCGGCAGCAGCCCGTCGTCGACCCGGGTGTCGGGGGCCAGGAGGAGCTCCACGCCGTGCTCGTTCGCCTGGGCGGCCTTGCCGAGCAGGAGGGCGGCGAGGACGGGTTCGGCGACGGCGGCGACGACCTGGTCGGTGAGGGCCTGGGCGAGTTCGAGCTCGGAGGTGACGAACTCGACGGCCTCGTCGGCGCGGCCCAGCTCGATCAGGGAGACGACGGCGTGCAGCCGGTTCGCCGCCTCGTGCGCCTGCGAGCGCAGCGCCTCCGCCAGGCCGCGCACGGAGTCCAGCTCGCCGGAGAGCGCCTGGAGTTCGGTGTGGTCGCGAAGGGTGACGACGGTGCCGCAGCGCTCGCCGCCCGAGACCGGGGAGGTGTTGACGACGACGATCCGGTCGGCGGTCAGGTGCACCTCGTCCACCCGTGGCCCGGTGGCCAGCAGCGCCCGGGTGAGGGCGCGCGGCAGGCCGAGTTCCGCGACGGGCCGGCCGATCGACGCCTCGTCCAGGCCGAGGAGTTCCCGCCCGCCGTCGTTGATGAGCGCGATCCGCCGCTGTCCGTCGAGCATCAGCAGACCCTCGCGCACCGCGTGCAGGGTGGCCTGGTGGTAGTCGTGCATCCGGCTGAGCTCGGCGGCGTTCATGCCGTGCGTGTGGCGGCGCAGCCGGGCGTTGAGGAGGTACGTGCCGACCCCGCCGAGGGCGAGCGCGCCCAGGGCCACCCCGAGCAGGCCGATGAGCTGCCGCCGGACCTCGGCGCTGATCGCTTCGACGGTGATGCCCGCGCTGACGAGCGCGACGGTGCGGTCCCCGTCCATGACGGGCGCGACGGCCCGCACCGAGGGCCCGAGCGTGCCGGTGTACGTCTCGGAGAAGGTGCGGCCGCGCAGGGCGGGGCCGGTGTGGCCGAGGAAGGGCTCGCCGATGCGGGCCGGGTCGGGGTGGGTCCAGCGGATCCCGGACGGGTTCATGATCGTCACAAAGTCGACGCCGGTGTCGTGGCGGACCCGCTCCGCGTACGGCTGGAGGGTGGCGGCGGGATCAACGTCGTGGACCGCCCGCCGTACGACCGGCGCGGCGGCGACGGCGGCCGCGGCGGCGGTGACCTGGCGGCGCGCCGAGTCCTCGGCCTGACCCCGGTCCGAGACGTAAGCGAAGGCCGCGCAGCCGGCCACCACGGCGGCGACCAGCACGGTCTGCATCGCGAAGAGCTGGCCGGCCAGGCTGCGGGGGCGGGGTACGCGGGGTCTGCGCATGGCGGACAGTCTGCACCGGGGTGCCGTGGTGAACGTAATGCACGCAAGGGTGACCACGGTCACAGACCCGTGCATAGTCACCGGAGCCCCTCTCGTCGGGAGAGCGGGGCCGTGCAGGAGCCGCGTCGACGAGGAGACCTCCGTGACATCCGTGACAGCGCCGTCACCACCGGGCGAGGGCGGGCAGCCCCGCGCCCGCCGGGACCGTACGCACTACCTCTACCTCTCGGTGATCGCCGCGGTGGTGGCCGGCGTCGTGGTGGGCTTCGCCGCGCCCGGCGTGGCCGTCGAGCTCAAGCCGCTGGGCACCGGGTTCGTGAACCTGATCAAGATGATGATCTCGCCGATCATCTTCTGCACGATCGTGCTGGGCGTGGGTTCCGTCCGCAAGGCCGCCAAGGTCGGCGCGGTCGGCGGGCTGGCCCTCGGCTACTTCATGGTGATGTCGACGGTGGCCCTGGCCATCGGCCTGGTGGTCGGCAACCTGCTGGAGCCCGGCAGCGGCCTGCACCTGACCGAGTCGCTGCGGCACGCGGGCGAGGCCCAGGCCAAGGGCGCGCACGAGTCGACGGCCGACTTCGTCCTCGGCATCATCCCCACCACGATGGTCTCCGCCTTCACCGGCGGCGAGGTCCTCCAGACCCTGCTGGTGGCGCTGCTCGCGGGCTTCGCACTGCAGGCCATGGGATCCGCCGGCGAGCCGGTGCTGCGCGGGGTCGGGCACATCCAGCGGCTCGTCTTCCGCATCCTGTCCATGATCATGTGGGCGGCGCCGGTGGGCGCGTTCGGCGCGATGGCCGCGGTGGTCGGCGCGACGGGCGTGGACGCCCTCAAGTCCCTCGCCGTCATCATGATCGGCTTCTATGTCACCTGCCTGCTCTTCGTGATCGTGGTGCTGGGCACGCTGCTGAGACTGGTGGCGGGCGTGAACGTCTTCGCGCTGCTGAAGTACCTGGGCCGGGAGTTCCTGCTGATCCTGTCCACGTCCTCGTCGGAGTCGGCGCTGCCGCGCCTGATCGCGAAGATGGAGCACCTGGGCGTGAGCCGCCCGGTGGTCGGCATCACCGTCCCGACCGGCTACTCCTTCAACCTCGACGGCACGGCCATCTATCTGACGATGTCCTCGCTCTTCGTCGCGGAGGCGATGGGCGACCCGCTGTCGCTGAGCCAGCAGATCTCCCTCCTGCTCTTCATGATCATCGCCTCGAAGGGCGCGGCGGGCGTCACCGGCGCGGGCCTCGCGACCCTCGCGGGCGGCCTCCAGTCGCACCGCCCCGAACTGGTCGACGGCGTCGGCCTGATCGTCGGCATCGACCGCTTCATGAGCGAGGCACGGGCCCTGACCAACTTCGCGGGCAACGCGGTGGCGACGGTCCTGGTCGGCACCTGGACGAAGGAGATCGACAAGCCGCGCGTGGCGGAGGTCCTGAGCGGCCGGCTGCCGTTCGACGAGACGACACTGTCGGGCGACGGACACGGCCACGAGGCGGCACCGGAGCCTACGGAGCCGGAGCCGGTGAAGGCGGCGTAGGGGGCGGGGCCGGGCTCTGGACCATGGCCTCCCCTCGCGAGGGGAGGCCATGGTCCAGAGCCCGCCGTTCATCTCACCGGTCCTCCCACAACTCGAACCAGACCTCCTTGCCGACGAGGTCGAGCCCGTCCCAGACCCAGGTCACCCCGGACGCGTGCGAAAGCCCCCGCACGAGCACCAGCCCCCGCCCGCCCTCCTCGTCGCCCCCGGCCGCCGCGACCAGGGCAGCCGCCCCGGGTCCCCGTCCCGCACCCCCACCACGGCGCGTTCCCGGCACACACTCACCTCCACGCCGAGGTCCGGTACGCGCGCGTGTCCGACGACGTTCGCCACGAGGTCGGACACACAGACACAGGCGCTCTCGACGAGTCCGGGGTGACCGGTCGAACGCAACGCGGTCGTGACGAACTGCCGGGCGAGACGGGCGGTCGCGGGGTCGGCGGGGGCGGTGAGGTGGTAGGTGCGGATGTCTTCCGGAGCGGGTGAGGTGAGAGGGGTCGTGGGTGCTGCGGTGCTCATGGCGTCGTCTCCCTGTGAAGGTGGGGACCGTCCACGTCTTCGCCGTCAGCCGTGGCGTCGGCCGAGGCCGATGCCCCAACAGGCATGCGGACGGCTGCACTTCGAATCTCGATGTGACGTGGATCGCAGTGATGCGACGACAGTAGGGGTACACATTCCCCGGGGCAAGGTTCCCCACCCCTTTCACCCGATGAGTGGACCGCGACGACGACGGCGCGGCAGACTCTGGTGCACACGAAGGAAGGTGACATGCCACCCAGGGACGCCCCGACCGCTCGCCAGGCACGCCTCGGTTCCGAGCTCCGCAGAATGCGCGAACGCGCGGGCAGGACAGCGCGTGAGGCGGGCGCGCTGCTCGGGACGGACCAAGCGAAGATCAGCATGATGGAGGCGGGCCGTCGCGGCGTCAGCGAGGAACGCGTCCGCCGCCTCGCCGCCTTCTACGCATGCGAGGACGCCGCTCTCGTCGACGCGCTGTGCGGCATCACGCATGAACACCGTGGACAGTTCTGGTGGGACGCCTACCGTGGAGCCCTTCCGCCCTCACACCTCGACGTGGCCGAGCTGGAACACCACGCGACGCGCCTCCGCTCGGTGCAGATGCTTCTGGTCCCGGGCATCTTCCAGACACCCGACTACGCACGGGCCATCTTCGGCAGTGGGACTCCCGCGACAGAGCTCGAAGCCCGGGTCGAACTGCGGACGAGCCGGGCCGCCGTCCTCGACAGACAAAACCCGCCACCGTACGAGGTGATCATCCACGAGGCGGCACTGCGAATGCGCTACGGAGGGCGGCAGGTGGCGAGGGCTCAGCTGGAACGCCTTCTGGAAGCCTCCGAGAAACCGTCCGTCGATGTGCGCGTCATCCCTTTCGCCGTGGAGGAGATGTCCGGTCACGCGCAGTCCATGCTCTACGCGGCCGGCGCGGTCCCCAGGTTGGACACGGTGCAGATCGACACGCCTTTCGGAGGTGGCTTCGTGGACACCGAGCCCCAGCTCAAGAAGTACAACGGCCTTATCGACGCGCTCGAAGACGTGGCACTCGACACGAAGGAGTCGAGAGACATGGTCCGCCGCGTGGCGCGGGAAATGTGAGACCAGCCGACATGGGCATAGCACTTGACTGGCAGAAGTCGTCCTTTTCGAGCAGTGGAGCCGAGTGCGTTGAAGTGACTCGCCACTCGGGCGGGGCGTACTTCCGGGAGAGCGACGAGCCGGACGTGGCCCTCGCCATCAGCCGCGCGGAGTTGAAGGCATTTCTGCGTGGCATCAAGACGGAGGCGTTCGACCGTCAGCCCGCGCTCTGCGGCACCACCGACTGAAGGTCCTCCCTCCAGCCCACGGCTGACTGCACGCACGGATGTCCAGCGCACCTCTCGTAGACCATGGAGGAACAGCCATGCGGTGGCAGAAATCGTCGTTCTCCACGGACGGCAACGATTGCGTCGAACTCACCCGCACGCCAGAGCACGTCCTCCTGCGCGAAAGTGACGCCTCGGAGGCTGTCATCGCCATGGACAGCGGAGAGCTGCGCGCGCTCACCCTCGGGATCAAGGCGGACCGGTTCCGCAAGGGGGCCTGACCGCCCAAGCTGTCCGACGCGCCCCCGGCGCCTCGGAAGGCCGCCCACCTCGCCCCCGGTCAACCACCCCGCCGACTTCACCTCGCCCACGCGGGCGCTGACCGGGGACCGGCCGGGCGCGCCGGGCGCCCGCACGCGGAACGCGGCGGGACCCTGGGCGCAGCCGAGGAGAGGGGCACCACCATGAAGCTCACCACCACCACATGGCTCACCGTCGACGGCGTGATGCAGGGACTCGGCGCGCCGGACGAGGACCGCCGCGGCGGGTTCGAGCGCGGCGGATGGGTCGCGGCGCACGTCGACGACGAGGCCGCGGCGTTTCTCCACCGGGTCTACCAGCGCGCCGACGCGTTCCTGTTCGGCCGTCGGACCTACGAGATCTTCGCCGGTTACTGGGGAGTGATGCCGGATCCGGAGCGCGACCCCATCGCGGGCCCTTTGAACGCGCGGCCCAAGTACGTCGCGTCGACCACGCTCACGGCACCGCGCTGGGCGAACACGACCGTCCTCTCCGGGGACGTCGCGGCGGCCGTCCGCGAGCTGAAGGCCGGTCCGGCGGGGGAACTGCAGGTGCACGGCAGCGGCGAGCTGATCCGCCGACTGCTCGTCGACCAGCTCGTCGACGAGATGACCCTGCTCACCGTCCCGGTGATCGTCGGCCAGGGCACGCGGCTGTTCCCCGGCACCGGCCCGGACGCGGCGCTCGACCTGGTCCGTTCGCGGTCCACCCCGAAGGGGGTGACGATCCAGGTCTACCGGCCCACCGGCCGCCCGCGGTACGAAACGGCCGCGCAGACCCCGAGCACGTGACGACCGGCCGGGCCGGGGTTCCGGGTTCCGGCGCGTGGACCTCCGGGACCGGGGCCCGGCAGCCGGACGGCCACCGTGAGGTACGCCCGCCCCGGCTTCCGGCCGCCGGCCCCGATCCCGCCGCCCACAGACCGTTCCCGGTCACAACGCCCCCGCCAGGCCCACCCCGCAGACCGAGCACTTCCCACCCCGCCCGGCCCACGGCATCCTCATGCCTGCGTGACATCCGTGCACACGTCCCCGAGGGGAATCACATGGAACTGACGTACCGCTCGGTGCGGGTCCTGGCGGCCGCCGCGTTCGTGGTCAGCGGCGTTCTCGTCACCTCGTCGGCGTCCGCCGACACCGCACGGCAGGAGCAGGAGCAGACGAAGTCCGGCGCGAAGGCGGCCGGTGTGCAGATCGTGTCCAACTACAACAACAGATGCCTCAACGTCGCCCACCTGAACACCGGGGACGGCGTGTCCGTGCAGATGTACGACTGCGACGGCTCTCCCAGCCGGCGCTGGACGCCGAACGGCAACGAGTTCCGCAGCGATCTCAGCGGCAAGTGCCTGGAACCCGCGCTCGACAACGGGGACAACGGCGCCGCCGTACAGGTCTTCAGCTGCTCCGGGCTGAAGCGTCAGGGCTGGCACTGGAACGGCACCGAGCTGCACACCGACCTCAACCACCGGTGCCTGACCATCACCGACGCGAACTGGTGGGCGGGGGCCTCCGTCACCCTCCGGGACTGCGTCGCCGGCGCCGGGCATCAGCAGTGGCACGCCGGGTGAGCCCGCGGACGGACTCCCGCTGACGGGCTCCCGCCGACGGACAAGGCACGATCGGGCACCCGCCCCGCCACGTGGGTACGTATCCGGCAGCGAGCACGAACTCCCCGCGCCCCGCCCCGCCGTGTACGGAGGTGCCATGCCCACGCCCCTCACACACCACGTCGAGCCCCACAGACCCTTCAGGCCCTCCCGCCGCACCCGACGCCGGCTCGCCGCCGACGCCGCCCTCCTCGCCGTCGCCGCCTCCTTCGCGCTGCCGCTGCTCTGGCTGCTGCTGGCGTCGGTCGACGCCGAGGCGGGGCTGCGGGTGAAGGCGCCCTCCGGGGTGACGTCCGAGAACTTCTCGGCGGTGCTGACGGACGAGATCGCCTTCACCCCGATGCTCAACAGCCTCCTGCTGTGCGGCGGTGCCACCGCGCTCACCGTCGGCTGCGCCGCCCTCGCCGCCTACCCCCTGTCGCGCTACCGGTCACGGTTCAACCGCCCGTACCTCCTGACCGTCCTCTTCTCCACCTGCCTGCCGATCACCGCCGTCATGGTCCCGGTCTACGGCCTCTTCGTACGGATCGACCTGATCGACACCATGTACGGGACGGCCCTGTTCATGGCCACCGCCCAACTCCCCTTCGCTATCTGGCTGATGAAGAACTTCATGGACGGGGTGCCGAAGACCCTGGAGGAAGCCGCCTGGACCGACGGCGCGGGATGGCTCCAGACGCTCACCCGCGTGGTCCTGCCCCTGATGGGGCCCGGCGTCGCCGTCGTCTCGATCTACTGCTTCGTGCTGATGTGGGGCAACTTCTTCGTGCCCTTCCTGCTCCTGCTCTCCCCCGAGAAACTGCCCGCCGCCGTCACCGTCTTCACCTTCTTCGGCGACTACGGGCAGGTGGCGTACGGGCAGTTGGCCGCCTTCTCGATCCTGTACTCCACGCCCGTGGTCCTGCTCTACACGCTGATCTCGCGGCGGCTCGGCGGCGGCTTCACCCTGGGCGGCGCGGTCAAGGGCTGACGCGCGCGCCGCTCGCACCACCCGGGACGCTCGGGCCGCTCATGCCACTCGGGCACGAATCGGGCACGAAGAAACCCCGCCGTCTGTCCGCGGACGGCGGGGCACCCCTCCGTTGACCGGCCCTGGATGTCCCCCGTGGATCCAGGGCCGTGACCGCGACGGCCGGGGCTGTCCCGAAAGCGATGTGGGGAGAACCCCTGCCTTGACTGCGGCCAAGCAGAACGGTACTAACGGGGCCATCTGTCGGCTACTCGCCAAACGCGGCTCCTGGCCGGAGAACGCGGGCACCCGAGGAAAGCCTCATGACTGAACCCGGCGTGGGGCCCAACGCCCCCGGCAACATGCGCACGCTCGTCCTCAGCAACGACCTCGACGAGACGCGCGAGATCATCAGTACCGCCTACAGCCCGTACCGGCTCAGCGTGCTCGGCGACCCCAAGGAGTTCTCCGCCTGGTACGCGGAGGGCAGCTTCCCCGGGGTGACGGTCTCCGGACTCCAGTACGGGGCCGAGACGCTGGTGGCACCGCAGCCCCTGGACTCGTACCTCCTGGTGTGCCAGCTGGTGCGCGGCCGGGTGAAGGTCGTCTCCCCCGGGCGGGAGGAACGCGTCGTGGGGCCCGGCGAGACATACGTCCTCGACCCGTACCGCCGCTTCCAGGTGCACTGGGCCCCCGGCGCCCGGATGACCACCGTCCGGCTGGCCCGCGAGACGATCGAGCAGGCGGCGGCCGACGTGCTCGGCGTCGAGGGTCCGTTACGGGCCCGGTTCACCCTCAGCGGGACGATCTCGCCGAGCGCCGCGCGCAGCTGGGCCGGCATCTCCGCCGCCGTCCACCGCGAGGTGCTCGGCGAGGGCGTCGCCCGGAGCAGCCCGCTCGTGGCCACGCAGCTGACGCAGACGACGGCCGCGATGCTGATGGAGACCCACCAGCTCGTCACCGACGGGGTGGACGCGCAGCGGCCCGGCGTGGTCGCGCACCCCGCCGTACGCCGGGCGATGGCGGCGGCCGAGGAACGGGCCGACCAGCCGCTGACCCTGTCCGACCTGGCCGCGGCGGGCCGAGTCAGCCCGCGCGCCCTCCAGGAGGCGTTCCGCCGGCACCTGGGCACGACACCGCTCGGCTATCTCCGCGAGGTCCGCCTGGGCCGGGCCCACGAGGAGCTGCTCGCCGCGCGCGGCCGGGCGGACGTGACCGTGGCGGAGGTGGCGTACCGGTGGGGGTTCGGCAATCTGGGACGGTTCGCGGGGGAGTACCGGCGGAAGTACGGGCACGCGCCGTCGCGGACGTTGCGGGGCTGAGGCGGGGCGGCGGGTGCGCGGGCGGTAGCGACGGCGGGCGGCGCTACGGGGCGGCCCGAGCCGGGAGATCTTTCCCCCGACCCGCCCCTTCCCGGAACCGGGGCTCCGCCCCGGACCCCGGTCCTCAAACGCCGGACGGGCTGGAAAATCCAGCCCGTCCGGCGTTTGAGGACACCGCGCGGCAGCGCGGCAAGGGGGTCCGGGGGCGAAGCCCCCGGTTCCGGGAAGGGGCGGGTCGGGGACAAAGCCCCGCGCAGCGGCACCCCCACCCCCCGCACCCACACCCACACCCACCCGACCCGAGAACGACCCCGTCCCCCTCAAGTACTACCCGCACACCCCCCTCTCGGACCTACGGCCGACCCCCCGATTCAGGCCGTACGGCTGAGGCCCGCCCCACCCCGCCCCAAGAGAATTGGAGGAGTCGATTCCGGCCATTGCGCCCGTCCCCGGGCCCCCGCCGGACGCGTCTGTCACACCGACCGTCCCATCCCCCACCCCTCCGGAGGAGACCCGTGTCCCACGCGGCCGCTTTCCCTCTCGCCCAGGCCCCCACGGGCGCCGTCGCCGCCCGCGCCACCGATCTGAGCAAGGTCTACGGGCAGGGCGAGACCCGGGTCACCGCCCTGGACTCGGTCTCCGTCGAGTTCCGCCGGGGGGAGTTCACGGCGATCATGGGGCCGTCCGGTTCCGGCAAGTCGACGCTGATGCACTGCCTGGCCGGGCTGGACTCCGTCTCCTCCGGGTCCGCCCGGATCGGTGACGTCGAGCTGGCCTCGCTCGGCGACCGGCAGCTGACCCGGCTCCGCCGGGACCGGATCGGCTTCGTCTTCCAGGCGTTCAACCTGCTGCCGACCCTGACCGCCCTGGAGAACATCACCCTGCCGATGGACATCGCCGGCCGGAAGCCCGACAAGCAGTGGCTCGACATGGTCGTCGACACCGTCGGCCTCTCCGGACGTCTCGCGCACCGGCCCAGCCAGCTCTCCGGCGGCCAGCAGCAGCGCGTCGCCGTCGCCCGCGCGCTCGCCGCCCGGCCCGAGATCATCTTCGCGGACGAGCCGACCGGCAACCTCGACTCCCGCTCCGGCGCGGAACTCCTGGGCTTCCTGCACGAGTCGGTACGGGCCCTCCGGCAGACGATCGTCATGGTCACCCACGACCCCGTCGCCGCGTCCTACGCCGACCGCGTGATCTTCCTCGCCGACGGCCGGATCGTGGACGAGATGCGCGAACCCACCGCGGACGCGGTGCTGGACCGGATGAAGCGCTTCGACGCCAAGGGCCGTACGAGCTGAGGCACCCGCGCACGGCCCGCACGCGGCAGCCCCGCACAGCCCTCGCGCACAGCCCCCGCGCACGGCCCCGCCGCCGTCCCGCCCCCGCCCGGCTCGCCCCACGAACCCTGGACAAGACCACACCCATGTTCCGAACCGCCTTGCGCAACCTCCTCGCGCACAAGACCCGGCTGATGATGACCGCGCTCGCGGTCCTCCTCGGCACGGCCTTCGTCTCCGGCACCCTCGTCTTCAGCGACTCCGTCGGCAGCGCCTACCGCAACAAGATGGCCAAGAGCCTCGACGACGTCGCCGTGTCCGTCACCGCCGGCCGGTCCGCCCTCAAGGAGAAGGACGCCCTCGACTCCCGCGTGGTCGAGTCCGTACGCGCCCTGCCCGGCGTGGCCTCCGTACGCCCGTCCGTGAGCGGCACCGTCATGGTCGCCGACAAGCAGAACAACCCCGCCGGCAGCGAGTGGGGCAGCTCCGGCGCCAACTTCGTGCCCGGCGCGAACGGCAAGGACAGCCGCTACCCGATCGTCAAGGGCCGGGGCCCCACCGCCGAGGGCGAGATCGTCCTCGACGCGAAGACCGCCGCGAAGACGGGCGCCGAGGTGGGCGACACCGTCCGGCTGGCCGTCGACGGGCCCGTCATGACCAAGAAGCTCGTCGGGATCGCCGAGACCGACGATCCGAAGGTGAGCGCGGGCGGCAGCCTCGCCCTGTTCGACACCGCGACCGCGCAGAAACTCCTGGGCACCCCCGGGCAGTTCAGTGAGCTCATCGTCACCGCGACCCCCGGCACCGACCAGCAGAAGCTGACCGCCAAGGTCCGCGAGACGCTGCCGAAGGACGCCTTCCGGACGCAGAGCGGAAAGGAGCTGGCGGCCGAGGAGTCCAAGGCGATCGACAAGGAGACCAGCTCGATCCGCAACACCTTCCTGGCGTTCGCGGGCATCGCCCTGTTCGTCGGCGTCTTCATCATCGCCAACACCTTCACCATGCTCATCGCCCAGCGCAGCCGGGAGATCGCCCTGCTCCGCGCGGTGGGCGCGTCCCGCCGCCAGGTGGTGCGCTCGGTGCTGATCGAGGCCGGGCTGCTGGGCCTCGTCGCCTCCGCCGCCGGCTTCGTCCTGGGCCTCGGCGTCGCCACCGGCCTGCGCGCGGTGCTGAACTCGGCCGGGGCGAGCCTGCCCGACGGGCCGCTGGTCATCGAGCCGATGTCCGTGCTCACCGCCCTCGGCGTCGGCGTCGTGGTGACGGTCCTGGCCGCCTGGCTGCCCTCCCGCAAGGCCGCGAAGATCGCTCCCGTGGAGGCGCTGGCCGCCGCGGAGCAGCCGCCGGCCCCCCGCGGCCTGCTGCTGCGCAACGCCCTCGGGGCCGTGCTGACCGCCGCCGGTGTCGCGATCATGCTGTACATCACCACGCTCAAGGACAGCGGCGGTCTGGAGATCGCCATGGCCGGCTCGGCCCTGACCATGGCCGGCGTCATCGTCCTGGCACCGCTGCTCTCCCGCCCGTTCGTCCACCTCTTCGCGAAGGCGACGGGCCGGCTGACCGGCATCAGCGGCAAGCTCGCCAAGGAGAACGCGCTGCGCAACCCGCGCCGCACCGCCGCGACCGCCTCCGCCCTGATGATCGGCCTCTCCCTGATCACCGGTCTGACCGTGGTCGCCGTCTCCGCCGACCAGGGCGTCGCGAAGATGGGGCAGCAGGACCTGACGGCCGACTACAAGGTGACGTCGGCGAACTTCGGCGGTCTCTCCCCGGACATCGCCAAGACCCTCGCCAAGGAGCCCGGCGTCACCGCCGCGGTCCCGCTGCGCTCGGTCGGCTTCCAGTCCTCGAACCAGCCCGCGCTCGCCTACGCCGCGGACATCCCGTCGCTCGGCGAGGTGGCGGACCTGCGGTTCGTCAGCGGCTCCCCCGCCGACGTGCGCAAGGGCACCGTCGCCGTGTCCGACCAGTACGCCAAGGACCACGGCCTGAAGGTCGGATCTCCCCTGCCGATGGACTTCTACGACGGCGAGAAGGCCACCCCGAAGGTCGCCGCGGTCTACGCGAAGAACGACGTCGTCTCCGCCGTCCTCGCCACCCCCTCCCTCCTGGACCCGCACCTGGAGAAGGTGCGTGACGACGAGGTGCTGGTGAAGGCGGCCCCCGGCAAGGCCGGCGAGCTCCGCGCCAAGATCAAGGAGACCCTCGGCGGCAACCCGCTCATCAAGGTGCAGAGCCAGGAGGACCTGCGCCGCTCCGAGGCCGGGAGCATCGACGACATCCTCTACCTGATGTACGGGCTGCTGGGCATGGCCGTCGTGATCGCGGTCGTCGGCGTCGTCAACACCCTCGCCATGTCGGTCTTCGAGCGGACCCGTGAGATAGGGATGCTGCGCGCGATCGGCCTGGCCCGCACGGGCGTCAAGCAGATGGTGCGGCTGGAGTCGGTGATGATCGCGATGTTCGGCGCGGTGCTGGGCGTCGGGGTCGGCATCTTCCTGGCCTGGTCCGGCGGGCACCTGGTGCGGTCGTCGTTCCCGCAGTACGAGATGGTCGTGCCGTGGGCGCGGATCGCCGTGTTCCTGCTGATCGCGCTCGCGGTGGGCGTGCTGGCCGCGGTCTGGCCGGCCCGCCGGGCGGCCAGGCTCAACATGCTGGAGTCGATCGGGGCGCAGTAGCCCGGAGGGCCGTACGACGAACGGCGGCGGCCCCGTCAGGACCGTACGAGAAGCGGCGGTGGGCCGGATCCCTTGCGCGAGGGGTCCGGCCCACCGCCGTTCCCCGTCCTGCGGCCCTTCCCCGTCCCCGGCCCTTCCCGTCCCCCGGTCCACCGCCGTTCCCCGTCCCCCACCCCCCGCACCCACCTCTGGGTAAGCACCCACTTTTTTGTGCGTACTTGGCGCGGTGCGCGGCGTCGAGCAGTCTGATGAGGGCGCGCCGAACCCCTCCGACGATCACCGTCACCGCACTTCAGGAGCACGTACATGAGCAGCAACTCCCCCGTCGCCGTCCTGGGCCTCGGCGCCATGGGCACGGCCCTGGCCACCGCCTTCCTGACCGGCGGGCACCCGACGACCGTGTGGAACCGCACGCCCGGCAAGGCCGTCCCGCTCGTCGCCCTCGGCGCCACCCGCGCCGACGACGTCGCGGCGGCCGTGACCGCGGGCGAGCTGGTGGTCGTCTGCCTCCTGGACCACGCCTCCGTCCACGCGACGCTGGCCCCGGTCGCGGCGGAGCTCGCCGGCCGCACCCTCGTCAACCTCACCAACGGCACCCCGGCGCAGGCCCGCGAGACGGCCGCGTGGGCGGCCGCGCACGGCATCGCCTACGTCGACGGCGGGATCATGGCCGTACCGCCGGGTATCGGCACCGACCAGGCGTTCGTCCTCTACAGCGGCGCCGAGGAGGCCTTCGCCGCCCACCGCCCGACGCTGGAACGGCTCGGCGCGGCGCACTTCGTCGGCGCGGACGCGGGGCTGGCCGCGCTCCACGACATCGCGCTGCTGAGCGGGATGTACGGGATGTTCGCGGGCGTCTTCCACGCCCTGGCCCTGGTCGGTACGGAGAAGGTGCCGGCGACGGAGTTCGCGCCCATGCTGACGAGCTGGATCGGGGCGATGGCGGCCGGGATCCCGCACATGGCCGCGCAGGTGGCATCGGGCGACTACACGGACGGCGTCGTCTCCAACGCGGCGATGCAGGCGGCCGCCTTCGGCAACCTCCTGCGGACGGCGGACGACCAGGGGATCAGCGGGGAGCTGATCGCACCGCTGCGGCCGCTGCTGGACCGGCTGGTGGCGGAGGGCGGCGGGGCGGGTGACGTGACGGGGATCGTGGAGCTCCTGAAGAAGCCCGCGTGACCCCGTCGCACGGCCTCATCGCGCTCCATCCGGGCGAAGAAGCCCGTACGTGGCCGTACGGAGACCCGTTCGGTCCCGCCGTACGAAAGCCCGCTCCGTACGAAGGCCCGCTCCGTACAAAGCCCCCCGTACGGAGCGGAACCGCTCGTCCCCCGGACACACGTCCGGGGGGCGAGGCCGCCCCCTCCCGCGGCCTCGCCCCCCGGAACCCTTCGACCGGTCCCCCGGTCAGTACCCGACGGTGAAGCGCGTGCGCCGGTGCGCGGGCGTCTCCACCTCGTCCAGCAGCGCGACGGCGTAGTCCTCGCCGGAGACGCGCGACGCGCCCTCGGCATCGGTCAGCAGGTCGTCGCCGCCGAGCCGGAACGTGCCCGTGCGCTCGCCGGGCAGGAACAGCGCCGACGGGCTGAGGAAGGTCCACTCCACGCCCTCGGGGAGGGCGCGCAGCGCGTCCAGCAACTCGACGTGCGCGGACGCCTCGGGCTTCCACTCGTCGCGGAAGTCCGGCTGGTCGATGACGCGCTCGCCGTTCGGGAGGCGCAGGCTGCCGGCGCCGCCGACGAAGACCAGGCGGGCGCCGCCCGCCGCGGCGACCAGCTCGGGCAGCAGCGGCAGCACGGTCCGGGCCGGCAGCGCGCTGACGACGACGTCCGCGCCGTCGAGCAGCGCCGGGGCCGTTCCGGCGGCGGTGTCGGCCGCGATGTCGGCGGACACCCGCCGCAGGCCGTCCCGGGCCGGGGCCTGCGCGTCGTGGCCGCGGGCGACCGCAGTCACGGCGTGGCCGCGGGTGAGCGCCTCGGCCACGATGCGGCTGCCCGCCATGCCGGTGGCGCCGAGGACCGTGAGCTTGACGGAGGTAGTCATGCGGGGTTTCTCCAAGTCGTACGGGTCGGGAGTGGTCACGGCCGGCGGCCGGGCCGGGGTCAGAGCTGGATGTCGAAGGTGACCTTCGCCTGCTCCACGGTCTCCTGGAGCACACGCACCTGGCCGCGGGCGTTCTTGTACTTGCCGGTGCCGCCGGTGATGGCGAACTGCTCGTCGAAGACCGGGCCCTTGGCGTTCAGCTTCGCGGTGCCCGACGTGGTGATCTTGTTGCCGTTGCCCAGGTCGTAGACGAAGGTCAGCATCTCCGACGTACGCGGCTCGGCATCGGTGGAGATGCCCTGGAAGCTGCTGGTCCCGAGGGTGCGGCCGTCGGTGCCCACGAGGTCGCCGGTGCCGATCAGCTGGTCGCCGAGGGCGGAGTCGGCCGGGGCGACGTCGACCATGTTGATCGAGGTGCCGCGCTCGACGGCCTCGATCGTGACCGTGCGCGGGCCGGTCTGCGCCGGGCTCGCGGCACCCGCGGTGGTCGGGCTCATGGCGAGGGCGGCACCGGCGATCCCGGCGGCGGCGACGGTGAGACCCAGGGCGGGCAGCGCGCGCTTACGCATGATCGGACTCCAAACCTGTTGCGGAAAAAAATATCTGCTTCGGCAGACAATATGTCTGCCGAAGCAGATACTGCAAGAGAAGGTTCTGCCGACGGGTGGCTTTCTGCGACCCTGGTGGGGTGAAGGAGCGCATGCTGAATGACGACGACGTGACGCTGTACGGCCTGTTCGTGGAGGCCTTCAGCCGACTGAAACCGCTGGTCCACGAGGATCTCGGGGTGCCGGACACCTGGTTCGAGGTGCTGCTGCGGCTGGGACGCACCCCCGGCCACGCCTTGCGGATGAGCGACCTGGCGGCCGCGGTCGCCTTCAGCTCGGGCGGCTTCACCCGGCTCGCGGACCGCATGGAGGAGGCGGGCCTGATCCGCCGCGAACCCGACCCGGACGACCGGCGGGCCGCACTGGCGGCGCTGACCCCGGAGGGCGAGAAGGCGCTGGACCGGGCGCTGTCCCGGCACCTCGCGCACTTGCGCACCCACATGAGCGACCGGCTCACGGAGGAGGACCGGCGGGCGTTCGAACGGGTGCTGCGGGTACTGCGGGACGGTGACGCGTAGACGCGCACGGGCAGACGTGCGCGCGGGCACGCACGTGGGGCACGTACAGCGGCGGCACGTACACGGAAACGCACGCGGGAAAACGGCGGTGCGCCGCACCGCTGCTGCGGTACGGCGCACCTCGAAGCCCCCCTCGGGCCCGACCCCGGCTTACGCGTCGGTGTCGTACTTGTAGAACTTCTTGTGGTCGATGAGGTCCGCGGGAACGACCCGCTTCCCCTGCTCGATCCACGGCTTCATGGGCTGGTTCAGGGCGACGATGTCCTTGACCGGCTCCACCGGCAGGTAGGCGGGCACCTTCGGGTGGCGCTTCTGCCAGTCCGACCACAGCTTGTCGATGAAGCAGTGCAGCAGCCAGAAGACGGGGTCGTTGGGCGACATCCCCGTGTTCATGTGGCCGCCGATCCAGCGGTGGACGGCGTTGTGCGGGCCGGTGTTGCCGTTGGCCCAGCCCTCGACGAGGTTGCGGAACCCGCCCTTGGAGGTGGAGTTCCAGGGCGCCTCGTCGTAGTACGGGGCGGCCAGCGCGGCCTCGACCGTGGCGGCCGTGGGCAGCTGCGGCGTCCCCTTGTTCTTGCCCATCTCGCGCATCAGGAAGGGGCGCTCGTCGGCCTTGAAGTAGATCGGCCAGCGGCCGCCGCTGTAGGCGAACGGACCGTCCATGACCTGGGCGTCCCGCTCCCGGCCGGTGCCGCCCAGGAAATCGGGGGCGAAGATCGGGTCGGACATCGAGCGGTTGACCGTGAAGTCCCAGTACGGCAGCGTGACCGCCGGGTTGACGGACTGGAGGTCCCGCTCGAAGTCGAGCAGGAACTGACGGTGCCAGGGGAGGAACGACGGGGAGACATGGCCCGTGCGCTCCTGGTCGTCCAGGTCGCTCATCACGAAGCGGTCGTGGATCTCGACGTACTTGTCGTAACCGCCGCGGCGCTTGAGCTCCAGCAGGGCCTCGACGAAGTCGCGCCGCTCGGCCTTGCTCAGCTTTGCCTGGTTCTTGCGAACTGCCATAAAAATTCAGACCTTTACCGTGTCACGAACGAAGGGACGAGCTCAGACGAGGTTGACGCCACGCAGCGCGCGGACGGCGGCGCGCGTCACCTCGTACGGCGAGTCGAAGACCTCGTAGTGGTTCATGACGCTGATCCAGCCGTTGCCGCGCGGCATGATGTGCAGCGGGCGCCCGTCGACGAAGACGGCGATGCCGAAGTCGTGGTGGCCCCCGCCGGCCGTGAGCCGGCCCTCGATGCGACGCCCCTCGTAGACCTCGTCGAACGGCTGGTGACCGCCGGTGTGGTGGCCGTGCTCGTGCCCGGCGGCGGACGTGGCGCCGTCCGCGGCCATGGCCTGCGCGGCCGGTGCGGCCAGTGCGATTCCTGCGGCCACCGCGGCCGTACGGCCCAGCATGCGGCGGCGGGTGAGGTCGGACACCCGGTTCCCCCTTGTGTTCACGCTCTGAGGACCCCCCTCAGAAGAAACGTTTCTTCCGGCCGGGCGGAGAGGTTCGCGAGGCGTGCGCGGCACGCGTGGGCGCAGGGCCGTGGCCGCCGATCCCCCGATCCCCCCGACCGGCGTGTGCGGCGGGCCCGGTGGGCGCGCCGCAGATGATCAAGAACGTAACAGATCATCGGAAAGAGCCGGACATGTGCCGAGATAAAGCCAATATGAGTGTGTATTAAACAAAAAGACCCTGCATAAATAACCTGCGGTAAGCCGGGAGGTCAGGCGGAGAATTTCCCTTCAAATACCGCGACAGCAACAGCATTTATCGCCATATCGCCGAAACGTGGTATGCCTCACGAAATGACGAGGCCCCCGCCGACCTGGTCGGCGGGGGCCTCTGAAGACCTGCGGGAGGACGCCCTCCAGCGCGTGCGCGGGCGTCCGGGCGGGGACTAGAAGACCGACTCGGCCTCGTCCATCCGGTTCTCCGGGACCCGCTTGAGCTCGGTGACGGCGTCCGCGAGCGGCACCATCTTGATGTCGGTGCCCTTCAGCGCCGTCATCTTGCCGAAGTCGCCCCGGTGGGCGGCCTCGACGGCGTGCCAGCCGAAGCGGGTGGCGAGCACGCGGTCGTACGCGGTGGGGGTGCCGCCACGCTGGACGTGGCCGAGGATGACCGGGCGGGCCTCCTTGCCCAGGCGGCGCTCCAGCTCGGTGGCGAGCTTGGTGCCGATGCCGGCGAAGCGCTCGTGACCGAACTGGTCTATGGCGCCCTTGGCGTAGTCCATGGAGCCCTCGGCCGGGTGGGCGCCCTCGGCGACGCAGATGACGGCGAACTTCTTGCCGCGGGAGAAGCGCTCCTCCACCATCTTGACCAGGTCGGCGGGGTCGAAGGCGCGCTCGGGCAGGCAGATGCCGTGGGCGCCGCCGGCCATGCCGGACTCCAGCGCGATCCAGCCGGCGTGGCGGCCCATGACCTCGACGACCATGACGCGCTGGTGCGACTCGGCGGTGGTCTTGAGACGGTCGATGGCCTCGGTGGCGACACCGACGGCGGTGTCGAAACCGAAGGTGCGGTCCGTGGAGGAGATGTCGTTGTCGATGGTCTTCGGGACGCCGACCACCGGCAGGCCCGCGTCGGAGAGCATCTTGGACGCGGTGAGCGTGCCCTCGCCGCCGATCGGGATCAGCACGTCGATGCCCAGGTCGCGGGCGAGCTCCTTGGAGCTCTCGCACGCCTCGCGGAGGCGGGCGCGCTCCAGGCGGGAGGAGCCGAGGATGGTGCCGCCGCGGGCCAGGATGCCGCTGACGGCCTCCAGGTCCAGCTTGCGGTGCCGGCCGTCGAGCAGGCCCTTGAAGCCGTCCTCGAAGCCGATGACCTCGTCACCGTGGCCGACGACCGCACGGTGCACGACCGAGCGGATGACAGCGTTCAGGCCGGGGCAGTCGCCGCCTGCGGTGAGAACTCCGATGCGCATCTGGCTGTGTCTCCTGCTCGCTACTGGTACATGTGAGCCGAACCGATTGTTTCACGGGCCGGGGGGTAGTGGCGCAACCCCCGGTAATCCTGCCTCAGGCCGGAGCCCGGCCCGGCCCCGCGCCGTGGGCCGGACCGGGCCCGGCACACGGCCGGCACGGAACCGGCCGGTGACCGACCCACGACCGGCACGGAACCGAACCGGCCGCCGTTTCCGTCAGAGAAAGTCCCTGACCAGGCACGGAGCCGCTCCGGAGGATCCGGGGCACCCCGTCGAGGGCACTGACGCGCGCCTTAACCAGCGGCGCAGGTATTGTCAAGAGGGCAAGCCCACCATAACGGGTAATTTTTGAACCGCATGAACACGGCGATGGAGCAAGGAGAGCACGCGTGACGCGCAGCGTGTACGTGACCGGGACCGACCGGGGTGACGGCCGCCAGGTCATCGAGCTGGGAGTCATGGAGCTCCTCACCCGCCATGTGGACCGGGTGGGCGTCTTCCGCCCGCTCGTCCACGGCGACGGCCCGGACCGGCTTTTCGACCTGCTGCGGTCCCGCTACCGGCTGAGCCAGTCGCCGGAGACCGTGTACGGCCTGAGCTACGGCGAGGCGTCCGCGCTCCAGGCCGAGCGGGGCACGGACGAGCTGGTCTCGGCCCTCGTGGAGCGCTTCCTGGCGGTGGCCCGGGAGTACGAGTACGTGCTGGTGCTGGGCACCGACTACGCGGACACCAGCGTCCCGGACGAGCTGGCGCTCAACGCGCGGCTGGCCAACGAGTTCGGTGCCTCGGTGATCACCGTGGTGGGCGGCCAGGACCAGGAGGCCGAGGCCGTCCGCGCCGAGGCCCGCAACGCGTACCGCGCCTACGAGGCGCTGGGCTGCGACGTCGTCGCGCTCGTCGTCAACCGGGTGGCCCCGGCCGACCGCGCGGCCGTCGCCGAGATCGCGGCCGGTCTGCCCGTGCCCTGCTACGCGCTGCCCGAGGACGCCTCGCTCTCCGCGCCGACCGTGGGTCAGATCGTCCGCAAGCTGGGCGCCGAGGTGCTGCTCGGCGACGACGCCGGGCTCGCCCGCGACGTGAAGGACTTCGTCTTCGGCGGCGCGATGCTCCCGGTCTTCCTGCCGGCCCTGACCGACGGCTGCCTGGTCGTGACCCCCGGCGACCGCACCGACCTGATCATCGGCGCGCTGGCCGCGCACAGCGCGGGCGCGCCGCCGATAGCCGGTGTACTGCTCACCCTGGACGAGCGGCCGACGGCCGACATCCTGGCGCTGGCGGGCCGGCTCGCCCCCGGCACGCCGGTGATCTCCGTGCCGGGCAAGTCCTTCCCGACCGCCACCGAGCTCTTCGCGGTCGAGGGCAAGCTCAACGCCGCCTCGCCGCGCAAGGCGGAGACGGCCCTCGGCCTCTTCGAGCGGCACGTGGACACGGCGGAGCTGACGAACCGCATCTCCGTGGCCCGCTCCAGCCGCGTCACCCCGATGATGTTCGAGCACGAGCTGATCGAGCGCTCCCGCTCCGCCCGCCGCCGCGTGGTGCTGCCCGAGGGCACCGAGGAGCGCGTGCTGCGCGCCGCCGACGTGCTGCTGCGCCGTGACGTCTGCGACCTCACCCTGCTGGGCGACGAGGAGGCGATCCGCAAGCGCGCCGGGGAGCTGGGCATCGACCTGGCCGAGGCGCAGCTGATCGACCCGCACACCTCGCCGCTGCGCGAGCGCTTCGCCGAGCTCTACGCGAAGGCGCGCGCCCACAAGGGCATGACCGTCGAGCTGGCGCACGACGTCGTCGCCGACGTCTCGTACTTCGGCACGCTGATGGTCCAGGAGGGCCTGGCCGACGGCATGGTCTCCGGCGCGGTGCACTCCACCGCGGCGACCATCCGCCCGGCCTTCGAGGTCATCAAGACCGCGCCGGGCGCGCAGATCGTCTCCTCGGTCTTCTTCATGTGCCTGGCCGACCGGGTCCTCGTCTACGGCGACTGCGCCGTCAACCCGGACCCGAACGCCGAGCAGCTCGCGGACATCGCCATCCAGTCGGCCGCGACCGCCGCCCAGTTCGGGGTGGAGCCGCGGATCGCGATGCTGTCGTACTCCACCGGCACCTCCGGATCCGGCGCGGACGTCGACAAGGTCCGCCGGGCCACCGAGATCGTCCGGGAGCGCCGTCCCGACCTGCTGGTCGAGGGCCCGATCCAGTACGACGCCGCCGTCGACGCGGCCGTCGCGGCGACCAAGCTGCCGGGTTCCGAGGTCGCCGGAAAGGCCACGGTGCTGGTCTTCCCGGACCTCAACACCGGGAACAACACCTACAAGGCCGTGCAGCGCTCGGCCGGCGCCGTCGCGGTCGGCCCGGTCCTCCAGGGTCTGCGCAAGCCGGTGAACGACCTGTCGCGCGGCGCCTTGGTCCAGGACATCGTGAACACCGTGGCCATCACGGCCATCCAGGCGCAGGGTGAGCAGCGCGCCTGACACCCGTACGGTCGTACGGGGGTCGCCCGGCCCCCGTACGGGCGTCCCCGGGGCCGCGGTGACCGCCGCGGCCCCGGGGACGGCACCGCCCCCACGCATCACATCCCCCACAACCGACCCGGAAAGCCCTTCATGACTGCCAACCCCACCCGCGTCCTCGTCCTCAACTCCGGTTCCTCGTCCGTCAAGTACCAGCTGCTCGACATGGCCGACGGCGCCCGGCTGGCCGTCGGCCTGGTGGAGCGCATCGGTGAGGAGACCTCCCGCCTCGCGCACACCCCGCTCGCCACGGGCGGTGACAAGCGCGAGAAGGAGGCGCCCATCGCCGACCACGAGGCCGCGCTGAAGGCCGTCGCCCAGGAGCTGGCCGCGGACGGGCTGGGCCTGGACTCGCCGGAGCTCGCGGCGATCGGGCACCGGGTGGTGCACGGCGGCCAGAAGTTCACCGCCCCGACCGTGATCACGGACGAGGTCGTCGCGGAGATCGAGCGGCTGATCCCGGTGGCGCCGCTGCACAACCCCGCCAACATCACGGGCATCCGCACCGCCCAGGCGCTCCGCCCCGACCTCCCGCAGATCGCGGTCTTCGACACCGCCTTCCACACGACGATGCCGGAGTCGGCCGCCCGCTACGCGATCGACGTCGAGACCGCGGACGCCCACCGCATCCGCCGTTACGGCTTCCACGGCACCTCGCACGCCTATGTCTCCCGCGAGACCGCCAAGCTGCTGGGCAAGGACCCCTCCGAGGTCAACGTGATCGTCCTGCACCTGGGCAACGGCGCCTCGGCCTCGGCCGTGCGCGGCGGCCGCTGCGTGGACACCTCCATGGGCCTCACCCCGCTGGAGGGCCTGGTCATGGGCACCCGCTCGGGTGACATCGACCCGGCGGTCATCTTCCACCTGGCCCGCAACGGCGGGATGTCCGTCGACGAGATCGACTCGCTCCTGAACAAGAAGAGCGGTCTGATCGGTCTGTGCGGCGACAACGACATGCGCGAGATCCGCCGGCGCATCGACGAGGGCGACGAGCGCGCGGCGCTGGCCTTCGACGTCTACGTGCACCGGCTGAAGAAGTACATCGGCGCGTACTACGCGGTCCTCGGCAAGGTCGACGCCGTGGCCTTCACGGCCGGTGTGGGCGAGAACGCCGCCCCGGTGCGCGAGGCCGCCGTCGCGGGCCTGGAGGAGCTGGGCCTGGCCGTGGACGCCGGTCTCAACGCCGTACGGGCCGACGAGCCGCGGCTGATCTCGCCCGAGTACGCCCGGGTCGCCGTCGCCGTGGTGCCCACCGATGAGGAGCTGGAGATCGCCACCCAGGCTTACGCCCTGGTCAGCGCTTGATCACCGGCCGACTCTCGGTCTTTCCCACAGCTCGAATATTCCGCTCCGAAACAAACCGATAGGATCTGCCCCATGCGCCGTTCCAAAATCGTCTGCACCCTGGGCCCCGCCGTCGACTCCTTCGAGCAGCTGAAGACGCTGATCGAGGCCGGTATGAACGTGGCCCGCTTCAACATGAGCCACGGGACCCACAAGGAGCACGAGGAGCGGTACGACCGTCTCCGCAAGGCGGTCGACGAGACCGGCCGTGCCGTCGGTGTCCTCGCCGACCTCCAGGGCCCGAAGATCCGCCTGGAGACCTTCGCGGACGGCCCGGTGGAGCTGGTGCGCGGTGACGAGTTCACCATCACCACCGAGGACGTCCCGGGCGACAAGACGATCTGCGGCACCACCTACAAGGGCCTGCCGGGCGACGTCTCCAAGGGCGACCAGATCCTGATCAACGACGGCAACGTCGAGCTCCGGGTCACCGAGGTCGAGGGTCCGCGGGTGCGCACCATCGTCATCGAGGGCGGTGTCATCTCCGACCACAAGGGCATCAACCTGCCCGGCGCGGCGGTGAACGTCCCGGCGCTGTCCGAGAAGGACATCGAGGACCTGAAGTTCGCCCTGGCGATGGGCTGCGACATGGTCGCGCTGTCCTTCGTCCGCGACGCCAAGGACGTCCTCGACGTCCACCGCGTCATGGACGAGGTCGGCCGCCGGGTGCCGGTCATCGCCAAGGTCGAGAAGCCCCAGGCCGTCGCCAACATGCAGGACGTCGTCATGGCGTTCGACGGTGTGATGGTGGCCCGTGGCGACCTCGCGGTGGAGTACCCGCTGGAGAAGGTCCCGATGGTGCAGAAGCGCCTCATCGAGCTCTGCCGCCGCAACGCCAAGCCGGTGATCGTCGCGACCCAGATGATGGAGTCGATGATCACCAACTCGCGGCCGACCCGCGCCGAGGCGTCCGACGTCGCCAACGCCATCCTCGACGGCGCCGACGCGGTCATGCTCTCCGCCGAGTCCAGCGTGGGCGCGTACCCGATCGAGACGGTCAAGACGATGTCCCGCATCGTCGAGGCCGCCGAGGAGGAGCTGCTCTCCAAGGGTCTCCAGCCGCTGGTCCCGGGCAAGAAGCCGCGCACGCAGGGCGGCTCCGTCGCCCGCGCGGCCTGCGAGATCGCGGACTTCCTGGGCGGCAAGGCGCTGGTCGCCTTCACCAAGTCCGGTGACACCGCCCGCCGTCTGTCCCGCTACCGCACGGCCCAGCCGATCCTGGCCTTCACCACGGACGCCTCGACCCGCAACCAGCTCGCGCTGAGCTGGGGCGTCGAGACCTACGTCGTGCCGCACGTGGACAACACGGACGCCATGGTCGACCTGGTCGACGCCGAGCTGCTGAAGCTCAAGCGCTACAGCGAGGGCGACACCATGATCATCACGGCGGGTTCCCCGCCCGGTGTCCCCGGCACCACCAACATGGTGCGGGTGCACCACCTGGGCGAGGGCCGCTAGTCCCCGCGCTCCGGTACGTACGACGGCCGTGGCCGCCGCCCCCTCGCGGGGGTGGCGGCCACGGCCGTCTCCCGTTGCGGCCGCTACCGCTACTGCGGATACGTTCCCTCAGTGATGTACAGGTGCAGATTGGGGATGTGCAGCGTCCCGCCGAACTGGCCGCCCTGACGGATCTTCACCCCGGTGAAGAAGATCGGGACGGGCAGCTTCACGCCCGGGATCATGGGCGGCGGGCTGGTAGCGCTGTAGTCCGCCGGCAGCAGCCCGAGGAGCTTGCCCTTCAGCGACTCGGTGTACATGGTCACCTGGCCGCCCCGGATCGTGGACGTGGTGCCCCGCCCGGCCACGTGGTGCTGTTTGTCCCGGCTGTTGACGATCTGGTGCAGGTCCCCGATGGACACCGAGTCCGCGGTGAACTTCAGGACGGACTTCTCCTTCCCGTCCACCGTCGTGATCTTCTTGATCCCCTCGTAGGTCAGACCGCCGAGGGTGAGCTTGTCGGACTCCAGGAACCAGGGGTTCACGGGGAACGCGTGCTTCTCGTTCTCGTCCACGACCTTGGGTGCCGGACAGGGCGGCGGACCGCCGTCCTTCGCCGAGGACGAGGGGGACGGGGAGCCGGAGGGCGGGGCGGACGCCTTCCCGGACGGGGATCCGGAAGGGGACGCCGACGGGGAACGCCCGGCGGAAGGCCCGCCGGAACCCGAGGGCCGGGCCGCCGGGCGGCCGGCCTTGCCGCCCTCCCCGCCCTCGCTCTTGCCGTCACCGGTGGCCGGGGCGGAGGGGCGCGGGGCGGAAGGGGCCGGCGAGGCGCCGGGGGACGGCGACTTCGCACCGGATTCGCCGCCCCCGGTGAGGACGTCCTTGAGCGCGTCGCCGATCCCCAGGGGGTCGAGGGGGTTGACCGACTTGGAGGACGAGGGAGAGGGCGACGGCGAGGGTGAGGACGGCGCGGCGGGCGGCGGCACGGGCAGCCGGCCGCCCTTGCCCGTACCGTCACCGGTCCCGTCACCCGTGCCGGCCTTGTCGCCCGTACCGGTCCCGGTGCTCGTACCGGCCTTGTCGCCCGTACCGGCTGTGTCCCTACCGGCCTTGTCCGACTCCCCGGTCGTCCCGGTCTTACCGGTGGTCCCGGTGGTTCCGGTGGTTCCGGTGGTTCCGGCCTTCCCGGCCGCGCGGGCCGCTTCCTCGGCGGACGTCCCGTCGTGGCGGGCGTCGCCGTCCCGGGTCTCGTCCTTCGCACTCCCGTCCTTCGCGCCCTCGTCCTCGCGCCCCGCCCCGTCCTTCCCGGCGTCCGGCTCCGGCGACTGGTCCGGCACCGTCGCGCACGCGCCCTCGAAGGGGTTCACCGGCGTCGGTTCGGCCCGCGCCAGCGTGGGCGTGAGGCCCATGCCCATCAGCACCGCGGACGGCATCGCCGCGAGGGCCACCGCCTTGCCCGCCGGCATGTGCAGCCTGGCCAGCAGGTGCTTGCGGGGCGCGGCGTGCCGGGGGCCCGTTCTCGCCCGTACGTCCTCGCGCTCCTCGTCAGTCGGCACGGTGCCTCCCGTTCGTCTCCTTCGTCAGGGACAGCCGGGGCCGGTCGTCCTCGGGGCCGTCGATGCCCGGGCCCCCGCCCGCGGGCGAGGCGGCGAGCGGCTTGCCCGGCATCCACGACACGCCCAGCGCGCCGCCGATGAGCGCGAGCAGGAAGCCGATCAGGAAGGCCCCGAAGTTGGAGACGACCAGGGAGACCAGGGCGAGGAGGATCGCCGCGACCCCGGCGAAGATCCGTGACTGCCGCTGGAACCAGAGCGTCAGGCCGAGGACGATCAGCAGCACGCCGATGATCAGCGAACCGGCACCGGCCGTGGTCGCCATCCGGATGTGCAGATCGCCCAGGGTCATGGTCTGGTACGGGATGTACATGATCGGGATGCCTGCCAGCAGGGTCCACAGCCCGCCCCAGAACGGGCGCCGCCCCCGCCATGCCCGGAACGAACGGCGTGCGCGGCCGAATGAACTGGTCTGCTGGGGTCGCGTGTCGACGCTCATGTCGTACAGCTCCTCGGAACTGGCGATTTCGGTGGTACGCGGTGCGCGAGCGCGGTGCGATGGCGGGACGTGCGGGCGCGGGGACGGCTAGCACGCACCCGCGCCCGTGTCCTCACTCCAGCTCCGAGTCCTTGAAGCACTCGTTCTTGCCGAAGCTGACGCCCATCTTCAGACCCTTGAGGTTGAAGGTGCCGGCGGAGGTGGCCCAGGCACGCTGCTTGGCGTTCTTGAACGTGACCTTCTGCGCCTGCTGGGCGAACGAGCCGGGCACGATCGCGTCGCCGGGCGCCGGGCCGGGGCCCTTGCCGCCGCCCGAGCCCTTGGTGGTGTCGTTGACGGACACACCGATGTCGACCTGCTCGAACTCCGCGTCGGCCTTGAGGACGTCCGCGTCGATGTACAGCTTCGACGCCTCGACCTTGTCCTCGCCCTGGCCCGCCCGGAGCACCATCGAGACGTCCTTGTCCATCCCCGGAATCGGAATGACCACGGACTGGCAGAGATTGCTGATGGTCGCCCTGTTCAGCCCGACCACCGCGACCGGGTGCGGACCCTTCGAGTTCTTGTCGAGGGCGCCGTACTGGACGAAGTCGTAACCGACCATCTCGCCCGCCTGGACCTTGAACTGCTGGCCCGACACGCTGAACGACGCCGCCAGCGCGCCCTGCGCGACGGCCACCCCGATCGCGGCCGTCGCCGCGACGCTGGGCACCATGACGACGGCGAACCGCCGCCATCTGGTCCCACCACGAGTCTGGGACTCCATGACTTGCCTCCTTCTCGGACGTGCATCTCCGGTGCGGGAGCCGCGGGAGCGGACCCCGGACCCGGGGATGGGAGACGTGCTACGTCCTCGGAGGAAGAGCGCCGCCGCACCCGGTGGCGCGGAACGCCCCGACCGCACCGGCGATCACCCCCGAGCGACAACCACAGGCCGCGCGTGCGCGCAACCACGGGGACAGGCACCGCCGTTGGGGCGGAGACCCCCCTGTCCCTGGACCGGCCGAAGGGGGCCGGCCCACCCGGTGGGGACCCATGCCCCTGACACCGACCGGCTGCCGCGACGGGGGAATGGACCGAGCTTGGCCGATCGTGGTCCATTCGCGGCCGGGGCACAAGAGGTTCATTACTAGCGAGTAACGAGGCGATAACCAAGGGGTGATGGGTACGCATCGGCCGACCGCGCGGCATCGCCGCAACGTGTCCGGAGAGAACTGGAGATAAAAGAAAAACCCGGGCGAATGCCCGGGCCCTTCTTACGCACGGTAACAGCCCCCACGATTACCAAGTTTTGGTAAAGCGCGGTGCTGGTGCCGCTCAGGGTGCCGTCTGTGGCACCAGTGGGCGGGAGCCGTTCCGCTCGGCCCCCGGCCCGTCAGAACAGCGCGCGGGACAGAGCCGTACGCGCCGCGGTCACCCGCGGGTCGTCGCCCCCGATCACCTCGAAGAGCTCCAGGAGCCGGACCCGCGCGGCGTCGCGGTCCTCGCCCGCGGTCCGCCGGACGGCGTCGAGCAGACGGCCGAAGGCGTCCTCGACATGCCCGCCGACCAGGTCCAGATCGGCCGCGGCGATCTGCGCCGGGACGTCCTTGGGGTTCTCCGCGGCGGCCTTGCGGACCTGCTGCGGGTCCATGTCCTGGACGCGCTGGAGCAGTTCGGCCTGGGCCAGACCCAGCTTCGCCTCGGCGTTGCCCGGGTCGTCGGACAGGACGTTCCGGTACGCCCGGACGGCACCGCCCAGGTCACCGGCGTCCAGCGCGTCGTGGGCCAGGCCCAGCGCGGCGTCGTGCGGGCTGACCGGGGCGGGCTGCGGAGCGGCGGGCGCCTCGGCACCGGCCGCGGCCGGGTCGACGGGCGCGCCCACGATGCCGAACCGCTGCTCGGCGACCGCGACGAGCTGGTCCAGCACCTCGCGGATCTGCGCCTCCGGCGCGGCGCCCTGGAACAGCGGCAGGGCCTGCCCGGCCACCACGGCGAAGACCGCCGGGATGGACTGCACGCCGAACTGCTGGAAGAGCATCTGATTGGCTTCGACGTCGACCTTCGCGAGGACGAAGCGGCCGGCGTACTCCGCCGCGAGCCGCTCCAGCAGCGGGCCGAGCTGCTTGCACGGCTCGCACCAGTCGGCCCAGAAGTCGATGACGACGGGCACCTCGGCGGAGCGCTGGAGGACCTCCGCCTCGAAGCCGGCCTCGTCGACGTCGAAGACGAGGCGCTGCGCGCCCGCGGGCGGCGTGTCGCCCCGGCGGGCCGCGTCGGCCCGCGCCTGCTCCGCCTTCTGCTTGGCTTCCCCGGCCGCCTTCACCGCGGCGAGGTCGACCACTCCACTCATGGACATGTTCCGTGGCTGCATGGCCCTATCCTCCCCCCTCCGCGCGGCGATCGGAAAAGCGCGCCGTCGAAGGCGCCCGTAGCAAGGAGTCCGGCACCGGGTCCCCACCCGGCACCTGTGGTTGTCGCTCTTACGCTACGCCTCGTAGCGTAACTGCAACCCCCGCGCCTCCGGGAGCTCCCCGCCAAGCTTTTCCGTGATCTGGCTCATATGCCAGGAGCTACCCGGCGGTAAGGTCGCGGCATGACTCACGCCCCTCCCCCAGGGCGCCCCGGGCAGCGCGGCCAGGGGCGTACGGGCCGGCCGCGCAGCCCCGAGGCCGACCGCGCGATCCTCGGCGCCACGCGCGAGGCCCTGGTCGAGCTGGGCTGGGGGAAGCTGACGCTGAGCGATGTCGCGGCCCGCGCGGGAGTCGCGAAGACCACGCTCTACCGGCGCTGGGCGGGCAAGAACGAACTGGTCGTGGACGCGGTCGCGGCCCTTTTCGACGAGCACCTCGACCTGCCCGACCTGGGCAGCCTCCAGGCCGACATCCAAGGCGTCGTCCTCCGCTTCGCGGCGCTGCTGGAGCGCCCGGAGACGAAGACGGCGCTGATGGCCGTGGTCGCCGAGTCCACCCGCGACGACGCGCTGCGGGCGCGGATCCGCTCCGCGATCGTGGACCGGCAGAAGCAGCTGGTGCTGATCGGCCGGGAGCGGGCACAGGAGCGCGGTGAACTCCCGCGCGGGGAGAGCCCGGCGGCCGCGGCCCGCCACGCGGACCTGATCTTCGACGTGATCGCGGGAGCGGTCGTCCACCGCGCCCTGGTGAGCGCCGAGCCGGTCGACGAGGAGTGGACGCGCTCCTTCACGGACCTGCTGGTCGGCGGGCTGGCGGGGCGGCCGGTCTGACGGAACGTCCGGCCCGACGGGGCGGACGGTTTTACGGGGCGGCCGTCTTACGGAGCCGCCGGTTTGACGGGCGCCACGCACCGGTGCGGTTCCGGAACCGCACCGCGTCACCGGGGAGCGAGGCGGCCCGCCGGCCCCGTCCCCGTCGCGGCGACGACCCCCGGCGGCTGCCGGAGGCCCTCACCACACCCTGGTCACCCTGGTCCGGGGGCCGCTCAGAAGCCCACCGGCTCCGTGTACGTCCCCCACTCCTCGCGCAGGACGTCGCAGATCTCGCCCAGCGTCGCCTCCGCGCGCACCGCCTCCAGCATCGGCTCGATCATGTTCGAGCCGTCGCGGGCGGCGGCCAGCATCGCGGCCAGCGCGCCGGAGACCTTCGCGTCGTCACGGGCCGCCTTGCGGCCGCCCAGGACCCGGACCTGCTCCCGCTCGACCTCGTGGCTGACCCGGAGGATCTCCAGGTCGCCCGTGACCGAGCCGTGGTGGCAGTTGACGCCGACGACCCGCTTGTCGCCCTTCTCCAGGGACTGCTGGTAGCGGAACGCGCTCTCGGCGATCTCACCCGTGAACCAGCCGTCCTCGATGCCGCGCAGGATGCCGGAGGTGATGGGCCCGATGGGGTGCCGGCCGTCCGGCACGGCCCGGGTGCCCCGCTCCCTGATCTGCTCGAAGATCTTCTCCGCGTCGGCCTCGATGCGGTCGGTGAGCTGCTCGACGTACCAGGAACCGCCCAGCGGGTCCGCCACATTGGCGACGCCGGTCTCCTCCATCAGCACCTGCTGGGTGCGCAGGGCGATCTCGGCGGCCTGCTCGCTGGGCAGGGCCAGCGTCTCGTCCAGGGCGTTGGTGTGCAGGGAGTTCGTACCGCCGAGGACGGCCGAGAGGGCCTCCACGGCCGTACGCACCACGTTGTTGTACGGCTGCTGGGCGGTGAGGGAGACGCCGGCCGTCTGGGTGTGGAAGCGCAGCCACTGGGCCTTGTCGGTCTTCGCGCCGTAGACCTCCTTCATCCAGCGGGCCCAGATCCGCCGGGCGGCGCGGAACTTGGCGATCTCCTCGAAGAAGTCGAGGTGGGCGTCGAAGAAGAAGGAGAGGCCGGGCGCGAAGGTGTCGACGTCCAGCCCCCGGCTGAGGCCCAGCTCCACATAGCCGAAGCCGTCGGCCAGGGTGTAGGCGAGCTCCTGCGCGGCCGTCGCCCCGGCCTCGCGGATGTGGTAGCCGGATACGGAGAGCGGCTTGTAGGCCGGGATGCCCCGGGTGCAGTGCTCCATCAGATCGCCTATCAGGCGCAGATGGGGCTCCGGCGGGAAGAGCCACTCCTTCTGGGCGATGTACTCCTTGAAGATATCCGTCTGGAGCGTGCCGTTCAGCACGGCCGGGTCGACGCCCTGGCGCTCGGCGGCGACCAGGTACATGCAGAAGACGGGGACGGCGGGCCCGCTGATCGTCATGGACGTCGTGACGTCGCCGAGCGGGATGTCCTTGAAGAGGATCTCCATATCGGCGGCGGAGTCGATGGCCACGCCGCAGTGGCCCACCTCGCCGAGGGAGCGCGCGTCGTCGGAGTCGCGGCCCATCAGGGTCGGCATGTCGAAGGCGACCGAGAGGCCGCCGCCGCCGGCGGCGAGGATCATCTTGTACCGCTCGTTGGTCTGCTCGGCGTTGCCGAAGCCGGCGAACTGGCGGATGGTCCAGGTGCGGCC
Source organism: Streptomyces albireticuli (assembly GCF_021228125.1). GTDB lineage: Bacteria > Actinomycetota > Actinomycetes > Streptomycetales > Streptomycetaceae > Streptomyces > Streptomyces albireticuli. The sequence goes on from NZ_JAJQQS010000012.1 coordinate 154,764, forward strand.
CCGGTAGCCGGTCGCGTGGAGGCCCCGGGTGAAGGGGTACTCACCGGGCCAGCCGATCCGCTCGAAGCCCTCGTAGGCGTCGCCGGGGCGGGGGCCGTAGACGGGGGCGACCTCGTCACCGGACAGGGTGGTGAAATCCGCCTCGCGCTTGCGCGCCGCGTCGTACCGCGCCTGCCAGCGGCTGCGCCCCGCCTCGATCGCGCTTGCGTCCATGATCTGTTGTCCGCCTCTCCGCGCCCCCGCGCGAGTGGTAGTGAGCGGCGGCCGGCGCCGCGCGCGGTCCCCTCCCGGGGACGATTTACTAGGACGTCCTAGTAAATCGTCGCGCAAGAACGCCCCGAACACAAGGGGTGTCCGGGGCGTGTGTCGCGAGCCTCGGGGCTCAGGCGGTGGCGCGGGAGGCGTCGTCGACGATCAGGGGCTCCAGCTCCTTGACCGCCTTGCGCTCCACGAAGAACGCCGCCGTCGGGATGGTGCCGGCCACCAGGACCCAGGCCAGCCTGCCGAACGACCACTTGGCCTTGGAGCCCATGTCGAAGGCGAAGACCAGGTACAGGATGAAGAGCCAGCCGTGGGCGATGGCGATCAGCCGGACGGCGCCCGAGACATCCATGTCGAGCAGGTACTTGGCGATCATCCCGATCACCAGCAGGACCAGCAGCACGCCCGTGACGTACGCGAGGACGCGGTAGCGGGTCAGCACGCTTCTTTTCATGCCTACGAGCGTAACCGCACGTTCCGGGGCGATCTTCGCCGCCCCTTCCCCGCCGGGCGCGTGTCCTCGCGGCGGCGGGCGCCCGCCCTACGCGCCCCGCGCGCCCTCGAAGTCCGCGCCTTCCCCGGCGCTCCCGGGCTCCTCGTCCTCGAAGTCCTCCGCCGCCACCCGCAGGGGCCGCAGCAGCGAGAAGATCTCCGAGCAGCCCTCCGCGTCGTACACCCCCAGGCCGAAGTCCATGGCCATCAGGTCGTGGGTGGCCGCGTCGACGACCTCGCGGCCCTTGTCGGTGATCGAGGCCAGCGTGCCCCGGCCGTCGTTGGGGTTGGGGCGCTTGGCGACCAGACCCGAGGTGACCAGCCGGTCCACCGTGTTGGTGACGGAGGTGGGGTGCACCATCAGCCGCTCGCCGATCTTGGACATCGGCAGCTCGCCGGCCTTGCTGAACGTCAGCAGCACCAGCGCCTCGTAGCGGGCGAAGGTCAGTCCGTACGGCTTGACGACCGCGTCGACCTGGCCCAGCAGGATCTGGTGGGCCCGCATGATCGAAGTGATCGCGGCCATGGACGGCACGGACCCCCAGCGCTGCTTCCAGAGCTCGTCTGCGCGGGCGATGGGATCGAAGGGGAGGCTGAGCGGCTTCGGCACGGGACGAGCCTACCGCTCGGCCATATCGTGACCGCCGGTATCTCAAATTCCGGACGTCGCACGGGAGAACCCGGCCCGCGCCCCTCCTTCGCGCGTCCCTACGCGGCGGTCTCCCGCGCCTCGCGCACCAGCTGCACGGCATCCACGAGGCGCAGCGCCGGGGCCGCCTTGCGGACGGCCCGGATGGCGTGGAGCTCCTGGGCGACGGGGTCGACGCCGGCGTCGGCGCAGACGCCGCGCACCCACTCGGCCCGCACCTCGTGCTCCGGGCGCGCGGCCCGCTCGGCGATCAGCGCGGCGGCGCGCTCCAGCCCGGGCCGCTCCGCGTCGCTCGCGGTGGCCAGCGCCTCGGCGACGGCGTCGGCCACGGCGGCCGAGTCGCGGAGCACGACGACGGCGCCGAGGCCGGGCACGGACTTCTCGTCGCCGTTACCGTTCTTGAGCAGCTTGAACACGGCTGGCTCCCCCTGTCGGACCTGCTGTCGATCTTGACGCCGCAGAGCGTACGACACTCCGCGCCACGAACCCCACCACCAGCGTGCCGAGCACGCCGCTTCCGGCCACCACGGCGTGTACGGGCGCGCATTCGGCCGCCACGCCCGCGAGCGCCATGCCGAGCCCCTGGATCGTCATCTGGCCGGCCGTCTGGACGGTCATGGCCCTGCCGCGCAGTTCCTCCGGGACCGCCGCGATGAACCACTGGTCCAGGCCGAGCGTGTGGGCCATGCCGAGGCCGGCCGTGCCCACGGCGAGCAGGGCCCAGCCGAGGGAGGGGTGCGCCGCGTAGCCGAGGAGGGGGAGCAGGCATCCGGCCGCCACGGGCAGCGTGATCCGCTCGCGGGCGCGCGGGCCCAGCAGGGATCCGGCGAGCACCTCGCCGGCGATCGCGCCGACGGGCATCGCGCACATCAGGAGCCCCAGGCCGGCCGGGCCGACGCCGAGGTCGTCCGCGTAGGGGGCCGCCAGGGCCTCGGGGACGACCAGGAAGAAGGGCGGCAGCCAGGACAGCAGGAGCAGGGCCCGGGTTCGGGGCCGGGCGAGCAGTCGGCCGACGCCGGCGAGGGAGGACGTCAGCAGCCCACCGCGTGGAGTGCCCGCCGCGCCGGTCGCGGTACGGGCCGGCCTGGCGCGCGTCCCGAAGCGGAGCAGCAGCGCGGAGGCGAGGAACCCGGCGACGGTCGCGAGGAGGGCGCCGCGCGGCGACACGGCGGTGAGCAGCAGCCCGCCCGCGGCGAAGCCGGCGAGCTGGGCGCCCTGGGAGACGAGCCGGATCAGCGAGCGGCCGAGGACGAACAGGTCGCCCTCGCCGAGGATCTCGCCCAGCGTGGTCGCCCGCGTCCCGGCGAAGACGGGCCCGATCGCGGCGTTGACGCAGCGCAGCGCGAGCAGGGCGGCGACGGGCGTGCCGGGCAGGGCCATGGCGGCGGCGCTCGCGGCACAGAGCAGGTCGCAGACGACGAGGACGCGCCGGGCGGGGTAGCGGTCGGCGACGCCGGACAGCAGGGTGCCGCCGGCCACGTAGGGCAGGAAGCCGAGCGCGAAGGCGAGCGCGCTCATGGCCGGGGATCCGGTGAGACGGTAGACGAGGACGGACAGGGCGATCTCCCCGACGACGATGCCGAGCAGGGAGAGCAGATGGGCGCCGAACACGGCACGGAACTCGCGCACGGCGAAGACGGCCGGGTAGCCGGCCGGGCGTATCGCGGACATGTGCGGAGCGTGCCGAAGGGGGCGGGGCCGTGGCCAGTGTTTCGCTCCGGCCCGTCGGACACGCGACGGTGCCGCGCGTGGCGGTCCGAGGCCGCCCGGAGTGGACCGTGGGGGTCCACTCCGGGCGGCCGCTCGGGGCGCGTGGGTCGGTTCGGGTCAGTCCTGCGACAGGTAGCGCTCGACCGTTTCGACCTTCGACGTCAGGCCGTTCGTGACGCCGGGGCGGATGTCCGCCTTCAGGACGAGGGAGACGCGGCCGCAGCGGGCCTCGACCGCGGCGACGGCGCGCTTGACGACGTCCATGACCTCGTCCCACTCGCCCTCGACCGAGGTGAACATCGCGTCCGTGCGGTTGGGCAGGCCCGACTCGCGGACCACGCGGACGGCGTCGGCCACGTACTCGCCGACGTCCTCGCCGACGCCCAGGGGCGACACCGAGAAGGCGACGATCATGCGTTGACCACGCCTTCCTTGCGGGCGCGGGCGGCGATGACGCTCGCCTCGGCCTCACGGCGCAGCATCCGCTCGGCGAAGAAGCCGCCGGTGGGGAGGACGGAGAGGATGAAGTAGAGGGCGGCCGTCTTGAGCGGCCACTTGGTCTTGTTCCAGGCGTCCAGCCAGAACAGGACGTAGATGACGAAGAGGATGCCGTGGACGGCGCCCATCACCGGTACGGCGTTGAAGTCGGTCATGCGCTTGAGCGCCGAGCAGACCAGCAGCAGCAGGAAGGAAACGGCCTCCGGTGCGGAGACCAGGCGGAGCCGGCGCAGGGCGGAGGCGGTCTTGATGTCCACGGGGGCACCTTCGGGGTGTGAGTGGCGGGCCGGTCGGCCGCGTGGCGGGACGACTACCGCTTGTGAGGGTATTCACAAGCCGGTCCATTGTCTCAGCCCGGTGGACGATCACGGGATGGGGGTCCGGTCCGGGACGGTTCCGGGCCGCTTCCGGGGCCGCATCGGCGAACAGGGCCTGTTCGAGCGGTATGTCCTGCCGCTAGCGTCGTCCCGTGGCTCAGTTTCGGCTCCAAGGGAGCAAAGTTCTCGCCGTCGACCTCTCCGGAGACGCGGTCAAGGCCAAGAACGGCGCGATGGTCGCGTACGAGGGCGAGATGTCGTTCAAGAAGATGACCGGCGGCGGCGACGGCCTCCGCGGCATGGTCACCCGCCGGCTCACCGGCGAACAGATGGAAGTGATGGAGGTGAAGGGACGCGGCACCTGCTACTTCGCCGACCGCGCCACCGAGATAAACCTGGTGACGCTGCGCGGCGAGACGCTCTACGTCGAGTCCAGCAATCTGCTGTGCACCGACGCCGCCCTGCGCACCGGCACCTCCTTCACCGGCCTGCGCGGCGCCTCCCAGGGCACCGGGCTGTTCACCACGACCGTCGAGGGCTCCGGCCAGGCGGCGATCATGTCGGACGGCCAGGCGGTCGTCCTGCGGGTCACGCCGTCGACGCCGCTACAGGTCGACCCGGGCGCGTACATCGCGCACACCGGCAGACTGAAGCAGCACTTCCAGTCCGGGGTGAACTTCCGGACCTTCATCGGCGAGGGCTCCGGCGAGGCCTTCCAGATCCGCTTCGAGGGCGAGGGCCTGGTGTACGTACAGCCCAGCGAGCGCAACACGATCGGCGGTGACGTCTGATGCCCTTCCGGCTCCTGAACTCCCGCATGGTCGAGGCGAAGCTCGTCCCCGGCCAGCGCCTCTTCAGCCAGCGCGGCGCCATGCTCGCCTACAAGGGCGACGTCTCCTTCACGCCCAGCGTCACGGGCGGCCAGGGCGGCGTCATGGGCATGATCGGCCGCCGGGTGGCGAACGAGGCGACGCCCCTGATGACCGTCGAGGGCGCCGGCACGGTGATGTTCGGCCACGGCGGGCACCACGTCCATGTGATCGAGCTGTCCGGCGAGACGCTCTACGTGGAGGCCGACCGGCTCCTCGCCTTCGACGGCTCCCTCCAGCAGGGCACGATGTTCATGGGCTCGCAGGGCGGCGTCATGGGCATGGTCCGCGGCCAGGTCACGGGCCAGGGCCTGTTCACCACGACGCTCAAGGGCCACGGAGCCGTCGCGGTGATGGCGCACGGCGGCTTCATCGAGCTGCCGATAGTCCCGGGGCGGCCCGTCCACGTCGACCCGCAGGCGTACGTCGCGCACCGCGGCGAGGTCCGCAACAAGCTCTCGGCCGCGCTCGGCTGGCGCGAGATGGTCGGCCGCGGCTCGGGCGAGGCGTTCCAGCTGGAGCTGTCCGGCAACGGCACGGTGTATGTACAGGCCTCGGAGGAGAAGCTGTGAACGGCCCGGTGATCCATGACGCGCACACGCTGCCGGTCGACGACAACGTCAATCCGTACGCCTTCAGCGTGGACCTCGACGGTCAGTGGTTCCTCCAGAAGGGGAAGATGATCGCCTATTACGGGCAGATCGACTTCCACGGCATCGGCCACGGCCGCCTCGACCGCCTCATCGCCCACAGCTTCCACTCCCCGCTGCACGCCGCGGACTGGGTGGTGGCCGAGGGCCGGGGCAAGATGCTGCTCGCCGACCGCTCCTTCGACGTCAACTCCTTCGACCTGGAGGACGGCAACCTCACGGTGCGCTCGGGGAACCTGCTGGCCTTCCAGCCGTCCCTGTCCCTCAAGCAGTCGATCGTCCCCGGCTTCCTCACCCTGATCGGCACCGGCAAGTTCGTCGCGGCCTCCAACGGCCCCGTCGTCTTCGTCGAGCCGCCGATCCGGGTCGACCCGCAGGCCCTGGTCGGCTGGGCGGACTGTCCCTCGCCGTGCCACCACTACGACCACCAGTACCTGACCGGTGTCCTCGGCGGGGTCCGGGCGTTCACCGGGATCGGCGGCACCTCGGGCGAGGAGCACCAGTTCGAGTTCGTCGGTGCCGGTACCGTACTGCTTCAGTCCACGGAGCAGCTGATGGCGGAGATCGCGACGGGCGGTGTGCCGCAGCAGGCCGGCGTCCCGAGCGCAACCCCGCCTAATCAGCCATCTATGCCCCGCATGCCGGGCCAGCTGGGAGACCTCCAGCGCCGCTTCGGGCTGTGAGCGGTACCCTGCGGAGGGTGACGTCGAACGCGTGACCTCGCCACCTCACCCACACTGGTTTATTTTTCAACTTTCTTAGGTAGAATTCCTCTATGTCTATGGACACCGAGAACGGCACCCGCTGGCTCAGCGAAGAGGAACAGCGCGCCTGGCGCGCCCATCTGGACGTCAGCCGTCTGCTGATGCACCAGCTCGAACGGGACCTCCAGCCGTTCGGCCTCACCAACAACGACTACGAGATCCTCGTCAATCTCTCGGAGTCCGAGGACCACCGGATGCGGATGAGCGACCTCGCCACCGCCACCCTCCAGTCCAAGAGCCGGCTCTCCCACCAGATCACCCGCATGGAGAACGCCGGTCTCGTCCGCCGCGAGAACTGCGAGTCCGACCGGCGCGGCCTCTACGCCGTCCTCACCGAGCAGGGCTGGGAGATGATGCGGGAGGTCGCCCCGCACCATGTCGCCTCCGTCCGCGAGCACTTCATCGACCTGCTGGGCGAGGCCGACCTCAAGGCGCTGCACGCCTCGCTCGCGCCGGTCGCCCAGCACCTGCGCACGACGCGCGGCCGGGTCTGAGCCCCGGTCCCGCCGGCCGGGGCGCGCGCGTGAGGCGCCCCGGCACCCTTCAGGACCGTGCGGCGCGCGTGTAGTCGGCCCAGACACGGGCCGGGAAGACGTTGCCGCGCCGCGAGTCCTCGCCGCCGACCTCCGCCATGGGCAGCAGTTGCGGCTCCCCCGGCTTCGTACGGAACATGGTCACGGCCGTGGACAGTTCCTTCGTGTAGCCCACGAACCACGCCGACCTCAGCCGGTCCTGGTCGCCGGTCCGGCCCGCCGCGAAGGGGCCGAGCTCCTCGGTCCCTCGCACCCCGTTCTCCTCCATGCCCTTCGCCCCCGCCTCCCGGAGCACCTCCGTGACGTCGTCGGCCACGCCCTTGTCCATGGCCCGCCGGGCCTTGGCCCGGTCCTCGAAGCCGCCGACGGACACCCCGTCCTTGAGCAGCTTCGTCACCGAGTACGGGTCGTTCTGCATGCCGCCGTTGGCGAACGTGCCGTACGCCCCTGCCATCCGGATGGCGCTGGGCGTCGACGTCCCGATGGGGAAGGTCTGCTCCAGCTGGGCCATGCTGCCCTTGAGCAGGCCGGCGCCCACGGCGGTGTCCCGCACCCGCTCCAGCCCCACGTCCCGGCCGAGCTGTGTGTAGGTGGCGTTGCCGCCGGTCACGAGGGCCTGGCTCAGGGTGGGGTGCGCGTCGTCCGGGCCGGGCCCGTCGTCCGAGGCGGAGAGCAGGGTGCCGTCCTTGCCGTAGTAGCCGTCGGGGGCGTCCCCGCGCTTGAGGGCGGCGGCGAGGACGAACGGCTTGAACGCGGAGCCCACGGGGACGCCGAAGGTGTCCGCGTTGTTGGCGAAGTGCTTGGTGGCGTCGGGGCCGCCGTAGAGGGCGAGGACGGCGCCGTCCGAGGGCCGCACCGAGGCGGCGCCGACCTGGACGCCCTCGTCGGCCGGGCGCTTCTTCGGGTCGATGTCCCGGGCGAGCACGCCTTCCACGGCCTTCGTCAGCTGCCGCAGGCGGTTCTTGTCGAAGGTGGTGTAGATCTTGTAGCCGCCGTGCGCGAGGTCCTGGTCGGTGAGCATCGTGCGCTGCTTGATGTATTTGTTGGCGACGTCGACGAGGTAGCCGGTCTGGCCGCCCAGGCTCGTGGACATGGACTGCTTGAGCGGCTCCGGGAAGGTGCGGTACTTCTCGCGCTCCTCCTCGTCCAGCAGCCCCGCCTTGACCTGCCGGTCGAGGATCCACTTCCAACGGTCGGCCGCGCGCGCGTGGTTGGCCGCGCTGGTCGAGGGGTCGTAGAGCTCGGCGCCCTTCAACAGGGACGCCAGCATCGCGCTCTGACTCGGATTCAGCTTCTTCGCGGGGATTCCGTAGTACGCCTGGGCCGCGGCCTCGATCCCATAGGCGCCACGGCCGAACCAGCTGGTGTTCAGATAACCCTGGAGGACTTCGTCCTTGCTCTTCGTCCGGTCCACCTTGAGCGAGATGACGAACTCCTTGACCTTCCGCGTGACGGTCTGCTCCTGCGAGAGGTAGGTGTTCTTCACGTACTGCTGGGTGATCGTGGACCCGCCCTGGGTCTCCCCGCCCTGGGCGGTGCTGGCGAACGCCCGGAGGATGCCCTTGAAGGAGACGCCGCGGTCGCTGTAGAAGCTCTCGTTCTCCGCGGCGATCACGGCGCTCCGGGTGGACTCCGGCACCTCCGACAGGCGGACGATGTTCCGGTTGACCTGCCCGAGGCTCACCATCTGACTGCCGTCCGACCAGTAGTACGTATTGGCCTCCTGGACGGCCGCCGCGTTCTCGTCGGGGATGTCCACGCTCACGTAGACCCAGGCGAAGAGCCCGGCCAGAGCGCCCACGCACACCGTGAGGACGCCCAGGAGCAGCCGCCAGGACGGGAGCCAGCGCCGCACGCCGCGCCGGCCGCGGCGCGGGTAGTCGATGAATCTCCTGCCGGACCGCGCCCCCGCCCTCCCCTCCTTGTTCCCGTCCTTCTTCCTTCCGTTGCGGCGGGGGCGCGAGATGTCACGGTGTTTGCTCAAGGGCCGGTCACTCCTGGACGAGGCGTCTCCGTACGGATTCCTGCGGAACTCTGCGTTGACGAGTGAGACGGTCTCGGACGGGGCGCCGGTTCGAGTGTTTGTATGAGAGTTCTGTGACATGTGGGGTTCCCGTGACAGGAGAGGCGATGAATGCAGGTCCCCGCAGCGGAACTTTCGGTGTGTTCCAGGACACGCCGACTTTCCGCGATGCCCCTCCCGGCCGGAAGCCCGCTGCTATTTCTGACGCATGCTCACCTCACGCGCCCGGCGTTCCGCCGCCGCCACCCTCGCGCTCGCCGCGGCCGCGGTCCTCGGGTCCGCCACCGCCACCACGACGGCCGTCGCCACGCCCGCCCAGATGCCCGAGCCGTCCCCGGCCGACACCGCCCGGACCGAGCTCGCGGACCTGAACGTCGCGGCACCGCACTCGATGGCCGGCTACTCACGGGCGAAGTTCCCGCACTGGATCCAGCAGGGCGACGGCTGCGACACCCGCGAGGTCGTCCTGGAGCGGGACGGGCGGAACGTCGCCCAGGACGACAAGTGCCGGGCCACGGGCGGCAGCTGGCACAGCCTGTACGACGGCAAGACCCTCGCCTCGGCGTCGCAGGTCGACATCGACCACATGGTGCCACTGGCCAACGCATGGCGTTCCGGGGCCGACCGCTGGGAGACGCCCCGGCGCAAGCAGTTCGCCAACGACCTGGCGCACTCGCAGCTCATCGCCGTCTCCGCGGCCTCCAACCGCAGCAAGGGCGACCAGTCCCCCGACCAGTGGAGCCCGCCGGACCGCGCGTACTGGTGCACGTACTCCCGCGCCTGGGTGGACGTGAAGCACCTGTACGACCTTTCGGTGACACAGCCGGAGGCGGACCAGCTGGTCACGATGCTCAACACCTGCGACTGACGGCAGGTCAGCGACCGCGACCGCACCGATCCGGTCGACTCCGGTCAAGATCGAACGGCCTGTTACCTCCTTCTGCCCGCCTCTCTCCTCCCTGCACTGTTCTGTCGTGGCCAGTAGCCACTGGACTCCCCTGAGTCACCCCCGACGGAACGATGTAAGGAAGCCACGATGAGGCACAAGGCACGCACCCGCACAGGCATATCGGTGGCCCTCTGCACGGCCGCGGCCCTGTCCGGCGGCACGCTCGCCGGCACGGCGCGGGCCCAGGGGGCCGCCCCCGCCGCGTCCGCACCCACGACGACCGCGGACCCCTTCTGCTCCAAGGCGTTCCAGGGCGACTGGCTGCTCGGCGCCTCGGACCTGCCCACCACCAACCCCCTGGGGCCGCTGCTCAAGGGCTGGGAGCGCACCGGCAAGGGAAGCCCCGCCCCGGACGTCTTCCTCAAGGAGTGGCGCAAGAAGGACAACACGGACTGGAACTGGCCCGGTAACGACGGCTTCGAGAAGGACCGGAAGGTCGTCAAGCTGACGAAGGGGACCAAGCTCGACCGCTTCGGCCTGCCGACCGGCACGTTCCTGGCGCCCACCGACGTCTCCTACGGGGGCCGCGCCATCCCGCCGTCGAACCTGCGCACCTACCCGGGCCCGGGCAGCGCGGTCTGCAACTACCACGTCTACAAGGTGCTCAAGCCGTTCGGCGTGCAGAAGGGCGCCATAGCCCCCTGGTTCGGCCAGCCGGGCAAGGGCCAGCAGATCATGCTCGACCAGAAGGCCGACCCCGCCCTCCCGAAGGGCGTGAACGTCAAGTGGCTGCTGGAGAACAAGTACCTGGAGGAGGAGTCCTCCACCCGCACCGCCCGCGCCACGGGGCTCGCGCGGCGGGCCGACACCGGGAGCCGTGCCGTGGACAGCGACAGCGTACGCGCGGAACTGCGACGGGCCGGGGTTCCGGACGAGTACTACCGCATCGGTGACGTCCACGAGCCGGAGGTCACGGCGACCGAGTTCTACGCGCTGCGGGAGCGGGCGGGGGTGTGGGAGGTGAGCCTGACGGAGCGGGGCCGGAGCCGGGTCCTGGACACCTTCTCGTCCGAGGACGAGGCGGCACGGCGGCTGTACCGGGAGCTGGTGGAGGCACTGGGGTAGGCGGCCGCCGCGCGGGGCCTCGCCCCCGGCCCGCCCCTCGCCCCCGGCCCCCTTTCCGCGCTGACGCGCGGTGTCCTCAAGCGCCGGACGGGCTGATTTCAGCCCGTCCGGGGATTGAGGACATTCGGGAAGGGGCGGGTAGGGGAAAAGCCCCCGGCGGATCAGACCCGCACCCGCTTGAACCAGCTCACCCCGTCCCTCTTCAGGCAGTTCACCATCACCAGCGCCCCCAACGCGATCCCCGGGCCACCCGCCACCGCCCCCGACGCCAGGCTGATCAGCACGTTGAGCAGCACCACCCCCGACACCACCAGCGCCCCCACCCGGACCCCGTTCCCGCCCGTGCGGAACTTCGCCGCGAGGATCAGCGAGGCGACGCCCAGGATGAGGGACAGGACGGCGATCCCGGTCATCTCGGCCATGGAGAACTCCGAGTCGCCGCGCTCCGCGAAGGCGGCCACGGCGGAGAAGATCAGACCGCCGAGGGTGCTGAGACCGCCGAGCACCCACAGGCACACGCGCGCGGTCCTGACGCCGCCGGGCATCTCCATGGGCGCCGGCGGGTACGGGGTCGGCATCGGCGGGTGGGCGTACGGGGAGCCGGGGGCAGGGGTGTTCACGAGTTCGCTCCAACGGTCGCGTGGGTCGTACCGCGCGGACGGCCGGGGCGGCGGCCGGCCGCCCGTCACCGGGGCGGCGGCACCGGCCCGCCTGCGGACACCGTCACCGGCCGCCAGGGGCCGCACCGGCGCCGGCCGGCCGCCGGGCCGCCCTTGCCGGGCCCCGGCAGGCCTCTTCGCGCCCCCACATGATCATCTCGGCGACCGCCCGCCCGCACTGCCGGAACCCGGCAGTCTTCGCGCACCGGCGATGCCGCTTCCGGCCCGTTACGTCCGGTTACATCCGTCCGGGACGCCTACGCGCCCGGCCCCTCCGTGATCCCCGCCACCAGCTCGTCCGCCGCCCGGTAGGGGTCCAGCGTCCCGGCCACGATGCGCTCCGCCAGGGCGCCCAGGCGGCGGTCCCCGTGCAGGTCGCCGATCCGCTCGCGCAGCGCCGTGACCGCGATGGTCTCGACTTCGCGGGCCGCGCGCGCGGCCCGGCGCTCGGCGAGGACGCCCCGCTCCTCCATCCAGGCCCGGTGCTTCTCCAGGGCCTCGACGACCTCGTCGGTGCCCTCGCCCCGGGCGGCCACCGTCTTGACGATGGGCGGGCGCCAGTCGCCGGGGCCGCGGGCCTCGCCGAGGCCCAGCATGTGGTTGAGCTCGCGGGCCGTGGCGTCGGCGCCGTCGCGGTCGGCCTTGTTGACGACATAGACGTCGCCGATCTCCAGGATCCCGGCCTTCGCGGCCTGGATGCCGTCGCCCATGCCCGGGGCCAGCAGCACCACGGATGTGTCGGCCTGGGAGGCGATCTCGACCTCCGACTGGCCGACGCCGACCGTCTCGACCAGGATCACTTCGCAGCCCGCGCCGTCGAGGACGCGGATGGCCTGCGGGGCGGCCCAGGCCAGGCCGCCGAGGTGGCCGCGGGTGGCCATGGAGCGGATGTACACACCGGGGTCGGAGGCGTGGTCGGACATCCGGACCCGGTCGCCCAGCAGCGCGCCCCCGGAGAACGGCGAGGACGGGTCGACGGCCAGCACGCCGACCCGTTTGCCCATCCGGCGGTACGCGCTGACCAGGGCCGAGGTGGACGTCGACTTGCCGACGCCCGGCGACCCCGTGAGGCCGACGACGTAGGCGTTGCCCGTCAGCGGGGCCAGCGCGGCCATGACCTCGCGCAGTTGCGGGGACGCCCCCTCCACCAGGGAGATCAGCCGGGCCACGGCGCGCGGCCGGCCCTCCCGTGCCTGCTCGACCAGTGCGGGGACGTCCACCATGACCTGCTCCGTTCCGAACGTGCGTGACTCAGGGGCGCTCTCCGGGGCCCGTGCCGGGCCCCCGGTTCACTTCCCCGGCACGTGGATGATCAGGGCGTCGCCCTGACCGCCGCCGCCGCACAGGGCCGCCGCGCCCGTGCCGCCGCCGCGCCGCTTCAGCTCCAGGGCGAGGTGCAGCACCGTACGGGCGCCGGACATGCCGATGGGGTGGCCGAGCGCGATGGCACCGCCGTTGACGTTCACCTTTTCCGGTGAGACGCCCAGATCCTTGATTGACTGCACCAGGACGGCGGCGAACGCCTCGTTGATCTCGATGAGGTCGAGGTCGTCGACGGTCAGGCCCGCGCGGTCCAGCGCGTGCTTGATCGCGTTGGACGGCTGGGAGTGCAGGGAGTTGTCGGGGCCCGCGACATTGCCGTGGGCGCCGATCTCGGCGATCCACTCGAGGCCCAGCTCCTCGGCCTTGGCCTTGCTCATCACGACCACGGCGGCGGCGCCGTCGGAGATCTGCGAGGAGGTGCCGGCGGTGATCGTGCCGTCCTTGTGGAAGGAGGGGCGCAGCTTGCCGAGGACCTCGACGGTGGTGTCGGGGCGGACGCCCTCGTCCTTGCTGAAGACGACCGGCTCGCCCTTGCGCTGCGGGATCTCCACGGGGGTGATCTCGGCCTCGAAGACGCCGTTCTTCTGGGCGGCGGCGGCGCGCTGGTGGGAGCGGGCGCCGATCTCGTCCTGGGCGGCGCGGCCGATGCCGAGGCGGGTGTTGTGGTTCTCCGTCGACGCGCCCATGGCGATGGACTCGAAAGAGTCGGTGAGGCCGTCGTGGTCCATCGAGTCGAGCATCTCGATCGCGCCGTACTTGTAACCCTCGCGGGACTTGGGGAGCAGGTGCGGGGCGTTGGTCATCGACTCCATGCCGCCGGCGACGACGACGTCGAACTCACCCGCGCGGATGAGCTGATCGGCGAGGGCGATGGCGTCGAGGCCGGAGAGGCAGACCTTGTTGATGGTCAGGGCCGGGACGCTCATGGGGACGCCGCCCTTGACGGCCGCCTGACGGGCCGGGATCTGGCCGGCGCCCGCCTGGAGCACCTGCCCCATGATCACGTACTGCACCTGGTCGCCGCCGATGCCGGCCCGGTCCAGGGCCGCCTTGATGGCGATGCCTCCGAGGTCGGCCGCGGAGAAGGTCCGCAGGGACCCGAGCAGCTTGCCCATGGGTGTGCGGGCGCCCGCGACGATCACGGAGGTGTTGCCGGTCGAACCGTTCGTACCAGACATGAGGCGCGGCCCCTTCGAGCGGAGAGGTTAACGATGGTTTCCGTCAATGTACTGAGCGGTACGCGCCCGGTCACCGGGCGGCGGGTGTGATCGCGCGCACGTTGCGTAACCGCTCGCGCGAGGGGTGCACTGGTTCCATGCTGACGCGCATCGACCACATCGGGATCGCCTGTTTCGACCTCGACCGGACTGTCGAGTTCTACCGTGCCACCTACGGCTTCGAGGTGTTCCATTCCGAGGTCAACGAGGAGCAGGGCGTGCGCGAGGCCATGCTCAAGATCAATGAGACCTCGGACGGCGGCGCCTCCTACCTCCAGCTCCTGGAGCCGATCCGGGAGGACTCGGCGGTCGGGAAGTGGCTCGCCAAGAACGGGGAGGGCGTTCACCACATCGCGTTCGGTACGCCGGATGTGGACGCCGACGCGGACGCGATCCGTAAGAAGGACGTACGCGTCCTCTACGACGAGCCCCGTAAGGGATCCATGGGGTCCCGCATCACCTTTCTGCACCCCAAGGACTGCCACGGCGTACTGACCGAACTGGTCACCTCGGCACCCCCCGCCGACCCGGAGCACTGACCCGCACCTCCCCCGGCCGGTAGAGTGCAGGTCCGGCCGGGGTCAGGGGTGGGGGCCCGGCCCAGGCTGTACCGATGATCTGACACCATTTCTTCGGAAGGGCGGGCTCCGGGTTCCACCGGTTACGCGGGACGGGGCCGGCCGCCAACGCGACCAGGGGACGGATGGGACCGCGCAGTGCGGGGCAACGACCGCTACGAGGCTGACGACCACCTCTCGCAATTCGAAGCCGAGATGGAGCGGCTGAAGAAGGAGCGGGAGAAGGCGGTCCAGCACGCCGACGACCTCGGATATCAGGTCGAGGTGTTGCGCGCCAAGCTCCACGAGGCGCGCCGCAACCTCGCCCACCGTCCGGCGTACGACACCGCCGACATCGGGTACCAGGCGGAGCAGTTGCTCCGTAATGCCCAGATTCAGGCCGAACAGCTGCGCACCGACGCCGAGCGCGAGCTGCGGGAGGCGCGCGCCCAGACGCAGCGCCTGCTCCAGGAGCAGGCGGAGCGTCAGGCGCGGATGGAGGCGGAGCTCCACGCGGAGGCCGTCGCCCGCCGCCAGCGTCTGGACGAGGAGCTCAACGAGCGCCGCCAGACCGTCGAGTCGCACGTCAACGAGAACGTGGCCTGGGCCGAGCAGCTCAGGGCCCGTACGGAGTCGCAGGCGAGACGGCTGCTGGAGGAGTCCCGCGCGGAGTCCGAGCAGGCCCTCGCCACGGCCCGCGCGGAGGCCCAGCGGCTGACCGAGCAGGCCCGCGGCCGGCTGAGCGCCGCCGCCGAGGAGGCCCGCGCCGAGGCCGAGGCGCTGCTGCGGCGTGCCCGCTCCGACGCGGAGCGGCTGCTGACGGCCGCCTCCGCGCAGGCGCAGGAGGCCACCGACCACGCCGAGCAGTTGCGCACGGTGACCAGCGCGGAGTCCGACCAGGCCCGCGCGGCCTCGGCGGAGCTGACGCGTACGGCCGAGGCCCGCGTCCAGGAGGCGGACACCACCCTGCGCGAGGCGCGGGCGGAGGCCGAGAAGCTCCTCGCGGAGGCCAAGGAGTCGGCGGAGCACCGGCTGTCCTCGGCCGAGTCGGAGAACGAGCAGCGCTCCCGCACGGCCAAGGCGGAGATCGCCCGGGTGGTCGGCGAGGCCACCAAGGACGCGGAGGCCCTGCGGGCCGAGGCGGAGCAGCTGCGCGACGACGCGCGGGCGGAGGCGGAGCGGCTGCTGGCCGAGGCCGCCGAGAAGGCGCGCAGCGCCGCCGCGGAGGACTCGGCGGCGCAGCTCGCCAAGGCCGCCCGGACCGCCGAGGAGGTGCTGACCAAGGCTTCGGAGGACGCCCAGGCCACCACGAAGGCCGCCGCCGCGGAGGCGGAGCGGATCCGCGGTGAGGCCGAGGCGGAGGCCGAGCGGCTGCGGGAGCAGGCCGCGGACACCGCCGAGCAGCTCAAGGGCGAGGCGAAGGACGACACCAAGGAGTACCGCGCAAGGACCGTCGAGCTCCAGGAGGAGGCGCGGCGGCTGCGCGGCGAGGCCGAGCAGCTGCGGGCCGACGCCGTCGCCGAGGGCGAGCGGCTGCGGAGCGAGGCCCGCCGGGAGGCGCTCCAGCAGATCGAGGAGGCGGCCAGCACCGCCGAGGAGCTGCTGGCCAAGGCCAAGGCCGACGCCGAGGAGACCCGGTCCGGCGCGGGCGCCGAGAGCGAGCGGGTGCGCGGGGAGGCGGCCGAGCGGGCCGCGACCCTGCGCAAGCAGGCCGAGGAGGCTCTGGAGCGGGCCCGCGCCGAGGCCGAGGAGATGGCCGAGGAGGCCGAGGACCACGCCGAGCGCACCCGTACGGAGGCCGCGGAGGCCGCCAAGCGGCTGCGGGAGGAGGCCGAGCGGGCCGCGGAGACGCGGCGCGAGGAGGCCGACGCCGAGCTGACCCGGCTGCACACCGAGGCCGAGCAGCGGGTGGAGGCCGCCGAGGAGGCGCTGCGCGACGCCCGCGCGGAGGCGGAGCGGCTGCGCCGGGAGGCCGGCGAGGAGACCGAGCGGCAGCGCGCGGAGGCCGCGGAGCGGGTGCGCGCGCTGCGCGAGCAGGCCGAGGCGGAGGCCGAGGAGCTGCGGACCGAGGCCGCCGAGGAGGCGGCCGCCGCCCGTACCGAGGGCGAGTCGGTGGCCGCGCGGCTGCGGGCCGAGGCGAACGCCGAGGCGGAGCGGCTGCGCTCGGAGGCGCGGGAGAAGGCCGACCGGGTGCGGGCCGAGGCGAACGCCGCCGCGGAGCGTACGGCCGCCGAGGCGGCCGAGGCGCTGGCCGCCGCCCAGGAGGAGGCCGCCCGGCGCCGCCGGGAGGCCGAGGAGCTGCTGGGCGACGCCCGGACCGAGGCGCAGGCGGAGCGGGAGGCGGCGCGCGAGCAGAGCGAGGAGCTCCTCGCGTCGGCGCGCAAGCGGGTCACGGAGGCGCAGGAGGAGGCGCGGCGCCTGGTCGAGGAGGCCGAGGCGCGCGCGGCCGAGCTGGTGTCCGCCGCGGAGCAGACGGCTCAGCAGGTGCGGGACTCCGTCGCCGGGCTGCACGAGCAGGCCGAGGAGGAGATCGCCGGGCTGCGCTCGGCCGCCGAGCACAACGCGGAGCGCACGGTCACCGACGCGCAGGTGGAGGCGGACCGGGTCCGTGCGGACGCCTACGCCGAGCGGGAGCGGGCCGGCGAGGACGCGGCCCGTACGCGGGCGGAGGCGCAGCAGGCGTCCGAGGCGGCCAAGTCGCTCGCGGAGCGCACGGTCGCGGAGGCGATCGCCGAGGGCCGGCGGCTGGAGGCGGAGGCCGCCCGCACGCTGGACGAGGCCCGCGAGGCCGCCGGTGCCCGTCGTACGGAGGCGGCCGAGCAGGCCGACGAGCTGCTGGCCGAGGCGATGTCCGAGGCCGAGCGGCTGATCACCGACGCCGAGGCCGCGGTGGAGGAGGCACGGCGGGACGCGGCGCGTACGGCCGACGAGGCGCGCGCCGCGGCGGACGCCCGTCGCGCGGAGGCGGCCGAGCAGGCGGACGCCCTGGTGGCCGAGGCCACGACGGAGGCGGAGCGGCTGGTCGCCGAGGCCGCCCGCACCGTCGACGAGGCCCGCGAGGCCGCCGACGCCCGCCGGGCGAAGGCCGCCGAGCAGGCGGACGCCCTGATCGCCGAAGCGACGACGGAGGCGGAGCGGCTGGTCGCCGAGGCCGCCCGCACCGTCGACGAGGCCCGCGCGGCCGCCGAGGCGCACCGTGCGGAGGCCGCCGAGGAGGCGGACCGGGTGCGGGCGGAGGCCGCGCGGACGCTGGAGGAGGCCCGCGAGGCCGCCGGCACCCTCACGTCGGAGGCGACGGCGGAGGCCGAGCGTCTGGTGTCCGTGGCCGAGCGGACGGTGGACGAGGCGCGGGAGACCGCGAACGCCCACCGCACGGAGGCGGCGGAGCACGCCGACGCGCTGATCGCCAAGGCGACGGCCGAGGCGGAGCGGATGGTGTCCGACGCCTCCGCGAAGGCCCAGCAGATGCGTACGGACGCGTCCGACGCGCTGGCCTCCGCCGAGCAGGACGCGGCGCGGGCGCGGGCCGAGGCCCGCGAGGACGCGAACAAGATGCGGACGGAGGGGCACGCCGAGGCGGAGCGGATCGTCAACGCCGCGGCCGAGCTGACCTCGTCCGCGCAGGACGACGCGGACAAGATCGTCGACGAGGCGCGGGAGGCGGCGAACGCCCACCGCACCGAGGCGGCCGAGCAGGCGGACGCCCTGATCGCCGAGGCCACGGCCGAGGCGGAGCGGATGGCGGCCGAGGCCGCGGCCGGGCTGGAGAAGGCCCGGGAGGCCGCCGAGGCGCGCCGCGCGGAGGCCGCCGAGCAGGCCGAGCGGACCCGGGCCGAGGCGACCGCGCAGGCGGACCGGCTGCGGGCGGACGGGGCCGAGGCCCTGGAGCGCGCGCAGCGCGAGGCCGAGCGGATGGTGGACGAGGCCCGGGAGGCGTCGAACGCCCGTCGCGCGGAGGCGGCGGAGCAGGCGGACAAGCTCGTCGCGGAGGCCACTGCCGAGGCGGAGCGGATGGCCGCCGAGGCCGCGGCGGCGCTGAGCTCCGCGCAGGAGAACGCCAACAGCACGCGCGCGGACTCCGCGAAGATCAAGGCCGACGCCGTCCTGGAGGCGGAGCGGCTGGTCGCCGAGGCGCGGGCCGAGGGCGACCGTACGGCGGACGAGGCGCGGGAGGCCGCGGCCCAGCGGCTGGCCGAGGCCGCCGAGAAGGCGGACGCGCTCGTCGCGAAGGCCCAGGAGGAGGCCCTGCGGGCCGCCGCCGCGGCCGAGGAGCAGGCGGACACCATGGTGGGCGCCGCCCGCCGGGAGGCCGAGCGGATCGTCACGGAGGCGACCGGCGAGGGCAACACCCTGGTGGAGCAGGCCCGTACGGACGCCAACACCCTGCTCGCCGAGGCGCGCGGGGACGCGACGGCCATAAGGGAGCGCGCGGACGAGCTGCGCACCCGGGTGGACAGCGAGGTCGAGAAGCTGCACGACCGGGCGCGCCGGGAGGCCGCCGAGGCCATGCAGTCGGCGGGCGAGCGCGTCGACAAGCTGGTGGCCGCGGCGACCGAGCAGCTCGCGGAGGCCGAGGAGAAGGCGAAGACGCTCGTCTCGGACGCCAGCAACGAGGCGAGCAAGGTCCGGCTCGCCGCCGTGCGCAAGGCGGAGGGTCTGCTCAAGGAGGCGGAGCAGAAGAAGGCCGCCGTGGTGCGGGAGTCCCAGGCGCTGCTGAAGGAGGCCCAGGACAAGAAGGCGGCCGCCGTACGCGAGGCGGAGCGCCTGCGCACCGAGGGTGCGGAGGAGGCCAAGCGTCTGGTGGACGAGGGGAAGCGGGAGTTGGAGGTGCTGGTGCGCCGCCGCGAGGACATCAATGCCGAGATTTCCCGTGTCCAGGACGTGTTGGAAGCGTTGGAATCTTTTGAGGCCCCGGGGACGGGAAGCGCCAAAGAGGGCGGGGTGAAGGCGGCAGCGGGTGCGGGTGCAACTCGATCGGGTGGTAAGCAGTCCCAGAAGTAGCCACTCAAACGAGGGGACATTCTCCAGGTTTGCCGACCTTCCACTCGATGCCACGCCGCTCGCACCCCTAGGATTCCCTCTATCACCTCACCGGTCTCTTATGACAGGAACCCCATGAGTGACACTTCCTCCCCCTTCGGCTTCGAGCTCGTGCGGCGTGGATACGACCGCGGCCAGGTGGACGACCGCATTACCAAGCTCGTCGCCGACCGTGACAGCGCACTGGCCCGAATCACCTCTCTGGAAAAGCGCATCGAGGAGCTCCACCTCGAAACGCAGAATGCTCAGGCCCAGGTCAACGACGCGGAACCGTCCTACGCGGGGCTGGGGGCCCGGGTCGAGAAGATCCTGCGGCTGGCCGAGGAAGAGGCCAAGGATCTGCGTGAGGAGGCCCGCCGCGCGGCCGAGCAGCACCGCGAGCTGGCCGAGTCGGCCGCCCAGCAGGTGCGCAACGACGCCGAGTCGTTCGCCGCCGACCGCAAGGCCAAGGCGGAGGACGAGGGCGCCCGGATCGTCGAGAAGGCGAAGGGCGACGCCGCGACCCTGCGTGCCGAGGCGCAGAAGGACGCGCAGTCCAAGCGCGAGGAGGCGGACGCCCTCTTCGAGGAGACCCGGGCCAAGGCCGCCCAGGCCGCCGCGGACTTCGAGACCAACCTGGCCAAGCGCCGTGAGCAGTCCGAGCGCGACCTGGCGTCCCGTCAGGCGAAGGCCGAGAAGCGGCTGGCGGAGATCGAGCACCGCGCCGAGCAGCTGCGCCTGGAGGCGGAGAAGCTCCGGACGGACGCCGAGCGCCGGGCCCGCCAGACGGTGGAGACCGCGCAGCGCCAGGCCGAGGACATCGTGGCCGACGCCAACGCCAAGGCGGACCGCATCCGCAGCGAGTCCGAGCGCGAGCTGGCGGCGCTGACCAACCGCCGCGACTCCATCAACGCCCAGCTGACCAACGTCCGCGAGATGCTGGCCACGCTGACCGGCGCGGCCGTGGCCGCGGCCGGTGTCCCCGGTGACGACGAGCCGATCTCCCGCGGCGTCCCGGCCCAGCAGAGCCGCTGACCCCGCGCCCGCGAGGACGAGCGGAGAGCAGCACCCACCCCCGTACACCGATGCCCCGTGTGCCGCCCGACGGCGGCGCCCGGGGCATCGGTGCGTGCCGGAGCGCACGCCGGGGGCGCGCCGGGAAGGGCCGGTCGCGGGACGCCATCCGGATGGCCCGCCACCGGTGGCGGGCGGCCGGGAGGGCCCTTACCGTGGCTGAATGATCGAGCTCCAGGGTCTGACCAAGCGCTACGGCGACAAGCTCGCCGTGGACGGCCTCACCTGCACGGTGCGGCCCGGGATCGTCACCGGCTTCCTGGGTCCCAACGGCGCGGGCAAGTCCACGACCATGCGGATGATGCTCGATCTGGACAATCCCACGGCCGGCACGGTCCTGATCGACGGCAAGCACTACCGCCAGCTGCGGGATCCGCTGCGGGCCGTGGGCGCCCTGCTGGACGCGAAGGCGATGCACGGCGGCCGGAGCGCCTACAACCACCTGCTGTGTCTGGCGCAGAGCAACGGAATCCCCGACTCCAGGGTGCGGGAAGTTTTGGACACGGTCGGCCTGACCTCGGTGGCCAGGAAGCGCTCCAAGGGCTTCTCGCTCGGTATGGGCCAGCGCCTGGGCATCGCGGGCGCCCTGCTGGGCGACCCTCGCATCCTGATGTTCGACGAGCCGGTCAACGGCCTGGATCCCGAGGGCATCCACTGGATCCGCAATCTGATGAAGAACCTGGCCGCCCAGGGGCGCACGGTCTTCGTCTCCTCGCACCTGATGAGCGAGATGGCGCTGACCGCCGACCACCTCGTGGTCATCGGCCAGGGCCGGCTGCTCGCCGACACCTCGATGGCCGACTTCATCGCGCGGAACTCCCGCTCGTACGTCCGGCTGCGCTCGCCGGAACACGAGCGGCTGCTGGATGTGCTGGCCGGCGCCGGGGTCACCCCGGTGACCACCGTGGACGGCACCCTGGAGGTCGACGGCACGGACGCCGCGCGGCTGGGCGAGCTCGCGGCGCGGCATCAGATCGTGCTGCACGAGCTGAGCCCGCAGCAGGCCTCCCTGGAGGAGGCGTTCATGCAGCTCACCGCCGGATCCGTGGAGTACCACGCGCACAGCTCGCCGGGCCCTGACCCGGCACCGGGGCGGCCGGTCCCGGCCGCCGGCCAGGGGCCGGGTGATCCTCCGCCGGGTGCCGGCTGGGGCGCCGACCGGCGCAAGAAGGGATCGTGAACGATGGCGGTGGCGGCCCAGGTACTCCGGTCGGAATGGACAAAGATCAAATCCGTGCGCTCCACGGTGTGGACGCTCGGTCTCGCGGTCGTGGTGACGGTCGCTCTCGGCGCGCTGATCAGCGCGTTGTCCAAGAATGAGTTCGAAAAACTGTCGGCGGAGGACCGGATCGATTTCGATCCGACGTTCACGAGTTTCGCGGGCACGGGGCTCGGACAGCTCGCGATGATTGTTTTTGGTGTGCTGGTGGTTTCGAACGAATACAGCACGGGAATGATCAGGACTTCGCTGGCCGCCGTTCCCCAACGGGGGACTTTCCTGTTCAGCAAGATCACCGTCGCCACGCTGCTCGCGCTGGCCGTCGGAATGATCACGAGTTTCGTCGCGTTCTTCGTCGGCCAGGCGATGCTCGGCGAACACAAGGCGTCCCTCGGTGATCCCGGCGTCCTGCGCGCCGTCATCGGCGGCGGGCTCTATATGACCCTGATCACGGTCTTCTCGATGGGCGTCGCCACGATGCTGCGCAGCCCCATGCTGTCGCTGGGCATCCTGATGCCGTTCTTCTTCCTGGTCTCCAGCATCCTGGGGAACGTCAGCGCCACCAAGAAGGTCGGCCAGTACCTCCCCGACCAGGCGGGCCACAAGGTCATGCAGGTCGTGACCGTCGACGACGACACCCCGTACGGCCCCTGGGGCGGCTTCACGATCATGGTGCTGTGGGTGGTCGCGGCACTGATCGGGGCGTACGCCCTGCTCAAGAAGCGCGACGCGTAGCCGCCCGGAGGGACCGGAGCGGGGGGACGGGCGCGTACGCCCGGGAAGGACGGGCGCCGGTGACGGACCGCAGCCTGGCAGCCCTCGGACTCGACGGCGCGCCCGCCGAGCTGCCCCTGACCTACCCCGGCCGCCCGGTCACCGAGCCCGCGCTGCTCACCGGCGACCAGCTGCTGCCGCTGTGCGCGGGCGAGGGGCTGCGGCTCGGCGACTGGCGGGTGGTCACCGACGAGGCCGGGCCGCCGGAGGCGGGCCCCCGGCTCGACACCGCCCTGGGCGCGCTCGGCCGGCCCCCGGCGGGCGGGCGCCACCCCGTGATCGCCGTCGGTTCCAACGCCTCCCCCGCCCAGCTCCACCACAAGCTCACCCGGCACGGCCTGTCCACGACCGTGCCGATGGTGCCGGTGCGGGTGCGCGGCGTCGGGGTGGGCTGCTCGGGCCACATCGGGCGGCACGGCTATGTGGCGGCGGCCCCGTACGCCGAGCCGGCCGCGGACCGCCTGCTGGTGATCAGCTGGCTGGACGCCGAGCAGCTCACGGCCGTCGACGCCACCGAGCTCAACTACCGGCGGACCCTGCTCCCCGGGGCCGACTTCCCCATGTCCATGCCGTCCGGCGAGCGGCTCGGTGGCGCGTATCTCTACGTCAGCGTGCACGGCGTCCTCACCGACCCGGCCACCGGGGCGCCGCTCCCGGGCGGCGGCGATCAGCACGCCCTGCTCAGCGGGCTGCTCGCCGCCTCGGCGGAGCTGCGCGCCCTGCTCGGCCCGGACCCGGCCAGCTGGGTCGCCCGGGCGCGGGCCGACGAGGCGGTCCGGGCGGAGGGCCGCCGGCTCCTCCGCGGCCGGTGCCCGCTGCCGGTGGCGAGCGGCCTGCCCGCGCCCGAGGAGGCCGGCGCCGCCCCGCGCCGCTACGACGAGCTGCCCCCGGCTCCCCCGCTCCGGCCACGGACCGCGCCGTCTCACCTACCGCGCGCTTAACTCTCACAAAACGGGAACCGTCAGCTTCTCGTTATCCTCCTAAGCCTTACGGGGGCACGCGCCCCGACGAAAGCTCGCGAGGGGCGGAGAATGATCGAGGCAGTCGGTCTGACGAAGCGCTACGGCGCCAAGACGGCCGTGCACAATCTGTCGTTCCAGGTACGGCCTGGTGCGGTGACCGGCTTCCTGGGCCCCAACGGGTCCGGCAAGTCCACGACGATGCGCATGATCCTTGGCCTGGACATGCCCACGTCCGGCCATGTCACCATCGGCGGCCACCCCTTCCGCAAGCTCCCCAACGCCCCCCGCCAGGTCGGCGCCCTCCTGGACGCCAAGGCCGTGCACGGCGGACGCAGCGCCCGTATGCACCTGCTCTCGCTCGCCCAGCTCGCCGGCATCCCGGCCCGCCGGGTGGACGAGGTGCTCGGCGTCGTCGGCCTCCAGGACGTCGCGAAGCGGCGCTCCAAGGGCTTCTCGCTCGGCATGGGCCAGCGTCTGGGCATCGCCGCGGCCCTGCTGGGCGACCCCCAGGTGCTGCTCTTCGACGAGCCGGTCAACGGCCTCGACCCCGAGGGCATCCTCTGGGTCCGCAATCTGATGAAGCAGCTCGCCGCCGAGGGCCGCACGGTCTTCGTCTCCTCGCACCTGATGAGCGAGATGGCGCTGACCGCCGACCACCTGGTCGTCATCGGGCGCGGCCAGCTGCTCGCCGATATGAGCGTGCAGGACTTCATCTCCGCGAACTCGGCCGACTTCGCGCGCGTCCGGACGCCCGACACCGAGCCGGAGGGCCGCGAGAAGCTCACGGCCGCGCTGGTCGAGGCGGGCGGCCAGGTGCTGTCCGAGCCGGACGGCGCCCTGCGCGTCACGGGGGTGCCGCTGCCCCGGATCAGCGATCTCGCCCACGGCGCCGACGTCCGCCTCTGGGAGCTCTCCCCGCACCAGGCCTCTCTGGAGGAGGCGTACATGCGGATGACACAGGGCGCGGTCGACTACCGCTCGACCGCCGACCAGCGGGCGCATCTCCAGCACGCCGACCCGTACGGCTACGGGCCCGGCGCCCCCGCCCCGCAGGGCTGGGCCGCCCCGGCCGGCAACCCCTACCCGGCGCTCGCGGGCGAGCAGCCCAACCCGTACGCACAGGCGATGCCGCCGCAGGCCGCGCCCCAGCAGCCGCTGGGCGCTCCGGCGCCCCAGGGCATACCCCAGGCGCCCCCGGCCCCGCCCGTGCCGCCGGCGGCCCCCGCCGCCCCTTCGACGCCTCCCCCTGGTGCCGCCCCCTCCGGCCCCGCCGACCTGACCAAGCGTGACAGCGAGGACGCCCGATGACCGCCCCCCAGCCCCCGCAGCAGCCGGCCTTCGCGCAGGCCCCGCAGCCCGGTCAGCCGGGCATGCCCCCGCAGCAGCAGTGGACCGGCCCGGCCGCGCCCTACGTCTACGTCTCGCCGATCCCGGTGCGCAAGGCGAACCTGGGCGACGCCCTCAGGTCCGAGTGGACCAAGATCAGGTCCGTCCGCTCCACGCTGTGGACGCTCGGCGTGATGCTCGTCCTCATCCTCGGCATCGGCCTGCTCGCCGCCGGCGTGGTGAGCGGCACCGACACCGAGCTCGACAGCGACGCCTCGCCGCTCGGCCTCGGCTTCTTCGGGGTGCTCCTGAGCACCATCTGCGTGATGACGCTCGGGGTGCTGACGATCTCCTCGGAGTTCGGCACGGGACTCATCCGGACGACCCTGACGGCCTGCCCCGACCGCGCCCGGGTGCTGACGGCCAAGGCGATCGTCTTCTTCCTGCTGACGTTCGTGCTCACTCTCGTCGCCACCACGCTGGTGGCCATGTTCGACTCCGCGATGCTCGCCGACCAGTGGGACGGCGAGTTCACCGGCGCCGCGTACTTCAAGGCGACGGTCGGCGTGAGCCTGTTCATCGCCACCCTGGGTCTGGTCGCCCTGGCCGTGGGCGCGCTGCTGCGCCACTCCGCCGGGGCGATCACGGTCATGCTGGGCGTCGTCCTGCTGCCGCTGGTCGTCGCGATGTTCATGTTCGGGGAGAGCCTGGAGAAGGTCCGCAAGGCCCTCTTCGAGTACTCGATCCCCAACCAGCTCGCGGTCTTCTACGGGACCGACGCCTCCGAGGCGGCCTCCGGCCCCACCGGCTGGGAGCCGCTGTGGATCGTCCTCGTCGTGGCGGCCCTCGCCCTGGGCGGCGCGTACACGTCGCTCGTCAAGCGCGACGCCTGACGGACCCCTGACGAAGGGGCGCGCGCCGCGCCCCGCTCAGTACCTCGGCGCGTTACGGGACCGCTGGAGCCGCGCGCTCCGGCGGTCCTTCGCGTTCCAGCACGCCTTGTGCCAGTGGCGCCGGTCCTCGACCCCGCCGCCGTACTGCGGCCAGGCCACCAGGTGCGGGACGCCGGGCGGGATCTCCTGGTCGCACCCGGGGCAGCGGTAGTGCTTCGCCGCCGAGCCGCCGCTGACGGTGCGCACGGCCCACTCCTCCCCCTGCCAGCTCTCCGCCCGCTCCAGTCCGTAGCGATCGCCGCCGCCGGCCTCGCGGGGGACGTCGGCTGCTCTTTCTGGACCGCCTCGCGGGCGGTTTCGGCGCGGGGACACGGGGCACCTCGGAGGTCTGGGGAGCTACGGGCCGTGACCAGGTTACGCGTGACGGTCACCGCCACGGGCGGGCGTCCTCGCGCCACCGCCCGGGACCGCTCTCCGATCATCATGAAAACTTAACGCCGGGCCGTGCCCATGGCACGTGTCAGGCGTTATTTCGGGTGGGGGGATGCCGCGTCGGTCGCTAGGAGGAGTAAGAGCGATGCGCGTTGGAGCATTCGTCCTGGCAGCGCAGTTCCCCGGGCAGGGGCACGGGGAAGCGCTGCACCGCGCCGTGCGGTCCACGGCGGTCGCCGAGGAGGCCGGGCTCGACGCGGTCTGGCTCGCCGAGCACCACTTCGTGCCGTACGGCGTCTGCCCGTCCGCCGTGACGCTGGCCGCCCTGCTGCTGGGCCGCACCCGCCGGATCCACGTGGGCACGGCGGTCAGCGTGCTGCCGACCGTGCACCCCGTCGCGCTGGGTGAGCAGACGGCGCTGCTGCACCTGGTCTCCGAAGGAAGGTTCACCCTCGGGGTGGGCCGCGGCGGCCCCTGGGTGGATCTGGAGGTCTTCGGCTCCGGTCTGGACGCCTACGAGGAGGGGTTCCCCGAATCGCTCGATCTGCTGATGCGCTGGCTGCGTGAACCCCGGGTGAGCGCCGCCGGACCGCGCTTCCGGTTCCGCGCCGTGCCGGTCGTACCGCGCCCGGACGAGCTGGAGGATCGTTCCGGCCCGCCCGTGATCGTGGCCTGCACCTCGCCCGCGAGCGTCCGGCTCGCGGCCGGGCAGGGGCTGCCGATGCTGCTCGGCATGCACAGCGGGGACGAGGAGAAGGCCGAGATGGTCGCCCTCTGGCGCAAGTGCGCGCGGGAGGCGGGGCGTTCGCCCGAGGAGATCGCGGCGGCCGGGCATGTGTCGGCCGGGGTCGTCCAGATCGCCGACCGCCGGCAGGAGGCCGCGGAGACGCTCACCAAGGCCATGCCGGGCTGGCTGCACCAGGGCCTCTCGGCCCATGTGACCGTCGACGGCAGGCTGCGGCGGATGCGCGATCCGCTGGAGTACACCCAACTCCTCTGCGAGCTGCACCCGGTGGGTCCGCCCCGGCTCTGCGCCGACCGGCTCGCGGCCACCGCCGAGCGAACGGGCATCACCCGCTTCGCCCTGCTGGCCGAGGGCTCCGGCGATCTCGCCGCCACCGAGGACAACCTCCGGCGGCTGGGCGGCGAGGTCCTGCCCCTGCTCACCTGACGCGGCCCGCCCGCGCCCCTCCGCCGGCCACCGGCACGCGCCCGCGCGCCCGCTCACGCGACGCCCCGGGGTGCCCCGGAGCTGCCGCCCGCACCGCTCACGTCGTACACGTGCGGAACGGCAGCACACCCGCCTCAGCAGTCCCTGAGTTCCGGGGACTGGTTCAGCAGCTGGCCCCGGATCGAGGTGAAGCGGGCCAGGCGGTCGTCGGCGGAGGCGTCGAGCGGGAAGACCGCCACGCGGTGGCAGTTCTGGAACGCCAGCCGCACACCGAAGTGCCGCTCCAGCGCACCGCGGATCGCGTCACTCGCCAGGGCGCGCAGCAGCTGCCCACGGGCCCGCTCATCCGGCGGAGGCGTCTGGTTGTCGGCGAACTCGCCACCGTCGATCCTGAGCCGGGCCACCAAGGAGCTGATCATTTCCCACGCGTACGGCAGGGAGGTCCGGACGCAGTCGACGAATTCCGCTTCGTCGACCTCGCCTCGCTCGGCCTGTTCAAGGAGGGCCGGTGAGACGTCGAGCGACATGAGTTCTCCTCTCGCGACCCCGCGCGCGGGGTCTCAGGGATGGGCGAGCGGACGACGACGCCCTGTGCCCGTACGACGACCGCCCGCATCAACGGTAATTCGGCCACTGCGGGGGCACCAGGAGAACGCACCAACAACCGGCCACGGCGGGCGCACGAAAAGAGGCGAATCGCGTCGAGGGGCAGGTGTCGAGTAGCGTGACTCACCATGCGTCTCGTCATTGCCCGTTGCTCCGTGGACTACGCGGGCCGGCTCACCGCCCACCTCCCCTCCGCCCCGCGACTGATCCTCGTCAAGGCGGACGGCAGCGTCTCGATCCACGCGGACGACCGGGCCTACAAACCCCTCAACTGGATGTCCCCGCCCTGCACCCTGAAGGAGGGCGACGGATCGGTCTGGACGGTTGTCAACAAGGCGGGCGAGAAGTTGATCATCACTATGGAGGAGGTGCTGCACGACTCGTCGCACGAGCTCGGGGTCGACCCCGGCCTCATCAAGGACGGCGTGGAAGCACACCTTCAGGAGCTCCTCGCGGACCGCATCGAGATCCTCGGCGAGGGCTACACCCTGATCCGCCGCGAGTACCAGACGGCCATCGGCCCGGTCGACATCCTCTGCCGCGACGCCGACGGCGCGACCGTGGCCGTGGAGCTCAAGCGCCGCGGTGACATCGACGGCGTCGAGCAGCTCACCCGCTACCTCGAGCTCCTCAACCGCGACCCGCACCTGGCACCGGTCCGCGGCGTCTTCGCCGCGCAGGAGATCAAGCCGCAGGCGCGGGTGCTGGCGACGGACCGGGGGATCGGGTGCGTGGTCCTGGACTACGACGCGATGCGCGGCATCGAGGACGACAAGCTGCGGCTGTTCTGACCGGAGGGGGCTTCCCCACCGCGCCCCTTCCCAATGTCCTCAAACGCCGGACGGGCTGGAAAATCCAGCCCGTCCGGCGTTTGAGGACACCGCGCGAAGCGCGGAAAAGGGGGCCCGGGGGCTCGCCCCCGGTTCGGGAAGGGGCGGGTAGGGGACAAAGCCCCGCGCAGCGGCCCACCCGGCCCGTACACCAGAGGCCCGTACCGCCCGCGTCGTCGAAGACACAGGCCGTACGGGCCTCCGCGCATGCTCCAGGGCCGCTCAGGCCCCCTCGGGCCCCACGGCCCCCGTCACACCACCGGTGCCGACTCCCCCTCCGCCGGCCGACCCCCCGCGGGCTGCCCCGCCGCCGACTGGCTGGCCGCCGACGAGCCGCCGCCCGACGCCGGCTGGGACGGGCTGCTGGACTCGGGCGCCGGGGACTGGGACGGTGACTGCCCGCCGCCGCTGTTGCTGGGCGAGGGCTTGTCCGACGGCTTCGAGGACCCGCCGCCCGGCGACTGCGAGGGACTGCGGGAGGCCCCGCCCGAGGAGGACGAGGACGACGGCGACGGCTCGCCACTGGCGCTCGGGGAGCCGCTCGGCGACGCGCTGCCGGAGGCGCCCGGCGACGGGCTGCCCGAGGCTCCCGGGCCGGCCGACTGGCCGGGCTTACCGGGCTTGCCCGGCACCTGGGCGTGACCGGGGCCGCCGTGGGCCGGCTGGTCGGCGTTCATGGGGTTGTCGCCGTCCTGCTGGGACGCGGAGCGGTCGGGCTTCACACCGCCGTCCGAGGAGTCGCCGTCCTGGCCGCCGGAGGTGATCCCCAGCGTCACGACGGTGCCGAGCACGGCCGCGAGCAAGGTGCCCGCGCCGGCCGCGGCGAGGTTGCGGCGGGCGCCGGCCACCATCAGCTTCCGCGCCCATGGCTGCCGCGGGGCCCGGCCGGCCGCACCGGCCGGTGCGGCGCCGGCACCCTGGCCCGGGGCACCGCTCCGGCCGAAGGCGCCGCCCTGGCCCATGGCACCCCCCTGGCCCGCGAAGGGCGCCGCGCCGCCGCCCACCACCCGGTTCACGACCGTCGTCGAGGAGGCGTCCCGGCCCGGCGGGACCAGCGCCGAGGGCGGGGTGGCCGACTCCTCGCTGCGCGCGGCCGGCACCTCCTCGCCCGCGGGCGTACGGCCGGGGACCGGCTCCCGCGGCGGTACGGGCGGGCCGGCGGGGGGCTTGGAGAGGGAGGGCGGCACGGAGCCCGGCCGGCCCGGCTCGTTCCGGGGCACGGCCATGGGCACCGCGGCGGCGCCCATCGACAGGCCGGAGCGGTCCGCGACCAGCGCGAGCGCCCGGCGGCCCGCTATGGCGCCGCGCTTGTCCGCGAGGACGCCGCGCATCCCGACGGACGCCTCCAGCTCGGCGCGGGCCCGGTCGAGGTTCCCGGTGCACAGCGCCAGGACGCCCAACTCGTGGTGGAAATACGCTTCTTCACCGACCTCGCCCGAGCGCCTGGCGGCTTCCTGGCCGTGCCGGAGGCAGCGTTCCCAGGCGCTCCAGTGCAGCGCCGCGGCGAAGGCGGGCGCCGCCGTGCGGGCCAGCAGCACGGCGGCGGCCGGGTGGCCGGCCGTGCCGTCGGCGGCCAGCACGCCCATCGTGGCGAGGATCGCGTCGGCCTCGGCCGCGGCGCGCTCGGGGGCCACCGACGGGTGGCCGGACCACCACGCGTAGTGCTGGGCGGCGGAGTGCGCGCGGTCGGCGGCCTCGGCGCCGTAGCCCTCGGCCAGCAGCGCCTCGGCGACGCCGGCGGCCAGCCGGTAGTGCGACCCGGTGGCGGTGATCAGCCCGGAGGCGAGCAGCTCGCCGACGGCGGCGTCCGCGTGAGTGTCGCCGACGAGGGCGGGCAGGTGGGCCTGGTGCGGGACCTCGCCGCCGAGCGCGACGGCGAACTCCAAGGTGGTGCGGGCGGCGTCGCCGAGCCGGGAGGCGAGCAGCGGCACCGGCGCCGTGATCTCGGCGAGGGCGGGCAGCGGCACGCCCTCGGAGCCCGGCGCGGCCTCGGCCTCGGCGGCCACGTAGGGCCGCTCGGCGAAGACGCCGAACTCGTCGACGGCGGGGTCGGCGGCCATCTCGTCCCGCTGCCGGAGCAGGGCGCCGGCCTGGACGAACCGCAGCGGGAGCCCCTCGGAGGCGAACCACAGGTCCGCCGCCCGGTCGGCCTCCTCGTCCGTGAGGGGCCGGTCCACGGCGTGCTCCAGCAGCTCCAGGCAGCCGGTGCGGTCGAGCCCGCCGAGGAACACCTCTTCGAGGTGGGAGTCCGCGGACGGCGCGGCGATCTCGGGCGTGGCCGCGAGGAGGAAGGCGCACTCGGGGGTGGCGTCGAGCAGCTCGTCGAGGGCCGCGCCGCCGAACTCCAGGTCGTCGAGGACGACGACCGCGCCGATCTCGTGGACGGCGGAGAGCAGCTCGGCTCTGTCCGGGCGGTAGCGCGGCGCGTCGTGGACGGCGGCGTACAGCTCGTACAGGAGGTCGGTGGTGGTGCGGTGGTGGCCGCTGAGGCGGACGACGCCGTCGGGCGCGAGGTCCGCGCAGTCCTCGGCGACGGCCTCCAGGAGTTTGGTGCGGCCGGAGCCGGAGGGACCGGTGAGGCGCACGGAGCGGCCGCGGGAGAGCAGCCGGGACAGCCGCTCCCGCTCCTCCTGGCGGTCCAGCAGGGGCAGCTCGGGGCCTACCTGGCGGGCGGGGGCCGGCGGGACGGAGGCCCGGTCGAGCTCGGCGCGGTCGGCGGCGCCGCGCCGGCCGGGGCGGTCGGGCCGCCGGCCGGGCAGGCAGGGCTCGATCTCGCTGCCGTCGACGGGGTTGACGGTGAGGACGTACTCGGCGGCGACGAGCTGGACGACGCGCACCGGTCCGGCGCCCGCGCCCGGGGTGTCGTGGCCCGCCGCCGGGCGCTCGGAGCCGCTGTCGGCGGGCTCCGGGCCGCGGTCGTCGAACTCGTCGGATCGGTTCGTCGGGTCCATGGTCAAAGCCCCCCAGATGCGTGGCGTGCCGTCGTGCCCTCCCGGCCTGTCCGCACTCCCTCAACCCTCGGCCGGGGTGTACCCGGCCGGCGCTTCGCGTCCGGTGCCCGCCGTGGGCGTGCTGATGCGGCCTTATGCGGCGGGAAAACCGAACCTCAGACCTTCGCACAGTATCCATGAATGCGAGGGGGCTCTGCCGCCCGGGGGACGTCACAGTCTCGTCAGGATGGGTCGACGGGTGGCACCGGCACCCCACCGGCCCCTCCCGGCACACCGTACCGGCAATCGGCGCGGGGGGTCGCGCACCGGGCGGCAAGCCCGGACCGGACCGGAATCGAAGCGGATTCGGGCCCGGATCGGACCTGTACGAGATCGGAATCAGGCCGGTTCGGGATGGTTCGGGCCCGGATCGGACCACGCGGGTCGGCCGGCACCCCGGGTCCGGCCCGGCCCTCAGACCCTCGGCAGGCACTCCGCCGCGATGCCGCCCTCGATGGCGAGGATGCGGTGCAGCCGGGTCGCGACCAGCAGCCGCTGCATCCGGTCGGGCACGCCGCGCAGGACCAGCCGGCGGCCGGTGCGCCCCGCGCGGCGGTGCGCGCCCATGATGACGCCGAGCCCCGTGGCGTCCCAGGAATCGAGCTCGGTGAGGTCGAGCACCAGGTCACCGCGGCCGGAGTCGAGGGCGGAGTGCAGCACCGTACGGGCGTCCGCCGCGCTGCGGACGTCGAGGCGCCCCCCGACGACCAGTTCGGCGTGGTCGCCCCTGATGTGCATATGCGCTCCCGGGAGTGGTGCCTGGTATGGGTGAGGTTCTAAAGAACTGACTGCCTCTCACACGACAAAGTTGCCGCCGACCGGCGAACCAATGCCTAATTCACCCCAGAGGGTGAATCAGCTGGCGGCCTTGTCGTCAGTGCTGGTAAAAGCCCTGTCCACTCTTGCGGCCGAGGTCCCCGGCGTCGACCATGCGGCGCATGATCTCCGGCGGCGCGAACTTCTCGTCCTGGCACTCCGTGTAGATGTTGCCGGTGGCGTGCAGCAGGATGTCGACACCCGTCAGGTCGGCGGTGGCCAGCGGGCCCATCGCGTGCCCGAAGCCCAGCTTGCAGGCGATGTCGATGTCCTCGGCGGTGGCCACCCCGGACTCGTAGAGCTTGGCGGCCTCGACGACGAGCGCCGAGATCAGGCGGGTGGTGACGAAGCCGGCGACGTCGCGGTTGACGACGATGCAGGTCTTGCCGACGCCCTCGGCGAACTCACGGGCCTTGGCCAGCGTTTCGTCGCTGGTCTTGTGCCCGCGGACCAGCTCGCAGAGCTGCATCATCGGGACCGGCGAGAAGAAATGGGCGCCGACGACGCGCTCCGGGCGCCGGGTGGCCGCCGCGATCTTGGTGATCGGGATGGCGGAGGTGTTGGAGGCGAGGACCGTCTCGTCCTTCACCAGGCCGTCCAGGGTGCGGAAGATGTCCCGCTTGGTGTCGATGTCCTCGAAGACGGCCTCGACGACGATGTCCGCGTCGGCGGCGGCGTCGAGGTCGGTGGTGGTGGTGATCCGGCCGAGCGCCTCCTCGGCGGCGGCGGCCTCCAGCTTCCCCTTGGAGACGAACTTGTCGTACGAGGCCTTGATGCCGTCCGTGCCGCGCTTCAGCGCCGCGTCGGTGACGTCCCGCAGGACGACGTCCCACCCGGCCTGGGCGGAGACCTGGGCGATCCCCGAGCCCATCAGTCCGGCCCCGATCACGGCGAGCTTCTTGGCCACGGCTGTCCCCTTACTCCCTGTGCACATAGCTGTTCCGAACGCACTCTCCCGGCGGACATTAGCGGTCACAGAGGCGCGGTTGGGCGGTAAGAGATGCGCGTCACGTCCCACATGACGGACATCACATCGAGACGGCCACCAGCCTGGCCCCACGCCTCAGTTGAGCCACTCCAGCCCCAGGGGTCACAGGCCGCGAGCCGGGGACACGGCCGCCCGGGCACCCCTCCCGCCGGGCCGGTGCGTGGCTACGCTCGTCCCATGGTCAATCTGACGCGCATCTACACCCGCACCGGTGACAGCGGCACGACCGCCCTCGGCGACATGAGCCGCACCGTGAAGACGGACACCCGCATCGCCGCCTACGCCGACGCCAACGAGGCCAACGCCGCCATCGGGGTGGCCATCGCGCTCGGGCAGCTGCCCGAGGAGGTCGTGAAGGTGCTCGTACGCATCCAGAACGATCTCTTCGACGTGGGCGCCGACCTGGCGACGCCGGTCGCCGAGAACCCCAAGTACCCGCCGCTGCGGGTCGAACAGCCGTACATCGACAAGCTGGAGGCGGACTGCGACCGCTTCCTGGAGGACCTGGAGAAGCTCCGCAGCTTCATCCTGCCCGGCGGCACCCCCGGCGCGGCCCTGCTCCACCAGGCCTGCACGGTGGTCCGACGGGCGGAGCGCTCCACGTGGGCGGCCCTGGAACTGCACGCCGACATCATGAACCCGCTCACGGCCACCTACCTCAACCGGCTGTCGGACCTGCTGTTCATTCTGGCGCGGACGGCCAACAGGGAGGTGGGTGACGTGCTGTGGGTGCCGGGCGGGGAGCGGTGAGGAACGAGGCCCGGGCCCACGCCCTGCCCGACGACCCGGAAAGCGCCCCGAAGACGTCGGCCGAACGCCGCTCCTGGCCCGGCCGGGGGTTCGGGGGTTGCCCCCGGAAGACGCGGCATTCTGGCGCGGACGGCCAACAGGGAGGTGGGGGACGTGCTGTGGGTGCCGGGCGGGGAGCGGTGAGTCAGCGCTTCCCGTAGACCCGGGGGCGCTCGGCCCCGGCCTCGTCGGCGGTCACCGACTCGGTGGCGGCCCCGGGCTTCGGCCGCTTGGGCCAGAGGGTGTAGCTCAGCGCGATGACGAGGTTGATGCCGACCACGAAGAGCATCCTGGTCTGCCAGCCGCGCAGCGTGCTGGTGTCACCCGAGTCGCCCACGTACCAGGTCGCGGCCTGGAGCAGGCCGATGGCGACGACGGCCGCCAGGATCCAGCGCGCGGCCGTCTTCCACTCGTGGACGGCGCGGGCCGTGCCGTACTTCGGTGGCTTCACCGGCGGCGGGCCGCCCGCGAAGCGGTGGGCGAAGCGGACGTCGACCCACTTGATCGTGGAGTGCCCGAGGCCCACCGAGAAGCCGATGTAGACGGCGGCCAGACCGTGCTTGAAATCGGCCTGCGCGCCGTTCTTCAGGTCGACCGCCGTGGCGATCAGCAGGACGAGCTCCAGTACGGGCTCCAGCAGCAGCACCGCGGCCCCGGTGCGCGGCATCCGGGCCAGGTAGCGCAGGCTCAGCCCGCCGGCCAGCAGGACCCAGAAGCCCACCTCGCACGCGATGATCAACGTGACGATCACGGATCTCTCCTTCCCTCGCCTCCAGCCTCCCGGCGCGGGACGCCCTTTTCCTCGTCGCGCGTGAGGATCCCGGACTGCATCGTTCGATGTAGCGCGCGCCGGGGCGAAGCGCCCGGCAGAGGACGACCGCACCCGCTCCCACGTGCTGTGATGGACGCATGCCGGCCAGCGTCCTCCGTCTCCCCCGCCGCCCCGAGCGCGACGATGTGATCATCGCGGTCGTCGGGCTGCTCGGCGGCCTCCTCCTGTGGTTCCTCGGCC
Source organism: Streptomyces albireticuli (assembly GCF_021228125.1). Lineage (GTDB taxonomy): Bacteria > Actinomycetota > Actinomycetes > Streptomycetales > Streptomycetaceae > Streptomyces > Streptomyces albireticuli. The sequence continues at coordinate 190,201 of NZ_JAJQQS010000012.1, forward strand.
TGCGCAACAACCCGGCGCTGTTCGGGCTGCCGAAGTGGCTGAGCCTGGCGGCCCTGGTCGTGATGTGCGGCGTGGAACTGCTGCGGCGCAGCGCCCCGCTGACGGGGCTGGTGATCGGCACGCTCACGCTCGCGGTCGACATCTGCTCGGGCTCGCTCGTCGCGACCATCGCCATGTACACGGACGTCGTCTACGCGGCGGTGCTCTACGGGCGGCCGTCGGTCGCCTGGCGGATCCCCCGGGTCTGCGAGGTCCTCACGCTGCTGGCCACGCTGCTGGCGGTGGGCCTGATGCGGGAGCCGGAGGCGCTGCTGATCGGGTTCGGTGTCGGGGTGATCCTGGTGGCGCCCGCCTGGACCGGGGTGGGCATCCGCCGGCACCGGGACGCGGCGCGGGCGGCCCGGCTGGAGGCCGAGCGGACGGCACTGCTGGCCGAGCTGGACCGTCGGCAGGCGGTGGGCGCGGAGCGCGCCCGGATGGCGCGGGAGCTGCACGACATGGTGGCGAACCACCTGTCGGCGATCGCGATCCACTCCTCGGCGGCACTGTCGATAAACGAGCCGGGCACGTCCCGTGAGGCGCTCGGGGTCATCCGGGAGAACAGTGTGCAGGGGCTGGCCGAGATGCGCCGGCTCATCGGGCTGCTGCGCCAGGCCGGAGCCGAGAGCGAGCCCGCGGCCACGCCCCGGCTGGACGGGGTCGACGCGCTGCTGGACCACGCCCGCAAGGCCGTGGTGGACGACGGGTTCACGTTCGTGCTGCGGGACGAGCGGGGGCCCGGCCCGCTGCCGGCGCCGGTGGAGCTGGCGGCGTACCGCATCGTGCAGGAGTCGCTGACGAACGCGGTGAAGCACGCGGCGCCGGGTGAGGTCGCCGTGCGGCTGGCGGGGGAAGGCGGGTCGCTGCTGACGGAGGTGACCAGCCCGTTCGGGGCCGCGCCGGTGCCCCGGGCGCCGGGTTCGGGTGCGGGGCTGGTCGGGATGGGCGAGCGGGTGGCGCTGCTCGACGGGACGTTCGAGGCGGGCCCGGCGCAGGGCCCCGCGGGCAAGGTGTGGCGGGTGCGGGCGCTGCTGCCGCTGTCAGGTGAGGCAGTGCCGGAGAAGCCGGAGAACCGGTGAGGTTCCGAGAGGCCGGAGAAGGCGGAGAAGGGGATCCGATGACGGAGCGACGTGGCGGGACACCGGAGGCGGCGGGCCCGGCCGGGGACGCCCGAGGCGGTGGAGGGGCCGGGGAGCGGATCCGGGTCGTGGTGGCCGAGGACCAGGCGGCCGTGCGCTCCGGGCTGGTCCTCATCCTGCGTTCGGCGCCCGGCATCGAGGTCGTCGGGGAGGCGGCGGACGGTGAGGAGGCCGTCCGGCTGGCCCGTGAGCTGCGGCCCGATCTGGTGCTGATGGATGTGCAGATGCCGCGCATGGACGGGGTGTCGGCCACCCGGCTGGTGACCGGCGAGGGGCTGGCCGACGTCCTGGTGCTCACCACCTTCGACCTGGACGAGTATGTGTTCGGGGCGCTGCGCGCGGGGGCTTCGGGGTTCCTGCTGAAGGACAGCGAGGCCGCCGATCTGGTCGCGGCGGTGCGGACGGTGGCGCGTGGCGAGGGCCTGATCTCCCCGGCGGTGACCCGCCGGCTGATCGCGGAGTTCGCGCGCCCCGCGCCCGTACGCCCGCCGGGGGCGCCGGACCCCTCGGTGCTGGACGCCCTCACTCGCCGGGAGCGCGAGGTGCTGGCCTGTTTGGGCGAGGGGCTGTCGAACGCGGAGGTCGCGGCGCGGCTGCGCATGGCGGAGGCGACGGTGAAGACGCACGTCAGCCGGTTGCTGGCCAAGCTGGAGCTGCGCAGTCGGGTGCAAGCGGCGGTGCTGGCACAGGAGTTGGGGATGGTCCAGACCTCTTGACCGTTAGTACGGACCTTTCTACCCTCCCTTCACAGTCGTGGTGAGGACGACCGGATAGCGCACACTCACCCGACGGCGCACCGGCCAGCAGAACGGCCCCCCACCAGCCGGCCCACTCTCGAGGAGCACCCTTGAGCACAGGCATCTCACGACGCAGCAGACGTCCCTTATCCAGAGCGGTGGCGCTGTTCTCCGCGCTCCTGCTTCCGGCCGCCGCTCTCGTCGGCCTCTCCACGGCCTCGCAAGCGGCGTCCCAGGCGCCCCGGGCGGCACCCCAGGCAGCAGGAGCCACCGCCACCTTCGCCAAGACCTCCGACTGGGGCACCGGCTATCAGGCCGAGTGGACGGTCCGGAACACCGGCACCACGACCATCAATTCCTGGACCGTCGAGTGGGACTTCCCCTCAGGGACCACCGTCGGCGCCTACTGGGACGCGCTGATCACCAGTTCGGGCACCCACCACACCGCCAAGAACCGGGAGTACAACGGCACCATCGCCCCCGGCGCGAGCGTCACCTTCGGCTTCGTCGCCGCGGGCAACGGCGACCCCACCGGCTGCAAGCTCGACGGCGGCCCCTGTGAGGGCTCCCCCGCCGACACCCCGCCCAGCGCCCCGGGACAGCCCTCCTCCACCGGGGTCACCGCCAGCAGCATCGCCCTGACCTGGGCCGCGGCCACGGACGACAAGGGCGTCAAGAACTACGACGTCTACCGCGGTGAGACCGTCGTCGGCACGGTCTCCACCACGGCGTTCACCGACACCGGCCTCACCGCCGACACCGACTACACCTACAAGGTCGTCGCCCGGGACACCGCGGGCCAGACCGGCCCCGCGAGCCCCTCCGCCACCCTGCGCACCGGCTCCGGCGGCGGCACCGACAAGCCGCCCTCCGCACCCGGCACCCCGGCCGCGACGGCGGTCACCGACACGACCGTCACCCTGAAGTGGCCCGCCGCCACCGACGACAAGGGCGTCAAGAACTACGACGTCTACCGGGGCACCTCGAAGGTCGCCACGGTGGGCAAGCTGACCCACAAGGACACCGGCCTCACCGCGGGCACCGACTACACCTACACCGTCGTGGCCCGCGACAGCGCCGACCAGACCGGCAAGGCCAGCGCCCCGCTGACCGTACGGACCACCGGGGGCGGCACCCAGCCGCCGGTCGACCGCGCCAAGGTGGGCTACTTCGTCCAGTGGGGCATCTACGGGCGCGGCTACACGGTGAAGTCCCTGGAGACCACCGGCGCCGCGGCCAAGCTGACCCACATCAACTATTCCTTCTCCAATATCCACCCCACGAACCTCACCTGCCTCAATGGCGTCACCAAGGCCACCACACCCAACCCCCAGGACCCCAACCAGGGCGACGGCGCGGGCGACTCCTGGGCCGACTACGAGAAGGGCTTCTCCGCCGGGGAGTCGGTCGACGGCGTGGGCGACACCTGGGACCAGAAGCTGGCCGGCAACTTCAACCAGCTGAAGAAGCTCAAGGCCAAGCACCCCAACCTCAAGATCAACATGTCCATCGGCGGCTGGACCTACAGCAAGTACTTCTCGGACGTCGCCAAGACCGACGCCTCCCGGCAGAAGTTCGTGAAGTCCTGCATCGACATGTACATCAAGGGTGACCTGCCGGCCGCGGGCGGCCGGGGCGGCGCCGGGGTAGCGGCCGGGATCTTCGACGGCTTCGACCTCGACTGGGAGTGGCCCGGCGCCGAGGGCCACGCCGGCAACCACGTCTCCAAGGACGACAAGGCCAACAACACCCTGCTCTTCGCGGAGTTCCGCCGCCAGCTCGACGCCCTGAGCGGCACCACGGGCAAGAAGTACCTGCTCACAGCCTTCACCCCGGCCGACCCGGGCAAGATCGAGGCGGGCTGGGACATCACCACCAAGGACGGCACGCCCAGCGTCTTCGACTACATGGACTTCGCCAACGTCCAGGGCTACGACTTCCACGGCTCGGGCAGCGACAACAGCTGGGAACCCAACCGGACCGGCCACCAGGGCAACCTCTACGAGGACGCCAAGGACCCGTACACGACGAAGTTCAGCGCCGAGAAGACCGTCCGGGCCTACCTCGACGCCGGGGTCGACCCGAAGAAGGTCGTGCTCGGGCTGGCCTTCTACGGACGCGGCTGGCAGCAGGTCGCCGACGGCGGCGAGCGCGGCGTCTGGCAGACGGCGAACGGGGCGGCCCCCGGCCAGTTCCCGGAGGAGTCGGGGACACGCGGCTACGACAACCTGATCGCGTCCGTCGCGGGCCTCACCGTCCACCACGACGAACAGTCGGTCGCCACGTACGGCTACACCGGCAATAACGGCCAGTGGTGGACCTTCGACGACGTCTGGTCGATCAACAAGAAGACGGCCTGGCTGAAGACGAAGGGGCTGGGCGGCGTGATGATCTGGGAGATGTCGGGTGACAGCGGCACGCTGATGACCGCGGTCGACAACGGCCTCCGATAACGGGAATCGCCGGCCGGGTCGGACGCATGTCCGACCCGGCCGGCGATTCACCACCGCGGAGACCTAAGCCACGTTCACGCGCTGACCGGGCGGCGCCGCCTCCAGCCACGCCAGGAAGCCCGTCAGGGCGTCCTCGCTCATCGCCAGCTCCAGGCGCGTGCCCCGGTGCGCGCAGATCAGCACGACCGCGTCGGACAGCAGGGCCAGCTCCTCGTCGCCCAGCGGGGGACGCCGCTCCAGCACCTCGATCGACGCGCGCTCCAGCAGCCGACGGGGCCGGTACGCGTACGAGAAGACCCGGAACCACTCGATCCGGTCACTGTTGTAGCGGGCGACGCCGTACACCCACCCCTTGCCGTCAGGGGTGGGATCCGTCTCGGGCACGTTCCACCGCAGGCTGCAGTCGAAGGTGCCGCCGGACCGCTGGATCAGCCGTCTGCGCAGCCCGAAGACGAACAGCCCCAACAGCACCAGCAAGACGACGATGCCGCTCACGAGCAGAGCGAGGACCATCTCCACCGACCTCCTCGCATCATCTAGAGCAACCGCACCTGTATTGCCTCAGCCGCGAACCGCCCTGGAATGTTCCAGTGCGGTCCGCGGCTGAGGGACGATCTCTGTGGGTCGCGGGCTAGTGAACGCCCGTGACCGCACGCAGCCGGACATCCGCGCGACGCTCGGCGGCCGCGTCGGCCTCCGACTTCGCACGCTCCAGCGCGCGCTCGGCGCGCTGGACATCGATCTCGTCGGCGAGCTCGGCGACCTCGGCGACGAGCGACAGCTTGTCGTCCGCGAACGAGATGAACCCGCCGTGCACCGCGGCGACGACATTGCCGTCGGCGGTCTTGATGGTCACCGGGCCGGACTCCAGCACACCGAGCAGCGGCTGGTGGCCGGGCATGACGCCGATGTCACCCGATGTGGTACGCGCGATGACCAGAGTGGCCTCGCCGGACCAGACGCTTCGGTCCGCCGCGACCAGCTCGACGTGCAGCTCAGCAGCCAACGTGGCTCCTCGGGTCTCCACCCGCCGGGTGCGGCGGGTGTTGGGTCAAAGAATAGGGGACGTGACGACCGGGGGCGGGAGCGCCCCGCCCCCGGTCGAAAGGCACGGGGCCTTAGGAGACGCCCAGCTCCTTGGCGTTGGCCTTGAGGTCCTCGATGCCACCGCACATGAAGAACGCCTGCTCGGGGAAGTGGTCGTACTCACCGTCGCAGATCGCGTTGAACGCGGCGATCGACTCGTCGAGCGGCACGTCCGAACCGTCCACGCCGGTGAACTGCTTCGCCACGTGGGTGTTCTGCGACAGGAAGCGCTCGACGCGACGGGCGCGGTGGACGACCAGCTTGTCCTCTTCGCCCAGCTCGTCGATACCGAGGATCGCGATGATGTCCTGAAGGTCCTTGTACTTCTGCAGGACCGTCTTGACGCGCGAGGCGCACTCGTAGTGGTCCTGCGCGATGTAGCGCGGGTCCAGGATGCGGGACGTCGAGTCCAGCGGGTCGACCGCCGGGTAGATGCCCTTCTCCGAGATCGGACGCGACAGCACGGTCGTCGCGTCGAGGTGCGCGAAGGTCGTGGCCGGGGCCGGGTCGGTCAGGTCGTCCGCGGGGACGTAGATCGCCTGCATCGAGGTGATCGAGTGACCACGCGTCGAGGTGATGCGCTCCTGCAGCAGACCCATCTCGTCCGCCAGGTTCGGCTGGTAACCCACCGCGGACGGCATACGGCCGAGCAGGGTGGACACCTCGGAGCCGGCCTGGGTGTAACGGAAGATGTTGTCGATGAAGAAGAGCACGTCCTGCTTCTGCACATCGCGGAAGTACTCCGCCATGGTCAGACCGGCCAGGGCGACGCGCAGACGGGTGCCCGGGGGCTCGTCCATCTGGCCGAAGACGAGCGCCGTCTTGTCGATGACGCCCGAGTCGGTCATTTCCTCGATGAGGTCGTTGCCCTCACGGGTGCGCTCACCGACACCGGCGAACACCGACACACCGTCGTGGTTGTTGGCCACGCGGTAGATCATTTCCTGGATCAGAACGGTCTTGCCGACACCGGCACCACCGAACAGACCGATCTTTCCACCCTTGACGTACGGGGTGAGAAGGTCGATGACCTTGACGCCGGTCTCGAACATCTCGGTCTTGGACTCGAGCTGGTCGAAGCTGGGGGCCTTGCGGTGGATCGCCCAGCGCTCGGTGACCTCGGACTCGGCCTCCGGCTTGTTCAGGATCTCACCGAGGGTGTTGAACACCTTGCCCTTGGTGACGTCGCCGACGGGGACGGTGATGCCCGTGCCCGTGTCGGTGACGGCGGCCTGGCGGACCAGGCCGTCGGTGGGCTGCATCGAGATGGCGCGGACCAGGCCCTCGCCCAGGTGCTGCGCGACCTCAAGGGTCAGCGTCTTGAGCTTGCCGTCCTCGGCCGGGTCGGCGACCTGGACGTGCAGCGCGTTGTAGATCTCCGGCATCGCGTCGACGGGGAACTCCACGTCGACGACCGGGCCGATGACCCGCGCGACGCGGCCGGTGGCCGTGGCGGTTTCAACAGTCGTGGTCATAGTGGTCAGTCACTCCCCGCGTTAGCGTCGGCCAGGGCACTGGAGCCACCGACGATCTCGCTGATTTCCTGGGTGATTTCGGCCTGGCGGGCCGCGTTCGCAAGCCGCGACAGCGACTTGATGAGTTCGCCGGCGTTGTCGGTCGCCGACTTCATCGCACGGCGGCGGGCGGCGTGCTCGGAGGCGGCCGACTGCAGCAGGGCGTTGTAGATCCGGCTCTCGACGTACCGCGGCAGCAGCGCGTCGAGGACGTCCTCGGCCGAGGGCTCGAAGTCGAAGAGCGGAAGGATCTTGCCCTTCGCCTCCTCGTCCTCCTCCGCCTTGTCGAGGGTCAGCGGCAGCAGCCGCTTCTCCACCGGCGACTGCGTCATCATCGAGACGAACTCGGTGAAGACGATGTGCAGCTCGTCCACGCCGCCCTCGGCCGTGTCCAGCTGGACGGCCTCGATCAGCGGGCCCGCGACCTTCTTGGCGTCCGCGTAGGTCGGGCTGTCGGTGAAGCCGGTCCACGACTCCACGACCGGGCGCTCCCGGAAGCCGTAGTACGCCACGCCCTTGCGGCCGATGATGTACGTGACGACGTCCTTGCCCTCCGAGCGCAGGCGCTCGGTGAGGCGGTCCGCGGCCTTGATGGCGTTGGAGGAGTAGCCGCCGGCCAGACCGCGGTCGCTCGTGACGAGCAGCACCGCGGCCCGGACCGGGCTCTCGACCTCGGTGGTCAGGGCGTGCTTGGTGTTCGAGCCGGTCGCCACTGCCGTCACCGCGCGAGTGAGCTCACTCGCGTACGGCGTCGATGCCGCCACCTGGCGCTGCGCCTTGACGATGCGCGAGGCGGCGATCATCTCCATCGCCTTGGTGATCTTCTTGGTCGCGGTGACGGAGCGGATGCGACGCTTGTAGACCCGGAGCTGGGCTCCCATGGATCAGGTCCCTTCCGTCGTGGTCACTTCGCGGAGCCGGCCGTGGCGTCGTCACCGAGAAGCTTGCCGTCCGAGGTCTCGAACTGCTTCTTGAAGGTGGCGATGGCGTCGGCGAGCGCCTGGAGGGTGTCGTCGGACATCTTGCCGCCCTCGACGATGCTGGTCATCAGGCCCTTGTGCTCACGGCCCAGGTAGTCGAGCATCTCGCGCTCGAAGCGCTGGATGTCCTCGACCGGCACGTCGTCCATCTTGCCGGTGGTGCCGGCCCAGACGGAGACGACCTGGTCCTCGACGGAGTACGGGGCGTACTGGCCCTGCTTCAGCAGCTCGACCATGCGCTTGCCGCGCTCCAGCTGCGACTTCGAGGCCGCGTCCAGGTCGGAACCGAAGGCGGCGAACGCCTCCAGCTCGCGGTACTGGGCGAGGTCGACACGGAGTCGGCCGGAGACCTGCTTCATGGCCTTGTGCTGGGCGGAGCCACCGACGCGGGAGACCGAGATACCGACGTTCAGCGCCGGGCGCTGGCCCGCGTTGAACAGGTCGGACTCCAGGAAGCACTGGCCGTCGGTGATGGAGATGACGTTGGTCGGGATGAACGCCGAGACGTCGTTGGCCTTGGTCTCGACGATCGGCAGACCGGTCATCGAACCGGCGCCCATGTCGTCGGAGAGCTTGGCGCAGCGCTCCAGCAGACGCGAGTGCAGGTAGAAGACGTCACCCGGGTAGGCCTCACGGCCCGGCGGGCGGCGCAGCAGCAGGGACACGGCGCGGTAGGCGTCGGCCTGCTTCGAGAGGTCGTCGAAGACGATCAGGACGTGCTTGCCCTGGTACATCCAGTGCTGGCCGATGGCCGAGCCGGTGTACGGGGCGAGGTACTTGAAGCCGGCCGGGTCGGACGCGGGAGCGGCGACGATCGTCGTGTACTCCAGGGCGCCGGCCTCCTCCAGCGCGCCGCGCACGGACGCGATGGTGGAGCCCTTCTGGCCGATGGCGACGTAGATGCAGCGGACCTGCTTCTTCGGGTCGCCCGAGCGCCAGTTGTCGCGCTGGTTGATGATCGTGTCGACGGCCAGCGCGGTCTTGCCGGTCTGACGGTCACCGATGATCAGCTGACGCTGGCCACGGCCGATCGGCACCATGGCGTCGACGGCCTTGAGACCGGTCTGCATCGGCTCGTGGACCGACTTACGGACCATGACGCCGGGAGCCTGCAGCTCCAGGGCGCGGCGTCCTTCGGTCGCGATCTCGCCGAGGCCGTCGATCGGGTTGCCCAGCGGGTCGACGACGCGGCCGAGGTAGCCCTCGCCCACCGCGACGGAGAGCACCTCACCGGTGCGCTGCACCGGCTGGCCCTCCTCGATGCCGCTGAACTCGCCGAGGACGACCGCACCGATCTCGCGCTCCTCGAGGTTGAGGGCGAGACCGAGGGTTCCGTCCTCGAACCGCAGCAGCTCGTTCGCCATGGCCGAGGGAAGACCCTCGACCTTCGCGATGCCGTCGCCGGCAACGCTGACCGTACCGACCTCCTCGCGCGAGGCCGCGTCCGGCTTGTACGCCTGGACAAAGTTCTCCAGCGCGTCCCGGATCTCCTCCGGCCGGATCGTGAGCTCCGCCATCTGGGTTCCCTGCTCTCCTTGTTGGGCCCGAAGTATTTCTTCTCCGGGGTGTGGTGCCCACAGCGGTCGCGCTGCGGGCCCCCGGAGGACACCGTCGGCCCAACCCGGGCCGTCAGTCATGCTCTTGAATTGGTGGCTGGTCAGCCGGCCATCCGTCGGTCCGCCTCGGCGAGACGGTCCGCGATGCTGCCGTTGATGACCTCGTCGCCGATCCGCACCTGGACACCGCCGAGGATCTCGGGGTCCACGTCCAGGTTGAGGTGGACACGACGGCCGTACAGCTTGGCCAGGACGTCACCGAGGCGCTGCTTCTGGGCATCGCTCATCGGCACCGCGGAGGTGACCTCCGCGACCATCCGGTCCCGGCGGTCGGCGGCCTGCTTGGAGAGGGCGTTCAGCCCCGACTCCAGGCTACGACCACGCGGCGCGGTCACCAGTCGGACCACGAGCCGCTCGGTGACCGGGTTGGCCCGGCCGCCCAGGAGCTCACGGACCAGACCGGCCTTGGCCGTGCGGTCGGCGACCTTGTCCGTCAGCGCGGAACGGAGCTCGCTGCTGGAGCTCACGATCCGGCCGAAGCGGAACAGCTCGTCCTCGACGTCGTCCAGGACACCCGCGCGCTCGGCGGCGACGAGGTCGGCGCCGGAGGCGAGCTCCTCGGCCGCGTCCACCAGGTCACGCGAGCGCGACCAGCGGGAGCGGACCATGCCGACCAGCAGGTCGGCGGTCTCGCCGCCGACCTGTCCGCCGATCAGGCGCTTGGCCAGCTCGGCCTTGGCCTCGCCGCTCTGCGCCGGGTCGGTCAGGACCCGGCGCAGCGAGACCTCGCGGTCCAGCAGCCCGGTGACCGCCGCGAGCTCGTCGGCGAGCTTCGCCGCGTCCACGGACGTGTTGTCCGCGAGTGCGTCGAGGCTCTCGCGTGCGGAGGCCAGTGCCTCCCGGCTCGCTCCGCTCATCGGGTGGCCTCGGCCTTCTTCTGGTCGGCCGCCTTGGCCTCGAGGTCATCGAGGAAGCGGTCGACGGTGCGGCTCTGCCGGGTCGCGTCCGTGAGGGACTCGCCGACGATCCGGCCGGCCAGGTCGCCGGCGAGCTTGCCCACGTCCTGGCGGAGCGAGGCCGCGGCGGCCTTGCGGTCGGCCTCGATCTGGGCGTGACCGGCAGCGATGATCTCCTCGCGCTGGCGCTGGCCCTCGGACCGCATGTCGGCGATCAGCGCGACACCCTGTTCCTGGGCTTCCTGGCGCAGCCGGGAGGCCTCGTGGCGGGCATCCGCGAGCTGTGCCCGGTAGTCCTCGAGCACCTGCTGAGCCTCGGCCTGGGCGGCCTCGGCCTTCTCCATGCCGCCTTCGATGGCCTCGCGACGCTCGTCCAGAGACTTGTTGATCGTCGGGAGGAGCTTCTTGGCGAGGAAGAAGAAGACGATGGCGAAGGCGATCAGGCCGATGACGAGCTCTGGGAGCGGCGGGAGGAGGGGGGGTTCCATTTCCCCCTCCGACGCCAACATCAGGGCGTTCACATCAATGCCTTCCGTCGAAAACAGTGGTCGTCAGGCTGCGATCAGGCAGACGGGTAGACGAACGGCATGACCAGACCGATCAGGGCGAGCGCCTCACAGAAGGCGAAGCCGAGGATCTGGTTGGCGCGGATCAGGCCGGCGGCCTCGGGCTGACGGGCCAGCGCCTGGGTGCCGTTACCGAAGACGATGCCGACGCCGACGCCGGGGCCGATCGCGGCGAGGCCGTAGCCGATCGAGCCCAGGTTGCCCTTGATCTCGACACCAGCGGCGATGGTCTGGAGAGCAGCAGACATGCTCGTTCTTCCTTCTCTTTCACGGACCGGTGGGGGTTGGCCACCGGACGATTGCGTGGACGGGGGTCCGGGTGGGGCTCAGTGATGCTCGGCGAGAGCGCCCTGGACGTAGTTGGTGGCCAGCAGCACGAAGACGTACGCCTGGACGGCCTGGATGAAGAGCTCGAAGGCGGTCATCACGATGGTCATCACGAAGGACACACCGGCGTAGGCGATCCCGATGCCGTTCAGCAGGTACCAGCTGGCGACCGTGAACATCAGGATCAGCAGGTGGCCGGCGAACATGTTGGCGAAGAGTCGGACCGCGTGGGTGAACGGGCGGATGATCACGTTCGAGAAGAACTCGAGGACCACTGCCAGCGGCAGGATCGGACCCAGCGCCTTGTCGTAGCCCGTGATGTTCTTCAGGCCGCCGATGAAGCCGTGCTTCTTGAACGTCAGGTACATCCAGAGGACGTAGACGATCAGGGCGAGCGCCGCCGGGAAGGCGATGATCGAGGTCACGGGGAACTGGGCGACCGGAATGATCGACCAGAGGTTCATGATCCAGACAAAGAAGAACAGCGAGACCATCAGGGGGACGTACTTCTCGCCCTCCTTCTTGCCGAGCGCCTCATAGACGATGCCGCGGCGCACGAAGTCGTAGCCCGCCTCACCGACCATCTGCAACTTGCCGGGGACCACCTTGGCCCGGCCGAACGCCGCCCAGAAGAAACCGATGATCACGACCGTGCTCAGGACGGCCAGCAGCATCGGCTTGTTGAAGTCGAAGCCGCCAATGCTGAAGATCGGTTCGAACAGGAACGAGTGAAGCCCTGGGGCCGGGAAGCCGCACCCATCGAAGATGTGGCAATCGGTCTCGAAGGCGAGCATCTGGTCAGCACTCACCGCGAGCTCCTTCAGCGTGGCGCATAGGTACGGCAACCTCGTTGTGTCGGCACGGCGCGCAGCCGCGGAACGGCACTGGACTGGTCATGCGGATGGGGGGCGTGATCGGCGCGGGGCCGGTCGGGGTATTCGGCATCAGCTGCATGGACCGCCGATTCCGTCCCGGGAAACTCGGGAGTTCAGCCGCCTGCGCCCACTGTGCCTCAGATGGCACCGGACGATAGCAGGTGAGCGCCGGCACCTTTATTCCGGCCCTACCGGTCACGTCGGAGACCCGGCGGGCGTGGTGTTCTTCGCCTCGGCGGATTCCGGATCCACATAAAGGATCTTGGCCTTCAGATACGCCCGCGTCTGGGCGGCGGTCCACACGAGGACCGCGGCGAGCAGGGAGAACGCGAAGGCCCGGGTGTTGAAGAGCGACGTGTCCCGGAAGACCGCGAGCACGACGGCCGCGATCAGGAACTGCGTCACATAGAGAACCAGGCCCATGGCCTGGAACAAGTGCGGGAAGGACTTGGCCGTGCGCTGGAGAACGTAGAGCCCCATGGCCATGACGCCGCCCGCGACCAACGTGCCGACGGCACCGCCGATCGCGCCCTTGCCCCCGGCCAGCGCTCCGCTGACGGCGACTGCGACAACACCGGCGGCGGCGGTCGGGACGGCGCACTGAAGGAGTGTTCGGGCGTCGTTGGACTGCATGAAGGGTTTCTCCGGCGATCGGAAGCAACGATTCGTCGTGAACGAGCGTATCCCCGGGAGTGAGACATGGACTCGCGACGAAGGGCCGCCGCACTACGGTCCTTCGGCTTCAGCACCGGGTTTCGTGAACGGTATCACAAACTATTTGATGAGGTCTTTACCTACATCGTGTGCTCGACATCACACGCAGGGGTGAAGTGGCTGGTCGTAGCGCTGACGAGACCCTGATTCCTCTGCTAGAGGACCGTCCTCCGTTTGGCCTCCCGTGACCTCTCCGTGACCCCCCTGCTCCGCTCAGCGAGGGCTGCTGATCTTCCGTGCGTGGCCGAAGCGCGAGCGGTCGCCGATGGCCGTCGCGCCGTGCAGTCCGGCCGGGACGGGCTCCCGCTCCCCGGCGGCCACGGCGTCCGCGTCGGCCCGGGCGCCCACGGCGGTGGCCCCGTGCAGGCCCGCCGCGTCCGCGGCGGCGGCGGCCTCGGCCGGGCTCAGGGCGGCGGGAGCGGCCACGGCCCGGCGGCGGTAGCGCGGCGGTACGAACGACTCGGCCCAGCGCGGCGCGCGCGGCTTGAAGCGCGGCAGCAGCAGCAACACCAGGCCCACCGCGCTCAGGGCCACGATCAGCAGCACGATCCAGACACTCGCCGAGTGCACGGAGTAGGCCACCGTGCCGAAGCCGATGAGCGCCGACCAGAAGTACATGATCAGGACGGCTCGGCTGTGCGAGTGACCGAGCTCCAGCAGGCGGTGGTGCAGGTGGCCGCGGTCCGCGGCGAACGGCGACTGGCCGTTCCAGGTCCGCCGGACGATCGCCAGCAGCAGGTCCGCGACCGGCACCGCGATGACCGTGAGCGGGAGCAGCAGCGGGATGTAGACCGGCACCATCGTCTGCACGGCGTTCCGCTCGCCGCCGACCTGCTGGTAGAGCAGGTCGGGGTCGACCTGGCCGGTGATGGAGATGGCGCCCGCGGCCAGCACCAGCCCGATGAGCATCGAGCCGGAGTCGCCCATGAAGATGCGCGCGGGGTGCATGTTGTGCGGCAGGAAGCCCAGGCACATGCCCATCAGGACGGCGGCGAACAGCGTCGCGGGGGCGGCCGCCTCCACGTTGTGGCCGAACCACAGCCGGTACGCGTAGAGGAAGAACGCCGCGGCGGCGATGCAGACCATGCCCGAGGCCAGGCCGTCCAGGCCGTCGACGAAATTGACCGCGTTGATGGTGATCACGACCAGCGCGACGGTGAGCAGCGTGCCCTGCATCGAGGTGAGGGAGACCGTGCCGACGCCGGGCACCGGGATCCACAGGATGGTCAGGCCCTGGAGCACCATCACACCGGCGGCGATCATCTGGCCGCCGAGCTTCACCAGGGCGTCGACGCCCCACTTGTCGTCCAGGACGCCCAGGATCCAGATCAGACCGGCGCCGGAGAGCAGCGCCCGGGGTTCGCTGCCGAGCTCGAAGACCTTGCCGAGGTTCGACAGGTGGGCGGCGACCAGCAGCCCCGCGCACAGCCCGCCGAACATGGCGATGCCGCCGAGGCGTGGCGTCGGTTCGCGGTGCACGTCGCGCGCGCGGATCTCCGGCATGGCCCCGGCCACGATCGCGAACTTCCGCACCGGCCCCGTCAGCAGATAGGTGACCGCGGCGGTGACGCACAACGTCAGCAGGTATTCACGCACGGGCTGCCCCAGAGATCTCGCTGGACATCACAGCCCCACACCATATTCGCGTCCGCCCCCGATCCGTGAATACAGCTCCAGACGAACGGCCGTCCCGCGATGGTTGCAGTTGTCAGATGTGATCCGGGTAAGGAGGGTAGGGCGGGAAGGCGGCGACCAGTTCGGCGACCGCCGCTCGGGTCCCCCGGGTGCCCCTGGTCTCCCCCGCACCGGCGCCCCCGGGGCCCTCGCCGCGCAGCGCGGCCCCCATGAGCACCGCGATCCGGGCCATCTCGGGCTCGCGCATGCCCTGGGTGGTGACGGCGGCGGCGCCCAGCCGCAGACCGGGGGCGGCCCCGTGCGGCAGTCCGCAGGTGTCCAGGACGACGCCGCAGGCCGCGAGCCTGCCGCGGGCCGTGAGGGCGTCCAGGACGAGCCCGGAGACGTCGACGGTCATCATGTGCGTGTCGGTGCCGCCCGTGGTCACCGTGAGGCCCTCAGCGGCCAGGGCGGCGGCAAGCGTGCGGGCGTTGGCCACGACCTGATGGGCGTACGCGGTGAAGGCGGGCCCGGCGGCCTCGCCGAAGGCGACGGCCTTGGCCGCGACGGTGTGCATCTGGCCGCCGCCCTGGGTGAACGGGAAGACCGCCCGGTCGATCCGGCTCGCGAGGCCGGCCCGGCACAGCAGCAGCCCGCCGCGCGGGCCGCGCAGCACCTTGTGGGTGGTGGCGCAGACCACGTCCGCGTACGGCACGGGGCTGGGCGCCGCTCCCCCGGCGATCAGCCCGATCGGGTGGGCGGCGTCCGCGACGAGGTAGGCGCCCACCTCGTCGGCGATGTCGCGGAAGGCGGCGTAGTCGGGGTGGCGGGGGTAGGAGACCGAGCCGCAGACGACGGCCTTGGGCCGGTGCGCGCGGGCGAGGGCGCGCACCTGGTCGTAGTCGATGAGGCCGGTGTCGCGGCGGACGCCGTAGCCGACGAAGTCGAACCACCGGCCGGAGAAGTTCGCCGGGGAGCCGTGGGTGAGGTGGCCGCCCTGCGGCAGAGCCATGGCGAGCACGGTGTCCCCGGGGCACAGCAGCGCGGCGTAGGCGGCGAGGACGGCGGACGAGCCGGAGTGCGGCTGGACGTTGGCGTGCTCGGCGCCGAAGAGCGCCTTGGCCCGGTCGACGGCGATCCGCTCGGCGAGGTCGACCAGCTCGCAGCCGCCGTGGTGGCGGGCGCCCGGATAGCCCTCCGCGTACTTGTTGGCCAGCGGGGAGCCGAGGGCGGCGAGGACGGCGGGCGAGGTGAAGTTCTCGGCGGCGCTGAGCTGGAGGCCGTCCGCCTGGCGGCGGGCCTCGCCGGCCAGGATCCCGGCGAGCTCGGGGTCCTGCCGCAGCAGCGCCTCGAAGCCGCCCTCCCACACGGGGCGCGGCCGGCCGGCAGCCTCGGCGGTGGCCTCGGTGGCGGCCTCGGCGGCTGCGGGCGCGCCGGGGTCACGGGTGGAAGCTCGGGTGGCGGGCATCGCTGCCTCCGGCCTGTGCGGCGCGATGGTCTTGGCACCAATGTAGGCCCACGCCGGGGCATATGCCCGGCAGCTGCCCGGTGAATACCGGATATGTGCTGTTCTGTCCGCTCCCGGCCGGGAGCGGTGGCCCTGCCCGTCGGTGGTCACCGGCCGTCCCGGCCCGGCGGACGGGTACTCAGGACCGGCCGGCGACCCCGGTGAGCGCGGTGAGGACCGGGTCGAGAGCCTGGTTGATCTCGTCGCCGATGGAGCGGAAGAAGGTGATGGGAGCGCCGTACGGGTCGTGGACCTCGTCCGCCTCCGCGTTCGGGGCCAGCAGCCAGCCGCGCAGCGCGGCGGCGGCCTGGACCAGGGCGCGGGCGCGGTCGACCACCCCGCCGGCCCGGGCCGGGTCGGGGAGGGTCGCGGGGTCTATGGCCCGCACCAGCCGGGTGAACTCCTTGAGCGTGAAGGTGCGCAGGCCCGCCGAGTGGCCCATGGAGATGACCTGGGCCCGGTGGTCGCGGGTGGCGGTGAGCACCAGGTCCGCGCGGATCACATGCTCGTCGAGCAGCTCACGGCCGATGAAGCCGTGCGGGTCGGCGCCGAGGTCGGCCAGGACGGTGGCGGCGTGCGCCTCCATCGGGGCGCCCTCGTGGCCCCAGGTGCCCGCGCTCTCCACCACCAGACCGCCGGCGAAGGGATCCCCGAGGCGGTCGGCGAGGGCATGCCGGGACAGCCGCTCGGTGATGGGCGAGCGGCAGACGTTGCCGGTGCTGACGTGGAGGATGCGGAAGGTGTCGGTGGTGCTGTCCGTGCCCGGTCCCGCTATGCCACGCCCCTGCGGGGCGATCAATTCGCCACCTCGAGGTCGGGTACTACCTCGCGCAGCTGCTCGGCGCTGATGGCACCGGCGCGCAGCAGGACGGGGACCTTGCCGGTGACGTCCACGATGGAGGACGGCACGTCGGCGGGGGTGGGGCCGCCGTCGAGGTAGACGGAGACGGAGTCGCCGAGCATCTCCTGGGCGGCGTCGCAGTCCTGCGGCGCCGGGTGGCCGGTGAGGTTGGCGCTGGAGACGGCCATCGGACCGAACTCGGTCAGCAGCTCGATGGCGACGGGGTGCAGCGGCATCCGTACGGCCACCGTGCCACGGGTCTCCCCGAGGTCCCAGGTCAGCGACGGCTGGTGGTTGGCGACGAGGGTCAGCGCGCCGGGCCAGAAGGCGTCGACGAGCTCCCACGCCTGCTCGGAGAAGTCCGTGACGAGGCCGTGCAGGGTGTTCGGGGAGCCGACCAGGACGGGCGAGGGCATGCCCCGGCCGCGCCCCTTGGCCTCCAGGAGGCCGCCCACGGCGTCCCGGCTGAAGGCGTCCGCGCCGATCCCGTACACGGTGTCGGTGGGCAGCACGACCAGCTCACCGCGGCGGACCGCGGCGACCGCCTCACGCAGACCGGTCTTGCGGTCGGTCGCGTCGCTGCAGTCGTATCGCCGTGCCATTTAACGGACCTCCTCGTACGGGGCGGACAGGGCAGGAGTCTGGGAAGCCGCGGTCACGGCATCGCCTTCCGCGCGGTCGCGAAGCGCGGGCGGTTGTTGAGGTCGGGGTGATCGGCGGCGTCCGCCCAGCCCGACTCCTCCGCGAAGATCCACGGCACCTGGCCGCCCTGCGTGTCGGCGTGCTCGATCACGACGACGCCGCCGGGGCGCAGCAGCCGGTGGGCGGTGCGCTCGATGCCGCGGATGGTGTCGAGGCCGTCCTCGCCGGAGAAGAGCGCCAGCTCGGGGTCGTGGTCGCGGGCCTCGGGGGCGACGTACTCCCACTCGGTGAGCGGGATGTACGGGGGGTTGCTGACGACCAGGTCGACCTGGCCGTCGAGCTCGGGCAGCGCCGTGAGGGCGTTGCCGTGGTGGAGGGTGACCCGGGAGCCCTCGACGTTCTTACGGGCCCAGCCGAGCGCCGTCTCGTCCAGCTCGACGGCGTGCACCCGGGAGCGGGGCACCTCCTGTGCCAAGGCGAGCGCGATGGCGCCGGAGCCGGTGCACAGGTCGACGATCAGGGGCTCGACGACGTCCATGGCGCGCACGGCGTCTATGGCCCAGCCGACGACCGACTCGGTCTCGGGGCGGGGCACGAAGACGCCGGGGCCGACCTGGAGCTCCAGATAGCGGAAGAAGGCGCGGCCGGTGATGTGCTGGAGGGGCTCACGGGCCTCGCGGCGGGCGACGGCCTCCCAGTAGCGGGCGTCGAAGTCGGCGTCCGCGACGTTGTGCAGCTCACCCCGCTTGACGCCGTGCACGAAGGCGGCGAGCTCCTCCGCGTCGAAGCGCGGCGAAGGTACGCCGGCGTCGGCCAGCCGCTGGGTGGCTTGCGCCACCTCGGCGAGCAGCAGGTTCACGGTGGTCCTCTCGCGCGTTCGTACGGTGTCGTCGGTCTTCCCCGGCTCGCGCCGGGCGGGGTCCCCGGCGGGGCCGGGGCGTCGGGCCCGCCCGGCGGGCGGGACGGGCCTGACGTGGCCGGTCAGCCGGCGGCGGCCAGCTTCGCGGCGGAGTCGGCGTCGACGCAGGCCTGGATCACCGCGTCCAGGTCGCCGTCGAGCACCTGGTCCAAGTTGTACGCCTTGAAGCCGACCCGGTGGTCCGAGATGCGGTTTTCCGGGAAGTTGTACGTCCGGATCTTCTCGGAGCGGTCGACGGTGCGGACCTGGCTGCGGCGCGCGTCGGCGGCCTCGGCCTCGGCCTTCTCCTGGGCGGCGGCCAGCAGTCGCGAGCGCAGGATGCGCAGGGCCTGCTCCTTGTTCTGGAGCTGGCTCTTCTCGTTCTGGCAGGAGGCGACGACGCCGGTCGGCAGGTGGGTGATGCGGACCGCGGAGTCCGTGGTGTTGACGGACTGGCCGCCGGGGCCGGAGGAGCGGTAGACGTCGATGCGCAGATCGTTCATGTTGATCTCGACGTCGACCTCCTCGGCCTCGGGCGTGACGAGCACGCCGGCGGCGGAGGTGTGGATGCGGCCCTGGGACTCGGTGGCCGGCACGCGCTGGACGCGGTGGACGCCGCCCTCGTACTTCAGCCGGGCCCAGACTCCCTGGCCGGGCTCGGTGGCGCCGTTGCCGCCCTTGGTCTTCACCGCGACCTGGACGTCCTTGTATCCGCCGAGCTCGGACTCGGTGGAGTCGATGATCTCGGTCTTCCAGCCGACGCGCTCGGCGTAGCGCAGGTACATGCGCAGCAGGTCGCCGGCGAAGAGCGCCGACTCGTCGCCGCCGGCGCCGGCCTTGACCTCGAGGATGACGTCCTTGTCGTCGCTGGGGTCGCGGGGCACCAGCAGCAGGCGCAGCTTCTCGGTGAGGGCCTCGCGCTGCTTGTCCAGCTCCTTGACCTCGGCGGCGAAGTCGGGGTCGACCTGGGCCAGCTCGCGCGCGGTCTCGATGTCGTCGCCGGCCTGCTTCCAGGAGCGGTAGGTCGCGACGATCGGCGTCAGCTCGGCGTAGCGCTTGTTGAGCTTGCGGGCGTTGGCCTGGTCCGCGTGTACGGCGGGGTCGGCGAGCCGCTTCTCGAGGTCGGCGTGCTCACCGATCAGTTCCTCGACTGCCTCGAACATCAAGTTTCCCTAGCTGGAAGTGACGGGCCTGCTGGACGACAAAGCGCCGGTCCGGTCACCCCTCGCGCGCGAAGGGCGACCGGGAACCGGCGCCTGCGGGTCGCTACTTCTTGGCAGCGGCGGCCTTGCCGAAGCGGGCCTCGAAGCGGGCCACGCGGCCACCGGTGTCGAGGATCTTCTGCTTGCCCGTGTAGAACGGGTGGCACTCGGAGCAGACGTCGGCGCGGATGGTGCCGTCGGCGACGGTGCTACGGGTGGTGAACGACGCGCCACAGGTGCAGCTGACCTGGGTCTCGACGTAATCCGGGTGGATGTCGCGCTTCAAGGGATCTCCTAGGTTCGGGAGGGCTCCGGGTCGCAGGGCGGGATTGCCTTACGTGAACCGGGGCCGACGTACCAGTTTGCCAGGACTGGCCGTATCCCCCAAAACGAGAGGTGGCGGCCGGTTATTCCACCGGCCGTTTTCCCTGGTGCCCCGGGGGACGGTGGGCCGGCCGGGGGGCCGGCCGACGGGCTATTTGACGACGCCCTCGGCGCCGGTCTTCGCGCCCGCGGCGTCCTTGAGGACGGACTCCGGGATCTCCCGGTCGGCCCGGAGGGCCGTCCAGAGCGGCTCGGTGGCCTCGGCCACCGGGATCACGCGGTTGTGGTCCAGGGGGTCGTCCGCGACCGGCAGGGTCACCATCTGCATGTCGTCGGAGCCGATGCCCTTGAGGCCGTTGGCGAACGAGTACAGCTTGTCGACGGAGGCGAGCTCGCGGTCGGTGGTGAGCGCCTTGGTGGCGGTGTCGGCGATCCCGTAGAGCTTGGTGGGGCTGGTGAACAGGCCGACGTGCTTGATCTGGTCCAGCAGCGCCTTGATGAACGCCTGCTGGAGCTTGATCCGGCCGAGGTCGCCGCCGTCGCCGACGCCGTGCCGGGTGCGGACGAGGCCGAGGGACTGCTCGCCGTTGAGGGTGTGGGTGCCCGCCTCCAGATCGAGGTGGCTCCACCTGTCCTTGATCGGCTTGGTGGTGGTGACCTCGACGCCGCCGAGCTTGTCGATCAGCTTCTGGAAGCCGGCGAAGTCGACCTCCAGGTAGTGGTCCATCCGGATGTTGGTCATCGCCTCGACGGTGGCGACCGCGCAGCTCGCGCCGCCCACCGAGTACGCCTCGTTGAACTGGGCGCGCTTGACGGCCGGGGTCTTCTTGCCGTCGGGCGTCCGGCACTCGGGGCGGGGCACGATGGTGTCCCGGGGGATGCTGACGACGCTGGCCTTCTTGTGACCCGCGTAGACGTGGACGATCATCGCCGTGTCGGAGCGGGAGCTGCCCTCGTCCTTGCCGTAGGCGCTGTTGGCGCCGGCCCGGGAGTCGGAGCCGAGGACGAGGATGTCCTGGGAGCCGTTGTCGACGTTCTCGGGGCGGTTCTTGCCGAGGGCCGCGTTGATGTCGACGCTGTGCAGATTGCCGTTGAACTTGAAGTACAGGACGCCGGCGCCCGCGCCGGCCACGAGGACGAGCCCGCCGGCCGTCCAGAGGGCTATTCGCCCCTTGCGGCGCGTACGCGCCTTGCGACGCCGGCCACCGGACCCGCGGGCACGGCGGCGGTGCGCTCCCGCCCTCGTGCTCTTGCTGTCGTCAGCCATCGTCGTCCTCTGTTCTCCGCTGGTTCCCGGCTACCCCCGCCGATCCGGCCGCGCTGGGCGGCCGGGGTCCGCCGTCATCTCTCATGACGGGGAAGCCTGCGTCAGGGTTGCACAGCGTTTTCTGAGGACCTTCTTAGAAATCCGGTGGCCGCGGGGGGGCGAATGGATCTTTCACCCCCATTGCGACCTGCGCTTTCGGCCAATGCGGGGATATCGGTTCCGGCCATTCGCGGGGGCCGGGCCTGTGGTGCATCTCTCAAAAGGTCACGGTGAGGTCACGGCGGGGTTTTCCCCGTCGGGGATACGCGCGGGGCCTCCCCGCCACGGGTGTGGCGGGGAGGCCCCGGTAGTGCGCTACAGCCGCGCTCAGTCGTTGCCGTTGGACGGCGTCGTCTTCGCGATCTGCATCAAGAACTCCGCGTTCGACTTCGTCTGCTTCATCTTGTCGAGAAGCAGCTCGATCGCCTGCTGCGAGTCCAGCGCGTGCAGCACTCGCCGCAGCTTCCAGACGATCGCCAGCTCGTCGGCGCCCAGGAGGATCTCCTCCTTGCGGGTGCCGGACGGGTCGACGTCGACCGCCGGGAAGATGCGCTTGTCGGCGAGCTTCCGGTCGAGCTTGAGCTCCATGTTGCCGGTGCCCTTGAACTCCTCGAAGATCACCTCGTCCATGCGCGAGCCGGTCTCGACCAGCGCGGTGGCCAGGATGGTCAGCGAGCCGCCGTCCTCGATGTTGCGCGCGGCGCCGAAGAACTTCTTCGGCGGGTAGAGCGCGGTCGAGTCGACACCACCGGACAGGATGCGGCCCGAGGCCGGGGCGGCCAGGTTGTAGGCGCGGCCCAGACGGGTGATCGAGTCCAGCAGGACGACCACGTCGTGACCCAGCTCCACGAGGCGCTTGGCGCGCTCGATGGCCAGCTCGGCGACGGTGGTGTGGTCCTCGGCCGGGCGGTCGAAGGTCGAGGAGATGACCTCGCCCTTGACCGACCGCTGCATGTCGGTGACCTCTTCCGGACGCTCGTCGACCAGGACGACCATCAGATGGCACTCGGGGTTGTTGGTGGTGATCGCGTTGGCGATCGCCTGCATGATCATGGTCTTGCCGGTCTTCGGCGGGGCCACGATCAGACCGCGCTGGCCCTTGCCGATCGGCGCGACCAGGTCGATGATCCGGGTCGTCAGCACACCGGGGTCCGTCTCCAACCGCAGGCGGTCCTGCGGGTAGAGCGGGGTGAGCTTGTTGAACTCCGGGCGGCCACGGCCGGATTCGGCCGACATGCCGTTGGCCGAGTCAAGGCGGACAAGGGCGTTGAACTTCTCGCGCCGCTCGCCGTCCTTCGGCTGCCGGACCGCGCCGGTGACGTGGTCGCCCTTGCGCAGGCCGTTCTTACGGACCTGGGCGAGGGAGACGTAGACGTCGTTCGGACCCGGGAGGTAGCCGGACGTCCGGATGAAGGCGTAGTTGTCGAGGATGTCCAGGATGCCCGCGACGGGGATCAGGACGTCGTCGTCGGAGACCTGCGGCTCGTTGCCGAAGCCCTCGTCGCGGCCACGGCGGCCACGGCGGTCGCGGTAGCGGCCGCGACGGCCGCGACGGCCGCCCTCGAAGTCGTCGTCGTCCTGCGGGCCGGCCTGGCCCTGACCGCCCTGCGGCGCGCCACGGTTGTCACGCTGCTGGCGGCCGGCGCCCTGGCCCGCCTCCTCGCCGCGGTTGCCACGGCGGTCGCGGTCACGGTCGCCGCGCTGGCCGCGCTCCCCACGCTCGCCGCGCTCACCACGGTCCTGGCGGTCGCGGCGGTCGCCCTTCTGGCCGCGCTCGGCGCGGTCCTGGCGGTCGGCGCCCTTGGCGCCCTTGCCCTCGGCGCTGTCCAGGGCCGCCTCGGCCTTGTCGGCCACGCGGTCCTCGGTCCGCGCCTCGGCCTTGGCCTCGGCGGCGGGCTCGGGGCTGCCGGAGGGCGCGGTGGCCCGGCGGCGGCGGCGCTCGCCGGCCGGCTGCTCGTCGCTGCTCGGCTGGCCCGGGATCTCGATCTGCTGCTGGGCAGCGGCCTTCTCGGCGGGCTTGTCGGCCTTCTCGGCGGCCGCCTCACCCGTACGGGCCTTGGAGGTGGCGCGGCGCTTCGGCTTGGTCTCGGCGGCCTGCTCGTCGGCCTTGGCGGGCGCGGCGGAGCCTCCGGCCTGCCGTTCCTTGATGACCTCGATCAGCTGGCCTTTACGCATCCGCGCGGTGCCCTTGATGCCGAGGCTGGAGGCGAGCTGCTGGAGCTCGGCCAGGACCATGGCGTCGAGGCCCGTGCCCGAGCGTCGCCGCTTGGGGGCGGTGGCAGCACCGGTGGCAGGCGCGGCGGGAGCGTCCGTGGCGGGCGCGGAGGCATTGCCCTTGGCACTGCTGGCAGTGCCGGAGGCGGTCACGCCCATCAGATCGGTGGTGTCGCTCACGAAGGGGTCCTTCCCTGGAGCGGGCGTCGGCCTGTCTGGCTCGGCGACCGGTTGTGCTGTCCGGCTGCGGTCTGGCTGTGCGGACCGGGCCGGGGCGGTGGTCCGCCGGTACGGCGGAAGAATCAGTTCATTGGTTCCGGCGTGAAGAAATGAGGTGAAGACATGACGCAAGAACTTCACTCATGTCACCCACGCCGATTCCGGAGCGTGCTCGAATCTGCTCAGGCAGGCTGCTCAGGCAGTTTGGGAGGCTCCCGGAAGAAAAGCGGTCCCTGATCGGGACACAGAGCACCGAGCCGATGTGGCTTCGAGTGCAGACTTGAGGTTAACACTACCGGATCCCACAAACATTCCCCCTCTCCAAGACCGGCAACCGCTATTTTTCGCGGGTCCCGGGTCGCCCCGGGTTCCGCGGTGTTTCAGGCGAGCGGCAGCACGCTCGTCCCCCCGGCGTCGAGGGCCAGCCGGTTGGCCGCCCACCCCTCTCCCGCCAGCTGTGCGACCTTGTCGGCCGCACCGTTCTCGACCAGTGCGAGGACCGTGGGGCCCGCACCGGAGATGACCGCGGGGACGCCGTCCGCGCGCAGTCGGTTGACCAGGGCACCGCTCTCCGGCATCGCCGGGGCCCGGTAGTCCTGGTGGAGGCGGTCCTCGGTGGCCGGCAGCAGCAGCTCGGGGCGCCTGGTCATGGCCTCCACGAGCAGTGCCGCGCGGCCGGCGTTGGCCGCCGCGTCCACATGGGGGACGCTGCGCGGCAGCAGCCCCCGGGCGGTCTCGGTCAGGACCGCGTTGGCAGGTACGAAGACCACCGGAACGATGGAATCCGCGGGGTTCATCCGAATGGCCCGCGCCACTCCGGACTCCATCCACGACAGGGTGAAGCCGCCGAGCAGACAGGCCGCGACGTTGTCCGGGTGCCCCTCGATCTCCGTGGCGAGCTCCAGCAGCGCCGCGTCGTCGAGCTTCTCGGCCCCGCCTATGGTCACGGCGCGGGCGGCGACTATCCCCGCGCAGATCGCGGCGGACGAGGAACCGAGGCCCCGGCCGTGCGGAATGCGGTTGGCGCAGACGACCTCCAGGCCGCGCGGCTGGCCGCCGAGCAGGTCGAAGGCGGTGCGCAGGGACCGTACGAGCAGGTGGCTCTCGTCGCGCGGGAGGGTCTCGGCGCCCTCGCCCGCGATGTCGATGTGCAGGCCGGATTCGGCCACCCGGACCACGATGTCGTCGTAGAGGCCCAGGGACAGGCCGAAGGCGTCGAAGCCCGGGCCGAGGTTCGCGCTGGTGGCGGGGGTGCGCACGCGGACAGCGGCGGCGCGGAAGGCGGGACCGGCCATCGCTCGATGACTCTCCTTGGTGTGGCCTCGGTGGGGCGTGCAACGTCCGCAAGGGGCCGCGACGGCGATGCCGCGTGGGGGCGGCAGGGGTCAGCGACGGGGCGGAGTGAGTACAGCCTATCGAAGGAAGGTTCTGCGGCGACATAGGGCGCACAGGAGGCGCACGATGCGTGTCGCCTGCGGCGCGCCCGTTTCGGCGGCGCCGTGGACGGGTTTTCCGGGCCCTGACGGGCCCGGACGGGCCCCGTGACGCCGGACGGACCGTTTCTGCGGTCCGTCCGGCGCACGAGGACCGGGGTTCAGGGACCGGGGGCCCCTGGGAAAAGCGGGAATCGCGGGGAACCCCTGGAAGACCGGAGGAAGACCGGGGGAAGACCGGGGAAAGGTCAGGCCAGACCCAGCCGCTCCGCGGCCACGGCGGCGTCCACCGGCACGGTGATCGGCTGCGGGGCGCCCGCGACGGCCCAGTCGGGGTCCTTCAGGCCGTTGCCCGTGACCGTACAGACGATGCGCTGGCCGGGGTCGACCAGGCCCGCCTCGGCGGCCTTGAGCAGGCCGGCGACGCTCGCGGCCGAGGCGGGCTCGACGAAGACGCCCTCCTGGGAGGCCAACAGGCGGTAGGCGGCCAGGATCTGTCGGTCGGTCACCTCGTCGATGAGGCCGCCGGACTCGTCCCGCGCCTCCTCGGCGAACTTCCAGGAGGCGGGGTTGCCGATGCGGATCGCGGTGGCGATGGTGTGCGGGTCGAGGACCGGCGCGCCGCGCACGATGGGCGCCGAGCCGGCCGCCTGGAAGCCCCACATCCGGGGAGTGCGGGTGGCGAGGGCGTCCGCGGCGTACTCGCGGTAGCCCCGCCAGTAGGCGGTGATGTTGCCGGCGTTGCCGACCGGGAGCACATGGATGTCGGGCGCGTCGCCGAGCGCGTCGACGATCTCGAAGGCGGCGGTCTTCTGGCCCTCGATGCGCACCGGGTTGACGGAGTTGACCAGGGCGACCGGGTACTTCTCGGAGAGGCCGCGGGCCAGGGTCAGGCAGTCGTCGAAGTTGCCGTCGACCTGGAGGATGCGCGCGCCGTGGACCAGCGCCTGGCCCATCTTGCCGAGCGCGATCTTGCCCTGGGGCACCAGGACGGCGCAGACCATTCCGGCGCGTACGGCGTAGGCCGCGGCGGAGGCGGAGGTGTTGCCGGTGGAGGCGCAGATGACGGCCTTGGCGCCCTCCTCCTTGGCCCGCGTGATGGCCATGGTCATGCCGCGGTCCTTGAAGGACCCGGTGGGGTTGGCGCCCTCGACCTTGAGGTGGACCTCGCAGCCGGTGCGCTCGGAGAGCACCTGGGCGGGGACCAGCGGCGTACCACCCTCGCGGAGGGTGACCACGGGCGTGTCGGCCGTGACCGGCAGCCGGTCGCGGTACTCCTCGATGATGCCGCGCCACTGGTGCGTGGTGCCGGACCCGGCGCCGGATGCCTGACGGCTGTTGATGGCAGACATTGCTTTCGTAACTCCCCTTATTCGCCTTCGACGCGCATGATGCTCGCGACACCGCGGACCGTGTCGAGCTTGCGCAGCGCCTCGACGGTCGCCGACAGGGCGGCGTCGGCGGCACGGTGGGTGACCACGACGAGGGACGCCTCGCCGTCCTTGCCCGTCTGGCGGACCGTGTCGATGGACACGCCGTGGGCGGCGAAGACGGTGGCGACCTGGGCGAGGACACCCGGCTTGTCGGCGACGTCGAGGCTGATGTGGTAGCGCGTGACCACCTCGCCCATCGGACTCACCGGCAGGCGTGTGTAGGCCGATTCGCCGGGTCCGGTGGACTCGGCGAGCTTGTTGCGGCAGACGGCGACGAGGTCGCCGAGGACCGCGGAGGCGGTCGGCGAGCCGCCGGCGCCCGGCCCGTAGAACATCAGCTGGCCGGCCGCCTCGGCCTCGACGAAGACGGCGTTGTAGGCCTCGCGGACGGAGGCCAGCGGGTGGCTGAGCGGGATCATCGCCGGGTGCACGCGGGCGGTGACCGACTGCCCGTCCGCGGCCCGCTCGCAGATCGCGAGGAGCTTGATGGTGCAGCCCATCTGCTTCGCCGACGCGAAGTCCGAGGCGGTGACCTCCGTCATGCCCTCGCGATAGACGTCGTCGAGGCGCACGCGGGTGTGGAAGGCGATGCCGGCGAGGATCGCGGCCTTCGCGGCGGCGTCGAAGCCCTCGACGTCGGCGGTCGGGTCGGCCTCGGCGTACCCCAGGGCGGTGGCCTCGTCGAGCGCCTCGGAGTAGCCCGCGCCGCTGGAGTCCATCTTGTCGAGGATGAAGTTGGTGGTGCCGTTGACGATGCCGAGCACCCGGTTCACCTTGTCGCCGGCGAGGGACTCGCGCAGCGGCCGGACGAGCGGGATGGCACCGGCGACGGCGGCCTCGTAGTAGAGGTCGGCGCCGTGCTGCTCGGCGGCGGCGTGCAGGGCCGCGCCGTCACCGGCGAGCAGCGCCTTGTTGGCCGAGACGACGCTGGCGCCCTGCTCGAAGGCGGCCGTGATCAGGGTGCGGGCAGGCTCGATGCCACCGATGACCTCGACGACCACGTCGATGTCGCCCCGTTTGACGAGGGCGGTGGCATCGGTGGTGATCAGTTCCTCGGGCACGCCGGCGCGCACCCGGCCGGGGCGGCGCACGGCGATGCCCGCGAGCTCGACCGGCGCCCCGATGCGCGCCGCGAGGTCGTCGGCGTGCGTCGTCATGATGCGCGCCACCTCTGAGCCGACCACTCCACAGCCCAGCAGCGCCACCTTCAGCGGACGCGTACGCATCATCCGACCTCGTTTCTCATACATCTTGGCTAGTGCACCAGTCTCACTCACCGGACGGAGGTTTCCCAACCCGTCCAGTATCCGAGATCTTTATTACCGTCAGCCGACATCGAGGCGAAAAAGATCTTCTTCGGTCTCGCGCCGGACGATCACTCGTGCCGCGCCGTCCTTGACCGCCACCACGGGCGGGCGCAGGGCGTGGTTGTAGTTGCTGGCCATGGAGCGGCAGTACGCGCCGGTCGCGGGCACGGCGAGCAGGTCGCCGGGGGCCACGTCGGCGGGCAGGAAGGCGTCGCGTACGACGATGTCACCCGATTCGCAGTGCTTGCCGACGACGCGCGAGAGCATCGGCTCGGCGGTGGAGGTCCGGGAGACCAGCGCGACGCTGTACTCCGCGTCGTACAGGGCGGTGCGGATGTTGTCGGACATGCCGCCGTCGACGCTCACATACGTCCGCAGGCCCGGCAGTTCCTTGATGGTGCCCACCTCGTAGAGGGTGAAGGCGGTCGGGCCGACGATGGCGCGGCCGGGCTCGACGGAGAGCCGGGGCACGGCGAGGCCGGCGGCCGCGCACTCGCGGGTGACGATGTCGTTCAGGGCGCGGGCGATCTCGTGGGGCTCGCGGGGGTCGTCGTCGGAGGTGTAGGCGATGCCGAGGCCGCCGCCGAGGTCGATCTCGGGGAGCTCGACGCCGTGCTCGTCGCGGATCTCCTTGAGCAGGCCGACGACGCGGTGGGCGGCGACCTCGAAGCCGGAGGTGTCGAAGATCTGCGAGCCGATGTGGGAGTGGATGCCGATGAGCTCCAGGCCGTCGAGCTTCAGGGCCCGGCGGACGGCCTCGGCGGCCTGGCCGCCGGCGAGCGCGAGGCCGAACTTCTGGTCCTCGTGCGCGGTGGCGATGAACTCGTGGGTGTGCGCCTCGACGCCGACGGTGACCCGGATCTGGACGCGCTGGCGCTTGCCGAGCCGCTCGGCGATGTGCGCGACGCGGACGATCTCCTGGAAGGAGTCGAGGACGATCCGCCCGACGCCCGCCTCGACGGCGCGGGTGATCTCGTCGGCGGACTTGTTGTTGCCGTGCAGGGCGATGCGCTCGGCGGGCATGCCGGCGTCGAGCGCGGTGGCGAGCTCGCCGGCCGAGCAGACGTCGAGGTTGAGGCCCTCCTCGTGCAGCCAGCGCACGACGGCGCGGGAGAGGAAGGCCTTGCCGGCGTAGAAGACGTCGGCCTCGGTGCCGAAGGCGTCGCGCCAGGCGCGGCAGCGGGCCCGGAAGTCGTCCTCGTCGAGGAAGTAGGCGGGGGTCCCGAACTCCTCGGCGAGCCGGGTGACGTCGATCCCGCCGACGGTGACGACGCCGTCCTCGCGGCGGCCGACCGTGCGGGACCATACGCGGGGGTCGAGGGCGTTGAGGTCGGCCGGCGGAGCGGTGTAGTGCCCCTCGGGCAGGACGTCGGCGTAGCGGGGCCCGGCGGGGTGGGCGGAGCGGCTCATGGCTCTGATCTCCTCGGATCTTCAGAGATGGGCGGGTGCGGTGATGCCGAGCTGGTGGAGGCCGTCGGCCAGCACGGTGCCCGCGGCCTGGGCGAGGGCCAGGCGGGCACGGTGGACGGCCAAGGGTTTCTCGTCACCGCGGGGCAGGACGGGGCACTCCGTCTGCCATCTCAGAAAGGCGTCGGCGAGCCGCTCCAGGTGCCGGGCGAGACGCTCGGGGCTACGGGCGGCGGTGACCCGGGGGTGGTCGGTGAGCAGGGCGAGCAGCGCGGGGACGTGCTCCGTGGCCTCGCCGAGCTCTCCCGGCTCGGGGGCGAACCCCAGATCGTGGGCGTTGCGGAGGAGCGCCCGGCTGCGCGCGTGGGCGTAGCGGACGCGGAAGAGGGGGTTGCTCTCACGCTGGACGAGGAGCCCGGCGCGGTCGAGTCCGGGCGGGCTGACCCGGCTCCAGCGGGCGGCGTCGGGCCCGAGGCGGCGCAGGAGGGCGGGATCGGCGGCGGGGAGGGAAAGGGGGGCGGCGGCCCCTTCAGGCCGGTCGCGAAGGATGTCGCGGACGATCCGTAGGGAGGGATCCCCGACGAGCGTGACATTGAGGAAGCCGGGCCCGGCGATGTCGACGCGGGCGATGCCCGGCTCGGCGGCCAGCCTCCGGCGGAGCACCTCGGCGACCTCGGTGGCGGGCCGTCCGGTGCCCTGGGCGACGCGCAGGGCGACGTTGGTGGCGTAGTCCCCGCAGCCCGGCCGGGAGGGGACCCGCACGGTGACCCGGTCCGGCACGACGGCGGGCAGCTCGTCCGCCTCGACGGCGCTGCGCACGGTGTGCAACACGGTGCGGGTGAGATCGGCGGGGGTCACAGCCCCAAGCCTAGGGGAGAGAGGGGGAGGCTAGGCCAGCAGGTTTCGGTGGGTGGGACGGTCTCCGGGGGCCGGGGCCCCCGGCAACGGGTCATCGCCCCCTCCCTTACGGCGCCGCATCAGCCGCCGGACGAGCCGGACCATCTCGGTCGGCTCGAAGGGCTTGGCCAGGAACGCGTCGACCCCGGCCGAGCGGCCGCTGTCGACCTCCAGCTGGGTGCACGCGCTGATGATCGCGATCGGTATGTCACGGGTCCGCGCGTCGGCCCGCAGCCGCGCGGCCGTGTGCAGCCCGTCGAGCCGGGGCATGACGACGTCCAGAGTCACCACATCGGGCCGGACGCGGTGCACGATCTCCAGGCATTCGGCACCATCGGCCGCGGTCACGACCTCGAAGCCTTCAAGTTCGAGGTTGACCCTGATCAGCTGCCGGATGACCTTGTTGTCGTCGACGACAAGGACCCGGCCGGACAAGCCAGGCACACCCCGAGAGTAAGCGCGCCCGCCACGCTGCGTCCGGGTTTTCCCCACTTCCACCCCGTGCGGGCGAGCTTTCCCCGAGCACCACCCGAGCCCCCACCCCATGAGCTACCCCGCCACGCCACCCTGAGGCCCCTCTCCCTCCGCCTCCCCGTCTCCCCGGGTCCTTCCCGAACCCCTCTCAGCTCCTCCCGGACCGCCCCTCGAACCACGTTGCGGCGCACCCTTCCGGAGCTGGTAGTGTTCTACCCGTCACCGCGACAAGCGAGCGACAAGCAAGCCCCCGTAGCTCAGGGGATAGAGCAACGGCCTCCGGAGCCGTGTGCGCAGGTTCGAATCCTGCCGGGGGCACTCGCCGTTCATGAGGTTCTGAGAACACTCTGAACAGGGCGGATGCCGAAAGAAGAGGGCGGGAGTCAGTCTCACTGACTCCCGCCCTCTCTTGTTGTCTCCCAGTGTTCCCGACACACCTCCGACACACTCGCTAGGCCGTGTCGGGCTCCTGGGCCACCCACCCCATGGCTTTCTCGATCTTCTGGTTGTCCTCCTCCTCGCTGTTGTCGACGAGCCCCGAGTAGTGCCGGTCGATGACCTCCGGGGAGGTGCCGGCGCGACGGGCGACCTCAGCGACGGCCAGGCCCGCCTTCAGCCACTGTGTGATGCAGAACGCCCGCCCCGCGTACGGCTTCTCCGCGAGGGGCGAGTCCACCTTGTGGGGTGGAAGGGCGAACAGCCGCGCTTCCATCCAGACCCGGTAGTAGGACGTGGAGCCGACCAGGCCGCCGCGCTCGTTGTGGAAGACCCGGCCGTCCGGCGCGGACCCGAACTCCTTCAGGTGGGCCCGCAGCATGGCCACCAGCTCCGGCGGAATGGGGACGGGCCGGTCCGCCTCGGGATCGCGCATCTTCAGCCCGCGCTTGTCGTGCCTCTCCCCCGTGTCGGTCCACTTCTTCCCCGCGACGGGACGCGTCTCCCGAAGGGTCAGGACGCCCCAACCCGATTCAGGAAGGTGGCAGTCTTTCTTTCGCAGGGCCACGACTTCCGCCGGCCGCATGGCGGCGTACAGGATGCAGCCGAAGAACGCGACCAGTCGCCTACCCCGGTTCCGTTTGACCGATCCGACGTAGGAGACGGCTACGAGGAATTCCCGCGCCTGTACGGGGTTCATCAGAATCCGCGGATCGATCGACCCACGTTGGGCGGTGGCGGGGCGCTCCAATTCGGCAACCGGGTTCGCTTCCAGGTAGCCCTTCTGAATCGCGTACGCCATGGCCGCGTTGAAGTTGCGTCGCCGCCGCTTGTACGTTTCCTTGCCGGCAAGCTTCCCGTCGAGCCTGTAAGCGAACCGATAGTGCACGTCCTCGGCCACGTTGGAGCTCTTCAACGCGGAGAGAGGAAGAGAGTGCCCGGCGAGCCAGGCACACGCTTCCTCCAGGCCGGCCGGGGGCTCCTCATCGGCATGCGCGGGCACGATGTTCCACCGGATCGCCCTGCGCACGACAGTGAGTTCGGGGACGTCACCGCCTTCCCCCATCATGCCGAGAGCCGCCGCGGCGAGACTGTCGGCGAAACCCTCGCGGGTCTTCGCCGCCGCTGTGCGCCAACGACGCTTCATGAACTCACGGGAAAAGTCCCACCAGGACGGATCACTGACGAGGGCGGCTTCGACGGCCGCGTCAAGCCGCGCCTTCTCCTCCGCGGCCCGCACTTCCGACTCGGGCAGCCCCGATTCGATCTCGAATGCCTCGCCGCGCCGATTCATCGCGTCCCACAGCTCCGCCCTCCGGCTTTCCGCGAGCGGAAAGGTGGCGAAGGTGGCACCCTTCACTTCACCGGCGACCAACCAACGCAGTCGATAGGGGCGGGACTTGCGTCCGGTCTTGGTGATCTTCCAGAGCTTGACGTCGAACGTGTAGCCCGACCGGGCCGACCCTCGGGGAGCGGCGGCCGGGCTTTCACCTTCCTGGCTCACGCGACGTCCTCTCGCTCCGCGAGCCACCGGTCGTATTCGGACCGTCGGATTCGGACGTCCCCGTTGGGCAGCTTGATCGAGCGGGGGGCTTTGCCGAGCCGGCGCCACCGGTAGAAGGTCGACGGGGCGACCTTGAGGTCGACGATGACTTCCTGGATGGTGAACTTCTCGTCCCTCGTCCGGGCCGCGGTGCCGCAGCCCTCGCTTCGAAGAACGGGGCCGGGCTGCGGACGCGTGTCCTTGTGGTGCATGCTGATCGCACCTCCTGCTTCCTGTGTGGACGGGAGGCCGGGGCAGCGGGCTTCTTTGGCGGATGGCCGCTGCCCCGGGCGAAGTCAGTGGAGCTGGTTCTGGATCCACTGGGCGTACTCGTCGCGCACGTACGCGAGGCAGTCTTCGGCGGTCACGATCTCGGCGGCCTTGAGGCTCAGGCCGTTGTGCGCGATGTCGTACTCGATCAGCTGGCGCGCGGTCTGAACCGCGGCTTCGGCGGCCGGCGCGGCGACCTCCGGGGCGAACCTGGCCGCCTCGGCGAGCGCCATGCGGTCGAAGACAGCGGCCTTACGGAGCCAGAACTCCCGCTCGTCGTCCGACAGGCGCGGGATGCTGTGCCGGATGACCCAGACGATCTCCGACGTGATCCCGGGGGCGTTCGCGTACGCGTGCGTGGGTTCGGCGGCGTGGGCTCCGGTCGTCACTGCTCCACCTCCGGAGTACCGTCCGCCGGGCGTGCGGTGAGCAGCTGGTGGTGGAGGGCCGTCTCGGCCTGCTCTCCGTAGGCGTACGCGCAGTCGGCCAGGCCGGCGAGGCCGCCTTCGCCCTGCCCGGTGTACCGGGCCGTCCGGCGGGCGCCGACGTGGGAACGCAGCAGGGCCAGGCGCCGCTGGCCGGACCAGTTGCCGAGGTCGCCGCGGAAGTCCGGGAGCGGTTCGTCGGGGAGGTCGTAGTGCTCGGTCTGGTCGCGGCGGAGTTCGACGTACCGGGGGCGGTAGCCCTTGACGACCGCGAGCAGGGCGCCGGCCGTGCCGTACGCGTAGGCGAGCGAGAGGTTCTCGTACAGGTCGGTGGTCACGCTCTGGTAGGCCCTGCACAGGCCGCGGATCTGGTTGAGGGCGACGTCCTGGGGGCTGATCCGGTACTCCCCGCAGATGTTCACGTCGCCGATCGTCGCCCGCAGGCGTGCCGGGTCGATGTGCCAGGTGGCGACTTCCGCGGCCTGGCGGGCGAGCCGCGTCTCGCGAGCCGCCGCCCCTAAGGCGAACACGCTCGCGGTCAGGCTGTCGAACCACGCGATGGTGGTGTGGGACATGGGCGTCCTCCAACTCGTGGAGCACGGGCCGGGCTGTCCGGCCCTCCGCACGAGTCCAGCCCCGGTGGAGCCGGACCCGCACGGGGAGCCGTCAGCCGATGGCCGGAGCCTCCACGTCCGCTTCTGCGGCACGGAGTAAGAGCGTGCGCAGGTCGGTGCCGATGACCGCCGCGAGGCGGTGCTCGATCGCCTGCCAGGAGGCGGCGTCGATGGCCATGAGCGCGGCGACGGCCGCGGGCCCTTTGCCCTCTTCGAGGGCGGTCAGCGCGTCGCGCAGCTCCCCCGAGGCCATGAGGGAGATCCGGTACGGCGAGGAGCTGTTCCGCTCTTTCATGTCTTTCATGGGTGGATTCCTCCGTTGACCAGCTAGTCGAGGTCGGGGATGGCGTTGCCGATGGCGCCCATGACCTGGTCGATGGGCGCGGAGAGGCCGGTGCGGCTCAGGTAGTAGCCGAAGAGGATGGCCACCAGGGCGCCGCCGATGCCGACGGCCTTCGAGCGGATGAGCATGGCCAGGAGCAGGCCGAACAACAGGAGCGCGGAGATCGAGAAGGACATGGAGAGGCTCCTTGGGAGGATCAGCGAAGGCCGTCGCGGTGGAGCCGGACGGTGGCGTTGTAGAGGCGGCGGCCGACGCGCATACGGCGTCCGTAGCCCTCGCAGCGCCGGCAATCGCGGCCGCGCTTGAGCCGCCCGTTGCGGGTCTGCCGGATCACGGCGCCCCAGCCCTGGCACTTCCGGCAGGTACCGAAGGGGCTGGCCGCACAGAGAACGGCGTAGCAGAGAGTGATGAATATGAGGCCGGGCATAGCGTTGAGGAAGGAACCCATCAGAACCCTCTCCAGGTGGGATTCGGCAAGCGCCCGATGAGCGCCGCTAGGCGCTAGCGCACAGGTCAGATGCGCCTTTGGCTGCTAGCAGGGGTGCTAGGTCTAGCGGGGTGGCCCGCTAGACCTAGCGGCGACGGCGGCTATGCCGCGGCGTCGTGGTCGTCACGTTCGGCGATCACCGCGAGGACGTCGGCGCGCTTGATCCCGCGCCGGTTCGCGCCCTTGCCGTCGTCGGTGGTGCCCCACACCTGGACGGTGCGGATGCCGTACGACTTCAAGGCCGCGGTGAGCTGCTCCGGCGTCCAGGTCCCGTACACGGCCGGCCGGAGCTCCGCGAGACCGGCGACGATCGACTCGTTCCAGAGCCTCGGCCTGCCGTCCGGAAAGGCTGTGAGCAGATCCGCGAGCAGGTCGTACGAAGGGCCGGGCTCGGCCTCCGGCTGCTCCCCCAGCGCGTATCCGGCGAGCGTGCCGAGGCGTTCGCGCATCTTCCGGCCCCGCTGGGCGATGCCCTCCGCCGCCAGGGCGTCGATCTCGACCGCCCGGACGATCCGGGCGTCCGCACCCTCGCCGAGGAAGTAGCAGATGCCCTTGTCACCCCAGGCGAACATCGTCGCGCGCACGCCCCGCTTGTACGCGCCGGTGCCGAGCACCATGTCGTTCTCGACGTGGCTCATGACCTTCAGGCACCAACGGGCCGACGCGTTCGCGGAGATGCCCTTCGGCAAGCTGTCGTCGTCCGGCCGCTGGGTGGCGAGGAGCAGCACGATGCCCGTCGCCGGACCGCGCTTGACGAGGTCCGTGCAGATCTCTTCGAGTTCCTTGCCGTGCTTCGGATGCTCGAACCACTTCTGGCACTCGTCCACGCCGACCACGATCGGGTGCAGCCGGAGAGACCGCTTGGACGCGAGTTCCGTGGTCACCTTCGACTCGGGACAGATGTCCCGGGGAAGCGTGCGGATCACCTTCGTGCGCCGCCGCAGCTCGGCTTGCAGCTCCCGCATGGCGGTCACGGCGTAGAGGACGTCCTCGTCGTCATCGCCCGCCCGGTGCCGGTAGCTGACCGCGCTGCCGACGGGATCGAGGTCGCCGGTCCCCTTCAGGTCGTAGCTGTGCACCTCGGCGCGCGGGTCGAGCGCGGCGATGAGCAGCAGGAGACGGAGAAGGAAGGTCTTGCCCATCCGCGGGATCGCGCCGATCACGCCCGCGAGGTACATGAGGGTGATCTCCACCTCGCGCCCGCGCTGGTCGGTACCCCACGCGACGGGCTTGAAGAGATCCACCGTGCCGGACTTGGCGAGGGGCCAGGCCGGCTGCTTGGTCCGGGACATGTCCTGATCGCCGACCCACAGCCTCAGCCGCCCGGTGTGCTCGTCGGGAACGGACTCGGGCCACACCGTTCCCAACGGTCGGCGGAGGCCGGAGGCCAGTTTCTCCCGGCGCTCGATGATGTCGGTGACCGTGACGCCGTACGGGAGGTCGCCCTCGGCCAGCCAGCCGGGGCCGTCACGGGTGATGGGGGCGGTGAAGCCGAACCCGTCCCCTCCCTTGGACTGCGCCTGATTGATCGCCGGAATGCCCAGGGACCCGAGGGCTCGGAGCACGATGTCGCTGGTGAGCCTGGTCGCCCTCGGGATCTCCACGGCGCGGTGGATGACGGGGGCGTCAGCCGACTGGCCCAGCCTGCCCGCCGCCATCGTCATGGCGAAGCCGCAGAGGGCCAGCAGCCACGACGGGGCCATGACGTACAGCGCCAGCGCCAGGCTGAGCCCGGCGATCGAGGCCGCGACGGCGACCGTCGCCCGCCAGCGCACGCGACGGTCCCTCTGGCGCGAGAGCTGAAGGTACTTGTTGATGTCTTCGTTAGCCGCCGCCGACTGCCGGAACGGCTCGCCCTCGGCGTCCGCGACCCACCGCAGCGAGCCGCCGACGAACCGGGCGGCGCCGCGGGGAGCTTGCAGGACCAAGCGAACCGTGTACCAGGGCGTACGCACCGCGTGGTACGCGGAAACGTGCCAGGCGTAGGCGGCGACGCCCTTACCGGCGGCGTGGAACTCCCGACGCGACTTCACCCACGCGGGTATGACCGGGCGGCGTTTCGCGCCTTGGGCCCGTTCGGCCAGGCCGGGGCCGGAAGGCTCGTAGGGGCGGTCGACGACAACGGGCTCCTGCCGACCGGGGGTAGTCGGATCTGCGGAGTGGTCGGGGCCCGGCTCAGGCGCATCGGTCGGTTGAGCCTCGGCACCAGGCCGGTGGACGACGTACGTACGCATGGCCTCTCCAGATCCTGAGCGGCATGGGAGAGCCAGAGGCAGCTGGCCGGCTCGGTCCGTCAGCCGCCGCCCCTGGCCGGAACGCGGTCAGACGCGGAACCGGCGGGGGCCGGTGAGGTGGAGCCAGCACTGGTACGCGATCACCACGGCCTTGAAGCTTCCGAGGCCGGCGAGGACGGTCAGCAACCAGTCGGCGCCGAGGTCGTCGGCGGACCGGCAGCCGATGAAGGCAGCGATCAGGGCGATCAGGGTCGCGACGCTGCGGCCGCGCGTGACCGGCATCGTGCGGCGGGCGATCAGGGTCAAGGCGTTCGGTTCGAGGAGGCGGAGTCCTCCACCGGGCACCCGCACCACGACGAGCTTGCCGTCGCCGTGGTCGGTGATCCCGGCCACGGTGCCGAGGGCCACCTCGTGATGGCCCTGGACGACATCGCCGATGGCTAACTTCATTGGTCCCCCTTCGGGAGCAGATGCAGGGGACCGGCGCGGGCGAGGGCCCGGCCGCGGGGCTGAGCTCTCCCCGGAAGCCGGTCGCTGCGGAAACGAGTGGTCATTACCTCCGGCGCCAACGGTTCATGGCGGCACCGGAGATCAAAAGCACTCGTTCGTTCCAGGCACTCTGTGGAGTTCTCAAAGGCTCTGGCGCTTCCATCGAGCCGAGGCTCTCCAGGCGTCATCACTCCTAAAGAGGTCTTCTCCTCAAGTCCTCTTTAGGAGTTGCTCAGACTATGACGCGGCTCTCATCAAGTCGTCAAGTCCTCTTTAGGAGTCGTATGCTGAGCGCGGTCAGCGCAAGAGGATGGTGGGCACGATGGCGAAGGCGTACGAGCGGATCGCGGACGGCATCCGGGAGTCCATCCGTGCAGGTCAGCTGAAGCCCGGCGAACGGCTCCCCTCGGAGACCGCGCTCGCGGACAAGTACGGGCGGAGCGTCCCCACCATCCGTGAGGCTCTCCGGCTTCTGCGCGACGAGGGCTTGATCGAGAAGCAGCACGGCCGCGGCAACTTCGTCCGCCAAGCCCGCACCGCGGTGCTGCGCACGAACACGAGGCATCAGTGGGAGAAGAGCCGCGCCCGCGAGCCCGAGCCGCTGAGGGCGAAGACCGGCGCCACCGAGCACGACACCGGGCTCCAGGTGAACGACCTCGTCTTCCACGCCGCCTACCGCGAGATCAAGGCCGTCAAGAACATCGCCGACGCCTTCGGCGTCCCGGAGGGCGAGGTCCTCGTCGAGCGCACGTACCGCACGCGGTATGCCGCCGAGCGGGCGCCGTTCGCCCTGGTGACCTCCTACCTCGTCCGCGACCTGGTCGCGGAGAACCCGGATCTCCTGGACGACTCCAAGGAGCCCTGGCCCGGGGGCACCCAGAACCAGCTCTTCACCGTCGGGATCGAGCTCGACCGCATCGAAGAGCACGTCACGGCCCGCCCGCCGACACCGGAAGAGGCGGAGGAGTTGGAGTTGCCGCCGGGAACCGCGGTGATCCTGCTCCGGAAGACCTCGTACGACACCCACGACCGCGTTGTGGAGCTCTCCGACATCACGCTGCCCGGCGACCGCACGGAAATGCTCTTCACCACTCCCCTGGAAAGGTGGTGAGTGCCGTGCAGCGGCGCATCATCATCGTCACGGCTGTGCACGCACCGTCCGCCCACCACCTGCACGACGCCTTCAAGTCGCTCTGCGACCAGGAGCTTCCGGAGGGGTGGGAGTGGCACTGGGTCATCCAGGAGGACGGGAAGACCGACGAGGTCATCCCGTTCGTGCCCACCGATGAGCGGGTGACCTTCCGGCAGGGTCGCAGCGGCGGCCCCGGGGTCGCCCGGACCATGGCCCTGGCCCACGCCGAGGGCGAGTACGTCAAGATCCTGGACGCCGACGACCAGCTCGCCCCGGGCGCCCTGGCTCGCGACATCGCGATCCTCGAACGCGACCCCAGCATCGGCTGGACGACGTCCCGCGTCCTGGACCTGCTCCCCGACGGCTCGACCGTGGGCTTCGACCAGGACCCGGAGGACGGGCCCGTCGAGCGGGGAGCCGTGCTCGAACACTGGCGTGCGCACAACTACCGCGCCCAGGTGCACCCGGCGACGCTGTGCGTCCGCCGTGACCTGCTCCTCGCCCTGGGCGGGTGGATGGCGTTGCCGGCCTCCGAGGACACCGGGCTCCTCCTCGCCCTGGACTCCGTCAGCCGCGGGTGGTTCATCCGCGAGGTGGGGCTCCTCTACCGCAAGTGGCCCGGTCAGGCGACTGGGCAGGCGGCGCACACGGACGCCGCGGAGCGCGATGCGCGCATGGCCGTAGTGGAGGCGCGGGCGCAGGCGCTCGCCTACTACCGCTGGAACTACCCGTCGGCTAGCTGACGGGCACCTCGTAGACGATGGCGCCGAAGGCGGCGGGCATCACGATGTCCGCCGTCTCGACCGGTCGCCCGTCGTCGCTGTAGTACGTCCGCTGGATACGCGTGACGAGCGCACCCCGCTGCACGCCGAGGAGCGTCGCCTCCTCGGCGGTCGCGTTTCCGGGCTCCGGCTGCTCCACCGCGCGCGTGACCGTGATGCCGATCTCCGCCATGCGGTCGACCACACCCTTGCCCGCGTGGGGCCCGCCTTCGGGGAGGACCACCAGCGTGCCGGCGGTGATGGCGTACGGCTCCCAACTGGTCGAGAGCTGGAAGGGCTTGCCGTCGACGAGGAACTCGTACGAGGTCCGGACGCAGGGGCCCCCCTCGGCGATGCCGAGGCGGGCGGCGATCTCCGCGGGGGCGGGGAGCTTCGCCTCCGTGCTGCTCTCCCAGGTCCCTCGTTTGCCGAGCGCCGACGTGTCCGCGGCGAAGGGCGACGCGCCCCGCCGGCCACGAACCTGAGAGCGGACCATGCGGAGACGCTCGCGCGGCTCGGCGACGTACGTCCCTGAGCCGGCCCGGCCTTCCAAGACGCCCTGCGAGATGAGCAGTTCTTGGGCGCGGCGAATGACGTTTTCGCCCACGCCGCCGCAATCCTCCGCAAGTTGCGCACGCGAGGGAAGCCGGTCACCCGGCGCCCACTCCTGATCCGCGATGCGCTGTCTGAGCAGGTCAGCGACGCGGAGGTAAGGCGGCTGCTCACGCATATGGAAAATCTAGTCCACTAGCCCTATTCTAGTTAACTAGCTTCACGCATTGTGATCCCGTGGCGACGGAGGAACACCTTGTGGCCGCATGCAGAAATCGCGCCGACCACATGGCCGCACGCCTTACGGCCGCTGGGTTCACTCCGTGCGTGAGGCGCCGGAAGAGCCACACCTTCATCGAGACGACGGTCCCGGACCCCGTCTCGGCCGAGGCGTGGCGAGAGCTCTTAGAAGTGCTGGAGACGGCCGACGCGTTCGGACTCGTCGACGGCCGGAGCGGCCGCGTCGCATGGGCCGCCATCGACAGGGAAACCCCCGCGACAGCCAACGCTGCCCGGGGGCACGGCCATCAGCTGTGAGGAGCTGATCACGTGCTGGACCTTATCCGCCGAATCGTCGCTCGGGCTAGGCGACCATTCGTTCGCATTCCGGAACAAGACCTTCGGCCCACGGCGCCGGAAGCGCGGGCCGCCGAGCAGGTGACCGCGCCGACTCCGGCCCCGTACCAGCCCCGCTGGTGCGCGCAACTCCTCCAGGTCGAGGAGGCCGCGCTCGTCCGCCTGTACGTGCTGCCCGGCGAGGAACGCGCCCGGTTGCGGGTGGAACCTCGCTGGTACCCGTGTGTGGTCAGCGGGCCCTGGAACGTGGCGGAGGCCCGCTGATGCTGGCTGAGATCCCCACGTCCAGCGAGACGCACGACTACCTTCGCGTCGCGGTCGGTTGGGAGACGGTCCGGACCGGAGACGTCATCGACCTGGGCGGCCAGGGATTCACCGTGGTCGCCGTGGTCCAGGTCTCCGACAAGGTGAAGGGGCTCCGCTTCCGCACGGGACAGAGTCTGATGATGAACCCGGCGACCCGGCTGTCCGCCCTGCGGGCCGTCGAGAGGCGGTGAGGCAGAGGATGACCGCCTACTACCACTCACTCGCCGACGACCTTCGGCGACGCATCGAGTCCGGGGAGTACGTGGTCGACGAGCCGCTGCCGTCGGAGGCGAAACTCGCGGTCCACTACCGGGTGAGCGTCCCCACGATCAGGATCGCCCTCACCGTGCTCCAGGCCGAAGGAAGGGTCGAGAAGCTCCACGGCCGGGGTAACTTCGTCCGCCGGCACGGTGAACGCACCGTCTACGGCAGCGCCGGGCATGTCGTGGGCCGACGGCCGGCCGAGAGTCCTCCTCTGCGAGTCACTGTCGAGGTCCGTGTGGTGAGCGCGACGGACGACCTGTCGACGCTCCTGCAAGTCCGCCGCGGCGCCTTGCTGACCGAGTTCGAGTACGTCAGCTTCCTGGGAGCCTCGGTACGCGGGCTGGTCCGCCTTTACGTCCCGCAAAGGGTGGTGAAGCTCAAGGGACCTGTGGTGGACCCGTCGCCGTGGGGCGACGAGGTCCGGGCGTTACTGGCCGCGGCCGGGGTGCACGTCGCGTCCACGGTCGAACGCGTCGTCTCGCGCCCCCCGAGTACGGAAGAGAGGAAGGTCTTCCGCAGCACGGCGCCTGTACTGGCGATCGAACGGACCTCGACCGACCTCAGCGGACGGATCGTGGAGGGCGCGTTCCTCGCGCTCCCCGGCGACCGCGCCGAGGCCGTCTTCTCCACCCGTACGCACGCCGAGCACACGGAGAGCGCCGGATGACAGCCAACCGGAACGACAGGGGCTCGGAACTGCGGCTTCTTCCCTGGTCCACGCCGGACCACAAACCGTGTTTCCTGAGTACGGGGGACGGTCAAGACGCGATGTCCCGGTATGCCGACAGTGTGGAGGCATCGCAAATGGCCCTCGGGGCCGCGGTGCTGGCCGTCGTGGAGAAGTTACTCAAGGACCCCGCGGCCTCCCACCGTCAGCTCCGGCTCACGCTTCAAGAGGCGGCCGGATCGTTGGAAGACGTCCTGCGCGTCGCGGAGAGCCGCGGTGCCCGCCTGGCCTCGCCGCACCCAGCGGATCCCGAGTATGAGGGCGAGCGGCCTGACCGGGCTGCGCTACCTCCAGGAGTGACGACCGCCTGGTCCGCACTCCGACGCGTCGAGAGGTAGGGGCACCCGCACCGACGGCCCGGCTCTGAGGAGCCGGGCCGTTTCGCGTTCAGGGGAGCGTCTCGGCGTCCACCCGGGAAAAGACGAGGTCGCTCTCGTCGACGACGGGGCCGCGCCACCGCAGCGGGACCGCGGGGGCACGACGTAGCGCCGCCGGGTAGCTCTCGGCGGCGTAGTCGTTGACGAGCCGGTAGGTATGGAAGCCATGCTCCCGCATGATGGCGAGCAGCTCGTCAACTGATTCACCCAGCAGCGCCATCCGCTCCGGGGTCACCTCGACGGTGATCTCCGCGTCCGGCCGAAGCCGGTCGAGCATCGAAGCCATCCCGCGAACGACGCCGCCCTCCGCGCCCTCCACGTCTATCTTGATCACCCGCGCGCCGGCGATCTCCGCGTCGGTCAGGAGCTCCGGTAAGGGACGCGCCTGCATCTCGAAAGTGGACTCCGCCGGCCCGTCGTACGGGACGATGCTGTTCGCCCCCATGTTGCGGGAGCTGGCGAGCGTGAAGGTCAGGGCTTCCCTGACGTCCGATACCGCGGCGTTGACCGCGCGCACGTTCTCGCAGCCGTTGAACCGGGCCTGCGCGACGACCCTCTTGTGAAACAGCGGCGATGCCTCGACGGCCACCACACCGCCCGCTTCGCCGACGAGCCGCGAGGCGATCAGGCTGAAGTACCCGATGTTGGCCCCGACGTCGATGAAGGTGTCGCCGGGCCGCAGCCGCCGACTGAGCCACCGGGTCATGTGCGGTTCCCAGGTCCCGAACATGTAGATGTAGCGCTGAATGAGGTCCTGGGTGTCGACCGCGAACCGGGGGCCGGAGCGGGACTGCGTGACGCGCAGGCGGGGGTGGTCCCGCAGATAGGGGTTCAGGTACCGCGCGGCCAACGGCGCCTTCCCTAGCGCGCCGGGAGCATGTCGCACGTACCAATGTCCTAAGGAGGCGAGAGCCTCTCCAATGTGATTGCCCATCCGATCAGCCTTTCACAGCTACCGAACGAAGCACCCCATCCTGGAACCAGCCCATCGCGCCCACCGACCGCCGACCTTCCCCGTAATTAACTCGGCACCACAGACGAGGACTTCGACTTACTGGGTCAAATGGGAACCGCGAGCGCGAATGACGCAGTCATCGCTTTGCGTACTCCACGACGCATGCGGCAGCGAGGATCGTTCCAAGGATCCCTCCTCCTGCCAAGGCCAGAATCTTTAGGACCCCTACTCCATCCATCATTCCCCTGGCAGCACCTGTGAAGCCGGCAACCGCAACACATATTCCCAGGACCATCACACGGTGGTCGAGGAAGTCTCTGGCCCATCCCCATCGTGAACGCCTGCGCCGCTTGGGCGCGGGCGTGTGGTTCGCGTGCATGATCGGAGCCCTTCTACCTGGTTACATGACGGGCTGTTTCCCGCTCTGCGACTGGCTTCCACCTCCGTACTCCACCCGGTTGAGCTCCTTGGGGGCCAGCACCTTGGTGTCACCTGGCAACTTGTTCCCCCCAGGCGGGGTGCAGTAAAAATCTACCCCGGTGGCTGCGAGCGAAGCGGGCAAGC
Source organism: Streptomyces albireticuli (assembly GCF_021228125.1). Classification (GTDB taxonomy): domain Bacteria; phylum Actinomycetota; class Actinomycetes; order Streptomycetales; family Streptomycetaceae; genus Streptomyces; species Streptomyces albireticuli. Next base: position 233,915 of record NZ_JAJQQS010000012.1, read on the forward strand.
CGAACACTTTCCCACCAAACTTGCCAATCCTATTCACCTTCGTGGGCTTACGATGACTACCATCGCCGCCAAACTTCTCCAAACGTTTACTCGCCAGACCAGCGACGAACGAAGGGGTACCTCCCTCCAAGTAGTACCAGAACTTGTCACTGTCTCCATTCATTCCATAAAACGCAGCATTTGACCACGAGCGATAACTCAAGAATTCAGCCTTGGACTGTACGGGACCGCATCCCCAGCTGGCAGTCCGCGTGCACTCGGGATCCTCTTCCGCCTTTGGCGTCTGCTCCCACCGGGCATCGTCCAAGGTTTTGTATTCTTTGTGACCGAAGTTGCGCTGATCACCCCCGTGGCTTTTCTGAAGTGCTCGAGTGACGCCGGCGTCCACCTCCTGGACCTCAGCTATCATCGAGTTGATATAGCTTTCCTGGAATTCCTTCCATTCCTCCTGTTCTTTACTCGGCGGCTCCGCGGTGCACTGAGCCCACTCGCACTTGACCGTGCCGTCGGGCTTTTCCTGGACGAGGATGGCCTTGTCCTGGGCCACGTTGACAGCCATCTTGATGTTCGACTTCAGTTCGGTGAAGTCGGTGTTCGCCTGATCGAGAACAACCCAAAGGCTCTTCGCCTCGATGTGCGCGTCCTGGAACTCCTTGGCCGTCTTACGGACGAATTCCTTGGTGACATCGGCGTTCATGCCCACCCAGCGGGCCGCATCGGACTTCTGGAGAAGGCCGCCGTACGCGTCCTTCGCGAGCCGTTCCAACTGGGCCGCCATGGCCTTCCAGTCGGTGACCGCCTTGCCGAGGCTGTCGAGGGAGACCTCCATGATGTTGCTGTAGGTCAGCCTGGCCATGCCCACCCCTTACTTGAAATACTTCTCGATCTCGGAGACTGTCACGGGATGCTTGGCCGCGCTCAGATCAGCGGCGATCTTGGCGTCATCCCGGGCGTGCTCCGCCTTGGAGTAGTCAAGATGGTTGGAGATATGAGCACATGCCTGGAGAACTGTCTTGAGCTGAGAGTTCCACACCTCCACCGCAGCACTGATCGCACCTGCCGTGGCGAAATTCTCCCGCTTCAGTTCCGCGACCGCGTTGGCCGTGTTGCCGTTGCCCCCCTTGGCTCCACGCGTGACGTCCCCCGCCTTCCGTAGGCCCTCGTGGAGTACGTACGCCTCATGCCCGACGGCGCCCAAGTCGTCCACGTGCACGACCAGACCAGCCGTCCCGCCGCCTCCAGAGCCGCCCGAAGCGCTGTTAAGTCGCGTGCCGGCATCGGCTTTGTGCTGAGCCCATTCCTTCTCGAATGACACGTTCCGCTTCTCCGTCCAAGCCGCGGTGGTCAACGGCGGTCGATGACCGCGAACTCCCGATGCTAGTCAGGGACTTGCCTTGCCACCGACATCAGCTGCCGTCCTATACGCATCCTTAAGACCGACCTTCATGCGGACCTGTCGACGACAGCTGAACGGGCTTGTCGGGGGGAAGCCCTAGCATACGAATGGCGTTCCCGCGGAGGATCTTGTAGACCACGTCAGCAGGCAAGTTGGCGACGTGTTCCGCTGCCACCTCCCTTGTGTGCGGCCAGGTCGAATCGACATGGGGATAGTCGGTCTCGAAGGTGGCGTTGTCGACTCCCACGGTGTCGATGGACTCGATGCCGTGCTTGTCGCGGAAGAAGCAGCAGAAGACCTGGCGGTAGTAGTAGGTGGACGGGGGCTCGGGAATCAGGTCGCGTACGCCACCCCAAGCCCGGTGCTCCCGCCAGACGTCGTCGGCACGCTCCAGGGCGTAGGGGATCCAGCCCATCTGCCCCTCGCTGTAGGCGAGGGTGAGCCGGGGAAAGCGGACGAGGACGCCGCTGAAGAGGAAGTCCGCCAGGGACGACATCGCGTTGTTGAAGCTCAAGGTCGCCTGCACAGCCGGCGGCGCGTCCGGCGAGGCCGCCGGCATCTGGGACGAGGACCCGATGTGCATGTTGACCACGGTCCCGGTCGCCTCACAGGCAGCGAAGAACGGGTCCCAGTACCCGGAGTGGATGGACGGCAGACCGAGGTACGTCGGGATCTCGCTGAAGGTCACCGCACGCACGCCGCGGGCGGCGTTGCGCTCGATCTCCGCGACGGCCAGGTCCACGTCCCACAACGGGATCAAGCACAGCGGGATGAGCCGGCCACCACTGTCGCCGCACCACTCCTCGACCATCCAGTCGTTGTAGGCGCGGACGCACGCGAGCGCGACCTCCTTGTCCTCCGCCTCCGCGAAGGTCTGACCGCAGAAGCGGGGGAAGGTAGGGAAGCAGAGCGACGCCTCGACGTGGTTCACGTCCATGTCGCCGAGCCGCGCCTTCGGGTCCCAGCACCCTTTCCGCATCTGGTCACGGGTGATTCCGTCCAAGGTCATCTCATCGCGGGAGAACCCGACGGCCGCGATCACACGCTTGTAGGGGAAGACCTGCCCTTCGTAGGCCCACCAATCCGTGATCTGACCGTCGGGGTCGGTGGTGAACCGGTACTTCCCTCCGATGTACTGCAACCCTCCGATACCGGCCCGGAAGGGCTTCGGCCCCCTCTCGTGGTACTTCCGCGGTAGCCACGTCTCAAAGAGGTGCGCGGGCTCGATCACGTGATCGTCCACGCTGATGATCCGGGGAAGCTCTCGTACGCCACTCGCGCCCATGGCCATCGCCTTTCGCCGAGCCTCAACTTTTCTGACGTACCGTCAGTTTTGACGCTACGGCCCGAGCCCATCGGCGGCAAGGGACGCTTCGGAGCGGCCCACACCTCCCACTCGCGGACTGGAGTTTGGCGAGAAGACGAGTAGACAAGCGCCCGGAACCGAGCCGGCATGCACCGTGATTGAGGCATCCTCCGAAGGGCGCCCCCGAGCCACGAGCGCTCCCTTTAGCCTCGATGCCCCACGATCGCTAGGGGGCATGGTGAACAGCTACGAACAGCGGCTCGCGATCACGATCGGTGGGCTGTTGCTGCTGGGCGGCACGCTGGTATGCCAAGCGGTGACCGGAACCTGGGTCACCTTCACCGCCGGGGCTGCCCTGATCATCGTGACGTACGTCGTGCCGATGGCCCATGAGGAGCTTGCCGTAAGACGGTTCGCCCGTCGGCTGCGTCGAGCAACTTCTCCGACCGCTGACGACGGCATCGATGGCTGAAAGCACCCCGTTACAGGGGCCCACCGCACTCCTAAGATCCTCTAGACATCTTTAGGAGTTGACTTCTGGAGGGCCGGGGTGGGCGCCGTCGAGCAGCTCGTCACGGTCGCCGCCGTCGTCCTCGGCGCCCTGACCACCCACCTGACCAACGCGCTGGCCGAGCGCCGTCGCAAGCACCACCAGTTGCTGACTCGGTGGGACGACCGGAAGCTCGACGCTTACGCGCACTACATCGACCTCATCCGGTCCTGCATCTTCCTCTCTGTCGAGCTGTACGAGCACGTGACCGGTCTCCGCGAGAGTCGGCGGACGGAGGAAGAGATCAAGGCGGAGATGACGGAGGCGGCCCGCCTCCGCGGTCGCGCCTTCGAGCGCATCATGCTCCTCGGCGGTGACGAGGTAGTCGAGGCCGCCCACGCCCTCAACGTGATCACCCTCGAAGTTGACTGGCAGGCGCTGGGGAGGATCGCCGGCAGCCTGGAGGAATGGCGCGAGCGCAACCGCGCGTCATTCCGCGCGATCAACACCTTCCACGACGCGGCCCGTGACGACCTCGGCGTGAGCGGCAGGGTCACAGGAGAGCAGCACCCCGCCCGAGACCTCCTCCTCCCTCCTTCACGACCACCATCTTGATCGTGGAACCAGCGGGCACACCTTGCCTCACAGGGGCCGATAACGCCCACATCAGCGCAAGCCTCAAAACGCCACTTACGTTATTACCTTAGTGATATGTAGCCACGGAAAACGTGGCTAACAACAGCTAACAGAATGGGGTTGGTTCACGCTGGTGTCCGTGTCTGACGGCCGGGTTGAACGTTGTCCGGCTCGTGGGGGCATCACCGTGGATCGTGTCGGACGGGCTGTGGGAGCGGATCGAGCCGCTGCAGCCGCGCACAGAGCGAAGGTTCCGACATCCGGGCCGCAAGCGGCTACCGGACCGGGAGGTGCTGTGCGGGATCCTGTACGTACTGCATACCGGGATCCAGTGGGAGTACCTGCCGCGGGAGCTGGGTTTCGGTTCAGGCATGACGTGCTGCGACGGTTGCGGGACTGGAACGACGCCGGGGGTTCTGCAGCAGCTGCACGAAGTACTCCTGGCCGAGCTCAGCGCGGCGCTCAGGCTGGACTGGTCCCGTGCCGTCGTCGACTCCAGCCAGGTCAGGGCCCTAAAACTCGCCCTCCAGCTCTTCGCGCATGCCGCGCGCTTCCGCCTCCATCCAGGCACAGGAATGGTGGACGACCAATTTGATGACCGGGCATCGGCGTTGGCCACGTCCCTCAAGCTTCCCACGCCCGGCTCTCCCCTGGCTGGGCTCAGCTGCGCAGTCGGCCAGTCCGAGCCGCCACTACATGTTTCGTTACGCCGGGAACCGAGAACGTCGCCGACTCTACGTGCGGCTACCCAAACCCGCCAGGAGATCATTGGCGTGGTTTACATAGTCCAGCGCGCCGACCTCCTCATACTTGGCGCGACCCTGCTGATAGAACTCGCGCGCACTCAAGATGTTATCGGCAGCCGCCTCAACATTCCCAAGATTCATCAGAGTATGGGCCTCATAATATCCGCTGCCAACACTGTTAAAGTAGATGCAGGCGCGGCCAAGGCATGCCCTCGCATCAACAAGTTTCCCCATACTGAGGTACGTGGCTCCAAGGTTCATCCAGGTGAGATTAACCCCGAAATAATCTTGCACCTCCTCGTACCCGGCAAACGCCTTTCGATATGACTGTACAGCCGCATCGAGCCGCCCCATGTTAGAGAACACGGCACCAAGCCCGCCATGAGCCGAGGCCTCTCGCCTGCGGTCACCCGACACTCGATGGAACGCAATGGACTCTGACAGAACGTTAGCCGCGGACCCCAGCTCCCCCGCTTCTCGGTACGCAGATCCCAAATTTGTTAGGGACGATGCAATACTACCCACATTCCCTCTCCTTTTTGCAAGCTGAAGCGCTTCCCTAAGGATAGGAATTGCAGCCCGCGGACTCTTTCCTTGACGCACGGCTGAACCGAGACTGATGGTGGAATCGCATCGCCCTTCCAGGAACCCGATCCTTTCAGCAATAGCAGTAGCTTTGGTGAGCTTCTGAATCGCTTCCTCAAAGCTACGCTGAGCTGTAAGGGCCAGACCGATATTATTCAGCGACCTGACTTGTCTTTCAGCGTCCTTCAAGGCGCGCGCAGACTCATACGCCACGAGAGAGCATTGCAGAGCATCATCAACCCGCATGCGCATATCAAAATAGAGCACAAGATGCATGGAGAGGTAATAGGAAGCTTCATGAAATCCTGAATCGCGCGCACCCCATGCCGCAGCGCGAATGTTCAAGTGCTCATCATCGAACCAACCGAGAGCCTCAACGACGCTCCTGAATCGCGCTTTGCCTCGATCATCACCTCGAAGAGCGAAGTCGGCTTGTTCGGCAAGGCTCTCGTATCGTTCTGAGATCCTTACGAAGCACTCCTGCAATCCCTCGGGACTCACCAGTTCTTGCGCCTTCTCAGAACTGTACAGATAGACCAGGTCATGCAGTTTCCACCGAGACGAGGACTGATCACGAGAGACCAGGCTAGCTTGGCTCAACCGCCTGAGCACAGACCTCGCCCTCGGCATTGAGGTTTCCATCGCCACAGCAGCAATCTCTTCAGAAATGCTGGTTCCGGGGTTCACGGAGAGCTGGCAGAACGGATCACACAGGTCATCATCGAGGCGCCGGAAAGATACCTCCAACGCAGCCCTGACCGCTGTGTCTCCATATTGGAGGACGTCCAGACGTGTCTTAGCTTCTGTAAGTTCCTCGATTAGATCCCTGACATCTAGTTGCGGATCCTCCTTTACAATGGCCACAGCTATTCGCAGCGCCAGTGGAAGGTGGCCGCAGAGGTCGCATAGTTCTCGAATCGGCGTAGCGTCGAGCATACTTGTGCGAGGTCCAAGAGTAGCTCGGAAAATATCCTCCGAATCACCAGGCTCCATACAGTCGAGGTGGATGACCTCAAGGCCGTCCATGATTCCCAGCCGGACCCGAGAGGTCACTATGATGCCGTGCCCATCAGACTTAGGAAATAGCTCCGCGACCTGAGATGCTTCGGCGACATTATCAAAGACCAAGAGGATGTTTTTACCGGCAGCTGCACAGCCCTCAAGGAAGCGATGGTAGGCTGCAGCCTGACCGCTTACGTCGGCTGGCATATCTGCTGCTGAGACCCCGAGAGCCGTAAGAAGCGGCGCATAGGATGCTCCAGGTCGTCCCATCCGCCGGCGGTCTCCTGAAAAACCGTGCATGTCCAAGAAAATGACACCACCGGGATAAGACGACTGCACGGGGGAGTCACGAATTAGCTTGTTCACAAGCGACGTCTTGCCCACCCCGGCCATGCCGGTAATCAGGAACTTTCGCCCCGCCCCTTCCAGGAGTCGATTCTGCAGTTCCATACACTCGGCTTGGCGCCCAATAAACCAATCGACCGAATCCTGGGACTCAGAGACTCGAAACACTTGCAAGCTGATCTCTCTAACCCGACCCGCCTCAGTCCGAGCATAATCATGGGCGATTCCAAGGAATTGTGCAATGGTGGCGCCAGTCAGCTCATTTTCGCTATCAACTTTCACCCAGGTGAGAGTCTCAGCAGTCCCTTCGAGAGCAGCCTTCAGGTTCACCCAAAAAAGACGCTTAGTCTCAACATCAAAGACAACACCGAAGACAGGAAGCAGACTATTCCTCCAGTCATCAGCATGCTCATCAACAGGGATAGAATAACCATTGACACGTTTGTATTTTGCACCGCTTTTGACTTGAATTGCGATGCTTACACCAGTCCTGTGGCCATTTTCAGTAAGCATCACGAATAGATCTTCGCCGTAATCGTTTCCGCCGTCAATTTCCTGGACGATCTGATCGTGCTCCTCCAGGAGGGCCCGCACAGCGTTCACCCCCGCGCGCTCGATCCTCCGAGTCTGCGTCACCCTCATCCCGGTCCCCCGATCACCGAGTCAGCCTGCTATCTGCACGGATACGAGGACACGCTAGTCGGACAGCCACAGCATCTGGGAAGAAACGTGCCAGGCCGAGCCCCGCATCTTCGCCGTCGACGGGCAGCCGCGATGGACTGTCAGCTATGACCTCATAGGCAGCCGGCGACGGTTCGACGCCGCCGCCTCCGGGTGCTGCGACACACCTCCGACACACCACTCATCCGTGGCAGGCAGCCGGGCAGGTCCACCGCAGGTCAAATCGGTTTTAGATCTTGAACGGCACACCCCCTCCGGAGCCGTGTGCGCAGGTTCGAATCCTGCCGGGGGCACTTCGCTTCAGTCAGCGCCGTAAGGATGCTGACCAGCGCAAGTGCCAAACACAAAGGCCCGGACTCAGTCCCACTGAGTCCGGGCCTTTGTGGTTGTCTGTCACTGGTCGCGAGTGAGTGGCGAGTGAGCCTTCAGGCCGGGGTCACTGTCCGCTGGCCGATGGGCCTCCCCAGCCCATGGCTTCCTCGATCTTCCTGTTGTTGTCCTCCTCGGTGTCGTCCAGGCAGCCCGCGTAGTTCCGGTGGATGACCTCCGGGGAGTTCCCGGCCCGCCTGGCCACCTCGGCCACCGGCAGGCCGGCGCGCAGCCAGTTGGTGATGCAGGTGGAGCGGAGGTCGTAGGGACGCCGGGCCAGCGGTGAGGCCACCTTGTCCGGCGGGAGGGCCAGCTCCCGGGCTTCCTGCCAGACCCGCCAGTAGCTGGAACTGCCCAGCAGCCCGCCGCGCTCGTTGCCGAACAGCCGGCCGCCCTTCGCCGTGCCGAACTCCGCGATGTGCCCGCGAAGCAGGGCCACGAGCACAGGCGGGATGGGGACCGGCCGATCCTGCGCAGCTTCCCGGGACTTGAGCCCCCGCTTGTCGTGGCGCTCCCCGGAGTCCGTCCACTTCTTACCGGCGACCGGTCGGGTCTCCTGCAAGGTGAGCACCCCCCACCCTGTCTCGGGGAGGTAGCACCGGGCTTTTTCCAGCCCGACGACTTCCGCCGGCCGCATGGCGGCGTAGAGCATGCAGCCGAAGAACGCCACGAGCCGCCGCCCGCGGTTGCGGTGCACGGACCCGACGTACGAGACAGCGGTCAGCAGCTGCCGCCCCTGTGTCTCGTTGACCAGTACCCGCGGGTCCACCACACCGCCACCGGCGGAAACCCCTGGCCGCTTCACTCCGGCGAGTGGGTTCTCGGCGAGATACCCCTCCTGCACGGCGTATTCCATTGCCGTGTTGAATCCACGCCGACGACGCTTGTAAGTCTCGGCTGCGGCGGGAGCGTCATCGAGCTTGAACGCGAGCCGGTAGTGGACATCCCGTAACACTCTCGGCTCGGTGAGAGCCGAGAGAGACAAGGACCGCGTGGAAAGCCACGAACAAGCGGGGTACAGCTCAGGAGGGGGTTCCTCGCCTCGGTGAGCGGGAACAACAGCCCACCGCACCGCTAATCGCACCTCCTCCGGCTCCGGAGCCTTTGCCCCCTCCCCCGCCATGGCGATAGCCACAGTGGCGAGACTGTCGGCCAGACCTTCCCGGGTCTTCGCCGCGGTGGACCGCCAGCGAACTCCCATGTACTCCCGCGAGAATTCCCACCAGTTCGGGTCCGGCTTCGCATTGGCTTTTGCGACGGCGGCCCGGAGTTCCGACTCCGGCAGGCCCGTGTCCACGTCGAAGCCTTCCCCTCGCCGCATGGCCTGCCACAGCTCGGAGCGGCGGCTCTCCGCGAGGGCGACCGTGGTGAAGCTGCAACTCTTCACCTTGCCCGCCACGGTCCAACGGAGCTGATAGGGCGCCTTCTTGCTCTTCACCTTGCTGATCTTCCACACGCGCACGTCGGCGGAAAGCGCGACCTCTTCGGACCCAGCGGGGCGCCCGCTACTACGGGCGCCCTCCTGGTGGCGTTGCTGGCGAGTCACTCAGCGTCCTCCAACGTCCTCTTCCAGCGCTCCAGTTCCGAGCGCTTGATGCGCACTGATCCGTTCGGGAGGGTGAGGGACTTGGGGCCCTTCTTCAGCTGACGCCACCGGTAGAAGGTCGACTTGGATACGTTGCGTAACTCCGTGAGGACTTCGGGGATGGTCAGCAACTCGTCCCGGGGCGCAGCCACGGTTCCTCCTTACTGGCTACCGCCGCAGAAACCGCAGAATCCGCAATAACCAGCGGACGTGGGGTGTGACCTGCGGTGATGGGGGCTTGGGGGTGGTTGCCGCAAAAATCGCGGGAATCGCCGCAAAAAACGGCGTCGCCCGCCGCGCCGGCGTGCCGCAGGAGCCCGGTCCTGATTTTTGCGGGAGTTTCAGGGATTTTTGCGACAGGGGCGCTGTTCCGGCGTTTCCGCAGGTGAGCGGGGGTGTCAGGGGATTTTTGCGTATTCTGCGGTTTCTGCGGCGGGGTCCCTGAGCGCGGGAGGCTGCGGCGCGTCACTCCTGTGCCTCCCGGAGCCGGGGGTGCACGAGGTAGCGGGGGGCCGGAGGGCGTCCCCGCTTGCCGGTGCGCGGCGGGGTCTCGCTGCGGAGGTAGCCGTGCTCTTCAAGGAGGGCCACGACGGGTTCCAGGTCCGCGGTGCTGGGGAACTCGGAGCGGGAGAGCTTGGCGAACAGGTCCCGTCGGCTCACGCTTTCCCAGCCGTTGACGGTGAGGACTTCGATCAGACTACGGGCCCGCGCCAAAGTAGCGTCGGCGCCCATGAGGTCGAAGACCGTCAGGGCGTGCTGGGTGAAGTATTCCGAGAGTTCAACGGCGGAGTTCATGGTGGCCGCAGAGACCGGTTTGCCGTAACCGTCTTCGAGGTGGTCGGCCAGGTGCAGGAGTCCGGCGATACGGGCGGTGGCGCCGACGAGCTTTCCCGCCCATTTGCCGATGTGGCCGAGCCTGCCGCCCTTGGCCCGCAGCTGCGGTTCGACGCGGTGCTCGAATGCGCTCAGCGCCGCGTCCGCGTCGGGGGTGAGCTGGAGGACGGCCGGGTCGGTCCAGTCGGCCAGTGACAGGGTCAGCGCGATGACGTTGCGCTCGTACCGGGCTGCGACGGCCTCGGCTACGGGGTCTGGGCTGATCTTCCGGTAGCCGACGAGTGATTCAGGCAGCGAGTACAGGAAGCGAGCCAGGAGGCCACGTCCGTCGAAGCCGCGGTTCTTGCCGATGTCCTCAAGAACCGCGGGCTGGACGGCGAGCCCCATGGTCAAGGCGGGGGCTTCGACGTATTCCTCCCGTGTCCGGCGGTCCACCCTCAGCCGGTCGCCGGCGTGGCCTTTGAGGAAGACCTCCATGTTCGGGGTGCCGGAGTAGCGTCCGGCGATGATGTCGAAGATGCCGCCCTCAGCGGACATCACCGACAGGCGCCCGCCTTGATCGGCGAGCAGCGTCGCGATGACCTCGGGGGTGGCGTCGTCGGCCAGTAGGCGGGGCCGGGGCGGGACAGTGAGCGCCTCGGCGGCCTGGGCCAGGGCGATGGCCTCAGCGACCAGGAGATCCCTTTCGGGCCCCTCCGTCTTGGCCGCCTTGGCCGCAGCCTGGCCTGCGGCCTCCTGAGCCATCTTCGCGGTGAGTTCGGCTTCCACGATGGGTCCGGCCGCCGCGTTCAGCAGCGTCTCTTCCGCGTCGTACAGCGGGCTGGTCATCGCGGCGAACACGGCCGACTTGCGGTTGGCGGGGCCGAGGGCGACGACGACAAAGAGGTTGGTGGGCTCGCGCCACCGGCCCCGCACCTGAACCACGGCTCGCCCGCCGGCGGCGGTCGCCAGGACCGACAGAGCCAAGGATCCCGCCATGTCGACGGGAGTCTGCGTCTCCTCAGCGATCGCCGCGGTGAACTCCGCCACCCACGCCGGCAGCGCGTGGACGGGGAAAGGCGGGAGCTTGGGCTGGTGGTTCAGCGGGATGGGCTCGGGCCACGTCTCGGGCAGCGTCTCGGCCCCCAGGGCCAGAGCCTCCCGCAGGTCGTCGTCCGTGGCGTCCGGGGCCATGCCCGCCTGGACGATACGGGTACCCGCTTCGATGCTTCGGCGGCGCCGTGCCAGGCCGTGGACGATCTCCGCGTAGTGGGCAGCGTGGGCGGTGGTCGGTACCGCCTGGACCAGGGTGTGGAGGTAGGCCCTGCCGCCGACCCGGTTCAGGTCGCCGGTCTGGTCGAGGTAGTGGCCAAGCGTGATCGGGTCCACGGGCCGACCGTGGCCGTGCAGAGCGAGGATGGCGCGGTGGATGGTCTCGTGGGCCGGGCGGTAGTGGTCAGCGGGGTCCATGACGGCGCTGACTTCGGTGATGCGTTCGGGGGCGAGCATCAGAGCGCCGACGATGGCCTGTTCGGCCTCCAGGTCCTGCGGCTGTTTGGATTCCAGGCCGACGGGTTCGCGTAACGGCACCACGGTGCCGTACTGCGCGGGGGCGGGATCAGATGCCATGCTGGGGGTTCTCCTGTTTCTGTCGAAGGGACGGAGAACCGGGGCGGCCGCGCTTCTTTGGCGAGATGGGGCGGCCGTCCTGGCCTTTTCAGAGAGCGGTGTCAGGGGCGGGTTCGAGTTCCTGCCCGGTGGGGTATCCGAGGGCAGCCAGTACCGCGTCCGGGTCCAGCGGCTGGTTGGTGTTGCGGGCGTTGCTGGCCAGGGACCGGACTTTGCCGCGCCGGGCTTCGAGGGCGTCACACTGTATGGCGAGGGACAGTGCGATGTCGGGAGCGATGAGGGTGGGCTGGCCTATGAGGGTCGACAGCGGCCGGTACTGGCCCTGGCGCTGCATGACTTCCTCGGAGCTGCCGGGCACCCGCCAGCCCGGGGCATACGACCATCCGGCGGCGAGGGCGTCGGCGTAGCGGAGGGCTTCGGGGTGGCGGTGGAGGTTCGTCCAGCGTGGGCTGGCGTTTCCAACCCGTTGGCAGGTGTTCCAGATGTCCGGGTCGTCGTGCAGGGTGCCGTCGGCGGTCAGTGGGTGGACCCACCAGTACCGGGACATGTTGGGGTTGCCGGTGGTGTTCTGACGGGACCAGGGGATGCTGTGCTGGACGATGGCCCAGCGCAAGCCGTCGGCCGCGGTGGTCCGGTAGAAGCCTTTCTTGGTGAACGTCCAGAACAGGGCTGGGGCGAGGTTGTTCACGGTTGCCTCTCGTGTTCGCGTCGTGGGTTCAGGCGGCGCGGTCGCGCCGGTGCGTAGGGAAGCTGATGACGTTGTCGGGAAGTTCGGGCCCCGGCCTGGCGACGACGGGTTCGCCGCCGCCGTGGGGCGGGTCCGGGTCCGTCGGCTGTAGCGGGTGGTAGGAGGCGATGACGGCTGCGGCGGCGTTGTCGTGGCGGGCCTGGAGGCGGTGGCCGATGAGGCAGACCGGGGCGAGGAGCAGTCCGGGGCCCGCGAGGGCGGCGGCGGTGATGAGGTCAGGGCTCATGGGTGGTTCCTCGGAGGGTGGCCAGGAGTGCGGGGAGGGTTCCGCCGAGGGCGGTCAGGCGTTCTTCGATGGCCTGCCAGGAGTCGGCGTCGATGCTCATCAGGGCGGCCACGGTGGCGGGGATGTCGCCGCGGGCGTGGGCTTCGAGGGCGGTGCGCAGTTCGCCCGCGGCCATCAGGGACGGGGCACGGGTCACGAGGGTCCCCTTGCGGTCAGGCGAGGTCGGTCAGGGCAGTGGCCAGGGAGCGGACGACGCTGGCGATGGGGCCGTACGCGCCGGTCCCAGCGGTGAAGAAGCCGAAGAGGAAGAGGATGAGGGCGGAGCCGAAGCCGGCGGCGCGGGACTTGAGAACGAACACGGCGGCGATGCCGAAGAGCAGGACGGCGGATACGTTGAACGCCATCGTGAAACTCGCTTTCGGGCGCGGGAGTTGGGTGGGTAGGCTCTGATGGCCCCCGGGTGCTCGCAAGCTTGGGAGGCTGGTCGGTGGTCGCGCCCATCTGTCGTCAGCTAGACGAGGGATCCGTCTTATGGCGGGCGGCCGCCGGCCGTCTTTCCCGGGCCGTTCGCGGCCCGGTCAGCGGGTGCCGTCGCGGTGGACGCGGGCGGCGGCGTTGTAGACGTGACGTCCGACGCGTATGCGCTTGCCGTGGCCGTCGCAGCGGCGGCAGTGCTTGCCGCGCTTGGGCCGGCCTTTGCGGTCGGTGGTCATCGCGTAGCCGAAGCCGCGGCACTTGCGGCAGCTGCCGAACGGGGAGACAGCACACACCGCGATGTAACACAACGTGACGCCCAGTAGAAGGGTGATAGCGAGCAGGGCAGGGGGCATGAGGAGCCCTTCCAGGCGGGTTTCGGGGGTTTCCGCAGGTGGGCCGCTATCCGCTAGCAGCCTGATCAGAGGCGGTTTGGGGTGCTAGCGGGGCCGCTAACGTTAGCGGGGCGTGCCGCTAGCGTTAGCGGCCCCGGAGGCTCAGCCCGCGTCCCGGTTTCCGTCACGCTCCGCGATCGCGGCGGTGATATGGGAGCGGTCGATGCCGCGCCGGTTGACGACCTTGCCGTTGATGCGGCGGCCCACCTGGATGGTGGAGACGCCGTGTGGTTTCAGGGCCGCGGCGAGGGACTCGGGGTCCCAGCCGCCGTAGACGTCCGCGCGCAGCTCGGCGAGGCGGGCGGCGACGGTTTCGGACCACACCTTGGGCTCGTCGGCCGGGACGACGGCGAGGATGTCGGCGAGCAGGTCGTAGCCGCCCAACGTCGGCTCGGGTGCCTCCCCGAGCGCGTACCCGGACAGCAGGCCGGCCTTCTCTCGGGCCCGGCGGGCGCGGGCGGCGATGCCGTCCGCGCCTGGTGCGTCCACGTAGACGGAGGAGACGATGCGGGCGTCGGAGCCTTCACCGACGAAGTAGTGGATGCCCTTGTCTCCCCAGGCGAACATGGTCGCCCGCACGCCCCGCTTGTACGCGGAGGTGCCGAGGACCATGTCGTTCTCCAGCTGGCCCATGACCTTCAGGCACCAGCGGGCCGACGCGTTCGCGGAGATGCCCGTGGGCAGCGCCTTGGCGTCCGGGCGCTGCGTGGCCAGCAACAGGACGATCCCGGTGGCGGGGCCGCGCTTGACCAGGTCGGTGCCGATCTCCTCGAACTCCTTGCCGTGCTCGGGGTGCTCGAAGAGCACCTGGCACTCATCCACCCCGATCACGATCGGGTGCAGACCCAGGGAGCGCTTGTCGGCGAGGGCGCTGGTCACCTTCGACTCGGGGCAGATGTCCCGGGGCAGGGAACGGATCACCTTGGTTCGGCGGCGCAGCTCCTCGCGCAGCGCCCGCCAGTCGTTGAGGACGTAGAGGATGGCTTCGTCGTCGTCGCCGGCGGCGTGGCGGTGGGAGACGGCGTTGCCGACGGGGTCCAGGTCGCCGGTGCCCTTCATGTCGTAGGTGTGCAGCTCGGCGCGCGGGTCCAGGGCGGCGATGAGCAGCAGCAGCCGGAGCAGGAAGGTCTTGCCCATGCGGGGGATGGCGCCGATGATGCCCGCGATGTACATCAGCGTGACCTCGATCCAGCGTCCGCGCTGGTCGGTGCCGTAGGCGACGGGCTTGAACAGGTCAACCGTCCCGGACTTGAGCAGGGGCCATGCGGGCTTCTTCGCCTTGTTCATGTCCTGGTCGCCCACCCACAGCACGAGGTGGCCGGTGTGCTCGTCCGGCACCGCTTCGGGCCACACACAGCCCAGCGGGCGGCGCAGACCGGAGGCGAGCCGGTCGCGGCGCTCGATGACGTCAGTGACGGTGACGCCGTAGGGGAGGTTGCCCTCCGCCCGCCAGCCGGGCCCGTCCCGGGTGATCGGGGCGGTGAACTCGAACCCGTCCCTCCCCTTGGCCTGCGCCTGATTGATGGCCGGGATACCGAGTGCGCCCAGCGCCCGCAGCACGATGTCGCTGGTGAGCTTGACCGCCTTGGGCAGTTCCACCGCGCGGTGGACGACCGGCGCGTCAGCCCGGCGTCCGGCGAACCCGAGCGCCATCACCACCGCGCCCACCGACACCGCCTGAAGCCAGCCGGGAGCAAGCACGTACAGGGCGAGCGCGGCGCCCAGCCCGACGAACATCGCCAGCACGGCCACCAGGGTGCGCAGCCGGACCCGCCCGTCGCGCTGCCGCGACAGCTTCAGGTACTCGCCCGCGTCCTCACGCCGGACGGCGGCCAGCCGCACCGGCTCCCCCTCACGGTCGGCAACCCACCGCATGGTGCCGCCCACGAACCGCGCCGCGCCGGAAGGGGCTTGTAAGGCGAGGCGGGTGGCGTAGACCGGGGCACGCAGTGCGTGGTACCCGGCAGTGTGCGTGTAGTGACGGGCCACCCACGCGGACGCCACCCGCAGCTCCGCCGGCGAACGCAGCCACGCCGGCACGACCGCCCGGCGCTGCGCCGCCGCCAGCCGCCCGAGGTAGCCCGGACCGGTGCGCTTCGGAGTCGGCTGGTCGACCATCACGGGCACGGTCGGATCGGCCGACTCAGCCCCCGGTGGGATCGCGTCGGCGCCGAGCGACCGGCTGGCCCCGGGCTGGGCGGCCGGGGCGGGCGACTCATTGCGGGCCGACCGTGCTTTGCCGAGGTCGACCACATCGCCCCCGGACAGGGCGCCGGCGTCGGAGCCGGGAGCCAACTCGGCTTCCAGCCGGTTGAAGAGTTCGTTGTCGTCGTCGGGGTGATTCACTGAGACTTCCTTCCGGAATCGGTAGGAGGGTGGCCCGGCCGGCGCTGTAGGAGGTGGGCGGCCGGGCCTCTTTTCGGTGAGATCAGAGAGCGGTACTGGCCTGTTCGAGGCAACGGGCGCAGAGGTCTCCGGTATCCGCGTTCGGCCCTATGAAGAGGTGCTGACCGCAGAAGTAGCCGCCGCAGCCGTACTCGTCGCCGCCCGGGTGCGTGCCGCAGAGGCAGGCAAGTCCTCGGTCAATCTGCTCGGCGCAGCCGGACTCGTCGCACACAGCCACGACGCTGTATCCGGCTGCGATCTGTTCTCCCTTACGGCGCACGGTGTAGTAGGCGTAGCCCATGGCAGTTGGCTCCCTGGTGAGTGTTGGAGTGCGGCTCAGGAGTGGCGGGCGGGGGTGTGGGCGGGGTGTGCGGCGGCGGCTTCCTGCCACCGGCGGCTCTCCACGGGGTCGGCGTCCGGGAGCCGGACGCGGAAGGTGCAACCGGGGACCTTGCAGCGGTGTGTGGTCGCGGTGGCGATCTCGACGAGGTGGTTGATCGCGGCGCTGGTGTTGGCGAAGACGGCCAGCGCGCACGTGACGGACAGGCTCACCGAAACCCCGTACGAGCGGAGGCGGGAGTCGATGGCCAGGGCGAGGACCGCGCCGACCACGGCGGCGGCCGGCAGGCGGACGTGTCTGAGCTTCACCAGGTGTCCTTTCCGGGTGCCGGACAGCGCGCGTCGCCCGGGAAGTCCTGGGGGGCGCTGTCCGGCGGGGGTCAGATGTCGAAGAGCCCGTCCTGGCCCGGCACGGGCTTGGTGCGGGCGGTGCGTTGTGCGGCGCGGCGGGCGGCTCCCAGGCAGGTGGGGCACCACGCCCGCAGCTGCCCGGCGGGGAGAGCCGCGGCGGCGCGGTCGGTGGTGAGCGGATCGGCCGGGGCCGCGAGGAGGCGGATGGGGCCGCTGTGCTTGCCCGCGTGCTGGTCGTGCTCGCGCGGACACCGGCCCCCGGACTTGTGCGGCTGTCCGCACGCCCCCTCGCACTGGCAGCGCCCACCGGCCGCACCCATCACGGTGCGGAAAAGGCCGGCGCCGACGATCGGTTCGGACATCACGCCACCGCCCCTTGCTTGCTCGCGCGTTCGTCCCTGAGGGCGTCGCGGAGTTCGCGGGCCCTGGCCGGGGCGGTGCGCAGGGTCTTACGGAGGGCTTCGGCCGACAGCTCCCCATCCGTCCACCCGGCCGTGACCGACCGTGCGGTATCGAGGAGTTCGGCCCAGGTGCGGGACGGCCGGGGTGTGCGGGCGGCCTCCGGTACCGGCCCGGTCGGCCGACGCCGCGGCAACCCCTGGGCCGGGAGCCGGGCCGGTCCGATCGGGGCGGGATCGAGTGCCGTCTCCCCCGACCGGTCGGCCGACCGATCGAGGCCCGGGAGGGTCGATTCTTGCAGCTCACCCTTCGATTGATTCATCCCAGCAGGAGAAGGTTCCTCCTGGTTTGGGATCGGGAGGGGGCAGGTGGGTCCGAGGACGGGCAGGGCGTCACCCCCGGTGGTCCACAGGCGGGCGGTGACGCGCTGCGGGCCGGTGTCGGCGGCCGACTCGATGACCGCCCCCAGCCTCGATTCGGCACCGAGCCGATCCGTCAGCAGATCAGCGGTGAGACCAGGTGCGGCCCCGTGGCGGACGTGCCATGCGGCGGCGAACGCGTTCTCCGCCGGCAGGGTTCCGAAGGGGGCGGCGGTGATGAGCCGGTCGGCGGTCCGGCACACCGTGCGGTGGTGCCACCGGCGCCGGCGCGCGTGCCGGGACCTCTCCCGTTCCTCCGCAGATGGTGTGTGGGTGCCGTGCAGGTGGAGTTCCCACATGCCGACCGCGAACAGTGACGCGGTAGCGAGGACGACACCGAGCCAGAGCCCGTAATCACCGCTGCCGTGCCAGAAGTTCACAGCAGCCGCCACCAGCGCGCAGGCCCAGGTGGCCGCCCGGTAGCGGCCGGTCGGCTGGCCCTCGCGGGCCGCTTTCGCGGCGCCGAACGTCGCTGCCCAGGCGCCGCCCTCCAGCATCGCTGCGAGCAACGCGGCCAGCAACGGCCCGAGACCGGCGGTCGACAGGGCGGTGAACTGCGAGACCAGGGCGGGGACGATCGCGCAGGCCATGACGATGCCGGTGCAGATCAGCGCACCGTTCGCCACCACCCACGCACGCCCGGCCCGCCATCGCGCGGCACGGTCCGCCTTGTCCTGCCGCTTCTCACCGCGGGCGGCGGCCCGGTCCTCCCGGTCCTGCTCACGCTCCAGGCGCCGGGCCTCCCGGCGGGCCTCAGCCTGCGCGGCCCTGTCGGCCCGGTCCTGCTCCCGGTCAGCAAGCCGGTCCTGCCGACGCTGCTCCCGCCACACACCCAGATCGCTCATGCCGCCACCCCTTCCGACTCCTCGCACGGCACCGCGACGTAGGACAGGCCGGCGTCGCGGGCGGCCGCGTGGCCGGAGAGGTGGCCGCGGTCGTCGAGGGCCTCAGCCAGGCACAGAAGCCGGTCCCACAGGTGCGAGAGAGCGGAGTCGGCGACGGCCTGGACCGTGCCGTACTGCACGCCCGGCCGACTGGCACCGAAGCGCAGCTCCGTGCCGCACACGGTGCGCAACGCTTGGGCGAGGACATCGCGGTCACTTCCCGCGGTCCGCTCCACTGCCCACGCGCGTTGCGGGGTCCACAGGCCCGTCTCCCGCATCCACCGGTCCTGGGCGCGCTCACCGGCCGCGCACATCGCCGCGTAGCGCATGTAGGAGACGTCCCAGTAGTCGCCGGTCCTCACCCAGGCCGCACCCCCTTCTCCCGAGGTCTTGCCCAGGTCCTCCCGGACGCAGATCTCTACGACGGGGATACCGAAGGCCATGCACAGCACCGCGTGCCCCGCCTCATGCACCGCGATCGCCCGCCGCAGCACCGCGTCCTCGAAGCCCAGGCACTCGTAGAGACCGACGCCCTCCGCCCACGCCCGGGGCTCCGGGTAGCGGGTGAACACAGGCTGGCCGTCGGACTGATCAGAGTTCAGGTACCAGGTAGTCATCGGGAAACTCCCGCCCGCACCGTGGTGCCGGGGCGCCCGGTCCGCCGGCCGTTCGTCGTTGTCATCTCCGGGATCGGGCCGTCGGCGATCCGCCAGCCGCCGCCCGCGCGCTTCGCCGCGTACATCGCCTCATCCGCCCGCCGCAACGCCCCGCCCAGGTCCGGCACGGGCAGACCGGTGGTGACGAACGCCCCGATGGACGCGCGCACCGGCAACTCCACCTCACGGAACCGGACCGGGGCGCACAGGGAGTCGTCCAGCCCGTGCAGCTCGAACGGCACCCGGGCCGGATCCATGATGAGGGCGGTGGCGGCGAACTCGTCGCCGCCCAGCCGTCCGGCGCAACCGCCCAGGAGACCGGCCCAGCTCTGAAGGCGGTCAGCAGCCTCGGTCAGCACCGCGTCGCCGGCCGCGTGGCCGTGGGCGTCGTTGACGGCCTTGAAGCCGTCCAGGTCCACCAACACCACCACACCACCACCGGCCCGCAAGTCCCGGCGGGCCGAGGAACCGAAGGCGTCCCGGCCGGGCAGACCGGTCAGTGGATCCCGGCGCGCGGCATCAATCCGGCGCCGCAACCGCAACCCGTGCAACGACCAACCGGCCACCAGCGGAGCCGCAGAGGCCACGGCGGCAAGCACCTCGCTCATGCCGCCTCCCCCGTCCCGGAGGAGCAGCCCGCCTGAGCAGACCGTAGGAAAGGCACGGTACGGGTGAGGGCATCCGCGTACAGGGCATCCCACGCGGCGACCTCGTCGCCGCTCTCCCCCTCGGCGGTCAGCTCCGCGATGACGTCGCGGGCCGCGTCCTCCCGCGCCGCCCGCTCCAACATCGTCTCCGGCGACAGCGGACCGCGGAACAGGTCACGGTCCAGGCCGGCGGTGCGCTCCTCGAAGCCGAACGCCAGCTCTTCGAGCTCTAATGCAGTGACCACCTCGTGGTGGCCAATGTACGAACGCATGGGTTTCTCCTGGTCGAAGGAACGGAGAACCGGGGTGGCCGCGCTTCTTTGGCGAGATGGGACGGCCGCCCCGGCAATGAAGGCTCAGATGGCGGTGACGGCAAGCGCGCCGATCAGCAGCCACAAGTGGTGGAAGGACTGGTCCAGCGCATACGCCCCGGTGCCCAGATGCGCCGCGGGCCCGCCCGCAGCGGTGACCGGGTGCGCGGGGTGGGCAGGGGTGCCCAGGCTGTAGAACTCCGCCTTCCCGGTGAGCTGGGCCAGTATCGGCAGGTTCGGATATTCGAGTGTGCGGAATAGGCGCGGCTCCTGATGTCTCCCGTGTTCATCGGGATCTGGTGGAGGGGCGGGCCAGGCCCCTTCATCACCGTGGGTTGGGGGGTTTCGGTGGTGTTCTGGCTGGCGGGCGCCGTCGTGCGCTCCCGTGGGCCGGGGCGAGAGCCGGTTCTTGGCGGCTGGCTGGAATCCGTGCTTCCTGCGTGGGGTAGTTCGGGGGCGATTTCCGCTGAGATGGAGGACAACTCATGAGCGTCACCCGACTCGTAGCTGTGATGGCAGCCGCTGTTGCCGTGCTCGTCGGCCCGACCGCCGGGGCCGCTGCGGCTGCACCTCAGCCGAAGCCTCCGCAGCCCTTGATCCTCGACTTCACCCGCTCGCTCAACCTCAGGAACCTTCTCAACGGGCCCATCCAGGCCAACGTGCTCGCCAACACCACCAGTCAAGGGGCATTTGTCGGCGCTCGTGTCGCAGACTTCAGCGACAACGGCCCTGGGACGCAGGTGCCGTTGTCCGTTCCGCTGGGAGGAGTCACGCAGCAGCTGGGGTTCCCCCAGTCCCCCCAGTGGTGGCCCGGCGTCGGCGTCGGGTACAACTCGCCAGCATTCGGCTCCTACACTTGGGGCTATGGCTGGCCTGGGGGAGGCGGCGGAGGGCAGGGCTTCACCAGCGTCGGAACACGACTGTGAGCTTGCTGACGAAACCGCCCATTAGCCCCTCAGGAGATCAAGTCCGGGAGTGTGAACAGCTTCTCATCAAGAACCCCAGGTCACACAAGGGTGATCAGCAGAGCTGACACCAGAAGCGCGGTCTGATGCAGGGCTTGGTCGGCCAGATACATGCCGTTCATCCCGGCGGTCTTGAGCTGTGCGAAGTTCGCCGAGCCGCTGTGCTCCAAGATCCACCTCACCGGCCACCTGCGGTCAAAGAAGGCGTGTGTGGACACCGAGACGGTGAGCCCCGCTACCAGGCCGGGCCATGAGAGTTCCAGCGGCAGGGCGGACCACGCCAGGGCCACCAGCGCGGCCATGACCAGGTGGTATCGGGCCACGTGTGCCAGGCAGGCGCCCCATCCCTGTCGGGGGTTCGTGCCGCTGGCGACGTCCGTTGCCGACGGTGCCGCCTTGCCGGCGGCCTGTCGGTCGGTCTGCCCGAGCACATGGTCCGCAAGGTTGTGCCCAACCGCCAGGACCGCCCATATCACTCCGAACGTCGCCAGCGTCGCGACCTGCTCGATGGTCATCATCGGACACCTCCGTGTTCCTGTGAGCAAGGGATGCTTAAGAGCTGATTCATGATCGTTTGGCCACCTCGGCTGCGTAGGCGGTCCTGACGGCCCCGGCCGCCCAGCGTTCGGCAGCCGCTGGGCTGATCCCGAGCAGGCGTTGAAGGACGGCGGGGGGCATCTGTGTGCAGAGGTCGAGCAGGGCCGCGCATCGTCCGGCTTCGGGGGGAAGTCCGATGCTGCGGAGGCGTCCGGCGAGTCGTCTGCTGGTCATCGGCCTCCCGGGCATCTGGAACGACGGGAAGAGCCACGGTGTGTTGTGCTCGTTCGACATCACCGTGCGCTCGTGGTCGTGGGCGATGTCGACGAGCTGGAGCACCAGGCCGTCCATGGGCGGCGGGAGCCTCAGCGGGGTCCTGTTGAGGCGGAGGGCGACGCCGTTCTCGTCGTGGATGACGTGGCCGGTGGTCAGGCGGCAGGTCCTCGCGGGGTACTGGCCATAGAGCAGGACCATCAGCCCGGCGACGCGGTCCCTGGTCTCGATGGAGTCGTCGTTCAGGAGCCGCCGGGCGGTCGCCCAGCGTTCGTCGGCGTCCAGCGGGCGGTGGAAGATCCGCCGCGGCCGGGCCGGGATGCTGATTCCGGAGGCGAGCTTGCTGCGGACCGCCCAGCGGACGAACGGCCTCGCCGCGTAGGGGCCCTGGTGGTCTTCCGAGGTGAGCCAGAGGTCGATGAGGGGCTGCCGGCAGGCCGCCAGCGTCTCCCCCTGTTCCTTGATCCAGTTCAGGAAGGTGACGGCCTTGGCGATCTGGGTCTGGGCGATGTCGTTGCTGTAGGCGGAGATCGGCTTGCCGCAGGCTCGTCGCCGTATGCGGGCGATGCGGTCCCAGCGGGCGAACGCTGTGATCAGGCGACGGTCCTCCGGGTCCTCGATGGCGGCGGCTTTCTGCTCGATCCATCGCTCAAGCCGGGCCATGTACTCGTCCCGGACTGGCAAAATGCCGGCGGAGACCAGAACGGCCCGGAAGTAGTCGACGGCCAGGTCCCGCTGGTGGCTCATGCGGGCGTCGAGGGCGTCGTGGCTGAGCTCGCAGGCCCCGGCGGCGAGGCCGGCGACAAGACGGGCGGCCGTGGCCGACTCCCGCAGATAGAGCAGAGTGAACCGTTCCGACTTCTCTGCCGCTCCGTTGTGAGCTAGCAGAGAGGATGGGCGCCATGCCCAAGAAGATTGACTCAACGCTTCGTAGCCAGGCTGTGCGGCTGGTGATGGAGCATCGCGCGGAGT
>NZ_JAJQQS010000013.1 GCF_021228125.1 Streptomyces albireticuli
ACTCCGCGCGATGCTCCATCACCAGCCGCACAGCCTGGCTACGAAGCGTTGAGTCAATCTTCTTGGGCATGGCGCCCATCCTCTCTGCTAGCTCACAACGGAGCGGCAGAGAAGTCGGAACGGTTCATAATGTCTCCGACAACCGGGTCGAACACAACCGAGATTGCGCCCGCCGACCGGCCGGCCCGCTGACCCCCGGCCCACTCGCCGCGCGAGATACGCTGCCGGAGTGATCCTGCCGACGGTCGACGACATACGCGCACTGCACGAGCGGTACGCACCGTCCCAAGAAGCGCTGGACCTCGTCCTCACCCACTGCGAAATCGTCTGTGGCATCGCCGAACAACTCGCGGCCCGGACTCCCCTCCCCCTCGACATCGGCCTCGTCCGCGCCGGTGCCCTGCTCCACGACATCGGCGTCTACCGGCTCTACGACCAGGCCGGCCGGCTCGACCACCGCGACTACATCCGCCACGGCGTCCTCGGCCACGCCATCCTCCGCAAGGAGGGCTTCCCCGAACGCCTGCGCCGCTTCTGCTCCTGCCACACAGGAGTCGGCCTCACCCGGCACGACATCCGCGCGCAGCGGCTTCCCCTGCCCGAAGCCGACTACCTGGCCGAGACCACCGAAGAACAACTGGTGATGTACGCGGACAAGTTCCACAGCAAGACGACACCGCCCACCTTCCTCACCGCCGACTCCTACGCCAAGCGCGTAGAGAAGTTCGGCGCGCACAAGGTCCGCGCGTTCGGCCTTCTCCGCGCCCGGTTCGGTGAACCCGACCTGACCACAGCCAGGGCGCGGTACGGCCACGCGCAGGCATGAGATCCGCCGGCGCCGCCGCGCATCACACACGCCCACGTCAGAACCCAGGAGAGCGAACCAGCAGCACACACCCTTAGCCTTGCCCTGTCCCGCCTCCACACCACGAAACGGGAGAACTCCCATGGCGTTTCCTGACAAGCACCCGCCCACGACCATGTCCCGCCGGAATGTCGGCCGGCTGTTAGGAGCGACCGCGGCCGCCTCACTCCTCGGCGGCACGGGACGCGCCGCCGCGGCCTCCCCCGCCGCGGCCGACCTGGTGTTCCACAACGGCGATGTCATCACCATGGACCCGAAGCGGCCGCGCGCGACGGCCGTGGCCGTCCGGGCGGGCCGGATCGTCTACGTGGGCCCGGACGCCGGCGCGCGGGCGTTCGCCGGCAGAGGCACCGAGACGGTCGACCTGCGCGGCCGGACCCTGACCCCCGGCATCAACGACACCCACCTGCACGCGGCGGTCTACCGTCTCAACCTCCCGCCCTACGCGCTCGATCTCGGCCCGGCCGCGGCCAAGTCCGTCACCGACATCGTCGCCGCCGTGGCGGCCGAGGCCGCACGCACCCCCGCGGGTGAGTGGATCCGCGGCTCCGGATGGAACCCCCGCCGGCTGGCCGAGAACCGGGAGCCGAACCGCGACGACCTCGACCGGGTCTCCCCGGACCACCCCGTCTTCCTCCAGGACAGCGGCTATCACGTCAGCGCGGTCAACTCCCGCGCCCTCGAAATCGCCGGGATCACCGACGTCGGGCCGGACGGGAGCCGGAAGCCCGGAGTCGACTACGACGCCAGCGGGCGCCCCACCGGCGTCCTGCGCTACGGAGGACAGGCGCTGGTCCAGCTGCTGCTCCCGCCCCGCACCCGCGAGCAGCGCAAGCAGGCGATCCAGGACGCGCTCACCCGCCTGCGGGCGGAGGGCATCACCAGCTTCACCGACCCGGGCCTCGGGCCCGGCGGCGACGGACTCGGCGGCGGCACCCAGGGCATCGAGACCCTCAACGCCTACGTGGACCTGGCCCGTGCCGGCACCCTCGACGCACGGGTGAGCGCGCTGTTCCTGCCCTGCTCCCAGTCCGGCGGATCCGCCGCGGCCGTCGACAAGGCGCTGCGCGAGTTCGCCCCGCCGACGGGCACCGACCCCCGACGGTTCGCGGTACGCGGGGTCAAGCTGTTCTCCGACAGCGGTGGCGACCTCCTCGTCGCCGGTGACACCCACGAGGAACGGGTCGCCGAACTCACCGAGATGGTCCGCATCGCCCATGCCGCCGGCTACCAGGTGGCAGTGCACTGCTACCGCTGGGTACCCACCGTCGTGGACGCGTTCACCGCCACCCTGAGCCGTCACCCGCGCGCGGACGCCCGCCACATCGCCATGCACGGCGCGTTCGTCCCCGAAAGCCTCCTGCCCACCATGGCCGAGCACCGCATCGGCCTGGGCCCGCAGGCACAAAGCTGGGCCAACGCCATCCACCAAGCGGCACAAGGACCGGCCGGAGAAACCTTCCTGCCGTGGCGCTCCGCGGTGGACGCCGGCGTACCGCTCCTCGGCAGCTCCGACGCCCCGGTCAACACACCGAACTGGCGCGCGGGCGTACAAGCCCTGATCACCCGTCGCGGCACCTGCGGCCACGTTCATGGCCCGGAGCAACGCCTGACACTGGAACAAGCCCTCGCCACCTACACCACCACCGCCGCCTGGCAAGACCACGCCGAGAACTGGAAGGGATCCGTAAGCATCGGCAAAGCCGCCGACCTCTGCGTACTGGGAGCGAACCTCCGCACCACTCCCCCGGACGACATCAGCGGCATCCCCGTGGCCATGACGGTCTTCGACGGCCATATCGTCTACACGGCCTGACGCCTCGCGCCCGTGCCCCTGCCCCTGCCCCTGCCCCTGCCCGCCGCAACCAGTCGCTAAGACCCGATCGGTTGCGGCCGGAGGCGAAAAAGGAAGGACGCCGGGCTACCTGCGGGCCGCTGTGTCGGAGGGCAGTTCGGCGAAGCGGGCGCGGTACTCGCCGGCGAAGCGGCCGAGGTGCGAGACGCCCCACCGGTAGGCGATCGTGCCGATCGGGTCGCCGGAGGCGAGGATGTCCTCGCGGATCCGGTCGAGCCGCAGGTTACGGACGTAGGACATGGGTGAAAGGCCGAGCCGGCTGCGGAATGCCGAGCTGAGGGTCCGCGGGCTGCAGCCCGCGGCACCGGCGATGCCGCCGAGGCTGATGCGCTCGGCGAGGTTCGCTTCGATGAACGCGAGGGCCGCCCGCAAGGAGCGCGGGTAACCGGGTTGTGGGCCGTCGCGCAGTTCGCCGGTGTGCGAGTGCGGCTGGGCCAGGAGCAGGGCGGTGACGAGGCAACGCAGCTGGCCGCGCCGCAGCTCCGGGTGCTGGAACAGGGGGTCCGGTGAGTCCAGCTGTTCGAGGAGGGAACGGACCAGCAGCCGCACCGCCCGGCCCTTGGAGTCGGCCAGGTCGAGGGCGAAGTCGAAGCGTACGGTGTTCCCCGGGGGACGCCCGGTCAGCGCGGCGAACTCCTGGTCGACCAGGTCGGCATCGATCCGCAGGCCCAGGAACCGCGTCCTCCGGCTGCGCAGGGGCCGAAGTTCCTGGGTGTCCCCGGGGTTGGCGACTCCCGCCGTCGCCTCGTCGAGGGTCGCCCGCAGGTCGCCGCGCGAGGCCGAGATGGCACCGGAGAAGCCGATGTTGACGAAGTAGGAGCCGCGGTCGCGGCACTCGGCCGAGGCGACGCGCACATCGAGCGGCGAGGCGAAGTAGCCCACCGCGAAGCCGTCCGCGGCGACGCCGCGCAGTTCGTGGTCGCCACCGCTCAGTTCGTCCAAGGGCGACGTGGCGATCGAGCCGCCGAACAGGCGGGTGGCCGCGTTGAGCAGGTCGGCGGGGTTCCGGGATCTGGTGATGAGGTGGTTGCGCAGCGGCGTCGGCACGATGGTGGGGTCACCTCCTCTCCGGGGGTCCATTGTCAGCCATGGCGGTCGGCCGTTCCGTCGCGGAGTACCCATCGAGCCGTACGCCGCGTTCTCCCGCGGGCTGCCTCCGTCGAGCGGCGCGTCGGCCTCTCCGCTCACATCGGCGGGGCCTTGAACAGCCCCGGGTCGACGTCGTTGTGGGACTCGGCGGCGATGAACTCGTCCATCTCCTCGGCCGTGCCCCACTGATCCGCGTTGGCGGGATCGCGGAGGTCGAAGAGGCGAGGGTGCCAGGTGTCCTCGTCCAGGATCTCCAGCTCGGTGGTGTACTCGACGGTGTTGCCGGCCCGGTCGAGGAAGTAGCTGAAGGAGTTGTCACCGGCCCGGTGCCGCCCCGGTCCCCACAGCCGCTCGATGCCCAGGCGTCGCATCCGGCCCGTGCCGCGCATGAACTCGTCGATTCCACGCATCTCGAAGGAGGCGTGGTGGAAGGCCGCGTGCGGCCCGCGCACGATGCCGAAGCTGTGGTGAAAGGCGTTGCACCGCAAAAACCACATGATCTCGCCGCGGTCGCCCAGACACATCGTGTCCGAGAGACGGAACCCCAGGTGCTTGATGTACCAGGCGACCGTGGCCTCGGGGGTGGGAGAGTTCATCAGCACATGGGAGAGACGCACGGGGACCGGTTCGCGGGCCTCGACCTTGCGGTGCCGGCGGGCGGCGACGTCGGCGGAGACCTCGACCACGCGGCCTTCGTTGTCGTAGAAACGAACCGCGTAGCCGCCACCGGGAGTGTCCAGCGATTTCGGCTCGTGGACCAAGCGCACGCCTTGAGCCGCGAGTTGTGCGGCCAGAGCGTCGACACCATCGGCCTCCGCGGCACCGAAGGCGATGAGGTCGGTGCGCTTGCGGGCGGCCTCGCGTAACCGCACCACGTACTGCTCCGGTGAACCTTCGGCCGCCAGGAACGAGACACCGGTGTCACCTGCGGTCTCCGTCAGCCCCCACAGCTCGGTGTAGAACCGGCGCTGCTCGGCGAAGTTGGGCATGGCGATGTCGATGTGCCGTAGGTGAGTGATCAGACTGCTGTTGCTCATGGCACACTCCTTGAGCCGTGCCGGCCGGCTCGTTCGTTGGGTCAGCTCAGTCGTCGGGTCAGCTCAGTCGTTGACGTCCAGGACGCGCTGGTCGGGCAGGAGGCCCCCTCTTTCTCCTTGTCCGTCGCGCGAACGGCGGGTCGGGCCCGTCCTTCGCGCCGGATGGTCACACGGGCTCGGCCATGAACCGGTGGCAGGAATCGACCAGCGCGTACGCCTCGTGGTGACGCTGCGCCTGCTCCAGGGCGGCGATCGCCACCGAGGTCTCCACGAGTCTTCGGCACCGCCGCCCGCGCCGTCCGGCGAACGCTTGGAGCCCCGCTTCGACGGACTCGTGCCGTCCGAGTTCCTGGGCCAGCACGAGCCCGTCCTCGAGGGCCAGGGCGGTGCCACTGGCCATCTGCGGTGCGGGGGCGTGCGCGGCGTCACCGATGACCACGCCGTTGCCCCGGTTCCATGGACCCTCCACGAGCGCCGTCAGCACCGGACGGCGCACCACCGATTCCGACTCGGCCACCAGGGAGCGGATCTCCTCTCCTCGCCCCGGGAAGGTCTCCAGCAGTTTCCGCAGGCGCGGGGCGAGTTCGGCATCGGGCACGATGCTCCGCTCCACTCCGTTTTCCGTGAGGAACACGTACGCCTGACCATCCGAGAGGGGCACGAGACCGGCCGTGTCGGCCTTCCCGGCGAACTGATGGATCCCGGTGGCCCACGGCGGGCGGGGCACCAGAGCCCGCCAGACCATCTGCCCGTGGAAGTCGAGCGAGGTCTCGATCCCCAGCAGGCCCCGCACCGAGGAGCGGATCCCGTCCGCGCCCACGAGCAGCGCCACGCTCCGGTCCGTCCCGTCCGACAACCGCACCCGGATCAGCTCCTCCTCCTGATCCACCGCGGCGACGGTCACTCCATGACGTACCGTCACGCCGCACCGCTCGGCTTCCGCGTACAGGACGCGGTGCAGTACAGGGCGTGCGATACCGGCCATCGCCGGCCGCCGCGCACCGATCAGGCGCGGCAACCGGGCCTCGCCCGCCGGCTCGCCGTTCACGTCGACGTGCGTGACCGTGCTCATGCCGTAGCCCTCGGCCAGGCACGCCTCCGACAGCCCGAGCTTGTCCAGCGCGCGCAGTGAAGGACCGGTCAGACACAGCCCCCACCCGGAAGGCGCCTCGGGCGGGCCGACCTCGGCGATCTCCACCTGCCATCCGCCGCGTGCCAGGGCAATGGCCGCGGCCGGACCGGCCACGCCCGCACCCACGATCACGGCTGTCCGCGCACCTCGATACCTGTCCATGTACGCCTCCAGAGCGCCGATTTCCTCGAAACCGTAGGACGCGTCGGCGCTCCGCCTTATCCGAATCCGGCGGCGGCCGTCCACCGTCGGCAAACATCCGGCCGTCGGGGCTGTTGTCGCACACGACCGGCTCGAGGCCCGGCCGGACTCCCTTGCCGACGGCCGGCGCGGCATCCGGCCCGTCCGCAGGGCCCGGCACCGCCCGCGGCTGCCGGTCCCATGCCCGATGCCCGGTCTTGGCCCGTGGGGAAAGGACGAGGAGGGGTTCGCGCGGCCCGTCAGTCGAGGCAGAACTCGTTGCCTTCGACGTCCTGCATCGCCAGACACGACTCGTTCTCGTCATCGGCAAGCAGGAGTTGCACGCGTACCGCGCCGAGCTCGATCA
Organism: Streptomyces albireticuli; assembly: GCF_021228125.1. Classification (GTDB taxonomy): domain Bacteria; phylum Actinomycetota; class Actinomycetes; order Streptomycetales; family Streptomycetaceae; genus Streptomyces; species Streptomyces albireticuli. The sequence goes on from NZ_JAJQQS010000013.1 coordinate 6,526, forward strand.
GCCGTGCGCACTCTGCCTCGAGTACGGCGAGGCGCTCTTCACCCACGAGCCCGGTACCGACTCGCACGTCGAGATGAACCCGGTTCTTGACGACCTTGCCTTCGGGAACTCGCTGGAAGTACAGCCGCGGGCCCACGCCCGAGGGATCGACGCAGGCGAACGACGCACCCTGCCGCTCGGGCGGCAGCGAGCGGGTGAAGTCGTCCCACGTGGCGAAACCCTCCGGCGGCGGCGGTACAACGTACCCGAGCACCTCGCACCAGAAACGAGCGACGCGCTCGGGTTCCGCGCAGTCGAAGGTGACTTGGACCTGCTTGATCGACGTCATCGGCCCACCATAGTGGTGGGTGCTGGTCTCCCATACCCCAGGGGTGACCGGTCAGCCGGTCGGCTCTTCATGCCCGCTAGGGACGCGCAGGCCTCCCAGCTGACACAGCCGGCCTCTGCGGCCCGCCGCCCCGGAACGGTGTCAGGCCGCGGCGCGCGGCCCCTGCCCGGACGCGGCCAGAGCCGCATCCGCCGCACCAGCGGCGCCGACGGATCCCGTGGGCGGGGTGTGCAGGGCCGCCTTCGCCTCGGCGGCGTAGGTGTCGACGTACTCCTGCTCCGACAGCTTCAGGATCGCGTACATGATCTCGTCGGTGATCGCGCGCAGGACCAGGCGCTCGTCCTGCATCCCCTCGTAGCGGGAGAAGTCCAGGGGGGCGCCGAAACGGATCGTGACCGGGGTGAGGCGGGGCAGCAGGCGTCCGGCGGGCTGTGCCTCGAAGGTGCCGATCATCGCGCAGGGGATGACGGGGACGCCGGCGCGCAGGGCCATGGCGGCCACGCCGACCTTCCCCTTGTACAGGCGCCCGTCGTGGGAGCGGGTGCCCTCGGGGTAGATGCCCAGCAGCTGGCCGCGGCCCAGGACGTCCAGGCCGCTGTCAACGGCCGCCTGGGCGGCGTGACGACCGGACCGGTCGACCGGGATCGCGCCGATGCCGCGGAAGAAGGCCGCCTTGAGGCGGCCGAGGGGACCGGGGGTGGTGAAGTACTCCTGCTTCGCCAGGAACGCGATCCGCCGCTTGATCATCACCGGCATCATAAAGTGGTCGCAGAACGACAGGTGGTTGCCCGCGATGATCGCGGGTCCGGTGGCCGGCAGGTACCGGCGTCCCTCGACCCGCGGCCGGAACACCCACCGCAACAGCGGTATCAGCACTATGGACTTGAACAGGTGGTAGAACACGCCGGCTTCGTCCCCTTCATCGCCCGACAGACCCCCGCGCCGACGCACGCTAGTCGGCACCGGGGATCAAAAGGGAGAGGGACTATTGAGCCAAGTCCGGCCCCGGCCCCGGAGAAGCCGGACCGGCGGAGGCGGACCCGGAGGCGGCGGGCTCGGCGGCGGTGGTACGGGCGCCGGGAGCGGGGGCGGCGGGTGGGGACTTCACCTCCAGCATCGGGATGAAGATCTGGGCCAGCGGGCCGATGGCCAGCGCGTAGATCACCGTGCCCACGCCCAGCGTCGCGCCCAGAGCGAAGCCGATCACGAGAACGGTCAGCTCGATCACCCAGCGCACGCCGCGGATCGAGTGGCCGCGGGCGGCCCAGCCGGTCATCAGCCCGTCGCGGGGGCCCGGGCCGAGGCTCGCGCCGATGTAGGCGCCGGTGGCCACACCGTTCAGGAACACCCCGCCGAGCAGCAGCGCCCACCGCCCCCACAGGGAATCGGGGGTGGTCGCCCAGACCAGCAGCAGGTCCATGGACGTGCCCACCAGCAGGACGTTGCACACGGTCCCCAGGCCCGGACGCAGCCGCAACGGGATCCACAGCAGCAGCACGGCGGCGCCGATGATGTTGGTCCAGATGCCGATGCTCAGGCCGACGGTCCGGGTCAGGCCCTGGCTCAGGGCGTCCCAGGGCTCCACGCCGAGGCCGGAAAGGATCACCATGGCGTCGCTCACGCCGTACAGGACCAGGCCCAGCAGCAGTTGGGTCAGGCGACGGGAGGGCCGGTCGGGAACCAGGTAGCGGCCGGCGGCGCGCAGCCGCCCGCCCCCACGGCCGGCGGCGGAGGCGGGGGTGCGGGAGGGCGTGGGGGTCATGGGGACTCCTGGGACCTTCGAGGGCCGTGAGAAGCGGGCATCAGGGCGCGCGGGCGGACCGTCGGCCCGCCCCGCCCGGCGGTGGAAGCCGGGGCGGGGACGGGCGCGGTGAGCCAGCGGCGTACGGCCTGGAGATAGGCCGGCACGTCCATGAGGAAGGCGTCGTGTCCGGCGGGCGCGCTCTCCTCGTGGAAGTGAGGGCAGTCCACCCCCGCCTTCGCCAGCCGGGCGGCGATGTGGCGGCTGTGGTCGTAGCCGAAGAGCCGGTCGGAACCGAAGCTGAAGAGGTGGACGTCCGCGCCCGCCAGGGCCGCGGCGTCGTAGGGGGTGGCGAAGGCGTCGAAGGCGTCCATCGCGGCGGTCAGGTACAGGTAGCTGTTGGCGTCGAAACGCCCGGCCAGCTTCTCCCCCTGGTACTCCATGTACCGCTCCACGGCGAACGGGCCGCGGGCGGGGGCCGCCGTGTACCCGCCACTGGTGGCACCCGTGGCGGTCGTGGGCGGGGAGAGGCGGCGGGCGAATTTCGTTTCGAGGGACGGTGCGGACATATAGGTGAGATGGCCGATCATGCGGGCGATGCCCAGTCCGGTGTCGGGGGGTTCCTGGGGGTCGTAGCGGCCACCCGCGTAGCGGGGGTCGGCGCGGATCGCGGCCCGGCCGATGGCGTTGTAGGCGAGGTTGTCGGCGCTCAGCCGGGCGGCGGTGGCGATCAGAGCGTAACGGCCGGCGTCGCCGGGATGGCGCAGGAGCCACTCGAGGGCCTGCATGCCGCCCAGGGAGCCGCCGACCACCGCGTGGAGCCGGCCGATGCCCAGCCGGCGCAGCAGTTCGCGGTGGACGGTGACCATGTCCGCGACGGTGACCGCCGGGAAGGGCACGGGAAAGCCGGGCGGGGTGGCGGCCGGGGCGGGGGCCGGGCCGGCGGTGCCGGAGCAGCCGCCCAGGACGTTGGCGCAGATGACGTGATAGCGGTCGGTGTCCAGGGGGCGCTGCGGGCCCACCATGGCGTCCCACCAGCCGGGGGCGTCGGTGTCGTCATGACGGGCGACATGGGAGTCGCCGGTCAGGGCGTGGCAGACGAAGACGGTTCCCTCGGCGTCGGCCGGGGGCGGCCCGTAGCGCTCGTAGGCGACGGGCACGCGGGTGAGGGCGCCCCCGCCCGCCAGACGCAGCGGGCGGGCGGGGTCCTCGAAAAGGGTCAGGGTGCGGGCGTGGCGGGGGACGGTGACGGTCATACGCGTGCCCCCGCCCGCCGGGTGGCCGCGGCGCCGAAGGCGGTGAAGAGGTTCTTGGAGACCGGGGCGGAGGCGGCGTACCACTCGGGGTGCCACTGGACGGCCAGGGCGAACGCGGCCGCGTCGGTGACGGAGGCCGCCTCGATGACGCCGTCGGCGGTGACGGCTTCGGTGCGCAGGCGCGGGGCGAGGCGGTCGACGGCCTGCTGGTGCAGGGAGTTGACGTCGGCGGTGGGGTGCCCGACGAGCTGTTCCAGGAGGCCTCCGGGAGTGAGGGTGATCGGGTGCCGGGGCAGGTACTGGGCGTCGCGGGGCAGGGTGAGGTCCTCGCGGTGGGCCTCCCCCAGCTCGGTTCCGATCAGGTCGCGCAGGGTGCCGCCGTAAGCGACGTTGAGCTCCTGGAGCCCCCGGCAGATGCCCAGGACGGGCAGGCCGGCGTCGACGGCCCGGGGCAGCAGGTCGAGGGCCAGGGTGTCGCGTTCGGGGGCGCGGGGGCCGGGGGCGGGCGGGGCACCGTAGTGGCGTGGGTCGACGTTGGACTCGTGCCCGCCCAGGACGACCGCGTCGAAGCGGTCAAGGACCTCGGGCAGCCAGGGGGCCGGGCCCTGGATCAGGGCCACGGCGCAGCCGGCGACGTCCTCGAGCGCGCGGACGTAGGCCTGGCGGACGGCGGCGTAGGGGACGCCGTCGAGGGTTTCGGTGAAACAGGCGAGGGCCACCAGCGGGGTACGGGCGGGCCGGGCGCCCGGGCGCCCGTCGGTGGGTGCCGGGGCGGTGCGGGCACCCGCGCCCGTACCGGTGCCCGGGCCCGTACCTATGACGGCGCCGGTGCCGGTGGCGGGGGTACTCGTGTGGGCGCTGCCGCCGGGGCCGGTGCCCGTGCGGGGGGAGGTGTGAGGGGTGCTCATATGGCGTCCAGGGCCTGGGCGAGGTCGGTGAGGATGTCGTCGATGTGCTCGACTCCGACGGACAGTCGGATGGAGCCCTGGGTGACTCCGGCGGCGGCCAAGTCGGCCTCGGGGAGCTGGGCGTGGGTGGTGGAGGCGGGGTGCGTGGCCATGGAGCGGACGTCACCGATGTTGGTGACGTGGGAGACCAGGCGCAGGGCCTCGATGAAGCGGCTGCCGGCCTGCTGGCCGCCCTTGAGCTCGAACTGCAGCAGGGGGCCGGTGTTGGTGCCGAGGTAGCGGCGGACCCGGTCGGCCTCGGCGCCCTCGGTGAGGCTGGGGTGGCGGACCTGCTCGACCAGGGGGTGGTCGTGGAGATAGGAGGCGACGCGGGCGGAGTTCTCGCCGTGGACGCGCATGCGCAGCGGCAGGGTCTCCAGGCCCTGGAGGAGGAGGAAGGCGTTGAAGGGGCTCAGGCAGGGGCCCAGGTCGCGCATGAGGGTCTCGCGGGCCTTGAGGAGGTAGCCGCTGCGGCCCAGCCCGCCGCCGAGTTCCTTGCCCGTGCGCGTCCACACCACGCCGCCGTGTGCGGCGTCGGGGGTGGTCATCAGCGGGTGGCGGTCGGCGTGGGCCTCCCAGTCGAACGTGCCGGCGTCGAGGATCAGGCCGCCCAGGCTCGAACCGTGGCCGCCGATGTACTTGGTGGCGGAGTAGACGAGTATGTGGGCGCCGTGCTCGATGGGGCGCAGGACGTGCGGGAGCATGGTGTTGTCCAGGACGAGGGGGACGCCGTGGGCTTCGGCGAGCTGGGCGACCTCCTCGACGGGGAACAGGCGCAGGCGGGGGTTGGGCAGGGTCTCGCCGAAGTAGGCGCGGGTGCGCTCGTCGGTGGCGGCGGCGAAGTTCGCGGGGTCCTCGGGGCTGACGAAGCGGGTCTCGATGCCGAACCGGGCGAAGGTGTTGGCCAGCAGGTTCCAGGTGCCGCCGTAGAGCTCGTTGGAGGAGACGATGTTGTCGCCGGCCTGGGCGAGGTTGAGCAGGGCCAGGGCGGTGGCGGCCTGGCCGGAAGCGGTCGCCAGGCCCGCGGCGGCGCCGTCGACGGCGGCCATGCGCTCTTCGAGGACGTCGCAGGTGGGGTTGTTCAGACGGGTGTACGCCTGGCCGTCGGTCAGGAGGTCGAAGATGCCGGCCGCGGCGGCCGTGGAGGGCAGCTCGTAGGCGGCGCTCTGGAAGATCGGGGTGACCATCGGGGGGTTGAGGCCCATGCGGGCTTCGAAGCCGCCGTGGATGGCCGCGGTCTCGGGCCGGGCGAACGCCTTCGGGGTGAGCCGCGAACCCGCCTCGGATGCGGCGTTGTCGGCGGGGGTGGTGGGCTGGTCATGCTGCGGCATCGTGGGTCTCCTGGGGGTGCGTACCGGTGGAACCGGAAGTGGGGGACGTAGGGGAAGCGGTGGGGCCGGGGTGCTCGGGGGTCATGGAGCGGATGATGGCGCTGATGGCGCTGGGCTGGTTCTGCAGGCCGCGCGTGAACAGGCCGCCCACCTCGGCGTCCGCGGCGGCGTAACCGGGGTCGCGCATACGGATCTTGTGGGCCTCGGGCAGCTTCCAGAACGGGGTGCGCGGGTCGAGGTGGTGCTCGAGGTGGTAGTGGTCGTTGTGGATACCGGTGAGGAACCTCTCCCACGTCCGGCTCTTGCGGTTGCGCGTCATGTGCAGGTCGATGTTGGAGTCGCGCACCAGCGGGGTGTGTTCGGAGAGCTCGATGTACCAGCCCAGGATCTGGAAGCTGGTGAGGTAGGGGATCACCCAGAACAGCAGCAGGCCCAGCAGCCATCCGCCGTACCAGGCGAGGGCGACCACGGCGGCCCAGAACAGCCAGAACCCGATGCGGTCCGCGGCCCGCTTGCGGCGCTGGACGGGCGAGGCGGCCTCGGGGCGCTTCTCCTCGCCCTTCAGGACCCGGTACCGGTTGCGGACGAGGTAGCGCAGGTACGCCCAGGTCTGCGAGCCCAGCAGCGGGATGATCACCACACGGCGCACATAGGCGGCGGTGGAGTCCCGCCGGTAGGCACCCTGCTCGATGAAGAACCGCAGGTCCGGATCGGCGTCCGGGCTGCCGAGCTTGGGGTGGTGGGTGTAGACGTGCGAGACCTTGTAGGCGTAGTGCTGCTGGAAGATGGGGTAGGCGGTCAGGACGGTGCCGGCGAACATCTGCAGGCGGCGGTTCTTCACGCCCACGCCGTGCGCGCAGTCGTGGAGGATCGTGGACAGCCCGCGCTGGCGGGCCCCGATGACCAGGACGGCGAGCGGGTAGGCCCAGTAGGTGCCGTAGACGCACAGGGCTATGCACGCGGTGATCCACAGGGCGTCGTGGACCCAGGCGAGGAAGACGTGCCAGTTGTCGGACTGGTTCAGCGCGCGCAGGTCACGCTCGACATCCGGCTGAAATCGGTACATACGATAGCGTTTTCCGCTGTATGCCCATGAGGTGGTTTCCGTACTCACAACAGGCTCCTGGTACTCGGGGCGGGCCCGGATCCGGCAGGCGGACGGCGAACGGACGACAGGCCGGGGGCGGGGCCGGGGTGCGGGTGGGGAGAGTGCGGGTCGGGAGAGTGCGGGTGGGGGGTGGGTGGGGGCGTACCGGTCGCGGGCGCCGAGGATATCTGGGGCGTCCCGCCGGATGTGCGGGCCGCGAGGGACTTCCGGGACACCGCGGATGTACGGGACACCGGGGGCGTACGGGACGCCGCGGGTGCGCGAGCCGCCATCCGCGCGGGAGGCGCGGGGAGCTCCGCGGGCCCTCCGGGCACGGCCGTCCCGGCGGGCGCGGGGGCCGCGTGGGAAGCGGACGGCTCGGGAGGCTCGGGGAGTGTCGGGGGTAAGGGGGGTGGCGGGGGGAGGAAGATCTCCACACTGTCGGGGTTGAGGCGGTAGCCGGGGCGGCCCTGGATGACGGTCTCGGGGCCGATCGGGAAGGCGGTGGCCTCGGCGAACCGCTCCTGGCACACGGCACGGAAGCGACGTACGGTCTGCGCCAGCGCCGCGGGCGTACGTCCGGTACGCTCCGCGAGCTCGGCGGCCGACAGGAACGGCACTTCCTCCCCCCGCTCCCCCGCCCGCGCGAACTCCTCGCCCAGCACCCGCAGCAACTGCGCCAGCGGCGCCGGGGTGACACGGTGAACGGTGATCCCCTCCACCGACAGCAGACTTCCGTAGAAGGCGACTTCCAGCCGCGGCGACCGCCCACCCCTCGCCACCGCGCCACCCGGCCCGGCGGGGTGCGGGGGGTCGGCGGGGTGGAGGGGGCCGGCGGGATGAAGAGGACCGGCGGGGTGAAGACCAGCGGCACAGAGCAGGTCAGGGGCGGCGCAGGCCGCGCGCAAGGCGGTGTACGAGGCCAGGAGGCGGGCGGCCTCCTGGGCGGTGGGCGCCTGGAGGTAGGTGACCGCGGCACGCAGCAGATCAGGGATCCGCGGGCGCAGCTCGCCTACGTACCGGGTGACCCACTCCACCGTCGCCGCGGCCCCGTACAGACGGGCGTGCACCACCGCCGCGTCCAGCAGCGCCACGTCTCCCTGAACGAGCAGACCCGCGTGCGCGAGCCGGGCGCGCAGGGCGGTGGCGGTGGCGACCAGATGGGCTGAGGTGACGCGGGCCCGGCTGCTGCGCAGCATCCGGTGCCACCACCCCTCGGCGCCCAGACACACCTCCCACGGGGCACCGGGGGCGGCGTAACGGCCGGCCAGGTGCCGCAGGATGCGGGGGTACGGGGAGTCGGCGAAGTGGGCCCATCCGAAGGAGAGCAGGTCCACGGCGGCGGCGAAATCCTCGGCGGACCGGTGCCGGCAGGCCTCGACGAGGAACTGGCCGGTACGCACGTGGCGAAGCAGCAGTTCGTGGTCCTCGGGCGCCAGCGCCCGAGGACGTAGGCCCGCGGGCCGGGTGAAGGCCACGCCCGCGCCGGCGGGGCCGGTCACCGGAGGCAGCGTGGTGAACACCTCCTCCACGAAACGGTGCTGTTCCTCGCCTACCCCCGCGGCCTCGCGCACCCGCCCGGCCATCAGCTCCGCGAGAATCAGGTCCGTGAACACCCAGACGGCGTCCGCGCGGTAGGGAGAGGCCCGGTAGCGCCCCAGCGACTCCCGCAGCAGGTCGGCGGCCTGGACCGCGCGGCCCGCGGCAGCGTGTCCCAGCCCGGCTTCCCGGCGCGTGAAGGAGGTGACGGCGAAACCGCCGTCACCGGACGCGGCCTCGGAGGCGGCTCCCGGGGCGGAAGCCGTAGCGAAGGCCGCGGCGGGACGGAAGGCGGTCCCGTTGAAGGTGCCGGCGCCGAGGCCCGCGCCTCCGGCGTCGGTGCTCATGGGATCCAGACGGGCGGCCAGGGCTGTGAAGGCGGCGGGGAAGACGGAATCGGAGTAGCCCGGCCAGCCCTGGCTCACATGGTCGGCCACTTCTCCCAGCTGGCGAAGGGAACGGGCGGCGACCGCGGCGTCCAGGAGACCGATCAGCTCAACGGCGCGCGGCAGGCTGCGCCCGGTGCACAGAAAGGACCGCTCTTGATAACGACGGGACACCACCGAGAGGACGTCGGTGGCCGGCGGTCCGCCCGCGGCGTACGAGCCCACGGCGGCCAGGATCAACAACCTGGCCACTTCCCCCTCGTCCGCCTCCAGCAGCTCAGGTCCGGACAGCCCGCGCACCGGTCCCAGATCCGGCAACGCTTGCCGCATGACCTGTTCCTCGAGCGCCCGGTAGACGCCATACAGATCTTGCATCTGTCGTCCTTCACCTGTCGGCCTCACGGCACAAGGGGCAACGGGGCCCGTCCCCGCCGAGGGGAAGGGGCGCGCCCATGGGGGCTTACCTGACACGAGTCGTACGAGAGGGTGCGATACGGGGGACGCATGGGGGGGAAGTGGGGGGTGGGGGGGTGGGCTGTGGGAGGTGCGGCAGCTGAACTGTCGGGATGCGGTGGGTGCGTGCTGTACGAGGTGGGTGGCCGGGGAATACCCGCGGTGGGGCGTGACGGATTCCCGGGCGGCGACCCTGGGCCCGGGTGTCATCTGGGCCCCCTGAGTTGCCTGCCAACCGGCAGTCTAGGGCGCCCAGTTGACACGTAAAGAGGATCTTGGCGATCTGACCGATTCCCCTCCCCCGTACAGGAAGCGCCGCTTCCACCCCGCGAGGCGGCAACGGCGGTTGAAGGGCGATTCGTTACGACCCGTTCCCTTACGGGCACCGGCACTGACCCAGACGCCTCCGCCCCGGCCAGGGTTGCCACCCCCGCTGGACGGACCCCAAACCCCGCGCAGCCGACAATTTTCAGACAACTGTTCCCTGGTCGGGAGTGCTGTCTCGTGTAAACGCCCACAGCGCGAGCCCGAGGCAGCTGAAAGTGGCCCCCAGTGCGCATACGGCGCCCCAGCCGGCCGCCGCGTAGAGGGAGGTCGCGGCGACGGCGCCGGTGGCGCTGCCGATCGAGTAGAAGACCATGTATCCGCCGATCAGCCGGCTGCCCGCGTCCGGGTGCAGCGCGTAGATCAGGGTCTGATTGGTGACGTGGACCGCCTGCACGGCGAGGTCGAGAAGGATCACTCCGACGACCAGCGCCCAGAGCGAACCGCGGGTGAGGGCCAAGGGCAGCCACGAGGCGGCGAGCAGCGCGAAGGCGATGCCGGTGGTCCGCCGGGAGAGCCCGCGGTCGTTCAGACGGCCCGCCGCGTTCGCGGCGAGGGCTCCGGCGACACCGATCAGCCCCAGCGCGCCGATCGCGCTGTGGGACCAGGAGTACGGGGCCTCGCTGAGCGGCAGCGCGACGCTGCTCCACAGAGTGCTGAAGGCGGCGAAGACCAGCAGGCCGAACAGGGCCCGGAGCCGCAGCAGTCGCTCCCGTGCGAAGAGGGTGACTGTTGAGCGCAGGAGCTGTCCGTAGCGCAGGGGTGTCCGCGGAGCGCCGCCGTGGCGCGGCAGCACCCGGTACAGGACCAGGGCGAGCAGAGCGGTGAGGGACGCGGAGGCTAGGTAGACGGAGCGCCAGCCCGCGAGGTCGGCGATGAGGCCGGAGGCGGTGCGGGCGAGCAGGATTCCGGTGACCACGCCGCTGGTGACCAGGCCGACGACCCGTCCGCGCCCCGCGGGAGGGGCCAGTGACGCCGCGAAGGCCACCAGCGTCTGCGTGACGACCGCGAGCAGCCCCGTCGCGGCCACGCCCGCGAGCAGGATCGCCGCCGTGCGGGCGGCGGCCACCACGGCCAGCGCCACCACCAGGAGCAGCAACTGTGCCACGACAAGCCGCCTGCGGTCGGCCACGTCGCCCAGCGGCACGAGGAAGAACAGTCCCAGGCCGTATCCGACATGCGTGAGGGTGACCACGCCGCCGACGAGCGCCGGGCTCATGGCGAGGTCGCGGCCCATGGTCACCAGGAGCGGCTGGGAGAAGTAGACGTTGGCCACCGCGGCCCCGCAGGCGACGGCGAACAACAGGACGACCCCACGGGACAGGACGAACGTAGCCCCTCCCCCGCCGCGGACCTCGGTCCGTCGTGTCACAGTCTCGTCGTTGCCGGGCATCGGCACCCCTCCGCACATCTGGTTTCATCTTGCTACCAATAACGACGGGGCGACGGTAGCCTTCTTGGTAGCATGTTGCAACCGTTGTGAGAGTGAGGGACGCCATGGTGACCAGGACGCGCTTCGACGACAGCGAATGCCCCGTCGCCCGGTCGGTGGACGCGATCGGCGACTGGTGGTCCCTGCTGATCGTGCGGGACGCCTTCGACGGAAGCCGGCGCTTCGGAGAGTTCCAGCGCAGCCTCGGCGTGGCCAAGAACATCCTCACCGCGCGACTGCGCAGCCTGGTCGCCGGCGGCGTCCTCGCATCCGTCCCCGCCTCGGACGGCAGCGCCTACCGCGAGTACGTACTGACCCCGAAGGGCGAGGCGCTCTTCCCCGTCATCGTGGCCCTGCGGCAGTGGGGCGAGCAGAACTTCTTCGCCCCCGGGGAACCGCACTCGGAGTTGGTCGACCGCCGGCACGGGCATCGTCTGCGCACGCTGGAAGTGCTGTCCGCGGACGGGCGACGCCTGGACCCCGACGACACCACCGTCCACAAGGTCTCGGCTCAGTGACCCTGGCCGGGACGCTCAGCTCTTCTTCGTCACCGGACTGCCCGGGCCGCCACCCCGTGCCGGCCTGGGTGGAGGAACGCTTCGGCGGCTCGTAACCCCGCGCTGCCCGCCGAGCTCATGCACCGGCTGCTCGATGTCGCGGGCGCCGAGCGCTGAGAGCCCGAGCGCCGGGAGGGAGAATCGCCGGCAAGGCTGTCGGCGGGGACGGCGCCGTGGCTGCCGGTGTCCGGTCACGGGCCCGGTCGCGACCGCTCCCCTAAGATCGACGGTTATGGTGGATCTCTACCCTCCGACCAGTCCCTACGACAGTGGATTCCTCGACACCGGGGACGGCAACCGGATCTACTACGAACAGCTCGGCAACCCCGAAGGCAAACCCGCCCTGAACGTCCACGGCGGCCCGGGGTCGGGCGCGGCACGGCGGCCGACGAGGGCATGGGACCCCGAGCGCTACCGCGTCATCCGCTTCGACCAGCGCAACTGCGGTCGCAGCACCCCGCACGCCAGTGACCCGGCGGCGGACATGGCTCTGAACACCACGCACCATCTGATCGAGGACATGGAGCGGCTCCGCGAGCACCTCGGCATCGAGAGGTGGTTGCTGAACGGCGCCTCCTGGGGCTCGACGCTCGCCCTGGCCTATGCGCAACAACACCCCGAGCGGGTCACCGAGATGGTCGTGATGGCGGTGACGACGACCCGCCGCGCCGAGATCGACTGGCTCTACCGGGGCGCCGGAAGGTTCTATCCGGAGGCGTGGGACCGGTTCCGCGACGGCGTTCCCGAGAACGAGCGCGACGGCGACCTGCTGACGGCCTACGCGCGGCTGATGGAGAACCCCGACCGGGCGGTCCGCGAGAAGGCCGCCGCCGACTGGCTCGCCTGGGAGGACGCGGTCATCGCGGACGAACCCAACGGCGTACCCGGCATGTACGGCGACCGCGAGGCCGACGCGCGGATCGCGTTCGTACGCATCTGCGCCCACTACTTCAGCAACGGCGCGTGGCTGGAGGAGGACCAACTCCTGCGCGACGCCCATAAACTGGCGGGGATCCCGGCGGTTCTGCTCCACGGCCGGCACGACATGGGCGGCCCGGTACAGACGGCGTGGGAGCTGGCGAAGGTGTGGCCGGACGCACGGCTCCAGATCTTCGAGGACTCGGGGCACGCCGGGAGCGACGCGATGCAGCACGCGGCCCGGGCGGCGATCGAGGAGTTCAAGAACCGCTGATCCGGGGGGCGGGTGGAGAGCCTCGATGTGTCTCCCTCCAGCAGCTCGGTTCGAGCGATCGTTCAAGAGGTGACGCCCTCGGGCCCGGCGTGCGGATGTGCACGGCCGGGCCCGGGGGCCGGTCTCGGGCGAGGCTGTGGGAGGGAGTCTCGCGGCGAGGGTGGGATGCGGTAGCCGGGCCGGTGGGAGGACCGGCGGGCGCGGGTGGCTACTTGGGGGCTTCGACGCCGGCGGCCTTGGCGATGTCGTCGAGGACGTGGTTCGCGGCCTGGATGCCGATGCCGGACATCCACGTCTCGTCCGGCACCTGGAAGACCTTGTCGTTCTTGACGGCGCCGAGGCCCTTCCAGAGCGGGTTCTCCTGGACGGCTTCCTGCTGGGTCTTCTTCGGGTCGTCGGCGACGGTCACGAAGACCATGTCGGCGTCGGCCTTGTCGATCTGCTCCGGGGAGACCTCGAGCATGGGCTTGTCGACGTCCTGCGACTCGGGGCGGCGCAGGCCGGTGTCGGACAGGACGATGCCGCTGAAGGACTGCTTCTGGTAGAGGCGGGTGGGGCCGGCGACGAAGCGGACGACGGAGGCGGTGGGCGCCTTGCCGTCGTTCTTCTTCTTGATCTCCTCGCCGAGGGCCTTGGCGCGCTTCTCGTACGCCTCCATGGCCGAGGCGGCCTCCTTCTCCAGGCCCAGGGCCTGGGCGTGGACCTTCAGGTTCTCCTTCCAGGGGGCGCCGGTGGTCTCGGTGAAGACGGTGGGGGCGATGCCCTTGAGCTTGTCGTAGACCTTGGCGTGGCGGACCTTGGAGGACAGGATCAGGTCGGGCTTGAGCGACATGATGCGCTCGATGTCGGGCTCCGCCATGGGGCCCACGTCCTTGGTGTTCTTGACCTTGTCGGAGAGGTAGGAGGGGAAGCCGCCCTCTGTCTTCATGTGGGGGGAGACCGCGCCGACCGGTGTGATGCCGAGCATGGTCACGTCGTCCAGCTCGCCGGTGTCGAGGACGACGACGCGCTGGGGCTTCTTCTTGATCTCGGTCTTGCCCATGGCGTGGGTGATCGAGCGCGGGAAGCCGGTGTCGGAGGCGGCGGGCTTGGCCTCGTCCGACTTCTTCTCGTCGGCGCCGCACGCGGCGAGCGCGCCGGCGCCGATGATCACTGCGAGGGACGTCGCGAACACTCTGCGCATACGGGTGTGGGCCGGCCGGAGCACGGTCATGGTGGGGTTCCTTCTCGAGCGGTGGGTGGGGTGGGGGGCGTCAGGAGGCCGGTGATGCCGCGCGTTTGGCGGACCGGGCGCGGGGCACGACCAGGGGGGTGCCGGTCTCGGGATCGGGGACGACCCGGCACTCCACCCGGAAGACCTCCTCGACGAGTTCGGCGGTGAGGACGTCCGCCGGGGGCCCGGCCGCGGCCGGGCGGCCGTCGCACATCACGACCAGGTGGTCGGCGTAGCGGGCGGCCTGGCCGAGGTCGTGCAGGACCATGACGACGGTCCGGGCGGCCTCGGCGTTGAGCTCCTCGACCAGGTCGAGCACGTCGAGCTGGTGGCGCAGGTCGAGGAAGGTGGTGGGCTCGTCCAGGAGCAGCAGCGAGGTGTCCTGGGCGAGGGCGAGGGCGATCCAGGCGCGCTGGCGCTGGCCGCCGGAGAGTTCGTCCACGGCGCGGTCGCGCAGCGCGTCGGTGCCGGTGCGGGCGAGCGCGTCCTCCACGGCGTTCTGGTCGGCCTTCGACCAGGGGGTGAGCATCCGCTGGTGGGGGTAGCGGCCCAGGCGGACGAGCGCTTCGACGGTGATGCCCTCGGGGGCGACGGCCTGCTGCGGCAGCAGGCCCATGCGGCGGGCCAGGGCGCGGGCGGGCATCCGGTGGATGTCGCTGCCGTCGAGGGTGACGGTGCCGGCGGCGGGGGCCAGCAGCCGGGCCATGCCGCGCAGCAGGGTGGACTTGCCGCAGGCGTTGGGGCCGACGACGGCGGTGACGGCGCCGCCGGGCAGCGTCAGGTCGACGCCGTCGACGATGACGGTGTTTCCGTAGCCGAGCCGCAGGCCGTGGGTCGCCAGCTCGTTGGCGTTCGTCGTGGCGCTCATCGGGTGGCACTCCCAGCGTTGGGCTTCATTTGACGCAGCATCAGTACGAGCAGCCAGGGCGCCCCGAGGGTGGCGGTGACGACGCCGACGGGCAGCCCGTGCACGGGCAGGACGTGCAGGACGACGAGGTCGGCGCCCAGCAGCAGGACGGCTCCGGTGAGCGCGGTCAGCGCGAGCGTGCCGGTGGTGGGCGGTCCGGCCAGGAACCGCACGATGTGCGGTACGGCCAGGGCCACGAAGCCGACGGGTCCGGTGAGGGCGGCGGCGACGGAGGCCAGCACGACGGCGAGGAGCAGCAGTTGCGGCCGGGCGGTGCCCGGGGGCAGGCCGAGGGCGCCCGCGCTGTCGTCGCCCAGGTCGAGGACCGCGATCCTGCGGTGGCAGATCAGGGCCAGGACCAGCCCCGTGAGGATGATGCCTCCTCCGGCCTGGACCTCGGTCCAGGTCCGTCCGTACACCGAGCCGGTGGTCCACTGCAGGGCGGAGGAGGCGAGTTCGGCGGGGAAGCGGACGATGAGGAGGTTCACCGCGGCGGCGAGGCCGGACTGCACGGCGAGGCCGACGAGGACGAGCCGGGAGACGGTGAACCCGCCCCGCCAGGCCAGCAGCCCGAGCAGGCCGGCGGCGAGCAGGCCGCCGCCGAGCGCGGCGGGCGAGATCAGCGAGGCCGAGGCGCCCGAGGCGATGACGGCCGTCGCGCCCAGCGAGGCGCCGCCGGTCACCCCGACCACGTCGGGCGAGGCGAGCGGGTTGCGGGCGACGCGCTGCAGGATCGCACCGGCGACGCCCAGCCCCGCCCCGGCGACGACGGCCGACAGCACGCGCGGGGCGCGCAGTTCCTGGACGAGCATCACGTTGCCCGGATCGCCGAGGCCCAGCAGGCCGCGCAGGGCGTCCACCGGTGGGATCGAGACCTCACCGGTGCCGAGCCCGATCGCCGTGAGCACCACGAGCAGGGCCGTGGCGGCCGCGCTCAGCAGGGCGGTCCGTCGGCGCTGCCGGGCGATCGCGCCGCCTGCCGTACGGGGCACGGCATCGGTCGTGACGGGGGTCATCGCGCCACCTTCCGGGCGAGGAGGGCCAGCAGGGGCGCGCCGAGCAGGGCGGTGACGATGCCGACTTCCAGTTCGACGGGGCGCAGCACGAGGCGGCCGAGGACGTCCGCGGTGAGCAGCAGCAGCGGGCCCGCGATCAGGCAGCCGGGGATGAGTCGGCGGTGGTCGGCGCCGACGAGCTTGCGTACGAGGTGGGGGGCGGCGAGGCCGACGAAGGAGAGGGGGCCCGCGACGGCCACGGAGGAGGCGGCGAGCAGGATCACGGCGATGCCGCCGGCGGCGCGGACCTTGGCGACCGGGACGCCGAGGGCCTGGGCGGTCTCGTCGCCGAGGGCGAGGGCGTTGAGCGCGGGGGTGACGGCCAGGGCCAGGACGAAGCCGATGACGAGCGGGGCGAGGACGGGCAGCAGGATGTCGGTCTGCCGCCCGGCGAGCGAGCCGGCGAGCCAGAAGCGGGCCTCGTCCAGGGTGCGGTGGCTGGTGAGCATCACCGCGGAGGTCCAGGAGATGAGCACGGCGTCCAGCACGGTGCCGCCGAGGGCGAGCCGTACGGGGTCCAGGTCGCCGGCGCGGCGGGCGAGCGCGAGGACGGCGAGGGTGGCGAGCGCCGCGCCGGCGAAGGCGAAGGGCAGGTACTGGGCCGGGTGCGTCAGGTGCAGCGCGTAGCTGGCGACGACCACGGCGAAGCCGGCTCCGTGGTTGATGCCGAGCGTGGCGGGCGAGGCCAGGGGGTTGCGGGTGATGCCCTGGGCGAGGGCGCCCGCGACGCCGAGGGCCGCGCCGACCACCAGGCCGATGACCGTACGCGGCACGCGCAGCCCGGTGACGACCAGGCCGTCGCTGCTGCGGTCCCCGTCGGCGAGGGCGTGCCACACGGTGCTCAGCGGCACGGCGCGGGAGCCCAGGGCGAGGCTCAGCACCACGCACAGCACGAGGAGCGCCAGGCCGCCGGTCAGCAGCAGGGCCCCGCGGAGTGCCGCCGGGCGCCCGGCGACGGGCCTGGGTGGCCGGTCTGGCCGGACATCGGTCGCGTTCACGGGGAGACCATAGGTTAGGCAAGGCTAAGCATGTCAATTCCCGTTGAACGCTTGCCCGCAATGCCCGTATTTCGTTATGCCGGACTTCCGCCCGCACCCCCGAGGCGCCGGTGGCGCATGGCTTCCCGAGCTCCGTTCGTGCTGGTCCCACACACCGCGAGCAGCCATTTCCGCTCCGATCGCACAGCCGCCGGGATCGAGGAGGAAGTCCTCTTTCCGCCCTCCTCGTATTTCTCTCTACGATGCGGTCCACGATTTCGTTCGCCAAGAGGCCGGCGGAACCCGCTCCGGTCCTCCAGTGCCGCCCGGGTGGCGGCGTGCCCGCGGCCTCCGGCCGCCCCCCGTCCGCAGCGGGGCGCACCGTTCGCGACAATAACCATGATCATTTGAGAGCGCCTGACCAGCCCCGGCAGCCGCATCGCACGCGAAGGAGCACCCATGGGCCGGACCACCGTTGTCGTCGAGGACCTCGTCTTCGGGGACATCACCATCACCCTGGACACCGGCGGGGGCTCCGTCGAGGTCAGTGGTGGCTGGCTGCCCCGGACCACGCTGAGCCGCGATCCCGGCGCGACACCCACGTCATGGCCGCCCATCGGCACCAGCGACCCCGACCTCCTCAGCCTCACCCTCGGCAGTGAGGCCGAGGCCGAACCGCCGGCCCTGAGCAGGGGGTACGTGAACCGCCGCGCGTACACGGTCCGCTTCCCCGACGGCGGCGGCCGTACGTACCGTCTCGTCCCCTACAGCGAGACGCGGAGTCGCCTCATGCGGGACAAGGTCGTCCTCGGCGAACTCCGCGTCTCCCCCGGAGGCGGGCACGTCACCCCGGCCGGGTGGCGCACCGACTCCAAGGTCCTCCCCGCCGAGGCGGCTCTCGGCTACGCCCTGGCGGTGGGCCTCGGCACGGGTGGCAAGGATTCGGAAGGCGCCCCCAGCGGCGGGTCGGTGGCGGACGCGGTGCTCGACATCCTCGCGGCCTGGCCGTAGGAGCCCGGCGGCGGGATCCCGGGCGACCGCCGGAACGCGGCCGTCGACGCGACGAGCGCCCGTGGCCGGCGCCCCTGCCGGGCCCTTACTCGCTGTGGAGGATCTGGATGAGGTTGCCGCAGGTGTCGTCCAGAACCGCGGTGGTGACGGGTCCCGACTCCACCGGTTCCTGGGTGAACCGCACCCCGAGCCCGCGCAGCCGGTCGAACTCCGCGCGCACGTCGTCCACGGCGAAGGAGGCCGCCGGAATGCCGTCCTTGACCAGCGCCGTCTTGTACGGCTTCACCGCGGGATGGCCGTCCGGCTCCAGGAGCAGTTCGGTTCCGTCCGGGTCCTCCGGCGAGACGACGGTCAGCCACCGGTCCGCGCCCAACGGGACCTCGGTCTTCTTCATGAAGCCCAGCACGTCCGTGTAGAAGCGCAGGGCCTTGTCCTGGTCGTCGACGAAGACGCTGGTCAGATGGATCCTCATGGGACGCTCTCCGGGGCGGCGGGCCTGAGCCATCGGGTCGTGATGCGCTCAAGGGGTTCGGTGTTCGGATCGTGGGACTCGTGGCGGCCGCCCGCCCCGGCGCCGGGACAGGGCCGGGGACCTGCGGATCCCATGCCGGCCGGGTTCCCGACCGTCGCGTGGTGGGACAGCCCCGGACCGTGCGGGGCCACCAGCCGTGCGGGTCCCGAGGAGACCGTAGCGGCTCGGTGCCTTCGGATCGTGGATGCCGGCCGGAGCGGCCGTGGTTCCCGCCGTGGGGTTCCCGGCCGGGGTCCGGCCCGGTGGTGGGACCGGGCCGGACCCCGGACCAGGGTGGGGGGTGGGAATGGAGGACGAGGACCACGCACACGGAGGATCACTTATATGAGGGGCTGTCAGCCCACCAGGCCGAGGTGGGCGGCTCGTACGCCCGCCTGGAAGCGGCTGCCCGCGCCCAGTTCGTGCATCAGCGCGGCCAGATGACGACGGAACGTCCGCGAGGACATCCCCACCCGCCGAGCGATCACCTCGTCCTTCAGCCCCGACGCCAGCAACTGCAAAATCGTCGACTTCAGATCACCCAGCGCGTCACCGCCGTACCCCGGCGCCGCACCCTCGACCGGACTCCCCGACCCCCACAAACGCTCGAACATCCGGCCGAGAAAACCCACCAAATGCCGCTCATACGCCAGCGAACCCCCCTCCTCCCCCGCCTCGTCCCCCTCCTGAGCCGGAAGGAACGCCGCCTGCCCGTCGAAGACCACCACCGGATCGAACGCCTCCGTACACGTCCGCACCTCAGCACCCCCGGCCACAAGACGAGACAGCACCGAACGCGCCACCGCGTCCCCACGCAACGTATGCGGGCACAACACCCGCACCCCCACCCCGTTCCGCAACGGCTCCCCGAGCAACTCCACAACCAACGGACGGGACCCGGACACCTCCCGCGCCGACAGCATCACCACCACCTCGAACCGGCAACCCCCCGCCAGATTCACCAACCGCGCACGAGCCTGACGCGCACCCCCCGCCGAATCGTCCGAGGGAGAGGCGGCGGGAGGCGGGGCGGCCCAGAGGGGGGAGACGCTCACGGGCGCGAGCGGGGGGCCCGCGGGGCCGGGTGACGACGGAGCATGACGCGAGGAGGTGCGGAGGGCGGCAGTGAAGGACGCCAGGCGCTCGTGGACACCGTCCAGTTCCCGGTGCGCGTCCTCGATCACCCGATTCAGCGGGACCGCGAGCTCACGACGTGCCACCTCCGCGCCCACCGCCGCGAACCCGCCTCCGGAACCCGCCGCGCCCACCAGCAACCGCAGCTCTCGCAGCTCCGCCACGGCCCGCTCCACCCGGTCCGCCGGCACACTCAGCACAGCGGCGGCCTCCCCGACCGTCACCGACGACCGTCCCGACGCGTAGGCGTACAGGCGTAGCGCGCACTCCCCCACCCCCGCCACGGGCGTCCCGTCGACGTCCGCCCACGCGGATACTCGCGGGGAAGCGGCGGTGGGGCCGGGCGCGGTCCTCGGTACGGGTGCCGGTGGAGCCGGGGCGCGGTGGCGGGCGTGCGTCACCGCCGCGGAATGCCTGGCGGTTACGGGAGTCGCGGGTGTCGCGAGTGCGGGTACGTGGACCGGTACGGCTTCCTTGAGCATCTTCACCCATCTCTGAGGTGCCGGCAGTGTTCCGGAGCGGGAGAACGCCCACACCGCCACCGGGTCGGGAACCGGCGGTCGCGCGGGCGGTGCGCAGGGTGGAGCGGTAGCCACGGGGGAAGAGCTGAGCGGACGACGGATATCGCTCCCGGCCGCAGGGCAGCACGCCAGGAGACGGGCACCCGCACCGCCGTGAGACCCCCGCACCGGCAGTGCGGGCGCCTCGCGGCATGTGCGCGTCCCCGGTACCACCACACTCACGCGGCTGCGCCCCCGTACCAGCCGCGTGAGTGTGTGCGCGGGCGGATGTTTCCGCCCGCACAGGCCAAGTGGCCGGAGTATCCGGAACGTTACTCAGCGGACCCGAACCCGTCAAGGCATCCGCTATAGCGGATGATGAGGGTGGTCGGCCGAACGCGGCACCATGAACAGCCACCCCGCAGGTCAAGGCGTTCGCCGCCGTCACGGTCCGGCCGAGGGGGCGGGAAAACGCCATGAAGGAGCGCTGGTGCACAGGCAGATGACGGGCCAGCATGCTCCACGCGACCCCCTGGGGCGGCCCGGGAGGAACGGCGCACGGGCACCCCGGCCCGGCCGCCGGCACGGGCGGCGGCGGGCTCGGCAGCGGGGCGACGAGCCGGCGGAGGCAGGGAGCGCGGCCGGTCAGGGGCCCGGTTCCGGCGGCAGGCGACGGCGCACGCGGTGGCGGTGCCGCGCTCGCCCATGGCAGGGCGCGCACCGGCGACGGGACGTACGACCCGGTCGGCTGACACGGCGTCACCGGCCCGTGGCGGAAGGACGGCACGCACGACGGGCACGGGCCGGCGCCCTAACGACCGGGACGGCCGTAACGACCGGGACGGCCGGGACGGCGGCGGGCGAGCCGGCCGTATACGGCGGCGTCACGCGCCGGCGCGGTCGCGTTCCGGACGGCGGCCGTACCACAGGAGCGGGAACGGCCGCCGGTCCGGGCGGCGGGACGGAGGCAGCGGAGCCGCCACCTCACCGGCGGCACGCGCCTGCGACCACTTTCCGTCCCCCGCGCCCCGCGCGCCGTTCCCGCGCCCCGCCCGGCCCCGTACGCATGTCCCCGCCCGATGATCCCTTCTGGAGAACCATGCCCGACACAACACCGCCCGACCCCGCCGCCGGCATCGGTCCCCGCGACCCCGCCCGCCTCACCCAGGCCCACCGCGCCGGGCTCTCCGGCATGCTCGGCACCACCGTCGAGTGGTACGACTTCTTCGTCTTCACCACCGCCTCCAGCCTGGTCTTCCCCCAGCTGTTCTTCCCCTCGACCACCCCCGGCGGGGGGATACTCGCCTCGTTCGCCACCTTCTGGGTCGGCTTCCTCGGCCGCCCCCTGGGCGCCGTCCTCTTCGGACACCTCGGCGACCGTCACGGCCGTAAACGCAGCCTCATCACCAGCCTGACCCTGATGGGCACCACCACCACCGCGATCGGCCTCCTGCCCACCTATCACACCGCGGGCCTCGCGGCCCCGGCCCTGCTGTGCGCGCTGCGCCTCCTCCAAGGCATCGCCGTCGGCGGGGAATGGGGCGGTGCCGTCCTCCTCGCGGGCGAACACGCCCCCCGCGGCCACCGGACCCTCTTCACCGCCTATATCCAGCAGGGCACCCCCGTCGCCTCCCTCCTTTCCACGGCGGTCTTCCTCCCCTTCTCCCGGCTGGCCGACGACCAGTTCCTCAGCTGGGGCTGGCGGGTCCCCTTCCTCCTGGCCGCCGCCTTCACCGCCACCGGACTCCTCATCCGCCTGCGCGTCGCCGAGTCCCCCCAGTACCGCCGGCTGACCGCCACCCCCCAGGGCACCGCCGGCGCTCCACTGGCCGAAGCCTGGCGTCACCATCGCCGCGCCCTCGCCCTGTGCGCCGGAGCCTGCGCCATCCCCATCGCCGGTACGTACCTCGCCGGCACCTTCGTCCTGTCCTGGGCCACCGTCCATCTCGGCTTCCCCCGGCACACCGTACTGACCGTCATCCTCTGCTCCGCGGCCGGCCGCTGCCTCCTCCAGCCCCTCACCGCCTTCGCCGCACACCGCTACGGCCCCGCGCGCGTCTGCGCCCTGGGCCTGGCCCTCTACCTCGTGGCGATCCCGTTCAACCTCTACTGCCTCCACACCGCGAGCATCTGGTGGATCACCGCCGGCATCGCCGCCCTCGAAGCCGCCAGCGCCATCACCTACACGGTCATCGCCGCCCTCCTCCACGACGCCTTCCCCACGCGTATCCGCTACACGGCCATCAGCCTCGCCCAGCAGCTCGCCAGTCTCGTCTTCGGCGGCACCGCCCCCGCCACCACACAGACCCTCACCACCCTCACCGACAACCGCCTCTGGCCCATCGCCCTCTACCAGACAGCCCTCACCCTCCTCTCGGCCGCCTCCCTCTACGCACTCACCCGGCACCGAGAACCCAGAGAAAGCGCGACCGCGTGCGGCGCCCCGGCGGTTCACCGCGCGGGAGGCACGACAAGCGCCACGGAGGCACCGACGACCTGAGCACCGGCCGGGCCCGCGGCCCGACCGGCCCCGAACGCGGCGGTCCCGCGCCCCCTCCGAACACTGGAGCAGTCCGGTCACCCGTATGCCGGATGCCGTCGTGCGGCAGCGGTCCGTACCAGCCTGCGCGGAATCGCCGCTTTCCCACTGGTTGATCAAGGCAAGCTTTCGACCGTCAACCCTAGGGAGACCACCAGGGGGCGTTCAGGGACACGCCCCGCGCAGGGGATCAGCACGCGACGAGCAGTTCCCGCAGCCCCCGGATGACAAAGCCCGGCTTCCACTCCGGCTCGGCCACGAGCCGGAGTCGGGGCGCCTGCCGCAGCAATTCACCGAAGGACGTGACGAGTTCCAGGCGGGCGAGCGGCGCGCCCAGGCAGTAGTGGATGCCCGCCCCCAGGCTGAGATGGGGGTTGTCGGCGCGAGTGATGTCCAGGCGGTCCGGGGCGGGGAAACGGGCGGGGTCGCGGTTGGCCGAGCCGAAGAGGAGGGCCACCTCACTGCCTCGCGGGACGACCGTGCCGGCGATCTCGATGTCGTCCAGCACCCAGCGTTCGAAGAGCTGCAACGGGGTGTCGTAGCGCATGAGTTCCTCGACCGCGCTCGGCAGGAGCCCGGGGTCCGCGCGCAGGGCGGCGAGCTGGTCCGGGTTGCGGAAGAGCGCCCACCAGCCGTTTCCGGTGGTGTTGACAGTGGCCTCGTGACCGGCGTTGAGCAACAGGACGCAGGTGGAGACCATTTCCTGCTCCGTGAGCCGGTCGCCTTGGTCGTGCGCGTGGACGAGCGCGGTGATCAGGTCGTCGCCGGGACGGGCGCGCCGGTCGGCGATCAGCTCCCGTAGGTAGGAGGAGAATTCGAGGGAGGCGCGGACGGCGTTCCGTGCCGTCTCCTCGTCCGGATTGAGCTCGTACATCCCGCAGATCGCCGCCGACCAGGGCCGTAGCAGCCTCCTGTCGGCCTCGGGGATGCCCAGCATCTCCGCGATGACGGCGACCGGGAGCGGCTCGGCGACCGCGCCGATGAGGTCCCCGCCGCCCTCCGCGAGCAGCTCGCCGACCAGCCCGGCCGCGAGCCGCGCCACGACCGGCGCCAGGTTCTCGACCGTGCGCGGGGTGAACGCCTTCGACACCAGGCGGCGGATGCGCGTGTGGTCGGGTGGTTCGAGGTCCAGCAGACCGTTGCCGTTGAGGACGTGGAACGGTTCGTGGGACGCCGGCGGAGCGGTGCGCCCGAACTCCTCGTGGGTGAACCGGTGGAGGTACGTACGACCCAGCCGCCGGTCGCGCAGCAGTGTCCGGACGTCCTCGTGGTGCGGCACCAGCCACTGACGGCTCGGCTCGAACCAGTGCACACGCCCGGAGGCCCGCAGCCGCTCGTACCCCGGATAGGGGTCGGCGACGAACCGGGGGGACCAGGGGTCGAATACGGTGTTCGCATCCATGTGCGGATGCTAGCGGCACACACAGATCCTGATAAACCGACAAGATACCTGTTTGATAAAGGCGCTGGGTTTCTCAGGAAAATTCTCTTCCTCTTCTGACGGGTATACGCAGGCATTAATATGGGGCAGCCCGGTGCGCGGAGCGACCCCTGGGGGCTGTGCGCGGAGCCGGGAAATGTCGAGTAATCAGGTACAGCCGCCGATCGATTACTGAGGATCTTGATGGCATCCTGCTTGGCTTCGGTTGTCGCCGGTGTCGGGTCCTTTCTGCCACCGCGCGTCGTCCGTAACGGCGATCCCCCGCTGTCGGGCCTGGACACCACCGAGGACTGGATCCGCACGCGGACCGGCATCGAGCGCAGACACTGGGTGGAGCCGGGCACCAGCACCGGCGACCTGGCGGTGGAGGCGGGCCGGGCCGCGCTGCGCAGCGCGGGCGACCCGGTGGTGGACCTCGTGGTGCTGGCCACCACGACTCCCGATCACCATTCGCCGGGCACGGCGCCATGGGTGGCCGCGCGGCTGGGGCTGGGCACGGTCCCGGCGTTCGACATCGCGGCGGCCTGCTCCGGCTTCACCTACGGCATGGCCGTGGGCGACGCCTGGATCAGATCGGGCTCCGCGGAATGCGTGCTCGTACTGGCGGCCGAGACGCTGTCGACGATCACCGACCCCACCGACCGGGGAACGGCCGTGGTCTTCGCCGACGGCGCCGGCGCGGCGGTCCTGCGCGGGGGTGACTCCGGCGAGCCCGGGGCCGTACAGGCCGTCCTTCTCGGCAGCGACGGCACGCGGAAGGACCTCGCGGTCGTGAACGCGGGCGGCTCGCGCCACCCCGATCCCGAGGGCGCCGCCGCCCTGGCCGACCGCTGCTTGCGGATGCGCGGCCCCGACATGTTCGCCCACGCGGTACGCCGGATGACCGAGGTGTCGCGGCTGCTGCTGGCGAGGCTGGAGTGGCCCGTCGACTCGGTCGGAGCGTTCATCGGCCACCAGGCCAACCAGCGCATCCTGGACAAGGTCGCCGACCTGGTGGGCGTGCCCGCCACGAGCCGCTTCGCCAACATCCGCGACGTCGGCAACACCTCTTCCGCGTCGATCCCCCTGGTCATGGACGACCTGGTCAAGACCGGCACCGTCCCCTGCGGGGCCAGGACGCTGCTGACCGCGTTCGGCGGCGGCGCCGTGTGGGGCGCGATCGGATTGACCTGGCCCGACCTCAAGCCCGCGGTCTGACCCCGAAGGAGACCCCACGTTCATGAGCGAGGCCGCCCAGCCCCCCTTCGCCTACATCCGCGACTACCTGGCCTCGGTGTTCGGCCTGAGCGCCGACGAGCTCACCGGCGACCGCACCTTCGGCAGCCTGGAGTTGGACTCCATCGCCCAGGTGGAGATGTTCGTGACGCTCTCCGACCACTACGGCGTCCAGCTGGACGATTCGCTGGCCTGCGAGGAGACGACCCTCCAGCAGACAGCCGATCTCGTCTCCGCGGCGCTGGAGGGCGGCGACCGGCCGGAGCCCCAGGACGCCGGAGCGGTCACGCCGAGCTGACGGCCGTACGGGCCGCACGCGGGCGCGCCACCGCCGGCGCACGCGTGTCTCCGCCTCGGCGCGCCCTCGGGCATCGCCCGCGCGCCCCGCGCCGGTCGTCTTCACCGTGGCCGCGTCCGAGCCTCAGGGCCGCGGCCGGTACGTCCCGGCCCGGCCCGACGCCTAAGGCCCGGCCGGGAAGGTCAGCGCATCCGGCCGCCGCGCAGCTCCCACCGCTCCCCCGGGAACCGCTCGCGGAAGCCGCGGTCGTGCGAGACCGCCACCACCGCTCCCGGGTACGCGGCGAGCGCCGCCTCCAGGTCCTCGACCAGGTCGAGCGCGACGTGGTTGGTCGGCTCGTCGAGTACGAGCAGGTCCGCGGGCCGGGTCACCAGGCGCGCGATCTGCAACCGCCGCTGCTGCCCGGCCGACAGCGCCGCGACCGGAACGTACAGGTCTTCCTCGCGGAAGAGGCCCAGCGCGAGCAGCCGGCCGGCGTGTTCCTCCGGCGGCCCGTGCCGCCCGGCCGCGAAGGCGGCGAGCAGCGGGAACCGTGTGGAGCGCGTGGGCAGTTCCTGCGCCAGGTAACCGATCCGGGCGGGGCGGCGCACGGTGCCCGCGTCCGGCTCCAGGTCGCCTGCCAGGACGCGCAGCAGCGTCGTCTTGCCCGCCCCGTTCCCGCCCGTGACCAGCAGCCGCTGCCCGGGCACGATCACCAGCGGCCCGTCCAGGCGCAGCCGCTCGCCGACCGTGACGCCGTCGAGCTCGGCGAGCGGGCCGTCGGCCGGGGTCGCGCCGCCCGCCGTCGTCGGCGCCGCCGTGAACCTCAGTGGTTCCGGAGGCTCCGCCACCGGGTTGCGCCGCAGGTGGGCCAGTCGCTCCCGGACCGCCCGCACCTGCCCGCCGAGCTTCGCCTCGTGCGAGCGGCGGTGCTTGCCGAAGCCCTGGCCCGGGTCCCTGCCGGTGGTGGCCAGCCGCCGGCCGGCGGCCTCCAGCAGTTCCTCGGTACGGGCCGACTCCTGGAGCCAGTCCGCGTACTCCCGCTCCGCGCGGCGCCGGGCGGCGGCCTTCGCGGCGCGGTAGCCGGTCCAGCCGTCGCCGTACCGGTGCACCGTGCGCGCGTCCCGGTCGACCTCGAGGATCGTGGTGGCGATGCGCTCCAGGAAGCCACGGTCGTGCGTGACCGCGACGACGGTGCCGCGGTGAGCGCGCAGGTGCTCCTCCAGCCAGCGCACGGCCGGCGCGTCGAGGTGGTTCGTCGGCTCGTCGAGGAGGAGCAGCTCGGGGGCGGCGGCCAGCACGCAGGCGAGCGCGAGCCGCGACCGCTCACCGCCGGAGAGCGAGCCGAGCACGCGCTCGCGGGTGATCCCGGCGAGCCCGAGCCCGTGCATGGCGGCGTCGACACGGGCGTCCGCCTCGTACCCGCCGCGTTCCTCGTACGCGATCAGCAGCTCGCCGTACGCGGCGAGTTCGTCCTCCGACGCCTCGCCGAGGCGTTCCTCGGCCGTGCGCAGCCGGCGCTCCATGGCGCGCAGTTCGGTGAGGGCGAGGTCGACGGCGTCGCGTACGGTGCGGTCGAGGGCGAGGCCGAGGGTCTGGGCGAGGTGGCCGGTGCCGCCGGGGAAGCTGACGGTGATCTCTCCGGCGTCCGGTGTCTCGGACGCGGCGAGCAGCCGCAGCAGGGTGGACTTTCCGGAGCCGTTCTCGCCGATGACGGCGGCCTTCTCAC
This sequence comes from Streptomyces albireticuli, assembly GCF_021228125.1. Taxonomy (GTDB): domain Bacteria; phylum Actinomycetota; class Actinomycetes; order Streptomycetales; family Streptomycetaceae; genus Streptomyces; species Streptomyces albireticuli. The sequence goes on from NZ_JAJQQS010000013.1 coordinate 33,608, forward strand.
CGGGGCGGACGGTGAAGGAGACCTGATCGAGGACGGTCCGGGTGCCGTAGGTCTTGGTGACGTCCTGGACGGACAGCTGGGCCACGGCGGCGGGCGCGGCGGTACGGGCGCGTTCGCGCATCTGACTTTCCCTGGGAGTGCGAAGTGTCTACGGGCGGCAGAAACGGCGGCGTCGGCCGTGCCCGGACTCAGAGAAAGTAGAAGAAGGCCATGCCCCCACCATAACAAGACGGCTCGTCTCGCTGCGAGCGATATATTTCGCGTCCGCCGTCCACGCCGTGGACCCGGCCGGTTCGGGCGGGCTCGCCGGCCGGACGCGAACACCGCGTCCCCCTGCCGATCCGCGGCAGGGGGACGCGGTCGTTCAAGGTGGTGGTCAGGTCACGTGCTCGGTCAGCACTCGATGACGCCCTTGGCGATGCCCTTGAACGCGCCGGTGAGCATGCCGATGGCGACTCCTTCGGGGCCGGTCAGGGCGCCCACGACACCTCCGGTGACGATGCTGGTGCCGATCTTCTTGGCCATGCACTTGTCGTGCTCGTCGCTGTTCTTGGCAGCGGGGGCGGCCGTGAAGGACTTCGCCGCCGTCATCGTCTTCACGGTCTTCGCGGCGGCGGTGCCGCTGCCCAGGGAGTAGGTCGGGGGCGTGATCGTGCCGGTGACGGTGTCGCCGGTGACGCCTTCGATGGTCTGGGTGACGTTGTTGCCGTCCACCGCGAGGCTGACCTTGTGGGTCGTGCCGTTGGTGTCCGTGACGGTGCCGGGCTGCACCGTCGCGATCGTGTTGCCGTCGGCGTCATTGACCTGGACACCGCCCTTGTAGGCGGTCAGCTTGCCGCCGGCGGGCACCTCCATGGCGGCCGTCGCGGTCTTCGCGAGAGCGGCGGGCTTCACGCCGGTGCCGCCGGCGCCGCTGCCGGGTGCGTCCGTGCTGGTGCGGGCGACGTACATCGTGGAGCCGGCGGCCGAGTTGACGACGGGGACGGTCACGGTCGCGTCGGTGGTCCAGGGCTGGTTGTCGGTGTTGAAGGTCCAGGTGCCGGTGACCTTCTTGCCGACGGCGGCGAAGTCGACCCATCCGTAGTTCTTGGCCGGGACGTCGATCGCGATGCCGTTCACGGTGGTCTCGTCGGACTGGTAGGTCTGCGTCGCGGTGAGCTGGTTGGAGATCATCGCCTGGACCGGGGTGGAGACACCGATGGAGGACGAAAGGCCCGCGGAGTACGACTGTGCCCAGCCGGAGTGGTAGATCGTGGTGAAGACCTGCTTCATGGTGCCGCTGGTGTCGTTGTACCAGACCGACGAGGCGGGCTGACGGGGCAGGACTTCGGGCTGTCCTTCGGACTTCTGGGTCCAGGTGCAGGTGGAGGTCTTCTTCGCGCACAGGTCGGCGTAGTAGTCGAGGGCGAGGCTCTTGGCTTCGGCGGCCTTCGACGCGGGGACGGTCCATTCCTGGCTCGCGCTGCCGTTGCAGGCGTTGGGCTGGGCGAGGATGCCCCACAGGTGGAGGCCGCCCCGGTTGTCCATGCAGTACTCGGCGCCGGTGGAGTCGTCGCGGCGGACGATGCCGAAGGAGTGGGGCTTGCCGTCCACGGGGCGGAAGTGCCACTGCTCGCCGTCCTTGCCGCAGGACTGCTGCACGGCGGGCTGGGAGGCGTAGACGCACTTCCCGGAGGAGGTGCTCGCGATGTTGAACGTGCCGGGGGCGCCGAGCTTGATCAGCCGCCATTCCTTGTAGTTGGCGCCGTCGGGGGTGACGGATATCTGGTTCCCGTCACGGTTGCCGGTCGCGTTGAGGGTGCCGTCGGTGTTGGTGAAGGTGTAGGCGTCCGTCGCGGCGGCCGCGGGAGGCGCGGTCGCCGCGAGGACGGGGAGGAGAAGGGTCAGGGCGGCGGCCGGCGCGGTGACGAGTCTCGCGGCTCTCTTGATGGTTCTCTTCATGATCACTTTCCGTGGTGAGTCTGCGTCCGTATCGTTTCCGTGGTGCTCCTGTCGCGTTCGGTGAGCGTAGGGTGACAGAAGCCGGAATAGCGGATTCCTGACAGAACTCGCATCAGTGATCTAGGACACCGCCCCGAGGAACCGATGGCCGCCTCGGCCATCACCTGAACGAGCGGTTTCACCCCCAGGTCGCCGCGCGACCATCGCGGAGCGGCCCGCACCCCGGTCGCCGCTTCCGGGTGCGGGCCGCGACATCGACACTCTCAGCGGGGCATGAAGGAGAAGTACGGCTGGAACGGATCGCTCCAGAAGCGGCCTGACGGAACCAGGAATGTCGCGCTGTCCCGACAGGTGGCCCTGGGCCAGAGGTCCACCGTGCGGTTGGTGTGGTTGGCGCCCCTGATCGCCCCTGCGGCCGTCTCGTAGCAGACGCCGATCTCCGGATCCGGCACGACCGTCCGGTTCCCCGAGCGGTCGAACCACTCGAAGTAACACCGGCCGGTGCCTGGCGAGTCACAGGCCAGCTCCAAGGCCCGCGCCTGAGCCTGGGGGCGGGGGGCGCCCGGCCGCCCGGTCGAGGATGCCGTGGCCCACACCAGCTCGCACGGCAGTGCCGTCAGCCGGGGCCCGTGCGCCGGAGTGATCCTGTTGATCAGCGGGTTCGCGACAGCCGGACGCGGGCCGCCGAGCGCAGGATCGACCGACCCGGGCATCACCCGTGACCAGCGAAACCCACCCGCATCGCTTCGATAGCATGACCGAACTCGTGACGAGCGCCGCCATCGCCCGTCCTTCACCGGAAACCATACTGTCCGGCACGAAGAGTGCCTTATTTGACCAAAACACCTAACAAATCGGCCAAACACTTGATATCTATAGCATCGCGGGTGCTTTCGCGAATAAATTCCAGAATTCCATTCGCCGCGTGGCGTCAACCACGGGTGATGCTGTGGACCGCGGCGAGCGTGGTGGCACTCGGGTTTTTCATCATGCTGGAGATCGCCGCGCGCCACTACGGCCTTCCGGGGCCGATGACCAATCAGGCGAAAGAGGTGATACTCGCTCCCAAATCGGGACCGCTGTTGTACGCCAGCATGGCGTTGATGATGGTGGTGCTCACCTGGCGGGAACGGTTCATAGCGGCTGGTGTCGCGGTCGGAATCGACATCGTCTTCTTTCTGGTGCGGTGGGCCGTCGATGCCAAGATGATGTTCGGCAACGGCGCTTTGTGGGTGATTCTGGGCTGTGCGGTCATGGCCGTCACACGCCGCTCCGGCCGGGAACGCGTCCTTCTCCTGAAGGGCGTCGGACTGGGCCTGCTGCTGGTGGCCGGCCGCAAGACAGGTGATACCTGGCTGCTCATCACGTCGAAGACCCGCCCCATGGTGCTCGACCAGTACGTGGCGACGGCCGATCACGCGCTGGGCGACCCGTCGTGGGTCGCGGGCCGGATCGTCGAGGCCACCGGCACGATCGGTGAGCACGTTCTCGACTACGTGTACATCCAGCTCGCGGTGGCCGCGGTGGCCGTCGCGCTGTACCAGCTGCGCAACGTGGCGACCGACCGCCGCTTCCCGGGCCATCACCTGGTGCGCACCTTCCTGGTGATCGGCCTCCTCGGACCCGGCATCTACATGATCTTCCCGGTGGTCGGGCCGATCTTCGCCTACGGCGCCGACGGCGGGCACTGGGCGGTGGCCGATCTGTGGCCGAACACACCGCCGCCGGTCGGCACCCCGCACCAGATGCCGTTCGACGAGATCACCCCTCGCAACTGCATGCCCAGCCTGCACACGGCGTGGGCCACCGCGATATTCATCCATTCCCGAAAGGGCCCGCGAATCCTGCGATGGGCGGGCACGTTCTGGCTTGTCGCCACGCTCGGCGCGACGCTGGGATTCGGCTACCACTACGGCACGGACATCATCGCCGGTGTGGTGTTCACGCTCACGATCGAAGCGGCACTGCGCTCGCTCGACCGGGGCTGGGACCGGGCCGGAATTCAGCTGGTCGCCTACGGCGCGACGGTATTCACCGCATTCCTGGTGTCCTACCGTTATCTGCCGATGGAGATGGCCGAATACCCGTGGGTGTTCGGACCGCTTCTCATTCTGGCGATGGTCTCCGTGATCTACGGATATGTGCGGACCAGCAGGCTCTGGGAACCGAAGGCCGCACCGGTTCGGCAGGCGAAACCGCAACCGGAACTGGTCTAAATCAGTTCGCGACAGGTGGTGGACGCTCCGCGACGGCCCTCGAGAAGGCGGCCGTCGCGGACCCGCGTCGAGATCCCGTGAACGCGCCCGTCAGCGACCCCTGGTCACGGACAGCTTGTGGCCGGGGTACACGTGCCCGGGGCTCACGATGCGGGTGACCGCCTGGCCGAGGAGCGTGCTGGGCTCCTGGCCCTTGTGCAGGACGTCGGTGTTGAGGAGAACGACGAGGGTCGCCCGCGCCTGAGGCAGGTAGACGGTCAGGCTCTCGTACCCGGGCAGCGATCCGTTGTGGCCGATCCAGCCGTTCACGTCGAAGATCCCCAGGCCGTAGCCGGCGTGCGGAATGCCCGTCGGCAGGGCCTTCAGGCGCTCGGCCTGCGTGGCGCGCGTCAGCAGTGTGCCGGTGGCGAGGGCGTGGGCCCAGCTGCGCAGGTCCCGCATGTCGGAGATCATCGCTCCCGCGGCCCAGGCCCAGCTGGGGTTCCAGTGGGTCGCGTCCACGATCTTGCCGGAGGCCGGCTGTTCGGTGTAGCCGTGGGGGTGCGGCGCGGGGAACTCCGCCCCCGTGGGGAAGAGTGTGCGGCGCAGCCCGGCGGGCTTCAGGACGTCCTGTTCGATGACCTCGCGCAGCGGCCGGCCGGTCACCTTCTCCACCACCAGCCCGAGCAGGATCAGGTTGGTGTTGCAGTACTCGAACTTCGCCCCCGGCGCGAACCCCACCGGATGCCTGAAGGAATAGTCCAGCAGCTGTCGCGGGGTGAAGGGGCGTTCGGGGTGGGCGAAGAGCGCCTTGTCGAAGCCCGCGTCCTCGCTGTAGTTGTAGAGGCCGCTGCGCATCTCCGCCAGTTGACGCAGGGTGATGCGGTCACCGTTCGGGACACCGCTGACGTATCTGCCGATGGCGTCGTCCAGGCCGGCCTTTCCCCTGTCGACCAGCCGGAGGAGGGCGGTGACCGTGAACGTCTTGGTCTCGCTGCCGATGCGGACGTGGAGATCGGGCCTCATCGGCGCGCCGGTCGTCTTGTCCGCCACGCCGAAGGCCCGCACGTAGCTTCCCTTACCGGGAGCCCACAGCCCCACGATCACTCCCGGCACCCGCGCCTCGTCCATGGTCCGGCGCACCGCCGTATCCAGTTTCGCCGCGACGGCCGGGGTGAGCCGCGCGAAATCCGTGTCCGAGGACGAGGACGAGGACGGGGGCGAGGCGAGGGCCGTGTGAGTGGACCGCGCCGGATCAGCGGCCCCGTACGCGGGGCCCGCGACGGCCGGGGCGACGAGCACTCCGGCGGCGGCAGCGGCCACGCAGGCCCGGTACAGCCCGGCGAGGGACGGCTTCACGGCGTGCGCTCCTGTCGTCCGGGGACCAAGGCAACGGCATCAGCCTAGGTCCGCGCCCCCGCGGTCGCGAGGCGAGTCGTCCGGAGCACCTGCCCTGCCCCACGCGGACGGCCTCGCGGAGCGGTCGGAGAGGCCCGCCGCGGTGTCGGCGAGGCGGAAGCGGGCACCGAGCGCCAGGTCCGGGCAGGCCGCCCCGACCTGAGCGAAGGCCCGCGGGTCGGCGGCCTCGCCGCCGGTGAGCACGGTGTGCGGCCCGCGCAGCGCGCCGGGGTCGCCCGCGGCGATCCGGTCGAACCAGGCGGCGGTGTGGAAGAGCCCCGTTCCTCCGGGGAGTCCCCCGTGTGCCGGTGTCCGAAGGACTACGCCCGGACCACCGGCACACGGGGTTCGTGCACCCACCACGACAACGACACAACACCGGGCGACGTCACGCCCGGTTCCGCGGCCGGTTCGGGACAGCCTCGGCACGCGAGGCTCCCCTGAACAGACGTCCGGCCGCACAGGGCCTGCCCCGTGCGGCCGATTCCCGGTACCGTCGGGCGGCGGGCCGAGCCGTGGACGAACCGCGTTCCGCTCACCGGGCCGGCAGCCCTCCGCGGCGCCCGTCCGGAACGGCACGTGGTGACGGTACGGGCGGCTCCCTTGATGAGGTGGCGAGTCCCGGGATTCGGATCAAGGAGCGTAAGCGGATGAGGAACACGAAGCGTGCCCTTCGCGTGCTGACGGCCGTCGCGGCCGCCGTCGTGCTGCCGGTGCTGCCGGTCTCCACGGCCCACGCGGCCGACGGGTACGACCGGTGCCCTGTGGGCTCCTACTGCATGTTCTCGGGCCTCGACGGCACCGGCGACATGGTCGCGCTGAGAGCGAGCACCCCGGATCTCACGGCGGTCGGCATGAACGACCGTGCCAAGTCGGACTGGAACCGGACCTCTTCGACCATGTACCTCTGGTCCGACGTGAACTACTCCGGCTGTACGGCCGTCACCTCCGCCGGTCCGACGGGCAAGGGCAACTTCTTCCCCACCTACCGGGACTTCTTCAGTTCGGTGCGGTTCGACGGGCCGGGCGGCATGAGCTGCGGCACGCCGCCCGGCGAAGGCGGCTGACAAGGCGCGCCCGCCCCCGGCCGGCGCCCCAGGGTGCCTCACCCGGCGGGCCGGTTCTCCTTGCCGGACTGCGCGAGGAGGCGCCGGAGCCAGCGGGTGCGGGCGTCGCGCGCGTCCTGGCTGACGGCCGCCTTCGGTGACAGGCCGTCGAATCCGTGGTAACCGCCCGACCATACGTGCAGTTCGGCCTGGCCGCCGGCCTGCCAGATCGCGTTCGCGTAGGCCATGTCCTCGTCCCGGAACATCTCGGCCGACCCGACGTCGATGTAGGCCGGGGGGAGGCCGGAGAGGTCGGTGGCGCGGGCGGGGGCCGCGTAGGGCGACAGGTCGGCGGCGCCGTAGCACTCCCCCAGCAGTGCCTGCCACGCGGTCTCGTTGGACGTGAGGTCCCAGATGCCGGTACCCGACATCTGCCGGCCGGAGAAGGTGGTGCGATCGTCGAGCATCGGGCAGAGCAGCAGTTGCCCCAGCGGCCGGGGGCCGCCGCGGTCACGGGTCAGCAGGGTGAGGGCGGCGGCGAGTCCGCCTCCGGCGCTCTTGCCTCCGATGATGACGCGGTCCGCGTCGACGCCCAGTTCGGCGGCGTGCGTCGCCGCCCAGACGAGTCCGGCGTAGCAGTCCTCGAGCGGTCCCGGGTACCGCGTCCCCGGTGCCAGCCGGTACTCGACGGATATGACGGCCATCTCCAGTGGCAGCACCCACTCACTGAGGATGCGCGGCAGCACGGACCACGCGTTTCCCATGATCATCGCGCCTCCGTGCATGTAGTACAGCAGGGGCAGCGGGCCGGTGAGCCCGGCGGGGCGGGCGCTGACGAGCGTCACGTCCGGGCCGCCGGGCGGGCCCGGCACACGGAACTCCGTCACGTCGAAACGGCCGTCGGCGCGGAGGTCCTCGGCCGTCGGCCTGGGCCGGGACGCGGCGTCCCGCTCCCGCCGGGCCTCGAGGTTGTCCGGGGTGAGCGGCTCCCTCGGCTCCGTCCCGGCGACCGCCGTCAGCGCGGCTTCCAGTTCGGGGTCGAAGGGAGGTGCCGCCTTGGTTTCCGGGACGCGGCGGACGCTCATGACGCACCCCCCGCGTGGACGGCGCGCCACCCGGCATCCCGTCGGAAACAGCTCGATCGCACACACACGCGTCCGGAGAACTCTTGCCTGACATCCATGCGGCGTAGCCAATCACACCACCGTGCGGCGCCGTCGCCCAAAGCACACTCACCGCTTCCTGTAGGCGAGGCGCAGGTTCTGGAGCCCGTGGTGTGACCGGACGAGCACGAGCCCTTCGCCCTGGGGCCGTGGGGCGGTGAGCGCGGACGCGCGGCGGCGACGGGGCATCAGGGGGCGCCACAGGAACAGCACGAGCTGCCCTCCCGGGCGTAGTACGCGTTCCGCCTCCGCCAGCGCCGCGCGCTGGTCGGGCATCTCCTCCAGGCTGTAGCTGTACAGCAGGGCGTCGAGGCTCGCGGAGGCGAAGGGCAGGGCGAGGCCGTCCCCGGCGATGTGGGCGGTGGTGGCGCCCGTTCCCGTGGCGCGTCGGGCGCGCGGGTCGTGGGCGGCCGGGTCCAGGGCCACGAGGAGGCTGCCGGAGCCCAGGTGGGCGGCGAGGGCGGGGGTGTAGAAGCCGCCGCCGCTGCCGATCTCGGCGCAGCGAGTGCCGGGGACCGGGGCGATCCAGCGGACGTCGCGGGACGGGCTGTCGCCCAGGGCGGCCCGGATGAGGCGGTGGCTGATGAAGGCGTAGCAGAAGGCGGGGGTCCTGGGCATGGAGGATCCCTCCCCCGCACCGCCGTCCGGCGAACGATGATCAGGCGAATGAGCGCAGGGGTGCCGAGGCCACGGTCTCCGCTACCCGTTCGGGCCGATGGCGCCGGCCGGTCACCGGCGGGTGCCGCCGTGCGCGTACGGGGCGCGCGCCCCGGCTCCGTGCCGGACGGGCCGTACGGCGTCGTCGGCGGGCACCTGAGTGGGGCCGCCGGAGCGGGAACCGGCCTGGACGGGTGTACGAGCCACGTGGCGCGGCCCGTACACGCGCATCCGAGGACGGGTCAGGGGGCGGTGGTCACGCGGGCGACCAGGGGCTGGTGGTCGGAGGGGATCTCCGCCAGGGGGTCCCCTCCCTTGTGGAGGCCGTCGTAGCTCACGACGCGCCCGTCAGTGAAGGTGGGAGCGGGGCCGTTGCCGTTGATGTAGCCGATGTAGTCGAGGCGGTTGCGGTACTTGGCGTAGCTGCCCTTGGCGTCGTCGCGGAGCTTGGCGCGGGCGTTGCCGACCATGTCGTAGGTGTACTGGGTGATGTTCTGCGGGGCGAGCTTCCCGCCGAGGGCCTTATCGGCCTCGGCCACGTCACCGCTGACCGCCCCGGTGGGTGCGCGGCCGTCGCCCGCGTCGGGCGCGTAGTACTCGACGTTGAGGTCTCCCGCGACGATCACGGGGCGGCCGCCCGACTTCTCCGAGGCCCAGGCGCGCAGTTCCCTCAGCTGTTCGAGGCGGACCTTGCGGGTGTTCGCGATGGGGCTGCCCGACTCCTCGTCCGCCTGAAGGTGGGTACCGGCGACCCAGACGGGGGCGCCGTCCACCGAGAGGCGTACGAGGGCCGCGCCCTTGTTGGACTTGTAGTCGCTGGTCTTGCTGTCGGCGCTCCGGTAGACGAGCTGGTGGGATTCGAGGACGGGGTACTTGCTGAGAATGGTCACACCACCGTTGACGACGAACGGGGAGTTGCTGCAATTGCCCGCGTAACTGGTCCAGTTGCCCTTTCCGCCGCAGTGTTCGCCGACGAGCGAGCTCTGGTGCGGATAGGTCTTCCGGAGGTCCTCTCGCATGGCCTGGGCGTACTTGTTGAACGCCTCGTCCAGCACCACGACGTCGGGGTTCTCCCGCCGGACGACCTCGGCTGCCGCGGTCGCGCGCTCGGTGCGGCGGTCGCTGCCCCATGTGCGGGCGACCGCGGTGATGGAGGGGAGCTGTTCGACGTTGAAGGCCATCACGCTGATGACCGGGGCCTTCTCGGCGGCGATGGCCGTTCCGGCGGGCAGGGGTGACAGGATCAGCGCGGCCCCGGCGGCGGCGAGCGCTATGTGGGGGGTCTTGGTGGTCACTTGGTCTCCGATCTCCGGTGGTGGAGACTCGGCGGCAGCGCGGCGGGCACGGAACCGCGCCCACGGTGTCCCGGGGGTTCCGGCCGCCGCGTGACGATCGAGCCCTTGCTCAGAAGTCTTCATAGCTGACGGGACCTCAGGCAGGGCCTTTGGTCCTTTGCTGAATGAAAGGCTCCACTATGACATGACAGCGAGGAAGGGCCCGTTGCGCGGTCAGCTCCAGGGGTTGGCCGGCTGGTCGTTGATGGCTGTCCAGAAGCGGGTGCCGGCGGGGACGTCTCCGTAGGCCCAGAAGCTCCAGCCCCCCGAGCTCTCGAGGTTGGGGCCGTATCTGCCGTCGTGGAACTCGGCCATGCGCCACCCCGGGCCGAAGTTGTTCGCGCAGACTCCGTCGGCGACCGCGCGGCTGGTCAGGCGGGTGCCGCGGATCGGGCCGGTGGCCGCGACCGTGCCACGTGCCCAGCCCGCGTAGAAACCGGGGGTGATGCCCGCGGGGGCCGGCTGTCCGTCGACTCTCAGGCAGAGCAGGGGCAGCGCCGTGGAGGTGGCGGTGTCACCCTGGTAGGCGTTGCTCAGCGGGCCGCCGCCCACCTGGACCGTTCCGCTGGGGCCGTCCGCGAGCAGTGTCCAGGTCATGGCCTTGCCGTTGGCGTTCCCGGAAGGGGTCGCGGCGGTCGCGGTCGGGGTCATGAGGCTCCCCGCCGCGGCCAGTGCCGCGGCGCCGAGAGCGAGGACCGTCTTCATCGAGCGCATGATTTCTCCTCACCGACGTGACATGAGATACATGGCGTGACGGTGGGGATTCTTCACGCTCTTCACAAGACATCCAAGGAGGGAACCGGACACCGCGCCGGAGGCGCACAACGGACTCCCGCCGGTGAAGGGGGCCGCCGCCGGGCGCCCCCCCCCCGCCCGGTCAGACGAACGGGGTGATCCGCTCCTCGACCCCGAGCAGCAGCTTTCCGTAGATCTCCATGCCCACCGCGGGCGTGGACGCCGCGTGCCGGCCGGCCACGCTCGCGTCGCGCCAGATCCGCTGGAGGGCGTTGGTGTCCGCGAAGGATCCGGCGCCGTGGACATTGAGCAGGGTGCCGAGGGCGGACATGAGGTTGTCGATGGCGTGTCCGGTGTCGGCGCGCACACGTGCCCGGGTCAGCACGTCGAGGTCGTCGCTCCGCGCCGCGGCCGTGTCGAGGTCGTCGGCGGCCCGGTGCACGTGCAGATGGGCGGTGTCGATTTTCATGGCGGCCTCGGCGACCTGGAGCTGGACGCCGACCGACTCCCTCTGGGTCTCGTAGTACGTGTACGAGATCGGCTTGGTCGCGGTCTTCTCGGTGACGAGCTTCAAGGCGGCGCGCCCCAGGCCGAGCTGGGGGCCGGCGAGGCCGACCGCCAGGAGCGGGGCGAACGCGGTGCGGAACAGGCCGCTCGGGCCGTGGTCGGCGGGGACGTCCCCTTCGATGGCGCCGGGTACGGACATCACCCGGTGCCCGGGCACGAAGACGTCCTCGGCGATCACGCAGTTGCTGGCGGTGCCCCGCAGTCCGGCGACGAACCAGGTGTCCTCCAGTGTCAGTTCGGACCGCGGGACCAGGACCATGGCCTGGTCGACCACCTCGCCGTCCTCGTCGGTGACCGGCATGCCGAGGAGGGCCCACGAGGAGTGCGAGGAGCCCGAGTTGTAGTACCAGCGGCCGGTCATCCGCCAGCCTCCCTCGACCTTGCGGCTGGTGGCGGTCGGGCCGAACACCCCGGTGACCCGGACGTCGGGGTGGGCGCCGAAGACCTCCTCCTGCGCCTGCTCGGGGAAGAGCGCGGCCAGCCAGTTGCAGGTGTTGACCACGGCGGTCACCCAGCCGGTCGAACCGTCGCCCTCGGCTATCGCGGCCGTCACGTCGATCAGGGTGCGCACATCGCTCTCGTAGCCGCCGAAGCGGCGCGGCACGGTCAGCTTGAACAGCCCGGCCTCCGTCAGCGCCTCGATCACTTCGTCGGTCACCCGCCGCTCCGCCTCGATCCGGGCGGCGTGCTCGCGCAGCAGCGGCTGGAGCGCCTCCGCCCGCGCCACGAGCTCGGCACGGGTCGGGGCCGGGGCGTGCGCGGCGGCGGACGGCGCGGGACGGGAATGCGTGGTGGTCATACGGGTCTCCTGGTTGACGTGGAACCGGCTGAGGCGGGTCCGGTCGAGGTGGGTCCGGTCGGTGTTTGTCCGGCTGGGGTTCATCGCGCGAACGCGGAGTGGGTGCCGAAGGTGCGGTAGCCGTAGACGAGGGGCGCGGCCTCGGCCGTACGGACGTGGCCGACGTCGCCGAGGAGCAGCAGATGGTCGCCGCCCTCGACCGCGGAGCCGAGCTCGCACACGAGCCAGCCCGGGGCACCGGTCAGCCGCGGCAGCCCGTGGTCGTAGTGCCAGGGCGCCCCGGACGCGGTGAAGCGGTCGGGCACCCGGCGGGCGAAGGTCCTGGCCAGGTCGTCCTGGTCGTGGCCGAGCACGTTCACCCCGAAACGCCCGGTCGCCAGGATGCGGGCGAGGACGTCGGAGGAACGGTCCAGGGCCACCGAGACCATCGCCGGGTGGAGTGACAGCGAGGTGAAGGCGCTGACCGTCGCTCCGTACGGGACGCCGTCCTGAGTGGCCGTCACGATCGTCACCGGGGCGCAGACCCCGGCCATCGCGTCGCGGAAGTCCTGCTCGATCGAACCGGTCGCACCGGTCACTGCGGCCATGCCCGCTCCCCTCTAATCATCATGATGATTACGGTGATCATGCATGTGGTTTACGAAAGACGTCAAGAGGTGCGATGCTATTCGTCATAATCAATTCCGGCGGGTTGTCGGGGACCGAGGAGGCGCCGTGGGAACCGCAGACCACCGCACAGGCGGGCGCGACACGGGCCACCCGCGTGACGGTGCCGAACCCCCCGCCCTGCGCCGCGACGACTGGGAGCGCCCCTCCTCCCCCTCCCGCGCCGAGATGGCCGCCGAGCGCATCGCCCAGCGCGTCACCCGCACCGAACCGGGTGCCCGCCTCGGCACCAAGGACGAACTGCGCACCGCGTGCGGAGTGTCCGTCGGCACCTTCAACGAGGCCCTGCGGCTCCTCCAGGCGCGCGGCCTGGTCACGGTGCGGCCCGGCCCCGGCGGGGGGCTCTTCGCCGCCCGGCCGGCCCCCGCCGCGCGCCCGGACGCCTGGCCCCGGGACCTGGACGAGCAGCACCCGGACGAGGCCGCGCGCATCCGCGACGCCCTCGACCCCCTGCTCGTCGAGGACGCCCTGTGGCACGCGTCCCCCGCCGACGTCGCCGGGTTGCGGCGTCACCTGGCCGCCCTCGCCGAGGCCGCCGACGCCGCCGACCCGGTCGCGTTCGCCCACGCCGACCGGCTGCTGCGCGCCCGCCTCGCCGCCCTCAGCCCCGGCACACTGCTGCGTTCGCTGTACGACGGCCTGCTGACGGTCGCCGAACAGGCGGGGCACACCGCCGGCCCCGAGCTCCTCCGGGCCCGGTACGACCGTCACGCCGCCCTCGTCGACGCCCTCGACGGCCGCGACCGGGACCGGGCCCTGCGGCTGGCCGCCACCCGCGTCGGCACTCCGGAAGCGGGCGGGGCTCCGGCCCCCGAGTGAGCAAACGACGAGGCCACAGCCCATGGGGCTGTGGCCTCGTCACTTCAGGCGGTGGCGGTGCCGGGTGCCGGCGCTACCAGGTCACGGGGATCCCGGCCGCCATGATGGCCATGCGGTCGGGGTGCCAGGGGACCTCCGACGGCGGCACGGCGAGACGGACGCCGGGGAGGCGGTCGAGGAGGACGCGGAAGGCGATGTCGGACTGACGGCGCACCAGGTGGGCGCCGGGGCAGTGGTGACGGCCGTAGCCGAAGCGCAGGTGCGGGTTGGGGGAACGGGTGGGGTCGAAGCCCTCCGGGTCGGCGAACGCGGCGGTGTCGTAGTTGACCGCGTCCAGGGAGAGCAGGACCATCTCGCCCTTCTTCACCTCCGCGGAGCCGAGCCGCGCGTCCCGGGTGACGAAGCGCGGGATGGCGTTGCCCAGGACGACGCTGCAGCGCAGGAGCTCCTCGACGCACTGCGGCATCGTCTCCGGGCGGTCCCGCAGCCCGCTCATGACCTCGGGGTGCTGGAGGAGGTTGAAGGCGGCGACGCCCAGAAAGCTCGCGAAGTCCTCGTAGCCGCTGACGAAGAGGACGGACACGATGTTCGACAGCTGCCGGTCCGTCAGCCCCTGGTGCGCGGCGTTGAGGTCGGCCAGGCGGTCCGCCAGGCCGCGCGGCTCGCCGGGGCGGCGGGCCGCCATGTGCTCGTGCATGTAGACGCGGATCTCCTCCCAGTTGCGGGCGAGCTCCTCGTGGGTGGGGGTGACCATGGTCAGGTCGAGATCGGCCCGTACGGCGAGCCAGGCGTGGTCCTCGAAGGGCAGTCCGAGCAGCCGGCACATGCACTGCCCCGCGACCCACTCCGCGAAGTGGTGCTGGAGGTCGCCGGGGCCGCCTTCGCGGACCATCGCCTCCAGGCCCTCGCGGGTCATGGCCTCGACCCAGTCGGCGGGGAGTTCGGGCTGGTTGCGGCCGAGGGCCTTGAGCACCTCGTCGCGCAGCCCGGCCTTCTGGAGGTGGTTCATGGCGTCGAGCAGTTCGGGCGCCAGGATCGGGGCGTCCTGCCCGGGGCTGTCCGCCTCGGCCAGGACGGAGCGGGCGAAGGCGCGGTCGCGCAGCACGTGCTGCGTCAGCTCGTAGCCGGTGACCAGCCACGCCTCGTCGCCGGAGTTGGTGCTGACCCGGGCCACGGGGCAGCGGCCGCGCAGCTCGTGGAGTTCGGGGGCGAGCCGGTCGCCCCGGGTGCTGAAGGGGTAGTGCGGCAGGGGCGCTTCGTGGGGGGATTCCTCGGAAGCGGGTGCCTGGGGTGCGGTCATGGCGTGCGGGTCTCTCTTCCGTGCGTGTCTCGGGCCGGGTTTCCTGGGGTCGCGGCGCGCGGGGACGCGGCGCCGGGGCGGCGTGTCACCAGCGCACGGGCAGCCGGGCCGGGGCGCGCAGCGGGGTGGACTCGTCCCAGGGGATGGTGTCCGCCGGCACGGCGAGCTCGATGCCGGGAAGCCGTTCGAGCAGCACCTCGATCAGGATGGTGAGTTGCATGCGGGTCAGGTGCCCGCCCGTGCACGCGTGCGGGCCGTGCCCGAACGCGACGTGCGCGTTGGGGGTCCGGGTCAGATCGAGGCGGTCGGGGTCGGCGAACGCCTCCGGGTCGCGGTTGGCGGAGGCCGGCACCGGGACGACCGCGTCCCCGGCACGGATGTGCTGCCCGTGCAGGGTGAGGTCCTCCTTCGCGACGAGGATGTTGATGGCGTTCATCAGCGGGACGTACCGCAGCAGTTCCTCCACCGCGGTGCCGATCCGCTCGGGCGCCTCGCGCAGCGTCCGCAGCTGCTCGGGGTGGGTGAGCAGGGCGAGCAGGGCGTTCCCGGTGTGCTGGATGTTGGTCTTGTATCCGGCCATGAGCATGGTGACGACGAAGCTGACGACGTCGTCGCGGGTCAGCTCGCTGCCCGGACGGCCGGCCTCGGCCAGCAGCAGCCGGATGTAGTCCTCGCCGTCGGTGTCCTTCTCCTTGCGGGAGATGAGCTCCTCGGCGTAGTCCTGCAGCGCGTACAGCGCCGCGAGCACCTCCTCCATCGTCAGCCCGGCCGCGCCGAGGAGCGCGAGGGTGTGCGGCAGGTAGACGTCGCGGTCCTCGTAGGGCAGGCCGGTGGTCTCGCACAGCACGCGCAGCGGCAGCGGGTCGGCGTACGCGGCGACGAGGTCCGCCGTGCCGTCCTCGGACCCGGCCACCATCGCGTCGATGAGCTCCCCGGCCATCGTCCGGATCCGGGGCTCCATGAACTCCAGCCGCTTCCGGCCGAACATCGGCAGGACGGTGCGGCGTACGCGCTCGTGGTGCGCGCCGGTCATCTCCAGGAAGGTCGGCAGGCACGGCGGCGGGGCGTCGGCCCCTTCGCGGGGCGGCCAGGCCGACAGCAGCGGCCGGACGAGCCGGGGGTCGGCGAACGCGGCGCGCACGTCGTCGTAGCGGCTGATCAGCCAGCCCGTCTCGCCGTTGGGCAGCTGTGCCTTGACGACGGGCCGCTCGGTGCGCAGGCGGGCGTAGGCGCAGGGCGGGCCCGCGGTGCCGGGCTCGACCTCCGGGACCGGGACGAGTGCTTCGGGCGGGTTCACGCGGTGTGCTCCGATCCCGCCGCGGCGTGGTGCGGCGTCGGGTGGTCCGGTACGGGCGCGGGGCGGGTGAGGTAGCCGGAGGCGAAGAAGTACTCCAGGTACCGGTCCAGCAGCGCGGAGTCCACCGGCGGGCAGTGCAGTCCGCTGTCGGCGAGCGCTTCCTCGGCGTTGCGCCGGCCCAGGACCGGGAAGACGTCCTTGAGGTACATCTCCTTGACGGACATGTCGGCGTTGCGGCTGCGGTCGACGCACAGGGACACGAACGGCGCCGTGGCGCTCGTCGGGTTCTCGGCGACGTAGCGCACCAGCTCACCGACCCAGCGGTCGTACGGCAGCGTGCGCGGGGTGAAGCCCGCCGCGCGCATCCGGTCCAGGACGTCCGAGAACATCGCCGGGCGGGGGTTGGTGACGTGGTAGACCCGGCCGTCGGCGGGCCGGTGCGTGGCGATGTGGACCAGGGACTCGGCGAGGTGGTCGACAGGGACGAAGTCCATCGGCAGCTCGATGTCGGGGGCCAGCCCCGTCTCGGCGACCGTCTTGAACAACGAGCAGATGGCCGTCTCGGTGTTGCACGCCCCGGTCGTCCGGTCGCCGGTCACCTCGTACGGCCGGTACACGGCCACGGGCAGGCCCTGTTCGGCGGCCCGCCGCAGGACGCCTTCGGCGACCCACTTGCTCTCGGCGTAGCCCATGGTGAGCCCGTCCGCGTGGTCGAGCGGCAGGTCCTCGTCCACCTCGTGCACCCCGGCGGTGCCGAACCCGGCGACGACGGCGACGGTCGAGACGAAGTGCACCGGGACCCGGCGGGGTGCCGCGATGCGGACGACCTCCCGGGTGCCGTCGACGTTGGCCGGCCGCAACTGCTCGTACGGGTAGAGGAAGTTGACCCGGGCGCCGTTGTGCACGATCAGGTCCAGCCGGCCGGTCAGTTCGGCGGTGTGCACGGCCGACAGCCCCAGCCCCGGCTGGGTCAGGTCGCCGGGGAAGCACTCGACCCGCCGCCACTCGGTCTCGTCGAGGCTCAGTCCGTAGCGGGTGAGGGCGGTGCGCACCCGCTGCTGGGCGTGTGCGGGGCTCGTCGCCCGTACGGGGCAGTGGACGCGGGCGGTCGTCGAGCGCAGCAGGCGGTGCAGCAGGAACACTCCGACGAATCCCGAGGCGCCCGTGAGCAGGACGTCCTTCGGGTCGTGCGGGCACGGTGCCGGGCCTTCGGCGACCGGCAGGGAGAAGCCCAGTTCGGTTTCGCGCGCGAAGTCGACGTGCGGTTCGCCGTCCGTCGCCGCGCCGAAGCCGCCCCGGGCCTCGCGCACGGCGGCCGTGAAGCCCTCCAGGGTGGGCGCGGCCAGCAGGGCCCTGATGAGGGTGGAGCCCAGGGCGGCGTCGAGGCTGAGCACGGCGAGGGTGCGGGTGACGGCTTCCGAGGCGAGCAGGGAGTCGCCGCCGAGGAGGAAGAAGTCGTCCTGGGGCGCGGGGCGTACGCGCAGCACCCGCTGCCACACCTCGGTGAGGACGTCGAGCAGGCCCTCGATCTTCGGCTCGTCCGTCTCCTCGGCCGTCACCGCGTCGTCGTCGCGGCCGGTCAGTGGTGCGGCGGACTTCAGGCGGGCGCGGTCGACCTTGCCGCCGCTGGTCACGGGGAAGTGGTCCATGGGCACCAGGGCCGGGACGGCCTGCGGGGGCAGCCACTGCGCGCAGTACGCGCGGAGGGCGGGGAGCGGCAGGGGGGTGCCGGGGCGGGCGGCCGTGACGTAGGCGGTCAGGGAGCCGGATTCGACCTCGACGACGGCTTCGCCGACCTCGGGGTGTGCCCGCAGCCGGGTCTCCACCTCGTCGAGCTCGACGCGCGCGCCGCGCAGCTTGACCTGCCGGTCGAGGCGGCCGCGGTACTCCAGCAGGCCGTCGGCGGTCCGCACGACCCGGTCGCCGGTCCGGTACAGCGGCCCGTCCGGTTCGACGGCGGGCAGGGCGACGAAGCGTTCGGCGGTCAGCCGCGCGTCCCCGAGGTAGCCGAGGGCCAGTCCGTCGCCGCCGACGTACAGTTCGCCCTCCTCGCCCGGCCCGGCGAACGAGCCGTCGGGGCGGAGGACGTGGCAGGTGGAGGCGCCGAAGGGGCGGCCCAGGGGGACGGTCGTGGCGTCCTCGGGCAGCGGGCGCAGCACATGGGCGGTGGAGACCACGGCGTTCTCGGTCGGGCCGTAGAAGTTGACCACGGTGGTGGCCGGGCAGGCGGCGAGGACGGCGTTCGCCAACCGCGGGTCCATCGCCTCCCCGCCGGCGGAGACGTGCCGCAGCGTGGCCAGCGCCTCGGGGCGGGTGCGGGCGACGAGGTGGAAGACGCTCGTCGTCAGGTAGGCCATGGTCACGCCCTGCGCGAGGAAGAGCCGCTCCAGGGCGAGGGGCGAGAGCAGTTCCTCCCGGTCGGCGATGACCAGGCAGGCGCCGGTGAGCAGCGCGCCCCAGATCTCGATCGTCGAGGCGTCGGAGGAGAGCCCGTAGGCGTGCAGCACCCCGTCGCCGGGGGCGGGCGGGGGCAGCTCGGGGTCGGACAGCACGAGGCGGACCACGCCCCGGTGCGGTATCGCGACGGGCTTCGGGCGGCCGGTCGTCCCGGAGGTGAAGACCACGTAGGCGCAGTCGGTCGCGGAGTCGGTGCGGGGGCGGTCGAGGGGCTCGGTCCGGAGTGCGGGGCGGTCGAGGGAACCGACCTCGACTGACGCGCGTAGACCTCGCACGGGACGCGTGCTGCCCGGCAGGGTGACGGCGGCGCTCAGCCCCGCGTCCTCGGCCATGGCCCGCAGGCGGGCCGGCGGAAGGTCGTCGTCGAGAGGTACGTACGCGCAGCCGGCCTTGAGGATGCCCAGCAGTGCCACCAGCGCCTCCAGCGAGCGGCCGCCGCACACGCCGATGAGGTCACCGGGACGGACGCCGCGTGCGAGCAGGCGGGCCGCCAGGGCGTCGGCGTGGGCGTCGAGCTGCCCGTAGGTCACGCTGCGCTCCCCGTGCCTGGCCGCCGGCGCGTCGGGCCGCGCGGCGGCCTGCGCTTCGAACAGCTCGGGTATGAGGCTGTTCCGGGGGTAGCCGGCCGCGAGCGTGCCGGGCGCCGCCGGCGACGGGGCCGGCGAGGGGGCCGGGCTACGGGGTAACAGCAGGTGTGACGAAACGTCGGTGTCGGTCATCGAGTCCTTCTTGCTTGTGGGGCTTCGGCGCGGCTGCGCGCCGTTGGTGCGGGTAGGGGGTGCGGAGGAGGCGTCGGCGCTCAGCTGCCGTCCTGACCGGCGCCCGCTTCGGCGAAGTCCGCCGCGAAGGCGGAGAAGTCGGCGCTGCGCCAGAGCCGCGGGCGCATACGGAAGACGATGTCGTCCTTCAGCTGGTCGGCGGTGGCCACCAGGTAGGCGCTCGCCTCCTCGGGGTCCAGGTAGCGCCGGGCCAGCGCCTCGCGCAGCGCCGGGTCGACCGTCTCCTCGATCGCCGTGACGGGGCCCTCGACGCTGACGTAGCGGTACGGCCGGCCCTCGTCCTGCACACAGAGGCTGAACCGGCCGGCGGCGCGCAGGAGTCGCGCCTTGATGGTCTCCCGGCCCATCTGGACGACGACGTCGCCGCCGGGCTCGTAGCCGTACCACACCGGCACGATCAGAGGCGCGCGGTCGCCGCCCCGGGAGTCGGTGACCCCCAGGACGCCGACGCGCGGTTCGGCGAGGAAGCGTTCGCGGTCGGGACTGGGCATGGAGGGCAGCATGTGCCGGGCTCCTGTCTGGTGGCTGGGACTGCGCGGCCGGAATGGTGCTGTTGCGGCGGCGCAGTCGTGTTGAGCAATCTTGAGAGCGAGTGATCAATCCCCGGGCGCTTATCGGCTAAACGCAAGATTTCGATGCTTTTGAGACGCTTCTCACCGGAATGCGGTCCCACGTGCACGTTCGGTGATCGCCGCAGGTAGGAGCGGTCATGAGGCCGGGGAAAGCGAGGCGGGCGCGCACCGCCGGATGATCACTCCCCTTTCGACCGTAAGGCGCCTCCCTTGCGCGCGCATGGCCGGATCGCGACGTTCGAGCCCGCCCATCCGGACGGACCACCGGTCATCCGCCTTCGGCGCGCACGTTGGCGCGAGGAAATCCGAGGGCCCCCTCCGCATCCGCCACAGCCCCCGCCCCGGCCCGCAGGGCCGGGGCGATCGGCGAAAGGGTCAGTCGAAATACGATTCGAGCGTCCCGCGGCGCCGGACGTCGAGCGTCGCGCAGTGGAACGAGCCGCCGAACGGCGCGTAGTGCAGCAGGTCGCACGGGATCGGCTCGAATCCCCACCTCTCGAGTGCGCGCAGCATGCCGGTGTGGTGCCGCTCCACGATCACCCGGCTGTCGCCGACCACGAGGACGTTCATACTGAGCCACTTCCCGCACATCGAGGTGATCCTGAGCAGACGCTCGTCCAGCGGTGTGGGCTCGGGGGCGACCAGGATTTCCCAGGAGCCCAGGATGCCGGGCAGGTGATCCACGTCGATGTATTCGGGATTGACCATCACCTTGCCCGGCGAGAGAGGCAGGAACGTCGTGTCGATGTGCATCGGTGTGCGGCAGCGGCTCTCGATCTCGTGGATCCGGTAACCGGGCCCGAGGTGGCGGCGCAGCCACTCGATTCCCATGCGATTGGTGACATTGCTTCGCGTGACGAACAGATCGCGCCCCGCCCGTACGAAATCCGCCGCGTCGAACACCGGCTCGAACTCGGTGAGGAGGTAACGCATGGGCTCGCCCGGTCCGGGGACACGGAAGTCCTTCTCGAACAGCGCGTCGGTGAGCTGTGGTTTCGGCGCCGCCGTCCAGCGCGCGCCGCGGCGGAAGTAATCCTTGAGGATTTCGCGGTAGGAGTGGGTCTCGAAGTACCGGCACGGCCATGCCATCGGGGTTTCGATGATCTCGTCGCCGATCACCAGCATGCTGTCACGCGGGCAGCTGTTGCAGAAGCCGCGCGACGTCCAGTCGGGCGTTCCGAACCGCCGCCTGTGGTCGACCGCTTCCGGGCGCCTGACCGTGACGCCGAGCGATTCCAGGAGGGCGACGAACTGTTCGAGTTCATGCCGCGCCCGCTCGATCAGCGCGCGCGGATACGGGAGGCCGGCGGCGAGCCCCTGGAGCCGCGCCGCCCACGGCGGGAGGTTGCAGGCCACGACGGGATGATCGGAAGGGATCGTCGCGCCGTCGACACGCCCGACGACGACCTCCTCCAACGGGTCCCACTCATTGTGGGAATTGACCGGCCGGGCGAGAGATTCCACGGCATGTGGAGTCGACGGCGTCGACGTCACGCGAATCGCCCGGCCCGCGCGGGAGCGGCGGCACGGCCACCCGGCACCGCATTCGAACCGCCGGGCCCTCGCATGACCAACATCCTCAACCGCTTTCGACGTAGAAGCCGGTAACGCAGTTTATCCAATTGCGAACGACAAGGATTGCCGTATCAGATGGTTCACCCATGTGGGTGTTTCCGTGCGGCGAATCCGACGACAGCTCACCGATTCCGCCGCGGGTTCGGCTTCCGCCCGTCAAGTGATGCGGGGTCAATCCTCCGATCCCCCGGGCAAGTCACGGGCGAATCACCGGGCGGACACACCTGCGCCGAAGCTTGATCGGTCCCGTGAGTTCCATAGGCTATTCATATTCCCCGCGAATACGATGATCCCCTCTCCCGGGGTGGGCGCGACGCACGCGTCGATACCCGTGGCAGCGGCCAGCCGCTGCCCACCGATAGTCGAGGAGAAAGAACGTGATGACTGTGAAGAACTCGTCCCGGCGCCGCGCGGCGGCCGCAGGCGTGATCACGGCGGCTCTGCTGGCGGCCGGGGCACCGGTGACGGCATGGGCCGCCACGGGCATCCACCAGCCGGTGGTGCCGGTCAGCGACAAGTCGGAGCACCACTCCGAGCACGGCTCGGACCACCACAAGGTGTCCATCCACGAGGCCGTCCACATCGCCGAGAAGGCCGTCCAGGGGCGGGTGACCGGCGCGGAGCTGGAGGAGGAGAAGCTCGGCACGAAGGAGAAGCGCACCGTGTGGACGGTGGAGGTCGAGTGCGACGGCACCACCTACGAGGTGTGGGTCGACCCGCACAGCGGCAAGGTCCTGCGCGGCCCCACCGCGGAGAAGAAGAACCTCACCGTGGAGAAGAAGGTCGGCATCGTCGCGGAGAAGGTCTCGGAGAAGTCCGTGGAGAAGACTGCGGTGAAGGCCGCGGAGAAGGCTCCGGAGAAGGCTCCGGAGAAGAAGGACAAGTAGCCGCCCTCGCCTCCGTCGGCGGCCGGGACCACGGGTACGACGCCTCCGTGGCCCCGGCCGCCGGCTCGGCACGAACGGGAAAGCTCGGCACGAACAGGAAAGTCGGCGATTCGATGCAGTGGCACGACAGGCGGGGCGCCCGCACGGCGCACCGTACGAGCCGGTGGTGTGCGGCGGGGGCGGTCGCGGCCGCGATGCTGGTGCTGACCGGGTGCGGAGGCGACGGCGAGAAGGACAAGGACGACGTCACATCGCCCCCGGCCGCCACCTCGGCCTCACCCGGCGTGGCGAATACGGGCCCGAGCCCGAGCGGCCCGGCGCCGTCCGGGTCGCCGGCGGTGGACAAACAGCGCGCCGAACAAGCCGCCCTGAAGATGCTGCCCGGCGCCACGGTGGCCTCCAGCGACCTGGACACCGAGAACGGGCGCACCATCTGGGAAGTGCGGCTGAAGGACCCTCAGGGGACGGAACGGGAGGTGGACGTCGACGCCGCGACCGGTGAGGCCGTGCTGAGCGACGACATCGAGGAATCGCCCGGAGTGGAGGACAAGGCCCGCCCCTGAGGACCGCGCGCCGAGGGACGCACCGGCGCCCGGGGGCCGGCGACTTGGCCGCCCCCGGGCACTCCCCCGTGTGTCGCCGACCGGTCCGGCCGTCCCGGGACCGCGTGGGAGGGCGGGCGGGAACCGGGCCGGGGGCGGTCAGGAATCGAACCAGACGACTCCCTCGCCGCCGTCGTTGCCGAGGGTCTTCGCCATGATGTTGCCCTCCTGCGTGTACTTGGGGTGCTGGATCAGGAAGCCGCCGACGGACTTCACCGATGTCGCGTCGCACACGCCGTCGGTGCGGATGCAGAAGCGCTGCACCGGAATCCCGTCGAACTTCGCCGGGCCGGGGCCGGTGGAGGTGAATCCGAGGGCGCTCCAGCCCTGGGGCGTCCGGGCCCAGACGCCGGTGTCCGGCTGCATCGGGTCGGAGTAGAGCATGCCGTTCACCTGCGAGCGGGGGATGTCGGTGCCGCCGGCCGCGATCGTCTGGAGCACCTGGTCGGCGGCCTGGGCGCCCTGCGAGTAGCCGACGATCGTGAGGCGGGCGCCGGGGTCGCGGCGGTGGGTGGCCTCGGCGGCGGCCAGCAGGTTGCGGTACCCCTGACGCACGCTGACGTCGTAGCTCGGCGCGCCCAGGTCCGGGAGGTTCCGGCCGTTGAGCCAGGGTCCGGCGCTCGCCGGGTAACACACCGGAACCGGGATGCCCCCGTTGAGATGCTTGTTGGCGAAGGTGTAGCTGCTGGTGCAGTCGGGTGCGGGCGCCGCCGAGCCCGTACCGCCGAGCTCCAGGTAGTAATGGCGCACCGGATCGGCCTGGGCGGCGGTGGGCGCGACGGCCGTGGCGGCCGTCATGGCCGCCACCGCGCCGGCGGCGGCGATCGCCCTCTTCCATCTACGGGTCAGGGCCATCTCTCTGGTCCTCCTCGAGTCGATGCGGCAGGCAACTGCCGGGATTCGACGTTAGGCACGGCCGTTGACATCGCGATGAAACGACCGTCGGACCCGCTTCCGGACTGCCGGACTCCGCCCTGGGCCGGTCGGGTCCGCACCGGGCCCCCGCGGGTCAACGCCCGCCGTCCGGTCCGAGCCGCTCGACGAGCGCCCGGAGCACGAAGTGGTCGGGGATTCCCGCCGCCTTGGAGCCCAGCCCGTGCCACGTCCCGTCGATGTCGAGCTCGACCGCTCCGTCCCGGGCCCGGACGCGCCGGACCCGCGACCACGTCGCGCGGACCTCCCCGTAGCCGACCTCCTCCCTGGTCAGCCACACGTCGCCGAAGGTCAGCCGCTCGCCCTGGTCGAGCGCGGCCAGCGCCCGAGGCAGCCGGGCGCGGACGACGCCCCGCTGGATCTCCGCCCACCATTCCGCCGCGTCGCCCCGCTCCGGTCCGCCGCGCAGCACGACCCGCCGTCCGCCGACGTCGGTGAGCGTGTGGGCGGTGCCGCCGCGAGCCGGTCCGTACGGGCGCGGGGGGCTCGTACGGACCTGGGTGGTGTCGTAGCGGATGACGTGGATCCGCCCCTTGGCGGCGACCGTCATCCCGTGCTCGTACAGGTCCAGTCGCGCGATGTCGTACCCGCTGACCGCCGACGGCCCGGCGTACCGGACGAGCGTCAGCAGGCAGCGGACCGCCCGGACCCGCACGGTGTTCGCGTGAACCGTACGCGCCGCTCCCGTGTACGTGGCGCGCCGTCTGCCCAGGTGCTCCCGGCCGGCCGCCGCCGAGATCCTCGCCAGCAGCAGTTCCTCACCGGGCGTGCGCGGTGCCCGTCCCGTCACCGCGCGGTTCCGGTGAGGCCGAGGCAGGCTTCGTCCCCGCGCAGGATCAGCTGGTGCGTCCGTCGCAGTATCCGGCCCGGTGAGACCCCGAGGTCGTCGGCCAGCAGGCGGCGGGTGCGGTCGAACACCGCCAGCGCGTCGGCCTGCCGGCCGCTGAGGCAGAGCGCGCGCATCAGCATCGCGGCGGCCGTCTCGTTCAGCGGCTGTGCCACGGTCAGGGCCGACAGCTCGTCGATGACTTCGGAGTGCCGGCCCAGCCGCAGCTGCCAGCCGAGCTTGCGCTGTACGAGGACGGTCCTGCGCTCGGTGAGCCGCAGCCGCTCCAGTTCGGCGAAGGGTCCGGGCTGACCCGCCAGCGGCTCACCGCGGAACAGGTCCAGCGCCCGGGAGGAGGCACGGACCGCCTCGTCCAGCTCCCCCGCCCGTTCGGCCGCACCGGCCTCGGTGACCAGTTCCTCCATGCGTGCCACGTCCACGGCGACCGCGCCGGGGAGCAGCCGGTAGCCGCACTGATCGCGCTCGATGGCCGAGTGCGGGCCGTCCCCCACGCTGAGGATCTTGCGCAGCCGGTAGATGTACACCGGGACCACGTTCGTGTTCGGCGGTTCCTCCCCCCATACCCCGTCGAGGAGTTCCTGCCGGCTGACCGTGCGGCCGGGGCAGAGCGCCAGCACCGTCAGCACGGCTTGCTGGCGCATGTGCCCCAGGTCCAGGGGGTGCCCGTCGCGCCGTGCCGTCAGCGGTCCGAGTACCGAGATCTCCCATCGCGGTCCGGGCCGGCGGCGGGTCGCCGTCCGCCGCACCGGGCCCGTCGTCTGTCTGCGGGGGCCGCGGCCGGGGGCGACCAGGCCGCAGTCGAAGGCGTGGACGATGACGGCGGCGCGGTCACGCAGGCCGAGCTGGGCGAGGATCCGGGCGAGGTGTCCGGCCACCGCGTCCTCGGGTATGGCGAGGGCGGCGGCGATCTCGTCGTCCCTCAGGCCGCAGCCGACCGCGTAGAGCACCTCGCGCTCCCGCTGCCCGAGCGTGGTGACGGCCGGCCGGCCGGTGGTCGTGGTGATCGGCATCGTGGCTCCCCTGGCTCCGGGCCGCTTCCCGCGGCGCGTGCCGTCGAGGCTGGTCCCGGCGCGGGAAAACGGACAGGCCAGGGGTACCGGCCGTATCCGGCCGGTGGTCGCGCTAGATTCCCCACCTGGAAAAACACCATATCCGAGCGGGAGGCCGTTACCTGTGGCCAGTGAGTTCAGCACGCTGTTACGGCGGCTGCGGCACAACGCGGGAATGACCCAGGAGACCTTGGCGGAGCGCGCGGGCGTGGGTGTGCGCACCGTCCGCGGGCTGGAGACCGGTGAGCGCGCCGACCCCAGGGTGACCACGGTGCGGCTGCTGGCCGACGCGCTCGGGCTGAAACCGGCCGAGCGCGAAGACCTGTTGGCGGCGGCCGTCCACCGGGGCGGGCACACGGTGCGGCAGGAGGACCCGGCCGAGCACGCGGTGCGGCCGGACGATCCGCCCGGGCACACGATCCGGCCCGACGGCCCGGCCGGGCGCGCGCCCACGCCTGACGATCCGCCCGGGCACGCGACCCGGCCGGGCGACGCGGCCGACGGAGGAGACGCGGGCGATCCGGCCGGCCGCGCCGGACCGGCCTCCGGGCCGCCCGCTTCGGTGTTGCACGACACCCTGGCGGGCGTGGCCGAGCAACTCGCCCACGCGGTGGCCGCGCGCTGGCAGCGCGAGGAGGAGCAGCGGCAGGTGCACGATCCGTACCCGCTGCCGGTGCACTGGCGGCCGGCTCCCGAGGAGCTCACCGATCACTGGGCCAACATCCGGCGCCTGCCGGCCGGGGGTACGCACGGGCCGCTGGACCTCAGCGGGCGCCTGGACGAGATAGCGGGCGTGTACCGGCGGATACCCTCCGGGCGGCTGGTGGTGCTGGGCCGGCCCGGTTCCGGGAAGACGATCCTCACCATGCGGTTCGTCCTGGATTATCTGAAGTCGAGGGCACGTGCCGAGCCCGTACCCGTGATCTTCAGCATCGGCGCGTGGGATCCCACCGCCGTGACGTTCCGGGACTGGCTGACCGCGCAGCTGACCCGCGACCATCCCGGTCTCGCCGCCCCGGGGCCCGGCGGGCAGAGCCTGGCCGCCGCGCTGGTGGAGTCCGGCCGGATACTTCCCGTCCTGGACGGTTTCGACGAGATCGCCGACGGTCTGAACCGTCCCGCGCTGGAGGCGCTCAACGCCACCACCCTGCCGCTGCTGCTGACGAGCCGTCCGTCCGAGTACGCGGCGGCGGTGGCGGAGACCGACGTGCTCACGTCCGCGGCCGCGGTGGATCTGACCGATCTCACCCTGGGCGATCTGGCCGACTACCTGCCGCGCACCACGCGCAAGGCCCGCGGCGGGGACCCGGCGACGAGCGCGTGGGACCCCGTACTGAGCGAACTGCGCGAGCGGCCGCACGGCCCGGGCGGTGCCCACCTCGCCGCGGTGCTGACCACCCCGCTGATGGTCACGCTCGCCCGCGCCGTCTACAGCGACACTCCCGGCCGCGACCCGGCCTCGCTCCTGGACACCCGGCGCTTCGAGGGCCCCGAGGAGCTGGAGAACCACCTCCTCGACAACTTCATCACCACCGCCTACCGCCTCCGGCCGGGGCACCACCCGGCCGGCGGGTCGCGCCGCGGCTTCGAGCCGGAACGCGCCCGGTACTGGCTCGGCTACCTCGCCCACCACCTGGCCCGGCTCGACACTCCCAATCTGGAGTGGTGGCGGTTCGGCTCGGGGCTGCGCCGCTCCACCCGCACGCTGGTGATCGCGTGGGTGATCTGTCTGACCATCGGGTTCGTCGACTGCGCCGTCGGCGTGCTCTTCAGCCCGCTCGGGTTCCAGCTCGCGGACGGCCTGATGGTGGGGTTCCTCTCCGGGCTCACCCTCGGGGTCGCGTACTGGTTCATGGTCGCGGCCAAGGACGTGACGGTGCCACCGGCCAACGTGGGCATGAAGATGTTCGGCAGGGCGCGGAAGGCCGCGCGGGGCACCGCCGGCCGCTTCCTGATCGGATCGCTGTTCGGTCTCGTCTTCGGCTGCGGCTACGGCTTCATGCAAGGAGTGCTCGTCGGCTTCCTCCGCCGCGTCGGGCTCCCGGCCGCCTTGCAGATCGGTCTCGACAACAGCACCCTCTACGGGGTCGTGTTCGCGCTGGGAGCCGGCCCCACCCTCGTGCTCCTGGTCCTTCTCGAAACCCCCCTCGACATCCGGTCCGCCGTCAATCCGGTCAGTCTGCTGCGCACGAACCGCCGGACGGTCCTCGCCCAGTTCATCGTCTGGGCGACCGTCTTCGGAGTCCTGGTCGGCGTCGCGTCCGGGCTGGCGATCCGGCCCATGTCGGCGTTGCTGGGCCCGCTCGTGTGGGACGTCACGGCCTCGACCAAGCTCGGCGTCATCAGCGGGCTCGGCGGCGCGCTCGGTTATGTGCTCGGTCTGACCGCCTGGGGGCAGTGGATGGTCTTCGCCCGGATCTGGCTGCCGCTGACCGGCCGGCTGCCCTGGGCCGTCGTCGCCTTCCTCGAGGACGCCTACCGGCGGGGCGTGCTCCGTCAGGCGGGCGCGGTCTACCAGTTCCGCCACGCCCGCCTCCAGGACCATCTCGCCCGTACCTACCGGGAGTCCCTCGCTCCCCGGGAGCCGACCGGGCCACGGGACGCCGCGCCCGTCCGCTGAGGGCGGCCCCCGCCGCGCCGCGCCGGGACCCCGGAGGTACGTCCCGGAGCGGCGCGGCGGGGCCGGTCAGATCGGGTCAGGTCAGGTCAGGCGGACCCGAACACGACCGCCGAGTTCTGGCCGCCGAACCCGAAGTTCTGCTTGACGGCGACGTTGATCGCGGCGGGTCGTCCCACGACCGGGGTGTAGTCCAGGTCGCAGCCGGGGTCGGGGTTCTCCAGGTTCGCGGTGGGCGGCACGTACTTCTCGCGCATGGCGAGCAGCACGCCGACGCTCTCCAGCACCCCGCACGCTCCGCAGGAGTGCCCGATGACCGATTTGGGCGCCGTGATGGCCACGCGCCGGGCGTGGGGGCCGAAGGCGAGCTTGATGGCCTCGGTTTCGGCCAGGTCGTTGAGCGGTGTCGAGGTTCCGTGCGCGCTCACGAGGTCGACGGCGGCGGTGTCGAGGCCGGCGTCGGCGCAGGCCAGCTCGATCGTCCTGGCCGCCACGGAGCCGTCCGCCCGGGGGGCCAGGGGGTGGTGGGCGTCGCAGGTGGACGCGGCGCCGAGCACCTCGCCGTACACGGTCGCGCCACGGCGCAGCGCCGACCGCTCGGACTCCAGCACGAGCACGGCGGCCCCTTCCGCCGGAACCATGCCGTCGCGGTCGCGGTCGAACGGCCGCGACGCGCTCGCCGCCTCGGCCGCGGGGCGCTGGGAGAGCGCGTCCAGCAGGGAGAACGACGCCAGGCACGGCAGGTCCAGCCAGCTCTCCACGCCGCCGACGAGGACCACGTCGGCGGTGCCGTCGCGCACCGCGCGCATTCCGGCTCCGATGGCGTCCGTCGAGGACGCGCAGGCGGTCGAGAGCGTGAGCACCGGGCCGGTGACGCCCAGTTCCTGGGCGACGAGTCCGGCGGCCTGGTTGGGCAGCAGGCGGAGCAGACCGAGCCGGTTCATCCGCGACCACCCGTCCCGGCGCAGTACGGTCACGAGCCGTGCGGTCTCGTCGAGTCCTCCGCCGCCGGTGCCGACGTACAGCGCTCCCGGGGGCGTACGCAGTCCCGCGTCCGCCCGTGCCTTGGCCGCGGCGGCGAACAGGAGTTGCTGGAAGCGCGAGGTGCGGCGGACCTGCTGGGCGGACATGTGGTCCCGGGGGTCGAAGTCCTTGACCACGCCGCCGACCCGGCACGGCAGGGGCTCCTCCAGTTCCAGGGGCGAGATCGCGGGCCGGCCCGCCGACAGGGCGGCCCACAGCTCGTCCGGTGTGCCGCCCGCGCACGACTCGACGCCGATGCCGGTCACCAGCACGCGGTTGCGCGCCGCCGTGAATATCACCGTGTCCCCGACATGGCGTCGACCACGTCCCCGACCGTATGGAGGTCGGCGATCCTGATGCTGGTGTCCGCCAGCCGGACCCCGAATTCCTGCTCCAGCACGGCGATGAGTTCGAGTGCCTCCATGGAATCGAGTCCCAGTACCGGCTGGTCGGGGTCGGCCGCGTAGAAGATGGCGGCGTCGCGGGATATCGCCGCCGGGTATTCACCCAGGTCCGGCCGGATACCCATGATGGCCCGGGTGACCACGTTCATTGCCTCGGTCATGGCGCATTCCTCTCGTGGGGTTTTCTATGGCCGGACGGCGGAGGACCGGACGGTGGAAGACCGGACGGCGGAAGACCGGACGGCGGAGAAGTAGACGCAGCGCCGGGTGATCGTGAAGGGGGCGCGCTCGTATTGGCTTTCCAGCGCCTCGGTGAGGAGTTCCGCGGCGACGCGCCGGTCGATCCCGGGCAACGCGGCGGCGGCGAACATCGGTGTCGCGCACAGGGCGGCGAGGAAGCGCCGGCCGAGGGTGAACTCCCGTTCCGTGGTGACGACTCCCGTGAAGCCGCCCGCGTCGAGGGCGGTCCGGTAGTCCCCGGCGCTCCGGCGCAGCCCCGGCGGCCGGCCCGCGGCCGACCTGGCGAGCGGCAGCCCCCGCGTCCGGGCGACGCGGCGTGCGGTGCCGACCAGCTCGGCGTACAGCGGCAGGTCGGCCGTGGTCTCCGCGCCCGAGTAGAACGCCGAGTTGAAGACCAGGCGTCCGCCGCCGGTGAGGACCCGTCCGATCGCGTCGAGCGCCTCGCCGAGGTCGGGGACGAGGTGGATGCAGTTGGCCAGCACCACCGTGTCGAAGGAGTCCGGTGGGAACAGCCGGGAGACGGAGGCCGCGTCGCCCACGACGAAGCGGGCCCGGTCGCCCAGGCGGGCCCGCGCCGCGTCGAGCAGGGACGGCTCGGGGTCGGCGCCGACCAGGGAGAGGGACGGGTCGCGCAGCAGCAGCTGCTCGCTGACGGCTCCGTCCCCGCACCCCAGATCGAGGACGGACGGTCCGGAGCCGGCCGGGACCAGGTCGAGCAGCGCGCGGTTCAATTCGGCGTATTCCGGGTCGCGGCGCAGCGCGGCATAGTCCGTGGAAGGTTCCGCGTCGGCTGCTGCCCGGGGTGTTTCGCTTTCTGTCCGTGCGTTCATCAATTGACCCTCCGTCGGCTGCGGTCGATGAATCGGAGCAGCGCGGAATGAATGACGGGCGCCGAAGCTACCAGCGCGGCAGGAGGGCAACAAGAGGCTTTCTTGAGGTGTCGGCGCGCGGAAGGACGTGACCAGCGAACACCCTTCCGCTTCATCTTCGTTTCATCGCGGTTTCATCACGGGCGGTTAGCTTCGGCGGCCCGCACCGAGGCGTCATAAGGAGAGCATCGTGATGAGGGTCCGAGGCCGGCGCCGCACATTTCCTGATCGGTGAGACATTGGAATTCACAGAATTGGGCGACAGCGCCGTTCCCGACGGCCGGCTGGTGTTCTGGACACCCACCGCCTCGGCCCCGGCCTGGGCGGACGACCCGCGGGCACCCGCGCTCGTCCACGAGGACCATGTGCGTGCCGCGGCGTCGCGGGGGGCGCGGTGCGTGGATCCGGCGTGGATCGGGGTGTCGTTCGGGGTGGGCCGGGTCGGCCCGCGCCAGGTCGGCTCGGCGTTGTCGGCCTGGCTGCGCGGGCACGAGCACCTGCGCAGCAGGCTGGTGACGTACGGCGAGCGCTGTGCGCGCCGTACGCTCCCCGCGAGCGCTGTCACGCTGCGGCGCGAGGACGTGGGCGTGTTCGCCGACGGTCGCGCGGTCCGGCGGCAGATCGAGGCGTTCTTCGACCGCGGTACGGGCCCGCTGGGCTGGCCGCAGGTGGTCTTCGCGACGGTCGAGGGGGTGGCCGGGGTGACGGTGTTCGCGGGTGCGGACCACGGTGTCGTGGACGCCTATACGCTCGCCATGATCCCCGGGGAGGTCCGCGACGTCCTGAGGGGCGAAGGAGCGGTGACGCGCGGGCCGACCTTCCTGGACGTCGGGGCCGAGGAGCGGGTCCTCACCGACCGGGCCCCGGCGGGACCCGAGCACGCGGACCACTGGCGGTCGCTGCTGCGCCGAGCCCACGGCCGGACGCCCGCCTTCCCCCTGCCGCTCGGCGCGTCCGAGGAGCCGCTGCCGCAGCGCAGCGCCTACCACCGGCTTCTCGACGGGCCGGCGGCCGCCCGGTTCGCGGCCGCGTCGGGCGCGGCCGGAGGCACCACGGCCTCGGGGCTGCTCGCCTGTCTCGCGCTCGCCGCCGCGAAGGTCGCGGGCGAGCGGCAGCTTTCCGTCATCAGTCTGGCCAACACCCGGCTCGACCACTGGCGAGCGGTGCCGGGCTGGCTCGTCGGGCTGCACCCGGTGCGGATCCCGACGGCTCCCGGGGCGGCCTTCGCCGACACCGTCGCCCTCGCCACCGCCGAGCTGCGCCGCCGCGGGCCGGGGCCGGGCAGTTCGCTGCCCCACATCAACCGGCTGCTGCGCAGGGAGATCCGCCCCCGGTTCGTCGTGTCCTATCTCGACGTGCGCCGGGTGGCCGGCACCCCGCCGCGGCCCGACGACGTCATGCTGCGCAGCCGTGTACACGGCCGGCCCGCGGTGTACCTGTGGCTGACCAGAGGGGAACGCGGCGTGCACCTGTCGGCGCGCTTCCCCGACACGGCCGTGGCACGTACGAACGTCGAACGCTTTGTGACGGCCGCGGCGCGGGCCGCCGCCCGCGTCGCGGACGCCCACCGGGCCGGAGCCGTCCCCGCATCCGCCTGACCGACCGGCCGATCGGCTGATCGACCGATGGGAGGAGACCCCCACCGTGCACATGACCCAGATCCTCGACTGGCGCCCCGAGCCCGGCGAAGTGGTCGAATTCGAGCTGACCACCGACCGGGTGCCCGAACCGCACGACGTACCCGCGTCGCATTTCCAGCGCGTGCACCTGCGGCTGGCGGCCGACCACCGCGCGAGCGGGCGACGGCAGTCGCCCTGGGCCGGTGTGAAGTTCGACCTGCCGGGCCGGGCCGATCTCGACGCGCTCACCGCCGCGTGGCAGGGGCTCGTACGCCGCCACGAGGCGTTCCACACCTGGTACGAGCCGGACGCCGACGGTCTGCCCGGCTTCCGTCTGCCACCCGGTTCCCTCACGGTGCGGCCGTCGCGCGTCGGCGACTTCACGGACCCGGCCGGCCTGCGCGCCTACCTGCACCGGAGGATCGACGAGCAGACCGCGGTGAGCTGGCCGGGGCTGACGGCCGGGGTGATCCGGCGGGACACGTCTTCCACGGTGTACTTCGCGGTCGACCATGCCTATACCGACGGGCACTCCCTGGCGCTGCTCTTCGACGAGATCCGCACCCGCTACCAGGCGGCCCTCGGCGGTGCCCCGGCCGGCCTGGCGCCGGCGCCCGGCTACCTGGACTGCAACCTCCGCGAGCGGGACCGCTCCGCGTCGCTGACGACGGCCGCGCCGGAGCTCGCCGTGTGGTCGGAGTTCCTGGCGGCGGGGGGCGGCGGCTTCCCCGACTTCCCGGTCGGGGTGGGCAACGACGCCGACGAACTGCTGCCCGGCACGCGCGTCCGGTATCCGGTGCTCACGGGTGACCAGGCGCGCGCGTTCCGCGCCTATTGCGCCCGGCACGGCGGTGGTTTCGGCGCGGGCGCCTTCGCCGCACTGGCCCTCGCGCAGCGGGAGTTCACCGGCAACGACGTCTACCGCGTCCTCACCGTGGTGTCGACCAGGGCCTACCCCCAGCTGCTCCAGGTCCACGGCTGGCTCGTCAACTTCGTACCGCTCCTGTTCCGGCTGCCCGCCTCCCCCACCCTGCCCGACGCGATCGCCGCCGCCCAGCAGGGCTTCCAGCGCGCCCGTGCCGGATACGACGTACCGATGTACCGGGCGATCGAGCTCCTGGGCGGCGACGTCCCTTCCATCCCGCCCATGGTCTCCTACCTGGACGGCCGCTCCGCGCCCGGCTCACGCGACTACCTCGGCGCGGACGCGACCGTACTGGCGGGCCCCGACAACGCCCGGGGCGTATCCCTGTGGATCAACTGGTTTCCCGACCGGGCGGACCTGGTGGTCAATATGCCGGACACGGCGGAGGCGGCGGCGGGGGTGCCGAAGTATGTGGACCGGGTCAGAGAGATCATGCTTGCCCGGAGCGGGCGATGAGGGCAGGAGGAATACCCACTCCTTGCCACTCTTAATGTATAGCGCACCAGGGGGCTTGCGGCAAGGCCCCGGTCGTGGGTCAGAATCACCGGCCTAGGCCAGAACTTGCCGAAATTGGAGAATCACTCAGTGCGTGAGTTGTTGTCGGTTCATGGGTCGTACGGTGACATCGAGTCGGCGGAGGGGAGCGCGCCGCGGGTGAGCGCGTTCGACCTGCCCGAGCACCTGTCCCCCAAGGCCGACCCGGCGCTGATCGATGCCGACGAGCGTCACTTCGCGGCCGTGTCGGAGACCCTTGAGGAAGCGATCGCCGAGCTGTCCGAGCGTCTCGAGGCCGCGCGCAAGGCGCCCGGCGGCATCGGCCGGGAGGCGATGGACCGGGACATGGAGATCCACCGCCTGACCGGCCGCCTGCGGACGCTGCGCCGTTTCGGTCTGGACCTGTGCCTGGGGCGCGTCGTCCCTGCGGACGGCTCCGAGCCCGCGTACATCGGGCGCCTCGGCCTCACTGACAGCACGGGACGCCGGCTCCTGCTCGACTGGCGCTCCCCCGCGGCCGAGCCGTTCTTCGCGGCGACCCACGCCGACCCGATGGGCATGGCGAGCCGCCGCCGTTACCGCTGGACCCGCGGCCGGATCAGCGACTACTGGGACGAGGTGTTCACCGCCGACGGGCTCGAGGGGCACGCCGCGCTCGACGACCAGTCCGCGTTCATCGCCAGTCTGGGCGGCAACCGGTCGGAGCGGATGCGCGACGTCCTCTCGACCATCCAGGCCGACCAGGACGCCGTCATCCGCGCGGGATCCCGCGGCGCCCTCGTCGTCGACGGCGGTCCGGGTACGGGCAAGACCGTCGTCGCGCTGCACCGCGCCGCCCACCTCCTCTACTCCGACCCCGGTCTCGGGCACCGCCGCGGCGGCGTGCTGTTCGTCGGCCCGAGCCGGCCCTACCTGGCCTACGTCGCCGATGTCCTGCCCAGCCTCGGCGAGGAGGGGGTGCAGACCTGCGTCCTGCGCGACCTCGTCGCCGAGGGAGCCGGAGCGGGCGTCGAGAGCGACCCGGAGGTGGCACGTCTGAAGGCGTCCGCGGACATGGTGAAGGCGATCGAACCGGCCGTCGCCCTCTACGAGGAGCCGCCCACGGAGGGGATGACGGTCTCGAGCCACTGGTCCGACGTCTGGCTGAGCGCCGCCGACTGGGCCTCGGCGTTCGCGGCCGTGGAACCGGGCACCCCGCACAACGAGGCGCGCGACCAGATCCTCGAGGAGCTGCTCACGATCCTCATGGACAAGCACGCGGAGGAGTACGAGGACGACGAGATCTCGCCCGAGCTGCTGCGCAGGTCGCTGCTCCGGAGCCGGGAGCTGATGGGGACCCTGAACCGCGCGTGGCCGATGCTGGAGCCGACCGACCTCGTCGGGGACCTGTGGTCGGTCCCCGCCTACCTGCGCAGGTGCGCTCCCCGGCTCGGTCCCGAGGACGTGCGCAAGCTCCAGCGCGCGGACGCCCACGCCTGGACGGTGTCCGACCTGCCGCTCCTGGACGCGGCACGGCAGCGGCTCGGCGACCCGGAGGCGTCCGTGCGCAAGCGCCGGCACGACGCCTCCGTCGCCGCGGAACGCGCGCGCAGGGCCGACGCCATCGACAGCCTGCTCCAGAACGTCGTGATCGACGAGAGCGAAGGCGCGGTGGGGATGCTGCACGGGCGGGACCTTCAGGACACCCTGATCGACGAGAGCGCGCTGCCGGGCGCCGAACCGGACCTGCTCGCCGGACCGTTCGCGCACATCATCGTGGACGAGGCCCAGGAACTGACGGACGCCGAATGGCAGATGCTGCTGCTCCGCTGCCCGTCGCGGAGCTTCACCGTCGTCGGTGACCGCGCCCAGACCAGGCGCGGGTTCACGGAGTCGTGGCGGGAACGGCTCGAGCGGGTCGGGCTCGACCGGATCACCGTGAGCTCCCTGAGCATCAACTACCGCACGCCGGAAGAGGTCATGGCGGAGGCCGAGCTCGTCATCCGCGACGCGCTCCCGGACGCCAATGTGCCGACCTCCATCCGTAGCAGCGGCATCCCCGTCGTCCACGGATCCGTCGGGGATCTGGACTCGGTCCTCGCCACGTGGCTCGCCGAGCACGCCGAGGGGATCGCCTGTGTCATCGGCGATCCCACGTTCCGGGAGACGTCCCGCGTCAGGTCGCTGACGCCGGAACTGTCGAAGGGGCTGGAGTTCGACCTGGTCGTGCTCGTCGACCCGGAGACGTTCGGCGAGGGCGTCGAAGGGGCCGTCGACCGCTATGTCGCGATGACCCGCGCCACCCAGCGACTCGTCATCCTCACGAGTTCCTGACACCGGTCATCCGCGTACCAGGACGCTGAAACCTTCCTGCCGGCTCCTGCCCGATCGCGATCGGGCAGGACCCGCCCGGCTTCCGGCGACGGTCGCGCTCTCGTCGCCGACGGTCGGCATGGACATCGCGCAGCCTCCGTGCCGGGATCCCAGCCCTTGAACACGGTGGCGGCCGCCTCTTTGGATCATGTAGTGACCGGTTCACAGGGAGGGGCTTGGCGGCCGGAGTTAGAATTCTGGGTGTCCCGGCGGACGGCCGCGGTGGGTTCCATCTCCGTGGGGAAGGACAACGGATGAGCAGTACCGAGTCGGCGCGCGAAGAGGTCGACAGGCCTCTGCTGCTGCAACTGGAGCGGCGGCTGAGACAGCTGATCGAGACGCTCTATCCCGACGAGCGCACCCGCCCGGGCTACGCCCGGCTGGCCAAGGAGATCCGCGAGAACACCGGCGGCGCCATCTCCGCCACGTATCTATGGGAGCTGGCCACCGGCAAGAAGCGCAATGTGACGCTGGAGCAGCTCGACATCCTCGCCCAGTTCTTCGGCGTCCCGCTGGAGTACTTCCTCAGCGACGAGGTCTGCGAACGCGTCAACACCCAGCTCGCCCTCGCCACCGCACTGCGCGACACCAAGATCCGCAACCTCGCGCTGCGCGCGGAAGGGCTCTCCTCGGCCAGCCTCGACGCCCTCCTCACCATGGTCACCGAAGCCCGAAAACTACAGAACCTCTCGAACATCGACGATCCGGACCACACCGTCCCCCGTCCCGGGGGCTGAACACCCGGGGCGGGGCGGGGCCCTTCGCCCCCGGTGCCGGCCCCGTCCGCCCGTACCACCGGCCGCCGCCGGGGGCCGAGGGCGGACGGGGCCGGCACCGCGCGAGGGGTTCACGGTCATCGCACGGTCGACGCACGGGGGTGCACGGTCGTTTCTTCCCTCCACGGCAGGCTATGGGAGACACATGATTACCAAGTACACCCAACTGCACCGGCGCTGCCAGGCCGTGCTGGACCAGCTGACGCTACCGCGCCCCTTCTCCATCGACGCCCTCTGCCGCGAACTCTCCCGCACCCGCGACCGCCCCCTCCACCTCCACGCCCTGCCCGACCAGGCCGCCGACGGCAACATCTGCGGACTCTGGCTCGCCACCCCCACCGACGACCACATCTTCTACGAACAACGCACCACACAAGTCCACCAAGAACACATCATCCTCCACGAGATCGGACACATGCTCTTCGACCACCACGGAATCCGCCCCACCACCCCACCACCCGGCATCCTCACGAGTACGGGCTCGAGAGCTCCCACCGGAGCGGGGACGAGATCTACCGCCGCCACGGAAGCGGGCGCCGAAGTCCGTGGCGAAGGCACGGCGGCCGAGGGGAACGCCGGCGTCCAGGCGCTGCTGCCCGACCTCAGCCCCCAGCTCATCCAAAGACTCCTCGGCCGCGCCAGCTACACCACCCGCCAGGAACAAGAAGCCGAGATGCTCGCCACCCTCCTCCGCCTCCGCGCCTCCACCCTCCCCGAGACCGGCACACCCCAGGGTGTGCTGGGACGTCTCGGCGCGGCTCTGGGAGCACCGGTCACCGATGTCCGCTGATCTCGCCACCGCCGGCCAGGAGCTCCAGTACGTCGGCACCGGCCTGCTCTGGCTCGCCGTCGCCCTGCGCGCCGGCCCCTCCCTGCGCTCACCCGAACGCCGAGGGCTGTGGCTCGCGGTCGCCACGGCCGCCGTGGCCATGACCCTCAACCTGCCCGAGGCGGCCCGCCTCGCCCAGCGGGTCACCGGCTCCGCCCACACCACCGCGCTCATCCGCAACCTCAGTGGGGTCCTGTCCGCCGGGGCCGTCCTCTACTTCGTCACCGCCACCACCGGCAGCCGCCGGCTCCGGAACCGCTTGTCCCTCGCCACGGCGGGCGCCCTCGCCGCTCTCGTCGTCCTCGATCTGGCCGCGCCGCCCCACCAGGAACACACGATCCCCCACAGCGGTGCCCCCGTCCCCTCCACCGCCTACTGGCTGGTGATGATCGCTAGTCATCTCGCCGCGAACATCTCGTGCGCCCACCTGTGCTGGCGCTACGGCAGGCAGGCGGACAGCCGTTCCCTGAAGATCGGTCTGAGCACCTTCGGTGCGGGCACCGCCTTCGCCGGGCTCTTCTGGACGGGCCACCTGGCCCATCTCCTGACCGGCACGGAAGCGCCCCTCCCCTACCTGCCGTTCCTCATGGCCCTCCACGCCATCCTGCGCGCGACCGCTCTGCTCACCCCCACCCTGGCCACCTCCCGTCAGACCCTTACGGACGTCACCACGATCTGGCGTCTTCATCCCCTTTGGCGCGACCTCATCGAAGCCGCTCCCCATGTCGCCTTCACCACGCCCCGTCCGCGCCTCCTCGAAGTCCTCAAGCCCCCGCTCCCCTACCACCTCCTCGCCTACCGCAAGATCATCGAGACCCACGACGCCATCCTGGCCCTCCACCCCCACACCCCGCCCGGCACACCGGGCATGACGGACGCCCCGGCCGGAGGGACCTGCCTCCACGCCGCCCCCGCCGGTACGGGCGGCGGTTGCACCGAATGCGCCGCCGTCTCCCTCGCCCGCGCCCTCACCCACGCGCGCCGCGCCAAACTCGCCGGACAGCCTCCCACCCCCCGCCCGGAGGCCCCGCACTCCACGCCGCCCACCACCCTCACCGCCGAGACCCGTTTCCTCCTGGCCCTCGCCCGCCACTACCGCGCGGGGACGCGCCCGGAGACGGGGGTCCGAGGTCCTGACGGGGAGTCCGGCACGACAGCGCAACCGGCCGGCCGGGACCGCGAATGCCTTGAGTGATCCGGCCGGAGACCCTCACCCTTACGGGTCACGGGCCGGAACGCCTCAATAGGCTGTGCCCTAAACCGAACCGGAAAGGGTGACGGATGGCCACATGGGGACTGGTCCTCGAAACGACCGTGGGAATGGGCGACCGCAAGCACGCCGAGGCATACGTCGTGGCACACGTGGACGGCACGCGCGAGGAGGCCCTGGCAGAGTTGGAGAGGCGGGCCCGGCGCTATGTACCCGAGCACCCGAGAAGCCCCAAGCGGCGGCGGCTCTTCCGGGAGAGCGACGGCTTCCTGCTGGTCATCGACGGCGCCTGGCAGTCCTACAGCGCACGCTTCACGATCGGGGAACTGCTGGACGACAGCGACGCGCCCGCGCCGGCCGTCCCGTACGAGGAGCCCGAGCCGGAGCCCGTGGAGGAAGTGCCGGTGCCGTCGGACGCGCGGTACGACGACGGTGTGCCGGTGAAACCGGCGTGGCTGGGTCGCACCGATCTGCCGTGACGGCCCGGCGGCCGTCCCCGCCGAGGGAATCCGGCCGACGGATGCCTAGAGTGTGCGGGTGAGACGACACATCGCATTCGAGCGCCTGCACAACTTCCGGGATCTGGGCGGCTATCGCGCCCAGGACGGCCGCACGCTGCGCTGGGGACGGCTGTACCGGTCCGACGCGCTTTCGAAGCTTCGGGGAGCCGACTGGGAGGCCTTCCGCGCCCTGGGCATACGCACCGTCATCGATCTGCGTTACCCATGGGAGATCGAGGCCAGGGGCCGGGTGCCCGAGGCCGACGGAATGGCCTACGTGAACCTCAGCGTGGAGCACCGCCCTTACGACCAGGCGGAGATCGACCCCGGTCTCGACCCGTGGCGGTTCCTCGCCGACCGCTACGCCGAGGTCGCCCTGGACGGCGCCGAGGAACTGCGGCAGGCGCTGGAGGTCATCGCGGCCGGGGACGGCCCGCAGGTCTTCCACTGCGCTTCCGGCAAGGACCGTACCGGTCTGTTGGCCGCCCTGGTGCTGTCACTCCTGGGCGTGGGCGTGGACGACATCGCCGAGGACTTCGCGCTCACCGAGCGGGCCACGGAGCGGCTGATCGCGGACTGGAAGGCCGCCCACCCGGGCCGGACCTTGACGTGGCCCGGCTACGGGCGGGCCCCGGAGGAGATCATCCGGCTGTTCCTGTCCGACCTCGCCGAGACCTACGGTTCCGTGCGCGACTACGCGGTCAAGCACGTGGGCGTGGACGAGGCCCTGATCGACCGGCTGCGCGACCGGCTCCTGGACTGAGGGGCCGCGACGGCGGGGCGGGGGACGTCCGGCGGTTAAGTCCCGACGGGCGGCCCCGTCCCCGCTACGGGCCGGGGCCGGCCGCCCCGGCCCGTAGGACTACTTGTCGGCCTTCGACGCCTGCTCGGCGACGGTGGCCGTGGCCCGCTTCCCGTCCTGGACCTGCTGGAGCCGCTTCAGCGTGGTGGCGAGCATGTCCTGGGTCCCGGTGGTGTCGCCCCCGGGGTAGTCGAACGTCACCCTGATGGTGACGACGCCGGAACGGCTGAAGCCGTAGACGTTGTCCTTGCTGAGCCCGGGGTTGACGACGAGGACGCTTTCGTCCCCCACCTTCTTCTTGAGGGCTTCTTCCTTGTCCGACTCCTTGCCCTTCCACTCCGTGTAGGAGCTCTTGGCGTTCTCAGGCGTGTCGAAGAGGCAGATGGACACCTGCATCATGTTGTTGGTCGAGCCCTTGTACATGTACGTGCCCTCGCTGCCGCGCACCCAGCCCTTGGGGGACTTGTCCTTGTCCGCGCAGTACTCGGCCTTGCTTATCTCGCCCTTGGCGCGGTACGGCTCCCAACCGGGGATCAGCTCGCCCACTCCCGGGACCGCCTGGGTGAGCTCGCCCTGTCCCAGCTGCTTCGTGATGGGCTTGGATTCCTCGTCCGAGCCGGAGGAGCAGGAGGTGAGGGCGAGGACGCCCAGGGCGGTGGCGAGAGCGGTGGTGCGCATGCGTGACATGCACACACCCTATCCAGTGGGTGGTCCGGCCGCTCACCCCGGAGATCGCCGCCGGAACACCCCCTGCCCGAGGACGGAGGACCGGTCAGAAGTCGTAGGGCTTGGCCGTGTTCCAGTTGGTGACGTCGGCGTCGGACCAGGTGAACTTCGAGGGGATGCCCTTGGCGTCGAAGGAGGTCAGCTCGCTCGCCGGGCCCGTGTCGCCCGTCAGGTCGCGCATGGCGATGCTGAAGTCCTCGGCGGTGCGGGTGGGCGCGCCGTCCGTGAAGAGGTTCACGGCCGAGTAGACCTTGCCGCCGGGCCGGACCGTGATGCGGGTCGTGCCACCGGGGGCGTCCTTGGCCGAGTGCGGCAGGACGTTCGCGGTGTCGCCCAGGATGACGGACGGGGACGACGTGACCCAGCACGGCTTCGAGTCCGCGTTCGTCGCCGTGATGAGCAGGTGCTCCCCGCGCTGCTTCGGGAAGCGGTGCAGGACGGAGTAGGACATCTCACCGCCGTCGCACGCGCGGGTGGCCGTGGGACCGGCGGCCGAGAAGGAGGCGGCGGCATGGGGCGCGGCGGACGTGCGGGGCGCCGGCCGGCTCCCCGCACCCGTGTCGGCCGGGCCGGCACTCGCGGGGCCGCCGAAGGCGGTCATGGCCAGCGTGACGGCGGCGGTGGCGGTGGCCGTCAGGGCCGCGGTGCGGGTTCGAGATGTACGCATAAGGCTGCTCTCCCATTGGCTGCGCTGTTCACGGCGGTGTTCTGCCGCGAGAGCCAGTCTGGAGAGGCCCGCTGCCGTTCCGCTCACGCGCGGCTCACGTCCCACCGACGCGGCCGCGGGCGACGGCGGCGGGGCGACGTTGGGACGCGGGGGTCATGAGACCCGTTCACCCGGCCGCGCGCGACGGCGCCCGGTCAGTGCCGTGCCATGAGACCTCTCGACGCCGCGTCGTGCCGCGCCCGGAACCCCTCGTCCGCCGACACCTTGAGCAGCGCCCTGAGCGCCCGTACCGCCCCGTCCTCGTAGCCGGACGACTCCGCCTCCCGTGCCGCCAGGTCGAGCCGCCGGATGCCCCCGTCCTCGTCCCCGAGCCCCAGCAGCGCCTCTCCCATGGTCGTGAGCAACAGCACC
Organism: Streptomyces albireticuli; assembly: GCF_021228125.1. Taxonomy (GTDB): domain Bacteria; phylum Actinomycetota; class Actinomycetes; order Streptomycetales; family Streptomycetaceae; genus Streptomyces; species Streptomyces albireticuli. The sequence goes on from NZ_JAJQQS010000013.1 coordinate 75,691, forward strand.
CGGGACACGGCCGCCGTTCCGGCGACCCCGTCGAAGGCGAGGGCCTCGGTGGCCGTGTCGAGGGCCGCGCGGTACTCCCCGGCCTGGAGACGGTGCTGCGCGAGATGCTGGAGGGCAAGTCGTTCGGTGGTCCGGTCGCGGGCACCACGCGCCAGCCCCGCCGCCCGTGCGCACCCCTCCGCGGCGCCGGCCGGGTCGCCGAGCGCCGCCTGCGCCAGGGACAGAGCGACCAGCGCGGTCGCCTCACCGCTCGGATCGCCCGCCCGGGCCGCGAGCGCGGGGGCGCCCTCCATACGGGTCAGCGCCGCCGTCGCGTGCCCTTCCGCCAGCAGCACCCAGCCGAGCACGGACCGCGCCCGCGCCTCTCCGCGCGGATCGGCGTCGGCGCGTGCCGCTTCGACCGCGGTCTCCAGGAGGGGGGCCCAGCCGTCCAGCACCCGCCACACGATCAGCGGCCACTGCGCCATGACGATCCGCCAGGTCCGGCCGTGCAGTCCGGCCGCGCGCGACGCGGCCGCCGCCAGCGCGAGGTCGTCCCGCTCGGCCGCGTACCAGGCGACGGCGTCGGCGCGGGTGGCGAACTCCCTTACGGCGGCGGGTGCATGGAAATCCGCCGGCATGGCGAAGCACGCCTCGTTGCCGGGCTCGGCCACGGCCGCGGCGGCGAGGGCGGTGGCGACGTAGTGATCGAGTACGCGCGGGAGGGCGTCGGGCCCGGCGTCCATGCCGCGCGCGTAGAGCCGTACGAGATCGTGCAGCACCCAGCGGCCGGGCGCGGTCTCCGTGACGAGGTGCGCGGTGTCCAGCCGTTCGAGGGCCGCCTCGGCGGTCGCCGGGTCCGTGCCCGCCAGGGCCGCCACCGCGTAGGTGTCGAAGTGCGCGCCGGGGTGGCGGCCGAGGTGGGCGAAGTGGTGGGAGACGTGCGTGGGGAGCTGTCGTGTGGTGAGGCGCAGCGCCGCCCGGACGCCGGTGTCCTCCACGTCCAGCAGGTTCAGCCGGCGCGTCGCGTCGGACAGTTCGGCGTTCATCGCGCTCAGCGTCCGGTCCGGCCGGTCGGCGAGCCTGGCGGCGGCCACCCGCAGCGCGAGCGGCAGTCCGCCGCAGAGCTCGGCCGTCCGTCGCGCGGCCTCCGGCTCCGCGCGCACGCGTTCCTCGCCGAGCACCCCGGCGAGGAGCGCCGTGCCGTCCTCCGGGCCGAGCACGTCCACGGGCACGGGCCGGGCGGCGTCGGTGGCGATCAGCCCGCGCAGCCGGTTCCTGCTGGTGACGACGGTGACGCAGCGGGGTCCGCCCGGCAGGAGCGACGCTACCTGCGCGGAGTCGCGCGCGTTGTCGAGCACGACGAGGAGCCGGCGGTCGGCGACGAGCGAGCGGAACAGCGCCGCCGCGCGGTTCGCCGACTCCGGTATCCGCCGTCGGTCGACGCCGAGCGCCGCGAGGAACTCGCGCAGCACCTCGATGACCGTCGGCTCGCCCGTGCCGCCGAAGCCGCGCAGGTCGGCGTAGAGCCGCCCGTCGGGGAACCCGGCCCGGCCCCGGTGCGCCCAGCGCACGACGAGAGCGGTCTTCCCGACCCCCGCGGGGCCGGTGACCAGGCAGACGGGTGCCTCGCCCGCGGCGGCCCGGGACAGGGCGGCGAGCTCGGCCGCCCGCCCGTGGAAGCCGCGCGGCGCGCGTGGCAGCAGGTCGGGCACTTCGGCGCCGGGGACGGCCGGTGGTGCGGGGTCGGGGGGCGGGGCGAGCGTGGTGGAGGCTCGGGACGGGGTCGCGGTGGGGTCGTCCGCCTCGCCGCGTAGAGCCGCGGTGTAAGCGTCCGTCAGTTCCCGGCCGGGGTCGACGCCCAGCTCGTCGGCGAGCAGTCGCCGGGTGCGGTGGAACCAGTCGAGCGCCTCCGGCCTGCGGCCCGCCTTCCGGAGCGCTTCCACGAGGGCCGCGGCCAGCGACTCGCGCAGGGGGTGGGCGGTCGCCTCCGCGCGCAGGACGGCGGCGGCCCGGGCGTGCTCGCCCAGCCGCGCGTACCCGTGGGCCAGTTGCTCCACCGAGGCGATCCGGAGGTCCTCCAACGCGTGCGCGGCGGCCTGGAGGGGCGGGCTCGGGTACGCGTCGGCAAGCGCGGGCCCCCGCCACAGGGACAGTGCTTCCCGGTACGTCGCCACCGCGTCGGCCGGGGCGCGCTGGTCGCGGGCCCGGGTCACCAGTTCCTCGAAGCGGTGGGCGTCCAGCAGGGTCTCCGGCATCCGCAGGGCGTAGGCCGCGCCCTGCGTGATCAGCTCGACACCGCACGACCGGGCGTCGACTCCGGCCAGCAGGGCCCGTAGCCTCGACACGTGGCCCTGGACGACTCCTCGGGCGCGTGCCGGCGGTTCGTGGTCCCACAGAGAGGCCGTCAGCCGCTCGACCGGGACGGGGCGGTTGGGGCTCAGCAGCAGCGCGGCGAGCAGGCTGCGCCGCTTGGCGGGGCCGAGCGGGAGGTCGCCGGCCCCGGTGACGGCCGACACCGCCCCGAGTATCCGGAATTCCATCGACCGAGCGCCTCCTAGCAGCAAAGATCCAGGATACGCGGGTACGGGAGGGCCACCCGGATTCCGGGGCACCGGAGCCGTGCCGGGCAGGGTGAGGTCCGCCCGCCGCGGTGTCCGTCCGGCCACGGACGCACCTCCGCGGGGCCCGGGGCGCCGGGTCGGGTCAGGGGTGCCGAGCGGGTCAGGGGTGCCGGGTCGGGTCCGGAGGACGGCAGGCATCATGAGGGTCCGATTCCGAAGGAGCACCATTGGTGAGCATCATCCGTGACCCCGCGCACGGCGAAGGGGACACGGCAGCGTCGGCAGCGGAGACGCACCGCGCGGCGGACACGGCCGCCGAGGGCGAGGGGCCCGTAGGGCACCCCTCGCTCCCTCCGCGCCTCGGCCACCCGGCCGGAAGGTCCGCCCCGTGGGCGGCCGGCAGCCCGTACGGAGGCGTGCCGCGCCGGTGAGGGAACATTTCGACCCGAACGATCGGGCCTACGCCCCGGCCGACTCGCTCCAGGGGCTGCTGCAACGCGGCCGGGGCGCGGGCGCGTTGCGGGCGCTGGACGAACCGGGGACGGCCGCCGGTCTCGTACGCGATGCCGTCCGGCGGGACTGGCGCTGGGACTCAGTGGACGACCGCCACCTCTATCTGGCGCGCCTGGTCCACGCGCTGAGCCTGCCGCTGGATCCTCTGCTCGGCCTGCTGGCCGGCGACGAGGACGAGTGCGAGCGGGCCACCCGCGTGCTGGAGCTGCTGGCCCTCGCGGGATCGGCCGAGGCCCGGGCGGCGCTGCGCGCCTACGTCCGGGACGGCGAGCACTGGGCGGACGTTCTGGAGTCGGTGGCGGACGCCTGGCCGGTGGAGTGGTGGGACGATCTGGCCGAGGTCGCGCGTGCCCGGTCGGCCGGGGAAGAGCCTCCTGCGGGCGACTCGGAACCCTGGGCGCGCTGGGGCACGGGAGCCCGGCCCGCCTCGCCTCGCCGCACCGGGCCGCACACCGTGGAGGTGGGTCCCGGCGGCCGTCGGCTGCTGTCCGTGCTCGCCGACGCCGGTGCGGCCGACGGTGCCAAGGCGCATGCCCTGCACACCCTGGCCGGGCGTCCGCCGGAGCCCGGCCTGCTCCCGCTGGTACCCGGGCTCGGGACCGCGGACGGGGAGCGGCCGCTGCCCTGGCTCGGGCGCGCGGTCGAGAGGCTCGGCGCCCTGGCCGTGCCGGCGGCACGGGCGTGGGCGGTGGACGGACGGGAGTGGCTGTCCTGGACCGGCCTCCTGGTTCTCGCCCGGCACGGCGAGGCGCGCGACCTGCCCACGCTGATCGGGGAACTCGCCGTCCACGAGGCGACGCGCCGGTGGTCCGGCCCCGGCCCGCTGGCCTCCGGGCTCGCCCGCTTCGGCCCGGCGGCCGCGGAGGCCGCCCCGGTGCTCCACCGCCTCTGGCTGCGCACCCCGCACTCGTACGAGCGTCCGGCCCTGCTCGGGGCACTGGCCGCCGTCGCACCCGCGGGTCCCGGCTCCGCTCGCACCGAATCCCTGTGGGACTGCTACACCGAATCCCTGTGGGACTGCGAAGCGGAGGCCCGCCTTCTGGGGATCGCCTCCGCGCCCGACCTGCCGCGCGTACACCGGCGGCTCGCCGAGCTGCGGGGCGATCCGATGGAGGAACGCGAGGTCAGGGCCGCCGCGGGAGCACGTCTGGCGGCGGGCCGGCACGGATCCGGGCGGCGTTGACGGGCCGCCCGGCGCCTGCTCCGCCTCGGCGGGCGCCCGGCGGGCGGCCCGGTTCCCGGCGGCTGAGTACGTGTACCGACACCGTCTGAGTACCCGGCCCGAGGTGCCTCCCTCGCGCCGGAGGATTCACTTGCACCATGAACGATCACGGAGCACGCGCGGACGGCGAACTGCGGCGGGCGTGGGCCGCCGCCAACGCCGCGGACGCCGCCGCGGACACGCGTGCCGTACGCCCGCCCGGGCCTGACGACCGCGACGAGAAGGCCGGGTCGGCTCCGGGCTGGGCCACGTTGTCCGCGCTGCTGCTCGCCCCGGTGGCCCTGCTGTTCGGCGGCCTGGCTCCGATGGCCACGGACGGTTGCGGGCCCGACAACTGCTCGCAGGCGCTGGACACGGCCCTCGCGGGCGTCATGGGCGGCCTGTACGCGATGCTCGCGGGCACGCCCGCGCTGCTCCTGACGGCCTGGCTCCTGCCACGGCGCGTGCGGTTCTCGACCGCGCGCAGGATCGTCGCGTGGTCCGCGCTGCTGCCGCCGCTGTTCGTGATCCTGATGGTGTTCACTCTGCCGGAGTGAGGACGACGTCGCACTGGAGGCCGAGGCGGCCGGTTCACCGGCCCCGACGGCCGCGGCGAACTCCGCGGCCGCCCCACCACCGCCAAGGTTGTCACCCGCCCGCCGTGTTGACCGGGCCGGGCCGGGGTCGCGAGACTCGGTCGCCGGAGACCCGCGGCGTCCGCCGCGGGCGGCGGCCGGCTCGATACCAGGGGGCATGGTGGCGACAGGACAGGTCATTCCGCACGAGGTACACGGCACGGGACCGGCACGCGTCCTGCTGCTCCACAACTGGTTCGGCGACCGGACGAGCTACGACCGGCTGCGCGCGCATTTGAACGGGGACGCCTTCAGCTACGCGTTCCTGGACTGCCGCGGGTACGGCGAGGCGAAGGACCTCGACGGCGCCTTCACGATGGAGGAGGTCGCCGCGGACGCCCTCGCGGTCGCCGACCACCTGGGCTGGGAGACCTTCTCCGTCGTCGGCCACTCCATGGGCGGCAAGGCGGCCCAGCTGATGCTGCTGGAGGCCCCGCGGCGCGTCACGTCGGTCATCGGCATCTCGCCGGTGCCCGCGTCCGGGTTCCCCCTCGACGACGAGAGCCGGGAGCTGTTCACGGGTGCCGCGCGGAACCCCGGCAACCGCCGGGCCATCATCGAGCACACCTCCGGCGGGCGGTACGACCAGGCGTGGCTGGACGCCATGGTGGGGCATTCGGTGGAGCGCTCGTCGGCGACCGCGTTCCGCGCGTACCTGGATTCCTGGTCCGGCGTCGACTTCCACGAGCGGGTGCGGGGTAATCCGGCCCGGGTGCTCCTGGTCGTCGGCGCGCACGACCCGGCGCTGGGCCCCGAGGCCATGCGGGCCACCTGGTTGCGGTGGTATCCGAACGCCGCGCTCGAGGTGCTCCAGGACGCCGGTCATTACGCGCCGGAGGAGACCCCCGAGGCCCTCGCCGCGGTCGTCGAGCGGTTCCTCGGCCGCTGACGCCGGCGGGGGCGATCGCGGCGCGTCCCGTGGTCCCGGCATGGCCACTAGTCTCTGCATGACCGCGACGCCGAACCACGTACAGGAGAGTGCACGCATGAGCGACCCGCGATCCACGTCCGGGCTGGCGGTGGGCGTCTCGGCGTTCACCGCCGTTCTCACCGCGACCGCCATGGTGCTGAGTTGGAAGGACGGATCCAGCCCGTGGACGGCGGCCGCGGCGGTCTCGCTGCTCGTCCTGGCCGTCCTCATGGGCAGGCACCGCCGGCGCTGAGCGCCTCCGTCGCTCTTCACGCGCGGCACACGGCGATCGGAAATCAGTGGCCGCGCGTCGCCCGAGGTGTGATCATCGCCCGGATCGCCCACAGGGCCGATCACACCTTCCGGAGGCAGAATGCTCTTTCGTCCCATGACCGAGGCCGACATGGACCGTGTCATCGCCTACCCGGCCGGCGGTCCGGTCAGCTGGATCCCCCAGGAGCGCTTTCGCGCGGAGTGGGCGGAGCGCCGGTTCCGTGCCGGGTGGACATGGGTGGCCGAGGAAGGCGGGGAGATCCTCGGCCGGGCCCTGTGGTGGGGCAGGAGCGACAGCGCACACCCGGTCGCGCTGGACTGCCTGCACGTCCGTGACTGCGTGGCGGACCGCGCCGGGGTGGCCGCCGGGCTCCTCCGCGCCGGGCACCGGGCCTTCGAGGAGAGCGGCGCCACGGAGAAGCCCCAGTACAACCTCTCGCTGCCGGGTGACTGGCGGGAGGATCCCGGCACCGTGGACGCCGTGGCATGGCGCGAGGCCGCCGCGCGGCGGGCCGGGCTCACGGACGAGGTCGAACGGCTCCGCTACGAATGGACGCCCGAGGCCGGCGTGCCGGAGCCCACCGGGAGGCTCGTCTTCTCGCCCGAGCCGGACGACGAGCGGTTCGTGGAGGTGTTCCGGCGGATCGCGGCCGGCAGCCTCGACGTCGCCACCCGGCGCGAGCTCGCCACCATGGACGCCGACCGGCAGGCACGCGAGGACATGGCCTTCTACCTCGACTGCCCGGGAGAGCGCGGCTGGTGGCGCCTCGCGCGCACGCCCGACGGCACCCTCGCCGGAATGGCCGTCCCCTCCCGTACGCCCTACCACCCCAACGTCGGCTATCTCGGCGTGGTGCCCGAACTGCGCGGTCAGGGATACATCGACGAGATACTCGGCGAGATCACCCGCATTCATCACGGCAACGGCGCCCGGCGCATCACGGCCACCACGGACACGGTGAACACGCCGATGGCCGCGGCCTTCGAACGGGCCGGCTACCGGAACACCGAGATCCGGCTGGTCTTCGAGGCCCCCGCCGTGTGACGCCCCGTGGGACGGGTCCGGCTGTCGGGCCGGCTACCGGAACACCGAGATCCGGCTGGTCTTCGAGGCCCCCGCCGTGTGACGCCCCGTGGGACGGGTCCGGCTGTCCGGCCGTGGCGAGGCGGGCGCTCCGGGCTCCCGCCGGGCCCGAGAGCCGGTGTGACAATCCGCCGTCGCGCCTTCCGCCCGCAGCGGCCGGTCCGACGCATACTGCGATCAGTGTCCGGGGGCGGAACAGGTGGCCAGGAGGGCCTTGCCCGTCATGACGTACGACCCGCTCCCCGCGCGCACGACCCGTCGACGCCTGCTGTACGTGCTCGCCGCCACGGGAGGGCTCACCGTGAGCGGCGGCCTCGGCGGCGCCCACCGCGCCACGGCGGACGCCCGGGCCGCGGCCCCCACCCCGGCGGCGCCCGTACGGCCGGAGGCAGTACCGACGGAGGCAGTACCGGCGGAGGCGGTACGGGCGGAGGCGCTCCGGCCGGACCGCGCCAAGGCGGACGAGGTCCGGGAGGAATTCGTCCACGCGTGGGAGGGCTACAAACGGCTCGCCTGGGGCTACGACGAGGTGCTCCCGGTCTCGGGACGCCACCGCGAGTTCTTCGCCAAGGGCCATCCTGTCGGCCTGTCGATCGTCGAGGCGCTCGACACGCTGCACCTCATGGAGCTGGACACCGAGGTCGACCGCTGCGTCTCCTGGATCAAGGACTATCTCCGCTTCGACATCAACGCCGACTTCCAGGTGTTCGAGACCACCATCCGGCTGGTCGGCGGCCTCCTCTCGGGCTACCTCGCGACCGGTGAGAAGGCCCTGCTCGACCGCTGCGCCGACCTCGCGGACCGGCTGCTGCCCGCCTTCACCTCGTCCCGCACCGGCATGCCCTACCGATACGTCAACCTGCGTACAGGGCGCGTCTCGGGCGCCACACTGCCGCTGGCCGAGGTCGGCACCAACATCCTGGAGTTCGGCACCCTGTCCCGGCTCACCGGCGACCGCCGGTACGAGCGGGCCGCCAAGCGCGCCCTGCGCGCCGTCGTCGAGCGGCGCTCGTCGCTCGACCTGCTCGCCTCCCGCATCAACGTCGAGAGCGGCCGGTGGGCCGACCGGGCGGGCATCGCCGTGGACCCTCCGGCGGACTCCTTCTACGAGTACCTGTGGGGCGCGTGGGTGATGTTCCGCGACGAGGACTGCCGGGACTGGTTCAAGATGTTCGCCGCCGCGCTGAAGAGACACCAGGTCGAGTGGGTCGACGGGCTGCTCTGGTTCAAGCACGTCGACTTCCGCACCGGAGCCCTGCTCAACAGGCGGCAGTCCGCGCTGTCCGTCGCCGTCCTTCCGGTCGGCGGGGACGACGAGCTGGCGGCGGACTACTACAAGTCGTGGACGGCGGTCCTCGACAAGTACGACGTCATCCCCGAGGAGATCGACTACCGGCGGCTGGAGGCCGTGGGCCGCGGCAACGCCCTGCGCCCCGAGTACGCGAACTGCGCCTTCCAGCTGTACTGGAACACCGGCGACCCGTACTACCGGACGACGGCCTGGCGCTATTTCCAGAACCTCAAGGAGCACCACCGCGTCCGGGACGGCTACACCGTGATCACCGATGTCACCCGGCGTCCCATGCGGAAGGGCGACCACTGCCCGGGGTACGTCTTCGCCGAGAACTTCAAATGGCTCTACCTCACCTTCTCCGGCACCCCGCGCTTCGACTACGCCCACGGGTACCTCAGCACGGAGGGGAAGGTTCTGGAGGGGTTGCGGAGGAACGGGGCCACGGGGGACGACTGAGCCCGCGCGACGCTTTCGGGCCCGGTCACGCCCCTGCCTCCCCGGACGCCCCCCGGCGACAGGTCCCGGCCACCCGTCACCGCCCGAGCACGGCACCGCCGTTGCTGTTGAGGAACTCACCCGTGATGTGACGGGCCTCGGGGGAGGCCAGGAAGGCGACGGCCGCGGCGATGTCCGCCGGCTCGGCCACCTCGCCGACGAGGGTGCCGGACCGCCGTGCGGCGAGCTCGTCCTCGTCGGCGGGCGCGCCGGAGAACCCCGTGCCCGCGACGTATCCGGGCACCACGACGTTGGCCGTGGCGCCGCGCGGGCCCAACTGCCTCGCGAGCGTATGGTTCCAGGCCAGCAGGGCCGCCTTGGCGGCGCCGTACGCGCCGTTGCCACGCAGGGCGGCGACGGAGCCGATGGTGACCACCCGGCCGCCGGGCCGGGCCAGGCGCGGCAGCAGGGCCTCGGTGAGCAGGACCGCGGGCATGACGTTGCTGTCGAAGACCCGCCGCCAGTGCTCGGCGACCTCCTTGAGGCCCCCGGCCGGGGACGGCCCGCCCCGGCCGCCCGCGTTGTTCACCAGCACGTCGATCTCGGCCGGGAGTTCCTCGCGCGCCCGCTCGACCTCCTCCGGCACCGCGAGGTCGACCGGGACAGCCCGTACGGTGTGAGCACCCTTGATCTCCCGCGCCGCCGCGCGCAGGACCTCCGCCCGGCGTCCGAGGACGGTCACCCTGTCGCCCTGCCGGGCGAACCGCTCGGCGACGGCCCGGCCGATGCCGGTACCGCCACCGCTGACCACCACGACACGACCTGCCTCACCCATCAGCCCCTCCACCCTCTGCCTTCTCGGACGTACCCCCCGTCCCGCCCCCACCCTGTCATCGAAAGACAGTCCGGGTACCGGCCGTCCGAACGTACAGGCAGACTTCACGCCGACCGCGGGCCGGGGCTCCTCATGGGCGTACTCCCCCGCGCGGCACGCACATCCCGCGCCGACGCGGCGGGAGCCGCCGGTGCGGGCGGGCTAGTACGCCCCGCCGCGGAAGTACAGGCTGCCGTACGGCCGGGGGCGGTCGCCGCGTTCATGGGCGGACGCGGACCGGTCCGCGGCCGACGACCGGCGGTCCAGGGCGCGGAGGGTCTCCAGGCCGGCGAGGACCTTGGGGCGGTTCTCGGCCCTCTTCATCCACGCCGGCAGGCGCGGGATCATCGCCCTCGTCGGGCTCGCGCCGCCGCGCTCGCGCAGGTGGGCGCCGACGTAGGCGGCCAGTTCGTCGACGTGCCGCGTGTTGTACGCCCACAGGACGTGCCCGGCGCAGGCCGTCTGGAGCCACAGCGGGCGCCGGAAGAAGGGGTCCTCGGTGCCGCCCGGGGCCACGCCGACCAGTCCGCCGCCGCGCGTCCCGGCTTCCCAGGAGTCGACGGCGCCGCACCCGGCGCAGACGAGGCGGCGGGGCCGGAAGAGGAGTTCGCTGAAGTACTTGGGCTCGGGCAGGCCGGGCCGGGGGACGACGAGGGCGCGGCCGCCGCACCGTGGGCAGACCACCGCCACGCGGTCGGTGAACCCCACCAGCCATGTCCCCCGGTCGTGGTGGCGGGCCGGGCCGCCCGGATCGGTGCTCATGGCCGACACCCTCGCAGGTGCGCGGCGTCCTGTGCGAATTCGCCGGTCGCTCCTCACGGGCCGGTGTGGACATAGGCCGCCCACCACAGCGGGTCGTCGTCCCGTTGCCGCAGCCGCTGGACGGCGCCGTGGAGGGCGTTCGCGGCGCGGTCCGGATCGAGGTCGCCGGGCTCCCCCGGTCCGCCGGGAGACCGCGGCGGGGCGAGGCCGGCGTAGAAGTCCTCCGCCGCTCGCAGCGCGGACTCGTCGTCGACGGCCCACTGAGCGGCCACCACATGGGCGAACCCCGCCAGTTGCAGGGCCCCGGCCAGGTGGACCGCCTCGTCGGGCAGCCGGGTGGCGCCCCGCGCGGTCTCGCAGGCCGACAGGAACGCCAGCCGCGCGTGGCCCAGGCGCAGTCGTGAGATGTCCGCGACGGTCAGCGGGCCGGACCGCTCGTGGTCGTGGCAGTACAGGGCGCCGCCGGCCGGGTCCTGCGGGTTCTGGCCGCCGTGGCCGGAGAAGTGCAGGAAGGAGTGGGCGGGCAGCGCGTCCAGCACCGCCGCCCGGGTGGCGCGGCGCCCCGCCAGGATCGTGGTCCGCGGCACCCGGCCGGACAGCAGGCGCACTTCGGCCCGGGCGTGGGGCAGCGGGGGCAGGCCGGGGGTGTCGGACTGGTCGACGGCGAGCATCCGGCCGGGCCGGGAGGCGCCGCGCGCGCGGGCGCCGCCGTCCGGCCGTCCGTTCCCGTTCGCACCGCTGCCCTCACCCGCACCCGCCCGGCCGGGCCCGCCCGTACCACCGCCCCCGCCGGGCCCGGACGCTCCTCCCCGCGACGCTCCTCCCGGGCCGCTACCGGACGCCGTCTGCGCGGCGAGGGCGCGCAGCGTGGTCGTGTACGAGCACACGTACCGGTCCGGCAGCGCCCGCGGCCCGCCGCCCGCCGCGCCGGTCGCGCGAGCCCTGCCGACCCCATCGGTCCTGTCAGTCCTGTCAGTCCTGTCAGCCCCATCGGACCCGTCGTTCCCAGTGGCCCCGGGGCCGTAGTGCCCGGCCGCGTGCAGTGGTAGCAGGGCCAGCAGGCCGGTGGGGCACCACCACAGGCGGGGCGGCCGCTGCCCCGCGTTCTTCGGGACCTCGCCCAACTCCGCCAGGACCGGCTCGGCCACGGCGTCCCACAGCCAGCCCAGGGTACGGACCAGCGTCCGCTGGGCCCGCCACGCCTCCGCCGGTGAGCCGCCGGCCGAGGCGAGCGCGTCGAGCAGGGCCCCGGTCCGTTCCTCCAGACCGCCGGGGCCCGTCAGCGCGAGCTCCGGCAGCGGTACCGCGCGCAGCCCGTCCCGGGTGACGACGAGCGCGTCGCAGCGCAGGGCGCTGGTGTTGACGACCACGACCGGCCCGTTCCCGGCGGCCTCGCGCAGCCGCTCGACCGAGGGGAGCCGCAGGAAGTCCTCCATTCCGGGCAGTTCGCGGGCCCGGCGCACCAGTTCGTCCATCTCGCGGGCCAGCTCGCGGTGCCGTTCCGCCGCGGCGCGCTGTTCCCGGACGGCCCGGGCGGGGTCGGTCCCGGTCTCCGCCGGGTCCGGGAGGGAGGCGGCCGGAGCGTCGGCGTCCAGCAGGGCCCGTACCTCCCGGACGCGGGCGGCCAGGCCTGGCGCCCGTTCCCGCAGCGCCGTCATGTCGTCGCGGGCGTCGAGGGCCTGTGCCAGGAGTACGCCGCGGCCCTGTTCGAGGAGTTGCAGCGCTTCCTGCGGGCGGCCGGCGTTGAGGGCGACGGCGGCGGCGTCGCCGGCCAGTCCCGCCGCGCGGCCGAGCGCGTCGAGCCGGTCCTCGCGGGCCAGGCCGTGCCAGGCGAGCAGGGGCAGTTCGGCGACGGCGGCCCGGTGCGCGTCCAGCGCCTCCCGCCAGTCCCCGAGGCCCGCGGCGGTCCTGCCCCAGGCGCGCGCGGCGCGGAACCTCACCAGGGCGGGCGCGGTGGTGATGCCCGTGGCCTGGCGGAACAGGTCGAACGCCATCCCGATGTCACCGAGGCTCCCGCCCAGCGAGGCGCGGACCAGGAGTGCCGCGCCGAGGTTGGACAGGTACTTGGCGCGCTGCGGGTGACCGTCGGGCACGGCGCGGACCGCGGCCCGCGCGGTGATGGCCGCCTCATCGGCGTCGGCGGCCCCGGACGCCTCGGCCGGCTTGTTCACCTCGGCCGCCTCGGCCGCCTCCGTCGCCTCCGTCGCCTCCGTCGCCCGCGCGAGCAGTTGTCCGTCGTCGATACGGGCGAGGAGGGCGCCGCTGAGGTTGGACAGTCCCACGGCCCGGGACGGGTGGCCTTCGGGGCAGCCGTCCACGGCCTGCCGCAGGCATGCGACGGCCTCGTCGACGTCGGCCCGCCGCCGCGTGCTCCCGTAGCGCTGGCGCAGCGAGTTGCCGAGGTTGGACAGGTGCACGACGCGGGACGGGTGGCCTTCGGGTACGGCCCGGACCGCGGCGCGGGACGCCTCGATCGCCTCGTCGAGGTGGGCGAGGTCTCCCGTCCGCTCGTACCGGGTGGTGAGGGCCGTGGAGAGGTTGGTGAGGAGCAGGTGACCGGTCACATGACCGGCGGGCAGCCCTCGGACGGCGGCGCCCGCCACGTCGATCGCCTCGTCCAGGTCGGCGAGCGCGCCCGACCACTCGTACCGCCTGCGCAGGGCGATGCCCAGGTTGGCCAGGTGGACGACGCGCTCGGGCGCGTCGGACTCGGGGGTGGCCTCGACCGCCTGTCTGCTCGCCCGCACCGACTCCTCCAGGTCCTGCTGGGCCCCGGAGCGGATGTAGCGGGCGAGCAGGGTAGTGCTGAGGTTGGAGAGGTAGGTGGCGCGCTCCGGGTGGTCCGTGGGCAGGGCGTCCACGGCCTGCCGGCTCAGCTCGACGGCCCGGTCCCGGTCGGCGTCCGTGCCGAGGCGTTCGGCCCGGACCCGTAGCACCGCGCCGAGGCCGGACAGGCGCATCGCCCGGTCCGGGCCGGGCTGTCGGGTGGACCGTCCGGCTTCCTCCATCCGCCGCACGGCCTCGTCCAGCAGAGCGAGGTCGCCGTTCTGCTCGTACGCGGCCTGGAGCGCCCGGCCGAGGTTGAACAGCACCTGTGGCGCGTTGCGGTCGTCCTCGCCTCCCACCAGTGACCGAGCGGCGCGGCGGTGCCGGTCCAGCGCCTCGGTGAGATCGTCCTGGTCCCCGGTGAGCGCGAACCGTTCCAGCAGGAGGCCGCCGATGTGCGACTCGTCGATGATCCGCTCCGGGTCGTCGGGGCTCTGCCTGACGGCGTCCCGGTAGGCGTCGAGGGCCGCGTCCAGGTCGGCGAGGGAGGCGGTGCGGTCGAAGCGGCGGGTACGGGCGCGCCCCAGCTCGGACAGGCACTTCCGCAGGGCGACGGGCTGGAAGCCGGCGAGGAGTCCGCGGGCCTCCTCCAGGACGATGGCCGCCTCCTCCTCGTCGGAGGAGGAACGGGTCCACCGGGCCCGCTCCAGCAGGGCCTCGCCCAGCAGGCTGAGCGGAACGCCCCGGTCCGCCCGTGCGACGGGGGTGGCGCGGACGCTGCGCCGGGCCGCCTCGACCGCGGCGTCTGCGTCGGCGGGATCGCCGGTGCGGCGGAAGCGGGTCAGCAGGGCGCCGCCCAGGTCGTGCAGGCGTACGGCCGTGAAAGCGCTGTCGTCGCCGGGTCCGGGTGCGGCCCGCCGGAGGAGGCCCACGGATTCGTCGATGTCCGCCCGCGCGCCCAGGTGGGTGAACCGCAGCCGCAGGGCCTTTCCCAGGACCCCGAGGAACAGGTCCCGGTGCGGGTCCTCCCCGCCGCCGGGGGTGCCGGGGGTGTCGGCCAGGGCCCGCCGCGCCGCGTCCACGGCCGCGTCGAGGTCGGTGGCCGCCCTGGAGCGGTCGGCCCGGGAGCGCAGGACGCCGCTGAGGTTGGCCAGGCATCTGCGGTGTTCCGCGTGGCCGGGCGGGCAGACCGTCACTGCGCGCGTCGCCGCGTCCACGGCGGCGTCGAGGTCGGCCCGGTCGCCGAGGCGCAGGAACCGCTGGTCGAGGGCGAGCCCGAGGTTCGTCAGGTACATCGCCCGCAGGGGGTCGTCCGGGGCCGACCGGCGTTCGGCGTGCCGGAGGGCGTCGACCGCGGCCTCCAGGTCCGGCACGGCGGCGTCCCGTTCGTACCGGGCCAGGAGCGCCATGCCCGCGTTGGAGTGGAAGAGGGCGTGGGGCTCCCGCGCGGCCCGCACGGACGCCGTGCCGTGGGTGACGGCGTCGTCCAGGTCCGCGGGGATCCCGTGGACACCGGACCGTACGAACAGCGCGGCGGAGAGGTTGGAGAGGTACAGCGCGCGGTCCGGGTCGTCGGCGGGGGCGGTCCGTACCGCCTGCCGGCCCATGTCGACGGCCTCCTCCAGGTCCGTGAAGTCGCCGAGCGCCGCGCAGCGGTTCCGCAGCGCGCCGCAGAGGTTGGCGAGCAGCATCGGGCGGACGGGGTGCGACGCGGGCAGGACGCCGCGCAGCCCGCGCCATATGGCCGTCGCGCCTTCCAGCGCCTCGGCGTCGCCCGCGGTCTGCCAGCGGCCGAACAGTTCCAGGGCGCGCTCCCACAGGGTGGCCAGGTCCTGTGATTCGGGTACGTCCATCGCGGCGACGGCTTCCCGGATGTCCGCGGGCACTTCCTCCGGTGCGAACCGGGCGACCAGGGCGAACAGCCCGAACGTCATCCGCGCGTCGGGCAGGGCCTCGTCGGTGCCGGGGCCCAGGGCCACGCAGCGGGCGTAGTGCAGGCAGGCGACCACGTAGAGGACGGACTGGTCGAGGACGTAGAGGGGCTGGTGGGGCCCTGCCGCCTCCTCCTGCGTCTCCCCCGGCTCGTCCGGCTCGTCCGGGACGCGGAGGACGCTCATCCGCAGCGCGGTGGCCTCGGCCAGGGCGTCCGGGGCCGTCACCGCCTCCCGGTCGCCTTCGTTCCAGAAGGCGCCGAGCCGTTCGCCCAGGCGGACGGCGAGCCGCTCGGTCTCGGCCCAGTCCGGCTCGGCCCGGTCCGGCTCGACCCCATCAGTCCCGATCCGCATCTTCCGCCCCCGCGGTCTTGTCCCGTAACCCCCACATGACATGATGCTCCATCAACTTCGTCGTGGAGGGGGCGGATTGTGGAGACCTCGGAGCTGCTGGGCGTGCTGTGCCGGGAACTCCCCGGGCTGCGGGCGGTCGCCGAGGAGACCGGCGACGGCGACGGCCTGGAGGAGGTCCTGGCGGCGGCGCGGCGCGGGGAGCCGGTGACCGACCGGCTGCGGGCCCTGGGGCTGCTGCGTCTGCTGGAGTCCTCGACGACCCGTGCCGCGCCGGCGGGCGGCGAGCAGGCCGGTCTGGTGTCCCTGCCCGGTGGCGACCGCGCCGGGCATGTGGCGCTGGGCCGCTACCGCTGCCCGGCCGGCGCCTGCCGCCGGGCGGAGCGGCCACGTCCGGGCGACGACCTGCCGGTCTGCGCCCTCCACGCCCGGCCGTTGCGGTTCGCCTGACCGCGCGCGGCGGACACCCTGGAGGAGCGGGGGCGCGATGAACACGGTGCTGGCGGAGCTGGGCCGCAGGTACGTGGAGCGGTGGGTGGCCGTGCTGGTCCTGCCGGGGCTGCTCTACGTGGCGGGCGCGGTGGCGGCCCACCGGCTGGGACACGCGCACTGGGCCGACGTCGGCCGGCTGGCCGGCCTGCTGGATCCCGGAGGCCCTCTCGGCGGTGGCCGTACCTCCCTGTGGGTGCTGGCGTTCGTGGTACTGCCCGTGCTTTCGGCCGCCGCCGGGCTGGCGGCCCGGGGTGCCGCCGCGGCGCTCGGCCGGCTGTGGTTCGACCCCTGGCCCTACGGTCTGCGGCGGCTCGCGCGACGGCGGACGGCGGCGCGTGCGAAGCGGTGGCGGGCGGCCGACCGGGCGTACCTGGCCGAGCTGGAGGGCTCGGGGGCGCGGCCGCCGGCGGAGGCGCGGGCCCGGATCGACGCGCTGGCGGCCCGGCGCAACGCCGTCGCGCTGGGGCCTCCGGGCCACCCCACTTGGACGGGTGACCGGCTGGGCGCGGTCGGTGCCCGGGTCTGGGCCTGGTACCGGCTCGACGTCGTATTCGCGTGGCCACGGCTGTGGCTGGTGCTGGAGGAGTCCGAGCAGAACGCGCTACGGGCCGCCCGCGCGGAGCTCGACACGGCGGTCACCCTCGCGGGCTGGGGCGTACTGGGTCTGCTGCCCGCCGTCTGGTGGTGGCCGGCCCCGCTCGTCGCGGCGGGCGTCTTCGCGGTCGGCCTGCGCCGAACCCGTGCCGCCGTGGACACGCTGGCCCATCTCACGGAGGCCGCCTTCGACCTGCGCGCCGCCGTGCTCGCGCGTGAGCTGGGCTTCGACGTACCGGAGGGGCGCCTTTCCCCGGAGACGGGAGCGCAGGTCACGGCGCACCTGCGGAAGCATGTGTGAGCCCTGACGGGGGGTACGGACGTCTTCCTTAC
Organism: Streptomyces albireticuli; assembly: GCF_021228125.1. Taxonomy (GTDB): domain Bacteria; phylum Actinomycetota; class Actinomycetes; order Streptomycetales; family Streptomycetaceae; genus Streptomyces; species Streptomyces albireticuli. Next base: position 92,682 of record NZ_JAJQQS010000013.1, read on the forward strand.
GTAAGCCGTGCCCCCACCGGCGCCGAGCGGCGTGGTGGGTCCGCACGACATGGCGATCGAGGGCGGGGAATCCCCGGGAAGGGGAGGCGGGGTGAGCCGGGCGGTACGCCCGGCCGTCTCAGCTCCCGGTGGCGAAGTGGACGCAGTTCCCGGCGGGGTCGCGGACCGCGAACTCCCGGCCCGCGGGGGATTCCCCCACCTCGGTCATCGCCGGCCCCGAGGTGTCCGCGTAGTCGGTGGACACCACGCGCGACCACTCCGCGAACAGCTCGTCGGCGTCCGTGACCTCCACCCACGCCGAGGTGTTGTCCGCGACGATCTGGTGCTCCGTACGGCTGATGAAGAGATGGACGTCGCCGCGGCGGACACCCGCGAAGTCCGCCTCCACGAAGTCTTCCTCGAAACCGAGGGTGCCGACCCAGAAGGCGACGTCGGCGCGCACGTCGACGGCGGTCAGGACCGGTACGGCACCGGTGAACTTCACCATGGCGGATCCCTTTCAGATCTTCCCCGGCCCGCGCCGGAGAACACGGAGGGGCGGCGAACGGCGACGGTCCGGTGAGGGACCGGTCGCCGCCCGCCGCCCCGCCCGCCGGGGCGCCGGACCGGACGGATCGGATCGATCGGACGAATCTACGGGCTCAGGCCACCGGCGCCGGATAGGTCGGGTACTCCACCCCGGAGACGTGCTGGACGACGCGGATGACCTGGCAGGAGTAGCCGAACTCGTTGTCGTACCACAGGTACAGGATGGCGTTGTCGCCGTCGACCTTGGTGGCGCCTGCGTCGACGATCGAGGCGTGGCGCGAGCCGATGAAGTCGCTCGACACCGCGTCCGGGGCGGTGGTGAAGTCGATCTGGCGCTTGAGCGGCGAGGTCAGCGACACGTTGCGGAGGTAGTCGAGGACCTCCTCGCGGTCGGTCTCGCGCCCGAGCCGCAGGCTGAGGATCGCGATCGAGACGTCCGGCACCGGGACGCGGATCGAGCTGCCGGTGATCGGCGCCTTGAGGTCGGGCAGCGCCTTGGCGACGGCGGAGGCGGCACCGGTCTCCGTGATGACCATGTTAAGCGGCGCCGAACGCCCGCGACGGTCGGAGCTGTGGTAGTTGTCCAGCAGGTTCTGGTCGTTGGTGAACGAGTGGACGGTCTCCACGTGGCCGCGGAGCACACCGTACTCGTCCGCCATGGCCTTCAGCGGCGGGACGATCGCGTTGGTGGTGCAGGACGCGCAGGACAGGATCTGCTCGTCCGGCTTGACCACGTCGTGGTTGACGCCGTGCACGATGTTGGGGACGTCGCCCTTGCCCGGGGCGGTAAGGACGACCTTGTCGATACCGGGGCGCAGGTGCTTCGACAGACCGGCGCGGTCACGCCACTTCCCGGTGTTGTCGATGAGGATGGCGTTCTTGATGCCGTACGCCGTGTAGTCGACCTCGGACGGGTCGTTGGCGTAGATCACCTTGATCTCGTTGCCGTTGGCGGTGATCGTGCTGTCCGCCTCGTCGACCGTGATCGTGCCCTGGAACTGACCGTGGATGGAGTCGCGGCGCAGCAGGGAGGCGCGCTTGACGATGTCCTGGTCACCGCCCTGGCGGACGACGATGGCCCGCAGGCGCAGACCGTTGCCGGAGCCGGACTTCTCGATCAGCAGGCGGGCGACGAGGCGGCCGATGCGGCCGAAGCCGTAGAGGACGACGTCGCGCGGCTCGCGGCACGCGATCTTGTTGTCACCCGTGGCGCCGGCGACGGCCTCGGCGGTGAACTCCTCCACCGAGAGACCGCGGTCGTCGGCCTTGTAGGTCGCGGCCAGCATGCCTATGTCGATCTGGGAGGGACCGAGATCGAGGGTGGTGAGGGCCTGGAGGAAGGGCAGCGTCTCGGTGACCGAGAGCTCCTCACCGGCGATCTGGCGGGCGAAGCGGTGGGTCTTGAGGATGCTGACCACCGACTTGTTCACCAGGGAGCGGCTGTGGAGCAGGATCGTGACGTCCCGCTCGCGGTGCAGCTTCCCGACTATCGGGATCATCGACTCCGCGATCTCCTCGCGGTTCTTCCAGTTCGTGAACGAGTCGTCATTGACAGTCACAGGTTTATCTTTCGAGCTAGGCGGCGCTGAACTTTCGAGCTAGCTGGCGCTCATATGCTAACCCCATGCCGTTCCGGCCGACCGGGGGGTGCCGGTCGAGCCGATACCACCCCGCCACCGGGGCCACAAATCGGGACAAAAGCGCAACAACCACCCCTCATCTCGAACAATCGTTCAAGGCGAGGGGTGGTTGTCCCTTCCCTCCGGGAAGATCACTGAGCCGCTTGCCGCCGCTTGATCCATTCCGGGGCCAGGATCGACCAGATCTCCGCGTCATGACGTACGCCCCGGTACAGGCCGCTCCCCCGGAGCACCGCCTCCCGCTCCATCCCGAGCCGCCTGGCGACATTGAGGCTCGCGGTGTTGGCGGACGACGCCTCCCACGTCACACGGTGCATCCCGCGCTCGTCCACCGCCCAGTCGATGAGCACCCGGAGGGCGCGGCTTATCAGCCCTCGGCCGACTGCCGTCTCCTCCAGCCAGCAGCCGACCTCGCAGTTCCCCTGCGCGACGTCGAAGGTGCGGAAGAGGACTCCGCCGACGAGCGTGCCGTCCACCCAGATGCCGTAGATCCGCCCGGTGTCGGTGGCCTGCTTCCGCGCGTACGTCTGGAGGAACTCCGTCGCCGACGCCAGGTCGGCGGCGCGGTCCGCGAGCGGGATGAACCGGCCGATGTACTCCCGGGAACGGTCGATGTGGGCGAGGTACTCCCCGGCGTTCCACGGCTCCAGCGGTCGCAGCTCGGCACCGTCGTCACCCAGCGATATGGCGAACATCCTGCTCCTTACACGACGTACACATGTCGCAGGGTCAACTCCGCCGCGGCCATACCTGTTCCCGGGCATGCCGCGGCTCTTACACCATGGCTACCGGACCGTGACGGTGCCGGTCATCGAAGGGTGAATGGCGCAGTGGTACGGGAACGTTCCAGCCGTCCGGAAGGTGCGGCGGAAGCTGGTTCCGGTGGTGAGGTTGCCGGAGTCCCACACACCCTTGTCCGAGGTCGAAGTGTGCGTGGCGCTGTCGTTGTTGGTCCAGCGCACCGTGTCCCCGACCGCGATGGTCACCGACGGGGGGTCGAACTGGAAGTCCTGGATCAACACGATGGCTTCGGCCGCGGGCTTGGCGGGCGGGGCCGCCGAGGCCGCGGGCCCCGCCATGAGTGCTCCCAGCGACAGCACGGCCACGAGCGCGGTGAGGAGACGGAGAATCGCACGAGCGGGAGAACGAGACATGGGGAGTCCTTTCCTGTGGATCCGCCGAATTCCGTACGCGGCACGAGGACGGCACCCGGGCGCGGGTGTGCCGTGGAATTTCCCTCCTCTCGCGAAGACAATCGCAATCCGCTTCCATCTGTTGCGCCGGAAGACAACTCTTCACTTCCGGGACGCCGGTGGGTGAAGCCGTAACCCCTGCCGTAATCCACTTGGTGCGCGCCGGAGGCTCATGTAGCGTGCGCCGTCTCGACCGATCCGCCTCTTGGTGTTCTTGCTCAAGGAATCGCACGTGACCCCCTATTCCCTCGCGTTCTACATGGACGTCGTGGCCTCCGGCACCGTTCTCGGCGCGAAGCCGACGGACAGTCCTGACCAGGTCGCCAAGGCCCTGGGCCCGGACTTCGCCGAGAACTCCTTCGACGAGCACAGCATGTGGCGCGATTACGGAATGGTCGAGTTCTTCTGGAGCCGCGCGTCCGCCGACCAGTCATGGGCGGGCCACCACTTCACCCTTCAGGTGCGCCGGCTGGCCGGCTCCGGCGGAAAGATCGTCAACCAGTCGATCCGGGACCGGTACGGACGCTTCGACCGACGGCTGCGGTTCGAGAAGTTGCGGAGACTCCTGGAGAGGCGCGGCACTCCCCTGCTGGAAATCCCGGACCCGTCGAACGCGCCGAACTACCGCGCGTACTGGCAGCCCGATTCGCAGGTGTCCCTCAGCGTCATCGCCGCTCACGAGGAATTCCTCACGCCGGGCAATCTGCGGATCGGTGACGTGTACAGCATCACCGCTCCGACGACGCCCGAGGAAGTGGCGTGGCGCAGGTCGCGGCAGCGGTGACGCCGGTCGGCGGCACCGCTGCCCGTCCGCGCCCGCGCCCCGTCACGCGTCGAGCGCGATCGCGTTCTTGGCTCGCTCCAGGGACTCCTCCGGTGCCGGCCCGCCGTGATGGTCCGTCGCGAGCGCCTGGTTGAGCTCCGCGTAGGGTCGCATGCGCCTCTCGTAGCGGCCGAACGCGGCGCGGTGGTCGTCTCCCGCCCTGCCGAGTTCGTCGGCCAGCACATAGGCGCCCACCATCGCCAGGCTGGTGCCCTGGCCGGACATCGGTGACGGGCAGTAGCCCGCGTCCCCGATCAGCACGGACCGGCCGACGGACCAGCTCCGCATCCGGACCTGGGCCATCGCGTCGAAGAAGAAGTCCGGTGCCTTCCGCATGGCGGCCAGCAGCTTCGGGGTCTCCCAGCGCAGATGGGACAGCCGCTCGGTGACGAGCGCCTGCTGATGGCCGATGTCATGGTGGTCGTAGTCGAGGGGTTCCGACGCGAAGCCGAGCGTCGCGCGCATCTCGGTGTTGTCGCGGGCCGGGTAAAGGCAGTAGCGCGCGGTCTCGTCGCGCATCCACACCTGCCAGTTGTCCAGTCCGAGGAAGTTCTCGGAGCTGAAGACCGCGAGGTGACGGCCCAGGTGGTGGACGAACTGCCGCTCCGCGCCGAAGGCCAGCTGCCGCACCTTGGAGTGCAGGCCGTCCGCTCCGACGACGAGATCGAACGTCCGGGGTCCCCCGTGCTCGAATGCCGCGTGGACGCCGTCCTCGTCCTCCTCCAAGGCACTGAGGGAGTCGCCGAAGACGAACTCGACGTCGTCGCGGGTCCGCCCGTACAACAGCCGGACGAGATCGTCGCGGAGCAGCTCGATGTCGTCGTTGTCGAACCGGCCGCCACTGAGGGTCATCTCATGGGAGCGCCAGAGCTCGTTACCCTCGGCGTCGAGCATCGTCATCCCACGCATCCGGGTGCGGACCCGCCTGGCCTCCTCCAGCAGGCCCATCCGGTCGAGGACGCCGAGCGCCACCCCGCGGACGTCGAGGGCCTGCCCGCCCGGGCGTAGCGTGGGAGCGCGCTCGACCACGGTCGGCGCGTATCCCTTGCTCCGCAGCCAGTAGGCGGTGGTGAGCCCGGCGACGCTGGCGCCGGAGATGAGCACGGTCTTCATGGTGTCTCCCACGTTTCGGTGCGCGCGCGTGGACGTAGGAGGTACGCGCTCGCCACCCCCAGGGCGCCCGCGGTGACGCGCCTGGGCGGGGGCGGCTGGGTCCACGCCGTCAGCGGAGTGGCTGCATACCCCGCGGACCGGCGGACATCCCCGGGCACGTCCCTTCAGCACCTTAAGGAGCAATCCTCCTAACAACGTGGGAAACCTCTACCGCTTTCCCGACAAGCGGCCGGACGGACGACTCCCCCTTGATCTCATGGGCACAGCGGCTGTTTCAGGACGATATTGAAGGCTCCGGTACGAGCTTCCCTGCGGACCTCGCCCCGACGGCCGTACGACGCAGCGTCACCCGCCCACCGCACGACCACGGCTCCACCACGCCCTCACCTCCCGTCCGTCACCGAATGTGATCGTCCGGAAGAAGATCGGCAGTCTCGTCGCCCCTCCGGGCTTCTGCCAGGGTCGGGGCGTGCGTCGCCGTGAAGCACACGTGCACGTCCACGAATTCACCGAAAAGGAGGGATGTGCTGTGAACAGTGCCGTCCGGACCCGGATACGCGCCGCGTTGGCGGCATGCGCGTCCGGGTGCGTCGCCACGGGCCTGATATGGGGAGCCGCTCCGGCTCAGGCGGTACAACCGCCGCGCGCGGCGGGCCTCCCGGCCTCGCCCGCCGCGGTGGTCGCGGAGCCCGCGCCGCTGCTCGACGCCGGGTCCCCCGACGGGCAACGGTTCCGGGCCTCCGGACGTCTGGTCGGCGGTGGCGGCACGACCTGCACCGCCACGCTCGTCCACGCGACCGGCAAGCCGGACCCCGGTGCCAAGGCCCTCGTGCTGAGCAACGGCCACTGCGTCGACGACGCCATGGGGACCAACGACGTCGTCGTCGACAAGGCCGCGCCGGCCGACTGGAGCTACACCCCGGCCTACTTCCACGACAATGTCGCGGAGCACAGGAAGTTCTCCGTCGAACGCGTCGTCTACGCGACGATGAAGGACATCGACGTATCGGTCCTCCAGCTCTCGGCCACCTACGGGGACCTCGCCCGGCTGGACGTGACCCCGCGGACGCTCGCGACCGGGCGCCCGGCAGCCGGTACCGCCCTGCGGGCCGCCCACGCCCCGACCGACGGCGTCGAGGACGGCCGGCGGTTCCTGCGCCTGTCCAGGTGCGAGGCCACGGCCTCGGGCGTCGCCCTGCACGAGAACACCTGGCTGTGGAAGGGCTCCACCCGCACCGACTGCCTCGGCATCAGCGGCGGCTCGTCCGGGGGCGCCGTCACCACCGCCGACGACACGGGCCGGCTCGTCGGAATGCTCAACACCATCGCCACACCCGGCTATCCGGGCTGCGGCCCCGGCCGTCCCTGCGAGGGCGGCGCCAAGGGCCTGATCGTCCCCGAGGACAACGCCGCCTATGTCACCCCCGTCGACGACGTCGCGTCCTGCCTCGACGCGAAGGGGCTCCGGCTGCGGAAGAAGGGCTGCCGCCTGGACCGCGGCGAACAGGCGAAGGTCACCGGCGGCGGCCTGCACACACAGAGCACGACCGCCGACGGACCTGCCCGCTGGAACGTCCACGTCACACCCGGAACGACCGGGAACGGGACCCATGTCGCCTTCAAGAGCGGACCCTTCGGGGCCGTCGACTGCACCAGGCCCGAGGGCTACGCCAAGCCCCGGCGGCTGACCGGCGCGGGCGTGGACCACAAGGAGGTCCTGCCGAAGAAGGACAACCTCTACGTCCTGTGCGTGGCCGCGGGGCCGGACGGCACGCTCAAGGGCGCCGCCTGGGCGGCCTCCCTCGCACACCCCGCGTACGCGTACGCCCGGGTCGACAACACCGCGCCCACCATCGCCCCGACGATCGACAGCCGGCTCTTCGGGGAGGGCGAGGACGCCTCGTACCGGGTCTCCCCGGTGTACGCGCCGTGGGAGATCACCGGCTACAAGGTGAAGTACGGCCCGCGCGCCACGACCGACTGCGCGGACACCGCGGGCTACCGCTTCTACCTGGGCATTCCCGCATCCTTGAAGGCCGTTGAGGGTCCGTGGACGTACTGCGCCATCGGCTACGACAACGCCGGAAACGCCACTCCGCCCGCAGCGTTCGCCCTTTCGCCGGAGGGCGCGCGGGACGCGTAGTCCCGGCCGGCCGCGCCCTCCGGGGCGCGGCCGGCACCACGCTTGTCGCGCGCTCCCTGGCACCTCGGCCTCCCGCGCATGTGTACGCGGGAGGCCATGGCTTCTCCGCGGCTTATCGCGACACGCAGAGTTCGTTGCCCTCCGGGTCGGCGAGCGTGGTCCAGGTATAGGGACCCTGCTTGCCCTCGTGGAGGTGCGTGGCGCCCTTGGCGATCAGCCGTTCGACCACGGTCCGGGGGTCGTCGGAGCCACTGCGCACGTCGAGGTGGACCCGGTTCTTGACGGTCTTGGGCTCCGCCACCAGCTGGAAGAGGACACGCGGCGCGTGGCCGGGCCCTTCGGGGTGGCGGATCGCCGCGCCGACCTTCCACACCAGGGTGCCGTGGTGGGTGGTGGTGTCGTCCTCGCTCGCGTGGCCCTCGTCGACCATCCGGCGGATGAACGCCTCGTCGCTCGGCTCGACTTCCCAGCCGAGCGCGTCGGCCCACCAGTCGGCGAGGGTGTGCGGGTGCGCCGAATCGATCGTCACCTGAAATGTGTATGCCATGGCCAGACCCTACTCAGCGGGCACCGTGCCGCCGGGGAAGCGGCGTCCTGCCGTGCCCAGGGGACGCCGACCGCCGGCCTCGTGACGGGCCCGGGCACGCAGGGCCCCCGGCCAGGAGGAGGCTCCAGGGGGATGAGCCGCTCCTGGCACGGGGGAAGGTCCCGACACGGTCAGGAGGGGATCAGGACCGTGACGGAACCACCCGTTCCCAAGGGCCGCGAGGGGTGGGCGCACCTGGGAACGGGAGACAAGGGGGCGAGAGGGGCGGGTAGAGCGGCGGGGTCAGCCTTCCGCCCGCTCCCGTGGCTCGACGCGGAAGGTGAACGCCGCCATGCCGGGGTCCACCGCCGTCACGCCACCGTCCACGGTGAGCGTCGCGCCGTTGACGAACGAGGCCGCCGGCGACAGCAGCCACGCGATCGCCTCGGCCACTTCCTCGGGCCGCCCGGGGCGACCGGCCGGAATCAGGCGGGTGGCCTCCTCGTAGGCGGCGTCGGCGCCGCCGTCGCCCAGCCCCGCCTCACGGGCGAAGCGCTCCATCCGGCCTTCGGCCATGTCCGTGCGGACCCAGCTCGGGCACACGATGTTCGCCCGCAGACCCCGGGAGCCGTAGTCCACCGCCAGGGAGCGGCACAGCTGGAGCAGCGCCGCCTTCGAGGTGGCGTAGGCGGCGTTCGCCGTGCCGTTGCGCAGCGCCGAGACGGAGGCGACGGCGACGACGGAGCCCCGGGATTCCAGGAGGTGCGGCAGGGCGGCGCGCTGGAGCAGGAACGGGCCGGTGACGTTGGTCCGCATCACCGTCTCCCAGACCTCGGGCGCCAGGTCCCCGACGGCGCCGGGGCGGGCGATCCCGGCGTTCAGCACCAGGCCGTCGATGCGCCCGTAGGCGGCGAGGGTGGCGTCGACGAGTTCCTGAACGGCATCGGGGTCACCGGCGTCGGAGGGGTGGGCCAGAGCTCCGGTCTCCTCCGCCACCCGCTCCAGCGGCTCGGCCCGGCGGCCCGAGACGACCACCTGGTGGCCGGCCGCACGCAGCAGCCGGGCCGTGGCGGCACCGATACCGGTACCCCCACCCGTCACGATCACCACACGCTGATCCGTCACAGCTCACACCCTCCCCGGACGTCGACCACATGCACACTACATCCATCATGCGGAAACACTCACCAGGGCCCCGGCCCTCCCGCTCATAACCGGCCGGAGCGCGGCCGGTTGCGACCGGAGCCGGACGGTGACGGGGTGCCGGTCCGCCTTTCGCGTAGGCTCACCGGCGCGCCCACGGGCTCCGCACGGGCCGGTGGACCCTGACGAATATAGGCGCGGCGGAACCGGCGGACGGGGATTGTCAGTGGGGGCGTGCATGATCGAGCCATGAACCGGACAACGCACTCCGTGGCCACCGGCCCCGCCACCACTCCCCTGCGCGCCATCGCCCGCGAGCTCCTCCCCGCCGAGATGGCCGAGCGCTGGATCGGCCTGCTGCGGCCGAGCGTCGGCCTGACCGCGGCGGAGGGCCCGGAGGCCGTGGTGGGGCGGCTGGGCGGGGTCCCCGAACTGCCGGCCGACGTCCGGTGGCCGACGTGGGAGGGACACGGGCCGCTGGCCTTCGTCGCCGCCGTGGACTGCGCGGCGCTCCCGTCCGACGCCCTGGACATACCCCTGCCGGCCGACGGCACGCTCTCGTTCTTCTACTTCGACGGCCAGATCGACGACGGCGACGCCCTCGTCCTGCCCGACGACCGGGAGAGCTGGGCCGGAGCGCGCGTGCTCTACACCCCGGCCGGGACGCCGACCGCCGAGCGGGCGACGCCTCCGGAGCTCGACCCGTACCCCATGGTGCCGCTCACCGCCCGGGTGGAGGAGACGGCGCCCGACCCGTACCACCCCCTGATCGAGGAGGCGTTCGCCCACACGGGCCACAGCGACCACCCCGTGTACGGGGAGGAGTTCCTGGACGCCCTCGGGGAAGCGGGCGAGGGCGCCGCCCACCGCCTCGGCGGGCACGCCGACCCCGTACAGAACCCGGTCGAGGCCGAGGTCGCCCATGGCGTCCTCGGCGCCGGTACGGCCTGGGACGACCCACGCCTGGCCGAGGAGGCCCGCGGCTGGACGCTGCTGGCCCAGTTCGACAGCGACGACGCCGCCGACATGATGTGGGGCGACTGCGGCGCGCTCTACTGGCTCATACGCCCGGAGGACCTCGCCGAACGCCGCTTCGAGGCGGCCATGTTCACCTGGCAGTGCTGCTGAGCCGACGGAACGGCCGCCGGGCCGTGCGCACGCCGCCGGACCCGGGGTCGTGGGCGCCGCCGGGCGGACCGGGAGCACCACCGGCGGGTGGTCGCGTGCCGGGCGGGAAGGGGTGTTGACCCTCACACCGTGTCAGGCGCTGAACTCGGAGACGTCATGTTCACCATCGGAGACTTCGCCCGGCACGGCCGCGTATCGGTCCGCATGCTGCGTCACTACGACGCCGTCGGACTGCTGCGCCCGGCCCATGTCGACCCCGCCACCGGCTACCGGTATTACTCGGCCGCCCAGCTCGCCCGTCTCAACCGCGTCATCGCGCTGAAGGACCTCGGTCTGACCCTCCAGCAGGTCCGACGGATCCTGGACGAGCGGGTCACCACCGGGGAACTGCGCGCCATGCTGCGGCTGCGGCGGGCCGAGCTGGAGGCCACCATGGCCGCCGCGGCGGCGCGGCTGGTCCAGGTCGAGGCGAGGCTCCGGTCGATCGAGAGCGAGGGGCACATGCCCACGAACGACGTCGTCGTCAAGAGCCTGCCGGCGATCCGGGTGGCGGAGCTGACCGCGACCGCCGCGAGCTTCGGGCCCGAGGACATCGGCCCGGTCATCGGGCCGCTCTACGGCGAGCTGTTCCGGCGCCTGGAGGCGGCCGGTGTCACGCCCACGGGGCCCGGTGTCGCCTACTACGAGGACTCCCCGGAGGGCGGGGGCAGGATCAGCGTCCACGCCGCCGTCCAGGTCGCGGCCCCGCTCCAGGACGGTGCCTTCCGGGTGCTCGACCTGCCGCCCGTCGACCGGGCGGCGACCATCGTGCACCGCGGCTCGATGGACACCGTGCTGCCCACGGCCCAGGCCCTGGCGCTCTGGATCGACGAGAACGGGTTCAGGCCGGCCGGACACCCCCGGGAGATCAGCCTGGAGTGCCCGGACGACCGCGACGGCTGGGTGACCGAACTTCAGGCGCCGGTGACGGGCCCCTGACACCCGGGCCCACCGGCCCCAGGACGGGGCTCGCGCGGGCCGGGGCGGCGGGCGGGCTCCCTTCCCGGGCTTCGGCGGTGGGCCTCAGCAGGAGGTCCCCGCCGAAGCGACCCGCAGGTCCGGAGCGAAGTTCACCGCCTGGCCCGGCGGCACCGTGACCGTGTCGCCTCCGGCCGTCGAGATCTGCGCGCTCACCCGGGTGTTGTTCTCCACCTTCCTGGCCCGGAACGGCGTGCCGAACTTCCGGCTCTGGCACTGCCGGATCTGGAGCGGCTCGGGGACGCCGACGCCGCCGACGTAGAGACAGACGTTCCCCGTCGGGCACAGGTCCGCCGCGGGCGGGGACGCGGCCGACGGAGTCGCGGACGCGGGCGCGGCCGCCGCGTACGTACCCAGGAGCGCGGCGGCCGCGGCGAGCGCCAGCGCGCCCGGCAGCACACCGGAACGTCCGCGGCGGACGGAACGGTTGAGGAAGGGAGGGCGGTTGAGGAAGGTGGGGCGGTGGGCTCGGCTCTCGTCGTGCGCGTCCATGGTCGTCGCCTCCCGGCGGGGTCGTGAGGGCGGGCCCGCGGGGACCGGGGCGCTCCTCGCCGTGTGCACCGTCCTTCACTCCCGATTCAGGGGGCCGCCCGGCCGTAGGTAAAGCCTGTTGCCCGACAAGCCCATCGCAATCCACCCGTTCGGTGGAGCCCGCGGGCCCGTCCGGCGGAAGCGTCCGACGCCCGGCGTCGGCGAAGGAGAGGAGGAGCGAAGGATAGGAGGAGCGAAGGAGCGAAGGAGCCGCGCCCTCTCCCACCTCGTGTAATTCGCTTTCCCCCGCTCGCCCGGACGGCTGATACTCACGCCTATGCAAGAGCCTTACCGCCGTATCCGCGCGACCCACACCCCCACCACGATCACCGTCTACCAGGCGTATTCACCCCGGCTCGGCCTCCCCGCGGCCCGTGACGGCCGCTTCCCGGCCGCCTGGAAGCGCGACCGCATGACGTGGATCAAGCCGTCGTTCCTGTGGATGATGTACCGCTGCGGCTGGGCCACGAAGGCCGATCAGGAGTGCGTGCTGGCCGTCGAGATCGACCGCGCCGGATTCGACTGGGCGCTCGGCAACGCCTGTCTCTCCCACTACGACCGCACCGTGCACGCCGACCACGACGCGTGGAAAAGCGCCCTCAGGTCCGCGCCCACCAGGGTGCAGTGGGACCCCGAGCGCGACCTGAACCTGCGGGCGCTCCCCCACCGCTCCCTCCAACTCGGCCTCGCCGGCGAGGCGTCGCGCCGCTACGCCGACGAGTGGACCGTGTCCATCACGGACGTGACCCCGCTCGCCCGGGAGATCCACGCCCTGGTGACCGCCGGTGACCCGGAGGCGGCGAAACGCCTGCTCCCGGAGGAGCGCCCGTACGAGAGCGGGGACGAGCTCCTCGCCCACCTCCGGGGTGACGCGGCGGCGAGCGCTCCGAGCCCTCGCGCGTAACCGCGCCTCGCCCGGTGCCGGACACGGCCGCTCGGCACCGGGGCAGCCGAGCGAACGCCCCCGGTCACCCGCTCCTGGCACGGTCCCGCCCGCGCGCCTCACCGGGTCAAGGGCGCCTGCGCCGCCGTCACTCCGACGGGATCTCCTCGTAGTCCGCGTAGTCGAAGCCCGGGGCGACCACGCACGTCACCAGTACCGGCTCGGCCCCGGCGGGTTCGGCCGTCTGCCAGCAGCGCCCGGGGACGAGGAACTGCGGCCGCTCGCCCTCGGCGACGGCACCGCCCACCGTCACCTCGACGGCCCCCGCCGCGCGCGGCGCGGGACCGTTCCCTCCCAGCCGCATCCGGAGCGGTCCGCCGCCGTGCCACAGCCACAGCTCGTCCGAACGGACGCGGTGCCACCGCGAGGTCTCGCCGGGGTGCAGGAGGTAATAGATCCCGGTGGCGAAGGCCCGCGCCCCGCCGTACCCGTCGGGAACCGCCTCCGCCGGGCTCCGCCACGTCTCCCGGAACCACCCGCCCTCGCGAAGGGGCCGAAGGCCGAGGGACTCCACCAGTTCCGAGATGTCGGCAGCCATGCCGTCAGTCTGACGCACGGCCCTCGTTCCGCGCCGGTTCCTCCCCGTCTTCCCCCGAACCGTCGTGAACGGACGGTCGGCCGTCAGCCGTGCGGCCGGAAGCGCACCGGGAGGCGGGACAGGCCCCGGATCAGGCCCGGGCGCCAGGGGACCTCCTCCGGGGGTACGGCGAGGGCGAGGTCCGGGAAGCGGTCGAGCAGGGCGGGGAAGGCGACCGCCGCCTCCAGGCGGGCCAGCGGGGCGCCCAGGCAGTGGTGGACGCCGTGGCCGAAGGCGAGGTGGCCGCCGCCCGTGCGGGGGCGCCGGATGTCGAAGCGGTCCGGTCCGGCGAAGCGGCGCGGGTCCCGGGAGGCCGAACCGAGCAGGATCAGGACGGCCTCGCCGGCCGGGACGGTCACGCCGCCGATCTCCACGGGCTCGGTGGCCCAGCGGTACGCCGCGGAGGTCACCGGGCCCTCGTACCTCAGCATCTCCTCGATCGCATCGTCGAGGAGCTCCGGTCCGGCGCGCAGGGCGGAGAGCTGTTCGGGGTGCGTGAGAAGGGCGTACGTGCCGTTGGCCAGGAGGTTGACGGTGGTCTCGTGGCCCGCGACGAGCAGCAGGAAGGCCATGCCGAGGAGTTCCTCCGGGGAGAGCCGGCCGTCCTCGGTGTCCCGGGCCCGGACCAGCGCGCTGAGCAGGTCGTCGCCGGGTGACCGGTCCTTGGCGCGGAGGAGGCCGGTGAGGTAGTCGGTCATCGCCCCGGCCGCGGCGGCCCCGGCCTCGGGTGTCGCCGGGAAGATCATGTCGTGGGACCACTCGTGGAACGCCTCGCGGTCCGCCGCCGGCACTCCGAGCAGCTCGCAGATGACCGCTATGGGCAGCGGCCGCGCGAAGGACTCGACGAGGTCGGCGCCGCCCAGCGGGGCGATGGCGTCCAGGAGCTCGTCGGTCAGCTGTCGCACGCGCGGCCGCAGGGCCTCGATGCGGCGGGCGGTGAACTCCCCCGCGACCATCCTGCGCAGCCGGGTGTGGTGGGGCGGGTCGGTCTGGAGCATGTTGCGGCCGATGGCGTGGCCGCCGTCGTCCGCCCAGCGGGCGGAGTGACGTACGTCGTTGCTCAGCCGGGCGTCGGTGAGCGCGGCCCGTACCTCGTCGTATCCCAGGATCACCCAGATGTCCCCGGCGCCTTCAGTGGCCACCCGGTGCACGGGGCCCTTGTCGCGGAGGTGGGCGTAGACGGGGTACGGGTCGGCGGTGAAGTCCGTGCCTGCCGGGGCGAGGGCCGCGAACGCGGGCATGGTGGACATGGGTTGTCGCCCTTTCGTCGTCCGGTCATGACCCCGGACAGGCCACGACCCGTCAAATGGGGAGTGCTCCCCGTTTGACGGTCGAAACGCTAGCAACGAAACGGGGAGTGGTCCACGCTTTCTTGCTAAGGTGCTGCTCACAAGGGCGAGGACGACATCGGGCGGGGGACGGCAATGAGCGTCGACGGCACACAGGGCGGCGGGTCACCGGCCGGGAACGAACGCCCGGCCCCCCTGCGCCGCGACGCCCGGCGCAACCGCGAGCTGCTCGTCGCCGCCGCCCGGGAGATCTACGCCGAGCAGGGCGTGGACGCCCCGCTGGACGACATCGCCCGCCGCGCGGGCGTCGGCAACGCCACTCTCTACCGGCGCTTCCCCACCCGGGGCGCGCTCATCGAGGCGGTCTTCGGCGAGGGCCTCACCGACACCCTGCGCCGCGGCGAGGACGCCCGGCACGCCGAGGACGCCTGGGAAGGCCTGGTCCGCTACCTCGAGTACATCTTCGCGGGCCTGGCGGAGGACCGGGGCGCCAACGACCTGATGACCACCGGCGTTCAGGGCATCCCTTCCCTGGAGGCCCTCAAGGCCCATCACCACGGCACGGTCTCCCTGCTGATCCACCGCGCCCAGGACCAGGGCACGCTGCGCGGCGACGTCGTCGTGGAGGACCTGCTCTTCGCGCTGGCCGCCCTGGGCCGGGTCGTGCCCGCTTCCGAGACCGTCGCCCCGGGCGCCTGGCGACGTCACCTCCGCCTGCTCCTGGACGGCCTGCGGGCCGAGGCCGCCCGCCCGCTGCCCGTACCGCCGCTCGCCCCCGGCCAACTCGCCGGGGCGCTCCAGACCCTGGCCTCCCAGGGCCGCCCGGCCGGCGACTGACCCCTCGCTCCGAGAGCGGCCACCCCGGACCAGAAGAACCCTCAACCCGTCCCGTCCGTACCGCAGTTGCCCCGGATCCGCCGCGTGCCACGGCCGCCCCGGGCCCCGCGCCCCCGTCGGCGCCCTCGGTTTGCGCACCCCTCGTCCGTAATGCTTGCATCGCGGGCATGACACTTACCTTTCTCCGTGACCCGCGACTCACCCCCGAGGCTCGCGAGGAGTTCTTCCGGCTCTGGTTCGAGGTCTCCGAGGCCGGTGGCGCCGTCGGGTTCGTCCCGCCCGTCGACCCCGGGGCCGTCCGCTCGGCCACCGCGCGCGTCGCCGAGGTCGTGGGCTCCGGCGAGCAGCGGATGCTGGGCGCCTACGAGGGCGGCGCGGACGGGCGCCTGGTCGGCACGGCGTTCCTCAGGCTCAACTCCGACTTCAAGATGAGGCACTGGGCCATGGTGGTCCTGGTCATGATGCATCCCTCGCACCAGGGCACCGGCATGGGCGGGGCACTGCTGACGGAAACGATCGCGTTCGCCCGTTCGCTCGGCCTGGAGGCGCTGCGGCTGGAGGTGCGCGGCGGCGAGGGCACCGAGGACTTCTACGCGCGCTACGGCTTCAAGGAGGTCGGCCGGGTGCCCGGCGGGCTGCGCGTCGGCGAGGGTGACGACCGCGACGACATCCTGATGTGGCTCCCGCTGGCATGAGGGAGCCGGGCCCGGGCCGTGGACCCGCGGCCGGGCCGTGAACCCGGGCCCGGGCCCCGGGCCGGCCCGGCAAGATGGACGCCGTTCCTCCACTCTTCACACGCGTTTCGCATGTGACACCCCTTCAAAAACGGCGGGCCGGGGCGCACCCTACGCACTGGGCCGGATCCCCCGGCACCACCTCAGCCCGCCGAGCGAAAGGGACGACATGGAGAAGGACATCATCCACAACGATCCACTCGAGGAGGCCGAGGACGGCGAGTACCAGACCGGTATGCGCCTCATCGACATCCCCATCCCCGCCGTCAGGGAGTAAACGGACCGGGGCGGGCCAGGCGACCCTGGCCCGCCCCTCCGCCTCGGCGGCCCGCCGGCCGCACCCCGCCGTCGCACGTCTCCCGGACCACCGACGACCCGCGAAAGAGGTCGATCGTGCAGATACTCCTGGTGAACATGCCGTGGGCCTCCATCGACCTCCCGTCGCTGGCCCTCGGAATCCTCAAACGCAGTGTCGACGAGCGTGTCCCGGACTCCCACGCCGAAGTGATGCACGCCAACATCGACTATGTCGACTGGGTGACCGGGCGTACCGGATTCACGCTTCGCGACTACGAGTACTACTCCCTCGCCTCGTACTTCCTCGGGTGTGGCGACTGGGTGTTCTCCTCGGCCCTGTACGGCGACCCGGGGTGGCGGGTCGAGGAGTTCACCGAGGCGACACGCGCGAGGCTCTCCGAAGACCGGCTGGAGCAGGCCCGGATGCTGCACACCGTGGCCGAGGAGTTCGTCCTGGACGTCGCCCGGCGCGTCGTGGACCTGGCGCCGGACGTCGTCGGGTTCACCTCCACCTTCCAGCAGAACACCGCCGCGCTGGCCGCCGCGCGGCACGTCAAACGGCTCGCCCCCGGCATCGTCACCGTCCTGGGCGGCGCGAACTGCGACGGCAAGCAGGGCGAGGCGCTCCACCGCAACTTCACCTTTGTCGACCATGTGGTGCGGGGCGAGGCGGAGGAGTCGTTCCCGGCCCTGCTGGCCGCGATCGGCCGTAAGGAGGAGCCGGCCGGTGTGCCGGGGATCTGCTGGCGGGACGGGCTGAGCCGCTCCGTCGTCAATCCCATGAACACCAGGCCGCTGCCGCCCGCGGCGATCCTGCCGCCCGACTACACCGGCTACTTCGAACGCCTCGCGTCCTCCCGCGCCCGCTCCTGGGTCGAGCCCAAGCTCGTCGTGGAGGGGGCCCGCGGCTGCTGGTGGGGGGAGAAGCACCACTGCACGTTCTGCGGCCTGAACGGCTCCTCCATGCAGTTCCGCAGCAAGAACCCGGGCGTCTTCTTCGAGGAGATCGTGGAACTGGCCCGCAGACACCGTGTCCTGGACATGTACGTGGTCGACAACATCCTCGACATGAACTACCTGAAGTCGCTGCTCCCCCGGCTGAAGGAGAGCGGCTACGACCTCAGGCTCCAGTACGAGATCAAGTCCAATATGCGGCTGAATCAACTGCGGACCCTCGCCGAGGCGGGGGTCGTCTACGTCCAGCCCGGGATCGAGAACCTGAACAGCAAGGTGCTGGCCCTGATGGACAAGGGCGTCACCGGCTGCCAGAACGTCCGCATGCTGCGCGACGCCGCCACGGCCGGTCTCACGGTGGCCTGGAACTACCTGCACGGGTTCCCCGGCGAGGAGGCCGGGGACTACGACGACGCCGTCGCCCAGATGCCCGCCCTGGAGCACCTCAATCCACCCGCGAGCCAGTCCGCCCGGATCGCCGTCGAGCGGTTCAGCCCGTACTTCGACAACCCCGGACTCGGCTTCTCCGAGCTCCGGCCGGCCCAGCAGTATCGATTCATCTTCGACCTGCCCGAGGCGGAGTTGTTCGACCTGGCGTACATCTTCGACGTGCCTCCCCGCGGCATCGCCGACGAGGTCGTCGACCGGCTCAACGCCGCCGTCGCCACCTGGCAGCGGGCCTACGCGGGCAGCCGTCTGACCCATTGCGACTTCGGCGACCGGATCGTGCTGGTCAGCAGGCGGCGCGCCTTCGACTGGACCGTCCTGGAGCTGACCGGCCCCGAGGAGACGGCGCTGTTCCGCCTGCTCGACCAGCCGCACACGGTCACCGCCGCCGCGCGCAAGCTGCGGGCGGCGGCCGGGGCCGGGGCCGACCGGGCCCCGGCCGGCCCCGGCGATCCGGGGGAGGACCGGGTGCGGCAAACACTGCGGCACTGGCGGAGCCTCGGCCTGGTCTACGAGGACGGTGGTCAGTACGTGCACGTGGCGCCGGCCTCCGTCAACCAGGAGTTGCTGCGCCTCGGTTACCTCAAGGAGAACGACGCCCGGGAGGCCGCGGACCTCGCGGCGCGGCTCGAGTCGGCGCCCGCGTGACGGCGGGCGGGCACCTGTCCGGAGGAGGACGATGACCACGAGCACCGAAGCCGCGCCCGCCACCGCGTTCGCGGTGACCGCCTGGCGCGACCACGACCGTTCGGTGTGCCGGGTGGCCGGCATGGAGCTGGGCCTCTTGGAGGTGCCCTCCGGGCCCGTCGTCGACGGCGCGGACGCGCTCTTCGCCGCCGGCGCCCGGCGGGTGGCCCTCCCCCGGCCGGTGGACCTGACCGGCGCGACGGATCCCGCCTGGGACGTCCGTGCGCTGAGCCTGGTCGGCGCGCTCACCGGCCTGGCCGTCGCGGTGGACTGGCAGGCCCGTATCGCCGACGCCCCGGAGGCATGGGTACCGCTGGGCCATCTCCACCCTCCCCGCACCCTGTCCGGGCCCCCGGACGCCGAGGGTGCCCTGAGGAACTGGCGCGACAGCTTCTACCTCTGCAAGTGCGCCTACCGCCAAGGGCCCGGCTTCCTCCAGGTCCGCGACCGCCGCCGCGGGCAGCTGCGCCGGTTCACCATCGACGACCCGGGCTACCGGCGTGCGATCGCCACCCTGGCCGACGGCGCTCCGGCCGCCTCCGTCCCACCGGCCGTACTGGCCGACCTCCTCCAGGAGGAACTGGCGATCGAGGTCGGCGACCACGTCTGGTGGGCGCCCTATCAGGTACGGCGCTGGCCGATGGCGGCACTGGTGATCTGACGCGGGCCGGCCGTCGCCGCGCCTCCCCGCCACGGGAGGCGCGGCTCACGGCGGGCGCGCGACCGGACGGACAAAGGAAGATGTAACACCCACGTAACCGTGCGCTCATGACACCCCGTGACGGAAGGGCCGGTGTTAGCTTGTGACCTCTTGTCCCACTGGACGTCACGGAGGAAATCGTGCGCAGAGCAGCACAGTTCACGGGGGCGGCGCTGGTCGCCGCTGTGCTGATGACCGGTTGCGGCAGCGGTGGCGACAAGGACGGAGGCAAGAAGGAGGCCGGCGCTCCGTCCGCCGCCCCCTCGCCGCCGGCGGGTGACGGGGCCTCCGGAGGCAAGGGCGGGAGCGCGCTCGACGGCGTCTACGCCGCGCGGTCCGGCGACGGCCCTGTCGGCCTGTCCGTCTATCAGGGCAAGGCCGCCCTTTACGCCGACAGCGGCAAGCGCGCCTGCACCGGCACCGTGGGCGTCGACAAGAAGCCGGTGACCTTCACCCTCACCTGCGCCGACGGCAACACCGACCGCGCGTCCGGCAAGGTCGACCAGGCGGACGGCAAGACGCTCGTCGTCTCCTGGGCCGACGGCAGGAAGGACACCTTCTCGCGGACGGGTGACGCCGCCCAGCTGCCCGACCCGGCCAAGCTGGGCGGTGGCGGGCTCCCCGCGCCGACGAAGCTCGGCGGCTGAGCCCGGCCCCGTCGCCGAGGGAACCGGCAGGACCGCCGGCTCCCGGGGGAACACCGGAAGCCGGTCGGCCGGTCCGTCCTCGCGGGCCCGTCGCTCCGATGTTCACCGGTCGAGTGTGAGCGTGAGCCGGTCCATGCTGTAGGTCGTGCCGGTCGCTCCGATGACGAACGAACCGACGCCCTTGTCGCGCGCGGCGGCACCGGCGAACTCCCCGCTGTCGACCCGGCCGTTACCCGCGGAACCGGCGTCACCCTTGATTTCGTCGGAGGACCTCTCGAACCTCCTGTCCATCGTGAGGTGCGACTCCTTTCCCGTCTCGAAGCTGATGGTGTCGGACGTTCGCGTCTCGGTCACCCTCGCGCCGCCGCCGGTGACGGATCCCGAGATGACGATGGCGGCGGCCAGATCCGGCCTACCGGGTTCCGCGCACACCAGCTTGCCGCGACCGGTCGCCGTCCCCCCGGGGGTATCGACGACATTCATGTCGATCTGGCCGATACAGCTCAGGACCGTGGCCGCCGCCCGGCCGTCGGCCACGGCCGGATCCGCGCCGTTCGCGGTCAACGTGAGCGAGAGAAGCCCCGTGACGGTGACCGCGCCGGCGATCAGCCGGCGGGCTGTGGCTGGGAACATGGGCGGGCCCTCCTTCGTCCGGGCGCGCCCCGGGCACGCGACAGCGGCCGGGACGCTCGGGTGAGACGGAGGTGCGCACCATCCACTCAGGAGTGTGCTCCTGTTACCCCTCGTACCGGAATCACTCGTCCAGGTGAGGGTGCGGCGTGTCGTCGACATCGGCGCGGCCGAACGCGAGCCGAAGGCGGAGCAGCGCCGGCCGCCGCGCGGCGGCCCGGGGCCGCCGCGCGCCGCCGCTCAGAGGGCGGACCGCTCCACGGGTATCCACAGTTCCGCGTCCGCCCGCGCCGCGTCCTGCGACAGCCGGGTCCGCAGGATCTCGGGCCCGGGCCGGCTCCGGTAGGGGTTGGACGGGAACCACTGGGTGAAAACGTCCCGCCACAGGTGCTGGAGCGCCTGCGGGAACGGACCGGAGTTCTCGAAGACGGCCCAGGTGCCGGCCGGGACGGTGAGCGCGTCCATGTCCTCGGGCACGGCGGCCCGGGTCACCACCCCGTGGTAGTAGTCGAGTTCGGTGCCCTCGGCCCGGCTCGGGTCGAGGTCGTCACTCACCCCGACGATCCCCTCCGGCTCCTGGTCGGACAGGCTCCGGACGCGCTCCAGCGTCTCCTGGCCGATGCCCCGGATGAACTCGGCGAGGGCCGGGTTCACCCCCTCGTGCACGAGGGCGACACGTGTCTTCCTGCCGACCACACGGAACTCCTCCTTCTCCACGATCCGGTATCGCATACTGCTGCTCCCTTCGACGGTGAGGCGGAAGGACAACCGGGACTGGCAGCGCAGACTCGCACCGGACCGCCTGGCCTCGCCGGGACCGACGCCGTGCATGACACGGAACGCACGCGCGAACGCCTCCCCCGACGTGTAGCCGTACCGCACCGCGACCTCGAGCAGCGTCCGCTCGCCGGCCAGCACCTCGGCGCCGGCGACCGTGAGCCGCCTGCGCCGGATGTACTCCGACAGCGGGATCCCCGCCAGCGCGGAGAACAGCCGCCGGAAGTGGTACTCCGACGTCACCGCGATCCGCGCCAGGTCGGCCGCCTCGATCTTCTCGTCGAGGTGGCCCTCGATGTGTTCCATGGCCTGGTTGAGCCGCTCCAGCACTCCGGTCTCCTTCCCTTCGCTCACTCACGTTAGGAGTGGCCGCCCCCGCCGGACCCGACATCCTGTGCCCGCTCCGGTCGGGTACGGGCGGTCGGCACTGTCCGGCGTCAGCCCGTGGTGCCGACGCGCTCCGGTGCCACGTCCAGGGACGGGCGGGGGTGCGGGATCGTGGGGTCGGGGGTCTGCTGGAGGGAGACCGTGCGGGCCGGGGACGGGATGCGGATGCCCTCGGCGCGGTACCGCTGGTGCAGTCGCTTGATGAACTCGTGCTTGATGCGGTACTTGTCGCTGTACTCGCCGACCCCGAGGACCACCGAGAAGCCGATGCGGGAGTCCCCGAACGTGTGGAAGCGGACGGCCGGCTCGTGGTCCGGGTCCGCGCCGGAGACGTCCTTCATCACATCCGCCACGACCTCGTTGGTGACCCGTTCCACGTGCTCCAGGTCGCTGTCGTAGGAGACGCCCACCTGCACCGTGACGGACAGCTTCTGTTCGGGCCGGGTGAAGTTGGTCATGTTCGTGCCGGCGAGCTTGGCGTTCGGGACGATCACAAGGTTGTTGGAGAGCTCCTCCACCACCGTGTTGCGCCAGTTGATGTCCCGGACATAGCCCTCCTCGCCGCTGCTGAGGCGTATGTAGTCACCGGGCTGCACCGTCTTCGAGACGAGGATGTGCACCCCGGCGAAGAGGTTGGCCAAGGTGTCCTTGAGGGCCAGGGCGATGGCCAGACCACCCACGCCGAGGGCGGTGAGCAAGGGGGCGATGGATATGCCGAGGGTCTGGAGGACGACGAGGAAGCCCATCGCCAGCACCACGACGCGCGTGATGTTGACGAATATCGTGGCCGATCCGGCGATGCTGGATCTGGACTGCGCCAGGGACCGCGCGAGACCGCCGACCACCCGGGCGGCGGTGACCGTCGCGATCAGGATGACCACGGTCGTCAGCACCTCGCTGACGATGTTCCCGACCTGACGGGTCAGCGGGAGGGCGGCGGCGGCCGCCCCGACCCCGCCCGCCACCGCGGACCAGGGGGCGAGCGTGCGCAGCACGTCGACGATGATGTCGTCGCCGCCCCAGCGGGTTCGCGCGGCCCGCACACCGAGCCAGCGCAGGATCACCCGCAGCACGAGGGCCACGGCCAGACCCGCGGCCAGCGCGATGCCGGCCACGATGATGTCGTGCAGTGTCAGAGCCCGGGTCATCGGTGTCCCCCTGCCGTCACGGAGAGCGCCGCGGCGGCGTCGTACGCCGCCGGCGGCCCGAAGTAATGATTCGTCACCTTGTACCTGCCTGTCCCCACGGATCGTGATCGCACCTGGCCACGGGGGTGAGCCGGGGCGCGGGAAGTCATCCTGCCGCACGCCCGTTTCACTCCCGCACACCCGGGTGGTCCCATGGCCGGGAACCGTCGGTCCCCTCGCGCCATGGAAAGATGATCTTCGTGGACGGCCGGTCCTGACGGCTCACCCCGGCCGGACAAGCGATCGGCGCCGGGTCAGGTGAGCAGCAGGACGGACAGGCCCATGAGGGCGAGCAGCCCGCAGACGGTGAAGTTGACGAGTTTGTGCTGGAGGAAGACCGCGACGAATTCGCGGATGGTCGCGCTCGGCCAGAAGTAGGCGGCCGTCGGCGAGCCCACGACCTGGCCGTTGACACCGGTCTTCCGTGCCATCAGGGCGGCCCGGAAGGCGTGGAAGTTATTGGTGACGATCACACAGGAGTAGTCGCCGCGGTCCGCCGCCATAAGGGCCTTGCTGTATTCGAGGTTCTCCTCCGTGGTGCGGGAGCGGTCCTCGCGCCGTACGTGCTCGGCGGGGAAGCCGCGCTCGGTGAGGTAGTCGGCCATGGCGTGGGACTCGGGCAGCCGCTCGTCGGGGCCCTGGCCGCCGGAGGTGAGGAGCACGGGCGGGTTGCCGCGCGCGGCCTGCGCCTCGTACACCTCGCGCCCGCGCTCCAGGCGGCTGGCCAGCAGCGGCGGGACGCGCTCGCCGCCGATCAGGCCGGAGCCGAGCACGACCACGAAGTCGACGTCGCGGCGGGGCCGGAGGCGGCCGTAGAGGAAGGCGTAGCCGATGAAGCAGAAGAAGAGGAACGACACATAGCCGAAGATGAGCAGGGTGGTGCCGGCGACGGCCGCGAGGGAGACGGAGCGGGTGGCGGCCGCGGCGAAGAGCAGGCCGATGAGCCCGATGATGCCCAGACCGCAGAGGAAGGAGAGGAGGTTCGCCGGGCTGCGGCCCTCCTTGCGGATCATCTTGACGCCGTTGGCCAGGAGGAAGACCGGCAGGACCAGGGCGCCGAGGAAGGGGATCAGGAGCAGCGCCACGACGAGCCACTCCAGGAAGGGCCGGCCGTTCTCCGCGGCCAGCCGCATCAGGACGAAGAACAGGGATATGACGGCGAGTCCGAGGTACACGGCGTTGCTGAAGCGCCGGCGGTCGCGTAGCACGCCGATGCCGAAGAGGACGAGGAACAGTACTGCCGGGGCGTAGACGATCACGTCCGAATCGTACGCATCGCGGTGGTGGAGTCCGTAGTGCGCAGTGCTGAGGGTGCCGCGCGCGGGCGGCTCCGGCCGCGCGCCGGACGCCGGGGCGCGGCCGTGGGCCGCCGGGTGACGCCGTGTGCGCCACCCGGAGCGTGAACGGCCCGGGAGCCCGGCCCGCCGTCGATCGGGCCGTCACCGCCTCACAGCATGCGGCCGTCCGGGAGTTGCCTCTTGGCGTCGACCACGGCCCGCCCGACGACCGCGGACTGGAAGTGGACGGTGCCGGGCTTCAGGCCCCAGCGTTCCTTGACCAGCACGCTGCGCCGGCCGAGGTAGGCGTAGCTGTCCTTGTCGAAGATCCATTCCTGGCGGTCGTACAGGGCGGTGAAGGCGAGGGCGATTCCGGTGCGGCCGCGCGCGTCGGTGGCCTTCTCCACCACCTCGACGCCCGGGATCCTGGCGGCCGCGCGGTAGAGCGCGGCGCTCGTCCGCGGTGTGGTGAGCTGCTCGTCGAGGATCCGGCCGACCTCCGCGAACGCCGACCAGTCGTCCGGGAGGTTTCCGGGTTTGCCCCCGCCGTAGAGCCGCTCGAGGAGCGCGTCCGGGTCGGCGGGGAGCTTCTTGACGGCGTTGTAGGAGTTCCGGTCGTCGCCGGTGGGGGTGTCCAGGTCCTCCCCGCGCTTGTCCATGAAGGCGTGCTCCGGTTCGAGGACGAAGCTCTTGCTCCCGTCCGGGGAGATCCACACTTGACGCTTGTGCGGAGGTGTCACCACTCCCCTCTCGGTGCCGTCCGACCGGTCGACCGTGAAGCCGGAGGTGACGCTCTCGATGTAGAGGTACTGGTCCTGCCGGGGTTCCAGGGCGGGCTGCCGCGCAGCCGCGAGGGAGATGCGGTCCACGAGGCCGGTCAGGCCCGGGCCGGGCCGTTCGCGGGCCTCCGGGGCTCCGGCGCGGGAGTCCCGTTCCGGCTCCGCCGGGGCGGCGATCACGGCTCCCGCGATCACGGCGGCGGCGACCGGGAGCGCGACCCAGGCCGCGCGGCGCACCCGGGGCCGTTCCGGGGCGGTCCGGGTGATCTCGTCCATCAGATAGTCCTCGATGGCCTCTTGCCGGGCGTTCGGCATGAGGCCGTCGACGGGCCGGGGCAGCAGCAGGTCGAACTCGGCGTGGCCGAGCGGTTCGACGGTCCGCCGGGACATGCGCTTCATCGGTTCCACTTCTCCTTCGGCAGGGTCGTCCCGGGTCGGCGCCCGGGTACGGGAGGGCCTACGGCGGCGTCGGCGGCGTTCTCGCGCAGCTCGCGCTCGGCGAGCCGGCGCAGTCGTTCGCGGGCCCTGAAGAGCCGTGACCGCACGGTTCCGAGGGGAACGCCGAGCGCTTCGCCCGCCTCCGCGTAACTCAGGCCGGACCACACGCACAGGGTGACGACCTCGCGCTCGGCGCGGCGCAGCTTCCCCAGGGCCCTCTTGGCCGCGGCGAGCTGCTCGGCGTCGGCCATCCGGTCGACCAGCTCGCCGGCGAAGTCCGGCACGGTGTCCCTGGCGGGCATACGGGCGAGGGCCTTCTCGTGGCGACGGGCGGTGCGGGAGATGTTGCGCAGGACGTTCACGGCCACGCCCATCAGCCATGGCCGGGCGCTGTCACCGTCGACCCGCAGCCTGTCGCGCAGCCGCCACGCCTCCAGGAACGTCAGGGACACGACGTCGTCGGCCGTCGCCCAGTCACCGGTGCTCCGGAGGGCGTACCGGTGGACGAGCTGGGCGTGCTCCCGGAACAGCCGCCGGAAGGCCTCGGGGTCGCCGGCCCGGATGCGGGCCTGCATCGATTGATTCACGTAGAGATATGTCCGCTCGCCGCCCCGTGTTCCGGTGACGTGGATCACTGGCGCGCACAAGGATCGTTCCGGGCCCGACGGCAGATGGTGCGACGATCGGACATCCGCCGACCGGTCGCCCGGCTGTCGTCCGCGCTCCCGGGCCCTCCACGGTAAGCGGTGATGGTTTCCTCCCGTCACCCGGGCCGGCGGGGCCGGTGAGGCTACTGACGCGCGTCCTGACCGGTACGGTCCGGAGCCGGGAGGTGAGCGACGGAGCGCGGGCGTGTGCCGCGATCCGTGAGCTCCCCTCGTGTGCCCTGTGTACCTGTCCCCCGTCCTGTTCTCCTGGGGGGAGGCGGATGCGGCACGCGGGGTCGGGAGGCCGGCGGATGACGAGGCTCAACCGGAACACGTTGATTTCGGCCCGCGGGGCCCGGCCGCGGAGTGCGGTGCGGTGGCTGGGCGTACTCGCCCCCGCGGTCGCACCGTTGCTCGTGGGGATCGTCCCGGTGTGGGCGGTCGTCGTCGCCCTGACGCTGCTCGCCTCGGCGGCCGTCGGCGCCGGGCGGCCGCTGCCGCTTCGGGGCGCGGCGGAGCGGACCGGTACCGCGACACCGCCGGAGGAACACCTCCGGCTCGCCCGGCCCTCGCGCCGCCGGCTCCGTTCCGCACGCCGCTCGGCCTTCGTGGAGCGGCCGGGCAGGCGGTGCCGCCCGCCCCGCCGGGCCCCGACCGTACGGCGTGAGGCGGCGGGCCGGCGGCCGCGACACTAGTCGCCGTCCGAAGTCGCCGGCCGAAGCGGCCGGGCGCGCCCGTATCGCGGCGTGACGGGCCGGACTCCCGTACGTCCGCGTCCCGCCGGACCCGCCGACGCCCGGACCGGGGCGGCTCCCGGCCCGGGCATCGGCACCCCCGGCACCCCCCGGTCGGTCCCCCGGCGTCACCGCCCGTTCAGGGAGTGGAGCAGACGGCTACGGCCTTGACGTCCTGCCGGGACGTACTGACGTCCGTGGTGGACACGCTCCGGTCGGCGGTCATGGACGGGGGGCTCGCGGCGGTGGAGGGGCTCGCGGCGGTGCCGGGCGCGCCTCCCCTCGCCGGGTCCCGGCCCGTGGAGCACTCCACGGAAAGGCCGAAGGACCCGCCGGCGACGGAGACATGGGAGTGCGCGGTCCCGGCGCCGTACCCGGCGGTCGCCGGGGCCGAGGTGCCGTGGATCCACGCGGAGGCGGCGGTCGCGCCGAGGGTGAACACCAGAGCGACCACCAGGGCGGGGAGTCGGAAGGGTTTCATCTCGACCTCTCAAACCTCGCGAGTGCCTTGGTCTCCGGCATGCCCGTCACAGCGGCGCCGATCCGTCGGCTCACTCGTTCAGCGCAGGGGAGGAAGGATTCTTCCTCCCCTAAGGAGTGGCGCGGCCCCGAACACGTCACGCCCGGCGTCACCCGGAGAGGCGTGAGCCCGGCCGGCTACGGCTACTCCGCCGCGGTGGTCAGGGCGAGGGCCGCGTCGCGGACGTCCGGGTGCGGGTGGCGGCGCAGCTCGCGCAGGCTCTCGCGCCAGTGGTCCGCCCAGTCGGTGCGGCGGCCGCCGGTGGCGGTGAGGGTGACGGCGAGCAGCCCGGCGGCGTGGCCGCCGTCCTGGGACAGGGTACGGGCGGCCTGTCCGAAGGCGTGGTCGTCGCCGTTCCGGGAGGTCCGCAGCCGCTGGTCGAGCCCTTCGGCGGTACGGGCGGCGAGCGCGGGCCTGCCGTCGTGGAGCCCGGCCAGGCGGGTCAGCTCCGCCGCCAGCGCGTCCGGCGTCGCGTCCAGGTCGAGGTTCTGCGCGGTCAGTTCCACCGCGTCGGCGACGAAGTCCGGCGAAGTGCGGAGCAGTTCGACGACCGCGTGCGTGACGGGCGACGTGAGGCGTCGGTTCCACCGGCCGCCCGCGATCAGACGGGCGACGACGTGCCGGACCCTCCGTGGGGCGGGGCGGTCCCGGTCGGGCTCCGCGTCGGGGGTCCCGCCACCCGCGTCGGCGGCGATCAGAATGCCGAGCGCGCGGAGGAGCGGCGCTGGATCCGGGGTGCCGGACGGGCCCGTGGTGACGACACGGCACAGCGTGGTGGCCGCGGTCCGCCAGCCGGTGCGGTCGTCCAGGTCGGTGACGACGTCCACGAGGGTGCCGGCGGCCTCCGGCACCCAGCGCGACCACTCCTCGAGCGCCGCGTACCCTGCCTCCGCGACCTCGGGGTCGTCGGTGCGGCACATGGCGTGGACCAGCCCGGCGTAGCGCGTGCGGTGTTCCTCGCGCAGCTGGTAGGGCGAGGTGCCGAGCACCGCCGACCGCAGCTCGCGCCGCCCCGTGACGGCGGCCTCCAGCATCTCCCACGCCTCCGGGAGGTCCAGCAGGTCCGTGGTGACGGCCACGCAGGCGGCCTGGACGTCGCGGTGCTGGCCCGGGTGCGCGCACGCCTCGGCGAGCAGGGCGGCCGCCTCCCGTACGGGCAGCACGGCGGCCGCGAGGCGGGCGGCCTCCTTGCGGCTGGTCACCTTCACCCCGCCGTCGGCGAGCAGGAGTCCGCGCAGCGCGACGGCCAGGTGCGACGGCGCGACGAACCGGCTCACGCGGGTCGCGGCGTAGATCGCCACCCTGGCGCGGTCGCCGCCGGCGTGGGCGAGCAGCGCCGTCAGGTGCTCGCCCGGGCGGTCCGTGTGCGCCAGCGCGGCGAGCGCCGCCTCGGCCAGGGGCACCTCCGCGCCGTCGGCGTGGTGGCGCAGGATCTCGGTGCCGTGTCCCGGGATCCACGCGGCACCGCGGATCGCGGCGGCGCGCTGGTGGGTCGTGAGCGAGGTGTCCTGTGCGGCGCGGGCCAGCAGGCGGGCCGCGGCGGCCTGCTGACGTGGCGTCCAGCTCGCCGCGCAGGGTCCCACGAGCGGCAGCCAGTGCCTGTTCGCGGGCAGCAGCCGGCCGTACGGCGGGGTGTCGCCCAGGACGATGTCCAGGAGGTCGGTGCGGCGGTTCGCCAGTACGCGGGCGACGAGTGGATGGGTGGCGAACGACGCGTCCAGCGCGAGGAGTTCGCACAGACGCTCGTCACTGGTCCTCGGGTCGTCCAGCCACAGCCACACGGCCTGGATCGCCGTGCCGTCGGTGCCCTCCCGGACCGCCCGCCGGAGAAGGTCCTGGATCTCGGGGAAGGCGTGGGCGCGGCGGCCGAGGCCGCGGGCCAGGTGGAGCAGCGGGGCGTGGTCGGCCCTGGCCGCGGCCGCCTCGACGGAGGGGAGCAGCGCGTCGAGGATCGCGCGCTCCTGGCCGTGCCTCAGTCCTTCCAGCCGGGGGCGGCTGTGGGGGAGGAGCCGGGTGAGGGTGCGCAGCGCCCAGTCCGTCAGCTCCTTCCCGGCGGTGCCCGCGTGCTCGCGCAGCAGGGAGTGTGCCAGGTCGCCGAGGGCGGACACCCCGTTCCAGGACAGGTCGCGGGCTTCGAGGGCGTCCGTCGCGACGCGTTCGAGGTGGGGTACGGCCTCGCGGGTGAACAGCGCGGGGTGGATGCCGGCGAGCGCGGTCAGCGCCGGGGAGCGCACCGGGTCCTGCTCGTTGCGCAGCCGGTCCAGGTCGTCCGCGAGGAGCGCGGTGACGGCGGCGGGTTCGCGGGTGCGCGCGGCGTTGCGCAGCAGCAGCTGGTACGCGTACGCCCGGTCCTCGGGCAGGGGGCGGCGGGTCGCGGCGAGCAGTTCGGGCCGTGCCTCCGCCACCGGCAGGAAGGCGACGCAGCCGAGGACCCGCTGCCAGGTGGCGCCGTGTTCCCGGGCCTGGGCGGCCATCCGCCGCGCCTCGGCCTCGCGCCGCGCCCGCGGCAGTGCTTCGAGGAGCTCGTCCGAGAGGACGGAGTGGCCGGTGGCGCGGCCGGTCATGGCGGCGTCGTAGCAGGCTGCGCGCCGGGAGGGGGCCATCCTGCGCAGCAGGTGTGCCAGGGCGCGCTGGTCGTGGCCCAGCGCGCGGGCGAGGTCGGTGAGTTCGGGCGGGTCGTGACGGACGAGAGTGCGCAGTACGGGCGTGCCGAGCCGGAGCGGGTGTGCCGTGCCGCGTTCGGGGGCGAGCAGCAGCCGGACGGTGCGGCCGGGGGCCGCGGCCGCCAGCCGGCTGATCCGGTGCTGGACGCGGTCGGGCAGTTCGTCGTGGCAGTACCGTTCCAGCAGGTCGAGCACCCGCTGGGGCTCGGTTTCGACCGTGGCCGCCACGCTCGCCGCGTTCGCCGCCCACCAGTCGCGCCGCGAGGTCTCGGGTATCGCGGCGAGCTGGCGTCCGGCCTCGTCCAGGATCGCGGCGGAGTGGTGGCGGGCGAGGCCGGTCCATCCGGTGACGCGGTGGAAGAGGCCGGGCAGCAGTTCCGCGACGGTGCCGGGGCCGCAGGCGGGGAGCAGCCTGGCCGCCTCGTCGTCGCCCCAGCGGGCGCGGACGGACCGTACGAGGGTGTCCGCGAGCGCGGTGCGCCGGCCGGCGACGACGGCGCGCGTGAGTTCGCGCCGTACGGCGGCCGGGGCGTCCTCCATCGCCGCCGTGACTGCGGCGTCCGGTACGTCCCCCCGCCGGACGGCGGTGACGGCGTGGTGCCGTACGGCCGATTCGGGGTCGGTCAGGCGGGCCTGGAGCCAGGCGGAGTCATGGCCCGCTCGCGCGGCCAGCGCCGCGAGCCCCCGTCCGTACGCCCCGCGCCGCGCCAGCTCGGCCACCACCGGGCCGAGCTCCCCGCTGTCGCGCAGTTCCCGGGCGCGGAGTGCGGTGTGGCGCAGGCGCCGGGGGCGGGGCATCGGGTCGATGACGGCGAGCAGCTCGTCGACGAGCGCGGCCGGGGACTTCTGGATCATGCCGGGGATTGTCGCCGACGCCGGCCCTTCCGGACCAATCGTTATCGGAGGGGCTCCGTGCCCGGTTCAGGGAGGCTCCGTGCCCGGTTCAGCGGGGCGAGGGCCGGTGGACCAGCGGCGCGGCACGGGCCACGAACGCCTCTATGGCGTCGCGCGCCCGGGCGTCCAGCCCGTCCCGCTCCGGCTGGTCCCCCGCCGTCGACACGTCCCGCGTGCACGCGTAGGCCCGCTCGGCCGCGCGGATCACTTCCGGGTCGTCGGTGAGCAGTTTGATCCGGTAGAGGACCTGCCGTGTCGCGGTCCGGAGGCGGTGCGCCTCGTCGCGGGCCGTGACGAAGTCCTGTCCGCCCGGGTCCTGCCGCATGCGGTACCAGCGGTCCGCCTGGCCGTGGCGGTATTCCTCCGCCGCCGCGGCGAACGCGCTGAACGTGGCCATGCGCTCCTGCCGAAGCGCCTCGGAGCGGGCGAACAACTCCCCGCGCCTGGAGGCGAGGCGTTGGAAGACCTGGGTGACCACGGCACCCAGGAGAGTGCCCCCGACGGCTACGACACTTGTCCATATGGCTTCCACGGCACCAGCTGATCACAGCGGGCGCCGGTGCGTCGGGGCCTCGTCGGAACGCGCCGGGAAGCCGGTGACCGCACTCGCCGAAACCCGTTCTCCCCGCGCGGAGTCAGGACTGCCCCTTGGCCGCCCGCCATTCCGGTGCGAGCACCGACCAGATCTCCTCGTCGTGCCGCTTGCCCCGGTACAGGTAGCTCTCCCGCAGCACGCCGTCCTTCGTCATCCCGAGCCGCCGGGCTACGGCGATGCTGGGTTCGTTCTCCGCCGAGACCCACCACTCCACGCGGTGGATGCCGCGCTCCTCGACGGCCCAGTCGACGATCGCGCGTACGGCGCGGGTCACGAGCCCCTTGCCCACCGCGGACGGCTCGAGCCAGCAGCCCGCCTCGGCGGTGCGCTGTGCGACGTCCATCCTCCGGAAGAGCACCGCGCCGACCAGCCGGCCGTCCGTCCGGATGCCGTAGAGGCGCCCGGCGTCGGCCGCGGTCCGCTCCGCGTAGGCCTGGAGGAACGCGCGGCTGGACTCCAGGTCGGTGACGACGTCGGGCAGTCCGTTGTACTGTCCGATGAACTCCCGCCCCCGGTCCACATGGGCCAGGAACTCCTCGGCCCGCCACGGTTCGAGCGGGCACAGCTCGGCCCCGTCGTCGCCCAGGGATATCGCGTACATCGTCACCTTCCACGGTCGGCACCAGCGCGCTCGGCGCGAGCGGATCTTCTCATGGGAGGTGTCACGGCGGGCCGGGCAGGACGGGCGCCCGGGCGAAGGGCCGGCCGTCACACCGTCCCCCGTCACTCCGGCGGCAGGACGCGTGTGACCACCGTTTCCACCAGTGCGTCGAGGTCCCTGTCGGAGAGCATCTCCGGCAGGGTGAAGTACTCCACCAGAAGGCCGGTCATGGCGAGGTAGAGGACGAGCACGGTGTCCTCGTCGCCGGGCAGGCCGGCGTCCAGGTGGAAGCGGACGTTCTCGTCCAGGGCGGCGCGGACGGCGCGGTTGAGTTCGGCCTGGAGGGCCGGACGGCGGGTGGCCTCCAGGCGGAGTTCCAGCATGGCCAGGTAACCGGTGCGTTCGGCGGTCATGCGGCGCACCAGCCACCGCATCAGCTCGACGACCAGTTCACGGGTGGGCGCGGGGCGCATGGCCTCGTCGACCTGGGCCGGGTCGGGGGCCATACGCACATGGATGCGGCTGCCCGCCTGGGTGAACAGGTCGTCCCTGCTGGCGAAGTAGTTGGACGCCGTGCCGACGGGGACACCCGCCTGGGTGTCGACCGCGCGAAAGGTAAGGCCGCGCGCCCCCTCGCGCGCCAATACCTCGATGGCGGCGTCGACGAGCGCCGTTCTGCGTTCGGGATTCCTGGCCATCCGCGTCTCCTCCGACTTTCCGTGCGGCTTCCGAGGGACTTCCGAAAAACTTCGGAAGAAAGGTCTTGCGCAACCACTACAGATGAAGCACTATATGCGAAGTGGTTCTCCGGTGGGGTGAGGAATCCCGCCACGACCACCTCACCTCATCTCCCACAGAAACCGAGGATCACCTTGCGCCACCTCACCTACTTCGTCGCCTGCTCGATCGACGGCTTCATCGGCGACCCGAGTGGTGACGCTTCCTCCATGTACCAGTACGTCGACGAGGAGTTCCTCGACTTCCTCAAGACGGACTACCCGGAGACCATCTCGGCCGGAGGCCGGGCGGCCCTCGGCCTCGAGGGCCTGGAGAGCCGCCGGTTCGACACGGTCGTCCAGGGCCGCGCCAGCTACCAGCTCGCCCTGGACGCCGGCGTCACCAGCCCGTACGGGCACCTCCGCGAGTACGTCGCGTCGCGCACGGTCGGCGAGTCGCCCGACGCGAACGTCACGCTCATCACCGAGGACCTGGTCGGCAAGATCCGCGAACTGAAGGCCGAGGACAGCGAGCTGGGCATCTGGCTCTGCGGCGGCTCGCGCGTCGCGGGCGAGCTGCTGGACGAGGTCGACGAGCTCGTCATCAAGACCTACCCGCAGGTGTACGGCTCGGGCATGCCGATGTTCGGCTCCGACTTCGCGGTCACCGATTTCACCCTCGACTCCGTGCGGGCGTTCGACAACGGAGCACTCGTCAGGAAGTACAGCCGTAAGCGGTAACACCGACGGCGGCCCCTGACCGGCGCGTCGAGGGGGTGGTTCCGGCCGCCCCCTCGCGTCCGAGATCCGGCCGGTCGATCCCGCGCACCGCTTGTCGGCGACCACGGGATCCTTGCATGATCTCCTCCACAGTCGGCAATACGTCACGCACGCGCAGGATCATGCTGGACGATGCCTCTACGATCCGTCAGCACCCCACCGTGCGCCGAAGAGAGGGAGCGGTTCGTGCCGGATGCTCAGCTGGAAACCAACGGAATCAAGGAGCAGTACGCCTTCAAGGTGGCTGCGGACCTGGAACACAACACCAAGGAACAGGAACGCATCGGCGCCGAAGTGACCGCGCTGGAGGAGCGGTTGCGCGCGCTGCGCCGCGACCACACCCTGCTGGTCGGTGTGCAGCGGGCGCTGGGCAAGGAGGCCGCCGCGGCACCGGTGCCCCAGGAGGCGACCGGGACGGCGACGGTTCCCAAGCCCCGTCCGGCCGCCGCCGAGGCCAAGCCGGCCAGACGGCGGAAGGCGACCACCACCAAGGCCGCCACCACCAAGGCGCCCGCCGGGAAGACGACCGTCGCCAAGGCCCGGAAGAACAGCGCCAAGTCCCCGGACGCGAAGGCCGACACCAAGGTCGAGAAGGCCGCGAAGGCCCCGAAGTCCGAGAAGGCGGAGAGCGCCGGGAAGACGGAGAAGACCGACCAGGCCGGCCCGAAGACCGCGGGGCCGACGCTGGTCAGCCTCGTCCGCGAGGTGCTCGGCCGGCAGTCGGAGCCCCGCTCCGCGGCCGAGATCGCCGCCGCCGTCGCCGAGGCGCGGCCCGATCGCACCATCAAGCCCACGGTGGTGCGCACGACAGTGGAAGGACTGGTCGCCAAGGGGCAGGCGCAGCGCACCAAGCAGGGCACGTCCGTCTTCTACGCCGCGCCGGACGACGCGCCCGCCGCACCGGCGGAGTCCACTCGTACGGCCGGTGCCGCCGACGCGGACGGGCCCGCCGGCGGCACCGGGCCCGCCACCGCCTGACGGCGCCCGCACGGGGCTGCCGGCCGACCGGCCGACCGATGTGGCGAGAAGCCCATGGGAGGTCAGGGAGATCCGGCAGCCCCCGGCCGGATCCGCGAGGATCCGGCGGGCGGGGAGACCCGCCCGCCGGTGTGTTCACCCCGGCCACCCGGTGGGTACGAAACGGTGACGCGCGGTCGCGCCGCCTCGGTGCGTACGCCCCCGGCGCGTACCGCCCCGCCGGGACCCGCGCGACCGGCTCGCGCACAGGAGGACGCCACGTGACGGACAGGCCGTGGACGACCGTGCTGCCCGCGGGCGTGGCGGCCTCGGTCCTCGGCCTCGTCACCACCATGGCGGGCCCACCGCGCGCCGTCCCCACCCGTGTGCGACACGATCTCGCGGACGGCGGTCCCGGACTCGCCCTCGCGTACGCCCAGTTGGACCGGTGCTCACCGGATCCGGGCCCGCGCGCCATGGCCGACGGGTACCTCGCCGCCACGGTCGGGGGAGCCGAGTCCGCCGGCACGCCGCCCGGCCTGTTCGGCGGCCTGGCGGGGCCCGCCTTCGCGGCCTGGTCGCTGTCGCGTGACACCGCTTCGCTCACGGCGCTGGACGAACGCGTCCGGGCCGAAGTGCCCGTACGGGCCCGGGCGCTCGCCCGCGCCCATGGGGTCGCGGCCCGTGCCTTCGACGTCATCTCGGGCCTCACCGGAACCGGCGCCTACCTGCTGTGCCGGGCCGCGGAGGACCCCGCGTCGGAGGACGCCCTGCGTACGGTGCTGACTTCCCTGGTGGCACTGTGCGGTGAGCGCGCGGGCCTCCCCCACTGGCACACCCCCGTCGGGGCGATACGGGACGCCGGGCGCCGCGCCGAATGCCCGTACGGGGCCCTCAACTGCGGTATGGCGCACGGAATCGCCGGGACCGTCGCGCTGCTCGCCCTGGCCCTGAGGTCCGGCATCACCGTTCCGGGGCACCGGGAAGCCCTCGTACGGGCGGCAGCGTGGCTGGGCGCTCGGAGCGGCGAGGACGAGTGGGGGCCCGACTGGCCGGCCGTCGTCCCCCTTCCCGGGCCCTCGTCGACCGCGCCCCCGGCCCGGCCCATGGCGGGGCGCGGCTCGTGGTGCTACGGCGCCCCGGGGATCGCCCGGGCGCTCTGGCTCGCCGGGGACGCCGTCGGCGACGACCGGCAACGCGCTCTCGCGGTACGCGCGCTGAAGGCCGCGCACCGCCGCCCGCCCGCGCGCCGCCGCGCCGGCACCGCTCCCGGCCTGTGCCACGGCATGGCGGGCCTGCTCCAGATCACGCTGCGGTTCGCGCACGACACCGGGGACGCGGAGTTCTCGGCGGCGGCCGTGGAGCTCACCCGCCGCCTCCTGACGTGGTGCGAGAAGGACAGGGCGTTCGCCGAGGAGGGGCCGGGGTTCCTCGACGGCGCGGCCGGGGTCGTCCTCGCCCTGCTCGCCGCCGCCACGGACACCGCCCCCGCGTGGGACCGGGTGCTGCTCCTGTCCTGAGGCGCACCTGACGGAGCGCCCGGCCGCCGGGGGACGGCAGCCCCGCGCGCGGGGAAAGGCGGGAGGCCTGCCGGGCGCGTACGCCCTTCCCCGCACGGCAGCCCCGTGCGCGGGGAAGAGCGCGCCCCACGGCTCGTACCCCTGGAGGATCCGGACCGCGGGAAGCACACGCCCCGCCTCCGGTCAGCCCGCCCGGAGGCGGTCGAGCACCTTGACGCCGAGCTCCAGCGCCTCGTCCGGCTCCCGCACGCACTGCTGGAGGTCGAGGAAGCAGCTGTCGGCACCTGAGGCGCGTACGCCCGCCAGGAGCGTGGTGATGTCCTCGCACGTGGCCCCCGGGCGCGGGTTGTGCCGCAGGATCCGGCGCAGCGCGTCCGGGTCGCGGCCCGCTTCCTCGGCCGCCCGCCGGGCCGTGCCCCACAGCCCGGCGTGGGCCTCGGGCGGCAGGACGACGCCGACCCAGCCGTCGGCGACGCGGCCGACACGGCGCATGGCGGCCGGGCTGAACCCGCCCAGATAGACGGGCGGGCAAGGGCGCTGGGCGGGGCGCAGGCCGATGTGGGAGCGCGGGATCGTCCAGTGCGGCCCCTCGTGCGCGAACTCCTCGCGCGTCCACATGCCCTTGAGGATGTCGAGGATCTCGTCCAGGCGGGCGCCCCGCTCGGTGAAGTCGGCGTTGACCGCCGTGTACTCGTCGCGCATCCAGCCGATGCCGAGACCGACGTCCAGCCTGCCACCGCTCACCAGGTCCAGGGAGGTGAGGCTCCGGGCGAGCAGCGACGGCGGGTACCAGGGGGCGTTGAGCGTGCTGGTGCCCAGCCGGGCCCGGCTCGTCGCCGTGGCGGCGACCGTCAGCACGGTGAGCGGGTCGAGGAAGGTCTTGTACTCGGGCGGGTACGGGTTCTCGGGGGTGTGCCCCGGGTAGATGTCGCTCGGTTCCACGGGGGTCAGGGAGCGGTCCCCCACCCAGAGCGAGTCGAATCCGGCGGCTTCCGCGTCCCGGGCGAACCCGGCGATCGCCTCGGGCCGCGCGTGAGTGCCGTACTGCGGCAGGGCTATGCCCAGGCCCATGCCCGTTTCCATGCCTTTTTCCATGGCCTCATCCTGCACTTGGGGTGGTGCCGCCCCCTGAGAACCACTCACGTGACGCCTGTCACCCCGCTGTCGCACCACCGTCCGCACGGCTCGCACGCCTGCCGACCGCGCGCCGGGCGGCACCGCCGCGCCCCTCGTGCGACCCCGTGCCCACCCGGGAGGGTGCCCGAGGTGTCCAATAATGATCACGTGTACGAAACGAGCGCCCCGGTGGCGGACCGGACCGGCCCGCGCGCCCTGCGGGCGGACCTGTTCAGCCCGCGCCGGCGGCCCATGCCTCCGCTGACCTGGCCCCGTCACCTGCCGCTGCTGCCCCATGTCCTGGTGTGCCTCGGCGCCGTGTCCCTGTCGGCCACGGGGGCGGACCCGGCGGCCCGGACCCTGGCGATCGCGCACGCGGCCACCCTGGTGGCGGCGCTGTGGTGGCCGGCGCCCGCGTGGTGGCTGTCGACGGTCCTCGTCGTCGGCATCGCGGTGGGGCATCCTCCTACCCACGACAATCAGATCTGGGCGTGGATCGTGCACGCCGGGGTGCTCTTCCTCCTCGCGCTGCGCGTACGCCTGTCCTCGGCGGCGGTGGCGGCGGCGCTCAGCGCCCTGCCGCCCGTCCTCCTGAAGGTGGCCGGCCGACCCATCGGCTCGTGGTCGGTGGTCGCCGGGGCCCTCGTCCTCTACGTCGCGGCCGTGTTCGTCGGCGCCGTGGCACGCGGCCGTCGGGAGGACCGGGAACGCCTCACCGCGCAGATCGCCGCCACCGCCCGTGAACGGGCGCGGCGTACGGTCCTGGAGGAGCGCGCCCGGATCGCCCGCGAGCTGCACGACGTCGTGGCCCACCACATGTCGGTGATCTCGGTCAAGGCCGACGCCGCGCCCTACCGCGTCCAGGACCCGCCGCGGGAGCTGGTCACCGAACTGGCGGCGATCCGGGCCAACGCGCTGGAGGGGTTGACCGAACTGCGGCGCCTGCTCGGCCTGCTGCGTTCCGAGACCGACGGTCACGGCGCGGCGGTCACCTCCGACGTCACCGTCCCGCGGCCCTCCCTCGCCCGGCTCGACGCGCTGCTCGGCAACGTCCGCGCCACCGGGCTGCGGGTCTCCTACCGGGTCGAAGGCACCGCCCGTACCCTGTCCCCGGGCGCGGAGCTGTCGGCGTACCGCATCGTCCAGGAGGCCCTCAGCAACGCCCTGCGCCACGCGCCCGGC
Source organism: Streptomyces albireticuli (assembly GCF_021228125.1). Lineage (GTDB taxonomy): Bacteria > Actinomycetota > Actinomycetes > Streptomycetales > Streptomycetaceae > Streptomyces > Streptomyces albireticuli. The sequence continues at coordinate 130,979 of NZ_JAJQQS010000013.1, forward strand.
GCCACGGTCCGCGTCGAACTCGCCTATTCCACCGACTGGTTGAGCATACGAGTCGCCAACGGCCCCGGCACGCGACCGGCCGACCCCTCGCCCGGCACCGGTCACGGCCTCACCGGCATGCGGGAGCGGGCCGCGATGCTGGGCGGCCGCCTCGCCGCCGGGCCCACCCCTGACGGCGGCTACGAGGTCGCCGTGACACTGCCGGCCCCCGACCGCTCCCCCGCCGCCGACGAGGAGACCCCCGCATGACGATCCGTGTGCTCATCGCCGACGACCAGGGCATGCTCCGGGAGGCCTTCTCGGTCCTGCTCGGCGCCCAGCCCGACATCGACGTCGTCGCCACCGCCGAGGACGGCGCGGAAGCCGTCGCCCGGGCGGAGGAGCTGGCGCCGGACGTCGTCGTCATGGACATCCGGATGCCCGGCGTCGACGGCATCGAGGCCACCCGCCGGATCGCCTCCCGCCCCGGGACCCGTACGAAGATCCTCATCCTGACCACCTTCGACCTCGACGCGTACGTGTACGAGGCGCTGCGGGCCGGCGCCTCCGGTTTCCTCCTCAAGGACGCCTCCGGCATCCAGCTCGCCGAGGCCGTACGGGTGGTGGCCCGGGGCGAGGCCCTGCTGTCGTCCGAGCTCACCAAGCGGCTCATCGCGGAGTTCGCCCGTACGAGCCCCGTGGCCGGGCGGTCGGCGGGGGTGCGCGTCGAGGCGCTCACCGACCGGGAGACGGAGGTCCTCACGCGGGTGGCCCAGGGGCTGTCCAACGCCGAGATCGCCCGGGTGCTGGTCGTCGCCGAGGAGACGGTCAAAACGCATGTGGGCCGCGTCCTGCGCAAGCTGGGGCTGCGCGACCGTACGCAGGCGGCCGTCTTCGCCTACGAGAGCGGGCTGGTCACCCCCGGCGGCACGGGCCCGTGAGGGGCGCGCGTCCCTCCTGAGAGCTACGCCGCGGGTCAGCTCCGCAGGGGGACGCGGAAGAGGGGCCGGCCGGGCGACGCTCGGGGTGTGCTCACGCGGCGGAGGCCGTCCGCCGCGAGTGCCCCTCGTGCCGGATCCCGTCGAAGGAACACCGTCATGCCACGACGCCGATGCCCGGCGGCGCCCCCGCCGCCGGCCCTCGCTCCCGCCGCCCGCACACCGGCCACCCGCGCGCCGGGCGGCTTCAAGAAGACCGTCCGGGTCGCCGCCGCCCTGACCGGGTCCCTCCTCGCCCTGCTGACCACCGCGATCATGCTGGGCGCCTATTTTCCGGCCCTCCCCAAGATCGGTGTGATCGGCCCGGTCCTCGGCGGCCAGTACCCCTTCCACATGGCCTTCCTCGCCGTCGCCGGCGGCGTCCTCGGGGCCCTGGCGCTGCGCTGGGGGCTGCGGCGCTGGGGCCGGGTCCTCACGGTGGTGACGGCGTTGTCGACGGTGGCCGCGCTGGTCATCGGCGGCGTCCAGCTCAGCGCCGCGCGGGAAGCCGGGGCGGAGGTCTCCTTCGGTGACGTCCTCGGCGAGCTCGCGTACCCGGACACCAGGCCGGACACGACCGCCACGTACGCCGTCCGCGACGGCGAGCCGCTCCGGGTGGACGCGTACCTGCCCGTGCGCGGCCGGGGCGGGGCGGCACCGGCCGTGGTGCTCGCCCACGCCGGGGGCTTCCACACCTTCGACAAGAGCGACCTGCGCGGCACCGGCCGCTGGCTGGCCGACCGCGGGGTGGCCGTCTTCGCCGTCGACTACCGCCTGGCCGCGCCCGGCCGCCCCACCTGGGACAAGGCCCCGCAGGACCTGCTGTCCGCCCTCGGCTGGGTGCGGGAGCACGCCGGCCGGTACGGCGTCGACGCCTCCCGCGTCTCGCTGGGCGGCATGTCGGCGGGCGGCACGCTGGCGATGAGCACCGCCTTCCGGCTCCGGAACGGCACCATCCGGGCCGCGGACGGCCGGACCCCCGCTCCCCCGGCGTCCGTCGTCGGCTTCTACCCCGGGACGGACGTACGGCGGATGTGGGAGGACGACGTCGCAGGCACCCGCCGGGGCGCGGAGCTGTTCACGGGCGGTACGCCCGCGCGGTACCCGGAGCGCTACCGCGAGGTCTCCCCGGCCGCCGAGGTGCGCGCGGGCCTGCCGCGCACGCTGCTCGTCGTCGGCGACCGGGACCGCAGCGCCCGTCCGGAGACCGTCCGGGAACTCGGGGAGGCACTGCGCGCCGAGGGCGTGGACACCGAGGTCAGGGAACTGCCCTTCGCCGAGCACGCCTTCGACGACGCCTACGGCAGCCTCACCTCCCAGACGAGCCGCCGGATCCTGCTGGACTTCCTCACAAAGGCCGGCCACTGAACTCCACGGGCCGGGCGGCCCCCGACCCTTCGGAGCACCCGGCGTGCGCCGCCGGCCTCCCCGTGCCAGCGTGGTGCGGGACCCGTGGCGCACAAGGAGGTCCGTCCCATGAGCGGCAACAAGGCCTGGCTCGTCGAGATCAGCATCAAGGAACACGACCACACGGTCACCGCCGAGGCCCGGCTCACGGGCAGGACCCCGGGCCCGATGGTCGGCGAGGGCACGGCTCGCTGCCACCCCGCCGACGAGAACGTCCCGGACATCGGCGACGAGCTCGCGGCCGCCCGCGCCCTGAACAGGCTGTCCGACCAACTGCTGGATACAGCGATCAAGGACATCCAGTCCCACACGCACGAACAGGTGCACGGCATCCGCGACTGACCGGCCGGAACCCTTGCCACACCTGGCCACAGCGACCACTCCTTGAACATTCAATGAGTTCACCCTAGAGTGAGCTCCCGGGAAAGTTCTTGAACCTTAAAGAACGTCCCTCCCCCCATAAAGGAGTCGTCGTGAAGTCCACCCGCAAGGCATGGGCCACCGTCATCGCCCTCGGCGTCATCGCCGCGAGCGGAGCCACCGTCGCCGCCGCCACCCCCTCCGCCCGCTCCGTGTCGGCGGGCGCGAGCGAGGAGGAGCAGCTCCAGAAGCTGTACAAGGACGCGGTCGCCGAGGGCGGCCGTCTGGTCGTCTACGCCGGTGGCGACAAGCCCGGCCAGGCCGACTACCTCAAGAACGCGTTCGTCAAGCAGTTCCCCAAGATGAAGGTCGACACCGTCGTCGACTTCAGCAAGAACCACGACGCGCGTCTCGACAACCAGATAGCCGGCCACAAGGTCGTGGCCGACGTCGTCCACCTCCAGACGCTCGACGACTTCCCGCGCTGGAAGAAGGAAGGCGCGCTCGAGCAGTACAAGCCGGTCGGCTGGAACAAGGTCTACGACAAGGTCAAGGACAAGGACGGCTACTACACCGGCCTGTTCTTCATCGGCTTCGCCAACGTCACCGCCACCACGCTCGGCGACAACGCCCCCGTCGAGGCCGAGGACTTCCTCAAGCCCGAGTACAAGGACAAGCTCGTCTTCACCTACCCCAACGACGACGACGCCGTCCTGTACTACTTCAAGCAGCTCACCGACAAGTACGGCTTCGACTACCTGGCGAAGCTGCGCGCCCAGAACCCCAAGTTCGTCCGCGGCACCGCCGACGCCTCCGCCCAGGTCGGCAAGGACGGCTACGTGGCGAACTTCGGCAGCTCGGGCAGCTCCAGCGGCCTGTCGAAGACGAGCATCCCCGAGAAGTCGCCCTGGGTCGCGTGGCCGCAGACCGGCGCCATCCTCAAGGACGCCCCGCACAAGGCCGCCGCCAAGCTGTACATGAGCTGGGTCCTGTCGAAGCAGTACCAGCAGACCGCGTACGGCTGGAGCGCCCGTACCGACGTCCCCGCCCCGGCCGGCCGCAAGGGCATCTTCGACTACGACAACATGAACCCGCTCGGCCTCGGCAGGTTCATGGGCGACCGCGCCGCCCTCGACCGCTACAAGGCCCGCGTCAGCCTCTACGTCGGCGACGTCAAGGGCGCCAACCCGGCCGACCCCGAGACCAAGCTCGGCCTGTACCCCGTCGACCAGAACGGCACCCAGGGCTGACGGCGACGGCTCCCGCCGGTCCCGTGGGCCCCTCCGGGCCCCGGGGCCGGTTTTTCCGTCCGGACCCGCCGCCTCGCGGCTGACCGGTCCCGGACAGTCCACTTCCGGTCATTGCCCCCTGCACGTAGTTCTCTTTATCGTCTTTGACGCGCAGGACATCAGGCGATGTGAGGGAGTAGGCGTGGTCAGTACCCTGATCGACCAGAACGATCGCTTCCTGGGTATCCTCGACCGGCTCAGCTCGAAATCGGTCGAGGATTACTACAACCCGTACAAGCTCTTCGAGTGGCCGGACAGTCTTCCCGAAGACATGTGGTGGATGAGCCCCGAACTCACCACGACCCATGGCACAGCCGCGGCCGAGCGGCTCACCGAGAAACAGCTCCACGCGCTGTCGCGCCACGAGAGCCTCAATTTCTACAGCCTCAATGTGCACGGCATCCGCGAACTGCTCATCGATGTGACCAGACGCATCCACACCAAGGGCTTCGAGACCCCTTCCGAGTTCTTCCACCACTTCATCGGTGAGGAGAACGAACACATGTGGTTCTTCGCGGAGTTCTGCCTCCGCTACGGGAAGATATACCGCCAGCCGGGCGGTATCAGCGCCGAGGCGCCGCGGCCCGACGTGGAGAGCCTCCTGGTGTTCACCCGCATCCTGATCTTCGAGGAGCTGGTCGACCACTTCAACTCCAAGATGGCGCTCGACGAACGGCTGGACGACACGATCCGGGCGATCAACCGCATTCACCACCAGGACGAGTCCCGGCACATCGCCTTCGGCCGGGAGCTGGTCTCCGTCCTGTTCGCCGAGGTGCGCCGGACGTCCACCGAGCAGGAGCTCGACGACATAGCGGCGTACGTCAAGCGCTATATGACCTACAGCTTCGAGACGCTGTACAACCCGCAGGTGTACCGGGACGCCGGGATCGAGAAGCCGCAGGAGCTGCGCCGGGAGCTGCTGGAATCGCCCGCCCGCGCCGAGTTCGAGCGGAGCGTCTTCCGCAAGACCGCCAAGTACCTGGAGAAGACGGGGATCATCCGATGACAGTCGCCCCTCGGCACGACACCGGCATCACCCGCACCCCCGGCGGCGGCGCCACGGACGCCGTGGTCATCCTCTCGCCCGACGAGACCGACCTGCTCCTGGAGCTGGACCGCACCTTCACCGGCTGGGGACGGGCGTCGGGCGCGCGCGAGATCCAGCCGCCGCCCGTCTACCCCGTGCGCGACCTGGAGAAGTTCGACGTCTACACGAACTTCCCGCACCTGGTGTTCGCCGGCGCCGCGCTGGACCTGGAGGGGTCCCGCGCGCCCTCCGAGGGCCGGTTCGCGCGAGGCGACCTGCAGGACGCGCGGATCGGGCTGTCGCACGCCACCTGCTACGGCGCCTTCCTCTACTACGAGAACGCCCGCCTCGCCGAGGACACCTCGGTCACGCTGGTCAACCGCTGCTTCCGGCACGAGGACCACTTCAGCGGCCTGCGCCGGCTGCTGAGCTTCCAGATGCGGGAGATCGTGGCGCTGGGCACCCCCGAGCACGCGCAGGGCGTCCTCTCCCGGTTCACCGAACGCATCCTGGCGTTCGCCGACGCGCTGTCGCTGAAGCTGGAGAAGGTGCCGGCGACCGACCCCTTCTTCGAGAAGGGCGGAGCACGCGCGCTGTTGGCGAAGGTCAGCCCGGTGAAATACGAGTTCCAGGCCGGCGACCTGGCGATCTCCTCCGTGAACAACCACCGCAACTTCTTCGGCGAACGCTGCGACATCCGGCACGAGCGGGACGGGGAGTTCGTCCACACCAGCTGCGTCGCGTTCGGTCTCGAACGCTGGCTCGCGGTGCTGCTGGAGCAGCACGGCGACGACGCGCCGCGCGCCCTGGAAGCCGTTCGCCGGGCATCCGCCCGGGTCTCCTGAGGTGAACCGGGGACGCGTCGGCATCGATCTGGTCCCTTACGGAAGGGTCCGGAGCCTGCTGACCGCCGAAGGACGGCCGGTGCTGTCCCGGATGCTCTCCGGCGCGGAGCTCGCGCTCTCCCGGACGGACACCGGTCCGGACGTACCGGGAATCGCCGGACGGCTGGCCGCGAAGGAAGCGGTCTTCAAGCTCTTCCGGGCGGCGGGGCAGACCCTGCCGTGGCAGGACATCGAAATCCTGAAAGAGGACGGCGGCTGGCCCGTGGTGAGACTGGGCGGCCGGGCCGCCCGGCTGGCACGGGCGGCCCTCGTCGAATACGTCGACGTGAGCATCTCGCACGACGACCCGTGCGCCATCGCCATCGCCTATTCCGGGCCCGCGCCGGAATCCCCCCTGCGATGGCCCGGAACATCCGACGACGCACCCGAAACCCTTCGGACGCCGGTGGACCCGGCGGCCGACCGGACGACCGAGGAGTGGAAATGGCTTCGACCGGAATCGAAGACGTCCGTACCTGGATCCTGAGCCGGCACCCGGAACGCGACTCCCTTTCACCGGACGAGAACCTCATCGAGAGCAGGCTCGTCGACTCGCTCTCCTTCGTCGAACTCGTCTACGCGATCGAGGGCGCCAGCGGTGTCGAGATCGACTTCGACACCATCGACATCCAGGACTTCCAGACCCTCTCCGCCATCGAAAAGGCGTTCTTCGCCACCGTCTGAATTCTCCCGGAGGTAGCGAGCATGGAAGCTGTTTCCTATACGGCCCAGTGGACGGCGGCCGCCCGCGCCGTGGAGTCCGAACGCGACGACGCGATGTTCGAGGACCGGTTCGCCCGGGATCTCGCGGCCCCGCGCGGCTTCGAGCTGCTCGACAAGTACGGCGGCGGCGGTCTGCTCCCGTTCATCGCGATCCGCACCAAGTACTTCGACGACAGCATCGACACCGTGCTGCGCGAGAACACCATCGACCAGGTCGTCCTCGTCGCGGCCGGCATGGACACCCGCGCGTTCCGCCTCACCTGGCCCGCCGGCACCACGGTGTACGAGATGGACCACGACGCGCTCGTCGACGAGAAGCGCGCCCGCCTCGCCCGGCTGGGCGCCACCGCGACGACGGACCGCAGAGAGGTGAAGGCCGACCTCGCCGGGGACTGGCTGCCCGCCCTGACCCGGGCCAGGTTCGACCCCTCCCGCCCCACGCTCTGGGCCGCCGAGGGACTGATGTTCTTCCTCACCCGGGACCAGTCCGCCCACCTGCTGCGCACGCTCGGCACGGCCTCCGCGCCCGGCAGCCGGCTGGCGGTCGACTTCGCGAGCAAGGCGCTGCTGCGCAGTCCCTTCTCGCAGACGTTCCTCAAGGGGCTCAAGGAGGACGGGACGCCCTGGCTGTTCGGCACGGACGAGCCGGAGGAGTTCCTCGCGACCACGGGCTGGAAGGTCCAGGACCTCAAGGAGCCCGGCGAGCCCGGCGCGGGCGAGGGCCGCTGGCCGTACGAGGTGCAGTCGCGCGACCGGCGCGGCGTCGCCCGGAGCTGGCTCGTACGCGCCGAGTTCGTCGGCGGGTGAGGCGCGGATGACCGCCACCACGACGCTGGAGCGGATCGAGTCCTTCCTCCCCGAGCGCAGCGTGCGGATCGACGACGTCGCCGACAGCCTGGGCCTGCGGCGCGCCGAGGTCGGTGTCTTCCGCAAGATCTACGGTCTGGACCGGCTGCGCTTCGACCCGGACACCGGCCTGTTCGACCTGGTGCTCCACTCCGCCCGCCGGGCCCTGAAGGCACTGCCCGAAGGGCGCCACGTCCGGTACGTCGTCTACGCGCACACCATGCAGGCCGTCACTCCCCCGCACATCGACGCCGCCCAGGTGATCCGCGAGGAGCTCGGCCTGCACGACGCGGAGGCGTTCGCCCTGACCCACCAGGCCTGTGTCAGCAGTCTCGGCGCCGTCGACCTGACCGGCGAACTGCTGCGGGCGGAGGCCCCCGAGGGGGCGTACGCGCTGATGGTCACGGGCGAGCGGGCGTACTCCCCGAAGGTCCAGCTGATCCCCCACAGCGCGATCATGGCCGACGCCGCGGCGGCCTGTCTCGTCACCGTCGGCGGCCCCGGGGACGAGGTGCGCTCCTTCACGACGCGCACCCTCGGCGAGTTCGCCGCGGGGCTGGACATGACCAAGGAGCAGACCCAGGGCTTCGGGCAGGTCTACGGCACCGTGCTCGGTGAGGTCATCCACGAGGCGGTGGCCCGCGCGGAGCTGTCGTTCGACGACATCGACCTGGTGATCCCGCACAACGTGAACCTGGTTTCGTGGCGGCAGACGATCAAGGAGATGGGCGCCGACCCCGGCAGGTTCTTCCTCGACAACGTGCCCCTCTACAGCCATACCTACGCCGCGGACGTCTTCGTGAACTACACGACGCTGCGCGACCGGGGCCGCCTGGTCCCCGGAAGGCACTACGTCCTGGTGTCCGTGGGCCTCGGCGCCACCTTCGGCGCCATGGTGATCACTCACAGGGAGGGGTGAGAAGGATGTCCGGCATCTCCCGCGCCCCGCGGTCCGCCGAGGGCCTCTCCTCGACCAAGGACCTCAAGGAAGCGCTCACGGGCGACCGTGCCGCCCGGTTCGTCTGGCTGTGCAACTTCGAGGTCGAACACCGGTGGGCTCGCGCGTACACCGGCATCCCGGCCGTGCGCGGCTCCGCCACGGCGGCCACCGTGCAGCGCATGGAGGAGCTGGGGGCCCTGCTGGCCGAGCCCGGCGACCATCTGCTGCTGGACCGCCCCCTGGACGCGCACTACCGGCGCTACGCCGAGCGGACCGGCCTGGGGGCGCCCACCGAGCTGGTCACCCGCGCGCCCGCCGCCGAGGGCGGCACCGCCGCCGCGGTGCTGGACTCGCCGGAGCTCCTGGACCGGCTGCGCGCGCTCGCGCGGGACGGCGCCTTCCTGATGCCCATGGGAGCCTCGGACCGCGAGCGGCGCATCACCGAACTCACCGGGCTGCGCTCCGCGGTCCCCGACGCCGCCGTCTACGAGCGCGTCAACAGCAAGATCTACAGCCGGCGGACCGCCGCGGAGCTGGGGCTGCGCACCATCCCCGGCTTCTGCTGCGAGACCGCGGGCCAGCTGCGGCACGCGCTCGAGGAAGGGCTGCGCGAGGGCGATCCGGTGATCGTCAAGGACGCCTACGGGGTCTCCGGCCGGGGCCTGGTCGTCCTCGACAGCCGGAAGAAGGCCGACCAGCTGCTGCGCATGGTCGACCGCAGGGCCCGGAAGACCGGGGACGACGCGCTGCACGTCGTCGTCGAGGCCTTCCTGCCCAAGCGCTTCGACCTCAACTACCAGTTCACCGTCGACCGCCACGGCGGGGTGCGGCTCGACTTCGTCAAGGAGGCGCTCACCGCCGGCGGTGTGCACCTCGGCCATGTCATGCCCGCCGATCTGACCGCCGCACAGCGGGACGAGCTCGCCGAGGCCGCCGAGCGGCTCGGCAAGCGGCTCTTCGCGGACGGGTTCTTCGGGATCGTCGGCGTGGACGCGCTGCTCGGTGCGGACGACCTCGTCTATCCGGTGCTGGAGATCAACGCCCGGCTCAACATGTCCAGCTACCAGGGCCGGGTCACCGAGCTCTTCGGCAGAAGCGACGGCGCCGCCCTGGCCAAGCACTACCCGCTACGGCTGTCCGCGCCCGTCGGCTTCCCGGCACTGGCCGAGGCGCTCGGCCCGCTGGCCGAGCCGCCCCGGGACCGCGACGGGCTGGTCGTGACCTGCTTCGGCACGGTCAACGCCCAGGCGACCGCGGCCGACGACGCCCCCGCGCCGTTCGACGGGCGCCTCTACGCCGTGCTGTTCGCCGCGGACCGGGCCGGCCTGGCCGCGCTGGACCGGCGCGTCACCACCGCGCTCAGCCGCTTCGACACGACGGAAAGGACGCCATGAGCAGCGCGTTCCACGTCCAGGGGATACCGGCCACCGAGCTCGCCGAGCGGTTCGGCACCCCGCTGTTCGTCTACGACGCCGACGTCCTTCGCGACGTCTACTCCGACCTGAGACGGCGGCTGCACCCGGCCGTCGACGTCTTCTACTCCCTCAAGGCCAACCCCAACATCGGCGTCTGCGGGTACCTCGCCTCGCTCGGCGCGGGTGCCGAGATCTCCTCGATGGTGGAGCTCATGACGGTCCGGCGGGCCGGAGTGGCGCCGCGGGACATCATCTTCCTCGGACCCGGCAAGACCCGCGCCGAACTCGAGGAATGCGTCACGGCCGGTCTGTACGCGATCGTGTGCGAGTCCCTCGACGAGGCCGGGCAGCTGGAGCGGATCGCCGCCGAGCGGGGGATCGACGACCTGCCCGTCCTGCTGCGCGTCAACCCCGACTTCCACACCAAGGGCTCCGGGCTGGCCATGAGCGGCAAGCCGCGGCAGTTCGGCATCGACGCGGACCTCCTGCGCCGCTCGGGCGACGTGATCGCCGGGCTGCGCCGGGTGCGGGTGCGCGGCTTCCACGCCTACATGGGCACGCGGTTCCTGAACGCCGACGACATCGTCCACAACACCCGGGAGATCCTCGCCCTGTCGTCCGAGCTGGCGGAAGCCCTCGGCATCGAGCTGGACACCGTGGACTTCGGCGGCGGCTTCGGGGTCGCCTACTTCGACAACGAGAAGGACCTCGACGTCGGCACCGCGGTCGCGGGGATCAACGACGCCGTCGTCCCTTTCCTGGAGGCCCACCCGGGCTGCCGTCTCATCAACGAGCTCGGCCGCTACCTCGCCGCCGCCTGCGGCACCTACGTGGTGCGGACGCTGTACGTCAAGGAGTCCATGGGCGAGCGCTTCGTGGTCGCCGACGGCGGCACCAATCACCACATGGCCGCGGTCGGCATCGGCAGCTTCGTCAAGCGCAACTTCCCCATCCGGTCGCTGAGCCGCTACGGCGAGGAGGCCGCGCACACGTACACCGTCACCGGGCCGCTGTGCACCCCCAACGACGTCATCGGCAAGAAGGTGCGGCTGCCCCGGGTGGAGCCCGGCGACCTGATCGGCGTGGAGCGCTCCGGCGCCTACGGTCCCACCGCGTCCCCCGGCCTGTTCCTCAGCCACGGCTTCCCGGCCGAGGTGCTCGTCCACGACGGCACCCCCCACCTGGTCCGCGAACGGGACCGCGCGGAGGACCTGCTCGCCAAGCAGCGCGCCGTGGACTTCCCCCGGCCCTGACCCCCGGCCCGCACCGCACCGCCCCACCGACACCAAGGAGAGAAGGACATGGACCGTCACCATGTGGTCGCCGCAGTCGAGGCGGCACTCGGCGAGGTGCTGGAGCGCCCCGTCACCGGGCTCACCGAGGACGTGCGCCTCTTCGAGGACCTGCACCTGGACTCCACCTCGGTCCTGGAGATGCTGATGGCCCTGGAGGACGCCATCGACATCTCCGTCGACCCGGAGAGCCTCGACATGGACGACTTCAAGTCGGTCGGCACCCTCACCGACTACGTGCTCACGCAACAGGCCCCGAGCGGGGTGTGAGGCACTCCCCCATGCCCACTCTTCTCGCCGCTTCCGCGGTGGTCTCGCCGCCCCGAAGGCCCTTCGACGACTCCCCCGGGACCCTGTCCTACTACCGCGACCTGGTCGGGCCCTTCGGCCTCGACGTGGACGAGGAGCTGCTGCGGTCCGCTCCCCACGTCCGGCACCAGGACCTCCTGGACCTCCTCGCCGGCGCCGACGGCATCCGCGACTTCGCGCCCGACCTGGTCGTCGTGGCGCACGCCCTGCCCGACCTCACCCCCTTCACCGCGATCGCCCCCTATCTGGACCACCTCCTCGGCGGCGGGTCCGTCAACTTCGGTGTCCACCAGCAAGGACTGGCCGCGCCGTTCACCGCCCTGCGGGCCGTCTCGGCGTTCCAGCGGGGCCGCCGCAGCGAGCGGGCGGTGCTCGCCGTACTCGAACAGACCACCCTGCCCACCCGCTTCCCCCTGGTGCACGACCACGGGCTCGTCGACTCCGGCGTCCTCCTCGCCCTCGGTACGGACGGGGGGCCGCGCGTCGCCGGGGTGGAGACCGTCGCGGCCGCGCGGGGACCCGCCGGGCGGCTGCGCGAACTGACCGCCGCGGACCCGGCCGGCACCCTGCTCGTCACCGGGCCCTGGGTGGACCGCGCCGCCCTGGGCGAGCCGGCCTCGGCGACCTACCACTGCGACCCGGGTACCTACTGCACCGGTGTGTGGCTGGCCCTGGCACGGCACTGGCGCGCCTGGCGCGCGGACCACTCCACCGTGGTGCTGTGCGACACCGATCCACGGTCCGGGGACACCCATCTGGCCGTACTGCGTTCGGACGGCGGGCCGGCGGCCGGGGAGGAGGAGCGATGACAGCCGTGGACAGCTCCGCGCCGGCGACCGCGGCGGAGCGGCTCGCCGCGTTCGCCGACGCTCTGGACGACTGCCACGAACGAGCCGTGCCGGGGGGCGTGGTGGTCTCCCGCGCCGGCTGGGCCGTCGCCTCCGCGCGACGGCTCGGCACCGGCGTCCCGGTCCCGGACGGTTCCGGCGTGCTCGCCGCCCGCCACGGTCTCCGGGCGAGCGGCTCCGAGGCGCTCGGCGCGTTCCGCGGGGCGCTGCTGGAACTGCACCGGCGGACGCTCCGTGACGTGCTCGACGCCGCCGTCGCCCGCCTGGACCAGCGGGAGTCCGAGGGATCCCCGCTGCTCGGCAGGCAGCTCGTCCGGGGCTCCGTCGCCGATGTGGCGCTGGCCCTGTCGCAGGCGCGGGACGTCCTGCGGCTGCCCCGGCCCACCGCCAGCCGCCACCACCGCGTCCACCGGGAGCTGGTGGACGCCGGGCGGACCGCCCTCAAGCTGTACGGCGCCTTCGGCTTCACCGCCGAGGGGCCGGGCGGTCTGCTCCACCTGACCGAACTGCTCGGCGACACCTATCTGTGCCCGGAGGATCCGGAGGCGGAGGCCGGCCATGAGTGAGCTACTGCCCGAGCGCGCGGTCCTGCTGCGCGACCACGTCCGGGACGCGGCCACCGGGCTGCGCGACATCGGGATGGAGATCGACCGGGACCCCACGGCCATCGACCGCCGGCTGCACCTGCCCGCCGTCGCCCTCATGCGCGGCTGCACCGTTCCGGTGGAGTACGTGTCCTCGCCGCTGCGGATCGGCCCGTACACGTACGACATGAGCTCGTGCCTGGAGCACACGCTCACCATCGAGGAGCTCAGCTACGGGGACGCCGGATTCATGCTGGCCTGCCCGGGTCCGCTGATGTCCGGTGTGGCGGTCGGCGCGCTCGGGGACGACAAGCAGCGGCACGCCTACTACCAGCGGCTGGCGGGCCCCGATCCCGTCTGGACGTTCTTCGGCCTGACCGAGCCCGGCAAGGGCTCGGCGGCCGCCGAACTGGAGACCACGCTCACCCCCGACGGGGACGGCTTCCGGCTCGACGGGGCCAAGCGGTACGTGGGCAACGCCGCGTACGCGCAGTTGGGCGTGGTCTTCTGCCGCCGGGCACCGGGCCCGCTGGGCATCGAGGCGGTCCTCGTCGACACGGCGGAGCCCGGCTTCCGGGCCGAGCCGATCCCCACCGTCGGCATGCGCGGCGCGCGCATCTCCGCGATCACCCTCGACCACGTGCGGGTGGAGCGGGAACAGATCCTGGGGTACGACACGCTCAAGCCCAGCCGCCGCGGGCTCGTCGGCGCCATCCGCACCCTCCAGCGCTTCCGGCCGGTGCTCGCCGGCACGGCACTGGGCCTGACCCGCGCGGTCCTGGACCACGTACGCGCCGAACGCCCCGCCCTCGCCGGGTCCGCCCGGCGCCTCCTGGAGGACCTCCAGGACCGGCTCGACGCCACCCGGTGGCACAACCACGCCGTCGCGTCGGCGATCGACGCCGGGGAGGTGCGGGCCGACCGCATCGCCGCGGTCAAGACCCGCGCCGCCGAACTGGCCGAACGCGCCACGCTCGCCGCGGCCGGACTGCTCGGGCCCGCCGCCCTCCTGCGGGACCCGTGGCTGCACAAGGTGTACCGCGACGCGCGTGCCTTCGAGTTCATGGAGGGGACCGGGCACATCCAGCGCCTCGCGGTCTTCCAGGGCGTCGCCAAGGGAACCTTTCTCCGGTGACCGGGGGCTCCGCGTGCCGGAGCCCCCGGTCCGCGACGACGGACACACCGCGGAACGGACACAGAACGGGAGCCGGCCGTGTGGATCGGTATCGACGTACTCACCGAGGACGAGCTGAGCGGGCTGCTGGGCCGGCCCTGGTTCCGCGCCTTCGTCTACGACGCCGCCGAGCTGGCCCTCGCCGACGGGCTGGGTGAGGGGCGTGCCCGGGAGTTCCTCACCGGGCGCTTCGCCGCGAAGGAGGCCACGCTCAAGGTGCTCGGTACGGGCGTCGGGTCGGGGGTGACCTTTCGTCAGGTGGTGGTGGCGCGCACGGCGGGCGGCGCCCCCGAGGTGAGGCTGTCGGGGGCCGCCGCGCGCCGCGCGCGCGAGTGCGGCATCGGTGCCGTCGAGGTGTCCATCACGCACAAGAAGGGCCTGGTCATGGCGGCGGCGATCGGTGTACCGCGGGGGTGCCGGCCGCCGGCCCCCGCGGCGTCGCCCGGGGGCGGGTGACCGCGCCGGCGGCGCGCGTCAGCCGAGCCCGGCCGTACGGCTGACCAGGCCCGCGTTCGCGGCGGCCACCCCGGCCTGGAAGCGGCTCTCGGCGTCCAGCTCTTCCATGATGGCGGCGATGTAGCGGCGGAGCGTCCGGGAGGAGGTGCCCACCCGGCGGGCGATCACTTCGTCCTTGAGGCCGGAGGCGAGCATCTTGAGGATCGAGCCCTTGACGTTGTCGAGGGCCGATTCGGAGGTGGTGGCGCCGTCGAAGGGGCACGCGGACTGCCAGATGTTCTCGTACATGCCGCGCAGCAGGTCCACGATCACCGGTTCGTACATGGCGGTGACCGTGGAGGTCGCGCCTTCGCCGGAGGCCGCCGGCAGGAACGCCGCTTCGCGGTCGACGATGACGACGAAGCGGGACACCTCGTCCGAGGTGCGCACTTCGGCGCCCGTGTCCCGGTTCTTCTGGAGGTTGGCACGGAAGCTGGGGTGGGAGCGGGCGGTGTGGGGGTAGAGGGCACGGACCCGCACCCCGCGTTGCACCGCTTCGAGCGTGAGGGACCGGGTGTCGTCCAGCAGGCCGTTCCGGCAGCCGTTCACCGGCCACATCGTCAGGATCTCGCCGTAGCCCCGGCGGATGGAGTCGGCGAGCCTGAGCCAGAGTTCGCGCGGGTTCTCCAGGGTGACGACGAGCTCGCCCCGCTGCTGGGCGCGCAGGTGCCGCTTGTACGCGTTCGCGAAGCGGCCCAGCTGCCGGTGGACCAGGGCGAGCTCGCGCCGCTTCTCGTAGATCGCCGCTTCCAGCGGCAGGACGAGCTCGACACGGGCGGAGTCCGGGTCCACGGCCGTGAACGTCTCCTGCTCCGCGCAATACCGGACGAGCCTGAGTTCCCGCAGGGTTCGCATGATCCACGCGATCGCCGTGCCGGGCGTTCCGATGTCCGCGGCGATTTCCGGGACGGTCACGGAGTGGTGCGCGAGGACGTATTCGTAGACACGGAGGGCGAGGTCTTCGTCGTTTTCCTGACCGTACGGCAACGGGAGGGCGGGAAAGTCCCCCGTATTCTCGGCCGGCCGGCCGAGCACCCCCGTCTGCCCGGGTTCTTCCACCACTGCTTCCGCTCCTGTTCCGGCGATCAGTTGACGTCTTCCCCGAGGGTTTCGCCGATCTTCTCGGCGACGGCCGCGGCCTGCTCGTTCAGGAAGAAGTGGCCGCCCGGGAATTTCACGACGCGGAAACCCGCCGTCGTGTGCCGCCGCCAGCCGCGCTCACCACCGCCCGCGACATAGGGGTCGGCGTCGGCGAGCAGGAAGGACACGGGACAGGCGACCCGCGCCTCCGGGTCGGCGAGATAGCCGGAGTTCGCGCGGTAGTCGTTCTTCACCACGTCCAGGACGGGCTTCAGGAATTTGGGCCTGGTGAACAGCTTGGCGGGAACTCCGCCGAGCTCCTTGAGCTCGGCGACGATCTCCTCGTCGCTGCCCGGCGTGTACGCCCCGAGGCCGTCGGAGGGGGACCGCCTGCCGGAGACGACCAGGCGCAGCGGCCCGGTCCCCGCCGCTTCCAGCCGCCGGGTGACCTCGAACGCCACCACGGAGCCGAAGCTGTGGCCGAAGACGGCCACCGGCGGGCCGAGCCACGGGGCGAGTTCCCCGGCGATCCTGTCGGCGAGCTCGCCGACGTCCGCGATCAGTGGTTCCTCGCGGTTCCCGGGGCGCCCGGGATACTGCACGGAGAGCGCTTCCACGGATTGCGGCAGGGCGGCCGCCAGCGCGCTGTAGGCGGTGGCCGAGGCGCCCGCGTAGGGCAGGCAGACCAGCCGGACCGCGGGATCCGTACGGGGGGTGAGGTTCTGAATCCAGGTGCTCTTTTTCGCCGTCTCTTGGGTGTTCATTCACACCTTCCGCAAATCGTCCGCACAGGAGGTGCCGGCCGATGACAGATGTGCCTGCAGGAAGAGCTGACCCAGCATCGCTGTCGCAACGTAACCAACGGTATTATCAGGCGTCAACTATTTTCACGTGAAGAACATTTGACGTCCAGAGGGGTGGCCGGTTGCGGCCATTCCGGTGGAGGGTCATCAGGGTAAAGGCGATCGGAAGAATCCGATTCCGCGGGATGGCGACGCACTTCGCCGTCCGCCCGTGGCACGGGCGGACGGCGGAGTGGCGTCCGGGCGCCGGAAAGGCGCGGGCCGGAGGGGCTACTTGGCGGGCGACTCCTGGACGGCGACCGGGGGCGCGGCCGCCGCGGCGGCGGTTCCGGCACCGCGCTCGAAGCGACCGGTCAGGACGGTCACGAGGGCCGCGACGACCGTGAAGGCCGCCCCGGTCCAGGCCAGCTGGGCGGGGCCGCCGGGGCCGAGGATGCCGGCGCCGAGCACGCTCGACAGCGAGATCGCCAGGTACATCACGGCCGCGTTGAGGGAGACGACCAGCGGCTCGGTGCCCGGGGCGGCGAAGGCGATGATGCGCTGCTGCTGCGGGGCGGTCACCGACCAGGACCCGATGCCGCTCACGGCCGACAGGACCAGGGCCAGCGCGTACGACGAGTGGGCGACGGCCATGAGCCCGAAGACGACGGTCAGCAGCAGGGTCGCCCCGATGACCACCTTGCGGGGGCCCTTGCGGTCGGCCAGCCGGCCCGCGGTGAGGTTGCCGGCCGTGCCGGCCAGGCCGAACACCAGCAGCAGGATCGCCACCCGGCCGGAGTCGCCACCGGTGGCGGGCTCGAAGACGGCGCTGATGTAGGTGTAGGGGAGGTAGACGCCGACGAACGCGATGAGCGTGCACGTCAGCACGCCGACCACCCTGCGGTCCGTGAGCGGGGCGAGCCGCTGGCGCAGCCCGGCGCGGGCGCCGACGGCGACGTCGGGCAGCCGCAGGGCGATCACGGGGGCGACGGCGAGGGCGAGCGCGGTGACGAACCACATGGTCGCCTGCCAGCCCAGCGCGTCACCGATCGCGGTGCCCAGCGGTGCGCCCAGGGCGAGCGAGGCGGTCAGGCCGACGGTCACGATCGCGATGGCCCTCCCCCGCTGCTCGGCACCGGCGAGTGTGGCGGCGGTGGCGCCCGCGTTCGGGGTGAACATCGCGGCGCCGGCCGCCGCGACGACACGGGAGATCAGCACCAGGGTGTAGTTGGGCGCGAGCGCGGTGACGACGTTGCCGACGGCGAACACCAGGAGCGCGAGGATCAGCACACTGCGCCGTGACCACCGCGACGTCAGGGTCGCGAGGACGGGCGACAGCAGCGCGTACGCCAGGGAGAAGACGCTCACGAGCTGGCCGGCCGCGCCCACGGAGACGTCGAGGGAGTCGCTGATCTCGGGCAGCAGCCCCGCGATGACGAAGGCGTCCGTGCCGACGGCGAAGGTGCCCAGCGCCAGCACGGAGGCATGCCCCCGCCAGGACCCCGGCGACGCGTCGGTGGCCCGCACGGTTCGTGTCATGAGTACACCCGCATTTCAATGGACGTCATCTATTTCGATGCGCATCGTAATGCATGTTCGATGTGTATCGTAGATGCCGAGCTGCATCGAACAAGCGTGGAGGCGAGATGCGAACGTTGGATCAGGCCCGACTGCCCCAGCCGGACCTGGCCGAGGTCGAGATCGGCACGGTGCTCCAGGCCCTGGCGGACCCGGTCAGGCTGCAGATCGTGCGTCTGCTCAGCAGTCAGGGCGCCGCCGCGTGCGGTGAACTGGACCTCCCGGTCAAGCGGTCGACCGTCTCCCACCACCTGCGGACCCTGCGCGAGACGGGCCTGCTGGAGACGCATCTGAAGGGCAACACCCGGGTCAGCAAGGTGCGCCGGGAGGAGCTGGACCGGCGTTTCCCCGGGCTGCTCGCCTCGATCCTGGACGCCACGCCCGCGGTGCCGGCCCCTTCCGAGGAGGAGCCGGGCGGAGCGGACGGGGAGCGGTGATGGGGCGCTACGCACACCTCGCGTACACGGACAGCGTCCGCGAGGTGCAGGAGGAGAACGGCAGCGCGTTAGTCGGCCTGCGCGGGCTCGCCCGCGCCGACGAACCCGACCCGCTGGGCCCCGCCGAAGCGTCGTTCATCGGCTCCCGGGACGGCTTCTACCTGGCCAGCGTCAGCGAAACGGGCTGGCCCTACGTGCAGTTCCGCGGCGGTCCGCCCGGCTTCGTCCACGTCCTGGACGAGCGGACACTGGCCTACGCCGACGTGCGGGGCAACCGCCAGTACATCACCACCGGCAATGTGCGGGCCGACGGCCGGGTGGCCCTCTTCTTCATGGACTATCCGCACAAGGCGCGCCTCAAGCTCTTCGGCCGCGCCCGGACGCTCCCCCTTGACGAGGACGCCGAACTGACGCGCAGACTGGTCGGCAGACGCACCGACGGCAAGCCGGAGCGCCTGATGACCGTCGACGTCGAGGGCATCAGCTGGAACTGCTCCCAGCACATCACGCCCCGCTTCTCCGAGGCAGAACTCGACGCGGCGCTGGAGCCGGTCCGCGCGCGCATGGCCGAACTGGAACGGCAGAACGAGGAGCTGCGCGCGCGGCTCGGGCAGGGGTAGCGCGGCCACGGGCCGGGGCGCCGCCGGGCGTCGGCGCCGGACACCAGCGGGGCGTCAGCCGCACGTGAGCGGGACATCAGCGAGCCCGGCCAAGCTGATCACCTCGCGGGAACGAACACACCGCGAGTCCCACGCTTTCACCCCGCAGGAGCACCGTCATGCGCACTTCTCGTACCCGTACCGCCGCGGCGGCCGCCGCGACCGCGACCGCCGCCCTGACCCTGGCCCTGACCGCCGTCGGCGGCGCCACGGCCGCCCCGGGTGGCGGCGGCACGAGCGCGGCGCCCCGGACGGAGGCCGTCCACCAGGCGGCCGCGAAGAAGGGCAGGACTCCCGCCCTGAACCCCAGCGCCCGTCCTACCTTCAACCCCAGCACCCCTCCTTCCACCCGTCCCACCCCGAATCCCAGCGCCCCCTACACCCCCCGCCCCACCGCCACTACCGCCGCTCCCGTCCCGGACATCAGCGTCGCCCCTCGCCGCCACTGAGGCTTCCCGGGGCGCCTTCCCGGCGAGTCCGTGGCGGAAGGCGCCCCGCGCTGTGAGCCCGGCCATAGGCCGGAGGGCGCGCCGTCTGCGAGCATGCGCCGATGGGAGCGGAAGGCGAGCACGCACGACTGTGGACCGCCGCCGGCAGTCCACAGGTGGAGCTCCTGTCCGCCCGTTTCGAGCGCTTCGCCTTCGACCGGCACAGCCATGAGCAGCTCTCGCTCGGCGTCATCGAACAGGGCGCCGAGGGGCTGCACATGGCCGGCGGAACGGTGGTGGTACCGGCCGGGCAGCTCGTGATCATCAACCCCGGTCAGGTGCACACCGGCTTCGCCGCCGAGGAGTCCGGCTGGCGGTACCGGATGTTCTACTTCGACACCGCGATGGTCGACGAGCTGGCCCGTGAGCACCTGGGCGCCGGGAGCGTCTGGTTCCCGGAGACGGCCGTACAGGACGCCGGGCTGTTCGCCCGGATGCGCCGCGTCCACCAGGGGCAGGAGGGCGCCGGCGATCCTCTCACCGCCGAGTCCCTGCTGCTCGGCGGCCTGGGCGAGGTGCTGCGCCAGCACGCCCGTACCGGCCGGGTGTCCGCCGCCGGGGCCCCGCGGGCCGCGCGCCGCGGCCCGGACCTGGCCCGGCAGGTGCTGCACGACCGGTGGACGGAGCCCGTCACCGTCGCCGAGCTCAGTGCCGCCGCGGGCATGCCGCGCGCGTCCCTCATCACCGCCTTCCGCCAGGCGTACGGACTGCCGCCGCACGCCTATCTGCTGAGGCTGCGCGCCAACCGGGCCCGGCGCCTGCTCCTGGCCGGGGAGCGGCCGGCCGAGGTGGCGGCCGCCACGGGGTTCTCCGACCAGGCTCATCTGACGCGCGTCTGCAAGCGGTACTTCGGGGTCACGCCGGGTGCCATCCGCGCCCGCCGCCCCTGAGCGGGCGCCGGGCCTGAGCCTTCCCCCGCCTTCCTGACGCCCCGGCACCCCGCCACCGCCCACGCTCCGGCCCCGCGACTTTCGTTCAAGATCACCAGCGACCGTCGCCGCGAAGCTGTGCCCCGGCCGTACAGCGAGAGACGAAGGGCTCGAACAATGGTGTGGGCGATAGCGGTTTCCCCGCTCGTCATGGTGCTGGGAATGATCACGGGGTTGCGCAGACCGGCGCACTGGGCGGCGGTCGCGGGCGCCGCCCTCGCGGCGGTGCTGATCTGGTGGCTGCCGGACTTCACGCTGCCGGGCGACGTGCTGGCCGAGGGCGCCGGAGGAGCCGGGCTGCTGGTGCTCAACGCGGCCGCGGTGATGCTCCCCGGCGTCTATCTGAGCCAGGTGCTCACCCGCCGGGAGGTGCACCGGTCGTTGCAGGAGTGGGTGCGCGGACTGCCGCTGCCGGGACCCGCGACGATCGCGCTGGTGGTGGCGGGCATCGCCCCCACCGTGGAGGCGCTCACCGGCTTCGGGGTGTCCCTGCTGGTCACCGTGCCCGTGCTGCTCGCCCTGGCGCCGGCCCCGACCGCGCTGCGGCAGGCCATGCTCGGCATGAACATCATGCCGTGGGGCACCCTCGGTCTCGCCACCGTCATCGGCGCCGCGCTCACCGGGCGGGAGACGGCCGCCATGGGCACCGCCACCGCCGTCACCAGTTGCCTGGTCTTCCCGCTGGTGACCGTGTGGGCGGCGCTGCTGACCCGGCCGGAGCACCGGCTGCGTACGGCCGTCACGGCCGCGGCCGCGGGCGCCGCGCTCTCCCTCGCGCTGCTGGCGTTCAACCGGGCGGGCGCGGTCCAGCCGGCGGGCGTCCTGGCCGGCCTGTTCACGACGGCCGTCGGGCTGACGCTGTGCGCCGTCCGCCGGTCCCGTACGGGCGGCGGGTCCGGGCCGGGGGACGTGCCCGCCGGCCGGCTGCTGCCGCCGGGTTCGGTCCTGCGCGCGTACGGCCTCGTGCTCGGCGGGATCGCCGTCACCCGCGTGGCTAAGGCCGTGGGCGTCCCGCCCCTGGAACTGCACGCGGGCAACGCGAGCTTCGCGCTGCTGTCCTCGCCGTGCCTGCCGCTGCTGGCCGCCGCCCTGCTGCTGGACCGGGGGCGCCCGAACGGCCCGGACGCCCGCGCCGCGCTGGTCCGGGTGGGCCGGCCGCTGCTCGCCCTGGCCGGGTTCGTCGTCCTCGGCCGGCTGATGGCGGACAGCGGCATGATCGGTGAACTGGGCTCGGCCGTCGCCGGATCGCCCGCGCCGGTCATCGCGCTGGTCGCGCCCGCGCTCGGCATGCTCAGCGGCTTCATCACCGGCTCCAACGTCGGCGGCAACGCGCTGATGATGCCGCTTCAGGAACGCCTCGCGCCGAGCGGCGACGGCCTCGACGCGTGGTTCGCGGCACTCCAGAACAGCGCGGCGGGCCACACCGTCTTCACCTCGCTGCCGATGATCATGCTGATCCTGGCGGTGGCCGGCGACCGCGCGAAGACGGCGGGCGTCTCCGAACACACCTTGCTGCGCTTCGGGCTGCGGGTGGCGGCCGCGGTGTACGCGGCGTTGGCGGTGACGGCCGTCGCACTGGTCTCGTTCGCGTGAGTCCGAGCGCGGCCGGGGGTCACCGGGTGCGCGACGCTCCCCGAATCGCCCGGCCCCCGCGACCACCCGGATTGCTCTGCCTTATCCGGGATATCCTCTTCCATCAGGACATGCGGCCTCTTTACGGGTCGAAACAGCGATGAGTGGGGGGACAGACCCTTGGTGACGTGGCCTCAGCGGCGGCTGACCGGACTGATGGCGGTGACGTGCGCGGCCGGCATCGCGCTCACCGGCTGCGGGAAGCAGGCGGACAAGCAGCCTTCCGACGACCGGGCGGCGTCGCCGTCGTCCCCGGCGGCCGACGGCAAAGGCAAGGGCAAGGACCAGGACCAGGGGGGCAAGGGCGGGAAGGACGTCCTGCCGGGACTGCCTTCGACAAACGAGGCACGGAAGAAGCTGGAGAAGCTCACGGTGGCCAAGTGGCGGCCGATGACCGGCTACAGCCGCAGCGCCTTCCCGCACTGGGCCCAGCAGGGAGACCGCTGCGACACCCGCGAGACCGTCCTGGAGCGCGACGGCCAGGGCGTGAAGCGGGACGACCAGTGCCGCGCGGTCTCCGGCACCTGGCACAGCCTGTACGACGACAAGACCCTCACCTCGGCCTCGCAGGCCGACATCGACCATATGGTCCCGCTGGCCAACGCGTGGCGTTCGGGCGCGGACACCTGGACCACCGAGAAGCGCAAGCAGTTCGCGAACGACCTGACGCACCCGCAGCTGCTGGCCGCCTCCGCCGCCTCGAACCGCAGCAAGGGCGACCAGGGCCCGGACCAGTGGCAGCCCCCGGCCAAGGGCGCCTGGTGCGTCTACGGCCGCGCCTGGACCTCGGTGAAGGACACCTACGGCCTGACCGTCACGGACGACGAGAAGAAGATGCTCGGCACGATGCTGGGTACGTGTACCTCATGACACAGCGACCCGAGCGGTATCTGGACAAGGTGACGGCGGGACCGGGCGGGGTGATGACCGACGACGTCGGCGTCATCACCGGCGACCTCACGATCGTCACCACGTGCCCCGACGGACGCCACGCGGACGTCACCGTGCAGTACACCGGCGCCGAGGAGTGGTACACCATGACCGGCAGCCCGGTCCCCGTGCCGCCCACCGGCCTCCGCGCCCTCCACGACGCCGTCCTCGCGGCCGCGCGGGCCGGCGGCGGCGCCGAGGTCCCGCGCTAGCCCGGCTCCCTACGGTTCCGCGTCCGTCCCCTCCGCGTCGACGCGCGGCAGCACCCGTTCCAGCCAGGGCGGGGCCCACCAGGCGGACCTGCCGAGCAGGGTCATCACCGCGGGCACGAGCAGCAGGCGTACGACCGTGGCGTCGATGAGCACGCTCACGGCCAGGCCCACGGCGAGCATCTTCACCACGATGTTCTCGCTGACGATGAAGGCGGCGAAGACGCTGACCATGATGAGGGCCGCGCAGGTGATGACCCGGGCCGTGATCTCCAGGGCGTGCGCGACGCTGTCCTTCGCGTCCCCCGTGCGCAGCCACGCCTCGTGGATGCGGGAGAGCAGGAAGATCTCGTAGTCCATGCTCAGTCCGAAGACGATGGCGAACATCATCATCGGTACGTAGCTCTCGATCGGGACGGTGCCGGAGACTCCCAGGGCCGGGCCGCCCCAGCCCCACTGGAAGACGGCGACGACCACGCCGTAGGAGGCGGCGATGGACAGGAGGTTGAGGGCCGCCGCCTTGAGGGCCACCAGGATTCCATGGAAGACCACGAGGATGAGCAGGAACGCCAGGGCGACGACGGCGGCGATGATCAAGGGGAGGCGCGCGGCGAGCATGCCGACGAAGTCGGCCTGGGTTGCGGTCGTCCCGGTCACATAGCCGCGGGCGGCGGTGCCGGAGACCGCCTTGGGCAGCGTGTCGTTCTTGAGGCGGTTCACGAGGCCGGTCGTCGCGGCGTCCTGGGGCGCGGTCGCGGAGAACGCGGTGGCGACGAGGACGTCGCCGTCGGGCGTCGGCCGGAGCGGGGTGACGGAGGCCGCCCCGGGCGGGTCCGCCAGGGCCTCGGCGGCCGTGCCGGCCAGCGCGGGGCGGTCGGCGGCGGGTACCCGGCTCTGGTCGATGACGAGCGTCAGCGGACCGTTGGCGCCGGGGCCGAAGGCCCGCGAGGTCAGGTCGTAGGCGCGGCGGTCGGTGAAGCTCTCGGGGTCGGCGCCGTCCCCGATGTGGCCGAGCCGGATGAACAGCAGCGGGACGGAGAGCACGGCGATGACCAGGACGCCGGCGGCCAGGAACCACCAGGGTCCGCGCTCGACCCGTCGCGCGTACCGGTGCCAGGGTCCGGGCGCGGCCGGGCCGGGCCGGGCGGTGACAGGGCCGCCGGCTTCCGTCTTCCCTTCCGGGCTTCCTGCCCGGCGTCCGTCCGGGCTTCCTTCCGCGACGGGGGTGCGTACGCGCAGCCGGTCGACGCGCGTGCCGACGAGTCCGAGCAGGGCGGGTACGAGCGTGAGGGCGCCCAGGACCGCGGAGACCACCGTGACGGCGGCCGCCACGCCGAGCTTGCCGATGAAGGAGACGCCGGAGACCCACAGCCCCATCAGGGCGACGATGACGGTGCACCCCGAGACCAGTACGGCGCGGCCGCTGGTGGCCATGGCCAGACCCGCGCTCCGCGCCGGGTCCATGCCGTCCATGACGTGCTGGCGGTGGCGGGTGAGCAGGAACAGGGCGTAGTCGATGCCCACGCCCAGCCCGATCATCGTGGCCAGCGTCGGCGAGACGGTGGCGAAGGTGAAGGCCGCCGCCAGCAGTGCCAGGGCGCTCAGGCCGATGACGACGCCGGCGAGGGCGGTCACCAGCGGCAGACCGGCGGCCAGGACACTGCCGAAACCGATCAGCAGGACCACGATCGCCACCGCGAAGCCGATGATCTCGCTGGTCCTGTCGTTCGGCTGGGGCCGGGCGAGCTCGCCCAGCGGCCCGCCGTACTCCACCTGGACCCCGGCCTCGCGCAAGGGCCGTACGGCGCGGTCGACGCCGTCGAGGTACGAGGCCCCCAGGGTCGAGGGCGGGGTGTCGAGGCGCACGGTGATGTAGGCGGTCTTCCCGTCACCGGACAGCGGGCCGGTGTTCGGACCGCCGGAGGGCTTCTGTCCGGTGGTCGCGCCGGGCGGCGGCAGGGGGTTCTGGACGGACAGCACGTGCGGCAGCTTCCGCAGGTCGGCGACGGCCCGGGAGACCTGGTCCCCGAAGCGGGTCAGCGGTGCGGAGCCGTCGTGGAGAACCACCTGCCCGCTGAAGCCGCCGGCCGCCGGGTCGTGGGCCTTGAGGACGTCGGCGCCGTCCTGCGACTGGGTGGCGGGCAGCGTGAAGTCGTCGGAGTACTCCCCGCCGAAGGTCCGTTCAAGGGCATGTGTGCCGCCCAGGCAGACGAGCCACAGGGCGATGACCACGAGGAAGTGCCGGGCACACCAGTGTCCCGTCCGCCCCAGCCATCCCGCCGGGGGCCCGGACGAGCCGCGCGGGGCGGCGTCCGACGGCGGAGGAGGTCGCGAGGTCACACCGCCATTGGAAACCGGACGGCTCCGCTCGGCACGCCGCCGGGGAGGAACGGGTGAACGTCGCCGGCGCGGGATCCCGGGCCGTCACCACGCGGCCGGGCCGCCGGTGGCCGGTGCGGACGCCGTCGTCCGGTGACACCGGCCGGATCGCGGTCGGCGTCACCGGACATACGGCGGCGAAGGCGACCGCGCTTTGAGGGCGCCGGGCTCCGGGCGGGTCCGGCCCGCGCACGGCCGGCGTCGACGACCGGCGAGGTGCCCGAGACGGTGCCGCCCGCCGCAGCCGCCCCCGTCGCCTGGGACTCGCGCTCGGCCGCCTGGACGCGCCGGTTCCTCACGTCTCACGGCCCTGGAGGCACTGGCCGCCGGGCCTTGACCGGTCCGCCGCCGGTCACGGTCGCGCTCCGGCGAGCTCGGGCGTCCCGGCCAGCGTGGGGTAGTCGGTGTATCCGGTCTCCCCGCCCACGTACATCATGTGCCGGTCACGCACCTGGTTGAGCGGTGCGTCGACGCGCAGGCGTTCGACCAGGTCGGGGTTGGCCAGGAACGCGCGGCCCAGGGAGATCAGGTCGGCGCCCGCGGCGAGCAGCCGCTCGCCCTCGCGCTTGCCGCCGTCGGCGGGCAGGGGCTCCGCCCAGGGCAGCGCCGGGTTGGCCATCAGGGTGCCCGGCCAGGACTTCCGGATCCGCTGGAAGAGGGGCTGGTCCGGGTCGGCGGTCACGAGGTGGAGGTAGGCCAGGCCGGTGTCCGCCAGTGCCTCGACGAGCGCGGGGTAGATGCTCCCGGTGTCGCCCTCCTCGATGCCGTTGACGGTGTTTCCCGGGGAGATGCGCAGGCCCACCCGCTCGGGGCCGACGGCCTCGGCGACCGCCCGTACCACCTCGACGGCGAACCGGATGCGGCCGGCGACCGAGCCGCCGTAGGCGTCGGTGCGGTGGTTGGTGTTCCGGGCCATGAACTGGTGCAGGAGATGGCCGTTGGCGGCGTGCACCTCGACTCCGGCGAAGCCGGCGTCGACGGCGTTGCGGGCGGCGGAGGCGAAGTCCGCCACGGTGGCGCGGATGTCGTCGAGGGTCATCTCCCGGGGCACGACGGAGTCCTGACGGCCGCTGGGCGTGTGGATCGTCTCCGGGAGCGGTACCGGCGACGGCGCGACCGGTGTCAGCCCGCTGTTGTCGGGGTGGCCGACGCGGCCGCCGTGCTGGAGTTGCAGGAACATCCGGCCGCCCGCGGCCCGCACCGCGTCGGTGACCCGGCGCCAGCCGGCCACATGTGCCTCGTTGTGGATCGCGGGGATGTTGGGGTAGGTCTGCCCGACGGCGTTCGGGGTGGCGGCCTCGGCGATGATCAGGCCGGCGGACGCGCGCTGTGCGTAGTACGTCGCCATGATCGGCTGGGGGACACCGTCCGCGCCGGCCCGGTTGCGGGTCAGCGGTGCCATCACCAGGCGGTTGGCCAGGGGCAGAGCGCCGAGGCTGGTGGGTTCGAAGAGGCGGGAGAGTGCTGCTGTGTTCGTCATGCCGGTACCGTAGGAGTTGACACTGGTGTCAGGTTCAAGTCCCGTCATGGCATGCGAGGTGGGGAATGCGGATCGGCGAGCTGGCTCGGCGCAGCGGGGTGAGCGAGCGTTCGTTGCGCTATTACGAGACGCAGGGGCTGCTGCGGGCGGAGCGCACCCCGGGCGGCCAGCGGCAGTACGGCGAGTGGGCGGTCGACAGGGTCGTCCGCGTTCAGGCGCTCTACGCCGCCGGGCTCAACAGCAAGAAGATCGCGCGGTTGCTCCCCTGTATGCGGGACGCGGACGGCGGTCCTTCCGAGAAGGCCACGCCGCTGCTGGTCACCGAGCTCACCACGGAACGGGACCGCATCAACCGGATGATCACCGATCTGGTCCGCTCCCGCGAGGTCCTGGACGAGGCCATCACCACGGCGTCGGCGGGCATGGAGACCTCCGCCGCCTCCGCCGTCCCCGCGCTCCGCTGAGTCCGGCCGCGGGCCGCTCCCGCGGGCGCCGGTGACCGTTCGCGGCCGGAACGCGGGGCGCCCGGCGGCCGGGCGCCCCACCGTCCTCAGACGGCGTCGACGCGCCACCACTGCTGGGACTGGAAGTTCTTCTCCCACAGCTGCGCCCACGCGCCGTCGCCGGGCACGTTGTTGTCCCTGTCCAGGACGGTGTTGCCGTTGTTGAAGAACCGGCCGTTGTAGACGGCCAGGTCACCGGCGAACGTGTACCACTGCTGCTGGGAGGAGCCGTTGCACTCCCACAGCTGCGCCTTGGTGCCGTTGCGGCCGGCGCCGTTGGTGTCGGCGTCGAGGCACATGCCGCGGAAGCGGGTGCTCTCCAGCGCGCCGCTCTCCCAGGAGATCCACGCCTGCTGGGCGCTGAGGTTGCACTTCCACACCTGGACCTTGGTGCCGTTGCCGCCCGCGTTGGCGTCCGCGTCGAGGCACTGCCCCGGGGTCGGCCCGTAGAGGCTGGCGATCCTGACGACCCCGGCCCGGATCCCCTGTCCGAGGGTGCGGGCGCCTTCGGGCGCCGTGGGGAGCGGGGCCGCGGTGGTGGTACGCCCGTGCGGCGCCGCAGGGGTCAGGGGCGTGGCCGTGGCGAGCCCTGTGCCGGTGAGCAGCGCCGAGGTCAGCGCGATACCGATCACGAGATGTCTGTGAGGCATGGACGGTCCCTTCCTGGGTCCGTAACAGGCGCACGTCATGTCGCGGTCATGACTAGTCGGACGGGCGGCACTCGTCCATACGCGGAACCGGCCACGCCGCGCGTACACCCGGCGGCAAGGGCATGTACCCCCGCCTGGCGGGGGCGGCGGAGGCTCCCGGCCGCCCGCGTCACGCGGGGGCGGTGTCGCTCTCCAGGACGGCCTCGACGTCGACGGTGACGTCGATCATGTCGCTGACGACGACACCGCCCCGGTCGACCACGTCGTTCCAGCTCACCCCGAAGTCCCGGCGGTCGATGCGGGTCGTCGCGGTAAAGCCGGCCCTGCGCCGGGGGCCGGCGTCGCGGCCGTCCTCCCACCACGGGGTGTCCCACTGCCCCAGGTAGGTGACGTCGAACGTCACGGGACGGGTCACCCCCCGGATGGTGAGGTCCCCGGTGACCTCGAACTCCGTCGCGCTCGCCTGATGGACGCGCGTCCCGGTGAAGGTCCAGGCCGGGTGGTGCTCGCAGTCGAAGAAGTCCGCGCTCCGGAGGTGCGCGTCGCGCTGCTCCTGACCCGTGTACACCTCGCTCGCGTCGGCCACGGCCTCCACGCGGGCGTTCTCCGGCTCGTCGGGATCGACCTCCAGCGAGCCGCGCACGTTCTTCAGCTGCCCGCGCACGTAGGTGACCATCATGTGCCGGGCGCGGAATTCGGCGCCGGTGTGGCCGGGTTCGAAGAACCATCTGGTGGTGCCCATGGGGCCTCCCGGGCAGGGCCTCGGCTTTGGGTCTGCGCCCCTTCCGCCAGGATAGGCCGTGCCGGGGCGGGTCGCCCGCCCGTCAGCCGAGCCAGACGAGGTCGATGACGTACAGGCGCCGGCCGGCGCGGTTGATGAAGTAGACGAGGGTCAGCGGGCCGACGGAGGCCGCGCGGATGTCCTCGCCCTCGGCGTCGGCGATGTCCCACTGGGCGAATCCCCACGGCGCCCTGGCCGCGATGCCCGCCATGTCGCGGACCATCTCCTGGGCGTGGGCGGGCAGGGCGGCGAGAGCCTTCACGACCGGCGGCGAGAGGCGCACCGGCCATGCCCCGCCGTCCGTCACGGGCGGGTCCCCAGGACCTGGTCCAGGTCCACGCCGTCCGCGTCGTCCAGCCCCGCGTCGATGAACGCGCCGACGGCCGGGGCGGTGTCGAGGCGGGCCTGCCAGGCCCGGACGACCTCGTGCAGCGGTGTCAGGGTGTACGTCACCCGCGAGTCGTCCAGCGCCTTCCCCCAGTCCCGCTCGAACGCCGGCTCCCACTGGGCCGCGCGGCCGTGGGCGCGGATGCGGGCGAGGAGCCGCGCGGCGGCGGCCGGGGCGGGCGGTGGAGCCGGCACCTGGCCGGGCTGAGCGCTCATGCGTGGCCTCCAGACGGGTATCCCCGGCCACGGTACCGCCGGGGTCCCGCGCGCACGGACCCGTACGAACCCGTGCGCGAATCCGGCGAACCGGTGTGCGGGAGACCGGGGGCCCGGTCCGACGCGCCACTCCCCCATCCCCGCCTCACCCGTTCAGCCCATTGCACCTCATTTGATGGTATTGCCAGTATGTGGAGTCCACATCGGTCCGAGCCGCCCGACGCCGCTCGACGGAACCGAAGGAGCGGTGTGATGCTGCGAGTCGAAGTCGATATCTTCTCCGGGCGCCCGAACCCCGCCTGGATCATCACCGACGAAGACGCGGTCCGTACGCTCCTGTCCGAGGTGGCCGATGCCGCCGAGGACGTCGTGGGACTGCCCGGCGAGGGGTTCGACGGCCTCGGGTACCGCGAAGTGGTGCTGTCCGCCGTCAGCGACGACCAGGTCTGGCCCGGCTCCGTGCCCCGCGAGTTCGCCCTGGGCACCACCGGCGCCCGCGACGTCGCCCGTTCCACGGAGCTGGCCCGCCGGGTGGTCTCCGGGATGACCCGGCACGCGGGCACGTCGCTGCGCGAACACGGGCTCACACCCGTCGACGAGCACATGCGCGACCTCGTCCTGCGGGAGATCGACCGCTTCGCCGACGCTCCTCCGCCCTTCTTCCGGGCCCCGCGCCTCCCCTCCCACCCGTCGGTCGGGACGGCTCCGTCCGAAGACGCCGAATCCGCCGCCGTCTGCCTCGTCGAACTGGGCAATTACAACCCCGCGTTCTGGAACCGCCCCGAAGTGCAGCCCAACAACAACTGCTACAACTACGCGGGCGACAGGCGCACCGACACCTTCGCCCAGCCGGGCCGCGCCCACGGCTCCGAGTTCCGCGCCCACACCTGTCCCGACGTCACCAACGCCATGTTCGTCGACGGCCTGGTGCGCAGCACCCAGTGTCTGCCGGACAGCGAGAACCCGCGGTGGCTGCTGGCCATGGTCATCTGGCCGGGCACGGACTTCCATTTCTTCCGGAAGCACCAGGAGCTGTTCTGGGGACACAAGCCGGGACGCGACACCGCCCGCAATTACGACAACAGCGGTGTGCGCATCAGCGACCCGCAGACCGCGAATCGCGGCCCCTACAGCGATTTCTGCGGCTTCTTCCACATGGGCCGTTCCGTCGTCATCCGGTGAGTCGTTCCCCCCGCCCATGGGGACGGCCGAACGAGCCCAGCCACAGGGTGTCCCTGGCCCGGGTCATGGCGACGAAGAGCTGGCTGCGGTGGAGTTCACGGCGTTCGCGGGCGACGCCGTCATCGGTGCCGTCACCGGGGGCGGTGGCCGGGGCGTCGTGGTCGGGCAGGTGCACGTGCTTGAACTCCAGGCCCTTGGCCCGGTGGTAGCTGCCCAGTTTGACGCCGGGCACCGGGTGGCCGTCGTACTGCTCCAAGGTGATCGCGGGTATGCCGGCCCGGGTGAGCAGGCGCCGGTAGCGCTCCCGCTCGGCCCCGGTGCGGCAGAGCACCGCCGAGTCGGGCCACGCCCCGGGGCCCAGGGCGCGCAGGGCGGCGAGGAGGGCCTCGTCGTGCTCGGCCCGGGTCGGCGCGGTGACCCTGGTGACCCGGCCGCCGTCGCCGTAGGTGAGGTCGACGTCGCGGCGTCCGGCCGTCGGGGTGCCGTCGATGTCGTCGAAGGAGTCGTCGGCGACGACGGCGAGCGCGGCGTCGAGGATCTCCTTCGCGTTGCGGTAGTTCCGGCGCAGCACCTGGCCGCGGCCGCGGACGTCGATGCCCGCGTCGGAGAGGCGGAATCCGCCCGGGTAGACGGCCTGCTGACCGTCCCCGACGAGCAGCAGGCCGTTGGCCGCGTCGCCGACGAGCGCGTGGAGCAGGCGCACGCCGACGAAGGTGAGGTCCTGCACCTCGTCGACGACGACCGAGGCGTACGGGGTGGCGCCGGGGTGCGCGAGGGCCTCGTCGAGTGCGAGGGAGAGGATGTCGTTGAAGTCGTGCACTCCTTTGGCGACGCGGTTGCGCTCGTACTCCTGGTACAGCGCCCACACGGCCTCGCGGTGGGTCCGGCGCAGGGTGGTGCGGCGGCGTTCGCGCCGCAGGGGCGGCGCGTACTGCTCGAAGGACGTGATGCCGCGGCCCTTGATGACGTAGTCGATCTCCTCCTGCCAGTACCCGGGTGCGGGGTCGAGGGTTTCGAGGACCGTGCGGCGGCCGTGGCTCTGCCAGGCGCGGCTGAACGCGTCGACGGCCTTGGCGTGGTCCAGCCGCGTCGTGACACCCCTGTCGCGGAGGAACCGGCCCGCCCACGCGTGCAGGCTGTGGAAGTCGACCCGGTCGGCGACGGCCGGCGCCATCGCCTTGAGGAACGTGCCCTGTACGCGGGGCAGGTTGTTGGCGAACGTCACGTAGAGGATCCGGCCGGAGGTGCGGCGGGCGAGGTACGCGGCGCGGTGGAGGGCGACGACCGTCTTGCCGGTCCCCGCGGGGCCGCTGACGCGCGCCGGGCCGGACCAGTCGCGGCGTACGAGGG
Organism: Streptomyces albireticuli; assembly: GCF_021228125.1. Lineage (GTDB taxonomy): Bacteria > Actinomycetota > Actinomycetes > Streptomycetales > Streptomycetaceae > Streptomyces > Streptomyces albireticuli. The sequence continues at coordinate 163,183 of NZ_JAJQQS010000013.1, forward strand.
CCAGTTGGTCGGGGTGGAGGAAGGTCATCCACTGTTCGATCGGGGCGCTGCGGGCGGCTTCCACGGCCGCGTTCCGTATCCCCTCCACGTCGAAGAGCGCGTCGTCGGGCACGGACGCGGCGGTGGCCGGCGGGGCCGTCGTGCCGGTGCGGGCCGAGGTGTCCTCGTAGGCGGGGAACGCGCTCTCCAGGTGGTCGGCGACGGCCTTCACCTCGAAGGGGCGCAGCCTGGTGCGTTCGGCCATGAGTGCCGGGGTCACCTCGCGTTCCCCGAGGAGCCGTACGGCGCCGAGCGCGGTGTCCAGGGACCGGCCCGCGAAGACCATGAGGGGCTGGACGGCCACGGGTGAGAGGTTCCGCGCGGAGACGGCGTTCTCGGCGAGCCTGGTCACCTTGAGCAGCTTGCCGATCTCGCGGTCGCACACGCGGCCGCCGGCCGTCAGGTGTCCGTCGGCGGTCTCGGGGGCGTGTCGCCAGTTCTTGACGTCGATGACGAACACGCCGCCGGGGCCGACTAGCAGCATGTCGACGTTGGCCGCCCGGGTGCCGGGCCAGCGCCGGTCGAGGAGCAGCCGCCACCCGCGCCGGGTGAGGATGTGCAGCTTCGCGGCGACCTTGCGTTCGCCCTCGCTGGCCGCTTCCCAGTTGCGGACCTCCCATTGGGCGGCCCTGAGCTGCTCGCGCAGCTCACGTTCGTGCCGCCGGGCCTCCTGTGCCCTCTTCCACGCCGATCCCCCCGCACCGGTCCCCGTGCTCATGTCCGCCCCCTCGCCGCCCCCGTACGTAAAGTAATGATCGCATAACGCATCGGAGTGGACTGGAGGGTGCGGACTCGCTCATGGAACTCGTTCGCCCGAAGCCCCGCGTCGTCGGCGGCCGGTCAGGCCGCCGGGCGGATCCCGCCGCCGGTCGTCCGTCGCAGCGCCGCTTCCAGGCGGTCGCGGGCCTCGGTCTGGGCGGCGATCCGTTCGTTGAGCACCGCCAGGCGTTCCCGCGCGACCCGCAGGCCCTTGTCCGACGGGGGTGCGGCGGCCATGTCGCCGTCCAGGCAGGGCAGGAAGGCACGCACGTCGTCGAGGGTGAGTCCGGCGGCCAGCAGGTAGCGGATGTTGCGGACCCGCACCACTGTCCGCTCGTCGTAGACGCGGTAGCCGTTGGAGGCGCGATCGGAGGAGATCAGCCCCGCCTGTTCGTAGTGCCGCAACGCCCGGGCGGTCGTCCCCACCGCCGTGGCCAGCTCGCCTATTCTCACCTGTCGCACCTCACGGGCCACTCCTATCACGCCACGACCGCCCCGCCGTCGACCGGGAGCACCGCCCCGGTGACGAACGACGCGCCGGGCGAGGCGAGCTGGGCGATCGCCCAGGCGACCTCCTCGGGCCGGCCGACGCGACCGAGCGGGGTGTGCGCCAACTGCCACTCCCGCACCTCGGCCATGCGCTCCGGGGTCAGGCCCTGGTGTGCGCCGATCGGGGTGTCGATCGCCCCGGGGGCCACCGCGACCACGCGGATGCCGCGAGGCGCCAGCTCGACCGCCCAACTGCGGGTCAGCAGTTCCAGCGCGGTCTTGGTCGCGGCGTAGAGCGAGCTGCCGGGCCAGGCCCGCTGGCCCACCGAGGTGCTCACGTTGACGATCACGCCGCCGGAGGTCTCCAGGAGCGGGAGCGCGGCCTGGGCCAGCAGGACGGGTGCGATCAGGTTGGTGCCGAGCTGAGCCGTGATCACCTCGGGCGTCAGCGTGCCGAGGGCGCCGCCGCGCACGATGCCGGCGTTGTTGACGAGCACGTCCAGCCGGCCGTGTGCCTCCCGCACGGCCCGGACGATCCGGTCGGGCCCGCCCTCGGCGGTGATGTCGGCGGGCAGCGGGGTGATGCGGTCGTACCCCTCGGCGGTCTCCCGGAGCGGTTCGGGCCGCCGCCCGATCGCCACCACATGGGCGCCCTGGGCGGCGAAGGCGCGGGCGGTGGCCCGGCCGATACCGGTGCCGGCTCCGGTGACGGCGACGACCCTGCTGTGGTGCTGTGCGGTGCTGTTCATGCCGGTCATCGTGCAACCCTGCCGCCAGCGGCAAGGTCAAACGGCTCCGGACGAACCACCCGGTGAGACGCTCCTGGCACACACTTCCCTCAGCGCGCTCGGGTGGGTGTCCGGCAACGCTCCCGCCGTCGTCATGGCGCTGCCGCCGAGGCCCGGCGTTCCCGCCGGCCGACGCCGTCGCGTACGCGGAGGGGTGGCCGGCCGCGCACCGGCCGGGTACGCCTTCCGCCTGAACGCGCCGCCGTGACGGCCGCCGGACCCGCGTCTTCGCGGTGAGCGCGCCTGCCGCATACGGGGGTTTACCCCATGGTGACGCTCGCGGGCGGGCGCATAACCTCGTCGAGGCCGCCGTCGGGGAAGTGTCCGGTGGCTCCTCGTCTTTCAGGAATGGTGGATAAGTTCATGCGCGCGCGTCCTATGCGTCTCCTCACTGCCGTCGTGACGGCCGGAATCGCCGTCGGCGGCCTCAGCGCCTGCGGCCTGACCAGGGAGAACTTCGAGGACGACACCACGCTGTCGCAGAAGGTCACCTCGGTGCGGCTGGCCACGGGCTCCGGCGGGGTGGTCCTGCGGGGCAAGGAGGGCGCCACCGAGGTGAAGGTGCACCGTTACGTGGAGTACGGCGGTGACCGCCCGGAAGGCGCGACGCACCGCGTCGAGAACGGTGTGCTGGTCCTCGACGACTGCGGCAAGGACTGCTCGGTGGCCTACACCGTCGAACTCCCGGCGGGGCTGCCGGTGACGGGCGGGACCTCCAGCGGCGCGGTCAAACTGGCCGGCACGGGCGCGGTGAAGGTGACGACCGACTCCGGGGCGATCGATCTGTTCGACGTCAAGGGCGCGGTCGACGTACAGGCGGACAGCGGCGCGATCACGGGGCGCGGGCTCAAGGGCGGGCCCGTCGAGGCCCGGGCCGACAGCGGAGCCGTCACCCTGACGCTCGCCTCGCCCCAGGACGTACGGGCGGAGGCCGACAGCGGTGCGGTCACCCTGACCACGCCCAGCAGCGGCCGTTACCGGGTGACCGCCGAGACCGACAGCGGCGGCAAGGACATCGCCGTGTCCGACGACCCGTCGGGCACGCACCGCCTCAGGCTCCGGACGGACAGTGGGGCCATCAAGGTCAAGAGCTCCTGAGGCGCCCGGCCGCGGGGGGCGGTCCCGGCTCAGGCCGCGGGGCAGCGTTTCCAAGCGAGGTGGTAGACGGTCTCGGCGCCCGAGGGCGTCGAGCCGTAGGTGAGGAAGCTGCGGGTCGTCGAGGTGTCGGAGGTGCCGGCTTCGACCCGTAGCGCGATGTTGAGGTTGAGGGCGCGGTTCTCGCCGCACGGTGCGTAGAGGAGGGCCGAGTCGAAGATGACGTCGGCCTCCTTCCAGCCGCCTTGGAACGGGCCGGCGAAGGGGTGGGTCACGGAGGACTTCCCCGGCGTGCCCTGGAAGTAGTTCTCCACTCTCACCTGGCCCCTGGCTCCCTTCTCCAGCGAGCCGTGGCCTTCGTAGTCCGTCCCCGCGATCGCGTACGTGTAACCCGTCGGGACGCGGACGCTCAGGGCGATCTGGCAGTTGCGGTGGGACTCGTCAGGCTTCGATCCGACGCCCACCCGAGAGGTGAACTCACCGGAGAAGAGGCTGAACTCAGTGCGGTCACCCGAGAGCGCCACCGATGTCCAGTGCGAGCCGCAGGCTCCGGAGACCGTGGCCAGTTCGAGGGAGACCCCGTCCGGCGGAGGGGTCTCGCCCGGGGTGGCCGGGGCGGGTGACAGGGTGGCGGCCACGAGGGCCGCGGCGGTACCGGCGATCAGCACGGGAGTGAACAAGGGAGACCCCTTTCCGACGCTGTTCCGTTCTTCCGCTGTGCCGAAGGGCTGCCGCGCGGCATCCATGCCACCACCGCGCGCGGGGCGTGTACAGGCCGGATTCCGGGTCAAGTGCCGTACCGGACACGGCTGGGACCGGCCGCACGGCACCCCCGGTGGGGAACCCGGCGGACGTGCGGTCAGGCGCGGACGCAGCGGCCTCCCGGGCTGGACGCCGGGGGGCGGCACTGGAGCCCGAAGTCGTCCGCGCTCAGGCTCAGATAGCGGCCGATGCACGCGTTCGCCGAGGTCAGGCCCCGCGCGTCGCAGAAGGAAAGGGCCGCGCGGCCGTCGCTGAACGGGCCGGGAGCGTAGATCACCCAGTAGCCCGGGCGCAGCGAGGCGTAGTCGTCGCTGCGGAGGTAGGTCGCCTCGGGCACGGTCCGCCGTACGGTGGCGAGCCGCCGGTCGCGTACGGCGGTGCCGGTGCCGAGGGGTTCGGAGAAGAGCTGGGCGATCCAGCGGCCCCCCGGCGGGGCCGGTACGGAGGTCCGCGGCGCGGTGGACGTGGCGGGCTCCTCGCCGGGGGTCCGCCGGGGTGCGGGGTTCCGCTGCCCGGCGGGGGACGGTGGTGTCGTGGCGGCCGGTGTCCTCGTGGCGGAGGGTGCCGGTGGCGCGGCGGAGGGGCCCGTGCCGGCGGCCGCCCGATCGTCCCCGCGGTCGCGCAGGGTGAGGACGAGGGCGGTCGTCGCGGCGATGACCAGGACCGCGGCCAGGGCGAGGACGACCGCCGTCCGGCCGTGCCGCCGGGGGTGCCCGGGTGCCGGAACGGGCCGTGGGCCGTCGAGCCGGGTGGGCGCGGGCGATACGGGCCCCGGGGGTGCCGGGGACGCCGGTGCGGTGATCGTCGGCTGCGCCCACCGAGGTGCCGTGCCCGACTCGGCCTGTGCCAGCATGGCGTCGAGCCGTGCGGCGTCGGGGCGGGCGGCCGGGTCCCGTACGAGCAGTGCCTGGAGGACGGGGGCGAGCGGCCCGGAGCGCACGGGCGGTGGAACGGGGTCGTCGAGCACGGCCGCCAGGGTGGCCAGGGTCGTGGACCGGCGCAGCGGGCTGACGCCTTCCCCGCACACGTACAGCACGAGGCCGAGGGACCAGAGGTCGGAGGCCGGGTCGTCGTCCTGGCCGCGGACGCGCTCGGGGGCGATGTACTCGGGTGAGCCGATGAGTTCGCCGGTGGCGGTGAGGGAGGTGGCGCCGCTCAGCGCCGCGATGCCGAAGTCGGTGAGGACGGCGGTGCCGTCGGCGCGCAGCAGGATGTTGGCGGGTTTGACGTCCCGGTGCCGGATGCCCGCGGTGTGCGCCGCCCGCAGGGCGGAGAGCACCTGGCGGCCGATGCGCGCGGTTTCCGCCGGGGGCAGGGGGCCGGTGCCGAGCCGCTCCTGGAGGGAGGTGCCGCCGACGAGTTCCATCACGATCCACGGATGGGGTTCCGCGTCCACGATGTGATGGATCGTCACGACATGGGGGTGGCTGAGGCGGGCGAGGGCCCGGGCTTCCCGCAGTACGCGTGCGCGTGTGTCACGGGAGGGCTCGGTGTCGGACCGGACGGCCTTGAGGGCGACTTCGCGGTCCAGCATCGTGTCCCGGGCCCGCCACACCGTGCCCATGCCCCCGGCGCCGAGCCGCGCGATCAGCTCGAACCGGCCGTCGACCATGTCCCCCGGTACGTTCATGGCCGCCAGGCTAGACCGGGGACGGCCGGCCCGGCAGGCGTCCGGAGGTATCGGACCGGCCTCGGGGGCCGGCCGTGCCGACACGTCCTGTCCCGGACGGCACGGAAGGGCCCGGAGTGCCCGAGGAGCACGAAAAGGCGCTATCGCACATCCTGACTCTATAGTCACCTTTGCGGGTGATAGGGCGCATGGCTCCGTCCCGGGTGGGGAGAGTGGCCGTGCACAGGTCGATCACCGCCTCCCGGGGGACCCTCCGCACATGCGCCAACCCGCCACCGTCTCCGCCACGTTCACCGCGGTTCTCACCACCGCCCTGATCCCGTCGGCCGCCCGGGGTACGCCCGGGGGCGAGGCCGTACCACCGGGGCGGGGGCGTCGTCGGCCCGGGCTCCGCCGGCCGGCTCCGGGAGACGTCCGGGGGCGCGAGCGGGGCTGATCCGCACATGCGTCCTCGCACCCGGCCGGCCGTGCCGCCGGCCGCCGTCCCGCACCTGACCGGCCTCGTCCTGGCCGGCTTCCTCCTGACCGGGTTCCTGCTGACCGGTTGCGCGGGGCCGACCCCGCGGCCCGCTCCGGACGAGGTGGTCAAGGCCGCCACGCAACGCCTGACCGACGCCTGCCTCACACGCCAGGGCCTCGCACCGCCGCGTCCGGGACAGAGCCCGCCGCCGGCGGCCGGGCAGCGGCGGGTGAACGCCGCGCTGTTCGGAACGGGCCGGCCGGAGCTCTCCGTCGCCCTGCCCACCGGTTACGTCGTGCGCGCCCACACCGACGGCTGCCTGGCCGCGGCCCAGCGACGGCTCTACGGCGACCAGCGCCGCTGGTTCCGCACCTCGACGATCGTCAACAACCTCCGGCCCGAGGCCGAGCACACCCACCGCAGCCTCACCGAGGTCCGTGCCCTGCGCGGCGCCGAGATCGCCGAATGGCGGCGGCTGCGCGCGCACGCCCTCTCCGAAGCCACCGCCCTTCTCGAAGAACCACTACCCACGGGAGAACCACGCTCATGAAGCGCTTCACCGCCGCCCTCGCGGCCACCCTGATCTCCACCGGCGCCCTCCTGGCGACTTCGGCCACCGTCGAGGCGGCGGACTGCCGCAGCGGCTACTTCTGCGTCTGGACGAACGCGAATTTCGACGGCATGAAGATCGAGCACAGCGGCGACGACCACTGGTGGGAGGGCGACATGTTCAAGCACGACTCCTCCTGGGCGAACCACGGTGTGTCCGGGCCGGGCGTCAAGGACCATGTGAAGGTCTACGAGGGCCGCAAGCTGCTGGGGCATGTCAACCTCTGTCTGGCGCCGGGCCAGGAGGTCGGCTACAAGGGGGACGCCAACGACAAGGGCGGCTCCCACACCTGGGCCTCCAAGTGCTGAGCGCGGTCTGAGACCGTTCCGCGTCCGTGCTCGCGGCCGTTCCCCCGCCCGGGCCCGGGCGGGGGAACGGCCGCGGGCCCGTCCCGGCGGGGGTGCCGGGACGGGCCCGCGGGGTGCGGGGGCCGCTCAGGTGGCGAGGTGGAAGCCCGCGCCGACGCCGCCGTTCGCGTTCATCTCGGCGATGATGCTCAGGATCGGCGAGCTGTGCTGGACGCCCCAGGCGTTGCCGACGAGCGTCTGGCCGACCACGACGGGGGAACCGGAGTCACCGCCGTTGGTCCAGATGAGGTGGGTGAACCAGATGCCGTTGGTGCCCAGCTTCATGCCGCAGGTGAGGCCGGTCCGGTGGCCCTCCTTGCACATGCGGACGCCGTTGGCGGGCGGTGCTCCGATCGAGCTGATGGTCACCCCGCCGACGGTGGCGGTGGGCGCGACTCTGCTCTCGTCCAGCTTGATCACCGCGTAGTCCAGGCCCTTGGGCCCGGTGTTGAGCAGGTTGTTGGGCGTGCTGACGTACGTCACCGTGCCGATGACGCCCGCCGCCAGGTCGGGGCGGCTGTCGGTGAGCGGCGCCGGGGCCGCGGCCGTTCCCGCGGGAGAGGAGTCGCGGTAGACCTTCTCGCCGACCAGTTTGTTGCCCTTGTCGTCGATGAAGCAGTGGGCGTTGGTCAGGCCCACCAGGTTGCCGGCCGCGTCCCGCCCGACCGCGGTGAGGGTGCATATCTGGTAGCTCGTGGGCGCCTCCGGGGTCGGCGAGATCCGGAAGATGAGCCCGGTGCCGCCTCCGACGGCCGTGCGGTCGTCCGCGCTCGCGGACGGGGTGGCGGCGGCGAGAGGCACGACTGCCAGGAGAGCGGCGAGGCCGAGGGCACGCAACGCGCGCAACATGCGATCACTTCCCATGTGGGCTGGGCCGGCGACCGGAGCGGAATGCCCAACTCCGGCCACCCGTCGGGGTGACGGGCAGGCAACAGGGGAACACATCCGGCTACTAACCGGTAGAGGTTCGGCTTCCCGGCACGCCCGGCGCCCCCCGGAGCCGTGGGTTCCGGCGGACCGGGCTGCGCGCCGGTCGGTGGACTTGGAGTGTCGCCCTGAACATCTGTTCGAGCTGTATGAGAGATTGGAGCATGAATTCCGCTATCGAGACTTTTTATGACCGCGCCGCGGCCCCCGGCGACCACTGGCCCGACGACGACCGCACGCTGGCGGTCGCCGTGGCCCGCGACGAGGACGCGGTCGTCGGCTCGGTCGCGCTGCTCGACCTGGGCGCCGAGGACAGCGCGCTCAGGATCGTCGCGCTGCCGGACGCCACCGACGAGACATGGGTACCGCTGATGCGGGAGGCGGCGCGGGTCGCGCGGGAGGCCGGCGGCACGGTGCTGCGGTGGGTCGCGGAGACCGACGGGACCGCCGAGCCGGCCGTGGCGGAACTGGGTGCGACCGAGGGCGAGGAGATCTACCGCTGGTGGCGGCTCACCCTGCCGTCCGCGCGGCGGGCCACCGCCGGAGCCGCGGTACGGACCCTGCCCGCCCCGGACGGCGCCGACTTCCGGCTCGGGCTCGAGGACGCCCTGTTCGATGTCGGGATCGAGGACGGTACGGCAGTCCTGGCGCACGACCGCGAGGAGGAAGGGACGGCCGCCGGGCTCACGGAGCTCCTCGCGGCGGTGCTGGGGAAGGTGGGCGCCGAACACCCCGGGGTCGGCGAGGCCGAGGCGTACGCGGACTCCCGTGACGACGTGCTCGTCGAGGCGCTGCGCGCCCTGGGCTTCACCCCCACCGACCGGCGGGCCGCCGAATACCACCTCGCGCTCCGCCCCTGAGGCCGGAGGGCGCCCGCCGGAAAATCGTTCGCCCGTTCCGGGGCCGCCCGGATAGCGTGGGACGAGAGCCGCGGGAAGCGCGGGACGAGACCTTGGAGGGCCCGATGAAGACGGTCGCTGTGGCAGGCCTGTCCCGAGTCCTGTCTCCCCGGGCACCCGCCTGAGCCGTCGCTCGGGGGCTGCCCGTCTTCCCGAAGGGCGCCACTCCGTTGGCTTCTGTCTCTTACGACCTTTCCGTTCTCGGCTGGGACGACGGCTTCGCCGCGTCCCTGAAGCCGGATCACCTTCCCGCGCGGGTCACCCGCGTCGACCGTGGCACGTGTGACGTGCTCACCGCCGACGGCGAGGCACGCGCGGCCCACAGCGGCGCGCTCAAGCGGGCCGCTGCCGCCGACCCCGTCGCGCTCCCCTGCGTGGGCGACTGGGTGGGCCTCCAGGGCGAGATCCAGGAGGTCCTGCCACGCAGGTCCGCGATCGTACGGGCCGGTGTCACACCCGGCGTCTCGCACGGCCAGGTGCTGGCCGCCAACGTGGACGTCGTCTACATCGCGGAGCCCGCCGTGCCCGGGGTCGACCTGGGCCGGATCGAGCGGTTCCTGGCCCTGGCCTGGGAGAGCGGCGCCCAGCCGGTGGTGCTGGTCACCAAGGCCGACCTCGCCTCGGTGGACCTCTCCGAGGTCGAGGCCGCCGCGCCCGGGGCGACCGTCCGGGCCGTCTCGTCCGCGACCGGCGAGGGCCTGGAGGAAGTACGGCTGCCGCCCGGCCGGACGGCCGTCCTGCTCGGCAGGTCCGGCGCGGGCAAGTCGACGCTGGTCAACGCCCTGGCCGGGGCCGGCCGCATGGCCACCGGGGAGATCCGGGCGGCCGACGGGCGCGGCCGGCACACGACGGTCCACCGCCAGTTGCTGGTCCTGCCGGACGGCGGTCTGATCATCGACACCCCGGGGCTGCGCAGCGTCGGCCTCTACGACGCCGAGGAAGGCCTGACCCAGGTCTTCGCGGAGATCGAGGAACTCGCCGTGCGGTGCCGCTTCCACGACTGCGCCCACGAGGCGGAGCCGGGCTGCGCGGTACTGGCGGCGGTCGAGGAGGGTGAGCTGCCCGGACGGCGGCTGGCCTCCTGGCGCAAGCTCCAGCGGGAGGCGGCCTGGACGGCCTCCCGCACCGACGCCCGGCTGAGGGCGGAGAAGACCCGCGAATGGAAGATCATCCACAAGTCCATGCGCGGCAGGAACCGCCCGTAGCCCTCGGCCGTGCGCGCGCCCGGTGGCGGGTGCGCGCACGGCCGGGCGCGGCTCGGCGCGCGGGACGGGTCTCGTGGCGATGGTGCCCCATGGCCGCGGTCAGCGGCGGAGGTCGCGTGACAGGTCGACGAGGTCGTTCGCCAGGGTGGCCACGACCTGTTCCCGGAACTCGTCCGGGCTCAGCTTCACGGGCGTGTCGGGGCCCGCCTGGCCGACGATGACGCCGGACGGCGCCTCGACCTTCGCGGCCCGCTTCTCGGATATGCCGTCGACGGTGTGCGCGACGGCCCCGGCCACCGCGGTCTGCATCGACTTGGCCACGCTGAGGTCGTCGACGGACAGGGCCACGTAGGCCGCGAGCAGTTTGCCCGCCTCGTCCTCCACGCGGATCCCCTTGGCGATGGCGTTCCCGCCGCTCACCGTCAGCGTCGGCGTGCCGTCCTCCGCCTGCCTCAGCGTGAGCGCGGCGATCTTGACCTCGGGATTGGCCATGGCATCGGCGAGGCCGTCGGACGCGAGCGCTGTCTTGTGGTCGGTCATGATGCTTCCCCTTCACCGGCGCGTCGGGACGTGCTCCCTGCGCCTACCCCCGGAACGGGCTCCGATACGCGGGGCAGGTGCCGGGGCCGGGCCCGTCCGCGCGTGCCCCGTCCGCCGGGCCGCCCCGTACCGCCCCGGTCCGGGCGCGGGGCCGTTGGGCGCGTACCCCCTACGGCCGCCCCATGACTGGCAGCCGCCATCCGGCCCGGGGATGCTTGAGCGTGTTGTCCGGCTTGTACGGCACGGGAGAGCGGGAGCTGGCGCGTGAGGGCACCGATTGCGGGGCATGGCGCCGTGTGGAGCTGGTGCCTGCGTCATCTGCGGTGGCTGCCCGTCCTCCTGCTCGCCGGGGGCGCCTTCCTCGACTACCACACCGCTCCGCACTTCAGCGCGGAGGCGCTGTACACGGCCGCGCCGATGACGGCCGCCGCCCTGCTGTCGCTGCGGGCGACGATCCTGGCGGGCATCGGCGCCTGCGTCACCGACTTCGCGCTGCTCACCCACTTCGGTTTCATGGACGATTCGGGCGGGCGGAGCGAGTTGGCGGCGGTCATGACCGTCTCGGTCTTCGCCATCCTGGTCAACCGCCTCATGTACTACAGCGATGTGCGGCTTCAGTCCGCGCGCAAGGTCGCACTCGCGGTGCAGAGCGCCGTGCTGCCGGAGCCACCGGCCTCGATCGGGCCCTTCCGGATCGCGGTGCGGTACCAGGCGGCGGTGAAGGACGCGCAGATCGGCGGCGACCTCTACGGCGTGCAGGACACCCCGCACGGGGTGCGCTGCCTGGTGGGCGACGTACGGGGCAAGGGCATGGACGCGGTCAAGGCGGTGGACGTGGCGCTGGGGGTGTTCCGGGAGGCCGCCGACGACGAGCCCGCGCTCGTGGGGGTCGCGGCCAGGCTGGAGCGGGCGCTGCGGCGCGAGGCGGACCGAAGGGCGGGGCTGGAGCGGATCGAGGGGTTCGTCACCGGCGCGCTGGCGGAGATCCCGCACTCCGGCGACGAGCTGCGGCTCGTCAACCGCGGCCATCCGGCGCCGCTCCTGCTGCACGGCGGCCGGGTGCGTCGGGCGGAGCCGTCGGAGCCCGCTCTTCCGCTGGGGCTCGCGGGGCTGGGCTCCGGCGAGGACCGGATCGACACGGTGCCGTTCCCCCCGGGATCGACCCTCCTGCTGTACACCGACGGCCTCACTGAGGCGCGCGACCGCGCCGGGGTCTTCTACGACCCCGTGGCCGGGCTGACCGGGCGTGAGTTCCCGGGGCCGGACGCGCTGCTCGACGCGCTCCTCACGGATGTCGGCCGCCACACCGGTGGCTGCATCACCGACGACATGGCGCTGCTCGCGGTGACCCGGGGCGACGGCCCCGGGGAGGGCGGATCGGAACGACCGGACCGGCCCGGCGGAACGACCGCATGACCCGTCAGGACGGCCGGCCCGCGCGTGCGGCGGCGTACAGGTCATGGACTTCGGCATCGCCCGCGGCCCTGCGGGCCGGCCCGCGCGTGCGGGGGCGTACATCTGAGTACCCGGCTGAGTACGAGCGCTCAGGGCCCCGCCCGGCGCGGCGGCGATGCTGGGGCCATGACGACGCCCTCCCCCTCCCTCGCCGACCCGCCTCCGTACCCGCCCCTCCCCTCTTCCCCTCCCCCGCCCCCGGGCCGGGCGCCTCGCGGACGGCCGGCGATGGTCATCGGTGCCGTCGCGTCGCTGGTGCTGGCCGTGTGCGGCGGGGGCGCCGTGTGGTGGCAGACGCGTGGTGACGGGGACCCGCTGGCCGGCCGGCCACGGGTGACGGACGGAGCGGCCGGACTGTCGTACGCGATCCCCGAGGGGTGGAAGCACAGCGGTCAGGACAAGCTGATCGGCGCGTTCACCTCGTCGGTCGGCACGGACAGCGCCGACCGCGAGGGAGGGAGCACCGTGCTCGCCGGACGGTCCGGGGCCGTGCCGGAGGAGGCGCTGAAGCCGCGGGCGGAGCGGGCGGCCCGGTCGAACGCGGTGTTCTTCGCGCCGGACGGGCGGTCGACGCTCGAGGAGTCCCGGGCGACGGAGGTGAGCGGCCGTCCGGCGCACACGGTGGTGCTGAGGCTGGACGGCGGCGAGGGCGGCGCCGGCCATCTGCGGATGACCCTCGTCCGGGTGGACGGCGGCCGATCCGCCTTCCTCTTGGGCATCGCCCGGCCGGCCGGGCCGGAGGAGCGGCGCCAGGTCGACGCCGTGCTGGAGAGCGCCTCCGTGAAGTGAGCGCGGGCACCGGCCCCGCGGCTCAGCGCGGCGGGTCGAAGAGCCGGCTGCCGTCGCTGAGCAGACCCGCCCGTTTGACGTGGCGGAGCACGGGCACGACCTCCAGCTGGTGCACGGCCGGGAGTGCCCCGATCCCTTCCGTCATATAGGTGTACAGGGCGTGCCGGTCCGTGCAGAGCACCGTCGCGGCGAGGTTGGTGGCCCCGGTCACGGCCGCGACGAAGGGGACCTGGGGATGCTCGGCGAGCGCCCGGCCGACCTCGGCCAGGGCGCCCGGTGCCACGGTCAGGGCGAGCGCGGCCTCCGTCAGATAGCCCAGGTGGACGGGGAGGATCTCGACCTCGAAGGTGAGCGCTCCGGCCCCCCGCAGATACTCCAGGCGGCGGCGCACCGTGGACTCCGAACGGCCGGTCGCCTTCGCGAGTTCGGGGTAGCCCGCCCTGCCGTCCCGGGCGAGTACGGCCAGCATCGCGTCGTCGAAGTCGTCGAGCCGGACGGTGTCCCCGCGGTTCGCCTCCGGTGGCACCAGGGCCTGGATCTGCTCCTCGCCGAGCTCGGCCGGGCCCAGCCAGTGGCCGGGGCCGGCGGTGTACCGGTGGAGGAGGCTCTGCGCCGAGACGCCCGTGACCTGGCGGGTGCCGGGCAGCTTCTGGAGCAGGAGGGCCTCGTGCTCCTCCGAGCTGCGGGAGCTCACCATGCACCCGACCTCGGCGCCACCGGCGAGGATCTTCACCCAGCCGGTGTCAGGGCGGCGGGAGAGCGCCTCGGCGATGGCCACGGCCGAGCCCGGGACGCACTGGATGCGCAGCCTGGACTCGTGCATGCCGACGCGGTCGCCCACCGGGAGGCCGAGCACCCGCAGCAGCCCCGCCCCGCGGAGCCGGCGGTAGCGGCGGATCACGGTCTGGTCCGTGGTCTCCAGGGCGGCGGCGAGGCGGCTGAAGGCGGCCCGGCCGTCGATCATCAGGGCCTGGACGAGCTGCCGGTCGAGGAGATCGAATCCATGGTCGGTCATGTTTTCGAGCATCCCATACCGAATGTGCGTCGGATTCCGTCAGTGGGGCGGCTCCGGTTTCCGGAAAACGCCCGGCAGTGCGAGCTTCGATCCGGTCGGGAGCACGGCTCCCCGGGCGCCGCCCGGGTCGGATGCCGTGCTCCCGGCCTCGTTCGTGACAGAGCTCTGGAGGTTCGGATGCGTAAGTGGCTGCCGCTCGTAGCGGTGTGCCTGGGAACGTTCATGCTGCTGGTGGACGTCACCATCGTGGTGGTGGCGCTGCCCGACATGGCCGGGAGTCTGCGCACCTCCTTCGCGGACCTCCAGTGGGTGATGGACGTCTACGCGCTGGCGCTGGCCGCGCTGCTGCTGGGCGTCGGTTCGCTGGCCGACCGGATCGGCCACCGCCAGGTGTACGTCGTGGGCCTGGTGCTGTTCGCGCTCGCCTCGCTGGCCTGCGGGCTGGCGACGGGCCCGGGTGTCCTGATCGCCTTCCGCGGGGTGCAGGGCGTGGGCGGGGCCGCGATGCTGGCCACGACGACAGCCTTGATCAGCAGCATCTACCAGGGCAGGGACCGCGGGGTGGCGTTCGGCGCCTGGGGGGCCGTCAGCGGCGCCGCGTCGGCGGCCGGTCCGGTCCTGGGCGGCCTGCTGACCGAGCACCTGGACTGGCGCTGGATCTTCTATGTGAACCTGCCGATCAGCGTGCTCGCCATCGCGATGACCCTGCGGTTCGTCGCGGTGACGCCCGCGCGGCGGTCCCGGAGCGTCGACCTGCCCGGCATGGCGGCCTTCACCGTCGCGGCCGGTGCCGCGACCTACGCCCTGATCAAGGGCGGTGATAACGGCTGGACCTCGGCCACCACGCTGGGCCTCTTCGGGCTCGCCGCCGTGGCGCTGCTCGCGTTCCTCGTGATCGAGAAGCGCCGGCGGGAGCCGCTGCTGGACCTCTCGCTCTTCCGCCAGGGGTCGTTCTCCGGTCTCATGGTCGCCGCGGTGCTGCTGTCCGTCGCCGCGTTCTCCTACCTGGCCTACACCTCGCTGTGGCTCCAGTCCGTACGCGGCATGGGGCCGGTCACGGCCGGGCTGACGTGCCTGCCCATGAGCCTGGCCGCCTTCCTCGTGGCGTCGCTGTCGGGGCGCTTCCTGCACGGCGCCTCGCCGCGCTGGACGGTCGGCCCGGGCCTGCTGCTGATCGGCGCGGGCGCGTTCCTCCAGGCCGCGATCGACGCGGACTCGAGCTGGACCGTCCTGGTGCCGGGCCTCGCCGTGACCGGCGTCGGCGTCGGCATCGCGACCCCCATGCTGGCGTCCGCGGCGCTGGCCTCGGTCGCGCCCGAGCGCGGCGGGATGGCCAGTGGTGCCGTCAACACCGCGCGCCAGCTGGGCAACGCCCTGGGCATCGCCGTCCTGGGGGTCGTCTTCCACGCCGGGATGACCGGCGCGCTCCGGGACCACGGTTCGGTGGCCGATCCCGCCGCGACGGCCGACGCCCTGGCGGGCGGTCAGGCGGGCGCCGTCATCGCCCACGCCGGTCCCGCGGGGCGGGACGCGGCCGGGCGGCTGGTGCACGAGGCCTTCGCGACCGGGCTCCAGCACACCTTCCTGGTCTCGGGCGCGCTCGGGGTGCTCGGCGGCCTCGTCGCGCTGGCGCTCGTACGCCGTCCCCCGGCACCCGCCGCGCGGCGGCCGGAGCGGCCGGCGCCGGCCCGCGCGGAGACGGCCGATCCCGTCCGGCTGTAAGCCTGCGGATCACCGCCGAGGGGCCGGTCCGAAAGTCTTCAGGGGCTTTGGGACCGGCCCCTCGGCGTAAGGCCGTCGAGAGATCGGTCCGCCCGTGGGCGGGCGGACCGTCCCCCGGTCACTGCTCCGAGACGGCCTCGACCGGCGCGGCCAGCGGCCGGAACGTGTACCGCAGGTCGGTCTGCGACGCCTCGCCGCCCACTACCCAGGCCAGCGGCGCGTAGTGCGTCTCGATGCCCGCCGGGGGCCGGAGCAGCGGCCGGGCGTCCGCCGTGGCCGGCCATTCCACCGTGCCGGTGGCGGTGCGCGCGGGTACGGTCCAGTAGTCGCCCGGCCGGTAGCGGCCACCGGGTGCGAACCAGACCTGGACGCCGTCCTCCAGTCCGGTCCACGCGCCTTCCACCAGCTTCAGGCCGCCGTCGCGGTCGGGCTCGGCCGTGCCGCGGCCGCCGGGGGCCCGGTGGTCCCAGCGGCGCAGGAAGGGGTGGAGGCCGGGCAGGCCGCCGGTGCCCGGACCCGGCGCGGTGTTCAGCCGGACCCGGCGGCCGGGCAGGTCGACCTCCTCCACCCGCAGCAGGTCGGCGGGTTCGCCGCGGCTGGTGTAGGCGGAGTCGGCGAGCTCCACCCGGTCACCCGCGTTCAGGTCGAGCTTGTCGTCCTGGCCGAGCGTGGCGAGTTCCACCCAGGTGCCGTCGAGCGCGGCCACCGGGAAGACGACGGAGCCGTTCTCCCGCGACCACTTGAAGGTGGCGGTCCCGGCGGCCCCGCCGGTGTGGATCTCCACACGGTAGAGCTGGTTCTCCGGGCCCCGGTAACGGGAGTCCGGCGGGATCACGCAGGGGTCCTCGTCGGTGCGCTCCGGGCGCTCGGTGCGGAACGCGGCCGCGGCGGCCGGGGCCCGCCGCTTGTCCGCCCAGGCGCGGAACGCCGTGCGCAGCTGGTCGGACGTCGGGTTCTCCGGGGCGCCCAGGTCGGTGCCGGTCAGGGGCAGGACCTGCCAGACGGTCTTGATCCTGGCCGCCGTGTCCGGCAGGGCGGCGCCGAGGGCGACCTCGCGGATCTCGGGGTCCTCGGCGGCGGTGACCGTCCGCTCCCACACCTTGAGGTAGACGAGATAGGGCAGCTGGGCCGGCAGTCGGTCGGCGGGCTTCTCCGGGTCGCGGTAGGCGTCGGGCTGGTCCCAGTACGTCCAGGCGCCCTCGGCGGGCGCGCCCTGCGAGCCGTCGGCGCCGCCCTCCGGCGCCTCGGCGCCGGCGGGGGTGTCCGCGGATCCGGTGGGCTCGTGTTCGGCCGGGATCCCGGCGGGCGGGCGGTCGGCGTCGCACACGATGCCGTCCACGTAGTACCGCCCGCCGTGGATGACCAGGTCGTCGAGCTTGTTCCCGCCCTTCCGGAACTCGACGCGGAAGCCGGTGGCGCCGTACGGGCCGCCGTGCTGCCCTATCAGGTCGGCGGCCAGGGTGCGGGCCTGGTGCCGGGTGATCGCCGACTGCTCGTTGGCGTCGGCGTCGAGCTGGACGCGGCCCTGCTGGGCAAGCACGCCCGAGTAGTGCTTGGCGGGCCGGAAGGTGAGGCGGGAGAGGTCTGCGTGCATGGGTTCGTTCCCCTCGAAAAGCACGGAAAGCACGGAAAGCACGGGAAGCGTGAAAGGCGTGGAAGGCCGTCGGGCGAGGGGCCTTCGCCGGGCCGGAGCGCACGGTGACGGGCGGCGGGTGACGCGGGGTCAGGTGGCGTGGATGATCCCGGCGTCGGTGCCGGCGGGTGAGAACTCCTCCAGACGGGCGCGCAGGCTGTCCTCGCGCTGGGGCTGGAAGAGCTCGTGGAACGCGCCGAGTTCGGAGCCGTCCTCGGCACCCCGGGTGATCTCCGGCGCACAGCCGTCGGCCGGCCGGGCATAGGCCGGGGTGCCGTAGCGGACGCTGGTGAACACGGGCCGTACGCGGGCCGCCTCGGCGTCCTGGAGCCCGGGGACGTCGTCCCAGGGGATCTCGCCCTTCGCCGCCCGTTCCCGTACGGCGGCGCGCACCTCGTCCGGCTGGCAGTGGTAGCGGCGCGGGGTGCGCGAGCCCGGCGGCACGTAGCAGAACCGCACACAGCCGATACCGCGCCGCGCCGTGTGGACGCGCCCGGTGAAGAGGCTGTCCTCGGCCAGGTCGACGGCGTGCGCGTGCACCTCGCCGATCACCGTGGTGCGGTGGGCGCGCAGCACGGCGTGGGCGTGCCGGCACTCGGGCCCGGACAGTGCCGCACGGCCGAAGCCGGTGGCGTCCAGGACGCTGTCGGCGATGTGGATCTCCAGCGGGTCGGTGCCGGCCTCGTCGCCGACGACCTCGACGGTGCCGAGGACGCTGCGCTCGATCTGCACGCACACGGTGGTGCACTCCAGGACCAGGCTGGGCTCCTGCGGCGAGTGCGGCTCGCAGCGCGGCTCCAGCGACCAGCCGGGCACCAGGGTGCAGTGCCGGAGGACGACGGAGCCGACGGGGCCGGTCACGCTGATGCCGCGGCCGGTGACGAGCAGCCCGTCCAGGACGACGCGCGGTCCCGGCCCGTCGCCGGGGTTGCCGTGGATGTTGAGGGCGTCGGGCCGGTTGCTGTACCAGTCGAGGAGGCGGATGACCGGGCGGGCGCCCTCGGCGGCCCGCACCTCCAGCCGCTCCCCGGGTGACAGGTCGAAGTCCAGCTGTTCCTGGTGGGCGCCGCTGTGGGTGAGCTCGATGACGGCCTCGGCGCCGCCGTCGGAGCGCCACTGCTCGTAGGCGTCCATGATGCGCTCGTACGGCCGGTCCGGCCCGACCTGGTAGACGGTCGCCCGGGGCGGGGTGTCGCGTTCCCTCGGGTACTCCCCGCCGCCGGTGTCGTCGCCGAACGCGTAGTGGTAGCTGACCCACGCCCCGTGCCGGGGCGCGCAGCGGGTGCCGAAGGCGATGCGGCCGAGCTCGGGGTCGACGACGACCTGGCCGCGCCGGGCCCGGTAGGTCCAGTCGGAGAGGTCGGCGACGACGATCTCGGCGGGCGGTACGGGTTCCTCGTCGTCGTCCCGCCAGACGGTGAAGGAGCGGCCGGGGCCGTAGTGGTCGGTGAGTCCGTCGGCGAGCCGCCGGCGGCGGATGAAGGCGGGGACGTTGTCCATGGTGGCCAGGTGGGAGGCCGAGGGCTCCGGCTCCGGCCGGGCCACCAGCGGGCTGTCGTTGCCGAGGATGGAGAAGGTGTAGAGGTTGCGGGCCCGGTCGATGCAGTAGGCGGGCGCGCGCGTCACCGGGTAGGGCTTGAGCCGCCAGACGAACAGGCCGACGCCCGCCGGGGTGTAGCCGCCCTGCCGGCGCGCCGAGCCGGCCCGCCGTACGTCGACGCTGTGCGCGGCCGGGTCGAAGGCGCCGCCGAGCAGGTCCAGGGCGGCGCCGTCGCGGACGTCGAGCAGCCGGCCCCGGGTCAGCCGGGTCGCGGCGGCCGCCTCCTCGCCCGCCCCGAACAGGCGCACCGGCTGGTGGGCGCCTAGCAGCCGGGAGAACTCCACGGCCCTGGCGGGCCATTCGGCGACCGACACCGAGAGCTCCTCCAGCAGTGCCAGGGTGCCCTTGCGCCGCCGGTTGGCGACGGTGTCCGCGACGTCGCGGCGGGGGGCGAGCCGGGCGGCGAGGCGCCGCCGCGACTCGGCGGTGCCGCCGCCGGGGCCGCCCGCGGACAGTCCGGTGGTGAGCACCTCCTCGTAGCCGGGCAGGACGCGGTAGCCGACGAGGTCGCCGAGGTAGGGCACGGCCCAGTCGGCGCAGGTCTCGACGAACCAGTCCTCGTAGCCCTGTTCCACTCCCGAGCGCACCAGGTCGACCTGTTCGGCGATCACGGCGAGCAGGGCCCGCAGCGGCTCCCCGGCCTCGGCGTCTCGTAGCTGGTGCCACTGCGGGAGCAGTGCCAGCAGGCCGTCGGGGTCACGGTTCACGCCCGTGCCTCCTTAAGGATCAGTGTGTCCGGCACGTCCGGGGAGAGCAGCGCGAACTGCGCCGGGCGGATGCCGCGGAAGACGAGGACCACGCGCCCTTTCCGCAGCGGCCGGGTGTCGGTGATGTCGGGGTTGAGGCGCAGCAGTCCGGCGACGGTGATGCCGTTCTTCGCGGCCACCTCGGTGAGGGTCTCGGAGGTCTCCTGGCCCGGCGGGGAGACGGTGTAGCGGTCCTCCTCGTACGCGGCGAGCCGGGCGCCGACCACCGGCTGCGGGTGTTTCAACCGCTCGGGGAGCCGCTCCAGGCCCTGGGGGGTGAGGCTGCCGGGGACACCGGTGAACACGTCGACGTCCACGTGCTCCACGCCCGGTACGGACTGGGCGGTGGCGAGCACCTCCGAGAGGTACGCGGGGGTGCCGAGCTCGCGCGCGGCGTAGCCGAGCCGGGCCTGCAATGCCCGGCGCAGGGCCGGTTCGACGACGTCCCACGAGTGGTCGGGGTGCACCTTGACGCCGGCCACGACGATGAGCAGGACGAGTTCGCGCACGGCCACGGTGACGGGTATCCGGGGGTCGCCGTGGGCGGCGAGGGCGGTGCGCAGGGTGCGCACGATGTCGGAGTCGTCGGTGAGCGCGATGTCGTCGACGCCCGCGACGGTGAGGTGGACGACGCGCCGGGTGCCGTCGAAGATCTCCCGGGCGCGGGCCCTGCCGATGCCGGCCCGGGAGCGGGCGAAGTCCTCGTAGTCGGGTACGGAGACGAGCCGGTCGAGGGCGGTGACGGCGAGGGGGATGTTGCGGCGGGCGAGGCGGGGACCGTCGGGGTCGGCGCCACCGGTGGCGGGCAGCGGGTTGACGACGCCGGTGACGCCGAGGGGCCGGGTGGTCGGCTGGGTGACGCGGCCGGCCTTGACGTTGGCCGCCCTGCCGACGCCGATGCGGTAACGGGCGCGGACGTTCTCCTGTCCGGTGGGCAGGCGCGCGCCGTGCACGCCGTCGCCGAAGGTGAGCGTGGTCCGGCCGCCGGGGCCGTCGGTGGTGTGCGTGACGAACACCCGCTCCCTGGGACCGCGTCCGGCGAGGCTGTCGACCTCCCGCCAGCGCACCCCGTCCACCCGGACCTCCAGGGTGCTCTCGGCGCCCGGCGCGTTGTCCGCGGCGAGCCAGGTCAGCGGGGACTGCCAGAGGGTGAACGTCTGGTTGGCCTTGCTCGCGTCGCCGCTGCCGACGGGTTCGTCGCGGGTGGCGCCGTGGGTGGCCGGGGCGACGTTGCCGAGGATGCGCAGGGTGTCCCGGCGGTAGCGGAAGGCGAGGTCCGCGGTGAGGACGAGGGTGGTGTGCACGGTGTCGCCGGGCCGGGTGGGGTCGACGCCCTGCCGGACCTCGGCGACCATGGCGAGCTCGGTGCCGATGACCCCGGCGGTGCCGGGGATGTCGGTGCGCTCGCCGCTGAACACCAGCCGGCGTCCGGGTGCCAGCCCGTCGTGGAGCCCGGCCAGCTCGATCCTGCCACCGTGGACGTCCTCGGTGACGGTCTCCTCGGCGAGGCGGAGGGTGTCGCCCCGGGCGAGGACGGTGGTGTCCCTGATGTGGGCGAGGCTGGTGTCGAACTCGTCGAGCCAGTCGTCCTGGAGCGTGAGTTCGGTGACCTTCCCGGTGATGCCGAAGGCGGCGCGGGAGATGACGCGGGCGTCGGTGACCCGGGTGACGACGTGGGCGAACTCCTTGCCGCCCGGGATCGGTCCGGGACTGCCCTTGCGGGGTCGCTCGACGGCGACCCAGCTGCCCGGGGCGATGCCGTCGTAGACGGCGTCGAGGGCCAGTCTGTTCCGGTCGGTGACCTCCAGCTGGGTGTCGATGACGACCTTGACGGTGGCGGGCGCGTCGGCCGGGGTGCTGCGATTGGCGCTGACGACGAGGAGCGTGCCGAGCTTCTGCTGCGGCGGGGCGTCGTCGGGAGCCAGGAGGAAGGAGACGTCGGGGTCCGTGCCGTTGGTGACGGTCACCCGCACCTTCTTGTCCGTGCCGGGCCGGGAGACGAACACGGTGGCCTTGGGGAGTTCGGGCAGCATCTCGGCGGTGACGCCGAGCTTGTGGGGGTCCGGGGGATCCGCCGGGGCGGTCGCGCCGGTGTCGCCGATCCCGCCGGAGCCGGGGTCCGGTTCGGGGGGCGGGAAGGTGGTGTGCACCCGGGCCTTGCCCGGCCCGAGGCCCTCGACGTCTTTGGGAGGAAGCGGCCGGGTGGTGGAGAGTGTGAGCTCCTTGGTCGACTGCGTGGTGTTGGACACCGAGTACGCGAACTCGATCTTCGAGGGGACGGGGACGTCCTTGTCGTAGGTCACCGTGGTGAGGAGCGAGACGAGGCCCGAGAGCGGCCAGTCCTTGTAGTCGACCTCGCCGCTCTTCTTGACGGGCATGGGCGCGGTCGCGCCGAACGGCGTCGCGGTGACCCTCATGACCTGGAGCGCGCCGAGCGCGAGCGGCGCCGTCAGGTCCGCCTTCCGCCAGGCGTCGTGCAGGCCGTCGCTGATCCTGGCGTCGAGCGCGGCCAGCAGCTGGGCGCCGATGTCGGAGCCGGGGGCGTAGACGCGCTCGGGGTCCCGGGCGAGGTGGCGGGCGTTGACCGGGGGCCGCGCGGGCGCGGTGCGCAGGGCGGGGAGCAGGGCGCCCAGGCCGCGGAAGGCCGACGCGTCGTCCTGTCCGCCGCGCTCCCGCGCGGGGTCGTCCCCGAGGCGGAGTCCGTCGAACAGCGGCTCGTGGGCGTCGTCGGGTGACGCCGGTTTCGGCCCGTCCCCGGCGGGCCGGCGCGGTTCCAGGGAGCGGGCCTGTGCGATCAGTTCGGTGAACTCCTCGGCCAGGGCCTCGAACCAGGCGGAGATCCGCGGGTACGGGCGGGCGAGCTCGGCGGCCTCGCCGACGCGCTGCCTGTCGGTGGTGAGCCGGTCGGCGAACGCGGACGCGGTCTTCAGGTTCGCCAGGTCCTTGCCCAGGGGCTTGAGGACGTCCTCGTCGAACCGGTCGACGAGGCGGCTGCCCTGGGGCCGGGTGGTGGGCAGACCCTTGGCCCGCGGGGGGAGCCACTTCGCCAGCTCCTCGCGCAGCCCTTTCAGCGTGGGCCGGGCGGCGGCGGGGAGGCCGATCTCGGTGATGTCGTTCTCGCGGTCGAGGCGGACGTGGGGGACGGTGCGCAGGAACCGCTTGTCCCGGGCGGACTCCTCGGCGCTGAAGACGAACAGCAGCTGGTCACCGGGCTTGACGTTGTTGGCCGTGCCCGCGACGAACAGATCGGTGCGCTCGGCCAGCAGGCCGGGCGTCACCTGGTAGGGGCGGCGGCGGAGCACCGGGAGTTCGTTCCACGACCAGCGGGCGGTCAGCTCCTCCGCGGTCTCGAAGGACTGCGGCTCCTCCCCCGGCCCGGGCACGCTCTGGCTGCGGGCCCCGCGCGGGATCAGTACGGGCGTCTCCCGGCCGGGGTTCGGGTCCCGGTCGAGGGTGTAGGCGAGGACGGTGCCGGCGGCCACGCCGGGGCGCGGCCGGTGGCCGACGAGCCGGCCGAGCAGGGCGAGGGAGCCGTCCTCCGTGGCGGTGCGCAGATAGCCCTCGTCGGCGGTCCGCTCGGTGTAGAAGGTGAGCAGGTCGCCGAGGACGGCCCAGGTGTCGAGGAGGGCGATCGCCGGGTCGTCGGGGGTGCGGACGGTCAGGTCGCGCAGCGCCGGGTAGGCGGGTCCGGACAGCCGGGCGAGCATGGAGGAGAGGAACTCCCCGTAGGTGCCCACCCGGTGGCGGACGGCGGTGAGGCCGGGCGGGTTGGTCACCTCGGTGGGTGTCGCCGTCGCGGTGCCCCGGCAGCCGCAGTCGCATCGGCCGCTCATCGGCCGCCTCCGATCTCGATGCCGAGTCGGCCGTTCTCCGGCCAGTCGGGGTCGTTGTCGCATTGGGCGATCTCCAGCGGGCCGAGCCGCAGCAGGCCGGCCTCCAGTTCGCCGTCGTCGTGGTGGTGGAGCCGGCGCAGCCGGGTCGTGTGGACGCTCACGACGCCGGGGACGGCGGCGGCAGCGGCGACCAGGCGGCTGACGCGGACGGGTTCGCCGAAGGTGAGGGCGTCGGGGTGGAAGAAGCCGGGCCGCCCGTCGGGGAGGGTGCCGGTGCCCAGGACCCGGCGCAGCTCGGCGAGGACGTGGCCGCGCTGGAAGCCGGGGGCGGCGCACACGGTGAGGGTGATGTCGAGCGGGATCAGGCGGGCGGGGTGCACGACGACGTCGTGGCCGATGCGCCGGTAGGTGTCGAGGGCGTGGCCGACGGCTTCCAGCAGGGTGGCGCCGGGCGCGGCGGTGCCGAGCGGGTCGACCGCCACGTGGACCTCCTGGGTGGTGCCCGTCCAGCGGAGGTCGGCGGCGGCGCGCTGCACCCCGGGGACGCGGGCGGCCAGTTCGGCGTAGTCCCCGGCGGTGACGGCGCGCAGCCGGGTCCGCCGCAGGGCCAAGGGCGCGAGCCGGCGTACCTCGTCCAGGGACTCGGGGGCGGTGCCTCCGGCGGCGGCGAGCGGGTTGCGCACCCGGGTGACGTCGGGGGAACCGGCGCGGCACAGGAGAAGGTGGTTGATGGCCTCGGCGCCGACGTTGCCGGTGGGGCCGTTGCCGATGCGGTAGGAGATCTCCAGGGTGGAGCCGGGGGGTGGGGCGGCGCCGTGGCGGCCGTCGCCGAAGCGGAGGGCGAGTCTGCCGTCGTCCTCCGGCTCGCCGACGAAGTGCCGGTCCCCGCGGCCGCTGGAGAGGAGGTCGCGGCGGGGCAGCCAGGTGGGCGCCTCGCCCTCGGGTTCGTCGCCCGGCTCGCCTTCCGGCGTCTCGGCCGGTTCACCGGTGACGACGACGGCGGGCAGGGCCGTACGCGGGTCCTGGCCGGTCTCGGCGGCGGGGCCCGCGAGCCGGGGGTCGGCCGGGTCGAGGCCGTCGGCGTACTCCTCGCCCCAGCTGTGCAGGAGCTCCCAGGTGACGCGCGCGTCGAGGACGCCGCCGGCGCGGGCGCGGGCCACGAGGACGGAGAGGCGGCGCAGTTTGCCCGCGAGCAGCCGGTGGCGGCGGGCGATGAGCTCGCGCAGGGCCTCGGCGGGCCGCTCGGTCAGGTGGAACCGCTCCAGGGTACGGGCGCCGAAGACGACGGTCAGTTCGGCCACCTGGTCCGGTGTCAGGTCCTCGCCGTCGTGCGCCTGTGCCCACAGCTCCTCCAGGCGGACGCGCAGCCGTTCGGGAACGGTGGCGAGGAGGCCGGCCTGGCTCGCGGCGACCCGCGCGGGCGCGGGGTAGGGGGCGGCCTGGGTGACGGGCGCGTACGACAGTACGGGCCGGAAGCGCGCCGGGAGCCCCGGGTAGGAGGTCTGGGCGAGCAGGGTCTCCAGGGCGGCGGCCTGCGCGTCGGCCCCGGGCGGCACCACCCGCTCCTCGCCGTCGGTGCCGGGCACCAGGTGGACGTCGAGCCCGGCGCGGGCCACGGCGGGCTCGCCCACCAGGCGGTGGAGCTCGCGTACCTGACCGGGTTCCAGCTGGTACCCCTCCCGGGCCCGGTCGAGCAGATCGTGGACGGCGGCGGCGGACCCGGTGGTCTCCGCCCGGTCGCCGCAGCCGAACCCCGGCGGTTCGCACCCGGGGACGGTGACGGGGGCGGGCGGCACCGTGACGTACTCCGGTTCACCGCAGCAGTGGGTGAGCGAGCGGCCGTGGTCGACGAGGACGACGTTCGCCCGGGCGAGGCTGACGTCGGTGAGCGGCGCGCAGTCGGTGCCGGCGCGGCTGGACAGGCACACGGGGAAGGTGAGGGCGTCGGCCGCGGCCCAGGTCACCTCGACGACGGGCTGGTCGTACAGCTCGTCCACGAGGGGCGTGACGGAGGTGAGCCGGACGGCCTGGCGGTGGGCGGGGTCGGCGTCGGCGGGGGCGCCGGTGCGCGGGCCGAGGACCTCTTCGATCAGGAGGATGTCGCCGGGGCACAGGGCGAGGACGCGCTCCCTTTCCTCTTCCCCTCCCCCTTCCCCTTCGCCGCCGCCCTCCGTGCCGTCCGTCGTCCCGTCCTCGCACGCCCATGCGTCACGCAGGGTGGCGCCGGTCGCCCCCTTCGGCAGGTAGCAGTCCTCGTCTCCCCAGGTCCACAGGCGGACGGCGTTGTGCGCGGGGCGCAGGTCGAGGTCGCACCGGTCGAGCGGTTCGAAGACCTCCACGAGGGCGGTCTCGGCGATCGCGTCCAGTTCCTCGTCGGGGATCACGGTGCCGAGGCCGGGGCGTTCCTGCGGTTCGAGGGCGCTGACGTCCACGGCGGCGAACCGGAAGGTGCCGGCCTCCAGCGTCAGGGCGGTGCCGGTCTCCAGGGCCACGTAGGCGCGGGCGTTGCAGCCGTCGTGCATCGGGTAGTCGACGAGCCGGACGTGGCGGCGTACGGAGACCCGGCGGCGCGCGGTGTCGAGGTACGCCTCGGTGGCCACCGCGTCCTGCTGGTAACTGATCTGGTCGGCGGTGTGGGCGAGGAGCTCGACGAGCGTCACGCCGAGGTCCGGGACGTGCCGCTCGGCCCAGTCGGGGGTGGTCAGGGTCATCCGGTCCAGGGCGAGGCGCCGCAGGCTGTCGTAGTCGCGCGCGGTGTAGTCGATGACGGGGCGCGGGCCGGGCTCCGGCGGGCAGGACTCCTGGTCGCGGCAGTCGAAGGGGGTCGGGCAGGACGGGCCGAAGGCGAACCCGGCCCGGTGGTAGCGCGGGTCGAAGCCGCGGTACGGCTGGTCGCCCGGCCGCCCGTACGCGTCGGCCTCGACGACCGCGAGGGTGTAGTGGGAGGTGTCGCCGGGCTTGTCGAGGGTGACCAGCATGCGGTCGTCGAGCTCGGGGTCCGCCTCCACCTCCACCGTGACCGCGACGGCGCGGATGCCGGTGACGCGGCGGCCGCCGTCGACGCGTATGTTCCGCGGGCCTATGTGGCACGGGGAGGGCGCCTTGCCGAGGAAGGTGACGGTGAGGGTGCGGCCGTCGTCGCTTACCTCGATCCCGTCGAGCCCATTGAGATCCGCCGCCCGGACGTCGTCCCGTCTGCGTTCCGTGGCGCAGTTCCGCGCCGTTGTCCCGCCTGTCACGCCGCTCCCCGTCCTTCGAACTCCTCGACGCGGTGCGAGCCGGTCCGGCGCACCACGTAGACCAGGTGCACCCGCACCACGTTCTCCTCGCTCACCACGTCGAGCGATTCCACCTCGATCACGTCGCCGAGCCAGCGCTGGAGGGCCGCCTGCACCGTGAGCCGCAGGGCGGAGGCCAGCTCGGGGCTGTTCGGGGCGAAGACCAGGTCGAGCAGCCCGCAGCCGAAGTCGGGGCGCATCACGCGCTCGCCGGGGCTGGTGAACAGCAGTTGCTCGATCATGTCGCGGACGTGGTCGTCGTAGCCGGCGTCCGCGGTACGGCCCCGGGTGCCGATCCGGAACGGGAAGGCGATGTCGGTCCGGCGCGGCCCCGTCCCGGCCGCCCGCGGGCCCGGGTTCCCGCGCGGCCCGTTCACCGGCCCACCACCCGCTGCTGGACCACGGACACGTTGGGCGGGCCCTGGGGCGCCTGGTCGGCGGCCAGGCACAGGCCCGTGGAGGAGCGCAGGACGGCCGGCGAGCCGCTGATCCTGATCCGGGTGGAGGGCGCCACCCAGCGGATCGTCACGCACGGGTGCGGCGGGCCGGACGGCGGGAACGGGCAGCCGGTGACCGTGTCGAGGTCGGCCACGGAGGCGGCGGGGTCGCCGGCGACGACGACCCTGGTCTGCGCGGGCAGGATCGTGGCCCGCGCCCCGTGCGGGCAGGTGACCGTCGCGTTGACGTGCAAGAGATTGCCGGACAAAGGGAACCCTCCTCTCAGGTCACGCTCAGGGCGTCCTGGTTGATGGTCACGGTCGGGCCGATGAGCGTGATCTTCGCTCCATGGCCGTTGTCGATCTCGATCCCGGAGTCGTTGATCACGATGGAGGCGCCCGTCGCGGACTTCAGGGTGATGCCGGTGACCGGGTCGTCGGAGAGGATCAGCGTGCGGCGGCCCAGCGTCGTCCGCATGACGTGGTTGGGGGCGACGGGAAGGCCGGTGAGCGCCTGCGGGGGCAGTTCGCTCTCGTGCCCGTAATAGCAGCCGGACCAGATGGGGTCGCCGGGGTTGCCCTGCTCGAACTCCATCCACACCCCGGACCCGACGGGCGGCACCGCGTAGTGCCCCATCCCCCGGCCGGCCACCGGGAAGCAGGGCATGGCCCAGTTCGACGGCGTGTCACCGAGGACGTCCGTCACCAGCGCCGTGATGCGGCCTCTCCGCTCGGGATCGGTGTTGTTCACCACGGTGCCCCGGTACTTCCCGAGGTAGCGGGTGGGTTCAGTGGCCATGCGTCTGCTCCTGTGCTCCTGCTCTGCGGTTTACGCTCTGCGGGCTTGCGTTCTGCGGGTTCATGGGCGCACGACGGGCGTGCGGGAGATCAGCCCCTCGCGGGCGAGGGTGAAGTTCTGGGTGTAGGTGCCTCGTTGGAGGTTGTGGGTGACGCTCTTGACGAAGTAGAGGCCGTCGTAGGTGATCCCCGCGCCGCGTACGCCCACGAGTTCGCGGGGCCGCAGGACATGGCCGTACCGGACGACGTCGAGCTGTCCGGAGCCGGAGACGGCGTCGGCGGACTCCATGGCTTTGGCGAGCGTCTCGGCCAGGGCCGGCGCGGTCTCCTTCTTGGCGGCGTCCTTGACCTTCGTCTTCTTCAGCGCGGGAGCGGGCTTGAGGGCCAGCGGGGGCCGCAGGATGCTCAGCTCGGGGAGGGGCAGCAGGGTCGAGATCTTGGTGGTGGGTATCTGCACCCGGGCGCTCGGTTCCTCGCGCGCGGTGCCGTCGAAGGCGAAGGTGAGCTGGTCGACGTTGGACAGGGCGTCCATGTTGACGTTGAGCGCGTGCTGGGGGACGCCGAGCCGTACTTCCGGCCCCCAGTAGGCCCGGCTCATGCCGGGCACGGGACCGGGGTCGAGGTAGAACACATAGCCGTTGGCCTTCGCCAGCTCGCTGATGTGGCCGAGGTCGGTGCCCTTCTGCGTCTCCACGCGGTGGGTCGGCAGCGACATCTGCGGGATCAGTTCGGGGACGACCAGGGGTGTGACGCCGTAGGCGGCGTAGCGGGTGAGGATCACGGCGACCTGGCCGGCGGGCGACAGCGCCGGGAAGGACGTACCTGTCCGGTCCTCCAGGTCCATCAGCACCGTCAGGTCCTCGCCGGTGACGGTGAGGGTGGACTGGCCGGGCTGGTTGCTGATGCCGACCTCCTGACGGATGAGGACGCCGTCCATGAGGACGGTGGGGGTGCCCTGGACGGTGACGACGAGCACGACCCTGGTCTCGGGGTCGAAGAACCCGCCGGGCAGCAGGGCGGTGTTGATCAGCCCGTTCTTCGACAGGTCGAACGCCAGCTGGAACCCGCTGCGCTGCCCGCTGGCCACGGTGACCTGCGCGGACAGCAGGGCGTCGGTGACGGGTTGGGGCACGGGCACGGGGATCCGGCGCCCCATCATCAGGGTCAGCCGGATCGGTCCCGTGGTGACCGGGGCGTCAGCCATTCGCGGCTCCGGGCACGCCCGCCGGCAGCGCGATCCGCAGCCTGCGGCCCGGTGTCGCGGTCAGCTCCCGGGGGTCGACGACGGGGTTGGCGTCGGCGATCTGCCACCACTGCTCGGCACTGCCGAGGTAGTGGTGCGCGAGCAGGTCCGCACGGTCGCCGGCGCTGACGGTGTGCTCGGCGAGGGTGCCCAGCCGCGCGGGATCGGGCAGCAGACGCCGCCTGAGGTACGGGGTCTGCCGGCCGTCGGGCTCCACGTGCACGGCGACGGGGGTGTCGTGGTAGCGGCTGGAGCGGGGATAGGGGGAAGGGGCGGGAGCCGTGCCGAGGGGAGCGTCGCTGCCGTTCGTCGTCATCAGAATCCCCCCGCGTTCCCGAGGCCGAGGGCCCCACGCCGGCCGGACGTCGCCGACCCGGTCAGCTGCTCCTTGTTCGCCAGGTGCGCCAGGTACAGCTCCGCGCCCCGGTGCCCGGTCGGCAGATCGTTCACGGTCAGCACCCGCAGCCCGATGCCCACCGAGGCACGTATCGGATTGAGCTCGACGTCGAACGCCTGCTCGGTGATGCTCAGCTCGGTCAGGCGTACGGGCATGACCCGCTTGGTCCCCCAGGTGAAGAGGGTCAACGGCGCCTCGACCGGGGAGATCTCCAAGGTCCCGAAGGAAGCCAGCAGTTCCTTGTCCCGCAGCACCGCGCTCGGCGGGTGCAGCAGCGTCTCCAGGGCGGCCAGCTGCGGGGCGATCCCGTCGGACCAGGGCACCTCCAGCTGATCCGTGGCATCGATCTCGGCCGTGAACTTCCAGGTCTCCGTGGCGGGCCCCTTCAGCCGCAACGCCTCGGTCCGGTCCCCGGCACCGTCGGCACCGGCCGCGTCGGGCGCCAGCGAGCGCTCCAGGGTGTCCGGGTTGAACTGCAGCACGATGATGCCGCGCGGGGTGCCGCGCCGCGGGTCGATGACGACGATTCCGGAGCGGATGGGTTTGGCGAGATCCGCGTAGCGGGTCATAGGCGCTGGGCCAATCGGTCGGTGAGGGCTGTGTAGTCGTGGTCGGGGAAGAGTCCGGGGAGGACGTCGAGCATGTTCCTCATGTCGGCGAGCACACCGCGGAACGCCTCGTCGGCGAGGCGGACGTCGGTGAACAGGTACTGCCAGCCGTGGACGCCCTTGGTGAGGGGTAGTGCCTCCAGGTATCCGCAGTAGTCGATGTCCAGCTTGAAGAAGCCCCGCGAGACGTCGAAGAACCACAGTTCGGGATCGGGGGTGTCGGGCTCGATCCGCAACGCGGTGAGCTTTCCGGCGCCGGCGAACCGTGTGTCGTCCAGGACCCGGAGCCGGGGCTCCAGCTCACGCTCGAACTCCGAGCCGAATTCGACACCGAGATCGGGTGGCTGGTCGGCCACCAGGGAGAGGAGATCACAGAGAGTGAACTCGCCGGACAATTCCCGACCGCCCGCGTCCGCGGACCAGTGGGCCATGATGCCTGCGAACCGGAAGAAGCACCGCTTGAGCGCGGGATCCAGAGCCACGCCGTACCACTCCGCGATCCTGGCGAACACGGTGTCGGCGTCGCCGAAGCTCTCGTCGGCGGGCCACAGGTCGTCCCGGTGGAGGGCGACCTGTGGGCAGGCTCTGAGTTCGTCGAGCATGGCCACCAGCCCCCTTTCACACTGCGTGAGATCTTCCACATCAACCCTTCTCCCTAAGGGGGCGTTTTCCCGCTAGACGATGAGGTCCTTTTTCGTGATCAGGTCGTTGATGCGGTCGATGACCGTCTGGAAATCCGGCAAGGGCTGAACCCCGGAGGGCTTCGACGCCTCGTAGGCCCGGAGCTTGGTGACGACCTGGCCGACGTTGAGGAACGGCCGGAGCTGGATGATCCGCCGTGCGAATCCGAGCGTGGTCATCAACTTGGCCGCGATCTCGGAGTCGGCGGCTTTGCTCACGTTGAGCCTCGGGTCCCCGGCGCCCGGCTGATGGATGGCTTCACCATAGGTCCGCGCCTTGGAGGGCTTCTTCTCCTCCCACTTGCCCTTGTTCACCCGGTAGCCGCCCCACATGGCCAGGATGGATTGGGGATAGTGCCCGGGAGTCGGCCAGAAGCTGACGACGACGCGGTACCAGACCATGTCCTCGATGCTCGGCTTCGACCTCGCCTCGTCGGCGGCCAGTTCCACGTTGTCCTTGAAGTGGTTGTTGACCGCGAGGGGAGCCGGTACCAGGTTGGATCCTGTCGCCTTGCCACCGATCCTTTCCGGGAGGAGGTGCATGCGCAACCAGCGCTCAGGAGGGCCGGAAAGCGATGCGGCCTGGATCGCCCTCCAGCCCAGCGGGTTGCCGTTCGTCGCTTTGTCGGACGTCTCCCCCGCGGGCGTCTTCGGCTGGATGTACGACGCCTTGGTGTAGCGCGGGGCCCGGACATTGTCCGCGAAGGCGGGCAGGATCGTCGGAGGCAGCGGTGGCTTCTCCGCGCCGTGCTCCCGAAGAGCCATCGAGTGGGCCAGAGTGTTCAACTGCGAGCGGAGCGCGACGACGTCGTCCGCCCACTTCGCTCCGCCGCCTCCCTTGGGAACCTTGCGCGGCAGCCGCGACTGAATGACCTTCGCGTTACGGAAGGCGGCATAGGCCGCCCGCCAGCCGGTCATCTGCTCCGACGCCTTCGGGCCGGATTCCATGGCATGGATGTCCTGCTTCCACTCCCGGAGGAACCGCGCCACCCCCGTCGGACTGCTGTGAACGACCAGATGCGCGCCACGCCCCCGGGAATCAAAGAGCAGCGTGTGCGCCACCTGGTCGTCGCCGCGGAACTTCGCCTTCGGCAGGTCGAGGTCCGTCATGGCTTCGCCGGCCGGCTTCGGCTTCGGCTTTCCCTTGTCCTTTCCCTTCCCCGTCAGCTTCTCCCAGCGCCGCCGCAACGCCTCCCGCTGCCGCTTCAACATGTCCCTCAACCGGGCCGCGTTGTCCCGGAAGGCGCGGCCGATCCTGCTGTTGCGCAGCTTCCCGCCCAGCGACCGCAGTCCGGCCTTCACCGTGCCGAGAGCTCTCTTCGCGCGCTGCTTGACCCGCTGGAGGGTGTACTTCGACGGCAGTCCCGAACGCCTCGGCTTCTGCTTCGGCCTCGGGCGCGGCCTCGGACGAGGCGGCGCCTTCGGCCTGGCCGGCCTCGTGGGGCGCTGGGCCGCCGGACGCGCGGGCCTCGGGCGCGGCGGCCGCAAGCGCGGTGGCTTCGGGCGGCCCGGCCGGGGCTTGGCCCCGGGGACGGTGGACCGGGGGTTGCGGATGGCCTCGCCGGCCCCCCGGAGGTCCCTGCGGACCTGGTTGACCCGGATGCCCTGCCCCTTGCGCGCGGCCGGGCGGCCGCCCTTGAAGCCCTTGAGGAGCCGGCCCGCCAGGCCCTTCAGCTTGGAGGTCACCTTCTTCATGTACTTGCCTATGCCGCTGAGCAGCCACTGGTAGAGCAGTTCGAGCAGGGCCACGACACCGGCGGCGGCCGCCTTCGCGAACAGCGGGCCCGCTTTGCCCGCCTTGACGGCCTTCAGATAGCCCAGCACGAGGTTCATCGCGGAGAAGATCGCCTGGAGGGCGCCCCAGGCGGTCTTGATGGCGTCGATGATGGCCAGGACCCAGCCGGCGCCGGGGATGAGCTTCGCGACCACCTTCTCGATGACCAGCTCGCCGATGATCAGCGGCAGGTTGGCCACCACCGCTTCCCAGGCCATCCGGCCGATCTTGGCGACGGTCAGACAGCCCTTCAGCAGGACGTCGAACATGTGCTTGGGGACGCCGACGATCTCCTGGACCTTCTCGTCGAACCATGCCTTCACCGCACGCTGGACCTCGTTGAAGAGGTGGTTCTTCGCACCGTCGACGGCGGATTCCTTGAGCTTGCCGATCCAGCCGCCCGGGTCACCGACGATGTCCATCGCGATGGCCGCGAACTCCCCGAGGGTGTTCAGCGCGAACTCGGCGAACTTCAGCGCGTCGACGACGGCGTTCTCGACGATGCTCACGGCTGCCAGCAGGCCGGATTCCAGCACGTCGAGCAGTGCGGTCAGTGCCTTGCCGAGCTTGTCGAGCAGTTCCCCGACACGCTTCTTCAGCCGGTCGGCGTACTCGTTGACCTTGTTGACGGCGGCGTCGCGCTTGTTGTCGATGAAGTTCCGCCACTTGTCCCTGGCCTCGGGGAACGCGGCCAGGAGGACGTTCCCGAAGCCGATCAGGACGTCCGCGAAGACGTTGATCGCCCCGACGATGAACTTCCGGGCGCCGTCGATGAGGTCGAAAGCGGCCTTCTTGAATTCGTTGATGATTCCGGTGACCGCGCGCCGGGCGGCGTTGAACAGGTCGACGATGGCGTTCTTGAGCTTGGTGAACTGGTCCTTGACCCAGTCGATCGCCCGGCTCAGCCAGTTCCCCGATTCCTTCTTGCCCTCGTCGCGCTTGGCCTCGGCGCCCTTCTCGGCCTTGTCCCGCTCGGTCCCGATCCTGTCGTTGTCGTCCTTGGTGCGCTTCTCGACGTCGGCGTCGGTCTTGGTCCGCTTGTCCTCGATGTCCTTACGGGCCTTCTCGTGCTCCGTGCCGGTCTTGCCGTCGATCTCGGCGAGCTTGTCGTCCTGCTCCCGCCGCCACTGCTCGCGGGCTTCCGAGACCGCGGACACCGCCTGCCCGCGTTCTCCCGCCTGGGCCTCGGTGTTGGCGGCGATCTCGGCGTCGACGTCCTTGCGGTGCCGGGCCCGCGACTCCTCGAATCCGGAGTCCTTGGTGCGGCGCTCGGTGCCCATCGCCTCCGTGCCCCGGCCGAACCCGGCCTGGATCTCGGGCCCCTTCTCCTGCTCCGCCACCGCCGACACGGCCTCGACCGGAACCTGGCCGGCCGGGGCGCCCCCGGCGCCCGTTCCGCCGCGCTCCTGTCCGTGTCCCTCCGGGACCTCGGCGGTGAGCGTCTCGCCGGGCACGTCGGGGAAGATCCGGTCCTCGCCCATGGGCCGGGCGGCGTCCTCCCGGCCCGCCGTCCTCAGCTCCCGGCCCTTGTCGGTCAGATTGGTGCGCTGCCGGTCCGTGCGCCCCGGGTCGGCGTCCTCCGTGACCGGCACCTTGGACGCCTTGCCCACGGTGGTGTTCAGCGACTTGTCCCGGGTGGGCATCCCGCTCAGCGACTCGGACAGGTCGTCCATCGAGACGAACGCGCTGGCGATCTTGCCCAGGATGCCCAGGGCGACGTCGAACCAGCCCGGCTCCTCCACCTTCTCGGCGGGGTTCTCGCCGCTCGGGACCGTGCCGCCCTCGACGTCGGGGGTACGGCCTTGCGGGGCGTCGACCCTGCCCACCGCGTCCTTGGAGTACTCGCCGGGGGCCGCGGTCCGCGCGGGGCCGTGCAGGGTTCCCGGAGCGCCGGAGGGCCGCCGCATCGTGGGCGGATTGTCCTTGACCGCGGTGCGCTCCCGGCCGACCGTACGGCCCACCGACCGGTTGACCCCGCCCAGGGCCGACCGTGCCTGGTGCGGTTTGAGCTTGGCCAGCGTGGTCAGCCCGGCCTCGGGCGCCGCTCCCGACACGTCGGGAGCGGGCGGTTCCCGCTTGGCCGGTGCCGCGGGTGCCCCACCGCCCCCGCCGCCCCCGCCGACGCGGGGCGCGGCGCCGCCCGTCGCGGCGCCGGGGGCGGCGTCCGGGGTTCCCTCGCAGCCGCCGCCCCCGTCCTCCAGGGAGGCGTCGGCGGGCACGGGTTCCGTGGCGGTGCCGTCGGCGTCCGCCTCGGACTCCAGTCCGCCGGGCGCGTCGGCCGGGTCGGCGCCGGCCTGTTCCGGACCGTCACCGCCGGGGGCCCCTCCGGCCGGTGCTCCCGGCCCCGTGTCCAGGGAGGCCGCGCCGGCCGGTGCCCCCGAGGCGGCCGAGGGTTCTCCGGCCTCCGGCGCTTCCCCTTCGTCCCCGGTCTCCTCGGGCTCGGGAGGCCGGGCGGCCGAGGGTTCCGGCGCCGGTTCGGGGGCGGCGAGCGCGGAGCGGGCCGCCGGGTCGGCGCAGGTGCTCCCGGCCGGCGGAACGGTGTCCTCCAGTCCTCGGTCGGACAGTTCTTCGTCGACCTGCCGGGGCTCGGGTTCGGGTTCGGGGCGCTGCCGCGCCGGTGCTTCGGTGGTGCCGCGCTCACCGGCGTCCGGGCTCGCGTCGGCTTCGGCCTCCGCGTCCGCGTCCGCGTCGCCGGGCGATGCCTCGTCGGGCTCCGGCTCGGGCACGGAGGGGGCTCGGCCGGGACCGCCCCGGTCCGCCTGGTCGGGGTCCGCCCCGGCCTGCCGCGTGTCGTCGGGCAGGGTCTCCTCGGCGGGGGCCCGCTCGGGCTCCCGCTCCTGCCGCGCCGGCTCCTCGGTGTCCTCCTCCGTGCCGGTCCCGACCGGCGGGAGCGGCACCTCGTCCCGGGCACCGGGTTCCATGCCCAGCGGCTCCTCCTCGCGGGACGGCTCCTCGGAGCAGTCGTCCCGCTCGGCGAGTCCGTGCTTGGCGAGCGGTCCGGCGGGGTCCAGGGCGACGGCCTCGACGGTGTTCTCGTCGACCTTCTCGTGCCCCGCCTTCGCCCCGGCCGCCGGGGCGGTACGGACGGCCCCGACGACGGCGAAGCGGGACACCGGTGCCACGGCCCCGGGTTCACCGGGAGGCCGTCGGACGCCCGCCGCGGCCATGGCGGGCGGCGCCGCCTGCCCGGCCCGTGCCTCTTCGCCCTGCCGCGTCCGTTCCCCTTCCGCGGCACGGTCTTCCTGGTCCTCCGCCGGGCGGGGCCGCCGCGGCTCGGGCTCCTCCCGCGGGCCCCGGTCCGACGTCTCCCGGTCCCGGGCCCGCTCCGCCCCTTCCGCCTCTTCCGCCTCGCGCTGCCGGTCCCGGTCCCGCTCCCGCTCGGCCCGTTCCTCGCTCCGTCCTTCGCCGTCGCGGCGCTCCCGCTCGTCCCCGGCGTCCCGCGACTCCTCCGGGTCCCGCCGCTCCCGCTGCCCGGCCCCGCGCTCTTCGTCCCGCTCCCGTTCCCGCCGTTCGTTCTCGGCCCGGCGGTCGTCCCGCTCGCTCCGCCGCTCGTCCGACAGGGCCTCGTCGGCGGAGCCCAGCCCTTCCGGGGCGCCGCCCGAGGCCTTGCCCTCCGGGGAGGTCTCGGCCTCGTGGACCAGCTCGAGCACCCGCTGGTGGTCGGAGGAGGGCAGCCGACGGGCGAGCCGGTCCAGCACGGCGTCCTGGAGTCCGGGAGCGAAACCGGCCAGTTGCAGCCGCACCCGCCCCGAGGAGTCGGTGGGGTCGCCGCGCAGCGAGCGCAGGATGCCCGCCGCCAGCCGGTCCACCAGGGTCGCCGGATCGAGCTGTTCGGTACGGAACCGGTCGGCCCCGACCCGGGCGTACCGCAGCCAGCCGGGGGTGGCGCTCCGGCTCACCTCGGGCCGTCGCTCCGACCGGGCGCCGTCCTCCGCCTGGATCTCCACCGGGTCCCGGGGCAGGCTGACGGCCCCGAGGTCGCGGCCCGCCCGCAGGGCGCCCAGCGCGTGGGGCGCCTGGACGGTGTGCAGCAGCTCGTGCGCGACCAGGCGCCGCCCGTCCTCCGTGCCCGGCCGGAACCGGCCTTCGGCGAAGAAGATGTCCTCGCCCACCGTCACCGCGTCGGCGCCGAGCAGGTCGGTGAGGGCCGCCGCGTCCCGGTCGGTGTGGATCCGCACCTTCTCGAAGTCATGGCCCAGGCGCTCCTCCATCTCCCGGCGCAGGCCGAGGTCGAGGGGCTGCCCGGCGGCGGTGATGATCTCCTTGGGCTCGGGCGGACGGGCCTTGGGCACGCGGGCCTTACGACCGCGCTGCCGGCCGGTGGCGTCCTTCGTGTCCGGCCCGGTCCCCTGGTGGTACGTCCGTGCCCCGCTCATGTGCGCCTCCCCCGGTCCGTGGCTCGGTCCGGTCCCGCGCCGCCGCGTGTCAGACCGGTGTGCACCGCCCGGGCCAGCGCCGTGCCCAGGCGGTGCGGGGACGCCGTGGCGGGCAGCGGTGGCAGGCCGTGGACGAGGTCCACCGCGAGGCCGGTGTCCCCGGCGACCGGGACGCCGTGTTCCCGGACCAGCCGGTGGAGTTCGCGCCGGAAGACCTCGGCGACCACGGTGTGGTCGAGATGGTCGAAGCCGGTCAGCACCAGCTCGCCGATCTCGATGTCGACGCGCCCGGCGTCCGTCACACCCATCCGCGCACCTCCGAGGGGGTCAGCGAGCGCTCCAGCTTGAGGTACTCGGTGCGGGCCGCCGCCAGCATGTGCCGCATGCGCAGCGGGGTGCCCTCCTCCGCGGCCAGGAACGCCGCGGCCAGCGCGATGTTCCTGATCGAGCCGCCCGCCACGGTGAGCTGGGCGAGGCGGTCGGCGTCCAGGCCCTCGCTGGGCGTCTGCTCGGGGACGACCCGCCGCCAGATCTCGGCACGTTCGGGGACCCCGGGGAAGGGGAAGTCCACGACGAAGCGGATGCGGCGCATGAAGGCCGGGTCGAGCGCCTGTTTCATGTTGGTGGTGAGCACGGCCAGGCCCCGGTACGCCTCCATCCTCATCAGCAGGTAGCTGACCTCGAGGTTGGCGTAGCGGTCGTGGCTGTCCTTGACGTCGCTGCGCTTGCCGAACAGGGCGTCGGCCTCGTCGAACAGCAGCAGCGCGCCGCCCCGTTCGGCGGCGTCGAAGACGCGCCGCAGGTTCTTCTCGGTCTCGCCGATGTACTTGCTGACCACTTGGGACAGGTCGATGACGAAGAGGTCGACGCCCAGTTCGCCGGCGATCACCTCGGCGGCGAGGGTCTTCCCCGTTCCGGAGCCCCCGGCGAACAGCGCGGTCACCCCGAGTCCGCGACGCAGCACCGCCTCGAAGCCCCACTCCTGGTAGACGGTGGCCCGCTGCCGGACATGGGCGACCGCTTCCTGGAGCACGTCGCGTTGCCGTTCCCCGAGCACCAGGTCGTTCCAGCTCGCCCGGGGCTCGATCCGGCGGCCGAGCTCGTCCAGGGACATCCGCGCCTCGGCGAGGCCCGCCGTCCAGGCCAGCCGCCCGGCGTCGCCGCCGGGGGCGCGGCGTACGGCCGCGCCCGCGGCGCGGATGACATGGGCGGGCAGCGAGAACTGGGCGACCAGGTCGCGCATGTCCCGCTCCCCCACTCCTTCGACCCCGTCCAGGGCGCGGGTCCACAGCCGTAGTTGTTCCTGTGGGGTGAGCGGTCCGACGGTGACGCGGTCGCGGACGGCCCCTCCGCCGGGCCGGGGATCGTCGCTGGAAAGGATCAGTGGCACGGCCAGTTCCGCGAGGAACGCCTCCAGCGCGGCCCGCCGTTCGCCCTGCCGCTCGGCGGTCGGCCGGTCGCCCGTCTCCACCAGCAGGGCGGCCGGGAGGAGGATGGCCTCGCGCTGCCAGAGCCGGGCGAGGGCGTCCCGCTCGGCGGGCTCGGCGGGCAGGTCGTCGGCCGAGGTGGTGTACAGGGCGAGGCCCGCCTGTCCGGCGGCCGCCGCGGCGACGTCCCACCGGGTCTCCCGGTCGGCGCCGACGAGTTCGACCTGGGGAGGTCCTTCGAGGTCGGCGGCGCCCCAGGATCCGGTGACTCGGTCGGCGGCCGTCCGGTGGCCGGGCGGCAGCTCGCCCTCCCCTTCGGCCCTGCGCCGGACCAGGCCGTGCAGCCGGGCGTCCAGGTAGGGCACTCCGGCCAGGAAGTGCAGGATGCGCTCGTCCACGCGCAACCGGGACGTGGTCGGCGCGGTCTCGTCCGCGAGCTCGACCAGCCGCCAGCGGCGCAGCGGGCCGACCGGGGTGAGGGCGCTCCAGTGGGGGCCGTCCAGGGCCGCGAGCGCCAGGGCGAACGTGGGGTGGGCCCGGGCCGGGTCACCGCAGGCGGCGGCGCAGCGGGGCCCGGTGGTGGGGTCGGTCTCGGCGGCGGCGGCGAGGACCAGCACATCGCGTTCGAAGGGGCTGAGGCAGAAGCAGGACACCACGGTCTCCAGGGCGCTCCCCGGCCGGTCCGCCGGGGCGGCCGGGCGCGCCGCCTCACCACCGGCTTCCGCCGGGGCGGGCCCGGCCGCTCCGGTGGCGTGCGCGTCCAGGCGGTCCAGCACCTGCCGGACGGCCGCGGCCAGCGCCCGCTGGTGCGCGTCCTCGTACCGGCCCATCGGCCTCACCTCCTCTCCTCCCGCCATCGGGCCCTGGCTCCCGCGCTCGTCAGTTCGTGCCGGTCAGGTCGACCGCGGGGGCGTCGTACGTCCCCTCGGTGGACAGCGTCAGCGCGCTCTGCACCCCGTCCACCTGGACCCGGACCAGGTAGACGGCGGGCCGTACGCCCCGGATCCGGATCCGGACGACGCTCGGGTCGGGCCGCTCGCCCGGTGGGAAGGGGGCCCGGAACTGGTATCCGGCGGCCGGGCGGTCCGACGGGGGCCGCTTCTCGTCGAGCAGCAGCAATACGCGCTGGTCCGTGCGGACGGGCATGTCCAGGTCGAGTACGAGGACCGCGTCGACGGCGCCGGTTCCGGTGGCGTCCTCCACCCGGACGGTTCCGGTGATCCCGGGACGGCGTGCGAAGACTGCGGCGTTGGACTCCAGCGCCCAGTGCGGCTTCGGGGGTATCCCGAGCTCCAGACCGTGCAGCAGCTGCACCGTGTGGACCCCGGGCGGCAGGGCCGGTGGTACGTCGACGACCGCCCGGTCGTCGCGCACCCGGCCGGCCGCCAAGGGCACGTCCAGCCCGCCCACCCGGGCCGTCACCCGGTCGGCGCGCAACCCGGCGCCGAGGAGGACGAGCTCGTGACCGGCCGGGACCGGGCCTTCCACCGGGTCGGCGCCGGGCGGTGACCCGGCGGGGCGGGAGAGGACGCGGTCGACGAGCGGCTGCCTGGTGGGGATCGCCCGTACCGTGCGTTTGAGCACCGGCTTGCCCGCCACCGGGTCCTCCTTGCCCTCGATGAACACGGCGGTGCCCTGGTACGTGAGGGACGTCGCGAAGGGGGTCTGGATCATCGTGGACCAGAGTTTGGACATCTCGTCGACGTCCGTCTTGGTAGGGGTGAACCGCACCCGCAGCGGTGCGGACGCCAGGTCGGTGCCGGCCAGGAAGGGGGCCCGCGCCGCCTCCTCGATCAGCTCCTTCGGCAGCGAGGGGACCTCGTGCAGGGTACGGACCACCGAGCCGAGCATCCGCTGGGCGACGAGCTCGCGTTCGTCGCCGTAGAAGCTGATCAGGTAGTGCAGGTCCAGGGGGGCGATCGGCTTCTTGAGCAGGGTGCCGTCGCCGCTCCGGGTGGGCAGGTCGTGGCCGCGCAGCGAGCCGTTGGGGGTG
This sequence comes from Streptomyces albireticuli, assembly GCF_021228125.1. Lineage (GTDB taxonomy): Bacteria > Actinomycetota > Actinomycetes > Streptomycetales > Streptomycetaceae > Streptomyces > Streptomyces albireticuli. The sequence goes on from NZ_JAJQQS010000013.1 coordinate 203,537, forward strand.
ACCTGGTGGAGGAAGACGGTGATGGTGGGCTGGGCGGGCGGGTCGGCGGGCGGTTTGCGGGCCGTGACGTCGACGGCGAACGGGACGTCGGGGGCGACCGAGTGCGCGATCAGCAGCCGCAGGGCCTCGGTGACGGTGGCGACGGCGAGTGAGTTGCTCATGCGCCACCGCCGTCGCCCCGGGTCAGGTACTGGTCGAGGGTCAGGGACGGCCGGGGCCGGCCGCCGCCGTCGGGCCCGCCCCGTACGGTCGGCTTCGTGGGCACGGGCCGGCGCTCGCCGTTGACCTCCAGGCGGCCGATGCTGACGCGTATCACCCGCTCGGGCGGCTGGTGCCGACGGCGTCTCTCGGCGGCCGGTACGGCCGGGGCGGCCCGTTCGGACTGCCGTGGACGGGCCTGGGGCACGGCCGCGGCGGGGGGCTTGCCGGCGGTACGGGCCGGTGGTTCGGCGGGACGCGCCGTCCGGCGGGCGGACGGCCGCCCGGACGGCTCGGCGGGGCCGGCGTCCCGGCGACGTTCCCGCCCGGCATCGCGCCCGGGGACGGGCGCGAGCGGCGGCGGTACGGCCGGGGCCGCGAGTAAGGGCCGCGCGGGCAGCGGCCGCGCCACGGCCGCCGCGTGGTCCCGTGTCCGGGCCGTGGCGGGACGGGGGGCGGTGGGGGCCGGTGGTGGCACGGGGAGCGTCGCGGCGGGCCGCCGGCCGGTCCCGGCCGTACGGGCGGGGCCCGCGGCCGGGACGTCCCAGGTATCGGAGGGCTCCGGTCCGTCGGCTCCCGTCGTCCCGGTCCGTTCGAACGGTTCCGGCAGGCGGGGCCGCAGCCGGGTCGTGCCGGTGGGCGCGTCCCGGCGGGCCGGTGCGTGGCGCGCCAGGAGGCGGTCGAAGAAGTCAGGCATCCGCACACAGCTCCAGGTAGTAGCGGCGCCGCAGCGGGCTGAGCGCCAGGATCTCCGGTTCGCTCCAGCCGTACGCGGTGGCGAGCAGATGGACGTCCAGGAGGGTGTCGCGGGCCCAGGCGTCGAGCTCGGCCCACAGGTAGGAGGCGATGTCCAGTTCGGCCCGGGTGGCCTTGCCGCAGTCCGGGCAGGTGACGTTGAGCGTCACGTCGGCCAGTGGGTCGGACGCCTCCGAGGCCGCGGCCATCCTTCGCTGCACCCGGTCGGGCAGGTCGGGGTCCGTCACGGGCCGGCCGCCGTGCTCGGCCCGGACGACGCAGCGGGTCAGCAGCGCGGTCCTGGCCCGGTCGCCCGGTACGGTCCCGACGGCGGCGAGGTCGGCGGGGGTGGGCAGCCTGAACTCGACGGTCCACTCGCCCTCTTCGACGCGGATCGGGCCGTCCGGCGCCCCGGGGGGCGTGCCGGGCCCGTCCGTGCCAAGCCCCGCCGCGTCGAACGAGAACTCCATCTCCTCCCCGCACTCGGCGCAGTCCGCGCGCACCTCCAGCTCCGTGCCGAACAGCGCCCGCCGGACGGCGAACAGCTCGGCGTCGCGCCGCCCCACCGGGACCGAGAGCAGCTCCCCGGCTCCGGTCCCGGGGCGGGCGAGGCCGTGCAGGAGGAGGGCGCGCCCGCGGTCGTCGGACGCGAGGCCCGCCTCCCACGCGGCGAGCAGCGCCCCGGCCTCCAGGTGTTCCATCCGCGACCGGCCTAGGCCGGCTGCTGGTACGAGGGCTCCTCGGGCTCCGGGACCTCGTAGTCCCGCTCCCAGCCCTCGCATTCGAGCTTGAGGCTCTGGATAGCCACCGCGTTGGCGTTGGCGTCCAGCTCCCCGACGATCTGGTACTCGCTGATCCAGGCGCGGTAGAGCTTGTGGGAGACCGCGACCTGGCCCGCCTCGTTGAGCACCTGGATGACGATGTCCTTGCGGAAGTCGGCCAGCGAGACCTCGGAGCCGCGGCCCGCGCCGACCATCCACACCTTGTTCGCCCAGCGGTCGAACTCGGTGTCGTGGGTGACGCCGCGCTCCAGCGTGACGGCCTCGAACTCGGTGCGCCCCGGCGATTTGCGCGGGGAGCTGGCGTCACCGCCGTTGCGGTGCTTGACCACCTCGGTGGTGCGCTTGAGTGGACTGATCTTGCTGACGCCTGCGACGACGCGCCCGTCCCAGACGACCAGGAACTTGAAGTTCTTGTACGGGTCGAACCGCTGCGCGTTGACCGTGAACTCGGCCATGGAGCTCCTATACCTCGATCTGTCCGGCCATCTGCTCGATCTTTACGATCACGAACTCCGCGGGTTTGAGCGGCGCGAATCCGACCACGACGTTCACCACGCCGCGGTTGATGTCGTCCTGCGTGGTGGTGTCCTTGTCGCATTTGACGAAGTACGCCTCGCGCGCGGCCGTGCCCTGGAACGCGCCCTGTTGGAAGAGCGTGTGCATGAACGCGCCGATGTTGAGCCGGATCTGCGCCCACAGACGCTCGTCGTTGGGTTCGAAGACGACCCATTTGGTGCCGCGGTAGAGGCTCTCCTCGAGCATCAGCGCCAGGCGCCTGACCGGCACGTACTTCCACTGGGAGGCGAGGACGTCGGCCCCGGCCAGCGTCCGCGCGCCCCAGACGACGGGGCCGACGACGGGGAACGACCGGAGGCAGTTGAGCCCCACGGGGTTGAGCAGACCGTTCTCCCGGTCGGTCATCGGGACGGTGAGCGCCCGCACCCCGTAGAGCCGGGACTCGGTGCCGGCGGGTGCCTTCCACACCCCGCGCTCGCTGTCCGTGCGGGCCATGATCCCGGCGACGGCGCCCGAGGGCGGGAAGGCCCGCAGCCGACCGGTGACCAGGTCGACCATCTCCAGGTGCGGGAAGTACAGGGCGGCGTGGGTGCCCGGGACGGACTCGAAGGTGGCGAGGCCGGCCCGCGCGGCGTCGAGGCTCCGCCACGCGGCGGGCGCGTCGGCGACCAGGAACATCCGCTTCTCCTGGCACAGGGCCGCGGCGGCGGACAGGACGGTGGCGGCGTCGTCCGGGCTGGGGTAGGCGGCGACCTCGGGCAGGAGGAGGAGGTTGACGTCCTGGACGTCGCGCAGGGCGTTGATGCCGGTCTTCGCGGCCTCGCTGCCGATCAGGTCGGCCATTCCCGGCGGGCCCGCGTCCTCACCGCCCTTGAGCTCGAAGACCGGCGGCCGGGCGAAGTCCTCCAGGCCGAGCGGGCCCGCGGCGTCGCCGCTGAAGCGGACCACGTCGTCCTTGTCGGTAGAGCCCGCGACGACCTGGAGCCGCTGTCCGAAGGCGGTGACCCGGGTGCCCGCGAACGCGCGCTTGCCCGGGGCGTCGGGCAGGGCCCGCAGTTTCCGCTCCAGCAGGAGGGCGAGCTGGGCCACGTTCTTCGGCTGTTCCTTGCCGTCCGCCTCCCCCGCGTAGATCTTGAAGGTGTGCTTGACGGCGCCGATCCTGACGTCGATCGACACGGCCAGGTCGGGAAGCTGCGCCCCGAACGGCTTGGAGAGCGTGCCGACGGGATCGGGCCGGCCACTGCCGGTCACCGAGGCCACCTGGACCAGGGACGAGGCGGAATCCACCAGGGCCTTGACGTAGCGGGCGTGTCCCGGCTCCATGGAGACCCCGGTGAAGGATTCCCGCGCTCCGCCGGAACCGTCGAAGACGTGCAGGTTGAACGTCTCCTTGGGCTTCTGCGTGTCGTAATCGACGGCGACGCGCAGCTGGTCGCCCCAGCCCCCGGGCTCCTTCGCGACCAGATCCAGCGCCGAGGCGGCCGCCTCGGTCTGGCTCGACGCCAGCTTCACGGAGGCGGACTTGCCCGTTCCCGCGGCGCCCACCCGCACCACGACCGCGACCGATCCTCCGTTGAGGAAGAACTGCTGGACGGCGTAGCTGACCGCGCTGTCCGAGGCCAGGCCGCCGAAGCGGCGCTCGTAGTCCGCGAAGCTGGTGATGGTGACCGGCCGGTTGACCGGACCCCGGCGGGTGTGCCCGAGGAAGGCGGCCACGGACGTGGTGACCGCCGTGATGGTACGGACGCTGCTGGGAAGTTCTTCGATGTAGACGCCGGGATAGGTCGGTTGCACCGGCATTGACCCTCCATTTCCTCCAGACGTCAAGAGATATGAAGGGGAGCCGATCTTCACAATGCCTCGTCGCGACATACGCGAATGCGCACGCGAATGCGAAATGGGACGTTCCCCGTCATAAACCTCGCGACTCCATGTCACGAGGGACTCAAGCACCCGCTTGTGACTCCTGGCGCCTTTGCGCGCGCCCATCATGAGCCGGATACGAACGCCGCGTCAAGATCCTGGAAAGGTCGATGTATTCCTCAAGTCGCTTACCGAGAAGATCAGTTGGAGCGCTAGATCCACTTCGCGATAAGCGATCAACGAATGCGGAAATTTGAATTCCGATCCCCGTGCGGGGGGGGTGGGATCCGGGAGGGTTTTCCGGCCGTCGCGAAATCGGCCCCGAGCGGGTCTTCGGCTTCGGCCGGGGCGTCCGCTCCCGGCGCACGCGACGGGAAGCGCGCCGGGTGGTGCGCGACACCGCGCGTGCGAGGACGGGCGCGTACACGGACACCCGGCCGAGGGCCGCCGACCGGGTCAAACGCGGGCGGCACGGGGACACTTGAAGCTGATACGACTTACTCCGGCCCGGGTGTCGGACTGTTGAGGTTGTCGGGGAGGGATCGTGCTGTTCGACCTCAAGGCGGAGGCGGATATGCGGCTGCATTCGGACCGCATGGCGGCGGAGCTCGCGGAGAAGCGCCGCGAGAGGCTCGCCCGCGAGACGGGTGCCCCGGCGGGCGGGGAGGGGCCTGAGCCGGAGGGGAAGCGGGCGTCGTCGGGCGGCGGGTCGTCGAGCGGCGGGCAGGGCGCTACCGGAGTTCCCCGCTAGGCGCTCCTCGGACCGCCGGGAGCAGTTCGTCCAGCAGCGGGCTGCTGAACACCCGCGCCGGGTCGTGGCGGTCGAGTACGGCGAGGGCCTCGTCCCAGCGCGTTCCCCGGCTCTGCCCCGTGCGGAAGGCGTCCGGCCAGCCCCGCGCGATCAGCGAGCGGTCGCTCCAGGCGCCCTCGGTGCCGTACGCCCAGCCCTTGGACCACTCCGGGCGGAGCAGGGACCAGTCGCCGTAGTGGGACACGGCCCACCGCTCCAGGTCCCGGTGGAAGGCGGGGGCACCCGGTGTGCCGGGGAAATGCAGGGAGTTGAGCCAGACGACGGTGTCCCACTCGGGGCGGTCGGGGCAGTGACGGGCCGGGGAGAGCGCCGGTGGCGCCCAGGCGGGTTCCGGCGCGGCGGAACCGGAAGGACGGGAAGGACCGGAAGGACCGGAAGGACCGGAAGGACCGGCAAGCGACGAAGGGCTTCCGTCGGCCGCGGTGACCCGGATCTCCACGGGCCCGTTGACGGGATACAGTCCCCGCGCGCGGTAGGTGGTGAGCAGTTCCTCGTAGCGGATCCGGAAGTCGTGCAGGACGCGCTGGACGTCGGCGCGGGCGCACAGCACGGCCCAGCCGGCGAAGGCGTAGCGCAGGGTGGTGGGGCGCACGTACAGCACCGTGTTCTTCGACGGGCCCCACAGGTCCCAGGTGCCGGTCGCGGTGAGCCCGGCGGGGATCAGGGCCGCCAGCCCGGCCAGGAGCAGGGGGGTGGCTCCGGGGACGCCGTGCTGGACGTCGCGGACCAGGTCGGAGACGGGCCGGGGGACGCGATCGGTGAAGGCGTACGGGTACGGGTGGTCGACGCGGCGGGCGAGCGGGGGCCGGTGGGATTCGACGCTCCACACCTTCAGCCAGGCGCGGTCGGTGTAGGGGAACCAGAAGACCTCGACACGGCCGGTGTCCGCCAGGTGGCCGGCCACCGTGCGCCCCTCGCCGCCGGGCGGGCCCAGGAGTTCGGTCACGGGGATGTCCACGCTGCTGCGGCAGCGCAGACGGATGCCGGCCGGTACGCGCAGGGTGGCCTCGGTGACGAAGGCCCGCCCGAGGTGGACGAGGAAGGCCGCGGTGTCGTCCTCACGGCGGTGGAAGGTCCGTAGGACGTAGCGGCCCGTGGCCGGGTCCCGGATGACGGCCGTCAGGGATTCGACGAGGTCGCTGAGGGTGCCGAAGCCGCTGTGGGCGGGGGTGGGACGGCCCGCGAGGGGAACGCCCGTGCCGTGGGCGCCGACGGCGAGGGCGCCGCCCATCGTGAGGCCGCCGATGGAGGGCGCGCCGACCAGGCCGAGTCCGGCCCGCTCCAGGGCGGTGTGCACCGCGTCCAGGGTCGCACCGGCACCGACGGTGAGCCGGGCCGGGCCGTCGCCGTCACCGGGGTGGACGGTGATGCCGTTCAGTGCCCGGGTGGTGTCGACCAGGACGAGGCGGTCCGACGGCCGGTCGGGGGAGGCCAGCAGCGGTGACCAGTTGTGGCCCGTCCCCTTCGCCCGGAGTCGCCTGCCTGTCGCCGCGGCCCAGTCGGCCAGGACCGGCAGGTCGTCGGGGCCGGTGGGCAGGGCGGTCCGCACCGCGTCCAGGACGATCTCGCCCGACCAGTTGCGGAACGTCCGCCGGACCAGCCGGATCCCCGGTGGGAAGCCGTACGGTCGCGCGAGCGGGGTGTCCACCGGCGTGGCGGGGCCGGGAAGGGAGCCGGAGGCGGCCCGGGCCGCGCGGGCGGCCAGGAGGAGGGCGGACGTGCCGGTCGTGGCCGCCGCGGCGGCGATGAGCAGGCGGCGCCGGGTCGGCGCTGGAGGAGCGGGCCTGTCGGGGGTCATGGCGGGGTTCCTTCCGCGCGCGAGCGGGGCGATGCGGTGACGTGCGGGGCGGATCGGTTCGGTGCGGTGTGATGCGGTGCGGTGCGGTGCCATCGGTTCGAGGCGGAGCCGGAGCCGGAGCCGGATGGACATGGACAACGACCGGACGGCCGGGAAGATGCTGCCTCTCCGCGCCCCGCCGTCGCCCGATGGGGCGGGACGGACGTGGGGCGCGGTGGGGGCCCTCGGCTCATGACCTCGGGATGCCGGGCGGCCGACGGTGGACGGGCAAGCCCACCGTTACGAGCTCACCAGCGAGCACCGACATGAACGTCATCCCAGCTCCCCCGCCGTTCTCCGCTTCTCCCGCCCGGTTCGCCTCCCCCGCGCCCTCTCCGTTCACGCCCTCCACGTCCGCGCCCTCCCCGTCCGCACCTTCGCCTTCCGCGACCTCACCGGAGATCGCGCTGGACCGGGCGGTTCTCGCCGGATGCGCGCACTTCCCCGTACGGATACGGCACGGGGACGGTTCGTGGGCCGAACTCCCACGGGTCGCGGACGCCCTGGGCGCCGAGGAGTTCCTGCTGGTCTCCGAACGCGGCGTGCCGCGCGCTCACATCGCCCGCGTCCTGCGTCACCTGGGCGCCCACGCGCCGACCCGCCTGTCGTGGTCGGCCGGCGGCGGCGTTCCCGAGGGTGTGCGGGTCGCACCCGGTTCGGTGGTCGTGGCCCTGGGCGGCACCCGCGTGATCGAAGCGGCCGCGGACCTCGCCGGGCGTGGTCACGGCGACAGCGGACACGGCGAGAACGGTCACCGCGGGCGAGGCGGCCGGCCACGGCTGGTCCTGATGCCGACCACGCCACGGGCCATGGCCGACACCGCGCTCTCCCTCGTGGACGCCGACGGCCGGCCCCGTACCGCCCCGGTCCTGGTACGGGCGCAGCTGGAGTTCCTCCGGACGCTTCCGTCCACGAAGGTGCGCGACGGCCTCGCTCCGCTGGTCCGGAACGTCCTGGCGGTCAGGCCCGGTTCCTACGACTCCGTGGCCGCCCGGCTCCGGCCGGGCGGCGACCACGACCCCGGGGTCCTGGCCTCGTTCCTCGTCCTGTGCGCCGAGTGCCGGGCCACCGCCGTGTGTTACGACCCGTTCGAACAGGGCCCGGCCAGGGCGTTGTCCTACGGGCGTACGGTGGCCGACGCGCTGCGCGCGGAGGCCGGCGGGACGTTGCCGGCCGGGGCCGCGGCGGCGCTCGGCATGCTGGTCGCCGCGCGCGTCGCGGTGGAAGCCGGCCTGCTGGACCCGGCCGCCGAGCGGGCCCACCGGGATCTGATCGCCCGCTGGGGAGCCCCGCTGCGGCTCCCCGTTCCCTTGTCCGCGGAACGCGTGGTGGAGAGGGTGATCGCGGGTCCGGGCGGCGGCGCGATGGTCCTGCTCGACGACCTGGGCCGGCCCCACATGGGCCGGGACGGCATGCTCACCGCCACCGGCCGTCCGCTGCTGCGGGCGGGCCTGGCCGCCGTGGCGGCCGCCGTCCCGTCCGCCGGCCACGCCGAGGCGGCCCGGTTGAGCGGGGTCCGTGCGCCGGCGGTCCCCGTGGGCGTGCCGCCGACGGTGATGCGACACCCGGCCCGGGCCTCCGGTCCCGGCCGTCCGTGACGGCGACCGGGACGACGACCGGGACACGGACCGGGACACGGACGGAGTCCTCCTCTCATGCGGCCGGGGCCCCGGGACGCCCACCGTGGAGGAACAGGCACCACCCGACCCGTACGCCCCGCCCTTCGGAGCCGGGGCCCCGTACATCAGGAGCTCACCATGTCCGCACCGGACACCCGTGTCCCGCTCACCCGAACGTCGTGCCCCTTCGTGGTCCTGCCACCCGGGTGCGCGGCACGGCGCCGCTGGCGGTCGGCGTACTTCCGCCGGGCGGCCTGCCCCTACGCCCGTCGGCGCGGCGGAGCCGGGTCGTCCGGCGAACCTCCGGCGCCGGACCCGGACACCCCCGTGCTCCCCCGGCACCGGCCGGAGTACAGCCCGGGGCGCAGCCCGGAATACAGCTACGTGAACCGAAACGGAACCGAGTCATGACGAACCCCGCCACCACGTCCACCTCCACGAACACGAACACGAACACGAACAGCGCCACCGCGAGCCCCGGATCTCCCGGCCGTGACGGCGCCGAGGACGGCGACAGCGCGTACCTCCCCCGCATGCTCCTGGAGCAGGCCCGCATCCGCCCCGACGCCACCGCGGTGATCCTCGACAGGGGTCCCGGGTACGGGAGCGCCGAGGGAGGCGACGGCCGGGACGTACTCACCTACCGCGAGCTCGCGGAGGCCGGTACCCGGCTGGCCGGATACCTGCGCCACCTGGGCGTAAAGCCGGACGGGTGCGTGGGCCTGTTCGCCGAGGCGTCCCTGGAGGCGGTGACCGGGCTGTGGGGGATCCTGTTCGCCGGTGGCGCGTATCTGCCGCTCCCCCCCGAGTACCCCGCGCAGCGGCTGCGCTACATGATCGACGACGCCCGGGTGAAGGTCGTCCTCACCACCGAGTCCCTGCGCCGTCAGCTGTCCGGCCTCGCCCCGCCCGGCACCCGCGTCGTCACCCTCCGGGACGCCGCGGCCCGTGCCGGCTCCGGCGCGGACGACGGCGGCGTGCCCCGCTCCTCCGGTGGTGAGGCCGGGAGCCCGCGCCACCTGGCGTACGTCATCTACACCTCCGGCAGCACCGGGAAGCCGAAGGGGGTGATGATCGAACACCGGAGCATCGCGCACCAGATGCGCTGGCTGCGTTCCGCCCATGGGCTGGACGGGACCCGCCGGGTGCTGCACAAGACCCCGCTCGGCTTCGACGCCGCGCAGTGGGAGGTCCTCGCGCCCGCCGTCGGCGGTACGGTCGTCCTGGCCCGCCCCGGGAGCCACCGAGATCCGCAGGCCCTCGTCGAGGCGGTCGCCCGGCACCGGGTGAGCACCCTCCAGTGCGTACCGACCCTGCTCCAGGCGCTGCTGGACACCGGGGAGCTGCGCTACTGCGCCTCCCTGGAGCAGGTCTTCAGCGGCGGCGAGGCCCTCTCGGCGGATCTGGCCCGCGCTTTTCTGGCCGAGCTGCCCGGCTGCGAGCTGGTCAACCTGTACGGGCCGACCGAATGCACCATCAACGCCTCCTCGTTCACCGTGCCCCGCGCGGGATACGGGGACCCCGCGCACGGCGGGGGCTCCCGGACCGTCCCGATCGGGACACCGGTGGACGGCACCCGCTTCCACATCCTCACTCCCGGGGGCTCACCGGCGGCCGTGGGCGAGAAGGGAGAGCTGTACATCCGGGGCGTGCAGCTCGCGCGCGGCTACCTCCACCGCCCCGACCTCACCGCGCGGAAGTTCCTCACCACGCCTCAGGGCGACAGGCTGTACAGGACCGGTGATCTGGCGTTCCGGAACCCGGACGGGACGGTGCAGTTCGCCGGCAGGACCGACGGGCAGGTGAAGCTGCGCGGGTTCCGCGTCGAACTGGACGAGATACGCCTGGCCGTCGAGGGCCACACCTGGGTGAAGAGCGCGGCCGTGCTCGTCAAGGACGACCCGCGCACCGGGTTCCAGCGGCTGGTCTCCTTCGTGGAGCTCAATCCGAAGGAGGCGGCCTTGATGGACCAGGGGAACCGCGGCGCCCATCACCGGTCGAAGCGGAGCAGGCTCCAGGTCAGGGCGCAGCTGTCGAACCCCGGGTGCCGGGGCGAGGAGGAGCTCCGGGGCCGTCCGGTGACCGAGCTGCCCGGCCGGGAGCCGACGGAGCGGCAGCGGCGTCTGGTCTTCGCCCGTAAGACCTACCGGTTCTTCGAGGGCGGCCCGGTGGGCAAGGCCGACGTCCTGCGCCTGCTTGACGCGGCGACCGCGGGGCGTCCCGTGCCCGCTCCCCGCCGCGGCCCGGGGCCGCTGTCGCTGCCGCTCGGCGAACTCGGGGAGATCCTCCGCTACTTCGGGCAGTTCCACAGCTCCGACCGGCTGCTGCCGAAGTACGGTTACGCCTCCCCGGGGTCGCTGTACGCCACGCAGCTGTACGTCGAGACGGACGGGGCCGCCGTCGCGGGTCTCGCACCGGGCCGCTACTACTACCACCCGGTCCACCACCGGCTGGTCCTCATGAGCGGCCCGGACCGTACGACCGGCCCGGCGAGCGGCCTCCGGGTGCACTTCATCGGGAAGCGGCGGGCGATCGAGCCGGTCTACCGGGACAACATCCGGGAGGTCCTGGAGATCGAGACGGGCCACATGGTGGGCCTGTTCGACGCGGTGCTCCCCCGCTTCGGCCTGGCCCTGCGGCCCGCCGGTGAGGCCCCGGAGGTCAAGGGGGCCGTGGGGGCCGCCGAGGAGGACCACTACCTGGGCGGCTTCGCGATCGTCCCCGCCGGAGCGAGGGCCGGAGGACTGCCGGACGGCATCGAGATCTATGTGCAGGCCCACCCGGGGAAGATGGCGGACCTGCCCGGCGGGCAGTACCGCTACCACGACGGCGAGCTGGAGAGGATCTCCGACGGTCTCGTCGAGGGCAGGCACGTCATCGCCATCAACCAGCAGGTGCACCGGCGGGCGAGCATGGGCGTCACGGTCGTGGCCGGCCCCGGGCGCGGCTGGCTGGCGTACGTCGACCTGGGCCGGGCGCTCCAGCACCTCCAGATGAACGACGTGGGCCTGGGGTTCATGTCCAGCGGCTACAGCTCGGCCACCGGCCACGACCTGCCCGCCGCGCTGCGCATGGCGGACCTCCTCACCGCCGCCGGACGGCCCACGGGACCCAGCTACTTCTTCGTCGGGGGCCGGGTCAGCGAGGACCAGCGGCGCGGCGAGGGGATGCGCGAGGACGTCGTCCATATGCAGGGCCCCGCCGAGATGATCAAGGAGGACCTGGGGAACGCGCTGCCGCGCCACATGGTGCCGGACAGCGTCACCGTCCTGGACCGGCTGCCGCAGACCCCCAACGGCAAGATCGACGTCCGGGCGCTGGCCGAGGAACCGGCACAGGAGGCAGGGCGGCCGTTCACCGCTCCGCGTACGGGCACGGAGCGGCGGATCGCGGAGCTGTGGCGGAAGGCGCTGAAGCTGCGTGAGGTCTCCGTCCACGACGACTTCTTCGCCGTCGGGGGAAACTCCCTGATCGCGGTGGGCCTGGTCCGCAGGCTCAACCAGGAGTTCGGCGGGGCCCGCCTGCCCCTCCAGATCCTGTTCGGCGCGCCCACCGTCGAGGAGCTCGCCCGGCACGTCGACGCCGCCGGCCGGGCCGGCCGGGAGGACGTGCCGGGCGCCATGGGCCGTGGCGGGAGCGCAGGAGGGGACACCGGGGGCGTCACGCGCCTGGTGCGGCTGCGGGCCGGGGGCGCGGGAAGGCCCGTCTTCTGCTGGCCGGGTCTGGGCGGCTACACCATGAACCTGCGGCTGCTGGCCACCCGTACCGCTCTCGGCCGGCCCGTCTACGGCGTCCAGGCACATGGCATCAACGAGGGTGAGGTCCCGTACGGCACCGTCGGCGAGATGGCCGCGGCGGACGTCGAGGAGATCACCGGGCTCCAGCCCGAGGGCCCGTACACCCTGTGGGGTTACTCCTTCGGTGCCCGGGTCGCGTTCGAGACGGCCCATCTCCTCGAAGGGGCCGGTCAGCGGGTGGACCACCTGTTCCTCATCGCTCCCGGCTCACCCCGCGTCCGCGCCTCGCACCGGGCCGGGGAGCGGCGGACCGGCACCCCGTGGGAGGACCCGGCGTTCGTGACGGTCCTCTACTCCGTCTTCGCCGGCCGCACCACCGGTCCCGCCCTGGCGGAGTGCCTCAGGGCCACCCGGGACGAGGAGACCTTCACCGCGTTCATCAGCCAACGGTTCACCGACCTCGACACGGAAACGGTGAGAAGAGTGACCAGCATCGCCCGCCAGACCCATTCGTTCCGCTACACCTTCGACGAACTGACACGACGTCGCATTTCGGCGCCCGTCACCATCTTCAAGGCGGACCGCGACGACTACTCGTTCATCGAGAACACCACCGGATACGCGGCCCGCACCCCCACGGTCGTCAACCTCCGGGCGGACCACTACGGCCTGCTCAAGAACCCCGGCATCGACGAGCTCGTCCGGGCCGTCCGCCACCGCCTCGACCTTACTTTCCCCACAGGAAAGTAAGTGCTACTTTCCTCTCAGGAAAGTAGCCAGCCGGAAGATCAGGGGACCTCTCATGACCTCGTACGAAGCCCAGGCCGCGCTCGACGACATCCGCCGGTTCCAGGAACACACCGGTGACGCGTACATCCACCACGGCTTCTCGCGCTCCTATGTGCTGATGACGGCGGTGACGCTCTTCGTCGAGTTCTCCTCGTTCGACCTTCCGCACCCCTGGAGCAGCGCCACCCTGGCCCTCGGGGTCGTCCTCCTGGCCGGCACCCTGATCGCGCAGGAGCTCCGGGCGCCCGTCCGGCGGCGGCACAGCGGCCGTGAACTGCTGCTCTACGCGGGTGTGTCGGCCGTCTTCGTCGTGCTCTACCTGGCCGCCCTCGCCATCGCGCACGCGGCCGACCTGCCGGCGCCGCACACGATCGCCGCCACCGCCGTGGCCCTGACGAGCCTGGCGGGCGCCCGCTGGACGCGCCCGCTCCTCACCGCGATCGTGCGCCGGGACAGCCGGAACGTCTGATGGATCCCGACTTCGACGACTTCCTGCACGTCCCGGCACGACTGTCGGTCGTGGCGCTGCTCGCGCCGGCCGGCTGGGTGGAGTTCGCCTTCCTCAGGGACTCCGTCGACACCAGCGACTCGGCCCTGTCCAAGCAGATCTCCGCCTTGGCGAACGCCGGGTACGTCACGGTCCGCAAGGGCCGGGACCAGGGGGTGCGGCGCACGCACGTCCGGCTCACCCCCCACGGCCGCGACGCGTTCCGGCGGCACGCGGCGGCGCTGGGCCGGATCGTCGCGGCCGCGAGCGCCCCGGCGCAGCGGGCCGAGCCGGACGGCGACGTGGACTAGCACTCCTGGAGTCGAACGCCGCCGCGGCGGAGACCCCCGGCGCGGCACCCCCCGACGACGCGCCGAGAGCGAAGAGCCGGCCCGGTGCCGCGACAGGACGATCGCGGAAGGATCCTCCGCCGTTCCTCAGACGGTGGTGACGCCGGGACCGGCCGGGGTGAGCGCGACCTTCCGCAGTGTCGTCTCCAGGTCGCGGCCCAACCGTCCCATCCGCTCCCGGCCGTGCACGGCGGTGTCGTACTCGACCTGCGCGGTCAGCTTCCCGTCGTAGGTGAACACGGTCAGCTTCGGCGGCATCCCGACCGCCATCGCGTACCCCTCGTCGCGGACGACGGTCAGGCCCTCGGGCACCGGGTGGCGGGGTATCCGGCCGACGTTGGAGACGGCGATCGTCGGCCGGACGCCGAGCGCGGCCGCCTCCGCCTCGCCGCGGACCCGCTGCGAGGCGAGCATGAACCGCCCGGGATCGCGGCGGGCCAGGGCGGCGCGGACGTCGGCGGAGACCTCCCGGGCGAGCGCGACCGGGTCCGCGCCGGCGTCCACCGCCAGCATCGTGCCGAGTCCGGAGGCGCAGTTGAGCACGGTGCTCGCGGACAGCTCGGGCCGGAGCGAGGAACGCAGGTCGGCGGCGTGGCCGCAGAGCATCGGCAGCGCACCCGCCGCCGGTTCCAGATGCGCCCGGACCGTGGCGAGCACGGCCCCGCACAGCAAGGCGTTGACGGTCAGGTCGTGCGCGCGGGCGGTGGCGACGAGCGCCTCGGTGGTCGCGGTGTCGAGCTCGACGCGGTCCAGGGCGAAGCGGTCACGTGGGGCGTCGGTCGCCCCGTCGCCGTCCGGCGGCAGCGTCGCGGGTACCGGGCCGCCCTCGGCGGTGCCCCGGGCCACCAGGTCGAGGAACTCGTCGGCCTCGGCGTCGGACACGACCGAGGCGAGCCGGGTGTCCACGGCGTCCGGCAGCCGTCGCCCGACCGGCACGGACAGGCCGGTGCCGGAGGCCAGGGCGGTGTAGCGCCGCCACATCTCGTCGAGCAGCGCGAACGCGGACCGGCCGTCGGCGATCCCGTGGTGGACGACCAGCACCACCCGGCTCGACGAGCCGTCCCGCAGCAGGCGTCCCCGGAACAGGCCCTCCGTCCAGTCCTGCCGGGTGTTGATCAGCCGGAGGTACGCCGCGTCGCCGCCGTCGGTGACATCGGTGACGTCGAGCTCCGGGCGGAAGTCGTCCTGGAGCCGGAACTCCAGGGCACCTTCGCTCCCGGTCTTCCCGCCGTCCCGTCCCTCCGTGACCACCCGGCAGCGCAGCAGCGGATGTACGTCCGCGAGTTCGGCCAGGGTCCGCCGCAGCAGGTCCGCGTCCACGGTGCCGTGCACCACCGACCCCACGAACAGGGGCATGCCGGCGACCGGGACGCTCCCGAAGCGCGCCGAGGCGCTGAAGTAGCCGGTCTCGAAGGGGGAAAGGGCGCGCTGCGTGGTCATCTCGGACTCCGTGGCTGAGGTTCACGCCGCCCGGCTGCGGCGGCACCCCCCACCTTTCCGGCCCGCGGCGGGCCGGAGAATGGGGCCAGGTACCGCTCCTGGGTGGACCTGGCACCCCTGGGACGAGGTGGTCAGCGGAACCCGGGGCCGGGGTGACGGCGCCTACCGAGGGCCCTCGCCAGCTGCCGGAAGGGGCGGCTCCACAGGCGGTCCGACCTCCAGGACGGTCGCGGTGCCGGCGACCGGAGCGGACTCGTGCATGGTGAGGACGTCGCCCGGGGCGACGTGCCGCCACTGCGAGGGGGTCAGCGGCAGGAGCCGTACGAGGGCCGTTCCCCCGGGTGGCAGTTCCAGGGCGTTCTCCACCCAGAGGGAGGCGATATTCAGGGAGATCCCGCCGTCGGGCGCGCGATTGCCCACGTTCCACAACGGCCTCAGGACGCCGGCGCCCAATACGGGGAGAAGCCGCCCTGTCTCGGCGGCCGGCCGGAGCGTGAGCTCCGCCCGGAGGACGCCGCTACGGGTCTCGCCCCATCGCCACCAGCACCAGGCGCGGCTCCGCTCCAGCCGCAGCTCCTCGGCGGCCTCTGCCATCGACTTCCAGAAGCCCGTGGGAAGCGGATCGGTGCCGCGGAGTTCTTCCAGCAGGGTGAGGGCGATCTCCCACTGGTCGTGGGCGAGGTAGTCCCAGAGGTCGTCCGCGGTGAGGGTGTTGTCTGTGGGGGTGCCGTGGGGTGGCAGGAGGGAGGCGGCTTCCAGTAGTGCGAGGACGTCCATGAGGTGATTGTGGGGCACGGGCGGTGGGTGCGGGTGTCGGGCGGCGGGTCGGGGTACCGCTGCGCGGGGCCTTTTCCCCAGCCCCGCCCCTTCCCGAAACCGGGGAGATCCCCGGGCTCCCGTTCCGCGCTGCCGCGCGGTGGCCTCAAACGCCGGCCGGGCTGGATTTCGCCCGGTTCCGGGCAACCAGTCAGCCCGTCCGGGGGCACCTCCCAGCGGTAGCTGGGGGAGATTGAGGACCGGGGTCCGGGGCGGAGCCCCTCACGCGGCGGAGCCGCACATCGGATGCAGCGGGAAGGGGCGGGGCCGGGGAAAGAGCCCGCCGCAGGCGCCCGCACCCCACCCCGCACCCACGCCCACGCCCCCGCCCCACTCACCCGTACTCCGCCAACCGAGCCCGCACCCCCACCACCACCAGAACCCCGGCCACCCCCACCCCCGTCGCCGGAATCGCCGGCCACCCCGAGAGCTCGCCGCGCGCCCGTCCCGCCTCCGTGGTGAAGGTCGCCATGTGCCCGCCCGCCTCGGTGTCCAGCCTCGTGGCGAAGTCCCAGAAGTCGAAGGCGACGCGGCCGCGGCCGACCTCGGTGAGGACGACCGTGGCCTCCTCCAGCCGACCGGCCGCCCGCAGTCGCCGCAGCTTCCGGTCGTCCTCGCGGAAGTGGCCGTAGCGTGTGAGCAGTTCCCGGTGCGCGGCGCGGGCGGTGGAGCCGGTGGGGGCGAGCAGGGTGTCGAGGCGGCCGGTCAGGGCGTGGAACCTCGCGCTCTCCAGTGAGCCGACGGCCGTGTCGCGGACGAACCAGCGGCTCTCGGTGGCGGCGGCCTCCGCGGCGACCGCGCGGGCCTCGGCGAGGCGGGACCACGGCCGCAGCCCGTCCCGCCCGGCGGCCCGGAGCGCGTCGGCGGTCGAAAGGAGGGCCCAGGGGCCGGTGGCGGTGATCGCGACGACCGCGAGGGTGGCCGCGAGGAGGGGCGGGTTGAACACCCGGCCGTAGCGGCGGGCGAGCCGGTACTGGCAGAGCACCAGGACACCGGTCGCCGCCGCGCCCACCGCGCCGACCACGGCCGCGGCCCGCGTGGCGGCGCCGGCCGCGCGGCCTTCGAGTTCCGCCGCCCGCCGCTGGTAGTCCGCGGCGAGCGCGACGGCGCCGGGGAGCAGCTCGGTGTGCATGACCTGCCCAGCCTCCACGGAGAGCGTGACGGCGGTGGCGGGCGGGCGCCCGGCGAGGCGGTCGGCGGTCTGCTCGTCGACGTGGGCCGAGCGGCCGCTGAGGTCGTCGTAACGGCCCAGTCCGTCCAGCAGGGTGCGTACGCGCGGGCCTTCGGCGGGGTCGGCGGCCAGGCGTCGTAACAGGTCGCTCGCTTCCGTGCGGCGCTGCTGCGCGGTGAGCAGGGCGAGGACGCGGTTGCCGGCCTCGTACTCCTCCGCGGAGCGGCCGGGCGGGAGGACGGCCGGACGGTCCGCGGAATGGCCCGGCACCAGGGAGTTGGCCCGCTGGGCGTCGAGGTCGGCCAGGGCGAACCGGAGATCGGCGGCTGCCGTGGCCCGGCCGGCGACGACCTGGTGCAGCGCGGCGGCGTCGTCACGTACGGAGACGGTGCCCGTCACGACGACCGCGCAGAGCGCGGCGAGCACGACGAGCATGGCGAGAGCCTGCGCGCGCAGCCTGCCCGGCGCGGACAGGGTCCGCAGCCGTACCAGCGGCGTGCGCGGGCCCGGCCGGCGGCGCGCCGGGGGCGCTCCCGGGGCGGCCGGCGTCACCTCGGTCCGGAGCCCCGGCGACGGCGGTGCGGGGGCGGGGGCCGGTGACGCCTGAGACGTCGTCATACGGGGACGCTAGGGGCCGGCCGGAACAGGGACGTGGCATTCCCCTGCGCGTTCGATGGCCGAGGGGTGACGGGTGGGTGACGGCTCGGGCACGGGTGGGTGCGGCCGGGTGCGGGCGGTCCGGGGGAATCCCGGCCCGTCCGGCGCCCTGGCCCGCCGTCAGGGCCCGGCCGCGACGCCCGCCGTGCCGCGGATCAGGTCCGCCGCCTTCTCCGCGATCATGATCGTGGGCGCGTTGGTGTTGCCCCGTACGAGCGTCGGCATGACCGAGGCGTCGACGACCCGCAGCCCGCTCACCCCGTGCACCCGCAGTTCGTAGTCGACGACGGTGCCCATCGCGCAGGTGCCCGCCGGGTGGTAGAGGGTGTGCAGGGAGCGGCGGGCGTGGTCGAGGAGGTCGTGGTCGGAGTCCGAGCGAGGCACGAGGTGGTCGGCGCGCCGGTGGGCGCTCAGGGCGGGCCGGCCCGCGATGTCGAGCAGTATCCGCAGGGCGCGTACGGCCGTGGCGCGGTCCTCCTCCGTGGTGAGGTAGTTGTGCGTGATGCGCGGCTTGGCGCTGGGCATGGTGGACCGGAGGGTGACCTTGCCCCGGCTGGTGGCGTCGAGCAGGACGGCGCCGTGGCTGAAGGCGTGGGCGACGGGGACGCCGAGGCCCTCCTCGCCGAACATCGCCGGCATCGCGTGGAGCTGGATGTCCGGGGCGTCCAGCCCCTCGCGCGAGCGGAGGAAGCCGCCCGCCTCCCCCGCGTTGGAGGTGAGCGGTCCGCGGCCCTCGGACTCCAGCAGCGCGAAGTTCTCCGGGGTCTCCGCGGTCATCAGCGACTCGGTGTCGGTGAGGTGGATGAGGAGCACGTTGCCGTGGTCCTGGAGGTTCTCACCGACGGGGAGGTCCACGCGGGGTGTGATGCCGAGGGCTTCGAGCTCGGCGGCGACGCCGATGCCGGAGAGCATCAGCAGCTGCGGGGAGTTGTAGGCGCCCGCCGCGAGGACGACTTCCCGCTCGGCGCGCAGTTCGGCCGTGGCGCCGTGGCGCTCGACCTCGACGCCGACGGCCCGTTCGCCGGAGAAGAGCAGCCGGGTGCACCGGGCCTCGGAGAGCACCGTCAGGTTGGGCCGGTCCAGGGCGGGGCGCAGGTAGGCGTCGGCGGTGCTGCACCGCAGGCCGTCGCGCTGGGTGACGTCGTAGTAGCCGACGCCGTCCTGCTCGGGGCCGTTGAAGTCCGGGTTGAACGGGTGGCCCGCCTCGCGGGCGGCCTCCACGTAGGCCGTCATGAGCGGGCTGCGGGAGCGCCCTTCGCTGACGGTCAGCGGGCCGCCGGCCGCGTGCAGGGCGGAGACGCCGGCGTGGTGGTCCTCCGCGCGCAGGAAGTACGGGAGGACCTCGTCCCAGCTCCAGCCCTTGGCGCCGGCGTCGGACCAGCCGTCGTAGTCGCGGCGGTTGCCCCGGATGTAGATCATCGCGTTCATGGAGGACGAGCCGCCGAGCGTCCGGCCGCGCGGGAGGTAGGCGCGGCGGCCGTCCAGGCCCGGCTCGGGCTCCGTCACGTAGTCCCAGTCGTACTTGGTCCGGAACAGCTTGACCATCGCCGCCGGGACACGGATCTCCTGGGCGTCGTCGGGCGGTCCCGCCTCCACCAGCAGGACGCGGACGCCGGGATCCTCGGTCAGCCGGGCCGCCAGGACGCAGCCCGCCGAGCCCGCTCCCACCACGATGTAGTCATGGATAGCGTCGTGCATGGGCTTCCCCTCCCCGTCGGACGGTGTGCCGGCCGGTGCGGCATCCCAGGGCCGGACCATATTCGGGCAGGGGTGTGAACACAGCCGCTTACCGGCCAGCCGGGAGTCGGCGTTCGGCCATTCACGGGTCACCGGGCGGGTGATCGCTCGGGCGTTCGACGTGACATCCGGCCCGGGGATGCCGACCGGACGGTTCCGGCCACCGGAGCGGAGCGGTGGGAGGAGGTCCGGAGCGTACGCGGCGGGGCCCGGCGGACTGCCGGGCCCCGCCTCACCGCCGGTACCGGCCGCCGCTCAGGACCGCGCCGACTCCCGGCACTCGGGGTGGCCCCAGCCCTTCGCGTTCTTGCTGATGGACTCGCCGGCCGCGTACGAGCGACCGCAGACGCACCGGCCCGCGAACTTCGCGCTCAAGGTCTTGGACGTGCGCGAACCCCTGGCCGCCGCGGGCTTCCCCGCCCTCGGCGCGCCGGACCGGCCGCCCTTCGGGGCCTCGGTGCGCGCCGCCGGCACGGGCACGGCCCCGGCCCCGTGGGAGGTGCCCGCGGGCTCCTGGGACACGGCGGCGTCGCTGGCGGCCTGGTCGGCGATGGCGTTCAGGTGATCGCCGTCCACCTGGTGCGCCGGTACGTAGCGGA
The DNA here is from genome assembly GCF_021228125.1 of Streptomyces albireticuli. GTDB lineage: Bacteria > Actinomycetota > Actinomycetes > Streptomycetales > Streptomycetaceae > Streptomyces > Streptomyces albireticuli. The sequence continues at coordinate 223,681 of NZ_JAJQQS010000013.1, forward strand.
ACTCCACCACGCGGCCGGCGAGCAGGGTGTCGATGCGGACGACGAGCTCCTGGTTGGCGACGGGCTTGCCGGCCGCCGTCTTCCAGCCGTTGCGCTTCCAGCCCGGCAGCCACTTGGTCACGGCGTTCATGGCGTACTGCGAGTCCATCCGCACCTCCAGGGGCACGGCCGGGTCGGTGGTCTCGAGCAGCCGCTCCAGTGCCGTGAGCTCCGCGACGTTGTTCGTGGCGCGGCCCAGCGGGCCCGCCTCCCAGCGCTCGGGGGTTCCGTGCGGGTCGGCTATGACCCAGGCCCAGGCGGCGGGCCCCGGGTTGCCCTTGGAAGCCCCGTCACAGGCGGCGATGATGCGATCAGACATGCACCGATGATCTCAGGTCCGGACCGTCCCCGGGGCCGCCGACGCCTGGGCGTCCGCCCGGCGCCGGTCCGAGGCCGCCCGTTCCGGGTCGCCCAGGTGGTCGGCGAGCCGGGCGCGGGCCCGCCAGTTGTACGGGCTCACCGGGCGCAGACCGGTGCGTTCGCTCAGCAGGGTGCGGGCCACGTCGGCCCGCCCGGCGCGCAGGGCCGCCTCCAGCAGGGTCCGCTGCACCGCGTCCCGCTGGGCGTGGCTGCCGCCGAAGGTGTGCAGGCGGTACCGGAGCGGGAGCAGGAGGTCCACCGCCTCGCCGTACCGGCCGCGGCCGTACGCGAGGAGCGCGCGGATCACCGGCAGTCCGACGTCGGCGGTCATCGCCGCGTTGGAGACCCCGGGGCCCGTGCCGGCCCGGAGCCAGTCCTCCCGGTCGCGGACGAGGCGCTCGGCCTCGGGGATCCGGCCGGCGCCGACGTAGGCCATGACGGCGTGGACGTCGTTGAAGGCGTAGTAGGCGCCGTCCCGCCGTCCGGCCCAGGCGTCGGCGAGCGCCGCCCAGCGGCCGCCGATGTCGGTGTCGGTCCCGGTGCCGGCCCTGGAGTCGGTTCCGGCGTCGGTCCCGGCCAGGTGGAGCCGCCACAGCAGGGCGGCCGCGTCCAGCAGCTCCATCGCCAGGCCGGCGGAGCCCTCGTGGTGCAGGGCCGCGTCGTAGATCTCCAGCGCCCGGTCCGTGCGGCCCGTCTCCAGCTGGTAGAGGGCGTAGTGCCACCAGTTGTGCACGCGCAGGTAGTTGCCCTCGGACCAGTCGCCGGTGCGGTCGTCGAGATAGCGGATGCCGTCCGCGAACCGGCCCTGCATCTCGTACGCGTGCACCACCGCGTGGATGCCCCACACGTCGCGCGGGTTGCGCTCGACGGCCTCCAGGCCCACCTGCTCGGACCGCCCGTAGTGGCCGGCCTCCTCCAGGCCGAAGGCGTACATGCCGAGGAGGTGCCCGTAGTGCGGGTCGTCCTCGCCCCAGGCGGACAGCGCCCCGCCGACGCGGTCGCGCAGCAGTTCGGCGTTGCCGGTGAAGAAGTCGATCTGGTGGCCGACGGCCAGGGCCAGCGCGTCGTGCGGGTGCGCCACGCCGATCTCGCCGAGGACGCGGCCGGCCCGGTGGAGGTCACCGGCCAGCCAGGAGGACACGGCCGCGACGTGCATGCGCTCGCGGGGCGTCACGGCGGCGAGGTCGGTCTCGCGGAGGAACCCGTCGAAGGACCGGCGGGCCCCGGCCGCGTCGCTCTCCTCCGTCCCGAGCAGGCCGAGGTAGGCGGTGAGGACGTGGGCCATGACCGAGCGCGGGGAGGCGCGGACGGCCGCCACGGCCTCGTCGCCCACCTGTTCGCGGAAGAAGAGCAGGTGGTCCAGCGCCGTCTCGTAATGCCGTACCGCGTCGGCGTCCGTGTACGTCATCGCCTGCGCGTGCCGGTCCGTTCCCACTCCGGTGCCTCCCCGTGCGGCCCGGCCGTCCCGATATCCGGTCGCGCCGCCCTCCGGGCCTCGCGGCGGCCCTTCATCCCTGCCCCCTCACCCGGTCCGGGATGCGGCCGGACCGCGTCACGGACGGGTGTGTTCGCGCCCCGGGCGCCCGGGCCGTGGTCCGCCGCGTGGTAGGTCCCGGCCGCGTGCCCGGGTCCTCCGGGAAGAACGGGCGCGCCGGGTCTGTTGACGGTGCGGCGAGTGCGGCGCGCGGGTCCACGCTCCGGCATGGGCGTGGACCCGCACGCCGCCCGCGGCCGTCGGACCCGCCCCGGAAGGACGCCCACCGTGCCGTACGCCTGGACCCCGGACGGGGTCCGCATCGCCTACCAGCTCCGTGGCACCGGGGCCCCGCTCGTCCTGCTGGCCGGCCAGGCCAACAGTCACCACTGGTGGGACGGGGTCCGCGACGACTTCCACGTCGCGCGCGGCACCCTCACGCTCGACTACCGGGGCACCGGTGGGAGCGACGAGGCCACGGACCCCGTCGGCACCCGGGACCTCGCCGGGGACGTGATCGCCGTGCTCGACGAGCTGGGCATCGAGCGGGCGGACGTCTACGGCACGTCCATGGGCGGGCGGGTGGCCCAGTGGGTGGCCGCCCTCCATCCGCGGCGGGTCCGCGCGCTCGTCCTCGGCTGCACCTCGCCGGGCGGCCGGCACGGTGTCGAGCGCGGCGACGACGTACGGCGGGCGCTGGCCCAGCCCGACCCGGCGAGGGCGCGGCGGGCCCTGCTGGAGACGATGTACACCCCGGAGTGGCTCGCGGCGCACCCCGGCCCTTTCGGCACGCTTGGCGACCCCGCCATGTCCGCCCTCGCCCGGCGCCGTCACCTGGCCGCGAGCCGTCGCCACGACGCGTGGGACGCGCTGCCCGGCATCCGCTCCCCCACGCTGGTGCTGCACGGCGGTGACGACGTCCTCAACCCGGCCGCGAACGCCCCGCTGCTCGCGGGCCGCGTCCCCGGGGCGAGGCACGCGTACTTCGAGGAGTTCCGCGCCACGGCGGGGCCGCTCGTGCTCGACTTCCTCGACCGGGCGCCGGGGGTCTGACGCGTCGGCCCTCCCTGGCGGGGAGGGTCCTGACGCGGCACGGCTCACACCGGTTCGGGCTGCGGCTCCGGTCGTCGTACCGGCGCGGCCTTCGGCTCCCACGCCCTGGTGGTCCGTACGTAGCCGTAGATCACCGAGGCCATCGCCAGGAGGAGAAGGGGGCCGGCCACCCACGGGTGCTCGGCCATCTCCACCGGGAGGTAGCGGTAGGACACCAGGAGCGCGGCGAAGACCGTCGTGCCGTAGGCGACCAGCCGGATCCCCGACCGGTCCCAGCCACGGTCGAAGGCGCGCATCGCCGCTTCGATCGTGAGCGCGAACACCACTCCGGCGACGAGGTCCACACCGTAGTGGTAGCCGAAGCCCAGCGTCGCGCAGAGCGTGGCGACCAGCCAGAACGCCCCCGCGGCACGCAGGAGCGGCGGGCCCTTGCGGGAGTGGATGAAGATCGTGGTGGCCCACGCCGTGTGCAGGCTGGGCATGCAGTTGCGCGGGGTGATCCCGTCGTACGGCACCGGGTGCGGGACGCCGATCGACAGCGGGGTGTGCGGCCACAGGTCGGCCACCGCCCACTCCGGGCCGCCGGTGCCGGAGGTGCCCGGGCCGTAGGCGAAGATCGGTCCGACCACAGGGAAGATCATGTAGATGGCGGGCCCGAGGAGGCCGATCACCAGGAAGGTGCGCACCAGGTGGTGCCTCGGGAAGCGGCGCTCGGCCGCCACGTTGCGGAGCTGGTACAGCGCGACGACGATCGCGGCCACCGCGAGCTGCGCGTAGACGACGTCGAGGAGGTGGGTGCCGACCGGGCCGGTGGCCTGGAGGAGCCGGCCCGCCACCCACGAGGGGTTGCCCAGTGCGTGATCGGCGGTCGCCAGGTACGGGTCGAGCACCTCCGGGCGGGTCTTCGCCGTGATGAGCAGCCAGCTGTCGCCGGTCTTGCGGCCGGCCACCAGCAGCAGGCCCAGACCGACGCCCTTCAGCAGGAGGACGCGTTCCTTGCCGGTGCGGCGCGTGACGGCGATGACCGCGCAGCCCAGGATCACCCACAGCGCGCCGTTGCCGAAGAAGTGGCCTTCGGGCGTCTCGGCGCCGATCGCCCGGCGCACCAGCACGAAGACGATGTCGATGCCGATCGCGGCGCCGAGGGCGATGAACCGTTGCCGCCAGGTGAGCACCACCATCATCAACGCCATGCCGGCGTACAGCGGGCCCGGTTTGGGGGCGAAGATCACCTCTCGGACCTGGGTGGTCAGCGGCCCTGGCTGGCCGGTGCTGCGACGTGCGATGATCTCCAGCGCGACGAGGAATCCGAGAGCCACGGCACTCGCCGTGGCCCACAGGATCACCCGTGGCCGACGCCACGCGGCGAACTTGGTTCTGCAGCTTATTCGCGAAAACACCCTCGATACTATAGGTATCAAATCATTGACTGATTTATTGGGTGTTGATCGAAGACGTCACGCTTCGTTCCGGGTGCGCCGTCGCCGCGGGTGTCAGCGGTGGTCACGGTGGTCACCGCGGGGCGGGACCGCCGCTACTCGGCGACCGCCTCGACGATCGTGGTCGGGGACGGGGTGGGGACGACCCGGGTGCGGCGCAGACCGGCCCGTGACAGCAGGGCGTCCAGTTCCTCGATGTCGCGTTCCGCGCTGTCGAACAGCGTCATCATGGCCAGGTCCAGGGCCTTGCCGGGGTGCGGGTCGTTGCCCGGCGGTATCAGGGCGTCGATGACGAGCAGACGGCTTCCGGGGGCCATGGCCGAGCGGCAGGAGCGCAGGATCCGTGAGGCGTCGGTGTCGTCCCAGTCGTGCAGGATCTGCTTGAGGACGTACAGGTCGCCTCCGGCGGGGACGGCGTCGAAGAAGTCACCGGCCTCGACGCGTCGGCGGCCCGCCAGGTGCGGGGCGTCCAGGATGTGGTCACCGGTGGTGACCCCGCGGTCGAAGAGGACGCCGTGGAGGCCCGGGTGGCGTTCGAGGATCTCCCGGAGGAGTCCGCCCCGACCGCCGCCGACATCGACGACGGTGCCGGTGGCGGGGAAGTCGTAGACCTCCGCCACGAGCGCGTCGGCGGGCGCGGAGAAGGCGGCCATCCCGGCGTCGAAGACCTCGCGGGCGGCGGCGTCGGACTCCAGGTAGGCGAAGTACGGGGCGCCGTGGAAGCGGGCGAAGGACGGCTCGCCGGTCCGTACCGTCTCCGTGAGCCCGCCCGAGGTCCGCCGGTACATATCGTCCGTGATCATGACGATGCCGGGGTGCTGGGAGCCGGGCACGCCGGTGCGTAGCAGGGCCGCGGCGGGCGTGAGGTGGAAGGCGCCCTCGTGGTCCTCGCGGAAGACGCCGCGTGAGGCGAGGAACGTGAGGACGCGGCCCAGGTGGGTGCCGCGGGCCCCGGTGCGGCGGCCCAGCTCGTCCGGGTGGAGCGGCCCGTCGGCGAGGTGGTCGGCGATGCGGAGGTCGACGGCGGTGCGCAGGGCCGCCGACGCCAGATGGCCCAGGGCCATGTCGACCAGCAGTGCGGCGTCGGCCGCGGTGGTGGTGGCTGTGTCCGCGGGGTTCATGGGTGTCAGCCCTCCAGTCTCAGGTCTGCCAGGTAGGTGGGCCAGGCCGTCGAGTCGTCCTGGTGGACGGCGTGCACGGTCCACGGGGTGCCGTGCGTGACCTCGTCCAGCCGGCCGGGCGGGCAGAACAGGAAGTCGAACCACTCGGTGGCGGCCGTGCGGTGGCGTACCCGCATGCGGACGAACTCCTCGCCGCTGTGGGCGCGGGCGGTGTGCACCCCCTGCGGCGCCAGGGGGTCGGCCCCGGCCGCCTCGGCGAAGGCCATGTTGGTGCCGAGCAGGCGGGCGCCGGGGCGGGCGTGCCGGGCCAGGCCCTCCAGGACCCCTCGGCTGTGCTCCTGGTCGCCGAGCAGCCCCAGGTTGGCCCCGAGCATCAGGAAGGTGTCGAACGTGCCCAGGTCGTCGGGGAGTTCCGCGACCGACGCCACGTGCGCCTCGACGCCGCGCAGCCGTGCCACCTCGACGCCGCCGCGGGAGGTGTCGATGCCCACGACGTCCTTGCCGGCCCGGGCCAGCACGGAGCTGTGGCGGCCGGGGCCGCAGCCGATGTCCAGGATGCGACCGGTGGCGTACTCGCAGGCCATCCGGTCCACCGGCAGCCAGGTGTCGGGGCCGTGGAAGTAGTTCACGGCGTCCTCGGCGTAGATGTAGCCGTCGTCCATCTCGTAGACGAGGTGGGTGACGCCGGGCCGGGCGCCGCTCTCGTGGACGCAGCGGTAGGCGTCGCCGAACGGGTCGTCGGTGGTGGTCATCGGTGCCGCTCCTCAGTGGCCGGCCCGCACGCGGCGTGACGCGGCGTTCGAGGGCGGTCCAGGTATCCGGTGGACAGGAAGTGATGCGGACGGCGGTCGGGCGGCCGCGCGCCGGCCGGGGGCGCTTCGGCCCACCGCCGGGACGGCCTCGGCGTCCCCTCAGCCGGGTGGAGGGGACGGTGCCTTCCGGAGTGGTACGGCGTCCCCTCCCCTGGTGATCGTCGATCATCACAGGGGCATACTCACCGGCCGCGAACCGGACATTCCCTAGTCTTACGCCGCACACCCCCGCCAGGCGTACGGGCGCTTCCCCGAGGCTCCTTCGGTCCGGAGCCGGACCCCGGCCGCCCCCGGCCGCTCCTGGACGAGCCGTCGCGCGCCGCGCCTCACGGGTTGGTCTTGATCTCCTTCATGGTCAGGTGGGATTCGAGGCTGCGGACGGCGGGCAGGCAGCTGAGCTTGCCGGTGAGGAAGGCTTCGTATGCGGCGTGGTCGGCCACGGCGACGCGGATGAAGTAGTCGGGGCGCCCGTACATGCGGCGGAACTCGACGACCTCCTCGTAGGAGGCCACGGTGTCCTCGAACTCCTCGAAGCTCTTGCGGTCCTGGGCGTAGATCTCGACGTCGACGAGGACCTCCAGCCCACGGCCCATGGCCTCGGGGTCGACGACGGCCCGGTACCCGGCGATGACGCCGGACTCCTCCAGCCGCTTGACCCGGCGCAGGCAGGGCGGCGGCGTCAGGCCGACCCGCTTGGCCAGTTCGACGTTGGTCAGCCGCCCGTCGCGACGGAGGTGGAACAAAATTTCACGATCGACATTATCGAGGCTCACTTCATTGCTCACATGACCATCGTAGAGCGGTGAGCAGCAACCAAATGAGGCGGGATTCTTCCTAAAATTTCCTCATGCACATAAGCCCTGCCGCTACTGAGGGCCGTCCTCGGCCCACACCCGTCCCCCCGCCCGCCGAACCGCCCACCGAGCCGCTCGCCGAGCCGTCCGCGGTGCGCGCGGCGCTCAAGGACTCCGCGGGCGCCGGTCTGGCATTCGTCCCGCTCGGTCTCGCCTTCGGGGCGCTCGTGACCCATTCGGGCCTGGACTGGTGGTGGGCGGGGCTGTCCGCGACACTCGCCTTCGGCGGATCGTTCGAGTTCCTGCTCATCGGCATGGTCACGGCCGCGGCCCCGCTGGCGGCGATCGCGGCGTCCGCGTTCATGGTGAACGTCCGGCACGTCTTCTACGCGCTGTCCTTCCCCCTGCACCGCGTGCCCGGCCGCCTCGGCAAGACGTACGCCACCTTCGCGCTGTGCGACGAGGTCTACGCGCTGTCCACCGCGAAGCAGGCCCGCTCCTGGTCCGGCCGGCGCATCCTGTGGCTACAGCTCCTGCTGCACCTGTACTGGGCGGGCAGCGCGGTGGCCGGAGCCCTGCTCGGCTCCCTCATACCGGACGGCGTCACCGGCCTGGACTTCGCCCTCACCGCCATGTTCACCGTCCTCGCCCTCGACGCCGTCCGGGACCTGCGCGGCGACCTGCCCACCCCCGCGCTCGCCCTGCTCAGCGCCCTGGCCGCGCGGCTCCTGTTCCCCGGTCAGATGCTCCTGGCCGCCTTCGCCCTGTTCACCGCCGCCCTCCTGGCCCGCCACCTCGTCACCGGCAGGAAGCCCACCCATGTCTGACCCGCGCTACGCCGTCGCCGCCGTCCTCGTCGCCGCCGCCGTCACCTGGGGCCTGCGGGCCCTCCCCTTCGCCGTGCTCACACCGCTGCGCTCCAGCCGCACCGTGCAGTACCTCAGCACCCGCATACCCGCCGGCGTCATGGTGATCCTGCTCGCCTACTGCCTGCGCGACCTGCCCGTCACCCACGCGCGCTCCCTGGCCCCGCTGATCGCCCTCGCCGTCACCGTCGGCCTGCACCTGTGGCGCCGCAACGCACTGCTGAGCATCCTCGCCGGCACGGCCGTCCACGTGACCCTGGCCAGCACGCTCTTCGCCCCTTGACGGAAGCGGGCGGCCGGCCCCGGGCAGGTCAGGCCGGATGGTGGTCGGGGACGGCGTTGAGCTCGATGCCGTGCTCCAGAAGGGCCTTCATCGCGCACAGAGCGGTGGTGAAGCCCCCGACGGTGTCATTGACCCAGCGGACGGCGTCGTCCCCCGACCCTTGGAAACCGGTCTCGGTGGCCTCGACGAACGTGGCCCCGGCCGTGTGCGGGGTGAACTTCAGCTCGACCGCGGTCGGCTGCTCGTAGTTACCCCACTCGAACCGGATCAGACCGCCTTCCCGCACCTCCTCGACCCGGACGTCGACCGATACCCCGTACGTCTCCCATTCCCAGCGCAGCTCGGCCCCCGCGACCATCGGGCCACTGCTCCCGCTGTACCAGAACCGCGAGGTGAGGGCCGGATCGACGAAGGCCCGGAAGGCCTCCTCGGGGGGCTTGCGAATGATCATGCAGGCGTACGCGGCGGGGGTTCGCGTGAGGTGAAGTCTCTCCATAGGCAGGATCATGCCCCTAGGCGACGCGCGCCGCCCGCTCCGTCGCGGACGGGGAGCTCGACCCAGGCGTCGGGGGGCCCGATTATCGCGCGTGCGTCGGTGGGGCGCAGTCCCACCCAGGCGCAGGCATGGGCTACGGCGTGATGCCGGTGGAGGTAGGCGAGGAGAACGTCCTCGGATGTGAGCGTGTCGTACGGGTCGGGCCCGCCTCCGGGGTGGAGGTCCCCTCCTTCGACGACGCCGTCGCGGACGAGGCTGCCCTGGTTGCCGCTCTTGGCGTTGGCGTACATGCCGTAGCAGACCGTGCCGACGGACAGCCGCTCCTGCACGCCGGGCATCTGCGGCGCGTATCCCCAGGGCTGGGTGACGACGCAGCCACCGGGCACGGTGGTCACACCGACGATCCGCATCTCCGCGTCGACCTCACGCGCCGCCCAGGGATCTTCCCACAACGGGCGCATCCTGCTGTCCTCGACCGGCGTGGCCTCCAGGCGGCGTATCGCTTCCGGGCCGTCGATGTCGGCCACGCAGGCCAGGCCCAGGCCCTCGCCGTGGAGCTCTCCCAGGGCGGCGCGGAGCCGTTCGGCCTCGAGCACCACCGCGCGCTCGGCGGCGGTCAGCCCCGGTTCCCCCTCCGGGAGCGCGAACAGCTCCGGCGTGGGTCCGGCCAGGCTGAGCCGCCCCGGCGACCAGCCCCCGAGTACGGGGCGCCACGGGTCGGCTCCGTCGGCCACGAGCTCTGCCACGAACTCGGGCTGATCCTCCATCAGGACTTCCCACAAGGCGGTCGTCCCGTCCTCCGCCCCGTCATCGTCCAGAAGGTGGCCGAACGATTCCGGGATGCCCGCCCCGTCGACGCCGCCCCCACTGTCCACTCGCGCTGCCATGCCGCCCCCACTCCCGTGCTCGTCGAGCGGCATGTGCCGCCGCCCCGCACCACACACCTTCGCATCCGGCACTGACACAGCCGGGCGGGGAGACTCCCGTTCTCCCGTTGGCGGGAGTGACCCCGACCCGCGGTCACCACCCCACTCATTAGTTAGGATTGACTCACTAAGGGATGATGATACGTTCTATCGGGAGGTGAGGCGGAGTGCGCGCAGTACCGCGCTCGGCGCTGATCGAAGGCACCATCGACCGGCTGAAGTCCCAGATCGTCAGCGGCGGATGGCCGATGGGGAGCAAGATCCCCGTCGAGGACGAGCTCGTGGAGGAACTCGGGGTCAGCCGTGGCACGCTGCGCCAGGCCGTACAGGCCCTGGTGTACGTGGGCCTGCTGGAGACCGCGCAGGGGCGGGGGACGTTCGTGCGCGGGACCCATGAGGTCGACGCCGTCCTGAGCCGCTACATGGCCGACGCCGAGCTCCGCCACGTCCTGGAGACCCGGCGCGGGCTGGAGGTGGAGGCGGCCGGACTCGCCGCCGAACGCCGTGGCCGGGCCGACCTGGACCGTCTCGCGGCGGTGTACGAGCGCCAGAAGGCCGCCCACCGGGACGGCAGGGCAGGCGAGTTCGACCGGGCGGCGGTGGAGTTCCACACGGCCGTCGTCGAGGCCTCGGGCAACCCCGTGCTGATCCGCCTGTACGGCAGCCTGCTCGGCTCCGTCCGGGACTCGGTCCGGGTCGGCGGTGTGCGCCGTCCCCGGGAGCACTACGGGGACCCGGGACACGCCCGCGTTCTGGAGGCCATCGACGGTGGCGACCCGCGGGCCGCCCGGGAGGCGGCGGCCGAGCACGTGGCCACCTTCCTGACCGCGCTCGCACCGGACGCCGAGGACGCGCGGTGACGGCCGCCCGGGACGGCTTACCCCCTCCCCAGCGCCACCGGGACGGCTCGCCTTCTCCCCACCACGAGCGGGAGCCGCTGTTCACCCGTACCGCCGTGGTGGCGTCCTGCCTGGGAATGGTCCTCATCGGCGCGCTGGTCGCCCTGTACGGACCGGTGGTCCCCGCCCTGCGCGACCGGTTCGGCCTGTCGGAGCCGGCGGCCGGGACGGCCCTGGCCGCACAGTCGCTCGGCGCGGTGGTGGGCGTCCTCGGCTTCAACGCCGTCCACGACCGCATCGGCAACCGGGCCCTGCTCGCCTCGTCCTACCTGACCATGCTGGCGGGCACCGTCGCCTTCGGGCTCTCCGGGGCCTGGCCCCTGACGCAGGCCGCCGCGGTCGTCACGGGACTCGGCCTCGGCGGCGTCGACTTCGCCGTCAGCCGGCTGTTCCTCATCGGGCTCGGCTTCCGCGGACCGGCGCTGCTCAACGTGGCCCACGGCTGCTTCGGGCTCGGCACGGTCCTGGCACCGGCCGTCGTCGCCGTCACCGGCCCCGGCCGCTACGGCGCCACGTTCATCGCGATCGGCCTCCTGACCCTGATCCCCCTGGCGTGCGTCCGCGGGATCCGCGCCCGCCCGACGCCCTCCGAACTCGCCGAAGCCTCTCCCGCCCCCGCCCGCCGCTCCGGCGGCCGCGGCACGGCCGTCGTGCTCGCCGGTTTCGCGGCCGTCTACATGCTGCACTTCGCGGTGCAGAGCGGCATCGGCAACTGGGAGCCCACCCACCTGCACGCGCTCGGCCGCACCATGACCGGCGCGACCGTGGCGACCTCGGCGTACTGGCTGGCCATGACCGCCGGCCGCTTCCTGGTCGCCCCGCTCGCCCGCCGCCGGTCACCCGCCGCGATCGTGACCGGCGCCTGCGCCCTGATGACCGTCAGCGTCCTGCTGGTGCCCGTGCCGGGCCTCGCCCCCTGGGCGTACGCGGCCGCCGGGCTGTGCATCGGCCCCCTCTTCCCCAACGGCCTGAACTGGCTGAACCGTTCCGTCCCCGCCGCGGGCAACGCCATGGCCTACGTCATCGCCGCGGCCATGCTCGGTTCCGTCGCCTTCCCGCCCGCGCTGGGCGCGGTCATCGAGGAGTACGGCGTCGGCGCCCTGCCCCTCACGCTGGCCGCCCTCTGCCTGCTCACACTGGCCGCCGGCACGGCCCTCGCCCGGCGGCTGCGCGGCACCGGGACGGAGACGGTGGTGGCCCGCGCCGCGCTCCCGCGGGAGACGGCACCCACCGAATCGACCGTACGAACGACAGGTACACGAGAGAAAGGCGCGTCATGACCCAGCAGTGGGTGGCGGGATTCCGCAGCGCGGTGATCAGCCCGTACGAGAAGATCCGGTTCACGGAGCCCCGCGGCTTCGACGACCAGACGGTCCGTCAGGTCCTGCACATGGCCGGTGGCGGCGAGCGGATACGCGTCCGGCTCTCCAACCGCTACGGCCACGCCCCGCTGACCGTCGCCGAGGCCCGGGTGGCCGAGCGCGGGACGGCCGACGGGATCGTCGCCGGGACGGACACCGGCGTACGGTTCGACGGCTCGGCGCGGGTGGCGGTCCCGGCGGGCGGCGAGGTGGTCAGCGACCCGGTCGACCTGCCCGTCCGGGCGGGCGCCGACCTCGTGCTCAGCCTCTACCTGCCGGCGGAGACCGGCCCGGCCACGTACGCGCACATGCCCGCCGAGACGGCCTACGTCACCGGCGGGAACCGGACCCGGGCAACGGCCCTCCCCGGGGCCGAACAGGTGGCGGCCAGGTTCTACGTGACCGGGATCGACGTGCTCGCGGCCGAAGGCACGGCGGTCGCCGTCGCGTTCGGCGACTCCTGGTTCGAGGGCGTCGGCACCACGCCCGGCGCCAACCGGCGCTCCGTCGACGCGCTCAACCGGCGCCTGGAGCGCGGCTGGACCGTCAACCAGGGCATCGCCGGTAACCGGCTGCTGACCGACGGGGTCGGCGAGCACGCCCTGGCACGCTTCGAGCGGGACGTGCTGTCCGTGCCCGGCGCCGCCCACGTCCTGGTGAACTTCGGCATCAACGACCTGGGCCTGCCCGGAATGCTCGGCCTGCCGCCCGCCACGGCAGGCGAGCTGACGGCCGGGTTCACCGAGCTGGCCCGCCGTGCGCGCGAGGCCGGGCTCGGCGTCCACGCGGCGACCATCGGCCCGTTCGCCGGCGCGATCTACCCGGGGCACGACACCCCCGAGGGCCTCGCCGCGCGGCGCGAGGTCAACGAGTGGCTCCGCACTTGCGGCATCTTCGACTCGGTCTTCGACGTCGCCCACGCCGTGGAGGACCCCGCCCGGCCGGACCGCATCCGCCCCGGGTTCGACAGCGGGGACGGCATGCACCTCAACGACGCCGGGGCCCTGGCCATGGCCGCCGCGGTCGACCTCGGCGCACTCATACTCTGACCCCGCTGCCGCCGTCATGCCGTACCGCCGGGCCCTTCGCCGGACCATTCGCCGGTTCCTTCTCAACCCCTCCGGCACCATCCGCGGTCCTGATACACAGGCGGCCCTCCCGCAACACGGTAGATGACACCCGCGATTGCGCCCGGCCGCTCGAGTACGACCCGGTTCACACGACTGCGAGGAGTACGCGATGACGTTAGGGAAGAGCACGAGGGCCGGCGTGGTGGGGCTCGCGGCGGCCGCGATGGCGGCCACCGCCTTCGTGGCACCCGCACGGGCGGCGTCGGACACGCCGCCCACCGGTGACGGCCACCGGGCCACGCAGCGCGCGATGGACGCGGCCGTGCGGGCGGGCGTCCCCGGCGTCACGGCCCAGGCACGTGACGGCGACGGCGTCTGGAAGTCGGCGTCGGGCGTGGGCGATCTGACGTCGGGCGCGCCGCGCGGCAAGGACGACAAGTTCCGTGTCGGCAGCATCACGAAGACGTTCGTGGCGACCGTCCTGCTCCAGATGGAAGCGGAGGGGAGACTCGGCCTCGACGACACCGTGGAGCACTGGCTGCCCGGCCTGGTGCGGGGCAACGGCAACGACGGCGGCGCGATCACCGTCCGGGAGCTGCTCAACCACACCAGCGGCCTGTTCGACTACCTGGCCGACGAGGAGTACTTCAAGACGTACATGCGGGGCGACGGCTACCTCGAACACCGCTACGACACCCTGCCGCCCGAGAAGCAGGTGAAGGTGGCGCTCTCCCACGCGCCCTTGTTCGAGCCCGGCGCCAAGTTCTCGTATTCCAACACCAATTACGTCCTGGCGGGGCTGATCCTGGAGAAGGCCGGCGGAAGGCCGTACGAGGACGAGGTCCGCGACCGCATCATCCGCCCCCTGGGGCTGAAGAACACCTCCAACCCCGGCACCGGCATCCACCTGCCCCGGCCCAGCGGCCGCGGCTACTCCAAGCTGTTCAGGCCGGAGTCCGACCGGATCGACGACGTCACCGAGATGAACGGGTCGCAAGGCTGGGCGGACGGCGACATCATCTCCACCGCGGGCGACCTGAACCGGTTCTACGGCGCCCTGCTGGGCGGCAGGCTCCTGCCGCCGAAGCAGCTGAAGGTGATGCGAACCGTCCCCGCGTCGTCGTCCAAGCCCTACGGGCTCGGCCTCCAGCGGTTCGCGACGAGCTGCGGCGCCGAGGTGTGGGGGCACGGCGGAGGCATGGTCGGGTGGCTCTCCATGGCCGTGACCAGCGCGGACGGCCGCCACCAGCTCGCCTTCAACTTCAACGGCGACTGGGAGGCCACGTCCATGAGCAAGATGGTGGAAGCCGAATTCTGCCCCGCCTCGCGCTGAGCCCCCGCCTCGCGCTGAGCCCCCGCCTCGCGCTGAACCCCGGCCACGACGGGGCGCCCGCTCACCGGACCGTGCCGGTGAGGCCGGCCCGGTAGTCGGGCAGGGCGATCGTGCCGGTGACCTTCCTTCCCTCCTCCAGCATCCGGTTCAGGATCCGGGGCCTGCTCAGCAGGCCGTTGCGCAGCCGGAGTCCCCAGGTGGTGCGGGGCGCGAGGAACCTGCCGGTGCGGTCGCCTCCCTTCTGGCAGCCCTGGGCGTAGCCGCGTGTCAGCCGCTCGTACCGGGCGAGGGCCGCGCGCTGGTCGTCGGGCGTCCGGCCGAGTTCACCGGCGAGGACGTACGCGGCGACCACGCCGGTGCCGGTGCCCATGCCGCCGAGGGTGGCGCCGCAGGCGGCGTCCCCGAGGAGGGCGATCCGGCCGGAGGGCGTGGACCAGGTGTCCACGTCCGCCCGGCTGATGGAGTCGAAGTAGACCTCGGGGGCCGCTTCGAGGGTGTCGAGGAGCAGGGGGACGTCCCAGCCGAGTCCGGCGAAGGCACCGGCGATCAGCTCCTTGTGCCGCCGGGTGTCGTGGCGGTCGTAGGGGAGTTCGGGTGAGGCGAAGACGAAGAAGGCGCCGGCGCGTCCCGGGTCGCGGTGGTCGGCACCCACACTGGCCAGCCTGCCGGGAGCGTTGTAGCCGACGGAACCCTCGTCGGGCCTCGTGCCGCGGTAGTCGGGCAGGCTCCAGGTCGCGGCGTAGTGGCCGAGGTGGGTCACGTACTTCTCCTCGGGGCCGAAGGCGAGGCGTCGTACGTGGGAGTGCAGTCCGTCGGCGCCTATCACGAGGTCGTAGTCGGCCGGGGCGCCGTGGCGGAAGGTGGCCCGTACGCCGTCCGCGGTCTCGGTGAGCGAGGTGATCGTGTCCCCGAAGACGTAGTCGGCGTAGGGGAGGCTGTGCTCGTGGAGGGCGCGGGCCAGGTCGCCGCGGAGCAGTTCGAGGTCTCCGCCGGCGAAGTCGGCCGGCAGGTGGAGGAGTTCGGCGCCGTGCTCGTCGACGAAGCGCATGGGGCTGCCGCCGGTGTCCATCGCGCGCAGCCGGTCGAGGATGCCCATCCGCTCCAGCACGCCCAGGTGGGTGTCGCCGCGGAAATCCACCGCTTGGCCGCCTTCGCGCGGACCCGGCGCGAGTTCGACGACGGTGACGTCGAAGCCGTGGCGGCCCAGCCAGTAGGCGAGCGCGGGGCCCGCGATGCCGGCGCCGGAGATGAGGATCTTCTTGCTCACACCAACCACTTCCCTTGGGGTCGAGGCGTCCCGAATAACTGTGTCCGATGGACGCTGTTTCTTGTTGTGTACGGTAGACACAGTTTCTGGACCTGGCAAGCGCGGACGCGGGAGTGATGGCGATGAGCGACGAGCGGGACGAGTGGGCCGAGACCGTGCGGATCCTCTGGGAACCCCCGGCCAAGCCCCGGCGCGGCCCGAAGCCCGCTCTGAGCCTCGACCGGATCGCCCGCGCCGCCGTCGAGATCGCCGACGCGGAAGGGCTCACCGCGCTGTCCATGCAGCGCCTCGCCGAGCTGATCGGGTTCACGAAGATGTCGCTCTACCGGTACGTACCGGGCCGGGCCGAACTCGTCGCGCTGATGGTGGACACCGCGATCGGCGAGGCGCCGCCCGAGGACGCGGGGCGGGACGGCTGGCGGGACCGGCTCGCCGCCTGGTCGCACCGGCTGGTGACGGTCTTCCAGGAGCACCCGTGGCTGCTCGACGCCACGATCGGCGCGCGGGTCATGGGCCCCCGGGAACTCGGCTGGATGGAACGGGCCCTGGCCGCCCTGGACGGCACCGGACTCTCCGGCGCCGAGCGGATGGACGCCGTCGTCCTGCTCACCAGCCATGTCCGCGGGATCGCCCAGCAGTCCCGCGCGGCCGGCCCGGCCGGCGGCCCCGAGAGGCAACTGGCCGCCGTCCTCGGCCGGCTGATGGACGAGCACGGCGAGCGCTATCCGGCGCTCGGCGCGGCCCTGGCGTCCGCCACGCCCGGGGAACAGGACCAGGCGCTGGAGTTCGGCCTCCAGCGCATCCTGGACGGGCTGGAGGCGCTCATCGCACGGCGCACGGGCTGAACGAGGAGCGAACGGCGGCGGGGCGGCGCGTCGGCGCGGGACCGTGCCGCCGCTCCCGTACGGATCAGGGCGTGAGCGCGCGCTCCGCCAGCAGGACGCCGATGACGCTCGCCGCCTCGGAGATCTCCCCCGAGCGGACGGCGTCCACGGCCTCCTCGAAGGGCAGCCACCGCAAGGTCATGCCGGCCTCGGTCGGATCCCGCCGGACGGTTCCCCGGAAGAGGTCCATGGCGAGGTAGAGGTGCACCACGGCGGCGGTCCGCGACGGGAGCGGGTGGAACGCGGTCAGGTGCCGGAGCTCGCGGGGGCACCAGCCCGTCTCCTCCTCGCACTCCCGCCGCGCCGCGTCCAGGGGGTCCTCGCCCTTCCCGATCGCCCCGCCGGGGACATGGAGCAGCCGCGCCCCCAGGGGATAGAAGGCGTCCTCGACGAAGGCCACCCGGCGCCGCCCGTCGACCATGACGATCCGGGCGCCGTCCGCCATCTCGACGTGTTCGTACGTCCCTTCCGCGCCGTGCGGCTGGACGACCCGGTCGCGGTGGACCGTGAGGTGCGGTCCCTCGTGCGCGATCTCGGTGCCCAGTCGGGTCCATCCGTGCTCGTGGTGGTGCTCAGTCATGTTCCCCGGTCGTCCTGGAGGCGGCTGTACCGCCTTGGGTAACGCGCGAGGGCGCGGGCCGTTGCGGGTGAGGGACGGGCCGTCCGGAATGGGAGTGGAACCCCTCGGGGACCGGCGCCCTCGATCCTGGTCCGGCCTCGACCGCGCGGCCGGGATCCCCGGTGACCTGCAAAGGGGTCCGCGACGGCCAGGGCTCAAGCCGCCCGCGGCTGCCGGCGGTAGACCCCGGGCGCCAGGCCGTACGCCCGCTTGAACGCCTTGGCGAAGGCGAACTCCGAGCTGTACCCCGTCCGCGCGGCGACGACCGTCAGCGGGGCGTCGGACTCGCGCAGCAGCTCCGCCGCCGTGGTCATGCGCCAGCGGGTCAGGTAGGCCATGGGCGGTTCGCCGACGAGGGCGGTGAACCGGCGGGCGAACGCGGCCCGGGAGAGGCCCGCCCGTTCGGCCAGTGCCTCGACGGTCCACGGGGCCGAGGGGTCGTCGTGGACGGCGGCCAGGGCCGGGGCGACCGCGGGGTCGCCGAGCGCGGCGGCCCAGCCTTCGGCGGCCGCCGCGGGCTGGGCCTCGAACCAGGCGCGCAGGATGTACAGGAGCAGTGAGTCGATCAGGGTGGGGACGATGCCGTCCGTCCCGATGCGCGGGTTCTCCAGCTCCGCGCCGAGCAGCTGGACGGCGGCGCTCAGCTCGGGGTGGTGGCCGTGGCGCGTCTCGAGGTGGATCACCGCGGGGAGCTGGCGGACGAGCGGGTGCGGACGGCCCTGGTCCAGGTGGTAGTTGCCGCACAGCAGGCTGGTCCGGGGGCCGTCGCCGCCCAGGGTCACCGTGCCGATCGGGGAGCCCGGGCGGAACTGCTCGGGCCGTTCCTCCTCGGCCGGGGTGGAGGGGTGGTCGGCGAGGATGTGGCCGCGGCCGTCCCGCAGGAAGATCACGTCGCCGGGGCTGAGGGCGATCGGTTCCGGCCGGGACGGGCCGCCCCCGGGAGCGTCCTCCAGGGGGATCAGCCAGCAGGTGCCGTAGAGCACGACGTGGAAGCCGGCGCCCGCGACGGGCGGCAGCCGCAGGCCCCAGGGGGCGCGGCCCTCGGTGCGGACGGACGTCGGGCTCCCGGTCCGCATCGAAGCCAGCGCCTCGGTCAGGATGTCCATCGCCCTCGCCGTCCCCTCGTCCCGGTCTCCCGGGCGTTCCCGGCCTCCCACGATACGGCCCGCCCGGCTCAGGCGACGGTCAGGACGATCTTGCCGCGCGCGGTCCCGGCGGCGACCAGCCGGTGTGCCTCGGCGGCCTCGGTGAGCGGGAACGTCGCGTCGACGTGGGGGCGGATCCGGCCGGCGTCCACGAGCTCGGCTATGGCCTCCAGGGACGCGTAGTCGGGCTCGACCGAGATGCCGGCGAAGCGCCGTCCGGCCGCCTCGACCTGCGCGGCGAGCTCCCGGTCGCCGTGCTCCAGGATGCTGACGAGGGTGCCGCCGGGGCGCAGGGCGCCGAGCGAACGGGCGCCCTGCGCCGTGGAGTCGAAGACGACGTCGGCGTCGCGCACCACCTCGGTGAAATCGGTGGTCCGGTAGTCGATGACCTCGTCGGCGCCGAGGCCGCGGACGAAGTCGTGCTTGGCCGCGCTCGCCAGGGCGGTGACATGGGCGCCGCGGGCCTTCGCGATCTGTACGGCGAGGTGGCCGACGCCGCCGGCCGCGCGGTGGATCAGTACGCGGTCGCCCTCGCCGGTCCGGGCCGCGTCCACCAGGCCCTGCCAGGCGGTGAGCGCGGCGAGGGGCAGCGCGGCCGCGTGCACGTGGTCGAGGGAGGCGGGCTTGCGGGCCACCTGCCGCGAGGGCACGGCGACGTAGTCGGCGTAGCCGGTCGCGGCGCGGGGGAAGAACGGCATCCCGTAGACCTCGTCGCCGACGGCGAAGCGGGCACCGGGGCCGGCCTCCTCGACGACACCGGAGACGTCCCAGCCGACGCCGAACGGCGGCTCGCCCAGCAGCGGGAACGCCCCGGACCTGACGGCCACGTCCACGGGGTTGACCGCGCTGGCGTGGACCCGGACGAGGACCTCCGCGGCGAGCGGGACGGGGCGTTCGGTCTCCACGGTCCGCAGGACCTCGGGGCCGCCGAAGGAGTTCTGGATTACGGCTCGCACGGGAGCTCTCCCTTGTGTCTCATCGGGTTGTCGCTTCTTGATGCCTCAACCCTAGGGAGATCGAACGAGCGGCTGAATGTCTTCAGATCTTGAAAACATGTCCCAGCGTCTTCCGGCGGGACCCTTTCGGTCGTTCGCGTCCGGCGTCAGCCGAGCGGGTCCGGCACCCGCACGTGCGGGCTGCGCTCGGTGTCCGTACCGGGTACGGGGGCCGAGGCGTCGGCGCCCAGGGCGACGATCCGGTTGTCCGCGTCCACGTGCACGACCTTGGGGACGAGGGCGCGCGCCTCGGCGTCGTCGACCTGGGCGTAGCTGATGAGGATGACCAGGTCCCCGGGGTGGACGAGGTGGGCGGCCGCGCCGTTGACGCCGATGACGCCCGAGCCGCGCTCGCCCTCGATGACGTAGGTCTCCAGGCGGGCGCCGTTGTCGATGTCGACGATGTGGACGAGCTCGCCGGGCAGCAGGTCGGCCGCCTCCATGAGGTCGGCGTCGACGGTCACCGAGCCGACGTAGTGCAGGTCGGCCTGGGTGACCGTGGCCCGGTGGATCTTGGACTTGAACATGGTGCGCAGCACAGCGTCACTTCTCCCTGCGGTGAAAGGGTCGCGGCCCCGGAGGGGTACGCGCCGTCGGAGCCAGGGTAGACGGACGGGGTCCCGGGGGACACAGCGGTCCCCCGGGACCCCGTCGGCCCGGTGCGGCGGATGCCGGCGGACGTCAGTGGCTGACCTCCGTCTCCGCCGCCTCCTCGGCCGCGGCCCGCTGGAACTGGGTGCGGTACAGCTCCTCGTAGCGTCCGCGCGCGGCGAGCAGTTCGCCGTGGGTGCCGCGCTCGACGACGCGCCCGCCCTCGATGACGAGGATGAGGTCGGCGGCCCGGACGGTGGACAGGCGGTGGGCGATGACCACGGCGGTGCGGCCCTCCAGGGCTTCGCCCAGGGCCTCCTGGACGGCGGCCTCGGAGGTGGAGTCGAGGTGGGCGGTGGCCTCGTCGAGGATGACGACGCGCTGGCGGGCCAGCAGCAGGCGGGCGATGGTCAGCCGCTGCCGTTCGCCGCCGGAGAGCCGGTAGCCGCGCTCGCCGACGACCGTGTCCAGGCCGTCGGGCAGGGCCGCCACCAGGCCCTCCAGGCGGGCCCGCCGCAGGGCGTCCCAGACCTCGTCCTCGGTGGCCCCGGGGCGGGCCAGCAGCAGGTTGGCGCGGACCGTGTCGTGGAAGAGGTGACCGTCCTGGGTGACCATGCCGAGGGTGTCGCGCAGGGATTCGGCGGTCAGGTCCCGTACGTCGACGCCGCCGAGGCGTACGGAGCCGGCGTCGGCGTCGTAGAGGCGCGGCAGCAGCTGGGCCATGGTCGACTTGCCGGCGCCGGAGGAGCCGACGAGTGCCACCATCTGGCCGGGTTCGGCGCGGAAGGAGACGTCGTGCAGGACCTGGGTGCCGCCGCGGGTGTCGAGGGTGGCGACGTCCTCCAGGGAGGCGAGGGAGACCTTGTCGGCGGAGGGGTAGGCGAAGCGGACGCCGTCGAACTCGACGGACACGGGCCCGTCCGGCACCTTCCGGGCGTCCGGCTTCTCGGCGATCAGCGGCTTTAGGTCGAGGATCTCGAAGACCCGCTCGAAGCTGACGAGGGCGCTCATGACCTCGACGCGGGCGCCGGCGAGGGCGGTCAGCGGGGCGTAGAGGCGGGTGAGGAGGAGGGCGAGGGCGACGACGGCACCGGGTTCGAGGCTGCCGCGCAGGGCGTAGAAGCCGCCGAGTCCGTAGACGAGCGCGAGGGCGAGGGCGGAGACGAGGGTGAGGGCGGTGATGAAGGCGGACTGGGCCATGGCGGTGCGGACGCCGATGTCCCGGACCTTGCGGGCGCGGGCGGCGAACTCGGCGGACTCGTCGGCGGGCCGGCCGAAGAGCTTGACGAGGGTGGCGCCGGGGGCGGAGAAGCGCTCGGTCATCTGGGTGCCCATGGCGGCGTTGTGGTGGGCCGCCTCGCGCTGGAGCCCGGCCATCCGGGAGCCCATGCGGCGGGCGGGGACGACGAACACGGGCAGCAGGACGAGGGCGAGGAGGGTGATCTGCCAGGAGATGCTGAGCATCACGCCGAGGGTCAGCAGCAGGGTGACGAGGTTGGCGGCGACGCCGGAGAGGGTGTTGCTGAAGGCTCTCTGGGCGCCGATGACGTCGTTGTTGAGGCGGCTGACGAGCGCTCCGGTGCGGGTGCGGGTGAAGAAGGCGACCGGCATCCGCTGGACGTGGTCGAAGACCGCCGTGCGCAGGTCGAGGATGAGGCCCTCGCCGAGGGTCGCGGAGAGCCAGCGGGTGAGCAGGCCCAGGGCCGCCTCGGCGACGGCGATCAGGGCGATGAGCAGGGCGAGCCCCGTGACCGTGTCCGCGTCGTCGCCCTTCACGATCGCGTCGACGACCCGGCCGGCCAGCACCGGGGTAGCCACGGCGAGGAGTGCCATGACCACGCTCAGCAGCAGGAACTGGCCGAGGCGCCGCCGGTGCGGCCGCGCGAAGCCGGCGATGCGGCGCAGCGTCGCCCGGGAGAAGGGCCGCCGGTCCTGTTGGGCGTTCATCGCGCTGTGCAGCGATGTCCAGGCGGTGACTTCCATGTCCATCGGTTTTCCTCCGTCGTCCTCGGGCTTGCCTCAACGCTAAAACCTCAAGCATGGTTGAGATCAAGTCGGAGGAGGTCCGGAGAGCCGGGAGGGTTGACGGCCCGGGGCGCGGGACACCCGGGCGCGCGACGAGCCCGGGCACGGCGGCCCGGGCCCGGAAGCGCGTCACCCGCTTCGGAGAGCCGTTACGCGCCTCCGGGGGTCGTTACGCGCCGAGCTCCGCGCGCCAGACGGGGCTGTCCACATAGTGGTTGTCGAAGCGCTCCGAGGAGTCCTTGATCTCCTGCGGGCTCGCCTCGCCCCGCATCACGCGGCCCAGCAGCCGCAGGTAGTCGAAGCGCGCCATGCCGGGCGTGAAGACGAACAGGACGTCGGCCTCGCGGCCGGGGGCCGCCGCGAAGGCGTGCGGGGTGTGCGGCGGCACGACGAGGGAGTCGCCGGCGTTCAGCACGACGACCTCCTCGTCCACCAGGACGCGCAGCGAGCCGTCGATGACGAAGAAGAGCTCGGCGGCGCGGGTGTGGAAGTGCGCCGGGGCGCCGACGGCGCCTTCGGCGAAGTGCGAGCGGTAGCTCGTCAGCAGGCCGCCGGTGGTGTCGGAGTCGGCGAGCAGGGTCATGACACTGCTGGGGTCGCTGGTGGTCTCGGCCTCGGCGGCCCGGGTGAGCACCGCGGCGAAGTCGGGCTTCCGGATGTTCCTGGTGTTCTCGCCGGTCATGGTGCTGTTCCCCTCGTTCCACGGCACGTTCGCCGCCTTGTGATCACAACTTTAGGGGAAACTAAAGACTTTGCACATGGTGCAATCCGGACCTGAAATCGGAGGTCAATTCCCGGGCCACCGTCACCGGCGAGGACCGACCGGACCGGCCGGCGGCTCCCAGGGAAACGCGGTGGGCCCCGCCCGGAGGCGGGGCCCGGCGGCGCGGCACCCGTACGGCCGGGCGCTCACGCGCCGCCCGGCCTAAGCCGGGCGGTGTGGTCGTCTCCGTCGGACCGTCAGGTGCGGTAGGCGAAGTAGACCGCCCCCGGGTTGGAGGCGATGATGCTCGCGACCGACTTCCGGTAGGTGTTGGTCGAGTGGTACGTCAGGTACGGGACGCCGGCCCGGCTCCGGTACGTGGTCATCATGGAGTGGTCCTTGGACCCGTCCCGGTCGAAGTCCATCTGGAGGATGTCGCCGACGTCCATCTGGTAGACGTTCGCCAGGTTGACCGCACGCTTGGAGGAGAGCGTGAACCACGCCCACTCGTTGGCGCCGACCCAGGAGGTCGTCTGGGTGGTGTTGTCGTACCACCAGTTGCGGTAGTCCGTCGCGGAACCCGAGTCGTTCTTCCAGCCGCCGGCCCGCAGGGCCTGGCTGATGAAGTTGGTGCAGTCACCGCCCTGGTCGTTGAACTTCCGGTACGCGGGGTTGTAGTTGCGCCAGTACTTCTCCGCGTAGGCCGCCATGGCCGCGTAGTTGTACCCGGCGGTGCCCCGGGTCTTCGGCTGCGGCCGCGCGGGCCACGAGGTGGAGGCGGGCGTCCCGTCGAGACCGCCACCGGTGTTCGTCGTCGCCACCGCCGTGCGGGGCTCGTTGATGGGGCGCGGGCCGGAGTCCGTGGGGCGGATACCGGTCAGCTCCCACTTGCCCTTCGACGTGCTGGTGAAGTTCAGCTCGTGGTGGGCCCGGAAGCCGGTCGTCGACGGCTCGTCGCCGCGGATCTTCTTGTACGTGAGCGTGGTGACCTCGGTGACCCGGACCGTGGCCCGGCCGCCCTTGACGCTGGTCGTGTCCACGGAGACCCGGGTGTCACCGGAGGTGTACGCCTCGCCCAGGGACGCGAGGCGCGCCTTGCGGGTCCGGAGCGTGGACAGCCCGGTGTCCTCCGTGCGCGACAGCGCGGCGGAGAGGCGTATGTTCCCCGGCTTGGCCGGCGTGGACCGCGCCGACCGGCCGTCCAGGAGCGCCGCCGTGCGCTGGGTCAGGACGGCGTCGGCGAGGGTGGCGAAGGTCTTGGTCGTCGCGCTGTCCGCGGTGCGCGGGGCCGGCGCGGCGTTCGCGGTCGACACGGGCAGGAGCACGGCCGAGACGGCCATCGTCAGTACCGCCCCGACAGCGGATCTTGACGTCGTTTGTTTCACGATGTTTCCCCTTGTCACCCGGTCCGGACGGACCGGGGACGGAATCTTCGCACACGCTTCCGCTTTCCGATCAAGTAGGCGAGAGAGTGCGGGCACGAGGCCACGTCAGGTGTGGCCTACAAGCTTCCGCTTGCACCCTCGGAGCGATGCGGGGAGTGAGTGGGACGGGGCAACCGGTGGCCGCCGGAGCCCGCCGCCGGAGCCGTGACCCCCACTCACCTCGCCCCGGGCGCGTACGCGCCCGGCCACCCACCACGGGAAGCCGTTGCCATCCGGACGACCATCAACTTAGGCTTACCTAACCGCGCGGTGGCGGCATCGTGCCGCCGACCTCTCCGGCATGCCCGCGCGCGAACGCCCGGGCATGCCGCGCGCGGGTGACGGGGCGCCGGACGGCGCCACGACGAAAGGGGCCGCACATGACCGGGGCGGGAAGCGACGAGGAGCGCGTGACGGCGGGCTGGCGGGAGCGCGGCACCGTCGCGCGGCTGGCCTTCGGGCAGATGGGCACGCAGTTGCTCGCGGCCGCGGTACGACTGGAGATCTTCGACCGGATCGGCGCGGGCGAGCGGACGGCCGACGGCCTCGCCGGCGACCTCGGCACCGAGCCGCGGGCCACCCGCCGGCTGCTGCGGGCGCTGGCCGGGATGCAACTGCTGGCCGAGACGGCCCCCGGCACGTTCACCACCACCGCGGCGGGCGACCTGCTGCGCTCCGGCACCCCGGGCAGCATGCTCTCCATGGCCCGGATGTTCACCGACCCCGCGATGCTGCGCGGCTGGGACCTGCTGGAGGAGAGCGTACGGACCGGGCGGACGTCCTTCGACTCGGTCTTCGGCACCGACTTCTTCGGCCACCTCAAGGCGCACCCGGAGCTGTCCGCCGAGTTCAACGCGGCGATGAGCCAGGCCACGCGGCTGCTCGCCGACGCCCTCCCGGCCCGGTACGACTTCGGCCGCTTCGGCACCGTCGTGGACGTGGGCGGCGGCGACGGCACCCTGCTCTCCGCCGTCCTGCGCGCGCACCCCGGCACCCGGGGCATCGTCCACGACACCGCCGAGGGGCTCGCCCAGGCCGCCGCGCGCTTCGCCCGCGAGGGCCTCACCGAGCGGACCGCCCTGGAGACCGGGGACTTCTTCGCCTCGGCCCCGGCGGGCGGTGACCTCTACATGCTGAAGAGCGTCATCCACGACTGGAACGACGAACAGTGCACGACCATCCTGCGGCACATCAGGAAGGTCGTCCCGGACAGCGGCACCCTCCTGATCATCGAGCCGGTCCTGCCGGCCACCGTCTCCCCCGAGGCTCCCGACCTGACGTACCTCAGCGACCTCAACATGCTCGTGAACGTCGGCGGCAGGGAACGCACCGCGGAGGACTTCACCCGGCTGTGCGCGGGCGCCGGGTTCCGGGTCGGCACCATCACGCCGATGCCGCCGCCGAACGTCTTCCAGCTCATCGAGGCGAAGCCCGCCTGACCCCGGCGGAGGGACGGGAGGCACCGGCCCGCGCCCCCGGGGCGCTCCTCCTCACGAGATGACCGGGAATGGGCCGGACGGGAACCCTCCGGACAGGACAAGATCGGGGAAATGAGCCGGGCCCGCCGCCGACGGCCGAGCGCACGGCGGCAGGCCCGGACCCGTCCCCCACCCACTGGAACCCCTCGTGACCGACACCGCATCCGAGGCCCCCTGCCACGTGCCGGCGGCGGCCACCGGACGACCACCGCTCCTCTTCTCCGTGCTCGGGCCCGTGCGGGCCCGGCGCGGTGGGGAGCTCCTCCACACCGGTTCGCCCCAGCAGCGCGCGCTCCTGGCCGCGCTGCTGCTGCGCGGCGGCCGCACCGCCACCGCGGCGGAACTCGT
>NZ_JAJQQS010000014.1 GCF_021228125.1 Streptomyces albireticuli
CTCCGCGCGATGCTCCATCACCAGCCGCACAGCCTGGCTACGAAGCGTTGAGTCAATCTTCTTGGGCATGGCGCCCATCCTCTCTGCTAGCTCACAACGGAGCGGCAGAGAAGTCGGAACGGTTCACGTCGCTGGTCAGGGGGTTCGCTGGCCGTTTGTGCTGGTGGCTGGGTGTGCGGGTGGGGTCCATGTCGGCCCGGGGGTTGTCGCAGGGCGCGGGACTGTACAGGGGTGCTGGCTAGCGGTGCGGTCTTGCCGAAGAGCTTCCCGGCTCCGTGTGGGCCGGGGGTGGTTGGGTCAGCGCGGTGCTGATCCGGCCGAGTACGACCCGCTTGTGGCGGGTGCAAGTGCAGGCACGTTTTCCTCGACTCCTGATGGGAGTGAACATGCAGCTCATTACTCCTCTGCCTTTGGGCGGGGTGTCTCCGGTGGCACCGGCGCCTGAGGCGGTCCGGCCGTATGCGGTGACGGGTGCCCGGTTTCGGGCGCCGGCTGCGGCAGCTGCCCCGGTGACAGTGTTCGATCCGGTGTCGCAGACGGCGGCGCATACGGATGGGACCCCGTTGACGGCGATGGCGACGTCGCAGAAGACGAACCCGGATGGCGACCCGAAGAACCCGCCGCCGCACGATGAGGGCGCCGACCCAGGGTTCTTCGAGTGAGGTTCGGCGAGTGACCAGCACAGTGCTGGTGGTCGATGGCCCCCGCGAGGGGGCCACCGATCTTGTCGTTGAGGCGCTGGCCGAGGCCAGTGTCGATGTGTTCCGTATGGACATGGCGCAGTTTCCGGGTGAGCTGGAGCTGCGCGTCACGCATGGTACGGGGGGCGGCGACGTGTGGTTGGGTTCGCTGGCGACCGCATACCGGAGCGTGGAGCTTGGGGATATTGGGGCGGTGTACTGGAACCGTCCCGGCCCGTTCGTGTTCCCTGGTTTGTCGGAGTCGGATGCGCACTGGGCGCGGGGTGCGGCCCGGATCGGTTTCGGTGGGGTGCTGGTGAGTCTGGGTGCGCGGTGGATGAATCATCCGGGGCGGGCGTCGGCGGCGGAGTTCAAACCGTGGCAGCTGGCGGTGGCGCGCTCGGTGGGGCTGGAGGTTCCTCGGACGCTGGTGACGAATCGTGCGGATGAGGTGGTGCGGTTCGCGGAGGATGTGGGCGGCCCGCTGGTCACCAAGCCGATGGGCGTTCCGTACATCACTCATGCAGGTGGTTCGGAGACGATGTACACGCGGGTGGTGGATCTGGATCAGCTGGAGGGTGTGGAGGTGACGGCGCACCTGTTCCAGGAGCAGGTGCGTAAGGCGTTCGAGGTGCGTTTGACGTGTGTCGGCGGCCGGTGTCTCGGTGTGCGCATTGACGCCGGCAGTGATGTTGCTCGTGGGGACTGGCGAGCGGACTACGACGCGCTCACGTACCGCCCCATCTCCACGCCCCCGGCGGTGGCCGCCGCGGTGGGGGCATACATGGCGCGGATGGAACTTTCCTATGCGGCCTTCGACTTCATCGTCCGCCCTGATGGGCGGTGGACGTTCCTGGAGGCGAATCCGTCGGGGCAGTGGGCTTGGCTGGATTCCCCTACTGTGCCGATCGCTGCCACGATTGCCGGGACCCTGAGGGGATGGTGCTCACCGTGAACTGGAAGCCGTTGGCTCGCAGGCTTGCCGCAGGCCTGGAGGAGAGCGGGGACCTGGTCTCCGGTCAATGGAGTGAGGCGTTCGAGAGCACGCCTCGGCACGCGTTCGTTCCCGCGTTCTACCGGAACATGGGCGGGGCGCCGTCGGTGTGGCGTGAATTGGGGGTGGGGGACGGCCCGGATTGGCTGGAGCCGATCTACACGAACGTCTCGCTGGTGACTCGTCTGGACCCGCGTACCGTCCGACAGGTGGAAGGGGGGTGGACGGGTGTTCCGACGTCGTCGAGCACGCAGCCCAGTCTCACGGCTCGGATGCTGGAGGCGCTGGGCGTCGAGCCGGGGCACACGGTTCTGGATGCGGGAACGGGCACGGGCTACCAGGCCGCGCTGCTGGCTCACCGGCTCGGCACGGCCGGGCAGCTCACCACGGCGGATATCGATCCGGAGCTGACGGCCTCCGCCAAGGGGCGTCTGGAAGAGCTGGGGTACGCCCCGGTTGTGGTCGCATGCGATGTAACGGTGCACCCGTGGCAGCAGTTCGACCGGGTGATCGTTACCTGTGGGCTGTCCCGCATCACCGAGTCTCTGCGGGCGGCAGTGGCGCCGGGAGGGCGGCTGATCGCCAATGTCGGGGCTCCGCTGGGTTCCGGTCTGGTCGTCCTCGATGCTGATGGTGAGGGGGTGCTGGAGGGCCGGTTCCATCCCGGTGGCGGCTCGTTCATGCCCGCGCGCACTGATCGGTCCAGCTACCCACGCACCGGTGGTGACGCCCAGGCTGCCGGGGAGGAGGGTCCGGCTGGGGTGCCGGCGGACGTGTTCCTCGACTACCATTTCGCGTTCCTGCTGGCTGTGCACCTGCCAGGGGTGCAGGTCCAGTACGGCACTGATGACCAGGGCCAGGCTATGCGGCGGCTGGTCGTGCCTGGCGGCTCCAGCTCGGAGACGGTGTATCCGGAGAGCGGGCCAGCGTACTACCGGGAGACTGGGGATCACGGTCTCTGGCCAGCGGTCGAGCGTTGCTGGTCGTGGTTCGTGGAGCATGGTCAGCCTTCGTGGGATCGGTTCGGGCTGACGGTGACGCCGGACGGACAGCGGCTCTGGTTCGAGACGCCGAAGCAAGTGGTCGTGCAGGTCTGAGACTGCCGGGCGACAGCCGGAGGAGGACGACGAGGATGACGATTGAGTGTGATCCGGATGGCCAGCTTGGTTCGTGAAGTTCCAGGTGAAGCTGGCGCGTTCGGTGGGTCGGCCGACGGAGGATGCGCGGTGTCCGGATCATCCGGAGACGCGGATGACGCCGGTGCTGGGTCGGCGCTGGTTCTGCCCGGAGTGTGCGCGGCGGCCAGCGGCCGACTGAGTGGATAGCAAGCGAGCCCTCAACCCGAGCGGGTTGGGGGCTCTTTCGTGACTGCTAGCTGGCATCGGCTTCGGCGGCTTCGTCGATTTGCCGCTGGAGTTCGTCCCGCCCCTCCTCGTTGGCCCGCCGCACGCTGCTCAGGTAGATGTCGAGGTAGGCGTTCTCCGACAGGCCCGTGCACGCTGGTGGTCGGCTTCCGTCGGTGCTGGGTGTTGCGGCGTGACGTTCGACGTCGACGAGGATGTCCACGGCCTTGGTGCAGCGCTCGAGGGTATCCGTCGAGGAAGGTGTGGGTTGCGGGCTGGTGACGGTCGGAGCCGGGCTGGATGCGGTGTTGGCGGTGGAACAGCCGGTGAGCGGGGCGGCGGCGAGCACGACGATGGCCGCAGCTGTGGTGATTCGCATCGCGCCATGCTGCCGGGCGATTGGGCTTGTGCCGGGTGGTTCTGGGATTTCAGGTGATTGAGGTGGCGCAGGCGATGTTTGTGCGCCGGGTGGTGCGCGCCGTCGTCGTGGGGGTGGTGGGTGTGTCCGTATCCGGTAACCGGATGATCGTCTCCCTGGTGGTCGTGGCGGCGGCCGGGCCAGAGTGATCGTCCTGGCATTCGCCGGATCATCCGATCACCTCTAGGGGTTCACCATGTCCGCCACCCAGTTATTCGCGCGTACCGTCGCCGCTGCTGCCGCGGCCGGGGCTGTGCTCGCCGGCGGCGCCGTGCCGTCCTCCGCGGCCAGCCCTGCGGCCGGGTTCGGGGCGGTCCAGTACGACAGCCCCGGCAAGGACACCCGGTCGAACGCGTCACGGAACGCGGAGTGGGTGACCATCGTCAACAAGACGGGCCGCACGCTCGACCTGACCGGCTGGACGCTCTCGGACGCCGAGCGGCACACCTACCGGCTCCACCTGAAGCTCGGCGCGTACAAGGCGGTCCGCGTCCACACCGGCAGCGGCCGGGACACGGCCACCGACGTGTACTGGGGCTCCGGCAACTACGTCTGGAACAACGACCGCGACACGGCCACCCTGCGGGATGCCCGCGGGCGGACCGTGGCGACGAAGTCCTGGCGCTGACGCCACGGGCAACGAAGGAGGCCCCCACCCCCGGGAGCGGGGGGGCCTCGTCGTGTCGTCAGTCGATGGTGTTGAGCTGCACGAGGGTGATCGTGTCGACGCCGATGAGGATCACGGCGATGGTCCGGCCGGAGGCCATGGTGCGGAAGACGCCGTCGTCGACGCCGTAGGGGACCGAGTGGGCGATCGGGTCGGCGAGGGCGTCGAGGAGGCAGAGGGCCAGGTCGCGGCGGGCCGTTTCGGAGAGGTTCTTGTAGGCGGCGTGGAGGCTCGGGTCGATTTTGAGCCGGTAGGTCACGCGGCGCCTCGCTGGCTGAGGCCGGCGTCGGCCCGGAGTTCGTCCTCGGTCACGTTGAGGAGGCTAGCGAGGTAGGTGTCGGGGAGCTGGCCGTTCTGGCGAATCGTCTCCCGCAGCTGCTCGACGCGGTCTCGGCCAGCTTCGAAGTCCTCGATGAGCTGCACCCACCGGTCGAGGATGGTGGGGAGGTCGCGGACGTCGGTGAACGTCGCTTCGCGCATGAACGTCGCGCGCAGCTCGGGGTGGGGCAGGGCGTGGCTGATGCTGTCGATGGTCCACGCTTGCTGGCTGGTGTTCATTGGTCCTCCACGCCTTGGCGGCTCGCGTCCCTTGACATCACCGTGATATCACGGCGGGTATCAAGATCGGTTCGGTTGGGCCAGACCGTTGCCCCCTGCTGCTATGGCGGCGGCGATGGCGACCCATCCCTTATGCCAGGCCTGGTCCATCAAGTACCCGGCCGAGGGGTCGCGCTGAAGCCAGCCCGAGTGGCCGGTGGCGGCTGCTAACCGGACGATGCCTCGAGGGGCCGGGTCGGCCCAGTGGCCGCCTTGCCGGTCGGCGATGTAGTGCGTGCCGGCGGACACCGCGAGTGCGGCGACGGCCCGCCGCGGGGGGATGCGCAGGCCGAGGAACCGGTAGGCGGCGTAGAGGGCGGTCGCCTGGGTGGCGGTGTAGGTGGCGACGTGACGGAGGCAAGCAGCGGCTCCGTCACGTCCGGGCTTTCCCTTGGTGACGGCTTCGGCGTCCCGCTGGATCCAGTGATCAGCGACTTCGTGGGAGGCGGTCAATGCTGCGTATGCGGCGGCGAAATAGGCGGCTTTCATCGTGGATTCCCCTCACAGTGGGTATTCGCGCTATCCCAAGCCCCGGGGGCGAGGACGGGCTCCTCGCCCCCGGGCCGGTCGGCGGGTCAGATGTGCCGCTGGTTGTTGGACATCGGGAACCACTCGAGCGGGGCGTCCGCGAGCGGGGGCTCGCTGGAGTACTCCTCACTCCTCGTGGCAGCCTGGTTGCCGTGGTCCGCAGGCGGCTCCGGGTCGATGGGGTTGCCATACTTGTCGACGTAGCCCATGGCGTGTTCGTCCTTGTGTTCCTGGTACCAGTCCCGCTCATCCTCGTGGGTGTGGATCACGGTGTCCCTCTCAGCCTCAGGTTTCGGTTGTTCGTGGTGTCCTGGTCGTTCAGCGTCCGCGTCGTCGACTGGCGGACGCGTCTGCGTACCCGGCGCGCCTGCCACTGACTCGCAGCCCTCGCGCGTACTCCGGGATTTCGGCCACCTCTCGCAGAGCGGCGCGGATCTCCTCTGCGCCTGCCGGCGGGCGGCCGACCTCCTGCTCGTGCTCGGCGAGCAGTGCGTTTACCAGCTCGGTGAGGCGGGTGACGCGCTGTGCGATATCCATCTCTTCATCCCTTTCATGAAGGTTAATGGGCGGATGCGTTGGAGCGTCGGACGATGCGGACGCCGGGCGGGCGGAGAAGGGCCGCGGCTTGTCGCCGCCACCTTCCGGAGCGCCAACGCCATAGCTGCCCGCCTGGAACAACGCCGGCAGACCAATCAAGTCGAATCGCATCGATCCGCAGCCAGAAAAGTGCTCAGCTGTCGGTCTTCACGCCGCCCGCCGTTCCGCTACCGGCAGCCGGAGGGCTTCGGTGTGCCCGTACTGCTGGCCGCAGCCGCCGCACCGGGCGCCGGGGGTGCTGAGGGTGACGCGGAGGGTGCCGCCGCACGGGCAGGCGACGGTGACGCGGCGCTCGGGTGTCTCCCCGGTGACGAGGGCCCGCGCGTGGCCGGCGATCTGCCGGATCTCGTCGGCGAACTCGCGGACGGCAGGGTGCTCCTCGCAGATCCAGGCCAAGTTGACGCGGAGGAAGCGGGCGGCACCGTCGACCTGCTGCTCGATGCTCCCGCGGAACGGCACGGGCGCCCAGCCGAGGATCTCCCGGGCGTCCCGCTCCCACGAGGTGAGCACCCCCTCGATCCCGCCGCGGGCACGGAGGTCGAGGGCAGCCAGGTTGACGGGCAGAGGGGCGGTGCGGGAGCCGGGGCGCCCGCCGCCCCCGCACCGGCCAGGCTCCAGGGCTTCGGAAAGCTCCCGGTAGAGACCCGGCAGTTCGGCGAGGTGCTCGTCGACTTTCGCCCGGCATCCGTCGTGGACGCGGGCCCGGGCCAGCCGGTCGCAGATCGCGCAAGGCCAGGGCGCGGGGGCAGCGGTGTCGTACACGGTGTGCTCCTTGCGGTGGGGCGGGCGGATCAGGAGGAGGGCGTACAGCAGGGCCCGGCCGCGTGCGACGGTGTCCGAGTGGAGCATGGATGCCTCAAATCGCTGGCCGGGTTTTTGGTAGACGGCCGAACGGAGCGCGGGCGCCCCATTCCCCGTCCGGGCTTACACAGCGCCTTCGTTGAGCCGTTCAAGCCCGGCCACCTCCGCTGTCGGGCACGGCCACGGCGTGACGAGCCCCCGGCAGCAGCGGCCGTCCCATCCGGAGCAGTCGGCGCAGATCGTGATCCCACCGCGGGTCATGGGCCGGTGGAGCTTGCGGAGAGCCGCCCGCAGCCGCCGCACCTCCACCGAGGGCCGCCGACACCCCTCCCGAGGCCGTGGACGGCTCCCTGACGGCCTTTCGGCGAGGTTCCGGAGTCCGGCCCGCATCCGGTCCGCCTCAGCCGCTGAGAGGCCGCCGTGGCGTTCTGCCCGGTCGGTGAGGACCAGGAGCTGCTCCAGCGACGGCGGTGGCGCGGTCACAACAGCTCCCCGATCACGATCGGCACATCCTCGACGCCACGCTCCGGCTCGGGCGCGGGGAACTCCCAGTCCGGCAAGGGCTCGTCGTCCCACAGGCACGGCTCCACCCACCAGGTGGCACTCACAGCGCCTCACCAGCCGCGAGCTCCAGTAGGACGTCCGCGTGACACGGTTCCGTGGACTTGCACCAGCACATGAGGTCCCGGCCGGCGAGCTCGGTGCGGGCACGGTCGATCAGCTCGGGGTGCCTCTTGAGGTGGACTCGGTAGGCCTCGACTGCGGCTAGGCGGGCCTCCCGCTCGGAGGTGAACTCGAAGGCGAAGATGCCGATCACCCCGGCGCCGGTGCACTCGACCTGCCAGCTTCCCGTGCGGGGCTCCCAGACGACCCTCGACGGGTTGCCCCAGCGGGTACCGCGGCCGACGTACACGGCTCCGGTGGGCTTACGCCAGCCGTGATCACGACGGCGTTGGATTCGGGTGGTCATCAGGCGGCGCTCCTTCGGGTCAGGAGGCCGGGTACGGGGCGGAGATGCCGACGAGGGCGGCTTCGAGTTCGGCTCGGTGCTCGGCGGCCTGCGGGTCAGGTCCGGTCGGGTGCTGCGGGGCCCGTGGAGGGCCCTGGGCGGGTCGTGAGGCGCCGAACGTGCCCGTCGGCAACTCCTCGGCCAGCAACCGCTCCAGAGGTGTCACGTGAGGCTCCTCTCGGCTTCGGTCTGGCGCTGGGGGTGGACGGCTCCGTCGTGGAGGGGCCAGCCGTCGAGGTGGCATTCGATGCCGGGCTCGACCTGGCAGGCCGGGCAGCACGCTGACGTGCGGGCCCAGGCGGAGATCCGCTGCGGGTGGGGGGCGGGCATCCGGCGGCGGCCCGCCGGGGTGGTGCAGGGCTGGTGCTCGTGGGCGTCGCAGTGCGGGCAGGCGACGGCGCGGGCGGGGTGGTGCTTGGCGCGTATGAAGTGGCGGAGGTCGTCGGGCATCGGGGCGTTGTGCCGGGTCACGGGGTCTCCTCGTCGTCTCGGGCCATGCGGTGGCGGATGTGAGCGCGGTAGTCGTCGAGGGCTTCCTGCCACTGGGCGGGCGTTCCGGGGTCGGGGGCGGGGCCGGGTGGCCTGGTGCCGGGCGGCCACGCACCGGGGCGGTGGCCGGCGGTGCGGGGCGGTGCGGGGGCGGGCGGCTGGGTGCGGCGGGCCTTGCCGGCGGTGATCCGGGAGCGGACGAAGGCTCCGAGGTCGCCCTGGCGGTGCATGGCCGCGATGTCGTCGATGTCGAAGTCGTCGGTCACGGGGCACCGTCCTCGTTCACGATCTCCGCGTCGTGGATCTCTTCCTCGGCGGCTATGCGGGCGAGCGCCAGTCGGGAGGCCTCCCGCCGCCGCTCTTCCTCGCGGGCCCGCTCGGCGGGGTCTGCTACCGGCTGGCCCGCAGCGGCCGCGACCCGGGCCGGGTGGGGCTTGGGGCGGGGGCGGCCAATGGGCTGCTTGTCGGTCCCGCCGGGGAGCTTGCAGGGGCGACCCATCTCGGCCCCGCACTTGGGGCACGGGATTCCGAGCGGCCCGGTGCGGCGGACGCTGTCGCCAAGGTCGTCCTCGTCGGAGTCGGGCACGGGCCGGCCGACGCCGTCGAGCGCCTGGACGACGGTCAGGTGCGGACCGCCGGTCAGGGCGAGCCGGGCGGGCGGCTGCGGTACGCGGCCGGAGGCGAGGGCGTTCTGCTGTCCGCGGAGGCGGGCCAGGTACTCGCGGGGGCTCTCGTCGGCGACGGGCTCGTAGATGAAGTTCTCGAGCCGCTCGGAGCGGATGGTCTTGCGGATGCGGCGCACGTCGTGGGGCTGGATCCACAGTCGCTGACCGGGGTCCTTGGGCGGGGTGCCGTAGTACCGGTCGACGGCGGCGAAGGTGTCGGCGTCGAGGGGGATGTCGGCAAGGGCGGAGGCCCAGGCCATGGCGGCGGTGGCGGACGGCTGCCGGTTGTCGAAGGCTGCGCAGCGGGTGAGGAGGTCGGAGGCTTCGGATGGCTTCATGAGGGCTCCCGGGCTTCGAGGGCTCGGAGGTGCTCGGTCAGGGCTGAGTGGGCGGCGACTTTCGCGTCGGTGCCGGCGAGGGGCTGGCTGGTTCGCAGGCGCACGACGTTCCCGACGAGGGCTGGGTGGGCGTTCATGGCTTCGTTGACGAAACCGGGGATCGCGGAGGGTGCACTGCCCTTGGTCATCCAGCGGGCGAGGCCGGCCCGGATGTCGTCGGGGTCGATGCCCTCCTCGAGGAGGGTCTTGATCTGTTTCGCGGTCTGGCCGATCACGGAAGCGGGCGGCCGCTTGGTCACGCGGGCCAGCCACTCGCCGGTGATCGTCCGGGCTGTCGTCGGGGGACTGTCCGCGGGAGTGGCTTCTGCCGCTCCGACGCAGTCGGGCTCGTCGTCGGCGACGGCCTCCGGCTGATGGCTCGCCTCGACCACCCCCTCTTCTACGGGGCTGGGGACAGGGGTAGGGGTAGGGGAAGGGGCCGCGCGCAGCTGCGCGCCCGCGCGTCCGCGCGTAGAGGGGGTCCGACCCCCTTGGGGAACCCCCTTGGCAGGGGTATCGGAGGGGGTTGGCGAAGGGGGTTCGGAGGGGGTTCCGTAACCCCCTCCGGACGGGTCGGGGTCGGGGGTCTGGAAGGCGCCGCGGAGGGTGTCGATATGGGTGGATACCTGGCGCCGGATCGAGGGGCCTTCGCCGCTGCGGAGCCGGGTCGGCTCGTCGCTGAGGTCGTCCAGAGGGATGCGGTCGACCTCGGCGAGGAGGGCTTGCTGGAGGCGGCGGGAGGAGATTTCCAAGGCTCCGGACACCATGGCGCCCATGACTTTCGGCATGCGCCAGACGCCGTCGTTGCGGACGAAGGAGCGGATGAGAAGTTCTTCGGTGTCGTCGTCGACGACGATGAAGCGGGCCTCCTCAAGCGCGGCAAGGCGCTTCTCCAGCTCGGTGACGGTGAGCCCTTGGGCCTTGCGGGCCCACCGTCGCAGCGTGAGGTCGAGGAGGCCGGCGTGGTTCAAGTTCGGCTGCGAGATCAGGAAGAGGTAGAGGCGCTGTTCCCGCTCGCCGAGGGAGAGGAAGTCGGCGTCCTCCCAGATGCTGGCGAGAATCCGGCCGTGTCCGCGGGCCATGTCGTCTTCTTTCGAGCGGGAAGCGGATAGTTCGGTGGTGCGGGTGCCGGTCAGGCGCGGGCGGTCACGCGGCGGGGAGCTCGGGACCGTGGTCCTGGCGGGTGTGGATAACAGCCCGCAGCCGGGACCCGATCCAGGCTCCGACCTGCGGGGATACGGCGTTGCCGAAACCGTCGACCTGGTTGCGGGCGGAGCCCCAGACGATGAAGCTGCCCTTGTGATCGGCGAAGTCGACGTCGAAGCCGCAGCCGCGGCCGATTTCGTGGGCGGCCATCATGCGGAAGTAGCAGTCTTCGAGCGGCAGCTCGGCGAGCCTGGCTCGCCACCGGGTCGCGAGCAGCGCTTCGACCGCGCTGTTGTTGATCGTCCCGGCGGCCGTGAGAAGCCCCGGAATCTGCTCCGAGGTGACCGTCGGCATTGCCTCGCCGTGCACTGCGGGCCGGGTGTTCTTCCGGTACGGGATGACTCCGGAGGAGACCACCGCGAGCGTCTCCGAGCCGACCTGGGTAGGCAGCGGTTCACCGGCGCCGCGCGGGCCGCCCTGATAGTTGTCCACCGCCAGCAGGAGCGCCTTCTCGTGGGTGCTCGTTGCCGTGTCCATCGGCTGGACGATGTTCTTCCCGTCCCCGTTGTGGCGGTGTGCCGCGAACACTGCACCCGTAGTGAGAAGCGTGGTTTCCTGCTGGCTGGTCTGTGTGGCGAGCGGCTGCCACAGAAGGCGCTCTGAGCCGTGCGCGCCCTTCGCCGGCATGAGTACCGCGGGGAAGTCGGCGAACCGCTGGCGGCAGCGTTCGGCGCGGGCCATTGTCGTCGCCTTGAGCGGCTTCTCTCGGTCGCCGATGCGGGTCCCCAGGTCGGTCAGGTCCAGCGCGGCCAGCGACGGCGTCATCGGCGGGATCACCGGAGTACGGCACGATGGGCACCGGTACTCGTACTGCTTGCCGTAGCGCACTGATCCGGTGGGCGGGATACCGGTACGCCACGTCCAGATCGCCTCCACGTCTTTGTCGCAGCGGTGGCACCGCGATACCGGTCGGTGCTCAAGGTCTGGCGCAGGCAGGGACTTATCCCAGAACGCCCAGTAGGCCCGGTCACGCGACTGCGGCACTCCGAAGAACTGCGAGTTGAGGTACAGCACCTTGTGCCGGTAGTTGATCAGGTCGAACTGCTTGAGCCACCACCGGTAGGTGGAGCCGTCGCCGACCTTCGGGCGGCCGGGAATCGCCGGACCCCACGACGT
The DNA here is from genome assembly GCF_021228125.1 of Streptomyces albireticuli. Classification (GTDB taxonomy): domain Bacteria; phylum Actinomycetota; class Actinomycetes; order Streptomycetales; family Streptomycetaceae; genus Streptomyces; species Streptomyces albireticuli. The sequence goes on from NZ_JAJQQS010000014.1 coordinate 11,488, forward strand.
CAGCTCGGTGGTGCATTCGACGAGGATCAGCCGCGGGTGGTGCTGGGCGGCGTAGTGCAGGACGCAGTTCGCGGTGGCACGGTCGCGCTCGGAGCGCGTCACTCGAGCCTCGAAGTCAGGATCCTCCAGCTCGAAAAGCGTCATACCCTGCTCGTAAGCCTTGATCGTGTTCGCCTGGGAGTGGTTGACGCAGCTCACGCCAGCGACCAGAAGGTCGGCTGCGGGAAGGTCCCGGGCGGAGTGATAGTCCGCCGCCTCGGGATCGACCAGGTCGGCGATCCAGTGTTCGGCGTCCGGGTGGTTCGCCTCGTGGATTTGGACTTTGTACTCGTTGTGGTTCGCGGCCATGATTGTCGTGAACCCGGCCAGTTCGATGCCGCGGGTCAGACCGCCGAAGCCAGAGAACAGGTCGACGGCGATGAGGTCGTCGTGGCGGAACCGGCGTCGCCTTGTGGCCGGCCGGTGCACGGCGTTGCGGCTCTCCTTGACGGATGCGCGGGCCATCACGCCGCCTCCTTCTGATGCTTGTCGAGGCGGGCGCGTTCGCGGGGGGTGAGGCCTCCGCGGACGGTGTTGCGGTGCAGGTGGGTCTGGCCGTGGGCCTCGGAGGCGGCGAGGTAGACGACACCGACGGCGACGAACGCCCAGAACCAGGCTGCGACGTTCATGCCGCACGCCCCTGGGAGCTGGCGGAGCGTGCCTTGGCGATGGCCAGCCCCTTCTCGGACAGCCGCCAGAGGGAGATGCGGTGGCCGTGGGTGCGGGCGGAGGTGGAGGGGACCATGCCGTTGGCGTGCTCGATGATCCCGGCGGACCGGAGAGCGTTGATCGCGGCGCCGAGGAACCCATGGCCCTGCTCCGGCAGCAGCTCGCGGAGGGTGTTGCAACTGAAGTCGGAGCGGGCGCGGCCGACAGCGAAGACGGCCTGTTCGACGAGGAACTGATCCCAGCTGGAGCTCTGGACGATACGGTAGAGGGGGATGTCCTTGTCGGCGGCGGCGAGACGCTCAGCAGGCGTGAGACGGCGGGTCATCGGGGATTCCCTTCGGTCTGCTGGGTGGCGCGGGTGGTGACGTCGTCGCTGGGGGTCCACAGTCCGAGGCGTCCTTTGCAGGGGACGGGCGTGGGCAGCGGTGTGACGTTGGCGAGGGTCCAGTGGTAGGTGTGTTCGTTGCCCCAGGGGCCGCAGCACTGGCCGTCGTCGCTGTAGTGGCAGTCGGTGATCGACGCGATGGCGAGGATGGCGCTGCGGATGTCGGGGCGGGGGCCGTAGATGGCGGCCTGCGGGTCGTGGGCTGCCCCTGCATGGATCAGCACGGGGCCGCGGTAGGTGGTCTTCCACGTGCGGTTTTCGGTGCGCTTCGTCTGGTGGATGATGGCGTCCGCCCACGGCTGTCGGATCGTGAGAGCCTTCATCGCGCACCGCCGGGCCTGCGCATGCTGGTGATCGCGATGGCGCCAGGCTCACCCTCGGGGACATCAACCATGCGCCACTGCCCCTCCCATTCGCAGCCGCACGGGTGGGCGGGGTGCGGGTGCCTGATGAACACGACGTGCTTGCGGACGGGGAGCGGCGTGCGGCATGTGACCGTCGAGGGCTCTTCGAGCGGGTCGCTGTGGAGATCGCGCCAGCCGAAGCAGCGCCGCATGTATTCGGTGGCGGCCTCGTACATGGCGGTCCACGTGTGGCCGTGGCCGAGCGCCACGAACGCGTCGGGCAGTTCGCCCTCTTTGCCGACGCCGGCCAGGTAGAGGCCGCGGTGGTTGATGAAGTCGTGGTCTGTGGCGTCCTTGCCAGCCGGGGCCCACAGGACTTCGTTGGGGCGCTCGACGCCCTGGTCGTCCTCGACAGTGTCGATCGTGTACAGGGTGCTGGTCATGACGTGTGGTCTCCTTGTGGGTGGTGGTCCGCCCCCGATTCCCGCGGGGCAGACCCAACGGGCAACTGGGGGTCAGCGTCGGACGTAGTGGCCGAGCCGACTTCCAGTTCGCCGGCGCTGTATGGCCCGGGGGCGTCGATGCTGTTGAGGGAGGCGTCGGTGCGGACGGTCCCGTCGTGGGCGGTGGCCTGGGCGAGCTCGACGGAGGTCGGCAGAAGCTTGAAGAGCTCCCGGACGCAGGTCTTGCGGGCCATGGCCTCGTAGTGGTCGCGCCAGGGGCCGCCGTTGGGGAACGAGGAGTGCTTGCGGTGCTTCTCGATGTCCTCCGGGGAGAGGACGACGAACGCGGAGCCGCCGGTCGTGGTGGTGGCGACGGCGTAGTACGCGATGGCCTTGCCGCGGCCTGTGAGTGCGGGCCGGTGGACGAGGCGCTGGTCGAGCCCGTACTCGTACTCGAAGAAGTCGCCGTCGTAGACGACCTGGGCGGAGAGCGACTTGGCCATCGGGCTCTGCCAGAACAGCTTGGCCATGCCGCGGTAGCCGAGGACGAACGTGACTTCCCCCTTGAAGGGGACGAGGTAGGCCTCGCCCGTGGGCCCGCCGGGTTCGACGCCGAGCTGGGAGCAGGTCATCAGGGCGCCGAGGAACGACTCGGGGGAACACTCGCCGAGCTTGGGGGTGCGACGCAGGGTGGTGAGGGCGATGCGGGCGATCCGGTCGGCGTCCATGTGCGCGGGCAGAGCGCGGGCGATCTCGGGCCGCATGCGGTCGATCTGGTGAGCGAGGGTCAGCGCCGGTTCGGTGGCCGGCTGGACCTGTCCGGCCTGCTGGGCGCGGACGGCGACGGCGTTGCGAGCGGTGCTGGTCACAGGTTCTCCAGGTGGACACGGAGGACGCGGGTGGGTTCGCCGCGGTAGGGCTCGGGGTCGAGGCCGGGGTCGGCGGCCAGAGCTGCCGTCTTCCAGCTGATCTGTCCGGGCTGAGGACGCCAGGAGTAGGCGAGTTCGCCGCGGGTGTGGACGTCGGTGGCGTCGCCGGCGATGGCCTTGAGCCGGTTCTCCGCCTCCAGCAGGGCGATCTCGGCGGCGGCGATCTCCTGCTTGGCGACGGCCCGCTGCTGGAGGAGCCACTCGACCTCGGTGGCGTCGGCGACGACCACGTCCCGGGTGGGGTGGGCGTGGAGGCGGTCGAGAAGCTGGCCGGTGGCGTGGGAGCCGTCGACCGGGGGCTGCTGCCGGGATTCGACCCAGCCCCAGAACTCCTCTGCGATCGCAGCGAGATCGGCGATTAGTTCCTCGTCGCGCTCCAGGCGGTGGACGAGGGTACGCTGCCCGCCAATCAGGGCCACGGTGTAGGCGTAGTCCCAGCCGGTCACGGCGAGGTAGTGCTGGACCTGGACCTGCACGTCGACCGGTGGCTCGTCGAGCCAGTCCTTGAGCGCGTAGGACGAGCGGGACTTCAGCTCGACGACACCGGGAAGGCCGTCGTCCTCGGTGACGCGGTCGAGGTTGGCGATCCACGGTCGGCTCGGGTGGCGGAGGGTGCCGGGGCCGTCGACGGCGAGGAGGCCGGTGAGGGCGGTGAAGCGGGTCGCGATGAGGGGTTCGAGGGCGTGGCCCATCAGGGCGGCCTCATCGAGCACCGGGTCGTTGCGGCGGGGCACCGGGCGGCCGACCTTGGAGAACCAGATCTCCAGCGGGCTGGTGTAGGGGTTGAGGCCGCAGATCGCTGCCATGTCCGAGCCGCCGAGACCGGTTCGGCGGACCGCGTGCCAGTCTGCGGAAGGTGCGTTGGCAGCGAGGACGATCTGGGCGCCGGAGGGGTAGGCGAGAGGCGGTGAGCCTCCGAGGGGGCCAGTGTTGCCCATGGGGTTTCCCTTCAGGGTGTGCTGAGGGAGGCCACCCCGCCCCGGAGAGGGGAGGCGGGGCGAGGTGGCCGGTCAGGTGGTGTGGGGGTCCGCCGCCGGGGCCGCTGTCATCCCCGGCGGCGGACAGATCACGGGGCTAGCGGTCATCCCACTCGTCGCCCGACCGGTCCGGCAGGCAGCCGAAGACGGCGACGATGACGGCGATGAGCCCGATGAGCAGCCATCCGGCCAGGGCGAGGCTCATGCCGCCCTCCTCTGCTGTGGAACGGCCGGCCGGGCCTGGCCGTAGGCGGGGTGGGCGAGCTGCTGGTCGAGCGGCACACACAGGTGACAGGCCCGCGGGTCGTGGCCGGTGCACCGGCAGTCCTCGAACGTGCGGCGGCAAGTGGGGCAACGGTGACGGTTCATGACGCACCGTCCCGGTGGTCGGCGCTCCCGACGCGGGCCTGCTGTCGGGCGGCGAAGCCCCTCGCCCAGATGCAGAACCGGACGACCAGGAAGGTCACCGCCCACAGCAGCAGGGTCCACAGGAGCATCTCGGTGTCGGACATCACGCACCCCCTTCCCGGTCGTTGTGGCGGAAGAGCCACACGAGCCAAGCCAGTTGGTGCCACGGCGTCGCCGCCAGGGCGACCGCCCAGAGGGCGAGGACGAACCAGATCACGCGGCACCTCCGGCAGCGGAGAAGGGCTCGGGGAGCCGGAGACTGTCCTCGGGAGCGGACACCGCGGGGCTCTGCTTCATGGCGTCGTACTGGGCAATGCCCCACACGATCGCGTGGCAGGCCCACAGGAAGTCCGGCTTGTAGTCGCAGAAGTCCCACTCCCAGACGTCGCTGAACTCGTAGCCGGAGTGAGCGAAGTCCTCCACGATGGTGCGGGCCCGGTGCTCGTCGCCAAGGTCCTCGTTGAGAACCCAGGTGCGGAGCGCCTTTCCCGTCCCGGGCGGGACACCATCCCAGCGGGCATCCGCGACGAACTGCTCCACGACAAGCTGCCGCAGCAGGGTCTCGGAGTACTCCTTCACCGAGTGCCGACCGCCACCAAGCTTCTCCGCCCAGTAGTGCGGGTTGATGCCGAAGTCTCGATCGGCGCGGAAAAACTGGAACATGTCGGTCAGGCGGCTGAAGACGTAGCCGTCTCCGACGTCTCCACGCATCGCCAGGGACCCGGGCCACGTGACCAGCTCGAACCAGTACTCCGAGCTGCGCGGGGCCATGAACCACAGGTGCCGGTACAGGCCGTCGTCGTGGAGCACCGTCATCTCGTGCTGGGCGGTGTCGCGCATGAAGCGCTCGGCGATCTCGTCGGTGCTCATCGGTCCCCCTTGCTGAGGTGGTGGCCGACTGCACACAGGGCGGCACCGGCGAGGAAGAGGAGCAGGCCAGCAGCGGCGGCCCTGACCGCGAATGGCGGGATCACGCGGCACCCCCGAAGACATCGCGCGGGCTGGGGGCGCGGAGGGCGCGCCGGTAGTCCTCGGCCCGCAGCGGGCGCTGTTCCGGCAGCAGCGGCCCGTGGAACCACCACAGATCGGTGAGCGGCACCGGCACCCGCTCGGCAGCGGCCATGTCCGGCTCGTCGCCCGGCCGGGGCACGAACCGCATCAGCGGGGACCCCTGGCCGTCGCGGCGCCCGGTCCACGCCCACCGGCCACCCGTCGCATCCACGAGCCGCCGACCCAGGTCGAACACAGTGCCGTCGATCTCGTGGGTCTCGTCAATCACCCTCACCAACTGCTGCCTGTCCCGGACCGGCAGACCCGGCCTGCCAGCCGCCGCGGTCAGATCGTCGAGGATGCTCACGACTCCTCCTGAAGGTCATCTGGGAGGAAGGCCGTCAGGCGCAGCTTGGCCCCGTCGAAGGCGCCGTCCGTGGTCAGCCACGTGCTCCCGCGCCCGCTTGCCGCCTTCACGGTCTCCGAAGCGATGCCCAGGGCCTGCCGCCACGTCTCAAAGGCTGCCTTCGTGCTGCCGGACGTCTCGTCGCCTAACGTCTCGGGGTGCAGCGAGACATCCAGTCGGCCCGGATAGATCGGCGAGATCTGCATGGAGGCAACGGGCAGGTTGCCGTGCTCCACCATCAGCCGGCGCAGCGCCTCTGCGGGAACCGACAAGTCGGCCAGGGTTCGGGTCGTCACGACGTGCCTCCGGTCTTGGGGTGGGCGATGCCCGGCAGGGGCACGCAGGTGTCCGGGTCCGGGTCGAGGAGATGCCGCTGCTCGGCGAGTCGGCCATCCGTGACAGGCATGGCCTGCTGCAGGGAGTCCAGGAGCATCGCGGCCGTCAGGCGCGGGTCGGTCGTCGTCGCCATCACCGGTCACCGCCGGCGGCCATGCGCTCCAGCAGACGAGCGGCATCGAGGAGGCCGATGTTCTCGGAGACCTGCGCCGCGGCCCGCGAGGAGGAGAAGGTCTTCTCGAAAGAGCGGATACCGAGAACCGCATTCGCGGCCTCGCGCAGCACCTCGGCGCGGTGGGCCTCGAGCAGGTCCTCCGCCGTCGCGTCGCCGACGGTGCTCGCCTCGGCTACCCGGAGGCCGGCCAGGATGTTGTCGCGGGCGCTCATCACGCACCCCCGAGCTGGGCCTGTACGGGGAACTGAGCGGCGTAGTGCCGGGCCCACGTCGTCTCGAAGACCGGGCGGTCCCGCTCCGTCCAGGCGTAGGTCTCACGCACGGATCCGTCCGGCAGGTCCGTCTGCCGCTTGCCCGGCTTCTTCCCATGCTCGGCCTCGTACAGGGCCGCGGCACGCCGGCCGAACCACGACTGGACCGTGGTGATATCCCTACGCTTCAGGCTCTTGGACTTCAGGAAGTCCGGCACGTACAGCGGGGCATCCAGCGGATCCACCTCGGGCTCCTCACCCAGGGCACGGGCCGCGACCAGGCGGGCCTTCGTCTCCAGCCAGGAGGCGTCTACGATGCCGGAAAGGACCTTCAGCACCTCGGCCTGGCTCTTCGCCTGGGAGATCAGCGAGTCGAGCTGGTCCCTCGAAGCGCTCGGGTTGATCGCGCCGCCCCGCGTCCAGTACGCCTCGATCACGTCGGCCGTCTCGGTTTGGAAAGCGATCAGGGTCTGGCGGTGCTCCTCGACGACGCGCTGCTCGTTGACCGTGGCCAGCAGCATCAGGAACGTGCGGACCGGGACGACGGCCATGAAGCGTGTCTTTCCGTCCTCCGCAACCATGGGGCTCTGCCCCACGGTTGCCCACGACCGCTCCTTGAGCTTCTTCAACTGGGTGGAGTAGTCGAGGCCGAGCTCCTCGATCGCGGGCCGCAGCACGATGTGCGGCTGGCCGTCGAGGTCGACGGTCTGGAGAGATCCGGCGGTCAGGTCGAGTTTCACGACCTCACGTGACGTGGGTGATGATGTGGACATGGTCCACTCCTCTTCTCGACGGTTTCGGTGTGGATCACAGGGCCCGCTGCCGGTGTGTGAGAGCCCGGCGGTGGGCCCGCATACCGCCTAAGCGGCGCGCTGGGCGGGACCGCGGGAGCCGAGGCGCGCCTCAGCGGGCCGCATCTCGGGCTTGGCCTGCTTCGCCCGCTCTTCTTGCTTGGCGATGTACTCGTCGATGGCTTCGACGCGCGCGACGACTCGCTTGCCGAGACGGAAGGACTCGGGCCCCTCCTTTCGCATGCGCCACTTGCGGTAGGTGGCGGGGGTGATTCCCAGCCGGGTGGCGATCCCGGGGCCGGCCTTTGTGTCCTGGATGTAGAGCAGACCTTCCGGCGGTGCGCTGGGTCCGGGCATCAGGGCTCCTTCGGGAGAGTGTGTGATTCTGGAGCCGATACGGTCTGATTCGGAGACGGTGGGGGCGCGAAGAGCACCAGGACGGCGACACCGACAGCCTCCGCGATCGCGTGGGCGATGGCCGGGTCACAGTCGACCTGCCTACCGCTGAGCAGGTGGCCGATCGTCGAGTGGTGGCTGAGTCCGACGGCCTGGGCGAGGGATCGCACAGTGAATGGGGTTCCCCGCCCGGGGTGGTGCATCGCGAACTGAAGCCACTCTCTGTTCCTGACCGCGTAGCGCACTCTCAACGTCTCTCCATCGGAACGAAATGGCTACCGACAGGAACAGTGAAGCAGGCCAAAGACGAAACGTCTACAGATCCGAACGGCTTGATGTGAAGTTTTCGCGGGAGGGCGGGCTGGATAGCATTGATCTGTAGACGAATCGTCTGCGACGGGGAATGGTTGTACGGCCTGGCCTGCGGCTCGCAGAGCCGGATTGGCCTACGAGAGAGACAGTCGGTGTGGGTGAGATGCGAAAGGATGAGCGCATGGAGGCTTCGGCCCCCAGTGGTGCCGGGCGTGACAACGTGACCCGCGAAGACCTTCCCGGCGAGCTGGCCCGTGACATGGACCGGGATCACCTCAGCCGCCTCGTCAGGGAGGTCAACGACGGCGGCGTCTCGTACCAGGGGATGGCCGACAAGGCGAAGGATCCCGAGTCGGGAGAGACCGTCTCCAAGGCGTACCTCCAGAAGATGGCCACCAACGCGGTCTTGGCAGCACCCACACCGGCCCGCCTGCGAGCGCTGGCGGCCGCTCTGGAGAAGCCCCTCTCCGTCGTGCAGCGCGCCGCGGCGATCCAGTACCTGGACTACCGGGCCACGGAGCTCGCGGGATACGACGAGGACGTTCGCGTGATCGTGGCCCACCTGGCCGGCATGGGGAAGTCCGAGCGCCGGAGGTGGCGCGCCATGGTCGAGGCCAGCGAGCGGGTCCCGGACGACGACTGATCATCCGTTGCGCTCCGAGGCGGAGACAGATCGTCTACAAACTGTTGTGAGATCAACCACAGCAGCGGTATCTTTCCGCATCCGAGCACGATTGACTCAGGGGACCCCCCACACCCCTGTGTAAGCGCATGGGGGTACACGATGCTCTCTGTCCGGTACGTGTATGGCGACGACCGCACGCTTGAGGAACCGGTCCAGATCATGGAATCGCGCGGCAAGGTCACGTTCGAGCTTCACCGGGGGCTCTTCCTCCCCGAAGGGGTAGCAGCCCTCAACTCTGTCACTCAGCAGATCCTGGCTGGAGGACAGTGGTTCCAACTGTGGAGAGGCGAGGTCGTGTCGATGCACTCGCCGGAGATCAGGGAGTTCCGCGATGGCCGGGTACATCGAGGACCGCTGGCTGACCAAACGTCCCGACCCTGAAACGGGCAAGAGACGCCGGACCAGCCGCTACGGGCAGGGGATGCGCTGGCGGGTAGCCGGCATCCCCGGGGTGCGGGATCGATCGTTCGAGCTCCTCGACGACGCGAAGACCTGGAAAGCGAAAACCCTGACGGACATGAAGCGTCAGGAGTTCATCGACGAGCGGGACGGCGTTATATCCGTTCGCGAGTATGTCGAGACTGTCTGGTGGCCAACGCGGCGCGACCCGGTTGGCACGGCCAAGGCGATGAAGACCAAGATCTGGAACCATCTCCTCCCCAACATAGGCCACCACTCCATGAACACCATCGACCGTGAGCACCTAGAGGCGCTGGTTGCCCGGTGGAGGGACTGCGGTTTGGCGGACAGCACCGCCGAGGTGGTCTGGATGCACGGCAGTTCCATCTTCAAGTCCGCGGTCGGGAAACGGGTGGCCCGCAACCCGTTCAGCCAACATCGCGACCTCAAGCCAAAGCCCGCTCCCAGTAAGGCTCGTGCGTGGCTGCCCGAGGAAGTGCACGCCATCCAAGCAGGTCTGGCGGAGCGGTACCGGATCACTGTCGACCTGGGTGTCGCGGCCGGCTTCCGTCAAGGCGAACGGCTCGGGTTTGATCCTGCCGACATCGACGAGAAGCGGGCGCTCCTTCTCGTTCGCCGACAGCTGCTGTGGGATCCCTCGAAGCCCTACTTCAAGCTGCCCAAAGGGCGCAAGGAACGCGAGGTGCCACTCTCTCCCGGCCTGCTGAAACGTCTGCTGGAGCACACGGCGAAGTATCCTCCGGTCAAGGTGACCTTGCCCTGGCACGGACCAGGCAACGGAGGGCGGCCGACCGTCACAGTGAACCTGATGATCAGCACTCATTTCGGCAACCCGGTCAACGCCTCACAGTTCAATAGGCGGAGCCTCAAGCCAGCCCTGGCTGCGGCTGGCATCATCGCCTCGGTTAGCGAAGACGGGGGGTGTGGAGGATGGGAGCCTTCCCGCGATGCCATGTCCCATCGCGATCGGCATACCTACGCCAGTGTGCAGCTGGCGGCTGGCGAGGATGTGGTCTCGGTGTCCCATTGGATGGGGCATTCTTCCCCCTTGGTAACCGTCAGGACATATGCGCACTTCATGCCTGACAAGGGTCGGCGGGGGCGGATCGCGATCGATGCATGGCTGAGCCAGAGCCAGTGCTGATTCTCCCCAGATTCTCCCCAGCCCCGAAAGTGATCACCTTCTCTTCGTCTCCTGGAGAGTCCCCTTGTCGGCGGCGATGATGTCGAAGTTGAGGCCACCGCGCCTGGACGCAAGCGTTTTGACCTGCGTCTACGACGAGAACTGCCGCATCAGGCGCACCCCCTGCGCCGCCGTCATGTGCGGCAGGTACGCCTTGCCGATCGCCCGTGTGATCGCCGGCAGTGCCGCCGGGTCCGGGTAGGTCATGTACATCGGCCGGTACTCCGGCTGGAACTTGGCCTTGAAGGCCAGCAGGGAGCGGAAGCCGTAGACCGGTTCCAGGACCCTGCCGCCGAGGTCGAGGATGCGCTGGAGCGCGGCCGGTGGTTCTTCCGTGGCCTTGCGGGCCAGGGGGGCGCCGGAGAGGCTGAGGAAGCGGGCGCCCTCCTCCTGGAAACCCAGGGCGGCGGAGGCGATGAGGAATTCCATGGAGCCTCGGAAGCCGCTCGTCCGGCGGCGCATGAAGTCCAGGGTCCAGCCGACGGGCTTGCCGTGGCCGTACACCGGCATCCAACTGGTGATGCCGTGCACGGTGCGGTCGGAGTCGACGGCGAGGAGGCAGCGCACCGAGGGGTCGTCGAGTTCGTCGAGACCGCCGAGGGTGAAGCCCATCTCCGGGAGGCCCTTGTCGGCGACCCACTCCTCGGAGATGGAGCGCACCTGGTCGGTGAGGGCGACGGGGGCGTCGGGGTAGGACCACCACTCGGCGGTGATGCCCTCCTTCTTGGCCTTGTTGAGCGCGGTGCGGACGTCCTGCCACTTCTTGCCGGTGAAGGCGAGGTCGGGCAGGGGGACGACGGTGTCCTCGGCGACCTGCACCGACCGCCAGCCGAGCCGTTCGGACGCCTCGCGGGTCTCCTCGCCGACGCTGTAGAGGCAGGGGGTCCAGCCGCGTTCGTCGCAGTACCGGGAGAAGCCGGCGACGGCGGCCGCGCGGGCGTCGGGGGCGCCGAAGGGTTCGCCCGTGGTCAGGGCGACGGTGGCGACCACCCGGTAGGCGACGGCGGCGCGGCCGCGGTCGTCGAACCAGTAGTAGTTGCCGTCCCAGGTGGTGAGGTACGACAGCGTCGAGCCGCCCTGTTCGATGAGGAGCCGCCGGGCCCGCACGGCCGCGTCCGCGTCGGTGTGCAGCCGGGGACGGCGGAAGGTGAAGAGCAGGGCGATCAGGGTGACGAGCCAGAACAGGAGGCCGCAGTACTGGAAGAGGGCCTGCGCGGTGCCGCCGACGGGCACGGGCCAGTCGGCGAAGGCTCCGACGAGGGTGGGCGGGAGGAACTCCGAGGGCAGCCCGGACAGCAGCAGGCCGAGGGTGGCGTCGGGGTCGTACTGGCCGCGGACGGCGTAGCCGATGCCTACGTACGCGACACAGGCCACCAGGAGCGCGCCACCGGTCACGGCCGCGAGCCGGCGGATCGTCGAACGCGGCAGCCGCAGGTCGAAGCGGGCGCGGGTGACGATCAGGAGGGCGACGACGAGGACGGGCAGCAGCATCTGTTCCGCGAACGCCTGGGCGTAGGTGGAGCGTTCGGTGGGTTCGGCCCAGCCCGCGGGGTGGCTGAGGAAGTCGTTGAGCCAGTACGAGAAGAGGGCGATCCAGGCGAGGTGGACCAGGATCGCCAGGGCCCAGGCGAGGCGGAGCCCACGGCGCAGGCCCTCGGCGAGGACGAGCATCAGGGCGGGCACGAGCACGGCCATGACGGTGGCCGGGGAGTCGTAGAAGTTCCGCAGGGCGTGGGTGAGGTGGCAGTCCGCCGTCGAGGCCGCGCAGGCGTCGGCGACCTCCTGGTCGGTGGGCTGGACGGAGACGTAGAGCTGGAAGGAGTTGAGGGGGCCGTAGGAGTCGCGGTAGAGGATAGCCACCATGGGGCCGATGGCCGCGGCGGCGACGACGAGCGCGACCAGGACGCGGGCCTCGGTGTGGGAGGAGTGGCGCAGCCGCCAGGGCCCGGACCGGTGGTACATGGCGGCGCCGGCGACGAGGCCGACGACGGCGCCGCCGAGCCGCAGCACACCCTGGAGGTGTCCGACGTAGAGGGCCATGACCAGGGCGAAGGCGACGATGGCGAGCCGGGTGCGGCGGCGCCACAGGGCGGTGAGGCGGTAGCTGAGGACCCCGCCGACGGCGAGCGCGCCGACGCTGGGCGTCACGGCGCGGTAGCCGGCGAGCTCGTCCAGCCACCACTCCCCCGCCAGGGAGCCGGCCTTGACGACGCCGACGCCGAGGAGCGTGCCGAGGATCTGGCCGCCGAGCAGGACGGCGGCGGTGCGGGCCACGCCCAGACGGCGCTCGGCGGGGGTGACGAGGAGGAGGACGAGGAGGGTGGAGCCGATGTAGCCGCCGAGGCCGGGGCACCAGAGGAGCGAGCTGGCGGGCGTCCACCAGCGGCCTTCGGCGAGCGCGGGGACGCCGACGGCGACGGTCTCCATGCGGTGCCGGTGGGGGCCGGAGCCGAGACTGCCGGTCACGGCTCCGACGATCCACAGCACCGCGAGGAAGGCGAGGGTGAAGGGGGCGTGGCGGACGGGGGCGAGGAGCCTGTCGAGGGTGACGTGCCAGGTGTGCGTGCCGTCGCCCCGGGTGGGGGCGTCGGGGGGCGGTGCGGTGGCGGCGGTCATCGGATCAGTCCCGTCCGGCGGGAGATCCACGGCAGTTGCCTCTCCAGGCCGGGGCGCCACACCTGCCAGCTGTGGCCGCCGGGGAGCAGCACCCACTCGGCCCGCATGCCGGCCTTGACCGCCGCGTCGTAGACCTTGCGCTGCTGCGGCCGGTACGTGCCGTCGTCGCTGCCCGCGACGAAGGCGGCCTCGGTGTCGGGGAAGCGCTGCCGGGCGAGCACGTCGAGGGGGTTGGCCTTCTCGAAGGCGGCGGTGTCGCCGCCGAAGGCCTTGTCGACGGTCTTCCGTCTGCTGCCGAGAGTGGGGGCCTCCTGGCCTGAGATGTCGTTGACGACGCCGTAGACCTGGGGTGCGTTGACGCCGAGCTGGATGGAGCAGGTGCCGCCGAAGGAGATGCCGGAGATCGCCCAGGAGGTGCGGGCGGTGGCGACCTGGAGGTGGGTGCGGATCCAGTCGGGGACGTCGGTGGCGAGGTAGGTCTGGACGTTGCCGAGCCGGGAGTCCATGCAGAGGGTGTTGGCGAACTGGGAGCCGAGCGGGTCGACGACGACGACCACGGGGGCGAGGCCGCGGTGGCCGGCGGCGAAGGCGTTCATCATGTCGAGGAGCCGGCCGGAGTTGATCCAGTCGTCGGGGGAACCGGGCTGGCCGGCCATGAGGACGATGACGGGGAGGAGGGGGCGCGGCGTGGCGCGGTAGGCGGGCGGGAGGTAGACGAAGGCGCCGCGGGCGTCGAAGCCGGAGCGGGTGCCGGGGATGTCCGACTTGGAGAGGGTGCCGTTCTCGGGGAGGCCGTGCGGGGGGCGCCAGACGTCGGCGACGGTCTTGCCGGGCGGTACGGGCAGCACGGGTTCGGTGCGTCCGGTGGCGTCGGCGAGGCTGGTGGTCTTGGTAAGCCAGGAGTTCAGGGCGGTGCGTGCGGTGGGGTACTGGTCGAAGTGCTTGTTGATCTCCGAGGCGCCGAGGAGGACGGTGAGGACGGCGGCGAGCACGGCGCCCGCCCAGTACCGGGGGCGGAGGAGCGGAATCCGGAACGCGGCGAGACAGACGCCGAGGACGGCGATCCCGGCCCAGATCACCACATCGGTCGGCAGCGGGTCGGGGAAGGGCTGCCACCAGTCGTCCACGGCGGTGCGCAGCAGCCAGGTGAGGACGGCGGCCAGCAGCACGGCGAGCGGGGCCCAGCGGGTCCACCAGGTGCGGCGGCGGGAGAAGAGCAGTACCGCGAGCGCGCACAGGCCCGCGACGAGCAGGGCGACCGGGATCCATCCGCTCACCAGGGACCAGTCCAGCGGGCCCGCCGCCATCCGCATCCGTCGCACCACGTCCGTGTGGGGATATAGGGGGTGAACGGGTCGCTCTGCCTTGAGCTACGGCCCCTGGGGGAGTGGAGCCGGGTGGACTTGAACGCACCATCTACCCGTTCGAAAATAACGCTACTTATCAGCTGATAGGCGGCAACCCGGGCGCCGCCGTGCGGGGGGGACGCTGGCGTGTTCGGGGCCTTGTGACGGCCCTGGGGCGGCGTTTTGATACTCGGCATTCAACGGAAGCGTTCTCCTCGAAGGAGATGCCCCATGCCCATGTCCTCGGCGCGGAGCGGCGGAACGAGCGCGCTCGACCTCCCGAGAACCCCGACCGGATTCCAGCAGTTCTCGCACGCCCTGCGGGCGCGTACCCCCCGGCGCGGCGCGACGCTGCCGGCGGAGCCGCGGTGGCGGAGCGAGTTCGTGGACCGGGCGGCGGCCGGGCCGCGCGTCACGCTGCGGGAGTTCGGTTACGGGAGCGGCGAGCTCAGCACCTGGCGGGGGCGGCCGGACGACACGGCCGTCGTCGGTCCGCTCCAGCTGCTCACCCAGGAGGGGCTGGCCTGCCTGACCGAGGTGTGCGACGCCCTGGAGGGGACGGCGGGGCACAGCCGGTTCATCGCGACGCGGCGGCTGCGGAGCGCGGACCTGCTCTCGCCGTTCATCAACAACATGATCCGCGACCGGGCGTTCCTGGTGACGTGCTCCCGGCTGGTCGGCGTCCCGCTGATCCCGCACCCGCTGCGCATCCCCACCGCCCAGATCAACTACGGCAGCGGTCAGGGGCGGCCGGAGATCGTGCGGTGGCACCGCGACGGCATGGACTACGTCTTCACGATCCAGCTGAACGGCTACGAGGACTACGAGGGCGGCCGGTTCACCTATTTCCAGGGGCGTACGGACGAGTTCCCGGAGGCGGAGCCGGGGGACGCCCGGATCCGCGAGGCGGCGTGCGGGGAGCGCGGGGCGACGCTGTTCCTCCATGGGAGCCGCATCTTCCACGCGGTCACGCCGGTGACGAAGGGACGGCGGGTGGTTCTGGTGATCTCCCTCTTCTGTCCTTATTTCGCCCGGCAGGACTCCAACACCTTCTGGCACCTGGCGGGTGACGACGGGATCGCGGCGACGGTGCCGCACTGGCTGCGGCTGAAGTGGCCGGTGCGCAACCCGGCCGTGGACTTCAGCCTGCGGGCCGGGAGCCCGGTGGTCACCTGGGACGACCTCGGGTAGCGGAGCGCCCCGGCGCGAGAACGCGAGGAGCCGGCCGCCCCCGGAGGGACGGCCGGCTCCTCACTGGAGAGGGGAGGCTACTGCTTGGCCCCGTCGCGCTCCAGCTCGGTCTCGCGCTTGATCCGCGCGACCTTGCCGCGGACGACGAACCAGCCGCCGACCAGCGCCGCCACGATCAGCGGCAGGCACAGCACGGTGGTGCGGCCGGCACCGGGCTCGGCGGCCATCAGGCCCAGCACCGAGGCCAGGAAGAGCAGCGTGATGATCTGGGTGTACGGGGCCCAGGGCAGCTGGTAGGACGGGCGGGTGAGCTTGCCCTCCTTGGCGCGCTTCCAGAAGAGCAGCGAGCAGAGCATGATCATGCCCCAGGTGCCGATGATGCCGATGGCGGCGAAGTTCAGCACGATCTCGAAGGCGTCCGCGGGGACCACGAAGTTGAGACCGACGCCCAGCACACAGAAGAACGCGGTGAGCAGGATGCCGCCGTAGGGCACCTGCCCCTTGTTCATCAGGCCGGTGAACTTCGGCGCCGAGCCCGACATGGCCATCGAGCGCAGGATGCGGCCGGTGGAGTAGAGGCCCGAGTTGAGGCTGGAGAGCGCCGCGGTGAGGACGACGAGGTTCATCACGCCGGCCGCGTAGGGGACGCCGATCTTGCCGAGGACGGTGACGAAGGGGCTCTCGTCACCGGTGAAGGCGTTGTACGGCAGCAGCAGGGCGAGCAGGATGACCGAGCCGACGTAGAAGAGGCCGACGCGCCACATGATCGAGTTGATCGCCTTCGGCATGATCTTCTCGGGGTTCTTGGTCTCACCCGCGGCGACGCCGCACAGCTCGACCGAGGCGTAGGCGAAGACGACACCCTGGATGACGAGCAGCATCGGCATCACACCGGAGGGGAAGACGCCGCCGTTGTCCATGATGTTCGCGATACCCGGGGTGCTGCCACCGACGTCGTGCTGGGTGACCAGCAGGAAGATGCCGATGAACATGAAGAGGACCAGCGCGCCGACCTTGATGATCGCGAACCAGAACTCCATCTCGCCGAAGTACTTCACCGAGATCAGGTTCACGGTGAGGACGACGGCCAGGGCTATCAGGGCGAGCACCCACTGGGGGATGTCACTGAACATGCCCCAGTAGTGGGTGTACGTGGCGACGGCCGTGATGTCGGCGATGCCGGTGGTGGCCCAGTTCAGGAAGTAGAGCCAGCCGGCGGTGAAGGCGCCCTTCTCCCCCATGAACTCTCGCGCGTAGGAGACGAACGCGCCGGAGGACGGACGGTAGAGCACGAGCTCACCGAGTGCCCGGACGACGAAGAAGGCGAACACTCCGCACACCGCGTAGGCGATGAAGAGCGAGGGGCCCGCGTTGGCGAGGCGGCCACCGGCGCCGAGGAAGAGGCCGGTGCCGATCGCCCCGCCGATGGCGATCATGTTGACGTGGCGGGACTTGAGGTCCTTGCTGTAGCCGGCGTCGCCGGCGTCGACGTGTGGGGACGCCGTGGCCGGGGCGGTGACGCCGGGCTCAGTGTCGGCCGCAGTGAGGGTGCGGTCACTCATGTATGTGTTCGCCTTCGCTGGAGGGGGGAGCAGGACCGATCCCGCCCGGGGCTCAGGTCCGGCTGGCGACGCCGGCTGACGGGTGGGTTCGGGAAGTGTGGACCGGTGGACCGACGGGACGTCCCGGTGCCACGGCGCGCCTCGACGAGGTCGCGCCGCCGCGAAACGGAGACCGGGAGCTACCGGCCGGACCCTTCACCGCTTAAGCGCGGCTGGGGGACCGTGCCTCCCGTACGGCTGACAGGCCTGCCGTGGCGCACCAGCGCCCCACGGCAGGGGTGGGCACCGATTCCCTGGCGCTCACGCGCCGCGGTGCTCCGCCGCCTGTCGGACAAGTCCATGCGGTGAATAGTGAGAGGCTCGCAAGGAATCCGTCAAGAGT
This sequence comes from Streptomyces albireticuli, assembly GCF_021228125.1. GTDB lineage: Bacteria > Actinomycetota > Actinomycetes > Streptomycetales > Streptomycetaceae > Streptomyces > Streptomyces albireticuli. The sequence continues at coordinate 28,724 of NZ_JAJQQS010000014.1, forward strand.
TTACGGAATATTGACATTACCGGGCACTCACGCTAGCGAACCGCCGGTAAGTGTTTCGACGGGGCTTTTTCCGGGGAGAGAGCTGTGCCGATTCGCAATGCACCTACATAGGTGTTCCAAGCACCTATACGGACGCCCGGGCGTCGAATATATAGATGCCCTTTACATCGAATGCCGTCCGGCCCTGTCGCCGCGCCGGGCACGGCGGCGCTCCCTATGGTGGACGGCAATCATGAAGCATCCGCCAGGCCGGAACGGGCCGCCCGGGACGCCCCGTCTCCCCCGCCGCGCGCGCCGGCTCGTCACCGCCGGCTACGCGCTGCTCGCCCTCGCCGTCGTGACGGACCTGGCGTCCAACCCCGACGTCACCCTCTCCCCCGTCCTCGCCACCGCGCCGGTCCTCGCCAGCGTCGGCACCCGGCGCCCCCGGGTGCCCCTGACCACCGGGCTGGCCGCCACCCTGCTGATCGTCCCGCTGCTGGGGTTCTCCGACAGCGAGGTCCCCCTGGCCGTCCACATGACCTCCGGCTTCGCGGTGCTCGCCGTCACCTGCGTCAGCACCGCGAACGTCGTCCTGATCGCGACCCGGGAGCGGGAGCTGCTCCAGTCGCGCTCCGTGGCGGAGGCGGCGCAGGACACCCTGCTGCGCCCGCCGCCGGAGCGGGTCGGCGGGCTGCGGACCGCCGTGCGGTACATGGCCGCGGCGGCGGACGCCCGGGTGGGCGGGGATCTGTACGAGGCGCTGGCGACCCCGTACGGCACCCGGCTGCTCGTCGGCGACGTCCGGGGCAAGGGCCTGGACGCCATCGCCACCGCGGCCGACGTGCTCGGTACGTTCCGGGAGGCCGCCCACGTCGAGGCCGACCTGGCCACGGTGGCCGGCCGCCTCGACGGCGCCATGAGGCGGCGCCGGCCGCGCGAGGAGTTCGTGACCGCCGTCCTGATCGGCGTGCCGGAGGGCGGCGGCCCGGCCGAGATGGTCAACTGCGGACACCTGCCGCCGCTGCTCCTGCGCGACGGCCGGGTGACGGAGGTGGAGACGCCCGTCCCGCAGCCTCCACTGGCCCTGCTGGAGCTGACCGGTGACGTCTATCACCGCCGTACGTTCGCCTTCGAGCGGGGCGACCTCCTGCTCCTCTACACCGACGGGGTCACCGAGGCCCGCGACGCGAGCGGCGATTTCTACCCGCTGGCCGAGCGGCTGGCGGGGATGCCGGAGACGACCCCGGAAGCGCTGCTGGACCGTGTGGTGGCGGATCTGGTGGCCTACGCGGGTAGCGACCTGTGCGACGACGCGGCGCTGCTGGCCGCCCGCAGGGAGGCGTAGCGGCGGACGGCCGGCGGACCCCCGCGAACGACTCCCCCAGAGCCGTTGACTCTTCTCTATCGCCCCAAGAATTCCCTTGGAAGCATTCCAATATTGGTCGATATTCCTTAGATATCTCACAACCAAGACCAGTGGGCCTTGGATTCACCATTCTCCGGCCCGCCGGTCACGGGTCGCCCTCAGGCCAGCAGGAGCGCCCGGTCCCACCGCGTGACGGGCGCGGTGTCGGTGGCGAAGGTGTGGAGGGCCAGTGCCACGCCCGCCGCGCCGGTGAGGAATCCGGCCGGGTCGCTCGTCTGCTCGCCGTGCGCGAGGGGCGGCCGGAGTCCGAAGGAGTCGTCGATGTCGGCGAGGTCCAGGACGCGCTCGGCCAGCCAGGGCAGCTCGGCGCGCAGGGCGGCGTCCCGGGTGTCGTCGGCCATGCGCCACGTCGCCTGGAGCACCCCGCTCCACCCGTGGCACAGCCCCGCGTCCGTCAGCCGGCCGCCCGCCGGGCCGACGTAGGCGCGCCGCGCGCCCGCGAGGGCGGCCCGCCAGGCGGCGACGGCGCCGTCGCGCCACTCGGGGACGTCCAGCGCCCGTCCGGCCAGGAACAGGGCGCGGGCGATCCCCACGGTGCCGTGGCACCAGGAGGGCCTGCCCGGCCCGCTCTCCCGGGGGACGGCCGCCCCGCCGGGGCCGAGGACGAGAGTGCGCGGCCACCAGCTCCCGTCGTCGCCGTGCTGCCGGACGCCCATGAGCCACTCGGCGAGCACCCGCACGGCCCGCTCGTGGCCCGGGACGGTCACCCCGGCCTCCCAGGCCAGGGCGAGCAGGGCCAGCGGCCCGGGGGCGCCGTGCGCCAGCCCCGTGCGGGCGTGCCCGGCGCCGGACGGTCCGGGCGCGGGCCCGTCGGCGGCCGCGTCCGGCGGGTCACCGGTCCACCAGCCCGGGAGGGCCCGCCCGTCGACCCGTAGCGGCTCGGTGAGCGCCGTGAGCGCGGTCAGCACCTCGGCGAGGGTGTCGCAGCCGCCGGGCCGCTCGTCGAGGAGGTGGGCGCCGAGGCCCGCCAGGCCCGAGATGACGTCGTAGGTCCCGGCGCTCACGCATTCGCCGTCCTGCGGGCGGCGCCGCCGCTCCCGGGCGACGAGCACACGGGCGTACGTACGGACGTGACCGGCGAGGCGCTCGGCGGCCCTGAGAGGACGGCCCACGACCATGGCGGCCCGGGTCATGGCGAACGACAGGGCGGGCACGCCCCGGTAGAGCCCCGGGGTCGCCCGCGCGACGTGCTCCGGGGCGGCGTGGGCGAGGCCGACGGCGTCGCTCAGCCAGTGGTGCGCGGCGCGCAGCGCGCGGTCGTCGCCGCTGCCGCGCTCCAGGTGCAGCAGGGCGATGCCCGGCGCTCCGTCGCTCAGGGTGAGCGCCCTCGCCGGGCGATCGTGGTGCGGCAGCCGCTCTTGGACCTGCCGGGGGTCGTGGAGCCTTTCCGCGAGGTCCGCGGAGAGGACGGCCGCTCTTCGCCGTGGGGTCACCGGCGCCCCGCTCCCGGTCGCCGCCCGGCGCGTACGGATCCGCGCGGCGGACGGAGTGCCGGCGTCTCGGCCTCCTCCGGACCGGGGTCACAGAGGCGTCCGGCGGCGAGGTGGGCGGGGACGGACGCGTCCGCCGCGCCGGTCCCGTCGAGATCGGGTACCGCGATCCCCTCCACGTCCAGGTCGAACAGGATCTCCACGAAAAACTCCTCGGTCGTCCGCCGGCGCGGCGGTCGGGATGTCCGTGCCGGTACGGAAGAACCCTAGGGAGCCGCGTTGAACCTTTGATCAACAATCGATCAACCCTTTCCGCCGCCCGTACATCGGCGCGGACTCCACGCCGGTCGCGAAGGGCCCGCGCACCGCTCAGCCGACCGCCGCGGTGACCGCCGCCCGGTCGCCGGCGCTCTCCTGGGCGTCGCGCCGGTAGCGGCCGGCCGGGACGCCGTACGCGCGCTTGAAGGCGTGCGCGAAGGCGAACTGCGAGGTGTAGCCGATGCGCTGGGCGACGGTGGCGAGCGGTGCGTCGGACTCCCGCAGGATGCTGGCCGCCAGGGTCAGCCGCCACCAGGTGAGATACGTCAGCGGCGGTCTGCCGACCAGGGTGGTGAACCGCCGGGCGAACGCGGCGCGGGACATGCCCGCCCGGGCGGCGAGCCCGGCCACCGTCCAGGCCCGCGCCGGTTCGGCGTGCAGCGCGCGCAGGGCGGCGCCTACGGCGGGATCGGCCAGGGACCTGCACCAGCCGGTGCCGGGCCGGGCGGTCCGCTCCTCGTACCAGGCGCGCACCAGGTAGATCAGGAACAGCTCCAGGAGCGCGGGCAGGGCGATGTCCGTGCCCGCCCCGGGCGACCGCAGTTCGCCGGCGAGGAGGGCGACGGTCGCGCGCACCGACGCGTGCCGCCCGGAGCCCGCCGGGAGGTGCAGGACCCGGGGGAAGTCGGCCAGCAGCGGGTGGGCGCGGGCCTGGTCCAGCTGATACGCGCCGCACAGGAGCACGGTGGGCGAGGCCGTGCCGGCCGGCGTGGAGGACGCCCTGAGCGTGTGGGCGCCACCGTGCGGCAGGAACACCGCGTCGCCGGCGCCCAGCCGCACCGGCTCCGCGCCGTCGCCGGGCAGCAGTTCGCAGCTTCCCTCCAGTACGACGTGGAACCCCGCGCCGGCGAAGGAGTCCAGGTCGACGCGCCAGTTTCCTTGACGCTCGGTCAGGGCGGCGTAGGGGTGACCGGTGCGCAGGGCCGCGAGGGCATCGCTGAGTACGTCCATGCGTCGAGTATGCGTACGGCGACGGGCGGGGCGGTTCCGGGCCGGTGCGGTCGACGTGCCGGTGCCCGTTCCGGATCGGTCCCGGCAGCGGCCCCGGGTCCGTTTCGCATCGGCCCCGGTGTCACTCCCGCATCAGTTCCGTATCGGTCCGGGCCACGGCTCCGGTGAGACGATGACGCAAAGACAGGGCACTTCTGGCTATTGGCCGTTCCGGCGGCGTTGCCTAGCGTCGTATCCATGCAGACGATCACTCTGGGCGACGTAGAGATAACCCGCGTCGTGGAATGGCACGCGCCGATCGCCCCCACCACCGCCATCTTTCCTTCCAGCACCCCGGAGATGTGGCAGGAACACAAGTCCTGGCTCGCGCCGGACTTCTGGGATCCGGAGACGGACGCCCTCGTGGCCACCGTGCAGACGTGGGTGCTGCGCAGCGAGGGGCGGACGATCCTGATCGACACCGGCGTCGGCGACGACAAGGACCGGCCGGACATGCCCTCCTGGTCCCATCTGCGGACGGGGTACCTGGACCGGCTGGCGGCCGCCGGTGTCCGCCCGGAGGACGTGGACGTCGTCGTCAACACCCACGCGCACTCCGACCACGTCGGCTGGAACACCCGGCTGGTGGACGGCGAGTGGGTGCCGACCTTCCCGAACGCGACGTACCTCTTCTCCAAGGCCGACTTCGACTACTGGAACCCGGCCAACGGGCACACGCCGCGCGGGACCCTGGGCGACATCACGGTGGCGCAGGCCGGCGGCGGCATGTTCCAGGACAGTGTGCTGCCGGTGCACCGGGAGGGGCTCACGGTGCTCTGGGAGGACGGCTACCGCATCGACGGGAATCTCGCCCTGGAGCCCGCGCCCGGCCACACGCCCGGCAGCGCGGTGGTGCGGCTGGCCTCGGGCACGGACCGGGCGCTGTTCATCGGCGACCTGGTGCACAGCCCGCTCCAGTTCGCCGAGCCGGACTGCGAGCCCTGCCTGAGCGAGGACGAGGAGCAGGCCGTCCGCTCCCGCCGCCGCGTCCTGGCGGAGGCCGCCGACACCCGGGCCCTGGTCTTCCCGGCGCATCTGTCGGGCCACGGCGCGGCCGAGGTGCGGCGCGAGGGCGGCGGCTTCGCCGTGGAGCGCTGGGCGGCCTTCGACCCGGAGTTGAACGGGCTCCGCTGACGTACGGGCGGGTGGCGTCATGCCGGGTGGCGCGCCCTCAGGCCGCCACCGCCCGCGACCGGTTCACCCGGTCGTGACTCACTTCCCTCCCTTGATCGTGAAAGGAAGCTCCTGGGAGAAGTAGGACAGGTCGCCGTTGCCCGCCGTCACGCCCGCGTCCGCGGCGGTGACGTCGCGGGGCGCGGAGCCGGCGACGGCGACCCGCAGCCGGTAGGTGGCGGTGGCGCCCGGGGCGAGCGGGCCGTTCGTCGCGGGGCGCAGGGTGGCGCTCATACCGGGGTCGCAGCCGCCGGCGACCAGCGCCACGCGCTCCCAGCCGTGGCCGGGGCGGTACTGCTGGAGGTCGATGTCCTTGGGGGTCAGGGCGTGGCCGTTGCCGGCGCCGTAGGCGAAGTAGGAGGCGTACGGCCGCGGGTAGGCGCGGTCGGTGGTGTTCTTGACGGTGAGGGTGAACTCGCCGGCCGGGCCGCCGCGGGTGAGCGTCGTCCCCTGGTGCCAGCCCCCGACGGAGGCCTCGGGCCGGGTCGTGGTGGCCGTACGGGCGGGGGCCCGGTAGGTGTGGCCCTTGCCGTCGGTGACGGAGGCCGTCACGGTGAAGGTGCCGGGGCGGTCCAGGTCCATGAACCGCAGCGCCACGGTGTGCGGCTTGGTGGCGCTCGCGGAGGTGGTGAGCGGGAAGGTGAGGACCGCGTGCTGCGGACTGCCGGAGCCGCTCGTGCCGGCCGTCAGATCGACCCAGCGGTGGCTCTCGGGCACATAGCGCTGCACGGCGAGGGAGTCGGTGCTGAAGCCCCGGCTGGTGACGTCGAGACGGACGGTGCCCTTGGAGACGGGCGTCCGCAGGGTGACGGAGGATTCGGTCCACAGGCCGATGGGGGCCTGCGCGGGCAGGCTGTGGGAGATCCGCTCGGCGGCGGTGCCCACCGCGGTGGACCGGGGGCGGACGGCGTCCGCCGCCGCCGTGGCGGCCGTCACGGACGCGGACTTCGCCGCGTCACGGGCGTTCCCGCCGCCCTCGCAGCCCTCGGACGGCTTCGCGACCGCGGCGGCCGGTATGGCGGCGGCGGGCCCCGCGCTCCCGGCGACGAACGCCAGTCCCGCCGCCAACGCCAGCACCGACCCCACAGCGGCGCCCCGCACGCCCGGCAACCGCCGCTGTGTCACTCTCTGAGTCATTTACCGCCCCCTGCTTTCGGGTTGTCCGCACACGCGTACGCATCTGGTGTACGAGATTGTCCTACACGGCTGATGGTTCCCTGTACCACCGGGAGTACCGCGAAATCCCGTCAAGGCCCCACGGGTTGTCTCCCGCCGGCCCGGCCGCCGTCCGCCGGAACGTGCTCGCGCTCATCCTGCCACTGCGGGTCGGGTGCCCGTCACGGTTGTGGGCTCGTGGCGGGCCGTCAGGTCCATGAATCCGTGGGACCCCCGCTCCCCTTCCTCCTGGGACGCGGCGGGCCCGTCCGTCCCGGCTCCACGGCCGGAACGGACGGGCCCGGACGGCTCCGGGCGCTTCGGGCGGCTTCCGCGGGCTAGCGGCCGCTCGCCACGAGCGCGCGCAGTGACGCGGCCAGCCGGTCCACCTCCTCACGGGTGTTGTAGAGCGCGAGGGAGGCGCGTGCCGCGCTGGCACAGCCGTAGTGGCGCAGCGAGGGCTGGGCGCAGTGGTGGCCGGCGCGTACGGCGATGCCGTCCTGGTCCAGCCATCGGGCGATCTCCACGGGGTCGTGGCCCGCGAGCGTGAACGTCAGTACGGCGATCTTGTCGGGGGCGGTGCCCAGCACCTCCAGGCCCGCGACGCCGGCCAGGGCCTCCCGCGCGTAGCCGAGGAGTTCGGTCTCGTAGGCCGCGACGGCCTCGTGGCCGAAGGAGGTCAGCCAGTCGATGGCGGCCTTCATGCCGACGGGTCCGGAGATGTGCCCGGTGCCGGCCTCGAAGAGGTGCGGGACGTCGGCGTACGTGGTGCGTTCGAAAGACACTTGGTCGATCATGTTGCCGCCGCCCTGCCACGGTGGCATGTCCGCCAGCGCCTCCGGCTTCCCGTAGAGGGCGCCGATGCCCGTCGGGGCGTAGAGCTTGTGCCCGGAGATGGCGTAGAAGTCGACGTCCAGCTCCTGGACGTCGACGGGGAAGTGCGCGACGGCCTGGGCGCCGTCGACGAGCACCTTGGCGCCGTAGCGGTGGGCCAGCGCCGCCATCTCCCGTACGGGCGGGACGGTGCCCAGGACGTTCGAGGCGTGGCTGACGGCGACCAGCCGGGTGCGGCAGGAGAGCAGGTCCGCGAAGGCGTTCTGGTCGACGCCGCCGTCGGCCGTGAGCGGGATGGGCACGACCCGGGCCCGCCGTTCCTTGGCGATCAGCTGCCAGGGGACGATGTTGGAGTGGTGCTCCAGGGAGGAGACGAGGATCTCGTCCCCCGGGCCGAGGTTGCGGCTCCCCCACGTCCGGGCGACGAGGTTGATCGCCTCGGTGGTGCCTCGGGTGAAGACGATGTCCTCCGGCGAGGAGGCGCCGAGGAAGTCGGCGACCGTGGCGCGGCCGCCTTCGTAGAGCTCGGTCGCCTCGCGGGCCAGGGTGTGCGCCCCGCGGTGGATGTTGGAGTTGGAGTGGCTGTAGTAGCCGGCCAGCGCCTCGATCACCTGGCGCGGCTTCTGGGTGGTGGCGCCGTTGTCGAGCCAGGCGAGCGGGTGGCCGTTGACCGTGCGGTGCAGGATCGGGACGTCGCGGCGGGCCCGCTCGGGGTCGAAGCCGGCGCCACGCGCGGGCGGGCGTTCCCTGACGTCAGGAGTAGTCATGGTACTTGGACACCTCGACGTTCTGGAGCACGGCGACGGCGTCCTCGACCAGGACCGCGGCGTTGAAGTAAGCGGTCATCAGGTAGGAGGTGATGCCCTTCCGGTCCATGCCCATGTTGCGCATGGCCAGGCCGGGCTCGATCTCGTCCGGGACCTTCGCGGGCCGCAGGCCGACGACGCCCTGTTCCGCCTCGCCGGCGCGCACCAGCAGGATCTCGGTGGTGCCTGCGCCCTCGGGGCCGGATATGCGGACCTTGTCGGACGGGAGCAGCGGCACGCCGCGCCAGGTGATCAGCGGGCTGCCGTACCGGGTGTCCATGACCGGGGGCACCCCCCGCCGGGTACATTCGCGGCCGAAGGCGGCGATGGCCCTGGGGTGGGCGACGAAGAAGCACGGCTGCTTCCAGACCTTGGCGAGGAGCTCGTCGAGGTCGTCGGGGGTCGGCGCGCCGGTGCGGGTCTGGACGCGCTGCCCGGGGGCGACGTTGTGGAAGAGACCGAACTCCGGGTGGTTGAGCATCATCGACTCCTGGCGCTCGCGGAGCGCCTGGACGGTGAGGTTGGCCTGGGCCCGGGTCTGGTCGATGGGCTCGTTGTAGAGGTCCGCGACGCGGGAGTGCACGCGCAGCACGGTCTGGGCGAGGCTCATGTGGTACTCGCGCGGCACGTCCTCGTAGTCGACGTAGGTGCCCGGGAGGTCGGGCTCGCCGACGTGTCCGGAGGCGAGGTCGACCGGCACCTCGGAGCCGGGGGCGGGCTGTTCGGTGGTGGTGTACGTCTCCAGGGCCGCGCGCAGCGTCTCGTCGCGGTCGGCCAGGCGGGCGAGGTCCGCGCGGTCGGCGCAGAGGGCGATGCCGGGGGTCAGCGCGCCGACCCGGTGGGGGTGGGGCGTGCCGCGCGTCCAGGCGTCGAGGTCGAAGAACTGCCCGTCGCCGATGACCTCGACGACCGCGTCCTCGCCGTAGCGCCCGGTGGTCCGCTTCTCGGCGCGGCCGCGTACGAGCACCCACAGCCGGTCGGCCGGGTCGCCCTCCTGGACCAGCTGCCGGCCGGCGTCGAAGGTGACCTGTGTGAAGGCGCCGGCCAGCTCGCGCAGCAGGTCCGCGTCGGCCTCGCGGAGGTAGGGCACCTCACGCAGGTCCTCGGGGACGATGTGGTGGGTGTCGCCGTCCTGGTAGCTGCTGACGCGGTCGTCGCCGAGGATGAACGTACGGCGCCGGTTGACCCGGAAGACGCCGGACTCGACGTCCACCCAGGGCAGGGCGCGCAGCAGGTAGCGCGGGGTGATGCCGCGCATCTGCGGGGTGGTCTTGGTGGTGGTCGCGAGTTGCCGCGCGGCGTCCGGGCCGAGACTCAGCCTGTCGTTCATGAGGGTCCTCCTCGAAGAAGTGGCGTGCGCCCGGATCGCGGACGGTCACGCGCCGATCGAGGGTGATCGTCTTGGTGCGCTCCACTCGCTCACAAGACGACATGTTTTCGCAACAGTCCTAAAGTAATCCCCTTACATATAAGCAAAGTTGATACAGCGCCGAACCGCCGCCGGTGCCGGGCCCTTGAACAGGTCCGATGATCCGCACCACCGGTCACCCCCTTCCGCACCCCCGGCCGACCGAAAGAAAATGCGCCCGTGCGCGAACGACCGGAAGCGACCCCAGGAACCCCGGATTCCATCGGGCCAGGCGAGTGACGCCGGAGGCGTGTGTGGCTCGCCGCCGTGTACCGCCGGGGCCGGCGCCCCATGCTGAGCCCATGTCTCATCACCTCAGCGGGCCGAACCTGCGGTCCCCCATGGACGACGCCCGGCTCGACCTGACCGATCTGTTCGCGTTCACCGTGCCCGGCGGACGCACCGTCCTGATCATGAACGTCAACCCGGTCGCGCCCACGGGCGGCAGCGCCTTCCACCCGGACGCGGTCTACCGCGTCGACGTCGACACCGACGGCGACCACCGGGCCGACGTGGCCTTCAGCTTCCTGTTCTCCGCGCCGCGCGACGGCCGGCAGACCGCCACCGTGTACCGGGCGACCGGTGCGGCGGCCGAGGCGCACGAGGCGTCCGGCGAGAAGATCGTCACCGATGCCCCGGTCTCCTTCGGCCCGGAGCCCGTCGTCGTCGAGGCCGGCCCGTACACCTTCTCCGCGGGCCTGCGCAGCGACCCGTTCTTCGCGGACCTGGACGGCATCGTCAAGGACTTCCAGTGGACGGGCGTGGACTGGGGCGCCGACAAGAACGTCTTCGGCATCGTCCTGGAGATGCCGGACGACGCGCTCGGCCTCGGCCCGGCCATCGGCGTCTGGGCCCGGGTGAGCCTCCGTCAGGACGGGCGGCTGAAGTCCGTCGACCGGGGCGCCCACCCCTCACTGACCGCCTACTTCAACGCCGAGGACGTCAAGGACGCCTACAACGAGGGCGAGCCCGCCCAGGACTGGGACACCTACCGGGAACCCTGGAGCAAGGTCCTCCAGCACACCGGGGGCTACGATCCGCGGGCCGCCGAGGAGGCGTTGCGCACCATCCTGCCGGACGTCCTGCGCTACGACCGCGACAGGCCCGCCGCCTACCCCAACGGGCGCGCCCTCACCGACGACGTCACCTCCGCGCGCCTGGCCATGATCTCGGGAGGCAAGGTCACCGGCGACCACATCGGTCCGCACACCGACCTGCTGCCCTCGTTCCCCTACCTCGGCACGCCGCATCCCGTGCCACCGGCCGGATGACCCGGGCCGCGGGCGGCGGGGCGGCACGCCACCGACGGGCCCGCCCCGGCGCCCTCCGCGACGCGCCCGGGCGCCCTCCGGGGCCGGACCGGTGGACACCCGGTTCCCCCGGCCGCTCCCCCGGTCGGTGGACAGCGGACCGGCCCCGGGGCTCCTTACGGTGGACGGTGAGCTGCCCCGAAAGGAGCGTTTCCCCCATGAACCGGTCCCGAGCACTCGCCGGCAACACCGCGGCGGCGCTGCGGCTGCTGGCCCAGCACCCGGACGACGGCGTGACCGTACGCGGTCTGACCACCACCCTGCACCTGCCCGCCCGTACCGCCTGCGCACTCGTCGACAGCCTGCGGGCCGAGGGCCTCGTCCGCCACGACCCGGGCACGGACGTCCTGCGCCCGGCCGGCCCCCTGGCCCCCGCCACCGCGCCACCGGACGCGAACCTGCTGCGTTCCTCCGCCATGAACTGGGCGGACCGGCTGGCCGCGCACAGCGGCCTGAGCGTCCTCCTCGCCGTCGCCCTCCCCGACGGCGTGCGGATCGTGCACCACGTCTTCCGCCCGGACAACAGCCCGCAGCGCCTGCTGACGGGCGAGACGCGCCCCGCCGGCTGCGCCCTGGCACGGGCCCTGGCCGCCCCGCACGACAGGCGGTGCGTCTACGCCCCCGAGGGCCCGGGCACCGGCTCGCTGGCCGTCGCCGTCGGCCACCCCGACCCCGTCCCGTACGCCGCGGCGCTCGCCCTGACCGGACCCCGCGCGCTGCTGGACCCTTCCACCGGCCGGAACGGGCGCTACGAGGCGCTGCTCCGGGAGGCCGCCGACGCGATCGCCGCGGAGCCGGGCCTGACACCGTCGCGGTGAGGCGGGGCCGTGCTTCCGTCCGGTGGGACCTGGCCGTGATCCCGTCGCGGTGCGCCCCGGCCCTGGTCCCGTCGCGGTGCGCCCCGGCCGCGGGCCGTGACCGCCCACCCGGCACGGCGGGCGGTCACGGGCCGCCCGGCCGGGGAGCGGGGTCCGGGTCCGGCTCCGGGCGGCGGGCCGTCGCCAGGAGGATCAGCCACACCCCCACGAGCACCAGGTGCGCCCGCTGCGGAACGCCGTGCCAGCCCGGCCGGGCGAACAGCGGACCGACGGTGGTCAGCGCGGTCAGCAGGGCGGCGCCCAGCACCCACGGACCCCAGCGGCGAAGCGGCGGCCACCCGGGGCCCCGGAAGGCCGCCGTGACAAGCAGGGCCATCGAGCCGAACAGCGCCGCGTGCGCCAGGGCGCTGGTCGCGGTGTGCCAGGGGTTGACGGCCTCGCAGGCGTGGTTGACCGACGGCGCGCAGCGCATCGGCACGACCACGTCGGCCACGGACGACGCGGCGAACGCCACCAGCGCCCAGCGTCCGGCGCCCGCCCAGGTGCCGGCGGCCGGGCCGTGCCGTACGGGCAGGAACAGGGCTCCGGCCGCGACGAGCAGCGCGGTGAGGATCTCGATGCCGCCGAACAGCGTGTGGAAGGGCTGGTCGGCCGCGTAGAGCTCGCTGACGTAGGAGTGGCGGGGGTCCAGGCCCGTGGGCAGGACGGCCTCCAGCACCCAGGCGTTGTAGAGCACCGCCGCCGCGACGAGCGCCCACCCGGCGCGGGCCGGTCGGGCCGCCGGTCCCGCCCGTGCCCGGGCGGCGGACCCGGCGCGACCGGTGGCGGTGGACGGTTCGGTCATCGGAGGCGGCCTCAGGCCGGCCGCGCGCGGCGGTACGGGCGGCCCGGGCGCCGCCTCACGGGGGTCATGAGGGGGCTCCCGGTCCGGCGAGGGCGGCGGGCGGCCCGTAGGCCGGACCCGGGGCAGGCTCGGAGGGCGTCTCAGTGATGGTCGGGGGCGGCGTGGTGGTGACCCGCGGCGAGACGCTCGGCGTGTACGGCTTCTTGGAGGGCGTGGGCCCGGGCGGCGCGCTGGGGGCCTGCGGAGGCGCCGTCGTCATCCCGCCGCGGGGGCGCGAGACGGGGCGGTCCTGGTCGCCGTGGGTGCCCACCGGCCGTTCGAACCACTCTCCGGTCCGGGTGTCGTAGAGGACGAGGACGTCGAGGGCGTCGCCCGCCTCCGAGACCACGACCACGTCCGCCGCCCGGTAGGCGGTCCAGGACTGTCCCTTGGTCTTCGGGGTCCCCTTGGCGGCGACCGGCGGGCCGAGCGGGTTGCCGCAGGCGCAGCGCACCCGCGGCAGGCCGCGGTCGTCGACCAGGACGGCCGTGCCGGCCTGGAGGACGGCCTGATAGGTGGTGGCGGAGCCGTTCTTGTAGCCGTGGTTGGTGACGCGGGTGTCGGCGCGCAGTTGTGCGGACGTCAGACCGCGCAGGTAGGACGGGATCCGGTCGGGGGTGATCTCGGCCGCGCTCGCGAAGGCGCGCCCTTTGGCCTGGTCGTCGGTCAGATAGCTGATCTGGCGCTCCACGTCGCAGCTCGCCTGGTACTGGGTGCCGCCGTAGAGGCCTGCCGTGGCGCCCCCGATGCCGCGGGTGCCGCCCGTGTCGCTCGGGGCGGGGGCGGGGGCGGCCGTCGCCTCGGCGCCGGTGTCCTTCGCGGTCGAGGGGGTGAAGGGGTCGTTCCCGTCGGCGGCGGCCGCCTGGAGGAAGACCTCACCCGATCCGCCGTCCGAGCGCAGGAAGAACACGGCGAGGGCCGCGGCGACGACGACCGTGCCCGTGAGGAGGGCGATCCTGGGCGCGGACTTCCACCACGGGGAGCCGTCCCCGCGGCCGGGCCCGGGGGCGGCGTGGCCACCGGTCGGCGGGGCGGGCGGGCCCCCGGGGGCTCCCGGACCGCCCGGGCCGGCGGGGGCTCCTGGCACGGTTTCCTGACCGGACGGCAGGTCCGCCCGGGTCGGCTCGGGGGGACGGGAGGCGCCGGATCCGGGGCCCTGGCCGGGGCCTTGACCGGGGCCCTGACCGGGGCCCTGACCGGACAAGGGGCCCGACGGCGGGCCGGTGGGGCGGTTCTCTGACGGCGGTTCGGACGACACGGCCCTCTCCTGCGTTGGCGGTGATTCTTCTCTTTTCCCGCTTCTGCCTGCTCTGCACCTGATGCGCCCCCATCGGCCATTCTGTGCCGCAGACCCTCGGGTGCCGCAAGCGGACGTCCGGGGCCGCCCGTCCGACGGGTGGGCCGCCGTCCGGAGGCTTACGTTGAAGCTCCGGGCCGTCCGCGCCCGGTGGCGAAGGCCCACGCCCCAGGGCGGTCGAGTCGGGCGGAGGCCATGGGCGAACGGACCGGGCGGACGCCGTGAGCGAACGGGTAACCGGTGGGAGCGGGCGAAACACGCACCATCGCCCGACCACTGACCGACAAGTGACGGAGGCAGCGTGAGTCAGCCACCGAGTGCCGCGCCGGAGCCGCCGCGGCACGCCCTGCGCGCCTGGTGGGACGCGTTCGCGGCGGTCGCCGCGGGCGTGGCCGCCCTGTTCGTGACCGCCGCGCTCGGCCTCTGGGCGGCCGGTGCGACCGGTCTGCCCGGCGGGTTCCCGGCCGTCGTCGCGGCGACCGTGGTCGCGGCGGTGGGCGGCACGGTCGAACTGTCCGGCGGCGCGGGCTTCCTGGGCAGTACGGCGGCGGGGCTGGACGTCGTGCCGCTGTCGGTGACGCTGGCCGGCGCGGTCGTGACGGCCGAGGTGTTCCTGCGCCCGCTGCGGCACCGGGCGGTGGCGAGCGGCCGCGAACTGCTCGCCCGCGTCGCCCGGACGGCCCTGCTGTGGCTGGTCGCGCTCCTGCTGATCTGTCTCGCCGCCCGGCACACGTTCCGCGTCGACCTGGGCGGCACGGAGGTCGGGGACCTCGGGGACCTGGGCGATCTGGGGGACATCGGCGACGCCCTGGGCGTGACGCCGGAGGTGGGGTTCCGGGCCGCGGTGGGACCGACCGTCACCCTGGGGCTTATGTGGCTGCTGGTACTGCTGGCGGTGGCCGTCGCCGTGTCCCGCAGGACACCGCTGCCCTCCCGGCTGCTGCGTTTCCAGGAGCCGGTCCGGCCAGCCGCGTTCGCGATGCTCGCGGTCCTGCTGTCCTACGTGGTGCTCGGTCTGGTCGCCGGAGTGGTCGTGCTCCTCGTGCGCGGCCACCCGGCGGAGACCGCCGCGGTCCTGCTGCTGGGGCTGCCCAACCTCGCCTGGCTCGCCTTCGGCGTCGGTCTCGGCGGCACCTGGGACGGCCGGGCGCCCGACATCGGCCTGCCCGTGCCCAAGGCCCTCGCGGCGGTGCTGCGGGAGCGCGACGGCAAGGGCGCGGTGAACCTCTCCTCCCTCGCCCAGCAGGACGGCCGTGCCTGGCTGCTCCTGGTGGTCGCGGCCCTGGCCCTGCTGGCGGCCGGTCTCCTCATGGCCGTCCGCTCGTCCCCGCGCACCCGCTCCTGGCAGCACGGCGCGCGGCTGGCCGTGGCCCTCGCCGTCACCCTCCTGGTGATCGCCGCCCTGACCGGCATCACCGCCCGCTTCGGACTCTCCCTGCTGGGCATCGGCGACCTGGGCGCCTTCGGTGGTGAGGTGTCGCTCCGGCCACGGTGGCTCCCGCTGCTGGGCCTCGGGCTGCTCTGGGGGCTGATCGCGGGATTCCTGGGCGGCGTGCTCGCCCGACGGGTACGGCGCCGGGGGGATATGGCGGAGGTGACGGAGGGTGCACGCGAACCCTAACCACGCGGTGCGGGAACGGACGCCGCACGAGGTGGGTCTGCACGTAACGCACCTGGACGCGCTGCCCAACGGGCGGTTCGTCCTGCAGGGTCACGACGCCGCGGGAGAGCGGAACGCCCAGATCTACGGCCGCGACGGCCGGCGCCGGCACGGCTTCGCGATGGGGCGCGCGGTCGGGTTCATGATGGGGGACCGTCGGCACCACATCTGGAGCGCCTACTTCGACGAAGGCGTCTACGTGGACCCGATCAGCGCCGCGGGTCTGGTGCGCTGGGACAGCGGAGGCAACAGCCTGTGGAGGTACGCGGCTCCCGAGGGGGCCGAACACATCGATACGGTCTACGCCTTCAATGTCGGCGACGGTGTCGCGTGGGCCTGCTACTACCCGGCGTTCGCGCTGCTCGAGGCCCGTACCGACGGGCACGTCCGGCTACGGAGGACGCCGGTGTCCGCACCGGCGGGCATGGCCGTCCACAAGGACGAGATCCTCACGCTCGGCGGCGACCGGCGACATGACCTGCTCCACCGCTGCCGCCTGACCGGCGACGAAGCCCTCCTGATCGAAGAAGCACGCCTGACCTTCCCCGACGGCGCACCGCTCAAGCGGTACGCGCGCCCCGTAGGACGCGGGCGGCATCTGTACCTGCGGGGGCCCTCGCCCCGGCAGTGGTACGTGACGGGTCTCTAGCGCGTCCTGCCCGGGCGGGCGGCGGCGATCGGTGTGAGCCGCCCCGCTCGGGGCGGTCACGGGCGGCCGGCGCCCGGGTACGCGCGCGTACCCGGGCCGCGTCAGCCCGCGAACCCGGGCACCACCAGACCGGACTCGTACGCGATCACCACCGCGTGGGTCCGGTTCTGCGCGCCGAGCTTGGTCAGCACGTTCCCGACGTGCGTCTTCACCGTCTCCAGGCTCACCGTGAGGGACGCCGCGATCTCCGGGTTGGACAGACCGGTCGCCATCAGCCGCAGCACCTCCTCCTCCCGCCCCGTCAGCGCCGCCCGCGGCAGCGCCTCGGCGGATTCCAGCGGGCGGGCGGCGACCATCCGGCGCAGAGCCGCCGGGAAGAGGATCGCCTCGCCCGCCGCCACCACCCGTACCGCCTCCGCGATCCGCTGGACCGGAAGCCGCTTGAGCACGAAGCCGCTGGCCCCCGCGCCGAGCGCGGCGGTGACGTAGTCGTCGTTCTCGAAGGTGGTGATGACCACGACCTTCGGGGGCCCGGCGGGCCCGGCCGGCCCGCCCAGCAGCTGCCGGGTGGCCTCGATCCCGTTGCACCGCGGCATCCGCACATCCATCAGGACCACGTCCGGCCGCAGCCGCCGCGCCTGCTCCAGTGCCTCGACGCCGTCCACGGCCTCCCCGACCACCTCGATCCCCGGCTGTGCCGCGAGCAGTACGCGCAGACCGCTACGGGTCACCTCGTCGTCGTCGGCGATCAGGAGGGTGACGGCGGTGCCGGCGGGACCGGTGGCAGCGGCGGTAGGGGGAGGAGCGGGGAGTGTGACAGCGGGGCCGGCGCCGGGGCGGGTCATGACGGGTGCGCTCGTGCCGGGGGTGGTCGCGACGGGTGCGCTCACGCCGGAGCCGGTCGCGGCGGCCGCGCGCGCGGCGGAGTCGATCATGCCGACAACCGTACCGGCAGCCGGACCGCCAGCCGCCAGCGCTCCGGCCCCTCCGGGCCGGCCTCGATCTCGCCGTGCAGCAGCCGTACGCGCTCGGCCAGCCCGGGCAGGCCGTGCCCGGACGTCGGGAAGACGCCGTGGACCGGGCCCGCCTCCGCCCCCGCCCTGGTGCGGTTGACCACGCTGAGCTCCAGCCCGTCCGTCGCGGCCGCCACCCGGACCTCGATCGGACCGCCCGCCCCATGCCGCAACGCGTTCGTCAGCCCCTCCTGGAGGATCCGGTACGCCGCCCGGGAGAGCGTTCCCCGCACCCGCGTCAGCTCGCCCGACAGCTCGGGCTCCACCACCGCGCCCGCGTGCCGCAACCGCTCCAGCAGATCGGGCAGGTCGGCCAACGTCCGGGTGGGCGCCGTCCCCGCCTTCTCCTCACGCAGTACGCCCAGCACGTAGTCCAGGTCCTCCAGCGCGGCCCGCGCCGACTCCTCGATGCTGCGCATGGCGGCCCGTGCCGCCACCGGGTCGGCGGCGAGCACCTCCCCCGCCACCGCCGCCTGGATCGTCGTCGCCGTCAGCGTGTGCCCGATCGAGTCGTGCAACTCGTGGGCGAGCCGGTTGCGTTCGGCCAGCGCCAGCTCCCGCTCGGCCGCCAGCGCGAGCCGCTCCGCCGCCGACGGCCCCAGCAGCCTCGGCGCCAGCCACCGCAGGGCACGCGTCACCACCAGGCATCCGGCCGCCGCGGACAGCACGCAGCCGAACGCCGCCACCCAGCTCTGCCAGCCACCACCGGCGACCCGCGCCGACCGGCCGAGGAGACTCAGCCCCGCCTCGGCACCGAACGGAAGGGCCAGACCCATGAGGAGCAGCAGCCCGCTCACCATCACCCCTGTCCACCCCAGTGCCACATGCAGCAGCAGCCACAGAGGGGTCCGCCAGCGGTCGGCGCCGGGCGGCCCGGTGGGAGTGGGCGCGGTGCCGGGTGAGGCGGCGGGCCGGCGACGTACGCCCGCGGGGTCGGGCAACGGCACCCCCAGCATCCGGCGGGCGCACACGATCAGCGCCCGCCGCGTGGTGCGGGCCAGCCCGGTCGCACCGATCAGCACCGCCCACGACAGCAGCGTCAGCCCGATCCGCACACCGTAGGGAGCGGACCTCCACACCAGCGCCGGAAGCGTCGCGAAAGGCAACGGCAGAAGGCTCGCCGACGCGCCGCACCACGCGAACAACGCACCCGAATACGTGGAGCCGCGCAACAGCGACCGAATTCCCCTGATCATGATCGGCCAGTATGCCCGGATGGTCCGCCGAAGACCTCCCTCGATCGGGGGAGTGCTCTTTCCCGCCTTCCCGCGATGCGCACCCGGGACTCCGAAAGCCAGGATCGTGCCCTGAGCAATTGACCGGAGGACGGCTGATGAACACACGAGGGATGAACACACGGGGGATGGAGACGTCGGAGATGTCAGGGGCGTCGAGGGTGTCGGGGATACCAGGGACGGAGATGCCGCCGCGTCACACGGCATCGGCCGGGAGCGTGCCGGCAGGGCCGGCCGGCGGGAACGGCCTGGCCGTGGCCGCCATGGTGCTGGGCATCACCGGCCTGGTCACCTCGGTCCTCTTCGTGGGCGGTCCGCTAGGCGTCCTCGGTCTCGTCCTGGGCCTCGTCGCCCTCATGAGGGCCGGGCGGACCGGCGCCGGCCGGGGACAGGCCGTCACCGCCGTGGTGACCTCGTCGCTCGCGATCATGGTGTCCGTCCTGGCCGCCCTCTTCATGGTCTGGTTCGCGAACAAGACGCAGGACTGCTACCGGCCCGACAGCTTCCGGCAGTACAAGCAGTGCGTCCACCAGCAGCTCCGCGAAGGCTGAGCGCAGGCACCTCCCCCTCCCGTCAGGTCCCGGCCGGTCGGCCCCTGACGTCTTCCCGATGAATCCCTAGGAGTCGGCTCATGCGTGAGCGCGGTATGTGGCAGAAGTTCCGTTCCTCCGAGCGACGGCCGGGCGGCCGGCGCGGAGCCGTGCGGGCCGCGGCCGCCGTGGCCACGCTGGGCGTCATGACGACGGGCGTCCCGGCCTCGCCCGCGGCGTCCGCCGGCGCGGGCCCGGACACCGTCCGGCAGGGCCTGAGCTCACTGGTGCGCGCCGACGGCCTGCCCGCCGCGCTGGCGAGCGTCCAGGACCGCGAGGGCCGTACCCGCACCTACACCGCGGGGGTGGGCGACCTGGCCACCGGTTCGAAGGTGCCCAGGGACGGGCAGGTGCGGATCGGCAGCAACACCAAGACGTTCACCGCGGTGGTCGTACTGCAACTGGTCGGTGAGGGAAAGGTGGACCTCGACGCCACGATCGACACCCATCTGCCGGGCCTCGTCCGCGGGGAGGGCATCGACGGGCGCCGCATCACCGTCCGTCAGCTCCTCCAGCACACCAGCGGGCTCCCGAACTATGTCGAATACCTCGGTGACGACGTCCGGTATTACGAGCCCCGCGAACTCCTGGACCTCGCTCTCCGGCACAAGGCCCATTTCGCCCCCGGGGCGAAATGGGAGTACAGCAACACGAATTACGTGCTGGCCGGCCTCCTCGTCCAGAAGATCACCGGAAGGCCGCTGGCCGAGGAAATCGACCGGCGCGTCATCCGGCCCGCCGGGCTGCGCCACACCTACTTCCCCGCCCCCGGTGACGTGACCATCCGGGAACCCCACCCCAAGGGCTACTACCAGGAGGCGGCGGGCGCGCCGTTGCGCGACGGCACGGAGCTGGACCCCTCCTGGGGCTGGGCGGCGGGCCAGCTGATCTCCACCAACTCCGACCTCAACCGGTTCCACGCCGCGCTCCTCGGCGGCCGCCTCCTCCCGGCGGCCCAGCTCGCCCTAATGCGCACCACCGTCCCCGCCGGAGAGCCCTTCGCCTCCGGCGCCCGTTACGGACTGGGGCTCGTCAGCACACCGCTGTCGTGCGGAGGCGTGTACTGGGGCCACGGCGGCAGCACCACGGGCTACGAGACCCGGGGCGGCGCCACCGACGACGGCCGCGCCGCCTCCGTGGCGGTGACCACGCAGCCGACCGACAAGGGGACCATGAAGCGCGTGGAGCGTGTCGTGGACACGGCCCTGTGCCGCTGAACCACGGCCGGGCGCCGGTGCGATGCGAGTGATCCGCGACGCTTCCGTCGGCTCGTCGCGGAACCGGGCCTCCGGGGCGCGTCCGCGCCGCCCATGAACATCTTCCTCCGCGAGACTTGTTCTATTACTATGCGAACAAATGGAGGTGTTGTCATGCCGCGAACCCGGCACCTGCCCGTCAACGCTCGTCGCTCCCTGGTCACCGTCACACCGTCCCTCCTGGCCGCCGCCGGCGTCCTCTCCGCGTTCCTCTCCCTGCGCGACCGTCTGCCCGGGAGGATGGCCACCCACATAGGCCCGGGCGGGGAGGCCGACGGCTTCTCGGGGCAAGGATCCTTCCTCGCCGTCGCGTTGGGCGTGCTGATCGGTGACGCGGTGCTCTTCGGCGGGCTCGTCCACTGGATGCGGACGAACCCCGGACCTCAGCGGGTGATCGCCGTCATCGGCGGTGCCGTCGCCGTGCTGACCGGGTGGCTGGTCGTCGCCGTGCTGCTGGCCAACGCCGATGTCGACGACCCCGAGTCGGTCACCTTGCCCGGCCTTCAAGCCGCTCTCGCCTTCGGAGCCGCGGCGGTCTACGCGGCACTCGGCTGGCTGATCTGCGGCCGGGTCGAGGAGGGCGAGGCCTCTTCGGAGCCCCCGGCCGACGCCGCGCGCCTCTCGCTCGGCGCGTCCGAGACGGCCGTCTGGTCCCGCACCACCGGATCCCGGGTGCTGCCCGCCACCGGCGTACTCGTGCTGGCCGCCGGCCTCGTCGTGGGGATCACCACCGGGTGGCTGTCCGCCCTGCCCATGCTGGTCACCGGTGCCCCCCTGGCCCTGCTGACCGGGGCGCGCGTCACCGCCGACCGGCGCGGCATCACCGTGGCACCCACTTTCGCCTCCTGGCCCCGTCTCAACATCCCGCTGGAGCGCATCGCCGAAGCGGGCAACCGTCCCGTCAGCCCGTTCCGCGAATTCGGCGGCTGGGGCTACCGGATCCGCCCCGGGGCCAGCGGCATCGTGCTGCGCACCGGCGACGCCCTCGTCGCGACGCTCGCCACCGGCAAGGAGTTCGTCGTCACCGTGGACGACGCCGCCACCGCGGCGGCACTGCTCAACGCCCTGGCCGACCGCGAACGCCGGACTCCCGCCGGAGGGTGACCGTGCTCTTCCGTGTCGACCCCTCCCTGCCGCTCTCGCTCGGCGACCAGATCGCCGCCGCCGTCCGCGGCGCCATCGCCGACGGCTCCGTACACACCGGTGAACGTCTGCCTCCCGCCCGCGAGGTCGCCCGGTCGCTGGGTGTCAACATGCACACGGTACTGCGTGGTTACCAGCGGCTGCGCGACGAGGGGCTGATCGAGCTGCGCCGGGGCCGGGGAGCGGTCGTCACCGGAGGATCTCCCGCCGGACGGGCCCTGCTCGTCACCCAGGCCCGCCGGCTGGTCGCCGACGCCCGCGTGCTCGGACTGAGCGACGACGAGTTGCTCGCCCTCGTCCGAAAGTCCCTCACCGACGGAACCTGAACTTCCGTACATGGGCGCCGATTACGACATCAAGAACGCATAAGAAACCCCCGACGACCGGCGATCTTGCTTCCCGGCAGTGGAAAAGTTCCTCGCCGATGATCACGTGTCCCGTGGGCAGCCGACCGGTCGGCTGCCCACGGGACCGCCACACCACAGTCGAGGGGGAACTCCCATGAAGATGAACCGGCGCACCGCCGGCATCGTCGGTGGCCTGACGGCCGCGGCGGTCTGCTTCACCGGCGTCACGGCCGCCGCCGCACCGAGCACCACCGACCACGCCAGGACCGTCAAGGCCGCGCCCGCCAAGCCGGGCCCGAGCGCGACCGAGGACGGCAAGGCCGTCTTCAACGGCCTGTTCTTCGGCCAGGGCAAGGTCGGCGCCGACCTCGCCAAGAGCCCGATGTTCAGCGAGATGCGCAAGGAACTCGCCAAGGCCGACGCCAAGGACTCCGCACGCGTCGCCCGGGCGGTCGACGACGCCATCGAGGCGAAGTACCCCGGCTTCTTCGCCGGCTTCGCCAAGAAGACCCGCAGCGGTGACCCGCGCAAGGTCGAGTCCGCCGTCAACGACGCGCAGACCAAGCTGCTGTCGATCGCCGAGAAGACCGACGCCGAGGACTCGGCGCAGCCGGTCCGGAACGGCCAGATGTGCGGCACGTTCGTCGCCGTCGCCGGCGCGGTCGTCCACGTCGCCGCCGCCGTGACGGCCGCGGCCGCCGCGGTCACCGTGACCGTCGCGGTCGGCGCCAACTTCGTCAAGGCCAAGAACTGGTTCTGGAGCGTGGCGCCCCAGGGCGACGACACCGCCCTCGGCCACGACGAGGCCGTCGCCACCGTGACGAACATCCTCAAGGCCGCCTGACCCAGGCACGGCGGAACAGCATCTCCGTGGGCCGGGCCACGCCGGCCGCCCGGCCCACACCCAGACCACCCACGACCGGGATGACGACGTGATACGCCCCCAAGGAACCCCAGGGTTCCGCAATTCCCTCCGCAGAGCCACGCACGGGACCGCGCCGCACCGCGTCCAGGTCTCCGGGCGCTCGGTGCTCGCCGTTGCCGCCGTCTGGAGCGTGGTGTTCCTCTACGTGGCCCAGGTCCACGTGCCCAAGAACGTGATCTCCCTGCCCGGCCAGAAGCAGGCCCGCTCCACCGTCGCCGACGTCGCCCCGCAGGGCTGGGCGTTCTTCACCAAGTCGCCCCGGGACGTGGAGGTCCTGCCCTACCGGCAGGCCACGAACGACACCTGGACCTCCCTGGCCCTCACACCGCACTCCAGTCCCCGCAACGCCTTCGGCCTCGACCGCGCCTCCCGTTCCCAGGGCATCGAGATCTCCCTCCTGCTCAACCTGGCCGAGAAGAAGGACTGGAAGGAGTGCGAGGAGGAACTCGCCGACTGCCTGACCGGCGCCCGGCCCACCCGGAACGTCGACAACCCCTCCCCCGAACCGACGGTCTGCGGCCGCGTCGCGCTCGTCCAGGAGAAGCCCGTCCCCTGGGCCTGGCGCGACCTCGTCGACGAGCGCGCGACACCCGAGCGCTTCCTCACCCTGGACGTCATATGCTGACCCGCGCCCGCGGCATCCCGCTGCCCTGGAGCAACGCCTACGGGCTCGCCCGCACCCTGCTCGCCCTCGGGACGGCGGGCACGCTGGCCTTCAGCAGCACGGCCACCCTCTTCCGGCCCGTCGTGACAATCGGCGCGTACCCGTTGTGCCAGGGCATGAGGGCCGGCGGCGCGTTCTGCCTCGTACCCCGGGGACAGTTCGACCTGCTGCGATGGCTGTCCGTGGTGATCCTGCTGGTCGTCGCCTCCGGCTGGCGACCGCGGTTCACCGCCCTGCCGCACGCCTACATCAGCTTCAGCGTCTTCTCCGGCATCGCCATCGGTGACGGCGGCGACCAGATCACCTGGATCCTTTCCCTGCTGCTGGCGCTCGTCGCGCTCGGCGACGGACGACGCTGGCACTGGCAGACGCCCGAGAGCCCCGCGGCCGGCGTGCCGTCCACCCGTGCCACCCGCGGCTGGGCCCTCCTCGGCACCAGCGCGTGGACCGTCGCCCGCCTCCAGATGGCCTTCCTTTACTTCCAGGCGAGCGTGGCCAAACTCCCCCACACCGAATGGGCCGACGGCAGCGCCATGTACTACTGGGCGAACAACTCCTCGTTCGGTTTCCCCGAGTGGCTGCGCCCCCTGACCGACCCGGTCGTCCGCTCCCCCGCCGGTGTCGCCGCCCTGACCTGGGTGCCCGTCGCCCTGGAGCTCGCCCTGGCCGCGGCGCTCCTGATGCCGCAACGCAGACGGTGGGCGCTGCTGCCGCTGGGCATCGCGTTCCACCTCGGCATCGCCGTCCTGATGGGCCTGTGGAGTTTCGCCTTCGCCATGTGGGCCGGCCTCTTCCTCCTGCTGACCCCCGTCGGACACGGCTTCCCGCTGCTCGCCACCGGCCGTTCGCGACGGAAGGCGACGGCATGCGCCTCCGCGCCGCCGGACGACAACTCACCCGCGACCCCGGGGGCCGCCTCGCCGCCGACCGCACCTCGGCCGCTGGTCTCGTAGCCCGCGCCCGCGCATACGGCGGTGGGGCCGGGCTCCGCACCCGAGGAGGGTGTGGAGCCCGGCCCCATGCCGTGGAGGCTCAGGCGGCTTTGGCGAGCAGCTGGTCGGCGAGCTTGCGCAGGCGGCGGACCGTGCGCTCCTCCATGGCCACCGGGGCGGCCGGGGAGAGCGCGGTGCGGTCGTAGTAGGCACCCGGGACGACCTCGGTGGCCGGGTCGCACAGGCGCGCGACCCGCTGCGCGCCGTCGGCGGCGGGGTCGCCCTCGTGCGCGTAGAGCGGGAGCAGGGCCGTGTCGCAGATGCCGGGGTGGACGCTGACGGAGGTCCAGGGGGCCTTCTCACGGGCGGAGATCGTCAGGGCGAGCCGGGACTGGGCGTAGGCGGCGAGGCGGGAGTAGCGCTTGGCTCGATGGGGGTCGTCCCAGGAGATGGAGGCCGTGCGGTGCATGGCGGAGGAGACGTTGACGACACGGCTGCCCGGGCGGGCGGAGAGCGGTCCGGACAACTCGTGGGTGAGGAGATAGGCGGCCAGGAAGTTGACCTGGAGGGAGAGTTCGTTGCCGTCGGCGGTCATGGTGCGGTGTTCGGGGGCGACCAGGGCGGCGTTGTTGACGAGGACGTCCAGGGTGGGGTGTCCGTCGGCGACGCGGGCGGCCATGCTCCGTACCTCGTCGAGACGGGAGAAGTCCGCGACGGCGAGGCACAGGCGCGAGGCGTCGACGCCGGCGGCCACCAGCCGGTCGAGGGCGTCGCGCCCGGGCATCACGTCCGGCGCGTGCACGATGACGGTGCAGCCCCGGACCGCGAGCAATCGGGCGGTCTCCCAGCCGATGCCGGAGGTGGCACCGGTGACCAGCACGGTGCGGGGAGCGGGCGAGACAGAAGACATGACGATCCACTCCGGGATGTAGGCGAGCGCGACAGCGCTCCACCGGCGATGGGGGCTGTCGTGCGAACGGGAACGCGTCACCGGGCATTCGGGGAAGCGCCGGCGAGCGGGTGCAGGGAACAGGGAACCGACGCGGCCGACGTCAGCGGACCGCGGTCGGAAGTGCGGGGCGGAGCGCTCGGTGCGCCGCGCTCACCGCACGGGCGGCGAACAACGCGCGGGACCCGGTGGCGCCGTACGGGGCGGCCGGTCGCCATGGCGCGAGGAACTGTTCACGCCGTCCATTCAATGAGTCCGCCATCCCGGGTTCAACCAGCGCACCGCATTCCTGACGCCGCCCTTATGCGGGGCCGTCGGGGCCGCCGAGGGAGCCAAGGCGCCCGAATACCGCGAGACGGGGGGCGCTGACGGCGCGGCCGGCCGACGGGCACGGCACCTCGTCGACGGTCTCGGATCGGCAACGAGGTGGTCACAACAGTCGTCACGCATGGTGATCAACGGCTTCGCCAGTCATAGTGACCACTCACCACAGGTGAGGTAAGCCTCGCCTTATTCGATCGGAGAAGTGTGTCCACCGCCCTGCCCCACGACCCGCCGGCGCCCCTCCCGTCTCCCCGTCAGCGGGCGCCCGGCTGGGCGAGGAGCGTCCGGCGCACCCGGCCCGTGGGGCTGTACGACTCGTGGTGGACGGTCGCGGGGGCCGCGACGGCCGTGTGCGCGGCGTGGGGTGTCGCGGTCTGGGTGTCGGGACATCTGCGGGCGGACGCCTCGCTGCACACCACGGCACTCTTCGCGCACCTGGCGACGCTGGTGCTGGGCTTCGGAGCCGTGCTCGTCGCCGACTACTACGGCCTGCTGTGGATGATCGGCCGCATGACGCTGACGGACGCTCTCGACGGCGCGGCCCGGCTGCACACACCGATCTGGGCCGGCCTGACGGGGCTGGTCGGCAGCGGCATGCTGCTTCACCCGGACACCGCCTCGGCGCTCACTCGGGTCAAGCTGGCGATGGTGCTCCTGCTGTCCCTCAACGGGCTGCAGGCCGGCCTGCTGAACCGGCGCATGGCCGACCGGCGGCCCGGCGCACAGCCGCCGCGCCGTTTCCTGGTCTGGGGGGCCGGCACCGCCCTGGTGTCCCAGGTGTGCTGGTGGGGCGCGGTGATCATCGGCTTCCGCAACAGCCAGCGCTGAAGGCCGTGCCCTCGCCGGACGCCAAGACAGTGGCCATGACCGGCGAACCCTTCGCGATCCCGCCAAGACATCCGGCACCCGACAGGTGCCCGGTCGCGCGATCCGGCGGCCGCGGCGGTGGAGCCCCGCACCCCTGACGCCACGGATCCGCCGCCCGTACGCCCGGGCGCGGCTCCGCGCCAGGGCGCTGTGTCACGCGCCGTACGAGGTGCGTGTGAGGCGCCGGATATCTCGGAAATCCTTTTGGGGCGGGCGATTTCACCATGCCGAAACAGGCCGGTCCCGATTCAAAATCGGGAGCGACAGGACCCCCTCGCGAAGGTTATTGTCGTTGCCGGCGCCACCGTCGATTGCCGCCACCACATCGGCCCGCGCCCCGGGAAAAGCGGAGGATGAAGTCCGGGAGAGCCGGCAGGGCCGGGCGGCATTGGTGCCTCGATAGCGTCATCAGCCGGGTCGGAGACCTGCTCATGAAGTACAGCCGTTATTGCCGTTCCCTCTTGTCCACACCGGCGTCGGAAGTGGACCGGTACCCGAAGAGCCACCACTCGGGCGCCGATATGTGCGTCGTAGATCTAGAGGATTCCGTTCCGCACCGGGACAAGGAAAATGCCCGCCGCCAGGCCGAGTCGTTCTTCACCGCCCCCTCGGCCACGGCCACCCGGTGCGGGATTCGCATCAACTCCGTGACGGAGCCGGACGGGCTGCGTGACCTGCTGGCCCTGCGGCACTACACCGTCAAACCGGACGTCGTCGTGATCCCCAAGGTGGAGTCGGCGCGCGACATAGAGATCGTCGACCGCGTCCTGCACGGATCCTGCCCCACGACCCGGTTCTTCGCCGTGGTGGAGACACCGCGGGGCCTGGACAACGCCCGCCTGATCGCCGCCGCGTCGCCGCGCCTGCGCGCGCTGGTCTTCGGCGCGGCCGACTACTCGTTCGACATCGGGGCCCGGCTCGCCTGGGACCCCCTGCTCCATGCCCGCGCCCGGCTGGTCAACAGCGCCCGCGCCGCGGGCATCGACGTGGTGGACGCACCCTTCTTCGCGTTCGCCGACACCGCCGGACTCAAATACGAGGCGGCGCTCTCACGCGATCTCGGGTTCAGCGGGAAGATCGCCGTGCACCCTCGTCAGGTACCCGCCATCAACGAAGCCTTCTCGCCCGACGCCGAACTGCTGGAGAAGGCCCGCCGGGTCGTCGCGGCGGGCCGGGCGAGCGGCGAAGGCATCGCCGTCGTGGACGGCGTGATGGTGGGCACCCCCTTCTTCGAGGCGGCCCGACGGCTGGTCGAAGAATTCGGAACGAACGAATCAACCGCCCTTCCCTCGGTAAGCGGGAGTCAGCAGTGAGCATCGGAACGCACGAAATCCAGAACTGGCAAGGACCTCGGCAGTACCGCAACAGCGAGAAACTGCTGGCCTCCTCCGACCCCTATTGGCAGGCCGCCGCGGACCACGGTCTGATCGACATCCATGTCGAAGCCGAATCGAACAACCGGCTTTTCGTCCGGGAGACCGGTCATGAATTCATCAACATGTGCTCGTGCTCGTATCTGGGTCTGAACTACCACCCCAAGGTGGTCCAGGGAGCGATCGACGCCCTGGAGGAGGCCCGCAGCCTGGGCCTCTCGCTGGCCAACACGCGCATCCGGCACGACCTGCTGTTCCGTCTGGAGGAGGAGCTCGGCGACCTGTTCGGCGCGTACATCCTGCCCGGCGTCACCTGCAGCGTGCTCACCGCCGGGATCCTGCCGCTGCTGGCCTCCGGCCACCTGGCCCCGGGCGGCCCGCGCGTGATGGTCTTCGACCGCATGTGCCACTTCTCCATGGCGTACGTGAAACCGATCTGCGCGGACGAGACGCTGGTGCTGACCAGCCCGCACAACGACCTCGACTACCTCGAGGACGTCTGCCGCAAGTACCCGAACGTCGCCTACGTCGCGGACGGCGCGTACTCCATGGGCGGCGCGGCCGCCCTCGACGGACTGCGGGAACTCCAGGAGCGCTACGGACTCTTCCTCTACCTGGACGACTCCCACGGACTGTCCATCTTCGGCGAGCGCGGCGAGGGCTACGTCCGCTCCCACCTCGGCGTCAACCCCCTGACCATCCTCGTGGCGACCCTGAGCAAGGGGTTCGGCTGCGGCAGCGGGGCGGTGGCGATGCTGGGCGACCGCAAGGCCCAGAGCCTGCTCATGCGGCACGCGGGACCGGTCGGCTGGTCGTCGAACATGGAGATCCCCATCGTCGGCGCGGCGCTCGCCTCCGCCGAACTCCACCGCTCCAGCGAACTCGGCGAGCTGCAGCGCCGCCACCAGAGCAACATCGACTACTTCGACGAGCTGTTCCCCACCGCGCACGCGGGCAACGGCCTGCCCGTACGCCGGATCGATGTCGGGGACGCCGACCGGGCGGTGAAGCTCTCGGCCGAGCTGTACCGGCGCGGTTACTACAGCTCCGCGGTGTTCTTCCCGATCGTCCCGCGTGGCGAGGCCGGTCTGCGGATCATGCTCCGCGCGGACCTCGGCCGGGAACAGATCGCCGCCTTCGTCGAGGACGTCAAGGACGTCACGGGCGTCACGGGCGTCGGCGGCTGAGCCCTGAGCGGGAGAGTCCCGGGGACGCGGAGAGAGAGAAGGGGGAAGAGGGGGAGCATGGACGAACCATCGATCACCGGCTACCGGCGCGTGGGCGAGCAGCGGTACCGCGAGCAAGTCGGGTTCCACTTCGAGGACTTCACCGTCGGCGACGTCTTCGAGCACCGGCCCGGCCGCACGGTCACCGAGATGGACAACGTCCTGATGAGCATGCTCAGCATGAACGCCGCGCCGCTGCACATCGACGCGGCGTACTGCGCCGGGACCGCTTGGGGCCGCCCGCTGGTCTCCAGCCTGGTGACGCTGAGCATCGTGGGCGGCATGGCGGCGCGCAGCACCAGCGGGCGGGCGATCGCGAACCTGGGGTGGGAGCACATCCGGCTGCCCGCCCCGGTGTTCGCCGGCGACACGCTCTACGCGGAGAGCGAGATCCTCTCCAAACGCCTCTCGCGGAGCCGCCCCGGAGAGGGCATCGTGGGCTGTCGTACGACGGGGACCAAGTCGACCGGAGAGGTGGTGCTGACCTTCGAACGGAGCTTCCTCGTGCCGACACGCGAGAAGGACATCGGCGACCTGACAGGCTACTGACGAGCACCCCCACCGACCACGGACGGCCCACCGGCCGGCTACTGACAGGCTGCGGACACCCATGGGCAACCCCTACGGCAAGATCCTCTCCGTCGCCGGGGCACCCGGCTTCGTCGCGGCAGGCTTCGTGGCCCGGCTGGCGCACCTGATGACGGTGCTGGGCACGGTCTTCCTCGTCTCCTCGGTCACGGGCTCGTACGGTCTGGCCGGCCTGGTCTCGGCCGCGTACGCGCTCACGTACTCGGTGGCGAGTCCCCTGCTCAGCCGCCGCGTGGACCGGCAGCGGCAGAGCAGGGTGCTCGCCGTCACCACGCTCGCCAACGCGGTGAGCCGGGCCGGGTTCCTCGTCGCCGTCCGCCTGGAGGGCCCCGACTGGAGCCTGGTGCTGCTCTCCGCGCTGTCCGGCGGCACCATGCCGGCCATCGGCTCGCTGGTCCGCGCGCGCTGGAGTCACCTGCTGCACGGCTCGCCGCTGCTGCACGCCGCTCTGGCGTTCGAGTCGGTGGTGGACGAGGTGATCCTCGTCGCCGGTCCGATCGCGGTGGCCGTGCTGGTCACCGGTGTCGACCCCATGGCGGGGCTGGTGCTGGCCCTGGTCTGCACGGTCGTCGGGCAGACCGCGCTGGCCCTCCAGCGGGGCACCGAGCCGCCGGTCGCCGACGCGGGGCGGCACGGGCGCGGCACCGCGCTGACGACACCGGGCCTTCCCTGGCTGATGGTCACCTTCATCGCCGTGGGGACGGCCGGGAGCGTCATCGACCTGGGGGTCGTGGCGTTCACGGAGGAGCACGGGGCGAGGGCGGCGAGCGGATGGGTCCTCGGACTCCTCGCGCTGGGCAGTGCCGTGGCCGGTCTCTGGTACGGCGCCCGCCCGTGGTCGTCCCCGCCGGAGCGCCGGCTGGCCGCCACGCTGCCGCTGTTCACGGGCGGCACGCTGCTGTTCGCCGTCGCACCCGGCGTGGCCTTCCTGTTCCCGGCGGCGGTCCTGCTGGGGCTGACCATGGCCCCGGCGCTGATCGCCGGATTCTCGGCGGTCGAACGCCATGTGCCCCGGCACCGGCTCACCGAGGGAATGGCCCTGGTCACCACCTCGATGGGCATCGGCATCTCCCTCGGCTCCGCGACGGCGGGCAAGGCCGTGGACCTGTGGGGCCCGCGGGCGGCCCTGGGGTGGGCCGGCTGCTGGGCCGCGGCGGCGGCACTCGCCGGCCTGGTGACGGCCCGGCGCCTACGCCGGGCGACCGCGGCCGCCGGGGAACGTGAACACGCCCGGACGGGGTGAGCGCCGGGCGGGGGTGCCCCGGGGCGGCGAGGCCGTCGGGTCAGCGGACGACCTTGATGCCGAAGTGGGTGCCGAAGCCCAGGGCGAAGCCGATGGCTGAGTGCATGTGGGAGTACATCTCCATGCCTCGGGCGCACACGAGGGGGCCGAGGTCGAGGACGTCGTTCCAGCCGTAGGCCTCGAGCAGGTCGGTGACGGTCCGCTTGGCGTCGGCGTGCTCGCCCGCGATGAACATGGTGTGCTCACCACCGCCGACGGCCTTCGGGTCGACGACGGTGGCCTGCTCCTGGGTGACGAACGCCTTGACGACCTTCGTGTCCGGCAGCGCGCGCTGGATCCGCTCGCCGAGGCTGTCGATGTCGCACGGGTCGAGCCTGGGCATCACGCCCCACGGGGTGGGCCACGGGTGCTCGAGGTCGGGGTTGTAGACGAAGGGCACCGCGTAGTCGACGAGCGTCTTGCCCGCCAGTTGCCCGGCCGCGGCCGACAGGGCGGCGACCGCGTTGTGGCCGTCGATGCCGTTGATGACCAGCTCGGCCCGCTCGGCCGCGTCCGCGAAGGTGTGCAGCTCGACGCCGGGGTGCTCGGCGAGGAAGGACGCGAACGGCGGGGTGCCCATCATGTCGGGCTCGGTGCGCGCCAGGGTGGCCTTCGGGTCGCGGGTGCCGACGTGGACCTCGTGCCCGAGCTCGACGAGCTTGGCGATGTGGGCGCGGGCGCCGCCACCGGTACCGAGAACAGCGATTTTCATGGAATCCTCCTGTTTTGTGAGTGCGGATGTCTCCACACTAGGAGGACTTCAGGACAGCCTGTGTCCTTTGACGCGGGCAGAGTGGAGATCATGACGAGCGACATGACCGCCCGCGTACTGCGGCTGCTGTCCCTGCTGCAGACCCGGCGCGAATGGTCCGGCGCCGACCTCGCCGACCGCCTGGACGTCACCGTGCGCACGGTCCGCCGCGACATCGACCGCCTGCGTGAACTGGGCTATCCGGTCGACAGCGCCCGCGGACACACCGGTGGCTACCGCCTGGCCCCCGGCGCCGAACTGCCACCCCTCCTCCTCGACGACGACGAAGCCGTCGCGATCACGGTGGCCCTGCGCACCGCCGCCGGCGGCCTGACCGGCATCGAGGAGAGCGCGCTGCGGGCCCTGGCCAAGCTGGAGCAGGTGCTGCCTCGCCGCCTGCGCGGCCGGATCGCCGCCCTGCAGGGTTCTCTGGCCGGTATCACATGGGAGTCCCGCGGGCCGCGCGCCGATCCGGCCCTCCTCGCGGCCCTGGCCGTCGCCTGCCGTGACCACGAGATCGTCGCCTTTGACTACGCCGACCGCCACGGTGCGACGACCTCGCGCCGGGCCGAGCCCTGTCATCTGGTCGACTCCGGGGGCCTGTGGTACCTCCTCGCCCACGACACGGGCAAGGACGACTGGCGGATCTTCCGCCTCGACCGCATCAGCGACCCCGCGCCCACCGGCCGGCGGGTCCCGCCACGCGAGATTCCCGGCGCCGACCCCGCCGCCTTCGTCGCCGCCCGGCTGTCGGCCGCTCCGACCCGCTACCGCGCCGTCGCCACCGTCCGCGCCCCCGCCGACCACGTCCGCGCCCGCACCCGGTACCTGGGCACCCGCGTCCAGCCCGTCGACGGGGCGTCCTGCCGGGTCGACGCCTCCGACGACAGCCTCCCCCGTATCGCCCGGACCCTCGCCGGCCTCGACACCGACTACACCCTCGACGCCGACCCCGACGTCCTCGACCACCTCCGCGAGACCGCCCACCGGACCTTGCGCGCCACGCGCTGACCCGGACGGCGGCTCTACAGACGCGTCACCCGCCGGAGCGGTCCGGACTCCGGGCGTGAGCCGCCCGCCGCCGCGAGAGGGCCGCGGCGGAACGGATGCGCACGCCCTCGTCTCAGAGCATGATGAGCAGGCGCGTATTCGGCTTGAGCTTCCTGTTCACCGAACGGCTCTGGACGTAGACCTCCAGCTTGGGGTTGTTCCCCGCCTTCACCGAGACGGTCCCCTGGATACCCGTACCGAACAGGAGGTTGCGCGCCGCGTCGCCCGTGTAGGCGCGGTCGGTGTCCTTCTCCACCACGATGACCTCCTTGTTCGGCTGGACCTGGGCGCGGGCGCCCAACTGGTAGTAGCAGGCGCCGCGTTCGTACGTCACGCCGGGGTGCGAGTCGACGAAGGGGCGGATCTCGGCCTCCTTGTCGACCTTCAGGAGCCGGTACTTGTTCGCCGGGATCGGTTCGAGGTTCGCCCGCACCTCGTCGATCGATATGTCCTGGCCGACGGCGAACAGATTCCTCGTGCCGCGCATGCCCTGCTCACGGGCCCGGAGGAAGCTGGTGGCGGCGGCGCGCACGGTGCCTATGGCCTCCTCGACGCCCTCCTGGGAATCCGCGTCCCAGATGGCGATGTTTCCGGCCGGGAAGCCGTAGTTCTGCGCGGTCCGCTTCGCCAGGGAGTTGGGAACGAGGATCGCGGAAGTCCAGTGGCCCGGAAGGCCGCCCATCTTCGCCGAGATCCTGTCGAGCCACGGACCGAGGACGGCCATGTCGCCGTCGTGCCGCCTGTCGCCGCCGGAGGCGTTCTCCTCACCGTCCGTCACCACGATCTGGAGGAAGCTGTGCTCACCGTATTCCTCCCAAATGTGCCCGAGGTCGTCCAGGGACTTCAGGGATGCCTCGATGAGAGCCGTGGCGCCGTTGTTGACGCGGTACAGGCCCCGCATGGACGGCAGATGCTTCACGTCCATGTCCCACACCAGGTTCTCCACCTTGTGGTCGAACGAATAGAGGCTGATCCGGGTCTCGTGGCCGAGGCTGTCCGACTCGGCCTTCAGTCCCGAAACGAACTCGTCGACCACACGCACGAGTTGACTCTGGTGCGGACGCATGGAACCCGAACAGTCCACGACCAGCGCGACGTGATTCACCTTGTGCTGGATCTTGTTTGCGGACATGCTTCTGCTCCTTCTCCGAGGCTTGCCGAGGTGTTTTCACTCTATGAGGAGGCACTGACAACGGCCCTGGACGCACGGCGCCCGCTCACCGCATCAGCACGCCCCCCGACGCCGTGTCGCCGGAACAGCGTCCGCGTCACCGGGGCAGGCGTTCACGGCCGTTCGGCGTGCCGTACGGTTGCTCAGGCCCACAGTCGCTCTACAAGGACGTCAGCACCTCATGCGCGCCACCACTCTGCACGGCCCCTACGACATCCGCGTCGAGGAGGTACCCGACGCCCGCGTACAGGCGCCTCACGACGCCGTGGTCCAGGTGTTGCGCGCCTGTGTCTGCGGCAGCGACCTGTGGGCCTACCGGGGGGAGAGCGCCCGTCAGCCGGGGCAGCGCATCGGCCACGAGTTCCTCGGCACGGTCGTGGAGACGGGCTCCGAGGTGGGTACGGTACGCCCCGGTGACCTGGTCGTCGCTCCGTTCACCTGGGCGGACGGGGTCTGCGGGTTCTGCGCCGAGGGCTTGCCCACCTCGTGTGCCAATGGAGGGTTCTGGGGGTCCGTCGGCTCCGACGGAGGGCAGGGAGAAGCGGTCCGGGTCCCCTACGCCGACGGCACACTGGTGAGGCTGCCCGGTGAGGCCGCGTCCGACGACCGGTTGCTGACCGCCCTGCTCGCCCTGTCCGACGTCATGGGCACCGGCCACCACGCGGCCGTGAGCGCCGGCGTCCGGCCCGGCGCCACCGTCGCCGTGGTGGGTGACGGCGCGGTGGGGCTCTGTGCGGTACTGGCCGCCCGCCGCCTGGGGGCGGAGCGTGTCGTCATGCTCGGCAGGCACACCGCGCGGACCCGGGTGGCACGGTCCTTCGGTGCCACCGATGTCGTCGCCGAGCGCGGTGAGGCCGCGGTGGCGGCCGTACGCGAGCTGACCGGCGGCCATGGCGCGCACGCGGTCGTGGAGGCGGTCGGTACCGAGCAGTCGATGAAGACCGCGGTCGGCATCGCCCGGCCGGGCGGGGCCGTCGGATGGGTGGGGGTTCCGCACGGCAGCGGCGCGGGGCTGGACATGGGGCTGCTGTTCAAGCACAACATCGCCCTGCGCGGCGGGATCGCCCCCGTACGCACGTATCTCCCGCAGCTGCTGCCTGACGTACTGTCCGGCGCGCTGGACCCTTCCCCGGTCTTCGACCTGTCCGTCGGCCTCGCGGAGGTCGCCGACGGGTACCGGGCCATGGACGAGCGCACCGCCCTCAAGGCGCTCGTCACCTTCTGACCCGTGCCCCCTGACCCGGCTTCAGGTCTGGTCCTGACTCCTGTTCAGGACCGGACGACCCCTGTTCAGGACCGGACGCGGCCCGCTCCGCGGAGCTACCAGGACACGGGCAGGGCGTGCACGCCGTAGAAGCCCGAGTCGGCGGCCAGCGGCACGTCCTCGACGGGAACGGCCAGCTCCAGGCCGGGGAACCCCGAGACGAGGGCGCCGAGGCCGATCTCGAGCTCGGCCCGGGCGAGGTTCTGGCCGACGCACTGGTGCATGCCGTAGCCGAAGGCGACATGGCCACGGGCCCGGCGGGTGACGTCGAGGACGTCGGGGTCGTCGAACGCCTCCGGGTCACGATTGGCGGCCGGCAGGGAGAGCGTGACGGACTCGCCCGCGCGGATCAGCCGCCCTTCGAGCTCGACGTCCTCCAGCGGCGTCCTGGGGACGCCGAAGTGGAAGATGGTGAGGTAGCGCAGCAACTCCTCGACGGCTCCGGGCAGGAGGCCGGGGTCCGCGCGCAGTGCCGCGAGCTGTCCCGGGTGGGTCAGCAGGGCCAGTGTCCCGAGGCCGAGCATGCCGGCCGTGGTCTCGTGCCCCGCGGTCAGCAGCAGGACGCCGAGGCCGGCGATCTCCTGGTCGCCGAGCCCCCCGTCCGCGACGAGCTTGCCCAGCAGGTCGTCGCTGGGGTGACGGTGCCGGTGGCGCACGAGGTCCAGGAGCAGGGCGTCGAGTTCGGCCATCGCCTCGGCCGCCTGCTCGGCGGTGACCTCCAGGCTGAAGAGCACGGCGCTGGCCCGCTGGAACCCGGCGCGGCTCCCGTAGGGCACGCCGAGGAGTTCACAGATCGTCAGGGAGGGGACGGGCAGGGCGAAGGAGGCCACGAGGTCGGCGGGCGGACCGGTCTCGCGCATCGCCCGGAGGTGGTCGTCGACGATCTCCTGGACGCGTGGCCGCAGCCGGTCGACCGCCCTCATCGTGAAACGGCCGCTGAGGGGGCGCCGGATGCGGGTGTGCTCGGGGCGGTCCATGTCGACGAGCCAGCCGGGCAGGGCGGGCTCGCCGATGAAGGGGTCCGCGCCCGGCCGGGGAGCCGGTACCCGCTTCAGCTCGGAGCGGGCGCTGAAGCGCGGGTCGGCCAGTACGGAGCGCACCAGGGAGTGCCGGGTGATCAGCCATCCCACATGGCCGTCGGGGTACCGCAGCCGGTGCAGAGGGGCCGTTCCGTTCAGCCGGGTCAGGCTCCCGGGAGGGTCGAGCGGCCGCTCCCGCCGGGTGGGGAGGGTGAGGGGGCACCCCGCGGCGGGCGGGGAGGGGTGGAGGTGGCCGGCCGACGGCCCGTGTTCACTCATACGGTTTCCCTCCGGGGCGGCCGGTGTCCGGCGCTTCCCCCCGCGGCATTTTCAGCGGACAACCATGCAGAGGCCACGGACCGTGCGCGAACGAGGCGAGGAGCCGGGGCCGGATGGCGGCAACACGGCTTACTCCGGAGCCGCATCGAATACTTCGCGATCTTAACAGTTTGCCGAATGATGACCAAACGATGGCTGTTGCACCGACCTTTGGCAGCACCTCCGAGAGAGCGCCCGTCCGACACGGGACGGAGGTTGACGGTTCCTCGGAAGTTCTGTAAAGCTGACCCCGGTCGATCGCGACCACACCGCGCTGACCTGCACAGATCAGAGCCAGCGCCTCACCCTTCGCGTATATTGCCGAGCTTTGGCCCCGCATATTCCGCAGGGAATTCTATTTGCCATTATGACAATGGGGGCCATGGTCATGAAATTGAGCAGCTTTGACGAGTGGTCACCTCTCCGTGAAGTGATCGTCGGCTCCGCCCGCAATTATGTATCGCATGAGCGGGAGCTTTCCTTCGACCTCTTCTTCCACGACAATCTCGTGCGTACGGAGTGGTACTACCCCCGCCTCTCGGCCGTCGGCGGGAACGCGAAGGCCGGCCCCGGGCAGAAGCCGATCAAGCAGCGCTACGTCGAGGAACTCACCGAGGACATCGAAGGCTTGGTCGCCACGCTCGAGTCCCTCTCGGTGAAGGTGCACCGGCCGCTGGACCTCGACGCGGCCACGTCCGGCGTGCAGACCCCCGCGTGGTCGGCCTCCGTGGTCCCCCCGCTGAACGTCCGTGACAACACGCTCATCCTGGGCGACGAGATCATCGAGACTTCGCCGATGATCCGGTCCCGGTATTTCGAGACCCAATTCCTCAAGCCGGTCTTCGCGGACTACTTCCGCAAGGGCGCCCGGTGGACGGTCATGCCCCGCCCGCTGATGACCGACGCCTCCTTCGACCCCTCGTACGCCGACAGCGACGCCGGCGGCCCGACCGAGCCGATCACCGACCCGCAGGCCCACCCGTACGACGTCGGGCACGAGATGATGTTCGACGGCGCGCAGTGCCTGCGCCTCGGCCGCGACATCGTCGCCAACATCTCCACGGCCAACCACGCCCTGGCCGTGGACTGGCTCGAGCGCCACGTCGAGGGCCGCTTCCGCGTCCACCGGGTGCACCGCCTGAGTGACAGTCACATCGACAGCATGGTCCTCGCCCTGCGGCCGGGGCTCCTGCTCGTGCGCTCCAAGGAGGTCCTGGACTTCCTGCCGGAGCCGCTGCGCAAGTGGGACATCGTCGTTCCCCCGCCGCCGAGCGAGAACAACTTCCCGCGGTACGAGGACGACGACCTGATCCTCACCAGCCCGTACATCGACCTCAACGTGCTGTCCGTCGGCCCCGACACTGTGCTGGTCAACGAGGCCTGCCCGGACCTGGCCCGCACGCTGGAGCGGCGGGGATTCACCGTGGTCCCCGTACGGCACCGGCACCGGCGGCTGTTCGGCGGCGGCTTCCACTGCTTCACCCTGGACACCGTGCGCGACGGCGGGCCCGAGGACTACTTCTCCTGATCTCCCGTCACGGGGTGTCGCGGAGTCAGCGCCCGTTCCAGCGGGGCGGGCGCTTCTCCGCGAAGGCCCGGGGACCTTCCCGCGCGTCCAGGCTGTGCATACGTGCCTCCTCGCACGGGTAGGCGGTGGTGAAGGCGTCACTCAGCGGCAGATGCGCCGAGGCGGCGGCGGCTTCCTTGACCGCGCGCACGGCCAGCGGGGCGCAGGAGAGGATGTCTTCCACCCAGCCGTCCACGCACGCGTCCAGGTCGGCGGCCGGCACCACCTCGTTGACCAGCCCGAGCTCCAGGGCCCGGGCGGCCGTGATACGGCGGCCGGTCATCAGGTAGCCCATGGCGGTCCGGTAGGGCAGCTGTCGGGTCAGCCGGAATACGCCGCCGGCGCCGGCCACCAGGCCGAGGCGCGCCTCGGGCAGGGCGAAGCGGGAGTCGTCCGATGCGATGATCAAGTCACAGGCCAAGGCGAGTTCGAAGCCGCCGCCGAAGGCGTACCCGCGCACCTTGGCGACGACCGGCTTGGTCAGCCCGAAACGCTCGGTGAGCCGGGGCCAGCCGGGCTTGCCGCGGCTGCCGAAGGTCGACACTCCCGCGGTGCCGGCGGCGTCACGGGCGGCGAGCTCCTTGAGGTCCTGCCCCACCGAGAACGCCCGGTCGCCCGCGCCCGTCAGGATCGCAACCCACAGGGATTCATCGGCCTCGAAATCGTCCCAGACAGCGGCCAGCTCCTCGTGCATGCGGATGTCCATCGCATTGAGGACCTCGGGCCTGTCGAGTGTGATGAAAGCCGCGTGCCCTTTCTTCTCGTACCGGACTCGCGGCCGGGCGCCGGATGTGCCGTCTATTTCCGAAGGTGTCATGTTGTCGAACATAGCAGCGCCGTCACGGCCGTTGCCACGCATCACCGCGGTGGGGACCGGGGTACCCCCGCACTCCTATTCGCAGGAAGAGCTGCTGGAAATCTTCCGGGTCGACGACCCGCGCATTCGGTCGCTCTACCTGAACAGCGCGATCGAGCGCCGTCACCTGACCCTTCCGCCGGTCGGGCCGGACGGCGCCCGGCGCCAGGAATCGCAGGGCGAACTGCTGCGCAAGCACGTCGACAGCGGCCTGGACATGGCCCGCACCGCGATCGCGGAGTGTCTCGGGAAGATCGGCGCGGCACCGGAGGACGTCTCCTATCTCTGCTGCGTCTCCTCGACCGGATTCATCACCCCGGGTTTCAGTGCGAAAGTCATCAAGGAGCTGGGATTCGACACTTCCTGTTCCCGTCTGGACGTCGTGGGAATGGGCTGCAATGCCGGGCTGAACGCGCTGAACGCGGTTTCCGGCTGGGCGGGTGCGAATCCCGGGAAAATCGCTCTCATGGTGTGCATCGAGGCGTGCTCGGCGGCCTATGTGTTCGACGGGACGATGCGTACGTCCGTGGTGAACAGCCTTTTCGGTGACGGTGCCGCCGCCGTCGCGGTCACCGCCGACGCGGCCTCGCCGACCGAAGCGTCCGGGGAGCCCGGGGAGCCCGGCCCGGCCGCGACGGCCGCTCCGGCCGAGGGTCCCGTCGTCCTGAAGTTCGCCAGCCGCATCGTCCCCGAGGCGAGCGAGGCGATGCGCTACGAGTGGGACGACGACCACGGCAAGTTCAGCTTCTTCCTCGACCGGGAGATCCCCTACGTCGTCGGTGCCCACGCCGAGGAGACGGTCGGCGCGCTGCTGGAGGGCACCGGCCTGCGCCGCTCGGACATCGCCCACTGGATCGTCCACTCGGGCGGCAAGAAGGTCATCGACTCCGTGCGGGTGAACCTGCGCCTGACCCGCCACGACCTGCGCCACACCACCGGCGTCCTGGCCGATCACGGCAACCTCTCCAGCGGCTCCTTCCTCTTCTCCTACCGGCGGCTGAGCGAGGAGGGCGTCACCGCCCCGGGCGACCACGGGGTGCTGATGACCATGGGCCCGGGCTCGACCGTGGAGACGGCCCTGCTGCGCTGGTGACCGAGCCACGGGTGCCGACGGCGCCCGTCCCCGGGGACGGTGACGCGTGCGTCACCCGGTGTCCCTGACGCATCCGACGACCCTGAAGGGAACCCCTTATGGACACCCTCACGACACGGACCGAGCCCCTCGGCGGGCCCGGCCTCACGCTGCACATCGACAGCGGCCGCCCGCTGGCCGAGCTCACGAAGGCGGTCGACGACGCCTGTGACTGGGCCGCGAACCAGGAGGTCCCGCCCACCCTCGCCCTCCGGCTGGGCGCCACCCGGGCACCGGTCTCCGCCCGCAGCCCCTGGCCGGGCCGGGTCGGCGTGCAGGACGTCAACCGCTGGGAGCGCGCGGTGCGCCGCCTGGAGCGGCTGGAGGCCGTCTCCATCGCCGTCGCCGAAGGCGGCTGCCAGGGCGCCGCCCTGGACCTGCTGCTCGCCACCGACTACCGCATCGCCACCCCGGACCTACG
This sequence comes from Streptomyces albireticuli, assembly GCF_021228125.1. Lineage (GTDB taxonomy): Bacteria > Actinomycetota > Actinomycetes > Streptomycetales > Streptomycetaceae > Streptomyces > Streptomyces albireticuli. The sequence continues at coordinate 69,126 of NZ_JAJQQS010000014.1, forward strand.
GCTCCTGCTGCCCGTCAACGAGGGTCATTTCTGGCCCGGCATGGCCGTCCACCGTCTGGTCAACCAGATCGGCGCGGCCCGCACCCGCCAGCTCGTCCTGTGGGGGCACGAGCTGTCCGCCGAGAGCGCCCACCGCATGGGGCTCGTCGACGAGCTGACCACCGAGGTCGACGACACCGTCCGCGCGGCCGCCCTCCTGCTGGGCCGCACGGCCGGCGCCGAGATGGCCGTACGCCGGCAGCTGCTGCTCGAAGCGGCCACCACCGAGCACGAGGAGGCCCTCGGCTCCCATCTGGCCGCCTGCGACCGCGAGCTGCGCCGCCTGGCACCCCGGGACGGCAGCGGGAGCACCGGCGGGAACGAGGCCCCGTGACCACGACCCCGCCCACCCTCACCGGTGCGCTCGCCGAGGACACGGCGCTCCTGTCCGAGCACACCACGGCGACCGCCGCCCGCCTGGCAGGGCTGCCCGCCCCGCCCCTCCGCGACCCCGCGCAGCGGGCGCTCGCCGAGGAGCTGCACACCGCCTCGCGGTCCCTGCGGCAGCGCTTCCTCCACCGGCACGCCGACGCGGTCTACGACGCGCTCACCGACGGCCGCACGGTCCACCTCCGCCTGGACGGACTCGCCCGGGCCGCGGCCGACCGGTTCCCCGGCCTCGTCCCGGCCGAGGAGCGACTGGCCGCGGAGCGGGCCCTCCCGCAGGCGGCCAAGGAGGGCCTGGAGATCGACCAGGGCATCTTCTTCCGCGCCCTGCTGCGCTCCCCGTACGCCGGACCGCACCTCGCCGACGCCATGGCGCTGCCCTGCCCCCGGGCCCTGGAGCTGCGCGAGCGCTTCCGGACCGAGGGCAGCGTGCGCCTCGCGAGCGTGCGCCTCGAACGCCACGGCACCACCGCCCACCTGACCGTCGACAACGCCCACTGCCTCAACGCCGAGGACGAGCGGCTCATCGACGACATGGAGACGGCGGTCGACCTCGTCCTGCTCGACGAGGCCAGCCACGTCGGCGTCGTACGCGGCGGCACGATGACCCACCCGCGCTACGCGGGCAGACGGGTCTTCAGCGCGGGGATCAACCTCAAGGAGCTCCACGCCGGAAGGATCTCCCTGACCGGGTTCCTGCTGCGCCGTGAGCTCGGCTACCTCACCAAGATCGCCCACGGCCTGCTCGTGGACCCCGCCCCCGACGCGTACCCGTACCGCACGCGGCACAAGCCGTGGATCGCCGCGGTCGACTCGTTCGCCATCGGCGGGGGCATGCAGCTGCTGATGGTCTTCGACCACGTGATCGCCGCGGACGACGCCCACTTCAGTCTGCCCGCCGCGAACGAGGGCATCGTGCCGGGCGCGGGCAACTTCCGGCTGGGCCGGATGACCGGGGCGCGCCCGGCCCGCCAGGTGATCCTGGGCGGGCGCCGCATCCACGCCACCGATCCCGACGCCCTGCTGGTGTGCGACGAGGTCGTCCCGGGCGAGGAGATCACCGCGCGCGTGGACGCCGCGGCCGCGCGCCTCGACAACCCGGCCGTGACCGCCAACCGCCGGATGCTGGCTCTCGCCGAGGAACCGCGGGACCGCTTCCTCGCCTATCTCGCCGAATTCGCCTACGTCCAGGCCACCCGCCTCTACGCCACGGACGTCCTGGAAAAGGTCGCCCGGACGCCCGGCCGGCCGCGCGGGGAGTGACTTTCGATGCCTCTGCTCGACGAATCCGCTCTGCACGGCTCCCTCCAGGATCCGGTGCTGGGCTCCATCAGCTTCCTCAACGAGGTCATGGGCCGCTATCCCGACGCGATCTCCTTCGCGCCGGGCGCACCGCGGCTGCTGCACCTGGAGAACACCGATCTCTCCCACTACACCGACGTCTACCTCGACCACCTGCGGACCTCGCGCGGCCTGACGGACGAGCGGGCCCGCCGCCTCCTGCACGAGTACGGACCGAGCCGCGGCCTGATCAACGACATCGTCGCCGAGGCCCTCGGCCGCGACCACGGGATGGCCACCCGGCCGGAGTCCGTGGTGATCACCGTCGGCGCGCAGGAGGCCATGTTCCTCACCCTGCGCGCGCTGTGCCCCTCCCCCGGTGACCTGCTGGCGGTGGCCACCCCCAGCTATGTGGGCATCGTGGGAGCGGCTCGGCTGCTGGACGTGGGCGTGGTCGGTGTGGCCGACACCGATCGGGGCCCCGATCTGGACGAGCTGCGCGCGGCCTGCCGTGCCGCCCGTGCCGAGGGACGTCGCGTCCGCGCCCTGTACGTGGCGCCGGACTACGCCAACCCCTCCGGCACCGTGATGGGCCTGGCCGACCGTCATGCCCTGCTGGCCGTGGCCGAGGAGGAGGACCTCCTCCTGCTGGAGGACGGCGCCTACGCCTTCACCGCGCCCCCGGGCGCGGAGGTGCCGCCGCTGAAGGCCCTCGACCGCGATACCCGCGTCATCTACCTGGGCACCTTCGCCAAGGTCTGCCTGCCCGGTGCCCGGGTCGGCTTCGTCGTCGCGGACCAGCCCGTGACCGGCTCCGGCAGGGATCGGCTGCTCGCCGACGAGCTGGCCGTGCTCAAGAGCATGGTCACGGTCAACACGGCCCCGCTGAGCCAGGCCGTCATCGCCGGCATGCTCCTCGAGCACGGCGGTTCCCTGGCCGGTCTGGGCCGCGAACGCGCCCGGGTCTACCGGGAGAACCTCACCTTCCTGCTGGACGCCCTGGACCGGCACGTCGGCTCCCGCCCGGAGCTGACCGGTGCCGTGACCTGGAACCGCCCCCGAGGGGGCTTCTTCGTCCGGATGCGGCTGCCCGTGCCCGCGGACACCGCGCTGCTGAAGCGCTGCGCGGCCGGGCACGGCGTGCTGTGGACGCCCATGGCGCCGTTCTGGATCGGCGACGCCGGTGACCACGAACTGCGCCTGTCCTGCAGCTACCTGGACACACCCGCGATCGAGGAGGGGGTGCGCCGCCTGGCGGGCTTCCTCCAGGAGATCGTCCCGACACACACAAGGATCCACACATCGTGAACGACGCCCCCGACACCAGCCGGCTCCTGGAGCGCTTCGGCCTGATCGTCAACGGACCGGCACTCTTCAACGCCCTCGTGGCCGGCATCGAGCTGGGTGTCTTCGACACGCTCGCCGAGGGGCCCGCCCCGTTCGAGACGGTGCGGGCCCGTACCCAGCTGCCGACGCACCAGCTGCGCGTCCTGATGCACGCCCTGTGCGCCACCGAGCTGGTGGACAAGGAGGACGGCCGGTACTCCAACACCGCGGTCGCCGCGGAGCTCCTCACCGGTGACGGTCCCGACAGCTGGAAGCACATCCTGCGCGGCTGGCAGGACATCTACTACCCGGCGTTCCCGCACGCCACGACCGCGCTGCGGGCCGGCACCAACACGGCCCTGGCCGGGTACCCGGGGGACGAGCCCACCCTGTACCAGCGGCTGTCCCACGTTCCCGAGCGGGAGGCGGTCCTGCACGCCTCCATGTCGGCGTTCACCCTGCAGAGCATGAGCGGCCTGCTGGACCACATCGGCCTGGCCCCCGGGGAGCGGCTGCTGGACATCGGCGGCGGCGACGGCACGACGGCCCGTGAGCTGCTCGCGCGCTTCCCCGGGAACACGGTCACCATCTTCGACCTGCCGAGCGTCGTCGCGCTCGCCGAGGAGAGCGAAGGCACCGCCGCGGACGGCCGGATCACCTACCAGGGGGGCGACCTCTTCGAGGACGACTTCCCCGGGGGCGTGGACGCCGTACTGTTCAGCCACTGCCTGGAGGTGCTCTCGCCCGAGCGCATCCTCGTCCTGCTGCGCAAGGCGCACGCGGCGCTGCGTCCGGGCGGCCGCCTGTTCATCTACGGGTTCACGCTCAACGACCAGGAGCGCGGCGTCTACTCCGCCCGGCTCTCGCTGTACCTCACCGTGCTGGCCACCGGTCAGGGGCTGGCGTACCCGGTGGAGGAGTACGAGCGGCTGATGCGCGAGGCCGGTTTCCCCTCCGTCGAGGCGATCACCGGTCTGCCCTACGAGCACAGCCTGATGGTCGCCACCAAGGCATGACCCGTGGCGGGGTGCCCGGCCCGGCCGGACGGGCACCCCGCGTACCCGGAACGCCCCTGGCCGGGCGCGGCACGAAGGAGATCTCCGTACCGCGCCCGGCCAGGGGCGTTTCGCCGTGGGCGCCGGGGCGTCAGACGCCGGCTCCGTGCCAGGATCGCCACAGGGCGGCGTAGGCGCCGTCCTTGCGCAGCAGCTCGGTGTGGGAGCCGTCCTCGACGATCCGGCCGCCGTCCATCACCAGCACCCGGTCCGCGTCGTGCGCGGTGTGCAGGCGGTGCGCGACCGAGATGACCGTACGGCCGGCCGTCACGGCGGCCAGGGAGCGCTCCACGTCACGGGCCGAGCGCGGGCTGAGCAGGGAGGTCGCCTCGTCGAGCACGAGGGTGTGGGGGTCGCTCAGCAGCAGACGGGCCAGCGACAGCTGCTGGGCCCGGTCGGGGGCGAGCTCCGCGCCGGGGCCCTGGAGGGACGCGTCCAGACCCGTCTCACAGGCCCAGTCCCAGGCCCCCACGGCTTCCAGCGCGGCGCGCAGTTCCTTCTCGTCCGCCTCCGGCGCGGCCAGCAGGAGGTTGTCCCGGAGGGTGCCGCGGAAGATGTGGTGGTCCTGTGTGACCAGAGCGATCTCCGCGCGCAGCGTGGAGCGCGGGATGTCGGCCAGCGGCACGTCGCCGACCGTGACCGTGCCGGTGGAGGGCCGGTCGGTGCCGGTGAGCAGCCGGACCAGGGTCGTCTTGCCCGCTCCGGACGGCCCGACCACGGCCACCCGCTCACCCTGACGAATGGTCAGGTCGATGTCGCGCAGGACCTCCTGGCCGTCGGTGTAGGCGAAGCCGGCTCCGCTCAGCCGGAGGTCCCGGTGGGCCGCGGCGCGCTCGGGAGCGGCCGCGGCGTGCTCGGGGTCGGCTTCCTGACGGACACCCAGCAGGCGCGCCAGGGAGGCGCCGCCGACCTGGAGCTTGTCCTGCCAGAACAGCAGGATGTCGATCTGCCCGGTCAGCTGCTGGGTGTAGAGGGTGGCGGCGGTGACTCCCGCCAGTGAGACCCACCCCTGGTCGTAGGCCAGACCGCCCAGGACGACGGTGAGCACGGTGGGCAGGGCGATGGCGGTGTCGGTGACGGGCAGGAAGACGGAGCGCAGCCACAGGGTGTGCCGCTGTGCTCCGTACGTCTTCTCCACGGCCCGGTCCATGCGCGCGGTGCGCTGCGGCACCCGGCTCAGGGCCTCGACGGTGCGGGCGCCGGCGACGGTCTCGGCGAGGGTCTCCGCGGTCTGTGCGTAGGACGTCCGCTCGCGCAGGTAGCCCTCGCGGGCACGGCCGAGGTACCAGCGGGTGACGGGCCACAGCACGGGCACCAGGAGCAGGACGGGCACGACCATGAGCCAGCCGGTGAGCAGCAGCGCGCCGACCGTGGTGGCGATGGTGGTCAGGGCCACGAGGGTGCTCGGCAGGGCGTAGCGGGCGACGCGGGCGAGGGCGTCGACGTCGCGGGTGGAGCGGGTGAGGACGTCGCCGACGCCTGCCTCCTCCACGCGCGCCAGGGGGAGGCGCAGGAGGTCGTCGAGGAACTCCTCGCGCAGTTCGGCGACCACCTTCTCCGACAGCCGGGCCGTGCTGCTGACCGCCAGGCCGAGCAGGAGGGACTGGGCCAGGACGAAGGCGAGGATCAGGACGGCGGCCGTGGAGACCGAGTCGACCCCGGCCCGGACATCCTCCACCAGGTCGCCGAGCAGGCGCGGGGCGGTGAGTCCGCACGCGGTGCTCAGCCCGTGGAGGCCGAGGACCGTCGCCAGTTCCCCGGGGTGCTTCAGCACGAGGCGGCGGGCGTGGCGCCGTGCCTCCTGCGAGGAAACGACGGGCAGTACGGTCACGTCGGGTCGCCTTCCCTGGTCACGAGTGAGTGGTAGCGGCCGTCGGCCAGCAGCTTGTGGTGCGGTCCGGTCGCGGCGACGGTGGTGGTGTCGTCCACGTAGGCCACATGGTCGGCCTGGCCGAGGACGACGGGGCTGGTGGTGAACACCACGGTGGTGCGCCCGTCGCGGTGCGCGCGCAGCCGCTGGACGAGCCGGGCCTCGGTGTGGGCGTCCAGGGCGCTGGTCGGTTCCACGAGCAGCAGGACCTCGGGGTCGGCCGCCAGGGCGCGGAGCAGCCGCAGGCGCTGGCGTTCGCCGCCGGAGAAGTTCCGGCCCGCGCTGCGCACCTCGCCGTCGAGGCCGCCGGGCAGGGCGTCGACGACCTCGCGTGCGACGACGGTCCCGGTGAGTTCGAGCAGGTCCTGGCGTGTGGTGCGGCCGAGGGGGTCGAGTTCGGCGTGCAGGGGGCCGGCGAAGAGGCGGTCGTCGTTGCGCAGGACCATGACGCGCGCACGGGTGTCGTCGAGGGGGCGTGCGCGCAGTGGCTCGTCCCCCCAGGTGACGTCGGATTCCGTGTAGCGGCCCAGGCGGTCGGCCAGGGTGGCGGCGTCGGCGGGGGAAGCGCAGGCGACGGCGGTGAACGAGCCGGGCCGGACGGTCAGCCGTGACAGCGGGTCGGTCAGCGGGCCCTCGGGGGCCGGTGTGCCGGTGTGCCGGTCGTCCGCCCCGTCGGCGTCGCCGGGGAGCAGGCGCTCGGCGCGCAGGAAGCGGCAGACGCGTTCGGCGGAGATCTGGCCGCGGGTGAGCGCCTCGAAGGAGTCGGTCAGCCAGCGCAGCGGGGTCGCCAGGAAGACGGCGTAGCCGTAGAACGCGACGAGTTGTCCGACGGTGAGGGTGCCGTCGAGGACGAGACGGGCGCCCAGCCAGACCACGACGGTGCCCAACGCGCCGGGCAGGAAGGTCTTGACGGCCGCCAGCGCTCCTTCGGAGCGGGCGGTCAGCGTCGCGAGCCGCCGGGTCCGCTGGGATTCCTCGCGGTACCGCTCGGCGAACCGTGCGGCGCCGCCGAAGCCGTGCAGGACGCCGAGTCCGGTGGTGGTGTCGACGGCGAAGGCCGCCAGTTCCCCCTGCTGTTTGCGCAGGGCTCCCTGACGGCGCCGCAGGGGGCGTACGGCCAGGGTCATCAGCCATACGATCAGCGGGACGCCCGTCAGGACGGTCAGGCCCAGTTGCCAGGCGCTGGAGAGCATGATCACGGCGATCAGGACGATCGCGACGACGGCGCCGGCGCCGCGGGACGTGGCCGCCAGGGCACGGCCGATGGGCTCGATGTCACCCGTGCCGATGTTGACGACCTCACCGGTGGACGCGTGCTTCCGCAGGTCCGCGCCGAGCACGGCGGCGTGCCGGTTGACGTATTGCATCGCGCGGAAGGACGGGCCGGAATTGACGGCGAAATCACAACGCTCCTGGAGCGTGGTGGTACCCGCCTGCATCACGACGAGGGCGAGCAGAATGCCGCTCCACAGCCACAGGGCACTGCGGTCGTGAGCCACGATGCCGCGGTCGATGGCTAGCCCAAGTACCACGGGGACCAGGGACTTGGCGACCATCGTCGCCACGCCGTAGACCATGCCGAGGAAGAGAGGTATTCGGAATTCCGAACCGAGCCGGAGGATAAAGCGGACCGGCGAGCGGCAGTCAGGGATACTTGAATCGGATATAAGAAAAGCGCGCACGGCGTAAAAATATCAGAAAGTGAATGCCTGTCAGTTGCATCGAATCTGCCGATTCCACATGCCGGGCCATCTGGCTCTTCAGCCCGACGCGGGACGTGATGGCTGGTCAACCGGGTGATGGGCGCGGTCGAGTATCCCATGGAACTGCTGGTTCCGACCATCAACCAACACGTTGTAAGGTAAGGCGCTGGCAATGCGAGGGGGACTTCGGAAGCTCGTTCAAGTGCTTCCGGGGCCGTTTGCCCAGGGGCGGTGGACGCTCCCGTGGACCCGCCTCGTCACGCCATGGTGGAGTCGCCTTCGTTTCAGGTCCGCGAGTGGGACCGGATGCCCGCTGCGATCGCCCGGAATGCGGGGTGGAAACGGCCGGGAACCGCAGAGCGACTTCGACACCGGAATCCGGCCGCTGGGCTTCCAGAACGCGCCGGTGGTCGTCAAGGCCGCCGGAGCCCGACCGATGGGGAAGAAACACCCGTGACCCGTGTACTTGTCGGCAACGATTTCAGCGAGGACGTACGGACCGACCGGGGGTGGACCGGGTGGTGGGTCCAGCGGCTGGCGTGGTTCGCCGCCGACGGAGACATCCTGGTACTGCCCGCGGCGATCGACGAGGACTTCCTCGCCTACGCCACCGCGCTGACCGGCGTCGACCGGAACACGCTCACCGTCGTCGTCCCCCCGAGCGACGAGGGCGGCGAGGGCACGCTCAGCCCCGGCCGGCTGGCCCGGCCCGAGTTCGTCGCGGCCCTGCGCGCGGCCCTCGGAGGCCGTGCGGTCACCGAGGTCTTCTCCCTGTGGCCGGACGCCGCCGTCGCCCGCCTGGCCCGCACCCTGGGCGCGCCCGCCGCCCTCCCCGGCTACGGCTTCGTCGACCAGGGCGGCGGACCGCTGACCAACAGCAAGTCCGTCTTCCGCACCCTCGCCGGCGGCGCCGGCGTGCCCGTCCCGGCGGGCGCGGTCGCCACCAGCAAGGACGTCGCGGAGACCACCATCGTCGAACTCCTCGCGAGCGGTGAGCCGGTGATGGTCAAGCACGACTTCCTCTCCGGCGGCCACGGCAACGAGATCCTCAGCACCACCGGCGGCATCCGCCCCATCGGCGCCCGCCGCACCGTCACGGTCCCCGACCGCGCCGCCGTGCGCGCCTACCTCGACGAACGGTGGGAGTGGCTCACCGGCGGCGGCCGCAGCCGCCCCGTGGTCGAGCGGTACCACCGCGACAGCTCCGCCTACTTCACCGAGTACCTCATATCCGACGAGGGCGTGGAACTGGCCGGCGACGGCGAGCTGCTGTCCGCCCCGTACGCCGTGGGCCAGGTCATGCCGTGCGTGGGCCTGGAGCCCGAGGTCATGCGGGCGCTCGTCGACGGCGGGCGCGAGCTGTGCGAATCCCTGCACGCCATGGGATACCGCGGCAGGTGCGCCACCGACGCCATCGTCACCCCCCGCCGCGAGGTCCTCTTCACCGAGTACAACGGCCGGATCACCGGCTCGACCCACATCTACGCGGTGCTGGGCGAGCAGGTGATCGGGGACGGTTACGGCACGGACCGCCTCATCCTGGAACGCGTGTGGCCCGAGGGCTGGGCGGTCGGCTCCTTCGCCGACGCCCTGGAACGGCTCACCGCCTCGGGGCACGCCTACGACCCCGCCACCCGTACCGGTGTGCTGTTCACCAACGCCTTCGACGGCCGCAACGGCGTCATGTACTGCATCGCCGCCCCCGACCTGGACACCGCCTGGTCCCTCGACCGGCAGCTCGGTTCGCTGTTCGCGCGGAAGTCCGCGCGCTGACGCCCACCAGGCCCGCCACCGCCCCACCGCGAGGAGACCCATGTCCCTGTTCGTACCCGCCACCCTCACCGGCCCCGCCTGGCGTGCCGCCAACCGCGAGCTGCTGGCGAAGACGCTCGCCGAGCTCTCCTTCGAGCAGCTGCTGACCCCCGCCGAGGTCGCTCCCGGCCGGTACCGCGTCGACCTGCCCGACGGCGTCGGGTACCTCTTCGAGGCCCGCCGCGGCGCCTTCGAGTCCTGGCACGTCGACCCGGCGTCGCTGCGCCGGCGCGACGCCGACGGGCAGGAGGCGGACGCCGACGACGCGGTGCGGTTCCTGCGCGAGGCCTACGCCGCGCTCGGCATCGCCGGGGACACGGCCGGCCACCTGGTGTGCGAACTGACGGCCACGCTCGTCGCCGACACCGGCCTCCTCACCGGCGACTCCCCCGGCGTCGGCGAACTCGCCGACCTGCCCTACGCCGAGCTCGAAGGCCACCAGACCGGCCACCCGTGGCTGATCCCCAACAAGGGCCGCATGGGCTTCACCGCCTCCGACGTCGCCCGTTACGCCCCCGAGTCGCGCGAGCCGCTGCGGCTGCCGTGGATGGCCGTCCACCGCGACCTGGCCACCTATCAGGCCGTCAGCGGGCTCTCCCAGGAGCGGATCCTGGCCGAGGAGCTCGACGAGGCCACCCGCGCGGCCTTCACCGCCCGCCTCACGGAACGCGGCCTGGACCCCGGCGACTACCACTGGCTGCCGGTCCACCCCTGGCAGTGGGACCGCACGGTCGTGCCCGTCTTCGGCGGGGAGATCGCCGAAGGACGCGTCGTCCCCCTGGGGGACGGCCCCGACCGCTATCTGCCGCAGCAGTCCATCCGCACCTTCACCAACATCGATACACCCGGGCGACGGCACGTCAAGCTGCCGCTGACCATCTTCAACACGCTGGTCTGGCGCGGCCTGCCCACGGCCCGCACCTGCGCCGCCCCCGCCCTGACCAGCTGGGTGCTCGGACTGCGCGACGCCGACCCCTTCCTGCGCGACGAGGCACGTGTGGTGCTGCTGGGCGAGGTCGCCTCCGTCGCCGTGCCGCACCCCGTCCTGGGCACCATGCCCGACGCGCCTTACCAGCACCGCGAGATGCTCGGCGTGATCTGGCGGCAGCCCCTCGCCTCCTTCCTGGACTCCGGCGAGCGGGCCCGCACCCTGGCAAGCCTCCTCTACACCGACCGCACCGGCCGCGCGATGGTCACCGAACTCGTGACCCGCTCCGGGCTGTCGCCCCAGGACTGGCTGGCACGCCTGTTCGGCGCCCTGCTGCCGCCCCTGCTGCACTTCCTCTACCAGTACGGCGTCGCGTTCTCCCCGCACGGCGAGAACGCCATCGTGGTCTTCGACGAGCAGGACGTCCCCGTGCGCCTGGCCGTCAAGGACTTCGTCGACGACGTCAACGTCTCCGAAGTGCCCCTGCCGCAGGCCGCCGGCATGCCCGAGCCGGTGGCGCGGGCCCTGCGCTCGAAGTCGCCCGACATGCTCTGCCAGTACATCCAGGGCGCCCTCCTGGTCGGCCACTTCCGCTACCTCGCCGACCTCGTCGAGCAGCACCTCGGCGTCCCCCAGGAGACCTTCTGGACCCTGGTCCGCGAGGAGATCCTCAGCTACCAGGAGCGCTTCCCCGAACTCGCGGACCGCTACGCCCTGTTCGACCTCCTCGCCCCCGATCTGGACCGCCTCTGCCTCAACCGCCACCGCCTGCTCCAGGACGGCTACCGGGACATGGCCAAGCGCCCCAGCATCGTCTTCCACGGGCGCGTGGCCAACCCCCTGCACCGCGGCGCGTAAGCACGCACGAGAGGCCCTGCGTTGACCGTCACCACAACCAGCCCGGTGGCCGCCGTCCCCGTCACCGACGAAGAGCACCGGATGCTGGCCCACCTCGCGGCACACCACCCGGAGCGGGCCGCCGCCTACCCGGCCCGGCTACCCCGGGCCGCGCGCGGCACCATGACCCGGCTCCTCGCCGCGCTCCTGCGCGAGGAGGTCTGGCCCTCCGCCGGGGTCCGCACCCTGGCGGCGGACCCCTCCGGCGAGGCGGGCGCCCTCCTCGGCCGGGAGGCGCTGGACGTCCTCACCGAGGAGGGCGCCACCGGCGTCCTGCTCCTGCCCGTCACCGACGGGACCCTGCTGGCCGTCGGAGTCATCGACCGGTCGACCCTGCGCCGCACCCGCACCACCCCGACCGTCTGCCTGATCACCGCGAACGGCCGCGAACTCGTCGGCCACCCCGTCACCCTGCTCACGGCCCTGACCCCGCTCGCCGCGCCCGGACACCGCCGGGCCTGGCAGGAGTTCACGGCCGAGGTGGCCGACTCGGTCGCCAACCTGGCCCTCTCCCACACCAACGTCGACCTCCGCTCGGAGGCCCTCGCGGCCACCGCCCGCCGCCTCGGGGCCCGGGACGCCGGAGAGCTCCTGGCGCTGCTCGGCCGGGACACCGACGCCGACGACATCAACCTCCTGGCCGACGGGCTGTGCGCCGAGGGGCACAACATCCACCCGTGCGGCCGGGTGCGCAAGGGCATGCTCCCGGAGGAGAACCACCTCTACGCGGCCGAGAACGCGGGCCGCACCGGCCTGCGCCTGGTGGCCGTCCGCACCGGTCACACCCTCGCCACCCCCGACCCGGAGGGCCGTGAGGCCGACGAGATCCTCGCCGGCCATTTCCCCGCGCTCTACCGCCACGCCCGCCGCGAACTGACCGACCGCGGCCTGGACCCGGACGGCTTCCGCGTCTACCCCGTCCACCCCTGGCAGGCGGACCACACCATTCCCGCCTGCTACGCCGCCCAGATCGCCGAAGGGACCGTCGTCCTCCTGCCGGACGCCGTCCTGCCGGCCCGCCCGACCGCGTCCGTGCGCAGCGTGGTGACCGAGCCGGGAGCGGACGGACGCCGTCTGGTCGTCAAGACCTCCCTGGACGTCCTGCTCACCTCCACCCGGCGCAACATCTCCCCCGCCTCGACGCGCAACGGCCCCGCCGTGAGCCGGATCCTCACGGAGATCTTCGCCGCGGAGCCCGGCCTCGCCCGCCGGGCCCGGCCCGTACGCGAGCTGGCGGGCCTCTCCTTCGCCTCGGACTCCCCCGGCGGACCCGAGCTGGAGCCCGGCCGGGGCGACGCCCTCCGGCGCAACCTCTCCCTGCTGCTGCGCGAGGACCTCTCCTCCCACGTCGCCCCCGGCGAGAGCGCACTGAGCGGCTGCGCGCTGTTCGCGCGTTCGCCCGTCACGGGGCGCACGCTCCTCGCCGACCTCGTCGTCCAGTACGCCCGCGCCCGGGACATCGGGCACCTGGAGGCCGCCCGCGCCGTCCTGCGCGACTACCTCGGCCTGCTCCTGCCCGTCACCCTCACCCTGATGGTCGCCTACGGCATCGCCCTGGAGAGCCACCTCCAGAACACCGTGGTCGTCTTCCGGGACGGCCGGCCCGTCCGGCTGCTGCTGCGCGACTTCGCCGGCATGCGCCTGCACGCGGGCCGCCTGCGGGAGGCCGGTGTCGCGTTCGACCCCCACCCGGGCTCCGTCACCGTCATCTCCGATCCCGCCAAGCTCCACGACCGGTTCTGCTACGCGGTCCTGCGGGCGAACGTCACCGAGTTCGTCGGCACGCTCGCCGAGGAGTTCGCCCTCCCCGAGGAGGAGAGCTGGCGGGCCACCTGGGAGGAGGCCGAACGCGCCTTCGCGGAGCTGGCCGGCCGCCCGGGTCTCGCCCTCCGCGCCGGAGCCGACCGGGCGGCGATCAGCGCGCCCGCCCTCCGCCAGAAGATGTTCGTCCGCATGCGGCTGGAGGGGGACGCGGCCGGCGAGCTGTACCAGCGGGTCGACAACCCCTTGCACCGAGCCGCGGGCGCGCCCTCCGTAGCGGCAACCGACCACTGACCCCCGTCCCTTGACTGTTCGTCACCACCGGCGCCCCGGACGGTGACCCCGCGCGGGAGAACCCACCACCATGCAGACCCACCGCCACGAAGGTCACGCGCTGCCCGCGCACGTGGCCGAGCAGATCCGCACCGGCATCGCCGCCGCCCGCGAGCGCGCCGAGCCGTTCTGCGCCTACGTCCACGACACGACGGCCATCGCCGAGGGCGCCGGGCGCCTGCGCGCCGCCCTCCCGGACGCCTGCACCCTGCTGTACGCGATCAAGGCCAACTCGCGCCCCGAGGTGCTGCGCGCCCTGGCCCCCCGCGTCGACGGCTTCGAGATCTCCTCCGTGGGAGAGCTGCGCAAGGCCCGCGCCGCCGACGCCGGTGCCCGGGTCGTCTTCAACGGCCCCGGCAAGACCTGGAAGGACATCGAGGAGGGACTGCGCGCGGGCGTCGACCTCTTCAACGTGGAGAGCACGGCCGACCTGGCCCGCCTCGACGCGGTCGCCGGCCGCCTCGGCACCCGGGCCCGCGTCCAGCTGCGCGTCAACACCCGCCGCCCGCTCGTCACCGGCACCCGTCAGATGGTCGGTGTCGCCACGCAGTTCGGCGTCGACGAGGAGCAGCTGCCCGAGGTGATCGCCGCCGCGCTGGCCGCTCCCCACATCGAGGTCGAGGGGCTGCACCTGCACTCGGTGTCCAACAACACCGACGCCGCGTCCCATCTGGCGTTCGTCGACAGCTGTCTGGCCCTCGCCGCCGAACTGCGCGCACGCCACGGCGTCCCCACCAAGGTGCTCGACATCGGCGGCGGCTTCGGCGTCGACTACACCGGTGCCGGACGGCACTTCGCCTGGGACGACTTCGCCGCCGGCCTGCACGAGCGGGCCGAGGCCCTCACCGGGACCGAGCTCGTCATCGAGCCCGGCCGCTCGCTCGTCGCCGATCACGGCTACTACTGCGCCGAGGTGCTCGACCTCAAGCACAACCACGGCCAGGCCTTCGCCGTCCTGCGCGGCGGCATCCACCAGTTCCGGCTGCCCGCCGTCCTCCGGGCGGACCACCCCTTCGCCGTGGTCGGCGTCGACGACTGGCCCTGGCCCCTCGACCGTCCCGAGATCCGGGATTCGGCCGTCGCCCTCTGCGGTGAGCTGGGCACCCCGGCCGACGTCCTCACCCGTGCCCCCCGCGTCGGTCTGCTGCGCGCCGGCGACGTCGTGGTCTTCCCGCTCGCCGGGGCGTACGGCTGGGAGATCTCCCACCGGGACTTCCTCAGCCATCCCCACCCGGACTTCCTCACCACCTGACCGGCCACCGCGCGCTCCGTCCGCCCGCGCCCCCGACCACCGACGAAAGAACACCCATGCGACTGAACGGCATCGCCGGCGCGCCCCGGAGCGCGGCCTCGGGAGCCCCCGACGACCACGGACGCCACGCGCCCGACGACGCGACCCCGGTCGAGGTGCCGGCCGACCGGCCCCGCAGCGTCCCCCAGGCGTTCCGTCCCGCGACCGAGGAACTGCTCCTGGCGCCCGGTACCGCCCCGCACGCGCGCTTCCGGCCGGAGGACGAGCGCTCCCCCGCGTTCGCCCTCGCCGCGCTGTGCGCCGTTCTGCACCGTCACACCGCCCGGACCGGCTTCGTCCTGACGGTCCGTCTCCCCGCCGGCGCGTACGTACCGGCGCCGCTGTACGCCCAGGTCGACCCGGAGGGGTCCTTCACCGCGCTGTGGGACCGCGTCCACCGGGACACCACCGACGAGGCCTCCGCCGCCCGGCTCCCGCGGCGGGAGACGGGATCCGACGAGCACGCCCCGCGGACGGCCGTGGCGTTCCACCACCTCGCCACCGGCCACGGGACGGGCACCGGTACCGCCGGCGCACCCCCGCACGACATGGTCTTCACCCTTGACGCCACCGCCCTCTCCGTAGCCCTCCGCCTCACCTACAACACGGAGCTCTACGAGCGGGCGACCGCGGAACGTCTGCTCCGGCACCTGGCCACCCTCCTCGGCGCCGCCGAGGAGGAACCCGGCCGGCCCGTCGCCGAACTTCCGGTCGAGGACGCGCCCGTAGCCGCCCCCGCCCCCTGGCGGATCCCCGCGCCCGCGGGTCACCTCACGCCCCCGGCCCCCGGTACGGCCGAGAGCCTCGTGGACCGCTTCCGGGCCACCGCCGCCGCCCACCCCGGCCGCCCCGCGCTGCGCGGCCCCTCGGGTCCGCTGGGCTACGCGGAGCTCGACCGGCTCACCGACGCCACGGCACGGCGTCTCCCCCGGCCCCCGGCCGGGGGAAGCGGCCGCGTGGCGCTGCTGTGCGGGCACGACACCGGCGCGGTGCTGGGCGTCTGGTCGGCGCTCAAGGCCGGCGCCGCCTATGTGCCCCTCGACCCCCGTCTGGACGACGCCCGGCTCGCCGCGATCCTCTCCGACGCGGGCGCCCACGCCGTCCTGTGCGACGCCGGCCTCGCCGACCGGGCCGCGGCCCTGGCCCCCGCCCTCCCGGTCCTGAGCCTGCCCGCCGTGGGGGAGGACGCCCGTACCGCGCCCCGCTCGGCCAGGGAGGCCACCGACGGCCCCGCCGCCCCCGGCTCGTCCTCACCCGTGGCGGACGACATGGCGTACGTGCTCTACACCTCCGGTACCACCGGCGCGCCCAAGGGCGTCGTGCAGACGCACGGCAACGTCCTGCGCCATGCCCTGACCTACGCCACGCGGCTGTGCCTGGGCCCGGGCGACCGCGTCCCGCTGCTGGCCCGGTACTCCTTCGACGCGGGCGTCATGGACCTGTTCGGCGCCCTCCTGACGGGCGCCTGCCTGGAGGTCGTCGACCCCACCACGCACTCCCCCGCGTCCCTGCGCACCGCCCTGGCGGACGCGGGCGCGACCGTCGTGCACTGCACCCCCACGGTCTTCCGGCACCTGACGGGCCCCACGCGGGACGGCGACGTGCGGGGCCGGGGCACCGGCGGCACCGCGCTGGAGGCGGTACGCGTGGTCGTCCTGGGGGGCGAGGAGGCGACCGGCGCCGACGCGGCCTCCTTCCGTTCCGTCTTCCCCTCCCCCTGCGTGCTGGTCAACGGCCTCGGCCCGACGGAGTGCACCCTGGCGCTCCAGCACCTGGTGCGGCCGGGTGACGCCCTGCGCGCCTCGCTGCCCGTCGGCCTTCCGGTCGAAGGCGTCGACGCCCTGCTGACCGACGGAAGCGGCCGGCCCACCGAGGTCTTCGGCGAACTCGTCCTGCGCGGCACCGCCGTCGCACGCGGCTACTGGCAGGACCCCGGGCGCACCGCCGCGGCCTTCACGGCCGACACCGACGGAACGCCGCTGTACCGCACGGGAGACCTGGCCCGGCGGCTGCCCGACGGCAGCCTCGTCTTCTGCGGCCGTCGCGACCAGCGCGTCAAGATACGCGGCCAGTGGGCGGACCCCGCCGAGGTGGAGAAGCTCCTTCGCGTCCACCCGACGGTCGGTCAGGCCGCCGTCGTCACCGACCGGCAGCCGTCGCACGGGCCGCGCATGGTGGCCTACGTCACCTCCCCCACCTTCCTGCCGCCGGACGAGGACGAGCTGCTCGGTTACCTCGGCCGTCAGCTGCCCGACCACGCCGTGCCGGCCCGCGTCGTGGTGCTCGACAGCCTCCCGGTGGGCCTGACCGGCAAGCTCGACCGTTCCCGGCTGCCTGCCCCGCCCGAGGCGGGCCCCGGGCCGGAAGCTCCCCGTACCGGGACGGAGGAGGAGGTCGCCCGCATCTGGTGCGAGGTCCTCGGCCTCCAGGCGGTGGGCCTGCGCGAGCACTTCGTGGGCACCGGCGGCGACTCCATGCACCTGATGGAGATGCTGGCCCGCATCGAGGACGAGCTCGGTGCCGATGTCATGGTGGGTGACTTCCTGGCCTCGCCCACCGTCGAGTCGCTGGCGCGCCTGGTCGAGGACGACCTCGGCACGCGCTGAGGGAGGTGAGGGGAGGCGGCCGGCCGCCTCCCCTCACCTCCGCGCCACCCCTACCTCCGTACGCCCCTTTCCCCACTGATCAGGAGTGCCCGCACCTATGTCCTCGGCAGAGCCGACACCGGCAGCCACGGAACCGGAGATGGAGGGCATCCTGCGCCGTCAGGACGCCCGGGAGTCGTCCGCGCGCACCTACGCCCGCCACCTGAGGATCGTCCCCGTGCGGGCCTCGGGCATGACCGTGGAGGGCGCCGACGGCCGGACCTATCTGGACTGCCTCTCCGGCGCGGGCACCCTGGCCCTCGGGCACAACCACCCCGTGGCCGTCGAGGCGATGCGCAAGGTGATCGACAGCGGTCGCCCGATGCACACCCTCGACATCGCCACCCCCGAGAAGGACGCGTTCACCGAGGCCCTCTTCGCCACGCTTCCGCCCGCGCTCGCGCGTACCGCCCGTATCCAGTTCTGCAGCCCGGCCGGCACCGACGCGGTCGAGGCCGCGCTCAAGCTGGCCCGGTCCGCCACCGGGCGCCAGGGGCTGGCCGCCTTCACCGGCGCGTACCACGGGATGACCACCGGTGCCCTGGCGGTCTCGGGCGGTGTCGCGGCCAAGGCCCGCGTCGGGGGCTTCGCCGGGGACGTCACCCGCCTCCCCTACCCCTATCCCTACCGCTGTCCCCTCGGGCTCGGCGGCGACCTCGGGGCGTGTGCCGCCGCCGAGTACGCGCGCAGGCTCCTCGCCGACCCCAACGGCGGAGTCGTACCGCCCGCCGCGATGATCCTGGAACCGGTCCAGGGCGAAGGCGGTGTCGTCCCGGCCCCCGCCGACTGGCTGCGCGCGATGCGCGAGATCACCCGGCAGCACGGCATACCGCTGATCGCGGACGAGGTGCAGACCGGCATGGGACGCACCGGCACGCTGTGGGCGAGCGAGCACGCCGGGGTGGTCCCGGACGTCCTCGTCGCCTCCAAGGCCATCGGCGGCGGCCTTCCGCTCGCCGTCGTCGTCTACCGCGGGGACCTCGACGTGTGGGAGCCCGGCGCGCACGCGGGCACCTTCCGCGGCACCACCCTGGCCATGGCCACGGGCGCGGCGACCCTCGGGTACATCACCGAGAACCGGCTGGCCGAGCGCGCGGCCTCCCTCGGGACCCGCATGCTCGCCCGCCTGGAAGAGCTGCGCGCACGGTACGCGCACATCGGCGACGTACGCGGCCGGGGACTGATGCTCGGAGTGGAACTGGTCGACCCCGAGGGCGAGCCCGACATCCTGGGCAGCCTTCCGGCCGATCCCGCGCTGGCCCGCGCCGTACGCGCGGCCTGCCTCGACCGCGGGCTCATCGTCGAGCTCGGCGGCCGGCACGACACGGTCGTCCGGTTGCTGCCACCGCTCATCATCAGTGACGACGAGGCCGAGACGGTCCTGGAACGCTTCACCGACGCCCTGGAGGCGAGCACCCGTGCAGCACGCTGAGCCCCTTCTCCCGCCCGCCGTACCCGCGCACGCCCTGGCCCTGGGCCAGGAAGGCCCCGCGGTGCTGGGCGAGTTGCTGTCCACGGCCGTCGCGGCCCTGAGCGAGGGGGCCGCCGAGCGCGGCGGGCCCGTTCCGGCCGGCGCCCCCGGCGAGCTCGCGGGCCGGTGGGAGGCCCGGCTCGGTACGCCGCTCCCCGAACAGGGGGCAGGGGCGACCGCCGCGCTGGCCCAGGTGACACGTCTGCTGGCCGCGGGCGCCGCCGACCCCGCGGACCCGGCCTGCGCCGGTCATCTGCACTGCCCGCCGCTGGCCGTCGCCGTCGCCGCGGACATGGCCGCGTCCGCCCTCAACCCGTCACTGGACTCCTGGGACCAGGCGCCCGCGGCCACGACCGTCGAGCGCTCGGTCATCGGCGCCCTCGCCGGCCTGGCCGGTTACGACCCCGCCACGGCCTCCGGCGTCGTCACCACCGGCGGGACCGAGTCCAACCTGATGGGGCTCCTCCTCGCACGCGACCACGCCGTGACGCGCCACTTCGGCCTGTCCGCCGCCCGCACCGGCGTCCCCTCCGGTGCCCGCCCGCGCGTCCTGTGCTCCCGCGCCGCGCACTTCTCCGTCGCCCGCGCCGCCGGCTTCATCGGCCTCGGCGAGGACGCCGTGATCGCGGTCCCCACCGACTCCGGCCACCGCATGGACCCGTCGGCCCTGGACGAGGAACTGACCGCGCTCCGGCACCGCGGCGAGATCCCCGTCGCGATCGTCGCCACCGCGGGCACCACCGACCTCGGCGCCGTGGACCCGCTGCCGCGGATCGCCGCTCTCGCCGCCCGGCACGGCACCCGGCTGCACGTGGACGCCGCCTACGGCGGGGGAGCCCTCTTCTCCGAGCGGCTCCGCCCGCTGCTGGCCGGTCTCGCGGAGGCCGACACGATCACCCTCGACCTGCACAAGTTCGGCTGGCAGCCCGTGGCATCGGGGGTCTTCCTCACCCGCGACGCCGCCGACCTCGATCCGCTGGGCCGGCAGGTGGCCTACCTCAACCCCGAGGACGACGAGGAGGCCGGTTACACCAGCCTGCTCGGCCACTCCCTGCGCACCACGCGCCGCGCCGACGCCGCCAAGATCGCCGTCACCCTCAAGGCACTGGGCCGCACCGGTCTGGGCGCCATGGTCGACCGGTGCCACGACCTGGCGCTGCACGCCGCCCGCGCCGTCGCCGGCCACCCCCGCCTCGACCTCTACGCGCCCCCGACCCTGAGCACCGTCGTCTTCCGGTACCTCCCCGAGGGCGCCCCCGAGGACGTCACGGACGCCGTCAACGCCCGGCTGCGCCGGCGCCTGCTGGCCGAGGGCCGCGCGGTCGTGGGGCGTACGACCGCCCCGCACCCCGTCACCGGGCGTGAGGCCGTGTACGTCAAGCTCACGCTGCTCAACCCCGACACCACGCCCGGCACGGTCGACGCGCTTGTGGAGGCCGTGGCCCGGGCGGGCGCGGCAGAAGCTCCCTGACACCCCTTCCGCGCACCGGCAGCCGGGCGCGGACACCGGGACGCCGACCGACAATGAAGTGAGAACGAGCGAATGACCGACCTGTACCGTGCGGCCGGTGCCCCGCCACACCCCCGTACGGCCCTCCTGGACCCCTCGGGCACGACCGCGGACCCGGCCGTGCCCCCACCCGGCGGTGAGCCGGACGACCGGGGCGAGCGGGCGGCCGAGCTCGTGATGCGCGACCTCGTGGACACCCTGATCCAGGAGAACCTCTACGACGTCGCCCGGCGCCGCTCCGGAACCGTCCCGGACCGTCTCGCCGCCCAGGAACTCCGCTCCCACGAGAGCTGGTTCCGCGTCGACCTCGACGGAGGCTGGATCTGCTTCCGGGCCCGCCGGGTCACGGCCCTGCAGGCGTGGAGGTTCTCCCGGGGGCCGGTGTGGCACGGGGGTCCCGGCGCCCTCGCCCCGTCCGCCGGGGCCGTCCCGGGGCCGCGAGGGAACGGCACGGCACGGGCCGAGGGCGGAACGGCACCGGTGGCGGACGGCACGGCACCGGCCGAGGGCGACCCGGCCCGGGTCCAGGACGGGCCGACGGCACAGGACGGGACCTCACCGGTCCACGACGGGACGGCGCCCGCACGACGCCGCGAGCCGTCGCCGGCCGTACGGGAAGACGTGTCGCCGCGGCCCGTGCAGACGCTCCACCCCGCCGCGCTCCTCGGCCTCCTCCAGGACGACTCGCTCTCCCGCCCGCCCGTCCCCGGTCACACCCCGGCCCGCTACACCGACCAGGTGCTGGAGGACCTGCGCACCGCGGTCGAGCACACCGCCGTGACACTGGCCGTCCGGCGCCGTCTCGTCACACCCCCGGAGCCCGCCGGCACGCCGCGTACGCCCGGCACGGCGACCGGCGGGCACGCGGGCACCGGGACGCCCTCACCCGGCGAACCGTCCGGCGTCACCTCCGGGCACCCCTTGCTGCCGCGTCCCCACTGCCTGGTGGCGGGTGAGCGCCTGGCCTCCTTGCGCAACCGCCCCTTCCACCCCACCGCGCGCGCCGCCACCGGCTGGTCCGCCGCCGACGCCACCTCCTACGGCCCCCTGCGCGACCAGGCCCTGTCGCCGGCCTGGGTCGCCGTACCCCGCCAGGACAGCCGGCACGGTTCGGCCGACGCCTCCGGCGCCCTCCACCACCTGCTGCTCACCGGCTCCGAGACCGACGCCCTCCTTGAGCTGATGGCACGTCACCGGCTGGACGAGGCCACCCACCAGCCGCTCCCCGTCCACCCCTGGCAGTACCACCACCTCTTCGCCGACGGCCACCGGCGGACCGCGGACGGTCCGGTGCCGCTCACCGCCGCCCTCGGCGCGTTCCACCCCACCTCCTCCCTGCGCACCCTGGCCGGCGCCACCCGTCCGCACGTCCACGTCAAACTGCCGCTGAACGTGACGACCCTCGGCGTGCCCCGCCTGCTCGTACCGGGCGACCTGGACAACGGTGAACTCGCCGAGGCCACCCTGCGCACCATCGCCGACCGCGACCCGCTCCTGCGCGACCTCGCCCTCGTCTGCGACGAGCGCACCTGGGCGGGCTGGAGCAGCCCCTCGACGGCGAAACCGCCGACCGCCGTCCTGCCGGGGCAGCTGGCGGCTCAGGTGCGTCTGTACCCGCGGGGGGTGTTCGACGCCCCACACCAGCTCGTCATGCCCATGGCCGCGCTGGCGGCCCACGAGTGGGACCTCCTCGGCCCCGCACTCGCCCGTGCCCGCTCGGCCGGGCCCTGGGGACCGGCCCGGGCCCTGGAGTTCTTCGGGGAACTCGCCGACTCCTTCCTCACCATGGCCGTGGGGTACCTGAGCCACGGCGTGCTGCCCGAGCTCCACGGGCAGAACGTGGTCGTCGTCCTCGAGAACGGCCTGCCCCGCCGGTTCGTCCTGCGCGACCACGACACCCTGCGGTTCACCCCCGGCTGGATGGCCGACGCCGGCCTCCCCCTCCCCGGGTACCGGATCAAGCCCGGCGACCCCGACTCCGTGTGCGTTCCCACCGGACGTGAGCTCGTCGGCTTCCTCCAGACCCTGGGCGTCCAGGTCAACCTCTACGGCGTCGCCGACGCCCTGGCCCGCGCGCACGGCATCGACGAGAGCCTGTTCTGGAAGCGTCTGCCGGAGGCCGTCGAGACCGCGCTGGCACGCACCGACCCCCCGTCCGCCGTGGCCGACACCGTCCGGCGGGAGCTGCTGCGGGCACCCGTCTGGCCCTCGCGGCTGGTCCTCGGCCCCTTGCTGCGCGAGGGCCGTTCACGGCAGGTGACCATGCCCGCCGGTGTGGGACAGGTCCCCAACCCGCTCCTCCCGCCGGCCTGAGAAGGAAGCACACGACCATGCACGTCCCCGCGGACGGTACGACGTACCCGGCTTCGCCCGCCCAGGAACGCCTCTACCCGCCGATGCTGGCCGACCCCGAGGTCAGCCGGGCCTACAACATGTCCGAAGCCCATCGCTTCAGCGGCCCCCTGGACACCCGGGCCCTCGGCGAGGCCGTCGCCGCCGTCACCGCCCGTCACCACGCCCTGCGCACCTCGCTGCGCCGGGACGCCGACGGCACCGTACGGCAGGTGCTCCACTCCCCCGCTCCGGACCCCCTGACGTTCGTCGACCTCACCACCGACCTGGAGCGGCTCCCGGAAGCCGGTCGCGAGGAGGCCCTCCGGCGCCGGGTGGCCGCCGACGCCGACGCCCTGTTCCCGCCCGCCGGCGCCCCGCTGTCGCGCTTCACGCTCTACCGCGCGGGCGAGCGCGACCACCTCCTCCTGGTGGTCGCCCATCACATCGTCTTCGACGGCTGGTCGATGGGCGTGCTGTGGCGCGAGGTGTCCGAGCTCTACCGTGCCGCCACCACCGGCGAGCCGCATTCCTTGCAGGACCCACCGCTGCAGTTCACGGAGTTCGCCGCCGAACAGCGCGCGTGGACCGGGACGCCCAGGGCGCGGAAGCTCCTCGGCCGCTGTCTCTCGGAGCTGGCGGGCTTCACCGACGCCACGACCTTCCCCTACGACAACCCCGCGCCCCCGAAGAAGACGTTCACGGGTGAACGCCGGGCCTTCCCGCTCCCCGAGGCGACGAGCGACGCCCTCACCGCACTCGCCCGCCGTGAGAACGTCACCCTCGCGGCCGTCAGCCTCTCCGCGCTGCACCTGCTGCTGCGCACACTGACGGGCAGTCAGGACATCACCGTCGGCGTCCCCATGGCCAACCGCACCCGGGCCCGGACGTTCGGAGCCGTCGGCTACTTCGCGAACGCCCATGTCCTGCGCGCCCGTCCGCCCGCCGAGCGGACCCTGCGCGACCTGCTCCACCTCTCCGCCGCGAAGCTCGGCGACGCGCTCGGCTGCCAGGCCGTGCCGTTCCCCGCCGTGGTGGCGGCGATGCGGGAGGAGGGCTCTCCGCCGCCCAGGCTGTTCCGCGTCCTGTTCACCTTCCACAACGAGCCCGCCCCGCCGCCGGCCCTGACCGGCGTCCGCGGCACCCCCTACGACCTGGGCGGCAGCGTCAGCACCACCGACGTCACCTTCCACGTGGGCAGCCGCGGCGGCCGGACGACCATCGAGTTCCAGTACAACCCGGACCTCTACCGCGAGGAGTCCGTCGAGCGCTTCGCCGCTCGGTACGAGGAAGCCCTCGACCTCCTGCTGGGCGACCTCGACCGCACGATCGGCGAGGCGCCAAGGCCCTGACGCGCCCTGAGGCCGGAGCCGGGGCCTACCGCCACAGCTCGGGGAAGACCGCCGCCGCCCACCGCGGCGGCAGCGGCACCGGCTCCCGCTCCGGCGCCGGCTCCCGCTCCGGTTCCGGTTCCGGTTCCTGAGGCAACGCCGCCAACCCGCGCACCACGCGCGTCGGCTCGTGCACGACTCGCGTCGGCTCGTGCGCCATCCGCGTCGGTTCACGCACCACCCGTGTGGCCTCGTGCCCCGCGGGCGGACCCGAGGCCACCACGCCGCCCGCCGCCGTCCGGCGCAGCGCCGTCACGAACTGGAGGCAGCTGTCGTAGCGGTCGTCGGGGGACTTGGCCAGGGCCGTGGCGAGGACCTCGTCGGCCGCGGCGGGCAGGCCGGGGATGTTGTCGGAGGCCCGGGGCGGAGGATCGTACTGGTGCGCCCAGAGCAGGGCCATGTCGTCGTCGCGCCGGAACGGCGGCGCCCCCGACAGCATTTCGTAGACGACGCAGGCGAGGCTGTAGACGTCGCAGCGGCCGTCCACGGGCTTGCCGGAGATCTGCTCGGGGGCGACGTAGTCCAGGGTGCCGACGAACTGTCCCACCCGGGTGTAGCCGGTCAGGGACAGCGACTTCTTCGTCAGCCCGAAGTCGGTGAGGTACACGTGCTCGGGGTGGTCGGCGTCGGTGCCCTCGGCGACGAGGATGTTGCCCGGTTTGACGTCGCGGTGCACGAGGTCGTGGGCGTGGGCGGCGTCGAGGGCCGAGGCCACCTGGACGGCGATGCGGCAGGCGACGGCCAGGGACAGCGGCCCGCTGCGGTCGAGCAGCGCGCGGAGGTCCTGGCCGGCCACGTAGCGCATGGCGATGTAGAGCACGCCGTCGGCCTCGCCGGCCTCGAAGACGGGGACGATGTGCGGGTGGTCGATGGCCGCCGCGACCTGGGACTCATGGCCGAATCGTTTGCGGAAGGTGTCGTTGCGGGCCAGCTCCGGGGCCAGCAGTTTGAGGGCGACGGTACGGCCCAGGCGCAGGTCGCGGGCGCGGTAGACGACGGCCATGCCGCCCCGGCCGATCTCGCTCTCCACGCGGTACGCGGCGATCCGGCGGCCGATCAGCGCGGAGGGCCGTTCCACGGGGACGCCGGGCCGGAGCGGCTCGTCGCCCGCCATCAGCCCTCGCTCCCGGACGGAGCGCCGGGTGCGGCGAACGCCGTCGCCGCCGTGCCGTCGTAGTAGAGCCAGCCGTCGCGTTCGGCGTCGTAGAGCCAGACGGACTCGCCGTCGACGACCACGCCGATGCGCAGGCCGTGGGTGGTCCGGCGGAAGGTCTCGCCGTCCACGCGGCCCGCCGCCAGTTCCTCCGCCGCGCGCCGGTAGCGGCCGAGCGTCTGCTCGACCCGGGTGAGGAGGCCGCGGGCCTCGGCCGTCCGGGCGAGCGGGGTGCTCGCGGCGGGCGGGCCCTGCGGGAGCGGTACGAGGAGCCGGCCGTCGACCCAGGCCGCCCAGCCGTTGGAGCAGAGCACCCGGCCCCAGTCGCCCAGCCGGTCCAGGAGCCGGACCGGGAGCAGCGGGTCGAGCGGCTCGGTGGGCACGGCGCCGTCGGGGGACGACCAGGTGGGCAGCCCGTCGGGCGGCACCACGTGGGTGGGCCGGAAGTCCGCGGCGGTGTTCGTGGCGTCCATGCGCGGCGGCCCCTCACTTCCGCATGACGGCGGGCTCCTGGCGGCGCAGCAGCCGCGCGACGACCAGAGCGATGACGACCGAGAGGACCACCATCATCGCCATGTCGAGCAGCCAGACGCCCGCGCTGTGGTCGAAGAGCGGGTCGGCGGTCTGTTTGGTCGGGAGGATGCGCTCCAGCTCGATCGTGCCGGCCATCGCGCCCATCGCCCAGCGCGAGGGCACGAGCCAGGAGAACTGCTCCAGGCCGGGCACGCCGTGCAGCACGAGGAACGCGCCGCAGAAGACGACCTGGACGATCGCGAGGAGCACCAGCAGCGGCATGGTGACCTCCTCCTTGCTCACCAGCGCCGACACCAGCAGGCCGAGCATCATGGCGGTGAAGGACAGCAGCGCCACGGCCAGGGTGATCTCGGCGAGCGGTGGCAGGAGGACGCCTTTGCCGCCCGGGGCGGCGGTGTCGACGCCGAAGAGGCCGACGAGGGTCAGGACGACGGCCTGGCAGACGGTGATCAGGCCGAGGACGACGATCTTCGACATCAGATAGGCCGACCGGGACAGGCCGACGGCCCGTTCGCGGCGGTAGATGGCCCGTTCCTTGACCAGTTCGCGGACGGCGTTGGCCGCGCCGGTCAGGACGCCGCCGACGCACAGGATCATCAGGGCGTTCATCGCGGTGTCGCCGGTGAGCCGGCTGCCGGCGAGCGCCCGTGCCATGGCGCCCATGACGAACGGCAGGGCGATCATGATGGCGAGGAAGGTGCGGTCGGCCGTCAGCGCGGCGGTGTACCGGCGCACGAGGGTGCGCAGTTGGGCGCCCCAGCTCTGGGCCTTCAGCGGCGCGGGGGCGGGCGCGGGCGCGGGGACCTCGCCGAGGTGGGGCTGTTCGGTGGCGGTGCTGACGTACTGCCGGTACTGCGGCGAGGCGCGGTAGTCGCCCGCCCAGTCCCGGTCCTTGTCGTTCTCGAACGCCTCGAAGGCTTCGGGCCAGCGGGGCTGGCCGAAGAACGGGAGTGTCTCCTCCGGCGGGCCGTAGTAGGCGGTGCGGCCGCCGGGGGCGAGGACCAGCAGCCTGTCGCAGAGGTCGAGGCTGAGGACGCTGTGGGTGACGACGATGACGGTGCGGCCGTCGTCGGCGAGCTTGCGCAGCATGGTCATCACGGAGCGGTCCATGCCCGGGTCGAGGCCGGAGGTGGGCTCGTCGAGGAAGAGCAGGGAGGGCTTCGTCAGCAGTTCGAGCGCCACGCTGACGCGCTTGCGCTGGCCGCCGGAGAGGCTGTGGATGGGCTGGCCGACGCGCTGCTGGAGGCCGAGTTCGCCGATCACCTCGTCGACCCGGGCCTGGCGTTCGGCCTTCGCGGTGTCGCCGGGGAAGCGGAGCTCGGCGGCGTAGCCGAGGGCGCGGCGCACGCTGAGCTGGGTGTGCAGGATGTCGTCCTGCGGTACGAGGCCGATGCGCGCGCGGAGCTCGGCGTAGTCGCGGTAGAGGTCGCGGCCGTCGTAGAGCACGGTGCCGCGGTCGGCGGGGCGCAGCCCGGTGAGGGCGTTGAGGAGGGTGGACTTGCCGGCGCCGCTCGGTCCGACGACGGCGAGGAGGCACTTGGCGCCCACGGGGAAGGAGACGTCGTCGAGCAGCGTCCTGCGGCCCTTGTCCACCTGGACGGTGAGGTCCTGGACGTCGAGGGAGACCTCGCCGGTGTCGACGTACTCCTGGAGCTGATCGCCGACGAGGCAGAAGGCGGAGTGTCCGATGCCGATGATGTCGCCGGGGCGCACCGGTGCCCGGTGCACGAGGCTGCCGTTGAGGTAGGTGCCGTTGTGACTGCCGAGGTCGACGATCTCATAACCGCCGTCCGGCAGGGCGCGCAGTTCGGCGTGCCTGCGGGAGACGACGAGGTCGTCGACGGTGAGGTCGTTGTCGGCGCCGCGGCCGATACGGACGGTGCGCGAGGGCAGCGGGCGTACGGAGGTGGGCTGCCGGAAGGTGCCGGTGGCGGCGGGCAGTGACACGGACGAGGGACGGCGCGCCGGGGGCGGGGCCGCTCCTTTGAGTACGGCGGCGGGGCCGTCGGAGGGGTTGCCGAAGCGGATGACGCTGCCCGGGCCGACGTCCTCGGCGCGCACCCGGTGACCGTCGGTCCAGGTGCCGTTGGTGCTGCCGGTGTCCTCCACCCTCCAGTGGTCGCCCACGGGGCGCAGGACCGCGTGGTGCCACGAGACCCGTGCGTCCCGCAGCACGATGTCGCTCAGGGGATCGCGCCCCACCTGATAGCTCCGGCCCGGGCTCATCGTCTTCGAGCCGCCATCGGCCTCGACGACGAGTTCGGGGGCGGAGGGCGCGACCGGCCGCTCTCCCATACCCGGTATTTTACGGCGGGCAGCGCGCCCCCGCCTTCCGGCGACCGTGACCTCGGCGCGCGCCGGGCCGGTGGAGGGAGATGCCTGGTGAGCGCGGATCGCGAGCGGCTGCCGGTGTTCGTCTACGGGACGCTGCGTCCCGGTCAGCGGAACCACACGGCCTTCCTGCGGGGGCGGACGGTCGCGGAGGAGCCGGCCCGGATGCGGGGCGCGGTGCTCTTCGAGGGTCCGGGCTATCCGTACGCGGTGCCGGACGCGACCGGCGAGATCTTCGGCGACCTGGTGTTCCTGGCGGCGGACCAGCACGACGGGGTGCTCGCCGCGCTGGACCGGCTGGAGGGGTGCCTGCCCGGCGGGCCGGGGCGGCACTACGTCCGGGTGGAGCGCCCGGTGCTACCGGAGGGCGGCGGGACCGCCCGTGCCTGGGTGTACCTGGCGGTGGACGAGGTGGCGCGGCGGCTGCGGGCGGTGGGGACGCGGATCCCGGGCGGTCGCTGGCCGGTGTGACGGGTGCGGTGTGACGGGTGCGGTGTGACGGGTGCCGCTGTGCGGGGTCTTTTCCCCACCCCGCCCCTTCCCGAATGTCCTCAATCGCCGGACGGGCTGATTTTCAGCCCGTCCGGCGATTGAGGACCGGGGTCCGGGGCGGAGCCCCGCCACGCGGCGGAGCCGCACATCGGATGCTTCGGGAAGGGGCGGGGCTGGGGAAAAAGCCCGCCGCAGGCGCGCCCTTAGGGAAATCCCCACTCCCCGTCTCACATCGTGAGCAGTTCCCGCGAGACGTCAACCTCCCCTGGAGTTGACACGTCTTCACCTGCGAGTCGACGGCACGTCACCGTTCCCTCACCGTCCGTTTGTTCAATGTAAACAGTTGATCAACTGTACGGACATTGTGAAATTTCCGCTTTTCGTGGGCATGCCAATCAGGGCAGAGTCCTCCGCGGGACCACAGGTTCCCGCGGTTCGCCGGAGACGGCACCGCGCGCATGCAGGCGGCGGGCCCGTCCCGGACCGCCCTCACGACAAGGGCGCTGAACAGTGCGTACATCCCCCACGAACCACAGACGAATACTCACCGCCGCCGTCGCCGTGGTGGCCGCCGCCACCATGGCGGGCACCGCCGTCGCGGCCACGCCCGACGAGGTCAAGGAGTCGGCGCGCGCCTCCTCCATATCCGCCGCCCGGACCGCAGCCAACGCCTCGCTCATCAAGGCGGCGAGCGCCGCCGCCGTCTCGCACGCCACCGAGACCGGTGTCGGCAAGGACGACACCCTCAAGGTGAAGGACACGCTCGTCGACCCGGAGGGCAAGCGGCACGTCCGCTTCACCCGCGTCTACCGCGGCGTCCCCGTCGTCGGCGGCGACCTCGTCGTCCACCTCGACGCCAAGCAGAACTACCTGGGCGTCACCCGCGCCATCCAGCACAAGGTCTCCCTCTCCTCGGTCACCCCCAAGCTGACCGCGCCGCAGGCCGCCGCCAAGGCCGCCGGCGCCGCCAAGGGCTCCGCCGCGAAGACCGAACTGGTCGTCGACGTCCGGGGCGGCAAGTCCGTCCTGGCCTACCGGGTGACCGTCACGGACAGCCGCACCCAGGAGACCGGCGGCCTCCACTCCGTGGTCGTGGACGCCACCTCCGGCACGGTGCTCAGCGACACCCCGCTGACCGACGCCTTCATCTCCCCCAAGCTCAAGACCAAGCTGCGCGGCCTGGGCAAGCAGGCGGGCCCCAGCACCGGCCCGAAGGCCACCCCGCCGCGCAAGGCCCAGCCCGACGCGGGCTTCCCGGCCCGGGCCGACGGCAGCGGCGCCTCGTTCTTCGCCGGCACCGTCCCCCTCGTCACCACGCAGACCGCCAAGGACTCCTTCGTACTGAAGGACCCCAGCCGCGGTGGCGGCGAGACCCGTGACGCCGGCGGCAAGGAGCTCAACTACTTCTCCGAGGGCAAGGCGTTCACCGACGGCGACAACCGCTGGGGCAACGGCACGGGCACCGACTCCGCCACCGCCGCCGTGGACGCGCAGTACGGCATCACCAGCACCTTCGACTACTACAAGAGCACCTTCGGCCGCGACGGCATCAAGAACGACGGCGCCGGCCCGCACGCCCTGGTGCACTTCGGTGACAAGGTCGCCAACGCCTTCTGGTCCCCCGACTGCTCCTGCATGCTCTACGGCGACGGCGATGGAGAAACGTTCAAGCAGCCGCTGGTCGCCCTGGACGTCACCGGCCACGAGCTGAGCCACGGCGTGATCGAGGCGACGGCCGACTTCCAGCCGACCCGTGTCGACGCGCGGCAGAACCAGTTCGGCGAGGCCGGCTCCCTCAACGAGTCGCTCGCCGACATCTTCGGCACCGGAGTCGAGTTCCGCACCAACAACGCCGGCAACCCCCCGAACTACCTGCTCGGCGAGAAGCTCGGCCTGGACCAGAAGTTCCTGCGCCGCATGGACAAGCCCTCCCTGGACGTCCTCGAGGGCACCGTCGACTACTGGGACGCCGACTCCTTCGACCGCGAGGTGCACGCGGGCTCGGGCGTCTCCTCCCACGCCTTCTACCTGCTGGCCGAGGGCAGCGGCAAGAAGACCATCGGCGGCGTGGAGTACGACTCCGCCACGTACGACGGCAAGCCGGTCACCGGCATCGGCCGGGAGAAGGCCGAGCAGATCTTCTACCGCGCCCTGACCCGCTACATGGTCTCGACGACCGACTTCCACGAGGCCCGCACGGCCACCCTCCAGGCGGCGGCGGACATGTACGGCGCGAACAGCACCGAGCGCGCGGCGGTCGACCGGGCCTGGGCCGCGGTGAACGTCACGGCCGGGAACACCCCCAAGGAGTCGGTCAAGCGCTGACCTCGGCAGCGTCTCACCGACGTCCCCCGGGGCACCACATCGGCGGTGCCCCGGGGGCTTTCCGCGTCCGGGAGGCCGCGTACCGGGGGCTTCCGCGTGCCGGGGGGCTACGTACCGGAGTGCGGCGACGGTTCCGTGCGCGCGGCCGGGTCCAGGGTCCAGCTGGCGAGCAGCCGCAGGGACTCGGCGGACGGGGAGCCGGGCTCGGCGTGATAGGTGATCAGCTGCTGACCGGAGTCGGCGGGCAGCACCAGGGACTCGCAGGAGAGGGTCAGCGGACCCACCACAGGGTGGTGCAGCCGCTTGATCCCGAAGCACTTGTCCCGCACGTCGTGGGCGGCCCACAGGCTCCGGAACTCCTCGCTCTTGACCGACAGCTCCCCCACCAGCGCGCACAGCCCCGGATCGTCGGGGTAGCAGCCGGCCTCCAGGCGCAGCAGGGCGACGATGTCGGCCGCCTTGCGCTCCCACTCCACGTACAGGTCGCGGGTGCCGGGGTCGAGGAAGAGCTGCCAGGCCATGTTGCGCTGCGGGGCGGGGACGGCGGAGAAGTCGCCGAGGAGCGCGCACGCCATGCGGTTCCAGCCGATGATGTCGAGCCGCCGCCCCATGACGTAGGCCGGGACGCCCTCCATGGCGTCGATGAGGTGCTGCACGGCCGGGCGGACGCGCTGCGGGCGGCTGGGTGCCCGGCGGGTCCGGGTGACCGGGCGGGCCAGGTGCGTCAGGTGGTCCCGCTCGGCCCGGTCGAGCCGCAGGGCGCCCGCGATGGCGTCGAGCACCCCGGCCGAGACGTTCCGCCCCCTGCCCTGCTCCAGGCGCGTGTAGTAGGTGACGCTGACGCCGGCCAGCTGTGCCAGCTCTTCCCGCCGGAGTCCCGGCACCCGCCGCCGGCCGCCGTGCGGCGTCAGACCGACGTCCTCGGGGCTGAGCCGGGCTCGGCGGGAGCGGAGGAACTCGCTCAGTTCGGTGCGCTGGTCCATGACCCCAGTATGCGGGGCGTTTCCGCAGGCCAGGGTGGTACTGCCAGGGATAGTCACGGCAAGAGCAGGCACGCCCAGACCAGTCTCGGCCGGGTCCTGGCTAGCCTCGCCGGACGCCCGCATCCTTGATCCCATGACCCACACCACTGTCCCCGCCTACGCCGCACCGTCCCCCAAGGCCCCGCTGGAGCGGATCACCGTTCCGCGCCGTGAGCCGGGTGAGCACGACGTCCTCATCGAGATCAAGTACGCCGGCATCTGCCACTCCGACCTGCACACCGTGCGCGGTGAGTGGGGCGACGACGGCGTCTTCCCCCTCGTCCCGGGCCATGAGATCGCGGGTGTGGTGGCCGCGGTCGGCTCCGGTGTGACCCGCTACGCGGTGGGCGACCGCGTCGGCGTCGGCTGCTTCGTCGACTCCTGCCGCACCTGCGAGAACTGCCTGGCCGGCCTCCAGCAGTACTGCACCGGCGAGCTCGGCAGCGTCGGCACCTACGGGGCCACCGGCCGCGACGGCCAGGTCACCCACGGCGGCTACTCCACGCACATCGTCGTCGACGAGAACTACGTCCTGCGCATACCCGGGAGCATCCCGCTGGACGCGGCGGCCCCGCTGCTGTGCGCGGGCATCACGCTGTACTCGCCGCTCGCCCACTGGAAGGCGGGCCCGGGCAAGAAGGTCGCCGTCGTGGGCCTGGGCGGCCTCGGCCACATGGGAGTGAAGATCGCGCACGCCATGGGCGCCGAGGTGACGGTGCTCAGCCAGTCCCTGCGCAAGAAGGACGACGGCCTGCGGCTGGGCGCGACCCACTTCCACGCGACGTCCGACCCGGCCACCTTCGAGGCCCTGGCCGGCACCTTCGACCTGATCGTCAACACCGTCTCCGCCGATGTCGACCTGGGCGCCTACCTCGGGCTGCTGAAGACGGACGGCACGCTGGTCCAGGTCGGCGCCCCGGAGCAGCCGCTGCCGGTCGCCCCGTTCGCGCTGATCACCCAGCGCCGGTCGTTCGCCGGCTCGATGATCGGCGGCATCCCGGAGACCCAGGAGATGCTGGACTTCTGCGGTGAGCACGGGCTCGGCGCCGACATCGAGCTGATCCGCGCCGACCAGATCAACGAGGCGTACGAGCGGGTGCTGGCCAGCGACGTGCGGTACCGCTTCGTCATCGACGCCGCGACGATCTGATCCGTTCCCCCGTTCCGTCACCCGTTCCGCACCGCGAACACCACGAGTGACGGGAACACCGGGACGCCGGGAAACATGGCGGGCTCCGGCCCGCTCCCGGCCGCTCCCGCGCGACTCCACACGCGGGGGGCGTGCCGCGGGCGGGCCTCGCGCGGTCGCCGGTGCCCGGTGCCAGACTGGGAACCGGCCCGGGACACCGCACGCCGCGCCCGCGGGAACGGCCCCGGCGAGGACCGTCGAAGGAGCACTCCACCATGCTCAGCACAGACTTCGTGACCGGCGCGCCCACCTGGCTCGACCTCGGCAGCCCCGACACGGCGGCCTCCGCCGGGTTCTACGGCGCGGTGTTCGGCTGGGACCTCCGGTCCGCCGGACCGGACGCGGGCGGTTACGGCTTCTTCCAGCGGGACGGCAGGACCGTGGCGGCGCTCGGCCCGCTCACGGAGGAGGGCGCGAGCCCGGCCTGGACGGTGTATTTCCGGACGCCCGACGCCGATGCCACGGCCAAGGCCGTGGAGAAGGGCGGCGGCAGGGTCCGGGTGGAGCCGTTCGACGTGATGGACGCCGGGCGGATGTCCTGTCTCACCGACCCGGGCGGTGCCGAGTTCGCCGTCTGGCAGCCCGGCGCGGTCCAGGGGCTGGAGAGGACCACCGAGACCCACAGCCTGTGCTGGGCCGAGCTGCACTCCGCCGACCCCGAGGCCGCCTTCGCCTTCTACCGCTCGCTGTTCGGGTGGCGGAGCCAGGAGATGGAGATCCCCGGGATGACCTACCGCGTCCTGTCCACGGCCGAGGGCGACCCGCAGGAGGCCTCGTTCGGCGGCCTCGCCCCGACCCGGGGGGACGAGGAGGAGTCGCGCTGGATCCCGTACTTCACCGTGGAGGACGCCGACGCGATCGTCACCGCCGCCCAGGAGCACGGGGGGACGGTGCTGATGCCCGCCGCCGACGTACCGGAAGTCGGCCGGATCGCCTGGCTCGCCGACCAGTTCGGCGCCCCGTTCGCCGTCATCAAGCCCGCCCCGTCGACGGCCTGACGGGAGCCCCGCCGGCGACCTGACGACAGCCCGGGTGCGCGGCCCCCGGCCCCCGCGGGAGGCCGCGCGTCTCCCCCGTCCTCAGCTCTCCTGGGGAGCCTCCGGAGCCGCCTCGGCCTCGGCCACCGCCGGCTCGCCCTCCTCCTCGGCCTCCTCCTCGGTGGGCTCCTCGGCCTGCGCGGCCACCACCTGGAGGACGGCGGCGTCCTCGTCGACAGCCAGCGAGCAGCCGCGCGGCAGCTCGATGTCCCCGGCCCGGATGGTGTGCCCGGCCTCCAGCCCCTCGACGGACACGGTGAAGCCCTCCGGGATGTGGGTGGCCTCGGCCTCCACCGGCAGGGCGTTGAGGATGTGCTCCAGGAGGTTGCCGCCGGGGGCCAGCTCGCCCTCGGTGTGGACGGGCACTTCGACGGTGACCTTCTCGCCCTTCTTCACCGCCAGGAAGTCGACATGGACGAGGAAGCCGCGGAGCGCCTCTCTCTGGACCGCCTTGGGGATGACGAGCTCGCCCTTGCCCTCGATGTCCAGCTTGATCAGCACGTTCGGGGTCTTGAGCGCCATCATCAGCGCGTGCCCGTCGAGGGACACGTGCTTGGGGTCCGCGCCGTGGCCGTAGATGACGGCCGGGACCTTGTTGGCGCGGCGGATGCGACGGGCATAGCCCTTGCCGAATTCGGTGCGCGGCTCGGCGGTCAGCTTTACCTCGGCCATGACGGCACTCCTCGTGTCCAGATGTAGCTGTCTGTAAGGGCGCCGGGAGTTTATCCAGCTTGCGGGGGGTATGCGCCGACGCTGCTCCATCCGGCCCAACAACCGCCCCGAAGGTGCGCACGGGGCGCCGCGCGGGTGTTGAGCGGCCGCAGGACGCGGGCGTCGGGTATCGAGGCCGCGCAGTGCTCGCAGACGTCGGCGAGCCGCCACAGCCGCCCCGTGTCGGTGTGCAGGATCACCTGGCGGACGGCCTCGCCCCGGCAGCCGGGGACGGTCCACGCGTGCCAGGCGCAGCCCTCCTTCCCGCAGCGGCAGCCGCTGCCCGGCGGCGGGGGCCCGGCCGCGTGGCCGTGGACGGCGAGGTGGCCGGCCGCCGCCGTGCGGGCCGCGGTGGGCGTGGGCAGGGGTACGGGGTCGGGCCGGCATCCGGGCACGGAGCACCGGAGCGTCATGGTCGTCCGGTCCGGGTCCCGGTCCGTGGTGATGTGCACCGTCCAGAGCCGGCCGACGGCCGGTTCGGCGTGGTTCGCCACAACTCGCTCCCGAGGTCGTGTGTTTCCGTTCGGTTCCGGTGGTGTCACCGTGATGCGCGGCGACAGGTTCCAGGGTGCGGTGGCCGGGCCCGCCGTGACATCCCCGGGCGCGGGGATTGTCCGGAGGGCGGCGTCCTCCCCCGGCCGGACGTGTTCCCGTCCCCCGGCCGGCGGACGGCCGGGGCGGCGGCGGCCGTGGGAGCGGGCGGGCGGCGCCGGGGGCCGGGCGGAGGGCACCCGGGGCCGGGCGGAGGGCTTCCCGCCGTATACGCGTTCGCCCGCCGGGAGGGGCGGGATCGGGCAGACTTTGCGGGCACCGTGCAGACACCGTCGCGAGGACGAGGGGAAGTCCATGAGCGGAATGCGAAGATTCAGCCGTCGAGGGCTCTTACGGGCGGGCCTGGGAGCCGGCGGGGCGGCACTGGCGACGCGGCTGGCACCGGGGCTCCCGGGCCCGTACCACCTGCTGGACAGCCCGGCCTGGGCGGCGGCGCCGGACGCCCGGGCGGCCTTTCCCGAGTGGAGCCGCTTCGCCCGGCTGGCCGACGGCACCTTCGACGAGGACGCCGATCCGCAGCTCGACATGAAGCCGGTCATCACGGCGCTCAAGGCCCAGAACGTCAATGTGATCGAGGTCGACACGATCCTCTCGCACTGGCTGACCGAGGCGGAGTTCACCGAACACCTGGGGAAGATCAAGAGCTTTGTGGAGCTGGCGCACGCCGCCGGGATCCGTGTGGTGATGTACTACCCGTCGCTCGAAGTGATCAGCATCGGCGGCGAGAAGGGCAAGTCGTTCTACAAGGACGGCGACGGGAAGTCCTGGGTGCAGCGCTCCCTGGACGGCAAGCCGAACGTCTTCTACGGCAGCCTGGTGGTCTGGGTGGACCCGGGCGACGAGAGCTGCTGGGTCAGCCCCGACTCCCCCTGGCGGGACTTCTACCTGGGCCGGATCAAGGCGCTGGCGCGGACCGGTCTGGACGCCGTGTGGCCGGATGTGCCGATCTACTTCGACGGTGCGCTGAGCTGGTGCGACGGCTCCACCTGGGCGGCCGACGCCTTCCGGGCCGACACCGGGCTGGCGATGCCCGCGAAGGACGACTTCACCAGCCTGCCCTTCCGCCGCTACGTCGAGTGGCGGCACGCCAACCTCAACCAGTGGCAGCTCGACATCGCCGCCGCCGGCCGGTCGGTCAACCCGGACCTGGTGACGTTCATCGAGACGGTCAGCATGGACTACCAGTACGCCACCTCGATCGGTCTGGACGGCGCGTACCTGCGCAAGGCCGAGGGCGTGAGCCACGTCTGGGAGGTGGACATCCTCGGCAACTACGACGGGATGCGCCACGCGACGGCCACCGACTGGACCTGCCTGATCTCGATGTACAAATACGCGCGGGCGGCCAGCGGCACCAAGCCGGCGTGGGCGTTCTCCTACGGCTGGAAGGCCGACGACGCCTCGCTGGTGATGGCCGAACTGCTGGCCGCGGGCTGCAATCCGTACGAGGTCAAGAGCCCGTTCAAGGACGTGACGACCGACAAGACGATGCGCACCAGGATGTACGCCTTCGTCGCCGCCAATCAGGAGAAGCTGTACAACGCCGCCTCGTCGGCCGAGGTCGGCGTCTACCACTCCTCGGCGTCGCGGGACTTCGTCAGCCATTCGATCGGCAGCGGCATGTACGCCAACGCCAAGCCGCCGACCGGGATCAAGGCCGGCGACTGGTGGAGCTCGGGCAGCGCGGAGGAGAGCTGCACCACCCAGGCGTGGCTGGGTGAGTTCCGCGGCACGGTCAAGGCCCTGGTGTACGCGCACGTCCCGTTCACCACCGTGACCAGCCCCGGACTCACGGCCGACGACCTGGCCCGCTACCGGGTGCTGATGCTGCCGAACCTCCAGGCGGTGTCGGACGAGGAGGCCGAGGTGCTGCGCGGCTTCGTCTCCGGCGGGGGCACGGTCGTGATCACCGGCCCGGCGCCGACGGGCCTGGACCGGTTCGGTTCCGCCCGCGCCGAGTACGCGCTGGCGGACGTGCTCGGCTTCCGTAAGGCGGACCCGCTGCCCGCGACCAAGGAGAATCGATACGGCGGAGGCGTCTGCCACTACGTCCGGAACCTGATCGGCAAGAGCTATCTGGCCTCGACGGACCAGCCGAGCGCCGATCAGCTCCTCGCGCCGGTCCGGGCGGCAGTCACCCCCGCGGTGACACTGACGGGCGACCGGAGGATCCATCTGGAGGTGAGCACCCTCGGCGACGACACCGTCGTCCAGCTGGTCAACTTCACCCACTGCCAGGACACCCCGACCGCCTTCCGCACCACTCCGGCCGCCTGTACGGTCTCGGTCGCCGTCCCCGCGGGCAAGCGGGTGCTGGCCGCCACGGTCAGCACACCGGACGCGGCCTCCCCGGCCCCGCAGCCGGTCACCTGGCGGGCCGCCGGCTCCACGGCCGCGGTCGACCTGACGGTGGCGCAGTACTCCCTGCTGACCGTCACCACCGGCTGACGCGCGCGGCCCTCACCGCGTGACCGCCCCGGGGGCGGGGATCCGCCACAGCGCCGTCGGCCGGTCCTCGTCCCCCGGGTGCGCCTCGAAGGCGATCCACCGGCCGTCCGGTGACCAGCTGGGCGCGCCGTCGTAGCCGCCGGGGTTCCGGGTCACCCTGACCGGGGCCCCGCCGGCCGCGGGGATCACGAAGATCTGGGGCACCTCCAGGCCCCCGGCGGTGGAGGAGAAGACCACCGACCGGCCGTCGGGCGACCAGCTCGGGTCGGTGTGCTCGCCGGATCCGTCGGTGAGCCTGCGCAGACCGGTGCCGTCCGCGTTCATCACGTACAGCGCCCAGCTGTCGCCGCCCCGCTCCCGCCGCTGGAAGACCAGCCGGTCCCCCTTCGGCGACCAGTTGGGCTGGCGGTTGTCCGTCCCGGTGGCGGGCCCGTCCAGCAGTCGCGTGGCCCCGCTGCCGTCGCGCCGCACCTTCCACAGGGAGCCGAGCGCGGCCCGCGACGGCCGGCGCTCCTCGTTCCCCGTCTCCTCCTCCACGCTCTCCTGGAAGACGATCCACTCACCGTCGGGCGAGAAGCTGGGCTCCAGGTACCCCGATTCTCCCCGGTGTTCGGTGACCCGCACGGGCCGCCCGCCGCCCGGGGGCAGCACCCACACCTCGTCGCGCCCGGCCCGGTCCGAGGCGAAGGCGACCCCGGCGGAGGGGTGCCAGCTGGCACCCGGGAGGTTCACGGCGGCCCGGTCCGGCTCGTCGAGCAGTGTGTCGGCCCGCGGCCCCTGCGGGGAGGCGGCGCGGCCGTCGAACGGGACCATGCGGAGGGCGGCGGCGCCCTCGTTGTAACCGCCGTGGAAGAGGGTGAACAGCATCCGGCGCCCGTCGGGCGAGAACGCGGGATTCTGCGCACTGGCCCGCCCCTCCCCCCGGTAGACGAGCCGGGCCCCGTCGGAGCGCGGACCGTCGGCACGGGTGCCGGTGGGGGCGGGCGGCTCGGGACCGGACTCCTGGGACGTACCGCACGCGGCGAGGAGGAGGGCGGCGAGGGTGACGGCGGGGACGAGCGGTCTGCTGCGCACGTGTTGACGATAGGGGGTGGAGGGAAGTCACGGGGCCCGTAACGGCGTTCGGGCCCACGCGACCGCCGTTCGTCCGGTACGGGATCGCCCTCTGTCTCGCCGAGGGGGCGGGCGCGGGGGCGTGTCAGGACAGGCCCAGCCGCCCCAGATAGTCCATGAGCCCGCCGGGCCGGTCGCCCGCCCACCCCACGTACCCGTCCGGGCGCACCAGGAACAGCCCCCGCGCCGCGTACGCGCGGCACACGTCGCCGGACTCCGCCGGCACCCGGTGCGTCACCACCAGGGACGACGCGACGAGCGGCAGTTCCACCTGGCCGAACGCCAGCAGCGTGAAGTGGGGGCCGCGGAAGAGGTCGAACAGCCGGCCGTCGCCGCAGGGGCCGTCGGGGGCGCGGTCGCCCGCCCGCAGGGCGTCCTCGGGCAGGCCCTGGCGGGTCTCGGCGGCGAGCGGTCCGCCGCGGTAGCCCACGGCCAGCTGGCGGGTGACGGTGCCGCGCCGCCGGGCCGGGATGCGGTCCGTGAGCCGGGCGGAGCGGTGCAGCCGTGTGCTGACGGCGAGGGCCTCGGCCGCGACCGGCCGCCGCTCGTGCTCGTACGTGTCGAGGAGGGCGGGGTCCGCGCCGTGCCGCAGGACGAGGCCGAGCTTCCAGCCGAGGTTGTACGCGTCCTGCACACCGGTGTTGAGGCCCTGGCCGCCCACCGGCGAGTGGACGTGCGCGGCGTCGCCCGCGAGGAAGACGCGGCCGGACCGGTAGGAGTCGGCGAGCGCGGCCTCGACACGGAAGTGCGAGGCCCACAGGACCTCGCGGACGTCGTGCGCGGCCAGGTGCGTCCGCTCGGCGATCAGGCGGCGCACGCCCGCCTCGGAGATGTCGGGGCGGGCGTCCTCGTCGTCGAAGTGGGCCTGGAGCTGGAAGGAGTCGGTGCAGGCGAGCGGGCACAGGGCGAGGCCGCCGCCCTTCGGCTCGGGCCAGACGTGCCAGCGGTCGCGGCCGAGGCCGTCGACCCGGACGTCGGCGACGATCGCGGGGCGGGCGTCGACCGTCTCGCCGGTCCGGCCGATGCCGAGGGCGGCGCGCACGGTGCTGCGGCCGCCGTCCGCGCCGACCACGTAGGCGGCGCGCCCGATCCACTCCCTGCCGTCCGGGCCGTGCGCGAGCCGGACCTCCACGCAGCCGTCCCGCCGGGTCAGCCCGGTCAGGGTGACCCCGAAGGCCACGTCCCCGCCGAGCTGCCGCAGCCGGGTGTGCAGGATCTCCTGCGTGCGCCACTGGGGCACGGCCCACACCTCGGGGTAGGGCACGTCCGGCGTGGGGGCGTAGCGCTGGAACATGTCCCAGTCGCCGCGCGGCTCGCCGTTCTCCCAGCGCCGCATGGTGGGGTGGGGGCCGCCGACGGCCCGGACGGTCTCGATGACGCCGAGGTCGTCGAACACCTCCTGGGTGCGCGGCTGGATGCCCTTGCCGCGCGAACCGGGGAAGAGCCTGCCGCCCTGCTCGACGAGCAGGGCGCGCACGCCGCGCCGGGCCAGGTCGCAGGCGAGGGTCAGGCCGGTCGGGCCCGCCCCGGCCACGATCACCTCGAAGCCGCTGCCGTCCGTTTCGTAGCCGACGTCCATGTCCAGGCCCCCGCCCTGTTCGCCGTGCAACCCGAGATTTCCGGTTGGGCGGAGTATGCCGCACCCGTACGTCGCGTATCAGCTCATCACTCGTAACCCACCCGATGGGGGACACGGGATCCCTGGGGACGCCCGCGGACCAGCCGCTCGGGCGGGCCGGCCCCGGCCGGCGCCCGCTGCCGGAATCATCCGTTCCATGAGTTCGCCAAGGCCCAGCGTGCCGGATTGCCGAGGCGCCGCGGGACGCTGACCATAGGGGCGCGGGTGACGCTGCGTCAGCAGGATGCGCACGCCCGCTGGGAGAGCTGATGAGGGATCTGTCCACGGCGAAGTGGAGCCATGTCACCCGGGGCGTCACCGCGCCGGGCCGGTGCCGGCTCGGCGGGCTCGCCGCACCGCCCCGGCCGGGTGACCTGGTGGTGGCGGGCGTGAACCGGGTGGGTGGCGGCGGCCGGCTGGAGGACGCGTACGGCAGACCGGTCCGGCTGCGCGTCGGCGATCTGGTCGTGGGCGCCTGCGGCAACCGCTACGCGACGGATTCGTACGAGGGCTACCACCGCCCGGGCCCCCAGGCGCACCTGCTGACCTCCGGGGGCGTGATCGGCACCGCCGTCTCCTGGCACACCGGCTGCACGGCGCCGACGGAGCTGACGATCCTGGGCGCGCTGACCGGCGCGGACGACCGGCCGCTGTCCCTCGACCGGTTCGCCCGTCCCGCGCCTCCGCCGCCCGCCGTTCCGCCGCGCGCCCTGGCGGTCGTCGGATCCTCGATGAACGCCGGCAAGACCACCACCGCGGCCGGCCTGCTGACCGGCTGGGCCCGCGCGGGGCTGGTGCCCGGTGCCGCGAAGGTCACCGGGACCGGCAGCGGCAAGGACCGCTGGGCGTACCTGGACGCGGGGGCCCGGCACGTGACCGACTTCCTGGACTTCGGGATGCCGTCGACCTTCGGCTATCCCGTGGAACGGCTTCTCACGGCGATGACGGCGATGCGGGACGCGCTGGTCCACGACGGCGCCGACGCGGTCGTCCTGGAGCTCGCGGACGGGCTGCTCCAGGAGGAGACCCGCAGGCTCACGGCCGCGCTGCCGGAGGTCTGCGACGGCGTCGTGCTCGCCGTGGGCGACGCGCTGGCCGCGCGCGCGGGCGTCGACCTGCTGTCGGCGCGCGGGGTACGGGTGCTGGCCGTGAGCGGGCTGGTGACGGCCGGTCCGCTCGCGGCGCGGGAGGCCGCCGCGGCCACCGGGCTGCCGGTGCTGTCGCCCGCCCGGCTGGCCGACGGGGCCGCGGTGGACCTCCTCGCCGGCCCCCTGGCCACGGCCGCGGCGGGCGGCAGGTGATCCGGGTCGGGGCCTACCACGAGGACGGCACGCCCGGCCCGGGCACCCTGGCCGAGGTGGAGCTGGACGCGGAGGTGACCGGGCCCGCCGAGCTGTGGTCGCCGGAGGTGACCGTGCGC
The DNA here is from genome assembly GCF_021228125.1 of Streptomyces albireticuli. Classification (GTDB taxonomy): domain Bacteria; phylum Actinomycetota; class Actinomycetes; order Streptomycetales; family Streptomycetaceae; genus Streptomyces; species Streptomyces albireticuli. Next base: position 111,102 of record NZ_JAJQQS010000014.1, read on the forward strand.
GACGAGCGCGGCGGCACGTTCTTCGACGACTCCGGCGGTACGGACCTGGCCGCCGAACCGGCGGCGGGCGGGGGCCCGCTGGCGGAGGCAGGGGCCGAGCGGCGGGCGCGCGCCTTCGGCGTCGGCAACACCGCCTACCGGGCGCAGCGGCTGCTGCGGTCGGCCGCGCGGCTGCTGGGCCGGCCGCTGCCGCACCTGACCGTACGGATCGGCGCGCACGACACGCCCGTCCGCTGGGGCGGCGGGCACTACCGGCTGCCCGGTGAGACGGAACCGGCCGAGCCGTACCGGATCTCGTGGGCGGGCGAGGTCCACCTCGGCGGTGGCGACAGCTATCTTCCGGGGCCGTCGGGCGGTTCGTACTTCCACGCGCCGGCGCATGACGCCGCGGTCGTCTGCCATGAGGTGGGGCACCACATCTGCCGTCACACCGCCGACTTCAAGGTCAACAGGCTGCGGCCGCCGGACGGGCAGCACAGCGGGAAGAACGCGCTGGACGAGGGCACCGCGGACTTCCTGACAGCGACGCAGCTGGGCACCCCGGACATCCACGGCTGGCACCGCGGGCACGTACCGCCGTGGGACCAGCGCCGGCGCGGCCTCGACCGGTGCTGGACCATGGCCCATCTGCGGCCCGGGCGAGGCGGGCAGGCGCACGCCAACGGCACCGTCTGGGCGTCGGCCCTGTGGTCGGCGCACCGGGCCGTGCTGGAGGGCGGCGGCGAGAGCGACCGGTTCGTCGGCATGCTGCTGCGCGGGCTGGTGCGCCTCGGCTCGGGTATGGGAGCGGAGGCGGCCGGGCAGGTCACGGCCGCCGCGCTGGCCGCCGAGCGGAAGCGGCGCAACCAGTTCTCGTCGCTGCTGCGGGAGATGACCGAGGCGGACCCCGCGCTCGCCCCGGTGGTACTGGCGGCCATGGCGCGGCACGGTATCCATCCGGAAGGGAGCAACCGGGCGCTGCGGGAACGGGCCGTGGCCGCCGCCCTGCCCGAGGTCGCGCCGCTGCCCGGATGAGCGGAGGGCTCCGCGATCGGGGGCGCCCGTCTCGCGGATCCGCGAGACGGGCGCGGCCGTCGCCCTCTCGAAGTGCGACCCGAACAGGTGTGGTCGCCGGTGACGGGGTGAACGAGGCGGGTGTGACAAGGCCGTCGGCACCCTCCCGACAGACCTCCGGTAGCGATGTGTAACCACTCGGACACCCTGGGTAGGCTTGCGGGGCGCCGCGCCGCTGACGACCCGCCCTGCTCACTCGTTCGAGGAGGATCGCTGTGTCACCCGACCGGATCGTCGCACCACCGCCCGAGATCTTCACCCCGGCCTTCTTCCAGGACGCCCACCCCGTGCTCGACGCGCTGCGCGCCCAGGCGCCGGCCACTCTGGTCACGGGCGTGAGCGGCAGCCGCCTGTGGCTCGTCCCGCGCTACGAGGCGGCCCGTACGCTGCTGGCCTCACCCCATGTCCGCAAGGACGAGTGGAAGCGGCCCGACCGCCGCGAGCGACATACCGGGCGCTCGGAACGGCGGCGCGAGACGAGCGCCCGGATCCGGGCCAACATGATCGGCGCGGACGCGCCGGATCCCCAGCGCCTGCGCCACAGCACCCAGCAGGCGCTCAGCAGAGGCCCGGTGGAGGCGATGCGCCGGCGCGTCGAGGTCTTCGCGGACGACACGCTCGGCGCCCTCCGCGGCTCCGGGCCCGTGGAGTTCCGCGCGCGGATCGCCTATCCCTTCGCCATCGCCGTGATCGGCGAGCTGCTCGGCCTGCGCGACGACGAACAGGCGGCGTTCCCGGCCTGGTTCGAGCCCCTGATGTGCCGCCGGAGCTCGCCGGGCGACCAGAAGTCCTCCCAGTTCATCGCCGACTTCGGCGAACGGCTGGTGGAGCGGGGCCGCGCCCAGCCGGTCCGGGGCCTGCTGTCCACGCTGGGGTCGCGGCGCGCGGGCCGGCGGGCACTGAGCCGCCACGAGCTCGCCTCGGCCGCGTTCCTCCTGCTCATCGCGGGCGTGGAGACGGCCAACGCCCTCACCAACGGTGTGTACGCCCTCCTGCGCCACCCCGATCAGTACGACGCGCTGCTCGCGGACCGCGGCCTGCTGCGGGGCGCGGTCGAGGAATGCCTGCGCTACGAGGGCCCGTTCCGGGCGGTCGGCCCGCGCCACACCGCCGAACCGGTGGATCTGGGCGAGGGCGTCACCATCCCGGCCGGGGAGTTCCTGCTGATCTCCGTGGGCGCGGCCAACCGCGACCCGCGCCGCTTCCCCGACCCGCACCGCTTCGACATCACCCGCACCGACCACCAGCACCTGGCCATGGGCCACGGCACGCACCGCTGCATCGGATCGCTGCTCGCGTACGCGCAGATGGAGGTCCTCTTCGGGCGGATGCTGGACCGCTTCCCCAGGATGCGGCTGGCGGTGCCGGCGGAGAAGGTGCGGCGGCAGCAGAGCATGACGATGAACTGGCTGGAGGACCTGCCCGTTCTGCTGCGCTGAGGAAACGGTGCTCCCGGCCGGGAACGCACCGCCCGGGACAGCGGCGGCGCCCGGTCACGGTTCCGTACGGCCCGGTCGCCGCGGCCGTACGGAACCCTTCGGACGCCGTCAGGGCGACGGCGTCACGAGTCCTGGCACCGCGGTCCGACGTCCGTGCACTGACCGCTCGTCCAGTCGGTGTCACAGCACATCACCGGTTCGAGCGTCCGTTCGTCCGTCTCCGGCAGCTCTTGCAGCTCCAGAACCTCGCTCTCCATGGTCCTCACCTCCTTTCAGGGTGTCGGAAGTACGCCCGGCGGTGTCGAGCAGCCAGGGCCGGTCGCCGCCGTGGGCGAGACGCAGGAGGAAGTCCAGGGCGCCCGCGAGACCCACGTGGTAACTCGCGTGGACCTCGCGGAGGGTCTCGTCCGGGACCAGCAGCCGGCCGTCGCGCCGGGCCGCCCGCAGATACAGGCAGTCGGCGGCCTCGGCCGCCCACGCGCGATAGCGCTCCCGGCCCGTCGCGCCGGCCAGGTCGAGCAGCAGGTGGGCGTTGCCCGCGACGCCGTGGCAGGTGCCGGGGCCGAGCCGCCAGCGGTCCCGGTGGACGGCGACGGCGGCGCGTTCGGCGTACTCGCGGAAGGCCGGCTCACCGGTCGCCCGCCACAGCCGGACCAGGAGCGTGCCGATGCCGGACGCGCCGTGGCACCAGAAGTCGAGACCCATGCGCTCGGTCCGGCCCGGCCCCTTGGGCCAGCGCGCCGCGTCCCCCTCCCGCTCGGCCACGGCGCACAGGGCGTGACCGCCGGCCGCCGCGATGTCGACGAGCTCGGGCCGTCCGAGGTCGCGGCCCACGGCGAGCAGGAAAGCGGCGTGACCGGCGACGCCGTGCCCGAAGCCGTACGAGGCGGAGCCCGCGAGTTCGGCGCGGTGGCCGGGGCCCAGCGGCCAGTCCACGCCGCGGACGCCGGGCCGGGTGGTGAGGCGCAGCACCCGGTCGGCGCACTCCGACGCGCGGTCGGCGAAGCGCGGGTCGCCCGTGGTGCGCCACAGGCGGAGCTGGGCGAGACCGGCCCCGGCCAGGCCGTGGCAGATGTCGGGGTCGTGCCAGTCGAGGGGGATCCGCAGGGCGTACTCCCGGGCGCGCCCGGCCAGCGCGCGGTCGCCGAGCGTGCGGGCGGCGTCGTGGAGCGCCCAAACGGCCCCGGAGCGCCCGAAGTAGAGGCCGGGCAGGATCCGGCTGGGCAGGGTGAGCCGCTCGTCCAGCCAGTGGGCGGCGGTCCGCAGCACGGGCGCCGCCTCGGGGTACGCGCCGGAGCGTACCGCCCGGTCGAGCACGGCCAGCACGCCGGCCGCGCCCAGTTGGACGTTGCAGGGGTCGCCGTACGGGAGGGAGCGGGGCGGCGGCCACAGGTATTCGCCGGAGGGGGTGAGGGTCGCGGCGAGGTGGGCGAGGCCGTCGTGGAGCAGACGGTGGAGCCGGTGGGAGGGGAAGGCGGGACCGCGGAGGGTGTCGTGGGCGGGTGGCGCCTCCGCGCCTGCGTCGCCTGCGTCCGGTTCGGCCCTCAGGAAAGCCGCCGCCTTCTCCAGTGGCCAGCGGGCCGGGCCGTCCGCGGTGAGGCCGAGGACGAGGGGCGCGAGCGTGCGCAGGGCGGGACAGTCCCGCGCGGCGGCCTCGACGAGCGCGGCGAGCCGTTCGCCGGCCGGGCGGCCGGGGGGCGTGTCCGCGGCGAGGACCGGATTGATGCCGGAGGTGGCGTGGAGAAGGGTGGCTCCGAGGCTGAAGCAGTCGGCTTCGGGGCCGGGCGCGGGAGGTGGGGGACCGCTGTCGCGGCCGGGGGCGCGGAGGGGTGGTTCGGGCACGGGTGGGACGCCGGGGCGGCCGGCCGCCGTGATGCCGCCGAGGTCCTCGGACACGGCCGCACCGGCCGGATGCTCCGGCGCCGCACCGGCGTCGGGATCCCCGGGCACGACGACGTCCTGAAGGTGTTCCGGCGCCGTGAAGCCCGGGGTGCCCGCCGCGTGTGCCCGTCCGCCGAAGCGGACCGCGCATTCCAGGTCGACGAGTACGGGCGCGTCGTCGGGGGTCATCATCACGTTGCCCGGTTTGAGGTCGCGCACCACGAAGCCCGCCGCGTGCACCTCGCCGAGGAGGCGGGCGAGGTCGCGGGCCAGCCGCCGGGCCACGGGCACCGGCAGCCGGCCGCCGTGGCGGGCCGCCCGCCCGGCGGCCCAGGCGTGCAGGGGCGCGCCGTCGATCAGCTCCTCCACCAGGAAGACGTGCCCGGCCGACTCGAACACCCCGTGGACGGCCGGGGTGACGCCGAGCGGCGCGAGCCGGGCCATGACGTCCGCCTCGTGGCGCAGCGCGTCCCGGGCGTCGCCGCCCCGGCCCGCGGCGATGTGCGGGCGCGCCTCCTTGAGCAGGACGTCGGTGGCGGTCAGCCGGTCGTGCGCCCGGTAGACGCCGCCGCGGTTGGAGTGCCGTACCGCCTCGCGGACGAGGTAGCGGCCGGCGAGGAGCACGGGGTCGCCGCGGCGCCGGGAAGGGGACGGGCGTACGGGCGGGGGGAAGGGCGGGGGCGCCCAGGCGGGCGGCGAGAACCAGGGGTTGCGCTCGTCGGTGACGTACGTCCCGTCCGGGGCTCTCAGCCGGCCCGCGTAGAAGCCCTCGTCGTCGAGTTCGCGCGGCCGGGCGAAGCAGCCGTAGCGGTAGTGGACGAGGCTGTCCGGCCGGTAGCGCCGGTCGGAGAGGATGGCGGGGCCGGTGAGGCCCAGGGTGGCGCGGTGGAGGGTGGCGGCGAGCGCGCGCAGGGTGTCGTCGTCATCGGGGTAGGCGGTGAGGAACTTCCCCGACTGGGCGCGTGGGGCGCGTACGGAGGTGAGTTCGGCGAGGACCCGGGGTGAGACGGCGAACTTGAACGCGCAGGCGTGGGCCACGAGGACGGGGACGGCGCGCTCCAGCACGTGAGGGGCGGAGTCGGGCGTCGCGGAGAGGTGGAGCTTCCAGCCCTGCTGCCGGCGCTCGTGGTGCGGCGGGGTGACCGCGCACCAGGTGTCACCGACCCGGAGCGTCCATGGCGGCTCCTCACCCTCGATGCTCCGCTGAGCGATCGACCGATAACTCGTTGCCACCGTTGCAGCATGGCACCGCCGCGCACCGGGCGGGAGGGCTGGTGTCGGACAGCCGCCGCCGTGGGGGCGTCCTCACGAACTACGAGGGCTGACGCCGCGTCCGGTGTGTGCGGAGGCGAACGAGATCCAGCGCACGTCCGGGGGAGACGTGTTCCACCCGGAGGCGACGGCGCGTCGCCCGCGCCGGTGCCGCAGCCCTCCACCGCCGCCTTCTCCAGGTGGTACCCCTCCGCGCGGTGAACCCGCTCCGGCAGTTCAGGTGGAGGAACCGCTGCTGGTAGAGGCCGTGCCGGGAGGCCGCGTCATTGGTCTCGACGGCGATGCCGGTGCCGATGAGCACCTTGCTGCGGGTGGCCCTGATCCGGCCGTGTTCCTTGATCTCCGCCGGTTGGGCGGCCTTCTCCCGGTTCTGGAAGGCGGCCATGTCGTGGACGGTGTCGAGCCGGACCAGACCGTGGGCGCGGTGGGCGCCGCCGGGCTCGCCGCAGATGCCGCGCTCGCGGACGCCCCATGCCTTGTGGTCGCCCTCGACGGCGGGGAGGCAGTCGATGGAGCGGATGGCCACGGTCTCGGGGTCGGTGGTGAAGCGCGAGCAGTCGACGCTGTGCTCGACGAGCTTCCTGAGGCCGGCGAGGCTGCCGGCGGAGGGCAGGCGAGGCTCGCGCCCGGCGCGCGGTCGGCCTTGGGCCGCGCCGACTCGCCGCGCTCGCCCTCGCACGCCGTGAGGGTGGCGAGCGCCGTAAGTACCGGCGCCCGGGCCACCGGTCGGCGGTTGTCAGTCCCACCTGCCACCATGATCATCATGTTGCAGGTTTGCCTGAACGGCTCCCGAAACCGGGTCGACCACCCGGCCCTCCCCGTCACGGCCGCCGAGCTCGCCACCGCGGCGCGCGCCGCGGTGGCCGCCGGCGCGGAGGACATCCATCTGCACCCCCGGTCGCCCGACGGCGCCGTGACCCTCGACCCCGGCGCCGTCGCCGAAGCGCTGACGGCCGTACGCGCCGCGGTGCCCGGCGTGCCCGTAGGGGTCACCACCTCCGCCCGGTCCGCGCCCGACGCCCGGCGGCGGGCCGAGCTGGTGCGCGCCTGGACGGTCCTGCCCGACCACGCGTCGGTCGACTGGCACGCGGACGGCGCCGATCTGGTGGCCCGCGCCCTGTGGGAGCGGGGCGTCGGCACCGAGGCCGTCATCCGCTCCGGCACGGACGCCGTGGACCGCTTCCGGACCTCCCTCTTCGCCGGCCGGGTGCCGCGCGTCCGGGCCGTGGTCGCCGACACCGAGCCGCTGACGGCCCTCGCGTCGGCCACCGCCCTGCTGCGCGCGCTCCGGCCGGGCCTCAAGGCGCCCGTGCTGCTGCACGGCGAGGACGGCGGCGCCTGGCCGGTGCTGCGCAGGGCGACCGCTCTCGGGCTCGCGCGGCGGATCGGCATGGAGGACGTCACACGCACGCCGGACGGCCGCCCCGCCCCGGACAACGCCGCGCTCGTCCGGGCCGCGCTCGCCGTTCCCGGTGCGACCAGGACCTACCCGCGGGCCGCCCGGCCGCCGGCGTGGTCCGCGCCGCAGGCCACGCGCTTCGCCTGGGACGCCGGACGGAAGTGCGGCGTGTAGCCGGAAGCCATCGGTTGGAATCCTGGATTCACCTTGTCCCCAAGGGTTGGGGACGCGAAACGGGCTGCCTTACGATGGGGGCCATGACGACATCGCGCCCCTGTTCGATCGCCGACGCGCTCGGCGTGGTCGGCGAGAAGTACTCCCTGCTGGTGCTGCGCGAAGTCTTCTTCGGCGTCCGGCGCTTCGACGCCATCGCGCGGAACACCGGAGCCCCCCGCGACATCCTCGCCTCCCGGCTGCGCCGCCTGGTGGAGGCGGGCGTGCTGGAGAAGGTGCCGTACAACGAACGCCCGGCGCGCTTCGAGTACTGCCCGACGCCCTCCGGGTACGACCTGCGGCCGGTCCTCCTCATGCTGATGCGCTGGGGCGACCGTCATCTCGCGGAGCTGGCGCCGACCGTCTTCGAGCACTCCTGCGGCTCCGACCTCGACCCCGCCGTCGTCTGCCGGTGCTGCGGCGAGGAGATCGACAGCGCCTCCATCACGCCCCGCTTCCAGGTGCCGGGCTGGACGGTCGAGGGCGCGGCCTGAGCCCCTCCCCCTGCCACCGCCCGACACCCCGTCACCAGCCGCCGCCACGGCCACTCCGGCCCCGCCGCCCGGTGCGAACGGCGCGGAAGACGGGCCTCCCGGCCGGGGCCGACCGGCCGGATCTCCCCTAGACTTGAGGCATTCCGTGCGCCAGGTCATCCGGGGGCTGTCGTGAGCGTGTTCGCCGAGGCGATGCGGCAGCGGGTACGTGACGCGCGGGCCGCGCTGGCCCTGGCGCGCGCGGAGGGTGACGCCTACGGCACGGCCGTGGCGGCGGACGAGCTGGACGACGCCCTGCGGACGGCGCACCGGCACGGCGTGGACCCCGACGCCCCGGATCCTCCCGACGGCGAGGAGCCTCCGGCCGGGCGCGCGTAGCCCCGCGCGGCCGCTCAGAGGTCGTTGCCCGCGTAGGAGAGATTGAAGCTCTTGTTGGCCAGCGGGAAGTCGGGCACGATCGTGTCCGCCAGCGCCACCGGCAGGGCGGGCCAGTTGAAGAACGACGGATCGGCCACCTTCACCCGGGTCAGCCGCCCGTCGACGCCCAGCTCCACCCGGGTGGTGAGGGTGCCGCGCCACCCCTCCACGATGCCGGAGCCCGCCGTGGGGGCGTAGCAGGGCAGCGGGTCCACGGCGTTCCGGCCGGGCGCGAGGCCGTCCGCGAGCAGGTCGACGAGACCGAGCGAGACGTCGATCTCCTCCGCCCGTACGAGAAAGCGGGCCAGTACGTCCCCGGTGGTGTGGACGGGCACGGTGAGGGCGTCGCCGAGGTCGTGGAAGGGGTGGCCGGCCCGGGCGTCGGCGGGGATTCCGCTGGCCCGCGCCACATAGCCCAGGCAGCCCAGGTCGCGGGCGGCGGGCGTGCCGAGCCTGGCCGTCCCGGTGAAGCGGTCGCGGACGGTCGTGTGGCCGAGGGCGAGGGTGACGAGGTCGCGGATCTCCCCGCCGAGCGCGCGCATACGGGCCGGGCCGGGCACCTCGCGCAGCTCCGCGCCGCCGAGGAGGACGCCACCGCGCAGCAGCCGGTGCCCGGTGACCTCGTGGTTGAGGCGCAGCAGCTGTTCGCGGACGTGCTGGGCCCGCGCGTGGAGGACGCCGTGGCCGACGTCGTTGCAGAGGGCGCCGAGGTCGGCCACGTGGTTGTGGAGGCGCTCGAGTTCGAGGAGCAGCGCGCGGGCGCGGCGGGCGTCCTCGGGCACCGGTGTGCCGGTGGCCTCCTCGACCGCCAGGCAGTAGGCGAGGGCGTGGCCGACGGCGGTGTCGCCGCTGACGCGCTCGGCGAGCGGCAGTCCCCGCTCCGGGGCGCGGCCCTCGAAGAGCTTCTCGACGCCCTTGTGGACGAACCACAGCCGCGCCTTGAGCTTGATGATCGTCTCGCCGACGACGGAGAAGCGGAAGTGCCCGGGTTCGATGAGCCCGGCGTGCACCGGTCCGACGGGGATCTCGTAGACGCCCTCGCCCTCGACCTCCAGGAAGGGGTACGGGCCTTCGGGTTCGGCGAAGGGCGGTGGCGGCCCGGCGTCGGGGTGCATCGGATACCAGCCGCGCGGCCAGTGGAAGTGGCGGACGAGGCGGTGCGGCAGCGGGTGGTCGAGGGGGACGATGCCGTGCAGGTCGCGCATCTCGCGCTCGAAGCGGCCCGCGGGGAAGGAGAGGTGGGCGAGGGTGGGGATCCCGGGGGCCTTGGCGTCCAGGCGGACGTGCAGTTCGGCGCGGGTGTCGGGCGGCCCGGAGACGAAGAGGTAGACCACCCGGACGGCGCGTCCGGCCGGGGTGCCGGCGCCGTCGTGGTGGGCGGCGACGAGCGCGAGCCGGTGGCCGGAGGCGAGCAGGTCGGCGGCCCTGCCGGGCAGTTCGCCGGGGTCGATGTCGTCGACGGTGCGGGTCCGCATGGTCAGCGGCCTCCCAGGAGCTCGCCGGCGGCGGTGAGCAGGCGGGTGAGCGGTCCGGCGGTGACGCCGAGCACCGCGCAGGCCAGCAGACCGGCGGCCAGCGGCAGGACGACGGCCGGGCCGAGGCGTACGGGCGTACCGGCGGGGTCTCCGTGCGGTGGCGGGGGCGGGGGTCCGAGCAGCATCCGGGCCGTGCGGGCGGCCAGGGCGGCGAACGCCATGAGCGTCAGGACCAGGGCGGCGGCCGCGTAGCCGCCCGCTCCGGCGGCGAAGGCGGCCCGGACGATGCCCAGTTCGGAGGCGAAGAGGCTGAACGGTGGCAGGCCCAGCAGGGCGAGGACGGCCAGGCCGAAGGCGGTGCCGAGGGCCGGGGCGCGGGCCAGCAGGCCCCGTACCCGTCCGACGCGGGTGGTGTGCAGCAGCCGCAGGACGTGGCCGGAGGCGCAGAAGGCCACGGCCTTGGCGAGGCCGTGGCCGGCCATGTGGAGCAGGGCGGCGGCGAGGGCGAGCGGGGTGCCGACGGCGGCGGCGAGCGCGATCAGGCTCATGTGCTCCATGCTCGAATAGGCGAGCATCCGCTTGTAGTCGCGCTGGCCGAGCAGGAGTGCCGTGGCGAGGGCGAGGGTGAGCAGGGCGCACCCGGCCAGCAGGCCGCGGGTGTAGCCCGGGCCGAGCGCCGCGTCCGCGACGGTCTTGTAGCGGAGGAGGCCGGCGAAGGCGACGGAGAGCAGGACGCCGGACATCAGGGCGGAGACGGGGGCGGGCGCCTGGCTGTGGGCGTCGGGCAGCCAGGCGTGCAGCGGGGCGAGGCCGGCCTTGGCGCCGAAGCCGAGGACGACGAGGCCGACGGCGAGGCGGGTGACGTCCGGGTCGAGGCGGTCGGCGTGGGCGGCGAGGACCGTCCAGTCCAGGGCGGCCGCCTCGGGGACGCCGGCCTGGCGGGCGGCGTAGTAGATCAGCACGGTGCCGAGGAGGGCCAGGGCGATGCCCGCGGAGCAGATGACCATGTACTTCCACGCCGCCTCGACGGAGGCGCGGGTCCGGCGGTGGCCGACGAGGAAGGCGGTGACGAGGGTGGTCGCCTCGACGGCCACCCACAGGACGCCGAGGTCGGCGGCCAGGACGGCGGCGCTCATGGCGGCGAGGAAGGCGTGCACGAGGAGGTGGTAGCGGCGGGCGGCGGGCGCGTCGGGGCGCTCGTGGGCGAGGTGCGCGGGGGTGGCGGCACAGGCGACGGTGGCGACGGCGCCGACGACGAGCAGCATCCACGCCGTCAGGGCGTCCGCCCTCAGCAGCCGCCCGCAGGCGGTCAGGGGCGCCGCCCCGGGGAGCTCCGCGGCGAGGACGGCTCCGCAGGCCAGGATCGCGAGCGGCGAGGCGAGGCCGAGCCAGGGGACGAGGGACGGGCGGCGGGGGGCGTCCTCCGCCGTACCGCCGGTGCGGGGGCCGGGGTCCGGCGCCGGGTCGTCGGCGGTGGGGGCGGGCGGGCCTGACGCCGGGTCGGTGGGTGGCGGTACGGGCGCGTCGGCGGCGTCGCGGCCGGTGCGAGGGGTCCCGCTGCGACCGCGCGCGCCGGGACTCCCGCCCGCTCCGTCAGCGTGGAGGGGGCGGCTCCGATCGCCCGCGCGAGCGAGCCCGTCCTCCCCTGCCGGGAGCCCGCCTCCACCGCGCGCGCCGGGGTCCCCGCCCGCGCCGACCGCGCGCGGGGGCCCTTTCTTCCCCGCGGCCGGAGCGCCGCCCCCGCCCTCGGCCCCTTCCCCCGGTGCCGCGGTGAGCAGCGCCCCTCCCCCGCCCGCCGTACGGCCGGGCGCGGGTGCGGGTGCCGGGGCGGCGGCCCGGGGCGCCGGCGGGCGGGGGCCATGGACACGGTCCGGGCGGAGGGCGGTACGTGGCCGCGCGCCCGCGACGGCGTGGGCGGCGCAGGCCGCCAGGGGTACCGCGACGGGAGCGGTCAGCAGGAGTGCGGTGGTGGCGTGCGTCATCGGTCGCGGAGCTCCCGCAGGTCGTCGATGCCGGTGCCGCCGAAGGCGGCCCGCATCCGGGTGGTGAGGATCCCCAGGACGAGGACGGCGAGCAGGACGTCGAAGGAGACGCCGAGTTCGACGATCGGCGGCACCCCGGAGGCGGCCAGGAAGGCCGTGGCCGTGATGCCGTTGTCCAGGAGCAGGAAGCCGACGATCTGGGCCAGGGCGCGGCGCCGGGTGACCAGGGTGAAGAAGCCGATCAGGACGACGGCGAGGGCGACCGGCAGGGCCCGGGTGACGGGGGTGGGGTCGAGGGCGACGAGGGGCCGGGCGACGGCGTAGGCGAGGAAGGTGAGGAGCGCGGCGCTCAGCAGGGAGGCCGCGACGTTGACGAGGGGGCGGGTCTCGCGCGCCTCGCTGACGTCCTCCTGGTAGCGGCCGTCGCCGCCGGGGGCACCCGCGGCGAGGGCGCGCCGCATCAGGTGCGGCAGGGCGCCGGCGCGCAGCAGGCCGATCCCGGCGGCGACGGCGAGGAGCTCCCCGCGTCCCTCGCGCAGTCCGAGCAGGGCGGCGACGGCGGCCAGGGCCACGCCCTGGAGCGCGAAGGCCCGGACGATCGAGGTCAGCTGGCGCAGCCACAGGACCGCCACGGCGGCGAGGAGGAACGCGCCGCAGGCCAGGTCGAGGAGTTCGGTGAAGACGCCGTCGTTCATGTCCTCACGCTCCGGTGAGGAAGTACGAGGCGGTGACCGCGAGCACGGCGAGCAGGAAGGATCCGGCGAGCAGTTCGGGGACGCGGAACAGCCGGAGTTTGGCCCAGAACACCTCGGCCGCGGCGAGGGCGGTGCCCAGCAGGGCGACCTTGGCGGTGAGGACGGCCAGGGCGAGGGCGAGGGCCAGGGGGGTCGTGGTGGTGGCGATGCCCCAGGGCGCGGCCAGCGAGGCCAGCAGCCCCAGGAGCACGGTCAGCCGCATCTGGGTGCCGAGTTCGACGAGCGCGAGGTCGGGGCCCGCGAACTCCAGGGCCGTCGCTTCGTGGACCATGGTCAGTTCCAGGTGGGTCGCGGGGTTGTCGACGGGCAGGCGGCCGGTCTCGGCGAGGACGGCCACGGCCAGCGCGGCGGTGGCGAGCAGGCCGGCCGGGGAGACGAGGCGGACGGGGTCGTGGAGGCCACCGGAGACGATCGCGGACAGGTTGGTGGACCCGGCCGGCATCGAGAGGGCGAACACCGCGAGGAGGATGGTCGGTTCGACGAGGGCGGCGACGGTCATCTGACGGGAGGCGCCCATGCCGCCGAAGGCGGTTCCGGTGTCCAGACCGGCCAGGGCGACGGCGACGGTGCCGAGGCCGAGGAGGGCGACCACCAGGATGAGGTCGGCCCGGCGGCCGACCGGGGTGGCGGTGGACACCAGGGGGACGAGCGCGGCGACGACGGCCGTGGTGGCCACGAGCAGCGGGGGCGCCGCACGGAAGGCCGGGCCGGTGCCGACGGGGGTGATGGCCTCCTTGCGGAGCAGTTTGCGCAGGTCGCGCCAGGGCTGGGTGACGGCCGCCCCGGCGCGGCCCTCCAGCCGGGCGCGCACCTTGCGCATCACTCCGGTGAGCAGGGGGGCGCCGACGACGACCAGGGTGACCTGGGCGGCCACGGCCGCGGTGCCGATGCCGTTCACGGTTTCCCGGTGTCCTCTCGTACTCGTCGTACTCGTCGTACTCGTCGCGCCCGTCGCGCGTGGTGCCCGTTCACCGGCTCACCGCCAGGGTCAGCAGGAGGGCGACGAGGCCGCAGAAGCCGTAGCCGAGGTAGCGGTGCGCGCTGCCGGGGGCCAGCCCGCGCGCGGCCTCGCCGAGCCGGTCCACGGCGGCGATCAGGGGCCGGTAGAGGCGGTGTTCGATCCGGTCGGGGACGCGCCGCCGGAAGCGCACCCGTTCGACGAGGTAGGTGGACGCGCGGACGGGCGTGACGTCGACGTCCTGCTCGGGGGCGAGGACGTCGTCGAAGACGCGCTGGAGGGGCTCGGCGAAGGAGGTCGCGGTGTACGACATCCGGGCCGTGGGGGCGCCGCCCCCGCAGTCCCACAGTTTGACGTGGGAGCGTCGGCCCCGGCGGGCGGTGACGCGGACGAGGGCGAGGGCCGCGAGGAGCCCCGCGGTGAGGGCTCCGGCCGCCCACAGCGGGGAGAGGGAGGCGGCGAGGTGTTCCAGCCGGAGTTCGAGGCCGTCGCCCGCGAGGGGCGGTCCGCCGCCGAACCCGGCCACGGCCACGGCCCGTGACAGCCCGTCGCCCAGCATGCCGGGCACCAGGGCCAGGCCCGTGCAGCCGAGGCCGAGCAGCCCCATGCCTGCCAGCATCCCGGGCGGGCTCTCGGTGGCCGCGGCGGCCCGCTCGCTGCGCGGCCGGGCGAAGAAGCCGACGCCGAGGGCCTTGACGAACACGGCGGCGGACAGCCCGGCGGACAGCGCGATCACGGCGACGGCGAGGGGCAGGACGACGGCGGTGGACAGGCCGGGCACGGTGAGGCCCTCGATGAGGGACTGGAGCAGCAGCCACTCGCTGATGAATCCGTTGCCGGGCGGCAGGGCGACGGCGCCGAGGGCGGCGACGGCGAAGAAGCCGGCGGTGGCGGGCATCCGGGCCCGCAGGCCGCCCATCCGGTCGAGGTCGCGCAGGCCGGTGGCGCGGGCCACCGAGCCGGCGGCGCAGAACAGCAGGGCCTTGAACACCGCGTGGTTGACCACGTGCAGGAACGCCGCGGCGAGGGCCAGGGCGGCCGGGAGGGGGTGCCCGGCGGAGGCGAAGAGGCCGGCCGCGCCGACGCCGACGAGGACCAGGCCGAGGTTCTCGGAGGTGGAGTGGGCGAGCAGCCGCTTGAGGTCCGAGGCCATGGCGGCCTGGAGGATGCCGTGGACGGCCGAGAGGGCGCCGGTGCCGAGGACGAGCAGCCAGCCCCAGCGCGGGCCGCCGCCCAGCAGGTCGAAGGCGACGCGGACGATGCCGTAGGCCCCGAGGTTGACCATGGCGGCGCTCATCAGGGCCGAGACGTTGCTGGGGGCCTCGGGGTGGGCGCGCGGCAGCCAGGGGTGCAAGGGCACCATGCCGGCCTTGGACGCGAACGCGGCGGCCATGAGGACGAAGACGGTGCCGCGGGCGGCGGGCGACAGGGCGGGGGCGCCGGCGCGCAGCGCGGTGAAGGTCTCGCCGCCCGCCCCGGCGGCGAAGAGCGCCAGCCCGGCGAGCAGCAGGACGAACCCCAGCTGGGTCATGACGGCGTACCAGACGCCGGCCTCGCGGACGGAGGCCCGGCCGCGCTGTTCGGCGAGGACGAGCACTAGCGAGGTGAGGGCCATCGTCTCCCACAGCAGGAGGAAGGTGGAGACGGAGGCCGCGGCGGGCACCAGCACGAGGGTGAGGGCGAAGACCGGCAGGGCCGCCTGCACCCCGCGCGAGGCGACACCGTGCGGGCCGCGCCCGGCGGCGTAGCCGATGCCGTAGACGGCGACGGCGAGCACCACCGCGCCCGCCACGGCCATGAACAGCCCGGAGAGGGCGTCCACGGCGAGGTGGACCCCGGCCGGCGGCAGCAGGCCGGGGAGGCGGGCGGACCAGCGGGCGCCGTCCAGCGCGGCCGCGCCCGCCACCAGGCCGGCCGTGCCGAGGCCCGCCGTGCACAGCCCGACGGCCGGCACCCGGGCCCGGCCGGGCAGCAGGGCGCCGGCCGCCGCTCCGGCGGCGGCGAGCCCGGCCGCGAGGGCCACGGCGGTCCCGGCGGGGTTCATGTGCCGGTCCCGGTGGCCGGCCTCATCGGCCGGTCACGGCGCGCAGCGCCGCCACGATCTTCTCGGGCGGCGGCGGGCACCCGGCGACCTGGACGTCGACGGCCACGATGTCGGCGACGGCGCCCTCGACGCCGTACGCGCCCGCGAACTCGCCGCAGTTCATGGCACAGTCGCCGACCGCCATCACCAGGCGGGGGCGCGGCATGGCGGCCACCGTGCGCCGCAGCGGCTCGGCCATGTTCCGGGTCACCGGCCCGGTGACGAGGGCGACGTCCGCGTGGCGTGGTGAGGCGACGAGCCGGGCGCCGTACCGCTCGGCGTCGTGGACGGGGCCGAAGGCGGCGGCGATCTCGATCTCGCAGCCGTTGCACGAGCCGGCGTCCACGCACCGGACCTGCACCGAGCCGCCGAGCGCGGCGGCCGCGCGCGAGCGTCCCCCGGCCGGGCGCGGCGGCGCGTCCTCCGCCACCCGGCCGGTGTCACGGATCTTGCGCAGCAGGTTCACACGGTCTCCTCCGCTCGGCGTCGTGCGGGCCTCACGAAGGTGCGGCGGCCGTCTCCCGCCGTCACAGCGCGGCATCGCGCCGGGAGACGGCCGCCGGTCGGTGCAGACCTGTCGTCGAGGACCGATCTGCGTGGTGAACGGGCGGCCGGGGCGACGGGTTACGCGAAGATCCCTTTAGCGTGACATGGCGGACTTGTGTGGCTGCTGGGTCGAATTCAGGTGCCGCGTACGGTCGCCCCTGCGAGCGGCTCCGGGCCGTCCGTAGCCCGGGGCGGCGCGCGCCGGCCGGTTCCCGACGGGCGGGACGGCCCGGGAAGGGGCAGCATCTCCCCATGACGGATGCCGCGCGAGAGATGCTGGGGATCGCCCTGGAGCAGGCCCGCACCGGGCTCGCCGAAGGGGGGATCCCGATCGGCGCCGCCCTGTTCACGCTGGACGGGAGGCTGCTCGGCGCCGGGCGCAACAGGAGGGTGCAGGACGACGATCCCGCCACGCACGCCGAGACCGCCGCGTTCCGGGCGGCGGGACGGCGGGCGGGCTACGCCGACACCGTGATGGTGACGACGCTGGCACCGTGCTGGTACTGCTCCGGGCTGATCCGCCAGTTCGGCATCGGCCATGTGGTGATCGGCGAGGCCACGACGTTCCCCGGCGCCCATGAGTGGCTGGCGGACGCCGGGGTCCATCTGCTGGTCCTCGACGACGGGGAGTGCGCGGAGCTGATGCGCGGGTTCGTCCGCGACCACCCCGCGCTGTGGCGGGAGGACATCGGCGCCTGAGCGGCTCAGACCGTGGCCGGGACGCGCGGGGCGTGCGCGCCCTCGGCCGTGCGCAGGGCGAGCCCGGCCAGCGCCTCGGGCGCGCCTTCCCTGCCGCGGATGCCGGGGAAGGCGTTGACGTCGACGATCAGCGGGCGGCCGGCCACCTCGAGGAGGTCGACGCCGTACACGTCCAGGGCGAAGACCTCGCCGACGCTCCGCACGGCGTCCAGCCAGGATGCGGGCAGGTCGTCGGCGGTGAGCGGCCGGGTACCGCCGGGTACGGGGGTGGCCAGCTCGGAGCGGCGGAGGCCAGCGAAGACGCGGTCGCCGACGACCCAGAGCTTGTGGTCCCAGCCGCTGTTGGCGGAGAACGGCTGGACGACCACCGGCTCGTCGGCCCAGCGGCCGGCCAGTGCCCGCAGCGCGGCCGCGTCGTCGGCGCGGGCCACCAGGTCGTGGCGGCGGCTGTGGCGGCTCTTGACGACCACGGGGTACGCCGGGGGTCCCTGGGCCAGGAGGTGGGCGAGCGTGGGGGCCGTGTCGGTCGCGACGAAGGGGAGCCCGGCCCGCAGGGCGGTCTCCGCCATGGCGGTGCGGTCCTGGACGAGCTCGGTGGCGGCCGCCGAGTTCAGCACGGGCGCGCCGAGCTCCTCCAGGCGCCGGGCGTGGGCGAGGGCCCTCGGGGTGCGGGTCTTGAGCAGGTAGACGTCGGCGGGGCCGCCGGGCGCGAGCGCCGGGTCCGGTGTCCCCGGATCGTCGGGGTCCTGCCACTCCACCTGGTGGCGGGGGGTCAGCAGGGCGGTGGCGGCGGCCAGCAGCGGGTGGTCCGGAGCGGGCGTCAGCAGACAGATCCTCATGCGCTTCTCCACGCGGTCGCTCACGCGGCGCCGCCGACCGGGGCGGCCGTCCGGCCCGGCGCGAAGGGGCCCGGCCCCGGCGCGGTCGCGGCCGTTCCGGCGCGGTTGGGGCCGGCGTCGGCCAGCCGCAGGATCGCCCAGGCCACCCGGGCCACCGCGTCGGGCACCTGACGGAAGCTCGGGAAGTCGTTGACGTCCACGAGCACGGGCCCGTCCGGGCCGAGGACGATGTCCAGGCCGTACAGGTCGAGGCCGAAGACGGCGCCGACCTCGGTGGCGATGGCCGCCACCTCGGCGGTGAGCGGCACCTGGCGTTCGCGGACCGGCTGCCCGGGGTGCAGCGGGGAGCACCGCTCGGTCGCGTAGAGCTCGCCGTCGACGCAGTACACCTTGAGGTCGACGCCCGAGTTGGGCACGTACGGCTGGGCTATCAGCATGCCGCCCATGCCCTCCTCGCCCGCGGTGGGCAGCCGGTCCGGGGACGGCACCAGCCGCACGGCCCGTCCGGAGCTGCCGTCGGCGGGCTTGACCACCAGCGGGTACGCGGCGGCGGGTATCTCCGCGAACTCCTCGGGCCGGGCGGCGGCGTAGGTGACGGGCACCGGCAGGCCGTGGTGTTCCGCGATGACCGCGGCCAGCGCCTTGTCGCGCACCCCGCGGATCGACCTGGCGTCGTTGACCGTGGTCAGGCCGACGTTCGCGGCGGCTTCCAGGAGGGTGAGGCCGGGGCCGCCGGACACCGTCTTGAGCACCCAGGCGTCGTGCTCGCCCGCCCGCACGGTCTCCGAGAGCTTCAGGAGGGAGCCGCCGGGCCGGAGGACGTCCACCCGGTGACCCCAGGCGGAGAGTTGGCGGATGACGTCCACCGGCATGCCGTCGCGCCGGTACTGCTCCTCCACCAGGAAGCAGATTCTCATTGGTGCATCCTCGTAATCCCCGGACGTCCGCCGATCCCGTCCGGCAGAACTCTGACGGCTCAGGATGTCATGGGCTCCGGGGCCGGATCGCCCATGACTGTCTCAATTCCGTAGCAACTCGATCGTAAGCAGTTGGAATTTCTCCGTATCCGACCGTCTGGTGCCGGTGTCAGGGGATCTGCGGTACGGCTCATTCACGAGGGTGGCAGCGCCGGAAACGCGCGGGAAGAGCGAGCCCACCGGGACGGTTGACGAGAACGCACACGCGTCATGAGCACGCGTCATCCGATTTCCGCCCGAGGAGTTCCCCATGAGTCTGTACGACATTCCGCTGCGCACCCTCTCCGGCGAGCCCGCCTCCCTGGCCGACCACCGGGGCAAGGCGCTGCTGGTGGTGAACGTCGCGTCCAAGTGCGGGCTCACCCCGCAGTACGAGGGGCTGGAGCGGCTCCAGCAGCGCTACGCCGCGCGCGGCTTCAGCGTGCTCGGCGTCCCCAGCAACCAGTTCGCGGGACAGGAGCCCGGCTCGGCCGAGCAGATCGCGGCGTTCTGCTCCGCGACCTACGGCGTCAGCTTCCCGCTGCTCGAGAAGACGGACGTCAACGGCGAGGGCCGCCACCCGCTGTACACGGAGCTGACGCGGACCCCGGACGCGGCGGGCGAGGCCGGCGACGTCCAGTGGAACTTCGAGAAGTTCCTGCTCTCCCCGGAGGGCGAGGTCGTGGGCCGGTTCCGCCCGCGTGTGGAGCCCGAGGCGGACGAGGTCGTCCGGGCGATCGAGGCCCAGCTCCCCGCCTGACCTGGTACGGAACGCCCTGTGGCGCGCATCGCCGGTGGTCGTTCGCGCCACGGGGCCGCCTCGGCGGACGGCCGTTCCGGCTGCCGACGCATGGGCGGTCATACCGGTGGGAAAGATAATGAAGGGGATGAAGGAGACAGCCGGACGGAGACGGCGGCGGACGGTCCGCCGCGCGCGCCGAGAACCGAGATGAGCGCCGATGGACGCCTATGCCGACCCCCCTGCCCGTGCGGCGGCGGTCCCGGTCGCCGCCGTCGACGCGGCCGGCGCGGTCACGCTCTGGAGCCCCGCCGCCCGGCAGTGGCTCGGCTGGTCCCCCGACGAGATCGTCGGCCGCCCCGCCGCGGGCCTGCTGGCCGCCCCGCTGCCCTCTCCGGCCCGTACGGCCCTGCTGCGCCACCAGGAGTGGAGCGGCACCGTCCGGGCCCGCCACCGGGGCGGTGACACCGTACGGATCCCCGTGCGCGCCTGCCCCTGCCGAAGCGGCCCGGACACCGTGCTCTGGCTGCTCCTGGCCCCCTCGCCGAACGGCCGCGACCCCCGCGCGGAACCGGCCGACCCGCTCAGGGAATGGGCGTACACCCAGTCCCCCATCGCGGCGTCCGTCTACGACCACGAGAATCGGCTGGCGGGCGCCAACGACGAAATGGTCCGCATCTCCGGCCGCCCGGAGAGGGAGATTCTGGGGCTGCGCCTCGCGGAGATCCACCCCGGCCCGCCGTTCGAGGAATTCGGCCGGATGATGGACGAGGTCCTGCGCACGGGCGAGCCCCTCCGCACGGACGCCTATTTCCGGGCACCCGGCGAATCCCGCGAACGCGCCTGGGCCTCCTTCTTCACCCCGCTCAAGGACGCCGCCGGCACCGTGCGGGGGGTGTCCCTCGCGGCCCTCGACCGCACCGAGCAGTACTGGGCCCGCAAGCGGCTGGCGCTGGTGAACGACGCGGGGGCGCGGATCGGCACCACCCTGGACGTGACCCGCACCGCCGAGGAGCTGGCCGAGGTCACCACCGGCGGCTTCGCCGACTTCGCCGGAGTCGACCTCCTCGAATCCGTCGCCCAGGGCGACGAACCCCGGCACGACGACGAACCGGGCACCGCCGCACTGCGCCGCGCCGCCGCCCGCCGCGCCTCCGGCGCCCCCGTGACGGGCCCGGCCGGCCCGGGCACCGCGCACGCCTACCCCCCGCACTCGCCGCCGGCCCGCGCCCTGGCCTCCGGCCTGCCCTGCCTGCGCCACGCCGACGACCCGGCCCTGCGCGCCTGGCTGGCGGGCACCCCCGCGCTCCCCGGCGACGTCCTGGCCCGGGGCGTCTGGTCCGTCCTCGCCGTGCCGCTGAGCGCCCGCGGCACCGTGCTCGGGGTGGTCACGTTCGTCCTCCACCGGGGCCCCGGCGCGGTCGGCGCGTTCGATCCCGCCGAGGGCGCCGACGCGGGCTTCGACGCCGACGACGTGCTGCTCGCCGAGGAGATCGCCGCCCGGGCCGGCACCTGCCTCGACAACGCCCGGCGGTACGCCCTGGAGCGCGAGGTGGCGCTCACCCTCCAGCGCAACCTGCTGCCCAGCAGGCTGCCCGAACAGGGCGCCGTCGAGGTCACCTCCCGGTACCTGCCCGCCGGCTCCCAGGCGGGCATCGGCGGCGACTGGTTCGACGTGATCCCGCTGTCCGGGGCCCGCGTCGCGCTCGTCGTCGGCGACGTGGTGGGCCACGGCCTCCAGGCCTCCGCCGTCATGGGACGGCTGCGCGCCGCCCTGCGCACCCTCGCCGATCTCGACCTGCCGCCCGACGAGCTCCTCACCCATCTGGACGACCTGGTGATCCAGCTGGCGCAGGACCAGGCGGTGGAGGCCGCCCGACCGGGCGCGCACGCCGTCCGGGAGACGGGCGCGACCTGCCTGTACGTGGTGTACGACCCGGTGTCCCGGCGGTGCGTCATGGCCCGCGCGGGCCATCCGGCGCCCCTGCTGGTCACCCCAGACGGCGCCGCCCGCTACCTGGACATCCCCAGCGGCCCGCCGCTCGGCCTGGGCGGGCTGCCCTTCGAGTCCGCCGACCTGGAGCTGCCGGAGGGCAGCCTGCTGGCGCTCTACACCGACGGGCTCGTCGAAGGGCGCGACCACGACATCGGCGCCGGTCTGGAGACGCTGCGCGGGGCCCTGTCCGGGCCGGCCGCGCCGCTGGAGTCCACCTGTGACGCCGTGCTCGCCGCGCTGCTGCCCGACCGCGCCGAGCGGCCGGCCGACGACATCGCGCTGCTGCTCGCCCGCACCCGCTCCCTGGGCCCCGCGCGCGTCCGCGACTGGGAGCTGCCGGCCGACCGGGCCGCCGTCGCCGACGCCCGCAAACGCGCCGCGGAACAGCTGGCCGCGTGGGGCCTGGAGGAGCTGTCCTTCACCACCGAACTGGTCGTCAGCGAACTGGTGACCAATGCCGTGCGGTACGCGTACGCGCCCATCCGGCTGCGGCTGATCCGCGACGTCACCGCGCTGATCTGCGAGGTGTCGGACGCCAGCAGCACCTCGCCGCGGATGCGGCGGGCCCGGGTGTTCGACGAGGGGGGCCGGGGCCTGCTGCTGGTCGCCCAGCTCACCGAGCGCTGGGGCACCCGGTTCACCGCCGACGGCAAGACCATCTGGGCCGAGCAGGCGCTGCCGGCCGCCCCGGAGCGGCCGGACCGACCAGGCTCACCGGGCTGACCGGGCTCACCGGGCTCACCGGGCTCACCGGGCTCACCGGGCTCACCGGCGGGTCTACCGGTCGGCGCCTTGCGTCACGTGCACCGGGTGCCGTCCCGCGGCAGGGTTCCGTCCAGCAGGAACGCGTCGATCCGCTCGTTGACGCAGGCGGCGTCCGCGGAGCCGTAGACACCGTGCCCGCCGCCCGGGTCCGTCATGGTGACCGCGGACGGGCCGACCGCCCGGGCCATCCGGGGCAGCCAGCCGACCGGGGTGGCCGGGTCGTACTCGCTCGTGTGCATGAGGATCTTCGGGGCGCCGGGGGCGCCGACGTCACGGGCCGCGTCGTCACCGGCCCCGGGCCAGCCGGTGCACAGGGCCATGCCCGCGGCCATGGACGGACCGAACACCGGTGAGGCCCGGACGAAGTCGTCGTAGGCGTCGAGTACGTCCTCGGCGCGGTACCGGCCCGCGGTGTCGGCGCAGTTGACGGCGGTCAGCGCGTCGTCGGAGTTGTCGTACCTGCCGTCCGTCCCCTTGCCGTCGGCGCGCTCGGCGGCCGCGCGCGCCATCGTCGCGGACTCGCCGGGGCGCACGTGGTGGACGAGGGCCGCCAGCAGGTTCGGCACCTCGGGCAGTCCGGCCCGGGAGCGCAGCAGGCCCATGGTCTCGGCGACGGCGGTGTCGCGGTCGAGGCGCCGGCCGTCGGGCCAGTCGCGCGGCTCCTCGTCGAGTTCGTCGAACGCCTCCTCGATCTCCTCCATGGCGTCGTCCGTGTCGGAGCCGAGCACACAGTCCTCGTCGCCCTTGCGGGTGCAGGTGTCGACGGCGTGGCGCAGCGCCTTGTGGTAGGCGGCCGTCTGGGCGAGCGTCGTCTCCTTCATGTCGGGGGCCGGTTCGTCGACGCCGTCCATGACCATCCGGCCGACCTTGCCGGGGAAGTGGTGGGCGTAGACCGCGCCGAGCCTGCTCCCGTAGGAGTAGCCGAGGTAGTGCAGCCGGTCCTCGCCCAGGGCGGCGCGCAGCACGTCCATGTCGCGGGCGGTGTTGACGGTGCCGACGTGGCGCAGGACGCCGCCGGGCTCGGTCCGGCAGCGCTTGAGTGCCTTCTCCTGGGCGGCGAGGTAGTCGGCCATGCCGGCGCGGCTGGTGCCGTCCTCGCCGGTGCGGCGCGGATCGCGGTCCTCGTCGCAGCGCACCGGGGAGCTGGCGCCGACACCGCGCGGGTCGAAGGTGACCAGGTCGTAGCGGGTCCCGGCCTTGCTGATGCCGTCGGGGCCGTAGGCGGTGAGCTGTTTGAGGCCGGACTCGCCGGGGCCGCCGAAGTTCACCACGAGGGAGCCGGCCCGGTGGTCCTGGTCCCGGGTGCGGTAGCGCATGACCGCGAGCCGCAGTTCGCCCTTGCGGGGGTCGGCGTAGGTGTACGGGACCTTGAGCCAGCCGCACTCGGCCCGGGTGTCGGACGTGTCCGTCTCCCGGTCGACCTCCCGGTCCCGCTCCTGGGCGCACGGCTTCCAGGAGACGCTCTGCTCGTAGTACGAGCCGGTGTCCGGCCCGCCGGCCGCCTTGCCGGGCCCGGCGCAGCCGGCGAGGCCGTGGGCCAGCACGGTGGCGGCGGCGAGCGGCAGGGAGACCGTGGCGACGCGGGGCAGGCGCGCGAAGGGGGCGCGGGGCGCGAGGGAGGACAGCAGGGGGATCCGGGGCCGGCGGTGTACGGACGTCATGTCGCGGACGGTAGTTCGCCGTTCAGCGCCCGGCTTTCCGGGAAGGGCGTCCGGGTGACGGCGCGCGGCGGAGGGGTGGCCGGGCCGCGGCCAGGACGAGGAGGGCGACGCCCAGCAGCGCCGCGAGCGTCAGGCGGGGGCCGCCGGTGCCGGAATGGTGGAGCGTCAGGGTGACGAGCGCGATGCCCAGGGCGGTGCCCAGGCCCCGGACCATGTTGACGAGGCCGCCGCCGGTACCGGCCGAGCGCGCCGGGAAGGCCCGCATGATCAGGGCGTTGTTGGCGGGGGTGTAGGTGCCCAGGCCCAGGCCCAGCAGGAGCAGCAGCGGCACCAGGGCGGGGGCCCGCAGGGGCAGGACGAGCATCGCGGCCAGGGCGCAGACGGCGGTGGCCGCGCCCAGGGCGCAGCGCGACCGGTCGGAGAGGCGGGCGGGGAGCACCCGCTCGGCGCAGGTGGCGGCCAGGGCGAAGCCGGTGGGCAGGGCCGTGAGCACGAGTCCGGCGTGGAGCTCGGAGGCTCCGGCGTCGGTGAGCACGAGGGGGACGAGGACCAGGGGGCCGAAGAGCACCAGGTAGTCGCCGAGGGCGCCGGCGAGGCCGGTGGCGACGGCCGGTTCGCGCAGCGGCGCCGGGTCGACCAGGGGGTGCGCGGCGTGCCGCTGCCGCCGGACGAATCCCCAGCCGGCGGCCACGGCGACGGCGAAGAGCGCGATCGTGACGCCGGTGGGCGCGCCGAGGCCGGAGAGGGCGGACAGGCCCAGCAGGAAGCCGGTCGTGGCGGTGGCGAGGAGGACGGGGCCGACCGGATCCAGGCCGGTGGCCCGGCTGCGGCCGCGGGTGCGCGGGAGCAGATACTGGCCGGCGATCAGGGCGGCGATCCCGACGGGGACGTTGATGGCGAAGACCCAGCGCCAGCCGAGCGAGGCCACGATGACACCGCCGAGGGTGGGGCCGAGGGCGAGTCCGAGTGCCTGCGCGGCGGCCTGCACGCCGAGCGCGGCGCGCAGGTGGCCCCTGGGCGCGCTGGTGGTGACGAGGGCGACGCTGTTGGCCTGGAGCATGGCGGCGCCGACGGCTTGCGCCACCCGGCAGCCGACGAGGGCGGCGAGCGAGGTGGCGAGACCGCAGGCGGCGGAGGCGGCGGTGAAGACGAGGAAGCCGTAGAGGTAGCAGAGCTTGCGGCCGTGGGCGTCGGAGAGCCGTCCCACGGGTACGAGCAGGGCCACGAGAGTGAGCAGGTAGGCGAGCGAGACCCATTCGACGGCGGCCAGTGTGGCGTGGAACTCGGTGCGGAGGCTGCCGTACGTCAGGGTGACGATGCTGGCGTCCAGCTGGCCCATGAAGGCGCCGAAGCAGACCGTGCCGACGGCCAGTTTCCAGCCGCCCCCGCTCCGCCGTATCCGCTCCGGTCTGGCCCGCTCCTCCACCAGGGCCGCGGGCCAGGGGCGGTGCCGTCGCGAAAGCGGTGACATGGGGCGGGCCGTCTCCGTCCTGACGTCGGCTGCGGACACCGCGAGGCTACCCCGGCGGCCGTCGCGTTTCTCGCGGTGCTCGGGTTCCACGGCGTTCCGGCGCCCGTCTTTTCGCCGGTGGGCCGGTGGACGCGCGGGGCGGCGGCGGGCCCGCCGGTTCGAACACGCCGACGAGCACGGTGAGGAGGGCCGCGCCCGGCGGGCCGCCCTCCCCCGACGGCGGCCCGCACGGCCGCCACCACCGGAAGGCCGGGCGCGGGGCCGTACCGGACGGAGGCGCGCGACGGGCCGTCGGCGAGGCCCTGTCCGCCCTCGTCGGCCCCGTCCGTCGCGACGACGGTGAGCGGGCCGGGGAGGGGGAGGGACAGGGGAGTTCGGCCGTCCGCCGGACTGGCGTTCCCGGCGCGTGCCGGGCAACGCGCTTCCACCGGACCCGGTCCGGGCCCCCCGCATCCCTTCGTCCGAAGGCCGTTCGCCCTAGGCTCGTCGTCGCCCCGGTCCGAGGCTTTGGGAGGAAGGCGTGCCCGTGCGCCGGTACGACGGAAAGTGGTTCGGGCCCGTGCTGGGCTGGATCGAACGGCACCCGGTGCTGGTCGGGTTGATCGCCGTGGTCATGGCCGTCCTGGCGAAGTAGCGCGGCGGGTCCCCGGCCGGACGACCGGCCGGGGCGGCCGGACGGGCACGCGTCGCTCCGGGAGGAGCCGGCGTCCCGGCGAGCCCGAGCGGGCCCGCCGGGCGGGCTCTAGCGGCCCTCGGTGTCCTCCGGCAGGACGAGCGTCGTGACGGCGCCCCCGTCCGGCGCGTTGGCGAACGTCAGCCGCGCGTCGATCGTCCGGGCCTGGCCGATCGCGATCGTCAGGCCCAGGCCGTGGCCCTTGCCGCCGGACGTGGGTTCCGTGCGGAACCTCTGCGGGCCGTGTTCGAGGAGGTAGCAGGGGTAGCCGGGGCCGTGGTCCCGGACGGTGATCACGGGCCCGTCGACGGTGAGGGTGACGGGCGGGCGGCCGTGCCGGTGGGCGTTGGCGAGGAGGTTGCTCAGCACCCGCTCCAGCCGCCGCCGGTCGGTGACCACGCACGCGTCCCGGACGATCCGCACCTGCGCCTCCAGGCCGGAGGCGCGCACGGCCCGCTCGGCCAGCCGTCCCAGCCGGTGGGCGTCGAGGTCGGGCCGTTCCGTGAGCGAGTCCAGCCGGGAGATCTCCAGGAGGTCCTCGGTGAGCCGGCGCAGGGCCTGCACCCGGTCGCGGACCAGCTCCGTGGGCCGGCCGGGCGGCAGCAGGTCGGCGGAGGCCTGGAGACCGGCGAGCGGGGTGCGCAGCTCATGGGCGACGTCGGCGGTGAACCGCTGCTCGCTCTGGAGTCTGGCCTGGAGGGTGCCCGCCATCGCGTCGAGCGCCTCGGCGACGGCGGCCACCTCGTCCTGCGCCTTGGAGGGGTCGGTGGTGCGCGGGTCGGCGACGCGGGCGTCGAGGTCGCCCGCGCTGATCCGGCGCGCCACGTCGGCGGTGCGGTGCAGACGGCGGGTGACGCGTGAGACGGCGAAGACGCCCACGAGCAGGGTGCCGCCGATGGCCAGGGCCGAGGAGCCGACGATGGCGCGGTCCAGGCCCTCGATGGTGCCCGCGCTGTGCCGGTAGTCGAACCGGGCGGCGAGCACCCCGCCGTCGGCGGGACCGGCCGCCCACATGGTGGCGATGCCGTGGTCGTCGCCGAGCGCGGTGCCGCGCTTGCCGCCGAGCGCCATCGTCCGCAGCTTCTCGGGGAGCTCCGGCGGGTTCAGCGCGGCCTGGTGGCGGTTCGGCTCGCCCGCGGCGTAGGCGCGGGCCGCGGAGTCGAGCCGCGAGAGGGCCTCGGTGCGCGCCTGGTGGACGGTCTGCCGGGTGACGATGACGTGCACCAGGACGCCGAGCACCGCGGCGACGACGCAGCACATCACGGCCAGGAAGAGCGTGAACTTCCCGTACAGCGAGCCGAACCGGGAGATCCTGCGCAGCCGGGGCCGTACCGGGCGCGGGCGTGCGGTCACCGGTGGCGCTCCGGGGTGCGGGGCGGCGGGGTGGCGCCGACGCGGCGGATCTCGTCGCTCTTGAACTCCATGTAGCGGCGGTGCGCGTCCCACGCGTAGACCGAGCGCACGGCGTAGTGCGGGGTGCCCGCGGGCTCCCAGACGATCAGGTCCCGGCCGGCGATCTCGATGGACGTGGGCTGCACCACGGTGGCCATGACGCGGGTGAGCCGGCCGCCGGTCACGGTGTAGCAGCGCAGTCCGACGAGGTGGTCGGCCATCTCGATGCCCATGATCAGCTCGTCGTGGCCGTCGCCCGTGAGGTCCCGGTAGACGGGCGAGCGCAGCGGGCAGTCCCGTGTGCGGCCGTCGCAGGCGGCGAGCTTCGCGGCGGTGGCCTCGTCGAGGCCGTCGGCTCCGGTGACGTCGTGCCGGTGCGCGGCGACCTCCGCCTTGATCACGGCGTACGGGTCCACCTTGCGGATGTCACCGGAGGGGACGGCGGGAAGGCCGGGGACGCTGGTGGCGCTGTCGTCCTCGTGCTGCTCGCCCGTGGGCGTCGGGGCCGGGGGCCGGTCGGGCCACAGCCGGGAGGGGGCGGCCACCGGGGCGGTCGTACCGGCGCTGACCGGCTCCCCGACGCTCGCGCACCCGGTCGCCGCCACCGCCGCCACCACGAGCAGCGCGGCCGCCGCGAGCGCCCGGGCGGGGCGGCGGGCGGGTGCGGCGGTACGGCGGGGCCGGGCGGATCGGGGCACTGCGGTGGTCCAATGTCGTGGCCGGGCAGGTGTCCGGCGGCGGGCCCCGTGCGGGGTCGGCGTGCACGACCGATGGTAAGGGAGTGGCGGACGACAACCTCGGGGCCGGGTGGACGGGCGGTCCCGGTGGGGTTTCCCACGGCCCCGCCCCCGCCCGGGGAGCCCGCCCCTCTCCGGCCCCCGCCCCTTCCGGCCCGGGACTCCGCCGCCCGGCCCCTGCCGCTGCCCCCTCCGGCTTGAGGCTCCGCCGCCCGGCCCTTGCGCTGCCCCCCTTCCGCGCCACCTCACGGTGCCCTCGGACGCCGGACGGGCCACGGACCGGCCCTCCCGGCACCCGGCCGCGGCTACCGCCGCCTGCGCTTCGCGATCGTCGTCATCACCACCGGCAGCAGCAGCTCCAGCGCCCGCGCCACCGACGCCTCCGGCAGCCCCGTCTTCTTCGCCACCGCCTTGGCCACCGGGCCCGTGATCTTGCCGAGCACACCGGACAGCAGACCGCCGCCGAGCCCGCCCCCCAGGCCGCCGAGGCCCACGGCCCCGGCCGGGGCGGCCGCCGCGCCGGTGAGGTCCTCGGGCAGGGCGTCGACGGTGGCTTCCACGACCTGTTTGGCGCCGTCGCTGTCGGTGCCGAGCTCGCCCGCGAGCTCCTGGATGCGGTCCTCGCCGAGTTCGTCGAGTACGTCCTTGCGCAGCGCTTCATCACCCATGCGCCCGACCCTAGCCCCGGGAACCGGGTCTCGGTACTCAAGGTGATCCCCTGGTCACCTCCGGGAACCGGGGCCGGGGCCGCGCCGTGCCTGGCAGACGGCCCGCAAGATCCTTAAGCCGGGCGGCCGGTGCTTTCACCACATCGAGCGGAAGTACGACTTCACGATCTATGCGCGGCGCTCGTACGTCCTAGCGTGGTCGTCCATGTCGCAGCCCTTCGAGCTCCCCCGCTTCTACATGCCGTACCCGGCACGCCTGAACCCCCACCTGGAGAGCGCCCGCACGCATTCCAAGGCGTGGGCCCGCGAGATGCAGATGATCGAAGGATCGGGCATCTGGGACGAAGCGGCGTACGACTCCCATGACTACGCACTGTTGTGCGCCTATACCCATCCCGACGCCTCGGCCACGGAGCTCTCCCTGGTGACCGACTGGTACGTCTGGGTGTTCTTCTTCGACGACCACTTCCTGGACATCTTCAAGCGCTCCGGCGACACCCCCGGCGCCAAGGCGTATCTGGACCGGCTGCCGGACTTCATGCCGATCCGCCTGGAGGACGGGTTCCCGGAGCCCACCAATCAGGTGGAGGCGGGCCTGGCGGATCTGTGGGCCCGTACGGTCCCGGTGATGTCGGAGGACTGGCGGCGGCGCTTCAAGGAGAGCACCCGGCACCTCCTGGAGGAGTCGCTGTGGGAGCTCGCCAACATCACCGAGGGCCGGGTCTCCAACCCCGTCGAGTACATCGAGATGCGCCGCAAGGTGGGCGGCGCCCCTTGGTCGGCGAACCTCGTCGAGCACGCGGTGGGTGCCGAGGTGCCCGCGGCGATCGCGGCGACGCGGCCGATGCGGGTCCTGAAGGACACGTTCGCCGACGGGGTGCACCTGCGCAACGACCTCTTCTCGTACCAGCGCGAGACCGAGAGCGAGGGCGAGCTGGCCAACGCCGTCCTGGTGCTGGAGAAGTTCCTCGGCTGCGACACCCAGCAGGCGGCCGACTCCGTCAACGAACTGCTGACCTCCCGGCTCCAGCAGTTCGAGCACACGGCGCTCACCGAGGTGGGGCCGCTGCTGCGGGAGCACGGCATGGACCTCGCGGCCCACGCCGACGTCCTCGCCTATGTGAAGGGGCTCCAGGACTGGCAGTCCGGCGGGCACGAGTGGCACATGCGCTCCAGCCGGTACATGAACGGCGCCCCGGCGAGGGACACCGCGGACACCGGTGCGGCGGCCGTCGTCGCGGCGGCGGGGGAGCCACTGGGCGTCCCGTCGGGCCTCGGCACGTCGACGGCGCGGCTGGTGGACTCGCTGGTGGCCTCGTCCCCCGCCCGGCTGCGCCGCTATTCCCACGTCCCCTTCGAGGCCGTCGGGCCGCTCCCGCACCCGGACTTCCGGATGCCGTACCCGACGCGGCTGAGCCCGCACCTGGAGGCGAACCGCCGCCACAACCTCGAGTGGAGCCGGCGCACGGGCATCCTCGACGCCGTGCCGGGCATCCCCGGCTCCGGCGTCTGGGACGAGGCGAAGCTCAAGGACTACGACCTCCCGCTGTGCTCCGCGGGCATCCACCCCGACGCCGACGCCGCGCAGCTGGAGCTGACGACCGACTGGCTCACCTGGGGCACATACGCGGACGACTACTACCCGATGCTCTACGGCCGCACGCCCGACATGGCCACCGCCTGGGCCGGTCACCAGCGGCTGCTGGCGCTCATGCCGCTGGACCTCTCCCCCACGGCCCCACCGCTCGGCCCGCTGGAGCGCGGCCTCGCCGACCTGTGGCCGCGTACGGCCGGCGGTCTGGACCCGGAGGGGCGCCGGGTCTTCCGCGCCACGGTCGAGGCCATGCTGGAGAGCTGGCTGTGGGAGCTGTCCAACCAGAAGCAGAACCGGATCCCCGACCCGGTCGACTACGTCGAGATGCGGCGCCAGACCTTCGGTTCGGACATGACCAAGGCCCTCTCCCGGCTCGGGCACGGCAACACCGTGCCGCCCGAGATCTACGCGGCACGGCCGGTCACGGCCATGGAGAACGCCGCCATGGACTACGCCTGCCTGATGAACGACGTCTTCTCGTACCAGAAGGAGGTCGAGTTCGAGGGCGAGTTCCACAACGCCGTAGTGGTGGTGCGGAACTTCTTCGACTGCGGGGTCACCGAGGCTCTCGGGATCGTCGCCGACCTGATGAACTCCCGGATGCGGGAGTTCCAGCACGTCGTCGGCGTCCAGCTGCCCGCCTTCTACGAGGACTTCGGGCTCGGCCAGGCCGTGCGGGACACCCTGGACGGTTACGCCGAGGAGCTCAAGAACTGGATGTCCGGGATCCTCCACTGGCACGACGGCTGCCGCCGCTACGCCGAGGAGGACCTGCTGCGGCACGCCGCCCCGCCGGCACCGCCCGTGGGGGCGCCGGCCGGTCCGGGGACCTCGGCCGCCCGGCTCACGGAGCTGCTGCGGGCAACGGCGGCCGGGGTGCGCGCACTCGCCTGACCCGCCCGCGGCCGGTGCCCGACCGGATCGCGCGCGTGAACCCGGCCGCCGCCCGCGCCTCCCCGGCCGTGGGCGGCGGCCGGACCCACCGGCGGTCGTTTGACCTTCAAGCCGCCTGAACGTCCAGAATCACGGCCATGAACGACACCACCGAACTGCTCGGCATCAGCGCCTTCGCGCGCCGGGTCGGCCTCGCGCCGTCCGCCCTCCGCTTCTACGACGACTGCCGGGTCCTGACCCCCGCACGGGTCGACGGCACCACCGGCTACCGCTTCTACAGTCCGGACCAGGAGGACCGCGCGCGGCTGCTGCGGCGGCTCCGGGAGGCCGGGCTCCCGCTGGCCGGGATCGCCGTGGTGCTGGACGGCCCCGAGGAGGTGGGCCGGGAGCTGCTGGAGCGGCACCTGGGCACGGTGCGGGAGCAGTCGGAGGCCGCGCGGGCCGCGATAGCCGCGGTGCTGCGCCGGTGGGACGAGGCGGCGGCCGGTAAGGCCGGCGGCTGCCGGGTGCGGCTCGGGGGCGCCGAACTGGCCAGCGCCGTGCGGCAGGTGGTGCCGGCGGCGGCCACCGACCCGGAGTACCCGGAGCTGGGCCGCGTCCTCGTCGAGGTCGACGCGGGCGAGGTGCGGCTGGTGGCGACCGACCGGTTCCGGCTGTCGGTGCGGGTGCTGCGGCCGCTGGAGGCGGAGGGCGGTTCCGGCAGTGTGCTGGTGCCGGCCGCCGAGCTGGTCGGGCTCGGGCAGTGGGCCGCGCGGGCGGTCGAGGTGACGCTGGAGTTCGGCCCGGAGGGGGCCCGGGTCCGCACCGGCACCGGCGAGGAGCGGGAACTGCCCACGGAGGAGGGTCACTTCCCCATGTACCGGGGGGTGCTGGACGCCATGGCCCCGCCCGCGCACCGCGTGGTCGTGAGCCGTACGGCCCTGCGCGACGCGGTCGAGAGCTTCGGCGAGGCGGCGGCCGTGGCGCTGGACTGGAAGCGGGACGAGGTGACCGTCTCCCTCCGCGACGAGGGCGCCGGTCCCGGCGGCGGTACGCGGACACTGCCCGTGATCTGTCAGGACGCGCCGCCGCCGCGGCTCTTCTTCGACCCGGCCGTGCTGGTGCCCGCGCTGGAGACGAGCGTGGGGCCGGACGTGCTGCTGGAGGTGGCGACGGTGGCCACACCGGTGATCGTCCGCTCGGCGGATCAGGGGAGTTTCACGACGTTGGTGATGCCGGTGGCGCCGGAGCCGGTGGCGAACGACTGAGACGGCGGGGGCCGGGGCGGGGCGACCGCTCGGGCGGCCGCCCGAGCCGAACGGCCTTTGCCTCCGGGTGGCCCCTCCGCTCACGGAACGGAGGGGCCACCCGGACGCGTGACGAGTCATCAGGGCATGTCGCTACCGACGTTCCGCATCATCTGCCGGAGGACCTTCAGGGCGACCACGTAGTCGCTGTCGTCGATGCCCTGGTGGATGTGGTCGCGGATCGCCGGGATGCGCGGGTGGAGGGCGGCGCGGGCCTCGTCCCCCTCATCGGTGATCCACAGCCGCCCCTCGTCGTCGCGAGTGAGCCAGCCGCGTCCGAGCAGGACCTCCGAATCGGCCTCCAGGTCGTCCTCGGGCCTGATGTACGAGCTCATCGCCTGCTGGAGCTCGGGGACGGTCATACCGTGACCGTCGGGCGAGATGTCATGCTTCGACAGATTGCGCAGCAGCCAGTACTGGGGCTGGGACATGCCGAGTTCGACCAGCTGGGCTCGGGTGAACCCGATGAGGGCCTCGTAGGCCATTCCGGTCCAGTACGCGGCCGGCTGCGCGGCGAGCTGTGCGTCGGACATGTGCTCGGTGGTCATGTGCGGTGTCCCCCTACGAATGATCATTTACATGGACACCGTAGAACCTGAAGCCCGGTCGAGGTCAAGGCGGAGGGGCCGGGCCGGCCGGGCGGGAAGAGCCGCCCGCGAGGCTCGCCCCGGCGGCGCCCCGCCCTCACTCACCCGCCCGCCGTCGCTCCCGCAGCGCCCGCACCCGCCCCCGGCTCGCGCAGGCCGGTGACGGGCACCACCTGCGCCGCCCCCCGGCGTTGACGAAGACGCCCCGGCAGTCGTGCTCCGGGCAGACGGCCAACGCGTGGCGGTCGGGCCCGGTGAGGTGGTCGACGGCCTGACGGGCGATGCGGGCTAGCGCGGCGGCGGTCGTGGGCGGGGGTTCACGCCGCAGGCGGTCGCCGGCGACGAGGCGCACGGGGTCGGGGGTGGCGGAGAGGAAGCGTTCGAGCGCGGCGAGGGCCTCGGTGGGCGGCGGGTCCTCGGCGACGGTCGCCAGGGCGAGCGGGCGCAGGGTCTCCCGCAGTTCGCGGGCCCGCCGGAGGTCGGCCTCGCCGGGCGGCCGGACAGGGGAGAGCTCGCTGCGCTCCAGCCACTCCCCCAGCCGTTCGGGGGTGGCGACGCGCTCGACGGGCCGGGCCCCGAACGCCTGGCCACGAGTGGCGAGGAGATTGAGCCAGGTGGCACCGCAGTCGAAGCGGAAGGCCTGCCGCGCGTCGTCGTCCGTCATGGGATCAGCGTAACGCTTCACCCGTTACAGTGAATGCGTAACGGGTGAAGCGTTACATCCATGCCCCGCCCCGGGGGACGAGTGAGAGGGAACGGCATGAATCCGCAGGAAGCACCCCTGGCCGGACCGGCCGGGGGACCGGTCGTCCGCACGGTGCTCGGCGATGTCCCGCCCGGCGGACTGGGGGTCTGCGACGCCCACGACCACCTCTTCCTCCGCAGTCCGCTGCTGCCCGGCCAGGAGCTCGCCGACCCGGTGGCCGCCGGCGCGGAGCTGCGGGCGTTCCGGGAGGCGGGCGGCGGGGCCGTCGTGCAGTGGACGCCGCGCGGGATGGGGCGCCGGCGCGGGGAACTCGCCGCTCTGGCACGGGCCACGGGCGTGCGCCTGGTCGCGGCGACGGGGCTGCACCAGGCGGTGCACTACGACCCTGAGCTGCTCGGCCGCATACGCACGGAACTGGCCGGGCTGTTCGTCGAGGACCTGACCACCGCGCCGGTCCGGGCGGGTCTGATCAAGGTGGCGGGAGGGTTCCACGGGCTGGACGCCCACGCCCGGTGGGTGATGGCGGCCGCCGCCGAGGCGCACCACGCGACCGGCGCGCCCGTGGCCGTCCACCTCGAACTGGGTACGGGCGCCCCGGCGGTGCTGGACGTGCTCTGCGGCGAGGGCGAGGTGCCGCCGGACCGGGTGATCCTCGGTCATCCGGGCCGGTCCGCCGATGTGCGGGCGCAGCTGTCGGCGGCGCGCTCGGGCGCGTACCTCGCCTTCGACGGCCCTTCGCGGGCCCACCATCCCACGGACTGGCGGCTCTTCGACTCGCTTGCCGCGCTCGCGGAGGCCGGGCACGCCGACCGGATCCTGCTCGGTGGTGACACGACCACGGCGGCCGCCCGCGCGGTCGGCGGCGGGCCGGGGATGCCGTATCTGCTGAGCACCCTGCGGCCGGCGCTGGCGGCCGAGCTGGGCGAGGAGTTCGCCGCGCGGGTGTTCGTCGGGAATCCGGCCCGCGCGTTCGCGGCGCACTGGCACTGAGGAGCGGCAGGGAGCGCGGCACGGACCGCGCACCGGCCGGACCGCCGTCCGGCTTCCGACGCGCGTGTGGGGCCCGGCGGCCTCTTCGGGCCGCCGGGCCCCACACGTCAGCGGTCGTGGCTAGCGCCGGGTGTCGACCACCGACCGCAGCTTGCCGCTGGTCGCGGTGCGCTCCAGGTCGGCGCCGTCGACCACCTCGACGCCGAGGTCGAGCAGGCGCTCGTCCACCGCGGACCGCAGCTCGGGGTAGTCCGCCAGGAAGGCGTCCCGCGCCTCGTCCGGGCCGACGGCCAGGGTGCGCTCCACGCGGACCGTGAGGGACTCGCGGTTCCCGCTGCCGGCCAGCAGGATCTGGAGCTCGCCGCTGTAGCGGAGGCGCTCCTCCGCGATGGCCGTGAACCGGCGGTGGTTGAGGAAGTACGTCGCCACCCGCATCACGTCGCCGAGCCTGCCCAGCAGCTCGAAGCGCGGTGCGTGGCTGCCGCAGGGGCAGCGGCCGGGCAGTTCCCGGCCGAGGTCGCCGATGACGTAGCGGCCGAGGTGCTGGCCGCGCCGGGCGTGGGTGGTGAACACCAGCCGGCCGGTCTCCCCCGGTGCCACGGGCCGGTCGGCGTCGGTGTCGAGGATCTCCAGGGTGTGCAGGTCGGCGTGCAGGTGGTGGACGCTGCCCGTGCTCTCGGTGCACTGATAGCCGAGCGGGCCGAGGTCGGTGCTGCCGTAGGTGATGGAGTGGACGACCTCGACGCCGAACTCCTCGGTGAGGGTGCGGCGCTGTTCCGCCGTGAAGTGCTCACCGCCGTAGAAGATCTTGCGGATGCCGCCGTACGCGCGCAGCAGGCCGGCCTGTTCGTGCAGCAGCTGCCACAGGTAGGACGGCATGCCGAAGAGCGTGTCGACCTCGTACGCGACGAGCATCTCCGCGGTGGCCCGGTGGTCGGGGCCGGCGGCCATCGGCATCTGGGTGCCGCCCAGCCGCTCCAGGATGGAGAAGAAGCTGATGAAGCCGCCGTACATGCCGCCGCAGTAGAAGAGGTTGGCGGTGCGGTCGCGGGCCGGGTCGTAGCCCGCGGCGAGCAGGCCGCGGGCGGCGGCGCGCATCTGGGTGTCGTAGTCGTCGTAGGTGAAGAGCGACAGGGCGGGGGTGCCGGTGCTGCCGCCGCTGCGGAAGTACAGCTCCGCGTCGCGCCGGTCGACGCCGTCGTTGAGCTCCTGGACCGCGGCCTTGTCCAGCAGGGGCCCGGAGGGCGGCGGGAAGGCGGCCGGGCGGGCCAGGTCGTCGAGGCAGGCGGTGGTGGCGAAGCGCTCGTCGGCCTGGACTGCGACGCGGCGGCTGTAGCGCTGGAGGGCGTAGACGCCGTCGTGCGGCTCGCCGGAGTAGCCGGCGGTCATGGCGCCGACGGGGGTGACGCGGGTGGCGCCGGCGGCCAGGACCGTCGCGGCGAGCTCGGCGACGTCCGCGCGGCCGCCCGCGAGGCCCGCGGTCTGGAGGTAGCGGCGCATGGGGCGCAGGGTCGCGATGAGGTTCTTGCGGGGCAGCGGCTTGACCCAGACGCTGCGGTGCAGCGGGGAGGCGGTGAGCGCCGGGCGGACGTCGGCCATGACGCGCCAGGTGCCGTCGGGGGCGGCGATCACCTTGGTGAGACCGAGGTGCTCCTCCAGGCGGGCGAGGTGCTCGGTGGTGGTGAGCTCGGCGTACTCGGCGGGGTCGAGGTCCTCCTCGGCGGGTGCCGGGCAGGCGGCGAGCGCCCGCGCGAGGCGGCCGGCGAAGGCGTGGAGCTCGTCGGTGTCCTCGGTGTCGAGGTAGACGACCTGCGGGCTGGAGCACGCCTGCTGTTCGAAGAGGCAGACGTCCTGGGCCAGGGCGGTCAGGGTGGCCTCGTCCGCCCAGGCGTCGCGGGTGAGGTAGGCGAAGGAGATCTTGTGTCCCCACTCCACCAGACGGCAGCCGGCCGGGACGTGGGCGGCGACGCCCTCGACGGCGGCCTCGCCGCCCCACACCGCGACGGCGTCGGCGGGGGCGCACATCTGCCGCAGCCAGTCCTGCCGGGAGGAGGGGAAGCGCAGTACGACGACGCGCTCGGCGACGGCGCCGGTCGGGTCGAGGGCGGCGAGCTCGGCGAGCAGGTGCTGGGCGAGGAGGGTGTCGGCGCTGCTGGTCTTGAGGATGTTGACGTTGCCGGCGAGCAGTCCCTCGATCAGGCTGAGGGGGGCGACGGTGGCGGCGTTGCCGGGGGCTATGTGGGCGACGAGGCCGACCGGTGCCCAGGCCTCGTAGACGGTCTCCTTGGCGTCGGGCCGGGTCAGCCGCTCGGGTGCGGTGCCGCCCAGCTCGCGGCGGAGCTTGCGGGTCAGCGCGCCGCGCTCCAGGAAGGCGGCGAGCTCGGCGAGCACGTCCCCGTCCTCGTCGGCGGGCAGGTGCGGGGCGAGCCGTGCCCGGACGGCGCCGTCGGGGTCGCGCAGGGCGGCGGCGAGGGCGTCGCAGGCGGCGAGGAGGGTCTCGGTGTCCAGCGGTGCGGCGAGGGCGGCCTCGACGGCGGCGGGCAGCGTGGCCAGGCGGCGGGCGGCCTCGTCGTCACCGATGAAGGCGCCCTGCCAGTAGTGGTGGTGAGGCGTCGAGGACGCCCCGGACGTCGGAAGCGCTGCGTCGGTCATGACATTCCCTTCATCAGTTCGGCGGCGGCCACGGCACAGCTGCGGTTGCGGCTGACTCCGGCCCGGCCGTGGATCGTGAACCACGGGGTGGTCAGCTCGCAGCCGCACTCCTCGCCCGGGTGGAGCGAGGCGAGGTCGCCCATGACGACGCTCTGCGCCGGTACGGAGGTGATGTACGGCGACACCAGGTGCAGGTAGCCCTTCTCGCCGTACGGGAGGGGTTCGAGGGTCCGTGTGCACCGGATGAACACGCGGGACCAGACGGGCGCGTGGAGGTTGTGGTGCGCGCACTCGATGTAGGGGACGCAGTGCTCGACGGAGCCGAAGGTGTCGCGGATCCGCTCGGAGGGGACGCCCAGCTGCTCGGTGACGCGGGCGTACAGCTCGTGCTTGCCGATCTGCCGGTCGGTGTGGCCCTTCCAGCCGCCGCCGAGGATGATCAGGGAGCCCTCGGGCAGCCGCAGGGGCGGCAGGCCCATGGCGCTCATCCGCTCCAGGGTGAACCAGAGGAAGGCGGGGAAGCCGAGGATGCGGACGGGGACGTCGTCCTCGGCGAAGCGGCGCAGCGCGGCGATGGAGCCGAAGGGGTCGAACTCATGTCCGTTGCCGGTGTTGCGGAGGGCGTACTCGACCTGCCGGGCGGGGGCGAAGTCGCACAGGTAGTTGTCGGTGAACGAGGTGCCCAGCTTGAGGTCGCGGGCGGGCTCGTAGCTGTAGAGGAGGTAGTTGACCTCCTGGTCCGGGGTGATCCAGCCGTTGTGGTCGAAGATCCGGGCGACCATGCGCTGCGCGGAGCGGATGGTCCACCGGTCGAAGAACATCTGTGACTTCTGTCCGGTGGTGCCGGAGGAGGTCAGGTGCAGGTCGACGTCGTCCATGGGGATGGACAGCACTTCGTGGCGCTTGAAGAAGTTCGCGTGGATCAGCGGGGCGTCGTACGGGGTGTCCGGCCGCTCGCTGTCGTACAGGCCGCGGAAGAACGGCGACCGGTCGCGGTGCCAGGCGTTGGTCTCCGCCATGGCGGCGGCGAACAGCTCGTCCTCGGCGGGGCCGGAGACGTAGGGCTCGGTCAGGTCGCACAGTTGCTGCACCCGGGCGAGCGCGGCCGCGTCGGGGACGTCGACAGGGGCGAGATGGGGGTTCGAGGGGGTCATGAGGCAACCTCACGTGAGGGCAGGTACGTCGACGCCCAGGCCGACACATAGGAATCGAGGAAGGGCTGGAGTGGCGCGTCGACGACCACGCCGTGGAAGTCGATGTGTTCGGTGGTGCGGGACATCACGACGTAGTCGTGGAAGCCGTCGCCGTCGCGGCGCATGGCCGGGTAGAGGGCGCCGGCGATGAAGCCCTGGGCGGCGAAGGCGGAGAGCCCGCCGTGGTGGTCGAGCGGGACGAGCGCCTCGACGTAGCCCGCGCCGGCGCGGGTCAGGGTGCGGGTGACGGGCTCCAGCCAGCCGGCGGCGACCGCCGGGTCGGGGTGGGCGGTGACCAGGGCGCAGTAGCCGCCGACGCGGTTGAGGTAGGCGTAGACCTCGAAGCCGCCGTCGTCGGGCGTCAGCAGGATGTTGGGGGTGTGCAGGGGGTAGAACCAGCGGTCCGCGTCGGGGAAGCGCTCCTGGAAGCGGCGGCGCACGAAGGCCGGTGCCTCGATCATTTCCAGCCGGGCCGTCGTGGGGCCGGGGGGAGCGGGCTTCGGCGCGGTGGCGCGGGTGCCGGCGTAGCTGATGCCGAGGCTGCCCTCGACGGTGCGCAGCAGCGGGGTCAGGGAGGCGGGCACCTCGGGCACGGGGACGCGCCGGTCGAGGACGCCCTCGGCGTGACGCGCGTAGAGCGCGAGGCTCTCGCGGCAGTTGAGGTCCACGGCGTTGGGCAGGATGCCGAGCGGCCGGAAGCCGTGCCGCGAGACGACCCGCTGGGGGCCGGCGCTGACGGTGCGGACGGTGGCGTAGACCGAGTCGAGACGGTCGGTGGCGAACATCCGGGCGCACAGGGCCTCGGTGAGCGCTCCGGCCAGCCCCGAGCCGCGCTGGTCCGGGTGGACGGCGAGGCCTTCGAGGCGGCCGAGGCGGCTGCCGGGCTCGCTGTGGATGGCGGCCGAGCCGGCGAGGGCGTCCCCGGGGCCGCCGCGGGCGACTAGCCAGAGGGTGTCCGGGTCCTGGATGAGGCGGGACATCTCGGCGGGGTCGGTGCCCAGCGCGGTGGGGTAGTGCGGGCCGTAGACGGCGTAGTAGAGCTGGCGCAGGTCGGCGATGTCGGCGGTGGTGGCGCGCTCGACGGTGAAGGTCATCGCGCGCCTCCCGCGGCGTCGGCGACGAGCTCCGGCTCGGCCGGGGCCTCCTCCGGTGACCCGTGCTCCGGCGCGTTCTCGCGCAGCAGGGCCAGCGCGAGGGCGGCGGGGACCAGCCCGGCGGCCTGGAGCAGGCAGAGGGTCTGTACGGGCAGGTGGTCGCCCAGCAGGCCGAACAGCAGGGAGGCGACGGGGAAGGTCGCGCCGAGGACGGCCTGCATCACGGCGAAGAAGGCGGGCTTGTCGCCGGCGGGCACGAGGCGCTGGAAGAGCGCCACGAAGCGGACGCCGATGACGCCGACGCACCAGCCGGCGACGGCCAGGCAGCCGGCGATGACGGGCCGCTCGCCGACGAGGCCGGGGAGGCCGAGCGCGACGGCCATCGTGGCCAGGGCGCAGGCGCCGACGACGGTGGGCCGCCCGGGCACGCGGGCGCCGGTGAAGGAGCCGATCAGGGTTCCCGCGCCGAGGGACGCCTCCAGCAGGGCGACGGTGCCGCCTCCGCCGTGCAGCACGGACTTGGTGTAGAGCGGGATGACGACGAAGACGGCGGTGGTGAAGAGGTTGGCGGCGGTGAAGCTGATCAGGATCTTCCGGACGAAGGGCAGTCCGGACAGGACCTGACGCAGCGTCCGCGGCTCGGGGGCGGCGCCGTCGCCGTCGCCCGCGCCCTGTCCGGGGGTGCGGAAGCGTACGGTCGCGAGGAGCGCGGCGGCCGTCACATAGGCGGCCGCGCAGCCGACCGCGAGGCCGGCCACTCCGGCGCGGTCGACGATCAGGGCGCCGAGGAGCGCGCCGCCCAGGCTCGCCAGCGACTGGGTGGACAGCTCGAAGCCGGTCGCGGCCTCGATGTCCTCGTCGTCGACGAGTTCGGGCACGGAGGTGGTCAGGCAGGGGTCGAAGAACGCCTGGCAGGTGGCCAGGGCGAGGGTGGCGGCGTAGGCGGCGGCGATCGGCAGGTCGCTCGCGCAGGCCCAGACGGCGAGGGCCGTGGCGGCGGCGCCCGCGCAGGCGGCCGCGCCGCGCAGCAGCGAGCGGTGGGCGACGCGGGCGACGGCGCGGGCGACGACGGGCGCCAGGGCCACGGCGGGCAGGGTGCTGACGGCCATGAAGAGCCCGGAGGCGAGGCCGTTGCCGCCGCTGACGGCGTAGGCCACCAGCCACCAGGAGATGCCGACCTGGAACATGCGCACGGCGGCCTGGGTGAGGACCTGGCCGAGCCATACGGTGCCGAAGGCGCGGTTGCGCAGGACCAGGGGCAGTCCGCGGTCCGCTGTGGGCGCGGTCATGCCGTCGGCCTCTCGTCGAGCACACGGATCAGCTTGCCGGAGCGGGGGTTGACGGCGAGGTCGCGGTGGCGCGCCCACTCCACCTCCAGCGGGTGCACATAGCCGGCGGCCATGCTGTCGGGGTAGAGCGGCCGGGCGGTGTACAGGCCCTCGACGATCTCCTTGGCGAGGACGTCCAGGCCGGCGGGGTCGTCGTCGCCGGGGGCCGTCGCCAGGCGGAGGACGAGGCCGTCCTTGCCGTCCCAGCGGCGCACCACGAGCTGGGTGCCCATGACGCGGCCGGCGGTGTCGGCCTCCTCGACGGCGGCCTGCGCGTCCTGCGAGTAGAGCGAGACGGGGCCGACGCGGACGCCTTCCTCGGCGCGGCCGAGGATGCGGAAGTGGCCGGCCTCGGTGTCGGTCCACTCGGCGCGGTCGCCCGCGGGGTAGCGGATGATCGGCATCAGGGTGCGGAACAGCATGGTCACCACGACCCGGCCGGGGCGGCCGGGCTCGGTGACCGGCTCGCCGGTCGTCTCGTCGAGGATCTCGACGATCGAGTGCGGGGTGAAGGCGCGGTGCACACGGGCGTCGGGGCCGGGGACGGGGCGGCCGAGGAGGCCGGCGTCGACGCTGGCGTAGCCCAGGGAGCGCGCCTCGGCGTTGGGGAAGGCCCGGGCGAGCAGCCGGCGCTGGTCGGGGAAGAGCGCCTCGCCGCCGAAGAACAGCAGTTCCACGGCGGGCAGCTGCCGGTCCTGGGCGACCAGGTGCTCGGCGAGGCGGCAGAGGGTGGTCGGGGTGCCGGCGACGACCTGGGCGGCGAAGTCCTCCAGGGTGGGGACCGTCGACTCCAGCGGGGCACCGCCGCCGATGGGCAGACGGACGTTGTCCACGGGGGCGTGGGCCAGGGAGTCCAGGATGAAGAGGAAGCTGGCGTACAGCTCGCCCGCGTAGAACAGGTCGGCCACCCGGTGACCGGGCTTCAGGCCCGCGTCGACGAGTCCGGCACCGAAGGCGGTGACGAATTCCCGCCATTCCTCGCGGGTGTAGCAGGAGAATTTCGGGGCGCCGGTGGTGCCGCCCGTCTTGTAGACGGCGGCCTCGGCGAGCGGTGCGGTCAGCACCTGGTTGTCGTGCAGGGTATTGGCTGCCCAGAACTCTCCCTGATCCACCACGGGAAGGTCTGTGAGGCAGTCCACATCGGGTGTCAGGGATGCGTAGAGATT
Organism: Streptomyces albireticuli; assembly: GCF_021228125.1. GTDB lineage: Bacteria > Actinomycetota > Actinomycetes > Streptomycetales > Streptomycetaceae > Streptomyces > Streptomyces albireticuli. The sequence goes on from NZ_JAJQQS010000014.1 coordinate 153,155, forward strand.
CGCGTAGAACGGCGAGTTCTCACGGGCGAAACGTATGAGGTCCGAAAGTTGATGGACGGGCATGATGCCTTGCCTAGATACGGGAAGAGGGTGTTCAGGCCCGGCGAGGGGTCGGCACTCGCCTTGACCTGTTGAATACTCAATGAGCCAAGTGCAGTGGGCTCGTGTCACTTGGGCGCTTCAACTGACGCACGATCACCCATCATGGAACACGTCGGAACGTACCGCCAAATCGGGGAGCCGTACGGGGCGGCGATTGGCCGGAAAGCAGCGGTGATACAAATGAGGTGACCGCGGCCCGCGCGGCGGCCCTCCGGCGACGGGGCGCCACCGCCGCACCCGCCGCCCGACCGCACCCCCGGCCTGCGGACCGGCCTGACGCGGAAGCGCGTGGGCCGGGCCCGCGCACCACTCGCGGAGCCTCCGCGGACCTCCCCGCCGCGCCGGTCCGGTCCGGCCCCGGCCCAACCCCGAGTTGACAATTTCCCCCGACCCGCTTGGACCGCGGGCGAACGGTGTGTGAACGTGGCAATCACCCGCTCCGCCCTTCAACGAACACTTTCCCGGCGGAAGTTGCCGGGCGCTCCGCGGCGCCGGCCCCCACGGTTCTCCCGGCGCACCGCAATCGCGTAGGAACGCACCCCGGCGCCCGCTCCGCCGCGCACTCCCGTACCCCCGCCTCTTCGCCTCTTCCGTCATTGCACGAATCCCTTCCGAGACGAACGGAATTGACAGGCATGCAGAATCAAGAATCAGTTGCCCTCGTCGGCATCGGGTGCCGGTTCCCGGGCGGAATCGACTCGCCCGAGGCGTTCTGGGACTTCCTGTCCGGCGGCAAGGTGTCCGTCGAACCGACACCGGAGGACCGGTGGCGCCCGTACACGAAGATCAGTCCCGAGTTCTCCGAGGCCCTGCGGCGGGCCGACCGGCCCGGGAATTTCCTCGGCGACGTCGACGGTTTCGACGCGGAGTTCTTCGGCATCACCCCGCGCGAGGTCGAGCTGATGGACCCCCAGCAGCGGCTGGTCCTGGAGGTCGCCTGGGAGGCTCTGGAGCACGCCGGCCTGGCACCCCGGTCGGTGGCCGGCTCCGACGCCGGGGTCTACATCGGCACCTGCTCGGACGACTACGGCCGGCGGCTGCTGGAGGACCTGCCCCGCATCGAGCCGTGGACCGGCATCGGCGCCCAGCTCACCGGGATCGCCAACCGGGTCTCGCACGTCCTGGACCTGCACGGCCCGAGCTTCGTCCTCGACTCCGCGTGCTCCGCCTCGCTGGTGGCCGTGCACCTGGCCTGCCAGAGCCTGCTCACCGGCGAGACCTCCCTCGCCCTGGCGGGCGGCGTGAACATCATCCTCTCCCCCGCCTACACCCTGACCCTGGAGGCGGCGGGCGCCCTCTCCCCCGACGGCCGCAGCAAGCCCTTCGACGCCGAGGGCGACGGCTACGGCCGGGCCGAGGGCTGCGGCGTGCTGGTCCTCAAGCGGCTGTCGGACGCGCGCCGCGACGGCGACCGCGTCCTCGCCGTGATCAAGGGCACCGCCGTGGCCCAGGACGGCCGGACCAGCGGCATCATGGCCCCGAACCCCGACGCCCAGCGCGACCTGCTGAGGCTGGCCTGGCAGGTGGCGGGCCTGGACCCGGCCACCGCCGGCTACATCGAGGCGCACGGCACGGGCACCCGGCTCGGCGACCCCGTCGAGGCCTCCGGCCTGCACGCCGTCTTCGGTGCCGGCCGCCCCGCCGACAAGCCCTGCTGGATAGGGTCCGTGAAGTCCAACATCGGCCACGCCGAGCCGGCCTCCGGCGTCGCGGGCATCATCAAGGCCACGCTGATGCTGCGGCACGCCGAGATGGCCGCGACGGTCCTCACCAGCGAACCCAGCCCGGACATCCCCTGGGAGGACTGGGGGCTGCGGCTGGTCACCGAACACCAGGTCTGGCCCAAGGGCGACACCCCGCGCCGTGCGGGCGTCTCGGGATACGGCTACGGCGGCACCATCGGCCACGTCGTCCTGGAGGAGGCCCCCACCGCGGACGCCGGCAAGGGCGCGACGAGCCGCGGCCCCGAGGAGCCGCACCCGGCCGTGCCCGAGGTCTTCCCGCTCTCCTACCGCTCCCGGCCGGGCGTCGTCCGGTACGCGGGCCGGCTCGCCGACTGGCTGGAACGCCACCCCGACACCCCGCTGTGCTCGGTCGGCAACACCCTGGCCCTGCGCCGCAGCCACCTCGACCACCGCGCCGCCGTGGTCGCCCGCGGCCGCGCCGAACTGGTGACGGCCCTGCGCGCGCTCGCCGAGGACGGCACCGAGGACCTGGAGGCGTTCGGCGTGGCGGAGGGCGCCGTACGGCCCGGCGCGGACACCGGCACCGTATGGGTGTTCTCCGGACACGGCTCCCAGTGGGCCGGCATGGCGTCCGAACTCCTCGCCACCCGGCCCGAGTTCGGGGACGTCATCGACCGGCTGGAGCCCGTCTTCCGCGCCGAGCTGGGGTTCTCGCCCCGGCAGGCCGTCGTCTCCGGGGACTTCGCGTCCACCGACCGCGCCCAGTCCATGATCTTCGCGGTGCAGGTCGGCCTCGCCGAGGTCTGGCGCGCCCTCGGGCACCGGCCCTCCGCCGTCATCGGGCACTCCGTCGGCGAGATAGCCGCCGCCGTGGTCTCCGGGGCCCTCGGCCTGGAGGACGGCGCCCGGCTCAGCGCCCGCCGCTCCGCGCTGCTGCGCCAGGTGACGGGCAAGGGCGCCATGGCCATGGTCGGGCTGCCCTTCGAGGAGACGGCGGCCCGGCTCGCGGACGACGGCGCGGTCTGCGCGGCGATCGCGTCCTCACCGGCCACCTCCGTGGTGTCCGGGGACGCCGCCGCCGTCGCCGCACTGGTCCGCGACTGGGCCGCCGAAGGGGTGCCCGTACGCTCCGTCAACTCCGACGTCGCCTTCCACAGCCCCCACATGGACCCGCTCACCGAGGCGCTGCGCGAGGCACTGGCGGACCTCACGCCCCGTACGCCCGAGGTGCCCCTGTACAGCACGGCGCTGGACGACCCCCGGGCGCGCACCGGGCACGGCGCCGACTACTGGGCGGCCAACCTGCGCAACCCCGTGCGCCTCGCCCAGGCCGTGACCGCCGCGGCCGAGGACGGGCACCGGCGGTTCCTGGAGGTCTCCCCGCACCCGGTGGTCGCCCACTCGGTCACCGAGACCCTGGACCACCTCGGCGTCACGGGCGCGCACGTCGGGCACACCCTGCGCCGCGAACGGCCCGAGCTGCGCACGCTGCTGCTCAACCTGGGCGCGCTGCACAGCCACGGCGCCGACATCGACTGGTCCCGGCACCACGCGGCCGCCCCGACCCTCGCCGAACTGCCGCCGATCGCCTGGCAGCACCGCCGCTACTGGCGGGACGCGGTGCTGCCCGCCGGCGCCGTCCTCGCCCACCGGCACGACGTCACCGGACACACCCTGCTCGGGCCGCCCGTCGACGTCGCCACGGAAGGCCGGCTGCGGCTGTGGAACACCTTCCTCGACGACGCGAGCCGCCCCTTCCCCGGCGGTCACGCCCTGCACGGCGCGTCGATAGTCCCCGCCTCCTCGATCATCCACACCTTCCTGGAGGCCGCGCCCGGACAAGGCGGCAGCAAGGCGCTGTTCGACGTCTCCCTGAAGTTCCCCATCGCGCTCGCGAGCCCGCGCGAGGTCCAGGTCGTCCAGGAGGGCCTGACGCTTCGACTGAGCACCCGGCCGGCGGCCACCGCGGACACGGCCCGGGGTCCGGGCAACTGGCTGACGCACACCACCTCCTCGACGATGGACGAGAACGCCGCGCCGTTCCCCGCCGGACTCGTCTCCGTACCGGTGCCCGAGGGCCTCACGCCCGCCGACCCCTCGATCGTGATCGGGCGGCTGGACGCGATCGGCGTGGAGGGCATCGCCTGGCCGTGGACGGTCGAGGAGCTGCTGACCGGCGACGGCGTCATCCGCGCCCGGGTGCACGCCCCGGCCGTACCCGGCGACCAGGTGACCTGGGCGCCGCTGCTGGACGCCGCGCTCGGCATCGTCCCGATCATCTACGGGGGCCCGCCCATGGTCCGGATGCCCGCGCAGATCCGCGAGGTGCGGGTGGTGGGCGAGGCGCCCGAGACGGGCATCGTCGACATCCGCCTCGTGGACCGGGCCACGGACACCGTGGACATCACCGTCAGCGACGACGCCGGGCGGCTGCTCGCGTGGCTGCCGGGGACCCGGTTCGGGGCGCTGCACGCGGACGGGACGGCGGAGACCGCCGCCGGCACGCCGGTGACGGAGGCCGTGGCGGAGACCGGTGCGGACGCCGGGGCCGCCGCACCGGAGGACTGGAGCGCCCTCCCCGGGGACGAACTCGCCGCGCGCGTCCGCGCGGAGATCCTCGGGCGGCTGGCCCGCGAGATGAAGATGCCCGTCGACGACCTCGACCCCGAACGGCCGCTCACGGACCTCGGCCTCGACTCGGTGATGTCGATGCGGGTGTGCGCGCAGCTGGAGAAGCGGATGGGCGTGCGGCTGCCGGTGACGGTGCTGTGGAACTATCCGACGGCGGCGGGGCTGGCGGGGCACGTGGTATCGCTGCTGACGCGGGAAGAGGTGGGGGTCGCGGTGTGAGGTAGCGGCCCGGGGTGGCCCGTGCGGGGATGCGTGGTCCCGTCCTCGGGCGGGTCACGCCTGCGGCGGGCCCGTTCCCCGCCCCGCCCTTCACGGCCCCTTCACGCCGCGTCCGATGTGCGGCTCCGCCGCGTGGCGGGGCTCCGCCCCGGACCCCGGTCCTCAAGCGCCGGGCGGGCTGAAAATCAGCCCGCCCGGCGCTTGAGGACACCGTGCGTCAGCGCGGAACCCCACGCCTACACCGCCGGAGTAAGGAACCGTTCCGGCAGGCACGCGTCGCACGCCCCCGCCTCCCCCGCCAGCAGCGCCTGCCGCGCCTGCGCCGTCGTCATCGTCTTCTCGTCGCCCTTCGGCACCCAGCACCCCGCGTGGTGCAGCTCGAGCAGCGGGCGGCCCGACCGGCAGTGCTCGGTCGTCGGCCAGCGGGCGTGCTCCAGGTCGGGCCGGTACGGGGCGCCCGTGGGGGCCGGTTCGTCCTCGTAGAGGTCCTCCGTGAGGTATTGGAGGACGGCGCCGCGGACCCAGTCGCGCGGAGCCATGCCCGCTTCCTCGGCTGCCGCCGTGATGAGGGCGAGTTCGTCGTGGCTGAAGAGCTGCTCCATGTCGCGGGACGGTAGCAGCGGCACGAGGCCGGTGGGGCGGGGTCGCTCGGCTTGCCCCGACCCGGCATATGCCCCCGCTCGACGGGCCCGCCGGGGCACCGGGAGTCCGCCCCACGCACGGGCCACCCGGACCGGTTCCCGGCCGCCGCCGGGTTCCCCCGAAAGAGGGTCACCGCCCGGTTAATCAGGTGGAGTTGACGACCTCTTCCCCGGCCCCGGGGAGCGGCTCCCCACCCGCCCTACGATGCCGGGAACCGGCCCTTCACCCCTCGCGCCGGCCCGTCCGCGTCCTCTCCCCGACAGGAGGCCCAGCATGGACACCAGCCACCCGATAGCCGACCGGTACACGGTCGGACGCACCCGGGCGACCCCCTTCGACGAGGCCGGCTACGACGCCGTCCTGCGCCGCGACTTCCACGACCACTACGCCGACGGCCGCGACCTGTGGACCGGCGAGGAGGCGATGCGCCGCGCCCCCGGGCTGCTGATGGACGCCCTCGGCGGGCCGGGCGGCGCGCGGGTGCTCGACCTCGGCACCGGGCACGGCCGGGACGCCGAGCTCCTGCTGGCCGGCGGGCACCGGGTGACCGGTGTCGACATCGTCGCCTCGCCCGCCTGGGAGATCATCTCCGTCGAGTGGCCCGGCCGCGCCCGCTTCCTGGCCACGGCCGTGCTCGACCTGCCGGGCGCCGCGGAGTACGAGGCGGTGCTGGACAACGGCTGCTTCCACCACCAGCACCCCGGCGCCTACGGCCCGTACCTGCGCAGGATCCGTGAACTGCTCCGCCCCGACGGGCTGTTCGCCGTCTCGGTCTTCCACGCCGCGGACGGCGCCGGCGGCCTGTACGCCAACGAAGGCGACCGGCTGTACCGGGAGTTCACGGTGGAGGAGCTCACCACCCTCGTCCGCGCCCACGGCTTCGCGCCCGTCGCGACCCACCGGGTGCCCCGCGCGGTGGAGGGCCTCGCCTACCTCGTCGGGATCTTCCGCCGGGTGGCGGGGGACGACCGGTGACGGGGGTGGCCGCAACGACGCAGTACGACGGCATAGGAGAGGCGTACGAGGGCTTCAAGGCACTGCCCCTGGCCCGCTACCCCGAGCGGGGCGGTTTCCTCGGCATGCTCGGTGACGTGCGTGGCGCCTCGGTCCTGGACCTGGCCTGCGGCACCGGCTTCTACACCCGGCAGGTCCGCCGGCTCGGCGCCGCGGACGTCCTCGGAGTCGACGTCTCGACCGAGATGGTGACGGTCGCGCGGGCGATCGAGGAGCGGGCCCCGCTCGGCGTGCGGTACGCGGTCGCCGACGCGGCCCGGCTGCCCGCCTTCGACCGCCCCTTCGACGCCGCGACCGCCGTCTACCTCCTCAACTACGCGCGGGACGCGGCGGAGATGACGCGCATGTGCCGCGCGGCGCACCGCGCCCTGCGGCCCGGCGGGGCCTTCCACGTCCTCACCCAGGCTCCCGGCTTCCGCTTCGACGGCCCCCCGACCGCGAAGTACGGTTTCCGCTACGAGGCGGTCGGGCACGGCCCGATCGGCCCCCGGGCCCGCATCACGGCCCTTCTCGACCCGCCCGTCTCCTTCGTCACCCACTACCCGCGGCGCGAGGTGTACGAGGAGGCGCTGGCGGCGGCCGGCTTCGGCGAGGTGACATGGGTGCCGATGTCCGTACCGGAGGAAGGGGTGCGGGCGTTCGGGGCGGAGTTCTGGGCGGACTTCCTTGCGAACCCGCCGGTGGCGATGGTGCGTTGCCGCGCGTAGCGCGACGCCGCTCGTACGCCCGCTCACCGGCGTGGCTCCGTCCCGGTGCGCGAAGGGGCGGGGCCGGGGAACACACCCGGTCCCGCCCCCGTGCCGCTCAGAGCAGCCACGGACGGTCCCCGCCCGCCGGGGGCGCCCCCGCGCCACGGCGGACCTCCGCCGCCGTCCGGTGGAGGTGGAACAGCGACCGCACCGCCACCCCCGGGTCGTCGATGGACACCCGCCCGTCCTCCGTCCCGCGCAGCGCCCGGTCCGCCCGCCCGACCACGGTGCGCGGCCCGATCACCGTGGCACCCGCGCTGAAGAGCATCCGCTCCACCTCGCAGTACGGGTCCGTGGACGTACCGGCGTCGCGAGTGGTGGTCATGACGGCCACCGGCTTGCCGGTCAGCGGCGAGCTGTCGGCCGGCCAGCTCAGCCAGTCCAGCAGGGTGCGCAGCGAAGCGGGCGGCACGGCGTCCGACTCGGGTGCGGCGATCACCAGCCCGTCGGCGAGCGACGCCATCCGCCGCAGCGCGTGGGCCACGGGGTGCGAGGCGACGGAAGCGGTGGCGCCGGCCCGCGACAGTACGGACGGTGTCGCGCTGACGACCAGCCTCACGCCCGAGGCGCCGGGCACCGAGAGGGCACGGAGCAGCGGGTCGCCGAAAGGGTCGTCCCCGGCCGGCGCGCTCAGTCCGAGCAGCAGCACGTTCTCCACGGCGGATGTCCCTTCCTGTTCCGGCGACGGCCCCGGCGAGGCTTCCGGGAGTGGTCCCGGTACCGGCCCTTCGGACCGGTAGGGTCCCGGCTCCGCTCCCGTCCCCCCGCCCGTCACCGCGTCGGCGCCGGGCGCAGCCGCCGCGAGAGGAGGACGCCGGCGAGGGCCAGCGCGGCGGTGAGGACGAAGGTGCACACGAGGGCGACCTCGGTCGTCGAACCGTGGTGGTGCGCCATGGCGATGGCCGCGCCGCCGAGGCCGGCGATCAGGCCGGTGGCGAGGGTCTGGGCGAGCTGGAGCGAGCCGCTGACGAGTCCCTGCTGCTCGGCGGGCGCCTGCTCCAGGGTGTCGGTGGTGGCGGCGTTGAACGCGATGCCCATGCCGATGCCGCCGACCGCCCAGCCGGCCACCGCGACGAGGGCGGGGATCGCCGTGACGAGGACGGCCAGGGCCATGATCACCACGCCGGCCAGGAGGATGGTGAAGCCGAGGATGACGCTGCCGGTCCGGCCGCGGGCCCGGCCGTCGGTCCTCGCCTGGTAGGCGGAGCCGATCACCCAGGTGATGGCTCCGGCCGAGAGGCCGAGGCCGGCCATGGCGGGGCTCACGTCGCGCAGTTCCTGGAGGCCGAGCGGGAGGAACGCCTCGCTGCCGAAGTAGACGGCGCACAGCAGGAACCTGATGCCGATGCCGGCGCCGACGCCCGCGCGGAGGCCGAGCGTCCCGGCCGGGGTGACCTGACGCAGCGTCGGCACCGCGACGGCCAGGCCGAGGACGGCGAGCGGGATCAGCAGGGCGAGGTTCTTCAGCAGCAGCGCCTGGAGGAGCAGGGCGGTGCCGGCGGTGAGGAGGACGCCGGCGGCGAGGGGGCCCTTCCACCAGGGTCCGGCGGCCGGGGCGGCGCCCGCCGCCCCCTGGCCGCGGCTCATCCGGCGCAGGCCCGGCAGGGTGAGCGCGGCGGCCACGGCGATCAGCGGCAGCATGAGCAGGAAGACGCCGCGCCAGCTGGTGTGTTCGGCGAGGGTGCCGGCGATGACGGGGCCGACCAGCGAGGGGACGGTCCAGGCGGAGGAGAGCAGGGCGAACATCCGTGCCCGCAGGTGTTCGGGGTAGGCGAGGCCGATGACGGTGTAGGCCATGCTCATCACCGCGCCGACGCCGAGGCCCTGGAGGGCCCGGCCGAGCAGGAAGAGCGGCCAGGACGCGGCCGCTCCGGCCACGGCGCAGCCCACCGCGAAGACGGCCATGCCGACCGCCATGGACCTCTTGGGGCCGTGCCGGTCGGCGGAGCGGCCGGCGACCACGGTGCCGACGATGTTGGCGAGCATCAGGGCGGACAGGCCCCAGCCGTAGGCGCCGAGGCCGTCCAGGTGCCGGGCGATGCCGGGGAGCACGGTGGCCACGCCGAGCGATTCGAAGGCGACCATGCTCACGGAGAGGATCACCCCGACGGTCAGGGCGCGGTAGGCCCCCGAGAAGACGCTCTCCGGTGCCGCGGGCGGGCCGGCGGCGGGTGGCGCGGCGGGCCGTGCCTCCATGACCTGGTTGACATCCTGCTCCACGACGACCTCCTGGGACTGCGCTTCCACGGGCGTATTCGCGAGGTTTCCCCCGGCGTTCCCTCTCAGGGTTCCCACCTCGGGAGATTTTCATTCCGTTCCGGAACGGAATGAATCTCAGCGTACCTATACTGGGCGCATGGTGAACACCCCGAACGGCGCCCTGGCCGAATCACGCGAGTCCGGCCGGCAGCGCGCCGGCAGGCCCCGGGACGGGCGCATCGACGCGGCGGTGCCCGCCGCCGTGATGGAGATCCTGGGCGAGTCGGGCTACGGCGGTCTCACACTGGAGGCGGTCGCCGCGCGGGCGGGCACCAGCAAGCCCGCCCTGCGCCGCCGCTGGCGCTCCCTCCAGCACCTCGTCGTGGACGCCCTCGTCACCACGGTGGGCACCACGCCGACCCCCGACACCGGCTGCACGCACTGCGACCTCGTCGCCGGGATCAGCACGCTCAGCCACTCGTTCGGCAACCCCCTGGGCCGGCGGGTGCTGCCCGCGCTGATCGCCGATCTGGCCGACACCCCGGACCTGGAGAGCGCGTTCCTGGAGAAGTTCTTCCACACCCGCCGGGCCTCGACCGCCGAGGCGCTGCGGCGCGGCATCGAGCGGGGCGACGTCCGGGCCGACGCCGACATCGACCTGCTCCTCGACATGCTGGCCTCCACCACCTACTACCGGGTCCTGTTCGGGCACCTGCCGGTCACCGGGACGCTGGCCGAGGACGTCGTCGGGGTGGTGCTGAGAGGCGTGGCCACGGCCGAGTGGCGGTGCCGTCACGACGACGGCCCGAACTGACCGCTCGTCAATAGACGTACGGGCGAAGGGGGCCGGGGGCGGCGGCCGTCACCGCCGCCGGGCACACCTCCGCACGCGTGCCGGTGAGCCGCGCGCACGCCCGGCGACTCCGCCCGTACCGACCGGAATCGATCTGTCGACGGCATGCGCGGAGCACTACCTTCCGGGCATGTCACTCCCCCGCGCACACCACGCCCCCGAGGCGGTCGAACGGCCGTGCGAAACCGGCCCCGCGTCCGCCCCGGACCACTGATGAACGTTCCCTCCGTGCCTCCGTCCCACCTGGCCGCCCCCTCCCTCACCGACCGGGCCATGCGCGCCTTCCCCGCGCACCACCCCGACTCCCGGCTGCGCATAGGGGCCCTGCTCCAGATGCTCGGCACCGCACCCCGACGCGAACACCTGCGCGATCACGTATGCGAACGGCTGACCGCGCTTCCGGCACTGACCCACTTCCTGGCCGGCGCCGGCACCCGCTGGGAGACGGCCCGGTACCCCGATCCGGCCACCCATGTGGTCGACCACCCGCTGCCGCCCGGCGCCGGGGAACTCGACCGCGCCGTCCAGTTCCTCCTGCGCGAACCGCTGCCCGAAGGCGTACCGCCGTGGCGGATCTGGCTGCTGCACGGCCACGCCCCGGGCACCTACGCCGTGCTCTACCTCGTGCACCACACCGTGCAGGACGGCGCTGGCATGCTGCACACGCTGGAGACCCTCTTCACCCCGCACGGCGTTCCCGACGACCGCTCGTCCGCGGTCTTCCCCGGACTGCGCGACGCCCCGGCCCCGACGCCGCGCGACCGCCTCCGCGCCCTGGCGGCCACGGTGCGCGCGACCCGCCGGACGGAGGTGTGGACCTCCGCCCGGCATCCGCTGTCCGCCCGGCGCACCTTCCGCTGGGCGCGGGTCCCGGCCGCGTCCCTGCGCACGGTCGCCCGTACGGGCGGGGGCAGTTCCAACGACGCCTATCTCGCCACCGTGGCCCACGCGGTGCAGGGCTGGTCGGCGGAGCACTGGCCCGCCGCGCACCGTTCGCCGGAGCTGGTCCTGACCATGCCGGCCAATATCCGCCGCCCGGAGGAGGCGAGCGCGCCGGGAAACCGGACGGTGATGGTCCAGGTCGCGCTGCCGGGCGGCGACGTCCCCCTGGCCACTCGTCTGGAAGGCGCCGTACGGGAGACCGCGCCGCTGAGGTCGCACCGGTACCGCGAGGCCCTGCGCCGCGCCGCCGCCGGGCCCCGGCTCCCCTCCTGGGTGCTGCGCCGCGTGACGCGGACCCTCGCCGCGGACCCGGCCCACGCGGCGGTCGGCGTCTCGGGGATCACCGTCCGGCACTCCCTCCAGCTCGGCGCGGATCCCGTGGTCTCGGTGCGGCCGGTCGGCTGTCTGCCCGAGGGCAGCCCCCTGGGCGTCCTCATGCTCACCTACCGGGGCACCTCGACGGCCTGCTTCATGGCGGACCGCGCGCTGCCCGGCCTGGACGCCCTGCACCTGCGCTGGCAGCGGGCGGTACGGTGCCACGCCACGGGCGCGCCGGACGGCTGACGGCCGGGCCCGCGCGAGGCCTCCCGCCCGCGGTCAGCCGACGCTGATGGCGCGGAGCTTCTCCCGCAGGTACGCGTGGGAGTCGACCGGCTCGTGCGCGACGCGCCCGACCGGGGCGGGCAGCGAGGCGACCCGCGTGCCCGGGTCGCACTCGTAGAAGTACACCAGGGAGAGCAGTTCCTCGGTGGGCGCGTCGGCCGGCGGCGGGAGCACCCGGTGCCGGCCGGAGCGCCAGCGGTCGCCGGTCCAGCGGGCCATCAGGTCACCGATGTTCACGGTGAGGGCGTCCGGGTCGTAGGGGGCGTCCTGCCAGCCGCCCTCGTCGGTGTGGACCTGGAGCCCGCCCTTGCCCCGCTGGCGGTCGAGCAGGGTGACCGTGCCGAAGTCGGTGTGCGGCCCGATGCGGAACTGCCCGGGCAGCGGGGCTCCCACGACCTCGGTGCCGGGGTACCAGTTGAGGTTGAACCCCCAGGTGGGGTGGGACGTGTGACGGGTGAAGAGGTCCGGGGGCTGCCGGAGGGCGGTGGCGAGGAGGACGAGCAGTTCGTCGGCGAGGGCGCGTGACCGGGCGAGGTACTCCGTCACCAGCGGTTCCAGGTCCGGCACTTCGGCGGGCCATACGTTCGGCCGGAACCACTCGGCGTCCACCGCGGCGTCCCCGGTGGGCTCCTCGGCGGCGCAGGACCATGATTCCTTGAGGTCGGGCGGGCTCTCGGCGCCCTCCGCGTAGGCGTTGGCCTCCGCCCCGGGCCCCAGCCAGCCGCGGCCGCCGACGGCGACCGCGTAGGGCCGCTTGACGGCGGCCGGCAGCCGGAAGAAGGCGCGGGCGGCCTCCCGGACCGCCGACCGCAGCGCGGGGTCGATGCCATGGCCCGTGACGAGCAGGAAGCCCGCCGCCTTCAGAGCCTCGTCGACCTCCGCGGCGACGCGCGCGCGTACCGCCGGGTCCCCGGACCGCCAGGGTCCGAGGTCGACCACGGGAATCCGGACACCGGTCATATCGGCCTCACTTCCGCTGCGACGCGGTGAACCGTACCGCGTAGGCGTCCGCGAGGTCGCGCAGCGCCCGCGGGCAGTCCCCGGTGTAGGCCGGGCCGTGCATCAGGCCGAGGGCGGCCGGTTCGAGGGCGGCGAGCCGGCGCATGGTGGGGGCGGTGTCGGCGGTGAGGCAGGAGGCGCCGAAGACGTCCTCGGCGGCCAGCGCCGGGCCGACGATCTCCGACTCCGTGAGGGCGGGGGCGTCACCGATCCGGGTGAAGAGGTCGCCGCACAGGAGGGTGCCCGTCGTCTCCTCGAACAGCAGCCCGGCGTCCCAGCCGTGCGGCACGTGCGGGGTCGCGAGGTAACGCACCCGCTTCCCGCCGAGGTCGATCACCTCCCCGTCGTCGAGCGGGCGCGGCGTCCGGTCGGCCATGTCGTCGACGGACACCAGGCAGCCCATCGCGCCGTGCGCGACCTGGGCGCGCGGGGCGGTGGCCAGCCAGGAGTTCATCGCGCCGCACTCGTCGGCCTCGACGTGCCCGAACGTGAGCCAGCGCAGGTCCGCCACCCGGGTTACCCGGGCGACCGCGTCGGACACCAGCGGGAACAGCGAGCGCAGCCCGCAGTGGAAGAGCAGCGGCTCCTCGGCGTCGACGAGGAACTGGTTGAACAGGAAGTCCGCGTCGCTGACGTACGTGGACAGCCGGTAGATGTCCGGCGCGATCTCGGTGACCGTCGTCTCCATGGGGCACCCCTTCCTCCGTGGCGCCCAGTGTGGGGCGGTCGGCGCCGCGTACACGGGGACCGGCGCCCGGGGTTCCGGATTCCGGGGCGCGCCACCGCCGGTTTTCCCTCCGACGGGCTAGGGGGTGCCCCGTGGGGCACGGTACGCCGGACGGCGGTCGCGGTCCGCTCGGGCCGCGGCTCGCGGACGGGGGCGGAGCGGGCCGTGGACGCCCCCTAGCCCCCTGGCCGGTGGCGCATGATCCCACACGCGTTCCTATGCCGAATGAATTTGCCAAAAATCGCCCCGGCCGGTTCCGCTTTCGATTACCTTCCGTCGCAGCCGACACGCCGTTGGTAGCCACCGAGGCGGCTCGTGTCCGCAGCAGAGTCCGCAACAGTCATGAGCAGCCACGACGGTATGCGCCGGCGTGGGGCTGGAGAGGTCCGAGTGTCCGGTATAGACGCGTGCTTATCCGAGGCCATGGCGATCCCCGGGGCCCGGGGGGCGAGCCTGGTGGACTGGACCAGTGGGCTGACCCTGGGCGCGGCGGGCGACGGGCCGGACCGCGACCACGAGACCGCGGCGGCGGAGACGTCCGAACTGGCCCGGCTCGCCTTCGAGAACAGCGCGTTCACACGGGCGACGGAGGACGCCGGGCCCGTGGAGGACCTCATCGTCACCGCGCGCGGCAGCTACCACCTGATCCGCTTCGTGGAGACGTCCTTCGACAGCAGCGTCTTCCTCTACCTCTGGCTCGACCGCGCCGAGGCCAATCTCGCGATGGCCCGCTTCCGGCTCCAGGGGCTCACCGCCGGACTGGTCCTGCCGTGACCGCGGCCACCGGAACGGCGACCCCGCGCCGGGCGTCACCGGAATCTCCCGCCCCGCCCACCGCCGCCACCCTGGTCCGGCTGGCGGACGAGCGGGCCACCGGCGCGCTGCACGGCCCCGTCGGCGCGCTCTACCTGGCCGACGGCGCGGTGGTGCACGCGGAGAGCCCGGCCGCCCCCGACGTGGGCCGGCGGCTCACCGCCGGCGGCAGGCTGTCACCGGAGACCTGGGAGGAGGCCGTCTCCCGGGGAGGTCCGGGGTACCGGGCCGGGGGCTTCCTCGTCGAGCACGGCCGGCTGAGCCGCGGCGAGCTCGAACTGTGCCACCTCAGCGCCCTGTTCGACGCCGCCTACTTCGTCCTCTGCCCGCTGGAGACGGACCGGCGCCCGCCGGAGCGGTTCCTGCGCGAGGCGCGGCACTGGCTCGGCCCGGTTCGCCCCGTCCCGGTGGCCGCGGTCCAGCGCGAGGTGTGCCGCCGCCGCGAGCTCCTCGAACGGGCCTGGCCGTGCCCGGCGGTGGACGCCGCGCCGGTCGTGCCCGTACCGGACGCCGCCCGGCGGTGGGGATCCGGCGCCGCCCCGGCCTGCGGGCGCCGGGCGGTGCTGGAGGCCGCGGACGGGAGGCGCACCCCGGTGCAGATCGCCCGGGTGCTCGGGCGGTCCGCCTTCGCCACGCTCCTGGACGTACGGCGCCTGGCGGCACAGGGCCTGATCCGCACACCGGCGGGCCCCGGCGCGTCCGGGACCTCCCCGGAGAACCCGGACCCCGCGGTCCCCGCGAAGGCGGGAGCGGCGGCACGGCAGGGCGCCGGTGCCCCGGAGGTCTCCCTGCTCTACAGGATCCGCGACGCCTTGGAGGCGCTGTGACCGTGCCCTACCGCCGCCGGAACTCCCGGCAGGTCCCCCCGATCCCATGATGAGACGCGCCTTGAGACAGTTCACCGGAAGGAGACAGCCGATGACGGCCGTGCCCGAAGTGCTCACCGAGCTCCAGGGGTTGCGCGTACGCGTCCCGCACCTGACCGGGGCGCTGGTGGCGAGCACCGACGGTCTGGTGATCGCCCACCATGTCTCCGACATGGAGCCCGACGGGGTGGCCGCCCTGACGGCCGCCGCGCTGGGCGTCGGCTCACGGCTGACCGACGCCGTGGGCCACGGCGGCTTCCGCGAACTGCTCGTACGCGGCGAGCGGGGCTACGTGGCCACGTACGCGGCCGGTGCCTCCTGCGTCCTCACCCTCCTGGCGTCGGCGGACGCCAACGTCGGCCGGCTGAACCTGGAGGCCCGCAGGGCCGGCGCGCGGGTGGCGGAACTCGTGGAGAACGCGCTGGAGCGCCGGCGCGAGACCTGACGCGGCGCGCGGCGACCGTGCGGCACGGACACACCTCCCTTGTTCTTCCCCTCCTCACTTCTCTTCTTGACTCTCACCTCTCTACGAAAGCGGGATTCCCATGGCGAACACCGAAGCCGCCCTCCAGGACGCGATGACGTCGATCGAGGGCGCCATCGGGGCGGCCCTCGTCGACTACGGCAGCGGCATGGCGCTCGGCACCCTGGGCGGGGCCCAGGGGCTCGACCTGAACGTCGCGGCGGCCGGGAACACCGATGTGGTGCGGGCCAAGCTGCGGGCGATGGAGATGCTCAACATCCAGGACAGCATCGAGGACATCCTCATCACCCTCGGATCGCAGTACCACCTGATACGGCTGCTGGCGGGCCGGGGCGGGAAGGGTCTCTTCCTCTACCTCGTCCTGGACTCCAAGCGGGCCAACCTGGCGATGGCACGCCACCAGCTCAAGCGGATCGAGACGGACCTGGAGGTCTGACGGAGCCTCCGGCGGCCGCCGGGGACCGTCCCGGGGATCTCTCAGGGGCCTCCGCGGTGGGGCGTTCCGGCCGGCCGCGCCGGAACGCCCCGGTCGTTCTGGAGCTCCCACAGCTCCCGGAAGAGCCCTTCGGCGACGACGAGTTCGGCGAAGGTCCCCTGCTGGATGACCCGGCCGTGGTCGAGGACGATGATACGGTCCGCGACCGCGACGTTCGCCAGCCGGTGGGTGACCAGGACGACCGCGCGGTCCCGCGCGACCTCGCGCAGCCCGGTGAAGATGCGGTGCTCCGCGCGGGCGTCGAGGGCGCTGGTCGGCTCGTCCATCACGAGGAGACCGGCCCGCCGGTAGAAGGCGCGGGCGATGGCGACGCGCTGCCACTGCCCTCCGGAGAGGTCCACGCCTCCGAACCACTCACGGGCCAGCAGGGTGTCGAGGCCGCTGCGGAGGCCGTGGACGACCTCGTCGGCGCCCGCGTGCGAGGCGGCCAGCAGGACGGTGTCGTCACCGCCGCCGCCGTGCGGCTGGCCGAGGGTGATGTTCTCGCGGGCGGACATGGGCCAGCGCGCGTAGTCCTGCGGCACCACGGCGGTACGCCGCCACAGCGCTTGCGGCTCGAAGACGCTGATGTCCGCGTCGTCCCAGGTGACGGTGCCCTCGGTGGGCAGGTAGAGGCCGGCGAGGAGCTTGCTGAGCGTGGTCTTCCCCGAGCCGTTCTCCCCTACTAGGGCCAGCACTTCACCGCGCCGCACCTCCAGGCCGACCTTCTCCAGGGCCGGGCGGTCCGTACCGGGGTAGCAGTACGTCAGCCCCTCGGCCCGGACGGCCAGCGGGCTCGCGGGGGCCTCGCCGCCGCGCCGCATCCGGTGGCCGCCGGCCTCCTCGATGAACTCGGCCCAGTCGTCGAGGTACAGCCCGGTGCGGAACAGCCGTGTGCCGTAGCCGACCATCCCGCGCAGCGACGAACCCACCGTCCGCAGGGCGAAGACCGCCGTCCCGGCCGACGCGACGGACATGTGCCCGGTGCCGAGGAGCAGCGCGAGCGCCACCCATACGAGCCCGGAGGCCACCCCGCCCGCGAGCGAGCCCAGGAGGGCGTACCGCGCGCCCTGGTGCACGGCCTTGTCGGTCGCGCTGTCGATGCGGTCGCCGATCGCGCGGTAGCGGCCCAGCAGGAAGGCGGCCATGGTGCCGGAGCGCAGCTGGTCGGCGAACTGCTTGTCGGTCGCGTACCAGCGCAGGTGGCTGAGCACCCGGCGGTCGGCGCTCAGCGCCCGCGAGGTGAGGTAGTGGACGCGGGCGCCCTTCACGCTCGCGATGCCCTGCGGGAGGGTGGCCAGCACGAGCAGCGGGAGCAGCGCCGGGTGCAGGAGCGTCACCACGCCGGCGGCGGCGACCAGGGAGGCGACGCAGGCGATGAGGTCCTGCGACTCGGTGAGCAGGTCCTGGGCGACGTCCGCGCCCCGGTCGGCGGCCTCGCGCTTGTCGTTGAAGCCGGGGTGGTCGTAGGCGGCGAGCTCGGCGTTGATCGCCGCGTCGAGCATCTGCATCTCCGCCTCGCGCGAGATGCGCGGGGCCAGCCGGCTGGAGATGTTCTGCACGGCGATGCCGAGCAGGGCGCGGGTCCCCGCCGCGGCGGCGAGCGTCACCAGCGAGGGCAGTGCCTCCATCAGCCGGTCCTGGATGTGGCCCGAGGTGATCAGCGCCGTGATCGTCCGGGTGGTGGCCAGCAGCCCGAACGCCTCGAAGACCCCGGAGAGGACCTGGCAGCTCAGCAGCGCGACCACGGCGCGCCGGTCCACGCGCCAGGCCAGGGACAGCGCCTTGCGGACGAGCCGGGGCAGGCGCCGGCTCATCGACCGGGCGGTCAGCGGGGTCTTCTCGAACACCGCGAGTGTGGGGGAACGGAACCGTAATTCCTCTGCGGGCGTTCCGGTGGCGTCGGCGGCCAAGTTGTCCCTCCCGGTGGCTGGGCGAGCGGCGGCATGAGCGGTTGCACGATGCCGCACGGCTCGCCGGGACCGGGTATGAAAAGCAGCAATCCACCCGGACGTGGGTCTTCCGTGTAAAGCGGTGGGAAGGGGGACCATGCCGGTGGAGGGGTGGGACGACGAGGCCGCCGGGGGCGGGGGTTTCTATGGGGCGGGGCGGTCGTCGATGACGATCCGGATGGCCTCCGGCCAGGGTTCGTCCGCCGCGGGCTCCGGTGGGGCCGCCTCCACGGGTGCCGGCCCGTCGCCCGGGTCGGCGTCCGGGTCGGAGCCCGGCCCGGTGCCGGGACCCGGGTGAGGCCGGGCCTTGCGCAGTTCCTCGGCGATGCGCTCGTACAACTGCCAGGCGAGTGCTCGGCTTCCGGAGTCGGCGGACTCCTCGTCCCTGATCCGGGCCAGCACCGTGACCGTGGCGATCAGGCTCGGGCCCGAGACGGACACCTCCACCATGCCCTCGTCCTTCCCCTCCCCCGCCCGCACCCGTCCGGGGACCCTGAAGTGGGTTTCCTGTCCGGCCTGTTCGACGAGGAAGGCCCAGGTGTCACGGTGGCAGACGAGGGTCGCGGCACTGACGCCGGCGGCGCTGCGCAGCAGGCCGAGGTGGACGGCCTCGTCGGCCTCGGCGTTCTCCCCGGCCGCTCGGGGTGCCGGTCCCTCCTCCGGCGCCTGGACGAGCACCACGTTCTCGAAGGGCGGCAGCGGCTCGGGCGGACGCGCGAGGCGTGCTTCCCGCGCCTCCCGTGCCTCCTCCAGGCGGTGCGCGCGGTCGTCGGCCGCTTCCCTGAAGGCACCGTCCGCCTTCGCCCTCAGCTCGGTGAGTTCTAAGCGGAGCGCCTGGACCTCCTCGCGTGCCTTGCCGATCAGGCCGCGGAGTTCCTGGAGCTCCCCGCGGAGCGAAGCCTGGTGCTGGTTGAGCGTCTTGGTGGATTGCGCGTCCGATTCGCGGTGCAGGACCCGGATGAAGTCCCGCAACGCCTCGTCGTCCCTCTTCCCCCCACCGAACATCCCGTCCCCTTTCTGACGTGACCATGGCCGTGTCAGGAGGGTTCCTCCCCGTGCTCCTGACCCGTGATGCGATCGCGGGAGGGCGTGCGGGGGCGATTCGACGCCTCCGTCAGTTCCTCCAGGAGCGCCCCGGCGGCCGGGTCCGGCACGTGCCCGGCCTCGCGCGCCGCCCGCTCGGCCCTCTCCAGCCAGTGACGTGCCTCGCCGGGCTGTCCTTCGCCGTACGCGACCTGGGCCAGCAGGACGAGCAGGGAGGCGGACGGGCCGGGCCCTCCTGGCACCGGGGGCAGGGGCGACAGCGGGGGCCGTGGGGCGGAGGGCGCCTCGACGACCGGCGTCGGCCCGGCCACGGGCTCCGGCTCCGGCTCCGGCTCCGGCTCCGGCTCCAACACCGGTATCCGCACAGGCTCCGGCTCCGGCGCCGAGGACCCCGGGCCCTCCCCCAGGGCCGCACGCGCCGCCGCCACCACGGTCGCGTCGTCCGTCCCCGCGGCCCGGCCGAACCACGCGCGCGCCTCGGCGTACGCGCCCTCGATTTCCGCCAGGCGGCCCAGGAGCAGCAGCGCCTGCGGCCGGTCCTCCCGGTCCGTGGAGCGCGCGAGCGGCACCAGCACCGCCTTCGCCTCCTCGTACCTCTCCAGCCGGGCGAGCGCGCTGCCGAGGTAGCGCCGCGTCAGGCACTCGGCCGGTTCGTCGCCGGCCGCCGTGGCCTCGCGCAGGGCGCTCTCCAGCAGCGGCAGGGCTTCGGCGAACTCGCGGTGGGCGAGCCTCGCCATGCCGAGACCGGCCAGCGCCCGCGGGGTGACCTCCGCGTCGCCCATGTCGAGGGCGCGGCCGAGGTACTGCTCGGCGGCCCAGATCTCGCCGGCGTCCAGGAGTTCCATGCCGCAGCCCAGGAGTACGACCGGCAGGTCGTCGGCCTCCTCGGGGGTCAGCGGCTCGTCGAACATCGCCAGTGCCGCTCCGGTGTCCCCACGGCTCAGCCGGACCGCCCCCAGGTGGGCCTTGGCCAAGGGGGCCAGGTCGGCGGCGACCGCGCTGCCGGAGCCGAGGACGGCCTCGAAGAGGCTCTCGGCCACGGCCAGGTCGGGAACGTCGGCCGCCATCTTTCCCAGCTGGAGCCGGGCGATGTCCACGGCCTCCGGCGAGTCCGAGGCGGCGGCCGACTCCAGCAGTTCGCGGCCGGCCGCCGGGGCTCCCTGGTGCACGCGGAGCTGGCCGAGGAAGCAGCGGGCGAGCGGGGAGAGGAAGGACTCCGCCTCCACCTCCGTGACCAGCAGGGCCTCCGCTTCGTCGATCTTCTCGGGGTCGTCGCTGTCCAGCAGCATCAGCGCGAGGTCGATCCGCGCCACCCGCGACCAGTGCGGATGCCCGGAGCCGACGGCCCGCCCGTACGCGGCTTCCGCGCCGGCGTGGTCGCCGCGGCGGGCCAGGAGGTCGCCGAGCAGGTCCGCCGCGTGCGGGCCGTGGTCCGTCTCGTCCGAGTCCGCGATCTCCTGGAGCGCTCCGCGCGCCCGCTCGTCCCCGCGCGCCACGAGCATCATCGCCAGGTCGAGCCGGGCGACCGGGGCCCACACCGGGTGCCGCGAGCCGATCGCCCGGCGGTACGCCCTCTCCGCCCGGGCCCACTCGCCCTGTGCCGTGAGGGCGTCGCCGAGCAGATCGGCGGCGCGCGCCGACTGTTCGGGGTGGCCGGATCCGGCGACCTCGGTCAGCACGCGCACCGCGCGCTCGTGGTCGCCGTCCGCCGTCCAGAGGGCCCCCAGGTCCACCCGGGCGAGCAGGGCCCAGCTCTCGTGCCCGGAGCCGGCCACCCGCAGGAGCTCGGCGGCGGCGCCCGCCCGGTCCCCGTCCGTCGCGAGGAGCAGGGCCAGTTGGTGCCGGGCGCGCAGGGACTGCGCCAGGTCGCTGTGGCCTGCGACCTGTTCCAGGGCGGCCCGCCCCTGTTCCTTGTCGCCCTGGACCCACAGCATCCAGCCGGCGGTGATCTGGGCGTTCTGCGCGGCGAACACGAACGGGGAGGCGGCCGCCGCCTCGACCAGGGGGCGCGCGAGGTCGAACTCCCCCTGCTGGGCGAGCAGCCGGCCGAGGCCGTCCTGGGCCAGGGGCAGGACCAACGGGTTCCCGGAGGCCAGCGCCGACTCCAGGAGCGTACGGGCGCGGTCCAGCTCGCCCCGGTCGAGGAGCAGCGCGCTGAGGTTCACCTGGGCCAGCGGCACGGCCTGGGCGAGCGCCGAGTCGCGCACCGCCCGGGGCAGGGTGATCGGCCCGGGCGGCTCGCCCCGCGGCCGCGAGGCGGGGTCGGCCGTACGGGGCGGTGTCGCGTCGGTCGTACGGAAGAGCGCCGCGTCGGCCGGGCCGGGCGGCGGGGGGTGGCCCTCGGGGACCGTCCCCGGCTTGCCCTTGGCGGGCGCGCGCGGCGCGGACATCTCGCCCTGGCGGAGCAGCAGTCCGCCGAGGTTCGCCTCGGCCAGCGGCACGCTCTGCGGGTCGCCGGAGGCCAGGGCGCTCTCCAGCAGCCCGCGGGCACGCTCCGGTTCGCCCTGCGCGATGAGCAGGCCGCCGAGCCCGGCCTGGGCCAGCGGCACCGCCTGGGGGTGGTGGGAGGCGAGGGCCAGCTCCAGCTGGCGGCAGGCCTCCTCGCAGCGGCCGAGCAGGTTCAGCACGGCGGCGAGGTCGACCTGGGCGAGCGGGACGACGTCGGCGCGGCCGGAACCGGCGGCCTCCTCCAGCAGCGCTCGGGCCCGTACGACGTCCTGCGCGTTCAGCGCGACCTCGCCCAGCAGGAGCGACGCCCAGGCCACGACGTCCCCGCCGCCGCTGTCGTGGGCGCGTTCCAGGGCGAGGACCGCGATGTCGCCCTGTTCGCGGGTGAAGGCGGCGAAGGCCACGCCGAGGAGGTCGCCCGTCGGCACGGTGGCGACGGCGTGGCGCCAGGCGTGGTCCGGGACGGCGGTCGGCTCGGGGACGGACCGCTGGTCCAGGTAGCCGGGCAGATAGGCGAACGCGCGGTAGGAGGGCTCCGTACCGCCCGGGAACTGGTCCAGGAGGGTGATGCTCCCGGCGACGGGCCGCATCGCCCAGGCCAGACCCGTCCGGAACGCCTCGTCCGTCAGGACCCGGTGCGGGGGGACGGCGGCCCGGTAGCCGGTGGCGAGCTCGCGGAGCGTGCTCTCGGCGAGGGGCGCCCCGCAGCCCATCCGCTGCCAGTCGACGGCGGCGCGGACGACCGCCCAGCCCTCGGGGCAGCCGTCCCGGCCGCCGTTGTAGGTCTCCTCCAGGAGCGGGGCGGCGACCATGCGCTCGCCGATGCCGCGGTCGGTGAAGTCCTCCTCCTGGTAGAGGCGGCGGGCCTCCGCGAGGTCCTCCTCGTGGAAGAGCCGGGAGAGCTCGATCGTGGTGGCGCGGCCGAGGACGGTGCGGGCGGTGCGGCTGACCTCGTCGGTCGTCGAGCGGACCCGGGCGAGCCGCTCGGAGGTGAGGGTGGCGACCACCGTCACGGGCGGGTCGAGCCGGGCGAAGCCTCCCAGGACCTTGAGGTCGACGCCGCCGGGCTGGAGGTAGTCGTCGAGGTCGTCCAGCCAGAGCACGGCGCGGTCCCCGCCGGTCGGCAGCCGCAGCCGGGCCAGCGCGCCGGGCGCGGACGGGGTGCGGTGGGGCACCACTAGCCGGGCCTCCGGCAGGCGGCGGCGCAGCAGCTCGATCAGGGTGCGGGACTTGCCCGCCTTGGAGTCCCCGGTGACCAGGATGAAGGGGGCGGAGGCCAGCGCCCGGTCGAGCAGGGCGTCCTCGCGCCGCCGGGGGGCGTACGGCGGGTCGGGGTCGCGGTCGAGGTCCTTGGAGGGAGTGACGCCGATGTCGTAGAAACGGATCTCGCGGACCTTCGGGAGCTGGCCGTCGGCGCGGAGCGGGAGTTCCAGGAGGCTTTCCAGGCGGTCCCGCCGGTCCCGCTCCTCCTGCCTCTCCCGGCGTTCGGCCGCCGCCGGCCGGCGGATCAGTCCGGCGAGGGGCGGCCAGTAGTGGGCGAGCCGCTCGACCGGGATCGCGTAGCCGGTCCTCACGTCTCTTTTCTCACCGGGTTTGTCCCGGGTGACAACGATGCCGATGACCCCTTCGAGCGTCGTGTCCCATACCGGTGATCCGGAGAATCCGGGGGCGATTCCATGGCCGAGGACGGACCCGGCCTGAAGCTGTATCCATTCCGTTTCCGCGGGGCCGACGCACCGTCCTTCCGTCGACACCCCGCCCCATTTGTGGACGCCTTCGGGATATCCGTAGGCGTGGAACTCGTGGCCCCGGATGCCGCCCTCGGTGGAGACCAGGGGCGCGGGGCGCGCCTCGGGCGGCAGGGGGCCGCGCAGTTCGAGGACGGCCACGTCGCCCGTCCGGCTCCGGCTGTCCTGGGGGTGCCAGCCGCCCTCGGCGACGACCGCGGGGACGGGGTCCGCCGCGGTGTGCTGGAAGCGGACGTAGACGGGCCCGTCAGGGGGTTCCTCACGGCCCTGGGGCACGGTGACGTGGGCGCAGGTGAGCACGTGCCGGTCCGTGACCAGC
Source organism: Streptomyces albireticuli (assembly GCF_021228125.1). GTDB lineage: Bacteria > Actinomycetota > Actinomycetes > Streptomycetales > Streptomycetaceae > Streptomyces > Streptomyces albireticuli. Next base: position 176,669 of record NZ_JAJQQS010000014.1, read on the forward strand.
ACGCCCACGCCGTTCGGGGCGCCGTCGCGGGTGCGCCGGACGCCCACGACCCAGGGCAGCCGCTCCCACGGCAGCACGGCCGGTCACCCGGCGCCGGCGGCGCGCCGCCAGCCGAGCCTGACGTTGAAGTGGCCCTCCGTGGCGGACTTGGCGACCACGACGCCCGCCTCGGCGTTGAGCTTGATGCCGAATTCGATGTCGTACTCGTCGGGGGCCAGCTGGCGCAGCAGGCCGAGCAGCGCCTCGATCGCGGGCTTGCTGCCGGAGAGGATCTGGTCCAGGCGTCTGCCCGCCGTCAGCAGCCCGTCGTCGTCGCGGGCGACATTCTCCAGGCCCGGTGCGCTGTCCTCGACCTCGACAATCATGGAGGAGCCGTCCTGTGCCTCGAAGCGCACGAGATCGCTCATCGCCGTTCCCCCGTTTCGCCGTTTCACCGTTTCCCCCGTCGAACGGAACGGGATCGATTCTAGGGCTCTCCGCCCGATATTCCTCCGGGTGTGCCGTCATCTCCCGGGAAACTTACGGAAGATGAGGGTCCGGGTTAACCTGGGCGCGTGTTCCTGGGAATGGACGTCGGGACGGGAACGGTCGCGGTACGCGACGCGGACGGCGCGCGTTTCTCGGAATGCGCCCCCTATGGCATGGCGGCATACGTCCGCGAGCTCACGGGAACGGAAAGAGGGGCGGGCGGGGTGACCGGCGCCGTGGTCGCCGTGCCGGAGGACTGGTGCGCGGAAAGCGGCTGCGCGCGGCGGGAGGCGCTTTTCGCCGAACTCCGCGCCGTGTCCGCCCCGGTGCCGCGGTTCGTCCCCGCCGCCGTCGCCGTCCTGGCCGGCACGGCCGCGGCGGCTCCCGTGGACGGGCCGGCCGAGCGGCTGGTCTGCGACATCGGGCCGGAGCGGGTCGGCGTCACGCTCTGCCGCGTCTCCGGTGTGCCGGGGGCTCCGGGCCCCGTCGTCGAGTTCGTCGACTCGGCGGCCGCCGGCACGGCCGGGGTGCCGCGCGAGGCGGGCCCGGCCGCCCACGCCCTGGCGCACCGGACGGCGGGAGGCGATCTCGCGCGGCGGGCCGAGATCCTGCTGGCGCGGGCCGTGGCCTTCCCGCGCTACCGGGAGGCTCCCCTGCACCCGGCCGGCGGTCCCGGCACCTCGGCCGTGACGGCCGGGGAGGCCATCGACGCCTTCGCGCCCGTGGCGGACGCCGTACGGGCCGCCGGTGCCGCCCTCAGGGCCCGGTGCTCACCCGGCCCAGGCACCCCGGACCGGGTCGTCGTCACCGGAGCGCTGGCCGCGCACCCGCTGGTCCCGCACACCATGGCCCGGTGCCTGCCGGTCCCGTGGGCCGCGGCCACGCCGGGGGTACCGGAGCCCGGCGCGGCGGCGGCCGGGGCACTGCTGATCGCCGAGGGGGCCGCCCGGGCCCCCGAACCGGCACCGCACACGCTCGGTCTGCCGGCTCATGAGATCCGGCGGGGCCGGCTGGTGGCCCGCCGGATCCCGCTCGCCGAGGCCGGCTCACCGCCGCCCTTGACGGTGACGGCCGACGGGGCCCCGGTGGTCGTGGAGATCCCGCCGGGCGAGGCGTTCCGGCTCCTCGTCGAGGTCCAGGAGTACGGGCACGGGGCCCGCCGCGCGCTGGCCCCGCCGCGCGCCGCCGCGCCGCCTGCGGGGAGGTACCACGTCGGACTGCACCCGGTGCGGCGCGGGTTCGGGGTGCTCGTCCTCCGTCCGGTAGGCGGGGGCGAGGCGGCGCTGGTCCCGCTGGGCGCGCCGGCCGGCGGCTGAGTCGCGAGAACGAGAAGGAGCGAGGGAGGGGATCCCGTGCCGGACCGGGCGGACGAAGCGAAGGAAGGGCTCGCCACGGCGCTGGCCCAGGACGGTGACCTCGGGGCGCTGCACGCCCTGCGCTGGGCGCTGGTCTGGTCGGCGCGGGTGATGGGCCGGCTGCCGGACGGGGTCCCGGCGGAGGGGCCGGACGCGGCCGAGGAGGCGGAACGCGGGGAGCGGGGAGGCGGGTTGCCGGTGCGGGCGGGCCGACCGCACACGACGGCTCCGCGAGAGGCCGAAGGCTCGGCGGACCCCCGTGCGAGCCGGCTGCCGGAGGGCCCGGGGAAGGCCGGGGAGCCGACCGGGCCCCGTGGGCGCCCGCGCCGCTCGGCAGCCCCCACGGCGCCGGAGGCGGGGCCGGCGTCGTGCCGCTCCTCGACGGAGACCTCGGACGCCCCCGGGGAGCCCGCCCGGCCCGCAAGGCAGTCCGCGCGTTGTCTCGAAGCCGTGTTCCTGCTCGACGACGCGCTCACCGAGGCCGGGGGCGTGTCGCGGGCGGCCGGGCGGCTGCTGGCGGCGGCCCGGCCGGGGCCGGCCGCCGAGGCGTACCTGCGGGAGAGGGAGGCCGAGCTCGACGAGGTGAAGGGGCGTACGGCCGCCGCCCGCGCTGACTTCGACAGCCTCGCCGAGGCCGAGGAGGAGCTCCGCCGCCGGCTTGCGGAGCACGCGGCGCTGCGGGAGCGCGTCGCCGAACTCCGCCGCTTGGAGCGGCTGGTCGAGGCCCTCGACGCGCTCGACGGTCAGCACGCCGCTGTCGAGGAACGGCTGGCCTTCCTGCGGGCCCGCGTCGACGGGGCGGAGGAGACGATGGCGGAGGACAGCGCGGAACTGCTGCGGCTCACCCGGGACCAGCTGACGCTCCTCTCCCCCCGGGCCCGTACGGCACTGGAGCGCGCCGCGGCCGCTCAGGCGGAACTCGCCTCCGCGGAGGGCGAGCTGGCGGGGTCGGAGAAGCGGCTCGCCGCGGTGTCCGCCCGCCTGGCGGAGGTGGGCGTCCTGCGCCGGGAGCGGCTGTCCTCCCTGTCCGCCCGTACACGGGCCGACAGGGAGCTGGCAGACGCGCTGGCGTCGCTGCCGGAGCTCTGGAAGGGCTCGTCCGGGGGTGGGGACGGCACGGCTCCGGATCGGGCCCGCGCGCTCCTCGACGGGATCGAGGAGCGGCTGCGGGACGTGGAGGCGGCGCTGCGGCGGACGCTGGACGAGGAGGAGAGCGCGCCGGTGCCCGGCCGGACGGTCCTCGACTGGCGCGACGGGGGGCCGGCCGGGGCCGCGGCGCGGTGACGTCGCGGACGGAACGCCCGGCCGGGGCGGCGGCGCGGAGGGCTCCCGGACAGAACGCCCGACCGAAGCCACGACGCGGGGGCTCCCGGACGGAACGTCCAACCGAAACCACGACGCGGGGGCTCCCGGACGGAACGTCCAACCGAAACCACGACGCGGGAACCGCTCGGACGGAACGCCCGACCGGGGCCACCGCGCAGTGGGCTCATCAGACGCAACGTCCGGCCGAGACTACGACGCGGTGGACTCCCGGACGGGCACACCCGGCCGCCGCACCTCAGCGCACGAGCAGTTCCGCCTCGTCCGCCAGGGCCTCCAGGTCCTCGGCGATGCCCTTCGAGATCTCCTGGGCGAGCCGCTGCCCGCCGTCCTCCAGGAACCGCTCCCCGAACGCGCGGGCCAGCGCGGCCTCCTGGGCGGCGGCCTCCCGCTGGAGTTTCGCGACCATCCTGGCCTCGCCGCCGACCTTGCGCGCCATCGGCGGGATGTTCGCCTCCCTCGCCTTGGCGAGCGCCCGCTCCTTGCCCTCGCTGAGGCCCGCCCACAGCAGGGCGAAGGCTACGATCACGGCGAACGGCCCGGTCGCGGCGATGATGGCGGTACCGGCGCCGAAGAGCGTCGTCGCGACGATGCCCGCGACCACCACGTTGACGACCGAGGCGATGTTGTCCAGCACCTCGGTGGCGGCCGCGGCGTCGACGGGGACGTCCAGCCTCCCCTCGCTCACCCGCACGGCGGGCAGGGCCATGGCCGACGGTTCGAGGTGCCGGCGGCGGCAGATGGGCCGGGTCAGCTCCTCGAGGTCCGGGCGCAGGGCGTTCTGCCAGGTGGCGATCGCCTCCTGGAGCCGGGTGTTGGCCGGGTCGGTGAGCTCGGCGTGCAGCGCCCGGGAGATCCCGGCGGCCATCTCGTCCAGCGTGGTGATCTGCCCGGCGCGCCAGCGCCTGAAGGCCGGGATCACATGCCGTTCCGTCATCCCGTCGGCGACCGCCTCGCCCAGCTTCTCGGCGAGCCCCGGCAGCCGGTCCGCCACCAGGGAGCCGACGCGGTCGCTGTCCAGGAGGCCGCGGATGTCCGCGCGGAACCCCGCCGCCCGGATGCTCATACGGCCCGCCAGGGCGAGCCCGCGGGCGATGGCCACCTCCGGCTCCGTGCCCAGGAACACCCGGTCCGCGCCGAAGGCCTCGCGGGTCTGTTCCAGGACGAAGTGCATCCGGGAGGCGCCTCCGGTGAGCAGTACGGCGTCCGGCGGACCGGCGAGTCCCGCCGCCGCGCCACCGAGGGCGTCCCCGTACGCCTGCCGCCAGGAGCGGCCGTCGAGGCTGGGCTGCGGGGTGTCCAGCACGGCGGCCATGTCCCCGGCCGTCAGCTCGATATGGAAGTAGAGGCTTCCGCCGCGGGCCTTGACCGGGTATACGGTGCCGACCGTCGCCTCGGGGTCGGTGGCGAACTTGCCGCGATCGGTGCGGAAGAAGGTCTCCTTCACCTCCCTGCACTTCAGTTCGAGTACGAGCCGGATGGAGCGGTCCTCCTGGAGCAGTTCCCGCAGCGCCTCGCCCTGCGGGTTGCGGTCCAGCTGCTGTTCCAGGATCGTGCGGTCGATCAGCCCGGCGCCCAGCGGGAGTCCGGTGTCGAGGGGCGGGCCCGTGCGGTGGCCCAGGACGGTGGTGAAGTCGGTGGTCGACGAGCCCAGGTCCACGACCAGCACCGCGCCGGCGAGCCGCCCCGGATCGATCTCCACCTCGCCCGACTCACGGGCGTAGAGCAGGGCGGCCCTCGACTCGGGGACCACGTCCACGCCCGGGAGCCCCGCCGCCCGCAGCAGTTCCGCGTACTCCCCGCGCAGTTCCCTGTTCCAGCCGGAGGGCGCCCCGAAGACCCAGCGCACCGGGCGGCGGCCGCCCTTCAGGTCCTGGTCCCGCTCGACGGCGTCCTCGGAGACCTTCCGTACGAAGAGGGTCGTCGGCCGGCGCACCTCCTCGCGGGTGAGCTCGGGCGACTTGAAGGCCAGTTGGAGCCCGGTGGCCCCGTTGTCCATGGCCGCCCGGCCGACCAGCACGCCCCGCGTGGGGTGTTCGGCGACCATGGTGACGTGCTGCCTGCCGCCGCCGGTGGCGCCGAGGTCCATGACGGCGGGCTCCGAGTCCTTGTCGGCGTACGCCTTCGCGAGCGCGGTCTCGCCGTGCCCGAGGTCGAATCCGACGATCACGGTTCCTGAGCTGTCAGTCATCGTCCCGTTCCGTTCCTTGCTCGTGTCCCCCGGCGGGGAACGGTTTCCTTGCGGGCCCCCTCACCTCCCCCGGACGCAGCACCCGGCCGTCGGCGGCCACCAGGGCGGGCCGGGACGTCACGAAGTTCCGCTCCTCGGGGTCCGGGTGGACGACGAAGGAGAACAGGGAGTCGTTCGTGCCGTCGAAGTCGACGACCGCGATGTCGTGCCGGAGCGCGAGGTCCTTGCGGAGCCTGTCGATGTGGCGCAGGGCCAGTTCGCCGTCCCGCTCGGCGTGCGCGGACAGCAGGTCGCGCAGCAGGTCGAGCACGTCGCGGTCCTCCGACCAGCGCAGCGGTACGCGCTCGGGCGCGGGCGGCTCGGCCTCCGCGAGCAGCCGGTCGGCCGCTTCCGCGGCGGCCTGGAGCTGGTCGAGGAGCGTGGGGGTGTGCACGGTGGGCCGGGGCGGCCGGGTCCGTTCCTCCCGGTGGTCCTCGTCGCCGAGGCCCAGCGGGAGCAGGCGCAGCAGCGGGGTGAGCGGGGACGAGGACCGCTGGGGCGGCCGGGCCCCGGTGGTGGTGGCGGCGGGCGCGCGGACGGCGGCGAGGGTGCCCAGGGACACGGCGCGCAGGAGGTCCACGGCGGCGGCGAGCTGGCGCCGCGAGTTCGGTGTGCCCTCCCGGTCCTCGCCGGGCGCGGCCGCCGAGGCCGGGTCGAGGCGCTCCAGGGCGGCGCGCAGGGCGGCGGTGGCGTGCTCGGTCGTGGCGTGGTCCTCCAGGCGTATGTCGAGCTGCGGCCGCTGCCGCTTGAAGGCCGTCGCCAGGATGTCTCGGCTCACGGCGCCCTCCTTGTGGATACCGGTGTGCGGGTCGTGGACGAGGTGGTGGGTGAGGTGGCGTCAGAGGGGTTCGGGAAGCCGCCAGGCCCGTACGAGCCCGTCGGCGGAGGCGCTCAGCAGGTGGCCGGCGGGGGTGACGGACAGTCCGCGCACGGCGGCGGTGTGGAGGCCGACGGCCGTGCCGCGCGACCCCGGCCGTGCCGCCGCCCGGCCGGCCGGCCAGACGCGGATCGCACCCGACTCGTCGCAGGCGGCGAGCAGGCCGCGCGGGCCGAACGTCAGGCGCCGCACGGCGCCGGTGTGTCCGGGGAGTTCGTCGGGGGCGGTGCGGCGGCGCAGGTCGTGGACGTGGACGCGGCCGTCGGCGCAGCCGACGGCGAGGAGCCGGTCGTCGGCGTCGAGGGCGAGTCCGGTGACGGAGGATCCGGTGGTCAGGCGGCCGAGGCGGTGGCCGGAGACGGCGTCCCTCAGTTCCACCCCGGCGGCGCCGCCGACGGCCAGGATCCGCCCGTCCGAGGTGACTTCGAGGGCGGTGGCGGCCGACCAGCCGACCTTCAGCGGGTAGACCGTGCCGTCGGGGGCGCCCAGCAGGCGGGAGGGGTCCGAGCGGCGCAGCAGCCCGTCGTCGCCGAGGCTGAACACCGCGCCCGCGCGGAGGCGTACGGCGTTGACCCAGCCCTCGTGCCAGGCGAGGGCGCGGGACCGCCCGGACCCGCCGAACGACCAGAGCCGGACCGCGCCGTCACTGCCGCCCGTCACCAGCGCCCTGAGGCCGGGCGCGAGGTCCAGGGCGGTGACCCGGCCGGTGTGCAGGGCGCGGGCGGCGAGCGGTTCGGCGGCGCCCGGGGCCCAGACCGCGGCCGAGCCGTCGGGGCAGCCCACGGCGAGGTGTGTGACCGCCGGTTCCGGGCCGGGGCCGCAGGCGAGGGCGGAGAGTCCGGGCGCGTGGCGCAGCACCTGCCGCGGGGGCCGGGCGGGGTCCGGCGGGATCCGTACGGCCACGGCGTCCGGGTACCGGCGGCGAAGCGCGCCGAGGGCACGCTCGGGTACGGGCCAGCCGGGCAGCCCGCACGCCAGGACGGCCGGCGCGGGGCCGGGGGACGGAGGGCCGGCCGGGGCCGAGGCGGGGTACGGCGCGTCGGGCGAGGACGCTCCGGGGGGCGGAGGGTCGGGCGGGGACCCTTCGGGGCGCGGCGCGCCGGGGTGTCGCCCGTCGGGCGGCTCATCCGGGCACAGCGCGTCCGGCAGCATCACGTCGGGGCGTCGCGGATCCGTCAGGGCCCGTTCGGGTGCGTGGGTGGCGCCGGTGGCCGGGGGTGGCCGGTCGGCGATGCCGCCGGCGAGGAGGAAGCGTGCGGCGTCCGGGTCCGTGGGCAGGGCGGGCAGCAGCGACGTCCAGGGCCAGGAGGTGGTCTCCGCCCGCTCGTACAGGTCGCCGTCGTCGGCGCGGGTGAATCCGACGGTGGTGAGGCCGTCGGCCGTGATCTCGACGGCCAGGGCCTCGGCGGCCTCACGCGGGTGGGGCTCGCGGAGGTGGGCCTCGACCGCCTCCCGGAGGGTGCGGGCGGGTGCCTCCTCCCGCCAGGGGCCGCGCAGCGCCTCCGCCGCCTCGCCGGGGCGCGGCGGCCCGTTCCTGACGAGGCGCTGGAGGCGGGCGTACAGCGCGGCGTCGCCGTGCCACGGGTGGCCGGCCGCGCGGGCGGCCGCGGTGAGGTCGTACCGCCGCCGGGCGGTGGCGAGCCGGTTATCGAAGGCGCGCAGGAGCTCCTCGGTGAGGGGGCCGAGCACGGGGTCCGCGCGCAGGGGCCAGCGGCAGTCGGGGCACGCGGCGGGCCCGTCCTCCTCGGCGACGGCGGCGCCGCACACCGGGCAGCCGGTGCCGGTGGACGCGTCGACGGCGGGGGCGGCGGGCGGTGCGCCGTTGCCCGCGCCGGCACACCTGGCGGCGGCGGAGGCTCCGGCGTGCCGCCCGTGCCCCTCCGCGGCGGGCGCGTCGGCACGCGCGGGCGCCCGGTCAGCCGTCGGCATCGGGAACGTCCTCCGGGGCGAAGGCGAGCGTCTCGCCGGGTGCCGCCGGGGTGTGCCCGAGGCGGCGGGCGAGGCGTGCCTCCATGTGTTCCAGCAGGACGCGTACGGCCCTGCCGTTGCCGAAGTCGGCGGGGTGCGCGGCGCGTTCGCGCTCCAGCCGCCCCAGGGCCCGGCCGGCGGCGGGGCCGGGCAGTGCGTAGCCCTGCTCGGCGGCCGCGCGGCGGAGGATCTCCACCAGTTCCGGCCCGGTGTAGGCGGGGAAGGTGACACGCTCGGTGAACCGGGAGCGCAGGCCGGGGTTGCGGGCGAGGAAGCCGTCCATCTCGGCGGGGTAGCCGGCGGCCACGACGACGAGGCGGCCGCGGTGCTCGTCCATCTCCCGGGTCAGGGTGTCGACGGCCTCGGTGCCGAAGTCGCCGCCGGGCCCGCCCCGGGAGAGGCTGTACGCCTCGTCGACGAAGAGGACGCCGTCGAGCGCCGACCGTACGGCCCGCTGGGTCCGGGTGGCGGTCTGGCCCTGGTACCCGGCCACGAGCTCGGCCCGGGTGACCTCGATCAGGTGGCCGCGCGCGAGCAGGCCGAGCGTGTGCAGGACGCGGCCCGTCAGCCGGGCGACGGTCGTCTTGCCCGTGCCGGGCGGGCCGACGAAGAGCATGTGGGGCGGCGGGAAGCCGCCGGTGCCCTGGTGCCGCCGGAGCCGGAGCCGGTCCACGAGGTCGCGGATCAGTTCCTTGACGGGGACGAGGCCGATGAGTCCGTCGAGCTCGGCGAGGGCCTCCTCGACGGTGGCCACGGGCCGCCCCGGGTGGGCGCGGCAGCGTTCGGGCACGTCCTCGGGCGTGAGGGGTTCGCCGACGACGGCCCGTACCCGCCGGGCCCAGCGGGACTTCATCTCGTCGGCGAGGTCGCGCATGGCCCGGCCGTTGCCGAAGTCGGCGCCGCGCGTGGCGTGCATGCCCTCGGTGACGTCCCGGAGCGTGTCCTCCAGCGCGGGGGGCCAGCGCAGCCCGAGGGCGCCCAGCCGGCCGAGCAGGATGGCGTGGAGCTCGGACGGCGTGTAGTCGGGGAAGTGGATGACGTTGGCGGCGGGGAAGCGGCCGCGCAGCCCGGGGTTGGAGGCCAGGAACTCCTCCATCCGGGCGGGGTAGCCGGCGACGATCAGGACGAACCGGCCGCGGTCGTTCTCCATGCGGCTCAGCAGGGCGTCGATCGCCTCCTGGCCGTAGCCCCGTTCCCGGTCGCTCAGCCGGTACGCCTCGTCGACGAAGAGGACGCCGTCGAGGGCGCGGTCCACGGCCTCGTTGGTCCTGATCGCCGTCTGGCCCATGAACCCGCCCACCAGGTCGGGGACCTCGGCCTCGATCAGGTGCCCGCGGCGGAGGAGGCCCTGGTCGCGGTAGATCTCGCCGACCAGGCGGGCGACGGTGGTCTTGCCCGTGCCGGGGTTTCCGGTGAAGACCAGGTGCGGGGAGGACGGTTCGGCGTCCCCGAGGTGTCCCAGGGCCCGCAGCCCGGCGTCCGCCGCGACGGTCCACCGCAGCCGTTCCAGGTGTTCCTTGACGGGCCCGAGGCCCACCATCGCGGCGAGGCGCTCGGACACCCCGCGGGTGTCCTCGCGGCCGCCGGCGATCCATTCCCGGCGGCGGAGCTCGGCGAGGCTCAGCGGCACGGCTCGCGGGGGCCGCGCCAGGCCGCGGAGCCGGGCCTGCCAGCCGCTGAGGGCCACGGGCATCGCGGCCATGGCCCGGACGAGGGAGGGCAGTTCGCCCCAGTCCTCGACGCGCAGCCCCTCCCGGACGCGCAGCAGGTGCACGAGGCGCTCCACCTCGGCCGCGTGCGGGTGGCCGACGCGGGCCGTGCTGCGGCCGGTGGGGCGCCGCATCTGGTCGTGCAGATAGCTCTCCAGGCGGGGCACGCTGCGCAGGTCGGCGACGAAGTCGGCCACCTCCTGGAGGCTGTGCTTGCGGAACACCAGGACGCAGAGGTTGCGGTCGTCGCCCTGCTCGACCCAGTCGGCGAGGGCTCCGGCGAGGCGGCGGCCGGCGCGGTCGTAGCGCAGGGACTCCTCGGCGTGGCCGAGGACCACCGCCGTCCGGTGGTCCGTCTGCCGCATGAAGTGGTCGAGCATCATGACCCGGTGCTCGTCGGTCAGCGTGGCGGGCGCGGCGGTCCTGGGGTCCTCGGACGCACCCGGGCCGCCGGGGTCCGGGGCGCGCAGGATCCGGTCTCCCAGCGGGCCGCGGAGCTCGGGGCGCATCCGGCCCGCCGGTACGGGCGGGCGCCGGCGCGGCCGGGACAGGTCACGGGAGACGGGGTCCCTGAAGTACAGCGGCCGGGAGAGGGAGCTGAAGACGACGCGGGCGTACCCGGCGTCGCGCAGCAGGGTCCACAGCAGTTCCTCGACGCCGCGGCGCCGGTGGTCGTGGCCGACGAAGACGTCGTCGAGGCCCTGTCCGTGCAGGATGAACAGGGGGTCGCCGGCGGGCATCGCCAGCCCGGCCAGCCGTTCGGCCGAGGGGCCGTACCGGGACGACCGCGGTGGTGCCATGGCGGGCCTCCGCCGGCTCAGGTGTCGGTGGCGGCGCGGGGCAGCGCCCGCCGGAGGGCGTCGAAGTCGCGGTAGGCCGGGTCGGGTTCGCCGTCCTCGGCCTCGGGGTCGGAGGCGGCGATGCCCCGGTCCCGCAGCCCCCGCGCCACCTCGTGGCCGCGGGTGGTCAGCTCGTCCCGGGCGGTGGTGTCCCGGTCGTAGGACAGGACGCGCAGGACGGCGGTGCCGCCGCCGGTGCCCGCCGGGGCGACCTCGACGACGATCTCGTTGCCGTTCCGGTGGACGAGCTTGGCGAAGAACGCCTCCCGCTGGTCGTCCCCGGAGTACGTGCCGTCCGTCAGCTCGTACCCGGTGATCTCCTCCAGTGTGCCGACGACGGAGCCGGCGAGGTTGACCCTCATCTGGGACTCCTGCCGGCGCCGCCCGGCCCGCTCCACGGTCTCCGCGAGCCGCTGTTCGAGCTCGGGGACGCGGTGCTCCAGGATGTCGCGGAGCTCACCGGTGTCCGGGGGCCGTTCCTCGTCGCCGACGCGCTCCTGGAGCCGGGCGGTCTCCGCGCGGAGCCGGGTCAGTTCGCCGCCGGACCAGTACTCGACGTCGAGCACGGCGTCGGTGGGCTCCTCGCCCTCGGCTTCCCGCACGTCCTGGACGGCGTTGACCTTGATCAGGTGCTGTACGTGGAGGAGGAGTTCGCCCGCGCGGACCCGGTCGCGGCGGCGCTCGCGGTCGTGCCGCTCCAGCTCCTGGAGGAGGTCGCTCAGCCCCTGGTAGACGCTCTGGGCGGTGGCGAGGGCGGCGTCGGAGCGGCCTCGCCCGAGGGTTTCCGCGGCCCGGTCCAGTTGCTCGGCCAGGCTGTCCGTGCGGCGGGCGTGGGGGTGTACGTCCGCGGGGAAGGCCGTGTGGACGAGCAGGTGCATGGCCCGGGCGTCGGATATCGCCTCGTGGGCGAGGGCGGCCGCGCGCTCGCGGTCCAGGACCAGTTCGCCGACCTCCTCGGCCAGCCGTCCCACCTCCCGGCGGCGCTCCCGGCGCTCGGCGGCGATCTCCTCCTGGAGCCGGTGTTCCTGCTCCGCGAGGTCCTCGGCGGTCTCCCGGCGGAGCTCGCCGGCGGTGGCGCGGAGCTCCTCGGCCATGCGCCGGGCCTGCGCGCGCAGCCGTTCCTGGGTCCGGCTCTCCAGTTCGCGGGCCCGGTCGCTCAGTCCCTGGACGGCCTGTTCGACGGTGCGCTGCCGTTCCTCGACGACGCCGAACACCCGCTCCAGGTCGGCGTGCGTCCGGCGGCGGATGTCGTCCAGCATGCCGGGCAGGGCGCGCTGGACGTCCTTCAGCCGGGCCGCCTGGCGGCGCGTCCGGAACCACTCGGACTCGTCGACCTGGATGCGCTTCCGGCCGCTCACGGGGTGCTCCAGGCCGTGGCCCGGCCGGACCGGTCGACGGCGGTGTCGAAGACGGTGAGGAGGTCCGGGGGCGGGACGCCGATGAGGAACGCCTCGCGGCCGCCGACGGCGATCTCGGCGGTGCGGTGCCGGTTCTCGAAGTCGTAGCCGCTGCCGGAGAGCCGGCCGGTGAGGTGGTGCACCCGCTGGTTGGCGCTGCCGCGCAGCCCCCGGCCGTCGTCGCGCCCCTGGACGTAGGGGCCGTCGACGAGGACGTCCACCTCGGCGAGCAGCCGGGGGACGCCGGGCGTGGGCGGGTGCGCCCGGAGCCGCTCCAGCCGGTGGCCGGTGAAGCAGACGACGGAGAGGCCGGGGCGCGCCCGTCGCGCGAGGCGGGCCACCTCCGCCAGGCCGCCGGCCTGTTGCATGGGTTCGCCGCCGGAGAAGGTGAGACCGTCGACCGCCGGGTCGGCGAGGAGTTCCGCGCTCAGTTCGGCGGGGGTGGCGGGGCGGGCCGGCGCGGTGGGGATCCAGTCCGGGGACATGCAGCCGGGGCAGCTGAAGGGGCAGCCCTGGACCCAGACGACGGACCGCCAGCCGGGCCCGAGGTCGGCGGTGCCGACCCAGGTCGCCGCGACGTTGAGCGGTGCGTCCACCGGGAGCGGCGCGCCCACCGGGAGCGGGACGTCCACCGGAAGCGGGACGTCCGCCACGAGCGTGGTGTCCGCCGAGGTCCTACGCCCGGGCGCGCGCCGTCGCCGCACAGCGGAGTCGACCGTTTCTCGTACCCTGTCCACTGAGTCCCCCGTAAATGAGCCCCGGCTCGTTCGACGAGCATTTTCGGGCTCCTCAGAATCCACCTGGCCAGAGGGGCGGTCAAGGGGCGCGGAGCAGAATGGTGCACGCCCCTTGAAATCCTTTCACGCCTGTCGCCACCCACCCCTGGGCCCCCAGGGGAATACGGGGTCGGGGACGGGACCGTACGCCCCCGCCGACCCCTCCCCCACAGGCCACCGGCTTTCCCCCACAAGGGATTTGCGGCATCCGCGCCGGAGCCCCGTCCGGAAAGCGCGTCACCGTCGGCGGAATCCTCATTACCGATTTCCCGCGGCACTTCCGGAACGCTCATCGCATCAGCAGTTCAGATGGCGGTAATTGCCTCTTGAACCCAATTGTCCCCGCGTGCTTCACTGAACCGCCTCGTGTCCCTAAGGCGCCCAAGGTGAGACCAGAGCGGCACGGCCGACGGCCGGGCCGCACAGCTGCGGACGCGGAGCCGGTGAGCGGATGGCGGGCATTCGGGTGGAGCACGACGGAGCACCGCTGCACGGCACGGTGCGGCTCGACGGCGGGAGGCACGCGTTCGCGCACTCGCTGGCGTGCGCGGCGCTGTGCGACCGGGGCAGGCTGACCGAGGCGCCCGACCATGTGGACGCGCGGGCGCTGCGGGCCGCGCTGGCCCTGGTCTTCTCCCATGTGCGGTACGACCGCGTGGCCCGCGAGCTGACGTTCTCGGGGCCGGCGCGCCGGGACCGGGTGGTCGTCTCCAGGGCCCTGGCCGAGCGTTCCCGCAATCTCTTCTGCCTGCTGCCCGCCCTGCTCGCGCGGGCGGCGGAGGTGGTCGTGGAGGGGGCGCCGCAGGGCTGCTGGGCCGGGGCGCGCCCGGCCGACCGCCTTCTCCCGGTGCTCGCCCGGTTCGGGGTGCGGGCCCGGTTCGCCGGGACCACGACGGTCCTCTCCTGGCCCCGCCGGGTGCCCGCGCGGGTGGAGTTCGGGCGTCCGACGGCGGCGGGCACCGTCCTCGCGCTCGCCGCCGCGGCCGCGACGCCCGGGCGCAGCACCGTCCTCGGCGCCTCGGTGGAGCCGTCCTGCGGGGAGCAGCTGGCCTGTCTGCGGGCCATGGGAGGGCGCGTCGTGGGCGAGCCGCCCGGTGTGGAGGTCGAGGGGGCCGACGGGTACGCGCGGGTCGGCTGGGCGATCGCGCCCGACCGGGTGCACGCGGTCACGTATCTGACGGCGGGCCTCCTCACCCGGGGCGAGGTGACGGTGACCGGCTCCGGCCCGTTGCGCGTCCCCCGCTTCGTGGAGTTCCTCCGGGACGCCGGTGCCCGGGTCACCGAGCGGTCGCACAGCCTGACGGCCGGGTTCCCGGCGGCCGGGTCCCTGCGCCCGGTCCGGGTGACGGCGGGCCCCGAGCCGGGGTTCAGCGCCGGCTGGGCGGGTTTCGCGGCGCTGCTGCTGGCGATGCGGGCGAGCGGCGGGAGCGTGGTCGGCGGTGAGGTGCCGGCCCGGCGGTTCGACTACGCCGGGAACCTCGCGCCGCTCGGGCTGGACGGGCTGCGGCTGCGGACGGAGGAGCGGGACGGGCGGCCGGTGGCCTTCGCCGACATCCGGCCGAACAGCAGGGCGGCTCTGCGGGGTGGCGACCTGGGCGCGTGCGCGGACATCCGGGGCAGCGCGGCGCTGCTGCTCGCGGCCCTGACGGCGGAGGGGCCGTGCGTCCTGCGGGACGACTTCCCGCTGCGGCGCGGCTACACCGATCTTCCGCGCGGCCTGACCGCGCTGGGCGTGAAGTGGATCGGGGACGCGACATGAGAGGGGGCGCGACACGGGGCGGCGGCATGAACGGAGCCGTGGATACCGATGACCGCTGAACGGACGGTGCGCGCCCCGGAACTCCCGCGGAACGCCCCGGAACTCCCGTAAAACAAAGAAAACCCCGGACCGCGTTGACGGTCGGGGTATTTCCTTGTGTACATTGGATGTTTCCATGTCTTGCGTGAACACAGGCCATGGAGAAGCTTTATGGGGCCATCATATCCGGGCGGGAGTCGAATTGTCAAACACCGAGGTATCCAACAAGGAAATGCGGCAGGAGCAGGAATTCATCGACCTGCTCCACGAACGCCTCGACGAACTGCGCGCGGGGGCCGAGGCCGCGGTGCGGGCCGCCCTCGCACCGGGCGGTACCACCTTCCAGGCCCGGCTGGAGCGCGATGTGCTGGTGGCCGAGCAGTCCGGGCTGCTCGCCGCGTTCGACGCCGGGGAGAACGGGCTCTGCTTCGGCCGGCTGGCCTTCCGGGACGGCCGCGACCACCACATCGGCCGCATCGGCATCCGGTGTGACGACGCCGACCGCACCCCGCTGGTCCTGGACTGGCGGGCCGAGGTCGCGCGCCCCTTCTACCTCGCCACCGGGCACACTCCCATGGGGCTGCGCCGCAGGCGTCACATCAGCACCGAGGGCCGCAGGGTCACGGCGCTGCACGACGAGATCCTGGACCTCACCGACAGCGACCGCACCGGGCACGAGGGCGCCGACGCCGACGCCGTGCTGCTCGCCGCGCTGGACTCGGCCCGCACCGGCCGCATGCACGACATCGTGCGGACCATCCAGGCCGAGCAGGACCGGATCATCCGCGCCCCGCACCACGGCGTGCTCGTCGTGGAGGGCGGGCCCGGCACCGGGAAGACCGTCGTCGCCCTGCACCGGGCCGCGTATCTGCTGTACGCGCACCGGGAGCAGCTGGCCCGGCGGGCCGTGCTGATCGTCGGGCCCAACCCCGCGTTCCTCGGCTACATCGGCGAGGTGCTGCCCTCGCTCGGCGAGACGGGTGTCCTGCTCGCCACGCCCGGCGAACTGTTCCCCGGTGTGACGGCCACGGGGACCGACACCCCCTCGGCCGCGGCCGTCAAGGGCGGCACGGCGATGGCCGCGGCCCTGGCCCGCTTCGTCGAGGACCGGCAGACCCTCCCGGAGCCCGCGCGCGTCATCGACCACGAGGACGGCGAGCTGCTGCTGGACGCGCCCATGGCGGCCGAGGCGCGCCGCCGGGCCCGGGACACCCGGCTCCCGCACAACCTCGCCCGCCCCTACTTCGCCTTCCACGTCATCGACGCCCTCACCGCCCAGCTGGCCGACCGGCTCGGCGCGGACCCGTACGGCGGGCCGAACTTCCTCGGCCCCGACGACCTCGCCCAGCTCGGCAAGGCGGTCGCGGTGAGCCGGGAGGTACACGCCGCGATCGACGAGCTGTGGCCCGCCCTCACCCCGCAGCGGCTGGTCGCGGACTTCCTCGCCGAGCCCGTCCACCTCCCGGAGGCCGACGCGGCCGCGATCCGGCGCGCGGGCGGCGCGTGGACGCCGGCCGACGTGCCGCTGCTGGACGAGGCCGCCGAACTGCTCGGCGAGGACGACTTGGCGGCCCGCGCCAGGGCCGAGGCCGAGCGGCAGGAGCGGATCCGGTACGCGCAGGGCGTACTGGACCTCTCCTACGGGTCCCGCACCCAGGAGTTCGAGGACAAGGAGGACGACGACTCGGAGGTGCTGGCCGCGCACGACCTGGTCGACGCGGAGCGGCTCGCCGACCGGCACGAGGAGGCCGACCACCGCAGCGCCGCCGAGCGCGCCGCGGCCGACCGCACCTGGGCCTTCGGGCACATCATCGTGGACGAGGCGCAGGAGCTGTCCCCGATGGCGTGGCGGCTGCTGATGCGCCGCTGCCCGACGCGGTCGATGACGCTGGTCGGCGACCCGGCGCAGACCTCCGAGCCGGGCGGCTGCGGCGCCTGGGGCCCGGTCCTGGAGCCGTACGTCGGCGACCGCTGGGAACACATCAGGCTCGGCGTCAACTACCGCACACCGGCCCGGATCATGGAGCTCGCGGCGGGGGTGCTCCGGTCGGCGGACCCCTCGTTCGTACCGCCGCGCTCGGTGCGCGAGACGGACGCCCTCCCCTGGACGGAGCGCGCGGAGGACCTGCCGCGCGCGGTCGCCGGCGCGGTCGCGCGCGAGCTCCACGCGGAGGGCCGCCTCGCGGTGATCGCCCCCGGCGCCCTCCACCCCGCCCTCGTCCCCGCCCTCCCCGCCGCCTCCACCGGCCCGGTCCCCGATCTGACCAGCCCGGTCGTCCTGCTCGACCCCCGGCAGGCGAAGGGCCTGGAGTTCGACACGGTGATCGTGGTGGAACCGGCGGAGTTCGGCCTGAGCGACCTCTACGTCGCGCTGACGCGGGCGACCCAGCGGCTGGGGGTCGTGCACACGGGGACACTGCCCCCGGGGCTGGACGAGTCCGCGGGCGCGCCGTCGGCGGGCGGGGGCGCGCCCCTGGGGCAGGCTTCCGCCGGAGGGACGCGGGCGGTGTGACGTCCGGCCCCTTCGGCGAAGATCCGGCCCGTCCTACCGGCAGAAGGCCGGGCTCGGCGTCCCTCCGTGAGAGGAGCGTGGCCCGGCTCTTTCCGGGGCAGGGGCCGCCCCTCCGGACCCCGGCCCGCCGGCGACGGAAGACCCCGGGAAAGGGCTGAGTGGCGGCGAACCCCCCTCCGCGCCCCGCCGGTCGTTGTACGTTCCCTCCATGCTCGCGCGTCCCGGAACCGTCGCGCCGCCCGGATGGAGCCGCTGGCTCGTCCCGCCCGCCGCGCTGTCCATCCACCTCGCCATCGGCCAGGCGTACGCCTGGAGCGTGTTCAAGCCGCCGCTGGAGTCGGCGCTGGGCCTGTCGGGCACGGCGTCGGCGCTGCCGTTCCAGGTGGCGATCGTGATGCTCGGGCTCTCGGCGGCGTTCGGCGGCACGCTGGTGGAGCGGAACGGGCCGCGGTGGGCGATGGCCGTGTCGGCGGTCTGCTTCTCCTCCGGGTTCCTGGTGGCCGCGCTCGGGGCGGCGACGCGTCAGTACTGGCTCGTCGTCCTCGGGTACGGCTTCATCGGGGGCGTCGGCCTGGGCATCGGGTACATCTCGCCGGTGTCCACACTCATCAAGTGGTTCCCCGACCGCCCGGGCATGGCGACCGGCATCGCCATCATGGGCTTCGGCGGCGGCGCCCTCATCGCGTCACCGTGGTCGGCCGGGCTGCTCGACGCGTTCGGCCGGGGCACGCCGGGCATCGCGCGGACGTTCCTGGTCATGGGTGCCGCGTACGCGGTCTTCATGACGCCGGGCGTCCTGCTCGTCCGGGTGCCGCCCGACGGCCGTCGGGTGGACGGCGGCGGGGCGGACGGGCCGCGCCCGCCCGTCGCCGGCGCGCGGGTGTCGGCCCGAAGCGCCCTGCGCACCTCGCAGTTCTGGTGCCTGTGGGTGGTCCTGTGCACGAACGTCACGGCGGGCATCGGTATCCTGGAGAAGGCCGCGCCGATGATCACGGACTTCTTCGCCGGCACCTCCTCGCCCGTCGGTGCCGCGGCGGCCGCGGGGTTCGTCGGCATGCTCTCGCTGGCCAACATGCTGGGCCGGATCGTCTGGTCCTCCGCCTCCGACCTGGCCGGGCGGAAGAACGTCTACCGCCTCTACCTCGGCGCCGGCGCGCTGATGTATCTGGTGATCGCCCTGGTCGGCGACGCCTCCAAGGCCGTGTTCATCACCTGCGCGGCCGTCATCCTCTCCTTCTACGGTGGCGGTTTCGCCACCGTCCCGGCCTATCTCAAGGACCTCTTCGGTACGTACCAGGTGGGCGCCGTCCACGGGCGGCTGCTGACCGCGTGGTCGACCGCGGGGATCCTCGGGCCGCTGATCGTCAACGCCGTCGCCGACGCGGGGAAGTCCGCGGGCCGGAGCGGCGCGGACCTGTACACCACGTCGTTCTTCGTCATGATCGGGCTGCTGACCGTGGGCTTCGTCGCCAACGAGCTGGTGCGGCCCGTGCACCCGCGCCACCACGAACCGCCACCGCCGGAGGAGGAACCGGCCGCCGTGCCGGAGAAGGGGGCGGCGCCGTGAGGGGCTCGCGCAAGGCGCTGCTGGTGTTCTGCTGGCTGTGGGTGGGGGCGCCCTTCGGGTACGGCGTGTACGAGCTCGTCCTCAGGCTGAGGCAGTTGTTCACCGGCTGAGCCCCCGCGCGCCACCCGGTCACACCGCCGCGGGCACCGGCCGGTACTCGGGGAGGAGTGAGGACGGCCCGGGGCTCCGCGCGGGGCTCGGTCGGCTCCCTTCCGGGTTGCCGGCCGGTGTCGAGCGCCTGGACGGGCCGCGTTCAGCCCGTCCGGCGCTTGAGGACGAATTCGGGAAGGGGCGGGGTGGGGAAGAAAGCCCCCCGGCCCCCCTACCGGTGCCCGAACACCGGCGGCCGCTTCTCGACGAAGGCCCCCATCCCCTCCTTCTGGTCCGCGACGGCGAACACCGCGTGGAACAGCCGCCTCTCGAACCGCACGCCCTCCGCCAGCGTCGTCTCGAAGGCCCGGTTCACGGCCTCCTTCGCCATCATCGCGACCGGCGCCGACATCCCGGCCACGGTCTCCGCGACCGCGAGGGCCTCTCCGAGGAGTTCGGCGGCCGGGACGACGCGGGAGACGAGCCCGGCGCGTTCGGCCTCGGCCGCGTCCATCGTGCGGCCGGTCAGACAGAGCTCCATCGCCTTGGCCTTGCCGACGGCGCGGGTCAGCCTCTGCGAGCCGCCGATGCCCGGGATGACGCCCAGCTTGATCTCCGGCTGACCGAAGACCGCGGTGTCGGAGGCCAGCAGGATGTCGCAGAGCATCGCGAGTTCGCAGCCGCCGCCCAGGGCGTAGCCGGAGACGGCGGCGACGGTCGGGGTGCGGAGCGCGCCCAGCCGGTCCCAGGCGGTGAACCAGTCGGTGAGGTACATGTCCATGTAGCTCCGCGGCCGCATCTCCTTGATGTCGGCGCCGGCCGCGAAGGCCTTCTCCGAGCCGGTGAGGACGATACAGCCGATCCCGGGGTCCCGGTCGAGCTCCTCCGTCGCCGCGACGACCTCGTTCATGACCTGGAGGTTGAGGGCGTTGAGGGCCTTGGGGCGGTTGAGGGTGACAAGAGCCGTGCGGCCCTTGCGTTCGACGAGGACGGTCTCGTACGTCATGGCGTGCTGGTTCCGTTCTGCTCGGCGGTCGGTGCCGACCGTTCCCTGATGGCCCGGACGATCCCGGAGAAGTCCTGCGCGGCGCCCGCGCCCTCGGCGAACGCCGCGTACATCTCGGCGGCCCGCAGGCCGAGTTCCGCGTCGACGCCGCCGGCCCGGGCCGCGGCGGCGGCGAGGCCGAGGTCCTTGGCCATCAGCGGGGCCGCGAAGCCGGGCCGGTAGTCGCGGCCGGCGGGGCTGCCCGGTACGGGGCCGGGGACGGGGCAGTTGACGGAGAGGGCCCAGCACTGCCCGGAGGAGGTGGCGGCCACGTCGTACAGGGCCTGGTGGGACAGGCCGAGGCTCTCGCCGAGGACGAACGCCTCGCTGACCGCGATCATCGAGATGCCGAGGATCATGTTGTTGCAGATCTTCGCGGCCTGTCCGGCGCCCGGCGCCCCGCAGTGCACGGCCTTCCCGCCCATCGCGGACAGCAGCGGCGCGGCCCGGGCGAACTCGGCCTCGCCGCCGCCCGCCATGAAGGTCAGGGTGGCGGCCTCGGCGCCCGTCACACCGCCGGAGACGGGCGCGTCCAGGGCCTGGTGGCCGGCCGCGGCGGCGGCTTCGTGCGCGGCGCGGGCGTCGGCGACGTCGATGGTGGAGCAGTCGACGAAGAGCGTGCCGGGCCGGGCCGCCGCGAGCAGCCCCTCGTCCCGGTAGAGGGCGAGGACGTGCCGCCCGGCGGGCAGCATGGTGATCACCACGTCGGCCCCGGCGGCGGTGGCGGCCGCCGAGGCGGCGGGCTCGACCCCGGTGCGGGCGGCCGCCGCGAGGGACCCGGCCGACAGGTCGTACCCGAGGACGCGGTGGCCCGCCGCGACGAGGTGGGCGGCCATCGGGCCGCCCATGCGCCCGAGGCCGACGAACCCGACGGTGAGGGTCTCCGGGGCCGGGCTCACCACGGCGCCTCCTGCCCGGATCCGTCGGCGGCGAGGGAGAGTTCCCGCGCGCCGAGCGGGGCGAAGAAGCGTGCCACGTCCGCGTCCGTGACCCCGGCGAGGGTGGCGGGCGACCAGCGGGGGTCGCGGTCCTTGTCGACGACCTGGGCGCGGATGCCCTCGACCAGGTCGGGCGAGGACAGGGCCGCGCAGGAGACGCGGTACTCCTGCTCCAGGACGCGCTCCAGCGGGCCGAGGTCGCGGGCCCGGCGCAGGGCGGCCAGGGTGACCTTCAGCGAGGTGGGGGACTTGGCGAGGATCGTGCCGGCGGCCTCCTTCGCGGCGGTCGCGCCGTGGTCGAGGAGCCGCTCGACGATCTCCTCGACCGTGTCGGCCGCGTAGCAGTGGTCGATCCACTCCCGGTGCCCGTCCAGTTCGCCCTCCGGTGCCTCGCGGACGTAGCGGGACAGGACGTCGGGCACGGGCTCGGTGGCGAGGGCGGCGAGGAGTCCGGGGAGTCCGTCCGAGGGGACGAAGTGGTCGGCCAGCCCGCACAGCAGGGCGTCCCGGGCGCCGACCGACGCCCCGGTGAGGCCCAGGTGGGTGCCGAGCTCGCCGGGCGCGAGGGTGAGCAGATAGGTGCCGCCGACGTCCGGGACGAAGCCGATGCCGGTCTCGGGCATGGCGACCTTGGAGCGCTCGGTGACGATCCGGACGCTGCCGTGGGCCGAGACGCCCACTCCCCCGCCCATCACGATGCCGTCCATGGCGGCGACGTACGGCTTGGGGTAGCGGGCGATACGGGCGTTGAGGCGGTACTCGTCGTACCAGAAGGCCGCCGTCGCCGTGCCGTCGCCGTCCCGCGCGTCCGCGTGGATGGAGCGGATGTCGCCGCCGGCGCACAGGCCCCGTTCGCCCGCGCCGCTGATGACCACGGTCTCGACGGCGGGGTCGTGCTCCCAGGCGGTGAGGGCCTCGTCGACGCGGCGCACCATGTCGTGGCTGAGGGCGTTGAGGGCCTTGGGGCGGTTGAGGGTGAGGTAGCCGGTGTGCCCCTCAGTGCGCACGAGGACGGGATCGTCCCCCGTTCCCGACGTGATCGGCGTGGCCGGTGTGATCGGCGTGGTCGGGGTCATCGGCGGGCTCCGGTCAGTCCTCGGGCCACGATCAGACGCATGATCTCGTTGGTTCCTTCCAGGATCTGATGGACCCGGAGGTCCCGGACGATCTTCTCGATACCGTATTCGCTGAGGTAGCCGTAGCCGCCGTGGAGTTGGAGGGCGCGGTCGGCTACGGAGTAGCCGGTGTCGGTGGCGAAGTGCTTGGCCATGGCGCACAGCTGGGCGGCCTGGGGGTCGTCCCGGTCCAGGGCCTCCGCGGCCTGGCGGACGAGCGCGCGGGCGGCGGCCAGTTCGGTCGCCATGTCGGCGAGCCGGAACCGGAGCGCCTGCGCGTCGAGGAGCGGGGCGCCGAACGCCTCCCGGTCCGCGAGATGGGTCAGGCTGCGCTGCAGGGCGCTCTGGGCGCCGCCGAGGGAGCAGGCGGCGATGCCGAGCCGGCCGCCGTCGAGGCCGCTCATGGCGATGCGGAAGCCGTCGCCCTCGGCGCCGAGCCGGCGGTCGGCCGGGACGCGCACGCCGTCCAGGATCACCTGGCGGGTGGGCTGGGCGTTCCAGCCCATCTTCTTCTCGTCGGGGCCGAAGGACAGGCCGGGGTCGTCCCGTTCGACGACGAAGGCGGAGATCCCGCCGGGCCCGTCACGGCCGGTACGGGCCATGACGACGTACACCCGGGAGGTGCCGGCACCGGAGATGAACTGTTTGACGCCGGTGAGGACGTAGTGGTCGCCGACGCGCTCGGCGCGGGTGCGCAGGGCGGCGGCGTCGGAGCCGGCCCCGGGCTCGGTGAGGCAGTAGCTGCCCAGGGACTCCATCGAGCACAGGCCGGGCAGCCAGCGGGCGCGCTGGGCGGCGTCGCCGTACCGGTCGATCATCCAGGCGACCATGTTGTGGATGGAGAAGTAGCCGGCGAGGGAGGGGCAGCCGGTGGCGAGGGCGGCGAAGACGAGGACGCCGTCGGAGCGGGTCAGCCCGGAGCCGCCCTCGTCCTCCCGTACGTAGACGCCGCCCAGGCCGAGCCCGGCGCCCTTGCGCAGGACGTCGAGGGGGAAGTGCTTCTGCTGGTCCCAGGCCACGGCGTACGGGGCGAGGTGTTCCCGGGCGAAGCCGAGCGTGGTCTCGACGAGCGCGGTCTGGTCCTCGGTGAGCGAGGTGGTGGTCACGGCCGTCGTCCCATCGTCGGAAGAGTGAAGCTCGCGCCCTCCTTGACCCCGGAGGGCCGGCGCGGCGAGTGGACGTCGATGCCGCCGCCCGCGTTGTCGGTGAACTCCCCCTTCAGCAGGTGCGGGATCCCGGCGGCGAATTCCACGACCTCCGGGCCGCGCTGGAGGTCGCCGAGCGCGCCGGGGACCGTCTTGACGTGCCTTGCGCCGATGAGATGAGTCGGTTCACGGACCATGGAAGCCTGCTCTCGTCAGGGGTATTCCGGGGATGGCCGGCCGGACGGCGACGGGCGCGCGGGTGCGCCGGGGCGCCGGAAGAAGACCTGTGGGCGCGGAGGACCGCGAACCGTCAGGGCGCGGGCGGGGCCGCTCGCCGGTCCGGATCACATGGGCCGTGGGAACATACGGGTGCCATGCGTGTCAGCTCCATCCTCGTGGACAACACGGAACACCCACGGCCGGTATCCTGACTCCCGGATCATCGCGCGCCGCCCGCCTTCCCGACATCTCGCTCGTCAGTGGCGTGTGTACGGCGACGCACTCCCCGGTCACAGTGGCGGGACCGTGCCGGATTCGCACCGGCTTCCCTGCACCGCGGGCTCTGGCCACGAACATATAGTTGGACGTCCTACTAAGTCCAGGGCCTCCCGGCCACACCCCGACTCCGGCCCGGCCCCGAGCCGTCCGCACATCGCGGTCGAAGCCTTCGCAAGGCGCGCGGCGGGACCTTCGCAACATTGGCGGAACGGGCGGCGAAGTTTCGCGGAACTTGGCAAGGATCCACGGTTGTTGGCACTCAGTGCCGCTGTCAGAGTCGTTGTGCGGCCCGCAGTGTCGGCGCCGAGCAGAGTCCTCACACGCGGAACCGGGAGACGTCATGACGCGGTCAGGGAAGACGACGGCCGAGGAACTCACACGGCGGTGGACGACGGACCCCCGCTGGGCGGGCGTCGAGCGGACGTACGGCGCCGAGGAGGTCGTCCGGCTCTCCGGCAGCGTCCGCGAGGAGCACACCCTCGCCCGGCGCGGCGCCGAGCGGCTGTGGCGGCAGTTGCACGAGCGGGACTACGTCCACGCGCTGGGCGCGCTCACCGGCGGCCAGGCCGTCCAGCAGGTCAGGGCCGGGCTCCAGGCGATCTACCTCTCCGGCTGGCAGGTCGCCGCCGACGCCAACCAGGCCGGGCACACCTACCCCGACCAGAGCCTCTATCCGGTCAACTCGGTGCCCACCGTGGTCCGCCGGATCAACAACGCCCTGCTGCGCGCCGACCAGATAGCCACCGCCGAGGGCGGCACGGACACCACCGACTGGCTCGCGCCGATCGTCGCCGACGCCGAGGCCGGCTTCGGCGGGCCGCTCAACGTCTTCGAGCTCACCAAGGCGATGATCGCCGCCGGCGCCGCGGGCATCCACTACGAGGACCAGCTCGCCTCCGAGAAGAAGTGCGGCCACCTCGGCGGCAAGGTCCTCGTCCCCACCGCACAGCACGTCCGAACCCTCAACGCCGCCCGCCTCGCCGCCGACATCGCCGACGTCCCCACGATCATCGTGGCCCGTACCGACGCGCTCGCGGCCAGCCTCCTGACCAGCGACGTCGACGAGCGCGACGCCCGCTTCTGCACCGGCGAGCGCACCGCCGAGGGCTTCTACCGGGTCGAGAACGGCATGGCCCCGGTCATCGCCCGCGGCCTCGCCTACGCTCCCTACGCCGACCTCATCTGGGTGGAGACCGGCACCCCCGACCTGGCACAGGCCCGCGAGTTCGCCGAGGCGATCCACGCCGAGCACCCCGGCAAGATGCTGGCCTACAACTGCTCGCCGTCCTTCAACTGGCGCGCCGCGCTCGACGACGACCGGATCGCCAAGTTCCAGCGCGAACTGGGCGCGATGGGCTACCGCTTCCAGTTCATCACCCTGGCCGGCTTCCACTCCCTCAACCACGCGATGTTCGACCTGGCACGCGGGTACGCCGAGCACGGCATGACCGCGTACGTCGACCTCCAGGAGCGGGAGTTCGCGGCGCAGGAGCACGGCTTCAGCGCCGTCAAGCACCAGCGCGAGGTGGGGACGGGCTACTTCGACCTGGTGTCGACGGCCCTGAACCCGGCGGCGGAGACGGTGGCGCTGCGCGGCTCGACGGAGGAGGAACAGTTCCACTAGGGCCCGCGTGACGGCTCCCGGCCCGTCGCCGGGCAGGCCACCCCTGGCACGCGGCGCGGCCGACGAGCCGCCGGCCGCCTCACGGGCGGCGGCCGCACCTGCGAGGCGGCGGCCTCAAGAGCCGTCGGACACCGCCCGGCCCCCGGGCACCACCGGCGTGCGGGCCCGAGGCCCGGCCGCGTCGGTCCGGGGCTCCCTCGCTCTGACCCGGGGCTTCCCCGCGCGGCGGGGACTCCGCACCGCTCCCCCAGGAGACAGCATGACCACAGCCACCCACCACATCCAGGTGCCGGCCCCCCGAGAACCCCGCTTCGACGAGGTCCTCACCCCCGCCGCCCTCGACTTCCTCGCCGCCCTCGACACCGCCTTCGCCGGCCGCCGCGCCGACCTGCTCGCCTACTTCGGTGCCTGGCCGCGTGGCAGCGGCGCGGTCGCGCTGTACGGGCTGGTGGAGGACGCGGCCACCGCGGAGATCGCCCGCTGTCAGATCCGGCAGTGGCCGCGGCACGGCGTGATCGACCGCGCGGAGGTGCTCGCGGCGCTCGACGAGGAGACGGCCGCGCTGGCGGCGGAGGACCCCCGGGCACCGGCCGGTCGGGCACGCGACGTCTTCGTCCGTGCGGCCCTCTCCGGGGAACTGCCCGGGTTCTTCACCACCGACGCCTACACCCGTCACCTGGTGCGCCGCCCGGCGGTGCGCTCATGAGCGCGCGCTTCGGCAGGGTCGGGGTGGTGGGCGGCGGTCAGATGGGCGCCGGGATCGCCGAGGTGTGCGCGCGGGCCGGTCTCGACACCGTGCTCTGCGAGACCGACGGCGCCGCGGCCCTGCGGGCGCGCGAGCGCGTCACCCGGTCCCTGGAACGGGCCGTCGAACGCGGCAAGACCGACCGGGCCGCCGCCGAGGACGCGCTGGCCCGGACGGTCTTCACCGGGGACCTCGACGACCTGGCCGACCGTCAGCTCGTCGTGGAGGCCGTCGTCGAGGACGCGGAGACCAAGATCCGTGTCTTCGGCGCCCTCGACAAGATCGTCGAGGATCCGGCGGCGGTGCTCGCCTCCAACACCTCCTCGATCCCCGTGATGCGGCTCGGCATGGCGACCCGGCGCGCCGACCGGGTGCTGGGCCTGCACTTCTTCAACCCGGTGCCCGTGCTGCCGCTCGTGGAGATCGTCACCTCGCTCCACACCGGTGCCGAGGCGGCGGCCCTGGCCGAGGAGTTCGCCACGGCGGCCCTGGGCAAGACGGCGATCCGCTCCCAGGACCGGGCCGGGTTCGTCGTCAACGCGCTGCTCATCCCGTATCTCCTCGCGGCCGTCCGGATGGCGGAGTCCGGCTTCGCCTCCGCCACGGACGTCGACGAGGGCATGGAGCTGGGCTGCGCGCACCCCATGGGGCCGCTCCGGCTGGCCGACCTCATCGGCCTCGACACGGTCGCCGCCATCGCCCAGTCCCTCTACGACGAGTTCAAGGAGCCCCTGTACGCCCCGCCGCCGCTGCTCCGGCGGATGGTCGAGGCCGGGCTGCTCGGACGGAAGTCGGGCCGGGGGTTCCACCGGTACGACAGAGACTGACCGGGGCTGAGGGGCCCCGGTCACCTCCGGGAGGCGGCGGCGCCGAGTCGGCGGCCGCCGCCGCCTTCCGGACCGGCGCCGACGGACCGTCACGTGTCCCAGATCACCATCCGTTGGGTGGACGGGCCTGTCAGGGGCGGGGCCCAGCGCCTAGGCTGACGGTGCAGCTGGTTCGCCCTGCTCGCCAGGCAGGCGCGTCGTAAGAGGGAACCCGGTGGGAATCCGGGACTGCCCCGCAGCGGTGAGCGGGAACGACCGCCGTCATCAGCACTGGCCCGACGAGGGCCGGGAAGCGACGGCCAGTAGGAGCCTCGTGTCCCACGAGACGTGCCCGCGAGTCCGAAGACCTGCCACTGCCCGCGTGCACGGACGCGCGCGGAGATCCCGGTGACCTCGAGGGCGGGTCGGCGTACATATCAGGCGGTCGCACACGGCGGTTCGATCCGGACCCGCTCCGTGGCCCGCCCGGTTCGCCGTCCCTTCGCGCCCTCGACCCGTCCCCGGGGTCGTATCGGAAGAAGCTCGCGAAGGAGAGTTCCGTGACCAGCAAGTCCGCAGCCGCGGCAGCACGGGCCACCGTGTACGGCTACCCCCGCCAGGGCCAGAACCGGGAACTGAAGAAGGCCGTCGAAGGCTACTGGAAGGGCGGCGTGGGTGCCGGTGAACTCCGGCGGACAGCGGCCGAGTTGCGCGCCACCGCCTGGCGCCGGCTCGCCGAGGCCGGCATCGACGAGGTGCCCACCGGCGATTTCTCGTACTACGACCACGTCCTCGACACCAGCGTCATGGTCGGCGCCGTCCCGGCCCGGCACCGCGCCGCCGTCGAGGCGGACGCCCTGGACGGCTACTTCGCGATGGCCCGCGGCACCCAGGACGTGGCGCCGCTGGAGATGACCAAGTGGTTCGACACCAACTACCACTACCTCGTGCCCGAGCTGGGCCCGGACACCGTCTTCACGGCCGACTCCACCCGGCAGGTCACCGAGTTCGCGGAGGCCGCGGCCCTCGGCCTGACCGCGCGCCCCGTCCTCGTCGGGCCGGTCACCTACCTCCTGCTGGCCAAGCCCGCGCCGGGCGTCGCGGCCGGCTTCGACCCGCTGACGCTCCTGGACCGGCTGCTGCCCGTCTACGCCGAGGTCCTCGCCGACCTGCGGGCCGCGGGGGCGGAGTGGGTCCAGCTGGACGAGCCGGCGCTCGTCCAGGACCGCACCCCGGCCGAGCTCAACGCCACCGCGCGTGCCTACCGGGACCTGGGCGGGCTGACCGACCGGCCGAAGCTCCTGGTCGCCTCCTACTTCGACCGGCTCGGCGCGGCCCTGCCCGTACTGGCCAAGGCGCCGGTCGAGGGGCTCGCCCTCGACTTCACCGGCCCCGCCGCCGCCAACCTCGACGCCCTCGCGGCGGTCGGCGGCCTGCCCGGCAAGCGGCTCGTCGCGGGCGTCGTCGACGGCCGCAACGTCTGGATCAACGACCTCACGGCGTCGCTCACCACCCTCGCCACGCTCCTCGGCCTCGCCGGCCGGGTGGACGTCGCGGCCTCCTGCTCGCTGCTGCACGTCCCCCTGGACGCCACCGCCGAGCGCGACATCGATCCCCAGATCGCCCGGTGGCTGGCCTTCGCCCGGCAGAAGACCGCGGAGATCGTCACCCTGGCCCGGGGGCTGGCCAAGGGCACCGGCGCCATCGCGGCGGAACTCGCCGCCAACCGCGCCGACCTGGCCTCCCGGGCCGGTTCCGCGCTCACCCACGACCCGGTCGTGCGGGCCCGTACCACCGCGGTGACCGACGCCGACGCCCGGCGCCCCCAGCCGTACACCGAGCGTGCCGCCGCCCAGCGGGCCCGCCTCGGACTGCCGCTGCTGCCCACGACCACGATCGGCTCCTTCCCGCAGACGGGCGAGCTGCGCGCCGCCCGCGCCGGTCTGCGGGCCGGCCGGATCGACACGGCGGCGTACGAACGCCGCATCGAGGAGGAGATCCGTGAGGTCGTCTCCTTCCAGGAGAAGGCCGGGATCGACGTCCTGGTGCACGGCGAGCCCGAGCGCAACGACATGGTGCAGTACTTCGCCGAGCAGCTCACGGGCTACCTCGCCACCCAGCACGGCTGGGTCCAGTCGTACGGCACCCGCTACGTCCGGCCGCCGATCCTCGCGGGCGACATCTCCCGCCCTGAGCCGATGACGGTGCGCTGGACGTCCTTCGCCCAGTCGCTGACCGACCGTCCCGTGAAGGGCATGCTCACCGGACCCGTCACCATGCTCGCCTGGTCCTTCGTCCGCGACGACCAGCCGCTCGGCGAGACCGCCCGCCAGGTCGCACTCGCCCTGCGCGACGAGGTCGGCGACCTCGCGGCGGCGGGCAGCTCGGTGATCCAGGTCGACGAGCCCGCGCTGCGCGAGACGCTGCCGCTGCGGTCCGCGGACCACGCCGCGTATCTCGCGTGGGCCACGGAGGCGTTCCGGCTGAGCACCTCCGGCGTCGCTCCGGACGTCCAGATCCACACCCATATGTGCTACGCCGAGTTCGGCGACGTCCTCCAGGCCATCGACGACCTCGACGCCGACGTCATCAGTCTGGAGGCCGCCCGCTCCCACATGCGGGTCGCCGGTGAGCTCGCCACGGCCGGCTACCCGCGCGAGATCGGACCGGGCGTCTACGACATCCACTCGCCCCGCGTCCCCTCCACGGCGGAGGCCGCGGCGCTGCTGCGCACGGGGCTGGAGGCGATTCCGGCGGAGCGGTTGTGGGTGAATCCGGACTGCGGGCTGAAGACGCGGGGGTGGGGCGAGGTGCGGGAGTCGTTGGAGAACCTGGTGGCGGCGGCGCGGGAGGTTCGTGACGGGCTGTCACAGACGTCCTGACCTTCCGGTCCGGGTCTGAAGCGGGGCGGCCCGGGGCGTGGCCAGGGGGACGGTGCCGCTGCGCGGGGCTTTGTCCCCTGCCCGCCCCTTCCCGTAACCGGGGGCTTCGCCCCCGGGCCCCCGGCCGCGCTGACGCGCGGTGTCCTCAAGCGCCGGACGGGCTGAAATCAGCCCGTCCGGCGTTTGAGGACCGGGGTCCGGGGCGGAGCCCCGGGTCGGGAAGGGGCGGGGCTGGGGAAAGGCCCCGCGCAGCGGCAACCCCCACCCGCGCCCCGCCCGCCCTTACCCCAGCTCCAGACTCGTCACCCCGAACCCCCGCTCCGCCCGAACCTCCGGCACAGCCCCCGTATACATCCGCACCGTGTGCGAACTCGCCTTCAACCCCCGCCCCGTCACCACCGCATGCCCGGCACGGTGCGGCTCCGGCACGTCCACACACACCTCCTCGTCCTCCCCCACCGACCCGACGAGCGCGTCGAGCAGCGCCTCCGCCCCCTCCTCCGTGTCGGCGAACAGCGGGCCGACGCGCTGCCCGCTGCGCGCGGGGCGGATCACGCCGTATCCGGCGATCTCGCCGTCGCGCAGGTGGGCGTAGGCCGTGTGGCCGGGCGCGGTGAGC
This sequence comes from Streptomyces albireticuli, assembly GCF_021228125.1. Lineage (GTDB taxonomy): Bacteria > Actinomycetota > Actinomycetes > Streptomycetales > Streptomycetaceae > Streptomyces > Streptomyces albireticuli. The sequence continues at coordinate 206,995 of NZ_JAJQQS010000014.1, forward strand.
CAGCGGGTGAGGAAGGCGCGCCGGTCGGCGGGGAAGCACTCCTGGTCGTAGGCGGCGATCGCGTCGAGGTGGGCGGGGGTGACGGGTACGACGCCGGGCGCCGTCGGGGCGCCGCTCCGGTCCGGGCGGCCGGTGTAGCGGATGGTGTCGTGGGCGGTGACGAAGCCGGAGCGCTCGTACGTGGCCCGCTGCGCGGGCACCGCGTCCAGGCCGACGGTGCGGTCCCCGGCGTGCGGGAAGGCCGCGCGCCAGGTGGCCAGGCCCAGGCCCTGGCGCCGGAGTTCGGGGTGGACGAGGTAGTAGCCGAGGAACGCGTACCGCGGCGAGTAGGTGACGATCGAGAGCGCCGAGACCGGGCGTCCGTCGATGCGGCCGAGGAAGAACCCGGCGGGGTCGGTGGGGTGGAAGCAGGCCGTGTCGCCGGAGCCGGGGTTCCACCCCTCGTCGGCGGCCCACTGCGCCACGTGGTGCCAGTCGTCCAGCGAGGCGCGGGTGACGGTGAGCGCGTCGAGGGGGTTCATAGTGTTCCGTTCGTCCCTTCACAGGGGTTTCTGGGATGCGGTGAGGAGAGGTGAGGCCGCGCCGGGCGGGCGGCCTCCGCCAGGGGTCAGATGAGGTCCATGGCGGCCACTTCGTCGGGACGCCCGTAGCTGACGGGCCCCTGGAAGCGGTGCCGGGCGCTGGCGAACCACCACACCGTGGCGATGAGCAGGACGACGCCCAGGGCGATCGGCGCGTAGTTGAAGGAGGTCGCGGTGATCGGGGACGCCTGGGGCAGCATGAACAGCACGTTGCTGATGACGATCCAGGTCACGGCGATGGCGGCGACGAGCTTGCCGTAGCGACCGAGGTTCCAGGGGCCGGGCTGGAAGTCGTCCAGCCGCAGGCGCAGGAAGATGGGCACGCCGTAGGCGAGGAAGAGCCCGACGACGTTGACGCTGACGACGGCGGTGAAGGCGGTGTGGGACCACCAGCCGGGCAGGACCAGCACCAGGGGGCAGGCGGCGGCGAGCCAGACGGCCTTGACGGGGGTGCGGGTGCGCGGGGACACCGAGTGCCACCAGCGGGAGCCGGGCATGGCGCCGTCCCGGGAGAAGGCGAAGATCTGCCGGGTGTTGCTGGTCATGTTGGCCAGGCCGCAGAACAGCATGGCGCCGATCACGATCAGCAGGAGCAGTTTGGCGGTGCCGGCGCCGAGCGCGTCGATGAGGATCTGCACCGGCGGCGCCGAGGCGGCCGCCTCCTGGGCGTAGTCGCGGATGGCGTAGACGAGGGCGAGCATGAGGATCAGGCCGGCGAGCGCGGAGTAGGCGATGGCCCGCATGATGCCCTTGGGGGCGTTGACGGTCGCCTTGACGGTCTCCTCGGACATATGGAAGCTGCCGTCGAAGCCGGTGAAGGTCCAGCTGGTGACGAGCAGGCCGAGCATTCCGCCGTAGATGCCGTTGGTGAAGCCGGTGTTGTTGGCGAAATGGGTGACGAAGGACGCCGACTGGTGCTGGTCGGGTATCACGGTCAGGGCGGCGACGATCACCACCATGCCGATCAGCAGCCACCACACGGATATCCGGTTCACTACGGCGACCAGTTGCACCGTATAGGTGTTGGCCAGTGCCTGGAGGACGAGGATCACCGCGGTGATGCCGACGGCGTGCCGGGGGTCCGGGTGGTAGGAGGGCCACTGCATGGCGACGAACGCCTGGATGAAGGTGGCGGCGGCGTAGTTGGTCGCGGCCGTGCCGCCGACCTGGCCGACGAAGTTCAGCCAGCCCGTGTACCAGGACCAGGCGCCGCGGTGCCGCTTGGCGAGCTTGCCGGCGGAGAAGTAGAGGGCGCCGCTGGTCGGGTAGGCGGAGGCGATCTCGGCCATCGCGGCGCCGACGAAGAGCACCATCACCGAGACGCCGATCCAGCCGAAGACCAGGACGCGCGGGCCGCCGGCGCCCATTCCGAAGCCGAACGAGGAGAAGATGCCGGAGATGATGTTGATGATGGTGAAGGAAATCGCGAAATTGTCGAAGGCCCGGAAGCGGCGGGTGAGTTTTCGCGGGTAACCCATGGCGTGGAGCGTGGCGTCGTCGTCGAGGACGACGGGGACCGCGGGCGAGTGACGGGCTCTCGTGCGGGCGAGAAATCCGGGACCGGGCACAACCGCGACCTTTCCTGGGAGACAGAAGGAGGGGACAGAAGAAGGAGGGGACAGAAGGAGGGGACGGAGAGAAGACACAGAAGGAGGGACAGGGCAATGAACTGAAGAAACAAGAAAAGGGACAAAAAGCAGGAGCGTGGAGTGTCCGTCAGGCGGCCCCGGGCACCGGAAGTCCGCACATGCGCCGGACCTTGGTCAGCTGTTCCTCCGGGTCGCCGAACATGCTCCACGGCATTCTGGAGGCGTACGGGCCCATGGCCGTGAGGACGGCCCGCGCCTCGAATTCGCACTGCGCCATGAACAGCGCGTGCGCGAGATAGGCGAGGTCCAGCACGGGCGTGAAGCGGTATTCGGCCACGTGGGGCAGCCAGTCCCGGTAGACGCCCAGGGCGGTCGCCCGCCAAGGGGGCTGTTCCCAGGTGTGGTTCACCAGCGGGGAGGCCGGGTTGTAGTCCTCGACCAGGGTGACCAGCGGGAGGAGCCGCAGGGGCGAGGAGGCCGGGGCGCGCTGGCCGAGGAAGGCGGCGACGTCCCACGCCGCGTTCGCCGAACCGCCGTGGCGGGCGAAGAAGAAGGACAGGAAGCGGTGGTGGGCCTCGCGGTGCCAGGGGTCGAGCCGGAGGATGTGGGAGAACAGCGACCAGGGGCCGGGCGGTGCGGTGAGCAGTCCGCGCGGGGCGGGGTCGCGCGGCCGGTGGATGCGGGCCAGGGTCAGCTTCGCCACCCACGGTGTGGGGTCCTCGGGCGCCAGCTCGGCGGCCCGGTCGCAGGCGGCGACGGCGATGCGGCCAAGCGGCAGGGCCCGCTGGTCCTCGGTGTCGGCCGCGCGGACGGCGCGGAGCACCGCGACCCGGGCCCAGAGCAGCGCGGACCCGGCCCCCGGCTCCTCGGCGAGCCAGCGTTCGGCCAGGTCGGAGTCGGCCGCCTCCGACGCGAGGACGGACGATCTGTGGGCGCGCAGCCCGAAATCGCCCCGGGCCTCCTCCAGGGCGTCGTGCGCGCTCAGGTAGCGTCCCGCGCGGACGTCGACGCACGCCCGCGCGAGCCGGCGGTCATCGGCCGCCGGATGCCACACGTACTGCCCCTCGAATAAGTCAGCGGTCATGTTCTCCTGCCGATCCTGCCGACGACTCTGCCCCGCCCATGTCGAATTGAGCCGGATTCCCTCCCCAGCACCACGGCGGCAGGCCATACCCTACTGAGCATCAACTCGAAACGGAACTGGCCATCCGAAATACCTGGTTCCACATCATTTCCCGTCCGTGGCAAGGAAGACGGGCCTCCTCCCATTCCCTCGGCCGGCTCCGCGCAGCGCATTGGTACGGAGTAACCGCGCGGCGTCCGCACCCTATTCGACCGGCTCCGGGCGGGTACCGCCAGGGCCGGGTCCGGGGTTCCGCGCGGGAGCGGACCGGGGCGGGTGCCGGGCGTCCGTACCCTTGCTAGAGTCCGGCTCCGACGCAGCCGTCCCGGGAAGGGGGCCCGCCGATGGCGAAGGCCAAGGTCACTGTCAGCCTCGACGCCGAACTCGTGGTGGAGGTCATGGTCCTGGCGGGGGTGAGCTCGCCCCAGGACGCCGTCGAGGCGGTGGTGCGCGACTACATCGCGCGCGGCCACCGCACGGAGGCCCGTACGGGCAGCCGGGACCTCACCCCGCGGGAGCCGGTGAACGAGCCACGGGAACAGCAGGGCTGAGAGCGGCGACCGTCTCCGGCCAGGAGACCCAGGAGTCCCAGGAGGCACCGTGTCCGCATCCGTTCCACCGCGCACGTCACTTCTTCCGCCGGGGGCTCCGCTGAGCCGGCGTACCGCGCTGCGCGCGACCGCGGCGGCGACGGTCACCGGCGCCACGGCCGCCGCCGTCGCCCCCGCCGAAGCGGCCGGTGTCGCCGTTCCCGTCCCGGACACCCGAACGGCCCCGGCCGGCGGCGGGCCGGCCCCGGAGGCCGCGCGCGGTCTCCGGGTGATGTCCTTCAACCTCCGCTACGCCTCCGAGACCGGTCCGCACCCCTGGTCGGAGCGCCGCCCCGTCATGCGCCGCCTGCTGCGCCGCGAACGCCCGCACCTGCTGGGCACCCAGGAGGGTCTGCACGGTCAGCTGCGCGACCTCGCCGAGGACCTCGGGCCCCGCTACGGATGCGTCGGGCTCGGCCGGTTGGGCGGCAGTCACGACGAGTTCGCGGCCGTGCTCTACGACACCGAGCGGCTCGTCCCCGAGGAGTACGACCACTTCTGGCTGTCCGGCACCCCCTCCCTTATCGGCTCGGCCACCTGGGGCAACACGGTGGTGCGCATGGCGACGTGGGTCCGCTTCACCGACCGGCGCACGGGATCCGGGTTCTACGCCCTCAACACCCATCTCGACCACGCCCACCAGTACGCCCGGGAGCGCTCCGCGGCCCTGGTCACCGAACGGCTGCGGGCCCTGGACCCGGCCCTGCCCCGCGTCGTGACGGGCGACTTCAACGTGCCCGCCCACCGCAATCCCGTGTACGACGCCATGCTCGACCACGGCTCGCTGGCCGACACCTGGGACGCCGCGGCCGAACGCGGCCCGCAGTACGCCACGTTCCACGGCTACCGCCCGCTCGTCCCCGGCGGCGACCGCATCGACTGGATCCTCGCCTCTCCGTCGGTGCGCGTGTCCAGGGCGGACATCAACACCTTCTCCGAGCAGGGCCGTTTCCCCAGTGACCACCTGCCGGTGCAGGCGCTGCTGGAACCGTGACCGAGGCGCGCCGGCCGCCGGCGCCGGTCCGGACCGCCTTCCGCGCCCCTTCGCGTCGCCTTCGGGTATCCGCCCGGCTCCCATCTGATGATCGAAGGGCGACGCCGGGCGCGCAGGACGCGGGTCGACCGTCCAGAACCGGCCTCCGGCGGCCGGAACGCGCCCGTCCGCCGGACGCCTCTCCCCCGCCGCCGAACCCCACGTCACCGCCGCCCTGACGCCCGTACCGCGCTCCCGGCCCGGTACGGCGACCGGCCGCCACCGACACGGACGCGAGCCCTCCGTGGGCCGATTGCGCGAAAGCCGGAGCCGGCGTGGTGGGCCGCGCGTCTACGCGGCGCCCGGGAACCGGCGCGCTCCCCCTGTTCCCGCCCTCTTCACGCCCGCCGGGCCCGTTCCCGCGACGCCCCGCGGGGCCACGGCGATGTCCTGAACCCGCCCTGGCGTCCCGCGGCCTTCCGTGGAACGAACGGCTTCCGGGGGCGCGCGACGCGCCACCGGCGCTCCGGCCGGAAAGCACCGTCCCGGTGCCGCGTGATCGCCCGGCGGCGTGGCGGAGAACCGTGGCACGGACGGCTCTGGCCATGGGTTCGCCTTCCCATCGGTACGGAGGCGAAGGTTCACCTTCGGAGAGGAATGTGCCGGTCCGGGGGCTGCCGGACACGACCGGCCCGCCCGGCCCCGCCGCCGGGGCCGGGGCCGGCACCACCGCCCCGCGCACCCGGCAAGGGTCGTTTCCGGTTGCCCGCCGGTCGTGCGGCCCGGCCCGCGCGCTCCCCGCGCACGGCTGGAAACGGCACTTCCCGCCCTGCCGCAACGTCGTGAAACTCAAGCGTCGTAAGCACGGGACACCAGCCCGATCAAGAGAGGTGTGTGTCAATGTACGAAAGGCTCACGGCACTGGGCAGTCGCCTTCTCGGTAAGTTCGTTCCCGAGATCGACGCGGCCGCGGCGGAGATCCTGGCCTGCCGCAACTACGGGGCCTGCTGGCAATGCGCCGGCAAGTGCGGCTACAACGCGCCCTGTTACGCGTGCTGCAACTCGTCCGGCTGCCCGACGGTCATCTGTCACTGCTGACCCGGCACGGCAAGGCGCAGGACGGTACGAACCGTCCGAACGGCCGACCGGGGGCGCCGCCCCCCACCGGACACGGGTCGTGGCACGGCTCCTTCCCGCCCGACCCCCCGCTCCGGGACCGGACCCCCGGTCGGCGCGCGCGGCCCGTCCCCGGCGGTCCGCGCGACCGCACCGCTCACCCGCCCCGCACCGCCCGCAGAAGGAGGAATTCCAGGTGGGTTATCTGGCACTCGGGATCCGCTGTCTGATCGGAGCGGTGTTCCTCGCCTCCGCCGTCAGCAAGGTGGGCGGGCGAGGGGCGTTCGGCCGCTTCGTGTCCTCGGTGCGCGACCTGAGGCTCGTCCCGCCGCGTTCGGCCGCCCCGGTGGCGCTGTGCGTGGTGGCCGCCGAGGCCGCCGTCTGCCTGCTGCTCGCGGCGCCCGGACCGGGTGCCGTCGCGGTGGCGGGCTTCGCGGTGGCGGGTGTGCTGCTGGGCGGCTTCGCGGCCGCCGTCACGCTGTCCGTACGGCGGGGGGTACGGACCCCCTGCCGGTGTTTCGGCGCGTCGACGAGGCCGCTCGGCCTCAGGCACGTCGTCCGGAACCTCGCTCTCACGGCCGCGGCGAGCGCCGGCGCGGCCGCCGTGCTCGTATCCGGCGCCGTCCGCCCGGACGCCCCGGGCGGTGTGGTCGTGGCGGTCACCGGCGGCCTGCTCCTGGGCGGGCTGGTGGTGACCCTCGACGACATCCTCGACCTGTTCCGGCCCGTCGGCCCGGCACCGGGCCTCGCCCGCGGCCGGTGACCGCGCACGGACACGACGACCGAGGCCCCGCACCCCGGACGGCCTCGGAAAATGGACCCCAGAGGAGAGGACTCCGATGCCCGTCCTGATCGCGGCGGTGGTACTGGTGGGATCGCTCTGCACGCTCGACCTGCTGCTCACGCTCGGTGTGGTCAAGCGGCTGCGGGAGCACACCGAACTGCTGGCCAAGGTGTCCGAGAACATGCCGGGCATGCCGCCCGTCATCGGTGTCGGCGAGGAGGTCGGCGAGTTCACGGCCGTCGGCGTCGACGGCGAGGCGCTGACCCGTGAATCGCTGCGCGGGGACACCCTGGTGGCGTTCTTCTCGCCCAACTGCGAACCCTGCCACGAGATGCTGCCGCGCTTCGTGGCGTACGCCCGGGCCAGGAGCGGCGACCGGGAGCGGGCGCTGGCCGTGGTGGTCGGCGCCGCCGACCTGGCCGCGGAGCAGGTCGAGGCCCTCCGCCCGGTGGCGCGGGTCGTCGTCGAGGGCAGCGACACCGCCCTGACCACCGCGTTCCGGATCAAGGGCTTCCCCACGGTGCTCAGGGTCGCCCAGGACGGCCACGGCCACGCCGTGGTCGCGCAGAACAGGGTGAACCTGGACTCCCCCGCCGTCGCGGCATGAGCGAGCGGGACCACGGCGGGCCCGGACCCGGGGGACCCGCGCCGCGCCCCGCCGGCCGGGGTGCGGACGAGGCCGACCGGGAGCCCGTGGGCTCCGCCGGCCCCGCGGCCGTGCTGCGCCGGACCGCCGCGGCCGCCGCCCTGGTGGCCCGCGCGGCGCCCGGCGCGCTGGCCCTCCATCTCGCGCTCACCCTGGCGGTGGGCGCGCTCCCCGTGGTCACGGCCTGGCTGACCAAGCTGCTGCTGGACGCCCTGGCCACCGGCGCCCCCTCGGGCCGGGTGATCGGCCTGGGGGCGGGACTCGCCGCGTCCGGGGTGGTCCTCGGGGTGGTGCCCCAGATCGGCCAGTACCTGCGCGCGGAGCTGGACCGGAAGGTGGGGCTGCTGGCGGAGGACCGGCTGTACACGGCGGTGGAGGGCTTCGCGGGCCTGGGCCGGTTCGAGAACCCCCTCTTCCTCGACCGGCTGCGGCTGGCGCAGGGCGCCGGTGGCGGCAGCCCCAACCAGGCCGTCGACGGAGCCGTGGGCATCGCCCGGGCCGCCCTCACCATCGGCGGGTTCCTCGGGTCGCTGGCCCTGCTCAGCCCGTTGATGACCGGGCTGGTGCTGGCGGCCGCGGTGCCCACCCTGCTGTCCGAGATCGCGATGGCCCGGCGGAAGGCGCGGACCCTCTGGGAGGTCGGGCCGGTCGAGCGCAGGCAGATGTTCTACGGCGAGCTGCTGTCCAGCGTGGAGGCGGCCAAGGAGATCCGGCTCTTCGGCATCGGCGCCTTCCTGCGCGGCCGGATGCTCGCGGACCGGCGGACCGCCGACGCCGCGAAACGGGCGGTGGACCTGCGGGAGGCGTGGATCCAGTCGGGACTCGGGCTGCTGGCCGCGGGCGTGTCCGGCGGCGGGCTGCTGTGGGCGGTGGGCGCCGCGCGCTCCGGGGCGCTGTCACCCGGCGACGTCGTGATGTTCGTGGCCGCGGTGGCCGGGACGCAGGGCGCGCTGGCCGGTCTGGCGGGCGAGGTGGCCCGCGCCCACCGGGCGCTGCTGATGTTCGACCACTACCTCGCGGTGGAGCGGGCCGGGCCCGACCTGCCCGTGCCCGTACGGCCCGTGCCGCTGCCGGCCCTGGACCGGGGCATCGAGCTGCGCGACGTCTGGTTCCGGTACTCGCCCGAGCACCCCTGGGTGCTGCGGGGGGCGAGTCTGCGCATCCGGCACGGCGAGGTGCTGGCGCTGGTCGGGCTGAACGGCGCGGGCAAGTCCACGCTGGTCAAGCTGGTCTGCCGGTTCTACGACCCGGACCGCGGGGAGATCCTCTGGGACGGCGTGGACATCCGCGCGGTCGACGTGGCGGAGCTGCGGCGGCGGATCGGCGCGGTGTTCCAGGACTACATGCACTACGACATGACGGCCGCGGAGAACATCGCCCTCGGCGATCTGACGGCCCTCGGCGACCGCCCCCGGGTGCGGGCGGCGGCGGAGCGCGCCGGGATACACGCCAGGCTGGCCGGCCTGCCCCACGGGTACGACACGCTGCTGTCGCGGAGGTTCTTCATGGAGTCCGACAAGGACGACCCGGAGACCGGTGTGGTGCTCTCCGGCGGTCAGCGGCAGCGGCTCGCGCTCGCCCGCGCGTTCCTCCGGGACCGGCGGGACCTGATGATCCTCGACGAGCCCTCGGCGGGCCTCGACGCCGAGGCGGAGCACGAGATCCACACGGCGCTGCGGCGGCACCGCGCCGGGCGGACGAGCCTGCTCATCTCGCACCGTCTCGGTGCGGTGCGCGACGCCGACGTCATCGCCGTACTGGAGGACGGGCGCGTCGTGGAGCGGGGCCCGCACGCCGAGCTGATCGGGTCCGGCGGGCGGTACGCGCGGCTGTTCGCCCTCCAGGCGGCGGGGTACCGCGCGGAGCCCGGGGGCGAGGACGGGCCCCCGTTCACCGGGGAGTCCCCGGTGGGCCGGGGACACCCGACGGCCGGAGGTGCCAGGTGACCGCGGAGCTCGCCTGGTGGACGGCGCTGGGCTGCGCGGCCGTCGTCGCGGCCGTGCTGGGACTGGTCGTCCTGCTCTCCCTGGCGCGCGGTCTGGTCGTGGTCACCGTGCGCGGGGCGAGCATGGCGCCGGCGTTCCGGGACGGCGACAGGGTCCTGGTGCGGCGCGGCCCGCGGCCGGCGGTGGGCCAGGTGGTGGTGGCGGAGCGGCCGGCCGGCGGTGGTACGTGGGACGGCCCGCCGGTGCGGTCCGCGGCCGGTGCCGCCGAGGTGCGCGGCCGGGAGTGGCTGATCAAGCGGGTGGCCGCGGTGGCCGGCGACCCGGTGCCGCGCGACCGGGTCCGGTCCCTGGCGGAGGTGCCCGAGGAGCGGGTACCGGCGGGCCGCGTCGTCCTGCTGGGAGACAATCGGAAGGTCAGCTTCGATTCCGGGGAGGTGGGGTACTTCCCGGCCGACCGGGTGCTGGGCACGGTGCTGCGCCGGCATACGCCCTGACGAAGAAATGCCTTTGCGTTTCTTCCTCTCCGCCGTAAAGATCCAGGTATGTCACGTACTTTCGACGAACTCGTGGCCGAGGCGGAAGCCGCCCCGGTGGAGGGCTGGGACTTCTCCTGGCTGACGGGCCGGGCCACCGAGCAGCGGCCGTCGTGGGGCTATCAGCGCACGATGAGCGAGCACCTGGCCCGCGCGTCGGCCGCCCTCGACATCCAGACCGGCGGCGGGGAGGTCCTCGCCGGCGCGGCGAAGCTGCCCCCGCTGATGGTGGCCACGGAGTCCTGGCCGCCCAATGTCGCCAAGGCGACCCGGCTGCTGCACCCGCTGGGAGCGGTCGTGGTGGCCGACCCCGACGAGCCGCCGCTGCCGTTCGGCGACGAGGCGTTCGACCTGGTGACGAGCCGTCACCCGGCGACCGTGTGGTGGGCGGAGATCGCCCGTGTCCTGCGGCCCGGCGGCACCTATCTGGCCCAGCACGTCGGCCCGGCCAGCGTCTTCGAGCTCGTCGAGTACTTCCTCGGGCCGCAGAGCGAGGAGGTCCGCCGCAGGCGCCACCCCGACGACGAGTGCCGGGACGCCGAGGCCGCCGGCCTCACCATCGCCGACCTGCGGTTCGAGCGGCTGCGGACGGAGTTCTCCGACATCGGCGCGGTGGTCTACTTCCTGCGCAAGGTGATCTGGATGGTGCCGGGGTTCACCGTCGACGGGTACCGCGACCGGCTCCGGGAACTGCACGAGAGGATCGGGCGCGAGGGTCCGTTCGTCGCCCACTCGACCCGCTTCCTCGTCGAGGCCCGCAAGCCCGCCTGACCTCGGGGCGGCACCCGGAACGGGGCCCCGGACCCCGAGGCAACAGGAACATCAACTTCCCTGTCATCCCCAGGAGTTGACAACGCGCACGGGAAGGATGACAGTGCGCTGAAGCGACCGGGGGATGTCGGATGGCCGAGGACGACGGCGACGCGCCGATACGCTGGGACAGCACGGCACGTGGGGGCGCGGGCGGCTGGGTGACCGCGTCCGGCGGCACCTCGCGGGCCGGGCCGCGGGCAGGGACCGGGCGCGGGGCGCCTCCGGGGCCGGACACCGGGGGTGGCGGATTCTCCGTGCGGCCGAGGGTTCTCCTGTTCGCGGTCGGCGGTGCCCTGGTACTCGCCGCGGCCGTCCTGCTCGTCGCCGGGTTCCTCTTCTCCGGTTCCACCGGAGACGCCGGCCCGGCCGACGCGGCGACCGGCGGCCACACCTCCGCCGGACCGCCGGCCTCACCCGCCGCACCCGGCGGCGAACCGTCCCGGGCGCCGACCTCGCCCTCGGCCCCGTCCGGCGCGGCCGACACCCAGGCCGCCGCCCTCGACGCGCTGCTGACGAGGAGCGCGGCGGACCGCGAGAAGGTCACCGCCGCGGTGTCCGCCGTCGACTCCTGTGCCTCCCCCGCCTCCGTCGCCGCGGCGGAAGAGGCCCTGGACGCCGCGGCGATCCGCCGTGACGGCCTGGTCTCCGACCTCTCCCGGCTCCCGCTGGACGCCCTCCCGGACGCCCGGTCCGCCGCGGCGGACCTCCGCGCGGCCTGGCGGCACTCGGCGGACGCCGACCGGGCGTTCGCCCGCTGGGCCGCCGATGCCGCCGGCTGCTCGCCCGGTGACGTCCCGCGCGGGTCCGCCTTCACCCGGGCCGCCGGCAGCAGCGAGCTCGCCACCGCGGCCAAGAAGGAATTCCTGCGGAAGTGGACGCCGATCGCCACGCGGTACGGACTGCCGGCCCGTGACGACACCCGGATCTGACGACCCGACGGAAGGGCCCGCGCCACGATGACCCGACCCCCCGGCCCGCAACCGCCCCCGGACCCCCGGCCGCCCGGCACCCGGCCGCCGGGCCCCGTGCCCCGCGATCCGGACAGCGCCCTGTGGCAGCTCGTCAAGGCGCAGGCGGGCAGCAGGCCCGGAGACGCCACCGCCTGTCTGCGCGGCGCCGCCCACACCGACCGCGCCTTCCGCGACGCGGTCGTCGCGGAGCTGGCGGAGAACCCGCACCGGGTCCCGCCACCGTCCTACGGGGTGGACCTCGTGGCGGTGCTCAAGGAGTGCTTCTTCGCGCGGCGCCGGGCCGCGCGGCGCGGGGCACTCATGCTCGTACTCCCCTTCCCGCTGCTTCCGCTCGACGTGACCGGGGCGCTGCTGCCGCCGCTGCTGGTGCTGGTCGCCCGGTTCTGGCTGTTCGTGGCCCGCGTGGTGACGGGCGCGGTGGAGCGGGGCGCCGAACGGACGGGGAGCGAGCGCGCCGTGCGGGGCGGCCGGGTATTGACGGCCGTCCTGTGGCTGCTCGTCGTCCTGTTCCTGGCCTCCACGGTGCTGGGCGGTGTCAGCGGCCTGGTGGCGGGCGGCACGGTCCGGCACCTGCTCACCGCCCTGCTCGTCCTCGCGGGCTGGACGGCGGTGGCGGCCGTGGACCAGTACCGCCGGACGTGCCTGCTGCACCTCTTCGCGACGGGACGGGCGCCGGTCCGGCCCGACGGGCACGGCCGCACCGCGGCGCGGTTCCGGCAGCTGGCGCGCCAGCAGGCCGATCCCGACGTCATCTACAGCGACTACGCGCCGTTCGTGGGCGCCGGCATCGAGATGGACTCCTGGTCGTTCGCGATCGAGCTGCTCCCCGACACCGACCGCGCGGACCGTCCGTCGTCGGACGGACGGCTGGGGAAGCGGCTGGGCGAGCCGCTCGCCGAACCCCGGGAGCTGACGGTCCCGGCCGTGCACGCGCGGATCCGGGCCGAACTCCTCCGGCTGGGCGAGGCCGGTTCGTACCCCGGTGACCGGATGCACGGCATCCAGGTGGACGACTGCGTCATGAAGAGCGGTCTGCGGCTGGGCCCGGCCGCGGACTGGAGCGGTACGGTGCCGGGCACGGCGTTCCACCGGATGGCTCCGTTCGCCCGGCGCGCCGCCGCCGTCGAACTCGGTCTGGCGCCGGGCGACCCCGTGCCCGCGACCTGGTGGCCGGACAGCCTGGACGTGGCGGCCGAGGAGCGGTTGCGCCACTACCTGGCGGCCCGGGTTGGCAGTTGGGAGGGCGAGGTGGTGCTCACCGTCTTCAGCCGGGTGCAGTTGCAGGGCGGTCTGCTGTTCCTGGAGTCCCGCGCGTTCCTGCTGCCGCCGATCGCCCGGAAGTACCACGCCATCGACGACGTGATGCCGCCGGCCGACGCGGCGGACTGGGCCGCACTCGTGCGGCGGGCGCTGGGCTCGGCCGTCGTCCTGGCCGGGGAGGCCCCGCGCGACCTGCTGCGCGGACCGCGGACCGCCGCGCTGACGACGCGCAACGAGGACTGGTACGCGCGGATGTGCCGGACCGACCGCGTGGTCGACCACGGGCCCAGGTACTCGGTGCGGGAGCTGGCCGCGGAGCCCCACTACCAGCAGCTGTTCCAGGAGATGGACGTCGACCGCTTCCTGACCGGCATCAGCACCCGTACGGTGACGGCGGTGCGCGGCTGTCTCCACGACGCGGGTTACCGCACCTCGGAGTACGACTCGCGCGCCAATGTCGTCTTCGACAATTCGGTGCACGTCAACGGCACCGTGCACGGCAATGTCCAGACGGGCGACCGGGCACGGGCGAGCTACCGGACGGTCACGCCGCCGCGGCCGCACATCGGGTCCGGCTCCGGACCCTCCTCGTCAGGGAGTTGAGACGGTGTCCACATCTCCAGGCGGCGACCGCCGCGTCCATGTCTCCGGCGAGGTCACCGGCAACATCCAGACCGGTGACCACGCCAGGGCCGGGTTCGTCCGGTACGAGGCCGCGCCGGGTGGCGCGGCGGAGACGGCCGAGGTCCGGCGGCTGCGCGAGGCGGTGGCGGACCTGCGGGAGCGCCTGCGCGCCCTCTCCCCCGACGAACTGCCGTCCCCGGCCGCCGAGGCGGCGGCGGGGGCGCTGGACGAGGTGGACGACGCGCTGCCCGCCGACGGGGAGCCGGGGCTGGGGCGGGTGCGGCGCGCGGTGTTCCTGGTGTCCGGTGCGCTGGTCTCGGTCGCTTCCCTGACGGAGGGCGTGAGGGCGCTGCGGGACGCGGCGGCGCCCTGGTTCTGACGGGCCGGATCCGAGGGACGGGTTCTGGCGGGCTGCTGCCGACGGACCGGTGCCGAGGGGCAGGTGCCGAGGGGCCGGTTCTGACGGACCGGTTCTGACGGGCCGGTGCGCGGAGGGGCGCGTCGGCGAGGTTTGCGCCGGGGGCGCGTGGCAACCCGGTCACGGACCCCGTCCCTCGTGGAAGGAGTTCCGGTGGTCGCCGTCGTCTTCCTGTTGCCTCCCCTCCTGCTGTGCGCGGTGCTCGCCCTGGGGCGCTACGAGGAGCGCATGCTGCCCTCGTCCCGCGCCCGGCACCGCACCCGGCCGCACTGAGCGCGAACCGCTACGAGCGGGCGCGCGGAGCACGGTCCGGCGGCCACCACACACCGGACCGGACCGTCCCGCCCCGCCCCGCCTTCGCCGACCGGCCCCGTACTCCGACGGCCCGGGAACGGCGACGCCCACGCCGAAGGCCCCCGGCACACCGGGGGCCTTCGGAACAAGCGGTCGGGGCGGTCGCGGTGCGCCGCCGGGGGTCAGCCCGTGACGGCCTCCCGGCGGCTCTCCGCCCACGCTCCCCACAGCGCCGCGTACCGTCCGCCCGCCGCCACGAGTTCCTCGTGCGTTCCCGATTCGACGACGCGGCCGCCGTCGAGCACGACGACGCGGTCCGCCGTCGCGGCCTGGGTCAGGCGGTGGGCGACGATCAGGCTCGTACGGCCGGAGAGGGCGCGGGCCGCGGCCGTCTCCAGGGTGCGGGCGCCGGCGCTGCCGGCGTCGGCGGTGGCCTCGTCGAGGATGGCGACCGGCGGGTCGGCGAGGACGAGGCGGGCGAGGGCGAGGTGCTGGGCCTGGGTGACCGTGAGGCGGTGGCCGCCCTCGCCGACGACCGTGGCGAGCCCGTCCGGGAGTTCCTCCACCCAGGACAGGGCGTCGACCTTCTCCAGGGCCGCGCGCAGCTCGTCGTCCGTGGCTTCCGGCCGGGCCAGCCGCAGGTCGTCGGAGAGCGCGCCGGCGAAGACGTGCACCTCCTGGCTGATGAGGGTGACCGCCCGGCGGATGCCCGCGGGGCCCAGCTCCCGGCTGTCGACGCCGCCGAGGGCGACGGAGCCGCCGGACGGCTGGTGGATGCCGGCGATCAGCTTGGCGAGGGTGGTCTTGCCGGCGCCGCTGGCGCCGACCAGGGCGACGCGTTCGCCGTCGCGCACCGTCAGGTCGACGTCGTGCAGCACCGGGCGGCCGGTCACGTACGTGTGGCTGAGCGCGGTCACCCGGACCGAGCCGTCCGCGGGCGCGGCGGGCCGGTCGGGCTCCACCTCGCCGGGCAGGGTCGAGACGCCGACGAGGCGGGCCAGGCTCGCCCCGGCGGACTGCGCGTCGTCGATGAGGACGAGCGCGGCGTTGAGCGGGTTGAAGAGGCTGTGGAAGTACAGGGCGGCGGCGGTCGCCGTGCCGATGCTGACGGAGCCGTTGTCGACCAGGAAGAAGCCGGTGACGAGGACCGACGTGAGGCCGAGGAACTCGGCGATGTTGAGCCGGGAGAAGAAGCCCGTCACCAGCCGGTTGCCGCGCAGCGCCAGGTCGACCGCCGACTGCGACCGCTCTCCGACCAGGTCGACGTGACGGCCGGTCAGGCGGAACGCGCGCACCGTGCGGACGCCGCCGACGCTGTCGAGGAGCTGGTGCTGGAGGGCGCCCGTGGCCACGCGGTGCGCGGCGTAGACAGGGATGGCGCGGCTCATGTACCAGCGCACGGTGAAGTAGTGGACGGGCGCCGCGATCAGGACGACGAGCGCGAACCGCCAGTCCAGCACCGCGAGGCCGACCAGGGTCAGCACGATGGTGAAGACAGAACGGCTGAACTCGGGCAGGGCCTGGCGCACCGTCTGCGCGATGAGGGCCACGTCGCCGGTGACCCGGGAGGTGAGGTCGCCCGAGCCGGCCTTCTCGACGCGTTCGAGAGGCAGCCGCAGCGCGCGCTCGATGAACTGCTCGCGCAGGCTCGCGAGGACGGTCTCGCCGAGCCGGGCGACGAGGGAGCTGCCGACGGCGGTGGCGGCGCCGCGTCCCACGGCGACCGCGACGAGGAGGATCATCGGCCAGGTCAGGGCGTCCGCCCCGCGCCGCTGGACCACCTGGTCGACGATGTGGCCGAGCAGCGGGGCGGTGAGCAGGCCGATGCCCGTGCCGACGAGCAGGACGGTCACCGCCACCACCGCCAGCCCCCGGTGGCGCCGCAGCAGCGGGCCGACGACGGCGAGCGTCTGGGCGCCGGTGGCGGTCGGCAGGAGTGCGCGGTCCGGCGTGCCGGCTGTGCTCATCGTCCGTCCGTTCTCGTTCGTGGTGGCGTCGGGGGCGGCCGGAGCCGACGTGGCGGTCATGCGAGCACCACCGAGCGGTACGCCGCGTCGGCGGCCGCGAGTTCGGTGTGCGGGCCGTCGGCGGTCACGGTGCCCCCGTCGAGGACGACGACCCGGTCGGCCGTCGCGAGCAGGGCGGGACTGGTGGTGACCAGGATCGTGGTGCGGCCCTCGCGGAGCTCCCGGAGCCGGCCGGCGATCCGGGACTCGGTGACCGTGTCCACCGCGGTGGTCGGGTCGTGCACGACCAGGACGGGCGGGTCGGCGGCGAGGGCGCGGGCGAGCGCGACGCGCTGGCGCTGGCCGCCGGAGAGCGAGCGTCCGCGCTCGTCGATCAGGGTGCCGAGGCCGTCGGGCAGGGTGCCGGCGACCTCGTCGGCCGCCGCGGCCCGCAGCGCCGGCGCGGCGCCCGCGGCGTCGCCTTCGCCGCCCGCCAGCACGTTGTCCAGCAGTGTGCCCTCGAACAGGTCGGCGTCGTGGTGGGCGACGAGGATCGCGCGGCGCGTCCCGACGGGGTCCAGCTCGGACAGGCCGACGCCGTCGAGCTCGATCGACCCCTCGTCCGGTACGGCCTCCCGGCCCAGGCAGACCAGCAGGTCGGCCGCGGTCGCGGGGTCCTTCGCGACGACGCCGACGAGGCTGCCGGGGCGGATGTCGAGGTCGACGCCGCGCAGCGCCCCGTGCCGTACGCCTCGCAACCGGAGTGCCCCGGCGACCGGTTCGGCCGGAGCGGCCGCGCCGGCGGGCACGGCGGGCGGTGCCGCGAGCACGGAGGCGATCCGGTCCGCCGACGCGCGGCCCTGGGCGAGCTGGCCGTTGACGTAGGTGAGGAGCTGGAACGGGCCGAGGAGGAACTGCGCGAGGCCCACGGCCGCGACCAGGTCGCCGACGCTGATGTCGCCGCTCATGGCCAGGTGCGCGCCGACGAGCCCGATGATCGCGATGAAGATGCCGGTCAGGGCGAGGATCGCGCCGTCGTGCCAGGCCCGGCTCCCGGCCGCGCGCAGGGCCGCGGCCAGGGAGTCCTGGCTGGTGCGCCGGTAGCGGTCCACGGCGGCCGCCTCCGCGCCGAAGCCCTTCAGCACCCGGAGGCCCGAGACCAGGTCGGTCGCGATGCCGGAGGCCTGGGCGGCGTGTTCCTGCTCGGTTCCGCTGCGCCGTTCGAGGGGCAGGCTGATGCGGTGGCCGAGCCACAGCAGCGGCGGGATGCCGAGCAGGACGAGCAGGCCGAGCGGCACCGATATCCGGAGCAGCGCCACGGCGCTGATGGCCAGTCCGGCGAGCGCCGAGACCCCGTACGGCAGGACGGTCGCGACGCCGCCGACGCGCTTGGCGTCGCTCGTGGCGATGGTGGCGAGCACGCCGGGGAGCCGGTCCTTGTCCGCGCCGCCACGCGGGTCGAGCACCCGGGCGCCGAGGTCGCGGCGGAGCAGATGGGCGGCCTGTTCACCGGCGCGTTCGCCCATCCGCGCGCCGATGCGGTAGCAGCTGGACAGGACGAGGAAGAGGCCGGCGAGCACCAGCAGCCAGCGCAGCAGGGCCCCGGACGAACCGGTCGCCACCGCTTGGTCGATCACCAGGCCGATCACGACCGGGACCATCGCCTCGCACGCTTGGTGCGCCGTGCCCAGGAGCGAAGCCCCGGCCACATGACGACGTTGGCCCGCGATCGCCCTTCGGAGGACGTCGCCCCCCGTCGGTCCTCCATCGAGCATCGCTACCTCCACAGACACAGCAGTAAGTTAGGTAAGGCTACCTTAACTATCTTGGTCGGGGCGGGGTCGCACGTCACCCCGGACCGGCCGCACCCCCACCCGGCAACCGGCGTTGACCTGGGCGAAGTTATTCGATTAGGTTTACCTAAGTTGTCGCGCTGCCGGAGGTCTGTCCTCTCCGGCCCAGCCGTCGTACCGAGCCAGGGAGGCCCTTGTTGTCAGTCGAGGCGCCGGAGGAACCCGGAATCGGTGTCGGCGGCACCCCGGCCACCCGACGGCCCCCGGCCGCGCTCTGGCGCGGTCTCGGGCTGCTCGTCGCCGTCGCCGTACTGCTCCTGCTGTCCCTGGCCGGCATCTGGCTCGGCACCCGGGACATCCCCTTCACCGCGACGTGGAGCCTGCTCTGGCACGACGACGGTTCGAGCGCCGCCGTAGTCATCCATGACTACCGCGTCCCCCGGACCGTGCTGGGCCTCCTCGTCGGCGTGGCCCTGGGCCTCTCCGGCGCGCTGATGCAGGCGCTGACCCGCAATCCGCTCGCCGACCCCGGCCTCCTCGGCGTGAGCCTGGGCGCCTCGACGGGCGTGGTGGTGGGCATCGCCTTCCTCGGCGTCGGCACGGTCCTCGGCTATGTGTGGTTCGCCTTCCTCGGCGCCGCCCTCGCGTCCGTCGCCGTCCACCTCCTCGGCTCCGCCGGGCGGAGACTGGTCACACCCGACAGGCTCGTCGTCGCCGGGGCGGCCGTGACCGCGGTGCTGTACGCCTTCAACTCGGCGGTCCTGCTGCTCCATCCGCGCGCCTTCGACGAGTTCCGGTTCTGGACGGTGGGCTCGCTCGCCGGCCGGAAGTTCGACGTGGTGTACGTGATCCTGCCCTTCGTCGTGGTCGGCGCCCTGATCGCGCTGGCCCTGGCCCGCCCGCTGAACGCCCTGGCCATGGGCGACCAGGTGGGCCGGGCGCTGGGCGTCCACGTCGGCCGCACCCGGCTGTTCGGGGCCGTCGCCGTGATGCTGCTGTGCGGCGCCGCCACCGCCGCCGCGGGGCCCATCGGCTTCGTCGGCCTCGCCGTGCCGCACATCGCCCGCTTCGTGGTCGGCCCCGACCAGCGGTGGGTGATGGCCTACTCCGCGCTGCTCGCGCCGATCCTGCTGATCGGCGCGGACGTGCTGGGCCGCGTCCTCGGCTACCCGGGAGAAGTACAGGTGGGCATCGTCACCGCCTTCTTGGGAGGCCCCTTGTTCCTCGCCCTCTGCCGCCGCCGGAAGCTGGTCATGCTGTGAGCCCCGTACAGTCCGTGCAGGACACCCGACCCGGGGCCCGGGGGCGCGGTGGCGTGATCGTACGCGGCCGGGGCGGCCGGGTGTCGCTGCGGATCGGGGTCCGACCGGTCGTCGTGGGCCTGGCGCTGCTCGCCGCCCTGGTCGTCACGGCGGGGGCCTCCCTCACCACCGGCGACTTCGAACTGTCGGTCGGCGAGGCCTTCCAGGCGCTCATCGGCAACGGCTCCGGAAGCGCCGACTTCATCGTGAACACCTTGCGCCTGCCACGACTGCTGACCGCGATGGCCGTCGGCGCCGCCCTGGCCGTCAGCGGCGCGATCCTCCAGAGCCTGTCGCGCAACCCGCTCGGCAGCCCGGACATCATCGGCTTCACCAACGGTTCGGCGACAGGCGCCCTGACCGTCATCGTCGTGCTCCACGGCGGCATGGCCCAGATCGCGGCCGGCGCG
The DNA here is from genome assembly GCF_021228125.1 of Streptomyces albireticuli. Classification (GTDB taxonomy): domain Bacteria; phylum Actinomycetota; class Actinomycetes; order Streptomycetales; family Streptomycetaceae; genus Streptomyces; species Streptomyces albireticuli. The sequence goes on from NZ_JAJQQS010000014.1 coordinate 226,706, forward strand.
CTGATCGGCGGGCTGGCCACCGCCGTGGTCGTCTACCTGCTGGCGTTCACCCGGGGCTCGCAGGGCTTCCGGCTCGTCGTCATCGGCATCGGGGTGAGCGCCATCCTGCTCGCCGTCAACTCCTATCTGATCACCCGGGCGAGCCTGCAGGACGCGCTGGAGGCGCAGACCTGGCTGATCGGCAGCCTCAACAGCCGCACCTGGGACCAGGCGACCATGATGGGCGTCGCGCTCGCGGTGCTCCTTCCCATCGCCTTCCGGTTCGGCCGCAGGCTGTCCCTGCTGGAAATGGGCGACGACACGGCCAGGGCGCTCGGCGTCGACGCGGCCCGCACCCGGCTGGTCCTGCTGGCCGTGAGCGTCGGCCTGGCCGCCGTCGCCACCGCCGCGACGGGCCCGATCTGGTTCGTCGCCCTCGCGGCCCCCCAACTCGCCCGCCGCCTCGCCCGCTCCTCCGGCCCCGGCCTCCTCCCGGCGGCCCTCATGGGCGCGGTGCTGCTCGCTGTGAGCGACTTCGCGGTGCAGCGGGTCTTCTCGCCGGCGCTGCTGCCGGTGGGGACGGCGACGGGGACGGTGGGGGGGCTGTATCTGATCGGGTTGCTGGTCGCGGAGGCGCGGAAGTCTCGGGCGTGAGGGTGGTGGGGGTCGCCCTGCGGGGCTTCTTCCCCTGCCCGCCCCTTCCCGAATGTCCTCAAGCGCCGGACGGGCTGAAAATCAGCCCGTCCGGCGCTTGAGGACCGGGGTCCGGGGCGGAGCCCCGCCACGCGGCGGAGCCGCACATCGGATGCAGCGGGAAGGGGCGGGGCCGGGGAACAAGCCGCCCGCAGGGCCCCGCCGTGGCCGCGACCCGCCGGAGCTACAGCACCGCCCCCCGCCACCGCCCCGTCTCGAACCCCCGCGCCTCGATGTACGACTTGAACCGCTCCAGATCCCCCTTCGCCTGCCGCCGCACAAACCCCAGCACATCACCCACCGTGTCCACGAACCCCTCCGGCGCATGGTCGAACTGGAGCATGACCTTCGTGCGGGAGACATCCAGACGGTGGAAGGTGACGACCCCGGCCTGCCGGACCTCGCCACCCACTGTGGTCCACGCGACGCGCTCGTCGGGAATCTGCTCGCTGATCTCCGCGTCGAACTCACGGATGACACCGTCGACGTTCGTCACCCAGTGGGTGAGGGTCGGCGTGCGCTGCTCGACGCGCTCGACGCCTTTCATGAAGCGGGGGAACTCCTCGAACTGCGTCCACTGGTTGTAGGCCGTGCTGATGGGCACCTCGACCTCGATGGACTGTTCGATCTGGGACATGCCGTCTCCTCGGGAACGTAGAAGGAAAACCGGGCCGCTCGACGAGTGCCCCGGATGCGCGCGCCGAGACCTCCCTCTTCCACAGCGCCCCGGTCATGGCGCCGGCACGCCCGGACACCCGGTCGGACGCGTTTCCCTTGCGGCAAACAGGTCACCCGCACGGGGATCCCGGCAAGGAGCGAGCGTTCCACGGGGAGCGGAGACCTTATGGACCACTCATGTGCGCCGGTACTGGAGGCACTCGCCGCCTACCGCGAGACAGGCCAGACCCCCTTCACCCCACCGGGCCACAAACAGGGGCGCGGCGCGGACCCGCGGGTGCGGGCAGTCCTGGGGGACGCGGTGTTCGCCCACGACGTCCTGGCCATCAGCGGGCTCGACGACCGTACGTCCTCGCACCACGTGCTCGAACGGGCCCAGGAGCTGATGGCCGACGCCGTCGGGGCCGAGCACACCTTCTTCTCCACCTGCGGCAGCTCCCTGTCCGTCAAGGCGGCCATGCTGGCGGTGGCCCGGCCGCACCAGAAGCTGCTGATCGGCAGGGACGTCCACAAGTCGGTGGTCTCGGGGCTCATCCTCTCCGGCGTACGGCCCGTCTGGGTCGACCCGCAGTGGGACACCGGTCTGCACCTGGCCCACCCGCCCTCCCGCGCCGCCTTCGACGAGGCCTTCGAGCGCCACCCCGACGCCGAGGGCGCCCTCGTCACCAGCCCCACCCCGTACGGCACCTGCGCGGACCTCGCCGGACTCGCCGAGGTCTGCCACCGCCGCGGCAAGCCCCTGATCGTCGACGAGGCGTGGGGCGCGCACCTCCCCTTCCACCCGGATCTCCCGACGTGGGCCATGGACGCCGGTGCGGACGTGTGCGTCACCTCCGTGCACAAGATGGGGTCCGGGCTCGAGCAGGGCTCCGTCTTCCACCTCCAGGGCGACCGTGTCGACGACAAGGCCCTCAAGGCGTGCGCCGACCTGCTCGGCACCACCAGCCCCTCCGTCCTCGTCTACGCCGCCCTCGACGGCTGGCGCCGCCAGATGGTCGAACACGGGCGCGCGCTCTACGACGACGCGCTCGCCCGGGCCGAGGCCGTGCGCGCCCGCGTCGACGCGATCGACGGGATGCGCGTCCACGGCCGGGCCGACTTCTGCGGGCCCGGCCGCGCGGCCGACCTGGACACCCTCCAGGTGATCGTCGACATCTCCGCGCTCGGCACCACCGGCTACCGCGCGGGCGACTGGCTCCGCGAACACCACCGCATCAACCTGCACCTCTGCGACCACCGGCGGATCAGCGCCCAGCTGACCCACGCCGACGACGAGGAGACCACCGGCGTCCTCCTCGACGCCCTGCGCGACCTGGCGGACCACGCGGAAGCGCTGCGGCCGGCCTCCGCCGTCGACGTCCCCGGTCCCGCGGCGCTCCGCCTGGAGCAGGCGGAGCTGCCCCGGGACGCGTTCTTCGGCCACACCGAGCAGGTCCCCTGCGAGAAGGCCGCCGGGCGCGTCGCCGCCGAGATGCTCACGCCCTACCCTCCCGGCATCCCGGCCGCCCTGCCCGGCGAACGCCTCACCGACGGCGTCCTGCGCTATCTGCGCTCCGGTGTGGAGGCGGGCATGGTCGTCCCCGACGCGGTCGATCCCGAGGTGAGACAGGTGAAGGTGGTCGCCGAACCGGAGGACGGCTGAGGGGAACGAGAGGGGGTGTGGAATCCGTCCGGCACCGCTAGCGTCGGCGCATGGACCAGGATGAACACCGGCTCCACGCCTCGTCGTTCGGCGCGGCGGCGGTCGCGTACGCCGAGCACCGTCCGGACTACGCGCGGGCCGCGGTGCGCTGGGCGCTCCGGCCCGCGCCCGGCCCGCGCGTGCTCGACCTCGGCGCCGGAACCGGCAAGCTGACCGCCGCGCTGGTCGCCCTCGGCGCCGAAGTCGTCGCGGTCGAGCCCGACCCGGCGATGCTGACCGAACTGCGCCGCTCACTGCCGGCCGTCCGCGCCCTGCCGGGTGGTGCCGAGGCGATTCCGCTGCCGGACGCGTCCGTCGATGCCGTGCTGGCCGGCAACGCCATGCACTGGTTCGACATGGCCGTCGCGGGACCCGAGATCGCCAGGGTCCTCGCGCCCGGCGGCGTCCTGGCCGGTCTGTGGAACGTCATGGACGACCGGGCCGAGTGGGTCGCCCGGCTCGCGCGGGTCAGCGGGAGCGCGGCCGTCGGCCCGCGGGACACGTCCGCGAGCTGGCGCGCCGAGACGGCGTACACGCACCTTCCGAAGGACGGCACGGCCACCCGGTTCGGTGCGCCGGAGCAGGCCGGGTTCCCGCACGGCCAACGCCGCACCGCCGACTCCCTCGTCGCGACCCTCGCGACGCGCGCGGGAGTGCTGGTCATGCCGCGACGGGAACGGGAAACCACGCTGGACCGGATCCGTGCCTTCCTCGCGAGCAGACCCGAGACCGCCCACGGCGAGTTCACCCTCCCGATGCTGACCGGAGTGCTGCGCGTCCGGCGGCTGTGAGACCGCACGCCGGCAACCGGCTCGTCCGCGGTCTCGTCCGACGTCGGCAGTCGGTCCACAGCGCCCGGAGAGCCCAAGGGCCCCGCCGGTGGGGAGGAAAACCCTCCGCCCCACCGGCGAGGCCCTGACTTCCGGGCTCACACCACCCGCGTCACCTCACACGCAGCTCCGACAGCCCCCGCTCCGGGTCGGTCACCACCGTCTCCAGCAGCCCCCGCAGCTCCCCCGCCAGCCGCTCCGCCGTCTCCCGGTCGAAGACGTCCGTCGCGAAGATCAGACCGCAGTGCACCGGCCCGTCCCCCCGCGGCTCGTAGAAGCTCAGCGTCAGGTCCGCGGCCGTCGAGCCCGTCGGGACCGCGTCCAGGGAGCCCAGGCCGCCTTCCAGTTCGGCCAGCCGGGCCTGTTCGTGGTGGATGACCATGATCTGCGGGCCCGCCGGGGCGAGGCCCGTCGCGTGGGCGACGTCGTCGAAGGGGACGTCCTGGCGGTCCAGGGCGCCGAGCGTGGTCTCCCTCACCCGGGTGAGCAGTTCGGTGAAGGACGGGTCGCCCGTGGTGTCGGTGCGCAGGACGACCGTGTTCGAGAAGCAGCCGACCAGGTCGGTCAGGAGCTCGTCGGTGCGGCCGGCGACCATCGTGCCGATCGGCAGGTCGGTGCCCGCGCCATGGGCGGTGAGCAGCGCGGCCAGTGCCGAGTGCAGGACCATGAACATGCTCGTGCCGGTCCGGCGCGCGAGCTCGTCCACGCGGGTGTGCAGTTCCTCGTCCAGGACGAAGTCGACGACATCGCCACCGGAACCGTCAGGGACGCGCTCCCCGCGTCCGCCCGGCAGCGCCAGCTCCTCCGGCATACCGCTCAGGGTCCGCCGCCAGTACGCGAGCTGCCGCGCCCCGGTGCTCTCCGGGTCGGCCGGGTCGCCCAGCACCTCGTGTGCCCAGCGCGTGTAGTCCGCGTAGCCGACGGGCAGGGGCGCCCACTCGGGGGCCCGGCCGGCCGTGCGGGCCGCGTACGCCGTGGCGAGGTCGCGGAGCAGGGGGACGACGGACCATTCGTCGACGGCCAGGTAGTGCATGGTCAGCAGCACCGCCTGGGCACCGTCCGGCGCGGTGAGCAGCCGGACGCCCAGGGGTGCCCGTCGCTCCAGGTCCGCGGTCCCGGCCGCGAGTTCGGCGAGGCGGGCCTCCAGGTCCTCGCACCGCTCCCGTTCCAGGGCGGTCGGCGCGGGCGGGCTCTGGAACACCGTGCCGTCCCGCTCGGTGAAGGCCGTGCGCAGCGGCTCGTGCCGCTCCACGACGTCGGCGAGCGCGGTGTCGAGCGCGGTCGCGTCCAGGCCGCCGCCGGGCGACCGGAGGACGAGCGCGTGGTCGAAGCCCGCGTGGCGGCGGTACGCGGTCCAGCGCCACCGCTGGGCGGGGGCGAGCGGCGGCGCGGCACCGTCGGCCCCGACGGCTCCGGTGGCCCCGGCGGCCCCGCCCTCGCGCGCCCGCAGCCTGGGCCTGCCCGCACCCGCCCCGGCCTCGTCCAGCTTGGCCGCGAGGCCCGCGACCGTGAGCCCGTCGAAGACGTCCCGGATGCTCAGGTCGGTGCCGAACACCGAGCGGATCCGGCCGAGCAGGCGCATCGAGGCCATCGAGTGGCCGCCCAGCGCGAAGAAGTTGTCGTGCACGCCGACGTCGTCGAGCTCCAGGACCTCGGCGAAGAGGTCCGCCAGCCGGGCCTGGGTGGGGGTCGCCGGGCGGCTGTCGCCGGTCAGCTCCGTCCAGTCCGGCGCGGGCAGGGCCCGGCGGTCGAGCTTGCCGTTGGGGGTCAGCGGCAGCGGCCCGTCGAGGGGTATCACGAGGGTGGGCACCATGTACTCGGGCAGCATGCCGGCGACGTGCGCGCGCAGGGCGCGCGGGTCGAGGTCCCCGTCCTCCGGGACGGCGTAGCCGACCAGGCGGACGATGTCGCCCTTGCGGTCCGGCACCACCGCGGCCTGGGCGACCGCCGGGTGGGCGGCCAGGGCGGCCTCGATCTCGCCGAGCTCGATCCGGAAGCCCCGGACCTTGACCTGGGTGTCGACCCGGCCGAAGAAGTCGAGGTTGCCGTCCTCCCGCCAGCGGGCGCGGTCCCCGGTGCGGTACATCCGGGCGCCGGGCGCGCCGAACGGGTCGGCGACGAAGCGCTCCGAGGTCAGCGCGGGCCTGCCGAGATAGCCCCGGGCGAGGCCGCGGCCGGCCACGTACAGCTCGCCGACCACGCCGGGCGGTACCGGGCGCAGGGTGGCGTCGAGTACGTAGCAGCGCGTGTTGGGGTCGGGGGCGCCGATGGGCACCCGGTTCCCGGCCGGGCCGCCGGCCCGGCGGGCGGGCCACAGCGTGGAGTTGACGGTCGCCTCGGTCAGGCCGTAGGCGGCGATGAGGTCGACCGTGTCGCCCCAGCGCTCGAAGAGGTCCGGCGGTACGGTCTCGGTGCCGACGAGGATCGTCGAGCCCTCGGGGAGGCGGCACTCCGGCGGCAGGGCCGACACCAGCGACGGGGGCAGGATCATGTGGGTGATCCGCTGGTCGGTGAGGAAGTCGGTCAGGGCGGCTCCCGCGACGCGGGCCTCGTCGGGGACGAGGACGAGCCGGCCGCCGTGGCACAGGGCCATGGCGAGTTCGAAGACGGCGACGTCGAAGCCGATGGAGGCGAACTGGAGGACCCTGCTGTCGCGTTCCAGGCCCATCCGGTCCACGGCGGTCGCGACGAGGCTGGAGATGCCCTCGTGCGGGACGACGACGCCCTTGGGGCGGCCCGTCGATCCGGAGGTGTAGATGACGTAGGCGGCTCCGTCGAGGCTCACCGGCGCGGGCTCCACCGGGGCTCCGGGCGGGCCGTCGAGCGCGGCGGCCGTGTCCGGGGCGTCCAGCAGCAGTACGGGGACGCCGGCCACGTCGGGGATCTTCCCGGCGACCGTCTCGGTGCCCACGACGAGCGCGGCGCCGGAGTCCTCCACCATGTAGCTGAGCCGGTCGGCGGGGTGGACGAGGTCGAGCGGCAGGAACGCGGCGCCGAGCCGGAGCACGGCGAGGACGGTCGCCACCATGTCGACGGACCGGGGGACGGCCACGCCGACGACGCTCTCGGCGCCGATGCCGCGCGCGGCCAGCAGCCGGGCGATGCGGTCGGCCCGCGCGTCGAGGCCGGCGTAGCTCACCGAGCGGGAGCGCTCGACGACGGCCACGGCGTCGGGGCGGTCGGTGACCTGGGCGGCGAACAGGGCCGGGAGGGTGGCCTCGGTGACCTCGCGGGTGGTGGCGTTGAAGTCGTCGAGCACCCGTCGCCGCTCGTCGGCGGTGAGGACGTCCACCTGGGACACGGGCAGGCCGGGGGCGTCGGCGACGGCGGCGACGAGGAGCCGCAGCCGGTCGGCGAGGCGTTCCACGGTGGCCCGGTCGTACAGGTCGGTCGCGTACTCCAGCCGGCAGCCGAGCGTGCCGCCCTCGCCGTCCGCGGCGGTCTCCTCGGTGAAGCTGAAGACCAGGTCGAACTTGGCGGTACGGGCCTCGACGGGCACGTACTCCATGGCCAGGCCGGGCAGTTCCAGTGCTCCGGCCACCCGGTTGTGGTAGCCGACCATCACCTGGAAGAGCGGGTTGCGGGCGAGGGAGCGGGTGGGGTTGAGCTTCTCGACGACGGCCTCGAAGGGCACGTCCGCGTGGGAGAACGCGGCGAGGTCGGTGTCCCGCACCCGGGCCAGCAGGGCGGTGAAGGTGGGGTCGCCGCTGAGGTCGGCGCGCAGGACGAGGGTGTTGACGAAGAAGCCGACGAGGTCGTCGAGTGCTTCGTCGGTGCGCCCGGCGATGGGCGAGCCCAGCGGGATGTCCGTGCCCGCGCCCATGCGGTGGAGCAGGGCCGCGACGGCCGCGTGCGCGACCATGAACATGCTGGCGCCGCTCTCCCGGGCCAGCCTGCGCAGGCCCCGGTAGGAGGCGTCGTCGAAGGTGACGGCGTGGTCGGCGCCGGCGAAGCTCGGCCGCGAGGGGCGCGGCCGGTCGGTCGGCAGCTCCAGTTCCTCGGGGGCGCCGTCCAGCGCGGTCCGCCAGAACTCCAGCTGCCGGGCGGCCAGGCTGCCGGGTGCGGCCGGGTCGCCGAGCAGCCGATCCTGCCACAGGGCGTAGTCGGCGTACTGGACGGGCAGCGGCTCCCAGGCGGGTGCCGCGCCGTCCTTGCGGGCCGCGTAGGCGGTGGCGAGGTCGCGCAGGAACGGGCGGTCCGACCACTCGTCGGTGGTGATGTGGTGCAGCAGGATCACGGCGATGTGGTCGTCCGGGCCGAGCTCGACGACGGTGGCCCGCAACGGCAGTTCGGCGGTGAGGTCGAACGGCCGGGCGACGGCGTCGGCGACGATACGGGCCGCCTCGTCCTCGTGGGCCGCGCGTACGTGCTCCACGACCGGGTGGGCCTCCTCGGGCGGCAGGACCCGCTGGAGGGCCTGGCCGTCGTGGTCCGCGAACAGGGTCCGCAGGGCCTCGTGACGTGCCGTCACATCGCTGAGCGCCGCCCGCCAGGCGGGCAGGTCGAACGCGCCGCGCAGCCGCATGACCAGTGGGAAGTGGTACGCGGCCGAGGTGCCCTCCATCTGCTGGACGACCCACAGGCGGCGCTGGGCGTGGGACAGCGGCAGCTCCGCCGGCCGCTCGGCGGCGACGAGCGCGGGCCGGGCGCCCGCCGCGTCGGGGCCGCTCGCGCGGCGCACCAGCTCGGCCACGGTCGGCGCCTCGAAGAGGTCGCGGATGGACAGCTCCGCGTCCAGCGCGGTGCGGGCCCGGCTGATCAGACGGGTGGCCAGCAGGGAGTGGCCGCCCAGTTCGAAGAAGTCGCTGTCGGTCCCGACGGGCTCCGGCAGTCCGAGCACCTCGGCGAAGAGCGCGCAGAGCGTCTCCTCCTCCGGCGAGGCCGGCGGCCGGCCGGTGCCGGATCCGGTGTGCTCCGGCGCCGGGAGGGCCTTGACGTCGAGCTTGCCGTTGACGGTCAGCGGCAGGGTCGGGACGGTGACGAGCGCCGCGGGCACCATGTAGTCGGGCAGCGTGGCCTTGAGGTGGGCGCGCAGCCGCCCGGTGAGGTCACCGGCGTCGGCGGCCTCCGGCACCACATAGCCCGCGAGGCGCTTGGTGCCGCCCGCGTCCGTCACCACGACGGCGGCGTGCGCGACCTCGGGGTGGGTGGCCAGGGCCGTGGAGATCTCGCCCAGCTCGATCCGGTACCCGCGGATCTTGACCTGGTCGTCGGTGCGGCCGAGGAAGTCCAGGAGGCCGTCGGGGCGCTGCCGTACGAGGTCGCCGGTGCGGTACATCCGCTCGCCCGGGGCGCCGAACGGGTCGGCGACGAAGCGGGCGGCGGTCAGGCCGGGCCGGTCGTGGTAGCCGCGGGCGAGGCCGGTGCCGGCGATGTACAGCTCGCCGGGGCAGCCCGGCGGTACGGGGCGCAGCATGGTGTCGAGGACGTGGGCCCGGGTGTTGCGGATGGGCCTGCCGACGGTCGGCGCGGGGCTGTCCGTGGTGGAGCCGCCGAGGGTGTTGATCGTGTACTCGGTGGGGCCGTAGAGGTTGTAGCCGTAGGTGCCCTCGGTGTCGCGGAGCCGGGTCCAGACGGTGTCGGGCACGGCCTCGCCGCCGAGGAGGACGAGCGCGGGCCGGTGGCGGCCGCCCTCGGGCTCCTCGGAGTGCTCCAGCAGGCCTTCCTCGATGAGCAGCTGGGCGTAGGTGGGGGTGACGTTGACGACGTCGACGCGGTGCCGGTCGCAGTAGGCCACGAGGGCCTCGGCGTCGCGGCGCAGTTCCTCGTCGCAGATGTGCACCTCGTGTCCCTCGACGAGCCAGAGCAGCTCCTCCCAGGACATGTCGAAGGCGAAGGAGACGGTGTGGGCGATGCGCAGGCGGCGTCCGCCGGCCGCGGCGATGGCCGGTCCGAAGACCTCCTTCTGGTGGTTGATCTGCATGTTCGTCAGGCCGCGGTAGGGCGTGACGACGCCCTTCGGGCGGCCGGTGGAACCGGAGGTGTAGATGATGTAGGCGGGGTGCTCCAGCCGGTCCGGCAGGCCGCGCGCGAAGGCGGGCCGTTCGGCGTCGGTGACCTCTCCGCCGGGGAGGGCGGCGAGTTCGGCGGCGACGTCCGGGGCGTCCAGGAGGACCTCCGGTGCCAGGGGGCCCGCCTCGCCGCGCAGGGTCGGGGCGACCGCCGCCGTGGTCAGCAGGCACAGGGGCCCGGTGTCCTCGACCGTCATCCGCAGCCGGTCGGCGGGGTGGTCGAGGTCGAGCGGCAGGTAGGCGGCGCCGGTGCGGAGCACGGCGAAGAGTGCCACGACGGTCTCGACGGAGCGGGGCAGCGCCAGGGCGACGGCCGTCTCCGGGCCGGCGCCGCGGGCGAGCAGCAGCCGTGCCAGGCGGTTGATCTCCGTGTCCAGTTCGGCGTAGGTCAGGGCGCGGTCGCCGAAGACCAGCGCCACCTCGTCCGGGGTGCGGGCCGCCTGGGCGGCGAGGAGGTCGGCGACGGTGTCGTCCGGTACCGGCTGCCGGGTGTCGTCCCGCCCGGCGAGGAGGGCGGCCCGCTCGCCGGGGAGCAGCAGGTCGATGCCGCTGGTGGCGACGGGTGCGGCGGAGGTGGCGTCGAGGTGGTCGGCCAGCCTCTCCAGGACGGTGGTGAAGCGGGTGAGGACCGTGGTCGCGGCCTCGGCGTCGAACAGGTCGGGCCGGGCGGCGAGGGTCACCCGCAGCCGGGCGCCGGGGGTGACGATGAGGGTGAGCGGGAAGTGCGTGCCGTCGACGTTGGAGACGCCGGTGATGCCGTGCCGTTCGCGGAGGGCGGCGGCGCGGTCCTCGCCGTCGGCCGAGCGGAGCACGAACAGGGTGTCGAACAGGCGGCGGTGGCCGGCCTCCCGCTGGAGCGCGCCGAGGCCCACGTACTCGTAGGGCATGACGGCCGCGCGCTCGGACTGCATCCGGCGCAGGAGGCCGGGAAGGGGCTCGGCCGGGTCGAGGGCGATCCGGACGGGGACGGTGTTGAGGAACATGCCGATGATGCCCTCGACGCCGGGGACCTCGACGGGGCGGCCGGCGACGGCGGTGCCGAAGGCGACGTCGGGGCGGCCGGTCATGGCGGACAGCACCAGGCCCCACGCGGCGTTGAGGACGGTGTTGAGGGTGAGCCCGTGCCGTCGGGCGGCGGCCCGCAGCCGGTCGCCGGTCTCCCGGGGGAGGTGGGCGTCGAAGTCCACCGGGATGACCGGGCCGCCGTCGCGCCCGGCGGGCGCGAGCAGGGTGGGTTCGTCGAAGCCGGCGAGTGCCCGGCCCCACTCCCCCATGGCGGTGGGGGTGTCCTGACGGTCGAGCCAGGCCAGGTAGTCGCGGTAGGAGCCGCCCGGCGGCAGACCGGTGTCGTCGCCGGACCGTTCGTAGAGCGTGAACAGCTCCTCCAGGAACAGCCACGCGGACCAGCCGTCCCACACGATGAGGTGGTGGGTGACGACGAGGCGGTCCTTGCCGTCGGGGAGGCGGATGAGCAGCAGCCGGCACAACGGCGGCGTCGCGAGGTCGAAGCGCTCCCGGCGGTCGGCGGCGAGCAGCTCCCCGACGCGGGTGTCCAGCTCCTCCCCGGACAGCGCGGAGAGGTCGGTCTCCGTCAGCGGGATCTCGGCGCCGTCCACGATGAACTGCACGGGGCGGGGCAGGCCGTCGCTGGTGAATCCGGCGCGGAGGCCGGCGTTGCGGGCCAGCAGGGTCCGGCAGGCGGCGCGGAGGCGGTCGGCGTCGACGCGGTGGTCGAGGTCGAGGGCCTCCTGGGAGAGGTAGACGTCGAGCGTCCCCACGTCGTAGGTGGCCTCGAAGTACATGCCCTCCTGGAGGGGGGAGAGCGGCCAGACGTCGGCGAGGGGCCGTCCGGCGGCGGCCTCGACGCGGCCGGTCTCCTCCGGGGAGAGGACGAGGCCGGTGGACGGGGGTTCGGGGGCGGTCTCCTCCGGTGTCGCGGAGGCGGCGACCAGCTGGTCCAGGAGCGCGCGCAGGGCGGGGTCGACGGGGACCCCGGACTGCTGGGCCAGGACGGCCTGGAGCGCGGCGGCGGCCTGTCCGGCGTCCGCGGCGGCGACGGTCACACCGGCCTCGGGGGCGGGATCGGGCGCGGGGGCCGAGGCGGGGGCCGAGGCGGGGGCCGAGGCGGAGGCGAGCGCGGCGGGCGTGCGGCGGACGAAGACGTCCCGGGGGCTGATGGCGATTCCCTGCTGTCGGGCGCGGGTGGCGACGGTGATGGAGGTGAGGCTGTCCCCGCCCAGGACGAAGAAGTCGTCGTCGACGCCGGTCGCGGGCAGTCCGAGGACGTCGGAGAAGATCTCGCACAGGGCGCGTTCGCGGGCGTCGCGCGGTTCGCGGCCGCTTCCCGCGACGGCCGCGGCGGGTGCGGGCAGGGCGTTCCGGTCGAGTTTGCCGCTGGGGGTCAGCGGCAGCGCGGCCAGGGGGACGAGGGCGCCGGGCACCATGGTCGCGGGCAATTCGGCGGCGAGTGCCGTGTACAGCGCGCCGGTGTCCAGGGTGGCGCCGGGGTCGGGCACGGCGTAGCCGACGAGCGCGCCGTCGCGGACGGTGACGGCCGCGTGGGCGACGCCGGGCTGCCGGGACAGGGCCTCCTCGATCTCGCCCAGCTCGACGCGGTTGCCGCGGATCTTCACCTGGCGGTCGGTGCGGCCGAGGTACTCGATGTTCCCGTCGGGGCGGCGGCGTACGAGGTCGCCGGTGCGGTACATGCGCTCGCCCGGGGCGCCGAACGGGTCGGCGACGAACCGGGCCGCGGTCAGGCCGGGCCGGTCGTGGTAGCCGCGGGCCAGCTGGACGCCGGCGAGGTGGAGTTCGCCGGGCACGCCGTCGGGGACGGGGCGCAGGAAGGGGTCCAGGACGTACAGCCGGGTGTTCCACACCGGGCGGCCGATGGGGACGTCGCGGTCACCGGCGCCTGTGTAAGGGAACCAGGTGACGTCGACGGCGGCCTCGGTGGGCCCGTAGAGGTTGTGCAGGGGTACGGGCCCGTGCCCGGCGCGGGAGGTGAGGTCCCACCAGCGGCGGGCGGTGGCGCCGGTGAGCGCCTCGCCGCTGGCGAAGGCCCGGCGCAGGCTCGCCGGCCAGCCGTCGGGGGCCGTGCCGGCCTCCATGGCCTGGACGAACGCGGCCAGCATCGAGGGCACGAAGTGCAGGGTGGTGACGCGTTCGGCGTGGATGAGCCCGGCGAGGTAGTCGGGGTCGCGGTGGCCGTCGGGGCGGGCGAGGACGACGGCGGCTCCTTCGAGGAGCGGCCAGAAGAACTCCCACACCGACACGTCGAAGCTCGACGGGGTCTTCTGGAGGACCCGGTCGTCGGCCGTCAGACCGTAGCTGCCCTGCATCCAGGCGAGGCGGTTGACGATCGCCCGGTGGGTGACGACGACGCCCTTGGGGCGGCCGGTGGAACCGGAGGTGTAGATGAGATAGGCGGGGTGGTCGGGACGGGCGTGCTCGACGGGTGAGTCGGGGACCTCCTCGGTGTGGTCGAGGACGAGGAGCTCCGGGCCCTCGGCGCCGCCGGGCAGCCGGCCGGCCGCGGCCTCGGTCGTGACGACGACGCGGGCGCCGGAGTCGGCGAGCATGAACGCCACCCGGTCGGCCGGGTAGTCCAGGTCCACGGGCAGATAGGCGGCGCCCGCCTTGAGGACGCCGAGGAGCGCGACCATCAGCTCGGCCGAGCGCGGCACGGCGACGGCGACGCGCCGCTCCGGTGCCACGCCGCGGGCCCGCAGCCGGCGGGCCAGGTCCTCGGCGCGCCGGTCGAGCTCCGCGTACGACAGCCGCTCGCCCTCGTAGACCACGGCGGTGGCCTCGGGGGTGCGCGCCACCTGGGCGGCGAACGCGGCGGCGAGCGTGGTGTCGGGCACGGTGCGGGCGGTCGCGTCGAGCTCGGCGAGGCGCTCGTGCTCGGACGGGGTCAGCAGGTCGAGCCGGGCGACGGGCAGGCCGGGCTCGGAGACGAGGGTCTCCAGCAGGGCGAGGAAGCGGTCGGCGAGCACGCGCACGGCGGGCCCGTCGAGCCGGGCGGCGTCGTGCTTCCACCGCAGGTCGAGGCGGTCGCCCGGCCGGACGACGAGAGCGAGCGGGTAGTGCACGGCGTCGTGGACCTCGACGCCGGTGATGTCCAGGGCGTCGTCCCCCGCGTCGGGCCGTCGCGGGTCGGGGTAGTTCTCGAACACCACGAGGGTGTCGAAGAGGTCCCCGCCGCCGGCGGTGCGCTGGATGTCGGCGAGGCCGAGGTGGTGGTGCTCCAGCAGCCCGGCGTGCTCGTCCTGGAGGCGCCGCAGCGCCTCGGTGAGCGAGTCGTCCGGCCGTACCCGCATCCGGGTGGGCACCGTGTTGATGAACAGGCCGACGGCGGAGGCCAGCCCGTCGACCTCGGTGGCGCGCCCGGAGACGGTGCTGCCGAAGACGACGTCCGCGCCGCCGGTGAGCCCGCCCAGGAGGAGGCCCCAGGCGCCGTGGACGACGGTGCTCAGGGTGAGGCCGTGGGCGCGGGCGAGTGCGGTCAGGCGCGCGGTGAGCGGCTCGGGGACGCTGGTGTCGAGGTGTTCCGGGCGCGCTTCCGGTCGCGCGTCCTTCCCGTCGGCGTCCGGTGCGGTGAGCCGGGTCGGGCCCGGCAGGTCGGCGAGGGCCAGGCCCCAGGCGTTCCGGGCGGCCTCGCGGTCGCGGCCGGCCAGCCAGGCCAGGTGGGCGCGCGGGTCGAAGGGGGCGGGGAGCTCCTCCCCCCGGTAGGCGGCGAGGAGTTCGCGCAGCAGGACGGAGACCGACCAGCCGTCGGCGACGATGTGGTGCAGGGTGAGGAGGAGCCGGTGGCGCGCGCCGTCGCGGACCAGGGTGGCCCGCAGGAGCGGCGGGGTCGTGAGGTCGAAGCGCTCGGCGCGGTCGTTCCGGAGCAGCGCGTCCAGGGCGGCGCCGGTGGCCTCGGCCTCGCGCCACGGCAGGGTGACGGCCTCGGCCACCCGCTGGACGACCTGGCCGTCCGGGAGCTGGCGGAAGCCGGCGCGCAGCAGGGGGTGCCGGTCGAGGAGGTGCTGGAGGGCGCGGCGGAGCCGGTCCGCGTCGACGGGGCCCGCGAGGTCGAGGAGTTCCTGCACCAGGTAGAGGTCGGTGGCGTGCTCGTCGAAGCGGGCGTGGAAGAAGAAGCCTTCCTGGAGCGGGGAGACCGGCAGGGCCGTGTCGTCCAGCTCGACGGCGGTGGTGGCCGGGCGGTCCGTACCGGCGTCGGTGCCGGCGGCCGCGGCGAGCGCGGCGACCGTGCGGTGGCGGAAGACGTCGCGGGGGGTGAGCGCGAGGCCGGCGGCGCGGGCGCGTTCGACCAGCTGGATCGCGACGATGCTGTCGCCGCCGAGGGCGAAGAAGCTGTCGTGGACACCCGCCGAGGGCAGGCCGAGGACGTCGGCGAACAGCCCGGCGAGCGTGGTCTCGGCCGGCGTCGTCGGCGCGGCGCCGCCGGCGAGGGCGGTCCACTCGGGGTCGGGGAGGGCCCTGGTGTCGAGCTTTCCGTTGGGTGTCAGCGGGAGCGGCCCGTCCAGGACCACGACGGCCGAGGGCACCATGTGCTCGGGCAGCGTGCCTGCCAGCTCCGCGCGTGCGGCGGCGACGGCGGCGTCCGTGGCGCGTGGGTCCGCGCCGGTGTCGCCGACCAGGTAGGCGACGAGGCGCTTGGTGCCCCGGTGGTCCTGGCGGACGAGGACGGCGGCCTGGGCGATGCCCGGGGCGGCCATGAAGGCGCTCTCGATCTCGCCGGGTTCGATGCGGTGGCCGCGGATCTTGAGCTGGCCGTCGGCGCGGCCGAGGAACTCCAGGTTGCCGTCCGCGCCCCAGCGGACGCGGTCGCCGGTGCGGTACATCCGCTCGCCCGGGGCGCCGAAGGGGTCGGCGACGAACCGTCCGGCGGTCAGGCCGGGCCGGCCGAGGTAGCCGCGGGCCAGGCCGCGCCCGGCGACGTAGAGCTCGCCCTCGACTCCGGTGCCCGCCGGGCGGAGGGCCTGGTCGAGGACGTAGCAGCGGGTGTTGGGGTCGGGCCGGCCGATGGGCACGGGGCCGGGGCGGTCAGCTTCGGCGGACCACAGCGTGGAGTTGACGGTCGCTTCGGTCAGTCCGTAGGCGACGACGACGCGCAGCCGGCCGGACCAGCGGGCGATCAGCTCCCCGGGCACGGCCTCGGTGCCGACGACGAGGACGGAGCCGTCGGGGAGGTCGCAGTCCTGCGGCAGGGCCGACACCAGGGACGGCGGCAGGATCATGTGGGTGGCCCGGTGGGCGGCGATGTAGTCCGTGAGGGCGGGTCCGGCGACGCGGCGCTCGGCGGGGACGACGATGACGCGGCCGCCGACGCACAGGGACATGACCAGGTCCCAGACCGTCACGTCGAAGCCCGCCGAGGCGAACTGCACGACGCGGCTCCCGGAGTCGATGCCGAGCCGGTCGGTGGCCGTGGTGATCAGGCTGCCGATGCCGTCGTGGGTGACGACGACGCCCTTGGGGCGGCCGGTGGAGCCGGAGGTGTAGATGACGTAGGCGGCCTGGTCGAGGGAGACCGGCACGGCGGTGGCCGGGGCGTCGAAGGCGGCCAGTTCGGCGGTGACGGCCGGGTCGTCGAGCAGCAGGCGGGTGCCGCCGGGGGTGCCGCCGAGGCCGTCCGGCAGCTCGCCGGCCAGTTCGCGGGTGGTGAGGACGGTCCGGGCCCCGGCGTCGGCGAGCATGTACGCGATCCGCTCGCGGGGGTGGTCGGCGTCGAGCGGCAGATAGGCCGCGCCCGCCTTCATGACCGCGAGGAGGGCGGTCACCAGCTCGGGCGAGCGGGGCAGGGCGACGGCGACGACGTCCTCGGGGAGCACGCCGCGCGCGGTGAGCAGGCGGGCCAGCCGGCCCGACGCCGCGTCGAGTTCGGCGTAGGTGAGTTCGCGGTCCTCGCAGACGAGGGCGACGGCGTCCGGGGTGCTGCGGGCCTGCCGTTCGAAGGCGGCGGGCCAGGTGAGCTCGGGGGCCTCGCGGGGGTCGGTGCCGAACTCCGTCAACAGCAGGGTCCGCTCGGCCTCGTCCGTCAGCTCGATGCGGCCGAGGGGGCGGTCGGCGTCCGCCATGGCGGTGAGGACGCGCAGGAACCGGGTTTCGTGGTCGTCCAGTTCGCGCTGTCCGCAGACGTCCGCGTCGGCGTCGAGGCCGACGCGTATGTTCCCGTCCTCGGGGGCGGTGACGGTGACGGCGAGGTCGCTGACCGGGCCGAGCCAGACGGGGTGGAAGGCGGTCTCGTGGTCGCCGAAGCGGAAGTCCCCGGCGGCGGGGAGGATGTTGACGGTGGGTCCGACGAGTTCGGCGACGCCGTCGGTCAGGCCCAGGTCCCTGGCCAGTTCCTCGGCGCGGTAGCGGCCGTGCGCGAGGGTCTCGGCGATCTCGTGGCGGACCGCGTCCACGAGTGCGGCGGTGGTCATCTCCGGGCGGACCGTGACGCGCAGGGGGAGGACGTTGGAGAGCATGCCGGGGAGGTCCCGGGTGCCGTCGTCGGCGCGGGCGGTGACCGGCAGGCCGAGGATGAGGTCCCGTTCGCCGGTGGCCCGGTGCAGGTAGGCGGCGACGGCCGCGACCAGCAGGCGGGAGGTGCGGACGCCGAGTCCGGCGGCGGCCTCGCGCAGGCGGGTGGTGAGGGCGGGTGACAGCTCGGTGGTGCGCCGGACCCGGCGTGTCATGGGTGCCTGTCCGCGCGGGACGAGGCGGACGGGCTCCGGGCGGTCGGCGAGCCGGTCCGTCCAGTGGTCGCGGTCGGCTCCGAACCGCCCGGAGGCGCGGTAGGCGCGGTCGGCGTCGACGAGCCGGGTGAGCTCCCAGGCGGGCGCTTCCGCGTCCGCGCCGGGGGGGTAGAGCGCGCCGGCCCGGCGGGTCAGGTGGACGACGCCGGCCGCGTCGACGGCGAGGTGGTGGTACCGCTGGTACCAGCGGACGTGGTCGTCGGCCAGCCGGAGCAGGGCCTGGGCGAACAGCGGGCCGCGGGCGAGGTCCGCGGGCCGGTCGCGCTCGGCTTCGGCCCACGCGTCGGCGGCGGCCTCGGGGTCCGGCTCGGCGCGCAGGTCGACGTGGCGCACCTCGACGGGGAGGCGGGTGGGGTACTGGCGCGGGCCGTCCGGCCCCGCCTCGGCACGGATGTGCAGGGGCCCGGCCTCCTCGACCGCCCGCCGCACGGCGGCGGTCAGGCGGTCGAGGTCGACAGCGCCCCGCAGTTCCAGGTAGAACGCGATGTTGTACGCCGAGCTGTCCGGCTCGATCTGCTGGGCCAGCCAGATACCGGTTTGCGCACCGGTCAGTGGCAGTCCGGTCGCCTGCGTCCGGGCGGACTCGGCATCACACATGTTCGTCTTGCCTTTCCCTGGTCTTGCGTCTGCTCTGGAGCGTCAGTTCTTGGCGGCCGTCAGCAGCGGCACGATCTCGTCGATGGCGTAGGGGATGGAGAGCACCGTGTTGAAGGAGAACGCGGCGCCGACGTCGGGACCCTCGTAGGGGACGAACAGGTCCCGCTTCTCCTCGGCGACCTTCAGCTTCTTGTAGAAGGGCTCGCCCTTGATGCGGTCGTTGGCCTGGGTGCTGGAGGTGACCCAGACGAGCCGGTCGGCGTCGAGCACGTCCAGCTTCTCGGCGCTCAGTTCGGCGACGTTCCAGCCGGGCTTGGCCAGCTTGTCGATCTCGGGCTTGAGCTTGAAGCCGAGCTCGGAGAAGAAGATCGCCTTGGGGTCGCCCTTGGTGAACGCCGAGTACTTGCCGGCCTCGAAGCTGTCGGCCACCGTGAGGGTCTGCTTCGCGAACTCCGGGTGCTTCTCGCGGACGGCCTTGAAGCGCGCGCTGATGTCCGCGATCTTCTTCTCGGCCTCGCCCTCCTTGCCCAGGGCCTTGCCGATCTGACGGGTCGACACCTGCCAGGGCGCCATGTAGTCGGCGTGGCCCTTCGGCTGGGCGACCACCGGGACGCCCATCTTCTTGAGCGTCTCGTACTGCTCCTTCTTCATGCCCGAGTACTGGGCGACGACCAGGTCCGGCTTGAGGCCGGCGATCTTCTCCATGTTGTACTCGTCACGTTCGCCCACGACCGTCGGCGTCCGCGAGCCCCACAGGTCCTTGGTCCACGGCCACTTGCCGTACGGCTTCTCCTTGAACCAGTCGACCGAGCCGACGGGCTTGACGCCGAGCGCCAGCACCGCGTCCTGGTCGGACAGCCCGAGGGTGACGACCCTCTTCGGCGCCTTCTTGATCTCCGTGCTGCCGTACTTGTGCTCGACGGTGACGGGGAAGGCGCCGCCGGAGGAGCCCTCCTTGGCGGCGGAGTCCTCCTCCTTGTCGGAACCGCCGCCGCAGGCGGTCAGGGCGAGTGCGGCGGCGAGGGCCACGGCCACGGAGGGCAGCTTGCCGAGGAGCTTCTTCGGCAGGGGAGGAGAACCGTTGGACACAGGGGTCCCTTTCACGTTCAAGGGCGGTCGGGCGGACCGGTCGAGGACACCGCGGCCGGGCAGGGGCGCGCAGCGGATCGAGGGGATCCGCAGGGGTTCCCGGGAGGCGTGCGAGGACGACGACACGAGATAACTTAGGCAAACCTAACCTAAGTCAGGAGCCCCTGTCGACGGGGGTCGGCGGTCATCTCGGTGAGAGATCCCCGTCGTTGCGAGGTTAGGCAAGGCTTGCTTTACTTGCGAGCGATCAAGCCACCGCTCCAAGGAGGAACCCCATGCGGGTCGTCATGTTCGGCTATCAGACCTGGGGGCATCGCACCCTTCAGGCGCTCCTCGACTCCGAGCACGAAGTGGCCCTGGTCGTGACGCACCCCAAGAGCGAGCACGCCTACGAGAAGATCTGGGACGACTCCGTCGCCGACCTCGCCGAGCAGCACGGCGTGCCCGTCCTGATCCGCAACCGCCCCGACGACGAGGAGCTGTTCGCCCGGCTGAAGGAAGCCGACCCGGACGTCATCGTCGCGACCAACTGGCGCACCTGGATCCCGGAGCGCATCTTCAACCTGCCGCGGCACGGCACGCTCAACGTGCACGACTCGCTGCTTCCGGCCTACGCCGGCTTCTCACCGCTGATCTGGGCCCTCATCAACGGCGAGAAGGAGGTGGGCGTCACCGCGCACATGATGGACGAGGTCCTCGACGCGGGTGACATCGTGCTCCAGCGCGCGGTGCCGGTGGGTCCGAGGGACACCACGACCGACCTGTTCCGCAAGACGCTGGAACTCTTCGGGCCCATCACCGTGGACGGCCTGGACCTCATCGCCTCCGGGCGCACCGACTGGGTCAAGCAGGACCGCAGCAAGGCCAGTTTCTTCCACAAGCGCTCCACCGAGGACATCCGGATCGACTGGAGCTGGCCCGCGGAGGTCCTGGACCGTCTGGTACGGGCCCAGTCGGCGCCGTACCCGGCCGCCTTCACCCACCACCGCGGCAAGCGCCTGGAGATCCTGGCCGCGAGGGTCTCCGAAGGCCGCTACGGCGGTACGCCCGGCCGGATCTTCTACCGGGAGGACGACGCGGTGGTGATCGTCGCGGGCGCCGACGCCCGGACCGGCCGCAACCACGGCCTGGCCGTCGAGCGGGTCCGCACCGAGGACGGCCGGGAGCTGTCCGCGGCCGACTACTTCACCACGATGGGCGGCTACCTCACCGACCGCCCCTGAGCACGGACACCGGCCCGCACTCCGCCCCGGCGGGGTGCGGGCCGGCCCGTTCGGCAGCACCTCCCGTGCGCCCGGCCGGGTCCGGCCCGGCGCGCGGGAGAACGGAAAGGCCGCGCATGAGCACGCACGACGACCGGGTGCGGCGGTACGCGCACCTGTGGTCGACCCCCTCGGACCGGTGGGTCATCTGGCACGCCACCGACGGAACCATGGTCTTCGACACCATGACGAACTGCCCGGAGTTCATCGACGACGGGCCGACCCTGCGCGGGGTGCTGCGCAGGATGCGCGACGCGGGCGCGCCCGAGACGGACGACTATCCGGGCGGCCCCTGCTGAGGAGCGCTCCCCCGCACCCCACCCCGTTCGCCCGAGTCAGGGCACCACCACCCGGCTCCACCCGGTGCCGCCCCGGGACGCCCCCGGGCGCGAGCGGCTTCCCCGCGCGCCCGGAGTGAGGAAAGGACCACCGTGGCCGCGGCGCACTGCCGAACTGCCGTATCCCCCACCAGCGAGCGGACCCTCGCGCCCCCCTCCGTGCGGGTGGCCCACGCCGCCGACGCGGCCGGGCTGTACGCGTTGTCGGAGCCGTTCATGCGCTCCGGCGCGCTCCTGTGGCGGACGCCCGAGACGTATGCGACGACGGCCCGGGAGTTCCTCGTGGCCGAGGACGGCGAAGGGGTCCTGGAGGGCTGCGTGGCCCTGCGCGCGTACCCGGGGGACGCGCGGGCGCCGGTCGGCGTGCCCGCGGTGCTCCACAACTTCTGTGTGCGCTCCGGCCGTCAGCGGCGCGGAGTGGGGTCGCGGCTGCTGGCCGCGCTGCTGCGGGAGGCCGCCGCGCGGTCGGTCGGCGAGGTGTTCGCGGCGACGACCGGCGGCGGCGAGGCGTTCGTCCGCAGCGGCTTCCGGGAGACGGACGCCGGGCGGGCGCCCCGGGCCTGGGCCGTGTCCCTGGACCCGGGGCGCGGCTCACGCGTCTTCGCCCGCTCCCTGACCGCGCAGCCCACCGCCGGTGCCGGGGCGACCCGTCCGCGACCGGACCTCCGTGTTTGGTGACACCCCTCGTCGCCCGGAAGTCGCGGGCACCCACCCACCGTTGCCGGTCAGGGTGGGTGCCCGCGGCTTCCGGGCGACGACGTCGTTCCACGCGCTTCCGACCGGAAGCACACCGCGGCCCTCCCGGGCGATTCCCGGGAGGGCCGCGGTGCGGTGACGGCCGGAAGCGGCGTCAGCCGAGCGGTACGGCCGCCAGCTCGCCAACCGGTACGTCCTGTTCGGCGCGGCGTAGGAGGAGGGAGTCGCGGATGTGGCCGGAGCGGACGGCGAGGGTGGAGAGGAGGGTGGAGGTGATGCCGTGGGTGTGTTCGGTGGTGCCGCCTTGGAGGTAGAT
>NZ_JAJQQS010000015.1 GCF_021228125.1 Streptomyces albireticuli
CTCCGCGCGATGCTCCATCACCAGCCGCACAGCCTGGCTACGAAGCGTTGAGTCAATCTTCTTGGGCATGGCGCCCATCCTCTCTGCTAGCTCACAACGGAGCGGCAGAGAAGTCGGAACGGTTCACACTACATTGAGGTGCACACTGCATGATCACGGGTTGTCAGGGGGCAGGGCTTCACATGGAAACTGACGGCATATTCGACCCGCGCGACATTGGCTCCAATCCGCCGCCGCGCCCGGCCGCGCCACCGAAGCCGAGTGCGCCGCCTCTTATGAGTGGTAGGGGCGAGGCATTTGTCGACTGGCTGCGGACCCCGCGCGCGGTCGGGGTCGCTCCCGGGACCTGGAAGTTCGCGTACCGCCCCAAGCCGCCGGAGGAGCCGGACCGGATTCCGGGGCGTCAGTTGGTCAGCGGCGCGCTGATCTCGCTGGTGTGCGGTTGGTTGGTGTGGTCGCTGTGCTGGAACGGATATCTCGGCTCCTACTGGCTGTGGCCGCTGCTGCTGTTCACCCCCGACTCCTGGAGGAAGGAAGGCGGTTCGCAGGAGTTGTTTGTCTGGTCGGCATACTTCTATTACGCGTTGTTCGCACTTGTGTTGGTTGTAGGTTTCGGGCGACTCGGGCGCTGGCAGGAGGTCGGGCGCCGGTACGTTCTCGCGCCATCTCGCCGCCTCATGGAACAGCGAGCCCCGGCTCCGAAGCCGGAGGCCGACCCGCTCGAATGGCCCGAGCTGCGGGCCGCCGGCGGCGTTGCCAGCGCTGCCGCCGACCGACTGGCCGGGGAAGCGCGCGCGGGGTTGATGAGCGACGTTGACCATGCGCGCATCGCCCGGGCCTGGGAGTCGGTACGGATCCATCCAACACGCTTCGCTGCGTTCATCGACGCTGTGCAGCGCCTGGGTGCGGCTGCCTGTCGGCATCCGTCCGGCGGGCGTGATTTGCCCGTGCGTATCGCCCGGCACGACCTTCTGACGCGCCAGGTGCGGATCGGCGCCGCAGTGGAGGATGTCCGTAATCCGTACCAGCACCGGGGCGTCGGCGTCGCTCTTGACCCAGACCTCCTGGGGACCTCGCTTGTGGCCGTCGGACCGGCCGGCTCCGGCAAGACGGCCCACCTGGTGCGGCCTGTGGTGGAGTCGCTGTGCCTGCAGGCGCTGGCTGGACAGGCCGCTGTCATCGCGGTGGGCTCTGCGGGGGCAGTGCTCGCACCCGACGATGCCTTCGACGTGATCGTCCGAACGGGCGAGACCGGCTCCCGGTACGGCCTCGACCTATATGGCGGTACGACCGACCCAGACGCCGCTGCCGGCATGCTCGCGGAGGGCCTGGTCGGCGACCTCACAGCGCTCGAGGGAGGCGGCAGCCGTCGAGCCGCGGCGGTTCTGGCACAGCTCCTCGGCCCTTACCGCGCCATCCATGGCCGCTTCCCGTCTGTGCCGGAGTTACGGGAACTGCTCGACGGCTCGCCCGCTGCCCTCGGGGCGCTTCGCTCGGCCCTGGAGAAGGCCGGGGAGGATGCGCAACTGCGGGAGCTGGACGCGCGGGAGCGGCAGTCGAGTCGGCCGGGGGACGTGGGGGCGCTGCTTGCTGATCGCATCGCGCTGCTCGACCGGCCAGCCTTCACCACCTTGTTCGACTCCACCGCAGGTGACCGCTTGTTCTCGCTGCGAGCTCTGGACCACCCTCTGCGTGTCCGCATCGACCTGCCCGCGCGCGGCCACACCGAGACATCGCGGATACTGACCCGGCTGGTGCTTGCCCAGTTCACCGAGCACGCGGTCGCTCGGAGGGATCGGTCGGTGTTCGCTGCCCTGGTGCTGGACGACGCCTCGCACACCATCACGGCCGAAGCGCTACGGGGCATCCAGCGGCTGCGCTCCGTCGGCGCGGGCGCAGTGCTGACCATCCGGACGCTCGAGGAGGTTCCGGAGCCTCTGCGCGCCCCCTTGCTCGGATCGGTCGGATGCCGAATGGCCTTCGCCGGGGTGACGACGTGGGAGGGCGCACGATTCGCCGAGGTATGGGGCAAGGAGTGGGTGGAGACCCGCGACGTGACCAACCAGCAGGTCATTGCGCATGAACCACTCACCCGCGCGAGCCACGTAGTGCGCCGTATTGTCACCGGCCGGGCGGTCACCGCAGAATCCGTGACCGTACGGAAGGTCGAACGCGAGCGGTGGTCGGCCTCCGAACTGGCTCACTCTGTCCCCGCCGGGCACGCGGTGATCTCACTGACCACGGTGCGCGGCGAGCGTGTCTCACCACTTCTGGTCGACCTTCGTCCTGGTGGCGGTCTTTAGCTGTGCTCGACAAGGAGTGTCGGCGGCGACCAAAAGTATTCCTCGTGACTCCGCTCTTCCCCGCGGGCTCGCTCGTCGCCCACTGACAGCCCCCTCAGGACACTGGTCGAGCGCTCCAGGTTCGACGATGAAGGCTTGTGGCAGGACACCAGCGCGCTCCCATGCTGTCGCCGCCCCCAACGTCGTCCATGGACGACGGCGACGGGACGACGACCTCGCAGCGAGTCCGGCAACGGGTCCGTCGCATCCGCATCGCTGGGTCCACGCTCAGCCTGCCGACGATCAGGATGACGACGGCCGCGACGAAGAGTGAGGCCACGCACGCAATGAGGCGAGGAGGACGAGCGGCGTGAGGTGAACCAGGACAGTACTCGGGTGCAGCAGACACTTGGCGAGATCGGTGAGATCGTCGAAGAAGCCTCAGGTGCTGGCGTCGATCGGTCCGTCCGGGATCTTCAGCGCGCCCGTGGTGTACCCGACGGTGAGGTCTCCGGCGGGCGGTCTTCGAGAGCGGCGAGTTCCCGGATCGTGGCGGCGATGCCGGTGGTGATCGCGGGGCGCTGCGGCGGCTCGGCGGGCGTGTTGCTCATGCTGTGGCCTCCCGGCCGGCGGGGGCGGCGGTGTCGCGTGCGTGGCCGGCGGCGATGACGGTGAGCGTGATCGTGCCGTCGACGTAGCCGCGCAGGAGGAGCTCGACGAGGGCGGCCATCGAGCGCAGGCCGTCAGCCTGGCGCCGGTTATCAGCGGTATTCCAGGTGATGTCGGTGATGTCGGCGCTGCGGCGGACGCGATCGCGGCCGTAGGTGAAGGCGGGCGGGGTGATGGTGATAGTGCCTGCGGTGTAGCCGACCAGGAGGTATTCGAGGGCGCGGGTGATGACTAGGCCCTGGTTCTTCGCCTTGTCCTGGGCGGCCGCCCAGACGGCCTCTTCGACGGAGAAGTTGCGCCGGGTGCTGGTGGTGTCGCCCTGGGGGCTGGTTGCGGCGGGCATGACGGTTCTCCTCGGGGCAGGCTCCACTCATCAGGATAGGGCACTTTTAGCGTGTAGGTTCTGGCCACTCACCAAGGATGACAACTTACACGGATTATGCGTACGCTCTAGGTGTTCCGAAAATCTTGCCGACCAGCATCACCAGGAGCACCCCCATGCCACCCACGCCCGCCACCGAGACTGTACGGCTCACGTGGCGCCTGGCGCTCGAAAACCGGTGGGTGGCCCAGATACCCCGCGCTTCCGCAGGTCAGCGTCAGTGGCGCTCCCTGGGCGGCGACTTCACCGGCTTCCTGCTCTACCTCGGCGACAAGTGCGACGCCGACGGCGTGAACGTCAAGACCCCGCCGTCAGTCCCGACCGTCGCCACGTTCACCCGGACCTCAAAGGAAACGGTCATCCGCTTCTACGCCGCCGCCGAGGCTGCCGGGCTCATCGTCATCAACCGCACGGCCAAGGGCCTCCAGCGCGGGTACCGCCTGACCTTTCCCTTGGGTGACCGCCCCGACTGGCAGGCGTGTCTCGACGTACTGCGCGACGACCGTCGGCGCATCGCCAACGAAGAGCGCCGGGGTGCCCATCCGTCCGCACGTGCGGAACGTTCGGAGCCCTCCGCACCTTCCGCACGTGCGGAACGTTCAGGCGAGGCTGCGGGGGGCGAACCTTCCGCACGTAACGCCTCCAGCGTTCCGCACGTAACGCCACAGCCTTCCGCACGTGCGGAAGCGACACGTCCTACACGTGGTGACACGTTGATGGTTGATGCCGTCCGTACAGTCGCTGTCCGCGTGCGCGAGGGTGGGATGGAAGGAGAGGTGATTCTCCAGGGGAGCGGCGACCGGGCGTGGGTTCGGTTCCGGGCCGCGCTGCCCGTCTCCGTGCGGGCGGCGGCCTATCGGCTGCCCGCACGGCATCCGGTGTGCAAGCGTGCGGCTGAAGCTGTCGCGGGCGCTCTGGTGGCTCCGGAGGTCCTGGCGGCAGCAGTGGCCGCCGAGCCGATGCCGCGGGACGCCGACGACCCCGCCGCTGTGGTAGCCGAACGCCTTCAGCGTGCACTGGACGCTCTCGCGGGCGACGCGAATGTTCGATTCGGGGCGATTGAGGACGCCTCCACGCAGGGCGATTCGTACGCGTAGCTCGTGTAGATTTATTGGTGACGGAAGTGACAAGGGCGGCTCTCACCGTCTGAGAAGCGAAGGGGCCGCCGCATTTCGCCAGCGCCCTCGGCGCCGATCACTGGACCGTGTGCTCCGGTCGTGCTCCCCGACCGCAGCCCCCGCCCTACTCCGCGGTGTCACCCGAGCGGAGGCCGGCCAGCGCCTCCTCCACACACCGGTGGAAGGTCGGATAGGCGTAGATCATGTGCCGCAGCGCCTCGACCGGCACGCCGGCCTGTACCGCCACCGCCAGGCCGTACATCACCTCGCCGCCCGCCGGCCCGATCGTGGTGGCTCCGACGAGGACTCCGCGGTCCACGTCCTCGACCAGCTTCACCAGGCCCTCGTTGCCCGCCTTGTGGATCCAGCCGCGTGCCGAGGGCGGCAGCTGGGCCAGGCCCGTGCGCACCCGCAGGCCCTTGTCCCGGGCCTGTTTCTCCGTCAGGCCCACCGCCCCGACCTCCGGGTCGGTGAAGGTCACCCTCGGCAGGGCGCGGTAGTCCGCGGCCGGTCCCGGGTCGCCGAGGACCGCTCGCACCACGATCTCCGCCTCGTACATCGCCACATGGGTGAAGGCCCCGTGCCCGGTCACATCTCCGACGCCCCACAGGGCAGGTGCCGCAAGCAGTCGGCTGTCCACGGGCAGGGCGCGGGCTGCGGGGTCCAGCCCGACGGTCTCCAGGCCCAGGTCCGTGAGGTCCACGCGGCGGCCCGTGGCCACCAGCAGTTGGTCGGCCGTGACGTCGTTGCCGCTTTCCAGGGTGACGGTGAAGGTGTCGCCGTGGTGGCGTACCCCGGTGGCCCGGGCCGCCGTCCGCACCACCACGCCGTCCCGGCGCAGGACCTTCATCAGCAGCTCGCCCGCCTCGGGCTCCTCCGCGGGGAGCAGCCCGTCCATCGCCTCCACGACCTCGACGTGGGTGCCGAAGCGGGCGAAGACCTGGGCGAGCTCCAGCCCGATCGCGCCCCCGCCGAGGACGGTCAGCGAGCGCGGCGGCTCTTTCGCGGCGATCGCGTCCCGGTTGGTCCAGAACGGCACCCCGGCCAGGCCCGGCACCGGCGGTACCGAGGGCTTGGTGCCCGTCGCGAGGACCACCCCGAGCCGGGCCTGGAACTCGCCGCCGCCGGGGCCGTCCACCACCACCCGGCCGGGGCCCGCCAGCCTGCCGCGCCCGCGGGCCAGCCGGCCGCCCTTGCCGGTGAAACGGTCGGCGGCCACCTGGTCGTTCCAGTCGTCCGTGGCCTCGTCCCGGATCCGGCGGGCCACCGGCGCCCAGTCCGGCTCGACCCGCGCCGCCCCGGCCATGCCGGGCACCCGGCGGGCCTCCGCGAGCAGGTTCCCGGCCCGGATCATCATCTTGCTGGGCACGCACCCCCAGTACGGGCACTCGCCGCCGACCAGCTCCGCCTCGACGCCGACCACGCTCAGCCCGGCCTCGGCCAGCCGCCCGGCCACGTGCTCACCGCCCGGCCCCATGCCGATGACGACGACATCCACCTGCTCGGCCATGACGCCGGACCTCCCGCTCGCACCGCTGGGCCGTTCCCACCTTCCCACCGGCACCCCGGGGCGTCACTGTCCGACGCGCCCCGGCTGGAGCACCTTGGTGAACAGCACCGCGCCCGTCTCGTCACGCAGCCGTACGGTCAGCTCGGCGCCGTCGCCGGCGATGGCGACCTCGCCGAAGAACTGGCTGTCCCGGCCGGGCGGGACGTTCGCCGTGGCGGGGGCCTTGAGGAAGACCCGTTCGGGGCCGAAGGTCGCGTCCAGGGCGTTCGCCGGGAAGCCGCCCGCGTTCAGCGGGCCCGACACGAACTCCCAGAACGGCGCGAAGTCCTTGAACGCCGCCCGCGCCGGGTCGTAGTGCTGCGCCGAGGTGTAGTGCACGTCCGCCGTCAGCCAGAGCGTGCCCGTGATCCGGCGGTGCTTGATGTGCCGCAGCAGCTCAGCGATCTGGAGCTCGCGGCCCAGCGGCGCCCCGGGGTCGCCCTGGGCCACCGCCTCGAAGTTCGCCGGGCCGTCCGGGACCACCAGGCCCAGCGGCATGTCGGCGGCGATCACCTTCCACACCGCCCGGGACGCCGCCAGCTCGCGCTTGAGCCAGGCCAGCTGACGGGCGCCCAGGATGCCCTGGGCGTCGTCGGGCCGCCGGTTGGGGGAGTTGGCGTTGCGGTAGGTGCGCATGTCGAGGACGAAGACGTCCAGCAGCGGGC
This sequence comes from Streptomyces albireticuli, assembly GCF_021228125.1. GTDB lineage: Bacteria > Actinomycetota > Actinomycetes > Streptomycetales > Streptomycetaceae > Streptomyces > Streptomyces albireticuli. Next base: position 6,666 of record NZ_JAJQQS010000015.1, read on the forward strand.
CGTGCCGCAGCACCCGGTAGAGGCGGCCGTCGCCGTCCGGGCGGCGGGCCGAGAGGGGGAAGTACTCGCCGAAGGCGCGCACCGACCGGGCGGCGAGGACATCCACGTTCTTCTCGGTGTAGCGCGCGTCGTCCAGGATCTGGCCCGGGTACCAGTTGTTGCGCACCTCGTGGTCGTCCCACTGGACGACCGAGGGGACCTGGGCGTTGAAGCGCCGGAGGTTCTCGTCCAGGAGGTTGTACCGGAAGGCGCCGCGGAACTCCGCGAGCGTCTCGGCGACCTTGGACTTCTCCTCGGTGGTGACGTTCCGCCAGACGCCCCCGCCGGGCAGCGCGACGGTCGGCGGGATCGGGCTGTCGGCGTAGATGTTGTCGCCGCCGCACAGGAAGAAGTCCGGGTCCAGCCGGCGCATGTGCTCGTAGATGCGGTAGCCGCCGAGGTCGGGGTTGATGCCCCAGCCCTGCCCGGCCAGGTCGCCCGACCAGAGGAAGCGCACGTCACGGCGGCGCTCGGGGGCCGTGCGGAAGGTGCCGCGCACTGGTTGGGAGGTGCGCCGCGGGTCGTCCGGGTCGGCGAGCGTGACCCGGTAGTGCACCTGCTCGCCCGGCGGCAGGCCGCGCAGCGCCGTGCGGCCGGTGAAGTCGGTGTCCGGGCCGACGAGCGGGCCGGTCCAGCGGCGCACCCGGCGGAACGACTCGGTCGCCGAGGTCTCTACGATCATCCGGGCGGGGCGGTCCGAGCGCACCCAGATCAGACCGGAGGACGTCGTCACCTCACCGGCCTGTACGCCCCAGCCTGCCGACGGCCGGCCGCCGAGCGCCAGCGCGGGGACCGCGGTCGCGGACAGCACTCCACCTGCCGAGGCCACCGAGGCCACCGAGGCCGCCGTCGCGGCCGAGCTCCGCAGCACCGTACGCCGGCCGACCGAGGGCCCGGATCCGTATGCCATGAACCAACCTCCTGTGTCCGGCCCGCCACACCGGCCCCGGCCGCCTCCTCGTTACTATCGGCGGCACATGCCCGGCAACGGAACACACCGTGAACAGCGGGTGTGCCGGGCCAAGAAGAGCCAGGTAAGCCACGTAGAGCCGGACAGAGCCAGGAAGAGGGGGAAGCCGTGCCCGCCGACGGACACGCCCATGTGCGCATCGCCCGCCCGTCCCGCGATCTCGCCGCCGCCGAACGCTTCTGGACCGAAGGGCTCGGCCTGTCCGTGCTCTTCCGCCACGAGGCCACCGCGGACGCGCCGCCCGAGGAGGCCCACTCGCTGCTGATGCTCGGCTGGCCGAACGCCTCCTGGCACCTCGAACTGGTCGTCTCCGCCCATGAGTTCACGGAGCCCGTGCCGACCGTGGAGGACCTGCTCGTCGTCTACGTCGCGGGGGAGGTGCCGCCCGAGCTGGTCGAGCGGCTGGAGGCGCACGGCGGGAAGCGCGTCCCGGCCCACAACCCCTACTGGGACACCTGGGGCGTCACGGTGGAGGACCCCGACGGCTACCGCCTGGTGCTCTCCACCCGTGACTGGTCCAACTCCGCCGCGCCGGGCAACACCCCCGCGCCGCGCCCCCCGGCCTGAACGCGTCAGCGTGACGTGTCCAGGATGACCCGCGCCACCAGCGCCGGGTCGTCGTTCATCGGCACATGACCGCAGCCGGGCAGCCGCACCAGCCGGGCGCCGGGGATCACCTTCTTGGCGCGGACGCCCTGGCGGCGCAGCAGCACCCGGTCGGCGGTGCCCCAGGCGACGGTCACCGGGACGTCCGGCACGTCGTCGGTGAACAGCACCCGGCGGCCGGCGGCGAGGGTGGCGGCGAACCCGGTGGCCTCGCGCAGCGCCCGGGTCTCGGCGATCACCGCGTCGGGCGAACGGTGGCCGGGCCGGGCGTAGATGGAGCCGGTGAGCGCCGCCCGGCCCGCGGCCGTGCCGGCCAGCCGGGCGACGGTCCGCGGCGGCAGGGTCACGGCGCCGGCCCGCATCGCGCGCAGCACGGTGAAGGCGTAGCGGCGCTCGGCCTCGGTCCAGAAGCCGCCGGGGGAGAGCGCCGTGACGCTCCGGACGAGCTTGTCGCGGCCCAGCAGCAGGGCGAGCAGCCCGCCCAGGGAGTTGCCCGCCACGTGCGGTCGGTCGAGGTCCAGCGCCTCGAACAGGGCGCCCAGGACGGGCACCACGTGCGCGAGGTCGTAGGGGATGCCGTCGGCCAGGGCGGGGGAGCGGCCGAAGCCCGGCAGGTCGACGGCGATGACGTCGCGCTCGGCGGCGAGGACCGCGGTGACCGGGTCCCAGGCCTGGAGGTGGTGGCCGATGCCGTGCAGCAGGACGAGGGGTTCCCCGCCGCCGTGCCGCTCGTAGGACACCTCGACCGTGCGTGTCCCGTTGGGGGTGCCGATGGGGAAGGCGACCGTGTCGGCCATGGAGGCTCCTCGTCGTCCGCTCGTGATCCGTCGTCCGCGACAGGTTTTAGACAGGATGTCAGCAACGGTTACCGCTGGGTAGACCCCGTGCGGCACGGGGTCCGGTTCCGGGCGCGGCGGCCTGGCCGGGGCCCGTCTGGACAAGCGCGCATCCGTTCCGCTGGGATGGGACCGTGACCGCACGTGAGACAGTCCTGGACGCCTTCGAGGAGCACCGCTCCCTCCTGACCGGAGTGGCCTACCGGATGCTCGGCGGCTCCGCGGACGCCGAGGACGTCGTCCAGGAGGCGTGGCTGCGCTGGTCCGCCGCCGACCGCGACGACGTGCGCGACACCCGCGCCTATCTCGTACGGATCACCACCCGGCTGGCCCTCGACCGGCTCCGGCAGGCGCGGGTCCGCCGCGAGGCGTACACCGGGCCCTGGCTCCCGGAGCCGGTCGTCACCGACCTCGCCACGACCGTGCCCGACACCGCCGAGCGGGCCGTGCTGGCCGACTCCGTCTCGCTCGCCGTGCTCGTCGTCCTGGAGTCCCTCTCCCCGCTGGAGCGCGCGGTCTTCGTGCTCCGCGAGGCCTTCGGCTTCCCCCACCACGAGATCGCCGAGGCCCTCGACCGCTCGGAGCCGGCCGTCCGCCAGCTCGCCGGCCGGGCCCGCCGCCACGTCGAGGAGCGCCGACCGCGCTACACCGTGGACCCGGCCCTCCGGCGCGACCTCACCGAGCGCTTCCTCGCCGCCGCCACCGGCGGCAGCATCGAACGGATGATGGAGCTCCTCGCCCCCGACGTGCGCCTGGTCGGCGACAGCGGCGGCAAGGCCAAGGGGCCCCTGCGCGTCATCGAGTCCGCCGACAAGGTCGGGCGCTTCCTCCTCGCCGTGGCGGAGACGGACCGGCCCGCGTACGAGTACCGCTTCCTGGAGATCAACGGCGGTCCGGCGCTGCTCGTCCTGTCACAGGGCCGCCCGGACACCGTCCTCGCCCTCGACGTGGCCGACGGCCGCGTCACGGCCGTCTACCTCCAGCGCAATCCCGACAAGCTCACGGGGCTCCTCCCATAGGCCGCGCCCGCCGGTCACAGCCCGCCGGCCACCCGCAGGACGGCCCCGGTGGTGTACGACGCCTCCGGGGACAGCAGCCAGGCGACCGCCCCGGCCACCTCCTCCGGCTCGCCCGGCCGGCCCATCGGCACCCGGCCGGAGTCCCGCCACGGCCGCTCCGGGTCGCCCATCGCCGCGTGGATGTCGGTGACGATCATCCCGGGCTGTACGGAGTTGACGCGGACGCCCTCCGCGGCCAGCTCCTTGGACAGGCCCACCGTCATCGCGTCCACGGCCGCCTTGCTCGCCGCGTAGTGCACGTACTCACCGGGGGAGCCCAGCGTGGCGGCGCCCGAGGAGATGTTCACGATCGCCCCGCCCGGTCCGCCGTGACGGGTCGACAGCTCCAGGGCCGCGCGCCGGGCGCAGATCAGCGCGCCCGTCACATTGACGTCCACGACCCGGCGTATCCGCTCCACGGGCGTCTCCGTGAACCGGCCCAGCAGGCCGGTGATCCCCGCGTTGTTCACCAGCCCGGTGACCGGGCCCAGTTCCTCCCGCACCTCGTCGAAGAAGGCGTCGACCTCGCTCTCGACACTGGTGTCGACCCGTACGGCCACACAGCCGACGCCCTCGGCGCGCACCGCCTCGGCCGTCGCCTCGGCGGCGTCCCGCGCCCGCTCGTAGCCGATGCCGACGGCGTGGCCGTCCCGGGCCAGTCGCAGCGCCACCGCCGCGCCGATGCCCCTGCTGCCGCCCGTCACTACGGTGACCCGGCCCATGCGCACACTCCTTGTCGCACCATCGGATGATCAATGACCGTATCCGACCCTCCGGGGAAGGAAAGGCATTGGTCTTGACCAAGTCTGTGCGCCGTCCTATGGTCGCAGGCATACTGCAACAACCTTTAATAAAGAAGCGCGCGAAAAGCCTTTGCGGAGGATCAGGGTGGGGACCACGCAGCTGGAACCGGTGCCGGAGCCGAAGTACTGGCACCTGAAGACCGTGCTCACCGACGCACTCGACTCCGAGTTCGCCGTGGGCGAGATCCTGCCGAACGAGCGCGAGCTCGCGGCCCGCTTCGGCGTCGCGAGGGCCACGCTCCGGCAAGCCCTCGAACAGCTCGAACTGGAAGGGCGCCTCCAGCGCCGCCGCGGCGTCGGCACCACCGTCGCCCCGCCCCGGGTGGGCGTCGCCGTCGGCGACACCGGCCAGACCTGGCCCGGCACCGAGACGTGGGAGCCCGTCGACAACGTCGCGGCGGTCCCGCCCGCGGCCGTCGCCCGGCTCCTCGACACCGCACCCGACGAGGTCGCGCACACCGTCCGCCGCATCCGCCGCAGCCACGGCCAGCCCGTCGCCGCCGAGCTGCTGTACGTCCCGGCGCGCTCCGTGCCCGGCCTCACCGGCATCGACGTCCCGACCGGCCCGGCCCGCGCCCGCCTGGTGCTCCGCGAACTCCAGCGCCTGCCGCTGGAGGGCCAGGACCAGTCCGTCGAGCTCGGTTCCGCCCGCGCCGACGACGCCAAGGAGCTCGACCGGCTGCCCGGCGCGCCCGTCCTCCTCGTCACCACCCGCTACATCGCGGCCGGCCGCACCGCGGCCGTCGCCGTGGCCACCTACCGCGCGGACACCTGCCGGCTGACCTTCGGCGACGCGGGCGTGCAACTCCTGGCGGGCTGACGCCCGGCGGGCCGGCCCGCAGGCGCGCGTCACGTCCGGTGTCCCCACCCCGGACGCCCCCGGCGCGGGGCCCGCTGCCGGCCAGGCCCCGGTCGCCGGCCCCCGGGCCTCACGGGGGCCGGTGCCGCCTCCCGCGTCGTGGCGTTCCCGTGCCGGAACGCGGGACCGCTCGTAGGCCCGGCACCTTTGACGGCCGGGCCGTGGGCGCCGGTACCGCCCCTGCCGGGCACCCGGGCCTCGCAGGCCGGCCCGGTTTCGCCCACCCGTCGTGGCGTTCCCGTGCCGTGGCCGCGTCCGGCCGTCGGTCCGCCGGGCCCGTGTCCCGCATCGGCCGGGCGCCGGGACACGGGCCCGCCGTCCGGCCGGTGGGTTCCCCACCGTCCCGTGACGGTCGTCAGGTCCCGGGCGCGCCGGGACCCGCACGCCCGGTCCGCACCGGGACCGTCCCCGTCGCCGCGGTCCCATGGACCGCTCAGCGGCGGGCCGTCACCGTGCTCTCCACCGCGAACAGCTGCTCCTCCACATGGTCGAGGGCCAGCCGCAGCGCGCCCGTCGCCACCGCCGCCTCGCCCAGCAGCGACTGCACCACCTGCGGCGGACGCAGGCAGTAGCGGGCCAGCTCGGCGCGGAGCGGGCCCAGGACCCCGCTCAGACCGGCCGCCCAGCCGCCCACCACGACCAGCTCGGGGTCGAGCGCCAGCACCAGCGCGGCCACGTCGTGCACCAGCCGCCGCATAAAGCGCTCCACCGCCGCCTCGGCCCGCTCGTCCCCGGCCCTGGCCAGCGCGAAGACCCGTGCCACCTGCGCCTCGTCCAGCGGGTGCAGCGGCTCGCCCGTCGTGGAGAGGACCTCCTCCGGGGTGGCCTCCCGGCCCAGCAGGTGCAGCGCGCCGATCTCACCGGCCGCGCCCCCGTACCCCCGGTGCAGCCGGCCGCCGATCAGCGACCCGGCCCCCGGGCTCAGCCCCGCCAGCACGAACACCACGTCGTCCGAGGCCGTGGCCGCGCCCTTCCAGTGCTCCGCCACCGCGGCGGCGTTCGCGTCGTTCTCCACCAGGACCGGACATCGGAACGAGCGCCGCAACCGCTCACCGAGCGGCAGTCCGGTCCACCCCGGCAGCGCCGTGCCCAGCCGCACGGTCCCGTCGGCCTCGACGATGCCGGGCGTGGCCACACCCACCGCGCGCAGCTGGCCGCGCGGCACGCCCGAACGCCGCAACAGGTCGGAGACGGTGGCCAGGACCACGTCCAGCCGCTCGTCCGCCGGTGCCGTCGCCGCGATCTCCTGGGCCGCCGAGCCCGTCACCCGGCCGCCCAGGTCCGCCATCAGGGCGGCGATCCGGTGCGGCCCGATCTCGATGCCCAGCAGATGACCGGCCTCCCGGCGGAACCGGAAGCGCCGCGCCGGACGCCCCTGGCGCCGCGCCTCGCCCTCCTCGGCGGCTGCCTCGACCACCAGACCGGCGTCGATCAGCCCCTCGACCACGCCCTCCACGGTCGGCCGGGACAGCCCCGTCACCTTCACCAGGTCCGTGAGCGTCGGGGAGGCGGCCGGAGCCGCCGTGCGCAGCGCGTGCAGCACCACGGCCGAATTGATCCGCCGCAGCAGGGACGGGTCCCCACCGGTGAGCCGCCCCAACGTGCCGCCTCCTCGTTCCGCGCCGCTTTGCGCGCTCTTTGCTGTCTGGCGGGATCGTATCGGGTGGCGGCCGGGGCGGCGAGGTCCGGGACCGCGCCGCGCCGTCACCCCGGGGAGACGAATCCCGACTCGTACGCGGCGATCACCGCCTGGGTGCGGTCCCGCGCACCCAGCTTCGCGAGGACCGCGCTGACGTGCGACTTCACCGTCTCGGTGCCCAGCAGCAGGCTCCGCGCGATCTCCGGATTGGACATCCCGCGCGTCATCAGCCGCAGGACGTCCTCCTCCCGGGTCGTCAGCCCCGCCCGCTCCATCGCGGCGCGGGCCCGCTCGTTGCCGCGCGCCGCCGCGAGCCCGCGCAGCGCCGCCGGGAAGAGCAGCGAGTCCCCGGCGGCCACCGTCCGCACCGCCCGCACGATCTCCGCGGGGGCGGCCCGCTTGAGCAGGAAGCCGTTCGCCCCGGCGCGCAGCGCGTCGTAGACGTAGTCGTCGTTCTCGAACGTCGTCACGACCATGATCTTCGGCGGCGGGTCCACCGTGCGGAGCACGAGCCGGGTCGCCTCGATGCCGTCCATCAGGGGCATCCGGACGTCCATGGCCACGAGGTCCGGCCGCAGGGACCGCACCAGGGGCAGGACGGCGGCACCGTCGGCGGCCTCGCCGACGACCTCGATGTCGGGCTGGGCGGTGAGGACCGCGCGGAGACCGGCGCGGACGAGGGGTTCGTCGTCGACGAGCAGGACGGTTATCGGCATCGGATCACCTTAGGACGCGGCGGGCGAGGGCCATTCCCCCCGCCACTCCTCTCCGCCCCTTCCACCTTCTCCGCCCCTTCCGCCCTGTCCGTCCCTTCCGCCCTTGCCGCCCTTGCCGAGCCGGGGTCCCCGGGGCGCGGTCCCGGGCACCGGCAGCAGCGCCCGTACCCGCCAACCGCCGTCGTGCTCACCGGTCTCCGCCCGCCCGCCGAGCAGCGCCGCCCGCTCCCGGATCCCCCGCAGCCCGCTGCCGCCGCCCAGGCCGCCGGCCGCCACCGGGCACGACGGCAGCGGATTGCGGATGTCCAGCTCCAGGGTCCCCTCCCGTACCGCGATCCGTACGGACACCGGCACCGGACCCGCGTGCCGCACCACATTGGTCAGCGCCTCCTGCACGATGCGATAGCCCTCGCGGGACACCGGGCCCGGTACGGCCTCCAGCGGGCCGGTCACCTCCGCCGTGACCTGGGCGCCGGAACCCCGGGCCGCCGTCAGCAGCCGCTCGGTGTCGGCGAGGGTCGGGCGGTCGCCGGGTCCGGGGGCGTCCTCCCGCAGGGTCCGCAGGACCCGCTCCAGATCCTCCAGCGCGTGCCGCCCGGTCTCCTCGATGGCGGTCAGCGCCAGCCGGGTGAACTCCTCGGACCCCGCCGCCCGCGCCGCGCCCGCCTGCACCACGGCCACGGTCAGGGCGTGCCCGACGGAGTCGTGCAACTCCCGGGCGAGCCGGTTGTGTTCCAGCAGCCGGTCCGTGCGCTCCTCCAGCGCGGCGATCCGCTCGGCCGCCGACGGCCCGAGCAACCGCCGGGCGGCCCCGGCCGTCAGGGCACCGGCCGCGACGACGAACACCACCAGGGCCGCCAGGGGCAGCGGGGCGAGCGCCGCGTGCCACGCGCCGCCGCCGGAGGGCCACAGCGCGGACGGCCAGACCGGCGGCTTCGCGGGCGGCATGGTACCCCGGGCCGGCGCGACGAGCGCCGCGGCGAGGAACGGCAGATGCACGCTCAGGAACGCCGTCAGCATGCCCAGTTCGTAGCGCAGGGCCATCCACAGCCCCGTGCGCCACCGGTCGCCCCAGGAGACGGACGCGCTCGCGGCGACCGCCGGCGGCCGGCCGTCCCGGGCGTGGGGGAAGAGCAGCAGACGGGCTTGTGTGCCCTCGGAGAGCCGCACGCCCGGGATCGTCGCGGCGGCGAACAGGAACGGCAGCGGCAGCACCAGCAGCCACAGACCACGCGTGTCATTCATGCGCGCGAGCCCGGGGGTGACGAACGCGAAGAGCGTGCCGACCACACAGGCCATGACCAGGTGCAGCCAGCGGGTGAGGACGACGGCGCGAAGGCGCGGCCGGAACGGAGCGAGCATGCCGTCATCCTCTCAACCCCCTCCCGGCCGGGACCTCCCCCGCGTGGGGGAGGAGGTACCCGCCCGGGAGGGAGGCCGGGGGCACCTCCGCGGCGCCAGCCTGGGGGCATGAACTCGATCGACCTCGTCCGCCTCACCAAACGCTACGGCCGGGTCCGTGCCGTGGACGGCCTCACCTGCACCGTCGAACCCGGCCGGGTGACGGGCTTCCTCGGCCCCAACGGCGCCGGCAAGTCCACCACCATGCGCCTCGTCCTCGGCCTCGACCGGCCGAGCTCGGGCACCGCGACCGTGGGGGGCCGCCCGTACGCCTCCCTCGACGAACCGCTGCGGCACGTCGGCGCGCTCCTCGACGCGGGAGCGGCCCACCCCGCCCGCACCGCCCGGGACCATCTGCTCGCCCTCGCCCACAGCAACCGGCTGGGCGTCCGCCGTGTCGACGAGGTCCTCGCGGAGACCGGGCTGACGAAGGCCGCCCGGCGGCGTGTACGGACCTTCTCCCTCGGCATGCGCCAGCGGCTCGGGATCGCCGCCGCCCTGCTCGGCGACCCGCCCGTCCTGATGCTGGACGAGCCCACCAACGGCCTGGACCCGGAAGGCATCATCTGGGTCCGGGAACTGATGCGGCGCCTCGCGGCGGAGGGCCGGACCGTCCTCGTCTCCAGCCACCTGATGGCCGAGACGGCACAGACCGCCGACCACGTGCTCGTCCTCGGCCGCGGCCGGCTGCTCGCGGACGGACCGCTGGCCGGCTTCGTCGGGAGCCACGGCTCCCTGGAGCGCGCCTACCTCGAACTCACGGCCGGGGCCGTCGAGTACACCGCCGACGAGAGGTCCTGAACCATGTCCTTCACCGCCGTACTCCGCTCCGAGTGGACCAAGTTCCGCTCCGTCCGGGCCCTCGTCCTCGCCCTCGTGAGCGCCTTCGTGGCCACCGCGGGCGTCTCGGTCCTCGTCTGCGCGCTCCAGCGGGACGGCGACGACCCCGGATTCGAACCGCTCTTCGCGTCCTTCTTCGGCATCTCCTTCGGCCGGATCGCCGCCGTCTGCTTCGGCGCCCTGATGGTGGCCGGGGAGTACGGCCGCGGCTCCATCGGCGTCTCGCTCACCGCGGTGCCCCGCCGCGGCCTGCTCTACGGGGCCAAGCTGGCCGTCACCGCCGGACTCGTGCTCGCCGCCGGGCTGTTCGCGGGGGTGTGCGCCTTCTTCGTGGGCCAGGGGGTGCTCGGCGACCGGGGCGTCGGCCCCGGCGCCCCGGGCGTACTGCGCGCGGTGCTCGGCTGCGGTCTGCACCTGGCGCTGCTGGCGGCCCTGTCCGCCGGGGCGGCGGCCGTCCTGCGCAGCCCGGTCGGCACCATCGGCCTGCTCGTCCCGGTCGTCTGCTTCCTGTCCCCGGTGCTCGGCGGTGACTCAGGCTCGGCGGTCGGCAGGGTCGCGCAGTTCCTCCCCGACCGGGCGGGTCAGCAGATCCTGCACGCCGCGCCCGAGGGGCTGCTCGGCGCGTGGACGGGGCTGGGGGTGACGGCGCTGTGGGCGGCCGCGGCGGCCGGCGCCGGCTGGTGGGCGATATGCCGCCGCGACGCCTGAGCCCGTCCGGTCCGTACGGTCCGTCCGGTCCGACCGGATCCGGCCCGGTCCGGGTTCAGTCCTCGCCGTCGGCGGCGGCGCGCAGCCGCTCGTACTCCTCGGTCATCCTCGGCAGTGACCAGGAGGCGTTGAGTCCGCTGGGGTTGGGCAGCACCCAGATCCTGGTGTCACCGATCGTCCGCTCCTGCCGGCCGATCGCGGCGCGCCTGTCGTCGAAGGCGGCGCGGTAGGCCGTGACACCGACGACGGCCAGCCAGCGCGGGCGCAGCCGGGTGACCTTCTCGCTGAGGATCACGCCGCCCTCGCGGTACTCCTCGCGGCTCAGTTCGTCGGCGCGCGCGGAGGGGCGCGCCACCACGTTGGTGATGCCGAGACCGTATTCCAGCAGCTCCTCCTGCTCGGCGGGGGCGAGCCGGCGCGGGGTGAAGCCGGAGAGGTGCAGGACGGGCCAGAAGCGGTTGCCGGGGCGGGCGAAGTGGTGGCCGGTGGCCTCGGACATCAGTCCGGGGTTGATGCCGCAGAACAGGACCCGGAGGTCCTCGGCGATCACGTCACCGATCACGGGGCGGCCCCTCCTGGCTCCTCGGGAAGACGGTCGTCCCGAGGATACGTGAGGCCGTGCGTCCCGTGATCGGGCGGATCCCGGCCCCGGGGCCCGCTCCTACGCGGGCCGCGCCGGGCTCACCGGCGGCTGCTCCGAGGCGCAGTGCAGACACTTGGAGGCGGCCTCGGGCAGGTCCTCGGACAGACAGGCCGGGCAGGTCTTGAGGGGGCCGGGCTCGTCGAAGACGACCTGGCCGCGCCGGGCCTGTACGTGCTTGTAGGGCACGACGATGAAGAAGTAGACGACGGCCATGAAGATCAGGAAGTAGATCACCGCCGAGAGGAACGACCCCAGGTCGAGATAGGTCGACCTGTTCCCGGGCCGCCCGAGCTGCCAGCCCAGGCCCATCGAACGGCCGCCCTGGAGGCGGGTGATGACCGGGTTGACCACGAAGTCGGTGAACGCCTTGATGAGGGTGCTGAACGCCAAGGCGATGATCAGACCGACGGCCACGGTGACGATGTCACCGCGCATGACGAAGTTCTTGAAACCCTTGAGCACGGTCGGCTCCCTAGCGTCGGACGTCCGATGAGGCACGCAGAACGCTACATTCCAGACATAGCGGTCAAGGGGTGCGGCGCGCGCGGGCCGGGCGGACGCCGGTACGGCCGAGGGGCCGGTGGAGATGTCCACCGGCCCCTCGGCCGTTCACGGGGAGCCGTGCTCCGCGGGTGTCAGAGGATCGACCCCGGGGCGTAGCCGGCCGCCTCCGGGTACCGCTTGGTGATCTCCTCGACGCGGGAGACGACCTGGCCGACCTGCGCGGCGGCGGCACCGGTGAAGGACAGCTTGTCGGCCATCAGGGCGTCCAGGCCGGCCCGGTCCAGCGGGATGCGCTCGTCGTCGGCGAGCTTGTCGAGGAGCTCGTTGCGCTCGGCGCCCTGCTCGCGCATCGCCAGCGCGGACGCCACCGCGTGCTCCTTGATCGCCTCGTGGGCGACCTCCCGTCCGACACCCGCGCGCACCGCGCCCATCAGCACCTTGGTGGTGGCGAGGAAGGGGAGGTAGCGGTCCAGCTCACGGGCGACGACCGCCGGGAAGGCGCCGAACTCGTCGAGGACGGTGAGGAAGGTCTCCATCAGGCCGTCGAGCGCGAAGAAGGCGTCCGGCAGGGCCACGCGGCGCACCACGGAGCAGGAGACGTCACCCTCGTTCCACTGGTCGCCCGCCAGCTCGCCGGTCATCGAGGCGTAGCCGCGCAGGATGACCATCAGGCCGTTGACGCGCTCGCAGGAGCGGGTGTTCATCTTGTGCGGCATCGCGGACGAGCCGACCTGGCCCGGCTTGAAGCCCTCGGTCACCAGCTCGTGCCCGGCCATCAGACGGATCGTCTTGGCCAGCGAGGACGGCGCGGCCGCCAGCTGCACCAGCGCGGTCACCACGTCGTAGTCCAGCGAGCGCGGGTAGACCTGGCCGACCGAGGTGAAGGCGTGCGCGAAGCCCAGGTGCGCGGCGATCCGGCCCTCCAGCTCGTCCAGCTTCGCGGCGTCGCCGCCGAGCAGGTCGAGCATGTCCTGGGCGGTGCCGACCGGGCCCTTGATCCCGCGCAGCGGGTAGCGGGCGAGCAGCTCCTCCACCCGGCCGAAGGCGACCAGCAGCTCGTCGGCCGTGGTGGCGAAGCGCTTGCCGAGCGTGGTGGCCTGCGCGGCCACGTTGTGCGAGCGGCCCGCCATGACCAGCTCCGCGTGCTCACCGGCGAGCCGGGCCACCCGGGCCAGGACGGCGACGGCGCGGTCGCGCACGAGCTCCAGCGAGAGGCGGATCTGGAGCTGCTCGACGTTCTCGGTGAGGTCGCGGGAGGTCATGCCCTTGTGGACGTGCTCATGGCCGGCGAGGGCGTTGAACTCCTCGATCCGGGCCTTCACGTCGTGGCGCGTGACCTTCTCGCGCTCGGCGATCGAGGCCAGGTCCACCTGGTCCAGGACCCGCTCGTAATCGGCGAGGGCGGCGTCCGGCACCTCGATCCCCAGGTCCTTCTGGGCGCGGAGCACGGCGAGCCACAGCTTGCGCTCCAGCTTGACCTTGTACTCGGGGGACCAGAGGACGGCCAGCTCGGTGGAGGCGTAGCGGCCGGCGAGGACGTTCGGGATGCGGGGCTTCAAAGACGCAGCAGTCACGTGACCGGAGTTTACCCGCCGTCCATGGCGTGTCGGTTCCGTCCACGGCGGGGGCTGAGCGGCAGGTCAAAGGACCCCGACCGCCGATGCGCGGTCGGGTCTGTGAGACGGATGTGAGACGTCTGAACCCCCGCCCAGGCGGGGGCTCAGGCAGCCGAGGTCAGGTCACTCGGTAGCTGGCTGTCTCTTTGGAGGCTCAGCGGCAGCCGGGCGCGGAGGTCTTTGCGGCAGCTCGTCGATCTCGTGCGTAAGCCAGCGCAGGAAGTCCCGAATCACTTCTCCGCGCTTCCGTGTGCCGACGGCCTGGCCCGCCTTGTCCCACAGATCCTTGTCGACCCGGACCGTCTGGCGGGGGGTCTTCTCCACGTTCGGCATGTCCTGAGGTTAGCCCTTGCGGTGTCATGACACCAGGGCTAGCGTAGGTGTCATGACACCGGGGCTTCCCCGGAAAGTCAGCAGCCCCGTGACCGGTGTGTCCGCACCAGTCCGGGGCCTAGGTCAGAACCCTCCGCAAAGGGAGTCTCACCATGAGCACGACTGTACCCATTCCCACGCCTTTCGCCGAGCGGTCCCCGCGTGTGAAGGCCACGGCCCGTTCGCCCAAGGGCAAGCGGACCGAGACCGTCGGCACCCCCGTTCGCGTCGAGCCCGCCGTGGCGGGCACGACCGCCCCGGTCGTCCTGGAGGAAGCGGACCTCGACGCGAACATCTACGTCGTCTTCTCCGAGCACCAGAACGTGGTCCGCGCCGCGTACGACCCCGCCCAGACCCCCCGCGCCATGGCGGAGGCCGTCCTCCGCGCCGAGCTGGGCCGCCGTCACGGCCGCCCGGTTGGCGCCGTGATCACCGTCGGCGGTGTCCTGGTCCTGGCGAAGCTGCCCGCCGGGGAGCCGATCCGCCTCACCACCGGCGCGGACGGGCGGACCCGGTTCGTCCTCGACACCGCCCAGGTGCCGCTCACCGAAGCGCTCCGGCTGCTTCAGCAGGTGCGGGCCGAGAACGGCGAGATGGACCGCGAGCCGGTGAGGGCTGGCACCTGATGGGCGCCACCACGGTCACCGTGCGCACCCTCGGCGCGGGCCTGGTCACTCTGGCCGAACCGGCCTGGTGCCTCGGCCACCACCCCGAGGGCGGCCACCGCGTCGACATCGCCCACCAGGGCCCCGAGACCGCCATCGGCTTCCACGGGTTCGGGATCCTCGCCGCCAGCCTCGTGGCCTACCCGTTCGCCGAGACCCGGGACCCCGCCCCGGCCGTCGCGGTGGACATGGGCGGCGACTGGCTGACCCTCGACGCGGAGGGCCTGGACGCCCTGGCCGTCGCGCTCGTCGACCACGCCGCCAAACTGCGCTCCCTGGCCCGTCAGTTGTCCGCGCTCCTCGCCGCCGGGGAGGTGCCCGGATGACCGGCAAGCCCCCGTGCCCGGCCTGCGACGGCGAGGGGGGCCGGGTGGAGGAGACCACCCGCAAGGGTGTCGTGCTCCGCACCTGGCGCACCTGCAAGACGTGCCGGGGAAGCGGGGTGCGCTCCTGATGGCCACCCGCTATCCCGTGTGCCGCTCCGGCGGCCCCACCCGCTGAATCCAGCGCAGCCCCGCCCGTTCTGGCTGCTGCGCCCCGGGCGGGGCTCCTCTTCCCGTACTTCACGGAGCACTCATGGCTGTTGACGTACCCGCCTTCTGGGCGAGTGCCTCCCCGTACCTGCTCACCGTCCTCGGCGTACTCGCCGCCGTACTCCTCGCCGCCATCTACCGAACCCGCCAGGCCCGCGAGACGGTCGGCCGTGTTCCCGCTGCGGTCGTCGTCGCCGCGATCGGCGCGGTGGTGTGTACGGCGTACTCCGCCGACACCTCGTGGAACTTCGCCGGCGACCACCTCGGCATGACCTCGACCGGTGAGCGGGCGATGATGTTCGCCGCCGCCGAGCTCGGCCTGTTCGCCATGGCGTTCATGGCACGCCAGAACCTCCGCACGGACGGCGCCCCGGGTACGCCCGGCGTCCTGGTGTGGATCGTCACCGGGGTACAGGTGATCCCGGCGTACTCCGAGTCCGGCATCGTGGCCGGTACCGTCCGCGCGTTCGTCGGCCCGGTGATGTCCGCCCTGCTGTGGCACCTCGCAATGGGGATCGAGCTGCGGCACCGCACGGGAGCCGATTCCCAGTCCTTCCCCGCCATGCTCGCCCGGGAGGCGCGGGAACGGCTCGTGTCCTGCCTCGGCCTCGCGCAGCGCGGCCGGGACGCCGAGCAGATCACCCGGGACCGGTGGACGCGCGCCGCCACCGTGCGCGCCGCCCGTCTCGCCGATCTCAAGGACGCCGGCGCCTGGCCGTGCCGCATCCGCCGGGCCCGCCGCCGCCTGGCCGTCGCCGTCGACCGCACGGACGCGGGCGTACTCCCGGAGCAGCGGACCGTACTCCTGGAGCGGATCGGCGCGTACCGGCACGCCAGCCAACTCGCCTCCATTGCCCTGCCCTCCCCCTGGCAGGCCCCGCCCGTACCCGAGGCCGGGGAAGTGGAAGTCGAGCGCGTATCCGCGCCTATCCCCGCGCCCGAGATGTACCCGGAGCTTCCCGCACGCGCCGTCCAGGAGCCGCCGAAGCTGACCGCGCCCGAGGACCACCGGCAGGACCGCGCGGAGACGGACAAGCACCCTGGCCCGCCTGTACCCCGGGCCGTACCCGCCCGCGTCCGGCTGCTGCCGATCGTGGCCCGCCCGGCTGGACAGCCGGAGCCTGGCACGGTCGCCGCCGAGGCCGCGCGTACCCGCCTCGAAGTACACGCCGAGTACGTACCCGACCCGATCATCCCGCCCGTACCTGAGGGGCAGGAAGGGGACGGGCCCGACCCCATCGAGGGGCCCGTCGACGATAGTCCGCCCCCGCCCGCCGAGGACACCCTGACTCCTCAGGCCCGGGAAGACTTCGCCGCCATCCTCGCGGCCGGGAACGTGCCGTCCATCCGCGGCCTGAAGACCCGCTACGGCATCGGCCAGGCCCGAGCGGCCCGGATCAAGACCGAGCTTGAGAGGGCGGCGTGACCTCCCTCCTCGTCGCCCCGCGGGCCCTGCGCCCGGTGCTCGCCACCACCACGTTGATCACGCTCGCCGTGGCCTACGTCGCCGCGCTCTTCCACTGGGGAACCCCATGACCGAGCAACTGATTCCGCCCCCGCCCGCGCACCCGCCGACGATCGGAGCCCCGGCACCGGACTGGTGGGACGACCTGTACGCCGACGAGGCGCCGCGCCCGTCGCGACCGGTGGCCCCTCGTCTGCCGGACTGGTGGAGCCCGAAGCCCGCGTTGCCGGAGCCCGAAGCGGACCAGGACTCGGAGGCGTACCCGGAGGAGGAGCCCGCGGCCGAGGACGACGAGCCCGAGCCGGACCCCGAGGCCAACGAGCCCGAGGAGGAGCCGGAGGAGGAACTGGAAGAGCCGGAGCAGCCGCGCGAGCAGCGGGCCCCTCGCAGCCCTATCCGTGCCGTGCTGGACACGGTCACCGATGACCCGAAGCGTCGGCGTCAGCTCGAACTCCTCGCCTACAACGGCTCGGCGGCCGGGACCGGGTGGTGGCTCGGCATCGGCCCGTGGGTCCACGACTCCCTCATCTTCTACGGCCAGCACGACACGCCCAACGGGGTCTACGTCGGCTGCGGCGTGATCGCCGTCGCCGCCCTCGCGGAGATCCGCTCCCACAACTGGCGCGGCCCCAACAACCACATCGCCATGCGGCTCCTGGGCTGGCTCGCCCGCATCCCCCTCGCCACCGCCGTCCTCGCCCTCGCCCTGTACACCCCCGACGCCCGCTTCTGACCGGAGGAACACGATGCACGACGACATCACCCTCGCCGCCGCCAGCACGGGCGCGGAGATCCTCGGCAGCCTCGGCACCGGCGGCGTCGCCGGAGTCCTGACCACCGCCCTGATCCTCGGCACCCGCGACAAGGCCGAGCACCGGTTCAACAAGGTCCAGGCCGTCACCTGCGGCCTCGCCGCCGGCACGGTATTCACCGCAGCCGGCCACGTCTGGGGCATGCCCAATGACCTCACCCTTGGTGCCCTGCATGCCCTCCACGTCGGCAACGGCACGGGCCCGCTCGGCGACGTCCAGCCTGGTGCAGTTGCCCTGGTACTCGTCCTGATCGCCTACCTGGTCAAGCTCAAGCCCCGCACCGCTGGGATCAACGGCCTGGCCATGGCTACCGTCTTCGCGAACGCGGGTGGCGGCTGGGCGATGATCGCGGGAAGCCTCGGCGAGTTCGCCGTGGGGTTCGCCTCGTGAAAGCCGTCGCGCTCAATCTCGTCCGCGGGTCGTGGGCCCTGACCTACCGCACGATCGGCCGTGTCTGTGCCTGGTGCATGGCGGGCGAGGGAGCCAGCAAGGTCTGGCGCGCCCTCGCGCTCGTGATCGGCGTCGGCACCGCCTTCCGGCTGACGGGGTCCTCCCCCATCGTGGCCGGCGGTGTGTACCTCGCGTGGCTCGGGGTGGCCTGGATGCAGTCGCCCCCGCTCGCCGCAGAGCCCGAGGACGAGGTGGACGAGGCTGTCGTCCCAGCTGCCGAGGCGGACGAGGAACCGGACGGCGAGGAGCCCGTTGCGGCGTCCGCCGATCCCCTCGAACCGGCCGAGTTCCTGGCCCGTCTCCGGGCGCTGATCGGTGACCGGAACGGGGTGCTCCTGCGGACCGTCGTCGCCGACCGCCACGAGGCTGGCGCCCCGGCCGACTGGGGAGTGCCCGAAGCACGGGCCCTGTGCACCGCGCTGGGGGTGCCCGTGAAGGACTCCATCAAGGTGGCCGGGGACACCTCCGTCGGGGTCCACAGGACCGCTCTCCCCTCGCCTCCTCCATGGAGGCCCCCGAGGAGGGTAGTTCGGTAGGTAGTCCACCTGTGACCTGCGACGACTACCCGTCAACTACCCGCGTACCCGACTCGACTACCGGCATAGCTACCTCGGTTCGACGTCTCTTCCGGCGGTGAGCCGACGCCGATCCGCAGACCGATGACGAACAGATGCCCCCCGCTCCCGGACGCCTTGGGAGCGGGGGGCATCTGCGTTCTCGGATCTTCGCGGAGGGGAGCCACCACGATCACCAGGGGTCGGGACTGGTGCGTACCCATACCGCCAGGGTGGGCATCAGTGCCCACCCTTGGACCGATGGGTACTCGCTGGTGAGTACCCCTTCCTCGGCCTATTCCGTCGCCTGGTGCGCCCGCTGCGGGACGTGTGGAGTTTCCCCACGTCCCGTCTGGCTCTTCAGGCTCTGTCTCGCAGGTTTTCAGATCTGAAAACCTCGTCGTCACATGCACACCACACCTTTCCCGACGAGCAACGCGACGGCCCCCAGGGTGCGGATGCGCGCAACGCCACCCCGGGGGCCGTCCTTGTGCCCGTGCCCGCCATCGGGACGGGTGCCGGCGCCCCTCGCACGAACGCGCCGTCCACGGGCAGCAGGGGGCGTGCCCCGCGCCGCCGCCTGGGGGGCGGGACGGGCCCAGGGCACGCCGGTCTCGGTGGGTCATTCGGTCAGTTCGTCCCCGAGCCGTACGGCATCGTCCAGCGCGCCGCGAAGCCGCTCGACGAGGAGCACTAGGGCCACCGGTTCCATGGCCGCCAGGTCGGCCGCACGCGCCTCCCGTAACGTCTCCCGGTCCATGGCCAGGCGGGTGGCCTGCGAGGGCGTCACCCGTAAATCCCTCCGGCGAGCCTGCGTCCGTGGCTGAACGCGGCACCCAGGTCTATCGGGTCGGTGAGGCGGCCGGACTCGTCAGGCTTCTCCAGCCAGATCCGGCTGTGTATGTACTCGTTGGCAGGCGGACACGGCAGGGGCCACCGCGGTGGGCGCACGATCAGCATCGGCAGGTCGGCGAGTTGCTCCTCCGCCCCGTCTCCCACGAGCCACCAGACCACCGATACCTCGGCGTAGGCCAGGACGGGGCCCAGCTTCCCGGACCGGCGCAGGATCTGCATGGCGTCGATGGACCGGATGAGCGGGGCTTCCACGGCCCTCCACCCGGTGCCGGCGACCGCGGCGAGTTCCCCGGCCTGCCAGGCTCGGCGGACCGTGTCCGGGCTCGGGGAGCAGGATGCGAGCCACGTCGTCCCGGGGTGCTCGCTCACGAGATGCCCCGCGCGGTGCCGAGTGCGCTGCGCAGTTGCTGCGGGCGGACGAGGGGTTCGGGGCGTGAGCAGCGGGGCGGGGTGATCCAGTGGAGGCCGACCGTGTCGGCGTCGAGGGTGCCGTTGACGCCGACGTAGCAGCACTGCCCTAACGGCGTGGTGTCCGGTTCGGCCCAGCGGTCGGCGGTGCCAGCGGGGACGAGAAAGTACAGGCGGGGCTCGGGACCCTGGGGATCGCAGATGATCGGCCCGGTGTGCCCGTCGGTGATCTGCTTGAGGCGGGCCGCGGTGGCGTAGCCGAGGGGCCCGTCGACGGCGATGGCGTCCCACCAGCGGCCGGCGCCGACGGCGTCGATGACCCTCTCGGCGGGTAACCACGGCGGGCGGGTACGGCGAGGCACGGAAGTGACGGGCGTTCTCATGGCCGGGACCGTACGAGCAATGTTTGCGACCCCGTGCTGCGATTGCGCGGTATTGCGAAGCCGGTGGTCCGGCTTTCACGGGATTGCTAACTCAGGTCCAGGGCTGCTCGGGCGCGGGCGAGGAGGCGGTGCGCCTGGTGGTCGTAGACGGCGCTTTCGCGCAGGGTCTCCCAGATCTTCAGGAACATGGCGATCTCGTCCGGATCGTCAAGCCACATCTCCACAGTCCAGGTCTCGGAGATCACCAGGCGTTCGTCGTAGACCGAGAAGCCGTCTCCGGGGGCGACGTTCATCTGGGCGCCGAGCGGGATGATGCCGAGGGTGACGTTGCTCAGCCCGGCGACGGAGATGAGCCGGTCGAGCTGGGCGGCCATCACTTCGCGCGGGCACAGCAGGACATACAGGGCCGCTTCCCAGACCACGAGGTCGAAGCGCTTGCCCGCCTCGTACAGGGCCGCCTGGCGCTGCATGCGGGCGTTCACCGCGGGTTCGACGTCCCGGGGCGTGCTCCGTAACTGGCCGTACCGGGTGAGGACGTGCCGGGCGTAGTCGGCGGTCTGGAGGATGCCCGGCACGATGCCCGCCTCGAAGGAGCGCGTGACGCCGGTCCGCTGGGTCTGCTCGATTCCGGCTTCCTGGCGTGGCCGGTGTCCGCCGGCCAGTTGCCGCCGCCACGTCCGGTAGCGCGTCTCCAGCCCCCGCAGCCGGCCCTTCAGCTCCCCGGCGGTCTCAGGCTGCCCGCAGGCGACGGCCCACGCGTCGAGGTCCGCGGCCGTGGGCGTCTGCTTGCCGTTCTCCAGGCGGGAGACCTTGGATGGCGCCCAGCTCAGCGCGTCCGCGGCCTCCTTCCCGTTCAGGCCCGCCTCGGTGCGCAGTTCGCGCATACGCGCACCGAGGGTTACCCGGGCCTGCTGGAAATCGTTGCTCACATGGAGGAACGTACCGGCCCTGTCAGCTCGTGGGCAGGGCATGCGTAGTGCCATGCGGCGTCACGGATCTGGCAGCCCTGGAGCACGGCAGCCGGGTCGTCCGTCAGTTCCATGCCGAGAGACCGGTCCCCGTCGAAGTGGAACAGCCCGATCATCCGGGAGTCGAACAACCAGAAGTCCCGCATCGGCACTTCGAGCCGCTCGGCTTCGGCCCGGGGCAGGTACCGGATGTCCTCGCCGGCGGCGACGCTGTCCGCCACGTCCTCCAGGAGCCACCGCTGGTAGTCCGTGGGCGGCTCATCGATCACGCGGACGCGTTCAACACGTTTCCCCTCCTCCTCCAGCGAGGCCATGGTGAGCAGCCATGGTCTCGCCGGCCCTGGTACCGGTGGCTCGCCGCGCAGGAAGCGCTGGAGATCCTCGGTCTCGTGGGCCACTCCGTATGCCCGCCGCGTCTCCCAACGCCACGCCGTGTGTTGGAAGCCGTCACGGAAGAACTCCGTGATGCCCGGCCCGCTGATCAGGTTGGGCACGCCGCCTACTCCTTGGGCGCGAAGCGCGTGAGCAGATCGGCCGGGATGACCACGAACGTCTCGGACTTCTTGACGTCGCGCAGCTGCGCGAGGTGCTCAGGGTCGGTGAGCCGGTCGCCTTGGACGACGTAGTTGCCGGTCTCGGTGTCCCGATAGAGGGTCGGGCAGTCGCCGTCTTTGGACGTCGTACCGATGAACTCCAGGGCCATGAGTGGCTTCCTCTCAGCGTGGTCGATCAGAGCCCTCAGAATCGTCTGTGGCTCACGGTCTGCGCAGGAGGATTGCGAAAGATTGCGAAGTAGCCTGGCTGCCCCCGGATTGCTCGCAAGCCTGATCCGGGGGCTTCACCACGTCACGCGGTCAGGTCGACCTCGACGATCGCCGACGGGCGCAGGATCTCCAGACCGAACCGGCCCTCGAAGCGGAAGCGCAGCATGTTCCGCTCGAAGTCCGAGGCACCGACCCCGGTCCCCAGGGCGTTGGGGTCGTACATGTTCTCCGACCAGTCCAGGAGACCCTCCTGGCGGACCTGCAGCCGCGTGGCGCGGGCGAAGTCCGCCAGGTACGCGGTGCCCGCCGTGACGGCCGTGGAGGTGACCACGGGCACGCCCCACAGACGGCGGGAGGAGGCGTTCACCGCGGCCACCGGGCCGCCGTAGTAGAACCGGGCCTCGTTGTCCTGCGTCAGCTCGAACGTCTCCCAGTCCGCCGGGTTGACCACCCAGCCGGCGCCGTCGAGGTAGCCGAACTGCTCCAGCTTCGTGATCGCCTTCCGGGCGGTCGTCAGGATGTCCGTGGCGAACGCCTGCGACTGCGAGCCGGACACGTTCGCGATCCCGGTCATGTGCTCGCCCGTGCCGTCACCGTTGACGATCTCGTCCTCCAGGGCGAGCTCCAGGCCCAGCCGCATCTCCTGGTCGATGAACGTGCGCAGCATCGGCGCGTCGTCGAGATCCTGCCGGCTGATCGGCTCCGACAGGTGCGCGATCACCCGCGTGCGGTCGTCGAACCGCGTCAGCGTGTACACCGACGTGGGCTTCTTCGCCCCGGGGGCGACGACGTCCGCGTTGTTCGTGCGCGTCGTCTGCCGCAGGTACGAGAAGCGGCCCGTGCTGTTCTGCACGGCCGGGATCAGCTGCCGCAGGGACAGCACGGGGACGTCGGTGCGGACCGGCTCCGGGTCTAGCGGCACCGACACCGGGACTGACCCAGACGCGAGGATGCCCTTGTACTGGCCGAAGTGATCCGCCGTGGCCGTCATGACCTGGGCGCCCCACTCGGAGCCGCCCGCCGCCTTCACCCGCGGGTGAAGCTGCGACTTCGCCGCCCGCGGCTCGCCGCTGATGGCGTCGCCGAGGGACCGCAGCACACCCCGGACGGAGTCCTTCCCCTGCCCCTTCTCCCACTGAGCCTTGCATTCCTTGGCGAGGGCAGCCAGGCGCTGCGCCTCGGCGACTTCGCCTGGCGTGACGTCCCGGCCCTCCTCGTCGGCCTTCGCGAAGATGGCCTGAGCGGCCTTGAGATGGGTGACCGCCTGCTCGCGCATGGTCTCGGTGTTCATGATTGTCCTTCGGGAAGTAGTGATCGCTTCCCGCATCACCCAGGGCGCCGGCCGCGTGCAACGCTGGGCGGGGGCTCGGTCTGATCCGGGCGGTGCCGAACTGGGCGGACACCAGGGCTGGCGGCACTGCCCGCGGGGGTCGGCGCGGGGCCGGCGACTTGGCGGCCGGACTGGATACCGGTGGCCGCCGCCGTGCCCCTTGCCTCCGTCGCTCACGGAGCAGCTGCTCGCGGTCCCTACTGCTGGCCGTCGATCAACCTGATATCAGTCTACGCCGCAGCGCCGACAGTGCGGCTGATCTCGCGGCCGTCCTGGTAGACCGTCAACTCGGCGCAGGAGCACGGGCAGGACAGCATGCGCAGGCGCTGCACCTCCAGGCCGTCCTCCACGACGAACCAGACACTGCCCTCGACGTCCATCAGACGGCCCTCCGACGCCTCCGTCAGCCACCGGCCCGACGGCATCGCCGACGCCTCCGCGTGTTCCACCACGACTGTCAGCAGCCGGACGCCCGCGGCCGTCCGGCCGTCGATCGCCTTGACCATCACACTCGCCTCCACAGCCGGTCATCCCAGTCCTGCACGTCCAGCGGATCGCCCGTCGCCATCTCCTGCGGCTGGCCGTCCCACCTCGGCGGCTCCACCGGGACCGTGCTCGCGCGCGGCCGGTGCCAATCCGGCGCGGCCTCGACGGTCGGATCCTGCTCATCGGCCATGGTCATCTCTCCGTTGCCCCCTTATCGGCGAATTGAGCGCGCGTCTTCCCGGCTGACCGGGGCGCTGTCCGTGATGTCCGTTTTCGTGATTGCGACTCCCTATGCCTGTTCGTCTCCTCGTCCCGCGCCTCGGCCGCCGACGGTGCTCACCTTGGGGTGCACGGCGAACCGCGGGGACGGCTTGCGGCCGCGCTTGCCGGTGTTGTCGGGGGGTGGGATCAGGGCGATCCAGCCGTGTTCTTCGAGCTGGAGGAGGACGTCGTTCATGGCGTCCATGTCCTCGGCCCACTCGCGGCCCTTGAGGGCCTGCCAGGCGTCCCGGGCGGAGAAGTCCGCTCCGGGGTCCTTACGGGCGCCGAGCCAGGTCAGCAGTTCCCGTAGGGGCTTGAGCTTGCCCTCGCGGTTGCGGCCCATCAGGTCGAACACGGCGCGGGCGTGAGCGATCAGGTAGGGGGCCATGTCGAGTGCGTCTCGGATGCGCTCCTCGCTGATCTCCCGGGCCGCATGGTCCTCGTAGAGCGTGAGGCAGGCGGCGATACGGATGAGCTGGCCGCGGAGCTTGCCCGCCCAGTCCGCCAGGTCGTACAGGTCCCCGCCGGGCTTCCGGCGGCGTGCGAAGGAGTTGTAGAACTCCCCGAACGTCTGCCGGGCCCCGGGCGACAGGTACATGGTCTCGGGGGCCGTGGGTGGGCCCATCCATAGGCGTGTGATCAGGTGGCGGATCCGGTCGCGGTAGTCCTCGGCGACCGGCAGGGGGACCGGTGGGGAGTCGAACGTGTCCTCGTCGGTCGGGCTGGGCTTGGCGTACAGGAAGCGTCCGAGGAGGCCGGACTGCCGGAACTCCGGGTTCTGCTTCTCTAGGCCCGCGACGATGCCCGGCTGGACGACGAGCCCGAGCGCGAGGAAGGTGTGGGCCATGCGGGCCGAGGCCCGGCCGGTGCGGTCGATCGTGTACGGGCCGCCTGTGTACGCCTCCAGGAGCAGGTCTGTGTTGGCTTTGCCGTTGTTGCCGTACAGGCCGGCGGCCACCTTGAACAGGCCGCCCTCCGAGGCCAGGGAGCCGATGCGCCCACCCTGCTCGTACATGCGCTTGGCGAGCGCTTCGAGGGTGATGTCCCGCACCAGCAGCCGGGGAAGCTCCGGTGCGTCTCCCAGCTCCAGCAGCCGGGCCCGCATGGCCTCGGCGTCCGCCTCGGCCTCGGCACGCTTGGCAGCGTCCGGGGACGTGGCGCCCTGCTCGGCCTTGGACATGCGGGCCGTCGTGATGCGGATCTCCTGGGCCGTGGCCTCCACCTCTGGCCGGGCCTGTTCCATCAGCCCCTCTTCCATCTCCCGCAGGGGAGCGGCGGCGGCGTTCAGGGCCGGGGTCTTCTTCTCCGAGGAGTCAGCCAGGGCGACGAGGTAGAGCGCCGTGGACTCGTGCCAGTCCGGCTTGACCTGCACGCGCACGCGCCCACCAGTGGCTGTGGAGATGCTGGCCAGCGCGGCGAACGCCACCAGGTCCTCGGGGGTCTGGAGAGAGGCCGCGGTGGCGGTGACGAACTTGCCCAGGGTCCCCAGTCTTTCCGTGGGGAAGCGGGGCATGGGCGGGGCGTCGATGGGGATCGGCTCGTCCCACCCTGTTTCCTCGGATCGCGTCCCAGAAATCCCAGAACCCTGCCCAGAGTCCGGATCCTGGGACGCCACCCGGTTTTTGGGATTTACGGGATGCGCTTCCGGGGGAACGAGGTCTTCGTAGCCGAGGCCGGCCGAGAGGTGGTCTGATACGTCCTTGCCCACGGCCGGTTCCAGGACGCGGACCGGGACGCCCGCGCCTCGTACCGAGGCGGCGACGGCTGCGGCGTGCTTGCGACCGGGCTCGTCGCGGTCGGCGATCACAACGATCTCCGAGGCGCCCACGAGGTGGCGGACATAGTCGTCGTGCCACTTCCCGGCCCCGCCCACGTTGCACGTGGCGGTGGCTCCGGTGGCCCGGAGGTTGTCGGCGTCCTTCTCGCCCTCGACGACAAACACCGGCCCGCCGGCCTGAACCGTGGCGACGACCTCGGGCAGCCGGTAGAGGACGCGCCGGATGCCCTTGACGCCCGCGGTGCCGTCGGGCCGGTACTGGCGGAAGGTCTTCTTCTCCCCGTCGTAGCCGGGTTCGATCCGGCGCACGCGGTAGAGCACCTGCCCCTGCTCGTCGCAGTACGGATACTCCGCCACCGCCTGGGGCCGCTCCCGGGTCGGGAGCGGCTCGTCGAAGAGGTCGGCCATGGAGAGCCCGAGGGTGGAGACGATGTCCTCGGTGGCGCATCCGGCGTGGCAGTTGATGACCACGCCCTTGTTGCCGTTGGTGACGGACAGGGAGGGCGAGCGGTCATCGTGCGAGGGGCACTGCCAGGCGGTACCCCGGCCGTTGCTGCCGTGCGCCTGGAGAGCTTCGGCGATCCGGCGGTACGCGCTCAAGCGATCACCACCGGCGTCGTCCGCAGGACCACGACGTACACGAGCCCGCAGGGCGCGGTCTTGAGCACGCTCCGGACGAGCGGCAGGGGCACGCGGTGCAGGTGCGGGTGCCCGCATCCGGGGCACTTCTCGACCTTCACCTGCCGGTGCCACTTCCGCGAGCGGGAGCGGTACGTGTCGAGCCGGCCGTCTACACGCGGCGGGTGGCCCTGCGCTACGGTGACCGCAGTCCCTTCGCCCGCCGCGAGGACTTCCTGAGACCCGCCCGTTAGCCCCGGGCGGGTCTTTGCGTTGATCGTCACGCCGCCCCCCGGATGCCGTCTGGCTCTCCGGCTGCGTCGCCTTCAGCGGAGAGCAGCCGAGCCAGGTCGGCGGTGATGATGACGTGGCGGGAGCCAAGAGGGATGGTCTTGACGGGGCTGTCCCCGCGCCTGATGCGTTCGTGCAGGTGACTCTTGCTGCATCCGATCGCACTGGCGGCCTGAGCGACGCTGATGGTCGCGGGCCACTTTCGGACGTCGGAGAGAGTCGGCCTGGTGCTCTTGTTCATGCCGCCGCCCTCCTTTCCTGCTCGCGCAGGTACGACTCGACGTGGTCACTGCGGTACCGGACAGCGGAGTTGGGGGCGGTGGAGAGCTTTGTGTAGCGGGGGCCGATGCCCTGGTGACGCCAGTTGGCGAGAGTGCCCGGGTGGACCCTGAGCTGAGTGGCGACCTCGCGAGATGTGAGCCATTCGATCTTGTCCATCATCACTCCTGTCGAGATTTTCGCGATGATAGCTTGCATCATCGCGTGATACTCGGTGATGATGGCGAGCGTAAGGCTTGATTGAAGTATCCGCAAGATCTCGTTACTCATCGAGATTATCGCGATGAGTAACATCGAGATCATGACGACGGGACGAATCGAATTGGGCCCCACCGGTCGAGCTGTGGCTGCGAACGTGAAGCGGCTCCGCACCTCGCGAGGCATGAGCTTGAGGGCGCTCTCTGAAGCCCTCTCCCGAGCTGGCAGGAACCTGAGCCCGGACGCAATCAACAAGATCGAGAACGGCGCCGAGGCGGGCACGCGGAAGCAGGTAAGGCGCGTTGACGTCGACGACTTGATCGCCCTTGCCGTCATCCTCGGCGTATCCCCCGCATCGCTTCTGCTGCCTCAGGACGCCCGCGGGGCGGCCGAGGTGACCGCAGTTGGAGCGGTTGAGGCGGCTGTTGCGTGGCAGTGGATGTGGTGCACCGAGCCGATCACCCTGCCGGAGGACGAGGCGGAGGCGGATCGGGCGGTCAAGCAGTTCTTGCTCGACGCTCGCCCCATCGGCCTGTTCGCCGCTCGGGGAGACGATCGGATCCCCGGGTACATCGTGGAGTCGCGAGGTGGAGGTGGCTGAGCCGAAGCGGATCATCCTGTCGAGCGGGAAGATCCGCTACCGCCTGATGGTCGAGGCTGGCCGTGACGAGAACGGCAAGCGGATCCAGCTCACGGTCACGAGGGACACCGCGAAGGAGTGCCGAGCCGAGCGTGACCGGATCTTGCATCAGCGGTCGGCCGGGACGTTCATCGCCCCCAACAAGATCACGCTGGGGGAGTGGCTCGACCAGTGGCTGGAGCATAAGCGCCGGGACGTCGAGGAGACGACCATCCGCACCTACCGCATGGCGCTGGTGCACGTCGACGAACGCCTCGGGCATGTGCGGCTACAGGAACTCACGGAGGACCAGGTCCAGGACTTCCTGGATGCGCTCGTGGCGACCGGGCGCCGCAAGGGCGGTCTGCCCGGTACTCGGCTGGCCGTGTCGACGGTCCTCGGCATCCTGACGCGGCTGAGGGAGGCCCTGGGGCGCGCGGTCGTGCGGAAGCTGATCCCGGTGAACCCTGCCCAGTACGTCACGGTGTCCCTCGCCGACAGGAAGACGGACAAGCGGGAGCGGGAGCGGCCCAAGCCGTGGACCGTGATCGAGGTGCAGACGTTCATCCGCGGCATCGCCGACGACCGGCTGTGCGCGCCGCTGCTGCTGTCCTTGATGGGGATGCGGCCGGCGGAAGTCTGCGGGCAGCGCTGGCTCGACGTCGACCTCGACGCCGGCCTGCTGTCCATCACCTTGACGCGGACCATGGTGGGCAATCACCTGGTGCTGGAAAAGGACACCAAGACTGCGGCCGGCGAGCGCGGGCTACCGCTGCCTCGCGGCCCGTGGGAGGCCCTGCGCGCTTTCCAGGTGCTACAGCTGCTGGAGAAGGAGCTCGCGGGCGAGGGGTACGCCGATACGGGGTACGTCACCGTCGACGAACTCGGCCTGCCGCTGAACACCCGGCAGCTGCGGGAGTACGCCTACCGGTTGATGCGGAGACTGGGTCTGCGGCAGGTGCGCCTGTACGACGCCCGTCACGCTGTGCTGAAGGCGCTGGCGCTCGCCGGTGTGCCTGATGTGATCCTCGCGGCGTGGGCCGGCCACACGAACGCGGCCTTCACTAAGCGCAGGTACGTGTCCATCGAGCCGGAGGACATGCGGGGCGCGGCCGACGCCTTGGACGTGTTCCACGGCGTAGATCAAAAGGCTGATGTGAGAATTTGTGAGATTTGATCTCTTACCTCAGAGCCCTTACCTCATCTGACCTGTACGAATAACTCTGTCCGTAGAACAGTGACCGGATTCTACTGGCGGTTCGCGCAGGTCCGCGCCGCGCCCCGGTTCGTAGGTAGCTACGAAGCGCGGTCAGGAGGCGTCGTAGGGCAGCAGCTCGGCGCGCTTCGGCGGGCGGCCGTCGCCCGACGAGCGGCCCGTGAGCCGGCGGCCGATCCACGGCCCGAGGTGCTCGCGCGCGAAGCGGGCGTCGGAGGCGCGGCGGCTGACCCAGCCCGGGCGCACGGCCGGGGGCAGCGGCCGCCGCCAGTCCTCCTCGGGCTCGTAACCGAGGGCCTGCCACACCGCCTCGGCCACCCGGCGGTGGCCCTCGGCGTTCAGGTGCAGCCGGTCCTCGTCCCACAGCCGCGGGTCGCCCAGCGCCGCGGCGCCGAAGAGGTCCACGACCAGCGCGTCGTGCCGCCCTGCCAGCTCCTCGATGAAGTCGAACAACTGCTCCATGCGGGGCCGGAACCGCTCCAGCACCGGCCCCTGGCGCCCCGGGCTGCGCATCAGCACCAGCTGCTTGCAGTGCGGCGCCAGCCGGCCGACGGCCTCCTCCAGCCGGGCGCACACCAGGTTCACGTCGCACTTGGGGCGCAGCACGTCGTTGAGCCCGCCGACCAGGGTGACGAGGTCGGCGCCCATCCCGGCGGCCGCCGGCGCCTGCTCGTCCGCGATCTGCCCGATCAGCTTGCCGCGCACCGCGAGGTTCGCGTACCGGAAGCCGGGCGTACGGGCGGCCAGGCGCGCGGCGAGCAGGTCGGCCCAGCCGCGGTAGGAGCCGTCCGGGAGGCCGTCCGACATGCCCTCGGTGAAGGAGTCACCGACCGCGACAAAACTGGTGTACGTGGCATTCATCTGCATGGCGCGGCGATCCTACTCCGGAACCGCCGCGCTCCGCTCGGCGCCCCCAGGCGCCGGACGGGCCGGGATCCGGCCGTCCGGCGACCCGAAGGCAGGCGCCCCGGGATGGACCCCGGTCACCCGTGCACGCGCCGCCCGACCAGCTCCCGGAGCACGTCCTCCAGGGTGACCAGGCCCGCGAGGCGGTTGTCCTCGCCGATGACCGCCGCGAGGTGCGTGCCCGTGCCGCTCATCGTCGTGATCACGTCGTCCAGCGGGGTCGACGCGCGCACGGTCGCGATCCGGCGCATCCGCTGGAGCGGGAACGGCAGGTCGCGCGGCTTGGCGTCCAGCGCGTCCTTCACATGCAGATAGCCGAGGATCCGGCCCGCGCCGTCGATGACCGGGAAGCGGGAGAAGCCGGACTCGGCGGACAGCCGCTCCAACTGCTCCGGGGTGACCCCGAGCCGGGCCGAGACGACCCGCTCGACGGGCGTCACCACGTCCTTGACCGGCCGGGTGCCCAGCTCCAGGGCGTCCCGCAGCCGCTCCGTCGACCGGTCGTCGAGCAGCCCCGCCGCGCTGGAGTCGGCGACGATCCGGGCCAGCTGATCGTCCGAGTACGTCGCGGACACCTCGTCCTTCGGCTCCACCCGCATCAGCTTCAGGAGCCCGTTCGCCAGCGAGTTGATGGCGAAGACGAACGGGCGCAGCGCCCGGGCCAGCGTGGCCAGCGGCGGGCCGAGCAGCAGGGCGGTGCGCACCGGCTCGGCCAGCGCGATGTTCTTCGGCACCATCTCGCCGAAGAGCATGTGCAGATAGGTCGCCACGGCCAGGGCGATCACGAACGACAGCGGGTGCACCAGCCCCTCCGGCATTCCCACCGCGTCGAAGACCGGTGTCAGCAGGTGGGCGATGGCCGGTTCGGCGACCACACCGAGCACCAGCGTGCACAGGGTGATGCCGAGCTGGGCCGCGGCCATCAGCGCCGAGACGTGCCGCAGGCCCCACAGCACGCTGCGGGCCCGCCGGTCGCCCTGGTCGGCGTACGGCTCGATCTGACTGCGGCGCACCGAGATCATGGCGAACTCGGCGCCCACGAAGAAGGCGTTGACGACGAGCGTCGCCAGACCGATGAGCAACTGGACGAGGGTCATCGGCCGGCCTCCCCGTCCGTCGTGTCCTTGCCGTCCGTGCCCGTCTCCGGGCCGGTCCCCGCCGGGCGGGGACCGGTGAGCCGTACCCGCGCGGCGCGCCGGCCGGAGGCGTCGACGACATCGATCCGCCAGCCCGCCACCTCCACGGTGTCGCCCTCGGCCGGGATCCGGCCGAGCTCGGTGGCGACCAGGCCGGCCAGCGTCTCGTACGGCCCGTGCGGTGCGCGCAGGCCGATGATCTCCAGCTGGTCGGTGCGGGCCGCGCCGTCCGCGTCGTACAGCGCGCGGCCCCCGGCGTCCGTCCCGGCCGGTGCCAGGTCGGGCAGCTCGTCGGGGTCGTGCTCGTCGCGGACCTCGCCGACGACCTCCTCCACGATGTCCTCCAGGGTCACGACCCCGGCCGTGCCGCCGTACTCGTCGATCACGACGGCGATGGTCCGCCGGCCGGACAGCCGGTCCAGCAGCCGGTCCACGGTCAGCGACTCCGGTACGAGCAAGGGCTCGCGCAGCATCGCGGTGACGGGGTGGTGCGGGCGCCGCTCGGCGGGTATCGCCAGGACGTCCTTGATGTGCGCGATGCCGATGACGGTGTCCAGATTGCCGCGGTACACCGGGAAGCGGGACAGGCCGGTCGCGCGCGTGGCGTTCGCGACGTCCTCGGCGGTGGACTGCGCGTCCAGCGCCGTGACCTGGACCCGCGGGGTCATCACGTTCTCGGCCGTCAGCCGGGCCAGGCTCAGGGTGCGCACGAACAGCTCGGCGGTGTCCGCCTCCAGCGTGCCCTCCTTGGCGGAGTGCCGGGCGAGCGCGGCCAGCTCCTGCGGGCCGCGCGCGGTGGCCAGCTCCTCGGCCGGCTCCAGGCCCATGCGGTGCAGGGTGCGGTTCGCGGTGTTGTTCAGGTGCCGGATCAGCGGCCCGAAGGCGGCGCTGAACGCGCGCTGCGCCCCGGACACCTTCTTCGCCACCGGCAGCGGGCGCGAGATCGCCCAGTTCTTGGGGACCAGCTCGCCGATCACCATCAGCACGACGGTGGACAGCACGGTGCCCAGGATCAGCGCGGTGGAGGACGCCGCCGAGGCGCCGAGGCCGAGCGCCTCCATGGGCCCGGTGAGCAGGGCCGCGATGGACGGTTTGGAGATCATGCCGATGATCAGGCCGGTGACGGTGATGCCCAGCTGGGCGCCGGAGAGCTGGAAGGTGAGGCCGCGGACGGCCTTGAGGGCGCTTTCCGCGCCGAGGTCGCCGTTCTCGGCGGCCCGCTCCAGCTCGCCGCGCTCGACGGTGGTGAGCGAGAACTCCGCCGCGACGAAGACGGCGCAGGCCAGGGTCAGTACCAGGGCCGCCACCAGGAGGAGCACTTCGGTCATCGGTTCACCTCCGTCCCATGGTCGGGCAGAGGCGGAAGGATCGCGCGGTGTCGGCTACTGGGAGGCTCGCCCATGGGCGGACGCTCACACCTTTCAAACGGGGGGTACTCAGGGGTACCGAACGGCAATGGCTGCCACCCATGGTAAAGGACCAGCAAAAAGCCAGGTCGTGGTGGGCGCGGGCCGTCGGCTCCGCGCCCAGGGACGGCAGGCCCCTGTCAGGAGCCGCGCAGCTCCTCCATCACCGGCGCGAACACCTCCAGGTTCGGCTCCAGGACGGTCAGATAGGTGAAGCCGTACCGCTCACGGTGGGCGCGCACCTGGTCGGCGATGTCCTTCACCGAGCCCGCCAGCACCACCGGGTGCTCCAGGAGCTCGTCCTCGGTGAGGTCCTGGCCGTACTCGGCGAGCTTGCGCGCCGTGGCCCGGCGGTCCGCGCCTGTGGCCACGACCTGCACCAGGATGTTCAGCTCGGCGGGCGTCGCGCGCCCGGCCGCGAAGCCCTTGTAGAGGTTCGTCCGCTCCTCCAGGACGGACGGGCGCAGCAGGCTGAGCGCCCCCGAGTCCGAGGACCCGGCCCCGCTGAACGCCGTGATGTCGGCGTGCCGCGCGGCCAGCCGCAGCATGCGCTTGCCGTTGCCGCCGAGCAGCAGCGGCGGGCGCGGCGCCTGCGCGGGCGCCGGTACGTGCCCGGGGTCGGCCAGGGTGCGGTCGAGCTCCGTGACCGTGCGCTCCAGGTGGTCCACCCGCTCGCGCGGCGAGCCGAAGGGCAGCCCCGCCCGGTCGTGCTCCTCCTTCACATAGCCCGTGCCGAGGCCGAGCTCCAGGCGGCCGCCGGTGAGCTGGTCCGTGGTCGCCACCTCGCGGGCGAGCAGGGCCGGGTTCCACAGGCCGGCGTTGAGCACGAAGGTGCCGAGGCGCGGACGCTCGGTGGCCTCGGCGGCGGCGACCAGCGAGGGGAAGGGCGCCGGCATGCCGAGGTGGTCGGCCACGAGGATCACGTCGTAGCCGAGGGACTCGGCCTTGCGGCACTTCTCGCGCCACTCGGCGGCGGAGCCGGGCGTGAGCATGTTGACGGCGAAGCGGAACGGTCGTGACATCGGATCCCCCAAGATCGACGGTGAGGCGGCCAATTTAGCGGAGGGTCTCTCCGGTTAGGCCGTTCCGGTTCGCCGGCCCGCGCGGAGGCGTGCGCTCCCGGTCCGTATTCCCGCTGTTCGCCCGGAAACGCCGTGACCGAAGTCACGGGGCCCGCTCACGGCGACCGGGGATCCTCGGGCCCGGCGGCCGGGCGGCGGGCCGTGCCCAGCACGAACGCCGACGCGGGCAGCGGCACCCTGCTCTCCGGCACCCGCAGCCGCCGGTACGTCACCGTCTCGAACCCGGCGGCGGTAATCGACCGCAGCGGGTCCCGCGCCGTGTGACAGCCGCCGAACAGGGCCGGCCACACCGAGGCGTCCAGGGTGCGCTGCACCGTCGCCAGTATCCGCCCCGTCGCCCGCCCGTGCTCGAAGAAGCGCAGCTCGCCACCGGGTTTGACGACCCGTCGCAACTCCGCGAGGGATCGCCGGACGTCCCGCACCGAGCACAGCACCATCGACAGCACCGCCGCGTCGAACGCCTCGCTCTTCACCGGCAGGGCCTCCGCCACGCCCGGCACCACGTCCACCGGCACACCGGCCCGCACCGCGGCCTCCACGGCCAGTCTCCGCAGCCGCCGTTCGGGCTCGATCGCCACCACCTCGGAGACGGTCCCCGGGTAGTACGCGAAGTTCAGCCCGTTGCCCGCACCGATCTCGATCACCCGGCCGGACAGCCCGGCCAGCAACTCCCGCCGGTGGGCGGCGACCCCGGCGCGGACGTCGACGAGGGGGCTGAGGGCGGCGTAGGCGCGGGAGAAGACCGGGTGGTGGACGAGGTCGTTCGAGGCGCGGGGGCTGCGGGGCATGGCACACCCTTTCGTGAAGGGATCCGTCGGCTACCGCGATTGTTCCCGCGACGGGGGTGTTTTCCCCTACCCGCCCCTTCCCGAATGTCCTCAAGCGCCGGACGGGCTGGAAAATCCAGCCCGTCCGGGGGCACCCCCAGCGGTAGCTGGGGGAGCTTGAGGACCGGGGCCCGGGGCGGAGCCCCGCCACGCGGCGGAGCCGCATATCGGACGCAGCGGGAAGGGGCGGGGGGAAAGCCTCAGCCCCCGTACGGCTCCGCCGCGTACCGCGAAGCGAACCGCTCCGGCGACCACGTCCCCGACAGCCCCGCCGCCAGCCACCCCGGCGCCGCCGCGCGGAACGCGGAGGACGACAAGGCCCCCGCCCCCTCCGGCACCGCGCCCAGCAGCGGCGCCCCCGCCGAGCGGGGCAGGTCCGCCAGGTTGCATCGGGTCGCCAGATCGGGCGCGGACGGCCAGCTGCCGATGACGACGCCCTCGCACCGCAGCCCGCGCGAGCGCAGCGCCTCCGCGGTCAGCGCCGTCACGTTCAGCGTGCCCAGCCCGGCCTGGGCGACGACCAGCACGGGAGCGTCCAGCAGCCGTGCCACGTCCGCGAGCGTGGCGCCCGCCTCGTCCAGCTCCACGAGCAGCCCGCCGGCGCCCTCGACGAGCACCAGGTCGTGCGTGGCGGCGAGTTCGGCCGCCGCCTTCGCCACCTCCTCCGGGCGTACGGGCGCGCGGCCCGCCCGGCGGGCGGCGGTCGCCGGCGCGAGCGGCTCCGGGAAGCGGGCGAGCTCGGCGCCCGTGACCTCGCCGGCCAGCCGCCGCACCTCCGCGACGTCACCGTCCTCGCCGGGCGCGACCCCGGTCTGGGCGGGCTTGAGCACCGCGACGGTGCGGCCCGCGGCCAGCGCCGCCGCCGCGACCGCCGCCGTCACCACGGTCTTGCCGACCTCGGTGCCGGTGCCGGTGACGATCAGTATTCCCATGGCGTTCACGCTCTCCGCTCCCGTACCCGTTCCCTCGTCCATTCGCCGGCCCGCACCGACGCGCCGTCAGCCGGCCTCCGCCGCCGCGCGGACACCCGCGCAGATCCGCGCCAGGTCCTCGTCGTCCGTGACATAGGGCGGCATGGTGTA
Source organism: Streptomyces albireticuli (assembly GCF_021228125.1). Lineage (GTDB taxonomy): Bacteria > Actinomycetota > Actinomycetes > Streptomycetales > Streptomycetaceae > Streptomyces > Streptomyces albireticuli. The sequence goes on from NZ_JAJQQS010000015.1 coordinate 41,647, forward strand.
GATCAGGTCCCGGAACGGCCGCAGCCAGACGCCCTCGCGGACCGTGGCCGCGGTCGCCGCCGCCATGTCGATCCCGTGGTCGAGCTGGACGACGCCGATCGCGCCGAGCACCCGGACGTCCCGTACACCGGGCAGCCCGGCGACGTCCGCCAGACCGGCCCGCAGCCCGCCCTCGATCCGCCGGACCTCCGCGCGCCAGTCCTGGGACAGCAACAGGTCGATCGAGGCGTTCGCCACGGCGGCGGCGAGGGGGTTGGCCATGAACGTCGGGCCGTGCGCCAGCACCGGGACCTCGCCCCGCGAGATGCCGTCCGCGACGCGCGGCGTGCACAAGGTCGCCGCCATCGACAGGTAACCGCCGGTCAGCGCCTTGCCCACACACATCACATCGGGGGTGACGCCCGCGTGGTCGGCCGCGAACAGCGCGCCCGTACGGCCGAAGCCGGTCGCGATCTCGTCGAGGACCAGCAGCACGTCGTGCGCGTCGCACGCCTCCCGCAGCACCCGCAGGTACCCCGGGTCGTGGAAGCGCATGCCGCCCGCGCCCTGCACCACCGGCTCCACGATGACCGCCGCCAGCTCGTCGGCGTGCCGGCCGACCAGATCCCACAGGTGCCGCGCGTACGCCGGGTCCGTACCGGCGCCGAAGCCGTCCGGCGGGGCGTCCGCGAAGACCTGCCGGGGCAGCGCCCCCGACCACAGCTCGTGCATCCCGCCGTCCGGGTCGCACACCGCCATCGGCTGCCAGGTGTCACCGTGGTAGCCCCCGCGCCAGGTCATCAGACGGCGCTTGGCGGGCCGGCCGAGCGAGCGCCAGTACTGGAGGCACATCTTCACGGCGACCTCGACCGACACCGATCCGGAGTCGGAGAGGAAGACGTGCTCCAGCCCCTCGGGGGTGATCTCCACCAGCCGGGAGGCCAGCCGCACGGCGGGCTCGTGGGTGAGCCCGCCGAACATCACATGACTCATCCGCCCCAGCTGCGCCTGGACCGCCTCGTTGAGCACCGGGTGGTTGTAGCCGTGGACGGCGGACCACCACGACGACATCCCGTCGATCAGTTCCGACGGTCCCGGCTGCCCGGCGACGGGCCCGGCGAGCCGCAGCCGCACCCCCGACGCGGAGGCGACGACCAGCGGCTCCTGCCGGCCCGGCATCGGGCCGTAGGGGTGCCAGACGTGCTGCCGGTCGAGGGCGAGCAGCTCCTGGGGGGTGAGATCAGGCATTGGGCGGCAGGTCCGTCCCCGCGCCCCGGCGCCGCACGGCGACCAGGTCCGTACGGACCTCACCGGCCGGCGCCGGCACCTCGGCCGCCGCGACCGGAGCGGCCTCGGCGGTGCCGACGGGCCCGCAGGCCCCGGCGGGCTCCGCGCCGCCGTCACCGCACGGGCCGCAGCCGCCACCACCATGCCCGCCGCAGCCGCCGCTCTGGCCGGCCGCCTCGGCCACGTCGGCCCGGTGCTTCGGGAGCGTCGTGGTGCCCGCGCCCTCCACCTCGAAGCCCGCGTCCTCGATCATCGCCAGGTCGGCCTTGCCCTCCTGGCCCTCACTGGTGAGGTAGTCGCCGAGGAAGATGGAGTTGGCCAGGTGCAGCGCGAGCGGCTGCATCGAACGCAGGTGCACCTCACGGCCGCCCGCGAGCCGCACCTCGACATCGGGGCAGACGAAGCGGACCATCGCCAGGATGCGCAGCGCGCGCTGCGGGGTGAGGTTCCACTCCTTGGCCAGCGGCGTCCCCTCGAAGGGGATCAGGAAGTTGACCGGCACCGAGTCCGGGTCCAGCTCGCGCAGCGAGAAGACCACGTCCACCAGGTCCGCGTCGCTCTCGCCCATGCCCGCGATCAGCCCGGAGCAGGCGGACATGCCCGCCGCCTGGGCCTGCTGCACGGTCTCGACCCGGTCCGCGTAGGTGTGGGTCGTGGTGATGCCGCCGTACGTGGCCTCGGAGGTGTTGAGGTTGTGGTTGTAGGCGTCGGCGCCCGCCGCGCGCAGCCGCTCGGCCTGCCCGTCGGAGAGGAGACCGAGGCACGCGCACACCTCGACGTCCTCGTTCTGCTCCTTGATCGCCGCGATCGTCTTCGAGACCCGGTCGACGTCCCGGTCCGTCGGGCCGCGCCCGCTCGCCACCAGGCAGACCCGCTTCGCGCCGCCGGCGACACCGGCGGCCGCGGCCTTCGACGCCTCGTCCGGCTTGAGCCAGGTGTACTTCAGGATCTCGGCCTTGGAGCCGAGCCGCTGCGAGCAGTACGAGCAGTCCTCGGGGCAGAGCCCGGACTTGAGGTTGACCAGATAGTTGAGCTTCACTCGGCGCCCGAACCACCTGCGGCGCACCTTGCCCGCGGCGGCCACCACATCGAGCAGCTCGTCGTCGGAGGTCGCCAGCACGGCGAGCGCCTCTTCGCGGGTCGGCAGCTCCCGCCGCAGCCCCTTGTCCACCAGCGTGTTCAGCAGGTCCATGCCGGAGATCCTTCCCCACCCCACCGACCCTCGGCCAGGGAGGAATCACACAACACCGCCTGTTCGAGGTGTGTGTATTGCCACACCGTGACCAGGCGGGACCGGGGCTAGGTTCTAGGCAGATCCCGTGCGCTCTGGTGGGACCGAACAGAACGCGCCCCGTTCCGCCACGAAAATCGCGACACCGGCGCGGCACGGAGGGGCGCCGGGGCGCGGCAGGCAGGCACGCACGACACGACGCGAAGGGCGGCAGATGGCTCCGCTGGCTCAGGACCCGTTCGACTGGATCGACCGGCACCACGCGCGGCGCCGTGCCGACGGCCTCGTGCGGACCCTCCGCCCGCGCCCCGCCGACTCGCCCCTGACCGATCTGGCCGGCAACGACTACCTCGGCCTCACCCGCCACCACGAGGTCACCGCCGCGGCCGCCGAGGCCGCCCGCCGCTGGGGCGCCGGCGCGACCGGCTCCCGGCTGGTGACCGGAAGCACCGAGCTGCACGCCCGCCTGGAGGCGGAGCTCGCGGACTTCTGCGGCTTCGAGGCCGCGCTCGTCTTCTCCTCCGGCTACGCGGCCAACCTCGCCGCGGTCACCGCGCTCGCCGCACCCGCCGACACCGCCGGGCCCGGCCCCCTGCTGGTCTCCGACGCGGGCAACCACGCCTCGCTCATCGACGGCTGCCGGCTCGCCCGCGCCGGCACGGCCGTCGTCCCGCACGCCGACCCGGAGGCGGTCCGCAAGACGCTGGAGGCCCACAGCGGCCCCGCGCTCGCCGTCACCGACTCCGTCTTCTCCGTGGACGGCGACGCCGCGCCGCTCGCCGCCCTCGCCGACGCCTGCCGCGCGCACGGCGCCGCGCTCCTGGTCGACGACGCGCACGGGCTGGGCGTCCTCGGCGACGGCGGCCGCGGCGCCGTCCACGCGGCGGGCCTCGCGGGCTCCCCGGACGTCGTCGCGACCGTCACCCTGTCGAAGTCGCTGGGCAGCCAGGGCGGCGCGGTCCTCGGCCCCGCCCGGGTCATACGCCACCTCGTCAGCAACGCCCGTACGTTCATCTTCGACACCGGCCTCGCCCCGGCCGCCGTCGGCGCGGCCCTCGCCAGCCTCGCGGTGCTGCGCCGCGAGCCGGAACGGGCGGCCCGCGTCCGGTACGTGGCCGCGGAGCTCCACCGCAGGGTGACCGCGGCGGGCCGGGTGTCCGTACGCCCCGACGCCGCGGTCGTGTCCGTGCGGGCGCCCTCACCGGAGGCCGCGGTCGCCTGGGCGGCCGACTGCCGGGCCGACGGGCTCGCCGTGGGCTGCTTCCGGCCGCCGTCCGTGCCCGACGGCGTCTCGCGGCTGCGGCTGACCGCCCGCGCGGACCTGTCGGACCGGCAGATCGAAGAGGCGGCCGCCACGGTCCTACGGACCGCGCCGGCCGCCTGAGTGTGCCCGGAGCCGCTCGCTCAGCGAACGGCGGGAGGGCGGAGCACCCCTTCGCTCAGCCCTCCGACGAACGACGACCAGGCTTTCGGGGTGAACAGCAGAGCGGGGCCCGCCGCGCGCTTGGAATCGCGCACGGCCAGGAACCCCGGGGCCGGCTCCGCCGTCTCGACGCAGTTGTTCATTCCGGTGCTGTGACTGCTGCGCCGCCACGCTGCGGCGCCCAGGGTCGATGCAGAGGGAACGTACCGAGGCATTGCGGACATGGTGCCTCCTTACGCGCCGTCGTTGATCCCGGCGATGAATTCCAACGAGTTCTCGTGCGAGAGGGCGTGCGCCTGCAGCGTCGAGAATGCCGTGACGTACGCCCGGAGGTCTTCTTTCCGCTCCAAGTAGAGGCTACTCGTCAAGTGGTCGAGAACAACCACATCCAGATCAGCAATGCGCGGAAATGAGAAGATAACAAAAGGTCCGGTGATGCCGAGATGACCACCACTGGTGAACGGCAGGACATGCAGCCGCACATGCCGCTGCGCCCCCGTCTCCACCAGGTGCCGCAACTGACCGGCCATCACCTGCCGCCCGCCCACTTCATGGCGCAGCACCGCTTCGTCCAGCACCGCGCAGAGCTCCAGCGGCTGCCTGCCCCGCAGTACCGACTGCCTCGCCATGCGCACCCGCACCAGCTCCTCCACCTGTTCCGGAGGGGGATCGTGCAGGGCCGCCCGGGTGACGGCACGGGCGTAGGCGGGAGTCTGCAGCAGCCCCGGCACCACCGTGGTCTCCAGGGTCCGTAACCGCGACGCCTCCGACTCCAGGCTGATGAAGTCCAGATAGGCGGGCGGCAGCAGATTGCGATAGGCGTACCACCAGCCCCGGCGGGCCCCTTCCGCATCGGCAGACCCGGCACCGCAGAGCGCCCCCAGCAGGGCGCGCAGCTCGCCGTCGGTCACTCCGTAGGCATCCAGCAACAGGGCGACGTCCGAGGACTTCACCCCGCTGCTGCCTGTCTCGATCCGGCTGACCTTCGACTGGTGCCAGCCCACCGCGCGCGCGGCCTCCAGGCTCGTCAGCCCGGCGAGTTCGCGCTGACGGCGCAGCTCCGCACCGAGTTTGCGGCGGCGCACCGCGGGTCCGTATCGCATCTGCCCTCCCTACCGCCCGAGGTGATTGAGGTGAACGGGGTGAACACGTCACGTCGGTGTCGATAGACCAGTGTGCCGTCCAAATCCGGTCTTCCGTCGTAGAGTTCACCGCTTCGGGCGACAGATATATGCATATCTCGGTGGATCGCTCACATCACTGCTGTTATCAGTGGCACTCTGTCGCGAAGAGCCGTCCGAGAACCGCTCCCCCCTTTCGGCAATCGTTCGTTCACGCGATGCGTCGGGATCCGGTCTCGGCGGGAAAGGGACAGGTCATGGCAGACCATCAAGAAGCCACCGTCACTCTGCCGAGCGCTCCCGCCTCGGTCTCCACGGCCCGCCGCTATGTGGCGGGTGTGCTCGCGGACTGGGGGCTGCCGGGTGGCACGGACACCGCCGAGACCGTACGGCTGATCGTCTCCGAGCTCGCCACCAACGCCGTTCAGCACACCCGTGGTCAGTCGCCGACGTTCACCGTCGACATCCGGCTCGACCAGGAGCAGCAGCTGCGCATCGGGGTGACCGACAGCCATCCGCGGTACCCGCGCCGGCTGCCCGCGGCCGTCCAGCAGGACAACGGCCGCGGTCTGGTCATCATCCGCTGCCTCACCGCCGAGTACGGCGGGAGGCTGTTCTTCACCCCGACCTCGGACGGCGGCAAGACGGTCTGGATCTCGCTGCCCTGGACGGAGCCGGCCGTCGCCGAGCGCTGAGTCCGCCGGGCGCCGCGCGCGCGGCGCGGGCCCCTCCCCGCCGGGGCCGGCCCCCGCGTGGTGCGCGGGGACCGGGGCGGGCCGGGGCGGGGCCGTCGTCGGTCAGTTCACCCGGCCGTACAGGACGTTGTTCGTCCAGATCCGCTCCAGGCGGACGACGGTGCCGGTCTTGGGAGCGTGCCAGATCTTGCCGTTCCCCGCGTATATCCCGACGTGGTAGATCCCCCGGCCGGAGACGAAGAACACGAGGTCGCCGCGTTCCCGGGCGGCGCGCGGGATGTGGTGGGTCCCGTTGTACTGCTGGGCGGCGGTGCGGGGCAGGGACTTCCCGACCCGCTTGAAGGAGTAGAGCGTCAGGCCCGAGCAGTCGAAGCGGTGGGGGCCGGTCGCGCCCCACTGGTAGGGGGAACCCTGTTTCGAGGCCGCGATGCTCAGCGCTTTGGTCGAGACGGACGAGGCTTCCGCGTCGGCCGCGCCACCCGGCACCAGCACCGTGGCGCCGACGGCGGCGAGCGTGAGGGCCGAGGCCGCTCCGGCCTTGGACAGCTTTGACGGACGTTTGTGCGCGCCCATGATGCCAACCCTTCGTCAGCCGCCTGTGAAGGATGACCTGTCGGGTTCGGGCAGGCGAAGGTTGCCCGGCCGTGTCAACGGCTTCACCCCAAGGGCCGACCGCACTACTCTTGGTCGTCCCACCGTGCTTGGGTCCTCCATCCCCACCGATGAGTTCGGTCGACCCGGCATCCAGACAGCGGCGGGGTTCGGCGTCCGCCTGGACCGCCCCGCCGGGATGGCGGGGTCTTGTCGTCGACCGGATCTTGGCGCAGCCCTGGTACGGATTCCGAGCGGAACCAAAGGTATGTGAGCCTGATCACTCCTGGGCGATTCCGGTGGACACGGGGCGATTTGATCATGTCCCGGTTCCCCTGTTGAGGTCCTGGCCTGCGGGCCGTCGCACCTGCTCCGGCGCGGTGTGCGTGCCCGGTTGAAATCGATCACCGCGCGCTGTCTACGACACCGTCCGGCGTCTGCGGGAGCGGTGTTTATCCGCCCGCCGACCCGGGTGCCGTGGGCGCGGGCGGGAGCGTGAGCGGGACGGCGCCCTGACGCGCCCTTCGCACCCCGGCCGGCACCGGCACCGTCCGCGTCAGGGCGCACCGCGCGCCACTCCCGACGAGCCCGGCCGAACGCCGGTTCGGGCGCTTCCGGTGGTCACGCGGCGGCGACGACCAAGGTCTGCGCGGCCCGTAGACCGCCGTACGTGTCATGCGCGCGTGCGGAGTTGATCCGGCCCAGAAGATCCCGTAGTTGCAGACGGCAGCCGCTCTCTTCGCTTTCCCCCGGGGCGGGACGGGCGGGGGAGAGGGGTGAGGTGCGAGTGTCCCGTGTCCGCGCCGGCTCCGTGGGGCGTTCCGGTGAATCCGGTACCTCTGGCCATGGATGTGCAAAGGGTCAGTTAACGCGTTGGAAAAGGTTCCGCCCTAATCTGCAATCCCTGGTCACCGGAAGAAGAACCCCAGGCCAACAGTGTGTTGAACTCGGCTGTGCGCCTGGTCTTTTCGGCCGGACCCCGGTTCGTCAGTGAGGTGGACCCATGCAACTCTCCCCACACGAGCAGGAACGCCTGCTCATCCATGTGGCCGCCGACGTGGCGGACAAGCGCCGCGCCCGGGGGCTGCTGCTCAACCACCCGGAGGCGGTGGCCCTCATCACCGTCCATGTCCTCGAAGGCGCCCGCGACGGACGCACCGTGGCCGAGCTGATGTCCTCCGGCCGCAAGGTGCTCACCCGGGCCGACGTCATGGCGGGCATCCCCGAGATGATCCACGAGGTACAGGTCGAGGCCACCTTCCCGGACGGCACCAAGCTCGTCACCGTCCACGACCCCATCGGCTGACGGGGGCACCGCGATGATTCCCGGCGAGATCCTGGCCGCCGACGGCCCCGTACGCCTCAACGAAGGACTGCCGCGCACCCGGCTCACCGTCCTCAACGCCGCCGACCGGCCCGTCCAGGTCGGCTCCCACTACCACTTCGCCGAGGCCAACCCCGGCCTGGTCTTCGACCGCGCCGCCGCGCACGGCAAACGGCTCTCCGTCGCCGCCGGCACCGCCGTGCGCTTCGAGCCCGGCATCCCCGTCGAGGTCGAGCTCGTGCCCATCGGCGGCAAGCGCGTCGTCGAAGGGCTGCGCGGCGAGTGCGGAGGGCCGCTCGATGACTGAGATCGGCCGCGCCGCCTACACCGAGCTCTACGGGCCCACCACCGGCGACCGGATCCGGCTCGCCGACACCGACCTGCTCATCGAGATCGAGGAGGACCGCAGCGGCGGCCCCGGCCACGCCGGCGACGAAGCGGTCTTCGGCGGCGGCAAGGTGATCCGCGAGTCGATGGGCCAGTCCCGCGTCACCCGTGCCGAGGGCGCCCCCGACACCGTGATCACCGGCGCCGTCGTCCTCGACCACTGGGGCGTGGTCAAGGCCGACATCGGCATCCGTGACGGCCGTGTCACCGGCATCGGCAAGGCCGGCAACCCCGACACCATGGACGGCGTCCACCCCGACCTCGTCATCGGCCCCGAGACCGAGGTCATCGCGGGCAACGGCCGGATCCTCACCGCGGGCGCCGTCGACGCCCATGTCCACTTCATCTGCCCGCAGCTCGCCGACGAGGCCCTCGCCTCCGGTGTCACCACGCTCGTCGGCGGCGGCACCGGCCCCGCCGAGGGCAGCAAGGCCACCACCGTCACCCCGGGCTCCTGGCACCTTGCCCGGATGTTCGAGGCGATGGAGGGATACCCCCTCAACATCGGCCTCCTCGGCAAGGGCAGCACCGTCTCGTACGACTCCATGCGCGCCCAACTGCGCGCCGGGGCCGTCGGCTTCAAGATCCACGAGGACTGGGGCGCGACCCCGGCCGTGATCGACGCCTGTCTGGCCGTGTGCGAGGAGAGCGGCGCCCAGCTCGCCATCCACACCGACACCCTCAACGAGGCGGGCTTCGTCGGCGACACCCTGGCCGCCATCGCCGGCCGGTCCATCCACGCGTACCACACCGAGGGCGCCGGCGGCGGGCACGCGCCCGACATCATCACGGTCGTCTCCGCGGCCAACGTCCTGCCCAGCTCGACCAACCCGACCCGCCCGCACACCGTCAACACCGTCGACGAGCACCTCGACATGCTGATGGTCTGCCACCACCTCAACCCGGCCGTCCCCGAGGACCTCGCCTTCGCCGAGTCCCGCATCCGGCCCGGCACCATCGCCGCCGAGGACGTCCTGCACGACCTCGGCGCCATCTCGATCATCTCCTCCGACTCGCAGGCCATGGGCCGTATCGGCGAGGTCGTGATGCGCACCTGGCAGACCGCGCACGTCATGAAGCGGCGGCGCGGCGCGCTCCCGGGCGACGGGCCGGCCGACAACCTGCGGGCGCGCCGCTACGTCGCCAAATACACCATCAACCCGGCCGTCGCCCAGGGGCTCGACCACGAGATCGGCTCCGTCGAGTCCGGCAAGCTCGCCGACCTCGTGCTGTGGGAACCGGCGTTCTTCGGCGTCCGCCCCCTGCTGGTGCTCAAGGGCGGGCAGATCGCGTACGCGCAGATGGGCGACGCCAACGCCTCCATCCCCACCCCGCAGCCCGTGCTGCCGCGCCCCATGTTCGGCGCCCTCGGCCGGGCACCGGCCGCCAACTCCCTGAACTTCACCACCCAGTGGGCCCTGGACGACGGCCTGCCCGAGCGGCTCGGCCTCGGTAAGCGGTTCGTCCCCATACGGTCCACCCGCGGCCTCACCAAGGCGGACATGCGCAACAACGACGCCCGGCCACGCGTCGAGGTGGACCCCGACACCTTCACCGTGACCGTCGACGGTGACCCCGTCGACCCGCACCCTGTGGCGGAACTGCCCATGGCCCAGCGTTACTTCCTCTTCTGATGGGGTGCTGATGGGCCTCGACCCCGACGTCCTGGACGGCGCGCCGGTACCGGTACCGGTGGCCGCGCCGGCTCCCGCGCCGTCCGCTGGGAGTCGCGCCGCGCTGCTCGTCCTCGCCGACGGCCGCTTCCCCGCCGGCGGCCACGCGCACTCGGGCGGTGCCGAGGCGGCCGTCAAGGCCGGGCGGATCCACGACGCCCGGACCCTGGAGGAGTTCTGCCGGGGGCGTCTGCACACCACCGGCCTGACGGCGGCGGCCCTCGCCGCCGCGGCGGCCGCCGGCGTCGACCCGCTCGCCCTGGACGACGCCGCCGACGCCCGCACCCCCGCGCCCGCCCTGCGGGCCGCGGCCCGCAGGCTCGGCCGTCAGCTGCTGCGGGCCGCCCGCGCCACCTGGCCCTCGCCCGAGCTGGACGCCCTGGCCGCCGCCCGGCCGCGCGGCGCCCACCAGCCGGTCGTCCTCGGCCTCGCCGCGCGCGCCGCGGGCCTGGGACCGCCGGACGCCGCCCTCGCCGCCGGCCACGAGACGGTCAGCGGCTCCACCACGGCGGCCGTACGGCTGCTCGGCCTCGACCCGTTCGACGCGACGGCCGTGCTGGCCCGCCTCGCGCCCGAACTCGATCATGTGGCGGCCCGGGCCGCCGAGGCCGCGCGGCGGGCCCTCGGTGAGGGCGCGGACGCCCTTCCGGCGGCCTCGGCCCCGCTCCTGGACCTCATGGCGGAGCAGCACGCGGCCTGGGCGGTACGGCTCTTCGCCTCGTAGCGGGTGGCCGGGGCGGACGGGGCGGACGGGGGGCCGGGGCGGACGGGGGGCACGGGCGCACCAGACGTACCGGGCGTACGAGGCGGCCGCGCGGCCCCGGCCGCCCGTGACCCCGCCCCGCATCCCTCCCGACTCAACCGCCCCGTAGCCCTCCCACCTCACCCGACCCCGAATCCACCCACCCCACCCCACCCGACTCTTGGAGCCCCTCGTGCACCTCGACCACGCCGACGCCTTCCCCCACCGGCACACCTACAGCGCCGCCGACCCCCACCGTCCCGACGGCACCCGCCGCGCCCTGCGCATCGGCCTCGGCGGGCCCGTGGGCTCCGGCAAGACCGCGACCGTGGCCGCGCTCTGCCGCGAACTGCGCGACGGCCTCTCGCTCGCCGTCGTCACCAACGACATCTACACCCGTGAGGACGCCGAGTTCCTGCTCCGCAACGCCGTCCTGCCGCCCGAGCGCATCACCGCCGTGGAGACCGGCGCCTGCCCGCACACCGCGATCCGCGACGACATCTCCGCCAACCTGGAGGCCGTCGAGGACCTGGAGGACGCGGTCGGCCCGCTGGACCTGATCCTCGTCGAGTCCGGCGGCGACAACCTCACGGCGACCTTCTCCAAGGGCCTCGTCGACGCGCAGATCTTCGTCATCGACGTCGCGGGCGGCGACGACATCCCCCGCAAGGGCGGCCCCGGCGTCACCACCGCCGACCTGCTCGTCGTCAACAAGACGGACCTCGCCCCGTACGTCGGCGCCGACCTCGCGGGCATGGCGCGCGACGCCGAGGCGCAGCGCGGCGGCCTGCCCGTCGTGTTCACCTCCCTTGTCACCGAGGGCGGCGTGGCACCCGTGGTCGAGTGGGTGCGCGCGCGGCTCGCGGACTGGGCCGTCAGGCCGTGACGGCGGGCGCCGTCCGGGCCGCCCGCCCCGGCGCCGGACTCCGGGCCACGGCCCGGATCGTCGCCGCCGTGGACGGCCGGGGCGGCACGGCGCTGCCCGTCCTCGACGGCGCGGGCCCGTTCGCGCTGCGCAGGCTGCGGCCGTACGGGCCCGGGGCGCGGGTCGCGCTCGTCGGGGCGATGAGCGCCCCGCTGGGCGGTGACCGGCTCGCGCTCACCGCCGAGGCCGGGGACGGCACGGCGCTGACGTTCACCACCACGGCCGCCACCCTCGCCCTGCCCGGCCGCACCGGGGAACCGGCCACCTACGACACCCGGATCCGGGTCGGCGACGGGGCCGTGCTGCGCTGGCTGCCGGAGCCGCTGATCTCCGCGCGCGGCAGTGACCTGCGGGCGACCACCCGCGTCGAGCTCGCCCCGACGGCCCGGCTGGTGCTGCGGGAGGAGCAGATCCTCGGGCGGGCGGGGGAGGAGCCGGGGAGGCTGCGGTCCCGGCTGACCGTCCTGCGGGCCGGCCGGGTCCTGTTCGACCAGGAGCTGGCGTACGGGCCCGGGGTGCCCGGCTGGGACGGCGGGGCGGTCCTGGGCGGCCTCCGGGCGGTCGGCCAACTTCTGGTCGTCGACCCGGCCTTCGAGGCGCGCCCGGCGGCGTCCAGGGTGCTGGGCGAGGGCGCCGCGCTGATGCCGCTCGCGGGCCCGGCCGCGGTGGTGGGCGCGGTGGCGCGGGACGGACTGGAGCTGCGCGGGGCCCTGGACCGGGGATGGAGGGAGTTTGCCAGGGAATGCCGCGATGGGGGGATTTGGGAGCAGGAGTGATGAACAGCGGCACGTGTGCCGCTTTTTGTGACGTCATCCTTACGAATTAGTAAAGAAACACCCGTACGACCTGTCGTATGTGGCATGGGAGACGGAAGGATCCCCGCCAGCAGTGCATTGCGATCACGCCGCTCCAAGCGGCGCACCCAGCAGGGGGATTCCTACGTGAGAGCTACATCCATACTCGGCGCGGCCGGCACTCTGGTGACCGGCGCGCTGGTGGCCGGGTTCCTGACCGCCCCGGCCGCCAGCGCCGGTGAGCGCGTGCCGGGCGGCGCCGCCGAGGCGCGCGGTGTGCGCATAGCCGCCGAGCGCGCGGCCAAGACCGGCATCAAGTGGCAGGACTGCCCGGCCGCCTGGGGCCTGGAGAAGCCGATCCAGTGCGGCTTCGTGACCGTCCCGGTCGACTACGCCAAGCCCGACGGCCGCAAGATCGAGATCGCCGTGGACCGCGCGCGCTCGACCGGCACCTCGGCCGAGCGCCAGGGCTCGCTCATCTACAACCCGGGCGGCCCCGGCGGCTCGGGCATGCGCTTCCCGAAGCGGATCACGACCAAGAGCCCGCTGTGGGCCAAGACGGCGAAGGCGTACGACTTCGTCGGCTTCGACCCGCGCGGCGTGGGCCACTCCGCGCCGATCTCCTGCGTCGACCCGCAGAAGTTCGTCGCCGCCCCCAAGGCCGACCCGGTGCCCGGTAGCGAGGCCGACAAGCGCGCCCAGCGCAAGCTGGCCCGCCAGTACGCCGACGGCTGCGCCGAGCGCAGCGGCGACCTGCTGCCGTACCTCACCACCCCGAACACGGCCCGCGACCTCGACGTCATCCGCGCCGCGCTCGGTGAGAAGAAGCTGAACTACCTGGGCGTCTCGTACGGCACCTACCTCGGCGCCGTCTACGGCACCCTCTTCCCGTCCCACGTCCGCCGCATGGTCGTCGACAGCGTCGTCAACCCGGCCACGGACAACATCTGGTACGAGGCGAACCTGGAGCAGGACGTCGCCTTCGAGGGCCGCTTCAAGGACTGGGAGGCGTGGGTCGCCAAGCACGACGACGTCTTCCACCTGGGCAAGACCCAGGCCGAGGTCCAGAAGGGCTGGGAGAAGATCCGGGCCACCGCCAAGAAGAAGCCCATCGGCGGGGTCGTCGGCCCGGCCGAGCTGATCAACTTCTTCCAGAGCGCCGCGTACTACGACTCCTCCTGGGTCCCGGTCGCCGAGACCTGGAGCAAGTACGTCGCCGGTGACGAGAAGCCGCTGATCGAGGAGGCCGGCCCGAACCTCGCGGACAAGGCCGGCAACATCGACAAGGAGAACAGCAACGCGGTCTACACCGCGGTCGAGTGCGCCGACGCCAAGTGGCCCACCAGCTGGAACAAGTGGGACCGGGACAACACCCGCATCCACAAGAAGGCCCCGTTCATGACCTGGGCCAACGCCTGGATGAACCTCCCCTGCGCCACGTGGAAGGCCCCGCAGCAGACGCCGATCGAGGTCACCACGCGCAAGGGCCTGCCGCAGACCCTCATCGTGCAGGCCGACCGTGACGCCGCCACCCCGTACGTCGGCGCCGTCGAGCTGCACAAGCGCTTCCGCGGTTCGCGCCTGATCACCGAGAAGGGCGCCGGCTCGCACGGCGTCACGGGCATCGTCAACCCCTGCATCAACTCCCGGGTCGACGCCTACCTCCTCGAGGGCAAGGTCGACGCCAAGGACGTGACGTGCGCCCCGCACGCCGTCCCGGCGCCGAAGGCCGCCGCGGCCAAGTAGCCCCGGGCGTAACGGAACACAGCACGACATAGCGAGCCTCACCCCGGTCCGGTAAGGGCCGGGGTGAGGCTTTTCTGCATAGCGCGTGTGATCGTGTGGCGGGTCGCGGAGTGATAGCGGACTGGTCACGATTCGAACAGACCCTTCCCGTAGGGCTTGTTACCGGCGGTACGTTTCGCCGGTCCGTCCAGACCTCAGGGGATCCATGCGCACCAGCACCGTCATAGCCGTCTGCCTCGTCGCCGCGCTGCCGCTCACCGCGTGCGGCACCGAGAGGAAGGACACGTCGTCCGCGAGCGCCACGGCCTCCTCGGCCACCACAGGGGACGGCCCCGAGCGTGGGGTCCAGCCGATGGGCGCGTCCGCCCCGACCGTGGGATCGGGCGGCGCCGGTCGCCTCGAAGTCACGCCCACCAGCGTCGTCTACGCCACCAAGGCGATGGCCGACAAGCCCACGAACGGGCTCTTCGTCATCGTGTCCGTCAAGGACCGCCCGACCTCGTCGTCGGCCGTCGCCGAGACGGCCCCGGCCCAGCGGGGCGGCTGGCAGTGGGTGGCCGCCGACGGCCGGGCCGTCGGCGCGGGCGACGGCAACGCCGCGAACGTCTTCCTCAGCGGCTTCGACGCCAGCGGCCCCATCCCGGCCGGCACCGCCAAGTGGCGCGCGCGGGCCTTCGACATCAGCGAGCGCCAGCGCGGCGGGACCCTCGTCTACACCGACGGCCAGGGCAAGACCTTCCGCTGGGAGATCCCGGCCCAGGACACCGGCCCCCAGGTCGCGGAACTGAAGAAGAAGCTCGCGGGCTGAACGTCCCCCGCCGACCGCTCCTGTTGGCGGTCGGTGGGGACTCCGCTGAGTGGCAGGGAGGGTCAGTGCGCGATGTGCTTCCGGTGCCACGCGAAGAACGGGGCACTGGTTTCGCTGAAGTCCTGCATCGTGCGCCCGGCGATGGAGGTCGCGGCCTTCTTCAGATCCGCCGTCACAGCGGCCTGGGCCGCCGTCTCTATCACTCCGGCGTCGTTCACGAAGATGTATCCGTGCTCGAACAGCTCGTCGCAGCCGATGAGGCAGGCGGCGGTGATGTTGGAGAGGTTGAGCTGCTCCTCGCGAGTGGCGACGCTGCGGCGTTTGATGTGCGCGGCCCGCACCATGCGCGGGGGCAGCACACGCTGACAGAACGCACAGGTGAGCTGGGCCGGATCGGAACCGAACTTCTTACGGCGCAGCTTCTGCTGCTCCCGTCGGACCAGGACCTTCGCGAACGTGCTGAGCTCACCGGAGTGGTCGATGACCCCGTCGGGTCCGCTCGGACCCGCTTCCGGGAGCCGGGTCGCCAACTCCGCCACAGCGCCGACACCTGATACCAGGACCGCCGCCCCCTGCTTGTTGGCGGAAAGCCGGAGGCACTCCATGGCCTCCGCGCCGAGGGCGTCCCCGGGTATCTCCTCCTCCTCGGAGAGGACCGATATACGGAGCCGCTCCGGGTAGCTGTCGTCGGGCCAGACCTCGTTGTGGTCGACGAAATGTGGCTCTGTGACCTGTGCGACGATGACGCGCTTCAGGGTTGCCTGGGACCAGCCCCCGGGCTTGACCCGGCTGTTCGGTCCGCGGTGACCGAGGACGAGGAAGTCACCTTCGGTGAGGCGCTTCACGTCCTCGCGGGCGCCGGCCCGGTCGAGGGCGCTGGGGCGCCAGCCCCAGAGGTTGTGGCGCAGACCGATGGCGAGGTTCTCGCGGGAAGGGCTCGGTACGTAGACGTAAGCGGTCCGGGACATGGTCTCCATCTCTCACGATCCCCGAAGGGCGCAGTGACACGGCAGCCGGGTCGCAGCGAGTCCTGGGGACTGGAAGGGCCGGGCCGGCCGACCTCCCGGAGGGAGGACAAGGATGATATGGCATCGCGCTCTGCACTCAAATGGCCGGGTCGGTGAGCGGGCTGGGAGGGGGGCTCACTCTGCTCGCCCTTGAGGCGGTACCCCGTCGCGCCACGCCGCCAGGGCCGCCCAGACCGCCGTCACCGCGAGGATCACCAACGCGGCCGGGCCCGTCAGCTCGTGGATCCGTCCGGCGGTGTGGGCCAGTTCGGCGCCCAGGGCCGCTCCGACGTTGTCACCCTCCGCGACGGGATCGTGGACGTGGTCGTGCGAGAGCGCCCAGCCGGCGAGGCGGGCCAGGGCCGTCAGCGTGAGCAGGGCCAGGCAGGTGGCGGCCGCCGGGACGGTCGCGCGGAGGTCGAGGCGTGCCATGGTGGGCACGCTAACCCAGGCGTGCGGCTGTGCCGCCCGGGAAGGCCGCGGCGAACGCCGCCCGCGTCGGGGAGTCCGCGCGGCGGTCCAGGATCGCGAAGACCACCCGGTCGAAGCGGTCGGCGAAGCGGCCCGTCAGCGGGGTCCGGAAGGCGGCGGCGACCTCCGCCGGATCGTTCATGAAGACCCCGCACCCCCAGGCGCCGAGCACCAGTTGGCGGTAGTCGTGGGCGGCCGCCACCTCCAGCACGCGTTCGGCGCGGGCCGCCAGGGCCGCCGGCACCCGGGCCGCCGCCGCGGGGTCGCGACGGGAGATCACGCCGGCGTTGGGCGCCGGGGACGTCAGGAAGCCCGCCCGGAACGGGGCGTCGAGCAGCATGCCGCGGTCGTCACGGAAGACCGGCACGCCGGGGGAGTGGATCACCCGGTCGCTGTAGAAGGGACTGGGGTCCGCCCGGTGGGCCGCGTAGTACTCCGGCACTTCGCGCAGGCACCGGTACAGCGCCGAGCCCCGGCAGAGCGCCTCCTCCTGGGCCTGGGCGCCGTTGAGGTAGCCACCACCGGGGTTGCGCGCCGACGCGAAGTTGAGCACCGCCACCGGGCCGTCCCCAGCCACCCGCCGTGCCGCGTCCAGACTGCCCTCGCCGGTCACCTCGAACGCCGTGGCGGCCACGGGCGCCCACTCCGGTACGGGCACGGGCTCCGGGCCGTACAGCCGGGTGCCCGCCGCCGCCGACGCGATCGCGTCGGTGAGGCTGACCCGGTGTCCGTCCCGCGTGGTCCAGCCGCCCGAGGCGACGATCCGCTCGGTTTCCTTGGCGATGCCCCGCAGCCGCGCGCTCATATGCGTTGTCCAGTCACGGGCCCGAGGTTACGGATTCACCCCCTCATCGGCTAAGGGTTTTCCGCAGGTCTGCGGCGTGGGAGGGACCCGGGGCCGGTCCGGATGGTCGGAGGGGCGGGCTTCGCGGCGGTACGGTGTCCGCCTGCCCACGGGCCCGCCCGGGTGAGAGTGTGCCGCCACCCGGGGGACGCCCCGGTGCGGCCGCTTGCCCCGCGGCCCCCGCGCGCGATGGCCTGGCACCGGGCACCCCCCGCGCCCCAGGAGGCACCGAATGTCCGTACGTACCACCGTGGCGGTCGCGGCGACCGCCACCGCTCTGCTCTGCCTCGCCGCCGTCCCCGCGGCGACCGCGAGCGAGCCCGAGCGCGGGCGGCTGTTCCTGACCGTCTCCGGCGCCCAGAACACCTGGATCCGGGGCGTCCAGCTCACCTGCCCCGACGCCGGCGGCCACCACCCGCACGCGGCCGCGGCCTGCGCCGACCTTCAGCGGGCCAAGGGCGAGCCGGACGCGCTCGCCGGCGAGGGCCACCTGTGCACCAGGGAGTACGACCCCGTCACGGCCACCGTGGAGGGCGACTGGAACGGCAGGCCGCTCGTCTGGCACAAGACCTATCCCAACGCGTGCGGGCTCGACGCCGCGACGGGAGCGGTATTCCGTTTCTAGCCGCCTCCGCCCCGGGAGGGGGCCCGGCGGACGCCCCGGAGCCCCGCCCCCGCGTCACGTACCCCGCGCCACCAGGGTGCCTATCGTCATCAGCATCAGCACCACCCACGTGAACCACAGCCAGCCGTCGCTGCCGATCGTCACCGTGTAGGCGGTCACCGTGACGAGTCCCCCCACCGTCAGCCCCGCCATCGCCTTCGTGGATCCGGGCATGCCCGCACCTCCTCACGGCGGCCCGGAGCGCGGACGCGAGAGGGCCGCGACCAGGAGACCATCGTCTCCGGCCGCGGCCCTCACCGCCATACCTCCGACCCCGGCCGTGCGCCGGGGCGTACCTCAGCTCATCGGCCGCGCGCCTGGAGCGAAGCCAGATAGGCGTTGTACTCCGCCAGCTCCTTGTCGCCGTTGCGGTCCGCGGCGCGGTCCGAACGCCGCGACTGGCGCTGCTCGGAGCGGTACCACTGGTAGGCCAGCGCGAGCAGCACCACGACCGACGGGATCTCGCTGAACGCCCACGCGATGCCGCCGCCCGCCTGCTGGTCCTCCAGCGGGTCGATGCCCAGCGAGGCCGGCGGGTGCATATACGTGCCGATCATCGGCTCCGACCCCATCATCAGGGCGATGCCGAAGAAGGCGTGGAAGGGCATGCCCGCGAAGAGCTCCAGCATGCGCATCACGTAGCCGGGACGGTGCGGGCCGGGGTCCACGCCCATGATCGGCCAGAAGAACACCAGGCCGACCGCGAGGAAGTGCACCATCATCGCGATGTGCCCGGTCTTCGACTCCATGAGGAAGTCGAAGAGCGGCGTGAAGTACAGGGCGTACAGGCTCGCGATGAACAGCGGGATCGTGAACGCCGGATGCGTGATGATCCGCATGTAGCGGCTGTGCAGCAGCGCCACCAGCCACTCGCGCGGGCCCTTGCGCCCGCGCCCCGCCGTGGGCAGCGCCCGCAGCGTCAGCGTCACCGGCGCGCCGAGCAGCAGCAGGATCGGGGAGAGCATGCTGATCACCATGTGCTGCACCATGTGCACGCTAAACATGACCATGCCGTAGTCGTTCAGCTTGGTGCACATCACCAGCCACACCGACAGCACGCCCAGCGCGAACGCGACCGTACGGCCGACGGGCCAGGCGTCACCGCGCATCCGCAGCCGCACCACACCCCAGCCGTACAGGGCCAGCCCCAGCAAGCAACCGATCATGAAGAACGGATCGCCGCTGAACTCCAGACCCCGTCCCAGCGTGAACGGCGGCATGTCCATCATCATGCCGTGCCCGCTGTGATCCATCCGCGTCTCTCCCATTTCGTACCGATGCGCCGGGACCAGAGTAGAGCCGCCCCCGGCCGGGGCTCCGGCCGGGGGCGGTACGGCGGTGACCGCGAAGATCACTTCACAGGACGCACTCCACCTCGGCGTAGCGCTCCGCCGGAACCGTCTTCAGCCGCTCCACGGCCTCCGCCAGCGGCACCAGCGTGATGTCCGTGCCGCGCAGCGCCGTCATCATCCCGAAGGCCCCGCGGTGCACCGCCTCCACGGCGTGCCAGCCGAAGCGGGTCGCCAGCACCCGGTCGTACGCGGTGGGCGTGCCGCCGCGCTGCACATGGCCGAGTATCACCGGGCGGGCCTCCTTGCCCAGGCGCCGCTCCAGCTCCACGGCCAGCTGCCGGGCCACGCCCGCGAACCGCTCGTGGCCGTAGACGTCCTTCTCGCCGGTCTCGAAGGCCATCGAGCCCGCGCGGGGCTTGGCGCCCTCGGCGACCACCACGATCGCGAAGCGCTTGCCCGCCTCGAAGCGGCGGCCGACCACCTCGGTCAGCTCGTCGATGTCGAAGGGCCGCTCCGGCACGACGATCGCGTGGGCGCCCGCGGCCATGCCCGAGTGCAGGGCGATCCAGCCGGTGTGGCGGCCCATCACCTCCACGATCAGCACCCGCTGATGGGACTCGGCGGTGGTCTTCAGCCGGTCCAGAGCCTCCGTCGACACACCGACGGCCGTGTCGAAGCCGAAGGTCACGTCGGTGGCGGAGATGTCGTTGTCGATGGTCTTGGGGACGCCCACGATGGGCAGGCCGGCGTCGGACAGCAGCCGGGCCGCCTTGAGGGTGCCCTCGCCGCCGATCGGCACGATCGCGTCCAGGCCGAGCTCCGCGACATGGCCGCGGGCCCGCTCGACGCCGTCGCGCAGATCGGCGGGGCGCACCCGGGAGGAGCCGAGGATGGTGCCGCCGAGCGCCAGGATGCCGCCGACCGCGTCCAGGTCGAGCTTGCGGAAGTCGCCCTCCAGCAGCCCGCGCCAGCCGTCGCGGAAGCCGATGACCTCGTCACCGTGGTCCACGACGGCGCGGTGCACCACGGACCGGATGACGGCATTCAGACCGGGGCAGTCGCCCCCGGAGGTGAGTACGCCGATGCGCATGACAGGGAACCTTCACAACAGGGCGGGTGACCGGACCCCGTCGTCCGGCTGGATCCCCGCCACCATACAAGCGAGGGGGTGGCGGGGGACACAACCGTCCGTCATGCGGGCGCGCGTACGGGCGGGGAGCCCGTCAGGAGGGCTGGGTCGCCGCCGCGATCCGCTCGTTGCGCAGCGCCTCGTACCAGCGGTCGTCCACCGGGGGAAGGGCGTTGACATCCAGCGCCAGCTTGATCAGCAGGTCCGAGATGTGCGGGTTGCGCGCCATGACCGGCCCGTGCATGTACGTACCGAAGACGGTGTCGTTGTACGCGCCCTCGGTGCCGTCACCCGTGCCGTTGCCCTTGCCGATCCGGGTCCGCGCGAAGGGGCGCGCGTTCGGGCCGACGTGGGTGATGCCCTGGTGGTTCTCGAAACCGGTCAGCGGCGGCAGCCCCAGCCGGTCGTCGATGTCGGCGAGCACGTCGCCCACGCACCGCTCGCCCTCGCCGCGGGTGCTGATGACGTCGAGCAGGCCGAGGCCCTGCTCCCGCTGCCCGAGGTCGTTGATGAACTCGTGGCCCAGGATCTGGTAGCCCGCGCAGACCGAGAAGACGATCGCGCCGTTGGCGACCGCCCGGTTGAGTCCGCCGTCGCGGCGCAGCCGCTCGGCCGCGAGCCGCTGCGGGCGGTCCTCACCGCCGCCGATCAGATAGATGTCCCCGGAGGTGGGGATCGGCTGGTCGGAACGGATGTCCACGCGCTGGACATCCAGCCGGCGCTGGCGCGCCCGGCGCTCCAGGACCAGGACGTTGCCCTGGTCGCCGTAGGTGCTGAGCAGGTCGGGGTAGACCCACACCACCCGCAGACTGTTCTGGCTCATGCTCACAATCCTGTCGTGGGGTCAGTTGCCGACGCGGCGGCGGACGTCCTGGAACGCGGTGTAGTTGGCGATCAGCTCGATCTTGCCGGGCGGCGCCGACTGCACGGCCTCGTCGACCGTCTCGCAGACCCGGAAGTCCAGCCCCGCGACCTCCAGGCGCACCGCGAGGTCGAGCTTGCGGTCGCCGAGGAGGAAGATCGGGTGCCCGGCGAGCCGGGTGTAGTCCACGTCCCACAGCCACGAGGTGTCCGTGCCGTCCGCGCCGCGCGCGTTGACCGCGAGGATCACCGGCGCCGGCGGCCCGTCGATCAGCGAGAACGTCTCCAGCCAGCCGGCCGGGTTCTTCGCCAGCAGCAGCCGGATGTCCCGGTTCAGGAACTGCACCACGTCGAACCGGCCCGCGACCGCCTGCACCTGGTACATCCGCTCCAGGGCCACCTGCGGCGGCACCCCGAAGGTGGCCGCGACGGCGGCCGAGGTGGTGGCGTTCGCCTTGTTGGCGCGGCCCGGCAGCTGGAGGTGGATCGGCCACGCGGAGCCGTGCGGGTCGAGGACGTAGTCGCCCGACAGCGCCCAGCTCGGGGTGGGCCGGCGGAAGCCGCACTCACCGCAGAACCAGTCGTCGCCCGGGCGCTGCATCACACCGCCGCAGGACGGGCACGACCAGGCGTCGTCCTTCCACTCCTGGCCCGCGGCCACCCACACCACGTTCGACGACGAGGACGCCGCCCAGACGATCAGCGGGTCGTCGGCGTTGGCGATGATCACCGCCTTGGTGCCGGCCAGGCCCTCGCGCCACTTCTCGGCGAGCATGCGCGTCTCCGCGGCCCGGTCGAGCTGGTCGCGCGAGAGGTTGAGCAGCGCTATGGCCTTGGGCGAGACGTCCCGGGCGACACCCGCCAGGTACTTCTCGTCCACCTCGATCACGCCGTAGCGCGCGTCCGAGCCGCCCGCGAGGGCGGAGGTGATACCGGCCGGCATGTTCGCGCCCAGCGCGTTCGACACCACCGGTCCGCTGGCCCGCAACGCCTCGGCGATCAGCCGCGTCGTGGTCGTCTTTCCGTTGGTGGCCGACACCAGGACCACGTCCAGGTGGGTCGCCAGCCGGGCCAGCAGATCGGGGTCGAGCTTGAGCGCGACCTTGCCGCCGATCACCGATCCGCTGCCGCGGCCCGCGGCGCGCGACACCGCCGCAGCTGCCTTGCCCGCCGTCACGGCCAGCTTGGCCCGCGGCGACAGCGGCCCCGTGTTGCCTGCCATCGTCCTAGATCCTCCTTGCAATCCGGCGCCGCCGCCTGTTCCTGGTCCGCCGGTGGAACGCCCCCTCCGAGCCGAACGCCGGCCAGGAGGCCTCGGTCGGGGATCAGCCTATCGAGATCCGGCCGTGGGCCCGAACCCGCGGCCCTCGGAACGTAGGGTTGACCCCATGCGCAAAGGCTCGATTCCCGGTGGTTCAGGACGTGTACGGCCCCTGCGGCTGCTCGGAGATCAGGGTCTGGCGACCCCCTGTGAGGAGGTCACGGAGTTTGACGAGGGGCTCGCGGAGCTCGTCGAGGACATGTTCGCGACGATGTACGCGGCGGGGGGCGTGGGCCTCGCGGCCAACCAGATAGGCGTCCCGCTCCGGGTCTTCGTCTACGACTGCCCGGACGACGAGGACCGCCGTCACCTCGGGCACCTCGTGAACCCCCGGCTCGTCACGGCGGACGGCGTCACCGTCCGCGGACCCGAGGGGTGCCTCTCCGTGCCCGGGATCGAGGCGGGCACGGAGCGCTTCGACCACGCGGAGGTGGAGGGTTTCACGAAGGACGGCTCCCCGGTGCGGGTGAGCGGCACGGGGTTCTTCGCGCGGTGCCTCCAGCACGAGTGCGACCACCTGGAGGGCGGGCTGTACCTGGACCGCCTGACGGGCGTCCGGAAGCGGCGCGCGCTGCGGGCCGCCCGGCGGGGCGGGCTGACGCCCGCCGCCGGGGCCCCGGCCCCGGCCCCGGCCTCCGGGCATCGGGCGGGCTGAGCTCCGGCCCGGAGACGGGCGGGAAGGCGGCCTCTCGGGCGGGCGGGTACGACGTCCCGGTGCACGGGAAGGCCGGGCGGGAGCGCCGTCCTCGCGTACGGCGAGGCCGAGCGCGGACCGCCGCGACGGCGTCCTCGCGACGGCGTCCTCGCGACGGCGCCCCCGCGACGGCGTCCTCGCGACGGCGTCCTCGCGTACGGGGCGGCCGGACCGGCCGGAAGTTCCCGCGGGCCGGCGTCGGCGCGGCGTCCTCGTGTACCGGGGGCGGCCGGACCCGGCCGGGCGGGAGCCGGGCCCGCACGGCGGCCGGGGGTGCCGTGCGGGGCGCGTCCCTCAGAAGCCCGGGCCGCCCGGCAGGTCGCCCGCCGCCGCCAGCCTGCCCCAGAGCAGGTCCGCGAGGTGTCGTACGAGGTGGGCGCGCGGGAAGGGGCGCTCGCGCAGCCACCAGTCGCCCGCCGCGTGCATCATGCCGACGATGCCGTGCCCCCAGGCGCGGGCCAGCTCGTCACTGCCCGGGCCGAGATCGACCCGCTCGGCTATGACCTGGGCCAGCTCCTCGCCCATCCGCCGCAGCAGGGGCGCGGAGTGCCGGCCCACGTCGAAGCCCTGCTCCGAGGGGTGGCCCTCGTCGGCCGGGTGCATCAGGAAGCGGTAGACCTGCGGCCGGGCCTCTATCGCCGCGAGGTAGCTGTCCAGGGTGGTCTCGACCCGCTCCCGGCGGTCCGCCGGGGCGTCCAGCGCGGCGCGCAGCCCGATGAGCAGCGCGTCGGTGTGGCGGGCGGCGAGCGCGCGGTAGAGCCCGCCCTTGTCGCCGAAGTGCCGGTAGAGGATGGGCTTGGTGATGCCCGCCTCGGCCGCGATGGCGTTCATCGACGCCCCGGGGCCCTCCCTCAGCACCACGCGGTCCGCGGCCTCCAGCAGCTCCTTGCGCCGCCGTTCCGCGGCACGCTGCTGATCGTCCCGCTGACTGTTGTTCTCCATAGGAATGCCTCCCCGCCCCTGCGAATCGTCACGCATGCGCAACGTAACACCCGCTGCACCGAGCGAATCGGGGAGGCGGGGGCGGTTGACACCTCTACCCATGGGTAACATACTCGCGTTACCTTGAGTAACGAGGGGTGGGAGGGGTCATGGCGGAGTTCACCATGGAGCTCGACGAGGACCAGCGGGGGGTGCGGGACTGGCTCCACGGCTTCGCCGAGGACGTGATGCGACCGGCCGCGGCGGAGTGGGACGAGCGCGAGGAGTTCCCCTGGCCGGTGGTCCAGGAGGCCGCCAAGATCGGCTTGTATTCGCTCGACTTCTTCGCCCAGCAGTTCCTCGACCCCACGGGCCTGGGCATCCCCATGGCCATGGAGGAGCTCTTCTGGGGCGACGCCGGCCTCGGCCTCGCGATCGCCGGGACCGGCCTCGCGGCGATCGGCGTCTTCGCCAACGGCACCGAGGAGCAGATCGGCACCTGGGTCCCGCAGATGTACGGGGACGCCGCCGAGGTGAAGGTCGCCGCCTTCTGCTCCTCCGAGCCCGACGCGGGCTCCGACGTCTCGGCCATGCGCACCCGCGCCGTCTACGACGAGGCGAAGGACGAGTGGGTGCTGAACGGCACCAAGACCTGGGCGACCAACGGCGGCATCGCGAACGTCCAT
This sequence comes from Streptomyces albireticuli, assembly GCF_021228125.1. Classification (GTDB taxonomy): domain Bacteria; phylum Actinomycetota; class Actinomycetes; order Streptomycetales; family Streptomycetaceae; genus Streptomyces; species Streptomyces albireticuli. Next base: position 66,263 of record NZ_JAJQQS010000015.1, read on the forward strand.
GTGGTGGTCGCCGTCGTCGAGCCCGGGCTGGGCGCCCGCGGGCACGCCTCCTTCATCGTGCCGCCCGGGACGGCGGGCCTGTCCCAGGGGCAGAAGTTCAAGAAGCACGGCATCCGCGCCTCGCACACCGCCGAGGTCGTCCTCGACGGCGTCCGCGTCCCCGGCCACTGCCTCCTCGGCGGCCGCGAGAAGCTGGAGCACCGGCTGGCCCGCGCCCGCGAGCGGGCGAAGGGGGAGCGCGAGGCGGGCACCGGCGTCGGCACCGGCACCGGCGCCCGGAACGCCGCCATGGCCACCTTCGAGGCGTCCCGGCCCGCCGTGGGCGCCCAGGCGGTGGGCATCGCCCGCGCCGCGTACGAGGTGGCCCTCGAATACGCCAAGGAGCGGGTCCAGTTCGGCCGCCCCATCATCGACAACCAGGGCGTCGCCTTCCAGCTGGCCGACATGCGCACCCGCATCGACGCGGCGCGCCTGCTGGTCTGGCGCGCCTCGTGGATGGCGACCGCCGGCCGCCCCTTCACCTCGGCGGAGGGCTCGATGTCGAAACTCTTCGCGGGGGAGACGGCGAAGGCGGTCACGGCGCAGGCGATGCAGATTCTCGGGGGCAATGGCTATACACGGGAGTATCCGGTGGAGCGGATGCATCGGGACGCGGCGATCTACACGGTGTTCGAGGGGACGAGTGAGATTCAGCGGTTGGTGATCGCGCGGGCGGTTTCGGGGGTGGGGATTCGCTGACGCGGGGTGTTCGGGCGGGGGTGGGGCGGGGCGGGGTGCCGCTGCGCGGGGCCTTGTCCCCTACCCGCCCCTTCCCGTATCCGGGGCTCCGCCCCGGACCCCGGTCCTCAAACGCCGGACGGGCTGGATTTTCCAGCCCGTCCGGCGCTTGAGGACACCGCGCGTCAGCGCGGAACGGGGGTCCGGGGATCTCCCCGGTTTCGGGAAGGGGCGGGGCTGGGGACAAAGCCGCCCGCAGGGCGGTGCCCTCACCCCTCCGCGATCAGCGCCGTCCCCACCCGCCGGAACCCCACCCGCTCGTACATCCGCCCCGTCACCTCGTCCCCCGCCGACAGGAACACCGTCCGCACCCCCCGCCCCCGCGCCTCCGCCACCAGCGCGGCCGTGACCGCGAGGCCGAGGCCCCGGCGGCGGGCGGTGGGGAGGGTGCCGATGCCGACGAGTTCGGTGACGTCGCCCACGGGCTGGTGCTGCCCCGCGCACAGGACCGTGCCGTCCTGGACCGCCGCGGCCAGCACCGTGAGGCCCGCCCTGATGCGGGCGGCCAGCCGGTCCACGGAGCCGTCGGCGCTCATCCGCCGGACCACCGCGGCCAGTTCGGCCGGGCCCGCCGTGCCGACGGCCGGGCCCGGCTCGGAGAAGGCGACCGGCGGTACGGCCACCGCGCCCGGCAGGGCAGGGTCACCGGGGCCGACGATCCGCACCGAAAGGCCGTCGATGTCTCCCGCGGCGCCCCTTCCCGCAGCAGCCCTTCCCGCGGCAGCCTCTCCCGCGGCGCCCCTTCCCGAGGCATCCCTTCCCCCGACAGCCTCTCCCGCAGCGTCCTTTCCCGCTGCGTCCCTTCCCGCGGCAGCCCCTCCCACAGCACTCCCTCCCACAGCACTCTCTCCCGCGGCGCCCCCTCCCGCGGCATCCCCTCCCGTGGGCCTGGCGTCCGGGGCGAGTGCCATGAGCGGGTGCTCGCGCACCGTGAGGCCCGCCTCCTCCACGGCCGCCCGGAGCGCGGGCGTGGTCTCGGCGACCCACTCGAAGCTCTCGGGGACGCCCAGTTCGCGCTGGCGCTCGCGGACCCGGCGGACGTCGGCCGCGGTCACGGGGCCGTGCCAGGACCGGGCCGGCCGGGCGTAGTACGGCCAGCCCTCGCTCTCCCGGACGAACAGGGTCAGCGGGCCGAAATCCTCGGCGCGCGCGGCGCTCCGGGGCACGGCGTCGTAATAGTCTTCGAGCACGTCCAGCAGGCCGCGCGCGTGGCGGCCGCCGCTCTCTTCCGATGAGGTCACGCCCGGCATTCAAACACCCGCCCCCGGCACCCCGTTCCGAAGCGCCGTTAAGCGTCTCTCCGCCGGTACGGCGGGGGTCGCCCGGCCGCCGGGACGGGCGGTGCAGCGTACGGCAAGCGAATGACAAGCGGATGTCGGCATTCTTGTCGCGGACGGGTTTCGGCTCACTTGCGGGAGACTGAGGGGGCACCACGCCTCGTAGGCGGCCGGGGACTCAGCGTTCATCTTTGGCCACGGATGCTTCGCATTCTGTCTCAAAGGTGATGGGTCGCCATCAGCTGTCCTGTTACCGTCTTTTCTGATCTTGATCGTGCAAGTCGGGACTTGGAACCGTCCGAGGGACCCGTCTCCGCCACGTCGATCGACGGAGCTCGAGTGTGGCTTCACGAAAGAAGGAAACGCCGTGGCGGTCAGCAGCGACAAGGACCAGGAGACTCCCCGGTTCCTGGTCGGCCGCTCCACCGAACTCGCCTTCCTCGCACGTCACGCCGAGGAGGCGCGCCGGGACGGTGCCCGGGCCGTCCTCGTCCGCGGCCCGGCCGGGATCGGCCGCACCGCCCTGCTCACCGCCTTCGCCGACCGGCTGACCTCGACGGGCGCCGCCGTCCTGCGCGGCACCGGCGGTGCGAAGGCCGACGACGGCCGGCCGGTGCTGGGCCAACTGCTCGGGCAGGACCCGCACCTGCTCCCGGAGCCGGCCGCCACCCTTCCCGGCACCGCGGCCGCCCACGCCGCCGCCTACGCCTTCCACCGCCGCTTCCACCGGCACCTCGCCGGCCTGCTCGCCACCGGCCCGCTCACGCTGATCCTCGACGACGCCCAGTGGTGCGACGAAGCCTCCCTGCGCAGCGTCGACTTCGTGCTCCGCAGGACCGCCGACCTGCCCCTGCTGGTGCTCTTCGCCCGGCGCACCGAATGCCACGGCCCCGGCAACGCCATGCTCGACGAGTTCCTCGCCCAGGGCCGCTGCGCCACCCTGGACCTCGGCCCGCTCACCCCGGCCGACACCGCCAGGATGGCCGTCCACACCCTCGGCGGCCCGGTCGACGAAACCTTTCTCCGCCACTGCGTGGACGCCGGCGCGGGCAACCCGGACCGGCTCGTACGCCTCCTCGCCGGCGTCCGCGCGGCCGGACTCGGCCCCGACGCCGCGGGCACCCGCAGGCTGCGCGGCACGTACGACACCGTGCTCGCCGACTCCGTCACCGCCCACCTCGCCGACTGCCCCGGCCACGAACGCGCCGTCGCCCAGGCCCTGGCGGTACTCGGCCGGTCCTGCGCCGACCCGCTGGCCGCCCTCTCCGGCGTCACCGGCAGGCGCCTCACCGCCGCCCTGGACGCCCTGCGCCGCAACGGCGCCGTCGAGGGCCCCCCGAGGGGCACCACCGGCGGTGCCGTGGAGCCCGCCGACCGCCACTCCGCCGTCACCATGCGGGACGCGGCCCGCGACGCCGTCCTCGCCGAGCTGCCGCCCGCCCGCCTGGAATCCCTGCGCGCCCGCGCCGCCCGCGTCCTCAACGACGCCGGCCGCCCCACCTCGGAGATCGCCGACCAGCTCGTCCTCCTCGAGGAGCTCACCGAACCCTGGATGCTCGCCGCCCTGCGCGACGCCGCCGCCGAGGCCACCGGCCGGGACGGCTCCGGGGCCGCCGTGCGCTACCTGCGCCGCGCCCTCGACGCAGAACTCACCGGCACCCAGCGCCAGGTCGTCCGCATCGAACTGGCCCGCGCCTCGGCCCCGGTGGCACCCGCCACCGCGCTGGAACACCTGCGGCACGCCCTCGACGACGCCACCGACCCACGGGACCGGGCGCACATCGCCGTCGAGTACGGAAGGACCGCCCTCGGCACCCCCGACGCCCCCGAAGCGGTCCACGTCCTCGGCGGCGTCCTCGAAACCCTCCGCACGGACCTCGGCACCGGCCCCGCCGACGCGGAGCTGCGCACCTCCGTCGCCGCCGCCCTGCTGATCACCGCCGTCAACGAGAAGGCGGCCATGGCCGAGGCCCGCGAACGGGCCGACGCCTGGCCCGTACCCCGGGGGGACAACCCGGCCGAGCGTCAGCTGCTCGCCGTCATGAGCGCCCTGGCCGCCTTCGACGGCAGGCCCGCCCGGCAGGCGGTCGCCCTCGCCCGCCGCGCCCTGAGAGTCGAGGAGCCCGCACCCGTCGGCTGGCGGGTGTTCGGGGCGTCCGTCGTCCTCGGCCTCGCCGACGAGACGGACGAGGCCCTGGCCGGGCTCGGCCGCGCCCTCTCCTCCAGCCGGGACCGGTACGAACCGTGGATGCATATGACGGTGCTGGCCGGGCGGTCCGTCGTCCGCCATTCCGCCGGGGACGTCGCCGGCGCCGCCGCCGACGCCCGCGCCGCCGTCGAGCTCGCCGAGACGACCGACGGCCCCCGCTCGCCCATGCCCTACATAGCCCTCGGCACCGCGCTGCTCTCCCAAGGGCAGCTCGACCGCGCCGAGAACATACTCGCCCGCGGCGGGCGCGGCACCGACCGGCAGATCTGGGAGTGGCACCACTACCTCTACGCCAAGGGCCGGGCCCGGCGCGAACGCGGCGACCTCGCCGGGGCGCTGGAGCTGTGGCAGCGGTGCGGGCGCAGCCTGGAGGAGGCCGGAGTGACCAACCCCGTGCTCGCCCCCTGGTGGCTTCCCGCCGCGTCCGTCCTCGCCCAGCAGGGCCGCACCGCCGACGCCGCCGCCCTCGTCGAGAGCGCCCGGGAGCGGGTGCGCCGCTGGGGCACCCCCCGGGGCATCGGCCTCGGCCTGCTGGCCGCCGGCGTCGTCGCCGAGGGCCGGGCCAGGCTGGACCTGCTCGCCGAGGCCGTCGACGCGCTGGCCGCCTCCCCGGCCCGCCTCGAGCAGGCCAAGGCCCAGTACCAGCTCGGCTACGAACTCCTGCGCCACGAGGACACCCGGGGAGCCCGCCGCCACCTGCGCGGAGCCATCGAACTCGCCACCCGCTGCGGCTACCACATCCTCGGCGGCCTCGCCCGGAAGCTGCTCGTCGCCGCCGGCGGCCGGATGCCGCAGCTCGCCGCCTCGCCCGTCGACTCGCTCACCGACAGCGAACGCCGCGTCGCCGCGCTCGCCCGGCGCGGAGTCAGCAACAAGGAGATAGCGGACGCCCTGTTCGTCACCCCCCGCACCGTGGAGATGCACCTGACCAACGTCTACCGCAAGCTCGACGTGCGCGGCCGCGCCGACCTGCCCCTCTCCCTCGGCACGCCCGGCCCGCTGCGCCCCTACGGCGCGGACGGGCACCACCCGGAGCGGGCGGAACCGCCGGCCGGCGCCCACGCGCCGAGTCACTAGGGAGCGGCCCATGACGCACTGGAGAGCCGGCCGGGCCGGCGGGGCCGGATCCTGGCCCACGGTCGACGGACACCTCAGCGGGGCACCGCCGCTCGTGGAACGGGAGTACGAGGAGAAGCTGCTGCGCACCCTGGTGGACGGCCTCGGCGCCGGCCGCTCCGCCACCGTCGCCGTGCACGGGGCACCCGGGGTCGGCCGCAGCGCCCTCCTCGACCGCGCGGTCGCCTTCGCGACCCGTTCCGGCGTCGCCTCGGCCACCGCCCACGCCTCCTGGGAGGAGTCCGGACTCCGCCTCGGCGTCGCCGGCCAGCTGCTGGCCTGCGTCGCCCCCGGCACCGACCCGTCCTGGCACACGGCCCGGCAGGGCGCCGGCGACACCCTGGAACTGTGCCGCCTCTTCCTCGCCGCCGCCCGGAAACGGCCCCTGCTCCTCGCCGTCGACGACGCCCAATGGGCCGACCGGGAGTCCTGGGACGTGCTGCGGGCACTGGCCCGCCGGCTGTCCGGCGCGCCCGTACTGCTGCTGACCACCCACGGCGTCTCCCTCGGCCCCGACGACCGCACCGAGCTGTGCTCCCTCGCCGACGAGCGCGCAGTCACCGCGCACACCCTCACCCTCGCCCCGCTCTCCGCCGAAGGCGTCGGCGAGGTACTGCGCGGGGCCTACGGGCGGCCCGTCGACCCGGAGTTCAGCCGGGTGGCCGCCCACGCCATGGACGGCAGACCGGCCGTCCTGCGCGCGGTCATCCGCAAGTTCTCCCGCCAGGGCTGGGAACCCGGCCCCGGCCACCTCGCGCAGCTCGCCGAGACCGCCGCCGAGAGCGTCGGCAACCGCGCCGCCCGGACCTGCGCCACCCTGCCCGCCGAACTCCAGGACGTCCTGCGCGCGGTCGCCGTGTGCGGCACCGACGGCACCCCCGGGATGATCGCCGCGCTGGCCGAACCCCGCGCGTACGGCACGGCCCACGCCCTGCGCCTGCTGGCCACGACCGGCCTGCTGACCGACGACGACCCGCCCGCCTTCCGCGAACCGAGGGCCGCCGAGGCGGTGCTCGCCGGCATCGGCGCCGAACGCCGCGAGGAGATCTACGCCCGCGCCGCCGAACGGGCCCACCGGGAAGCGCTCCCCGACGCGGCGGTCGCCCGGCTGCTGCTCGCCGCCCGGATCATCGGCTCCGCCTGGGCCGTGGACGTCCTGCGCCGGGAGGCCGCCCGCCGCCGCGCCGCCCGCGACCTGGCCGGCGCGGTCCGGCTGCTCCAGCGCGCCCTGCGCGAACCCATCACCCCGGCACTGCGCGTGAAGGTCCTCATCGAGCTGAGCGCCGTCGCCCTCCCCACCGCGCCCGACGCCGCCGACCGGCACCTGCGCCGCGCCCTGCTCACCCAGGCCGACGCCACGGCCGGCCCGTCCTGGGTGCACGCCGCCGAACTCCTCGTCGCCCGCGGCGACGTCGTCTCCGCGCAGCCGCTCATCGCCCACGCCCTGGACCGCGGCGACCTCGACCCCCGGGACCGGTCCGCCCTCCGCGCCCTGTACTGGCTCGCCGAACACAGCCAGCAGGGCGCCGCCTACGCGCTGGACCGGCCCTCCACACCCGACCTGACCGAGGCCCCCGCCGAACCCGCCGAAGCGGGCGTCGTCGCCTGGCGGCTGGCCCTGCAGGGCCAGGACATCGCCCGCGCCCGCGCGCTCGCCCGCACCGCCCTCACCCCGGCGGCCCGCGACACCACCCCCCTCACCTGCCAGCTCGCCGCCTGCCACGCCCTCGTCCTCAGCGACGACTTCACCGAGGCACGGGCCGGGCTCGCCGCCGTCCTCGTCCGGGCCGAGAGCGCCGGAGCCCAGCAGATCGCCGGCCTCGCCCTGCTCGTCGAGGCGCTCGCCGAGCTGCACCAGGGCCGCACCGAGGCGGCCTCCGCCGCCATCGACCGCGCCCAGGAGGCCATGCCGCCGCACTGCTGGCACCCCCTGATGGCCCCCGGCCTCGTCGGCCTCAAGACCTTCGTCTACCTGGAGCGCGGCGACCTCACCGCCGCCGAGCGGTCCGTGCGGCTGGCCCGGCCCACCGGCGCCGAGGACGGCCTGGCCTGGGCGTACCTGCTGTACGCCCGGGGCCTGCTGCGGCTGGCCGGTGACCGGCCCGAGGAAGCCCGCGCCGACCTGCTGGAGTGCGGCCGGGTCCTGCTCGCCCGCCGGGTGGCCAACCCCGCCCTGCTGCCCTGGCGCTCGGCCGCCGCCTACGCCCAGGGCCCGGACCCCGACCACGGCTGCCTCCCCGAGCCGGCGGCCGAGGAACGCCGCCTCGCCCTGGCCTGGGGCGCGCCCAGCGCCGTACGCCGGGCCCTGCTCGCGGCCGGCGGCCGGACACCCCGGTCCGTGCCCGCGCTGCCGCCGGCCGACGCCCCCGCGACCTGGCAGTACCGGCAGGCCCTCGTGGCCCTCGGCACCGCGCCGCTCGCCGGGCCCGCCGGCACCGCCACCGTCCCCGCCCTGCTCGCCGCCACCGGTAAGGGAAAGCCCGCCCGCGACGGCGCGAACACCGGCACCCGGGCCCCCCGCAGGGCACCCGCCGCCCGGCCCGCCCCGGGCGCCACCCGCGCCCCGGCCTCGGGCGGGCTGACCGGGGCCGAGCTCCGGGTGGCCGACCTCGCCGCACACGGCATGGCCAACCGCGCCATCGCCGCCGAGCTCTCGGTGACCCTGCGCACCGTCGAGCTCCATCTGACCAAGGCCTACCGAAAATTGGGCATCTCAGGGCGCTCGGAGCTGGCCGACGCGCTGGGGCAGCTACGGAGGAACACCCCATGACCCCCCTGCTCGACCGGCAGCGTGAACTCGACCTGATCTCCGAGGCGCTGGAGGCCGCCGAAGGGGCGAGCGGCTCCCTGCTCGTCGTCACCGGTGGCCTCGGCACCGGCAAGACCACCCTGCTGCGCGCCCTGCGGCCGCTGGCCGAACAGCGCGGCACCCAGGTCCTCAGCGCCAGCGCCGCCCTCCTGGAACAGGACTTCGCCTTCGGCGTCGTCGGCCAGCTCCTCGAACCCCTGCTGCCCGACACCTCCTTCGAACCCGCGGCCGACGCCCCGGAACCGGCCCGCGACCCGGCCCCGGCCACCGCCCCGGAACCGCACGGCGAACTCCTCGCCCTGGCCGCCGACCACGCCTCCCGCACCCCCCTGCTGCTGCTCGTCGACGACCTCCAGTGGGCCGACGCCCCCTCCCTGCGCTGGCTCGGCCACCTCGCCAAGCGGATAGCCCACCTGCGCATCACCGCCGTCGTCGCGCTGCGCGAGGGCGACCCCCGGGGCGAGGAACCACGCGTCCACGAGATCACCGACCGGGCCGCCCGCGTCCTGCGCCCCGACCCCCTCTCGCCGCAGAGCACGGCCGAGCTCGTGGCCGCCCGCTTCGGACGCCCCGCCGACCCCGCCTACCTGACCGCCTGTCACGAGATCGGCGCCGGCAACCCGCTGTTCCTCACCGCCGCCCTCGACGCCCTCGCCGGCACCGGAGCACCGGACGCCGAGCGCGCCCACACCGTCCGCACCACCCCGCTGCCCTCCCTGCGCGAACGGTTCCTCGCCGCCCTGCGCACCCAGCCCGCCCCCGTCCAGGCCATGGCCAAGGCGCTGGCCGTCCTCGACGGACACACCGACCTGGAGCTGGCCGGACGGCTCGCGGGCCTGGACGGCACCGGCCGCGACGCCGCGATCCGCTCCCTGCGCCGGCTCGGGCTGCTCGCCCCGGCCGACGGGCCCCGCTTCGTCCACCGGGCCGTACGGGAAGCCGTCGAGGACGCGATGACCTCCGCGGAACACGAGGACAGCCACATCTACGCGGCCCTCCTGCTGCACGGCGCGGGCCACCCCGCCGAACAAGCCGCCGCCCAGCTCCTGGAGGCGACCTCCTGCCAGGACGGCTGGGCCATCGAGGTACTGCGCTCCGCCGCCACCGCCGCGATGCGCCGCGGCGCCCCCGAGGACGCCGCCCGCTATCTGCGCCGGGCCCTGCTGGGCAGCACCCCCGCCGGACCGGACCGGGCCGCCCTCCTCGTCGACCTCGCCACCGTCGAGCGGGCCTTCGACCCGCCCGCCGCCATCCGCCACATCTCCCAGGCCCTGCTGCTCATCCCGACCGCCACCCAGCGGGCCAAGGCCGCCGCCCGCATTCCCCCCTCCCAGCTCGGCGGCTGCCCGCCGCCCTCCGTCGACGTGGTCTGCAAGGTCGCCGGCGAACTCGGCGACGCCACACTGATCGCCGGCGAGGACCGCGAACTGGCCCTGCGCCTGGAGGCCCGGCTGCGCCACATCGCGGTCGCCGGCCCCGGCCGGCTCCTCACCTGCGCCGACCGGCTGCGCGCCCTCGGCCCCACACCCCCGCTGGGCACCGCCGCCGAGCGCGAGCTCGTCACCGTCCTGCTGCACGGCGCCACCATGACCCAGAGCATGTCGGCCGCCGAGGTCGGGCCGCTCGCCAACCGCGTCCTGCAGTACGAGCCCGCCACCCCGGACCACGTCTACTCCGCCCTGCCCCTGCTGCCCCACATCCTCATCGCCGCCGACTCCGTCGAGATCATCGGCCCCTGGCTGCGCACCGCGCAGGACCGGGCCCGCCGGGAGAACGCCGTCGTGGCCCAGGGCGTCATCGGCATCGAACTCACCCAGGTGCTGCTGGCCCAGGGCCGCCTGGAGGAGGCCCGCGCCCAGGCCGCCGAGGCACTCGCCCTCGGCGTCACCGGCTGGGCGACCCTCCAGTCGATGATCGGCATCGTGCTCGTCGCCATCGAGAGCCGCGACGCCGAACTGACCCGCCGGCTCCTGGAGTACCGCCGCGAGGGCGCCTCCCACGGCCACCAGCCCTCCAGCCTCCAACTGCTGCGCGGCTCCATGGCCGCGGCCGTAGGCGACCTGCCCACCGCCCTGGAGTACTTCCTCGACTGGGGGCGCGCCGCCGAGCGCGCCGACTGGCGCAACCCCGCCGTCTTCCCCTGGCGGGCCTGGGCGGCCGGCCTCCACTACCGCATGGGGCACGCCGCCCAGGCCCAGGAACTCATGGAGGAGGAGTGGGCGCGGGCCCGCGCCTGGGGGACACCCGTGGCGATCGGCCGCGCCCTGCGGATGCGGGGCGCCGTCACCGAGGGGGAGCGGGGCCTCGAACTGCTGCGGGAGTCCCTGGACGTCCTGGAGGGCTCCGTCAACGGCATGGAGCGGGCCCGTACCTCCGTACTCCTCGGCCGGCGGCTGCGCGCGGCCGGCCGGGCCGACGCCGAGACCCAGCTGCGCCGCGGCCGGGAGCAGGCGCTCGCGTCCGGCGTGCCCTGGCTCGCCGACCGGGCCGCGCGGGAGCTCCAGGCCATGGCCCGCCGGGCCAGCCCCCTGGACGTGGAGGCGCTCACCCGCACCGAGCGCAGGGTCGCCGGGCTCGCCGCGCACGGCGTCTCCAACCGGGACATCGCCGAACGGCTCGACGTCAGCTCACGGGCCGTCGAGAAGCACCTGACACACGCCTACCGGAAGCTCAACGTCAGCGGCCGGGCCGAACTCGTGGGCCTGGCCCACCTGCTGCCCGACGGCACCGCGGACGCCACCCGTACCGCAGTGCGGCGCACCGCGGCGAACCGTACCGAACCGAAGCACCGCGGTACCCCCGGGTAGCCGTACCGGCGGGCCGCCCCACAGGGTTAAAGCACCGGGGAATGATTTCGTTGACAGCGTTCCGGAGCTCTGCATACCGTCCTCGAGAAAGTGCCGAAGGCGTCGAAGACGGGGCCATCCCAGGGAAATGCCTCGCACTGAGAGAAAACAGCCGAGAGAAAACAGCCGGGAGAAAACAGCTGACATGGGAAGGCGGGCGGAGATGACCGGGACAGCACCGGCGGTTTTCCCGACCGCCGGCGAAAACCCCTTCGACCCGTCGGCGGCGATACGCACTCCACGGGAAAGCGAACCCCTCACCCGTGTGGCGTTCGCCGACGGGCACCCCGGCTGGCTGGTCACCGGGCATTCCACCGCCCGCGCCGTGTTATCCGACTCCCGCTTCACCGCCCGGGGCGGACCGGACCACCCCCCGGTGCCGCGGGCGCCGGTCCTGGAGGAGCCCCCGGCGGCCCCCGCCGGAACGCCCGTCCCGCCCGGCGCCCCCGGAAACCGGCGCTACCGCGAGCTGCTCACCGCCCAGTTCACCGAAGAACGCCTGCGCCTCCTGACCGAGCGGACCGAGCGCATCGTCGAGGAGCGGCTGGACGCCATGGAGCGCGTCGGCCCGCCGGCCGACCTCTTCGAGCACTTCGCGCTCCCGGTCTCCTCCCTCGTCCTCTGCGAGACGCTCGGCGTGCCCGACGCGGACCGGGAGCGGTTCCGGCACGACACCGAGGTGTGGAGCGGCCACGGCGCCTCCACCGAGGAGGTCACGGCGGCCTTCGCCGACCTCGGCGCCCACCTCCACGGAATGGTCCTCCGCAAGCGGGCCGAGCCCGGCGACGACGTCCTCAGCGGCCTGGCCCACGGCGAGGGCGGCCTCACCGACGAGGAACTCACCTCGCTCGCCCTCCTCCTGATCGTCGCAGGCCACGGGACGACCGCCGACCAGCTCGCGCTCGGCGTCCTCGCGCTCCTCCGGGACCCCGCACAGCTCGCCGCGCTGCGCGCCGACCCCTCGCTGACCGCAAGCGCGGTGGAGGAACTGCTGCGCTACGCCGGCGTGGTCCACCACGGCCCCACCCGCGCCGCCCTGGAGGACGTCGAGATCGACGGCGTGCTCGTGAAGAAGGGCGAGATCGTGACGGTGTCGCTGGCCGCGGCCAACCGCGACCCCGCCCGCTACACCGACCCCGACGCCCTCGACGTCACCCGGCGGGCCACGGACCACCTCGGCTTCGGCCACGGCCTCCACCGGTGCCTCGGCCGGCAGCTCGCCCGGGTCGAACTGCGCGTGGGCATCGACGCGATGCTGCGCCGCTTCCCCGGCCTGCGCCCGGCCGTCCCGGCGGACGGGACCCCGCCGCGGCACGGCACGCGGGCCCACGGCGTCCACCGGATGCCGGTCGCCTGGTAGGCCGGGCCCGCCCGGTCGCCGCGCGCACCACCCCCACAGACCACCCACGGTTCGATAAGCACTTCCGTAATTGTTCGAAAGGTCAGGTATCACCAGCGTGGTAGACAACCAGCACCTGTCGCGGCGTCGGCTCTTCGGCATGGCCGCCCTCAGCGCGGCGGCCCTCGCGGGCGCGACCACCATCTCCGCGGCGCCCCGCGCCGCGGCCGCGGGCAAGGCCGTCGCCGGTGGCACCTTCGTGCCCGCCGTCGTCATCGGCACCGGCTACGGCGCGGCCGTCTCCGCGCTGCGCCTCGGCGAGGCCGGCGTCAGCACGCTGATGCTGGAGATGGGCCAGCTGTGGAACCAGGCCGGCCCGGACGGCAACGTCTTCAGCGGGATGCTCAAGCCCGACAAGCGCTCCAGCTGGTTCAAGACCCGCACGGAGGCCCCGCTGGGCTCCTTCCTGTGGCTGGACCTCGCCAACCGGGACATCGACCCCTACGCGGGCGTCCTGGACCGGGTGAACTTCGACCAGATGTCCGTGTACGTGGGCCGCGGCGTCGGCGGCGGCTCGCTCGTCAACGGCGGCATGGCGGTCACGCCCCGGCGCTCGTACTTCGAGGAGGTGCTGCCCCAGGTCGACGCCGCCGAGATGTACGACCGGTACTTCCCGCGCGCCAACTCCACCCTCCGGGTGGGCAACATCGACAAGAACTGGTTCGAGCAGACCGAGTGGTACAAGTTCGCGCGGGTCTCGCGCGAGCAGGCCGCGAAGGCGGGTCTGAAGACCACCTTCGTGCCCAATGTCTACGACTGGGACTACATGCGGCGCGAGGCCGACGGCTCGGTGCCGAAGTCCGCGCTGGCCGCCGAGGTCATCTACGGCAACAACCACGGCAAGGTCTCGCTCGACAAGAGCTACCTGGCGGCCGCCCTGGGCACCGGCAAGGTCACCATCGAGACGCTGCACCAGGTCAAGACGATCCGTCAGCAGAAGGACGGCACGTACCTGCTGACGGTGGAGCAGAAGGACGCCGACGGCAAGCTGCTGGCGACCAAGGAGATCTCCTGCCGCCACCTCTTCCTCGGCGCGGGCAGCCTCGGTTCGACCGAGCTGCTGCTGCGGGCCCGGGAGACCGGTGCCCTGCCGAACCTCAGCTCCGAGATCGGCGCCGGCTGGGGCCCCAACGGCAACATCATGACCGCCCGCGCCAACCACATGTGGAACCCCACGGGCACCAACCAGTCGTCGATCCCCGCCCTGGGCATCGACGACTGGGACAACCCGGACGCCCCGGTCTTCGCCGAGATCGCGCCCATGCCGGCCGGCCTGGAGACCTGGGTCAGCCTCTACCTGGCGATCACCAAGAACCCCCAGCGCGGCACCTTCGTCTACGACGCCGCGAAGGACCGGGCGGACCTGCGCTGGACCCGGGAGCAGAACGCGCCCGCGGTCGCCGCCGCGAAGTCGCTGTTCGACCGCATCAACAAGGCCAACACCACGATCTACCGCTACGACCTCTTCGGCAAGCAGCTCAAGGCCTTCGCCGACGACTTCTGCTACCACCCGCTCGGCGGCGCCGTCCTCGGCAAGGCCACCGACAACTACGGCCGGGTCAACGGCTACAAGAACCTCTACGTCACCGACGGCGCCCTGATCCCCGGCTCCATCGGCGTCAACCCGTTCGTGACCATCACCGCGCTCGCCGAGCGCAACATCGAGCGCGTCATCAAGCAGGACGTGGTCGCCAAGTAAGGCCGCGGGTCCCCGGGCGCGCGCCTCGCACGAGGCGCGCGCCCGGCCCGTGAATCGGCTGTGGCGCGACGGGCCGGGGGAACACGAGAATGAGCGGGCCCGGGGCGGGCGCGGCGAAAGCACGCCGCGCACTCCGGGTCCTGCGCGGCCCCGCTTCGCCCGCCCTGATTCCCGTTGGAAGGAAAAACTTTCCGTGAACGACAAGACCGAGGACAACGGCCTCTGGATCCGCAGGTTCCACCCGCGTCCGGACAGTGACGTCCGGCTGGCGTGCCTGCCCCACGCGGGCGGTTCCGCGAGCTTCTTCTTCCCGGTGTCCCAGGCGATGCCGCAGTCCGTGGACGTCCTGTGCGTCCAGTACCCGGGCCGCCAGGACCGCCGCAAGGAACCGCTCATAGACAACATCCCCGACCTCGCCGACCGAGTGTTCGAGGCGCTGCTGCCGTGGGCGGACAAGCCGCTGGCCCTCTTCGGGCACAGCATGGGCGCCTCGGTCGCCTTCGAGGTCGCCCGGCGCTTCGAGCGGGAGAAAGGCACGGTCCTCGCCGGCATCTTCGCCTCCGGCCGGCGCGCGCCGTCGGCCCACCGCCACGAGACCGTCCACCTGCGGGACGACGACGGCCTCATCGCCGAGATGAAGAGCCTGAGCGGCACCGACACCAAGGTCCTCGGCGACGAGGAACTGCTGCGGATGGTCCTCCCGGCCATCCGCGCCGACTACCGGGCCGCCGAGACGTACGTCTACGAGCCGGGGGACCCGGTGCGCTGCCCGATCATCGGCCTCACGGGCGACGACGACCCGAAGGTGACGCTGGCGGAGGCGAAGGCGTGGGGCGAGCACACGGAGGGGTCGTTCGACTTCCACGTGTTCGAGGGCGGGCACTTCTTCCTGGCGAACCACCAGGCGGCGATCAACAAACTGATCGTGGACCACGTGGGCGCGCTCGGCGCGTAGGCCCTGGCCCGAACGCCGGGACGGGCTGGAATCAGCCCGTCCCGGCGCTTGAGGACATCCGGGAAGGGGCGGGCGGAGGAGAACCCCCCGCCCGCCCCGAGGTGACGCGCTACCGCGACGCCCTACGACGCCACATCCCCCTGCGTCTTCCCGTCGTGCGACGCCCACGCCGTGAACGACCCGGCCCCGGCTCCCCGCTGACGCGCGGAACTCAGCTTGCCGTCCATCCCCAGCACCACGATCACCACACGCCCCTCCGCGTCCTGGGCCGTGCCCGGCGTCCCGCGGTAGGTGATGCCCTGGTCCTGCCAGGACCCGGGGCGGCCGGAGCCGGCGGCCAGGCGGACCCGGCCCTTGTTGTCGCGGTCGGCCAGCACGGTCGTGTTCCCGGCCTGGGCGATGCCGACGCGCTCGTAGCCGCCGAGCGGCTCGCACTGGGCGGACACCTTCCAGGAGCCGTTCTCCGGCCGGTCGGCGACGATCACCCGCGAGGTGTCGGGCTGGCGCATCGCGACGCGCATGCCGCCGCTCGGCAGCGGGGCGAGGGAGACCGGCCCGGTGCAGGTGGGCAGCCGGGTGGGCTCGGCCGGCTGCGGGGTGCCGCCGGGCTCCTGGGACACCCAGTGGTGGACCGTGCGGGTGTCGGCGGCGAGGACGTGGATCCGCCCCTGCTCGTCGGCCGCCGCGTCCAGCCCGTCGATGATCTTCAGCTCGGGTCCGGGGGAGGGGAGCGTCTCCCACTCCGTCCAGTCCTTGCCGCCGGCGCCGGCACGGAAGGCGACCCCGCCGTCGAAGGTGCGGACGAAGACGTGGACGGTGCCGTCCTTGCCCACGGCCGCGACCGGGTAGCCCATCTCCATGGAGCGCCGGTCCTCGGTCTCGGGGGAGCCGAGCGGTTCCCAGGAGCCGAACGCGGGGGTGCCGGAGCTCATCCCGGTCTGGCGGGTCGTGACGACCTCGCGCCGGTGGGTCCGGTCCTCCTTCTCCTTGCCCGGCAGCACCGTGCGCACGGAGAAGAGCTGGAGCGTGCCGTCGGCGTGGCGCACCGCCTGCACCTGGCCCTCCAGCATCGGGCCGGCGACCGGGGCGGCCGAGGACCAGGCGCCGCTGCCGGGCCGGGTCTCGGTCCAGCACTGCGCGGCGCCGTCGAGGAGGGCGAAGGCCGCCAGCCGCTTGTCGGGCAGCTGCTGCACCCAGCGCGTGGTGCCGGTGGCACGGTGGCGGCAGTTGTTCGACCAGCGGACCGCCTTGGAGCGGGCGCCGACCTTGCGGTCGCCGCAGCCCGAGGAGTCACCGCAGTCCTTGCCGTCGGCCCAGCCGTAGGTGTCGAGGAACTTCACCTTGTGGTCGGTGGTGGCCCGGTCGAGGTTGCTGGGCAGCTGCGAGACCTCGTAGCCGATGTAGCTCTCCACGGCGGTCGGCCGCGAGTGCTTGCGGCCCCAGTACTCGGCGAGGGCGGCCTGCGCGAAGAACGCCGAGGTGGTGTGGTCCTGGTGGTCGTACTTGGATATACCCTCCAGGACGGGGGGCGTGTTGGGGAAGTGCCGCTGCTTGGGCTCGTGCGTCGGGTTCGGGTCGAGGGTGCGCACGACCGTCGGCTGGTAGCGCTCGAACACGGCCACGAGCGTGTCGATCAGCTCCTGGCGCCCGTAGCGGAAGGTCCGGCCGACCGGGGTGGCGGCCGGCCGCAGCGTCGTCAGCTTGGGCACCGCGCCCAGCCACAGACCGCGCAGGCTCTCCTTGCGCGGGTTGCGCAGGGTCCGGGCCTCGATCAGCTCCAGGAAGATCAGCTGGACCTGGGGGGCGGCGCGCAGCGTCTGGACCTCGACCTCGAAGCCGGGCAGCAGGGTGAGCGTCTCCACCTCCCACGGGCTCAGCGAGTCACCGGTCGCCATCCGGGCCGTCGCCTCGCGGAAGCCGTTGAGCCTGGCGCGGACGAACTCCGGCCGCCGCTCCGGGAGTTTGCGGTAGTCGCGGGCGTTCGACAGCTCGTTGCGGCCGTCGGACTCGCCACCGGTGAGGCAGACGGTCACGGACGGGGCGCCGCTGCGGATCGACTGCTCCAGCTCCGGGTTCATGAAGTAGAGCGAGTCGTCCGGGTGGGCGATGACGTGCACGAACGACTCGGACGTCGCCACCTTGGCGTTACGGGCCGAGGCGCCCTTGGGGCCCGCCTGCTTCGCCTCGGGGGCCAGCCACTGCCAGGCGCCCACCGCCCCCGCTCCGACGACGATGCCGCCACCGGCGACCTGAAGCACGCGTCGCCGCGGTATGTGCCCTGGCACAGGTGTGTCCCCTACTCTCCTGCGTCAACGCCATGCGCACGCGGTGATCAAACTCAACAAAGCAACGGAGTGAAGAGAACCGAATAGAACTGATCACCCACTGGTCATGAGTTCGATCCTATGATCCGCAACCTGCTGTTTCCCTGCTGTTTTGTAACAGCCGTGCGTCGGCCGGACGTCGGTTCCCAGGCGATTGCGCAACATGGACGGCGGCCCGTCGCGGTGCTCACCGAAGGTCGTCCGGTGGTCGCGGAGGCGTGTCGAAACGGAGCTCGATCTTGCTGGGGGAGGGGGAGGGGGAGGGGGAGGGGGAGGGGGCGGTAGCCTCACGCCCGCCTCACCCGCGCGTCACTCCGCCTCGCCGCGGATCGCCCGTACGACCGCCTGCTCGCGGTCCCGCACGGCCAGCGCGCTCGCGACGAAGTCCTCGACGAGCTCCGAGTCCGTGTCCCGGCGCCGGGCGACGGCCAGGGCCGAGCCCTCGATGTCGCGGACCGGCACGTAGCGGACCTCGGGGTGGGGCGCGTAACGGGCGGCCGACAGCGCCGTGACGGTGAACCCCTGGCCCGTGGTGACCAGCATCAGCTCCTCGGCGGGCGTCGCCGCCTCCATGGTGACCCGGCGCGGGCCGCCGTGCCCGTCGCCGCCGCCCTCGCCGGCCGGCCGCGCCAGCGTCCAGAACGCACCGAACACCGGATCAGGATGCGGGACCGCCACGACGGGCAGGTCCCGCAGGTCCCGGACGGACAGGGACTCCCGACCCGCGAGCGGATGGGACGCCCGCAGGCCCGCCACCCGGGGCTCGACCAGCAGCTCCCGCAGACACAGCCCCGCGGTCCCGAACGGCGGCCGGACGAACGCCACGTCGACCAGGCCCCGGCCCAGCCCCGCCGACGGGTCGTCCCGGTGGAACTCCCGCTGGACCAGGGAGACTTCCGGGCGGCGGTGGGCGAACTCGTCCAGGATCGGACCGGTCAGCTCCAGGGCCGCGCCCGCGACGAACCCGAGCCGCAGCGTCACCGCCTCCCGCCGGCACTCGTCCAGCACCGCGAGCGCGCGCTCCCACGCGCCGACCACCCGCCGCGCCTCCGGCAGCAGCGCGGCGCCCGCCGCCGTGAGCGACACCTGCCGGGTCGTCCGCTCGAAGAGCCGCACGCCGAGGCCCTCCTCCAGCTTGCGGATCTGGAGGCTCAGCGCCTGCTGGGCGAGCCCCACCCGGACCGCGGCCCTGGTGAAGCTGAGCTCCTCGGCGAGGGCGAGGAAGCAGCGGAGACGGCGCGTACTCACATCCGGCACCGGGCGATTGTAGGTCCGCGACCAGGCGCGTTCCCGGCCGTGCGGGGCGGGGTCACCCGGGAGGGGAGACGGGGCGCCGGCCCGCCCCCGGCGCCACCGACCCCCTACTCCGGTATGACCCGCGGGTTGGCCCCCTGGTGTGACGTCCCATCCGTCACTTCCTTCCTAACTTTCCCTCCGTCACCACATAGGACGAGGGAGAGACATCCATGGGCCGCTTCAAGCGCTCGCTGATCGCCGCCGCGCTCACGGCGACCGTCGTCGCGGGTACGGCGGGCTGGGCCGTCGCCGACGAGCAGACCGCCGTCACCGGCCCGCCGGCCGGTACCGCGGCCTGGCGCGCCGACCACTCCCTCGGCCGTGAACTGCCCGACCCGGCCACGGCCGGGCCGCGGGACGTCGCCGCGTTCTTCGCCGGCCTCGGCGAGACCCGGCGGCACGAGCTGGCCGCCCGTCACCCCCTCGTCGTCGGCAACCTCGACGGCGCGCCCGTACCCCTGCGGTACGAGGCCAACGCTCGGGCCATCGCCGCCGAGCGCGCCACCGCGCGCGCCCGCGCGGCCGACCCGGACCTGCCCCGGGGCGAGCGGGAGCGTGCCCGCGACCGGGCCGACCGCTACGCCCGGCTGCTGACGCCCGGCCGGCAGATCCTCGCCTTCGACCCGCGCGGCCGGGGCCAGCTCGCCGAGGTCTACGGGGACTGGGAGGCGGCCCGGCGCACGGCCGTCGTCGTGCCCGGCTCGGACATCGACCTCGCCTCCTTCGACCGTACGAAGGACCGCTACGGCACCCCCGCCGGCATGGCCGGGGCGCTGCGCGCCGAGATGACCCGGCAGGCCCCGGGCACCCCCAACGCCGTGATCGCCTGGGCGGGCTACACCACCCCCGTAGGCCTCGGTCTGGACGCGGCCACCGGCCGGCTCGCGGCGGCGGGCGCCCCGCGTCTGGAGCGCTTCCTCGCGGGCCTCGGCGCCTCGCAGGCCCCGGCGGTCTTCTGCCACAGCTACGGCTCGGTCGTCTGCGGCCTGGCCGCCCACGCCCTCGACGCCAACACGGCAGGCGACCTCGTCCTGCTCGGCAGCCCCGGCGTCCGCGCCGACACCGCGGCCGCACTGCACACGGGTGCCCGCGTCTGGGCGGTGCGGCGCAACGGCGCGGACTGGATAGGCAAGGTCCCCAACGTCGAGCTCTTCGGCCTGGGGCACGGGGCGGATCCGACGGCGGCGGCGTTCGGTGCGCGGCCGGTGCCGTCGGCGGGGGCGCATGGGCATACGGGGT
This sequence comes from Streptomyces albireticuli, assembly GCF_021228125.1. Classification (GTDB taxonomy): domain Bacteria; phylum Actinomycetota; class Actinomycetes; order Streptomycetales; family Streptomycetaceae; genus Streptomyces; species Streptomyces albireticuli. The sequence goes on from NZ_JAJQQS010000015.1 coordinate 86,209, forward strand.
ACTTCGCGCCGGGGACGGAGTCGCTGCGGAGTTTCGCGGAGATCGCGTTGCGTGGGGGTGGGGCGGTGGTGGGCGGGTGACGGCGGCGCCTGCGGCGGGCTTTTCCCCAGCCCCGCCCCTTCCCGGAACCGGGGGCAAGCCCCCGGGCCCCAGGTTCCGCGCTGACGCGCGGTGGCCTCAAGCGCCGGCCGGGCTGAAATCAGCCCGGCCGGCGCTTGAGGCCACCGGGGTCCGGGGCGGAGCCCCGGTTACGGGAAGGGGCGGGGACGGGGAAAAAGCCCCGCGCAGCGGCACCGCTCAGAGCACGTCATGGCGCAAGAACGGATGCCGGCACGTGGACCGCTTGCACGGCCCCAGCCCGCCCGACGAGGGCTTCTCATACCCCGGGCACGGATGCGACGTGAACCGGCACGTGAAGCAGAACGCACCGCTCTCGTCGTCCTCGCCGCCGAACCCCGCCAGCCGCGAGCGGGCGTCCTCGTGGGCTTTGCGGAGTTGTTCCTCGGCGCGGTCCAGGTCGGCCTCGATCTCGTCGCGCATGTGCTTCTGGGAGTCCGTGAGGTGATCGTTCGGCGACATGTCCGGCTCCTCGGGAGGTAGGGGGACGGCCTGCGACGTGCTCCGCACCGGCCGTCAGGACACGTCACCATCATCGCGCGCCGGACCCGCCCGCGCATGACGTCGGGCGCCGTCCCCGCCGGGAACGCGGAACGGCCGGGCCCCGCCGCGTCTCCGCGGTCGGGGCCCGGCCGTCCGGGTGGGAAGGTACCGCCGGCCTCAGACCGCCGTGGGCGCCGGGGCGGCGTCGGCCTCTGCGGCCTCGTCGGGGCCGGGGACCCGGTGCAGGCCCTTGCGGTCGTAGAAGCGGGTGACGCCGAACCCGAAGAGGACCGCGACGACCAAGGCGATGCCCATGGCGGTCCAGGCGCGGGTGAGACCCGCGTCGCCCTGGGCGTCGTAGTACAGGATCGAGCGCATGCCGCCGGTGATCTGGCGGAGCGGCTCGAATTCGCCGAGCGCGCGGAAGAACCCGGGCAGCGCCTCCAGGGGCACGGTCGCGCCGGAGGAGGGGACGGCCATGGCGACGAAGATGATGGCCGAGAGCAGCATGCCGGGGGTGCCGAACGCGGCGAGCAGGGCCAGGGCGCCCAGACCGACGACCGCGATGGTGCCGACGGAGTAGAGCCACAGCAGGCCGAGGTGGGAGGCGTCCATGTCGAGGATGCCGACCGTGGCGACCTCGACCAGGGAGCCCATGACCACCGAGAAGGCGAGCATGAGGACGGAGCCGACGGCCAGGGTGCGGACCCGGCTGGTGCGCTGGAGCGGCATGCGCTGGCGGAAGGGGCCGAAGTCGCTGTGCAGGTAGCCGAGCGCGGTGTCCACCTGGGAGGTGATGACGTTGGCGCCGAGCATGCCGCAGACGAGCAGGACCAGGGCGTAGTAGAAGGCGCTCAGGCCCATGGCGCTGTGCGAGCCGAGCGGGTGGCCGTCGGCCACCTCGACCGTCACGGGGTCGGCGAGCATCAGCTGGGCGGCCGGGGCGAGCTTGGCGCCCTGGGCGTTCGCGCGCTTGAGGAGGTCCTTGCCGATCTGGGCGGACGCGCCGTGCGCGGCCTTCTGGTTCGCCTGGCTCGCCATGGACGAGCCGATGCTGCCGGCCGACTGGTTGGTCAGCACGGTCAGGGTGGGCCGGACGGGCTGCTTCTGCTGCGGCGCCGTGAGGCCCGTCACCGTGGCGGTGAAGTCCTTCGGCACGACGAGGGCGCCGTAGAGCTTGCCCTGGCCGAGCCGCTTGTCGGCCTCCTCCCGGCTGAGCACCTGCCAGTCGAAGCTGTCGTTGCTCTCGGCGTTCTTCTTGATGCCGGAGACCACCTGGTCGCCGAGGTTGACGCGCTTGCCGCCCGCGTCGGCACCCTTGTCGCTGTTGACCAGGGCGACGGGCAGGTCGCGCAGGTTGCCCTTGGGGTTGACGTTGCCGCCTACGTAAAGCAGGGCGAACAGGGTCGAGACCACCGCGACGATGAGGCCCGTGCCGATCCACAGCCGGGGGCTGCGGAGCACGGACGGGTGCTGAGGGGAAGGCATGAACGCTCCGGTGCGTGACACTACGTAACTGGATACTTAAGGTATCTAGTGCTAGATAGTGGCAGTATCGAGTTGGGGTGTCCAGTCGCGCCCGGTCCCGGCGGCGGGCGCCCGGCCGCACATCAGTCGAGGAAAGCCGTATGAAGATCTCGGAGCTCAGCCGCACGACCGGCGTGCCGGTCGCCAGCATCAAGTACTTCCGCCGCCAGGGCCTGCTCCCCGCCGGCCGGGCGACGGCCGCCACGCTGGCCGAGTACGGGGACGAGCACGTCCAGCGGGTGCGGCTGATCAAGGCGCTGACCACCCTGGGCGGGCTGTCCATCGCCGCCACCCGCGACGTCCTGGCCGCGGTCGACGGTGCCGAGGGCCCCGACGGGACCCTCAAGGCGATCAGCTATGCCCTGCCGGTGCCGGTCGCCCAGGCCCCGGTCGAGGACGCCGACCAGGAGGCGGAGGCCGAGTCGGCCGCGGCGGCGGACGTGGCGGACCTCGTCGCGGCCATGGACTGGCGGGTCGCCGCCGCCTCACCGCACGTCCAGGGGCTGCGGGCCGCGCTGCGGGAGCTCCGGCGGCTCGACGCGGGCTATCAGCCGGACAGGCTCGTCGCCTACGCGGAGCTGGCCCACGCGGTCGCCGGTCTCGACCTGGAGCGCGCGGCCGGCTTCGACGACTCCCCGGCCCTGGCCGAGCAGGCGGTCATCGTCCTCGCCCTGTCCGGCCCCGTCCTCGAACTCCTGCGCAGGCTCGCCCAGGAGGACCGGGTCCGCCGCCGTATGGAGCTCGTGGGGGACGGCGACGACCTGCTGTGACGGCGGGTCCGCGGCAGCGGCGTACGCGCGGTGTCAGCGGCGCACGCGTGGCATGCCCAGGCCGAGCCAGGAGATGATCTCGCGCTGGATCTCGTTGTTGCCGCCGCCGAAGGTGAAGATGACGGCGCTGCGGTAGCCGCGCTCCAGCTCGCCGTGGAGGGCGGCGCCGGCCGAGCCCTCCTTGAGGGGACCCGCGGCGGCGAGGATCTCCATGAGCCAGGCGTAGGCGTCGCGGCGGGCCTCGGAGCCGTAGACCTTGACGGCCGAGGCGTCCTGCGGGGTGAGTTCACCGCGCTGGAGGGCGTCCACCATGCGCCAGTTGAGCAGCTTCATCGCGTCGAGCCTCGCGTGGGTACGGGCGAGCCGGCCGCGCACCCAGCCGAGGTCGGCGACCCGGCGGCCGTCGGCCAGCTTCGTGTCCCTCGCCCAGTGCTGGACGTCGCGCAGCGCGCGGATGGCGGTGGTGCCGTGCGCGGCGAGGGTGACGCGCTCGTGGTTGAGCTGGGTGGTGATCAGCCGCCAGCCCTTGTTCTCCTCGCCGACGAGGTGGGTGAGGGGAACGCGGACGTCGTCGTAGTAGCCGGCCGTGGTGCCGTGGGAGGCGAGGGTGCTGATGGGGGTGCAGGTGTAGCCGGGTGAGGCGGTGGAGACGAGGAGGATGCTGATGCCCCGGTGCGGCGGGACGCCGTCCGTCACGGGCGTGGTGCGGACGGCCAGCCAGATCCAGTCGGCCGTGTCCCCGTTGGTGGTCCAGATCTTCCGGCCGTTGACGACGTAGTTCTCGCCGTCGCGTACCGCGCGGGTGCGCAGCGAGGCGAGGTCCGTGCCGGCGTCGGGCTCGCTGTAGCCGATGGCGAAGTCGAGCTCGCCCGAGAGGATGCGCGGCAGGAAGTACGCCTTCTGCTCCGGGGTGCCGAACCGCATGAGGGTGGGGCCGACGGTGTTGAGCGCCATGAGCGGCAGCGGCACGCCGGCCTGCGCGGCCTCGTCGAAGAAGATGAACTGCTCCATGGGCGTCATGCCGCTGCCGCCGTACTCCTCGGGCCAGCCCACGCCGAGGCGGCCGTCGGCGCCGAGCCGGCGGATGGTGGCACGGTAGAAGCGCTTCTGCTCGGTGGGGTCGAAGTGGCGCGCGTACGCGTGGTCGGGCACCAGCTCGGCGAAGTAGGCGCGCAGTTCGGCGCGGAACCGCCGCTGTGCCGGGGTGTACTCGAGGTCCACCGTGCCCTCCCGGGGCTCGCCGCAGCCGTGACGGCGCACACAGTAGAACCGGTTCCAGAAATACGGAAGGGCGGGGGCGGCCCCGGCATGCTGCCGGATCCCGCCCCCGCCCTTCCGGACGGTTCGCCGGTGCCGCGGTCAGCGGCCCGCGTGCTTGCGGTGCCGTCCGCCGGAGGCCGCGGGCGCGCCGGCCGGACGGCGGCGGCTCTGCGGCACGGAGCCATGGGTGTGGTGGCCGCCCTGGGCCGCCGCGAGCTCGGCCCGCTCGCGCTCCAGGCCGAAGCGCTCCATCAGGGGGATCCGGTGCAGGTTCGGCAGCAGCCACAGGTGCCACAGGCCTGTGACGAAGGTGATCGCCGAGGCGGCGATCAGCACCGAGCCCAGGGTGTCGGTCGGGTAGTGCGCGCCGACGTACATCCGGGAGAAGGCGACCAGCAGCACGGCGAGGACACCGCAGACGAGGACGGTCCGCCGGTGCCGGCTCTCCCGGAGCAGGAAGTACGCCGCGATGACGACCGAGACGGTGAAGGCCGTGTGACCGCTGGGGAAGCTGTTGGAGCCGATCTCGGGGTCGAGCATGAACTCCCGCGGCGGGCGGGGGCGCGCGACGAGGGCCTTCGCGATCTGCGTGCTGTTCCAGCCGACCGCGACCACGAGGAAGGTGGCGGCCGCCTTCGTCGGCCGGCGGCGGACGAACAGCAGCCAGCCGCTCCAGATCGCGAGGATGATGACGCCCGCCACCGGCGAGGCCAGATAGCTGACCCCTTCCATCACATGGTTCAGCCACCCGGCGCGGGTGTGGATCTGGATCGTGCGGTCCAGCTTGAGGTCGTGCGGCTGGATCAGGTGGGTGTGCGCGGCGACCATTCCCAGCGCGAGCACGAGCGCGAACAGCAGAATCGAATTGCGCAACCAGTGGCGCACGTACGGCATCGGTGGGGCGTCCTTTGTGTGGGTAGGGCGGTACCGGCACGGCAGTACACGCGAAGGTGACGGATGCGCGCCGCGCGGATGTCTTCGGCGCGGCTGTACGGCAAAGCTACACGCGCCGCGGACCCGGTGATCGGGGACGCCGGGCCCCGCCTCTGAGCAGGGACGATGCGTGAGGGAGTTATACCTGACGGTCACCGCCGGGGCGGTGTCCGGGGTGAGGGTTCAGCCGATCGTGGCCCCGGGGGCCGAAGTGCGCGCCGGCACGCGTCAGGGTGCCGCCCGCCGGGGCCCGCGGCCGGGCGCCGGCCCCGGGCCGACGCGGTGGCGCAGCTCGGCCGTGCCCGCGCCGGTGAGCCGGTCGAGTCCGGCCGGGCGGCCGGTGAGGGCCAGCAGGATCGCCGCGATGGGTCCCTCGACGTCCCGGCCCTCCCCGGCCGCCCACACGGCGTCCGTCGCGGCGAAGCGCAGGCCGTGCAGCCTCTTGCGGGCGTGGAAGGGGAACCCCATGGTCCAGACGCGGGTGGCGGCGGTCGCGGCGGCGGGCGGCGGCATCTCACGGGGGCGGCCGAGCGGCAGCGCGATGTCCTGGCCGTGCACCAGGACGTCGAGGAGGGGCTCCACGGGGGTCGTGCCCACGGCGTGGCGGCGTGATCCGGCCATCCCGCGGAGCTCGGCGGCCAGTGCCGCCGCGGGGCGGCGGGCGGCGTAGCGGCGGGCCGCGTCGCGCACCGCGCGGTCGAAGCTGCCGCGGGCCCGCAGGAGGCCGACGAGCACGGCTCCGGGCCCGGTGCGGGACAGGGTGAGGTGCGCGGCGACGTCGCGGACCCGCCAGCCCTCGCACAGGGACGGCCGCTCCCACTCCTCGTCGGAGAGCTCGTCCAGCAGGTCGGCGAGGCCGAGTCGCTCAAGGTCGGTCGCCTGCCAGATCTCGTCGGTGTCCATGGGGCTCACCCCCTCGCGCAGCCCGCGACCGACTATCCAGTTTAGTCGCGTTTCAAGTGAAATGAACCTATTTGTTAGGCGCCGCTGTGGCGCCGGGCGCATCACCGCCCCCCCTCGCGCCCCACTGGCCGGATCCGGACCCTGCCCGGTCAATTCCGCTCAACGGTACGACCGTTGACGGAGTCCTGCCCCGCGTACACCTCCGACCACACGCACGGAACGCACGGAAGAAGGAGCTGGAGCGCGTATGAGGATACGTACGGTACGCAGGGCGCTGATGGGGGCGCTGGCCACGGCCGCGGTGACGGCGGGGGTCCTCACGGTCCCCGCCGCGGCCGCCGCGGGCACGGGCCACGACCCGCACGCGGCCACCCGGGCCGCGATGGAGGCCCAGGTGAAGGCCGGCGTCCCCGGAGTGCTGGGGCAGGCCCGGGACGGCTCCGGGGTCTGGAAGGCCGCCGCCGGGGTCGCCGACCTCACCACCGAGCGCCCCCGGCAGGACCAGGACCGCTTCCGGATCGGCAGCGTCACCAAGGCGTTCGTCTCCGTCGTCCTGCTCCAGCAGGAGGCCGAGGGCAGAATCGACCTGGACGACACCGTCGACCACTGGCTGCCCGGCACCGTCCGGGGCAACGGCCACGACGGCCGTCTGATCACCGTCCGGCAGCTGCTCAACCACACCAGCGGCATCTACAACTACACCGACGACCCGGAGTTCCGGAAGACGATCACCACCGGCTTCCTGGAGCACCGCTACGACACCTACACACCCCGGCAGCTGGTCAGCATCGCCACCGCCCACGAGCCCACGTTCCGGCCGGGAGCGGGCTGGGGCTACTCCAACACCAATTACATCCTCGCCGGGATGGTCGTCGAGAAGGTCTCGGGCCGCTCCTACGCCGAGGAGATCGAGCGCCGGGTGATCAAGCCCCTGGGCCTGCGCGCCACCACCCTGCCCGGCACCTCCCCCCGGATCCCCGGCCCGCACGGCCGCGGCTACAGCAAGCTGGAGGACACCCCCGAGGCCAAGACCTACGACACCACCGAGCTCAACCCCTCCTGGGGCGGCGCGGCGGGCGAGATCATCTCCACGGCCGGTGATCTGAACCGGTTCTACCGCGCGATGCTCGGCGGTGAACTCCTGCCGCGCGCGCAGCAGCGCGAGCTGCTCACCGTCGTGCCCACCGGGAGCGGCGCCATGGGCGGCTACGGCCTCGGCGTCTCCCGGCTGAAGCTGTCCTGCGGCACGGACGTATGGCTGCACTCCGGAGGCATCCACGGCTCCACCACCCTGGCGACGGCCTCGGCGGACGGCCGTCACACCAGCGCGTTCAACCTCAACGGCGACTGGACCGGCGACCTCGACGCCCTGGTCGAGGCCGAGTACTGCGGCGCGGACGCCAAGCCCTCCGCCACGCCCGGCCCGGTGGCGCGCCTGGCGGCCCTGACCGACCTGCGCTGAGGCGGCCGCGACCGCCGCGACGGGCGGCACGGCCGGAAACGCGCGACGGCTCCCGCCGGACGTCCCTGGGGACCTCCGGCGGGAGCCGTCGTACGTACGCCGGGCGGCGCGGGCCGGGTCAGCCCTGGCAGACGCCGCGCGCGTAGTCGAAGGTGGCGGTGGCCTGCGAGTACTGCCACTGCGGTGCCAGCAGCTTCGCGTCGAGCTGCTTGGCCGTCTCCGGGCTCTCCACCATGTAGCCGAAGTCCTGGAGCCACGACGGGTAGAGGTTCTTCGAGCCGACGTAGAAGGCGGAGCCGTCCACGGAGACCAGCTTGTGGTGCTGGGCGTACGGGTGGCCGTCGGCCCACTTCGGGTTCGCGGAGCTGCGGAAGGTCGCCAGCTGGAGGTTGGAGCACATGGCGGCCTTCGCGGAGCCCTGGTCACCGGTCAGCAGGGCGAGGCGGTTGCGGAGCAGGTCGCTGACCTCGTTCAGGGACTTGATCTGCGAGTAGCCGCCGCTGCCGACCGCGCCGCGGTTGGCCGGGTCGCTGACGACGATGCGGACCTTGACGCCGGCGGCCATCTTCGCGGCGAGGGCGTCGTAGAGGCGCACGTCGTAGCGGGGCAGCGGCGGGCAGGTGGCGTTGAGGTCCTGCTGGGAGATCTCGATGTGGCTGCTCGCGCTCGCGACCAGCGCGCGCAGGGCGCTCTCCTCGGGGTTGACCGTGTCGTAGTCACGGTCGGCGTTGGTGCGGTCGGGCAGGCCGACGACGCACTTGGTGTCGGACGCCGTGGGCAGCGTCGGACGGAAGGAGGAGGACGGGTCGCTGTCCTTGATGCCGACACCGAGGCCGCCGACGGCGATCACGGGGACGTTACCGGTGGGCTTGGCCGCGCCCGCGTTCGCCTCCTTCTCCATGGCCGGCATGCACCCGGCGCCGTTGGAGGACGCGAACCAGACACTGGCGATGTTGCTCTTGTTCTCGCACGTCCAGGACCAGAGCGTGTCGAGGTACTTGCCCGCGGAGCCGGCGGCGGGGCCGGTCAGGGCGAGGTCGACGTCGGACACCGGGTGGGCGGTGTCGAGGTAGTCGTCCTTCCAGCTGTTGATGCCACCGGTGATCGCCGACTGGCCGTCGACGACGAGGAGCTTCGAGTGGTTCCACGAGAAGGCCGTCTTCGACGTGGTCATCGAGGCGACGTTCAGGGTGACGTTCCCGGCGGCCTTGCCGAGCTTGGACACGAGCTCGTCGCGGTACTTCGAGGGCAGCACGGTCGCGTGGTAGACCGGCGCGGCGCCGACGAGGACGCGGACCTTCAGCTTGTTCCCGGACTCCGCCGAGGACTTGAGGCCGGCGACGATCGCGTCCTGGAACGCGCCGTTGGGGAACGGCGCCAGCGTGGATATGTCGACGGTGCGCTGCGCCTTGGAGATGTTCTCGGTCATCTTGGCGAGCAGCTTCTTGGTGCCGGGGCGGTCGGCGCACTTGTCGTCGCCCCAGCAGCCGGGGGTCTGCAGCAGCCAGTCGGTCGGGTCACCGGCGGAGGCGTCGAGCTTGTTGCCCGCGGTGCGCTCCCACACGCTCCCCTCCAGACCGGGCGAGACCTGACGCAGCGTCTTCTCGACGGCGTCCAGGTGCGGGGTCGGGGAGCCGGCGGAGTCGGCGAGGGCCGGGGCGGCGGGCAGCACGGCGAGAGCGACGGCCGAGGCCGCCGCGCACCCGGCGAGGCGGTTGAGACGGCGTAGCCGGTGGCGAGCCATTTCGCATCCTTATCGAGGTGTCAAGAACGGGGGTGTGTCGATGGGCGGGACGCGGGAACGGCGTCTCGCGGATCCGCGTCCGCCGTCACGGTCGGTACGCGCAAGATCAACTCCTTGAAGTTACCAGTCCGGAAGGGGTGCTTGGACACCATGGGGCAAGCCGGAGCGAGCCCGGACGGGTCCAAGGATTTCTGGATTCAGCCCTTGACAAACCCCGCGGAATCACTCGTTCCCCCGTCGGGCGCCTCGGGGGCGGGGTACCGAACCCCGACTCAGGTAGGGGGCGTTCGTACACCTCGCGGAGGAGACCCGCCGTGGACCGGGGCCTACAGATGTATGTCACACGGGCTTCCGGGCTGATTACCTGCCGTACGCCCACGTCCTAGATTTCTTGATCAACGGTGGGGCGTCCCCCGCTCCGCCCGGCGATCCAGAAGTGAGGCAGGCATGTACGGCAAGGCTTTCGCACCCGAATACCGGGGCTCCCTGGGCGACCTCTCCGTGAACGCGTCGCTGGAGGAGGTGCTGGCGAAGGCCACCGAGCGGCTGCGCGAGGCCGAACGGGGCGGGAGCGACCTGGAGTCGGCGCACGCCGGGCTCGCCGTCGCGGAGGCGAGCCGGCGGCTCGGCCGGGTCGCGGAGGCCGAGCGGGCGTGGAAGGGCAGCTACCGCGCCGCCCGGCGCGCCGCCGACCTCGGGGCGATGGCCTGGGCGGTGTGGAGCGGCGGCACCCTGGCCAGGCAGCGGGGCGACCTCGCGCTGGCCCGGCGGTGGCTCGCCACCGCCGCCGAACTCGCCGAGCGCGGCGGGGACATCGTGGCCCGCGGCTACTCACTGGCCGGACTCGCCGAGACCGGCCGGATCCAGGGCGACTACCAGGCCGTCGGCGAACTGCACGAGAAGCTGCTGGCGGAGGCGCGCAAGCGCGGCGAGGCCCGGCACACGGTGTGGGCGCTGGAGGGCATCGCGCAGATGCACCGCAACACCGGGTCGTACGACACCGCGCTCGCGATGTTCGAGGAGGCGGCCGAGATAGCCGGCCGGGCGGACGACGCCCGGGGCCGCGCGTGGGCGCTGCGCGGCATCGCCGATGTGCGTTCCGCCCGCGGGGAGACGGAGCCGGCGCTCGCGCTGCTGTCCGAGGCCGAGGCCACCTGCCGGGAGATGCGGCTGGTCAGCGCGCTGGCCTACAACCACAAGATGCGCGGCAACGTGTACTTCCGCGCGGGCCGCTACGCGGAGGCGCGGGAGGCGTACGCCGGCGCCCTGGAGGAGTTCCTGGCCATGGACGAGCCGCGCGGCGCCGCGCTGGCCCGGCTGGGGCTCGTGAAGTCCCGCGCCCGGCTCGGGCGCGCGCCCGAGGAGACCGCCGCCGAGCTGGACGAACTGCACCGCACGCTCGGCGGGATCGGCCTGCTGCACGCCCGGGACATGGTCGACAAGGCCCGCGCCGAGCTGGGGCTCACGCCCGTCGGCGCGGCGGCCGCCGGCTGACCTCGCCGGCCGTGCGCCCGCTCCCGTGCCCGGACCCGCCGCCGGCCGTGCCCACGCCCGGCACGCCCGGACCTCCGTCCCGCGGCGACGGGCCGGTCCGGCCCCGCTCCCGCGGCGAGCCCGGTCCGGCTCCGGGCGCTATCCGGCTCTCCGTCCACGTCGGCGCCGCTCACGCCCCGGCCCGCGCCCGCAACCCGGCCCCGTCCACGTCCACTTCCGGCCTCGTCCACGACCACGGAAAGAGAAGCTCCCATGACCTCGCAGACCGGCCTCCAGGTTCCCGTGCCTCCCGCCCTCGACCGCTGCCGGAGTCTGGTGGAACCCGCCCTGACCACGGCCGTCCGGAGCCTCCACCCGCTGCCGCGCCTGATGACGTCCTTCTCCCTCGGCTGGTGCGACGCCGACGGCAGGCCCACCACCGCGCCCGGCGGCAAGGGCATCCGGCAGGCCCTCGCCGTCCTGGGCACCGAGGCCGTGGGCGCGCCCGGTGACCTCGCCGTGCCCGCGGCGGTGGCCGTCGAGCTGGTGCACACCTTCTCGCTGGTGCACGACGACATCATGGACGGCGACGAACGGCGCCGGCACCAGGAGAGCGCCTGGAAGGCGTTCGGCACCGGTCCCGCGGTCCTGACCGGCGACGCGCTGTTCGCGCTCGCCGTGAGCACACTGGCCGGCGCCGGCGGCGACCACAGCGGCGCGGCCGTCCGGCACCTCGCCGAGGCCATGGGCGAGCTCGTCCACGGGCAGGCCGACGACCTGGTGTTCGAGAGCCGGCCCTGGACGGGCCCGGACGCGGTCGGCATACCCGAGTACCAGGCGATGGCCGCCCGGAAGACGGGCGCGCTGCTCGGCTGCTCGGCGGCCCTGGGCCCGGTCCTGGCGGGCGCGCCGCCGCTGCTGGTGGGCGCCCTGTCGGAGGCCGGGCGGCAGCTGGGCCTGGCGTTCCAGGCCGTCGACGACCTGCTGGGGATCTGGGGCGACCCGGCGGCCACGGGCAAGCCGGTCCACAGCGACCTGCGCCGCCGGAAGAAGACCCTCCCGGTGCTCGCCGCCATGGCGCTGGACCCGGCGGCCGCCCGGCACCTGGTGGGGCTGCTGGACTCGGGGATCGCGGTGGACGCCGACGACGCCTACCACGCGGCGGCGATCGTCGAGGAGGCCGGGGGCCGGGAGTTCGCCCTGGAGGACGCCCGCCGCCATGTGGCGTCGGCGCGCGAGTGCCTGCGCGCGGTGCCGCTGGCGGAGCGGGCGGCGGACGAACTCGTCGAGATCGCCGAGTACCTGCTGGACCGCCGGCTGTGAGCCCGCGGCCCTGGGCGCCGCTCCGGGGTCTCCCGGAGCGGCGCCGTGCGGCGGCTACTTGAGGAAGGTCACCTCGGGGTGACGGGCGGACGGCCGGTCGAGCAGCGGGCTCGGCACGCCGCGCAGCTGACGGTCGAAGAAGGCGGCCACGTAATCCCTGGTGAGGGAGGTGGCCTTGGTGGCGGCCAGGGTGCCGAGGGCGCCCGGCCGGTCCTTCTCGGGGAGCTGGGCGGGCAGGCCGAAGCGGTCCACGATCCAGGGGGCGTCGGTGAAGGTGAGGTGCCCGCCCTCGGGCACGTCGAGCCAGCGCTTCCAGCCGGTCAGCCGGCTCCAGGTCGCGTCCCAGTTCTCCTGGAACTCCGGGGAGGCGCTCCGCTGCGCGCCGAGCAGCAGGACCGGCTTGCGCAGGCCGGCGGCGGGCGGCTCGGTGAAGAAGTTGCCGTCGAGGTTGACCGCGGCGTCCACGCGCGGGTCGTCGCGCATCACCTCGACGGCGCTCGCGCCGCCGATGGAGTGCCCGGCGACACCGATGCGGCGGGCGTCGACGCGGGGCACGGCGCCGGGGCGGGTGAGCTGGTCCAGCACGAACCGGAGGTCCTTGCTGCGGTTGCGGACGACGGCGCCGGGGTCTTGCTTCCCGCAGATCAGGCAGGTCTCCACGCGCCCGCCGGGGAACTCCACGGCGGCCTCGTAGGTGTGGTCGACGGCGGCCACGGCGTAGCCGCGCGAGGCCAGGTCCTCGCCGAGGGCGGTGAGCGTGAGGCGGCTCATCCCGAAGCCCGGCGACAGCACGACGAGCGGCCGGGCCCTGGGCGCCGGGCGGGCGTCGGTGACGGCGTTGGCGCGCACCTCGCCGAGCGCCTCGGTGCCGAGTATCTGCCGCGACAGGGCCTTCGACGCGTACGGCGCCTTCTCCCCGCGCGAGGGCAGGGCGGGATACCACATGGTGACCATGAGTTCCCGGGAACCCGCGGCGGGCTTCCACGGGTCCGGGCGCGAGGAGTCCACCAGGTGCAGCGTTCTGGTGCCGATCGGCGCCCGCGTGGTGGGTGCGGGAACCTCGGCGGTGGCGGCGCGGGCGGTCGCCGGCGCGGCGACGGCCGACGGTACGGGTGCGGCGGCAAGGGTCATGAGCAGCGCGGCGGCCACGAACGACCGCCGCGAGGTGCGTGTCCTCAACATGATCATCACCGTAGATCACCACCGGGCCCCCGGCATCGGCCGCAGGGTGGAGCCGCCCCTGGTCCCACGTCGGAGCGGGCGGGCGGCCCCGCCGCCGACGGACTCGCCGCTGAGGTACGCGGCGTCGTCGGAGACCGGGAAGGTCGGCGGGGCGCCGATCTCCCGCACGGTCGCGCAGCCAGCGGCACGCCGGATCCTGACGAGAACTCGCGGCGCTCGGGCCGGCCGCGCGGGGCGGGCTCAGGCCGCCAGTCGGCACAAGGCCGCCGTCACCAGGGCCGTGACCCCCGTCGGCAGGGCGATCCGCACGTGTGGGGCGAAGAACGGTGAGTGGTTCGGCGGCAGCGCGGCGAGTTTCTCCGCCGCCGATCCCCCGGGGGCGGCCGCCCACGCGCGGGGGCCGGCCGAGCCCAGCATCCAGTACGCCGTCGGCACGCCGCCCGCCGCGAACAGCGGGAAGTCCTCCGTGGCCATGGCCGGCGGCCACCCCGTGACCCGGTGTCCGCCGAAGGCCGCCACGTGGGCCTCGCGCACGGCGGCGGTCAGGCCGGGGTCCGGGAGGTTGACGGGGGAGCGGTTCACGACGGTGATCTCCGGCGGACCGGGGCAGTCCGAGGCGGCGCACTCCGCCCGTACGACCCGGCGCACCGCCGCGCAGACCCGGTCGAGCGCGTCCTCGGAGAACCCGCGCACGGTCAGCCCCAGTTCGGCGCGGTCGGGCACGACATTGGCCCGGTCGCCCGCGCGCAGTTCGCCCACGGTCAGCACGACCTGCTCCGCCGGTGCCGTCACGGCGGCCACCACGCCCTGGAGCCGGAGCACCGTGGCGGCGGCGGTCACGACCGGGTCGACCGCCAGGTGCGGCACGGCCGCGTGCCCGCCGCGCCCGTGGATGACGGCCCGGAGCGTGACACCGCCCGCCGTGACGGGCCCCGCGCCATGGGCGACCATGCCCGCGGGCAGCGGCGCGGCGTGCTGGGCCAGCACCGCGTCGGGGCGGCCGAAGCGCTCGTACAGGCCGTCGTCGAGCATGGCCCGCGCACCGCTCAGGGTCTCCTCGGCGGGCTGGCCGACGACCATCAGCGTGCCCCGCCACCGCCCCCTGTCCCGGGCCAGCACACCCGCCGCGCCCGCCGCCGCGGCCAGGTGGAGATCGTGGCCGCAGGCGTGCATGACGGGCACCGGCGCGGTCACCCGGCTCGCGTAGGGCAGCCCCGTGCGCTCCGCGACGGGCAGCGCGTCGAGCTCGGCGCGGATCACGACCAGCGGGCCCTCGCCGTTCTCCAGCACGCCCACCACACCGTGCCCGCCGACACCGGTCGTCACCCCGAAGCCCTCGTCCGCCAGCCGGTCCGCGAACGCGGCCGCCGTCCGCTCCTCCTTCCCGGACAGCTCGGGGTGGGCGTGCAGGTCGAGGTAGAACGTCGTGAGCGCTTTCAGCAGGTCCTCGGTGAGCATGAGGTGACTCCTGGTCGGAAGAAGGGGACGGGGGGAAGGGGCCCGGCGACGGGCCGCTGACGCCTCGTGTCAGTGACCGGCACAGTGATCGGTCAGCGGGCCCTGGTGGACTGGCGGAGCAACGAACGCACGGCCCGGCGGGCGACCGCCGCGCACGAACCGCAAGGAGACCGCCATGGCTCAGAAGACCGAACTCGCCTCCCTCGCCCAGGAGATCCTGGAGCTGGAGTCGGAGACCTTCGAGATCAGCGACTACTCGGACGCCAGCGAGGTGGTCCTCGCCGGTTCCACCAGCTCCAGCTCCACGAGCACCTGCTCCAGCACCACCAGCACCACCAGCTGCTCCGCCTGATTCCTTTCGGGCCCACGCGCCGGCGGCCCTCCCCGGGACGGATCTCCCGCCCGGGGAGGGCCGCCGGCGTCGCGCGTGGGGGACGCCTCGCGTCAGGGGAAGGGGTGCGGCACCCGGCGCAGTTCCGCGTCCGTCAGATCCGAGTCCCGCCACCCCGCCCGCCGGAACGCCGTCCGCAGCCGGGGCATGCCCAGGACCCGCTGCCGGTCCCAGCCGAAGTCGATCGGGACCAGCCCGGGGACGACCGTCGACACGGTGCGCAGCCCCATGCGCTCCTGCTCCGGCGAGGTCTGGTCGACGACGATCACGTCGAAGCCGGCGGCCGTCAGCTCGTCCCGGCACAGCAGCAGGTCGTCGAGGAGATCGCCCGTGGCGGGCCGCCGCCGTCGCCAGCCGGCGTAGAGCTCCTCCATCGGACGCACCGCCGCGGGCTCCAGGTACTCCCGCGCGTGCCGGGCCATCCGCGGCAGCCCGTAGAGCCGGGCGTGGTGGGTGAGGTGACGGACCTTCGAGAAGTCCTCCGCCATCTCCTCCAGCTCGGCCCGGTGCTCCGCCACCTGCCGGTCCAGGTGCGGGAGGTAGGTGAGGACCTCCGACAGCGCCGCCTCCACGGCCTCCTCCGGGTCGAGCCGCGCGCCCGCCGCGAAGGACAGCGTGCCGGGGCCGCCGTCGCGCCGTACGGCGAGCGCGGTGACGACGGGCACCGCCAGATCGACGCGATTGTCGAAGGCGCGGACGTCGTACCCCTGGAGCGCCGCCCGGTCGGCCATCGCCCGCACCGCGCCGCCCCGGCAGGACTCCAGGTCGATGCCGGTGAGCCGGGCCCGGCCGTACCAGCCGAGCAGGAACGCGTCCCGCTCGATCAGCTCCAGCAGGCCGAAGAGGACCGCCTCCTCCAGACAGCCGCCGGTCGCGCAGCCGTTGGAGCTCTCGAAGACGAAGTTGTCGCCGTCCGTCCCCGCGCCGTAGTAGACCGACCGGGCCGGGACCAGAACCGTGCGGTCGTCGCGCAAGGAGTACCCCCGCACCCAGGGGATCTCCCGCGCGGGGTCGAAGGGAGCCACCACCGGGTCGTCGCGGTACGTCTCCGGGGCGTACGTACCGCACTCGCGCGGGTCGACCGCCTCCGCGCGGACGTCGTCGTAGGCCGCCACCACGGGCGCGCCGCCCTGCCGGCGGTGGATGCCCGCGTAGCGTTCGAGCCCCTCCAGGAAGGCCAGCGTCCGGCTGGCCTCGAAGGAGTTGGCCTGGCCGCTCCAGGTGACGTCGGACAGCCCCGCGTAGGTGCGCACGAAGACGCTGCCCGCGACGGGGGAGGTCGTGGGAGAGGCGACGTTGAGCCAGGTGCCCTCGCCGAGCGCACCGCACACCGGGTTGGCCAGCGCTCCCCTCGGCAGGGGGTACGAGCCGGCCGGACGCAGCCGGGCGGCGTCCGCGCGGGGCTTGGGCCGCGGGACGAGCTCCGGCCGCTCCCGGGGCGCCGGCTCCGGCGCGCACGCGGGACACAGCGGCTCGGTGAGCAGCGGCAGGGTGGTGACCCGCAGGGTGGCCAGGTCGACCCGGGACACCTGGGGCAGCGGCAGGTCCGCGGCGGTGTGCCACTCGCCCGCCGGCCGGCCCGCGCCCGCCGGGCGGCCGCCGAGCAGGACCGCCTCGTACACGGCCCAGACCGTGTCGACGGCGTACTCCGGCAGGACGGGCCACGGGCCGGCCGCCGTCATGCGGCGGCCCACCTCCAGCGCGTCGCGCTCGGAGCGCGACCGCAGCCGCTGCCAGCGCCTGGCGAGGCAGTTGCCGCAGGCCCGGGTCGCCTCGTCGGTGGTGCCCCAGGGGCCGATCAGCACCGCCTGCGCGGTGAGGTGCGCGGTGGCACGGGCGCGCAGCGCGGCGTACGGGTCCTCGCCGGGCCGGAACGCGTCGGCCGCGCCCACCGGCACCACCAGGGGCTCCGCCGCGCCCGGTGGCCGGGCGGCGGCGTGGAAGCGCTCGGTGAGCGCCCGCTGGAGGAGCTCGCTCGCGGCGGCCATGGGGGACCGCGCGGTGGCCTTGCGCATGCCTGTGCTCACGTCTGTGCTCGTGTCTGTGCTCACACCCGCGTTCACGCCCGCGCTCATGACTCGTTGCTCCAGCGGAAGGTCTTGAGCGCGAGGACGCCGAAGACCAGGGCGAACACGGCGAGACCACCGCAGGCGACGGCCGTCGACGCGAGGTCGGCGCGCCCGGTCACCGCCTTCGCCACCCCGTCGTTGAGATAGCCCAGCGGCAGCACCTTGGACACCGACCGGAGCCACGACGGCATCGCGTCGAGGGGATAGAACGAGCCGGACAGGAAGGCCATCGGCACCATCACGCAGTTGGCCACCGCCGCCACCGCCTCGGGGGTGTCCGCCCGCGACCCGATCACCATGCCGATGGCGAGGAAGGCCGTGATGCCGCACACCAGGACCGGCAGTGCCAGCGGCCAGGTCGCGTCCAGCCGCAGCCCGAACGGCGGCAGCAGCGCCACCCCGATGAACAGCGCCGCCTGGACCGCCCCGACGACCAGGGCGATGACATACCGCGACGCGAGCACGGAGGTGAGCGGCGTGGGCGTCATCCGGACGAGCCGCAGCAGGTCGTCGCGCCGCCACTGCATCAGCGTGAACGCCACCCCGAAGACGGCGGCGTTGCCGACGCCCCAGGACAGCACGCCGGGCGCGATGTAGTCGATGTAGCCCCGCCCGCTCGCTTCCACCGTCTTGCCGCGGAAGATCAGGCCGAAGACGACCAGGAAGATGAGGGGGAAGGCGAAGGTGAAGAAGACCGTGGTCCTGTCCCTGACCGAGGCGCGGTAACTGGCCGCGGTCAACGCGCCGTACGCGCTCATGAACGTCCCTCGCTTCGCTCGGGCCCGCCTGCGAGGGGCGCGCACCTCTTGATCGTTCGTTCGCTTCGCTCACTCATGCGTGCGGCTCCGATCCGGTGAGTTCACCGGTGAGTTCCAGATAGACGTCCTCGAGGGTCGCGGTGCGCGTCCGGACGCCGTCGAGGCCCACGGCCTCGCCGAGCGCGGCCAGCACCGGGCCCGCCGCCCTGGTCTCCAGGACGACCGAGCCGCCCTCCGCGACGACCCGGTCGACGCCCTCGAACGCCCGGGCCCGCTCCACCGTGATCCGGTCCGCCGGCACCAGCAGCCGGGTCGGCGCCTTCGCCGCCCCGACGAGCTTCCCGGGGCTGTCCAGGGCCACCACGGCACCCGCGACGACGATCGCCACCCGGTCGCAGAGCGCCTCGGCCTCGTCCAGGTGGTGGGTGGTGTAGACGATGGTGCGCCCGGCGCCCTTCAGCGCGCGCAGCACCTGCCACAGGGCCCGGCGGGCCTGCGGGTCGAGGGCCGCGGTCGGCTCGTCGAGGAAGATCAGCTCGGGCTCGTGGACCAGCGCGGAGGCGATCGCGAGCCGCTGCCGCTGACCGCCCGAGAGCACCTCGACCCGCACACCGCCCTGTTCGGCCAGCCCTACGAGCGACAGGGTGCGCTCCACGCCGGCCGGGTCGGCCCCGTAGAGCGCCGCGACGGTCGCCAGGTGTTCGCGCGCCGTCAGCCGGGTGAAGAACGCGGAGCTTTGGGTCTGCACCCCGATGCGCGGCAGCAGGGCCATGTTCCGCGGCCACGGCGAGGCGCCCAGGACCGACAGCGAGCCGGAGTCGGCCCGGCGCAGCCCCTCCATGATCTCCACGAGGGTGGTCTTGCCCGCGCCGTTGGGGCCGAGCACGCCGAAGAACTCGCCCCGTTCCACGGTCAGGGTGATGCCGTCCAAGGCCTGTTTGTCCCCGTAGCGCTTGCGCACCCCCTCCAGCACCAGCGCGGGCCCCGCCGCCTGTCCGGTCGGCTTCTTCTGTGTCATGGAACTCCTCAGCTTCGTTCTCGTGTCGCGGACAAGGCCTGTGCGTCCCGGCCGCGGCGTCCCGCCCACGGGCCCGTCGCCGCCACCAGCGCGGCGATCAGCAGCGCCGGGACGACGGCCGCCCACACGCCGTAGCGGTCCCCCTGGAGGTGGTGGCAGAGCAGGACGAACCCGGCGCCGCCGCCGCAGACGAGGAGGACCGCCCCCAGCCCGTAGGCGGCGTAGGCGATCCGCGCACCGCGCGGGTAGCCGGCGACGCCGTCGCCGCGCCGCACCGCGCGGGCGCACAGCAGCCGCAGGAAGCGCCGACTCTCGGTGGCGTAATCGGCCATGCCCAGGCCGTGCCCGAGCATCTTGTAGCCGTCCATCGGCGGCAGCGGCACCAGATTGGTGAGGGCCAGCACCGAGCCGGTGAACAGCAGCCCGGCCACCGGGCCGCGCACCGGGTCGCCGCCGGGCAGGAGCGACCACAGCAGCCAGAACGGCAGCAGGAAGGCCAGGTTCATCACCGTGCCGGCGGCCGCGGTGGCCACCCGCGCCCAGCGGGTGGGCAGATAGGGGTAGTTCTCGACCCGGCAGTACATGAACACCATGGGCAGGTGCCAGCGCAGCCCGATCTCGCTCACGGTGCCGCCGAAGCGGCGGGCCACCACCCCGTGGGCCAGCTCGTGCAGCGCGGTGCTCACCCACAGCAGCGTGAGCACCGCGAGCAGCGCGGCCGGCTGCCGGAACAGCCGCAGCGCCTCGCCCGCGAAGTCGCCCAGGCGCAGGCCGACGAACACCTCCATGCCGGTGGCCAGCAGCACGACGGGCACCACGAACACCGCCGACAGCAGGGGGCCGACGGCCCGGTGCAGCCGGTCGGTGGTGGCGGCCGCGTCCGCGGCCAGCCGCAGCGTCCCCTTGAACAGCGTGCGTCTCCCGGCCTCCGGCTCCGGCGGGGCGGCCGCGGGCGCCTCCGCGCCCGCCAGCAGCCCCCGCTCCCACAGCAACCCCAGCAGCTGCCGCCAGTTGGCCTCGCCCAGCCTCCGGCCGAAGCGGCCGGCGTACTCCTCGCCGATCTCCCCGAGCGTGCGGGTGCCGTCCAGCCGGGCCATCAGGAAGTGCTCCTTGACCCCGACCTCGAAGGACTGCCCGCCGCGCGGGTCCTTCACCAGGTGCACCAGGGCCGGGCCGCGCCGCAGCGCCGCGCTGCGCAGCACCTCCGCGCGCAGGGCGGGCCGCCGGTCGAGCAGCCCGCCGGTCATCGGAGGCTCTCCTCGCGCAGGGCGCGCCCCAGGACGTACGACAGGTACGCCTCGTCGCGGATCGTCACATGGAGCCGGTTGTTGGTCATGTGCGTATAGGGGGAGAGCAGCAGCGGCAGCGCGACGGCCGGGTCGGTGACCCGCTCGTCGGCCGTGCCGTCCCAGGAGCGGAAGACGAGCTCCCCGCCCACGGCCAGCGCGGTGGCCCGTTCCCGCAGCTCGGCGCAGTGCCCGGCCCAGCCGCGCAGGAAGCGGGGGAGCCGGTCGGCCTCGCCCCGGGCCAGGGCGTCCAGGACCGCCTCGAAGCGCCGGGCCAGTGCCCGGCCGGTGCCCTCGTAACCGCGGTCGTACTCGTCGGCGCCGATGAAACCGGTGCCGGAGAACGCCTTCTGCCAGAAGACGTGGTACCGGTCCAGGTACGCGGCCAGTTCCTCCCGGTCGGGCAGGAAGCAGCCGGCCATCACCATCATCAGCTGGGCCGAGGTGCCCAGCCGTACGGTCCGCAGGTGGAGGTTCATGCCGCGCACGGCGTCGATGACCAGCTCGCTGGAGTGCCGGAAGTGCCATTCGGCGAGGGCGACCCCGGCCGGGCCGCCGTACTTGCCGTACTCCGGCTCGTAGGGCTGCCGGCTGAAGGTGTTGTTCGGCCTGAGCTTCATCCGTCCGTCGGGCGCGAGGAAGTCCGCCCGCTCGTCCTCCGGGAACTCCAGCTCGAACAGGGTGTTGTAGAACTCGTTGAGGAAGCCCGAGGAGTCGACCTCGTAGAGCGCGGGCCGCTCCCGGAGGAAGGCGGCGACCGCCTCCTCGGCGCGGGCGAGCACGGCCTCCGTGTCCGCCTCGGTCGCGGGCTTCAGCCGCAGCCGGACGTGCGGGCCCTCCAGCCAGTAGTTGATGAAGAAGTGGCTCTCCAGCAGGCCGTCGGCGAGGAGCCCCTCGACGAGCGGGCCCACGCACCGGGTCATCAGGGGCGCCGGGTTCGCGGCGTAGTGGATGTGCAGGGCCTGCCAGGCGCCGGGCGCGGCCGCCGGGGCGCCGGCGGGATCAGGGCTGGACACGGTCATTTCGGCGCACCGGTTCCTTTGCGGTCGTTGCGGAGGGTCTCGACGGCGAGTTCGACGACGTGGGTGCCCCGGTCGGAGACGGCGCGCAGGCCGTCCTCGTCCGGCAGGGCCTCGCGGAGGACCACCCGGTCCCCGGGGTCCTTGAGCAGCCCGTCCAGGGCGCTGAGCGAGAGCCAGCTGTCGAGGTCGACGTACTGCGGCTTGGTCCGGGCGGCCCCGCCGGACTTCCCCGCCGGGGTGACGGTCGCGAAGACGCGCCGCGGCAGCCGGTGCTCCGCGGCCCACCGCCGCCAGGCGAGGAACCAGGAGGCGTCCGCCTCCGGCCCCGGCCCGGCGGGCCGCCCGGGCAGCGCGGAGGCGGGGGCGGTCCAGCTGCGCCGGCTGAGGACGAGACCGCCGTAGCGCACCCGGGGGCGGCTGGTCACCCCGTTCCCCGACGCGCCCTCCGGAACCCCGCCCCACACGTCGAGCGGCGCCATGGAGGTGGGGGAGAGCAGCAGCAGGGTGCGGGGGATCTCCGGGAGCGCCAGGGGCACGAGGTAGCCGAGGTAGAGGGGCACGACCTCCCGCCCGAGCCGTCGCGAGCGCAGCACCAGCCGGTCCGCGGCGGTGTCGTCCTCGACGTACAGGTCGTCGAGGTGGATCCGGTGCTCCACGGGCACCGAGCTGGTCTCGCCCGGGCAGACGATCTCGTAGTCCGTGAGCCGCCCGTGCAGGTTGAGGTTGCTGGTGACGAAGCCGCCGGTGATCTCGGCGAACACCGCGCCCTCCGGCTGCGCGGCGGCCGCGGCGTGCCGGACGCGGTCGGACAGGGTGCCGCCGTCCCCCTCGCCGTCGTCGTAGCAGTGGGTAAAGCGGCTGAAGGGGAAGGCGAAACCGCCGTACGACTGGTTGAGCACGGCCATCGGGTCGCCGTCGCGGCGCACCAGCTGGAGGAAGTGGCTCTGCGGCGCGAAGTCCGGCGCGACCCCGGCCAGCTTCCCGGCGACGGCGTCGACGGTGCCGGCGGGGACACGGATCTCCTCGGCGCCCCGCGCGGTGTCCCACAGCCGGCGCATCCGGGCGGTCCACTCCTCGCGGGCCGCGTCCACGGCCGTGATCTGGGGCAGGCCCAGCCAGTTCGGCTCGGGGACGTAACGGCCGTCCTCGTCGAACGGCTCGCGGCGCGCGGCGAACGTCAGGTACTGGTCGTAGAAGTCCTCGTGGAAGTCGTGGACGAGCTTCAGGAGGTCCTCGCAGCGGCCGCCCCGGCCGTACCGCGCCCGGAAGAAGCCCTTGAACGTGATCCGCTGCGGCAGCGTCAGATCGAAGGCGGGCAGGACCCGTTCCAGGGAGCGCAACGACGCGAACGGGCCGTCACCGTCGCCCGCCCAGGCCCGTGGATCACAGGTCACGGCGGTCCCGGCCGCCGCGTCACCGGTTCCGGCGCGCACGTCCTCGTAGAGCAGCGTCCGCGGCAGCGCCGGTTCCGGGGCGCCGAGGTTCCGCTGGATCCCGGACAGGGACCGGCGCAGCTCGGCCAGCAGCTCACGGCGCAGCCCGGCGCCCGCCGCGGGATAGCGGTCGACACAGGCGATCGGCCACGCCAGGTCCTCCGCCAGCCGCCGCGCCCAGGGGCGCCCCACGGCCTCCAGCGAGTCACGGAAGGCCCGCAGCGGGTCGGCCGCGTGGACGTCCGTGCGCAGACAGGGGATCTGCACCAGGCCCAGCTCCAGCAGGGCCGTCAGATAGCGCTCGCACTCCTCCGGGTCCGCGCCGCCCTCCTCGCCCAGCAGGCGGGCGAGCTCCCCGTAGCGCGGCTCGGGCCGGTGCGCGAACAGAGTGAGCAGGCGCTCCAGGGTGCCGCTGCGCCGGAGGAAGAACAGCCGGTCGTCGGCGGCGTCGAAGGTGACGGCCGCGCCGTCGTCGCCCGCCGTCAGCGAGCGGCGCACATAGCGGATCCGGTCGTCGTCGTGTTCCCAGCCGGAGGCGAGTACGACGGGGAGGCCGGCGCGCCGGGCGGGGTCGTCGAGGATCAGCTCGGTGAGCCGGGCCAGGACGACGACGTTGAGCCGGGGGTGACCGGACCAGACCTCGGGGAGGCGGACGGTCTCCGCACCGTCCCCCGAGGAGGCGTGTCCGGTCTCGGCGAACCGGCCGAGGGCCACCGCCGTGAAGGTGCTGAACGGACTGGTCTTGCGCGCGGTCCGGTAGAGGTACGCGAGGGCCGAGCGCTCGACCTTGCGCAGCCGCTTGTCCGGCCGCCGGGCCGGATCGGTCCGTACGTACGCGTCCAGCCGGCCCTCCAGCGTCGGCGACGCCAGGAGCAGCCCGAGCCGCAGCCGGTCCTCGCCCAGCAGGCGGCGCAGCCCGGCGCGGCCGCGGGCCGTCTCGGCGGCGAGCAGCGGGGCGCCCTCGGCGAGGAGCGCCGCCAGGGCCCGGCGGTCGCGCACCCAGTCGCCGACCTCCCCGGCGGTCGCCGGGTCGGTGGCGGCGACCAGGGCGACGGCCGCCTCGGGCGCGGTCGGCGGCTTGCCGTTGAACAGCTCCCGGCGCAGGCGCAGCAGCCGGCGCCGGGCGTGCTCGTCCCCGGCGCCCTTGACGAGCGGGTGCAGCCGGTCGCTGAGCTCGGCGCCCCGCGACCGCAGCAGGGCCTCGGCGCGGAGCACGCGGTCGGCCCAGCCACTGGTGTCCGGGCAGCGCAGGGCGTGCAGGGACTCCAGCGGCAGTCCGGCGACGCGCATCATGAACCGGTCGCCGAGCGTCCAGCCGGGGTCGTCGCCCGGGGGCAGGCCCGGGGCCAGGCTCGGGGAAGAGCTCCGGGAGAGAGGGGACTCGGGGTGGGTCTGGTGGGTCATGGATTTCCCGTGCCGCTCAGGCGATCTCGTAGCGGAAGTCGGCGGAGCCGGGCCGCTCATGGCCGACGAGCATGATCAGTAGGGGTGCCTCGCCGCTCCCGGCGAGGTCCAGCTCCTCGACGAAGGAGACGGTGTCGAAGCCGAGCGCGACCCCGCCGCCCAGTCCCAGGGCGGACGCCGTGGTGTAGAAGGTCTGCGCGACCGCGCCGACCGTCGCGTTGACGAGCCGGAGGCCGCGGTCGCCGACGGCGTCCAGCACGGCCGCGGTGCGCACGGCGGGTACGACGACGGCCCCGGCCTGCTCCAGGTTGTAGTTGGAGAGGAAGTAGTTCTCCTGGAGGAAGGCGCCCGGCGGCCCCGGCTTCACCAGCCGCAGCGCGTGGTCGTCGGCCACGTACTCGTACGCCCCGGGCGCCACCCCCGCCACGTGGTTGACGAAGACGTACAGCTTGGCGAGGGGCGGCCCGCCGGGGTCCGCGGCGTCGCCGCCGACCGACGCCGACGCGGCCGCGGCCAGCGTGGCGGCCAGCTGCCCGGCGGAGAGGGGCTCCCGGGCGTCGAAGCGCCCGAAGCTGCTGCGCCGGCGCCGCAGCGCCTCGCGCACGCCCATCGTGAGCGGCGGGGCCTCCGGCAGGGGCACGCGCCCGCCCTCGCGGGCGGGCAGGGCGACGGCCGGGGCGAGCGCGCCGGGAGCCGGGCGGTCGGTGGCGTGCGCGACGGTCGCGGCCTGGACGCGCCGTACCGTCTCGAAGGTGATCACCCGGCGGGAGCGCTCGCTCTCGGTGCGCCGGACCCGGGGAGCGGGGCCGCCGGCGGCCGGTGCCGGGGCGAGCGCGTCACCCCGCGTGCCCTCCCAGGAGAGCGGGACGACGGCGAAGATCCCCTCCTCCGCCACGTCGACGCCGAGCAGCCGGGCCAGCCGCTCCTCGTCGAACCACAGGGCCGGCTCGATCCGCAGGCCCCGGGCGCGTGCCCAGATGCGCCAGGTCTGGAGGGCGGCGCCGACGTCCATGCTGACCGCGTGCATGCAGAAGCTGTTGTACTTGAAGGCGTTCTGCCAGAACTTGACGCCGAGGACGAGGAACTGGTCCGCGCGCGTGCCGTTCCCCAGGGCCTCGCGCACCTCGCCGGAGACGTCGCCCGTCAGCAGGCGCTGCATGGCGTGGTGCGTGGTGGAGTAGTGGTGCACGCCGGGGGTGAGGGGGCCGCCGGGGCCGTTGACCCAGTAGACCGTGACGGGGTAGAGGCCGCCGCCCGAGGCGGTGCCCCGGTACCAGTTGGCGTCGGTGTAGAGCGGCAGGGACGGCAGGTCGGTGTTGGCCTGGACGCCCAGGCGGCGGCCGAGGCGGCCGTACGAGTCGAGGAGCATCCCGCCGAGCAGGGGCAGGGTGAACGGTTCGTCCCGGGGCCCGGAGGCGGCGAAGACGCCCTCCTGCACGGTCGCGCCCGGATCCGGCAGGGCGCCGTCCGGCAGCGGGAGGGACTCGGCGCCCGGGTAGAACTTCCCCTTGCGCGGACGGTCCGACCAGTCGGGCACGAAGCCGACGGGCTCCATGGGGATTCTGCCGCGGTGCATGATCGCGGCCGCGTATTCATGGGCGAAACCCACAGGTTCTCCTTAGGTGTTCGGCTCGTTGGGCTCGATCGGCTCGATCGGCCGGGGAGCGGGGGAATCGGAAGGAGGAGCGGGGGCGGGGGAGCAAGGGGAGAGGCGAGGGGGAGCGGGGGTCAGGGGAAGGGGTGCGGGGCCGGGTTGAGGTCCCCGGGCAGCAGGTCGCGGTCGCGCAGCCCGGCCTCGCGCAGCGCCGTCCGCGTCCGCGGCATGTGGAGCGCCCGCTGCCGCCGCCATCCGAAGTCGATGGGGAGCAGCCCCGGCACGATCACGGAGACCGTGTGCAGGCCCAGGTCGCGCTGTTCGGGCAGCGTCTGGTCGACGACGACCACGTCGAACCCCGCGTCCGCCACCGCCGCCACGCACCGCTCGACGTCGTCCCTGAGGTCGCCCGAGGCGGGCAGCGTCCGGGTGCCGGGCCCGTACAGCTCCGCCATCGAGCGCTTCGGCCCCCGCTCCTCCAGGAGGAACGCGGCGTGCCCGGCCATCTCGGGGAGGCCGTAGACCAGCGGGTGGTCGTGCAGCGCCAGGACCTTGTCGAAGTCGGCGGCCATGGCGCGCAGCCGCTCCCCGTCGCGCTCGGCCCGGCCGCGGATGTTCACCGCGTCGGTGGCGATCTCGCACAGCCCGCCGGCGAGCGCCGCCTCCGGGTCGAGGCCCGCGCCCGCGCCGAAGCACATCGTGCCGAGACCGCCGTCGGGCCGGACGGCGACCGCCGTCACCACCGGCACCGGGAAGGTGACCCGGGTGTCGAAGAACCGCGCCTCGTAGCCGTACATCGCCAGCCGGTCCACCATCTGCCGCGTCCGGGGGTCGGCGCTGGTCCGCGGGTCGATCTCGGGGAGCGCCGCCCGGCCGTACCAGGCCAGCAGGAACGCGTCGCGCTCGACGACCTCCATCAGCCCGAAGTAGACGGCCTCCTCCAGCGAGCCGCCCGAGGCGCAGCCGTTGGAGCTCTCCTGCACGAAACGGTTCTCCAGACCCGGGGTGCCGTAGTACGTGAGGATCTCCGGGACCAGCAGCGGGCGGCGGTCCCGCAGCGAGTACCCCCACACCCAGGGGATCTCCCGGCCGGGCGTGAAGGGGGTGACCCGGGGGTCGGCGGCGTGGAACTCCGGCGGGTACAGGCCGCACTCGCGGGGGTCGACGGCCGCCTCGCCCCGGGCCCGCAGGGCGTCGAGGGAGGCCCGCACCCAGGTCGTCCGGCCCCGGGCGCGCATGCCCGCCGCCCGTTCGAGGCCCTCCAGGACGCCGATCCGGGCGCTGTCCGCGTACGAGTCGGCGTGGCCGCCCCAGAACGTCTCGCGCAGGTACTCGCCCGAGCGCAGCTCGAAGCAGCCGACCGTCGCCGACGTCGTCGCCGATGCCACGTCGTGCACCACACCGGGGCCGAGGGCGCCGCAGACCGGATTGGCGAACGCCTCCGTCGGCAGGTCGTACGCGCCGATCCCGCGCACCCGGAACGAGCCGGGCCGGTGCTCGGGCGCGGGCCGCAGCGTGAGCGTCGCGGCCCGGGCGCTGTCGGGGACGCGGCGCCCGCAGTCCGGGCACTCGGCGTCCGGGACGAGCGGGTGGCTGCCGACGCGCAGGGTCTCCAGATCGACGAGGTGGACGGCGGGGTAGGGACCGCGGGCGCCGGCCGCGCCGCCCGCGCCGGTGCGGCGGGTGCCCCGGGTCCCGTCGGCCGCGTTGCCTTCCGTGGCCGTGGCCGTGGCCGTGGCCGTGCCGCCTTCTATGGTCGTGTCCGCAGCCGTGGCCGCTTCACGCGCCCTTCCGGCCTCCCGCTCCTGACGAGCCGTCACCAGCGCGGCGATCGCGTCGGCCAGGAAGGGCAGGGCGTACGGCGGCCCGCCCGCGGCCCTGGTGCCGGAACCCAGCTCCAGCGCGTCGCGCAGCGCCCGGCCGCGCACCGACTGCCAGCGGCGGGCCAGGCACCGGGGGCACGGCCGGAGGGCTTCCCCTTCCGCCCCGGCCACCCCTTCCGCACCGGCGCGGGGGAACGGCCCGACGAGCGCGTGATGCCCGTAGAGCTGTACGCGCGTCCGGGACCCGGGCCCGGACGAGGGGCCCTGGGACAGCTCGTCCCGGAAGCCGAGCGCCGTGACCTCGACGGGCCCGGGCGCGACGGGGGAGTCGCGCAGCAGGGCGGTCAGGTCCCGGCACACGCGCTCCCACTCGGGGGCCGTGCCCGGCGCGGAGCTCGTTGTCTCGGTGGCCTCATCGGTCTCAGCGGGCACGGGACGCCCCACCGGTGTGCTCGCCGCCGCCCGGGCGCGCGTCCTCGCGGGTGAGGAGCACCCGCACCGTGCTGATGCCGCCGGCCAGGAGATCGGCCGAGTCCGTGGGCACCACCAGCGCCTCGCGCCCCGCCGCGCGCAGCCGTTCGAGGATCGCCGGGTACGACGTGGCCTCGCCCACGCGGGCGTCGCTCGTGCCGGTGACCGCGAGGGCCGCCGGGTCCAGGTCGCCCAGCAGCGGGTCCCCGAGGTCGACGGGCGGCTCGCCCCGCCCGGCGAGCTCCCGGCCGAGCTGCTCCTGCCCCAGCAGGTCGCGCAGCGCCCCGGCCGCGGCCCGCCGCCGGTCGGTCTCGCCGGCCACGGCCCAGATCCGCTCGCCGGTACGGGGGAGGAGGGCGCGGGCGAGCAGCACGTGCGCGGAGGAGCGGGCCGGCTCGCCGAGGTCGAGGAGCTCGCACTCCACGCCGAGGTTGCGGGCCGAGCTCAGCAGGAAGGTGAGCTCCGGGTCGTCCCCGAAACCCTCCGGCGCCACCGGGGCCGCCCCGCCGGTGCCGCGTACCGCGCGCTCCAGCGCGTCGTGGCACAGGGCGGAGAGCAGGCCGCGCGCCGTGGCCTCGGCGGCCGTACGGCCCGCGCCCGTGCCCGCGGTGGTCCGTGTGTGGACCCCGTCGCGGTTGTACGGGCCGAAGGTGCGCACCGCGCCGGCCGGCACCAGCACCGGCTCGCCGTCGGCCAGCGAGGTGGCCCGTACCCACGCGGCGGGTTCGACGGCGTCGGCGGCGAGGCCGCTCGCGACGGTCAGCGCGGCGGCGGCCACGGCGCGGGTGTCCCGGCGGGCGTCGTCGAGCGCCTCCCCGGTGAGGACGCCGCGCAGCGGGACGACGTGCTCGGTGTAGGCGCCCGCGGCCGCGTTCAGGGCCGTCAGCCGGGCTCCCGCGACGGTGTGGACGTCGAAGGCGGCGATGTTCCGGTGCCCGGAGTGGCCGGTGGGCAGGCTGACGGTGCCGACCTTCAGCGGGGTCTGGGTCCAGGGCTCGTCCGTGAACTTCTCGAAGACGCCCGTGTGCGGGCGGATCAGGATCTGCCGGCTGTTGAGCTCGGCGAGCAGCGCCTCGGTGTCGGGAGCGGCGGCGGTGCCGCCGGCGGGCCCGGGCTCCTCCGGCGCGGGGGCCGCGGCGGGCTCCGCCGTCCCGGCGGCCGCCAGGTCCCGGCAGAACGGGCAGCGGGGGTGCGGCAGCAGCGGCTCCGCGACGACGTCGAAGGACTCGGTGTCCTGGACGATCACCTGGCCGCGGGTCTCGGCGGGCAGCGCGCCCGTGGTGAGGCGGAAGACCTCGTACCCGAGGAGGTTGCCGATCATCGCGGAGAGACCGCGGCCGGCCTCCCGGCCCGTCGGCCCGTCGGTGGCCGGCAGGCAGATGCCGCTCCAGAGATCGGCCGCCGCCGCGGCGTCGCCGTGGGCGCCGAGCCGCAGCACCGCGCAGGCCCAGCAGCCGGCGGTGCCGGGCGTCATCAGCGGGCCGACCACGGCGCGGTCGCCGAACAGGGCCGCCGGTATCAGGGACGTGCCCTCGGGCACCCCGGCCTCCACCAGCCGGAAGAGCCGCCGCGCGCCCTCGCGGCCGCCGGTGACCACGACGACGTCGTACCCCGCCAGGTCGCTCCAGCGCACCGGGCCGTCGGCCGCGATCGTCTCCAGGGTGACGGGGCAGCCCTCGGCGGCGAGCGCGGTGGCCTCGGCCCGTACCTCGCCGAATCGATTCTCCGGGGTGTCCAGACCCGGCAGGTGGCCGACGGCGGCACTGCCGTTGCGGACCAGGCCGAGGACGCACCAGCGGGCGGTCAGGTCGTCGCCGACGACCGCGACCCGGGTGGTGCGGAACTCCTGGAAGCGCCGTGCCGCGTCGTCGGCGTAGTGGTCGACATAGGCGATCTGCGGGGCGAAGCGCTCCACGACCGCGGGGGCCACCGGAAAAGCCGACGGACCGTCCGGTACGGGGGTGTCACGGGCGAACTCACGCTCGTACAGCGTCCGGACCAGACGGCCGACCATGGCCCGCTGGGCCTCGCCGAGCCCCTCGCAGAGATCGGCGACCCGGTGCTCACCGTTCAGGTGCGGGACCAGCAGAGTGGCGAAACGGTATCCGGACCTGGAATTGAGATGGAACCCGCCGTGCGCGTTGTGGAACAGCACTCCGTCCGGAGTCTCCGTGAAGAGTACGTCCCGGCGGATCCGGGGCCGGGTCTCGGCAATCGCTTCGTAGGCTTCCAGCATGAGTTTCACACCTCGTGAAGGAGACGGATGAATTCAGTGGCGCGTCGTCAGCGCGGGCGGACCGGCCTGATATCCGGTGGCCCGGCGGGCGAAATTCCGGAGCAGTTCGTGCATGTGGTAACGACCGGCGGGCCCTTCTTCGAGCAGGCTCACGTCCACCAGCCGTTCCAGGAGTTCCTCGGCCAGTGAGGGGACCACTCCCAGCAGGCCGGCCGTGCCGGTCACCGAGAGCCGTTCCGTAGGGGAGGCGCCGACGCGCAGGAAGGCGTCGGCCAGCCGGGGGTCGAGCCTGTCCAGCGCGTCGGTGAACGCCCTGGGCACCGACAGGCGGGGGTCGTCGGGCAGGGACAGCCGGGCGACGGGGTCCTCGCGCAGCCAGGCCACGCAGTCGGCCACCGACAGGCGCGGCCGGGTGAGCAGACGCGCCGCCATGATCCGCAGGGCGAACGGGAAATGACCGCAGGCCGCCGCCAGCCGGTGGACCGCCTCGGGTTCCGCTTCGGCGCGGCCGTCGCCGAGGACGGCCGCCAGCAGCCGGAACGACTCCTCCTCGGTGAGGGTGCCGAGGCGGTGGGCCCAGCCGCCGTGCGCCGCGAGGAGCCCGGCGAGCCCGAGCCTGCTGGTGACGAGCACGGCGCCGCCCGCCCCGGCCGGCAGCAGCGGCCGCACCTGGTCGGCGCCGGTCGCGTCGTCCAGGACGAGCAGCCTCCGCGGCCCGGCCCCGGGCGCGGCGCGGGGGTCGTCCCCGGCATGGTGCCGGAGCTCGGCCGCCACCTCCGCCGGAGCCCTCGGCGTACCGTCGTCGCGCGTCATCCGCGCGGTCAGCAGGCCGTCGGGAAAGGCGTGCCCGACCTGCCGCGCGGTGTGCAGGGCGAGCGCGGTCTTGCCGATGCCGGGCGCGCCGGAGAGCACCACGATGGTGGGCCCCGAGCGGTCGGCGGTGAGCCGGCGGGCGATCGCGTCGCCGTCGGCCGCCCGGCCGGTGAAGCACGACACGGCGGCGAGGGGGGAGGGCGCCGGGGGGCGCCCCGCCGCCGTGTCGGCGTAGGGGGGTGCGAGGACGGGAGCGGCCGGGGCGGGCCCGCCGCCCTCCCGGCGCGGCCCGATGTCGTCACCGCGCAGGATGCTCAGTTCGAGCCGCCGCAGAGCCGGTCCGGGGTCCACGCCCAGCTCCTCCTGGAGGTACCGCTTGACCTCGCGGTACTCGGCGAGGGCGTCGGCCTGCCGGCCCGTGCGGTAGAGCGCCTCGATGAGTTGCTCGCGGAACCGCTCGTGCCCGGGGTGGGCCCGGACGACCGTCCACAGCTCGACCAGCGCCTGGCCGCAGCGGCCCAGCGCGAGCTCGATGTCGCAGGCCCGCTCGACCGTCCGCAGCCGCTCCTCGACGAGCCGGGGCATCTCGTCCCGGCGCAGGAGGTCCGACGGGACGTTGGTCAGCAACGGCCCCTGCCACAGCGACAGCGCCTCCTTGAGGAGGCACAGTTCCGCTTCCGGATCCCGCTCGGCCTGTGCCTTCGCCCGCAGTTCGCGGAAGTCGGCGAGGTCCAGGGACCCCGGCTCCACCGCGATGCGGTAACCGCCCGGCACGGACTCGATCACCGCGTCGGACAGCCCGTACTTCGGGAACGTCTTCCGCAGCCGCAGCACACAGGCGTGCAGCGCCGCCTTCGCCGAGGAGGGTTCCTCGTCGCCCCAGATCGCCCGCCGCAGGAACCCCACCGACACCACGCTGCCGGGCCGCAGCAGCAGCGCGGCCAGCAGGACGGTGGGTTTCGACGGGGGGAGTACGACCACCTCGGAGCCGTCGGCGATCCGCAAAGGGCCGAGAATCTGAAAGCGCATATTCTGACACCTCCAACGAATCCTTATGGGTTCCCATCCATGGGCGCACGGCATCGGGCAACGCGGACCGTTCGGGGCCGCGCCGCCTTCTTCGCCCTCAGAGTCTGCAACAGGAAATCCGTCACTCGCAGTGTCGTGAGTTCCAGTGCGGGGGCCGTCGGAAGGGGCCCGGAATCAAATCAATCGTTAAACAACTCAACGGGCATTGTTCGGGAGTTGGACCGGACTGGTCAGCGCCGCCCGGATCCGGTAGAAACGGGCATGGCAAATGATCAGTTAAAGCCGGGGGAGAGATCCGAAGGTGAAACAGGACCAAAGTCCCGAGTCGCCGACGCGGCCGGGGTCCGCCCTGTCCGCCGCGCGCGCCCTGTCCGTTCCGCCGGCCTCGGCTCCGTCCGTCCCGCCCGTCCCGCCCGTCCCGCCGGCGGGCGGACAGTCCGTCAGCCGGCTGCTGCGCGCCTGGCGGGAACGCGTCGACCGCCGCCGGATACCCGAGCTGCGCGTCTGGGGGCACCGCGCGGGCTCACGGATGTCCCAGGCCGACGTCGCCCGGCTGACCGGCGTCAGCGAGGGTTGGTACCGGGCGCTGGAGACCGGCGCCCCCCGGGAGTTCTCGGACGCCTTCCTGCTGCGGGTGGCTCAGGCGCTGCGGCTCAGTGAGACCGAGACCCTCACCCTCTTCCTCGGCGTCTCCGGCCGCCGCCCGCCCGTGAGCGGCGCGCACCGGGCCGGGACCGCCGTGGACCCGGCGACCGCGACCCTCCTCGAACACCAGGCCCCGTACCCGGCCTACGTCTCCGACGACGCCTGGAACATCGTCGCCGCCAACGCCCCCATGACCGAGTGGTTCCCCTTCACCCTCGGCCCGCAGCCCAACCTGATGCGCTGGGCGCTGACCTCGGCCGAGGCCCGGGAACAGATCCTGGGCTGGGAGGACACCTGCGCCCGCATCTACCTGCCGATGCTGCGCGTCGCCAGCCACCGGGCCCCGCGGAACGCCCAGATCCAGGCCCTGATCGCGGACATCCTCGCGGCCAACGGCACCTGCCGCCGCATCTGGGCCGAACAGCACGCCGTCGTCGAACACCCCGGCGGCCACCGCCTCCGGCTCCGGCTGCCCTGCCACGGCGGCACGGACGTCCAGGTCACCAGCCACGTCCTCGTCCCCGCCGAACAGCCGGACCTGCGCTTCGTGGTCGTGACCACGCTCGGCGGGACGGCACCGGAGCCACGGGCGTAGCCACCGCACGGCCCGGGCCACGCGCGCGACGGCCCCGGGGCCGGGGCGCTCGGCGGGCCCCGGACTCCGGACCGCGGCCCTTCGGAGGCCGTGGACGTACCGGCCCGCACCCTCCGGCCCTCCGGCGGCACGCCCGCCGTGCCGGGCGCGGCACACCGGCCGTATCCGGCGGCCGTCCTTCCGTCTTCAAGCCGCACGGAGCGGCCGCCATACTGGACGGGCCGGGGGATGCACGCGACGCGACGGGGGCGGCGGCGAGGGATGGTGGAATCCAGGCTGATCCAGGGTCGGTACGAGCTGCTCGACCGGATCGGGCGGGGCGGCATGGGCGAGGTGTGGCGCGCCCATGACACCTCGCTCGGGCGGCAGGTCGCGGTCAAGTGCCTCAAGCCGATGGGGCCGCGGCACGAGCACTCCTATCTGAGGGTGCTGCGGGAGCGGTTCCGGCGGGAGGCGCGGGTCGCGGCGGCCCTCCAGCACCGCGGCATCACCGTCGTGCACGACTTCGGCGAGTCCGACGGTGTGCTCTTCCTCGTGATGGAGCTGCTCGACGGCCGTAATCTCAGCGAGCTCATGGACGACAACCGGCGGTACCCGCTGCCCGTGCCGGAGGTCGTCGACATCGCGGAGCAGGTCGCCGCGGCCCTGGACTACACCCACCGGCAGGGGGTCGTGCACCGGGACCTCAAGCCCGCCAACGTCATGCGGCTCGCCGACGGAGGTGTGAAGATCTGCGACTTCGGCATCGCCCGGCTCGGCGACATGGGCTACGGCTCCCTGTCGTCCCTCTCCTCCCGCCTCACCGGCACCGGCATCGCCATGGGCACCCCGCATTACATGTCGCCGGAGCAGATCGGCGGCGGTCAGGTCGACCGGCGCAGCGACCTGTACTCCCTGGGCTGCGTGCTGTACGAACTGGCCACGGGCGCCCCGCCCTTCGACATGGACGACGCCTGGGCCGTCCTCGTCGGCCACCGGGACCGGGCGCCCCGGCCGCCGCGCGAGATCTCCCCCGGACTTCCCGTACCCCTCGAAAGGATCATTCTCGACCTGCTCGCCAAGGACCCCGGCGACCGGCCGCCCGACGCCGCCGACCTGCACGCCCGGCTGCTCGCCCTGGGTTCGGCGGCCCACGCCGGCACCCTGCCCCGGCCGCTGCCGGGGAACCTGCCCCGGCCGCCGCGGGCCTCGGTGCGGCTGCCCGAGCCGCCCCGGCTGCCCGGCTGGGCCAGGAACATGACCACCGGTTCCAAGGCGACCGGCCCCGGCCCCCGGCCGGTCGTGCCGCCCGACCCCGCCGTCTCGCTGACCGGCGCCTGGACGGGCGTGGCGGCAGGCGCGGTGGCGGGGGTCCCGGCGGGGTCCGCTGTCGGATCCGCGGCGAGACCCGCTGCCCGACCCGTGACGGGTTCGGCGGCGGGATCTGCGGCGGTGCCAGTGACGGGACCTGCGGCCGGATCCACTGCCGGTTCCGCGGCCGGATCCGGTGCCGGGTCCGCAGCCGGATCCGCGGCGGGGGCGGCGGCGGGGCCGGCCGTCGGATCCGTGGCGGGACCCGCTGCCGGATCCGGTGCCGGATCCTCGGCCGGGCTCCCGGCCGCCGGCACGGCCGCGGGCGGCGCCGGCGGCCGGTCCGCCGTAGCCGAACTCCCGTCCCCGGAGGTCCTCACCCGGCTCGCCGGCCGGCACCAGGAGGCGCTGCGGCTCGGCCGGCTGGGCCGCTGGCCCGAGGCCGGCGAGGCCCACCGGGGCGTGGCCGCCGAGCGGGAGCTCGTCCTCGGCCCCGACCACCCCGACACCCTCGCCAGCCGCTACGAGGCCGCGTTCACCCTCAGCCGGCAGGGCCGTACGGGCGAGGCGCTGCGGGAGTACTCCCGCGCCGCGGCCGGCCGTGAGCGGGTCCTCGGCCCCGACCACCCCGACACCCTGGCCGCGCGCCAGGAGACGGCGTACGTCCTCGGCCAGCTCGGCAAGCACGTCGAGGCCCACCATGTGTATGTGGCGGTGCTCGCCGCCCGTGAACGCACCATGGGCCCCGACCACCCCGATTCCCTCCGCTGCCGCCACAACCTCGCCTTCAACCTCGGCCGGCTGGGCCGGCCGGAGGAGGCGTACGGCATGGCCCGCGACGTCGCCACCGCCCGCGCCCGCGTCCTCGGCGCGAGCCACCCGGACACCCTCGTCACCCGCTACGAGGTCGGGTACGCCCTGGGCCAGCTCGGCCGCTGGACCGACGCGCTGCGGACCTATCGCGAGGTCGCCGCCGCCCGCCAGCGGGTCCTGGGCGCGGACCACCCCGACACCCTCGCCGCCCGCTACGAGGCGGGCATCTGCCTCGGCCGCCTCGGCCGCAGCGCGGAGGCTCTGAAGCTCTTCCGCGAACTCGTCGACGAGCGCACCCAGGCACAGGGCCCCGAACACGCCGACACCCTGCGCGCCCGGCACTGCCTCGGCGTCAACCTCGGCCGGCTCGGCCGCTGGGAGGAGGCGCTCGCCGAGGCGCGCGACGTCTGCGCCCTCCGCGAGGGCCTGCTGGGCCCCGACCACCCCGAGACGCTGGTCAGCCGCCGCGAGATCGCGGTCGGCCTCGGCTGGCTCGGCCGCTGGAAGGACGCCCTCGCCCTCTACCGCGAGGTCGCCCAGGCCCGGCAGCGCGTCCTCGGCGCCGACCATCCGGACGCCCTGACCAGCCGCAACGACGAGGCCCACTGCCTGGAGCAGCTCGGCCGGTCGACCGAGGCCGTGGAGCTCTACCGCCAGGTGGCGGCGGTCCGCAGGGCACGGGCGGGGCGGGGGCCGGCGCAGGGGGGATGACGGGGGCGCGCTCCGGCCCGGGGGCCGGGCGCGGTGCGTGCGTCCGGTGCGTCCGAGGCGTTCATCCGGCTGCTCGTCCGGCTGCTCGTCCGGCGGTGAACCCGGCGACGCGTTCGACGGCATATCTGATGATGCATCAGAAAAACTCTTCCCTCGTCCGGCCGGCTACGGCATCCTGCCGCCCATGCAGACGGAGCTGAGCCGGCGACTGGGCATCGAACACGCGGTCTTCGGCTTCACGCCCTTCCCGGCGGTGGCCGCCGCCATCAGCCGGGCCGGCGGGCTCGGCGTGCTCGGGGCCGTACGCTACGCCGACCCCGACGCCCTCCACCGCGACCTCGGCTGGATCGAGGAGCACACCGGCGGGCGGCCGTACGGTATCGACGTCGTCATGCCGGCGCGGAAGGTCGAAGGGGTGACCGAGGCCGACGTCGAGGCCATGATCCCGGCCGGCCACCGGCGCTTCGTGGACGAGACGCTCGCCCGGCACGGCGTCCCCGAACTCGGCCCCGGCGACCGCTCGGGCTGGCGCGTCACGGGCTGGATGGAGGACGTGGCCCGCGCCCAGCTCGACGTCGCCTTCGGCCACCCGATCGCCCTGCTCGCCAACGCCCTCGGCCCGCCGCCCGCCGACGTCGTGGCCCGCGCGCACGCGCACGGCGTCCTCGTCGCCGCGCTGGCCGGCGACGCCCGGCACGCGGTCCGCCACGCCGAGGCGGGCATCGACATCGTCGTCGCCCAGGGGTACGAGGCGGGCGGCCACACCGGCGAGATCGCCACCATGGTGCTCACGCCCGAGGTCGTACGCGCCGTGGACCCGCTGCCGGTGCTGGCCGCCGGTGGCATCGGCGGCGGGGAACAGATCGCCGCCGGGCTCGCGCTCGGCGCCCAGGGCGTCTGGCTCGGCTCCCTCTGGCTGACCACCGACGAGGCCGGGCTGCACTCCCCGGCCCTGACCGCCAAACTCCTGGCCGCGGGCTCGGGCGACACCGTCCGCTCCCGCGCCCTCACCGGCAAGCCGGCCCGTCAGCTGCGCACCGCCTGGACCGACGCCTGGGACGACCCGGCGGGCCCCGGCACCCTTCCCATGCCCCTCCAGGGGCTGCTCGTCGCCGAGGCCCTCACCCGCATCCAGAAGTACGAGGCCGCGCCGCTGCTGGGCACGCCGGTCGGCCAGATCGTCGGCCGGATGAACTCCCGGCGCCCCGTACAGGCCGTCTTCGACGATCTCGTCAGGGATTTCGCCCGGGCGGTGGAGCGGCTGGGACGGATCGCGGGCGGGGGAGAGCGAGGGGAAGGGCGTGGCTGAGCGGCGCCGACACGGCGCCCGGCGGCCGGGCGGGGCCGGGCCGCGCGGGCCGGGGACGGACGTGATCCCACGGCCGGGCCCGCCCCACGCCGGGCGAGGCCCCGGCCGCCGGCATCCGTGCCCACCTCGCCCATGTGACACATGGCGAGTCGCGGGTGGCACGGCCGGGGCGACCGCGAGGCCGCCCCGACCGGGCGCGACGTTCCCGGCGCGCCCAGGCCGCTGGTGAGGCGTCCGACCGGGACGCCCCTGGCGGCGGCCCATGACCGGGAGGCCGGGGCGAGGCCGCCCCCCGGCCGGGCGTGACGTGCCCGGCGCACCCCCGCCGCCGGTTGAGGCGTCCGACCGGGACCCCCGGCGGACCATGACCGAGAGGACGGAGAGCACCCCATGCCCCCACCACCCAACGGCTTCTGGGCCCTGGCCGCCGCCGATCCCGGCCGTACCGTCCTCGTCACCCCCGCCGGTGGGACGTGGACCGCGGGACGGCTGCACTCGGCCGCGAACCAGCTGGTCCGCGGCCTGCGCGAAGCGGGGCTGCGGGCCGGGGACGCGTTCGCCGTCCTCCTCCCGAACGGCGTCGAACTCCTCACCGCCCACCTCGCCGCCACCCAGGCCGGCTTCTACCTCGTCCCCGTCAACCACCACCTCGTGGGACCCGAGACCGCCTGGATCCTCGCCGACTCCGGAGCCCGGGTCCTCATCGCCCACGAGCGCTTCGCCGCCACCGCGACCGCCGCCGCCGACGAGGCGGGCCTGCCCGCGGCCCGCCGCCACGCCGTCGGCGACATCCCCGGTTTCCGCCCGTACGAGGCCCTCCTCGACGGCAGGCCCGGCACCCCACCACCGGACCGCACGCTCGGCTGGGTCATGAACTACACGTCCGGCACCACCGGCCGCCCCCGGGGCATCCGGCGCCCCCTGCCGGGAAAACCGCCGGAGGAGTCCCATCTCGGCGGATTCCTCGGCATCTTCGGCATCAAGCCCTTCGACGGCCATACGCACCTGGTCTGTTCACCGCTCTACCACACGGCCGTGCTCCAGTTCGCCGCCGCGTCCCTGCACATCGGCCACCGCCTGGTGGTGATGGACAAGTGGACGCCGGAGGAGATGCTCCGGCTGATCGACGCCCACCGGTGCACCCACACCCATATGGTCCCCACCCAGTTCCAGCGGCTCCTGGGGCTGCCCGCACGGGTCAGGGCGGGCTACGACGTGTCGTCGATGCGCCACGCCGTCCACGGCGCCGCGCCCTGCCCGGACCACGTCAAGCGCGCGATGATCGAATGGTGGGGGGACTGCGTCGAGGAGTACTACGCGGCCAGCGAGGGCGGTGGCGCCTTCGCCACCGCCGAGGACTGGCTGAAGAAACCGGGAACCGTCGGCAAGGCGTGGCCCATCAGCGAACTCGCGATCTTCGACGACGAAGGGGAACGCCTTCCGCCGGGCCGGCTCGGCACCGTGTACATGAGGATGACGACCGGTGGCTTCGCGTACCACAAGGACACCGCCAAGACGCGCGAGAGCCGCATCGGCGACTTCTTCACCGTCGGCGACCTCGGCCTGCTCGACGAGGACGGCTATCTCTTCCTGCGCGACCGCAAGATCGACCTGATCATCTCCGGCGGCGTCAACATCTACCCCGCCGAGATCGAGTCCGTGCTCCTCGCCCATCCGGCCGTGGCCGACGCCGCCGTCTTCGGCGTCCCGCACGACGACTGGGGCGAGGAGGTGAAGGCCGTCGTCGAACCCGCGGAGGACCGTGCGCCGGGCGCCTCGCTGGCGGCGGACATCGCCGCGCACTGCGCCCGGTCGCTCGCGGGCTACAAACGCCCCAGGAGCATCGACTTCATCACCACCATGCCCCGCGACCCCAACGGCAAGCTCTACAAACGCCGCCTGCGGGAGCCCTACTGGAAGAACCGGGGCCGCCCGTCGTGAGCGGGCGGCCCCGGTGACCCCACGGAAGCGGTGCGGTCAGCGCTCGCTCACCCGCACGACCCGCAGCCCCGGCGAGGACAGGATGTCCTTCTCGCAGAACCGGCCGGGGATCATCCGGCCGGCCGAGAACAGCCGGGTCTGGTCCGCGTGGTGCGGCGACGTCGGGTCGGAGGACTGCCCGTACGTCAGCAGCGTGCGGGCCACGGGGCAGGCGCTGCCGTCGAAGCCCACCGCCTGGATGTAGCTGGAGCCGAACCGCACGTCCGGGTAGCCGCCGCGGGCGGAGTCCCACGGCGCCGCGTGGATCATGTTCCAGACGCCGAGGGCGTCCGTGCCGCCCGGAACGGGGACGCGCTCGCCGTCCCGTACGACGAACTGGTGCTCGCCCAGCGGCGCGTCCAGGGCGATGTCCGCCGCCCGCAGCTCCGCGACCGCGTCGGCGAGGGCGCGCCCGAACGCGGGGGACGCGGTGTTCAGGGTGTTCGGCGTGGTCACCGGCGCCGCGGCGGAGAAGGGCACGCGCCACAGCTCCGCCGGCCGGGCCTCGGCCACGAGCCGGCGCCAGAAGCGGTCGAAGAGGACCGCGCCCTCGCTGCCCGTGTTCGTCGTACGGTCCCAGCGCTCCAGGACCCCGCAGGCCGCCGACACGTCGACGGCCTTGCCGTCGCCGCCCGTGGCCTTGCCACCCGGCAGCGCCGCGCAGGCCCTGGCCGCGTCGGACGCGGCCAGGGCGCCTGCGGTCGAGCGGTTCGCGAACTGCTGCCGCTCCAGGTCCGCCACGGTCAGCCCGCCGCGCTCCGCCATGGCGGAGACGTCCTCGACGGCGCCGCGCGTGCGCGGCGACCGCGCCGTTCCGGTGTCACCGAAGATCCTCGGGTAGCCGGTGAGCGGCCGGTCGGCATTGGCCAGCCAGGGGCTGTCGTTGGAGTTCTCGGCGTACGGCGCGTCGATCAGCGTCGGCATCGCGGAGGGCCCGAAGATGCCGAGCTGGAGGGCGTCGGCGTCCCTTCCCAGCGCGCAGCCGCCGCGCGAGCCGTCCAGGACCGCGAGGCCCGAGGCGGGGAACGTCCGCTTCCCGAGCTCGGTCGAGCAGCGCCCGGCGAGCTCGTCGGTCACCCGGGGCAGCACCTGCGCCTGGGTGTAGAGGCTGTGGCCGCCGGAGTCGGCGGCGATGGTGTTCACCCACGGCAGGCCCTGCGTACGGCGCAGGGCGTCCCGGATCCCGGCCACGCCGCGCGACCTGCCCAGGGCGAGCGAGGCGTCGGTGAAGCGCATGCTCTCCGCGTTGGGGTCGACCAGGGCGTAGGCCTTGCCGTCCGCCCAGGGCAGGGGCAGCTCGTCGAGCGAGGTCACCACCGGCCCGTAGCGGGTCCACCACTGGCTGCGGGTGACCTTGGAGGTCCGGCCGTCCTCGCCCCGGACGGGCACGGTGACCGAGCGCTCCGACATCCGCTCCGCCTTGCCGTCCACGAGATAGGAGCGGTCGTCACCGGGCGCGGTCTTCAGCTCGTACAGGGCCGTCGGCACGCCGGTCGCGACCGTGTGGCTCCAGGCGACGCGCTCGTTGTGGCCGATCTGCACGCCGGGCATGCCGAGCAGCGAGCCGCCGGAGACGTTCAGTTCGCCGGGGATGGTCTGCTGCGACTGCCAGAAGCGCCGGCTGCCCTGCCACGGGTAGTGCGGGTTGCCGAGCAGCAGGCCGCGCCCGCTCGCCGTGGTGGAACCCGCGAAGGCCACCGCGTTCGACCCCATCCCGGCGTTCCGCCGCCGCTCGTCGAAGATCTTGCGGGCCGTCTCCGCCGGGTCCCCGGCGGCTTTGCCCGCGCGCGTGCCGGGTGCCGCGGTCGGCTGTCGCGCGGCGCCCGTGATGCCGTCGGCGGCGAGGCCCTGGCCGCCGAGGACGGTGATGGCGTATCCGCGCCGGGCCACGTCCAGGGCGGTCACCGGCGTGACCCAGTCGGCCCCGCGGCACGCGGGATCGGTGACGCGGTTGCGCGCCAGCCAGGCGTTGTAGCCCGCGGCCCAGCCGCGCATCAGCTCCCTGGCCGGACGGCTCGGCCCGGCCGGCGCGGGCCGGTCGAGGAGCTTGTCGACGGTCTTCGCGTCGTTCAGCCCGCGGAAGAACAGGTCGCTGGCGAGGTTGGTGGAGGCGGACGACAGGGAGCCGTCGGGTCTCGCGTCGGGGCCGTAGCGGGCCGAGCGCTCGCCGCGAAGGGTCACGAATCCGTCGGCGAGGGTACACACCTGGTCGGCGGCCTGGGCCCAGCCGGTGCCGAAACCGAGGTTCGCGTAGTCCTTGGCGGTGATGTGCGGGATGCCGTACTCGGTGTAGCGGATGACGGCGGACAGGCCGCCGTCCGAGGCGCGCCCGGTGGGGCCGGGCGCGGCGGCCGAGGCCGTGCCCGGCAGCAGCGCGGCGCTGGTCAGCACGGCCAGACCGAGGCTCACCAGGGTGCGCGAGCGAGGACGTAGGCGCAAGATGACTCCCGAGGTGACAGAGGAACGAACGGTCTCCTGCGGACATGAGGACGCCGTGGCGGTCAAGGGAGTTGACCACGAACGGGGAGAGGGTGAACCGGCCCGCCTCCCTGCGGCGTCGTCTTGACCTCCGCGCGCGGCGGCCCCAGGATCCGGTCATGACCGGAGTCCGGGACAGCACGGTGGACGGCATCCTGCGGCGCACGGCCGCGCGCGTGCCGCGACGGACGGCGCTGCGGTACGGGGAGCGCTCCTGGACGTACCGGGAGCTCGACGAGGCGGTGACGGGTGCCGCCGGTGCGCTGCTGGACGAAGGGCTCGTGCCCGGCGACCGCGTCGCCGCCTACGGCCACAACTCCGACGCGTACCTGATCGGGTTCCTCGGCTGCGCCCGCGCGGGGCTCGTGCACGTCCCCGTCAACCACCGCCTCACCGGCGCCGGTCTGCGGTACGTCCTCGAACAGTCCGGCAGCTCCCTGGTCCTCACCGACCCGCTCCTGGAGCACCACCTGCCCGCCGGCGTCCGTACCCTGCCCCTCCGGGACGCCGGCGGCTCACTGCTGGAACGGCTCGCCGAACGCCCGGAGCACGCGCGCCTGCTCACCGGCGGACCCGACGCGGACGCGCTCGTACAGCTCCTGTACACCTCGGGCACCACCGCGCTGCCCAAGGGCGCGATGATGACGCACCGCGCCTTCGTGCACGCGTACGCCAGC
Organism: Streptomyces albireticuli; assembly: GCF_021228125.1. GTDB lineage: Bacteria > Actinomycetota > Actinomycetes > Streptomycetales > Streptomycetaceae > Streptomyces > Streptomyces albireticuli. The sequence continues at coordinate 128,689 of NZ_JAJQQS010000015.1, forward strand.
GCCGTCACGGCCCTCGACCTCAAGGAGGCCGACCGGCCGGTCCACGCCCTGCCGCTCTACCACTCGGCGCAGACGCACGTCTTCCTGCTGCCCTACCTGGCGGTGGGCGCGGAGAACGTCGTCATCGACGCGCCGGACCCGGACCGCCTCCTCGAACTGATCGAGAAGGACGGTGTGGACAGCCTCTTCGCCCCGCCCACCGTCTGGATCGACCTGGCCCGCGACCCCGGTTTCGGTACCCGCGACCTCTCGGGGCTGCGCAAGGCGTACTACGGGGCCTCGATCATGCCCGTGCCGGTGCTGGAACGGCTGCGGTCCCGGCTGCCCGGCCTCGCCTTCTACAACTGCTTCGGGCAGAGCGAGACGGGACCGCTGACCACCGTGCTGCGCCCCGAGGAGCACGCGGAGCGGCCGGCGTCGTGCGGGCGGCCGGTGCTCTTCGTGGAGGCCGGGGTCGTGGACACGGAGGGGCGGGAGGTGCCGGCCGGCACGCCGGGCGAAGTGGTCTACCGCTCCCCGCAGTTGTGCGAGGGCTACTGGGACGACCCCGGGCAGACCGCGGAGGCGTTCCGGGGCGGCTGGTTCCACTCGGGCGACATGGCCGTCCGTGACGCCGAGGGATACCTCACCGTCGTGGACAGGATCAAGGACGTCATCAACTCCGGGGGAGTGCTGGTCGCCTCCCGTGAGGTCGAGGACGCGCTGTACGCCCATCCCGCCGTCGTGGAGGCGGCGGTGATCGGGCTGCCCGACGAGCGCTGGATCGAGGCGGTGACGGCCGTCGTCGTCACCCGGGGGCGGGTGACGGAGGAGGAGCTGCTGGCGCACGCGCGGGAACGGCTCGCGGGTTTCAAGGCGCCGAAAAGAGTGCTGTTCACGGACGGGCTGCCGAGGAACGCGAGCGGCAAGATCCTCAAACGGGAGCTGAGGGAGCGCTACGGCACATGAGGGTCCCGCCCGGCTCCGGACCGCGCCTCACGACGCCGCCTTCCCCCGGAGGTCGACGATCCGCTTGATCTTGCCCACCGACCGCTCCAGCGTTCCGGGGTCGACGATCTCGGCGCCCACCGACACCCCGATGCCGTCCTTCACCCGCCGGACGAGCTCCCCGGCGGCCGCCGCCCGCTGCGCGGAGGTCGCCTCCGGGCGCGCCTCGGCCCGTACGGTCAGGTGGTCCATGCGGCCCTCGCGGGTCAGCCGCAGCTGGAAGTGGGGCGCGACGCCGGGGATCTCCAGCACGGCCTCCTCGATCTGCGCGGGGAAGAGGTTGACGCCCCGCAGGATGATCATGTCGTCGCTGCGGCCGGTGACCTTCTCCATCCGCCGGAAGGCGGGGCGCGCGGTGCCCGGCAGCAGCCGGGTGAGGTCGCGGGTGCGGTAGCGGACGACGGGCATGGCCTCCTTGGTGAGCGAGGTCAGGACCAGCTCGCCGTGGCCGCCGTCGGGCAGCACCTCGCCGGTGAGGGGGTCGACGACCTCGGGGTAGAAGTGGTCCTCCCAGATGTGCGGTCCGTCCTTGGTCTCCACGCACTCCTGCGCGACGCCGGGCCCCATGACCTCGGAGAGCCCGTATATGTCGACGGCGTCCAGCGCGAAGCGCTCCTCGATCTCCCGTCGCATCCCGTCCGTCCACGGCTCGGCGCCGAAGACGCCCACGCGCAGGGAGGTGGACCGCGGATCGATGCCCTGGCGCTCGAACTCGTCGAGCAGCGTGAGCATATAGCTGGGCGTGACCATGATGACCTCGGGTCGGAAGTCCTGGATGATCCGGACCTGGCGCGCGGTCATACCGCCGGACGCGGGGATCACGGTGCAGCCCAGCCGCTCGGCGCCGTAGTGCGCGCCCAGACCGCCGGTGAACAGGCCGTATCCGTAGGCCACGTGCACCTTGTGCCCCGGCCGGGCTCCGGCGGCCCGCAGCGACCGGGCGACGACGTCCGCCCAGACGTCTAGGTCGCGCTCGGTGTAGCCGACGACGGTGGGGGTCCCCGTGGTGCCGCTGGAGGCGTGGATCCGCCGCACCCGCTCCTCGGGCACGGCGAACATCCCGAAGGGGTAGTGGTCGCGCAGATCCGCCTTGGCGGTGAACGGGAACCGGCCGAGATCGCCGAGCGAACGGCAGTCCTCGGGCCGCACCCCGGCGGCGTCGAACGCCCGGCGGTAGAAGCCCACGTTCTCGTAGACGCGCCGCAGCGTCCCCTTCAGCCGCTCCAACTGGAGCGCGGCCAGCTCCGCCCCGGACATCCGCTCCGCCGCGTCCAGCGGCACGCCGCTCCCCGTCATCGCCACCACCCTCGACCGACCGATCATTCGGTAGTTTCCTTCCCGCCACGTAAGCAGCAGGAGGAACCGCACGTCAAGAGGGAGGGGGCGCGCGGAGCCGGCGTCCGCCTCAGGGCGCGCCCGCCGCCACCTCCCGTGCCCAGCGGTAGTCCGCCTTGCCGCTCGGGGAGCGGCGGACGCGGTCCGTGTAGACGACGGCGCGCGGGACCTTGTAGCCCGCGAGGCGGGTGCGGCAGTGGGCCCGGAGGGCCTCCGGGGGTGGGGGCGTGGCGCCTTCGCGGGGCTGGACGACGGCGGTCACACGCTGGCCCCAGCGGGCGTCGGGGACTCCGGTGACCAGGGCGTCGTAGACGGCGGGGTGGGCCTTGAGGGCCTGTTCGACCTCTTCCGGGTAGACCTTCTCGCCGCCGGTGTTGATGCACTGCGAGCCCCGGCCCAGGACCGTGACGACGCCCTCGGCGTCGACCGTCGCCATGTCCCCGAGCAGCACCCACCGCTCGCCGCGCAGCCGGAAGAACGTCTCGGCGGACTTCGCGGGGTCGTTGTGATAGCCGAGGGGGACATGGCCGCGCTGGGCCACACGGCCGGGCGTGCCGGGCGGTACGGGCTCGTGGGTGACCGGGTCGACCACGGCCGTACGGGCGTTGACGCGCAGCCGGAACCCCCGGCCGCGGTCCTCGGTGGCGGTGCCGTTGAAACCGGACTCCGACGAACCGAAGTTGTTCAGCAGGGCCACCCCGGGCAGCAGGGCCGCGAACTCCTCCCGCACGGTGTCCGAGAGGACGGCCCCCGAACTGCTGACGGTGAGCAGCGACGAGCAGTCCGTACCCCGCAGCGGCCCCGCCAGCGCGTCGACCAGCGGCCGCAGCATCGCGTCGCCGACCAGCGAGACGCCCGTGACCCGCTCCTTCGCGACGGTGCGCAGCACCTCGACGGGCGTGAACTTGCGGTGGAGGACGACCTTCTGGCCGAAGTCGAAGCCGATCAGGGCGGTCAGCGTGGACGTGCCGTGCATCAGCGGCGCCGCGGCGAAGAAGACGAGCCCCTCGCCGCCCGCCGCCACCCGTTCGGCCAGTTCCTCCGGCCGCTTCACCGGCTCGCCCGTCGGGGCGCCCCCGCCGAGCCCGGCGAAGAACAGGTCCTCCTGCCGCCACAGCACCCCCTTCGGCATACCGGTGGTGCCGCCGGTGTAGATGACGAACCGGTCGTCGCCCGAGCGCGGCCCGAAGTCGCGCCACGGCGCCCCGGACGCCTCGGCCTCGGCGAACGGCACGGGCGCGACGCCCGGCTCGGGCGCGCCCTCGGGAGGGGCGCCGACCCGCAGGAGGTGGCGCAGGGCCGGCGCCTCCGGCAGGGCCCCGGCCACCCGCTCCGTGAACTCGCCGTCGAACACCAGCGCCACCAGGTCCGCGTCCCGGTAGAGATAGGCCAGCTCGCCCGCCACGTAGCGGTAGTTGACGTTCACCGGCACCGCGCGGATCTTCAGGCAGGCCCACAGCGTCTGGAGGTAGGCGACGCCGTTGTAGAGGTGCAGCCCGACGTGCTCGCCCGGCCGGACGCCGCTGTCCCGGAGGTGGTGGGCCAGCCGGTTGGCCGCCTCGTCCAGTGCCGCGTACGTCAGCCTGCGCTCGGTGCCGTCGCCCGGGTGGTCGAGGTGGACCAGGGCCTCCCGGGCGGGCACGGTGTCGACGACGGACTCGAACAGATCCGCGAGATTGTAGTCCACGGCGACATTAGAGCGCCGCCCGGTGGAGGGGGGAAGGCCCACGAGGAAAGGAAACTGATGCCGAGTCAGAAAACTGCCGGGAAGCCCTTGAACCCCCTCCACGCCTCCTGCACCCTGTTGGGGTCCGACGACAGGAGGACCCCATGGGCGGCACCGAACACCTCACCGTGGAGCGCGCCGGAGCCACGCTCGTGCTCACCCTCGACCGGCCGGAGGCCAAGAACGCCCTCTCGCTCCCCATGCTCGTCGGCCTCCACGACGCCTGGACCGAGGCCGACGAGGACGACGCGATCCGCTCCGTCGTGCTCACCGGCGCCGGCGGCGCCTTCTGCTCCGGCATGGACCTCAAGTCCCTGGCCGCGCCCCGGCCCGGCGACGGCCGCCCGGCGGCCGACGACCCCTACCGGGAACGGTTCGCCGCCGACCCCGACCTCCACTGGAAGGCCATGCTCCGCCACCACCGGCCCCGCAAGCCCGTCATCGCCGCCGTCGAGGGCCCCTGCGTCGCCGGCGGCACCGAGATCCTCCAGGGCACCGACCTCCGCGTCGCCGGCGAAAGCGCCGTCTTCGGCCTCTTCGAGGTACGGCGCGGCCTCTTCCCCGTCGGCGGCTCCACCGTCCGCCTCACCCGCCAGATCCCCCGCACCCACGCCCTCGAGATGCTGCTCACCGGACGCCCGTACACCGCCCGCGAAGCCGAGCGCATCGGCCTGATCGGCCACGTCGTCCCCGACGGCACCGCCCTCGACCACGCCCTGGAGACCGCCGCGCTCATCAACGCCAGCGGCCCCCTCGCCGTCGAGGCCGTCAAAGCCTGCGCCTACGACACCGCCGGCCTCACCGAGGAGGAGGGCCTCGCCCTCGAACTCGAACGCGGCATGCCCCTCTTCCGCACCGCCGACGCCCGGGAGGGAACCCGCGCCTTCGCCGAGAAGCGCCCGCCCGTCTTCCGCCGCGCCTGACCGAGGGAGAGACCCGCCGTGCCGGACGTCCTCACCGCCCCCCTGGTGGTCGAATTCCCCTTCACCCGCTCCCTCGGCCCGGTGCTGAGCGCCTTCCTCACCGGCCTGCGCGAACGCGTCGTCCTCGGCATCCGCACCCGCGACGGACGCGTCCTCGTCCCGCCCGCCGAGTACGACCCGGCCACCGGCGAGGACCTCCACGGACTCGTCCGCACCGCCACCACCGGCACCGTCACCACCTGGGCCTGGAACCCCGCGCCACGCCGTGGCCAGCCCCTGGCCACCCCCTTCGCCTGGGTCCTGGTCCGCCTCGACGGCGCCGACACCGCCCTCCTCCACGCCCTCGACGCCCCCGGCCCCGACGCCGTGCGCACCGGCCTGCGCGTCCGCGTCCGCTGGGCGGAACACCGCACCGGAGCGATCACCGACATCGCCTGCTTCGAACCCTGCCCGCCCGGCACACCCCCGCCCGCCGGGCCGCCCGCCCCGCACGACGGCGTCTTCCCCGACCCCGTCACCACCCTCACCGCACCCGCCCGCCTCGACTACACCTACACCCCCGGCCGCGCCCTCGGCCGCCACCTCGACGCCCTGACCGACCGCAGGATCACCGGCGAACGCTGCCCGTCCTGCCGCAAGGTCTACGTACCGCCCCGCGGCGCCTGCCCCACCTGCGCCGTCGCCACCCGCGAACAGGTCGAGGTCGGCCCCCGCGGCACCGTCACCACCTTCTGCGTCGTCAACATCAAGGCGAAGAACGCCGGGAACGCGGCCGTCGACGTGCCGTACGTCTACGCCCACATCGCCCTGGACGGCGCCGGCCTCGCCCTGCACGGACGCATCGCCGGCCTCCCCTGCGACCAGGTGCGCATGGGGCTGCGCGTCGAGCCCGTCTGGACCGAGGGCGCCCGCCACCCCGACCACTACCGCCCCACGGGGGAGCCCGACGCCGCTTACGACACCTACAAGGAGCTGCTGTGACAGGGGCGGCGCGGCCCGGCCCGGCCGCCGCCCGCGAGGTCGCGATCGTCGCCTTCGCGCAGACCAGGCACCGCCGCGCCACCCCGGAGCTCTCCGAGGCCGAGATGCTGCTGCCCGTCCTGCGCGAGGTCCTCGACCGGGCCGGACTGCGCCCGGGCGAGGCCGGCTTCACCTGCTCCGGATCGAGCGACTACCTCGCCGGCCGGCCCTTCTCCTTCACCATGGCCCTCGACACGGTCGGCGCCTGGCCGCCCGTCGCGGAATCCCATGTGGAGACGGACGGGGCCTGGGCGCTCCACGAGGCATGGGTGAAGATCCTCACCGGCGAGGCCGACACCGCCCTCGTCTACGCCCACGGCACCTCCTCCGCCGGCGACCTCCGCGACGTCCTCACCCGCCAGCTGGACCCCTACTGCACCGCACCCCTGTGGCCCGACCCCGTCGCCCTCGCCGCCCTCCAGGCACAGGCGCTCATCGACGCGGGCGATACCGACGAGGACGCCCTCGCCCGTATCGCCGTCCGCAGCCGCACCGACGCCGGCACCAACCCGTACGCCCAACTGCGCGCCCCCGTACCGGCGGGCGACTACGTCGTACGGCCGCTGCGCACCGGCGACTGCCCGCCCGTCGGCGACGGCGCCGCCGCCGTCGTCCTCGCCGCCGGGGACACCGCCCGCCGCATGTGCGCCCGGCCCGCCTGGATCCGCGGCATGGACCACCGCGTCGAACCCCACGCCCTCGGCGTACGGGATCTCACGGACTCCGTCTCCACCCGCCTCGCCGCCGAGCGCGCCGGAGCCTTCGACGCGCCCGCCGACACCGCCGAACTCCACGCGCCCTTCACCTCCCAGGAGGTGGTCCTGCGCAAGGCGCTGCGGCTGGACGACGGCGTGGCCGTCAACCCCTCCGGGGGCCCGCTGGCCGCGAACCCGGTCATGGCCGCCGGTCTGATCCGGCTCGGCGAGGCGGCCGCCCGCATCCACCGGGGCGACTCCGACCGGGCCCTGGCCCACGCGACGTCGGGCCCGTGCCTCCAGCAGAACCTCGTCGCCGTCCTGGAAGGGCCGGGAGGGCCGGGAAGGGGAGCGAGGTCATGAGCGGCAAGGAACCCGTGGCCGTCGTCGGGATCGGCCAGACCCACCACGCCGCCGCCCGGCGCGACGTCTCCCTGCCCGGCCTCGTCCGCGAGGCCGCCCGCCGGGCGCTCGACGACGCGGAGCTCACCTGGGCCGACGTGGACGCCGTCGTCATCGGCAAGGCGCCCGACTTCTTCGAGGGCGTGATGATGCCCGAGCTGTACCTCGCCGACGCCCTCGGCGCGGCGGGCAAACCGGTCCTGCGGGTGCACACCGCGGGCTCCGTCGGGGGGTCCACCGCCCTCGTCGCCACGAACCTCGTCGCCGCCCGCGTCCAGCGGACCGTGCTGGCCCTCGCCTTCGAGAAGCAGTCCGAGTCCAACGCCATGTGGGGACTCTCCCTGCCCGTCCCCTTCCAGCAGCCCCTGCTGGCCGGCGCCGGAGGCTTCTTCGCCCCGCATGTCCGCGCGTACATCCGCCGCACCGGAGCCCCCGCGGACATCGGCGCCCTCGTCGCCCACAAGGACCGCCGCAACGCCCTGAAGAATCCTTACGCCCACCTCCACGAGCACGGCCTCACCCTGGCGAAGGTCCGCGCCTCACCCATGCTCTGGGACCCGATCCGCTACTCCGAGACCTGCCCGTCCTCCGACGGCGCCTGCGCGCTGGTCCTCACCGACCGCGCGGGCGCGGCCCGTTCCCCGCACCCGCCCGCCTGGGTGCACGGCGGCGCCATGCGCAGCGAGCCGACGCTCTTCGCCGGCAAGGACTTCGTCTCGCCCCGCGCGGGCCGGGACTGCGCGGCCGAGGTCTACCGCCAGGCCGGGATCACCGACCCCCGCCGCGAGATCGACACCGCCGAGCTGTACGTGCCGTTCAGCTGGTACGAGCCGATGTGGCTGGAGAACCTCGGCTTCGCGGCCGAGGGGGAGGGCTGGAAGCTCACCGCGTCGGGCGCCACCGCGCTCGACGGGGAGCTGCCCGTCAACCCCTCGGGCGGAGTGCTGTCCACCAACCCGATCGGCGCCTCCGGCCTGATCCGCTTCGCCGAGGCCGCCCTCCAGGTGCGCGGCGGGGCCGGTGAACACCAGGTCGAGGGCGCCGCGAAGGCGCTCGGCCACGCCTACGGCGGAGGAGCCCAGTTCTTCTCCATGTGGCTGGTGGGAAGCCGGCCGCCCACTTCCTGACGGGGGTGACGCGGCCTGTCCGGCACCGGCCGTGCTCGCTAGGGTGGGCCGGGACGACGACCGGGAGGAGCTACGGACGTGGCGGAGAGCACGACTGAACGACCGGCGGGCGAGCTGGCGCCCGACCTCGACCTCGCGAACGCCGCCTGGCAGTCCGGGACGCAGGGGCTCGGCGACGTCCAGATCGCCTTCGTCGAAGGCTTCATCGCGATGCGGCACGGGCGCCGGCCGGACCGCCCGGCGCTGGTCTTCACCCCGGCGGAGTGGCGGGCGTTCGTACTCGGGGCGCGCGAAGGGGAGTTCGACCTCACCTAGCCGGTGCCCTCATGTGCTGGGCGGGCCGGAGGACCCGGCCCGCCCAGCACATGAGGGCTGCGGAGTGCGGGGCTCCGCCCCGGGACGTCAGCGCGCCGCCACGCCTTCGTCCAGCAGCTCCGCGTGGTAGCGGCGGGCGACCTGCGGGTGCGCCCGCAGCCACCCCTTGATCTCATTGCGGCCGTACTCCGCGAACAGCGGGTTGGTGGAGTCCTGGGTGACGCCCGGCGCCTGGTCCGCGTGCGCGAAGGGCACGGGCTCGATGCGGGCGTCCAGCCGGGGGTTGTAGAAGAACGGCACGGAGTAGCGCTCCCGGTCGCCGGGAGGGCTCACGACCCGGTGGTTGGTGGCCTTGAGATAGCCGTTGGTGGCCACCTCCAGCAGCTCGCCGAGGTTGATCACGAACGCGCCGGGCACCTTCGGCACGTCCAGGAACTCCCCGTCCGGGCCCTCCACCTGGAGACCGCCCACCTCGTCCTGGAGCAGCAGGGTCAGGAACCCGTAGTCCTTGTGGGCGCCCACGCCCTGGGCGGCGCCGTCGGGGGCGCTACCGGGGTAGCGGACCAGCTTCAGGTGCAGGTGCGGTCGGTCGGCGAACGCGTCGTCGTAGAAGCCGGCCGGCGCGCCGATCGCGGCGAGCAGCTCGCGCAGCAGGCGCTCGGCGACCGAGCTCAGCCGGTCGATCCAGTGCAAGGCGGCCGTGCGCAGCTCCGGCAGGGAGTCCGGCCACTGGTTCGGGCCCTCCAGCCACCAGTAGCCGGGCTCGTCCGGGCCGGGCACGCGCGGCGCGCGCTCGGCACCGATGTCGAGCTGGTCGCGCCAGTCGCGGCTGCCGCCCGTGCGCTCGTCGCCTATGCGGGTGTAGCCGCGGAAGTGGGGCGAGTTGAGGTTGCTCACGGCCAGCCGCTCGGCCTCGGGCAGGGCGAAGAAGGCCCGGAGCGTGCGCATCAGGTCTTCGGTCTCGGCCTCGGTGACACCGTGGCCGGTCAGATGGAAGAAGCCCACGTCACGGGCGGCGGAGTGGAGGTCCTGACGGAAGCGTGCACGGGCGTCGGGGTCACCGTCGGCGGCGGAGAGGTCGAGGACGGGAAGCTGGTTGCTCATGAGGGTGTCCACAGCTGTGAAGGCCCGGTTCCGTACGGCGATGCGCCGGGCGGCCGTCTGTCGCAGCAGGGTATGCGAGAGGACAGACGGGTGACCGGGAAACGGCAGGAAGATAAGGAGAAAACAGGCCTCGGCCCGAAGAAGGGGGCCCGGCGGGAGAAGGTCAGCCGAAGCGGCGACAGGACATGCTCGTGACGCGGAGGAGGTCCACGTGGCGGCGTTTCACGAGCATGGTCACCTCGTCATCGTATACGACCGCGCGGGGAACCGGCGTACCGGCCGGTAGCCGACCCGTGGCCCGCCCCGGGGCCGCCCGGTACCGGCCGGGTGCCTGGAGCGGATCATGGTGGGGCCGGAGCGGCCCATAGGTGTGATCGACCGTGCCCGGCGGACCGGAGCGCAAATGCGTGGCGCACCCTCTTCGCACCCGGAAACACAGGAATCCCCCTTCCTCGGGGCCCGTGCACCCGAGGAAGGGGGAAATTCTGTGGATCCGGCGCGAGCCGGTCGTCAGTGGCCGTGACCGCCGTCGTGGTGGCCGAAGCCGCCGTCGTGCCCGTGACCGCCGTCATGGCCGTGGCCCCCGTCGTGGTGGCCGAAGCCCCCGCCGTGGCCGAAGCCGCCGTGACCGAAGCCGTGGTGGCCGAAGCCCCCGCCGTGGCCACCGTGGCCGCCGCTGCCGCGGTTGCCCGAGCCGTTGCCCGAGATGACCGGGATCTCGTCGAGGATGTGCGACAGCGGGTCGTCGCCGTCGTCGATCGTCGAGTTGTCGGTGCACTGCTGCTGCTGCTGCGAGGTGAGGATCGGCACGTCCTGGACGCCGATGTTGATCAGTGCGATCAGCGACTGGATACCGACCTTGCCGATGCCGAGGCACGGCTTGTTGAGCGTGCCCTGGATCAGGCTCATCTGCGGGCTCTGCTCACCGCCGGTCTTGGTGTTGCCGTAACCGGTCTTCGAAGCGTTGCCGTTGGCGACGTCACTGTCGTTGCCGATCGCCATCGCGGGGCCGGCGATGGTGCCGACGGCCGAAGCCGTCATGGCGGCCGTGGCGAGTACCTTCTTGAGCACGTCTGTGCCTTTCGATCGATTAGCGCCCCTCTCAGGGAAGCGACCTGAGTAACTCGACCCCATTTGCAGAAGTTTCGGGCATTCACTCATTTGCTCCATCGGGCCGCCGGAGCGGAATTCCGCCGCCGGATTCCGCTGGTAGCGTGCGACGCGAGGCGGTTCGCGGACCGCCGGCCCCGCCCGGACAAGCGCCCCCACAAGCCATGTCCGGGCGGGCTCAGCGACTGCCCCGCTCCGGAGCGAAGGGCACCCCGCTCGACCAGCCCCGGGCGGCGACCACCAGGGCCTCGCCGAGGAAACTGACCCCGATGTTCAGCTGTGCCGGGCGGGCGCTCGCGTGCGTCCCCGCCCGGGCCGCGAGGAAACCGAAGCCCGCCATGAGGACCAGCGAACCCGTCGCCACGGCGAAGGACTTACCGGTGTAGCGCTGCCAGAGCACGCCGCCGCGCTCGAAGACCTCGATCGTGGCGCCGCGCGCCGCCCCGAGCGCCACCCCCAGGACCGCGCCGGGGATCAGCCATCCCAGGTCCGCCCCCGTGACGTCGTCGGCCCTGACCACGGACGCGACGCCGATGCCGATGAGGATCAGCGGTGGAGCCAGCAGGTCCCGGGCGTTGACGGGCTCTCCCTTCAGGCGCTTGACCACCACCACGATCAGCACCACGGCGATGATCGCCGCCAGCACCCAGCCGTTCACTGTCCTCGGACCCCCTTATTTAGCGCGCCTATGCCAAAAAAGATGGTAGCTCGACCGTGCTATAACGACAACATGCCGAAGATCGTCGATCCGCGGGCCCGCCGCAGGGCCGTCGCCGAGGCCGTCCTCCGGGTCGTCGCCAGGAGCGGCCTGGAAGCCGCCTCGCTGCGCAACGTCGCCGAGGAGGCGGGCCTGGCCGTCGGCTCGGTCCGGCACTACTTCGGAGACCACGACGAACTCGTGATCTTCGCCATGAAGCACCTGGTGGACCGCGTCGACCAGCGGGTCCGCGCGCACATCGACCTGCTCCGCGCCCCCGGGGCCGACGGGGACCGCAGGGCCCGGGCCGAGGAACTGCTCGAGGAATTCCTCCCGCTGGACGACACGCGGCACGAGGAGGCCGTCCTCTGGATCGCCCTCGCCACCGCCTCCCGGGTCCGCCCCGGGCTGCGCCCCTGCGCCCTGGAGCTGCACGGGAACACGCTCCTCCTGATGGAGCACGTCCTCCGGGGCGGCCAGGAGTCCGGCGGTCTGCCCGCCGATCTCGATCTCGCCACCGAGGCCCGCCGGCTGACCGCCCTGGTCGAGGGGCTCACCTTCCAGGCCGTGCTCCAGCCGGAGGCGTACCCCCCGGACGAGCTCCGCCGACTGCTCCGCCACCACCTTCGGACCCTGCGGCAGAAGGCCTGACCGGCCGCCGCACCACGACTCTCCCCGGGGTCACGCGACGGCGCCGGGCACGTACGATGTGGGCATGTCGTTCCTCCGCCGCCGCAGCGCAGCCACGCCCACCGGGCCGGACTTCGACGTCCTCGCCATGGACCCGGGCGACTGGCCGGGTGACCTGGGAGCCGGGCTGCTGCCCGCGCCCGATGGCAGCTGCCAGGGCGTCTTCCTCCGCTATGACCTCTTCGGCGGGCGCGGCCCGGCGATGATCATCGGCAATATGCCCGAGGGCTCCCCGGTGCGCGAGCTCGAGGAGGGCCAGGTGCCCTTCGAGGTCACACAGCTCCTCCAGGCCCTCGGCAACGACGAGCCGGTGGAGGTGCTGGAGACCGAGGACATCCCGGTCATGCACGAGGACAACCTCCTGATCGTGCGGCGGGTGAAGTGCTCCGAGGGCCGTATCTCCTGCACCCAGTTCGACCGCAGCGACGGCGTCCTCGTCACCATCGCCAGCTGGGACCGGCCCATCACCGACGAGCTCTACCAGCTCCTCAAGCCGCTGCCCGCCGAGATGTTCCAGCAGGCCTGACCCCCGCGCACACCCCGGAGCCCGGTACGCACCGCGTACCGGGCTCCTCGCACGTCCGGGCCGCCGGCCGCGGGGCGGCCTACTGGTTCGACGGGCGCACGGTCACATCGGCGGCCTTCACGAAGGCCACCCGGTGACCGAACTGGATCTCGTAATAGACGTCCTTGCCTCGGACCACCTTGTGGCCCGCCGGGTCGAAGGTCTTCGCCCAGAGGTACTCGCTCGTCAACCGCTGTCCCAGGACGTACTCCTGCCCCGCCAGGAGTTTGTACGGCAGCGGGGTCACCGCCTGGACCGGCACCTCCGACGGATACGCCGCCTGCTCCGGATAGGCCCGGCCGTAGACCGGCACATCCGCGACACCCTCCTTGGGGGTGATGATCGAACCGAAGGCGTTGACGGCGGTCTGCCGCCACCAGGGGTTGTGGAACCACGCCTTCTGCCCCAGGTACCAGATGGCCGTCCAGTCCCCGCGCCGGTCGGCGACCGCGAACTGCTGACCCGTGGAGGCGCGGGCACCCGTGTCGTTGACATCCGTCGTCGACTCCCCGCCGTCCGGGCGCAGACCGATGTCCTTCACCAGCGGGGACCGCTCCCGCGGCGCCGTGTGCAGCCGCACCGCGCCCGAGCCGTGCGCGGCACACGGCTTGCCCGGCTCCGCGCAGCCGGTGTAGGCGGGCTTGTGCTTGTCGTAGTCGGGGCGGATGGTGACCATGCCGCCGAAGGCGCCGCCCGTGGGCCGCAGCGGCTTCCCGATCAGCTCGAAGTAATGCGCCCAGTCCCAGTACGGACCCGGGTCGGTGTGCATGCCACGGATGGTCCCCGGGGTGGTGCCCGGGACATTGTCGTGGCCGAGGATGTGCTGCCGGTCCAGCGGGATGTCCAGCTTCCGCGCCAGATGGGCCACCAGGCGCGCGGACGTCCGGTACATCTCCTCCGTGTACCAGGCGTCGGGCTGGGCGAGGAAGCCCTCGTGCTCGATGCCGACCGACTTGGCGTTCACGTACCAGTTGCCGGCGTGCCAGGCGACGTCCTTCGTGGGCACGTGCTGGGCGATATGGCCGTCCGCCGAGCGGATGGTGTAGTTCCAGGAGACGTACGCCGGATCCTTGACCAGCTTGATCGTGGTCTCCCACGACCCCTCCGTGTCATGGATGACGATGAAGTCGGCCTTCTGCGACGAGGGGCGGTCGCCCAGGTCGTGATTGCCGTAGTCCGAGCCCTCCAGCCGCTGGTACGGCGCGGGGATGGACTCGCACGCCACCGTGTCGGGGCACTCGACGCCGTCCTCCCGGGAGTCCGGCAGGCCCAGCTGCCGCACCTGCTCCCGGCGGAGCTCCAGCCGGGGGCTCGCCGGGAGCGCCACCCGCTGACCCGAGTCGGTGGTGCGCCGCTCGCCCGAGCGGATCACCTCGAAGACGTCCTTGGCGAAGGTGGTCGCCGTGGCGGAGTCACCGGCGCCCGGATAGGCCGCCACGGCGCCGTACCAGTCGGCGGGGTCACCGCTGAGCGGCAGGCCCAGCCGGCGCTGGTCCTCGGCGAGCAGCGCCGCACCGCCCTGGACGTTGGCCGCGGGATCCCGGCGCAGCGCCTCGGCGGACAGGCCGGAGAGCTTCGCGGCCCGCTCCAGGGTGCGCAGCCGCGCCGGGAGCTCGGCCGGCACCGGCGCCGCACCCCGGGCGGAACGGGCGGCGGGGAGCGGCCGGGCGCCGTCGCCCCGGGGGTCCTCCCGGCCGTCACCGTGGTGCGGGGCCGAGGCCAGGGCCGTGGCGGCGTCGGTGAGGTGCATCGGGCCGTAGCCGCCGGTGACGCTGGGCGCGCCGCCGTGGGAGTCCCAGCGGGACTGGAGATAGGAGACGCCCAGCAGCACGCTGCGCGGGACGTGGTACTTCGCGGAGGCGTCGGTGAACGCCTGGAGCAGGGCGCCGTCGCCCGGCTGTCCGGCGGTGGCCGCGGGAGCCGTGGTGACCAGAGGGAGCAGCAGGGCCGCCGAGGCCACGACGCCCGCCGCCCGGAGCGGGCGGCGTCTTCGCCGGGAAGGGGAAGCGGTGGTCCGGGGTGCGGAAGCGGATCCTCGCAATGCGGCCTCCTCGAGACGGATGTGCCACGCGCCGGGGCGGTCGGGGAAGAGCTGCGTCGGGACGGTGGGCGCGCGTGCGGGGCGTGCGGTACCGGACTTACCAGAGGTAGTCGCTGGATGACGATCCGTCAATCATGCTGGTGTCGCCGATGCTGCGCATGTCCATGCCCGTGCCCGGAGACTACTCCGCGCGGACGTCCGCTTCACGGTGGTCCGTTGGGCCGAACCGGTGAACGCCGAAGCGCCGCGCGGGAGCGCGCGGCGCTTCGGCGTGGGGCGGGACCCGGTCAGCGGGTCCCCACCGCGGCCCGGACGGCACGCCTGGCGAGCGCGCAGTCGTCGTGCAGCCGGCGCAGCAGGAGCCGCTGCTCCTCGCCGGACTCGGCGGCTCCGGGCACCGCGGGCGCCGGGTCGTGCATGGCGCGCTGCACCGCCGTCTCGTACGTACGGATCTCCCGGGTGAGGACGAGCATCAGATTCACCAGAAAGGCGTCACGGGAGACGGGGCCGGCCTGCTGTGCGTACTGGCTGATCTGGCGGCGGGCGCCGGGGGCGTCGCCGAGGACGGTCCACAGGGTGGCCAGGTCGTAGCCCGGGAGGTACCAGCCGGCCTGGTCCCAGTCGACCAGCACGGGGCCGGCGGGGGAGAGGAGGATGTTGGAGAGCAGCGCGTCGCCGTGGCAGAACTGCCCCTGGACATGGGCCAGGCCGTGCAGCAGTTTCTGCAGGTCGCCCAGGTCGCGGTCGGTCAGCAGCCCCAGCTCGTGATAGCGGGCGATGCGCTTGCCGTAGTCGAGCGGCATGTCGAACATGCCGACCGGGGGCCGCCAGAGGTTGACCCGGCAGACCGCTCCGAGCGCCGCCCGGACGTCCGCGCGGGGCGGCGAGTCCACGGGGTGGCGCTGGGTGGCGGCCGGGCGGCCCGGCATCCGCTCGATGACCAGCGTGCAGTTGTCGGGATCCGCGGCGATCAGCCGGGGCACGCGCACCGGAGGGCGGTGCCGGACGAACGCCCGGTATGTAGCTATTTCGTGGCGGGACCGCTCGGCCCAGGCGGGGGAGTGATCCAGTAAACACTTGGCCACGGCCGTGGAACGACCGGTGGAACCGACCAGCAGGACCGAGCGTCCGCTTCGCCGCAGCACCTGGACGGGGTTGAACTCCGGGCAGATGCGGTGCACGGCGGCGATGGCCGTCCGCAGCTGGGCGCCCTGGGGGCCGGACAAGTCGATTCTCCCGCTGAGCGGTTGGCCGCCGAGCCCCGGGGACCGCCGGGCCCGTCCGCTTCCGAAGGCAGCTCCCGCGGCGTGGGAGGGGTCGAGGTACGGCCCGCCGCCGGCGTGCTGCGGACGGAGCTGCCGGGGCGGGGCGGACACGGAGGACGAGGCTGCATACATGTGCGGAACAGATCCCTTCGTGTGCCGACGAATGCGACGCTCCCCGGTCCCCGGGCCGAGGAGCACCCTGGGGAATGCGGTCCGGCAGCCGGGTGGCCGGGGTGGCGCGTTCCTACATGACACCCAACTGCGGGTGGCACACCATGTGGCGCACCCTGGCGAACCCTGGCGAATACTCGCCTGGCCCCTGAGCGCCCGCTACCTTCAAGTCAGCCGAGAACCTGGGGGCTTGACGTGACAAGGGAACCCAACACCCGCCTAGCGGATCTGTTCGGCCTGGCCGGCTGGTCCAAGGGCGAACTCGCGAGACTGGTGAACCGGCAGGCGGCGGTCATGGGCCATCCGCAGCTGGCGACCGACACCTCGCGGGTACGGCGTTGGATCGACATGGGGGAATCCCCGCGTGATCCCGTGCCCAAGGTGCTGGCAGCCCTCTTCACCGAGCGACTCGGTCGTGTCGTGACCATCGAGGACCTCGGGTTCGGCCGGCGAGGGCGCGCGGGTAAGGGTCAGTCCGCGGACGGACTGCCCTGGCCGCCCGAGCGGACCGCCGCGGTCCTCACCGAATTCACGGGAATGGACCTCATGCTCAACCGACGCGGCTTGGTGGGCGCGGGCGCCGCGCTCGCCGCAGGCTCAGCACTCAGCAGCGCGATGCACGACTGGCTGCACTCCGATCCGGTTCTCGCCTCCGACGCCCCCCGTTTCGACGACCTGCGGATGGACACCGCACACGCCGACCCCGCCGGCCTCGACCGCTACGAGGCGGCGCCGGTGGGCTCCACGGAGATCGACGCCCTCGAACGCTCGGTCGAGGTCTTCCGCGCCTGGGACGCCGCCCGTGGCGGCGGCCTCCAGCGCAAGGCCGTCGTCGGCCAGCTCAACGAGGTGGGCGGCATGCTCGCCTACCACCACCCCGAGCACCTCCAGCGCAGGCTCTGGGGGGTCGCCGCCAACCTCGCGGTGCTCGCCGGCTGGATGTCCCACGACGTGGGTCTGGAGCCCACGGCGCAGAAGTACTTCGTCATCGCCGCCCACGCGGCCCGTGAGGGCGGCGACCGCCCACGGGCGGGCGAGGCGCTCTCCCGGGCCGCCCGCCAGATGGTCCACCTGGGCCGTCCGGACGACGCGCTCGACCTGATGAAGCTGGCCAAGTCGGGCGCCGGCAGCGAGGCCCTGCCCCGCACCCGCGCCATGCTGTGCACGATCGAGGCCTGGGCACAGGCGTCGATGGGGCGCGGCCAGGCCATGCGGCGCACCCTCGGCGAGGCCGAGGAGCTGTTCGTCTCGGACCGCGGCGATGTGCCGGCGCCCAGCTGGATGCAGAAGTTCGACGAGATGGAGCTCCACGGGATGCAGGCGCTCGCCTACCGCACCCTCGCGGAGCACGACCCCGCGGCCGCGGCCATCGCCCAGCGGCACGCCAAGGAGGCGCTGGAGCTGCGCGGGGTCGACACCCTCCGGTCGAAGATCTTCGACTACATCTCCATGGCCTCGGCGTGCTTCATCAGCAACGACCCCGAGCAGGCGGACACCTACGCCCGGCTGGCGCTGGTCTCGATCGGCGAGACCTCCTCGCACCGGACCTGGGACCGGCTGCGCGAGATGTACCGGCTCACGGGGAAGTACGCGGGCTTCGCCCGGATCGAGGATCTCCGTCAGGAGATCCAGCGGGCGCTGCCCAAGGCACCGCAGAGCCCGGGGAAGGGCGGCGCGGCCAGAGGCGGGAGCGCGAAGGTGTGAGGGCCCGGGAAGGCCCTCCCGGGCCCTATGGGCGCTCGCGCCCGTGCGGTCCCCGTCTTTCCCGCGACAACATGCTCATAGCCGCCGCGAGGCCGCGACGGCTCTACGGGCCGTGGTCCCTACGAGGGGACGCGTGCGACCAGTACGCAGGCGTCGTCCTCACGGTCCCTGCCGCCGAACTCTTCCAGCACGGTCCGCACGCATTCCTGGGCGCTTCTCGCCGCGGCGAATCGCGGTGCGTAGCCCAGCAGCCGCTCCAGGTCCGTGTCGAGGCCCGGCTCCGCGCTGTGCGGCACCAGGCCCTCGGTGTGCAGGAGGAGCAGGTCGCCGGGCTCCAGCTGCTCCTCGGCCTGGGCGTAGGTGACGTCGGGGACCGCCCCGAGCAGCACGCCCTCGGGTGGCTGGAGCGCCCGCCCCCTTCCGCTCCGGAAGAGCAGGGGGGCGGGGTGGCCGGCCTGTGACCAGCTGAGGACACGGGTCGCGGGGTCGTAGCGGCAGCAGACGGCGCTTCCGAGGGCAGGCTGTGCGGAGGCGTCGAGGAGGTGGTTGAGCCAGCCCATCAGCGGGCCCGGCTCGGCGCCCGTGACGGCCATGCCGCGCAGTGCGCCGAGCAGCATGGCCATGGTGGAGGTGGCGGTCACCCCGTGTCCGGTGAGGCCGCCGACGCTCAGCAGGGTCCGCCCGTCGGGCAGCTGGAGGGCGTCGAACCAGTCTCCGCCGATGAGGGCGCTGCTGGAGGAGGGGAGATAGTGCGCGGCGAGGTCGAGGGCGCCCCTGGTGCCCTCGGTCTCGGCGGCCTGCGGGAAACGCAGGGAGCCGCGCCACGGTGGCAGCACGGCTTCCTGGAGCTCGACTGCGAGGCGGCGCTCCGTCCGGGCGATCTCCCGGTGGCGCTGGAGGGAACTCCCCGTCTCGTGCACCGCCCGGCGGCTCCGGCGCTCCTCGCTGACATCGCGTAAGACGGCCCACATGGAGGCCGTGGCGCCGTCGGCGTCGAGCACCGGCTCGCCCATCATGTGCACGGTGCGCAGCTCGTCGCCGCGGACGATCCGGAACTCCCCGTCGATCGGCTTGCCGTCCACCAGGCAGTCGGTGACCATCGCGGTCAGCAGACCGCGGTCCTCCTCCAGGAGCCAGGACGGGAGCTCGTCGAGGGTCAGGGCGCCGTCCTCGGGGCGGCGGCCGAAGAGCTCGAAGAGCTCGGCGGACCAGGTGGCCTCGTCGCTGAGGAGGTTCCACTCGGCGCTGCCGACCCGGCCGAGCGGGGCGTCGGCGGGCTGGGCGAGCGGGGGCTCGAGCGGGAGCGCGGCCGGGGCACCCGGCGGCTCCTCGTCGCCGGTGAGCTCCGGCAGCCCGGCGCGGAGCTGGTCCAGGTGCTCGCCGAGGTTGTCGAGGTGGTGCACGGCGAGGTCGCACAGGGCGCGCTGCCAGCGCAGCTGCGGATCCTCGGACAGCTCTTCCCCCACCGTCCCGCGGCGCACGGCGTCGACGCCACCGCGCAGCCTTCGGGTCTGGGAAATGAGCGCGTCGACCGTACCGGGCTCGGATGCTCGAGCGGTGGGGCGGTCCGCGTGCAGGGGGGACGGCATGTCGTACTCCGATACCGGCGCGGCGCGGCCGGCTCCTGGGTCCGGGGAATGGGCCGGTAACGACTGTTGCACAGGGAGCGAGGGCTCGTAAGTGGTTTGGCAACACCCGATCCGGTGGTGTCTTAGGCACATGCCAGAGGCATTCCGGGAGCCCTGTGGATCCGAGGCGTCAAGGCGGCGTCGGGTGGCCCGCGAGGCGGGGGAGGAGTTACCGGGCGGCGTCGGACCGGGCTCCGTAACGAGTGGGGTCAGAGGTGTGGAAGTGAGTCGAGCGCCGGGTGGGGGGTGAGGTGCGCGCCCGGGACGCCCGTGCGGGGGTGTCTTGGGAGGAGGGTGAGGAGGCCGGGGACAGGACGAGGACGGGACGAGGAGGGGCGGGAGGAGGGGCGGAAAGAGGGGGAGAGACAGGGAGGGGCGGGGGCATTTCGGACACGGCTCGGCGGAATGCCTCGCTCCAGGTAGGCTGCGGGCGCTTGGAGGATCCGGAGTTCCCCCTGTTCACCAGGCATAGCCCCGATGGACACCGGCAAGAATGCCGGACGACGGAAATCCCGTTGCCAGCCGACTCCCCGCACCGGATGCTGACCCCATGTTCGATCCAGACATAGCGCCCAGCGGCACCCTGCTCGGCCTCCTCCAGCGAGGCCGCGGCGACGGGACCCTGTATGCCCTCGCGGCGCCGCGGGCGGAGGCGCTCGCGGCGCTGCACCACTGCGTGCTGCGCGACCCCAGGCGGGACTGGCAGGTCGAGAACCGCTCGCTCTATTACGCACGCCTGTGTCTGGACCTCGACGCCGGGCTCGGCGAGATCGCCGAACACCTCTTCCACGCCGACGACGTCCTGGACACGGGCGAGGAGCGCACGGGCCTCGCCCTCGCCGTCCTCGGCCACCTCGCCTCGTACGGGCGTGCGGACGCCCTCCTCCTGCTGCGCCGCTACGCGGTCTCCGGGACGAACTGGGCATGGGCCCTGGACGAGCTCGCCCTGCGCGACGACGACGCGGGCCTCCTCGCCCTCGGCGCGAGCGTCCTCGCCCGGTTCCCCGCGACGCCCGAGGGCGAGCGTGACCTCGCCGCGGCCGTCCGCGACGCCTTCGAGCCCCGCCCGTGGCGGCTGTGGGCGGACGAGCAGCTGTCGCCCGCGACCGCGGGCCGGGTGCGCGCCGCGCAGGAACAGGGCTCCTTCGACCGCTGGCAGCGCCAGCTCCGCCCCTCCGGCCCGCGTCCGGGCTGGAGCGTGCGGGAGGTGCTGGACTGGGCCCAGCAGGGCCTCGACCTCCACCCCACCCAGCTGCGCCACGTCCCCGCTACCCGCTGCCTGACCGCGGTGGCCGGCCCCGAGGACCGGCTGGAGATCATCCAGGCCGCCGCCCAGGGCCCCGAGGCCGCCCGGGCGACCGCCCTGCGCTACCTCGCCGAGCACCACGACCCGCAGGCCCTCGACCTCATCGAGAGCGCCGCCGCCGACCCGTCCGCGCTGGTCGCGGAGGCCGCCGTCACCGCCTTCGAGCGCATGCGCAGCACGGCCGCGCTGGAGCGGGCCCGCGCCTGGATCCACCGCGGTGACGCCCTCGGCGCCGCCGCGGCCGGGATGCTGGCCTGCCGGGGCGCGCAGTACGACTCGGCGCTCGTCCTCGGCGCCCTGCGCCGGACCGTCCGCGCGGAGGGGCCCGACGCGCCCGTGCTGTGGGACCTCGTCCAGGGAGCCGGGCGGCTGGCGATCGGCTGCGCCGCGCCCGTGCTGCGCCACGTCTACCGCGAGACGACCTCCTCGCAGCTGCGCGGCCGCACCGCCCGCGCCCTCGCGGCCACGGACCCTTCGTTCGCCAGGGGCTTCGCCGTCGAGTGCCTGTGGGACTGCGAGGAGACCACCCGGGAGCTCGCGGCGCACCACGCCACCACGGCGGACGCCCGGGTGGTGGAGCAGCTGCGCAGGCTGGCGGCGGATCCGGCCGAGGAGGCGGAGGTGCAGACCGCCGTCCGCAGCCGCTTCGGCCCCGACGCACCGCAGGCCGGCTGAGCGCCGGGCGGGTGCGAAGATCGTGGGATGAGAGCGAAGATCGTATCCGTGGCGCTGTCCGGAGCGCTGCTGCCCGTGGTGCTGACCTCGATACCGGTGGCCGGCGCGGTGGCGGAGGCCCGTCCCCGGGTGACGGCCGCCGTCCCGGCCGGTGCCGCGGCCGTCGTGCGGATCACCGAGGGGCAGGTCGCGGAGGCCCGTCCGGGCACCCCGATCCTGTACCCCGCCGTGACCAGCTGCCTGACCGTGACCGTGCGGCTGGCCGACGGCCGCAAGGCCGGCGCCCACGCCAGCCTGTTCCAGGTGCCCGGCGAGTACCGATCGGACGGGATCCTCGCGGCGCTCAAGAGCCGAGTGGGCGGCCGGACGGTGCGGGCCGTCGAGGTCAGGGGCGCGGTCGGTGCCTGGCACCCCGGCTATTTCACCAAGGCGATCGAGGCGTACGGGGACGGCGAGGCCGTGCCCTTCCCCACGGCGCCGGACCCCGAGGGGATCGCGCGGGCCGTGGCCGACGGGCTGGGACAGCCGCGGGCCCGGGTGACGGTCCAGGACGTCCCCGACGGGGATATGACGGTGACCTGACATGCGGTCGGGCCGGATTCCGGCCGGACTACCGATGGGCGGGCGCCCGTGCGAAGCTGTGGCGACGCCCGCCATGACCAGGAGGTTTCGATGACGGACAGCACAGCGCCCCAGGAAACGCCGCAGGAGCCCGGGAACGGCGCCGAGGACGACGTGAAGCGCAAGTTCCGGGAGGCTCTGGAGCGCAAGCGCGGCCAGGCCGCCGACGCCGCCGGCGGTGGCCGGAACAGCGACGGATCCAAGATCCACGGCACCCACGGCCGGGCGGGCGGTCAGCGCTCCTTCCGGCGCAAGAGCGGCTGACCGCCGCGGGGGCCCGGGCCGCCGGGGTCAGGACCGCCGGCGCCTGAAGGCCTTCCGTACGAAGTGGACGATCAGCGCGATCACCACGATCGCGACCACGACCAGCAGGATCAGGACCACGATCATCACCACGCCGAGCTTCTTGAAGAAGCCCTTCTTCTTCTTTTTCTTGGGCTTGGCCACCGTGGACTTGTGGTCCTTGTCGGCCTGGTAGCGGGGCGAGGTGTCGGCGGCCGACCCGGCGTCGGCGGCCGCCGGCACCCCGACCGCGGCCACGGCCGTCACGGCGGCCGTGGCCGGCCGGGCCGGGCTCTCCGCCGCCGCGGGCGGCGCCAGCAGCGCGGCCGCCAGCGCGAGCGCCGCGGCCACCACCGCCCGGCGGCCCCGGCGCCGTCGGGCGCCGCCCGCCGCCGCCCCGGGTCGGCGGCCCTCTCGCTCGTCCTGGTTCAGCTCAGCGCTCATGCACGCCCCCATGGTTCGGGTGTCATCTGCTCGTACGTGGCCGCCTTGTCGGCATGACCCTGACATATGTCGGGCCGACCCGGCGCGGCCCCCATTATGGGGGCCGCGCCGGGTCTCCCAGCAGGGCGCGTGGCGGCTCGCGCCGGAGTGACAGGGCTTATGGAGCTATGTCCTCCGTTTCTGGCCCCGCCCCGGAACCCGGCCGCCGGGGCGGGAGGCGCGCGCTACGCCCGTACCGGCACCCCCAGGAGCTCCTCCTCCACCCGCGGGTCCAGGCCCGGCGCCGGGCGGTCCGGGCGCTGCGGGGCCCGGCCGCCGAGGGACGTCAGCCAGGACCAGGTGTCCGCGACCGTCTCCGCGGCCGGGCGGCACCGCAGGCCGCTCGCCAGGGCCTTGTCCACCGCTCCCATGTGCAGCGTGTCGTAGAGCTCGCCCCGGGGGACCCAGATCGGGAGGTCCGTCCAGGGGCGGACGCCCGCCGCGAGGATCCGCTCCGGTTCCGTCCAGCGCAGCTCGGCGTCGGAACCGGTGACGCGGACGCACTCCTCCAGGAGCTCGCCCGTCGTGGTGTGGCCGGGCGGCGCGATCAGGTTGTACGGACCGGCCAGCCCGCGCGCGACGGCGTCCAGGGTCCACTCGGCGAGGTCACGGGCGTCGATGTACTGGAGCCCCAGGTCGCGCGGGCCGGGGGCGAGCACCGGGCCGCCGCGCGCGATCCTGCTCAGCCACCACGGCAGCCGGCCGATGTTCTCGCGGGGGCCGAGGATCAGCCCCGCCCGCACCAGCAGCGCCCCGTCCTCCCCGAAGGCCCCGGTCGCGGCCAGCTCGCCGCCGCGCTTGTCCCGCTCGTACGCCTCCGCCTCCGCGCCGGGCGAACCGTCCACCACCGGGTGGTTCTCGTCGTGCCCGGCGGGGCTCGGGTAGGCGTAGACCGAGCCGCTCGACACGTACGCGTACCGCCCGGCCCGCCCCGCCAGCGCCCGCGCCGTGTCCCGGACCGCGGCCGGCGCGCCCGACCAGGTGTCGACGACGGCGTCCCACTCGCCCGCCGCCAGGGCCGCCAGTCCGTCCGCCGCCGTGCGGTCGCCGCGCAGCGCCGTCACGCCCGGGGGCGCGGCGTGCTCACCGCGGTGGAAGACCGTCACCTCCCAGCCGCGTGCCAGTGCCGCCTCGGTGACGGCGTATCCCACGAACTCGGTCCCACCCAGAATCAATAGCCTCATGCCGCACACCCTGCCCTCCCGTCCGGGGCGGGCGGAAGCACTCCATGCTCTGGGCAGAATCACCGGCCCGGCCCCCGGCGCGCCCCGGCGGCGAATTGGAGGGCAACCTTACTTAGAGGGGGGCGAGTTGGTTCCGGTTGCGTGCCGGCCCGGGGAACGTCCGGGGAGGGTGCGCGGACACCGTGCGACGGGTGGGCGGAAGTATCCGTTGATTGCCGGATGCAACAGGCAAGCCGGACAGCCGTCATCAGGCCGATCTCCGGGCGCCCCGTTCTTCGAGTGACCCCTGTGGTTCCGGGAGGAGCGTACGGGTCCGGCAACGGTGTACACCAATGTCACTACAGGTCACCCCGCGGATGCCCGCCGCGCCCCGGGCCGGCGGGCGCCGCCGGGCCCCCGCCGGAGCCCCGACCGGATCCGGCCAGACCGCCGAGAACGGCCGCGTGGCTCCTGGCCATCGAGCCAGCAAGACCTTCGGGCATGGCGCACTATATGGCTGGGCGGTCGAGAGGCTGAGGGTGCCTCCCGACGTCGCGGCACACGTGTGCCCGGCGGCCCATGACACCACCGCGCGGTCTCGGCTCCGGCCGTGCGGCTCAGGCGTGGACAGCGGTGTCCGCGCCGTGGGGGAGGAGCGGCGGTCGCCGGGGAGGTGCGACCGCGGGTGGGGGCCGTGCCTTGGGGACCATTCGATGTGCGGGTCGGTACCGGGTCCCGGTGCTGCGCGTACACGTCATGACCGGACGGCTGCGCACGCGTGCGCAGAGCCGTTCTGGGGGGAGAAAGCTATGGGTCGTACGACCCGTCTTGCCGCGGCTTGGGCCGCGGGCGTCCTGCTCACCGTGGCCGTTCCGGCCGTCGGCGCCCACGCCGCCGACACCACGCCGAGGATCGATCTGCGGCTGCTCGTCGTCGACGACGGCGGCCCGGCCACCGAGGCGATCCGCGCCGAACTGGAGGAAGCCGGTACACCGTTCACGCAGGTGGACCTCACCGAGTCGGGCCGCCCGCGGATCGACGAGGCGTTCCTGAGCGACACGGTCGACGGCAGACCGCGCGCCAAATTCCAGGGCGTGGTGTTACCCAACGACAACCCCTTCGGGGCCGGCTCGCCCGAGATGGCGGCCCTCGCCTCGTACGAGAAGCGCTTCGGGATCAGGCAGGTCGACGCCTACACCTACGCCCGCCCGGCCGTCGGGCTCAACACCCCCGCGGACGGGGGCTACAGCGGCACCCTGGACGGCAAGTCCGCGCAGGTCACCTCCGTCGGCGCGGCGGGACCGTTCGGCTATCTGAGGAAAAACGTTCCCTTCGAGGACAACGACACCGCTGTCAACGAGAGTTACGGATATCTGGCCACCCCCTTGGAGAAGCAGGCGGACGGCGCCACCTACACCAGCCTCCTCGACGCCCCGATACCGGGCGGCAGCGCCCGCGGCTCCCTGATCGGCGAGTACACCCACGACGGCCGCAGCGAGCTCGTCGTCACCTTCGTCGCCAACCAGTACCAGACCCAGTTCCGGCTGGTCTCGCGCGGCATCGTGGAATGGCTGACCCGGGGCGCCCACCTCGGCGCCGCCCGCAACTACTTCGGCGTCCACGTCGACGACGTCTTCGCGGCGGACGACCGCTGGGACACCAAGCTCAAGTGCACCCCCGGCGACGTCGACTGCCCCGGCAACCCCAACCCGGAGAGCCCGGCGATCCGGATGAAGGCCGCCGACGCGCAGTACGCCAAGCAGTGGTCCCAGAGCCACAACCTCACCCTCGACCTCGCCTACAACGGCGTCGGCAGCGAGGAGTACCGGGCGGAGCACGGCGGCGCGGCCGACCCGCTGCTCCAGCAGCTCGTCGCCGACCAGAAGTCCTACCGCTGGATCAACCACACCTTCACGCACGCCTTCCTCGGCTGCGAGCAGAACACCTCCGTCGTGCCCTGGAAGTGCGCCACCGACCTCTTCGGCCGGACCCGCTGGGTCAGCCGCCTGAAGATCGGCGGCGAGATCGACGGCAACACCGCCTGGGCCGCGAAGCAGGGACTCGTCCACGACAAGGACGAGCTCGTCACCGGCGAGCACTCCGGTCTGAAGACCCTGCCCCAGCAGACCGACGACAACCCCGAGCTCGGGCCCGTACTCGGCCAGAGCGGCGTCCGCTGGATCGCCAGCGACAACTCCCGCGAGCGGCAGCAGCGCGCCGTCGGTTCCGCGCTGACCGTGCCCCGCTACCCCATGAACGTCTACTACAACGTCGGCACCGCGGCCGAGCAGACCGACGAATACAACTGGCTCTACACCAAGAAGGCCGACGGCGGCAGCGGCACCTGCGAGAAGTTCCCCGAGACGACCACCTGCCTGAAGGCCCCGCTCGACACCAGGACCGGCTTCGCCTCCTACATCGCGCCGCTCGAGTCCCGCATCGCCCTCGGCCACGTCCTCGCCAACGACCCGCGCCCGCACTTCATGCACCAGTCCAACCTCTCCGAGGAGCGGATCGGCTACACCGTCCTGGAGAAGGTCCTCGCCGACTACAACGGCCTCTTCGCCGACAACACCCCGCTGGTCAACCTCCGCATGCGGGACATCGGCGCGGAGATGACCAAGCGCGCCGCCTGGAAGTCCGCGCTCGCCGCCGGCAAGGTCACCGCCTACCGGATCGGCAACGCCGTCACCGTCGGCGCGCCCGACGGGGTACAGGCCACCGTCACCCTGCCCGAGGGCACCACGCAGACCGGCCCGAACGGCTCCGGCGCGGCCTTCGGCGACGCCTACGCGGGCGCCCGCTCCGGCTGGACCGCCGCCGGTGCGCAGGCCACCTTCACCCTGCCCGGCACCGCGCCCGCCAAGGCCCCGGCCGCCGCCCCCGCCGCGCGCGTCCAGACCCCGGCCGCCGCCCTCCCCGTCCCCGAGGGCGTCGCCCACCGGGTCCCCTACGGGCCCACGGGCATGACGGCCGCCGCGACCACCGCACGCCGCTGACCGGCAGCAGCACCGCATCGAGCCGCGCACTCTCTGGAGAGAACCGAATTTTCATGCACGGACCGCCTGCCGAGACAGCAATCGACAGTCCCTCGGTGACCCTGCTCACCGAGGGGACCTATCCGCACAGCCACGGCGGAGTGAGCGTGTGGTGCGACCAGCTGGTCCAGGGCATGCCCGACGTCGACTTCCGGGTCATCGCGGTGACCGGCACCGGGCGGGAACAGCTCGCCTGGGAACTCCCGCCCCACGTCCGGAGCGTGGAGTGCCACCCGCTGTGGGGCCCGCCGCCGGCCGGCCGCGCCCCGCGCGGCAAGCAGCTGCGGGCCCTCCTCACCGCCTACGAGCTCTTCCTGCTGACCCTCCTCGACCCGGCGCACGAGCACCACTTCCCGAGGACCTTCTACCGGCTGGCCGAGTACGCCGCGGCCGGCACCCTCGCCCCGGCCCTGCGCGGCGAGGCCGCGGCCCGCACCCTCGTCCGGGTCTGGAACCGCCCCGGCCTCGCCACCGCCGGGGCGCGCCCCACCCTGCACGACGCCCTGCTCGCCACCGACCTGCTGGAACACGCGCTGCGCCCGCTCGCCGCCGACGCGCCCGCCGAAGGGGTCACCCACGCGGTGAGCGGGGGGCTCGCGGCGCTGCCCGGCCTGATCGCCCATCACCGCCACGGCACCCCCTTCCTCCTCACCGAACACGGCATCTACCTCCGCGAGCGCTACCTCGGCTTCCGCGCCGAGCCCTACCGGTGGCCCGTCAAGGCGCTGATGCTGGGGCTGTTCCGGCTGCTCGCCGTGGAGAGCTACCGGGTCGCCTCGCTCGTCACCCCCGGCAACCGCTACAACCGGCGCTGGGAGGAGCACGGCGGCACCCCGCCCGACCGGATCCGGACCGTCTACAACGGCGTCGACCCGGCCGCCTTCCCGCCCGCCGGACCCGAGCCGGAGACCCCGACGCTCAGCTGGGCCGGGCGCGTCGACCCCATCAAGGGCCTGGAGACGCTGATCCGCGCCTTCGCGCTCGTAAGGGCCGAGATCCCCGCCGCGCGGCTGCGGCTCTTCGGCGGCACCCCGCGCGGCGGCGAGGGCTACCGCACCGCCTGCGAGAAGCTCGCCGCCGAGCTGGGAGTGGCCGAGGCCGTCGTCTTCGAGGGGCGCGTCGAGGACATCCGGGACGCCTACGCCGCCGGCAACGTCGTGATGCTCTCCAGCATCAGCGAGGGCTTCCCGTTCACCCTGATCGAAGCCATGTCGTGCGGCCGCGCCACCGTCTCCACCGATGTGGGCGGGGTCCGCGAGGCCGTCGGCGACAGCGGCCTCGTCGTACCGCCCCGCGACCCCGAGAGCATGGCCGAGGCCGCCCTCACCCTGCTGCGGGACCCCGGACTGCGGGCCACCATGGGGGAGTCGGCCCGGCTCCGGGTGATCGAGCAGTTCACCCTCCGCCAGACGATCAGCGCCTTCCGCGACATCTACCGCGACCTCGACGTCCGCACCCGGCAGCCGTCCGTCGAACGCCCCTGGCGCCGCCGGCAGCGCGCGCTGGAACAGCGGCAGGAGGCCGTGCCCGTCATGGCCATGGCCGCGGGCGGTGCGGGATGAGCGGACTGCTGCGCCTCGTACCCGGCGAACCCGAACCCGCCCACGACCTCGCGGTGACGGCCGACACGGCCCGCCCGAGACCCCGGCCGCGCTGGGCGGCCGACCCCGTCGACCAACTGGCCGAGGAACTCGCCGAGGTGTGCGCGGCCGCCGTGCACCCCGACGAGATCGCGGCCGTCCTGGAGGCCGACGGCCTCACCGGTGAGCAGATCACCGAGCGCTACGGCCGCTCCGACGCCTTCGAGCTGGCCGCCGAACTCTACGCCCGGGTGCCCCGCAGCCACCCCGAACCCGCCCCGCGCGCCGACCCCTGGAAGGCGCACCCCGGCCGCTTCGCCCTCAGGGCCCTGGTCTTCACCCTGCCCGGCTTCGGCTACGCGCTGGGCGCACCGCTGATGACCGGGGCCCGCGACGGCTACGGCCTGCCCGCGGGCACCGCCGGACTGGTCTCCTCCGCCCTGTTCGCCTGGGCCTGGAACCAGGGGCTCGCCCACCGGGCGTACGTCCGCCTCGCGGCGGGCGGCCGCCCGGCGGCCGCCCGCTGCCTGAGCTGGGGCGCGCCCCTCGGCGCGCTCCTCGCCACCGCCGCCGCGCTCCTCGCACCCGGCCCGGCGGGCCCCATGGGCACCACCTGTTTCGCGGCCGGCCAGGCCCTCTACCTGGCGGCGGCCACCGTGCTGCTGGTCCTCGGCCACGAACGGCTGCTGCTGCTCACCCTGGCGCCGACCGCCGCCGGGGGAGTCCTGCTCCTCTTCCTCCAGCCACCGTCCGTCCTCCGCGTCCCGCTGCTGCTCGCCACCCTCGGCGGGGTCCTCGGCGTGGCCGCCCACCGGATCCTGCGCGCCCGCGAGGACGGGGCACGGGGCGCCGCGTCGCCCGGCCCGTCGCCCCTCGCCTCGCTCCCTTACGGCCTGTTCGGCCTGGGCTGCGGCGTCCTGACGACTCTCGCCGCGCTCGGCGACGTGCTGCGCCGCAGCCCGGGGGCGGCCACCGCGGGCGCCGCCGTCATCGCGCTCACCCTCAGCATGGGAGCCGCGGAATGGCTGCTCTACCGCTGCCGGGGCACCGCCCTGAAGGCGCTCGCCCGCGCCACGACCACCCGCGGCATGCTGCTGGGGGCCGTCCGGGTGCTCGCCCTGTGCGTGGCCGGATATCTCGCCGCGCTCACCGTTCTGGCGTTCGCCACCGCGCTGTTGTGGGAGGATGGCCCACCCCTGACCGCCCCGCGGCTCACCGCCCTGCTGGCGCTCGGGGCGGTCCTGTGGACCGGGCTGCTGCTCCAGGCGTTCGGTGTCGCGTGGACCCCGGCCGCGCTGTGTCTGGCCGCCGCGGGCGCCGAGTCGGCCGCGCTCGCCCTGCGGATCTCCACCCCGGCTACTGTCCAGCTCCTGGTCTGCACGGGCGCGGCCGCCGCCCTGCTCACCGTCGCCACCGCCCTGCTGGGCCGGCTGACGACCCACCGCTGACGTTCCGTCATCACGGCACCACCCGCTCACCGTTCCGTCCCCGAGGGAGATCCGCCATGCCCGCAACCGCACCCGTAGCCGTCACCGGCGCCGAAGGATTCATCGGCTCGCACCTGGTCGAGGCGCTCGTCGCCGCCGGCCACCAGGTCCGCGCCATGGTGCAGTACAACTCCTTCTCGTCCTACGGCTGGCTGGAGTCGCTCTCCGAAGAGGTGATGTCCCACGTCGACGTCGTCCTCGGCGACGTCCGCGACCCCGGCTCCGTCCAGGGCCTGGTGACCGGCACCGAAGCCGTCTACCACCTCGCCGCGCTGATCGCGATCCCCTACTCCTACCGCGCCCCGCACAGCTATGTGGAGACCAACGTCACGGGCACCCTCAACGTCCTCGAAGCCGTGCGCCACCTCGGCATACCCCGCCTGGTGCACACCTCCACCAGCGAGACGTACGGCACCGCGCGGACCGTGCCGATCTCCGAGGACCACCCCATCAACACCCAGTCGCCCTACGCCGCCTCCAAGGCCGGCGGCGACCGGCTCGCCGACAGCTACCACGCCAGCTTCGGCGTCCCTGTGGTCACTCTGCGCCCCTTCAACACCTTCGGCCCCCGCCAGTCCATGCGCGCGGTCATCCCCACCGTCATCGGACAGGTCGCCGCCGGAGAGCGCGTCATCACCCTCGGGGACCTGCGCCCCACCCGTGACTTCAGCTACGTCGCGGACACCGTGGCCGCCTTCCTCGCCGTCGGCACCGCCCCGGCCGACGCCGTCGTCGGCCGCACCTTCAACTCCGGTACCGGCGAGGAGATCTCCATCGGCGACCTCGTCTCCCTGATCGGCAAGATCATGGACGCCGAACTCGACGTCCGCTCCGACGAGGAGCGCGTCCGGCCCGCCGCCTCCGAGGTGATGCGGCTGGTCTGCGACGCCTCCCGGCTGCGCGCCGCCACCGGCTGGGCCCCCGCCCACACCCTGGAGACCGGCCTGGCGCGCACCGTCGACTTCTTCCGCGACCCGAACAACCTCGCCCGGTACAAGGCCGGCATCTACAACGTCTGACGCGAGGGCACCGCTCGCCCGTCACGTCACCCACGCAGAGAGGACGGCATCATGCACGTAGTCATACTTGCCGGAGGCAAGGGCGTCCGGCTCCGCCCGTACACGACCGCGCTCCCCAAGCCCCTGGTGCCCATCGGCGAGGAGCACGCGATCCTGGAGATCGTGATGCGCCAGCTGGCCGGGGCGGGCTTCACCAGCTGCACCCTGGCCATCGGCCACCTCGGCCACATCATCCGCGCCTACGTCGGCGACGGCTCCCAGTGGGGCATGAAGGTGGACTACACCACCGAGGAGAGCCCGCTGGGCACCATGGGACCCCTCCTCACCATGCTCGACAGGCTGCCCGAGCACTTTCTGGCGATGAACGGGGACATCCTCACCGACCTGGACTTCGGCGACGTGTACCGCTCGCACGTGACCTCCGGGGCGCCGCTGACCATCGCCACGTACGCCCGTCAGGTCAGCATCGACTTCGGGGTGCTGACCACCGACTCCGGCCGGGTCGTCGGCTTCGCCGAGAAGCCCAGCATCGACTACCGCGTCTCCATGGGCGTCTACGGCGTCTCCCGCGCGGCGCTGACCCGCTACACCCCGGGCCTTCCGCTGGGCTTCGACGAGCTCGTGCTGGACATGCTGGAGGACCGGACGCCGCCGCACGCCTACGAGTTCGACGGCTACTGGCTCGACATCGGCCGTCCCGACGACTACGACCGGGCCAACAAGGAGTTCTCCCTGCACCGCGACATGCTGATCAAGGGAGCGTGACCGGTCCGCATGCGCATCCTCGTCCTGGGCGCCACCGGCTTCCTGGGCCGGCACGCCGTCGAGAGCCTGCGCGCCCTCCCGGGCGCGCGGGTGATCGTCGGCGGCCGCACCCCGGAGGCCGGCCCGGCCGTCGACCTCACCGCCGACCCCGCCCGCCTCGTCACCGCGGTCCGCGAGACCGCCCCGCACGCAGTCGTCAACTGCGCGGGCGCGGTCGGCGGCAGCGCCACGACCCTCATCGGCGTCAACGCCCAGGGCCCCGCGGCCCTCTGCGACGCCCTGTCCGAGGCGGCCCCCGGCGCCCGCCTCGTCCACCTCGGCTCCGCCGCGGAGTACGGCGCCGCCGACGGTGAACGGCCCGCCGCCGAGACCGGACCCGCCCGGCCGCTCGGCCTCTACGGCGTCTCCAAGCTGGCCGGCACCCTCGCGGTGACCGGATCCGGCCTCGACGCCGTCGTCCTGCGGGTCTTCAACCCCGTCGGCCCCGGGGCGCCGCGCGGCTCCCTGCCCGGCCGGCTCGCCGCCGAACTGCGCGCCGCCGGCCCCGGCGGCCGGGTGAGGGTCGGCGACCTCTCCGCGCACCGCGACTTCGTCGACGCCCGCGACGTGGCCGAGGCCGTCGCCCGCGCCGTCACCGCGCCGGGACCGCTGCCCCCCGTCCTCAACGTCGGCAGCGGCACCGCGCGGCCCGTCCGGGAGCTCGCCCGGGGGCTCGTCGCCGCGGCCGGCTTCGACGGCCGGCTGGAGGAGGACGGCGACGGCTCACCACGTTCCGCCGCCGTGCCCTGGCAGCGGGCGGACCTCGCCCTCACGGCCCGCACCCTGGGCTGGACACCGGCCCGGCCGCTCGCCGAATCCCTCGCCGACCTCTGGGCCGAGACCCTGGCCGGGACCGGGGAGCGCGCGCGGTGAGCCGCCCGGCCACCGGAGCCCGCCGCCGCGCCGGCCGCGCGGGCCTTCTCGTGCCGCTCTACGTCCACCCGGCGACCGACCCCGGGGCGTGGGCCGCGCTGGTGGCCGCCGCGCCCCGGCTCCGCGCCGTGGTGCTCAACGCCGCCGACGGGCCGGGCCGGATCCCCGACCCGGCGTTCACCGGGGCCGTGGCCGGGCTGCGGGGCGCGGGCGTGCCCGTACTCGGTTACGTCGACACCGCCTACGGGCACCGCCCGGCCCGCGAGGTCGTCGGCGACATCCGCCGGCACCGCAAGTGGTACGGCGTCGACGGCGTCTTCCTGGACCAGGCGGCGGCCGGCCCGGGGGAGCTGCCGTACTACCGCCGGCTGGTCCGGCTGGCCAGGGCGCTGGGCGCGGGCACCGCCGTCCTCAACCCCGGCACCCACCCCGACCCGGGCTACGCCCACCTGGCCGACGTCCTCGTCACCTTCGAGGGCGACTGGGAGGACTACCGGGGCGCCGGCGTCCCCGCCTGGACCGCCGACCATCCCCCGGAGCGCTTCTGCCACCTCGTCCACGGGGTGCCGGAGGAGCACACGGCCCTGGTCGCCCGCACCGCCGAGCGGCGGGGCGCGGCGGTGCACTGCGCGGTGCCGGGTACGGGCGCCAACCCGTGGCGGAGCGTGCCGGGGGCCGCGCGGACGGATCCGGGAGCGGCACGGGAGACCGCTCCGGGACCGGGACCGACACCGGGAACACCGGGAACAGGAACACCGGGAACAGCGACGGACAGAGCACCGGCGGCCACGCCGGAAAGGGAAGGTGCGCGGTGAGCGCGACGCGTCGACGAGGCCGGGGAGCCTGGGCGGTGGCAGCGCTGCTGCTCCTCGCGGGCTGCTCCGCCACGGACTCCGGTGCGGAGCCCGAGCGGCCGGAGGAAGGCCGTACGCCCTCGGCCGGCGGTTCGGCGCCGCCCTCGGCGGGGGGACGGACACCGGCCCCGGACCGTACGCCCTCCGGCTCCCCCTTCGCCTCCCCGCCGGGCTCCGCCGCTCCCTCGGCCTCCACGGAGCGGGCCGGGCGCTGGCAGCCCCGGCCCGGCACGCGCTGGCAGTGGCAGCTCGACGGGAAGGTCGACACCGGTGTGGACGTCCCCGTCTACGACATCGACGGGTTCGAGAACTCCGCCGAGACCGTCGCCCGGCTGCACGCCGACGGCCGGAAGGTGATCTGCTACATCAACGCCGGTGCCTGGGAGGACTTCCGGCCCGACCACGACGCGTTCCCCAAGGGGCTGCTGGGCGCGAACAACAAGGGCTGGGACGGGGAGAAGTGGCTGGACATCCGCCGTCTCGACGAGCTCCGGCCGATCATGGCGGCCCGGTTCGACATGTGCCGGAAGAAGGGCTTCGACGCCGTCGAGCCGGACCTCACCGAGGCGTACCGCAACCGCTCGGGCTTCCCGCTGACGAGCGCCCATCAGCTCGCGTTCAACCGGATGCTCGCACGGCTCGCCCATGAGCGGGGCCTGGCCATCGGCCTCAAGAACGACCTCGACCAGATCCCGGAGCTGGTGTCGGACTTCGACTTCGCCGTGAACGAGCAGTGCGCGCAGTACGACGAGTGCGGGCGGCTGGCACCCTTCACCAAGAACGGGAAGGCGGTTTTCCATGTCGAGTACGAGCTGAAGCCGGGCGAATTCTGCGGTACGGCCGAGAAGCTCGGCCTCAGCTCGATGCGCAAGAAACTGGAACTGGACTCTTGGCGGCAGCCCTGCTGACCGGCCCGGACGAGGCCACGGCCCCTGGTGCCGCCCCGCCGCCTCCGCCCGCCGTGCCCCCGGGCGGAGGCGGCGGCGCGGAGCGGGCACAATCGGAGGGTGTCCAGAAAGAACAGCCCCCGCCCGCGACCGGCCGCCGTCACGGAAACCTCGCCCTGCCCCTGCGGCCTCGAAGCCACCTACGGTGACTGCTGCGGCGGCCTCCACCGGGGGACGCGGACGGCGTCCACGGCCGAGCGGCTGATGCGCTCGCGCTACAGCGCGTTCGCCGTCCACGACGCCGCCTACCTGCTCCGCACCTGGCATCCCTCGACCCGCCCCGAAGAGATCGACTTCGATCCGCGGCTGCGCTGGACCCGGCTGGAGATCCTCGGGGCGACGGACGGCACGCCGTTCCACGCGGCAGGCACCGTCGAGTTCCGCGCCCACTACACCGTGCGGGGCGAGGCGGGCTCCCAGCACGAGAACAGCCGCTTCGCACGGGTGGACGGCGCCTGGGTCTACGTCGACGCCGTGGAATGAGCCCCCGGCCCGCCGCGGGCACACCCCCGTCGCGCCCGCGGCGGGCCGCCCTCAGCGCGCCGCCGGGATGTACGCCATGCCGTGCGCGCCCGCCTCGCCGGCCCGCTCGACCTCCAGCGTGGTGACCACGCGCATCTCCCGCAGGTCGACGACGGTCACGGTGCTCGACATGACGTTCGCGACATAGCCCGTCGCGCCGTCCGGCGAGGACGTGATCGTCAGCGGGAACCGGCCGACCGGCACCTGGCCGACGACCTCGAAGGTCTCCGGCGCGAAGACCGTCAGCACCCCGTCGGTCTGCGTGCCCAGGGCGCTGCCTCCCTCGCCCGGCGTCAGCCGCAGCTCGCCCGCCAGCACCAGACCGGTCACCGTGGTGTGCACGGGGAAGACCACCCCTTCGGTGGGCAGCGTCCGCACCACCTCGCCGGTGGCCGCCTCGATCACCCGGATGCCCGGCCGGGCGGCGGGCTCGGAGCCGAAGTCGCCCTTGGGCGCGGCCACGTGCACGTACCGGCCGTCCGGCGAGACCGCGAGCCCCTCGCTCCCCGGCACGGGGACCCGCCCGGCGAACTCGTCCCGCTCCAGGTCGAGTACGGACACGAACGGCGCCTCCTTGTTGGTGGACCAGCCGCGCCGCCCGTCGGGCGAGATCGCGAACCAGTGCGGCCCGTCGGCCATCACCGGGATCCGGTCGATCCGCTCCAGGGTTCCCGCGTCGAGCACGACCACCCCGCCCGGCTCGGTGTCCGTCGCCTCCACGCTCACGTACAGCCGGTCCCGCTCGCCGTCCAGGGCGAGCCCGTGCGGCGCGTGGTCCGGCGCCAGGTCGACGACCTTGACGATCTCCAGGGTGTCCACGTCGATGACGGTGAGATCGCGGGCCCGCCCCTGGTGGGCGTGGTAGTAGCCGGAGACGTAGGTGCCGGCGCAGTACAGCCGGCGCCGGGCGGCGTCGAAGCACAACTCGTGGGGCTGGGCGGGGACATCGAGCACCGCCAGCCGCTCATGGGTGACGGCGTCGAAGAAGGTGACGGTCGGGCCGCTCTGGCTCACGACGGCCAGCAGGTCCAGGTGGCTGAAGTTCCTCAGGTCGCTGTTCATGGCCCGGATCCTCGGCGCCCGCCGCTCCCGGAGCCAGTGCGGCCCGGTCAAGGAACCCTTGTCCCGGACGCAATGTCCCTGGTGGCGACGGCCGCTGACGGTCCGGCGGCACCCCGTGGACGTGGCCCATCTCACGCCGCGCCGGCCGTCCGGCGAGGTGGGCGCGGCCTTCTCCGCGGGGGGCCACCGGCCGCCGTACGGGCGTGGAGGGCGGCCGGAAGGCAGCACCACCGGGGCCGCGCGGCCGGGGCGGCGCTCGCCCGACTCGCCCGTACCGCTGGCGGCGCCGCGCGGACCCCAGGATGATCGGAGCCCGACGGCGACCACAGGAGGAGTCCCGTATGCCCGGTTCCCGCAGACGCGCCCGGTCCCGGCTCGCCCCGGCGCTGGCCGCCCTGGTCCTGGCCCTCGTCCCGACGGCGGTCCCGGTGCAGGCCGCGGCCAAGCCGAAGGCCCCCGCCGGCTACGACCACCACCGGTGCGGCAACACCTCCGGCCGGGTGCTGCTGACCCTGGACGACTGGTCCTACGGCGACGACGACCGCGCCGTCACCGTGGGGAGGTCCCTCCAGCGCAAGGGCATCCGCGCCGCGTTCTTCCTCGTCAACTCCTACGCCTCCCGCTACCCGAAGGTCGCCGCGGCCCTCCACGCCCAGGGCCACTGGGTCGGCAACCACACCTGGTCCCACCCGCACCTGCGGCAGCTCTCCGAACGGGAGGCCCGCGCCGAGATCCGCGGCGGCGTGGACAGCACCCTGCTGCGCCCGCCCTACGGCGACTTCGGCGACCGGGAGACCCGCCTCGCCGAGGAGCTCGGCTACCGCATCTGCACCTGGACGGTCGACACCCGGGACTGGGAGGGGCCCGACGGGACCTTCCCCGGCACGGCGGCGCTCCGCGCGACCGTGCGCGACGCCCCGGCCGCGGACAAACGGAGCGGTGTCGTCCTGGGGCACCTCTTCAGCCACTTCCCCGAGGCCCTGCCCGGCATCATCGACGACCTCAGGGACCAGGGCTACCGCCTGTGCCGCAACACCGGCCCGACGACGCGTGTCATCCCTTACCCGCTGAACTGCTGAGGCACGGCTCGGGCCGGGCCCGGCGCCGGTCGCGCCGACGGCCGCGCCCGGCCGGGGCGGGCGGGACGACCAGCACGGGGCAGGGCGCGTGCCGCAGGCAGTAGCGGCTCACCGAGCCCGTCAGGAAGCGGTGCACCGCGCCGTGCGAGCCGCCGCCCACCACGAGCAGGTCGCCGTCCC
The DNA here is from genome assembly GCF_021228125.1 of Streptomyces albireticuli. Taxonomy (GTDB): domain Bacteria; phylum Actinomycetota; class Actinomycetes; order Streptomycetales; family Streptomycetaceae; genus Streptomyces; species Streptomyces albireticuli. Next base: position 166,169 of record NZ_JAJQQS010000015.1, read on the forward strand.
GGCACGCGGCCGCTACCAGTAGCGGGCCCGCCTGCCCGCGGGCCACCACCGGCTCGCAGCGCAGGTCGCCGGGGAGGCCGCCCAGGGCGCGCTCGCAGGCGTCCGCCAGGGTAGCCCGTGCCCGGCCGTCCAGCTCACGGGCCAGCTCGGGGTCGGGCGGGCACACCATGTCGACGTAGTCACCCTCGGGGGAGGAGTGGACGAGGACCGGGCGCAGCCGGGCGCGGTGCCGACGGGCCTCCCCGGCGGCTTTCCGCAGGGCGTCCAGGCTGCCGGCGGATCCGTCGACCCCGACCACGACGCGTCGTACCGCGTTCCTCATTTCCTTTCCCCTTTCCTTTATCCCTTTTCGTTCCTTTCGCGATGACCGCCGACGGCACTCCCGCGGAGCGCCGGACGACCGTTCTCCACGCTAGGCGGCGGCCCTTTCCCGGGGTATCGGCCGATCGGCCCACCGGGCGGGGGAAACGCCCGCCGCCGGCGGGCCCGCGGCGAGGCGCCGGGAGTTCGCCGCGGTTAACGTCGGAACCGATGACCACCCGGTGGCGTGAGCAGCAGATCGGCGAGATGATCGCGCAGTCCTCGCGCTATGTCGCCTGGAGCCGGCTGCCGTTCTTCGTGCCGTTGTTCATGGCGGGACAGCACCCCTCGGTGGACTATTTCCACCGTGAGTGGTTCGAAGCGCTGCTCGGCGTCTATCTGGTCTGGTCGCTCGCCAGACTGGTGCGGGTGTACCGGCGGCCGGTCACCGGGGTGGGCAGCGCGGTGGCGGCCGTCGCCGTCGACCTCCTGATCATCACCGGTCTCGCGGTCGCGGCGGGCGGCCAGGACTCCCCGGTCCGCTACGCCTACTTCATCTGGCCCCTGGCCACCGTCCTGTGGCAGATGCCCAGGATCACCGCCGCGCTCGGCGTCGTCTGCATGGCGGCCTACGCGGCGATGTCCCTGCCGCACCTCCTGACCGACCGCGAGGAGGAGAGCTGGCCGATCGTCGTGGACGAGGTGTACGTGCTGTGGATCACGGGTGTGTGCACCCTGATCGCGATGCTGCTGGGCCGCCGCACCCGGGCCGTCTCGGACCTGCTCGACACCCGTGAGCTGCTGCTCGACGACGCGCTCGCCGCCGAGACCCGTGAGCGAGCGGACCTCGCGGACGCGCTGCACGACGGAGCCGTCCAGACGCTGCTCGCGGCCCTGCACGACCTGGAGGAGGCCGAGGAGGCCGAGCCGGGTTCCGGGCCGGAGGGCGGGCCGGCCGCGCTGCGCCGCGCGCAGACCGAGGTGCGGCGGACCGTGACCGAGATGCGGGAGATCATCTTCGATCTGCATCCGCAGATCCTGGCCGCGGCGGGCCTGGCCGCCGCGCTGGAGGCGGCGGGGGAGCGGTTCGCCCGGCGCGGCGGCTTCGAGGTCCACTACGACCTGCGGCTGCCCGGCCGCGTCGGCCACGAGGCCCTGCTCTACTCGGCCGCCCGGGAGCTGCTGAGCAACGTCGTCAAGCACGCTCACGCGTCCCGGGTGTGGATCCGGCTCACCGTGGAGGCGGACGAGACCGTCCTGACCGTCCGCGACGACGGCACCGGGTTCGACCCCGGCGTCGTCCAGCGCCGCCTCAAGGAGGGGCACATCGGCCTGGCCAGCCACTATGTGCGGGTGGAGAGCGCGGGAGGCCGGTTCTCCGTCGACAGCGGACCCGACGGCACGACGGCGGAGGTCCGGCTGCCGTCGGCGGCCGCGCCGGGGGTGTCGCCGACGTCGGCGTCGTGACGGGGGCGTTCCCGGGCTCGTACCGCCTGGGCCGTGCGCCGGCAACCGCACAGGACACCGGCGCGGGGCCGAACGACGACGGAGGGCGACGGGGCCGCAGGGGGTGCCCCGGAATGCTGCCGGATATTTGCGGGCGGGGATTCGGAGCACTCTTACGGGAACGGCTCCCGCCCGTAAATATCCGATTCCGGGGCACCCCCGGAGGCCCCGGCGCCCGGCCGGGCGCCGGGGGCGCGGACCCCGACGCCCCCGGCCGCCCGCCGGGCCGGGTTCCGCGCGGCCGGCCTTTCGTCGTGGGGTCACGGGGCCGGGTCCCGGCCCGTCCGGGCCCGGCGCGGCTACCCCTCCTCGTCCGGGTGCACCACCAGCACCGGGCACCGCGCGTGCCGCAGGCAGTGCCGGCTCACCGAGCCGAAGAGCAGGCGGTGCGCCGAGCCGTGCCGTCCCGCGCCCATCACCAGCATGTCCGTGGCACGGCGCGCGCACGCGACCAGCGCGGGGCCGGGCTGCGCCCGGATCACCTTGGGGCGGACCACCAGCCGGCGGTTGTCCTCGCCGAGGGCCCGGTCGCACGCGGTCATCAGACGGTCGCGGGCGGCCCGCTCCCAGATCGCGCGGACGTCCGCCGGCGCCGGGTACATGGCGTCGGCCGCCTCGCCGCCCGGCGGCACCCAGGCGATCACCGGGCACAGGGCCGCGTCGTGCCGTTCGGCTTCCCGGGCGGCCTGTCGCAGGGCGGAGACGCTCGCCTCCGAGCCGTCCACACCGACCACCACACGCTGTACGACCTCCGACATGACCTCCGCCTTTCTCCGAGCGCGCTCTCCGCGACGCAGTATTTCGTCCGGTTTTGCTACCTTTCGCCTTCGAGGTTAGGTGCCGGCGCGGGCCCCGGGGATCCCGCCTTCGGCCGACCCGCCGGGCGGCCCCGCCTCCTCCGATCGGGGGAGGCGGCCCGCGGCCGCCGGGCGGTCGGCCCGCCCCGCCCGGCCTATCGTGGATGCCAGGACCAGTACGGGAGGACGATTCCTGTGACGGATTCCGGTGCGCGGGTGACGGTCGTGGTGGCGGACGACCACCCGGTCTACCGCGAGGGCATCGCCCGCGGGCTCCAGCTCAGCGGGCGGATCGACGTGCTCGCCGAGGTCGGCGACGGGGCCGAGGCCCTGGAGCTGATCCGTGAGCTCACCCCCCAGGTCGCCCTGATCGACTACCGGATCCCGACGATGGACGGCATCGCCGTCGTCCACGCGCTGGCCCGGGACCACCTGCCGACCCGGGCCCTGCTCCTGTCGGCCACCACCGACGCCGCCGTGGTCTACCGCGCGGTGCAGGAGGGCGCCGCCGGATACCTGGCCAAGGACGCCAAGCGGTCCGAGATCGTCGACGCGGTGCTGAAGGTCGCGGCCGGCAAGCAGGTGGTCTCCGAGGAGCTGGCCGGCGGGCTCGTCGACGAGATCCGGATGCGCGCCGACCGGGACCCGGCCGTCCTCTCCGAACGCGAGCGGCAGGTCCTGCGCGGCTTCGCCGAGGGGAAGAGCATCCCCCAGCTGGCCTCCGAGCTGTATCTGGGCGCCAGCACCGTGAAGACGCACACCCAGCGGCTGTACGAGAAGCTCGGCGTCTCCGACCGCGCCGCCGCCGTCGCGGAGGCGATGCGGCGCGGGCTGCTGGAGTGACGTCCCCCCCGGTGACCCGGCGGCGCCTCCCGGCGCCCGCCCGCTCCCACCGGGTCACACAGGGACCCGCGCCCCCGCCAGCTCCCGCGCCACCTGACCCGCCTGCCGCACCACATTGCCCAGCAGGTTCGAGAAAGGGACGCGGACGTGCGTGCCGACGCCCACCACCCAGATCCGCTCCGGCGGCGCCCCCGGCCCGCGCCGCACCCGCAGGTCGGCCTCCAGACGGTCGACGGCCGCGCCCGCGCCGGGCGGCGCGTCCAGATACAGACCCGTGCCGTCCCGGTTCCAGCACAGCGTCGGCGGGAGGAACCCGGTGGCGTTCACGGCGTAGTCGAAGCGCTCCGGCGCGGCGCCCGGGCGCTCCACCCGCCAGGCGCCGTCCTCGAAGGCCACCGAGCGGGGGTACGAGCCGGCCAGCCGCAGCGCGCCCGACTCGGCGTGCGCCAGCAGCCGACGGGCGTTGCGGGAGGTCATCGCCGTGACGTAGCGGCCGGTCAGGCCGGCGAAACGGGACAGCAGCGCCTCCATCCGGCCGGCAGGCAGGGACGGCCCGAGGGCGATGAGGGCCTCCATCAGCGCCACCATGATCCCCGGCCACGCCAGGTCGCCCCGCTCCACCAGCGCCGTCTCCTCCCGCAGCCGCTGGAGCGGGTCGGCCGCTCGGGACGTCTGGCGGCGCAGCGGCACCCGGCTCAGCAGCCGCACCGACTCCACCGCGCAGCGCAGCACCCGCTCCTCCAGGAGCGGGTCGGCCGGGTCGAGCCGGGCGAGCCCCTCCAGCGGCGGGAACGCCCGTACGGGCGAGGCCAGCGACACCCGGACCGCGGGCAGCAGGCCCGACGGCGAGGTCAGCGTCGCCCGGTGGCCGTCGCGGCACAGCAGCAGCGCCGCGTCGATGGCCGACTGGTGGCTGCCGAGCACCAGCACCTTAGATCCGGCGGGCAGCCGCTGCCGGATCCGCGCGGCGGGGTACGGGCTGTCCAGGTAACGCGGGTGGTCCTGGAACGGGGCGAACCCGTCCGGTACCCGCGGCCGGCGCACCCCGGTGGCTACGACGACCTCGTCGGCCCGCAGCTCCCGGCCGTCGGCCAGCCGCACCCGGTGGCCGGCGGGCCCGGCGGTCACGGACCCGGCCGTCCCCCGGACGTGCCGCACCTCGACGCCCAGCTCCCGGGCCCGCGCGCGGGCCCGGTCGAAGCGGTCGTGGCAGTACGCGGCCATCCGCGCCCGGGGCACGCAGTCCAGCGGGCCCGCCTCCAGGCCCTGCTCGCGCAGGTGGTCGACGAAGTCGGCCGGCCGGTCCGGCAGCAGGGAGTTGATCTCCGCGGCGGTGTTGCACAGCAGCAGCGGGTCGCGGTCCCCGAACGCCAGGCCCCAGCCCGGCGGATTGGGGTCCACCAGACGGACCGAGCGGATCCGGCCACCGCCCGGAGGGCGCCCGCCCCCCGCCCGGTCCCGCGCCTCCAGTAACTCCCGCACCAGGTGCACCACGAAGCTCGTCCCGGCGACACCCCCGCCGATGACCACCAGATCCCGCCCGGCGCCCGGCCGCTCACGGAGCCCGTCGGCGCACCCGGCACCCCCACCGCCGTCGGATTCGGTCGTACGTCCCACAAGCACCCCCTTTTCCATAGGCACCCTGCCCAGTCGGCCGGACACCGGAACCCCCGCCGTCCACAGCGGCGGAAAAGCCCCGGCCACCACCCCGCCGCCCCCGGCCCGCGCACGGGATGCGGGCCGCCCGGGCCCGGGTTAGGTTCCCCCACGTGGACCCTGTCTCCTCCGCGGGCGCTCCCGGCCCGGAACCGGCGGGTTCCGCTCGCTGGGCGATGCTCGCCGTCCTCTGCGCCAGCCTCCTGCTGGTCGCCATGGACGCCACGATCCTCAACGTCGCCCTGCCGTCGCTGATCAAGGAGATGCGGCCGGACGCCCTGGAACAGCTGTGGATCATCGACATCTACGGGCTGGTGCTGGGCGGCCTGCTCGTCACCGCCGGCGCGGTGGGCGACCGGCTGGGCCGGAAGCTGCTCTTCGTCACCGGCTTCGCGCTGTTCGGCGCGGCCTCCGTGCTCGCCGCCACCGCCGGGTTCGCCGACAGCGTCCTCCAGCTGATCGCGGGCCGGGTCCTGCTCGCCATCGGCGGCGCGATGGTGATGCCCTCCACGCTGTCCCTGATCCGCACCATCTTCACGGACCCCCACGAGCGCACCCTGGCGATCGGCATCTGGGCCGCCGTCGCCGGGGCGGGCGCGGCGATCGGCCCGCTGGTGGGCGGCGTCCTGGTGGACGCGTTCTCCTGGTCGGCCGCCTTCTGGGTGAACGTGCCCGTGGTGGCCGTCACCCTCGTCGCGGCCGTCCTGCTGCTGCCCGAGTACCGCAGCCCGTCGCACCACGATCTCGACCTGCCGTCCGCCGTGCTGTCCGTGGCCGGCGTCATCGCCACCGCCTGGGGCATCAAGCACCTGGCCGGCGGCTTCCGCCCGGCCGACCTGGCCGTCCTGCTGGTCGGACTGGCCGCGCTCACCTGGTTCGTCCGCCGTCAGCTGGTCTCCGCCGACCCCCTGCTGGACGTCCGGCTGTTCGCCAACCGCCCCTTCCTGGCCGCCGCGCTGGCCACCCTGATCGCCATGATGGCCATCGGCGCCGCCCTCTTCCTGCTCTCGCTCTGGCTCCAGTACGTCCAGGGCCACGACGCGCTCCAGGCGGGCCTGCGGACGCTACCGGTGGCCCTCGCCGCGCTCGCCGCCGCCCTGCTGACGCCGTGGCTCCTGCGGCACACCGGCGTCCGGCCGGTGCTGACGGCGGGTCTGGCCGCCCTGCTCTGCGGCTTCGTCCTGCTGGCCGCCGCACCCCAGCCGCTGGGCTACGGCACGGTGGCGATCGCGCTCGTCACCTTCGGCCTCGGCGACGGACTTGCCATCACGGCCTCCGCCGCCGTGATGGTGGCCGCGGTCCGGCCGGAGCGGGCCGGGCAGGCGGGCGCGGTCTCGGAGAGCGCGTACGAACTGGGGATCGGCTTCGGTGTGGCGCTGCTCGGCAGCATCCACAACTCCCTCTACCGCGCGGAGATGACCGGCCTGCCCGCGGCCGTGCGCGGCGGGCGGCTGGACAGCGCCCGCGAATCGGTGGGCGGCGCCGACCAGGTGGCCCGGACCCTCGGCCACGACACCGAGGACGGGAGGGCGCTCCTGAGGGCGGCGCGGTCGGCGTTCGACGACGCCCTGACCGCCACCTCGTGGGTGTCCGTGGGCATCGTGGCGGTGGCCGTCGTCCTCGCGGCGGGCCTGGTGCCGCGCGGCTTCCGGGCCGACTCCGCCCACTGAGACGGCACGGCCTCCGGCGCGTACCGCCGCCGGGCCGTCAGCCGGCGTGGAGCGTCGGCCGGCAGGCCGGGCTGGGCCGGTCGCCCGGGTGGAAGACGAGCACCATCAGCCGGGCCCGGGGCGAGGCCAGGGGCTGCGCGCCGCACAGCGACACCCAGCCGGGCCCCTTCTTCGTGTGCAGCAGGGGCCGCACATCACCGTCGGGGTGGATGTACGCGCGCCCGCCCGCCTCGTACAGCGGACCGGCCACCGGGTCGGCGAGGATGTCCGCCTCCAGCTCGGCGAGGGTCTCGTCGTGCGGCAGCGCGGCCACGGCGGCCCGCAGCTGCGGCAGGATCATCGGCGCCCAGCGCTCCCGCCAGCCCGTGAGCACCGTCCGCGCCTCGGGGTGCAGCGCCATCCAGCGCATGGTGTTCTCCGGCACCTCGCCCCGGGGGAACAGCTCCGCGAACGCCTCGTTGTGCGCGAGTACCCGCCAGGACTGGTCGTTGAGATAGGCCATGTGCGAGAGGCCGTTGACCACGTCCTGCCAGGCCCGTGACACCTCGGTGCCCGAGCGGTGGTGCAGCGGGTAGGGCGGGTCGCGGTGCACGGCGTAGAGCCACAGCGACGTCCACTCCTGCTCGGTGAACTCCAGCAGCCGGGCCACGTCGCGCAGCAGCTCCTCGGGCGGATTGGGATACGCGCCCGTCTCCAGCCGGTTGAACGTGCCGTAGGTGCGGTGCAGCAGCTGGTCGATCTGGCTCTGCGTCAGCCCCGGCGCGCGCCGCCCCTGCCGCGAGGGCCGGGCCAGGCCGTGGTCCTCCGGGGCTATCAGGGCCCGCCGGCCCCGCAGCAGATCCTGTAGTGCTTCCTTGTCCACGGTGCACCCCTAATATCACGACCGGCACCGCAGAGGAAGCCGATTTCATAGGAGAATTTTTCCAATGAAAAGTTCTCGACAGAAATGATCGCATCCTTGCTGCATGATCTACGTACGGGTCAGCAGTCACGGGGGTGCCGCTGACCTGGTCAACGTCGACCCGGCAGTGGTGACGGCCTCGGCCGAACGGGCGGCACGGGAACCCGCACCGGGCTGTCCCCGCCCCTCCCGCGCCGTCTGCTGATAGATCCGCGGTATGGGCGACGAGGAACGGCGGACGGCGGAGCCTTCCGCCACGGTGGTCTCCACCACGGCGACCGCCGTACGGATGGGCGCCGCCTGCGCCGGCGCGGTGCCCGCCGTCGCCGTGCGGCTGAGCGGGACCGAGTTGGCCCCCGGCTGGGCGGTGGCCGTCTTCGGGCTGGGCGTGCTCTCCGCGGCGCTTCTGCTGATGTGGGCCGCCGAGACCGCCCGCGCCGATATGGCGGGAGCGCTCGCCCTCGCCCTGCTGGCCTTTATCGCGGTCCTGCCGGAATATGCCGTGGACCTCTACTTCGCCTACGCCGCGGGATCGGATCCGTCGTACGCCGCCTACGCCGCGGCCAATATGACCGGCGCCAACCGGCTCCTCGTGGGCGTCGGCTGGCCGCTCGTCGCCCTCGCCGCGGCGCTCGCCCTGCGCCGCCGGGGCGCGCCGCAGACCGGCATCACGCTCGAACCGCACCGCCGGATCGACGTGGCCTTCCTCGCGGTGGCCGCCGTGTTCGCCTTCGTCATGCCGCTGGTCCGGGAGATCGCCTGGTACGTCCCGCTCGTGCTGATCCCCTGGTACGGCTACTACCTCTACCGCATCGGCAAGTGCTCCTCGGCGGAGATGGAGGAGCTGGTCGGGGTCCCGGGCCGGCTGGCCGAGCTGCCGAAGGCCACCCGCCGCGCGACCACGGCGGCGCTCTTCGCCGTCGCGGCGGCCGTCGTCTTCGCCTGCGCCGAGCCCTTCGCCCACGGCCTGGTCGAGGCGGGGGCCTCGCTGGGCATCGACCGCTTCGTCCTGGTGCAGTGGCTCGCCCCGCTGGCCTCGGAGGCGCCGGAGCTGCTCGTCGCCGTCGTCTTCGCCTGGCGGCTGCGGGCCGGCGACGGCCTCGGCGCCCTGCTGTCCAGCAAGGTCAACCAGTGGACGCTGCTGGTGGGCTGTCTGCCCCTGGCCCACGCCGCCGGTGGCGGCGGGGCCGCGCTCCCGCTGGTCACCCGGCAGGTGGACGAGGTCGCGCTGACGGCGGCCCAGACGGTACTGGCCGTCGTGATCCTGCTGGACCTGCGCTTCGCGCGGTGGCAGGCCGCCTGCCTCTTCGTGCTCTTCGCCGTGCAGTTCGCGCTGCCCGACGAGTCGGCGCGCCTCGTCCTGACCTATGTCTACCTGGGCCTCGCGGCGGTGCTGCTGACCACCCGGCTGCGCGAGCTGCCGGCCACCGCCCGCGCGCTGGGCGGGCGGGTCGAAGGGGACCCGCACTACTGAGCCCGGTGGGTCCGGACCCACCGGGCCGCCGTTCCCCGGGCCGCCGCTCGCCGGGCCCGGCTCACGGCTCGGTGATCAGATCCGCGAGCGCCCTGATGCCGTCCGCCGCCAGGACACGACGCTGCCGGTCCGCCGGGGTGCCGCGCCGCAGCAGCCGGTGGACCAGGGCGCTCACCTGCCGGGTGTCGCCCGCTTCCTCCAGGGCCTGCCCTATGTGGCCGAGGAGGGCGAGGACCACGGCCTCGGCCCCCCGGCGCCTGCCCCCGGGGTCCACCAGCACGCCGTCCAGCCCGTACCGCGCCGCGTGCCAGTTCGACGCGCTGAGCAGTTCATGGGTGCAGGGGGTGAGCAGCGGGCCCGTCTTCTCGTCCCGGATGGCCGTGGCGACCAGGGCCCGGACTATCCCGGCGAACATGACGGCGTCGTCGACCCGCAGCTGGACGTCCAGGCAGCGGACCTCGATCGTGGGGTAGCGGTCGGACAGCCTCGCCTGCCAGTACAGCTGGCCCCGGTCGGTGATCGCGCCGGCGACGAACAGCGCCTGGATTCGCTCTTCGTAGTCGGCGAGATCGGCGAAGTGCGGGGGCGGGCCGCTGACCGGCCAGCGGCTGTAGACCACCGTGCGCCAGCTGGCGAACCCGGTGTCCTGGCCGTGCCACATCGGGGAGTTCGCGGCCATGGCCACCAGGACGGGCAGCCAGGGCCGGACGCGGTTGAGTACGGCTACGCCCACCTCCCGGTCGGGGATGGCGACATGCACATGCATTCCGTTGACCAGCTGCTCGTCGACCAGCTGCGGTGCCACGGAGTGCATGGCCAGATAGCGGGGATTGCGCGTCACGGGCACGGGGGTCAGCCCCGCGCGCGGCGCGGTCCCGCTCGCGGCGATGCGGCATCCGGCGCGCTTCGCGGCGGAACTCACCACGTGACGCAGCCGCAGCAGATGCCTGCTCGCCTCCGCCAGATCCGAGCAGACCGGAGTGGCGACTTCCACTTGGGCCTGCAGCAGTTCCGGCTGAATCTCCCGCTCATGGACGACCGGCTCCAGGTCCACCGCCGCACAGACCTGTTCTGCCATCGGTACGGGCAGCGCGGTGGCCGGGTCGAGCAGAAGATACTCCTCCTCGATCCCTAGGGTGAGCATGCCGTATCGCTACCCCCGCGCCGTCCCGGCGAACCGCGCGCGGGGGCCCTCCCGGGTTTCTGACGCAAAGACGCCGGGCCCTTCTGCGGATTCCGGTGCGAGGGTGCGGCGGGTGACGCGATTCCGGTCTCCGGTCACCCCGGTAACTTCCTTGTGGGGAAAGGAATTACACGGTCCGTGTGGTGCGAAAACATACCCCGGTTCCCTGAATGGCCGTGAAGTGAAGAAGTTCACAGAAACCCCTCCCGGCGCCGGATTCCGGCATTCCGTGATGCAGGATCTTGGATCGAACACAAGATCCCGTCACCGAGGCGGGCGACCCGGGCGGACGCCGAGTCCTGCCGCCGTACCGGGTGCGGACACACCGAAAAGGATCGGCAGGAGCGGGAGACCCAAGCACGGCGGACCACGATGGCAGTGGTCCTTGGGGTGAAGTCACTCAGGTGACCGGGCAACTTCGACAGCCCGAACCCGACAGGTCATCTTTCGCAGGCGGATGACGAAGGGTTTTGGCATGTCTGCGATTCCTGGCATACCGGCACTGAAGTCCCGCGCCGTCGCCGCGTCCGTCCTCACCGCGGCCACCGTGACCGCGTCGATGCTGCTGCCCGGCGTGGGATCCGAGGCCCAGGCGGCGACGCCCGGTCAGACCGCGGTGAAGGTCGCGGCCTCCAAGAAGGGCTCGCCCTACCAGTACGGTGCCGCCGGACCCAACCGGTTCGACTGCTCGGGCCTGACGCTCTACTCCTTCAAGAAGGCCGGCAAGACCCTCCCGCGCACCGCCGCACAGCAGTACAACAAGACCCGTCACCTCTCGGCGGGCTCCCGCCAGGTCGGCGACCTCGTCTTCTTCCACTCCGGCAGCAACGTCTACCACGTGGGCATCTACGCCGGCGACAACAAGATCTGGCACTCGCCCAAGCCGGGCGCGTCCGTCCGCATGGAGAAGATCTGGAGCAGCAGCGTCTGGTACGGCCGCGTCAACTGACGGCCCGTACCGCGCCACGGCACGGCCCCCGGCTCCGCGAGGAGCGCCGGGGGCCGCGCCCGTTCCCCAGGACCTCGGAGGACCTCAGGGCGTCACGGCAGCTGCGCCCCGAACGCCCGCAGGGCGTCCGTCACCGGCTGGAAGAACGTCTCGCCGCCGGACGAGCAGTCGCCACTGCCGCCCGAGGTGAGCCCGAGCGCCGTCCCACCGTCGAAGAGCGCGCCGCCGCTGTCGCCCGGCTCGGCGCACACGGTGGTGTCGATCAGACCGTCGACCTGGCCCTCCTCGTAGTTGACGGTCGCGTCGAGGCCGGTCACCTCGCCGTCGCTGACGCCGGTGGTGCTGCCGCTGCGCCGCACCGGCTCGCCGACCGTCGCCTCGCCGGCCCGGGTGATCTGTTGGCTCGTGCCGTTGTACAGGTTGACCGCGCTGGGGTGGGCGACGGAGGCGGTGTAGCGCACGAGGGCGTAGTCGTGGCCGGGGAACGACGACTGCTCGGTCACGCCGATCACGGGGCCGCCCTGGGTGGCGGACCACTGCGTCGAGGCGTTGCCGCAGTGCCCGGCGGTGAGGAAGTACGGCTTCCCGCCCTTGGTGATGTTGAAGCCGAGCGAGCAGCGCACCCCGCTGCCCCAGATGGCGTCGCCGCCCATGAGGTACGGGCGGAAGGTGCCGGACGTCCTTCTGAGCGCGGCCCTGTCGCCCAGATCCGCGACGACCTTCTCCACGTGGGCCAGCCGGGCGCCCTGGACCGTGCTGTCGGCGGTGACCACGACCTTGTTGCGGCGCGGGTCGACGGACCAGGCGGTGCCGGGTATCGCGGCGCGCTCCTTCAGGGTGCTCCGGGCCGCCGCGAGCTCGGCGGCCGAGTGCCGGACGAGCCGGGCCTCCGCCCCGGCGGCGCGGACCTTCGCGGCGGTCGCCCCGTCGAGGACGCCGACGACCAGGGTGCGTGCCGTGGCGTCGTAGTACGCGCCGGCCGCGTCCGCCGCCGGGAGGCTCGTGGCGAGGTCCCGCGCGAGCCGGCCCGCGCTCCCGGGCGAGAGCGTGGCGGGGCCGGGGGACGCGTGGGCGCTCGGCAGGGTGAGCGCGGTCGCGGCCAGGACGGCGGTGGCGGCGGCCAGGGCGGCGCGGCGGGCAGGGGTGTGTGAACGGTTCACTCGTGCCTCCTGTGGGGGAGTGCCCGACATCGATGTCGGGCGTGGAGGTCGTGCGTGAGAGGTCGTGCGTGAGGTGGGGGCACGGCGCGACGGCCGATGAGATGGTCGCGTCCATGTCAATTGACCTCAGTGTCGCCAGAAGGCCGCCCGGTGTTCAAGGGCGACATCCGGTCGCGCCTCCGGGCGGCTCGCCACCCGCCGTCCTCGCGGGCGGAAGAGTGGGTGCACCCCGTCAACAGGAGGTACGCGCACAGGAGTACGCCCACCGGTGAGCGGACGGACCGGATCGTTCCTGTCCGGTAGTCGTTCCCCTTGGGGCCGGCGAGACGCTCATTTTGCCCGCCCTTGGGGGCCGGGGTGACCGTCCTCGACGCCCGGGGCGGCCGTGGACGCGGGCGGGCGGTGACCGGCGCCCGGCGGGCCGGGCTCCCGCCCACGCGCTCCGCGCGCCCGCGACGGGCTTCACGCTCCCGCCCGTTCCACCTGTACGGGTGACACCCGCTCCGGAGCGCCGGAACCGGCGGCGGCCGGTGCCAGGCTGCTCCGCATGCGTCGCCGTACCTTCGTCGTCTCGGCCGCCGGAGCGGCTCTCGCCACGACCACCCCCACAGGCGCACCGGCCCTCGCGGCCGACCCCCTGCCACCCTCGCTGGGGGCGCGCTTCCCCGGGACGGGAAGGGGCTACTGGCGGGGCGGCCGGCCGCGGTCCGCCTTCCACCGGCACCTCGACACCCTGCGCGCCTACGGCGTCGGCCTCGTCCGCGTGGACGTGTCCTGGCCCAAGAGCGAGCGCCGGCGCGGCAGGGCGCGCGCCGGCCACCCCTACAACAGGCGCCTCGGCGTCGTGCTCGACGCGGCGGCGGAGCGCGGTGTCGACGTCCTCGTCACCCTCCACGACTCCCCGGCGTGGGCGCGCCCCGGCGCCGCCTCCCGGGACCCCTCCGCGCGCTTCCCCGAGGACCCCGAAGCCGTCCGCCCCTGGGCGGAGTGGCTGGGCGCCACCTACGGCGACCGCGTCCGCGCCTGGGAGGTGTGGCGCGAGCCCAACCTCCCGGACGCCACCGGCGTCACCGGCCCCGGCGAGCGGGCCGCGCGCTACGCCGCCCTCCTGCGCGCCTGCTCGGCCGGCCTGAAGACGGGACACCCGGGGGCCGTGGTGGTGCTCGGCGGCCCCCGCCACACCGACCACCGCTTCGTCCGCGACGTCTACGCCGCGGGCGCCCGCGACCACTTCGACGTGCTGGCCCTCCGCCCCCGCCAGGACCCCGGGGCGCCCCCCGGCGTCCGGCAGGTGGCCAACTTCCCGGCCGTCGCCGAGGTGATGCGCGCGTACCGCGACGGCGACAAGCCCGTGTGGTGGACCGACTTCGCCGCCGCGGCGTCCGCCCCCGAGGACCCCGGCGCCCTGGTCCGGCCCTTCGAGCTGGCCCGCCTCGCCCACCCGCAGATCCGCCTCGGCGTCCTCGCCCCGGGCGTCTCGCCGCACCGGCTCGCGGCCCTGCGGGACTACTTCCAGCGGTACGACGGACGCCGACCGCTGCTCTGACCCCCGGGCGGGTGCCCCAGGGGCCGGAGCAGCGGAACCCAACCGTCACACCCCCGGCAGCCGACGGTCCGACGGCCGCAGATAGACCGCCCACGTCAGCACCAGGCAGACCGCGTACGCGGCGAGGAAGGCCAGGTACGCCGCCTCGCCGTCGCCCGAGACCAGGAAGGACTGGCGGAAGGCGATGTTGACGAGCACCCCGCCGAAGGCGCCGATCGCGCCCGCGATGCCGATCAGCGCCGAGGCGTGGCGCCGCGACCGCTGCTCGGCCGCCTCCGGGTCCGCGCCGGACACCACCTCCGCCCGCGCCTTGGCACGGAAGATCGCCGGAATCATCTTGTACGTCGAGCCGTTGCCGATGCCGCTGAGGACGAACAGCGCCACGAAGCCGGTGACGAACAGCGGCAGCGAGCCCTGGCGCGACGCGGCCAGGACCGCCGCCGCGCCCGCGGCCATCGCCGCGTAGATCCACACCGTCACCCGCGCCCCGCCCCAGCGGTCGGCCATCAGCCCGCCGACCGGGCGCACCAGCGAGCCGAGCAGCGGCCCGAGGAAGGTGACGCCCGCGGCCTTCACCGGGGTGTCGAAGTGGTCGTGGAACTGCACCTGGAGCACCTGCCCGAAGGCGAAGCCGAAGCCGATGAACGAGCCGAACGTACCGATGTAGAGCACCGAGACGATCCAGGTGTGCGGCTCCCGGCAGACGTCGCGCATGGCCCGCCTGTCGTTGCGCAGCGCGGTGAGGTTGTCCATCCGCAGCGCCGCGGCCAGGGCCGCGAGGGCGATCAGCGGGATGTAGACGAGCGGCAGCAGCCGCGGGCTGCCCGTGCCCGCCACGGCCATCAGCAGCAGGCCGACGAGCTGCACCGCCGGGACCCCGAGATTGCCGCCGCCGGCGTTGAGGCCGAGCGCCCAGCCCTTCAGGCGCTGCGGGTAGAACGCGTTGATGTTCGCCATCGAGGAGGCGAAGTTGCCGCCGCCCACCCCCGCGACGCACGCGACCGCCAGGAGCGTGCCGTAGGAGACGCCCGGTTCGAGCACGACCCCGGCCAGGACGGTGGGGACCAGCAGCAGGAGCGCGCTGACGACCGTCCAGTTCCGGCCGCCGAACACGGCCACCGCGAAGGTGTACGGCAGCCGCAGGACCGCGCCCAGGGCCGTCGGCAGCGCCGTGAGCAGGAACTTCCCGGCCGCGTCGATGCCGTACTCCGGCCCCAGGAAGAGGACCAGCACCGACCACAGGCTCCACACCGAGAAGCCGATGTGCTCGGAGAGCACGGAGAGGACGAGATTGCGGCGGGCCACACGGGCACCGGTCTCCCGCCAGAAGCCGGGGTCCTCCGGCCGCCAGTCGTCGATGTCGTGCCGCCGGCGCCCGCCCCGCTCCGCCCGCGCGGCCCCGCCCACGTGCGTCTCCGCCCGCCCGTCACCGCCGCCCCCGGCGTCCTCCGCCGCCCTGCGCACAGGCCAGACCGGCACCTCCGCCGCGCTCCCGTCCGGGGCGGTCGGCTCGTCCAGGCAACTGCCCGTCCGCAGGTCGAAGGCCTGCTTGTACATGGGGGAGCACACCACCGGCACGCCGTCCCGGCTGCCGAGGATGCCGCGCGAGAGGACGAACGCCCCGCTGAACGGATCGCGGTTGCCGACGGCGTACACCGCCCCGCCGCGGTCCCGGAACACGGCCACCTGCTCCTCGCCGACCAGCACCGCCACGCCCCGCCCGGGGACGAGCGCCTCCCAGTCGCAGACGGGCCGCCAGCCGCTCCCGTCGTGGATCTCCACGGTCATCGTGTGCGTACCTCCAGCGTGGTGCCGGCGACCACCGGCGGGGCGGGGCGGATCTGGTCCCGCTCGGGGACGAAGCGGACGGTCGGGTCGGGGGTGCCGGGGGCGTTGGCGAAGGAGGCGAAGCGGCGCAGCCGGTCCGGGTCGGCCAGCGTGGCCGCCCACTCGTCCTCGTACGTCTCGATGTGCCGGGTCATCAGCTCGTCCAGGTCGGCGCAGATGCCCAGCACGTCGTCCATGACCACCGCGCGCAGGTGGTCCAGGCCGCCCTCCAGCCGTTCCAGCCAGGGGGCGGTGCGCTCCAGCCGGTCGGCGGTGCGGATGTAGAACATCAGGAACCGGTCGATCGTGCGGAGCAGGGTCTCCCGGTCGAGGTCGGCGGCGAGCAGATCAGCGTGGCGCGGCGACGTGCCGCCGTTGCCGCCGACGTAGAGGTTCCAGCCCGCCGAGGTGGCGATCACCCCGAAGTCCTTGCTCCGCGCCTCGGCGCACTCCCGGGCGCAGCCGGACACGGCGGACTTCAGCTTGTGCGGGGCGCGCAGGCCCCGGTAGCGCAGCTCCAGCTCGATGGCGAGGGCCACCGAGTCCTGCACCCCGAAGCGGCACCAGGTCTCGCCGACGCAGGACTTCACGGTGCGCAGGGCCTTGCCGTAGGCGTGTCCGGACTCGAAGCCGGCGTCCACCAGGCGCTTCCAGATCAGCGGCAGTTCGTCCACCCGGGCGCCGAAGAGGTCGATCCGCTGACCGCCGGTGATCTTGGTGTAGAGCCGGAAGTCACGGGCGATCTCGCCGATGACGATCAGTCCCTCGGGGCTGATCTCGCCACCGGGCACCCGGGGCACCACCGAGTACGAGCCGTTGCGCTGGAGGTTGGCCAGGAAGTGGTCGTTGGTGTCCTGGAGGGCGGCCTGCTCACCGTCCAGGATGTGGCCGTTGCCGAGGCTCGCCAGGATCGAGGCGACGACGGGCTTGCAGACGTCGCAGCCCTCGCCGGTGCCGTGCTCGTCGATCAGCCGGGAGAAGCCGGTGATGCCCTTCACCCGGACGATCTCGTACAGCTCGGCGCGGGTGAGCGCGAAGTGCTCGCACAGCCCCCGGGCGCTCTCCACGCCACCGGCCGCCAGCTCCTCGGTGACCACGGTCTTCAGCAGCCCCACGCAACTGCCGCAGCCCGTGCCCGCCCTGGTGCACTTCTTGACCTCCGGGACGGACGTACATCCCCGGTCCCGCACGGCCGCCCTGACCTCGCCCTTGCTCACGTGGTGGCAGGAGCACACGACCGCCTCGTCGGGCAGCGTCACCGGGCCGGCCGGGGCGCCGGCCGACGGGGGCAGCACCAGCCGCTCCGGCGGTGTGGTCAGCGGGGTGCCGCTGACGGCCAGCGGGCGCAGCGTCCCGTACGCCTCGGTGTCGCCGACCAGCACCCCGCCGAGCAGGGCGCCGTCGGCACCGATCACCAGCTTCTTGTACACGCCCTCCCGGCTGCTGGAGTACAGGACGTCGAGGGCGCCCTCGGTGGTGCCGTGCGCGTCGCCGAAGCTGGCCACGTCCACGCCCAGCAGCTTGAGCTTGGTGGAGGTGTCGGCCCCGGTGAAGGAGCCCGCCGCGCCGGTGAGTTCGCGCGCGGCGGCCTCGGCCATGGCATAACCGGGGGCGACGAGTCCGTACACCCGGCCGTCGGCCGCCAGCGCGCACTCGCCGATGGCCAGGACGGCGGGGTCGGCGGTGCGGCACCGCTCGTCGACGACGATCCCGCCGCGCTCGCCCACGGGCAGCCCGCAGGCGCGGGCCAGTTCGTCGCGCGGCCGCACCCCCGCGGAGAACACCACCATGCCGGCGCTGAGTTCCGTGCCGTCGGACAGCGTCAGCCCGCGCACCCGGCCGTCGTCGCCGGTGTCGATCCGCTGGGCGCCCGCGCCGGTGTGCACCACGACGCCCAGCTCCTCGATCTTGCGGCGCAGGACCGCGCCGCCGCCCTCGTCCACCTGGAGGGCCATCAGCCGGGGGGCGAACTCCACCACATGGGTCTCCAGCCCCATGGCCCGCAGCGCGCCGGCCGCCTCCAGCCCGAGCAGCCCGCCGCCGATGACGACGCCCACCCGGGCGCCGCCGGCGTCGGCCCGGATCGCCTCCAGGTCCTCCAGGGTCCGGTAGACGTGCGTGCCGGGGGCGTCGTGCCCCGGGACGGGCGGCACGAAGGCGTACGAGCCGGTGGCCAGTACGAGCGCGTCGTAGGGGAGCCGCTCCCCGGCGGCGGTGGTGACCGTCCGGGCGTCCCGGTCGACGGCGGTGGCCGGTTCGGCGAGCCGCAGCTCGATGCCGTTCCCGGCCATGAACCCCTCGGGGCACAGGGAGAGCTCCTCGGCGGAGGCCCCCGAGAACCACGAGGTCAGCCGGACGCGGTCGTAGGCGGGCCGGGGCTCCTCGGCGAGCACGGTCACCCGCCATCCGGCGGTGCCGACCGGGCCCGTCCGGCCCGCCTCGCCGGCCCGTTCGGCCAGGGCTTCCAGGAAACGCTGGCCGACCATGCCGTGGCCGACCAGGACCAGCTCCTTCGTCGTCATCGGGACGCTCCTCGGGTGATCAGCAGGGAAAGGGGGTCCACGGGCAGCGGGTCGTCCCGCTCGTAGGCCCGGGAGAGGGCGCAGGCCGCGGCCGGGTCGCCCAGGAGGATGCCGCCGACGAGCCGGTCGCCGCGCAGCACGAGCTTCCGGTACGCGCCACGGGTGGCGTCGGCCAGCCGGAGCACGTCGAGCCCCGGGCCCTCGCCGCCGGTCTCGCCGAACGCCGCGTACTCCAGGGGGCCCGCCGTCAGCCGCGCCAGCGGGCGCGAACCGCTGTACACCGCGCCCGGAGCGGCGCCGGAGAGCCGCGCCGCCAGGACGTCGGCCTGGTCCCAGGCGGCGAGGGCCGTGCCGTACGCGGTGCCCCGGTGCTCGGCGCAGTCGCCGACCGCGTACACGCCGGGCGCGCAGGCCAGGGTGTCGTCGACGACGATCCCGGTGCGGACCGGGAGGCCGGCCGCGCGGGCGAGCCCGGTGCGCGGCCGCACCCCGCAGGCCAGCACCACCAGGTCGGCGTCCAGCACCCGGCCGGAGGCCAGTTCCACGCCGGTGACCCGGCCGGTGCCGCGCAGGGCGCGGGCCCGGCTGCCGGCGCTGACCGCGACGCCCAGCGCGGCGAGCCCGTGCCGCAGCAGCGCGGCGGCCTGCGCGTCGAGGTGCCGTTCGGCCAGGTGCGGCGCCTGGTGGACGATCTCCACGGGCAGCCCGCCCGGGCCCCGGCCCGGCACCGCCAGCGCACGGGCCGCGCTCACCCCGAGCACCCCGCCGCCGATGACGACGGCGCGTTCCGCGGCCGCCGCGGCCGCGGCCAGCCGGCGGCAGTCGCCGAGGGTGCGGAAGACGTGCACCCCTTCCCGCGGGGAGCCGTCCGGCCCGTACAGGCCGCGCACCGGGGGCAGCACCGGCTCGGCCCCGGTGGCCAGCAGCAGCGCGTCGTACGCGGCGCTCGTGCCGTCCGCCAGGCGCAGGACGCGGGCGCCCGGGTCCACGGCGGTGACCTCACGGCCGGTGCGGGCGACCGCCGTCCCATAGGGCAGGGTGAGCGACTCCGCGCCGTACCGCCCGGTGAGCACGTCCGCCAGCAGCACCCTGTTGTACGGGGCGGCCGGCTCGGCACCGTAGAGGGTCACCTCGCCCCGGCCGCCCAGGGCGTGGAACCGCTCGGCGAAGCGGGCGGCCGCCATGCCCGCGCCCA
This sequence comes from Streptomyces albireticuli, assembly GCF_021228125.1. Lineage (GTDB taxonomy): Bacteria > Actinomycetota > Actinomycetes > Streptomycetales > Streptomycetaceae > Streptomyces > Streptomyces albireticuli. Next base: position 185,698 of record NZ_JAJQQS010000015.1, read on the forward strand.
CCACGGCGACGGCGCCCCCGGAGGGGGTACGGGCGGCCCTCACCGGTCCGCCTCCGCGGCGGCGCGCTCCACGCGCACCGCGCACACCTTGAACTCGGGCATCCCCGACACCGGGTCGAGGGCCGGGTTGGTGACCGAGTTGGCCCGCCCCTCGCCGCCCCAGTGGAACGGCATGAAGACCGTGTCCGGCCGGATCGCGTCGGTCACCCGGGCCGGGGCCACCGCACGCCCGCGCCGGCTGCTGACGGCCAGCAGCTGTCCCTCGGCCACCCCGAGACGCCCGGCGAGAGCGGGGTGCAGCTCCACGAACGGGCCGGGCGCGGCCCTGTTGAGCTCCTCGACGCGGCGGGTCTGCGCCCCGCTCTGGTACTGCCCCACCACCCGGCCCGTCGTCAGGAACAGCGGGAATTCGGCGTCCGGTTCCTCCGCCGCCGGGCGGTGCGACACGGCCGCGAACCGCGCCCGGCCGTCGGGGGTGGCGAAGCGGTCCAGGAACATCCGGGGCGTCCCCGGGTGCGCCTCGTCCGGGCAGGGCCAGAACACCCCGTCCTCGGCCCCGATCCGCGCGTAGCTGATGCCCGCGTAGTCCGCCGGGCCGCCCGCAGAGGCCCGGCGCAGCTCCTCGAAGACCTCCTCCGGGTCCGCCGGGAAGCCCTTGGGCACCCCCAGCCGGCCGGCCAGGCCGCTCAGTACGGCGAGGTCGTCGCGGACACCCGGCGGCGCGTCGACGGCCCTTCGGCGCAGGAGCACCCGGCCCTCCAGGTTGGTGAGGGTGCCGGTCTCCTCCGCCCACTGGGCGGACGGCAGGACGACGTCGGCCAGCCGGGCGGTCTCGGAGAGCACGGGGTCGGCGACCACGAGGAAGTCCAGCGCCCGCAGCCGCTCGGTCACATGGGCCGCGCGGGGCGCGGACACCACGGGGTTGGAGCCCATCACCAGCAGGGCCCGCACCCCGTCCGCCCGGCCGAGGGCGTCCAGCAGCTCGTACGCCGACCGTCCGGGCCCCGGCAGGCAGGCGGGGTCCACGCCCCACACCGCGGCCACGTGCGCCCGGGCCGCCGGGTCCTCGATCGAGCGGTAGCCGGGCAGCTGGTCGGCCTTCTGGCCGTGCTCGCGCCCGCCCTGGCCGTTGCCCTGACCGGTGAGGCAGCCGTAACCGGACAGCGGACGCCCCGCCCTGCCGGTCGCCAGGCACAGGTTGATCCACGCGCCGACGGTGTCCGTGCCCTTGCTGTGCTGCTCGGGGCCCCGGGCCGTCAGCACCATGCCCTCCGGGGCGGAGGTGAACATCTCCACGGCCGCGGCCAGTGTCGCCGCCGGCACCCCCGTCAGCCGTTCCACCCGCTCCGGCCAGTGCGCCATCGCCGCGGCACGGGCCGCCTCGAAGCCCGTCGTGCGCCGGGCGATGAAGTCCTCGTCCAGGTGCCCGTCCGCGACGACCAGGTGCAACAGCCCCAGGGCGAGCGCCAGATCACCGCCCGGCAGCGGCTGGAGGTGCAGATCGGCCAGCTCGGCCGTCCGGGTGCGGCGCGGGTCGACGACGATCAGCCGGCCGCCGTTCTCCCGCAGCTCACGGAAGTAGCGCAGCGCCGGCGGCATCGTCTCGGCCGGGTTCGAGCCGACCAGGATCACACAGCCCGTGCGGCTGATGTCCGCCATCGGGAAGGGCAGCCCCCGGTCGATGCCGAAGGCCCGCCGGTGCGCGGCCGCCGCGGACGACATACAGAACCGGCCGTTGTAGTCGACGCTCGCCGTCCGCAGCGCCACCCGGGCGAACTTGCCCAGCAGATACGCCTTCTCGTTCGTCAGCCCGCCCCCGCCGAACACCCCCACCGCGTCCCGCCCGTAACGTTCCCGTGCGGCGGACATGCCCGCGACGGTCCGGTCCAGCGCCTCGTCCCAGGAGGCGGGCCGCAGCTCACCGCCCCGCACGTCGCGCACCAGGGGCTCCGTCAGCCGCACGGCCGGCCGCAGCACCGCCGCGGCCGTCCGCCCCTTGCCGCACAGCGCCCCCAGGTTCACCGGGAACTCCGGCCGTTCCAGCACCTCGACCGGGGCCGCGCCGGTGTCCGCGGTGCGCAGCCGCATCCCGCACTGGAGCGAGCAGTACGGGCAGTGGGTGTCGGTCGTCGTCATGTCCAAGAGCGTCGCCGCCGCCCGTGTCGTGGCCGATTCGGCGGTGTTGCCGGCACGGAACACGCCGCTCACACACCGGTCCGGCGGCCGTGGGCGGTACGACATCCTTCGTAACGCCGGCCGGGGTTCCGCTAACCCTCGTGTGACGGGGGCGCAACGAGGCCGAAACCGTACGGGCGGACGATGCCGTGCATGGGAACAGGCGCCACCACCGCAGAGGCCGGTCCACTGGCGGGCTTCGTGATCGGGGTGACCGCCGACCGGCGCCGCGACGAACTGACGGCACTCCTCGAACGCCGGGGAGCCCGGGTGACCGGGGCTCCCGCCATGCGGATCGTGCCCATCGAGGACGACGTGGCGCTGCGCCGCGCCACCGAGGCGTGCCTCACGCGGCCGCTCGACTACGTGGTGGCGACGACCGGCGTCGGCTGGCGCGGCTGGATGAGCGCCGCCGAGGGCTGGGGGCACGGCACCCGCCTGGCCGAGCTGTGCCGGGCCGCGACGGTGCTCAGCAGGGGGCCCAAGGCCACCGGCGCCGTACGCGCCAGCGGACTCGCGGAGACGTACTCGCCCCGCACCGAGGGCTGTGACGAACTGCTGGCCTGGATGCTCGCCCGGGGCGTGCGCGGCCGCCGGATAGCGGTGCAGGAGCACGGCGCGCCCGCCGACGGCTTCGCCGCCGCGCTCCGCGACCACGGCGCCCAGGTGATCGAGGTACGGGTCTACCGGTGGGCGCCCCCACCGGACCCCGAGGGGGTGCGCCGCCTGGCCGAGCAGACGGCCCGCCGCGAGGTGCACGCCCTGACCTTCACCAGCGCGCCGGCGATCGGCTATTTCCTGGAGGCCGCGCGGACGGCGGGCCTGCGCGACGAGGTGCTCGCCGCGCTGCGCGGGGACGTGGTGCCGGTGTGCGTCGGGCCCCTGTGCGCCCGGCCGCTGGAGGACCTCGGGGTAGCGGCCGTCCGGCCGGAGCGCGGCAGGCTCGGCGCCCTGGTCCGCACGCTCACCGAGACCCTGCCCGCCCGTGGCCGGCGGGAACTGCGGGCCGGCGGCCGGGACATGGCACTCCAGGGCAGCGCGCTCCTGGTCGGGGGCGAGAGCATCTGGCTGCCGCCGGTGCCGGCGGCGCTGCTGCGCGCCCTGGCCGAGCGGCCCGGCCGGGTGCTCAGCCGCCCCGACCTGCTGCGCCGGGTGTGGGCGGACCCGCCGCCGGACGAGCACGCCGTCGAGGCGGCCGTGGCCAGGCTGCGGCAGGGGCTCGGCGCGTACGCGGGTCTCGTCCGCACGGTCCCGAAGCGGGGGTACCGGCTGGCGGTGGACGGCTGAGACGGGCCGGAGCGCCGGTACGGGGCTGAGGCCGGCCGCCCGCGCGATCACGGCGCGCGGGCGGCCGGCCCGTTCACGGGGACACCCGCCCGGAGGCGGCGGGCCGGCCCGCCGGGGGTGTGGGAACCGGCCCGCCTTCCGGAACGCCCGTCACGCGCGAGGGTGTGCCGGGCGTACGGGGTGCCTCGGGCGCGCGGGGGCGCCGGGGCGGTCACGCTCTCGGGTGCTCAAGTGCTCAAGGTGCTTCACACGCTTCATGTGCTCAGGGTGTTCCGGTCGTCCTTCGTGCTCATGTGCCGAACTCCGCGGTCAGTTCCGCCCGGGTCGCCTCCAGCCGGCCGTGCACGGCGTCCACCACGTGCGGCCGGTACGCCGTCGCGGAGAAGTGCCGCACGGCCCGGTCGAGCACGGCGCCCGCCCGGTCGAGGTCGCCGAGGCGGGCGTGGGCGCGGGCGAGGCGCCGCATCACGAGGTCGAGGGTGATGTCGTCGACGCCGCGGCCCCGCAGGGAGTCCTCGGCCACCGACGACAGCTGCCGTACGCCCTCCCCGGCGTCGGCGGGGCGCACCGTCAGCCCGGCCCCGCCGGGGGCGATGCTCTTGAACTCGCTCTCCGCGTTGAGCCCCTTCACCAACCGGGCGTGGACGGCCAGCCGGTGCCGCGGATAGCGCTCGACGACCTCGTCGAACGCGTCGTTGCCGGCCCGCAGCGAGGGCGCGTCGGAACCGCGGAGCGCGAGGAGCGCGCCCTGTTCCTCTCCCGTCATCAGCTCGGCGACGTGCTCGTCGGCCTCGGACAGCGGGTGCCTGACGACGATCCGCAGGGCGGGCGACACGACGCGGGAGCCGTCCGAGGCGACGTAGCGGGCGCGCAGCAGGTACGTGCCCGGCTGCGCGAAGTGGTGCCCGTCCTGGCCGTAGCCGATGTACGCGCTGGTGTGGACCGAGGGCCGGTCCGCGTCGAGGCGGACCGTACGGCGCTCGTCGACGCAACGCCGCAGCAGCGGGCGGTGGAGCACGGTCCGCCCGGAGGGCTGCCGGATGAGGACGTCCGTCATGTCGTCGTCCGGGTGGAGGAAGGCGTGCGTGGAGCGGCCGCGCGGATCGGTCGTGGCGAGCGCGAGCTCCACGACGACCGGCTCGCCGTACGCGAAGGCGCTGCGCGCCCGCAGGGTCAGCCGCAGCCCCGACCCGTCGGCCAGGGGCGGTGCGAAGAGCTCGGCGTCGGCGGACCCCGTGCGGAAGGGGCTCGCCCCCATGGCCACGTTCCGGTAGAACCCGTGCCGCAGGTGCAGGATTTCGTCCGGGGTGAAACGGAAGGGGAAAGCCGCCCAATAGGCGGCGGTGCCGGAAGGGCCGCCGGAGCCGGGGTCGTAGTTCTGCGGGTAGTTCATCCAGGAGAGGTCTCCCAGGCCGCTGTTCGGGCCGAGCGGCGCCGGTGGGCGGGCGAGGTTCTTCTGCCAGGAGTGCAGCAGGTTGAAGGAATGGCCGAGCTCGTGGACATACGTGCGCAGCTGTGCGCGCCGGGAGGCGGCGTCGGCGCCCTGGATCTGGTCGTGGAACACGGCACAGCCCTGCCGCTGGAAAGCGTCCCGGGCATCGAACATGATGCCGCGCACGCCCGCCATTTCCGCGTAACTCCCGGCCACCAGCAGCCATACCTTCCACTGCGGAGCATTCCGCCACCTGCTGAATTGACTCTGCATCGCGGCGTGGAGTTCCCGGTCGGTCCAGCCGTCGGGGCTGTCGGCTATGACGTTCGCGCCGCCGGAGACCAGCAGCTCGACGCCCGCCTCCGCGTACGCCCCCGGCACCGTCAGCACGCGCGGCGGGCTGCCGGCCGGCCGCGGCAGGGACCCGGTGTCATACGAAACGAAGGGCGCCTTGCCCGCCACCGAGTCCTGCTCCCACTCGACGGTGCGGAAGAACGGCGACTCGAACGCGCAGGTGAAGGCGGCGCCCGCCTGGCCCGCGGCTCCGGAGAACCGCACCTCCGCGGCGGCCGGCGGCCGGTCGGACGGCACCCGCGGGACGGTCACGCGCACGACCGGGAAGGCCGCCGGGGCGGTGAAGGTCCCCCGGCCCTCGATCACCACCTCGGACGGCGACCGGCTGACCACCGGATCGTGGACGACGAAGGAGCCCGCGTAGGAGGTGGTGGCGCCGCTGGTGCCGAAGAAGTCGCCGCTCACCTTTCCGAGCGGCCGCGCGCCGTCGACGTCCACCCGCAGCTCCAGCCGCTGGTTCCCGGAGCCGCCGCGGTAGCGGCCGTGCACGGGGTGCGGGGCGGCCTCCGGGGTCCCGGGGGACGCGCCCGGCTCCTCGGCCCCACCGGTCGGCGGAGAATCGGAGAATTCTGTTCCGGATATTGCGGACGCTTTCGGCACCGCCGTGCCGGCGGTGGGGTCTTCCGTGGCCGGTGGCATGCTGGGGATCCCCCGTTCGCCTCGAATGCGCCCGGCGGCGCGCCCTTGTGCAAGGGACATTCCCAGCGGCGCCCACCATGTGTCAATGCATGTTTCTGTTGATTTTTTCGGTACCGGGAGTAGAAATAATTTTCCCCTCGGACCCTGCTTGACCGGCCGGTGGGCCGGGAGTAGAAAGCGAGGTGTTTCGCGGCGGCCGCCACTCTCTTCGGCGGCCGCTGTTCCGCTTTTCTGCCCGACCGGTAAATGCACGAGGGGGAAAATCCATGGGAATCCGTGTGGTCGTCGATATCTTCTCCGGACGCCCGAATCCGTCGTGGGAGATCCATGACGCCGACGAGGTGCGCGAGCTGCTGGAGCTCGTCGCGCGCAACCGGGCCGCCGTCGCCGAGGTGGCCAGCGGCTACACCGGGCTGGGCTTCCGCGGCGTCCAGGTGGAGCTCACCGACGACCTGGACACCGCGGGGCTGCCGCCGAGGTTCGAGCTCGCGGGCGGCGGCGCCCTGGACCCCTACGCCGGCGCCGAGATCGCGGAACGGCTGGTGCGCACCATGCCGGCCGCCGCGGCCGGGTCGGCGGGCCCCCCGGAGACGGGGGACGCCGGGGACGCCACGGGTACCGTCGGCTATCCGGAGGAGTTCCTCGAATCCGTGTGCGAGGAGATCCGGCGTACCGCGCGGCAGGGCGCGGGCGGCGCCACCACCGTCGAGCCCCACGACGAGGACGACGGCAACGGCCCGGTCGAGGCGGAGGGACAGATAGCCTCGCTGGGCGACGGGGCGGCGCTCGCCTGCGCCTACGACGTGACCCCGTTCAACCCGGCCTTCTGGAACAGCCCCGACACCCAGCCGCACAACAACTGCTACAACTTCGCGGTCAACCGGCGGACCAACACCTTCGCCCAGCCCGGTCGCGCCCACGGCTACACCATCCCCGGCACGGTGCGCTGCAACGAGGTGGCCACCGGCGCCCTGCGCGACGGCCTGCGGGTCTGGGGCAACTGCCAGCCGCCCGGCTCGCTGCGCTATGTCCTCGCGCTGGTCACCGGCACCTTCCCGGGCGGCTTCCGCGACTACCACTGGTACCGCCTGCACCCCGGGGGCATCTGGGCCCACAAGCCGGGCGGCACCCCGGCCCGTAACACCGACAACTCCGGCCGCGTCATCACCGACCCGTACACCTGCGACCGCAGGCCGTACGGCGAGTGGTGCGGGCTCTTCCAGTCGCACAACTCCGTCGTGATCCGCTGATCCGGAGGGCTGCCGCCGGCTCATCCGAAGGATGTAGAGAGATGTAGCGCACCGGGCGGGAATCTCGCCCGGTGCGCCGATTTATCCCCTGTCATGCCGATCTACCGTTTTCGGTATGACGACATCGAACGGCTGTGGGGGCCGGGAAGGTCGTACGGCCCGAGGTCACGGCCCCGCGGACGGACCACCGGTCTGGAGGGCGCTGGCCGCCCCCCTCGGCTTCAACGTGGTCCTCCCGCTCGCCGTGTTCTACGGTCTGCGGTCCCAGGGGGTCGGCCGGCTGCCGGCCCTCACCCTCAGCGGCGCGGTCCCGGCCGGGCGGGTGCTCTGGACGCTCGCCCGGCGGCGCGAGGCCGACGGCTTCGACCTCTTCGTGATCGGCATGCTCGCGGTGCGCGTGGTCACCTCGCTGCTCAGCGGAACCCCACGGGTGCTCCTGGTCAAGGACGCGAGCCTGTCGGTGGCCGCCGGGATCTGGATCCTGGGCTCGCTCCTCGCCGCCCGGCCCTTCGCCTTCCAGGTCGCGCAGTACTGGTCCACGCCCGCCGCGGCCGAGGGACGCGAGGCCGCCTGGCACACGTCCCCGGCGCTGCGCGGCGGGCTCACGGCCCTGACGGCGCTGTGGGGCGGTGCCCAGGTGCTCGACTGCGCGATCGGCGTGCTCGTGGCCCTGACCTGCCCGGTGGAGGCCGTGCCCGCGCTCAACCGCGGCAAGGGGCTCGCCCTGCTCGGCCTGGTCGCCGTCGTCACCCTTCTCTACAGCCGCTTCCGCGCACGGCGCTACGGCGTGCCCCTCTTCGGCGCCCGGACGCCCGGGCCGGCCGCGGTCCCACGATGAGAGAGCGAGGTCCCCGGTCATGACGGACGCCACAGATATGACGGGCCATCACCGCGGCACCCCGGTGCCCGCGCTGCTGGAGGAGCTGCGACGGCTCGCCGCGCTGCCCCTCGAACGCGGCGAGACCCTGCCGCCCGAGGCGTACACCTCCCCCGAGTGGTACGGCCGCGAGATCGAGCGGATCTTCCGGAAGGAGTGGCTGTGCGTGGCCCGGGCCGACGAGGTCCCGGAGCCCGGCAGCTACCTCCGGCTGGACGTGCTCGGCACCCCCCTGGTGATCACCCGGGACGAGGGCGGCGAGCTGCACGCCCTCTCCCGGGTGTGCCGCCACCGGTTCATGGACGTCCTGCCACCGGAGAACACCCCCGGCAAGGGCAGCCTGAAGCGGCTCGTCTGCCCGTACCACACCTGGACGTACCGGCTGAACGGCCGCTACGCGGGGCAGCTGGCCGGAGCGCCGCTGATGCACGGCGTCGAGTTCGAGCGGGCCTCCTGCCGGTTGCCGGCGTACCGCCTCGCGGTCTGGAACGGCTTCGTCCTGCTCAGCCTCGACCCCCGGGCGCCCTCGCCCGACGCCGGACTCGCCGGCCTGGACCGGGTCCTGGCCGGCTACGGCCTCGACCGCTGGGAGAGCGTCGTCACCCTCGCCTGGGAGGACGTGCCGGCCAACTGGAAGGTGGCGGTGGAGAACGGTTCGGAGAACTACCACCACATGGGCACCCACGCGGCCACCCTGGAGCCCGTCCTGCCGGGCAAGGACACCCGGGTCGACGCCTGCGACGGGCGCTGGTTCACGATGTTCACCCCCTTCGCCGCCGCCCCCGGCGAGAGGCGGCCGGAGGACGGCGAGGAAGCGCCGGGGCTGCTGATCGCCGGAATCTTCCCGCAGTTCGTGCTGGCGGTCCTGCGCGACAGCGCGGTCTGGATCCGCTGGCTGCCGACCGGCCCGGCCAGCCACGACGCCCGGCTGACCGCGCTGGTGCCGCCCGGTGCGTCGGGCGCGCCCGGCTTCACCGACTCCCTGGAGGAGGTCCGCCGGCAGCTCACACTGATCCAGGAGGAGGACCTGGTCGCGATCCGGGGCGTCCAGCGGGGCCTGAACTCGCGCCCCGCGCCGTCGAACGGGCGCTTCTCCCACCTGGAACGCCCGCTGTGGCAGTTCCAGCGGTACCTGGCGGAACGGCTGCTGTGAACGGGGGCCCCGCCGCCCCTGGGAGATCCGCCCCGAGCCCCGGTTCCTCGGGCACCGGGCAGGCTGGTGTCCAGCCTGCGGCCCCCGGTCCCGGGAAGGGACGGTCAGGGGAAAGCCGTCCCGCCCATGACCCCGCACACCCCCTACCCTCCCAGCCCCCCGTTCACCTCCACCACCTGTCCCGTCACATACCCCGCCCGCGCCGACACCAGGAAGGCCACCACGTCCGCGACCTCCTCCGCCCGCCCCGCCCGCCCCAGCGGTATCCGCTCCAGATGGCGCCGCGTCACCGCCTCCGGCAGCTCCGCCGTCATATCGGTGGCGATCAGGCCGGGGGCGACGACGTTCGCGCGGACGCCGTACCTGCCGCCCTCCTTCGCGAGGGAGCGGGTGAAGCCGATGATCCCGGCCTTCGACGCGGCGTAGTTGGCCTGGGCCGCGTTGCCGTGGAGCCCCGCGACGGACGACAGGGTGACGATCGCGCCCCCGCGCCGCTTCATCATCGGGAAGACGGCCGCGCGGCAGACGTGGTACGTGCCGTGCAGGTTGGTGTCGATCACCTCGTGCCACTCCTGATCGGACATCAGGGGCAGCGGCCGGTCCCGGGTGATGCCCGCCGAGGTGACCACGGCCGCCGGCGGCCCCAGCTCCCGCGCCGCCTCGGCGACGAACGCGCGGGCCCGGCCGGCGTCCGCGACGTCGGCCCGCACGGCCAGGACCCGGGCCCCGGCCGCCTCGGCCGCCTTGACGGTGGCGTCGGCCTCGTCGGAGTGCGCGCGGTAGCAGAAGGCGACGTCGAAGCCGTCCTCGGCCAGCCGCAGGACGACGGCGCGGCCGATGCCCCGGGAGCCGCCCGTCACCAGGGCGGCCGGCCGCCCGGCCGGGTCGCCGGCCCGGCCGTCCGGTGCCGTGCCGGCCCGCGCGCTCATGCGGCGGACCGCCCGCCGACCCGGTCCCGTACCAGCGCGCTCACACGCCGGAACGAGCCGAGTCCGGCGAGCTCCGCGTCGTCGATCCGGATGCCGAAGCGCTCCTCCACGCGGACCGCTATCTCCAGCGAGATCAGCGAGTCGACGTCGAGGTCCTCCTTGAAACGGGCGTCGTCGGTGACCTCCTCCACGGGCAGTTCCAGCGCGCCGGCCACGACGGCCCGGAGCTCCTCGACGTCGAGGACGGGGGACTGGGGCTGTACGGACATGGATGACTCCTCATGCGTCGTCAGGTGTAAGGAAAGCGCTGTCGGAAGAGGTCTGCCGGAAGGGGTCCGCCGGAAGGGGGCTGTCGTAAGGGGCCTGGCACCCGGCCCCGGAAGGCGGCCCCGGGTACCGCACCCACGGTCAGCCCCGCGGCCCGGTCAGCAGGAGCGCCGCGACCGCGTCGTCCCCCGCACCCCCGGCGGTGGCGAGGACCGCGCCGTCGCGGCCGGCGTCGAAGTGGGCGACCGCGGCGGCGCACTGGAGGACGCCCAGCGCGCCGGCGCACGGACCCAGGCGGGCCTGGAGGTCGAAGGCCGCCGCCCCGGGCACGGGACCCTGGCCGGGAGCGGGCGAGCCGTCCCCCTCCGTGAGCCACAGACCCGGCGGCCCCGCGGCGCGCCCGGAGGTCACGGCCGCCACGGCCGCCGCCCGGTCCGCCGCGCGCGCGTAACCGCCGACCGTGGCCCGGGCGCGCGCGCCGCGTGCCTCCGCGCCCGTACGCGACTCGAGCACGAGGGCGACGGCACCGTCGAGGACCGGGGCGCCCAGCAGCTTGGTGACGGCGTCGCCCGCGGGCTCCACCCCGATCACCACGGCGGTCTCCGCGCGCCCGGCGGCGATCACGCCCCGCGCCCAGTACACCGCGTCGAGCCCGCTCGTGGGGCCGTTGCACAGGGTGATGTTCGGCCCGCGCAGCCCGTGCCGCATGGCGACGGAGCCGGCCGTGACGTTGCTCGACGTCTGCGGCAGGCCGAGCGGGCTCAGCCCGGTCACGGTGTCCCGGGCGATGATGTCGGTGAACGCGCAGACGCTGTCCAGGATGCCGAAGTTGGAGGACACCAGGACGGCGGTCGTGTCCCCGTCGCCGCCGAAGCCGTCCTCGCCGTACAGGCCGGCGTCGCGCAGCGCGGGCTCGGTGGCGCGCAGGGCGAGGCGGGAGCCGCGGTCCTTGTGGCGCATCTCGCGGCCGGTCAGGCCGGTGTGCGGGTCGAAGCCGCCCTCGCGTACGGCACCGAGCAGCTCGTCCGGCAGCGTCAGCCCCGGCACGGCGAGCCCCGCACCGGTGACGACGACCTCCCGGGCCGCCGCCCGCCGCCCGTCCGCCCTTTCCGTACCCGCCGTGCCGTCGTGTCCGTCGCGCCTCATCGTGCCGCCTCCAGGATCGCCACCGCGTTGATCCCGCCGAAGCCGAACGCGTCGACCTGGGCGATGCCGATCCGGGCGGCCGCCGCTTGGTGCCGGACGAGCCGGAGCCCGGCGGCCTCCGGCACGGGGTCGGTGAGCCCGAGCACCGGCGGCACGGTGCCCCGCCGGGTGGCCAGCACCGCCATGACCAGGCTCAGCAGCCCCGAACCGCCCAGCGTGTGCCCCGTCATCGACTTGACGGCGGTCATCAGGGGCCCGGCGCCGGGCTCGAAGAGCGCCGAGAGGACCCCGGCCTCGGTCGTGTCGTTCTTCGGGGTGCCGCTGCCGTGCAGCATGACCAGGTCGATGTCCTCCGGCCCCACCCCGGCGCGCCGGTAGGCGTCCCGCAGCACGCGGGTGATGCCCGCCGGGTCGGGGGCCGTCGGGTGGTGGGCGTCGCAGTTCACGCCGACGGCCCGCAGCCGGGCGTACACCCGCTGCCCGGGGGCGGCGGCACGCCGTACGACCACGGCCACGGCGCCCTCGCCCATCAGCATGCCCTTGTGCGAACGGTCGAAGGGGCGCAGTGCCTCGGGGACGTCGTTCTGCACCCGGTCCAGGGTGCCGAAGGCGCTCTCGCCGAGGGCGTCCGTGCCCGCGACGACGACGGTGTCGGCCTCGCCCGCCTCGATCAGGTCCGTGGCCATGGCCAGTGCGTAGAGGGAGGCCGCGCAGGCGTTGGCGAAGGTATAGGTGCGGGTGGCGCCGAAGGTCTCCCGCAGCGCGGTGCCGAAGTGCAGGCCGGCGGTGTCGAGCGGGGTGCCCTCCTTCCACCACAGCTCGGCGCTGCGCTGCTCCTGGAGCGTGGTGCCGACGAGGACGGGCACGTCCGCGAGGTCGCCGGGGTGGCCCGCGTCGGCCAGGGCCCGGCCGACGGCCGCCTTCAGCCAACGGGTCGCGCGGCCCGGTTCGTCCGCACCGGGCCGGGCCCGGTCGTCGATCTCGTACGCCCGTTTCGCCCGGTACTTCGTGGTGTCGAAGGCCCGGAGGCCGGCCAGCCCGGTACGGCCCGCGCACAGCGAGTCGAAGATCTCCTCGGGTGTGGAGCCGATGCTCGCGACCGCCCCCATGCCGACGATGTCCCGGCTCATGACCGCCCCACCCGCTCACGGAGCTTGTAGGCGGCCAGCTTGCCGGTGGCCGTCGCGGGCAGGACGTCGACGAACTCGAAGCGGCTCGGACGCTTGTAGGGCGCGAGCCGGGAGCGGACCGAGGCGCGGATGGCCCGCCGTACGGCCTCCCGGTCGGCGCCCTCCGCGGTCACGGTGAAGGCCACGGAGTGCTGGAGGCCGTGCCGGTCGGGGGTGCCGACCACCACGCAGTCCGTGACGCCGTCGATCGAGCGGACCACGTCCTCGATCTCGCCGGGCACGACCTTGTAACCGCCGAGGTTGAGGACGTCGTCGGCGCGGCAGAGGTAGACGATGCCGCCGTCGGGGTTCCGCCGGACCAGGTCGCCGGTGTACGCGCCGCCGTCGGCGAAGGTGGCACCGCCGGCGTCGGCGCGGCCGACGTAGCCGAGGGAGACCGTGGGCCCGCCGATGTGCAGCCGGCCGTCCGTGCCGTCCGGCACCGGTACGCCGCGGTCGTCGCGGACGGTCACGGTCACCCCGGGGACGGGCAGGCCCGCGAGGCCGTGCATGGGCGGCGCGGCCGGGGTGGCGACGGCGACGTGCATCACCTCGGTGGCGCCGAGGCAGTTCATCACCCGCGCGCCGAAGGCCTCCTGCACGCGCAGGCTGAGCCCGGCCGGGCAGTTCTCGCCGGCGGTCAGGCACAGCCGCAGTCGTCCGGTCACCTCGTCGCCGGGCGACGGGAGCGTGTCGAGCAGTCCCGCGTACAGGCGGGGCACCGAGCACAGCACGGTCGGGCGGTGGCGGCGCAGGGCGGCGGCGACCGCGCGCGGGTCGACGGCGCCGCGCAGGAGGACGGCGCTCGCCCCGGCGGCCAGGGTGCACAGTACGGAGCTGCCGAAGCCGTAGCCGAAGGACATCCGGGCGGTGGACAGCACCACGTCGTCCGGGCGCAGGCCCATCACCTCGCCGAACCCGTCGAGCATGGCGGTGATCCCGGCCGCGGAGTGGCGTACGCCCTTCGGGCGGCCGGTGCTGCCCGAGGTGTACTGGACCAGCGCCTCCCGGTCGACGGGCCGCGCGGCGGCGGGTGCCGTGCCGCCCGGCCGGTGGGCGTCGGTCGCCCGGCCGGTGCGCAGCCCCTCCCGCACCCCCTCGCCCGTGAACCGGGACAGGCCTGCGAACGCCTCCTCCAAGGAGCGCTCCCGGGCCGCGCCGACGTCCAGATGGACCAGGGCCGCCGCGCAGTCCCCGGCGATGAACCGCAGGTCCGCGTCGGAGTGCAGCGGGCTCACCGGAACCGGCACACAGCCGTGCCACCACAGGCCCAGCACGGCCACGGCGGTGGCCACCGAGTCCTCGGCGACGATCAGACCACGGACGCCGGGCGGCACGCCGCGCGCCCGCAGCGCCCCGGCGTAGCCCCGTGCCGCCCGGTGGAGCCGCGCGTACGACACCTCGCCGGCGTCGGGATCCGCATAGGCGGTCCGGTCGCCGTGGCCCGCCGCCAGATGGACGCCCAGCAGACGGTCCGTCAGTGACGGGCGGCCGGCGGGGGCGGCCGGCGAGGCGGAGGCGTCCTGACGAGGCGGGGGGCCCGCCGGGGAACGCGCCGGGGAATCCGGGAAGGCCGCGGCCGCGTCGGCGCGTTTCGCCGCCAGCAGGGCCGCCGCGTCCCGCACGCTGTCGACCGCCGCCGTCTCCTCGTCGGTGAGCGCGACGCCGAAGGTCTGCTCGATGCGCGCCGCGATCTCGACCTTCTCCAGGGAATCCACCTTGAGCTCCTGGTGGAACGAGGCGTCGGCCGGTACGTCCCGCACATCCAGCTCGAGAACGCACGCCACTATTTCGCGAAGCCGGTCACCGGCGTCGGAATTCCGCACGGGTGTACTCCTTATCGGCCTTGTCGGCTTTATCGGGCCCTGTCGAGTGGGCACGGACCGGTCATAGCGATCCGGAGCTCTCCGGAGGACTTTTCCCGACACTAGCGAGACGGAATTCCGGTATCGAAGGGACGGCGGGGCAGTACGTCAGGTCCTCGGAGCCCCGGGGCCGGGAGCCGGGGCGGAACCCTCGCCCAGGACGTCCTGCCTGGTGGGAGAGGGAGAAAACACCTTCTGGCGGGCGGACTTGACGGGCTATGGACCGGCCGGTGGCCGTGCCCGGCCCGGCGCGGATAACTTCGCTTGTCGGCGGGCACCACCGGCGGACCGTGAGGTTCCGGAGCGGCCGGGCAAGCAACGGAAAAGCAACGGCAGAGCCCTTTCCGCACCCGGGCCCCGGAACTCCCGAACGACGTGCCGAGGAGTTCCCGTAGTCGCGCCGCCCCGCGATTCCGCGGTTCCGTACTTCCCGACAGAAGCCAGGTGAATGATGCCCCTCACTTCACGCACTCTGCTGACCCCGGAGGCCCGCCTGAGCCTCGTGGACCACCCGGGCCTCGGCGGCGGCAACGCGTGGCGCGTGGCCGCCGCGCTCAACCCGGCCGCCGACCTGCCGCTGATCGCCGCGGACATCCCGCTCCTCAACACCGAGGGCTGGCAGCAGTCGGAGTTCAGCCTCCGCCAGCTCGACGCGCTGGCCGACGCCTGGGCGGCCTGGTACCACGACCAGGGCGTCCGCCCCCGCGACCGCGTCGCCGTCTACCTTGAGGACTCCTTCGAGGACCACCTCCAGCTCGCGGCCCTGGCCCGCATCGGCGCCATCGCGGTGCTCATCAACGGCCGGATGAAACCCGAACTCGCCCTCGGCCTCATCCGCCGCACCGCCCCCGTCGGCATCTACACCGACGCCCCCCGGCTCGCCCTCTTCGCGGGCCGCGAGCGCGAACTCCCCGTCGTCCGCTGGACCCGCACCCGCCAGGACGTCGGCATCCTCGGCAACCGCACCCCGCCCGCCGGCGCCGAGTACCGCCACGGTGCCGAGGACCCGGTCGTCATCTGCCACTCCTCCGGCACCACCGGCAACCCCAAGCCCGTGGTCTGGACCCACCGGCAGAGCGTCGCCGGCGCCCTCTACCGGCTGGCGCACCAGCCCGAGCCGGCCGGCTCCCTCGCCCTGGCGGCCTTCCCCCAGTCCCACTCCAGCGCCATCGCCTTCACCTTCTACTCCCTCCTCGCCGGACTCCCCACCGTCGGCTGGTCCGACCCCACCGGCCCCGGCCTCGCCCGCGGCTGCGCCACCTACCGGCCCACCGTCGTCCTCGCCTTCAACGAGGCCCTGACCGACCTGGCCACCCGTGACCCCGACCCGGCCGCCTTCGGCTCCGTCGAGGTGTGGCTGAACCTCGGCGACTGCGGCCACGACGCCCATATGCGCAAGCTCATGCGGCTCGGCCGCACCAGGACCGGCGACACCACCGTGCCCGGCTCGGTCATCGACGACGGCCTCGGCTCCTCCGAGCTCGGCTGGGCGGCGCTGCGCCGCGTGATCACCCCGGACAGCCCGCCCCGCGCCCGCCACCTCGGCCGGCGCGTACCGATCTCCGAGGTCGCCGTCCTGCGCGAGGACGGCAGCCACGCGGACCCGGGCGAGGTCGGCCTGCTCGGCGTGCGCGGCGACTCCATCGCCCGCGGCTACTGGAACGACTCCGACACCACCTACCGCTCCACCCTCGCCGGATACTGGCTCTCCGGCGACCTCGTCCACCGCACCGAGGAAGGCGACTTCTTCCACGTCGACCGCGCCGTCGACCGGATCCGCACCGAGGCCGGGGACGGCTACTCCGCGCTGATGGAGGAGGAGCTCCTGCTCGGCCTCGACGAGGTCGCCGACTGCGCCGTCGTCGCGGGCCACGACCACGACCGGACCGTACCCGTCGCCCTCGTCCGCCTGTACGACCGCGCGGCCGGCGGGAACGGCGGCGCGCCGCCCGCCCGGGACGCCGTGGACCTGCTGCGCCGGGCCAACGCCGTCCTCGACCGGATAGGCCAGCCCCGCCTCGCCCTGCTGGAGATCGCCGCCTCACCGGCCGATCTCCCGCTCGGGCCCACCGGCAAGGTCCTCAAGCGGCAGCTGCGCGAGAAGTACGTCTCCCTCCGGACCTACCGCCCGGCCGACCCCGAGGCCGTCGCCACCACCGCCGACGTGCCCGCACCGGTGGTCCCCCGGTGACCGCCGCGCCCGCCGGCCCCACCGGCATCACCGGCTTCCTCCCCGCGCCGTCCGAGGACCCTGTCGCCCGGATCAACGCCGCGGGCGCCGGCACCCTCGCCGGCCGGATGGGCATCACCTTCCTCGAAGCCTCCCCGGACCGGCTGGTCGCCACCATGCCCGTCGCCGGGAACACCCAGCTCTACCGCATGCTGCACGGCGGGGCCTCGGTCGTCCTCGCCGAGTCCCTCGGCTCCATCGGCGCGGTGCTGCACGCGGGGGACGGGCACATCGCCGTCGGCGTCGACATCAACGCCACCCACCACCGGGCCGTACGCGGCGGAACCGTCACCGGCGTCGCGACCGCACTCCACCTCGGTGACACGGCGGCCACCTACGAGGTCGTCATCTCCGACGACGGCGGCCGCCGGCTGTGCACCTCCCGCGTCACCTGCGCCATCCACGGGAGGAGACGCCGCCCGTGACACCCCCCGGGCGCGCACCCCCGCCGGGGCGGCCCCCTGCTCCACCCCTCCGTCCACCACCCCGTACCGACCGACCACAGGTCCGCAAACCGCGCCGCACGCCGTACGCGCCGGCGCCGAGGAGTCCCATGACCGACCAACTCGCCCCGCCCACCGTGGCGGGCAAGACCACGCCCCCGTCCCTGCGCACCGGCCCCGTCCTCCTCGTACTGCTGTCGGCCATGTTCTTCGCCCAGTTCGACTTCTTCGTGGTGAACGTCGCCGCGCCGTCGCTGGAGACGAGCATCCACGCCGGACCCGCGGCCCTCGAACTCGTCGTCGGCGGCTACGCCTTCGCCTACGCGGCAGGCATGATCACCGGGGGCCGGCTGGGGGACAAATACGGCTACCGCCGGCTCTTCGTCATCGGCACGATCGCCTTCGGGATCACCTCCCTGCTCTGCGGCATCGCCGTCAACCCCGAACAGCTCATCGTCGCCCGGCTGGCCCAGGGCCTGGCCGGCGCGGTGATGGTCCCGCAGGTGCTCGCCGTCGTCACGGCCGACTTCCCCGACGAGAAGAAGCCCCGCGCGATGGCCTGGTACGGCGCCGCGGCCGGCCTCGGCTCCATCGCCGGCCAGGTGCTCGGCGGCGCCCTGATCGCCGCCGACTTCGCCGGCCTGGGCTGGCGCACCATCTTCCTGATCAACGTGCCCTTCTGCGTGGTCATCGCCGCCGCCGCGATGCGCGTGCTGCCCGCCCGCACCCACACCCGGCGCGTCGGCCTCGACCCCGTCGGCGCCTTCGGCGTCTCCCTCGCCCTCGCCCTGCTCCTGGTCCCGCTGACCATGGGCCACAGCTCCGACTGGCCCGTGTGGACGTGGATCAGCATGGCGCTGGCCGTCCCCGTCGCCCTGGTGACCCTGCGCTGGGAGCGGCGGCTCGGGGCCCGGGGCGGCGACCCCGTGCTCGTCTTCCCGCTGTTCCGCAGCCCCTCCTTCCGCGGCGGCGTGGTCGCGAGCGTCGCGTTCATGGTCTACTTCGGCAGCTTCATGTTCACCCTGACCCTGCTCCTCCAGTCCGGGCTGGACCTCGGCCCGTTCCAGGCGGGCCTGGTCTTCTCCCCGATGGGCGTCCTCTTCACCGCCACCTCCATGATCGGCGGCCGGCTCACCGACCGGTGGGGCATGAGCGCCCTCGTCGTCAGCAGCGGGGTCATCGCCCTCGGCCTGATCGCCCTCGCCGTGCGGCTCTTCACCGCCGGCCCCGACACCGGACTGCCCTGGATCGTGGCCTGCCTGTGCCTGATCGGCGCGGGCAACGGCGTGGTGCTCCCCGCCCTGTTCGGGGCCGCGCTGATGCGCGTACGGCCTCAGGACGCGGGCATCGCCTCCGGCATCCTCACCACCACCCAGCAGTTCGCGAGCGCCGCCGGCGTGGCCGTCATCGGCGCGGTGTTCTTCGCCGTCGCCGGCCATGAGGCCACTTCCGCCGGCTGGGCCACGGCCATGGGCTGGGCCACCGCGATCAGCGTCGCCATGGTCCTCGTCGTGATGTGGATGACCTGGACGTTCAGGCGCTTCACCGGCCCGGGCGCCGCTCGGAGCGCGGACGTCCCGGCCGCGCACGTCTGACCCGCCGGCCCTTCCGCGGGGTGAGGTCCCCGCACACCGGGGACCGCACCCCCACCCCTCAAGAGGCAGAGCGAAGGAGACAGCACGCCATGTGTGGAATAGCGGGATGGGTCTCGTACGACCCGGCGCGACCCGTCACGGCCGCGACGGCCGACGCGATGACCGGCACCATGGCGTGCCGCGGCCCGGACGCCCACGGCCTGTGGCGGGACGGCCGCGCCGCCCTCGGGCACCGCCGGCTCGCCGTCATCGACCCCGACGGCGGCGCCCAGCCCATGACCTTCGCCCACGACGGGCGCACCCTCGTCTCCCTCACCTACAGCGGCGAGGTCTTCAACTTCCGGGAGCTGCGCCGCGAACTCACCGCACGCGGCCACACCTTCCGCACGAGCAGCGACACCGAGGTCGTGCTGCACGCCTACCTCGAATGGGGCGAGGGACTCACCGAGCGCCTCAACGGCATGTACGCCTTCGCCCTCTGGGACACCCGCACCGAGGAACTCCTCCTGGTACGCGACCGCATGGGCGTCAAGCCGCTCTACTACTACCCGCTCGCCGACGGCGTCCTCTTCGGCTCCGAGCCCAAGGCGATCCTCGCCAACCCGGCGGCCCGGGCCGCCGTCGACGCCGAAGGGCTCGCCGAGCTCGTCGCCTTCACCAAGACCCCCGGACACGCCGTCTACAAGGGCATGTACGAACTTCCGCCCGGCCACACCCTGCGCGTCGGGCGCACCGGCAGCGGGCTGCGCCGCTACTGGGCCCTGGAGGCCCGCGAGCACACCGACGGCCTCGGCGCCACCGTCACCCACGTACGGGACCTGCTGGAGGACATCATCGGCCGGCAGCTGGTCGCCGACGTGCCCGTCGGCACGCTCCTCTCCGGCGGCCTGGACTCCAGTGTCATCACCGCGCTCGCCGCCCGCCACCGCACCGCCACCGGCGGCGGGCCCGTACGGTCCTTCGCCCTCGACTTCGCCCGGCACGCCCGGGACTTCCGCGCCGACGACTGGCGCGGCACCCCCGACACGCCCTTCGCCGAGGCCCTCGCCCGCCACGTGGGCGCCGACCACCGCGTCGTCACCCTCGAGCCGAGCGCCCTCCTCGGCACCGAGGCCCGCGAGGCCGTGATGCGCGCCCGCGACCTGCCCTTCGATCTGGGCGACGGCGACACCTCGCTCTACCTCCTCTTCAAGGCCGTCCGCGAGCAGTGCACCGTCGCCCTCTCCGGTGAGTCGGCCGACGAGGTCTTCGGCGGCTACCGCTGGTTCCACCACCCCGACTCCGTCGCCGCCGGCACCTTCCCCTGGCTCGCCCCGCCCTTCGGCACCGGCATCTCCGGCCCCGGCAGCGGTCCCGGCGAGTCCCTCCTCGACCGCGGCCTCCTGGAGAAGATCGACCTCGCGGGCTACCGCGCCGACCGCTACCGCGAGGCCCTCGCCGAGGTGCCGCACCTCGACGGCGCGCCACCTGTCGAACGGCGCATGCGCGAGATCGGCTATCTGCATCTCACCCGTTTCGTGCAGTGGATGCTCGACCGCAAGGACCGGGCGAGCATGGCCGTCGGTCTGGAGGTCCGGGTGCCGTTCTGCGACCACCGCCTGGTCGAGTACGTGTTCAACACCCCCTGGGCGATGAAGACCTTCGACGGCCGGGAGAAGTCCCTGCTGCGCGCCGCCACCCGCGACCTCCTCCCGCCCGAGATCGCCGACCGCGTCAAGGCCCCCTACCCGACCACCCGCGACCCGCACTACCTCGAAGGGCTGCGCACCGCCCTGAAGCGCGCCACCTCCGGGCCCGACGCGCCGGTCCGCGCCCTGCTCGACGGCCCGTCCCTCGCGGCGGCCACCGCGGACGACCCGGCGCCGGGTTTCCGTACCGGTACGGAGCTGGTGCTCGCGCTGGACTTCTGGCTGCGGAGGCATGACGTGGCGTCGGAGATCTGAGTCGGGGCGGGGCCCGTACGCAGCGGAGGCACGTTGGACGACAAGTCGTGGGCGATCACGTGTAACGGAACCAGGTGGCAGTCTCACGTCCGGTGCAACGGTGAATGGTCCCCCAGCCCCTACTTTAGTGGAAACTTCTTCGTCCGCCTGACATGCGGGGGTAGCGCGGTCGCCACAGGTGGCGCCGTCACCGACGAGAGCTGACGCTGTCCCACCCTTGATTCGCCCTGCCGGCCCACGCCCCGGCAGGGCGAATCAGCCTGTCACGCCAGAAGCTTCGCCAGCGGCTCCGCCTCCGCCTCCGCCGTCGGCCGGGACACGTACAGCGCGGTGTGGAACCAGCCCTCGGTCTCCCGCCCACGGGGGTCCTCACGGGCCGCCGCCACCGCCTTCACGGCGTACCGCTGCTCGTCGGGGCCGGTGAACCGCCGCTGCGGGAAGGTCCGGGTGGTGAGCTTCTCCGTGCGCAGGCCGCGCGCGGCCAGGGCGCTCGCGACCGGCCGGTAGGGATAGGTCCGCAGGACGAACGCGGCCACCCACACCGGGCCGTCCGCGTGGTCGAGCACGGCGCCGAGGCTCCGGCCGGTGAGGAAGCTCGCCCCGCCGGTGATGGTCAGCAGCCGGGTGCCGCGCAGTTCCCGCCGCAGCTCCGGATCCGGCGGCGTCGTCTCCAGGTTCACGGCGAACCCCGCGTCCAGCAGGCCCACGGCGCGCCCGTAGCGCACGGCGTTCGCGGCGATGTCCAGGCCGACCGTCCGGGACGCGCCGGACCGGCGCCGCTCCGCGTAGAACGCCCGGTCCGCCTCGATCAGTTCGGCGGTGGTGAGCCCGGCGGCCGCCGCCGAGGTGTAGCGGGCGTACAGGTCGGCCAGGGTCACGTCATGGTTGAGCAGCGCGGCGTTGGCGCCGTACGAGCAGCAGAGGTCCACCACCGTGGCCGACGGGCCTCCGCAGGCGGCGGCCAGGCGCCGGAAGACGTCCTGGGCGTGGTGCGGCGTCTGGTATTCCCACGGTCCGAGCGCCTGGAAGTAACCCCGGGGGTCGGGCCGGTCGTAGATCTCGTCGAAGGAGGTCATCCCGGCACCCGGCGTCTGCGTCATGCGTGCGCGTCCTCTCGCCCCTGAGAGCTGCTCCCGTCACTCCTCACGCTAGTGATTCCCGTGCACCATGGCCACCGGGCTGTACGGAGCGGATCGGGGATCCGGGAATCCGAAGATCGTCGCCGGGGTTCTCCGGGACGGCGACGGCGCTTCCGCCCCGCCCCGACGCACCGAAGGGACTCCGCGCATGACCTCTCCCCGTACCCGCGGCGGGACCGGCGCCGCCTCGCTCCAGGGCCGTGACGTCGTCATCGTCGGCGGGAGTTCCGGCATCGGCCTGGAGGTGGCGCGCCGCGCCGTCGCCGCCGGAGCCCGGGTGACGCTCGGCGGCCGGAGCGAGGAGAAGCTGGGCCGGGCGGCGGAGTCGCTCGGGGACGCCGCGCGCTGGGCCGTGGTCGACAACACCGACAAGGAGTCGCTGGCCGCCTTCTTCGCGGGGGTCGAGCGGATCGACCACCTCTTCACGCCCGCCGCCACCTATCAGGTGGGCCCCATGCGGGAGTTGACCGACGCCGAGGCCGAGAGCCCGTTCGTGTCGAAGTTCTGGGGGCAGTACCACGCGGTGAAGCACGCGGCGCCCAAGCTGGCGCCCGACGGGTCGGTGGTCCTGATGGCCGGCGCGGCGAGCGTCCGGCCGCCCGCCGCGGCCCCCGCCTACGTGGCGTGCAACGCGGCGATCGAGGGGCTCGGCAGGGGGCTCGCCGTGGAACTCGCGCCCGCACGCGTCAACGTCGTCTCGCCCGGGACGATCGACGGGAACCTCTGGGCGGGCCGCCCGGAGGCGGCGCGGGAGGCGAGCTTCGCGCAGTACGAGCGGGACGCGCTGCTCCGCAGGACGGGCACCGAGGGCGAGGTCGCCGACGCGGTGCTCTTCCTCTTCACCAACACCTTTATGACGGGCTCGACGCTCTACCCCGACGGGGGGTACGCGCTGCGCTGACCCCGCCGGGGTGGAGCCGCGCGTGGTGACACCGGTCCGGGGACGCGCACGGCGGCGACCGCGCGCGTCCCCGGGCGTCCGGAGGCTCTCAGTGCCCCCGGGCGATCCAGTCCGCCAGGGCCGGGGCCTCGGCCCCGATCGTGGTGGTGTCGCCGTGGCCGGTGCGCACGACGGTCTCCGGCGGCAGCGTCAGCAGCCGGTCCCGGATCGAGTCGATGATGGTGGGGAAGTCCGAGAAGGACCGCCCCGTCGCGCCCGGCCCGCCGTGGAAGAGGGTGTCGCCGGTGAAGACCGTGCCCAGCGCGGGCGCGTACAGGCAGACGCCGCCGGGGGAGTGGCCCGGGGTGTGCAGCATGGTCAGCTCCGTGCCGGCGACGGTGAGCGTCCCGCCGTCCGCGAGCTCGCCGTCGGGGGCCGTCCCGGGGTGCGTACGGTCCCACAGCTCGCGCTCGGCGGGGTGGAGCAGGACCGGCGCGCCCGTACGGGCCGCGAGCTCGGGGGCGGCGCCGATGTGGTCGTTGTGCGCGTGCGTGCACACGATCGCCACCAGCCGGCGGCCGCCCACCGCCTTCTCGATCGCGGCGGCGTCATGGGCCGCGTCGATCACGACGACCTCGTGGTCGTCGCCCACGAGCCAGACGTTGTTGTCGACGTCCCACACCCCGCCGTCCAGGGCGAAGGTGCCGGACGTCACCAGGTGTTCGATACGAGCGGTCGTCACAGCAGCACCACCGAACGCAGGACCTCGCCCTTCTCCATGCGGTGGAAGGCCTCCTCGACCTCGTCCAGGGCGATCGTCTCGCTGACGAACGCGTCGAGGTCGAGCCGTCCCTGGAGGTAGAGGTCGATCAGCATCGGGAAGTCGCGGGACGGCAGGCAGTCGCCGTACCAGGAGGACTTCAGCGAGCCGCCGCGCCCGAAGACGTCCAGCAGCGGCAGCTCCAGCTTCATCTCCGGCGTGGGCACACCGACCAGGACCACGGTGCCCGCCAGGTCACGGGCGTAGAAGGCCTGCTCGTAGGTCTCCGGGCGGCCCACCGCGTCGATCACCACGTCCGCGCCGAAGCCGCCGGTGAGCGAGCGGATCGCCTCGACGCCGTCGGTGGAGCGGGAGTTGACGGTGTGTGTGGCGCCCATCGACTTGGCCGTCTCCAGCTTGCCGTCGGAGATGTCCACGGCGATGATCTTCGAGGCGCCGGCCAGCCGCGCGCCCGCGATCGCCGCGCTGCCCACGCCGCCGCAGCCGATCACCGCGACCGTGTCGCCGCGTCCGACCGCACCGGTGTTGATCGCCGCGCCGAGACCGGCCATCACGCCGCAGCCGAGCAGACCGGCGGCGGCGGCCGACGCTGCGGGGTCGACCTTGGTGCACTGCCCGGCGGCCACCAGGGTCTTCTCCGCGAAGGCGCCGATGCCCAGGGCGGGGGAGAGCTCGGTGCCGTCCGTGAGCCTCATCCGCTGCTCGGCGTTGTGCGTGTTGAAGCAGTACCAGGGGCGGCCGCGCAGACAGGCCCGGCACTGCCCGCAGACCGCGCGCCAGTTGAGGATCACGAAGTCGCCGGGGGCCACCTCGGTCACACCGGCGCCGACCGACTCCACCACGCCCGCGGCCTCATGGCCTAGGAGGAAGGGGAACTCGTCGTTGATGCCGCCCTCGCGGTAGTGCAGATCGGTGTGGCACACCCCGCAGGCCTGGATCTTCACCACGGCCTCGCCGGGTCCGGGGTCCGGCACCACGATCGTCTCGACCCGGACGGGTTCGCCCTTGCCTCGGGCGATGACACCGCGTACTTCTTGCGCCATGGGGGACAGCCTGCCTTTCTCTCCGGTCGCTCCGGTGGAGCCGCCCTCCACTCTGCGCCGCCGGACAGTCGCTGTCCAACATCCCAACCCGATCACATTCAGCAGCCGATCCGATCAATCCATGGGACCGTTCCTTGATCGTTCTCCTGGTCCGTCCCGGCGGTTCCTCGATCAGTCCGCGGGCAGGGCCGTCGGCCCCCGCTCCTCCAGCATCGCCAGCAAGGCCCTGGCCGCCGCGGTCGGCTGACCGGCCGCCGGCACCGCGACCGCCACCTGCCAGGACGTCGGACTGTCCAGCGGGACCGCGCTCAGCCCGCGCGCCTGCTCCTTGAACGTCACGGGCCGGGGCACGACCGCCGCCCCCAGGCCCCGGGACACCAGATCGAGCAGCGTATAGACGTCATTCACCTGGAGCGCCACCTTCCGGGCCACCCCGGCGTCCGCGAAGGCCAGGTCCGCCGCGCGCCGCGCGCCCCAGTCGGGATGCAGGTCGACGAAGACCTCGCCGCCCAGCTGAGCGGGCGGCACCGGCCCGCCCACGCCGGCCAGCGGATGGTCCGCCCGGCACAGCAGCATCAGGGGCTCCGCGGCGACCCCGCGCAGGCGTACGCCCTCATGGGAGCCGTCGTGCACCACGAAGGCCACGTCGAGCTCGCCGCGCCGCACCTGCTCCAGCAGCCGCCCGGAACCCGCCTGCTCCATATGGATCTCCACCTGCGGGTGCTTGGCGTGGAAGGCGGCCAGCAGCGCCGCCGCGTCGACCGTGCCCATGCACTGCTCGGTGCCGACCGAGAGCTTCCCGCCCATCAGCCCCTGCACGGCGGCGACCGCCTCCCTGGCGGCGGCGGCGCAGGCCAGCGTGCGCCGCGCCTCGACCAGCAGCGCCCGCCCGGCGTCGGTGAGCCCCACCCGCCGGGTGGTGCGCAGGAACAGCTCCGCGCCCAGCTCCCGCTCCAGCGCCCGCACCGACGCCGACACCCCGGACTGGGCCACGCGCAGCCGCTCGGCGGCGTGGGTGAAGTGCTGCTCCTCGGCGACGGCCACAAAGTGCTCGAGGTGTCTGAGTTCCATGATTCAGCATGGTAGGTGCTGGATGGGGGGTGCTGGATTCCGAGGCCGCGCGCCGGGCGGGCGCGCCTTCACGACGGGTCCGCACCGGTGGGCGGCCCGGCCCGCCGCCGCGCGCGGCCGGGCCCGCTCGTCGCGCCCCGCCGTGGGCCCGCCGAGCCTCTCCACGACACCTCCACGCCCCCTCCGTGTCCCCTTCATGACCTCTCCGCGCCCCCTCCTCAAGGGTGTGCAGGAGCACTTCCCGGCCAACTCGCAACAGAGCGGCAACAGTGTCACCTGGCTCACACCAGCTCCGTAGGCCCCATGGCGCCCAGTGGTCTTGGCCGGTCCTGTTCGGTGGGTGCAGCCAGAAGTGGCCGTTCGTGTCTACAGTCCCTCGCCATGCGCAGAACAACACTGGGACGGCTGAGCCTGTCCGCGATCCTCGCCTTCGTCGTCGCCCTCCTGGGCCTGGCCGGACCGGCCTCCGCCGCCGACACCCCGCCGATGACCATCACCGTCGACAAGCAGTCCGCGACGCCGGGCTCGACCGTCACCATCAAGCTCACCTTCACCAACGACCAGACCACGAACTCCCAGTTCGTGTACCAGTCGATCCAGCCGACGTACACCACCACCTCGGACCCCGGCCTGAAGTACGCCTTCGACGCGTGCACCGGCGACACGTCCTCCTGCACCGTCGCGACGAAGCAGAGCGGCGCCGTGAGCTACAACGTCCCCGTCCTGCCGGGCGCCAGCCGCACCGTCACCCTGACCTACAAGGTCGGCGCGGACTCGGCCTGCGGCC
Source organism: Streptomyces albireticuli (assembly GCF_021228125.1). Taxonomy (GTDB): domain Bacteria; phylum Actinomycetota; class Actinomycetes; order Streptomycetales; family Streptomycetaceae; genus Streptomyces; species Streptomyces albireticuli. The sequence goes on from NZ_JAJQQS010000015.1 coordinate 212,153, forward strand.
CGAGCCGGCGGATCGAGTTCTACACCTACCTCTACTACGAGTACCAGGGCGGCCAGCTCAACAAGTCGGGCCTCTTCCCCGTGGGCGGCACCGACATCACCTGCGCGACCCCCGGCACTCCGGCGGCGGCACACTGAACACCCGCACACCCCGGAGCTGATCAGGCACCGGACCGCGCCGCGTTGCTGAACGCGTCGGCGGTCGCGTACCACAGCAGCACACAGCCTTGAGGTCCGGCCCGGCCAGGAACACCCTGGCCGGGCCTGGGCGCGTCCAGGGGCGGGCGGTTCAGAGGCGAGGGGCGGACCGCGCGGTCGCGGCCTCGTAGCAGCCCTCGCAGACGGGGAAGGACACCTCGCCCACGGCGGGCAGCCGCAGGGTCAGGAGCAGGTCCGGGTAGGCGTCCTCGGAGCAGACGTGCCTTCCCCGGTGGGCCACGGCGCACATGCAGTGGCACGGCTCCGTCTGTTCCGTCGAAGCGATCATCGGAGACGGGGCGCGGCCGTGCCGCAGGCTTCCGAAGGGGGCCATGGCGCCATTGTGGACCCTCGGCCCGTCACCGGCGAGGGCAAGCGGGGCTGGTCCGAGTGGGTGAAGGGGCACATACGTCCGGTCCCCGGCGGGAAAGTTCGGTGCGCCGGGGTCCGAAGGGCGGATCCCGGTCGGCGCGCGCCCCCACGCTGCGCCGTGGCACGTGTTTCACGGAACGGGACGACGGATGGCAACAGGCAGGGTGAAGTGGTTCAACGCCGACAAGGGCTTCGGGTTCATCGAGCAGGACGACGGGGGGCCGGACGTCTTCGTCCACTTCTCGGCCATCGAGGGGTCGGGGTACAAGTCCTTGGAGGAGAACGCGGCCGTCAGCTATGAGGTGACGCAGGGGCCGAAGGGGCCGCAGGCGGAGCGTGTCGTTCCGGAGTAGGGGTTGTGCGGTGGGGGTGGGGGGTGAGGGCGGGGTGCCGCTGCGCGGGGCCTTTCCCCAGCCCCGCCCCTTCCCGACCCGGGGCTCCGCCCCGGACCCCGGTCCTCAAGCGCCGGACGGGCTGAAAATCAGCCCGTCCGGCGCTTGAGGACACCGCGCGGAGCGCGGAAAAGGGGGCCCAGGGGCTTGCCCCCGGTTACGGGAAGGGGCGGGTAGGGGATAAAGCCCCGCGCAGCGGCACCCGCACCCGCACCCCCACCCCACCCCGCCCTCAGTCAACGCACGGCACCCCACCCATCTCCACCGCCGGCCCCTGGAAAGCGTCCGACGGCACAGGCCCGGGCGAAGCCCCCGACGTGGCCCCGCCACCACCACCCGCGGACCCCCCGTCCGATCCGGACCGCGACGCCTCGCCAGACCCAGACCCAGCCCCAGCCCCAGACCCCGTCGGCGAAGCCGACGCCGTCGCCGACCCGCCCCCGATCATCTTCCCCACCAGCGCCCGCACCTTGTCCGCGTCGACGAGGTTCACCGCCTCCCCTTTCCGCGTCGCGAACCCCTCGATCGGAAGGGTGTGGAACTCCGCGTTGCCCCCGGTCAGGTTGGGCGCCTGCCGGGCGAAGTCCAGGATGTTCCAGCGGTCGTCGATGACGACGTCCTTCTTGACGACGTCGAAGAGCCCCTGGAGCTTGCCGACGTCGCCCCATACGCCCTGGGACTTGAGCTTGTGGGTCACGGAGGACAGGAAGGCCTGCTGACGGCGCGTACGGTCGAGGTCGCCGCCGTCCAGGCCGTGGCGCTGCCGGACGAACGCCAGGGCCTGCCGGGCGTCGAGGTTCTGCAGGCCGGCGGGGAAGTCCGCGCCGGAGTAGCGGTCGCGCACGGGCTTCTTCAGGCACACCTGGACCGGCTGCACCACCTTGGCGATGTCGTAGAAGCCGAGGAGGTTGACCTCGGCGAAGTGGTCGATCGGCACGCCGAGGAACTTCTGGACCGTGGCGAGCGTGGCCTCGCGGCCCGCCTCCCTGCCCCGGTGCTCCAGGTCCGCGCCGCGGACGCCCTCGGCGACCAGCTTCTCCTCGGCCTCCGCCTTGGCCAGGCCGTACGCCTCCTTGATCTTGTGCTCGCCGCGTCCGCCGGCGATCTCGACGTAGTCGTCGCGAGGGATGGAGAAGGCGGTGACCTTCCCGCCGCCCGCCGGGATGTGCATCAGGATCAGCGTGTTGGTGTTGTAGCCGCCGATCTCGCTGGAACCGGCGTGCAGTTCCCGTTCGACGAACTCCTTGGGGAGGGCGTTGCCGTTCATGTCCCTGCGGCTGTCCAGGCCGATCAGCAGGACGTTCACGGCGCCGTCGCGGCCACGGGGCGCCCCGTCGCGCAGCGCGTCGAGCGCGTGCGAGGTGATGAGGCCGTTGTTCAGCCAGTGGTAGGCGAACCAGCCGACGCCGCTGGTGAGCAGCACGGCCGCCGAGGTGAGGCACACCGCGAGGCGGGCGAGACCGGCGGCCCTCGCCCGCCTCGTCCCACGGCGGCGGGGCGCGGGACGCCGGCGCGGCGCGCCGCCCGTCCTCCTGGGGGCGGGCACCGAGGTGCGCCGGGGGGCGGGCGCGCCCGTGGTCCTCCTGGGTGCGGTCCGGGGGTACTCAGGCATGCGCGGCCCTCCCGCGCCGTCGCCGGCCGGCCCGCCGGGAGCCGTCGGCCCGCCGGGAGCCGCCGGGGCGTACGGACCCGTCAGGACGCGCGGACCGGCCGGTGCGTACGGCGCGCAGCGTGAGCACCAGCACGGCGGCGGCCTCGGCGGCGGCGATCGCCGGGAAGCTGTCCATCGCCCAGCGGATCCCGGCCGTCATGGCCGTCGTGCCGGTGTGCGGGCCCGAAGCGCCCGTCAGGAGTTGGGTCACGGCGGCGACGGCGGCTATCACCAGGGGCGGCAGCGCCGCCGCCCACCAGGCGCGGCCACGGGGGGCCGTCAGGGCGGCCAGGGCGGCGGCCAGGGCGGCGGCCGCCGCGAAGAGCCAGCCGAGCCCGGGGCCGCGGGCCGCGTCCACGGCGGCACCCGAGGCGAGCAGTGCCGCCGGGACGAGCAGCGGCACCCAGGCCCGCCGGTCCCGTCCGCCCGTTCTCCGCCGCCGTGTCGCGGTCGGCCTGCCACCCATGCGTGCTCCCCATCGGTCGGGTGCGAGCCCAGCTCGCCTTGCATATTTGCGCAATATAGCAAGTGTCAGGGAGGTGATCGCGCCCCGTGCGGCCGTCCGCACCCCCCGGTCCGGTCGCCGGCCCGGTCCGCCACCGGAGCTCCCGGCCGTTACGGGACAGTGACACGCGAGGAGACAACGCACCCGGGGAACGTACCGTCTCATTCCACGGATCAGTGCCAATGACGGCTCATTGGTGTGGAGTTGCCATGAAAAGTATGAATTCCACGAAAAGGCATGTGAAGCTCCGCGTAAGGAGTCTCACGCGGACCCCACTGTTCAAGGCACCGCTGGTCACGGCCCTGCGGACGGCCGCCGCCGGCGCACTCTGCGCCGCCGCGCTCGCCCTGCCCGCGTCCCTCGCGACGGCCGAGGAGGTGAGGAACGCCGACGGGGTGATGAGGATCGCCGCGCCCGCCCACCCCGTACGGGTCGGCCGGATCGTACGGGTCGGCGGCGACGGCCGCGCCGGCGCCGCGGCCGCGCGCTATCTGCGCGCCTGCGTGCAGCAGCGCACCGCCGACCGGGGCACCTGGCAGACCGTGACCTGCGGGGCGCCGGTGGCCTCCGGGGCGGACGCGCGGGTCGAGGCGCGGCTGCGCGCCCGGCGCCCCGGCACCCTCCAGCTGCGCGGGGTGCTCTACGGCCTGGACGGCGCCCGGGACCCGCACCCCGGCCCGCCGCTCGGCGGCTCACCCGTCCGCGTCCTCCACGTACGGTGACGTGTGCGGGCCCGTCCGCGCGGGCCCTCCGTCAGACCGCCCCGCCCCCCGCCAGCACACTGCGCACCGTCGCCGCCGAGCCCCCGGCCACCGCGCGGTCCCGGGCGCGGTCCTCGCGCACCTGCGCCCCCAGACGCTGGAGGGTCTCAGGCGGGCAGCCCTGGCGCAGCGTCGGGAACAGGTCGTGCTCCTCGTGCCGGATGTGCTGGGTGACCTCGCGCTCCAGCGCGCGGACACGGCCGTCGAAACCGGGTTCGAGCACCGTGCAGGACTCCAGCCCGCGCAGCATGGCCGTCAGCCGCTCCTGGCCCGCGTTCTCCTTCTCGACGAAACCGTCACCGCCGGGCAGGCAGGAGCGGACGGCCGGGTAGAGGTACCGCTCCTGGGCCGCCGTGTGCCGCGCCAGCTCACCGGCCGCCTCCTGGAGGAGGCGTTCGCGCCCGGTGTCCTCGATGGGGGTCCGGTGGATCCATGTGAACAGCGCCTCGATCACCCGGTGGTCGGTCTCCAGCTCGGTGATGATGTCGGTGCGGGTCATGGGACCGTCCCTTCGCGTCGTGTGACTGCGTCGGGAACCACGCTGCCACGCCCCGCCGGGATCCGCTCCGGCCGGGCGCCCGGCGGCAGGGTCACCCGCGGTGCGCCGTCCGGGTGACCCGCCACCGCGGCACGAAACCGGCCACCGCGCGGCGACGGAGCCTCAGTCGTTGTGCCAGGCCCCGGTGACCGCCGCGACCACGACCGAGCCGATGACCACCAGACGGTGCGTCACCGCGTCGAGCTGCTGCCGCTGCGCGGGCGGCAGGTGCCACTCCTCCCACCAGGTGACCTGCTCCTGGGTGAGCAGCTCCGGCGGCTCGGCGTGCCACCGCTCGCGCAGGTGGTCGGCGAGCGGGACCACGGCGGCGGCCTGCTCGGCGTAGGCGGAGACCAGCGCCGTCATATGGCTCGTGGGCAGATAGCCGTACCACTGGTCGCGGACGCCCGCGGCGAGCGCCGACACGTCCTCCAGCCACAGCACGTGCTGGGTCACCCAGCCCTGCGGGTCGCTGTGCGGGGGCATACCGGGCAGAAGGCGCGGCTCCACCGTGTCACGGTGGCCGAGGAACGCTTGGCCGAGGGCGCGTTCCTCGTCGTGCGGGATCCAGGCGCGCTCGCCCAGGGCGATCGCTGCGGCATCGACTGCATCAACGGCGTGGGTCATTTGATCACTTTACGGGGCCCTTCGGCGCACCCCGCACCGCCCTACCCGAGCCTGTAGCCCTTCCCCGCACGGCCCCCGGCCCCGCCCCGGCCGGATCGGCGCCCGCGGATGCCCGCAGGCGCGCGCCCGCGCCCCGCCCGAGGCATCATGGCCGGGTGACGAGCCTCGGACTTCCCCCCGGCATCCGTGCCTGTCTCTTCGACCTCGACGGCGTCCTGACCCGCACCGCGACCGTGCACGCGGCGGCGTGGAAGGAGATGTTCGACGCCTTTCTGCGGTCGCGCGACGGAGCGGGGTTCCGGCCCTTCGACGCGGTCGACGACTACGACGCCTACGTGGACGGCATGCCCAGAGCCGACGGCGTGCGGTCCTTCCTCGCCTCCCGGGGCATCAGCCTCCCCGAGGGCCGGCCGGACGACCCGCCGGAGGCGGACACCGTGCACGGCCTCGGCACGCGCAAGAACGCGATCGTCCTGGAGAAGATCAAGGAGCTGGGCGTGCAGCCGTACGAGGGCTCGGTCCGCTACGCGCGGGCGGCGCGGGACGCCGGGCTGCGCCGCGCCGTGGTCTCCTCCAGCGCCAACTGCCGCGACGTCCTCGTCGCGGCGGGCATCGAGGACCTCTTCGAGGTCCGGATCGACGGCGTGGTCGCCGCCGAGCGGAGCCTGCCGGGCAAGCCCCACCCCGACACCTTCCTCGCCGCGGCCCACGACCTCGGCGTCGAGCCCCGGCAGGCGGCGGTCTACGAGGACGCCCTGGCGGGCATGGAAGCGGGCCGCGCCGGCGCGTTCGGCCTCGTCGTCGGCGTGGACCGGGTGGGCCAGGCCGAGGCGCTGCGCGCCCACGGCGCGGACCTGGTGGTGGGGGACCTCGACGAACTGCTGGGAGACGCACCGTGATCACCCATCCGGCCTACGCGGTCGAGCCCTGGTGCCTGCGCGAGACGGCGCTCAACCTCGACGTGCTGCCGCAGAGCGAGTCCGTCTTCGCGCTCGCCAACGGGCACATCGGCTGGCGCGGCAACCTCGACGAGGGCGAGCCGCACGGCCTGCCCGGCTCGTACCTCAACGGGGTGTACGAGCTGCGACCGCTGCCGTACGCCGAGGCGGGCTACGGCTATCCGGAGTCGGGCCAGACCCTCATCGACGTCACCAACGGCAAGCTGATCCGGCTGCTCGTCGACGACGAGCCCTTCGACCTGCGCTACGGCCGGCTGGTGGCGCACGAGCGCGTGCTGGACTTCCGCTCGGGGCTGCTGACCCGCGAGGTCGAGTGGACGTCCCCGTCGGGCCGTACGGTACGGGTCCGCTCGACCCGGCTGGTCTCCTTCACCCAGCGGTCCGTCGGGGCCATCGCCTACGAGGTGGAGGCGGTGGACGCCGAGATGCGGATCGTCCTCCAGTCGGAGCTGGTGGCCAACGAGCAGCTGCCGGCGGCGGGCGGCGACCCCCGGGTGGCCGCGGTGCTGGAGTCCCCGCTGGTCCCGGAGGAGCACGCGGCCGAGGAGGGCCGGCTCCGGCTGGTGCACCGCACCGAGCGCAGCGGACTGCGGGTGGCGGCCGCCGCGGAACACCGGGTGGACGGCCCGGACGCGACGAAGACGTACTCCAAGTGCGGCGAGGACCTCAGCCGGTTCACCGTGACCACCGTGCTGCGCCCCGGCGAGCGGCTGCGGCTGGAGAAGACGGTCGCCTACGGCTGGTCGGGGGTCCGCTCGCTGTCCGCGATGCACGACCAGGTCGACGCGGCGCTGGCGGGCGCCAAGAGCACCGGCTGGGACGGCCTCTGCGCCGAGCAGCGCCGGTACCTCGACGAGTTCTGGGACCGGGCCGACGTCGAGGTCGACGGCGACGCCGAGATCCAGCAGGCCGTGCGGTTCGCGCTGTTCCACGTGCTCCAGGCGGGCGCCCGGGCCGAGTGCCGGGCGATCGCCGCCAAGGGGCTGACCGGCCCGGGGTACGACGGGCACAGCTTCTGGGACAGCGAGACGTTCGTCCTCCAGGTGCTGACGTGCACGGCACCGCTGGCGGCGGCGCAGCCGCTGCGCTGGCGGCACGCGACCCTGCCCGCCGCGCTCAACCGGGCGCGGCTGCTGGGCCTCCAGGGGGCGGCGTTCCCCTGGCGGACCCTCAACGGCGACGAGTGCTCGGCGTACTGGCCGGCCGGCACGGCCGCCTTCCACGTCAACGCGGACATCGCGGACGCCGTGGTGCGCTACATGGCCGCCACGGGCGACGAGGTGTTCGAGCGCGAGGTGGGCATGGAGCTGCTGGTCCAGACCGCCCGGCTGTGGCGCTCGCTGGGCCACCACGACCACCAGGGCGAGTTCCACATCGACGGGGTGACGGGCCCCGACGAGTACAGCGCGATCGCGGACGACAACGTCTACACCAACCTGATGGCGCAGCAGAACCTGCGGGCGGCGGCGGACGTCGCCGAGCGCCACCCCGACCTGGCCGCCGAGTTCGGGGTCGACGACGAGGAGACCGCGGCCTGGCGCGACGCGGCCGCCCGGATGGCGCTGCCCTTCGACCCGGTGCTCGGCGTCCACGAGCAGTCCCGCGGCTTCACCGGGCACCAGCACTGGGACTTCGCCCGCACGGGCGCCGACCAGTACCCGCTGCTGCTGCACTTCCCCTACTTCGACATCTACCGCAAGCAGGTGATCAAACAGGCCGACCTGGTGCTGGCCATGGTGCTGCGCGGCGACTCCTTCACCGACGAGCAGAAGGCCCGCAACTTCGCCTACTACGAGCCGCTGACGGTCCGGGACTCCTCCCTCTCCGCGTGCGTCCAGGCCGTGATGGCCGCCGAGGTGGGCCATCTGCGGCTGGCGTACGACTATCTCGGCGAGGCCGCGATGATGGACCTCTCCGACCTGGAGAGCAACACCCGCGACGGGGTGCACATCGCCTCGCTGGCGGGCACCTGGATCGCCCTGGTCTCGGGGTTCGGCGGGATGCGGAACCGCGACGGCGTCGTCTCCTTCGCCCCCCGGCTCCCCGAGCAGCTGCGCCGCCTCTGCTTCACCGTGCAGGTGCGGCGGCGCAGGCTGCGGGTGGAGATCACCGACTCGGTGGCGACGTACACCCTGGTCGAGGGGGAGGAGCTGGAGATCGAGCACTTCTGCGAGCCGCTGACGGTGACGCCGGGGCGGCCGGAGAGCCGGAAGGTGCCGGGCCTTCAGGAGCGGCCGGAGCCGGCCCAGCCGGCGGGCCGGCGACCGGCCCACCGGGGCTGGGCCGCCACCCGGCCGGAGCCGGAAGGCCCGGCGTGATCACCGGCCGGCGTGCAGGACGGGATCGGGGAACAGGGGGTCGGGGAACAGGGGCGGGACGTCCACCGCCAGGCGCGCGTCCGAGGTGTTGATGTACGTGAGCAGCATGACCAGGGGGTCGTCCCCTTCGTTGCGGCCATCGTGTATGTGGCCGGGCCCGCCGGTGATGAAGCTCGTGCCCGCGGGGTGCCGGCTGATGTGGCCGTCCGCCCAGTAGTGGGTGAGCGTGCCGCCGGTGACGACACCGACGAGGGTGCCGGGGTGGTAGTGCCATCCGGTCCGCGCGCCGGGCGGCATCGTGGTCCGGTGGACCACGACGTGCGCGGCGTCGGTCATTCCGGGAGGCAAGGGAAGGACGATCCCGCCTTCGGCCATGGTCTCGCTGACCGGCTGCTCCCTGAACACGATGCGATTCCCTCTCGTTCCGGTGTGCTGCCCGGGTTCGCCGGGCTCACTCCAGGCTTCTGGGTACGGGACCCACGGAGGATGCTCCGAGCGGTCCCCTCTGCGGTTGACGCCGGCGAGCACAATGGTTCCTATGCCTGTTGACATGACCGAACCGCTGCGCCGGCTCTCCCTGGACGAGCTGCGGCTGCGGACGAGCGCGAAGTGGCGCACCCATCCGCCGGACGTGCTGCCGCTGTGGGTTGCCGAGATGGACGCGCCGCTCGCCGAACCGGTGGCGCGCGCCCTCACGGAGGCGGTCGCGCGGGGCGACACCGGGTATGCCTCCGGGACGGCGTACGCGGAGGCGCTCGACGCGTTCGCCCGGGAGCGGTGGGGCTGGGACGGCGTGGTGGCGGCGCATACGGCGATCGTGCCGGACGTGATGCAGGGCGTCGTGGAAGTCCTGCGTCTGATCACCGGTCCGGGGGACACCGTCGTAGTGAACTCCCCTGTGTATCCACCGTTCTACGGATTCATGGAACATATGGACCGGCGGGTGGTGGAGGCCCCGCTGGGCGACGGGCACCGCATCGACACGGCCGCGCTGGAGGAGGCGTTCGGGCGGGCCGCAGCCGGCGGGCGGCGGGCCGCGTATCTGCTCTGCAGCCCCCACAACCCGACCGGGACCGTGCACACGGCCCAGGAGCTCGCCACGGTCGCCGCGTTGGCGGACGCCCACGGTCTGCGGGTCGTGGTGGACGAGATCCACGCGCCGCTGGTGCTGCCGGGCGCACGGTTCGTGCCGTATCTGTCGTTGCCCGGCACCGGGAGCGCGTTCTCGGTGATGTCGGCCTCCAAGGGGTGGCATCTGGCGGGAGCCAAGGCGGCGTTGGCCCTCGCCGGCCCGGAGGCCGCCGCGGATCTGGAGCGGATCCCCTATGTGGTGAGCCACGGCCCGAGCCACCTGGGCGTCATCGGACACGTCGCCGCCCTGCGGCACGGCGGCGACTGGCTGGACGGCGTGCTGCGCGGCCTGGACGAGAACCGCCGGCTCCTCGCCGGCCTTCTGTCGCACCACCTGCCCGGTGTGCGGTACGCGCCGCCGGAGGCGACGTGCCTGGCCTGGCTGGACTGCCGGGCGCTGGGCCTCGGGGACGACCCGGCCGCCGTGTTCCTGGAGCGGGGCCGGGTCGCGCTGACCGGTGGCCTGCCCTTCGGCTCGGGCGGGGCGGGGCACGCGCGGCTGAACTTCGGCACGTCACCGGAGATCCTCACCGAGGGGGTGCGCCGGATGGCGAAGGCACTCGGTTAGCCCCCGGACCGCTCCGACTCCCGCCGTTCCCGGCGCCCTTGGCGGGGCGCCGGGCGCGCGCGGCACGGCGCCGCTACCGCAGCGGCTTCTCCAGCCACGCCACGTCCCAGAACCGCCCGAACTTCCGGCCCACTTCCCGGTGCACCCCCGCCGCCGCGAACCCGAACCGGGCGTGCAGCCGCATCGACGCCTCGTTCGGCTGGGTCACCCCCGCGTAGGCCCGGTGCACGTCCTCGTCCGCGAGGGCCGCGAACAGGGCCTCGTAGAGCAGGCCGCCGACGCCTCGTCCGGTGTGCTCGGGCGCCAGGTAGACACTGGTCTCCACCGAGGTCTCGTAGGCCCGCTTCGGGCGCAGGGCGCTGCTGGAGGCGTAGCCGAGCACGGTGTCCGCGGCCGTGTCCTCCGCGACCAGGAGCCGGTGCCTGCCCCGGTCGGGGTGGGCCGCCAGCCAGTCGGCGCGCTCCTCGGCGGAGACGGGCTCGATGTCGAACGTGATCGGGGTGTGCGTCACGTAGTGGTTGTAGATCTCGGTGAGCCGGCCGAGATGGCCGGACGTCGCCGGGCGGATCCGTATGCCCGCACCGCTGTCTCGCATGGTTGTTCCCTCCTGGCGGCGGGACGTTACCCGGCGAGTATTACAAGAACATTTCCCGCTATGTCGTGAAGTTGCGCGCGGGAGACCTGGAAGTCGTACCAGACCTCATGACGAACACCTGGCACGGCCGAATGTGTGTACCTAGCATCCGGGCCATGAAGACCCTCTTCGCCGCGCGCCGCACCGCGGCCTCCCTCGTCGTAGCCCTCGCGGCCCTGGGCGCCGGCGCCCCCGGCGCCACGGCCCTGCCGCACACCACCGGCGGCTCCGCCTCGCACCAGACCCGGATCCCCTCGCGGGACCCGCGGGCCATCCCCTTCACCGAGGCCACGGTGGAGCGGCGGCCGGACGGCGCGTACACCGTCTCCTGGCGCGCGCCCGGCGCCGGCGCCGTGACCGTGTACGCGGACGACCGCCCGGTGGCGCACGGCGCCGCCGAGCAGACCGTGACCGTACGGGACCTGCCCGCCGCCGACCGCCAGTGGTTCCGCCTCGTACCGGACGAGGGCGCCCCGCTCACCCTGGCCGACCGCTCCCTGCACCTCGAAGGCGCCCCCAACTTCCGCGATCTGGGCGGATACCGCACGACCGACGGCCGCTGGGTACGGATGGGCGTCCTGTACCGCTCGGACGACCTGAGCAGGCTGACCGACGCCGACCGCGCCAAGCTCCGGCGCCTCGGCCTGCGCACCGACTACGACCTGCGCAACTCCGAGGAGCGCGGGAAGGCGCCCGACCGCGTGCCCGACGGCGTGCGCTACGCCGTCGCCGATGTCGCGGGCGAAGGGATCCCCACGCCCACCAGCCCCGAGGATTCCGTCCGCCTGATGCTGGAGGGCGGCCACGGAATGGTCGCGCTCCCCTCGGCCCGCGCCGCCTACGCCGAGGTCTTCCGCGCCGCCGCCGACCCCGGGAACCACGGCATGCTCTTCCACTGCTCCGCGGGCAAGGACCGCACCGGCTGGGCGGCCGCCGCCCTGCTCACGGCGCTCGGCGTCGACCGTGCCACCGTCACCCGTGACTACCTCGCCACCAACACCTACCGCGCCGCCGAGGTCCAGGCGGCCTACGACCGCGCCACCCCCGAGGTGGCCGCCATCCTCAGGCCCGCCCTCGAAGCGCGCCCCGAGTACCTCGACGCCTCCTTCACCGAAGTCGCCGAACGCTACGGGTCGTTCGACGCCTATCTGCGCACCGGCCTGGGCCTGGCCGACGGGACGCCGGACGCGCTGCGTCAGGGCCTCCTCACCGGCTGAGCCCGCCCGCCGCGCCGAGCAGCTTGTCCGGGGTGATCGGCAGGTCGCGGACGCGGACGCCCGTCGCGTGGTGCACCGCGTTGGCGATCGCCGCCGCCGTCCCGACGATGCCGATCTCCCCGATGCCCTTGCCGCCCACCGGGTTCAGGTGCGGATCATCCTCCGCGATCCAGTGCGCCTCGACGTCCCGGACGTCCGCGCAGGCCGGCACGTGGTACGAGGCGAGGTCGCGCTCGGCGAAGTCGCCGAACCGGGGGTCCATGGTGCTGCCCTCCAGGAGCGCCATCCCCAGGCCCATCACCATCCCGCCGACGAACTGGCTCCGCGCGGTACGGGCGTTGAGGATCCGGCCCGCCGCGTAGACGCCCAGCAGCCGGCGGACCCTGGTCTCCCCGGTGTCGGCGTCGACCTCGGCCTCCGCGAAGTGCGCGCCGAACGCCGCCTTCGCGTGGCGCGGCTCGGCCGGTACGTCGTCCGCGGTGTCCGCCGTGGTGGCGAGACCCTCCGGCGGCACCGTGCCGCCGTGCTCGGCGAGCAGCCCGCCCAGCGCGCGGCACGCCTTGTGCACGGCCCAGCCCCACGAGGCGGTGCCGGAGGAGCCCCCGGCGAGCGACGCGGCCGGCAGGTCGGTGCTGCCGATCTCGATGCCCACCCGCTCCAGGGGCACCCCGAGCGCCTCCGCCGCGATCTGCGCCAGGACGGTACGGGCGCCCGTACCGATGTCCGTCGCGTCGGTCCCCACCAGGAAGCGGACCCCGTCCGCCGTCCGCTCCGCCCGCGCCCGCGCCCGAGAGGGCGCGAGGTAGACGGGATAATAGGCGGCGGCCACGCCGGTGCCGAGGAGCAGCCGGCCCTCGGCCCGCGACCGGGGGCGCGGGTCCCGGCCCGCCCAGCCGAAGCGCCGCGCGCCCTCGCGCAGGCACTCCACGAGATGGCGGCTGCTGTACGGCTTCCCGCTGTCCGGCTCGGTCGCGGTGTCGTTGCGGATCCGCAGCTCGACGGGGTCCAGCCCGGCGGCGCAGGCCAGTTCGTCCATCGCGCACTCCAGCGCGTACATCCCCGACGCCTCGCCGGGCGCCCGCATCCACGACGGGCCGGGCACGTCGAGGGCGACGGCCCGGTGGACGGTGCGGCTGTGCGGCGAGGTGTACATGGCGCGCGAGGGGACGGCGGCCTGCTCCACGAACTCCCGGACGGCCGACGACCGGGTGACGACCTCGTGCGCGAGCGCCCGGATCACCCCGTCCTCGCCCGCGCCCAGCCGGACCCGCTGGAACACCGGCGGCCGGTGACCGACGACGGCCGCGAGCTGCGCGCGGGGGAGCGCGAGCTTGACGGGCAGCCCGGTGTGCCGGGCGGCCATCGCCGCCAGGACCACCTGCGGGCGAGGGGTGCCCTTCGAGCCGAAGCCGCCGCCCACGTGCTCGGAGACGACCGTGATCAGCCGCTTGTCCACGCCGAACAGCCCGGCCAGTGTCTCCCGGACGGTCGTGGCGCCCTGGCTGGAGTCGTGGACGAACAGCCGCCCGTCCTCCCAGCGGGCGGTCGAGGCGTGCGGCTCCATGGGGTGGTTGTGCAGGGCGGTCTGGGTGTACGTGGCGTCCACGCGCACGGGCGCGGCGGCGTACGCCGCGTCGAAGTCACCGCGCTCACGGCTGCCGGGGAAGCCGCCGTTGACGACGTCGGGCACGTACAGGCCGGGGTGGTCCGGGGTCAGGACGGCGTCGTGGGGCTCGGGCTCGTAGGAGACCACCACCGCGTCGGCCATCGCCCGGGCGGCCTCCGGGGTGCGGGCCACGGCGAGGGCGACGTACCAGCCGCGGTGGGGCACCCGGTCGTCCTGGAGGACGAGGAGGGTGGCGTCGTCCGTCTCCTTCAGACGCGGCGCGTTCTCATGGGTGAGCACGGCGAGGGCCCCGGGCTCCGCCATCGCCCGGCCGTCGTCGACCGCGACGACCCGGCCACGGGCGACACGGGCCGGGACGGGCCAGGCGTAGGCGGTGCCGGGCGGGGTGTGCTCGGCGGCGTAGCGGGCGGCGCCGGTTACCTTCAGCAGGCCCTCCAGGCGCACGGGGGCGCCGTCGGCGGGGTGCCCGGCAGGGGTGGCGGGGCCGGTGGGGCCGTCGCGGTCGGCGGGGCTCATCGGGCGGTCCGTTCCGTCGTCGGGTCGTGGCCCGGGAGGCCGGCGAGCCCGGCGAGGACGCGTACGGCCAGGGCGCGGGCGAGCGGCACCTTGAAGGCGTTGTCGCGCAGCGGTTCCGCCGCGGCCAGTTCGGCGTCGACGGCCCGCGCGAAGGACTCCTCGCCGACGGGGGCGCCGCGCAGCGCGTCCTCCGCCGCGCGGGCCCGCCACGGCTTGTGCGCCAGACCGCCGAAGGCCAGGCGCGCCTCGCGGACCACGCCCTCCCGCACCTCCAGGGCGGCGGCGACGGAGGCGAGCGCGAAGGCGTACGAGGCGCGGTCGCGGGCCTTGCGGTAGGCGGACGGGCCGGCCGGCGGGGGCGGCAGCCCGACGGCGGTGACGAGCTCGGCCGGGCCGATGACGGTGTCGCGGTGGGGTTCCTCGCCGGGCAGCCGGTGGAACGCGGTGAGCGGCACCGTCCGTTCGCCGTCCGGGCCGCGCAGATGGACGACCGCGTCCAGGGCGGCGAGGGCGACGGCCATGTCGGAGGGGTGGGTCGCCACGCAGTGCGGGGAGTGCCCGAGCACGGCCAGGTCGCGGTGCACGCCGTCCCGGGCGGGGCAGCCGCTGCCCGGGAGGCGCTTGTTGCACGGCTTGCCCACGTCCTGGAAGTAGAGGCAGCGGGTGCGCTGGAGGAGGTTCCCGCCGGTGGTGGCGGCGTTGCGGATCTGCCCGGAAGCGCCCGCCAGCAGGGCCTGCGACAGGGCGGGATAGCGGCTCCGTACGGCCGGGTGGGCGGCCAGGTCGCTGTTGCGCACGTTCGCGCCGATCGTCAGGCCGCCGCCGGGCCGCTCCTCGACCTCGGTGAGGGGCAGCCGGCTGATGTCGACCAGCAGGGCCGGTGCCGTGACGCCCAGTTTCATCAGGTCGACGAGATTGGTGCCGCCGCCGAGGAACGCGCCGTCCGGGCGGGCCGACAGGGCGGCGATCGCCGCGTCGACGTCGGCGGGGCGGGTGTAGGCGAACTCCTTCACCGCGTCACGTCCTCGATCGCGGCGACGATGTTCATATAGGCGCCGCACCGGCACAGATTGCCGCTCATCCGCTCGCGGATCTCCTCCGGGGAGAGGGGCACGGGCGCGCCGGGAGGCGCCGACAGCGGTGTGACGTGGGACGGCCGGCCCTCGGCGGCCTCGGCGATCGCGCCGACCGCCGAACAGAGCTGGCCGGGCGTGCAGTAGCCGCACTGGAACCCGTCGCGGT
The DNA here is from genome assembly GCF_021228125.1 of Streptomyces albireticuli. Lineage (GTDB taxonomy): Bacteria > Actinomycetota > Actinomycetes > Streptomycetales > Streptomycetaceae > Streptomyces > Streptomyces albireticuli. Next base: position 227,408 of record NZ_JAJQQS010000015.1, read on the forward strand.
CGAGGAACGCCCGCTGGAGCGGGTGCGGCGTGCCGTCGTCGGCCAGCCCCTCCACGGTGGTGATCTCCACACCGCCGAGGGCGACCGCCGGCAGCAGGCAGCTGTTCACGCGCCTCCCGTCGGCCAGCACCGTGCACGCGCCGCACTGGCCGTGGTCGCAGCCCTTCTTCGCGCCCGTCAGGTCCAGGTGCTCGCGCAGGGCGTCCAGGACGGTCGTGCGGTTGTCGAGGGTCAGGCGGTGGGCGGTGCCGTTGACGTGGAGGGTCACGGTGGAGGAGGTGGAGGAGGTGACGGGGGAGCCGGGGGAGGCGGAGGGTTTCGAGGGGCGGGGCCCGTCCTGGGTGGGGTGCGCTGCCACGGTGCCACGCCTTTCACTCGGGACCCGTCAGTACCGTGACGGGGTCCCCTCTCCCGCCCCGCGCAAACGCCGCGGACGCGGCAGGCACCCGTTCGGCCCCGAACGCCGGGTGCCCGTCATCACCTGCGCTTTCGCGCGCTTTTCCGTGCCTTTCCGGCCGAAGGGCGGAGCGGTGCCCCGGCCGCGCCGCCGGGTCGACAGAATGTTCGTATGAATCGAGCCTTGTCGGCCACCCTGGCCGTGGGAGCGCTGCTGCTCCCCCTGACCCTGACGGCCTGCGGCACGGAGCGCGGCGACGCTCCGCCGCCGGCGTCCGCCGGCCGGCAGGCCAAGGCGGCCGACCGGTCCGCTCTGGAGGCCCGCGCGCGGGCCATCGGCACCACGGCCGACATGGTGTACGTGATCGACGTGCCGGGCTTTTCGCTCGCCGAACAGTCCGTCGGCGTCTCGGGGGACGACGGTTTCTCCGGCTCCTACGTCGCCACGGGGGCCGGCCCGGGCAAGGGCGGACCCCTCACGGTCCGGGCCGAGCGCCGGCCGCGGCGGGACTGCGGCGGCTCCCCGGACGGGGGCGGGGGCACCAAGGAGACCTGTGAGCGCGAGGGCGAGCTGGTGTTCCGTACGACGGGCGAGGAGCGCGAGTACGAACTCGTCGACGACGGCCGCACGGTCACCGTGAGCGCCCGGACGGGCGACGCGGACCGGGAGATCCTGCGGAAGGCCGTCCGGTCCCTCCACCGCGCCGACGACGAGGAGCTGGACCGCGTCCTGCCGCCGCTGCGGGACCGCCCGGAGATGCCCCGGCGCGGCGACCTGCCGTCGTACGGCGACGGCGCGCCGGACAACAGGCCGCGCGGTGGTGGCGGCTGAGGGGGGTAGGTGTTCGGCGGCGGCCGTCCGGTCCCGGACGCCCGTGGCCAGGTGCCCCGGGCCGCCGGGGCACCTGGCCACGGGATCGGCTGCCGGGGTCAGATGCCCATCCGCGCGGCGACCCCGTCGAGGACGCAGTCCAGCCCGGTCTCGAACTGCCGGCGGGGGTCGTCCTTGCGGGTGGATTCACGGGCGTAGCGCAGATACGCGGGGTACCGGCCGGTGCCCAGCAGCCGGCCCATCTGCGGCGCCAGCCCCTCCCTGGTCTCCTCGCCGTCGGACCAGCCCTTCTCCTCCCTCCGGGCGACGCGGACGGGGGAGGAACGGGTGGCGGGCGGCCCCTCCGGCCGGGTGGACGATTCCGGGGTCCGGCGTGGACGGTCCTCTCACTCCTGCCGGGGAGGGCGGCTCCCGTGGCTTCGGCGGGTCACGGCCGGGCCGGCATCCCCCGGCGGGGCGCCCCGGCCGTGGCTCACGCCGCGCCGGACGCCGCCCCCGACGTCGCGTACGGTGCCGCCCGGCCGGCCCTCTCCCCGCCGAACTCCACGGCCGCCACGCGCTCCCGCGACGTCCGGTCCAGCAGCACCACGGACGCCGCCTCCGGGACCGCCGCCGCTCGCGCGCCCGTTCCGCCGGCCTGCCCGGCCGCCTCCGCGGACAGCTCGCGCAACAGCCGGTCGAGGCCACGCCGGTGCCGGGTGAAGACCCGTTCCGGCGCCCACCGGCCGCGCGCCTCCTGGCCGGCCAGCGCCTCGGCGGCCCCGACGTCCAGCAGCACCAGGTGCAGCTCCCGCCCCTGCCGTCCGGCGGTACGGGCCAGCCAGCGCCGCATCCAGGCCCGGCTCCCGCAGTCGTGCACCAGGAAAGGCCCGCCTTCGCGCACCGCCGAGCGCAGCCACCGGAAGTGCTCCAGCCGGGCCCAGGGCCGGTACACGGCGTACGGCAGCCGGGCCGGCATCACGGCCTCGCAGGCGACGTGGACGTCGCGCGGGTCGACGGCGGGCGCGGCCTCGGACCAGCGGCGCAGCAGGGTGCTCTTGCCGCTGCCGGGCAGACCGGAGACGACGACCACGGCGCCCGCCGGATAGGAGAGGGACAGACCGGCCGGGACCTCCGCCCGCCCGCGCAGGTCCACCAGCCCGCGCGGCCGCAGGGACGGCCCGGGCGGCCCCTCGCCCGTGACGGCCGCCGCGGCCGCCGGTATGCATCCCGCGGAGTCCGCCGCCGGGGCCGCCGCGGCGGCCCCGGAGCCCCGCCCCGCCATGTCCTTCGTACCGGGCCTACCGGTCTCGCCCACTACCGCCCCTTGTCCGAACCCGCCTGCCCCACGGCCTCGCACGATCGAGGGCCCCCGCCGGGGCCGGAGCCGGGGACGGAGTGGGAGACGCACCGGCAGGGCGTTCGGTTGACCCATGTCCGGTTCGTCCGGCCGACGTGTGAGGCCACCGCGCGTCAGCGCGGCAAGGGGGTCCGGGGGCGAAGCCCCCGGTTACGGGAAGGGGCGGGGCTGGGGAAAGGCCGCCCGCAGGGCACCGACACCGCCCCCTACCCCCCGAGCACCACACGAAAGAACCGCGGCCGGTAGATCCCCGCCCGCCGCACCACATCCCCCGGCTCCAGACTGTTGACGTTGTACGAGACGACCAGCTCACCCGCCCGCCCCAACTCAGGATGCTCATGCGGGTTGTAGGCGATGACGTTCCGGTTCCGGTACGTCCCCGAGGGCCCCGCCTCCGGCGCCGTGTACACCGTCCGCGCCGGACCGAACGGCCCGCCGGGCGAACGGGACCACGCGAGCCGAGTCTCCGCGCTGAAGGGCAGGTCCGCCCGCTGCGTCACCAGCGCGTACCAGGACCCGTGCCGTACGACGCTGAGCTCGTCCGAGGTGAGCAGCGCCGCCCCGCCCGGCCCGGTGAGCGGCGCGGACCGCGCCTCGTCGGCCGACCAGCCGCCGCCGGCGGTCCGGTACCGCCAGGGCCGCCGGAGATCGGCGCCCTCGACGCGGGCCAGGTGCAGCCGGTTGCCGCCCGAGGCGAGCCGCTCGGTGCCGTAGACGTGGGTGTGCTCACCCCGCCGCTCCAGCCACGCGCCCCAGGCGATGCCCGCCGAGGACGGCAGCGGCGTCAGCGACCGGGGCCGGCCGGGGCGGCCGGGCCCGAACCGGGCGAGCGCGTTGCCGCGCCAGGCCACGTCCAGCGGACCCGCACCGGTGCGCGCGTACCGCGCGTAGACGACGGAGAAACCACCACCGTACGGGACGCCTGCCCGCGCCCAGTACCACTCGCCGTGGCCGGGCCCCGCCACGACGGACGCGGGGCGGCCGGCCTGGTCGCGCCCCGTCACGGTGCGCGGGCCGTGCCGGTTCCACAGGACGAAGCTGTTGTTGACGAACGGCGTCGTGCCGCCGTCCGCGACGGCGGGGGAGCGGGAGCCGTCCGGCCGGACCGTACCGAGGAAGGTGTCCGAGAAGATCCACAGCTCGCCCGCGGGGGTCGGCACGGAGTACGTGCTGTCGCCGCCCGTCCAGTGACCCGTCCCGACCGGGCCGGAACCGGGGCGTCCGGCGTACCGGGCGAACGCCTCGTCCAGCTCCCGGTCGGCGTGGACGCCGAGGACGCGGGGCGGCGACGCCGTCCCGGGCGCGGCGGGGGCGGGCGGCGGGAACGCGCAGAGCGCCGCGAGGCAGACGGCGAGGGCGTACGACACGCGGGCGACGGCGGGCCGGCGACGGCGCCATGGGCGGAAGGACATCGTCATGACGGATCAACGAGTGTCCGGGGCCCGGGTGGCAGGTGAGGGCGGGAGGCACGCCCGTACGGGTGCCGGTGTACGGGTGGGAAGGACCGTCCGCTTTTCCGCCGGTGTTACGGGTGGGACCGCCCCCTTCCCGCCGCCGTGCGGGTGGAACCGTTCCCCTTCCCGCCGCCGTACGAGTGGGACCGTCCGCCTTCCCGCCGCCGTACGCCCTCCGCGCGCCGGGCTCAGCGGCCGGGTTCCGGCCTCGGCGGGGTGAGGGCGGCCAGCGCCCGGCGCAGGTCCGCGGGCTCCCGGTAGTGGACCCCCGTCATCCCGAGGGCGACGGCCGCTTCCACGTTCTCCCGTACGTCGTCCACGAAGAGGCAGCGGTCGGGGGAGACTCCGGCCCGCGCCGCCGCTATCCCGTAGATCGCGGGGTCCGGCTTGGCGACGCCGACGCGGGAGCCGCTCACCACGTGGTCCGCGAGGTCGGTCAGGCCGAGCGCGGCCAGGTCGTCGTGCGGCCACGGGGCGGCGTCGGTGACGATCACGACGGGCAGGGACGCGCGGACGCGCCGCAGCTGGTCCACGACGCACTCGTCGATCCACGAGGCCGCCCCGGCGAACGCCGCGCCCAGCGCGCGGGCCCGCGCCGGTGGCACACGCGCCGAGAGGTCGCGCGCTATCGCGTCCGCCCACCGCTCCCGGCCGATCTCCCCGAGCAGCGGCGGGAGATCGCCCCCGAGGGCGAACGCGTGCGCCGCGGTGCTCCCTTCCGGGAGCCCCGCGGCGCGCTCCAGCTCCGTGACCCTGGAGGTGTCGTAACGGCGGATCACACCGTCGAGGTCGCAGAGAACGGCGTCGAAAGGCCGGTCGCCGTGGTGGGCCGGGGTGGTGGTCATCGTCGACATGGCCACAGTGTCGCGCCATAACGGCGGGATACGGCGGCGGGAGTGGCGGGGCTCACGTGATCCCGGACCGGGCCGCGCCCCGGACGGCGGGGCAGCGGTCCGGCGGGGTGGCGGGGCGGTGACCGGCCGGGGGATTCCCGGTCACCGCCCCCGTCGTACGGCCCCGACGCCCGGTCCTACTCGGTGCCGGGGACCTTGCGGGTGGTGACGTTCATCCGGTTCCAGGCGTTCACCGTGAAGATCAGCGCGATGAGCTGGGCCAGCTCCTTCTCCTCGAAGTGCCGGGCGGCCTCGTCGTAGACGCTGTCCGGGACACCGGCGGGAAGTAGCGTGACCGCCTCGGTCAGCGCGAGCGCCGCCCGCTCCTTCGCGGTGTAGAGGCTGGACTCCTCCCAAGCGCTGAGCTGGTAGATCCGCTCCTCGCTCTCGCCCGCCTTACGGGCGTCACCCGTGTGGTAATCGATGCAGTACGCGCAACGGTTGACCTGCGAGGCACGGATCTGGACCAGCTCGAGGAGGACCGGGTCGAGGCCGTCACGCGCGGCGGCGTCGAGGGCCAGAACGGCCTTGAAGACCTTGGGGGCAACGGTGGTGAAGTTCATGCGCTGGGGAATCTCAATCGCTGTCATGCCGGAAACTCTAGGAGCTGAAAAGGTCCGGGGTATGGTGCATTCCCGGGCCGAGATGATGGGTCAATTCCACCGGCGCGGCCCCGCGTCCCGCCGCTCCGGCGGATTCCCCCCGGCAAGCGGAACGCGCCGCTCCTGGCGGCTCCAACACCGCCCGCGGACAGCGTAGTTCGCCCGGCCACCACACATGCGAGTGATCGTCCGGCGGACGCCGCGGCCCCGCGCGCGTACGGCACCAAGCTTGGCCAGGCGCCCGTGCCGCACCGCGACGTGGAAGGAAGCCACACATGAGCAGCCCGCACATCCTCCTGACCGGCGACCGGCTCGCCCTGGGGGTGCCCCGCGAGGACACGCTGACCGAGTTCCACAAGTGGGAGAACGACCCGGCGACCGTCCTCGGCCGGGGCGACCGGTTCCCGCGCCCGGAGGAGGACCGCACGGACGACTGGGAACGCCGGCGCGCGAGCCGGCGGCACGCCCCGTTCGAGATCGTGCGGGTGAAGGACAAACTGCCGGTCGGGCTGACCGCGCTCCGCCTCGACACCGACGCCCAGACCGCCGAGTTCACGATCGTCCTCGCGCCCGCCCAGCGGGGCAAGCGCTACGCGGAGGAGGCCACCCGGCTCACCCTGGACTGGGCGTTCCACCTGGGCGCGCTCCGTACGGCCTGGCTGAAGGTGCTCGAACCCAACCGGGCGGCGATCGCCGCGTTCGCGAGCGCGGGCTTCCGGCCCGCCGGGCGGCTGCGGAAGTCCGGCTTCTGGCTCGGCCAGCGCGTCGACACGCTGCTGATGGACGCCCTTCCCGAGGACTTCCCCGGGCCGTCGGCGATGTGCACCACGCTGGGGAGCTGACGGGCGGGCGCGCCCCGGCGCGACGGCCGGCGGTACGCCCGCCCGCTGGTCATCCGGGCGGTCCGCCCACCGTTCGTCCGGGCGGTCCGCCCAACGTTTGTCCGGGCGTTCCGTCCGCCGGGGCCGGGTCGGACGCCAGCCGCGCGTGGGTCTCGACGTCGTAGCGGACACCGTCGTAGCGGAGCTTCTGCCGCTGGAGCCCTTCGACGGCGAAGCCGGCGGCCCCGGCGACCCGGCAGGAGGCCCGGTTGCCGACGCGGTGCCCGAGCTCCAGCCGGAACAGCCCCAGATCCCCGAACGCCCAGTCCGCCAGCGCCCGGCAGCCGTGGGTCGCCACCCCGCGGCCCCGGGCGGGGGCGGTCGTCCAGTAGGAGACCCGGCCGACGCCGTGCCGGAGGTCGATCGAGCCGACCGTGACACCGCCCAGCACGGTGTCCCGGCGGTCGACGACCGCGAAGCAGAAGTCCGAGCCGGTGGCCCACCGCTCCCGGCGGTCCGCCAGCCAACGCCGCGCGTCCGCCGGGGAGTCGACGGGCCGTGGCAGCTGCCACCGCATGAGGGGCTCGGCGAACGCCTCCGTCACGGCGGCCGCGTCGGTGGCGGCCCAAGGGCGCAAGGAGAGCTCGGAGGATGCCTCGATGTGTTCCCGCATGGGAGCGAGTCTCTCCGGTCTCCGGCCCGCCACGCCGGCGAAATAGAATCCCCGTCATGGCGAAACGCAAGGTCCTCCGGCGGGCGAAGAAGATCCTGGGCGAAGAACCCACCCTCCTGGTCTGGTGCGGAATACGCGGAGGCATTCCCCGGCCGCCCAAGGAGACGCACCGAGCCGCGGGCAAGGGCAGGCTGAAACCCGGCAGGCACTGGGCGTTCTACCTCGGCGCCGTGCTGTTCTGCGTCTTCGTGCTGCCGTACCTGCTGATGGATTTCCTTTCGCAGAAGCTGAACGGCAATCTCGACAGGGACGCACGGCGGGACGCGCGGTCCCCCGAGCGGACGCGTGCGGGCGCGCCGCACAACGGAGTCTTCGACGGCGACTGGGACCTGACGGCGGGACAGCTGCTGCTGCGCTGGTACGACGCCTCCCCGAACCGCGCCCGGCTCTTCCTCGCGACCCGCGACCGCGTCTGTCTCGCGGCCTCCCCGCGCCGGCGCCTCTTCCCGCACCGCGCCGACGACGTCCGTCCGGTGGCCGAATTCCGGTCCGACGAGGTCCTCGTCGAGGCGGAGGCGGGCCAGCCGCGCGGATTCGCCGAATTCCGCCTGCATTTCACCGACGGCTCCTGGCTGAGCCTCGGCAACCTCGCGGACAGCGACGACGCCGACCGCTTCTTCGCGCACCCCGGCCACCGTCAGGGAGCCTTCGGGGCCTGAATCCCCCGAGCCGGAGCCTTTGGGCCTTGAGCCTTCGGGCCCCGAGCCTTCGAGCCGGAGTTTCCGGAGCCCGGGTTTCCGGAGCCCGGAGCCAGGGTCTTCGAGCCCGGGCCGGATTCTTCGGAGCCCGGGACCCCGGGGCGGGCCCTCAGCCCTCTTCCAGCACTTCCCGGATCACGTACCTGGCGTTGGCCGCCATCGCCGGGTTCGTCTCCCGGTAATACGGCAGCGCGACGAGCGCCTGCGAGAGCGTCCGCCCCCGGCCGCGCTTCCAGGTCGCGTCGTCCACACCGAGCGCCTCACGGAAGACCTCCCGCGCGCCTGCGGGCAGCAGGTTCCACGCGGGGAACAGGTCGCAGGCCGGATCGCCCGTTCCCATGCACCCGAAGTCGATGACCGAGGTGAGCCTGCCGCCGGCCACCAGGAGGTTGCCCGGCATCAGGTCGGCGTGCAGCCACACCGGTGGTCCGTTCCAGGCCGGAGCCCGCAGCGCGTCCTCCCAGACGGCCGCCACGGCGTCGCAGTCGACGCCTTCCTGAGGGATTCCGCGCAGCTCCTCGATCGCCGACCGGGTCTCCGCGTCGAGCGAGCCCAGCGGCCCGCCGCGGTGGGCACGCGGCGCCCCGGGCAGGGTGACGCCCCGCATGGCCGTCACGAACCCGGCAAGGTCGCCGGCCAATGCCAGGGGCTCGCTCAGCGCCCCCGCCTCGGGGTTCTCACCCGGCAGCCACCGGTACACCGACCAGGGCCACGGATAACCCTCGGCCGGCTCCCCGTTCCCGAGCGCCTCGGGAACGGCCGTGGGAAGCAACGGAGCGAGGCGGGACAGCCACTCCCGCTCCAGCGCCAGGTCCCCGGCCCCGCCTTCCCGAAGCGGCAGCCGTACGGCCATCCCGTCGCCCAGCCGGTACACGGCGTTGACCGTGCCGCCGGACGGGAACCGCTCCACCGGCAGCCCCGCCCACCGCGGGAACCTCCCGGCGACCAGCCGCCGTACGAGGTCCTCGTCGAGAGGGCGGCCGGGGTACGTCTGTCCTGTGCTCATGGGCCGCCATCCGATCTCCGGACGCCCAAGGGCGTCAAACGCTTTTCCCAGGGCGCGAATCCCCGGCGCCGCCCCGAGTCGTCCCCGCCGCACTGGCCGAATCCCGAGGGACGCCGTTGCCAGGGGAGCGGGGACGGCTGGATGATCACCGGACGTAGCGACAGGAACACGTATGCGGATCCCGTCGCCGCCACGGCATGCCCGCACGCACGACCGACCGGCCCCGCCGACCGTCATCGCCTCGCTTCCTATGCCCCTACCGCCCGAAATGGAGCCCAGGTGTCAGCTCGCACCTTCTTCCGCACCCTCACCGTGGCCGCCGCTACCGCGGCCCTCGGCGCCGCGCTGATCACGGGCGCGCAGGCCGCCACCCCGAGCACGGCCGGCGCGCCGGAGGCCGCCCCCTCGGCGGTGGTGAAGCCCGGCGAGGAAAACCCCTTCCTGGGGATCGAACTCCAGGGCCTGAAGGCCGAGCGGCGGATGATGTACCCGGCGGGCCACCCGGTGGCCTTCTGGGCGCTCGTCCTCGACGACGAGACCGCCGCGCGGCACTACAGGGGCGGCCAGTTCTTCGTCTACGCGCCCGCCACCGGCGAGTTCGGCAGCTTCCTCGACACGGACATCGTGGTGCGCACCGTCCGCGCCCCCCGGCAGGTCGTCATCGCCGACAGCGGATTCATGCGCTCCCACCCGCGCGTGGAGGTCCGCTACGGCAACCCCGACCGCCCTGAGCGGGCCTTCACCGTCGCCACCGCGACCATCTGGATGTAGCACCCGCCGGGGCCGGTGACCGCCCCCGCGCGTGCCTCCCGGCAGGCGGCCGGGAGGCACACGGCCCCGCCTTCCGTCACCCGTCACACGTCCGTCGCCGGAGCGGGTGCTCGCCCGTGCGAGTGATATATGGCCGACCGGTGACGGCGAACAACGGCCGCCGCGCCCCGGCACGCGACGATGCCCGGGTGGGGGTTCGTCCGCATCGGCCCCAGCCCATACCGTTTCTCCTTGCGTGGAGGCGCCGTGTACACCACCGAGCCAGTCGCCCTGACTCTTCGACCGTCCCCTCAGGAAGACCAGCTCGCCGAGGACTACGCCAGCGTCCTCGGCACCGTCTCCCGCATCGACCGGGCCGTCCGCGACGGCGCCTGGAACGCCGTCCGCGACGAACTCGACCAGCTCATCAGCGCCGCCGAGGACATGTGGTCCACCCTCTCCGAGCCGGACGACGGGGAGGAGAACGGCGACCACGAGCTGTACCAGGCGCCCGTGACCGTCACCGCCGACCCCGCCACGGTCTGCCGGCTGATCGGCGTCTACGCCGAGCCCCACTCGATCGGCCATGTGCTCCACCCCACGGCGGGCCCGCGCGGCGCGGAGGGTGAGGACCCCTCGCTGCCCGCGCAGGAAGGGGCGCCGGAGGGACGGTCCGCGAGCTGCCCCTGACCCCCGTGGCTCTTGCCCGGACCCGCCGCCCTTGACCGCCCTTTGGGGGGTTTCGGGCGGACATGTGTGACATGGTGAAGGGGAACGGCGCCCGGCCTCCCGCCGGCGCCGGCGGGAGGGGGCGACATGAGTGCTGGGACCGCGCGTGAGGACCGTGCGGGCGGGGCGGGGCCGTCCGGATTCGCCGGCGTCCGCCGCCTGATGCCCCCGCACGCGAACGCGGGGGAGAGCGTCGACTGGGCGGCCGCCGAGCGGGCCTGGGGCACCACCTTCCCCCGTGACTACGTCACCTTCATGGCCGAGTACGGCGAAGGCACCATCAGCGACTTCCTGTACGTGCTCCAGCCCTTGCCGTCCCCGTACTGGACCGATCCGGACAGCGGCATGCGCGCGGAGACCGGCACCGCCGGAGAACTCCTCACGGCGGTGCCCCGCACGCCCGGCTCCGACCTGCCGCCGGACGGCGTCATCGCCTGGGGCGTCACCTCCGGCTCCGACCTCCTGTGCTGGCTGACCACGAACCCCGACCCGGACCGCTGGCCCGTCGTCGTCCTCGACCGGAACGCCTCCGCGCCGGTGCGGGTGCACGACTGCGGGATGACGGAGTTCCTCCGCCGCCTCTTCCTCGCCGCCTTCGACAAATGCCCGCTGAGCGGCACCCGGCTCTGGGGCGAGCCCGCCCCCAAGTTCCTGCACTGCCGCGAGGAACAGCGGATCTGGGACGCGGGCATCGACCCGTGGATCACGGTTCCGGGCCCGACGCCCCCGCCGCCCGGCACATGACGTACCGACTCCTGACCGACTCCTGGCGTACCGACTCCTGACGTACCGGCACCTGACGTACTGGGCCCCGGCGCATGGCCGTCCCTCCCGCCCCAGGGGCATTCTCGGTCGACGGTGACCGACCGGAGCGGCGCATCGTAGAGAGGCCCAGGGGCATGCTGAACAGACGAACCATCCTGACCGGCGCGGCGGCGGCCGCCGGTGCCGCCGGTGCGTCCGCCCTGGGAACGGGCCCGGCGTCCGCCGCCCCCACCGGTGGAGCCGTCCCTCCTGCCGCGGCCGATGCCACCGGGCCCGCCGTGGCCGTCCTGCCCGAAGACCCGCGCTACGCCGCCCTGACCGTCGGCAACAACACCCGCTGGACCGCACGGCCCGAATCCGTACGCCTCGTGCGGACCACCGAACAGGTCGTCCGGGTGGTCCAGGAGGCCGTGCGCGGCGGCAAGCGGCTGTCCGTGCGCGGCGGCGGCCACTGCTACGCGGACTTCGTCTTCCACCCCGACGTCCGGATCGTCATCGACATGTCCGCCATGGACCAGGTCTCCTACGACGCGCCGCGCAGGGCCTTCGCCGTCGAGGCCGGTGCCACCCTCCTGCACGTCTACGAATCCCTCTACCGGGGCTGGGGCGTGGGCCTGCCCGGCGGCTCCTGCTATTCGGTCGGCGTCGGCGGACACATCAGCGGCGGGGGCTACGGGATGCTCTCCCGCCGCCACGGGCTCACCGTCGACCACCTCTACGCCGTCGAGGTCGTCGTGGTGGGCGCGGACGGCACCGCCCGCCCCGTGATCGCCACCCGTGAACCGGACGACCCCCACCGCGACCTCTGGTGGGCGCACACCGGAGGCGGCGGGGGCAATTTCGGCGTGATCACCCGCTACTGGTTCCGCACACCGGGCGCCACCGGGGACGACCCCGCGCGCCAGCTGATGCGCCCGCCCGGAGAGGTCTATGTGAGCGCGCTCTCCCTGCCGTGGAACAAGCTCGACAAGACCGGCTTCACCACCCTCGTGAAGAACTTCGGCGACTGGCACGAGCGGCACGTCGACCCCGGCTCGCCCTACGCCTCGCTGTGCAGCTTCCTGATGCTCAACCACCGCTCGCACGACAGCGTGGGCATGCTCACCCAGATGGACGCCTCCGTGCCCGGCGCCCGGCAGCTCGTCGACGACCATATCGGAGCGATCACCTCCGGCCTTGGCGTGGAACCCCGGCCGCTGAGCCGGCCCGCGGGCGAACAGGGGCCGTTACCCGCCTTCTTCACCCCACGACGTCTGCCATGGCTCACCTCCGTGAAACTCCTCGGCACCAACAACCCCACCCTCACCAGTCCGACGCTGCGCGCCGCCCATAAGTCGGCCTATATGCGCAAGGGCTTCGACCCGGCGCAGACCGTGGCCCTGTACCGGCACCTGACCCGCACCGACCTGCAGAACCCCGACTCCATGGTGGTGCTGCTGTCCTACGGCGGCAGGATCAACACCGTCCGTCCGGCCGACACCGCCGCCGCCCAGCGCGACTCCGTCTTCAAGGCCCTCTTCCAGAGCTTCTGGTCCGACGAGGGCGAGGACGCCCGGAACCTGGCCTGGACCCGCGAGGCGTACACCGACGTCTTCTCCGCGACCGGCGGCTATCCCGTCCCCGGCCCCGCCACCGACGGCTGCTACGTCAACTACCCGGACAGCGACATCACCGACCCGCGGCACAACACCTCGGGGGTGCCCTGGTACACGCTCTACTACAAGGACAACTACCCGCGCCTCCAGAAGGTCAAGGCCGCCTACGACCCCCGCGACGTCTTCCGGCACTCACAGTCCATAGGCCTCCCCCGGCCCTAGGGCGGGGGCCGCGAGCAGCCCGCGCACGCGGTCGAGCAGCTCGTCGGTGATCTCGTACGTGGCACTCGCGTACAGGCCCCGCGCGCGCTTCTCGGGGTCGGGGTGCGGATTGCGGTAGAGCCGCTCGGCGAGGTCGCGCAGCTCCAGCATGGTGGGGACGGCGGCCCGCAGGGCGGCCGGGTCCTTGGTGAAGGCGTCCTCCAGGACGCACAGCAGGCGGGCGTACACCTCGTTGAAACGGTCGGCGGCCTGCCGCACGGCGCCGCCCGGGGGGTAGTGCGCGGCCTTGGCCTCGGGATCGATGGGGTAGACGGCGGCCCGGTCGACGTCGAGCGCGGGGCCGGTCGGGCCGGAGGCCGGGGTGTCGTGCGGGCCGTAGCGCCGCTCCTGGAGGAGCTCGTCGAACCGGAAGTAGTGGGCGGGCTCCCGGGCCTCCCCGAAGAGCAGGTCGTCCGTGTTGTAGATGGTCCGGCTGACCCCTTCGCCCTGCTCGGTGACGACCCTGAAGGCGGTGAGCGCGGAGGACAGATCCGAGACCCTGAACACCTCGCCGCCCGAGTTGTAGAAGTGCTCCGGGCCGATCTGCCTCCCCGGGTCGCCGGTGAAGAGCGCCTTCTCACCCAGCTCCTCCGTCAGCCGGACCAGCCCGGTCCGGATGGTCGCGTAGAACTGCCCGATGGACGTCCAGCCCTCGTCGTCCGCCACGGAGGGGTGACCGGGCGGCTCGGCGACGTACTCCGGGCGCTCGATGTGGAGGAACGTCCGCAGCGCCTCGGTGCCGAAGTGCCGCAGGGCGATGGGGATCCTGTCCCGGCTGTAGGGCAGCCTGGCGGGGTAGCCGGTGACGAACCGGGAGTGGGCGACCAGGGGGGTGCCGCCGACCGCGTTCAGCAGATTGGCGACGAGCGTCATATGGAGCATCTCTTCCAGCACCACGGCCCGGACGGCATAGAAGGCGGGGCGGTTGGTCCCGGGGCGCAGGGTGTACATCGCCGTGAGGTAGGGCGGGATGGTGAGGTGCTCCAGCGTCAGCGCGGCCTGGAGGAACAGACGCAGCTCCTCGGGGTTGCGCGGCACGTGGAACGGCGGCTCCACGACCACCGCCAGCTCCGTGGCGAGGTCGGACGGCGACGGCGCGGCGGCCGGTACCCGGGCGGTCGTCACGGTCGTACCTCCTGGTGCGGGCGGCTGTGCGGGGACGGCGCCGGGCCGGGGACGTGGCCGGAGGCGGCGTCGGTGCCGCCTCCGCCGCCCGTCCGGACGGTCACCGGCCGGTGCAGCTCGGTGAGATCGCGGTGGATCTGCTCGCTGCTGCGCAGGGCGAGCGCGGCCATGGTCAGCGAGGGGTTGGAGGTGCCGACGGACGGCATGCTGCCGCAGCCGACGGCGTAGAGGTTGGGGTGGTCCCAGCAGCGCTGCCAGTGGTCGACCACGGAGGTGTCCCGAGAGTCGCCCATGATGTGGGTACCGGCTCCGTGCCCCGCGCCGTTGAAGGTGAAGTCCTGTCCCTCGAAGCGGAAGTGGCCCGGGGAGAAGGGGCCCGGTCCGTACACCGTGCGGTCCTCGGCCTCCAGCAGGCCGAAGACGCGGTCGGAGACGGCCTTGGCCGCGGCCATGCCGCGCTTCAGCCGGTCGGAGAGGTCGTAGGTGATGACCGGCCGGGGGTTGCCGAGCCGGTCGCGGTGGCGGGGGTCGACGGTGACCCGGTTCCGGCCCTCGGCCTCCTGCTCCAGCTCGAACTGCAAGCTGAACTGACGGCCGATGCCGTCGCCCAGCCTGCGGCGCAGCTCCTTGCCGAACACGCCTCTTCCGCGCGGCTGTCCGGAGTCTCCCGGGATGCCGAGCAGCCGGGCGACATCGCTCCCCGGGGAGGCCGCGGGCCAGCTCCATCCCCAGTTGGCGATCTCGATACGGAACGGGGCGCGCCGCCTCCGGGCCGGTCCGGTGCGGAAGCTCTCCACGCCCGAGGTGGAGGCGGGGCCGCGGAAGGGGCCCACCGGGTGTTTCATCAGCCCCCAGGTCAGCAGCACCGGGTGGTCCATGAGATTGCGCCCCACCTGGCCGCTGTGCTCGGCGAGCCGTGACACCAGGAGCAGCTTGGCGTTCTCGATCGCGTGCGCGGCGAGGACGACGATGTCGGCCTCGGCGGTGTGCGTGGTGTGCACGGGGGCGGCGGGATCGTCGTAGGCCTGGTACTCGACGCCCATGGCGCGGCCGGTCCCGTCGGCCAGGACCCGGCTGACGACGGCCCGGGTGACGAGCGTGACCCGGCTGTCCCAGGTGGCCTGGGTCTTGAGGGGGTTGTATTTGGCCTGCACGGGACAGATGGGCACGCAGGAGGCGTTGCCGACGCACCGCTCCCCGTAGTTGGGCAGGCCCGCCGCTCCGGCCGGGCGGTAGCCTCGCCCGCCGTCGTACCGGGCGTCGGGGACGCTGTTGCGGGCGTGCGGGGTGGTGACGACCCGCAGGGTGGTGCCGGGGGAGTCCGCCGACTCACGGACGGGGACGCCGTCGAGCTTCGCGGCGACGACGTCGTCGAGATAGCTGCGGGGGATCCTGTGCATCGGGTAGACGTAGCCCTCGGGGAAGGGCAGGCCGATGGCCTCGGACTGTTCCTGGGCGTCCCCCGCGACGCCCAGTTCCCGCTCGGCCGCGCGGTAGTGGCCCTCCAGGTCGGCGTAGCCGAGGGGCCAGTCGCGGCCGTATCCGAATTTCCGGCGGACGGCGAAGTCCTCCGGGTGCATACGGGGGGTCAGGCCGAGCCAGTGCATGACCGTGCCGCCGTTGGCGCGCAGATAGTCGGAGCCGTACGGGAGGGCGCCGTTCTGCACGAAATAGCCGTGGGCGCGGAATCCGCCTTCCGGCAGGCCGGCGAGGTCGAGGACATCGGGGGAAGGGGCGGCGGCATTGGGCCGGTAGGGGGAATTGGGCACTTTGGCGGCGGCCGCGTAGTAGGTGTTCATGGCGTCGAGGTGGCCGGGCCAGGTGTCGAGGGTGCCGGTGCCGGCTTCCAGGACGAGGACGCGCCAGCCCTGGTCGCCCAGCCGTTTGGCGACCAGCGTGCCGGAGAGTCCGGCGCCGACGACGATCACGTCGAACCGCCGGGTGTGGTGGGGCGGGGCGGCCCGGTGGCCGCCGGCCGGCTGCCCGCCGGGGCGCGGGTAGGCATTCATGCGGTGTTCCCTTCGCGCTCCTCTTCGAGCTCCCCTTCGCGCTTCGTCTCCGGCTTCTCCACGGGCCGTTCCGGCGCGGCGGCGCGGGGGACCGGCGGGGCGCCGGGCGGTGGCTCGGACCAGGTGCCGAAGCCCGGAGCCTTGGCACCGGCCGGATGACCGTGGAAGGTCCGCCAGACCAGGCCCTCCGTATACGCCTCGGGCGAGGCGGTGAACGGGGCGTTGGCCTTCTCCCGGCCGAGGGCCGAGTGGACGGACCTGGCGAGCTGCGGCCAGACGCCGAGGTACCAGAGGTGGGCGATCGCGCGGGCGATGTCGCGGGAGGTCTCGCCCTCGAGCCGGTCGGGGTCGCCGCCGGCCGCGTCGAGCTCGCCGAGGAAGCGCTCGAACGCCTCGGGGCCCACCTGGTCGAGCGCCGTCTCCAGATACAGCGCGGCCATGCCCGTGGCGTGCAGGTCGAAGGAGTCGAAGCCGGTCAGCCGGACGGAGACGTCGACGAAGCCGTCCACCGCCGGGAGGGAAGGGGGAGTGGGAGTGGGGAGTGCGGGGAGCGAAGGGGGAGAAGTCGTGCGGTGCGGCGCCATCCGTGACCACCCATCTTGGGACCAGGCGCCTTTTCTATCGGAGACTTCCGGGGCCGGAGAAGGGGGAATGAACTCGCTTCACTCGTAAGAGTGTTCGCAGAATCGTTTATCCATGGGGGAGGTAATTCCTCCGGTTTTCCGGGGCGGGTCGCCGGACCGGCTCCCCGCCCGGGAACGGCTCAGGTGCCGGGTTTCCGGCCGTAGACGAAGACGTCGTCGCCGTTGCGGAGCAGGGACCAGTACGCCTTGGCGTCGCCGGGGCGCATATTGACGCAGCCGTGGGACCCGGGCTGCGACCGGACACTGCCCTCGATGGAATGGAAGGCCTGCCCGCCGTCGAAGAACTGGGCGTACGGCATGCGGACGTCGTAGAGCGTCGACCAGTGGTTGATCGAGCGCCAGTAGACCTTCTTCGCGCCGGTCCGGGTCTCGTAGCCGTCACGGCCGGTACGGACCGGCACCGGGCCGAACTTCACGGATTTCCCGTCCTGGATCCAGCTGATCTGACGGGTGAGGTCGACGCAGGCGATGCGGCCCTTGTTCACCGGGCACCTGCCCGCCGCGTTGGGGTCGCGCGCGGTGATCTCCTCCTGCATGACGCCCCACGTCACGGGGCCCGCGTAGCCGATGTTCGGGCGGATGCCGCGCTTGGTCTGGAAGTTCTGGATCGCCCGGCAGTCCGCCGGGGACTGCCGGCCGTCCACCCGCAGGCCCAGGAACTTCTCCACGTCCTTCTGATGCGGACCGGCCTTCGTGGTGCACGCCGGGGCGGCCTGCGCGGTGCCGCCGATCGCGACGGTGAGCGGGGCCGCGAGCCCCACCGCGCCGAGGAGTACGGACAGTCGGCGTACCGCCGACGAGGTCGTTCTCTTCTTCGCTCGTATGGTCATAGTAAGTAGGACTACGGTGACCGGCCGAGGGTTGCAGCCGCGTGCGGCGGTGCCGCCCTCGGCCGGACCACGGGGCCCGGGCGAGGACGGCCGACCGGTCCGGCCTACGACGTGTGGCGCGGGGTGAGCTCGGCCATGGCGGACCAGCCGCTGCCCGGCGCCTCGGTGCTGATGATCTGCGGCGTGGTCGCGATGGCGTCGGCCATCGTGTCCATGGCCTTCTTGAAGTGGACCGAATTGACGTGGGCGTCGCCCGCCTCACGGGAGGCGAAGCCCTCCACCAGCACGAACTGGTTCGGGTTGTCGACGCTGGTCGACCACTCGAAGAAGAGGTTGCCCGGCTCCTCACGCGTGGCCCGGGTGAAGTCGCCGACGAGCGTCAGCCATTCCTTGGTGTGCTCGGGGCGGACAGTCATCTTGACGACAATGAAGATCATCGATGTCTCCTGGTCTCGGGTGTGGTCGGGTACGGCAGGACCGTGTGCACGGCGCCGGTCGTGGTGGGCGGTGCGCCCGGTGCGATTCCTACGGTGGCCGGGGACGGAGCACCCGGTGAAACGGGGACGGCTCGATTCCGGCCCTGCCGGAAAACCGGCCGTTCCCGGAGCGCTCCCGGGACGCCGCCCCGGACCGTTGCCCCGGTCAGACGGGGCCCGGCGCCGGCCCCGCGGCGGGCCCGGACGGTGCGGGGGCGGGTTCGGGCGCCGGTGCGGGTTCGGGCTTCGGCGCGGGTACGGGTGTGGGTACGGGTTTGGGGTCCGGCGGCGGTGACGAGGGCGCGGCCAGCCGTTCCGCGCCCTCGGGTACGGGCACCGAAGTGAAGATCGCCTCCTGCTGTCGTCGCAGTTCCTTGACGCGGTCGGGCTGTGTGCCGGGCCGGCGCCCCTCCGCCTGGAGCCTGCGCGCCGCTTCCTGGGCCCACCTGCTGGACGGTGTGTGGAACCGGACGGCGAAGGCGTGCCCGGAGCGCCGGTCGCGCCAGGCCGAGTCGACGGCCTTGCGGCCGCTCTTGCGGCCCCAGCTGTTGGACCAGTGGACGCTGTCGTTGTCCCAGCCCATGAGTGCGGTGGAGGCGGCCTTGACGCCGTCGGTGTATCTCCCGTCCGGCCACTGCAAGGTGTAGTGGATCGAGTCCTCGATCCTGGCGAGGGCCGCTTCCACGGTCTGCCCGGGCGTCCGCTTCATCAGCGCGGCCACCTTGCGCCTGACCGAACCGGCGGAGCTCAGCCGGTCGTCGAAGCCGACCAGGGTGGCGCGGCTGATCAGGGCGACGGCCTTCAGCTCGGGGCTGACGGTCTGCTCGGTCTCCTTGGCCCGCTCGAGGAATTCGTCGACCTTCTTGGCGTCCGCGGCGTCGAGCGCCGGGTCGTCGGCGCCCTCGGCCGCCGCGCCGGTGACCGGGCCGACGCCGAGGACGGCCAGTGCGACGGCTGCTGCGAGGGGGGTGGCGGTGCGGTTGATGATCATCCCTGCCCTTCGACCTTCTCCCGAGGTTGCCGTGTACGGCGAGAGATATCGCAGGTGAGGGCGTGGACCGGGCACTGAAACGCCGATGGCACCGGTTGTTTTGACTTGATCACGTCGTTCGGGGTCGACGCGCCGACCCAGGGTTCATCCGATCCGGTGCGCCTGCCTCCGGTTTCCCCGTGCGAGGGCCGGCGGGGGTGTGGAGTGGGGCCACTCGGCCGATCCATGTGTCTTTCGTATCGCCGTATGGGCTGTGCGGGTGGTTGAGCGGACGCGTCGAGCGTGAGGGCCCGGCAACTCATGGGCGGATTGTTACGTTTTTCAGGCTGATCTGACTGTATGTCCGGTGTGGGTATGGGGGAGTGGGTGGTGGCTGTGGTGGGTGGTGCACGGGCGTCGGAATGCCGGGTCTCGGGCGCGGCCGGTGTGCCGGGCCCGGCGGCCGAGGTGCCGGTCTCCGGTGACGCCGGCGGCGTCGGCGCGGTGGAGGCCCCCGGTGGCTACGACTACGAGCGGTACAGCCGCCTTACGGGGCCGGTCGAGGAGGCGCCGGAGGGCGAGTACCGCGTGCGCTACCGCCGCCTGAGGGGGCGTCGGGGGGTGCGCGAAGGAGGACCCGAAGGGGCGCCCGGCCGCCTTGCCGTTCTACGTGTGGGGTTGTTGGTGGGGTTGGCGCCGTTGGTGTCGGTGGGGTTGTTGGTGTGGTTGTTGTGGCCGGTGCATTGGGTGGTGCGGGGTGGGTGGTGGGGGTGTGTGGATGGGTTGATGTTGTTGTCGGTGGGGTTGGTTGAGGTTTTTCGGGTGG
>NZ_JAJQQS010000016.1 GCF_021228125.1 Streptomyces albireticuli
TTGGGGTGGGCGGGTGTGTTCGGGTTGTGTTTGGTGGCGTCGGTGGTGTGGGGGCATGCGTATCCGGCGATGCGGGTGTGGGCGGTGCTGGCGTTGGTGACGGCGCTGGGACCGATGGGGGTGTGGGCGGCCGGGCTGATGAGGCGGCGGTGGGGTGCGGGGGGTGGGGCCGGTGGTGGGGGTTTGGACGCGGAGTTGGCGCCGGTGGGGGTGGGTGAGGGGGAGGGGGCGCCGTCTTTCGGGCAGCGGAAGCCGGCTTGAGGGGTGGGGGTGGGGTGCGGGTGGTGTGTGGGGGTGCCGCTGCGCGGGGCCTTTCCCCTACCCGCCCCTTCCCGAACCGGGGCTCCGCCCCGGACCCCGGTCCTCAAGCGCCGGACGGGCTGATTCGTTGCCCGGAACCGGGCGAAATCAGCCCGTCCGGCGCTTGAGGACACCGCGCGTCAGCGCGGAAGGGGGCTCGGGGGCTTGCCCCCGGTTTCGGGAAGGGGCGGGTAGGGGACAAAGCCGCCCGCAGGGCAGCGCTCAGCCGAACTCCGTCAGCCACCGCTCCACCGCCTTGGGATCCCTCGACCACAACTCCCCCACCCCCACCGCGAAGCTGTCCGGAAAGATATCCTCCGCATCCGCCGCGAGACCGTCGACCGTGGCACGCGCCACCTCCGCGGTCGTCGCCAGCGGCACCTCGCCGAACTGCGGCTCGTGTTCGAGGACGTAGGCCAGCATGTCCGTGTCCACCGGGCCCGGGAAGACACCGTGGACGCTGATGCCCCGCGGCGCGAGATCCTGCCGGACGGCCTGCGTCATCGAGTGCAGTGCCGCCTTCGACGCGGGATAGCCGCCCAGCGCGGGCGTGCCGCCGAAGGCGCCGACGCTGATGACATTGACGACGGCGCCGCCGCCGTTGCGCTCGATCACCGGAGCGAACGCCCGCAGGACGCGGAGCGTCCCCAGGTAGTTGGTGCGCATCACGTCCTCGACGAGCGCGAGGTCCATCTCGAGCAGATGCCCCACCGCGTGCGTGGCCGCGTTGTTGACGAGCAGCGTCACGTCGGACGCGGCCTCCGCCGCGGCGGCGATCGTGTCCGGAGCCGTGAGGTCCACCTCCACCGGGACCACACGCGACGGGTCCTCGGCGACGACCGGTCCCAGCGCCGCGGGGTTCCGCGCCGCCGCGTGCACCCGCGCGGCCCCGCGGGCGAGGAACTCGCCGACGAGCGCCCGCCCGATCCCACGGTTGGCGCCCGTCACGAGCACGACCGAGCCCTCGATCTCCACGGTGGATCCCCTTTCCGTCGGCGGGTCCCGGCGCACCCGCCCGTCGTACGCCGTCCACAGCCCCCTACCCGCCCACCGGGCACGGCTCGCCGGACGCGCGGCTTTGATCCGCGCCGCCCCCGGGGCCTCCCGCGTGCGCGGCCGGATCACAGGCCGGACGCTGTGAGGGGACGTACGGACGTCCCCGCCAGCACGGTCACCGAGGAGGGCTCCGACCATGGCCGACGACACCACGCCCGGCCCCACCCGCGTACTGGTCTTCGGCGCGTCGCTGCGCGGCGACTCGCTCAACGCCCGGCTGGCGGCGCTCGTCGCCCGGCTGATCCGGGGCACCGGTGCGGAGGCGGACCTCGCCCGGATGGACGAATTCGCCATGCCCGTCTACGACGGTGACGCCGAGACGGCCGAGGGCATCCCGGCGGGCGCGCTCGCCCTGCGCGACCGGCTGGCCGGGGCGGACGCACTGGTGATCGCCTCGCCCGAGTACAACGCCTCGCTGCCCGGCGGGCTGAAGAACGCCGTCGACTGGGTCTCGCGCGTCCGGCCGCAGCCCTTCAAGGACAAGCAGGCGCTGCTGGTCTCCGCCTCCCCGTCCATGGTCGGCGGCAACCGCGGCCTGTGGGCGCTGCGCATCCCGCTCGAACACCTCGGCGCCCGCGTCTACCCCGACATGTTCAGCCTGGCGAAGGCGCACGAGGGCTTCACCGAGGCGGGCGACCTGACCGACCCCGCGCTCCAGCAGCGGCTGACGGAGTCCGTGGCCGCGTTCCTCCAACTGGTGGAGGCCGACACCCGGTACGTATGCCTCCAGCGGCGGTGGTACGAGTTCCTCGGCGACTGTACGGACGCGCCCGTCACCCAGCGGGCCCAGGACTGACGGCGCCGGAGCGTGCCGGGCGGCCTTCGCCGCAGGCCCGTTCCTCAGAGGCCGAGGACGTCCGCCAGGTCGTAGCGCGCCGTCTCCTCCAGCTGCGCGTACGTGCAGTCGGCGGGGTCCCGGTCCGGGCGCCAGCGGCGGAACCGCGTGGTGTGGCGGAAGCGGTCGCCCTGGAGGTGGTCGTAGGCCACCTCGCAGACCCTTTCGGGGCGCAACGGGATCCAGGAGAGGTCCTTGGTGCCGGTCCAGCGGCTGGGCCCGCCCGGCAGCCGGCCGCCGGCCTGGGCGTCCGGGTCCGTCCACCGCTCCCACGGGTGACCGTGGACGTCGGTCATCCGCAGCGGCTCCAGCTCCTCCATCAGCTCCCGGCGGCGGCGCATCGGAAAGGAGGCGCAGACGCCGACGTGCTGCAACCGCCCGGCGGAGTCGTGGAGTCCGAGCAGCAGTGAGCCCACGACGGGCCCGCTCTTGTGGAGGCGCAGCCCCGCGAGGACGCAGTCGGCGGTCCTCTCGTGCTTGACCTTGGTCATGACGCGTTCGCCCGGCCGGTAGGGGAGGCCGGGCGGCTTGGCGACGACGCCGTCCAGGCCGGCGCCCTCGTATTCCTCGAACCAGGCCCGGGCGACGTCCAGGTCGTCGGTGACGGGGGTGACGTGCACCGGGGCCGACACGTCCCGCAGCGCGGCGGCCAGGGCCTTACGGCGGGCGCTCTGGGGCAGGTCCATCAGCGAATCGTCGCCGAGCGCCAGCAGGTCGAAGGCGATGAAGGAGGCCGGCGTCTCCTCGGCCAGACGGGCGACGCGGGAGGCCGCCGGGTGGATGCGTTCGAGCAGGGCGTCGAAGTCCAGCCGTCCCCCGCGGACGACGACGATCTCGCCGTCCACGACGCAGCGGCCGGGGAGCTGTGCCCGCAGGGCCCGGACGACCTCGGGGAAATAGCGGGTCAGCGGTTTCGTGGTGCGGCTGGCGATCTCGACGGCGTCGCCGTCGCGGAAGACGACGGCCCGGAAGCCGTCCCACTTCGCCTCGTACTGCATACCGGGCGGAATCGCGGAAGCCGTTTTGGCCAGCATCGGCCGCACCGGGGGCATCACCGGGAGTTCCATGACCGCGATTGTGCGGGCTCCCCGGCGCCCTCGCCCGCCGGGAGCCGCCCGTGGGCCCGCGCCTTCCCGCCGCCGGTCGCGAGTGGTGGGGCACGGGAGGCGCGCTTAGCGTGGGGACATGGGCGGTGACGCGGTGGAGCTCTCTGCGGGCGGGCGGACGGTGCGGATCTCCCACCCCGACAAGGTCTATTTCCCGGAACGCGGCTTCACCAAATATGACGTGGCGTCCTACTACCTGAGCGTCGCCGACGGTGTCGTCCGAGCGCTGCGGGACCGGCCGACCACCCTGGAGCGCTACCCCGACGGCGTCGGCGGCGAGTCGTTCTTCCAGAAGCGGGCACCGAAGAACCTCCCCGACTGGATCCCGACCGGGCGCATCTCCTTCCCCAGCGGCCGGTACGCGGACGAGATCTGCCCCGGGGAGATCGCGGCCGTGCTCTGGGCGGCGAACCTGGGCTGTCTGACCTTCCACCCCTGGCCGGTGCGGCGCGCCGACACCGACCACCCCGACGAACTGCGCATCGACCTCGACCCGCAGCCGGGCACCGACTACGCGGACGCGGTGCGCGCCGCCCTCGATCTGCGCGAGGTGCTGGCGGGGCTGGGGCTGACGGGCTGGCCCAAGACGTCCGGCGGGCGCGGCCTGCACGTCTTCGTGCCGATCGCGCCCCGGTGGACGTTCACGCAGGTGCGGCGCGCGGCGATCGCCGTGGCGCGGGAGCTGGAACGGCGGTCGCCCCGGACGATCACCACGGCGTGGTGGAAGGAGGAGCGCGGCGAGAAGGTGTTCGTGGACTACAACCAGACCGCCCGCGACCGCACCATCGCCAGCGCCTATTCCGTGCGCCCGCGGGCGCACGCCCCGGTCTCCGCCCCGCTGACGTGGGAGGAGGTGCCCGGCGCCGTGCCCCGGGACTTCGACCTGGGCAGCATGCCGGCGCGGTACGCCGAGGTGGGTGATGTGCACGCGGGAATGGGTGACGAGCCCTGCGGCCTGGAAGCGGCCCTGGAGCTGGCCGACCGGGACGAGCGCGAGCACGGTCTGGGTGACCTTCCCTACCCGCCGGAGCACCCGAAGATGAAGGGCGAGCCGAAGCGTGTCCAGCCCAGCCGGGCCCGCAAGGAGGGCGCCGGCGGAGGGGGAGCCCGTAAGAAGTCCGCGGGGAGCGACGGGCCCGGGGAGGGGCCGGAAGCGACCGCCGGCTGAGCGCCGCGGAGGGCCGCGTCCGGGGAGCCGTACGGGTTCGCGGGAGGTTTATATGCATTCGTCCCGTGGAAACGTGGGCTGTGCGTTGACCACTCCGTAGGACGAGGGAGCTGCAATGACCCAGACACTGGTGGCCCGTGGCATGGCCGTAACGGTCGCCGCGCTGACCGGGGCGGTGCTCGCCGCCGGACCGGCCCAGTCGGCTCCGGTGCCGGCCCGGCCGAGCGGCACGGTCGTCAGCGTGTCGGGTGTGAACGAACGTCACTTCCCGAGCACGGACTCCTCGGTGCGGAGCACGCTCCTCCGCGGGGTCAAGGTCGGGCTGCGGTGCAAGGTCCGGGCCCAGAACATCGGCGGGAACAACGTCTGGTACCTGCTGCGGGACCGTGCCACCTGGGTGAACTCGACGTACATCACCCCCGCCGGCGCCGTTCCCTTGTGCAAGGACGTCAACCGCGGCGTGCCGGAGAACGCGCCCAAGACGCGGGCCGCCATGGGGTGACCCTCCTCGGCGGTGACCGACGGGCGGGCCGGGCGCATCAGCCCCGGCCCGCCCGTCTTGCCGCGCGCGGCCCTCCGGACGCCGACCGGAACCGCCTCCCCGTCTGTTGACTTCCGCACCACCACGTGCCATTGATGACGTGTCCACGTCATTCTTCCTGTTCTCGGTTCCGCCCGGCACCCCACGGCCCCGGAACCGGAAGGGAGCACGCGATGAGTACGTCCACGAGCCCGCGCCGAGGGCGGACGACGACGGCAGCGGCCGTCGTCGCCGCTGTGACGGCCGGACTGGCCGTCCTGGCCGCACCGGCGGCCGGAGCCGCCACCGTGTCCGTCGGCTACACCTGCGCCGGCCCGGGCGCCCCGAGCGGCGTCCAGCCCGTACAGATCTCCATGACCGCCCCGGCGAGCGTACCGGTGGGCGGCACCGCCGAACTCTCGGTGGACGTCACCACCAGCATCAAGGCACCCCTCACCCTCCCGGCCAGGAGCGTGACGGGAGAGCTGGGCATCACCCTCGGCGGCGCGGCCTCCGGCAGCGTGACCGCCACCGGCTTCACCAACGCGGCCGTCGTCCCGAGCGGCACCGCGGTGAAGGTCACCGGGGGCAAGGCCGCCGTCAAGCTCGACGCGGCGGGCACGGCGACCTTCGCGCCGGGGAAGGCGTCGGTGCACGTGTTCGGGGTGACGGTCGAGTGCGTGGTGTCGGGGACGGCACCGGTGGCGGCGACGACGGAGGTGACGACGGGCTAGGCCGTGGAAGGGGCGGCCTCATCGGCCGCCCCTTCCTGCCGCGCGGCGGCCCCTGTCCGTCGCCCCGGCGACCGGATCCGCCCGGACGCGTCAGACGCGCGTGAGCTTCGCCGCCCCGAACGACACGTCGAACCGGTCGCACCAGATGCTCACGCTCCCGTACCGCTCCAGGTCCAGCCCCGCCGGCAGCGCGTAGTTCTGATCGCCCTTGTTCCCCTTGAGCGATCCCAGGCTCCGGTGCGCCCCGTCGTCGAAGACGTGCCAGCCGGCCCGCCCCTCCTTCACCGGGGCGTCGCTGAGCAGCACCTTCACGTCCGGTCCGTTGCTGGTGTCCAGATTCTCGACCCGCAGCGTGCGGGTCCCGTCCGGCAGCTCCAGCACCCGCACCTTCCCGGTGGTCGTGTGCTCGTGGCTGATCAGCTCCCCGACGGCCAGCGTCCGGGGCGCGCGGGACCCGGCCTCCGCCGCCACGGGGGCGGCCTCGCGCACCGTGGTGTCCACCCACAGCTTCCACGGCTGGAACCACACCACGCCCGCGCCGACCGCCAGCACCCCGGCCAGCAGTACCCCGATCACGACCCGCCTGTTCAGCATTCGCCGTACGCGTCCCATTCCAGCCTCCCGAAGCCATGTGCCTTTCAGCCATGCCAACGGGCGGGGACGCGGTGGGTACTCCGGGAAACAGATGACGAAAGTCTTACGTCCGGTTCTTACGGGCGGTGCCGGTTCCCCCGCGCGGCGCCGAGGGGCTGCTACGCACGGTCATGACCGGTCGCACCTGGTCACGACGGGCCGGAACTGTGCGGTACGTAGAGGTCCAGCAGCCGGGTGCGGGCCGCTCTGAGGCGGTGCCCGAGGATCTCGGCGACGGCGCGTACGACGGCGAACCCGAGCGCCGGATCCTCCTCGCACAGCGCCCGCGCCTCCGCACCGTCGAATTCGTAGGCCCGTACGGGGCTGAGCGCCTCCGCCCCGAACCCCCACTCGTACGGCGGGAACATCCACGACCAGCCCAGCAGGTCCCCCGTGCCCAGGGTCTCCACCGCCGCGACCCGCCGGCCCGGGACCCTGAGGTCGAGCGTGACGGCCCCGGACCTGATGATCCAGAAACGGTCGGCCCTGCCCTGCTCCTCGAAGATCCGGGTGTCCTCGGGGAACGAGACCTCCCGGGCGAGGGTCATCAAGCGGTCCCGGTACTCCGTCGGAAGGGTCCGGAGCAACTTCGTGGCATTGGACATGGCCGAGCCTCCTAGCCCCCGCCGACCTGGTACGTCCATTGAGCCACGGCCGGACGGGTGAGGCATCCCGAGTCACCCCGGGCCTCCCGGGCCGCCGGAGGCGCCGGGGAACGCGATCAGCCGCCGAGAAGGCCCCGGAGCAGCCCGCCGACGAGCCCGTCGAGCCCGCTCACGAGCCCGCCGAGGGTGTTCACCAGGCCGCTGACGAGCCTGGTGACGACGGACAGCAGGCCGTCCGACCCGTTGGCGCCGTCGACGGAGCCTCCCGCGGAGCGCGCGACGGGTCCGCCGGCGGCCCGGGCGCCGGAGCGGGTAGTGGCCCGGGCACCGGCCCGGGCGCCCGGGGTCACGCCGTCCTTGGCGAGGTGCGCGGTGGCGGCGACGGCGTCCGTGGTCGCCGTGGTGACGGCGGTGAGGTCCGGGGCGGCGGCCCGGGACTGCTGTTCGAGCGAGGCGCGGGCGGTGGCGAGGGCGCCGAGGTGCTTCTTCACGTTCGCGCACGACGGACCGGGCTTCGCGGCACCGGCCTGCGGTTGCTCGCACTCGTCCGTGATCCGGCGGGCCGACCGGGTGTAGACGTTGGAGTCGATGGCCTTGGCCCCCTCGGTGGCGGCCTTGCGCAGGGCCTCCGGCGTCGGCACCCGCGCCTCGGCCGGCGGCGCCGCCGACGCCCCGGCGGTGGCGGGCGCCCCGGCCGGAGGCCGGGCGGTGGCGGCGGTGGTCACGGCGAGCGCGCCGCACAGCGTCCCGCAGACGAGAAGCGTGGTTCGGCGGGGGAGGTGCATGGGGGTCACTCCTTCGGGCCGGGGTCCTCTTGGGCCGCGGGATCGTCTGATCACCGTGCGGGCACCTTCGGTACCCCGCAATCCGAGAAGGTCCATCCGGGGTACGTCCACGTAGTTTTGACGTACCGCCAGTTAAAAATGACGGACCGTCATGAAGGAGTCCGGCCGGATCCCTCCGCGGGGCCGCCTCCGTCCGACTCCCCGGTCCCGCCCCTCCGGTCCTGACGACGGAGGTGCCTCCTGAGCGTGGCGAGCGTGCGGTGCCGGTCGTGATGCCGGCGGGTGTGCCGGTCGAGCTCCTCCACCAGCCGCTGGGTGCGCTTCTGGATGTCGAGCTCGTCGAGGATGCGGTCGATCTCGGCGAGCAGCGCGCCGTGCAGCTGCCACTGACGGGGGTGTTCGAGCACCTGGTGGAGGAGGAGGTCGGCCGCGTGGTCGCGGGTGGTACGAGCGGTGGCGAGCTCCTCCGCGAGACGGGTCTCGGCCTGCTCGGCGTTGGCGGTGACCTGGCTGGTGATGACGACGGCGAAACTCTCCACCGCCCGCGCGAGATGGCCGAAGACCTCCTGGAGGCTCGCGGCGACATCGGCGGGGAACAGCGTCTCGCGGGTCCGCTGCTTGGCGAGGTCGGTCAGGGTGCGTGTGGCCACGCGCAGGACGACCGCCGAGATCTCCAGCGTGTCGAGGCCCGTACGGAGCACGACGCGGTGGAGCACCCCCTCCTTGACCCGGGGGTTGAGGCGGAGGCTGTCCTCCGCCTGACGCAGGGCGGCGTCGACCTCGACGATGTCGTGGTCCAGCCGGCGCGCCCGGTGCAGCCGGGCGGCCGCCTCCGCGACGGGCGTGTGCCCGCTGATCTGTTCGGCGATGTCCTCCAGGAGCCCGCGCATGCGCCGCGCGAGGTCCTCGATGGCCTCGCCGGCGGGCTGTACCCATACGGGCGGGACCAGCAGCACGTTGAAGAGCAGCCCGACGACCGCACCGATCAGCGTCTCCAGGACGCGGTCCCAGGAGGTCTCGGCCACCCGGGTGACGCCGAGGACGAGCATGGCGCTGATGGCGACCTCGGGGACGAACTCGCCCACCCTGACGAAGCGTCCGATGACGAGCGAGGCCAGGATGATCAGGCCCAGGCTCCACCAGGTCAGCCCCACGAGCACGCTGAAGCCGATGGCGATCAGCACCCCCGCGACCACGGAGTTCACCCGGCGGATCCCCGTGGTCAGCGTGGAGTAGAGCGTGACCTGGACGACGAGGAGCGCGGTGAGCGGCGCCGTAAGCGGGGCAGGCTCCTCGCTCAGCCACAGGGCCACCACGTACGCGATCACCGCGGCCAGGGTCGAGCGTACGGTCTGGACCACCGTGGGCTCCCGGCCCCGGCGCACCAGCGTCGTCAGCGGGTCGGGGAGCCCTCGTCTCTTCAGCGCCTTCTGCACCTCCAGCCCCTTCCCGGTCCACGGCGCCACGGATACGTACGGGGAGCCGTGCCACCCGCGTGGTCGCCGACCGGGCGTGCCCCGTGCCGCCCGGACCGTCGCCCGCCGGTGACGAGCCCACCGGGGATCCGGTCGCGGGGTGTGACGGCGGCGCACTCCTCGCTATCCTCGGGTGCCTCGGGCCCCTCGGACTGGTGATTGGGAGTGCTGATGCCGCGACAGCAGGAGCAGATATGCGCGGCCTG
Organism: Streptomyces albireticuli; assembly: GCF_021228125.1. Lineage (GTDB taxonomy): Bacteria > Actinomycetota > Actinomycetes > Streptomycetales > Streptomycetaceae > Streptomyces > Streptomyces albireticuli. The sequence goes on from NZ_JAJQQS010000016.1 coordinate 9,424, forward strand.
CGAGGGCGAAGGCATCACCACGAAGATCGAATACAGCGTCGAGACCGATGAGAACGGCCATCAGAAGCCGGTCACCCACACCAGCTATTCGTCTGCACTCTCTGCGGCGGCACAGGCAGCACGTCCGGCTAGCCGGAGGGAAAGAGGTTCCCGTGCGACCCGATCCCGATCCCGAATTCGACCCCGAGCCCGGCCCGGAGCCCGCGCCGGAGCTCGCCCCCGAGCCCGCCACCGACTCCGGGCGGCGGCCCGGAGCGGCCCCGGACCAGGCGTCCGAACCCATGCGCCCCGTCTTCACCTGTGTGATCTGCGGATGCGTCTACATGCCCCCCCGGACCATGACCTACCCCCTGGGCACGACCGCCTCCCCGCTGCACTGCGGTGAGACGGCCTGCCGCCGCGCCGCCGCGCGCATCCCCCGGGCCCTGCGACGCCTGTACGCAGAGGGCGCCTGGACCCGGGCCAGGAAGTGGATGGACAAGGAACCCGCCGACGCCGTCGTCGGCGCCCGGCGCCGCAGCCGGGGGTCCACCCGCCCCGAAGGAAGCCGCTCCAAACTGCACTGACCCCGGTGCGGACCGCCGGCGGGTCCCGCGGGCGGACCCCGCCGGTCCCCGTCAGCCCCCGGCGACGAGCCGTTTGACCTCGCGGAGGATGGGGGCCGTCTCGACGGACCGGACGCCGGGGAGGGAGCCGACCCGGTCGTCGAGGTAGTGGTGGAGGTCGTGGGCGCCCCGGAAGACACCGGTGGCCACCAGGTTGTGCGGACCGGTGGTGGCGGCCGCGAAGGCTATCTCGGGGTGGGCGGCCAGGGCGCGCCCGACGGCCGAGACCTCGCCGGGGGCCACCCGCAGCCAGAGGTGGGTCATCAGGTCGTAGCCCAAGTGCCGGGGCGCGAAGTCCACGGAGAAGCCCAGCGCGCCCTGGGCCCTGAGGCGTTCGAGGTGGCGTTGGACGCTGGAGGACGACCTGCCGGTGGCCGCCGCGAGCTCGGGCAGCCCCGCCCGGCCGTCCTTGGCCAGCTCGGCCAGGAGGACACGGTCGGTGGCGTCCAGGGCCAAGGGCTCGGAATGCCCGGGGTGCTCCGGGGCCGTCGCGGGGACACCGTGCTCGCCCCCGGGCGGCCGGCCGAACGGGACGCCGTCGGCGTACCACGTGCTGGTGACGTCGGTGAAGAGGCGCAGCAGACAGTGCGCGCCGACATCCGTCAGGTGCGGGGTGCGGGGCAGCTTCTCCAGGAGCAGGGCGTCCCGGTCGTCCGGCGTGGCGCTGGTGAGGGCGCAGTACAGCTCGGTGCCCCCGGAGGCGAGGGAAATCCAGCTGGTGTCGGGCCGGCGGGCCAGGGCCCGGGCGACCGCGCCCGCCGCGTCGGGAGCGCAGTGGACGCGCAGCAGCCAACGGGTCATTCCCAGCCGGGCCGGGACGGGCTGGCCGACGACGCGCAGGCCCATCGCGCGCAGCCGGCCGTAGCGGCGGCCCACCGTGCGTTCCGAGGCGCCCAGCCGCTGCGCGATGCGGCTCAGCGCCGCCCGTCCGTCGAGCTGGAGGGCCTGTAACAGCCCCAGTTCCAGAGCGTCGAGAGTGCCCGACCCCGTCACCGTGTCCTCCCGTGGGTTCACGCCGTCCCGCGCCCTCCACGACAGGACCCGACGACAGTCGGACGGTACCCGGCCGCGCCCGCGGCCTGCCGCATTCTCCCGCCCCACCGGCCGGAAACGCCTGTTCCGCCCGTTTCCCGGCGGACGGCTGGGTGGCGCCCGCCTCCCGGACGACCATGGCCGGACGACCGCTCCACCACCCCGGACGCGGAAGCACCAGGAGGAGAAGGGCAGCATGAGCACTCCCACCATTCCCACGATCGACCTCTCGCAGTGGCGGTCCGGTGACCGCCGGAGCCGCGAGCGCCTCGCCACGGCCGTCGACCAGGCACTCGAACGGGCGGGCTTCCTGCTCGTCACCGGCCACGGCGTCCCCCGGGACCTGCCCGCCGGGATCCGCGCCGCGGCCCGCTCCTTCTTCCACCGGCCGGCCGGCGACAAGCGGCCGTTCCTGGCGGAGGCCGGTCAGTACGGCTGGAGCGGTCCGGGAGCGGTGGCCACCGGCCGGGCGGACGGCGTGCCGACACCGCCCGACCTGGTGGAGACCTGGTCGGTGGCCCCCGGCCCGTACGACGACGCCGCCGAGCGCCCCGAACCCGGACTGCTGCCGGAGGTCTGGCCGCCCCGGTCCCCGGCGCTGCGCCCGCTGCTCGCGCGGTACGTACGGTCCATGCGCGCGCTCGCCGACGAACTGCTCGAACTCCTGGCGGCGGCCCTGGGACAGCCGCTCGATTTCTTCACCCGCCACACCACGCGCCCCGACTGGACCCTGACCCTCAACTGGTATCCCGCCATCGCCACCACGGGAGCACCGCGGCCGGGCCAGTTCCGGGTCGGCCCGCACACCGACTTCGGCACCGTCACCGTCCTCGACCGGCAACCCGGCAAGGGCGGACTCCAGGTCCACACCGAGGACGGCGGCTGGCAGGACGCCCCTTACGACCCCGAGGCGCTCACCGTCAATATCGGTGACCTGATGGCCCGCTGGACCGGCGACCGCTGGCGCTCCGGCCGCCACCGCGTACCGGCCCCGCCCGCCGACGCCCCGTCCGAGGAGCTGATGTCCCTGGTCTACTTCTACGACTGTGATCCGCACACCGTCGTCGAGTCGCTCCCGGCCCCGGTCGGCCGGGTGCGCCACCCTCCGGTCACGGCCCGCGCCTACGTCCGGTCCAAGGTCGCCGAGATCTCCCTGAGGTGACCGCCGGACGACCGCTCCGGCGGCACCACGGGCCTCAGCGCGCCGGCCGGAAGTATCGGGTGAGAGCCCAGGCCGCGAGCCGCTGCCCCGTTCTGTTGCCGACGGTGTCGGCGGTGCGGGTGTGGATGCCCTCCCAGACGCGGGCGTTGACGACGTCACGGTTGTACTGGTCGGCTTCGGCGAAGGTGCGGGTGGTGCCGGTGACCACCGACCGGACGCGGAAGTCGATGTGCGAGGTGCCGAGGAGCATGGTCAACGACCGGGTCAGCGCCCCGCCCACCGTCGCGTGCCCGCTGAGGTAGTCCGGGTGCGGGGGCGTGACGATCAGCGGCTCCCAGGACGGCTCCGGGGCGGTCGCCGGGTTGCCGTCGGTGGCCGCCTCGTGGATGGCGGTGATCGGCCGCCACGTCCGGTAGTGCAGCTTGGAGTCCCAGGCGGTGACGATCGCGTCGGCCATCGCGGAGTTCACACCGGCCAGCAGCCGGGCCTGTTCCGCGACGCCGAAGCCGCGCCGGGCGGCGGTGTCGCGCAGCGCCTCCTGGAAGTGCATGTTGCCCGAGAAGAACATCGCGGTGTCCGTCTGCTCGGGCGTCCTGGTCGAGCCGGTCTTCCGGCCGATCGACTTGAGCTCGTTGAAGTCCTTGGTGTAGCGGGCGGAGGTGAGCGAGGGCGGCGCGCCGGGCCGGAACTGCCGGGGCTCCTTGAGCATCAGTGGCTTCGTCCTGCCCATCCAGGCGGTGGCGAACGCCTCGTGGGCGGGCGGGGTCGGCCGCCAGACGCCGGGGCCGGGATCGGTGGAAGAGGCCCCTCCCACCTGGGCGCCACGGCCGTCGTTCTTCCGCGAGGCGATGGTGTGCGCGGCGGCCCGCTCGCCGAAGGCGACGCCCTCGTCCTTTCCGCGCCCTTGGGGGACCTTGGCGAGCGAGGCGGCCAAGGCGGTGTCGAGCCGGGACTTCGAGGCGGGGAAGTACTCCAGCAGCACGTGGTGGGCGGCCGTGGCCACGGCCGCCGGGACCGACGCGGAGCGCGGCGCGTGCCCGTTCCACCGGTAGGGGGCGTAGCCGCCCCGGATGCCGACGACCGCGTTGTACACGGTCGTGGAGACGAAGGCGTGCCAGAGGAACGTCTCGGGCACGGGCCGCTTGGCGTCGGTCTCCACCGTGGCGACCGCGGTGGCGCTCCACTCCGCGACGGCCTCCCCGGCCGGGTCATTCGCCGGAGTGTTCCCGGTGGCCCCGGCCCGCACCACCGCGGGAGCGGCCATCAGCGCGCACACCGTGAGACCGGCGACGACGGCTCTCGCGGCCGTACGGGACGGAGCGGAGACGGAACCTTTGCCCTGCACGGAGCCTCCTTCACACCCCGGTGCGGCGGCGCACCGGTACGACCGGACCGACTGCGGAACCACGCGGCGGAAGAGGGAAGAAGGGCGCGGTCGGCACGGTGAGGCGGCCCGCCCGGGGTCCCTCCGCCCCTTCTCCGCCAGCGAGATATGCCCCGCCGTGTGCCCGCGCCTTCCGGCGCGGTCGGAGATCACCCGGACGAGGGACGGGGGCCGTCGCAGTTCGACAGAACGGCTGGGCCGGACGCGCCCGGAGGTGCCGTGCGGGGCTGAGGGGGCCGAGGCGAACTCGTCGAGGGCACCGGGCCCTCACGGCAGGGCGGCCGGTGCGGGCCGGGTCCGGTCAGCGGCCGCGCCGCCGGTACTCCCGGACGAGGATCCGCAGCGCCGCCCGGACGGAGGGCCGCGCCGAGCCCCGCAGCAGGCCGGTGCCCTTGGCGGCGGCCGCGTCGGCGGTACGTACCTCCAGCGCGATCGCCGCCCGGATGAAGGAGCGGTAGGCCGGCGGGGCGAGGTCGGGCAGGCGCCGGCTCGTCAGCAGATCACGGCGTGCCCGGCCCAGGTGGTCGTGGAGTAGCGCGCGCGTCCCCGGGGTGTCACGGGCGTGTTCGAGGTCGGCCCGGGAGACGGCGTGGTGCTCCATGTCCCGGGCCGGGACCGCGAGCCGGCCGTCCCGCAGGTCGTCGGCGAGATCGTTGACGAAGTCGAGGCGCTGGCTGCCGTCGATGTACGCGCGGCAGAGCGCCCGGGCGTCGGCCGCGTCGGCGTCCGGCGCCAGCAGCAGACAGGCGATGAGCATGAACGCGGGCAGTGAGTACGCGTCGACGTACGCCTGGTAGCCCGCCTCGTCGGCGAAGCCGGTGAAGTGCCGGTCCAGGGGCGCGCCGGTGAGGAACTCCTCGACGTGGGGCCGCAGCCCGGGGTGGGCGGAGAGGGTGTGCAGCAGCGCGCGGAGCACCGGATGCGCGCTCTCCCCGGTCGCCAGCCCGTCGTGGACCTCCTTCTCCCATGCCGCGTAATCGTCGCCGCCCCCGGGTCCCGCCGGGCTCGCGTCGAGGAGCGAGTCGGTGTGGTGCATGAACGCGGTGGCGGCGATGACGTGCGGCACGAGCACCGGGGGCAGCAACAGCCGCACCGCGACATAGGCGTGGCGCCGGTAGGCGGAGACCAGGGTGCGCTGCCGGGTGTAGGCGTCGCGCAGCGCGGGGTCGTCGACGCCCGCGGCGGTGAGGGTCCGGTCCCAGGTGCGCATGGGCGAGATCTTCCTGCGAGTGGTGCTGAGCGGACCGAGCCTATCCGGTGCCCGCGCGGCGCCCGGCCGCGCGCCGGTGGTACCGGCCGGGCCCCGGGGCGCCCGCCCCGCAACCATCCGCCACGCTCCCGAGTCTGTATGGGCGAAGCGGAAAGAGGAGGTCACCCATGACCCGGTCCATTCGCCTGCGTTCCGCGGCCGTCGCCGCGGGAAGCGCGCTCACGCTCGTCCTGGGAGCCGGGTTCGCCGACGCGGCGCCGGCCGCCGCCGACCCGAAGAAGCAGTACACGGCCGAGCAGGTCCGGTCGTTCCTGGTGGGCTTCTACGGACAGCACGGCCCGAGCCGGTACGACCGCGAGCACAAGGTCACTCCGGAGCTGCGGAAGAAGGCGGCGGAGACCAAGGACTACGACCTGCTGCTGTGCGCGCAGAACGAGCCGCGGGGCATCTCCGTCGGCAAGGTCACCACCGCCCAGTCCGCGGGGGTCGGATGGTCCACGGTCACCACACGGTGGAACGGAAGCCCCGACGGCCACTTCACCGCGTACGTCGGCCTGGACGCGAGCAAGCCGATGAAGCTCTACGACATCACCTGCGCGCGCTGACCCGGAGGGGCGCCGCCGTCCTCGGCGACCGCCGCCCCGTGCCCGTCCCCTGACGCCTTGTGAACAGACGCGGCCCGCACACTAGAATGCAGCGTTTGTTCGAATTGTTGGCAATGGAGGGGGAGAGGCGTGCGGACGAGTCTGAGAGAGACCGCGGGGGAGCTGGCCAAGGTCCTGTGGCGCGAGCACATCGTGTACCGGGACCGGGCCGGGCAGGTCGTCATCCGGGGTGAGCACGTACGGCGCTGGATCAGCCTCGCCCCCACCGGCGGGCACGACGAGATCCTCGTCCGCGCGGGCCGCATCCTGGACGGCGGCACCACGGCCCCGGCCCGCTCCGAGGCGGTCGTGCCCCTCTCGGCGGGCACGGCCGAACTCGCCGCGGCCTGCCGCCGCCTCCTCGCCGAGACCGCGGCCGACCCCGTGCCGGGAGCGCCGGGAGCGCCGGGACGGGCGAGGACCGGGCGTCCCCGCGCCTCGGCGAAGCCGCGCCGCGCGCGCGAGGAACGTCACACGGGATTCGGGTCCTGGCTGGTCATCGCCTGTATGACCGCCCTGGTCGGCCTCTGTGTGTACAGCCTCGTCATGACCCGCGGGTGACGCGCCGGCGGGCGGCGCCGGTGCCTCGCACAGAGGCCGGTAAATCACACGGAGACGGCCTCCGGAAGTGACCGGTGGGGCGAACGGGTGAGGTGACGGAACCTCGCCCTCCCGTCCGAGTTACTCAGGTCGCCATCCGCTCCGGCGGAACCCCTCGGTCGAAAGGCACGCACGTGCTCAACAAGGTCCTCGCGACAGTCGCCTTCACGGCCACGGCGGCCGCGGTCGCCACGGCCCCCGCCATGGCGGTCGGGGACAGGGACGACGTCGCCAACGGCAACGGGGCGCTGACCGGCTACGGGAACACGGCGACCGGCGGAAAGACGAGCCCCCAGATGAGCGGGGTCTCCGACAGCCTGAACAAGCTGTGCATCGGCGTCGGGAAGCTCGGCGTCCAGTCGCTCGCCCTGCTCATCAACGTCGGCGTCCAGGACGTGCCGATCCTCACGTCGCAGCAACAGCAGCAGTGCACCGACAACTCCACGATCAGCGACGGCGACGACCCGCTCGCGCACCTCCTCGAAGAGATCGCGCTCGCCGCGGGCAACGGCTCCGGGAACAGTACGCGCAAGGGCTGAGCCCCGGTCACGGCAGCGGCTGTTCCGCCCAGATGACCTTGCCCTCCGGGGTGTAGCGGGTGCCCCAGCGCTCCGCGAGCTGGGCGATGAGGAACAGGCCGCGGCCGCCCTCGTCCTCCGCCGCCGCGTAGCGCAGGTGGGGTGAGGTGCTGCTGGTGTCCGAGACCTCGCAGATCAGGCTGCGGTCACGGAGCAGGCGCACCCGGATCGGGCCGGTGCCGTGCCGGATGGCGTTGGTGATCAGTTCGCTGAGGATCAGCTCGGTGGTGAACACGGCCTCGTCCATGCCCCACCGGTTCAGCTGACGGGTGACGTCGGCGCGCGCCCCGGCCACGGCCGCGGGGTCGGAGGCCACCTCCCACTCCGCGACGCGGTCGGGCTCCAGAAGGCGGGTGCGGGCCACGAGCAGGGCGATGTCGTCGCTCTGCCGGACGGGCAGCAGGGCGGCGAGCACCGCCTCGCAGGTCTCCTGGGGCGCCCGGCCGGGCGCCGCCAGGGCCTCGCCGAGGATCTCCAGGCCGACGTCGATGTCCCGCTTGCGGTCCTCGACGAGGCCGTCGGTGTAGAGGACGAGGCTGCTGCCCTCGGGCAGCCGCAGCTCCGCGGCCTCGAAGGGCAGACCGCCCAGGCCGAGCGGCGGACCACCGGGGATCTCCAGGAACTCCACCCTGCCGTCAGGGTGGACCAGCGCGGGCAGTGGGTGCCCGGCGCGGGCCAGCGCGCAGCCGCCGGACGCCGGGTCGTAGATCGCGTACAGACAGGTCGCGCCGGCGACGGGGGCCTCCCCGTCCCCCGCGGACGACTCCTGGTCGATGCGGCCGACGAGTTCGTCGAGGTGCCCGAGGAGCTCGTCGGGCGGCAGGTCGAGGGTGGAGAAGTTCTGCACCGCCGTCCGCAGCCGGCCCATGGTCGCGGCGGCGTGCAGCCCGTGGCCGACCACGTCGCCGACGACCAGGGCGACCCGGCCGCCCGGCAGCGGGATGACGTCGAACCAGTCGCCCCCGACCCCGGCCTGCGCGGGCAGATAGCGGTAGGCGATGTCGAGCGCGTTCTGCTCGGGCAGCCCCCGGGGCAGCAGGCTGTGCTGGAGCGTCACCGCCATGGCGTGCTCGCGGGTGTAGCGGCGCGCGTTGTCGATGCACACCGCGGCGCGCGCCGCCAGCTCCTCGGCCAGGGACAGGTCGTCCTCCTCGAAGGGCTCGCTGTCCCGCGTGCGCCAGAAGTTGGCGATCCCCATGAGGACGCCCCTCGCCCGCAGCGGCACGGTGATGAGGGAGTGGAAGCCGTAGTCCAGGACCGCCTGGGTCCGCTCGATGTCCTGGGTGCGCCAGCCCGCGGCGTTCCCCAGGTCGGGGACGAGCACGGGCTGCCCGCTGATGAACCCCGTGGCCTGCGGGGTGGGAGCGGCGAAGGTGACGAGCTCGCCCGCCCGGTACAGGGGATGGTCGTCCCGCACCCCGTTGAGCGCCACCCGGCGCAGCTCCGGCGCCTCGCCTCCCGTGCCCGCCTTGGGCTCCTCGCCGCGCAGGACCGGCTCGGAGAGGTCGACGGTGGCGTAGTCGGTGAACCCGGGTGCGGCCACCCGGGTGAGCTCTTCGGCGGTGCGTTCGACGTCGAGGGTCGTGCCGATGGCGACGCTCGCCTCGTACAGCAGCCGCAGCCGCCCCCGCGCGGCCTCGGCCTTCCCGGCGAGGGCGCGCAGCTCGGTGGAGTCCCGCAGGGTGGCCACGCTGCCGGGCGGCCCGCCCTGGCGGTCCGTGGGGCGGTTGTTCACCGCCAGCAGCCGGTCCCCGACCGGGACGACCTCGTCGGTGGCGACACGCCGGGAGGCCAGCAGTTCGGCCATCCGGGGGTCGAGGCCGAGCTCGGTGACGGGGCGCCCCTCCGCGTCCGGGGGCAGGTCCAGGAGGCGGTGCGCCTCGTCGTTGGCGAGCAGGACCCGGCCGTCGCCGCCCACGATGACCACGCCCTCGCGCACCGCGTGCAGGACCGCGTCGTGGTGCTCGTACATCCGGGTCATCTCGGCCGGGCCGAGGCCGTGGGTCTGGCGCCGCAGCCGCCTGCTGACCAGGGCCGTGCCGGCCGTCGCCAGCGCGAGCGCGACGATCCCGGCGCCGAGGACGACCGGCAGCTGGCGGTCGAAGGCGCTGCTCACGGCGCTGACCTTGATCCCGGAAGACACCAGACCGACGACCGTGCCGCGGTCGTCCTGCACCGGCACCACGGCCTGCACTTCCTCGCCCAGCGGGCCGTCGACGCTCTCGACGGTGACCCGGCCCCGCTGCGACGGCTCGATGGTGCCGATGAACCGCTGGCCGATCAGGTCCGGCCTGGGGTGCGTATAGCGCTTTCCGTCACGGTCGGTCACGACGATGAAGTCGACCCCGCCCCGCGCACGGGCCTCCTCGGTCAGCGGCTGGAGCACGGCGCTCGGGTCGGGGCCCCGCAGCGTCTGCACCAGGCCGGGCGCGTGGGCGAAGGCCTCGGCGGCGGCGAGCGAGCGGTCGCGCGCCGCCTGGAACCGGTCGCTCCGGGCCTGGAGCAGCAGGGTGACCACGGCCGCCACGACGATCAGCAGCACGATCAGCACCTGGAGCAGGAACATCTGCCCGGCCAGGCTGCGGCTGCCGGCCGCGGACCGGAGGCGCCCCGCCGACAGCGCGCGCGGGCCCCGGCGCCCCTGCCGCCGCTCTCCCCGGCCGCCTGGGCGCCGACCGGCGGACCTGCGGCCCGAGGATCCCGGGGAGCGGTCCCGGAAACGGGCCATGTCCCATGTCTACCCCGGGCCCTGGCCCGGCGCGAACGACGCGCACCGCGACGAGACGCGGATCACACCGGGTGGGAGCGGCCGGGGAGCCGGTGGCCGGGGCCGGGAGAGCTCAGCAGAACTCGGCGTCGAGGATGTCGTCCGCCCGCGACGTCAGCATGAACACGTTGGTGTTGAAGTAGGTGACCAGGAGGTGCTCCGCGTCACGGGTGGCGAAGGCGGTGGCCTGGGTGCCGGGGACGCTGCCGTTGTGTCCCCACAGCTCAGTACCGCAGGACGTCCGGTACCGGGCGAGCCCCAGGCCGTACCCGGTGAAGGGGCCGTCGCCCGGGAGCGGGTGGGCCGTGGTCATCTCCTTCATCTGCGCGGGCGGCAGCAGCTCGCCCCGCAGCAGCGCGGTGTAGAAGCGGTCGAGGTCGCCGGCGCTGGTGACCAGGTCTCCGTCCGCCCAGAAGAGGGAGGGATCGAACTCGGTGACGTCGTGGATCCTCCGGTCGGGGTCGTCGGGGAAGGCGGTGTAGGCCCGCCCCGCGGGTGCGGGCATCGCGCTGTCCGTCCCGGGCGGGAAGGTCGCGCGCAGGCCGAGCGGTTCGAGGATCCGCCGCCGCATCTCGGTCTCGTACGGGTTCCCCGTCACCCGCTCGACGGTCATCGCGGCCAGGACGTAGTTGGTGTTCGCGTATGCCCAGTCGGTGCCGGGGGCGAAGTAGGGCTCGTGTTTCATGGCGAGGGCGACGAGCTGCGGGGGTTTCCAGGAGTCGTAGCGGTGCTCCAGATACTCCATGCCGCGGCCGTGGGCCGCGGGGTCGCCGGTGTACTCGAAGATCCCGCTGGTGTGGTTGAGGAGCTGACGGAGGGTGACCTTACGGCCGTCGTTGCCGTTCCCCCGGACGACCCCGGGAAGCCACTTCTCGACCGTGTCGTCGATGCTCAGCCGGCCCTCGGCCGCCAGCTGCAGGACCACGGTCGCGACGAAGGTCTTGCTGATGCTGCCGGCCCGGAACCGGTCCGGCGCGGTGGGCGCCCGCTCGGTGCGGATGTCGGCGACACCGGACGAATTCCACCACGCGCCCCTCGTGTCACGGGCGCGGACGAGGACTCCGGGGACGCCCGCGCCGGCGGCCGCGTCCATCGCCGCTTGTGTCCGGTGGTGGCCGTCCGCGGCCGCGGGGCGCGGGGGCGCGGCGCTCGCCGACGGTGGTGCCAACAGTGCCGCTCCCGCGAGCGCGGCCGCCGCGAGCGCGGCCAGGGTGGTTCGTACCGTGCGCAACCCCATCACTCTCCCCAGGTGTCTCATGCTCGGGCCGGCCGCGGGGCCGCGGCGCGGTCACCTCGTCAATGATCGTCACCAGGGGTGGAGGAAATCACCGTTTCCCTGTCAAACCTCCTCCTTCGGGTGCGAGATGCCGACCGGAAACGAGGGGTTCGCCGCGAGCGGCCGATAGGGGGCGCGCAAGTGCGCCACGTACGCGCCGGGGGCTCCGGGCAGGGGTGACCCGCGGCTTCAGGAAGCCTGCTCCGGGTTTCCGAGGCCGGCGTCGCGGGCCTTGGCCACGGCCTGGGCGCGGGTGCTGATGTGGAGCTTGTCGAAGATATGGGTGATGTGGTTCCGGACCGTCTTCTCGGACAGGACGAGCCGGCGGGCGATGTGCCGGTTGTCGAGCCCCTGGGCGATGAGCTCGAGGACCTCGATCTCGCGCGTGGTGAGGGTGGGGAAGAGGTGCTCGGTGTGGTGGTGCGGGTTGGCGGTGAGGAGCGTGGTCAGCCGGGTGGCGATGTCGGAACCGAGGACGGCGCCGCCGGCGGCGACGGTGCGCACCGCGTGCAGGACCTCCTCCGAGCCCGCGCCCTTGACGATGTATCCCCGGGCGCCGGCCTGGAGCGCGGACAGCAGGCTGCTGTCGTCGTCGGACATGGTGAGCATCAGGACGGGCAGATCCGGGTGGCTCCGCGCCAGACGCCGGGTCGCCTCGATGCCGGAGATGTCGGGCAGCGAGAGGTCCATCACGACGATGTCCGGCTCGTGCTGGGCGACGGCGTCGGGGACCTCGCCCCCGGTCTCGGCCTGGGCGACGACGACGGCACCGCCCGAGCTCTCCAGCGCGGCCTTGAGGCCGTCCCGGAAGAGCGGATGATCATCGACGATCAGCACACGGGGTACGCATCTGTCACCTTCGCTCACCTTTGGGACATTAGCAGTCGTATCGGGTGGGGTGGGTGAGGTGGCGGCGGCCGGAGCGGACCTTGTCGCCGGGCATTCGCCCTGCCGGACCCGCGTCGGGCCGTTCCGGGCGACCTCCCGCTATGTGCGCGTGTGCCCCGGTTCGTTGTGGCGAGTCGCCTTGTTCGGCGGACGCTCCCCGTTGAAGCATGGGGGACGTCTCTGAACGAGTCCGGGGCATCGTGTTCCGGAGTGGGAGAAGGAGAAGTGCTGTGCGTCGGATGACTATCGTCCTCGCCGCGACCCTCGTGGCCGGCGGGGTGGGCGCGTCGGTCGCCCCGGCGGCCGAGGCCGCCTCGGAGTCCCGCCCCCAGGCGCGCGGCGACCAGCCGCCCTTCCGCTACGCGGACTGCTTCCGCGTCGCCAAGAAGCGCGGGGAGACCCCGGCCCACGCCAAGTGGCACTGCGACGAACTGGTGAAGAAGGGCTGGGTCAGGCCCCCGCAGACGAAGCGGCCGCAGTCCAAGCAGACCCAGTCCAAGCAGACCCAGGCCAAGCCGGTCCAGTCCAAGACCTCGAAGGCCGACCACAAGCTCAAGCACCCGAAGGCCAAGGCCCCGAAAAACTGACGCTTCATCAAATCGCGTGTCGTTGGGTCCCCTTCGCTGTCCTGCGGAGGGGGCCCGACGTGCGTGGGGCGGCGCGCCCCACGCACGGCCGGCCGCCCGCGTCGGTGTCCGCGGTCGCGTCAGGGCCGGATCGCCGGTGTGCGGGTGCGGGCGTGCCGGAAGGCGAGTTCGGCGGCGGTCAGCGGGGGGCCCGGCAGCGGACGGCGGCCGGGGCCGCGCAGGACCGCGACGACCATGTCCGGCGTCGCCAGCGCGGTGGCGGGCGTCGCGAGGGTCATCACGGAGATCAGGGCCCGCGCCACGGAGGGGCGGCCGGTGGCGGTGAGCGTGGCACGGTCCATGTAGGCGCGCAGCAGACCGGCCGCGGCCGGTGGCCGGGCCCCGGTGGCGCCGGGGAAGAGGATGTCCTGACCGGTGGCCAGCGCCCAGGCGGTGTCGACGGCCTTGCCGGTGGCGCGCTGGACGCGACGGGCGAGCCGCGGGTCGTCCAGCGGGCGGCGGGTCAGTTCGGCGCGGAGGGCGGCGGCGCTGTGCGCGGCGACGGACATGCCGTGTCCGTACACGGGGTTGTAGGTCGCGACGGCGTCGCCGAGGACGGTCAGGCCGGCGGGCCAGGCCGCCAGACGCTCGTAGAAGCGGCGCCGGTTGACGGTGCCCCGGGTGACGCTGACGCCGGTCAGGGGCTCGGCACCGGCGACGAGATCGGCTATGACGGGGTGGCGGACCTGCCGTGCGAAGGGTTCGAAGAGGGCGGGGTCCTTCGTCGGTTCGCCGCCGCGGGTGCCGGAGACGGTGACCAGCCACCGCCGGTCCTCCACGGGGACCAGGACGGCGGTCCGGCCCGGGCCCGGCCGGCGGGAGTCGGCCTGGACGTGGACGACGGGGAACTCCTCCGTGCCCTCGGGAGCGCGGAAGATCCGGGTGGCGTAGACGAGTCCGGAGTCCACCACCTCCTCGCGGACCTCCGGCAGGCCCAGCTCCGCCAGCCACCGGGGCGCGCGCGAGCCGCGGCCGGTGGCATCGACGACGAGACCGGCCTCCAGCACCCGCTCCGTACCGTCACCGAGGTCGCGCACGCGCACACCGGTGACCCCGCGCGCGCTCCCCAGGAGGCGCACCGGCTCGGTGCGCGGGTGAAGGGTGACACCGGGCAGCGCGAGGACCCGCTCGCGGACGACCTGGTCCAGCAGGTCACGGGTGCAGGCGATGAGGTACTGCATCTCGGGCCACCGGCGTAACCAGCCCTGGGGGGACAGCGACGCCAGACCGGTGGGCAGGGCGATGCGCCGCGCCCCGGCCTCCAGCCAGCGCCGGTGGGTACCCGGCAGCAGGCTCTCGATGGTACGGGCGCCGCCCGACCACAGGAGATGGGCGTGACGCGCCTGCGGGAGACCCTTGCGGGGCGCGGGTCCCGCGGGCATATCGTCCCGGTCGACGACGACGACCTCGTCGGCGTGCGGGGCGAGAGCGGCGGCGGCCAGCATGCCGGTCAGTCCCGCGCCCAGGACCACTGCCCGCCGGTGGCGGACCGAGCGGTCGACGGCTCTGTGCGGTTGGTGCATGGGCGGATATCTCCTGCTCTGCGAGGTGCCGGCGCGTGCCGGCGACGACGGGGGAAGGCCGCGGCGTCCAACGGATCCGGGCGGGCACGGCCGGCGGTCGTACGTCCGCTGTCAAGGCGGCCGTACCGCCCGGGCGAGGCCCACCTGGTGAAGCGTCGTCAGACGTCCCAGAGGGCGCCGAGCGCCACGAGCTCGTCCCGGTACTCGATCCGCTCCGCCCACTCCCGGGGCCACGCCCCCGCCCCGAGGTACGCGCCGGAGAACGCGCCGGCCAGACAGGCGAGGGAGTCCGAGTCCCCCGAGGAACAGGCGGCCCGGCGGAGGGCGGTGACCGGCTCGTCGGGGAAGAGCAGGAAGCAGTGGAGCGCGGTGGCCAGCGCCTCCTCGGCGATCCAGCCGGCGCCCGTCGTGAGGCAGGGGTCGCGCTCCGGGTCGGGTGAGCGCAACGCCGCGTCCAGCCGGTCCAGGGCGCCGAGGCAGTCGTCCCAGCCGCGGGCCATGAAGCTCTCCGGCCCGGCGTCCTGCGCGTGCTCCCACAGGTCGCCGAGCCAGTGCGCGTGGTAGCGCGTGCGGTTCCCGGTCGCGTACGCGCGCAGCAGCCCCGTCAGCTCCGCCGGCCGGGCACCCCCGGCCAGCAGGTACACGGCGTGGGCGGTCAGGTCGCTCGCGGCGAGCGCGGTCGGGTGCCCGTGGGTGAGCGCGGACTGGAGCTGGGCGGCTCCGGCGCGCTGCTCGCCGGTGAGCCCGGGGACCAGACCCAGGGGTGCGACGCGCATGTTGGCGCCGCAGCCCTTGGAGCCGGTGATGCTCGCCCGCTGCCAGGGGAGTCCGTCCCGGCTGAGCAGTTCGCAGGCGGTGAGGCAGGTGTTGCCGGGGGCACGGTTGTTGTCGGGGGAGCGCCACCAGGCGACGTACTCCTCGCGCAGCGGCCCGACGAGCCGCTCCGGGCCGAGCGGGCCGTCCTCCATGACGGTCCGCAGGGCGCGCCCGAGCGCCAGGGTCATCTGGGTGTCGTCGGTGACGAACGCGGGCCGGGGCAGGTCCATCCGCCGCCACGGCCCGCACGCGGCCAGGATCGACGGTACGTCGTCGAACTCGGTGGGGAAGCCCAGCGCGTCGCCGATGGCCAGCCCGATCAGTGCCCCCGTCGCCTTCATGCCCTCACCTTACGAGCCGCCCCGGCGGGAGGTCGGTGCCGGGTGTCACCGGGGATCGCTGGGAGAGGTGACCCGGACCCGGCGCCGTTCCGGGAGGCGCCGCTTCACTCCCGGGCGTCGCCCGGCCCGTGAGCCGTGGTGGACCCGTCGGCGGGCGAGCCGCCGGGCCCGGTCGCCCCGGCCCTCGGCAGGACCAGTGCCGAGGAGGCGTGCAGCGTGATGCGCACGGGCGTCGGACGCGTCGCGTCGAGCACCGGTTCGCCGGTGCCGGTGTTGCGGGCGAAGCGCGGATGGGCACCTCCGGCGATCTGGAGGCGGACCCGGTGCCCGGCGGCGAAGCGGTGGGCGGTCGAGCTCATCGGCACCGTCGTCCAGGCCGGGTCCTCCCGCCCCGGGACGAGCCGGACCAGCCCGTCGCAGACGTTCGTCGAGCGGCCGTGGCCGTCGACGTCGCACAGCCGGGCGAAGACATCGGCGTGCCCGGTGTCGGTGGACACCCGCAGCCGCGCCGAGACCGGACCGCGGATCTCCAGGGGCTCGGTGAGCACGGGGCCGGTGAAGACCAGGACGTCCTCGCGGGCTTCCAGGGCCTTGTTGTCGCGGGGCCCGGCGGCGGGGGAGAGGAGCTGGCCGCCGACGGAGGGGGTGGGGTCGGCCGGATCGTAGCCGAACGACGCGAGCGGCCCGGAGCCCTCGGGCTCCTCGGTGGCGAGCCGTCCGCCGGACGCCGGGAACCAGTCCTCCCCGGCCGGGGAGGCGGGCCAGTCGTCGAGGTCGCGCCAGGCGGCGTCCCGGCCGCCGGTGTGCACGCGGACCCTGGTGGGGCGCAGGCCGGAAGGATCGTCGCACAGGTGCGCGCGCAGCCAGGCGAGGGTTTCGGCGAACACCTCGGGCCAGCCCCGCTGGAGCGCGGAGGTGTGTGTCCAGGGGCCGATGAGGAGGCTGGTGGCACAGCCCGCCCGGCGCAGCCGGCCGTACTGTTCGACGGTCTGGTCGAGCAGGACGTCGTGCCATCCGGAGATCAGGGCGGTGGGCACCGTCGCCCGGTCGGCCACGTCGGCCGTGCAGGCGCCCTTCCAGTAGGGGGCGTCGGGGTCCGGGTGGGCCATCACCTCGTCGAGCCAGGGTATTCCGCCCCCGAGACCGGGCCGGACCGACTCCCGCAGCGGCAGCTTCCGGGTGATCTCGCGCAGGTGGCGCTGGAGGCGCAGCGTCGCGCGCAGGAACGTGGCGATCCCCTGGTGCTGATAGGTCATGCCGACGCCGACGACGAGGGCGGTCTCCAGGCGGAGCGCGCCGTGCGAGTGGAACAGGGCGTGCGGGTCGTGCAGGCCTACCTGGACCGCCATAGCCCGCAGTTCCGGCGGGGGGTCGAGGGCGAGCGCCCACTGTGTGTACCCCAGGTAGCTGGGGCCGGTCGTGCCCAGCCGCCCGTCGAACCACGGCTGATCGCGCAGCCAGGCCACGGTGGCCCGCCCGTCCGCGGGCTCGTTGTGCCACAGGTCGAACGTGCCTCCCGAACCGCCCGTGCCGCGGCAGCTCTGGAGGACCACGTGGAACCCCTGCTCGGCGAGGAGGACGCCGAACATCGGTGACCACGGCAGACCCCGGCCGTAGGGCGAACGCACCAGGACGGTCGGGAAGTCACCCCGCCCGCGCGGGAAGTAGTGGTCCGTCAGCAACGGGCTGCCGTCGGCGGCCGGTACGACGAGCCCCGGCTCCCAGCCGACGTCGTACCGCCGGGCGGGGAGGCCGCGCCAGGTCGCCCGCATCAGCCGCGAGGACAGCGGCGGCTTGCGTGAGGGCGCGGTCCGGGCGGTCCCCGGTGCGACGTCCCGAGTGTGCGATGGCGCCATTGCTCTCTCCCCTGTTCACGGCCGGCAAGTAATTCCGTACGGTGTACGAGAATAGCGCCTGCTTGGATGGGCACGACAAGCACCCTCTGCTCAGGCAGTGAACGGAAGGAAGAACACCGTGGCCCGCGGTGACGCGTCCGACGCCCCGCGCGTCGACCCCGAAGAGCTCTGGCTGCGCCCCGCCCGGCCCCGCCGGGGGCGCCCGCCGGCCTTCAGCCGTGAGGCGATCGCGGCCGCCGCCGTCGCCCTCGCGGACGCCGAAGGGCTCGGCGCCGTCACGATGCGGCGCGTGGCCTCGGAGATCGGCGCGGGCGCCATGTCGCTCTACAGCTACGTCCCCGACAAGGAGACGCTGGTGGAGCTGATGATCGATCACGTCAGCGGAGAGCACGTGGTGCCGGGGCTCCCGACCGGGGACTGGCGGGCGGACCTGAAGGCCGTCGCCCACGCCCAGCGCGCGCTCATGCTCCGTCATCCCTGGCTGCCCGCGGCGCTGCCGGGCCGCCGGACCCTCGGCCCCCGCACCCTGGACTTCCTCGAGGTCGTGCTGGCCGCCCTGCGGCCCACCCGGCTGGACGGCGGCGCGCGGCTGGAGGTCTTCAGCCTGCTGACCGGCTTCGTCGCCGGACATGTCGCGCACGAGGTCGCGCGGTCCGCGGCCGCGGGGGAACCGGACCGGGCGGCGGCCGAGGCGCGCTACCTCGCGGCCGTCGCCGCCGACGGCGGCCATCCGGAACTCGCCGAGGTCCTCGCCGCGCCCGCGCGGCCGACCACACCCGACGAGACGTTCGCCCGGCTCCTGGACCGCATGGTCGACGGCCTGGACGCGGGCTGAGATCTCCGGGGCTCCACGCTCTCCACCGCGTTACCGCCGGGGCGGAAGTTCAGCGCGTCCGGCGGACGAGGACGTCCGGCGAGGTCCCGGCAGGGGACGGCCCCGGACGGGACACGCCGGGAATCCGGAACCGGGCCACCATCGCCTTGCCGCGGCCGTGCGGGGCCGGCTCCACGCGCAGCGTGCCACCGTGGGCGGCCGTCAGATCGGTGACGGTCCGCAGACCGTCCCCCGATGCCTCGGGGGACAGGTCGGGGAGACGGGGATCCTGGTCGACGACACCGACGACGAACTGTCCGGCCCCCACCGCGACGGTCACGTCCACGGTGGGGGAGCGGTCCCCCGCGTGCCGTACCGCGTTGGCGACCAGTTCGCTGACCACCAGCAGGACGGCGCCGGCGAAGGCGGTGTCCCGCCCGATGCCGTACTCCGTGAGCGCGTCGCTTGTGTCGAGCCGCACCTGCCGCACGGCCTCCGGGGCCGTCGGGACCGTCAGCAGACGGCGCCAGACCGGCGCGGACCCGTGCTCGCGCGCGGCCGCGGGCCGTCGCGTGCGGCGCCACCTCACCGGGCCGCCCCCGCGCCGGAGTCGGGCCGCCCGGTGAGGACGCGGCGGGTGGCGCGCATCAGCTCGGCCATCTCCCCGTCCGCCGGCTCGTGTCGAAGAATTCCCCAAGGCTAGCGCCCGTCCGCCCGCCGCGACGGCAAAGGCACGCGACAGGCCCACCACCCCGCACCGGAGGACGGAGGCGTGTCTTCACCGAGGGGGCGATGCCGAAGCACCTGGACGAACCCCTGGCCGAAGCACCTGGCCGGGGCCCTGGGCGAACCCCTGGCCGGGGCCCGGGGCGGGCCGGTCAGGCGAGTGCCGCCGCCAGGAGCCGTGCCGTCCCGGAGACGAGCGCGTCGTCGGCCGGTGCCTCCGGCTGACCGGGCTTCGTCGTGAGGACGGCCATGACGACCGGCGACCCGCCGGGGGTCCGGGCGACGCCCGCGTCGTGCTCCCGCTCAGAGCCTCCGCCAGCGGGCCATCGCCAGGGAGAACAGACCGAACAGGGCCAGCCCCACCGCGACCACCGTGAGCAGCCACGGACCGGCCGGGGTCCCGGCGAAGGTGCGGAGCGTGTCGTCCAGGCCCTTGGCCTGCTCCGGGTCGTAGACGACGGCCGCCCTGACGGCGAACGCGCCCGCGACGGTGAACACGAGTCCCCGGCACACCCCGCCGCCGACGCCGAGGACGTCCATGGCCGTGCGGACGGCCGGGGACATCCGCGCGAGGTCGAGGTGGTCGCGGTACGCGCGGGTGACCGCCCGCACGGTGATCCAGACGCCCGCGGCCGCCACGGCGGCCCCCGCCGCGGCCACCAGCCACTGACCGGCCGGCCAGTCCAGCGCCCGGGCGGTGACGTCGCGCGACTGCTCGTCGGTGGAACCGGCGCCGCTGCCCCGCTCACCCGAGGCGAAGGCGATCACCGAGCCGGCCACGGCGGCGTAGAACACGAAGCGCGCCACCGACAGCAGCCGCTTGCGGGCCTTCCCGCCGTCCGGGCCCGCCGAGCCGAAGACCGCCTCCGACAGGCGCCACAGCGCCATGCAGGCCATGCCGATGCCCACCGCCCACACCAGCACCTGACCGAAGGGCTTCTCCGCGAGCTCCTGGACCGCACCGCCGCGGTCCGCCTGCTCCCCGGCGCCGAGGTGGGCGACGCGCAGCGCCAGCGTCCCGACGAGGAGGTAGATCACCCCGCGCGCCGCCAGCCCGGTGCGGGCGGCGACGGCCGTTCCCGTCCCGCGCGCCGCCCGTGCCGTACCGCCGTCCGGCCACCGTCTCGTCATGTCGCCCTCCGGGTCGGGCCGCCCGTCCGCCGGGACGAACCGTCCGTCCTCGAACCCGCCTGCCCTCGGAACCCGGGCGGAAACGACGCTACCGGCGGACCGCCGCGACACCACGGGACGCGAGGGCGGGCGGCGGTGCGGTTCGCCCGTATACAGGCGGACGGGGTTCGGCGGGCCCGGGCCGGTCGAGCCGTCCGGCGGGGGATCGCTCCCCTCAGGACGTCAGGACTTCAGGGCGTCAGGACTTCAGGGCGTCAGGACCTCAAGGCGTCAGGGCGAGGCCGGCGAAACGCCGGACCGCGCGTGCGACGCGGCCATCTGCCGGGTGCCCGACCGGACCGCCCAGAAGAAGACACCCAGCGCGACGACGGCCACGGTGAGCGAGTCGTACGGCGCCGGAAGCCGGCCCGATCCCTTGAAGGTGCCGAGCCACGAGAGGACCGTCAACGCCCCCAGATAGACGACCAGCCAGGCGCCTGTGAGCAGCTCCGCCGCGAGCGACCGCTCGTTGTGCCCGGTGCGCCACATCGCCAGGAACAGCAGCAGCCCGGCCAGTACGAGCGGCAGCGCCAGCCGCAGGTCGTGCCAGCCCGACCAGTACACGAACTCGCTGGACACCACGAAGCTCAGGGGTGCGATCCAGCGCAGCCCCGGCACCCACCCGGCCATCCTCTCCCCGCCCGGACCGGCCCGGAAGACCGCGACGGCCACGGCGGAGGCGGCGTAGATGAGGAGGTACATGTCGCCCATGACGCTCACGATGTTCTGCCAGCCGCCGAACGGCAGGAGGAAGAGGACGATCACGACGAGGTTCAGCAGGAGCGCCCGGTGCGGGATGCCGTAGCGCTCGCTGACCCGCATAAAGGCCCGGGGGATCGTACGGTTCTTGGCCAGGGCGTAGGTGTGCCGGGCGTTGAGGGCCACGCCCACGTACGCCGAACCGCCGGGGGAGGCCACCGCGTCCGCGTAGAGCAGGCTGGACAGCCAGTGCAGATTGAGGATCAGCGCCAGCTGGCCGAAGGGCGACTCGAAGCTGACGCCCTTCCAGCCGTGACCGAGCAGGTTCTCGGGAACGGTGAAGAGGAAGGCCAGCTGGAGGGCCAGGTACATCAGCACGGCCAGCGCGATGGCGGTCAGCACGGACGCCGGGAGGGTCCGGCGGGGATTGCGCGTCTCACCGGAGAAGTCCAGTGGCGCCTGGAAGCCGTTGACCGAATAGACGATGCCGCCGCCGGCGAGCGCGGAGAGGCACGCGGCGTACCCGTAGGGCGCGAACCCGCCGTGGTCGGTCAGCCGGCCCGAGTGCCAGCCCGAGGCGAACAGGGCGATCACCGTGACCACCGGAACAAGGACCTTGAACACCGAGACGAGGTTGTTGAGCCGGGCGAACGCCCGCACGGTGAACCAGTTCAGGGCGGTCAGCAGGACGCTCAGCGCCACGGCGACGCCCAGCCCGAAGGGGCTCAGCGTGCGGCCGGAGTAGATGTCCGGGAGGTAGTGGTCGGCGTACTGCATGATCGCGCTGATCTCGGCGGCGGTGCCGCCCACCGACAGCAGCACCGACCATCCGACGAGCGTGCCGACCAGCCGGCCGCTCGCGTACAGCGGCCACCGCACCGTACCGCCGCCCTCCGGCCGCGACGCGCCCAGCTCGATCATCACGAGCGCGACGAGACCGCACAGCAGCCCCGCGCCGACCCATGACAGCAGGGCGGCGGGCCCGGCCGTCTGCGCCGCGTACATGGCGGCGAAGAGCCATCCGGAACCGACGATGTTCGAGAAGCCGATCGCGGTCAGCCCCCAGAACCCCAGATGCCGGTGCAAGCGGCCTTCCTGTTCGAGCACCGTCGGCGCGACGGGCTCACCCCCTGCCAGCTGACGATCCGACACCGGACCCCTCCTCGTTCACGATCCGGCGGAATCCCACCGGGAAGGCCGCGCAGGCGGCTCCTCCGCGGCTCGTGATCAGGATTCTCCCCGGTCGGTGACCCGGGGGCGGGGCAGGGAGCCGGGGGACGCCGGCGAACGGCGGCCCCGTCGTGCGACGGCGGGGACGAGCGGCACGGGGGCGTATGAGAGGAAGGGGGCCAGGTGGGCAAGATCGGGCATGCGGTGGTTTCCTGACATGGCGTCAACGCGGGGGAGCGGATGTCCCCTCGACCGTCGCCGCCGGTTCCGTCAGGTTCCTCACCGGCGCTGATGACGCGTTCGTCCATCCTTCGACGTGCCGGACGGCCCGGCGAGTCGTAGGGCGGGCACACCGGCCGACGGGGGCGGGGCGTCGCGCGCCCCGTCCCCGCCTGCCCGTCCGTCGCCGGCCGCCGGTCATCGGAGATCAGTTGTGGCCGAACTTCCGTGGTTGCTTGTGGGCGACCTCCGGGGTCGAAGGCTTCACCTCCCGGGTGACCGGCGCCTTCGGTTGTTCCTTCGTTTCCGCGGTGGCGCGGTGTTCATGGCCGCCGGTGCGCGCGCCGCGGTTCTGCCGGGTCTGTTTCTTGCCCACGGTCCTGCCTCCTGTACGGGGATGTCGGAGGATCGGCTACCACCAGACTGGCGTGTACCGGCGAAAGGCGCATTTCGGATACGTGGTGTGACGGGCGGGCCGCGTCGTGTGGTCGTGGGTGTCAGCGACCGGTCACGGAGCGCGGTGACCGGCACGGGTCCGTTCCGACGGCGGAGCAGGGCACGGACCGGCTCCTGCCGGCCGCGGGCGGACCGTCCGGCGAGGGACCGTCTAGAGAGGGACCGAGTACCGTTCCCACGGCCCCAGGGCGGTCGCCCGCGCGCGCAGCATGCCGTAGCTGTCTCCGCCGTAACCCATCTCGGCCGACACGAGCTGGTCGTTGGCCTGCGAGACGATGGTCGTACAGCCCTGGCCGCAGTAGTTGAGCGAGAACCGCTCCCAGGGCCCGATGGCCGTGGCGCGTGCCCTCAGCATTCCGTAGCCGTCTCCGCCGTAGCCGAGCTCGGCCGAGACATACCGGTCGTTGGCCTGGGACTGGATCGTCCAGTGCCAGTCGTTGAAGCAGACGGTGAACCGCTCCCAGGGCCCGATGGCCGTCGCCCGCGCCCGGAGCATGCCGTAGCTGTCGCCGCCGTAGCCCAGCTCGGCGGAGACCAGCCGGCCGTTGGTGTGCGAGGTGATGACCACGTGGTGGTAGCAGGCGCCGGCCACGCCGCTCTCCGCGCGGGCCGTGACCACGTCCGACAAGGTGCGCGTCGCGGACCCGTTCGCGGACGCGGCCGAGGACCACGCCGTCGGGGCCGCCACGCCCGCGAGAGCCAGTAATGCCACCGCCACGACACCGAGACGTCTTAAGGTGCCTGTGGCGCGAAGCGATCTTGCCATGATTCTCCCTCCGGAGCGCGTGTGCGTGTGCTTCAGGGTGTGTGGGATCCCGGTGGCTCAGGCGTGACCGGACGACCCCGGCGACCCGGGGACACGGTTCCGGTCGGTCTTCGACTCGTGTGAACCGTAAGGCTGGTGGCATTGCCGTGCGTTCCCGACCCCTGTCGGGCGATCCGGCCGTGCGAACTGCCTGGAGAGAATTCCCTAAGCGCCCGGCGCCCCCGTGCCGGGGAACGCCGTGGCGGCACCAGGCACCGTACAACCCGCCCGGCGCGCGGCCAAGGGGTCCGGCGGGGCGCGCCACCGACGGGACCGGGCGCGCCACGCGTACCCGGGCGGCAACAGCACCTGCGCCGCGTCGATTTCCCCCGTCAGGGTGGTTTCGGGACGGTCGCGAAATCAGTCACGAAGGTCATCCGTTTGTCACTCCGGTGCCGCACCCGAAGTGCGGACCAGCTGACCGTACGCCGATACGCGTGGAGCAGAGGGGCACGATGACAGACGGAACCGTCCTGTTCGCGGTACGCGACCTCCCGGGGAGCGGAGGTGCCGGAGCCGATCAACTGCGCAGGATCCAGAAGGAGCTGGAAGCCGACGGCTTCGAGGTGCGCCGGGTCTCCACGGGCGAGGACGCCCGGGCGGTGCTGCGCACCGAGGCCGGGCTGGCCGCCGCCGTGGTGGACTGGGACCTGCCGGAGGACGGCAAGACCGGTGGCGAGGCGGGCGGTCCCGCCGTGCTCCGTCAGGTCGGGCGGCGGTTCCAGAACCTCCCGGTCTTCCTGATCACGGCCGGTGAGGACTTCGAACACCTGCCGCTGTGGGTGTCCGAGACCGTGGTCGGCTACGTCTGGCCGCTGGAGGACACCGCGTCCTTCATCGCCGGCCGGATCGCGAGCGCCGCCCACGGCTACCAGGAGGCCGTGCTGCCGCCGTTCTTCAAGGCGCTGCGCCGGTTCGACGACGCGCACGAGTACTCCTGGCACACCCCCGCCCACTCCGGTGGCGTCGCCTTCCTCAAGTCGCCGGTCGGCCGCGCCTTCCACGACTACTTCGGGGAGCGGCTGCTGCGCAGCGACCTCTCGATCTCGGTCGAGGAGCTCGGTTCCCTCTTCGAGCACACCGGCCCCGTCGGGGAGGCGGAGCGCAACGCCGCCCGCGTCTTCGGCGCCGACCGCACCTACTTCGTCCTGCACGGCGACTCGACCTGCGACCGTATGGTCGGCCACTTCAGCGTCACCCGCGACGAGATCGCGCTCGTGGACCGGAACTGCCACAAGTCCGTCCTGCACGGTCTCGTCCTCTCCGGGGCCCGTCCCGTCTACCTGGTCCCCACCCGCAACGGCTACGGACTGGCGGGGCCCCTGCCGCCCGCCGAGATCGGGGCGGACGCCGTCGCCGCCCGGATCGCCGGCAACCCCCTGACCCAGGGCGCGGTCTCCCCCGACGCCCAGTACGCGGTCCTCACCAACTCGACCTACGACGGGCTGTGTTACGACGCCCTCCAGGTCGCCCGGGCGTTCGCGCCCAGCACGCCACGGCTCCACTTCGACGAGGCGTGGTTCGCGTACGCCCGGTTCCACCCCCTCTACGCCGGGCGCTACGGCATGGCGGTGGGCCCGGACACCTTCCCGGGCCCGGAGCGTCCGACGGTCTTCTCCACCCAGTCCACCCACAAGCTGCTGGCCGCGCTGTCGCAGAGCGCCATGGTGCACGTCAAGCCCGCGCCCCGGGCGCCGGTGGAGCACGACCGGTTCAACGAGGCGTTCATGATGCACGGCACCACGTCGCCGCTGTATCCGATGATCGCCTCCTTGGACGTGGCCACCGCGATGATGGACGGCCCGCAGGGGCACTGGCTGATCGACGAGGCGGTGGCCGAGGCCGTCCGGTTCCGTCAGACGGTCGTCCGCATCGGCCGGCGCATGGCGGCCGCGGGGGACCGGCCCGGCTGGTTCTTCGGCGTCTGGCAGCCCGCGACGGTGACCGACCCGGCCACCGGGGTCCGGCTGCCCTTCGCCGACGCCCCGGCCGAACTGCTGCGCACCGAGCCCTCCTGCTGGCAGCTGGAGCCCGGCGCCGACTGGCACGGCTTCCCCGGTCTGGCCGAGGGCTACTGCCTCCTGGACCCGGTCAAGGTCACTCTGACGTGCCCCGGCATCGACGCCACGGGGAACATGGCGGACTGGGGCATCCCCGCCCGCGTGCTCACCGCGTACCTGGCCACCAGGAACATCGTGGTGGAGAAGACGGACAGCTACACCACGCTCATCCTGTTCTCCATGGGCATCACCAAGGGCAAGTGGGGAACCCTGATGGACGCCCTGATGGACTTCAAGGCGCTCTACGACCAGGACGCGCCGCTGGAGGGCCTGCTGCCCGACCTGATCGCGGCGCACCCCCAGCGCTACACCGGCCGGACCCTGCGCGAGCTGTGCCAGGAGATGCACGACCACCTGCGGCGGGCGCGACTGGTCGAGCTGCTCGACACCGCCTTCCAGGACCTGCCCGAGCCCGTCACCCCGCCGCAGCACTGCTACCAGCGGCTCATCCGCGGCGGTACCGAGCGCGTACGGCTGGCCGACGCGTCCGACAGGGTGGCGGCCGCCATGGTCACCGTCACCCCGCCGGGCATCCCCGTCCTGATGCCCGGCGAGAACACCGGCACCCCGGACGGCCCGCTGCTGCGCTATCTGAGCGCTTTGGAGACCTTCGACCGGCACTTCCCGGGCTTCCGCAGCGAGACGCACGGTGTCACGGTCGACCCGGAAAGCGGCGACTACCTCATCGAGTGCGTGCGCCGGATCCCGGCCCAGCAGACGGGGAGCGCGCCGGGGGAGAAGGAGGCCGCTCCGGCTTCGCCGGTGGGCTGACGCCACCCGCTCGCGCGGGTGCCCCGCCCCGGCCCTCCGGGGCGGGGCGCCCGCGTCGTCAGAAGGTGTGACTCACCCCCAGAGCACCCCGAGGTCACTCCGAGGCCATGACGGGCCGCCAGCGCTGACCGGTCACGCCCGCGTACGCCCACTGCTGGGCCTTGGCGCCGACCTTGGCGCTGGAGTTCTCGATCTCCAGGTTCTTGTCGCTGTTCTTGTTGGTGACGAAGCCGGAGCCGTCGCTGAACCAGAGGTCCCACAGCTGGGTGTCGGCGCCGTCGACGCAGGTCCACTGCTGGGCGGGGGCGCCGTTGTCCTTACGGGAGTCGGCGATCTCCAGGCACTTGCCGTTGTCGACGTTGACGATCCGGTAGTTGTACTCGTCGGCCTTGACGAACCTCCACTCGGACTTCGAGGTCACGCAGGGACCCTGCACGGCGCGGGCACCGTTGTCCGGGGAGGCGTTCTCGATGGTCAGGCACTGGTTGCCGCCCTCGTTCACAAGGAAGTTGGAGGAGGCGGCCAGGCTCGGACCCGGCGTCGTCAGGACCAGGGCGGCACCCGCGGCGGCGAGGGCCGCGACCTTCGAGGTGATCTTCATTTCGTCTCGCTTCGATCATCATGCGTCACCGCGGCCGACCGCCGAAGTTGATCATGATCATAGGGTGTGGATCCGGCGTCGCGCAGCGGAATCCGGCATGTCACTTCTTCATATCCCAACCCGGCAAATATGCCCGCCCTATGAGTGGACGGGGCTCGATCGGCGCGTGTCGGTGAGGCCCCGCCGGGTCTCGCGGTCCGTACTGGTGGGGAGACGACGCCCCGGCCACGTCAGGAGACGGTCATGCCCAGGATCACCCCTAACCTCTGGTTCGACACCCGGAGCAAGGAAGCGGCCGAGTTCTACTGCTCGGTGTTCCCGAACTCGAAGATCGACAAAGTCATGTACTACGGGGAGGCCGGTCCCCGGGAGCCCGGCACGGTGATGACCGTGGACTTCGAGCTCGACGGCCAGAAGTACACCGCCATCGACGGCGGTCCCGAGTTCACCTTCAACGAGGCGGTCTCGTTCCTGATCAACTGTGACGGCCAGCAGGAAGTGGACTACTACTGGGAGAAGCTCACCGCGGACGGCGGCCAGGAGATCCAGTGCGGCTGGCTCAAGGACAGGTTCGGCCTGTGCTGGCAGGTGTGGCCCACCCAGGCCGACGACATCCTCGGCGATCCCGACAAGGAGCGCTCCGACCGCGCCGTGCGGGCCATGCTCGGCCAGAAGAAGATCGACCTCGCCGCGCTGCGGGCGGCCGCCGACGGGGCGTAGCAGGACGACGGCGGCGGTGCGCAGGCGCCTTCGGAGCCCGCGCACCCGGCCGGAGGAGTGTTTGATCGATCACTAGGGAAACGTCTGAGCCCTTTTGTGTTCCTGTGTGGGAGTGAAGATCCGTTTGCCGGGTGTGACGGCGGGCGGAGTGCTGCCCGGCAGAGCGGCACATGCACGAGATCGACGGGAAACCCCAGCGGTCCGAGCCGCGTTCCCGGCACCGGCGGTGCGCACGAGGAGGCGCACGCCACACCCGATACAGCTGAGGAAGAGCTCTTATGCCTGATCCCGCACGATTCCCGCTCACCGCCTACCAGCGGGACATATGGTTCTCCGAGACTCTTTCGCCGGACTCGGCGCAGTACTCGATCGCACTGCGGGAGCGCTTCTCCGGAGACGTCGACCCGGACCTGCTGACGGCCGCCGTCCGGCACGTCCTGGCGCACAACGACGCGTTAAGGATCCGCTGCGGGAGCACCGACGGCCTGCCCCACCAGTGGGTGGAGCCCGAGGAGCCGCAGCTGTCGGTGGTGGACCTCCGCGCCGAGGCCGACCCGGAGGCGGCCTGCCTGGCCCGGGCCGAGGACAGCAGGTCGCGGCGCCTGCCGGTCATGGGCGGCAGGCTCTACCGGGCGGAGCTGCTGCGGGCGAGCGACACCGTGGTGCACTTCCAGCTCGTCACGCACCACCTGATCTCGGACGGCTGGACGCTGAACGAGTTCAGGAAGCAGGTCCTGCTGCGCTACGCGGAGCTGACCCGGGGCGAGGAGCTCCCGTCCGGCCCTGCCGCGCCCTCGTTCACGGACTTCATCGACGGCGACAGCCGCTACCGCGCGTCGGAGGAGTACGCGCTTGACCGGAAGTACGTGCTGGACACCCTGTCCGGTGCCGAACCCCGGCTCTTCGCCAGGAAGGACTCCGACGCCCCGCGCCGCGGCTCGCGCACCTCCTTCACCGTCGAGGGCGAGACCGTCGAGCGGATCCTGGCCGGCGGGAACTCCCCCTTCTCCGCCGTCGTCGCGGCCTTCGGCGTCTGCCTGGCGAGCCTGCACCAGGCGGACGAGGCCGTGATCGGCATCCCGCTGCTGAACCGCCACTCGGCCGAGGAGCGCCAGGCGCACGGCCTGTTCACCAACGTGCTGCCGCTGCGCGTCAGGACGGGCGACGGCCCCTCGATGTCCGAACTGGCCAAGCGCGTACGGGACGCGACCCGGGGGCTCCAGGAGCACCAGCGGATTCCGCTCGCGGACGTCCTGCGCGAGCGTTCCACGACGGGCGCCGAGCAGCTGTTCGACGTGACGATCAGCAATCTGCGCTTCCCCGCGCCGCCGAGCGTACCGGGCCTGTCGGTCAAGGCCGACATGCTTCTGGAAGTGCTCGAGACCAACGCGCTGGCGATCACCCTCCACGCCTACGAAGGCGTCAGCGAGCTGCGGATCGACCTCGTGTACGCCGAGGACGTCTTCGACGAGCACCTTCCCGTCTCCGCGCTCGTCGAGGCGGTGCGGGAACTGCTCCGGCGGACCGCCGACCAGCCGGACGGCCCGGCCGGACCGCCGCCCGTCCTCGCCGCCGCCCGGAGCGCGCGAGCGGTGAGCGCCGCGGCCGACGGCCGGCCGGCCCCGGCGGACGGTACGCGGGAGTCCGCCGGCGGCAGCCCCCGCACCGATGTGGAGGCCGCGCTGGCCGAGGTCTGGGCGGAGGTGCTGGAGGTGCCCTCGGTCGGCATCCACGACAACTACTTCGTGCTCGGCGGGGACTCGATCACCATGCTGCGCATCCGCGCCGGCGGCGAGCGGCGCGGCATCCACTTCTCCCTCACCGACATCATCAAGAGCCCCACGGTGGCCCAACTGGCCACCCGCGCCGTCCTGGACGCCGGAAGCACGCCCACGGCGACCGCCGTCACTCCTTTCGAACTGGTCTCAGCGGTGGACCGGGGCCGGCTCACCGCGCTCGAGGACGCGTTCCCGCTGACCCGGGTGCAGCTCGGGCTGCTTTACCACAGCCGGCGGCACGAGAACTCGGCCGTCTACAACGACGTCTTCCAGTACTCCGTCGGCGTGGCCTGGCACGAGACGGAGTTCCGCGCGGCCTTCGCCGGGCTCGTCGAGCGCCATCCGGTGCTGCGCTCCTCGCTCGACCTGGCCTCCTACTCCCAGCCGCTGCAGCTCGTACACCACCGGGTGCCGGAGGCGCTCGACGTCGTGGACCTGCGCGCGCTGCCGGCCGAGGAGGCCGACGCGGCGATCCGCGCGCACATCGAGGAACGGCGCTTCATCCGGTACGAGTTCGCGCAGGCGCCCCTCTACCTGTTCCGGGCGCACATCCTCGCCGACTCCGTGGAGCTGGTGTTCAGCTTCCACCACGCGCTCCTGGACGGCGGCAGCGTGGCCAACCTGATCACCGAGCTCCTCCAGGACTACGGGCACGGCATCGGCGCCGGCATCCCGCCGGTCCCGGACGGCGAGCTCCCCTCACCGGCCGGCCACGTCCGCGAGGAACTGCTGGCCCTGGACTCGGCGGACAGCCGGGCGTACTGGCAGCAGGCCCTCCACGGTGTGACGCTGCCCCAGCTGGACGGCTTCCGTCTGGCCGAGGCCCCCGGCCGGACGGAACTCGTGGTGCACGAGAGCGAGCTCCCCGAAGCCGTACAGGCGTCGGCCCGAAGCTTCGCCCGCGCGCACGAACTCCCCCTGAAGTCGGTCCTCTTCGCCGCGTACTGCCTGACGATGGGCTCGCGGTTCTCCACCCGGGACTTCGTCACCGGCCTGGTCACGCACGGACGGCCCGAGCTGCCCGGAGCGGAGCGCATAGCCGGCCTGTTCCTGAACACCATGCCGGTCCGCGCGGACCTCTCGGACCTGACCTGGCTGGAGACGGTCCGCGCCCTCTTCGCCCAGGAGCAGGAGAGCCACCCCCACCGGCGCTACCCGCTGAGCGCCATCCAGAACGACGAAGGAACCGACTTCGTCCTGGAGTCCGCCTTCAACTACGTCCACTTCCACCAGCTGGCCGCGGTGCTCAGCCTGCCCGAGGTCCGGCTGCTGGACTTCCGGACGTGGGAGGAGACCAACTTCAAGATCCTCGTCAACGCCTACGTCGACCCGCTCGACGAGAGCATCCGGCTGCGCGCCGACTTCGACGGAACCGTCTTCACCGCCGCGCAGGCGGAGCTGTTCACGGACACCTACACACGGATCCTGCGCCGCATGACCGAACGCCCGGAAGAGACGGTCGACTTCGGCTTCCTGGCACCGGAACCGGCCGCCCCGGCACCGGCGGCCGGGGAACCGCGGGACGTGGTGACCCTCTTCGCCGAGCAGGCCGCGCGCACGCCCGACGCGGTCGCGGTGGCCTTCGACGGCGGCCGGTGGACGTACGGCGAGCTGGCACGCGCCGCCGGCCGGGTGGCCGGACACCTGCGCGCCGCCGGCACCACGACCGGAGACCGGGTGGCCGTCGCACTGGACCGGTCGCCGGAGCTGATCGCGGTGGTCCTGGGCATCGCCGCGGCCGGCGCGGCCGTCGTCCCCCTGGACACCGCCTATCCGGCGGAGCGCCTGCGCACGATGCTGGAACAGGCCCGGCCCGTCCGGATCGTCACCGACCACGCCCACGCCCACCTGGCGGACGACCCGGACCTCCTGCTGCCGGTCGCCACGGTCACGGCCGAGGACCACCCGGACGCCCAGGACCCGGCCCCCGTGGCGATCACACCGCGGGACATCGCGTACATCCTCTTCACCTCCGGCTCCACCGGAGTGCCGAAGGGCGTACGGATGCCCCACCGCTCGCTGGCCAACCTGATCGCCTGGCAGAACGGCGCGCCCAGCGCCGCGCCCGGCGGCACCACCCTCCAGTTCGCACCGCTGAGCTTCGACGTCTCCTTCCAGGAGATCTTCTCCACGCTGACCTCCGGCGGCGTGCTCCGGCTCGTCTCCGAGGCACAGCGGCGGGACGCCCGCGCCCTGCTCGAACTGCTGGACACCGCCCGCGTGGAGCGGGTCTTCCTGCCCTACGTCGCGCTCCAGCAGCTCGCCGAGACCTCGAACGCGCTCGGCCGGACACCGGGCCACCTGAAGGTGGTGGTCTCCTCAGGCGAGCAACTGCGGGTCACCGAGGAGATCCGGCGCCTGTGCGCGGCACTGCCCGGCGTGGTCCTGGAGAACCAGTACGGCCCCACCGAGTCCCACGTCGTCACCCGCTTCACCATGACCGGGCCGCCCAGCGCCTTCCCGGCGCTGCCGCCCATCGGCTCGCCGATCGCCGGCTGCGCCGCGCATGTGCTGGACGAGCGGCTGCGCCCGGTGCCCGTAGGCGTCCGGGGCGAGATCTACCTGGACGGCGCGTGCCTGGCCGACGGCTACCTCGGCGGTCCGGAACAGACCGCCGAGCGGTTCGTACCGCACCCGTTCACCGGCCGGGGCCGCGTGTACCGCACCGGTGACCTCGGACGCGTACTGCCCGGTGGCGACATCCTCTTCCTCGGCCGGGCGGACACCCAGCTGAAGGTGCGCGGCTTCCGCGTGGAACCCGCCGAGGTGGAACTCGCGATCACCGGCCGGCCGGACCTCTTCCCCGGCATCCGCGAGGCCGCCGTGGTCGCGCGCCACCGGGAGGGGACGGACTCCTTCCTCGCCGCCTTCCTCGTGGCGGACGACACCGCCGGCCCCGAGGCGGACGACCTGGAGAAGATACGCGCCGGCCTGCGCCGCACGCTGCCCGAACACATGGTCCCCTCACATCTCCAGTGGCTGCCGGACCTGCCGCTCACCCCCAGCGGCAAGCGCGACGACGCGGCGCTGCGCCGCATCCCCCTGTACACCGACGCGCCGGACGAGTCGGCCGCGCCCCGTGACGAGTACGAGCGGACGCTCGCCGAGATCCTCGCCGAGCTGCTCCACCTGCCCGCCGTGGGAGTGCACGGCGACTTCTTCGACCTGGGCGGCACGTCGCTGACCGCGATGCGCCTGGTCGTCCTGATCAAGCAGCGGTACGGGGTGGACATCCCCATGTCGCGGTTCGTCACCACGCCCACGGTCAGCGGCCTGGCCGAGCTGCTGCGCTCGGGCGCGGCGAGCTCCACGTTCGACCCGCTGGTGCCGTTCCGCAGCGAGGGCACCCGCCCGCCGATGTTCTTCGTCCACCCGGCCGGCGGCAACGTGCTGTGCTTCGCCCAGCTGGCCAAGCACCTCCCCGCCGACCAGCCCTTCTACGGGCTCCAGGCGCCCGGCACCGAACTGGGCAGCGAGCCGCTCCGCTCGGTGGAGGAACTGGCGACCAGCTACCTCAAGGCGATCCGCGCCGTGCAGCCGCACGGTCCGTACACCCTCGGCGGCTGGTCCTTCGGCGGGTTCGTCGCGCTGGAGATGGCCCGTCAGCTCCATCTGGACGGCGAGCGGACGGCCAACGTGTTTCTGCTGGACACGGTCGCGCTGGAGCCCGGCAAGATCACCAGCATCGGTGACGACGCCTTGCTGACCTGGTTCTTCTGGGAGCTGCTGTTCCTGGAGCTCGGCGGCGAGTCGCCGGAGGCGCACATCCCGCGCCACTTGGACGACCTGTCCGAGAAGTTCGAGTTCATCGCGCAACGCGGCGTGGACCTGGGCGTACTGCCGCCCGGCAGCTCGGCGGCGATCGTACGCCGGCTGTTCAAGGTGTACGCGGCGAACTGGCAGTCCGCCCTCGACTACAGCGGCAAGAGGTTCGACCTGGACTTCACCCTGATGCGCGCCACCCAGCCGCTGCCCCAGGTCCTGCTGGACATGCACACCACCGCCGGCACCCTGCACCGCGACCCCAGGAACGGCTGGGGCGACCGTACGACGGGCGAACTGACCGTGGTCGAGGTCCCCGGGGACCATCTGCTGATCATGGAAGAGCCGTATGTGCCCGTGATGGCCGCGAAGATCATGCGGATGGTCGACGAGGCGTCCGGCGGTGCCCGATGACCCGGGGCCCGCTCAAGGCGATCGTCGTCGGCGCCGGCATAGGCGGCCTGGCCGCCGCCATCGCCCTGCGCCGGGTCGGCGTCCAGGTGGAGGTGTACGAGCGCGCCGGCGAGCTGCGGGCCACCGGCTCGGCGCTCTCGATGATGAGCAACGCCGTCACCGCGCTGGCCGACCTGGGCATCGACCTGCATCTGGAGAAGCACGGCCGGCAGATCCAGCGGTTCCAGATCAGGACCGGCGGGGGCCGGCTGATCAGGACCCTGCCGTTCCCCGAGGCCTGCCGCGACGCGGGCGCCCCCAGCTTCTGCGTCAGCCGCCCCGACCTCCAGCGGGCCCTGCTCGCCGAGGCGGGGGACTGCCCGATCGAACTCGGCGCCGTGGCCACCGGCTTCACCCACACCGACGACGGGGCCGAGGTCACCTTCGAGGACGGGCGCGTGGCTCGCGGCGACGTGCTGATCGGCGCCGACGGCTTCCACTCCGCCGTCCGGCGGCAGCTGGCCGGACTGGACGACGCCCGCGACGGCGGCTACGTGTGCTGGCTGGGCATCGTCCCCTTCCGGCACCCGCGCTTCACCACCGGCTACGTGGGCCACTACTGGGGCAGCGGCCAGCGGTTCGGACTGATCGACATCGGCCACGGCCGGGCCTACTGGTGGGGCACCCGGAACATGCCCCCCGAGGCCTCGCACCACTGGCGCGGAGGCAAGGGAGAGATCCTGCGCGCCTACGCCGGCTGGGCCGACGAGGTGCGGGAAGTCATCCGGATCACCCCTGAGGAGGACATCATCGCGGTGCCCGCCCAGGACCGGCCCTTCCTGGAGGACTGGGGCCGGGGACCGGTGACCCTGCTGGGCGACGCCGCGCACCCCATGCTGACCAGCCTCGGCCAGGGTGCCGCGGTGGCGATCGAGGACGCGGTCGTCCTGGCCCGGTGCCTCACCGCGGCCTCCGACCCCGCTCGGGGCCTGCGCCGCTACGAGGACCTGCGCCGGGAACGGACCCGGGAGCTGGTGACGGCCTCGCGCGCGGCGAGCGACGCCCAGCACCTGGAGAACCCGCTGCGCCGCGCCCTCCGCGACCTCCGGCTGGCCTGTGCCCCGCGCCGGTCGCTGCTGGCGCGCGACACCGCCATGCTCACCTTCACACCCGTCCCGGCCACGCCATGAGTACCGCTTCCCGGCGAGGACCGGACGCGCCCGCGGGGACGGCGGCGCCGTCGGACCCGGGCGCCGACGCCACCATCACGGGCCTCTTCGCGCGGCAGGCCCGCCGTACCCCGGACCGGCCCGCCGTGACCTGCGGCGACCGGACCGTCAGCTACGCCGGGCTGGACCTCGCGTCGGCCCGTCTGGCCGGCGCGCTGCGCGAGCGCGGCGTCCGCCCGGGGGACCGGGTCGGCGTGTGCCTGGAGCGCGGCGTCGACCTGATCGTCGCGCTGCTGGCGGTGCTGAGGGCGGGCGCCGCGTACGTACCGCTCGACCCCGACTACCCGCCGGAGCGACTGGCGTTCGTCGCCGAGGACACCGGGCTGGGCGTGGCGGTCTCCGAGAAGCCCGTCCCCGGCCTCGTCTCGCTGCCGGTGGACGCCGCACCCGCCGCCCCGGCCGGCCCCCTGCCCGCGCCGGAGCCCGACGCGATCGCCTACGTGATCCACACGTCGGGGTCGACCGGGCGGCCCAAGGGCGTGCTGGTGCCGCACCGCAACGTGGCCGCCCTGCTCGCGGCCACGACCGCGGAGTTCGGCTTCGGCGAGGAGGACGTGTGGACGTTCTTCCACTCCTTCGCCTTCGACTTCTCGGTGTGGGAGATCTGGGGCTGCCTGCTCACGGGCGGCCGGCTGGTGGTGGTGCCGCACTGGACCGCGCGCGATCCGCGGGCGTTCCACGCCCTGCTGGCGGCCGAGCGGGTGACGGTGCTGAACCAGACGCCCTCGGCGTTCACCCCGCTGCCGCGCGCCGCCGGGTTCGGCGCCGGAGGGCTTGTCGTGCGGCTGCTGGTCTTCGGCGGCGAACCGCTGGACACCCGCACGCTGATCCCCTGGTTCGAGCGCTATCCGCACACGCGGGTGGAGAACATGTACGGCATCACCGAGACGACCGTGCACTGCACCCGGCGCACGCTCACCCCACGCGACGCCCGCGACGGCGTCCGCTCGGTCGGCCGCGCGCTGCCCGGCTGGGAGCTCTACGTCCTGGACGAGGACGGCCGCGAGACCGCCCCCGGGGTGCCGGGTGAGATCCACGTCGGCGGGGCGGGGGTGGCCGACGGCTACCTGAACCGGCCCGACCTGACCTCACGCCGCTTCGTCCCCGACCACCTCACCGGTGGCGGCGGCCGGCTGTACCGCAGCGGGGACCGCGGACGGTGGCGCGACGACGGCGAGCTGGAGCACCTCGGCCGGCTCGACGACCAGGTCAAGATCCGTGGCCACCGGATCGAGCTCGGGGAGATCCGCGCGGCGCTGGCCGAACTCCCGCACGTACGGGCCGCGGCGGCGGTGGTACGGCCCACCGCCGACCCGGCGGACGCCCGCGTCGACGCCTATGTGGTGACCGCCCGGCCCGACGCGGTGACGGGGCTCCGGGACACGCTGGCCCGCAGCCTCCCCGCCTATCTGGTGCCCGCCACGATCACCGCCGTCGACGCGTTCCCGCTCACCCCCAACGGCAAGGTCGACACCGGCCGGCTGCCGGCCCCGCGCGTCCGCGAGGCCGCCACCCCCGCCACCCCCGCCGGCCCGGACACGGACCGGGCCGGCGGGCCGGAGGACCCGGTGACCGCGCGGCTGATCGAGATCTGGGAACGCCTGCTGGCGGAACCCGTCGGTCCGCAGGACAACTTCTTCGAACTGGCCGGGAACTCCCTGCTGCTCGCCCGGCTCGCCACGGAACTGCGGGAGACGGGCCTGGCGGAGGTGTCCCTGCGCGACCTCTACCTCCATTCCACCCTCTCGGACATGGCCGGGCTGATCAAAGGAAGGACCTCATGAAAATCGCGCTTCTGTGCGTCCCGCACGCCGGAGCCGGCGCGAGCCTGTTCCGCAAATGGCGGCGCCATCCCCTCGAACGGATCGAGGTGGTGCCCGTTCAGCTTCCCGGCCGGGAGGAGCTGTTCGCCGAGGACGCCCTCACCTCGCTGACCGAGGTCGTGGACCGGTGCCTCGACCGGGCGCTGGAGATCCCCGAGGACACCCCCCTCGCGCTGTTCGGCCACAGCTTCGGCGCGCTCGTCGCCCACGAGACGGCGCACCGGCTGGTCGCCGGGGGAGCGCGGGTGCCCGAGCGCCTGGTCGTGAGCGGTGTGGCCGCGCCCTGGCTGCCCAGGCCGGTCGTCGGCGGGGACGCGCTCCCCGACGACCTGTTCGTGGAGCGGGTCCGCGAGGTCGTGGGCTACGACCATCCCGCGCTCCACGAGGCCGAGCTGCGCGGGCTGCTGCTGCCGTCGCTCCGGGCCGATCTGGGCATCAGCGACCGGTACACGCCCGGCTCCACCGACCCGCTGCCGGTCCCCCTGACCGTACTGCGCGGGGCCGAGGACCGGTTGGTGTCGAAGGAGGACGCGGCGCTGTGGTCAAAGGCCGGCTCGTCGTCCACCGAAGTGATCGAGATACCCGGCGATCACATGTACTTCGCCCATGATCCCAAGCCGCTGCTGGCCGAGCTGGACGCGGTGTTCGCCCGGTCCGCGGGCTGACGGGCCGTCATCGGGGCTCCTCCCCCGCGCGGGTCGCGCGGGGGAGGAGCCCGTCGCTCGCCGGGGGCCGGGCCGGAGCGCGGCGCGCGGGGTCAGAAGCCCACGGGCACCGGGCCCCGGGCGTGCCAGACGACGCCGCGGCGCTCGTGCGCGAACAGCTCCTCGACGGCGTGGGCGACCCGCGGCCCCACCTCGCGCTCCAGCAGGTACAGGCCCAGGTCGAGACCGGAGGTGACCCCGGCGCCGCTGACGAGGTTCCCGTCGTCGACGACGCGGGCGCGGACCGCGTGGGCGCCCGTGGTGCCGAGCAGGTCCAGGAGCAGGTGGTGGGAGGTGGCGCGACGGCCCTCCAGCAGGCCGGCCATGGCCAGGAGCAGCGAGCCCCCGCACACGGTGCCGACCGTCACCTCGGGGTTGCCCAGCGCCGCCTTCATCAGGGTGGGCAGCTCGGTGCTCAGGGCGCGCCGCATCAGGACGGGGATGGACTCGTCCCGCCGCTCCGGTCCGGCCTCCGTGTCGTAGCCGGGGATCTCCTCCGGCTCCCCGACGCGTCCCGAGGCGCCGGGCACGATGATCAGGCCCGGGCGGCCGGGGTCGAGGGCTCCGGCGGCGCGCAGGGCCGCCCCGCCGGTACCGCTGACCACCTCGCGCGGCCCCTCGGCGGAGACCAGCTCCACGCTCAGCGCTCCACCGGAGGCGATGCCGCCCGCGTACAGCACCTCGTACGGGGCGAGGGCGTCGAGCGGGTCGAAGCCGTCGAAGAGGACGATCTGGGCGTGCATGGGCGTTCCTTCCGGTGGGGCGGGCCCGGTCCCGTGCCGGGGCGCTCCCGACGCTATTCGGGCCTCCTTCCGTGCCCCAGTGGCATTAGTGACAGCTTCCGACGGGATAACGCCAGTGCCTTCGTGGTGGCCGCGAGCCGGGGAAACGGAGGGTCACGGGCTTCGGGTGCCGCAGGGACTTCAGCCCGGCGGGCGGGTATCTTCCCGCCATGCACACCGTCGCCGTACTCGCGCTGGACCGCGTGGTCCCGTCCGACCTGGCCACCCCGATCGACGCCTTCACCCGCACCCGACTGCCGGACGGGCGCCCCGGCTACCGGGTCCGGGTGTGCGGGGAGAGACCGGAGATCGACGCGGGTGCCTTCACCCTGCGCGCGCCGTGGGGGCCGGAGGGACTGACGGACGCGGACACGATCGTCGTGCCCGGCACCGACGGTCACACCGCTCCCCTCGACCCCGCCGTCCGCGACGCCCTGCGAGCGGCGGCCGCCGCCGGCACGCGCATCGCGTCGATCTGCGTCGGTGCCTTCCCCCTGGCCTCCACCGGGCTGCTCGACGGTCTGCGCGCCACCACCCACTGGATGGCCGCCGCCGAACTCGCCGCCGCGTACCCGGCCGTCGACGTCGACCCGGACGTCCTGTACGTCGACAACGGGCAGATCCTCACCTCGGCCGGCGCCGCCGCGGGCCTGGACCTGTGCCTGCACATGATCCGGCGCGACTACGGCTCGGCGGTCGCCGCCGACGCCGCCCGGCTGTCCGTCACGCCCCTGGAACGCGAGGGCGGGCAGGCGCAGTTCATCGTCCACGACCACGCGCCCACCCCGCGGGGCTCCGCTCTCGAACCCCTGCTCACCTGGCTGCGGGAGAACCTCGCGCGTGACCTCACCCTCGGCGACATCGCCGCCCAGGCCGGCACCAGCACCAGGACCCTGATCCGGCACTTCCGCGAACAGACCGGCACGACCCCGCTCCAGTGGCTTCACCGGGCCCGCGTCCGCCAGGCCCAGCACCTCCTGGAGACCACGCGGCACCCCGTCGAACGCATAGGCGCCCAGGTCGGCTTCGGCTCGCCCACCGCCTTCCGTGACCGGTTCAAGCGGACGACGGGGGTCAGCCCCCACGCCTACCGCCGCGCCTTCAGCTGACGGACCGGCGCGGCGGTGGGGTGGGGGTGCCGGGTGCTTCCCGGCTACGGGTGCCCGAGGGCCGGCCGGGCGCCCGGAGTGCCGGGCGTGCCGTCCAGGGGCAGGAGTTCCGGGCGCTTCGCGGTGCGGCCGTCGCCGGAGGAGACGCCGCGCAGCCGGCGTACGAGCCAGGGGCCGAGGAAGGTGCCCGCCCAGCGGAGTTCGGCCGCCACGGCCCGCCCTCCGGTGAGGGCCCGCCGTGGCGGCAGGGGGAGGGCCCAGGTGCCGTCGCTGCCGGGCAGGCGGAGGGCGTCGGCCATCGCCGCGGCGATCCGCTCGTGCCCGAGCGGGCTCGCGTGCAGGCGGTCCGCGCTCCAC
Source organism: Streptomyces albireticuli (assembly GCF_021228125.1). GTDB lineage: Bacteria > Actinomycetota > Actinomycetes > Streptomycetales > Streptomycetaceae > Streptomyces > Streptomyces albireticuli. The sequence continues at coordinate 48,880 of NZ_JAJQQS010000016.1, forward strand.
AGCCGCGGGTCGGTGGTGACGGCGTGGCCCGCGGTCTCGGCGACCGTGACGCCGTGCCGGGCCGCGGCCGCGCGGATGCGGGCGTTGAGTTCGAGCGCGCGGTACCGGAGCGGCCGGGCGATCGGGATGATCTTCCCGGGGTCGGGGAAGGTGAGGGTCGCCACATGGGCCCCGGCGGCGGTGAGTTCGGCGAACATCGCCTCCAGGTGCCCGGCCACCGACGCCGCGTCGAATCCGGGCCGCAGCAGGTCGTTGACCCCGGCGACGACGGTGACCAGGTCGGGGCGCAGTGCGAGGGCGGGCGCCAGCTGCCCGGCGCGGACCTCGCCCGCGGTGAGCCCCCGCACGGCCAGGTTGGCGTACAGGAGCGAGGAGTCGGCGGCCGTGAGGTGCTCGGCGAGCCGGTCGGCCCAGCCGCGCAGGCCGGTGAGGTCGTCCCCGTCGCCGAGACCCTCGGTCTGGCTGTCGCCGAGGGCGACGTAGCGGAGGTACTCGCTGTGGGGCACGGGGTGTCTCCCTTACTGGATAGCGTCACTATCTGGTGGCGGATAGTAGCACTATCCAGTAAGGGGTGCGGCACGCGGCGGCGTGGTCGGCGGCCCGCCGCCGCGGGGGCCGGGAGGTCAGGTAATTCCGCCGCTTCCGTGATCTGTCGAGCGTGTGCGGCGTGTTCGGTGTGTTCACATGAAAAGGTGGGTCCCGGCCATTTCGAGGGCCGGGACCCACCCCTCATTTCGTGGTGGTCGACCGTGTTCCCGATTGCGATACGCGGACGGGTCCGGCCGAATTCGGGAATTCGGCCGGACCGCTACGGCCGCGGCGCGGGCTCAGGTCACCATCGGTACCAGCGGCCGCGGCCACCACCCGGGCTCGTGGAGCGCATGACGAACCCGAGGAGCCAGAGGACCAGCACGACGACGGCGACCCACCACAGAATCTTGACGGCGAACCCGGCGCCGAAAAGGATCAGCGCGAGCAGCAGGACGAGAAGCAGGGGAACCATAGTTATCAACCTCCGAAACGACGTGTGCCCGGAGACAATGACTTCACACCCCGCTTTTCCGTCATCGCGCGGTTCCGTACGAATGCCGTAATCCCGGTCCGGTGGGAAAGGATCTGCTTTCCCCGGCTCCTCCTCGGGTTCCGGCGGCGGCGGGCGGGGGCCCGCGGTCCCCGTGCCCGGGCCCGTTCCGGATGCGTTCCGCCGGAGCCGGGCGGACGCTGGACGCATGACAGGACTCGCCCTGATCGTGGTCCACCCGCCGTCTCCCTCGGGTGGCCGGAGGGTGACCGTGGGCAGGGAGATCCTCGGGACCGCGTACGGGGTTGCCGATCTGTACGAGTTCCTGCGCCGGGCCGGCTGGGACCCGGACGACATCAGGCTCGACGACGCGGGACAGATCGCCTGGCAGGGCGGCGGGCCCGGCACCTGGTGAGAGGGTGCCGGGCGCGAGGACCGTCCGCTACGGGCGCCGGGGGAGCGGCGCCGACGCTCCCACCTCGTGCAGGTGCACGACGATGTCGAAGCCCTTGCCCAGGGCCAGCGGGGCCGTCGGCCGGTTGGGATGACGACCGGGGATCAGGAAGGTCGGACGCGCGGTGTCCAGCCAGCCGCCCGCGACCGGATCACGGCCGGCCGCGCGCAGGTCCACGTAGAAGTCGCGGTGGCGCACCTGGTCGAGGGTGTGCTCGTTGCTGCCCGGCGCCGCCGGGCCCGCGCCGAACACCCCCGCCTCGCCCGTCGCGGTCCGGGCCCGGTACTCGCCCCGGTACAAGGAGGTGCCGACGGCGAGGTACTCACGGCCGACCAGCTCGCGCAGGTCCCGGCCCATCGTGACGGGGAAGACCGTGGGCAGCGCCGCCTCGTAGGTGACGTGTCCGTTGTGCGCCGAGACGACGATCTTGTCGCCGGTCCGGCGCTGCCACCACACGGCGTTCTCGGCCATGGTCCGGTCGCGGTGCCGGTTCGCGGCGAGGGCCTGCGCGGGGTCGTCGCCGTCGAAGGCGTACGAGGTGGCCATCTGGGAGATGACCCGGGCCTCCTGGAGCACCCACGGGTCCCGCTCGCCGGCCTCCGCCAGCAGCCGGTACGCCGCCCCGGCGTCCCGCGCCATCGTCCCGCGCTCCGCGAGCGGGAGGGCGCCGTAGGCGGCCAGCCGCTCGCCGACCCCGCCGGGCAGGGCGCGCAACGCGGCGTACCGGGTGCGCAGTTCGGGGACGAGGGCGGGTTCGTGGCGCCCGGCCCAGGTGAGGACGCGCTCGTACTGGGCGGGGTTCACGTCGGCGAAGTCCATGCCCACGATCCGGACCGGGCGGGCGGCGGTGCGGTTGTGCTCCCGCACCCAGGAGAACAGCCGGAAGAACTCCTCCGTGTCCAGCAGGGCGTAGGCGTCCTGGAACTCCTCGCCCATGATCTGCCGGAGGTCGCCCTCGCCGGTGCGGACGTACGCGTCCAGCCGGGCGGCCGCCGACCAGTTGATCTCCATGGCGAAGGCGGAGAACCCCTCCCGCGCGACCAGCTGCCGCAGCAGCCGGTCCTTCATGGCGAACAGCTCGCCGGAGCCGTGCGAGACCTCGCCGACTCCGACGATCTTCGCGCCGCGCGTCATCGTGGCGAACGCGGCGAGGTCGCCGCCGGGGGCGCCCGGGTCGGTGGTGCGCAGCGGGTGGGCGTACCGCTCCAGCGCCGCCACCACGGGCCGGTCCGACGCGGGCAGGGATGCTCCGGCGCGCGGTCCGGCGGCGGCCGCGCCGGTGGCGACGGGGCCCGTAAGCGCCGTCAGCGCGAGGGTGAGCGCGACGGCCGGGACCAGGCGACGGCGGGTCAATATGTGTGTCATGCACGCTGTTATACAGGGTGGCGCGTGCCCCGGATCGGCGCCCGACGGAGCGCGCCGGTACCCGAAGACTCGGAAATTCCTTAGCCCGCTCCGTGATTCGGTGAGGCTTGCCGAGCGCTGGGTGCGGATTCGAGGCCCCTCGACCGGCTATGTCCGTGTGCCGTGAAAGGGGACCGAATGTCCAAGTGTGCGCTGATCACCGGAATCACCGGGCAGGACGGCTCGTACCTCGCCGAACACCTGCTCGCCCAGGGGTATCAGGTGTGGGGCCTGACCCGGGGACAGGCCAACCCGCGGAAGGATCGCGTCGCCAAGCTGATACCCGACCTGAACTTCGTCGACGGTGACCTCATGGACCAGGGCAGCCTGGTCTCCGCCGTCGACTTCGTCCAGCCGGACGAGGTCTACAACCTCGGGGCCGTCTCCTTCGTCCCCATGTCCTGGCAGCAGCCGGAGCTCGTCACCGATGTCAACGGCACCGGCGTGCTGCGCATGCTGGAGGCCATCCGCATCGTCAGCGGACTCGGCAAGTCCAGCGGCGGGAGCGACGGCCACGGCCAGATCCGCTTCTACCAGGCCTCCTCCTCGGAGATGTTCGGGAAGGTCGTGGAGTCGCCGCAGAGCGAGCGAACCCCCTTCCACCCGCGCAGCCCCTACGGCGTGGCCAAGGCGTACGGCCACTACATCACCCAGAACTACCGTGAGTCCTACGGTGTGTACGGCGTCTCCGGGATCCTGTTCAACCACGAGTCGCCCCGCCGCGGCGCGGAGTTCGTGACCCGGAAGATCTCCCTCGCGGTCGCGCAGATCAAGCTGGGACTCCAGGACAAGCTGCTCCTCGGCAACCTCGACGCGGTGCGCGACTGGGGCTTCGCCGGGGACTACGTCCGCGCGATGCACCTGATGCTCCAGCAGGACCGGCCCGGGGACTACGTGGTCGGCACCGGCCAGATGCACTCGGTGCGGGACGCCGCCCGCATCGCCTTCGAGAGCGTCGGCCTGGACTGGGAGGAGCACGTCGTGGTGGACCCGGCGCTGGTGCGGCCCGCCGAGGTCGAGACGCTCTGCGCCGACTACGGCAACGCCCGTCAGGGCCTGGGCTGGAAGCCCGCCGTCGACTTCGAGGAGCTGATGCGCATGATGGTGGAGTCCGACCTCCGCCAGGCCGGCCGCGAGCGCGACCACGGCGAGCTGCTCGCCGCGGCGAGCTGGTAGCCGCCGCGAAGTACCTGCTCACACCCGTCGTGAACCCAGGATCGGCCGATCTCTAGGGAATTCCACGACCACGTCGGCCGACACTTGGCACGTGGCGTGCGGGAAGTCGAGCAGTGCCCCGCGCGGGGCACCCAGATGACTCTCAGTCGCTGTGGAACAGCCATCCCGAGTACCGGATGCCCACATCGAAATCCTCTGCAGTCCGCCGGTCCTGAGCTTGAGATGGGTTGAGTTGAACGTGGCGAAGATGGACAAGGAACAGAAGCTCCGCGACTACCTGAAGCGGGCGAGCGCCGATCTGCGGCGTTCCCGGCAGCGGGTGGGCGAACTGGAGGCGGCCGCTCGCGAGCCCATCGCGATCGTGGGCATGAGCTGCCGCTTCCCCGGGGACGTGCAGAGCCCTGAGGAGCTCTGGTCCATGCTCGTCGCGGGCGAGGAGGGCATCACAGGGTTCCCCGAGGACCGGGGCTGGGAGCTGCTGACCGAGGACGCGGGGAAGTACTCCGGCGGGTTCCTGCACGAGGCCGCCGAGTTCGACGCCGGATTCTTCGGGATCTCCCCGCGCGAGGCCCTCGCGATGGACCCCCAGCAGCGGGTGCTGCTGGAGTCCTCGTGGGAGGCCTTCGAGCGGGCCGGCATCGACCCGGCGACGGTCCGGGGCAGCCGGACCGGCATGTTCGTCGGGGCCATGCCCCACGAGTACCGGGTGGGCCCGGACGACGACGTCCAGGGCTTCACCCTGACGGGCAGCGCCACCAGCGTCCTGTCGGGCCGGCTCTCCTACTTCTTCGGGGCCGTCGGGCCGGCGGTGACGGTCGACACCGCCTGCTCGTCCTCCCTGGTCGCCCTGCACCTCGCAGCCCACTCCCTGCGCCAGGGCGAGTGCTCCATGGCCCTGGCGGCGGGCGTCACGGTGATGTCCTCGCCCATCACGTTCACCGAGTTCGACCGCCAGGGCGGACTCGCCACCGACGGGCGCTGCCGCTCCTTCGCCGACGGCGCCGACGGCACCGGCTGGGCCGAGGGCGTCGGCGTCCTCGTCCTGGAGCGGCTCTCCGACGCCCGCCGCAACGGCCACGAGGTCCTGGCCGTCGTCCGGGGCTCCGCCGTCAACCAGGACGGCGCCTCCAACGGCCTGACCGCCCCCAACGGCCCGTCCCAGCGGCGGGTCATCGAGCAGGCGCTGGTCAACGCCCGGCTCTCGGCCGACGAGATCGACGTCGTCGAGGCGCACGGCACGGGAACCTCCCTCGGTGACCCGGTCGAGGCCCAGGCCCTGCTCGCCACCTACGGTCGCAACCGCGCCGAGGACCGCCCGCTGCTGCTCGGCTCCGTGAAGTCGAACCTCGGCCACACCCAGGCGGCCGCCGGCATGGCCGGCGTCATCAAGATGGTGCTGGCCATGCGGCACGGCACCCTGCCCCGCACGCTCCACGCGGAGACCCCGTCCACGCATGTCGACTGGACGTCCGGGTCCGTACGCCTGCTGAACGAGCCGCACCCGTGGCCGCAGGGGGACGCGCCCCGCCGGGCCGGCGTCTCGTCCTTCGGCCTCAGCGGCACCAACGCGCACACCATCCTGGAGGAGGCGCCGCCCCTCCAGGCCCCCGAGGCCGGCCAGGACGCCGACGGCGAGACCGGTCAGGAGACCGCGGCCGCCGTCGCCGAACCCCTCGAGGCCGGCACCGTCCCGTGGCTCGTCTCCGGCCGCACTCCCGAGGCCCTGCGCGCCCAGGCCTCCCGCCTCCTGGCGTTCCTCGGCTCCCGCCCCGGCCTCGTGCCCGTCGACGCGTCCTACTCCCTGGCCACGGCGCGCTCCGCCTTCGAGCACCGCGCGGCCTTCACCGCCGCCGACCGCGACCGGGCCCTCGCCGTCCTCACCGCGCTCGCCGACGGCGAGCCCGCCCCCGGCCTGGTGCGCGGCACCGCACAGGGACGCGCCAAGCTCGCCTTCCTCTTCGCGGGCCAGGGCTCCCAGCGGCCGGGCATGGGACGCGAGCTGTACGCGCGCTTCCCCGCCTTCGCCACCGCCCTCGACGAGATCTGCGGCCACCTCGACCAGGGCCTCGAACGGCCCCTGAAGGAGGTGCTGTTCGCCGCCGAGGGCACCCCCGAGGCCGAGCTGCTGAACGGCACCGGCTACGCGCAGCCCGCCTTGTTCGCCCTCGAGGTCGCCCTCCACCGGCTGACCGAGTCCCTCGGCGTCAAGCCCGACTTCCTCGCCGGCCACTCCATCGGCGAGATCGCCGCCGTGCACGTCGCCGGCGTCTTCACGGCCGCCGACGCGGCCGCCCTGGTCCTCGCGCGCGGCCGGCTGATGCAGGCCCTGCCCGCCGGCGGCGCCATGGTCTCCGTCGAGGCGGCCGAGGACGAGGTCCTGCCCCTGCTGGAGAACCGTTCGGACCGCGTCTCCGTCGCGGCGGTCAACGGGCCCGCCTCCGTCGTCGTCGCCGGTGACGCGGACGAGGTCGCCGCCGTCGCCGACCACTTCACCGCGCTCGGCCGCAGGACCAAGCGCCTCAAGGTCTCGCACGCCTTCCACTCCCCGCTCATGGAGCCCATGCTCGAGGAGTTCCGCGCCGTCGTCGCCGGCCTCAGCCCGCAGGCACCCGTCCTCCCCGTCGTCTCCGCGCTCACCGGCACCCTCGCCACGGTCGAGCAGCTGACCTCCGCGTCCTACTGGGTGGACCACGCACGCCACGCCGTCCGCTTCTCCGACGCGCTCACCTGGCTGACCGGCCACGGCACCGGCACCTTCCTCGAACTGGGCCCCGACGGCGTCCTGTCCGCCATGGCACAGGCACACCTCGGCGCCACCGGCACCACCGAGGACACGGCCGACGCGGTCCCCGCCGCGCTCGCCGTCCTGCGGCCGGGCCGCCCCGAGGCCGAGACCCTCACCACCACCCTCGCGGGCCTCCACGTCCGCGGCGTCGCCGTCCAGTGGGAGCCCTACTTCGCCGGCACCGGCGCCCGCCGCACGGACCTCCCCACCTACGCCTTCCAGCGCCGCCACTACTGGCCCAAGGGCATCGCCGGGCAGGGCGGTGACGTCCGCGCCGCCGGCCTGGGCGCCGCACACCACCCGCTGCTCGCGGCTGCCGTGTCGGTCGCCAACTCCGACGGCCTGCTGCTCACCGGCCGGCTCTCGCTGCGGACCCACCCCTGGCTCGCCGACCACGCCGTGCGCGGCACGGTACTGCTCCCCGGCACCGCCTTCCTGGAGCTCGCCGTCCGCGCCGGTGACGAGGTCGGCTGCGACCGCGTCGAGGAACTCACCCTGGCCGCGCCCCTGGTCCTGCCCGCGGAGGGCGGCGTCCAGGTGCAGGTGTGGGTCGGCAGCCCGGACGAGACCGGCCGCCGCCCCCTGAGCGTCCACTCCCGCCCCGAGGGGACCGAGGAGCTCCCCTGGACGCAGCACGCCTCCGGCACCCTCGTCGCCGGTGAGCACCGCGCCGACTTCGACACCCCCGTCTGGCCCCCCGCCGCCGCCCGGCCGGTGGACCTCGACGGCTTCTACGACCGCGTCGTCGACAGCGGATTCGGCTACGGCCCCCTCTTCCAGGGCCTGCGCGCCGCGTGGAGCGACGGCGACGACGTCTACGCCGAGGTGTCCCTCCCGGACACCGACGGCGCCGACGCGGGGGCGTTCGGGATCCACCCGGCCCTGCTGGACGCCACCCTGCACGCCACGGCCTTCGCCGGCCTCGGCGAGCACGGCCGCGGCGGCCTGCCCTTCTCGTGGCAGGACGTCACCCTGCACGCGAGCGGGGCGACCACGGTCCGGGTGAAGCTCACCCGCGTCGCCGACGACGCCGTGGCGATCGCCGTCACCGACACCACGGGCGCCCCCGTGGCCTCCGTCGGCTCGCTCGTCCTGCGCGCGGTGCCCGAGGACGGGCTCGCCACCGCCGCGCACCTCACGCGCGACGCCCTGTTCGAGCAGCGCTGGACCCCCCTGCGGGAGACCACCGGGACGGCACCCGCCTCGGCCGCAGTCCTCGGCCAGGACCTCTTCGGCCTCACCGAGGCCCTGACCTCGTCCGGCCTCGCGGTCACCACCCTGCCCGGCACCGACGGCACCGACGTCCCGGACGTCGTGCTCGCCCCCGTCGCCGGGACCACCGACGACGACCCGGTCCTCTCCGCGCACGCCCGCACCGCCCACGTCCTGGAGCTCCTGCGCACCTGGCTCGCGGACGAGCGCCACACCGCCTCCCGGCTGGTCCTCGTCACCCGCGGCGCCGTCGCGACCGACGGCCACGGGACACCGGACCCGGCGGCCGCCGCCGTCCGGGGCCTGGTGCGCGCCGCCCAGGCCGAACACCCCGGCCGCTTCGGCCTGCTGGACCTCGGCACCGAGGGCGCGCCCTCGCCGACCGCCCTGCTCCGCGCCCTGGGCGCGGACGAGCCGCAGACCGCCCTCCGCGGCGACACGGTGCTCGGCGCGCGGCTCGCCCGCGCCCAGGCGCCGGAGACCGGTGACGGGTGGAACCCCGAGGGCACCGTCCTCCTCACCGGCGCCATGGGCGGCCTGGGCCGCGTCATGGCCCGCCACCTCGTCGCCGAGCGCGGCGTACGGCACCTGCTGCTCGCCAGCCGCCGGGGCACCGACGCCGAGGGCGTAGAGGAGCTCGTCGGCGAACTGACCGGGCACGGCGCCCGGGTCGAGGTCGCGGCCTGCGACCTCGCCGACCGGGCCGCCGTGGAGCGGCTGCTCGCCGGCGTGCCCGCCGAGCACCCCCTCACCGCCGTCGTGCACAGCGCCGGCGTCCTCGACGACGGCGTCGTCGAGTCGCTGACCCCCGAGCGGATCAGCGCGGTCCTGCGGCCCAAGGCCGACGCCGTGTGGCACCTCCACGAGGCCACCCGCGAACTGGACCTCGCCGCCTTCGTCGTCTTCTCCTCCCTCTCCGGCACCCTCGGCGGCGCCGGCCAGGGCAACTACGCCGCCGCGAACGCCTTCGTCGACGCCGTCGCCCAGCTGCGCCGCGCCGCCGGACTGCCGGGCCTCGCCCTGGCCTGGGGCCCCTGGGTGCCCACCGGCGGCATGACCGGCGGTCTGACCGACGCCGACCTCCAGCGCCTGGCCCGTATGGGCACGCCCGCGCTCACCGAGGAACAGGGCGTCGCGCTCTTCGACGCGGCGACCGCCGCCGTGACCGGCACGTCGACCGGCACCACGGCCGCCGTCCTGCTCCCGGCCAGGCTCGACCTGTCCGTCCTGCGCGGCCAGGGCGAGGTGCCGCACCTGCTGCGCGGCCTCGTCCGCGCCCCCGCCCGCCGCTCGGCCGCCCATGGCTCCGAGACGGCCGTCACCCTCGTCCAGAAGCTGTCCCGGCTGGAGGAGACCGACCGCACCGAGGTGATGACCGACCTCGTCGCCGGACAGGTCGCCGCCGTCCTCGGCCACTCCGGCGCCACCGACGTCGACGCGCGACGCTCCTTCCGCGACCTGGGCTTCGACTCGCTCACCGCCGTCGAGCTGCGTAACCGCATCGGCGCCGCCACCGGTCTGCGCACCGCCGCCACGCTGGTCTTCGACTACCCGACCGTCGCCGCGCTCGCCGCGCACCTCCTCGGCGAGCTCATGGGCTCCGAGGCCGCCGCCGCGGCGGCCGCCCCGCGCGCCGCCACCGAGCAGGACCCGATCGTCATCGTCGGCATGAGCTGCCGCTACCCCGGCGGCGTCAGCTCGCCCGAGGACCTGTGGCGACTCGTCAGCGAGGGCACCGACGCCATCTCGGGCCTGCCCACCGACCGCGGCTGGGACCTGGACGCGCTCTACGACCCGGACCCGGACCGCCTCGGCACCTCGTACACCCGCTTCGGCGGCTTCCTGCACGACGCCGCCGACTTCGACCCCGCGTTCTTCGGCATGAGCCCCCGCGAGGCCCTGGCCACCGACACCCAGCAGCGACTCCTCCTCGAGGCGTCCTGGGAGGCGTTCGAGCGCGCCGGCATCGACCCGGCGACCCTGCGCGGCAGCCAGACCGGCGTGTTCGCGGGCGTCATGTACAACGACTACGCCCAGACGCTCGCCGGCGGCCGCTTCGAGGGCCACCAGGGCAGCGGCACCGCCCCCAGCATCGCCTCCGGCCGAGTCTCCTACACCCTCGGCCTCGAAGGTCCCGCCGTCACCGTCGACACCGCCTGCTCCTCCTCCCTCGTCGCCATGCACTGGGCGATGCAGGCCCTGCGCGCGGGGGAGTGCTCGCTCGCCCTGGCCGGCGGCGTCACCGTGATGTCGACCCCGGGCGCCTTCATCGAGTTCTCCCGGCAGCGCGGTCTCTCCGCGGACGGCCGCTGCAAGGCGTTCGGCGACGGCGCCGACGGCGTCGGCTGGTCCGAAGGCGTCGGCGTGCTCGTCCTGGAGCGGCTCTCCGACGCCCGCCGCAACGGGCACCGCGTCCTGGCCGTCGTCCGGGGCTCCGCCGTCAACCAGGACGGCGCCTCCAACGGCCTCACCGCGCCCAACGGCCCGTCCCAGCAGCGCGTCATCCGCCAGGCGCTGGCCGCCGCCGGCCTCTCCGAGGCCGACGTCGACGCGGTCGAGGGCCACGGCACCGGCACCACGCTCGGCGACCCCATCGAGGCCCAGGCCCTCCTCGCCACCTACGGCAAGGACCGCGACGCCGAGCGCCCGCTGCTGCTCGGCTCCGTGAAGTCCAACATCGGCCACACCCAGGCCGCCGCCGGCGTCGCCGGCATCATCAAGATGGTCATGGCCATGAGCCACGGCACGCTGCCCCGCACCCTGCACGCCGACGAGCCCTCCTCGCACGTGGAGTGGGACGCCGGAGCGGTGCGCCTGCTCACCGAGGAGACCCCCTGGCCGCAGGCCGGCCGGCCGCGCCGCGCCGCCATCTCCTCCTTCGGCTTCAGCGGTACGAACGCGCACGTCATCGTCGAGGAGCCGCCGGCCGCCCCCGGCCCGGACGACACGGAAGGACAGCCGCGGCTCACCCCGGCCGTCGTCCCGTGGGCCCTGTCCGGCAGGAGCCGGTCGGCACTCCGGGACCAGGCCGGCCGCCTGCGCGCCTTCCTCGACGACCACCCCACGCTCGACCCGGCCGACATCGGCCTCTCCCTCACCACCACCCGCTCGGCCTTCGACCAGCGGGCCGTCGTCACCGGCGACCGCGACGAACTGCTGCGCGCCCTGACCGCCCTGGCCGCCGACCGGCCCGACCCCGCCCTCACCGAGGGCGAGGTCGGCGGCGCCGGCAAGCTGGCCGTGGTGTTCTCCGGGCAGGGCAGCCAGCGCCCCGGCGCGGGCCGCGAACTCGCCGCCCGTTTCCCCGCGTTCGCCCAGGCCATAGACGAGGTGACCGCCGCCCTCGACCCGTACCTGGACCGTCCCCTCAAGGACGTTCTGTTCGCCGAGGAGGGCACCCCCGAGGCGGAGCTGCTGGGCCGCACCCGGTGGACCCAGCCCGCGCTGTTCGCCATCGGCGTCGCGCTCCACCGCCTGCTGCGCACCTGGGGCATCCGCCCCGACGTCCTGATGGGCCACTCCATCGGCGAGATCACCGCCGCGCACGTCGCGGGCGTCCTCTCGCTGCCCGACGCGGCCCGCCTGGTGACCGCGCGCGGACGGCTGATGCAGGAGCTGCCCGCCGGCGGCGCGATGATCTCCCTTCAGGCCACCGAGGACGAGCTCGCGCCGCTGCTCGCCGGGCGCGAGCACGAGGTCTCCGTCGCCGCCGTCAACGGCCCCCTCAGCATCGTGGTCGCCGGGGAATTGGCCGCCGTCGAGGAGATCGCCGCCCACTTCGCCGCCCAGGGCCGCAAGACCAAGCGCCTGGAAGTCAGCCACGCCTTCCACTCGCCGCTCATGGAGCCCGCGCTCGACGGGCTGCGCGAGGTCGCCGCCGAGCTCACCTACCACGCGCCGGACGTGACCGTCATCTCCGGTCTCACCGGACGCCCCGCCACCGACGCCGAGCTGCGCTCCGCCGACTACTGGGTCGCGCACGCCCGCGGCGCCGTCCGCTTCGCCGACACCATGCGCGCCGCGCACGACTGCGGAGCCGGCACCTTCCTCGAACTCGGCCCCGACAGCGTGCTGTCGGCCGCCGCGCAGGACGCCCTCGGCGACGACACGGACGCGCACATCGTCCCCATGCTGCGCACCGGGCGCGGCGAGGAGGCCTGCGCGGCCACCGCGCTGGCCCGCCTGCACGTGCACGGCACGCCCGTCGACTGGGCCGCGTACTTCGCCGGCACCGGCGCGCGCACCGTGGACCTGCCCACCTACGCCTTCCAGCACGAGCGCTACTGGCCCGAGGCCGACCCGGCCGCCCACGCGCCGCAGACCGCCGCCGACCCGGCCGACGCCGAGCTGTGGGGCGCCGTCGAGCGTGGCGACGCGGCCGGGCTCGCCGGTCTCCTGGGCCTGCGCGACGAACAGCACGCCTCCCTCTACGCGCTGCTCCCCGCCCTGTCGTCCTGGCGGCAGCACCGGCACGAGAAGGCCCTGCTGGACTCCACCCGCTACCAGGTCGCCTGGCGGCCCGTCCGGGCCGCCGCCGCCCCCGTCCTCGACGGCACCTGGCTGGTCGTCAGCGCCGAGGGCACCGACGGCGACGACGTCCTGGACGCGCTGCGCGGCCACGGCGCCCAGTTCGAGACCCTCGTCCTGGAGCACCGCACCGACCGGGCCGCGCTCGCCGCCCGCCTCGACGCCGTCCGCGGCGAGGACCGGACCTTCTCGGGCGTCCTGTCCCTCCTCCCGCTCGCCGACGAGGCCGGCCGGCCGCTCGACGCCGAGCCGCCGGCCGGGCTCGCCCGCACGCTCCTCCTGACCCAGGCCCTCGTGGACACCGGCTTCGCCGCGCCCGTGTGGACCCTGACCCGGGGCGCGGTCTCCACCGGCTCCGCCGACCCGCTCACCGCCCCCCTCCAGGCGGCGGTCTGGGGCCTCGGCCGCGTCGCCGCCCTGGAGCACCCCCAGCTGTGGCGGGGCCTGATCGACCTCCCGGCCGTCCTCGACGCGCCCGCCACCCAGCACCTCGTCAGCGCCCTCGCCGCACCGGGCGGCGAGGACCAGCTCGCCATCCGCGCGGCCGGCGCGTTCGCCCGGCGCCTCGTGCGCCACGCGCTCGCCGAGCTGCCCCCGGCCGACGCCTTCACCGCCCGCGGTACCGTGCTCGTCACCGGCGGCACCGGGGCCCTCGGCGCCGAGGTCGCCCGCTGGCTCGCCCGCAGCGGCGCCGAGCACCTCCTGCTCACCAGCCGCCGCGGTCCCGACGCCCCCGGCGCCGCCGAACTGGCCGCCGAGCTCGAGGGCCTGGGCGCCCGCGTCACCCTCGCGGCCTGCGACACCGCCGACCGCGCCGCGCTCGCCGGCCTGCTGGCGGCCGTCCCCGCCGAGCACCCGCTGACCGGCGTCGTGCACGCGGCCGGCGTCGGCCAGGCGGCCTCCCTCGCGGAGACCCCCCTCGACGAGGCCGCGGCCACGATGGCCGCGAAACTGCTCGGCGCCGCCCACCTGGACTCCCTCCTCGACGGCCACGACCTGGACTTCTTCGTCCTGGTCTCCTCCATCGCCGGAGTGTGGGGCAGCGCCGGGCAGAGCGCCTACGGCGCCGCCAACGCCTACCTCGACGCCCTCGCCGAGCACCGCCGCGCCCGCGGCCTGCCCGCGACCTCCGTGGCCTGGGGCCCCTGGGCCGAGGCCGGCATGGCCACCAGCGACGGCTTCGCCGACCAGCTCCTCAAGCGCGGACTGCGCTTCCTCGCCCCCGCGACGGCCCTCGCCGAACTGCGGCGCGCGGTCGTCCAGGAGGACGTCACCGTCACCGTCGCCGACATCGACTGGGAGCGCTACCACCCCGTCTTCACCTCCGCCCGTCCCAGCGCCCTCTTCGACGAGCTGACCGACGTCCAGGCCCTCGCGCACACCGACGGCGAGAGCGCCGCGCCGGAGTTCGCCGCACGCCTGCGGGGCCTGGACCAGGCCGGCCAGGAGCGGCTGCTGACCGAGCTGGTGCGCGCCGAGGCGGCCGTCGTCCTCGGCCACACCTCCACCGAGGGCGTCGCCGAGCGCCGGGCCTTCCGCGAGGCGGGCTTCGACTCGCTGACCGCCGTGGAGCTCCGCAAGCGGCTGGCCACGCTCACCGGCCTGCCCCTGCCCGCCACCCTGGTCTTCGACTACCCGACCCCCGCCGCCCTCGCCCGCCACCTGCGCGGCGAACTCCTCGGCACCGACGGCACGGCGGCGGCCCCCGCGGCCGTGCCCTCCGGCAGCCTCGACGAGCCCATCGCCATCGTCGGCATGAGCTGCCGCTTCCCCGGCGGCGTCCGCTCCCCGCAGCAGTTCTGGGAGCTCGTCTCCGAAGGCGTCGACGCCATCACCGACTTCCCCGTCAACCGCGGCTGGGACACCGGCCTCTACCACCCGGACCCCGACAACCCCGGCACGACCTACTCCACCCAGGGCGGCTTCCTGCACGACGCGGGCGAGTTCGACGCCTCCTTCTTCGGCATCTCCCCGCGCGAGGCCCTCTCCATGGACCCCCAGCAGCGCCTGCTGCTGGAGACCACCTGGGAGGCCTTCGAGCAGGCCGGCATCGACCCCACCGGCCTCCACGGCAGCCCGACCGGGGCCTTCATCGGCTCCACCTACCAGGAGTACGGGTTCGGCGTCGGCGACAGCTCCGCCGGTCACCTGGTGACCGGCACCAGCCCGAGCGTGCTCTCCGGCCGGCTGTCCTACCTCTTCGGCCTCGAAGGCCCGGCGGTCACCGTCGACACGGCCTGCTCCTCCTCCCTGGTCGCCCTGCACCTGGCCTGCCAGTCGCTGCGCAACGGCGAGAGCTCCCTCGCCCTCGCCGGCGGCGCCACCGTGATGACCAACCCCAGCCCGTTCATCGCCTTCAGCCGGCAACGGGCCCTCGCCGACGACGGCCGCTGCAAGGCGTTCTCCGACGGCGCCGACGGCATGACCCTCGCCGAGGGCGTCGGCATCCTCGTCCTGGAGCGGCTCTCCGACGCCCGCCGCAACGGCCACGAAGTCCTCGCCGTCGTCCGCGGCTCGGCCATCAACCAGGACGGCGCCTCCAACGGCCTGTCCGCGCCCAACGGCCCGTCCCAGCAGCGCGTCATCCGCCAGGCCCTCGCCAACGCCGGGCTCGCCCCCGCCGACATCGACGTCGTCGAGGCGCACGGCACCGGCACCGCCCTCGGCGACCCCATCGAGGCCCAGGCCCTCCTCGCCACCTACGGCAAGGACCGGGACACCGAGCGCCCGCTGCTCCTGGGCTCCGTGAAGTCCAACATCGGCCACACCCAGTCGGCGGCCGGCGTCGCGAGCGTCATCAAGATGGTCATGGCCCTGCGCCACGGCGCGCTGCCCCGCACCCTGCACGCCGACGCCCCCTCCACCCACGTCGACTGGACGTCCGGCGCGGTCTCCCTGCTGACCGACGGGGCCGACTGGCCCGAGGGCGAGCGCACGCGCCGCTGCGCGGTCTCCTCCTTCGGCATCAGCGGCACCAACGCCCACACGGTCCTCGAAGAGGCCCCCCGGCCCCAGGAGGCCGCCCCCGCGCCGGAGACCGAGCCGGTTCCCCCGGTCGGCGGCGTCATCCCCTGGGTGCTGTCCGCGCGGACCCCGGGCGCCCTGCGCGGCCAGGCCGCCCGGCTCGCCGCCCACCTCGACGCCGAGGCCGTGAGCGCCCTCGACGCGGGTCACTCCCTGCTGACCTCCCGCACGCTCTTCGAGCACCGCGCCGTCGTCGTCGGCACCGGCGGCGAGGACGCGCGGGCCGCGCTCGCCGCCCTCGGCGAGGGACGCTCGCTCCCGGGCGTCGTCCAGGGCGTCGCCGACACCGACGGCAAGACCGTGTTCGTCTTCCCCGGCCAGGGCTCCCAGTGGGCCGGCATGGGGGCGCGGCTGCTGGAGGAGTCGCCGGTCTTCGCCGAGCGCCTGACCGAGTGCGCCACCGCCCTGTCCGCCTTCGTCGACTGGTCCCTGCTCGACGTGATCCGCCAGGCCGAGGGCGCCCCCACCCTGGACCGCGTCGACGTCGTCCAGCCCGCCTCGTGGGCCGTCATGGTCTCCCTGGCCGAGATGTGGCGCGCCCACGGCATCACCCCCGACGCCGTCGCCGGCCACTCGCAGGGCGAGATCGCCGCGGCCGCCGTCGCCGGCGCCCTCTCCCTGGAGGACGCCGCCCGCGTGGTGGCGCTGCGCAGCCAGGCCATCGGCCGCGTACTGGCCGGATCCGGCGGCATGATGTCGGTCCCGCTGCCCGTGGCCGAGGTCGAGCGGCGCCTCGGCGCCTACGAGGGCCTGTCCGTCGCCGCCGTCAACGGACCCCGGTCCGTCGTCGTCTCCGGCGCCACCGCCCCGCTGGACGCCTTCCAGGCCGAACTGGTCGGCGAGGACATCCGCGCCAAGCGCGTCGCCGTGGACTACGCCTCGCACTCCGCGCAGGTCGAGCTGCTGCGCGACGAACTGGCCACCGTCCTCGCGCCCGTCCGCCCCCGCCCCGCCCAGGTGCCCTTCTTCTCCACGGTCACCGGCGACTGGCTCGACGACACCACCGGCGTCGACGCCGGCTACTGGTACACCAACCTCCGCGGCACCGTCGGCTTCGAGCCCGCCATGCGCGAGCTCCTCGCCCAGGGCCACCGCTTCTTCATCGAGGTCAGCTCCCACCCCGTCCTGTCCATGGCCGTCCAGGAAACCGCCGAGGAAGCCGGCCTCCCGGCCGCGGTCCTCGGCACGCTCCGCCGCGACGCCGGCGGCACCGACCGCTTCCTGACGTCCCTGGCCGAGGCGTTCGTCCGGGGCGCAGGCGCCGACTGGACCCGCGTCCTCGACGGCACCGGCGCCCGCCGGGTGCCCCTGCCCACGTACGCCTTCCAGCGCGAACACCTGTGGGCCGTCCCCGTCAAGCCGCGGAACGCGCACGAGGAGGCACCCGCGGACGCCGAGTTCTGGACGGCGGTCGAGGAGGAGGACGTCGACTCCCTCGCCTCCAGCCTGCGCCTCGACCGCGCCCAGCTGGCCCCGGTGCTCCCCGCCCTGTCGCACTGGCGCAAGCACCGCCGCGAGCTGTCGACCGTGGACTCCTGGCGCTACCGCGCCACCTGGAAGCCGCTCACCGGCCTGCCCCCGGCGGCCCTGACGGGCACCTGGCTCGTCGTCACCGCCGAGGACGTCACCGGCGACGCGCTCACCGCCGACGCCCTCGCCGAGACCCTCGCCGCCCACGGCGCCGAGCCGCGCACCCTCGTCCTGGACGCGGCCTGCGCCGACCGCGCGGTCCTCGCCGCCCGCCTGGCCGAGCTCGAAGGCGCCACGGACCTCGCGGGCGTGGTGTCCCTGCTGGCCGGGGCCGAGGAGCCCCGCGCCGACCACCCGGCGCTCACCTCCGGACTCGCCCTGACCGTCGCGCTGCTCCAGGCGCTCGGCGACACCGGCATCGAGGCACCCCTGTGGTGCCTGACCCACGGCGCCGTCTCCACCGGCCGCGCCGACCGGCTGACCCGCCCCGCCCAGGCCCAGATCCTCGGCCTCGGCTGGACGGCCGCCCTCGAACTCCCGCAGCGCTGGGGCGGCCTCGTCGACCTGCCCGAACAGCTCGACCGGCGGGCCGGCGAACGCCTGGCCGCCGTCCTCACCGGCCGCACCGGCGAGGACCAGCTCGCCCTGCGCGCCTCGGGCGTCCTCGCCCGCCGCGTCGTGCGCGCCACCCCCGCGGACCCCGCCCCGGCGAAGCCGTGGACGCCCCGCGGCACCACCCTCGTCACCGGCGGCACCGGCACCCTCGCCCCCCACCTGGCCCGCTGGCTCGCCGGGCAGGGCGCCGAGCACCTCGTCCTCACCAGCCGCCGCGGCCCCGCCGCGCCCGGCGTGACGGACCTCCTCCAGGAGCTCGCCGAGCTCGGCTGCGAAGCCACCGCCGTCGCCTGCGACCTGACCGACCGCGACGCGGTCGCCGGGATGCTCGCGGACCTCAAGGCCGACGGGCACACCGTCCGCACGGTCGTGCACACCGCCGTCACCATCGAGCTCGCGCCGATCGACGGGACGACCCTCGACGAATTCGCCCGGGTCGTGGACGCCAAGGTCACCGGCGCCCGCCACCTCGACGAACTCCTCGACGACGAGGAGCTCGACGCCTTCGTCCTGTACTCCTCCACCGCCGGCATGTGGGGCAGCGGCGCCCACGCCGCCTACGTCGCGGGCAACGCCTACCTCAACGCCCTCGCCGAGCACCGCCGCGCCCGCGGCGCCCATGCCACCGCCGTGTCCTGGGGCATCTGGGCCGACGACCTCAAGCTCGGCCGCGTCGACCCCGGCCAGATCCGCCGCAGCGGACTCGTCTTCATGGACCCCCAGCTGGCCCTCACCGGCCTGCGGCAGGCCCTCGACGACGACGAGACGGTCCTCGCCGTCGCCGACGTGGACTGGGAGCGCTACCACCCCGTCTTCACCTCGGCCCGGCCCACCCCGCTCTTCGAGGACGTGCCCGAGGTCCAGCGCCTGACGGAGGAGAAGGACCAGGCCCCGGCCTCCGGCGGCGAGTTCGCCGCCAAGCTCCTCGGACTGGCCCCCGTCGAGCAGGACCGCCTCCTGCTGGACCTGGTCCGCGGCGAGGCGGCCACCGCCCTCGGCCACGCCTCACCCGACGTGCTGTCCGAGCAGCGGGCCTTCCGCGACGTCGGCTTCGACTCCCTGACCGCCGTCGACCTGCGCAACCGGATCGCCAACGTCACCGGGCTCGCCCTGCCGAGCACCATGGTCTTCGACTACCCCAACCCGCTCGCGCTCGTCGCCTTCCTGCGCGACGCCCTCGCGGGCGCCCGCACCGGGGACGCCGGGGCCGCGCGCGCCGCCACCACGCCCGCCGACGACGAGCCCATCGCCATCATCGGCATGAGCTGCCGCTACCCCGGCGGCGTCAGCTCCCCCGAGGAGCTGTGGCGGCTCATCACCGAAGGCGGCGACGCCACCGGCGAGTTCCCGACCGACCGCGGCTGGGACGCCGAGGCCCTCTACGACCCCGACCCCGACCGGCCGGGCCACACCTACTCGACCCGGGGCGGCTTCCTCCACGGCGCGGCCGAGTTCGACGCCTCCTTCTTCGGCATCTCGCCCCGCGAGGCCCTCGCCATGGACCCCCAGCAGCGCCTGCTGCTGGAGACCTCCTGGGAGGCCCTGGAGCGCGCCGGCATCGACCCCGCCACCCTGCGCGGCAGCAGCACCGGCACCTTCATCGGCGCCGGATACCAGCACTACGCCGCCGGCAACACCAGCCCCGAGGGCGCCGAGGGACACCTGATCACCGGCACCATCGCCAGCGTCCTGTCCGGCCGCCTGTCCTACACCTACGGCTTCGAGGGCCCGGCCGTCACGCTCGACACGGCCTGCTCCTCCTCCCTCGTCGCCCTCCACCTGGCCTGCCAGTCGCTGCGCAACGGCGAGAGCTCCCTCGCCCTCGCCGGCGGTGTCAACATCATGTCCACCCCGGGCGCCTTCGTCGGCTTCAGCCGGCAGCGCGCGATGGCCGCCGACGGACGCTGCAAGGCCTACTCCGACCAGGCCGACGGCATGAGCCTGGCCGAAGGCGTCGGCCTCGTCCTCGTCGAGCGGCTCTCCGACGCCCGCCGCAACGGCCACGAGGTCCTCGCCGTCATCCGGGGCTCCGCCGTCAACCAGGACGGCGCCTCCAACGGCCTGACCGCCCCCAACGGCCCGTCCCAGCAGCGCGTCATCCGCCAGGCCCTCGCCAACGCCGGCGTGGCCGCCACCGAGGTCGACGTCATCGACGGCCACGGCACCGGCACCGCCCTCGGCGACCCCATCGAGGCCCAGGCCCTCCTCGCCACGTACGGCCAGGGCCGCGAGCCCGGACTCCCGCTGCTCCTCGGCTCCGTGAAGTCCAACATCGGCCACGCGCAGATGGCCTCCGGCGTCGCCAGCGTCATCAAGATGGTCATGGCCCTGCGCCACGAGATCGCCCCGCGGACCCTGCACGTCGACCAGCCGTCCACGCACGTCGACTGGGAGGCCGGCGCCATCCGGCTGCTCACCGAGCCGGAGGCGTGGCCGGTCACCGATCACCCGCGCCGCGCGGCCGTCTCCTCGTTCGGCCTCAGCGGCACCAACGCCCACACCATCCTCGAACAGGCCCCGGAAGAGGCCCCCCAGGAGGACACCACCACCGCGCCGGCCGCGCCCGCCGAGCCCACGACCGTCCCCCTGACGCTGTCCGGGCGCACGGAAGCGGGCCTGCGCGCCCAGGCCGGCCGGCTCCTGACCCACCTCGCCGACAACCCCGGCCTGCCCCTCACCGACCTCGCCTTCTCCCTCGCCACCTCCCGGGCCGCCCTCGAGCACCGCGCGGCCGTCGTCACCGACGACCACGACGCGCTCCTCCGCGCCCTGACCGCCCTGCGCGACGGCACCCCCGACGGCGGGCTGCTCACCGACCCGCGGGGCCACGGCCACCTGGCCTTCCTCTTCACCGGCCAGGGCAGCCAGCGCCCGGGGGCGGGACGCGAGCTCTACGACCGCCACCCCGTCTTCGCCGAGGCCCTCGACGCCGTCCTGGCCCGCTTCGACCTCGAACTCGACCGCCCGCTGCGGGAGATCCTCTTCGCCGCGCCGGACACCCCCGAGGCCGCGCTCCTCGACGACACCGGCTACACCCAGCCCGCCCTCTTCGCCCTCGAAGTGGCGCTGTTCCGCCTCGTGGAGTCGTGGGGGATCCGCCCCGACCACGTCGCCGGTCACTCCATCGGCGAGTTCGCCGCCGCGCACGCGGCCGGAGTCCTCTCCCTGGAGGACGCCTGCACCCTCGTCGCGGCACGCGGCCGGCTGATGGCCGCCCTGCCCACGGGCGGCGCCATGGCCTCCGTGGAGGCCGCCGAGGACGAGGTGCTGCCCCTGCTCGCCGAGTACGACGGGCGCGTGTCCGTCGCCGCCCTCAACACCCCCACGTCCCTGGTCGTCGCCGGTGACGAGGACGCGGTGCTCGCCCTCGCGGCCCGCTTCGCGGAGCGCGGCCGCCGCACCAAGCGGCTCCGCGTCAGCCACGCCTTCCACTCACCGCACATGGACGCGATGCTGGAGGACTTCGCCCGCGTCGCCGCGGGCGTCACCTACGGCGAGCCCACCGTGCCGTTCGTGTCCACCGTCACCGGCGCGCTCGTCACCGCCGACGAACTCCGCTCGCCGGAGTACTGGACCGGCCAGGTCCGCGGCACCGTCCGCTTCGCCGACGCCGTCCGCGAGCTCACCGAGCGCGGTGTGACCACCTTCCTGGAGCTCGGCCCGGACGGCGTGCTCAGCGGCGCGGTCCGCGGCACCGTCGGCGAGGACACCCCCGTCGTCGCGGTCCCGGCGCTGCGCCGCGACCGGCCCGAGGCCCCCGCGCTCACCACGGCCCTCGCCCGGCTCCACGTCCGCGGCGTACGCGTCGACTGGGACGCCGTCTTCGCCGGCACCGGCGCCCGCCGGACCGAACTGCCGACCTACCCCTTCCAGCGCGAGCGCTACTGGCTCGAGCCCGCCGCCCCCACCGCGGCGCCCACCGGCGCCGCCGACGAGGCGGACACCGAGTTCTGGTCGGCGGTCGAGCGCGCGGACATCCCGTCCCTGAGCTCCGCCCTGGAGCTGGACGACGCCACCCTCACCGCCGTCGTGCCCGCCCTGTCGTCCTGGCGCCGCAAGCGCCGGGAGCGCTCCACCGTCGACGGCTGGCGCTACCGCACCACCTGGAAGCCCCTCACCGGCGCCACCGCCCCCGGCACCGCGCGCCCGGCCGGCACCTGGCTGGTGCTCACCCCGGCCGGCGCGACCGACCCGGCATGGCTCGACGCGGTCGCCGGGGCCCTCGGCACCGACACCGTCCGCCTCGACGTCACGGACCCGCACCGCGAGGCCCTGGCCGACCGGCTGCGCGAACTGACCGCCGACGGCGCCGCGTTCACGGGCGTACTGTCCCTGCTGGCCGCGGACGACGAGGACGGCCGCGACGCCTCCGGCACGCCCGCCGGCCTGCTCCTGACCACGGCCGCCGTCCAGGCGCTGGGCGACGCCGGCATCGAGGCACCCCTGTGGTGCGTCACCCGCACCGCCGTGGCGGTCGGCCGCTCCGAGCGGCTCGCCCGCCCCGCCCAGGCCGCCGTCTGGGGCCTCGGCCGGGTGACCGCCCTGGAACACCCCGAGCGCTGGGGCGGCCTCGTCGACCTCCCCGACGAGCTCCCCGACACCACCCTGCGCCGCCTGACCGCCGTCCTCGCGGGCGGCGGGGACGGCGAGGACCAGGTCGCCGTGCGCGCCACCGCGACGTACGCCCGCCGCCTGGCGCACCACCCCGTCGGGGACGCCCCCGCGCCCGGCGAGTTCCGGCCCACCGGCACCGTGCTCGTCACCGGCGGCACCGGCGCCCTGGGCGGCCACGTCGCCCGCTGGCTCGCCGCGCGCGGCGCCCGGCACCTGCTGCTCGTCAGCCGGCGCGGCGCCGACGCGCCCGGCGCCACGGAACTGAGCGCCGAACTCACCGCGCTCGGCTCCCACGTCACCCTGGCCGCCTGCGACACCGCCGACCGCGACGCGCTCACCGCCGTACTCGCCGCGATCCCCGAGGAGCACCCGCTCACCGCGGTGTTCCACACCGCCGGCACCGTCGACGACGGCACCCTGGACGCCCTCACCCCCGAGAAGTTCACCGCCGTCCTGCGCGCCAAGCTCACCGCCACCCTCAACCTGCACGAGGCGACCCGGGACCACGGCCTGACCGCCTTCGTCCTCTTCTCCTCCGTCGCCGGCACCCTCGGGGCACCCGGCCAGGGCAACTACGCCGCCGCCAACGCCTTCCTCGACGCCTTCGCCGAGCACCGCCGCGCCCAGGGCCTGCCCGCGACCTCGCTCGGCTGGGGCCCCTGGGCCGACGCCGGCATGGCCGCCGACGGACCCGGCATCGAGAACCGCGTCCGCCGCGGCGGCTTCACCCCCATGGCGCCCGAGCTCGCCCTCACGGCGCTGCGCCACGCGATCGAGCACGGCGACACCGCCCTGACCCTCGCGGACGTCGACTGGGACCGCTACACGGACGCGTTCACCGCGCTCCGCCCCAACCCCTTCGTCGGCGACCTCCCCGAACTGCGCCGCACCGGCGCCACGGCACCCACCGGGACACCGGAGGCCGGCCCGCGCGAACCCGCGCTGCGCCAGCGCCTCGCCGGACTCTCCCCGGCGGCACGCCCCCGGTTCGTCCTGGAGCTCCTGAGCGGCCAGGTCGCCGCGGTCCTGGGCCACTCCGGCACCGGCGCCATCGGCGCCGACCAGGCCTTCAGCGACCTCGGCTTCGACTCGCTGACCATCGTCGAGCTGCGCAACGCGCTGACGGCCACGACCGGCCTGAAGCTGCCCGCGACCCTCGTCTACGACTACCCGACCCCGCGCGCCCTCGCCGAGTTCCTGCTCACCGAGCTCCTCGGCACCCTCCCCGAGGCCGGTCCGGCCGGAGGCGCCCCGGCGGGCCGGGCGGCCGACGACGACCCCATCGCCATCGTCGGCATGAACTGCCGCTTCCCCGGCGGCGTCCGGTCCCCCGAGGACCTCTGGCGGCTTCTCAGCCAGGGCGAGGACGCGATCTCCGGATTCCCCGCCGACCGCGGCTGGGACCTCGACGACCTCGCCGGAGGAACGTCCGCGACCCTCGAGGGCGGCTTCCTCGACGGCGTCGGCCTCTTCGACGCCTCCTTCTTCGGCATCTCGCCCCGCGAGGCCCTCGCCATGGACCCCCAGCAGCGCCTCCTCCTGGAGACCGCCTGGGAGGTCTTCGAGACCGCCGGGATCGACGCGAGCACCCTGCGCGGCAGCCGCACCGGAGTGTTCGTCGGCACCAACGGCCAGGACTACACCACCCTCCTGCGCCAGGGCACCGCCGACGTCCGGGGCCACGTCGCCACCGGCAACACCGCCAGCGTCATGTCCGGACGGATCTCCTACGCCTTCGGCCTCGAGGGCCCGGCCGTCACCGTCGACACCGCCTGCTCCTCGTCGCTCGTCGCCCTGCACATGGCAGCGGGCTCCCTGCGCAGCGGCGAGTGCACCCTCGCGCTCGTCGGCGGCGTCTCGGTCATGTCCAGCCCCGACTCCTTCGCCGAGTTCACCGTCCAGGGCGGACTCGCCCCCGACGGACGCTGCAAGGCCTTCTCCGACTCGGCCGACGGCACCAGCTGGTCCGAAGGCGTCGGCGTCCTCGTCCTCGAACGCCTCTCCGACGCCCGCCGCAACGGCCACGACGTCCGGGGCATCGTCCGCGGCACCGCCGTCAACCAGGACGGCGCCTCCAACGGCCTGACCGCCCCCAACGGGCGGGCTCAGCAGCGTGTCATCCGCCAGGCCCTCACCGACGCCGACCTGGCACCCGCCGACGTCGACGTCGTCGAGGCCCACGGCACCGGCACCACCCTCGGCGACCCCATCGAGGCACACGCCCTCATCGCCGCCTACGGACAGGACCGGCCGAGCCCGCTGCTCCTCGGCGCGGTCAAGTCGAACCTGGGCCACACCCAGGCCGCCGCCGGCGTCGCCGGCATCATCAAGGTGCTCCTGGCGATGCGCCACGGCACCCTGCCGAAGACCCTGCACGTCGACGCCCCGTCCTCGCACGTCGACTGGTCGGGCGGCGCGGTCTCGCTCCTCACCGAGGAGCGCGCGTGGCCCGAGACCGGGCACGCCCGGCGGGCCGGCGTCTCCGCCTTCGGCGTGAGCGGCACCAACGCCCACGTCATCATCGAGCAGGCGCCGGAGACCGGGTCCCCGGCGGACGAGCCCGCGGAGCCCGCCGTCGCGGCGGGCCCGGTGCCCTGGCCCGTGTCGGCCAGGTCCGAGGCCGCGCTCACGGCCCAGATCGAGCGGATCACCGCGCTGAGCGGCCCGTCCCCCGCCGACGTGGGGTACTCCCTCGCCACCGGCAGGACGGCGTTCGCCCACCGCGCGGTGCTGCTCGCCGACGGCGAGCGGGTCTCGGAGCTCTCGCGCGGAGCCGTCCGGGACGTCCCCGGGAAGCTCGCCGCGCTGTTCTCCGGCCAGGGCGCGCAGCGCGCCGGGATGGGCGGCGAGCTGTACGCCCGCTTCCCGGTGTTCGCCGAGGCCCTCGACGCCGTCGCGGCCCACTTCGACACCGAGCTGGACCGCCCCCTGCGGGACGTCATGTCCGGCGCCGCGGAGGGCCTGGACGAGACGGGCTTCACCCAGCCGGCGCTGTTCGCCTTCGAGGTCGCGCTGTTCCGCCTCGTGGAGTCCTGGGGCATCCGTCCCGACTTCGTGGCCGGTCACTCCATCGGTGAGATCGCCGCGGCGCACATCGCCGGGGTGTTCTCGCTGGAGGGCGCCTGCCGCCTGGTGGCGGCACGGGCCCGCCTGATGCAGGCACTGCCCGCGGGCGGCGCGATGGTCGCCGTCCAGGCCACGGAGGAGGACGTCACCGCACGGCTGACCGACGGCGTGTCGATCGCCGCGGTCAACGGCCCCGAGGCGGTCGTCCTCGCGGGCGACGAGGCGGCGGTGCTGGGCATCGCCGAAGGCTTCGCCGCCGAGGGCCGCAAGACCCAGCGGCTGTCGGTGAGCCACGCCTTCCACTCCGCGCTCATGGAGCCGATGCTGGCGGACTTCCGCCGCGTCGCCGAGGGCCTGTCCTACGAGGCCCCGCGGATCCCGGTCGTCTCGAACGTGACGGGCGAGCTCGTCACGCGGGAGCTGGTCTGCTCCGCCGACTACTGGGTGCGGCATGTCCGCGAGACCGTCCGCTTCGCCGACGGCGTGCGCACGCTGGCCGCCGAAGGCGCCTCGGTCTTCCTGGAGCTCGGTCCCGACGGGGTGCTGACGGCCATGGCCCAGCACACCCTGGACGACACCTCCCTGGCCGTATCGGCGCTCCGTAAGGACCGAGCCGAGGAAACCGCCCTCCTTACGGCGCTCGCGCGCCTCCACGTCGCCGGTGCGGACGTGGATTGGTCCGGGTTCTTCGACGGCACCGGCGCCCGCCGTACCGACCTGCCCACCTACCCCTTCCAGCGCGAGTGGTTCTGGCCGGAGCGCGCGCCCGCCGGGCGTACTCAGGACGGCGCGCAGGACCCCGTGGACGCCGAGTTCTGGGCCGCGGTGGAGCGCGAGGACCTGGAGTCGCTCTCGGCCGACCTCGGCCTGGACGACGACGCGCTGTCCGCGCTCGTGCCCGCCCTTTCCACCTGGCGGCGCACCCGCGTCGAGCGCTCGACCGTCGACGGCTGGCGCTACCACGTGACCTGGAAGCCGCTCACCGGCGCCGCGTCCGGCACCCTCACCGGACCGTGGCTGGCGCTCGTCCCGGCGGGAACCGCCGCCGACGAGTGGACCGCCGCCGTGACCGCGGCCCTCGGCGACGACGCCGTCACCGTCGAGGCCGACGTCACCGACCCCGCCGCGCTGACCGCGCGCCTCACCGGACTCGCCCCCGAGGGCACCGGATTCGCCGGTGTCGTCTCCCTCCTCGCCGCCCCGGACACCGACGGCGTCCCCGTCGGCCTGGCACAGCCGGGCCGGGTGGTACGGGCCCTGGCGGACGCCGGTGTCGACGCCCCGCTGTGGTGCGTCACCAAGGGCGCCGTGTCGGTGGGCCGCTCGGACGCCGGTGAGAACGCCGCGCAGGCCGCGGTGTGGGGGCTCGGCCGGGTCACGGCCCTGGAGCACCCGGACCGCTGGGGCGGCCTCGTCGACCTCGCGGACGTACCCGACCGGCGCTCGGCCGACCGGTTCCGCGCCGTGCTCTCCGGCACGGACGGCGAGGACCAGGTGGCGCTGCGCCCCTCGGGCGCCTTCGGACGCCGGCTCGTACGCGCCACGGCGGACGCCACGGCG
Source organism: Streptomyces albireticuli (assembly GCF_021228125.1). Lineage (GTDB taxonomy): Bacteria > Actinomycetota > Actinomycetes > Streptomycetales > Streptomycetaceae > Streptomyces > Streptomyces albireticuli. The sequence goes on from NZ_JAJQQS010000016.1 coordinate 75,808, forward strand.
GCCCCGTGGCAGCCGTCCGGCACCGTCCTCGTCGTCGGCGAGGCGGCCGGCGGCGCCGGCCACGTCGCCCGCTGGCTCGCCGGACAGGGAGCCGGGCACGTGCTGCTCGCCGGACCCGCCGCGGCGGACCCGGCGGAGCTGCGCGCCGAACTCGACGCGCTGGGCACCGGGCTGACGACCGTCACCTGGACCCCGGAAGACACCGAGGCGCTGCCGGCCGCGCTCGCCTCCCTCCCGGAGGACCGGCCGCTGACCGCGGTGGTCCACGCCCGCGAGGAGGAGCCGGCCACCGACGAGGACCCGGCCGCCGCGCTCGCCGCGCTGCACACGAGCGTCGAGCGCCTGTCGGCCACGGCCGACGAGGCCACCGGCGACCGGACCCTGGACGCGTTCGTCCTCTTCTCCTCGATCGCCGGCACCTGGGGCGCGAGCGGCCGGAGCGCGGCCGCGGCGGCCGGCGCCCACCTGGACGCCCTGGCCCGCCGGTACCGGGCACGCGGAGTGCGCGCCCTGTCGGTCTCGTGGGGCGGCTGGGCGGACACCACCGACGACAGCCTGGCCGCGCACCTGCGCGCCAACGGGCTGCCCGCGATGGACGCCGCGCGCGCCCTGACCGCGCTCGCCCGCTCCCTGGGCGACGACGCCTCCTCGGTGACGGTGGCCGACGTCCGCTGGGACGTGTTCGCCCCGGCCTTCACCCGGACCCGGCACAGCGCGCTCTTCCGGGAGCTGCCCGAGGCCCGCGAGGCCCTGGCGGCCCCCGGCGGCGCCGGGGGCGGCACGGCGGAGGCCGCGCCCGGACTCCGGGCCGCGCTCGCCGCTCGCCCGGCCGCGGAGCGAGCCGAGGCACTCCTGTCCGTGGTCCGTGACGAGGTGGCGGCGGTGCTCGGGTTCCCGGACGCCGACGCCGTCCCCTCCGGACAGGCGTTCAAGGACCTCGGCTTCGACTCGCTGACCGCCGTCGACCTGCGCAACAAGCTCGCCGCCGCGACCGGCCTGTCCCTGCCCGCGACCCTCGCCTTCGACTACCCGACGGCCGAGTCGCTGGCCGGCCACCTGCTGGCCGAACTCCTCGGCGAGGACGAGGACCTGCCCGCCACCACCGCCACGGCGGTGCGTGGCGCCGACACGGCCGACGACCCCGTCGTCATCGTCGGCATGAGCTGCCGCTACCCGGGTGGGATCCGCTCGCCCGAGGACCTCTGGGACCTCGTCATGGACGGCGGCGACGCCATCGGCGGCTTCCCGACCGACCGCGGCTGGGACCTCGACCGGCTCCTGCACGGCGACCGCGACGGCCACGGCGGCACCGTCGCCCGCGGCGGCGGCTTCCTCCACGACGTGGCGGACTTCGACCCCGGCTTCTTCGGGATCTCGCCGCGCGAGGCCATGGTGATGGACCCGCAGCAGCGCATCCTGCTGGAAGCGGCCTGGGAGGCCCTGGAGCGGACCGGCGTCGACCCGGCGGACCTGCGCGGCGGTGACACCGGTGTGTTCATCGGCGGCGGCTCCGGCGACTACCGCCCCGAGGCGGGCCAGCTCGGCCACGCGCAGACCGCGCAGTCGGCCAGCCTGCTCTCCGGCCGGGTGTCCTACACCCTCGGCCTGGAAGGCCCGTCCGTCAGCGTCGACACGGCCTGCTCGTCCTCGCTCGTCGCGCTCCACCTGGCCGCCCAGGCCCTGCGCAACGGCGAGTGCTCCCTCGCCCTCACCGGCGGTGTCACGGTGATGTCCACGCCGGTGAACTTCGTCGAGTTCGGCGAGCTGGGAGCCCTCTCGCCCGACGGCCGCTGCCGGGCCTTCTCGTCCTCCGCGGGCGGCACCGGCTGGTCCGAGGGCGTAGGCGTCCTCGTCCTGGAACGCCTCTCGGACGCGCTGGCCAACGGACACGAGGTCCTCGCGGTCCTGCGCGGCTCGGCCATCAACCAGGACGGAGCCAGCAACGGCATCACCGCGCCCAACGGCCCCTCGCAGCGCCGCGTCATCCGCCGGGCCCTGGCCGTCTCCGGCCTCGCCCCGGCCGACGTGGACGCGGTCGAGGCACACGGCACCGGCACCTCCCTGGGCGACCCCATCGAGGCGCAGGCCCTGCTGGCCACGTACGGACAGGACCGCGAGCGGCCGCTGCTGCTCGGGTCGCTGAAGTCCAACATCGGCCACACCCAGGCCGCCGCCGGCGTCGCCGGAGTGATCAAGATGGTCCTGGCCATGCGCCACGGCGTCCTGCCCAGGTCCCTGCACCTCGACGAGCCGTCCACCCACGTCGACTGGACCGCCGGCGCGATCGAGCTGCTGGCCGACGAGGCAGCCTGGCCGGAGACCGGCCGCCCGCGCCGGGCCGGCATCTCGGCCTTCGGCGCCAGCGGCACCAACTCCCACGTGATCATCGAGCAGCCCGCACCGCCCGCCGGGAACGTCACCGACGCCCCCGAGCCGGTGGAGCACGGCACCCTGCTGCCCGTGCCCGTGTCGGCCGCCGCGCCGGAAGCCCTGCGGGCCCAGGCCAGGCAGCTGCACTCCTACGTGGCCGCCCGGCCCGGCCTCACCGTCGAGGACCTCGCCCTGCCCCTGGCCACGGCCAGGTCGGCCTTCGCGCACCGCGCCGCCGTACTCGCCGGCGACCGCGACACCCTGCTCCAGGGCCTGGCCGCGCTCGCCGACGGCCTCACCTCCCCCCAGGTCGTCCTGGGCGCCGAGGCGGCCCGGCGCGGCAAGCTCGCGGTGCTGTTCTCCGGCCAGGGCTCGCAGCGGGTCGGCATGGGCCGGGAGCTCTACGCACGCTTCCCCGTCTTCGCCGAGGCACTCGACGCGGTGACGGCACACCTCGACGCCGAACTGGACCGCCCCCTGCGGGACGTCATGTTCGACGACGCGGAGCGGCTGGACGAGACAGGCTTCACCCAGCCCGCCCTGTTCGCCCTGGAAGTGGCGCTCTACCGGCTCGTCGAGTCCTGGGGCGTCCGCCCCGACTTCGCCGCCGGGCACTCCGTCGGCGAGATCGCGGCGGCACACGTCGCCGGGGTGTTCTCCCTGGAGGACGCCTGCCGGCTCGTCGCCGCCCGCGCCCGCCTGATGAACTCCCTTCCCACCGGCGGCGCCATGGTCGCCGTCCAGGCCACCGAGGACGAGGCGCTGGCCCACCTGACCGACGGGGTCTCGCTCGCCGCGGTCAACGGACCGGACTCGGTCGTCCTCTCCGGGGACGAGGCCGCCGTGCTCGACATCGCGGCGAAATTCACCGCCGACGGACGCAGGACTAGGCGTTTGCGGGTCAGCCATGCATTTCACTCACTCCACATGGACGCCATTCTCGAGGACTTCCGCCGGGTCACCCGGAGCGTCGCCTACGACGCCCCGACGATCCCGCTCGTGTCCAACCTCACCGGTGAGGCGGCGACCGGGCAGCAGATGTGCACCCCGGACTACTGGGTGAACCACGTCCGCGAAGCCGTCCGGTTCGGCGACGGCGTACGCACGCTCGCCGAGCGCGGCGTGACCGTCCTCCTGGAGCTCGGCCCCGGCGGCGCCCTGTGCGCCATGGCCCAGGACACCCTCGACACCCTGTCCTCCCGGGCGGTGACCGTCCCGGCCCTGCGCAAGGACCGCGGCGAGGAGGAGTCCGTGCTCACGGCGCTCTCCCGGCTGCACGTCGGGGGAACGGACCCGCGCTGGGACACCGTCCTGGCGGGGACCACGGCCGCGGCCCGGCGCACCGACCTGCCCACCTACCCCTTCCAGCACCAGCGGTTCTGGCCGGAGCCCCGGCCCGCCGACGCCGGCGCCACGGCGGGCGGCGAGGACGACGGCTTCTGGACGGCCGTGCGCGACGAGGACTTCGCCTCGCTCGAGGCGACCCTGAACGTCGACGGCGACGCGCTGTCCAAGGTGCTCCCCGCCCTCGCGGACTGGCGCCGCCGGCGCGGTGAGGTGACCACCGTCGACGGCTGGCGGCAGCAGATCACCTGGCAGCCGCTCACCCTCGCGCCCTCCGCCGCCACGGCGGGCACCTGGCTCGCCGTCGTCCCGGCCGGCCACGCCGACGACCCCTGGGTCGCCGACGTCCTGGCCGCCCTCGGCGCGGACACCACGAGCCTCACGGCCGACGGCACCGGACGCGAGGAACTGGCCGGCCGGCTGCGGAAGGAGACCGCGGGCGGGCGCGCGTTCACCGGCGTGGTCTCCCTGCTCGCCCTCGCGACCGCACCCGCCGACGGGGCCGACGCCCCCGAGGCGCTGGCACTCACCACCACCCTGATCCAGGCGCTCGGCGACGCGGACGTCACCGCACCCCTGTGGTGCGTCACCCGCGGCGCGGTCGCGGCCTCGCCCGCCGAGCCCGTGCCCGGCACCGAACAGGCCGCCGTATGGGGACTGGGGCGCGTCGCCGCCCTGGAGCACCCGCGGCGCTGGGGCGGTCTGATCGACCTGCCCGAGACCCTCGACGAGCGGACCGCGGCCCGCTTCGCCACGGTCCTCAACACCCCCGCCGGCGAGGACCAGATCGCGGTACGTCCCTCCGCTGCCTTCGGGCGCCGGCTGGTCCCCGTACCGGCCGGCCGGACCACCGGCGAGTGGAACCCCACGGGCACCGTCCTGATCACCGGTGGCACCGGCGTCCTGGGCGCCCGGGTGGCACGCGAACTGGCCCGGGCCGGAGCACGGCACCTGCTGCTCCTCAGCCGCCGCGGCCCCGACGCCCCCGGCGCGGAGGCGCTGCGGTCCGAACTCGCCGCACTGGGCGCGGACGTCACCCTCACCGCGTGCGACGCCGCCGACCGGGAGGCGCTCGCCGCCGTCCTCGCCGGCATCCCCGCGGAGGCGCCCCTCACCGGCGTCGTCCACACCGCGGGCGTCCTCGACGACGGCGTGCTCGAGGGCCTCACCCCGGACCGCTACGAGGCGGTCTTCCGCGCCAAGGCCACCTCGGCCCTGGCCCTGCACGACCTCACCCGCGACCTGGACCTGGCCGTCTTCGCCCTGTTCTCCTCCTCGTCCGCCGCGGTCGGCAACCTCGGACAGGCCAACTACGCCGCCGCCAACGCCTTCCTCGACGCCCTCGCCGAGCGGCGCCGGGCCGACGGCCTCGCAGCGACCTCGATCTCCTGGGGCCCCTGGGGCGGCGGCGGAATGGCCGACGACGACCGGGCGGCCGCCGCGGCCCGGCGCACCGGGATCCGCCCCCTGGACCCCGACCTCGCCGTCACGGCGCTGCGCCGGGCCGTGACGGACGGCCGTCCCACCGAGGTCGTCGTCGACGTCGACCCCGAGCGGTTCGTCCGGTCCTTCACCACCGTCCGGCCCAGCCCGCTCCTCGCGGCCCTGGCCACCGGCACCGCGCAGTCCCCGGCCGGGCACACCGACGAGGAGGCCCCCGGCACCACGCTCCGCGAGGAACTGACGGGCCTGCCGCAGGCGAAGCGCTCCGCGGCCGTACTGAACCTGGTGCGCACCCGGGCCGCGGCCGTACTGGGACACCCGACCGCCGACGCCGTCGGCGCCGACCGGGCGTTCCGGGACCTCGGCTTCGACTCCCTCAGCGCCGTCGAGCTGCGCAACCAGCTCAACGCCGCGACGGGGCTGAACCTCACCGCCACGCTCGTCTTCGACCACCCGAACCCCGCGGACCTGGCCGACCACGTCCTCGGCCTGCTCGTCCCGGAGAACGGGCCGGAGGAGAGCGCGACCGACGGCGACCTCGACCAGCCGGGCATCAGGGCCCTGCTCGCCTCCGTCTCCATGGCCCAGCTCCGTGAGATCGGCGTGCTCGAACCCCTGCTGAAGCTCGCCGCAGCGCAGACCGCCGCGTCCGACGACGGGACCACCGCCACCACGGAGGCGGACGCCTACGACGAGTCGATCGACGCGATGGACGTCGCCGACCTGGTGCAGGCGGCCCTCGACGGCAATTCCCACAACGAGCGCTGAAAGAGCGGACCATGACCACATCCAACGAAACCGTCGTCGCGGCCCTCCGAGCCTCGTTGAAGGAGGCCGAACACCTCCGCCGGCAGAACCACAAGCTCGTCGCCGCCGCCACCGAACCGATCGCGATCATCGGCATGAGCTGCCGGTACCCCGGGGGCGTGAACTCCCCCGAGGACCTGTGGCGGCTCCTGGCCGCGGGCCGGGACGCGATCGGAGCCTTCCCCACGGACCGCGGCTGGGACCTGGACGCCCTGCGGGAGGCCGGAGTCGACCAGCGCGGCAACGCCGTCAGCCAGGAAGGTGGCTTCCTCGACTGCGTGGCCGACTTCGACGCGGGCTTCTTCGGGATCTCCCCGCGCGAATCCGTCACCATGGACCCGCAGCAGCGGCTGCTCCTGGAGACCTCCTGGGAGGCCGTCGAGCGGGCCGGCATCGACCCGGTGTCGCTGCGCGGCAGCCGCACCGGCGTGTACGTCGGCACGAACGGCCAGGACTACGCCTACCTGCTCGTACGCTCCCTGGCCGACGCCACCGGCGACATCGGCACCGGAATCGCCGCCAGCGCCACCTCCGGGCGGCTGTCCTACACGCTGGGCCTGGAGGGCCCGGCGGTGACGGTCGACACGGCGTGCTCCTCCTCGCTCGTGGCCCTGCACACGGCCTCCCAGGCCCTCCGGGCCGGCGAGTGCTCGCTGGCCCTGGTGGGCGGGGTGAACGTCATGTCGTCCCCCGGCTCCCTGATGGAGTTCAGCCGGCAGGGCGGGCTGGCGGCGAACGGCAGGTGCAAGGCGTTCTCCGACGACGCCGACGGCACCGGCTGGTCGGAGGGCGTGGGCGTCCTCCTCGTGGAGCGCCTGTCCGACGCCCGCCGCAACGGGCACCCGGTCCTCGCCGTCGTGCGGGGCTCGGCCGTCAACCAGGACGGCGCCTCCAACGGCTTCACCGCGCCCAGCGGTCCGTCGCAGCAACGGGTGATCCGGCAGGCGCTCGCGAGCGCCGGACTGACGACCGCGGACGTCGACGTGGTCGAGGCCCACGGCACGGGCACGCCGCTCGGCGACCCGATCGAGGCGCAGGCCCTGCTGGCCACCTACGGCCAGGGGCGCGACCCCGAGCGGCCGCTGCTCCTCGGGTCGGTGAAGTCCAACCTCGGCCACACCCAGGCCGCGGCCGGCGTGGCGGGCATCATCAAGTCCGTCATGGCGATGCGGCACGGTGTGCTGCCCCGGACCCTGCACGTCGCCGAGCCGTCGTCCCATGTGGACTGGTCGGCCGGCGCGGTGGAGCTGCTGACGGAGTCCCGGGAGTGGCCCAAGGCCGACCGGCCGTGGCGCGCGGGCGTCTCGTCCTTCGGCATCAGCGGCACCAACGCCCACGTCGTCATCGAGCAGGCTGACCCGGCCGAAGAGCCGGTGACCGCTCCGGCACCGGCGCCCGAGGTGGTGCCGTGGCCCGTCTCGGCCAGGTCCGAGGAGGCGCTGACGGCGCAGATCGAGCGGATCTCGTCGCTGAGGGGTGCCCCGTCCCCGGTGGACGTCGGGTTCTCGCTCGTCGCGGGCCGTTCGGCCTTCGAACACCGGGCGGTACTGCTGGCCCGGGGCCCCGAGGGCGAGCTGTCCGAGGCGGCCCGGGGCCGCGCGGAAACGGGCCGTACGCTCGCCGTGCTGTTCTCGGGTCAGGGCGCGCAGCGGGTGGGAACGGGCAAGGAGCTGTACGGCCGGTTCCCGGTGTTCGCGAAGGCTTTGGACGAGGTGCTGGCGCGGTTCGACGGTGAGCTGCGGGACCTGCGTGAGGTGATGTTCACCGACGCGGAGCGGCTGGACACGACCGGTTTCACCCAGCCGGCGCTGTTCGCCGTCGAGGTGGCGCTGTTCCGCCTCGTGGAGTCGCTCGGCATCCGTCCGGACTTCGTGGCGGGACACTCGATCGGTGAGATCGCGGCGGCGCACGTGGCCGGGGTGTTCTCGCTCGATGACGCCTGCGCTCTGGTGTCGGCGCGTGCCCGGCTGATGCAGGCGCTGCCCGCCGGCGGCGCGATGGTGGCCGTCCGGGCGGCGGAGAGCGAGATCGCTCCCCGGCTGACGGACGGTGTGTCCGTCGCGGCCGTCAACGGCCCGGAATCGGTCGTCCTCGCCGGGGACGAGGCCGAAGTGCTCCGGATCTCCCAGGAGTTCGCCTCCGAGGGGCGCAAGACTCAGCGGCTGACGGTGAGCCACGCGTTCCACTCGGCGCTGATGGACCCGATGCTGGAGGACTTCCGCCGCGTGGCGGAGGGCCTCTCCTACACGGCGCCGGAGATCCCGGTCGTCTCCAACGTGACCGGCGCACCCGCCACCGGCGAACTGATGTGCTCGGCCGACTACTGGGTCCGGCACGTCCGGGAGACGGTCCGCTTCGCGGAGGGCGTCCGCGCCCTGGTGGCCGAGGGCGCCTCGGCGTTCCTGGAGCTGGGTCCCGACGGCGTGCTGACGGCGATGGCCCGGCAGAGCCTGGACGAGACGGCCGTGGCCGTCCCCGCCCTGCGCAAGGACCGGTCCGAGGAGACGGCGCTGCTCACCGCCCTCGCGCACCTGCACGTCGCGGGCGTCGGGGTGGACTGGGCCGAGCTCTTCGACGGCACCGGCGCCCACCGGGTGGAACTGCCCACCTACCCGTTCCAGCACGAGCGCTACTGGCCGCGGCTCGACGTGTCCGGCGGTGACGTGACCGGCGCGGGCCTTCAGCCGGCGGAGCACCCGCTGCTGGGCGCCACGCTCACGCTCGCCGAGTCCGGTGAGGTGGTGTTCACGGGCAGGCTGTCGACCCGGTCGTACCCCTGGCTGAACGACCACGTCATGGGCGGCAGCGTGCTCTTCCCGGCCACCGGCTTCCTGGAGCTGGCCATGCGCGCCGGCGACCAGGTCGGCTGCGACCGGGTCGAGGAGTTCCTCCTGCTGTCCCCGCTGGCCCTCACCGAGGACGGTGCCGCACAGGTCCAGGTGCTGCTCGGGGCCCCCGACGAGACGGGCGCGCGTTCCCTCTCGGTGTACTCGCGTGCCGACGGCGCCTTCGACGAGCCGTGGACCCAGCACGCCCACGGCACGCTCAGCACCGGCGAGCGGATCGGCGACTTCGGCTCCCAGGTCTGGCCGCCGCGGGGCGCGGAGGCCGTGGACCTGGAGGGCTTCTACGACGGCACCGGCTACGGCCCGGCCTTCCAGGGCCTGCGCGCGGTGTGGCGCTGCGAGGACGGGGCCTACGTGGAGGTGGCGCTGCCCGGCCACGTCGAGGGGGACGCGCGGTCCTTCGGCCTCCACCCCGCGCTGCTGGACGCGGTGCTCCAGTCCCACCGGATGGCCGGCGTCGGCAGTGAGGGCGACCAGTTCCTGCCGTTCGCCTGGCGGGGCGTGTCGCTGCACGCCGCGGGCGCGTCGGTGCTGCGCGCCCGCGTCACGAGGACCGGTGACGACTCGGTGTCCATCACCGCCGTCGACACCGAGGGCGCGCCCGTGCTGTCGGCCGAGGCGATGGTGATGCGCGCCTACCAGGACCCCGGCACCGGCCGGTCGGCGACTCGGCGCGGCACGCTGCTGTCGCTGGACTGGGTCGCGGCTCCCGAGGTGCGGCCCGCCCCGGCCCGGTGTGTGTCCTTGGGCGCCGACGAGCCGGGTGTGGGCGCGTCGGTCGCCTCCCTGGCCGACCTGACCGGCGACGAGGACTTCGTCGTGGTGCCCGTGTCCGGCGCGGGCGACGACGTGCCGACCGCCGCGCACCGGCTGACGGCCCGGGTCCTGGGTCTGCTCCACGAGTGGGCGGACCGGGCGGAGGGCGGCACCTCGCGCCTGGTGTTCGTGACCCGGGGCGCCGTCTCGGCCGACGAGGGCGAGCCCGTACGGGACCTCGCCGCGGCCGCGGTGTGGGGCCTGGTGCGCTCGGCGCAGTCGGAGAACCCCGGGCGGATCGTACTCCTCGACCTCCAGGACGGCGGTCTCGCCGAGGTGCTCGCGGACCTGCCCGGTCTGCTGGCCACCGAGGACGCGCAGTTCGTGGTACGGGACGGCGTCGTCCGGGTGGCACGGCTGGCCCAGCCCGGCGCCGGCGCCGGGCTGCTGCCCCCCGCCGGGGTGCCGTGGCGGCTGGACAGCCGGGCCAAGGGCAGCCTGGACGATCTGGTGCTCGCCCCCTGCCCCGAGATCCTGGAGCCGCTCACCCCCGGCCAGGTCCGCCTGGACGTCGAGGCGGCCGGTGTGAACTTCCGCGACGTGCTGAACGCCCTGGGCATGTACCCCGGTGAGGCCGGCCTGCTCGGCGCCGAGGCCGCCGGAACGGTCACCGAGACCGGGCCCGGCGTGCACGGACTGCGCCCGGGTGACCGGGTGATGGGCATGGTCTTCGGCGGCTACGGCCCGGTGGCCGTGACCGACCAGCGGCTCCTGACCCGGATACCCGAGGACTGGTCGGCCGACCGGGCGGCCTCGGTCCCGCTGGTCTTCCTGACCGCCCTGTACGCGCTGAAGGACCTCGCGGACCTGCGGCCCGGCCAGTCGATCCTCGTCCATGCCGGCGCCGGCGGCGTCGGCATGGCGGCGATCCAGCTGGCCCGGCACCTGGGCGCCGAGGTGTTCGCCACGGCCAGTGAGGGCAAGTGGGACACCCTGCGCGAACTGGGCGTGGCCGATGACCACATCGCCTCCTCCCGCACCACCGACTTCGAGGAGCGCTTCCGGGCGGTCACCGGCGGCCGTGGCGTGGACGTGGTGCTCAACGCGCTGGCGGGCGAGTTCGTCGACGCCTCCCTGCGGCTGACCGCCCCCGGCGGCCGTTTCCTGGAGATGGGCAAGACCGACATCCGTGACCCCGAGTCCACCGCCCCGGTGCACTACAAGGCGTTCGACCTCGCCGACGCGGGCCCGGACCGGGTGCAGGGGATGCTCGGCGAGCTCCTGGAGCTGTTCGCCGAAGGCGCCTTGCACACGCTGCCGGTGGCGACCTGGGACGTCCGGCGCGCGCCGGAGGCGTTCCGGTACATGAGCCGGGCCCAGCACATCGGCAAGATCGTGCTGACCCTGCCGCGCGCCTGGGACCCGGACGGCACCGTCCTGATCACCGGTGGCACCGGCGGCCTGGGCGGCGAACTGGCCCGGCACCTGGTGACCGAGCGCGGCGCGCGGCACCTGCTGCTGGTCAGCCGCGGCGGGCCGGACGCGCCCGGCGCGGACGCGCTGCGCGCCGAACTGGCCGCGCACGGCGCCGAGGTGACGCTCCTCGCGTGCGACGTGGCCGACCGGGAGGGAGCGGCCGCGGCCGTCGGCGCGGTCCCCGCCGCGCACCCGCTGACCGCGGTGGTCCACACGGCCGGTGTCCTCGACGACGGCATGGTGGCCGCGCTGACGCCCGAGCGGCTCTCGGCGGTGCTGCGTCCGAAGACGGACGCGGCCTGGCACCTGCACGAGGTCACCAAGGACCTCGACCTGGCGGCGTTCGTGCTGTACTCGTCCGTCTCGGGCGTCCTCGGCACGGCGGGTCAGGGCAACTACGCGGCGGGCAACGTCTTCCTGGACGCGCTGGCCCGGCACCGCGCGGCGCACGGGCTGCCCGCGCACTCCCTCGCCTGGGGCGCCTGGGCCCCGACCGGCGGCATGACCGCCACCCTCTCGGACGCCGACGTGCAGCGGATCGCCTCCTCGGGGGCCGCACCGCTGACCGTCGAGCAGGGCCTGGCGCTGTTCGACGCCGCCACCGCGACCGCCGGATCGCACCTCGTGCCCCTCGGCCCGGTCACCATGGGCACGCGGGACCGGGGCGCGGTGCCCCCGGTGCTGCGGGGCCTGGTCAAGGGCGGCCGGCGGGCGGCCGCCGGCGCCGCGGGCGGCGCCGAGGGGGCCGAGCGGTTCACCCGGCGGCTGAGCGAGGCACGGCCGGAGGACCGTACGCGCCTCGCGACCGACCTCGTACGGACCGAGGCCGCCGCCGTGCTGGGGCACGCCTCGGCCAAGGCGATCGACACCCGGCGCGAGTTCAACGACCTGGGCTTCGACTCGCTGACCGCCGTCGAGCTCCGCAACCGGCTCGCCACCGCCACGGGGCTGAGGCTCTCCGCCACCCTCGTCTTCGACTACCCCAACCCCCTCGCACTCGCCGACCACCTCGTCTCGCGGCTCGTGGACGACAGCGGTACGGGGCCGGACCTCCTCGCGGAGCTCGAACGGCTCGAGTCCGCACTCGCCGTCAGCGAGCCCGACGACCGCACCAGGGCCGCCGTCGCCGGCCGCCTGGCGCAGATCCTCGACGGCTGGCGCGGGGCCCCGGCGGAGGAGGACGGCGCGGAGGTCGCCGAGCGGCTCGAAACCGCCAGCACCGATGAGATCTTCGCCTTCATCGACAACGAGCTCGGCCGCCACAGCGATCGCTGAGTCCGGCCCCTTTATTTTCACGGAAGGTTCCACGTCATGCCGAACGACAAGAAGCTCGTTGACTACCTCAAGTGGGTCACGAACGACTTGCACCAGACCCGTCAACGGCTTCGGGAGGCCGAGTCCGCACAGCAGGAGCCGATAGCCATCGTCGGCATGTCCTGCCGGCTGCCCGGTGGCGTCCGGTCGCCGGAAGAGCTCTGGCGACTGCTGAGCGACGGCCGGGACGGCATCTCGGCATTCCCCACGGACCGTGGCTGGAACCTCGACATCCTCGGCGGCGACGGAGGCGGCAGCAGCGCGACGGCCGAGGGCGGCTTCCTCGACGCCGCGGCGTTCGACGCGGACTTCTTCGGCATCTCGCCACGTGAAGCCGTGGCCATGGACCCCCAGCAGCGCCTCCTCCTGGAGACCTCCTGGGAGGCGCTGGAGCGGGCCGGCATCGACCCCGTGTCCCTGAAGGGGAGCCGGACCGGCGTCTTCGTGGGCACCAGCGGCGTCGACTACATCAACGCCGTGCTGAACTCCCGTGAGGACATCGAGGGGCACGGCAGCACCGGACTCGCGGGCAGCATCCTGTCCGGGCGGCTCTCGTACAGCTTCGGCCTGGAGGGCCCGGCCGTCACCGTCGACACCGCCTGCTCGTCCTCGCTCGTCTCGCTCCACCTGGCGGCCCACGCGCTGCGCACCGGAGAGTGCTCGCTGGCGCTGGTCGGCGGTGTGACGGTGATGTCGACGCCGATGAGCTTCGCCGGCTTCACCCGGCAGGGCGGGCTGGCGTCGAACGGCCGGTGCAAGCCGTTCTCCGACGACGCCGACGGCACCGGCTGGTCCGAGGGCGTGGGCATCGTCGTCGTCGAGCGGCTCTCCGACGCCCGGCGCAACGGCCATGAGATCCTCGCCGTCGTCCGGGGCTCCGCCGTCAACCAGGACGGCGCCTCCAACGGCCTCATGGCCCCCAACGGCCCCTCGCAGCAGCGGGTGATCCAGCAGGCCCTGGCGAGCGCCGGGCTGTCGGCGTCGGACGTGGACGCCGTCGAGGCGCACGGCACGGGCACGACCCTGGGCGACCCGATCGAGGCGCAGGCCCTGCTGGCCACCTACGGCCAGGGCCGCGACCCCGAGCGGCCGCTGCTGCTGGGCTCCGTGAAGTCCAACCTCGGCCACACCCAGGCCGCGGCCGGTGCGGCGGGGCTCATCAAGATGGTCCTGGCACTGCGGCACGGCGTCCTGCCCAAGACGCTGTACGCGGACACGCCGTCGTCCCACGTGGACTGGTCGGCCGGCGCGGTGGAGCTGCTGACGGAGTCCCGGGAGTGGCCCAAGGCCGACCGGCCGTGGCGCGCGGGCGTGTCGTCGTTCGGCATCAGCGGCACCAACGCCCACGTCATCATCGAGCAGGCACCGGCGGCGGAGCCCGGTGAGCCGGAGGAGACCGAGGCGAGGACAACGCCTTCGGCCGTGCCGTGGCCGGTCTCCGCCCGCTCCGAGGAGGCGCTCGCCGCCCAGCTGGAGCAGATCTCCTCGCTGACCGGAGCGTCCCCCCTCGACCTGGGATTCTCGCTCGCCACCACCAGGGCACACCTGGAGCACCGGGCGGTCCTGCTGTCCGAGGGCGACGAGGTCGTCGAGGTCGCGCGCGGGTACGCGCGGGACACCACCGGGAACGTCGCGGTGCTGTTCTCGGGCCAGGGCGCGCAGCGCGTCGGCATGGGCCGGGAGCTGTACGGTCGTTTCCCGGTGTTCGCCGAGGCGCTGGACGCGGTGCTGGCGCACTTCGGCGGCGAGCTGCGCGAGGTGATGTTCACCGACGAAGCGCGGCTGAACGAGACCGGGTTCACCCAGCCCGCCCTGTTCGCCGTCGAGGTGGCGCTGTTCCGCCTCGTGGAGTCCTGGGGAATCCGCCCGGACTTCGTGGCCGGCCACTCGATCGGTGAGATCACGGCGGCGCATGTGGCGGGGGTGTTCTCGTTGGAGGACGCCTGCGCCCTGGTGGCGGCGCGTGCCCGTCTGATGCAGGCGCTGCCCGCGGGCGGTGCCATGGTCGCTGTCCAGGCCCCGGAGGCCGAGGTGGTGGCCCGGTTGGTGGACGGTGTGTCGATCGCGGCGGTCAACGGGCCGGAGTCGGTCGTCCTGGCCGGTGACGAGGTGGCGGTGCTGGGCATCGCCGAGGGGTTCGCGGCCGAGGGCCGCAAGACGCGGCGGCTGTCGGTGAGCCACGCCTTCCACTCCCCGCTGATGGACCCGATGCTCGACGACTTCCGCAAGGTCGTCGACGGCCTGTCCTTCGAGGCCCCGCGCATCCCCCTCGTCTCGAACCTGACCGGCGAGCTCGCCACCGAGGAACTGGTGCGCTCGGCCGATTACTGGGTCCGTCACGTCCGGGAGACCGTCCGGTTCGCCGACGGCGTGCGCACCTTGGAGGCCGAAGGCGCCTCCGTGTTCCTGGAGCTCGGCCCGGACGGTGTGCTGACCGCGATGGCCCAGCACACCCTGGACGACTCCGCCCTCGCGGTGTCCGCCCTGCGCAAGGACCGCTCCGAGGAGACGGCCCTGCTCACCGCCCTCGCCCGCCTCCACGCGGTCGGCGTCGGCGTCGACTGGGCCGCCTGGTTCGCCGGCACGGGCGCGCGCCGCGCGGACCTGCCCACCTACCCGTTCCAGCACGAGCGCTACTGGCCCCGGCCCGCCCTCACGGGTGACGTGACCGGCGCCGGCCTGATGCCGGCGGAGCACCCGCTGCTCGGCGCGATGCTCGCGCTCGCGGACTCCGGCGAGGTGGTGTTCACCGGCAGGCTGTCGGCCCGGACCTCGCCCTGGCTGACCGACCACGTCCTCGGCGGCAGCGTGCTCTTCCCGGCCACCGGCTTCCTGGAACTGGCCGTGCGCGCCGGCGACCAGGTCGGCTGCGGCCGCGTCGAGGAGTTCGTCCTCCTCACCCCGCTGGTGCTGGAGGAGAGCGCCGCCACCCGGATCCAGGTGCAGGTCGGAGCCCCCGACGCGGCCGGCGCCCGCACGATCACCGTGCACTCCTGCCCCGACGGCGCCGCCGGTGAGGAGTGGGTGCAGCACGCCCACGGCACGCTGACCACCGGCGAGCGCGTCGCGGCCTTCGGGCCGGAGACGTGGCCGCCGCGCAACGCGGTGGTCGTCGACCTGGAGGGCTTCTACGACGGGACCGGCTACGGCCCGGCCTTCCAGGGCCTGCGCTCGGTCTGGCAGCGCGAGGACGAGGTCTTCGTGGAGGCCGCCCTGCCGGGCGACGTCTCCGGGGAGGCCGGGGCCTTCGGCATCCACCCGGCGCTGCTGGACGCGGTGCTCCAGGCGCACCGGATGGCCGGCGTCGGCGGTGCCGACGACCTCATGCTGCCGTTCGCCTGGCGAGGCGTGTCGCTGCACGCGGCCGGCGCCTCGGTCGTCCGCGCCCGTGTCGTGCGGACCGCCGAGGACTCGGTGTCCATCGCGGCCGTCGACGTCGACGGCGCGCCGGTGCTGTCGGCGGAGACGCTGGTGCTGCGCCGCCCGTCGGCCACCGACCCCGTGACCGCCCGCCCCGGCGCCGGGCGCGACGCCCTGCTGTCGCTCGACTGGGTGCCCGCCCCCGAGGTGCCCTCCGCCGAGCCCCGCTGCGTGTCGCTCGGCGCCGACGAGCCGGGTGTGGGCGCCTCGGTCGCCTCCCTGGCCGACCTCACCGGCGACGAGGACCTCGTCGTGGTGTCCGTGTCCGGCACCGGCGACGACGTGCCCGCCGCCGCCCACGAGCTCACCGCCCGGGTCCTCGGCCTCCTGGGCGAGTGGACCGGCCGGGAACTGCCCGCCGACTCCCGGCTGGTGTTCGTGACCCGGGGCGCCGTCTCCGCCGACGAGGGCGAGCCCGTACGGGACCTCGCCGCGGCCGCGGTGTGGGGCCTGGTGCGCTCGGCGCAGTCGGAGAACCCCGGGCGGATCGCGCTTCTCGACCTCCAGGACGGCGGTCTCGCCGAGGTGCTCGCGGACCTGCCCGGTCTGCTGGCCACCGAGGACGCGCAGTTCGTGGTGCGGGACGGCGCCGTCCGGGTGCCGCGTCTGGTCCGTACGGCTCCCGCCGCGGAGACCGCGCCGGCCGAGCCGCGCGCCTGGGACCCGGAGGGCACCGTCCTGATCACCGGTGCCACCGACGGCCCCGGCCGTGACCTGGCCCGGCACCTGGTCACCGAGCACGGAGTACGACACCTGCTGCTGGTCGGCCGCGGCGGCCCCCAGGCTTCCGGCGCCGACGAACTGTCCGCGGAGCTGGCCGCCCACGGCGCCGACGCGAGCGTCCTCGCCTGCGACCCCGCCGACCGCGCGGCACTGACCGCGGCGGTGGACTCGATCCCCACCGCCCACCCGCTGACCGCCGTCGTGCACACCGAGCGCGTCCCCGACGCCGAGGGAGCGGTGGCCTCGCCGACACCCGAGCGGCTCTCGGCGGTGCTGCGTCCGACGGCGGACGCGGCCTGGCACCTCCACGAGGTCACCAAGGACCTCGACCTGGCGGCGTTCGTGCTGTACTCGTCCGTCTCGGGCGTCCTCGGCACCGCCGGGCAGGGCGACCACGCGGCGGGCGGCGCCTTCCTGGACGCGCTGGCCCGGCACCGCGCGGCGCACGGTCTGGCCGCCCAGTCCCTCGCCTGGGGCGCCCGGGCCACGGACGACCGGTCGGCGGTCCCGCCCACGGACCCCTGGCAGAGCACGCCGCTGGGCGTGCGGCCCCCGAGCGCCGAGCAGGCTCTGGCGCTGTTCGACGCCGCCACCGCGACCGCCGGGTCCCACCTCGTGCCCCTCGGCCCGATCGCCCCGGGCACCCGGGACCGCGGTACGGTGCCGCCGGTGCTGCGGGGCCTGGTCAAGGGCGGCCGGCGGACGGCCGCCGGTACCGCGGGCGGCGCCGCCGCGGCGGCCCGGCTCGTCCAGCGGCTGACCGGCCTGAACGGCGACGAGCGGAACGCCTTCGCGGCCGACCTCGTATGGACCGAGGTCGCCGCCGTGCTGGGGCACGCCTCGGCCAAGGCGATCGACACCCGGCGGGACTTCAACGACCTGGGCTTCGACTCGCTGACCGCCGTCGAGCTCCGCAACCGGCTCGCCACCGCCACGGGCCTGCGCCTGCCCGCCACCCTCGTCTTCGACTACCCCAACCCCCGCGCGGTCGCCGATCACCTCGTCGCCGAACTCCTCGACGAGCACGGCGAGGTCCGTGCCACGGTCGCGACCACGGCGGACGCCGGGGACCCGGTCGTCATCGTCGGCATGGCCTGCCGGCTGCCCGGCGGTGTGGCGTCCCCGGAGGACCTGTGGCGGCTCGTCGTCGACGGGCGCGACGGCATCTCCGACTTCCCGACCGACCGCGGCTGGGACCTGGCGACCCTGCTGGGCGGGGCGGAGGGCGACCAGGGCCGCAGCTCCGCGTCCCAGGGCGGCTTCCTGTACGGCCTCGGCGACTTCGACGCCCCCTTCTTCGGCATCTCGCCCCGCGAGGCCATGGCCATGGACCCGCAGCAGCGGCTGATGCTGGAGACCACCTGGGAGGCCGTCGAGCGGGCCGGCATCGACCCGACGTCCCTGCGGGGTACCGAGACCGGTGTCTTCGTCGGCACCAGCGGCTCCGACTACGGCAGCATCCTGCTGAACTCCGGCGAGGACGTCGAGGCCCACGCCAGCACCGGACTCGCGAGCAGCGTCCTCTCCGGGCGCCTGTCCTACACGTTCGGCCTGGAGGGCCCCGCCCTCACCGTCGACACCGCGTGCTCGTCCTCGCTCGTCTCGCTCCACCTGGCGACCCACGCCCTGCGCAACGGCGAGTGCTCACTGGCCCTGGCCGGCGGTGTGACGCTGATGTCCACGCCGATGAGCATCAGCGGCTTCAGCCGGCAGGGCGCCCTGGCGACGGACGGCCGGTGCAAGGCGTTCTCGGACGCGGCCGACGGCACGAGCTGGGCGGAGGGCGTGGGCGTCCTCGTCCTGGAGCGGCTCTCCGACGCCCGCCGCAACGGCCACGAGGTCCTGGCCGTCGTCCGGGGCTCCGCCGTCAACCAGGACGGCGCCTCCAACGGCCTGACCGCCCCCAACGGCCCGTCCCAGCAGCGCGTCATCCGCCAGGCCCTCGCCAACGCCGGCCTGTCGACCGGCGACGTGGACGCCGTCGAGGCCCACGGCACCGGCACCTCGCTCGGCGACCCGATCGAGGCGCAGGCGCTGCTCGCCACCTACGGCCAGGACCGGGCCGGGGAACGACCGCTGATGCTCGGCTCGCTCAAGTCGAACATCGGCCACACCATGGCGGCGGCCGGTGTCTCCGGCGTCATCAAGATGGTCATGGCCATGCGCCACGGGGTGCTGCCGCGCTCCCTCCACATCGACACCCCCTCCACCCACGTCGACTGGACGGCCGGTGACATCCGGCTCCTCACGGAGCAGACCGACTGGCCGGACACCGGGCGCCCCCGCCGGGCCGCCGTGTCGGCCTTCGGCATCAGCGGCACCAACGCGCACACCATCCTGGAGCAGGCTCCCGGGACCGCGGCTCCCGAGGGCCGGGACGAGCCGGAGGTCTCGCCGTCGGCGGTGCCGTGGCCGGTCTCGGCGAAGTCCGAGGCCGCACTGGCCGCGCAGCTGGAGCGGGTCTCCTCGCTCGCCGGCCCGTCGCCCCTGGACGTCGGGTTCTCGCTGGCGACGACCCGGGCGCACCTCGAGTACCGCGCGGTGCTGCTGGCCGGGGACGACGGGACGGTGGAGGCCGCGCGCGGGCTCGCCGGCACGGCGGGGAAGCTCGCGGTGCTGTTCTCGGGCCAGGGCGCGCAGCGCGTCGGCATGGGCCGGGAGCTGTACGGTCGTTTCCCGGTGTTCGCGAAGGCCTTGGACGCGGTGCTGGCGCACTTCGGCGGCGAGCTGCGCGAGGTGATGTTCACCGACACCGACGAAGCGCGGCTGAACGAGACCGGGTTCACCCAGCCCGCCCTGTTCGCCGTCGAGGTGGCGCTCTTCCGGCTGGTCGAGTCGTGGGGCGTGCGTCCCGGCCTCGTGGCCGGGCACTCGATCGGTGAGATCGCGGCGGCGTATGTGGCGGGGGTGTTCTCGTTGGAGGACGCGTGCCGTCTGGTGTCGGCGCGTGCCCGTCTGATGCAGGCGCTGCCCGCGGGCGGTGCCATGGTCGCTGTCCAGGCCACCGAGGCCGAGTTGGTGGCCCGGTTGGTGGACGGTGTGTCGGTCGCGGCGGTCAACGGGCCGGAGTCGGTCGTCCTGGCCGGTGACGAGGCGGCGGTGCTGGGCATCGCCGAGGGGTTCGCGGCCGAGGGCCGCAAGACGCGGCGGCTGTCGGTGAGCCACGCCTTCCACTCGCCGCTGATGGACCCGATGCTCGACGACTTCCGCAAGGTCGCCGAAGAGCTGGTCTACGGAAGCCCCCGGATCCCGGTCGTCTCCAATGTGACGGGTGAGCTCGCTACGGACCTGACGTCGCCCGAGTACTGGGTGCGGCACGTCCGGGAGACCGTCCGGTTCGCCGACGGTGTCCGCACGCTGGCCGCCGAGGGGGCCTCCGTCTTCCTGGAGCTGGGTCCGGACGGCGTGCTGACGGCCATGGCGCAGCACACCCTGGACGACACCGCCCTCGCCGTCCCGGCCCTTCGTAAGGACCGCCCCGAGGAGACCGCCCTCCTCACGGCACTCGCGCGGCTGCACGTCGCGGGTGTGGACGTGGACTGGGCCGGACCGTTCGACGGCACCGGCGCCCGCCGCGTCGACCTCCCCACGTACGCGTTCCAGCACGAGCGCTACTGGCCCGCGCAGGCCGCCCCCGTGGGCGACGTGTCCGCCGCCGGGCTGACGCCGGCCGGACACCCGCTGCTGGGCGCGGCCGTCTCACTGGCCGACTCCGGCGGCATGCTCTTCACGGGCCGGCTGTCGACGGCGGCCCAGCCCTGGCTGAAGGACCACACCGTGGACGGGACGGTCCTCTTCCCCGCGGCCGGATTCCTCGAACTGGCCGTCCGCGCCGGTGACGAGGCGGGCTGCGACCGCGTCGCCGGACTGACCCTCGGCACACCGCTGGACCTCACCGACGGCACGGCGTTCGTGACCCAGGTGTGGGCCGGCGCCCCGGACGAGAAGGGAACCCGGGAGATCCGGTTCTTCTCCCGCCCGGAGAGCACCCCGGACGGAGCGTGGACGGAGCACGCCACCGGCACGCTCGCCACGGGCGCGCGCCGCACGGAATTCGACGCGTCCGTCTGGCCGCCCGCCGGCGCGGCCCCCGTCGAACTGGACCGCTTCTACGACGGTACCGGCTACGGCCCCGCCTTCCAGGGACTGCGGTCCGCCTGGATCCGCGGCGACGAGGTGTTCGTCGAGGCCGCGCTCGCGGGCGACACCGCCTCCGACTCCGCGCGCTTCGGCCTGCACCCCGCGCTGCTCGAAGCGCTCGTCCACGCCACCGCGTTCTTCGGCACGGGGGACGAGGACCGCGTCCCGTACGCCGCCTCCTGGGACGGGGTGTCCCTGCACGCCTCCGGCGCCTCGTCG
The DNA here is from genome assembly GCF_021228125.1 of Streptomyces albireticuli. Classification (GTDB taxonomy): domain Bacteria; phylum Actinomycetota; class Actinomycetes; order Streptomycetales; family Streptomycetaceae; genus Streptomyces; species Streptomyces albireticuli. The sequence continues at coordinate 96,666 of NZ_JAJQQS010000016.1, forward strand.
GTGCGGGCACGGATCACGAGGACCGGTGAGGACTCCGTCCGGCTCACGGCGGTCGACGCCGCCGGGGACCCCGTGCTGTCGGCGGAGACCCTCACCCTGGGCGTCCCGGCCCCCGCCACCGGGCACCGGCGCGAGTCGCTGCTGCGGCTGGAATGGGTGCCCGCCCCGGAGGTGGAGGCCTCACCGGACGTACGGAGCCAGGTGCTCGCCCCCCTCGGGGCCGCGTCGCTGGCCGACGTCACCGAGGTCCCGGACCTGGTCGTGGTGCCCGTGCACGGCGACGGCGACGACATCCCGACGGCCGTGCGCGAGGCGACGGCGCGAGCCCTGACCCTGCTGCAGGAGTGGCTCGCCGACCAGCGCTTCGGTGCCTCGCGGCTGGTGTTCGTGACCCGTGGCGCGCTCTCCGGCGACGACCTCGCCGCCGCCGCCGTCTGGGGCCTGGTGCGCTCGGCGCACGCGGAACAGCCCGGCCGCTTCCTCCTGGCCGACCTGGACGACGACGCCGACGACGACGCCGACCTGACGGACCTCCTCGCGAAGCTGCCGGCCCTGACGGCCTCCGACGACGCCCAGTTCGCCGTCCGCGAGGGCGTGGTGCGCGTCGGACGACTGGGCTGGCTGCCCGCCGCCACGGAGCCGCGGCCCGCCTGGGACCCCGAGGGAACCGTCCTCGTCACCGGTGCCACCGGCGCGCTGGGCGGACACCTCGCCCGGTGGCTGGCCGGCAACGGCACCCGGCACCTGCTGCTCGTCAGCCGCCGTGGCCCGGCGGCCCCCGGAGCGGCCGAACTCGCGGACGAACTCCGGGAGCTGGGCGCACTGCCCACGGTGGCGGCCTGCGACACGACGGACCGTGACGCGCTCGACGCCCTCCTGGCGGGCATCCCGGCGGAGCACCCGCTGACCGCGGTCGTCCACCTGGCCGGCGTCCTCGACGACGGCATGGTGACCTCGCTGGACCCCGAGCGGCTGCCGCTCGTGCTCAGCCCGAAGGCGGACGCCGCCTGGCACCTGCACGAGGCCACCAAGGGCCTCGACCTGGCCGCGTTCATCATGTTCTCGTCCATCTCCGGAGTGCTCGGCGCCCCGGGCGTGGCCAACTACGCGGCCGCGAACGCCTTCCTGGACGGCCTGGCCCTGCACCGGACCTCGCTGGGCCTGCCGGGCCAGGCGCAGGCCTGGGGCCACTGGGCGCTCGAGGACGGCATGGCGGGCAAGGTGACCGAGACCGCCGCGCAGCGCATGCGGGCCGGCGGACTCTCGCCGGTCACCGTCGAACAGGGCATGGCGTCGTTCGACACCGCCCTCGGCCTCGCCGAGCCGAACGTGGTGGCGCTGGGCGAGTTCAGCACGCCTCCCGGCGGACAGGTCGACGTGCCTCCGCCGTACCGCGGACTGGTCCGCTGGAGCCGGCGCTCCGCCGTGAACTCCGTGAACGCCGTGAACGCGTCCGCCGCGCCGGACACCTTCGTCCAGCGGCTGCGGGAGACGCCGGAGGCCGACCGGGCCCGCCGGATCGTCGACATGGTCCGCACGGAGGCGGCGGGCGTCCTCGGCCACGCCTCGGCCGACGCCGTCGAGGCCCACCGGGACTTCTTCGAGCTGGGCTTCGACTCGCTGACCTCGGTCGAGCTCCGCAACCGGATCGCCGCGGTCACCGGGCTGCAACTGCCCGCGACCGTCGTCTTCGACAACCGGAACCCCGAGAACCTCGCCACCTGGCTGCGCAGCGAACTCGCCGCCCAGCCGGGCGCGGACGGCTTCCCGTCCGGCGGGGAGCTCAGGGGCCCGGCCCAGGAGATCGACTCGCTGGAGCGGCTCTTCCTCGACGCCATGGAGACCGGCAGGATCCCGGAGGCCCAGGTCATGCTGAGGTCCCTGAGCGCCCTCCGCCCGAGCTTCGGGAACGCGGCCGAGCTGGAGGACCTGCCGCTGCCGACCACGCTCGCCGAGGGCTCCGGCACCCCGCGACTGATCTGCGTCAGCACGCCCACCGCCAACGGCGGCGTCCACGAGTACGTGAGGTTCGCCGCGCACTTCCGGGGCGAGCGGCACGTCTGCGCGGTGCCGCTGGTCGGGTTCTCGGCGGGGGAGCGGCTGCCGGCCGACCCCGAGACCGGGATCAGGGTCATCGCGGAGAGCGCGCTGCGCGCGAGCGACGGCGAGCCCTTCGTCCTGGTCGGCCACTCCTCCGGCGGATCGCTCGCCTACGCGGCCGCCGGCCTGCTGGAGGAGACATGGGGGATCAAGCCCACGGCCGTGGTGCTGCTGGACACCCTCAGCATCCGGCACGACCGGAACGAGGACATCGACTACGCCGGTCTGATGCGGCAGAACTTCCTGGTCGACGAGGTCTCCCCGGTGCGGATGACGAACTCCCGGCTGTCCGCCATGGGACGGTGGATGGGCCTCCTGAACCGGGTCGACGTCCGGCACACGACGGCCCCCGTGCTCAACCTCCAGGCGAAGCGGCAGCACGCCGGGGTCCAGTCCGCTCCGGCCGGGGCCGAGGGCTCCGGTGGTGAGGAGCTGAGCACCCTCATCCCGTCGGCCGACGTCCGCAGGGTCGACGCGGACCACCTCTCGATCGTCAAGGCGGACGCCGGGCTGGCGGCGGAGGCGGTGGAGAGCTGGCTCGGCTCCGTCACGGGAGCGTGACGGCGACGCGGTGAGACGCGCCACGGCGGGCGGCCCCAGGCCGCCCGCCGTGGCGTTTTCCCGTCCGCCCGCCATGGCGTACGCGCACGTCACCGGGGAGTCCAGCTCTAGGGAAACCCGCAGTCCACCTTGGACGAGGATGGCCGTGAAAATGGGTCAGACGTGAGTGTCGACGCTCTGTGCCCCAGATCCGGCATTCCACCGAGGGGTTGGCTTCCTGATGTCCAACGAGGAGAAGCTGCGCGAGTACCTCAAGCGCGCGATCGCAGATCTGCACGAGACTCGCCAGCAATTGGGCGAGACCGAGCAGAAGCAGCGCGAGCCCATCGCGATCGTCTCCATGGCCTGCCGCTTCCCCGGCGGCGTGCGCTCACCGGAAGAGCTGTGGGAGCTGGTCCGGGACGGCGTCGACGTGGTCTCCTCGTTCCCCGGCAACCGCGGCTGGGACCTCGAAGGGCTCTACCACCCCGACCCGGACCACCCGGGCACCTCCTACTCCCGTGAGGGCGGATTCCTCCACGACGTGGGCGAGTTCGACCCCGGGTTCTTCGGCATCTCGCCGCGCGAGGCGCTCGCCATGGACCCCCAGCAGCGGCTCCTCCTGGAGACCGCCTGGGAGGCCGTCGAACGCGCCGGCATCGACCCGGAATCCCTCGCGGGCAGCAGCACCGGAGTGTTCGTCGGCACCGGCCACGACGGCTACGACGACCGTGCCCGCCGCACGGACGAGGTCGGCGGGCACCTGCTGACCGGCAACCTCATCAGCGTCGCCTCCGGCCGGATCTCCTACACGCTCGGTCTCGAGGGCCCCGCCCTGACCGTGGACACGGCCTGCTCCTCCTCGCTGGTGGCACTGCACCTGGCGGCCCACTCGCTGCGCCGGGGCGAGTGCTCCCTCGCCCTCGTGGGCGGCGCGACCGTGATGGCCACCCCGAAGCTGTTCGTGGACTTCTCCCGCCAGCGGGGCCTCGCCGCCGACGGCCGCTGCAAGCCGTTCTCGGCGGCCGCCGACGGCACCGGCTGGAGCGAGGGCGTCGGCCTGGTGGTGGCCGAGCGGCTCTCCGACGCGCTGCGCAACGGCCACCCCGTCCTCGCCGTGCTGAAGGGCTCCGCCGTCAACCAGGACGGCGCCTCCAACGGCCTCACCGCGCCCAACGGCCCGTCCCAGCAGCGCGTCATCCGCCAGGCGCTGGCGAGCGCCGGCCTCACCGCCGCCGACGTCGACGCGGTGGAGGCCCACGGCACCGGCACCACGCTCGGCGACCCCATCGAGGCACAGGCCCTCCTCGCCACCTACGGGCAGCAGCGCCCCGACGACCGGCCCGTCCTCATCGGCGCCCTCAAGTCCAACATCGGCCACACCCAGTCCGCGGCGGGCATCGCCGGCGTCATGAAGATGGTCATGGCGATGCGGCACGGTGAACTGCCCGGCACCCTGCACCTGGACGAGCCCAGCCCCCACGTCGACTGGGACGAGGGCAACGCCAGGCTCCTGACGGCGGCCGAGCCCTGGCCCGAGACCGACCGGCCGCGCCGCGCGGCCGTCTCCTCCTTCGGTATCAGCGGCACCAACGCCCACGTCGTCCTGGAACAGGCGCCCCCGCGCGAGACCGAACCGGCACCCGCCCCGGCCGCCCGGCCCGGCGCGCTGCCCTGGGTCCTGTCCGCGCGCACCGGCGAGGCCCTGCGGGCCCAGGCGGCGCGGCTCGCCCGCCACGTCCGCGCCCTGCCGGACCTCGCACCGGCCGCCGTCGCCCACTCCCTCGTGGTGTCCCGGCCCCTCATGGAGCACCGCGCCGCCGTCGTCGCCGAGGACCGGGACGCGTTCCTCGCCGGCCTGGACGCCCTCGCCGAGGACCGCACCGCCGCCGGCCTGGTGACCGGCGTCGCCGCCAAGGCGCCCCTCGCCTTCCTCTTCTCCGGCCAGGGCTCACAGCGCCCCGGCACGGGCCGCGAACTGTACGAGGCCCACCCCGAGTTCGCCAAGGCGTTCGACGCGGTGTGCGCCGAGCTCGATCCGCACCTGGAACGGCCGGTCCGGGACATCGCCCTCGCCGAGGAGGGCAGTGCCGACGCGGCCCTCCTCGACCGGACCGCGTACACCCAGGCCGCGCTCTTCGCCCTGGAGACGGCCCTGTTCCGGCTCGTCGAGTCCTGGGGCATGGCACCGCAGTTCGTCGCCGGCCACTCCATCGGCGAGCTCACCGCCGCCCACGTGGCGGGCGTCCTCTCCCTCGAGGACGCCGCCCGGCTGGTCGCCGCGCGCGGCACCCTCATGCAGGCGCTGCCCGAGGGCGGCGCCATGGTCGCGATCCAGGCCACCGAGGAGGAGGCCCTCGCCTCCCTCGCCGGCCACGAGGACAGCGCCTCCCTCGCCGCGGTCAACGGGCCCGACTCCACGGTCGTCTCGGGCGACGAGGAGACCGTCGCCCTCATCGCCGCCCAGTGGGAGGAGCGGGGCCGCCGCACCAAGCGGCTGCGGGTGAGCCACGCCTTCCACTCCCCGCGCATGGACGGCATGCTGGAGGACTTCCGGGCCGTCGCCGAGAGCCTGACGTTCCACGCCCCCCGCATCCCCGTCGTGTCCACGGTGACCGGCGAGCAGGCCACCGCCGAGCAGCTGCGCTCGCCCGAGTACTGGGTCCGGCAGGTCCGCGAGGCCGTACGCTTCCACACCGCCGTACGCACCCTGGAGGCCATGGGCGTCACCAGCTTCGTGGAGGTCGGCCCCCGCGGCGTGCTCACCCCCATGGTCCAGGACTCCCTGGCCGCCCTCGAAGAGCCCGTCGCCGTCCCCCTCCTGCGCACCGGCCGCCCCGAGACGCAGGCCCTCGCCGAAGCCGTCGCCACCGCCTCCGCGCACGGCGCCCGCGTCGACTGGTCCGCCTGCCTCGGCACGCCCGGCGCCACCCCCGTCGAGCTGCCGACCTACCCCTTCCAGCGCCGGTGGTACTGGCTGGACCCGGCCGACACGACCGGCGAGGGCCCCGCCACCGAAGCGGGCGAAGCCGGATTCTGGGAAGCCGTCGAGGGCGGGGACCTGGAGGGCCTGTCGGCCGTCCTCGCCCTCGACGGGAACGAGGCGGACTCGCTCGGCAGCCTCCTCCCCACCCTCTCGGCCTGGCGCAGGCTGCGCAGGACCCAGGCGACGGCGGACGGCTGGAGCTACCGCGCGCACTGGACGCCCCTCACCACCTCCACCGGCGCCACGGCCACCGGGAACTGGCTCGTCGTCCTGCCCGCCGCGGCCACCGACGGCCCCTGGGCCGCCCGGCTCCTCGACATCCTCCGCGAACAGGGCCTGCGCACCGAGTCGTTCGTCCTGCCCGAGACCGACGGCTTCGAGCTGCCGGACGGGCCCTTCGACGGCGTCCTCTCCCTCCTCGCCCTCGACGAGGGCACCCACCCGGACCTCCCCTCCGTACCGCGCGGCGTGACCGCCACCACCGCCCTCCTGCGCGCCCTGGAGACCGCGGACACCCGGGCACCGCTGTGGTGCGTGACCCGAGGCGCCGTCGCCGTCGACCGGCGCGACCCGCTCACCGCCCCCGCTCAGGCCCAGGTGTGGGGCCTCGGCCGGGTGGTCGCCCTGGAGGCCCCGCAGAGCTGGGGCGGCCTCGTCGACCTCCCCGGGAACGTGGACACCCGGATCGTCTCCGGTCTCCTCGACGCTCTCGCCCGGGGCGAGGACCAGGTCGCGATCCGGCCCGCCGGCACCTTCGCCCGCCGCCTGGCACGCATCGCGCCCGGCGGCGACACCGGCGCCGGATGGAGCGCGCACGGCACGGTCCTCGTCACCGGCGGCACCGGCGCGCTGGGCGCGGAGCTCGCGCACTGGCTGGTGGACGCCGGAGCGGAACACCTCCTCCTGCTCGGCCGCCGGGGCCTGGAAGCCCCCGGCGCCCGCGAACTCGCGGCCGCACTCGCCGACCGGGGCGCCAAGGTCACCGTCACCGCCTGCGACGCCGCGGACCGGGACGCCCTGGCCGCCGTCCTCGCCGGCATCCCCGAGGACCTGCCGCTGACCGGCGTCGTCCACGCCGCGGGCGTCCTCGACGACGGCGTCCTCGACGCGCTCACCCCCGCACACTTCGAGACCGTCCTGCGCCCCAAGGCCACCGCCGCCCTCAACCTGCACGAGCTCACCCAGGACCTCGACCTGGAGATGTTCGTGCTGTACTCCTCGGTCGCCGGCGTCCTCGGCAACGCCGGACAGGCGAACTACGCCGCCGCGAACGCCTTCCTCGACGCCCTCGCCGAACAGCGGCACGGCGCGGGGCTGCCCGCCACCTCCGTCGCCTGGGGCCCCTGGGCCGAGCACGGCATGGCCACGGACGGCGACCTCGCCGACCGGCTGAGCCGCGACGGACTGCTCCCCATGGCCGCCGGCCCCGCCCTCGCCGCCCTGCGCCAGGCCATCGCCCAGGACCTGACGACCGTGACCGTCGCCGACATCGACTGGGCCGCCTACGCCGCCGCCCTCACGGCCGTCCGCCCCAACCCCCTCATCGGCGACCTGCCCGAGGTCCGCCGCACCCTCGATTCCGGCGGCCGCCCGCTCGAGCGGCGCTCCCCGCTGCGCGACCGCATCGGCACGCTGCCGCCCGCCGAACAGGAACGGGCCCTCCTCCGGACGGTCCGGGAGGAAGCCGCCAAGGTCCTCGGACACCCCACCCCGGACACCGTCGACACCCAGCGGGCCTTCCGCGAGATGGGCTTCGACTCGCTGATGGCGGTCGAGCTGCGCAACCGGGTCTCCGCGGCGGTGGGCCTCCGACTGCCCGCCACACTGCTCTACGACCACCCCAGCTGCACCGCGATCGCCGAGTACCTGCGCGAGGAGATCCTGGGCGCCACCGGGCCCGCCGCGCTCGTGGCGCCCTCGGCCGCCGCCCTCGACGAACCCGTCGTCATCGTCGGCATGGCCTGCCGCTTCCCCGGCGGCGTGAACACCCCGGACGACCTCTGGCACCTGCTGTCCGAGGGCGCGGACGCGATCTCCCCGCTCCCCGGCGACCGGGGCTGGGACCTCGACCGGCTCTACCACCCGGACCCCGACCACCAGGGCACGAGCTACGCGCGCCACGGCGGCTTCCTCGACGACGCGGCGGGCTTCGACGCGGACTTCTTCGGCATCTCGCCGCGCGAGGCGCTCGCCATGGACCCCCAGCAGCGGCTGCTCCTGGAGACCACCTGGGAGGCCCTCGAACACGCGGGCATCGACCCGGAGACCCTGCGGGGCAGCAGCACCGGCGTCTTCGCCGGCACCAACGCCCAGGACTACCGCACGGTTCTGGACGCGGCACGCGACGAGGTCGCCGGCCACGCCCTCACCGGTAACGCCATGAGCGTGATCTCCGGCCGGGTCTCCTATACCTTCGGCTTCGAGGGCCCGGCCGTCACGGTCGACACGGCCTGCTCGTCGGCGCTGGTCGCCCTGCACATGGCGGTCCAGTCCCTGCGGTCGGGCGAGTGCTCGCTCGCCCTCGCCGGCGGTGTGACGGTGATGTCGTCGCCGTCCGCCTTCGTGGAGTTCTCCCGGCAGCGCGGACTGGCACCCGACGGCCGCTGCAAGCCCTTCGCGGCCGCCGCCGACGGCACCGGCTGGAGCGAAGGCGCCGGCCTGCTGCTCGTGGAGCGGCTCTCCGACGCCCGCCGCAACGGTCACCGCGTCCTCGCGGTGGTGCGCGGCACGGCCGTCAACCAGGACGGCGCCTCGAACGGCCTCAGCGCCCCCAGCGGCCCGTCCCAGCAGCGCGTGATCCGCCAGGCCCTGGCCAACGCCGACCTCACCGCGGCCGACATCGACGCCGTCGAGGCCCACGGCACCGGCACCGCCCTCGGCGACCCCATCGAGGCCCAGGCCCTCCTCGCCACCTACGGACAGGACCGGCCCGAGGGGCGCCCCCTCCTGCTGGGTGCCGTGAAGTCCAACCTCGGACACACCCAGGCCGCCGCGGGCGCGGCGGGGGTGATGAAGATGGTGCTGGCGATGCGCCACGGGGTGCTGCCCCGCACCCTGCACCTCGACGAGCCCACCCCGCACGTCGACTGGACCGACGGCACGGTCGAGCTGCTCACCGAGCGCACGGAGTGGCCCGGCACGGGCCTCCCCAGGCGGGCGGCCGTCTCCGCGTTCGGGATCAGCGGCACCAACGCGCACGTGATCCTGGAACAGCCCGGGCCCGAAGAGCCCGGGACCACGGCCGACGCCCCCGAAGCACCGGCCACCGAGTCCGGGGACACGCTCCCGCTGCTGCTCTCCGGCAGGACCGAGGAGGCCCTGCGCGCCCAGGCCGAGCGCCTGCTGTCCCACCTCGGCGGTGAGTCCGCACCGCGGCTCACGGACGTCGCCTGGACCCTGGCCACGGGCCGCACCCGCTTCCCCCACCGCGCCGCCGTCCAGGCCGGCGACCACGACACCGCGGTACGCGCCCTGGCCGCCCTGGCCGCGGGCGACGCCGACGCCTCCCTCGTCACGGGCGCGGCCCGTACGGGCAAGGACGCCGTCCTCTTCTCCGGTCAGGGTTCGCAGCGGCTGGGAATGGGCCGGGAGCTGTACGCCCGGTTCCCCGTCTTCGCGGAGGCTTTCGACGCGGTGTGCGCGGGGCTGGACGAGCACCTGGACCGCCCGCTGCGGGACGTGGTGTGGGGTGAGGACGCGGAGCTGCTGAACCGGACCGCGTACGCGCAGACGGCGCTGTTCGCGGTCGAGGTGGCGTTGTTCCGGTTGGTCGAATCGTGGGGTGTGCGGCCGGAGTTCGTGGCCGGTCACTCTGTCGGCGAGATCGCCGCCGCGCACGTCGCGGGCGTCTTCTCCCTGGCCGACGCCTGCGCGCTCGTCGCGGCACGCGGCCGGCTCATGCAGGCCCTGCCCGCCGGCGGCGCCATGACGGCGATCGCGGCCACCGAGGACGAGATCCGCCCCCACCTGACCGACGACGTCACGATCGCGGCCGTCAACGGCCCGTCGTCCGTCGTGGTCTCCGGCACGGAGGCGGCCGTCGAGGCGATCCGTACCCACTTCGAGGGCGAGGGCAGGAAGACCAGCCGCCTGCGGGTCTCGCACGCCTTCCACTCGCCCCTGATGGACCCGATGCTGGACGAGTTCCGCACCGTCGCCGAGGGCCTCGCCTACGGCACTCCGGAGCTCACCGTCGTCTCGAACGTCACCGGCGCCCCGGCCACCGCCGAGCAGCTGTGCGCGGCCGAGTACTGGGTGACCCACGTCCGTGAAGCCGTACGGTTCGCCGACGGCGTCCGTTCCCTCCACGCCGAGGGTGTGACACGCTTCCTGGAGCTGGGGCCCGACGGCACGCTCTCGGCCATGGCCCGCGAGTCCCTGCCGGACGAGACCGCCCCCGTGCCCGCCCTGCGCAAGGACCGCCCGGAGGAGACGACGCTCCTCACCGCCCTCGCGCACCTGCACGTCCAGGGCGCCGTCGTCGACTGGGAGGCCTTCTTCACCGGTACCGGCGCGCGCACCGTCGACCTGCCGACGTACGCCTTCCAGCACCAGCGGTTCTGGCCCACGCCCGGACTCACCGGCCCCGGGGACATCGGCGCCGCCGGCCTGGAGGCCGCCGGGCACCCGCTGCTCAGCGCCGCCGTGGAACTGTCCGACAGCGACGGCCTGCTGTTCACCACCCGTCTGTCCCTCCAGTCCCACCCCTGGCTCGCCGACCACGTCATCATGGGCTCGGTACTGCTGCCCGGCACCGCGTTCGTCGAACTCGCCGTCCGCGCCGCCGACGAGGTGGGCTGCGACCGGATCGACGACCTCACCCTGGCCGCGCCGCTCGTCCTCCCCGAGCACGGCGGCGTCCAGCTGCAACTGCGCGTCGGCCCCGCCGACGAGTCCGGCAACCGCACCCTCAGCGCCCGTTCGCGGCCCGAGGGCGACGGCGACCGCCCGTGGACGCAGCACGCCACCGGCGTCCTCGCGACGGCGGAGCGGGCACCCGAACCCGGCCACGACTTCCGGGCCGGACCCTGGCCGCCCACCGATGCCGAGCCCATCGACGTGACCGGCCTCTACCAGGACTTCGCCGACGGAGGATTCGACTACGGACCCCACTTCCGGGGCCTGCGGGCGGCATGGCGCCGCGGCGACGAGGTGTTCGCCGAGGTCGCCCTGCCCGAGGTCGCCGAGGGCGACGCGCCCGCGTACGGGCTGCACCCGGCCCTGCTCGACGCGGCCCTGCACGTCTGCGCCTTCAACGGCGTGGACCGGGGCGTCGTGCCCTTCTCCTGGGAGGGCGTCTCGCTCCACGCCTCCGGCGCCTCGGCGGTACGGGTGCGCGTCGTCCGGCACGGCGCGGACGCCGTGTCCGTCGACGTCGCCGACACCGACGGCGGACCGGTCGCCTCGGTCGACACGCTGACCGTACGGGCCGTCTCCGCCGACCAACTGGGCGGCGGCGCGAGCCCCGTGGGGCGCGACGCGCTGTTCCACGTGACGTGGAACCCCCTGCGCCTGCCCCCGGCCGGCACCGCGGAGTCCGTGGCCACGCTCGGCACCCTCCCCGGCGCACCGTTCGACAGCCACGCCGACGCGGAGTCCCTGGCGGGGTCCGGCCGGGTGCCGGGCACCGTCCTGGTCCCGGTGACACCCGGCTCCGGCGACGTGGTGGAGTCGGCACACGCCACGGCGGCCCGGGCGCTGGACCTGATCCGGTCGTGGCTGGCGGACGACCGGCTCGCCGAATCGCGCCTGGTGTTCGTCACCCGCGGCGCGGTCTCCGGCGACGACCTCGCCGCCGCCACCGTATGGGGCCTGGTCCGCTCGGCGCAGTCCGAGAACCCCGGCCGCTTCGGCCTGGTGGACCTGGACGGCGACGCCGATGTGACGGTGCTGCCCCGGGCCCTGGCCTCGGACGAGCCCCAACTGCTCGTACGCGGCGGCGAGGTCATGACCGCCCGGCTGGCCCGGGCACAGACCCGGACGCGGAACGCCCCCGCCTGGGACGCCACCGGCACCGTCCTTATCACCGGCGGTACGGGTGGCCTCGGCCGGGTGATGGCCCGCCACCTCGTGGAGCGCGGAGTGGGCAGCCTGGTGCTGGTCAGCCGCCGCGGCCCGGCCGCCGAAGGCGCCGCACAGCTCGTCGCCGAGCTGGCGGAACAGGGTGCCGAGGCGACCGTCGAAGCGTGCGACGTGACCGACCGCGCCGCCGTGGCGGACCTGGTGACCCGGCACGGGATCACCGCCGTCGTACACACGGCCGGCATCCTCGACGACGGTGTGGTGGGCTCCCTCACCCCGGAGCGGCTGGCGGCCGTCATGCGGCCGAAGGTCGACGCCGCGTGGAACCTCCACGAGGCCACCAAGGACCTGGAACTCGACGCCTTCGTCGTCTTCTCCTCCGTCGCGGGCACCATAGGCAGCGCGGGACAGGGCAACTACGCGGCGGGCAACACCTTCCTCGACGCCCTGGCCCACCACCGCCGCGCGGCGGGCCTCCCGGCCGTGTCGCTGGCGTGGGGACCCTGGTCCCAGGACGGCGGCATGACCGGCACCCTGTCGGACGCCGACCTCCAGCGCATAGCCCGCCAGGGCATGCCCGAGCTCACCCCCGCCGAGGGCACGGCGCTCTTCGACGCCGCACTGGCCACCGACGCCCCGCTCGTCCTCCCCGTCCGCTTCGACCTGGCCGCGCTGCGCGAGCAGGACGATGTGCCCACGCTGCTGCGCGGGCTGATCCGGACCCGCGCCCGCCGCTCGGCCGTCGCCGGCTCGGCCGCCGCCTCCGGTCTGCTCGGCCGCCTTTCCGGACTGGGCGCCGCCGAACGCCGCGAGACGCTCCTGGACCTGGTACGCGCCCAGATCGCCGTGGTTCTCGGCCACGCGAACCCCCTGACGGTCGACCCGGCCCGGGCCTTCCAGGAACTCGGCTTCGACTCCCTGACGGCCGTCGAACTGCGCAACCGCGTCAACAAGGCCACGGGCCTGCGCCTTTCGGCCACCGCGGTCTTCGACTACCCGACGGCGGACGCGCTCGTCGGCTTCCTGCTGGACGAGCTGTTCGGCGGGCAGCCGGAAACGGAGACGCCGTCCCCGACGCGGGCACCGGCGACGGCCGCCGACGACCCGATCGTCATCGTCGGCATGAGCTGCCGCTACCCCGGCGGCGTGGCCTCGCCCGAGGACCTCTGGCGCCTGGTGTCGGACGGCGTGGACGCCGTCTCCGGCTTCCCGGCCGACCGCGGCTGGGACGTGGAGGCGCTCTACAACCCCGACCCGGACGCCCTCGGTACCTCCTACACCCGCTCCGGCGGATTCCTGCACGAGGCCGGGGACTTCGACCCCGAGTTCTTCGGCATGAGCCCCCGGGAAGCACTGGCCACGGACTCGCAGCAGCGGCTCTTGCTGGAATCCACCTGGGAGGCGATCGAGCGGGCGGGCATCGACCCGGCGACCCTGCGCGGCAGCCGGACCGGCGTCTTCGCCGGCGTGATGTACACCGACTACAGCGACATCCTCGTCGGCGACCAGTACGAGGGCTACCGCGGCAACGGCAGCGCGGCCAGCATCGCCTCCGGCCGGGTCTCGTACACCTTCGGCTTCGAGGGCCCGGCCGTCACGGTCGACACCGCGTGCTCCTCGTCGCTGGTCGCCCTGCACTGGGCGGCCCAGGCGCTGCGCTCCGGCGAATGCTCCCTGGCGCTGGCCGGCGGTGTGACGGTGATGTCGACGCCGATGACGTTCGTGGAGTTCTCGCGCCAGCGCGGACTGTCCGCGGACGGCCGCTGCAAGGCGTTCTCGGACGCGGCCGACGGTGTCGGCTGGGGCGAGGGCGTCGGCATGCTCGTCCTGGAGCGCCTGTCGGACGCGCGCCGCAACGGGCACCGGGTGCTGGCGGTCGTGCGCGGCTCCGCGGTCAACCAGGACGGCGCGTCCAACGGTCTGACCGCGCCCAACGGGCCGTCGCAGCAGCGGGTGATCCGTCAGGCGCTGGCGAGTGCCGGACTGTCCGCGGCGGACGTGGACGCGGTGGAGGCGCACGGCACGGGCACCACGCTGGGCGACCCCATCGAGGCCCAGGCGTTGCTGGCCACTTACGGCCAGGACCGTCCCGAGGACCGTCCGCTGCTGCTGGGCACGGTGAAGTCGAACATCGGCCACGCGCAGGCCGCCTCGGGCGTCGCCGGCGTGATCAAGATGGTCATGGCGATGCGCCACGGCGTCCTGCCGAAGACCTTGCACGTCGACGCGCCGTCGTCGCACGTGGACTGGTCGGCCGGGGCCGTGGAGCTCCTCACCGAACCGGCCGAGTGGCCGGCCTCCGAGCGCCGCCGCGCGGGCGTCTCCTCCTTCGGCGTCAGCGGTACGAACGCGCACGTCATCCTGGAACAGCCGGAGCCCGCCGAGGCGGAGGAGACGGCGTCCGCGCCCGACACCGCCGTCCTGCCCCTGGTGCTCTCGGGCAGGACCGAGGCGGCACTGCGCGGCCAGGCGGCACGCCTGCTGTCCTACGTGGCCGGTCACGACGAGCTGCCCGCGCGGGACCTCGGCCACTCCCTGGCCGTGGGCCGGTCGAGCTTCGCCCACCGCGCGGTGGTGTGGGGCGTGGAACGGTGCGACCTGGTGCGGGCCCTGTCGGCCGTCGCGGTCGGCGAGACCGGACCGGGCGCGGTCGCGGGCACGGTGACCGCCGGGAAGACGGCGTTCCTGTTCCCGGGCCAGGGTTCGCAGCGCCTGGGGACGGGCCGGGAGCTGTACGCCCGGTTCCCCGTCTTCGCCGAGGCTTTCGACGCGGTGTGCGCCGGGCTGGACGAGCACCTGGACCGCCCGCTGCGGGATGTGGTGTGGGGTGAGGACGCGGAGCTGCTGAACCAGACCGCTTACGCGCAGACGGCGCTGTTCGCGGTCGAGGTGGCGCTGTTTCGGCTGGTCGAATCGTGGGGTGTGCGGCCGGAGTTCGTGGCCGGGCACTCGGTCGGTGAGATCGCCGCCGCGCATGTCGCCGGGGTGTTCTCCCTGCCGGACGCGTGTGCGCTGGTGGCGGCACGCGGCCGCCTCATGCAGGCTCTGCCCGCCGGTGGCGCCATGGTCGCCGTCCAGGCGGAGGAAGCCGAGGTGCTGCCGCTGCTGACGGAGGGCGTGTCGATCGCTGCCGTCAACGGTCCGTCGTCGGTGGTCGTCTCGGGGGCCGAGGAGGCCGTGGAGGCGATCCGTTCCCACTTCGCCGACGATGGGCGCAGGACCAGCAGGCTGCGGGTCTCGCACGCCTTCCACTCGCCGCTGATGGAACCGATGCTGGACGGGTTCCGGGAGGTCGTGGCCCGGCTGTCGTTCGGCGAGCCGAAGGTCCCGGTGGTCTCCAACCTCACGGGCCGGCTCGCCGAGCCCGGACAACTGGCCTCCGCGGACTACTGGGTGCGCCACGTCCGGGAAGCGGTGCGCTTCGCGGACGGTATGGGCACCTTGCGGACCGAAGGCGTGACGCGGTTCCTGGAGCTCGGCCCGGACGGCGTCCTGTCGGCCATGGCCCGCGAGTCGGTGTCCGAGGACGCCGTGCTCACCCCTGTCCTGCGCAAGGACCGGCCCGAGGACACGACGGCCGTGGAAGCCCTGGCCGAGCTGTACGTCCAGGGCGCCCGGGTGGACTGGTCGGCGATGTTCGCCGGTACGGGTGCCCGGCAGGTCGACCTGCCGACGTACGCGTTCCAGCACGAGCGGTTCTGGCCCTCGGGCGGGGTGGCGCGCGCGGGTGACGTGCGGTTCGCGGGTCTGGGTTCGGCGGAGCATCCGCTGCTGGGCGCCGCCGTGGAGCTGGCGGGATCCGGCGGCCTGCTGTTCACGGGCCGCCTCTCGATGTCGTCGCATCCGTGGCTCGCGGATCATGTGGTGATGGGTTCGGTGCTGGTGCCGGGTACGGCGCTGGTGGAGCTCGCTCTGCGCGCTGCCGACGAGGTCGGCTGTGACGTATTGGAGGAGCTGACGCTCGCCGCGCCGCTGGTGCTGCCGGCTTCCGGTGGTGGTGTGCAGGTGCAGGTGTGGGTCGGTGAGCCCGATGATTCGGGTCGCCGTTCGGTGGCGGTGCACTCGCGTGAGGGCGACGAACCGTGGACCCTGCACGCCGGCGGCTCGGTGACCACCGGAGCCGGAACCCTGCCGTTCGACACGTCGGTATGGCCGCCCGCCGGTGCCGAGTCCGTCGACGTGACGGGCTGCTACGAGCGGTTCGCGGACGCCGGATTCCTGTACGGGCCGGCGTTCCAGGGCCTCCAGGCGGCCTGGAAGCTGGGTGACGACGTGTTCGCCGAGGTCCGGCTCCCCGAGGGGACGGACGCCGCCGCTTATGGTCTGCACCCCGCCCTCTTCGACGCCGCGCTCCACGCGTCGGCGTTCGGCGGGGGAGACGACGCGGGCGGCGTCCCGTTCTCGTGGGCCGGAGTGTCCCTGCACGCCGCCGGAGCCTCGGAGCTCCGCGTCCGCGTCCGCCGCGTCGAGAGCGGCATGTCGATCGCGATGGCGGACGCGGCCGGAGCGCCGGTCGCCTCGGTGGACTCGCTGACCCTGCGGCCGGTCTCCGCCGATCAGCTGCGGACCGGTGACCGGGACTCCCTCTTCACCCTCGACTGGGCACCCGTGCCGCTCACGGACGCGCGTATCGCGCTCGGGACCGGCTCCGACGGAGAACCCTTCCGGACGTACACGGACCTGGGGTCCCTGACCGAGGGCGAGGTTCCCGAGGTCGTCCTGGTCGCCCAGGACGCCGGTTCCGCCGACGCCGTGGAGGCCGTGCACGCGGCGACCGCCCGGGCGCTGGAGCTGGTGCGGTCGTGGCTGGCGGACGAGCGGTTCGCGGACTCGCGCCTGGTGTTCGTGAGCCATGGCGCGGTCTCCGGTGACGATCTCGCGGGTGCCGCCGTATGGGGCCTGGTGCGGTCGGCGCAGTCGGAGAGCCCGGGCCGGTTCGGTCTGGTGGACCTGGGTGACGACGCCGATGCGGCGCTGCTGCCGCAGGCGCTCGCCACGGACGAGCCTCAGCTTCTGCTCCGTGACGGACAGGTGCTGGCGGCCCGTCTCGCCCGGGCGGCGACGCGGGACACCGCGGACGTCGCCTGGGACACCTCCGGCACGGTCCTGATCACCGGCGGTACGGGCGGACTCGGCAGTGTGATGGCCCGTCACCTGGTGGCCGAGCGCGGCGCCCGGAGCCTGCTCCTGGTCAGCCGCCGCGGCCCGGCCGCCGACGGCGCCGAGCGGCTCGTCGCTGAGCTGGCGGAACACGGCGCCGACGTGAAGGTCGAGGCGTGCGACGTGACGGACCGGGCCGCTGTGGCGGACCTGGTGGGTCGGCACTCCGTCACCGCCGTCGTGCACACCGCCGGTGTCCTCGACGACGGTGTGGTGGGCTCGCTCACGGCGGAGCGGCTGGCGGCCGTCATGCGGCCGAAGGTCGACGCCGCGTGGAACCTCCACGAGGCGACCAAGGACCTGCAACTCGACGCCTTCGTCGTCTTCTCCTCCGTCGCGGGTACGTTCGGCGGCGCGGGCCAGGCCAACTACGCGGCCGGTAACACCTTCCTGGACGCGCTGGCCCGCTACCGCCGTGCCCATGGGCTCCCGGCCGTGTCGCTGGCGTGGGGCCCGTGGTCCCAGGACGGCGGCATGACCGGCACGCTCACGGACGCCGACATCCAGCGCATCGCCCGTTCCGGGATGCCGCCGCTGTCGGCCGAGGAAGGCGTGGCACTCTTCGACGCCGCTCTGGCGGCCGCGGAACCGATGCTCCTCCCCGTCCGCCTGGACCTCACGGCCCTCCGGGCCCAAGGTGAGCCCCAGCCGCTGCTGCGCGGCCTGATCCGTACCCGCACCCGGCGCACGACCGCGTCCGGCTCGGCCACGGCGTCCGGCCTCGTGCAGCGCCTGGCCGGACTGGCCGAGGGCGAACGGCGCGCGGTGCTCCTGGACCTGGTACGCGACCGGATCGCGGCGGTCCTGGGCCACGCCCGCCCGGAGACGGTCGACGCGTCGAGGGCCTTCCAAGAGCTCGGCTTCGACTCCCTGACGGCGATCGAACTCCGCAACAAGCTGGGCAAGGCCACCGGCCTGCGGCTCTCGGCGACGGCCGTGTTCGACTACCCGACGGCCGACGCCCTGGCGGACCACCTCCTCGCCGAGCTGTTCGGCGCGGACACCGAGGAACTCCTCCCCGTGCCCGCCCTGCCGCCCCTGACGGACGACCCGGTCGTCATCGTCGGCATGAGCTGCCGCTACCCCGGCGGCGTGGCCTCGCCCGAGGACCTCTGGCGGCTGGTGTCGGACGGCGTGGACGCCGTCTCCGGCTTCCCGACCGACCGAGGCTGGGACATCGAGGACACCTACGACCCGGAGCGCGAGGGCGCCATCGCCACCCGGTCCGGCGGATTCCTCTACGACGCGGGGGAGTTCGACCCCGAGTTCTTCGGGATGAGCCCCCGTGAGGCCCTGACCACCGACGCCCAGCAGCGGCTGCTGCTGGAGACCACCTGGGAGGCCCTCGAGCGCGCCGGGATGGACCCGGCCGCGCTGCGCGGCAGCCGCACCGGCGTCTTCGCCGGCGTCATGTACCACGACTACTCCCAGCTCCTCGCCGGACGCGAGTTCGAGGGGTACCAGGGCAGCGGCAGCGCGGGCAGCATCGCCTCGGGCCGGGTGTCGTACACCTTCGGCTTCGAGGGCCCGGCGGTCACGGTCGACACGGCGTGCTCGTCGTCGCTGGTGGCGCTGCACCTGGCCGCGCAGTCGCTGCGGTCCGGCGAGTGCTCGCTCGCGCTCGCGGGCGGTGTGACGGTGATGTCGACCCCGCTGACCTTCGTGGAGTTCTCCCGCCAGAACGGACTCTCCCCGGACGGGCGCTGCAAGGCGTTCGCCGACGGAGCCGACGGCGTGGGCTGGTCCGAAGGCGCCGGCATCCTGGTGCTGGAGCGGCTCTCGGACGCCCGCCGAAACGGGCACCGGATCCTGGCGACCGTTCGCGGCAGCGCCGTGAACCAGGACGGCGCCTCCAACGGCCTGACCGCCCCCAACGGGCCGTCCCAGCAGCGGGTGATCCGTCAGGCGCTGGCCAGCGGCGGCCTGTCCGCCGCGGACGTCGACGTCGTCGAGGCCCACGGCACCGGTACGACCCTGGGCGACCCCATCGAGGCCCAGGCACTGCTCGCCACCTACGGACAACACCGGCCGGAGGACCGTCCGCTGCTGCTCGGCACGGTGAAGTCGAACATCGGTCACGCGCAGGCCGCGGCGGGCGTCGCGGGTGTGATCAAGATGGTGATGGCGATGCGCCACGGCGAGCTGCCGCGCACCCTGCACGTGGACGTGCCGTCGAGCCACGTCGACTGGACCGCCGGGGCGGTGGAGCTGCTGACCGAGCCGGCCACCTGGCCCGAGGCGGACCGGCCGCGGCGCGCGGGCGTGTCCTCGTTCGGGATCAGCGGTACGAACGCGCACGTGATCCTGGAACAGCCCGAGCCGGAGCCGACCGGGCCCGGGGAGGAGCCGTCGGACACGGAGAGCCTCGTCCCGTTCGTGGTGTCCGGCAAGTCCGCGCCCGCGCTGCGGGCCCAGGCGGCCCGTATGCTGTCCCACCTCGACCGCGAGCCCGGACAGCGGCTCACGGACGTCGCGTACTCCCTCGCGACCGGCCGTTCGGGCTTCCACCACCGCGCGGTGGTGCTGGCCGCGGACCGGGACGCCCTGCTGCGTTCGCTGTCCGCCCTGGCCGAGGGCCGGAGCGAGGCGGACATCGCGGCGGAAGGCGAGATCCGCGCGGGCAAGCGCGCCTTCCTGTTCTCCGGTCAGGGTTCGCAGCGGCTGGGGATGGGCCGGGAGCTGTACGCCCGGTTCCCCGTCTTCGCGGAGGCCTTCGACGCGGTGTGTGCCGGGCTGGACGAGCACCTGGACCGCCCGCTGCGCGAGGTGGTGTGGGGTGAGGACGCGGAGCTGCTGAACCAGACGGCGTACGCCCAGACGGCGCTGTTCGCCGTCGAGATGGCGCTGTTCCGGCTCATGGAGGCGTGGGGCGTGCGCCCCGACCACCTCATGGGGCACTCGGTCGGTGAGATCGCCGCCGCGCACGTCGCGGGCGTCTTCTCCCTGCCGGACGCCTGCGCGCTGGTGGCGGCACGCGGCCGGCTCATGCAGGCCCTGCCCTCGGGCGGCGCGATGGCGGCGATCGGGGTGGCGGAGGACGAGGTGCTTCCGCTGCTGACGGAGGGCGTGTCGCTCGCGGCGGTCAACGGTCCGTCGTCGGTGGTCGTCTCGGGGGCCGAGGAGGCCGTGGAGGCGATCCGTTCCCACTTCGCCGACGAGGGGCGCAGGACCAGCAGGCTGCGGGTCTCGCACGCCTTCCACTCGCCGCTGATGGAACCGATGCTGGACGAGTTCCGGCAGGTCGCCGAGCGTGTGACATACGGCGTGCCGGGCATCCCGCTCATCTCGAACGTCACCGGCGAGCCGGCCACCGCGGAGCAACTGGGCTCGGCGGAGTACTGGGTCCGCCACGTCCGCGAGGCCGTACGGTTCGCCGACGGCGTGCGCGCGCTGGCGGCCCAGGGCGTGACCGAGTTCCTGGAGCTCGGCCCCGACGGCGCCCTCTCCGCGCTCGCCGCGGAATCCGCGCCGGACGAGGCCGTCTTCGCCCCGGCCCTGCGCAAGGACCGCGCCGAGGAACCGGCGCTGCTCACGGCCCTGGCACGACTGCACGTCCAGGGCGTGCCGGTCGACTGGGACGCCGTGTTCGCCGGTACCGGCGCCCGGCGGGTCGACCTGCCGACATACGCCTTCCAGCGCACACGATTCTGGCCCGCGACGGCCGGAGCCCGATCCGGCGACGTGCGGTCGGCGGGTCTGGGTTCGGCGGAGCATCCTCTGCTGGGTGCGGCGGTGGAGCTGGCGGGCTCGGGTGGTCTGTTGTTCACGGGCCGGTTGTCGATGTCGTCGCACGCGTGGCTTGCGGATCATGTGGTGATGGGTTCGGTGCTGGTGCCGGGTACGGCGCTGGTGGAGTTGGCCCTGCGTGCGGCCGACGAGGTCGGTTGCGATGTTCTGGAGGAGCTGACGCTTGCCGCGCCGCTGGTGCTGCCGGCTTCCGGTGGTGGTGTGCAGGTGCAGGTGTGGGTCGGTGAGCCCGATGATTCGGGTAGCCGGGCCGTGGCGGTGCATTCGCGTGAGGGCGAGGAGCCGTGGACGCTGCACGCCGGCGGCTCGGTGACCACCGGGGCCGAGGCACCGGTGTTCGATACGTCGGTGTGGCCTCCTGCGGGTGCTGAGCCGGTCGATGCGGCGGGCTGCTACGAGCGGTTCGCGGAGTCCGGGTTCCTGTACGGCCCTGCCTTCCAGGGTCTCCAGGCCGCCTGGAAGCTCGGCGACGACGTGTTCGCGGACGTCCGGCTCCCCGAGGGCACGGACGGTGCGGCCTATGGTCTGCACCCGGCCCTCTTCGACGCCGCGTTGCACGCGTCGATGGTCGCCGGGGGAGAGGTCGAAGGCGCCGTCCCGTTCTCGTGGACCGGTGTGTCGCTGCACGCCTCCGGTGCCTCGCACATCCGCGTCCGTATCCGTGAGGTCGACGGCGGAGCGTCGCTCGTGATCGTGGACCCGGCGGGCGCGCCCGTCGCCTCGGTCGAGTCGCTCGTCGTGCGTCCGATCTCCGCGGACCAGCTGCGGACCGGCGACCGGGACTCCCTCTTCACGCTCGACTGGGCCGGAGTCCAGCTCGCCGGTGAGCCCCTCGGATCGCTCGCCGTGCTCGGCG
This sequence comes from Streptomyces albireticuli, assembly GCF_021228125.1. Lineage (GTDB taxonomy): Bacteria > Actinomycetota > Actinomycetes > Streptomycetales > Streptomycetaceae > Streptomyces > Streptomyces albireticuli. The sequence continues at coordinate 118,076 of NZ_JAJQQS010000016.1, forward strand.
AGGACACCGAGGGCCTCTTGAAGGGTCTCCCGCTCCAGGCCCACGCGGACCTGGACGCCCTCGCCGGGACCGGCGCACCCGACGCCGTGCTCGTCGCGACGTCCGCCGGATCCGGCGACACAGTGGAGGCCGTGCACGCGGCGACCGCCCGGGCGCTGGAGCTGGTGCGGTCGTGGCCGGCGGACGAGCGGTTCGCGGAGTCGCGCCTGGTGTTCGTGACCCGGGGCGCGACGTCCGGCGAGGACCTCGCCGGTGCCGCGGTCCAGGGCCTGGTCCGTTCCGCGCAGTCGGAGAGCCCGGGCCGCTTCGGCCTGGTGGACCTGGACGGTGACGCCGACGCGTCGGTGCTGCCGCTGGCGCTCACCTCCGACGAGCCTCAGCTCCTGGTCCGTGACGGACAGGTGCTGGCGGCCCGTCTCGCCCGAGTGGAGACACGGGGCAACGCCGATGTCACGTGGGACGCCTCCGGCACGGTCCTGATCACCGGCGGTACGGGCGGTCTGGGGCAGGTGATGGCCCGTCATCTGGTGGCGGAGCACGGGGTACGGAACCTGGTCCTGGTCAGCCGCAGGGGCCTTGCCGCCGAGGGCGCGGGAGAGCTCGTCGCCGAACTCGCGCTGGGTGGCGCGACCGCCACTGTCGAGGCGTGCGATGTGACGGACCGGGCCGCTGTGGCGGATCTGGTGGGTCGGCACTCCGTCACCGCGGTCGTGCACACCGCCGGTGTTCTCGACGACGGTGTGGTGGGCTCCCTCACCCCGGAGCGGCTGGCGGCCGTCATGCGGCCGAAGGTCGACGCGGCGTGGAACCTCCACGAGGCGACCAAGGATCTGGATCTGGACGCGTTCGTGGTCTTCTCCTCCGTGGCCGGTACGTTCGGCAGCGCGGGCCAGGCCAACTACGCGGCCGGCAACGCCTTCCTGGACGCCCTGGCCCACCACCGCCGGGCCGCGGGCCTTCCCGCCGTGTCGCTGGCGTGGGGCCCCTGGGCCCAGGACGGCGGCATGACCGGCACCCTGTCGGACGCCGACATCCAGCGCATGGCCCGTTCCGGGATGCCGCCGCTGTCGGCAGAGGAAGGCGCGGCACTCTTCGACGCCGCCCTCGCCGCCACCGAGCCCATGGTGCTCCCGGTGCGTCTGGACCTCGCGGCCCTGCGCGCCCAGGGCGAGCCCCTGCCGCTGCTGCGCGGTCTGATCCGTACCCGTACCCGGCGCACGTCGGCGTCCGGTTCGGCTGTCGCGTCCGGCCTCGTGCAGCGCTTGACCGGACTGTCCACGGCGGACAGGCGTGAGGTGCTGCTGGACGTCGTGCGCGGGAAAATCGCGACGGTCCTCGGACACGCCGGATCCGCTGAGATCGACCCGACCCGGGCGTTCCAGGACCTCGGCTTCGATTCCCTGACGGCCGTCGAACTGCGCAACCGGATCAACGACGTGACCGGCCTGCGTCTCCCGGCCACGGCCGTGTTCGACTACCCGACGGCGGACGCCCTGGTGGGCCTGCTGCTGGACGAGCTGTTCGGCGCGGATCCCGTGGTGTCGTCGCCGGTCCGGGTACCGGCCGTCGTCACGGACGATCCCGTGGTGATCGTAGGGATGAGCTGCCGATTCCCCGGCGGAGTCACCTCCCCGGAGGACTTGTGGCGGCTGGTGTCGGACGGTGTGGACGCCGTCTCCGGCTTCCCGGCCGACCGCGGCTGGGACGTGGAGGCGCTCTACAACCCCGACCCCGAGCACACGGGGACGAGCTACACCCGCTCGGGCGGATTCCTCAAGGAGGCGGCGGAGTTCGACCCCTCGTTCTTCGGGATGAGCCCACGGGAGGCGCTGGCGACGGACTCGCAGCAGCGACTGCTCCTGGAGACGACCTGGGAGGCGCTCGAACGCGCCGGCATCGACCCGGCCGCACTCCGTGGGAGCCAGACGGGTGTCTTCGCGGGCGTGATGTACAACGACTACGCCAACCTCGTATCCGGACCTGAGTTCGAGGGTCACCAGGGCAGTGGCAGCGCGGGCAGTGTGGCCTCGGGCCGGGTGTCGTACACCTTCGGCTTCGAGGGCCCGGCGGTCACGGTCGACACGGCGTGCTCGTCGTCGCTGGTGGCGCTGCACCTGGCCGCGCAGTCGCTGAGGTCGGGTGAGAGCTCACTGGCCCTGGCGGGCGGTGTGACGGTGATGTCGACGCCGACGACGTTCGTGGAGTTCTCCCGCCAGCGCGGTCTCTCCCCGGACGGTCGGTGCAAGGCGTTCGCCGACGGCGCCGACGGTGTCGGCTGGGGCGAGGGCGTCGGCATGCTCGTCCTGGAACGTCTGTCGGACGCGCGCCGGAACGGACACCGGATCCTGGCGACCGTGCGCGGCAGCGCCGTGAACCAGGACGGCGCGTCCAACGGTCTGACCGCCCCTAACGGGCCGTCGCAGCAGCGGGTGATCCGTCAGGCGCTGGCGAGTGCCGGGCTGTCCGCGGCGGACGTGGACGCGGTGGAGGCGCACGGCACGGGCACCACGCTGGGTGACCCGATCGAGGCCCAGGCGCTGTTGGCCACTTACGGCCAGGACCGGCCCGATGACCGTCCGCTGTTGCTGGGCTCGGTGAAGTCGAACATCGGTCACGCGCAGGCCGCGGCGGGTGTCGCGGGTGTGATCAAGATGGTGATGGCGATGCGCCACGGCGAGCTGCCGCGCACCCTGCACGTGGACGCGCCGTCGTCGCACGTCGACTGGACCGCCGGGGCCGTGGAGCTCCTCACCGAGCCGACGGCCTGGCCGGAGGGCGCCGGACCGCGACGCGCCGGTGTCTCCTCCTTCGGGATCAGCGGTACGAACGCGCACGTGATCCTGGAACAGCCGGCTCCGGCCGAGGAGGGCGAACCGACGGCGGACACGGACGGGATGGTGCCGTTCGTGGTGTCCGGCAAGTCCGCCGCCGCGCTGCGGGCCCAGGCGGCACGACTGTTGTCCCACCTCGACGCCGACCCCGGGTCGCGGGCCGCGGATCTGGCCTACTCGTTGGTGACCGGCCGGTCGAGCTTCGCCCACCGCGCGGTGGTGTGGGGCGTGGAGCGTTCTGACATGTTGCGCGCTCTGTCGGCCGTCGCGGTCGGCGAGAGCGGACCGGGCGCGGTCGCGGGGGCGGTGAGTGCCGGGAAATCGGCGTTCCTGTTCTCGGGTCAGGGTTCGCAGCGGCTGGGAATGGGCCGCGAGTTGTACGCCCGGTTCCCCGTCTTCGCGGAGGCTTTCGACGCGGTGTGCGCGGGGCTGGACGAGCACCTGGACCGCCCGCTGCGGGATGTGGTGTGGGGTGAGGACGCGGAGCTGCTGAACCAGACGGCGTACGCGCAGACGGCGTTGTTCGCGGTCGAGGTGGCGTTGTTCCGGTTGGTCGAATCGTGGGGTGTGCGGCCGGAGTTCGTGGCCGGTCACTCGGTCGGTGAGATCGCCGCCGCGCATGTCGCGGGCGTCTTCTCCCTGGCCGACGCGTGTGCGCTCGTCGCGGCACGCGGCCGGCTGATGCAGGCCCTGCCGGTCGGCGGCGCGATGGTCGCCGTCCAGGCGGAGGAAGCCGAGGTGCTTCCGCTGCTGACGGAGGGCGTGTCGCTCGCGGCGGTCAACGGTCCGTCGTCGGTCGTGGTCTCCGGTGCCGAAGAGGCCGTACTCGCCGTCGCGGCGCACTTCGAGGACGAAGGCAGGAAGACCAGCCGCCTGCGGGTCTCGCACGCCTTCCACTCGCCGCTGATGGAGCCGATGCTGGACGGGTTCCGGGAGGTCGTGGCCGGGCTGTCGTTCGGCGAGCCGAGGATCCCCGTGGTCTCCAACCTGACCGGTCGGCTCGCCGAGTCCGGACAGCTGGCGTCCGCCGACTACTGGGTGCGCCACGTCCGGGAAGCGGTGCGCTTCGCGGACGGGGTTCGGGCCCTGAGCGCGGAAGGCGCGACGCGGTTCCTGGAGCTCGGCCCGGACGGCGTCCTGTCGGCCATGGCCCGGGAATCCCTGCCTGAAGCGACTGCTCCCGTTCCCCTCCTGCGCAAGAACCGGGACGAGGAGGCAGCGGTATTCGGTGCCTTGGCCGAGCTGTATGTCCAGGGCGCCCGGGTGGACTGGTCGGCGATGTTCGCCGGTACGGGTGCCCGGCAGGTCGACCTGCCGACGTACGCGTTCCAGCACGAGCGGTTCTGGCCCTCGGGCGGGGTGGCGCGCGCGGGTGACGTGCGGTTCGCGGGTCTGGGCTCGGCGGAGCACCCGCTGCTGGGCGCCGCCGTGGAGCTGGCGGGATCCGGCGGCCTGCTGTTCACCGGCCGCCTCTCGATGTCGTCGCATCCGTGGCTCGCGGATCATGTGGTGATGGGTTCGGTGCTGGTGCCGGGTACGGCACTGGTGGAGCTCGCCCTGCGTGCGGCCGACGAGGTCGGTTGCGATGTTCTGGAGGAGCTGACGCTCGCCGCGCCGCTGGTGCTGCCGGCTTCCGGCGGCGGTGTGCAGGTGCAGGTGTGGGTCGGTGAGCCCGATGATTCGGGTCGCCGGGCCGTGGCGGTGCACTCGCGTGAGGGCGAGGAACCGTGGACGCTGCACGCGAGCGGTGCCCTGACCGGAGGTGCCGAGCCGGTGGCGTTCGACACCACGGTATGGCCCCCGACGGGCGCCGAGTCCGTCGATGTGGCGGGCTGCTACGAGCGGTTCGCGGACGCCGGATTCGCGTACGGCCCGGTGTTCCAGGGCCTCCGAGCGGCCTGGAAGCTCGGCGACGACGTGTTCGCCGAGGTCCGGCTCCCCGAAGGGACGGACGGTGCCGCCTACGGTCTGCACCCCGCTCTCTTCGACGCCGCGTTGCACGCCTCGATGGCGGCCGGGGGAGACGGCGCGGGCTCCGTCCCGTTCTCGTGGACCGGCGTGTCGCTCCATGCCTCCGGTGCCTCGCAGGTCCGGGTGCGCCTGAGCCTCGCCGAGGGCGGTGTGTCCATCGCGATGGCCGATCCGGCGGGCGCGCCCGTCGCCTCCGTGGATTCGCTCGTCGTGCGTCCGATCTCCGCCGATCAGTTGCGGGCCGGTGACCGGGACTCCCTCTTCACGCTCGACTGGGCCTGTGTCGAGCCCACCGGTGAGCCCCTCGGGTCGCTCGCCCTGCTCGGCAAGGACCCGGAGGGCCTCCTGAACGGACTCTCCCTGCCGGTCCACCCGGATCTGGACGCCTTGACCGGGGCGGACGTCCCCGAGGTCGTCCTGGTCGCGCAGAGCCTCGATGCCGGCGACACCGTGGAGGCCGTGCACACGGCGACCGCCCGGGCGCTGGAGCTGGTGCGGTCGTGGCTGGCGGACGAGCGGTTCGCGGAGTCGCGCCTGGTGTTCGTGACCCGGGGCGCGACCTCGGGCGAGAACCTCGCCGGCGCCGCGGTCCAAGGGCTGATCCGCTCCGCGCAGTCGGAGAACCCCGGCCGCTTCGGTCTGGTGGACCTGGACAGCGACGGCGAGGCCGAGGTGACGGCGCTTGCCCAGGCCCTCGCTTCCGACGAGCCGCGACTGCTGCTCCGTGACGGCCAGGCCCTCGCGGCCCGTCTCGCCCGAGTGGAGACACGGGGCGACGCCGATGTCACGTGGGACGCCTCCGGCACGGTCCTGATCACCGGTGGTACGGGTGGTCTGGGCCGGACCCTCGCTCGCCACCTGGTGGCGGTGCACGGGGTACGGAGCCTGCTCCTGGTCAGCCGCCGCGGCCCGGCCGCCGACGGCGCCGAGCAGCTCGTCGCCGAGCTGGCGGAACAGGGCGCGAACGCTGTCGTCGAGGCGTGCGATGTGACCGACGGGGCCGCTGTGGCGGATCTGGTGGTGCGGCACTCCGTCACCGCGGTCGTGCACACCGCCGGTGTTCTCGACGACGGTGTGGTGGGCTCGCTGACGGCGGATCGCCTGTCGGCCGTTCTGCGGCCGAAGGTCGACGCGGCGTGGAACCTCCACGAGGCGACCAAGGATCTGGATCTGGACGCGTTCGTGGTCTTCTCCTCCGTGGCCGGTACGTTCGGCAGCGCGGGCCAGGCCAACTACGCGGCCGGCAACGCCTTCCTGGACGCCCTGGCCCACCGCCGCCGGGCCGCGGGCCTTCCCGCCGTGTCCCTGGCGTGGGGCCCCTGGGCCCAGGACGGCGGCATGACCGGCACGCTCACGAACGCCGACCTCCAGCGGATCGCCCGTTCGGGCATGCCCGAACTGTCGGCGGAGGAGGGCGTCACCCTCTTCGACACCGCCATGGCCACCGCCGAGCCGATGCTGCTCCCCGTCCGCCTGGACCTCGCGGCCCTGCGCGCTCAGGGAGAGCCCCTGCCGCTGCTGCGCGGTCTGATCCGTACCCGTACCCGGCGCACGACCGCGTCCGGTACGGCCGCGGCGTCCGGCCTCGTACAGCGGCTGACCGGACTGTCCCCGGCCGAGGCGCGCGAGGCCGTGCTGGAGACCGTACGCGGCCAGATCGCGGCCGTACTGGGCCATGACGGAGCCGCGGAGATCGGCCCGGACCAGGCCTTCCAGGACCTCGGGTTCGACTCCCTGACGGCGATCGAGCTCCGCAACCGGCTGAGCACCCTCGCCGAGGTCCGGCTTCCGGCGACGCTCCTCTTCGACTACCCGACGCCGGCGGAGCTCGTCGACCATCTCCTCACCCGGATCGCACCCGAGTCGGCCTCCGGCCCGGAAGCGCTCCTGAGCGAGCTCGACAGGCTGGAGAAGGCGTTCGGTGGACTCGACGTCACGGAGGAGGCCCACGAGCAGATAGCGGGCCGCCTGGAGGTGCTCATGGCGAAGTGGGGCGCCCTGCGGGACGCCGGCGCGGGAGCCGATCGTGAAGCCGCCTCGGACGACGAGGACTTCGACTTCGACTCCGCCTCCGACGACGAGGTCTTCGACCTCCTCGACAACGAGCTCGGACTGTCCTGACCGATCCGACAGGCACGACGAAGCGGCCCGCACCGGATGTTCCCGGTGCGGGCCGCTTCGTCGTGCGGGAAGAGATCGGAGAGGGGATCAGCCGCCTCAGAGCGGGCGGCGGAAGCCGACGACGGCGAGCACACCGCCCACGACGGCGATGACGCCGCTGATGACCACGGCGATCAGGGCGGAGCCGGTGCCGGGCGTGTCCAGCGCGAGGGCGCGCGTCGCGTCGATCGCGTACGTCAGCGGATTGGCCTGGGCGACCGCGCTCAGCCACGCCGGCAGGTCGTCGACCGGGACGTAGGCGCTCGACGCGAACATCAGGGGGAGGATCGCGATGACGGCGAGGTTCTGCATGGGCTCCGCACGCCGCAGCCAGGTGGCCGCGGCGATGAAGGCCCACCCCAGGGTCCAGGTGATGAAGAGAGCCAGTCCGGCCGAGGCGAGGAGCTTCTCGGGGCCGCCCTGGGGAGAATAGCCGAGCACGGTGACGGCCAGCACGAGGACGATCACGATCTGGATCGCGGCGCGGACCAGGTTCGCCAGGCTACGGGCGATCAGCAGCGAGCTGGGGTGGACGGGCATGCAGCGCAGCCGGGCGACCATGCCGTTCTTGAGGTCGTCCACCACGCCGATCCCGGACTGGGTCGCGGACTGCACCGCGTTGTCCACCAGGATGGCCGGCATCACGAAGTCGAGATAGCTGATCCCCTGGGGGAAGTGGGCGGACTTGCCCATCCCGCTGAAGACCTGGGTCAGGATGAACAGGATGATCACTGGTTGGAACAGGCCGAAGAGGATCACGCCGGGATCGGTCACCAGGGCACGCAGGGACCGGCCGGTGAGCACCCGGATCTGGGTGAACATCGAGCTGCCGCCGCCCCATGCGGCCGCCGACCCCGTGGTGGAATCCGGGGTCGGCGGCGCGGTGTCGGGTGTTCCGATGAGTTGTGTGGTCATAGGGTCTCCACGATCTGCGGGATGTGCGAGGTACGTGAGCGGTTCACGGGAGTGGTGTGCGCCGCCGGGGCGGTGTGTGCCGGCCGGACGGCCGCGGGACCAGTGCGGCTCATGAGGAGGGCCGGGCGGTCCCGGCGGCCAGGGTGAGATAGACGTCGTCGAGGGTCGGCTCCCCGAAGGAGAGCTCCGCGGCCTCGATGCCCACCTGGTCCAGGGCCCTGATCACGACCGCGACGTCCTTCGAGGCCTCGATGACGATGACGATGGTGCCGTTCTCGTGGTCCATCACCGGCTCCAGGCCCGCCCGCCGCACGGCGTCGCAGGCCACCGCGGGGTCGGCCGCGGCGTCCGGGGTCACCGTCACCGTGCGCCGTCCCACCGTGGACTTGAGCTCCTCGGAGGTGCCGCTCGCGATGACCGCGCCGGCGGAGAGGACGGTGATGGAGTCCGCGAGGCGGTCCGCCTCGTCGAGGTACTGCGTCGTGAGCAGGACCGTGGTGCCCTCGGCGACGAGACCCTCGACGATCTCCCAGAGGTTCAGCCGGCTCGACGGGTCCAGACCGGTCGTCGGCTCGTCGAGGAAGATGACGTCGGGGTGGCCGACCAGGGACGCGGCCAGGTCGAGGCGCCTGCGCAGCCCGCCGGAGTAGGTGCCCGGCCGGCGGGTGGCGAACTTCTGGAGGCCGAACAGCTCCAGCAGCTCATCGGCCCTGGCCCGGGCCGAGCGAGGGTCCGCGCCGAGCAGACGGGCCAGCAGTACGAGGTTCTCCCGCCCGGTGAGCTGGGGGTCGACCGAGGCGAACTGGCCGGTCAGGCCCACCCGTTTACGCACCTCGCGCGGATCGCGCACGACGTCGAAACCGGCGACCGCGGCCCGCCCCGAGGTCGGGGGCAGAGCCGCGGTGAGGACGTTGACGAGGGTGGTCTTGCCCGCGCCGTTGTGGCCGAGCAGGGCGAGTACGGTTCCCCGGCGCGCGGAGACGCTCACCGAGTCCAGTGCGCGTAGCGAACCGAACGTCTTGCTGACGTCGGCCGCCTCGATCATGATGTCCCCGGCGGTCCGGGCGGCGGTGGGCAGGGCGAGCCCGCTCATGGCTGTTCTCCCGCAGATGAGTGTTCCGAGTGCCGCGCGGGAAGGGTTCCGGCGGCGGGGGTATCGACTGCGAGCCCCGCGCGAGGGGGTGTGCCGAGCCACTGGCCGTACACGAAGGATCCCGGGGCTCGCCCAGCTGTGGTGCGGGGCCGGCGTCGCCGGCCCTCGGGCGGGTGAGGGGGCCCGCGGGCCCCCTCACCCGCGCCGGTCACCCGACCTCGTCCATCAGGCGGAACAGTTCGTCGTCGCTGGCCGACGTCAGGTCGAGCGCGCCGTTCGAGGGCGTCTCGGCGGCGCGGCCGGCGGCCAGCGCCTTGAGCCGCGCCACCGTCTCCCCGGACACCTCCGCGCCGGAGGCGAGCAGGGACTCCAGCTCGGCGACGACGGAGGCCACGTCGCGCGCGGGCAGGTCGTCGGCCGGCGGGCGGAGCCGCTCGCGGATGAGCCGGACGACGGCCTCCGGCGTGGGGTGGTCGTACACGAGGGTGGCCGGCAGCCGTACCCCCGTGACGGCGTGGATCCGGTTGCGCAGTTCCACCGCGCTCACCGAGGTGACGCCCATCAGCTTGAACGCCTGGCCGCTCTCGTCGACCCCCGCCTCGTCACCGAGCACCGCGGAGATCTCGGCGAGGACCAGGGAGAGGATCAGCGCGTCCTGTTCGGCCGCGCCGAGGCCGGCCAGCCGGGCGGCCAGCTCCGGCGGCCCGCCGTCCGCCGCCACCTCGGCCGTCACCTCGCCCGTCACCTCGTCCGTCCGGCCCGCCTGGTCGGACGCCAGCCAGAACCGCCGGCGCTGGAAGGGGTACGTCGGCAGGGGAACCGGCCGGGCGTCGGGCAGCACCGCCCGCCAGTCGACGGGAACGCCATGGGCGTGCATCCGGGCGACCGCCGTGAGCAGAGCCTGCCGCTCGCTCTCCCCGGCGTTGAGGGCCGGCACGAGGGCGGCCCCGTAGCCGGGGTCGGCGGCCTCCAGGCACTCGTCGATCAGCGGAGTGAGGACCGGCTGGGGGCCCAGCTCCAGGAACCCGGTGATCCGGTCGTTCCGGAGCCGGTCGACCGCGTCCGTGAACCGCACGCTCTCCCGCAGGTGCCGCACCCAGTGGTCGGGATCGTGGGCGTCCTCGGGGGTCAGGTGCCGGCCGGTGAGGGTCGAGACCACCGGGATGGCGGGCGTGGAGTAGGAGAGGGTACGGGCGACGGCGCCGAACTCCTCCAGTACGGGATCCATGAGCGGGGAGTGCGCGGCACCGTTCACCGCGACCCGCCGGGTTTTGTGGCCGGCGGCGTTGAGCCGGTCCGTGAGCGCGGTCAGCGGTTCCTCGGCGCCCGCGAGCACGAGGGACCGCGGGCCGTTCACGGAGGCGATCGCCACGGGCCCCGGCGACTCGGCGAGCAGCGGAGCCACTTCGCTCTCCGAGACGCGGACCGCCACCATGACCCCGTCGGGCGGCAGCGAGTCCATCAGCACGCCCCGGGTCACCACCACGGTGCACGCGTCCTTGAGGTCGAGGCCGCCCGCCACGTGAACGGCGGCCGTCTCGCCGGCCGAGTGCCCCGCCACCCGGTCCGGGACCACGCCCCAGGACTCGAAGAGCCGGTACAGGGCGACCTGGAGGGCGAACAGGGCCGGCTGCGCGTACCTGTTCTCGTCGATGAGGGCGGCTTCCTCGGATTCCGGGTCCGCCCACATCACCGAGGTGAGCGGCCGGTCCAGCATGGTGTCCACGACGGCGCACACCTCGTGCAGCGCGGCCGCGAAGACGGGGAACGCCTCGGCCGCCTCGCGCCCCATACCGAGCCGCTGGCAGCCGCCCCCGGGGAAGACGAACGCGAGACCGCCCGGCACGGAGTGCTCGACGCTCACCCCGGACGCCCGCTTGCCTTCCCCGAACTCCTCCGCGGCGGACAGCAGTTCCGCCCGCCCGGGACCGCTGATGACGGCCCGGTGCCGGTGCAGGGGGCGCGTGGTGGCCAGCGAGTAGGCGATGTCCTGCGCGGTCAGCCCGAGGCGGGCCTGCCCGCGTTCGGCCAGCCGCTGCGCCTGGACGCGGAGCGCCGCCTGGCTGCGGGCGGACAGGATCCAGGGCGCCGCCGGCCCGGTGGCCGCCTCCGGGGTTCCGGTGGGGCCGGCTTCGGAGTCCTCCTCGGCCGGCGCCTCCTCCAGGATCGCGTGGGCGTTGGTGCCGGTGAGCCCGAACGAGGACACCCCGGCCCGGCGCGCCCGTCCGTCCGTCCGGGGCCAGGGCCGGGCCTCGTCCAGCAGCCGCACCGAACCGGCCGACCAGTCCACCCGGGACGTCGGGGCGTCCACGTGCAGGGTCCGGGGCAGCACGCCGTGCCGCATCGCCAGCACCGTCTTGATGACCCCGACGACGCCGGCGGCCGCCTGGGTGTGCCCGATGTTCGACTTCACCGAGCCCAGCCACAGGGGCCGTCCCTCGGGGCGTTCCCTGCCGTAGGTGGCCAGCAGGGCCTGGGCCTCGACGGGGTCGCCGAGCGGCGTGCCGGTGCCGTGGCCCTCCACGGCGTCGATGTCCTGGGGAGTCAGCCGGGCGTCGGCCAGGGCCTGGCGGATGACGCGCTGCTGCGAGGGGCCGCTGGGCGCGGTGAGCCCGTTGGAGGCGCCGTCCTGGTTCACGGCGGAGCCGCGTACGAGCGCCAGGACGCGGTGTCCGTTGCGGCGGGCGTCGCTGAGCCGTTCCAGCAGGAGCAGTCCCGCGCCCTCGGACCAGGCGGAGCCGTCCGCGCCGTCCGCGTAGGCCCTGGCGCGGGAGCCGGGGGACAGCGCGCGCAGCCGGGAGGAGTGGACGAAGGGGGCCGGGGAGGCCATGACGGTGACGCCGCCGGCCAGCGCGAGGGCGGACTCGCCCGACCGCAGGGAACGGCAGGCCAGGTGCAGGGCGACGAGGGAGGACGAGGAGGCGGTGTCCACCGTCAGGGCCGGGCCCTCCAGCCCGTAGGTGTACGCGATGCGCCCGGAGATCGCGCTTCCGGCGGTGCCGGTGCAGAGCATGCCTTCCAGCTCGCCCTGGGCGACGGAGAGGCCGGCGGCGTAGTCGCGGTGCGTGGCGCCGGTGAACACACCGGTGCGGGTTCCCTTCAGGCTCGTCGGGTCGATGCCCGCCCGTTCGAAGGTCTCCCAGGCCGCTTCGAGGAGCAGCCGCTGCTGCGGGTCGGTCGCCGTGGCCTCCCGGTCGGAGAGGCCGAAGAACCCCGCGTCGAAGTGGCCCGCGTCGTGCAGGAAACCGCCTTCGCGCGCGTAGGTGGTGCCGGGGCGGTCGGGGTCCTCGTCGAAGAGCCGGCCGAGGTCCCAGCCGCGGTCGGTGGGGAATTCCGACATCGTGTCGGAGCCCTCGGCGAGCAGGTCCCACAGGGCCTGGGGGGTGTCGACGCCGCCCGGCAGGCGGCACGCCATGCCGATGATCGCCACGGGTTCGGCGGAGTCCGCTCCGGCCGTCTGGGCGGCGTCCCCGCCCGTCTCCTCCTGCCCGGTGAGCGCACGGGCGACGGCCAGCGGGGTGGGGAAGTCGAAGGCCAGGGTGGTAGGGAGGGGCAGCCCGGTCTCCTCCCGCAGCAGATTGCGCAGCCGGACCGTGCGGAGGGAGTCGAGGCCGAGGCGGCGGAAGTCGGCGTCGGGGGAGAAGAGGCCGGCGGTGTCCCCGCGCCCCAGCAACCTGCCGACGCAGACGCGCACGAGCTCCAGCGCCTCTTCGGTCGAGCGGGGCGGGGCCGCGCCGGGGCGGACCGGGGCGGGCGCGGCCTCGTTCCCGGCCAGGAGCCGTTCCAGCGCCCGGCGGTCGAGCTTCCCGGCGGGGGTCAGGGGGAGCGCGCGCACGCTGACCAGCTCAAGCGGGATCTTGTGGTCGGCGACGCCCAGCCCGTGCAGGAAGGCGGTCACCTCGGTCAGGCCGATCGCGGGATCCGCGCGGTCGGTCACCACCAGGCACGGGCACTCGCCGAGCCGGGTGTCCGGGGTGCCGACCACGGCCAGCGGGCCCAGCCCGGTGAGGCCCGCGAGCAGGCCCTGCACCTCGGTGGCGCTGAACTTCCGGCCGCTCACGTTGATCAGCTCGGTCGCCCGGCCGTGGAGGAACACCAGGCCGTCGGCGCCGAGGACCGCGAGGTCGCCGGTGCGCAGCCAGCCGTCCTCGGTGAGTGCGGAGCGCGTCAGCTCCGGTTCGCGGAAGTAGCCGCGGAACAGGCCGGGGCCGCGGAACTGCAGCTCACCGGTGTCTCCCGCCGGGCACTCCGCGCCGTGCTCGTCGACGACGCGCACCCGGGAGCCGTTCACCGGCCGGCCCACGCTGCCGACGGGGTCGCCGACGCGGCTGAACGTGCCGGTGCCGGCCTCGGACATCCCCCACACCACGGCCAGGCCGCAGCCGAGGGCGGCCTCGACGTCCCCGGCGAGCGCGGGCGGAACGGGGGCCCCGGCCGTACGCACCTCGTGCGGCCGGAAGCCCGCCGCACCGTCCGGCGCGGCGAGCCGGGCGACGAGGTCGTGGAGCTGGGCCGGCACGGCGAAGACGACGCCCGGATCGTGGCGCCGCGCCAGTTCCAGGAACCTGTCCGGGTCCCAGCCGGTGAGCAGGACCTGGCCGCACGCGGCGAACAGTGCCGTGTGCATGGACTGCAGGCCGAACAGGTGGGTCAGGGGGCAGGCCGTGAGGACCGGGCGGCGGAAGGCGTCGGAGCCCTCGGCGGCGACCGCCGCGGTGTTCGACAGCAGACCGTCGTGGCTGTGCACGCAGAGCTTGGGCCGCGCCGAGGTGGTACCGGACGAGGGGACGAGCACGAGGGGCATCTCGGGGGTGACGTCCACCGGCCGGGGCGCGCAGCCCGCCCAGGTCGCCAAGAGCCCGTCGAGCGGGGTGATCCCCGGTTCCCCGGCCGCCGTCCCGAAGGCCCCGGCGACCAGTACGGACCGTAGCGACGCCACGTCCCGGAGGAACGGGCGGGCCGCTTCCGCGTCCTCGCTCCCGGCGGCCGACAGGACGAGGACGACAGGTTCCGCCCGGGCCAGCAGGGCCAGGGTGTCGGTGTCCGAGGTGCCCTGGTGCACGGGCAGCAGCACGGCTCCGACGGCCGCGACGGCCAGGTGCAGGGTCTCGAACTCCCAGCAGTTCGGCAGCCGCACCGCCACCACGTCGCCCGGTGTGACGCCCGACTCCTGCAGACCGCGCGCCAGCGCGTCGACCTCCGCCCGCCACTGCCGCCAGGTCCAGGAGCGGTCCCGGTCGACGACGGCCACCGCGTCGGGGGAGGCCGCCGCGGCGGCTTCGAAAACCTCGGGGAGCGTGAAGCCTCCCAGTACACCGGCCGTGTCGGCGGGCGGGTCTATCGCGTAGTCATCTGTGTGGACGGACACCATCACTCCAGGAACTCAAGCGCTTTCGTCGGTTGGGGGACGCGGCCGGCGGATCACCCGGGGCGTGCGTCAGTCCTCGTGCACGGTGATCGCCCGGGACGGGCAGAGGCCGCTCGCCAGCCGGGCCTTCGCCTCCTCCTCGGTGCCCGGGGCCATGAGGAGGGTGACCAGCCCGTCCTCGTCCTGGTCGAAGACCTCCGGCGCGGACAGCACGCACTGGCCCGCCCCCACGCAGCGGTCGGCGTCAACGGTGATACGCATGTTCGGTGTCTCTCCTGTGTGATCAGGCCCGCCGGGCGGCCGATCGGCACGCCCGGCGGATGGGTGGGGGGTCTGCTACCAGCGGACCGGCAGCTCGTGCAGGCCGTACAGCACGCCGTCGGTCTTGACGGCCAGGCCGTCGACGGGCACGGCGAGTTCGAGCGTGGGGATGCGTTCGAAGAGCTTCCGGTAAGCGATCTCCATCTCGATCCGCACCAGGTTCTGCCCCAGGCACTGGTGCACGCCGTAGCCGAAGGCCACGTGGTGGCGGGCGGACCGGGAGGGGTCGAACATGTGGGGGCACTCGAAGGCGTTCTCGTCGTGGTTGGCCGCGGCGACCAGGGGCACGATGCCCTCGCCCGCCTTGACGAGCTGGCCGGCGATCTCCACGTCCTCGACCGCCACCCGCAGCGACACCAGGTCGGCGACCGAGTGGAAGCGCAGCGTCTCCTCCACGGCCCGGTCGTCACCGATCCACTGAGGATTCGTCAGAAGAGTGACCACGCCGAGCCCGATGTTGTTCGCCGTGGTCTCGTGACCGGCGATGAGCAGCAGCATCAGCACGCCGGGCAGCTCGTGGGGGGCGATCGAACCGGAGGCCAGCAGCCGGCTGATCAGGTCGTCGCCGCGCCACTTCTCCTTGATGGACACCAGACGGTTGACATAGCGCAGCAGATCCTTGGCGGCGGCCGTCCGCTGCTCCTCGGTGGAGGAGCGGATGGAGATCAGGGTGCGCGTCCGGGACTCGAAGAAGTCACGGTCGCCGGGCGGCACGCCGAGCAGCGACGAGATCACCAGGGAGGGGATGGGCAGCGCGAAGTCGGCGATGAGGTCACCGGAGTCGCCCGAGGCCAGCAGGGCGTCGAGGCAGCGGTCCACCGTCTCCTCGATCGCCGGCCGCATCGCCCGGACGCGCCGGACGGTGAACTCGGGGATGAGCGCCTTGCGGAACCGGTCGTGCTCCGGGGAGTCCATCCCCACGAACCAGCCCGGGATCTGGTCCTGTTTGGGCACTCCCAGGCTCACTCCCACGTTGGGGAAGCCCTTGTGCTCGGGGTTGGAGCTGATCTTCGGATCGGTCAGCACGGCGCGTACGTCCTCGTGCCGGGTGACCAGCCAGACCCGGTCGCCGTTGGGCAGGTGGGAGAGCACCAGCCCCTCGTGCTCGCGGTAGTCGGTGTAGCCCGGTGGCGGGAAGGGCACGCCGGGCTTGCGCAGCGGAAAGTCGACCACCAAGGGGTCGGAGAGCGTCATGTTGCGGATATCCCCTCTTCGGGCGGGTCGGTCAGCTCACGCCGTAGAACGCGCGGACCTTGCCGATCACGAAGTCCTGGTCGGCGGCGGTCAGCCCGGTGTGTGTGGGCAGGTACAGCCCGTCCTCGGCGAAGACGTTCGCCTTGAGCGAGGGCCAGTCGGGGTGGAGGTACAGGGGCTGGCGGCTCATCGGCTTGAAGAAGAGCCGGGTCTCGATGGACGCGTCGGCCAGGAACGCCCGCAGTTCCTCGCGGCGTTCGGCCCGCAGGTCGTACATCCACAGCACGTCCCGGGGCGGCATCAGCGTGATGCCGGGGACGTCCGCGAGACCCTCGTCGTAGCGCTTCTCGATCGCGCGGCGCGCTTCGAGGATCTCGTCCAGCCGCTCGGTCTGCGCCAGGGCGACGGAGGCCTGCATGGCCGTCATCCGGTAGTTGTAGGCGAGCTTCTTGTGCAGGAAGTTGTGTTCCTTGGTGAAGGCCATCGCGCGCAGGTGCGCGAGCTGCCCGGCGAGCCTGGGGTCGTCGGTCAGGCAGACGCCGCCCTCGCCGGAAGTGATGATCTTGTTGGCGAAGAGCGAGAAGCAGGCGATGTCCCCGACCGGGCGGACACCGTGGGCCTCGGCGGAGTCCTCCACCACGCGCAGGTTGTACTGGTACGCGAGGTCCATGATCGCGTCCATGTCGCAGCGCCGCCCGTAGATGTGGACGGGCATGATCGCCTTCGTCCGCGGCGTGATCTTCTCCTCGATGCGGGTGACGTCGATGTTCAGGTCGTCACCGCAGTCGACGAAGACGGGCGTGGCCCCGGTGTAGGTGACCGCCCACGCGGAGGCGACCATGGTGAACTCGGGGACGATCACCTCGTCGCCCGGGCCGACGCCCAGGGCCCGCAGGGCCAGGGTGAGGGCGGCCGTCCCGGAGGAACAAGCCACGCCGTGGGCGACTCCGTTGTAGTCCGCGAAGGCGCGCTCGAAGCGCTGGACCATCGGGCCCTGGGACGAGATCCAGCCGTCCTCGACGGTCGCGGTGAGGTATTCGAGCTCTTTGCCGTCCAGGGCGGGCCTGGACACGGGGTACTTGAACGACATCGTTCTCTTCTTCTCCTCGTACGGGGGTCTCGGTGTCTCGGCTTCCGCTAGGCCAGGGCCGGGAGGCCGAGGATCAGATCGGCGGCGGACTCGCGGCCGCCCGCCGCGCGCTGCAGGGCACCGAGCCGCTCCGCTTTCTCCCGGAAGGAGGGGTTGTTCAGCACCCGCTGGAGCTTGTCGACGGCGTCGTCGACATCGAAGTCCTGGGGCCGGTCGAGGGTCAGGCTGATGCCGAAGTCCCGGCCGCGCACGGCCTGGTCGAAGCAGTCCACCCACAGCGGGCGCACCACGAGCGGCTTGCCGAAGTACACGCCTTCGTTGAAGCCGTTGCCGCCGCCGTGGGTGAAGAAGACCTTCACGTTCGGGTGGGCGAGGACATCGTGCTGGGAGGGGACCCAGCTCTCGATGCGCAGGTTGTCCGGCAGCTGCTCCTTCGGCGGCAGGAGGTGCTGCTGTTCCTTCGGGAGCTTCCACAGCACCTGGTTCCGGCCCTGGAGCCGGCGGGCGACCTCCACCATGTTCGCGACCTGGCCCCGGGTCAGCCTGGTGATCGTCCCGAACCCCGCGTAGACGACCGACGACTGGGCGTCCAGCCAGCCCGAGAGCTCCACGTCGTCCGGGGCCTCGGGCAGGGGCGGCACCATCGCGCCGACCAGCCGCATCTTCTCCGGGATGTCGAAGGGGTAGTCCAGCTCGGCGATCGAGTTGCACAGGACCAGCTCGGCCTGCTCGATCCTCCCCATCGGACCGGGCGGCGGGAGTTCGAGCGCCTTGCGCCGCCGGGCGTCCTCGGCCAGGACCTTGCCCATCTCGGGGTTGAGGAACATCGCGACGTTCCGCACCTTGAACAGCTCGTTGATGACGCGCTCCTTGAGCGTCATCCTGGCCGACAGGCCGGTGTGGGGGACGGGGAAGGTCCACGGGGTGTAGCCCTTGCCGAAGGGGGTGTACGCCGTCAGCACGTTGCTGGCCACGAACGGCACGCTCAGCACGTACGGGATCTTCCGGGAGGTGGCCAGCTCGATGGCGAAGGAACTCATACAGTCGATGACCATCAGCGCGGGGCGGACCTCGTCCACGACGGCCTCGAGACGACGGAGCTTCGCCGTGTGCGCGTCGGGCCGGTAGGAGTGCCGGACGACCGCCCGGTGGGCCTTGAAGCGTGAGGACTGGGTGACCTCGCGGTAGACCTCGTCGTCCCATGTCACGGCCGACAGTTCGGAGATGACCTCGCCCAGGGAGGCGAACTCCACCGGGGATCCCTCCGCGATCCGCTTGATCTCGTCGCGGCGCGGCTCGTCGGTGGCGAACCACAGGTCCTCGACCCCTTGGCGGGAGAGCTCGCCCGCCAGCACGAGCAGCGGATTGAGCAGGCCGCTCTCCGGAAGGCTGACGAAGAGGATCGGCCGTCGGGCGGAGTCCATGGAATCCCTTTCACGGTGGCGTACGGGGCCTGGCGGGCATGCCCCCGTGCGGGTCGGCTGGCCGCACCCATCTTTGATCTCACGCCGGGCGCCGGGAAATCCTTAGACTCCGCCCCGCCCCGGCCCCGCCTGGCCGGTTACCGCCCTCCGAGGGTGGCGCATACCGGCGGTCAGGCCCGGGATTCCGCATGCCGCAAGAGTTTGGCGAATTCTTATCGAGCCCTGGAACCGGGGGCGGGATTTTCTCATCCGCGCGTATTGCCGCGATGAATTGAGTGTTACGCGCGGGGTGTTCCGGGGTCGTAGTGATCGGCGTAGCGGAGTGTCCGACTGTTCGGTTGCCGCGGTGTCGACCGTTGCAGGTTGCGTGATGCCGCGCATGCGGAGAGTGAAAATTTGCCGCGCCTATGCTGTCAAACTCGGGCAATTTTAAGGCGTTACCCGTACCGAACCAACCGTAGTCGCGTAGCTGTGGAACCGAACACCGGAACCGCAGAATTAGGCGAATCGCCCAGGGCGTCGTTGCCCACCGGGCTTGTAGGTAACTAGTCTTCCAATTAGTTTCACCTCCCACGTGAAGTGCCACGAAAGGGTCCAAGCTCTTGCTGAAATCAGCCCCCGCGCCCATGGATTCGGCCCGGACCTCCGCTCATGACACCCCGTTAGGGCAGACAGGAGGCGTGACCGCGCGCCAGCAGCCCGATCAGCAGGGCCTGTGCATGGCGAGCCTCGACAGGGCCCTCACCATCCAGCAGGCGAACCAGGAGTT
This sequence comes from Streptomyces albireticuli, assembly GCF_021228125.1. Classification (GTDB taxonomy): domain Bacteria; phylum Actinomycetota; class Actinomycetes; order Streptomycetales; family Streptomycetaceae; genus Streptomyces; species Streptomyces albireticuli. Next base: position 137,212 of record NZ_JAJQQS010000016.1, read on the forward strand.
CTTCCGCCAGTTCAACGGCTCGTCCGAAGAGATATGCGGCCGCAGCATCCGTGATGTGGTGCACCCGAGCGTCCAGCAGCCGCTCATGCGCCAGTTCTCCCACCTGCTCGAAGGCAGGCACGAGCGCTTCGTCGCTCCCGTCATCGCCGTCGGTCCGGGGGAGGAGGCGGCGTTCAGCGTCCCCCTCACCGCGGTCGCGGTGCGCGGCGGCCTCCCCGACACGACGGCGATCCTGGTGATGATGCCCACGACCCGGAACACGGAAGGCGCGCGTGTGGTCACCAACCGGAAGAAGATCCTCTCCGAGATGGACGCGCGCATCCTCGAGGGCATCGCCGCCGGCGTCTCCACCATCCCGCTGGCCTCGCGTCTCTACCTCAGCCGGCAGGGCGTCGAGTACCACGTGACCTGCCTGCTGCGGAAGCTGAAGGTCCCCAACCGGGCCGCGCTGGTCTCCCGCGCCTACTCCATGGGCGTGCTCACGGTGGGAACCTGGCCGCCCAAGGTCGTCGAGGACTTCGTGAAGTGAGCGCTCCGGAGGTCCCGTTGTGCGGTGGCGGGGCGCGCCCGGGCGAAGTCCGTCCGCAAGGGCCTCGGGGAGAGGCCCGTCAGGAGCCGCGCGGCGGCAGGGCAGGCGGCAGCCCGGGCAGGCCGTCGATGCGCGCGGCGACGCGCTCCTTCTTCTCGGAGTAGCGCGTTCTTTCTCGGAGCGGCACGCCGGGGAGGCGTCGTCCTCCCGCTCGAACCGCTCGCGCACGCAGGTCGCGACCGGTTTCTCACGCCATGAACGGTACGGCGTGACCGCAGGTGTCACGGATGAGTTCGGCCGTCAGGGCAATGACGGCGCGAACCCCGTGCGAGCCCGGGCCGGCCCCCGGGAAGTGTGCGGGAATCTCCTCGAAACGTCCGTCGTCACGGACGACCGGCTCGCCCCGCCGTGCGGGGCCGGACGAGGAGCGGGGGCGTCAGCCGCCCTGGACGGCGAAGGCGCCTCCGGGGCCGAAGGCCCGGGCGGCGAAGCGTTCGCCGATGCGGCGGTGTGCGGCGGCGTCCGGGTGCAGCTGGTCGGGCAGCGGCAGTTCGGCGAAGTCCGCCTCGCCGTAGAGCTCACGGCCGTCGACGTAGTACAGGTTCGGATCGTCGGCCGCGCGCCGCGCGACGATGCGCGCGAGCTCGTCCCGGATGACGTTGAGCGTCAGCTTCCCCGCGGCCCGCTCCGCGGGGTCACCCGCGGCCTTGAACCCAAGCCTTCCCTCGTCGAGCCGGCTGAAGTCCGGGGCGCTGGGGCCCGGGGTGTCCTCGTGGATGGGACACAGGATGGGGGAGACGACCAGCAGCGGTGTGTGCGGGTGCCCGTCGCGGACGGTGTCGAGGAAGCCGTGCACCGCCGGACCGAAGGCGCGCAGGCGCATCAGATCGACGTTGACCAGGTTGATGCCGATCTTGACGCTGATCAGGTCCGCCGGGGTGTCGCGCATGGCGCGCGCGGTGAACGGGTCCAGCAGGGCGCTGCCGCCGAACCCCAGATTGATCAGCTCCGCGCCGCCGAGGGCCGCCGCCAGCGCGGGCCAGGTCGTGCTGGGGCTCGCGGCGTCGGAGCCGTGGCTGATGGAACTGCCGTGGTGGAGCCACACCCTGCGGCCGCTGTCGGGAACGGCCTCGACGGGAGCGTCGGAGCGCAGCTCGACCAGCTGGGTGATCTCGTTGTGCGGCAGCCAGATCTCGACGTCCTTCACGCCCTCGGGCAGACCCGCGAACCGGACGGTGCCGACCGGGCCGGGCCTCTCCTCCACCGACCCGGTGGTCATGTCCACCGTCCGGACGTTGCCACCGGTCACACTCGCCCGCCCGGCCAGGCGGCCGTCGACCAGCAGGTCGTACACGCCGTCAGGGCGGGGCGGGGCACCCACGTAGGCCGTCTTCGTGCGGAGCGTGTCCAGCTCGACGGCGGTGGCCCGGGTGCGGAACACCAGTCGCACACCGGAGGGCTGGGCCTCCGCCATGGCCAGCTGCCCGTCGGCACACTGCGCGCGGGCCCGGGCGGGCAGCCGGTGCGGCAGGAGCCCGTGCGCGGTGCGCTCCAGGTCGAGCGCGCCGCGCAGGAGACCGGGGGTGAGGGGAGTGACGAGAGTGGTGTCCGTTCCCGGGGGAGCGGCGGAGGCGCCGGGGACGGGGCCGTGCGGAGAATTCATGATCCCAGCCTGTCAACCGCATACCTGATCCGCACACCATTTTCCGGTGACGGCGCTCACTCCTGGTGCCGACGGCCCGGGCGGGCCGCCCGGCCGCCGTCCGCCGATCGGCGTGGCCGCCCCGGGGTACGGGCCGCGCGGCTTACGGGCGTCGGGGAGCGGAGACGGGCAGAGTGGGGACCATGTGCGGCCGATACGTTGCCACCCACAGTCCGCAGGACCTGGTCGGGCTGTTCGAGGTCACCCGCTGGAACCCGGAACACCTCCTGGAACCGAGCTGGAACGTCGCCCCGACCGACGAGGTGTGGGCGGTGCTGGAACGGCCCGACCGGACGAGCGGCGTGCTGGAACGGCAGCTGAGAGCGGTGCGGTGGGGCCTGGTGCCGTCATGGGCGAAGAACCCGGACGCCGGCGCGAAGATGATCAACGCCAGGGCGGAGACGGTGCACGAGAAGCCGGCCTACCGCCGGGCCTTCGCCAAGCGCCGCTGTCTGCTCCCGGCGGACGGCTTCTACGAGTGGCGGACCGCCCGGGCGACCGCCACGACGAAGGCCCGTAAGCGGCCGTATTTCATCAGCCCCGCGGACGGCCGGGTCATGGCGATGGCGGGGCTGTACGAGTTCTGGCGGGACCCCGCGGTGACCGGGGACGACGACCCGGCGGCGTGGCGCACCACCTGCACCGTCCTCACCACCGAGGCCACCGACGCCGCCGGCCGCGTCCACCCCCGCATGCCCCTGGCCGTCCCCCGGGCCGACTACGGAGCCTGGCTCGACCCCACGCGCCAGGACCCCGGCGAACTCCGCGCCCTCCTGGCCACCCCGGCCGAAGGCCACCTCGACGTGCGCGAGGTGAACGACGCGGTCAACAACGTCCGCAACAACGGCCCCAGGCTTCTGGACGCCCCGTCCTGATCCCGCCGCCCCGCCGGCGGCGACCGGTGCCACGCGCGGACCCCGGGCCGTGACCCCGAGCGGGCGGGATCACTTCGGCGCGGCCCCTGACGCCCCCGTGACGTCGGCCGCCCGCCCCGGGTCAGCGGGTGTCGGTGACCGGTGTCCCCAGGGCGGCGCCCAGGCGTCCCAGGACGTCCCGGGGTGTGCCGGTCTCGGGGAGGGTGGAGGCGCGGAGGCGGAGGAGGGTGGCGAGCATCTCGGCTTCTTGTTCCTGGCGGGTGGTGTAGCTGGCGCGGCCGAGGAGTCTTTGGATGAGCTGGGGGCTGAGGTCGGGCAGCAGCGCCTGGACGCCGGCGTTCTCACCGACCGCCGTACCACCCCCGCCGGCCTCCGGCTCCGTCCCGGTGACGGCGGTGGCGTCGTCTCTCGCCTTCGCGCCGGCCCGCCTCCTCGCGCCCGGAAAGGCGAAGGCGCCTCCGCTTGTGAGGATGCCGGGTGGTGGGGTGGTGGGGCGGATTCCGTGGTGGTCGAAGAGCATGTGTCCGATCTCGTGGAGGATGATGTGTTCTTGGTGGACTTGTGTGGTGCGTTGTTCGTAGAAGATGTGGTCGTCGGTGGGGGTGGCGAGCCAGAGTCCGCAGATGTTGCCGTCGGCGGCCTGGTCGGGCAGGGCGTGGAGGTGGAGGGGGCGGTCGCGGGTGCGGGAGAGTTCCCGGCAGAGGGCGTCGATGGAGAAGGGGCGCGGTAGCGTCAGCTGGTCCAGCACGGCCTGGCAGCGCCGGTGCAGTTGGGTGTACTTGGTAATCATGTGTCTCCCATAGCCTGCCGTGGAGGGAAGAAACGACCGTGCACCCCCGTGCGTCGACCGTGGACCTCTTCCCCCGTGCCGGCCCGCCTGCCCGTGGCCCGGCGGCGGCCGGCCCCGCGGACGGCGGGCCCGGCCCCCGGACCGAGGCCCCGCCCCGTGCGCTACTCCCCGACGTGGCGGGTGGTGTGGTCCGGGTCGTCCACGTGCGAGAGGTTCTGTAGTTTTCGGGCTTCGGTGACCATGGTGAGGAGGGCGTCGAGGCTGGCCGAGGAGAGCCCTTCCGCGCGCAGCGCGAGGTTGCGGATCTTGGTGTCGCGCAGTGCGGTGGCGAGGGCGAGCTGGGTGTTGACGCGTTCGCAGACCTCGTCGCTGAGGAAGTACTCCAGCGGGACGCCGAAGAACTGGGCGAGGATGTCGAGCTGCTCCAGCGTCACATTGCGCTTCTTGCCGGTGGCCAGCTCCCATAGATACGTGGCGGAGATGGCGCCGCCGGTGTTCTCGCGGATCTCCTTGGCCAGCCGGGCGTAGCCCGGGCGGGTGCGCTCGTCGGGATAGAGCGTCTCGATCAGCTGTCTCAGCCGCCGCTCCAGTTGCAGCAGCAGAGGCCTGTCGACCTCTTCGCGCGCCGACTCGGTACTGCTCATCCGTTGTCCTTCCCCACGGAGATGGAACCCACCGCGGCCGTCCGCCGGGACACCCGGAAATTCTAACTCCGGCCGCCGTGCCCCTCCCCGTGAACCGGTCACCGCGTGGCCCACGACGGGTCCGCGTCCGGTGTTCCGACGATATGTGGGGGACACCTTCACCCCTCGGGCGGGTGAGGACGAGTGGGGGACGGTGGCCGGAAAGGGCGCGGGGCCGGCGGATCCACCGCCGGACGGCCGCCGGGGCACCGCTCCGGTTTCTTACACGTTCCTGCCGTCGCTCTGCCGTGCCCGCGAAGTACGCCGGGCAACGTGGTGCCCGCACCTGAAGAACAGCTGCGAACGACCGCGGAACCGGGAAGTCCGGGGAACCCGAGGCAGAGGAGACGGCGATGACGTACAAGAGCACGGTGCGGCGAGCGGGGCTGGCTGTGAGCATGACGGCGGTGATGGCCTCGGCGCTGCCGACGGCGACCGCCACCGCCTCCCCCTCGCCCGCGAGCGGTCCCACCACCGCGGTGGCACCCGCCTGGTGCCCGGCGGTGGACGGGCACCAGGTCGACTGCGGCGGGCTGGACCGCCCGCTCGTCGTGGGGAAGCCGGAGCTCGGCGAGGTCGAGGTGAGTTACGCGGTGGTACGCCACAGCGCGCCCGGTCCCGCCAAGGGCACCGTCGCCGTCAATCCGGGCGGCCCGGGCGAGACCTCGATCGACAAGGCCGAGGCGTTCGCCTGGGGTCTGGAGGGGCTGCTTAAGGACCACGACCTGCTGCTCGTCGACCCGCGCGGCACCGGGGCGTCGGAGCCGGTCCCGTGCGGGGTCACCGACGCCGAGTACCGCTTCGGCACACGGGCGCGGCAGCGGGCCGCGGTCGAACGGTGCGGGAAGAACCTCGGGCCCAAGGCCGCCGGATACACCTCGGTGGCCACCGCCGACGACATCGACGCGATCCGCGCGCACCTCGGCGTACAGAAGCTCAGCCTGTACGGGCTGTCCTACGGCACGTACCTGATGCCGGTGTACGCCTCCCGCCACCCCGAGCACGTACGCAACATCGTGCTGTCCGGCGCCTTCCCCCTCGCCCTCGACCCGCTGGCCCGGCCCAGCGCCCAGGCGGTCTCGCTGAGCCTGCGCCGGGTGTGCGCGCGCAGCGTCCCCGTCGCCTGCGACGGCGAGCAGGCCGTGAAGGACCTCGCCACCACGGCCGCGCGGCTGCGCGCAGAGCCCATGACGGTGCCGATCACCACCGATCACGGCGTCTACAAGAAGCGGTTCACCGAGGACAAGCTCGCCAACCTGGCGTTCGAGGCGGCCAGCAGCCAAGTCGGTTTCGAACCGGACGAGCCCTCGCCGCTCGGTCGGCTGCCCCACGTACTCGATCGCTTCGTGAAGGGCGACTCCGCGCCGCTGCGGAAACTGGTCCAGGAGGAGGGGAGGACGGGCAGCACGGTGGACCAGGCGCCGTACATCGCCGTCACCTGCAACGACTACCGTAAGGCATGGTCGAAGGACGCGTCACGGTCCGCCCGGTGGCGCCAGTACGACGCGGCGCTGGCCGCCGTACGGCCCGGTGAGCACGGGGCGTTCAGCGCCAAGGGCTTCACCGAGGGCACCACGGACGCCGGCGACGTCTGCATCGGCTGGCCGCGGGAGAACACCCCCGGCCCGCAGCCCACGAAGCCCGCGCTGCCCGACGTCCCGGTCCTCGTGCTCTCCGGCGACCTCGACGCCAACACCCCTGACGCGAGCGGGAAGAAGGCCGCCGCGCAGTTCCGCGACAGCCGGTTCCTCTCGGTCCGCAACATGGGGCACGTGCCCGAGCTGGAGCGGAGCCGCTGCGTCACCGGAGTCTCCACGCACTTCCTCCGCACCGGCGAGCCGGGCGACACCTCCTGCCTGCGTGCCCTCCCGCCGATCACCGTCACCCCCGTACGCGGCTGACGGGCCGGTGCCGTGACCCCTTCCGCCGCCTTCCGCCCGCGACGAAGATGATCACATGACCGATGAAACGGGACACCGCCGGACGGTGCTGGTCGTCGAGGACGACCCGGGCGTGCGCAGCACCCTGGACCAGTTGCTGCGCTTCGAGGGCTACCGGGTGCTGACGGCCTCCGACGGCCTGGAGGCCCTCGGCCTCCTGGAACGGGAGCGGCCCGACCTGGCCGTGGTGGACGTGGTCATGCCGGGCCTCGACGGCCTCGGCCTGTGCCGCATGCTGCGCCGGCGCGGCGACCGGCTGCCCGTCCTGGTCCTGACGGCCCGGCACGAGGTCGGCGACCGGGTCGCGGGGCTCGACGCGGGCGCCGACGACTACCTGGCCAAGCCGTTCGCGACCGAGGAACTCTTCGCCCGCGTACGCGCGCTGCTGCGGCGCACCGAGCTGCCCGACGGCAGCGGGGCCCTGACGGCCGCCGACCTCACCCTGGACCCCGCGTCCCGGCGGGTGTCCCGCGGGGAACGGCCGCTGGACCTGACGAAGACCGAGTTCGACGTGCTGGAACTGCTGCTGCGCCACGTCGGCGTGGTCCTCGGCCGCTCGCAGATGTACGAGCGCATCTGGGGCTTCGACTTCGACACCACCTCCCGCTCCCTGGACGTCTACATCGGCTACCTGCGCCAGAAGACCGAGCAGGCCGGCGAGCCCCGTCTGATCCACACCGTCCGCAACGTCGGCTACACGATCCGGCCCGTCTGATGCTCCGCACCCCGACGCTCCGTACGAAGGCCACCGTCGTCGTCGCCGCGGCCGCCGCGCTCGCCATCTCCCTCGCCGCCTTCCTGTCGTACCGGGGCGTCAGCGACCTGGTCGCCGACGAGCTCGAGCGGGGCCTCGACGACCGTACGCACACCGTCGCCACCCTCCTCGACGCCGGTCTGACCCCGCCCACCCGGCCGGACACGATCGAGCAGGTCGTGTCCGAGCGAGGCGAGGTGAGGCCGCTGGCACCCGGCCGCGACACCCTGCCGGTCCGGCCGGACGCGCTGCGCGTGGCCCGGACGGGGAAGGGGGAGAGCCGCGCGGACGTCGTCGTCTCGGGCACCGAGTACGGCACCCTGACCAGGCCCCTGCCCGGCGGCGGGGCCGTCATGGTCGGCCAGAGCTACGGGGGCGCCGCGCGCGTCGACGACCGGTCCCTGTGGCGGATCGCCTGGACCACCGCGGCCGCCGTCGCCTTCGCCGCGCTCCTCGGCTGGCTCGCCCTGGGGCGGATCCTGCGGCCCGTGCGCCGGCTGGTCGCCGCCACCCGGCGCATCACCACCACACAGGACCTCACCACACCGCTGCCGCCCGCCGGATCCGACGAGATCGGCCAGCTGACGCACAGCTTCGGGCACATGCTCGCCGCGCTGCGCCGCTCCCGCGCCCAGCAGCAGCAACTGGTCCAGGACGCCGGCCACGAACTGCGGACACCGCTCACCTCCGTGCGCGGGAGCGCCGAGCTGCTCCAGCGGGCGCGCGGCAGGCTCGCCCCCGAGGACGAGGAGCAGATCCTCACCACCCTGGTCACCGAGACCGCCGCTCTCGACGACCTGGTGCGCGAGCTCGTCGAGCTGGCCACCGACCGCCGTACGGAGGAGGAGCCCGAGGCCGTCCACCTGGCCGCCGCCGCGGAGGACGGCGCGCGGCGCTGCCGCCTGCGGACCGGTCGTGTCGTCCTCGTCGTCGAAGACGACACGAACCCACCATCGCCCGTGCTCGCCCGGCCGCGCGCGCTCCAGCGGTGCGTCGACAACCTGCTGAGCAACGCGGTGAAGTTCAGCCCCGAGGGCACCCCGGTCGTCGTGCGGGTCGGAGGCGGCGGACTGGCCGTGAGGGACCAGGGGCCGGGGATCGCGCCCGGTGAGCGGCACGCCGTCTTCGACCGCTTCTACCGCGGCCCCCGGACCCAGGCGACACCCGGCTCCGGCCTCGGTCTGGCCATCGTGCACGACATCATCGCGGCCGACGCGGGAACCGTCTTCGCCACCACGGCGGACGGCGGCGGCGCGGAGGTCGGCTTCGACCTCCCGCTCCACGGCCAGGACGGGCCGGAGCGGCCGGCCGCACGGAAGCGCTACCCGAGGACGCCCTGAACCGGAGGCGCCCCCGGACCGGCCCGCCCCGTCCGGGCGGCGTCAACGGCCGCCGCGACCGGGCCCGTCCTGGCCGTGGGCGCGCATGTGCGGGACGGTCCATCCGTCGGTGTCGTAGTCGGACATGCACTTGTCGACGAAGTCGCACAGCTCGTCGCGGAGTCCCGTGCGGGACGCGAACTGGAAGGTCTCGAAACGGGTGACCTCGGGGTTGGCGGCGTGGAGGTTCTCGTAGAGCTCGTGGCGGCTCGCGAACTCACTGCCGACGCTGTCCCACACCAGCTTCATCAGTTTGACGCGCTGCTCCGCCCCGATCCCGTTGGCGCCCCGCATATAGGTGTCCAGGTGGGGGCGGAGCTCGGGGGCGCGGAAGTCGTCGGCGTGCGAGGCGAGGCTGATGAGGGGGCTGGCGACGAGGCGTCCGATGAGTTCCTTGACGGTCCGGTAGGCGGTCGGGGCCAGCACACGATAGGCGAAGCAGGGGTGCAGATGGGGGTGGACGTACCCCTCCGTCCAGGGCTCGGTCTGCTCGGTCATGGCGGTCACCAGGGCGTGGACGGTGTGCCGCCAGGCCAGTGCCTCGCCGACGCCGGACTGCACGCCGAGGTGGACGTCGCTGCCGTTGCTGTGGACGGCCTTCAGGAGCAGGCCGCACAGGAAGTCGAGCTTGACCGCCATCCGGACGGCGCTGTGGAAGAGGAACCGGGGCAGGAACCCGCTCCGGTGGGCGAATCCGCCGGCGCGGTCGACATCGCGGTGGATCAGTACGTGCGACCAGGGGATAAGGGCGCGGTCGAAGACGAGGAGGGCGTCGTTCTCGTCGAACCGGCTGGACAGCGGATAGTCGAAGGGGCTGCCCGCCCGGTGCGCCTGGTTCTCGTAGCTGGGACGGCAGATGATCTTGAGGCCGGGGGTGTTCATCGGCGCGATGAAGGAGACGGCCTGCGCCGGGTCCTCCGGGGCCGGGCCGGTGTGGCCGACGAACGCGTACTGGGTGAGCGCCGCCCCGGTGGCCACCCCCTTCGCCCCGCTGACGACGATCCCGGCGTCCGTCTCGTCCACGGCCCGGACACAGATGCCGGCGCCCTGCTCGGCGGAGACATGGCGGCTCACCGGAGGGTTGACGAGGGCGTGGCTCAGGAAGAGGACCTTGTTCTGGGCGCGCTCGTACCAGTCGCGGGCGTTGGCCGCGAAGGGGGCGTAGTACTCCGGGTCGCCTCCCAGCGTGGCGAGGAAGGACGCCTTGTAGTCCGGGGTCCGGCCCATCCAGCCGTAGGTCATCCGCTGCCAGGCCGCGATGGCGTCCCGCGCGGCACGCAGGTCCGCCGAATCGCGCGGGGCCCGGAAGAACGGGTGGGTGAAGGCGCCGCCCGAGTCGGTGTCCGTGGTGAGCACGCCCTGCGAGGAGGGGTCGTGCAGGGCGTCGTAGAGCCAGGCGAGGGACCGGGAGCTGTTCCGGAACGCCGGGTGCGCGGTGACGTCCCCGGCCCGCTCGCCGTAGATCCACACCTCGCGGCCGTCGCGCAGGCTCTCCAGATACTCCTCGCCGGTCATCGGCCGGTCGGGGGTGCGACGGCCGGTGTCCGGCCGCGGGGCTGTCGCACTGCTCACGTGCTGATCGGGCATGACGCTCCTCTTGCCGGTCGTTCTGCCGGTCTTCCGTTCCCGCGGGTCCCGCGGCTGCCGCGTGCTCGGGGCCCGGGTGCCGTCCGCACCACGGACCCCTCGGCCTCAGCCCGCCATCGCGCTGATGCCGCCGTCGATGACGAAGTCCGCGCCGTTGATGTAGGCCGCGTCGTCGGAGGCGAGGAACGCCGCGAGTCCGGCCACCTCCTCGGGCTCGCCCACCCGCCCGGCCGGGATCTTCTTCAGCAGGGCGGGCACCCCGCTGCCCGGATCGTCGATGTGGGGCGCCGTGGCGCGGGTGCGGATCAGCCCGGGACTGATGGAGTTGACGCGGATGCCGTGCGCGGCGCCCGCGCCGCACAGATGGCGGGTCAGCGCGAGGACACCGCCCTTCGCCGCGCCGTGCGCGGCCTGCTGCACGAACAGCGCCCCCCGCGAGCCCGAGATGGACGCGACGTTGAGGACGACGCCGCCGCCTTGGGCGACCAGGTGCGGCCAGGCGGTCCGGGTGCACAGGTACACCAGATCGAGTTCGTTGCGGATCGTGTGGTGCCAGTCCTCCGGCCCGAGTGCGTCGAACGGCGCGTTGCGCAGCGACGAGGCGTTGTTGACGAGGATGTCGAAGCGCCCGTACTCGGACAGCGCGAAGTCGATCCACGCCCGGGCGCCGTCCCGGCCCGACAGGTCGACCGGGGCGAGCGAGACCATGTCGCCGCCCGCCTCCTTGACCAGTCGGACGGTCTCGTCGGCGGTTGCGGGGTCACGCCCGCAACCGACGACCCGGGCCCCCTCCTTCGCGAACTCCAGTGCCGCCGCCCTGCCGATCCCGGTGCTGGATCCGCTGATCAGGACGGTCTTGCGGTCAAGTCGGCCCACTGCGGTGTCCTTGGGGTGCCGGCCGCTGCGGAAGCGGAGGAGGGAAGGGGGACGGAGCTGTCCGACGCGTCAGGGCCTTCGGACCGTGAGCGCACGTGGGCGAGGAAGGCCGCGGTGCGCTCGGGTGCGGCGATGCTGTGCCACATGGCCGGTGGATCGTCGAAGTTGGTGGCGAAGGCCGCGGCCACCGAGGGATCGGCGTCCGCCGCCCGGAAGAGCTCCAGGAGCTGGGGGGTGGGCGGGCGCAGGAAGGCGGCGGTCCACTGCACGACGCTCTCCGCGTAGGGGCGCATCCGCTCCTCGGCGGCGCGGCAGAAGGCGTCGTCGTAGGGCGGTCCGGCGGCGATCGCCTCCGCGACTTCCAGGGCGCAGTGCGAGCCCAGGTTGGCGCCCTGCGCGGTGATGGGGTCGTTGACGATCCAGGCGTCGCCCACCGCCAGCGCGTAGGTGGTGTCGGTGAGGGCCCGCCAGGCCCGGCGCACCACCGGGACGACCCCGCCCTGTACCAGGTCGGCGGGCCGGTTGAGCGCGAAGGCCCGCTCGTCGACGCGCTCGCGCAGGTCGGGCACGTAACGGTGGAGCGCGTCGAGGACGACGGAGTGGAAGTGCGCCGGGTCGGCGTCGTAGGGGGTGCGGCAGAGCGGGTCGAGGGGGCCGCCGGGGACGGCCTCCAGACCCAGTACGTCGACGTGGCCGTCCGCGCAGTGGAACGGCATACGCAGGACCTCGCCGACCCCGGGCATCACATGGAACTCGATGCTGTGGGGGACGGATTCGCCGATGCCCCGGTACAGCCCGCCGCACAACACCCGCTGCGGGGCGTCGAACGGGGAGCGCTCGGGGTCGCGGGGGAACAGTTCCCCGGCCGCCCGGCCCCCGGCGACGACGACCAGGTCGTGGTCGCCGGCGGCGTCGTGCGCCGTCCGCGCGGTGAGGGGCGTGACGAGGTGCCGGCCGCCGCGCGCGACGTACTCCTCGACCAGCACGGGCAGATAGAGCCGGAAGTCGACCATGCTGTAGGCGGGGTCCGGGTCGGCGCGGAACGTCAGCGGCTCGGGGCCGTGGACCGTGACCGTCCGGGCCTCCGCGAGGGTGTCCGGCGAGGCCCAGAGGTCGAGGCCGAGCAGTTCCTCGCGCCGCCTGGTGCCGCCCGAACGCGCGACGAAGTTGAGTGCCCGGCCGTTCCGCACGGCCTCCGGCGCCTTGGCCCCGAAAAGGGTGACGTCGATGTCCAGTTGCTGAAGCCGCAGCGCGAGGTGGAGGCCGGAGATGCCGTCCCCGATGATGGCGATCCTCACGGGCTCACCGCCCGCCGGTCGGCGATCCGCCGGGGTTTGCCCGTGTCGCTGCGGTCGATGGCGTCCACGATCGTGATCCGTCCGACCGTGACGCCGAGCGCGCGCAGCGTCTCGGCCGTCCGCCGGTGTACGAGGTGCGGCTCGTCGGGCCCCGCGACGAGCAGTTCGACGTGCTCGCCGCGGATCCGGTCGGTGACGGGCACACAGGTGAGATCGGCGCAGGGGAGGGCGGCGCGCAGCTGTTCCTCCACCAGGTCCAGGTCGATCCTGCGGCCGTTGACCTTGATCAGCCGGTGTCTGCGGCCGTGGAAGTGGAAGCTGCGGTCGTCCAGCCGCTGGACGTAGTCGTCGGTGGTCCACCTCGTCATGGGGCGGCCTTCCGGAGTGAGGGCGAGCCGGGGGCTGGTCACGCCGAGCCGGGCGTCGCCGGGATCGTCGGTGAAGCGGACGTCGTCCATCAGGGTCCATGGCGAGGGCTCATCGGCCTGCTCGCGGTAGGCGATGGCCCCCGTCTCGGTGGACCCGAAGAGCTCGATCAGCCGGACCCCGCCGGGCCGGGCGGCCGAGATGAACTCCCCTGCCGTCGCGGGCAGCGTGGCGGTGCTGTGCAGCACGGTGACGTGCTCGCGCCGGCCGAGCACCGACTGGTCGCGGAGCAGGACGGGGAACGCCCAGGGAATGGCCACCACCAGCCAGCGGTCGGCGTCGATGGCGGGCGCCGGCAGCCCGTAGCGGGGCCAGTAGCACAGCGGGAGGCCGAGCACGGCGGGCAGCAGCGCGGTGGCGATCAGGCCGTAGAGATGGGTCGGGGGAGCGAAGGACAGGATCGCCCGGGGACGGTCGGCGCGGACCAGGTCGGCCAGCATCCCGGCCTCCGTCCACAGCTGCCGCCCGCTGTGGCGCCAGGGCGCGGCCGGGCCCGTACTGCCGGAGGTGCACAGCTCGACCACCTCCGGCAGCGCGTTCACCACCAGTTCCTCGGCGGCCTCCCGCCCGAGCCGGTCCCACCGGGTGACCGTCGGCCCCAGCGGACCGGACGGCGCGGCACCCAGACTGCGGGCGAGGAGTTCCAGGGGTGCCAGCTCCTGATAACTCTCCATCACGGTCCTTCACCGGTCGGGCCGACGACCGCGGCCGCGTACGTACCGCCCCAGCTGGCGGCGCTCACCAGGGCCCGGCGGGAGCCGCCGGCGGGCCCGGCGGACAAGTAGGCACGCGCGCCGGGCAGCGGGTCGGACGGCTCGGCCGTGCGCGGCAGCGGGCCACCGCCGCAGCCGTCGAGGGCGGCGACGAGGGACAGCAGGGCGCCGGCCGACTGACAGTGCCCGGTCGCCCCGGCGACGGCGGTCAGCCGGGTGCCGGGCGACTTGAGGCAGGACGTGATCGCGGTCAGTTCGGCGTCGTCCACGGCCGGGACGCCCCGGGCGGCGCCGTAGACGTCGACGGCCTCGGCGGCCCGGGCGCCCGCCCCGCCCGGAGCGGATTCGTCCAGCGCCCGGCGCAGCGCCCGGGACCAGGATTCGGGGCACAGCGGCGCGTCCTCCGACGGCCCGGGGCCCGAGGACACCGCGTGCCCGAGCAGGGTGCCGAGCTCGGTCGCGCGCCTGGCCCGGGCGTGCTCGGACGCCTCCAGGACCACGGCCGCCGCTCCCGCCGAGACCGGGCCCGGAGCGGCCGTCCGGGAGTACGGCCGGCACGCGCCGGGGCCGTGCAGCCCGTAGTGGCGGTAGGCCCGCGCGAGCGTGTCGGTGACGTCGTCGGCCGCGACGACGATGACGGCGTCGGCCTGCCCCTGGCGGATCAGGTCGGCCGCGTGCCCCAGCGCGATCAGCCCCGAGGCGTCACCGGTGGAGACGGCCGCCAGCGGGCCGCCCAGCCCCAGCTCCAGCGTGGCGTAGCCCGCCGTCACGCTGGAGACGATGTTCGGAGCGTGCACGGCGCTGATGTACTCCGGGCCCTCCCGTTCGACGGTCTCGTTGAGCAGTTCCACGGTCCCGATCGGGCCGGCGGCGGTCGCCAGGACGATGCCGACCCGGGTGCCGTCCCGCAGCCCCGCGTCGTCCCACGCCATGCGCGCGGCCGCCACCGTCATGGCGCCGAGGCCGTCGAGCCGCGGACGGTACTTCGGGTCGATGAAGTCCCGGAGGGAGTCGTCGAGGTCACGGGCGGAACGGAAGCCGTCCGGGGCGCCGCCGGACGGCTCCCGGCGCAGTGCCGCGAGGAACGGGCGCCGCCCGGTGGCCAGGCCCGAGACCACCCCGGCACCGGTGAACGACAGGCTCTTGCGCGGCCGCTCCCGCGGCGTGCCGCCGTTCCGGCCCAGGACCAGTGAGCAGCAGGCGCCGCCGAAGGCGATCGAGTTGGACAGCGCCACCTCGACCTCGGCCCGCCGCGCGGTGCCGGGCACGACGTCCCAGGGCGGTGAGCCCTCGGCGTTGGCCGTCGGCGGGAGCAGCCCGTCCCGCAGGGCCAGCGTGGTCAGCACCGCCTCCAGCGCGCCGCATGCCCCCAGCGTGTGCCCCACCTGGGGTTTGGAGCTGCTCATCGGCGGCGGGTTCGGCCCGGTGAAGACGGCCCGCATCGCGTTCAGCTCGGCGGTGTCGTTCGCGGGAGTGCCCGTACCGTGACCGTTGACGTAGCCGACGGTGTCCGGGGCGAGGCCCGCGCGGCCCAGTGCGCCGAACATGGCGGTCCGCAGTCCGGAACCGTCCGGCGGCGGGGCGGTGATGTGGTAGGCGTCGCTGGTCAGGCCGTAGCCGAGCACATAGGAGTGGACCTGCGCGCCGCGCGCCCGCGCGGACCCCTCCGACTCCAGGACCAGGAACGCCACCGCCTCCCCGAGGTTCAGGCCGCTGCTGCGGGCGTAGGGCGCCGACGGCGCGGAGTCGATCGACTTCCAGCTGGCGAACGTGGCGACGGTGGTGATGTTCAGCGCCTCGTAACCACCCACCAGCATGACCGTGGCACGCCCGGTGGCCACCGCGTCGTAGGCGTATCCGACGGCGTTCGCGCTGGCGATGCACCCGGTGGCGAAGACCGCCTTGGGGCCCCGGCCGCCGAGCGCGGCGCCCAGGCGGTCGGCGCAGGTGTGCGCCGGGTGCCGGGCGGGCACCGGGTCGGCCCCGGCCGCCCGCCGGTAGTGCGTCCAGAGGTCCTCGGAGCCGGAATTGGTGCCGAGGGCGATGCCGATCTCGTGCGGATCGAGGGCGTCCGGGTCGATCCCGGCGTGTCCCAGCGCGCCGAGGCCCGCCCGCTCGACCAGGAGCGCGGCCTCCGGGGCGTCGGGGAGCCGCGCGGCGAAGACGTCCGCGAGGTCCGAGCAGCGCCCGACGGCCGAGGCGCCGGCGCACACGGCCTGCCAGACCTGCTCGGTCCCGACGCCCAGGCCGGAGGCCAGATACATCCCGGTGACGGCGACCCGTCGGGGAGTCCCGCTCATCCGTCACCGCCCTCGGCCGCGCCGGTCTCGGCGGGTGTGCGGACGGCGGTGGACTCCGCGACCATGGCCATGATGGTGTCGATGCTCATCAGGTGGTCCGGCTCGACGGGGCGGGGCGGGAGCCGGAACGCCCGCTCCACACGGGTGAGCACTTCCAACTGCGCCAGGCTGTCGTAGATCGCGTCCGGCAGCTCGTCCAGGGGACGGTCGCGGGGCCACTCCGCCGCCGAGGTGTTGAGGACGGCCCCGACCGTGTCACGGATGACGACTTCGGCGTCGGGCAGGTCAGTGGACACAGTACCTCCGCGGCTGTTCGGGCAGCTGGCCCTCCACGTCGGCGCCGGCGGCCCTGAGCACCGCGGCGACCTCCCCGGATCTGATCAGGTCGACGAGGCCGGCCAGGTCCTTGTCGAGCCGCCGGTCCTGGTCGACGAAGGGCACCGCGGTGCGCACCAGGTCGTAGGCGGCCCGGGTGGCCGGGGCCATGCGGTCGCCGCCCCGGAGGTCCACCGCCTGGCACAGCGCGGCCAGGTCGATGGCCGCGATGTTCTGCACCAGTTCGACGACCTTCCACGCGTCGCGGGCCGCGATGGACGCCATGCTCACCTTGTCCTGGTTGTGGGACTCCGTCGAGCGGGAGAAGGCCGTCGCCGGGGCGGTGTTCTTCAGCGCCTCGGCGGCCAGGGAGGAGGAGGCGATCTGCGCGGCCTTGAAGCCGTGGTGGAGCCCGGAATCGTAGTCCGTGCCGTCGGTCGGCCGGACGAGGTTCGCGGTCAGGCCCTGGTTGCTCTTCTCGTCGACCACCAGGGCGACCTGACGGTCCAGCAGATCTCCGAGGCTGGCGAGGGCGAGTTTGAGTCCGTCCATCGCCAGCCCGATGTGGCCGCCGTAGAAGTTGCCCCCGTGGTGGACCTCTCCGGTCTCGGGGTCGAACAGGGGGTTGTCGTTGGTGGAGTTGATCTCGGTGTCGACCCAGTCGGTGACCCAGCTCAGCGTGTCGTTCAGGGCGCCGGTCACATGGGGCGCGCAGCGTACGGAATAGCGGTCCTGAAGGCCCGTACGCAGCATCTGATAGCCGGCGCCCTTGAGCCGGGGGTTGGCGGTGACCCTGTCCCGGTGCTCGATGGCGAGCTTCGAGCCCTTCAGCAGGTGATGGATCCTCGCCGCGCTGGTCCGCTGCCCCGGGTGCGGCTTGTGCGTGTGGAGGAACGGCTCGAAGGGCCCGGCGCTGGCCTGGAGGGCTTCGACCGCGAACGCCGTGCACAGATCGGCGATCGCGGACAGGTCACGGGCGGCGCGGACGGCGGCGACCGCGTAACCGCTCATGAAGGAGGTGCCGTTGATCAGCGCGAGCCCCTCCTTCGGCGCGAGCTCCACCGGGGTCAGACCGGCCTCGCGCAGCGCCGAGGCGGCGGAGCGGGTCGTGCCGCGGTGCAGCACGGTGCCGTTGCCGGTGAGCATGTCGGCGAGGTAGGCCAGCGGGACCAGGTCGCCGCTGGCGCCGACGGAGCCCCGTTCCGGGATCATCGGCAGGATGTCCTCGCGCAGGCAGTCCGCCAGGAGCTGCACCAGGGACACCCGCACCCCGGAGTAGCCGCGGGCCAGGCAGTTGGCCCTGATCAGCATGGTCGCCCGGGTCACCTCGGGCGGCGCCGGGTCGCCGCTGCCGGCCAGGTGGCCGGAGATGAGATTGCGTTGCAGGCTGGCGGCCTTGGCCGGCCCGATGTGCCGACCACAGCTGTCGCCGAACCCGGTGGTCACGCCGTAGACCGGCTGCCCGGAGGCGACGAGCGCGTCCTTCGCCCGCTGGGCGGCGGTCATGCGTGTGCAGGCATCGCCGTCGAGGCGGATTTCCCATTTCTCAGGGTGCCGCGCGAAGTCCGCGACTTCTTCGGCGCGCAAGGAATCGGCTCCCAGTACCAGGGCCGTGCTGGTTTCTTCGGCCTGCGGCACCGTACGTGTAAGCGCCAACGGAGACCCCCTCATTCGTGGTTTCCCACCCACAACGATCGTAGGCTGATGCCTCATCCGTGAATACGGGGTCGCGCGAGATGGACCCGAACGGGGCATCCGTATGCCAATACGACGGCGCGCGGCCTGGGGGAATGCGGAAAGGCGTCAGCCGGCGCGGACCAGGTCACCTCCGGAGACGAATGCGTGAATGCCCCTTGAAATTTCTGGGATTACCCGATCGGCCGAACAGAGGTACTCCGAAATTCCTGGCGGGCGGGGTTAGCATCGCAACTCGGCCGCCGGGAGACGCGAGGGAGTACATGACATGGCAGCGGACCCTCCACCACCGGCCGGCGACCGCCGGTCGGTCCGGCGCCGCGTCGTGGCGCTCGGCGCCGCGCTGGGCGGGGCCCTCTTCCTCCCCGCCGCCGCTCCCCTCACGACCAGGGACGACCGTGCGGCGCCCCCGCCCACGCCGTTCCTCACCGTGCGCAAAGGCAGCACCGTCGTTCTCACGGGCACCACACGCCTGGAGAGCCTCACCGTCGAAGCCGGCGGCATCCTCGCCGCCCCCGCCGGCAAGGTCCTGACCCTCACCGTGGACGGGACCGAGACCGGGGCGGTGCTGACCCCCACCGAGGCCGTCCGGATCGCCCCGGGCACCTACCGCGGCGACGTGGTGGTCACGGTGTGCGACGCGCACCCGGTCCGCTTCAAGGGACTCGTCTTCCCCCTTCGGCACGCGCTGTACGTCGGTGCCCGGGGGCCCGAGGACGGCCGCTCCGTGACCGCCGCGCGAAGCGGCGGGCGGGTCGGCACGTCGGCAGCCGAGGGCCTGACCGTCGTCTCCACCGGCGAGGCGTTCAACGGTGTCTACGTGGCCGACGGCGCCTACCTGCTGCGTGACGCGCGCATCGAGCTGACGGGGAACGGCCGCAGCGACTTCGTCGGCTACGGCGCCGCCCTGACGGCCTCCGGCCCGCGGACCCGGCTGGTGGCCGACGGAGCCCGCATCGACTGCCGCGGCGTGATGCGCACCACCGTGGTCGCCCTCGGCGGCGCGACGGTCGTGGTCAAGAACTCCCGGCTGCACGCGGCCAACGGCGTCCTGCCCGACGAGTACGTGCCCAACGTCAACCCCAGGTACATGCGCACCGCGCCGTGGGTCCTGGGCCTCTCCGGCAACGTGCGCGCCACCAATCTCTCCGGCAAGGACACCACCACCGTCTACCTCTCCTCCACCCTCTCCTCGGAGAGCTGGGGCGTACTGTCCTCCGAGACCAGCGGCGACGGCTTCCCCTTCGGGCCCATGAGCGGTGACGGCTCCTCGGCCGACGTCACCGGCGACAAGTGCCGGCTGGCGGCCGTCAACAGCCGGATCACGGTCGCCGGCGACGGCTACGGCTCGTACGTCGTCGACAACGTCACCCAGCACTTCCTCGGCTGCGAGTTCGACGTCACGGGCTATGTCGGCATCATCCGCAGCGGCGCCCTGCACTACGGCGACAGCACCCCGCAGGCCGTACGGCGGCTGGACACCGACTGGGGGCTGGGCCTGAGCGAGCGGGACCTGGAGGCCCTCACCCCACGAGCCGGGGCGCTCCGCTCCCACCGCTTCGGCCTGATGTGGCACGGTCCCGGCTCGGTGCGCGTCGACGGTGGCACCGTCTTCCGCACCACCGACACGATGTTCCTCGTCAAGGGCCAGCCCGCGCGGCTCGACGTCGACGGATCCGACGGCGCGCGGCTGCTGCCCGGCAACGGCGTCCTGCTCCAGCTGATGGACGACGACGACCCCTGCCCGACGCACGCGGACGGCTGGGGCGTCGCCGAAGGCGTCTACCACGAGCCGACGCCCGCGCCCCAGCGCATGACGGACTTCGACACCACCGTCGCGCACCCCATGGACGCCATGGCCGAGTTCACCGACATCGACCTGACCGGTGACGTCTTCAACGGCTTCCGCGGCGGGATCGGTCCCACGCACGGCCTGAACCTGTGCCTGAACCTCACCCGCTGCCGCCTCACCGGCACGGTCTCGGCCACCACCGTCAGGCACCGGGTGAGCAGCATCGACATCACCCGCTACCGGGAGCTCGGTGTGGTCACCAACACCCCGTCTCCCGTGGTCAACAATGGAGTGATCATCACTCTGGGTCCCGGAAGCCACTGGATCCCCACGGGCACCTGCCACTTGTCGGCTCTGCGGCTGGACCGCGGCGCGCGGCTGTCCGCGCCCGGTGGCCGGTCGCTGGAGATGACCGTCGACGGGCGTACGGTCCGGCCCGAACCCGGGGAGGGCTGGTCCGGCACGATCGTGATCCGTGTGCGGTGAACGCGGGCTCGGCACCGCTGACCCGAGGTGAGCCGTTCCGCCGCACCGTGGCGAGCGCGGTGTGCCGGTCGGCGTCGAAGGCGGCTCTTACGGATGCGGCGGCCCTCACGGGCGCGGTGAATCCCATGGACGCGGCGAACGCCGGTTCAAAGGCGAAGAGATCGACCCACGCGGCCGAACGTACCCACCTGTCAAGGGAAGAGGGGTCCGTGCGCCCGCGCCCGGCTCAGAGCGCGGTCATGCCCGTAGCCGGGAGGCCGGCGCATCGTCGCCGGCCAGGTTGCTGATCTTGTGATAGCGGCCCTGATAACTGAGCAGCGGGCGGGCCGAGGGGCTCACCCTGCACGCCGTCACCCAGCCGATGGTGAGGAGGTGATCGCCGTTCGGCACCTGCCCCTCCGTACGGCACTCGAACACGCAGGCCGCGTCCGCCAGGATCGGGTGGCCGCCGTTCGAGGCGGGGTGCCAGCCGATGCCGTGGAACTCGTCGGTCATGCCGAAGCGTTCGGCCGAGGCGAACCACCGGGCGATCGCCGACTGGTGCTCCTGGAGAAGATTGACGACGAATCCACCGGAGTCGGCGATCGCGTCGGTGAGGCGGCTGCCCTGGCGCAGGGACACCGAGAGCAGCTCGGGATCCATGGATACGGAGGTGACCGTCCCGGCGGTCATCCCGGCCGGGCCGGTCCCGGTTCTGACCGTCAGGACCGCGACGGCGGTGGGCAGATGCCGCATCGCCGCCCGGAAACCCTGGTCCTTCATTCCGGAGGTCTCTGTGTGTTTCATCGTCCCCGTCCTCACTCCTAGCCCGCGCGGATTCCCGTCACGGCCGAGCAAATATGGCGACCAGCACACAGCGACCTTAACGCCAAGAGGTTACCGAATTGCCGCCGTGGCCCGGAACCCCCTCCAACGAGGTAAAAAGGATCCAGGGGTTATCGGAAGATCGGTTGAGCGAGTGTCCTGACCATCCTTCTTCGGGAGCGGGGCTCCGGGGGCGGCGGGAACTCAATTATGCTGAAAGCTGCGGCATTTCATCCGAGGGCTGCCTTCTTCCTTCCTTCCTGTGTTCCGACCTCGACGCGCCGCCGGCCCCGCCACCTGTCCGCGCGGGGCCGTCAGCGAGCCACCAGCGCCCCTCCGGGAGACCGCCACGATGCCTCCGCGCCACATCACCCCCGTGCCCGGGCTCCGGAGCCAAGCGGCGCCGCGCCGCCGCTGGTGGATCCTGGGCGTCCTGAGCATGGCGCAGCTGATGGTGGTCCTCGACGGCACCATCATGAACATCGCCCTGCCCTCGGCCCAGGCCGACCTGGGGTTCCCCGACGGCGGGCGGCAGTGGATCGTCACCGCCTACGCGCTGGCCTTCGGCAGTCTCCTGCTGCTCGGCGGGCGCATCGCCGACCTGTTCGGCCGCCGCGGCACCTTCCTCGCCGGCCTCGCGGGCTTCGCCGGGACGTCCGTCCTCGCGGGGCTGGCCGACGGCTTCGGGATGCTGGTCGCGGCCCGCGCCGGGCAGGGTCTGTCCAGCGCGCTCCTGGCGCCCGCCGCGCTCTCGCTCGTCGGCGTCACGTTCACCGACGCCAAGGAGCGCGCGACCGCCTTCGGCGTGTGGGGCGCGGCGGCCGGTGCCGGCGGCGCGGTGGGGATGCCGCTCGGCGGCGTCCTCACGGAGTTCCTGAGCTGGCGCTGGGCCATGTACATGAACACCATGGCCGCGGTCGTGGCGTTCGTCGCCGGCACCCTCCTGCTCGCCCCCGCGCCCCGCGCGCGGACGTCCCGGCTCGACGTGCCCGGCACGGTGCTCGTCGGCTCCGGCCTGTTCTGTCTCGTCTACGGCTTCGCCGCCGCCGGGAACCACCCGTGGACCTCGGTCGCCACCTGGGGGTTCCTCGCCGTGGCGGTCGCCCTGCTCGTGACGTTCACCTGGTGGCAGACCAGGGCGCGACACCCGCTGCTGCCGCTGCACATCGTCCTCGACCGCGACCGCGGAGCGTCCCTGATCGCCCTGTTCCAGACGAGCTCGGCGGTCTTCGGCACCTTCCTGTTCGCCACCTACTACCTCCAGCACTCCCTGGGGTACGGCCCGGCCACGACCGGCCTCGCCTACCTTCCGATGATCGGCGGCCTCATCGGCACCTCGCCCCTCGCGACCAATGTGCTCCTGCCCCGGTTCGGCCCCAAGGCGGTCATCGCGTCGGGCGCGGCGTCGGCCGCGGGCGGACTCGCCCTGCTGGCCACGCTCGGCCTCGACAGCGCCTACGCCACCGCCGTCCTCCCGGCCCTCGTCCTCACCGGCGCCGGCCTCGGGACGATCATCACGGCCACCACCAGCCTGGCCACCCTGGGAGTGGAGGCAGCCGATTCGGGCGTCGCCTCGGCCACCGTCAACGCCATGCAGTACGTGGGCGGCTCGGTCGGCGTCGCCCTCCTCAACACCGTCTCCACGGCCACCACCGCCTCCTACCTGGCCGATCACGACACCCCCGGCGCGCTCACCCGCGACCACGCCGCCCTGTCCGGCTACCACGCGGCCTTCCGCTGGCTCGCGGCCGCCTTCGTCGTCTGCCTGTTCGTGGCGGTGCCGCTGTACCGGCGGCGCGGTGCGGATCGGCGGGTGAACGCGGCGGCGGAACGGACGACGGAGGTCGCGTAGGGCTCCGGGCGGCTTTTCCGGGCGCGGCCGTCCCGGGAGCGGTGAAGGTCTGGCCGTCGCGCGGCACGGCATGATCGAATAGGGAATGACATCGTTCTGGACCGGAGAGCGCATACGCCTGCGCGGTATCGAGCCCGACGACTGGGGCGCGTTGATGCGCTTCGCCACGGACGAGGAGCGGTTGGGAGACCTGCTGCATCCGCCCCGTTCCGCCGAGGGATATCGCACGTGGGCGCAGGCACAAGCAGTCGCCGAGGCCGATGGCGACCGCTTCCGACTGGTGATCGAAGACGTCGGCACGGGGGAAGCGGTCGGGGTTGTCGGCTCGCACCACGCGGACCCCCGCGCGGGCTGGTTCGAGTACGGCGTCACGATCGCCGCGGATCACCGGGGCCGAGGCTACGCGGCGGAGGCCGTGGTGGTGCTGCTGCGCTTCATGTTCGCCGAACGGCGCTACCACAAGTGCGGAGCGCGGATCTTCGCACACAACGAGGCGTCGCTGGCACTGCACCGCCGGCTCGGCTTCGTCGAGGAGGGCCGCCTTCGCGATCACGTGTTCCTCGCCGGCGGCTACCGGGATCTCGTACTGATGGGCATCCTCGCCGACGAGTTCGCCGCACTGCACTCGCCGAGCGAACGCCCCCCTCGGTGAACGTGCCGTGGGGGACCAGCGACACGGCGAGCTCCCTCACGGCGGTGGCCGGGCGTCGCGCCGTGGCGGCAGCGTTGCGGCGCAACGCCGCAACGGTTTCCGGCCGTAGGGTGCTGAGGTGCGGGAACGGGGGTGCCCGGCGGTGGTCGGCCGTGGTGGCGGGGGGCAGCGTTGCGCTTCTTTTCCGATCGCACGGCGCAACGGCTCCATGGCCCTCCATTCTGTGAGTCACCTTCCGGCGATCCGCCGGACGGGTGACAAGTCCCGTTGTGCGACGGGTCGGATGGATGGAGACTTCGGTGAACCGGCCGTTGCTGTCGATGAGAACGACCTTGGTGTTCCTGCTCGCGGCGCTCGCCGGCGCGGCGGTGGGCGCCTTGACCACCTTCGCGGGCGAGGGAACGCCGCGCGGCGCGCTCGCGGCCCTGGCTGCCGCGGGGCTGTCGGTGCGGTTCTTCGACCGTCTCATCGCCGCGGAGCCCGGCGCCGGCGGCCCGCGCCGGTCCGCGGGCTCCGGCGCCGGAGAGGGGGCAGGGCATGGGTGAACTCCGGCCACTGGGGGACGACCTCACGGAGTCGTCCCGCGCGCTCGCCCAGGCGCTTCGGGAGCTGTTCGAGGGCATGGGCGTGTCCGTACGGCGGTACGCCGCGCGGCGCCGGCGCGACCCCGGGACGTTCTCGCGCTACCTGAACGGCACCCGTTTACCCCCCTGGCAGGTGATCATGGACCTGTTCGCGGACCTCGCCGAGCACCATGGAACCACCATCACCGCCGAGGCCATCGAGCTCGTACGTGAGCTCTACGGGTCGGCCGTCGACGCCGGTTCCTCCCCCAAGCACGCGGTGGAGCTCCTGGAACAGCAACTGGCCGACGCCGACCGGGTCTCGCGCAGGTCGAGCGTCCGCGGCGACGTGCTGGGCGACGCGCTGCTGGACCGCACCCACCGCATCGCCGACCTGGAAGTACGCCTCAACCAGCTGGAGGCGGACCGCAGCGCCGAGCGGGAGCGGGCGGACAGACTCGCCGCGGCCCACCCCGACGTCTCGGACCTCCTGCAGGAACGCGACGCCCTGGAGGCCGAGGTGTCGCGGCTGGGCAAGGAACTGCGCGAGGCGCGGGAACAGCGTGCCGCCGCGGAGGCCCGCTGCGATCTGCTCGAACGACAGCTGGAGGCCGTCGAGCGGCCCGCCGCCCTGCCCGCCGCCCCCTCCGAATCCGAACCCAGGAACCTGCCCAGGATCCTGATCGTCGACGACCAGGCGGACAACCTGCTCGCCATGCGGGCCGTACTGGAGACGCTCGACCAGGACCTCGTCACCGTCTCCTCCGGCCGGGAGGCGCTCAAGGCGCTCCTCGACCACGACGACTTCGCGGTCATCATCATGGACGTGCAGATGCCGGAGATGGACGGCTACGAGACGTGCGCGCACATCAAGCGCAGACCCCGCACCCGCGACGTCCCCATCATCTTCCTCACCGCGATGGGCGTGGACCCGGAACACTCCGCCCGCGGGTACGCGGCCGGCGCGGTCGACTACATCAGCAAGCCCTTCGACCCGTGGGCCCTGCGCGCCAAGGTCGCCGTCTTCACCTCCATCTACCTCGAACGCCATGCCGGCCGGTGAGCCTCCCGGCCTCGGATGCCGGACGTCCGGGACTCACCTGGGCGGATCGCTCAGGTGGGTGTCCCGTCCAGGAGATCGGTGACGAATTTGCGCAGCGTTCCCCGGGTGACGGGGGTGACGCCGTGCATGAGCTGGGCGCCGTAGGCGAAGGCCACACCCGCGGGTGCGTCGGTGACCCAGCAGGTCTTCGGCAGGGTCTCCACCCAGCTCGGCTCGTCCCCGGAGGCGGGGACTGTGGCGTCGGCGTGGGGGAGGCTGCGGGTTACGGGCGTGCCGGGGAGGAAGCCGTCGGCCTCGCCACGCACGTCGCCGGTCCACAGGCCGGGGCTGGAGCTGGTGGCGACGTAGAACTGCCCGCCCTGCCCGGCACGGGCGATGTCCACACCGATACGTCCGATACGCCGGGGCGGTGGGCCGGCGTCGGGAATGCCGTCGAGGTGGACAGGAACGGCATCGCCCGGGCCGAGTTCGGTGTACATCCACCGCGCGGTGGCGGCGAGGGACGGCATCAGGCGGCGGATGGCGGGCAGGGCCCGCTCGGCGGCCTGCTGCAGGATCGCCTGCGCAGCCCGGGGAGCGGCCTCGTACCGGAAGGCGTTCGCCGGGCCGCTTGCCGCGGCGGGCTCGCTGTCCATGATCTTGTTGAGCTGGGAGATCTCCTCCGCGGTGAGGAAGTCCTCCACCGTGTGGAGCGCGAACGTCTCGCTGACGTGGATCATCCGGTCCTCCCGGGGGCACGTGCCTACGGACGCGACCCCTCCAGCGTGCCGGAACGCGTGCCGGCACACGAGGCGCTATCCGGGCAGGAAAGACGGCATCCCGCGACGCGGTCAAGGATCGGCCGACGACCATCATCGTCGACGGCCGGGCCAAGACCGCTACCCCCGTGGCGTTTCCGTGATACCGGGAACACATGAGGGCCTACTCTTCGGGATCTACCCGGGCGGCGTCGCCGGTGACGACGCCGGGGGACTGGCCGACGGCCCGCCCGACGCCCCGTCCCGGGTGCCTAGCGCCCTCGACCGGCTCCAGGGCCGCCCCGGCCGCCCCTTCCTCGTACGCGCCTACACGGGCTTCGACGACACCACCCCCCTCTTCGGACCGGCCACCTCCTTCGTCACCGACCTGACCGGCCGGGGCGGGAAGGACTTCGTCGCCGACCTGGACTACGTGGGCCTGGACTTCTTCCCCGACGTCTTCCGGCCCGTCGCCGCCTCCGACCTCGCCTCCGCCGTCGAGGGACTGCCGCGCCACCACCGTGACGCGGTCCTGACCCCCGCCGGCCTCGGCCACCTGCCCCTGCGCATCACCGAGCACGGCCGGCCCACCGGACCTGAGCGGCCTCCGCACCGGCAGGCCGAGGTCGTCGAGACCGTGGTCCGCGTCATCGCGGCTCAGGCGAAACCGCTCGGGCTGAGCGGATACACGCACTTCGCGCTGCGTGACGCCGACAGCGCGAAGCCGGGGCTCTTCCACCGGTTCGGGCTCACCACCGACGACTACACCCCCAAGCCCGCCTTCGAGTCCCTGAGGGCACTCGTCGACCGGTTCAGCGTCTGACGGGGGCGACGGCCGGGGCGGTGAGGCCGACCACCGGTTGTTCGGACGTCCCCCACACGGAGGACAGCGCGCATTCCTTCCCGTAGCGCTGGGCAGCCCGCAATGTGGGCGGATGCGTGAGCGACGGCCAGGGGGGTCCATGGCGGGGCACATGACGGCGCGCCACCCATGACAGGCGGTCGCGTCGTACGGCGCCCCGGGATCGTCCTGGCCGTGGTGTCCTGTGCCGTCTTCATGGCCATGCTCGACAACCTCGTCGTCAACAACGCCCTGCCGAGCATCGGCGAGGAACTGGACACGAGCGTCAGCGGGCTCCAGTGGGTCGTGGCGGGCTACACCCTCGTCTTCGCCGCCACCCTGCTGTCCGCCAGTGTCGTCGGCGACCGGCTGGGACAGCGGCGGGCCTTCTTCACCGGGCTGGGCGCCTTCATGGCGGGCTCCGCGCTGGGCTCGGTGGCGACCGGGCAGGGCCTGCTCGTGGCCGGGCGCGGGATCCAGGGCCTGGGTGCGGCGGTGCTGCTGCCGGCCGGTACCGCGCTGCTGCGCCACACCTACACCGACGACGCCGGCCGGGCGCGGGCGATCGGGGTGCGGGGAGCGGTGGGCGGGCTCGGCATCGCGCTGGGTCCCGTGATCGGCGGTCCCCTGGTCGAGGCGCTGGGCTGGCGCAGCGTGATGTGGATCAACCTTCCCGTCGGGCTCGCCGCCCTGCTGGTCGGTCTGCGGGTGCTGCCGCGCCCGCCCGCGGCGCCCGTGCGGTGGGACCCCGCCGGGCAGGCGCTCGCGGTCACCGGGCTGGGCAGCCTCGTCCACGCGCTGATCCAGGGACCCGTCGACGGATGGCGCACGCCGCCCGTCGTGGCCTGTCTCGCGCTGGCGGCCGTGGCCCTGACGGCCTTCGGCGCCGTGGAGGCGCGCGGGGCGCGGCCCATGCTGGATCCGGCGCTGTTCCGCGCCAGGGCCTCCCGCGCCGCCGCCGTGTCCTGCTTCGCCTCCGGCCTGGCGCTGTTCGGCGCCACGTTCTTCCTGACCTTCTACCTCCAGAACATCCTGGGCTGGTCGGCGGCTGGGGCCGGCGCGGTGTTCCTGTCGGCCTCGGTGTTCATCGCGTTCACCTCGCCCCTCGCGGGGGTGCTCACCGGCCGGTACGGCGCCCGCCCGCCCCTGGTCCTGGGGCTGGTCCTGAGCGCGCTCGCCCTGGCGGGGCTCAGCCGTTACGGGCGCGGGGCCGCCTTCGCCGACTACGGCTGGCTGCTGCCCGTTCTCGGGGCCGGCACGGGCCTGCTGTTCGTCCCCACGATGATCACGATGGTCCAGGGAGCTCCCGCCGCCCACGCGGGCACCGCCTCGGCGGTCGTCGACACCCTGCGGGAAGTCGGTGGCGTGGTCGGCGTGGCCGCGCTCGGCGCCGTGCTGACGACCCGGATGCGCACCACCCTGTACGAGCGGACGGCGCGCGCCGGACTGCCCCACGACGCGGTGGAGGACCTCGTACGCACAGCGGTCGCCGACGGCCCGGTGCACCGGCTCGGGGCGGGCCGCCCGGGCGCGGGGCCGCCGCTCGCGCGCGTATGGATGGAGGAGTCCTTCGTCGACGGCCTGCGCCTGGCGCTGCGCTGCGGCGCCCTCGTCCTGGTCTGCGCCCTGGTGGTGGTCCTCGTCCTGCTGTGGGGGCGGCGCCCGCCCGCGGCGACCCTGCCCGCCGTCCCGGAGCGTCGTGGGGAGTTGAAGCGGTGACGCCCCCACGCCACCGCGCCGCCTTTCACTGAGTCTTCGGCCGGTGGACGCAGCGCCGATCGACTCTGGAGCGTCCGCGCGACGTAGCCGGTGAGTGCCTCGGTCACCAGGGCGAGGGCGGCTCGGGAGCGGCGTCGGCCAGCGCCCGGGCCAGGGACGCCTCCTCCCCGTCGTCTTCGTCGCCCCGCCGCCCGGCGACGAGGGCGGAGAAGCGGGGCGCCGCGGTCGCCGGACTCGCGTGCCGGGCACGCGGATGCGTGCTCGTACGTTCGGCCCGGTGACCGGTTCGTTGTCGAACGTGCCGTCGGCGAGGAAAGCGATCCTGAGGATGAGTTCCGGTGCGATGGCGCGGGGCAGCGCGTATAAAACAAGTGCGCTGACGAGGCTCGCAAAGCAAATGCGTCGATGTATGGCGCCGTGCCGGCGGACTACGGCGGGCAGTGATCACATGCTTGCCGCGGATTCTAGGGAAACGCGGGTATCACCAGCCATACGGTTGTCCTTGACTTCCGAAAGAGTCGAGGTGGTGACCATGCGCGATCAGAGCCCGTTGCGAGCCGAGACTTGGCCGATGTCCCGGACCTGCCCGTTCTCCCCGCCACGACCCGAGGACCTGCCGGGCAGGCCGGCGGGGCACCGGCTCTTCAGCGGTGGCGAGCGTCGCCGAGCCGTCCCTGACGCGCCGCGCCACGGCGGACGTCGAGACCGGCGGCACTCCGATACGGGCGGTGGGTGAGGGGGCGCCGACCTGTCCGCCGCCGCCAACCGCGACCCCGCGGCTCCGCCGACCCGGAGACGTTTCGGCTCGGGACCGCACCAGTGCCTCGGCGGGAATCCGGCCCGGCCGGAGCTGCGCATCGTCCTTGACACTCAAAAAGCTCCGGCCGCCCGGCATGCGTTTACCGAGTTGCGGAGAGACGGCTAGGGAAAGCCCCAGATTTTGGTCGGTTGAAGGTGTTGTGTGGAATGAGTCCGGGTGCTGATCATGTTGATGCACCTCGATTTATCGGCGTTTGGTTAGATGGTCGCGAGTTCGGTAAATGATCTTGTGCCCAGGTAGCCGACAAAGTCCAAACTTCTCTGGAAGGGCACCGGATGCCGGGCGAACCGATTGCGATTGTGGGAATGGCGTGCCGTTACCCGGGCGGAATAGCCGCCCCGGAAGGGCTCTGGCAGGTGGCCAGGGACGGGATCGACGCGATCGGCGAGTTACCGGACGACCGGGGCTGGGACCTGTCGTCCCTCTACGATCCCGACCCGGACCGGCCCGGTACCTCCTACGTACGGCACGGCGGCTTCCTCTACGACGCCGGCCATTTCGACGCCGAGTTCTTCGGGCTCTCCGCCCGCGAGGCGTTGACCACCGATCCGCAGCAGCGCCTCCTGCTCACCACGGCGTGGGAGGCCCTGGAGAACGCGGCCATCGATCCCACCTCGCTGCGGGGCAGCCGCACGGCCGTGTTCGCCGGCTCGATGATGCACGACTACGCGCCCCGGGTGCACACCGTCCCGGACGGGCTGGAGGGGTACCTGATCACCGGGAACACCTCCAGCGTGGCGTCCGGCCGAGTGGCCTACGTGCTCGGCCTCAACGGCCCCGCGGTCACGGTGGACACCGGCTGCTCCTCGTCGTTGGTGACCACTCACCTCGCGGTGCAGTCGCTGCGTCTCGGCGAGTGCGACCTGGCCCTGTCCGGCGGGGTGACGGTGATGGCGACCCCGGAGATGTTCGTGGAGTTCTCGCGGCTGCGGGGCCTCGCCCCGGACGGCCGGTGCAAGCCGTTCTCCGCGACGGCGGACGGTACGGCCTGGTCCGAGGGCGTCGGAATGCTGGTGCTGGAACGGCTCTCCGACGCCCTGCGCCACGGGCACACCGTGCACGCGCTGGTGCGCGGCACCGCGGTCAACTCGGACGGGGCCTCCAACGGGCTCTCCGCACCCAGCGGGCCGGCTCAGGAACGGGTGCTGCGGGCGGCGCTGGCCGACGCCGGACTGTCCGAGGCGGACATCGACGCGGTGGAGGCGCACGGCACGGGCACCATGCTCGGCGACCCGATCGAGGCACGGGCGCTGCTGGCGGTGCACGGCCCGCAGCGGGCGCGCTCACTGCTGTTGGGGTCGGTCAAGTCGAATATCGGGCACACGCAGGCCGCTGCCGGGGTGGCGGGCATCCTGAAGATGGTGCACGCCATGCGCGACGGCGTGCTGCCGCGCATCCTGCACCTGACCGAACCCAGCCCGCACGTGGACTGGGAGTCCGGCAGGGTCACCCCGCTCGCGGAGGAGACGCCGTGGCCGGAGACCGGACTCCCGCGCCGGGCCGGGGTGTCCTCGTTCGGCATCAGCGGCACCAATGCCCATGTGATCCTGGAGCAGGCGCCGGAACCCGCGCCCGCCGCGGCACCGCGACCGGCGTCCGCGGTCCCGCTGCTGCTTTCCGCGCGGTCGGCGGAGGCGCTGCGGGAACAGGCCGGCCGGCTGGCCGAGCGGCTCCGCCCGGACCGGGTCGGCCTGCTGGACGCCGGATTCACGCTGGCGACCGGCCGGGCCGGGTTCGAGCACCGGGCCGCCGTCGTCGGCCGGGACCGGGACGCGTTGGTGCACGGACTGGACGCGCTCGCCGAGGGCGGTTCGGCACCGGGCACGGTCGTCGGGTCACCCTGCCGGGACACCAGGCCGGTGCTGTTGTTCCCCGGCCAGGGCACGCAGTGGACCGGGATGGCCACGGAACTGCTGGAGTCCAGCCCGGTCTTCGCCGGGCACATGGCGGCCTGTCAGGACGCGATGGCGCCGTACGTGGACTGGAACCTGGGCGACGTGCTCACCGACGCGGACGCGCTGCTCCGGGTGGACGTGGTGCAGCCCGCGCTGTGGGCGGTCATGGTGTCGCTGGCCGGACTCTGGCGGGCACACGGGGTGCGGCCGGCCGCGGTGGTGGGCCACTCCCAGGGCGAGATCGCGGCCGCGACCGTGGCCGGCGCGCTGTCCCTGGACGACGGGGCGCGGATCGTCACGCTGCGCAGCCGGGCCTTGCGGGCGCTCTCCGGTACGGGCCGGATGCTGTCGGTGGGGCTGCCGCGAGCGGCGGTCGAGGAGTCGATGGCCCGCTGGGGCGAGGACCTCTCGGTGGCCGCGGTCAACGGGCCGCGCTCGACGGTGGTCTCGGGCGCCGTCGAGGCGGTCGAAGAGTTCGCCGCCGCGCTGGTCGCCGAGGACATACGGGCGACCCTGTTGCCGGTGGACTACGCCTCGCATTCGGCGCAGGTCGAACTGCTGCGTGCGGAGCTGCGCGAACTGCTGGCGCCGGTGACTCCGACGGCGGCCGAGGTTCCCTTCCACTCGACCGTGACCGGCGGTCCGGTGGACACCACCGGGCTGGACGCGGACTACTGGTACCGCAACCTGCGCGCCACGGTCGAGTTCGAGGCGACGGTGCGCGGACTGGTCGCCGCCGGGCACACCACGTTCCTGGAGGCGAGCCCGCATCCGGTGCTCGCCGGCGGCGTGCGGCAGATCCTCGGTGACCACGAGGAGGACCACGACGGGGGCGGCGTGGTGCTGGAGACCCTGAAACGGGACGACGGTGGTGCCGACCGCTTCCTGCTGGCGGTGGCCGAGGCGGCCGTACACGGTGTGGACGTGCACTGGAACGGGCTGTTCGACGGCGCCCGGAGCGTGGAGCTGCCGACCTATCCGTTCCGCCAGGAGCGGTACTGGATGCTGCCCACCGCCGCCTCCGGGCCCGTCGCCGGGCATCCGATGCTGGACTCGGTGGTCCAGCTCGCCGGCGGTGGCCTGGTCGCCACCTGCCGGCTCTCCCTCACCCGGCACCCCTGGCTGGCCGAGCACGGGGTGCGCGGCACCGTGCTGCTGCCCGGGGCCGCGTTCGTCGAACTGGCGCTGCACGCGGGTGAGCGCGCGGGGCTGCCGGTGCTGGACGAGCTGGTGCTGGAGAGCCCGCTGGTGCTGCCTGAGCGGGGCGAGACGGAGTTGCAGATCGCGATCGGCGAGACGGATCCGGGCACGCTGGCGATGTACGCCCGGTCCGCGCCGGACGCGCCGTGGACCCGGTGCGCGACCGGGACGCTCCGGGCCGCGGAGTCCGGCGGCGAGACCTTGACGGAGTGGCCGCCGGCCGGTGCCGAGGAGATCGACCTCGACGGCGAGTACGCACGGCTCGACGAGCGGGGTTACGAGTACGGGCCGGCCTTCCAGGGGTTGCGGCGGGCCTGGCGGCTCGGTGCGGAGCTGTGGGCCGAGGTCGAGCTGCCGGTCGATCCCGGGCGGTTCGGCCTGCACCCGGCCCTGCTCGACGCGGCATTGCACCCGCTGCTGCTGGACGCGGGGGACGCGCCGGTGAGGTTGCCGTTCTCCTGGAGCGGGGTCGCACTCCATGCGGTCGGGGCCACGGCGTTGCGGGTGCGGCTGACTCCGCAGGGCAACGACTCGTTCGCCGTGGCGCTCGCCGACGCGGCGGGGGAAGCGGTGGCCACGATCGGCGCGCTCGCGCTCCGGCCCGTGGGGCCCGTGCGGCCGGGGGCGGCGGGCGTGGACCGGGCGCTGCACCGGCTGGACTGGGTGCCGGTCACGCGGCGGGCCGCCCCGGCGATCGTCGACGCGCCGGTCGTGGACGTGGCCGGGCCCGAGGAAGCACTGGCGCGGGTCCGAGAGTTCTTGGACACCGACGACGAGAAGGCGACGGGCGGGCCCCTGATCGTGCGGACCCGTGGTGCGGTCGCGATCGCCCCGGAGGACGACCAGGATCCCGACGCCGCGGCGGTCTGGGGCCTGGTCCGCACGGCACGCACCGAACATCCCGGCCGGTTCGTGCTGGTCGACCTGGACCGCGCCGGCGACCCCGAGGACGCCGACGCCGCCCTGGAGCTGGCGTTGGGCACGGGTGAGCCGGAGATCGCCGTCCGGGACGGGCGGACGTTCGCGCCGCGACTGGCCCGGGTGACGCGGACGGGGGACCGGCCCGCCCTCGCCGGAGGCACGGTGCTGATCACCGGCGGGACCGGCGTACTCGGCCGGGAGCTGGCCCGGCACCTGGTCACCGAGCACGGGGTGCGGCACCTGGTGCTGGCGGGACGGCGCGGCGGCGAGGCGGCGCTCGACTCCGGTCTCGAGGACCTGACCGGCACCGCCGAGATCAAGGTCGTGGCGTGCGACGTCGCCGACCGGGCCGCCCTCGCCGAACTGCTGGCGGCGATCCCCGCGCGACACCCGCTGACCGCGGTGATCCACGCCGCCGGAGTGCTGGACGACGGCACGGTGCGCTCCCTCACCGCCGAACGGCTGAACGCGGTGCTGCGACCCAAGGTCGAGGGTGCGCGCAACCTGCACGAACTGACCGAACACCTCGACCTGGCCGCGTTCGTGCTGTTCTCCTCCGTAGCCGGTGTCCTCGGCACCCCGGGGCAGGCGAATTACGCGGCCGCCAACGCGTGGCTGGACGGGCTGGCGCAGCACCGCCGCTCGCGGGGACTGCCCGCCTCGTCCATGGCGTGGGGACTGTGGGCGCAGGACACCGGCATGACCGGGCGGCTGGGCGACACCGACCGGGCCCGGCTGCGGCGAGCCGGGCTCGTGCCGATGTCCCGCGAACACGGGCTCGCACTGTTCGACGCGGCGCTGGGCACAGACCTGGCGTGCACCGTGCCCGCCCGTTTCGACCTGGCCGGCGTGCGTGCGGCGGGCCCGGAGCGGGCCCCGGTGTGGACCGGGCTGCTCGGCGTGCGGCGGAGCGCGGCCCGGCCGGCCGCCGTGGCCGCGGCGCCCGTGTTCGTCTCCGGCGGCGAGCGGTCGGTGCTCGACCTCGTGCTGGCCACGGTGGGCTCCGTGCTCGGCGTGGAGCGCCGGGTGGACCCGGCGCGGGCGTTCCGCGACATCGGCTTCGACTCGCTGTCCGGGGTGGAGCTGCGTAACCGGCTCACCGCCGCGACCGGGGTGCGGCTCCCCGCGACCGCGGTGTTCGACCACCCCACCCCCACGGCCCTGGCCGGGTACCTGTCCGGGCAGCTCCCCGACGCGGTACCCGGCGGCCGGACACCGGTCGCCGGGCCCGGCCCGCAGGACATGGACGACCCGGTGGTGCTGGTCGGCGCGAGCTGCCGCCTTCCCGGCGGGGTGTCCACCATGGACGAGCTGTGGGAGTTGCTGGCCGCCGGACGGGACGCGATCACCGAGTTCCCGGCGGACCGCGGCTGGAACCTGGACGAGGTCTACCACCCGGAGCCGGGCCGCGGCGGGCGCAGCTATGTGCGGCACGGCGGCTTCCTGGACGGGATCGCCGAGTTCGACAACGGCTTCTTCGGCGTCGCCCCGGCCGAGGCGGTCTCGATGGACCCGCAGCAGCGCATCCTGCTGGAACTCGCCTGGCACGCGCTGGAAGACGCCGGGATCGACCCGACCACGCTGCGGGGCACCCGCACCGGTGTCTACCTCGGGCTGATGGGCAACGACTACGCGCGCCGCGCGCACCGGACGCCCGAGGACCTCACCGGCGACGTCTCGATCGGCAACGCGGGCAGCGTCGCGTCGGGGCGGCTGGCCTACACGTTCGGTTTCCACGGCCCGGCGATCACGGTGGACACGGCGTGTTCCTCCGCGCTGGTGGCGATGCACCAGGCCGCGCAGGCGCTGCGGGCCGGTGAGTGCACGGTCGCGCTGGCGGGTGGCGTCACGGTGCTCACCACGCCGACGCTGTTCGTGGAGTTCTCCCAGGTGGGGGTGCTCGCCCCGGACGGCCGGTGCAAACCGTTCGACGCGGCGGCGGAGGGCACCGCGTGGAGCGAGGGCGCCGGGCTGCTGGTGATGGAGCGGCTTTCCACCGCGCGCGAACGGGGCCACCGGGTGCTCGCCGTGCTGCGCGGCTCGGCACTCAACTCCGACGGCGCGTCCAACGGGCTGACCGCGCCGAACGGATCGGCCCAGCAGCGGGTGATCCGGGACGCGCTGGCCGTCGCGGGCCTGGCGCCCGGCGAGGTGGACGCGGTGGAGGCGCACGGCACCGGAACCCCGCTCGGCGACCCGATCGAGGCCACCGCGCTGCTGGCGACCTACGGTCAGGACCGGGCGCGGCCCGTGCTGGTCGGGTCCGCGAAGTCCAACCTCGGGCACACCCAGGCCGCGGCGGGCGTGGCGGGTGTGCTCAAGATGGTGCTGGCCATGCGGCACGGCCGGTTGCCCCGGACCCTGCACCTGAATGACCCGAGCCCGCACGTGAACTGGGACGACGGCGCGGTGCGGTTGCTGGACGAGCCGGTGGACTGGCCGCGCGTGGACCGTCCGCGCCGGGCGGCGGTTTCCTCGTTCAGCCTCAGCGGCACCAACGCGCACGTGATCCTGGAGGAACCCGAGCCCGAGCCCGAACCGGAGCCGGCGACCGCCACGGCTCCGCCGCTCATCCCCTGGGTGCTCTCCGCGGCCGGCCCGGAGGCGCTGCCCGCGCAGGCCGGGGCCCTGCTCCGCCGCCTGGCCGACGAGGACGGGAACGGCTCGCCGTCCGCGCTGGACGTGGCGTACTCGCTGGCCACCACGCGGGCCCGGCTGCGCGCCCGCACCGTCGTGCTCGGCACGGACACCGGCGAGCTGACCGCCGCGCTGCGAGCCGGGACCGGCCTGACCGGAGTGGCGGCCGACGGCGCGACCGCGTTCCTGTTCCCCGGCCAGGGCGTGCAGTACGCGGACATGGCCACATCGCTCCGGGACCGGGTGCCGGCGTTCGCGGCGGCCCTCCGGGAGATCGCCGCCGAGCTGGACCCGCTGCTGGACCGGCCGCTCGCCGAGATCCTCCGGGACGGACCCGGTGAACGCACCGACCATGCGCAGGCCGCGGTGTTCGCGGTTCAGGTGGCGGTGTTCCGGCTGCTCACCACGTTGGGGGTGCGGCCGGACGCGGTGGCCGGGCACTCGGTCGGGGAAATCGCCGCGGCGCACGCCGCGGGCGTGTTCTCGCTGGCCGACGCCTGCGCACTGGTGGCCGCGCGCGGGCGGCTGATGCGCGAACTCGGCGGCGAGGGCGTGATGGTGGCGGTCCAGGTACCGGAAGCCGACGTGCCGGAACTGCTGCGCGGCTACGAGGACCAGGTGGCGCTGGCCGCGGTGAACGGGCCCGCCTCGGTGGTGCTCGCCGGGGACGCGGACGCGGTGCGGGAGATCTCGCGGCGAGTGGCCCACGTGAAACGCCTGCCGGTGTCGCACGCGTTCCACTCCCACCACATGGACCCGGTTCTGGACCCCTTCCGGGAGGTGCTGGCCGGACTGGACTTCCGGGCACCGGCGATTCCGGTCGTGTCCTCGGTGACCGGCGCACGGGTCACCGAAGAGCTTCGCGACCCGGAGTACTGGGTCCGGCATGCGCGGGAACCG
The DNA here is from genome assembly GCF_021228125.1 of Streptomyces albireticuli. Taxonomy (GTDB): domain Bacteria; phylum Actinomycetota; class Actinomycetes; order Streptomycetales; family Streptomycetaceae; genus Streptomyces; species Streptomyces albireticuli. The sequence goes on from NZ_JAJQQS010000016.1 coordinate 173,956, forward strand.
GTGCGCTTCCACGACTGCCTGCGCGCTCTGGACGCGGCGGGCACCAGCACCTACCTGGAGCTGGGACCGGGCGCGACGCTCAGCGCGCTCGGCCAGGAGGCGCTGGGCGGGGACGGTTTCCTGCCGTTGCTACGGCAGGACGCCGACGAGGTGCACGGCCTGCTGACGGCGTTGGCGGCCGCGTACACCCGGGGCGTCGACGTGGACTGGGCGGCCTGGTGCGCGGGCGGGCGGGCGGTGCCACTGCCCGGCTACGCGTTCACCCGGCAGCGGTTCTGGCTGCCCGACGACGAGGCTCCCGCCGACCCTCTGCTGCACGGTGTCGAGTGGCCGCCGCTGCCCGTCCCCGGCCCGGTCGCCGACGCACCGGGGCCGTGGCTGGTGGTGGCCCCGCCGGGCGCGGACTGGGACCGGCTCACCGAGGACGTGGCGGGCGTGCTGGGCGAAGGGACCCGCGTCGTGCGCGGCGACGCCGTGGACGGCGAGCACTGGGACCGGCTGCTGCCCGACCTGCCGGGCGGCGGCATCGTGTCCCTCCTGGCGATGGCCGAGGACTCGGACACGCCGCGGGTGCCGACCGGCCTGGCCGCCACCCTGGCGCTGCTGCGGGCGCTGCTGTCCAGAGGCGCGGACACGCCCCTGTGGTCGATCACCAGCGGCGCAGTGCGGGCCGGCACGGCGGACACCGTGCCGAATCCGGAGCAGGCCGCCGTGTGCGGGCTGGCCCGGGTCGCGGGCATGGAGGCGCCCCGGCTGCACGGCGGCCTGGTGGACCTGCCGCCGCGACCGGCCGTGGAGGACCTGGCCGCGCTGCCCGCCGCGCTGGCCGCCCGGGACGAGATCGCGATCCGGGACGGGCGGCTGTACGCCAGGCGACTGGTCCCGGTGCCCCGCACCGAACCCGCCACGAAGGAGCCCATCGGCACCGTGCTGATCACCGGGGGGCTGGGCGGCATCGGCGCGCACGTAGCCCGCCGGCTGGCGGCCCGGGGCGCGGACCGCCTGCTGCTGGTCGGCCGCCGGGGCGTGGACACCCCCGGCGCGACGGAACTGCGTGCCGAACTCACCGCGCTGGGTGCCGAGGTCGAAATCGCGGGCTGTGACGTGGCGGACCGCGAGGCGCTGGCCGGGCTGCTCGCCGGGCGGTCGCTCACCGGTGTGGTGCACGCCGCCGGGGTGCTCGACGACGGGGTGCTGGAGGCGCTGTCCGAGGACCGGCTGGCGCGGGTGTTCGCGGCGAAGGCGGACGGCGCGCGGTTCCTGCACGAGCTGACCGCCGGCCATCCGCTGCGCTTCTTCGTGCTGTGCTCCTCGCTGGCCGGCACCGCGGGTTCGCCGGGGCAGGGCAACTACGCCGCGGCCAACGCCGTCGTGGAGGCGCTGGCGGCCCATCGGCAGGCCTGCGGCCTGCCCGCGACGAGCCTGGCCTGGGGCCCCTGGCTGGACACCGGGATGACCACGTCCTGGCCCGTCGGCCCGCGGTCGGACGGCGGCGCCACGCCGATGCCCGCCGACCGGGCGCTGGACGCGCTGGAGCGGGCACTGTCCGGCGGTGCGGCGCAGTACGTGGCCGGTGCCGTGGACTGGCCGCGGTTCGCCGCCGCACGGCCGGGGCGCCTGTGCTCCGGACTGCCGGGTGTGGGCGCGGACACCGGGCCCGACCCCGCGAGCGTGTTGCGGGAACGGCTGGCGGCCACCGCGCCGCAGCGGCGGTCGTCGGTGCTGCTGGAGCTGGTCACCGCCCGGGTCGCGGACGTTTCGGGCCGGTCGGCCGGAGACCTGGACGCGCACCGGCCGTTCCGGGAGCTGGGCCTGGACTCGCTGGCCGGGGTCCGGCTGCGCAACCTGCTCGGCGCGGACACCGGAGTGCCGCTGGCGGCCTCCGCGGTCTACGACCATCCCACCGCCGCCGCGCTGGCCCGGTACCTCGGCGACGCGCTCGGTGTCGACGAGGGCGACCCGGACGAGCGGGTCGTGCTGGACCGCCTGAGGGAACTGGAGGCGGCCCTGCTCCGGCGGCCTCCGTCCCTGCCCGTCCCCGAGGTGATCACTACGACACTGCGGCGACTGCTGCGCGGCCAGGAGGACGGCGCCGCCGATGAGCAGGACGCGGTGCCCGACCTGAGCGACGCCACGGACGACGAGATGTTCACGCTGATCGACGGAGTGCTCGACGACGCGATATCGGACACCGGTCGCACCGCCGGCCGTGCCACGGAGAGGAGCTAGCCCATGTCAGTGCCGAGCCGCCCACCGGTCACCGCGCTCGACAACCCGCTGCACGCCCTGCTCGACCGGGAGGTGCTCGCGAACCCCTACCCGTTGTTCGAGCGGTGGCGGGAGCAAGGTCCGATGTGGACGTCGGACGGTTCCCTGCTGCTGAGCGACCACGCCAACTGCATGGCGGTGCTCAAGAGCCACACGACCATGGGTAGTGACACGTTCAACGCGCCGGGGATGCGGGAACTCTTCGGCGACCGCGGTGACGAGCCGGTACTCAACTCGATCTTCTTCATGGACGATCCCGGACACGGGCGGCAGCGGAACCTGGTCAGCAAGGCGTTCACGCCACGGATCACCGCGCGTTTCGAGCCGTGGATCCGCGAGATCGTGGACGAACTGCTCCGCGACTGCCTGGCCGACGGCGAGTTCGACGGCGTGCGGGACCTGGCCGCGGTGCTCTCGCTGCGGGTCATCGCGACTCTCCTGGGCATCCCGGGCGAGGACATCCCGATGCTGCGGGAGTGGTCCAGCGACATGGCGCTGTCCACGGAGCTGCCCACGCTGGTGGCCAGCTTCCACTCCACCGCGATGTTCGACCGTGAGGAACTCGTCCGCATCATCCGCACCACCACCGAACTGCACGGCTACTTCGCGGACCTCATCCACAAGCGCCGTCGCAACCCCGGCGAGGACCTCGTCTCCAGCCTGCTCTCCACGCAGGAGAACGGGCGCGGGCTGAGCCGGCGTGAGGTGACGAACGTCGTGGTGACCGTGTTCACCGCGGCCCACGAGTCCACCACGAACCTGATCACCAACGGCCTGCTCGCGATGTCGCGCCACCCGGAGCAGTTCCAGCTGCTCCGGCAGGACCCGGCGATCGTCGGCGACGTGGTCGGCGAGGCGCTGCGCTACGACTGCCCGATCATGCTGACCGGCCGTGTCGCACTGAGGTCCGACCGGATCAACGGCATCGACATCCCCGAGGGCTCGGTGGTCACCCTGGTCCTCGCGTCCGGCAACCGGGACGAGCGGGTGCACCCGAGTGCGGGTCGGTTCATCGCGGACCGGAAGCCCGCCGCGATGAACCTCGCCTTCGGCGCCGGCGCGCACTACTGCCTCGGCAGCAGCCTGGCCCGGCTGGAGGCGGAGATCGTGTTCGGTGAGCTGGCTCGCCGGCTGCGCGGCTTCCACGTGCACGAGGACTCACTGAGTTATCGCAGGCACGTGGTCGTCCGCGGCCTCGACACCGAACGGATCACCTTCCAACTCTGACCGGCCACCCGTAGCAGGGAGTCATTCATGCCCGATGAAGTCAGCACGCTCCGGCAATATCTGAAAAGGGTCACCACCGATCTGTTACGCACCCGGGAGCAGTTGCGTGACGCGACGGAGCGGTCCGCCGAGCCGATCGCGGTGGTCGGCATGTCGTGCCGGCTGCCCGGCGACGTGGCCTCGCCCGCCCAGCTGTGGGACCTGGTGGCCGCGGGCACGGACGCCATTTCGGCTTTCCCCGGGGACCGGCACTGGCCGATCGAGGAGCTCTACGACGCCGATCCGGAGTCCCAGCAGGCGCGCCGGTCCTATGTGCGCGAGGGCGGCTTCCTCAGCGGGGCGGGCGATTTCGACCCCGCGTTCTTCGGGATCTCCCCGCGCGAGGCGCTGGTGATGGACCCGCAGCAGCGGCTGGTGCTGGAGCTGGCCTGGGAGGCGTTGGAGTCCGCGGGCATCCTGCCGGACTCGCTGGTGGGCGAGCGGGCCGGGGTTTTCGTCGGCGCGTCCAGCAACGACTACGAGATGCTCTGGCAGGGCACGGACCAGTTCTCCCAGTACGGCATCACCGGCAACACCATGAGCGTGATCTCGGGCCGGATCAGCTATGCCCTGGGCTTCCACGGCCCGGCCCTCACCGTGGACACCGCCTGCTCGTCCTCCCTGGTCGCCACCCACCTCGCGATGCGGGCCCTGCGCGCCGGCGAGTGCCCGATCGCACTGGCGGGCGGTGTGACGGTGCTGAGCACTCCGGAGACGTTCGTCGAGTTCTGCGGCCAGGGCGTCACCTCCCGGGACGCCCGGATCAAGGCGTTCGCGGCCGGGGCGAACGGCTCGATCTGGGCCGAGGGGGCGGGTCTCCTGGTACTGGAGCGGCTGTCCGACGCGCGGCGGCACGGCCATCAGGTGCTCGCGGTGCTGCGCGGCTCGGCGGTCAACTCCGACGGCACCAGCAACGGGCTCTCCGCACCCAACGGCACCGCCCAGCAGGAGGTGATCCGTACCGCGCTCGCCGACGCCGGACTGTCCACCCAGGACGTCGACGTGGTCGAGGCGCACGGCACCGGCACCCCGCTCGGCGACCCGGTGGAGGGCACCGCGCTGGTGGCGACCTACGGCCAGGACCGGCTGCCCGGCCGGCCGCTGCTGCTGGGCTCGCTGAAGTCCAACATCGGGCATACGCAGGCCGCGGCCGGCGTGGCCGGCATCATCAAGATGATCATGGCGATGCGGCACGGTCTCGCGCCGAAGACGCTGCACGTGGACAGCCCCACCCCGAAAGTGGACTGGGGAGTGAACGGGGTCAGCGTGCTCGCCGACGCGACGCCCTGGCCGGAGACCGGTCGAGCGCGCCGCGCCGCCGTCTCCTCCTTCGGGATCAGTGGCACCAACGCCCATGTCGTGCTGGAACAGCACGTCGAGCCGGAGGCGCCGGAGCCCGGCGTGCCGTCCGCCGGTCTGGTGTGGACGGTGTCGGGCCGGACCGAGGACGCGCTGCGCGCCCAGGCCACCCGGCTGCTGGCCTTCGCCGAGTCCGGTGACGCTCCCTCCGCCGAGGGGCTGGCGCACGCGTTGGCCACCCGCCGCACCCACTTCCGCCACCGGCTGGCGGTGCCCGGCCGGGACCGGGCCGAACTCACCTCCGCGCTGCGCGGCTACCTCGACACCGGCCTGGTCCCCGACGTGGCGGTGGGCGCCGCGGCCGGCGGCGGGTTGTGCGTGCTGTTCACCGGCCAGGGCGCGCAGCGGCTCGGCATGGGGCGGCAGCTCGCCGCCTCCTTCCCGGTGTTCGCCGAGGCGTTCGACGAGGTGTGCGAGCTGTTCGACCGGGAGCTGGCGACTCCGCTGCGGACCGTGCTGGAGGGCGAACCGGACCTGCTCGAACGCACCGACTACGCCCAGGCCGCCCTGTTCGCGGTGGAGGTCGCGCTGTTCCGGCTGATGCACTCCTGGGGCGTGCGCCCGGACATGCTGCTGGGACACTCGATCGGGGAGATCAGCGCGGCGCACGTGGCCGGGGTGTGGTCGCTGCCGGACGCGGTCCGGCTGGTAGCCGCCAGAGGCCGCCTGATGGCCGCGCTGCCCGAGGGCGGCGCGATGCTGTCCGTGCAGGGCACCGAGCGGGACCTGGCCCCCTGGCTGGCGGGGCGCGAGCGGCGGGTGTCCGTCGCGGCGGTGAACGCCTCGGACACGGTGGTCGTCTCAGGCGCGGACGAAGACATCACGGAACTGGAGGCCGACCGGGCGGGCCGGGGACGGCGGACCCGGCGGCTGCGGGTCAGCCACGCGTTCCACTCGCCGCTGATGGAACCGATGCTGGCCGAGTTCAGCACGGTTCTGGCCGGGCTGACGACGCACGATCCGGAAATCCCGGTGATCTCCAACCTCACCGGCGAGACGGCCACGGCGGAGCAGCTGCGCTCGCCGGCGTACTGGACCGCGCACGTCCGGCAGACGGTGCGGTTCCACGACGGGCTGCGCACCGCACGCGACGCCGGTGCACGCGTCCTGCTCGAACTGGGACCGGGCGCGGTGCTCTCCGCGCTGGCCGGCCGGGACGCCGGGCCGGACGAGGCGGTGGTGCCCACCCTGCGCGGGGCCGATCGTGACGAGACCAAGGACGTGCTGCTCGCCCTCGGCGCGCTGCACACCCAAGGCGTGGAGGTGGACTGGCCCGCCGTGCTGCCCGCCGCGCCCGCCAGGACGGCGGACCTGCCCTGCTACGCGTTCCAGCACGAGAGGTACTGGCTGGTGCCCGACGGGAACGGGCTGAACCTGCGTTCCACCGGGCTGCTCCCGGTGGGCCACCCGCTGCTGGGCGCCGTGCTGTCCGCGGCCGAGGGCGACGGCGTGCTGCTCACCGGCAGGCTGTCCCTCCAGTCGCACTCCTGGCTCGGGGGCCACCAGGTGCGCGGCATCCCCCTGCTGGCCGGCACCGGCTTCGTGGAACTGGCGCTGGCCGCGGGCGAGCACGTCGGCTGCGACCTGCTCGAACAACTGACCGTCGAGGCGCCGCTGATCCTGCCCGAGCACGGCGGGGTCTCGGTGCAGGTGGTGGTGGGCAACACCGAGGAGACCGGCCGCCGCCCGGTGCGGGTGTACTCCCGGCCGGAAGGCGTGGGCCGGGCCGAGCCGGGCCCATGGCGGTCACACGCCTTCGGCTACCTGGGCATCCGCACCGCGACGCCGGACACGACCCTCGCGCACTGGCCGCCGCGGGACGTGCGGGAGATCCCGGTCGCGGACGTCTACGACGAGGTGGTGGAGGGCAGGCACTTCCGCTACGAGGGCGCGTTCCGAGGTCTGCGGACCCTCTGGCGACGCGACCACCCCGACGGGAGCTCGGAGATGTTCGCCGAGGTCGCCCTGCCCGCCGAAGCGGCGGGGGACGCGAAGCGCTACAGCCTGCATCCGGCGCTGCTGGACGCGGCACTGCACGCGGTCGGTCTCGGCCCGCAACTGGACGGGATCGACGAGGGCAGCGGCTCGATGCCGTTCTCCTGGTCGGGGCTGTCGCTGTTCCGGGCCGGAGCCTCGACGGTGCGGGTGCACGTCACCGGCGGGAACGGTGACGTGGCGATCACGCTGGCGGACGAGACCGGTGCCACCGTGGCCAGGGTGGACTCCCTGGTGTTCCGGCCGCTTCCCGCCGACGAGTCCTACCTGCTGGGACCGGCCGAGGACGGCGCGGAACTGCTCGCACAGGACTGGGTGCCCGTGCGCCGGCCGTCCACAGTGGACGATTCCGGTGAGTGGCACGACCCCGGGACCGGTCGGCTCGACCTCGCCGCGCTGGCGGACGCGGAGGACCCGGTGCCGCCGGTTGTGGTGCTACGCCCGGCCCGTCCCGCCGGGGACGACGTCACCGCACGGGTCCGCGCCGCCCTCACCGAGCTGACCGGGCACCTGCGGGTGTGGCTCACCGACCAGCGGTTCGCCGGTTCGCTGCTGGTGGTCCGCACCGAGCGCGCGCTCGGCGTGCGTGCGGGCGACGAACCCGACCTGGCACTGTCCGCGGCCTACGGGCTGGCCCGCTCGGCACAGAACGAATACCCGGGTCGCGTCCTGCTGGTCGACGTCGACGAGCCGGCCGACACCGCGTTGCGCGACGCGGTCGCCGTCGCGTCCGCGGCCCGTGAGCCCCAGGTGGCGCTGCGCGCGGGCGAGCTGCTGGTGCCCCGGCTGCACCGCGACGACGGTCCGGCGGAGAGCGACGGCGGCTCGGCCGCCCGTACGCCCGACCCCGACGGCACCGTGCTGATCACCGGTGGGCTCGGGTCGCTGGGCCGCACGCTGGCCCGGCACCTGGCGAGCAGGGGCGCCCGCAGGCTGCTGCTCCTCTCGCGCCGTGGCGCGGAGAGCCCCGGCGCCGCGGAACTGGTCGCCGAACTCGGCGAGCTCGGCGCGCACGCCGAGCTCGCGCGAGGCGACGTCGCCCGGCGGGACGACGTGGCCCGGGTGCTGGCCGGGATTCCCGCGGCACACCCGCTCACCGCCGTGGTCCACGCGGCAGGTGTGCTGGACGACGGCTTGGTGGAGTCGCTGACGGACGGGCAAGTGGACAATGTGCTGGCGCCGAAGGTCGACGGAGCCTGGCACCTGCATGAGCTGACCAGGGAGCTCGATCTCGCCGAGTTCACGTGTTTCTCGTCGGCCGCCGGCGTGTTCGGCACCGCGGGCCAGGGGGCCTACGCCGCGGCGAACGCCTTCCTGGACGCGCTGATGAAGCAGCGTGCCGCCGCCGGGCTCCCGGCCCGCTCGCTCGGCTGGGGCCTGTGGGCGCCGGACAGCGGGACCGGCACGACCGACGGGATGGGCGGCGGGCTGGCCGCCGCGGACCGGGCCCGCATGGACCGCACCGGGATCCGCGCACTGACCGTCGAGCAGGGCCTGGCCCTCTGGGACACCGCGACCGGCTCGGACAGGGTCCACCTGGTGCCCATCGGGCTGGACCTGGTCACCGTGGCCGGCCTGGGGGAGGAAGGCATTCCGCCGTTGCTGCGCGATCTGGTCCGCCCGGCCCGCCGCCGGCGCTCCGCGCGGTCCGCCGCGCCCGCCGAGTCCCCGGCGGACCTGGCCCGCAGGCTGGGCGGGCTGAGCCCCGCCGAACGGGACCGGCAGCTCCTCAACCTGGTGCTCGGGCAGATCGCGGCCGTGCTCGGCTACCCGTCCGCGGACGGGGTGCCCGCGGACGGCCCGTTCGGAGACCTCGGATTCGACTCGCTGAGTTCGGTCGAGCTGCGCAACCGGCTCAACACCGCCACGGGTCTGAACCTGCCCGCCACCTTGGTGTTCGACTACCCCACTCCGGCCACCCTCGCGGCGCACCTCGGCACGGAGGTCGCGCCGGACGCCGCCGGCGCGGAGGAACCGGCGGACGGCCCCGCCGAGCGCGGCCCGGATCAGCTCTCCGGACTCGCGCGGGCGGTCGAGGAGGCGCTGGCCGGCGAGGACGCGCGGCGCGACGCGCTGCGCGGACGACTGCGGGCGGCGCTGCGCGCGCTGGACGGCGAGCCGGGGCCCGGGGTGGACGAGCTGAGCTCGGCCTCCGTGGACCAGCTCTACGCCTTCGTGGACCGGGAGCTCGGCGATGCGTGAGCCGGCAGCCGGGACCGCCCGGCCGAGTGGAGAGGAACCGAAAGCTGTGGGCGAGGACCCGAAGCTCGTCAAGTACTTCCAGCGGGTCACCGCGGAACTCCAGCGCACCCGGGAGCGGTTGCGGGAGCTGGAGAACCCCGTCGACGACCCAGTGGCCGTGGTCGGCATGGGCTGCCGGTTCGGCGGTGGGATCGGCTCGCCGGAGGAGCTGTGGGAACTGCTCGCCGCCGAGCGGGACGTGATCACCGGCTTCCCGGCCGGCCGCGGCTGGACCGAAGACCAGATCTACCACCCGGAACCGGGCACGCCGGGCCGCTCCTACGTCCGGCACGGTGCCTTCCTCGACGACGCGGCCGACTTCGATTCCGAGTTCTTCGGCATCTCACCGCGGGAGGCGCTCGGCATGGACCCGCAGCAGCGGGTCGCGCTGGAGGTCACCTGGCAGGCGCTGGAGTCCGCCGGCATCGATCCGGCCGGGCTGCGCGGCAGCCGCACCGGCGTGTTCCTCGGACTGTCCAACGCGGACTACGCCACGGCGATCCGCGAGATGCCCGAGGACATGCTGGGCCAGCTCTCCATCGGCAACGCGGGCAGCGTGACCTCCGGCCGGCTGGCCTATGTGTTCGGCCTGCAGGGGCCCGTGCTCACGGTGGACACCGCCTGTTCCTCGTCCCTGGTCGGGCTCCACCTGGCGGCGCAGTCGCTGCGCGCGGGCGAGTGCACTCTGGCGCTCGCGGGCGGGGTGACCATCCTGTCCAGCCCGCTGCTGTTCATCGACTACGCCCGGCAGCGCGCCTTGGCACCGGACGGCCGGTGCAAGCCCTTCTCCTCGGCCGCCGACGGCACCGCGTGGGGCGAGGGCGCCGGAATGCTGGTGCTGGAGAGGCTTTCCGACGCACGCCGCAACCACCACCCGGTGCTCGCGCTGCTGCGCGGATCGGCGATCAACTCCGACGGCACCTCCTCCGGGCTGACCGCCCCGAACGGAACCGCGCAGCAGCAGGTGATCGCCGACGCGCTCGCTTCGGCCGGCCTGTCGCCCGCGGACGTCGACGCGGTGGAGGCGCACGGCACGGGCACCGCGCTCGGCGACCCGATCGAGGCGCAGGCGCTGCTGGCCGGGTACGGCCGCCACCGCGGCGACCGGCCGCCGCTGCTGGTCGGCGCGGTGAAGTCGAACCTCGCTCACACCCAGGCCGCGGCCGGAGTCGCCGGCGTGGTGAAGATGGTGCTGGCCATGCGGCACGGCACGCTGCCCAGGACCCTGCACATCGGCACGGCGACCCCCCGGGTCGACTGGGCGCAGGGCGGGGTCGAACTGCTCACCAGCGCGGTCCCGTGGCCGCGCGACGGGCGTCCCCGGCGGGCGGGCGTGTCCGCGTTCGGAGTCGGCGGCACCAACGCGCACGTGATCCTGGAGGACCCCGGGCCCGACCCGGACCCCGGGCCCGGCGACCGGGCCGTCCCGCCACTGCTGGCCTGGACCCTGTCGGGCAGGACCGAACAGGCGCTGTCCGCGCAGGCGGCCGCGCTGCACGAGCACCTCGACCGGGTGCGCCCGGATCCGCTGGACCTGTCGTGGTCGCTGGCCACCACCCGGGCGCACCTGCCGCACCGCGCGGTGGTGTTCGGCTCCCGCCCGGCCGACCTCGCCGCGGGCCTGACCGCGCTGAGCACGGGCCGGGACGACACCGGGAGCGCCACGGTGGCGGTCTCCGGCGCCGCCGTGCGGAACGGCACCACCGCGTTCCTGTACCCGCACGAGTGCACCCCGGCCGTGGTGCGCGCGCTGGCCACGCAGTACGCCGAGGCCGAGCCGTTCGCCGAGCACCTCTCCGCATGCGCGGCGGTGCTGGCCGGGCTGGTCGGTTGGTCTCTGACGGATGTGCTGCGCGGCGACCCGGACGCGCCGGCACTGGACCGGCCGGATGTGTCGGCCCCGGCCACGCTGGCCGTGCTGACCGGCGTGACACGAGTGTGGTGCGCGTCCGGGGTGCGCCCGGCGGCGCTGGCGGGACACGGATCAGGCCGGCTGGCCGCGTCCTGGGCGGTCGGGTGGCTGTCCCTGTCCTCGGCGCTGCGGATCGCGGCCGGGTGTCCTGCGGGCGTCGAACCCGACGCCGTGGATGTCCCGCCCCCCGCGCCCGGTGTGCCGGTGCTGTGCGGGGACACCGGCCGCTGGCTGCGGGACCGTCCGGCCGAGGACGACTACCGCACGGTGCCGGCCGCCGAATCCGGCTCGGCCGCCCGCGAGCTGCGGGCCGACGGTCATCGGCTGCTGCTCGTGTTCGGTGGGGACACCGCGGGCATGGCCGCCGAGCTGCCCGACGGTCCCGCCGTGCTGGCCGTGCCGGAGGAGACGGAGGGCGCGGTGACCGGTTCAGCGGCGCTCGTGCGCGCGCTGGGCCGCGCGCACGTGATGGGCGCGGCGGTGGACTGGCGTGCCGTCCTGGCCGGCACAGGCGCGCGGCGCATCCCGTTGCCCGGCTACGCCTTCCAGCGCAGCCGGTACTGGATCGAGCGCGAGTGGACCATGCCGGTGCTGATCTCCGACGACCCCGGGACGCGCGAGCCCGACCGGCGCTCGCCCGCGGCTCTGCTGTGGGCACTGCCCGAGCAGGAGCGCAACGACCGCGTCGAGACGCTGGTCCGTGAGTGCCTGGGCCGGGCGCTGGGCAACGGACCGGATGACCAGGTCGACGCCGAGGACACGTTCCGCGATCTCGGGATGGACTCGCTGGGCGCGGAGGACCTGCGCGATCAACTCAGCACCGATGCCGGGGTGGAGATCGAACTCTCCGACGTGCTGAACTACCCCACGGTGGTCGATCTGACCGAGCGCGTACTGGAAAAGCTGGCCGCCCGCGCCGAGGAAGGCACGCTCGACGAGATCGCGGGGACCGCCCGGTCCCGGAACGAGGTTCCGGAATCCGGCACCGGGCCGGTGGACCCGGCGCCCGAGAACGCCGACGAAAGCGACGGCAGCCTGGCCTCGTTCTACATCCGGGCGATCCGCACCGGCCGGATCAACGTCGCCCTCCGCCTGGCCCGCGCGGCCTCCGAGACCCGCGACACGTTCGACCAGGACGATCCGCGCGATCTCGCCGAACTGCGCAAGGTGGGCGCGGGGGCGGGCGGCCCCACGATCGTCGGCCTCACCCCGCCGATCTTCCCCAACCTGGACCTGCCCTACTCCTACCTGCACGCCGGGCTGGCCCCCGCGTCCGACGTGTGGTCACTGTGGTCGCCCGGATTCGCGGGTGAGGCTCCGCTGCCCGCCGACCGTGCCGCCCTGATGCGGATGCTGGCGAAACCGCTGCGCCGTGAGCTGGCCGGCACCCCGTTGATCATCGCGGGCTACTCCTCGGGCGGCTGGCTCGCGCACGAGCTGGCCGCGCACCTGGAGCGGACCGGCGTCCCCGTCACCGCGCTGCTCCTGCTGGACTCCTACCTGCCGGAGGAGGAGATGGAACAGACCGAGACCCGCAGCGAGTTCATGCGCGAGCAGATCCGGCGCCGTGACCTCATGGGCATGTCGCTCGACCGTCCGGACCGGACGGTGACCACCAGCGGCCAGATCGCGGCGATGGGCGGCTACAGCAGGATCTTCAGCGGCTGGCGGCCCGGCCCGCTGAAGGCGCCGATCCTGCACCTGCTCGCCAGCGAGGTCGTCGCGGGTGTGCCCACCAGCTCGGAGGACCACCCGTTCCCGGCCGAACTGGCACACCGCGTGCGCAAGCTGCCCGGCGATCACTTCACCATCCTGTCCCAGCACGCCGACCTGATCTCAGCGAACCTGCACGACTGGCTGGCGGAGGTGAAGCCCGTTTGACGACCGTTCCCGCGCGCGTGGTGCCCCCCGGGGCGCTCAGGCGCTCCGGGCGACGAGGGCGCCCGGGAAGGCGATGAAGCCGGGGCTCGTCGAGGTCCCGTCGCAGCCCCGGAACACGCTGCGGTCCGTGCTGCTCTCGGAGACGAGCGTCAGGACCTGTGCCGTGGCCGTGTACGTACCCTGGTGGACCACCCCGTCCTCGAGCTCGTACTCGAACGCGCCGCCGGCGAGGAAAGTGATCCTGAGGATGAGTTCCGGTGCGATGACGCGGTACGTGGCGCCGACGTAGTCGGCGGGTTTGGTGCCGCAGGGGTCGGCGGCCCGGGCGGCCCCGGCCGGGCCGAGCGTCAAGGCCGTCAGCAGGGCCGCCAGCAGGGGGAGCGCGAGGGCGCGTGGGCCGAGTCGGTGCCGTTTCACGGGAGCTCCTTCGCGGGTCGGGGGAACAGGCGGTGCCGGAGGCGACCGGACGGCTCGGCGGCAGCGGTTTCCGGTCGTGTTGGGCTGTCCGGGTGACATCCGTTCGTACCCGGCGTCTCGGAACGCGTCCGCCCACCCCTGCCGCCGCTCGCCCGCGGCCACAGCCCGCGGGGAAACACGGCCGGCGTACGGGTGCGGGGCGGTGGTGATGCCATGGCACGGTCCCTCACTGCCGTCGGGTGTCACGGTGCCCGTCTGCCGCCAGGACACCTCCTGTCACGGTGGTGTGCAACACGCGCCCGCCCCCGTACCTGGTCGTATCCGTGGTCAGTGGCGCGGCGGGGGCGGACCGGCTCGTACGGCGGCCCGGTGGCGGCGCCCCGGGGCGCTTGTGGGTACCGCTCGTGCTCTGAACGCTCACCCCTGACGTCTCCGGAGAGCGTGCCGCACCCCGCCGGGGGTAACCGAAAGGGGCAGGCAGGCGAAGGCTGACGGAGGGCGTGATGGCGCGCGAGGTCCCGCACGACAAGGCCGCGAAGGACACGGAGGACCGTGCCGGGGCCGTCGGCGGGCCGCGCCTCACCCGGCCGCTGCGCGTCGTGATCATGCTGCTGGCCTTCGTGGGCATGGTGGCCTTCGGCGTGGTGCTGGCCCGGCTGACCCTGGAACCCTCCGCCGTCTCGGAACCGCTGACGCACAGCAACCTGCGCCCGGGCGACTCCCTCCGCGCCTACTTCTCCCGGCCGGCCTTCCGGGACACGGTCAAGCAGGTCGGTGGCAACATCGCGCTGGGCGTTCCGTTCGGCCTGCTGCTGCCGGTGCTGCTGCCGCGCGCCAGGGGAGCGCTCCGCGTCGCCGTCGTCACCGCGGCCGTGATGCTGCTGGTCGAGCTGGTCCAGGGCGCCCTCATCACGGGCCGGGCCTTCGACATCGACGACGTGCTCCTCAACACGACGGGCGCCCTGCTGGGATACCTGCTGCTCGGCCGCAGGCTGGGCCGGGCCCTGCACCCCCGGCGCCACCACTGGTGGCACCGCTTCACACAGCGCGGGACGCCCGGGACGGGGGAGTGAGCCCCGGGCCCGGCCGGGCCCGGGCCGTCACGGCCCTCTTGTGCCGGAAGGGGGCCGTGTTGTCCGCTACCCCCATGAGGCAGAGAAGCGTCGCCACCCTGGCCGCCGCCCTGATCGCGGGGGCCCTCCTGACCGGGGCACCGGTCCCGCACGCGCAAGCCGAGGCCGCCGGCCCGGGCGGCCCGCCGGCGCCCGGAATCGATCTCGACACCGTGACCATCCCGGAACTCCAGGCCCGTATGACGGACGGTTCGCTGACCTCGTCGGCGCTGACCACCGCCTACCTGCGGCGGATCAGGGCCGTCAACCCGAGGATCAAAGCGGTCCTGCGCATCGACCCGACGGCCCTCGGGCAGGCGGCCGCCAGCGACACCAGACACCGGCACGGCGGAACCCGTGGTCCGCTCGACGGCATCCCCGTCCTGCTCAAGGACAACGTGGACACCCGCGACATGCCGACGACGGCCGGATCGTCGGCGCTGGCCGGAAGACCGCCCGCCAACGACGCCGCCCTGGTGACCCGGTTACGGGACGCCGGAGCGGTGATCCTCGGCAAGACCAACCTCTCCGAGTGGGCGAACTTCCGGGCGACGAAGCCGACCTCGGGATGGTCCGCGGTGGGCGGGCAGACGAACAACCCCTACGTCCTGGACCGCAACCCGTGCGGCTCGTCCTCCGGCTCGGCCGCCGCGCTCGCCGCGTCGCTGGCGCAGGTGGCGATCGGCACCGAGACGGACGGCTCGATCGTGTGCCCCGCCGGGATGAACGGGGTCGTCGGCTTCAAACCCAGCCTCGGAACGGTCAGCGGTGCCGGGGTGGTGCCGATCTCCGCCGAGCAGGACACGGCCGGCCCCATGGCGCGCAACGTGACCGACACGGCGCTCACCCTCGCCGTGCTCGCCGAAGGCGGATCCCTGGACTCCGCCCGGCTCCCGGACGGATCGGCACGCCCCGGCTCCGGACTCCGCGGCAAGCGCGTCGGCCTCTGGCGGCTGCCCTCGCTCGGGCCCGGAGTGGACGCCCTGATGACCCGTACGGCCGGGAAGCTGCGCGACGCCGGGGCCGAGGTCGTCGAGGTGACGCCCCCGTACCAGGAGAGGCTCGCGCAACTCGAATTCCCGGCGCTGCTGAGCGAGTTCCACCGGGACATCGACGCCTATCTCGCCACCCGGAACGGGCCCCGGAACCTCGCCGAGCTGATCGAGTTCAACCGCGCACACCCCGAGGAGCGGACCTGCTTCGCCGGCCAGGAGCTGTTCGAGCAGGCGCTCGCCGCGCCCCCCACCACCGACGCGCGCTACCGGGCGACGAGGGCCGAGCTCAAGGACCTCTCCCGGCGGTCCATCGACGAGACCATGGCCGCCCACCACCTGGACGCCATCGCCTCCCCGGCGAACCCGCCCGCCTGGACGACCGACTGCGGGCGGGGCGACAACGACATCATCCCGTCCTCCACGCCCGCGGCCGTGGCCGGGTACCCGTCCCTGTCGGTGCCCGCCGGATTCGTGGACGAACTCCCCGTCGGTCTGCTCCTGATGTCCGGCGGTCACCAGGACGCCGCACTGCTGTCCCTCGGCGCCGCGGTGGAGCACCGCCTGGACGCCTGGCGGGCCCCGCGCTACCTGCCGACGCTGGGCCGGACCGAGGCCTCACGGTGAGGACCGGCGTTCAGGGGAAGCACCCGCCGTCGGCCCGGCACCTCACCGTGACGGTCGGTCCGACGGCGGCGGCGCCACGCCGTGCCGGTGGCCGCCGGCGCACGACACCACCGGCTCCTTCATCTGCCGTGCGGTCAGGACGGCCGCGGCGACGAGGAGCGCGGCACCCGTGAGGGGCAGGAACGGGGACGAGGCCAGTGAGAGCGTGGCCCCGCCCAGGCCGCCCCCGAGCGCGACGCCGAGGTAGGAGGAGGCGCTGCTGACGGAGACGGCGATGGTGGGCGCGGCCGGCGCGCGGTCCATGACGCGCTGGATCTGCGCCCCCGGGACGATCCAGTAGAGGACGCCCCAGGCGACGGTGGCCAGCAGGAAGGCCACCGTCGCCGGGCCCTCGGCGAACCGGGTGAGGAGTGCGGTCAGGGCCAGGGCGGTGAAGGCCGCGACGACACCGAGGACGCCCGTCAGATACGCGCGGTCCGGCCCCCGGCGGTCGCTCATCCGGCCGCCCACCGCCGTGCCGGCCGCCGCGGCGACACCCCAGGCGAACAGCACCCCGCTGACGCCCGCCGCGCTGAGGCCCGTCACGTCGCGGGCGAACACCGCGAGATAGGTGTAGACGGTGAAGCCGCCCGCCACCGCGCAGGTGTTGGCCAGCACGGCCAGCAGGACGGCGGGCTCGGCGGCCACCCGCAGCCGGGCCGACATCGTGACCGGCGGTGGGGACGGCGTGGCGGGCAGGGTGAGGGCGAGCGCGGCGATGCCCAGGGCCGCCAGAGCCGCGATCAGGCCCAGGGTGACGCGCCAGCTCCCCAAGGCGCCCACCAGAGTGCCCAGGGGTACGCCGAGAGCGGTGGCCAGCGACAGACCGCCCACGACGAACGCCACCGCGCGCCCGCGGTGGCGCTCGTCGGTCATGGCCGTCGCCGCGGCCACCGCGGTGTTCATGTACACCGCCGCGGACGCCCCCGCCAGCACCCGCGCCGTCAGCAGCGTCGGGTAACCGGGGGCGAGCGCGCCGAGGACGTTGGCGAACAGGAAGACCCCGAGAGAGCCGTGGAGCATGACGCGTCGGCCGACGTTCGCGGTCAGCGTCATCAGCACGGGCGCGCTGACGGCGTAGCTGAGGGCGAACACGGTCACCAGCTGGCCCGCGAGCGAGACGGAGACGCGCAGGTCGTCGGCGATCGACTGGAGGATGCCGGTGGTGACGTACCCGTCCGTGCCCACGGCGAAGGCGCCGAGGGCGAGGACCAGGACCGCCGACCGGTGCGGCATCCCGGTCCCGGCCCCGCCCCGGCCGTTCCGCCGACTCACCGAGCGGCACCGCCTTCCACGAGGCCCGCGTCGGCCAGACAGCCCGCCATCAGCTCGGTGGTGACGAACAGGGCCCGCGCGCGGATCGGGTCGGCGGTGAAGCGGTCCGCGAAGACCTCCGCCGCGAGGTCCCGGCCGGTGACGCCGTCGGCACCCGCCTCCGCCAGCGTGCCGAGCAGGGCCGGCAGCCGCCGCTCGGGCGCCGCGACGTCGTCCGCCGTGCCGAGCTCCCAGAAACCGTCGGGCAGGTCCAGCGCCCGCCCGCGGTACAGCTGCAGCGCCGCCCCCGACGCGTCGTCCGGCGCGTCGCGGGCGGCGGTGAGCGTGTCGTCGAGCGTGAGCGCCCCGGACAGGTCGGTGAAGGTGACCACGCCGGTGCCGCCGGAGCGGCTGATCATCCCGCAGGCGAAGTAGTGCGGCTGTTCGAAGCGGCGCATATGGGCGTCCACGGCGGCCAGCACGTCACCGGCCGTCAGCCCGGGGTTGTGCCGCAGGGCGTGCAGCGCGGTGAGCGCGGCCCGCACCTCGGGCACCGTACGCCCGTCGGCGACGACGGTGACGTCGTGACCGGCCTCCTTGGCGAACGCCTCGATGTCGGGCAGCAGCAGCGGCCCGGAGGCGTCGCCGAGGCTCTGGAAACGGGTGACGAGCAGCCCGTCCCGGGGATCGAGGAGGTCCGCCGCCCGCCGCAGCAGCCTCCGGTTGAGGTCCAGGCCGTCGGGCCCGCCGTCGCCGGCCGGGGAATAGCGCAGGGCGGGCGGCACGGGCACGTAGGGGAGGTTGGCGACTACGCAGTTGAGCGGGGCGTCCGGGGTGTAGTCGCGGAAGAAGTCGCCGTGCCAGGCGCGGACGCGGTCGTCGAGGCCGTTGAGCACGGCCGAGAGCGTGGTGGCCTCCACACAGCTCCGCTGGAGGTCGGCACCGGTCACCTCGGCGCACCCCAGGGCGAGGGCGCAGGTGGTGATGCCGGAGCCGCAGCCCACGTCCAGGGCGCGGCCGGTGGGGCGGGCCCGCAGGATCGTGTCGACGAACCGCAGCGAGTCCTCGCCGATGTAGACGTCGCCGGCGCCGGCCCGCGCGGCCCCGGGCCGGTCGCGGGCGGCGAGCAGGCCGCGGAACGCCGTGACCTCCCAGCGGCCCGGCGCGCCCGTCCCGTCGGTGAGGCCGAGCGCCGCGAGCCGGGGTACGAGCGCGGGGTCGGGGCGGTGGTCCGGCCGCAGGCCGAGGTGGAGCACGTTCCACAGGGCCGCGCCGGTGTCGTGGGACGGCGCTGCGGCCGCGGGGGGCCAGGGTTCCCAGGGCAGTTCCGAGCGCCGCCGGGCGTGCTCCACCCGGTCGGCGAAGGCGGTCCGCCGCAGCAGATCGGTGACGGTGCCGGGGTCGGGTGCGGTCATACGGCGGTGACACCGCCCCGCTCGCGGGTGACCCGGTGCTCCGCCGCCGCTGCCACGAACGCCTCGAACACCGGCCGGCAGGGGCCGACCTCGGGGTGCCCCTGGATGCCGAGGGCGAAGCGCGGGCCGGGCACGGTGAGCGTCTCGACGACTCCGTCGGCGCTCCACCCGGTCGCCACGACACCGGCGCCGAGGGTGTCGACGGCCTGGTGGTGGAAGCAGGGGAGGTCGTACGCGGTGCCGAGGAGGGAGCCGGGCAGGGTGTCCGGGCGCAGACTGAGCCGGGTGGAGGCGAACACCGGCTCCGGGGGCATGTGGTCCTCGTTGCCGACCCGGTCGGGCAGGTGGGCGAGGAGCGTCCCGCCGTACAGCACGTTCATCAGCTGCATGCCGCGGCACACGCCGAGGACGGCCCGGTCCCCCTCCAGCGCCAGCCGCAGCAGGGCGCTCTCCCAGACGTCGCGCTCGGGGGCGAGCACACCGGTCCAGGGGCCGGGTTCGGCCCGGTAGAGGGCGGGGTCTATGTCGGCGCCGCCGACCAGCAGCAGCCCGTCGAGGCCGGACATGACGGCGGCGGCCTCGGGCTCGGCGCCGGAGGGCGGTAAGAGGACGGGGACGCCGCCGGCCGCCGTCACCGCGGCGACGAAGTCGGTCGGGACGAGGGAGGCGTGCCGGTGCCACCCGCGCCAGGAGGCGTCCTCCTGATAGGTGGTGATGCCCACCGTCGGCTTGTCGATGGTGCTCTCCTTCACTTCGCCGCGTCCATGACCCAGGCGGAGCCGTGCCGGGTGAACCCGATGTGCGGGTAGTACTCCGTCGCCGCGGGGGCGGACAGCAGCACGATCTTCGCCCGGGGCGCGGCCTGCCGCACCCGCTCGATGAGGTCCACCCCGATGCCGCGCCGCTGGTGGGCGCGGTCGACGGCGATGTCGCTGAGGTAGGTGACGTACGCGCCGTCGGTCAGGCAGCGCGCGATGCCGACCATGCGGCCGTCGATCCGGGCGACCACGACGAGATTGGCGCCCGCCACCATCGCCGTGAAGCGGGGGGTGTCCTCCACCGGGCGGCGCTCGGCGAGGCCGGACGCCCGGTAGAGCTCGGCGACCTCGGCCACGTCGAGGTCGGCCGCGTCGATCACTTCACATTTCCACATGGAGCAGTTCCTCCAGTCGTCGCCGCATGGCGTCCCGCGAGCGCAGGAAACGGGTGGGGTCGTAGTCGTCCTCGCCGGTGACGATGCCCCGGTCGCGCAGGGTCTCGCGCAGGTGCCGGCCGGTCTCCCAGGTCTCGGTGGCCGCGTCCTGCACCGAGCGGTAGGCCTTCTCCCGCTCGGAGCCCTCGGCCATCAGACGCAGCATCACCGTCGAACTGTGGATCAGGCCGGCGGTGGCGTCGAGGTTGGCGCGCATGCGGTCGGGGAAGACGCGCAGCCCTT
The DNA here is from genome assembly GCF_021228125.1 of Streptomyces albireticuli. Taxonomy (GTDB): domain Bacteria; phylum Actinomycetota; class Actinomycetes; order Streptomycetales; family Streptomycetaceae; genus Streptomyces; species Streptomyces albireticuli. The sequence goes on from NZ_JAJQQS010000016.1 coordinate 194,169, forward strand.
CGACGAGTTCGGCGGCGGCCGTCACCTGGTAGTGCGCGGCGATGAGGCTGTCGGGCAGCACCACGCGCTCGACCGAGGAGTGGGCGAGGTCCCGCTCGTGCCACAGCGCGACGTTCTCCAGGGCCGCGCCGAGGTTGGCGCGCAGCACCCGGGCCAGCCCGCACAGCCGCTCGCTGGACGTGGGGTTGCGCTTGTGCGGCATGGCGCTGGAGCCCTGGTACGCGCTGGAGCGAGGCTCCTCGACCTCGCGGACCTCCGTCCGCTGGAGGAGCCGCATCTCCAGGGCGATCTGCTCGACGACGGCGCCCAGGACGGCCACGGCGCCGAGCAGTTCGGCATGCCGGTCGCGGGCCACGACCTGGGTGGGCACCGGCTCGACGCCCAGACCGAGGGCCTCGCACACATAGCTCTCGACGAACGGGTCCACGCTCGCGTACGTGCCGACCGGGCCCGAGATCGTACCGACGGCCACCGCGGCGCGGGCCGCCCGCAGCCGGACGACGGAGCGGTGGACGCCGAAGGCGAATCCGGCCAGCTTCTGCCCGAAGGTCGTCGGCTCGGCGTGGATGCCGTGGGTGCGCGCCACACAGACAGTGTCCCAGTGTTCGGCGGCCCGCGAGGCGAGGACGTCCCGCAGCCGCGCCGCGGCCGCGAGCAACAGGTCGGTGGAGGCGGCGAGGGTGTGGCCGAGCGCGGTGTCGACCAGGTCGTAACTGGTCATGCCGTAGTGGACCCAGCGGGCCGCGTCGTCGGGGACGGAGGCGGTGTACGCGGCGAGGAAGGCGAGGATCTCGTGGTCGCGGGTGCGCTCCTGCTCGCGCACCTCCTCGGGGGTGGGCACGCGGCCGGACCGGACGGCGGCGAGATCGGCCTCGGACATCCTGCCCAGCCGCGCCTGCGCCTCGCAGGCGAGCACCTCGACCCGGACCCACGAGGCGTACTTCGCCTCGTCGGTCCACAGCCGGGCCATCTCCGGGCGGGAGTACCGGGGGATCACTCGGGCCTCCGCGCCAGGACGGCGCAGGTCCGGTTGTTGGCCAGGACGGGCCCCTCGGCGAGCCGGGCGGTGAGCGCGGCGACACCCGAGGCGAACTCCTCGTCCGGGATGAGGTGGAGGGAGGAGAACGCCTTCTCGCGGTACTTGGTGACGTCGGTCAGCTCGTAGGTGCTCTCGAACACGCGCCGCCGCCCGTCGGTGAACCCGGCGTCCCGCAGCGCGGCCAGCAGGTCGTCGATGGCGTGGTGGCGGCCGAGCTCGACCTCGACGGTGGAGGGGAAGTACTGCGCCACCGGCACCCGGGTGCGGATGATCTCCTCGGAGTCGGTGGCGGTGCACAGCACGCCGCCCGGCTTGAGCGCCCGCAGCGCGCCCTCGAAGTAGCGGGCGGGCTCACGGACGTAGTGGATCATGTCGACCGAGAAGATCAGGTCGAAGGACGCTTCGGGGAGGCCGAGTCCGTCGATCTCCTCGGCGCGCCCGGTGCGCAGTTCGAGCTCGGCCTCGTGGGTGGCGGCGGCCTTGAGCATCTCGGGGAAGGGGTCGACGCCCAGCGCGCGGGCGCCGGTGAGCCGCTGGAGCGCGGCCAGGTGGTTGGCGGTGCCGCAGCCCATCTCAAGGACGTTCGAGTCGCCGTTCACACCGGCGAATTCGGCCAGGAATTCCACCAGTCCGGGGTACGGGCGACGGTGGCGGGCGTACTCGGCGGCGAGCTGGTTGTAGTCCAATGCGGTCACGCGAGCTCCTCGGCGGTGTGCTGCTCGTGAACGGTGCGGGCCTGCCACAGGTACCAGACGGTGTAGGCGTAGGTCGCCGTCCACGCGTGCGGGGTGCGCAGGGTGTTCTCGTACTTCAGCCACCCGGCCAGCGAGCAGGCCGCGCCGATGTAGAGGCGGCAGCGCACGGTGTGCGCCGGCTCGGTGCCGGGGGCGGTCGCGATCAGGCGGTCCTCCATCGCCCGCAGGCGGTCGGAGAACCGCAGCGGCAGGCGCAGGGCGCTGACGTCGTGCGGCCGGGCGGGGTCGAACGCGTCGCCGAAGAGGGCGGCGGCCTTGCCCTGCCGGGCGGCGTGCAGGATCGCCGGCATCGGCAGCAGTCCGTGCAGCAGGGTGGCGAGGTCGAAGACCGGGTCGCCGTAGCCGATGTCGGGGCGCGGGCGCTGTTCCCAGACGGTGCGCGGGTCGATGAAGACCGGGCCGCCGCCGGCGCGCCTGAGCATGTTGGTCGGGTAGATGTCGCCGTGGACCTGGGCGCCGGTGTGCGGCAGCAGGTGGGGGGCGTGCTCGTCGAGCCACGCGGTGGCCGCCGTGTAGCCGGGGACGCGCGTGCCGCCGGGCAGGGTGAGGTCGGCGGCGAGGTGTGCGTCGAGGTCGCGGTCGCCGAAGCACAGCCGGAAGGTGGAGCGCAGGGCGGGCTGTTCCCGCAGGGCGTGGAAGCGCTCGCGGTAGAGGTAGTCGGCGCTGGTGGGGCGCCGGTCGCCGGCGGTCAGCCGGTACCAGCGGGCCAGTTGGCCGAGGTAGGGGGCGAGGACGTCGGCCGCGTCGGGGGCGAGTTCCGTCCTGGCCTCGTCGCTGAAGAGCCGCCGTTCCAGATCGGCGGCCTCGGCGGCCTCCATGATGCTGACGCCCTGCCGGCCCTCGATGTGTACGCCGTGCAGCCGGGGGAAGAGGGGGTCCCGGCCGATGCCGGTGAGGCTGTCGTTGGTGCGGGAGGTGAAGCCGGTCTCGGAGCGGATCATTCCCGCTTCGCCGATCTTGGCGACGAGTTCGGTCCCGGCGTCGAACTGGACGACGCCGATGGAGTCGGAACCCGGCCGGTGGAAGCGGGTGACGGTGGGGACCGGGCGGGTGGCCGCGGCCCAGGAGCGCAGCCGGGCGGCGATGACCGCGGAGGCGATCGGCTCGACTTGGTCGGTGCTGTCGGTGCTGTCGGTGCTGTCGGTGTCGGCGGGGCCGGAGTGGGGGCCGGGGTCCGGGGATTCCAGGAACCAGCCGTGCAGCTCGCCGCCCAGGAAGTAGGTGCCGCGTGCGGCACCGCCGGGACTTCTCCCCGCGCCCGGGGCCGTCGGCGCGAGGGTTCCCAGGGCGACGACCCTGACCCCGAAAGGCCCTAGGCGTTCGGTCAGCCGGGGCACCAGGCTGTCGTGGCCGGGCACTTCCACGACGACGACGGAGGGGACGACGGTGTCGGGCACGAGGCCCCGACCGGCGAGAGCGGCGTAGAGGTCCGCCAGCTCGGCCGCCGTGGCGGGGCGCGCCGACTCGGTGAGTAATTCGCTCATCCAGATACCTGACCCGTTGAATTGCCCGGCCCGCGGGCCGGGGCTGAAACAGTCGGAAGGCGATGTCTCTTTCGCTATTACTCCGTGTTCTTTCACCGGCCGCCCCATGGGGCAGCCGAGCGCATTCCTACCACACCTATCACAAGATTCCAATGAAAGGCACCCGGGCCGGGCCGGTCCTGTAGCAGGAGATATTGATTGCATTGCCGACGGGTCGGAGTTTCCTCTTTTTCGTGATTCAGTCAACCGTCCGTGAATGTGATCTTGGCCACACTGTTAACCTCTAGTGCACCCGCTGTTCACGGTGCTAGCGTCTGGAATTATTGGAATTTGAATTGGTAACGACCTCAGGCCGTTGTAATAGAGCGGCCCGAAAAGAGGTGGGGAAAATCATTTCAATCCAGCCCGAGGGATTTCCTCATCTGCTCGAGTCGACGGCCGGGAAAGCCCGGCGGCACCGTAGCGCGAGGAAGGCCGTGCGCACCGTCCTCACCCTCGACGGGCGCCTTCCCGAAGCAGTCGGCCGAGCGGCTCTCACCGGCGCCGACCGCCTCCTCGTCCGGGAGATATCCGCACGGGCGCTGCGTCTGGGCCCGGATTCCGGCTCCGACCTGCTGGTTGTCGAGCGGACCGGCCGCCTGCGCTTCTTATGGGACGCGTCCGACGTCCCGGCCGGCTCCCATGTCGTGGGATCAGTCGTGACCGACGAGCCGACGCGCACCGAGTTATACCGCCGATATCAGGACCGGCAGGCGGTGGAAGAGGCGGACCGCGCCGAACTCCATAAGTATCTGATGGGCCGCCCCCGGGGCGAGGTCCAGAAGGACCTGGAGCGCATCAGCCACACATTACTCCACATGGCACCCGTCCAAGTCTATGTCGGTGCCAAGTTCTTCTCCAATCTAGGGAAAACCAGTAATCTCCCCGGAAAATCCATGTCCCCCGCGGCGGACGGCAATGTCATCGCCGGGCTCCACGCCACCCCGGTCGCGGAATGGCCGGACGAGGAAGCCGCCTTCGTGGCACTCTCCGCCTTCCTGCTGAGCAGCGGAACCCAGGCCCGGCTCGAAGAGGCCAACGGCACCCACCTCACGTCCGCCGCCGTCGCGGCATTGATGACCGAGCGCATTCGGGGATACGGCGGCGAGCCCCCCGATACCGGGGAGACCGCCACCGCCGCCCGGCTCACCTCCCTCGCCGAGCACTGCGCCGCCTTACGACGGGCCCGGCTGCGGAACGGGACGGTCTTCTACCGGCTCATCCACGGGGCGAACCTCAACAAGACCGAACACCAGCTGCGGCCGGCCGTCGGCTACCCCGACGCCCCCCTCCCGCTGCGCGCCCTCCTGGAACGGGAAGCGGGCATCGCGACGGACACCGCGACCGTCGAGGAGACCGCGCCCGCCTTCGAGGAACTCGGCGAGACCCTCCACGCCGCACCCGCCCCCCGGGGCTTCAGCAGCGCCTACGAAGCCCTGCTCACCCGCTTTATGACGACCCTCGCCGAGGCGACCGCGTCGGACGTCGCCATGGGACGCGGGCCCCGCTCCTTCGCCCCCCTGGACCCCGGCAGCAGCGGCCCGGACGATCCGCTCGCGCTCAGGACCGGCGACTTCTTCTGCTGCGTCGCCCCCAGCACCGCCTTCACCCAGTCCTTCGGCGAGGACCGCGCCGGCCTCGTGAGGACCCTGAGCGCCTACAGCGCCCGCATGCGCTTCAACACCTGGCACTACCTGCCGCACACCCTCGGCATCACCGACCGCGTCCCCGGCCGCGACGACTGGTTCTTCGCCCCGGCCATGCCGGACGTCACCCACCACTCCGACCAGCACCACACCGGACACGTCAGCTTCAACGTGCGCTTCGCCATCCGCGTCCCGCTCGGCATCGACCACGCGGGCCGCCGCCTGCCCGGCCTCTACGACCTGCGGCTCATGCGCGCCACCGGCGAGCGGTACACCACGGACGACCTGCGCGCGGCCGTCGCCTCCGGAGGCGTCCTCGCCGCACTGCACCAGGCGATGAGCCGGCACCGGCCGACCGTCCGCGACTTCGGCAACCCATGGTTCCGCGCTTTCTATGGATGACGCCCTCCGCCACCTCGACACCGCGGGCCTGCGCCGCCTGTACGCGACCCGGCAGCTGTCCCCGGTCGAGTACACCGAGGCCACCCTGCGCCTCGTCGACGACCTCGACCCCCTCCTGCACGCCTTCGTCACCGTGGCCGCCGACCGGGCCCTGGCCGACGCCGCGCGCGCCGAGCGGCGCCTCCTCGCCCTCGGCGGCGACGCCTGGGAGGGACGGCCCCTCCTGGGCGTACCGCTGAGCGTGAAGGACCTGACCGCGACCGAGGGCATCCGCACCACCCGCGGTTCGCTGCCCCTGCGCGACGCGGTGCCCGACCGGGACGCGCCCGCCGTGGCCCGGCTGCGCCGGGCCGGGGCCCTTGTCCTGGGCAAGACCACCACGTCGGAAGGCGGCTGGAGCGCCGGCACCGTCAACCGCGTCGGCCCGCCCGCGGCCAACCCGTGGGACCTCTCGCTGAGCGCCGGAGGCTCCAGCGGCGGCGCGGCCGCCGCCGTCGCCGCGGGCCTGGGCCTCGCGGCCACCGGCACCGACGGCGCCGGATCGATCCGCATCCCCGCGGCCTTCTGCGGCCTCGTCGGCCTCAAACCCACCCACGGCCGAGTCCCTTACGTGCCCTACTGCCCGGACCGGCTGGCCCACCTCGGCCCGCTCACCCGCACGGTAGCCGACGCCGAACTGCTCGTCCGCGTGATGACCGGGCCGGACGCGCGCGACCCCGACTCCCTCCTCCCACCGCACGAAGCACCCCCCGCCCCGGACGGACCGCTGCGCATCGCCTGGATCGACGGCCTCCGGGCCCCGGCCGCCGGTATCCCGGCGGATCCGCAGCGGGCGGCCGTCGAACGGCTCGCCGCCGCCGGGCACCACGTCGAGGCGATATCACCGCCGTTCGACGACGCCTACCCGGCGCTGGTCACCCTGCTCGCCGCCGCCGAGGCGGCCGGCACCCCCGAGACGGACGACACCCGGGCCGACCCCGCCCGCCTCCCCGTGGTCCGGCACGGCAGGACACTGACCGCCGTCCAGCTCGTACGCGCCGAGGCCGAGCGCGCCGAGCTGACCCGCCGGCTGCTGGACTGCCTGGCACGCTTCGACGTGCTCGCCATGCCCACCGTGCCCGTACGGCCGTTCGCCGTGGACGCGTGGCACCCCGCCGCGCCCGCCTACGACGACCCCCTGGCGTGGCTGTCCTGGGCACCCGCCGCCTTCCCCTTCAACATGGCGGGCCTGCCGGCCGTCTCCGTACCGGCCGGCCACGGGCCCGGCGGACTGCCCGCGGGCCTCCAGCTCGCCGCCGCCCGCCACCACGACGCGCTCGTACTGCGCCTCGCGCGGGAAGTCGAAGCCGCGAACCCCCGGCGCGACGCACACCCTGAAAGGACCGGCACCTGACGTGACCGACACCCCCCGCCCGGCGGCCCCCGGCGGCTACGCCCACATGAGCACCGGAAGCCGGGACTTCATCGCGCGCCACGGCCTGTGGGACGACCGCCGCCGGGCCGCGGCCGCCGAACTCGAGGCGGCCCTCACGTCCCTGGACTTCGTACGGCTCGTGTTCGCGGACCCGCACGGCCTGGCGCGCTCCAAGACCCTGACGGCCGACGCGTTCCGCACCGTCCTGCGCAACGGCATGGACCACAGCCCCGGCCCGTTCGTCTTCGACACCGGCCACGCCACCGCCGTCGACTTCACCGTCCCCGGCGGCGGCATCGGCGTCGACGAGCTGCTGGGCGCCGGTGACTTCGTCCTGGTGCCCGACCCGCTCACCTTCCGGCGACTGCCGTACACCGGACCGCGCACCGGCTGGGTGATCGGCGACGAGTACCTGCGCTCCGGCGCCCCGCACCCGCTCTCCGGCCGCGCCCTGCTGCGCCGGCTCTGCGCCGGACTGCGCGAACGGGACCAGGACTACGTCGTCGGCCTGGAGGTCGAGTGGTACCTCACACGGCTGACGAGCGAGCACTACTCCGGCCGCCCGGGCGGGTTCGGGGTCCAGGGCCACCCACCCGCCGTCGAACCCGTCGACGGCGGATACCAGTTCAACCTGGACGGCCTCACGGACGCCCTCGAACCGGTCCTCGCGCCGCTCACCCGCTCCCTGACCGCACTGGACCTGCCACTGCGCTCCGTCGAGCACGAATCCGGGCCCGGACAGCTGGAGTTCACCTTCGCCCCCCAGAGCGCGCTGGACGCCGCGGACTCCATGCTGCTGTTCCGGACCGCGACCAAGCAGATCTGCGCCCGGCTGGGCCACCACGCCTCGTTCATGGCGCTGCCCGGCCTCCCCGGCTTCGACGCGAGCGGCTGGCACCTGCACCAGTCCCTGGCCCGCGCGAGCACCGGCGAGAACCTGTTCACCGCCCCCGACGGAGCCGCCGCCCTCTCGGAGACCGGCCTGCGCTTCCTGGCCGGACTGCTCGACCACGCGGCCGACGCGGCCCTGCTCTGCGTACCGACCGTCAACGGCTACCGCCGGATGAGCGGCGGCTTCTCGCTGGCGCCCAGCCGCGTCGCCTGGTCCGTCGAGAGCCGCGGCGCGTTCCTGCGGGTGCTGGGCGCCCATGGCGACCCGGCGACGCACATCGAGAACCGCATGGGTGAACCCTGCGCCAACCCCTACCTGTACCTGGCGGGTCAACTCGCCGCCGGCCTGGACGGAGTGGAGCGCGCGCTCGCCCCCGGCGAGCCGGCCGCCGACCCGTACGACAGGGCGCTGCCCGCGCTGCCGCGCGGACTGGGCGAGGCGCGCGATGCCCTGGCCGCCAGCGACTTCTACCGGGAAGTGCTCGGCGCGCCCCTGGCGGAATGTCTGCTCCGGCTGAAGACCAGCGAGCTGCGGCGGTACACGGCGTGGCAGGCTGGCACCGCGCGGGGAGACGAGGCACACGTATCGGAATGGGAGCACCGTGAGTACTTCGCAACGTACTGAGACCGAGGCCGGGACCTACCGGACGCGCGTCGTCCGCACCGTCGAGGACCTCGCCCCCGAGACCGGCGAACTCGCCGCCGCGGCGGGCGCCTCCGAGTTCTACTACGGCCATGAATTCCTGCGCGCCTACGAGCGGGAGCCCATCCAGCCGGTACACGCCGTGCACTACATCGAGGTGCTCGACGAGGACGACCGCGTCATCGCCCTGACACCCTGCTACGTCCAGGGCGACCCGCTGCGGGCCCTGGACATGGCCCCCGACGAGAAGGCGCTGCTCAGCCACGTCTGGCACTGCAGCGACACCCAACTGGCCGGCACCCGCGCCGACGATCCACGGGTGGCCCGCGCGATCGTCGCCCGCATGCGGGCGATCGCCGCCGAGGAGGGCCTGGAGCGCTGCGGCTTCATCAACGTCGCCACCGGCTCACCCACCGCGCTCGCGCTGGCGGGAGCCGGGCTCACCGGCATCGACCTGGACACCCGCTACACCGTCGACCTGGCCGCCCTGGGCGACTGGCAGGGCTATCTTTCCTCGCTGCGCTACAACGCCCGCCGCGAGTACGCCCGGCAGCTGCGCCGCGCCGAGGACTGCGGAGTGAAGATCACCGAGCGGGTGCCGGACGGGGACGAGGACCCGGCGAGCCTCCAGATCTTCGAGGTGCTGATGGCCAACGTGGGATCGGCCGGCTACTACAGCAAGGAACGCATCGCCGCGTTCCTGCGCTACACCCGCAAGGGCGCCCGCATCCTCGAGGTGACGATGGACGGCGAGGTCATCGCCAAGGCGGTGGTCTTCCTGGAGCCGAGGAAGATCCATGCCTGGGCGGGCGGTTACGACCGCAACGCCGACGCGGCGAGCGGACGCCCCTTCAGCTCCTACTACGTGCTGATGTCCGCGATCATCAAGCTCGGCCTGCGGGCCGGTGTGCCCACCCTGGAGGGCGGCCGGCGCAACGGCGACTTCAAGATCCGCTACGGGATGCGGCCGCAGCCGCTCCAGGCCTTCATGACGGACGTGCGGGCCGGTGCCTGACGCGTAGGAGAACGCGTCGCACGGCCCCGCCCCAGGGCGCCCCGGGGCGGGGCCGAAACCCGTGGGTCCCTCTGGGCGCGGGCGGCCCCTGTGGCTAGCCTGAGCGAAGGGACGTCGGATGCCGGACCCCGGCCGGGGGACGTTCCTCGCACAACGGGCGATCCCCGGGCAACGGTCGGCCGCCCCAGGGCGTCCACCGGAGCGAGGAACGGGGACCGGACCGCCCCTCGGCCTCCGGGGTGCTTCTCCCCGGGGCGCCGGCTCTCCGCGGCGACGAGGAGGGGCGAGGAGGAGACGAGATGAGGACCAGGCGCGTCGCCCTTCCGCCCACGGCACCGGCCCCGGCGGCCGGGAGCCGGCTCAGGTTCTGGGGCGTCTTCTACACCCTGCTGCTCCTCATCGCGGGCACCAACCTCCCCACACCCCTCTACCACGGCCTGCAACAGCGGTTCGGCTTCTCCTCGCTGACGGTGACGCTCCTCTTCGCCGTCTACGTGGCCGTCCTCGTCCCGTCCCTGCTGTTCTTCGGGCCGCTCTCCGACGCCGTCGGCCGGCGCCGGGTCCTGGTGCCCGCCGTGGCCCTCGCCGCCCTGGGGTCCATGGTCTTCGCCCTGGCCACCGACCTGGCCTGGCTCTTCGGCGCGCGCCTGCTCCAGGGCGTCGCCGTCGGGGCCGCCTCCGGCCCCCTCACCGCGGCGCTGAACGAGGCGGAACCCTCCGGGGACCGCCGGCGCGCCGCCCTCGCCGCCACCCTCGCGTCCGCCGGCGGCCTGGGGGCCGGGCCGCTGCTCGCCGGGCTCCTGGCACAGTACGGACCGGCTCCGTACCGGCTGCCGTTCGTCGTCGAGATCGTCCTCCTGGTCCCGGCGCTCGTCGCCGTCGCCCTCCTGCCGGTCACCCGCCCAGGCGCCGCCTGGCGGCCGCGCCGCCCGTCGATCCCCCCGGCCGTGCGCGGGGTCTTCGGCACCAGCGCGGCGGTCAGCTTCCTGGGCTTCACCGTGGTCGGCCTCTTCCTCACCCTGGTGCCCGCCTACGTCACCGGGCTGTCCGGCAGCGACAACCTCGCCCTCTCCGGCGGAGCCGTCGCGCTGATGCTGTGCTGCGCGTGCGGCGCCCAGCTCCTCGCCTACGGCAAGAGCGCGCGTGTCCTCCAGAGCACGGGACTGGCCCTGCTCGCCACGGGCTCCGTACTGCTCGCCGGGGCCGGAGCGGCCTCCTCCCTGCCGCTGCTCGGCGCCGCCACCGTGCTGGGCGGGATCGGACAGGGCAGGCTGTACCTCGGCAGCGTCACCGAGGTGAACCGGGCCGCGCCGCCGCACCGTTCCGCCGACGTCCTCTCCAGCTTCTACGTCGTCGGCTACTTCGGCGTCGCGGTCCCGGTCATCGGCTGCGGCCTCCTGGCCCGGCGGACCGGACTCCCGCACGCCGTCCAGCTGTTCGCGACGGCCGTCGCCGTCCTCTGCCTGGCCGCGCTGATCGTGCTCCGCCGCCGCTCGCACCGGGTCTGAGGGCGCCGCGCCGGAGGCCGCTCCCCGGGGAGGTCACCACGCCCAGGACTCGAACAGCGCCGTGATCCCCAGCCCCCCGGCGATCCCCAGCATGGCCAGGCCACGCGCGCCCGGCGACGGCAGCCCGGGAGCGGGGTCCCGGACCAGCTGGGAGAACAGCCGGGTCACCAGGATCGCCCCCGAGGCGCCGTAAGGATGGCCGAGGGCGAGGGCGCCGCCGTCCCTGTTGACGCCGTCCGGATCGATCCCCAGCGTGTCGAGCGACGCCAGGACCTGTGCGGCGAAGGCCTCGTTGAACTCGACGCGGTCCACCGCGCACGGATCCAGACCGGGGTTGCGCGCCAGGAGCTTCCGGGTGGCGGCGACGGGCCCGATCCCCAGCAGATTCGGGTCCACACCGGCGGTGGCCGCGTCGACGAAACCCAGGCCACGGCCGTGGCCGAGCCGCCGGGCGGCGGCCACGCTGGTGACCACGGCCATCGACGCGCCGTCGTTGAGGGGACAGGAGTTCCCCGCGGTGACCGTGCCCTCCGGCGCGAAGACCGCCGGGAGCGCGGCCAGCGCGGCCGGCGACGTGCCCGGGCGCGGGCACTCGTCCTCGACGACCGTGCCGCCCGCCGCGGCCACGGGAACGATCTCCCCGGAGAACCGGCCCTTCCGCAGCGCGTCCACCGCGCGCCGGTGGCTGCGCAGCGCGAACTCGTCCTGCCTCCGCCGGGTGACGCCGAACGCGGCGGCCACGTTCTCCGCGGCGACGCCCATGTCGGGGTCGCCGACGGAGTCCGGTGCGAAGCGGGCGCGGGCGTAGAACTCGGGCAGGGCGCCGGGCCGCGTGGGCGGGCGCACCCGCCAGGGCGCGGTGCTGACGCTCTCGCCCCCGCCCGCCAGATACAGCTCGCCCGCCCCCGACGCGACCAGCCGGCAGGCGAGGACGATCGCCTCCAGACCCGAACCGCACTGCCGGTCCACGGTGACCCCCGGCACGCCGACCGGCAGCCCGGCCTCCAGCGCCGCCAGCCGGGCCGGATTGCCGCCGCCACCGGCCGCGTTGCCGATTACGACGTCGTCCACCAGCGCCGGGTCGGCGCGCGCGTCCGCGAGGACGCCCCGGATCACGGTGGCCAGGAGCCCGGACAGCCCGACGGAGGCCAGCGCGCCGCCCGCCCTGCCGACGGCGGTACGGCGGGCGGCGACGACCACGGGCCGCCGCTCGTCGGGCAGCGGGGGAGGAGCCGGGCTCCGGGCGGCGGCGGTCCCGGGGAACCCGGCCGCGCCGCCCGGCCCGCCGGCGATGGACTCCGTCGCCCGCTCATCCCGTCCCACGGCCACCCCCGGACGGCGGAACGTCCCCGGACGGCAGAGGGCGCAGCCGGGCGTCGCCGTCGGCGACCCACCGCTCGACCAGCCCCCGCGCGATCTTGCCGCTGGAGGTCAGCGGCCACTCGTCGAGCGTGTAGACGCGCCGCGGCACCTTGTAGCGGGCCAGCGAGGGGCGGCACAGCTCGAGCAGCCGCGCCTGGGTGAGCGCGGCCGCGCCGGGGCCGCTCACCACGGCCACCAGGACGCGGCCGAGGTAGCCGTCCGGCACACCCGTGACCACCGCCTGCTCGATCTGCGGCAGCGCGGTCAGGGCCTGTTCGACCTCCGCCGGGTAGATGTTCAGCCCGCCGCTGATCACCATCTCGCCGCGGCCGACGAGGTGGAGGCGGCCGTCGGCGCCGAGCCTCCCCATGTCGCCGACCGTGGCCCAGGCCCCGTCCACGCGGTACCCGTCACCGTCGTCCCACAGATATCCGTCGCAGCGCAGCGGGGTGCGCACGTGCACCGTTCCCGTGCCGCCCGGTGGCAGGACGGTGCCGCTCCGGCCGTCGCGCACCTGGAGCTCCACCCCCGGGAAGGGGACGCCCACGTCGAGGCCGCCCGCCGGCCCGGCGGCCGCGTCCGGCCCGGCGGCCCCGGCGGCGTCCCGGACGGCCCCCAGTTCGCGGACGGTGATGAAACCGAGCTCGGAGGCCCCGTAGTACTCGGTGACCCGCGCGTTCGGCAGGACCTTCGCCAGGTCGGGCAGCAGGCCCGGCGGCAGCTTGGCGGCGCCGGTGACCACGGTGTCCACGCCGGGGAAGGCACGGCCGTCGGCGGCCGCGCACAGGGCCGTCAGCATGGTCGGGGCCACGACCAGCCGCCGGACGCCGCCCGCCGCCAGCAGCTCCGTGAACGCGGCGGCGCCGAAGGCCCGCAGACCGTGGAAGGCCGCTCCGGCGGCCAGGCACTCGGCCAGCGCGTACAGGCTCAGACCGTGGGCCAGCGGGCCGGGGGCGAGCGTGGGCCGGTCGGCGCCCAGGCCCGGCAGCGAGCGGCCCAGGGACAGGCTGGCGCGCCACGAGCCGCGCGTACGGCGGAACGCCTTGGGCACCCCGGTGGTGCCGGAGGTGAAGCCGACCAGGAAGGTCGACGTCTCCCGCCCGGCGGTCAGGAGGCGGGCCGGACCGGCGGGAGCGTGGGCGTCGCGCCACGCCTCGTACCCGTCCGGACGACCGCCGGTCGCCAGTACGGGGATGCCGAGGGCCTCGGCGGTGCCGCGCAACTCCTCGCGGCCGCCGGGCAGGACCAGCAGATCGGGCCGGAGCCGGTCGAGCACGGCCTCCGCCTGCCGGGGCCCCCACTGCGGGTCGAGGACCGCGCAGGCCCCGTCGGCCGCGGTCGCGCCGGTGAGGAGCTCGGCGAAGCACGGGTCGTTCCCGGTGGCGACGGCAAGCAGGCGGGCCCCGTCGGCGAGCCAGTCCCGGCGCCGGCCCGGGACGGCGGCGCGGAGCCCGGCCGCGACCGCGGCGGCCCGGCCGGCCAGCTCCCGGTGCGTGAGGACCTCGTGGTCCATGACGAACGCGGGGAGATCCGCGTCCGGTCCGGCCGCCGTCCGCGCGACCCGGTGGGCCAACGGCATGGCCGCTCACCTCCGTTCGATCGGGTACGCCTGCCGTACGTTGTGGGCGACCAGCCCCGCCACCACGGCCTTCACCGCGTCACCCGGCAGGAAGTACAGGGCGGTGACGGTGGACTGCCGCAGGCTCAGGCCGGTCGAGACGGACGTCCAGGGCACGCCCAGGGCGTAGACGACGAGGATGCCGCCGACGAGGCAGGCGGCCGCCGTGGCCGCCTGCCGGGCGAGGCGCGAACGCGGCCGCGTGGCGAGGACGGTGACCAGCAGTCCGGTGACGAACGCGCCGGGGATCCAGCCGAGCAGATAGCCGCCCGTGGGCCCGGGGATCACCCCGAAGCCGCCCCTGCCCCCGGCCAGTACCGGCAGCCCCGCGATCGTCAGCAGCACCACCAGCGCGCACGCGAGGGCACCCCTGACCGGGCCCAGGACGGCACCGGCGAGCATCACCCCGAGCGTCTGGAGGGTGATCGGGACACCGGCCACCCCCAGATCGACGGGCGGGACCAGGCCCAGCACCACGATGATCGCGCAGAACAGCGCGATCAGGACGACGTCCTTGGTCTCCATGCGCCGGCGGGCGGTCCTGCCGCGGGCGGTGTGCGCGTTCATCATCCGGTGGCCTCTTCGTCCGTACGGCCCGCGGGGGCGGGGGAGCGGGCCGGGGACGGCGCGGCGTCCGCCCGCCGCGCGGCAGGCGGCGGCGGGTAGCAACGGGCGTCCACCGCCGCCGCGATGTCCTCGGCGGACTTCAGCATCCGCACGGCCAGCGGTACCAGCAGGGCGAGCGGGCTTCCCGACAGGCCCCGCGCGGCCTGCGCCTCCCGGATCTCGTGGAAGCGGTGGAACGCCTCGGGGATAAACCGCAGCGCCAGCGACACCGCGAGCCCCACGGCGGCCGCGTTCACCAGCCGGGTGCGCTCCAAGGGGCGCAGCACCCGCTCCAGGACGTCGAGGATCTCCGACGTGCGGGTGGTGAGCGTGACGGCCAGCGCGGCCAGCAGCAGGGCGGCCAGCCGCAGCCCCACGGTGGCGGCGGTGGCCGCCGACTGGAAGACGACGGCCGCGACCACCACGAGCGCCAGGACCACGAAGGGCCCGGTCAGATGACGCGCCAGCTGCCGCGGCGGCGTCCGGACCGAGAGCAGCGCGCCCGCGGCCAGGCCGGCGCAGGGGCCGAGCACGGCGGGGGAGGTGACGAGGAACATGCCGACGCCCGAGAGCAGGAGGGCCGCCAGCTTCCAGGCGGCCGGGACGCGGTGCAGGGGCGTGTCACCGGGCACGTAGAGCGAGAGCCGCGGCGTCATGAGCAGTGCTCCACGTACCACGGGACGGCCGTCCGGGGCTTGCCGTCGTGGACGACCCGGCCCCCGTCCAGGACGAGCACACGGTCGAACCCGGTCAGCAGGTCCAGGTCGTGGGTGAGGACGACGGCCTGCTGCGGCAGGGCCTCGACGGCGGCGCGGATGACATTGCGGTTGCGCAGGTCGAGCAGGGTGGTGGGCTCGTCCAGGACGACGAGGTCCGGTCGCATCACCAGCACGGAGGCCAGGGCCACGAGCTGCTTCTCGCCACCGCTGAGCGCGTGGCTCGGGCGGTCGGCCAGGTGGGCTATGCCGAAGTGCTCCAACTGCCGCTCCACCCGCTCCGGTATCTCCCGGCGGGGCACCCCGGTGTTCTTCAGACCGAACGCCAGGTCCTCGCGGACGATGGGCAGCACGATCTGGTTGTCCGGGTTCTGGAAGACGAAGCCGACCCGCTCGCGGACGGCCCGCGCGTCCTCGGAGGTGTCGAGGCCGTCCACGCGGACGGTCCCCTCACCGGGCAGGACCAGGCCGTTGAACAGCCGGGCCAGGGTGCTCTTGCCGGAGCCGTTGGGCCCGATCACACCGACGCGGGACTCTGACAGCTCCAGGCCGATGTCGTGGAGCACGGTGCGGGAACCGAAGCGGACGGTGACGGACTCCAGGACGATGCGCACGTCACCCGTCCTCCGGGGCGGGGGACGACGGCTCCGCCACCGGGGCCGCGCCCTCGGCCGCCGCGGCGAGGGCGGTCCGGGTCGGACCGGGGACGGGAGCGGTCCGCCCGGTGCGGCGGTCCACGCACACCCACACCACCTCGGCGTCCGCGACCGGCCGGCCGTCGTCCGCGCGCGTGACCGCGGCCGCGAACGTCAGGCTCTTGGTCCCCACGCGGCTCACGTGCGGCGTGACGTCCAGCAGGTCCTCGAACCCGGCCGGGGAGTGGTAGACGAACTCGGTCCTGCGCACGTGGTAGACGACGTCGTTGCGCTTGGGGTCGAACGATCCGGACAACCCGGCCTCGCGCAGGAAGGTGTTGAGAGCCGTCTCCACGTAGGAGAAGTAGACTCCGTTGTGCACGTGGCCGTGCATGTCCACGTCGGAGAACGGCACACGCACACGCACGGGACCGTCCCCTTCCGAGCGGCTTCCGAACTGTCTTCCAGATGGGTGTGCACTCGCGCTGCCACCGTACACAGCCCGCCGCCGGAACGTCACCACCATGGGGGGAACTCCCGTGCTCAGATGCGTCGTCAGGACCTTCGGCCCGGCCGTGGACGTGGTCACCACCGAGACGTACGATCCGCCGCGGCCCGGGCCCGGCGAGGTCTCCGTGCGGATGCTCATGGCGAGCGTCAACCCCTCGGACCTCGTGACGATCTCCGGGGCGTACGCCTCCCGCACCACCCTGCCCTTCGTGCCCGGCTTCGAGGGCGTGGGCGTGGTCGAGGCCACCGGCCCCGGGGTACGGGGGCTCGCCGCCGGACAACGGGTGCTGCCGATCGGCAGCGCGGGCGCGTGGCAGCAGACGAAGGTCGCCGAGGCCCGCTGGTGCCTGCCGGTGCTGCCGCACCTGACCGACGAGCAGGCGGCGACCTCGTACATCAACCCGCTCACCGCCCTGTTGATGCTGCGTCAGTACGTGGATCCCGGTATGGACGGGGGAGCCACCGGGACGGGAGTTCCGGGTGCCGCGGGAGCGCCGGGCGTGGTCGTCAACGCCGCGGCCTCCGCCATCGGCCGCATGGCCATCCGCATGCTGAACCGCGACGGCGTCGAACCCGTGGCCGTGGTGCGTCACCCCCGAAGCCGCGAACAGCTCGCCGGACTGCGGACCGCCGCCGTCCTGTGCACCTCCGACGCCGCCGTCCGCGAGTCCCTTCCCGCGGTGGTCCGCGAAGCCGCCGGCGGCCGGCCGCCCGCCGTCGTCCTGGACGCGGTGGGAGGCGCCGAGGGCGGCGACCTCGCCCGCGCCCTCGCGCCCGGCGGGACCCTGGTCCACTACGGGTTGCTCTCCGGGCGCCCCCTGCCGCCGTCCCTCGCCACCGAACGCCCCGACGTCCGGATCGTGTTGTTCCGCCTGCGTGACTGGGTGCACACCGCCGACCCCGCTCGGCTCACCGACGCCCTCGCGCGGGCCCAGCGCCTGGTGGCCGACGGCACCGCCGCCTCCGCCGTCGCGCACGTCCTGCCGCTGACCGACGTACGGGAGGCTCTGCGCCGCGAGGCCGCCCCCGGCCGGACGGGGAAGATCCTCCTGCGCGCGGACTGAGCGTTCGCGGGCTCGGCGGACTTCGTGTGACGGTCCGGAGGGCGGTCGTACGGTTGCGGGCGCCTCGGCGAGGGCCCCGTTCCGCTTCCTCACCCGGGCTCCTATCCTCAGGGAGGTGACCCCCGACGCGTCGACCGGGCCGCTCGTCGAGCTCGACCACCCTGCCGACGTGCCCGCCGCGATCCGGGCAGCCGCCCGGCACGGCGTGTGACGTGGCGATCGGTGACGAGGTGTGATGTGACACTCCTGATGGTCAGCGGTACGGGAACCGAGGTGGGCAAGACCGTCACCACGGCCGCGGTGGCCGCGCTCGCCCTGGCCGCCGGGCGGCGGGTGGCCGTCGTCAAGCCCGTACAGACCGGGCTCCCGCCGGGCGGGGACGGCGACCTCGCGGACGTCACCCGGCTGGCGGGCCCCGTCACCACCCGCGAACTCGCCCGCTACCCCGACCCCTTGGCACCCGCCACCGCCGCGCGGCGCGCCGGACTGCCGCCGGTCGGCCTGGAGCGGACGGCGGAGGCGCTGGACGCCCTCGGGAAGACGCACGACCTGGTGCTCTGCGAGGGCGCGGGCGGCCTGCTCGCCCGCTTCGACGAGAGCGGCTGGACGCTGGCCGACCTGGCGGTCCTGCTGCGGGCACCGGTCCTCGTCGTCGCGGCCCCCGGGCTGGGCACCCTCAACGCGACCGCGCTCACCACGGAGGTCCTGCGGCACCGCGGCGGGCGCTGCGCGGGCGTGGTCGTCGGCAGCTGGCCCGAGCCGCCGGACCTGGCCATGCGGTGCAACCTGAGCGACCTCCCGGTGGTCGCCGGAGCGCCGCTGGAGGGGGTCCTGCCCGCGGGCATGGCCGCCCGGGAGCCCGCGGCCTTCGCCGAGGCGGCCCGCGCGGGCCTGGCGCCGTCACTGGGCGGCGTCCTGGACACGGCGGCCTTCACCGCGCGCCACACGGCCTGACCGGATCCGGACGCACCACGACGGGCGTCGTCATGCCGGTTGTCTGATTGTGTCCCTGTACGGTCCCGCCGCGCGCTGTGATACTCGTCCTCAGTACGGCACTCGCCCTGGTTTCGAACGGGTTCCCGGACGCATTCGCCCGGCCATCCGATCACCCCCACGAACCATTCAGAGAGGTCCGTCCCCCATGCGCGGTCCCGGCACGTTCCCCGGCGCACTCGACAGCCTCGTCGACAAGGCCCTGCGGCGCGAGGTCCCCACCCGCGAGGAAGCCCTGGCCGTCCTGCGGACCGACGACGACGACGTCCTCGACGTCGTCGCCGCCGCGTCCCGGGTCCGCCGCCACTACTTCGGCCTCCGCGTCAAGCTCAACTTCCTGGTGAACCTCAAGAGCGGGCTGTGTCCCGAGGACTGCAGCTACTGCTCGCAGCGCCTCGGCTCCCAGGCCGACGTCCTCAAGTACACCTGGCTCAAGCCCGAGGAGGCGGCGAAGGCGGCCGCCGCCGGTGTGGCCGCCGGAGCCAAACGCGTCTGCCTCGTGGCCAGCGGCCGCGGCCCCACCGACCGCGACATCCACCGCGTCGCCGACACCATCTCGGCCATCCGCCGGGACAGCCCGGGCGTGGAGATCTGCGCCTGCCTCGGGCTGCTCTCCCAAGGGCAGGCCACCCGGCTGTGCGACGCCGGCGCGGACGCCTACAACCACAATCTGAACACCGCCGGCGAACGCTACGCCGACATCTGCACCACCCACACCTTCGAGGACCGCGTCGGAACCGTGGACCAGGCCCGCGCCGCCGGGCTCTCCCCCTGTTCCGGCCTCATCGCCGGGATGGGCGAGAGCGACGAGGACCTGGTGGACGTCGCCCTGTCGCTGCGCGCGCTCGACCCGGACTCCGTGCCCGTCAACTTCCTCATGCCCTTCGAAGGCACCCCGCTCGCGAAGGAATGGACCCTCACCCCGCAGCGGTGCCTGCGAGTCCTGGCCATGGTCCGCTTCGTCTGCCCCGACGTGGAGGTACGCGTCGGCGGCGGGCGCGAGATCCACCTGCGCACCCTGCAACCCCTCGCCCTGCACATCGCCAACTCGGTCTTCCTCGGCGACTACCTCACCAGCGAGGGCCAGCCGGGCGCGGCCGACCTGGAGATGATCCGCGACGCGGGCTTCCGCGTCGAAGGGGTGGACGAGGTCACCATGCCGGACCACCGCGACGACGTCGTGACGCCCCGCAAGCGCGGCGCGGGCACGGTCCTGCCGCCCAACGCCTGAACACCGCACCGGGCGGGAACCGTCAGGACATGGAACGGATGGGCGGAGAACGAACGGCCACGGGAGAGCGCACCGGCGGCTGTCCCGTGGTGGACCTCTTCTCGGCGGACTTCACCGCCGACCCGTGGCCCGCCTTCGCCCGCCTCCAGCACACCGCACCGGTCCACCACGACCCCGCCACCGGCCTCTGGCTGGTGAGCCGGTACGGCGACGTGCGCCGCGTCCTCCTCGATCCGGAGCGCTTCCGGCCCGACAACACCCTCGACGCCGTCGTCCGCATGTCCGTCCCCGCCCTGCGCCACCTGGCGGCCGCGGGCTTCGCCCTGCCGCCCACCCTGGCGAACAACGGCACCGACCGGCACGCCGGGCTGCGCCGCCTCGTCAGCGGCCTGCTCTCCGGCTCCCGGGTCGCGGCCGCCGCACCGCTCGTGGAACGCCTCACCCACCGGCACCTGGACGCGGTGGAGGCCGCGCTCACCGCCCACGGCCGCTGCGACCTGGTCGCCACGCTCACCCGCGACCTGCCGTTCGCCGTCATGCTCGACCTCCTCGGCCTGGGCGCCGACGCCGGGGCCGGCACCGGTGCGGACCTCGGCACCCTCGCGCGGTGGAACGACGCCTCGCTCGAACTCTTCTGGGGCCGTCCGCCCCGCGCCCGCCAGCCCGGCCTCGCCCGTCTCGCGGCCGACTTCTTCACCTGGCTGGGCGGCCTCGCCGACCGCGCCGAACCCGGCCGGCCCGGCCTCCTCGGACTGCTCGCCGCCCACCGGCACCCCGACGGCACCCCGCTCGGCCGCCAGGAGATCATCGCCGTCTGCTACTTCATGATCATCGCCGGGCAGGCGACCACCGGGCAGATGCTCGCCACCATGCTCCGGCGCGCCCTGCACGACACCGCCCTGTGGCCACGCCTCGGCGGAGAACCCGGACTCGCCCGGGCCTGGGCCGAGGAGATGCTGCGCCGCGAACCGCCCCTGACCGCCTGGCGCCGCGTCACCGCCGCCCCGGTCAGGATCGGCGACACCGACCTGCCCGCCGGAGCCCCCCTGCTGCTCATGCTCGCCGCGACCGGATCCGACCCGGACGTCTTCGACGCCCCGCACGCCCTGCGCCCCGGCCGCCCGCGCGCCCGCGACCACCTGTCCTTCGGCATCGGCCGCCACCGGTGCCCGGGCGCGGCACTGGCCCGCATGGAGGCGCGCGTGGTGCTGCGCACCGTCTCCCGCCGGTGCCCCACGCTCCGGCTCGCCCGCCCCCTGTCCGAGGAGCCGCTCCTGGGCCTGCTCTCCTTCCGGGCTCCCACCCGGGTGACGGTCCGCCTGGACGCCGGTTGACCACGCCGGTTCCCCTCGCACCGGACGCGGGGGAGGGGCACGGGGCCGCCCTGGTGCTGCACGGACGGTCGGCGCACGTCCTGACCGCGTACGACCCTGCCGTACGGTGCCTGTCACCGGCCGAACGGGACCGGGCCGCCCGCCTCGCGCCCGCCGCCCGGCGGGACTTCACCGCGGCCCATCTCCTGATCCGCCGGTGCGCGGCCGCCTTCCTGGGCGTCCCCGCCCACGCCCTGGACGTCGTCCAGCGCTGCGAACGCTGCCAGGGGCCGCACGGGCGGCCGATACTGCGTCAGGAGCCCCGGCTGTACGTGACGCTGGCGCACTGCGCCGGGTACGTCGCCGCGGCCGCCTCCTGGCAGCCCGTCGGAGTCGACGTCGAACGGCTGCCACCGGGCCCGGGGTGGCACCGGGCCTCCGCGCGGTCGCTCACCCGCGCGGAGGCCGCCGCCGTCGCCCGGGCACCCTGCCCGCCGGCGGCGTTCCTGCGCCAGTGGGTGCGCAAGGAGGCGCTGATCAAGGCGGGCCGGGCCCGCCTCGGCGGCCTGCGCCACGTGGATCTGTCCGGGCTGCCGGTGGACGACCCCGGTGGCGGCAGGCTGGTGCGCCGGTCGTGGTGGCAGGGGTGGGCGGTCACGGACTGGGCGGACGGCACGGGCGGGAGGGGCGGCCGCGGTGCCCGGGTGGACGGGGGCGGCTACGAGCCGTCCCCGACGGCAGGCGTCGTGGGCGCAGCCGTCACCGTTCGTCCACCGATCCTGCTGACCGTACCCGGGGGCGGGGCACCGCACCTCCGTCACGAGGACCGGCCGGTCCGCTCGTGAGGGTCCGCCCGGCGCCCGGCGCTTCGCCGGAGGCCCCCGAAGGGGCATCCCGGGAGGCCCCCGGCCCGGCCGAACGTACCGCCAGGCGTCGGCCCCGGTCGGGCGCACCATCGCCCGTCGGCTCAGCCGCGCGCACCGCCCGGCGTGGGCTCAACTGAGCGCACCGCCGTGCGTCGGTTCGGCTGGACGTACGGTCGCTTGTCGGGTGAGCCGGGTGCACCGCCCGGCGTGGGCTCAGCTGGGTGCACTGCCGTGCGTCGGTCCGGCTGGACGTATGTCGCCTGTCGGCTCAGCCGGGGGCACCGCCGCTGTCGGTCCGGCCGGACGTACCGTCGCCTGTCGGCCTCGGCTGGACAGACCGTCGCCTCTCGGCCCCGGCCGGGCGCACCGTCGCCTCTCGGCCCCGGCCCCGGCCGCGCGCACCGCCCGGCGGCGGCTCGGCCGGGCTCGTCGCCGCGCGCCCGCTCAGCCGGGCCGGCGCGCGGCGATCACCTCGACGGCCCGTTCCACCTCCGCGTCCGTGTGGTCCGCGCGGGCCGTCAGCCGCAGGCGGGAGAAGCGGTCCGGCACCGACGGCGGCCGGAAGCAGCTCACCTCCACGCCCGCCGCGCGGCAGCCCTCCTGCCAGGCGACGGCCGCCCGCGCCGACTCCGCCCGTACGGAGACGACCGCCGCCTCCGCCGGGCTCACCGGCAGCCCGGCGGCCGCCAGCCCGTCACGCATGCGGGCCGCCACCTCCCGCACCCGGGCGGCCCGGCCCGGCTCCCGGCCCAGCAGCCGCAGCGCGGCCAGCGCCCCGCCCGCGCACGCGGGCGCGAGACCGGTGTCGAACAGGAAGCTCCGGGCGTCGTTGAGCACGTGCTCCACGACACGGCGGGGCCCGAGCACCGCGCCGCCCTGCCCGCCCAGCGCCTTCGACAGCGTCGTCGTCATCACGACGTCCGGCGCCCCCGCCAGTCCGGCGGCGGCGAGCGCGCCCTGGCCGCGGTCGCCGATCACGCCCAGCGCGTGCGCCTCGTCCACCAGCAGGGCCGCGCCGTGCCGCCGGCAGACGTCGTGCAGGCCGACGAGGTCCGCGAGGTCCCCGTCGACGGAGAACACCGATTCGGTGACCACCACGGCCCGTCGCTGCCGCCGCTCCGACAGCGCCTTCGCCACGGCCGCGAGGTCGCCGTGCGCGAACTCGGTCATGTCCGCCCCGGCCATCCGTCCGCCGTCGATGAGGGAGGCGTGGGCGTGACCGTCCATCACCATCAGGCTCCCCGGCCGGCACAGGGCCGTCAGCGCGCCGAGGTTGGCCAGGTATCCGGAGGAGAACACCAGGGCCGCCTCCGTACCGGTGAACGCGGCCAGCTCCCCTTCCAGTTCCTCGTGCAGCCGTGTGGTCCCGGTGACGAGCCGGGATCCGGTGGAGCCGCCGCCCCAGACCGAGGCGGCCTCCGCGGCCGCGGCGCACACCTCGGGGTGCCGGGCCAGCCCCAGGTAGTCGTTCCCGGCCAGGTTGAGGCCCGCCGGGGCGGGGTCCCGCGGGCGGGCCGTACGGCGCAGCCCGGCCCGGTCCCTGCGCCGCGCGGTGTCGTCGAGCCAGGCCCACGCGGCCTCCGGCCCCTGCCGTCCCTCGCCGGGCGCCTGTTCCCGCATGCTCGCGCTCCCTCCGTCGTCAGGTGGTGGGCGGCCCCAGCACCAGACAACCGTTGTGGCCGCCGAATCCGAAGGAGTTGGACAGCACCGGGCCCGCCGTCCAGGCGCGGGGCGCGCCCCGCACCAGGTCCAGGGAGCCGCCGAGCTCCGTGTCCTCCGTCGTCAGGCCCGCCACCGGCGGGACGAGGGCATGCGCCATGGACAGGACCGCGGCCACGGCCTCGATCGCCCCGCTCGCGCCGAAGGCGTGCCCCGTGACCCCTTTGGCCGAGGTGACCGGCGGCCCGCCGGAACCGAACACCGCCGTCAGCGCCCGGGCCTCCGCGAGGTCGCCGTGCCGCGTGCCCGTCCCGTGCGCGCTCACCTGCCCGACGGCCGCGGGCTCCACCTCCGCGTCGCGCAGGGCGAGGCGCATGCACCGCGCCGCCGCGGAACCGTCCGGCAGGGGCAGGGTGACGTCGTGCGCGTCGGCCGTGCTCGCGTGGCCCAGCACCTCCGCGTACACGCGCGCCCCGCGCTCCACCGCGGCGTCGCGCGCCTCCAGCAGCAGTACGGCGGCGCCCTCCGCGATGACGAAGCCGTCCCGCCCGGCGTCGAACGGCCGGGTACGGCCCGCCGACGACAGCGCGCGCATGTTGCGGAAGGCGGCCACGACGGTGTCGCTCAGGGCGGCTTCGGTCCCTCCGGTGAGCACGCTGTCGCACACGCCGTCGGCGATGAGCCGGGCCGCCTCGCCGATGGCGTCGGTACCGGCCGCGCACGCGGTGGTGACGGTCCGGCAGGGACCCCGTCGGCCCAGGCGCTGGGACACGGCGGCGGCCGCGGCGTTGGGCATGATCATGGGGACCGTGAAGGGGGACACGCGCTTGTCGCCGCGCTCGGACCGCACCAGCGCCTGCCGCTCCAGGGTGCCCACTCCGGCGAGCGCGGTGCCCAGGACGACGCCCGCCGTGTCCGGGGCCGTGCGCGGGCGCCCCGCGTCCGCGACGGCCGATTCCGCCGCGGCCACGGCGAATTGTGTGAAGCGGTCGGCGTGCCGGGCCTCGGCCCGGTCCAGCCATGGCGAGGGGTCCCAGTCCGTCACCGCCCGGTGTCCCTCCGGCGGAGCGCCGAGCAGGGCCCGCCACAGGGCGCCGGGACCGGCCCCGGAGGCGAGCACGACTCCCAGGCCGGTCACCACGGCGCGGCGCCGCCCCGCCGTCCGTGGCCGGTCGGCCCTCACGAGAGCCTGCGCACCAGGTCGCAGGCGTCGCCGACGGTGCGCACCGCTTCCACGTCTGCCTCGGGGACGTCGATGCCGAACGCTTCCTCCAGGGCCATGACGACTTCGACGAGCGTCAGGCTGGTCGCCCCCAGGTCCTCGGTGAAGACGGCTTCCTCGACCACTTTCCCGGTCGGTACCTGGAGCACGTCCACCACGCAGGCGGCTACCGCCTCGAACACACCGTCGGCCATCCCGCCCTCCGGCCCCGCTCCGCCGATCCGTGCAAGCCGTCAAAGTCCTACGGGAGTTGAGTCTATCGGCGGAGCGGTCCTGTGCCAGGGGGCGGGATCACGCCGATCCGGGAACCGTACCGGTGCGTGTCAGAAGCGCACCTCCTCGCAGGCGCGGCCGCGCGACTCCAGGCGTCCGTTGACGTGCTCCCAGCCCTCGGCGCAGAGCACCGCGCGGTTGGGGAGGTCGCGGTGCACGGGCACGCTGAACTTCTGGTGGTAGCCCCAGAACTGTGTCGGGCTGTTGCGGTCGATGCCGCCGCCCCAGATGTGGAAGTGCCCGGTGAAGTCGCCGTTCCAGGTGGTCGACGCGGACACCGTCTCGACGCGCAGCCCGCTGCCTTCGACGGAGATGCACGTCCGGTGGTTGCAGCCGTTCGCGCCGGCGGACGCCGACGGTGTCGTGCCGACGGTGACCACCCCGACGCAGACCGCGCTCACGACCGTACGCAGCAGCCAACGCGCCTTCGCACCCGCAGAGTTCATGCGCTTTCCCTCTCGAATCGATCACTCTCGCCGAGTGATCTTGGCAGCGGTGGCCGGTGCGTACGGCGTGCGGAGGGGGCGGGTCACCCCATCGGGCGACGGACCCCGCCGCCGGGGCCGGGGCCGTGGCCGCTCGCCGGGTCCGTCGTCATTCCGGTTTCGGGCGGGAGCGTAGGAGTCGCATCTGCTCGTGACCGAGGTCGTGCGCCCGGCGCATATGGCGGATGATCACTTCGAGCTCGTCCTCGGTGTGGCCGTCGAGGAGCGCCTGCCAGCCGGGGCCGAGGTCGTCCCACACGGCGGCGACCCGGGCGAGGCGCTCGGGCACCGGGGTGACGAGGACCCGGCGGCGGTCCCGCTGGTCGGGGGTGCGGGTGACGTAGCCCCCTCGTTCGAGCCGGTCGACGAGCCGGGTGGCCGAGCCCGTGGTCAGGCCCGTCAGGTCGGCGAGCTGTCTGACGGTGAGCGGCTCGGGCTCGGCCGTCAGCAGGCTGAGGGCCTGTACGTCCGTCGGGTGCAGTCCGAGGTGATCGGCGACAGCCTGGTTGAACAGCACGTACGCCGCCAGGTGGCGGCGGGATTCCTTCGCCAGCTCCTCGTGGAGCCGGGCCCGGCGAGGGCCTGTCACGTGGATCACACTCCTATTCGCTGCGCGGCGCAGCGAAATCTCGTAATCTTCTGCGTGGCGCATTAACTGCGTCACGCAGTCATTTTACCTCTTGGGAGAACCATGCTCACCGTCGCCGTCACCGGAGCCACCGGAGCCCAGGGCGGAGCCACCGCCCGCGCCCTGCTCGCCGCCGGCCACCGGGTCCGCGCCCTCACCCGCCGCCCCGGCTCACCCGCCGCCGACACCCTGCGCGGCCTCGGTGCCGACGTACGCCACGCCGACCTCGACGACGCCGCCTCGCTCGGTGCCGCCCTCGCCGGCGCCGACTCGCTCTTCGCCGTCACCACCCCGTTCGGCACCGACACCGACACCGAGACCCGGCAGGGCAAGGTCCTCGTCGACGCCGCGGCGGCCGCCCGCCTCGGGCACGTCGTCTTCACCTCCGCGGCCCACGCCGACCGCGGCACCGGCATCCCGCACTACGAGAGCAAGCGCCTCATCGAGAGGCACCTGCGCGCGGCGGGCGTGCCCTGGACGGTGATCGCCCCGGCGGCCTTCATGGACAACTACGCCGGCGGCTGGACCCTCGACGGGCTGCGCGACGGCACCTTCGCCTGGCCCATGCCCGCCGGCCTGCCGCTCACCCTCATCCCCGCCGCCGACATCGGCGCGTTCGCCGCGCTGGTCCTCCTGCGCCGCGAGGAGTTCACCGGACAGCGCCTCGACATCGCCTCCGACGCGCGCACCCCCGGCCAGATCGCGGAGACCCTCACCACGGCCCTCGGCCGCCCGGTCGTCCACCAGGAGGTCCCCCTCGACCAGGTGCGGCGGTGGTCCACCGACCTGGCGGCCATGTTCGCCTACTTCACCACCCACGGCCTCGACGTCGACGTCGCCGGACTGCGCCGCGACTTCCCCGAGGTCGGCTGGCACAGCTTCGCGGACTGGGCCGCCGCCCAGGACTGGGACGCGCTGTCGGCCTCCGCGCCGGCGCGCCGCTGACCTCCGGCCCGTGCTCGGGCCGGCGGCGCGGCGGCCGTTTCCGGTGTCCCTTTTCAAGGGACCACGTCGCGCACGGTGGGCCGCGGACTGGAGCGGAGGAAGGAGGCCGGCGGGAGCCGGGGTACTACCAGGCGGCCGCCCGGACCACGTCCGCGGCGATCTCCCGCACCGGCCGGCCGTCCGTCGGGACGCGGACGGTGCCCGCCGGAGCCTTGTCGTCCAGGTGGCGCGCCATCCACAGGCTCCGCTCGATGTGGGCCGTGAGCCGGGACCCGATCTCCCGCCCGGCGAGCCGCTCCCGCACGGTCGCCTCCTCGGCGGTGAGCAGGACGCAAGTGGTCCTGATCTCCCCGCCGCCCATGGCCCGGCGGAGCATCGGCGCCTCCAGGACGCTCACCGTGTTGGTGTAGATCAGGCGGCGCTGACCGAGGGCGGCGTAGGTGGACCAGACCGCGGCGGTGTTGCGCTCCGTGACGGCCGTACGGTGGGGGTCGCCGTCGGGGGCCGGATGGATCTGGTCCATGTAGTCCCCCTCGATCAGGCAGTGCGCCGTCTCCGTCTCCTGCAGCGCCGCGGACACCTCCCACGCGACCGTCGTCTTCCCCACGCCCGCGCCGCCACCGATGAGCAACAGTTCGTAAGCAGTCATGGCCGGTCAGCCTGGCAGAACCCGGAGGGCCACGGCATGTGCTTTTCGCCGAGGCCGAGGCCGAGGCCGCGGCCCGGCCCGGGCGGTTCGCGGGCCCGGGCGTCAGGGGCGGAGCAGGCGCTCGGCCAGGAAGGCGAGGATCTCGTCCCTGGCCCGCAGCGTGGGATGACCTTCCTCGTCGACGAGGTGGGCGGTGACGACACTGTGCGGGGACGCGACCACGTCGCGGAAGAACGGGGGCGGCGCGGGGTTGGCGGAACTCCCCGGGAGGACACGGCCGTCGAAGGCGTCGCCGAGGAGCGCCCGGTAGGCGGCGAAGCGCTGACCGGTGCACCAGCGGTCGTCGTCGAAGCGGTAGGCGAGGACCTTCAGCCCGTCGCGCGCGACGCGGTCCCGGACCGCGCGCGCGTCCTCGTCGCCGAGCTCGATCGCGGCGTGGTCGTCCAGCGGCAGTGACGGGTGGTTGACCACCGGGGCGACGACGGCGGGTTCGAGCGCCATGGTCAGCGCGAAGTTGCCGGTGAAGCACAGCCCGATCGCGCCGACCCCCGGACCGCCGCATTCCGTGTGGGCCCGGCGCGCGAGCCCGCGCAGCCAGGCCGTGACAGGGCTGGTGCCGCCCCCGGCGAACGCCCGGAACTCGGCGCTGACGCACGCGCGACGCACGACCTCCTTCCCGCCCTCGGCCGTGGGCCAGGCACCGTCGGTCCCGAAGAGCGACGGGACGTGGACGGTGAAGCCCGCGTCCCGCACCCACCGCGCCAGCCGGAGGACGTCGGGGCTGATGCCCGGCATCTCCGGCATCAGGACGACGGCCGGCCCGGAACCCGCGGTGTACACCGTCTTCACCACTCCCTCCACGCCCACCGGCCGGCGGGAGAAGTCCGTGATCGCGTCGTCAAGGCGTCTTTCGTCAGCACTCATGGGTGACAGCGTGGACCGGTGTGCCGTACAAGGAGACAGGCCGGATCGCCATGTGCGAGGGTGATCCCGCCATGGGGAGTCGGCGTCGAGGAGGCGGGCGTGAGCGCGCTGCGGGTCGGTGTCCTGGCCTATCCGGGCTGTTTCGCGTCCGAAGTGTTCGGGATACCCGACCTCTTGACGATGGCCACGCACGTCGCCGGCCCGGAGCACGCCGGCTACGAGGTGGCGGTCGTCTCCCCCCGCCTTCGCGTCACCGCGTCCGGCGGCGCGGCGCTGGCCGTCTCCCCGCCGCGCGAGGCCGACGTCCTCGTCGTGCCGGGCTTCGAGCTCCTGCCGGGCCTGGACATGGACGCGAAACTCGCCCGCCTCGCCCCGGAGACCGCGGCGATCCGCTCGTACGCCGCCGCGGGCACGGCGGTCGTCTCCCTCTGCGTCGGCGCGTTCCTGCTCGCCGAAGCGGGGCTCCTCGACCGGCGCCGGGCCACGACGTCGTGGCTCTTCGCGGACGAACTGGCCCGGCGCTGCCCCGAGGCGGACGTCCGGCCCGAGTGCCTGGTCGTCACCGACCGGGGAGTGACGACGACGGCGGCCTTCAGCGCCATGTACGACTTCGCGCTGGAACTGATCCGCCGGCACAGCGGTGCCGGAGTGGCGAGGGCGACCGCGCGGGTGGCGCTCGTCGACGACGCGCGCTCGTCCCAGGCCCCGTACGTCGACGCGCGGCTCCTCCCGCAGCCGGGGAACGAGTTCTCCCGCAAGGTCATGCGGCGGCTCGACCAGAACCTCGCCGAGCGGTACGACCTCGCCGCGCTGTCGGACGCCTTCCACGTCAGCACGCGGACCCTGCTGCGGCGCTTCGCGGACGAGACCGGCCGGAGCCCGCTCGAATACCTCCAGTCCTCGCGCGTACGGCGGGCCCGCCACCTCCTGGAGACCACGGACCGGACCGTCGCCAGCATCTCCACGGCGGTCGGGTACCGGGACTCCGGAACCTTCGCCGCGCTCTTCGCCAAGCACACCGGACGGCGGCCGAGGGACTACCGCGCGAGCTTCCGGCGCGGAGCCGGCTGACGGCCCGCCACGGCCGACCGGGCGGGGCGCGGCGGGAACCGTACGGCGGTCGCGCCGTCTCGCACCGGCATCCGGTACGTCCCTCCCGCAGGTGAAATGCCCGTGATGGCCGTTCACTTCCGGTAGTCCCTGGTGACACATACCCCTTGTGCGGACGAAGAGACGTGACATGAGGGCGGCCCGGCTGATCGGGCTGGTGGCGGCCGGGCTGCTGAGCGCGGCGATCGCCTTCCTCCCCGCGCCGGCCGGAGCGGAGCCGCCCGGCGCGCCTCCGACCGGCCCGGTGCAGAACAACTGGGCGTCCGCCGTGCTGTACTCGGTGGCCCACCCGAGGGCGTACCCCCGCGGGGTCAACGAGCCCGGCTGCCGGCCGGACCCGGCTCGTCCACGACCGGTGGTGCTGGTGAACGGCACCCTGGAGAACGTCTACGCGAACTGGTCACGACTGGCCCCACAACTGCGGAGCGACGGCTTCTGCGTCTTCGGCTTCAACTACGGCGGCCAGGACGGCAGCCCGTTCCAGCAGCTCGGGCCCATGCGGGAATCGGGCCGGCAGCTCGCCGCCTTCGTGGACCGGGTGCGCGCGGCGACCGGGGCCGCCAGGGTGGACCTGGTCGGCCACTCCCAGGGCGGATTGCTGCCCCTGTACTACATCAACCGCCTGGGCGGCCACGCCGAGGTCGGACGCATGGTCGGCATCGAGCCGGCCAGCCGCGGGGTGCGCCTGCACGGAGTGCTCCCCCTCCTGGCCCGGACACCCGGACTCGCCCAGGTGCGCGACCTGGTCTGCCAGGCGTGCGCGGACTTCACCGCCGGATCGCCCTTCATGCGCGAGACCGCCGAGGGCGGCTACACCCGGCCCGGCGTCGAGTACACCACGATCATCTCCCGTACCGACGGCCTGGTCACCGTGGCCGAGGCCCGGCTTCCGCCCGCCGACAACGTCACGGGCGTCGTGACCCAGGACGTGTGCCCGGCGGACCTCGTCGACCATGCCGACGCCGTCTACGACGACATCACCCTGCGCCTGGTCCGCAACGCCCTCGACCCGGCGGGCGCCCGGCCACCCCGCTGCCACGTCGCACTGCCACTCCTGCCTCCCCAGCCGTGAACGGCGGGGCCCGCCACGACCGGGAGCGCCGTACCACCTGACACCGGCTCAGGAGGGTGATCCTCGCCGCAGCCGTCCCCACGGCGGCGGGTCTTCTCAACGGCCCGGCCGTGAACCAGGATGTCCTGCTACGGGAAGCGCGCGAAGGAGCCGGTCAGCGGCACCGGCGGTCTCGCCGGACGGGCCCTTGGCGTGCGCGCGCCGGAGACCGCCCGGCACCGGCGCGCGCACGCCCGCACCACCCGGCGCGAGACACCTGTCAGGAGAACGGTGCCCCGCAGCTCGACGTCCTCGTCGTCGGGGCCGGCTTCTCCGGCCTCTACCAACTGCACCGGCTGCGCGAACTGGGGCTGCGCGCCCGTGTCCTCGAAGCCTGCGAGGACATCGGCGGGACGTGGTACCGGAACCGGTACCCCGGCGCCCGCTGCGACGTCGAGAGCACCTCCTACTCCTACTCCTTCTCACCCGAACTGGATCAGGAGTGGGAGTGGAGCGAGCGCTACGCGACGCAGCCGGAGATCCTCCGCTACCTCCACCACGTCGCCGACCGCTTCGACCTGCGCAAGGACGTCACCCTGCGCACCCGCGTGACCCGGGCGGAATACGACGAGAGCGACCACGTATGGCAGGTGACCACCGACACCGGCGAGACGGTCACCACCCGGTTCGTCGTGCTGGCCACGGGCTGCATGTCGGCCGTCAAGGAACCGGACATACCCGGGGCGGACACGTTCGCCGGCCGGGCCCTGCACACCGCCGACTGGCCGCACGAGGGCGTCGACGTCACCGGTAGACAGGTCGCCGTCATCGGCACCGGCTGTTCCGGCGTCCAGGCCATCCCGCTCCTGGCCGAGCGGGCCGCCGGACTCACCGTCTTCCAGCGCACGCCCGTCTACGCGCTGCCCGCCCTGAACCGGCCGGTGTCCGCGGCGGAGACGGCCGAGTTCAAGGCGCGCTACCCGGAGTTCCGCGCCGCCCAGCGGAAGTCCCGGGGAGGCACCGTCTTCGAGCCGCCCACCCGGTCCGCCCTGGAGGTGGACGAGGCGGAGCGCACCGCCACCTATGAAGCGGGCTGGGAGTCGGGCCTGCTCAGCGGCCTCCTGCGCACATACACCGACCTCCTCGCCGACCGGGCCGCCAACGAGACCGTCTCCGAGTTCGTCCGCTCCAAGATCCGGTCGATCGTCACCGACCCGGAGACGGCCGAGACGCTCTCGCCGCGCACCTTCCCGTTCGGCACCAAACGCCCCTGCCTGGACACCGACTACTACGCCACCTACAACAAGCCGCACGTGAAGCTCGTGGACCTCACCGCGACCCCGATCGTGGAGATCACACCCAAGGGCGTCAGGACCTCGGACGGGGAACACCCCGTGGACGTCATCGTCTTCGCCACCGGATTCGACGCCATGACCGGGTCCCAGGTCGCCGTGGACATCGTCGGCAAGGGGGGCACCACCCTCAAGGAGAAGTGGGCCACCGGCCCCCGGAACCACCTGGGCCTGCTCTCCGCCGGCTTCCCGAACCTCTTCACCGTCATCGGGCCCCTCAGCCCGTCGGTGCTCAGCAACGCGGTGGTGTCCATCGAACAGCACGTGGAGTGGATCACCGACTGCATCGGTCACCTGTCACGGAACGGCGTCACCGAGATCGACGCCACCCCGCGCGCGGAGGAGGAGTGGTGCGACCACGTCGCCGACCTCGCCTCCCGGACCCTCTACCCGGACGTGGCCTCCTGGTACACGGGGGCGAACGTACCGGGCAAGCCGCGGGTGTTCCTGGCCTACACGGGCGGTCTGGACCGGTACCGGGCGGAGTGCGACGCCGCCGCACGCGACGGGTACCGCGGCTTCGCCCTCTCCGGGACGCCGGCCGGTCCGCGCCTCACCGTGACGGGTTCGTAGCGGTACGCGTCGAGTCCGGCGCGGCGGCACAGGACCGGGGCGGGACAGGAAGGCTTTCAGCCGATGTCCTTCGCGGCGGCGTCCGTGGGGGCGCCGCCGACGGGATCGGGCGTGCCGTACGAACGGCGGCCGGCGACGGCCCACCAGACGCCGGCCAGGCCCAGGACCACGAGCAGGGCCACGGGCGCGTAGTTGAAGGTCCTGGGGGTGACGGGATGACTCTGCGGCAGGCAGAACAGGACCGTGACCGCGGCCACCCAGCCGACGGCCGCCCAGCCCACCACCCGGCTCCACCTGCCCAGGTGCCACGGTCCCGGTGTGAACCGGGAACCGGCGCGCAGCCGCAGGAGGACGGGGATCGCGTACGCGGGGGTGATGCCGATGACGTTGACGGCGGTGACCGCGCCGTAGGCGGTGGGGGAGTACAGGGACGGCAGCGCCAGGACGCCCGCGACCGCGACCGAGAGCCACACGGCCGGCCGGGGAGTGCCCGTCCCGGCATGGACCCGGCGCCACAGCCGGGACCCCGGCAGGGCACCGTCGCGCGAGAACGCGAACACCATCCGGGACGTGGCCGCGACCTCGGCGTTTCCGCAGAACAACTGGGCGCCGATCACGATCAGCAGCAGCGCCTTCGCCCCGGAGGCGCCCAGCGCGTCGAGGAAGATCTGCGCCGGTGGCACGCCGGTCGCGGTGGCCTGCGTCCCGGCGTAGTCCTGGATCGCGAAGGTCAGCCCGACCAGCAGGACCAGCCCGGCCGGCCAGGACCACCGGATCGCCCGTACGATGCCCCGCGCGGCCGCCACGGCCGCCTCGGGCGTCTCCTCCGACAGATGGGCGGAGGCGTCGTAGCCGGAGAAGGTGTACTGGGCGAGGAGCAGGCCGAGCGCGGCCACGTACCAAGGGCTCGACCAGCCCGTGTCGTTGGTGAAGTGGCCGAAGACGAAACCGGCCGTCCGGTGATGGGCGGGGACGACGGCCAGGACCACGACGATGACGCCGACGCCGATCAGGTGCCACCACACGCTGACGCTGTTGAGCCTGCTCACCAGCCGCACCCCGAACAGGTTGAGGACGGCGTGCAGCAGCAGGACGCACACGAAGATCACCATGATCGACCCCGGCGTCGGGTCGAAACCCCACTGGAGATTGAGGAAGGCGCCGGTGAACAGGGCGGCCCCGTAGTCGATGCCGGCGATCGCCCCGAGTAACCCGAGGAGGTTCAGCCAGCCGGTGTACCAGCCCCAGCGGCGGCCGCCGAGCCGGTCGGCCATGAAGTACAGGGCTCCGGACGTCGGGTAGGCGGAGGTGACCTCGGCGAGCGCCCCGCCGACGAGCATCACCATCAGACCGACGCCCACCCAGCCCCAGATCATCACGGCCGGCCCGCCGGTGGACAGCCCGAACCCGTACAGCGTCATACAGCCGGACAGCACCGAGATCACGCTGAAGCTGATGGCGAAGTTGCCGCGGGGGCTCATCCGCCGGGACAGTACGGGCCGGTATCCGAGCCGGCGCAGGTGGGCGTCGTCATCGAGCGGGGTCCCACGGCCGGGACCGGGGCGGCCGTGACGGAGAGACGGGGACACAGCGGTACCTCCGGGAACGGGGAAGAGGGACAAGGAACATGCCCTACCGGAGGTGAACGGGGAAGGGGGCCTGGTCCGGGCCGCGCGCGCGGATCGATTCGAGGTTGCCGCCGCGAGCCTGGTGGGACACCCTTCTCGCATGATCGAGTTACGGGTACTGACAGCCGACGACTGGCTCGTGTGGCGCGAGCTGAGGCTCGCGGCGCTGGCCGAGGCTCCTTACGCCTTCGGGGCCACCCTCGCGGAATGGCAGGGAGACGGGGACCGGGAGGAGCGGTGGCGCGCCCGGCTGGGCATCCCCGGCTCGCGCAATTTCCTCGCCCTGCTCGACGGCGAGCCCGCGGGGACGGCGAGCGGCGTTCCCGGGCCGCGGAGCGACGTCGTCGAGCTGATCTCCATGTGGGTCCGTGAGCGGGCGCGGGGCCGAGGGGTGGGGGACGAGCTGATCCGCGCGGTGGAGCGGTGGGCGGCCGGGCGGGAGCGCGTGACGGCCCTTCAGCTCGCGGTCATGCGCGGCAACGAGCACGCACTCGCGCTGTACCGCCGGAACGGCTTCGAGGTCACCGGCCGGCTCGGCGACGCGCTGCCCGACGGGCGGAGGGAACACGTTATGACGAAGCCGCTTTCCCACGCCCTGGAGGCCCGCCTCCCGACGGAGGCCAGGTCACTTCGCGAGTGATCCCCGCATGCGGTCCAGGCCGCGCAGCACCTCGTCACGGTTCTTCGCCTGCTTGATCCACGCGGGGAGGCGGCCGATGACCCCCATCTTGCGCCACGGCTCGTACCAGGGGTCGTGCTCGCGCAGCGTCGCCTCCACGTACCGCCTCAGCAGGTCGAGGTGTTCGGGGTTGTACGCCCACAGCCGGCCGTGCCGTGTGTCCGTCTGGAGCCACAGCGGTACGTGGAAGTAGGGGTCGAGCATGTCGGTCGCGCCGCCCCAGAAAAAGGCGATCGGAACGTCCTTCCTCCGCTCCCGTGAGAGGCCGCAGTGACGGCACACAAGTCGCCGCGGTGTGTCGTACAGGCTCGGCGAGGTGTCCTCGGCGGTGCCGCCGGCCGTGACGACCCGGGCCTGGCGCTCGCACCTGGGGCAGCGTACGAGGACGCTGCCGGTCGCGGCGAAGTGGTGCTTCCAGTGGCCGGGGTCCCGGAAGCGGCCGGGGGAGGAGAGGGCGGGAGTGGGCATCGGCCCATTATGCGCGGCGGGTCCGGCGGGTCCGGCAGATTTGGCAGGTCCGGCAGGTCCGGCGGGTCCGGCCAGATCTGGCAGGTCGGGCAGGCGGCCTGGGGCGGACGCGGGCCGGTGGGTTCCGGCTGATCGCGCGTGCCGAGCCGGACGGCGCTGCTCACACCCTCACTGAGCGCCGTCGGCGTCGTCCTGGTCGCCGTAGGAACCGCTGCCCTCTTCCGTTTGCCGGCCGCGCTGCCCCTCCTGGCGCCGCTGGCGTTCCTGGCGCTCCTGTTCCCGGGCGGCGAGCGTCTCCTCGGTCATGTCCTCCGTGTAGCCGTGGCCCCCGTGCGGGTCGCGTTCCCTGCCGGCCATGTCCACTCACTCCTCGTCGAATTGTTTACTTATAGATATTTTCCCACCAGGTGGGAGTGATGGGCGGGTCGGCGCCGCGCCATTCGGGTTCGTTTCCCGCACGTGACTCGTTGAATCCTAAATCGACTGGTGTGCACCATTTGCCCTAGGTCTATCGGAGTGTGCTCTTCCGGTACTGAGGCCGACGCGGCCCGCGGGGGACGCCGCCTACGGTCGTCGTCAGCGACAGCACGACATGACGGCCCGGGACGGCGGCGCCCGTCCCAGGGTGCCGTTCCGCACGCGCGCGTCGGCATGGGCCGAACGCCGCGGCCGCCGCTCGACACACCCGGTTCGTACGGAGTTCCTGGATGCCCGTGATGACAGCAGCCCTGGTGCTGCTCGCGTTCGTGATGCCACTGGCCACGGACATGTACCTGCCCGCCTTCCCGCAGATGACGGGCGACCTGCACACCGACGCCTCAGGCGTCCAGCTCACCCTGACGGCCTTTCTGATAGGCATGGGCCTGGGACAGCTCGTCCTCGGCCCGCTCTCCGACCGTTTCGGGCGCCGCGCCCCCATCCTGATCGGCGGCCTCGCCTGCGTCCTGGCCACCGCCTTCTGCGCGCTCGCGCCCTCCCTCGGCTGGCTGGTCGTCCTGCGCTTCCTCCAGGGGTTCGGCGGCGCCGCGGGCGTGGTCGTCGGCCGCGCCGTGATCTCCGACGTCGCCAAGGGGGACAAGGCCGCCAGACTGCTCGGCGTCCTGATGACGCTCATGGGCATCGCCCCCGTCATCGCGCCCGTCGTGGGCGGCGCCGTCATCGAGGCCGGCGACTGGCGCGATGTCTTCTGGGTCCTGTCGGCCGCCTCGCTGCTGGCCCTGGTGGCCGCCGCCTTCGGCGTCCCGGAGAGCCTGCCGCCCGAGCGGCGCCACCGCGGGGGCATCGCCGCCACCGCGCGTGCGGCGCGCGAGGTCCTGGGCAACCGCGCCTACCTCGGCCACACACTCTGCTTCGGCATGGCCCTGGCCGTCCTCTTCTGCTACCTCGGCGGCGCCTCCTTCCTCTTCCAGAACCTCCTCGGCCTCAGCGTGGGCCGGACCTCCGCGGCCTTCGCCTCCGTCGGCGTCGTCAGCGTCCTGGCCGGCCTCGCCGTCACCAAGCTCGTCGGCCGCTTCAGCCCCACGTCACTGCTGCGCGCCGGCCTGGGCGTGATGACGGCCTGCTCCGCCGCCCTGTGCGCGCTCGCCCTGGCCGACCGGCTGAACCTGGTCGTGGTCCTGGTCCTCCTCTACGCCGCCTTCGCAGGCATCAGCCTGGTCAGCATCAACGCGGCCGCGCTCGCGCTGGAACGCGTCCCCGAGGCCGCCGGCACCGGTTCCGCCCTCCTCGGCACCGTCCAGAGCCTCCTCAGCGCGGTGGCCGCGCCACTGGTCGGCCTCGGCGGCGCGCACACGGCCGTCCCGATGTTCACGGGCATGACCGTGGCGGCCCTGCTCGCCGTCGCCGCCCTCCGCCTGACCGGAACCGCTGCCCGAGGGGCTTCCTAGCCGCCGACCGGCGCGACCGGCCACGCGCGGTCGTGGACGGGTGGCCGGTGTGCCGCGGACCGGCTTCCCCGACCCTTGCCCCGGCCCGCCCGGTGCCCCTGGCTAAGGTGGTCAGCACATCGTGGAACGAAACAAGGAGCAGACGTGAGCGAGCCGGCGGCCATCGCCCTTCAGCAGGAGATCGCCCGGGATCTCGAGGTCGCCGAGACCTTCGAGCCCGAGCGGGAGATCGAGCGCCGGGTGGCCTTCCTCGCCGAGCGGCTGACCTCCACCGGTCTGCGCTCCCTGGTGCTCGGCATCAGCGGCGGCGTCGACTCCACCACCGCCGGACGGCTGTGCCAGCTCGCCGTCGAGCGGGCCCGGGCCGCCGGCCACGAGGCCCGGTTCCACGCGATGCGGCTGCCCTACGGGGCCCAGGCCGACGAGCACGACGCCCAGCTCGCGCTCTCCTTCATCCAGGCCGATCACGTGCTGACCGTGGACGTCAAGCCCGCGAGCGACGCCGCGCTCGACGCCTCGCTGGCCGCCGGCGTGAGCTTCCGCGACGCCCACCACCAGGACTTCGTGCACGGCAACATCAAGGCCCGGCAGCGCATGATCGCCCAGTACGCGGTGGCCGGCGCGCACGACGGCCTGGTCGTCGGCACCGACCACGCGGCCGAGGCGGTCTCCGGCTTCTTCACCAAGTTCGGCGACGGCGCCGCCGACCTCGTCCCGCTGACCGGCCTGACCAAGCGCCGGGTGCGCGCTGTCGCGGACGCGCTGGGCGCGCCCGCCGAGCTGGTGTGGAAGACCCCGACGGCCGACCTGGAGACCCTCGACCCGGGCAAGGCCGACGAGGACGCGCTCGGGGTCACGTACGACGACATCGACGACTTCCTGGAGGGCAAGCCGGTGGACGAGCGCGCCTTTGAAACGATCGTCCGCCGCTACCGCCTCACCGACCACAAGCGTCAGCTGCCCATCGCTCCGTAAGGCGGCACCGGCGCCGACGCCCGCGAGGCGGGCCGGGCTCATGGGAACGGGACCGGCAGGTGATCAAACCTGCCGGCCCCGGGACCGGACCCCGGTTCATCCGCGCGGGAA
Organism: Streptomyces albireticuli; assembly: GCF_021228125.1. Lineage (GTDB taxonomy): Bacteria > Actinomycetota > Actinomycetes > Streptomycetales > Streptomycetaceae > Streptomyces > Streptomyces albireticuli. The sequence continues at coordinate 232,537 of NZ_JAJQQS010000016.1, forward strand.
ACCGTCCTCGTGCTTTCGCCCCCCCCGTGCGTTCAGCGGGTGGGGGCGCCGAACCACCGGGGCAGCATGTCGAGCAGCTCCGCCTGGTCGGCACCGGCCCAGGCCACATGGCCGTCGGGCCGCAGCAGTACGGCGGGGACGTCCAGTTCCTCGCTGACGTCGACGACGTGGTCGACCCGGTCCGCCCAGCCCTCCACCGACAGCAGGCTCGCCTGGTCGAGCAGCAGACCGCGGCCGCCGCGCATCAGCTCGTAGAGACGCCCCCGCTTCAATGTGACGTCCCGCAGTCGGCGGCCGAGGAGCTCGTGGCCCTCGCCGAAGTCGTAGCGGACCCCGACCGCCGTGATCATCGCGGTCACGTACCGGTTCGCCTCCTCGAAGTCCATCAGCTCCGAGAGCAGCTCCCGCAGGGCGACCGCGCCCGGATCCGTCCCCATCAGGGTGATCTGCGCGCGGGTGTTGGCCAGTACGCGGGCGCCCACCGGGTGCCGTTCGGCGTGGTAGCTGTCGAGGAGGTCCTGCGGCGCCCAGCCGTTGACCGTGGCGGCCAGCTTCCAGCCGAGGTTGAACGCGTCCTGCACACCGAGATTGAGGCCCTGGCCGCCGGTCGGCGGGTGGATGTGCGCCGCGTCGCCGGCCAGCATCACCCGGCCGACCCGGTACCGCTCTGCCTGCCGGGTGGCGTCACCGAACCGGGACAGCGAGCGCGGCGAGTGCGCGCCGAAGTCGGTACCCGCGTGCGCCCGCAGCTGCCGCTTGAACTCCTCGAGGGTCGTCGGCGCCGTGCGGTCCTCGGCCACGCCTTCGGCGGGAACGACGAGGCGGTACACCCCGTCGCCCTGGGGGAGGGCGCCGAACCGCAACTGCGTCTCGCGGACTTTCGCGACGACGGCGGTGACGGTCGCTGGTTCCGCGGTCAGCACCATCTCGCCCAGCAGCGTCTCGACCTTGGAAGGCTCACCGGGGAAGCCGACGCCGATCAGCTTGCGCACCGCGCTGCGGCCGCCGTCGCAGCCGACGAGGTAGCGCGAGCGCAGCCGCGTACCGTCGGCCAGTTCGACGTCCACCCCGTCCTCGTCCCGGCTCAGCCCGACCGCCTCGCAGCCACGCCGGATCTCAGCGCCGAGTCCGACGGCGTGCTCTTCGAGCAGCCGCTCGGTGACCGGCTGCGGCGTGGTGAGGCCGTACGGGTGCGCCGTGTCCAGCCGGTCCGGCCACGGCTTGTGGATGCCGCCGAAGAAGCCGCCTACCTGGAACTTCTCGCTGACCTCGAGGAACCGGCCCAGCAGGCCGCGCTGGTCCATCACCTCGACGCTGCGCGCGTGCAGACCTCGCCCGCGCGCCTGCCCGGACGGCTCGGTCAGCTTCTCCAGCACGACCACGCGCACCCCGGCCAGCCGCAATTCACCGGCCAGCATCAATCCGGTCGGTCCGCTACCGACCACGATCACGTCAATCATCGAATCGTCCCCCAACAAGACTGGATTCCGGCCGGTCGCCCCGCGCGGTCCGGCGGCGCGCGTACATCCGCTTTCCGTCACGCGTCGCTTCCCGCCGGTCGGCTGTGAGCGCCCACCGCCCGGCCCCGGCCGCGTTCCGGGCCGCGCGGCCCGGAACCGTAGCGGGCGCGGGGCCGTCGTGTAGAACATGATCATTACGACCGACCCCGACGTCTCCCGGCTCGCCCCCGCGTGGGAGCGGATCCGCGACACGTCCCCGGCGGACGAAGCCGTCCCCCTCGTCCTGGACTGCGCCCGCCGGCTCCTCGCCGATCCCGGCGGGGAAGAGGCCCGCATATGGGTGTCCGGGCTGGTGGCGATGTCGGGCTACCTCGCCTGGCGTCCCGAGCCGGAGGCCGAGCGCGCCGCCTTGGAAGCCCTGCGGGCCGCGGTGGAGGCCCTGGGCGGCCGGCCCTGCCCGCATGACGGCCACCCGTACGAGGCCGGGATGGGATCGCTGGAGGACGAGGTCTGGAACGGTGACACCGGCCTGCTGACCGGCACGCTCGCGGCACCGGACGCCGACGTCGAGACCGAGCGGGTGCTGTGCCCGGCCAACGTCGCGGGGTGGGCGCGGCTGGCCACGGACGTGATCGCCCCGTTGACCGTCCGGCGCATCCCCGTAGGGGCGCCGGAGAGCCACCACGACTGCATCAGCGTTCTCTCCGGCATCGTGAACGACTACCCGTACGGCGATCCGCACGAGGACCTGAAGCACGAGGCGGCCTCCCTTCCCGCCCGGCCGACCCGTGGCGTCCTGGCCGGTTACCTCGTGACCATGAACGCGACCTGCTGGTACGCGGCGTCGGAGAGGATCACGGACCGCTCGGTACTGGACGCGATGATCAAGGGCGTCGAGGAGGCCGTGCTGCTGCTGGAGGACCGTCCGTGCGCCCACGCTCCCGGCGAGCATCCCGACACGGGTGACCCGGACTACGCGAACCAGGTCGGCTACTTCCTGCGCAGCCCCGGCGGACGTGCGGAGATCGCCGAGTACTACGGATGGGACGAGGAGGACGATCCGGGGGAGGAGAGCGAAGCACCGGACGCGTGGGTGTGCCCCGCCTTCCTGCGCGACGTGGCGGAGGAGACTCTCGGTGAGTTGGCGAGCGGGCTGAGGTCGTTCGAGGCGGCGCACGGCGACGGGGCGGCCACCGGCGCCTGAAGGAAGCCCGGTCACCACGTGCCGACGAGTCGCCGCGCGGCGACCGCGGCTCCGTCGGTACGTACCCGTCCGCCGACGGCACGGGCCGCGTCGATCACGTCGGTGCCGAGGGCCTCGCGCAGGGCGTTCGTCAGCGACCCGGCGGTGGGTTCGCCGGAGAGGCGCGCGCCGATGCCCAGCCGCTCGACGCGCTCGGCGAAGTGGAACTGGTCGAAGTGCTGCGGGACGACGACCTGAGGAGTTCCCGACATCGTGGCGGCGGTCGTGGTGCCGGCGCCGCCGTGGTGCACCACGGCCGCCACGCGCGGGAACAGTGCCTGCTGGTTGACCTCGCCGATCAGCAGGCAATCGGAGGCGTCGTCCACGAGGGAGAGGTCGGCCCAGCCCCTCGACAGGACGACGCGTCGACCGAGTGCGCGAGCTGTGTCGATCACGGTCCTGGTCAGGCCCTCGGGCACGCGACCGCTGCCGAACCCGAAGTAGAGGGGCGGCTCACCGGCGTCCAGGAACGCCTCCAGTTCGCGGGAGAGCGGCCGGTCGTCCGCCAGCAGCCAGGCCCCGGTCTGGACGACCTCCAGGTCGGACGGCGTCGGCCATGGAGCGAGCGTCGGGTCGGCGGCCAGCCACGGGGTGCCGGTGAAAAGGTGGGCGCGTACGTCCTCGACCGGCGGCAATCCCATGGCCGCGCGCCGCGCGTTGAGGGCCGGGCCCCACAAGGAGTTCCAGCGCTCGGCGTCCTCGGCCCAGAGCGCCCGGTTGTCGACGGGCCCCTCCGCGGGCGTCTCCCCGAGCATCCGGAAGACGGGAGGCGCGTGGTGCTCGGACGGCAGTGAGACCGGGGCGAACGCGGCGTAGACGTAACCGATTCCCCGCCGCTCGGCCACCGAGCGGGCGGCGATCGCCAGCCCGCCGCCCGCCACGACGGCGGCACAGCCCTCGGCGGCGGCGTCGACCGCCTCGAACTGCGCGGCGACCGTTCCTTCGATCATCCGACGCCGCTGCTCGGCCGTCGGGACGGCTCCCGCGCTCGGCTTCGCGGTGCCGCGAAGCTCGGGCCCCACGGGCACGTATACGACCCCGAGGGATTCGGCCCACTCACGGAAGTCGGGCGGCGCGCACACCACTGCGCCGTGCCCCGCCTCCTTCAGCCGCAGCGCCAGTGCGACGAGCGGCTGGACTTCGCCCCGTGACCCGATGGTGGACAACAGAAATCGCATCGTGCTCCCCGTTCCGTGTGCCGCGTCTTGGGCACACAGCAAGCGATTTTGCCCCTTATGGGGGACCTTGCGGCAAGGCCCCCACCCTGATATACGGTGGAAATGCGGGGAGAGCTCCCGGCCTTCGCGAGCCGTTCCGGCTCCGGATGCCCCCGATACTTGGGGCATGGATGCGCACGAGGGGCCCGCGCGGCTCGAGTGGTGGGGCAACAGCTCGACGAGCCTGGGAGGGTTCGACGTGCGTGTCACGGTCCGCGCCGTCGACGGCGACTGGACGTGCGACGCGATCCTCGACGGCCCCCCGCCGGAGGAACACCGGGAAGTCTTCGACGCCTTGATGGGGGCCGACCCCGTCTTCACCCTGCGCTTCGACGGCGACGCCGGGATCCTGGTCGACGTCGCCTCGGTGGGGAATGGCGACCGCCTCGTCCTCACCGCCCACGAGCAGGCGGCTCGGGCTCGCTGAAGGGACGGGCCGACCCGCGAGGTCGGCCACCCCCCCCGCATCTGTGGGCTCGGCCTGGAGAACGACGGCGGCTCAGGCAGGGCCGGGCGGACGCCGCGCCGGGGGCGAGTGGCGGGGGCGGCCCCTGCGTACGTACCTTCCTGCCCTGCCGGACGCTCCGTCCGGGGCCGGGTGAGCCGCGTCTCACCCCCGTGCTCTTGTCTATGCAACGAGTTGCATAGGAGGATCCGGGCCATGGCCCTCGAGCACGCGATCCTCGTCTCCCTGCTGGAGAAGCCGGGCTCCGGCTATGAGCTGGCCCGGCGCTTCGAGCGGTCCATCGGCTATTTCTGGACCGCCACCCACCAGCAGATCTACCGCGTCCTCAAGCGCATGGAGGGCGACGGCTGGATCGACGTGCGCGAGGTGCCGCAGCAGGGCCGGCCGGACAAGAAGGAGTACTCCGTCGCCGCCCTCGGCCGGACCGTCCTCTCCGGGTGGCTCCACGAACCGATCGAACCCGAGAGCGTCCGGCACGACCTCGCCGTGAAGATCCGCGGCGCGGCCTTCGACGACCCCGCCGCGCTGATCAGCGAGGTCGAACGGCACCACCGGGCGCACGCCGACCGGCTCGCCCACTACCTCGCGGGGCAGCTGCGCGACTTCACCGGTCCCGAGGCCCCCGCGGCGCAGGACGCCGGACAGGAGCTCCAGCACGCCGTCCTGCGCGGCGGCATCGCCTACGAGCGGATGATGCTCGCCTGGCTCGACGACGTACTCGCCACCCTCCACCGCCTCCGGCCCGAGCGCTGAAACCGGTGCGGGCCGCGCCGCACACCCGCACCACCCCACGGACCGGTACGACACAACCGACCTTCCAGCAGAAAAGGCGAACACCCATGGCTGACCCGCTGCTGTTCAACCCGCGCACGTACGACCCGGCGCACTTCGACCCCGAGACCCGCAGGCTGCTGCGCGCCACCGTCGACTGGTTCGAGGAGCGCGGCAAGCGCAAGCTGATCGAGGACTACCGCTCCCGCGCCTGGCTCGCGGACTTCCTCGCCTTCTCGGCCGAGGAGGGCCTGTTCGCGACCTTCCTCACCCCGGCGTCCGCCGCCGACGGGAACCCGGACAAGCGCTGGGACACCGCCCGCATAGCCGCCCTCAACGAGATCTTCGGCTTCTACGGGCTCGACTACTGGTACGCCTGGCAGGTCACCGTCCTCGGCCTCGGCCCGGTCTGGCAGAGCGACAACGCCGCCGCCCGTGCCCGCGCCGCCGAACTCCTCGCCCAGGGCGAGGTGTTCGCCTTCGGTCTGTCCGAGAAGTCCCACGGCGCCGACATCTACTCCACCGACATGCTCCTGGAGCCGGACGGCGACGGCGGCTTCCGGGCGAGCGGCTCCAAGTACTACATCGGCAACGGCAACGCCGCCGGCCTCGTCTCCGTCTTCGGCCGCCGCACCGACGTCGAGGGCCCCGACGGCTACGTCTTCTTCGCCGCCGACAGCCGCCACGAGGCGTACCACCTCGTCAAGAACGTCGTCGACTCGTCGAAGTACGTCAGCGAGTTCCGTCTGGAGGACTACCCGGTCGCGGCCGAGGACGTCCTGCACACCGGCCGCGCCGCCTTCGACGCCGCCCTCAACACGGTCAACGTCGGCAAGTTCAACCTCTGCACCGGCGCGATCGGCATCTGTGAGCACGCGATGTACGAGGCCGTCACGCACGCGCACAACCGCGTCCTGTACGGCCGCCCCGTCACCGCCTTCCCGCACGTGCGCCGCGAGCTGACCGACGCCTACGTCCGCCTGGTCGGCATGAAGCTGTTCAGCGACCGCGCCGTCGACTACTTCCGTTCCGCCGGCCCCGACGACCGCCGCTACCTCCTCTTCAACCCCATGACGAAGATGAAGGTGACCACGGAGGGCGAGAAGGTCATCGACCTGATGTGGGACGTCATCGCGGCCAAGGGCTTCGAGAAGGACACCTACTTCGCCCAGGCCGCCACCGAGATCCGGGGCCTGCCGAAGCTGGAGGGCACCGTCCACGTCAACCTCGCGCTGATCCTCAAGTTCATGGGCAACCACCTGCTCAACCCGGCCGAGTACGCCCCCGTGCCGACCCGCCTCGACGCGGCCGACGACGACTTCCTCTTCCGTCAGGGACCGGCCCGCGGCCTCGGCGCCATCCGCTTCCACGACTGGCGCACCGCGTTCGAGCCGTACGCCGAGGTGCCCAACGTCGGCCGCTTCCGGGAGCAGGCGGACGCGCTGTGCGAGTTCGTCACCACCGCGGCCCCCGACGAGGAGCAGAGCCGTGACCTGGACCTCCTTCTCGCCGTCGGCCAGCTGTTCGCGCTCGTCGTGCACGGCCAGCTGATCCTGGAGCAGGCGCGTCTGACCGGCCTCGACGAGGACGTCCTCGACGAGCTGTTCGCCGTCCTCGTCCGCGACTTCTCCGCGCACGCCGTCGAGCTGCACGGCAAGGACTCCGCCACCGCCGACCAGCAGCGGTGGGCGCTGGGCGCGATCCGCCGCCCGGTCGTCGACGACGGCCGATCGGCACGCGTCTGGGAGCGCGTCGCGGCCCTGTCCGGGACGTACGAGATGGCGCCGTAGCGGACGGACGGTACGCGGGCCGGCCGGGAGCGGCCGGCCCGCGCGAGGGCGAGCGCAGCGAGGAAGCAGCTCCCGCGTCTCAGCCACCGACCCTGGCCCCGCCGTCCACCCGCTTCGTCGATTTCGTCTGTCTTATCCCTCTTATTCGTCTCGCCATGATCTGTCCCCCCTGTGGACGGCCGGGTCGCGTCGTGCGCCCGGTCGCCTTCGGCGAAAATGATCCGGTCCGTGTGCGATTCGCACATATGATCTTTCCGTTCATATTCTTCTTCATGCGGGGGACTCTGCTCTGTGAGCGCATCTCCGCGCGCCCTGCGCGCGTTGGTCTTGCTGGCCGGCTTCTACCTGGTCGCTCTCGCCGTACTCGGCGTACTCGTAGGCGCCGACGTCGCGGCCTGGATCTGGGCGCCGGCCCCGGTCGCGATCAAGGTGACCGTCATCACCGCCCTGCTGGGTTACCCGGTCCTGCGAGGCGCCTTCGCCCTGGGGGAGGGCTCCGGGGACGAGCGGGAGGCGCTGCCGGTCACCGAGGCCGAACAGCCCGAACTGTGGGGCACCGTACGCGCGTTGGCCGAGCGCTCCGGTACTCGCGCGCCCGACGAGATCCTCCTCGTCGGGGAGGTGAACGCGGCGGTCTCCGAGGACGCCCGGCTGCTGGGCCTGCTGCCCGGGCGCCGCCGCCTGTACATCGGCGTGCCGCTGCTGGCCGGTCTGAGCGAGCCGCAGCTGCACTCGGTGATCGCCCACGAGCTGGGTCACTACGGCAACGCGGACACCCGCCTGGCGGGCATCACCCGGCGGGGCCGCGACTGCGTGCTGCGGACCGTCGGGGCGTTCCAGGAGCGGGAACGGAAGCGGATCGGCAAGGAGCGCTCCCGGCAGGAGAAGGCGGACGCCAAGCGCCTGCGCAAGGGCAAGAAGGCGCGGGGCGTGGACACCGGGCGCACCGGGCTCCGGTACCGCGTGATGGCCAAGCCGTTCCAGGCGTACGCGCGGTTCTACCTGCGGGTCACCAGTGGCGTGGGCCGGCAGCAGGAGCTCGCGGCCGACCGGATGGCGGTCCGCGTCGCGGGCCGGGACGCCACGGCCTCGGCGCTGCGGGAGATCGCGGCGCTCGACGCCGCCCACGACTTCTACCAGAGCCGGTACGCCATGCTGGGCGTCGAGGCGGGCCTCCTCCCGCCGCGCGGTGAGGTCTTCGGCGGTCTGCGCCGTCTGCTGGCCGACCCGGAGCGCCGGTCCGCCCTGGCGGAACTGCGCGGCGAACTGCCGGCCGACGAGGAGTCCCCGTACGACTCGCACCCCCCGGTGGCCGAGCGGGTGCGGCTGATCGAGGCGCTGCCCGACGACGGCCGTGGCGCGGACCCGGCGCGGCCCGCGCTGGCCTTGCTGCGCGATACCGAGCGGGTGCTGGCGCGCCTGGAGGACGTCCTCCTCACGCCGGAGGCGCTGGCCATGGAGCGGGCGGAATGGCCGGAGCTCGCGCACCGGGCGATGTATACCCGGGCCACGGTGGGGGCCGGGCCGCTGCGAACGGCACTGGCCACCGCGGGAGTCGCCTCGGGCAGCGCCTCGGGTGACCTCACGGCCCTGCTGGACTCCGCCGACACGGGACGGCTGTGGCTGGTCGCGGGGTACTTGCCCAAGTCCTCGGACGCGGCGCGGGCGACGGGCCGGGCGGCGCGGGAATTCCTGCGCCCGGCGCTGGAGGCCGGGACCTACCGGCTCGCGGAGCTGGCCCTGGTGGAGAAGGCCGGGGCGTACTGGGAGCTCTCCTGGTCCGAGCGGGTGCGGCTACGGCTGCCGGGGGCCGCGTACTCCGGTGGGACGCAGGGGGCGCCTGACATGGAGAAGGCGCCTGACATGGAGGAGGCGCTGGCAGCCGCGGTACGGGCGGCCACCGCGGACGCTCCGGACACCGCGCCGCTGCGGACGCTCCTCTCCCACTGAGCACGCGGCCCCGCACGTCCGCGCTGCTGCGAAATCATGAACTCACGACCGATCGGATCGTAGAAACCCATGTCCGGGATCATCCCGCTCACCATCCTCGTCGTCATGCTCTGCTTCTGGCTGCGGTCCAGGAGACGCGCCAAGCGCGCGGAGGGAATCGCCTCCGAGATCGGCGCGGGTCTGCTGCCGGCGGAGCGCCAGAACACGGATCGGGCGGCCCCGGACCCCGAGGCGGAGGCCGTGCTGGCGGCCCTCTCCCGGGGCGACTGGCTACCGGCCGCCCAGGCGCTCGCCGCCGCGGGCACCGACTGGGAGCGGCGCTCCTACCTCGTCGGCATCGTCGCGGCGCGGGCGGCCGACGACGACACCTGGCTGCGGGCCTGGCAGGCCGCGCGCCCCGGCGACCCGGACGCGGCCGTGGTCCACGCCGACGCGAAGGTGTCGCTGGCCTGGCAGATCCGTGGCGGGGCCTGGGCCAAGGACACCTCCGCCGAGCGGTTCGAAGGATTCCACCGCGTACTGAACGAGGCCCGGGAGGACTTCGCTCGGGCCGAGGCCCTGGCGCACCCCGGCGACCCGACCCCGTACCTCCTCCAGATCCCGCTGTACATGGGCCTGGGCGCCCCGCACGAGGCGCTGCACGGGCTGTGGGCCGAGGTCACCAAGCGCGCTCCGTACCACTACGAGGCGCACTGGTACGCGCTCCAGTTCTGGAGCGCGAAGTGGCGCGGTTCCAAGGATCTGGCCCGCGATTTCGCCGCGCAGGCCGCGGCGACGGCTCCGCCCGGCAGCCTGCTGACGATGTTCCCGCTGGTCAGCTGGTACGAGCACAACGACGACGAGGCACCGGCCGAGGCCTACGGCTGGCCGGAGATGACGGCGCTGACCGACGCCGCCCTGGCGGATGTCGCCATGGCCCGGCCGGGGCACCCCAGGATCGCGGAGGTCCGGCATCTGCTGGCGTACTGCCTGACCAAGCAGGGCCGCTACGAGGCCGCGCTGGAGCAGTTCCGGATGGTGGACGGCCATGTGGAGGCGCTGCCGTGGCGCTACTACGGTGACCCGGCCGAGTTCTACTGCCACGTCAGGGACGTGGCGCTGAAGGGCGCGGCGGCGGCGAGGATCGCCGGCTGAGCCTCCTCCCCGCCGTCGGCGCGCCGGGCCGGTGGCGGGGAGGAACCCGGGCACGGCCACGGCGTGCCGTGGCCGTGCCCGGTGGAGCGGGGCCGGCCGATATTCGTTTCCCGTCGTGCGGGCGGCGCCCTACTGTGGCGCCGTGACGACTCAAATGATCATTCTCAACGGTGGTTCCAGCTCGGGGAAGTCCGGGATCGTACGGTGCCTCCAGGACGTACTCCCGGACCCGTGGCTCGCGTTCGGCTGCGACTCGTTCGTCGACGCCCTGCCCGCGAAGATGCAGGCGTCGGACGAAGGCATCGTGATCGCGGCCGACGGCGGGGTGAGCGTCGGCGCGGACTTCCGGGCGCTGGAGGAGGCCTGGACGGACGGCATCGCGGCGATGGTCCGCGCGGGCGCCAGGGTCGTCATCGACGACGTCTTCCTCGGCGGAGCGGCCTCCCAGCAGCGGTGGCGGAAGGCCCTGGACGGGCTGGACGTGCTCTGGGTCGGCGTCAGATGCGACAGCGCGGTCGCCGCGGGCCGTGAGGTCGCGCGGGGAGACCGCGTCCAGGGGATGGCCGCGGCACAGGCGGACGCGGTGCACGAGGGGGTCGTCTACGACCTGGAGGTCGACACGACGCGCGCCGAGTCCATGGCGTGCGCGCGGACCATTGCCGCCCGCGTCGGCTGATCACTGTCGGCGGCGCCGCCACCGGAGCCGGGCGTGCGGTTCCCGGTGAGCCCCGCCACCTTCTGCAACCGGCGACCCGGCCGCCCGCATCCAGGTGTAAGGGCGTCACCGGCCGGGCCGGGGCCTGGGACGGGTGACCGGCGCTCACATGGGGGTCGGCGTGACGGACGAGGGATATCGGGCGATGGCGGTGCTTTCAGCCCCCGCAACCACATCCACCGCATCCCCCTCCGCACCCGCCGCATCCGCTGTGCCCGCCGTCATGGCCGCCGCCCGTACCGCCTCCGTCGGAGCCTCCGGCCGGGGTGTTCATGCCGCCCACGTAACCCGCGGACGCCAGGCCCACGCCGACGGCGGTGGCCGAAGCGGCGGGAGCCGGCCGCCGGGCGCTCCTGGGGTCCGTCCTGAACGCGTCGAGGAGAGCGCGCACCTCGTCTTCCGCCAGACCTGGGACACGGTCGGTGCTCCCCAGCGCGAAGGGCTTGAGCGCGGCGGTGGTTCCGGCGTCGAGCCCCACGTCGCACGGTTGCCAGGAAGCGTCACCCCGCAGGGAGACGAGCCGTTCCCGGCCGGCCTTGCCGGCCCGGTCGGGAGCCGGATCGCGGTAGCGGATCATCGGCACCGCTCCGAGCGCGAGAAGGAGGAGGAAGGCGAGCAACGACGGCACGCCTCCCGTCCCGGTCGCCGTGGCCAGTGGGACGGTCACCACCCCGACCACACATGTCGTCACGAGCGTCCAGCCGTGAAGCGCACGCGACTTGGCGAGCCGGCGGAGATGATGCGGCCCCGAGGACCGCGGGATCAGCCCCTCGTCGATCAGTCGCGCGCCGATCGCGTGGATCGCCTCGGCGGCGCGCACACCTCGGCTCAGATCGCGCAGGGCCCGCTGACGGGTGGACCCGGCCGCGTCGACGACCGCGGCCTCGACGGCATTGCGCGGGGTGGCGTCCGTCACCGTGACCATGCCGGATCGCGACAGGATCAGCCGGCCTTCGAGACGCATGGCGGCGAGAGCGGTCACCGCCGCGTGCGAGGCACCGCCACGGAGGTAAGCGGCGTCGTACAGCGACAGATTCCGTGCCGGAAGATCAGCCGGAGCGGAAGGGCCTCGCAGCGAGAGGAACGTTCCGCGCACGTGCCACGCGCTCACGGCCACGAGTGCGGCGCAGAGGAGGAAGGGTATAGTCCACATGAATTCCCTCGGATCGTCCGGGTGGTCGACGGTGCGTGCCGGTAGACGTTCGTCAAGAGTCCCGAGGTGACGGAGCTACTGCCTCCGTCACACGGGTCGGGCCGTACGGCATCCTGTCTCATCCCCCCGCAGCACTTGACGAATCGCTTCCAGTTCAGCGGACAGCGCACGGGGCGGCGGGTAGTTCCCGTCCCGTTCCAGCAGCACCCCGGGAGGCCGCGCCCGCCCGCACAACTCCGCCAACAGCTCGAGCACGGGCGGGGACAGGGGGTGCGTGTGCGTGTCGTGCCACACTCCGTCGATCAGCCGGCCGCCCGCCACATGCGCGTAGGCGATGGCCTCCACCGGCAGCGCGGCGATCTCGGCCGCGGCGTCGACGCCCAGATTGACCTGCCCGGTGTACAGGTTGGCCACGTCGACCAGCAGCCCCACGCCCGTCCGGTCGGCCAGTTCGGCGAGGAACTGCGCCTCGGTCAACTCGTCCTCGGGCCAGGCGAAATGCGGGGCTATGTTCTCCAGGGCGAGCGGCACGGGCAGCTCCCGCTGGGCGACCCGGACGTTCTCCGCGATCACCCCCAGCGCCTCGCGCGAACGGGGCACGGGCAGCAGGTGCCCCGCTTCCGTTCCTCCGCTCCGCACGAAGGCCAGGTGCTCCGTCACCAGCGGAGCGTCCAACGCCCCGGCGAGCCGGGCGAGTCTGTCCAGCCGGGCCTTGTCCGGGAGGCCGGCTCCGCCCAGACCGAGCGCGACGCCGTGGGGGACGACCGGGAGGCCCCGCGCGCGAAGGAGCCGGATCGACGGGGGCAGACGGTCCGGGCTGATGTTCTCGGCGACGACCTCGACCCATTCGACGCCCGGGAGCTGTTCCACGACGACGTCGATCTCGTCCCGCCAGCCGATGCCCACCCCGAGCGTGGGCCAGGCCCCCGAAGAACCGTCCACCACAGCCCCCTTCGTGGTGCCGCCGGCAGCCGCCGGCCGCGCCTTCCGACCGTACGCCACCTCCCGGTCGGCGCACACCTCACCAGGTCGGAGGGCCGGGCGGTGCTACGCGTCCAGGGTCGCAGCGAGGGCGGGTCGCTCCCCGGCCCGCCATTCGGAGGCGAGGACCGCCCAGATCTGCTTGTCGTGGCGGACGCCCTCGTAGGGCCAGGACTCGCGCCGGACGCCTTCGAGCGTCATGCCGAGCCGCTCGGCCACGGCGGAGCTCCGGTCGTTGTCGGCCCGGCAGTGCCACTCGGCGCGGTACAGGCCCCGGGAGACGAACGCCCAGTCCAGCAGGGCGCGGCAGGCCCGGGTGACCAGTCCGTGGCCCTCGGCCGAGGGCTCCAGCCAGCAGCCGATCTCGCAGGAGCCGGAGGCGGTGCTGAAATCCGTGAACATCACGCCGCCGACCAGTGTGCCGTCGAGCCGGATGCCGTAAAGGCGTGCGCCGTCCGCGGCCTGGCGCTCGGCGTAGCGGCCCAGCGTGGCCCGTGCTCCGTCGAGGTCCTCGGTGACGAACGCCGTTCCGACCCACGGCCGGATGTGGTCGCGGGCCCGGTCCAGATGGGCGGCGAACTCCTCGGCGTGCCATATCTCCAGCGGCTCGAGGAGGGCGTTGTCCCGCAAGGGGAGGGAGAACATGATGACCCCATTCACATAACAAGCGTTACGGTTATGTACCGTAGCAGCATGCCACGCACCAAGGGGGACCACGAGTCCCGTCGTCGCGATGTCTCCGAGGCGGTCTGGCGGGTGCTGGCCGCGCAGGGTTTCGGCGGGCTCACCCTGCGCGCCGTCGCCGCCGAACTCGGCGCCACCACCGGCCTGCTCACCCACTATTTCCCGGCCAAGCGCGACCTGGTCGCGTACGCCCTCGACCTGCTCGAACAGCGCAGTGCCGCCCGGCCCCGGCGCGCCGCCGGAGCGGGACTGGCCGCGGTACGGGCCGCCCTGCTCGACATCCTGCCGCTGACCGCCGAGGCCACCGGTGCCAACCGGATCTGGGTGTCCTCCTGGGACGTCGCGCTCGCCGACCCCGCCCTGAGCGGCGACCACGCCCGCAGGTACGCGCGGAGCCGCGACAAGCTGTGTGACCTGGTCGCCGAGGCCCAGCGGCTCGGCGAACTGCCCGCCGGGGACCCGGCGGGCGTGGCGGCCGGCGCCCAGGCGTTCGCACTGGGGCTGGTGGTGCAGGCCCTGTTCGACCCCACCGCGTTCCCGCCCGCTCGTCAGGCCGAGCTCGTCGACGGCTATGTGGCGGCGCTGGCGGGTTCCCCGCCCGCTCCGGGCGGGGAACGCGTGGTGCCGTCCTGACCGTCGCGCGCTCCGCGAGACCCGGGGCCGCTCTTCCCGGGAATTCCCGAGGACTACCCGAGGCGCCGCGCCCGGCCGGACCGGCTACTCGGCCGGACCGGCTACTCGGCCCGGCGAAGCGCGAGGGCCGCCCCCTTCACCGCCGAGGCCACGGCCTCGGTCGCCCGTGCGTTGAAGACGCTGGGGATGATGTAGTTCGCGTTGAGTTCGTCTTCGGCGACGACGTTGGCGAGGGCGCGGGCGGCGGCGAGCATCATGTCGGTGTTGACGGTGCGGGACTGGGCGTCGAGGAGGCC
>NZ_JAJQQS010000017.1 GCF_021228125.1 Streptomyces albireticuli
ATAGTCTGGCGTTGACTTTTGGCACGCTGTTGAGTTCTCAAGGAACGGACGCTTCCTTTGTACTCACCCTCTCGGGCTTTCCTCCGGGCGCTTCCCTTCGTTGTTTCCAACCTTACCAGATCCGTTTCCGTCTCTGGCCCCCTGCTGGAGCGGGGTCCCACCGTCTCGCTTTCGCTTTCCGGCGGTTCCGACTCTATCAGATCCTTTTCCGTTCCGTTTCCGGTCCGAATTCGTTTCCGATTCCCCGTCGGCGGGGATTTGTTTCGCGCCTTTCGGCGTGATCACTACTTTACCGGATTCCCCCGGTGGTTCCTAATCGGAACCCGGTCCCGAATTCCGGCATGCCGAAATCGATCCCGTTCAAGGGCCGTGCAGTAGAGATTGCCGCCAGTGAGGCGTGAAGTGCCGCCTCGCCGTCCTCGCGGACGCCGTGGCAACTCGGAGAACTCTACACGAGCTCCAGGGGTGCTCCGCCCCGGGTGGGCCCGGCCCCCGCCCGGTCCCCGCCCGGCCCCTGCGGGCTCTCGGCAAGCTCCCGGGCCCGGCTCCCCCGCCTAGCTCTTGCGCTTCTTCTTCCGGGCCGCCGGGTTCCCCGTACGGGTGGTGCGGCGGCGCTCGTAGCGCGCGGCGGCCTCCTCGTACTCCTCGCGGCGCAGCTTCTCGCCGGGGGCCTCGGTGAGGGTGCGGAGGGCGTACGCGAGCAGGGATCCGATGAAGCCGATCATCATCATGCTCTGTGTCGACCGCTCGGCCGCGGCGTCCGCCGGGCCGGCGGAGCGGCTGCCGAACCGCTCCCAGGTGCGGCGGAACGCCAGCGCGCTGCATACGGCGAAGGCCACGACCACGAGCATGTTGACGAGGCTGCCGACCTCGGCGACCGCCAGGCCCTCGTAGCCGAAGCGCAGGACGAACGCGCCCGCCGCCGCGGCGACCAGCGCGCCGAGGCCCGCGCCGACGCGGCGCAGCGCGTATCCACCGTCGTGGTTCACCCAGGTCGTGCCGAAGAACCTGATCGGTTCCGGCTGCGGCCCGGCCGCCTCGTGCTCATCGCTCATACGTCGATTATCGCCGTCGGCCCCGGACCGCCCCGGGCGCCGCTCAGGAACAGCGGATGGCCACGAAGCCGTCGCTGCCCGTCTTCACATACGCGTCCGACACGTACTGGCCGGGCGCGATGCTGTCCCAGACGTCGGTGGTGCCGTACGGGCCGGAGACCGTCTCGCCGCGGGTCTGGCAGCGGATCGGCACCCGGGAGTTCTCGCCGAGCACCTTGACGATCTGGCTGCCGGTGTTCGGGCCACGGCGGACGTTGACCTGGACGCCGGGCGCGACCGGGTAATAGATGGTGCCGGCGGACTGCACGGAGAGAGCCGCGGGCCGCTGAGCCCCGCCCGCACCGGCCGCCTCGGCCGCGCCGTCGGACACGCCTGACTCGCTGGACTCGTTGATCTCGCCGACGGCCATCAGGCCCTCCCCCGTACTGGTCGAATGTCATGTGCAGGCTAGCAAGGCGCGGCATGCCTCCCCGGTTTCGACAGGCCCATCGATTAGGCTCCGGAAGCCGCCGCACGCGGCCGAAAACACACGGGGGTGGGGGAATGCCGCCGCTGCGCAGGACCGGGGCGGACCCGGAAGCGGAGGATCCGGGGTACGCCGGCCAGTACCGGCTGGAAGGGCGACTCGGCTCCGGCGGCATGGGCGTGGTCCACCTGGCGCGCTCCGCTTCCGGACTGCGGCTCGCGGTCAAGGTCGTACACGCCGAATACGCGGTGGACCCCGAGTTCAGGGCGCGTTTCCGCCAGGAGGTCGCGGCCGCCCGGCTGGTCAGCGGGGCCTTCACCGCGCCCGTCGTGGACGCGGACCCGGACGGCGTACGGCCGTGGATGGCGACGCTCTACATTCCCGGTCCCACCCTTTCCGAGCGGGTCAAGCGGAGCGGTCCGCTCGGCGGGGACGAGGTACGGCGGCTGGCGGCGGGCCTGGCCGAGGCGCTGCGGGACATCCACCGGGCGGGCGTGGTGCACCGTGACCTCAAGCCGAGCAATGTGCTGCTCGCCGAGGACGGCCCGAAGGTCATCGACTTCGGCATCTCCCGCCCGTACGACAGCGAGCTGCGCACCGAGACCGGGAAGCTGATCGGCACTCCGCCGTTCATGGCCCCCGAGCAGTTCCAGCGGCCGCGCGAGGTGGGGCCCGCGGCGGACGTGTTCGCGCTGGCGTCGCTGCTGGTGCACGCGGCGACGGGACGCGGGCCGTTCGAGTCGGAGAGCCCGTACATCGTGGCGTACCAGGTGGTGCACAACGAGCCGGATCTGACCGGGGTGCCCGAGGACCTCGTTCCGCTCATCCGCGCCTGCCTGGCCAAGGACCCCGGCGAGCGGCCCACACCGGACGCGATCATGGCGCGGCTGCCGCACGCGGGCAACGGCGACGCCGGGAGTGTCAGGGGTGCCGATACGTTCCCCCACACTTCCCTGCTCTCTCCCGGCTCTCCCGCACCGCGCGACTCCGAACGCACTCACGTGCGCGCCGCCACGGCCGCCCGTCCGGACGCCGTCCCCGGGCCCGCACCGGCCACCGGCCGGTCCCGGCGCCGTCGCGCGCCCTGGATCGTCGCCGCGGCCGTGGTCCTCTCGGCCCTGGCCGGGGGCGGGTACTGGCTGCTGCGCGGGACCGACGATCCGGACCGGCCGCTCCAGACGCGGCCCACCGCGGCGGGCGCGGACTGGAAGCCGTGGGCGACGTCCGTCCCCGGGGACGCCTCGGGTGACGGCCGGGTGCGGGCCGGGTTCTGCGCCTACGGGGAGGCCGCGCTGTACTGCTCGGCGCCCGGGGTGCAGGCGGCCCGTATCGACGCGGCCGGTGGCCAGGTCGTCTGGCGGCGGCCGGTCGAGGACGGGAAGCCCGGCCGGGGCGCGGCGCCGGCCGGTACCGAGCGGTCCGGTGGGCTCGCGCCGCCCGCCCCCGTCGTGTCGGGCGGCCTGGTGCACGTGACGACGCCGGACGGCAGCCGGCTCACGGCGCTCGACCCGGCGACGGGCGAGCCGCGCTGGACGCGGAACGTCTCGGTGTACGGCGGGCGGGTCTACCACGCGGGCGACACCGTGCTCCTGGTCTCCGCGGACGGCACCGTGACCGCCGTCGACGGCGCCACGGACCGGCAGCTGTGGAGCCACCGCCTGCCCGGGCACGCCAAGCCCGTCTTCTCCTCCTACGGCGGCGGAACCGCCTACGCCGTCTCCCCGGCGGGCGCCGGCGGCGGGCACCGGACCCAGGTGCTCGCCCTCGACGCGCGGCGCGGTACGACGCTGTGGCAGCGGACGGCGGACGGGGACCTGACCACCGTCGGCGTGGGCCCGCGCGACGCGCTGTACCTGACGGCCGCCGACTCCGACAACCGTGTCTCGGCCGTCGTCCGGTACGACCCGGCCGACCGGAGCGAGCGGCGGGTCCCGCTGGGCACGCCGCTGAACGCCACGAGCGCCGTCGCGTACGGCGACGCGGTCTATCTGCTGTCCACGGACGGCGGCCTGACGGCGGTCGGGACGACCGCCGAGGCGGCGAAGGAGATGAAGGGGGCGAAGGGCCCGGGGCAGCTGTGGCGGCTGGATACGGCCGTGGCGAACGGTTCGGCGCTCGTCGCCACCGACCGGCGGCTGTACTTCTCCGCCGCCGACGGCCGGCTGCTGGCCGTGGACGCGGGCCGGGGCGCGCTGCTCGGGCAGACTGCGCCCCGCCTGACCAAGGCGGGCCGGGGCTATCTCGATCTGCTGCCGGCGCCGGTCGCGGCGGACGGGAAGGTGTTCGGGGCGGCGCCGGACGGGACCGTGTTCGCGGTGAGCGACCACGATCCGGCCGGCTGGCGCTGACCCGGCGGTGGGGCCGGAGGCCCCGTACCGCCCGGGGCTCACCCGGTCGCGACGGGAGGCCCCTGCCCGGACGGAGCGCACGCGGGTGCGCACGCGGGAGACGCACCGGCGCCCACGGCGGCCTGACCGCGCGCACGCGGGCGCGCCCACGGGAGACGCCCTCGCGGTCGGGAGCCGTGCGGACGGCTACGGGAGCCGTCCCCGCCGTCCGGAGTACAGGTGGGCCGCGGGGGGATGTCCCCGCGGCCCGAGGCTGACATCAGCGGCCCCGGCGGTCCGGTCGGCTCCGGCTCACCGGGAGGGCCCGTACGTCCCGCGGGACGTCCCGCGGGACGTACGGGGAGCGGGACCGTCGGGCCCGATCCCCGGCGCCCGTCGTCCCGTCAGCCTCCCGTCAGCCCGTCCAGACGGCTGACGTCCCGCACCGCGCCCTTGTCCGCGCTGGTCGCCATCGCCGCGTAGGCCCGCAGCGCCGCCGAGACCTTGCGGTCACGGTCGCGCGGCGCGTACCTGCCGCCGAGCGCCTCGCGGCGGGCCGCCAGCTCCTCGTCGGGGACGAGGAGCTCGATGGAGCGGGCCGGGATGTCGATACGGATCCGGTCGCCGTCGTGGACCAGCGCGATCGCGCCGCCGGAGGCCGCCTCGGGCGAGGCGTGGCCGATGGAGAGGCCCGAGGTGCCGCCGGAGAAGCGGCCGTCGGTGACCAGGGCGCAGGACTTGCCGAGGCCGCGGCCCTTGAGGAAGGACGTCGGGTAGAGCATCTCCTGCATTCCGGGGCCGCCCCTGGGGCCCTCGTAGCGGATGACGACGACGTCGCCCTCCTTGATCTCCTTGCGGAGGATCTTGTCGACGGCCTCCTCCTGCGACTCGCAGACCACGGCCGGGCCCTCGAAGGTCCAGATCGACTCGTCGACGCCGGCCGTCTTCACGACGCAGCCGTCGACCGCCAGATTGCCCTTGAGGACGGCGAGGCCGCCGTCCTTGGAATAGGCGTGGGCCGCGTCGCGGATGCAGCCTCCGGCGGCGTCCGTGTCCAGGGAGTCCCAGCGCTCGGACTGGGAGAAGGCGGTGGCGGAGCGGACGCAGCCGGGCGCCGCGTGCCACAGCTCGACGGCCTCGGCCGACGGCGAGCCGCCGCGCACGTCCCAGGTGCCGAGCCAGTCCTTGATGCCGGGCGAGTGGACGGTGTGCACGTCCTCGTTGAGCAGCCCGGCGCGGTAGAGCTCGCCGAGGATCGCGGGGATGCCGCCGGCGCGGTGCACGTCCTCCATGTAGTACGTGCCGCCGGGGGCGACGTTGGGCGCGACCTTGGCCAGGCAGGGCACCCGGCGCGAGACCGCGTCGATGTCCTTCAGGTCGTAGTCGAGACCGGCCTCCTGCGCGGCGGCGAGGAGGTGGAGGATCGTGTTGGTCGAGCCGCCCATGGCGATGTCGAGTGCCATGGCGTTGTCGAAGGCGGCGCGGGTGGCGATGTTGCGCGGCAGGACCGACGCGTCGTCCTGCTCGTAGTAGCGCTTGGTGATCTCGACGACCGTGCGGGCCGCGTTCTCGTACAGCGCCTTGCGGGCGGTGTGGGTGGCGAGGACGGAGCCGTTGCCCGGGAGGGAGAGGCCGATGGCCTCGGTCAGGCAGTTCATGGAGTTGGCCGTGAACATGCCGGAGCAGGAGCCGCAGGTCGGACAGGCGTTCTCCTCGATGCGGAGGACGTCCTCGTCCGAGACGTTCTCGTCGACCGCGTCCACGATGGCGTTGATCAGGTCGAGCTTGCGGACGGTGCCGTCGACGAGGGTGGCCTGGCCGGCCTCCATCGGGCCGCCGGAGACGAAGACGACGGGGATGTTGAGGCGCAGGGCGGCCATCAGCATGCCCGGGGTGATCTTGTCGCAGTTGGAGATGCAGATCAGGGCGTCGGCGCAGTGGGCCTCGACCATGTACTCGACGGAGTCGGCGATCAGGTCGCGGGAGGGCAGGCTGTAGAGCATGCCCGCGTGGCCCATGGCGATGCCGTCGTCGACCGCGATGGTGTTGAACTCGCGGGGCACCGCGCCCGCCGCCAGGATCGCGTCGGAGACGATCCGGCCGACCGGTGCGAGGTGGGTGTGGCCGGGGACGAACTCGGTGAAGGAGTTGGCGACCGCGATGATCGGCTTGCCGATGTCACCGCTCGCTACGCCCGAGGCCCGCATAAGGGCGCGGGCGCCCGCCATGTTGCGGCCGTGGGTGACGGTGCGGGACCTCAGCTCGGGCATCCTGCTCGACTCCTCGAAGTGTGTCGGCGCCGTGTATGGCGTCTTTCGAGCCTACGCCCGGGACTCAGGGGGTGGACGGAATTTCCGCGATGTGAGACGGGTGGGGATGGGCGGGTGCGGGTGGGTGGGTGGGGTGCCGCTGCGCGGGGCCTTTCCCCAGCCCCGCCCCTTCCCGGAACCGGAGGCTTCGCCCCCGGGCCCCCTTCCGCGCTGACGCGCGGTGTCCTCAAGCGCCGGACGGGCTGAATCCGCCCGGTTCCGGGCGACAACTCAGCCCGTCCGGCGCTTGAGGACCGGGGCCCGGGGCGGAGCCCCGGTTCGGGAAGGGGCGGGGTGGGGAACAAGGCCCCGCGCAGCGCCCCCGGCCCGCGCCCTACCGCTGCCCGGCTCCGCCCGCCCCCGCCAGATGCCGCTGCACCGCCGGTGCCACTATCGCCACGACCTCCTCCAGATCCGCCGAAGCCAGCGGCTCCACCTTGATGACGTGCCGCAGCATCGCGACCCCGACCAGATGCGCCGCCGCCAGCTCGGAGCGCAGCCGGGGGTCGGGCAGGTCGAGTTCCCCGGCGATGCGGGCCATCAGCCGGGTGGTGACGAGCTCGCGGAAGACCGTGGCGGCGGTCTCGTTGGCGACGGCGGAGCGGACGATCGCGAGGAGGGGTTCGCGGGTGGCCGGGTTCTCCCAGATGCCGAGGGTGAAGCGGGTGAGCCGCTCGCCCAGGGTGTCGCGGTCACCCTTACGGAAGATGTCGGCCGCTTCGAGCGCGGGCGCGAAGTCCGTCTCGACGGCGGCGGCGAAGATCTTCTCCTTGGGGCCGTAGTAGTGGTGGACGAGCGCCGGGTCGACGTCCGCGCCCCGGGCGATGGCGCGGATGGACGCCTTGTCGTAGCCGCGCTCGGCGAATTCCGCGCGGGCCGCCGTAAGGATGCGCTCACGGGCGCCGGGCCCTCCGGTGTCCGTACGGACGGGACGGCCGCGCTTCTTCGGGGCACCGGCGGCGGAGGCGGCGGTCATGCGCGCGGGACACCGGTCGGGGAAGCGAGGTGCAGACGGGTGAAGGCGAGGGCCTCGGCGAGGTCGGCCTCGCGCTCGGCGGAGGACATGGCGCGCCGGGTGTTGACCTCGATGACGACATGGCCGTCGAAGCCTCCGACCGCGAGGCGCTCCAGGATCTCGGCGCAGGGCTGCTTGCCCCGGCCGGGCACGAGGTGCTCGTCCTTGGCGGAGCCGTTGCCGTCGGCGAGGTGGATGTGGGCGAGCCGGTCGCCCATCCGGTCGATCATCTGGAGGGCGTCCGTGCGGGCGGTCGACGTGTGCGAGAGGTCGACGGTGAAGTGGCGGTAGTCGTCCTTGGTGACGTCCCAGTCGGGGGCGTAGGCGAGCATCTCGCGGTCGCGGTAGCGCCACGGGTACATGTTCTCGACGGCGAACCGGACGTCCGTCTCGTCGGCCATCCGCCACAGGCCCTGGACGAACTCCCGCGCGTACCCCCGCTGCCAGCGGAAGGGCGGGTGGACGACGACGGTGCTCGCGCCGAGCTTCTCGGCGGCCGCGCGGGCGCGCTGGAGCTTGACCCAGGGGTCCGTGGACCAGACCCGCTGGGTGATCAGCAGGCAGGGCGCGTGCACGGCGAGGATCGGCACCCGGTGGTAGTCGGACAGGCGGCGGAGCGCCTCGATGTCCTGGCTGACGGGGTCGGTCCACACCATGACCTCGACGCCGTCGTAACCCAGGCGCGCGGCGATCTCGAAGGCCGCCGCCGTCGACTCCGGGTAGACCGAGGCGGTGGACAGCGCGACCTTCGCATCCGGGATGCGCACCACTGGCTCTGTCACGAGGGACAGCGTACGACCGCCTTCCGCGCGGCGTGGCGGGTGGCTCCCATGTGGCGGAACCGCTACCGGTCGGCCGTAAGGCGTCTGCGAGGAGCGGTGGGAGACGGTCCGCAGGCCGGTCAGGGGCCGTCGGAGGACGACCTCGGACGCTCGTGGAGTGGCCGGAAACCGTACGGTCGCGGGCTTACGGGTCCGGGCTTACGGGTCCGGGCACGGTCCCGTACTGACGGGTCCGGGCGTACGGGTCCGGACTCACGGTCCCCGCCGTCCGGTCAGTCGGTGGGCAGGTGGTCGAGCCTGCGCAGGATGACGCCCTCGCGCAGTGCCCAGGGGCAGATGCCCAGCTCGTCGATGCCGAAGAGGTCCATCGCCGCCTCGGCGACGAGCGCGCCGGCCAGCAGCTGGGGCGCGCGGCCGGCGGACACGCCGGGCAGCGTGGTGCGCCGTTCGACGGTCATCCCGGCGAGCTTGGGCACCCACTCCTCCAGGGCCTTGCGGGTGAGCGAGCGGGTGACGTAGACGCCTTCGACGGACCGGGGGGCGCCCGCGATCCGGGCGAGCTGTTTGAAGGTCTTGGAGGTGGCCACGGTGCGGTCGGGGCCGCCGAGCCGGGCGAAGTCGCCGACGATCCGGGCGATCTGCGCCCGTACGTGCCGGCGCAGGGCCCGTATGTCGGTGGGGTCGGGCGGGTCGCCGGGGAGCCAGGCGGAGGTGAGCCGGCCGGCGCCCAGGGGCAGCGAGGCGGCCGCGTCGGGTTCCTCGTCGAGGCCGTAGGCGATCTCCAGGGAGCCGCCGCCGATGTCGAGGACGAGGAGCTTGCCCGCCGACCAGCCGAACCACCGCCGGGCGGCCAGGAACGTCAGCCGGGCCTCCTCCTCGCCGCTCAGGACGGTGAGGGTGACACCGGTCTCCTTCCGGACCCGGGCCAGCACGGTGTCCGCGTTGGACGCCTCGCGGACGGCGGAGGTGGCGAAGGGGAGGACGTCCTCGCAGCCCTTGTCCTCGGCGGCCTGGAGGGCGTCCCGGACCACGGCGACGAGGCGGTCCATGCCCACGTCGCCGATCGCGCCGCCGTCGTCGAGGAGCTCCGCGAGGCGCAATTCGGCCTTGTGGGAGTGGGCGGGCAGCGGGCAGGCCCCGGGGTGCGCGTCCACGACCAGCAGATGGACGGAATTCGAACCCACGTCAAGGACACCGAGTCTCATGGCCTGAACGCTACTGCGACGCCCGGGGGCGCATAGGCTTGAGGGGTGGCAAAGACGAAGAAGGCGAAGCCGGGCAAAAAGCGCGAGAAGGCCGTCGAGATCTCCAGGAACCAGGTCGCCGGGAAGCAGGCGTCGGCGGGCCCGGGGGTCTCCGACGAGGTCGGGCTCGACTTCGCCCGCGCCTGGGTCGAGTTCCCGGACCCCGCCGACGACGAGCAGGTCTTCCGCTGCGACCTGACCTGGCTCACGTCCCGCTGGAGCTGCGTCTTCGGCAGCGGCTGCCAGGGCATCCAGGCGGGCCGCGCCGACGACGGCTGCTGCACCCTGGGCGCGCACTTCTCGGACGAGGACGACGAGCGGCGCGTCGCGGGGTTCGTGGAGCGCCTCACGCCGGAGATGTGGCAGTTCCACGAGGTGGGTACGGACAGCGGCTGGACGCAGCTGGACGAGGACGGCGAGCGGCAGACGCGCCGCTGGCAGGGCTCGTGCATCTTCCAGAACCGGCCGGGCTTCGCGGGCGGCGCGGGCTGCTCGCTGCACATCCTGGCGCTGAAGGAGGGCCGGGAGCCGCTGGAGACGAAGCCGGACGTCTGCTGGCAGCTGCCGGTGCGCCGTACGTACGACTGGATCGACCGGCCGGACGACACGCGGATCCTCCAGGTCTCGATCGGTGAGTACGACCGCCGCGGGTGGGGTCCGGGCGGGCACGACCTGCACTGGTGGTGCACGTCCGCGACATCGGCGCACGGAGCGGGCGAGCCGGTCTACGTCACGTACCGGCCGGAGCTGACGGAGATGATGGGCAAGGAGGCGTACGCCCGCCTGGTCGAGCTCTGCGAGGAGCGGATGGCCTCGCTGCTGCCGATGGCACCGCACCCGGCGGACCCGCGCTGACGCGGTCCGGCCTCGGGCCGGCGCACGGCGGCCTTCCTTGGGCGGGCGCGGGCACACCCTCGTGGGCGGGCGCGGGCACACCCTGAACACGCCCCGACCGGAGAGGCCGCGCGCGCCGAGGCGGATCCGCGCTGACGCCACCCGGCTTCCGGCTTCCGGCTTCCGGCTTCCGGCTTCCGGCTTCCGGCGGACGCACGGCGGCTTCCCATGGGCGGGCACGGGCACGCCCTGAACCGCCCCGACCAGACGTACCGCGCGGCCGGCACGCCCCCGCGCCCGGCGGACCCGCTCTGAAGTCACCCGGCTCCCGGCGGACGCACGGCGGTGGCCCCCAGGAGCGGGCGCGGGCACGCTCTGAACCCGACCGGACGCGTGCCGCACGCACCCGGCCGGACCCGCGCTGCGGTCGCCCGCCGAGGCTACGGGCCCCCCGGCAGCGGCTCCGGCTCCGGCGCGGAGTGGGAGAGGCACCGGCCACGCCCACCGAGCCCCCGTCGACGCACCGCCGACCCCCGTCACGGGGCCGGGCTCGGCCCCGGTGCCGATGGTGCCGGGTCCGGCGGAGGTGGTGACGGTCGCGGTGGGCTCGGGGAGGGCTCCGGGGCGCTGCCCCGGCCCTCGATCGTGACCGTCGAGCCGCCCGGCGCCACGGCCACGCGGGCGCTCCAGCGGCCGGCGGGCTCGCTCGTGTGGTCGACGGTGACGACGACCGTGAGGGACTGCCCGGGGCGCAGCACGCCGCCGGTGCGGCTCAGGCGCAGCCAGGGCGCGTCGGTCGTCATCGACCACACGACCGGCTCGCCGCCGCTCGCCCTGAGGGTGATGAGTGTGGTGGTGCCGCTGGGCTGCGCCTCCAGGGTCAGCCTGCCGGGGCCCGGCACCGGCGGGGGCGGCGGGCCGCCGGGCAGGGGGGCGGTGCTCGCCCCGGCCGGTGGCGAGGCGCTGCCGGAGGGCGGGGCGGGCACCGGTCTGCCGTCCGGCCCGATCACGGAGACGGAGAGGTCGGCCGCCCGGGGCCCGGCCAGCGACAGCGAGCCGACGGTCTTCCGGGCCGGGCCCGTCCCGTCGAACGGGTACTGGGCCGTGCCGCCGGTCTCCTCGGCGGAGACCGAGGCGGGTTCCTGGCTCTCCCCCGTCTCCGGCGCCCCCCGGTAGGCGGCCCACAGGGCCAGCACCGGGGCGGCGACGACCGTCGCGACGACCGTGGTCGTGAGGGCCCTGCTGCGCAGCCGCCCGCGCCGGGCGGCCCGGTCCTTGGGGTCCTGGGGGAAGCCTCTGCGGTCGAAGCGCGGGGTGGGCGGGGCGGCGGAGCCGCGCTGCCGGTAGGCGGCCAGGGCGTCCAGCATCGCGGCGTGCACGGCGGCCACGGGCGCTTCGACGACGGGCAGGGCGGCGGACGACGCGGCCGTGCCGGGCCAGGGCTCGCCGGCGGTGGCGCGCTCGGCGGTGCGGCGGCAGTCGGCGCAGTCGTCGACGTGGCGCACGAGCTCGCGGCGGAGGGCCGCGCCCAGGAGGACCTGGGCGTCGCCGGAGAAGCGGGAGACGACCGGGCAGTGCCCCGACTCCACGACGGCCAGCGCCGTCCGGGTCCGCTCGACCTCGCAGGCCGCGCTGGAGAGCAGGCCCCGGGCGGCGTCGGGCTCCAGCCGGAGGACCGCGGCGACCTCCTGGGGCGAGAGGCCGTGCCGGACGGCCAGCTCCAGGGCCTCGCGCTGCTCCGCGGTGGTCCCGGCCGCCTCGGGCCAGGCGAGCAGGGCGAGCTCCTCGCGGCGGCCCCTGGGGGCGGCGACGGGCGCGGGGGCGTGGGCTTCGCCGGCCTTGGCGCCCTGGGCCATGAGGCGGCGCAGGCAGGCCCAGCGGGCGAGGGCGTAGAGCCAGGAGCGCCGCAGGCCGGTGTCGGTGCCGGCGCCTTCCGGGGAGCGGTCGGCGCGCCGCTCGGCGAGGGCGAGGACCTCGCCCAGGGCGGCGACGGCGGCGTCGTGCTCGCACAGCACGGACAGGCAGTAGGTGAACAGGCCGTCGACATAGGGCTCGTACGGGACAGGCGGCCGCTGGACGAGCGTTTCCTGGTCCGTGCGGGCGGCGCGCGGCGCACCGCGCTGGGCACGGTGCGCGCCGGTGGCGTGCGTAGGGTGCTCGGGCCTCCTGGTCATCATCCCGGCGACGGTAAGCGGGCCAGGGGGGCCTGCTCGCGCTGCGGACGCAGGATTAACCCGTTCGGGTGGTCTTCTCGCTCAAAAGAGGACAGGAGGACTTCATTCCGCATGTGCCGGGGCCGGACGTGGAAGCGGCCGCGCCACGAGGGCCCTGAGGAGTTGACCGGCCCGGATGCCACCGCGGCCCGCCGGGGCCACCGCGGCATGCCGGACCCCCGCGGCCCCCCACCAGGACCACCCGGGCTTTCGGGACCTCCGAGGTCCGCCGGACTGTCCCGGACCCAGCCCAGCCCAACCCAACCCCCAGCCCGTCCGATCCCACCGGACCCCCGTCAGGCCCCCGTCAGGCCCCGCCCGGGCGCCATCAGGGCTCCGGACGGTTCCCCACCGGTCCACCCGGCCCACTGGTCCACCCGGCCCGGCGGTCCGTACAGCCCGCCGGTCCGTAGGCCGCCACCGCTCCGTACAGCCCACCCGTCCCCACGTCCTACCGGTTCCGCCCGGACGCCGCGGCCGCCCGTGTCAGTGCCCACCGCTACGGTGACCCCCATGGCTGCCCGTACCCGCTCGTCCGCCAAGGACCGGCCCTCCTACCGCTGCACCGAGTGCGGCTGGACCACCGCCAAGTGGCTCGGCCGCTGTCCCGAGTGCCAGGCGTGGGGCACGGTCGAGGAGTCCGGCGCGCCCGCCGTCCGTACGACCGCGCCCGGCCGGGTCACCTCGGCCGCGCTCCCCATCGCGCAGGTGGACGGCCGGCAGGCCACCGCGCGCAGCACCGGCGTGGCCGAGCTGGACCGCGTGCTGGGCGGCGGCCTGGTGCCGGGGGCCGTCGTGCTGCTCGCGGGCGAGCCCGGTGTCGGCAAGTCCACGCTCCTGCTGGACGTCGCCGCCAAGGCCGCCTCCGACGAGCACCGCACGCTCTATGTGACGGGCGAGGAGTCCGCGAGCCAGGTCAGGATGCGCGCCGACCGCATCGGGGCGCTCTCCGACCATCTCTACCTGGCCGCCGAGACCGATCTGTCCGCCGTCCTCGGTCACCTCGACTCCGTGAAGCCGTCCCTGCTGATCATGGACTCGGTGCAGACGGTGGCCTCCCCGGAGATCGACGGCGCGCCCGGCGGCATGGCCCAGGTGCGCGAGGTCGCGGGCGCCCTTATCCGCGCCTCGAAGGAGCGCGGCATGGCCACGCTCCTCGTCGGTCACGTCACGAAGGACGGCGCCATCGCGGGCCCCCGCCTGCTGGAGCACCTGGTCGACGTGGTGCTGAGCTTCGAGGGCGACCGGCACGCCCGGCTGCGCCTGGTGCGCGGCGTGAAGAACCGCTACGGCGCGACGGACGAGGTCGGCTGCTTCGAGCTGCACGACGAGGGCATCGTCGGGCTGACGGACCCCAGCGGCCTGTTCCTGACCCGGCGCGACGAGCCGGTGCCCGGCACCTGCCTCACGGTGACCCTGGAGGGCCGCCGCCCCCTGGTGGCCGAGGTGCAGGCACTCACGGTCGACTCGCAGATCCCCTCGCCCCGCCGCACCACCTCCGGCCTGGAGACGTCCCGGGTGTCGATGATGCTCGCCGTCCTGGAGCAGCGCGGCAAGATCAGCGCTCTCGGCAAGCGCGACATCTACAGCGCGACGGTGGGCGGCGTGAAGCTGTCCGAGCCGGCGGCGGACCTGGCCGTGGCGCTCGCCCTGGCCAGCGCCGCCAGCGACACCCCGCTGCCGAAGAACCTGGTGGCCATCGGCGAGGTCGGGCTCGCGGGCGAGGTCCGGCGGGTCACCGGCGTGCAGCGGCGGCTGGCGGAGGCGGCCCGGCTGGGGTTCACGCACGCGCTGGTGCCGGGCGACCCGGGGAAGGTGCCCGGTGGGATGCGCGTCCTGGAGGTGGCCGACATAGGCGAGGCGCTTCGAGTGCTTCCCAAGCGGGTACCCCGGGAGAACCGGCGCAAAGCCGGGGCGGACGCACCGGCCGAGGAGAGCCCTCTCTGAACCGGAAGGGAGCCCTCTTTAATAGGCTGGGCGCCGGAATACGCCAGTAGACTTTGCCCTGGTCTCGCCCGTACGTACGGACAGCAGGGCGGCCTGCGGCACCGTTGACCTTGCGACCGGAGGAGTGCAGTGGCAGCCAACGACCGGGCATCGGGCCCCGGCAGGGCCGGGGGTGGCTCCGGTGGCTCCGGCGACGGGCTGATGCGCGCCTCGCTGAGCGCCGTGGCGCCCGGCACGGCCCTGCGCGACGGCCTGGAGCGCATCCTCCGCGGCAACACCGGCGGCCTCATCGTCCTGGGCATGGACAAGACCGTCGAATCCATGTGCACGGGCGGTTTCGTCCTCGACGTGGAATTCACCGCCACCCGGCTGCGCGAGCTGTGCAAGCTGGACGGCGCGCTGATCCTCGACAAGGACATCACCAAGATCGTGCGGGCGGGCGTCCAGCTCCTGCCCGACGCCTCGATCCCCACCGAGGAGACCGGCACCCGCCACCGGACGGCACAGCGCGTGTCCATCCAGTGCGGCTTCCCCGTCGTCTCGGTCAGCCAGTCGATGCGGCTGATCGCGCTCTACGTGGGCGGCGAGCGGCGCGTCCTGGAGGAGTCGGGCGCCATCCTCTCCCGCGCCAACCAGGCGCTGGCCACCCTGGAGCGCTACAAGCTCCGGCTGGACGAGGTCGCGGGCACCCTCTCCGCCCTGGAGATCGAGGACCTGGTCACCGTCCGCGACGTGACGGCCGTCTGCCAGCGCCTGGAGCTGGTCCGCCGGATCGCCACGGAGATCGCGGAGTACGTCGTCGAGCTCGGCACCGACGGCCGCCTCCTCTCCCTCCAGCTGGACGAGCTGATCGCCGGCGTCGAGCCGGAGCGCGACCTGGTCGTGCGGGACTACGTCCCCGAGCCCACCGCCAAGCGCACCCGCACGGTGGCCGAGGCACTGTCCGAGCTGGACGCCCTCACCCACCCCGAGCTGCTCGAACTGCCCATCGTGGCGCGCGCCCTGGGTTACAGCGGCTCCCCGGAGACGCTGGACTCCGCGGTCTCCCCGCGCGGGTACCGCCTGCTGGCGAAGGTGCCGCGGCTGCCCGGTGCGATCATCGACCGGCTGGTGGACCACTTCGGCGGCCTCCAGAAGCTGCTCGCCGCGAGCGTCGACGACCTCCAGACCGTCGACGGCGTGGGCGAGGCGCGTGCCCGCTCGGTCCGCGAGGGCCTCTCGCGCCTCGCGGAGTCCTCGATCCTCGAGCGGTACGTATAAGGGTTACGGCGTAAGCACTACGCGTAGCGAGGCGGGGTACGTCCGGCGAGCGGCGCGGGCGACATACGGCTGAGGCGGCCCATCGGGCCGCCTCACGTGTTTCCGGGTCGGTGCCGGTACGGCCCGGTCGTTACGGGACGGGCTGGTCAGCCCCCTGTTGTTCCCGGGATCAGGACCCGTCCGGGCCCGTCCGGACCCGTCACGCCCGTCGCCCGCCCGTCACGCCTTCTCCAGCTTGAACTCCAGCCGCTCGGTGACGCCCGCCACCTTGACCTCGACCCGGTAGGTGCCGGAGCCCGCCACGGCGTCGCCGGCCGGCGTCGCGCACTGCGGGGCGGTGCGCTTGCGGTCCCATTCCACCGTGCGCTTGGTCTCGCCCGAGCCGGGCAGCTCGACGAGCAGGGCACCGGCGCCCCGGGCGCAGTCGTCGGAGGACCAGACGTGGTCGTCACCGCTGCTGATCTTCATAAAGGCCGCGGGCGCGCCGAAGTTCACCTTGCAGGCACCGCCGCCGGTGTTCTTCACCACGATCTCGAACTTGGGCTTCTCGTCGGGGCCGTAGGCGTCCTTGACGCTGCGGACCGTCAGCCGCACCGCGCCTGACGCGCAGTCGGGCAGGGAGGAGCCGGCCGGGACCGTCCGGCCGTCGCCGCTGCCGAGGACACCGCCGCCACCGGAACCGCCCGTGCCACCGCCGCCACCGGTCCCGCCGCCGGCCGCGTGGTCACCTCCGGCACCACCGGAACCGCCGGCCCCACTGGAACCACCGGTGCCGCCGGAGCCGCCGCCCGAGTCGCCCCGTCCGCCGGGCCGTTGACTGATGTGCGGGCCCGAGGGCGTCGGGCCGGGCGTGATGGTGCTGTCGGCCGGCCCCTTGCCGTTCGAGCCCTTGCTCTGGTCGCCCCCGGAACCGCTATCACCCCCAAGGGTGACCATCCACAACACCACCAGGACGATGAGGCCGAGCAGGCCAAGCGCAACTGCCCTCCGCCGCCAGTAGATGGAGGAGGGAAGCGGCCCGATCGGATTGCGCAGTGATCCCACGCGAAGACTCTACGAGAGATCGGCCGGGGCACCAGCCCATACCCGCCGCACGGGTGCCTACTTTTCTCATGATCTGCCCGCGCGGAGGGGCCGTTCCGTTGTCGACACCTGACGAAAGTCAGGGTTGCCGTATGCCTATCGCCCGGTGTGGTGAGGAGGTGACGGTCCGTACGGTCCTGTGCCCATGGACAACGATCTCTACCTCGACATCACCGACTTCGCCCGCTCCACGCCCGGCTGGGTGCAGGACCTCGCGGAAGTGGGGACGGAGGCCGGGCTGTTGCTGCTGATGGCGGTGGCGGTCGCCGTCTGGTGGCGGGCCCGCCGGGGCGGCGCCCGCCAGGTCGCGCTGGCGCTGCTGGCACCGGTCACGACGGCGCTGGCGTACGGGATCAGCGAGGCCGTCAAGAGCGTCGTCGAGGAGGACCGGCCGTGCAGGGCGGTGGCGGGCGCGGTCGCCTCGCTCGCGCCCTGTCCGCCGCCGGGCGACTGGTCCTTCCCGAGCAACCACGCCACGCTCGCCGCGGGCCTCGCGGCCGGAGCCGCGCTGGCCCGGCGGCTGGTGGCGTGGCTGGTGCTGCCGCTGGCTCTGCTGGTCGCCTTCTCCCGCGTCTTCCTCGGTGTCCACTACCCGCACGACGTGGCCGTGGGCCTGCTGCTGGGCACGGCCGTCGCGCTGCTGGGCGCCCGGCTGCTCGTGGGACGTGGCACGGCGCTGGTCGAGCGGGCGCGCGAGGGGCGGCTGCGGGTGCTCGTACGGGCGTGAGGGCGGGGTCCGCCGGGTGCCGGCCCGGCCGGGCGGCGTGACCTGGCGGAGGGCCCGGCCGGACCGCACGACGGACTGCGGCCGGGCCCGGGGTTCCGGCGGGCGGGAGTTCTCGCCCCTTCCGGAAGGCGTGCCGCGTCGGGGGGGGGACATGGGTCCCGGCGGACGGGAGCCCGCGTCCCCGACGAGCGGCGGGCCGCGCCCGAGAGCCGCACGTCAGGGGCGGGTCCACTCCGTCTTGTGGCCGAAGCCCTGGCCGTTGTCGATCAGCCGCAGCCAGTCGGGGCGCAGTTCCCACAGGTCCGTGCGCTCCATGGCCTGGCGGAGGCGGTCGTTGCGCTCCACATAGGGGAAGCGCGTGGCGTACGCGCGCCAGCGCTCCTCACGTTCCGCGCCCTCCAGACGGCGACACGCGCCCCGGCCTTGAATGCCCGTCAGGGCGGTCCACACCTGGCCCTCCCGCTGGGCGGTGAAGGCGGCCCGGCCGTCACCGGCGAGGAGCGCGCGGCCGTGACGGGTGGTGGCCGAGGTGACGAAGAGCAGGACGGGACCCACCGGGCCCGCGCTCCCCGCCCCGCCCGCGCCACCAGGTCCGCCACGTCCGCCGCCGGATCCGCCACCGGATCCGGAGCCGGGTTCCCCGCCGGACGAGGCCACGGCTCCGGACGAGGCCACGGCACCGGCTCCCGCTTCCGCTCCGGCTCCCGCGATCGCGTAGAGCACGGCGCACGCCTGCGGCCCGTCCTCGTCCACGTAGGCCAGGGTCATGGTCGTGTGCGCGTCGAGGGCGGCGAGGATCTCACGCGGCACTCTGCTCTCCGTCTCGCTCATGGGCCCATTCCACCCCGCTCAGGCACCGGTCACCAGTCCGGCCTCGTAGGCGAGGATCGCGGCCTGCACGCGGTTCCCGACCTCCAGGTGGTCCAGGACCGCGCTGACGTACCCCTTGACCGTGCCCTCGACGAGGTGCAGGCGGCGGGCGATCGCGGCGTTGGAGAGGCCCTCGCCGAGCAGGGCGAGGACCTCGCGCTCGCGGGCGGTGAGCCCGGCGGTGCGGGCGCGGGCGGCGGTGCCGCGGGTCAGGCGCTCGCCGCCCAGCTCGGCGATGACGTGCCGGGCGACCTTCGGGGAGAGGTAGGCGCCGCCGTCCGCCACGGCGCGCACCCCGGCCATCAGCTCGTACGGATCGCCGGACTTGAGGAGGAAGCCGGTGGCGCCGCCGCCGAGGGCGCGGGAGACGTAGGCGTCCTCGGAGAAGGTGGTGAGGATCGCGACCGCCGTGCCGGGGACGGCGCGCCGGATCTCCTCGCAGGCGGCGAGGCCGTCCATGACGGGCATGCGGATGTCCAGCAGCGCCACGTCGGGGCGGTGCGCGCGGGCCGCCTCCACGGCCTGCCGGCCGTCCGCGGCCTCGGCGACCACCTCGACGGCGGGATCGGCCGCGAGGACGGCCCGTACGCCCGCCCGGATCATCGCCTCGTCGTCCGCGAGGAGAACCCTGATCACTCTGCTCACTCTTTCTTCTCCTGTTCCACAATCTCCGTCGCGCCGCCGGCCCTGGGGACGCGGTCCTTCGCCACGAGGCGGCCGTCGCGGAAGCAGAGCCGGTAGTGGTCGACGCTGACGAAGAGTTCGCCGGTGGCCCGGTAGTAGCGGCAGTCCGCCCCGGCGGGCGGTTCCGGGGCCCGGTCGGACGGCGGGTCGGTGACCCGGCGGTCCGGCAGTACGGGCGCGACGGCGGCGTACGGGGCGCCGACGCGCAGCCCGGCGTACTCGGCGGGGGTGAGCACCGAGTGCGTCTTCACGTAGGCGTACCAGCCGAAGGCGGCGGTCACGAAGACGGCGGCGCCCGCGCCGGCCACGGCGAACGGCACGACGGTCCCGCGCCGGGTGGCCCGTCGGGCGCGGGCGAAGGCGTCGAGCGGGGTGGCGTCCCGGGGGCCGCCCGCGGTCTCCCCGGACGGCGTCCCGCCGGGTGCGACCGGGTCCGCGAGCGCCCGGGCGGGCGGCGCGGGGTGGGCACCGGTGCCGTCGGGTACGGGTGGGTGTTCCCGCGGCGCGCGGGCTTCCGGGGCATGACGCCCCGGGCGACCGGCGCCCGCCGCCGCGTGCGGGAGCCTCGCGCGGACCCGGAAGCCCCCCTGGTACGGGCCCGCCGTGAAGTCGCCTCCGGCCAGGGCGACCCGCTCGCGCAGCCCGAGCAGCCCGGTGCCGCCGTGCGACGCGGGGGCGGGGTCAAGGGCGCGGTCCGGGCCCTCGCCGGGTGCCGGTCCGTTGACCACCGTCACCGCCGTCTCCCCCGGCCGCTCCTCGACGTCCACGGCCACCTCGGCGCCGGGCGCGTGCTTGGCGGCGTTGGTCAGCGCCTCCTGGACGACCCGATAGGCGGCGCGCGCCGCCATGGAGGGCGCTCCTTCCGCTTCCTCACGCGGGGCGCACAGGCGCACGTGCAGGCCCGAGGCCGACGCCCGTGCGACGAGCGCCGTGATCGTCTCGTCGGCGGGGGTGAGCGAGGGCGGCGACGGGTCGCGGAGGATGCCGATGATCTCGCGCAGCCGGTCGGTCGCGTCGGCGGCCGCCCCGCGCAGCTCGGCGGCGGCGGCCCGGTGCTCCGGGGCGAGGCCGGGCGCCACCTGGAGGGCTCCGGCGCGCAGCGCGATGAGGCTGAGCTCGTGGCCGAGCGAGTCGTGCATGTCCTGGGCGATGCGGGCGCGCTCCCGCAGCCGGGCCCGGTCGGCGACGATCTCCTGCTCGCGCTCCAGCTGCGCGGCACGGCCCCAGCCCGCGGCCACCAGCGCGCGGTCCTGGCGCCGGTAGCGGCCGACGAGCCAGGGGAAGACCGCGCCGAAGAGCAGGGTGCCGGTCAGAACCAGCCATTCGACGACGGGGTCGGCGCCCCGCAGGACGACGAGGGGCGTACCCGCCGCCGCGACGCCCGCGAAGGCGTACAGCGCCGGGCGGGGCCCGTCGGCGCGGCGGCCGAGGAGGTAGGCGAGGACAGCCAGGGCGGGCCCGTAGCCCAGCGTGAACAGGGACGGCGAGACCGCGAGTCCGAGACCGGCCACCAGCAGCAGGGCCGGGACGGGCCGGGACCGGGAGAGCGCGACGGCGAGCGCGAGCACCGCGCAGTCGGCCGTCCGCAGCCACCAGGGCCGGGGCGCGTTCAGGCCTAGCGGCCCCACGGCGAGCGCGGGCGCGGCGAGCGCCGCCCACAGCAGGACGTCGGGCAGGGTCCCGCGCGGGGTGACGGTGCGTCTCACCGGGCCGACGGTACAAGCGGACGAGGGCGCGACGCCTCTGACGAAAGTCAGGGATACGGGGGGGCGGGGGTGCGCCTGCGGCGGGCCTTTTCCCCTACCCGCCCCTTCCCGTATCCAGGGGCTTCGCCCCCGGGCCCCCTTTTCCGCGCTTCGCGCGGTGTCCTCAAGCGCCG
The DNA here is from genome assembly GCF_021228125.1 of Streptomyces albireticuli. GTDB lineage: Bacteria > Actinomycetota > Actinomycetes > Streptomycetales > Streptomycetaceae > Streptomyces > Streptomyces albireticuli. Next base: position 20,696 of record NZ_JAJQQS010000017.1, read on the forward strand.
GCGGGCCCAAAATCCGTCCGGCGCTTGAGGACACCGGGGTCCGGGGCGAAGCCCAGGTTTCGGGAAGGGGCGGGGCCGGGGGAAAGGCCCGCCGCAGGCGCACCCACCCGTTGACGAAAGTCATGCCCACGGGGCCCGGCGCGTTTCCCGCTCGTGCGCGTCCGTGTCAGGATCGGTGACGCCATGACTGCCATGACTGCACCGCCCGAGACGCCGGCCCTCCTGCACGACCCCGTCATCGACTGGTTCGGCGCCCATGCCCGTGATCTCCCCTGGCGCCGCCCGGAGGCGGGGCCGTGGGGGGTGATGGTCAGCGAGTTCATGCTCCAGCAGACGCCGGTCAGCCGGGTGCTGCCGGTGTACGAGCAGTGGCTGGCCCGCTGGCCGCGCCCGGCCGACCTGGCCGCCGAGCCGCCCGGCGAGGCGGTCCGCGCGTGGGGCCGGCTCGGGTACCCGCGGCGCGCGCTGCGGCTGCACGCCGCCGCGTCGGCCATCACGGAGCTGCACGGCGGTGACGTGCCGCACGACCACGCGCGGCTGCTGGCGCTGCCGGGCGTCGGCGAGTACACGGCGGCGGCCGTCGCGTCCTTCGCCTACGGCCAGCGGCACGCCGTCCTCGACACCAACGTGCGCCGGGTCTTCGCCCGGGCCGTGAGCGGCACCCAGTACCCGCCGAACGCGACGACCGCCGCCGAGCGGAAGCTGGCCCGCGCGCTGCTCCCCGAGAGCGAGCCGGTGGCCGCCCGCTGGGCCGCCGCGACCATGGAGCTGGGCGCGCTGGTGTGCACGGCCCGCACCCCCGACTGCGCCCGCTGCCCGATCGCCGCCCACTGCGCGTGGCGGGCGGCCGGCTCGCCGGAGCACGACGGTCCGCCGCGCCGCACCCAGAGCTACGCCGGTACGGACCGGCAGGTGCGCGGCAAGCTGCTGGCCGTGCTGCGCGAGGCGATCGACCCCGTGCCGCAGGCGGTGCTGGACACGGTGTGGAACGAGCCGGTGCAGCGGGCCCGCGCGCTGGACGGGCTGGTGGCGGACGGCCTGGTGGAGCCGCTGGCGGACGGCTGGTACCGGCTGCCGCTCAGCGTCCCGGCGCCCTCCGGCCACTGACGTCGCACACCCCCGCGCGCCCCGGTCACACACACCCGCGCCACCGCACACATCACAGTGATGAAGTGAAGGCGCGGAGCCCCCTTTGCGCCCCATTTCTTCGTCTTTAACGTTCCGCTGTTACACAACCTATGGACAGCTGTGTATCAGCCGAAGGTCTGATGCACATGGCGTCGCAACAGCGCCTCCGTAGCGTCCTACTCGTGCTGGAGGACCACCAGCGTGACGCGGGGAACGCAAGCGGAATGGAGGCTGCACGATGGCCAGCAGCGGCAAGGTTCTGGACTTCGAAGAGTACGTGCGCAACCGTCAGGACGCCCTCCTGCGCAGCGCCCGCCGTCTCGTGCCGGACCCCATCGACGCGCAGGACCTCCTCCAGACCGCGCTGGTGCGCACGTACGGCCGTTGGGACGGCATAGCGGACAAGTCGCTGGCCGACGCCTACCTCCGGCGTGTCATGATCAACACTCGTACGGAGTGGTGGCGCGCCCGCAAGCTGGACGAGGTCCCCACCGAGCAGCTCCCCGACGCGAGCGTCGAGGACGGCACGGAGCAGCACGCCGATCGCGCCCTGCTGATGGACATCCTCGGAGTCCTGGCACCCAAGCAGCGCAGCGTCGTCGTGCTGCGACACTGGGAGCAGATGAGCACCGAGGAGACCGCGGAGGCGCTCGGCATGTCGACGGGCACGGTCAAGAGCACGCTGCACAGGGCGCTCGCGCGGCTGCGGCAGGAGCTGGAGAGCCGCGATCTGGACTTCCACGCCCTGGAGCGCAACGAGCGGGGGCAGGAACGGTGCGCAGCCTGAGAAAGGCGGCTCCCGCACGGCCGGCACTGATCACCGGCGGCACGGTCACAGCGTTGGCCGCGGCCGCCGGTCTTCTGCTTGCCGGGTGCGACGCGGGCAGCGAGGGCGTCCGTAAGGAGGGCACCGCGCAGACCCAGTCGGCGGCGAAGCCCAGCCGCGTGCCCTCGTCGTCGGCCGTGCCCACGCACGAGAAGGTCGACGCCATCAAGCTGATCAAGAGTGATCCCAAGGTCAGCGATCAGGTCAAGAAGAACCTCAAGCCCTGCACGAAGAACAACTACCCCGTGGACGTGATCTACGGGCAGCTGACCGACGGTTCCCGCAACGACGTGGTGATCAACGTTATGACCTGCGCGGATTCCATCGGTGTCGGTTCCTATGTGTACCGTGCCAAGGGCGACTCGTATGTGAACGTGTTCGCGGCCGAGCAGCCGCCCGTCTACGCCGACATCGACCGCCGCGACCTCCAGGTCACCCGGGAGGTCTACGGTCCGGGTGACGCGGCGTGCTGCGCGTCGGGCAGGGATGTCATGACGTACCACTGGTCGGGGAACGAGTTCCGGGAGACCGGTCGCACCCATACCGACTTCAGCAAGGTCGGTAACAACGACAAGGAACTCCCGAGCGTGGGAACGGAGGGCTGAGAGCGGCGTGGCCGATACCCATGTGCTCTTCGTCGAGGACGACGACGTCATTCGCGAGGCGACCCAGCTGGCGCTGGAGCGCGACGGCTTCGAGGTGACCGCGGTGCCGGACGGCCTGCTGGGGCTGGAGCGGTTCCGCGCCCGTAAGCCCGACATCGCGCTCCTCGACGTCATGGTGCCCGGTCTGGACGGCGTCAGCCTGTGCCGCCGGATCCGTGACGAGTCGACCGTCCCCGTGATCATGCTGTCCGCGCGCGCGGACAGCATCGACGTCGTGCTCGGCCTGGAGGCCGGGGCCGACGACTATGTGACCAAGCCCTTCGACGGCGCCGTGCTCGTCGCCCGGATAAGAGCCGTGCTGCGCCGCTTCGGCCACGCCAGCGGCCCCAACGGCTCGACGGGCGCCGAGCAGCCGGAGCCCCTCGCGGGCGGCGTGCTGCGCTTCGGCGACCTGGAGGTCGACACGGAGGGCATGGAGGTCCGCAAGGCGGGCGAGCCCGTCGCCCTCACGCCCACCGAGATGCGGCTGCTGCTGGAGTTCTCGGCGGCGCCCGGCACCGTGCTCTCCCGCGACCGGCTGCTGGAGCGGGTCTGGGACTACGGCTGGGGCGGCGACACCCGGGTCGTGGACGTCCATGTACAGCGGCTGCGCGGCAAGATCGGCCAGGACCGGATCGAGACGGTCCGCGGCTTCGGCTACAAGCTCAGAGGCTGAGCACCCGATGGTGAACCACCGGACCCCGTCGTGGTGAAGCTCGCCCTCCGCTCGGGCCTGCGCTGGAAGGTCAGCCTGGCCATCGCCGGGGTCAGCGCGCTCGTGGCGGTCGCGCTCAGCCTCGTCGTGCACAACGCGGCGCGGCTGTCGATGCTCGACAACAGCCGGGACGTGATGGACGAGCGCGTCCAGATCGCCCAGCGGTACTACGAGAACACCGGCCGGCTGATGCTCCACGCCAAGGTCGACGACCCCACGCTGCCCCAGCAGCTGCGGGACGCCGCCGCGGTGGGGCTGCGCGCCACCTACCTCCAGGACTCCGCCGGCAACGGCACCCCGGAGGTCTGGGCCTCGGTGCCGCTGCGCAACGGCAAGATCCTCTCGATACACACCAAGTTCAAGGACCGCTTCTCGATCATCGACACCCTGGACCGGGTGCTGATCATCGGCTCGGTCTCCGTGGTGCTCGGCGGCACCGCCCTGGGCATCCTCATCGGCGGCCAGCTCTCCCGGCGGCTGCGCAAGGCCGCCACCGCCGCCCGCAAGGTCGCCGACGGCGACCCCGAGGTGCGGGTGCGCGAGGCCATCGGCGGCCGGGTGCGCGACGAGACGGACGACCTGGCGCGCGCCGTCGACGGCATGGCCGAGGCGCTCCAGGACCGGCTGGAGGCCGAGCGGCGGGTCACGGCCGACATCGCCCACGAGCTGCGCACGCCCGTCACCGGCCTGCTCACGGCCGCCGAGCTGCTGCCGCCGGGCCGCCCCACCGAGCTCGTGCGCGACCGGGCGCAGGCGATGCGCACCCTGGTCGAGGACGTCCTGGAGGTCGCCCGGCTGGACGGCTTCGCGGAGCGCGCCGAGATGCAGGACATCCGGCTCGGGGAGTTCGTGACGCGCCGGGTGCGGATCGTGGAGCCGGACGCCCGGGTCAAGGTCGTCCGCGAGGCGTACGTCTCCACCGACCCGCGCCGTCTGGAGCGGATCCTCGGCAACCTCCTCGCCAACGCCGCCAAGCACGGCCGGGGCCCCTTCGAGGTCACGGTCGAGGGGCGGGTGCTGCGCGTGCGCGACCACGGCCCGGGCTTCCCGGAGGAGCTCCTGGAGAAGGGCCCGAGCCGCTTCCGCACGGGCAGCAAGGACCGCGCGGGCAAGGGCCACGGCCTGGGTCTGACGATCGCGGCCGGCCAGGCCCGCGTCCTGGGGGCGCGCCTCACGTTCCGCAACGCGGATCCGGAGGTGGAGGGCGGTACGGGCGCGATCGCGGTGCTGTGGCTGCCGGAGTCGGCGCCGACGAGCACGGGGAGCTTCCCGATCATCCGGGTGCCGGACTGATCATCCGGGTACCGGACTGAGGGCGGCCGGGGAAACCCGGCCGGGGAGGACATCTCCCCGCGGTGGCCGGGGAATTCGAGACCCGCGCGCGCCGCCACGGGAAACGAGGCCCACGAGTCGGCCCCCGGTGATTACGGGAAGAGACGGGCGGGAAGAGACGGGCGGGAAAAGGCCCGCGCGGCGGCCACCCACCGCTCACCCGCTCACATCGGGTCGACGCATTCCCCCCAGTCCTTGGCCAGGTCCAATCGCTCACGCCGCTCGGTCAGGGAAAACCAGTTACCCGAGTCGTCCCGCAGAATCGCCTCGGTCCCATAAGGCCGTTCCTGCGGTTCCTGGAGGAATTCCACGCCCCTCCCCCGCAGCGTCTCGTAATCCCGCCGGACGTCGTCCGTGCTCAGCACCCCCGCCCCCAGCACGCCCTTGTCGATCAGCTTCCGCACGGCCTCGGCGGACTCCGGGTCCAGCCCGGGCGGGCCGGGGACCATCAGGGTGAGCTCGACGTCCGGCTGGCTCCTGGCGCCGACCGTCAGCCAGCGCATGCCCTCGTCGCCCCCCACGGTCATGTCGGTGCGGACCTCCAGACCGAGCTTCTCGGTGTAGAACTCCTTCGCCCGGTCCTGGTCGAGGACCCAGACGGTGGTGATGGCGATGCCCTTGATCATGGCGTGCTCCCGGGGTGCGTACGGCCGGGCGTTCGTACCGCCTCACGACCACCGTAGGCACGGCCCGCGCCGCCCGCCCCCCCGGGAACGACCGGGCCGGGAACGACGAAACCGGCGCACCGCGCGGAGGCGGTGCGCCGGCTCGTGACCGACCGGTGCGCTTCGGGTGCGCTACGGGTCAGAGGGTCTCGCCGTGGGCCTTCAGGAAGCCGACCGGCTCGACGGCGGTGCCGTAGTTCGGGGTCGTACGGATCTCGAAGTGCAGGTGGGGGCCGGAAGAGTTGCCGGTGGAGCCCGACAGGCCGATCTCCTGGCCGGTGGTCACGGTCTGGCCGACCGAGACCTTCACCAGCGAGAGGTGCGCGTACTGCGAGTACGTGTTGTCGTCGTGCTTGATCACGATGGCGTTGCCGTACGCGGGACCGTCGCCGCCACCGTTGGGGCCGGCCTTCACGACCGTACCGCCGTGCACGGCCTTCACGGACGTACCGGTGTTCACGACCAGGTCCTGGCCGCTGTGCTTGCTGGCCCACATGGCGCCGGACTTACCGAAGGGCTGGCCGACCTGGTAGCCCTCGACGGGCGAGACCCAGGCGTCCGCACGCTTGCGGCTGGCCTCGGCGGCGCCGCGGGCGTCCGCGGCACGCTTCTCGGCGTCCTTCTTGGCCTGCTCCTGCGCGGCCTTGTCCTTGGCCGCGGCCTTCAGCTGCGTCTCGCCCTGCGCGTGCAGGACGTCGTCCAGGGCCGCGACGGACGCGAAGGCCGGGAGCTGCGCCTGCGAGGTGGTGTCGGCCGCCAGCGCCACACCGGTTCCGAGCGCGAGCGAGGCTCCGAGGCCGGCGGCCACGACGGCGGCACGGTTGCGGAGAACGGACGTGCCGGAATTACGGAAAGCGGCGAGCTTCGACATAAACAAATACCTCCAGGCAGGAATGGGTCCCGGCTGCGAACTTCACGAACCGGGATCGCCCTACCTTGGTAACCCGCATTCGCCGCCCTGCCAAGGACGGCCTCTACTAGCGAATGCAGTAGAGGGGAGGGGGTGGGCGGAGCCCTGTCCGGGACGGGTTCCGGGCCCGATATGCGGGTTCCCGGAGGCTTTTGCAAGACCATTTGGCAGGCCATTGTTCTGCTATTCGCCGTAGTATGTGACCCACGCCCTATGGGCCGTATCACCGCGAATGGACTTTCGGCCTTCCCCGTTCCGGGACCAAAGGCCCGCCCCCGGCGGTACGCTCCCGGCAGCAGACGTACGGACGCGCGCACACAGCCGGGGGGCCACCGCGATGGGCAACGATTCCCGCTTCTCCCACCTTGAGGACGTCGAGCTGGCGGACGCCGTACAGGCGGTCCGGGAGGGCCTCACGACGGCCGCGGCACGCGGTCAGGGCGAGGAGATCGTCTTCGACGTCGGCGAGATCTCCATGGAGTTCACCGTCGAGATCCGCCGGGACGCGACGGGCAAGGGCGGGGTGAAGGCCTGGGTGATCAGCGCGGACGCCGAGGCGTCCCGCGGCTCCACCCGGACCCACCGGGTCGCCTTCACCCTCACCCCGAAGGACGCCCGCACGGGCGGCGGCGTGCGCGTGGGGAACGAGCGCCCGGGCGGCGTCTCGCGGTTCGGCTCCACGGGGCGGTGATCCCGTCCGGGGACGGCCCGGGGCCCGCGCGGCCCGCGCCGTCGGTGGCGGACCGCCTGGTGGCCGTCATGGCCGGCGCACAGGGCAGTGGGGTGCTCCTGACCCCGACGCTCGTGCTGACCAGCGCGCACGTCCTGGACGCCGGCTCGGGCGAGGGCGGCGCCGGCGGTCGGGGGCCGCACGCGCTCGCCCTCGGCGGGCACCTGTCCGACCCGGTGCCCTGCGAGGTGGTGTGGAAGGGGGAGACCGGCGCCCGCGACGCCGCCCTGCTGCTCGCCGAGCGTCCGCTGGTGCACGCGGCACGGCTGGGCCCCTTGCGCTGGGGCGTCTGCGTCACGTGGAAGCCGATGACCGGCTGCCAGGCGATGGGGTTCCCACAGGTGCAGCGCTCCCCCGACGGCAGCCTGGAGGCGGTGCAGGTGCCGGGCACGCTGACCCCGCTTTCGGGGAGCCTGCGCAGACGGTACGTCCTGCGCACGGACCACCACCCGCCCGTCGGCGGATCCGGCGGCTCCCCCTGGGCCGGCCTGTCCGGAGGGCCGGTACTCGCCGGGCAGGTGCTGATCGGCATCGTCAGCGAGGACCCGCCCGGCTGGGACCACTCGGCCGTCGACGCCGTACCACTGATCCAGATCGTCAGCAGCGCCGACTTCTGGTCCGCACTCCGGAAGCACTGGCCGGAGGCCCCTTCCCTCCTGGTGGAGGAGGTGTTCTCGGCCCACCCCGACGACCTCGCCTACGAGGCGGCCTACGCGAAGGCGGTCAAGGCCGCGTACAGCCGACTGGAGATCTTCGGCCTGGACGACCTGGGCTCCGGGGACAACACCTGGGACCTGGACACCGCCTACCTCAGCCTGGAGGCGCGGGCGCCCGGACAGGCCCCCGGGCCCGCCCGGGCCGGGGCGCAGCGTGTGGAGGACCTCCTCGGATCGCGCCCGCGGACCGTCCTGCGCGGCGAGGCGGGCGCGGGCAAGACCACGCTGGTGTGGTGGCTGGCCTCGCACGCGGCGTGCCACACGCTGCCGAGGAAGCTGGGCGCCCTGAACGGCCTGGTCCCGTTCGTGGTCCCGCTGCGCAGTCTGGCGGCTCAGGGCATCACCAGTCCCACCCCGTCCCAGCTGTCCACGATCGCCCGGCTGCCGGTGGACGCGCCGCCGCCGGGCTGGGCGGGCCGGGTGCTGGAATCCGGGCGCGCGCTGCTGCTCGTCGACGGCCTGGACGAGCTCCCCCGTGAGGACCGCGCCCCCGCCCGCCGATGGCTGGCCGAGCTCCTCCGGCTGCACCCCGCCACGCGCTGTCTGGTCACGGTGCGCCCGCTCGCCGTCGACCACGCGTGGCTGGAGGCCGAGGGCTTCGAGGAACTCCGGCTGCTGCCCATGAGCGACACGGACATCCAGTCGTTCGTGGCGGCGTGGCACGCGGCGGCCCGGCTGGAGTGCGAGGGCTACGCGGACGGGGAGCGGGCGAGACGGCAGCGGGAGCTGCTGGTGGAGCTGGAGGGCAATCTGACCCAGGAGTTCCGGCGTACGGCGGGCCTGCGGGACCTGGCCCGTACGCCGCTCCTGTGCGCGGTCGTCTGCGCCCTCCACCGGCGCCGGAGCGGCCTGCTGCCCCGTACCCGCTGGGAGCTCTACCGGGCGGCGCTCACCATGCTGCTCGGCGGCCGGGACGCCCACCGCCGCATCCACAGGCCCGAGGGCATGGAGCTGGAACCGGACGACGGCCGGCAGCTGCTCCAGCGCGTCGCCGTCTGGCTGGTCCGCAACGGCCGCGTGGAGCTCTCCCGGGAGCAGGCGGTGCGCCAGATCGCGCTCGCGATGCGGGGCCTGCGCCGGGTGCGGGACCAGGGCACGCCCGAGGAGGTCCTGACCCACCTCCTCAACCGCAGCGGGCTGCTCCAGGAGCGCACGAGGGACTCCGTGCAGTTCATCCACCGCACGTTCCAGGACTATCTGGCGGCGAAGGAGTTCCAGGACAGCGACTGCCTGGACGAGCTGCTGAGCCACGCGGCGGAGGAGCCCTGGCAGGACGTGATCAGGCTGGTGATCGGGCACTGCGGGAGGGCGGAGGAGCGGCGGGTCCTGGAGGGGGTGGCCGCCGCGGCGGACGCGGCGGCGGGGGTCGGTGCCGGGGAGGACGAGTGGGCGCTCCGGGCGCTTTCCGGGAATTGCGCGGCCGACGCGGCCTACCTGGACGACGATCTGCACGACAGGGTGTGGGGCGGAATCAAGGAGACCGCGGTCCGGCTCGCGTCGCCGGAAGCCGCCAGGCACCCGTCGGGCAATCTGAAGGAAGCGCTCACGAACATGCCGTGTCCGAGTGACTTCTCGGCCAGGGAAAAGGAACTCCTGATGACGCTGATCAGCCTCCGGGCGAACGGCTCCCCTCTGGTCTGACGGGTCGGAACGGTCAGGCTGGTCCGGCGGGCTGTCACGCCTGACCGGTCCGACGGAAAAGGCCGGCCCCGGAACCGGCGAACGGTTCCGGGGCCGGCCCCGGATCCCCTTGCGGGGATCCGGCTACCGCTTGTTTCTCAGGCGTCCTTCGAGAGGTTCGGGCCCGCGCCACCGGCGGTGGACTCGATCGGCGGGGTGTCCGGCAGCGCCGACTTCTCCTCGCCGCGGAAGGTGAACTTCTTCTCCTCACCCTCGCCCTCGATGCCCACGACCACGATGTGGCCCGAGCGCAGCTCACCGAAGAGGATCTTCTCCGAGAGGATGTCCTCGATCTCGCGCTGGATCGTGCGGCGCAGCGGGCGGGCGCCCAGGATCGGGTCGTAGCCACGCTTGGCGAGGAGCGACTTGGCCTCCGAGCTCAGCTCGATGCCCATGTCGCGGTCCTTCAGCCGCTCGTCCACCTTGGCGATCATGAGGTCGACGATCTGGATGATGTCTTCCTCGGTGAGCTGGTGGAAGACGACCGTGTCGTCGACGCGGTTGAGGAACTCGGGGCGGAAGTGCTGCTTGAGCTCTTCGTTGACCTTGGCCTTCATCCGCTCGTACCCGGTCTTGACGTCGCCCTGGGCGGCGAAGCCCAGGTTGAAGCCCTTGGAGATGTCCCGGGTGCCGAGGTTGGTCGTCATGATGATGACGGTGTTCTTGAAGTCGACGACCCGGCCCTGGGAGTCGGTCAGGCGACCGTCCTCCAGGATCTGGAGCAGCGAGTTGAAGATGTCCGGGTGGGCCTTCTCGACCTCGTCGAAGAGGACGACGGAGAACGGCTTGCGGCGCACCTTCTCGGTGAGCTGGCCGCCCTCTTCGTAGCCCACGTATCCGGGCGGGGAGCCGAAGAGGCGCGAGACGGTGTGCTTCTCGCTGAACTCCGACATGTCGAGGGAGATCAGGGCGTCCTCGTCGCCGAAGAGGAATTCGGCGAGCGTCTTGGACAGCTCCGTCTTACCGACACCGGACGGGCCGGCGAAGATGAAGGAGCCGCCGGGGCGCTTCGGGTCCTTGAGGCCCGCACGCGTGCGCCGGATGGCCTGGGAGAGCGCCTTGATGGCGTCCTTCTGGCCGATGACGCGCTTGTGCAGCTCGTCCTCCATGCGCAGCAGGCGGGAGGACTCCTCCTCCGTCAGCTTGAAGACCGGGATGCCGGTGGCCGTCGCGAGGACCTCGGCGATCAGGTCGCCGTCGACCTCGGCGACGACGTCCATGTCGCCGGCCTTCCACTCCTTCTCGCGCTTCGCCTTGGCGGCGAGGAGCTGCTTCTCCTTGTCGCGCAGCGAGGCGGCCTTCTCGAAGTCCTGCGAGTCGATCGCGGACTCCTTGTCCCGGCGCACGTCGGCGATCTTCTCGTCGAACTCGCGGAGGTCCGGCGGCGCGGTCATCCGGCGGATGCGCATCCGGGAGCCGGCCTCGTCGATCAGGTCGATCGCCTTGTCCGGCAGGAAGCGGTCGGAGATGTAGCGGTCGGCCAGCTGGGCGGCCTGGACCAGGGCCTCGTCCGTGATGGAGACGCGGTGGTGCGCCTCGTAACGGTCGCGGAGACCCTTGAGGATCTCGATGGTGTGCGGCAGCGAGGGCTCGGCGACCTGGATGGGCTGGAAGCGGCGCTCGAGGGCGGCGTCCTTCTCCAGGTGCTTGCGGTACTCGTCCAGCGTGGTGGCGCCGATGGTCTGGAGCTCGCCCCGGGCCAGCATGGGCTTGAGGATGCTCGCGGCGTCGATCGCGCCCTCGGCGGCGCCCGCACCCACCAGGGTGTGGAGCTCGTCGATGAACAGGATGATGTCGCCGCGGGTGCGGATCTCCTTGAGGACCTTCTTCAGGCGCTCCTCGAAGTCACCGCGGTAGCGGGAGCCGGCGACCAGGGCGCCGAGGTCGAGGGTGTAGAGGTGCTTGTCCTTGAGGGTCTCGGGCACCTCGCCCTTGACGATGGCCTGGGCCAGTCCCTCGACGACGGCGGTCTTGCCGACGCCGGGCTCGCCGATGAGGACCGGGTTGTTCTTGGTACGGCGGGACAGCACCTGCATGACCCGCTCGATCTCCTTCTCGCGCCCGATGACCGGGTCGAGCTTGGATTCGCGGGCGGCCTGCGTGAGGTTGCGGCCGAACTGGTCCAGGACGAGCGAGGTCGAGGGGGTGCCCTCGGCCGGGCCGCCGGCGGTGGCGGCCTCCTTGCCCTGGTAGCCGGAGAGCAGCTGGATGACCTGCTGCCGCACCCGGTTCAGATCGGCGCCCAGCTTCACGAGGACCTGGGCGGCGACGCCCTCGCCCTCGCGGATCAGGCCGAGCAGGATGTGCTCCGTACCGATGTAGTTGTGGCCGAGCTGGAGGGCCTCGCGGAGCGACAGCTCCAGGACCTTCTTGGCACGGGGAGTGAAGGGAATGTGCCCGGACGGGGCCTGCTGGCCCTGACCGATGATCTCCTCCACCTGCTGGCGGACCGCCTCGAGCGAAATCCCGAGGCTCTCCAGGGCCTTAGCGGCGACACCCTCACCCTCATGGATCAGGCCCAGGAGAATGTGCTCGGTGCCGATGTAGTTGTGGTTGAGCATCCGGGCTTCTTCCTGAGCCAGGACGACAACCCGCCGCGCGCGGTCGGTGAACCTCTCGAACATCGTTAATCGCTCCTCAGAGCGGTCAGGCAGTTAGGGGTCGGTCCCCTCCCTGTCCTTCCGCATGCTAGTCCCGTGGGACGGGACAGCTCATTCCAACTGCCGACATCCGTCCGGATCACCCCCGCGGTGGCGGGAGAAACCTGCTGCCGAACAGCCGACAACTCCTCCAACCCGATGGTGGGAGACGATGTTCCCGCAGGCCAGGGATATACGCCCACCACCACTACGCCCATGGCGAACGCCCGCTCGGCCCGACACGCCCGCCCGCGGCCCGGGTGGTGCGCTCCGCGCGCTGCTATACCGCCTCTTCCCACTGGGAATGTCCTACCCGCAAGCATTGACAATCCATGCGGCGCGAACACCCTCCATCCGCTACGGGCGAACACCCCCGCGCCACCTGGAGCCCCCGCGCGCCCCTCACTCCTTATACGGAGCGTGCCCAACTATCAACCCTGCGTAACCTCTTGAGAGTTTCACAGTTGCACCGCGTATGACCGCAACCCTCCCGGGCCCCTGTGTTCCCCCGTGTCCATGGTGCCAGGCGCGCCGGTGGTACGAGCACGGGCTGCGGTGGCCCACCGCGGGGGTGTGCTCCCAGGCGCCCCTGACCCTGCTCACCGGGGCGCGGTTCGACGCCCTGGACCTACCCGTGGACGCCGGCTTCGCGGTGCTGCGGCGCGTCGGGCGGACCGGACCGGTCGCGCTCGACGGTCGGGCGCGCAGGCTGCGCTTCCTGATCGCCGCGGGCAGCGCGGACGAGCTGCCCGGGCTGCTCGACTGGCTGGAGTGGGGCGGGGTGGCCCTGGATCTGACCGCTCTGGGTGCGGGCGGCCGGATCGTCGCGCCGGTGCCGCGCTCCACAGGGGACCGCGGGCGCCTCGGGGCGCTCGGCGCGGGGAGGGCCGTATGGGTACGGCCTCCCGAGCCGGGGCGCGAGGTCGAGCCGACACTTCCGGTGACCGGACTCGGGGGCGAGGGGGGCGCCCCCGATCTCGTACGGCTCGTGAGCGCGGCGGCGACGGAATGCCACCGGGCCCGTTTGCTGCGCGCCGGGGAGGCGCGCACACGCCGGCCGACGGGAGATCAGCCGTTGGCCTTCTCGTACGCCTCACGGATGTCGGCGGGGACACGGCCGCGGTCGTTGACGTTGTAGCCGTTCTTCTTGGCCCACGCGCGGATCTTCGCGGTGTCGGGGCTGCCACCCGTGGCGCCGGCGCGCACCTTGCTCCGGCCGGCCGCGGCGCGGCCACCCGTGCGACGGCCGCTCTTGGTGTACGGCTCCAGCAGGCCGCGCAGCTTGTCGGCGTTGGCCGTCGTGAGGTCGATCTCGTAGGTCTTGCCGTCGAGCGCGAACGTCACGGTCTCGTCCGCCTCGCCACCGTCGAGGTCATCGACAAGAAGGACCTGAACCTTCTGTGCCACGGGGAATCCTTTCAGTGGAAAATGGGATTACGGAGGAATAGCAAACCGCCTTTGCCGGAAAAACACAAACCCCCCGGGAAGGTTCAGCCCGCCTTCCGCGTGGGAACCATCCCTTCCGGAGGCATGTGATAGGGGCGCGATTCGGACATAGGGACCGCGATAGGGGTCGCGATCACAGATGCAGAAGCATCCGGCTGTTGCCAAGGGTGTTCGGCTTCACCCGTTCGAGACCCAGGAACTCGGCAACGCCCTCGTCATAGGAACGCAGCAGCTCGCTGTAGACATCACCGTCCACCGGCGTCTCACCGATCTCCACGAAGCCGTGCTTCGCGAAGAAGTCCACTTCGAAGGTGAGGCAGAAAATGCGCCGGACACCCAGCCAGCGCGCGGTCTGGAGCAGCTTGTCCAGTACCGAGTGACCGACGCCCGTCCCCCGGGCGGCCGGGTCGACGGCGAGAGTGCGTACCTCCGCGAGGTCTTCCCACATCACATGGAGTGCGCCGCAGGCGATGACGGTGCCGTCCGCGTCCCGCTCCGCCACCCAGAACTCCTGGATGTCCTCGTAAAGCGTGACGGTGGCTTTGTCGAGGAGGATGCGCTCGCGAACGTACGTGTTGAGGATGCGGCGGAGCGCGGGAACATCGCTGGTCCGAGCGCGGCGGACGGTGACGACATTAGATAGTGCGGGCATGGCGGGACGCTATCGTCCCGGAGGGCCCCCCGGCTCGCCGGGCCCGTCGAGTTGCACCACCCGGATCGCGTCGCGCAGGGCTTCGCGTTGTTCGGCCGACATCATCCCGAAGAAGGCCACGAGAGCGGCCGCGGGGTTGTCGCTGAGGGACCACGCTTCGTTCATCAGTGCGGCCGAGTAGGCGGCCCGGTTGGAGACCGCCTCATATCGATAGGCGCGGCCTTCCGCTTCCCGGCGCAGCCAGCCCTTCTGATACAGGTTGTCCATTACGGTCATCACGGTCGTGTACGCGATGGACCGTTCCTGTTGAAGGTCTTCCAGCACTTCTCGAACAGTGACCGGCCGGTTCCAGTCCCACACGCGCGTCATGACGGCGTCTTCCAGATCACCCAGGCGTCGAACCACACGCGAATAATAGTGGGAGATGTCTAGAATGCCGGTTTATCGGGGCGGCATAGTGGCAGCAAAAAAGGGCGCACGGCCGAGAATTGCGCTCTCGGTCCGTACGCCCTGGGGACGTACCGCGCCCTCATGGCCGCGCGCGTCCCGGCGACACCTCAGGCTTCGCCAGCCTTGGCGGGCTGTCCGGCACTCTCGGCGCGGGCGAGGGCGGCGTCGACGAAGGCGTCTTCCTTGCCCTTGTTCGCGCCACCCTGACTCTTGACGATCGTCACGACCAGGGCGGTGAATGCGACCGCCATCACCACGGGCGGCACCAGTGCGGCGACATAATCCATGGCCGTCGGCTCCTTCTGGGTCGGTATTGCACGGCTTGTGAGCGACCCGTCCAGATTACGCGCGCGTCAGGCGGGTCTGGCCTCGGGTCCCCGCACCGCGCCGGGCGGCGTCGGCTTGCGCCGGGGCGGGAACACCTCGCCCGGAGTGGGCACGGGACGTCCCGGGGTTCCCGGCCCTTTCGGGGCCTTCGGATCCGGCTTCGGGGCCGCCGGGTCCGGCCCGGGGGCGGGTTTCGGCTTCGGGTCCGGGCCGGCGGCCCCGGGGGCGGCCGACGCGCGGCCGCCGGGCAGGGCCAGCAGCCGGCCACGACCCGCCAGGGCCCCGTCGTGGGCGCTCCCGCGGTCCGCGAGACGGATCCGTACGTCCTGCTCGGCCAGGCGCTCGCAGCGGGCCAGCAGGGCGCGGCGGCGGCCCGCCTCCTCCCGGCCCGCGGGCGCCGCGCACAGACGGCGGAGGGCGGCCAGGTCGTCCGCTCCGGGCCGGTAGCCCGCCGCGAGGGCGTCCTGGAGGCGCTCCGCGTAGCCGGTGACGGCGCCGGGCAGGGCGGCGCGGTAGCGGGCGAGGTCGGCGAGGAGGAAGGCGCGCAGCCTGCCGCCCTCGCGGGCGGCCTCGTCCACGGCCTCCGCGAGCCGGAGGCACTCGCGCACCTCTTCGTCGCGCTCGGGGCCGGGGCGGCGGGGGACGGACTCGGGGTGAAGGGCGATGGCGAGGGCTCGGCGCAGCACGCGCAGTTCGTCCGCGCTGAACGCCATGCCGCCGCGGGATCCATAGGGCGTAGGCATGGGCTGACTTTAAGTGCTAAGCCGACAAATTTCGCTGAGCTGCCATTTCCGGGCGTGGCATCACCGGGAAAGCGGGCGGGGCGGCACCGGAAAGGGGGCATGACCGCACCGGAAAGGGGGTGCGGTCGCGGCGGAGGGGCGCGCGGGCCGGCACCCGAGGAGGGCGTGGCCGCGGCGGAGGGGCGCGCGGGCCGGCACCCGAAGAGGGCGTGACCGCGGTGGCAAGGGGCGCGTGGGCGGCCGGTCAGCGCTGTTTGCGGCGGACCCCCAGGGCGATGGCGCCCGCCGAGAGGGCGGTGCCGGAGGTGGTGGCGAGCAGCAGGGTCCCGTTGGTGTCGGGTTCGACGGGGGCCAGGGGAGCACGGTCCACGACCTCCACGCGGATCGGCGCGGTGTCGTTGTCCGGGTCCGGGTCGGGGGCGTCCGAGCCGTCGTGGTCGAGGACGCGCACCCGGCCCTCGGCGCCTTCGACCTTCTTGTCGATGCGGACCCGGAAGCGGAGCGTCTCGCGGTCGCCGGCCGGGAAGTCGTCAGCAATCACGCAGCGGTAGCGGACGGGGCCGGGCGAGGGCGTCGCGACGCAGGGCTGTCTGCCGTCGGCGCCCGGCGGGGGCGTCGCGATGACCGTGGTGCCCTCGGGGGCCGTCACCTCGTACGCGCCCGCGCCGTGGCCGCCGTGCCGACCGGCCGGGCCGGGGCCGCCGTTCCTGACGCCCAGCTCGACCTCGACGGTCTGGCCCACCCGGCCCACGACGGGCTGGGCGACGGCCTGGTAATCGGCGCGCGGCGGCGCGCCGGCCCATGCCGGGGCGGCGGCCAGGACCAGCCCGGCCGCTCCCGACGCGGCGATGGAGACCGCCGACCGCACCGTCCGTCTTCTGCCCATGAACCCCACGCCCATCATGTACACGATCATGCTCCGCAGCTGACAGGACAGTGGGAGCGGGGGGTTGGTTGCGTCCGGGCCCGGCGAATTCCCGGGCCCCCGGGCGAGCGGTGTGCCGGCCGGGGCCCGCCGGGACCCGTCAGGACCGGGCGACGTTGCGCTCGTAGACCAGGCGCAGGCCGATGAGCGTGAGCCACGGCTCGTGTTCGTCGATCACCGATGCCTCGCCGAGGACCAGCGGCGACAGCCCGCCGGTGGCGATGACCGTGACGTCGTCGGGGTCGTCGGCGAGCTCGCGCGCCATGCGGTTGACGACGCCGTCGACCTGGCCCGCGAAGCCGTAGAGGATGCCGGACTGCATGGCCTCGACGGTGTTCTTGCCGATGACGCTGCGCGGGCGGGCCAGCTCGATCTTGCGGAGCTGGGCGCCCTTGACGCCCAGTGCCTCCACGGAGATCTCGATGCCCGGGGCGATCACCCCGCCCGCGTACTCGCCACGGGCGCTGACGGCGTCGAAGGTCGTGGCCGTGCCGAAGTCGACGACGACGCACGGGCCGCCGTAGAGCTCGACGGCCGCGACGGCGTTGACGATGCGGTCGGCGCCGACCTCCTTGGGGTTGTCCATGAGGATCGGCACGCCGGTCTTGACGCCCGGCTCGACCAGGACCGCGGGGACGTCGCCGTAGTAGCGGCGGGTGACCTCGCGGAGCTCGTGCAGGACGGAGGGGACCGTGGAGCAGATGGCGATGCCGTCGATGCCGTCACCCAGCTCCTCGCCGAGCAGCGGATGCATGCCCATCAGGCCCTGGAGCAGGACGGCCAGCTCGTCGGCGGTGCGGCGGGCGTCGGTGGACACCCGCCAGTGCTCGACGATGTCCTCGCCGTCGAACAGGCCGAGGACGGTGTGGGTGTTGCCGACATCGATGGTGAGCAGCATCAGGCCCCCTCCTCCCGGAGGTCCAGGCCGATGTCGAGGATCGGGGAGGAGTGGGTGAGCGCGCCGACCGCGAGGTAGTCGACGCCGGCCTCGGCGTAGGCGCGGGCGTTGACCAGGGTCAGGCGGCCGGAGGACTCCAGCATCGCGCGGCCCGCGACGAGCTCGACGGCCTCGCGGGTCTGCTCGGGGGTGAAGTTGTCGAGCAGGATCAGGTCGGCGCCCTCGGCGAGCACCGGCGGGATCTGGTCGAGCCGGTCCACCTCGACCTCGACGGGGACGTCCGGGAACCGGGCGCGGACGGCCCGGAACGCCTCGGCGACCCCGCCCGCGGCGACGACGTGGTTGTCCTTGATGAGCGCGGCGTCCGACAGGGACATCCGGTGGTTGACGCCGCCGCCGCAGCGCACGGCGTACTTCTCCAGGGCGCGCAGGCCGACCGTGGTCTTGCGGGTGTCGCGGACGGCGGCCTTGGTGCCCTTGAGGATGTCGCTCCACTCACGGGTGGCGGTGGCGATGCCGGAGAGGTGGCAGAGGATGTTGAGGGCGCTGCGCTCGGCCGTGAGCAGGTCACGGGTGAGGGTCCGCACGGACAGCAGCTTCTGGCCGGCCGTCACACGGTCGCCGTCCTCGACGTGCCGCTCAACCTCGAACTCGTCGGTACAGACGACGGAGAGGATCGCCTCGGCGATGCGCAGTCCGGCGACGGTGCCGTCCTCGCGGGCGGTGAAGTCGGCGGTGGCGACGGCGTCCCCGGGGATGGTGGCGACGGTGGTGACGTCCTCGCCGCCGTCGAGGTCCTCCTCGATCGCGAGGTGGGCGAGATCCTCGATCTGGAGGGGGTTCAGGCCCGCCTCGGTGAGGAGCGCGGCGAGGGCGGGGTCGAGCCCGCACTCCGTCTCGCCCTCCATGAAGATCTCGCCGCAGCCGCAGCCGTCACCGCAGCCACCGGCGGTGGCCACGACGGGTTCTTCTCCGGGCAGGGCGATCCGGTGCAGGGCGAGGTCTTCGGGGGTGCTCACGCTGGTCTCCTTGGGGGCGGAGGGGATGACGGGCGGGAATGCGGCCGAGTCCGTGCGGGAGACGGCGAGCGTGCGGTCCGGGCGGAGGGTCACCCGGAGGTGGTGGCGCCAGGCGGTGTCGTCGCGCTCTGGGCGGTCCTCGCGCCAGTGGCAGCCGCGGGTCTCCTCGCGGCGCAGGGCGGCGGCGACCAGGACACGGGCGACGAGGAGGAGGTTGGTGGCCTCCCAGCTCTCGGTGCCGGGCGCTTCCAGGGTGCTCGCCCGCTCGGTGTCGATGCGGTCCAGCTCGGCGGCGGCGCGGCGGAGGCTCGCGGCCGAGCGCAGGACGCCGGCACCGGCCGTCATGGCGCGCTGGATCTCCAGGCGCGCCTTGGGCGGTACGAGGAATCCGGCCGTCTCCCACGGGGCGGGGGTGCCGGGCAGCTCGTCCTCGGCGGGCACGGGCGGGCGACCGGGCGCGTGCCGGAGGGAGGCGATGTCCGCCGCGATGCGCTCGGCGAAGACCAGGCCCTCCAGCAGGGAGTTCGAGGCGAGCCGGTTCGCGCCGTGGACGCCGGTGCAGGCGACCTCGCCGCAGGCGTAGAGGCCCTCGATGGTGGTGCGGCCGCGCAGGTCCGTGCGGACGCCGCCGGAGGCGTAGTGGGCGGCGGGCGCGACGGGGACAGGCTCCGTCACGGGGTCGATGCCGTGGGCGCGGCAGGCGGCGAGGATGGTGGGGAAGCGGCTCGCCCACATCTCGGCGCCGAAGTGCCGGCCGTCGAGGTACATGTGCTCGGTGCCGGTCTCCCGCATCCGCCGCATGATGCCCTTGGCGACGATGTCGCGGGGGGCGAGCTCGGCGAGCTCGTGGGCGCCGACCATGAAGCGGTGGCCGTCGGCGTCGACGAGGTGGGCGCCCTCGCCGCGGACCGCCTCGGAGACCAGGGGCTGCTGGCCCTCGGCGTCGGGGCCGAGCCACAGGACGGTGGGGTGGAACTGGACGAACTCCAGGTCGGAGACCTCCGCCCCGGCGCGCAGGGCGAGGGCGACGCCGTCGCCGGTGGAGACGGCGGGGTTGGTGGTCGCGGAGAAGACCTGGCCCATGCCGCCGGTGGCCAGGACGACGGCCTCGGCGTGGACGGCGCCGACGCCGTCGACCTTGCCCTCGCCCATGACGTGCAGGGTGACGCCGGCGGCGCGGCCCTCGTCGTCCTTGAGGAGGTCGAGGACGAGGGCGTGCTCGATGGTCTCGATGCTGGCGGCGCGGACGGCCTCCACGAGGGCGCGGGAGATCTCGGCGCCGGTGGCGTCGCCGCCGGCGTGGGCGATCCGGCGGCGGTGGTGACCGCCCTCGCGGGTCAGCAGGATCTCGCCGCTGTCGGCGTCGGTGTCGAAGTGCGCGCCGGTGGCGATGAGCCGGCGCACGGCGTCGGGGCCCTCGGTGACCAGGGTGCGGACGGCCTCCTCGGAGCAGAGGCCGGCGCCGGCGACGAGGGTGTCGTCGAGGTGCTGCTCGGGGGTGTCGCCCTCGCCGAGCGCCGCCGCTATGCCGCCCTGGGCCCAGCGGGTGGAGCCGTCGTCCAGACGGGCCTTGGTGACGACGGTGACCTTACGGCCGGCGGCGGCGCAGCGCAGCGCGACGGTCAGGCCGGCGACGCCGGAGCCGATGACGACGACGTCGGCCCGGGTCGCCCAGCCGGGGTGCGGCGCGTGCAGGCGTATCCCGGTCATCGCGGGCCTCCGAGCGTCAGGGGGATGTTGTCGATGAGGCGGGTGGTGCCCACCCGGGCGGCGACCGCGAGGACGGCCTCGCCGGTGTGGTCGTCGGGGACCTCGGTGAAGTCGGCGGGGTCGACGAGGGCCACGTAGTCGAGGACGAGCGGGGGCTCCATCGCCGCGGCGGCGTCGAGGACCGCCCGGGCGGAGCGGCGGACGGGACCGGCGCCGAGCTCCTCCGCCGTCGCGGCCGTGAGCAGGGCGCGGGAGATCTCCAGCGCGGTGGCCCGGTCGGCCTCGGAGAGATAGCGGTTGCGGCTGGAGAGGGCGATGTTGTCGCCCTGCCGGACGGTGGGGACGCCGACGATCTCGACCGGGAAGTTGAGGTCGCGGACCATGCGGCGGATCAGCGCGAGCTGCTGGGCGTCCTTCTGCCCGAAGAGCGCGACGTCCGGCAGGGAGAGGTGGAGGAGCTTGGCGACGACGGTGAGCACGCCGTCGAAGTGGCCGGGGCGGGAGGCGCCTTCGAAGCGCTCGCCCATGGGCCCGGCGGTGATCCGGACCTGGGGCTCGCCGCCGGGGTAGACCTCGTCGACGGACGGGGCGAAGACGGCGTCGGCGCCGGCCGCCCCGGCCAGCTCGACATCGGCTTCGAGGGTGCGCGGATAGCGGTCGAGGTCCTCGCCGGCGCCGAACTGGAGCGGATTGACGAAGACCGTGACGACGACCTGGCCCTCGGGCCCGACCAGCCCGCGGGCGGTGCGGATCAGGGTGGCGTGGCCCTCGTGGAGGGCGCCCATCGTCATCACGACGGCCCGCCGTCCTTCGCGCGGCAGGGCGTGGAGCTCCTCCGCGGTGCGCGGCAGCTGGGTGATCATGCGATGTCTCCGTCCGCGAGGACGCCGAGGAGGTCCTCCGCCAGTTCGGGCTTGAGCAGGCCGTGCGCGAGGGCGCGGTCCGCGGTCGTACGGGCCATGGCCAGGTATCCGGCGACGGCCTGGGGGGCGTGGGCGCGCAGCTCCTCGATGTGCGCGGCCACGGTGCCGGCGTCGCCGCGCGCCACCGGTCCGGTGAGGGCGGCGTCACCGGCGCGCAGGACGTTGTCGAGCGCGGCGCCGAGGAGGGGGCCGAGCATGCGGTCGGGGGCCGAGACCCCGGCGGTCCGCAGCAGCTCCATGGCCTGGGCGACCAGGGTGACCAGGTGGTTGGAGCTCATGGCGAGGGCCGCGTGGTAGAGCGGACGGGCTTCCTCCGCGACCCACTCGGGCTCGCCGCCCATCTCGATGACCAGGGCCTCCGCGGCGAGCCGCAGCTGGTCGGGGGCGGTGACGCCGAAGGAGCAGCCGGCCAGCCGCTCGACGTCGACCGGGGTGCCGGTGAAGGTCATGGCCGGGTGCAGGGCGAGCGGCAGGGCGCCGGCCCGGCGCGCCGGATCGAGGACGGCCGTGCCGTGGCGGCCGGAGGTGTGCACGAGGAGCTGGCCGGGGCGGACGGCGCCGGTCTCGGCGAGCCCCGCGACGAGGCCGGGCAGGACGTCGTCGGGGACGGTGAGGAGGACCAGCTCGGCACGGGCGAGCACTTCGGCGGGCGGGACGAGCGGGACGTCCGGGAGCAGGGCGGCGGCCCGGCGCACGGAGGCGTCCGAGACTCCGGAGGCGGCGACCGGACGGTGCCCGGCCAGCTTGAGAGCGGCGGCGAGCGAGGGGCCGACACGGCCCGCGCCGACGACACCGACGGTGAGCCTGGCGGGTCGGTCCTGGGGGCTCGGGTGCTCCGGGAGGGGATGTGCGTTCACGCGGCGACGGCCTTCCGTTCCAGTCCGCGGGGGGTACCGGACGATTCCCTCGTCATGCTACGCGAGTGGAAGGGGACCGCTTCTGGGCGTCCCCAGCCCTGTGGAAAACCCTGGGCCGGGATCCGGGGCCCGCCTGTGGACAACCCGGGGGCGGCCCGCCGGACGCGTCATGCTCGACGCATGGGCGGGGTCGAGCACGTCGGGATCGGGGCGGTGGGCCGCCGCGGGGTCCGCCGCGGGGTCGACTGCCGGGGCGCGGGAGTCGCCGTCGCCGGGGCGGTGGGAGCGGCGGGGGTACGGGCGGTGGAGGTACGGACGGTGGGGGTACGAGTGGCGGGGGTACGGGCGGCGGGCCACAGGAAGGCGAGGAGCGCGCGCCGGCGGGCCCGGCGCTCGGCGGCCCGCCGGTCGACGACGGCCCGGAACTCCCGCCGGGTGCGTACCTCACGGGCGAGGGCCCGCTCCCCCGTGCCCGGGGCGGGCGGGGCCGGGTCCCCGTGCTGTGCGGCGCGGTAGAGGTCGAGGAGGTGCTGCTGTGCGGCGTCCATGCGACCCACCTTGCGCCGCCTTCGCGCCGACCGCCCCGTCGATTGACGAGGACCGTCAAATGACGTCCCTACCTGCGGAAAGGCAGCGAGGATGAGGCCATGAGCGTGGACATCGACATCACCGGCCTGCCGCACGAGCGCGTCGGCTTCCACCTGTCGCCGCTGGCCGAGCTGGGAGCGATGCTGCACGCGCTGTCCGAGCCGGCCCACCACCCCGGGCTGCACGGCTGGGCCACGGCCACCGCCTCCGCCCTCAGACCTGACCTCGCCGACCGGCTGACCGAGGCCGACTTCCTGTGGCGCTCGATGCGCTCGGACATCCTGCTGCCCGCCGTCCCCCGGGCCACGCTCGCCGAGGAGCTGGACGACCTCGACCTGATGGACGACGACACCTTCGTCTCCGCCGCCTTCGAGATCACCTGCTCGGCCGACTACGGCTGGCCCACCGCCTCGCCGCTGGTCGATCCCCGGCAGCGGGCGCGGGTCCGGGAGCTGTCAGCCGCGCGGGGGCCGCGCCAGGCCGAGTTCACCGAGCGGATGCTGAAGGACCCGGCGGCGCTGCGGGCCTGGCTGCGCCGCCTCTTCGAGGACTGCGAGGAGGCGTTCTTCGCCGACAACTGGCAGCGCGTCCGGGTACAGCTCGCCGCCGACGCCCGCCACAAGGCCGATCTGCTGCGCCGTAAGGGGCTCGCCGAGGCCCTCACGGCCGTCTCCCCCGCCGTGTCGCTCACCGAGGACGGCTCCCGCATCGTCATCGACAAGCTGGCCAACGGCCGGACCAAGGCCTACGGCGACTCGGTGACGTTCCTGCCGACGGCCTTCGGCTGGCCGCACCTGCTCCTCGTCTACCGCCCCGGCTGGCGGCCGGTGGTGCAGTATCCGATCACCACGGCCGACCTCCCCCAGGTGAGCGCCCCGCGACAGGTCCAGCAGCGCCTGGAGGCGCTCGCCCACCCGGTGCGGATGCGGCTGTGCCGCACCCTGGCCCGCGGCCCGCACACCACGGGCGAGCTGGCCGCCGCCTACGACCTGACGCCGCCGGAGGTGTCCCGGCACATAGCCGTGCTGAAGAAGGCGGGGCTGCTGAGCACGCGGCGGCGGGGGCGGTACGTGCTGCACCAGCTGGATCTGACGGTGGTGGCGCGGATCGGGAGCGACTTCCTGGAGACGGTGCTGCGGTGAGCGGGGCGGGCGGGGCGGGGGCCTGGGGTGGCCGCTGCGCGGGGCTTTGTCCCCTACCCGCCCCTTCCCTCTGCATCCGATGTGCGGCTCCGCCGCGTGGCGGGGGCAAGCCCCCGGGCCCCCTTTTCCGCGCTTCGCGCGGTGTCCTCAAGCGCCGGACGGGCTGATTTTCAGCCCGTCCGGCGCTTGAGGACATTCGGGAAGGGGCGGGGCTGGGGAAAGACCGCCGGAGGCACCTACTACCCCGCCCCGCCCCCCGCCCGCACCAGCCCGCTCTCGTACGCGAGGACAACCACCTGCACCCGGTCCCGCAGCCCCAACTTCGTGAGGATCCGCCCGACGTGCGTCTTGACCGTGGCCTCCGACAGCACCAGCCGGGCCGCGATCTCACCGTTGGACAGGCCCTGCGCGACCAGCAGCATGACCTCGCGCTCGCGCCCGGTGAGCCGGGCCAACTCGGCGCTCGCCGGTTCCTTCGTGGTGCTGGGCAGCATGGGGGTGAAACGATCCAGCAGGCGGCGCGTCGTGCTGGGCGCCACCACCGCGTCGCCGCTGTGGACGGCCCGGATCGCGCCCAGCAGCTCGGCCGGGGGCACGTCCTTGAGCATGAAGCCGCTGGCCCCGACCTTCAGCGCGGAGAAGGCGTACTCGTCGAGGTCGAAGGTGGTCAGGATCAGCACCTTCGGGGCACCCTCCTGGAGACAGATGCGGCGGGTCGCCTCCACCCCGTCCAGCCTGGGCATGCGCACGTCCATCAGGACGACGTCCACCTCCGTACCGGCCAGCACCTCCAGGGCCTCCGCGCCGTCCCCGGCCTCGGCGACGACCTCCATGTCCGGCTGGGCGGCCAGCACCATGCGGAATCCGGTGCGCAGAAGCACCTGGTCGTCGACGAGCATCACGCGGATCGACATGCGGTCGTCCCTCTCTAGCGGTCGGATCATGTTCCGGCGGTCGGATCGTGGCTGTTCGGATCGTGGCTGTTCGGATCGGATCGTAGGCGGTCGTCGGGTCGATGGAGCGGAACGGTCCGCTCAGTAGGACGGAAAGGAGTCCGGGCAGGGACCGGGCAGCGGACCGCCGGGGGGCGGCACGGCGCCCGGATCAGCCGGGGGAGGCGGCAAAGCGCCCTTATCAGCGGCCTCCCGGCTTGATCGGCAGCAGCACGCTGATCCGGAAGCCGCCCCCGGGCCGCGGCCCCGCGTCCAGCGTGCCGCCGACCATCCCGACGCGCTCGCGCATGCCGATCAGGCCGTGGCCCATGCCGTCCGCGCCGCCCGACTCGTACAGCTCGTGCTGCGCTCCCCGGCCGTCGTCCTCGACCAGCAGGCCCAGCCCGTCGTCGAAGAACGTCAGCCGGACACTGGCCCCGGCGTCCGGCCCACCGTGCTTGCGGGTGTTGGTGAGGGCCTCCTGCACGATGCGGTACGCGGTCAGCTCCACACCGCTCGGCAGCGGCCGGGGCGCGCCCTCCACCTGGAAGTCGACCGGCAGCCCGGCCCCGCGCACCTCCTCCACCAGGTCACCGATCTGCTCCACGTCGGGCTGCGGGACGTACTCGCCGCCCTCGCCGCCCTCCTCGGTGCGCAGCACCCCCAGCAGCCGGCGCATCTCGGCCAGCGCCTGGCGGCCCGTGCCGGAGATCGTCTCCAGCGCCTGCTTGGCCTGCTCGGGCGAGGCGTCCAGGACGTACGCGGCGCCGTCCGCCTGCACCACCATCACCGAGACGTTGTGCGCGACGACGTCGTGCAGCTCCCGCGCGATGCGCGCCCGCTCCGCCGTCACCGCCATCCGCGCCTGCTGCTCGCGCTCCTTCTCCAAGCGGCCGGCCCGCTCCTCCAGCTGCGCCCAGTACGCGCGGCGGGTGCGCATCGAGTCGCCGAGGACCCAGGCCAGCACGAACGGGACGGTCATGAAGACCGTGCCGATGATGTGCTGGTTGACCCCTTGGTCGGGGGAGCTCCAGCGGAGGTTGGCGATCAGCGGGGCGAGCAGCCCGCCGACCAGGGCGAACCGGGAGGCCCAGCGGACCGTCCCGGACGCGACGGTGTAGATGATCACCAGCATCGCGAAGTCGGCCAGCTGCTGCGGGGTGTCGGTGACGAGCTGCGCCACCCCTGCCGCCGTCGCCAGCAGCAGCATCTTCACCGGAGCGCGCCGCCGCAGGGCGACCACCAGGCACAGCACCGCCGCGATCCCCACGGCCGCGAGGGCGTTTCTGTCGCTCTCCTCGGCGGTCACCAGGGCGCTGATGCCGAACAGCAACACGGCCCAGAAGCTGTCCACACCCGTCGGGTGCCTGCGGAGGAAGTCGTAGAGGCGCTGCACGTCACCCAGCGTAGGCACGTCGCGTACGTGCTGGGGTCAATCGGACGATCGATCCGGCGACGCCCCGCCTACTCCCCAAGGTGGAGGCGGTGTGCCCACGAAGGGCGCATAGCGTGTGCGTATGGCAAGCGGAACAAGAACGTGGCGGGCCGCCGCCGAGGCCGCGCTGTACGGCCCGAACGGCTTCTACCGGCGCCCCGAGGGCCCCGCCGGGCACTTCCGTACCTCTGTGCACGCCTCCCCGCTGTACGCCGGGGCCGTCGCCGGGCTGCTGAGCCGGGTCGACGACGCGCTCGGGCACCCGGCGGAGCTGGCGTTCACCGACGTCGGCGCGGGCCGGGGCGAGCTGCTGACCGGAGTGCTGGCCGCCGTCCCGGCCGGGCTGGCCGCGCGGCTGCGCCCGTACGCCGTGGAACGGGCGGCGCGCCCGCCGGGCCTGGACGCGCGCATCACCTGGCTGGGTGACGTCCCGGACGGCGTCGAGGGGCTGCTCTTCGCCAACGAGTGGCTCGACAACGTCCCGGTGGACGTCGCCGAGGCCGACGCGGAGGGCACCGCCCGCCAGGTGCTCGTACAGGAGGACGGCGAGGAGCTGCTCGGCGACCCGGTGTCCGGCGCGGACGCCGAGTGGCTCGCCCGCTGGTGGCCGCTGGAGGGCGCGCCCCCCGGCAGCCGCGCCGAGATCGGCCGGCCGCGGGACGCCGCCTGGGCGCGGGCCGTGGGCAGCCTGCGGGCCGGGCTGGCCGTCGCCGTCGACTACGCGCACCGGCGCGACGCCCGGCCGCCCTTCGGGACGCTCACCGGATTCCGCGAGGGCCGCGAGGTGCGGCCGGTGCCGGACGGCTCGTGCGACATCACCGCCCATGTCGCCCTGGACGCGTGCGCCCGCCCCGGCGGCTCCCTGCTCACCCAGCGCGTGGCGCTGCGCGCGCTCGGCGTCGACGGCGCCCGCCCGCCGCTGTCCCTGGCCTCCTCGGACCCGGCCGCGTACGTCCGGGCCCTGGGGGCGGCCGGCGAGGCGGCGGAGCTGACGGCCCCGGCGGGGCTGGGCGGCTTCGGCTGGCTGCTCCAGCCGGTCGGCGGCGCCTGCGCGGACCTGCTGCGGACCGGCGGCGGCCACCCCGCGGCGGAGGGCTGACAAACTACTCCCCATGGCCCCTCCTCCTCCTGGTCCTCCTGGTTCTCCTGGTTCCACCGGTACCCCCGGCTCCACGGGTCTCTCCGAGACGACCGTCGGTGTGGGCGGCGCCGCGGAGAGCACCGACATGGTGCTCAACATCGGGCCGCAGCACCCGTCCACGCACGGCGTGCTGCGGCTGCGGCTCGTGCTGGACGGCGAGCGGATCCAGCGCGCCGAGCCGGTCGTCGGCTATATGCACCGCGGCGCGGAGAAGCTCTTCGAGGCGCGCGACTACCGGCAGATCATCATGCTGGCCAACCGCCACGACTGGCTGTCGGCGTTCTCCAACGAGCTGGGCGTCGTCCTCGCCGTGGAGCGGATGCTCGGCATGGAGGTGCCGGAGCGCGCCGTGTGGACGCGGACGCTGCTGGCCGAGCTCAACCGTGTGCTCAACCATCTGATGTTCCTCGGCTCCTACCCCCTGGAGCTGGGCGGCATCACCCCCGTCTTCCACGCGTTCCACGAGCGCGAGGAGCTCCAGACGGTGATGGAGGAGGTCTCCGGCGGCCGGATGCACTACATGTTCAACCGCGTCGGCGGCCTGAAGGAGGACCTGCCGGCCGGCTGGCTCGGCCGGGCCCGGCACGCGGTGGCCCAGGTCCGCTCCCGGATGGACGTCTACGACCGGCTGGTCCTCGGCAACGAGATCTTCCGGGGCCGTACCCGCGGCGTCGGCGTGCTGTCGCGCGACGCCGTGCACGCGTACGGGGTCAGCGGGCCCATCGCCCGCGCGTCCGGCGTCGACTTCGACCTCCGCCGCGACGAGCCGTACCTCGCGTACGGGGAGCTCCAGGACACCCTGAGGGTCGTCACCCGCGAGGAAGGCGACTGCCTGGCCCGCTTCGAGTGCCTGCTGGAGCAGACGCACAACTCCCTGGAGCTGGCGGAGGCGTGCCTGGACCGGATCGGGGAGCTCGCGCCGGGCCCGATCAACCAGCGGCTGCCGAAGGTGCTGAAGGCGCCGGAGGGCGCGACGTACGCGTGGACCGAGAACCCGCTGGGGCTCAACGGCTACTACCTGGTCTCCAAGGGCGACAAGACGCCGTACCGGCTGAAGCTTCGGTCGGCCTCGTTCAACAACATCCAGGCGCTGACCGAGCTGCTGCCGGGGACGCTGGTCGCGGACATGGTGGCGATCCTGGGCTCGCTGTTCTTCGTCGTCGGCGACATCGACAAGTGATCTGCCGACGAGAGATTTACCGGTAGACGGTCTGAGGCCCGTCGACGGGCTCCCGGAACGACGACGGCCCCCGGCGGAGATCCGCCGGGGGCCGTCCGGGCGCGGGCCGCGCGCGGGGCTCCGTCAGGAGATGGCGGTGCGCAGCTCCGCGATGTCTATCTGCTCGGTCTCGTCGTGCGCCGTCAGGTCGATGACGTCGCCCTCGGCCTCGGTGTCGGCACCGGCCTCGACCTCGGCGAGGGCCTCCTCGCCGACGACGTCCGCGAGGTCGGTCTCCTCGACGGGACGCGGGGGCAGGGGCTGCTGTGTGCCGAAGAAGTCGAAGCCGCCCTGGGCGCGGGACGCGCGGCGCCGCGCGGCGGGCTGCTGCGGCACGGCGGCCTTCGGGCCGGCCGGGACCGCGGCGGGGCCGACGGCCTTGGGCGCCTTGTCGGTCGCGATCGCGCTGTCCGTCGCGGACGTCCTGTCCTTCGCGGACGTCTTGCCGGCATCCGCCGACTTGCCGGCCTCCGCCGTCCCGTCCGTCCCGGACGCCTCGCCGGTACCGGACGTCTTCTGCGTCACCACCGGCTTCGCGGCGTCCGCCGCCGGGGTCTCGACGGCGGCGTCGGCGGTCGCGTCGGTGACGGCGGCGGTCGCGTCGGTGACGGCGGCGGTCGCGTCGGTGACGGCGGCGGCCCGCGCGGCCCCGGACGGGCGGAAGGTGTCCGGCGCCGCGGTGGCCGCGCCGTCGGTCGCGACGGTGCCCTCGCCGTCCTCGCCCGCCTCCTCCGCGGCTTCCGCATCGGCCTCCGCCTGCTGGAGCGCGGCGTTGCGCTCCAAGTCGCGAAGGGCCTCGGCGGCCTTGCGGTAGGCGGCCGCGGCGACGATCGAGCCGGGCGTGCCCGCGGGCGCGGTGGACTCCAGGGCCCTCGCGGGGCGGGGCACGGAGCCCCGCGCGACCCGGCGGCCCTCCAGAGCGCTGGCCCGCTCGGTCTCGGCCGTGGCGTAACGGCGCAGCAGATCGGCGTGTTCGGTACGGAGCCGGGCGAGCTCGGCGCGCTTGCCGCGCAGCTTGCCCTCCAGCTTGGCCCGGATCGCGCGGGCCTCCTCCAGCTCCGACTCGAGCTCGGCTATGCGCTCCTCGGTCTTCCACTCGTCCCGCACCCGGGCGGCGGTGAGCTGGGCGACCCGCTTTCCGGCGGAGCGGTCCCAACGGCGCATCAGCACGGCGCCGACCACCGCGGCGGCGGCAGCCGCCGCGGCGAGGCCCCGGATGACGACCGTTTCACCTACCACCCAGGCACCGGCGGCGCAGGCGACCGATGTCGCGGCGACCGACGATGGGGGAAGAAGCCTGTGCAGGGGCGGCGAATGGCGGTGGCGTCCTCGTGGCATGGCCTGAAACTTACCGTGCGTCGCCTCGGGAGTGTGACTCCACCACCAAACTCTTCCCTTGATCTTACTTCTCCCCTACGCCGCTACCCCTCCGCTTCCCCTGCTTCCTCTGCTTCCACTTCTTCCTCTACTTCGTCAACAGCCCCTTGTCCTTGAGGTATCCGGCGGCGACATCCGCGGGCTTGAGCCGTCGCGCGTCCACCTTCTTGTTGAGTTCCGTGAGATCTTCCGTGGTCAACACCCTGGTGAGCTTGGCGAGAGCGTCCGTGATCTTCTGCGAACCCGCCTTCTTCGCATTCACCACGGGCAGTACGTTGTCGGAGTTCTGGAGCTTCTTGTCGTCCTCCAGCAGGACGAGGCCGAACTGTTCGAGCGTCGCGTCCGTGGTCGTGGTCAGCAGCAGCTGGTCCTTGCCCTGCTTGACCGCCTGCTTGGCCTGCGTGCTGCCGACCTCCAGCGGGTCGATGCCGGTGACGTCGATGCCGTAGGTCTTCTCCAGACCGGGCTGGCAGAAGGGCCGCTCAGGGCATTCGTCACCCGCCGCGAGCTTGATCCGCTCCTTCGACTTTCCAAGATCGGAAAGGGTCTTGAGCTGGTGTTTCTCCGCGAACTCCTTGGTCACGGCGAAGGCGTTCTGATCGACGGCGCGACCGGGGTCGAGCACCTTGAGACCGCGCGGCTCGGCGAGTTTCCGGAGCGCCTTCACCGTGGCGCCGGCGTCGGCGGAGGCGACCGGCGGCGCGTCCTTGCCGTTCTGCTTCTTGTTCAGGAATTCGGCGAGCGTGGCGGCATACTCCGGGACGACATCGATCTCGCCCTTCTCCAGTGCCGGTTCATACAGCTCACGGGCGTCCACAGTCTTGATCGACACCGAATATCCGGCGTCCTTCAACAGGCCCGCGTATATCTCCGCGAGCACCTTGGACTCGGTGAAGGAGGCCGATCCGATCACCAGCGAACCCTCGCCCGGCTTCGCCGAGCCGCCACCGCCACCGGACTTCTCCAGGCTGTCGCCGCCGCAGGCGGCGAGGCCCGCGGTCAGGACGGCGACGGCACCGGCCGCCAGGAGGGCGCGGCCGGTCCGCGCGCGACGCGGGGTCCTGCTCATGGGAACTCCGTTCATTTCGGTGGCACGTCCGGCGGTCCGGGGCGCCCCTTGATCAGACGTCGGAAACAGGGGTGGGCGCCACTTTTCCCGCCGTCCGCCCCGAACGGCGGCGCACCGGGTCCAGCAGCCGCGCCAGCAGGACGAAGACGCCCTCCACCAGCAGCGCGAACACGGCCACCAGCAGCGCCCCGGCCACCACCTGCGCCGTGTCGGTGAGCCGGAAGCCGGCCGTGATGACCCGGCCGAGGCCACCGCCGCCGGCCAGCGCGGCGAGCGTGGCCGTGGCCACGATCTGCACCGCGGCGGACCGCACACCGGTCATGATCAGCGGGAAGGCGAGCGGGAGCTCCACCCGGGCGACCACCTGAGGGCCGGTCATCCCCATACCCCGCGCCGCCTCGACCATGTCCCGGTCGACCTCGCGCATGCCCACATAGGCGTTGGTCAGCACGGGCGGGATGGCGAAGAGCACCAGCGCTATGACGGTGGGCCAGGAGCCGTACTGCCCCAGCGGGCTCAGCAGCAACAGCACGAGCACCGCGAACGTGGGCACCGCGCGGCCGACGTTGGAGAGGTTCACCGCCAGCGCGCCGCCCCGCCCCAGGTGGCCGAGGACCACGGCGACGGGCAGCGCCACCGCGCAGGAGATCAGCAGGCTCACGGCCGTCAGATAGAGGTGCTGGTCGAGGCGGTGCCACACACCGTCCCCACCGGTCCAGTGGGAGCCGGTGGCCAGCCATGTCCACGTCCGCTCGATGACGTCCATCAGGCCACCGCCTGCCCGGCCGGGCTCTTCGCCGCTCCCGCGCGCGGCGCGCGCTTGCGCCGGGTCCGCGTCCACGGCGTCAGGAGCCGCTGGACGAGCAGCAGAACGAGGTCGGCGACGACCGCCAGGAGCACGCACAGCACGGAGGCCGTGAGCACCTGCGCCTTGAAATAGCTGCGCAGGCCGCTCAGGACGAGATTGCCCAGGCCGCCATAGCCGATGATGGCACCGATGGTGGTGAGCGAGACGGTGGAGACCGTGGCGATCCGCAGACCCGCCATCAGAGCGGGCAGCGCCAGCGGGAGTTCGACCCCGAAGAGCAGCCGCACCAGCCCGTAACCCATGCCCCGGGCCGCCTCCCGGGCCTCCTCGGGCACCGCGGCCAGGCCGGCCAGGATGTTCCGCACGAGGATGGTGAGGGAATACAGCACCAGGCCCGTGACCACGACGGACACCGACAGGCCGAGGACCGGCACCAGCAGCGAGAACATGGCGAGGGACGGGATCGCGTAGAACACCGTGGTCAGTCCGAGCACCGGGCCGCGCACGCTCCGCCGGGCGCGGGCCAGCAGCGCCAGCGGGAACGCGACGAGCAGCCCGATCGCGACCGACGCGAGCGTGATGCCGATGTGCTGGAGCGTGGCATCGACCAGCTCCTGGCCACGACTGCTCAGATACTCGCCGCAGATCCAGTCGTTGTCGACCAGACAACTCCGCTCCGCCATACGCTCTCACCTCCCCCTGGGCATTGACCGTCGGTTACTGGCGACCCTAACCCCGGGCACTGACATTCGAGTCCGTCGCCACACAACGGCAACAATGTCCGCAGGCAGAACGGCAAGAATGGGGAACCATGATCCGCTTCGAGCACGTCACCAAGCGCTACGCCGACGGCACCACCGCCGTCGACGACCTGTCCTTCGAAGTGGCGGAGGGCGAGCTGGTCACGCTCGTCGGGCCCTCGGGCTGCGGCAAGACCACCACGATGAAGATGGTCAACCGGCTGATCGAGCCCACCGACGGCCGGATCTTCCTCGACGGCGAGGACATCGCCACGGTCGACCCCGTCGAGCTGCGCCGCCGCATCGGCTACGTCATCCAGCAGGTCGGCCTCTTCCCGCACAAGACAGTGCTCGACAACACCGCGACCGTCCCGCACCTGCTGGGATGGCAGCGGAAGAAGGCCCGCGCCCGCGCGGCCGAGCTCCTCGACCTCGTCGGACTCGACCCCTCCGTCTACGGCGACCGCTACCCCGACCAGCTCTCCGGCGGGCAGCGCCAGCGCGTCGGGGTGGCCCGGGCGCTGGCCGCCGACCCGCCCGTACTGCTGATGGACGAGCCCTTCGGCGCGGTCGACCCGGTGGTCCGCGAGCGCCTCCAGAACGAATTCCTGCGGCTCCAGTCCCAGGTCCGCAAGACCGTCCTCTTCGTCACGCACGACATCGAGGAGGCCGTCCGCCTCGGGGACCGCATCGCGGTCTACGGAGAGGGCCGCATCGAGCAGTTCGACCCGCCGGCGGCGGTGCTGGGCTCCCCGGCCACGCCGTACGTCGCCGACTTCGTCGGTGCGGACCGGGGCCTGAAGCGGCTCTCGGTCACGTCCATCGAGCCCGGTGACCTCGAACAGCCCCCGGTCGTCCACCTCGACGACACCGTGGGCCGCGCCGCGGCCCGGCTCGCCGCGGAGGGCGCCCGCTGGGCCGTCGTGCTGGACGACGCCGAGCACCTCCACGGCTGGGTCTCCGCGGACGCCCTCACCGGCGCGGGCACCGCGCGCGGCCCGCGGAAGGGCGAGGCGACGGTCCGCGACCACGCCCGCCACATGGACGCCTGGCTGCCGGTGGGCGCCTCGCTCAAGCAGGCGTTCAGCACCATGCTCCAGCACGACGCGGGCTGGATCGCCGTCCTCGACGGAGCCGACGCGGACCACTTCCTGGGCGTCCTCACCCCGGCACGCCTGCACGAGGCGCTGCGGCGGTCGACGGCCGCGGACGCGGTGGGGGCCGCGCGGGGGGAGGTTCGGGTGGAGACGGTCGCGGACGTGTAGGAGCGCGTGGGGCGGGTGGGGGTGCGGGGGTGCGCCTGCGGCGGGGCTTTTTCCCCTACCCGCCCCTTCCCGAATGTCCTCAAACGCCGGACGGGCTGGAAAATCCAGCCCGTCCGGCGTTTGAGGACCGGGGTCCGGGGCGGAGCCCCGGGCGCTAAGCCGCTGCCGCGCCCCGGCCGCCGTGGTTCTCGTCCTCGTCCTCGGGCAGCTTGCACACGCGCTCCAGGAAGAACGCGGCGGCGACCACACAGGCGCCCGCCAGCACCGACGCCCCGGCGTAGATCACCTGGTCACGGCGGACCGTGGTGTCCACCCCGTCGATGAGCAGGAAGACGCCGACCCCGCCGTACATCCCCGCGACCAGCGAAGCGACCAGCGCGCTCGCCTGGCCGAAGACGACCGCGCGGGCGGCCAGCAGCGGGTCGACGCCCTTCGCGCCGGGGCGGCGCTCCCGCTGGGCGCGCAGCCGGGCGCGCAGCGGGAAGGCCGTGGCCACGAGGACCGCGGCGATGACCGCGAGCACGATGGGCGCCGCCACCGGCACGCTCGGCAGCGTGCCGAGGGAGTCCCACAGCCGGGCGCCCGCCCAGGACACGATCCCGGCCGCGGCGAACAGTCCGACCAGCACCCCGATCCGAAGTTGCTTCACCGAGCCGTCGCCCCTCGTCTCATCCGTCCGTCGGCGCACCGGGGCGCGCCGGAATTCCATGGGACCAACGCCTACTCCGGGAGCCGGAGTTCCAGGTCCACCCGCGGAGCCACGCTGTCGAGACCCACCTCGGCCAGCAGTTCGACGACCGCGCCCCGGCCCGGGACCACGGCCTCCGGGTCCACGTCGTGCCACGGCGCCAGCACGAAGGCGCGCTCGTGCGCCCGCGGGTGCGGCAGGGTCAGCACCGGGTCGTCCGAGACCACGTCCTGATAGGCGACGATGTCGACGTCGAGCGTGCGGGGCCCCCAGCGCTCGTCCCGCACCCGCTCGAAGGCCTCCTCGATCGCGTGCCCGCGCTCCAGCAGCGAGTCCGGCGGGAGGGTCGTCTTCACCAGCACCACGGCGTTGAAGTAGGAAGGCTGGGTGCCCGGCTCGACGCCCCACGGCTCCGTCTCGTAGACCGGGGACACGGCCTTGACCCGCAGGCCGGGCGTGTCCTCCAGCGCGTCGATGGCGCCCTGGAGGGTCTCCAGGCGGTTGCCGAGATTGCTGCCCAGGGAGATCACGGCCCGTTTGGGGTTACTCAGGGTCACATCCGCCGCGTCCACCTGCGCCACCACGGAGGCGGGCACCGGCTGCACGGTCGGGTCGCTGCTGCTCATACTCGGCTCCGGGTAATAGTGATCGTCACATCGTCGAAAGGCACGGTGATCGGGGCGTCGGGCTTGTGCACGACCACCTCGACCTCCCGCACCGCGTCGTGCTTCAGACACTGCTCGGCGATCCGCTCGGCGAGGGTCTCGATCAGGTCGACGGGCTCGCCCTGGACGATGTCGACGACCTCCTCCGCCACGATGCCGTAGTGCACGGTCTTCGCGAGGTCGTCGTCGGCCGCGGCGGGCCGGGTGTCCAGACTCAGCACCAGGTCCACGATGAAGGTCTGGCCCTCCTCGCGCTCCCGGGGGAACACCCCGTGGTGCCCGCGAGCCTTCAAGCCGCGCAGCGCGACACGATCCACACGAATCACTCCTGCTGGTCGTCGGTATGGCGAGTGCGTTCCGGCCCGGCCGGCGCGTCGCCCGTCCCCCGCCGTCGGCCGGGGTGCCCACTTCGAATCTACCTGCGAGCGCCGACACCGCTCGCACATGGACGCCGGGGGCGCTGGAGATATCTGGCGACATCGGAGACGTTTACGGATATTCGGTGACAGCTCGGGCGTCTGGGGCAAGGAAACTCACGCGGCGGGTAGGGGCGGGGATTTTGGCCGCGCATACCCACCGGACGGCGGGTTACGCCCGGGCCTGGACGGTGATTTTTCCCCTACCCGCCCCTTCCCGAACCGGGGGCGAGCCCCCGGGCCCCCGGTGCCGCGCTGACGCGCGGTGTCCTCAATCGCCGGACGGGCTGAAACAAGGAGCGTGGTAGGGAAAAAGCCCGCCGCAGGCGCGCCACCCCGGCCTACGCCCCCTCGTCCTCCCCCTCCTCCGGCCCGTCCTCGTCCTCCCGGCCCGCGAGCACCGGCGAGCCGTGGTGCGACCACACCTTCCACTCCTCGCCGACCCGCCGGAAGACGTTCGTCGCCACGACCAGCTGGCCCACCAGCGGCCCCAGCTCCCCCTCCGACTCCGCCGGGCCGCCGCTGAGGATGTTCTCCGTGCACGTCACCAGCGCCGTGTCACCGGTGACGGCAACCTCGACGTCCGTCAGGAAGAACTGGATGTAGTCCGTGCTCGCCATGATCAGCGCATACGAACGGAGCACCTCGCTCCGTCCGCGCAGCACCGGCCAACCGGGGTGCACGCACGACACCACGACGTCCGGATCGTCCAGCCACAGCTCCCCCATGGCCGACGTGTCGCCGCGCTCCACCGCCTCGTAGAGGGCGGTGTTCGCCAGCTCGACCCGCTCGCTGTCCGTACGAGCGGCACTCACACGGCCTCCCCGGCGCCGGAGGCGCCCTCGGTGCCCGTCCGCGCCGCGGCACCGGCCGCCTGTGCCGCCGCCTCCTCCACGGCCCGCACCACCCGCACCGCGTCCGCGCTCGCCCGGACCTCGTGCACCCGGACGGCCCAGGCGCCCTCGCGGGCCGCGATCGTCGATACGGCCGCCGTCGCCGCGTCCCGCTCCCGGGCCGGCGGCGGGCTGCCCTCGGGCCCGGCCAGCACCCGGCCCAGGAACCGCTTGCGGGACGCCGCCACCAGCATCGGGCGCTCCAGCTCACGGCCCAGCCGGTCCAGCCCGGCGACCAGCGCCAGGTCGTGGTCGGCGTTCTTCGCGAAGCCGAGGCCCGGGTCGACCACCAGCCGGTCCGGGGACACCCCGCCGTCGACCACCGCGTCCAGCCGCTGCCGCAGCTCGTCGAGGACCTCGCCGACCACGTCCCCGTAGACCGCCCGGCTGTTCATGTCTGCGCTGAACCCGCGCCAGTGCATCACCACGAACGGCACCCCGGCCGTGGCCACCACCGGCACCATCGCCGGGTCCGCCAGCCCCCCGCTGACATCGTTGACCAGCACCGCGCCGGCCTCGACCGCCGCTTCCGCGACCGCGGCGCGCATGGTGTCCACGGAGACCACCACGCCCTCGCCCGCCAGCCCCCGGACCACCGGGATCACCCGGCGCAGCTCCTCGCGCTCGTCCACCCGTGGTGCGCCCGGCCGGGTGGACTCGCCGCCCACGTCGACCAGGTCGGCGCCCTGGGCCACCAGGTCCAGACCTCGCTTGACCGCCACCTCGGTGTCGAACCAGCGACCGCCGTCGGAGAACGAATCGGGCGTGACATTGACCACGCCCATCACCGCACAGCGGTCCCACTCCGGCAGACCGACGGGCCCGAATCGACCGCGCAACGTACTCATGCCGACAAGCCTAGGGCGTGCCGCCAAGGGCGCGCCGCCCGCCCGGAGGCCGGATCCGGCCGCGGCGGGCGCACGGGCCCGAAAACGCCGAAGGCCCCGGCCGCGGCGCCTGGGGCGCTCGGGGCGGGGCCTTCGGACCGCTGCGGCGGTCAGGCCGCGCGGGTGACCTCCGAGGCGGAGACGGCGTCCTCGTCGTGCACGGACGCCTTGGGCTCGGCCGGGCGGCGGCGCAGCAGGCGCGGCAGCTCCAGGAAGCCCTCGGCCTGCATCATCGCGAAGCCGATGCGCGGCAGGTCACGGCTGTTCGGGAAGACCACGAAGCGCGGCTCCCAGCGCGGCCGGAACTTCTCGTTGAACTTGTAGAGCGACTCGATCTGGAACCAGCGCGAGAGGAAGACCAGCACGGTGCGCTGGATCCGGACGACCGGGCCGGCGCCCAGCTTGCCGCCGCGCTCCAGGGCGGAGCGGAAGAACGCGAAGTTCAGCGACAGGCGCTTGATCTTCAGGTCCGGCGCGGCCTGGAGGAACGCGACGATCAGGAGCTCGTTCATGCCCGGGTCCGCGCTGCGGTCGCGGCGCATCAGCTCCAGCGAGCTGCCGTCCGGGCCCCACGGCACGTAGTGCTGCATCGCGCGGAGGTCGCCGAACGGGCAGTCCTCGCCCTCCTCCGGGTCCTTGTGGGCGGTCGCGATGATGGCGTCCAGGTCCTTGGGGTCGCCGATGCGGCCCAGGGCCATGGAGAAGCCGCGCTCGTCCTCGGTGTCGCGCCAGGCGTTGGCGGCCTTCTGGACGGCCTCCAGCTCCTCGGGGCCCAGGTCGCCGACGCGGCGCACCTTGGTGCTGTAGCCGTTGCGCTCGATGCGCTTGACCATCTGGCGGACGTTGCGCATGGAGCGGCCGGTGAGGGAGAAGTCGGCGACGTCGACGATGGCCTCGTCGCCCATCTCCAGGGCGTCCAGACCGGTCTCACGGGTCCAGACCTCGCCACCGGTCTCGCTGCAGCCGGCGACCGCCGGGGTCCAGGAGTGGCGCTTGGCGAGCTCCATGAACTTCTCGATGGCGCCGGGCCACGCCTCGACGTCGCCGATCGGGTCACCGCTGGCGAGCATCACGCCGGAGACGACGCGGTAGGAGACGGCGGCCTTGCCCGAGGGCGAGAAGACGACGCTCTTGTCACGGCGCAGCGCGAAGTGGCCGAGCGAGTCGCGGGCGCCGTGCTTGTCGAGCAGCTCGCGCAGCCGGTCCTCGTCCTCCTCGGTGAGGACCGCGGCCGGGTAGGCCGGGCGGAAGGCGAGGAAGGCGGTGGTGGCCACGGTCAGCAGACCGAGGGCGCCCAGGGAGTAGCCGACGGTGTAGTCGACGCCGCCGGTGTAGCGGATCGATCCCTCGAAGCCGAAGAGGCCCCAGATCACGTGCTCGATCTGCTCCAGGACCGGCGGGTCGCCGATCATCTGCTTCGGGTGCGAGCCGACGATCACCCAGCCGAGGCCGAAGCTGGCCGCGCCCATGAGGACGAAGTTGGCCAGCGCCTTCCAGCGGCTGCGCGGGTCGGGCAGCGCGAAGAACGCCTTCCGGTGCCAGATCAGGTAGGCGAAGACCAGCAGGGAGAAGGCGACGCCGGGGTACGAGTGGCGGTAGATCAGCTGGGCGGCCGCGCCTATGGGCAGCAGCACGACGGCGGCGAGCCAGGCCT
Organism: Streptomyces albireticuli; assembly: GCF_021228125.1. Classification (GTDB taxonomy): domain Bacteria; phylum Actinomycetota; class Actinomycetes; order Streptomycetales; family Streptomycetaceae; genus Streptomyces; species Streptomyces albireticuli. The sequence goes on from NZ_JAJQQS010000017.1 coordinate 59,550, forward strand.
GCTGCTTGGCCCGCTTGAGGCCGTGGGCCAGCATCAGGAGCAGGATGCCGACGATGATCGAGCCGGCGGCCGCCAGCTGGGTCACCGAACCGGGCAGGACCTCGGCGAAGCTGTGGACACGGCTCCAGCGCCACCGGGGGACGACCCCGGCCAGGATGTCGAGCAGGCCGATGACGGCCGCGACCGTACCCACGACCGCGGGCACGTGCTCAGGCCGTGGCCCCTTGAGGATGCGCGCAAGCCTCGACAGTCGCTTGGTCCCCTCGGGAACCCCATCGGACTTTTTGCCATCTACCCTGACAGACATCTCTTCCCGTCGTCCTGTCGAGTGGTCCTGCGCCATCTGGCGGCAGCGCCCGGACAATGTGCGCCCTGTAGGACGACGGTTTCGGGGTTGAGGTTCCGCCGGGGGCCGAGCCCGGAAAGAAGTAACCATTCCGCGACCCCCTGCCGGGTCGCTCGGCAGAAAGCACCTCATGGGTCTCACCAGCATGGCGGTTCTGCTGCTTGCCATAGCGGCGGCGGTAGTGCTCTTCGCTCTGACCATTTGGCTCTGGCCCCGCCTGGGCAAGAAGAGTATCGGATCCGTCCTCGGACGGATCGGCATGATGTTCGCCACCCAGCTCACGCTGTTCGCGGCGATCGGTCTCTGGGCCAACCAGTCCTTCGGCTTCTACGGCTCCTGGGCGGATCTCTTCGGCCAGGTGAAGTCCGAGGGCGTCGTCGTCGACCACAGCGCCAGCGGCAAGCGGGTGCAGGTCGTGAGCACCCAGGCGGTGAAGGTCCCGCGCGGCGATGTGCCCCGGGTCGGCGGCAAGATCGAGAAGATCATGGTCGCGGGCGTCGAATCGAAGATCAACGGCCCGGCGTACGTCTACCTGCCCCCGGAGTACTTCCAGCCGGAGTACGCGCAGAAGAACTTTCCCGCCTCCGTCGTGCTGACCGGCTTCCCGGGCACCTCCGAGGCCCTGATCAAGGGCCTGGACTACCCGGTGCGCGCGCACAAGCTCGCCAAGGCCAAGAAGATGCAGCCGACCATCCTGGTGATGCTGCGCCCGTCCGTCGTGGGCCAGCGCGACACCGAGTGCATCGACATACCCAACGGCCCCCAGGCCGAGACCTTCTTCGCCAAGGACATCCGCAAGGCGATATCCCAGCGCTACCGCGTCGGTGACAAGGCCGAGAACTGGGGCATCATCGGCAACTCGACCGGCGGCTACTGCGCACTCAAGATCGCCATGCGCCACCCGGACGCCTACGGCGCCGCGGCCTCGCTCTCCGGCTACTACAAGGCCCTGCAGGACCCCACGACCGGTTCCCTCTTCGGCGGCAGCAAGAAGCTGGAGAACGAGAACGACGTGATGTGGCGCCTCAAGCACGAGAAGACCCCGCCCATCTCGGTGCTGGTGACCAGCAGCAAGCAGGGCGAGCACAACTACAAGGACACCTTGAAGTTCATCGAGGAGGCCAAGGGCTCGGCCCGGGTCTCCTCGATCATCCTCGACAGCGGCGGCCACAACTTCAACACGTGGCGCCGTGAGCTGAACCCCACCCTCCAGTGGATGGGCAGCCGCCTGAGCGCGTAAGGCGCCGGCCCGCTCAGCGGGCCATGATCAGGCTCATCGCCTCGGCCCGGGTGGCGGGGTCACGCAGCTGGCCCCGCACCGCCGACGTCAGCGTCTTGGCACCGGGCTTACGGATACCGCGCATGGACATGCACATGTGCTCGCACTCGACGACCACGACGACGCCGCGCGGCTCCAGTATCTCCATCAGCGAATCGGCGATCTGCGTCGTGAGCCGCTCCTGCACCTGCGGGCGCCGGGCGAAGACGTCGACCAGCCGGGCCAGCTTCGACAGGCCCGTGATCTTCCCGCTCGTCGCCGGGATGTAGCCGACGTGCGCCACACCGTGGAAGGGCACCAGGTGGTGCTCACAGGTGCTGTACACCTCGATGTCGCGGACGAGCACCATCTCGTCGTGGCCGAGGTCGAACGTGGTGGTCAGCACGTCCTCCGGCTCCTGCCACAGGCCCGCGAATATCTCCTTGTACGCCCGTGCCACCCGCGCGGGCGTCTCGCGCAGGCCCTCGCGGTCCGGGTCCTCGCCGACTGCGATCAGGAGCTCGCGCACGGCGTTCTCGGCACGCTTCTCGTCGAATTCACCGATGGAGTTCTCGGCGTCCAGCGTCACCGGGTCGGTCATGGGGTTGCCTCGTTCTCTCGTACGTACAGCCGGCAGCGGCCGGACATGCGGAATGCCGCGCCCCCAAGGCTAATAACCTGGGGGGCGCGGCATCCATTCCGGTCCCCTACGGGGGCCCGGATCGAGCGTGGGGTGCTCAGGCCTCCGGCCGCGAGTCGTCGGGAAGGTCGACGGACTCGACGGTCTGGCCGCCGTTGCTCGGCGCGAGCTCCTTGGGGGAGAGCACCGGCGGGCGGGTGGACGGCGTACGGCGCGAGGAACCGGTCCACGCCGGGCGGGCCGGGCGCTTCACGATGTGCTTGAAGATCTCGGCGATCTCCTCCTTGTTCAGCGTCTCCTTCTCCAGGAGGGCCAGAACCAGGTTGTCGAGGACGTCGCGGTTCTCGACGAGGATCTCCCACGCCTCGTTGTGCGCGGTCTCGATGAGCTTCTTGACCTCTTCGTCGACCAGGCCCGCGACCTCTTCGGAGTAGTCGCGCTGGTGCGACATCTCGCGGCCCAGGAACGGCTCGCTGTTGTCCGAGCCGAACTTGATCGCGCCGAGCCGCTCGGTCATGCCGTACTGCGTGACCATCGCGCGGGCCGTGGCGGTGGCCTTCTCGATGTCGTTGGCCGCACCGGTGGTCGGGTCGTGGAAGACGAGCTCCTCGGCCGCGCGCCCGCCCAGCATGTACGCCAGCTGGTCGAGCATCTCGTTGCGCGTGGTGGAGTACTTGTCCTCGTCGGGCAGGACCATGGTGTAGCCGAGCGCGCGACCGCGGGACAGGATCGTGATCTTGTGGACCGGGTCGGAGTTCGGCGAGGCCGCCGCGACCAGGGCGTGACCGCCCTCGTGGTACGCGGTGATCTTCTTTTCCTTGTCGCTCATGATCCGGGTCCGCTTCTGCGGGCCGGCCACGACGCGGTCGATCGCCTCGTCCAGGGAGTGGTTGTCGATCAGCTTCTTGTCACTGCGGGCCGTGAGCAGCGCGGCCTCGTTCAGCACGTTGGAGAGATCGGCACCGGTGAAGCCGGGGGTGCGGCGGGCGACGGCCGAGAGGTCGACGTCCGGGGCGACCGGCTTGCCCTTCTGGTGGACCTTGAGGATCTCCAGACGGCCCTGCATGTCCGGACGGTCGACCGCGATCTGCCGGTCGAAACGGCCCGGGCGCAGCAGCGCGGGGTCGAGGATGTCCGGGCGGTTGGTGGCGGCGATCAGGATGACGCCGCCCTTGACGTCAAAGCCGTCCATCTCGACCAGGAGCTGGTTGAGGGTCTGCTCGCGCTCGTCGTGACCGCCGCCGAGGCCCGCGCCGCGGTGCCGGCCGACGGCGTCGATCTCGTCGACGAAGACGATGGCCGGGGCGTTCGCCTTGGCCTGCTCGAAGAGGTCACGGACGCGCGAGGCGCCGACACCCACGAACATCTCGACGAAGTCGGAGCCGGAGATCGAGTAGAAGGGCACGCCCGCCTCGCCGGCGACGGCGCGCGCGAGCAGGGTCTTGCCCGTACCGGGCGGGCCGTAGAGCAGCACACCCTTGGGGATCTTGGCGCCGACGGCCTGGAACTTCGCCGGCTCCTGGAGGAACTCCTTGATCTCGTGGAGCTCCTCGACCGCCTCGTCCGACCCGGCCACGTCGGCGAAGGTCGTCTTGGGGGTGTCCTTGGTGATCAGCTTGGCCTTGGACTTCCCGAAGTTCATGACCCGGGAGCCGCCGCCCTGCATCTGGTTCATCAGGAACAGGAAGACCACGACGATGAGGACGAACGGCAGCAACGAGAGCAGCACCCCGATGAAGGGGTTCTGCTTGGACGTCGAGACGTTGTAGCCCTCCGGGATCATGTTCTTCTCGGAGTTGGCCTGCAGGGTCTTGGCCAGGTCGACGCCCTGGACGTCGATGTAGTTGGCCTGGACCTTACTGCTGCCCTTGACCTTCTGGCCGTCCTTGAGCTCAACCTTGATCTTGTTCTCGTCGCCGGTCGTCAGCTCGGCCGATTTCACCTGGTCCTTGGCGATCGCCTGCACGACCTGGCTGGTGTCCACCGACTTGTAGCCGCCGGACGAGCCGACGACCTGCATCAACACGACCACGGCGAGGACGGCCAGCACGATCCACATGACCGGCCCACGGAAGTAGCGCTTCACGTCCATCCATACGGGGCGCGGGCGCCCCGTCCCTCCTGCCACAGTGAGGCACGGCTGCCCCTCGGGGGGTGCCTGTGCGTACGGTGTTCTGCTCGACCTTGCGGTGCTCGAAAACAGAATGCTTGAAAAGACTGACCTTCGGACGGTACCCCAGCATTGTCACCCGACGCTGCCGCAGACGGTCAACCAACCCGCCTTCCCATGCTCCAACGGCGGAAACCGCTGTTCGGTTCCCGCCCGTCGGAGGGCCCGTCCGGGCCGTGGACCCTAGCCGCCGTAGACGTGCGGCGCGAGCGTGCCCACGAAGGGCAGGTTGCGGTACTTCTCGGCGAAGTCCAGGCCGTAGCCGACCACGAACTCGTTGGGGATGTCGAAGCCGACCCACTTCACGTCGATCGCGACCTTGGCCGCCTCCGGCTTGCGCAGGAGCGTCACGACGTTGAGGGAGGCGGGCTCGCGCGAGCCCAGGTTCGACAGCAGCCACGAGAGGGTGAGGCCGGAGTCGATGATGTCCTCGACGATCAGGACGTGCTTGCCCTTGATGTCGGTGTCGAGGTCCTTGAGGATGCGCACCACCCCGGAGGACTGGGTGCCCGCGCCGTACGACGACACCGCCATCCAGTCCATCGTGAGGGGGGTGGACAGCGCACGCGCCAGGTCCGCCATCACCATCACGGCGCCCTTCAGGACACCGACGATGAGCAGGTCCTTGCCCGCGTACTCCGCGTCGATCTTCGCGGCCAGCTCCGCCAGCTTCGCGTCGATCTCTTCCTTGGTGATGAGCACCGACTTGAGGTCGGTGCCCATGTCCTTGTCGTCCACCCGCGTCACTCTCGTTTGGTTACGGCTCATCCGGCGTTGATTCGGGACGAGCCGCGACCTATCCGCACTCGTTCGAATCAGCCCTGCCGGAGCACCAGTCTGCCACCCTGCCTGCGGACCGCGACCCGCCCGGGGAGGTTGATGGCTCCTTGGCCGCGCCAACCGGTGATCAGCCGGTCGACCTCTTCGATGTGCCGGGCGAAGAGCGAACCGGCGGGGGAGCCCGCCGAGATGGCCGCGCGGCGCAGCACCCGGCGGCGGACCGCGGGGGGCAGCGCGAAGAGCTTCGCGGCCTCCAGGGCCCCGGTGTCGTCGCGCACGGACGGCTCCACGGCGGCCGCCCAGCCGTCGAGGGCGTCCGCGTCGTCGCGGGAGAGCTGGGCCGTGCGGGCGAGGGCCTCGACGACGCCCTTGCCGAGGGCCTTCTCCAGGACGGGGAGCGCTTCGTGGCGGACCCGGGAGCGGGTGTAGGCCGGGTCGGCGTTGTGCGGGTCGTCCCAGACGGGCAGGGACTGCACCATGCAGGCCTTGCGGGCGGTCTGGCGGTCCAGGCCCAGGAAGGGCCTGCGGTAGCGGCCGTCGACGCCGGAGGCCACGGCCATGCCGGAGAGCGAGCGGATGCCGGAGCCGCGGGCGAGGCCGAGGAGGACCGTCTCGGCCTGGTCGTCCCGGGTGTGGCCGAGGAGGACCGCGGCGGCGCCGTGACGCTCGGCGGCGGCGTCCAGCGCGGCGTAGCGGGCGTCGCGGGCGGCGGCCTCGGGGCCGCCGTCCCGGCCGACCGTCACCGTGACGGCCTCGACGGGGTCGAGGTCGAAGGCGGCCAGCCGGCTGACGACCTCGGCGGCGCGGACGTCGGAGCCGTGCTGGAGGCCGTGGTCGACGGTGACCCCGCCGGCCCGGATGCCGAGCCTGGGGGCCTCGAAGGCCAGGGCGGAGGCCAGCGCCATGGAGTCGGCGCCGCCGGAGCAGGCCACCAGGACCAGCGGCGGCCGGTCCGAGGAAGCGGGGGGAACGGATGCGGGCGAGGTGGGGGTGAGGACGTCGTGGAGTACGCGGCGGACCGCCAGGCGTATCGCGGCGACCGCGGGATGTGGACCCATGTCCGTGTGTCCAATCGTTCCATATGGAGATCGTTCGGAGCTGCTCGAGCTTCGATGGCCTCAGTCACGCTGTGTGCGTCGATGGTGACAGAAGCGAGCCATTACCCGAGCATCGCACGCCCACCCCTGGCTCACGGTCCCTCGGAAGGGTGATTACGGAGGCGTTCTACCCGGAGGAGGAGCTTCCGCTTCACTGCTCCGACCTGCCGTGCACCCTCGTGACCCAGTCCGCCGGTTTGGCGATCTCCGCCTTGGTCGGGAGTGTGTTCGGGGAGGTCCACACCCGGTTGAAGCCGTCCATGCCCACCGCGTCCACGACCGCGCGGACGAAGCGCTCACCGTCACGGTACTGCCGCAGCTTGGCGTCCAGGCCCAGCAGCCTGCGCAGCGCCGCGTCCAGCCGGCCCGCGCCGTTCGCCCGCCGCTGCTGGAACTTCTCCCGGATCTCGGCGACCGAGGGCACCACCCGCGGGCCCACGCCGTCCATCACGTAGTCGGCGTGCCCCTCCAGCAGGGACATCACCGCCGTCAGCCGGCCGAGGATCTCCCGCTGGGCGGGCGTCTGGACCAGGTCGACGATGCTCCGGCCGCCCCGCTCCTCCGCCGCCTCGCCCTCGTCGGCCCGCCCGCCCGCCAGCGACTGCGCGGCCTCGCGGATCCGCTCCAGCAGCGTCGCCGGGTCGACCTCGGTCTCGCCGAGGAACGCCTGGATCTCGCTCTCGATGTGGTCGCGCAGCCAGGGCACGGCCGTGAACTGCGTCCGGTGCGTCTCCTCGTGCAGGCACACCCACAGCCGGAAGTCGTGCGGATCCACCTCCAGCTCGCGCTCGACATGGACGATGTTCGGCGCGACGAGCAGCAGACGGCCGCCGTTCGCCGCGCCCGGCAGATCGCCCGTGGCGGGCGCGAACGTCTCGTACTGGCCCAGCACGCGGGAGGCGAGGAACGACAGCAGCATGCCCAGCTCCACACCGGTCACCTTGCCGCCGACCGCGCCCAGCACCGCGCCGCCGGGCACATTGCCCCGGCGGTCCTGCATCTTCTCCAGCAGCGGGCCGAGGACGGCCCGGAAACCGGCGACGTTCGCCTTGATCCACCCGGCCCGGTCCACCACCAGCACCGGGGTGTCGTGCACCGCCGGTCCGTCCGGGTTCCCCGGCGGCGGCGCCATCCGGGTGAACGCCCGGACGTGCTCCTCCGACGTCTTCGCGTGCCGCCGCAGCTCGGCGACGACCTCCCGCGCCTCGTCGCGACCGACTTCCGGCCCCGGCCGTACGAGCCGGGTCGCGGTCGCCACCGCGAGCTTCCAGTCGACCATCTCCGCACCACCGATGCTCGTCATGGCTTCACGGTACGTGCACCGCTCCGCTCGGGGTAGCGCGGTCCCGCGGGCTGTGGACAACCGCCGGAACGGGTCAGCTCCGGCAGCCGCAGTCCGCCACCTTGGCGGCCAGCCGGTCCAGAGCCCGCTGCGCGGCGTCCGCGTCCTCGGTCCCGGAGGCCATGAACGCGAACGTCACGACCCGGCCCTCGGCGTCGACCACGGTCCCGGCCAGCGTGTTCACCCCCCTCAGCGTGCCGGTCTTGGCCCGGACGAGGCCGCGGCCCGCCGCCTCGTCCGCGTACCGGCCGCGCAGGGTGCCGCTGAAGCCCGCCACCGGCAGACCGGTGAGGACCGGGCGCAGCCCGGGGCGGCCGGGCTCGGCGGCCCGTACGAGCAGCCGGGCAAGGAGGTCCGCGGAGATCTGGTCGGCGCGGTCCAGGCCGCTGCCGTCGGCGATCCGGGCGCCGGGGAGCCCCAGCGCGTCCAGCCGCGCGGTGACCGCCCTGGCGGCGCCCTCGAAGCTCGCCTCCTGCCCCGAGGCGAGCGCGGTCTGCCGGGCCAGCGCCTCGGCGATGTCGTTGTCGCTGTTGGTGAGGGTCCGCTCGACGAGCGCGGCCACGGTCGGTGAGGACACCGCGGCGAGGCGCTCCGCCTTGTCCCCGGCGCGGCGGGGCGTCACGTCGCCGTCCGTCGCGACGCCCTCGTCGCGCAGCAGGCCGGCGAACTTCTTCGCCGCGTCGGCGGCCGGGTCCGCGGAGCGCTCGGCCGGGCCGCGGTCGGAGTCGTCGAGGCGGCCCTCGTCGACCATCAGGGCGCTGACGGGCGCGATGTTCTCGTCGGGGCCCATGGGGTGGAGGGCGGGGCCGGAGTAACGGGAGGTGTCGTAGCCGACCTCGACCCGGTCCTTGCCGCGCGCCTTGAGCGCCCGGGCGGTGCTCCGGGCCAGCTCCTTCAGGCTCGCGGGCCGCTGCGGCCCGGAGGCCGCGTCGTCGCGCGCCGTGAGCGTGGGGTCTCCCCCGCCGACGAGCACGATCCGGTCGCCGCCGTCGGCCACCACGGTCGTGTCGACGCGGTGGTCCTGGCCCAGGGCCGAGAGCGCCGCGGCGGCGGTGGCCAGCTTGATCGTGGAGGCGGGGGTCCGGGCGGTGCCCTCGTCGGAGCCGTAGAGGCGCTTGCCGGTGGCGGCGTCGTAGACGGCGGCGGAGCGCCGGTCGCCCAGCGCGGGGTCCTTCAGCAGCGGTTCAAGGGCGGCGGCGAGGCCGTCCGGGGCGGCCTCGCGGGCGGCGCCGCGCTCGCCGGCGCCCACCAGGACGGGGGGCGCGGCGGAGCGGCCGGGCCGCCGGGTCTCCTCGCGGTCGGCCGACCGGTCCGTACCCGCCGCCGCCCGCTCCCGCTCGGCGACGCGCCGGCCGCCCTCCCACGGGCCCGCGACGCCCACGGCGCCACCGGCCGCCACCAAACCGGCCAGGGCGGAAACCGCGACGAATCGCACTGTCCGGCGTTGTACAGGCGGGGCTTCACGCCACCACCCGATCTGCCACGACCTGGCCTCAGGCACGTCGGACCAGCCCCTTTCGCCACCACACACCCGCGTGAGAGACACTTAACCACCAGACGTATGTGTTGATCATGGAGGAGCCACCCGTGGAGTTCGACGTCACCATCGAGATCCCGAAGGGTTCGCGGAACAAGTACGAGGTGGACCACGAGACGGGTCGCATCCGCCTGGACCGTCGACTCTTCACCTCGACCAGCTACCCGGCCGACTACGGCTTCGTCGAGAACACCCTCGGCGAGGACGGCGACCCGCTGGACGCCCTCGTCATCCTGGACGAGCCGACCTTCCCGGGCTGCCTCATCAAGTGCCGCGCCATCGGCATGTTCCGCATGACGGACGAGGCCGGCGGCGACGACAAGCTGCTGTGCGTCCCGGCGAGCGACCCGCGCGTGGAGCACCTGCGCGACATCCACCACGTGTCGGAGTTCGACCGCCTGGAGATCCAGCACTTCTTCGAGGTCTACAAGGACCTGGAGCCGGGCAAGTCCGTCGAAGGCGCGGACTGGGTCGGTCGCGCGGAGGCCGAGGCGGAGATCGAGGCGTCCTACAAGCGCCTCGAGGCCGCCGGTGGCGCCCACCACTGAGCCTGACGGCTCTTGTTCGACGGGCAGGCCCCGTGCGGCACGGCCGTACGGGGCCCCGCCCCTCGAACGTCTCCCGGACCGGCCGCGTTTCCGCCCGGTCCGGCGGGTAGGACCGCCCCGGGCTCCCGTCTCCAGGGACGGGCGTCTCCAGGGACGGGCTGGAGCCCGCCGCGGGGCACAGCGGCTCCGCGCGCCCGGCGCACCGCCGGACCCGCGAGGTCAGAACCCCCGCGTCCGCTTCGCCGCGCGACGCGTACCCGCGCCTCCCGGCACCCTGATGAACAGCCGGGCCGCCTCGGATCCCAGGTTTACCCCGATCGCGATCGCCAGCGCGAGGGCCGCCGCCTTCGTGAGGCTGGAGATGCCCGCGTTCATCTCGTTCTTCGCGAAGTTCAGCAGCGCGAAGTACGTGGCGCTACCGGGCAGCAGCGGCCCGATCGCCGCCGTGACGTACGGCAGCGCGGACGCGTACCGGTAGCGGGAGAGCAGCTGGCCGAAGAGGCCGACGAGCCCGGCGGCGATGGCCGTGGCGGGCACGGGGTCGACCCCGGCGGTGTCCGCGAGCGCCGCGTAGATCACCCAGGCGACGCCGCCGTTGAGCGTCGCGGCCAGCACCGTGCTCCGCTCCTGCTGGAGCAGCACGGCGAAGGCGAAGACCAGCAGCATCGCCGCGATGATCTGGAGGACCGGCCGTTCCTGCCGCTCCAGGGCCGCCTCCGGGTTGAGGGTGCCGCCGCCGATGCGCACGCCCCCGTAGAGGACGATCAGCACGCCGCAGACGATGCCGGCGATGAGATAGCCGACTTCCAGCAGCCGGGCCGCCGCGGTGATGTAGTAGCCGGTCAGGCCGTCCTGCACGCCCGCCACCAGCGCCCGCCCGGGGATCAGCGCGAACAGACCGCCGGTGATCACCGCGGACGCCTGGACGTGCGCGTGGCTGGCGCTGAGCGCCACGCCCATCGCGGCGGGCGGCATCGCGGCGGCCACGAACTGGTAGAACTCCGGCAGCCCGCGCCCCGAGGCCAGCCAGGCCAGCCGGTCGCCGCACATCGCGCCCACGGCGGCCGCCAGGAAGACCACGACCCCACCGCCGACGAGCATGCTCGCCGCGCCGGCGAGCAGCCCGGAGGCGGCGGTCAGCGCCCAGCCGGGGTACGGGTGGCGGTTGCGGCGTATCTCGGCGAGACGGCCGTACGCCTCCTCCAGGGTCAGGCCCCGGGAGGTGATGTCGTGGACGAGCCGGAAGACGGCCGAGAGCCGGGTGTAGTCGGTGCCGCGCCGGCGGACCGTGCGGTTGGCGGTGACGGGGTCGTCGACGAGGGACGGCTGGTAGCTGACGGTCAGCAGGGTGAAGGTGACGGTCGGCTCGCAGCGGTCGAGCCCGTAGGCGTGCGCGACGCCGAACATGGCCGCCTCGACGTCCTCGGCGCCCTCGCCGCCCGCGAGCAGCAGCTCGCCGATGCGCAGAGTGAGGTCGAGCACGCGCGGGACGGGCGGCCCGGGCTCGTCCTGCTTCTCGGCCCGCTCGGGGGCGGGCCGCTCGCCGACCGGCATCCGCAGCATCGTGCGCATCCGGTCCTGCCAGGGCGCCTCCTTGGTCAGGCTGACCCTGGGTATGCCGTGCGGCGGGGTGAAGGCGGGGTAGACGGCCTGGGGGGCGACGGGGACGGAGGTGCCCGGCGGGAGCGTGAAGGCCGAGCCCTCCGGTTCGGCGCCGGACTCCGGGGCGATGCCCTCGGGGACGGCGAACTCGGAGGTCGGGTGGTCGTCCTCGGGCGGCGGCGGGAGCGGGACCCCGAGCGGTGGGGTGAAGGCGCTGTGCGCCTCGTCGGACTGCGGCTTCCGGTCCTCGGCCTGCTCCGCGTCCGCGGCCCTGCCGCCCCTCTTGCGATCCGCCACCACGCGCTCCTCTTACGCCTCCTGCCGCCCTGCTATGGCCACCATGCCTGATCAGTGGCCCGTGTGCCCAGCGTGGTCCTGGGCACACTCCGGACGGCGGTGAGACGGTGGCGCGAGGGGCCCGCGGTGGCCGTGGGGCGGCGGCTCAGCGCTTGGCGTGACGCCCGCGCTGGACCGGCGGGCGGCCGTCGTGACCGCCCTGGGCGGCCGGTGCCTTCTTGCTCTTGGAGCGGGCCCGCAGCAGCTCGATGGCGACGGGCACCACCGAGATCAGCACGATGGCGACGAGGATCAGCTCGATGTGCTTGTTGACGAACTCGACCTTGCCGAGGGCGGCGCCCAGCAGCGTCACACCGGCGCCCCAGAGGACACCGCCGATGATGTTGAAGATCAGGAACGAGCGGTAGTTCATCCGGCTCACGCCGGCGATGATCGGCGTGAAGGTGCGGATGATCGGCACGAAACGGGCCAGGACCAGCGACTTCGGCCCGTACTTCTCGAAGAACTCGTGCGCCTTCTCGACGTTCTCCTGCTTGAAGAGGCGGGAGTCCGGGCGCTTGAAGAGCGCGGGTCCGACCTTACGGCCGAAGAGATAGCCGGCCTGGTCTCCCAGGATGGCGGCGAGCACGACCAGCGTGGCGACGAGCCACAGCGGCTTGTCGATCTGGTTGGTGGTGACCAGCAGGCCGGTGGTGAAGAGCAGCGAGTCGCCCGGCAGGAAGAAGCCGATCAGGAGGCCGGACTCCGCGAAGACGATGGCCAGGACGCCGATCAGACCGAATTGCTCGATCAGATAGTTCGCGTCCAGCCACTGCGGGCCGAGCGCGAGGGTGGTCATGGGGGTCACGGGTAGGTGGCTCCTGAGTCGTGGGCGCAGGCTCGTGCGAGGCCCGCGGGCACAGGCGGGATGGGGTGGTGTGCGGCCCCAAGTTATCAACGTGTCCGCCGTGCCCCTGGTTCCAGAGCCCCTCTCACTTCGAACTCGCGTTCCCACTCAACCGGCGCAGCCCCGCATGCGTCCGGGACAACAAGCGACAAAACTGCACACACGGAGGTGGATGCGATGGGCATCGAGGAGTACGGCGGCGGCCAGTCCCAGTCGGATGTAATCGTGGTCACGACCAACGACGTACCGGGCTTCCGGGTCGACAGGGTGATCGGCGAGGTCTTCGGGCTGACCGTGCGCTCCCGGCACGTCGGCAGCCAGATCGGGGCGGGGCTGAAGTCGCTCATCGGCGGCGAGCTCAAGGGCCTGACCAAGACGCTGGTCGAGACCCGCAACCAGGCGATGGAGCGCCTGGTCGAGCAGGCGAAGGCGCGCGGCGCCAACGCGGTCCTGATGTTCCGCTTCGACGTGACGGAGGCGGCGGACGTGGGCACGGAGGTCTGCGCCTACGGCACGGCCGTGGTGATCTCGCCCCGGGCGTGACGGGGGCGGTGGGGCGGGCAGGGACCTCCTGGCCCACCCCACCGCTGTGTGAGCACATGTTCTATGACTGCGGAGGGGAGAAACGGTGCGCCATCACCTCTACGAGTGCCGCTATCGTCCCTTCCGGGACATGTGTCCACGACCTCGTACACCATCCCGTCCATGGGAGCAGTGATGGCCGCAGAAGCCAGGCAGCAGCAGGGGGAGCAGGCCACTCCGGACAACTGGCTGTACCCGCCGGAGGACGGCTGGACGTACGACCAGGTGAAGGAGCTGGTCCTGCCTTTCGACTGGGAACTACTGGGCGGGAAGATCGTGGTACGAGGAGCGACCAAGTGGTGGCACAACCGTGTGCGGGACGAGCTGTACTTCCGGTTGCGGAGCAGCCTGCGTGAGCCGTTCACGGTCAATTGCGAGCAGGCGGTCGCGCTCGACGACCGCAACGTCCCGAAGCCCGACGTCGTGGTCTTCGACAAACGCGGGCTCGACATCCACACAGTGGACTGCATCCCCGGGGAGAAGACCGCCCTCGCCATCGAGGTCGTCTCCCCCGGCTCGCGCCTCGAAGACCGGTTCTTGAAGCCCGCCCTGTACGCCGAGGCCGGAATTGCCCACTACTGGCGCGTCGAACGTGGCGAGGACGACCTACCCGTGGTCCACGAGTTCTGGCGACACCACGAGTCCGGCGTCTACGCCCCCAGCCCCGACCGCCCCACCCACACCGGCACGCTCAAGACGGACGTGCCCTTCCCCGTGGTGATCGATCTCCGCGGTCTCATCGAGGTCTGAGCGAAGCGCGCGCCGGACCGGGTGGCGGGCATCCGGCCTGGCGCCGCACAAGGGCGTGGCACCCAGGAGCGTGACCGGTCGGCACGGGGAGCGGGGCATCTCGGTCCACAGGTACAGGCTCGTCCGCCCCCGGCGTCTCGCGGCACATCGCCGAGACGGGTGGGTTCAACCGCCGGACGCACCGGATTCCCGGTCCCCTCCCGGCTCCTCCCCCGCCATCACGTACGCCCCGGCCCTCAGCCGGCCGATCAGCCCCAGGGACCACGCCTCCCCGCTCTCCGCGGTGTGCACCCACATCCCCATGATCTCGCCGATGTGCCCCCAGTCCTCCCCTTCCGAGGGGGTCCAGTGACGGCGGATCTCCTCGCGCCAGGCGCGCAGCGCCTCGACGCGCCGCTCCAGCAGGGCGACGGCCTCCGCGCGCGGCAGGTCGACGAGGAAGCCGACGCCCGCCGTAAGGACGTCGACCTTCTGGTCGTGGGAGGAGAGGGCTTCCCGCAGCAGCCGGAAGTACTCGGCCTCGCCCTCGGCCGTCAGCTCGTACTCCGTGCGCGGCGGGCCGCCGGCCTCGCTCGGGGCGACGTCGTGGGCGATCAGCAGTCCCTGCTTCGCCATGGTCTTGAGCGCGTGGTAGATCGAGCCGGGCTTGGCGTTGGACCACTCGTGCGCGCCCCAGTCCTCCAGGTCGTTGCGCACCTGGTAGCCGTGCGTCCGCCCGTGCCGCCGCACCGCCCCCAGCACCAGCAGCCGGATCGCCGACATCGTCTCCCCAATCCACCGCTCCGCCCGCTCTTCCGCGGCCCAGACTAGGCGGCGGGCGAGCCGGTGGCGGGGGCGAACGTCACTCCGCGCGCTCCGGCCCCTCGGCCCCGGCCTCCGCCACGAGCGTGAACGCCGTCTTCCCGTCGAGGGACTCGCGGATGATGTCCGCGTGCCCGGCGTGCCGGGCGATCTCCTCGACCAGGTGCGCCAGCAGCCAGCGCATCGACACCCGGGTGGACGGCGGGAACCAGGGGGCGTCGGGCAGCGGGAAGGTGTCGTCGAGGCTCGGGACCGCGCGGATGAACCGCTCGGTGCCGGCGGCGACACGGTCCCAGTAGGCGAGCATGCCGGCGACGCTCTCGTCCTCAAGGATCCGGAAGCTGTCTCCCCAGTTCGACGGGTCGCGGGGGATCTCGGGGGCCACGCCCTGGGCCCGCCGCACCCAGGTGTCCTCGGTCTCCGCGACGTGCTTGAGGAGGCCGCCGAGGGTCAGCTCGCTGGCGGTCGTCCGCCGCGCCGCCTGCTCGTCGGTCAGGCCCAGCAGCGCCCGGCGCAGCCCGCCGCGCTGGGCCTCCACGAAGGCCAGCAGCGTGCCGCGCTCGTCGTAGGGATCCTTCTCGATCACGTGCGTCACCATGGGGTCCGCCTTTCGTCGTACGTCGGCCTCGTGGACCACAGGCTAGGACCCGATGAGGACAGTTCCCGTCCTATATGCGGGCTGACGCGCCCTCAAGCATCCGGTCTTCCCTCCGGATTCTCCCTCCGGAACCGGTGATGCCCGAGGACGACGCCGCCCGGAACGGGGCCCGCAAGGCGATCAGAAGGGGAATCTGCTGCGCCCGTGCTGGATGGATATCCACTTGGTGGTGGTGAAGGCGTCGACCATCGACTCGCCGTTGAGCCGCCCCACACCCGAGTGCTTCTCACCGCCGAAGGGCACGATCGCCTCGTCGTGCACGGTGCTGTCGTTGACGTGGATCATGCCGGTCTCGATGCGCTTGGCGACCCGGACGCCGCGCTCGACGTCCCCCGTGTGGACGGCGCCGCTCAGCCCGTACGGGGTGGCGTTGGCGATCCGGACGGCCTCCTCCTCCCCGTCGAAGGGGACGATCAGGGCGACCGGGCCGAAGATCTCCTGACACAGGACCGGCGAGTCGGCCGGCAGACCGGTCAGGATCGTGGGCTCGACGAGCGTGCCGTCCGTGCCGCCCCTCAGCAGCGCGGTGGCACCGTCGGCGAGGGTCTGCTCGACCAGCGCGTTGATGGCCTCGGCCTGGCCGGCGTGGATCAGCGGGCCGATGTGGGTGGCCGGGTCCCCCGGGTCACCGACCTTGAGGGTCCTGACCTTGGCGACGAACTTCTCGGTGAACTCCCGTTCCACCGACCGGTCCACCAGCACCCGGTTGGCCGCCATGCAGACCTGGCCCTGGTGGATGAAGCGGCTGAAGACGGCCGCGTCGACGGCGTAGTCGATGTCGGCGTCGTCCAGGACGATCAGGGCGCTGTTGCCGCCGAGTTCGAGGATGACGCGCTTGAAGTGGGACGCCGCGACGGTCGCCACATGGCGGCCGACCTTGTCGGAGCCGGTGAAGGAGATCACCTTCGGCACCGGGTGCTCGATCAGCGCGTCGCCGATCTCCGCGATGTCGGTGACGACGACGTTGAGCACCCCGGCGGGCAGCCCGGCCTCCTCGAAGACCTTCGCGACCAGGCCGCCGCCGCATATCGGCGTGTTCTGGTGCGGCTTGAGGACGACGGCGTTGCCCAGCGCGAGCGCCGGGGCGACGGACTTCACGGAGAGCAGGAACGGGAAGTTGAACGGGCTGATCACCCCCACGACCCCGACCGGCAGCCGGTAGAGACGGTTCTCCTTGGTGTCGTCCGGCGAGGGCAGGATACGGCCCTCGGCGCGCAGCGCCAGATGCAGCGCCTCGCGCAGGAACTCCCGGACCAGGTGCAGCTCGAAGGCCGCCTTGACGGCCGTACCGCCGCACTCCGCCGTGATCGCGGCGGACAGCTCCGCCTCCCGGTCGTCGACGACGCGCAGCGCCCGCTCGAAGACGAGCCGCCGGGTGTACGGGCTGGTGGCGCCCCACTCCCGCTGGGCCCGCTCGGCGGCGCGGTACGCCTGGTCGATCTCGGTCACCCCGGCCACGGTGATGGAGGCGAGCTTCTCCCCGTCGTAGGGGTTGAAGTCCACGATGTCCCAGGAGCCGGTGCCGGCCCGCCATTCGCCGTCGATGTACTGGAAAGCCAATTCGTCGAAGTAGGACATGCGCCATCCCTGCCTGGAGATTACGGGGGCGCCCGGGGCGCCCGAACCGGTATGCGACTCCTGATGGGACGTCATCGTACTGATGTGTCAGACGAGTTGAAGAAGGCGCCTCAGCAAGTCCCGCGTGGCGGCGGGCGGAAGGCTGTCCTCGTGCAGCCGCTCCATCGCCTTTCCGTACTGCGCCACCTCGTCGGGCTTGTCCAGATACAGCGCACTGGTGAGCTGCTCCAGATACACCACGTCGGAGAGGTCCGACTCGGGGAAGCGCAGCATCGTGAAGGCGCCGCTCTCCCCTGCGTGCCCGCCGTGCGCGAAGGGCATCACCTGGAGCGTGACATTGGCCTGCTCGGAGATGTCGATCAGGTGCTCCAGCTGCCCGCGCATCACGTCCCGGCCGCCGTACGGGCGGTGCAGCGCGGCCTCGTCGAGGACCGCGTGGAAGTGCGGGGCGCGCTCCGAGAACAGCAGCTTCTGGCGCTCCATGCGCAGCGACACCCGGCGCTCGACCTCGGCCTCCTCGGCCGTGGGCTGGCCGCGCACCACGACGGCCTGGGCGTAGCCCTCGGTCTGGAGCAGGCCGTGCACGAACTGCACCTCGTAGATGTTGATGTGCGAGGCGGCGCCCTCCAGGCCGACGTAGGTCTGGAACCAGCCGGGCAGGACGTCGCCGTAGCTGTGCCACCAGCCGGCGACGTTGGCCTCACGGGCCAGGCCCAGCAGCGCCTCGCGCTCCTGCTCGTCCGTCACGCCGTAGAGCGTGAGCAGGTCCTCGACGTCCCGCGCCTTGAAGCTCACCCTCCCCAGCTCCATACGGCTGATCTTCGACTCGGACGCCCGGATCGAGTAGCCGGCCGCCTCGCGGGTGATGCCCCTCGACTCCCTCAGCCTCCTGAGCTGGGAGCCCAGGAGTATGCGGCGCACCACAGAACCGCTCGACTCGCTCGTGGCCATCTCTGCGACTCCTCCTCTTCCGGTTCCTGTACCGGTCGTGCCGCTTCCGCACCCTTCCGGGGCGACCCCCGCTACCCCCGGCCGTGAAGTCTGCCATCTTCGGGCTCCGTTGAGTGTGCATCCGATTACCCAGCCGTGTGCAGTTCGGACAACGTACGCAGGAGGGCGTAGGAAGAATTACTCCCTAACGGGATCGTGCGCCCCCAAAACCCCCACGTGCACGTGCATCTGCCCTTGCATCCGCCCCCTCCATTGGGAACCATGGGGGACGCACACGTGCGTGTCACGTCCACGATTGCCAGGAGTGCCTCGGATGGGTACCGAAGGATCGACCGTGCTCTCACCTCTGTGGCGAGGGCTGCCACCGATCGCCCCCTCGGCCGTATCCAACTCGGCCGCCTGTGCACTTCCTCCCCGCTTCGAGGCGGTCCGGACCGCCCGGCGGTTCACCAGGTCCACACTTCAGCAGTGGGATCTCCCGGGGCTCTTCGACGATGTCGCGCTCGTGGTCTCGGAATTGGTCACCAACTCCATGCGGTACGCCCTTCCCGCCGACCCCATGGGCACGGCCGGCGAGGCTCCGGTGCGGCTGCACCTGATGCGCTGGACGTCGCGGCTGGTGTGCGCCGTGCGGGACCCCAGCGAGGAGAGCCCGGTCGCGGGGGAGGCCGACGCCGGGGCCGAGTGCGGGCGCGGGCTGTTCCTGGTGGAGTCCTTCAGCGACACCTGGGGCTGGCACCCGCTGGCGGGGGCACTGCGCGGCAAGGTCGTATGGGCGCTCTTCCGCCTGCCGGACGCCCTGGACTGACGGCGGGTCCGGGACCGACAGCGGGTCCGACGCCGGTTCCCCCGGGAATCGGCCGGAACAGGACGATCGGCTTCCCGTCTCGCCGGGTCGCTCTCCCGCCCGGGGCCCGGCCCACGCCGGGCCGGCGGCTCAGTCGGTCACCAGATAGTCGAACTCGCCGTCCTTGATCCCCAGCAGCATCGCCTCGATCTCCGCCGGGGTGTAGACGAGGGCCGGGCCCTCCGGATGGCGGGAATTGCGCACGGCGACCCCGCCGCCCGGCAGCTTCGCGAACTCCACGCACGAGCCCTGCGAGTTCGAGTGCCGGCTCTTCCGCCAGACGACGCCGTCGAGGTCCGCGGCAGCCATGCCGTTGTACGCGTGAGGCACAGGACTCTCCCGGAGCATTGCAGGGGGCACCCCGGCACGAATGGTGGGGATGACAACTACTCCGGATCATAGCCGCGTTCATGTGCTTCTGCATGGGCGAATGCACGTGCACTTTCGGTGTCGCCGCCACTACTTCCCGGCGCCGCTACCGGAGGACTTCACATCTACTTCCCGTTGCCCGAATAGGGCAGGAGCGCCATCTCCCGGGCATTCTTGATCGCACGTGCCAGCTGTCGCTGCTGCTGGGCGGTGACCCTGGTCACCCGGCGGCTACGGATCTTCCCGCGGTCCGAAATGAACTTCCGCAGCAGATCGGTGTCTTTGTAGTCGATGTAGGTGATGCCCGCGGTTTCCAGGGGATTCGGGCGGGGCTTGAGGTTCTTGCGGTGTTCGGGGCGGCGGGGCACGGAGAAGTCCTTTCAGGAAACGGGATCGAGAAGTGTGTCGAAAGCGGTGGAGAGCAGCCGCCAGGCGTCCGGGCCCGCCTCGTATTCGGCGTCGGTCAGCAGACACGACTCCAGCAGCGCGCACAGGCCGTCGCGGTCGAGCCCGGGCGAGGTGAAGGTGAGGTGCTGCGTCCGGTCGCCGTGCTCGGGGTGCCAGTCCAGCGAGGCGGCCACCCGGCGGGAGGCGGGAACCATCTCCCAGGCGGCGTCCGGCAGGGCGGCCAGCCAGGGCCCGGCGCCCTCGACGCACAGGGCGCCGCCGGCCGCGTCCCAGGCGAGCAGGGTGTCCGGCCGGTCGGCGAGCCAGAACCGGCCCCGGCTGCGGGCGGCGGCGCAGGTGAGGTCCTCCAGCGCCGCGTACAGCCGCCCGGGGTGGAAGGGGCGGCGCTCCTTCCATACGAGCGTGGTGACGCCGTCCGCGTCGGCCTCCTGCGGCAGCAGGGCGCAGGCGGGGTGCTGCCGGTCGGCGGCCGCCTCCACGTCGAACCCGGCGACGGCCGCGGCGGCGAGGTCGACGGATTCGGCGGGGATCCTGCGCGCGGTGGGGACGAGTTGGTCGAGCAGGGCGAAGTCGACGGCGTCGGCGGGCTCGACGGGGGTGCCGAAGGCGGTGGGCTCCTCGTCGGACGGGGCACCGGGCCGCGTGGTGGCGGTGTCCGTCACCAGCGCGAGCACGTTCGCGTACTCCAGCTGACGGGCGAAGGTGTCCGCGACCGTCCGCCGGTCGGTGGCGGCGGCCTGGAGACCGGCCTCGGCGAGGTCGTCGCCGCAGCCGAGGGCGGGCAGCACCAGGGCGGGGTCCACGGCCGTGACGACCCCGGTGAGCCGTACGCGCTCGCCGCCGTGGGCGGCCACGACCTCGGCCATGGCCTTCGGCTCGACGGAGTCCCACAGCTCGACCACGGCGAGCCGGCACCCGCCGCCGACGGCGAGCCGCTCCAGCTCGGGCACCAGATCCTCGCGCAGGGCGCAGCAGGCGCAGTCGTCGACCAGCGGCGCCTCCCCCTCGTCGAGGGTGCCGGAGCGGTCCCTTACGGTCCGGTGAACCGTTCCGGCGGCCGCGGCCGACAGGTCGTGGTGGAGGGCGACGCTGCCCGGCACCGTGTGCAGCAGCCGGTCGACCGCGGTGCGGCGGGCGTCCGCGTGCAGACCGCCCACCAGCACCACGGACAGCGGGTCGGCCGACATCAGCGGTCCCCGCGCCCGCCGTAGCGGCGCTCGAAGCGCTCGACGCGGCCGGCGGTGTCCAGGACGCGGGCCGTGCCCGTGTAGAAGGGGTGGCTCGCCGAGGAGATCTCGACGTCGACGACGGGGTAGGTGTTGCCGTCCTCCCACTCGACGGTCTTGTCACTGGTGGCCGTGGAGCGGGTGAGGAAGGCGAAGTTCGCGGCGCGGTCACGGAAGACGACCGGGCCGTAGGGCGGGTGGATGCCGGGCTGCATCGTGCTCAGCGCTCCTCTCGGAAGGTGACGTGACGGCCGGCGACCGGGTCGTACTTGCGCAGTTCCATGCGGTCGGGGTCGTTACGGCGGTTCTTACGGGTGACGTAGGTGTAGCCGGTCCCCGCGGTGGACCGGAGCTTGATGACGGGGCGTAGCTCGTTGCGGGCCATGCGGGCTACTATACAGAAATGGTTTCCATTTTCATTAGGCTCGTGAGGGCCGCCCCGGATCCGGAGGTCTGACCATGTCCGCCCACTGCCAACTCACCGGCCGCAAGCCCGGCTTCGGCAACACCATCTCCCACTCCCACCGGCGCACCTCCCGCCGCTTCGACCCCAACATCCAGCGCAAGCGCTACTGGCTCGCGAGCGAGGGCCGCCATGTGCGGCTGACGCTCAGCGCGAAGGGGATCAAGACGGTCGACGCGATCGGCGTCGAGGCGGCCGTGGCCCGCATCCGGGCCCGAGGGGGGAAGGTCTGATGGCGAAGAAGAGCAAGATCGCGAAGAACGAGCAGCGGCGGCTGACGGTCGCCCGCTACGCGGCCCGCCGGGCGCTGCTGAAGGCGGTCGTCCGCGATCCGCGGGCCCCGGAGGAGGAGCGCCTGGCCGCCGGGCGCGAGCTGCGGCGCCAGCCGCGTGACGCGAGCGCGACGCGGATCCGCAACCGGGACGCGGTGGACGGCCGCCCCCGCGGCTACTTCCGCGCCTTCGGGCTGTCCCGCGTCAACCTCCGCGAACAGGCCCACGCGGGCCACCTGCCGGGGGTCCGCAAGTCGAGCTGGTAGCCCTCGAAGGGCCGGACGGGCCTCGAAGGGCCGGACGGGCTGTTCTTCGGCCCGTCCGGCCCTTGAGGACACCGCGCGTCAGCGCGGAACGGAGGCCCGAGGCCCCGGTTCCGGGAAGGGGCGGGGTGGGCAGGGGAAAACTCCCGCCCACCCCTACCGCGTCGGCAGCAGCAGCAACTGATCCGCGTAACACCAGGCCCAGTCCTCCCCCGGCTCGAACGACCGCGCGAGATCATGCCCGGACTCCGCACGCGCGTGACCCGCCGCGTGCCGGTTCGGCGAACTGTCGCAGCAGCCGATGTGCCCACAGGTCAGGCACTCGCGCAGATGGACCCAGGTGCCGCCGGTGCGCAGGCAGTCCTCACAGCCCTCCGTCGTGCTCGGCGCCACCTCGCGGGCCTCGCCCAGGTGGGCGCAGGCACGCTCCGTGGGCCGGCCCTCGACGTCGGCGGTGACCTGCCAGGCCGGTCGGCCGGTCGGCTCGCTCATACCTTTCACCCTAGGCCGGACGGCGGCATCGCGCGCGGCGGAAACCGAGGTCAGGGGCCGTTGTCAGACCCCGCTGGCAGACTCACGGACATGAGGTGGGCGGTGGCGGAGACGGACGACGGGGGTGTCCGTCTCCGCCCCGTCGACCCCTCGGGAGCACCGGCCGGGCCGGTGGAGTCCGCGCCCGGCCTGGCCGAGGCCGTGCGATCCCGGCCCGAGGCCGAGCGGTGGGTGTGGCGGTCCACCGCGGAGGCGTATCCCCGGCTGCTCGCGGCCGGGATCCGGGTCGACCGCTGTCATGACGTGGAGGCCGCCGAGGCGCTGCTCATGGGCCACGCCGAGGGCCAGTCCGGTCAGCCCCGCTCGCTCCCCGCGGCATGGGCACGGCTGCGCGGCCTGCCCGTGCCCGCCGATCCGCCCGCGCGGGCGCCCGGGGGCCAGCCTTCCCTCTTCGAGCCCGGCCCGGTGCCGCTCCCGGCCGGCACGGACCCCCTGGAGGCCCTGGTCACGGTGCACGCCGACCAGCTGGCCCGCGCGGACGCCACCGAGCACCCCGGCCGGATGCGGCTGCTGACGGCCCTCGAATCGGCGGGGACGCTGGTGGCGGCCGAGATGAACCGCGCGGGCCTGCCCTGGCGGGCCGACGTGCACCACGAGCTGCTCACCGAGCTGCTCGGCGAGCGCTATCCGGGCGGCCTGGAGCCCCGGCGGCTGGCGGAGCTGGCCGAGGAGGTCTCGCAGGCCTTCGGCGGGGACGTGCGCGTACGGCCCGACCTGGCGGCCGACATCGTCAGGGCCTTCGCCCGGGAGGGCATCCGGATCTCCTCCACCCGCGCCTGGGAGCTCGAGCGGCTCGACCACCCCGCCGTGGAGCCCCTGCTGCGCTACAAGAAGCTGTACCGCCTGCACACCGCGCACGGCTGGTCCTGGCTCCAGACCTGGGTGCGGGAGGGCCGGTTCCGCCCCGGGTTCGTCCCGGCCGGCTCGGTCACCGGCCGCTGGACCACCAACGGCGGCGGTGCCCTCCAGATCCCCCGGGTGGTCCGGCGCGCGGTGGTCGCCGACCCCGGCTGGCGGCTCGTCGTCGCCGACGCCGACCAGATGGAGCCGAGGATCCTCGCCGCCGTCTCCCGGGACCCCGGCCTGATGGAGGTCGCGGCCGACGACCGCGATCTCTACACCACCCTGTCCGACCGGGCCTTCTCGGGCGACCGCGAGCACGCCAAGCTCGCGCTGCTCGGCGCGGTCTACGGCCAGACCTCGGGCGACGGCCTGAAGAACCTCGCCGACCTGCGGCGCCGCTTCCCCGCCGCCGTCGCCCTGGTCGACGAGGCGGCCCGCGCGGGCGAGGAGGGCAGACTCGTCCGGACCTGGCTCGGCCGCACCTGCCCGCCCGCCTCCACCGCCACGCCCGACGAGGCGGGCATCCCCCAGGAGGAGGACACCACCGACGACCCGCGGGCCCACGGCGGCGGCGCCGCGAGCCGCGCCCGGGGCCGCTTCACCCGGAATTTCGTCGTCCAGGGCAGCGCCGCCGACTGGGCGCTGGCGATGCTCGCCGCGCTTCGCCAGGAGCTCGCCGGGCTCCGCGCCGAGCTGGTCTTCTTCCAGCACGACGAGGTGATCGTGCACTGCCCCGAGGAGGAGGCACCCGCCGTGACCACCGCCGTCCGCACCGCCTCCGAGCGCGCCGGCCTGGTCTGCTTCGGTGACGTCCCGGTCCGTTTCCCCTTCACCACGGCCGTCGTGGAGTGCTACGCCGACGCCAAGGGCTGAGCGCCCCGGCCCGCCCCGGCGGACGCCCCCCGGCCGGGCGCGCGCCGACTCGCGCTGACGGCACGTCACTGCCCCTCCCCCATGCGGCCCAGTTCAGCGGGCAGCGACACGCCGGGCCGCGCAGGATTGCCGGTGGGTCGTCGACACCCGGACGGCCCGTTCCGCCGGCCCCCGGGGAGGACCCGTCGTGCTGTCCTACAGTCTTGACCAGCTGCGCCGTTGCACCGTCGCCGTCGACCTCGGGGCCGCGCGGACTCGCGTCTACGTCAGGGACACCGGGCTGATCGTGGACGAGCCCAGCATCGCGGCCGTCAACACCCGCACGGGCTCGCTGATCGCGGTCGGGGCCATGGCCCAGGGCATGGCGGGGCGAACACCCCACCACATCCAGGTCGTGCGCCCCATCTCCGGCGGCACCGTCGTCGATATCGAGATGGCCCAGCGCATGCTGCGCTTCCTCGTCCATCACAAGATCCGGAGGGCCTGGCGGCGCGGGCCGCTGCTGCGCGCGGCCGTCTGCCTGCCGCACGACGCCGAGCCGATCGCCCAGCGCGCGGCCATCGAGACCCTGACGGGGCTGGGCGCGCGGCGCGTCGAGCTCGTCGACACCCTCGTCGCGGCGGCCGTCGGCTGCGGGCTGCCCGTGGAGCAGCCCGAGGCGACGATGATCGTGGTGTGCGGGGCGGCGTCCACACAGGTGGCGGTCCTGTCCCTGGGCGCGATCGTGGCGGCGGAGAAGGTGCTGGTGGGCGGTGACGCGATCGACTACGCCGTGGTCCAGCACCTGCGGAGCCGGCACGAGCTGATGCTGCCGACGCAGGGGCTGCACCCGCTGCACCTGGCGCTGTCGGCGGATCCGATGGAGGAGGGCGCGGAGGTCCGCGGCCGTGACGTGGCCACCGGGCTGTCCCGTACGGTCATGGTGAGCACCGCCCAGGTCCGCGAGGCCATCCAGACCCCGCTGACGGGCGTGATCGACGCGATCGGGCGCGTGCTGCGCGCCTGCCAGCCGGATCTGGTGGCGGACCTCGTGGAGCGCGGGGTGATGCTCGCGGGCGGCAGCGCGGTGCTGCCGGGCCTGGACCGCATGATCGCGGATGCCACGGGGATGACGGTCCGCATAGCGGAGAACCCGGACGTGTGCGCCGTGGTCGGCCTGGGCGCGATATTGGAGGGCAAGATCCGCCCGCTGCACCTGGAGCAGCTGCGCACCTGAGGTCGGCCATCTCCCCCTCCCTGCCCCTCTCCTGAAGACTCGTCACCACCTTTTTGCCCCATTGGGAACTTCTTTACCGCTCGGAACGGTTCTATCTGTGCACCCCTGATTACGAGGAGATACACAGATGGCGCTCTGGGACCGGCTCAAGGACTCCGCGGTGACGATGCAGGGTCAGCTGGTGGCGAAGAAGAACGACCTGAAGAGCGGCGCATTCCGTGACGCGAGCATGGCGATATGCGCGCTGGTGGCCGCTGCCGACGGTTCGATCGACGCTTCGGAGCGGCGGCGCGTCGCCTCGCTGATCGCCACCAACGACGTGCTGCAGAACTTCCCCGCCGACGACCTTCAGGCACGGTTCAACGACTACTGCCAGAAGCTGTCGACGGATTTCGACTTCGGCAAGGTCAGCATTCTTCAGACCATCGGCAAGGTGCAGAAGAAGCCCACCGAGGCGCGTGCGGTCATTCAGATCGGCATTGTGATCGGCGGTGCCGACGGCGACTTCGACAAGACGGAGCAGGCCGTGGTCCGCGAGGCGTGCTTCGCCGTGGGCATCGACCCGGCGGAGTTCGACCTCTAGACACCCCCGGCGCTTCCGGCAGGTGAAGCGCGGGCCACCCTTACGGTGGTCCGCGCTTTTCCGTCAGGCCGGGAGCCCCACCGTGCGCAGGCCCTCGCGGCCGGTGGCCCGGCCGGGCTCGGTCCAGGTACCCAGGGCGATCTCGGCCGTGATGCCCGGCCCGAAGCCGGCGATGACGCCGCGCGCCGCGTCCTCGGCCCCGCCGTCCAGGAACAGCCGCTCCAGCGCGTCGAAGATGACCGCGCTGGCGATGTTGCCGCGCTCGGTGAGCGTGGCCCTGCTGTAACGGAACATCTCCGGCGGCAGGTCCAGGTACTTGCACAGGTCGTCCAGGATCCTGGGGCCGCCGGCGTGGACGATGTAGAAGTCCAGCCCGGAGACGTCCCAGTCGTGGGGCTCGGCCATCGCGCGCATGGCCGGGGCGAGCATGGCCATCGTGCCGGGCACCCGTTTGTCCAGCATGAAGTGGAATCCGGTGTCCCGGACGCCGTACGAGATCCACTCCTCGGTGTCGGGCACCAGGTGCGAGCCGTTCTGCTCCAGCCGGACCCCGACACCACCCTCGCCCCGCACCACGGCGCAGGCGATGGCGTCACCGAAGAGGCCGTTGGAGAGGAGATTGCCGACGCCCAGGTCCGTGGGCTGGTAGCAGAGCGAGCAGAACTCGCAGGCCACGATCAGCACATTCGCGCCGGGGTAGGCGTTGCAGAAGTCATGGGCGCGGTTGAGCGCCGCGCCGCCGGCGGCACAGCCGAGCTGGGCGATCGGCAACTGCCGGGTCTCGGACCGGAAGTCCATCGTGTTGATGAGCCAGGCGGTCATCGACGGCATCATGAAGCCCGTGCACGAGACATAGGCGATCATGTCGATGTCGCGGGCGGTGAGCTCGGCGTGGTCCAGCGCCCGGAGGATCACCTCGGGGACGCGCGCCTTGGCCTCGATCTCGTAGCGGGCGTTGCGGGCGGTGAAGCCGGGGTGCTTGAGGGTGTCCTCGATGGGCTGCACCAGATGCCGGGTCTGCACACCCGTGTTGGCGATCAGGCGCAGCGCGAGCGGAAGCTGCGGATGGTCGGCGTGCAGGGTGCGGGCGAGCTCCAGGGTCTGCTCCCGGGTGATGATGTGCTCGGGGACCGCGATGGCCGGTCTGCACAGAGTTGCCATGTCGCACTCCTTACCAGGCGACCGGCAGGGTGAGCGGATAGCGCCAGATCGAGTTGGTGTTCCACCGCACCTCCTCCACCGGTACGGCGAGCCGCAGTTCAGGGAATCGGTGGAGCAGGGAGCCGATGGAGACCTGGAGCACCATGCGGGCCAGATGGGACCCGAGGCAGTGGTGGCTGCCGTACCCGAAGGCCATGTGGGGCAGGGGCTCGGCGCGCTCGAAGTCGAGGTCGTCCGGGCGCTCGTAGGCGAGCTCGTCGCGGTTGGCCGTCAGATACGACACGTGCACCGTGTCGCCGGCCTTCACGGTGACGCCGTCGAAGTCGACGTCCTCCAGGGCCACCCGGGGGATGCCGACCCCCTGGCGGAAGGGGATGTAGCGCAGCAGCTCCTCGATGGCCCGCGGCAGCAGTTCGGGGCGGGCGCGCAGCTGGGCGAGGTGGTCCGGGTACGTCAGCAGGGTGTAGACGATGTTGCTGATGTCGTACGTGGTGGTGTCGTGGCCGGTGACGACCAGCAGCATGGCCAGCACCGACAGCTCGGCCGGCTCCAGCGCCTCGTCGCCGATGCGAGCGGTGGCGAGCGCGCTGATCAGGTCCTCGCCGGGGTTCCGGCGCCGCTCGGCGGTCAGCTCGTCGAAATAGCCGCGCAGCCCGGCCTTGGCCTCCGCCGCGGACTCCTTGTCGGCGACGCTCATGGACATCATCGCCATGGCCCAGCGGCGCAGCTGCGGGCGGTCCGCCTCGGGGACGTCCAGCAGCTCGCTGATCGTCATCAGCGGGATGCGGCCCGCCAGGTGCTCGGCCACGTCGGCGGGCGAGCCGTGCTCGGCCATCTCGTCCAGCAGAGCGTCGGTGGTGCGCTGCGTCCAGGGGCGGAGCGCCTCGACCTTCGGGGTGGTGAAGGCCTTGATGATCAGCTTCCGGACCCGGTTGAGCGCGGGCGGGTCCATGAGGTTGATCGCCTCGGACTGGGCGATGGGGGCGGGGGTGATCCGCGGGAAGTCCTGGCCGATCAGCGCGGCCCGGCTGAAGCGCCGGTCCGACGTCACCGTCTGGACGTCCGCGTAGCGCGTGACGAGCCAGCAGTCGCCCTTGCCGTACGGCATGAGGACGCGGGTGACGGGCGCCTCGGTGCG
Organism: Streptomyces albireticuli; assembly: GCF_021228125.1. Classification (GTDB taxonomy): domain Bacteria; phylum Actinomycetota; class Actinomycetes; order Streptomycetales; family Streptomycetaceae; genus Streptomyces; species Streptomyces albireticuli. Next base: position 87,587 of record NZ_JAJQQS010000017.1, read on the forward strand.
CATCCGGGTCATGAACGGATCGGGCTCCAGGGCCTCGTCATGTCGGAAGGGACACGTTCGAACGGAGTCCGAAGTGGTCATCGCAGCACTCCCTCAAGCCCAGGGCCCCGCCGATGGCGTGCCAGCCTATTTTCTGACCATGCCGCAACTTCCGGCGCGCCACACACAAGCATTCACAGTTCACCCAAATGATGGATTTTCCAGCGAATCGCCCGTCACATCCCGCTCCTAGACCCCTTTTCCCCCTTTAATTTCCCATCCTCCCGGGCCGCCCGCTCAGTCCGCCGCCACCTCGCGCCCACCGCTCCGGCCGCACGCCCCGCGCCTTCGCCGCCGCCCGCGCCCCTTGCCGCCCCACCGCGCTCGAACATCCCGCCTCACCCCGCCGCCCACGGACGCCCGCGTCGCCCGGCCGCCTCCTTCGAGCTGCGCGCCCCCGGAGCCGAACCTAGACTCAAATCCGGCATCACCGCACAAGTGATGACATTTCCCCTCAAGGAGGCGTGATGCTCGCTCAAAAGACGGTCCGGATCGTCGCGACCCCGGCCGAGGCGTCAGCGGTCGGCTCGATGATGGTGGAGCCCGAAGCCACCGTCAGCGACCCGCCACTCCCCGCCCCGGAGGCAGCGGGCTTCATCCTCGCGCTGCTCCTCATGTCCCCCAAGGAGCCGAAGGAGCCGAAGGGCAAGTGACCACCCGGGCGGACTTCGCCGCGGCCACAGACGAACTCGCGAACCGTGTCCTCGGCGCCCTGCGGGGCGCCGGGGGCACGGCTCTCGTCGCCCGGCACATCGACAGCGCGCCCGACACCCTGGCGGCCCTCGCCGCCGTAAGGGTCCTGGGCGCGGACACCTTCTCCCCCCACCTGCTCGCCGGCACCCCCTTCCACGCCGACGACGCCGCGGCCGTGGCCCGGTCCCTCGACGCCTTCCCGACGCCGGCGGCCGGGCCTTCGGCGCGCCCGGAGGAACGGACCGTCGCCTGGCGCGACTGGGCGACCGCCCAACTCCTCGCCCGTTTCGGCGAGAACGGCGCACCACCGGCGGCGGCGGAACCGCCGGGCGCCGCCGACGACCTCGCCGACACCACCGACTGGCAGGGCTGGTCCGTAAGGATGGCCCAACTCGCCACCCTGGCCACCCCCGGCCTCGACGGCCCGGTCCACGAAACGGCCCGCCGCGCGGCGCTTCCGCTCGCCCGCGGCGTCACCCGCTCGGTCCTGCGCCGCGACTTCCCCACCGCCGTAAGGCTCGTCCGATGGCTGGCCTGGCTCGGCCACGAAGGCGTCGACCTGCCGCTGGACCCGGCGCCCGTCCACGAACACGTCCGCCTGCTGGGCGGCGCGAGCCCCCGCACGGCCCTGGACCTGGCCGTCACGGACCACCTGCTCACCGCGCGACCCCCGGAGGCGGTACGGACATGACGGTTCCCGAGCCGGTGGCCGCGGCCGCCCGGAGCATGGCCGACCGCGCCCTGTCCTGGCTGCACGCCAACCGCGCCCTCGGCGCCCTGCCGCCCGGCACCACCGAGGAGCTCGCCGACCCCGACAGCGTCTACAAACCCCTGGGCGAGACCACCCTCGCGGCCTCGCTGCTCCTGCGCGACGGCGTGGCCGGCCCCGGCCAACTCGCGGCGGCCCAGAGCCTGATGGACTTCACCTGGGACCAGTTCCGCCAGGGCGACATGCTCTACGAGCGCCAGCTCCGCCACACCCTGATGACCGACCCGCTGGAGGTCTACGCCCCCTTCGTCCGCTGCGGCTACCGCCACGCGGACCTGGACCGGCTGCTGGCACACCGCGCGCGGCTGCGCTCGGTGGACGGCGTGGAGCTGCTGCCCAACCGCCGGCTCGCCGCCGCCAACGCCGCCCGCGTCGTCGGCCTCGACCGGGAACCCGGCGGCGGGCCGGACTGGGACGCGCTGGCCCGCGCCACCTGGCTCGGGGCCCGCCCCGAGCCCTGGGCCATCAACTGGATCACCGCCTACGCGATGACCCACACGGTCTTCCACCTCACCGACTGGGGCCGCCTGCCGCACGGCATGCCGCCCGACCTCACCGCGTACGTACGGACGTGGCTGCCGGTGTGGATCGACATCTGGCGCGAGGTCCAGCAGTGGGACCTGGTCGTCGAACTCCTCATCGTCGGCGCCTCCCTGGACGAGCCGTACTGCCGGCCGGAGGACTGGGAGGCCGTCGCGGCCCTCCAGCACGAGGACGGCCTCGTACCGCGCGACGGCGACCCGGTCGACGACGACCCGCGGGAACGGTTCACGGACCACCAGCACACCGTCGTCGTCACCGCCGTCGCGGGCTCCGTCGCCCTCGCGCGGGCGGCGGGCCGGTGACGTCCCCGCCGCTGGAGTCCTTCCTGGCCCCCCTGCTCGCCGCCGCCCGCGGCGCGGACGCCGTGGCCGTGGCGGCCGTACGCGGCGGCGAGCGGCTGGTGGCCCGGCGGGGGTCCGCCGGGCCGGGCACCCGCTTCGAGACCGGCTCCCTCACCAAGACGTACACGGCCCTGCTGCTCGCCGAGCTCGCCGCCCGCGGCGAGGTCCGCTACGACGACCCCGTCGACCGCTATCTGCCCCGGCGGGTCCCCGGCCCGTCGATCACCCTGCTGCACCTGGCCACCCACACCTCGGGCCTGCCCCGGCTGCCACCGGGCCTGGTCACCCGCTCGGCGCGGCACGCCTGGTTCAGCAACCCCTACGCGGGCTTCTCCGCCGCCGACCTCATGGCCGCGCTGCCCCGCACCCGGCTGCACCACGCGCCCGGCACCCACGTGCGCTACTCCAACTTCGGCGCCGGCCTGCTGGGCCACGCACTGGCCCGGGCGGCGGGGGGCTCCGGCGACGACTACGCCGGACTGCTCGCCGCGCGCGTGCTCGTACCGCTCGGACTCACGGACACCGACTGCGACCCCCTGCGGCCCCAGGCGACCGGCCACTGGCACGGGCGGCCCCGGCCGCCCTGGCTCATCCCCGCGCTGCCCGCCGCCGGGGCCCTGCGCACCAGCGGCCGGGACCTGCTCCGGCTGCTGTCGGCGCTGCTCACCCCGCCCACCACGGGCCCGCCGAGCCTGCGGACCGCGCTCCGGGACGTCCAGCGGCCACGGCTGGCGCTGCCCCGCACGGGACACCGCCTCTGCCTGATCTGGAACCTGCGCCCCCGCGCGGGCCGCCCGCTGTTCCACCACTCGGGCGGCACCCGTGGCTTCACCGCCTTCGCGGGCTTCCTGCCCGGCTCCGGCACCGCCGTCGCGGCCCTCGCCAACACCTCGCCGACACCGCTGGCCCCCTTCGTCCAGGCGGCCTACGGGACACTGTGCGCCCTGGACGCCTCAGTCCCCGGCGACGTGACGGACGACCGTGTCGGCGAACTGCCGGGCGGCGGGCGAGAGGGCCGACCACTGACGGGCGGCCCAGCCCACGTCCAGTGACGGGATCCCGCCGACCGGGATCAGCCGGACGTTGTCGGCACACTGACCGACCAGCCCCGGCACCGCGGGTATCAGCGCGTGCCCCAGGCCCATCTCGGCGAGCAGCAGCGCGGTGTCCCAGTCGGTCGCCCGGGTGGTGGTGGCGCGGGGCGGGAGGCCGTGCGCGCCCAGGTAGTCCTCGACCTGGCGGCCCGAACTCGTGCCCGTCGGCGGCCGTATGAGCCGGGTGCGGGCCAGGTCCTCCGCCGCCAGGGCCGTCTCCCCCGCGAGCGGGTCCTCGGCGCGTACGGCCAGCACCCACTCCAGGCTGATGACAGGCCGCTGCTCGACCCCCTGGGTGCCGGCCGCCTCCGCGGTGATCGTCACCCAGGCCAGGTCGACGGCGCCGGTCCGGAGCGCCTCCAGACAGCGGTGGCTGGAGCGCTCCGTGTGGAACTCCAGCCCGACTTCGGGGTAATCACGGCAGAACTCCTTTATCGCCGCGCCCAGGAAGTTGCGGATGGTCGTGGCCCCCGTGGCGATGACGACGCCACCCCCCTGCCCGGTCCGCAGCTCCTCCAGCGCCCGCAGCCCCTCGCCCAGCGCGGTCAGCCCGTCGGAGGCCGCGCGCTGGAGAATCCGGCCCGCCTCGGTCGGTGCCACGCCTCTGGATTGACGCTCCATCAGCGTGAGCCCCACCTCCTTCTCCAGTCGGCGGACGTGCTGACTGACGGCCGACTGGCTGCAGTTCATCTCCCGGGCCACGGCACTGAGGTTGCGGGCCTCGCACACCATGACGAACACCTTCAGGTCATCAAGCGTCACCCGCCCAACATACAAGTCATACCTTGGGGAGTTCGAGCCTCCTCATAGGATTGACTTGGCTGCCGGGCGGCCGCATGATCTCCATGAACGGCGGCAACCTGTCCGCGGCCTCACTCAGCACAACGCGCCGGAACTGAGCATGCGCAGCACCGGTCACTGTCGTCGCCGCGGACGGGTGTCGACCACCGCCGCCCGCCGCCCGCGCCGCGACCGCCCGAGGCCCACCGGAGGTCACCGGGAACCGGAGCCGGCCTTCGCGCCCAGCAGCTCCGCCAGCGTCTGCTGCACGACCTCCGTCTCCTGCTCCCGCAGGTAGAAGTGACCGCCGGAGAACGTCCGCACCTCCACCGGCCCCCGCGTCGTGTGCCGGGCCCACCCGGTCAGCTTGTCCCCCTCGGTCAGGGCGGTCTCGCCGTCCCCGGCCAGGGCCGTCAGCGGCACGGGCAGCGGCGCGTGGCCACGCCACTCGTACTCCTCCAGCACCGTGTAGTCGGCGCGCAGCCCCGCCGTCGCCATCGCCCGCAGCTCGGGGTGTTCCAGGACCTCCGGCGGGATGCCGTTGTGCCGCCCGTTCACCGCCGACAGCAGCTCGTCGTCCGGCAGGCGGTGCACACCGGTGCGGTTCCGGGGCACGTCGGGCGCCGGGCCGCTGGAGACGACGAGCCGCTCCGGCAGCCGCCGCCCCGCGTCCCGGAGCGCGCACGTCAGCTCGTACGCGACGAGCGACCCCATGCTGTGCCCGAAGAAGGCGTACGGGCCGGTGAACTCCTCCTCCAGCAGCGCCCCGACCAGCGCGTCCATGGAGGTCACCGCGGGCTCGCCGAAGCGGGTGGCCCGGCCCGGCAGCTGGATCGCGTACACCCGCACACCCGGCATCCGCCTGCCCCAGCGCAGGTACTCGGCGGCCGACCCCCCGGCGTGCGGGAAGCAGTACAGCCGCAGCGGGGCCTCCTCCGCGGCCCCTCCGACGATCCACCGGGACGCCGGAGCGACGCGCCCTTGCTGATTCATGCCTTCTCCTGTCCACCCGTGCCGAACGCCCCCGTCCGGGCGCGCGTCGACACTACTGACCGGCCGCACCCGGGAACGTGGCGTAGACAACTACCGGACCGTGACACCGCTTACAGCGTGCGGCGGCCGCCATGTCGCGGGGCTTCCTAGGGGTTTCACCGCGCGTGTGATCGTATATAGGTACGGACTGGGGAGGACGTCAGATGCCCAACGGGAAACTGCTCGCGATCAGCGATCTGCATGTCGTCTACAAAGACAACCGCGAACTCGTCGAGACGCTGCGACCGGAATCCGAGGACGACTGGCTGATCGTCGCCGGCGACGTCGCCGAGCAGTACGCGGACATCGAGTGGGCGCTGAGCCTGCTCAGCCGGCGCTTCGCCAAGGTGATCTGGGCACCGGGCAACCACGAGCTGTGGACCCACCCGAAGGACCCGGTCGACCTGCGCGGCGAGAAGCGCTACCTGCACCTGGTGGAGCTCTGCCGGAGCCTCGGCATCGACACGCCCGAGGACCCGTACCCGGTCTGGCAGGACGAGGGCGGCCCGGTGGCCGTGGCCCCGCTGTTCGTCCTCTACGACTACTCGTTCCGGGTACCGGGCGCGCACACCAAGGAGGAGTCGCTGCGCCTGGCCTACGAGGCTGGCATCGTCTGCACGGACGAGCACTTCCTCTTCCCGGACCCCTACCCGACGCGGGACGACTGGTGCCGTGCCCGGGTCGAGCTCACCGAGCGCCGCCTGGCCGCCGTGGACCCCGCCCACCGCACGGTCCTCGTCAACCACTTCCCGCTGGTACGCGAACCCACCCGGATCCTGCGCTACCCGGACTTCGCCCAGTGGTGCGGCACCGAGCTGACAGCCGACTGGCACGTGCGCTTCCGCGCCGCCGCCGCGGTCTACGGCCATCTGCACATCCCCCGCGTCACCTGGCACGACGGCGTCCGCTTCGAGGAGGTGTCGGTCGGCTACCCGCGCGAGTGGCGGCCCCGGCCGCCACGCCGCCCGCTGCGCCAGATCCTGCCCCGCCCGGTCGGCGAGACCCCGGGAGCGGCACGATGATCGAGCGGATCCTGCCCGGCCCCGTGGTCACTGAGGAGACCTTCGCCGATCCCGCGGGGGCGGCCGACGCCCTCTTCCCCGAGGAGGCCGCGGTCGTGGCGCGCGCGGTGCCCAAGCGGCAGCGCGAGTTCACGACCGTACGGCTGTGCGCGCGCAAGGCGCTCGGCCGGCTGGGGCACCCGCCCGCCCCGCTGCTGCCCAGCCGGCGCGGCGCGCCGCAGTGGCCGGCCGGGGTGGTGGGCAGCATGACCCACTGCGAGGGCTACCGCGCGGCCGTGGTGGCCCGGGCGGCCGACGCCACCTCGATCGGCATAGACGCCGAGCCCAACGGCCCTTTGCCGGAAGGGGTGCTGGAGAGCATCGCCCTGCCGGCCGAGCGCGCCTGGGTGCGCGCCCTGGCCGCCCGGCGGCCCGAGGTGAGCTGGGACCGGCTGCTGTTCAGCGCCAAGGAGAGCGTCTTCAAGACGTGGTACCCGCTCACCGGCCGGGAACTGGACTTCGTGGAGGCGGAGCTGGAGGCCGACCCGGACGCCGGGACGTTCTCCGCCCGGCTCCTGGTCCCCGGGCCGGTGGTCGGCGGCCGCCGCCTCGACGGTTTCACGGGCCGCTGGCTCGCCGACCGGGGGCTGGTCGTCACGGCGATCGCTCTGGAGGCGTCACCGGCGCCGTCCGACGGGAGCGGTGGCGCGGGCGGGGGTCTTCCGGGGGCTTCGGCGCATACGGCGTAGGCGCGGGGCCTTTCCCCTCTCCGACTTCTCGGCTTTCGGTCTTCCCAAGGTGAGGCCGGCCGCTCCGGGCACTTCCCGCCCCCTCGCTCGGGGGGGCGCTCGGAGACGGCGGCGGGGTCGCACGTATCCGCCGGCTCGCGGCACTCACCTACGAAAAGGGAAACGAGGAGGCCCGGGCCGGCCAGGGCCCGGGCCCCCCGACGGAAAGGCTGTTCATGGGAATGAACCGGCATGGTGCGACCGGAAAGTCCACTCCCTCGAAAATCACCCCCACTTCGGTCGGCGCGACCTTCGGATCCGTGACCGTGGGCATCAGCAGTGCCTACGTGGCCACCGGATCCGTACTGATCACGTGTGTCGCCGGCGGCCTCGGACTGGCCGTCGTGGCGCTGCTCATGGCGGTGTTCCTCATCGCACGCTGACCCGCGCTCTCCTCGGGGGGATCGTCTACGGGGCCCCGTAGACGATCCCCCGCCGGGGATCCGGGTCGCTCCTCGGCCGACCGTCCTCCGAAATCGATTCCTCCAAAGTCCATTTCTCACTGCCAGACCGTGAGACTGACGAGGCAGCGCTTCTCCAGCGGCTCCCGGAGCGGCTGGGGAGTGGCGGCGGCGGGCTCGGCGACCGCCGCCGCCGTTCCGCTCGCGGCTTCCTCCTGGTCACCCGCGGAGTACGCGGTGAAGGAATTGGAGCTGAAGAGCATTCCGCAGATGAGCCGGAAGGTGCCCCAGGCGGAGAGGGAATCGTAGAAACCCCGGTCGACCATGACGCGTTGCGGTACGACGACGTCCAGATAGTGCCGCCAGGCGTCGGACCCGGGCTCCAGGTCATCGTCGGGCCCCACGTATCCGTCCCAGAGGGGGCCCGCGATTCCCGGCCGGTAGGAGAACACCCAGCGGCATTGCCCCGGGTACGAGGCGGCCATCGCCGGATGCTCGGCCGGCGGGCCCAGCAGGGTGACGTCACCCCGGAAGAGGTTCCACAGCCGGGGCAGTGTCTCCAGCCCGAGCTCCTCCAGGAACTCCCCCACTTTCGTCTGCCGCCCGGCCGCGTCCCGGGTCCGGAAGTCGTACAGCTGGAAGACCCGGCCGGCCGCCCCGACCCTGGGATGGCGCACGAGGGCCGGGCCGTGCGAGGTGAGGCGGATCCACAGCGACACGGACGCCAGCATGGGCAGCGAGATCCACAGCAGGGCGGCGCCGACGACGACGTCCAGGGCGCGCCGGCTCCTGCTCATCGGCGCCGGTGGATCGGCGACCTCGACGGCCTGGGGCCGTAGCCGCGCCAGGGCGTCGGGCTGGAGGCCGCCCGGCCGGTGCTCGCGGAGGTCCCGTAGATGGATGGCCGTGAACAGGGCGGTCGAGACGATCACGCCGAAGCCCACGGACTGGAGGAGCGTCTGGACCCAGCGGGGCACGCCGTTGTCCGGTAGCGAGACCAGCGCCAGGGCGAGGGCCACGACCAGCAGGAAGCCCATCCCGAAACGGCACCACCAACGGCGCCGGCGGCGGCCGCCGCGCACGGCCGCCGCCCCGGGATCGTCGCTGTCCGGATCCGCTGCCCGGCCGCCTGACAGGGCGGCCAGGCTCAGGAACTCCTGAAGACCGGCACTGCCCGCCGGGTGGCCACGGACCACGGCCCGGCGGGCAGCCTCGATCTTGATCTCGATGAGCTTGCGCTCCACCGACTCCTCAGGGATTTCCGTCGCGAGCCCGGCGTCGAAGGCATCCTTGAACTCCCTCAGCCGCCTGTCGGCCGCCGCGTTGTCCGGACTGCATACCAGGGCATGCCCATTGATCGCGGTCATAAGATCATTGATCGTCTCGACGATACCTTCGTCGCCATGTGCGCTCATTACTCCTCCTCACCGTACCTATCAGCTGTGGCGCGGCTCTCCTGAAGAATCCGGTAGAGATTTTCTCTCGCCGATCGCAGATTGGACCGTACCGTCGCCGCGATATCACCCGTGATCTCAGCGATCTCGGAAGGACTGAATCCGTCGTACGTGTAAGCAATGACCTGACGCTGCTTATAACCGAGGTTGCTCATCAGCGCGAGGACTTCCTCCTCCTCGTGGCGCGAGGGGGAGTCGGGTCCGGGCGACGCCTCACCGACCGCCCAGCCGCCCCTGACGGCCCGGGCCGGCGCGTCCAGATCACGGGCGGCGGACCGGAGGTAGTGCCGCTCGGCGGTCTTGCGCACCCACGCGAGCGGGTGCTCGATCCCGGTCCAGCATTCCAGCGCCTTGATCATCGCGGCCGAAGCGGAATCCTCCGCTTCCTCCCGGGTGGCGCCGATGAACCGGAGAAAGCCGATCAGCTTCCGGTAGTCCGACCGGAAGAAAGCGTCGAAATCATTCCCGTCGGGGCCCCTGCGATGCTGCACGAGATATCCCTCCTCAATTCTCAGCCGCTGCTGATGCAGGGGAGTGACATGAGGAAGGGCAATCGTGTGATGCGACCCGGGACCATATCCACTACGTCGCATAAATCTACGATCGGATCGGAACCCTGCCGGGAATCGCCCCGAACGCCCCGTCAATACGTTCGAACTTCGCCGGATCGCACAGATCTCCACGCCCGCCGGCACAGGCGACCGCCCCCGAGGCCGTCCGCACATGACCTTCCTCTCCGGAGCAGCAACCACCACAGCGAGGGCGACCGAGGGCACGACCCACCGGGGAACCCCCGTCCCCCGACGGCCACTGCCCGCCGCCTTCACAGCTGAGTGCCCCGACCCCCCACCAACGTGCAACGCGCCCGGACCCTTTTTCCCCGACCCCGGGGGGTTACGCCTGACGGACGCCGACCAGCGCCTCACGAGGCCCACGAAGGAGCCGCGACAGAACGCCCCGTCCCACCCACCACCGCGACGGAACGCCCCCGCCCCCGCATCAGACCTGGTCAGCCCAAAATCCGTCGATCACTCGTCACGGTGGTCCACTCATCGGCAAAGAACCCCGGCCCGGCACCGGCAGTTGCCGATCTCGACAACCACTCCGCCGAAAGAGGCCCATATGAGCAACCCTTCTTCCTCGGCGCACGACGAGCCGGCAGTCGCCGTCGCACCAGCCGCCACGCCGCGAGCGCCGGTCGAACCCACGCCCCAAGTCCCCGACCAGGAACCCGAGCGCCGCCCCCTCGGCGTCCTCGCCTTCGTCTGCGGCGCTGTCACGGTGCTCGTCACCGCCGCCTTCTTCCCCAGCCTCCCCCACGTCATCGACTGGGGTGCCGTCCTCACCGCCCTCGCCGTCGGTCTCCTCGCGCGTCGGACATGGCGGACCCGGGCCGCGAAGAAGCGAGCGGGCAGGGAGCAGCCGACCGGGGCCTAGGCCCGGAAACACAAAGAAGGCCAGGTCACCCGGAGGTGACCTGGCCTTTCCCTGAGCCGCCTTCGGGATTCGAACCCGAGACCTACGCATTACGAGTGCGTTGCTCTGGCCAACTGAGCTAAGGCGGCAAGCTGCGGGGGCCGGATCGGCATCAGCAGCGGGGCCAAGTTTACACAGTTTCCGGGGGTGCTCCGCACACGGCGGCCGAGGGGGTGGATCCGCAGGTCAGGTGCACTTCTGGGAGGCGGGGGGCGTGGTGGTGGTGAGGAGGTAGCCGTTGACCGCGTTGTCGATGCAGGCGCTGCCCCGGGTGTAGGCGGTGTGGCCGTCGCCGTCGTAGGTCAGGAGGCGGCCCGAGGAGAGCTGGGAGGCCAGGGCGCGGGCCCAGGGGTAGGGCGTGGCCGGGTCGCGGGTGGTGCCGACGACGAGGATGGGGTCGGCGCCGTGAGCGGGAATGAGGTGGGGGCGCCCGGTGGCCGGTACGGTCCAGTATCCGCAGGTCAGGGCCGCCCAGGCGAGGCTCGCACCGAAGACCGGGGACGCCTTCTCGAAGGCCGGGAGGGCGTCGCGGACCTCGCCCGGACTGCGGAAGGCCGGGGGCAGGTCCAGGCAGTTCACGGCGGCGTTGGCGTACATGAGATTGGCGTAGGCGCCGTTGCCCTCGCGCTCGAAATAGGCGTCCGAGAGCCTCAGCAGCGGGGCTCCGTCGCCGTGCGCCGCCGCCCGGATCGCCGAGCGCAGCAGGCCCCAGGCCGCCTCGTCGTACATGGCGGAGATCACACCCGTGGTGGCGAGGCTCTCGGTGAGCTTGCGCGGCTTGGCCGCCGGCAGCGGGTGGGCGTCGATCTGCTTGAAGAGGGCGGCGAGGCGGTCGCCCGCGGCCCGCGCCGTGGTGGTGCCCAGCGGGCAGTCCTTGTGCCTGGCGCAGTCCTCCGCGAAGGCCGTGAAGGCCGTCTGGAAGCCCGCGGTCTGATCGCGGTTGACCCGCTCCGAATCCAGCGACGGGTCGAGCGCGCCGTCGAGGACGAGACGGCCGACGCGCGCCGGGAAGAGCCCGGCGTACGTGGCGCCGAGGAACGTGCCGTACGAGGCGCCGACGTACGTCAGCTTCTCGTCGCCCAGGACCGCGCGCAGGACGTCCATGTCCCGCGCGGCCTCGACCGTCGACACATGGCCGAGCAGCTTGCCCGAGCGGGCCTCGCAGCCCTCCGCGAACTTGATGTAGGCGTCGACCAGTTCGCCGGTCTCCCCGGCGTCGTCCGGCGTCTGGTCGACCTGGGTGTAGGCGTCCATCTCCGCGTCGGACAGGCAGACGATCGGCTCGCTGCCGGCCACACCGCGCGGGTCCATCCCGACCATGTCGTACCGAGCGCGGACCGGGGCGGGATAGCCGAGGGCCGCGTACCGCTGGAGGTAGCCGACCGCCGAGCCGCCCGGGCCGCCCGGGTTGACCAGCAGCGAGCCGAGGCGCTTGCCGGGCCCCGTCGCCTTCTTGCGGGACACCGCGAGCTTGACGTCATCCGCCGCCCGCGGGCTGTCGTAGTCCAGCGGGGCGATCAGCGTCGCACACTCGAAACCGCTCGTACCGCACGGCCGCCAGGTCAGTTTCTGCGCGTAGTACGGGCGGAGGCCCGACGGCACCTCGGCCGGCAGCGGGGCCAGGGGACGGCCGGGCGCGGAGGCGGAGGGCCCGGTGGCGTACGTGGTGGCCGACCCGGCGTACGAGGCCCCGGCCCCCACGTACGGCGCACCGCGCCCCGCCTGCGCCGCGTCGCTCCACGCCACCCCCTCGCCCCGGCCCTTCGACGGCACCGCCGCCGACGCCCTCGGCGACGAACCTCCCATGGCGGCGCCGGAGAGCAGCAGCGCCGCGGTCGCGGCGACGGCGCCGGAGGTGCGGAGCAGACGGCTGGTGTCCATCGGCTGGTCCCTCTACGTGGAGTGGACGGGCAGAAATGTGCGAGTGCGCGGAGAACAGGGCGAAACACCGAGGCACACACCGAGACCGACCCCATGACCACTTTCGTCACACGGAGTTACGGAGAATCGGGTTGCCTGGACGGAGCGTATCCGCAGGGGTACGTCCCATGGCCAGCCGGAGAGCCGCATTGGGCTCGTTCGAGTGAGAAGGCGTAACCGTAGGCGACTTGGCGCGTACGGCCTCCCGTCACCCGGCCCGGAGCGCCACCGTCATCGCCTCGACCGCGAGCAGCGGCGCCACGTTCCGGTCGAGGGCGCGGCGGCACTCGATGATCGCCTCGATGCGGCGCAGGGTCTGCTCGGGTCTCGATCCCGAGGCGACGCGCCGGAGGGCGTCCCCGACGTCCACGTTGGCGATCGCGACCGGCGAGCCGAGCTGCATCGCGAGGACGTCGCGGTAGAAGCCCGTCAGGTCGACGAGCGCGAGGTCGAGGCTGTCGCGCTGGGTGCGGGTGCCGCGGCGCTTCTGGCGGTCCTGGAGGTCCTTCATGACGCCCGCGGTGCCGCGCGGCAGGCGCCCGCCCGTACCGGCGGCCGCGCCCAGCGCCGCGCGCAGCTCCTCGGTCTCCTTGGTGTCGACCTCCTCCGCGACCTGCTTGGCGTCCTCGGCCGCCGCGTCGATGAGCTCCTGGGCGCCCTTCAGGCAGCCGCCGATGTCGTCGACCCGCAGCGGCAGCTTGAGGACGGCCGCGCGGCGGGCACGGGCGCGCTCGTCGGTGGCGAGGCGGCGGGCCCGGCCGATGTGGCCCTGGGTGGCGCGAGCCGACTGTGCGGCGAGCTCCGGCTCGATGCCGTCGCGGCGCGTGAGCAGATCCGCGACGGCCTCGACGGGCGGCGTCCGCAGCGTGAGGTGCCGGCAGCGGGAGCGGATCGTGGGCAGGACGTCCTCCAGCGAGGGCGCGCACAGCAGCCACACGGTGCGCGGCGCGGGCTCCTCCACGGCCTTGAGGAGGACGTTCCCCGCGCCTTCGGTCAGACGGTCCGCGTCCTCCAGGACGATCACCTGCCAGCGGCCGCCCGCCGGGGACAGCTGGGAGCGGCGGACCAGGTCGCGGGTCTCCTTCACACCGATCGACAGCTGGTCCGTGCGGACGATCTCGACATCGGCGTGCGTGCCCACGAGCGAGGTGTGGCAGCCGTCGCAGAAGCCGCAGCCGGGCATGCCGCCATGGGCGCGGTCGGGGCTGACGCACTGGAGCGCGGCGGCGAACGCGCGGGCCGCCGTCGCCCGGCCGGAGCCGGGGGGGCCCGTGAACAGCCACGCGTGCGTCATCGAACCGCCGGCGGCGGGCACGCCGCCCTCCGGGGACGCGGCACCGGTCACCAGCGCGTCCGCGTCCCGCGCGGCAGCGGAGAGCTGCTCCGTCACCCGGTCCTGGCCGACCAGGTCGTCCCACACCGCCATGGCTGTCCTCCGCCCTGTTCGTCCTGCGGTTACCCATTGTCGGCCACGGCACTGACACCGCGGACCGTGAACGGGATATCGAGGGGGAGAAACGGCGACGCGGTACGGGCCCGCCTCGGGCCCGTACCGCGCTCGTTCGACCGCCCGCCCGTCCGCCCGTCCGTCCGCTCGTGCGACCGTCCGCCCGTGCGACCGTCCGCCCGTCAGCCGTCGCGGCGCTTGCCCCGGCGGCCGGGGTGGTCCTCGTCGTCGTGACGGTCGCGGTCGTGACGGTCTCGGGGGCCGAGGAGCTCGTCCGCGAGGGTCGGGGCGTCGTCGGACGAGGCGCCCTCCACCCAGCCGGGGCGGCGGCGCGGCCGCGCGCCGGGGGCCGCCCCGCCCTCGTTCAGCTGCGGCAGCTCACGCGTGACCTCACTGTCGGACGCCCCCGAAGAGCCCGCCGGGCCGGAGCCCTCCGAGCCCTCGGCCGCGGGGTCCTCCGGCCGGAAGAGCCACGTGGGCACCCGGTCCGTCGGGTCCTCCGGACGGTCGACGTGACCGGGACCGGTGGTCCTTACGGGCGGAAGCACCGCCGTCTCGTCCGCGGCCCCGGCCGGGGCCGCGGTGTCGCCCTCGGGGCGTACCGGCGGAAGCACCGCGGTCTCCTCCGCGTCACCCGACGCGGCGGGCGCCGCCGGCGCCGGGCGGGCGGGCGGCTGCGGCAGTACGGCCGTCTCCTCGGAGTCCGAGGCGCCCCGCGCGGCCGTAAGGTCCGAGGCCCCGCCGGAAGCACCGGAAGCACGCGAAGCGCCCGAGGCACCGGACGCGCCCCCGCCGGACTTCTCCGGCTCCGTCCCCCACGTCACCCGCTGCTGCGGCGTCGTGTCGCGCACCGGCGGCAGCACCGCCGTCTCCTCCTCCGCGGCCGGACGGGCGGCGGCGGTACGCGGGTCGACGCGCGGCCGCTCGACGGTCGGCGTCAGGTCCGCCGTGCGCGGGTCGGTCCGCCCGACGACGGGTCGGCGGACCGTCCGCGTCGCCTCGGAGTCGTCGCCCGCGGCCTGCGCGGCGGAAGCTCTGCCCTTACCGGCGGAGGCCGCACCGACAGAGGCCGCACCGGCAGAGGCTCCACCAGCAGAGGCTCCACCAGCAGAGGCTCCAGCAGCAGAAGATCCGTCGCCGACGGAACCCTTACCGGCAGAGGCTTCGTCCGCGGCGGCGAAAGCTTCGTCCTTACGGAGCGAGGGCCGCTCGACGGTCGGCGCCTCACCGGCGAGGGAAGCGTCCTTACGGAGCGAAGGCCGCTCGACAGTCGGCGCCTCGTCGGCGGTGGAAGCCGCGGCCGCCTCGGCCGCCGCGACCCGCGCCTGCTCCGCCCGCAGCAGTGCCTCCTCCGCCTTGCGCTGCTTCTCCAGCCGGCGCTCCGCGGCCTCCGCGCGCAGCCGGGCCTCCTCCTCGGCCCGCTTGCGCAGCCGCTCCTGCTCGGCGGCCCGGGCGCGCTCCTCGGCCTCGCGGCGCCTGCGCTCCTCCTCCGCCAGGCGGCGGGCCTCCTCGGCGCGCTGCCGGGCCTCCTCCGCGAGGCGCTCCTCCTCGCGCTTGCGGGCCTCCTCCAGCTCGCGCCGGCGGCGTTCCTCCTCCTCGGCGCGCAGCTTGGCGAGCTGGGCCTGGCGCTCGCGCTCCAGCCGCTCCTCCTCCGCCTTGCGCGCGGCCTCCTCCTCGGCCTTGCGGCGGGCCTCCTCCTCCGCGGCCTTACGGGCCTGCTCGCGGCGCTCGATCTCGGCGGCGGAGAGCGGGAGGAGCTGGTCGAGTCGGTGGCGTACGACCGTGGAGACGGCCTCCGGCTCCTGGCCGGCGTCCACGACGAGGTAGCGGGAGGGGTCCGCCGCGGCCAGGGTCAGGAAACCGGTCCGCACCCGCTGGTGGAACTCGGCCGGCTCGGACTCGAGCCGGTCGGGCGCCTCGGTGAAACGTTCTCGCGCGGTCTCGGGCGAGACGTCGAGCAGCACCGTCAGGTGCGGGACGAGACCGTCCGTGGCCCAGCGCGAGATCCGGGCGATCTCCGTCGGCGAGAGGTCGCGGCCGGCGCCCTGGTAGGCGACGGACGAGTCGATGTAGCGGTCGGTGATGACGACGGCGCCGCGCTCCAGGGCGGGCCGCACCACGGACTCGACGTGGTGGGCGCGGTCGGCCGCGTACAGCAGCGCCTCGGCCCGGTCGGACAGGCCGGCGGAGCCGACGTCGAGGAGGATGGCGCGCAACCGCTTGCCGATGGCCGTCGCGCCGGGCTCGCGGGTGACCACGACCTCGTGGCCCTTGGCGCGGATCCAGTCGGCGACGGCCTGGACCTGGGTGGACTTGCCGGCGCCGTCGCCGCCCTCGAAGGCGATGAAGAAGCCGCTGCCGGAGGGGGCCTGGGCGGGGTCACCGCCGCGCAGCACGTCCATCAGGTCGCGGCGGAACGGTACGCCGTGACGGTCGTCGGTCTTGCCGAGGACGATCGCGGCGACGGGCAGCAGCAGCGCGCCGACGAGCATCAGCGTGAAGGCCGCCCCGCCGTGCGCGAAGACGAAGCTGCCGCTCTCCACCCGGTGCGGCCCGATGGCCGCGGCGAGCAGGGGCGCCGCCACGGCGCCCAGCGCGGCGCTGACACGGACGACGGCGTGCAGGTGGTCGGTCGTCCGCGCGCGGCGGCTCTCCTCGGTCTCCTGGTCGAGCAGGGAGTGCCCGGTGTTGGCGACGATGCCCGCGCAGACGCCGGCGGCGAGGACGAGCAGCAGGACCGTGGTCGGGTCCGGCACCAGGCCGGCGGCCAGCAGCGCGAGGCCGGCCAGGGCGAGCGCCAGGGCGAGCAGACGGCGGCGGGAGAAGCCCGGCAGCACCTTCCGCGCCGTACGGATGCCGATGACCGGGCCACCGGAGAGGGCGAGCACCAGCAGCCCGAAGGCCACCGGGCCGCCTCCGAGGTCGACGGCCTGGAGCGCGGCGACGCCGACGGACGCGGCGACCGCTCCGGCGACGGCCGCGCAGGACAGGACGAGCACCGGGATCGCGCCCGTACGGCCCGCGTCAGGGGTTCCCTGGAGGCCCTTGGGGCGGCGCAGGCCCTCCAGGGGCGAGCGGACGCGCGGGGACTGCGTACCCGGGAAGGTGAGGAAGTAGATGACCGCGGCCGAGGTCGCGAACAGCCCGGCGGCGAGGTACGCGCCCAGGGCCGCCTGGTGCGCGTGGAACCAGTCGATCCCGGAGCCGAGCACATTGCTGACGAGCGTGATGGCGACGAGCGCGGCGGCGGCCACGGGCAGCGCCACGAAGTTCGTCCGCAGCGAGAGGCGGCGCAGCGCGTCGTAGTGGTCCGGGAGGGGGCGTACGGCCGCGCCCTCGGCGGGCGGGGCGGGCAGCAGCGTGGGCGCCGCGCCCTCCTTGGCGACGGTCCACATGCGCTCGGCGACGCCCACGACGAAGGCCGACACGAGCAGCAGGGCGAGCGCCTTGCCCTCGGTCCAGTCGATCCACAGGGGGGCTACGGCCAGCAGGGCGAGCCGTACGCCGTCCGCGCCGATCATCGTCCAGCGCCGGTCGAGGGGCCCGGCCGGCGCGATGAGCGAGGAGACCGGGCCGAGCAGGGCGGCGCCGAAGAGCAGGGTCGCGAGCAGGCGCGCGCCGAGGACCGCGGCCACCGCCGTCGCGGCACCGCGGTATCCGCCTCCGAAGGCCCCCGTCACGACCGACGCCTGGAGCGCCAGCAGGAGGAGGACGAGGAGGGCGAGGGAATCCCCGATGCCGCCGACGAACTGGGCGCTCCACAGCCGCCGGAGCGGAGGGATGCGCAACAGGGCCCGTACGGCGCGCTCGCGGGAATCCGCGGCTAGGGCGCCGGATGTGGTGGTTTCCACCGATGGCTGCTCGGCTCGCGTCATCCTGCCAGCCTATCCGGAGTGTCCGGACCTCAACCGCCACGCCGAACATCTGATCGACCTACGGAGTGGTCGTCCCACCGCCGAAAGCGCTGCTCACGCGGCTTCTCCGGCACCGGCGACGCGGAGCCGGGGCGGGGCGGGTCGAGCTGGGTCGGGTCGGCCGCACGGGAACGGCGCGGCAACGGCGCGGCAACGACAGAGGGCGGTGAACCGGATTCCGGTTCACCGCCCTCGCTCGCGTCGCCGCCCACTCGCGTCGCCCACGAATGCCCACAGACACCCGCGGACGCCCGCGACACCGAAACCGACGCCGAAGACCCCCGGCCACGGTCCCCTCGGGTCCCGGGCCGCCCCCGGCGCGCTACTCGGCCGGGGCCGCGGCGGCGGAGGCGGTGGCGGTCTTCTTCGCCGCCGTCTTCTTGGCCGTCGTCTTCTTCGCGGTGGTCGTCTTCTTGGCCGTCGTGGTCTTCTTGGCGGCCGTCTTCTTCGCCGCCGTCTTGGTGGCGGTCTTCTTGGCCGTGGCCTTCTTCGCCGTCGCCTTCTTCGCGGGAGCCTTCTTGGCCGTCTTCTTGGCCGGCCCCTTGGCGCGCTTCTCGGCGAGCAGCTCGTAGCCGCGCTCCGGCGTGATCGTCTCGACGTCGTCGTCACGGCGCAGCGTGGCGTTGGTCTCGCCGTCGGTCACGTACGGGCCGAAGCGGCCGTCCTTGACCACGACCGGGCGCTCGCTGACCGGGTCGGTGCCGAGCTCCTTCAGCGGCGGCTTGGCCGCGGCGCGGCCCCGCTGCTTCGGCTGGGCGTAGATCGCGAGGGCCTCGTCGAGGGTGATCGTGAAGAGCTGGTCCTCGGTCTCCAGGGAGCGCGAGTCCGTGCCCTTCTTCAGATACGGGCCGTAGCGGCCGTTCTGCGCGGTGATCTCCACGCCCTCGGCGTCCGCGCCGACGACGCGTGGCAGCGACATCAGCTTGAGGGCGTCGTCCAGGGTGACCGTGTCCAGGGACATGGTCTTGAAGAGCGAGGCGGTGCGCGGCTTCACGGCGTTCTTGCCGGTCTTCGGCGTGCCCTCGGGCAGCACCTCGGTGACGTACGGGCCGTAGCGGCCGTCGCGGGCGATGACCGGGTTGCCGCTGACCGGGTCCGTGCCCAGCTCGAAGTCGCCGCTCGGCTTGGCGAGCAGCTCCTCGGCGTACGCGACGGTCAGCTCGTCGGGCGCCAGATCCTCCGGGACGTCCGCGCGCTGGTGGCCCTCGGCGTCCTTCTCGCCGCGCTCGACGTACGGGCCGTAGCGGCCGACGCGCAGCACGATGCCGTCGCCCACCGGGAACGAGGACACCTCGCGGGCGTCGATCGCGCCGAGGTCGGTGACGAGCTCCTTGAGGCCGCCGAGGTGGTCGCCGTCGCCGTTCCCGGCGTCGGCGGCGGAGCCCTCGGGGCCGTCCGCGGAACCGAAGTAGAAGCGGCGCAGCCACGGCACGGCCTGGGCCTCGCCACGGGCGATGCGGTCGAGGTCCTCCTCCATGGAGGCGGTGAAGTCGTAGTCGACCAGCCGGCCGAAGTGCTTCTCCAGGAGGTTCACGACCGCGAAGGACAGGAAGGACGGGACGAGCGCCGTGCCCTTCTTGAAGACGTAGCCGCGGTCGAGGATGGTGCCGATGATCGACGCGTACGTCGACGGGCGGCCGATCTCCCGCTCCTCCAGCTCCTTGACCAGCGAGGCCTCGGTGTAGCGGGCCGGCGGCTTGGTGGCGTGACCGTCGGCGGTGATCTCCTCGGCGGTCAGCGGGTCGCCCTCGGTGACCTGCGGAAGGCGGCGCTCGCGGTCGTCGAGCTCGGCGTTCGGGTCGTCGGCGCCCTCCACGTAGGCCTTCATGAAGCCGTGGAAGGTGATCGTCTTGCCGGAGGCGCTGAACTCGGCGTCCCGGCCGTCGCTCGCCCGGCCGGCGATCTTGACGGTGACGGAGTTGCCGGTCGCGTCCTTCATCTGGGAGGCGACGGTCCGCTTCCAGATCAGCTCGTAGAGCCGGAACTGGTCCCCGGTCAGACCGGTCTCGGCGGGCGTGCGGAAACGATCACCCGAAGGGCGGATCGCCTCGTGCGCCTCCTGGGCGTTCTTGACCTTGCCGGCGTACGTGCGCGGCTTCTCGGGCAGATAGTCGGCGCCGTAGAGCTGGGTGACCTGCGCCCGGGCGGCCTGGACGGCCGTCTCGGACAGCGTGGTGGAGTCCGTACGCATATAGGTGATGAAGCCGTTCTCGTACAGCTTCTGGGCCACCTGCATGGTCGCCTTCGCACCGAAGCCCAGCTTGCGCGAGGCCTCCTGCTGGAGCGTGGTCGTCCGGAACGGCGCGTACGGCGAGCGGCGGTACGGCTTGGACTCGACGGACCGCACCGCGAACGCCGAGTCGGCGAGGGCGGCGGCGAGCGCCCGGGCGTTCGCCTCGTCCAGGTGCAGCACGGCCGAGCCGTCCTTGAGCACACCGGTCGAGCCGAAGTCGCGGCCCTGCGCCACGCGACGGCCGTCGACGGCCGTCAGACGGGCGGCGAGGGTGCCGGGGTCACTGGCGTCGCCACCGCGGCCGGTGGCGAAGGTGCCGGTGAGGTCCCAGTACTCGGCGGAGCGGAAGGCGATGCGCTCGCGCTCCCGCTCGACGACGAGGCGCGTGGCGACGGACTGCACCCGGCCGGCCGACAGCCGGGGCATGACCTTCTTCCACAGCACCGGCGAGACCTCGTAGCCGTAGAGGCGGTCGAGGATGCGGCGGGTCTCCTGGGCGTCGACGAGCTTCTTGTTCAGCTCGCGCGGGTTGGCGACGGCCTCCCGGATCGCGTCCTTGGTGATCTCGTGGAAGACCATCCGGCGGACCGGGACCTTGGGCTTGAGGACTTCCTGGAGGTGCCACGCGATGGCCTCGCCCTCGCGGTCCTCATCGGTGGCGAGGAAGAGCTCGTCGGATTCGGCCAGCAGCTCCTTGAGCTTCTTGACCTGGTCCTTCTTGTCGTGATTGACGACATAGATGGGCTGGAAGTCGGCATCGACGTTCACGCCGAGGCGGGCCCACGGCTCGCCCTTGTACTTGGCCGGGACCTCGGCGGCCCCGTTCGGCAGGTCACGGATGTGCCCGACGCTCGCCTCGACGACGTATCCGGGGCCGAGGTAGCCCTTGATCGTCTTCGCCTTGGCAGGCGACTCGACGATGACGAGTCGGCGGCCGCCCTGTGCGGTCTCGCTGGTCGGGGACAACTTCGCTCTTCTTCCGGTCGGCACTCGGTGTAGGCGCTGCGGTGACGCTGCGGAGTGTGACGGTACATCCCGCCCCCGTGTCAAACGGAAAAAGCCCGCAACGCCACTCGAACGGTAACCCGACAAGCGTCCTGTCTGCCGCCCGGACCGGCACACCACCGGAGTGAAGGAGCCGCCGGGGCGCGGCGCGGCCCGTCCCGGACCGCGCGCGCCGGTTGACGTGAACCCGCCCCTTGCCGGATCCCGTCCCAGCCGCTCTCAGTCCGCCACGGGGATCAGGAATCCCTGCTCGACGAGGAGCCGGATCGACTCCGGCGTACGGTCGCGCAGCAGCACCGGATCCTGTCCCACCAGCTGCGCGATGGCGTCGAGGATGCGGCCCGCGCTGAGAGAGCCGTCACACACCCCGGCGAAGCCCGCGCCGACCGTGTCCACCTTGGTGGCCCGCCGCATTCCGCGGTTCTGGCGCAGGACGACGTGCTCCGGATCCTCCGCGCCGGGCAGTCCGACCTGCTCCTGGACGACCTCGTCGGCGAGCCGGAAGCGGGCGGCGAGGAGGGACGCGTCGTCGTGGGCGCGCAGGAAGTCCTGTCGCTCGAAATGGGCCCGAACGGATGCACCGAGGGGCTGCTCGACCGGGTGCGGCCACTCCTCCGCGATGACGGAGGGACGGTCGGAGCCCGATTTACGCAGCGTGATCCAGCCAAATCCGACGGCCTTGGTCTTCCGTGTCTCGAACTCGTCCAGCCACGCGTCGTAGCGGGCCGCGTACGCGGCGGGATCGGTCCGGTGGTCGCCCCCGTCGCGGAGCCACAGCTCGGCGTACTGCGCGACGTCCTGCACCTCGCGCTGGACGATCCAGGCGTCGCAGCCGCGCGGCACCCAGGAGGCGAGCCGGTCCCGCCAGTCCTCGCCCTCGACGTGCTGCCAGTTGGCGAGCAGCTGGCAGTGGCCGCCGTCGTTGAGCCGGTCCGCCGCCTGCTGGACGATCGTCCGGCACAGGTCGTCGCCGCCCATGCCGCCGTCGCGGTAGGTCAGCCGCGCGCCGGGGGAGATGACGAAGGGCGGGTTGGAGACGATCAGGTCGTACGTGTCCCGGGCGACCGGCTCGAAGAGCGAGCCCTCGCGCAGATCGGCCTCGGGCGCGCCGGAGAGGGCCAGCGTGAGGCGCGCGAAATGCAGGGCGCGCGGGTTGAGGTCGGTGGCGGTGACGTGGGTGGCGTGCCGGCTCGCGTGCAGCGCCTGGATGCCGGAGCCGGTGCCGAGGTCGAGAGCACGGGCCACGGGCGTACGGATGGTGATCCCCGCGAGCGTGGTGGACGCGCCGCCCACACCGAGGACGAGCTGGGAGCGGTCCACGCCCGACGGGCCGCCGGAGCCCCCGGCGATCCCGCCGGCGCCGCCGACCGCGCAGCCCAGGTCGGAGACGATCCACCAGTCCTCGCCCTCGGGACCGCCGTACGGGCGCACGTCGACCGTGGCCCGTACGTCCCCGCCGTCCCGGACCAGCCAGCCGTCCGCGAGGCAGTCGTCCACCGGCAGCGCCGCGGCGGCCCTGGCCTCGCCGACCGGCAGCTGGAGCAGGAAGAGGCGCACCAGCGTCTCCAGCGGGCCGTCACCACGGGTGGCGCGCAGCGCGGGGACGGTCTCGCTGCGGGCGAGCGCGGCGTAGGCGGGGGCGCCCAGCAGGTCGAGGAGGCCGTCGGCGGTGAAGGCCGCGGTCAGCAGGGATTCACGCAGCCGGGCGGTGCGCGCGCGGTCGGTGGCGGAGGGAAGGAGCGTACTCACGGCTCCATTGTCGGGGGCGCCGCGGACAAAAGACGAAAGCCCGGCGCCACGCCCCTCGCGGGGGGCGCGGCGCCGGGCACAGGGGGGCGCGGCGTTCCGGCGTCGTGGCCGCCGGTGCGGCGCCGGGCCTACTTCTCGTCCGGCCTACTTCTCGCCCGGCCCACTTCTCGTCCGGCTTACTTCTTGCTCGGCGTGGCCGAGGCCGAGATCTTCTGGCAGCCGGGCTGCTTCGCCATGGCCTTGCCGACATCGCCGGACTGCAGCTTCTTGAGGGCCTCGTCGCTCTGGCCGCTCAGCTTGCCGATGTCCCCGCCGATGGCCTTGAGGCCCTCCCCGAACTTCGCCTTGTCGCCGGTGTCGAGGCCGTCGATCCGCTTCTTCAGGCCGATGTACGCCCCGGAGAGGTCGTTGAGGGCCTTCACGGCGTTCTTCTGGCTGGTCTCACCGTCCTTGACGGGCGGCGCTCCGGCGTTCTCCACGCTGGTGGCCAGGGCCTTGTACGCGTCGGCGTTGGCCTGGAAGGCGGCGGAGTCGGTCTGCTGGACCTTCTTCGAGTCCTCCTCCGTCTGGACGCCCGCGATGGAGTGGTTGGCGTCCTGGATCTTCTTCACTTGGGGCTGCATCTGGTCGCAGACCTTCTTGGACCAGTCGTCGAGCTTCTTGTTGCCTTCGTCGTCGCCGCCGCAGCCCGTCAGCGCCAGGACAAGTGCCGCACCGCCGGACAGTGCAGCCACAAGCTTCTTGTTCACCGGATCGGTCCCTTCAATGGCTCTCGGCCCCGGAACTTACACGTCCAGACCGGGTCACCCGAGAGCCGAGCACCCCTTACGCCCCCTTTTAAAGCCATTTGCACCAAGACGGTCGTGGCGTTCGCCGCACCTGATCCCCATGTGCGCCGACGGCGCGCGCGGGTGGGCGGTGCGCCCGCGCGCACTGCCCACCCGCGCTCCTGACGTTCGCTCAGCACGCCTGCGCCGGTTAGGACACCACCGCCGGATCGGCGGGCCGGGGCGCCTTCTCGGCGTTCCCGTCGTCGCCGTCGACGGCGACGCCCCGGCGCTTGGAGACGTAGACCGCGCCTACGATGACGACAATGGCCAGGACCGCGATGCCGATCCTCAGCCCCCTGTTGGCGTCGTCCCCGTAGGAGAACTTGACGACCGCCGGCGCGATCAGGAGTGCCACCAGGTTCATCACCTTGAGCAGCGGGTTGATCGCGGGCCCCGCGGTGTCCTTGAACGGGTCGCCGACCGTGTCGCCGATGACGGTGGCGGCGTGCGCCTCACTGCCTTTGCCGCCGTGGTGCCCGTCCTCCACCAGCTTCTTGGCGTTGTCCCAGGCGCCTCCGGAATTGGCCAGGAAGACCGCCATCAGGGTGCCGCAGCCGATCGCGCCCGCCAGGTACGAGCCGAGGGCGCCGACACCGAGCGAGAAGCCGACCGCGATCGGCGCCATGACCGCGAGCAGGCCGGGCGTGGCGAGTTCGCGCAGCGCGTCCTTGGTGCAGATGTCCACCACCCGCCCGTACTCCGGCTTTTCGGTGTAATCCATGATCCCGGGGTGCTCGCGGAACTGCCGGCGCACCTCGTAGACCACCGCGCCCGCCGAGCGGGAGACGGCGTTGATCGCCAGCCCCGAGAAGAGGAAGACGACGGCCGCGCCGAGGACCAGCCCCACCAGGTTGTTGGGCTGCGAGATGTCCAGGCTGAGCCCCAGCTCCCCGGACTTGGCGTGCACGTCCCGCACGGCCGTGGCGATGGCGTCGCGGTACGAGCCGAACAGCGCCGCCGCGGCCAGTACGGCCGTGGCGATGGCTATGCCCTTGGTGATGGCCTTGGTGGTGTTGCCGACGGCGTCCAGGTCGGTGAGCACCTGGGCGCCCGCCCCCTCGACGTCGCCGGACATCTCGGCGATGCCCTGGGCGTTGTCGGAGACCGGGCCGAAGGTGTCCATGGCGACGATGACGCCGACGGTGGTCAGCAGGCCCGTGCCGGCGAGGGCGACGGCGAAGAGCGCGAGCATGATCGAAGTGCCGCCGAGGAGGAACGCGCCGTAGACACCGAGGCCGATCAGCACGGCGGAGTAGACCGCGGACTCCAGACCGATGGAGATGCCGGCGAGGACGACGGTCGCGGGGCCGGTCAGCGAGGTCTTGCCGATGTCGCGGACCGGCCGGCGGTTGGTCTCCGTGAAATAGCCGGTCAACTGCTGGATGAGCGCGGCGAGCACGATGCCGATGGCCACCGCGACCAGCGCGAAGATCCGCGGGTCGCCGTCGTGGGCCCGGATGGCGTCGTCCCCGATGCCCTTCAATTCCGCGAAGCTCGACGGCAGGTAGGCGAAGACCGCGACGGCCACCAGGGCGAGCGAGATGACGGCCGAGACGAAGAAGCCACGGTTGATCGCGGTCATACCGCTGCGGTCGGCGCGGCGGGGGGCGACGGCGAAGATGCCGATCATCGCCGTGAGCACCCCGATGGCCGGGACGAGCAGCGGGAAGGCCAGGCCCGCGTCGCCGAAGGCGGCCTTTCCCAGGATCAGCGCGGCGACCAGGGTCACCGCGTAGGACTCGAAGAGGTCGGCGGCCATGCCCGCGCAGTCGCCGACGTTGTCGCCCACGTTGTCGGCGATGGTGGCGGCGTTCCGCGGATCGTCCTCCGGGATGCCCTGCTCCACCTTGCCGACCAGGTCGGCGCCGACGTCGGCGGCCTTGGTGAAGATGCCGCCGCCGACCCTCATGAACATCGCGATCAGCGCCGCGCCGAGGCCGAAGCCCTCCAGCACCTTGGGCGCGTCGGCCGCGTAGACCAGCACCACGCAGGAGGCGCCCAGCAGGCCGAGGCCGACCGTACACATCCCGACGACGCCACCCGTACGAAACGCGATCTTCATGGCCCGGTGGGAGACGGCCGTCAGGTCCTTCTCGGCCTCCCCCTCGACCGGCGTCGCCTCCCGCGCGGCCGCCGCGACCCGCACATTGCTGCGGACCGCGAGCCACATGCCGATATAACCGGTGGCGGCGGAGAAGAGCGCGCCGATCAGGAAGAAGACCGAACGCCCGGCACGCTGCGACCAGTTGTCCGCCGGCAACAGCATGAGCAGGAAGAACACCACCACGGCGAATATGCCGAGGGTGCGCAACTGCCGGGCGAGATAGGCGTTCGCGCCTTCCTGCACCGCCGCGGCGATCTTTCGCATGCTGTCCGTGCCCTCGCCGGCCGCGAGCACCTGCCGGACGAGCACCACGGCGACGACGAGCGCCGCGAGAGCGACGGCTCCGATCACCATCACCAGAGTGCGATTGCCTTGAGTCAGCTCGGCTGCGAGATTCTGCGTGAAGTCCACCTGTCCAGGGGTAAAAGGCCCCGCCATTCGTCCTCCTTGACGTTTGGCACATGGGCGCGCGACCGGACCGCGACCGCGGAACGGCCACCACGCTCAGGCGTCCTGAGCTCAAGATGGACGGATTGTAGGGAGCATGGCGAGATCAAAACAGAGCACGGCAAAGGGAATGAGCCTGCGTGAGTGAAGATCGAGTGAATGATCCGCCCGATATCCGACGGGCAAGGGAAGATCTGAAAGCGGAGATCACCGGGCGAACGTCAAAAGATCACGGGGAGCCCACCCGGGAGATCACCCGGAGGCCGCCCGCGGATCTCCGAAGAAGATCGGAAATCGACTCGCGGATCATGGCACACCGGTGAATTCGGCCAGGTGGAAAAGGCGCGCGGAGCCGACTCCGGGCGGAGAAGAGTTACGGAAAGTCGCGGGCGGCCCGCTACGGCATTCGACTGACGCCGGGCTACGAAACCGCGGCACCCGGGGTCGTCGGCCAGCTCATCCGGATCAGACCACCGGTCTCGTCCGCCGTCACCTCGACGTCGTCGACAAGGCCGCTGATCACGGCGAGGCCCATGTCGTCCTCGCCGTCGCCGCCCTCGTCCTGGGCGGATCCGGGGCGATGCGCGGCACCGCTCGCGGCGCTCACGGGCGCGGGCCTGGGCGCGTCGTCGCCGACCTCGATGGAGAACTTCTTCTCGTCCTCGATCAGCACGACCCGCACCGGGGCGGCCACGCCATGGCTGATGTGCAGGCCGACCGCGCGCGAGCACGCCTCACCCACGGCGAGCCGCAGCTCGTCCAGCACGGCCTCGTCGACCCCGGCCCGGCGCGCCACCGCGGCTGCCACCAGCCGTGCCGTCCGGACATGCTCGGGAAGGGCACTGAAGAGCAGTTCGACGGTGGCCATGCCATCCCCCTCGGTCATACGTGCCCTCTTCCCTCTTCTGGAAAAGGGCGAACTCGCGAGAGGGGCCGGGCTCACGAGCCCGGTACCCCCCGCGTGGCAGTCTTCCGGCGGCGACCGTCAGTCGGTCGCCTGCACCGCGTCATCGACCGAGGTGTGAATCGGGAACACCTTGGTGAGGCCGGTGATACGGAAGATCTTCAGAATGCGCTCCTGGTTGCAGACCAGGCGCAGCGAGCCCTCATGGGCTCGCACCCGCTTGAGGCCGCCGACCAGCACGCCGAGCCCGGTGGAGTCGAGGAAGTCGACGCCCTCCATGTCCACGACGAGGTGATAGCTGCCGTCGTTGACAAGCTCGACCAACTGCTCACGCAGCTTGGGCGCGGTGTACACATCAATCTCGCCACCGACCCGGACAACCGTACGGTCGCCTACGGTCTCGGTCGACAGGGACAGGTCCACGGATCCTCCAGCACCTTGCATCGAGCGGTCGCCCCCCATGGATCGGCAGCCGCGATGGCATTCAATCACTTACCAGCAGGCGTGCACGACGCCTTGGCGCCATTGTCCGTCACGCCAGTGACACACTCGGTGTCGATGGCCAACGATCAACTCCCGCCGGAGGCGGGCGTACATCCCGCTCCCCGGACAGTCCTCGACCGACTGACCGCCGGGGTCGACCGGGCTGCACGCATCACTCATACGGAGCACTTGCCCCCGCGCCCGGGGCGTCATGCCCCCTGGCCTGAGAAGATCCGGCCGGAAGTGGTCGACGCCATCCGGGCGACCGGTATCGAGCGTCCCTGGGCCCATCAGGCCCTCACGGCGGAGCACGCCCTGCGCGGCGAATCGGTCGTGGTGGCCACCGGCACCGCCTCCGGCAAGTCCCTCGCCTACCTCGCACCGGTCCTGAGCGCCCTCCTGGACGGCTCCGAGGCCCCGAACGGCCGGGGAGCCACCGCGCTCTACATCGCCCCCACCAAGGCCCTGGCGGCCGATCAGCGGCGCGCCGTACGGACCCTCGCGGCGCCCCTGGGCAAGGGCGTCCGCCCCGCCGTGTACGACGGCGACACCCCCGTGGAGGAGCGGGAGTGGGTGCGCCAGTACGCCAATTACGCGCTCACCAACCCCGACATGCTCCACCGCTCGATCCTGCCCGCCCACCCCAGGTGGTCCTCCTTCCTCCGCGCCCTGCGCTACGTCGTCATCGACGAGTGCCACACCTATCGCGGCGTCTTCGGCTCGCACGTCGCCCAGGTGCTGCGCCGGCTGCGCCGCGTCTGCGCCCGCTACGGCGCCGACCCCGTCTTCCTCCTCGCCTCGGCGACCGCCTCCGACCCGGCCACCGCCGCCACCCGGCTGACCGGGGTGCCCGTCGTGGAGATCACCGAGGACTCCTCCCCGCGCGGCGAGCTGGTCTTCGCCCTCTGGGAGCCGCCGCTCACCGAGCTCCACGGCGAGCGCGGCGCCCCCGTGCGCCGTACCGCCACCGCGGAGACCGCCGACCTCCTCACCGACCTGGCCGTCCAGGGCGTCCGCACGGTCGCCTTCGTCCGCTCACGGCGCGGCGCCGAGCTGGTGGCCCTGATCGCCCAGGAGCGCCTGGCCGCGGTGGACCGCTCCCTGCCCTCCCGGGTAGCGGCCTACCGGGGCGGCTACCTCCCCGAGGAGCGCCGTGCCATCGAGCGCGCCCTGCACTCCGGCGAGCTCCTCGGCCTCGCCGCCACCAGCGCCCTGGAGCTGGGCGTCGACGTCGCCGGCCTCGACGCCGTCCTCCTCTCCGGATACCCGGGCACCCGGGCCTCCCTGTGGCAGCAGGCCGGCCGCGCCGGCCGTACGGGCCGGGGAGCCCTCGCCGTCCTCGTGGCCCGCGACGACCCGCTGGACACCTACCTCGTCCACCACCCCGAGGCCCTCTTCCGGCAGCCCGTCGAATCGACCGTCCTCGATCCCGACAACCCCTACGTCCTCGCCCCCCATCTGTGCGCCGCCGCGGCCGAGCTGCCCCTCACCGAGGCCGACCTGTCGCTGTTCGGCCCCGAGACGCCCGGCCTCCTCTCCCAGCTCGAGGGCCGCAAGCTGCTCCGCCGCCGGGCCGCCGCCTGGCACTGGACCCGCCGCGAGCGCGCCGCCGACCTCACCGACATCAGAGGCGAGGGCGGCCGCCCCGTCCAGGTCGTGGAGGAGGGCACCGGCCGCCTGCTCGGCACCGTGGACGCCGGTGCCGCCCACACCACCGTCCACGAAGGCGCGGTCCACCTCCACCAGGGCCGGACCTATCTCGTCCGCCATCTCGACCTGGAGGACTCCGTCGCCCTCGTCGAGCAGGCCGACCCGCCCTACTCGACGACGGCCCGCGACACGACGACCGTCTCCATCCTGGAGACCGGTGCCGAGGTGCCCTGGGGCGACGCCCGGCTGTGCTTCGGCTCCGTCGAGGTCACCAACCAGGTGGTCTCCTTCCTCCGCCGCCGACTGATCACCGGCGAGGTCATGGGCGAGTCCAAGCTGGACCTGCCGCCCCGGACGCTGCGCACCCGCGCCGTGTGGTGGACCGTCACCGAGGACCAGCTCGACGACGCCCGGGTGGCCCCCGAGGCCCTCGGGGGCGCCCTGCACGCCGCGGAGCACGCCTCGATCGGCATGCTGCCGCTCTTCGCCACGTGCGACCGCTGGGACATCGGCGGTGTCTCCATCCCCCTCCACCCCGATACGCTCCTGCCGACCGTCTTCGTCTACGACGGCCACTCAGGCGGCGCCGGCTTCGCCGAGCGGGCCTTCCACACCGCCGCCCGCTGGCTCACCGCCACCCGGGAGGCGATCGCCGCCTGCGAGTGCGAGTCCGGGTGCCCGTCGTGCGTGCAGTCCCCCAAGTGCGGCAACGGCAACGATCCGCTCGACAAGAAGGCCGCCGTCCGCCTCCTGACGACCCTGCTGGCCGGCGCCCCGCCCGAGGCCCCACCTGACGGCCCGTAGGCCGCCAGCACCCACCGGACACCCCGTCAGCCCCCTGCACCCCTGCACCTCAGGGCCTCAGGGCCTCAGGGCCTCAGGGCCTCAGGGCCTCAGGGCCGGGCCCGCCCGGGAGCGGGCGCGGACGGTGTAAGGCCCCGCCCGCGCCGCCGCGGAGACCTCGGCGAACTCTCCGCTCACGGCACAGGTCACCACGCGCGCCCGTTGGGCCCCGGCCACCCGACGGGCCAGGCCGCAGGCCACCTCCTCGCCTCGCAGGGCGTGGTCCGCGGCCGCCAGCACCGCGAGGTCCGCCGCCCCTCCGGCACGGTGGCGGGCCACCACCGCCTGGCTCATGGCCATCAGTGCCGCGAACACCGCGCAGAACGCCGTCGCGGCCACCGCCACCCATACCGTCGCCACTCCCCCGTCACCCCACGGTCTCCTCCGCAAGGGCCACCGCCTCTCCGGAGAGCCGAACGGTCAGCGGACCCGGCCCGGCCGAGCGCACCACCACCTTCACCCGGACAAGATCGCCTTCCCGCGACACCGAGACCCGGGCGCCTTCCGGCGCGGCCGCCTCGGCCGCGGCGACCGTGGCGGACGCGGGGTCCGAACGGGCCGCCGCGCGGGCACCCGCCCGCGCCGCGTCCACGCACTGGATCTGCGCGGCGGCGGCCACCAGCCCCCAGATCAGCCCCATACCGAAGAGCATCAGCGTGGGCAGCACCACCGCGGCCTCCGCGGTGGCATAGCCGCCGTCAGAAGGGCGCATCGAGCGCCCTGCCGATCAGCGCCTGGAGCGCGGCGCTGACGGCGCCGCTCGTGACCACCTTGTAGAGCACGGCCGCGAGCGCACACGCCGCCAGCGTCCCGACGGCGTATTCGGCCGTCGTCATACCGGCCTCACCGTCCACCCGCCGCCAAGGCCGTCCCCCGGCCCACCCCCCGGTCCATCCCTTGGGCCACCACCGCACGACCATCACCGCCTCCTCCGCACGCGTCTCACGCATCGTCAATCCCCCTTCATCAGCGAACTCGCCAGCCCGATCACCACGGGCACCACACCGACCGTCAGGAACGCGGGCAGAAAGCAGAGCCCGAGCGG
Source organism: Streptomyces albireticuli (assembly GCF_021228125.1). GTDB lineage: Bacteria > Actinomycetota > Actinomycetes > Streptomycetales > Streptomycetaceae > Streptomyces > Streptomyces albireticuli. Next base: position 118,572 of record NZ_JAJQQS010000017.1, read on the forward strand.
GGCCGTGGCCAGGACACCCGCGCGCCGCGCCCGTATACCCGCCGTCCTGGCCCGCTCCGCCCTCAGCCGGCCCGCGACCCTGGCCATGGGCTCCACCGCCGGGACGCCCGTGGCCTGGGCCCGCTCCAGGCAGCGCGCCAGTTCGCGTGCGCCCGGGCCGGGAAGACCACCCAGCCGGCTCCAGGCCGTGGCGGGCTCACCACCGAGTCGTACCTCCGCGGCGGCGTGCGCGAGCCGCTCGCCCACCGGGCCGGCCAACGACACCCCGACGGCCTCCGCGGCCTGTCCCGGTCCCGCACCCGCGGCGAGGCAGGCGGCCATGAGATCCGCAGCGAGCGGAAGTTGCCGCTCCACCTCTTTCGCCTCCAGCCGAACGCGCTCCGCGCCTGAGCCGCCGCCGATCGCGCCCACGACCTGCTTCCGTCGGCACGACCAGCGCCACATGCCGTAGGCGGCGACGATCCCCGTGACGCACCCCGCCACACCACCGACGAGGATGAACCCGGCGGCCCCCGCCCCCATGACGGACAATCGGTCCCTCATCGGAGGCAATCGCGCGGCCCGGCACCGCATTCGACCGCCCGATCGATCGAGGCCCTCCGGGCCGGGCGACGGGAAGAGCGCGGCGACCCGGCGGCGCCCGGCGCGCTCCCCACGGGCTCTGCGCGCAGCGGCCACCGTGGCCGTGAGCACCGCGCCGAACAGAACCCCCATCCACAGGCTGTGGATAACTTTTTCACTCCCACCACCCCAGACGCTCACGCCACTCCCCCTCCGGCCGCTCGTACGATCCGCCGCGTCCACATCAGCCCGGCCCATTCCAGAAGCCCTCCGAGCACCAGGCAGGCCAGTCCAGGGACCGTGTGCAGCAACACCCGCAGCGGCTCGGCGCCCAGGGCGCCACCCATCAGGAGCGCGAGCACGGGCAGAAGCGCCAGCATCGCCGCCGTCGAACGCGTGCCCGCCAATTGGGCGCGGAGCTCCTCCCTTTGGTCCCGCTCGGCGCTCAGCGCCCCCGCGACCTTGTCGAGACCGGCCGCCAGGCCCGCGCCGCCGTCGACCGCGACCTGCCAGCAGGCGGCCACGCCGTTGAGCCCCTCGGCCCCCGGCCGTCGGCCCACCGACCGCAAAGCCTCGGGCACGTCCCCGCCGAACCGCGCGGCCGCGGGGACGGCCGCCCATTGCTCTCCCAGCCCTCCGGCCGATGCCATGGCCAGGGCTTCATGCGGCTGTCGCCCGGCCCGCAGCTCGCCCGCGACCTCCCCGCACAGCTCGATCACCGCCGCCTCCCACCGCTCGCGCTCCCGCGCCGCGGCCCGCGCGGAGAGCCCGCGGCGCACGAGCGGCACGGCCACCGCCGCGACGAGCAGCGGCAGGAACGACTCGCCCCACAGCGCCACCGCACAGCCGACCGGAAGGCACGCAAGCTCCCGCCGTTCCCGCGCCGAACTCCGTAGCCGGGCCGTCCACTCACCGCTCCACGGCGGCATCCAGGGCCCGGAAGGGCCGACAGTCCCACCACCCGCGAAGAGCAGCCGGGCCCGCCGCACCTCCTGGCCCGGGCGCGACAGCGACCAGGCCACGGCCGCGGCACCCAGCACCACCGCGCAGGCCAGAGCCGCCTGCGGCACCACCCCCGCCCCCGTCATGCCGCTCCTCCGCCGCGCTCGCACAGCTCCACCAGCCGTGCCCAGCCGCGCGCCCGCTCGAAGCCGCGCGGCCCCCACACGGCCGCGGGGACGGTCGAGACGAACCCGGTCTCCCCACGGTCGAGCACATGGATCTCGGCGACCCGCCGCCTGCCGCCCCGCTCACGCACCAGGTGGATCACCACCGACAGTCCGGCCGCCAGTTGGCTGTGCAGCGCCGCGCGGTCCAGCCCGGCCGTCGACCCCAGCGCCTCCAGCCGGGCCGGGACATCGGCCGCCGCGTTGGCGTGGACCGTGCCGCAGCCGCCTTCATGACCGGTGTTCAGGGCACTCAGCAGATCGGTGACCTCAGGGCCGCGCACCTCACCGACGACCAGCCGGTCGGGCCTCATCCTCAGCGCCTGGCGCACCAGGTCCCGCAGGGTGACCAGGCCCATGCCCTCCTGGTTCGCGGGCCGGCTCTCCAGCCGCACCACGTGCGGATGGTCGGGGCGCAGTTCGGCGGAGTCCTCGGCCAGGACGATCCGCTCGTCCGGCGCGACCAGGCCCAGCAGGCAGGTCAGCAGCGTGGTCTTCCCGGAGCCCGTGCCGCCGCTGATGACGAAGGACAGCCGGGCGTCCAGGACGGCCCTCAGCAGCAACTGGCCGCCCGGCGGCACCGTGCCCGCCGCGACGAGGTCCTCCAAGGTGAAGGCGCGGGGCCGCACCACCCGCAGGGAAAGGCAGGTCGAGCCGACGGCGACCGGGGGCAGGACGGCGTGCAGCCGCGTCCCGTCGGGCAGCCGGGCGTCCACCCAGGGACGGGCGTCGTCCAGGCGGCGGCCGGCGATCGCGGCGAGCCGCTGGGCGAGTCTGCGCACCGCCGTCGCGTCGGGGAACCTCACCTCCGTGCGCTCCAGGCCGGCTCCACGATCCACCCACACCTGGTCGGGCGCGGTGACGAGGACATCGGTGACGTCGGGGGCGGCCAGCAGCCCTTCCAGGGGGCCGGTGCCGACGAGCTCGGAGCGCAGCCGGTCCACCACGCCGAGGACCTCGGCGTCGCCGAGCAGCCGCCCTTCCCGCCGCAGGGCCTCCGCGACCCGTGCGGGAGTCGGTTCCGCTCCGCTCTCCGCCAGCCGCAGTCGTACGGTCTCCAGCAGTTCGGTGCTCATACGGACGCCTCCTCGCCCCGGTCGGGCGTCTGGTCCCAGAATTCGGCGCAGAACCGGGAGAGCGGCCCTCTGTCGCCCGCGCCCGGCGGGCGGCCCGCTGCGAGTGCCGCCGGCAGGCCCGTCTCGGGGGCGAGCTCCCCGGCGAGGGGCAGCCCGAGCAGCCGGGCGATCTCGGCGCCGTCGAGCCCGGAGCCGCAGGGCCCGCGCACCACGACCCGGAGGTCGCCGAGCGCCTGCCCCACCGTCGCGACGACGCGGTGGGCCGCCGCGACGGCCCTGAGCTCGGCGGGAACCACCAGCAGGCCCGTGTCCAGCTGGCCGAGGGCCTCCAGCGCCGCCGGGTCGAGCCGGCGCGGCAGATCGACGACGACCACGCCGCTACGTCTCCGCGCGGCGGCGAGCACGGCACGCATGGCGTCGGGCGGCACACTCCCGCAGTCGCCCCGATCCCAGCTGAGCAGCCGGAGCGCGTGCAATTCGGGCAGAGACTCCTCGAGCGCCTGCCCGGCCACCCGGCCGCGTGAGTCGGCGAAGGCGGGCCAGCGCAGCCCGTCCGCCCGCTCACCGCCCAGCAGGACGTCGAGGCCGCCGCCGAGGGGGTCCGCGTCGACCAGCATGGTGCGCCGCCCCGCGCGGGCGGCCGCCAAGGCGAGGGCACAGGCCAGCGTGCTCGCTCCGGCTCCGCCCCGGCCGCCGATCACGCCCACGGTGCGGGCCGGGCCGGTGGCGCCTTCCACGGCGTCGGCGATGCGGTCGACCAGGCGGCCCTCGTCCTCCGGCAGCACCGCCACCCCGCGGGCGCCGATCTCCACGGCCCGGCGCCAGATGCCCGCGTCGTCCGGGTCCCTGCCCACGAGCACGGCGTGCTCGCCCAGGGATCCGAGTCCGGTGGCCGCGAACCGGTGGGCGCAGTCGTCCCCGATCAGCGTCAGCGGGGCGGCGGCGCCTCCTCTTCTTTCCGCACTTCCCCCCGCGCCTTCTCCCGTGCCCGCCGCCGGGCGCGGGAGCGTGCCATGGGCCACTTCGGGCAGGGCCCCCGCCGCCGCGCACAGTCGGAGCAGGTCGTCGAGCAGCCCTTCGTCCTCGGTGACGATCAGCGGTCCGCCGCCTCTGGCCCCGGTCTTCGGAGGCCATTCGGAACTGCTGGATCCGGCCACGGTGTCCTCCCCGTCCCCCTACGCGCTCTCGCTTCCGCGGACATCGCGGAACAGCGCGGGGAATCACCGTGCAACGAACGGGAAAATCATGTGGATCTTGGTGGAAAACTGTGGACAACCCATGCGTTGTGAATATCCCGGTCACCTATACCGGTGACTTCCGTAGAGCGGCACCCCGATTACGTAGCGTGACGTGTATGAAGGGTGGGAGAGCGGCGCACTTCGGGCCGCGCGGAGACGCTCGGGCGGAAGGGAGATCGGATGCCGGGCCCGGAAAAGTATCCGGACATGCGACGACCCCCGCCGGGGGGGAGAGCGGGGGTCGTCCCCACGGCCGACTCGGGGGGGGAGGAGTCGGGCCGGGTTAGACACGGTCGCGAACGATCCGTGACTTCCATGGTGTACCCGAGAGCCTTCTCAGGCAAACCCACACGCCTCAGCTTACGCCGAATGGAGGGCGCCTATGCTCGGGCGCGTGGAAAACCACTCGTTGTCTCGGACAGCCGCGTTCTTTGATCTGGACAAGACGGTCATTGCGAAGTCGAGCACGCTCACCTTCAGCAAGTCCTTCTACCAAGGCGGCTTGATCAACCGACGTGCCGTCCTGCGTACCGCATACGCGCAGTTCGTGTTCCTGGCAGGCGGTGCCGATCATGACCAGATGGAGCGGATGCGCGAGTATCTCTCCGCGCTCTGCCGAGGATGGAATGTCCAGCAGGTCCGCGAGATCGTGGCGGAGACCCTGCACGAACTCATCGACCCGATCATTTACGACGAAGCCGCCTCCCTCATCGAAGCACATCACACCGCCGGTCGCGATGTGGTGATTGTGAGCACCTCCGGCGCCGAGGTCGTCGAGCCCATCGGTGAACTCCTCGGCGCGGACCGCGTCGTCGCCACACGTATGGTCGTCGAGGACGGCGCCTTCACCGGCGAGATCGAGTACTACGCCTACGGCCCCACCAAGGCCGAGGCGATCCGCTCCCTGGCCGATTCCGAGGGATACGACCTGACGCGGTGCTACGCCTACAGCGATTCCGTGACGGACGTACCCATGCTGGAGACAGTGGGGCATCCGCACGCGGTCAACCCCGACCGCGCCCTGCGCCGCGAGGCCGTCGCCCGCGACTGGCCGATCCTCTCCTTCGACCACCCGGTGCGGCTGAAGCAGCGGGTGCCGGCCCTCTCCATGCCCTCCCGGCCGGCTCTGGTCGCGGCCGCGGCGGTCGGCGCGGCGGCCGCGACGGCGGGCCTGGTGTGGCTCGCCAGCCGACGGCGCGAGCCGGTCATCCGCATTGCCCGATTTTGATGCCAAAAGCAAAGATATACGCCCTGGCCTTCCGCTTCGGCGGTGACAGGAGTAGAAAGGAATCAACGGCCCGCGAGACCAGGGACATCCGAGAGGAAGCCCTTCACGCACCATGGCCCACGGACCGCGCATGAACGTCGGGCACCCACGCGACGCCGACCCGTCGATTACGGGCCAGCCGCACCAGGCATGGGCGAAGTCTCCAGCCTGATGGGCAAACATCGTGCACGCTTGGTAACCCGGCGAACATGCCAGCGGCGGTACCAGACTTGACCGGTACCGCCGCAACCCCTGTCCGGACCCCGCACCCCTCGCGGAGGCGGTCACCGCACCGCTCCGGGCCCGCAGCGGGGCCCGGCGGCCGGGTGGGGTCAGGCGGCGCCCCGCTGGAGCGCCTCGCACACCGCCACACTCTCGCGGACCCCCAGCTCGACCGCACGGCCGCAATGCGAGATCCAGGCCGCGACCCCTTCCGGAGTCCCCGACACATACCCCTCGAGCGCCGTCGCATAGGCCGTACGGCCCAACTCGGCGTGTCCCACCTCGGCCGGGCAGATCGACTTCGGGTCGAGGCCGCTGCCGACGAGCACGATCCGCTCGGCGGCCCGCGCGACCAGCCCGTTGCACGACCCGAACGGGCGCAGCGCGAGAAGTTCGCCGTGCACCACGGCCGCCGTCACCAACGCCGGGGCCTCGCTGCCCGCGAGGAGCAGACCGGCCAGGCCTTCCAGCCGCCCCGCCACCTCGCCGGCGCTCGGCAGCGGCAGCTCGATCTGCGGCTCGTCGACCGGCTCGCCCGCCAGCCGGGGCCGCCCCACCGTCTCATCGGCCCGGGCTCCGCTCGCCGCCACCAGATGCAGCCTGGCCAGCACCCGCAGCGGCGACTGCCGCCACACGCTCAGCAGCTGACCCGCCTCGGCCGTCAGTCGCAGGGCCGCGCCCACCGTCCGCGGCCCCCCCTCGACGCTGAAGTCGGAGCGGCGGCGCACTTCTTCGAGCTCCCAGTCGGCGCCGGACAGCGCCGCCGAGCCGCGCGCACCCCGCAGCGCGGCCTCGGAGGCGATCTCATTGCTGCGGCGGCGCATCACCCGGTGGCCGTAGACGCGGTCCACCGCCTTGCGCACGGAGTCCACGGAGTCGGCCACGCCCGGGAGCGAGCCCAGGGCGGCGAGCGGATCGGCTGTCGTACTCATGGGTAGACCCTACGCACTTCGGGTTCACACCCCTCGAAGGAGTGGTCTTCTTCACGCGCGGCTCTCACTTTCCGCGGCCATCACCCTACGCTTGGTGAACATGAAGATCGCTTTCGTAGGCAAGGGCGGCAGCGGCAAGACCACGCTGTCCTCCCTGTTCATCCGCCATCTCGCCGCAGACCGCGCCCCCGTCGTCGCCGTGGACGCCGACATCAATCAGCACCTCGGGGCGGCGCTCGGGCTGGACGACGAGGCGGCCGCCGCCCTGCCCGCGATGGGCGCCCAGCTCCCTTTGATCAAGGAGTATCTGCGCGGCACCAACCCCCGGATCGCCTCCCCGGAGACGATGATCAAGACGACACCACCGGGTGAGGGCTCCCGGCTGCTGCGGATCGACGAGGACAACCCGGTCTACGAGGCGTGCGCCAGGACCGTCCCGCTGGACGACGGCGACCCGGTCCGACTGATGGCGACCGGCCCCTTCACCGAGTCGGATCTCGGGGTGGCCTGCTATCACTCCAAGGTCGGCGCCGTGGAGCTGTGCCTCAATCACTTGGTCGACGGGCCGGGCGAGTACGTCGTCGTCGACATGACGGCGGGCAGCGACTCCTTCGCGTCCGGCATGTTCACCCGTTTCGACATGACGTTCCTGGTGGCCGAGCCCACCCGCAAGGGAGTGTCCGTCTACCGCCAGTACAAGGAGTACGCACGGGACTTCGGCGTCAGCCTGAAGGTCGTGGGCAACAAGGTGCAGGGCCCCGACGATCTGGACTTCCTCCGCGAGGAGGTCGGCGACGACCTGCTGGTGACGGTCGGGCACTCCGACTGGGTGCGCGCCATGGAGAAGGGCCGGCCGCCCCGCTTCGGGCTGCTGGAGGAGGCCAACCGCGCGGCGCTGCGCACCCTCCGGGAGACGGCGGACAGCGCGTACGAACTCCGGGACTGGCAGCGCTACACCCGCCAGATGGTGCACTTCCACCTGAAGAACGCGGAGAGCTGGGGGAACGCCCGCACGGGTGCCGACCTCGCGGCACAGGTCGACCCCTCTTTCGTACTGGACGAGCGGTGGGCCTCCGCCCCGCAGCCCGCCTGACCGGCCGGGCGGCGGGGAAGCCCGGCGCCCTTCGCTCATCCCGACACCCAGGGCCCGGAGCTCCGCGAGGAGCTCCGGGCCCTGCGCGTGCGGCCGGTCGGCCGACTCTTGGAAGGACACAGCCCACGTCCGTCTTCACGTGGGCGGTCGAACTCACGTGCACGCGCTAGGTAAAACCAGGAGAATGGCGAGCGGATAAAAGTACGCATTCACTCGATAGAAGGAACCGCGCCTTCATTCGACCGGTCGCTCTTCCTGCGATCTTTACTCTCCATTACGATTCGTTTACCGAGAGTTGAGACAGCCCCGCCATCGCAGCACTCCCGCCGCTGCACGCCGTGACCACGACCGCGCCCCCCGCGGCCGCGCCGCCCCGACGAAGACGGGAACGACCATGCACCCTCAGCCGTCGCGGACGCATGACTCCGCACAGCCACCCCCAGCCTCACGGCAACGCCCGACAGGCCCGGAGGACCCGCAGGGCTCGCCGCGCCGGCCCACCTGGCGGCAGGATCTCTCCGCCTCCGTGGTCATCTTCCTGATCGCCGTGCCCCTCTCCCTGGGCATCGCGCTGGCGACCGGCGCGCCGCTCCAGGCGGGGCTGATCGCGGCCGCGGTCGGCGGCATCGTCTCGGGACTGCTCGGCGGCGCGCCGCTCCAGGTCAGCGGGGCGGCCACGGGGCTGGTCGTGGTGACCGCGGAGCTGGTGCAGCGCTACGGCTGGCGGGCGACCTGCGCGATCACCGCCCTCGCCGGCCTGGTCCAACTCGCCCTCGGGGCCGCCCGGGTGGCCCGTGCCGCGCTCGCCGTCAGCCCCGCGATCGTCCACGGCATGCTCGCCGGCATCGGCGTCACGATCGCACTGGGACAGCTGCACGTCGTCCTGGGCGACAGCCCTAACAGCTCCGCGCTGGAAAACCTCGCGGCGCTGCCCGCCCAGCTGGCGGGCCTCCACCCGCCGGCCCTGCTGGTCGGGGCGATCACAGTGGCCGTGCTCATGGCCTGGCCCCATCTGCCCGGGCGCGCGGGCCGGCGGATCCGTACGGTCCCGGCGCCGCTGGCGGCCGTCGTCGTGGCCACCGCGGCGAGCGTCGGCATGGCCGTGCCCCGGGTCTCGCTGCCCCGCTGGGAGCTCCAGGCGCTGCCCGCTCTGCCGGACGGGCCGGTGCTCGGGGTCTTCGCGGCGGTCCTGACGGTCACCCTGGTCGCGAGCATGGAATCGCTGCTGTCCGCGGTGGCGGTGGACCGCCTGCGCGCCGGCCGGCCGGATCCGCACGGCGCCCCCGCCGATCTGGACCGCGAACTGGCCGGTCAGGGCGCGGCGAACGTGGTCTCCGGGCTGCTCGGCGGGCTGCCGATCGCCGGCGGCGCGATCCGCGGCGCGGCGAACGTCGAGGCCGGCGCCGCCACCCGGAAGTCCACCGTGCTGCACGGGGTGTGGGTCCTCGGCTGCGCGGGGCTGCTGGTCGGGGTCCTGGAGCTGATCCCGCTGGCCGCCCTGGCCGCCCTCGTCATGGCGGCCGGGGTGAAGATGGTCAGCTTTGCCCACATCAAGCATGTGCAGCGCCACCGCGAGTTCCCGATGTACGCGGCCACGCTCGGTGCCGTGGTGCTGTTCGGGGTGCTCCAGGGGCTCGCCGTCGGCATCGTGGTCACCGCTTTCCTCTCCTTGCGGCGCCTCACCCACACACGCATCACGGTCGACGAGGAGAAGGAGCTCCACATCGTCCGCGTCAGCGGACAGTTGACGTTCCTGGCGGTGCCCCGGCTGAGCCGGGCGCTGGCGCAGGTGCCCAAGGAGGCGAACGCCGTGGTGGAGCTGGGCGGCTCCTTCATGGACCACGCCGCATACGACGCCCTCCAGTCCTGGACGAACGCCCACCGGGCCCAGGGCGGTTGGGTGACGCTCAGGGGGCGGGGCGGGCAGCCGATCGCCGAGCCCGCCAGCGCCCACGCCTGCCGGCCCTGGACCCCCTGGCGCAATCACCACTGCACCCGTCCCCGATCGGCCGAGGGCGCCCCGGGCGGGCGGCAGTTGCTGGGCGGCGTGAGCGCCTTCCAGCGGAACACCGCTCCCCTGGTCAGGGACGAGCTGGCACGGCTCGCCCGTGAGGGCCAGCGCCCGACCCAGCTCTTCCTCACCTGCGCGGATTCCCGTCTGGTCACCAGCATGATCACCTCCAGCGGCCCGGGCGATCTCTTCACCGTGCGCAACGTCGGCAATCTGATGCCGCCCCCGGGCTCCGACGGCACCTGCGACTCGGTCGGCGCCGCCGTGGAGTACGCGGTGGAGGTCCTGCGGGTCGGCAGCATCACCGTGTGCGGGCATTCCGGCTGCGGGGCGATGCAGGCGCTGCTGGGATCGGCGGACCAGGAGCCCGGTGCGCAGCAGACCCCGCTCACCCGATGGCTGCGGCACGGCCGCCCGAGCCTGGCCCGCATGCGGCGGATCGGCAGGCTGGGCCGTGGTGAGGTCGCCCTGGCCGACCGGCCCGTGGCGGACGACGTCGAGCGGCTCGCGCTCGTCAATGTGATGCAGCAGCTCGACCACCTGATGGCGCACGCGTGCGTCGCCCGTAGGGTCGCGGAAGGGACGCTCCAGCTCCAGGGCATGTACTTCCATGTGGCCGAGGCCCAGGCATATGTGCTCGACAGCCGCTCGCGGACGTTCCAGGCCGTACGGCCCGAAGTGCTCGACACGGTCTGACCCGTGGAGTCCGGGCGGGAGGGTGTGCGAACGGGCCGGGCCCCGGCCCGCCGCCGTGCGGGACCCGCCTCCGTGCCCGTCCCCCGCACGCCTCCGACCTCGCACAACACCCGCATATACAGGTCTAAACCAATTTTTGACAACAACCCTTGTCAGGGTGTGCCCCGGGCTGATGAGCTATGGCCCGGGACACAACGGGCACCCTGGGAAAGGGAGATGTCGTGAGCAACGAAAGCCTGGCCAACCTCTTGAAGGAGGAGCGCCGCTTCGCGCCGCCTGCGGGCCTGGCCGCGGAGGCCAACGTCTCCGCGGAGGCGTACGAGCGGGCGAAGGCTGACCGGCTGGGCTTCTGGGCCGAGCAGGCCCGCCGCCTGAGCTGGGAGACCGAGCCGACCGAGACCCTGGACTGGTCGAACCCGCCGTTCGCCAAGTGGTTCGCCGACGGCCGGCTCAACGTGGCGTACAACTGCGTCGACCGCCATGTGGAGAACGGCCTGGGCGACCGGGTGGCCATCCACTTCGAGGGCGAGCCCGGCGACACCCGCACGCTCACCTACGCCGAGCTCCAGCGCGAGGTCTCCAAGGCCGCGAACGCCCTGATCGAGCTGGGCGTGGAGGCGGGCGACCGCGTCGCGATCTACCTTCCGATGATCCCCGAGGCCGTCGTCTCCATGCTGGCCTGCGCCCGCATCGGCGCCCCGCACTCGCTGGTCTTCGGGGGCTTCTCCGCTGACGCCCTGGCGACCCGGATCAACGACGCCGACGCCCGCGTGGTCATCACCGCCGACGGCGGTTACCGGCGCGGCAAGCCCTCCGCGCTCAAGCCCGCCGTCGACGAGGCCCTGACCCGCCCCGGCACCGAAAACGTCCGCAGCGTCCTGGTCGTCCGCCGCACCGGCCAGGAGGACATCGCCTGGACCGACGGCCGCGACGTGTGGTGGCACGACCTGGTCGAGTCCCAGTCCGACCAGCACACACCGCAGGCGTTCGACGCCGAGCACCCGCTGTTCATCCTCTACACCTCCGGCACCACGGGGAAGCCCAAGGGCATCCTCCACACCACCGGCGGCTACCTCACCCAGATCTCGTACACCCACCACGCCGTCTTCGACCTCAAGCCGGAGACGGACGTCTTCTGGTGCACGGCCGACGTCGGCTGGGTGACGGGCCACTCCTACATCGTCTACGGGCCCCTGAGCAACGGCGCGACCGAGGTGCTCTACGAGGGCACGCCCGACAGCCCCCACCAGGGCCGCTGGTGGGAGATCGTCCAGAAGTACGGCGTCACGATCCTCTACACCGCGCCGACCGCGATCCGGGCCGCGATGAAGTGGGGCGACGACATCCCCGCCAAGTTCGACCTGTCCAGCCTGCGGATCCTGGGTTCGGTGGGCGAGCCCATCAACCCCGAGGCCTGGGTCTGGTACCGCAAGCACATCGGCGCCGGCCGCACCCCGGTCGTCGACACCTGGTGGCAGACCGAGACCGGCGGCATCATGATCAGCCCGCTGCCCGGGGTCACCGAGACCAAGCCGGGCTCGGCACAGATCCCCCTCCCCGGCATCGCCGCCACCGTCGTCGACGACGACGCCCGCGAGGTCGCCAACGGCCACGGCGGCTATCTCGTCCTCACCGAGCCCTGGCCCTCGATGCTCCGCACCATCTGGGGCGACGACCAGCGCTACCTCGACACCTACTGGTCCCGCTTCGAGCACAAGTACTTCGCGGGCGACGGCGCCAAGAAGGACGACGACGGCGACATCTGGCTCCTCGGCCGGGTCGACGACGTGATGCTGGTCTCCGGCCACAACATCTCCACCACCGAGGTGGAATCGGCGCTCGTCTCCCACCCCAAGGTCGCCGAAGCGGCCGTGGTCGGCGCCACCGACCCGCAGACCACCCAGGCCATCTGCGCCTTCGTCATCCTCCGCGGCGACGCCGACGCGAACGAGGAAGGCCTCGTCGAGGAGCTGCGCGCACACGTCGGCAAGCAGCTCGGACCGATCGCCAAGCCCAAGCGGATCCTCCCGGTGGCCGAGCTGCCCAAGACCCGCTCCGGAAAGATCATGCGCCGCCTGCTCCGCGACGTGGCCGAGAACCGCACCCTCGGCGATGTGACGACCTTGACGGACTCCTCCGTCATGACCCTCATCCAAACCCAGCTCCCGGCCGCCTCCAGCGAGGACTGATCCGGGAAACCGCCTGGTCGGAGCACACACCAGAGCGCGTACATACGAAGGGCATCCGGCAACCCGCCGGGTGCCCTTCGCTCTTTCGGGCTAAGGTAAGTACTGGTCGCGTAAAGATCGCGACAAGAATCAGGGGCGCGCCGGGAAGTCTGGTCGGCACACAGCACACGTGTATCCAGTCGACCCCCAGGAGGTCCACCGCCGTGGCCGCGCCCAAGAACCGCCGCTCCGTCCTCCTCGGCCGGTTGCCGCTGCCCGAGCGGAATTACCTGGCCGACGCCCTGCGTACCGAGACCGTGGGCGGTGTGCTGCTGCTGGTGGCCGCCATCGCCGCGCTGCTCTGGGCGAACACCCCGATCCGCGACAGCTACGAGTCGGTCCGCGCGTTCCACTTCGGCCCCGGCTCGCTGGGCCTGCACCTCTCGCTCCAGCACTGGGCGGCCGACGGCCTGCTCGCCGTCTTCTTCTTCGTCGCGGGCATCGAACTCAAGCGCGAGCTGGTCGCGGGCGAGCTGCGCGACCCCAAGGCGGCCATCCTCCCGGTGGTCGCCGCGGTCTGCGGCATGGCCGTGCCCGCGCTCGTCTACTTCACGGTGGCCTCCACGGGCGGCGGCTCCACGGCCGGCTGGGCCGTACCCACCGCCACCGACATCGCCTTCGCGCTCGCCGTCCTGGCCGTGATCGGCACCTCGCTGCCGTCGGCCCTGCGGGCGTTCCTGCTGACGCTCGCCGTCGTCGACGACCTCTTCGCCATCCTGATCATCGCGGTCTTCTTCACCTCCTCGCTGAACTTCACCGCCCTCGCCCTGGCCGTCGTGGGCCTGGTGGTCTTCTGGCTGCTGCTCCGCAAGGGCGTCCGCGGCTGGTACGTCTACGTACCGCTGGGCCTCGTGAACTGGGCGCTGATGTACAACAGCGGCGTCCACGCGACGATCGCCGGTGTCGCGATGGGCCTGATGCTGCGCTGCCACCGTCACGAGGGCGAGGCGCACTCCCCCGGCGAGCACATCGAGCACCTCGTGCGCCCCCTCTCCGCGGGCCTGGCCGTACCGCTCTTCGCCCTCTTCTCGGCGGGCGTGGCCGTCTCCGGCGGGGCGCTGTCGGACGTCTTCACCAAGCCCGAGACGCTGGGCGTGGTCCTCGGTCTGGTGGTCGGCAAGGCGGTCGGTGTCTTCGGCGGTACGTGGCTGGCGGCGCGGTTCACCAGGGCGACGCTCAACCCCGACCTCAAGTGGCCGGACGTGCTGGCCGTCGCCTCCCTCGCCGGCATCGGCTTCACGGTGTCCCTGCTGATCGGCGAGCTCGCCTTCGACGGCGATCCGCTGATGACCGACGAGATCAAGGCCGCGGTGCTCATCGGCTCCCTGATAGCCGCGGTGCTCGCGAGCGTCCTGCTGAAGCTGCGCGACAACAAGTACCGGAAGCTCTGCGCGGACGAGGACCGTGACGAGGACCTCGACGGCATCCCCGACATCTACGAACAGGACAATCCGGAATACCACCTTCGGATGGCCGCGATCCTGGAGGCGAAGGCGGCCGAACACAGAAGGCTGGCGGAAGTCGCCGCCGGGCGCACCACCGGCGACGACGGTCCGGCATGATCTGAGAGTCTTTACATCCGCTGAAAGACCGCGGACGACGAAGCTGATGACGATGAGGGAGCAGCCGATGAGCGCAGCCGACGACGGTGCGGCGACCGGCACGGAGGCCGGCGCGGCAGCCGGTGCGATGGGCACGGACCGCAGCCTCGGCCAGCTGGTGGCGACGGCCACCACCGAGCTGTCCGCGCTGGTGCACGACGAGATCGCGCTGGCCAAGGCCGAGCTGCGGCAGGACGCGAAGCGGGTCGGCATCGGCGGCGGCGCGATCGCCGCGGCCGGCACGCTGGCGCTTTTCTCGCTGCCGGTGCTGAGCTTCGCGGCCGCGTACGGGATCCATAACCTCGGTCTCGGCCTGGCCTGGTCGTTCTTGATCGTCGGCGGTGCCTTCCTGCTGATCGCGGCGCTGCTGGGGCTGCTCGCGGTGGGCCGGTTCAAGAAGGTCAGCAAGCCCGAGAAGAGCATCGCTTCCGCGAAGCAGACCGCGGCGGTGCTGGGCACGGTAAAGCCGCATCCGCGGCCGCTCACAGGTACGGGTACGACGGACGCATCTGTGACACGCTCGACCGTATGACGGTGCCCGATTCCCCCGCAGCGCCCGCGTCCGACCCCGATCCCGGCGAGCCGGCCGTCCCGGCCCCGCCGGGTGGCTCGCCGAGCGGAGGCCCGGCCGTGACCGCCGGGCCGAGGGGTGCCGCCGCGTCCTCCCCGCCGCCGGCGCCCTCCCCCGCCTCGGTCGTCCGGGCCGAGGGGCCGTGGACCCACCGGGACGTCGCGGCGAACGGCGCGCGGTTCCATATCGCCGAGATGGGCGAGGGGCCGCTGGTGCTGCTGCTGCACGGCTTCCCGCAGTTCTGGTGGACGTGGCGGCACCAGCTGCCGGCGCTCGCGGAGGCGGGTTTCCGGGCCGTGGCGATGGACCTGCGCGGGGTGGGCGGCAGCGACCGCACACCGCGCGGCTACGACCCGGCGAACCTCGCCCTCGACATCACCGGCGTGATCCGCTCCCTCGGGGAGCCGGACGCCGCGCTGGTCGGCCATGACCTGGGCGGCTATCTGGCGTGGACGGCGGCGGTGATGCGCCCGAAGCTGGTGCGCAGGCTCGCGGTCTCCTCGATGCCGCACCCGCGCCGCTGGCGTTCGTCGATGCTGGCCGACGTCAAGCAGAGCGCGGCGGGCTCGTACATCTGGGGCTTCCAGCGCCCCTGGCTGCCGGAGCGCCGGCTCATCGCGGACGACGCGGCACTGGTGGGGCGGCTAGTGCGGGAGTGGTCGGGCCCCCGGATGCCGGACGACGAGGCGGTCGACACGTACCGCCACGCCATGTCGATCCCGTCGACGGCCCACTGTTCGATCGAGCCGTACCGCTGGATGGTGCGGTCGATGGCACGGCCGGACGGCCTCCAGTTCAACCGCCGGATGAAGCGCCCGGTGCGGGTGCCGACACTGCATCTGCACGGTTCCCTCGATCCGGTGATGCGCACCCGCAGCGCGGCGGGGTCCGGGGAGTACGTGGAGGCGCCCTACCGCTGGCGGCTGTTCGACGGACTCGGCCACTTCCCCCATGAGGAGGATCCGGTGGCGTTCTCGACGGAGCTGGTCAACTGGCTGAAGGACCCGGAACCCGACCGCTGAGACCCCGTCGGCGCACCGCCGAGCGCGACGGAACGTCCGTTCTCCGAACGGCCAATTGCCCGGCGCATAGGCCAATCGGTGGACCCCGGGGCGATTACCGACCTTTCGGCACGGGCAATGAGCTCTGTATGGGCTGGACGCACGACTACCGAGACGTGACGCAGGAGCGGGGCGCCGAGGGCGACGCCGCAGTGGCTGTGGGCGAGGTGGCCGAGAGGACGCGGGGTGAGCACGGGCCGATGGCCGGGCCCGACCCGCTCATCGGCATCCCGCGCATCATCCGCCGGCGCGCCCGCTGGGTGTCGGCGCGGCTGCGTCACCATCCGCGCGGCCGCTGACGGCTCGGCGGCGCTCCCACGAGCCGGACGGGTGCCCCACGGGGCACCCGCTCCCGGCCCGCCGAGGGGCCCGCACACGGCTCAGAGGGCGCAGCCCTGGGTGTTGACCCTCCCGGTGGCCGTACGTCCGCTGAGGGCGTCCTGCCGCACCTCGTCGGCCGTGAGGGCGTAGCCGGTGTCGGCGTCGTCGAGAGACTTCGCGAAGACCACGCCGTAGACCTTGCCGTCCGGGGTGAGCAGCGGGCCGCCGGAGTTTCCCTGACGCACGGTGGTGTAGAGGGAGTAGACGTCGCGGCGGACGTTGCCGCGGTGGTAGATGTCCGGGCCGTTGGCCTGGACGCGGCTGCGGATGCGCGCGGCGCGGACGTCGTAGGAGCCGTTCTCGGGGAAGCCCGCGACGATGGCGCTCCTGCCCGTCTCGGCGTCGGCCTCGGCGAAGTCGAGGACCGGCGCCCGGAGCTGCGGCACGTCGAGGACGGCGATGTCGCGCTTCCAGTCGTAGAGGACGACCTTCGCGTCGTAGTGCCTGCCCTGACCGCCGATCTGGACGGTCGGCTCGTCGACGCCGCCGACGACGTGGGCATTGGTCATCACCCGGTTCGGGGCGAAGACGAAGCCGGTGCCCTCTAGAACCTTGCCGCAGCTGGGCGCGGTGCCGACGACCTTGACGATGCTGCGCTGGGCGTCCGTGGCGACGGGGCTGGAGGCGAGCCTCGGGTCGGGCGCCGGCACGGAGGTGATGGGCTCGGTGGAGAAGGGCGCGAAGACCTGCGGGAAACCGTTCTGCGCGAGCGCGGTGCTGAAGTCGGCGAACCAGGTGTTGGCCTGCGCCGGGACGACCCGCGCGACGCCGAGCAGCACCTTGGAGTTGCGGACCTCCTTACCGAGGGTCGGCAGGGAGGTGCCGGCGAGCGCGGAGCCGATGAGCCAGGCGACCAGCAGCATCGCCAGGACGTTGACGAGCGCGCCGCCGGTGGCGTCCAGCGCGCGGGCGGGCGACCAGGTGATGTGGCGGCGGAGCTTGTTGCCCAGGTGCGTGGTCGCGGCCTGGCCGATCGACGCGCAGACGATGATGATCACGACGGCCGCGACGGCGGCCCACATGCCCGGGGTGGCCTCGCCCGTCGCGCTGTCCCAGATCAAGGGCAGCAGATAGACGGCGACCAGCCCGCCGCCGACGAACCCGATCACGGACAGCACCCCGACGACGAACCCCTGGCGGTAGCCGACGACGGCGAACCACACGGCGGCGACCAGCAGCACGATGTCCAGCACGTTCACCGGGAGATGCCTCGCAATGATGTTGTCGGCGGTGGCGTCGGCCCCGCGTGCGATGGGGCCTGGATCACCGTCTCATGCCCTTCAGGCCCGCCGGTCCAGCGGGACCTGCCGGGCCCGGTCCCAGGGCCGCTCCCAGCCCGCGTAGTGCAGGATCCGGTCGATCACGCCTGCGGTGAACCCCCATACGAGCGCGCCGCCGACCAGGAAGGCCGGGCCGGTGTGACCGCTGGGGTGCTTGGCCGTCGCCCGGTTCCCCGGGTCGGTCAGCTCGGCCACGGGCACGGTGAAGACGCGGGCGGTCTCGGCCTGGTCGACGGGGGCGACCGGGCTGGGCTCGCGCCACCAGCCGAGGACGGGGGTCACGACGAAGCCGCTCACCGGGATGTAGAGCCGCGGGAGCACACCGAAGATCTGCACCCCGGACGGGTCGAGGCCGGTCTCCTCCTCCGCCTCGCGCAGCGCGGCCCGCAGCAGTCCGCCGCCGGCCGGGTCACCGTCCTCGGGGTCGAGGGCGCCGCCGGGGAAGGACGGCTGGCCCGCGTGCGAGCGCAGCGTGCCGGAACGCTCCATCAGGAGCAGCTCGGGGCCCTTGGGGCCGTCGCCGAAGAGGACGAGCACGGCGGACTGCCGGCCGCCCTTGTCGGGGGGCAGGAAGCGACTGAGCTGGTGGGGCTCGATCGTCTCCGAGGCGCGGGCGACGGGCTCCAGCCACTCGGGCAGCCCTTCCGCGGTGATGGTGGCCCGCCGGCCGTACGTGCTCGTCATACGTGTCCCCTCGGCTGTGGTGCGGTCACTGGGCGCCTTTCGGAGCGGGACGCGGACGGCCCTCGGGCGGGCCCGGCGCGCCCGGCCCCTCCGGCACGTCATCGGGTGGTCATGCGGCTCCCAGGGGAGCGGCCGGCAGGCCCGGGTAGTCCGGCGGGGGCTTGAGCCGCTGGCCCGGAAGGCCGCCCTTCTCGTACTTCAGGAGCTTCCTGGCCTTGTCCGGGTCCGTCTCGCCCTCCCCGTAGGACGGGCAGAGCGGGGCGATGGGGCAGGCGCCGCAGGCGGGCCTGCGGGAGTGGCAGATGCGTCGGCCGTGGAAGACGACGCGGTGCGAGAGCATCGTCCACTCGCTCTTGGGGAAGAGGTCGCAGACCACGGCCTCGACCTTCTCCGGGTCCGTCTCGTCCGTCCACTTCCAGCGCCGGACGAGCCGCCCGAAGTGGGTGTCCACGGTGATCCCGGGAACGCCGAAGGCGTTGCCCAGCACGACGTTGGCGGTCTTGCGGCCGACGCCGGGCAGCGACACCAGGTCCTCCAGACGGCCCGGCACCTCGCCGTCGAAGCGGTCCCGCAGGGCGGTGGAGAGCCCTATGAGCGACTTCGCCTTGGCCCGGAAGAATCCCGTCGGCCGGATCAGCTGCTCCAGCGCCTCCGGGTCGGCGGCGGCCATGTCCTCGGGCGTCGGGTAGGCGGCGAAGAGGGCGGGGGTGGTCTGGTTGACCCGGAGATCGGTGGTCTGGGCGGAGAGGACCGTGGCGACCAGGAGCTCGAAGGAATTCTCGAAGTCGAGCTCGGGGTGGGCGTAGGGGTAGACCTCGGCGAGCTCGCGGTTGATACGGCGGGCGCGGCGGACGAGCGCGGTCCGGGACTCGGGCCTGGTGCCGGCACCGCTGCCCGTCCCGGCTCCGGTGTCCTTTCCGGTGCCGGTGCCGGTCTTGCCGCCGGTCTTGCCTCCGGCCTTACGGACGGCCGCGGCGCCGGCGGCGGCAGCCGTTCCGGAGGCGGTCCGGGGGGCGGTCTCGGCGCCGGCCGTCTTGGCGCCTCTGGTGGCTGCTGTCTTACCGCCGGCCCGGGTGGCTGCTGTCTTACCGCCTGTCCTGGGGGCGGCCTTCACGGATTCGGCGGATTTCCCGGAAGGAGAATCGGAAGAAGTCATTCCATCTCCCCGTTCGGCCGTCTTCGCCTCCGGCATTTTGGGCTCGCTCGCGGCTTTCGTCTTTTTCGCGGGCAGGCGTTCGCCCACAGCGGAATCCTGCGGCCGGGTCACCCTTCCGGCCCCCTTGCCCTGTGCTCTCACCGGCGTATTGGACACCCGGCCAGACTAAAGCCCGGCGCCGACATCCTGCCCGCGTGCGAGAAAACCGCAGCCCGATCGGACCCCTGCCGTAGGGCTTCCGACGACGATGCGCGACACTTGTGTTTGATCACACAGTTTTACCGACGGGCATCATGGGGACCACGGTCCTCTGTGCATGTCGACAAGGAGAGAACTCGTGGACGACGTTCTGCGGCGCGCCCCGCTTTTCGCGGCGCTCGATGACGAGCAGGCCGCTGAGCTGCGCGCCTCCATGGGCGAGGCGACCCTCGCGAGGGGCGACGCCCTGTTCCACGAAGGGGACCCCGGCGACCGGCTCTACGTGGTGACCGAGGGCAAGGTGAAGCTCCACCGCACCTCCCCGGACGGCCGCGAGAACATGCTGGCCGTCCTCGGCCCGGGTGAGCTCATCGGGGAGCTGTCGCTCTTCGACCCGGGACCGCGCACCGCCACCGCCACCGCCCTGACCGAGGTCAAGCTGCTCGGCCTGGGCCACGGCGACCTCCAGCCCTGGCTCAACGCCCGGCCCGAGGTGGCGACCGCGCTGCTGCGTGCCGTCGCGCGCCGCCTGCGCCGGACCAACGACTCGATGTCGGACCTCGTGTTCTCCGACGTCCCCGGCCGGGTCGCCAAGGCGCTCCTGGACCTGTCGCGCCGCTTCGGCGTGCAGTCCGAGGAAGGCATCCACGTGGTGCACGACCTCACGCAGGAGGAGCTGGCCCAGCTGGTCGGCGCCTCGCGCGAGACGGTCAACAAGGCGCTCGCGGACTTCGCCGGCCGTGGCTGGCTCCGCCTGGAGGCCCGCGCGGTGATCCTGCTGGACGTGGAGCGGCTCGCCAAGCGGTCCCGCTGACGCGAAGGGGGCGTACGCCCCCGGTGTGCCCGTAAGGGAACACACCCGTGAACGCATCGAAGGCCCCCACCGGGAACGGCGGGGGCCTTCGGCATGCGGTCACGGGTGCGAACGGTCGCACCATCCGAACGGTCACCTCACCGCGCGAACGTGCCGTAAAGGGCCGTGAGCAGGGCCAGCAGGCCCGTAAGGGCGGCCAGTGAGGGAAGGGGCCACCGGCCGCGTTCCAGGGCGTCCAGGCGGCTTTCATGATCGGCGAGCTGGCGGTCGCTCTGGTCGCTGCGCTGCACCAGCAGCGCGAGCGAGCCGTCGACCCGGGCGAAACCGGCCTCCATGGTGCCGCGCAGCCGCTCCAGCTCCAGGGCCACGGCCGCGGCGTCGTCCGCCGACGGCGAGCGGGGCAGAGGTGTCATGGGCGGCGCCGGTACCCGTCCGGACCCCTGTACGGGGTGGGGCCGTCGACGACGGCCGCGCCCGAGGGGCCGGTTCCGCGGTCCGGGTCCCGATCCCGGTCGACGAGAGCGATCAGCTCCTCGTCGCGGCGGGCTCCGGCGCCGGTGCGCAGCCATCCGGGCAGCAGCGCCTGGACGCCTGGCAGGGCCATGACTCGGGTCAGCCCGCCCGCGACGGCGAGGGCTCCGGCCACCCAGGGCAGGGCGGCGGGGACGCCCGACGCCTCGACGACGGCGGGCAGGACGAGCGCGATGCCGACCGCGGTCTGGAGGACCGTGCGGGCGGTGTGCTTCGCGGCTTCGGACATGGTGATGAGGTCCTTTCCCAGTCGTGTTCCCGAGAAGGGCCGGACGGACGCCCGGTAGGGCCCCGGTCGGGGCGGCGGAGGTCCGGCGCGGCCCGCTCGTCAGGAGCGCGGCACCTTCAGCCGGTCCCAGCTGACGCGGCCCGGTATCCCGTCGGCGTCCGCGCCCGAGAAGCCCAGCCGACGCTGCCAGGCGGCGTACGAGGCCCGGTCGGCGTCCGTCCACTCCGGGCCCGGCCCGACGGAGTACCGCCCGCAGCCCTCGGCGACCAGCCGGCGGCCCATCGCGGTGATCACCGCGCTCTCCCGCCCGTCGGCGAAGAACCCGGCCCCGGGGAAGGGCTCGTATCCCCCCGCGCCTCCCGGCTCCGGGGCGGGCGCGGGGCCCGGTCCGGCGGCCAGCCGGCGCGCGATCCGGTCCCGCATCCCCGGCATCGAGAAGGACGGATCGATCTTGCGGGCGGTCCACTCCTTGTGGCCGACGACGCTGGCCGCGCTCCAGCCGTGCGCCCGGCAGAGGGCGGCGGCGACGCGCTCCACGGTGGCCAGCTGGGCGTCCGGGTAGGGGTCGTCGCCGTCGCCGAGGTTCTCGATCTCGAAGCCGTAGAAGTGGACGTTGCCGTCGACAGCGTCGGGCCCCGGTCGGGACGGTGTGCGGGTCTCGGCGCAGACGGCCTGGTACGTCGCGTACGCGCCGCGGCCGGCGTGGTTCGTACGCCCGTACCCGACGAGGTGCGCGGCGCCGTCCTTGGTGAGGACGCCGATGCACAGCGGGCCGGGCAGGTCGTCCATGCCGTCGTAGCAGAGGTCGACGCTGTCCGTCCCGGCGGTGTGATGCAGCATCACACCGTTGACGGGCCCCCAGGGGCCCATGTGGTTGCGGTTGTGCGTGCGCCAGTCGCCGTGCTCGACGACTCGGACGCCTTCGGCGCGCAGGGCGGCGAGGAAGCCGTCCGCGGTGAGGGGTGTGGACATGCGGAACTCCCTTGCGAGAGGGGTCGGCGGAACGTCCCGTGCGCGCGCCCCGGAACCGGAGCGCGCGCACGGGACGCGGTGGTGAGGGCCGGAGGGGAGGCGCGGGAGAGCCTTTCGCGCTCCGGCGCGGGACTTAGGACTGCACGCCGTACAGCGCGCGCGGCGAGACCCAGATGGTGCTGTTCGCGTTGGCCTTCGCCTGGACCTGGAACTCGATCCTGGAGTCGAAGGGCACCCCGATGGGCGCGGTGAACTCCAGCGCCCCCTTGGCCGTCGGCCCCACCTGGTTGCCGTTGACGAGCAACCGGACCTCGCCGCCGGTGGTCGCGGCGATGTAGGCGTACAGCTTGGGGTGCTGGGTGAGCGCGTTGCCCCGGTAGAGCGTCGTCCAGGTCGTCTTGTTGGTGTTGTCCCACTTGCCGACGTCCTCGGTCGTGGGCAGCGGGTAGGTGAGGAAGGGACGCGCCAGACCGTGGTCCTTGGTGTCGTCCGCGACGACCACATTGCCCTTCACGTCGAACATGCGGACCGCCTGGACCCGGTTGTTCACGTGGTCGGTGGTGTAGACGCCGAACGCCAGGGTGCCGTCCTCGCGGCGCAGCAGCATCCCCTGCTGCGCCGTGCCGTCCGGGTGGTCGGGCCAGACCTGGCCCACGTAGAAGATGCTCGATCCGTCGGTGTCCAGGACCTGGAGGCTGCCGCCCTGGCCGATGACCACCCGGCCGCCGATGATCTCGTCCAGGGCGGGGCGGGTGTTGGCGCTGCCCATCAGCGAGCGGACCTGGCGTTCCAGTTCCCTGATGCGGTCCAGCAGGTCGAGCGGTATGGCCGCCATCAGAACCTCTCCAGGTAGAGCTTCGCGGTCTCGTACTGGCCGCGCGCGGGCGGTGTGACGGCGAGGCCGACGACCCGGTAGCGGTCGTTGGTGCCCTCGGCGTGCCACAGGTCGTGGACGCGCAGCCGGATCCCGGCGCCGAGCAGCGCCGGTGTCACCCGGCCGTCGACGCGGAGGGTGATCTCCGGGATGGTCTGCGGGCGGCGGGCGCGGGCGAGCTGGGCCCTGGCGAGCTCGTTCAGGACCTTCACGTCGGTGACGGCGCTGTGGTCGGACGAGCCGTCCAGGCGCGGCCAGCCCGCCTTGAGGTCGCTCTCGTCCGGGGGCACCGTGGAGACCGACGGAACGGACTTGGCCGTCTGGTTGCGGTTGGGGGACTCGCCCCGCGCGATCCAGAAGTTGGCCTGGAGGGTGGCGTCCTCGGGCAGGCTGTACGCCAGCACGGGCCCGGGCCGGTCGAGGACGATGTCCGTCTGCCCCACCGTGATGACCGGGTGGCCGAGCTGGAGGAGTTTGACGCGCCGGCCGGTCCCGGGATCCCGGTAGCAGTGGACGCGCCACTCGAAGCCGTCCTCCATGCCCGCCAGGCTGTCCAGGAGTTCGCGGCCCCGGCTGAGCTCGGTCAGGTCGACCTTACGGCTGCGGCGCACTCCGGAGACCTCGGTCCCGTAGACGATGCCGATATCCCCGCCGCGCGCCTGCTGCAGGTTGTCGATCAGACGGCGCGCGATGTCGAACTGGTCGCCCTCGAACGTGCCGCCGTCGAAGGTGCCGATGTCGGCGCGGTCCTGGCTCGGCAGGAAGATGCGGTGGTCCAGGTAGGAGTCGAACGTGCCCGCCTGGATCTGCACCTGCGTGCGGCCCCGTTCGTCTCCGGAGGGAGTGGACGTCCACAGGACGCCGCCCCACCAGATCTCGGCGCCGCGCTCCAGCCATACGGCCGTGCGCCCCGGCAGGAGCGCCGCCCTCGCGCGCGCGGCGAGTGCCGCGTCGGGCAGCGGGAGGGTGGCCGTCAGCGAACCGGTCTTGCCTATGTAGTCGTCGAACTGCACCTCCGTAAGGGAGAAGGCATCCATCACCTGGTCGGAACGCAAGTCGCAGAAGACGGCGCGGTAGCCGTCGGCGGGGGTCGTCATGAGGCGGACTCGTAGGTGCCCCAGAGGGTCAGGACGTCACCGGCCTTCCAGGCGTAAGGAGCGGTCTTGTCCCAGATGGCGGGCTTGCCGTCGGTCGCGCCGACGCTGTCCTGGATGCTGCGGACGACTCCTCCGTTGGCGGCGGACAGCATGGCGGTGCCGGACCACATGCGCGGGT
The DNA here is from genome assembly GCF_021228125.1 of Streptomyces albireticuli. Classification (GTDB taxonomy): domain Bacteria; phylum Actinomycetota; class Actinomycetes; order Streptomycetales; family Streptomycetaceae; genus Streptomyces; species Streptomyces albireticuli. The sequence continues at coordinate 142,689 of NZ_JAJQQS010000017.1, forward strand.
TGCCGGTGGTGCTGCTGTCGTAGCCCAGGGCGTTGATGAAGCGCCCGTCGAGCTTCCACGGAGTGGCCGCGGGGGTGTACGGCAGCGAGAACGACCAGTTGGCGTTGGCGTCCTGGGCGGCGAGGTTCGTCGTGGTGCCGATCTTGAGGTAGATCCGCACGTGCACGGTGGTTCCGATCTTCGTGGCCGATCCGGCGAGCAGGCCGTTGCCGACGGCGGGCTGCACGGCGCCGATCTCGGCCCGCCAGACGGGCGTGTAGTCGCTCCACACGGCCGGGGCGGGGTAAGGGGACCACCCGGTGCCGTTCCAGCGCTCCAGGCCGTTCCCGGCGTCCCTGTACTGGCCCGGGTAGGCGCCGGCGAAGGTGGTCCCGCCGGCGAACGGGACGATGCCGCCCGCCGCGACGGTCGCACGGCGCCGGTCGACAAGGCCGGTGTTCCAGTTGATGCCGCCGTTGCCCGCCGAGGCGGCGACCGGGACCGTGACGGCGTACAGCGCGATCGACGCGAGCGGTGCCGCGGGGGCGACCGGAGCGGCGGCCGGGGTGCCCTTGACGATCTCGACCACGGCGCGGGACGCGGTGCCCGCGTCCTGCTGCTGGTCGTACACCCGCAGGACGACCAGGTCGATCCGCGGGTTGGCGGGGTCACCGTCGGCGAAGGTCAGGTTCTCGTAGTCGGTGACGACCACGGGATAGGCCCCCGCGGTCTCGCTGCCCTGGATCAGGGCGCGGCCGGGGGTGACCTGGGCCGTCATATTGCCGGACTTGACCACGGTGAGCCCCGAGATGACGTTCTTGCCGTCGGCGGAGCCGGGAATGACACCGTCCCGTGAGGCCAGCGGGCCCTGTGGGACGGCGGTGCCGGTCGGGGCCAGCCGTGTGTCGACCCGGGTCTGGCCGCCGTCGGCGTCCGAACGATTCTGCAACCACGCGCTGCGTACGGTCATGTCGTCCTCCGAAGTGTGGGTGAAGGGATGAAGGGGCGAGCGGCGGCCGAGGGAGGCACGCGGGCCCGCTCCGGCGCGGCTACCAGCGCGCGCTGCGCCAGCTGACGCCGACCGAGGCGCCCGGGTCGACCGGGCCGGGGGCCGCGCGGAACGCCAGCGACGTGGGCCCCGGGGCGAGCTGGAAGAGGTACTCGGGCAGGGAATCCGGCGTCGCCGTGAACAACCGGGAGGCCGTGCCGTTGAGCAGCACCGTGCCGGCCGAGGTGTCGACCGTAAGGACGTCGGTGTCCGCCAGGGTGATGTCGTACTGGAGCTTCGCGCCGTCGGCGACGCGGGTCAGGGACGGCAGGGTGACGGGGCCGCGGAATTCGATGACCGGGGCCGTCGGGGCGTCGCCCTCGTTGGTGACGGTGATGTTGCCGGTGGCTCCGGCGACACCCCAGTCCAGCGGCCAGTCCAGGCCGGGCTCCCAGCTGAGGCCCGGCTCGGGCGCGGGCAGACCGGTCCGCGCGGTCCACTCGGCGACGTCGTAGCGGCGCGGGTCGGAGCAGGTCCACTGGAGCGTGACCTTGGCCGCGCCCTGTGTCGCGTACGTGCGGTCCGTGGGCACCACGCGCTGGCTGACGCGCGCCCGGCAGGCGAGTGTGCGTCCGTGCAGCCTTACGGCGAGCCATTGTTCGGCGCTGTTGACGCCCGTGGCTCCCAGGAAGTCGCCGATGACGGCGTCGGCCCGGGAGACGTCGTCGGGCAGCAGCCAGACGGTCGCGGAGACGGTCCTGGGCTGCGCCCACTGGGCGCCGGGCCAGGCGCCGTGCTGGTCGGGCCTGAGGACGTCCCCGGAGTCGAGCGCGGGGAGGTCGGCCCAGCCAGTGAGGCCGCTGGCGGCGATCTCGTACGGGGTGCCGGGGCCGAGCAGCAGTCCGGCCCACTGGATCTGCCCGTCGAGGGTGATCAGTGAGCCGGGTGAGCCGCTCGTCGTGTCCAGTTGTGCAACGGTCATGGATTCCGCCTTCCTCACCCTCCGGCACGCGCGAGGAACAGCAGGTCCTCCGCGGTGCCGTAAGGGCCTCTGTGCGCGACTTCTTGGTAGTGGTCGATGCGCCGGGTCCGTCCGCCGCCCCGGGCGGCCCGCGCGTGCGCGGCCGTACGGGCCAGCAGCCGCTCCAGCTTCGACAGCGGCAGCACGGCCTCGGCCTCGCCCGCCTCGGCGACGAGCACGGGCCGGCCGCCCTTCCGGGCGGGGACGATGCCGCCGTGGGCGAGTTCGGGGATGCGGGGGAGGTCGACGCCGAACTTCTTGCCGAACAACGAGAAGCTGATCGAGTTCAGCCCGTCGATGATCATGTTGGCGAAGGAGATGATGCCGCTGACGGGGCCCTTGATGACGCCGAGGACGGTCTGCGCGGCGCTCTTCATGAAGTCGCCGATCCCGCCCAGGGTGCGCGTCATGGCGTCCTTGACCTTGCCGAAGGCGCCGGGCACGGTCTTGGTGATCCAGTCGAGCGCGGGCTGGACGGACTTCCGGATCCCGTTCCAGGCGGCGGAGACGATGCCGGTGAGCACCTTGACGTACAGCTCGACGAGCCTGCCGTAGGCCGCGAAGTACTTCTCCACCAGGCCGAAGAGGACGGACATGACCTTCTGCCCGGTCTTCGACTCCAGGGCCGTGGTGATCAGTTGCTCGATGAAGGGGGTGAGCAGGCCGATCACCAGCCCCCAGGGGCTCGCCTTCATGGCGACGTTGATCGCCTTCATCGCCCCCGAGCCGAGCTTGAGCCCGCCGCCGATCAGCCGCGAGAAGCGGTTGCCGGTGGCGGCCCCCTTGCCCGCGCGGGAGAGGTCGCCGGCGGTCCGCCCGGCGGCCGTCCTGACATCCCTGGCCTGGCGGCCGGCGGCCCGTCCGGCCGCTCTGAGCTTGCGCAGGGCCGGGTCGGCGGTGGCCGCCGCCCTCCCGAGGCCGCCGGCGGCGCCGGCCGCGCGGCCGGCCGCCCCGGTGAACTCCGTGACCCTGGGACGGGCCTGGTCGAGGGAGCGCTTGACGCCCTCGACGGTCCGGCCGCCCGCGGCCACCGCCCTGCGGACCGCGTCGAGCGCCTGGCCCGACTGGCCGAGGGCGCTCCTGAAGCCGGTGAACGCCCCTCGGGACCCGGCGATCAGCGCGACAGCGCTTGCCATGGTCGTCCTCCTTTCTCAGCGCTTCCTCCGTGCCCGCCCGGCGCCTCTCCCGCGCCGGGCGGGCACTCGCGGCCGGTCAGCCACGGGCCTTGGCCAGGAACATCAGCGCGGCGGCCGTCCGGCGCGGGTCGCTGTCCCGCGCCGCGTAGTAGTTCTCGATGCGGAACCCGTCGCCGCCGCCCTGTGCCGCCGCCGCCCGCGCGGTGGCGCGGGCCTGCGCGGCCGTACGGGCCAGCAGCCGGTCCAGCTTGGACAGCGGCAGCACGGCCTCGGCCTCGCCCGCCTCGGCGATGATCGTCGGCACGCCGCCGCTGCGCGGCATGACGACGCCGCCCTCGGCCAGGCGCGGGATCTTCGGCAGGCTGACGCCGAACGTCTTGCCGCCGACGAGCGGCACCCAGCCGGGGATCGACACCTTGATGCCGTTGAGCTTGCCGATCGCCATGTTGATGAGGTCGATTACGGCATTGAGCGGCCCCTTGACCGCGCCCTTGATCCCGTCGAATGCCTTCTGGGCGATGCCGGACAGGCCCTTCCAGGTGTTGGAGAGCGCGTCCTTGACACCTCTGAACACCTTGGGAATGGCCTCGCCGATCCATTTGGCGACGGGCTCGATGGCCTTTCTGATGCCGTTCCAGACGGTGCCGATGATCCGGCCCGTGGCCCTCATCAGCGGCCCGACGACCTTCATGACGGCGCCGATGACCTTGCCGACGACCTCGAAGGCCGTCTTCATGATCCGCTGCATGGTCCGGGACTTGGCCGCCATCGCGACGACCTTCTCGATCAGCGGGGCCAGGAGGCCGAGGAGCATGCCGATGACATTGCCCTTCATCTCCTTGTTGAGGCCCTTCATGCCCCCGGAGGCATTCCTGAGACCACCCTGGAACTTCCCCATCGAGCCGCCGCTGGTGCCGGCTTCCTTGCCGACCTTGGAAACGGACCTGGCCGCCTGATCGGCGTTCGTCCGCAGCGTTCTGAGTTCGCGGGCCGCCTGCTGGGAACCGGTGCGTACCCGTCCGACGCCGGTGCCCGCGCTGCCCGCCTTCTGGCCGAGGTCCTTGGCGGCGCGCTCGGCGTTGGAGAGGCCCGTGCGGAATCCGCGGAGGGAGCCGGTGGCCCTCCCGAGGGACCGTACTAGTGACATGTGCCGTCCATTCCTCTGCCGTCCGTTCCTCTAGGGCTGGGCGCCGGGTACGGCCGCATCAGCTGCCGCCCTGGGGGCCGCCACCGGCACCGCCGGTCAGGTTCGACTCGAGCTGTGCCACACGGGACGTCAGCCCCGCGATGGCCGTATCGGCGGTTCGCGCGGACTCGGTGAGCGTCCGGAGTTCGGAGTTGGTGGGCCGGCGGCCCCGCTCTCCGCGCTGACCCCGGGCACCCTGGCGGCCCTCGCGGCCCTGGCGGCCGCGCTCACCGGCAGCGCCCGCCTCACCGCGGGCGCCCCTTTGGCCCTGTTGGCCACGCCGCCCGTCCGGGCCTCTCCGCCCCTCCGGGCCTTGCGGTCCCGGCGGGCCCTGAGGTCCCCGCGGCCCCGGCGCGCCGGGGGCCCCACCGCCGGTCCCGGGGGCACCTCGCGTGAGCAGGCCCCAGCGGTTGTACTCGAGGTTGAAGCGCTTCATGATCGCTTCCTCGAGGTTGATGATCGCGGGCGCCTCGAGCTTGATCGGGGTCCAGCCGGCGCTGATGCCCTTCACCTCGACGGCGAGGGCGGTGACCGCGTTGTTCAGGCCGTTGATCTCGCCCTTCCAGCCGGTGATCTCGAAGGGTTTGAAACCGACCGCGTCCGCGAACCACTTCGCGTTCGCGGCGTCCTCCTTGGCCTTGTCCTCCCTTTCCTTCTGCGCGTCCCGGGCGTCGAGGATTTTCCCGAGGGACTCCTCCTGGAGAAACCCGCCCTTGTCAGGCTTGTCGGCCTTCTCGGCGAGCAGTTTCCTGATCTCGTCGTCGTCCATTTCGGCCTCCTCTTGGGGAGCGCCAACTCGGCACGGACATAGGCGCGTTCCTTACCGCCCACGGTTGGAGCGGTTAGAATCACGCCTTCGGATCCGCACCGAGCGAGCGGAGTACACGTGCTTCTGGTCCTGGGCGGCGTCCTGTTCCTCGCTTCCGCGCCGATAGCCGTCATCACTCTCGTCTTCGGCCGCCAGGACCGACGGCTGAGGAAGAGGGGCGTCACGGGGGAGGCGGTCTGTCTGGAGCGCATCTACCGGGACTCCTCGACGCCGGTCTACGTCTCCTGCCGCTTCTCCCCCGGTGGATCCCGGGAGGTGGAAGCCACGGTCGCGTCGCCCCGGCCCGCCCCCCGGGTGGGCGATTCCTTCACCGTCGTCTTCGACCCCGCGGATCCGGCGGTCGCCCAGAGCGAGGACGGGCTGCGGCACCCGTTCGCCTCGGTGGTGACGGCCTGCTCGACGGCCGTCCTCGTGGCCGGGCTGCTGCTCGGCGGGGCGGGGGCGCTGTACGAGCTGTAGCCGGGCGAACGGAACGTACGGGCACCCGGCCGCCGGTCAGCTGAAGAACAGCCGCAGTTCGCCCGGTGAGGGCCCACGGGTGGGCACGGCAGCATCCCCGTGCTCCCGCTCCCGCTCCTGGTCCTGGTCCGGGCCCGGGAAGTCCTCGTCCTCGGCGTCCCCCGGCCGCGGCACGGGTTCCGGATAGTCCGGCCGTTCCTCGTCCGGGTCACCGTTGATGACCGACGTCATCCAGTTCGCGGCGGCGAGGTGGTCGGTGATCGCGGCGAGGAGGTGCTCGGCGGCACCCCACTCGACGGCCTCACCGTGCAGCCGCCGGTTGACCGAGCTGTCCCGGGGCAGGTGCGCGATCAGCACCGACAGCCGCCGCGCGGAGAGCCGGCCGCGGTGCCAGTCGAGAACGTCGACCCCGTAGTGGCGGAGCAGATCGGCTTCCAGAGCCTCGGCGTGTTCGTCGACGAACGCGTCGAGGCTCAGTCTTCCCCCAGGCCGAGCCCGGTCTCCTTGCCGTACGCCTCCAGGATCGCGGAGATGTCCTGCATCGTCAGGTCGTGCCGGACGAGGCGGCTGAACTGCTCGCCGCCCAGCAGCAGCCCGAGCAGGCCGTCGATGTCGTCGTCGGCCAGGTCGCGCAGCTCGCGCGCGGTCTGCCGGGTGAGTTCGGTCGGCAGCTCGAAGGTGTCCTCGTCGAGCCGGAAGGTCCAGCTGCGGCCGAGCGCCTCCAGGCGCTGTGCGCGTGCCGCGTTGACGTCGAAGGAAGCCATGGTGGGTCCAACTCCTCTGGAGGGCTGTAAGGGGGGGGTAGGAGGGTCGCCCGCCCCCGCCGAGGCGGGGGCGGGCGACCGGGTGCGTCCTGAGGGTTACGCGTACGCCTTGTCCTTCATGAGGATCGTGGCGAGCGGCGTCTTGCCGTCCTCGACGGCCAGAGCGGTGAAGGTGACACCGAGCTTGATGGCGCCGGTACGGGTCAGCGCGATCTCCTCGGTCTCGGTCACCTGGCCGCGCGGGATGACGAACCGGTACGTGATGTCCTTACCGTCGACGAACTCGATGCCGAGCTGCCGCTCGTCCTGCTTGGGCGAGGACTGAAGGCCGAAGCTGAACTGGTCGGCCGGGGCCGGGCTGCCGGCCAGGGGCGTGGCCTTGTCGCCGCCCATGAAGAACGACAGCGTGTCCTTGTTCATCTGGAGCAGCTGGAACTTCACGGTCAGGTCCCGGTCGGAGAAGATGAACCGCGCCGGGCTCACCGACTGCCAGGTGTCCACCGGGTCGATCTTGTCCTTCTTGTTGAACTTGATGCCGTCGGTGGTGGTGTAGCCCAGGTCGACCCAGTCGGGACCCCAGGTGGCGTCGATGGTGGCCGGGGCCGGCTTGTTGAGGTCGGCGACCAGGATGCGGCCGGTGCCGGCCACGCGGATCTCGGAACCCTTGCTGCCTGCCATGTGAACTCCTCTGTCGATTCTGCGGATTCTGTCGGCTTTGTCGATTCCGCCGGTTCCGGCGGAGTGATGGACATGACGAAGGCCCCGCCGGTCTCCGGCAGGGCCCGTATCGGGGGTGTGCGGCGCCTCGGACGATGGGCCGGGCCGCCTCAGGCGAGACGGATCAGCAGCCGCACGGTCGAGAGGTAGCGGTTACCGGCCGGGCGGTTGTAGTCGGGCAGCCAGCGCGGCCCGTCCGCCTCGACGACGTCGGTGACGTACGCCGTGCCGTAGCTCGTACCGCGCGCCTGGAGGAGCGCGGCGCGGGCGGCGAGGGCGACGCCGTGCGCGGTGGTCTTGTCCGGCCCGTAGACCTCGAGGTCGACCAACGGCTCGTCGAGGTGCCGGTCGTCGACCCACGCGCCGCCGGTCCTGGAGACCAGAACGGCCTTCTGGGTGCCGTCGAAGCCGCCCGGCGGACGGTTGTCGACGACGACGCCGGTGAGCTCGGTCCGGTTCTTCAGGTGGTCCACGACGAGGCGTTCCACGTCGGGGAAGGCGATCGGGGCATCACTCACATGCGTGCTCCTTACCGGAGAGTTGAGGTGAGGTGGTGCGGTTGACGCGGGGCGCCCGTACGCCTGGATGGAGGGAGGGGGCGTACGGACGGAAGGCCGCGCACATGCGAAACGGCGGGCCGCCCAAGGGTGTTGGGCACAGCTCCGCCGCTGCGATAAGTGTGAACGAGAACGCGCGAGCGCGCAACCAGTAACCGGGGGCGGATTTTCGGGCGGCCTCGCAGGCGCGCCCCGCGCGCATGCCCGGAACAGCGAAAGGCCCCCGCCGCATCGAGCGATGCGACGGGGGCCGGGAGGGGCGGACGGCCCCTCACTACTCCTGTGTTCTTCTGCCAGCGCGCATGTTCGCGCGCCTTTCTGTCAGTGCCTGCGTTCGCGCGCCCCTCTGCCAACGCGTGCGTTCGCGCGCCTTTCTGTCAGTGCCTGCGTTCGCGCGCCTTTCTGTCAGCGCGTGCGTTCGCGCGCTCTCCTGTCAGCGCGTACGTTCGTGGGCGCGCCGGGTGTTCCGCTCGGCCGCGAAGATGTCCTCCAGGCGGAACAGCTGCGCCCGCCCGCGCTTCCCCACGGCCCGCAGGTGCCCCTGCTGGACCCACTTCCGTACGGTCGCAGTGGACACCCCCACCTCCTGCGCGGCCGGCTCGGCCGTCAGCAGCCCGGCGGTCATCGCGCCGCCCCGAGTGCGGCCCGCAGGGTGTCGGCGGGCAGGGCGGGGCGCTCCTCGCCCTCGCGCCCGGTCAGCGCGGCCCATTCCTCCTCGGGCCAGCTGTGCCGGTGCTCCGCGCCGGTCGCGCAGCCACAGGCCGCGTCCCCGCACCGGCAGGCCGGGTTGACGCACAGGACGGCCTGCCGGGCCGGGAAGAGGCGCAGGGACACCGAGTCGCACAAGGGGCAGCGGCCGTCCACGCGGAAGAGCGGCTCCGCCTCGCCCAGCGCCCGGCCGCAGCGCCCGGACATGCGCCGGGCCTCGCTCAGGACGTGCTCGGCGAGCACGGCGTCCACGCCGGGGGCATCCAGCAGCCCGGCGATGCGGCGCAACCGCTCGGGGACCGGGGCCTTGCGGGGCCGGCCCTGGCCGAGGCGCTCGCGGACGGCTTCCTCCAGCTCGATGACGCCGTCGGTGACGTCCCTGATGGCGTCGGAGACGTCGAGCCGCAGAGGCGCGGAGCCGCCGCCCGCGGGCCCGCCGCGCGGGGTGCGCGAGGGGCGCGGGCCGGTGCGGCCCGGGGCGAGTTCGGCGAGCAGCTCGGGGAACTGACGCCCGAGCAGGTCGAGCCAGACGCGGGTGTGGACAGCTGCGGTGCTGATCTCGTTCATGACGGAGACCCTTCACGGCCGTTGCTTTCGAGCGGGCCGCCGCGGACGACGCCGAACCGGGTGGTCGCGAGGTCCGCGGCCGGTGGCCGCTGCTCGACGTTCGGATGGTGCGGTGGTGAATGCGGTAATTGCAGGCGCGCAACGCTGGACCCCTTCCGCCGGCGCGGCCGGAGGGAGCCGGGCGCGCGCCGCCGGGCAGGAACCCGGGGCGAAGGAGGGTGGATGACGTGGATGAAGTGAGCGGGATCAGGGAAGAATTGCCGAACAGTCTTCGAACATATTTGCGAGCTCGAATGAATTTTTCCACGTTGCGCGCACGCGCGCAACAACAATTTTCTCCACAGGGCCTCCACAGCCCACCTGGAGCCGTAGGGCACCGCGATCCCTCGCGCACATTTCGCACGCGCACGCGCGTTAGTCTGGTGCGCGGATGGAGGGAGCGGGTTTGCGATGAAGGACACCCTGGAGGAGTTCGCAGCCTGGATGGAGGGCCTGATGAGGTCCCGCGGCTACGACATCGATCATCCCCGAGGCGGCGGCCGGTCCAGGATCGCCGACGACGCCGGGGTCCACCGCGCGGCCGTCACCCGGCTGTTGCAGCGACAGAGCATGCCCGACCTCGCCACCATGCGCGGGCTGGCGCGGGCCCTGGACGTACCCGTGCGGGACGTGCTGATCAAGTCCGGCAAACTGACGGAAGCCGATCTGCCGCTACCCGTGACGTACGCTCAGAACAGGGCAGCGGACAGCCGGGGGATCACTCTGGAGGAGGCCGCCGAACTCCTCGGGATTCCCGATGAGAGGCGCGCGCTCTTCCTCCAAGTGGCGGCACCGTTCCTGCCGTCGGGGGAGGGGAACGCTCAGCGACGGAAGGCAGCAGGCCACGGCTGAGGGGAAGGCAGGGGGCACGCATGGGCACAGATCAGGGGATATCGGAGCATCACCGCCCCGCCGACGGGCCGGACGAGCCAGGCGCCGGCCGCCCCCGACCCATCACCCTCGACTCCGGAGAACTCGCCGGACTACTCCTGGAGATGGGCCGCGCCGCGACCGAGGGCGAGCTCGGCGTCTACCCCCGCGACGAGCTGGAGCGCGCCCGCGAATCGGGCTACGCGCAGGGCTGGCAGGACGCCATGCGCTATGTGGCCGAGCAGGGCGGCGCCGACCCGCAGCACACCACGCTCGCGGATGTCATCGCCCTCATCGACTCCCCCCTTCCGTCCCCCCGGGCCAGCGATCTGCGCGCCCAGGAGCCGCTGATGCCGCACCGCAAGCGCAAGCCGGGGGGCGACCAGCGCTCGGGATGAGCTGGTGAGCCCTCGGACGAACGGGCCGCCCCGGACGGAACGGCGCGCCCTCGCGCCTTACGGCTCACTCCGACCTGAACGGCGCTTTCTCGCGCCTTACGGCTCACCCCGACCGGAACAGCGCTTCCTCGCGTCTTACGGCGTCAGATCAGCCCGTGCTCCCCCAGATAGTCCAGCTGCGCCCGCACGGACAGCTCCGCCGCGGGCCACAGGGACCGGTCGACGTCCGCGTAGACGTGGGCGACCACCTCGGCCAGCGTGCGGTGGCCGCTCTCCACGGCGGTCTCCACCTGCGCGAGCCGCTTCGCCCGGTGGACCAGGTAGTAGTCGATGGCGCCCCGGGCGTCGGTCAGCACGGGCCCGTGGGCGGGCAGCACCAGCTCCACCCCCTCCTCGACGACGAGGGCCCGCAGCCGGCGCAGCGAGTCCAGGTAGTCGCCGAGCCGCCCGTCGGGATGGGCGACGACGGTCGTGCCCCGGCCCAGGACCGTGTCGCCGGTGAGCAGCGCCCGGTCGGCGGGAAGGTGGAAGCACAGGGAGTCCGCGGTGTGGCCGGGGGTGGAGATGACGTGCAGCTCCAGGCCGCCGGTGGTGATCACGTCCCCCACGCCGAGCCCCTCGCCCCCCAGACGCAGCGCCGGGTCCAGCGCCCGCACCCGCGTCCCGGTGAGCTCCGCGAAGCGGGCCGCGCCGTCCGAGTGGTCGGGGTGGCCGTGGCTGAGGAGGGTGAGGGCCACCCGCTTGCCCGCCGCCTCGGCGGTGGCGACGACGGCCCGGAGGTGGGTCTCGTCGAGCGGGCCGGGGTCGATGACGACGGCGAGGTCGGAGTCGGGTTCGGCGACGATCCAGGTGTTGGTGCCGTCGAGCGTCATCGCGGACGGGTTGGGCGCGAGCACACAGGTCGCCCGGGCGGTCGCGGGACCGCCGGGCGCGCCCTCGCGGGGCCGGCCGGGGAGATCGGTCGCGGATGTCATGAGTCGGCCTCCGAAGGTCCCGGAACGGTGTGGTGGGCGGCCACGTGCTTGGTGAATTCGTCGTGCCCGGGCCAGCTCAGCACGATCTCGCCCTCGACGAGGCGCGCTCGCGCGAGTACGGGCGTGAGATCCCGCTCACCCGCCGCGGCGAGGGCCTCCCCCACCGAGCCGTAAGGGAGGAGGGACCGCAGTGTGGAGATGGTCGGCGGCATCATCAGCAGGTCGCCCCGGTCGTAACCGGCGGCGGCCTCGGCCGGGCTGATCCACTCGACGCGATCGGCCTCCGTGGAGGCGTTGCGGGTGCGCTGCCCCTCCGGGAGGGCGGCCACGAAGAACCAGGTGTCGTAGCGGCGCGGCTCGAACTCCGGGGTGATCCAGCGGGCCCAGCCGCCGAGGAGGTCGCTGCGCAGGACCAGGCCGCGCCGGTCGAGGAAGTCGCCGAAGGCCAGCTCCCGGCTGACCAGGGCGGCCCGGTCGGCCTCCCAGCCGGCGTCGGTGGTGTCCGCGACGACGGTGCCGGGCGTGGGCCCGGCCAGCAGCACGCCGGCCTCCTCGAAGGTCTCCCGGACGGCGGCGCAGACGATGGCCTGGGCCACGGCGGCGTCCACGCCCAGGCGGGCGGCCCACCGCTCGCGCGAAGGCCCGGCCCAGGGCACGTCGCGCGCGTCCCGCGGGTCGACCGAACCCCCCGGATACGCGTACGCGCCTCCGGCGAAGGCCATGGAGGCGCGTCTGCGCAGCATGTGGACGGCGGGGCCGCCCTCTCCGTCACGGAGCAGCAGCACCGTGGCCGCGCGGCGCGGCGCCGCGGGCTGGAGCTCACCGTTCGTGAGCGCTCTGATCCGGTCCGGCCACTCCGGCGGGTACCACTGGCCGTTCGAAGTCGACATGGCCGGATGCTATGCGCTCACGCGCGGATGTTCGAGGGGAACCGGCCCGTACCGGCCGCCTCGGAGGATCAGTCCCGGACCTCGACCAGGAACTCGACCTCGACCGGCGCGTCCAGCGGCAGCACCGCGACGCCCACGGCGGAGCGCGCGTGCACGCCCTTCTCGCCGAAGATCTCGCCCAGCAGCTCGCTCGTGCCGTTGAGGACACCGGGCTGGCCGGTGAAGTCCGCGGCGGAGGCGACGAAGCCGACGACCTTCACCACGCGGACGATCTTGTCGAGGTCGCCGACGACGGACTTCACCGCGGCCAGACCGTTGAGCGCGCAGACCGCCGCGAGCTCCTTGGCCTGCTCGGCGCTGACCTCGGCGCCGACCTTGCCGGTCACGGGGATGGCACCCTTGACCATCGGCAGCTGGCCCGCCGTGTAGACGTACGCGCCACTGCGCACGGCCGGCTGGTAGGCGGCCAGCGGCGGCACGACGTCCGGCAGTGTCAGGCCGAGCTCGGCCAGCCGTGCCTCGACGGCACTCACGCCTTCTCCCGCTTGAGGTAGGCCACCAGCTGCTCCGGGTTGTTCGGGCCCGGAACGACCTGGACGAGCTCCCAGCCGTCCTCGCCCCAGGTGTCCAGAATCTGCTTGGTCGCGTGCACGAGGAGCGGCACGGTCGCGTATTCCCACTTGGTCATGGGCCCGACTGTAATGCCTGACACCGGCAGCCTCGTGCGTAGCCCGCTCGGCGACTGGTTAGGCTCCGATTCATGAGCAGGCTCCATGTCGTCAGCGGCAAGGGCGGAACCGGTAAGACCACGGTGGCCGCGGCCCTCGCGCTCGCCCTCGCCGCCGAGGGCAGACGCACCCTTCTGGTCGAGGTCGAAGGACGGCAGGGCATCGCCCAGCTCTTCGAGACCGAGGCGCTGCCCTACGAGGAGCGCAGGATCGCGGTCGCCCCGGGCGGCGGCGGTGAGGTGTTCGCCCTGGCGATCGACGCCGAGCGGGCCCTCCTCGACTACCTCCAGATGTTCTACAAGCTCGGCAGCGCCGGGCGCGCCCTCAAGAAGCTCGGCGCGATCGACTTCGCGACGACCATCGCGCCGGGCCTGCGGGACGTCCTCCTTACGGGCAAGGCGTGCGAAGCCGTCCGCCGTAAGGACCGAGCGGGCCGTTTCGTCTACGACCACGTGATCATGGACGCGCCGCCCACGGGCCGGATCACGCGCTTCCTCAACGTCAACGACGAGGTCGCCGGGCTGGCCCGGATCGGCCCCATCCACAATCAGGCGCAGGCCGTGATGCGGGTACTCAAGTCGCCCGAGACCGCAGTGCACTTGGTGACTCTCCTGGAGGAGATGCCGGTCCAGGAGACCGTGGACGGCATCGCCGAGCTGCGCGCGGCCCAGCTGCCGGTGGGCGGCATCGTGATCAACATGGTGCGCCCGGAGATCCTGGACGAGGCCGCGGTGGAGGTCGCCGCGAACGGCGCCCGCGCGGAGGTCGCCGAGACGCTCCGGTACGCCCTGGAGCGGACGGGACTCGGCGGCAACCGGCACCCGGGCCTCGCCGAGTCGCTGGTCGACCCGCTGGTGACCCAGGCCCGCGAGCACACCGAGCGGCTGGCCCTGGAACGCAGCGGCCGCACCGAGATAGCCGGGCTCGGCCTGCCCACGTACGAGCTTGAGCTCCTGGGCGACGGCATGGACCTGGCGGGGCTCTACCGCATGGCACGGGAACTGCGGAAGCAAGGAGTGGCGCGTTGACCCTGCCGGACCAGGCGAACGGCCTCGACAAGGCGGCCGTCCTCGACATCGACCCCGTACTGGACAACCCCCGCACCCGCATCGTGGTGTGCTGCGGCTCGGGCGGCGTCGGCAAGACCACGACCGCGGCGGCGCTCGGCCTCCGCGCGGCCGAGCGGGGGCGGAAGGTCGTCGTCCTCACCATCGACCCGGCCCGCAGGCTCGCCCAGTCGATAGGCATCGACGCCCTCGACAACGTGCCGCGCCGGGTGCCCGGGACGGACACCTCCGCGGGCGGCGAGCTGTACGCCATGATGCTCGACATGAAGCGGACCTTCGACGAGATCGTCGAAGCGCACGCCGACGTGGAGCGCGCCCGCGCCATCCTGGAGAACCCCTTCTACCAGTCCCTGTCGGCCGGCTTCGCGGGCACACAGGAGTACATGGCCATGGAGAAGCTCGGCCAGCTCCGCGCCCGCGACGAGTGGGACCTGATCGTCGTGGACACCCCGCCGAGCCGCTCCGCGCTCGACTTCCTGGACGCGCCGGGGCGCCTGGGGTCCTTCCTGGACGGCAAGTTCATCAAGGTGCTGATGGCACCCGCGAAGCTCGGCGGCCGGGCGGGGATGAAATTCCTGGGCGTCGGCATGTCCGTGATGAGTGGTCCCCTGAACAAACTGATGGGGGCCCAGCTGCTGCGTGACGTACAGACCTTCGTGGCGGCGATGGACACCATGTTCGGCGGATTCCGTACCCGCGCCGACGCCACGTACCGGTTGCTCCAGGCCCCCGGGACGGCCTTCCTCGTCGTCGCGGCGCCGGAGCGGGACGCCCTGCGCGAGGCGGCGTACTTCGTGGAGCGGCTGGCCGCGGAGCGGATGCCACTGGCGGGGCTGGTGCTCAACCGGGTGCACGGCAGCGGGGCCGCCCGGCTCCCCGCGGACCGGGCGCTGGCCGCCGCGGAGGCGCTGCTGGACGGTGCCGGAGGGCAGCCCTCGGCCACCGTCCCGGCCCCCTCGGCGCCCCCGGGAGAAGGGGCGGGCGGGGCCGGGGAGGCGACGACCTCGGGGGATACGAGGCGTACATCGGATACGTCAGAAAATCTTGACGGTGGCGGCATTGTGGATCGTGACAGCGGGCAAGCTGGCTCACGTACCGTTGACGCCCCGGGTACCGGCACTCCCACGGTCCCGCACCCTTCCGAGGGCACTCCCGAAAGCACTCCTGAGAGCAGGGGCCTCCCCCAGCCCGCCTCACCAGGAGACTCCACCGCACGGCTGACCGCCGGTCTGCTCCGGCTGCACGCCGAGCGGATGCGGGTGCTCGCACGCGAGCGCCGCACGCGTGACCGTTTCACCGCGCTGCACCCCGAGGTCGCGGTGGCGGAGGTCACCGCCCTGCCGGGTGATGTGCACGACCTGGCGGGACTGCGGGCGATCGGCGAACTGCTGGCCGCCCAGCCCGCTGCCGCGACCGTGGAGGGCGCCGTCGCGCACTCCGGCACGACCGGAGCCGCCACAGAGGTCACCGGCGACGCCGTGGGCACGTCGGACGGTGATGCCGGGCAGTGATGCCGGGCGGTGTCGACGGGCCGTGTCGTCAGGCCGCGTTGCCGGAGCGACATCAGAAGCGTGGCACCAGGACAGCGACGCCAGGACAGTGGCATCGGAACAGCGGCATTGGAACAACGACATCGGACGGCGCCACCGCGCACGGAGCCGATCCGAACCGGCCTCGCCGATCCGCACCGCCCGCCCGGAAGGCCATCCGGCCCGAGGCCCGGCCGACGGGCCCGGTCAGCCGACCGCGGCGTACGCGCCGTACTCCTCGTCGCCCAGCGGCAGAATGCCGGCGCCCCGCTCGTATTCCGTGCGGGCGGTCTCCAGGAGCCTGCGCCAGGAGGTCACCGTCGGGCGGCGCCTGAGCAGCGCGCGTCGCTCACGCTCCGTCATACCGCCCCACACACCGAACTCCACGCGGTTGTCCAGCGCGTCCGCGAGGCACTCGGTGCGCACCGGGCACCCGGTGCATACCGCCTTGGCCCGGTTCTGCGCTGCGCCCTGAACGAATAGTTCATCCGGATCGGTAGTGCGGCAGGCTGCCTGCGCACTCCAGTCGGTTACCCAGCCCATGCTGGCGCCGTCCTCTCCCGAATCGAGGCTCCCCCACGGCGGCAGCGGCATATTCACCGTTGCCAGTTGAGGACGTTACGGAAGGCGGACAGGGGGCAACACCCCCTTCGGGCCCAATCTTGGATGGCCCGAACGGACTATGCGTATGCGGCAGATCACCCAACGGAGTGACGTGGCGACATCACCGACCAACCCCTGCATATCGGGGCAGTTCACTCTCACCACGGCGGGCATGGGGTGACACAGACGGCAATACGGACACGTCTCATCACTCACAAGAGTGAGGTCGAAGGTGGTGCCGAATGGCACCGCAGTGACTGGCGTGAAACAGCGTAGGCGAACACACGGGCGTCTGTCCGCCGAATGAGAACGTAGGCTTCCCCCCATGGCTAAGAAGCGCTCGGGCGAGGGTCACAGCAAGACCCGGCAGGCCGCGAAATTCCTCGGTGTCAGCGTGCTCTCCGGAGCGGTTCTGGCGGGGCTGGCCCTGCCTGCGGTCGGTGCCTTCGGGCTCGTGGCGAAGGAGTCCGTCGAAGGGTTCGACGAGATCCCCGCCAGCCTCAAGACCCCACCGCTCAGTCAGCGCACCATCATCCTCGACGCCCAGGGCGGCGAGATCGCCAAGGTGTACTCCCGTGACCGCACGGTCGTGCCCCTGAACGAGATCTCCCCCTATATGCAGCAGGCGATCGTCGCCATCGAGGACGCGCGGTTCTACGAGCACGGGGCGGTCGACCTCAAGGGCGTACTCCGCGCCGTCAACAAGAACGCCCAGTCCGGCGGCGTCTCCGAGGGCGCGTCCACCCTCACCCAGCAGTACGTGAAGAACATCTTCGTGGAGGAGGCGGGCGACGACCCCGACAAGGTCGCCGTCGCCACCCAGCAGACCCTCGGCCGGAAGGTCAAGGAGCTGAAGTACGCCATCCAGGTCGAGAAGGAGCTGGGCAAGAAGAGAATCCTCAACAACTACCTGAACATCACCTTCTTCGGACAGCAGTCCTACGGGGTGGAGGCCGCCGCGCAGCGCTACTTCAGCAAGCGCGCCAAGGACCTCACGCTGGAGGAGTCCGCGCTGCTGGCCGGCATCGTCCAGTCGCCGAGCCGCTTCGACCCCGTGAACGCTCCCAAGGAAGCCACCAAGCGCCGCAACACCGTGCTCCAGCGCATGGCCGACCTGAAGAACATCACGCCGGCCGAGGCCGCCGCCGCCCAGGCCAAGCCGCTGAAGCTCAAGATCACCCGACCGAAGAGCGGCTGCATCACGGCCGTCGACGGCGCGGGCTTCTTCTGCGACTACGTCCGTGAGACCTTCCTCCAGGACCCCGTCTTCGGCAAGACCAAGGAGGCGCGTGCCAAGCGGTGGAACGAAGGCGGCATGACGATCCGCACGACCCTGGACCCGCAGACCCAGAAGTCGGTGCAGAAGTCGATCAGCGATCACGTCTACCAGAACGATTCGGTGGCCACCGCGGTATCGATCGTCGAGCCCGGCTCCGGCAAGGTGCTCGGTATGGGGCAGTCCCGCCCGTACGGCTTCGGTGAGAACCAGACGCAGATCAACTTCTCCGCCGACCACGCCCAGGGCGGGTCGAACTACGGATTCCAGACCGGTTCGACCTTCAAGCCGATCCTCGCGGCGGCCGCCCTGGAGGAGGGTTTCTCGCCGAACAAGACTTACTCCTCCCCCTTCCGGATGGCCTATCCGGACGAGGTCGAGACGTGCAACGGCACCTGGCGCAACGGCGGCGGGGAGATGGTCAACAACGAGAACCGGAGCGAGGTCGGCCCGTACGGGATGCGGGAGGCCACGGCGAAGTCGGTCAACACCTACTTCATCCAGATGATCGGCGACACCGGCACCTGCCCGGTGACCAAGATGGCGTCGAAGCTGGGCCTCAAGCCCGCCTCCGGCAAGAAGATGGACCAGGTGCCGTCGATCGCCCTCGGCACGCAGGGCATGTCCCCGCTGCGGATGGCCTCCGCCTACGCCGCGTTCGCCAACGGCGGCAAGTACTGCACCCCGGTCCTGATCACCTCGGCGACCGGCCCCAACGGCAAGAGCATCAACGTGCCGAAGACGCAGTGCTCGCGCGCCATGTCCGAGCAGACCGCCGACACCGTCAACACCCTGCTCAAGGGCGTGGTCGAGGACGGTACGGGCAAGGAGGCCGGCCTCGGCGGCCGGGACAGCGCGGGCAAGACGGGCACGACGGACGGCCGTAAGGCCGCCTGGTTCGTCGGCTACACCCCGAACATGGCCGGCGCGGTCTGGGTCGGCGGCCCCGGTAAGGACGTCGAGATGGAGAACATCAGCATCGGCGGCGTCTACCACGACAAGGTCTACGGCGGTGACACCCCGGGTCCGATCTGGCGTGACGCCATGGCGGGCGCGCTGGAGGGCAAGCCGGCGCCGTCCTTCGACACCGTGCCGGTGGCGGACGCGGACCGCGGGCAGGGTTCGGAGAAGGCGGGCCCGGGCCGTGGCCGGGGCAAGCCGGGCGCCGGTGGCAACAAGCAGGGCGGCGGCAAGCGGAACCAGCCGCCCGGGCCGGGGATCGTCGGCGGGAACTGACCGCCGGGCCCACGGCGCGTAAGGACGCCGGGGCCCACGGCGCGTAAGAAATAAGGAGGGGCGCCCGGACCGAACGGTCCGGGCGCCCCTCCTCTTATCTGTTCGTCTGCGGAAGGCCCGGGTCCCGGCTCCCAGGTCCCAGGTCCCGGCTCCCGGCTCCCGGCTCCCGGGTCAGCCGGCGAGGAGCTTCTTCACCTCGGCGGAGATCCGGCCGCCCTCGGCACGCCCGGCCACCTTCGGCTTCAGGATCTTCATGACGGCGCCCATGGCGCGCGGGCCCTCGGCACCGCCGGCCTTGGCCTCGGCGACGGCCTCCGCGACGACGGCGGCCAGCTCCTCGTCCGACATCTGCTGCGGCAGGTAGGTGGCGAGGATCTCGCCCTCGGCGCGCTCGCGCTCCGCGGACTCGGCGCGACCGCCCTTGTCGAACGCCTCGGCGGCCTCACGGCGCTTCTTCGCCTCGCGCGTGATCACCTTCAGCACCTCTTCGTCGGACAGCTCACGAGAGGTCTTGCCGGCGGTCTCCTCGTAGGCGATGGCGGAGAGCGTGAGGCGGAGCGTGGAGGAGCGCAGCTCGTCACGCGCCTTGATGGCGGTCGTGAGGTCGTCGTGAAGCGTGGACTTGAGCGTGGTCATGCCGCAATCTTCGCACTGCGGGACGCGGTATGCGCCGCATTAACGGCCGGTGCGCCGGGACAGGCGCGCCGTCGCGCGGACAACTCCCCTGCCGTCGGGGCCCGTCCGGGCCCCGCGGGCCGCCCGGGGAAGCGGACCGGGGTCACCGGCGCCCCGGCGGTCTGCGACCATGGGCACCATGCGCGCGCGATACGGAGTACCCCTGGGAATCACGGCGGCCGGCGCGGCAGGCATCGCCTACGCCGCCGGCTTCGAGGTCCGTTCCTTCCGCCTCCGGCGGATCACCGTCCCCGTGCTGCCGCGGGGGATGCGGCCGCTGCGGGTGCTCCAGGTCTCGGACATCCACATGGTCGGCGGCCAGCGGAAGAAGCAGCGCTGGCTCCAGTCGCTGGCCGGTCTGCGCCCCGACTTCGTCATCAACACCGGCGACAACCTCTCCGACCCCGAGGGCGTGCCGGAGACCCTGGACGCGCTCGGTCCGCTGATGGAGTTCCCCGGCGCGTACGTCTTCGGCTCGAACGACTACTACGGCCCGAAGCTGCGCAACCCGGCCCGCTACCTCTTCGAGAAGGCCAGCGGCCGGCACGGGCTGAACGGCAACGCACCGGCGGTCGGCGTGATCCACAACCCCTGGGAGGAGCTGCGCGACGGCTTCGACGCGGCGGGCTGGGTCAACCTCACGAACACCCGGGGCAACCTCAAGGTCGAGGGCTACGACATCGCCCTCACCGGGCTCGACGACCCCCACATCAAGCGCGACCGGTACGCGGAGGTGACCGGCGGCCCCCAGGAGGACGCGGACTTCTCCCTGGCCGTCGTGCACGCCCCGTACCTCCGGGTGCTCGACGCCTTCACCGCCGACCGCTACCCCTTGATCCTCGCGGGCCACACGCACGGCGGTCAGCTCTGCATCCCCTTCTACGGGGCGCTGGTCACCAACTGCGACATCGACACCAAGCGGGTCAAGGGCCTCTCCACCCACCAGGCCGGCGGCCACCGCTCCTACCTCCACGTCTCGGCCGGCTGCGGCACCAACCGCTACACCCCGGTCCGCTTCGCCTGCCCGCCGGAGTCGACGCTCCTGACTCTCGTTCCGAGGGACTGAGGCGGGGGGCCGAAAGGGTTCCGGAACGGGGAAGGGCGCGCTGACCTGGGGAGCCTCGCCGAGTGCGTCCCCGGGGAAGCGCCCGGCGAGGCCCGGCCGGAATGCCCCGTCCCGGCCCGGCCCGGAAGATCCTGATCCGAAAGATCCCGATCCGGAAGGTTTCCGAAGCCACCCGTACGGTGTAGGGATGCTCGAACCGACCTCCTCCACCGCAAATCGGCACAGCACGCCCGACACGGCGGCCGTTCCCACGGCCGCCGCCCCGGCTGTCCCGGCCGGCCGCCGCCCCTTCGCGGCCGCTTTCCGCGCCCTCGTGGCCCTGGCCGCGCTCACCGGCATCGTCCTGGACTCGATCGACTCCGACGACCTCGGCAGGCTCTTCAGCTACTTCACGATCCAGTCCAACATCCTGGTGGCGGTCTCCTTCGCCTGGGCGGCCCACCGCGCCTGGACAGCGCGCCCGCCGCTGTCCCCGCGGATCACGGGCGCGGCGCTGCTCTTCATCTCCATCACGGGCCTGGTCTTCCATTTCGTGCTCTCGAACGACTCCAGCGGCTTCTCCATGACCAGCGAGCGCACGCCCCTGGAATCGATCGCGAACCAGCTCCTCCACACGGTGACCCCGCTCGCGGCCGCCTTCGACTGGCTGGTGCTCACCGCGCCCGGCGGCTTCCTCCTGCGCCACGCCTGGCAGTGGCTGGCCTACCCCCTCCTCTACCTCCCGTTCGCCCTGATCCGCGGCGCGCTCCTCACCCCCGGGACGGAAGGCCGCTACCCGTACCCCTTCCTGGACGTCGATCTCCAGGGCTACGGCGGCATCGCCGTGAACGCCGTCGTCTTCGGCCTGGCCTTCTACGCACTGGCCCTCGCCCTGGTCTTCCTCGACCGCGTACGCCCCCACCTGCGCGGCCCCCGGAATCGGATTTCGCCTCTGGGCTCCGGTCCGCTAAAGTAGAGCTCGTTGCGCCGGGGACTGCGAGAGCAGGGCCTGAAGCAACAATCGGGGTGTAGCGCAGCTTGGCAGCGCGCTTCGTTCGGGACGAAGAGGTCGTGGGTTCAAATCCCGCCACCCCGACAGCTGAAACACCAGGTCAGGCCCGGTTTCCTCTGAGAAGAAACCGGGCCTGACCTGCTTTTCCGCATGCCTGTGGAATGAGCGCGGAGTGGATCAAGGAAGGCGGAGCCGGAGCTCCGCCCTCTCCTGCCGCTACCGCAGGCTCCCGGCACCCATCGAGGGCGGCTACCGGTGACCTGGGGCACATTCCTGAGCATGGGCTCCGGCAACATGCCCCACAGCGCCATCGCGCTGATCAAACGGATGCCTCTTGGCCGTCCATGAGCTGCTGGATCGCGGACAGGATCCCCTCCACAGCGTTGGGCTCGGCCGCCAGGGCGGCCAGGGAGACCGAGGGCCAGCCGTTGTAGCCCTTCTCCCGTTGCGCCTCCAGTTTCTGTTCCAAGCCGGGAACGGGCGGTAGGGAATCCGCGAAGGCGGCCGCGCCCTTGAGGCTGAGGTGATGGTTGATCGATCCGAAGCTGAAGGAGAGTTCATCCTTCGCGGGGTTGGCGTACAGGGACAGCGTCCAGATCGGCACCTGTCGGCCGGCGACGCGATAGTAGACGGACATACTCGGATACTTGGCCGTACCGCCTTCCAGCCGCCCCCTGGCGGTTGCGTGATCCAGGAGCGCCCTCGCCGCCCTCAGCACAGCCGGGTCAAGTCGCTTCTGCATTTCCTCCTCCATGTCGGCACGTGTGGTCCTCTGCGTGGTGCGACGGCCGGAGGGAGATTTCGCCACCGTGGCGATCTCCCCGTGGATGCGGGGAACGAGGACGCGGAGGTCTCCGGCTCCTCGGTACTGGGTCAGCTCGACCGCGTATACGTCGGTCTGCCGCATCTGCCGGTTCAGGAATTCGACGATCGCCCGCAGCTCCAGCGGGATTCTGTCCGCGACGAACAGCAGCCGCATTTGTCCGACGGCCAGCCGTTCCTCGACCATCGACCAGAAGTCTTCCGGGGAGCGGTCGCCGAGCAGTTCCCCGTACGCCTCTTCCAGGGGCCGGCCGTCCGCGACGCAGGTTTCCTCGAAAGAGCGCTGGAGCAACGCCCCAGGCCAGTAACGCGCCCCGTTCGCGGCGTAGTCGAGCATCTGCCCCACCACCTCGCGTCGGATGCGCGTATCGTTCGCCCGCTTGACCTCCACGAGCGTCGGCACCCCGTCGGCGTCGACGAAGAGGTGGTCCAGCCAGTAAGTCGGGCCGTTCTCCGCGCTCGTCGGAACGCCCATCTCGCGCGCCACCAGTACCAGTCGCAACGGCTGGCCGTCGGACAGCGAGCCGAAATCCAATACCCGCGGATGACGCGCGAGAAGCTCCTGGAACTCTGCCTCGGTCTCGAATCCGGCCGGCTCCAGAGCCTGCAGCTCGCTCCCCAGAACGAATACCGGCTGATCGGTCACTTACTCCCCCGCCCCGTGAACGGTCTCGCGACCGTGGTCATGATTGCTTCCATATCGATTGATAGCGGAAGCCCCCTGACAACAGCGAATCCGCCCAGTCCTCGCCGTTTGGGCGGTGGGTGGTCTGGTCAGCGGCGTCGGGGGCGGTATCCAAGTCTCCTACGGAGTCAGGCCCATGGCCGCCCGGCGCTCGGGGCCGGTGGCGCTCGCCGCCCTCGCGGCTCGCGGTGGAGTTATCCACAGGCTGGGGCGCTCCTCGACACGTTGTCGGTCCGGCGGCGCAGAATGGGGTCATGACTGAGAGCAACGGGTCCAAGCTGAGTGACGGGGCCGCGGAGGTCGGCGCGGGCGCGCCGCGCGCGGCGAGTGAGGCCATGCCGGACTGGGAGAAGCGCTTCCGGGCGCCGCGGGTGGGGCTGCCGAAGTGGGCGGAGGACGCCCCGGACCGCTCGCTGTTCGTCTCGAACGTGACGGGCACCTTCGAGCTCTACGCCTGGGACCGCGCGACGGGCGAGCAGCGCCAGGTGACGGACCGGCCGAACGGCACGACGGGCGGGCTGCTGTCGCCGGACGGCGAATGGATCTGGTGGTTCTCCGACAAGGACGGCGACGAGTTCGGCGTGTGGATGCGCCAGCCCTTCCACGGCGGACCGGACGAGCAGGCGACGCCCGGTCTCGCCCCCTCCTACCCCGGCGGCCTGGACCTGGGCCGGGACGGCACCGCGGTCGTCGGCCGGTCCACGGACGAGGGCGGCTCGACCGTCCACGTCGCGCGCCCGGGTGCCGCCCCCGTGGAGATCTACCGCCACGAGGAGTCAGCCGGCGTCGGCGGCCTCTCCCACGACGGCACCCTGATCGCCATCGAGCACACCGAGCACGGCGACGCCATGCACTCGGCGATCCGCATCGTCCGCGCGGACGGCACCACGGTCGCCGAGCTCGACGACACCCGGGGCGGCACCGAGGAGCTCGGCCTCGCCGCCATGGGCTTCGCCCCCGTCGACGGCGACTCCCGGCTGCTCGTCGGGCACCAGCGGCGCGGCCGCTGGGAGCCCATGCTGTGGGACGCGGCGACGGGCGAGGAGACGGCCCTCGACATCGACCTGCCCGGCGACCTGGACGCCGACTGGTACCCGGACGCGTCCGCACTGCTGGTCGAGCACAGCTTCCAGGCCCGCAGCGAGCTCTGGCGGTACGACCTGGCCGACGGCACCCTCTCCCGCGTGGAGACCCCGGAGGGCACCGTCTCCGGCGCGCTGGCGCGCCCGGACGGGTCGGTCGAGTTCCTGTGGTCCTCAGCCGCCAAGGCACCCGTCGTGCGGTCCACGACCGGCCAGGTCGTGCTGGACCCGCCGCCGGCGCCCGGCGGCGTGGGCCGGGCCCCCGACTCGGTGCCGGTGAGCGACGCCTGGGTGGACGGGCCGGGCGGCAAGGTCCACGCCCTGGTGCAGAAGCCGGCGGGCGAGGGCCCCTTCCCGACCGTCTTCGACATCCACGGCGGCCCGACCTGGCACGACAGCGACGCCTTCGCCGCCGGCCCGGCCGCCTGGGTGGACCACGGCTTCGCGGTCGTGCGCGTCAACTACCGGGGCTCGACCGGCTACGGCAGGGCGTGGACCGACGCCCTCAAGCACCGCGTCGGCCTGATCGAGCTGGAGGACATCGCAGCGGTCCGCGACTGGGCCGTCGCCTCCGGCCTCGCGGACCCGGAGCGGCTGGTCCTGGCCGGCGGCTCGTGGGGCGGATATCTGACGCTGCTGGGGCTGGGCACCCAGCCGGACGCCTGGGCGCTGGGCCTGGCGGCCGTGCCCGTGGCCGACTACGTGACGGCCTACCACGACGAGATGGAGGCCCTGAAGGCACTGGACCGCACGCTGCTGGGCGGCACCCCGGAGGAGGTGCCGGAGCGCTTCGCCGCGTCGTCACCTCTGACGTACGTCGACGAGGTCCGCGCCCCGGTCTACATCTCGGCGGGGATGAACGACCCGCGCTGTCCCATCCGGCAGGTGGAGAACTACGTCGAGCGGCTGGAGCAGCGCGACCACCCCATGGAGGTCTACCGCTACGACGCGGGGCACGGCTCCCTGGTGGTGGAGGAGCGGGTCAAGCAGCTCCGGCTGGAGATCGCCTTCGCGGAGCGGCACCTGGGGGTCGGACAGCGGTCGGAGTAGACCGGTCGGCCGGTCGGCCGGGGGTGGGGCTTGGGAGGGGTGAGGACATGAAGCCGGGAGCCGGGAGCCGGCAGCCTGCCGGCGCCCCGTCGGGCCGACGGCTCTGCCCTGGTCCAAGTTTCCCGCCCGGTCCCTGCCCCGGTCCCGGTTCCAGCCCTGTCCAGGTCCCCGGCCTCGGCTGGTCCCGCCCAAGAGCTGCGTTCGGCCCAGGGTCCGGGTGCGGGTGCTCTGGGGCCTGGACACGGTCCACTCGTGCCCCTGCCCCTGCCCCTGCCCCTGCCCCTGCCCCCGGCAAGCCTCTACGGCCGCGTGGTGCTCTCCGCGGCCTTGGGCTCTTCGGTCGCCGGCGTCTCGGGGGCTTCCCCGTCCTCGGTGCCCTTCGGGGCCTTGGCGTCCTCCGGCTGGTCCGGGGTGATGCCGAGGGCCAGGTCCTTGGCCGCCTCGACCTCCCGGCGGAAGAGCCGGAACCACATGAAGAGGACGAAGCCCGCGAAGACGAACCACTCGCCGGTGTAGCCGAGGTTCTGGAACGCCTTGAGGTCCAGGCCGCTGTTGGGGGCGGCCGTCGGCGGCACCGGGGTCAGGGCGCCCTCCGCCTTGGGCGTGGTCAGCCACGCGTCGTACACCTCGTACGGCAGGATGTTGACCAGAGAGGCCGCGCTGATGATGCCGAGCTGCCCCTCGGGCAGCCCGCCTGCCGACCGTACGCCCTTGGAGCGGGGGCTCTCCGATGCCTGGAGGGAGCCGGTGACGGAGACCTGTCCCGTCGGCGGGGCGGGGACGGCGGCGGTGTCGGCCTTGGAGTCGGCGTCGCCCGGCAGCCAGCCGCGGACGACCGGGATGGCCTTGCCGTCGTCCGTGCGCAGCGGCGTCAGGACGTAGAAGCCCTGGCGGTCGTCCAGGCTGCGGTTCGGGACGAGCAGCTGGTGTCCGGCGTCGTAGCGGCCGGTGGCGGTGGCCCGGCGGCCGAAGGTCTCGGTGCTCACCGGCAGCAGCTCACGCAGCGGCTCGGCGGCGGCCGCCTTGGCCTCGTCGGCCTGCGTCTGCTGCTCGCGGTGCGAGTCGACGCGCGTTTCGAAACGGCTGAGCTGCCAACTGCCCATGTACAGGCAGACGGGGATGGACAGCACGGCGAAGACGTTGATCGCCCACCAGCGGGAAGTCAGCAGGAACCGATACACACCACCACGGTACGGGCCCCTCCGTGCGGTCTCCGCACCGGGCGGCTCCCTACCGCCCCGCCCACCCCTCAGGGCCGGGAGCGTGCGACCGCGCGGCCCGGAGCCGGAAGCCGCATCACTTGGAACGTGGAGAGCCCGCTCGCCTCGGGACGCGCGGTCCCGCCGCTGCCGCGTTCTACCGCGTGGGGACTGCTAGGGGGCCCGTGCGGTAAACCGTTCCGGCGCAGGCGTCGTCGATCTTGGCGTCCGCTATGGCGGGCTCGCCGACGTCCGGGGTGTGGCTGACCACGACGCTCCCGGGCGGCTTGGGCGGAGGGGTGTTCTCGGACACGCCGGGCGTCTGCTCGGCGGCGGCCCGGCCGGCCGGGGCCTCGCTCGGGCTGGGCGCGGGGGTGGCGGGGCCGGTGTTCTTCGCGCAGCTGTTCGTCCCGCCGTCGGCCGAGGGTATCCAGGCGAACTTCACCTCGTACGCCTGGCCGGGCTGGAGGATCACCTCGCTGGGCTCGACCGCGGGGCTGGGCAGCCCCGTCGCGGCGTCGCCCTGGGTGTGGTCCACGACGGAGACCCGGGAGGGCTCCGCGCTGCCGCGCGCGCTGGCGGCGACGGTGCCGGGCCCCGCGACCGTACAGACGGTGCGGGAGACGTTGACGACGCGGAAGGCGCCGTAGACGCGGCCGTCCCGGTCGGCGGCGCCGACCGTGCCGGCGCCTTGGCCGAGCTGGTCGCGGTCACAGGTCGGGGAGACCGGGGCGAAGGTGTTGGTGGGGTCGGGCAGGCTGCTGGACGGGGTGCCCGACGGCTTGGGTTCGTTGCCCTTCCGGCCCTCTTCCTTCCGCTCCTCGCCCGGGGAGTCCTGGCTGTCGGAGTCCTTCTCCTCCGGGCCCCCGGAGCCGGTGAGGCCGTCGCCCCGGCCCTCGCCGCCCTCGTCCTCGTTGCGCTGACTGCTGGCGGTGGTCGTGCGCTGCTCGTCGGCCGCGTCCTCGGTCGAGGCGACGTGCAGGAGCGCGGGCAGCGCCGTACCACCGAGGATCAGCGCGGCCGCGGCGCCGATGAGGGCCTGCCGACGGCGCGCGCGCCGCATCGGGACCGCGCGCCGCAGCTGCTCCAGGGCGTCGGGGGACGGCTCCAGCTCCTCGACGGCGCCCTGGAGCAGCCGCCGCAGCGCCTGCTCGTCGACACCGCCCGGGCCGGAGGCGTCCGAGGGGCCGGTGAATCCGGACGGGCCGGAGACGTCCGAGGGACCGGCGAGTCCGGACGGGCCGGAACGACCGATCAGATCGTAGAGAGCCGCGGATCCGGAGAAAGAGTCAGCGGAGGAGCTCGCGTCGGCCGAGGGGTCGGCCGAGAAACCGGTCAGGGAGTCGGTCGAGAAACCGGCCGAGGAGTCGGTCGAGGAACCTGCCGACGAGTCGGCGGACGCCTCGACGGAACCGGAAGGCCCCGCCGGGTCGCCCGTGCCGAACGGGTCCGGCAGCCCCGCGGGGCCCGGCACGCGGGGTCGGGAAGAGCCGGACGAGCCGTCCTCGGGACGGCGGCCGTCCGAGTGCTGCTGGTTCATGCCGGAGCCTCCATGGCGACACGCAGCGCCGCGATGCCGCGGGAGCCGTACGCCTTGACCGAGCCGAGCGAGAGGCCCAGGGTCTCGGCGACCTGGGCCTCGGTCATGTCGGCGAAGTAGCGGAGGACGAGGACCTCGCGCTGGCGGCGCTGCAGTCCGCGCATCGCAGTGATCAATTGGTCTCGCTCCAGCTGTTCGTACGCGCCCTCCTCGGCGCTCGCCATGTCGGGCATCGGCTTGGACAGCAGCTTCAGCCCGAGGATGCGACGGCGCAGCGCGGAGCGGGACAGATTGACGACAGTCTGCCTCAAATAGGCCAGGGTCTTTTCCGGGTCCCGGACGCGGTTGCGCGCGGAGTGCACCCGTATGAAGGCTTCCTGGACGACGTCCTCGCAGGAGGCGGTGTCGTCGAGGAGCAGCGCGGCGAGGCCGAGCAACGACCGGTAGTGGGCGCGGTAGGTCTCGGTGAGGTGGTCGACTGTGGTGCCCGCTGCCATCGCCTCGTCAGCGTCCCCACGCTGGGGCGGTAGCTGGGCGGTGGGGCGGGTGGTCGGCCAGGGAGCGATCACCGGCATGCCGCCCGACGCGCGGGGACGCGGGCGCACTGCGCTGCTGCCACGCCTCGGGACGGTTGCGATGCTGATGACCTCTGCCACGCCTGTTGGACACGCTTCCCCCCATCAGGGTTGTACGCGCGAGGCACCCCGTTTGACGATGCGCCGCGTGACGATGCGTCATATGCCCTCATGCGTACCAGCTCTTCCTCAATGCCCCGGTTTTGGCACCACCGCAAGAGACGGCAGCAAAGACGCCCCGTGCTCGGTCACCGGTTCCGGCCGTCGGTTACGAGGGGCGGATAGTGATAGTCGAACACACCGTCTGCCCAGCTCAAGAGGTCTGGACCAACGACTTGATCACAAGACCTTCACGGATCCTCCAGATTAGGGAGTGGTCAGCTCCGCCGCCACGAATTCAGCGATCTGGGCGGTATTGAGGGCCGCGCCCTTGCGCAGGTTGTCACCGCAGACGAAGAACTCGAGCGCCTTGGGATCGTCGAGCGCGCGCCGCACCCGCCCCACCCATGTGGGGTCCGTGCCGACCGCGTCGGCGGGCGTGGGGAACTCCCCCTCGGCGGGGTCGTCGACGAGCACCACACCCGGGGCGTTGGCCAGGATCTCGTGCGCCTGGGCGACCGAGACCTCTTTCTCGAAGCGCGCGTGCACGGTGAGGGAGTGCGTCGTGATCACCGGTACGCGCACACAGGTCGCGCTCACCGGGAGCCCCGGCAGCCCCAGGATCTTCCGGGACTCGTCCCGGATCTTCAGCTCCTCGGAGGACCAGCCGTCCTCCCGGGGCGAGCCCACCCAGGGCACGACGTTCAGCGCCAGCGGGGCCGGGAAAGGACCCATGGCGTCGCCGACCGCCCGCCGGACGTCGCCCGGCTGCGTACCCGCGCCCACGCCCATACCCGAACCCGCGCCCGTACCGCCACCCGCACTCGCTCCCGTACCGCCACCAGTACCCGTACCCGGCGAGGAGGCGCCGGCGACCGCCGCGAGCTGCGCCCGCAGCGTGTCGACGCCGGCCTTTCCCGCGCCGGAAGCGGCCTGGTAGGAGGAGACGACGAGCCCGCTCAGCCCGAACTCGGCGTGCAGCGCGCCCACCGCGACGATCATGGACAGCGTGGTGCAGTTGGGGTTGGAGATGATGCCGCGCGGCCGTACCCGCGCCGCGTGCGCGTTGACCTCGGGCACCACCAGCGGTACGTCCGGGTCCATCCGGAACGCCCCGGAGTTGTCGACGACCACCACGCCCTTGGCGGTGGCGATCGGCGCCCAGCGTGCCGCGACGTCGTCGGGCACGTCGAACATCGCGACGTCGACCCCGTCGAAGACCTCCTCGGCCAGCGCGAGGACCGGGGTCTCCACGCCCCGGACGGCCAGCGTGCGGCCGGCCGAGCGGGCGGACGCCACGAGGCGGATCTCGCCCCAGACGTCCGCGTGCCGGGAGAGGATCTCCAGCATGACCGTGCCCACGGCGCCGGTGGCGCCGACCACGGCGAGGGTCGGCTTACGGCCCGTACCCGCCGGAACGGGACGGGCCGCGTAGCCGCCGGTCATCGACCGGTGCCGCCGTAGACGACCGCCTCGTCGCTCTCGCTGTCCAGGCCGAAGGCCGTGTGCACGGCGCGCACGGACTCGTTGGCGTCGTCGGCGCGGGTGACCACCGAGATGCGGATCTCGGAGGTCGAGATCAGCTCGATGTTCACGCCCGCGTCGGACAGCGCCTCGAAGAAGGTCGCCGTGACACCCGGGTTGGTCTTCATGCCCGCGCCGACCAGGGAGATCTTCGCGATCTGGTCGTCGTAGCGCAGCGAGTCGAAGCCGACGCGCCCCTTCGTCTTCTCCAGCGCCTCGATGGCCTTGCGGCCCTCGGTCTTCGGGAGGGTGAAGGAGATGTCCGTGAGGCCCGTGGAGGCCGCCGAGACGTTCTGGACGATCATGTCGATGTTGATCTCGGCGTCCGAGATGGCACGGAAGATCGTCGCGGCCTCGCCCGGCTTGTCCGGCACCCCGACGACCGTGACCTTGGCCTCGGACGTGTCGTGGGCAACACCCGAAATGATCGCCTGCTCCATCGGCTGGTCCCCTCGCGGTTCGTTGCTGACCCAGGTGCCCTGGAGCCCCGAGAAGGACGAGCGCACGTGGATCGGGATGTTGTAACGGCGTGCGTATTCGACGCAGCGGTGCAGCAGCACCTTGGAACCGGAGCTCGCCAGCTCCAGCATGTCCTCGAACGAGATCCAGTCGATCTTGCGGGCCTTCTTCACGACCCGCGGATCGGCGGTGAAGACCCCGTCGACGTCGGTGTAGATCTCGCACACCTCGGCGTTGAGCGCGGCGGCCAGCGCGACGGCGGTGGTGTCGCTGCCGCCCCGGCCCAGGGTGGTGATGTCCTTCTTGTCCTGGGACACACCCTGGAAGCCGGCCACGATCGCGATGTTGCCCGCGTCGACGGACTGCTGGATCCGGCCCGGCGTGACGTCGATGATCCGCGCTTTGTTGTGGACCGAGTCGGTGATGACTCCGGCCTGGCTGCCCGTGAACGACTGCGCCTCGTGACCGAGGTTTTTGATCGCCATGGCCAGCAGCGCCATGGAGATGCGCTCTCCGGCGGTCAGCAGCATGTCGAACTCGCGCCCGGCAGGAATCGGCGAAACCTGCCCGGCGAGGTCGATCAACTCGTCCGTCGTGTCACCCATCGCGGAAACCACGACGACCACACGGTGGCCGTTCTTCTTGGCTTCGACGATTCGCTTGGCAACCCGCTTGATGCCTTCGGCATCGGCAACGGAGGAGCCTCCGTACTTCTGCACGACAAGGCCCACGTGCGCTCCTCGCAACTATGTGTAATGCGGTCGGCTCAGTCTAACGAGCGGCTGGAATCAGCCACGCGGATATCGCATGGTGAGATGTCCGGCCCGCTCCAGGGAGGTCCCTGCCCCCTTCCCGGGGGCGCACGCGCGAAGGTGATCCAGGTCACGGAGTGCGGCGCCGTTCACGGCCGCGGCGCGACGGGCCCGCGGCGCGACGGGCGCGGCGCGTAAGCAGTGCTGCCGGGCAGCGGCGCGTACCGGGCGGCACCGCTTACGGGCAGCAGCGCGTCCGGAGCGACACCGCCTACGGGCGGCAGCGCCTCCGGAACGACACCGCCTACGGGCCGCCTACGGGCCGCCCCCGCCGCGTCACACGCTCCGCAGCCCCAGCGGGCCGGCGATCTCCGCGGCCATCACCTTCCCGGCCTCCTCGGCCAGCTGCTCCTCCGTGGCCGCGGAGTCCGTGTCCAGGCCCTGGAGCTCGTCCAGCGGCTGGTCGAGGCGGACGTGCGCGACCAGGGACTGCAGGGCCCGCAGCGCGGCCGAGGCCGTGGGGCCCCAGTTGGAGAGGTAGGAGAACTGCCACCACCACAGGGCCTCGCTGACCCGGCCGTCGCGGTAGTGCGCCATGCCGTGGCGCAGATCCGTGATGATGTCGGCGAGGTCGTCGGAGATCCGGCAGGCGACGGGGGCGCTGCGCGGCACGTACGGGTCGAAGACCTCGGAGTAGACGTCCACCGGGTCGAGCAGGACGGCGAACCGCTCGCGCAGCTCGTCGACGTCGGGCTCGGGGCCGACGTCCGGCTCGTACCGCTCGTCGGGCAGGAAGTCCTCGTGCGCGCCGAGCCGGCCGCCGGTGAGGAGGAGCTGGGAGACCTCCAGCAGCAGGAAGGGCACGGCGCTGTCGGGCTCGTCGCCGCGGGACACCTCGGCGACCGCGACGATGAAGCTCTCGATCGAGTCGGCGATCTGGACGGCGAAGTCGTCGGGATCGCGCTTGGCGTCATGGAGCGTTGCGTCAGACATCGAGAAGTCGTCTCCCTTCGAAGGCACGCCCGAGCGTGACCTCGTCGGCGTATTCAAGATCTCCACCCACGGGCAGACCACTGGCCAGCCGCGTGACCTTCAAACCCATGGGCTTCACCATGCGCGCGAGGTACGTGGCGGTGGCCTCCCCCTCCAGGTTGGGGTCTGTGGCGAGGATCAGCTCGGTGACGGTGCCGTCCGCGAGCCGGGTGAGCAGCTCCCGGATGCGCAGATCGTCCGGGCCGACGCCCTCGATGGGGCTGATGGCCCCGCCGAGTACGTGATAGCGGCCGCGGAACTCGCGGGTCCGCTCGATCGCGACCACGTCCTTGGACTCCTCCACCACGCAGATGACGGCGGGGTCGCGGCGCGGGTCGAGGCAGACGCGGCAGCGCTCGTCCTGCGCGACGTTGCCGCAGACCGCGCAGAAGCGGACCTTCGCCTTGACCTCGGTCAGCGCGTGGGCGAGCCGACGGACGTCGGCCGGCTCGGCCTGGAGGATGTGGAAGGCGATCCGCTGCGCGCTCTTGGGACCGACGCCGGGCAGCCTGCCCAGTTCGTCGATGAGGTCCTGGACCACGCCTTCATACACGGATCGAATGCTCCTTCTGTCTCTGTCTGTCGTTGTCGCTGTCTGTCGTTTGTCGCGGTCTGTCGCTGCCGCGGTCCGTCCCCACCGCGCCGGCGTCGCCGCGCCGGCGGCCGGGCCCGCTTAGCCGGCGGCCGGGCCTGCTTAGAAGGGCAGACCCGGGATGCCGCCGCCCAGGCCCTGGGCGAGCGGGCCGAGCTTCTGCTGCTGGAGCTGCTGCGCCGTCGCGTTGGCGTCGCGCACGGCGGCGACGACGAGGTCGGCGAGGGTCTCGGTGTCCTCGGGGTCCACGGCCTTGGGGTCGATCACCAGGGCCTGGAGCTCACCGGCGCCGGTGACGGTCGCCTTGACGAGGCCGCCGCCCGCGGTGCCCTCGACCGGGGTGCGCGCGAGCTCCTCCTGGGCCGCCGCGAGGTCCTGCTGCATCTTCTGGGCCTGCTGGAGCAGCTGCTGCATGTTGGGCTGGCCACCACCGGGGATCACGGTTTCGCTCCTGGCTGTCGACGACGATGTCTCGGTAGCCCGAGCCTACGTGTTCGCCGGGCGGCGCGCCCTATGCCGGGGGAAGAAGTCCGGTAGGCGCCTGGGGGCGTACGCGGCGCATCCGGAACGGGCGCGGAATCCGTACCGAATCCACAGCGAATCCGTACCGAACACACGCGGAACGCGACCGTACGGCTACTCGTACGGGCGCGTGTGCGGAGCGGCCTCGGACGGGTGCGAAGGCGGGCGTACGGACCGTACGGGGCGGCCGGCCCCGGATCAGCGGACTGCGCGCCTCGCGCCCGGGCGCGGGGCGCGCGGTCCGGTCTTCGGGCTTCCGTTCCGGCATCCGGCTCTTCGCCCGGCCCCGGCCCCGGCCCCGGCCCCGGCCCTCGCCCCTCGACCGCCGGGCCCTCAGCCGCCCGCCGTCTACTCGCTTACTCGTTTACTCGTTGGCGATCTCTTCGATGACCGTGGCGCCCAGCTCGCGGACGATGAGGTCGTGGCCGGTCAGGGCGGAGTCGACAAGGTCGGGATCGTCCTCGGCGGGCATGTCGTCCTCGGGGGCGACCGGCGGCGGCTCGGGCTCGCGGTACCCCTGGGAGGGCGCGGGCGGGGCCTGCCGGGGCTCGGGCGCCGGGGCGCTGCCCTGCGACGGCCCGGCGGCCGCGCGTGCCTGCGGGGCGCCGGGGGCGGCCGGGGCGCCGCCACCACCGCCACCGCCGAAGCCGCCGGGTGCGC
Source organism: Streptomyces albireticuli (assembly GCF_021228125.1). Taxonomy (GTDB): domain Bacteria; phylum Actinomycetota; class Actinomycetes; order Streptomycetales; family Streptomycetaceae; genus Streptomyces; species Streptomyces albireticuli. The sequence goes on from NZ_JAJQQS010000017.1 coordinate 176,535, forward strand.
CGTAGCCACCCGTGCTGGGCGCACTCGCGGCGGGCGCTCCGCCGTAACCGCCGCCGGGGCCGCCCGTACCTCCGAAGCCGCCACCGCCGCCACCGGACCCGCCGCCGGAGAAGCCGCCGCCGGCCGGGGCGCCGCCCGGGGCCACGACGAGGTCGATCTTCCACTGGGCGCCGTTCATCACGTCGCCGACGGCCTGGCGGAGGACGTCCTCGCTGCCGCTGTTGGCGAAGGAGTCGCGCGCTCCGGGGTTGGCGAAGCCGATCTGGAGGGTGGTGCCGTCGAAGCCGACCACGTCGGCGTTCTGGCTGAGGACGATCCAGGTGAAGCGGCGGCGGTTCTTGACGGCTTCCAGGATGTTCGGCCACATCTGGCGCACGTAGGAGGCGTCGCCGATGGGGGCAGCGGCGGCCGGGGCCGACGGCTGGGCGTACGAGCCGGTGGGCGCGGCCTGGGCCGGGGCGGCGGGGCCCTGCCCCGGGGTGGCGGCGGACGGCCAGGCACCGGCGGTCTTGGGCGCGGCGGCACCGCCCTGGCCGGAGCCAGGAGCCGCGGCGGTGGGCCAGGCACCCGCGGTGGGCGCGGGAGCGGCCGGGGCCGTCGGGGCCGGGGCGGGCGCGGAGGCGGGGGCAGGGGCAGGGGCAGGGGCAGGGGCGCTCGCCGGGGCGGCCGCGCTGGGCCAGGCGCCGGCCTGCGGGGCGCCGGCCTGCGGGGCACCGGAGGCGGCGCCCGGGGCGGGGGCGCCGGAGACGGCGGCACGGGCCGCGGCGGCGCCCGAAAGACCGGAGGGGGCCGGTACGGACGCGGCCGGAGCGGCCTGTGGGGCGGCCGGGGCGGCGTGGGCGTCGGGCCCGGGGACATAGCCGGCGGCGGGGGCGGAGCCGTGGCCCGCCGGGACGTAACCGGCGGGCGGGGTCATGGGCGCCGTCACCATGCCGGCGCCGGCCGCGAGGGCGCCGCGCTCCAGCTTGTCGAGTCGGGCGCGCACGGAGCGCTCGTCGTCGAAGGCGGCCGGGAGCAGGACGCGGGCGCAGATGAGCTCGAGCTGGAGGCGCGGGGACGTGGCGCCGCGCATCTCGGTGAGGCCCTCGTTGACCAGATCGGCGGCACGGCTCAGCTCGGCGGCGCCGAAGACGGACGCCTGGGCCTGCATGCGCTCGACGAGGTCGACGGGGGCGTCGATGAGGCCCTTCTCGACCGCGTCGGGGACCGCCGCGAGGATCACCAGGTCGCGCAGGCGCTCCAGGAGGTCGGCGACGAAGCGGCGGGGGTCGTTGCCGCCCTCGATCACGCGGTCGACGACCTCGAAGGCGGCGGCGCCGTCGCTCGCGGCGAAGGCGTCGACGACGGCGTCCAGGAGGGAGCCGTCGGTGTAGCCGAGGAGGGACGTCGCCATGGCGTATGTCACACCGTCCTCGGCGGCGCCGGCGAGGAGCTGGTCCATGACGGACATCGAGTCACGGACGGAGCCGGCGCCGGCACGCACGACGAGCGGGAGGACGCCGTCCTCGACCGGGATCTTCTCCTGGCCGCAGACCTCGCCCAGATACTCGCGCAGGGTGCCGGGGGGCACGAGGCGGAACGGGTAGTGGTGCGTACGCGACCGGATGGTGCCGATGACCTTCTCGGGCTCGGTCGTCGCGAAGATGAACTTGAGATGCTCCGGCGGCTCCTCGACGACCTTCAGCAGGGCGTTGAAGCCCGCCGAGGTGACCATGTGGGCCTCGTCGATGATGTAGATCTTGTAGCGGCTGGAGGCGGGGCCGAAGAATGCCTTTTCCCGCAGGTCACGGGCGTCGTCCACACCACCGTGGGAGGCGGCGTCGATCTCGATGACGTCGATGGAGCCGCGGCCGTTGCGCGCGAGGTCGACGCAGGACTGGCACTCGCCGCAGGGAGTGGGCGTGGGGCCCTGCTCGCAGTTCAGACAGCGGGCGAGGATGCGGGCGCTGGTCGTCTTTCCGCAGCCGCGCGGCCCGCTGAACAGGTACGCGTGATTGACCCTGTTGTTACGCAGCGCCTGCTGCAACGGGGCGGTGACATGCTCCTGACCGATGACCTCGGCGAAGGACTCGGGACGGTAGCGGCGATAGAGCGCGAGGGACGACACACCTACGACGATATCGGGCCCCACCGACAAGTGGTCTCGATCACAGCTCAAGGGGCCTTCCGCACGCCCCACGGGCCCTTCCGCGAGCCCCTGCGGCCGCCCACCGGGGCCACCCGGGGCCGCCCGATCCCCGCCCTGGAAAACACAAGGGCCCCCCACGCACCCGCCAGAGCCCACTTACCCTTGCTGCCTTCCGGCCCTGGGGGAGTTAGGTGAGATAGCGCCACGTGAGGGGCTTGCCCTCAGCCTAGCGGATCCCGGCCCGTGCTCGTGCCCCCTCCCCCGCCCGGGTCCCCTTCGCACCTCCCCCCGACCCCACCTCGACGGAAGGCGTTCGCGAGCACCCCTTCGAGTCTTGTATTGTTTGCGGCGGAGGATTCGCCTAGAGGCCTAGGGCGCACGCTTGGAAAGCGTGTTGGGGGCAACCCCTCACGAGTTCGAATCTCGTATCCTCCGCCGGCAGAAGGCCCGGACCGTTTCGACGGTCCGGGCCTTCGTCGTTCCCCGGGTTCTCCGGCGAGGGAAGGGCCTCGTTCCGCGCCGGTCCGGCCGGTCCGGGTCGATTCGCCAGAGCGCTGCGTCCGGTTTGCCTGGATATGCTGTGAAAGTGGTTAAATCTGGTCGGCTCCGGCCCCGCCGTCGTCACGGTCGGGGGCCGCTCACGCTGCTGTCACCGGTGATCCTCACCGTTGTCATCGCCGGCCTGGCCTACACCACCCCCCGGAGCATGGCCTTCAGCCGGCTGCTGCCCGCGGCGCCCGCGCTCGCCGCCGCCATGTGGCCCGTACTGCCCACCGTCCTGCTGGGGACCGTCTGCCTCTTTCTCATGATCGGACTCGGCATCGTCTTCCCCGACCTGGGGACTGGGTACACGGCGGCGGGAATCGTCGCGGTGACGGTGGCGGCCGCGTACGGGAGTCACGTCCGGCTCCAGCGGGAGCAGTCGCTCTTCCAGGTCCGGCTGGTCGCCGACGCGGCGCAACAGGTGGTCCTGAGCCCGATGCCCCGCCGCTTCGGGGGCATCGAGATCGAGTCGCTGTACCTCGCCGCCGCGGCGGAGGCCCGCATCGGCGGCGACTTCTACGAGGTGGCCGATACCCCGTACGGGGTCCGGCTGCTCATCGGCGACGTACGGGGCAAGGGACTGCCCGCGGTCGGGACCGCCGCCGCGGTCGTCAATTCCTTCCGGGAGGCGGCCTACGACGAACCCGACCTCGGCGGCATCGCGCGCCGCCTGGAGGCCAGCAGCACCCGGTACAGCGCCGCCTTCTCCCCCGAGGACCTGACGGAACGCTTCTCCACCGCCGTCCTCGTCGAGATCCCGCACGAGGACGGCCACCTGCGGATCCTCAACTGCGGGCATCCCCCGCCGCTGCTCCTCAACCACGGGGAACTCCGCGTCCTGGAGCCCACCTCCCCCTCGCCGCTGCTCAACCTCGCCGACCTGATCGGCGACCACTACAGCGTCGACACGATCGACTTCTCCCCCGGTGACCTGCTGCTCCTCTACACCGACGGCGTCACCGAGGCCCGCGACCGCGACGGCGGCTTCTTCCCCCTCGCGACCTGGATGGGCGGGCAGCCCCCGGGCCGGCCGCGCGAGCTGCTGGACGCCCTCCACCGCGACCTCCTCCACTACAGCGGAGGCGGGCTCGACGACGACATCGCCGCCCTCTCGGTGCGGCTGGGCTCGCCTTCGGAGCCGTCGCCGGGGCCCTAGCAGGGCCGCCGCGTCGCGGGAGGTCCCTGCTAGGGCCCCGGGAGGGACCGCCTCCCGCCGCCCTCAGGCGGTGCGCAGGCGCGCCTCCAGACCGTCGAGGAGCGCCTGGAGACCGAAGGCGAAGGTGTCGGCCGGGGCCTCGGCGTACGCGGCCGGGTCGAGGGGGGTGATCGGGATCGGGGTGCCGGGATCTGCGGGATCTGCCGGGCCTGCCGGATCTGCCGGGCCTGCCGGATCTGCCGGACCTGCCAGACCGTCGGAACCTGCCGGACCTGCCGGACCTGCCGGGCCTGCCGGGCCTGCCGGGCCTGCCGGGCCTGCCGGGCCTGCGGAGCCTGCCGGATCTGCGGTGCCGGCAAGGGACCCGCGCTCCGCGGGGCCTCTCCCCGCGGCCGAACCATCCGTCGAGCCCGCCGGCTCGATGCGGGCCCTCAGGCGCGGAAAGCGCGACGCGACCTCCGCGGCCTCCTTCATCGTGGCGCCGAACCTCTCCTCCGCGTCACCGCCCTCCCGCTCGATCCGCCGGGTCAGCGACACCATCGCGGCCGCGCCCGAGGCGTTGCCGAGCACGTACGTGAAGACGGCGGCGGCGGCCCTGTCGGCCCGCGGGCCGGTGAAGCCCGCCTTCTCGTAGACCGCGAGGTTGTGGTCGTCGTGGCGCGCCTTGCCCTCCCCGTGGAAGAGGTGGGTCGCGAACGCCTGTACGAGCCAGGGATGCCGGGCGAACATCGCGTACAGGTCGGTGGCCATGGCGGTCGCCGCCGCGCGCCAGCCGACGGCGTCGAGGTCGGGCAGCCCGACCTCGTCCCAGACCTGGTCGCCGGCGAGCGTGACGAGGTTGTCCTTGCTCTTGACGTGCCAGTAGACGGCGGTGGCGGCCGAGTTCAGGCGCTGGCCGAGGCTGCGCATGTTGAGGCCCTCCAGCCCGTCCGAATCGAGCAGCTCGACGGCCGTTCTGACGATCTGTTCCCGGGTCAGGGTGTCTCGTGCCATGCGCTCACGATAGGTCACCTCCACGCCACTTGCACAAAGTTCAACTCGGGGTACTTGCACAGTGTTCAAGTCGCGCCCTACAGTCCTCATGGCGGCACTTGAACTAAGTGCAAGTCGCCTCGCCCCCGTCCCGCCCGTGAGGAGAACCTCCCCGTGAACACGCTCGCCGCCGTCGCCCAGATCCTCGTCGCCGCCGCCTTCGCCTCCATCCCGCTCCTCCGCCACCGCTTCGGCGGTGTCGCCAAGGCCGCGGCCGTCGCCGAGCTGGAGCGGCAGGGCGTCCGCCCGGCCGTCCTGGAGGAGAACCGCCTCCGCTTCGACGCGAGCGGCCACGAGTGGTGGGCGCCGGGGAGCTTCGCGGCCGCCCTGCTCACGGCAGCCGTCCTCACCCTGGCCGGAAACCCCTGGGGCACCACGCTGACCTGGGTGTTCTCCTCGATCGCGCTGCTCGCGAACATCGCCGTCCTCCAGAGCCAGCTCGGCGCCGTGAAGTCCGTCCGGGCCGCCTTCCGGCGCAAGGGCGACCCGGAGCTGCTGCGGGTCGACGTCCCCGCCTTCCTCAAGGCCGCCGAGGGCGCCTTCCCCTCCTGGACCCGCGCCCTCCAGAACGTCCGCCACACCGTGGTCTTCGCCGGGTCCGCCCTCGCGCTGACCGCCGCCGCCCTCGTCTGACGTCCGGCTGACGACTCCCGGCGGAGTCGCTCAGGCCCGGTCGCCGGGGGCGGCGGGCGGAGCGGGGTGCGGGGCGGGCGCCGCCGGCGGCCAGGCCGCCGGGGACAGCAGGCCCAGGACGTACGCCCTGGCCACCAGGGCCGTCCGGTTCGGGACGGACAGGCGGCGGGCCAGGCGTACGAGGTGGTAGTTCACACCGTCGACGCTCAGGCCGACAGTACGGGCGATCACCGAGGTGGTGCGGCCCGCCGCGGCCAGTTCCAGGATGCGCCGCTCCTGCGGGCCGAGCACGACGTCCGGCCGCGCGCACTCCGCCGGGGGCCGTTCCTCGTCGACGCGGAGGGTCGCCAGCAGAGGCGGCGAGGCTCCGGCGGGGTCGCTCACCGGCTCGACGGTGAGCTGCCCTTCGTACGACCGCCCGGCCGCCGTCCAACGCACCCGGACGGGATAGCGGGAGCGCCGGCCTCCGCGCAGCGCCGCGTCGACCTTGACCAGCTGGCCGCCGTCGGTGGGGGTGAACAGGTCGAGGAGGCTGCGGCCGGTCAGGCGGCCGGGGGTCACGTCCCAGAGCGCGGCGAGGGCGGGGTTCGCGCCGGTGATGACGCCGTCGGTGGTGCTGATGGCGGTGGGGACGGGGATGCGGTCGAGGAGGTTGAGGAAGCGGGTGCGCCAGGTGGTGGGGTCGAATTCGGGGTCGGGTACCGGGGTGGTGGGCGCGGCCATGGCCGGCTGCCGCTCTTGTGGCTCCCGTTCGTGCATTGCGTACCGCCGCCCTCGGCTCCGGTGGAGTGGATCCGTACCGCCCGCGCGTCCGTAGGGCGTGTGCAGCGGATTCTTTCCCCAGCCCCGCCCCTTCCCGTAACCGGGGCTCCGCCCCGGACCCCGTCACGCCCTGTGGCGGGGTCCGGGGCGGCCGACCGTCCCGGCGAGGGGATCGGGAAAGGGCAGGCAAGCCCGCCTCGGCGGGCGGAGGCTCCGGCCCGGGCGGAGGAACTCGGGCCCCGCCCGGGCCCCGGAAAAGGCCGGGCGGGGCCCAGGTCGCCGGGTCGCCGGGTCGCCGGGTCGCCGAAGGGACCGCGAGGCACAGTCCGGACGCGGAAGTCCGCCCAGGGCGCGGCTCCGACCGCGAAGAAGGCCCGGCGCGCAGCCCCAGTCACGGAGAGAGGCCCCGGCGCGGCACCGGACGCGGGGACGGCCCCGAGGCACAACCTCAGCCGCGCGGAGGGCCCCCGGGCACAGCCCCGGTTTCGGGGAGGCGGGCAGGCGGGGAGGCCCGGGCGGGCGGGGAAGCCCGGGGAGGCGCGGGCAGGCAAGCAAGCGGGGCAGGCGGGGAGGCGCGGGTGGGCGGGCAGGCGGGCAGGCGGGCAGGCGGGCAGGCGGGCAGGCGGGCAGGCGGGCAGGGCGAGCCTCCGCTGCCTCGCCCCCCTTAACCCACCCCGCGCCCCGCCCGTCCCACCGGACACGCCCAGCCCCCTACAAGATTTCGTAGTCTCCGCGCCGGATCCGCCCCCGCCCGGCGGAATCGTGAAGGCAGTAGCCGGCCGACGACTCCCCAGAGGAGACCGCGCATGCCCCTCCACGAGCCACCCCTCGTCGACGCCACGGAGACGGGACTCACCAGCACGCCGATCCAGCAGGCCATGGCCCTCGCCCGGGAACACGGGCCCCTCTACCGGCGGCGGTTCCACGACCGCGAGTCGGTCCTCGTCTCCTCCTACGCGCTCGTCGACGAGCTGTCCGACGAGACCCGATTCGCCAAGGCCGTGGGCCCCGCGCTGGAGCACGTCCGGGACATCACCGCCGACGGCCTGTTCACCGCCTACAACGACGAGCCCAACTGGGCCAAGGCGCACGACATCCTGCTCCCCGCCTTCGCCATGGGTTCGATGCGCCGGTACCACCCGACGATGCTGCGCGTGTGCCGGCGGCTCGTCGCGTCCTGGGACGCGCGGCTCGCCCAGGGCACGCCCGTGGACGTCTCGGCCGACATGACGCGGATGACGCTCGACACCATAGGTCTGGCCGGGTTCGGCTACGACTTCGAGTCCTTCGGCCGGCCCGAACCGCACCCCTTCGTGCAGGCGCTCGTACGGGCCCTTGCGCACAGCCAGGCGGCTCTGGGGCGGGCCCCCGGCGGCGACTACGCGGCCGAGGACCGGGCCTTCGCCGCCGACGCCGCCTTCCTCGCCGAGGTGGTCGACGAGGTGATCGGCAAGCGCAAGGCCGCCGCCGCGGACGCCACCGCGGACGCCACCTCCCCCGACACCTCCCCCGACGGCTCCCCCGACGACCTGCTGGGGCTCATGCTCAACTCCCCGCACCCCGCCGACGGACGGCCCCTGGACGAGTCCAACATCCGCAACCAGGTCATCACCTTCCTCATCGCGGGCCACGAGACCACCTCGGGCACCCTCTCCTTCGCCCTCCACCACCTCCTCAAGAACCCCTCGGCCCTGCACCGCGCGCAGGCCGAGGTCGACGCGCTGTGGGGCGACGAACCCGACCCGGAGCCGTCCTTCGAGGACATCGGCCGGCTCCGGTACGTACGTCAGATCCTCAACGAGACGCTGCGGCTGTGGCCCACCGCCGCCGCCTTCGAGCGCGTGGCCCGCCACGACACCGTCATCGGCGGGGCCTACCCCGTCCGGGCGGGCCGGCGGCTGACCGTGCTCACGCCGATGCTGCACCGCGACCCGGTGTGGGGCGACAACGTCGAGGAGTTCGACCCGGACCGCTTCGCCCCGGACGCGGAGGCCGCCCGCCCGGCGAACGCGTACAAGCCGTTCGGCACGGGCGAGCGGGCCTGCATCGGGCGGCAGTTCGCGCTGCACGAGGCCACGATGCTGCTGGCGCTGCTGATCCACCGGTACCGCTTCCTCGGCCGCCCGGGTTACGAGCTCGCCGTGAAGGAGACGCTCACCCTCAAGCCCGAGGGCTTCACCCTGGCGCTCGCGCCCCGCACCGCCGAGGACCGGGCGCGGGTACGGGCCGCCCTGGGCGGTTCCGCCGGGACCGGCGCGCGGGATACGGCCGAGGCACGGCCCGACACCGGCCTGCCGGGCCGGGTCGTCGCGGGTTCCACGCTGACCGTTCTCCACGGCTCCAACTTCGGGACCTGCCGGGCCTACGCCGAGGACCTCGCCGAGACCTGCGGCGCGCTCGGGTTCGGCGTCACCGTCGCCCCGCTCGACGCGTACGCCGGGAGGCTCCCCGCCGACGGGCCCCTCGTCATCGTCGCCGCCTCGTACAACGGGCAGCCCACGGACGACGCCTCCGCCTTCGCGTCCTGGCTGGCGCAGGCGGAGGCGGAGGCGAGCGCGGCTTCGGGCGCGGCTTCGGGCGCGGCTTCGGGCGCGGCTTCGGGCGCGGCTTCGGGCGCGGCTTCGGGCACGGCTTCGGGCACGGCTTCGGGCGCCGCCGACGGCGTGCGGTACTGCGTCCTCGGCGTGGGAGACCGCAACTGGGCCGCCACCTACCAGCGCGTGCCCACCGCGATCGACCGGCGGCTCGCCGCTCTGGGCGGCACCCGGCTGCTGGACCGCGCCGAGGCCGACGCCTCGGGCGACCTCGCCGGGGCCGTCGCCCGCTTCACGGCGGCACTGCGGCGTGCCCTCCTGGAGGCTTACGGCGTTCCGGAGTCCGCCGCGTCCGTCGCGTCCGTCGCGTCCGCCGGCGCAGGAGAGCCTGCCGACGCGCACGCCTACGACGTCACCGTGGTCACCGGCGCCCCCGACGCCGCTCTGACCGACCGTCACGGCGTGCTCCCCATGACCGTGGTCGAAACCCGGGACCTCGTGGACATGAGCCATCCCCTCGGCCGCTCCAAGAGGTTCCTCCGCCTCGCCCTCCCCACCGGTGTCACCTACCGCACCGCCGACCACTTGGCCGTACTGCCCGTCAACGACCCCGCCCTGGTCGAGCGCGCGGCGAAGGTCCTGGGCGTCGACCTGGACGCCGTCCTGGCCGTCCGCGCGCACCGGCCCGGCCGCGCCGCGCTCCCCGTGGACCGGCCGGTCACGGCCCACGAGCTGCTCAGCCGCCATCTGGAACTCCAGGTACCGGTCACACCGGACCAGCTGGCCCGGCTCGCCGAGCTCAACCCGTGTCCGCCGGAGCGGGCGGCGCTGCGGCGTCTCGCCGACGGTCCGGACGCCGACGGCGGCACCCTGTCCTTGATCGACCTCGTGGAGCGCAACCCGGCGCTCCAGGGCGAGTTGAGCTGGCCGCTGCTCCTCGATCTGCTGCCGCCGCTCCGCGTCCGTCACTACTCCGTCTCCTCCTCCCCCGCCACGGATCCCCACCACGCCGACCTGATGGTCTCGCTGCTCAGCGGCCCGGCCCGGTCCGGAACCGGCGCCTTCGAGGGCGTCGGCTCGGCGTATCTGCACCGCGTACGGGCCGGTGAGCGGGTTCACGCGCGGGTGCTGCCGTGCCGGGAGGCGTTCCGCGTGGAGCAGGACGCGCGCACCCCACTGATCATGGTCGGGGCCGGTACGGGCCTGGCCCCCTTCCGCGGCGCCGTCGCCGACCGCCTCGCGCTCGTACGCCGCGGGACTCCTCTGGCCCCGGCCCTGTGCTACTTCGGCTGCGACCACCCGGACGTCGACTACCTGCACCGCGCGGAACTGGAGGCGGCGGACCGGGCCGGGGCGGTGTCCATGCGGCCGGTCTTCTCCAAGTCGCCCGAGAACGGCGCGCGGTTCGTCCAGGACCGGATCGCCGCCGAGGGCGCGGAGGTGTGGCGGCTGCTGGAGGCCGGGGCGCGGGTGTACGTGTGCGGGGACGGGGGGCGGATGGCGCCGGGGGTTCGGGAGGCGTTCCGTGGGCTTTACGGGCGGTACGGGTGTGGGGGCGGGGATGGAGATGGGGATGGGGGCGGGGGTGGGCGTGAGGCGGCGGCGGAGTCGTGGCTGGACGGGATGGTGGCGGCGGGGCGGTATGTGGAGGACGTGTACGTCGGGGGGTGAGGGTCTGGGCGGCGGCCTGGGGGCCTGGGGTGGCGCCTGCGGCGGGCCTTTCCCCTACCCGCCCCTTCCCGTAACCGGGGGCTTCGCCCCCGGGCCCCCTTTCCCGCGCTCCGCGCGGTGGCCTCAATCGCCGGCCGGGCTGAATTCGCCCGGTTCGGGAAGGGCCGGGGCCGGGGCCGGGGCCGGCCAAAATCCGGCCCCCCGGTACCTTCTGCTGGGCGCGGATCCCCCGCAAACGCCCCGGCGACGAAGGAACGTGACACGGTGGACGCACACGAACGGCTCGCGGAGCGCTTCGAGGAGCACCGCCCGCATCTGCGGGCGGTGGCCTACCGCATGCTGGGCTCGCTCGGCGAGGCCGAGGACGCCGTGCAGGACACCTGGCTGCGTGCCGACCGCGCCGACACCAGCGACGTGGAGAACCTCGGCGGGTGGCTGACCACCGTCGTGGGGCGCGTGTGCCTGAACATGCTGCGTGCCCGGGAGAACCGGCGCGAGGACCCCCTGGAGACACGGTTCTCAGATCCGGCCGTGGGCGAGGAGTCCGGGGACGACCCCGAACGGGAGGCCCTGACGGCCGACTCCGTCGGGGTGGCGCTCCTGGTGGTGCTCGACACGCTGACCCCGGCCGAGCGCCTCTCCTTCGTCCTGCACGACATGTTCGCCGTGCCCTTCGACGAGATCGCCCCGATGATCGAACGGACCCCGGCCGCGGCACGGCAGCTCGCGAGCCGCGCACGCCGCCGGGTCAAGGGCGGCACCCCGGCGCCCGCCGCCGGCCTCGCCCGGCAACGGGAGGTCGTCGCCGCCTTCCTGGCCGCCACGCGCGGCGGGGACTTCGACGCGCTCGTCACCCTGCTCCACCCCGATGTCGTCCTCCACGCCGACAGGGCCGTCATCCCCACCCCCGAGCCCGTCCTCGTCCGGGGCGGGCGGACGGTGGCGAGGGGCGCGATGGCCGCCGTGGGGCGGGCCCGGTTCACGGGCCTCGCGCTGCTCGACGGTTCGGTCGGGCTCGCCATGGCGCCCTTCGGACGGCTCGCCCTGGTCCTGGACTTCACCGTCGTGGACGGTCTCATCACCTCGATCGACGTGATCGCCGAACGGGAGCGGCTGGAGCGGCTCGCGGTGGGGGTCGTGGAAATGTGAGGGCAGTGGGGGTGAGGGTGAGGGTGAGGGCCAAGGTGGGTCGCTCGGCGTAACCGGAAGCCGGGTCACCATCCCCCGGTGTCGTACGCTGCTCTGCAGGTACGGGGCCGGGGCCGGGGAGAGGCATGTCCACAACCGCAGATCACAAGCTCGCGGCGCAGCGGCCTCACCTTCGCGAACCGGACCGGATACGCGGCCTCCTCGACGCCGTCATGAGCCTCGGCCGCGGCCTGGAACTGCCGCAGGTGCTCCGGGGGATCGTCGAGGCGGCGGTCACCCTCACCGACGCGGAGTACGGCGCGCTCGGCGTCGTCGGCGACCAGCAGAAGCTGTCCGAGTTCCTGACCGTCGGCATGTCCGAGGAGCTGGAGGCGCGGATAGGACGGACGCCGTGCGGGCGGGGCATCCTCGGCGAGCTCATCCGCAACCCCGTGCCGCTCCGTCTCACCGACCTCTCGCGTCATTCGCGCAGCTACGGATTCCCGCCCAACCACCCCCCGATGCGGACCTTCCTCGGGGTGCCCGTCCGCGTCCGGGACGAGGTCTTCGGCAACCTCTACCTCACCGAGAAGCGCGGCGGCGCCGCCTTCGACGAGGACGACGAGGCCGTTCTGACCACCCTGTCCATCGCGGCGGGCGTCGCCATCGACAACGCCCGGATCTACCACGAGAGCCGCCGCCGCGAGCGCTGGCTGGAGGCGCTGGGCGAGATCACCCGCAGCCTGCTCTCCGGCACCGCCGCCGGTGAGGTCCTGCACCTGATCGCCGAACGGGCCATGGAGGTCGCGAGCGCCGACCACGCCGCCGTACTGCTGCCCGGCGGGCAGGCAGGCGCCGGTCCCGAACTGCTGACGGTCGAGGTCGCCCACGGCCACGGCGCGAGCCGCATCGACGGTCTCGCCGTGCCCGCCGACGGCTCGCTGGCCGGTCTCGCCGCCCGCAGCGGCAGGCCCGTGGCCAGCTCCGACGTCCGGGAGGACCCCCGGGCCCACCCCATGGAGGCAGGCGAGGAACACGACGACGACCTCTGCGGGCCCACCGTCTCCGTACCGCTCCAGATCGACGCCGGGGCCTCCGGCGCCCTGCGGCTGAGCCGGCTCGCCGGGCGGCCCGCGTTCGACGACACCGAGGTCAAGCTGATCTCGGGCTTCGCCGACCAGGCCGCGATCGCCCTGGAACTCGCCCGGCGGCGCGCCGAGTCGGAGGACCTCGCCGTCCTGCACGACCGCGACCGCATCGCCCGCGACCTGCACGACCTCGCCATCCAGCGGCTCTTCGCCACCGGGATGACGCTCCAGAGCGCGACCCGGCTCATCGACCGCCCCGAGGCCGCCGAGCGGGTCGGCCGGGCCGTGGGCGACCTCGACACCACCATCCAGATCATCCGCTCGACCATCTTCGGGCTGCGTGCCACGGGCGACGGCACGAGCGGGCCGAGCCTGCGCCGGAGCATGGCCGAGACCGCGCAGGCGGCCGGCCGTACGCTCGGCTTCCCGCCGTCGCTGCGGATCGAGGGGCCGGTGGACACCAATGTCCCCGGCGAACTGGCGGAGCAGGTGCTGGCGGTGGCCGCGGAGGCGCTCAGCAATGTGGCGCGGCACGCGCGGGCCCGGCGGGTGGAGGTGGTCCTGTCGGTGGGGGACGAGGTGACGCTGACCGTGACGGACGACGGGGCGGGCCTGCCCGACCGCCGGGACGCGGGGCCGCGGCACTCCGGCGGCCTCGCGAACATGCGGTCGCGGGCGGAGTTGCACGGCGGGGTGTTCTCGGTGACGTCGCCGGCGGCGGCCGGGGGTGGGACCCGGGTTTCTTGGAGTGCGCCGTTGCCGGAGTGACGTGGGGTGGGGGCGGGGTGCGGGGGCGGGGTGCGGGTGGGTGGGAGCGCCGCTGCGCGGGGCTTTGTCCCCGACCCGCCCCTTCCCGGAACCGGGGGCTTCGCCCCCAGGCCCCCTTCCCCGCGCTGACGCGCGGTGTCCTCAAACGCCGGACGGGCTGGTTTTCCCCCGCTCCCGCTCCCCCCGCACCCGTCCCACCAGCGCCGCCGCCTGTACGCGCCGCCCCACCCCCAGCTTCGCCAGCAGCGACGAGATGCGGTTCTTGACCGTCTTCTCGGCCAGGAACAGGCGGTCGGCTATCTCCCGGTTGGTCAGGCCCTCGCCGATGAGTTCCAGGATCTGGCGCTCCCGGGGTGACAGGCGGTCCAGTTCCGACGCTCCGGACCCCGGGGCGGCGGCCCCCGTCGCCACCGGGGGTTCCTGGGGGGCGCGCAGCCGGGCCATCACGCGGGACGCCGTGCGCGGGTCGAGCATCGACTTGCCGGTGGCGACCGTACGTACGGCCGTGACCAGCTCCGAGCCGTTGATCTGCTTGAGCACATAGCCCGCCGCGCCCGCCATGATGGCGTCGAAGAGGGCCTCGTCGTCGTCGAACGACGTCAGCATCAGACAGGCCAGATCCGGTATGCGGGCGCGCAGTTCGCGGCAGACCTCCACGCCCTCGTGGTCGCCGCCGCCGCTCTCGGGGCGTTCCCCGAGCCGTACGTCGAGGATCGCCACGTCCGGGCGGACGGCCGGCACCCGCGCCAGGGCCTCGCGGCCGGTGGCGGCCTCGCCCACGACTTCGATGTCCGGTTCGGCTTCGAGGAGGTCCCGCACCCCTCGGCGTACCACTTCGTGATCGTCGAGGATGAAGACACGCAACGGTGAGACGGACGAGGTCTTTTGGTCCATACAAGCAGTATGTCCGGGCCCGGCGGAGCGGGAGGAGAGGGGCCACCCCGACAAGGGGTGGTGCTCCCGCCGAGCCACGGACACCCGCACAGCCCACACCCTCCGCCCACCCCGGGAACAGGGCCGAACGGCCCCCCGTCGGCAGGGCCGGTCGGGCCCCCGGAATAGGGCCGTCCGGGCCCCGGGGCCCGGTGCCAGAATGACGCGTCCCGTCCGCCGGGCGGGCGGCCGGGCACCGCTGTGCCCACCGTCCCCCGGCGGGTCCCCCGGCGCGTCACACGCGCCTGCCCGAGGAGCCGTTGTCCCGTGAGCACCGTCGACGCCAAGTACCACGCGCTGCTGGCCCGACACGACGCGATGCGGCTGCGCCGGCAGCTCCTGTCCCCCGACCGGCGGCCCGAGAGCGGTGGCGCCACGCGCCCCGCCCGGGTCGCGCACCCCTCCTACGACGGCGCCGCCGACCAGGACGTGATCCTGCGTCACCTCCACCTGACGTCGCCCTTCGACGTCCTGATCGCCCACCTCTACGAGGCGATGTTCGCGCACCGCCCCTACCTGCGGTCGCTGTTCCCCTCCTCGATGGAGTTCCAGCGCAAGCACCTGGAGGCGATCTTCCGCTACCTGATCGAGAACCTGCACCGGCCCGACGAGGTGGCCAGGGAGTTCACCCGGCTCGGCCGCGACCACCGCAAGCTGGGCGTACGCCCGGTGCACTACGAGACGTTCGAGTCCGCCCTGTGCGAGGCACTGCGCCGTACGGCGGGGCCGGCGTGGCACGTGGAGCTGGAGGGGGCGTGGGTGCGCATGCTGCGGTTCGCCGTGGGCGCCATGGTGGAGGGCGCGGAGGCCGCGCTCGCCGAGCCCCCGGACTGGCCGGCCACCGTCACGGCGCACGAACCGCGCCGCCCGGACCTCGCCGTCCTGCGCGTACGCACCCATGAGCCGTACCCCTACCGGGCCGGGCAGTACGCGTCCGTCGCCTCCCCCTTACTGCCCCAGGCATGGCGGCAGTACTCGCTGGCGACGGCGCCCCGGCCGGACGGCGAGCTGGAGTTCCACGTCCGTCAGACCTGTACGGGCGGGGTGAGCGAGGCCCTGGTGGCGCACACCGCCGTCGGTGACACGCTGCGCGTCGGGCCCCCCGCCGGGGCGATGACGCTCGACGAGGAGGGCGCCGCGCCCACCCGCGACCTGCTGCTGATCGCGAGCGGCATCGGCTGGGCGGTGGCGAAGTCGCTGCTGGAGGAGCTGGCCGGGCGCCGGATGGGCGCGCGGAGCGTGCACCTCTTCCTCGGGGCCGACGGCCTGACCGGGCTCTACGACGACGGGGCCGTGGCCGACCTGGAGCGCCGCCGTCCGTGGCTGCGCGTGATCCCGGTGCTCGGCAGCGGGCCGGCGGCGGACCCGTACCGTCCGCTGGCCGACGCGGTGGCCCGGCGGGGCGACTGGTCGGACCACCTCGCGTACGTCAGCGGACCGCCCGCGATGGTCGCCGCGACCGTCGCCCGGCTGGCCGGTACGCACCTGCCCGCCGACCGCGTCCGGCACGATCCGCTGCCGGACGCCCCCTGAGCCTGGGCCCGCCGCCGCACGTCCCCTCACGGCGGGTGCGGCGGGCCCAGCCGAGACGAGCCGGCCGTCCGCGTACGGTCCGAACGGGCGGGCGGAGACCCCCGCCTCCGCCCCCTGCCTCCGCCGGGCCGCCGGCGGACGGCCGGCTCCCCGCCCTCGCGCCGGCCGGCGCGGTGGGTCGGCGCGTCGACCGGCCCCCGGAGCCGGGCCCCGGGACACTGAGGCCATGAGCAAAGCGCCCAGAGCACTTCTCGAAGGCGGGCCGGACGAGCTGCCCGCGCGGATCGTGGAGATCACTCCGCCGGGGATCGAGCTGAAGATCCCGTTCCGGGGTGGGTACGAGCATTTCAAGGCGACGTCCCGGCATGAGGAGACGGGGGAGGGGCGGTTGCCGGTGTACGAGTGGTGGGAGCGGACGGAGATCGCGGAGTAGGGGGCGGGGTGGGGGTGTAGGTGCGGCTCGGTGGGCGGTGGTGCGCCTGCGGCGGGCCTTTCCCCAGCCCCGCCCCTTCCCGAAACCGGGGCTCCGCCCCAGACCCCGGTCCTCAAGCTCCCCCAGCTACCGCTGGGAGGTGCCCCCAGACGGGCTGATTCCAGCCCGTCCGGCGCTTGAGGACAATTCGGGAAGGGGCGGGGTGGGGAAAGGCCCCGCGCAGCGGCAACCCGCCCCCACCGCGCCGCACCCCCGCACGCCCCTACACCCCCACCGGCACCTCCCCCAGCTCCACCCCCCGCAACTCACGGATCAGCTCCCGCACCACCCCCACCCGCGCCATCTCCGCCGTCGTCACATACCCCACCCCCCGCGTGGGCCGTCCCTCCCCCAGGTCCGTGATCGTCACCGAGCGCGGTGCCGACATGAGGGCGAGCGCGGGCATGATGGCCATGCCCATGCCCTGGGCGACCATCGACAGGACGACGCTGTCGTCCTCCGCGTCGACGGTGACCGGCGGGATCCAGTCCTGGCCGGCCCACCACGCGCGGGTGTACGAGCCGCAGTTCTCCATCCAGTCGATCAACGGCAGGGTGCGCGGCGCCGGGTGGCCCACGGGGTGGACCAGGAAGTACGGCTCCGTGACGACCGTCGCGGACAGCAGGCCGCGCGGCAGCGGGTCGGAACCGCCCAGGGTGGCGATGCCGAGGTCGGCGCGGCCGTCGGCGACCTCGCCCGCGGTGCCGCGGCCCAGTTCGCGGACGATCCGCACCTCCGGGGTGATCTCCGGGTGGCGGGCCGTGAGCCGGGCCAGCGCGGCGGGCAGCAGATGGGCGGCGGCGCTGCGGAAGGCGGCGATCCGGACCGGGCCGGCGACGGTCTCCGCGGCCCGGCCCGCGCCCCGGACCTCCGCCGTCATCGTCTCCAGCAGGCGCAGGACGCGGCGGGCGTGGCCCACGGCCCGGGTGCCGGCGGGGGTGGGGCGGGCGCCGTGGCGGCCGCGGTCGAAGAGGACGGCCCCGAGCTTCCGTTCACCGCTTCGCACGGCGTGCGAGACCGCCGACTGGGTCAGCCCGAGCCGGGCCGCGGCGGCCGTGAAGCCGCCCTCCTCCTCGACGGCGACGAGGACGCGCAGTTCCGGGACGGTGAGTTCGGGTTCGCTCATCCGGTGAACCTACGTCCATGAACGCGCTTCATGGAAGGGCCCGGTCCATCGACGGCGGGGGCTGGGACCACCCCCGTCCCGCTCCCTACGGTGGGCTCATGACCAGCACCTTTCGCGCAGTCCAGCAGATCTCCCGCCCGCACGGCATGCCGGTGCCCGGCGACTTCGCCTTCGTCGAGGGCCCGGTGGCGGAGGTCGCGCCCGGCACCGCCCTGGTGGAGAACCTCTATCTGTCCGTCGACCCGTACATGCGGGAGGCGATGGACGCGGAGTGGCGGCTGGAGCGCCCGCTGGAGGGCCGTTCGATCGGCCGCGTCGTCGCGTCCCGCGACCCAGGGCTCGCGGTCGGCGACCTCGTCTTCCACCGGGAAGGATGGCGTACGCACGCGCTGGTGAGCCGTGCGGAGGGGGCGCGGGTGCTGCCCCGGCACCCGGGGGTGCCGGTCAGCTCGTACCTCGGTCTGCTCGGCGGTACGGGGCTGAGCGCGTACGTCGCCCTCACCCGGATCGCGCGGCTCCAGCCCGGCGAGACGGTCTTCATCTCGGCCGCGGCGGGCGGCGTGGGCAGCGCGGCCGGCCGGCTGGCCCGGCTGCTGGGCGCGGGGCGGGTGATCGGCAGCGCGGGCTCGCCCGCGAAGGTCGCGCACCTCGTGGACCGGCTGGGCTTCGACGCCGCCTTCGACTACCACGACGGCCCGGTCGGCGAGCAGCTCGCGAAGGCCGCCCCGGAGGGCATCGACGTCTATGTGGACAACGTCGGCGGTGAGCACCTGGAGGGCGCGATCTCGGCCATGCGCGACCACGGCCGGATCGCCTGGTGCGGCGCGGTCGCCCAGTACAACAGCGCGGAGGCCCCGCCGGCGCCCCGCAACCTCTACGACATCGTCGAGAAGAGCATCCGCCTGGAGGGCTTCCTCGTCCGCAAGCACGGGGACGCGCAGGCCGAGTTGGAGGACTTCCTGATCCCGCACCTCCAGGCGGGCCGGGTGGCGCAGGACGAGACGGTCGTCGAGGGGTTCGACGGCGTGGTGGACGCCTTCCTGGGCATGCTGCGCGGCCGCAACACCGGGAAGATGCTGGTCAAGGTCGGGGACTGAGGCGCCCCGGGGGCCGTGTGCCCCGAGGGGCCGGGGTCCCGGGCCGCTACGCGGCCGCCATCCGCGGCATCTCCCCCTCCGTCGTCCCCATGTCGATCACGGAGAACGCCGCCCCTTGCGGGTCGTGGAGCGCGGCGAAGCGGCCGAACGGGGTGCTCATCGGACCGAACTTCAGCTCGCCGCCGCCCTTCGTCGCCTTCTCCACGGCGGCGTCGCAGTCCGCGACGGCGAAGTAGATATTGACGAACGGCGGTACCTCGGGCGGGAATTCCTCCGTCATCGCCATCCGTCCCAGGACGGCGTCGCCACCCAGATCGAAGACCTTGAAGTCGATCCCGGGGTCCTCCATGCGCTGGACGCGGTACGGGAAGACGGCGGGGAAGAAGGCGTCCGCCTTCCCCGGCTCCCGGGTGAACACCTCGGCCCAGCAGAAGGATCCGGTCTCGCCCCTCTTCTCGAAGCCCTCGTGGGTGCCCGCCTGCCAGACTCCGAAGGCCACTCCGCCGGGGTCCTTCGCGAGGACCATCGAGCCGAAGTCACCGACCTGCATCGGCCCCATCACCACCTCGCCGCCGTTGTCACCGATCTTCTTGGCGGTGGCGGCGGCGTCCGGCGAGGCGAGGTAGAGGCACCAGGCCGACACGGGGTCGGGCTGGCCCGGCATCGGCGGCACCACCGCGGCCACCGCTTTGCCGTCCGAGTACGCCTGTGTGTAATTGCCGAACTCCGCCGAGCTCTCGGAGAAAGTCCAGCCGAGCAGATCGCCGTAGAAGCTTTTCGCGCCTTCCACATCCGTGAACATCGCGTCGGCCCAGCACGGCGTGCCTTCCGATAGCGCGGCCATGGTCCCGACTCCCTCCGTAACAGGTCGAACAGTCCCTTTTTCCACGCTAGTGAGTCGGCCGGGGGTGCGCACGGCAGGAGGGCGGCGGCGCCGCTTTCCCGCCACCTTTGCCACCCCCTTTCTCGCCACGCATTCCGCCGCCCGACCGCCGGGCTCCTCCGCCGCCCCCGCCCCTGCCCCCTTGCCCGGCCCTCACCTCTCCCTCGGCTCCCCCTCCCTCCCGCTGCTTTCCCCCTGTTTCACCGGTGAAGCGCCGATTGCGGGGTATGGACCGCGCCCGGGCGAGTAGGCGGCACTGTTCCGCGTGCTGCTGAATTGTCTTCTATTCACTGCGTTCGTACGCGAATAAAGACGCCTACAGTGACCGGTATCCGTGCCACCTCCCATGTTTATCGCGGCAGTTGGGCCGGAGGAGTTCCCAGACGGCGGCCCGGTACGGCACGATGACGGCATGGCCACGGCTCCGCCGCATGTCGGCGCGCTGCGAGCCCGCCTTTCCGCGGCGGGCCCCTGGTGGCTTTCCCTGTGGGGGCTGCTGCTCCTCGCGCTGTTCTACAGCCACGGGATGATGACGGAAGGCACATCGGCCCACCCGGTGCACCCGGCGTTGACGCAGATGTCCGCCGCCGCGCATTCCGCCGGCGGCCACGGCGGTGGCCTCTCCACGAATCTCTCCACGAACCCCGCGCCGAGCGCCGCGCGGCCCCCCGCGACAGACCTCACGCCGGACGCCACGACGGACGCCACGACAGGCTTCACGACGGGCTTCACGACGGCCTCCGTTTCGGGTTCCGCTCCGGGTTCCGCATCCGGCCCCGGACCGGCTCCCGCGTCCGGCGCGCCCGACCTCGCGGCCGGGCCCCTGCCCGGCCACGCGCCCGCCGGGCAGGGGGCCTCGCCCGCCCCGCACAACGGCCATGACGTCTCCCACGCCGCCCAGGACTGCCTGTCCGGCGCCGTGAAGGACGCCACGGACCTGCCCGCCGCCCTGTGCGCGGCGCCCGACCGGGCCGCGCCGCCCTCGTACGTCCCCGGCTGGGCCGTCGTGCGACTGACCGCGCACGCGGCCGGCCCCCTGCCGCCGTCGGCCCCGCCGACGCTGCGGATCTAGGCCGCGGTCCCCCCACCCGTACGAACACGGGCCGCACCCACCGCACGACAGCACCTTCCCGCCCGCCGTCGGGCCCGTACACCGTGCCGTCCGCACACACACCCGGAGCCCTCCGGGTGCGCCGGTACGCCCGTACGCGCCCGTGGCCGCCCGCGCGCCCGCACACCGCTCCTCCGCGGGCCGCTCCCGCACGCGCGACCACCCCGTACTCCCGCGCCCCCGCCCCTCCGGCGGGCCGGCGCGGGAGCTCCCCCACCCCGAGAGGGATCTCCCCATGCCTCCCATGCCTCCCCTGCCCCCCGCGTCCTCCGCGCCTTCCCCCGGTCCCGGCCGCACCGGCCTGTCCGGGCTGGTCGGCGACACCCCCGTCCTGCGGATCTCCGAGCCCCTGTGCCCTCCCGGGCGCGGCTTCTGGGCGAAGCTCGAAGGCTTCAACCCCGGTGGCATCAAGGACCGGCCGGGGCTGCACATGGTCGAGCGGGCCCGCGCCCGCGGCGACCTGCTGCCCGGCGGCATGGTCATCGAGTCCACCAGCGGCACGCTCGGGCTCGGTCTGGCGCTGGCCGGGATGGTGCACGGGCACCCCGTCACCCTGGTCACCGACCCCGGCCTGGAGCCGTCCATGATCCGGCTGCTCACCGCCTACGGGGCGCGGGTCGACATCGTCCGCGAGCCGCACCCGGCCGGCGGCTGGCAGCAGGCGCGCCGCGACCGCGTGGCGGCGCTGCGCGACGCGCACCCCGGGGCCTGGGTCCCGGACCAGTACAACAACCCGGACAACGTCGCCGCCTACACCCCGCTCGCCCTCGAACTGGCCGGGCAGCTCCGGCACATCGACGTCCTCGTGTGCAGCGTGGGCACGGGCGGGCACTCCGCGGGCGTCTCCCGCGTGCTGCGGCAGCTCCACCCCGGACTCCGGCTGGTCGGCGTGGACACCATCGGCTCCACGATCTTCGGCCAGCCCGCCCGCACCCGGCTGATGCGTGGCCTCGGGTCGAGCATCTACCCGCGCAACGTCGCCTACGACAGCTTCGACGAGGTGCACTGGGTCGCCCCGGCCGAGGCCGTCTGGACCTGCCGTCGGCTGGCCGCCTCGCACTACGCCAGCGGCGGCTGGAGCGTCGGCGCCGTCGCGCTGGTCGCCGCGTGGCTGGCCCGCACGCTGCCCCGGGACACCCGGATCGCCGCGATCTTCCCCGACGGGCCGCAGCGCTATCTGACGACGGTGTTCGACGACGACTACTGCGCCGCGCACGGCCTGTGCGAGGGCCCGCCGGCCGCCGAACCCGAGGTCGTGGGACGGCCGGACGAGAAGGAGGTCACCCGCTGGACCCGCTGCGCGCGGGTCGTCGACCCGATGGGCGCGCGGCGGACGGCCGGGCCCGCGGATGGACGGTCGGACGTGACGGCGGACGCACAGACGGACGCCCAGACGGACATGCAGGTGGGCGTACGGGCGGAAGCGCAGGTGGGCGTACGGGCGGACGTACGGACAGGCGCGCAGGCGGACGTACGGGCAGATCTACGGGCGGACCCGCGGGCGAAGGCGACCCCGGCCCCCGCCCAGGAGCCCGCCCCCGCCCTCATCCCCGCACCCGCACCCGCACCCACGCTCGTCCCCGCCCCCACCACCGAGGGCGGCCCGCGGTGAGGCCCGGCCCCGGCCCGCTGGCCCAGGCCCGCTCCTTCGGCACCGTCACCCAGCTCCTGATGGTGAATCAGTTCACCATCAACCTCGGCTTCTACATGCTCATGCCCTACCTCGCCCAGCACCTCTCGGGAAGCCTGGGCATGGCCGCGTGGACCGTCGGACTGGTCCTCGGCGTACGGAACTTCAGCCAGCAGGGCATGTTCTTCGTCGGCGGCACCCTCGCCGACCGGTTCGGCTACAAACCCCTGATCGTCTCGGGGCTGGTGCTGCGCGTCGCCGGTTTCGCCGTCCTCGGGCTCGTCGACACCCTGCCCGCGCTGCTGGCCGCCTCGGCGGCCACCGGTCTCGCGGGGGCGCTGTTCAACCCGGCCGTACGGGCGTACCTGGCGCAGGACGCCGGTGAGCGGCGCGTGGAGGCGTTCGCGCTGTTCAACGTCTTCTACCAGGCGGGGATCCTGCTCGGCCCCCTCATCGGCGTCCTCCTCACCGGGGTGAGCTTCCGGCTGACCTGCCTGGTCGCCGCGGCCGTCTTCGCCGTCCTGTCGGCCGTACAGCTGCGCGCCCTGCCCGCGAGCGGCTCCCCGGCGGCCGCGCCCGGCGAGTCCGTGGCCTCGGTGCTGTCGCAGTGGCGCACGGTGGTCGCCAACCGGCCCTTCCTGCTGTTCTCCCTCGCGATGATCGGCTCGTACGCCCTGTCGTTCCAGGTCTATCTGGCGCTCCCGCTGGAGGTCCGGCGGGTGGCGGGCGACGAGGGCACCGGCACGGTCGGGGTGGGGCTGCTGTTCGCCGCCTCCGGGCTGGCCACGGTCGTGGGGCAGACGCGGCTGACGGCCTGGTGCCGGCGGCGGCTGGGGGCCGGGCCGTCGCTCGTCGCCGGGCTGGCGGCGCTCGGGGCGGCATTCCTGCCGCCGCTGGCCGCGACGGCGGCCCCGGTGCCGGACGGCGGGCCCGCGCTCTGGGCGCTGGCCGTCCTGCCGCCGCTGGCCTCCGCGCTCCTGCTGGCGCTGGGCACGATGCTCGCGTACCCCTTCGAGATGGACACGATCGTCGCGCTGGCCGGGAACCGCTACGTGGCCACCCACTACGGCCTCTACAACACCATCTGCGGCATCGGCATCACCCTCGGCAATCTCCTCACGGGCGCCGCCCTGGACGCCGCGCGCTCCGCGGGGGCGCCCGCCCTGCCGTGGGTCGCGCTCACGGCCGTGGGCGGCGGCTGCGCCGTGGCCGTCCTCGCCCTGCACCGCGGGGGCAGGCTCGGCGGCCCGCCCGCGGCGCGGACCGCGGCGGCGGGAGGTGTCAGCCGGCCGGGGTGACCGGGGTGAACTGCCCGTTGCCGACGACCTGAAGGAGCGCCAGCCGGTCCGCGGTGTCCGAGCCCGGCGGCGGGGTGAGGAGGACGAGCCGGTGGTCGCCCTCGGGGGCCAGCAGCACCTGGCAGTCGAGGTCGACCGGGCCGATCACGGGGTGGAGCACCCGCATCCGGCTGTGCCGGCGCACCGCGACCTCGTGCCGGTCCCACAGCCCGGCGAACTCCTCGCTGGCCGCGCGCAGCCGCTCCACCAGGCGTACGGCGGCCGGGTCGGCGCCCCGGCGGGTCACGGCGGCCCGCAGGTCGGCGGTGTGCACCCGGCTGTAGTGCGCGTGCTCCTCGGCGGGGTACGCGTCGCGGGCCGCGGGGTCGGCGAACCACCGCCAGACCACGTTCCGGCCGTGCTCGGAGACCGTGCACACCCCGCCGAGGAGCGAGCGGGCCAGGGCGTTCTGCGCGAGGACGTCCCCGAGGTCGCTCAGCACCTGGGCGGGGGTGGTGGGCAGCTGGTCGAGGAGGTGCAGCAGCCCGGGGGCGACGTGGTCGCCCGCCACGCGCCCGGCGGGCGGCCGGTGCCCCGCGAGCAGGTGGAGGTGGTCGCGCTCGTCGCCCGTCAGCCGCAGGGCGCGGGCGAGCGCGGCGAGCATCTGCGGCGAGGGCTGCGGGCCGCGGGCCTGTTCCAGGCGGATGTAGTAGTCGGCCGACATGCCGGCCAGCTGGGCCACCTCCTCGCGCCGCAGGCCGGGCGTGCGGCGCCGGGGTCCCGCGGGCAGGCCCGCGTCCTGGGGGCGTATCCGGTCGCGGGACCGGCGCAGGAAGTCGGCGAGGGCACGGCGGTCGATCGTCATGACGATCATCCTCGCCGACGCCGCCGCCGCGAACCAGGGACCGGCGGTCCCAGGGTCGGCGGGGCTCTCCCGGTGCGGTGCGCGCGGCGGCAGAGTGGTGATCGCCGGGAGGGCCGCCCCTCCGGCGGACCGGCCCCGGACGCCCCGAGCGTTCGGAGCACCCGGAACGCCCGGAACGCCCGGAGCACCAGGAACGCTCCGGGTGCCTCGAACGCCCCGGATCCCCCGGACGCCCTCGCCCGAATGCCTCGAAGGAGAACCGCCATGCCCGTCGTCCCCGTCGCCGACGCCCTCGTCCACTACGACCGCTTCGACTCCACCGCCCCCGGCGCGGACTCCCGCCCCGCCCTGGTGCTCGTCCACGGCACCGGGTCCGTCGGCGCCGCACTGACCTGGGGGCAGACCGTCCCCCGGTTCGCCGACCGCACCGTCCTCACCCCCGACCTCTCCGGCACCGAGCGCACCGTGGACGGAGGCGGGCGGCTGACCACCGAGGGGCTCGCCGCCCAGGTGATCGCCGTCATCGAGGACGCCGGCACCGGCCCCGTGGACCTGCTGGGCTTCTCGATGGGCGCGCCCGTCTCCGCCACGGTCGCCGCGCTCCGCCCCGACCTCGTACGGCGCCTGATCCTGGTGGCCGGCTGGGCCCGCACCGAAGCGGACGAGTACACCCGCAACCACTTCACGCTCTGGCAGCGCCTGGGCGCCGTCGACCCCGAGGGCTTCGGCCGGATCGTGGCCATGACCGGGTTCAGCCGCGGCTACCTCAACACCATCGGCCGCGAGGGCTTCGAGCAGCTGGTCCCGAACATGCCGCCGACCCCGGGCACCCTCCGCCACGTCGACCTCGACCTCCGCGTCGACATCCGCGCGATGCTGCCGCGCGTCGAGGCCGAGACCCTGGTCATCGGCTGCACTCAGGACGCCACCGTCCCGGTGGAGCTCAGCCGCGCCCTGCACGCCGAGCTCGCGCGGACCACCACGGCGTCGTACGCGGAGATCGACGCCGGGCACGTGGTGTTCTTCGAGAAGGCGGACGAGTTCGTGCGGCGGGTCAGCGACTTCACGGCGGCGGCGTGACCGCGCGACGCGGGTCCGTGCCACGAAGCAGGGCCGTGCCACGACGCCGGGCCATTTCACGGCACCGGACCGTGTCCGGACGCCGGTCCGTGTCCGGACGTGCCCGGTAGACTCGCGGGGTGGAGAGCGAGAAGTGGCAGCAGAAGCAGGTCGCCCTGCGCGTGCTGGTCTACGTCTTCGTCACCCACCTCTTCGCGGGCTTCATCTGGCTACTGTTCTACCTCGGCGGCCACGCCGACAAGTGAGCCGGACAGCGCCTCCCCGGGCACGGCCGTCACCGCCGCCCGGTGCGCGCTCGGGCTCGTACCGCGCACGCGCTTGAAGGCGGCGCTGAACCCGAAGGCGTCCGCGTACCCCACCCGCCGGGCCACGCCCGCGATCGTCGCGCCCGGCTCGGCCAGCAGGTCCGCCGCCAGCGCCATCCGCCAGTCCGTGAGGTACGCCAGCGGGGGCTCGGCCAGCAGGTCGTTGAAGCGCTTGGCGAACGTGGAGCGGGAGACCCCCGCCTCCGCGGCCAGCGAGGCGAGCGTCCAGGGCCGGCCCGGCTCGTCGTGCATGGCCCGCAGCGCGGGGCCCACGGCGTCGTCGCCGAGCGCCCGGTACCAGGCGGGCCGCGCGGCCTCGGGGCGGTCGAACCAGTCCCGCAGGGTGCACACCAGCAGCCAGTCCAGGAGCCGGTCCACCACGATCTGCCGCCCCGGGCGGACGGCGGCCAACTGGCCCTCCAGATACGCGCGCATCCCCGAGCAGTCGCCGTCGTCCGGCACGACGACGACCGGCGGCAGCACCCGCAGCAGCCTGCGCGGGACCTCGCCCCGGACCCGGTACGCGCCCGCCATCAGGACCGTACGGCCGTCCGCGGCCCCGTCCCCGCGCTCGCGGCCGCCGGGCTCGCCGCAGCGGATGTCCCGCGTCAGCTCCGGCCGGGCGGCCGACGCCGGGTCGTCGGTGAACACGAACGGCTCGGGACCGCGCACGATCGCCCCGTCCCCCACCCGGATCCGGCGCGGCTCCCCGCCGCCGCCCGGGACGATCCACCCCTCGCCGCGCAGCGGCACGCACAGCGTCAGATAGGCGTCGCCGGTGAAGCGCAGCGCCCACGGCGGGGACAGCACCGAGCCGCCGAACAGGGCGCCGTTGGCGCGCACGCCTCGCAACAGATCGTCGAACGGGTCCATGGCGTCACGATATGCGGCCCGGTGGAAGGCCGTTCCTCCGTACGGACGCACATGGCCGCCGGACGGACGTCCATGGTCCGCCGCCCCCGCACGGGGTTGGCTGGAGCACATGACGACGACGAGGAACACAGCGGAAGAGAACGGCGCCACCGGACCGGTCCTGGTGCTCGGCGCGACCGGGAAGACGGGCCGCCGCCTGGTGCGCCGGCTGCGCGCGGACGGTGTGCCCGTACGGGCCGCGTCCCGCTCCGGCGAGGTGCGCTTCGACTGGGCGGAACCGGCCACCTGGGCGGGGGCCTTGGCGGGTGCGAAGGCGGCCTACGTCATCGCGTCCGACGAGCATCCGGACGCCGTGGCCCCCTTCACCGAGCGGGCCGTGGCCGCGGGCGTCGGCCGCTTCGTGGTCCTGTCCGGGCGCGGCATCGACCTCGTGGGGCCGGACTTCGGGCAGGGCATGGTCGCCGCGGAGCGCGCCGTGCGCGGGTCCGGAGCCCGGTGGTCGGTCCTCCGCCCCAACAACTTCGCCCAGAACTTCGACGAGGACCTGTGGCACCGGCCGCTCCGCGACGGCCGGCTGGCCCTGCCCATCGGCGACGTGCACGAGCCCTTCGTCGACGCCGACGACGTCGCGGAGGTCGCGGCGGCCCTGCTGACCCGGGACGGCCACGACGGGCAGGTGTACGAGCTGTCGGGGCCGCGCGGCCTGTCGTTCGGCGAGGCGGTCGAGCGGATCGGGCGTGCCGCGGGCCGCCCGATCACGTACGTGGAACTGACACCGGAGGAGTACGAGGCCGACCTGCGGGCGTCCGGCCGGCCGGAGCCGGCGGTCAAGTCCCTCAGTGCCCTGTTCGCGCTGCACCGCACGGGGGTGACGGCCGCGCCCGTGGACGGGGTGCGGCGGGTGCTGGGGCGGGAGGCGGCGTCGTTCGAGGCGTATGTGGCGCGGGGGGTGGCGGCGGGGGCTTGGTCCTGACGGGACGGTTGCGGCGGGTCGGGGTGCGGCGGGCGGTTGCCGCCGCGCGGGGCCTTGTCCCCTACCCGCCCCTTCCCGAAACCGGAGGCTCCGCCCCCGGGCCCCCTTTCCGCGCTCCGCGCGGTGTCCTCAAACGCCGGACGGGCTGATTTCAGCCCGACGTTCGGGAAGGGGCGGGGACCAGGCCCCACGAAGACGTGCCGCCCCCGCCGCGAAGGGTGATCATCGAGACATGGACACCCTCCACTTCGCGCAGCAGCCCGACGCCGACGCCCTGCTCACCCGGAGCCCCCTCGCCACCCTCACCGGCATGCTCCTCGACCAGCAGATCCCCATGGAGTGGGCCTTCACCGGCCCGTACACCATCGCCACGCGGATGGGCCACGACGACCTGGACGCCCACGAGATCGCCGCGTACGACCCCGAGGCGTTCGCCGCGCTGCTGTCGGAGAAGCCGGCCGTGCACCGCTACCCGGGGTCCATGGCCAAGCGGGTGCAGCAGCTGTGCCAGTACCTCGTGGAGCACTACGGCGGGGACGCGAGCGCGGTGTGGCGGGACGTGGACAGCGGGAAGGAGCTCCTGGGGCGGCTGAAGGCGCTGCCCGGGTTCGGCGAGCAGAAGGCCCGGATCTTCCTGGCGCTGCTGGGCAAGCGGCTGGGAGTGCGGCCGGAGGGCTGGCGGGAGGCGGCGGGGGCGTACGGCGAGGAGGGCTCGTACCGCTCCGTCGCGGACATCACCGGGCCGGAGTCGCTGTCCGCGGTCCGGGCGCACAAGCAGGAGATGAAGCGGGCCGCGAAGGCGGCCAAGGAGGCCGGGGGCGCCGGGAAGTGAGACCCCGGCGCCGGGGTCTCAGCGCACCAGGCGGGTGACCGCGCGCAGCTCCGGCGCCCGCTCGCGCAGCCTGGCCAGGAGGTCCTCGGCCGCCGCGTCCAGGGCCTCGAAGGGCATGGGGTCGAGCCGTTCGAGGAGGAACAGCGCGCGGGTCGTGGTCTCCGTGATCCGGGTGCGGACGCACTGGCGGTGGTTCCAGCGGCGGCACGTCACGCCGAGGTCGTCGCACCAGACGACCTCGCCGGGCTCGGGGTGCTCCACGGCCGGCGCACCGCTCGCGACGGTGTCGAAGCGCTCGTCGCCCACGGCCCGGACCAGGCGCGGGGCGCCCGCGTACGCGTCGAGGTCCTCGCCGCCGACCGGGAGGCGGTGGGCGACGGAGACGGCGTTGTAGGCGTCGACGAGGAGACTGACCTCCGGCAGGCCCGCGGCGGCCCGGCGGGCCAGGGCCTCGGCGCTGTTGCGGGTGCGGCCGGGCTTGGCGCCGAAGGCGGTGTACGCCTGCCGCCAGGCGGCGATGTGCGGCTCGGCGGTCACGTCGAGCCCGGCGGCGCCGTCCGCGGCCTCCTTGAGCAGGCCGCGCGACCAGGCGTCGGTCGGGCCGGCCGGCAGCCCCTCCGCGGCGATCACCAGGACGGCGAAGTCGGGCCGCAGCGCGCGCACGGCCGCGTCGACCCTTACGCTCCCGGCCACCGCGTCGAGATCCATGGTCATGAGGCACCCGCTTTCCGGAACACGTTCATTTCGATTCACCGGCGCGAATCGGTCGGTTCAATGAAATCGACGGTAGCATTGAATGACCGACGCTCGAAGAGAACCCTCCGGGGCGGCCTCGCGCGGCTTCTTTGCGTAGCGTCTTCACGACGCGCTTCACGGTGGCGCGTCTTCATGAGGCGGTGCGTCTTCATGAGTACGAGCGGCAGGGCGGGCGGCAGGGATGAGCGACGACAGCACGACGGACGACCGGAGTCCGGACCGGGCCGGCGACGACCGGTCCGTGATGGAGGCCGTCGCGGCCCGCGCCCGCGCGCTCCGTAAGGAGCGCGGCTGGAGCCTGGACGCCCTGGCCGCCCGGGCGCGCGTCAGCAAGGGCATGCTCGTAGCCCTGGAGAACGGCCGCTCCAACCCCAACCTCGCCACTCTCATCCGGCTCTGCGACGCCTTCGCCGTCCCGCTCACGGACCTGCTCCAGCAGCCCGCGACACCGCTTCTGGCGGCCTCGCCGCCCGAGGAGCAGCCGGTGCTGTGGACCGGCCCGGACGGCGGCACCGGCAGGCTGCTGACCGGCGCCGCGCAGCCCGTGGGCGCCGAGCTGTGGCACTGGCGGCTCGCGCCCGGCGAGGAGCACCACAGCGAGGCCCACCTCGCGGGGACGGTGGAGCTCCTGCACGTGCTGCGCGGAACCCTCACCGTCACGGTCGGCGGGCAGCGGACCGTGCTCCCGGAGGGGCACGGGCTGCGCATGGCGGGCGACCACCCGCACGGCTACGCCAACCGCACCGGCGAGGAGGTCGTCTACACGGGCGTCGTGCTCGTACCCTGATCCCCGCCCCGCGCCCGCCTCAGCGGCGGCGCCCGCGGCTCGTACCGAAGAGCGAACGGGTGATCTCCCGGCCGAGCTGGGTGCCGACCGAGCGGGCGAGGGACTTGAACACACCGCTCCCGACGACCTGTTCGACGAGCGAGGGTTCCGGCCGCTCCGCCTCCGGCCGCTTCGCGGGCTCCTCCGGAGGCGCCCCGGCCGGGGCCGCCGCGGCCGCCGCCGTGAGCTTCTCGTACGCCGATTCGCGGTCCACAGCCTGTGCATAACGTCCGTACAGTCCCGAGGCGCGGACCGCGCCCTCCAGCGCCGCCGCGTCCACCGGCCCCATCAGCGACCTCGGCGCCCGCAGCCGGACCGCCGCGACCGGCGTCGGCGCGCCCTTCTCGCTCAGCACCGTGACCACCGCCTCGCCGGTGCCCAGCCCGGTGAGCACCTCCTCCAGGTCGTAAGGCGAGACCGGGAACGTCGACACCGTCGCCTTGAGCGCCTTCGCGTCGTCCGGCGTGAACGCCCGCAGCGCGTGCTGCACCCGGCTGCCGAGCTGGCCCAGCACGTCGGCGGGCACGTCGCGCGGCGACTGCGTGACGAAGAAGATCCCGACCCCCTTGGAACGGATCAGCCGCACCGTCTGCGTGATCGACTCCAGGAACGCCTTGGACGCGCCCTTGAAGAGCAGGTGCGCCTCGTCGAAGAAGAACACCAGCTTGGGCCGGTCGAGGTCGCCGACCTCCGGCAGGTCGTGGAAGAGGTCGGCGAGCAGCCACATCAGGAACGTCGAGAACAGCTGCGGCTTGTCCTGGACGGCCGGGAGTTCGAGCACGGAGACGATGCCCCGCCCGTCCGGCCCGGTGCGCAGCAGCTCCGCCGTGTCGAACGCGGGCTCGCCGAAGAACGGCCCCGCGCCCTGCTGTTCGAAGGCGGTGAGCGCGCGCAGGATGACGCCCGCGGTCTGCGAGGACAGGCCGCCGATGCCCTTCAGCTCCGGTCTGCCCTCGTCGGACGTCAGGAAGGCGACGACGGCCCGCAGGTCCTTGAGGTCGAACAGCTCCAGGCCCTTGCCGTCCGCGTAGTGGAAGATCAGGCCGAGCGACTGCTCCTGCGTCGGGTTGAGCCCGAGGACCTTGGCCAGGAGCACGGGCCCGAAGTCGGTGACCGTCGCGCGCAGCGGTACGCCCGTACCGATGCCGCCGAGCGCGTAGAACTCCGCCGGGAAACCGGCCGGCGACCAGTCCTGTCCCACCTCGGCGGCGCGCTGCCGGACCTTGTCGTTCGCGGCGCCGGGGGCGGAGATCCCGGAGACGTCGCCCTTGATGTCGGCCAGGAAGACGGGAACGCCCTGGTCGGACAGCTGTTCGGCGAGCAGCTGGAGGGTCTTGGTCTTGCCCGTGCCCGTGGCGCCCGCGACGAGGCCGTGGCGGTTGAGCACGGCGAGCGGCACCCGCACCGGCACGTCGGGACGGCACGCCAGGCCCGTGCCGTCCCCCCAGAGCAGGGCGCCCAGATCGAGCGCGGGACCGTCGAACGCGTAGCCCTCGGCGATGCGTGTGACGGAATCGGCGCCGGAAGGGGCCGGGGAAGAAGGGCTGCGGCTCATGCATCACTCCCGGTATGCGGCTGATTGTCACCTTCGCACTCCCGTGCCGTGGCTGCGCTCGGAGCCGGTTGCCCGGTAGGCTTTCCGTGTGATCTTCAAGCGCATCGGAAACGGGCGGCCGTACCCCGACCACGGCCGGGAGAGCACCCGGCAGTGGGCGGACGTCGCCCCCCGCCCGGTGCGGCTCGACCAGTTGGTGACCACCAAGCAGCAGCTCGACCTGGAGACCCTGCTGGCCGAGGACTCGACGTTCTACGGCGATCTGTTCGCCCACGTCGTGAAGTGGCAGGGCGACCTCTATCTGGAGGACGGCCTGCACCGCGCGGTCCGCGCCGCGCTCCAGCAGCGCCAGGTGCTGCACGCCCGCGTGCTCGAACTGGGCTGAGCCGAACGGGCCCCGCACCCTCGAACAGGCTTCCGCCGGAGGGTTTCCGGCCGTTGTTCGGCCTTTCGGGTTGGGGCGCGCGCAACCCATTGATCATCTAGTAGGCAGCGGCCCCACCCCGCACTACGCTGCGCCCATGAGCATGCTCACCCCTCCCGGCATGGGTGGAAAGTACCGCATCACGGGCCGTCGGTTCCCGCACATGCGCCGCCCCAGAAACCGCCGCCGGATCGTGCTCGCCGTGGCCTCCGCGGCCACCGCGCTCGCGCTGGCCGGATGGGGCACGCTCCAGCTGGTCGACGTCTTCTCGGGCGGCAGCGCCGACGGGACGGCGCGGGCGGCGCACGGCAAGGGAACGCAGGGCACCAAGAGCGGCAAGGAAGGCAAGGAAGACTGCAAGGCCGTGCCCAGGGCACTGCCGAAACCCGATGAGATCACCGTCAACGTCTACAACGCCACACCGCGCGGCGGACTCGCCAAGGCCACCGCCGACGAGCTCCGGCAGCGCGGCTTCAAGGTCGGCAAATGGGAGAACGCCCCCGCTCTCTACGACCGCAAGGTCGAGGGCACGGGGCTGCTGCTGGGCGCCCCGGAAGCGGTCGACGGGGCCCTGAAGGTGCTCGGGACGCAGCTCGCCGGGACACAGGTCAAGAACGACCAGCGGACGAACGGCGAGGTCGATCTGATCATCGGCGCGCAGTTCAAGGAGCTCACGCCGCGGCAGGACGCCGACCGGGCGCTCACGGCGCTGGGCGGGCAGCCGAAGCCGATGGTGACCCCGGCGAAGTGCTGAGGCACAGGGCGCGCGGCGCGTGATCCCGTGCGCCCGGCCGCGCACGCGCGTACGGGCCGGCGGTCGGCCGGCCCGTACGCGCTTCGCGCTGTGTCGCCCGTGCGACGGGTGGGTCAGCCCGCGGTGCCGTACATGCGGTCGCCCGCGTCGCCGAGGCCCGGGACGATGTAGCCGTCCTCGTTGAGACGCTCGTCCACGGAGGCGGTGACCACGGTCACCGGCGCGCCCGCGAGCTCGCGCTCCATGATCTCGACGCCCTCGGGGGCGGCCAGCAGGGTGATCGCCGTGACGTCGTCCGCGCCGCGCTCGATCAGCTCGTTGATCGCCGCGACCAGGGTGCCGCCGGTGGCGAGCATCGGGTCCAGGACGTAGACCTGGCGGCCCGAGAGGTCCTCCGGCATGCGCGTCGCGTAGGTCTCCGCCTTGAGGGTCTCCTCGTTGCGGATCATGCCCAGGAAGCCCACCTCGGCGGTCGGCAGCAGCCGGACCATGCCGTCGAGCATGCCGAGGCCGGCGCGCAGGATCGGCACCACCAGGGGGCGGGGGTGGGACAGCTTGACGCCGGTGGTCGCCGTGACCGGGGACTCGATGGCCACCTCCTCGGTGCGCACGTCGCGCGTGGCCTCGTAGGCGAGCAGGGTGACCAGCTCGTCGGCGAGACGCCGGAAGGTGGGGGAGTCGGTGCGCTTGTCGCGCAGGGTGGTGAGCTTGTGCGCCACCAGGGGGTGGTCGACGACGTGGATCCGCATGACACCGACATTAACCGAGCTTTCGGGCACCAGCTCCCGCGCGGTCGGTACCAGCGCCTCCCAAGGGGAGCCGATGAACGTCCAAAGTCTCCGACAGGTCTGTCGCCGCACTGGCATCAAACCACCACTTAGGGGGAAAGTGGGCACGTACGCCCGGTCTGTCTCGCCGGGCGAGGACCTCGGCGCGAGGTGGTGCTGCCCATGGCTGACCAAGAGACCCACGAGAATCCGGACGCGGCGGACCGGGCGGGCCCGGCGGATCCGCCCGGGGGCGCCGCGGGAGGCCCCGCGGGGGCCGGTCCGGAGCGGGAGAGCGACACGGAGCGCAGACGCAGACGGGCCCAGTTCCTCCGCGAGCTGAACGAGGCCAAGGAGCTCCGGGAGCGGGTGCAGCCCCGCCGGGCCCGGGCCGCGCGGATGCGCCAGCAGATGCGGATGCGTACGTTCCGGTGGTGAGCCGGGGGGCGGCCCGGGGGGCGGTCCGGACGTGATCCGGGGTGGATCCGGGCGGGATCCGGCGGTGACACGCCCGTCCCGATGACATCCGTAAGGCCCCCACGTGAGGCACATCTCTTCGGACTGCTGCACGACGCAGCGCGGAAGACCTCTCGCAACGGCCCGCTTTCTGCCACGATTCCGAGTGGGCGGGGTGGTCCCCGTCCGGCCCGGCAACGCCTATGACCAGTGGGAGAGTCACGGTGTACTTCGCCGCACTGCTCGCGCGCACCGAAGACGGGTGGCAAGCGAGCGACACAGACCTCGACAACGTGGAAACCCTGTCCGACTTCGCCGACCTGGCCCGCGAGACCGCGGTCGACGACGACACGGTCCTGGTGTTCATCGAGCAGGAGGACGCCTGGTTCGGTGTCGTCCGGGTGGACGGCGAGGACGACCCCCGCATCTACCTCTCGGACGCCGTCGCGGCCAGCCGCAGCTCCTACGGGGCCCTGCTGGCCGACGAGCTGCTCGGCCGGGACGACATCACGGAGGACCTGGACAGCCTCCCGGACCTCGACGGCACGGAGGACGGCGAACCGGAGCCGGCGGAGGACGAGGCCGACGCCCCGGACGCCGTCACCCCGGTGCCGGCCGGGCCGCTGGGCGACGGGCAGATCCTCGCCGACCTCGGCATGGGCGAGCGCGAGCTCAACGCCCTGAGCGAGGACGCCCTCGGCGAGATCGCGGACCTGCTCGGCTGCACGGACGTCCTGGAGGCCGTCCGCTGACGGCCCGCCGCCCGCCCTCGCGCACACTGGTGCGATGAACGAAGCCGTCCCCGGCCCCGTCCGGCACGATCACCGGCCCGATCCCGTACGCGACCCCGATCCCGTGCGGGACCCGTGGCGGGCCCCGATGCGGGCCGCCCTGGCGGAGGCCGCCCTGGCCCCCGGCACCGGGGACGTCCCGGTCGGCGCCGTCGTGCTGGGCCCGGACGGCTCCGTCATCGGCCGCGGTCGCAACGAACGCGAGGCCACCGGCGACCCGACCGGCCATGCCGAGGTCCTCGCGATCCGCGACGCCGCGCGGGCCCTCGGCGAGTGGCGGCTGTCCGGCTGCACCCTCGTCGTGACCCTGGAGCCCTGCACGATGTGCGCGGGCGCCATCGTCCTCTCCCGCCTGGACCGGGTCGTCTACGGCGCGGTCGACGAGAAGGGCGGCGCGGCCGGCTCCCTCTGGGACGTCCTCCGCGACCGCCGCCTCAACCACCGCCCCGAGGTCATCGAGGGCGTCCTCGCCCCCGACTGCGCGGCCCTGCTCACGGACTTCTTCCGCGCCCTCTGACCCCGCCCGGCCCCGCCGGAACGCCCTCGCGGAGCCTTCGCGAGCCCGTGAGGAGCCCTCCTCCGGGAACCGATTTCAGAGCACGGCCCAACGTCCGCTAAGCTCTCTCTCGGTAGCGTGTCCGAGCGGCCTAAGGAGCACGCCTCGAAAGCGTGTGTGGGGGCAACTCCACCGTGGGTTCAAATCCCACCGCTACCGCTTCAGGGAACCGCCCTCGATCTGCACTCGCAGGTCGGGGGCGGTTCTCGTATGTGCCCGTCGCGCGTGCCGCGCGTGCCGCGTTGAAGCGGAGCAGGTGATAGGCGACGAGCGTGGTGAGGGTGCCCAGCGCGATGCCGGAGACGGCGAAGCCCGAGCCCAGCTCGACGGAGACCCCGCCGATGCCGACGACCGTGCCCGCGGCGACGGACACGAGGTTCACCGGATCCGTGAAGTCGACCTTGTGCTCCGCCCAGATCCTGGCGCCCAGCAGGCCGATCATCCCGTAGAGGATCACGGTGATGCCGCCCAGGACCCCGCCCGGCGTCGCGGCGACGAGCGCCCCGAACTTGGGGCAGAGGCCGAACAGGACCGCGACCAGCGCGGCGACCCAGTAGGCGGCCGTCGAGTACACCCGGGTCGCCGCCATGACGCCGATGTTCTCGGCGAAGGTCGTGGTGGGCGACCCGCCCACGGAGGCGGAGAGCGCGGTCGCCACCCCGTCGGCGAAGACGGCCTTGCCCAGGCTCCCGTCCAGGTCCGTGCGGGTCATCTCCCCCACCGCCTTCACGTGCCCGGCGTTCTCGGCCACCAGGGCGACCAGGACCGGCAGGGTGACCAGGACCGCGCTGAGCCGGAACTCCGGCGCCTGGAGGTGCGGCAGCCCGAACCACGCGGCGTCGGCCACCCCGGAGAGGTCCACCCTCAGGTGATCGGTGACCCTACCGGTGGCGTCGATCGCGTGCACCGGGCCGGTGACCCGGTCGAGGGTCCAGGACAGGACGAACCCGAAGAGCAGCCCGAAGAGGACGGCGAGCCGCGCCCAGAAGCCGCGCAGCAGGGCCGAGGCCGCGATGACCACCGTCATCGTCGCCAGCGCGACCCACTGGTCCTGCGGCCAGTACGCCTTGGCCACGACGGGCGCCAGGTTGAAGCCGATGAGCAGGACGACGGCACCGGAGACCACCGGCGGGAAGACCCGGTGCACGAGGGCGGGGCCGACCCGGTGGATCAGCAGGCCCAGGGCCGCGACGACGAGCCCGGTGACCAGCACGGCGCCGGTGACCGCGGCCGTACCGCCGCCGGCGGCCCGTACGGAGGCGACGGCGCCCACGAAGGCGGCGCTGGTCCCCAGATAGCTGGGGATCCGGCCGCGGACGATGAGCAGGAACACGATGGTCGCCAGGCCCGACATCATCACGGACAGGTTGGCGTCCAGCCCCATGACCGTGGGGAAGACGAACGTGGCGCCGAACATGGCCACCACGTGCTGCATGCCGAGCCCCACGGTGCGCGGCCAGGACAGCCGCTCGTGGGGCAGCACCGCCGTGCCCGGCGGGGGCGCGCCGCCGTCGCCGTGGAGGGTCCAACGGGTTCCGAATCTGTTGCCCGCCATGGGCGCCGGCCGCCTTTCGCACGTCTACGGGTGGTGGGGGGTAAGGGCGCGGGGTGCCGCCCGGGCGGCACCGGCCGGCGGCCGGGCGGGACGTCGTCCGTCCTCGCCCGGCCGCGCCGGTGCCGTGGTGCCCGCTAGGAGGCGAGGGGGAGCGCGGCGGCCACGGGGGCGGGCCACGCGACGGCGGCGATCTCGTCGACGAGCGCGGCCGGCATCATCCCGAACCGCTCCCGGAGGGAGTGCAGCCTGGCGCCCAGGGCGGGGGCGTCCGCGAACTCACAGGTGATGATCACGTTGCCGTGCTCCTGGCCGTCGATGTGCAGCCGGGTGGCGCGCACCAGGTCCAGCTCCTCCTCCAGGGCGCGCGCGAGCGCGTCCGTCAGCCCCTCGACCGGGAACTGGAAGGCGAGGCGCTCGCGTTCCCCGGCCGGCGCCTGCGTCCGCCGGGCGGACCAGTCGCCGCGCACCATGTCGACGAGGCACCCGTAGGTGTTCCGCCCCGAGCTCGCGATGGACAGCGTGGTCGAGCCGGAGACCCGCGGGTTGATCTCGATGACCTGGTAGGTGCCCGCGTGGTAGATCATCTCCACCTCGACGGCGCCCTCGACGCCGATGTCGGCGCACATCGACCGGAGCCGGGCCGCCACCGGCGCGAAGTCGGCCTCGGCGGCCGGGCGGGGCGCCGAATAGCGCAGCGCCCCGAAGGTGAACTCGGGCTTGCCGCCGGTCTCCCCCTTCCAGACGAGGGGCTGGATCAGGAAGTCGCCGTCGCGGCCGACGATCTCGACCGAGCACAGCTCGCCGCGCAGGCACTTCTCCAGGACGGCGTTGCCGTCGTACGGCCGGTTCAGGTACTCCTGAAGGTCCGCCGAGCCGTCGAGGAAGGCGACCCCGTTGGCCAGGCAGTCCCACAGCGGCTTGGTGAGCAGCGGGTAGCCGAACAGCTCGGCGCTGCGCTCGACGAGCTCGGGGTAGGCCGGTACCGCCAGGCTGCGGCCGTTGAGGAGGTCCCCGTCGAGGAGGATGCCCTCGGGGGTGTCCAGGCCGTGGGCCCGGACAAGCTCCTTGGTGTCCCACTTGTTGGCCAGCGTCCGGGTGATCTCCACGCCGTGCATGACCATGGGGATGCCGTGGGCGGCCAGTCCCTCCTTGACGAGGGCGTCGCGCAGGGCGTTCTCGTCAGCGATCGAGAGGGAGACGACGCCGTCCGGCGCCCACGCGACGAGGCGGGCGACGAGCTCCTCGCAGGAGACGTCCGGGCTGAGCTTCTCGGCGGTACCGGGGAAGTCCTCCGGTCCGCACTCGCCGTCGGTGTAGAACAGCCTGGCCTCGATGCCGGCGGTGTCGAGGCCGTCCCGGAGCCCGTACAGGTAGGGGGCCGTCTGCTGGACCTCGATGGACCTCAGGAAGGCGATCCTCTTCATCGCGCGGTCTCCATCTCGACCGTGACGCCGTTGAGGATCTCCAGCGCGGCCTTGTTCGTCTCGGCGGCGGTGTCACCGCGGAGGATGACGTGCCCGATGCGGCCGATGTTGTCGGTGGGGCCGCCCACCTCGTCGCCCGGCTGCTTGTAGACCGAGGAGGCCACGACGTGCCCCGCCTCCGGGATCCCGTCGATCCGGCGGAAGGTGCCGGCGTGCGGCGCGGTGAAGAAGCGGATCGCGGCGGCGCCTGTACGGGTCGGGGTGACGTCGGGGCGCTCCCCGACGGCGGCCTGGAGGTACGCACGGGCCTCGCTGACGCCCAGGGCCTCGGACACCAGCTTCATGATGTTGTCGCCGGGCGGCCGGGCGCCGATCTCGATGATCTTGGCGTTGCCCCGGGAGTCCAGCTTGACCTCGGTGTGGGCGACTCCGTCGCGCAGGCCGAGCGCGGCGATCGCGGCGCTCACCACGGCGAGCACGGCCTCCTGGTCCGGCGCGGCCAGCTCGGCGGGCACGGTGTGACCGGTCTCGGCGCGGCTGGCGTCGTCGGTGGTGAACTTCTCGGTGACGGCGAGGTGGTGGGCGACGCCGCCGGAGACGATCGTCTCGATGCTGAACTCGTCGCCGTCCACGTACTCCTGGGCGAGCAGGGTGGTGTCCAGGGCGATGCCGTGCGGGAACTCGTGCGTCTGCTGCTGGGCGAGCGCGGCGGCGGCCGGCAGCCCGGCCTCGGACCGGACGACGCTGACGCCGATGGAGCCGGCGTTCTCGGCGGGCTTGACGACGAGCGGGAAGGAGAGCCCGCTCTCCTTGATGCGCAGGGCCAGGGCTTCGTGGTCGGGGGCCGTCACGGTGCGGGGCGCGGCGACGCCGTGCGCGTCGAACACCTCGGCCATCAGGCGCTTGTTGCGGCAGGCGTCCGCGAACTCCGGCGCGTGGCCGGGCAGGCCCAGCGCGGCGGCGACCCGGGTGGCCAGCGGGGAGAGGAACTCCCAGGAGGTGACGACGCCGTCGATGCCCTCGGCACGGCAGAAGGCGGTGAGGTCGGCGACGGCGGTGCCGGCGTCGGAGAAGTCGGTGAAGACCGTCCCCGCGATCCGCTCCTTGAGCTCGGGCCGGTACTGGTCGTAGAGGTCCTCGTGGGTGGCCACGTGGACCCGGTACCCGAGGTCGGCGGCCGCCGTCAGCAGGTCTTCACCGGCGTAGACGTTCGCCTCGATCAGCAGGACTTTCTTCACGAGTGGCTTCCTTCCATGGCGGAGACGCCATCGGCGTGGACGGTGGGGGCGGCGGGGGCGGGTGCCTGCCGCAGGCTCAGGACCAGGGGCACGGCCAGCAGGCTGAATCCGGCGAGGAACAGCCAGGGCCAGGCGGGGCCCCGGTCCAGCAGGGCGGTCAGCACCGCCGGGGCGACGGCGCCGCCGAGCGTCCACGAGAGCTGGAACATTCCGAGATAGCGGCCCCGGGCGTGGGCGGGGGCCATGGAGACACTGAGCTCGCCCATCGGCGGGGAGCCCAGCACCTCGGCGAGGGTGTAGAGGACGACGGCGCCCAGCAGGCCCGCGACCACGGCCCAGGAGGGGACGAGGCTCAGGGCCGCGAAGCCCGCGAAGGCCACCGCGTTGGTCACGGCCGCCAGGGCGATGACCTTGGCGGGCCGGTGCCGTTCGATCCACCGGGTGGCGACGGTCTGGGTGGTGGCCACGAGGGCGGTGTTGAGGGTGATGAGCACACCGGCCACCCAGGCGCCCGCGCCCAGGCTGTCCACGGCGTAGACGCCGAGCAGCACGCTGAGCACCATCGAGGCCAGGACGAAGGCGAGGTTGGCCGTGACCAGCCGCATATAGGCGCCGTCACGGAGGACGGTGAGGTAGCCGGCCCGGGGGGCCTCGCCGGCCGCGGCGGCCTTCTCCTCCGCGCTCGGCTCACCGGCCGGCCGCCAGGTGGTGATCAGCCAGGCGGCCAGGAGGTAGCTCAGCGCGTTGACAGCTACGAGCACCCTGAGGCCCGTGGTGCTGGCGACGGCCATCGCGAGGGAGGCGACGGCACCGCCGAAGCCGATGCCGACGTTGCGCAGGGCCCGGATGAAGCCGAACCAGCGCGTCCGGTCCCCTTCCGCCGCCACCAGGGGCACGAGGGCGCTGCCGGCGGTCCAGTACAGGGACGCGCCGGTCTGGACGATCAGCTGGGTGGCCACGATCTGCCAGGTCTCGTGGGCGAGGAAGAGGCAGGCGAAACCGAGGGCGGAGATCAGGTTCCCCACGCCCACGACCACCCGGGGACCGAAGCGGTCCAGGAGCCGGCCGGCCACGGCGGGCGCGGGGAGGGCGAGCGCGTAGCCCAGGGTGAGGGCCGTGCCCACCGAGACCAGGGAGAGGTCCGTGGTCCTGGTGAAGTAGACGACCATGAAGGCCATGACGAGCCCACTGGCCAGGCTGTCGATGACGTTCGCCGCGACGAAACGGCCGCTGCCGGACAGGTCGGGGAGTCCCAGGCGGGCCAGAAGGGTGTTCCGGCCGGTGTCAGAGGATGAATCGACTGACATTCATGCCCCATTTCATATGTGCTTCCTTGTGCCGGATCCGGGTGGCGGATCCGGCGTCGTTCGGTGTCCGGGGGGCCGTTCCGGGCGCGGTCGGTGCGCTCGCCGGTCAGGTCACAGGTCGTAGGCGCGGCGGAACTTCTCCGTGATGTACTCGCCGGACAGCACGGGTTCGTGGCGGGCCGGACGGTCCGGGTCGGCGCAGGTGGGGATGCACTCGATCACGGCGTCGAAGTTCGGCTGGTGGAAGAACGGCATGGAGTACCGCTCGCGGTGGGCGGCCTCGCGGGGCGGGTTGACCACGCGGTGCACGGTGCTCACCCACTTGTCGTTGGTCCAGATGGCCATCAGGTCACCGATGTTGATCACGAAGGAGCCGGGGATCACGGGGACGTCGAGCCATTCGCCGTCGGCGCCCTGGACCTGGAGGCCGCCGGGCGCGTCGTCCTGGTAGAGGACGGTGAGGCTGCCCCAGTCGCTGTGCAGGCCCTTGCGGAGCTGGCCCGGCCGCGGGGGTTCCGGCTGGGCCGGGTAGTAGTTGGTCGTCAGGTTGGTCATGTGCTGGTCGACCTTGTCGTCGAACCAGTCCTCCGGCAGGCCGAGGGCCAGCGCGAACAGCCGCATGATGTCCACGGAAAGCTCTTCCATGGCCGCGTAGTAGCCGCGGTACGCCTCCTCGAAGCCGGGCAGCGCGGGCCACTTGTTGGGCAGCCGGAGCCGCTCGTCGGCGGAGGGCGGCAGCACGGCCCCCGGGTCGCCGAGGCGGTTGTACGTGAAGGTCTGGGACAGGTCGGGGCGGCGGCGCTCGTGCTCGACCGCGGCGTCCGCGTTGGACGCGGCGAGGCTGCCCGACCGGCCGAAGCCCCGCATCAGCGGGTCCGCGGGGTCGCTCAGCAGCGCGTCCTTCTCGGGCTGCGGGAGGGCGAAGAACTCCTTGGTGGCGCGGTACATCTCGGCGATCACGGCCTCGGGCACACCGTGGCCGACGATCACGAGGAAGCCGCTCGTCTCGCACACCGTGCCGATGGCCTCGGCGACGTTCCGCCGGCCGAGGGCGTCGCCGCCGCGGGCCGAGCTCAGGTCGATGACCGGGACGTACCCCTCCACGAGGGTGACCGGCGACGCCGGGGTCTCCAGGAGCAGCGGCATCGCTTCACTCAACGTCATTGTCCGTCTTTCCTTGTCTGTCCTTCGGGCAGTCCCCACCGGGGGGCGGGGGGCCGCCAGGTCTCGTACATCCGGAAGAGTTCCTCCGCGTTCCCGACGGGCACGAAGGACTGGAGTTCTTCCGGGCGGAGGAAGCCGTTGGCCGCCATGCGCCGGGCCATGCCCATGAGGCGGCTCCAGTAGCCGTCGGTGTTCAGCAGCGTCACGGGCTTGCCGTGGTATCCGAGCACGAGCCAGGCCCAGACCTCGACGATCTCCTCGAGGGTGCCGACGCTCCCCGGGAGGGCGACGAAGCAGTCGCCGAGGTCGGCCATCATCTGCTTGCGTTCGTGCATGGTGTCGACGACGTGCAGGCGGGTCAGGCCGCGGTGCGCGACCTCGGCGTCGACCAGCGACTTCGGCATCACGCCGGTGACGGTGCCGCCGGCCTCCAGGGCCGCGTCGGCCACCGCGCCCATGAGGCCGACCGCGCCTCCGCCGTAGACGATCTCCACTCCGGCCTCGGCCAGGGAGCGGGCGAACTCCCGGGCCTCCCGCTCGAACACCGGGCGGTTGCCCGACGCCGAGCCCGCGTAGACGGTGACCTTCACCGCTGCCGTCCGGCGCCGTGGGGGAAGTGCCGGCCGGTCACGGGCTGACCCGGCCGAAGGAGTCGAACGCCGCGTGCGTCAGCGGCATGAGGCGGGCGAACTCGCGCTCCATCTGCTCCGCGACCATCTCGATCTCACGCTGCGGGTGGGAGACGTAGGAGGCGTCCTTGCGGTTGGTCCGCAGGCCGAGAAAGTGCATCAGCGAACGGGCGTTGCACGTCGCGTACACGGCCGAGTAGGTGGACACCGGCAGGACCATGCGCGCGAGTTCCCGGGCGACACCGC
The DNA here is from genome assembly GCF_021228125.1 of Streptomyces albireticuli. GTDB lineage: Bacteria > Actinomycetota > Actinomycetes > Streptomycetales > Streptomycetaceae > Streptomyces > Streptomyces albireticuli. The sequence continues at coordinate 219,416 of NZ_JAJQQS010000017.1, forward strand.
TCTCCAGCAGGCTCGTGTACTCCTCGTACGCGGCCGTGTAGACGCGGGAGGCGGACTCGGTGAGCCGCGTGTGGTCGCCGTCGGCGCCGGGCACGTACTGGTAGTCGCCGGGCTTGCCCTCCTGACGGAGCAGGCGGTCGCCGTCCGGCACGTAGAAGACCGGGTTGATCTCGCGGTAGCGGGCGCTCTCCTCGTTGAACGACCAGGTGCGGTGGCGCATCAGGTGCCGCACGGTGAAGATCGGGGCGTTGATGAGGAACGTCATGTAATTGTGCTCGAACGGGCTCCCGTGGCGGCTCCGCATCAGGTACTTGATGAGGCCGTCCATATAGCCCTCGCCGCGCTCCTCGCGGTGGGCGTCCTCGCCAGCGGTGGAGACCCGTGCGGCGCGGACGACACCCACGTCGCTCGCGGAGTGGTCCACGAGTTCCACGGTGATGTCGCTGCGCAGCTCGAACCGGGGGCGGTCCAGGAGGCCCACGGAGGCGGTGTCGCCGTCGGGCGTGATTTCGGTCCGTGCATTCGCCATGGCGGCGCTCTCCATTATTTCGTTCGTGTCATTGAATTCGAATAAGGGGCACACCGGTGCGGCCTCTTCGCCGCCCGGCCGGGGGGTTTTATCCCCAGCCGGAGTCGGCGCGGAATGCGGGGGCGGCGGAGACGAACGTCCGGTCCTGGTCCTCGGTGACCTGGCCCGATGCGGCCGGGATCAACAGGGCCGCCATCGCCGAGAATCCCAGCGCCGTCACCACGGACGTCTTGACGAAACCCTGACGAGTAACCCGGACCAGCGCGCCGTTCTTTCGCATTACCCCACCCCTGAGAAGTTTTCCCGGCCGCGTTTTCCGGCCCGGCGATGACTCGATCCTGCACCGTCTCGGGTGGCGGGAGAACGGCTGCGCGGGATCACCTCTTCGCACTGCACGAAAGTGAGGGGGCTCCCGACTATCCGGAATTTCTACGTCCATATTGGCCGAGCCCCCCGCACAGCACCGCAAACCACCCGCGTTGGACAATGCCTCTGGCATATTCACTTAACGACGGGACGCAACTGCGATGGATCAGGGCACCGTTCCCCCGCTCGCGGGGCCGACCTCCCCCGTACTCACCACCGAGGCCCGGGAGTTGTACCGGCGGGCTCTCCGGGACGGTGCGACCGGCCCGCTCCCGGCCGGCGACGACGCCGTGCGGCAGCTCCTGCACCTGGGACTGGTCGAACCCGACCCGGCGGAGTCCGGGCGCTACCTCCCCCTCGACCCGCAGATCGCCGAGGCGCGGATCGGCGTCGCCTGGCGGGCCAAGGCGCTGGACCTCCTGGACCAGGCCGCCGACATCCGGGACGAACTGGCGCCGTTCGTCGAGGAGTACCAGCGGATGCGGCAGTCCGCCGTCCGCAACGACGCGTTCGACAGGCTGCGCGGCCGGCACGCCATCAACTTCCACCTGGACAGCGCCCTCGGCGGCTGCCGGGAGGAGCTCCTCACGGCGCAGCCGGGCGGCGGCCGGTCCAGCGCGGTCCTCCAGGAGGCGCTCGGCCGCGACCGGCCGCTCCTGGACCGCGGCGCGAGCATGCGGACCCTCTACCAGCACAGCGCGCAGTTCGACCCGGTCACCCGCACCTACGTCACCGAGGTGACGGCCCTCGGCGCCCAGGTGCGCACCCTCGACGAACTCTTCAAGCGCCTCATCGTGGTCGACCGCCGGCTGGCCTTCATCCCCGCCGCCGACGACGACAACAGCGCGGTCCTGATCAAGGACGAGTCCGTCGTGCGCTACCTCGCCGATATCTTCGACCGCAACTGGCAGCGCGCCACGCCGTTCCCCACGGACTACAGCACCGCCGCGACCTCCGCCATCTCCACCGAACTCCGCCAGACCATCGTCCGGCTCCTCATCGAGGGCGAGAGCGAATCGGTGATCGCCCGCCGGATCGGCGTGAGCAAGCGGACGTGTGCGTCGCACATCGCGCGGCTGAAGCAGGAGCTGGACGCGGAGACGCTGTTCCAGCTGGGATACCGGGTGGCGGTGCAGGAGGCGCGGGAGGGGAGCGCGGCGCCGGCGTGAGGTCCGGGCCCGGTCGTACGGGTGCCGACGTCGCGGCGGCGGACGCCGGGTCCCGGCCGGCGGCACGAGGACGACCGCCCGCGCCCGGCGCACGGCCGGACGCGGGCGGAGCGCGACCCGAGTGGGGGCTTCGCCCCCGGCCCCTCACGCCTTGGGCAGTTCCTTCATCGACCGCAGCGGCGAGAAGAAGATCAGCAGCCAGCTCACCGCCATGATCCCCGCCCCCGTCCACAGCGCCGCCCGCAGCCCCGCGAGCTCGGCCAGGAGGCCGGCCAGGAGGGAGCCGACGGCCAGGGCGCCGGTGACCAGGAAGCGGAAAGTGGCGTTCATGCGACCGAGGAGGTGGTCGGGGGTGAGCTCCTGGCGGGCGGTCACCTTGATGACGTTGTCCGAGCCGATCTTGAAGGTGATGGCCAGCCAGGCGAGCGCGGCGATCCAGAGCGCGGGGCCCCGGTCGAGGCGGGCGATCAGGGCTCCCATCGGGGCGACGGCCAGGCCGATCACCCACATCGACCGGCCGTGCCCGAGCCGCCGGCCGAGGGCGCGGGCGCACAGGGAGCCGAGGAAGGCGCCGACGCCGCCGAGGCCCAGGTAGGCGCCGAGCAGGCCCTCGGAGAGGCGCAGCTCGCGGACGAAGAGCACCGGGAGCAGGGTGAGGCTCATCTGGACGGCCAGATTGGTGGCGGCGCCCTCCAGGGCTATCGGGCGCAGCAGCGGATGGCCCAGGACGAAGCGGGCGCCCTCCAGGATCTCCTTGCCGAGGTGCCGGTCCGGCTGCCGCTTCGGCGCCGGCTCGGGGCGCCGCACCCGCAGCAGGCACAGCGCCGAGACCACATACGTGGCGGCGTTGACGCCGATGGCCAGCGGGGCGGTGATCAGCTGGACGAGGTAGCCGCCCGCGCCGCGCCCGGCGACCGAGTTGACGGCCTCCGCGCTCATCAGCCGGGCGTTGGCCTCGCCGAGCCGCTCACGGCCCACGACGTGGGGCAGGAAGCTCTGGTTGGCGACGTCGAAGAAGACCGTCGCCACGCCGCCGATCAGCACGACCGCGTAGAGCTGATAGAGAGTCAGGGCGTCGTACCACCAGGCCACCGGGACCGAGCCGAAGAGCACGGCGCGGACCACGTCGGCGGTGATCTGGAGGCGTCTTCGGCGCATCCGGTCGACCCAGGCGCCGGCCGGCAGCCCGATCAGCAGGAACGCGAGGGTGCTCAGCGCGGCGAGCGCGCCGACCTGGCCCGTGGAGGCGTCCAGTTCCGTGACGGCGAGCAGCGGGACGGCCAGATAGCTGATCTGGGTGCCGAACTTGCTGGTCGCCCCGGCGGCGAAGACGTACCGGAAGTCCTTGAGGGCGAAGACGGAGCGGACGGCCGGCGCGGCGGTCTCCGGGGAGGCCGCCGCGTCCGCCCGCGTGCGCGAGGGCGTTTCCGAGGGGGACGTCACGGGCTCAGGCGGTTCGGAAGCGGACCTGGCGGGCGATCACGTCGCACCGCGCCACCGCGTCGTCGCCGTCGTCGCCGGTGACCAGCATGAAGCCCGCGCAGCAGTCGGCGACGGTGCGCAGCGGCGGGATGGTGTCCCCGGGGTTGCGGGCGATCACCACGCCCCGGTCGTGGGGGGTGATCTCGTGCAGGAGCGGGAGGTAGGCGTCCGTGAGCTCGCCCGGCGGTACGCGCCGGACGACGGCGTCGATGTCGTCGTCGATCTCGACGGCCTCGACGGTGCCGGGCTCGGGGACGAAGAACTGGATGGCCGCGCCGCCGATCGGCTCCGGCGGGGTGAGCGGCAGCTCGTCGATGCCGAGCGGGACGGTGAGCATCATCCGGGCGAGGTCCAGGCCGAAGGCCCGGTTCACCAGGTGCTGCATGGCGTGGCCGCCGAGCCGGGCGTGGGACTCCAGGACCCGGGGGCCGTTCGGGGTCAGCACGTACTCGCTGTGCGAGGGGCCCTCGGTCAGGCCGACGGCGTCGAGCAGCCGGGCGGTCATGTCCCGCAGCTCGTCCAGGTAGGGGACGGCGACCCGGCTGGGGGTGCTGACCGCCCACTCCACGAAGCGGTCGTTCATGCGGTAATCGGAGTAGCCGATGACCAGGTGGCGGCCGCCGAGCGAGAAGCCGTCGACGCTGACGACCGGGCCGGAGAGGAACTCCTCCGCGAGGGCCGAGGTGAGTCCGGCCGCGGTCATGGACTCCCAGGCGCGGACGGCCTCCTCGGCGCCCTCCACCCGGTTGATGTGGCGGCTGGCCGCGCCGTCGACGGGCTTGAGGACGATCGGCCCGGCGACCGAGGCGGCGAACTCCGCGGCCTCCTCGGCGCTGTGCACCACCTGGTGGCGCACGGGGCTGAGGTCGTGCTTGGCGAGCAGCTCGCGGGTGAGGGCCTTGTCCTTGAGCGAGCGCTGGGTCTGCTCGCCGACGCCGGGCAGGCCCAGCGCGTCGACGACGTGGCCGCAGGCGACGCCGGCCGGCTCGGAGGTGGTGAGGACGCGGTCGAACGGGCGCTCCTCGTGCAGCGGGCGCAGCACCTCGAGGACGGCCGGGCCGTCGGTGATCGGGGCGTGCACGATGCGCTCGCAGTGCTCCGCGATCGACGGCTCGTAGAGGCCCTCCTCGTGGACGAGCACGATGTCGATGCCCAGGTCCTTGGCGCCGGCGATGGGGGCCGGGCGGCCGCCGATCCACGCTACTCGAAACATCAGTTGACTCCGCTTGTTGTCGTACGAGGGCTCGTAGGAGGGGTGGGGCGAGGGGTGAGGCGAGGGGTGTGCCGGGAGGACGGGCCGCCGGGTCTCATGTGACGGCGACGCGTACCGAGATCCCGGCCAGCGCGGTGCCCATCACATAGCGCTGGATGTTCAGCCACCGGGGACGGCTCTTGAGGAAGGCGGAGATGGATCCGGCTCCCAGGGCGATCAGGGCGTTCACGGTGACCGCGACGACGATCTGGGTGAGGCCGATCAGGAGGCTCTGGAGCGCCACGGAGCCCTTGTCGGGCTCGACGAACTGCGGCAGCACCGAGATATAGAGGATCGCGATCTTGGGGTTGAGGAGGTTGGTGACCAGACCCATCGTGAAGAGCTTGCGCGGCGGGTCCGGGGGCAGCGGCTTGGGGTCGAAGGCGGAGGTGCCGCCGGGCTTGAGCGTCTTCCAGGCGAGCCAGAGCAGATACGCCGCGCCGGCCAGCTTCACCGAGGTGTAGACGGCCGGCACCAGGGTGAAGAGGGTGGCTATGCCGGCGATGGCGGCCAGGAGGTAGACGAAGAAGCCCGCGGCGACGCCGAGCAGCGAGACCAGTCCGGCCCGCTTGCCCTGGGTCACCGAACGGGACACCAGATAGATCATGTTGGGGCCGGGGGTGAGCACCAGGCCGAGCGCGATGACCGCCATGCCCACCACGGCGTGCATGCTGACCATACAACTCCTTTGCTAACGGAGCGTTTGCCGGCGGTCGGGCCGCAAGCCGCCCCGGGCGACGGGGGATCCCGGTCATTCAACCGCAACGCAGTCCAGGGTGAATTGGTCGGCCGTGGCCAGAATCGACTTCTCCACCTCGTGGGTGGTGCCGCCGCGGAACCGGAACCGGGCGCCCACGTGCTCGTAACCGCCGACCTTCGGCATCACATAGCCGATCTGCGGGACGACGGTGGCGTACGGAGCGGGGCCGGAACTCGGCGGCAGCGAGGTGCCGACGACCTCGCAGGGCGCGGGCACCGGGGTGGGCACCAGCAGCCAGCCGCCGGTGCTGCCGTGCGGAACCGGGTCCAGCGCCGGTTCCCGGCCGACCTGGATGGCGGCCGCGGCGGACATCAGGTCGACGCCGTGCACCTCGCGCCAGATGAAGGGGATCTCCGCGCCGCCGACCCGGCAGCCGGCCTCCAGGAAGGTCAGCCGGGGCGCGCCGGACTCCTCGGTGCCGACGAACACCTCCAGGTGGAAGACCCAGGGGCGGCGCCCGCCGAGGGCGGCCGAGACGGCGGCGGTGAACTCACCGAGCGGACCGAGAAGTTCCGGATCGTCCTCCTCGACCGAGCCCAGGGTCTGGCCCTCGGTGAAGTCGACGCAGGTGTTCACATAGCGGGAGGCCGTCCAGGGGCCCAGGGCGGTGCCGGTCCACAGCCCGTCGATGTGGAAGATCGTGTCCGGGCAGAGCGTCTGCACCAGCCGGGCCTCGGGCTCCAGCGCCTCCAGCTCGCCGAGGTCCGCCGCCGAGTCCAGGCGCATCACGCCCCGGCTGGCGGTCCCCCGGCGGGGCTTGACGATCACCGGCCAGCCGTGGGCGTCCGCGAACTCCCGCACCGACTCGGCGTCGGGGGCGTCCGCGAAGGCGGGCGTACGGATCCCCGCGCCCGCCACCAGCTCCGTCATGGTCAGCTTGTCGCGGAACCGGGCGAGCTCCATGGGGCTCTGCCCGGGGCAGCCGAGCTGGGCGCGCAGCAGCGCCGCCGTGTCCAGGTCGCCCTCGTTGAGCGCGACCACCCGGGCCGGCGTGCCGAAGCGCACGGACAGGGTGTCGGCGGCCTGCTTGACCTGGTGGAAGTCGTCCGTGGCACGGACCGTGACGATGCCCGCCGCGCTCTCGGGGATGGACTGCCGGCCCAGCACCGTGGTCACGTACGAGACGCGGTGCGCGCTGTGGTCGATGTAGTTCTCGTACAGCGCGTACCGGTCGCGCCACCGGTGGATGACCAGGATGTGGTCGCTCAAGGCTGTTCCCTTCTGGCGTGGTCGTGGATCCGGCGCACGGCGTACGTCGCGGTGAGGACGGCGGCACGGGCCGCGCCCAGGGCCTCCTGGGCGGCGTCGAGATCGGCGTCCGGCAGCCCGCCCACCACGTCCGTCGCGCACTCGATGAGGTGCAGCGCCACCCGGGCGAGGTCGTCGTCCGGGCCGAATTCCTTGGCGACCGCCTTGTGGGCCGATTCCAGCAGCTGTGCTGCGTTGCTTTGCACAGGGTTCTCCCGTCGGTCGAAGCGGGCTCCTCGCGGGCCGCGCCGTTGTGTCGGGCGCGGCCCGCGAAGAGCCCGGCGGCCGGACCGGCCGATGATCGACCCGTCAGCCGATGCTGAAGCGGATCCGGTCGTTGATGTCGTCGCACTTGGCCACGGCGTCGTCGGCGTCCACGCCGGTGGCGATGACGTAGCCGGAGACGCAGTCGGCCACGGTCAGCAGCTCGGGCACCTCGTCACCGGGGCCCTTCTGGATCACGGCCGCCACCTCCTCGTCCCGGAGCTGGTCCAGGTAGGGCAGGAAGACCAGCGGCACCTCGCCCTTCGGCAGGTGGCGCACGGTGGACGGAATGCCCTCCTCCACGTCGACCGAGCGGACCGTGCCCGCGTCGGGGGTGAAGAAGCGCACCGCGGCGCCCGCGACGGGCTCCGGCGAGGTCTCCGGCAGCTCGTCGATGCCGAGCAGCACCGTCAGGAACATCCGGTTGAGGTCGAGGCCGAAGGCCCGGCGGACCAGCTCGGGGGCGCCGCTGCCGGCGAGGCGGGCGTGCGACTCCAGCACCCGGGGGCCGTCGGGGGTCAGCACGAACTCGCTGTGCGAGGGGCCCTCGGTGAGGCCGACCGCGTCGAGCAGCTTCACGGTGAGGGCGCGCAGCTCGGCCAGGTGCGGGCGGGCGACCCGGCTGGGCGTGCTGACCTCCCACTCCACGAAGCGCTCGTTCATCCGGTACTCGGAGTAGCCGATGGTGAGGTGCCGGCCCTCGAAGGAGAAGGAGTCGACGCTGACGACCGGGCCGGTGAGGAACTCCTCGGCGATCGGCGCGGTGATCCCGGCGGCCTGGAGGGTCTCCCAGGCGGCCGCCACCTGCGCGGGCTCCGAGATCTCGTGGATGTGCAGGCTCGCGACGCCGTCGACGGGCTTGAGGACGATCGGGCCGCCGACCTCGGCGAGGAACGCGGTGGCCTCCTCGACGCTCTTCACGACGCGGTAGCGCACCGGGCTGAGGTCGTGCTTCGCCAGCAGCTCACGGGTGAGGGCCTTGTCCTTCAGGGCGCGGGCCGTCGCCTCGGAGACGCCGGGCAGGCCGAGGGCGTCCACCACGAAACCGGTCGACTCGGCGGCCGGCTCGGTCGTGGTGACGACGCGGTCGAAGGGGCGCTCCTCGTGCAGCGGGCGCAGCACGTCCAGGATGGCCTGGCCGTCGGTGAGCGGCGCGTGGATGATGCGCTCGCAGTGCTCGGCGACGGCCTCGTCGTACGCGCCCTTCTCGTGGACGAGCACGATGTCGATGTCCAGCTCCTTCGCGCCGTTGATGGGCGCCGGACGGCCGCCGATCACCGCTACGCGGAACTTGCGGGGCATGCGAACTCCTATGGGGTGTCAGATGAGGAGGGGGGTGGTGATCAGCTGGCGTAGATGCGGCGCAGCCAGCGGGCCCCGGCGTCGGGGAGCGGGCTGAAGGCCTTGCGGCGGTGCAGCACCCGGGTGTTGTCGAAGATCATGAAATCGCCGGCGTTCAGGACGAGCTCCCTGGACCCGGCGCCCGTCAGGGACTCCGAGAAGGCGGCGAGCGCGGTGGCGCCCTCCTCCGTCACCCCCCGGGTGGTGCCCCGGTCGTAGCGGGCCCGCAGCCGGCCGTCGGGCGCGGTCTCCAGCAGCCGGGCGGGTGCCAGCTCCCGGACGGAGCCGTCCATGTCGTTGGAGGCGGGCACGCCCACGGCGAACTCCGGCCGCTGGAGCAGCGTCCGGGTGTGCTCGTCGAGCGCTTCGGCGACCCCGTCGACCGCCGTGAGCTCCGTGGGCACGCGTTCGTCGTTGCGTACGGCGTAGAAGGAGAGGTAGTGCGGGACGTACAGCCGGGGGTCGGTGCCCGGCTCGCCGAACGGCAGGTGCGGCTGGTCGGAGTGCCAGAAGAACTCCGAGTCCGCGCCCCAGGAGCTGGTGATGCCGCTGGCGGCCGGGTTGGGCACGACATTGCGGATCAGCCGGCCGTCGTTCTCGTAGCTGACGGCGAAGGGCGTGGCGCCCAGCAGCTGGAGCAGCCCGAAGTGGAGGGCGTTGATCACGGCCAGGCCGGTCTCGTCACCGTAGCCGTGCACCGGGGTGTCCGGGAAGTCCTGCCGCGGGAGGTTGCCCAGGATCAGCGCGTGGGCGCCGGCCACCGAGAAGATCTCCAGCTCGTGCAGGACCTGGCCGGGCAGGAGGTTGCCCAGGGCGTGCGCGCCGATCGTGGCCAGGATCGCCTCATCGGCGTCCGAGTCCAGTTCGGTGGCGGCCACGCGCTCGGCGATCTCCTTGCCCAGGAGGTCCCTTGTACCGTCGTCGAGACGGAATTCGGACAGTCGTATGCCGTCTGTCATCGAGGGCTCCGATCGGTCACTCGCGTGCGGGTGCTCAGTCATGGCCCGCTACGGGAATCCAGTAGGTCCGCGCGCGCGGGTCCCAGCGCCGGGCCAGCGGGTCACGCAGACGCCGGCTCACGAGGCCGATCGGCGTGACCACGAGGTAATAGGCGGCGAAAAGCAGAGGTTTGGGCATCGTCCTGCTCTTTCTCGGGGGCTTCTTCGTCGTTGCGTGGGGCGGTCCGCCGGGCCCGGCGGCGCCGCGAGGGCCTGCCTCGCGGCCACGGTCGGCCGGGGCCCGGCCGGGGGCCTAGTCGAGCGGAATCGCCTCACGCCAGTCGTTGTCCTCGTGCCACTCGGGCTGCGCGGACTTCTCCAGCAGGAAGTTGCCCACCGCCAGGAGGTCGATGTCGGTGCGCATGAAGCAGGTGTAGGCGTCCTCCGGCGTGTTCACGATCGGCTCGCCGCGCACGTTGAAGGAGGTGTTGACGAGCACCGGGCAGCCGGTCTCCTCCTTGAACGCGGTGAGCAGCCGGTGGTACGGCGCGTTGTTGTGCTCGGAGACGGTCTGCACCCGCGCGGAGGAGTCGACGTGGGTGACGGCGGGGATGGTGGACCGCTGGACCTTCAGCAGGTCCAGGCCCTTGGCGTCGGACTTCGCCTCCTCGACCCGCTGCGCCTCGGCGACCTGGGTCACCACGAGCATGTACGGGCTCTCCTGCGGGAGGTCGAAGTAGTCCTTGGCGTCCGTGTCGAGCACCGAGGGCGCGAACGGCCGGAAGGACTCCCGGAACTTGATCTTGAGGTTCATCGCGGACTGCATCACCGGGTCGCGCGGGTCGCCGATGATCGAGCGGGCGCCGAGCGCGCGGGGACCGAACTCCATCCGGCCCTGGAACCACCCGACGATCTTGCCGTCGGCGAGGCCCTTGGCGACCTCGCGGGCCAGCGCGTCCGGCTCCAGGCGGGTGTACGGGACGTTCTTGCCGTCGAGGTACGCCGCGATCTCGTCGTCCGAGTAGCCGGGCCCGAGCAGCGAGCCGGACATGGCGTCCCGGCCGGTGCCCAGGTGGGTGCGGCGGGCACCGCGGTCGGCGGCCACGGCGAGCGCCGCGCCGAGCGCGCCGCCCGCGTCACCGGCGGCGGGCTGGATCCAGACCTCGTCGAAGATCCCCTCGTTGATGATCTTGCCGTTGGCGACGCAGTTGAGGGCGACGCCGCCGGCCAGGACGAGGTTCTTCTCGCCGGTGCGCTCACGGGCCGCGCGGGCCAGCTTGACGACGACCTCCTCGGTGACCTGCTGCACCGAGGCGGCGAGGTCGAACTCGCGCTCCGTGAGCGGGCCCTCGGGGCTGCGGCGGGGCCCGCCGAAGAGCCGCTCGAAGCCCCGGCCGGTCATCACCTCGCCGCGCAGGTACTCGAAGTAGCGCATGTCGAGCCGGAAGGAGCCGTCGGGCTTGACGTCGATCAGCTTCTCGCGGATCAGCCCGGCGTAGCGGGGCTTGCCGTAGGGCGCGAGGCCCATCAGCTTGTACTCGCCGGAGTCCACCTTGAAGCCGCAGAAGTAGGTGAACGCCGAGTACAGCAGGCCCAGCGAGTGGGGGAAGCGGATCTCGGCGACGGGCCGCAGCCGGTCGCCCCGGCCGTGCCACATCGTGGTGGTGGCCCACTCGCCGACGCCGTCGATGCACAGGACGGCCGCGGACTCGTAGGGGCTCGGGAAGAACGCCGAGGCCGCGTGCGACTCGTGGTGCTTGCGCACGTCGATCCGCGGGACCCGGCCGAGGCCGAGCTCCAGCAGCTCGCGGCGGACCGTGTCCGCCGTCCTGCGCTTCCACTTCAGCCACTCCGGCACGGTGTGCTGGAAGGCCGGGAAGGCGTACGGGGCGGAGCCCGCGAAGGTCGCGAGGACGCGGCGGAACTTCAGCTCCGGGTCCTCGTAGTAGGCGACGGCGGAGACGTCGCGCAGGGTGGCGCCCACCTCGTCCAGGCAGTACTCGACCGCCCGGGCCGGGAAGGCCGAGTCGTGGCGGCGCCGGGTGAAGCGCTCCTCCTGGGCCGCCGCGACGGGGACGCCGTCCGCGACCAGGGCGGCCGCGCTGTCGTGGTAGTAGGCGGAGACGCCCAGAACCAGGTCAGACATGCCTGTGCTCCTTAACGCGCGAAGGACGGCCGGTCGGCGTCTTCGGGGGTGTGCTCGCGGATAGGGGGGATACGGGGCCGTGGTTCATCGCAGACCGCCCAGGGTGCGGGCCATGCGCGGCGCGACCTGGCGGGCCAGGAAGGTCCGCGGCGGGTTGAGGGAGCGGTAGCCGACGCGGACCCGCTCCCAGACGTCCTCGTGGCCGGACCGGGCACCGGTGGTGCGGGTGGCGGGCACGGTGGCCATGAAGGTGTCGACGGCGTCGGCCGCCCACGCGGAGTGGCCGGTGGAGACGTTGTCGATGGTGTTGTGGATGTCGACGAACCGGGTGCTGAAGCCGTGCTCCTTCAGCGCGAGCCGGGCCCGGCGGTACGAGCCGCCGACACCGGACAGCTCCATGGCGACGTTCAGGCCCAGCACCTCCGGCAGGAAGGTGCGCGGGAAGCGGCCGACGCACAGCCAGTACACCGGCAGCTCGAAGGACTCGTCGCGGAAGCCGGGCCAGCGGGAGAACTCCCGGGAGCCGGTGGGCGGCAGGAGCACGTCCATCTCCGCGAGGACCTCGCGGTAGATGAGCGGGTGGTTGAGCTTCTCCTCGCCGTTGCCCAGCTCGTCCCAGTAGGTCTCGAAGAGCGAGAACCCGATCTCCGAGGAGGCGTTCTCGTAGTCCGTGAACCCCTGGAGCCAGCTGCCGTCGATCAGCGTCAGCGGTGCCAGCTGCACCGTCGAGTCGACCAGGTCGGCCCGGCTCGCGACCGGCGTCTCGGCGCCGTCCTCGAACTCCTGGCCGTGCAGGTCGTGCTGCTCCGCCAGCCAGGGCCGGAGCCCGGACCGGTGCCAGCGGGCCGGCAGCTGCGACTCGGCCTTGTCGAGGCCGTGCCGGGACCGGGCGAGCCAGTCCTGGACGTAGCCGACGGCCCAGCGGCGCAGCGCCGGGGTGTCCGTACGGCGCTGGAGCATCCAGTACGCCTCGCGCAGGTCGGCCGGGGCGCGGCCCTCGGCCGGCCGGACGGCCAGCGAGGGGAAGCGGGGCGCGGCCGTGGCGGTCGCGTCCTCCTTGGTGTCCCCCGCGTCCGGGCCCGCGGTCTCCCGCTCCTCGCCCGCGGCGGGCAGGGAGTCGATCCACCGGCGGATCACGGTGAGGTCCTCGGGCGAGAACACCCGGAACATCGGACCGCGCTCCGAGACCAGGCCGTTGACCAGCGGGCTGGACTTGGACCGGCCGGGCTTGACCAGCCGGCTGCGCGACAGCACGTCGAGCAGCGGGCCCGGGTCGGTACGGGCCTGCTTGAGCCAGTCGGACAGCGACCGGCCCTCGACCTGGAAGTCGTGGTGGTAGACGGAGCCCTCACGGGCGCGCAGCCGCATCAGCTCGGCCATGTCGTAGGCCGGGTCGCGGGCGGCGTCGAGCTGGGCGTACAGGCCGGCGCTCCAGGTGCGCAGCGCGGCCAGGGCCCAGGTGAAGCCGGTGACGACCCGGTCGGCCTCGGCGTCCGGGAGGGCGTCGACGGCGGCGCGGGCCCGCGACAGGTCGGTGGGTCCGCCCTCCTCGCGGGCGCCGCCCGGGTCGAGCAGCGACCAGTCCGCGCCGCCCGGCAGGGCCTCCCGGACCAGGGCGAGCGCGGGCGGCAGCCCGGCGTGCCGCAGGCACAGGTCGGCGCCGAGGATCTCGGCGCGGAAGTCGTCCGGCCGCCGGCTCATGGCCAGCAGCAGGGCGGGCAGGTGGAACGCGTCGTCGCCGATGCGCGGGTCCAGCGCGAGCCGGGACGCGGGCACGGCGTTCTCCGACAGCAGCAGCTGCCGCAGCAGCGCCAGGAAGGCGCTGCCCCGGGAGGCGCGGGGGTGGCCCGCGCCGACGTCCGAGGCGTAGACGGTGAGGATCCGCAGGGCCGCGGACTCGTCGGCGTTGCCCGGCGCGCTCAGCCACTGGAGCCAGGCCCCGGAGAGCAGGGCGAGCGGGGCGCAGCCGAGCGTCGCCCGGCGCACCAGGGTGTCGCGGGTGCCGTCGGCGGTCACGTCGTCGAGGAGCGCGCGGAAGCGCGTGCGCTCCGCGGCCGCCCAGTCCTCGGCCCGGGCGGTGAGGCCGGTCAGCCCCGGCCGCCCGGCCTCGTCGTTCGCGGTGTCGGGGCCGGTGGGCCCGGTCGTGGTGGCCGGGTCGTCCGGTCCGGCGGGGATCCGGCGCAGTTCGGCGCGGATCTCCTCCGGGAACCGGCCGCCGGGCAGCGAGCACTCGGGGTCCGCGGCCCGTACGTACAGGTTCCGGGACGCGCCCGGGCCCGGGGCAGGGGGCGCCGCCTTGTGGGTCAGCAACCTCTTCCCTCCTTGGCTTGGTTCGCCTGGCGCTGCGGGGGCGCTAGAACATGGGATAGATGGACGCGTCGTTCTTCTTCTTCGGCTTGCGGCCGAGCAGCTTGTCCAGGATCTTTCGCAGGATGGACACGGCGGGCACGCCCTCTCGTGGGGAGATCGGTGACGGTCAGGACAGACCGAGGGTCTCGGCCATGACGCGGGTGACGATCTCGTGACCCTCGTCGGTGTAGTGGGCACGGTCGACGAAGAGCCAGTCGGCCGGCTTGATCGCGTCGGCGACCGCGGGGTTGAGGTCGAAGAAGCGCGCACCGGCCTTCTCCGTGACGACCCGGAGGGCCTCGGCGTAGGTACGGCCGGCCTCGATCGAGGCGATGATGCCGTAGTTCTCCTCGAACGAGCCGTTGGAGGAGAGGGAGTTGAGCTCCTCGAAGAGCAGCTTCTCCTGGGGGGCGTGCTCCTCGCGCAGCCACGGGGCCATCGGCTGGAGCGCGTAGGTGATCTTCACATCGGGGCCGACGAGCTTGCGCAGCGACTCCAGGTGGCGGCCCGTCAGGCCGGCGGCGGTGTCGATCAGCTCGGGCAGGGTGCGCTTGCGCTCGGCGGGCCGGCGGGGCGCCGCGGCGGCGGGCTTACGGTCGGCCAGCAGACCGGTCAGGCTGCGGGCGGGCGCCTTGGCGGGCTTACGGGCCTTGGCCCGCAGCTCGTCCATCGCCTCGAAGTACTCGCCGCTGAAGAAGAAGGCGCCGTCCTCGCCGCGCTGCCACTCGGGGAGCAGCGAGAGGGCCAGGTTGTTGAGCCCGGAGAGGATGACGATCTCCTCGACCTCGGGCAGCAGGTGCTGGTGGAAGAGGAAGAGCATCAGCTCCTGGGCCGAGTTGTGGCTGCGGCCGCCGAAGTTGAGCCAGGGCGCGGAGGGGGCGTACTTGCTCCACAGCCGGGAGGAGATGGTGGCGCCGTCGTTGGTGGCGCCGATGCCGAGCGCCGTGGAGCTGCCCATGAGCAGCTTCACCGGGCCCTTGGGCACCTCGCCCGCCGCGGACGCGGTCTGCCCGCCGGGGCCGCGGGAGAGGCGGAAGCCGAGCCGGTCCGTGTTGATCACGGACGAGCGGTAGGAGGCCCGGTGGAAGTACATCAGGTAGGGCAGGTAACGCACCTCACCGCGGTCGTCGAAGTCGTCGTACTGGATGAGTTGCGGGGTGAGGGTCTCTCGGTACAGCTTCACGAACAATCTCTCCCTGTGTGGGGGCGGCCTGGTCCCTGTGGGGTCCGGCCGGGTCAGCCCTGGAACAGACGGCCTCGGTGGATCTTGTGCTGTGCTGCCTGGGCCAGCGGGCGCACCACCAGCTGGTCGACGTTGACGTGCTGCGGCAGCCCCACCGCGAGCGCGACGCACTCGGCGACGTCCTCGGCGGTCAGCGGGCGGTCGACGTCGGCGTAGACGGAGGCCGCCTTCGCCGCGTCGCCCTCGAAGCGGTTGACGGCGAACTCTTCGGTCTTGACCATGCCGGGCGCGATCTCGATGACGCGGACGGGCTCCCCGGACAGCTCCAGCCGGAGGGTCTCGGTCAGCGCGTGCTCGGCGTGCTTGGCGGCGCTGTAGCCCGCGCCGCCCTCGTAGTTGACGAACGCGGCGGTCGAGGTGATGGTGACGATCGTGCCCCCGTCACCCGCCCGCAGCAGCGGCAGCAGCGTCTGGGTCACCTTCAGGGTGCCGAGGACGTTCACCTCGAACATCCACTGCCAGTGGTCGGGGTCCGCGCCCGCCACGGGGTCGGCGCCCAGGGCGCCGCCCGCGTTGTTGACCAGCACGTCGCAGGCGTCGAGGGTCGCCAGGGCGGCCTTGACGGCCGCCGCGTCGGTGATGTCCACCGTGAGCGCCCGGCCGCCGATCTCCTCGGCGAGCTCGGTCAGCCGCTCCTCGCGGCGGGCCAGGACGACGACCTCGTAGCCGCTCGCGGCCAGTCGCCGGGCGGTGGCCGCGCCGATACCGCTACTCGCACCGGTCACCACGGCCGTTCGGGCCATGCGGACCACCTCCTGAATTGTTGCGGGATTATGAACAGGGCATGGCTAGCCCCAGGCGGAATCCGGGTAATCGTCGCGGAACGCGGTCGACGCGACCCCGTAAAGAACATCGAAGAATCCAGAAAATGCGTTGCGTTTCATGGCCCCCGCCCTCTTCGCATTCCGGCGCAATTAACTTCCCAGCGCCGAACGCGACGATAGCCAGAAAAGTTCATGATTCAGCAGTGCGGAATGGCATCATGATCGCGTAGTGCGGGAACACGAAGGGGGAGCAAATGTGCCCAAAACCCGAAGACGAGGGACGAACCGACCATGTAGAGGTGTGCGGTCCCGGCATGGAGGCCTACCGGCTGGCCCTCACCGAGGGGACCGTTTCGGCCCCGGTGCCCCGCTGTTTACTCCAACTCGGTCTTCTGCGGTCGCTCCCGGACGCTCCTACGACCTATGTACCCGTCCCGCCCGACGTCGCGCTCTTCGACATGGCCCGCCCCATCGAGCGGGCCATCCTCAACCAGCAGCACATGCTGGCCTCCATGCGGGTCTCCGTCTCGCGGCTGGAGACCGTCTACCAGGAGGTGCAGCAGCAGTCCGCCCCCGTCCGGCTCCTCCTGGGCGAGAGCGCGATCAGCGCTGCCCTGGAGAAGGCGGTCGGCTCCTGCCGGCGTGAACTGCTGACCGCCCAGCCGGGCGGCGGCAGGGACCCCGAGCTGCTCGCCGAGGCGATCGACCGCGACCTCGCGCTGAGCGCCCGCGGCGTCCGCCAGCGCACCCTGTACCAGCACACCGTACGGTCCCACGGGCCCACGCTGGCCTATATCGAGAGAATCACCGCCGCCGGCGCCCAGGTCCGCACCGTCGACGAGATCATCGACCGGCTGATCGTCTGCGACCGGTCGATCGCCTTCATCCCCGGTGTGCAGCAGCGCCGGACCGCCGCGCTCGTCATCCAGGACCCCGGCGTCATCCAGTACCTGCTCAAGTACTTCGAGTACCTGTGGGAGGCGGCCAAGCCGGTGCGCGGCCAGGGCGTCACCGCGGGCGGGGGCGCGGAGGCGCTCACCCACGAGACGCGCCGCTCGGTCCTGGAGCTGATGGTGCGCGGCCACACCGACGAGGCCATCGCGGCCCGGCTGGGCATCAGCGCGCGCACGGTGTCCACGCATGTGAAGAAGGCGGCCGACCTGCTGGGCAGCCGCAGCCGGGCGCAGCTCGGCTATCTCCTCGCCCGCACCGGGCTGCTGGACGACCCGGAGGCGCTGGAGGCACTGGGCCCGGCCGCGCAGGCGCCGCGCAGGGGGGTCGACCGGCCGGAGCCGCGCTGACGGCGGGCGGGCCGCCCCCTCGGGCGCTCAGCCCGCGTCGAGCGTGCCCGTACGGGTGCGCTTCAGCTCGAAGAAGTCGGGGTATCCGGCCAGCAGCCGGACACCGTCGAAGACGCGGGCCGCCTCCTCGCCCCGGGGTATCGAGCTGAGGACGGGGCCGAAGAAGGCGACGCCGTCGAGGTGCAGGGTGGGCGTGCCGACGTAGGCGCCGGCGGCGGGGTCCTTGCCCTCGTCGTGGCGGAGCCGCAGCGGCTCGTCCCACGCCGTGTCGTGCGCGGCGGCGGCGAGCCCGGCGGGCAGGCCGAGCTCGGCGAGGCCCTCCGCGACGACCGCGTCGAAGTCCTCGTTCTTCTCCCGGTGGATCCGGGTGCCGAAGGCGGTGTAGAGGTCGCGCAGCCGCTCCTCGCCGTACCGCTCGGCGACCGCCACCGCGACGCGCGCCGGACCGAGGGAGTTGTCGACCAGTTCCCGGTACCACTCGGGGAGCTCGTTGCCGACGTTGTGCAGATAGAGGCTCATGGGGTGGAATCTGACGTCGATGTCGCGCAGCGCCTCCACCTCCAGGATCCAGCGGGAGGCGATCCAGGCGAACGGGCAGGCGGCGTCGTAGTAGAAATCGACGGTGGTCTTCTCCGCGGTGGCGCGCCCGGCGGGCGCCTTCTCGGCGAGGGTCTGCTGGTCGTTGGTCACGCGGCGACCCTAAGCCGCCGGTGTACCCGACCGGGGGGCCAGTCGGCCGGGAATTCCTTGGGCCAATTTCCACAACGCCGTTACGGCCCACCGGAATCGGCCCGCAAGGCGCGTCACCGCACCGCCACACCCCGTGATCGGCACCGGACTTGACAGACGGCGCGCGAAATCGGGGACGACCGGCGACGCACCTGCTAAACGCTGCCAGGATCGCCCCCGTGATCACGCGCGCCGCTTACATAGAAGAGCTCGGGCCGCCGGATGTCATCCAGTACGGCGAGCTGCCCGTCCCCCACGCGGGACCCACCGATGTGACCGTCGACGTCACCGTCGCCACCGTCAACCACGTGGACACCTTTGTGCGTTCGGGTGCCTGGCGGACCCCGGTCGCGTTCCCGTTCACCGTCGGCCGCGACCTGGTCGGCACGGTCGCCGGGGCCGGCCCGGGTGCGCCGGGCTTCCGCCCCGGCGATGTCGTGTGGTCCACCAGCATGGGCCACGGCGGCCGCCAGGGCGCCGCCGCCGAGCGGGTCGTGGTCCCGGCCGACCGCCTCTACCACCTGCCCGCCGGGGTGGCGCCGGCCGACGCCGTGGCCGTCGCGCACCCGGCCTCCACCGCCCACCTCGCGCTGTTCACCCACGGCCGGCTGCGGACCGGCGAGACCGTGGTCGTCGAGGGCGCCGCCGGGAACGTCGGCGCCGCGCTCGTCGTCATGGCCGCCCGGGCGGGCGCCCGCGTCGTCGCCACGGCGAGCGCGGCGGACGCGGAGTACTGCCGGTCCCTGGGCGCCGCGGAGGTGGTCGACTACCGCGACCCGGACCGGGCCGGGCTGCTGCGCGCGGCCTGCCCGCGCGGCGCCGACCTCCACCTCGACACCTCCGCCCGCAACGACCTGCCCGCCGCCGTGGAACTGCTGGCCAAGCGGGGCAGGATCGTGCTGCTCGCCGGGCTGCGCACCCGCCCCGTCCTGCCGGTCGGCCCGCTCTACCTCAAGGACTGCTCGGTCGTCGGCTTCGCGATCTCGCAGGCGACCACCGGGGAGCTCGCCGAGGCGGCCGAGGCCGTCGGCCGGCTGCTCGCCGAGGGCCTGCTGCGGCCCCGGGCCGTGGACCTCCTGCCGCTCGCCGACACGGCCGAGGCCCACCGCCGGGTGGAGGCCGGCGAGGCGAAGGGCCGCCGCGTCGTGCTGAGCACGGCCCGCCCGGAGCCGCGCGACTGAATTCCCCTAATGCCGCCGGAATCGGCGGCATTACCCCTGAAAACCGAATACAAAAAGAGTGCCGACAGCGTCCCGGACCCTGCCGGCACTCTTTGCCGCACACCTTTCGGATGAACCCCGGTGCGCCGACTTGACAACACTCACCTTTTTCCTTGACCGGGCCGCCCGCACCTCGGCATCGTCTTCCCCATGAGCGAATCCATCATCGATTCCAGCCCGCTTTTCGAGTGCCGGACGGAGATCCGCGTCTCGGCCGATCCGTTCGAAATCTATTCGGTGGTCAGCGACCTCGGGCGCAGCGCCGAATGGAGCCCGGAATGCATGGGCGGCGAATGGACCTCCGGCACCCCGTCCACCGTGGGCGCGGTCTTCCGGGGCGAGAACCTGCGCAGCACCGAGGTCGTGGCCTGGGCCCCGCTCATCCGCGGCACCTGGTACACCGAGGCCAAGGTCGTGGCGGCGGACCCCGGCAGCACCTTCCGCTGGGTGATGCTCACCCACGCGCAGGAGGACCAGGACAGCGTCTGGGGCTTCGACATCGAGCCCGCCGAGGACGGCTCCACTCTCGTCCACCACTTCCGGATGGGCCGGGCCACCGAGGGAATTCACCACATCGTCGCCGATCTGGACGAGGCCGGCCGCAGGCGCTTCGTCGAGGAGTGGGGCGCCAAGCTGGAGCAGGACATGGAGGTCACGCTCCGGCGCGTCAAGGACGTCATCGAGAAGAACTGACCCGGGCGCGCCGGGCGGGCGCGCGGCGATTTCATGGCAGCTACGAGCGGGATAGCGGGTACATGTTTCTGCAACGCATCGGAAATAAGGGAATTCGGCTGGGCACGCTGTTCGACCGGGCGGCCGCGAAGCACCCGGCGAACCTGATCCTCCTGGACCACACCCTCGACATCGCCCCGGGGCTCGGCCGCCGCGCCACGCTGACGGAGGTCGCGGACCTGATCGACGACTTCGCCTCCCGGCTCTGGGCCGCCGGGGTGCGCACCGGGGAGTACGTCGTCGTCCACAAGACGGACGGCTTCGACATCACCCTGCTGGCCTGCGCGGTGGCCCGGATCGGCGCGATTCCCGTCCTGCTGTCGTCCAAGCTCGACGGCGGCACGGTGGCGGAGCTGCTGCGCCGCGTCGACCGCCCGCACCTGGTCACCGACCAGGCGAAGCTGGAGAAGGACCTGCCCGAGGCGGTCTTCGGGCTGTCGGAGCGGGTGCTGCTCACGACCGGCACCCACGAGGGCGCGACGGCTCTGGACTCGCTGGCGGGCGTACCCCGGGTCGCCCCGGTGCCCATGCCCCCGGAGCACCCTACGCTGATCACGCACACGTCCGGGACGACCGGGACGCCGAAGCTGGCCGTGCACACCGGTGCCACGTTCCAGGCGCGCTACCGCCCGCAGGCGTCCGTCGTCTCGCTGGTCAGCAAGCGCGAACCGATCGCCGTACACGTGTCGTTCGTGCACTCGCGGATGTTCACGGCCATGCCGATCGCCGTCCTCCAGGGCCACCCGCTGATCGTGCTGGCCGACGACGACCCGGTCTCCGTGGGCGAGATCTTCACCCAGGCGCCCCCCGGGTTCATCGAGGCGCACCCCAACTCCTTTATGCGCTGGGAGGAGCTCGTCGACGACCCGCGCGCGCCACTGGCCAACGTCAAGTACTTCAGCAGCACCTTCGACGCCATCCACCCGAGGACCGTGCACCGGCTGCTGAGCGCCTCGCGCCGCAGCCGGCCGCTGTTCGCCCAGGCCTACGGGCAGAGCGAGGTCGGTCCGATCGCCGCCCGGACGTACACCAGGGACCGGGGCGCGGAGGCCGACGGCCGCTGTGTGGGCATGCCCTTCCCCGGTATGACGGGCGTCCGCGTCCTCAGCCGCGACGGCAATCCGCCCTCCCGCACCTCGCCCGGCAATATCGAGGTCCGCAGCGACGGACGGATCATCACCTATCTGGGTGAGCACGCGCGGTGGGAGAAGCAGGCCGACGGCGAGTGGTGGGCCATGGGGGACGTCGGCTACCGCACCAAGCAGGGCTGTCTGCACCTGCTCGACCGCGAGGTCGACGTGATCCCCGGCATCGAGAGCACCCTGGCCGTCGAGGACACCCTCTTCGCCCGCCTCCCGGAGCTCGTCGAGGCCATCATCGTGCCGGGCGAGGACGGCCGGGCCGTGCCGGTGGTGTGCACCAAGGACGACAAGCCGCTGGACCCCCTGGCCTGGCAGCGGGCCGTCGAGGGCCTCGCGCCCATGGCCGACCCCGTGCAGTGGCGGCTGGAGGACCTGCCGCACACCGCCACCACCAAGATCAAGCGACTGGAACTCGCCCGCCTGCTGAAGACGAGGGACGGCTCCCCGGCATGAGTGGCAACCACATGGAGATCTGCGTCGTCGGTGCCGGCCCCCGCGGCCTGTCGGTCCTGGAGCGGCTGTGCGCCAACGAGCGCGCCGCGCCCACGCACCCGGCCGTCACCGTGCACGTCGTCGACCCGTCGGCGCCCGGCGCGGGCACCGTCTGGCGCGGCGACCAGTCGCGCGAACTGCTGATGAACACGGTGTCGTCGCAGATCACGGTCTACACCGACGACAGCGCCCGGATCGAGGGCCCGATCGAGCCCGGACCGAGCCTGTACGAGTGGGCGCGCGGCCTGGCCGCCCTCGCCGACGCCGGACAGGCCCCGGGCCACGACGAGGAGACCCTCGCCGAGGCCCGCCGGCTGGGCCCGGACACCTACCCGACCCGGGCGTTCTACGGCCGCTACCTCCACGACAGCTTCCTCCAGGTCGTGGCCCGCGCCCCGGAACACGTCACGGTGCTCGTGCACCGCTCCCGCGCCGTCGCCATGGCCGACACCGAGGGGGTGA
>NZ_JAJQQS010000018.1 GCF_021228125.1 Streptomyces albireticuli
CGGGGCTGTAGCCGTAGCGGGAGAAGACGGCGCAGATCTCGGCGTCGGGGAAGGTGCGGTGCAGGTAATCGGCCGTCTCGGCCGCGGACTGACCCGCACCGACCACGACGAACCGCCGATGCGGACGGACCGTCAGTTCCGGTGCGCGGAACAGCAGATCGCGGTTGTGCCAGACGTGCGGACCCAGCCGGACACCTTCCGGCAGGCGCGGGGTCAGCCCGGTGCCGAGCGCGACGTTACGGGCGCGCCGGACGGTCTCGCCGGCCGGGCCCTCCACGGCGCGGTGGACGACGTCCACGCTCTCCACGGTGCCGTCGTCGCCCGTCACCGGCCGCACGGCGACGGCGGTGCGACCGTACCCGACGGATCGCTCGAACGCGGCGGCGCACCACTCGAAGTAGTCGTGGAACTCGATCCGGGTGGGGTAGAAGCTCTTCTGGTTGATGAAGTCCGCGAGCCGGCCGCGCTCCTGGAGGTAGTGGAGGAAGGAGAACCGGCTGCCGGGGTCCCGCATGGTGACCAGGTCCTTGAGGAACGACACCTGCATGGTGGCGCCTTCGAGGAGCATCCCCTGGTGCCAGCCGAACCGCTCCTGGCGCTCCAGGAATCCGGCGCGCAGCGGGCTGCCGGGGTGCTCGCGGTTGTGGCCGTCGATCGCGATGGCCAGGGCGAGATTGGCGGGGCCGAAGCCTATGCCGACCAGATCGTCGATGGGGCCGCCGCCCGTCAGTGCGGTGTCCCCGCGCCGTGCCGACATGCTCATCCTTTCGCCGTGCCGCCCGGCCCGCGAACGCTTCACCGGTCAGCCCAAGAAGTTGATGTTTAGGTAAGCCTAACCTAACTTTCCGATCGGCTTACCTGTCAAGTCCCCGGCCCGTTCGGCATTTGAGGGCCGGCCGGCCCGCCCCCGCGCCCCTCAGGAGCTGTACGCGCTGTTCTCGTGGACGTACTCGGCGGTCAGGTCGTTCGCCCAGATGACGGCGGTCTCGCCGCCGGCCGCCAGATCGGCCGTGATCCGGACCTCCCTGCCCCGCATGTCGACGAGGTCACGGTCGGCCCCGACGGAGCCGTCGCGGCAGACCCAGACGTCGTTGATGGCGACGTTGAGCCTGTCGGGGTCGAAGACGGCGGAGGTCGTGCCGATCGCGGACAGCACCCGCCCCCAGTTCGGGTCCTCACCATGGATCGCGCACTTCAGCAGGTTGTTCCGCGCGAGGGAGCGCCCCACCTCCACCGCGTCGTCCTCGCTCGCGGCGTTGATCACCTCGATGCGGATGTCCTTGGAGGCGCCCTCGGCGTCCCCGATCAGCTGGCGGGCGAGGTCGTCGCAGACGCTGCGCACCGCCTCGGCGAACTCGCCCCCGCCCGGCACCACCCCCGAAGCGCCCGACGCCAGCAACAGCACCGTGTCGTTGGTGGACATGCAGCCGTCGGAGTCGATCCGGTCGAACGTGGTGCGCGTCGAGGCGCGCAGGGCCGCGTCGAGTTCGGGGGCCTCCAGGTCGGCGTCGGTGGTCAGGACCACCAGCATCGTGGCGAGACCCGGCGCGAGCATGCCCGCGCCCTTGGCCATACCACCGACCGTCCACCCGTCCCCCTCGTACACGGCGGTCTTGTGGACGGTGTCCGTCGTCTTGATCGCCAGAGCCGCCGCCTCCCCGCCGTCCGCCGAAAGCTCCGCGGCCGCCTTCCCGATCCCCGGCAGCAGCCGGTCCATCGGCAGGTACACACCGATCAGGCCGGTGGAGGCCACCGCGATCTCGCCCGCGCCGCACCCCAGCGCCTCGGCCGCCCTCTCCGCGGTGGCCCGGGTGTCCCGGAAGCCCCGCGGCCCGGTGCAGGCGTTCGCCCCGCCCGAGTTCAGCACCACCGCCGAGACCCGCCCGCCCTTGAGCACGCGCTCCGACCACAGCACCGGTGCGGCCTTCACCCGGTTCGACGTGAACACCCCCGCCGCCGCCGAACGCGGCCCCTCGTTCACCACCAGCGCCAGATCCGGGTTACCGCTCTCCTTGATCCCGGCCGCGATACCCGCCGCCGTGAATCCCTTCGCTGCCGTCACGCCCATGGAGCCACTCCCGTGATGTCGCTGTCCCACCACCCCCGACGAGGCTTAGCTTAGGCTAACCTAACTTCGATCAGTGGTCGTCCATCATCCAGCCGGGCCGGAGGCATAGAACTGCCGCGCCCAGTTCCGGAAAGCGCCGATGGGGCCATCGCCGCTGTTGAGTTTGGGGTGGGAGAGATACGCCTTGTGATGGAAGACGAACAGGTCGGTCCCGGTGTCGTGCAGCGTCCACCGGTTCATGCCCGCGCTTGAGGCACGCTCGACCGACCGGCGCACCGGGGAGGGAAGCCGGAGCGCGCTGTCGGTGACCACGTTCGCCGCCAGCCAGTAGCGAATGCGCCCTGGCCCGATGGGTGTCGGCAGCATCCACTGTGCCGCGCGGATCCGGTACCGGGGCACGTCGATGAGGATGACCGCGCCACCGAGCCCGAGCAGCCGGAAGCCGACCTCCTGGACCGAGGGGAGCAGGGAGGGGAACAGCGGGAGCGTACGGCGGGCGACGAACGTCATGGTGTAGAACGGCCCGTCGCCCGCGGGTTCCGACACCACCTCGAAGTGCTCGACACCGTGCAGCTCCGTGACGTGCCCGTAGTCGACGAAGTTCTCCATCACGTCCTGCGGGTGCCCCGCCAGCTCTACCGCGCAGAAGGCGCGCGGCCGGGCCAGGGCGGGCAGTTCCGGCAGTTCCCAGCCGGGAGGGGCGCCGTCGGCGTGGTGCCACACCCAGACGATGCCGTACGCCTCCCTCGACGGCAGCACGTCGAGGGACGCCTTCGGCGGCGCCCCGTAGGGCGTACGGGCGCAGGAGCCGTCCACCGCGAAGGCGAACCGGTGGAACGGGCACACCAGGAGTTCCCCGTCGACCGCGCCTCCGGCGCCCAGATGGGCGCCGAGGTGCGGGCAGTACGGCCGGGTGACCCGCAGGGTGCCGGAACGGGTGCGGTAGACGAGGACGTCGGCTCCCATGAAGGGCCGGGTACGGACCGCCCCCGGAGCCCACTCCCGCGAGAACCCCACACAGAACCAGCCGGCCGGATACGGGAACGGCGCCGGGAACGCCTCGTCCGCCGGGCGGGCCTGATGGACGGACTTGTACGTGCGCACTCGCATGTCACTCCCCCACTCGGAAAAGACCGGGCGCCGGGTCCGCCGGGCCCGGGACGGTCGCCACCGGCAACGTCATGTCGGCTCACGGCACTTCACGGCGTCCCACGACAGCTCGCGGTGGCTCACGGCGCGAGGAAGCTCGTCGTGCGGCGGTACCGCAGCGTGTCCTCCTGCCAGCGGAAGTAGCCGGAGATCGCCTCCTCCAGCACCCGCACCCCGCGCAGGATGTCGTCCTTGGCCATGGAGTGCGGGTCGACGGGGCGGTCCACCAGCCCGCGCAGGCGCTCCGCGACCCGGACGAAGTCCCGTAAGCGCTGCTCCACCATGTGCCCAGCCTGCTCGACGGCCTCACCCAGCGTCAGGCCGCGCGCCTCGCGCAGCACCAGGACCAGGTTGTGCGGGTTGCGGTAGTGAAGGTCCTTGCGGACGGTGTAGGTGTCGTTGGACCACAGCCACACCTCGCTCGCGAAGGCGCGGAGTTCACCGTAGAGCCCGTGCCGCAGGGCGTCGGGGACCTCGGCGCCCTGGAGGCCCTCCATCATGTCGATGCTGGAGCGCGTCGCGCCGTTCACCCGGCGCAGCCGCAGGTACGAGTCGAGGTCGGGGATCCGCTCCGCGGCCCGGTTGGCGGTCTCGTCGGCCATGGCCTGCAGGTAGAGCCGGACCGACACCGGGAAGCGCCGCCGCGCGGTCCCGGTCGCGCGGGCGTGGAAGGTTCCCCACAGGTCGGCGAGGGCGCGGGCGAGCGGGAGCGTCGGCCCCTCCCCCGCCCGGCCGGGAGGTTCGAGGGCCCGGTCGACCTGGGCCACCGCGGTCCGGAAGGCCACCGGGTCACGGCCGAGCGGGCCGTCGTCGAAGAGGTCGTCCCACAGGAACAGCCAGATGATCCACTGCGCCATGAGCACCGCGCCGTCGCGGTCGGCCCGCGGGCAGTACAGGGCGGAGAACATGCCGCATCCCATGTCGGCCAGCCGCTGGGCGGCCGCGGGCGTGCGGTCCAGGCCGAACGCGTGGGCCCAGCGCAGGGCCTGCGCCTCCGCGTACGCGTGGTAGGGGCCCAGGACCACCGGGAACGGCACGCTGTACCGCGGCACCCGGTACGCGGCCAGCGCGGCCCGGTCGTTCTCGAACGACTCGGAGAACAGCGGCGGCCTGGACATCGCTCTCCTTTCCACCGGGATTCCACCGGGCCGGGCGGGACATGGACGTGCGGGGCGGAGCACGGTCGTCCGGTGGTGTCTACCGGCCCAGACGGCGCCGGCGGGAGCGGTAGTGCCCCAGCGCCTTGTCGAACTCGCTCCTGTCGAACTCCGGCCAGTGGACGGGGCAGAAGTAGAACTCCGAGTACACGGTCTGCCA
This sequence comes from Streptomyces albireticuli, assembly GCF_021228125.1. Taxonomy (GTDB): domain Bacteria; phylum Actinomycetota; class Actinomycetes; order Streptomycetales; family Streptomycetaceae; genus Streptomyces; species Streptomyces albireticuli. Next base: position 4,535 of record NZ_JAJQQS010000018.1, read on the forward strand.
GGGCATGAAGCCGGACAGGCGCTGCTCCCCCGAGGTCCGGATCACCAGGTCGGGGTCGGGCTGGCCCGAGGTGTCCAGGTAGTGGTCGAACTCCTCGGGCCGGATCCCGTCGGCCAGGACGGGCAGGGTGCCCGCCTCCCGGTGGGCGAGGAAGAGGTTCCGCACGGCTCGGGTGATCTCGTCGCGGCCGCCGTAGGCGACGGCGATGTTGACGACCGGGTCGGAGCGGTGTCCCGACCGGCGGGCCAGCCGGACCAGTCCGTCGGCGAGCCGGGCGGGCAGCACCTCCGGGGCGCCGATGATCCGGATCCGCCAGTGACCGGTGGCGGCTATCTCCTCGGCGATGCTCATGATGACGTGCAGGAGGCCGGTCAGTTCCCCGTGCGGCCGGTGGAGGTTCTCGATCGACAGCGGCCAGAGGGTGACGGTCTCGATCTCGTCGGCGTCGCGGCACCAGGAAAGCAGGTCCAGGGCCCGCTGCCCGCCCCGCTGGTACCCCGCCAGGGTGGGGAGACCCCGGTCGTGCGCCCAGCGCCGGTTGCCGTCCAGGATCACGGCCAGGTGGCGCAGCAGGGGCCGGCCGCTCGCCACGGGAGGCACGAGGGTGTCGCCACTACCGGTGGTGAGGCTCATGGCATCTCCTGGCCTGGCTCGGCGGAAGAGGTCCTTGGCACCGGGGAGCGGTGCTGCCCGGTGTCGGGGTTGCTCCTTGGTGACGCGTGCTCTTGCCCTCGGTCCGGCGGCCGCCCGTCGACGGCGGCGACCGTGCGGTAATTTCCCTCCGTACCACTGCTGATCCGTGCCGCGTGCTGACGGTGCCCTTGCCTTCCCGCGCCGCCGCCGGACGCCCCGGCGGGCGCACGGCACACCGGCTCCCCCGCCCTTTCCCGGGAAAAGGGCAGGCGGACAAGCGGCGCCTCCCTTCATGGTCCCCGCCGGAGGGGCGTTCGCGAAGGCGCGCGCCACCAGCGCTTGACGCGTACCCATTCCTACGAAGTGCGCGGTGGTGCAACCCCCTTCGTAAGCATCCGTCCGTACGCCAGAGCGACGACCGGGTGTCGAGGGGCGGCGGCCGGGCGCGGTGGGCCCGGTGCGGGTCCGGTTCAGCGCGCGGGGCACTGCTTCCAGGCGAAGTGGTAAAGGGTGTTGATGCTGCCGTCCGTGGAGTCCATGGCCATGAAGCTGTTGGTCTTCGCCGGGTCCGAGGTGCCCGCGTCCACCCGCAGCTCGGTGTTGATGTTGAAATATCGCACGGCACCGCACGGGGCGTAGATCAGCGCGTCGATCTCCGTGGTGTCGGAGGTCTGCCAGCCGTCGTTGAGCGGTCCGGCGAACGGGTGGTTCATATAGGCGGTCTGCGACATGCCCTGGAAGTAGTACGTGGCCCGCTGGAGGGCGGTGGCCCCCTTCTCCAGCTTCGCGAAACCCCGGTAGTCGGCCTTGGCCACGGCGTAGGTGAAGCCCTGGGGGACATGGACGTTCAGGCTGAGCTGACAGTTCTTCCGGGCGTCCGTCGGCTTGGAACCGACGCCCACTTGGGCGACGTAGCTGCTGTACGACACGGTGAAGGCGGTGTTGTCCGGCGAGACGGCCACGATGGCCGAGCCGAGGGGACAGCCGGAGCCGTTCACGGACACCACATCGATCACTATCTTGTCCGGCGGGGGCACTCCGTCGGTGGCCGCCGCCCCGGGCGGCGCCGACACCGCGAGCAGCAGTCCCACCGCGCCGCCCACCGCCGCCGGCCTCGCCGTCGCCCGGCACGCCCTCCCGCGCACCGATCTGATGCCCGTCTCGCGCTTCCGTCTGAACACCGGTCCGAACATGGAGATCCCTCCCACTGCCCCATGGCCCGTTCGAGCGCCTGATGTGCTCATGCCACCATCAGTTACCGGATGTGTACAGAACAGGTTGAGCCGATACCACGGTGCCCGGTGGCCCGCCCTCGGGGCGGACCACCGGGCACAAGCGTGACGTTCCCCGCCGTACGCGCCCCGGGGGGGGCGACCGGTCAGGGGCACTCCTTCCAGGAGAAGTGGTAGAGCGTGTTGACGCTGCCGTCCGTGGAGTCCATCGCCATGAAGCTGTTGGTCGTGTCGGGGTCCGAGGTGCCGGCGGCGACCCGGAGCTCGGTGTTGACGTTGAGGATCCGCTGCGCGCCGCACGGGGCGTAGACGAGGGCGTCGGCCGCCGTCACGTCGGTCGTCCGCCAGTTGTCGCTGAGCGGACCGGTGAAGCGGTGGGTCACGGACGTCGTCTGCGACATCCCCTGGAAGTAGTAGCTGGCCTTCTCCAGGCCCGTGGCCCCTCGCTGGAGGTGGGCGAAGCCCCGGTAGTCGGCCTTGGCTATCGCGTAGGTGTAACCCTGCGGGACGTGGATGTTCAGGCCGAGCTGACAGTTCTTCCGGAAGTCCGTCGGCCGGGACCCGAGGCCGACCTGCGCGAGGTAGTCGCTGTAGGTCACGGTGAACGCCGTGTTGTCACCGGCGACCGCGACCGCCGCCGTCCCGGCCGGGCAGCCCGAGCCGTTGACCGACACCACGTCGATCACGACCTTGTCCGGCGGAGGTGCCCCGTCGGCGGCCGCCGACGGTGAGAACGACGCGGCCACCACCAGCGCCACGGCCGCGCCACCGATCATCACCGGTCTGAACATGGGGTTCCCTCCCACGACTCTGCGGACTCGCTCCGCCCTGTCCTTGCCACCACGAAAATAGGGCATGTACAAGTCAAGTCAAGCCATTCGGAACCCCTAAGACCGCGCGGGATCATCCCACCCCGGTGCGGCCGTCCGGGGCCGTGATCCGGCCATGAGCGGCGTCCGGTCCGGGGTTTTCCGGCCCGACCTCCGGGGCCGCGGTGCGGGTCTCCGGCGCCGGTCCGTCGGGGTCGCCCTCCGGGAGGAAGAGGATGAGGGCGAGGGTCGCCATGGCGAGGACCCCGTAGAGCACGGCGAAGGCGGCCCAGGCGCCGAGGGGGTGCCAGGTGTCCTGGAGGGCGCCCGCCCCGGCGCCGACGAGGAGCGGGGTGAGCACGCTGACCCGCCGGACGCCCACCCCCGCGAGCAGGGGAAGGGCCACGGCTCCGCCGTAACCGAGCGCGGTGACGAGGAAGACGCCCGCGGTCCCGAGGTCCGCCCGCTGGTGGTCCAGCCATCCGTAGCCCGCCACGAGCCCCGCGCCGAGGGGGACGAGGAAACCGGGCAGCAGCGCGCGGCGGCCCTTCGGCAGGTGATGGAGACAGATCCCCGTGACGGCCAGCGAGGCGCCGACGAGGACGGCGAGGTGGGCGGGGAAGGAGAACCAGACCCCGGTGCCGGCCATGACGGCGAACCAGGCGCACACGGCCGACGCGAGCGCCGCGGACGGGGCGACGAGGGACAGGACGAGCGGCAGGCACACGAACGGCAGGCAGAACCACATGAACCCGCGTGCCGCGTGGGTGCGCGGGCGCCCGCCCGAGGGCTGGAGGGCCTCCCAGGCGACGAGGCCGAGCCGCAGGGCGGCGCGGCGGGGCGCGGGCCTGCGGACGAGTTCGCCGACCGGCTGGGCCCCGACGTCGACGAGGGGGGCCAGCCGCTCGTCGAGCGGCCGGTCGTCGGGCGGCGCGGGGACGTCGGGCTCTTCTCCGAGGGGGCCGTCGCGCCTCTCCTCCTGGAGCCTTTCGACCAGGGGGAGTTCCTCGTCGAGGATCTGCCGCTGGATCCGCTCGGTGACGGCGGCGCGCACGGGGTCCCAGGGGCTGCCCGTGGGCGCGGGCTCCACCGGGGCGGCGAGCAGACCGGCGAGCGCCGGGTCGTCCGGGCCGGTGTAGACCTTCGCCAGCCGCTCGTCCGTCGCGACGACGTCCACCAGCGAGGCGGCGGTGTCCAGCCGTCCCCAGGTCCAGTCGTTGAGCCGCCAGCGGACGCTCAGGAAGGAGGCGAAGTTGTGCAGTTCGTTGCCGCCGAGCTTGGCGTCGACCAAGTTCTCCGTGGCGGCGGGGAACGCCTGCCGGGTGGCCCAGCTGGAGTTGGCGGCCGAGACGGTGTGGAAGCGGATGCGGGTGGGTTCGCCCAGCGGGTCGGGGCGCAGGGGCCCGATGAGCACCTCGGCGGCGAGCAGGGCGTCCAGGACGGCCTCCCGGCCCGCGGCGCCCTGGAGCCCGCCGAAGCCCGGTACGGGCGCCCGCACATCGGCGCCGATCGCGAGGCCCAGGGCGACGAGGCGCCGCCACACCGGCGCGTAGAGGTCCTCGGGCCAGTCGGCGTCGAGGTCGGCGGTCGCCGGGTTGGCGACGGCGACCGCGGCGGCCAGCCTGCCCGGCCACTCCTGCCAGGCGGCCACGTCCTCGGGGCCCGGCGTGCCGGCCTCGGCCATGACCGCGCCGAGCCAGACGGTGGCCTCGCGGATCCGCCGTACGGGCTCGTCGCCGCATTCGCGGAAGCGCCGGAGCACGAGCCGGTCCCGGGCGGCGACCAGGGTGGCGACGGCCAGCCGGCAGGCGTACAGGCGCTCGCGGGTGGCCGGTGACACGCTCTGCCCGGTCTCCTCCGCCGCCCGGATCCCGTCGAAGAGCAGCCGCACGGCGCGGGCCAGGGGCAGCGGCGAGACGCCGTGCGTCCGCACCTCCGCGAGCGACCCGGGCGCGGCGGGAAACGCGAGCCCGTCGGCGGCCTCGCGCAGGCGCTGGAGGCAGCGGGGCGAGGAGCCGCCGTCGAGCGGTCCGGGCCCCGGGGGCAGGGGCAGCGGGTCCGGGCCGGTGACCTCGGCGGGGTCCTCCAGGAGGCGGGCGAACCGGTCGGCCTCGGCGTGTCCGGTCAGTGAGCGGTACCGGGGCAGCCGGCCGTTCCGGAGCGCCTCCTCCGCCCAGCCGCTGGCGGGCAGGGCGGACACCGGGGCCCGGCTCTGTTCCGCGGCCGACCGGGCGGCGCGCAGGTCGACGGCGTCCTCCCAGAGCGACTCGGACCCGGTCTTGATGGCCGAGGCCCGCCGGGCGAGCCGCAGCAGCCGGGTCATCCGGCGCTGCGGTACGGGCCGGGTCACGGCGTCGGGGAGCATCGGGGGCACGGGTTGCAGGTAGAACAGCCAGCGGTCCACCGGCGCCTTCGCGGGCATGCCGGCGACGGCCCGGACGGCCCAGGCGACGGGGATGTTGTCCAGCAGGCCGCCGTCGACGAGTTCGAGGCGGCCGTCGGGCGGCTCGCCCTGGCCCGCCTCGCTGCTGACGGAGCTCATGTCGACGACGTCCGGGCCGTTCGGCGGCACGGTGGCCCCGGGGGCGCCGACGAAGGGCCGGGCCGGCTCGAAGGCGCCGGGGAACGACGAGCTCGTACGCGCGGCGTAGGCGAGGCGGCGTACGGCCTCCTCCGGGGGCCAGGGGCCGGACGGGCTGCCGAAGTCGGTCAGGAACGCGGTGCCGGGCCGGTGCCGGAAGCGGAAGAAGGCACGGGCGCGCCCCACTTCCAGCGGCTGGCCGAGGGTGGGGCGCACCCAGTCCTGGCGGGGCCTGACCCGGGTGGCGGTGAGGATCAGGCGTACGGGGCCGCCGCCGGGCCGGTCCGGGGGCTGCTTGCGGATCTCCGCGAGGAGGCTGTCGGCGAGCCGCCCGTAGAAGACCTCGTCGCCGCGGAGCAGGGAGTCCGGGACGGACGCCGGGCCCGGCGTCCGCAGGAAGGACAGCGGGCCCAGGCCGGGACGGCGGGTGAGGGACTCCAGATCGCCCAGGCGCAGCCACAGGCGCCGCATGTTGTCGCCGAACTCCATCCCGTAGGCCAGATGGCAGGCGAGCAGCGCGCCGTTGAGCCCGCCCGCGCTGGTGCCGGCGAGGACGTCGACGGTCACGTCCTCGTAGCGGCAGAGGTCCAGGAGCGCGCCGTAGCCCTCGGCCCCGGGCGCGTCCGCCCCGCGTGCCCGGTCCTGGGCGGCCCCGCGCAGCGCGGCGATCTCCCGGCAGCCCCCGCCCATCCAGACGGCGAGGCTGACTCCGCCGCGCATGGCCACCGCGATCCGCAGCTCCTTGGGGACCTGATCCATGGGACCAGCCTGTACGCGGCGGCTCCGGGGCGCACGTCCGTGCCGTCCTTGGGGGGGCGTTTGCGGCCGGCGGTCCCGGCCCAGGGGGTAGACCGGGGCCGCCGGGGGCGTCCGAGGGGGCGGAGCGCCCGAACGGAACACCGGGGGCCGACGAGGAGGTGTCGTCCCTGGATGTTCGTCCATGTCCCGGGCCGCCGCTTCAGGGGCCCGGGGGTGCCCACGAAGTAAATATATTTACCGCCAAGTAAGCAAGTGCATGAAAAATTTCATGTGCGTTCGGGGAGGAAAATCCCGGTGGGGCGTGGGTGGGCGCACCGGCTCCGGGCGCCCCCCGGTCAGGACTCCAGGAAGAAATCGTGCTGGTCGGCGGCCTGCTCGTACTTCTCCAGACGGAGCTGGGTCCGCTCGGGATCGGCGTCGGCCATGGCCTGGAGGAGCGCCGCGGACAGGATCCCCGGCGCCGCGTACGAGTCGAAGACGAGGCGCGACCCGGTGCCGGCCGTGAACGCCACGTCGGCCTCCTCCACGAGCGGCCCCAGCGTCAGGTCCGTGATCAGCGCGACGCGCAGGCCGGTGCTGCGCGCGGCCCGCATCGCGGCCAGGGTCTCCTTGGCGTGCCGGGGCATCGCGAAGGCGAGCACCCAGGTGCCGCCCGCCTCCCGGGACTGGAGGAGCGTGTCGTAGGCGACGCTGCCGCCGCGGGACACCAGGCGGACGTCCGGGTGGATCCGCCGGGCCGCGTAGGCGAAGTACTCCGCCAGGGAGACGGAGATCCGCAGGCCCAGGACGGTCAGCGGGACCGACGTGGCGAGCTCGCGGCCGACCTCGAGTACCTGGTCGGCGTCGGCGAACACGCGGCGCACGTGCTCCAGGTTCGCGATCTCGGCGTCGACGGCCGCCTGGAGCTCGTTGCGGCGGGCCTCCTCCCTGGCGCCCGGGGAGCCGGCGACCGCGCGCAGCGCGATGGGCTGGAGCACCTCCCGGAGCGCGGGGTACCCGCTGAATCCCAGGGAGGACGCGAAACGCGTCACCGACGGCTGACTGACGCCCACCCGGTCGGCGAGGTCGGTGATCGACAGGAACGCGGCCTCGGTGAGGTGGTCGGTGATGTACTGCGCGATGCGCCGTTGCGCGGGGGACAGCCGGTGGCCGCCGAACAGGGCGCGGACCTTCTCCGCGGCGGGCGGCTCCACCGCCGGGGACCGCGTGCCCGGCGTGATCGCGGACGCCTGCGCGCGTGCCTGCTGCCCTGATGGCACCGGCGTGCCTCCCTCTCGTCCGATCTCCGCTCAACATAGCCCACCGCCCGGCGCCGCCCGCCACGGGCGAACGGCGCCCGGACGGGCGGCGGCCCGCCGGACCGGCTCAGTGGGCGGAGGCGGCGGGCTCCAGGACGAAGACGGGGATCTCGCGCTCCGTCTTCGCTTGGTAGTCGGCGTAGTCCGGGTACGCCGCGACCGCGCGCTCCCACCACAGCGCCTTCTCCGCGCCGCCGACCTCCCGGGCGGTCACGTCCCGTCGCACGGGCCCGTCCTGGAGCTCGGCCCGGGGGTCGGCGACGAGGTTGTGGTACCAGACCGGGTGCGTGGGCGCCCCGCCCTGCGAGGCGACCACGGCGTACGCGCCGTCGTGCTCGACCCGCATCAGGGGCGTCTTGCGGATCTTCCCGCTCTTCGCCCCCAGCGTCGTGAGGATCACGACGGGCATCCCCCGCAGCGTCGTCCCCTCGGTACCCCCGGAGCCCTCGAAGAGCTCGACCTGATCCCGCACCCACCCCGCCGGGCTGGGCTCGTACTCACCCTGAAGAGGCATGTCCATCCTTCCCCTCGTCAAGAACGCGTGTCACGTGTGCTGTCCTGACCATGACGTACCCTCAGCACCTCCGCAATCACACACGTACGCCCGGCCCCGGGGACATACTCTCGGAACGGCCCGCGCGGCCGCGTCACCCGTCCAGCGCGATGCCGTTCTTGGCCTTCTCCAGGGACTCCTCGGAGGGCATGCCGCCCGGGTTCTCGTCCACGAGCGCCTGGTTGAGGCCGACGAACGGCCGCATGCGGGACTCGTAGCGGGCGAACGCGGCGGAGTGGTCGCCGGGGGCCTCGCCGAGTTCGGCGGCCAGTACGTACGCGCCCACGAGGGCCAGGCTCGTGCCCTGGCCGGAGAGCGGGGAGGCGCTGTGGGCCGCGTCGCCGACGAGGGCGACCCTGCCGGCGGTCCAGCGGTCCATGCGGATCTGGGCCATCGCGTCGAAGTAGAAGTCGGGCGCGTTCCTCATCGCCTCCAGCAACCGCGGGGTCTCCCAGCCCACATGGGCCAGCCGCTCCGTCATGAGCGCCTTCTGCCGCTCGACGTCACGGTGGTCGTAGGCGATCGGCTCCGACCGGAAGCCCAGCGTGGCCCGCAGCTCGCTGTTGCCGCGCACGGGGTAGAGGCAGTAGCTCGCGGAGTCCTCGTTCAGCCAGACCTCCCAGTCGTCGAGACCCAGGAAGTTGTCGGTGCTGAAGACCGTCAGATACGCGCCGAGGTGCCGTACGTACCGCTGTTCCGGCCCGAAGGCGAGCCGCCGTACGTTCGAGTGCAGGCCGTCCGCGCCCACCACGAGGTCGAACGTCCGTGCCTCGCCCCGCTCGAAGGCGACCCGTATCCCGTCCGCCCGCTCGTCGAGCGCGGTGACGGAGTCGTCGTAGCGGAACTCCACCCCTTCGTCGAGCGCCCGCCGGTGGAGCAGCCCGGTGAGGTCCTCGCGCAGCAGCTCGATGTCGGCGCTGTCCAGGCGGCCGCCGCTGAAGGTCATCTCGGTGGAGCGCCACTGCTCGTTCCCCTCGGGGTCGAGCATCGACATGCCGCGCAGGCGGGTGCGGGCGCCGCGCGCCTCCTCCAGGATCCCGGCCCGGTCGAGGACGTCGAGGGCGACGCCCCGGACGTCGATCGCCTGGCCGCCGGGGCGTACGGCGGGCGCCCGCTCGACGACGGTCGGGACGAAGCCGTCGCGGCGGAGCCGGCAGGCGAGCGTGAGGCCGGCGACACCGGCACCGGAAACGAGGACGGTCTTCATGGGAATCACCCTTCTGTACGGCGTACGCTTCTGAATGTACGCCGTACATACAGGTGCGCCAAGTCCCGTTCGCAAGGCCACTGCGCGGGGCTGAACTAGTACAGCGGGCCCGGAGCGGCCCATCCCCCCTGCTAGCCTGTGTACTAGTACAGGAGGAAGGAGCCCCTTCGTGGCCGAAAAAAACGTTCCGCCGTACCTGCGCATCGCCGCCGAGCTCCGGCGCCGCATCGCGGACGGCGAACTCGCCCCCGGCGACCGCGTCCCGTCGACGCGGCGGATCGCCCAGGAGTGGAGCGTCGCGCTCGCCACCGCCGCCAAGGTGCTGACCGCACTGCGGCAGGAGGGTCTTGTGGAGGCCCGGCCGCGGATCGGCACCGTGGTCGCGGGGCCGGGGGCCGGCGACCACGGGCGTACGTCCCCGGACGGACCCGCGCGTACGTCCGCGAGGGCCTCGTCTTCGCCCTCGCCCGCCTCCGCGCAGGCGCACGCGCCCGACCGGGAGCTGACCCGCGACCGCGTCGTGCGCGCCGCCGTCGGCATCGCCGACTCCGAGGGCCTGGCCGCGCTGTCCATGCGCGGGGTCGCCGCCCGGCTCGGAGTCGCCGCCATGTCGCCGTACCGCTATGTGAACAGCAAGGAAGACCTGGTGTTCCTCATGGCCGACGCCGTGCTGGCGGAGGCGGAGTACCCCCGCGACGCCCCGGCCGGCTGGCGGAGCCGGCTGGAGCTGGGCGCGCACACGCTCTGGGCGCTGCACCGCGCGCACCCCTGGCTGGCGCAGATCGGGCCCCTCACCCGGCCGCTGGCCGTCCCCTCCCTGATCGCCTACTCCGAGTGGATGCTCACCGCCCTCGACGGCCACGGCCTCGATCCGGCGACCATGCTCGACCTCAACGCGCTGATCTACAGCTACATCCAGGGCACCGCCGTCCACCTGGAGCGGGAGACCCAGGCGGCGAGCGCCACCGGGCTGACGGACGAGCAGTGGATGGACTCCCAGGCCGCCGCCTACGGCGCGCTCGTCGCCTCCGGCCGGTTCCCGACGTTCGCCAAGGTGCTCGGGTCCTTCGGGGACGAGGGCTACGACCTGCGCCTCGACGCGATGTTCGAGCTCGGCCTCACCTCGATGCTGGACGGCCTGACCGCGCTGATGGAGGGCCCGGGGCGGGCCCGGCCGTAAGGATCCTGGCGTGTGGGACCCGGCCGGAGGGCTCCCGGGGTGTGGGGCCCCCGGGAGCCGCCGGCGCCCTACCGCCCGCGCCGGCCGGAGGTGATGACGAAGTCGAAGGTCGCCTGCTTCGCCGGCCCGGCCTGGCGGACGTTCATCAGCAGCGCCGCGTTGAAGATCGGGTCGGTGTTGTTGCGGGGTTCGCCGGGGAAGTAGAGCTGCGTCGTGAGGACGCGTCCGCCGGGCGCCTGGACCTTGACGTGGATGTGGCGGGTGCGGCCCGGGTAGAGCCCCGGCACGATGGTCGTCAGGGTGAACGCCCCCCGGGCGTCCGTGTACTGATGCCCCCTCATCCGGAAGCCCCGGTTGTCGTACGCGCCCGCGTCGTCCGCCTGCCAGAAGTCCATCAGGGCCTGCGCGACGGGCTGACAGGTGAGCCCGAAGACGAAACCGGAGACCGTGAGCCGGGTGCCCCGGGTCCCCGGCTCCAGCAGGGAGGCACGCTCCGGCGAGTTCGGCTTGAAGTACGGGCCCTCGGTCTGCGGCGGCGTCGGGTCGTCACCGTCGTCGCAGAACGGCGTGGGCTCCAGGGGCGCGTCGGAGGGCCGGTGGTCGCGCGCGAGCGCCGCCCCGCCGCCGAGCAGCGCGGGCACCGGCACCGCGACGAGCGCCGCCTTGAGCAGGGTCTTGCGGCTGACCGGCCACCGCCCCGCGGCCGTCGCACCGCCGCCTCCGCCGGCTCTGCCGGTTCCGCCGGTTCCGCCGGTTTCTTCGGGCCCGCCTATGCCACCGCCGGCTCCGCGCTCATCCGTCATCGTCCGCCTCCTGGGGGTGAGTTGGCTCGCTGACGAACCTACGGACGCGGGCCGTCCGGATCGATGGACTCCGTTCGGTGAACGTGGTGATTCCCTCCTGCCGTCCGGCGGAAGTCCCCGGGGCTGACGCCGGTTTCGCGCCGGAAGAAGCGGCAGAAGTACGCGGGGTCCGTGAACCCCACCCGGCGGGCGACCTGACCGACGGTGAGGGCGGATCCGGTCAGCAGCCGCTTGGCCTCCAGGGTCCGCGTGGCGCGGACCAGCTCGCCGGGCGTCCTCCCGGTGGTCTGTTTGACGGCCTCGTTCAGATAGCCGACCGAAACCCCGAGGCGCGCGGCGTACGCCCCGACCGACCGCTCGGCCCCGGTGGTCGCGGTGAGGAGCAGGCCGAACTCCCGGGAGACCGCCGCGGCCCGGCCGGTGCCGGGTCCGGGGCCCGTCGCGCCGGGCAGGCGCAGCGCGCGCACGAGCAGGATGTGCAGGTACGCCTCCAGCACGGACGCGTAGCCGTCCGCCTTGGCGGTGAACTCCCGCCCCATCGCACGGACCAGCCGGCCGAGGCCCGCGGTGTCGTCGCCGTTCGACCCCCGGGGCAGGTCCAGCCACGGCCGTTCGCCGAGGGCCCGCAGGAGCTGCCGGTCGGCGGGGCGGGACAGCAGGAAGTCCTCGGTGAACAGCATCACCACACCGCGCAGCCCGGAGACCCGCTCCCAGTAGTGCACCTGGCCGGGCAGGAGGAAGCACAGGTGGGGCGGGTCGAGCGGACGGCGGACGAGGTCGACGACGTGGGCGCCCGAGCCGCCGGTCACGTGGACGATCTCGTAGAAGGTGTGCCGGTGCGGATAGCCCGCCCGGGAGTCGGGCCCGAAGACGTCGAAGGATCCCATGGCGAAGGGCGGCACCGACGGCCGCGGGACCCCCAGCCGGTGCAGCGGCACCGGGTCGGCGGCCGGTGACCCGGCGCGTGTTCGCGTGTCCATGCCTGCCACGCCCCCACCTCTTCATCCGATGTGGTCCCGGATTCAAGCGCAGGGTGGGGGCCGCCGCCAGAAAGGTATGAGCCGATCGCGCGGGCCGGGGCCGGGGGCGGCTAAAGGTCGGCGAGCGTGCTCTCCACGATGTCCAGCAGGACCTTCCGGTCGTCCTGGACACGGCTCAGGATCCGCAGGCCGTAGTACGCGCTCTGGACCTGCCGGGCCAGGCTCGGGGCGTCCCGCGTGGAGCGGATCTCCCCGGAGCGCTGGCCGACCTCCAGGACCAGGCGGAGCTCCTCCTCGACGCGGGCGAAGTTCCGGCGGGCCTCCTCCTTGACGTCCGGGTCCGCCGCGGCCATCTCGACGGCCGCGTTGATCGCGAAGCACCCGGCCCGCCCGGTGCCCGCGAGGTCGGCGTCGACGCCCTGGACCATCATGGCGCGCAGCCGGTCCTTGGCGGTGCCGGGAGAGCGGAGCAGCGCGATCTGGTCGGCGGTGCTCGTCTCGTAGTACCAGCGCAGGGCGCGCAGGTACAACCGGCGTTTGTCCCCGAAGGTGTTGTACAGGCTCGACGGCCCGAGCCCGGTGCTCTTGCTGAGCTCCCGGGTGGACGTGCCCTCGTAGCCGTGCCGCCAGAACGTCTCCATCGCCGCGCGGATGACACGGCTCTCGTCGAACTCTCTCGGCCTGGCCATGCCCACACGCTAAAGGGTTCGACGCGTTTACGGAAACCAGGGGGCGGAGCGTGCGGCAGGGCGTACGAGGTGGTCAGAGGCCGGGTCCGGCGGGTGCGGGGCGGGGTTCCGGCGTCTCGCGGACCGCGGGAGGCACGGCGGCCCCGGCGCGGTCGGCGCGCTGGAGACGGCCGGCCCAGAAGACGGCCGCGCACCCGGCCGCGCCGAGCGCGGCGCCGACCCAGGCCACGGACGCGAAGCCGAACCCGGCGTCGATGGCCAGTCCGCCCAGCATCGGCGCCAGGGTGTTGCCGACGTTGAACGCCGAGGTGTTGGTCGCGCCGGCCAGCGTGGGGGCGTCCGGGGCGAGGGGGAACACCCGGGCCTGGAGGGTGGGGTTGGTGACGTAGCCGGCCAGGCCGAGCAGGAAGACCAGCGGGATCGTGACGGCCAGGTGCCGTGCCGTCAGCGCGAGCAGTGCCGAGGCGATCACGAGCGCGCCCAGTCCCCAGGCGAGCGTGGCCAGCGGGTGTCCGGCGGCGGTGCGGCCGCCGATCACCAGGCCGAGGAGGCCGCCGACGCCGAACAGCGCCAGCACGGCGGGCACCCAGCGCTCCGGCAGACCGCTCACGTCGGTGAGCACCGGGGCCAGATAGCTGAAGGTGACGATGACCGCCCCGAAGGTGAACGCGGTGACGGCGTACGAGAGCCACAGCTGCGGCCGTGCCATGCCGCGCAGTTCGGCCCTGACCGACCGGGGCCGCTCGTCGGCGCCCGCGGCGGGCACGGCCACCAGGGTGCTCAGCAGGCTGACGACGGTCGCCGCCGCGACGGCCCAGAACGCCGCGCGCCAGCCGGAGAACTGGCTGAGGACGGTGCCGGCCGGCACCCCGACGATGGTGGCGAGCGTGAGCCCCCCGCCGACCACGGCCACGGCCTTGCTCCTGGCCTCCGCGGGCACCAGCGCCACGGCCGTGGTCACGGCCACGCCCCAGAACCCGGCGTAGGCCAGGGCGCTCACGACCCGGGTGGCGAACAGCACTCCGTAACCCGGCGCGAGCGCGCCGACGACGTGCGCGGCGACGAAGACCCCTTGCAGGGCGACCAGGGCCGTCCGGCGCGGCCAGTTCAGGGTGGCGACCGTCAGCAGGGGGGCGCCGACGACCATGCCGACGGCGAAGGCGGAGATCAGCAGCCCGGCGTCGGGGATGGAGACGCCCAGGTCGTCGGCGAGGGTGGGCAGCAGCCCGGACAGCATGAACTCCGAGGTGCCTTGGGTGAAGATTCCGAAGCCGAGTATGTAGACGGCCAGGGGCATGAACGCGTCCTCCGTTGCGGTACGGGGCGGCGGCCGGACGGGCAGATTTTGAATCATCCGCTTCAGAACCGGACCGCGACACCCCTTGCGTGAGGTCGAACGCTAACACGTTATGGATCACTCGCTCCATAACCCTCGGCACTCACGACACCGGCCTTCCCGGACGGGCGCCGCGCCGGCGGCGCCGACCGGGCCACCCTGTCGACGCCACCGTCAGCCCGGGAGCACCCCGCCGCCCGCCGACGCGGCCACTCGCACCGCCCGGCGCCCTAGCCCTCGCCCTCGCCCTCGACGTGCGGCAGGATTACTCGACGTCCCCGGGATCAGAGCCTTCGAAATGAACGACATCACTCGTCGTCGGGCTGTCGCTGTTCACGGTAAGAGTCACTTGGACACCGCCAATGGTGATCACGTCAGTCTGCTGCACCACTTCCTCGTCATCGGGCAATCTGGTCAGCAGCTTCAGCGTCATCTGCCGTGCCGGCACGGTCTGATCGGGCGGAGGCGGGGTCTTGTCCGGCGCACTGTCTGTCTGAGCCGTACGGGTGAAACCGCTTCAGCGATCCGCCATGTCATCGAGGGGCATGCCGACCGGGATACGAGGCCGGGGTACCGGGCACCCGCGGCGAAGGCGCCGCGAGTTTCGCTCAGAGGCCACTCAAGGCCCAAAAACACGTCCTGATGTTCAGCGATGGGCTGTGAGGAAGTCGCGCCCGCGTTCGTCGAGCTCTGCCGCGCAGCGCAGACCACGGGCTCGGAAGCGGGTCAGGTCGCGGCGCATGTTTCTGACGGCCTTGCGGGTTCGGACGGAGGCGACGCCGTCCATGTGGTCCATGGCCCGGCCCCAGGTGACACATGCTTCCTCGATGGCGCCTTGGCCGGCTTGGATTTCCGCTCGGGCGACGAGATCGAGGGCGATGATGCGCGCGTACGTACCCGGCGGCCTGCCGGCAGCAGCGCGGGCGTACTGCTGCGCGGCGTTACGGGGGTCGCCCAGCGCGGCGAATACCTTGGCGGTACGGGAGCGAACAGTGCCCTCGATCGGGCCCCACGCCAGAGCCCAGAAGGGTGTGGAATCGCCCTTGGCCGCATCGAGGCAGGCCCGCGCGCGCTCGACCGCGCGGAGGGCTTGCCTGCTCTGGCTCGTCTTAGCCAGCGCGTGGGCATAGGTGACGTGGAAGAGGGCTTCGGTGGCAGGGTCGACGTGACCTTTGGCTCTGTCCAGGCCGGTCTCGGCCAGGGCCAGGCAGTGCTCGGCGCGGTGGACCTTCATGCCCTGTTGAGCCATGGTCCGCATCACGAAACCATCGTGGCCGGGAACGCCTGACTCGGCGGCGAGCGCATAGCACTGCAAGTAGTACCGCTGCGCGAGCCCCTGTTCCCCGGCGTCATAGCTCTTCCAGCCGGCCAAGTGCACACCCGATGCGGCAACGGAGAGCATCTGACGGCGCGCTTCCTCGGTGCGAAAGCGCCCCCGGCACAGGGTGGCGACGTCGGACATCAGGTACTGCACCAGGGCCGAGCGGCCGTGCTGCCCGCCGTGGAGCTCGTCCATGTCTGTGAAGACCCGCACCATGTCGCGCACGGCGGCGACTTCGGCGTTTCCCGCGATGGCGCCGCTGCGGGCGGCGGCGGCCCGGCCGGCGATGTCGTGGAGGTAGCCCAGTGGCAGGGCTGCGGCTGCGACGGAGTAGGCGGAGGAGGCGAGGAAGCGTCGTCGGTTCACGTCTGCCTTCCCGATCAGGGTCAGGGTCTCGACCGGGTCGGGACCGAGGGACAGTCCGATGCTGTCATCCTCCCCACGCTCTGTGGAAAGACCCAAGTGGTCCACAGTCACGAGGCGACCCAGCAGCCTGGAGAGGGCTTCGGCGAGATACCGGGGAGTGTTTCCGGCAGGCTGGGCCCCGGAGATCCAGTGCTCGACGGTGGAACGGTTGGTGCGTAAGACCTCGCCCGACTCCGCCGCGGCGGCGCGCACGACGTGAGCGATGGTTTCGTACGGCAGCCTCTTCTCGTCGATGAGGGCCTTGAGCTGCATGTTCGGCGTGCGCTTGGTCATAGCCAGCCTCGGTATACGCGATATACGTCTCCGCCAGGCCCACACGGTACCCCTCAACTCGCCCTCGCAGTTCACTGATTGAGCGCCCACAAGCGCGGTCCTCCCGGGCCGTTGAGGGGGCGGCGTAACCCCGTTGGCCGTGTGCCCATGAGGTGGTGCACGGGACGGCGAAGCGACGAAGGAGGAATCGATGGAGATCACCCAGTCCCCGGCCTACACCGCGCCGGTCGTCCTGGACGCCGGAGCTGTCGTGGAGGTGACGCTCGGCAACCAGAACTTCGACACCGTCGACGACACCCAGTACAAGCAGGGCACCTGATCCACCTGCCGGGGCCGGGCGCGGTATTCGCCGCGCCCGGCCCCGGGCCTTTGCAGGTCATGTCCGGTCTTGAGGACGAGGGAGTCAGGAGGCTCACGATGCGGTGGTGCACGGGATGGGAGAGCGGCCCGGCCGGTCGGCAGCCCCGAGCAGGGCGTCCGGTGACCGCGCTGGGCGAGACGTGGACGGTCGGCTGGCCCGAGGACCAGGTCCGCACGGCCGGGGCGGGGGCGGTGGCGCTGGCCGTGATCGGGGTGTGCGGGGCCGGCGACCGGCAACTGGAGGAAGCCTTGCCTGTCGTGCGGGCGCAGCGGTGGCAAGCGCTGACACGGTGGCCCGGCTCTTACCTGGTGGTGGCCCGCAGCGGCCCGACGCTGGCGGTGATCGGCGATCTGTCGGCGCAGCACCCGGTCTACTTCCGGCGGGAGGCGGCCGGGACCTGGTGGGCGACCTCTGCCACCGCCCTCGCCGCGCTGGACGGGGCACCGGCCGATCCCATCGCGCTCGCGGCGCACCTGGCGTTCGGTCAGCCCGACGTCCTGGCCTCCCGTAGCCTGTTCCGCAGCGTGAACAGGGTACCCACCGGGCACCTGCTCCAGATCACCCCCGAGGGTGCCCGGACCGTCCGCTACGAACCCGCCGAGTACGAGCCGGTGAGCCTGCGCGACGCGGCGCCGACGGTGCGGGCGGCCCTGGCCGAGGCGATCGCGGTCCGTATGGACGGCCGCCCGGTGAGCGCGGACCTCGCGGGCCTGGACTCCACCACGTTGGCCTGCCTGGCGGCCCGGCACCGGCCGGTGACAGCGGTGACGTTCGCCGATGAGCGGCTGCGGGACGACGATCTGGCCTATGCGCAGCGGACGGCCGCCGTGGTGCCCCGGCTGCGTCACTACAAGGTGCCCGGCGCGCAGGAGACGGTCTACTACGCGGGACTGGACGACGTGTCTGCCCTCCCGTTCACCGACACACCGAACGCGTTCGCGGTCTCGGCGGCGGTCAAGCGAACTGTCCTGGACACCGTGATCGCCCATCAGACGGCGCCCGGCGTGCACCTGACGGGCGTCGCCGGAGACGGGCTGCTGTCCGCCTCCCCGTCGTACCTGGCTGATCTGCTGCGTGAACGGCAGCACCCGCGAGCCTTGCACCACGCCCAAGGCCACGCGCGACTGCGGCAGACCTCCGTGTGGTCGGTGCTGGGCCGGGCCCGGCCTGCGGCCCGTACCGGGCTGGCGGACGGCTGGCGCCAGGCCGCCGCCGAATTGCGTGAGGCGCCGAGGCAGTGGGTGCCCCAAGCACGCCGTCCGATCGCGTGGACGCCGCTGCTGGCCACGGCCGACTATCAGCCCCGGCGTGCGTCACCGGCTCGCCGACGCCCTCGCTGCGGCGGCCGACGAACTGACGAAGCCGCCTGAGCGGCTGGCGGCGTGGACGGACAGCCAGGACCTCGCCCGTATCGGAGCGGACACCAGCGGCTGGCGCACCCTCGCCCTCGACGAGCACGGCATCGAGATCGCCGCCCCGTACCTGGACAACGAAGTCCGAAGGGCCTGCCTGGCCGTGCCGGCTGACCAGCGCGGGACGCCAGGACGGTACAAGCCGTTGCTGGCCGAAGCCTTCGCGGGCACCGACGTGCTGCCTGACTTCGTCCTCGATCGGGCCACGAAGGGCGGCTTCAACGCGCTCTCCTACGCCGGGCTCGTCCAGCACGCCCCCGCCCTCCGCCGCCTGCTCGGCCCGTCCTCGCGCCTGGGCGCCATGGGCCTGGTGGCCGACGGGCCGGTGGGGGGCGATGCTCGCTCGTGCGGCAGTCGGCCGGACCACCGCCCAAGGTGCCTTGCATGTGGCGGTCGTGACCGAAGTGTGGCTGCGGCAGCTCGAACATGCCGGGGCCCGGTGGGAGGTGACCGGTTGTGTGGCAGCTGCGTGAAGGCTCCCACCCTGTCCTCACGGACGAAGGCGGAGCCATCCTGAACGAGCGGACCGGCCGCTGGGTCTACCTCACGCCGACCGCCGCCGCAGCGGTGCTGCTCCTCACCGCCAGCGGCAGCGAAGACCGGGCCGCCGAGCAGTACGGCACCCGCTACGGTCTGAGCCCCGAGCGGGCCCTCGCCGATGTCCGCGCCGTCGCCGCCGCCCTCACCACGCGGGGCATCGCGGGGGAACCCGTATCCCGGACCCGCTGGTGGGGGTGGTGGCGGTGACCACCATGGAGTCGTACGCCACCATCCGCACCGGCCCCTTCCGTGACCGCCTGGCGGCAGCCACGGGCCTCGCCCTGGCTCTGGTGCTCCTGGCGGTGCCCTTCCGCTACACCGTCCGCGCTGTCCGCCTCGCCCACCGTGCCGGCCGCCGGGCGATAGCACCCGACAGAGCGGAGGCCCTCGTCGCCGCCGTCCGGCACACCGGCCGGCTCTGGCCGGTCCGGGCGGCGTGCGCGGAAATCTCGCTCGGGACGGTCCTGGCCGCAGCCCTCCTCGGCCGACGCCTGGACTGGTGCCTGGGGGTGCGGTTCTCCCCGCCACCCACCGAATACCACGCGTGGACAGCGATTCCCGGCGGCGGACCGGTTGGCGAATACACCGAGGCCGGATGGCACCACTACGCCGCTCTCGTCATCTGAGCGCGTCAACTCGGCGCCCCGTTGACGCGTGTCCCTCACTCACTCGGAGCAGTTGAGGAACGCGTCCTGACCCTTCCACGAAGGAGTGAACTAATGACCCCCGTCGCTGCCGCCGCTGAGAGAGTCCCCGAGCAGCACTACACCCACCACAAGGCCAGGGGCGCGACCATCCACCGCACGAACCCGGTCTTCATCCACCGGGAGCTGGAAGCACTCGACGTCCACATGGGCATGAACGTCGCCGAGGTCGGCACCGGCTCAGGCCTCTCCGGGGGCCTGCTCGCCGAACTCGTCGGGCCGACCGGCATGGTCACCAGCCTCGACATCGACCCGTACCTCACGCGGTGGGCCAACCACATCCACGCCGAGCGCGGAGTGAGCAACATCCGCTGCTACGCCGTGGACGGCACCGCCGGCTATCCCGGCCGGGCGCCCTACGACCGCATGGTGGGCTGGTGCACGCCTCCGCTGCTGCCGAAGGCGTGGGTGAACCAGGTCAAGGACGGCGGACTGATCGTGGCCACGCTGCCGATCACGGCCGTGCCGAACCTGGCGATCGGTGCCGTGATCCGCATCAGCGACGGGCAGCCGAGCGTCGAATCGATCTTCCCCGGCTCCTACATCGAGACCGGCTCCTCTCCCCGCAGCGACTTCTCGGTCCCGGCACGGTGGGTCGACTGGGAGAGCCGCGTCCCGGCCACCTCGTGGGTGTCGATCGCCTGGCGCGAGCAGGACGACTGGCAGAACTCCGGGGCACGTGGGGTCCTCGACCGCCTGCGGGAGCCCGGTCACACCGAGCGGTACAAGGGCGAGGAGATCGACTGGTCCAGCCTGCGCGTGTGGCTGGCCACCACCGGCTCTCGGCTGACGATGACCGAGCTGAAGGCCGACGTCATCGGCCTCGGGCACTCGACCCGCGACACCGCGGCCGTGATCCAGCAGGACGGCACCATCACCGCCGACGCGGCGGACTCGACGTCGCTGACCTTTCTGCGGGGCCGGCTCACCGCATGGGAGGACGCCGGCCGCCCCGCCCCCGACACCTACACCGCGAGCCTGACCCTCGATACGGAAGGCGACGTCTCCGGCTGGGACCTCCGACTGGCACGGTAGCGACGCCGGAGCGAGACTCGGAAACAGAACCGGGCGTCAGCTCACCTCGTCCGTCGGCCCTCTGAGCCGTGGACTCCTGCCTGCGGTCCTGGGAGTCGTCTTGGCCTCGGATCAGCATTGCGAGGCGACCGCGCCGAGGCTCCCGGCCTCACACCGGCCTCACCCGGCCCGGCCACCGCGGTTTCCCATGGTGGCCAGGCCGGGACTGCGGCTCAGCGGCCCTGCAGTCTTTTGACGTTGTCTCCGAAGCTCCACGCCCTAGAGCCGTCCCAGTTGGCCGACCACGTCATCAGCCCCTTCAGGCCGCCCCCGTAGGTGTTCCACGCCTGCGACACCAGGTTGGGGGTCATGTACCCGCCCCCGGCACCCGGTTGTGCCGGCAGGCCCGGGACCTGTTTGTCGTACGGGACCTTGATCGTGGTGCCCTGGACGACGAGGCCCTTGTTCAGGCAGTCGGTCTGGGCGGTGAACCCCTTCACCGTCCCCGCGGAGTACGAGTCACCGGAGCAGCCGTACATGTTGCCGTTGTAGTACTGCATGTTCAGCCACCACAGGCGGCCGTTGTCCGCGTACTTCTTCACGATCGGGAGGTACGCGCCCCAGATCGACCCGTACGTCACACTGCCGCCGGTGACATAGGCGGTCTCGGGCGCCATCGTGAGGCCGAAGCCGGAGGGCATCCGGGCGAGCACGCCGTCGATGATGCGCATGAGGTTGGCCTGCGAGGCCGACGGTTTGGTGATGTCGCCGCCGCCGGTGAGGCCGGTCTCGATGTCGATGTCGATGCCGTCGAAGTTGTACGCCTTGAGGATCGGCACCACCGTCTCGACGAAGCGGTCGGCGACGGTGCTGGAGTTGAGGTCGATCCCGGCGGCCGCGCCGCCTATGGACATGAGGATCGTGGCCCCCGCCGCCTTGGCCTGACACATCTCGGCCGGGGTCGCGACCTTCACGGTGGCGTCCATCCCGTCCTCCCACAGGACTGTGCCGTCCGGGCGGATGACGGGGAAGGCCTCGTTGAGCACGTTGTAGCCGTGGTCGCGGAAACGGGCGTCGGTGATCGGAGCCCACCCGAACGGCGGGTGGACGCCGTTGGCCGCGCCGTCCCAGTTCTCCCAGTACCCCTGGAGCACCTTGCCCGCGGGCTTCGGCTTGACCGCGCAGGTCTCCTCCTTGGTCGGGCCCGCCGCCGCGTCGGCGGGCGGCTGCGCGAGAAAGGCCAGGGCCAGACCGGCCCCGAGCAGACGTGCCGTTCTGCCGAAGACGCTGTTTCCCATCGACATCCCCTCCACGCTCGCCTCCGGCCGCGCCCGACCGCACCGGGGCGCGATGACATCCGGAGGGGGCAATCGTCGGAGCGGCCGGACGGGCCGTCAATAGGTCTGGACCAAGTTAGGGAAGTGTGCGCGGCTCAGGCGCGGCGTTCGACGGCGACGAACGCCGCGTCGTCGTCGAGGGAACCTCCCGCGTGGGCGAGCAGGCTCTCGTGGATCAGCCTGACGAGCCGCGGGGGATCGGTCTCGTTCCAGGCCGCCACGTTCCCGGCGAGGTCGTAGAAGGCGCCGTGGGAGTCGCGCGCCTCGACGACGCCGTCCGTGTAGAGCAGGAGCACATCGCCGCCGCGGTAGGCGAACGTCTCGGACGCGTAGTCGCCCTCCGCCAGCTCGCCGCCCACCCCGAGCGGGAGCGCCGGGTCCCCCGCCGTCAGGAAGGTGACCTTCCCCTCGCGCAGGAGCAGCGGCGGCGGGTGACCGCAGCTGATCAGCCTGACCAGCTGTTCGTCGGCCGGGACCTCCAGGATCGCGGCGGTCACGAAGCTCTCGCCGTCGTCGGGCGCGCCCGTGGGCTCCACCGTGTTCCAGTAGACGGCGTTGTGCAGGTGCGCGACGAGCCGCGCCAGCGGAGGGTTGCGGTGGGCGGCCGCGCGGAAGGCGCCGAGCAGCAGCGCGGCGTCGCCGACGGCGGGCAGGCCCTTGCCGCGCACGTCCCCGATCAGGAAGCGCGTCCCGTACCGCCCGGGCGCCACCGCGTAGAGGTCGCCGCCGATCTGCGCCTCCGCCTCCGCCGCGACGTAGACGGAGGCGATCCGCAGCGCGCCGACCCGGTCCGGGAGCGGCCGGAGCAGGACCTTCTGGGCGACGTCGGCGACCGAGCGGACCCGGTCCAGGGCCCGTTCGTGCCGTTCGTGGACGGCCCTGAAGGCCACGACGAAGAGCGAGACCAGGAAGAGTGCCACGATCTGCGTCTGGCGGTTGGCCGTCGCCACCCCGCCGAGCAGCACGCCGAGGAGGATCTGGGCGCCGACGGCGAGCACCCCGACCAGGGCCGTGAGCCTGACGCCGCCGATCATGGCGGCGACCGCCGGCGCCACCACGAGCAGCGGCCCCAGCTGGATGTCCTTGCCGGTCACCAGGTCGAGCACCATGATCACCACGATGAGCCCGAACGGTACGGCGAGCAGCGCGGGGCGGTGACGCCACGGCTGCCCGAGACCCGGCGGACGGAGCTGGAGGCGCATGACTCCTGCTTACCTTCCCGGCGCACCGGGTGCCTCTCCGGCGCGTCCGACACGCCTCCCGCCCCGCGCTTTCGGGCTCCCGCCCCCCCGCGTTGCCGTGGCGCTCCCGCGCCCGCGTCGCCGTGGCAGGGCCGGAGCTCTCGGACGTACGCGCCGGGTCCGGGAGCCTCGGACGTACGCGCCGGGTCCGGAGCCTCGGACGTACGCGATCGGGGCGGAGGGTCCCCGCTCCGCGCCGTCCCGGGCCGCGGCCCGCTCAGCCCTGCGGCTTCAGCGCGACCTCCGGGCTGGACTCCGCCGGGAGGCGGTGGGCGGGGCAGGTGTCGAGGACCTTCCGCATGGCGGCGCCCTCTTCGGCGGTGACCCAGAGCTTGTACTCCTTCTTCACCGCGATCTGGCGCGCCACATAGGGGCACGCGTACGCCTTGTTCGGGGGCAGCCAGGCGGCGGCGTCCTTGTCGCCTTTGGCCCGGTTGGCCGGGCCGTCGGCCGCGATCAGATTGAGGGGATCGTTGGCCAGGGCCTCACGCTTTCCCTGGGTGAGCTGCTGCGCCCCGGTCCGCCACGCGGCCGAGAGGGCCACGGCGTGGTCGATGTCCACCGGGGAGGACCGGTTCCCGCGCTGGAAGGAGATCGTCCGGCCGGTGTACGGGTCGGCCAGGGTGCCCGAGGCGATCACGCACTTCTTCCCGCCGTCGAACACGGGGTCCTTCAGATCGCGGCGCAGGATGTCGTTCCTGGTGTCGCACTTGTTGCCCGAGCCGGGCGCGTCCGTCTTGTCGGACCAGGCCGGGCCGAACGACTTGGCCCGGTCGTAGCCCTCCTTCGACGCGGCGGCCTTCACGGGCAGTTCCGCCAGCGCCGCCCGGGCGGTGCCCGGTTTCGCGTCGCTGCCGGAGCGGTGTTTCTCGTCCTCTTCGCTGGAGCAACCGGCCAGGGCCGCCAGCAGCAGGAGGGAGAGTACGGAGAGAGCGGAACAGGTGTGGGTACGGGCACGAGGGCGCAACGGAACCCCATCTCCTCGGCGTGGGTCCGTCCGGTCGCCGACGCGGAATCGCGGCGGAACCGCTGCGGGCCCGCGGGAAAACTCCGTTCCGGGAAAGCTGTGCCCGGGGCCCGTAGCGGAACCACCGGCTTCCCGCCGCGCCTCGACGCATACGGGGATCCCGCCCCTCGGGGCCCGCGCACCGGCGTACGCGCGAGGGGAAAGGGGGCGTCCGCCGGACACGGACGACGCGCGGCCACCACCCGTGAGGACGGTGGCCGCGGTCCGTAGGGGAGATCGGGAGGCCGCCGGTCTACCTCTTCAGGGAGCAGGTGGCCCTGGCGGTCTTGCTCGGGTCGCTCTCGGAGCGCGCGGTGAGCACGACCTTGCCGTCCCGGTCGGCGCCCGCCTTGGCGTTCACCGCGACCTCGACGGGCACGGAGGAGCCGGCCTCGGTGGTGGCGAGCCGGTTGGGGAGCCAGGCGGACCAGCCGCGTCCGGCGGCCGTGGCCGACAGCCGGTACACGTCGGAGGACAGGTGCGGACCGGTGTCGCCGGCACGGCCGGTGTTGGCGAGGGCGAAGGTGCACACGGCCCGTCCGTCGGTGGGCCGGCCCTGAGCCTTGCCCTGGCCGAGGGCGAGCCCGCGGGTCTGCGGTCCCGCGCCGTCCAGGGACTTCACGCCGACGCTGTAGGACAGCACCCCGGCGGCGTCGCGCCGCATGTCGAGGACGTAGAAGTGCAGCCGGTTGGCCTGGTCGACGTACTCGTACGAGCTGCCGGAGTCGGCGCCCGCGTGCAGGAGCGCGTCGCTGAGCTGCCGGTAGTCCCCCATGGTGATCTTCTGGGGGGTGCCGTCGGGGCGCAGGAAGTCCACCATGCCGATGTCTTCGGGGTGCGCGTCGATCACCCAGGCGAAGGGGGCGCGGTCCGCGTTCTTGGTCTTGCTGAGCAGGACCCCGTTGTCGGGTGTGAAGGAGTCCATGCCCATGCGGTCGACGACCTCGACGGTGTAGTTGTCGTAACCCCCGCCGTCGCAGAGGGGGTCGGTGGCGCGGTCGCAGGCGGGCGACAGGTCGCGGCCCATGGTGATGTTGACGCCGGTGAGGCCCTTGTCTCCGGGCGGCGCGGAGCGCGCGGTGACGCGGGCGACGACGAGGCCGGAGCCCTTGAGGGCGTCGCGGTCGAGGCGCAGGACGTTCTTCTCGTCGACGATGCCGAGTTTGAGCTTGTCCCGGAGGACGTGCTGGGCGCCCATGGAGCCGCCGGCGGTGGCGGGGACCTGCCAGCGCGTGTGCGGTCCGCCGGGGCCGTTGAACGAGCCCCGGGAGAGCATGCCCCAGATGCCCGTGTAGGCGCGGCTCAGCGGAGTGCCGTAGGGGTTGTTGTAGTTGTCCCCGATGCCCAGGATGTGGCTGAGTTCATGGGCGAAGGTGGCCATGCCGGAGCTCTCGGCCTGGGTGGACGAGCCGCCCGCGGCGTTGGGCCAGATGCGGGCGGCGGCCTGCCAGGACGTCCACGGCACGTAGCGGGTCTTCGCGGCGTTGCCCCCGCCGGGGATCGCGGAGGGCGGGCCCCAGGCGGCGGGCACGTCCTGCGGGGACGCGAACTTCATCGGGCCGAACTCCTGCCAGGCGGAGGACTCGTCGACGCCCGCGGTGAGGTAGAAGACGAAGTCGAACTCCGCGGCCTTGTCGGCGCCCACGTCGGCGACCCAGTTGCGCTTGCCGTCGGTGCGGATGTCCTTGCCGCAGGAGTCGCCGACCGGGCAGGCGCCGGGGTTCATGCCGGGCTCGATGCCGTACTGGTAGGACTTCCACGGCATGCGGTAGACGCCGAAGGCGGTCAGGTTCACGCCGACGCGGCCTCCGGAGTCCTCCATCCAGTATTCGTTGATGGTGTGACCGTGGTTGAGGGCGCCGGGCTTGTTGAGGAAGTCCTCGTAGAACTTCGGGACCCGCGCGCGGGGGATGCCGGACGCGCTGGGCAGCGGGTTCCCGAATCGGGCGGCGCCGGGCGGCTTGCTGACCGAGAACTCCTCGTCGGGGTAGTCCAGGAGCACCAGGGCGCCCTTGAAGGTGCGCTTCGTGGGCTTGAGATCGGGGTCGGCCCAGTTCGTCCCCGGGACCGAGCGGTACTCGGCCCAGGTCATGTCGTCGGGGTTGCGCCAGTTCTGCGGATCGATCGGCTGGACGAGGGGCGGTCGGACCCGGGGGGCGTCGGGCGTCGCCCGCGCGGGTCCGGCGGCGACGACGGCCATGACGCCGAGGAGCAGGGCGACGATACTCGACCGCCGTAATCGGCGTGCGCGTCTGGGGCGCGGGAACACGGCTCACCTCTTGCCTGAACGTCATCGGATGCGGACATGACAAGCTGTTCGAGTGTGCCTAGCGTGGCCAAGGTAGAGCTGGGGGACGGCAGGACGCCAGAGTGCAGGCACGATGTTCGTGGGGCGCCGCCGAAGGCCGTCCGGCCCTGCTCGACCGAGGGTCGCGCTCGGACGGACCGCCGGCGATCGGTCAGTAGTCGATCCTGAACATGTAGCGCCGCTTGTCCGGACCGTGGCCCCGCACCGCCTCCAGGTGCTGGGAGAACCGGGTCGTCACCGTCGCGAGCGCCAGCGGGCCGATCGCCCCCCGCGCCGCCGCGGGCACGCCCGGGAGCCTCAGCTCCGCCGTGTCGATGTAGTGGGCCTTCTTCGTGTGCCGGTCGAGGAAGGCCCGCGCGCGTTCGGCCAGCGGGCGGGTCGCGTCCTCGCCGAGGAAGAGGAGGACGGCCTGCTCCGCCGTGACGATCTCGAAGGCGCCGTGGAAGAACTCGCCCGCGTGGAAGGCGGCGGCGTGCTTCCACTGCTTCTCCAGCAGATGGCACATGGCGAAGGCGTACGCCTCGCCGTACTGGGGGCCCGAGGCCAGGACGTAGGTGACGGGCTCGTCGGCCAGCGCGGTGGCGAGGGCGTGGTTGAGCTCCTCGGTCTCCTCCAGCGTCGCGTACAGCGCGTCGGGCAGCGCCTCGTACGCGGCGCGGACGGTGGCGCGGTCACCTTCCCCCTCCGCGCCGGCCGCTTCGAGGAACGCGTGGGCGAACTGGCCGAGCAGGACCTGCCGGGGCGCCACGACGGTCTCGTCGCTCCGGTAGGTCCAGACCGCGTCGGACATCCCGGCCAGCGGGCTGTCGCCGGCGCGGGTGACGGCGGCGACGCGGGCTCCGGCCGCGCGGGCCAGGCGCGCGGCGGCGAGGGACTCCTTGGTGGTCCCCGTGTGCGAGCTGACCAGGACGACCGAGCCCTCGCCCAGGGTGGCCGGCCGGCGGTGGGTGAACTCGGCGCTGGTCAGGCACCGGACGGGGAACGGCGCTCCGGCCTCCAGCAGGAAGTGCGCCGGGCAGGCGTCGGCCAGCGCGCCCCCGCAGCCGACGAGGAAGACGCCGGACACGCCCGCCGCGAAGGCGCCGGCCGCGAAGTCGCGGACGGCCCCGTACTGGCCGAGCGCGAAGGCGACGGTGTCTCTGAAGTCCTGGGGTATCGGCTGGAGCGGGGTGGCGGTGGTGGTCACGGGTGCCCCTCATCGTCGAAGGTGCGGTGGGAGTGCCGGTCGGTGTCCGGCGCCTTTCCCTTACCCGCCCCGCCCCAAGGGCATCTCCTGGAAATAGCCCACCGCCGGCTAACCCGCGCGCCGCCCGTGCATCACACCCCAGCGCAGCTTCCCCCCGCGCGCCGCCTCCGCCCACACCGGCAGGTTCTCCAGCAGGTGGTCGACGTACGCGCCGCTGACGGTCCTCCGGAGCTCCCCCTCGCGCGCGTGCGTCTCCGCCGTCAGCCGTGTGTAGTGGGTGAGAAGTTGCTCGCTGTGGTCGTCGAAGCCGACGTCCGTCAAGGCGAGTTCGGTGAGTCGCCGGTGGTACGAGGACGGGGTGGCCAGTGTGTCCACGCCGAGGCGGGACACGGCCGGGCGGAGCGCCTCCGCGGGGGTGTCCTCGGCGGCCATGATGTCGGTGAAGGCCAGCGCGCCGCCGGGGGCGAGGACCCGTGCCGCCTCGCCCAGCGCCCTGGCGCGGTCATCGCTGTGGCAGAGGGCTTCCAGGGAGCAGACGGCGTCGAAGTGGCCGTCGGTGAAGGGGATGTCGTGGAACGATCCGGTGACGACCTCGACGAGGCCGGCCAGGCCGCGCTCGGCGTTGGTGGCGCGGTGGTGCGCGTTCTGGGCGGCGCTGAGGTTGAGCGCGACGACGCGGCAGCCGAAGCGTTCCGCCAGATAGCGGGCGGTCCCGCCGTAGCCGGAGCCGAGGTCCAGTACGGAGCGGCCGGGGCCGAGCCGGTCGGCGAGCCGGTCCGCCACCCGTGCGACGGTGCGGCGGGAGGCGGCCGCGACGGGCTCGTCAGGGCGCAGGTAGATGCCGGTGTGGATGTCCTCGCCGCCCCATATGGAGCGGTAGAAGGCGTCGACGTCGGTGGAGTCGTAGTAGCGGCGCGTCGCGTCCTCGCCGGCGCCCGGCGTGCTGGTGTCCTGGCTCATCGGTGCTGACCTCGCTCGTCGTCGATCGGGACCGGCCGGGTTCAGCCTCTCCACCCGGCCGACGACGATCACAGGGACGAACCGGCCAAGTTCGATCAGTCTTACGGGCCCTTGGTCCCCGGCGTCACCCGCCGCCCGCGAGTTCCCCGCTCAGCGCGCCGTGCAGCTTCGCGCTCTCCCCGGCGAGCCCGGTGATCTCCACCGTCTTCCCGCGCTGCGCGTACTTGGCCTCGACCGCGTCCAGCGCGGCCACGGAGGAGGCGTCCCAGACACGGGCCCCGGAGAGGTCGACGACGACCGTGCCGGGGTCGCCCGCGTAGTCGAAGCGGCCGACCAGGTCGTCGGACGAGGCGAAGAAGAGCTCGCCGGTCACCGTGTAGACGACCCGTTCGCCGCCGGGCGCGAGGGCGGCCTCGACGTGGATGACTCGGGCGACCCGCCTGGCGAAGACGGCCATGGCGGCGAGGGAGCCGACGATCACGCCGACGGCGAGGTTGTGGGTGGCGACGACACAGCCGACGGTGACGACCATCACGGCGATCTCGCCCGCGGGCATACGTCTGAGGGTCTTCGGGGCGACGGAGTGCCAGTCGAACGCGGCGACCGACACCATGATCATGACGGCGACGAGGGCGGCCATGGGGATGTCGGAGACTACGGGGCCGAAGACGACGCACAGGACCAGCAGGAACGCCCCGGCCAGGAACGTCGACAGCCGGGTGCGGGCGCCGGACACCCGTACATTGATCATCGTCTGGCCGATCACCGCGCAGCCGCCCATGCCGCCGAGGAAGCCGGTCACGATGTTGGCGACGCCCTGGCCCATGGACTCGCGCCTCTTGTCGGAGGGGGTGTCGGTGAGGTCGTCGACGAGCCGCGCGGTCAGCAGCGACTCCATCAGCCCGACCAGGGCCATCGCCAGCGCGTAGGGGGCGATCGTCGTGAGGGTCCCGACCGTGAGCGGCACGTCCGGCAGGCCGGGGACCGGCAGGGCCGAGGGCAGGTCGCCCCGGTCCCCCACCGTCGGCACCGCGATGCCCGCGGCCACGGTCACCACGGTGAGGGCGACGACGGAGACCAGGGGCGCGGGCACGGCCTTGGTGATCCTGGGGAACAGCACCATCAGCCCGATTCCGGCGGCGACGAGCGGGTAGACGGCCCAGGGCACGTCCCGCAGTTCGGGCACCTGGGCCAGGAAGACCAGGATGGCCAGGGAGTTGACGAACCCGACCATCACGCCGCGCGGGACGAACCGCATCAGCTTCGCGACGCCGAGCGCGCCCAGGACGATCTGGAAGACACCGGCGAGGACGACACAGGCGATCAGGTACCCCAGGCCGTGTTCCCGGTTGAGGGGCGCGATGACGAGGGCGACGGCCCCGGTCGCCGCCGAGATCATGGCGGGTCGGCCGCCCACGACGGCGGTGGTGACCGCCATGGTGAACGAGGCGAAGAGGCCGACGCTCGGGGCGACCCCGGCGATCACCGAGAACGAGATCGCCTCGGGGATCAGGGCCAGCGCCACGACGAGGCCGGCCAGGACCTCGGTGCGCAGGACCTTCGGGGCGAGCCAGGACGGACGGGAGCCGCGCCACCGCGCGCCCCGGGACGATATGGAGGAGGGCAAGGAGAGGTACCTGTCGGGATCGGGCTCCGCCCGGGGCCTCGTCGGCCGGGCACGGTGAGGGGGCCGGGCGTGACCGGCACCGGGCAACTTTACCGTCGGTCCTCATAGGGCCGTCGGTCCTCATACGGCCCGTTTTTCCCGGCCTCCCCCGGAGCCGAGCGGCGGACTGCTCGGCTCCACATCCTTACCGCCGGTTCGGGCGGCGCGATCGAGCGTACGAATCCGGCCACTTGGCGGGCTCAACGACGTGATCGCCACTGGTGGGGCGGGTGTGACGCGTGAGAGGTTCGCGCCATGCAGGCCCCCGGGCCGACCCGGCCGCCACGGGCCCTGCCGAAGCTCTGGTGCGGGACGATCACGCTGCGTAAGGCGATCGTCCGAATATCGGACAGGCGGATCGAGTCTTCGTCCGCTTGCCCATACTCGTAACCCCCGATCTCGCATATTGGACAGGTACGACCATGAGCCGGACAGTCCCGTCCCCTCCCCCGCCGACCGAGACCTCCCCGCAGCAGGGCTCCCCGCTGTCGAACGGACTCAAGCAGCGGCACCTTTCGATGATCGCCCTCGGCGGTGTCATCGGCGCGGGCCTCTTCGTGGGCTCCGGCGCCGGCATCGCCTCGGCCGGCCCGTCCATCGTGCTGGCCTACGCCGTGTCCGGGCTGCTCGTGATGTTCGTGATGCGCATGCTCGGTGAGATGTCCGCCGCGAACCCGGTCTCGGGCTCCTTCTCCGTGCACGCCGACCGCGCGATCGGCCGGTGGGCGGGCTTCACCGCCGGCTGGATGTTCTGGACCCTGCTGGTGGTGGGCGTGGCGATCGAGGCGATCGGCGCGGCCCACATCGTCCAGGGCTGGCTGCCCGGCACCCCGTCCTGGATGTGGGTGCTGATCTTCATGGCGTTCTTCTGCGGCAGCAACCTCGCCGCGGTCTCCAACTTCGGCGAGTTCGAGTTCTGGTTCGCCGCGCTGAAGATCGCCGCCATCGCGGCCTTCCTGATCCTGGGCGTCCTCGCGGTCATGGGCGTACTGCCCGGCAGCGACTCCCCGGGCGCGTCGCACCTGCTGCACGACGGCGGCTTCCTGCCCAACGGCATGGACGGCCTGCTCATCGGCCTGCTGGCCTCCCTCGCCGCGTACGGCGGCCTGGAGACGGTGACCATCGCGGCCGCCGAGTCCGAGAACCCGGTCACCGGTGTGGCGAAGGCCGTGAAGACGACGATGTGGCGCATCGGCATCGTCTACGTCGGCTCGATGCTGGTGATCGTCACGCTGATCCCGTGGAACGACAAGACCGTCACGGAGAACGGTCCGTACGCGGCCGTGCTCGACCGCCTCGGCGTCCCCGCCGGCGGTCAGATCATGAACGTGGTCGTCCTGATCGCCCTGCTGTCGGCGATGAACGCCAACATCTACGGCTCCTCGCGCATGGCCTACTCGCTGGTGTCGCGCGGTCAGGGCCCGAAGGCCCTGGCCAAGGTCTCCGGCGGGGTGCCGCGCCGCGCGGTGCTGGCGTCGTCCGCGTTCGGCTTCTTCGCCGTCCTGCTGTCGTACTGGTGGCCCACCACGGTCTTCGCCTGGCTGCTGAACATGGTCGGCGGCGTGGTGCTGATCGTGTGGGGCTTCATCGCCGCCTCGCAGCTGCTGCTGCGCCGCCGGACGGAGCGCGAGGCGCCCGAGCTGCTGGTGGTGCGGATGTGGGCCTTCCCGTATCTGACCTGGGTGACGCTGGCCGGTGTGGTCGGCGCGCTGGTCCTGATGGGCCTGGAGACCGACACCCGCGTCCAGCTGTACTCCACGGGCGGCCTGGCACTGGCCCTGGCCCTGGTCGGCTACGTCCAGCAGCGGGCGGCCGCGCGGCGCTGAGTGCCGCCACCCGCCACGAAGGCCGGTCACCCCTCCCCGTGCGGGGAGGGGTGACCGGCCTTCGGCGTACGTACGCGGGCCCGCGCGGCACTTCGGCGTACGCGGGCCCGGGAGGAGCCGGTGTGCCCTACCCGACCGGAACGCCGAGCCCCGGGAGGACGTGGGCGCCCGGCAGTCCGGCGAGCAGCGGCCCGGGGACCCAGAGCTTGGAGCCGCGGATCCCGGATCCCACCACCAGCTTGGGGTGGGCGGCGACCGCGGGGTCCACCAGGATCGGCCAGCCCGCCGGGAGCCCGACCGGGGTGATGCCGCCGTACTCCATGCCGGTGGCCGACAGGACGGTGTCCATGGGCGCGAACGACACCTTGCGGGCTTCGAGGTGACGCCGCACCAGGCCGTTGACGTCGGCACGGCCGGTGGCCGGGACGACACAGGCCGCGTAGCTCGTCTCCCCGCCCCGCTTGGCGGCGACGACCACGCAGTTGGCGGAGTCCTCCAGGGCCACGCCGTACGCCTCGCAGAACTCGACCGTGTCGGAGAGCGCGGGGTCGATGCCGGCGATCTCCACCTGGGCAGCGGCCGGCTCGGTCCAGCCGCCGAGGGCGGCGGCGACGGCGGGGGCCATCAGATCGGTCCGGGACAGGGCGGGGCATACCTCGAGCGTGGTGTTCATGGAGCCATCCAACCGCACCGGCCCCACCGGGCGGCGGCCGAGGGGTGGGTCATGCCCCGGCCCGCCCGGCACCCGCCCGTACCGCCCGGCGCCCGGCCGGGAAGCGGCGCACCTGCGGGGAGAGCAGGGCCGCCGAGGTGGCGAGGACGACGAGGGCGGCGCAGCCCAGCAGCGCCGGCCGGGGTCCGGTCGCCGCGGCGACCGGACCGGCCACCAGCAGGCCGAGCGGGGCGAAAGCGAGGGAGCCGAACCAGTCGTAGGCGCTGACCCGGGAGAGGGAGTCGGCGGGCACCTCGCGTTGCAGCGTCGTCGCCCACAGGACCCCGAAGACGTCGCCCGAGACGCCGGCGGCGAACGCCGCCACCGCGGTCACCCAGACCGGGGCGTCCGCGCCCAGCAGCACCATGGGCGCCGCCGCCGGGAAGGTGGCCAGGACGGCGACGAGGAGGGGCCGCCGCGCGCGGAGCCGGATCGCCGCGGCGGCGCCCACGAGCGTGCCCACCGCCTGCGCGGCGACGACGAGGGACCACTCGCGCGCCCCGGCGGGGCTCCGCCCGCTCGCGAGCGGACCCAGGACACCCACCGTGGCGTTGACGGCCGCGACGACGAAGGCGTATTGGGCCACCACCACCCACAGCCACTGCCGCGAGGCGAACTCGCGCCAGCCGTCCCGGAGGTCGGCCCACCCGGTCCCGCCGCGCCGGTGGTGGGCCCGGGCCGGCCGGATGCCGGCGATCAGCACGGCGCTCGCGAGGAACGAGAGCGCGTCGAGGGCCAGTGCCCAGCCCGCCCCGGCCCAGGCCACGACCGTCCCGGACAGCGCCAGACCGAGCACCATGGCGACGTTCGTGCCCATCCGCAGCAGGGCGTTGGCCTCCGCCAGCCGGTCGCGGGCGACGATCTCCGGGACCACGGCGGTCATCGCCGGGGAGAAGAGCGCGGTGGCCGTCCCCGCCGTCGCGGCGAGCAGGGCCATGGCGGGGAGCGGCGCGTGTCCGGTGAGCGTCATGACGGCGAGGCCGCCGTAGGCGAGCGCGCCGGTGGTCTCGGCGACGGCCATGAGGCGTACGCGGGGTATTCGGTCCGCTATGACGCCGCCGGGCAGGACGAAGAGCAGCTGGGGAAGCAGCTGGCAGGCCAGTATCAGGGAGAGCTTCCCGGGGGTGGCGCCGGGCAGGCCGAGCACGGCGAACGCGAGGGCCACGCGGGCGAATCCGTTACCGAGGACGGACACCGTCCGGGCCCAGGAGAGGAGTTGGAAGTTCCGGTCGCGCAGTGGGGCCGGGGCGTCCGGGGGCACGGGTGCGGAGGGTGGTGACGGCGGTGCGGGCCGTCCGGATGAGCGACTCACCCCGCCAGTGTGCGTCGCCTCCCGAGCGGGGAGACCGGAACTTTCGGGCAGAGAACCATTTTCCGGCCAGTTCTCACCGGCTTCTCCGTAACCCCAGGAGAGGGACATTACGGGGTCTAGCATGGGTGAACGGACATGCTCAAGGACGTTCCGGCGAGTCGGCCCATGGGGTCCGGCGGTACGGGAGGGACCGATGGGAGCACACGGGCCGACGGTTCTGGACAATGCGCTCAGCCGTTATTACGACCGCGTCCAGACGGCGCTCCACCGGGTGGCGGAGAGCCGTCGCGCCGACGGCCGGGAGGACTTCTCCCCCGGCCCTCTCCTGCCTCCCCCGACCGACCGGTTGCGTGACTACCTGTCCGTATCCGGCCTGGCGGCGGCCGGGGCGGGAGAGCACCACGGCGTGCGGCTCACCCTGCTGGACCTGATGCGCAACCCCGGGACGAGAACGACCAAGACCATGGCCTCGCTGGTCATCGTGGCACGCGCCGCGCACCATGTGCGCGAGACCGGGGAGCCCCTGATGCTCCTCACCCCCTCCTCCGCGAACAAGGCCACCGCGCTGCGCGACGCCGTCCTGCGCGCCGTCGACCACGGCCTGGTCCGCCGCGGGGGGGCTGCGCGTCGCCTGTGTGGTCCCCGAGGAGTCCGCCCACAAGGTGTGGCGGTCCCGGCTCTCCGACGACCCGGAGCTGCGCCGCCGCAATCCGGTGCTGGTGCACGCCGGCCCCGGCGCGGCCGTCAAGGCCCTGGCGAGCGAGGCCGCCGGGGACGTCGCGGCCCGCGTCCGGCACCTGACCGGCGTCCGCGTCTGGCACACCCTCGACCTCGACAACTACCGCGCCGCGGACACCGTGAGGGCCTACTTCGAGGACGAGTACCTGCCGCCGCCGGACGGCGTCCGCTGGCACTCCCACGCGGTGTCCAGCGCGTTCGGCCTCCTCGGCCACCACTTGGGCACCAGGCTCCTCGCCGAGGAGAAGGCGGGCTCCGGCGCCGCCCGTCCGGCGACCGGGTACCTCCTTGTCCAGCACCTCGCCACCCCCGACATGGTGCTCGACCTGCACGGGGACGGCGGGTTCCCCAAGTACGGCGAGGACCCCGGGAGCGGGCTCTTCACCCAGGACGGAAACCCCCGCTTCCCTTCCGTCACGGACGACCCGGCGGAGGCCATCGACCCCACCTTCTACACGAAGTCGCCCGCCACGGCCCCCGCGATGAGCGGGATCGTCCGGGCCCGGGGCGGCGGGGGCATGGTCGTCTCACGGCACGAGTGCGTCGCGCTGTACGAGCGGGTCCGCGCCCTGGTGGCGCCCTCCGGGGTACACCTGCCGGCCGACCCGGCGCGGCTGCGCGAGTGGTCGCTGGTCATGGCGGTGACGGGCACGCTGCTCGCCGTCGAGCGCGGCCTGGTCGAGGCCGACGAGGTCGTCGTGCACTGCTCCGGCTCCTACACGGCCGACGACTTCACGCCGCTGCCGCCCGCCGCGCTGCGGACCGTGGGCGGCGTCGCCGACGTCGCCGACGCGCTCCACACCGCGGCGGCGGCCTAGGCAGGACGACCGCGGGGCGCGGAGGTCCTCGGGATACAGACGGAAGGAGGCGGCGAGGATGCGCGTCGGGATCGTCATCCTTCCCGAACACCCCTGGCCGGTGGCCCGCCGGCACTGGCTGCGCGCCGAGGAGCTCGGCTTCCACCACGCCTGGACCTACGACCACCTCTCCTGGCGCTCGCTGCGCGACGCGCCGTGGTTCGGCGCGGTCCCGCTGCTGGCCGCGGTCGCCGCGGTCACCACCCGCGTCCGGCTGGGACCCCTGGTCGCCACCCCGAACTTCCGTCACCCGGTGGTGCTGGCCAAGGAACTCATGACGCTCGACCACATCGCGGACGGCAGGATCGTCGCGGGTCTCGGCGCCGGGGCGGCCGGCTCCGACGCCCGCGCGCTCGGCGCCCCGCCGCTCTCCCCCGCCCGGCGGGCCGCCCGCTTCGAGGAGTTCGTCTCCCTGACCGACCGGCTGCTGAGCCAGGACCGCACCGACCACGAGGGACACGTCTACACCGCCCGGGGCGCCCGTACGGTCCCCGGCTGTGTGCAGCGGCCCCGTGTCCCCCTCGCGATCGCGGCGACCGGACCGCGCGGCATGCGCCTGGCGGGGCGGTACGGACAGTCCTGGGTGACCCACGGCACGGACACCGGGCCGGGCGAGCTCCCCGAGGCCGACGTGCTCCCCCTCCTGGCCCGGCAGTCCGCCCTGTTCCGGGAGGCCTGCGCACAGGTGGGCCGCGCCCCCGCCGAGGTCGACCGCATGGTGCTCGGCAGCCGGCTGGTCCCCGGACTCACGGATTCCGTGGACCGGCTGCTCGGCTTCGCCGGGGAGTGCGCCGCGCTGGGCTTCACCGACCTGGTCCTCCACCGGCCCCGCCCGTCAGGGGTGTTCGCAGGGGACGCCACGGCCTTCGAAGAAGTCGTCGCGGCCGCGCTCCCGCACATCGAGCGGCTCAAACCGCCCGGGGGTCCGCGGCGGGGCGGGGAGAACGGCTGACGGCGGCCACATGACGCACGGAGGAAGCACCGGGAAGGAGACGGCGGACGTGGAAGCGGACGAGGAGACCCCGCCACCCGGCCGGGAGCCGGACGGCCACGGCAGCGGCGACTACGGCCGGACCTTCGGCGAGGTCTACGACGACTGGTATCCCCCGGGGTTCGCCGACGGCGACGCGGCGGTGGCGGCCCTGGCAGACCTCGGAGGCGACGGCGAGGCCCTCGAACTGGGCGTCGGCACCGGCCGTATCGCCATACCGCTCGCGCGGCGCGGCCTCCGCGTCCACGGCGTGGACAGCTCGCCGGAGATGCTGCGCCGGCTGCGCGGCAAACCCGGCGGGGACCTGGTGCGCGCCGTGCTCGCGGACATGGCCGACTGCGACCTGGGCCACCGGTTCACCCTCGTCTACTCCGTCTTCAACAGCCTCTTCTGCCTCCCCGACCAGGCCCGGCAGGCCGCGTGCCTCGCCGTCGCCGCCCGACACCTGGCGCCCGGCGGGCGTCTCGTCGTCGAGCACCAGATGCCCGCCGGGGTCTCCCCCGGGGTCTCCGTCCGCCACTTCCACACCGGAGCGGACCGCTTCCGCTTCTCCGTCGTCGACTGCGACCCGGTGACCCAGGTGATGGAACGGCGCACCGTGGCCGTCACCGACGGCGACGCCGTCTCGTACCGGTCGGTCATCCGCTACGTGTGGCCCGGGGAGCTGGACCTGATGGCCGCGGCCGCGGGGCTGGTCCCGCTGGCCCGCACGGCCGACTGGAAGGGGTCGCCGATGAGCCCCGACAGCCCGTGCTGCGTGTCCGTCTACGGCCACCGGGCCCCCGGAGCCCGGGCGGGCGCGCGGTGACGGCGCCCGGCCTCCCCGGCCCCCGCCCCCCGGCGCCCGCCCCGGCCAGGGCGCCGGCACCGCTCCGCGCGGTGCTGCGGGCGCGGTACGCGTGGGACACCGATCCCCGGCTCGCGGCCGTACGCGTCCGGTGGGACGGCGCCGTGCTCGCCCGGCGCCCCTTCATTGCCTGTTCACCGCCGCACAGCCCGGTGCGGCTGTGCTACGAGGGGCTGGGTGACGGCTCGCGCCACGTCCTGCCGTTCCTCCGGCAGCGGGGCGTGGAGACCGTGCGGACACGGCCCGGCGAACGGCACGGCGCGCCCGTGGACGTCCGGCTGTCCGGGCTCCCGGCCCGGCGGATTCCCGCGCCGGGCCCGGCCACGGTCGTGCTTCCCTTCCGGGTACGGCTCGTCGTCCCGGTCGGCGACGGCCCCGAAGCCCTCCGCGCCCGGATCTCCGCGCGCGAGCTCCGCACCTTCCGCGCCCGTCGCGCCGCCCGGGGGTGGACGTGGGAGACCGGCACCGGCCCGTACGCCTTCGACCACTTCTACGAGCGGATGCACCTGCCCACCATGCGCCGCCGGCACGGGGAGGCGGCCCGCGGCCTGCCCGCCGCCCTCGCCTACGAATGCCTCTTCCGCCAGGGGATCCTCTTCTTCCTGGTCGAGAACGGCACCCGGGTGGCCGGAGTGCTGTGCGCCCGAACCCGGCGGCACCGCGTCCTGACCATGCGGCTGCTCGGCGTCCTCGACGGCGCCGAGCGGTACTACGCGGACGGCGCCGTACGAGCGCTGACGCACTTCACGCTGGAGTGGGCGGGCGCGCACGGCTTTGACCACGTCGACCTGTCCGGGTGCGAGCCCTTCCTCAGCAAGGGGATCTTCCAGTTCAAACAGCGCTTCCACCCGCTGTGCCTGCTGCCGGACGACCACTTCGGCGGCAAACGGCTGGTGCTGCGCGTCGAGCGGGACACCCCCGGGGTGCGGGACCTCCTGGTGGCGAACCCGGTGATCGCCTGTGCCGGCGACGGCCTCGAAGCCCTGTACTTCCACGACGCGGACCGGCCGCCCCGCACCGGACTGGCCTGGCGGTGCCCGGGTGTCCGCCGCGCCCGCCACGTCCCGCTGGACGCCTTCCTGAGCGACACCGCCGGGTACGAGGGGGACGGGCCATGACGGAGCACCACCCCTGGTTCGGCTCGTACGCTCCGGACGTCCCCGCCCGGCTCGGCCCGGCCGGTGTCCGCGAGGTCCTCCGCGAGGAGATGCGCGACCTGGGCTTCCACGAGGAGCTGGTGTCGGCCCGGCCGCTGCTCGTTCCCCCGCGCGCCGCCGCGGAGCTGTACGGCGCGGCCGCGCGGCTGCTGGACCTCCTCCGCCGCGCCCTGCTGGCGAGCGGGCCCACGGCGCGGCACCGGATGGCCGCGCTGGGCGTGGACGAGTCGCTGCACCCCCTGTTCACCGACGACCGGCTGGAGGAGCGCTACTGCGGCTGCATGGCCCGTCCGGACGCGGTGATCGGGGCGGACGGTCCGCGGTTCCTGGAGTTCAACGTCGGCGGGGCGGTCGGCGGCGCCGTGCACACCCACATGATGACGCGGGCCTGGCGCCGCGTGTACGGCCCCGGTGGCGTGCCCTTCGACGGCCCTTCGCTGTTCGGGGCGCGCCGCCGGCTCTTCGCCGCCGTCTGCGAGGAGCTGGGGGTGCCGCCGGCCGTCGCCCTGTTGGGCACCGTCCGCGACCTGCCCGGGGTGGGCAGCGCCCGCTACTTCGACGTCGAGGTCGGGCACCTGCGGCGGCACGGATTCCGGGCCGAGTTCTTCGAGCCGGAGGAGCTGGACGGGGGCCACGACCCCGGAGGCGGCTTCCGGTTCCCCGTGGGCCTGCGGCACTTCACGGTCACCGAGTGGCGCGGGCACGGCATCGACCTGGCGCCGGTGCGCCGGGCGCTCGACGCCGGGTGCCTCTTCCTCGCGCCGCAGACCGCCTTCCTGATCTCCAACAAGAAGGTCCTCGGGTGGATCTCGGAGGGGCTGCCCTGGATGACGGGCGCCGACCGGGAGCTGGTCCGCCGGTACCTCCCCTGGACCCGGGTCGTCCGCGAGCGCCGCGTCGTCTGGCGCGGCCGGGGACACGACCTCGGTGAGCTGCTGGTGCGCCGGCGGGCGTGCTTCGTGCTCAAGAAGGCCGTCGGGATGTGCGGCGACGGCGTGCTCCTGGGGCCGTCCACCGGCCCCGCGGTGTGGGAGCGCGCCGTCGGGCGGGCCTTGCGCGAGGAGGACAGCATCGCCCAGGAGTACGTGGAGGCGGGGCGGTGCGCGGCGGTGGTGACGGACGGCACGGGGTCCGGCACCCGGCCCGCGACGATCGCCCCGCTCCTCGGCCCGTACGTCGTGGCCGGGAAGCCGGCGGGATGCCTGGTCCGCTACTTCGCCTCGGGCGAGAGCGGCATCGTCAGCATGTACGGCCACGGGGCCCTGATCAACGTCCTGGTGGCCGGTCGCTGACGTGCGCGGGGTCCCGTGCCGCGGGTCAGAACGCGGAGTTCGCGGACCAGCGCGCCAGCAGTTCCCCGTCCCCGTCCACCCGGAGGGCGTCCGGGCCGGGGCCGAGGCGCCCGTACAGGAACAGCAGCAGATCCGCGGCCGCTCCCTGGACGGTCACGCCGGCGGCGACGGCGGTGCGCGTGCCCTCCGGGTCCGGGCCGGTGGTCTCCACGCCGAAGCCGTCGGGCCGGAGGCGGACGAGCCAGTCGCCGTCGGTGTCGGCGCACCGGAAGCGCAGGGTCTCGCCGTCACCGCGCAAGTCGGCCACCTTGGGGGCGAAGAACGCGGCGTGGGGAAGGTTGACGAGGAACTCGTCGACGCCGTCGGTGGCGAGGTCGCGGTCGATCACGGGCCGGAGGCCGAGGGCGCGTTCCGCGTCGGTGCGGTGGACGAGCGTCTCGAACAGCATCCGCCGGATCCAGAACCTGGCGTGCTGGTCGGCTCCCCAGGCCCACATGGGCGCGTCCGGGTCGAGACCGGCGAAGGCGTCGGCGGCCTCGGCGGCGCTGTCCGCCAGCCAGTCCGGGTAGCCGTCCTCGTTCGCCGGGAGCCGCAGTTCCACGTCGCGGCCGCGCGGCGGCTCCTGGATGCGTCCGCGCAGGAGGACGGAGAACCAGCGCTGGACGCCGCCGGTGTGCTTGACGAGGTCGGCGAGCGTCCAGCCGGGGCAGCCGGGCACCGGGAGGGTGAGGTCCGCGCCCTTGACCGCCGCCACGAACGCGGCGGTCTCGGCGGTGACGGCCTCGCGGTGGACGGCGGGGGCCGACGCGTTGCCCGAGGGGTTCGACATGGTGCGTTTCGCCGCGCTTCCTGGTGCTCCCGGCCCGGCGGTCCGACCCGCGGGCGTCTTGGAGGCAGCCTGCCACAGGGGCCTCGGCGGCCGGCGGGCGGGCCGGGGCGCGCCCTGCGGGCAGCCTGTTCCCCGGCCCCGCCCCTTCCCGAACCCGGGCCCCGCCCCGGACCCGGGTCCTCAAACGCCGGACAGGCTGAAAATCAGCCTGTCCGGCGTTTGAGGACATTCGGGAAGGGGCGGGTAGGGGAAAAGATCCGCCCCTACGCGACCGTCGTCCCGGCCGGGCTGCCCTGCCGGGGGATTTCCGGACCGGCAACCACCGGCTCCGCCACGTCCCCGAGCGGATCCGGAGCCGGCAGCCCCGCCTCATGAGCCCGTACTCCCGCCCGTACCGCCCAGAAGTAGAAGCCCAGGGCCGACACCCCGACCAGCGCCGTGTCGACACCGCTCGGAAGCACTCCGTGGCCGCCGAACTCCTCGCCGCCGAGGGCGGACAGCAGGGACATCCACAGCAGGAAGCCGACCATCCACCAGGCCGGGGCGAACTGCTTCCGCAGGTCGGTCTCGCCCTTGCGGCGCAGCACCAGCGCGGCGATGGGCACGGAGATCAGGGTGAGGAGGGCGACCTTGCCGGTGTTGGGCCACTTCGACCAGTACAGGGCGCAGGCCGCGAAGGCGAAGGTGAGGGGGCAGAGCACCTTGGCCGCGGGGAGGCGGAACGGGCGGGGCAGGTGGGGCTTGGTCTGCCGGAAGACGCCGACGGCGATGGGGCCCATGAGGTAGGAGACGACCATCGCGGCGGAGACGACGCTGGCCAGGGCCTCCCAGCTGTGGCCGATGGTGAGGAGCAGCAGTACGGAGAAGCCGAGGTTCAGCCACATAGCGGGCCGGGCGACGCCGTAGCGGGGGTGCACCTCGGCGATCTTCTTGGGGAAGAAGCCGGTCTCGGCGAGGTTCTGGGCCAGGTAGGCGGCCGAGGCGACATTGCCGATGTTGGCGCCGGACGGCGAGATGAAGGCGCCGAACTGGAGCATCGTGACGACCCAGTGCAGCATCAGCAGCTTGGCGAGGTCGGCGAAGGGGGACGCGAAGTTGATGCCGCTCCAGCCGCCGGCCTCGGCGAGCCGCTCCGGCGGGACGGCGCCGAGGAAGGCGACCTGGAGGGCGAGGTAGATCACGAGGCCGAGGACGAGCGCGCCGACGAGGGCGCGCGGGATGGCGCGGCCCGGGTCCTTGGCTGCGCCGCCGAGGTTGACGACGGCCTGGAAGCCGTTGAAGGCGAAGACGACGCCCGAGGCGGTGACCGCGGTGAGCACGGCGGACCAGCCGTTGGGGGCGAAGCCGCCGTGGCCGGTGAAGTTCTCGGTGTGGAAGCCGGAGGCGATGAGCGCGCCGACCGCGAGGACCGGGATGGCGAACTTGACCAGGGTCAGGAGGTTGTTGGCGCGGGCCAGCAGCGCGACCGACCAGTAGCAGGCCAGCCAGAGGGCGACGGTCAGGAGGAGGGCCACCGCCATGCCGGTGCCCGTGAGGCGGCCGTCGGAGACCAGGCCCTGGGCCCAGCCGAAGTTCCAGGAGGCCATGTACTGGGTACCGGCGATGGACTCGATGGGGATCAGGGAGGCCGTCGCGATCCACACCGCCCAGCCGGTGATGAAGCCCAGCACCGGGCCGTGCGAGATGGAGCCGAACCTGGCCATGGCCCCCGGCAGCGGGTAGGCGGCGCCCACCTCGGCGTACGACATGGCGATCATGCCGATGAAGACGGCACCGATCACCCAGGCGACCAGGGCGGCGGGGCCCGCGACCTGAGCGGCCTGACCGGCTCCGAAGAGCCAGCCGGAGCCGAAGATGGACCCCAGCCCGATCATGATCAGGGCGAAGAGGCTGAGGCCTTTTCGATTGGCCGCGCTCAGATCCACGACGTGCTTTTCCGTTCTGCCAGGAGACAAGGTCTGGAGGCAGCGTCGAGCGACCCTCCGGTCGTACGGCTGCCACACCTGTTGCTTTGGCTCGCGCCGACCGACGGCGCCATTTCCGGACTGAGTGCGTACTGAGTGAGTTCAGCCACCCTCGCTGAAATACCGGCCCCGTCGGCTTTGCCGACATCGGGCCCCCGGGAGCACACACCGGGATTTGCGTGACGGGCCCGGGGAAATTCGTGCGGGCGATTCTCCCCGGCCGTCGGCGACGAGATCGCCGAGGACGCAATAGCGACGCCCGTCATCGTACGGTAATTCGAGGGGCGGATCCAAACGCGAGCGGGCGCCCCATTACCCCTGTGAGCATGCC
Source organism: Streptomyces albireticuli (assembly GCF_021228125.1). Taxonomy (GTDB): domain Bacteria; phylum Actinomycetota; class Actinomycetes; order Streptomycetales; family Streptomycetaceae; genus Streptomyces; species Streptomyces albireticuli. The sequence continues at coordinate 47,206 of NZ_JAJQQS010000018.1, forward strand.
ATTACCGCCGGTCAGGCCCGTCCGTTCCGCGCCCCGTCGCCCCTCCGGACGAGCAGGCTCCCCAGGGCGGTGCGGCGGTGCAGCACCGCCCGTCCGGCGCGGACCGTGCTGACCAGTCCCGCACCGCGCAGCGCGGCGGCGTGGGCGGACGCGGTGGCTCCGCTGACGCCCAGGCGGCGGGCGAGCCCGCCGGTGGTGTGCTCGTCCTCGAGCAGGAGCAGGGCGTCGGCGCGGGTCCGCCCGAGCACCCCGGCGAGCGCGTCACCGGCGCCGCCCGCCCCGGCGGGTTCCGGCGGCAGGCCCGTACCGGCCGGATAGGTCACGACGACCGGCCGGCCGGGCAGGTCGGAGAGCAGGGGACGGCCGGTCCAGTGGAAGGTCGGCAGGAGCAGTACGCCCCGGCCGCGCGGCCGGACGTCCCGTTCCCCGGGCGCCTCCCACTCCCAGACGGCCCCGCGCAGCCGGGTGCCGGGGACGAGCGTGGCGAGCGCGGCCCCGACGCCGTGCTCGGCCACGGCCAGGGCGTGCCGGGTGAACTCCGCGTGGTGCAGGTCCTGCACCAGGGGCCACACGGGGCGCAGCACCGTCTCGAAGGCCGCGCGCTGGGCGCGGTGGAGGATCCGCCACGCGTCGGCGTCGCCCCGGTGCAGCTCACGGACCCAGGGCGGGGCCGGCGCGTGCCCGGCGTACACCCGCTCGATCTCGCTCCGTACCAGGTCCGGTGGTACGGCGCGGACGCTTTCGAGGCCGTCCTCGAGCGAGTCGGCGAACACGTCGACGAAGGCGGGGGCCTCCCGCCCGGGCACCAGGTCGCCGAACGGCTCGGCGGCGGCCGGCAGGGAGTGGAACAGCCGCCGTCGCCAGCGGCCGAAGAGCAGCGCGTCGCCGTGGTCGAACAGCATGGTGAGCGCCGCGTTCAGCTCCTGCAAGGGGGCCGGCCGGGCCGCGAACCGGACCCGGGCGAAGTCCTCGGCCGTGAGGTGGATCCGGATCACTACGCTCCCCGCCGGGGCCGCGCCATCGTTTCGGGCAGGGCCTGAAGGATCGCCCGCGCGCCCCGCCCGCACCAGCATTCAGGTCATGCCCTCGTCATTCACTCAGGGGGCCGGCGCCCGGCACAAGGACCGGCGTCACAGCGGCGCGAAGGGGAGGACCATGTTCCACGGAGAGCTCGGCGACGGCGGGCGCGCGGGGGCCACCGGGGTGGGCCGGCGGGCCGTCGCGAAGGCGGCCGTAGCGGGTGCCGCGCTGGTGGTGACGGGCGGCACGGGCAGTGCGGCGGCTCGGGCCCGCGTCATGGGCGGCGTCGTCCCGCGGCTGCCGGCGCCGACCGGCCCGTACCCGCTCGGGGTCGCCGCGCTGCACCTGGTCGACAGGGGCAGGCGCGACCCTTGGGCGCCCGCGATCGCGGTGCGGGAGCTGATGGTGACGGTCTTCTACCCGGCCCGCGACGTCCGCGGCCGTCCGGTGGCACCTCGGATGACCGCCGACGCCGCCGCCACGTTCGCGGTGCTCGACCCCGCCGTGCACCCCGGACTGCCGACGTCAGGGGTGGACTGGGCGGCGGCCTCGACCCACGCGCACACGGACGCGCCCGCGCTGCCCGGACGGCGCCCGGTGCTGCTGTACAGCCCGGGAGGCGCCGATCCGCGCACGCTGGGCACCGGGCTCGCGGAGGAACTGGCGAGCCGCGGCCGTGTCGTGGTGACCGTCGACCACCCCGGCGACGCGAGCGAGGTCGACTTCCCGGCCCGTACGGCGTGGCGGAAGAAGGTGCGGACGACCGTCTTCGAAGGAGACCCCCGGAAGGACCCCGGTCTCTTCCGGACCGCGATCGGCGCCCGTGTCGCGGACCTCCGGTTCGTCCTGGACCGGTTGGGGGTCCTGGCGGCGGGCGGGAACCCGGACGCGGCGGGGCGGCCGCTGCCGGACGGTCTCGGCCGGGCCCTGGACCTCCGGCGGGTGGGGGCGTACGGGCACTCGGCCGGGGGCACGGCCGTGGCCCAGGCGCTGTACGAGGACCGTCGCATCGGGGCGGCCGTCTGTATGGAGGGGTATCTGGACCACCCTCCGCAGGCGCCCGGCCGGGAGGGTGAGTTGTTCCCGGTCGCGCGGTACGGGGTGGACCGGCCGCTGCTCCTGCTGGGCACCGACGGCTTCGCGGACCAGGAGGCGCTGGAGCGTTCCTGGTCGGCCGCGGCGGCCCACCCGGGGCGCCACGTCCGGCGACGGCGGATCGAGGGGGCCGGGCACTGGGTGTTCACGGACTACGGGCCGGTGGTGGCGCGGCTGCACGAGGCGGGGCTGATGACGAGGGAGGACCGGGTGCGGATGGTGGGGGCCATGGGGGCGGCGGAGTCGGTGCCGCTGGTGCGGGGGCTCGTGGGATCGTTCTTCGACCGGTGGGCGGCGTAGCTCCCGGGCTCCCGGGCTCTACCGGCTTTCCCGGACGTCCACGGGCTCCCACGGATTCCCCGGACGCCCACGGATCCTCCCGGTCGGGCCCTCACCGCTCCGGCGGTTCCGCCCCGGACCGGTCCTCACTCCGGAGTTCCGGCGGCAGGGGCGCGGAGCTCAGGTGCGGCAGCACGCTCCGCGCGATGTCCACCAGATGCGCCTGCTGCTCACGCGTCAGATGGTCCAGCAGGTAACCCCGTACGCCCTCCACGTGCACCGGCGCCGCGACCCGCAGGGCCTCCGCCCCGCTGCCGGTCAGGGCGGCCCGGGCCCGGCGCGGGTCGTCCGCGTCGCCCTCGCGCGTCACCAGGCCGCGCTCCTGCATCCGCCGGATCTGGTGGGAGACCCGGCTCTTGGACCACTGGGCCTCGGCGCACAGGTCGCTGAGGCCCATCCGGTGCCCGGGCGCCTCGGAGAGCAGGACGAGGACGGTGTAGTCGGCGCTCGACAGGCCGACCTTGCGGAGGTCCTGGCCCAGGCGCGCCTCGAGCATTTCGCTCATGGCGACGTACCCGCGCCAGGCCCGCATCTCGTCCCGGTCCAGCCACTTCGGTTCATTCACGGCAGCACCCTAATGAAGGGATTGATCCGCCACCTATTCCGGACCCGTTCGGGCAGGACCGGCCCGGGGCCCGTAAAAGGCTCAGCATCCGTTCTTGACGGACGTGAAGGTGCCCTGGAGCTCCGTGCGCTCCCTGGTCCCGGCATTGTCGAATTCGATGACCGCCCTGACGGTGCGGTCGCGCCAGTTCTGCACCTGCTCGACCGTCGTGCCGTCGGCCTCGGTCCACTTCAGGCGGTAGACGCCCGGCGCCTCCTGACGGTATTCGACCCGGACCGTGCCGCCCGCGGGGTCCTGTCCGGCGACGACCTTCCAATGGGCGGTGCGGGCACCCTCGAAGCGCAGCTCGAACACGAAGCCGTTGTCGTAGGAGACGCGCAGGGTGCGGTCGGCGAATCTCGGCGCGTCCGACCGGGTCGCCGGGTGTGTGTCCGGCGTCCGGTCCGACGCGGCCTGGGCGACGACCGGGCTCAGGCCCAGCAGCGTCACGGCCAGCAGCGCTCCCGCGCCGAGCCGTGCGGCCGGGCGGCGGTCTCCCCGGATCGCCCGGGCTGCTCCCCGGGTTCCACGGATCTCTCGGGTCATCGGTAACCCCTCCTTGGGTTGATGTGTCAACCTTGACGTTACGAGCGAATGGTTGATACGTCAACTCAATGGGCAGGGGGCGGCGGGAACGCGAAGGGCCCGTACGGCGTGTGCCGTACGGGCCCTTCGGCGCGGGTCGCGGTCAGCCTCGCGGGGACCTCGCCAGCGCCTCGCGCACCGCCTCCTCCGTGCGGGCGACCACGGCCGAGCCGTCGTCCGCCGTGATGAGGGGGCGCTGGATCAGCCGGGGGTGGGCGGCCAGCGCGGCGACCCAGCGGTCCCGCGCCGACTCGTCGCGGGGCCAGCTCTTGAGGCCGAGCTCCTTCGCCTCCGCCTCCTGCGTGCGCGTGATGTCCCACGGCTCCAGCCCGAGCCGGCCGAGCACGGCGCGGATCTCGTCCTCGTCCGGCACGTCCTCCAGGTAGCGGCGCACGGTGTACTCCGCGCCTTCCGCGTCCAGCAGACCGACCGCGCTGCGGCACTTGGAACAGGCGGGATTGATCCAGATCTCCATGGCGCACACGGTATCGCGGGGCGGCGGGGCGCCCCGGGGGCGTCAGGGACTGACGGCGAGGACGATGTAGGCCGCCAGGAGGGAGAGGTGCACCCCGCCCTGGAGCGGTGTGGCGCGGCCCGGGATCACCGTGAGGGTGCCGACGACGACCGTGAGGGCGAGCAGCACCATATGGGTCGCGCCGAGACCGAGGACGAGCGGGCCCTCCAGCCAAACGGAGGCCACCGCCACCGCGGGGATGGTCAGGCCGATGCTGGCCATGGCCGAGCCGAGGCCGAGGTTGAGGCTGGTCTGGACCCGGTCGCGGCGGGCGGCGCGCACGGCCGCGATCGTCTCGGGCAGGAGGACCAGCAGCGCGATGACGACACCGACGACGGAGGCGGGCAGTCCGGCGGCGGCCACCCCGGACTCGATGGTCGGCGAGACCCCCTTGGCCAGGCCGACCACCGCGATCAGGGCGACGGCGAGGAGGCCGAGGCTGGTCAGGGCGGCGCGGGCGGACGGCGGGTCGGCGTGGTCGTCGGCGTCGATGACGTCGCCCTCGGCGGTCACGGGCAGGAAGTAGTCGCGGTGCCGGACGGTCTGGGTGGCCACGAACAGCCCGTAGAGGATCAGCGCGGCGACGGCCGCGAAGACGAGCTGCGCCGGGGAGAACCGCGACCCCGGGGTGCTGGTGGTGAAGGTCGGCAGGACCAGGCTCAGGCCGGCGAGCGTGGCCACCGTGCCGAAGGCCGCTCCGGTGCCCTCGGCGTTGAACACCGCGACCCGGCGTTTGAGCGCGCCCACCAGCAGGGACAGGCCGACGATGCCGTTACAGGTGATCATCACGGCGGCGAAGACCGTGTCCCGGGCGAGCGTGCTGCTCTTGTCGCCGCCGTCGGCCATCAGCGTCACGATGAGGGCCACTTCGATGATGGTCACGGCGATGGCCAGGACCAGCGAGCCGAAGGGTTCGCCGACCCGGTGCGCGATCACCTCCGCGTGGTGCACGGCGGACAGCACCGCGGCGGCCAGACAGCAGCTGACCAGGACCACCATTCCGGTGGGCAGTGAGCGCCCCCAGGTCAGGGCGAGCACGGCGGCCGCGAGGACCGGTGCGAGGGTGGGCCAGTGCCGGGCGTACGAGCGGAGCCGAAGGTTCATGGGACGATCTTCGCAGATTGCCCCATGAGGACCGTTTCAGGGCGCTTGATGCCGCTACGGTCACCGAGGCCGGGTTTCCGCACGGCGACGACGCCCGCTTCCGCCGCCGGCCCGCCCGTCGCGCCTCTTCACCCTCCGTCGCCCGGAGGCCCCGGCGGGGCCGGATGCGGGCGGGGCGTCTTCAGCTCGTCGGCCGGCGGTTCCGCCTCGGCGGGCTCCCTGCCGCTCTTGCACGAACCGGCCAGGGACTTGGCCATGGAGCTCAGGGTCTCGTTGCGCAGGGCGTCGTCCCCGGAGATCCTGGCGGCGAGGTAGTTGCCGAAGTGCAGATAGTGGGTGGTGACCAGCCGGTCCTGCTGCGCCGTCAGCCTCTTGGAGGTCTCCTGGAACATCCTCAGGAAGATGTACGCGACGAAATTCGTCAGGATGCCGGCGACCGCGCCCACCCCACCGGTGATCAGTTTGGCCGAGGTGTCCGCTTCCTCGGAGCCGCTGACCTGTTTGAGGCTGTACGCGATGATGACGAAGCCCAGCAGGATGCAGAACAGGCCGAAGAGGAAGATGATGCGCCCCTGCGACAGGGTCTGGCTCTGATGCCGCTTCACCTGTAGCTGGTTCAGCCGGAAGAGCTTGTAGGCGAACAGGTCCACGGGCTGGCGCTCGAAGTCGACGAGGTCCTTCTCGTCGTCGATGTTCTGTATGTCCACCGTCACTTCACCCGCGGACGACAGCATAAAGCCGCCCAGCGCCGTGACCAGCAGGCCGTACAGCACGATCGGAATGGTGAGGGGGCGCGTTTCCTTGTCGAGGGTCACGTACAGGATGACCATGCCGACGGTGGCCAGGCACCCGACGGCCACGAGAACGACCCCGATGATGAGCCTGCGGGAGCGCCTGTCCTTGAGTCCGACCCGGCGCGCGTCGAGGACCTCGACGCGCTCCGCCACCCAGGCGTGCAGTTCGGGGTCGCGCGGAAATCCGGGTGCCCCGGGTTCGGATCCGGATGTCCCGGGCTCGGATCCGGGCTTCTCGGGCTCGCCGGGGACGTTATCCCCTCCGGCGTCCTCGATCGGCGGGAGGTCGATCGGCGGGAGGTCCTTGCGTCGTCCCGGCGACCTGAATCTGCCCATTGCGGCCCTCCCCTTCCCTTGACCGTGCAGGAGGGTGGGTACATCCATTCTCGTCCTTGCGGAGGGATCCCGCGATCGCGGCTCCGACCGGCGGGGCCCTGCTGCGGGCCGGCCGTGGCGGATCCGCCGGGTGCGCGGCACCCGGCGGATCCGCTTTCCCCGTGGTGCGAGGTCAGGGCCGACCGCCGGTGGTTCAGCCGAAGAAGACCGAGGAGACGGTGTTGTCGAAGCCGAGGGCGGCGAGGTCGGCGACGTCGCCGCTGACGACCTTGGACCGGCCGGTGCAGTCGCGCTCGGACCAGATCTTGAGGCTGCCCCGGGCCTGGAGGGACGACGCGACGTCGTCGCGCGCGACGTTCCGGCAGCCCTTGCCCGCCAGGCCCTGGGACGGGTCGCCGAAGGCCCGCTCGTCGAAGAGGACGACGCTGGTGGCGGCCCCCGCCTGGGCACCCGTGCCCGCGGCCCCGGATCCGGACGCGGCCCCCTTACCGGCCTTCTTGCCGTCGGGGGTGACACCGAACCACGTGCCCCCGACGCCCTGCCCCTTGGTGTCGCCCGGCTTGGTGTCCTTGGCGAAGCGGTAGACCGGCCAGCCGCCGATCGTGACCTGGCGGGTGCCGTCGGCCCGCTTGACTACGCCGACCTTCGACCTGTCGACCCCGTCGAGGAAGATCTTGCCGCCGGGCGCGACGACGACCGGCGGCCAGGTGACCGCGCACGCGCCGTCGCACGTGGACTTCGACGGGCTCGCCGTGTCCTTGTCGAAACGGTAGAGGGTGAAGCCCGCGCCGTTGACGACCACCGGGTCGAGCGCCCCGGCCCTGGACGCGGTGAGCTGCGTCCACCGGGTCGCCTCCGGCTTGACCGCGGGCTTCCCCGGGTCGTTCGCCCAGTCGCCGGTCATGGCCGGGGCGTTGTTCTTCTTCGCGGTGCCGCTGAGGAAGTTCAGGTCCTGTCCGGTGGCGTTCGCCCGGTCCTGGGCGGCGGTCGCGCCGGCCGGCGCCGAGGATTCCTTGTCGTCACCGCCGCCGCACGCGGTGAGCAGCAGGGCTCCGAGGGCGGCCGACGTCACGAGCGCTGCGGTGTGCTTGCGGAACATGAGAGATCCCCCCAGTCGTGGCCCCGGACCGGACCGGTGCCGTCGTCCCCCTGTACGGAGCCGGCTCCGCGACCGCCTCAGCCGGTTACCGTCCCGATACACGACGCGGACGATGTCACCGAGCCCGCGTCCCCTGACGTCTCCCCCGCCTCCTCCCGTCTCGCGTGTCCCGGTGGATACGGGCCCCCGGCTCGTGCCGTGCCCGACGCCCGCCGAAGAGAAGGTATGAACCGCATGCAAGGCACGCTGCACCGGGCCTCCGACCGTCTCTTCCCCGGTGGCACCAACCAGTACGGCGCGCTGCCGGCCGTATTCGTCCTGCTGACGGTCGTCACGGGCATCGTGGACGCCGTCAGCTTCCTCGGTCTGGGTCACGTCTTCGTCGCCAACATGACGGGGAACGTCGTCTTCCTGGGGTTCGCCCTGGCCGGAGCGGCGAACCTGTCCGCCGGGTCGTCCCTGGTGGCCGTCGGAAGCTTCATGGCCGGGGCCTGGGCGACGGGCCGTCTGGGCCGGCGCCTCGGGGACCCCGGGCGGCTGTTCACCACCGTCACCACCGCCCACGCCGTGTTCACCGCGGCCGCCCTGGCCGTGGCCCTCGCCGCGGGCCACCGGCCGTACGGCGTCCGGACGGTGCTCACCGCCCTCCTGGCCGTCGGCATGGGCATGCAGAACGCCGTCGTCCGCCGGCTGGCCGTCCCCGACTTCACCACGACGGTCCTCACCAGGGCGGTCACCGGTCTCACCGCCGACCCGCCGGGCCCCGCCACCACGCGTCGGCTCGTGGCCGTCGCCGCGATGTTCACCGGCGCGCTGTGCGGAGCCCTCCTCCAGCTCGGCCCGGGGCCCGGGGCGGCGCTGGTGCCGGTCGTGGTTCTGCTGGTGTGCCTGGCGTTCGCCACCGCTCCCGGTCCGTCCGGCGGCCGAGGGCCGGGGCCGGGGCCGGGGCGAAGCCCCGTTGGGGAAGGGACGGGGTGAGGACGAACCCCGCGGGAACCCGGTGAGGACGAACCCCGCGGGGACCCTGTGAGGACGAACCCGCGGGTGTCCTGTGAGGACGAACCCCCGCGGAGGCCCTGCGAGGACGAACCCCCGGCGGGGACCGGCCCCTCACCCCACCGCGCTCGGCCGCCGGTCCCCCGTCCTCCCGTCCCGCGCCCCCGGGATGTCCCGCACCGCGCCCCCGGCCGCCAGCCGCTCCTGCAACCGGGCGTGCCGGAACTGGTACACCGCCCCCACCTGCCGCAGCACCCCTCGCGCGTGCGCCTCGGCCAGGAAGCCCATCAGCCGCCAGGGCAGCCGCCCGGTCGCGGCCAGCCAGACCCGCGCCGTCATATAGCGGCCCCACGCGGTCACGTAGAGGCAGATCGGGCCGGCGGGCAGGGCCATGGCGAAGGCCACACCGCGGTCGAACAGGCCGAACGCCGGCGGCACATAACCGGACTGGACCCCTCCGTAGCGCCAGACGTGCCAGACCAGGAACACGGCGGTCAGCGCCGCGACGACGAGGCTGCGGATCAGCGCCGCTCTGCGGTCGCCGTGCAGACTCCCCGCCGGGCTGGTGGCCCGGGCGACGTCGGCCGGCGCGGACAGCCAGCGGCGGAGGCCGGCCGCGAGGCCCACGACCAGTCCGACGGTCAGCTGCCCGCGGACGGAGTTGTCCACGGCGTGCGCGGCGAGCACGCGGCGCGGCGCGCGTTCCTGCCACTCCTGGACCGGGCCTCCGGGAGCGAAGCGCACGGGTGTCGGGGCGAGTTCGCCGGGTGACGCGTCCGGGTCCGCCGGTACGGGCCCGCCGGCTTCCCTCACGGCCGGCAGGTTCAGATACCACTCGACCGCCGGGGACTCCCGCACGCCCTTGCCGGCCACGAGGGTCACCCGGCCGCTGCGGAACCCCTTGGAGAAGAGCAGGAGCCTGACGTGGCCCGCGTACCGCGTACAGGAGGCGGCCGGGCGGGGGCAGTTCACGGCCTCGGTGCGCAGCACCCTCTCCCACCGCCCGACATCGCCGCGCAGCCTCGTCCCGTCCCACAGGTGCGGCACGCCGTCGCCGTCGCGCGTCAGCGCCCCGCTGACCGGCCGGGGGATCTCGACGTAACGTGTGCCGTCGGGGAGCCGCCCGTAGCGCCAGCCGTCCGGTGTCCTGGTGTAGCGGGAGCCGTCGGGGGCGACGTGGCGGGTACCGGTGGCGGGCAGCCCGTGGTGCGCCGAGGCCCTGGCGACCGTGACCGCGGCCTGGGCGGCGCCGAACACGGCACCGGTCACCAGACCGGCCGCCAGTCCGGCGGCGAGTGCCACCGGGACGATCCGCAGCAGGCGCCGGAGCTGCTCGGCCCTGCTCCGGTGGGAGGCCCTGAAGGCGCGGGAGAGGGCGGTGGGGGTGTACGAGATGCCCATGGCACGTACGAGAGTCGCGCTCGCGACGCCGAGCAGCGCCAGTTGCAGGACGAGGTTCGTCGGGTGGGTCTGGGGGTCCCAGTAGCCGGACTCCCCGGATTCGTAGGTGAGCGGGCGGAACGCCCCGGTGAGGGCGCCCAGGCCGACGAGCACGGTGCCGCACGCCAGGACGCGCGGCGCGAGCCGCCCGCGGTCCCGCGTGGCCCCGGGCGCCGTCACGTAGGAGAGCAGCCGGTGGGTGCCGCCCATGCCGGCGACGAAGGCGGCCGCTTCCAGGCAGAGCAGTCCGCCGCCGGCGCCGGGCGCGACCAGGTAGGAGGCGAGCAGGGCGACGGGCAGTATCAGCAGGATCCTGGTGAGCGCGCCGAGGCCGCGCGGGGTTCCGGGCGGCAGCTCCCACCAGGCCAGGTCGCGGGTGCCGCGCCGCTGCATGTGGTGGGCGAGGAAGGCGAGGCGCGCGATCGTGCCGTCCGGGCCGTGGGCCTCCGGGGCGTCGGGGAGGTCGCCGTAGGCGGCGGGCACGAACCCGTCGAGGAGGTGGGCCTCCAGAACGGCCGGGTCGGCGAACCGCCGTTCCAGGAGCGTCCGGGGGTCGGCCGAGGTGTCGCTGTGGACGGCGCGCGCCAGTCCCACCATCAGCGGGCTGCCGAGCACGGCGCGCAGCGTGCGGCAGACGGCGTCCCTGGGGTCCTGCTCCACTTCGCGCAGGACGGGCGCCCACGCGGTCTCCGCCGTGCCTCCCGGCCGCGGGGGCGCGGTGCGGGTGAGGTACGCGCCGACGGTCTCCCACGACAGCGGGCGCAGTTCGACCACGGCTGCGGAGGTGATCACGTCGGCGGTCGTCACGAGGTCGGCGTAGTCCCGGGCCCGGCAGGTGAGCACCATCGGGTCGCCGCGGCCGAGGTCGCGGTTCAGGGCGTGGACGGCCTGCGGGCGCAGCGGTGCCGGGAGTTCGTCGAGGCCGTCGAGGAGGGGCAGCACCCTGCCGAGTTCGAGCAGGCGGCGGGCCCGGGTGACACCGGCGGGGTCCCGTACCGCCGTGGCGGGGTAGCCCGCGATCAGCCGTTCCTCCAGCCAGTCGGACAGGCTCCGGGTGCGCGGGTCCCAGGTGGCGAGGCCGAAGACCACCGGGACCGGGTCGTCCGGGCGGCGCCCGGCCAGCAGGTCGAGGGCGAGCTGGAGGAGCAGGACGGTCTTCCCCGCGCCGGGTTCGCCCAGCACGACGAGGCGCCGGGAGGGCACCCGCGCGTAGGCGTCGGCGACCTGACCGAGGTGGCCCCGGAGCGCCGAGGTCATGTCGGGCGGTTCGGCGGCGCCCGCGGTGACGTTGTCCCAGTGGTCGGACAGGTGCGGTTCCGCCGCGGTCCACCGGACGGGGAGGGGTTCGGGGTCCTGGAGGCGGCGCAGCCGGGCCTCCGCCCGCCACTGTTCGCCGACCGCCTCGGCCAGGTCGCGGGCGGTGCGGTCGAGGTGCTCGGCGCGGCCGCTCACGGACGCCTCGTCCGCGGCACCGCGCGCGGTCTCCCGGCCGAGCCCCGCCACGGAGACCAGCAGGGCGAGGATCGAGGCCGCCTGGTTCCCGAGTTCGAGGCCGTGCGCCGCGACGACCACGGCGAGCAGCGCCCCCGTCGCGGCGACGGCTCCCACCCACCACCACTGCCGCCGGTTCATCCGACGCACCGCCTTCCGCACATCCGCTCGACCGAATCGGTGCACGACGTGCGCCGCACCCCTGCTCGATCTGTCAACGACGAGCGGCGCGCCTCCGTAACGAATCAGCGGTAAGGCTGACAAATCGGCGACGGTGTGCGTACGGGCCGCCCCGCGGAGCCTCGGTGCCGGATCCCCTCGTCAGCGCCCCGCGGCCCCTACGCCGCCCGGGTCCGGTGCCACGGCCGGCCGGAGGACCGGCGGCGGAGACCCGCTGACGTCCGCTCACGAGGAATTCCGGGCAGCGGTGAGCGCGCACAGGGTCGCAAGAACGATCCGGAATAACGAAAGTGAAGCCCGGTCGGCGGGCGGATTTCCACCGCATGGCGGAAAGGAGAATTTTCCGTGCCCCGCCAGGAAAACCTGCGGGGCAACGGGCAGGATACGGCCGTGGGGTACTGATACTGGCAGTACGGAACCGGATGAATCGGTTCGGGTCGGCCGGGCCGCAAAAACAACGAGCTGGGGCCCGCACCAAGGTGCGGGCCCCAGCTACGCCGTACGCGGAGACGTCAGGCGGGAACGATGTTCTCGGCCTGCGGGCCCTTCTGGCCCTGCGTGACGTCGAAGGTCACCTTCTGGCCTTCCTGGAGCTCACGGAAGCCCTGGGTGGCGATGTTCGAGTAGTGGGCGAAGACGTCGGGGCCGCCACCGTCCTGCTCGATGAAGCCGAAGCCCTTTTCGGCGTTGAACCACTTCACGGTGCCAGTAGCCATGTCAATCTCCTTCGGGGCAGTGCCCGAGGCGCACACTGTGCGCGCCTCGCGTCGCCGCGATGATCGCCCCGGGCGGAAAAGCACCGGAAAAACAAAAAGCGCACTCACCGGCCCACCGGGGCCAGGAAGCGCATTTGAAGTCCTTGGGAAACCACAACTGCAACTGGATCCACACTAGCACGATGCGGGCCGCCGGGCGGGGTAAGAAAATTCACCGATGCCGCCGCGCCGTAAAAAAAATTACCCCTGTACAAGACACCGATTTTCTGCACGCGCGCGAGAGGGAGCCGGAGGGCCTCGGGCCGGGCGGCCGGGAAGCCGGAATAGGGCCCGCGCCCGCACGGTTGTGGCCTGGCACGACACACGGTCACGGCCTCCGGAAGGACTCCCCATGAAGATCGGCATCATCGGCGCCGGCAACATCGGCGGCAACCTCGTACGACGGCTCACGGCGCTCGGCCACGAGGTCTCCGTCGCCAATTCGCGCGGCCCGCACACCCTCGCCGCGCTCGCCGAGGAGACCGGCGCCACGCCCGTCACCGCGGCCGAGGCGGCGCGCGGTGCCTCGGTGGTCGTGGTCACCGTCCCCCTCAAGGCCGTACCGGACCTGCCGTCCGGGCTGTTCGACGAGGCCGCGGAGGGCTTCGCGGTGATCGACACCAACAACTACTACCCGAAGGAGAGGGACGGCCTGATCACGGCCATCGAGGCCGGTCTGCCGGAGAGCCGCTGGACCGAGCGGCATCTCGGGCACCCCGTCGTCAAGGTGTTCAACGGCACGTACGCCCAGGACCTCCTCGACAAGCCGCTGCCCAAGGGCGACCCCGGGCGGCTCGCCGTACCGGTGGCCGGCGACGACGAGGCCGCCAAGCGCCTCGTCCGCGAGCTGGTCGACGAGCTGGGCTTTGACACCGTCGACGCCGGCGGCATCGAGGACTCCTGGCGCCAGCAGCCCGACACCCCCGTCTACGGTCTCCGCGCGGGCGTCGAGGGCGTCACCAAGGCCCTCGCGGAGGCGTCCCCGGAGCGGCCGGACACGTTCCGCGCGTAGGCGGGCCGGGGCTCACGAGGGGGCGGCGCGGACGTCGGACCGCGCGGGAACGGACCGGAGCGGCCCGGACGTCACCGCCCTCCGGCACCGGCCGAGGCCCGCGGCAGGGTGACGTCACGGGCGGAGAGCGCGCTCTCCGGCGCGGCCCACCGTCCGGCGGGCACCGGCACCCCGGCCGGGCGGTGCCGTCACCGCGTCCGCGTTCCCGCCAGGGTGCGCGTGCCCGGTGCGCACCGCTCCCTGAGTTCGGCGAGTTCGCGGTCGGGCAGGCTCAGCGCGGCGCCGCGCCGACCGCTGTCGAGCAGGTCGCGCCCGTGGTCCAGCCATCGCGGGAGCGGTTCGACGCCGACGAACGCGGCGAGCCGCGCCAGTTCCTCCCGGGGCGCGTCGAGGAGGTGCTCGTAGGCGAGCGTGGTCCGGTGCTCCTCGGGAAGGGGGGCGAGGTGGTCGGTCGCCTCGGTGACGAGTTCGGACCACAGGGTGCCGAACTCCGGGAGCGGCAGGGCCCGGTCGCGCACCAGGGCGGGGTCGAAGCGCTCGCCGAGGAGGGGCGCGAGGTCCGGTGGCAGCGACTTCACGTGTTCCTCGGTCAGGTCGGCGAAGTCCCCGACTCCGGCGAGTTCCTTGATCTCCTTCCAGAGGAAGATCATCCGGTATCCGGGGTGACGGCTCATGGACAGCGCGCAGTCGGGCCCGTCCCTGTGCATGTGCACGAACCGGGCCTCGGGGAACGCGGCCCTCAGGCGCGGCACCCAGGCCGTGGAGTACCCGGACCGCTCCACGACGGCCGTACGCCCGAACTTCGCGCACAGCGTGCCGAACAGGGCCCGGTGGTGGTCGGGCGCGCTCCGCCGGGGGCGGTGGACGACCGTCTCCCGGAGTTCGTCGAGGAGGCCGTCCGGGTCATCGGTGAGGTGGGGCAGCACCATGAGGGAGAGCCCGGGGATGCCGGTGGTCTCCGCCGCGTACCGGCCCGGGCGCCGGGTGTAGAGGAACTCCGGCATCATGACGCCGCTGCGGATCATGGTCGCGAAGTACGGGGTCGGCATGGCGAGGCGCTGCCAGAACTCCTCACCGGTCAGCTCTTCTTCGGGGAAGGCGGTGTCGCCGACGGAGGCCATGAACTCGTTGAGGCTGAGGATGTCCGGATGGGCGTTGAGGATCCGGGACAGCGCGGTCGAACCGCTGCGGCCCGTACCGACGACGAAGGTCAGCGTGCGCACGGTCGGCTCCTTTCCTCTCCGGGGCGGCGGCAGGGTCGTCACCTGTTCCCGGGGCCCGGGTGGGCCGGTGCAGCCTTCCCCGCCCTGTCGGCGGCAAACGGCACCGGTCCGCGCGCGGTTCTTCGGTGCCGTCGGACGCCGGAGCGGCGAACGCCGGAGCGGCCGGGCCTTCCGGCCCGGTCCGTGCCCGCTGTCGCAGTGGCTCAAGGCTGCGGCGACCGCGCGTCGTAGCGTGCGAAACCGCGCCGCTTCAGGGCGATGAGCGCGACCGCCACGACGCAGGCGACACCGCCGCCGAAGACCGCCCGGTGCGGGGAGGCCAGGTCCGCGACGGATCCCGCGAGGAAGTCGCCCAGCCGGGGCCCGCCCGCGACCACGACGAGGAAGACGCCCTGGAGGCGGCCCCGCATGTCGTCGGGGGTGGCCGTCTGGAGCATGGTGGTGCGGAAGACCGCGGATATGGAGTCGGCGCATCCGGCGAGTGCGAGGAAGAGGAGGCCGAGCCACAGGTCGCGGGTGAGGCCGAAGACGGCGATGGCGGTGCCCCAGGCGACGACGGAGAGCAGAACGGCGAGTCCGTGCCGGTGTATCCGGCCGAGCCAGCCGGAGAACAGCCCGCCCAGGACCGCGCCCACGGCGGGTGCCGCGACGAGCAGGCCGACGGTCTTGGTGTCGCCGCCGTACCAGAGCCCCGCGACGGCCGGGAAGAGGGCGCGGGGCTGGGCGAGCACCATGGCCGCGAGGTCGACGAGGAACGTGAGGCGCACATTGGGGCGGGTGGCGAGGAAGCGGAGGCCGCCGCGTACGGAGGCGCGGCCCGGCGCCTTGCCTCCGTCCAGGGCCTCGGGGCGCATCGAGGGCAGGCGCCACATCGCGTACAGGGAGGCCGAGAACGCGACGACGTCGATCAGGTAGGCGGCCTGGTAGCCCCAGAGTCCGACGATGGCGCCGCCCAGCATGGGTCCGCCCATGAGGCCGAGGTTGGTGGTCAGGGAGGACAGGGCGTTGGCGGCGGGGAGTTGTTCCTTGGGCAGCAGTCTCGGGATCATCGCGCTGCGGGCCGGGCTGTTCATGGCGAAGCACACCGCCTGGAGGGCGACGATCGTGTAGAGCAGCCACACATGACGGAGGTCGAGCAGGGCCGCCGCGGCGAGCGCCACGGACAGCAGGGTCGCGCCCGTCGCGCTGACCAGGCCGAGGACGCGGCGGTCGACGGTGTCGGCGACGGCGCCGCCGTACAGGCCGAAGACGATCAGGGGGACGAGCGAGCAGAGCCCCACCATGCCCACCGAGAAGGTGGAGCCGGTGATCGCGTAGACCTGGAGGGAGCCCGCGAGGGCGGTCATCTGCTGGCCGACCCAGGAGACGGTCTGCCCGACCCAGAGCCGGCGGAAGTCGACGGAGCTGCGCAGGGGCGTGATGTCGGCCAGGAAGCGGGAACGGCGGCGTACGGGGCGGGTTTCGACGGCCACGTCGGACACATCGGGCACGGGAAGGTCTCCAGGGTTCGGTCGGCATCTCCTCGGTGACGCGGCGGAGTTACCGGGCGGAGCCGGCGTCGCGACCCGCCTGGAGCGGCCGTTCCGGAGCAGCCAGGAGTCATTCGCCTGTCATGTCCGCAACCCTAGAACATGGTTACTACAACTTCTCAGTCTGTCTGACAATTTTTGGCAAGGGTTTGTCAGAACCCTTGCCGAGCACTCCACTTACCCCCGCGAACCCACCCCGGCGCACACCGGCGGCCGGCGGTGGCGTCCGGGCGCCGCCGGGCGTTCCCGGGCAACGGTTGACCGACCCTCGCCGTCCTCCTACTTTCCCCATGAGGGCTCGGTCCACAAGGACGGGCCCCGCCGTGGTTCTTGGGGGCGCAGGTGCACTGGTATGTGGATGTGCTCAAGAAATACGCGACGTTCAGCGGGCGGGCGGGCCGCCCGGAGTTCTGGATGTTCACCCTGATCAACGTCATCATCAGCATCGTCCTGGCCGTTCTCGACGTCGTGTTCGGCACGGACCCTCTCCTCGGCACGGTGTACAGCCTCGCCGTGTTCCTTCCCGGGCTCGCCGTGGGCACCCGCCGGCTGCACGACACCGACCGGTCGGGCTGGTGGCAGCTGATCATCCTGATCCCGATCGTGGGCCTCATCGTCCTGCTGGTGTTCTGGGCGGGCGCGGGCAAGCCGCACGCGAACGCGTACGGCCCGAGTCCGCAGGAGGTGCCGGCTCACTGACCCCGGGCGCCCGCCGAGGCCATGCCCAGCCAGGTGTGGGGGTTGCCCTCCCAGCACCAGCCGAGCTTCGGCGCGCCCTTGCTGATCCACAGCGCGGGGACACGACGGTCGCCGAAGCGGGTGCCGGCCAGGGAGTAGCACTTGTTCTTGGCCAGCGCCCGCGGGTGCTGGACGAGGAGGGCGAGGCCCTCCTCGATCGTGAGGGGGGTGCGGTTCCGCTCCGCGACGGTCGCCAGGGCGTCCAGGGGGACGACGTCGCAGAACTCCTCGCCCCGCTCGACGTCGAAGACGACGTACACGGCACCGTCCGGCAGCGCCAGTTCCTCGATCGAGACGAACCTCTCCAGTTCACCGGGCTTGTAGAAGCGCTCGATGACGCCGGGCTTGCTCTTGCCCGCGAGCGTGGTCAGCGGCACCGCCTCTTCGAGGGGCACGAGCGCGCGGGTGACCACGATCAGGAACGGGACGCGCCCCTCGGCCGGCGGTTCCATGGCCGCCGCCCGGGCGAGCACGGACTCGCGCAACGGCTCCAGGAGACCGCGGAAGGCGTCTTCCGCCATGCCCGCGAGGGCCGGGTACGTGAGGTCGACCAGCGTCCGGACCTGGCGGTCGAACTCGGTACCGGCGTCGAAAACCGTCATGTGCGGGCCTTCCTGCTGAACGGGCTGGAGCGGTCGGCCCCGCACCGCCTCCGGGACCGACGAGAGGAAAACTTACTACGGACATAATTTTATGTCCACTGCCAATATTCCCTCATGGCACGTTTTTTGTACGGGGATCCCCGCCGTACGCCTCCTCCTCCCACGCGTTCGGTCGCCTACGGCCCATCATCGGCACCATGAACAGGAATCCCGGAGCCCGGAGCGGCGGATGAACGACGACCCGCGCGGCGCGACCGCTCCCCCGCCGCCCGGCCCGCGCAACGGGCCGGCCGTCTCCCGCCCGGAGTTCGACGCGCTCTTCGAGAGGGTCCGCGCGTGGGGCCGCTGGACACCCGCCGACCGCGGCGCCTGGAACCGGGTGACGGCCGACCACGTCCTGCGGGCCACGGCCCTGGTCCGCTCCGGGACGGTCGTGCCGATGGCACGGCCGTGGGACACCGCGCCCGCCCCGGACAACGCCAAGCCCGCCCTCCACTACATGTCCGACCTGGGCGACACGGAGACCCCGGAGCCCTCCACCTACAAGGACTTCGTGGGCGCCGACTACCACGGCAAGGGGGTGAGCCACCTGGACGCGCTGTCCCACATCGCCTACCGCGGGCGGCTCTACGAGGGCGGTGCGGCACGGGAGTCGACCGGCGCGGGCGGCGCCCGCTTCGGCTCCGTCTCGGCACTCGGCCCCCTGGTCACCAAGGGGGTGCTCCTCGACCTCCCCGCCGTCCTGGGGGTCCCCTGGCTGGAGCCCGGGCAGGCCGTGCACGGCATGGACGTCGTCACCGCGGAGCGGGCGCTCGCCACCCGGATCGACGAGGGCGACGCGGTACTGCTACGGACCGGCCGGTTCCGGCGCCGCCGGGAGCGGGGCGCCTGGGACCTCGACGCCGCGAGCGCGGGCCTCCACGTGGACGCCCTGCCCCTGCTGGCCGAGCGTGGCGTCGCCCTCCTCGGCGGCGACGGCGACAGCGACGTACGGCCCTCGCCGGTCGAGGGCCTGCGCTCCCCGGTCCACACGCTCGCGATCGCCGCGATGGGCGTACCGCTGCTGGACAACCTCGACCTCGAAGCGCTCTCCGCCGCCTGCGCCGAGGCGGGGCGCTACGAGTTCCTCCTGGTCGCGGCGCCCTTGAACGTACCGGGCGGTACGGGTTCGCCCGTCAATCCGGTCGCGGTCCTGTGACGGCGGCCGGCCGTCCCGCGCCGCGTACCGGCGCGTGGGCGTCACGGAGGGTGGCGCCCGGCGTCCCTCCGTACCCCTCCCGCCGCACCTCCCTCCATATCAGGGCAAAGCTCTAAAATGGAACAACCGTGCAGCCACCCCGGCGTACAGGCGGCCATGGGCGCGCGCACCGACAACCCGCGTACCGACGAGGGAAGTGATCCGGATGGGGCTCGTGGCGGAGGACATCGGCCCCGCGCTCGCCCGGGAGCGGTTCCTCGGCGGCGGGTCGGTCGAGGGATCCGTGCGCGATCCGATCCTGAGCTCGTGGCAGCGCTGCCGCTCCCTGGGCCTCTCGCCCGCCGGGTGCGAGCTCCCCTACACCGAGGAACTCGACCTCGAAGGCCGCCTCGTCCGCGCGGCCGGACCGGTGATGGACCGGCTGGAGGCCATGTTCGCCGGCCGGAACATGAACATCTCCCTCGCCGACGAGCGCGGCGCGGTGCTGGAACGCCGCTTCGGCGACGCCGCGATGGCCCGGCGGCTGGCCCCGATCCAGAGCGTCCCGGGGTTCGTCTTCGCCGAGAAGTACGGCGGGACCAACGGCATCGGACTGGCGCTCGCGGAGCGGCACCTGGTCAGCATCTACGGCGCCGAGCACTTCGCCGAACGCTCGCAGTCGAACGCGTGCTCGGCAATTCCCGTCCGGGACCTGCTCAACGGACGGATCGAGGGGGTCCTCTGCTTCGGCTTCCCGTACACCGACGCGGACGGGTCGCTGGACGTCGTGATCCGCAGGGCGGCCGGTGTCATCGAACGGCGGCTGCTGGAGCAGAGCTCGGCACGGGAGCGCGCCTTGCTGCGGGCGTACCTCGACGCCCGGCGCCGCGTACCGGCCGACGGTACCGGCGGCGTGGCGACCGGCGGTGCGGGCGACGTGGCGGCCGGTCTCACGGGCGGCATCGGAGGGCCGGGCGAGCTGGCGGCGAGCGGGCTGGACTGGCGCGACCAGATGATCCTCAAGGAGAAGGCCACCGAGCTGATCTCCTCGGCCCAGCGGGCCGCCGTCGAGGTGTCCCTGCCCGGCGGGCGGCGGGTCACCCTGCTGAGCCGCCCGGTCACGAGCGACTCCGGGGTCCAGGGCGTCGCCATCGAGGTGCTCCTGCCCTCACGGCGGCAGCCCCTCACCATCCCCACCGGAGCCGAAGAGACGCCCGGACTCCTGACCCGGCGGGACCTCTCCCCCACCGCCCCGCCGTCCGCGGACAGCGCGTCCGGACCGCCGCCGTCCCATGTGACGGCCCGCCCGCCCGGTGCGCCCCCCGGCATCACCGCGGAACCCCGCGTCACCGATCAGGCCCCCGGCGCCGCGACCAGCGGCCTGGTGCTGGTGGGCGAGCCCGGGGTGGGCAAGTACGCGGTGGCGGCGCGGCGCCGGCTGGAGCTGCTGTCCGAGGCCAGCACCCGCATCGGGACCACCCTGGACGTGAGCCGGACGGCCCGGGAACTGGCCGAGATGGCCGTGCCGCGCCTGGCCGACTACGTCACCATCGACCTTCCCGAGGCCGTGCTGCGCGGCGACGAACCGACCGACCCCCGCAAGGACCTGCACCGCACGGTCGTCCACGGCATCCGCGAGGACTGCCCCTTCTACCCGGCCGGCGAGCGGGTCGACCTCAAGCCGACCACGCCCCAGCTGCGCTGCCTGACCAGCGGGGAGACCGTCCTGGAGCCCGACCTGAGGTCGGCCACCGGCTGGATCTCCCAGGACCCGGCGCGCGCCCAGCGGCTCCTCGCGCACGAGGTCCACTCCCTCATCACCGTCCCGCTCCTGGCCCGTGGCATCGTCCTGGGCATAGCGAGCTTCTACCGCGCGCGGGACCCCGCGCCGTTCGGGGACGACGACCGTTCGCTGGCCCAGGAGCTCGCCACCCGCGCCGCCATCTGCGTCGACAACGCCCGCCGGTACACCCGCGAGCACAGCATGGTCCTCGCCCTCCAGCACAGCCTGCTGCCGCACGGCTTCCCCGAGCAGAACGCCGTCGAGGTCGCGCACCGCTACATGCCGGCCGAGTCCGGCGTCGGCGGCGACTGGTTCGACGTCATCCCGCTCTCCGGCACCCGCGTCGCCCTCGTCGTCGGGGACGTCGTCGGCCACGGGCTGCACGCCGCCGCCACCATGGGCCGGCTGCGCACCGCCGCGCGGAACTTCGCCGAGCTGGACCTGCCGCCGGACGAGGTCCTCTTCCACCTCGACAACCTCGTGGGGCGGCTGGACCGGGAGGAGTGCGGCGACGACCCCGCCGCAGGCAACACCGGGATCATCGGCGCCACCTGCCTCTACGCCATCTACGACCCCACCTCGCAGCGATGTGCCATGGCCCGGGCGGGCCACCCTCCGCCCGCGCTGGTGCGCCCCGACGGGACCGTCGCCTTCCCCGACCTGCCCGCCGGGCCGCCCCTGGGGCTGGGCGGCCTCCCCTTCGAGACGGCCGAGTTCCCGCTCCCCGAGGGCAGCCAGCTGGTCCTCTACACGGACGGGCTCATCGAGGACCGTCACCGCGACTTCGACACCGCCCTGGAACAGCTGCGCCGGGCCCTGGCCCACCCGAACCGGCCGCCCGAGGAGACCTGCGAGGCGGTGGTCCGAGCGGTGGTGCCCGAGCATCCCGCCGACGACATCGCCCTGCTCGTCGCCCGTACCCACGCGCTGGACCCGCAGCGGATCGCCACCTGGGAGCTGCCCGCCGATCCGGCGCTCGTCTCCACCGTCCGCGGTTCCGTCACCCGCCGGCTGGCCGACTGGGGGCTCACGGAGGCCGGCTTCGCCGTCGAACTGCTGCTCAGCGAGCTGGTCACCAACGCGATCCGCTACGGCACCGGCCCGATCGGGGTGCGTCTGCTCTACGACCGCACGCTGACCTGCGAGGTCTCCGACAGGAGCAGCACCGCCCCGCACCTGCGGCACGCCGCCACCACCGACGAGGGCGGGCGCGGCCTGTTCCTCGTCGCCCAGCTCTCCCAGGCCTGGGGCACCCGTTACACCGCCGAGGGAAAGGTCATCTGGGCCGAGTGCGCGCTGGAGGTCCCCGGCGGGCGGCCCGGCGCGGCCGGGGAGCCCCTGGCCGAGGTGTCCTTCGACGACATCCCCGCCATCTGACGGCCCATCCGGCACCGGAAGAAAAGGGGTCGTAGCATGACGAACGTGCGCTCCCCACAGCCTCTCGTCCGCATCCGCGGCCTCGGCAAGCGGTTCGGCGGCACCCTCGCGCTGGACTCCGTCGACCTCGACATCGACTCCGGCCGCGTCCTGGCCCTGCTCGGCCCCAACGGCGCGGGGAAGTCCACCCTCATCAAGGTGCTCGCGGGCGTCCACCACGCGGACGAGGGCGAGGTGACGGTCGCCGGGCACCCGCTCGGCACCGAGGCGGCCTCCCGCGCCATGTCCTTCATCCACCAGGACCTGGGACTCGTCGGGTGGATGACGGTCGCCGAGAACGTCGCGCTGGGCACCGGCTACCCGCGCCGCGCGGGCCTGGTCTCCTGGCGGCGGACCCGCGGGCGGTGCGCCGAGGCGCTGGGCATCGTCGCCGCCCACCTCGACCCCGACGCCGTCGTCGCCGACCTCGCCCGGGCCGAGCGCTCCCTGGTGGCCCTCGCCCGCGCGCTGTGCACCCGGGCCGAGCTCATCGTCCTCGACGAGCCCACGGCCAGCCTCCCGGCGGCGGACTGCGACCGGCTCTTCGGTGTCCTGCGCGCCCTGCGCGACCGCGGCCACGCCGTCGTCTTCGTCACCCACCGCCTCGACGAGGTGCACAAGGTCGCCGACACCTTCGCCGTCCTGCGCGACGGCCGCCTCGTCGCCCACGGCCCGCTCGCCGGCTACGGCCCCGCCCGGCTGGTGCGCGCCGTCGTGGGCCACGAACCGGCCCCCCACCGGCTCGCCGCCACCGCCCCGGGGCCCGCCGTCCTGGCCCTCGACGGCGTACGGACCGGGAACACGGGCCCGGTCGCCCTGCGGCTGCGCGCCGGGGAGGTCCTCGGCCTGGTGGGCCTCACCGGCGCCGGGCACATGGAGCTGGGCCGCGCGCTCGCCGGCGCCCGGCCGCTCCTCGGCGGGCGGGCACTGCTCGACGGCCGCCCGTACCGGCCGGACACGGTCGCGGCCGCCGTCGCCGCGGGCGTCGGCTTCGTCACCGGC
Source organism: Streptomyces albireticuli (assembly GCF_021228125.1). GTDB lineage: Bacteria > Actinomycetota > Actinomycetes > Streptomycetales > Streptomycetaceae > Streptomyces > Streptomyces albireticuli. The sequence continues at coordinate 70,040 of NZ_JAJQQS010000018.1, forward strand.
GACCGTCAGGAGGAGGGCTGCGCGCCGGAGCTGACCGTGCGGGAGAACTTCCTGGCCAACCCCCGGGCCGGTGGCCCGCCGGGCACCCGCTGGCTCGGCCCCGGACGCGAGCGCGCCCGGGCCGCCGCCCTGATCGAACGGTTCTCGGTGCGCCCCCGGGACAGCGAGGCGCCGATCGCCACCCTGTCCGGGGGGAACCAGCAGAGGGTCATGGTCGGCCGGTGGCTCGGGCTGCCCCGGCGCCTGCTGGTCCTGGAGGAGCCGACCGCCGGAGTGGACGTCGGCGCCAAGGCCGCGATCCACCGCCTGCTCCAGGAGGCGCTGGCCGGCGGGCTCGCCGTGCTGCTCGTCTCCACCGACTTCGAGGAGGTCGCCGACGTGTGCCACCGGGCCCTGGTGTTCGTACGCGGCGACGTGACGGCGGAGCTGAGCGGCACGGCCCTCACCGTCGGCACCCTGACCCACGCCGCCTCGGACATCGACGCCCTCACCGGGACACCGGGGCGGTGACCCCCGCGCACCGCCCGACGGCCCACCGGCTCGGCCATCTCGTCGGCGCCTACGGCCTCCTGGCCCTCACCGCCCTGCTGTTCCTGGCCTTCTCCCTCGCCCTGCCGGACACCTTCCCCACCCTGGACAACATCTCCGCCGTCCTGTCCAACCAGTCGGTCCCCGCCCTTCTGGCGCTCGGCGCGACCGTCCCCGTCGCCGCCGGGAAGTTCGACCTGTCTCTCGGCTACGGCCTCGGCCTCGCGCACGTCATGACGATGCGGCTGGTCGTCACCGAAGGCTGGCCCTGGCCGGTCGCCTGCCTGGTGGTGGTCCTCGGCGGCGCGTTCGTCGGCGCCCTCAACGGCGTCGTCGTCGAGTTCGCGAGGATCGACTCCTTCATCGCCACCCTCGGCACCGGCAGCGTCATGTACGCCTTCACCGGGTGGCTCACGGACGGGGCCCGCATCGTCCCCGGCCCGCACGGCCTGCCCGACGGCTTCACCGCCCTCTACGACTCCCGGTTCCTCGGCCTGCCGGTCTCCGCCTTCTACGTCCTCGCCCTCACCGCCGTGCTGTGGGTGGTCCTGGAACGGCTTCCGCTGGGCCGGTATCTGTACGTCATCGGCTCCAACCGCCGCGCCGCCGACCTGGTGGGCATCCGCTCGCGCCGGCACGTCGTCCACGCCTTCGTCGGATCGGGCCTGGTCGTCGGCGTCGCCGGGGTCCTGCTCGCCTCGCAGCAGCAGATCGGCAACCCCAGCGTCGGCATGGACTACCTGCTGCCCGCCTTCGTCGGGGCGCTGCTCGGCTCCACCGCCGTCCGGCCCGGCCGCGCCAACGCCCTGGGCACCCTCGTGGCCGTCACCGTCCTCGCCGTCGGCCTCGCGGGCATCGGCCAGCTCGGCGCCGCCTTCTGGGTCACGCCGCTGTTCAACGGCGGCACCCTGCTCGTCGCCGTCGGCCTGGCCGGCTACGCCGCCCGCCGACAGCTGCGCCGAAGACGTACGGAACCGGCCCGGACGCCCCGGGAACCGCCGGGAGCCACCTCGTGACCACCGGCCCGGACGCCCCCGAACCCGCCCGGAGCCACCTCACGACCACCGGCCCGGACACCCCCGAACCCGCCCGGAGCCACCTCACGACCACCGGCCCACGACGGCGGGCCGCCGCCCTGGGAGCCGCCGTCGCCCTGGCCGCGCTGGCGGGTCTCACCGGCTGCGAGCGCGGTTCGTCGGCCGGCGGCGCCGCGCCCTCCGCCACCGGGCCGGCCGGCTGCCCCGCGGCGCTGGCCGGGGCGGAGGCCGCCGTCCGCCGGGCCGAGCGGACCGACACGGTGTGGAACGGCCCCACCGACGGGCCCCGGGCGGTGCCCGGCAAGAGCCTCGTCTACGTCGCGCAGACCATGACCAACCCCGGCGTCGCGGGCACCGTCAGGGGCGTACGGGAGGCCGTGAAAGCGATCGGCTGGCACGTCCGGGTGATCGACGGCCAGGGCACCCCCGCCGGGATCCAGGCCGCCTTCGGCCAGGCCGTCGCCCTCCGGCCGTCGGGAATCGTCATCGGCGGCTTCGACCCCCGCCTGACGTCCCAGCAGGTGGCGAGGGCCCACGCGGACCGCGTCCCGCTCGTCGGCTGGCACGCGCTCGACTCCCCCGGCCCGAGCGAGGAACCCCCGCTCTTCACCAACATCACCACCCGGGTCGGGGACGTCGCCCGGATCAGCGCGGACTGGATCATCGCGCACTCCCGGGGCCGCGCCGGTGCCGTCCTGTTCACCGACGCCTCGATCCCGTTCGCCAGGAACAAGTCCGAACTGATCAAGAAGGAGCTCGCGACCTGCTCCGGTGTGCGACTGCTCGCGGAGGAGAACATCCCGATCTCGGACACGAGCGGCAGGACGCCCCAGGAGGTCTCCGGGCTCCTCGCCCGCCTCGGTGACGAGTGGACCCACTCCGTCGCCATCAACGACGTCTACTTCGCGGACGCCGCCCCGGCCCTGCGCGCCGCCCGCCGAGAGGGCGCGGGCCCCCCGTACAACATCGGCGCGGGCGACGGCGACCCCTCCGCGTTCCAGCGCATCGACAGCGGGCAGTTTCAGACGGCCACCGTCCCCGAGGCCCTCATCGAACAGGGCTGGCAGATCGTCGACGAGTTCAACCGCGCCTTCTCCGGCGCCCCCGCGAGCGGTTACGTAGCCCCCGTCCACATCGCCACGTCCGCCAACAGCGCCGGCGCCACCTCCTGGGACCCACCGGGCTACCGCGCGGCCTACCGGAGCATCTGGGGCAAGTGATCAGCCGCGTACGACCTGTCGCTGCCCGGCTCACGGAAGGCGTCCATGGCCCCGAGTGCGGCGTGGCCGCCACCCGGTGGCAGCGGGCGTCACCTTCTCATCGCACGGCGCGCAGTGGATCGCAGGGTGTGCGCGGTGTCGATGGCGGCGGTACGTGTCCGGTGGGCGGTTTCCCGCAGGGGACCGAGCGAGCGCCGGCCGGGGCCGCGTCGGAGCAGGTCCTGGTAGAGGTCGAGGTGCTGCTCGGCGATGTGGTCCGGGGCGTAGCGGGCCGAGTTGTGCCGAGCTGCTTCCCCCATGCGCCGGCGCAGGGTGTCGTCGCGGATGAGGCCGCACAGCGCGGCGGCGAGGCCCTGTGTGTCGCCAGGGCGGACCAGGAGTCCGTCGACGCCGTGGGTGATGATCTCGCGCGGCCCGTTGGGGCAGTCGGTCGCGACGACGGGCAGGCCGCAGCGCATGGCCTCGACGATGGTCATGCCGAAGGACTCCCGGTCGGAGGCGGAGACGGCGATGGACGCTTTCGCCAGCTCGTCCTCCAGGGCGCCGACGTGGTCGTTGAGGAAGACGTGGCCGTTCAACCCAAGGTTGTCGATCAGGGCGGTCAGGCTGTTCTTCTCGTTGCCTGTGGTGTCGCCTTTGCCGAAGATTCGCAGCTGCCAGTCCGGGTGGGAGGCGACGACATCGGCGAAGGCCCTGATGAGGAGGTCGTAGCGTTTCACCGGGATGAGCCGTCCTGCGGCTACGACGACTTTTCCGGTGTGCTCGGCCGGCCTCGCGGTCATGGCGGGGACGCTGTTCGCGATCGCCCGCACCCGCACGTCAGGCAGGCCGAGTTGCCGGTAGGCCCGCGCGTCGGCTTCGGTCACGGTGGTGAGCGCGTCCAACAAGGGGTAGCGATGGCGTATCTCATGGCGCATGCGCAATCCGTGGCCGGAGAGGGTGAGGTGTTCCTGACCCACTCTGACGGCGGCGGGGTGGGCCTGCCGGGCGATGTGCACGTTCAGTCCCGGTCTGGTGCCGACGATCACGTCCGCCTCCAGGCGGGAGAGACAGCGGCCGATGCGTTCATCCGTGAGGCGGCTGTACTGCCTGTGACGGCCGTCCGCGCGGGGAAAGACACGGGCGGGCTGCGCGTGGCGGGGATCGTCGCCGTCGTAGTGCGCCGCGTTGCGGCGCAGATCCACCAGAGGCGTCAACCGCACATGTGGTGGTGCGCCCATGGCCGGCGTCTCGCGGTAGCGGAGGACCGAGATGATCTCCACGTCGTGGTGGGCCGCCAGCGCGGCGGCGAGGTTGAACGTCGATCTGATCGTGCCGCCAAAGGTGTAGGCGTTGTGGAGCAGGAAGGAAATACGCATGTGTCTGCATCTCCGGCTAGCTGGTGGGACGGGTCACGGGTGGTGGACAGCGCCGGGATACGGACCGGCCGGGGGCCGCTCGCGTGCGCGCCCGGGCCGGCGCGAGGCGTTCTGCGTGCGGCGGAGACACACCATGCCGGAACCAGCCCAAAGACCACCTGAAGAACCTAAAGATCACCTTCAGGAAAAAGGGCGTGCGGCATGAAAGGCTCGACTACGTGGAAGGCATCCTGGTCGTCGAGGACGATCCGCAGCTCGGGCCCGCCCTGCGCCGAGGATTGACCGCGGAGGGCTACCGCGTCGAACTCGTCCGTGACGGCACCACCGGACTGGAACGCGCACTGACCGGCGGCCACGCGCTCATCGTGCTGGACATCATGCTGCCCGGCCTCAACGGCTACCGGATCTGCTCCGCTCTGCGCGCCGCGGGCCTCAATACGCCCGTGCTGATGCTGACCGCGAAGGACGGCGAGTACGACGAGGCGGAGGGCCTGGACACCGGAGCCGACGACTACCTGGCCAAGCCGTTCTCCTCAGTGGTCCTGCTCGCACGGCTGCGGGCCCTGCTGCGCCGGGGCACCACCGCCACGTCCGGTCGGCCCGTGCTGCGCGTCGGCGACCTGTGGGCCGACCTGGCCTCCCGCCGCGCGGGCCGGGGCGCCGTCGAGTTCGCCCTGACACCGAAAGAGTTCGCGATCCTCACCTGTCTGCTGCACGCACCGGACTGCCCGGTGTCGAAAGAAGCGATCCTCGACGAAGTCTGGGACCCGGCGTACACCGGAGGCACCGCCATCGTGGAGGTCTATATCTCCGCACTGCGCAAGAAGATCGACGCGCCCTTCGCCACCCGCAGCATCGAAACCATCCGCGGATACGGCTACCGCCTCACGCCCCGCGAACAGCCGTAATGACCGCCCGGCGCCCTTCCCCGCACCGCGCACCGGCCCTGCTCCGTGCCCTGCCCGGACAGGTGCGCATCGCACTCGTGGCGGGAATCACCTCCCTCGTGCTGTTCGGCGGCGGGGCGTGGTGGCTGTTCCAGCACGTCCGCGCGGACGCCTACCGGACGACGGAGAACCGGGCATTCGAACTGTCCGTCCAACTCGCCGCGCAGGCGGCCGCCGGCGAAGAAATCCTCAGCGACCCCCTGCGCGGCTGGCCCCTCATCGAACTCGACCGGACGGGCCGCACCACCGCCGCGGCCGGCGGCACCCAGTACCTCACCGGTCTGACAGCACTGCTCCCCCCGCCCCCGGCCCAGCCTCCCCGCCGGACGACCGGCAGCCCGCAACGGGAGACGGTCCACGTCGGCGCGGTCGACGAACACGAGCGCGACCGCTTCCACCGTCCCGACGGGACGCTGAAGCCACCCCCCAGCAGTAACACCTCCGCCCAGCAGAAAGCCCTCATCGCCCACCGGCAGGCCCACACCCTCGCCCACCGCACCATGACCGTCTTCGCCACCTCCGTGCACGCCCCCGCGAACACATGCCGCCTGCCCACCGAAGCCGACGGATCGTGCCGCTCGACCCTCTACGTCTTCGTACCCCCCGACGACGCCAAGCAGGCCACCGCTCCCTTGCGCACCCCGCTCATCACAGGTGTCCCCCTGGCCGCGCTGCTGGTCGCCGCTCTCGCATGGACCGCCGCACGCCGCTCCCTGCGTCCGGTCGAGGCCATCCGGCAGGAGGTCGCCGAGATCACCGACACCAGCCTCGACCGCCGGGTCCCCGTCCCCGACGCCCGCGACCCCGTCCGCCGCCTGGCACAGACCACCAACACCACCCTGGACCGGCTGGAGACCGCCGTAGAACGCCAACGCCGATTCGTCGCGGACGCCTCACACGAACTGCGCTCCCCCGTCGCCGCCCTGCGCTACGAACTCGAAACCGCTCTCGCCCACCCCGACACCATCGACCCCCACCGGACACTCCACGACGCCCTCACCGCCACACGACGCGTCCACACCCTCACCGAAGACCTGCTCCTGCTGGCCCGCCCCGACCACCCCGCCGCCCAGTCGCTGATCGACCTGGCCGGCCTCGCCGCGGAGCTCGTCTACGAGTACCAGCACCGCGGTCACCCCGTCTCCCTGCGCGGCAGACCCGACCAGGCCCCCGTCCGCGGCGACGGCGCACAGCTCCACCGGCTGCTGCGCAACCTCCTCGACAACGCCGTACGGCACGCGCACACCGCCGTCGTCCTGGACATCACCACCGACGGTCGAACACACACCGTCAGCATCCACAACGACGGCACGCCCCTGACCCCGGACGAATGCGAGCGCGTCTTCGAACGGTTCACCCGCCTCGACGAAGCCCGCGCCCGCGACACAGGCGGCAGCGGCCTCGGCCTCGCCATCGCCCGAGACATCGCCGAGCGCCACCACGGAACCCTCACCGCCCACTCCGACCACCCCCGTCCCGGCACGACCTTCACTCTGACCCTCCCGGGCCCACCGGACGCGATCCCGTGAGCGCCCTCGCCGCGACCGGCCCGGGCGGCCCGGCCCGGCCCGCTCTTGAATCCCTTAGCCCGGACGGGCGAATCTCCGGGTGCTTTCGGGCGTATCGGGCATGCACGCCTTACGGGAGTAACAGCATCGGGGAGGACGCAGTGAAGTGGATCAGGATGTCTGTGATGGCGGCGGTCGCCGCCCTGGCCCTCGCCGCGGGAATGACGGACGCCCCCGGCTGGGCGCGCGGCGCGCCGGCCTCCGGGCCCAGAGTCGCGGCCCCCATGGATCACACCGGTAGTCAAGGCCCCGAGGTGGTCATCGGGGCGGGCGGGGTCGGGACGGCCCTCGCGCCCTGCCCGGCCGGCCGTGAACCGAGCGGAGGCGGCGGCATCAGGTCCGGCAAGGGGCTCTTCATGACCGGCTCCTCGCCCCGCGGCAACGCATGGGAAGTCAAGTTCAGCAACAAATCGGGCGCGGAGCGACGAGGCGCGGCCTTCGTCGTCTGCACCGCCCAGTCCCACACGCGCGTGTCCGGCGACTTCATCACGGTGTCCGCCCACCAGCAGAGCGTCAGCAGCTTCCTCCGCTGCCCCGGCAGCCAGGTGCCCACCGGCGGAGGGTGGGAGGCGACCGGCTTCGACGTCGTCGGTCTGCGGTTCACCGCCTCGACCCAGTCGTACCACGCCGTGGTGTTCAACAACTCGAACGCGACGCAGAACTTCAACGCGATCGCCCTGTGCTCGGCGGTCGCCCATGAGCCCCGGCTCGGCGGCCAGATCACCGTCCAGCCCGGCAACGAGGCGATCGCGACCGCCAATTGCGACCCCGGCCAAGTGGCCAGCGGTGGCGGTTCCTTCCCGAGCGGCCAGGCGTTCATCGGCGCCTCTCGCGCACTCCCCGGCGGCACCGGATGGCAGATCACCGCCGAGAACACGACGGGCACGGCCCAGAAGGTGACCGCGGAGGCGATCTGTACGTCGTCGTGAACGCGTCGCCATGAGCCGCTGCCTCCGGAACGTCCTCCAGAATGTGGGATTCCCGGGCCGGCCCCAGGATGGTCGGTGTCCGCGGACCCCGCCGCGGGCGGGGATCCGGCACCGGGAGGCGGTCCGTGGACACGGCAGCGGCTCTGCTCTTCGCGTTGCTCACCACCGCGAGCAACGCGCTGGCGACGGTGCTGCAGCGCAAGGCGGCCGGCCGGGTGCCCGCGGCGGACGGCCTGCGGTGGAGCCTGATCGCCCGGCTGGCGAGGCAGCGGGTCTGGCTGGCGGGCATCGCGGCGGTCCCCGCCGCGGCCTGCTTCCAGGCGCTGGCACTGGGGTACGGGCCACTGTCGGTGGTGCAGCCGGTGTTCGTCCTGGAGCTCCCGGCGGCGCTGCTGCTCGCCGGGGTGATCCTCGACCGGCGCCCGCCCGCCGGGGTGTGGCGGGCGGCGGCGTGCATCACGGCGGGGCTGGGCATCGCGCTGTGGGCGGCCGCCCCGAGCGCCGGGCACCCGACGGTGCCGACGGACCGCTGGCCGCTGGTCCTGGGCTGCTGCCTGTCCGCGGTCGTCGTCCTCGTCGCCGTCGCGGCGGTGCGGGCCCCCGGCCCCGTCCGGGCCGCCTGCCTCGCGCTGGCCGCCGCGATCTGCTACGCGCTGACGGCGGCTCTCCTCAAGACCTCCGTCCTGCGGTGGGAGGCGGCGGGGGCGGGCGGCTTCTTCTCCGCCTGGCAGACGTACGGCTTCGCCGTCGCGGGCGTCGCCGCGCTCTTCCTCCTGCAGAACGCGTTGCAGTCCGGGTCCCTGGTCTTCTCCCAGCCCGCCCTGACCCTGGGCGACGCCGGTACGAGCGTGGCGCTGGGAATCGCCCTGTACGGGGAGCGGATCCGCGGCGGCTGGTGGGCCGCGCCCGAGCTGGCGGGGGTGGCGCTGATCCTCACCGGCCTCGTCCTGCTCAGCCGGTCACCCCTGGCACACGAACTCAGCGGACCGGCGGGGCGGACGGACGCGTGAAGCCGGTAGGCCGTGACCCCCGCACCGGTGACTCGATCGCGGTCACGACCCTGTGAACGGCTCCGGCATCCGGCGGGGCGCCCTGCCGGTCGGCGAACAGCATGTGCACGGCCCCGACCAGGATGGGAGCGAGCGTGTCCACGTCGGCATCCGCGGTGACGCGGCCGAGTTCACGTTCGGCGGTGAGGTAGGAGGCGATCGCGGTCGCGGCGTCGGTCAGGATCGGGACGCCGGTGGGCCTGGCCTCGCGCAGCCGGGAGCGCAGTTCGTCCCGCGAGGTGACGAGGCTGACGATCGCCACCGCCACCGACGCGAACAGGTCCGTCAGCGCCCGGGTCAGGTTGTCGGCAACGGTGCCGGTTCCGGCGGAGTCGCGCAGGGCGGCGGCCCGGTCGTCGATCCGGGCGGCGCGGTCCAGCACGAGCTCGGTGAGGAAGGCGTCGAAGTCGGCGAAGTGCCGGTGCAGGACGCCTTTGGCGCAGCCCGCCTCCGTGGTGACCGCCCTGCTGGTCAGTGCGCTCGGGCCGTCCCGGAGCAGGACGCGCTCGGCCGCGTCGAAGAGTTGGTCGCGCACGTCGCGGATGGCTACTCCCGTGGGCACAGCACGGCTCCTTCTCCTCCTGATCGACCCGCCTCGATTGACGAGTGGGCATGTGCCCACTCATAGTGGGCACATGCCCACCTTACCGCCGGAGCGCACCCCTTCCTCCGGACACGCACCCCATCAACACCGGCAGTTGGCCGAGTCGTTCGGATCGGACGCCGAGCGCTACGACCGTGCCCGGCCCCGGTACCCCCAAGGCCTGGTGGACCGGATCGTCGCCGCCTGCCCCGGCCCGGACGTCCTCGACGTCGGCTGCGGCACCGGCATCGTGGCCCGGCAGTTCGCGGCGGTCGGCTGCCGGGTGCTGGGCGTCGACGTCGACGCCCGGATGGCCGCCCTGGCGCGACAGCGCGGACTCGAAGTCGAGGTGGCGCCGTTCGAAGCGTGGGACCCGGCCGGCCGGAAGTTCGACGCCGTCGTCGCCGGGCAGACCTGGCACTGGGTGGACCCGGTCGCCGGAGCCGCCAAGGCGGCCCGGGCACTGCGCCCCCGCGGCCTGCTGGCCCTGTTCTGGAACGCGGGGCAGCCCCCGCCCGAACTGGCGGAAGCCTTCGCCGAGGTCTACCGCCGGGTGATACCCGACTCGCTCGCCGCCCGCCAGGGGGCGGTGCCGGCCGCGGAGGCGTACACCGCGCTGGGCACCAAGGCAGCCGACGGGATACGGGAGGCCGGCGCCTTCACCACCCCCGAGCCGTGGCGATTCGACTGGGAACAGCCGTACACGCGGGACGAGTGGCTGGACCAGCTGCCCAGCCAGGGCGCCTTCACCCGGCTTCCGCGAGCCGAGCTGGAGGAGGTGCTGGCGGGCGTCGGCACCGCCATCGACGCCGCGGGAGGCGGCTTCACCATGCGCTACGCCACCGTGGCGGTCACCGCCACGCGAACCGGTACCACCTGACCCGCTTCCAGGGGGGTCCACCACTCCTGACCGCCGCCCCTGCGTGACCTACCCTCCATCGACGCCGACGGTGGCCGGGCCGCGCGGGGGGCCACGGTCGGGCGGCGCAGCCGAAGCCGACCGCGGCCAGGCCTTGTTCATGGAGCCGGGCCCTCAAGGGCCCCCGCTATTCACACGCTTCCTGCCCACGGACGGAGAAGGCACCCGCCGAAGCCGCCAGGACCGCCGTCTCCGCGGCCCGTTCCGGGAGTCGCGGGTCCGGATCGGTGCGCAGGAGCACGAGCTGGTGGTAGAGCGGTGCCGTGGCGGCGATCAGCAGGCTCCTGGCGTCCGTGCGCGTTGCGGGGAGTTCACCGCGCTGGACGGCACGCTCGACGAGGATCTCGCACTGGGCGTACCGGTCGGTCCACAGCTGCGTCTGGGCCCGCGCGGCCGGTTCGGAGTGGAACGAGGCGGCCATCAGGGCGACGGCGAACGACGGCCGCAGGACCAGGGATTCCTGGATCTCCTGGTTGAGGGCCGTGAGATCGCCGCGCAGCGAGCCGGTGTCCGGCGGCTGCCAGTCGATCTCGCCGGCGGCGGCGATGACGTCGACGAGCAGGCCACCGACATCGCGCCACCGCCGGTAGACCGTGGCCCGGTGCACGCCGGCCCGCGTCGCGACGCCCTCCATCGTGAGTCCTTCGTGGCCGTGTTCGGCGAGTTCGGCGCGCACCGCGTCGAGAACCTGTGCGCGGACGCGGGCGGTACGACCGCCCGGACGGCGGTCCGGCGTCGTGTCCAGTGGGTCTGTCATCGGCAATCGTTATCCGGTTGATCAGGGCGGCGGGACTGTGCCAGCATCTTAACGCGACAGCTGTCGCCCTAGGTCCACCGGAGAGGAACCGCCTCCGCCATGCCGCCCGTTCCCGCTGACCCCACCGTTCTCCACCCGATGCCCGAGCACCCGCGCGTGGTCCTGCTCAAACCGTTGGTGAAGTCGCCGCTGATCGAGGTCGGTGACTTCTCCTACTACGACGATCCGGACGACTCGACCGCGTTCGAAACGCGCAACGTCCTGTACCACTACGGCCCCGAGCGGCTCGTCATCGGCAAGTACTGCGCGCTGGGCACGGGCACCCGGTTCATCATGAACGGCGCCAACCACCGCATGGACGGCCCTTCCACCTTCCCGTTCCCCACCATGGGGGGCTCCTGGGCGGAGCACTTCGACCTGATCACAGGCCTGCCCGGCCGGGGCGACACGGTCGTCGGCAACGACGTGTGGTTCGGCCACGGCGTCACGGTCATGCCCGGTGTGCGCATCGGTCACGGCGCGATCATCGCCACCGGCGCCGTGGTCACGGGCGACGTCCCCGACTACGGCATCGTCGGCGGCAACCCCGCCCGGCTCATCCGCACCCGCTACGACGCCGAGGACATCGCCCGGCTCCTCGCCGTGGCGTGGTGGGACTGGCCGGTGCGGCACATCACCAGGCACGTACGGACGATCATGTCAGGAACCGTCGCCGACCTGGAGGAGGCGGCCGCGCGGATCGACCTGCCCTGACAGCGCGGCCTCGGCACGCCGCCCGTACCCGCCCGCACCGGAAGCGAGTGATCGCCCACGCCCCGTCGCCGCGCCCATCTCGCGATGGTCGGCGTCCCCCGGCCGGCGCCGTCCGGGATCCCTAATAGTCGGACGTCTCGAAGGTGACGACTGCGGTGTCCTCGTTTTCCCAGCGGACGTCCACCTTCACCTCGTCCGCCTGGAGGCTGCCCGGCGGCCTGAGAACGTCCAGGGCGAGCCCTTCCTTCCGTTCCACCACGCTGCTTTCGGATCCCGCCCCGTCCGGCTTGCTCCGCTCTCCCGGGAGCGAGGCGAGCCAGGGGCGGGCATCGGCGCGCGGCATGCGGAAGGTGCCCGACCGGGTGTGGCCCGCGAGGCCGCCGCTGAGGTCGGTGCACCGCTGGTCACTCGCATGGTCGGGAAGCACCCAGCCCATGGCGTACATGCTCTCCGAGCAGGCCACCGGACGTTCTCGAAAACCTTCGGCAGCGGCGTCCTCACCCCCGGTGAAGGCATACGTCACACCACCCAAGGCCGCGGTCGCGGCCAAGGCGATGAGCCATAACGCCTTGCGGCGCTTCGGACGAGGAACGGGCGCTGGGATCTCCGTGGCTGTAGACACGGAGAAAGTATGACCCAGGCGGTATGTCCACTGGCCAACCCGGGGATACGAGACCGACTTGCCCTACTCCGCGGGAGCACCGCGCTCGATGATGACGCCGACCGTATGCCCACCGCTGTTCGGCCGGGGTTTGACGAGCTCCAGCCGCAGCCGGCGTACGGAGAACTCGTCGAGGACCATCTGCGCGGTCCGCTCGGCGAGGGTCTCGACGAGCTGGAACGTGCTCGCGCCGACGAACTCCTTCACGCGTCGCAGGACGACGCTGTAGTCCAGCGCCTCGCGGAGGTCGTCGCGGGCGGCGGCCGGCGTGATGTCCGTGGCGAGTTCGAGGTTGATCACCACGATCTGCTCGACCTGCCGTTCCCACTCGACGACGCCGATGAGGGTCGGGATCTCCAGGCCGCGGATGAAGACGGTGTCCGTGGAAGCGTCCATAGGAGGGTGCCTTTCTGCGCGTCCCTGCCGGGGCCGGTCAGGAGCCTGCCCCGGAGACAAGGAAGGTGGTGTTCACCGCCGTTCACCGCGAAGCGGAGACCGATCCGGAGAGCAGCGCGTGAGCCGTTCGGTAGGCGTCGAGGAAGTGTTCACGGTCGACCCAGGGCTTGGCCAGGGCGTAGCGGCGCCAATCCTGGCGGGCGTCGAGGAGTTGCTCCGTCCGTATGTGGAAGTAGCGTTGCCGGCACCACAGCCCGTCGGCGCTTATGGCCCACTGCTCGTTCGGCAGCTCGATGAGCCGGCCGAGGTCCTGTTGTTCCTGTCCCGTGCGGGCGGCGATCGCCGTGCGGAGCGTCGCGACCAGGGGGCGCAGCAGCCCGTCGATGTCGCGCAGGGCGGCCGCCGCCGTCCCGGAGGAGACCGTGCCGGGTACCGCACTCGCCCGCCGGACCGTGAGCCGGCGGGCCGCGGCGGACGCCCGCTCGTCCCGCGCCCATGCTGTCTCGGAGACCGCCGCACCGCCCCGGTCCTCCAGCGTCAGGTGGAGGGTCTCGTCGGCGCTGGTCCGGCCGGGTTGCGCCTGGTTCGGTGGGTTCGGCGCGGCGGAGGTGCGGCGCAGGTCCAGGCGCAACCACAGGTCGGAGCCCGGCAGTCGCGTGCGCACGCCGCCGTCGTCCACGGCCTGCAGGCCGGCGGCCTCGTGGAGCAGGGAGGCCAGGCGCTCCGCTGTGGGTGCCCGCTCGGCTTCGCGGAGCAGCAGTTCCCGCCGCCGGTGGCGGTCGAGGAGGCCGTCCCGGCTGGTCTCGCCGAGGGTGTCGAGCCGGGCGCGCGTCGCGCGCATCTGGGCCTGGATGTCCGCCAGGTCGCTGGAAAGGGCGTCCTGTGTTCTCTGCATCCGGCGTTCGAAGACCCGGCCGAGGACGATGAGGGGCACGATGAGGACCAGTGAGCTGCCGAACTGCAGCAGCAGTCCCGGTGTGTACTCCTCGCCCTGCATCAGCCATCCCCACACCACCAGTGCGAGGCCGGCCAGTGTGGCGATGATGAGCACGGCGATGTCCTTGGGCGGCCGCAGGCGGCCCCTCCAGGACGGCCGCCCGGGCAGTCTTCCGCGATCGGTCACCGTCCGCCTCCCCCGTACGCAAAGGTGCTCCGTCATGCGTACCAATATGCGTACCAACTGTTGGCCCACCTGCGATAGTTCAGGGTAAGGGTTCGGGCGCGGAGCGTAGCCCGTCCTGGTCGAAGTCCGGGGAGCACGCCGGCCTTCCGGCCGGAGCCGAGCGGTGGCCCGCGAATTCTTAGGGGGAATCGTGCTGGGATGCACTACGGATCCCGGATGCCGGATCATCGGCATGCCGGTCGCCTACGGTCTGGAGACGTTCAAGGACCGCACGCACGAACGGGCCGAGGTCATGGCCCGTCTCGGCGACCCGCGGGCCCGTCTGGTGGCCATCATCGGGCGGCGCGGCATCGGCAAGAGCGCGCTGGCCGCCAAGGTGGCCGAGCAGTTGGCGAGCGGCGCGGGGGCGGAGGGGCGGGCGTGGGCGGGCATCGTCAACGTCAGCAGCCGGACGTCCGGGATCTCCCTGGAGCGGATCTTCCATGACTGTGCCAGGCTGCCCGGGCCGGACGCGCTGGAGGATCTGCTGGAGGTGTGGACCAGCCAGCGGGGCACGCCCGACAAGGTGGCACAGTTGTTCGCCGCCCTCTCCGGCGGGCCCTATCTGATCCTGCTGGACAACTTCGAGGACCGGCTCGACGACCGGGGAGAGCTGTACGACCAGGAGCTCTCCGATTTCTTCGAGGCCTTCTTCAGAACGCGGCACGGGGCCAGGATCCTGATGACCACCCAAGTGCCCCTCGCCCTTCCCCCGGAGCTGCGCCGCTACCAGGCCCGCCTCTACCTCGACCAGGGACTGCCCGTACCCGATGCGGTCGAGCTGCTGTGCGAGCTCGACGCGGACGGGGAGACGGACATCGTCCGCGCCTCCCAGCAGGACCTGGAGCGCGCCGTGCGCCGTGTCCACGGGGTCCCGCGGGCCCTGGAGTTGATCGCCGGTGCGCTGAGCGAGGACTATCTCACGCTGCCCACGCTCGACGAGGTGCTCGACACGTTCGTCGAGCGCGGGGACGTCATCGCCTACCTCGCCCAGGACCGCTTCCAGCGGCTGGACGCGGAGAGCCGGCTGGTCCTGGAGGTGCTCGCCGCGTTCGGCCGCCCGGCCTCGCGCGACGCCGTCTCGTGGGTGCTCGGGCCCCTGGCGCCGGACGTCGACGTTCCGGCGGCGCTGGCCCGCCTCGCCTCGCACGGCCGCATGGTCACGGTCGACCGTGCCCGTCGCATGTTCGCGCTGCACCCCATGGACGCCGACTTCATCTACGGGGAGCTGCCGCGCGACGGCCTGCTCGGCTACCGCTCGCTCAACCGGCGGGTGGCCGACTGGTACGCCCGTCAGAAGCCGTCCCGCGACCGGTGGCGGTCGGTGGAGGACGTACAGCTGCACCGCTACGAGTTCGCCCACCGGATACGCGCCGAGGACCACGAACCGGCCGCGGCGGTCCTCGACGAGATCGACTACTTCCTCACCTGGCGCGGCTCCGTGGGCGCGACGAAGGACATGCACCAGCAACTGTCCGGGCGGCTGCGCGACGACGAGACCAGGCTGGCCCATCTGGTCGGCTTCGGCGTGGCCCTGCTGGTCGGCGGCCCGCACCGCCAGGCCGCCCAGGTCCTGGGAGAAGCCGCCGACCTCGCCGAACGCTTGAACGACCAGCACCGTCTGGCACAGGCGCTGTTCGCCCTGGGCGACACGTACCGCCAGCTCAACCAGCTCGACGAGGCCATCGGCCCGCTGCGGCGCGCCGTCGAGCTCGAGGACCGGCTCGGCGACCCCGAGCGTCTCCTGCGCGCGCTGATGAGCCTCAGCCTCACCCACAGCTACCGGGGCGAGGTCCGGGAAGCGCTGGAAGTGGCCGACACGATGCGCACCAGGGCGCTGGAGCGTTCCGACGACCTGGGCCGTGCCCAGGCGAACGACTCGGCGGCCTGCGCCCACCTGGCCTCCGGCGACTGGAACCGCGCCCTGGACATGGCCAGGGCGGCGATCGCCCTCTACGAGGAGGTGGGGGTGACGGAGGCGCTCGGGTACGTCCACAACGTCCAAGGAGTCGCCTTCCTGGGGCTCGGTGACGTGGCACGGGCCGAGGCCGAGTTCCTGCAGGCGAACACCGACGGCGCCGCCGTGGGGTCGCCCCGCACCGAGGGGATCTGCCTGTACAACCTGGCCTGGGCCCATTGGACGGTCGGCCGCTACGCCGACGCCCTTACGGCCGCCCAGCGTTCGAAGTCGTGCTTCGAACGCGCGGCCGCGACGGGCACCGAGGTCGCCGACGCGCTGGCCCTCGCCGCGCGGGCGAGGCTCGCGGGAGAGGCGGGCGAGGCCGCGCGGCACCTGCGGGCCGCCGCCGAGAAGTCCAGGGGAAACGCGGACTTCGTCCCTCCGGCCTGGTTGCTGGCGGAAGCGGAACGGCTGACGGCCGAAAGCACCGACTGACGGTCAGGAGTACCGGCTGACCACAGTTGACACGGTCCGGCCCGGAACACGGGTCGCCACCGGCTTCCGTGGGAAGGATCCCCTGCGGCAAGGTGTTCCTCCCGGCCCGGGGAGCCGGGGCACTGCCCCGCGACTCCCCGGCACCCGGACCGGGCCGTACCGCCGACCGCACGCCGCTTCGACTCGGAAGGTGCGCACGCGCATGACCGCTGCTGCCTCTGGCCCGCCGCCCGGCCCCGTCGGCCACCACCGTGACCTGCAGGACTGCGAACGGGCCTTGGTGGCGGCCGCGGCACGCTACGGGCGTGAGCCGGGCGAGGAGGTCGTACGCGCCTGCATCGCCGTCCTCGAATCCCTCGACACCCTCGGCCCGGCGTCCCACGGCGACGCCGGCATCGACACCGCCGCCGACAGCCTTCGTGTGCGCACCCTGCGCGTCCTGCTCTGCGCGTCCGAGCTGTGGTGGCGTGACGGCGACGGGGAGGGCACCATCGGCGTCGAGCCGTGGCCGACCGTACCGGTGCACACGCTCGTCGCACAGGCCGAGGCGGCTGCCGCGCGCACGGCCGACCCGGCGCTGCGGGCGGCCGCCCGCCACATGGCGGGCCAGCACCTGGTCGTCACCCACAGCCTCGACGCCGCGCTCACCGCGCTCACCGCGGCGGTCGAACTCGCCCGTGAGGCAGGGGACGCGTTCACCGAGCTGGAGGCGCTGACCGATCTCGGGCACTGCACGGTCGGCCGGGACATGAAGCTCGGCGTAGGCATGCTCGAACGGGCCGAGACGCTGGCCTCCCGCTCACCGGGGTCGTTCCGGCACCCCGAGCAGGCGGAGCTCCTTCCCATGACGCTCGCCCGGCTGACCGGCCACATCGGTGTCGCCGCGTTCGACCGCGGCGCCTTCGACGCCGCCGAGGGCCGGCTCCGGGAATCCCTGCGCCGGCTGTCGCCCCGGAACACGCCCGGCCCGTACGCGAAGATGACCAACTTCCTCGGCCAGCTGCTGACCGCGGCGGGACGGTTCGAGGAAGCCGAATCCCTCCTCACCGAAGCGGTCGGCCGACTCGCGCCCCGGGCGACCGCGAGCACCCACCAGGGCTACAACCTCGGGCTGCTCGGCAAGCTGTACCTCGAATGGGACCGCCCCGAGCAGGCGGCGCCCCCGCTCCTCGCGGGCTGGGATCAGCTGCGTGCCGCACCCCACGTCTCCCTCCTGCCCCTGCTGCGGAACTACCTGGGCGAGCTGCTGATGCACCCCGCCTATGCCCTCCGGGACGTCACCCGCGCCTGCGAACTGTTCACGGAGACGGTCGAGGAGTGCCGCCGCACCGGGTTCCAGCGCAGCGAGATCGCCGCGCTGATGCTGGGGGCACGCGGCGCCATGCGACTCGGCGATCCTCGGTCGGCGCTCGGACTGAGCGACCGAGCGGTGGAACGCCTCGCCGAAACGGGCGAGATGCCGGCCCTGCGCTCCGAGGAGGTGTACCTCACCCGCTACGAGATCCTCCTGTCAGCGGGCGGGCAGGAGCACGCCGGCCCCTGGCTGGACCGGGCGCGGGCAGTCCTGCTGGCCAAGGGACGCACGATCGCCGACCCGGCCGCGCGCGACGCCTTCTACACCCGGGTGCCCACCAGCCGGTCCATTCTGGCCGCGGGCGGGCAGCGAGGGCACACCTCCTGACCATGCGCCTCCCCGTCGGCCGAACTCGCCCGGGAGGCGGGCCTTCGTGACGCCCGGTCACCCGCGCTCGCTCACTTGCCGTCCCCCTGGCCCCGGCCGTGACCGGTCCGCGCTCGTCGCCGACGGCCGGGGAACCCCATCGCGGCCGTACCGTGGACGAGTCCCGGGACGCGGACACGGCGGATCCCGGCGCCGGTGGCGAGGGCGAGGAGTGCCCCGCGCACACAGGCCGGTGTCGACGAGGTAGCGGGCGAGAGACCGTCCACCCGGCCGACTTCGCTGTCAGTGCCCTGTGTCATTATGCGGGCGCGCCCCAGGTGAGTGGGCCGTGGACTGCTGATTTGCCAGGGGGTTGGGGATGGGCGCGGGTACGGAGCCGGACGGCGGCTCGTCCAGGTCCGACGAGGAGTGGGAGCGGTTCCTGCGCGAGTCGGTGGCGGGTGCCGCCGACGCGCCCAAGGAGCCGTCGGCGCGGGCCCGCGAGGCGGCGAAGCGGCCGCGCGCGGAGCCCGACCGTGACCCGGAGGTCTGGCGCGGCTACCCGCCCGCGCGGCCCAAGCGGCGCACGGGCTGGTACGTGGTCGGGCTGCTGGCCTCGCTGGCGCTGCTGGTGGTGGCGCTCGCGCCGGGGCGGGTGGTGGACCTGTTCGCGGGCGCCGACTCCTCGCCGTCGGCGGCCGAGACCGCCCGCCCGACCAAGGCACCCCCGGCGGAGGCGGCCCGGCGCCCCACCATGAACGAGCCGTTCCGTGGCTCCCCGGCGGCGAGCTGGGCGAGCGGAGCGGCGGGGATCACCGTGCCGAAGGCCGAGGCGGTCGGCTGGATGAGCGCGGCCGAGGTCGAACGTGCCCTCGCCCGCAGCCGGGACTTCCTCGTCGCGGCCGGCCTGGACAGCGGGGTGCTGCGGGGCGAGCGCCCCGACAAGGCGATCGCGCTGATCAACCCGCACCAGAAGGACGTCCAGGAACTTCTGGCAACCGCTTTCCGAACCCCGAGCGAGAAAAGCGACCCGCTGCTCCTCTTCAGCCGCTTCCAGCCCTCCCGCACCCGCCTGGTCGGCGACGTCGTGAAGACCCGGGGCCGGCTCACCTACAAGGAAGGCGAGCGCGGCGCGCTCCAGGTGACCGCCGACGTCACCTTCGTCTACCCGGCCACGAGCGCGGACGCGAGCGGCGACGAGATCGTGCGTACGATCGTCCGGCGCGAGCTGGTCCTGAGCTGGGACGACCCCGGCAAGGTGATCACCGAGCCGGGTACGTTCTCGATCGTCTCGTACAAGTACGACATGACCAACGGCGGCTGCGGCGCCCCTACGGGCTACTTCACCCCGCCCTTCGGCACGGACCGCCGGGCGGACGAGACGGGCACGGAGATCGATCCGTACGACCGCAGCGCGCCGGTCGGCCGGGGCGAGTCCACCGGGGACGGGTGCGAGAGAGCGACGCGGTCCTAGCGAGAAGGCGGCGGTCCCGGGCTCGCGCCAGAGGGCCGGCCGCGGCGGGGATTGCCGGGCAGGCCGTTCCGGCCTCGGTCAGCTCGACCCGGCGGAGCCGGCGACCGTCGGGGGCCACCTCCGTCAGGTAGACCGCCGGGTCGTCGTGGGCTCAGGCGAGGCCCGAGGCGATGGCCCGGCGGACGGCGTCGGCGCGGTCCTTGATGTCCGCCTTGGCGAACAGGTTGTTGATGTGCGTCTTGACCGTGGCCTCGCTGATGAAGAGCTTCTCGGCGATCGCCCGGTTCGGCAGGCCCCGGCCGATCAGGGTGAGCACCTCGCGTTCGCGGGGCGTGAGGTCCCCGGGCAGCGGCCGCACGGGCGCCGGAGCCTTCGTACGGACGGTGGCGAGGAGCCGGTCCTGCACCTCACGGTCGAGTACGGCCTGTCCCGCGGCGGCGGCGCGGATCGCGCGGACGATGTCCTGGCGTCCCGCGTTCTTGGTCAGGTAGCCCCGGGCCCCGGCGCTCAGCGCGGCCAGGATCGAGTCGTCGTCCGCGAAGGTGGTCAGGACGACCACCGCCACCTCCGGGTGCCCCTCCGACAGCCGCCGGGTCGCCTCGGTGCCGTCCATCACGGGCATGCGCAGATCCATCAGGACCACGTCCACGGGCCCCGCCGCCACCGCCGCCAGCACCTCCGTCCCGTCGGCCGCCGCCGCGACGACCTCGATGCCCTCGGACAGGCCGAGGACCGCGGCCAGCGGCTCGCGCACCGCCGCCTGGTCGTCGGCCACGACCACCTTCAACCGCCGTACGTCCTGCGCGGATTCGCTCATCCCGGGATCCTTGCCTCCACCTGCCACCCGCCCGCGTCCGGTCCTTCGGTGACCGGGCCCGCGGTGATCGTCCCTTCCAGCAGGGCGACCCGCTCACGCATGCCGATCAGCCCCATCCCGCTGCCGGCGCCCGTGCTCACCGTACGGGTAGCCGGACCGTTGCGGATCCTCAGTGCCGTCGACGCGGGCCCGAACGTCAGCTCCGCGCGTACCGCGCCACCGGGCGCGTGCCGGGCCGCGTTGGTCAGCGACTCCTGGGCGATCCGCAGCAGGTTCTGGGTCACGCGGGACGGGACCTCGCGGACGGTCCCGGCGACGGTGAGCGCGTCGCGGTGGCCGGAGGTGTCCAGCATCGCGGTGAGGGTCTCGACGAGCGGCAGCGCGTCCTCGCGCAGTGCGTGCACGGTCCACTGCGCCTGCTTCAGGCTCTCCTTGACCATGCTGTGCGCCTTCTGGTTCGCCTCGCGGACCCGGTCCAGGTCGCCGGTGTCGATCAGCGCGTCCGCCAGCTCCAACTGCATGTTGATACCCGCCAGGGAATGGGCCAGGACGTCGTGGACGTCACGGGCGATCCGGCTCCGTTCGGTCAGGACGGCGGTCCTGGCCTCGGCCCGCGCCGCCCGCTCCGCCGACCCGGCCGCCGCGATGGCCGCGTCGAAGGCCCGCCGACGGCTGCGGTTGAGAATGCCGACCAGGACGGGAGCACCGGTGGCCAGGCCCAGTGTCCACGGCAACGGGTTGTGGCCGGGACCGAGGTGGAAGTACAGGACGCCGCCGCACAGCAGACCGCACAGGGCTGCCAGGGTGAGCGACTGCCGGGGGTCGAGGCGGACCCCGATGTGACCGACGAGGAAGTACGTGAAGAGGTAGCCGGTCCCGGTGCTGCTGACGCCGAGCAGGGCCGCCGCCGCCACGACGCCCAGGGTCGGCCAGGCCAGGGCGAGGCGCGGCGGAATCCGGTTCTCCGGCAGGTGCCGTGCCGCCAGGGCGACGGAGTTGACCAGGAGCAGGACTGCCACCGCCACCCCCTGGCCGCTGGGACCCAGCGGCCGGACCGTCCAGAACGCCGCGACGATGACGAAGACGGTCAGGGCCCGCTGAACCCAGGGGTTCTGACCGGGAACCGGCCGGGGGCCGGCCCCCTGGTGCGGGGCCGGCCCGTGATCGGGGACGTTCCGGGCTTCGGGCACGGCGCGACCATAGCCCACGGTCAGGCCGTACGGTCGAGGGCGGGTGCGGGAAGCGTCGCCGCGGAGGGGGACTGCCGGTGGGCGACGATCCGGCCGCGGACGAAGATCGTGGCGAGCCGCGTGACGACCTCGGTGAGCGCCATCAGGACGAAGGCCGCGACCCACGCCTGGTCGCCGGTGATGTGGTGCGTGACGCTGAACCGGGCGACGTCGTCGGCTCCGCCGTTCCGGACCCACACCTGGAAGCCCATGCGGGCGCCCATGCCGACGACCCACAGGACCGCGGAGACCGCGCCCGCCTTGATCAGCAGGTGCTCACCGGCGACGCGGATACGGGTGTAGACGCCACCCGCGACGCCGAGCGCGGCACCCACGGCCGTCAGCGCGCCGATCAGCACGAGGTCGTTGCCCGCCGTGGGGACGGTGTCGAGGTAGGTGTGGGCCACGAAGGCCACGATGCCGAGCGGGACGAGGAAGGTCTTCAGGTCGAGCCGGCCTTCCCGCAACTGCCGGAAGACGACGAGGACGAGGGCGATGTCGGTGATCCAGTCGGTCGTTGTCATGCCTCAAGCCTGCTGATCCGGCGCCTTCCGCGCCTGGACCCATGGGTGGAACGACGGGTGGAGATGGTCCGCGCGGACCCAGCGGCGGTGCTGCTCGGTCGCGGTCTCCCCGGTCTTCACCGGACCGGCGGGTCTCCCGGGAGAGACCGGCTCACTCCGCGCGCGGGTCCCAGCGGAACCGGCGGACCGCCACCACCGCGCCGACCGCACCCCACAGGAGCAGCACCCCGAGGTCCCGCCAGGGGAGGCCGGTGTGATCGGTGGTGAACGCGCGGAGCAGGGCGTCGTTGAACGGTTTCACCGGCAGCACGTCGGCGATGCCGTTCAGCGGACCGGAGTGGATCGGCATATAGGTGCCCGAGACGAACACCAGGGGGAACAGGACGAACTGCACGACCGACGGCGCGGCTTCCGCGTCGCGGATCAGCGACGCCACCGCGACCCCGAGAGCGCAGAAGGCGGCGGCGCCGAGCACGAGCGTCAGGGCCAGCGTGAGCAGCTGCGAGGACGCGGGCAGCGAGACGCCGTAGAGGCGGCCGACCAAGGTGATCAGCAGGACGTCGACGACACTCACGACGACGCAGTGCGCCAAGAGCCCCACGAAGTACACGGACGCGGGCAGCGGTGTCGCCCGCACCCGTCTCAGGATCCCGTTCTGGCGTCGCGCCGCGAGCACTATCGCCAACTGGCTGTAGCAGGAGCCCAGGACGGATACCGCGGCGATCGTCGAAACGTAGTACTGCAGCGCGGACCGGCCGTAGTAGAACTCGCTCTCGCCGATACCGCCGAACAGCCCACCGAAGATCGCGATGACGACGACCGGGAAGACGAACGTGAAGAACGCGCTCTGCGGACTGCGCCAGAACGTGAGCTGCTCGTAGCGGATCTGATGCCACAGCAGGGCGAGGCCGCGCCTCCAGGCTCGTCGGCCCGCGGCGCGGGGAGCGGCGGCGATGCTCACGATGCGGTCCCTTCTCGTGTGTGTTCGGGCGCGCCCTGGTCCTGGGCGGTCAGGCTCGTGTGTGTTCAGGCGCACCCTGGTCCTGGGCGGTCAGGCGTAGATAGACGTCCTCCAGGCTCGGCCGGTCGACCGTCAGTCCGTCGAGCACGGTGCCGCGTCCGAGCGCCCAGTCGGTGAGCCGGTGCAGGGCACCGGTCGGCTCCGCCGACTCCATGGTGACCAGGCCGTCCTCGTCCGGCTCCGCGGCCACCGGCAGGTCGGCGACCGTACTGCCGGGCGGCAGCGCGAAGCGGATCCGGGCCCGCGCGGTGTCGCGCCCCCCGAGGGTCGTGGGGGTGCCCTCGGCGACGACGCGTCCGGCGGAGATCACGGCCACCCGGTCGGCCAGTTCCTGCGCCTCTTCCATGTAGTGGGTGGTGAGCAGGATGGTGGTGCCCGCGGCGCGCAGGTTCCTCACGAGCTGCCAGGCGCCGCGGCGCGCGTTCGGATCGAATCCGGTCGTCGGCTCGTCGAGGAACAGCAGGCTCGGGTTCCCGATCATCCCCAGTGCCAGGTCCAGGCGCCGCTTCCGGCCGCCGGAGAGCGTGCGGACCTTCTTCGTCTCCTGCCCGGCGAGGCCGACCAGGCCGATCACCTCGTCGACATCGCGCGGCGCCGGGTAGTAGCCCGCGTTGCGGGCGACGGTCTCGCGGACGGTGAGGTAGGGCTCGACCGCGATGTCCTGCGGCACCAGCCCGATGCGCTCGCGCAGGGCACGCGCCGTGGACCGGTCTCCCGGGTCGAGGCCGAGGACGTCGACGTGTCCGCCGTCCCGGGTCCGGAACCCCTCGAGGATCTCCATGGTGGTGGTCTTGCCGGCGCCGTTGCGACCAAGCAGCGCGAAGATCTCCCCGTGCTCGACGGTGAAGCTCACCCCGTCCACGGCCCGCACCGCGCCGTAATCCTTGTGCAGGTCTTCGACCACGACCGCGCTGGACATGGCGGTCGCCTGCCGGTCGGCGTCCAGGAACCTCGCCGGCCGTACGTCGTCGCCCCGTCGGCCGTTGCCCGTGCCGAACCTGGGGGTGTCTGTCGCTTCCATGCCCCCATTCCACGGCGGCGGACCCGTCGCGCGGCAGGGCGAGCGGTCGGATCCCGGAGCGACGAACGGCCGGTCGTCGCGGGCCGCATGCGACTTTCGTAGGGTCCGCCCGGGGCGAAGGTAGGGGGTGGCCCCGGCACCCGCGGGAAGGCGCCCCGGATGGCTTACGGTGAGCGTCATGACGGACGGACCATGGCACCACCGGCACCGAGTGGCCGTGGACGTGGCGATCGCGGTCGCCTTCGTACTGCTGGACACCGGCACCACGCTGATCGGCGCCAGCTGGTGGCCGGACCGCCCGGACACCCTCGCCTGGGTCGTGCTGGGCGTACAGGCGCTCGCCTGCGCCTCGCTGGCCTTCCGCCGCGTCGCCCCGCTCACCGTCGTCGGCGTGCTCGGCGCGTTCACGGTCGCGGTGACGCTGCTGATCTCACCGGCCGGCGCGCTGACACCCGCCCACGACACCAACGTGTGGGCCCCCTACGCGACCGTGGTGGCCGCCTACGGCCCGTTCTTCCACCAACAGAACCGCCGCACCGCGTTCCTCGCGCTCGCCGCCTTCACCCTCGTCATCATGCGGCCCTGGGAGCCGTCGGTCACCGTCATGACGATCGGGCTGCTGCGCACCGCGGTCGGGCCGCTGCTGGCGCTGTACTTCGACGCCCGCCGACGGATCGTCCTCGCCCTTCTCGAACGCGCCGAGCGGGCCGAGCGGGAACGGCACCTGCTCACCGAACAGGCCCGCGCCGAGGAACGCGCCCGGCTCGCCGGGGAGATGCACGACGTCGTCACGCACCGGGTGAGCCTGATGGTGCTGCAGGCCGGAGCCCTGCGGGTGACGGCACGGGACGAGGAGACCCGGCAGGCGGCGGAGGAACTGCGCGCCGCGGGCTGCCAGGCCCTGGAGGAGTTACGGGATCTGGTCGGCATCCTGCGCACCACGCCCGAGGGCGACCGGACGCCCTCCGTGGGGGGATTCGCCGACCTGGTCGCCGAGTCGACGGCGGTGGGCACACCGACCGAGCTGATCGAGGACGGCGACCCCGCGCTCGCCTCGCCGGTGGTCGGACGCACCGCCTACCGCGTCCTGCGCGAGGCGCTGACCAACGTCCACAAACACGCGCCCGGCGCCCGGGTGACCGTGCGAGTGCGGTACGACCAGGCCCAGGTACGGCTCACCGTCCTCAACACGCCTCCGGCCGACGGAGCGAGCAGCGCCCTCGCGGACACCGGATCCGGCCTGGGCATCGCGCATCTGCGCCGACGCATGGAACTCGTACACGGCACCCTGCGTGCCGGACCCCGTCCCGACGGCGGGTTCGGCGTCGAGGCGACGCTGCCCGCGTACGTCCCGACCGCGGAATCGGCGGTGTGAGCGTGGCCCGCATAGTGGTGGTCGACGACGAGCCCATGGTGTGCGTGTTCCTGCGCACCATTCTCGGCTCGGCCCAGGACCTGGAGGTCGTCGGCGAGGCCCACGACGGCGCGGCCGGCATCGAGGCCGTCCGGCGCGGCCGCCCGGACGTCGTCCTGATGGACCTGCGCATGCCGGGCATGGACGGGATGACCGCGATCGAACGCATCAACGAGCTCGCGGAGCCGCCGAACATCGTGGTGCTGACGACCTTCGACGCCGACCAGTACGTGCTGCGGGCACTGCGGGCCGGAGCGACCGGCTTCCTGGTCAAGTCGACCCCGCCGGAGGAACTGATCGGACTCGTGAGGACGGCCGCGCAGGGGCACACCGTCCTCTCGCCGTCCGCCGCCCGTCGGCTCATCGCCGCGTCGACGGACAGTCTTTCCGCCCGCGACCGCGCACGCGACCTGGTCGCCGCGCTGACCGAGCGGGAGGTCCAGGTCCTCGCCGGACTCGGCGAGGGCCTGTCCAACGCGCAGATCGCGGCCCGGCTCTTCCTCTCCGAGGCCACGATCAAGGGCTACGTCTCACGCATGCTGGACAAACTGGGCTGCGTCAACCGCACCCAGGCCGGCCTCCTCGCCCACGACGCGGGCATCGTCGGCCCCCTGTAGGGGGACCGGTGGTCCTGGCTAGGGCAGCGGACTGCAAGGGCCGTGTGCGCGCCCCCAAGTACGCCCGCGCGTGCGCTCCGGTGCTTCCGTGGCATGTGCTCTCGCCATTGGCATCGGCGGCACCAGGCGGTGGAATGCGCTGTCGGAAGCGCCCGTACCGCGAGAGGAGTGTGGATCGTGATCCATATGACCGAGACCCTCGCCGTTCACACCGTGGAGGGGTTCCTCACCCCCGACGAGACCGCGGAGGTCGTCAAGCTGATGGACGACCACCTCGCGACGACGCGCTGGGTTCCCGCGCGGCCCAGTGACGGGCTGGCACCGCCCGCCTCGGTGCAGGAGATCCTCGGCGGGGCGGTGGAGCGGGCGCTGCCCGCGATCCGGCGGGTGTTCCCGTCCGCGGTCGCGGTCACGCCGTGGGACTACCACGACCTCGGGCCCGGCGACCGGATCGAGGCGCACGTGCACGGCGTGAGCGCCCCGGAGTCCCGGCCGCAGCGGGTGGCGCGGGTGGCGTTCCATCTGCGGGAGGCGGAGCGGGGCGGGGAGTTCTACGTGGACACGTGCGCGTCGGACGCGCTGTGGACGGAGCGGACGGCCGGGCCCGGCAGCGCGTTCGCGCCCGGCACGCGGTTCGTACGGGAGATATCCCACCACGCCGGGCCGCGGGAGATCGCCGCGCTGAGCGACGTCCCCCGCACCCGCTGGACCAGCGCGCCGCCGGCCGGGACCGCCGTCGTCTACGGGGCCCAGCTCGTACACGGCGTCGAGGCCGTACGCGCGGGACGGCTACGAAAGCTGATCACCAACCTGATGGACGGACCCGTCCGTCCGTGACCACCTCGTAGAGGCTGAAACCCGCCGGCCGCGCGGCGGGTTCGTCATGGCAGGCACGACCGTCCCGCCCTGCGGCGCTACGGATCACGCGACTCGGCGACGTCCCAGCGCGCCGGGACCTGCCATGCTGAGGAGGTTCGATTCGATCCTCACACCTTGGAGGTTCTGATGCGTGCAGGTGTCGTCGTCGCCGCGCGGCCCGGTGTGGAGGACCTCGCCGTGCGTGCCGAGGAGTTGGGCTTGCACAGCTTCTGGGTCAACGACTCCCCCATGGTCCACGGCGACCCCTTCGTCGCCTTGAGCCTGTGTGCGAAGGCCACCAGCCGCATCCGGCTCGGCATCGGCGTGACCTCACCCGCGTTGCGCTCGGCCCCGGCCGCCGCGAGCGGGCTCGCCAGCCTCAACGCCCTGGCACCGGGCCGGATCATCTGCGGAGTCGGTACCGGAAACACCGCCCGGCGCACCTTGGGCATGCGGCCGACCACGGCGGCCAGGCTGGAGGGCTTCACCGTCGCACTGCAGGACCTGTGCGCCGGGCGTTCGACCGAGTACCGCGAAGGTGACCGGGTCCGCGACATCCGGTTCCTGCACGCCGGGGCGCACGTGAACACCACCGACCCGATCGAGTTCGTCGTGGCCGCGCTGCTCGGGCCGAAGGCGGCCGCCGTCGCCGGCCGCCGCGGCACCGGTCTCATCTCCGTCGGCCTGCTGGACCCCACCGCCTGGCACGCGCTGCACGACACCCGCCGCCACGCCGCCCAGGGCGCACCTCGCGCCCCCGGCTCGCCCACGGGCTCCCGGGCGGACTCCTACCTGATCACCTCGCTTCACCTGCTCGACGAGGACGAGGACCCCCACGGCGACGCGGCCCGGGACGCGACGGGCCACCTCGTCCTGTCGCTGCTGGCTTTCGCCGCCGACACGGCCGCCGACACACCCGCCTTCGTCGGGCAACTCGGCCCTGAGGAACGCGAGGCGGTGCGGCGGCTCCTCGACCGGCGCGGCACCACCGCCACCGCGCCGGACCGGCACACCAAGCTCTACCCCGACTACCTCGGACGCATCTCACCGCGGGACCGGGACCTGGTTCTGCCCTCGCTGATGAACACCCTGGCCCTGGTCGGCACCCGCGACGACCTCCTCGCCCGCTTCGCCACCCTGGAACAGGCCGGCGTCGACGAACTCCTGATCCAGCCGGTGGTCGACCCGCCCACCGAGATGGCCCTGCTCGCGAAACTCCTCACCTGAACGGACCCGCCTGCCGCAGGTCCTTGACCGTCCGGGGTTCGGGGGACGCAGCGGTGGAACATGCGGCGGGACCGCTCGTGCTTTTCCGGGCCAAGGAATCGGTCAAGGCCGGGTGAGTTTGGCGGCCACGGCATCGAGGACCCAGTCCAGGCCGGTCGCGAAGGACGCCTCGGCGTCCACGTCCGTGCCGTCGTACACGGCCTTGGCCAGCGCCGGGAAGCGGCCCGTGGCCAGCATCCTCGTCACATGCGGGCCGGACGCGTGCTGCCAGTCGCGCTTGGACAGGCCCGTGGCGCGCTCGGCCCGCAGGTTCGCGATCTCACGTCTGATCGCGCCGGTGAAGTAGGCGCTGAGGGTCTCCACGGCACGCATACCGGTGTCGACGTCGGCGATTCCGTCGAGGGCGGCCAACGTCGTCTCGGCCACGGCGAGGCCGTTCGGGCCCAGGGTCGGGCGGCCGCCGAGCAGGTCTGCCAGCCATTCGTGGCGGAGAGCGGCCCGCCTGGTGCGGTGGGCGAGGGCGCTCAGCGCCTCCCGCCAGTCACCTGGCTGCTCCTCGGGGAGAATCTCGGCGTAGACCTCGTCCACCATGAGGTCGAACAGCTCTTGCTTGGTGGAGATGTATCCGTACAGCCGCATCGGACCGGCGTTGAGCCGGGCGGCGACTTTGCGCAGCGACACCGCCTCCAGCCCGCCCTCGTCGGCCAACGCGACGGCGGCGGCGACGATCCGCTCCCGGTCGAGCGGCACGGGGCGGGTCGGCGGTTCCGGCCGGTCCCACACAGTCATGGTCACACCGTTCTGTTGCGCTGGATCACGAAGGGGAAATACAGTGTATCGACATGATGCACCGTATCGCAGTGGTCGGGAGCGGACCCGCCGGCCTTACCTTCGCCCGGGTCATGCACCGCCATGGCCACCCCGTCACCGTCCTCGAACGCGATCCCGCCCCCGACTCACGCCCCCCGGGCGGCACGCTGGACCTGCACGAAGGGCTAGGCCAGCTCGCACTGGACAAGGCGGGACTGCTGGCGGAGTTCCAGGCGCTGTCCCGCCCCGAGGGGCAGGCCATGCGCATCCTGGACGCGGACGGGACCGTCCTGCGCGACTGGCGACCCCGTCCGGATGACCGGGCCAATCCCGAGATCGACCGCGGGCAACTCCGTGACCTGCTGCTCGGCCCTCTCGACGTCCAGTGGGGTCGTGGCGTGACGCGGGTGGTGCCGCGAGGCCGGGAGGGCGTGCGGGTCCATTTCGAGGACGGGCGACAGGAAACGTTCGACCTCGTGGTCGGCGCGGACGGCGCCTGGTCCCGGATCCGCCCCGCGGTCTCGCCGGTGACGCCGCACTACACCGGCGTCACCCTGGTCGAGACCACCCTGGACGACGTCGACGCCCGCCACCCCGACCTCGCCCGTCTGATCGGCGACGGTTCCATGGCGGTGTACGGCGTGAACCGAGCCCTCGTCGCTCAGCGCAACAGCGGCGGCCACGTCAGGGTGTACGCCCAGTTCCGCGCGCCGCTGGACCGGCACACGAACCTGGACCCGGCCGACGCCGAAGCCGTGCGATCGAGCCTGCTGGCCCTCTTCGACGGCTGGGCCGCTCCCGTCCTCGACCTCCTCCGCCACGGCACCGCTTTCGTCCGCCGCCCCCTCTACGCCCTGCCCGTTTCCCACACCTGGACCCACGTCGCCGGGGTGACGCTACTGGGCGACGCCGCCCATCTGATGCCCCCGTTGGGGGCAGGCGCGAACCTCGCGATGCTGGAAGGCGCCGAACTCGCCGAGTCCATCGCCAACGGCTCCGGGGAACTGGACGGGGCCGTCCGCGCCTTCGAGGAAAAGATGTGGGCACGGGCCGGCAGATGGGCGGAGATCACGACAGCCGGCCTGGAACGCCTCGTCAGCCCGGACCCCGCCGAAGCCCTCGCCCTCTTCGACCAAGTCCAGCCGTCCTGACCGCAAGCGCGGGAGCGCCAGAACCAACAGCTCGCCACGGCAGCAGGCAGTTGCGTCGAAACCCGCGTGACGTCAAGCAATGTTGACCGTAGGCTCTCGGCGAAAGGCGGGTGCGGTGGATATCACGGTGCAGTGGATCAAGACGTCCTGGACGAAGCACTCTCGGGGCGGGGAGGCCGCTGCCCGCAGGAACGCGGTGCCGGTCGGCTTCTCGTTGCCTCAAGTGCCCTCTGGGTCCGCGCACTTCGTCGAGATATCCGAGCGTGAGGGCTTCGAGCCACGTTCGAGCCGGAAGAACCACCGCGAGATCGGCGTCAGCCTGCGGGACGAAGGTGATCGGCTCCGAGTGCTCCCTCGTGTGGAGCCGCTCTTCGGGTTGCCGCCTCGGCCGCGCAGGCCGCCGGCGGTTCGGCTGCTTCCCGGGCAGTGGGTCCGCTGGCAGTTGAACTACCGGTTCACCAGCGCCCTGGGAATCCGCGGTTGGTCGTACTGGCTCGACACGTTCAACATCGCTTACGGCCCCGTCGACCGGGATGTCTTCCTGTCGGAGCCGACCGTAATCGTCGATGAGTGCGGGCCGGTTCGATAGGGCGGGCGGGCTGCGCTCAGGCGGCTGTTCGTTCCGCTTGGGCATGGGACAGCGACCGCGCCAGGACGTGGCGGGGCGCTACCCGTCGATGAAGTCGGGCGTG
The DNA here is from genome assembly GCF_021228125.1 of Streptomyces albireticuli. Taxonomy (GTDB): domain Bacteria; phylum Actinomycetota; class Actinomycetes; order Streptomycetales; family Streptomycetaceae; genus Streptomyces; species Streptomyces albireticuli. Next base: position 100,817 of record NZ_JAJQQS010000018.1, read on the forward strand.
CTGGAACGGCGGCGAGCCGCGCGAGGGCCCGGTGGTACGCGTCGTCCAGGAATGCCTGCAGGCCGTGCTCTGGAACAGCACTGTCGGCTCGGCCCCGCTCGGACACGACCTGCCCGGGAACCTGATCGCGGTTCCGCTGGTCGGCATGGCGCCGAGCCGAGTGGTCGCGGTACGGAACGACGGCGACACCAACCCGTTGGTCCGCTCGTTCATCGAGATCGCGATGGCCGCGTACCGCCACTGAGCGCCTACGGCCCCGGAGTGCATTCGACGACCGGCCGGGGAAGAGCGGGATGGCGGTCAGACGTGAGCGAGCAGGAAATCCCGGAGCTCGGCGTGGGTCATCGACCCCGTGCCGCGCGCCGCCACCGCGCCTTCCTTGAGCAGGACGACGGACGGGGCCCCGGTGACGCCGTACCGCTTGGTCGCCTTCGGGCAGCGGGTGATGTCGATCTTGACGGCCGTCAGGAGGTTCGCGTACTCCTCCGCGATCCGGCCCACGACAAGGTCCATTGCCCGGCATGCCTCGATCGCCTTCGGCCACGTCCCGGAGAAATAGGCGAGGACCGGGCCATCGCTCATCCTGAGGACGAAGTCGACCTCCTCGTCCTCCAGTGGCTGATGAACGCGCTTTGGCATGGGAACTCCTGACCTCGTGATCGATGTAGATGTATAGGGGCACCATCATCGCCTGTAACACGCGCGTGCGACGCCGACCACTTCCAGCAGATCACCGACAGCTCGGGCGGGACACCGTCAAGCGAGTCCCAGGACCAAGCCGTCAAGCACCTCCCCCGACCTCATATACGGGGAGATCCACACGTCCACTGGCACGGGGAAGGCGCCGACGGACCGGCGCGAGACGTCACCGCCGCACGGCTAGGCGGAACTGGTGGTGCCGGCCGGCGGGGCCTGCTGATAGAGCGCCACCAGCACGCCGTGCACGGGCTGGTCCTCCGCGTTCTCCTCGGCCTCGTCGACCAGTCGGGCGAGGGTCTCGCCGAGTTCTCTCGCCTTCGCGGGACTGAGACGCAGGTGGCGCAGTGTCAGGTGGTGCTCGGCGGGAGAGCGGTCCAGCTCCTGGGCGACCGCGGCGAACATCGCGGCGGTGCCTGCCGCCTGGGGTTCGGCGACGACCATGTGGCGGGCCGTGCGCTGGTAGTACTGCTCGGTGCCGCCGCGGACCTGCCGGGTCCCGGCGATGTGGACCAGCCCGGCCGCGCGGAGCACTTTGAGGTGGTGGCCCACGTTGCCCTTCTTCGCGTCGAGCTGCGCCGCGAGCCGACTGATGGTGGCGGGACGCTGGCTCAAGGCGAAGAGCAACCGCTGACGCAAAGGGTGGGAGAGCGCCGCGAACTGCTCGGGCGCACCGATCTCCAGGACGTCCTCAGGAGGCGGCGGATAAGGAGGCTGATCACGCATACCGAAAGTGTCTAAACTCTTTGACGCTTTCGCAAGTGCGGTGTTCTACTTCCGGCCATGACGACTTCGACGAAGCTTCCACCGGCCCTTGTCATCGATGAGACAGCCCGGCTCGTGATCGAGCACTACGTCTTCCCCGGCATAGCCGAGCAACTCGCCGACCTGCTGCGACGACGCCTCGCCGAGGGCGCGTACGACGTCGACGACGCCGAGGAGCTCGCCCGGCTGGTCACCGCGGACCTTCAGTCCGTCAACGGCGACCGGCACCTGAGACTGAAGCACCACGCCGACCCGGTCTCCCCGGAGCAGGGGGCGGCCACCTTGGACGCCATGCGCCGGGACTTCGACACCTCGCTGGGCGGTGCGCCCCGGGTGCAGTTGCTGGACGGAGGGGTCGCCGTGGTGGAGCTGGCACCGATGCTGTTTCCGCTGGAGTGGGCCGCCGAACCGCTGAGCGCCGCGCTCACCCTCGCCTCCCGCGCCCGGGCCCTGATCGTGGACCTTCGCGCCAACCGGGGCGGTGCCCCGGACACGGTCGCCTTCGTCTGCAGCTACCTGCTCGACGAGCGCACCCACCTCAACACCATGCACTGGCACGGCGGCGAGCGCAGCGAGCAGTCCTGGAGCCTGCCGCACGTTCCCGGCGCGCGCTTCGGCGGCAGCAAACCGTTGTACGTGCTGTCCGGTGACAGCACCTTCTCCGCCGCCGAAGAGCTGGCGTACAACCTCCAGCAGCTCGGCCGCGCCGTAGTCGTCGGCGAGCCGACACGCGGCGGCGCACACCCGTGCAAGGGCTGGACGGTGCACCCGCATTTGGAAGCCACCGTCCCGGTCGGCCGCGCGATCAACCCCGTCTCCGGAACGAACTGGGAGGGCACCGGTGTGCGGCCGGACGTCACCTGCGCTGCTGGTGAATCCCTCGACCGCGCTCACGCGCTGGCCCTCACCCGGCTGGCAGGCTGACCCGGTTGTCACAACTTCGTAGGGCGGCTTACCACTGGTGCGGTCCCGCACCCGGACGCGGTCGTCGGCGTTCCGGCCGTCCGCGCCGGCGGGCCGGCCCGAGCAGGAAAAGCCACCGTGAGGCCGCCTGGGCGGGGCCCTGACGGTCTGGTTCAAGTCCGGCGGGTGGCGCCGGTCTGCTCGCGGAGGATGCCGCACACCGTCGGCGCCGACCGACACCTCCCGACCGGATCCGACGGGCCTTCCGCCCGCACTGCCGACGTGCCGCTGCCGGACGGACAGCGCTCACGTCGGCAGGGGACCTTCGGTAACAGCGGCCCCCGGTGTCCCGCGTGAGGGGCGCTACTTCCCGCCCGCGCGCCGGAGACGCGCCGAGAGGTGGTGCCCCAGCGGCTGTCCCACCGCCGCCAGGTCGTGGACGAAGTCGAGCGTGTCCTCGTCGGTCAGGACGTAGCGGCGGCGCGTGGCGTCGACCTTCTTGGCGGTGGGGGCGAGGGCCACCTCGTGGGTGGTGAGGTCCACCGTGCCGGCGGCGGCGTGGCCGACCGAGATCTCCGCGATGCCCGTGGGCTGGGTGATCAGCGCCTCCACCCGTCCCTCCGGCTGGAGCCGCCACCATCCGCTCTCCCGGGCCGACGGGCGCAGCGGGGCTCCGTCCGCGTCGAGCAGCCAGGCGCGTGCCTCGTAGTGGAGGAAGGGGCGCCCGTCGTGGCTGAAGGTGACCTCCTGGGCGTACGTGAACTCGTCTGCGAGTGTCGGGTACTCGCCGCGGCCCCGGCCGGTCCAGGTGCCCAGGAGAGCGGTCACCGGTGCGAGCAGCGGGTGCGGCGCGGGGGCGTCGTCCGGCCCGAAGGCATCGGGATACGGGTGATTCCGGGCGGGTTCGAATGCGAACATGAGGTGTGCTCCTGGGTGAAGGCCGGTGCCAGGTGGCAGCCTAGGGGGTCGCTCCGCCGGCCGGAGGGCAAAGGGCGGCGGACGGCTCGCCGCCTGGTAGCGCCGTTACGGGCACAGCGGCGCGGTCCGCTTCCGTGTCCGCGGCCGACACGGTCTTTCCCCTCGGCCGTCCGTGTGTTCCGATGGGGTGATGAGTGGTCAGGTGCGCGAGGGGCATCAGGGGACGGGGCCGGGAGCGATCACCCCGGACGGCTGCGCGGTCGAGCTGTACGAGCGGCTGCCGGTGGGCGACGAACCGGACGTCATCGAGCGGGCGGTGCCCGCCCGGGCCCGTATCCTCGAACTGGGCTCCGGTGTGGGCCGTGTGACGCATCCGCTGGTCGAGCGGGGCTTCACCGTGACCGCCGTCGACGAGTCCCCGCAGATGCTGGACCGGGTCCGGGGCGCCCGCACCGTGTGCGGCCCGATCGAGGAGCTGGAGCTCGGCGAGCGCTTCGACGTCGTACTGCTGGGGTCGTTCCTCGTCCACACCGGTGACCCCCGGGTCCGCCGGGGGCTGCTGCGAGCCTGTCGGCACCATGTCGCGGACGACGGATGCGTGCTGATCCAGCGAGAGGCCGCGGGCCGGCACGAGAACCTGCCCCAGGAGCGCGAGATCGCCGGTGGCGGGCTGGTCCGGGTGGTGTCCTCCGAGCCCGTACGCCCCGGTGTGCGCTCCGTCCACGTCGAGTACGTCTTCCCGGACGTGCGATGGACGCAGACGTTCCGGTCGCGTCCGCTCACCACGGAAGCCTTCGAGGACGCCCTGGCCGAGGCGGGGCTCACGGTCGACGCCTATCTGACCGAGGACCGCACCTGGGTCCGGGCCGTGCCGGTCCGCACGGGCCGGTAGAGGCACGGCGGCCGGGGTCAGCCCTCCACCGTCCGGACGTGCGGCGGATGGCCGTTCCAGGTGACGAACACCGACGTGGTCCTCTCCCCCGCCACGAAGTCCACCCGGATCCAGGCCGTCTGCTTCCACACCCGCATCCGCCAGCCCTCGTCCGGCGTCGCCGACACGAGCGTCGCCGCGCTCTCGCCGAGGTCGAAGACCGCACGCCCGCCCCGGACCTGAAAGCTCTTCACCTCACCGGCGCCCCGCTCCGGGGAGGGCGCCTCGGCGCTCCCCCCTGAATCGGGCTCCGGCGCGGACGGGGACGGAGGCGAGACCCGCGGCGTGGGCGGCGGCTCCGTGCCCACCGGACGCGAAGGGGGCGCCGAGGGCGTCGGTGCGGGTGCCCGGGTGGCGGGAACCGCCGTCGTCGGCGCCGCCGCCCCGGAGATCGGCAGGGCGCGCGGCGGCTCGTAGGCCGTGCCCGCGAGCACGGTCCGTACCCCGTACCAGGACACCGCCATCGCCACCGTCGTCGCCAGCGCCCACAGCAGGGCCCGCATCATTCCTCGCCTCACCTGGCTCATACTGCCTCACCCGTATGGCGTACGGTGCGGGCCATGGCAAGACTGCTCGTGGTCGAGGACGACCCGTTCGTACGCTCCGCCCTCGTCCGGCAGCTGACCGAGGCCTCGCACACCGTACGCAGCGTCGGAACCGCCCTGGAGGCGCTGCGCGAGGTGGCACAGGTCGGCTTCGACCTTGTGGTCCTCGATCTGGGGCTGCCGGACCTGGACGGCGCGCAGGCGCTGAAGATGCTGCGCGGCATCACCGATGTACCGGTTGTCGTGGCCACCGCGCGGGACGACGAGGCGGAGATCATCCGGCTGCTCACCGACGGCGCCGACGACTACCTCGTCAAGCCGTTCTCGGTGGCACATCTGACCGCGCGCATGGCCGCCGTGCTGCGGCGCTCGGGCAAGGGCGGCGCGGTCGGCGACCCCGTGCCGTCCGGGGCGCTGCGGGTCGGCGGCCTGTCCGTCGACCCCTTGCGCCGTGTGGCCGAACTGGACGGAGCCGTACTGGATCTGACCCGGCGTGAGTTCGACCTGCTCGCCTATCTGGCGGGCCGCCCGGGCGTCGTCGTACCGCGCAGGGAACTCCTCGCCGAGGTCTGGCAGCAGTCCTACGGGGACGACCAGACCATCGACGTGCACCTTTCCTGGCTGCGCCGCAAGCTCGGCGAGACCGCGGCCAGCCCGCGCTATCTGCACACCGTGCGCGGGGTCGGGGTGAAACTGGAGCCGCCGGCCGCACCGGGGACGACGTGAGATGGGCGCTCATCAGGGTGTCGCTGGCCGTCACGGTGATGGTGGTGCTCGCCTTCGCCGTGCCGCTCGGGCTGGTGGTCAAGGAACTGGCCAGGGACCGCGCCTTCGCCGACGCCGAACGGCTGGCGGCCCAGATCCGGCCCGCGCTCGCCATCACCACCGACCGCGAGCAGCTGGAACGGGCGGTCGCGAGCTCGCAGGCCGGCGGGGAGGGCCGGATGGCCGTCCATATACCGGGCGGTAGGCACAAGGCGGACGGCGAAGCCGAGGCGGAAGGTGAGCCGCGCGGCGATGCCAAGGCCGGTGGTGAGTCCGAGGCTGAGGCGCGTGACGCCGGGGCCGAGGCGCGTGAGGGCGCCGGGGCCGAAGGTAAAGCGCGTGGCGGTGTCGAGGCCGCAGGTCACGCACGTGACGGCGCCCGAGCCGAGGCCCAAGCCGCCGGCCCGGCCTACGACATCGGCCACCGCCGGGCCTCCCCCGGTGCCGTGGAGGCGGCCCGCCGCGGCCGCTCCGCCGTCACCTCCGTGCCCGGCGGCTACGCCCTTCTCCAGCCGACGGCCCTGAGCACCGGCGAGTTCGCGGTCGTCGAGGTCTACGTACCCCACCGCGCGGTCGGCAACGGCGTCACCACCTCCTGGGTGATCCTCGCCGGCGTGGGCCTCGGCCTGGTCGCCGGTTCCCTCGCCACGGCCGACCGGCTCGGCCTTCGCCTGGTGCGCCCGGCGGAGCGGCTCGCCAAGGCCGCCGGCGAGCTCGGGGAGGGCAGGCTGGGCGTGCGCGTCCGCGAGGACGGCCCGGCGGAACTGCGCGCCGCGGCCGTCGCGTTCAACTCCATGGCCGACAAGATCGTGCGACTGCTCTCCAACGAGCGCGAGCTCGCCGCCGACCTCTCGCACCGGCTGCGCACCCCGCTCACCGTGCTCCGCCTCAACGCCGCGTCGCTCGGCGACGGCCCGGCCGCGGACCACACCCGGGCCGCCGTCGCCCAGTTGGAGCGCGAGGTGGACCAGCTCATCCGTGCCGCCCGTGAGCAGGGCGAGCCGCAGGAGCGGCCCGTGCTCGGCTGTGACGCGTGCGAAGTGATCCGCGACCGGATGGACTTCTGGTCCGCGCTCGCCGAGGACGAGGGGCGCGCGGTGCGGCTCGCGGGCGTCGAGTCGACCGTACGGGTCCCCGTGGCCCGCGCCGAACTCGTCGCCGCGCTGGACGCGATGCTCGGCAACGTCTTCCGGCACACGCCCGAGGGCACCGCCTTCGCCGTGGACGTCCACCACAGCGAGGAGGCCGTGATCGTGCTCGTCTCCGACGCGGGCCCGGGCATCGCGGACCCCGACACCGCGCTGCGCCGTGGCCACGGCGACGGAGGCCCCGGTTCCACAGGGCTCGGCCTGGACATCGTGCGCCGGGCGGCGGAGTCCACGGGCGGTGACGTGCGGATCGGACGGTCGGTGCTCGGCGGCACGGAGGTGCGGGTGTGGCTGTCGCTGGGCGGAGGAGGCGGGCCGCGCCGCGGCGAACGGCGCCGCCGGATGGGCCGGATGCGCTGGATGAGGGCTGGGCGGAAGGCGGGGCGGCGGTCCTCGTGAGCGGGTTCCGGCCCTGCGAACGGGTCCGAGTCCCACTCCGCGAGCCGGTCCCGGTTCTTTAATCGTCACCCATGTGTTCCTTAAGCGCGCCATAAATCGCGGGCCCGGGACCGCGATTCAACCATTCGCCCGATTCGTTCTCGCTAGCGTGCTGCCGCGTCACCCCCCGACACATGACAGGCAGGCACGCCCATGGGTTCCCCCGCGTCCCCCGCACACCGCCGACACGTGAGCCGCGAGGCGAAGCTCGTCGGCGCGGGCTTCGTCGTGGCGCTCGCGGCGGCGTACGGCAAGGTCGACGACGCGGAGCGGCTGGTGCGGTTCGGCCGGTCCAAGGGCCCCGGACGGCTGTCGATGTGGTCCGCGACGCGTGACAAGCCCCGCCCGGGCGGTGCGCGGAATCCCGCTTCCGCGACGTTCAGCTCGATCCCGCCGAACGAACCGGCCTTCACCAGGGCGTTCGGCGCGTACCGGAGCTGACATTCTCCCGCTTCAACCCTCGCCCCCCACACCTCCTTTCCCCCATACTGCCCCGCACGCACGGCACCCCCCACTCCCCCCACCACGGCCCTGCGTGCGGGGCCACCCCTCACCCACCCACCAAGGAGTTCCCCCATGCATCGGACACGTCGGACCGTACGGATATCCCTGCTCTCCCTCACCCCCCTCGCGCTCGCCACGCTGACCGCCGGGCCGGCCGCGGCGCACGGCTCCATGACGGATCCCGTCAGCCGGGTGTCCGCCTGCTTCGCGGAGGGCCCGGAGAGCCCGGACTCGGCCGCCTGCAAGGCGATGGTCGCGGCCGGCGGCACCCAGCCGCTCTACGACTGGAACGAGGTGAACATCGGCGACGCCGCCGGGCGGCACCGCCAGATCATCCCCGACGGCAAGCTGTGCAGCGCCGGCCGCGACAAGTACAAGGGGCTGGACATGGCCCGCACCGACTGGCCGGGCACCAAGCTGGCGTCGGGCGCGCACACCTTCCGGTACCGGGCGACGGCCCCGCACCGCGGCACGTTCGAGCTCTACATCACCAAGGACGGCTACGACCCGGCCAAGCCGCTGAAGTGGTCGGATCTGGAGGAGAAGCCGTTCGCCAAGGTCACCAACCCGACGCTGAGGGACGGGAGCTACGTCATCGACGGTACGGTCCCGAAGCGGTCCGGGCGTCACCTGATCTACAGCGTCTGGCAGCGCTCGGACAGCCCTGAGGCCTTCTACACCTGTTCCGACGTGGATCTCGGCGGGAAGGCGGCGGCATCGGCGCCGGGGACGAAGGCGTCGGCGCCGAGCGACAAGCAGATCACCGACGGGGCCGCCAAGTCGACGGTCGACCACGGCGGGCACGGCGGGGACGGCCCCGGCAAGGGCGGACACGGCGAAGGCGGACACGGCGGGAGCGCTCACGGCGACGCCGCCGGCGAAGCCGCTAAGTCCGGTACGGCCGCTACGAGCGCCGACTCCGGCAACGGGCACCAGCGGCACTCCGCGGTGAAGGCCGCCGCCCCGGCCGACCCCGTCGCCCAGGGCGGTCGCCTCGCCGAGACCGGCGGCGACAGCCGTACGCCGGTACTGGCGGCGAGCGGCGCGGCGGTGCTCGCGGCGGGCTCCGTCACCCTGTTCCTGACCATGCGGCGCCGCTCCGCGCGAAACGGCTCCTGAGCACGTCGGGCACACGCCGGGGGACGGCGCGCACACGGTCGACGCGGCCTCCGCACGACCGCGCGCCGTCCCCCACGGCGGGCCGAGCCTCCGCGCACCCCACCCCCGAAAGGTATAAATTGGACGAAATCCCTAAGGGAGCTCGGAGAGGAGCCGACATGTCCTCGAAGCGACGACGCAAGAAGAGGGCCCGCCGCAAGGCCGCCAACCACGGCAAGCGCCCTCAGTGCTGAGCCGGGCGCCGGGTCCCCGGGTCTGAGCCCCGGGCGCCCGGCCGAGGCCACTCGGCACCGTCTCAGCGGGCGTGCCGCACCCGGAAGGGGATGCCGGCCGCTCCCAGCCGTCCGATCAGCGCGTCCCCCATGGCCGTGGCCGTCGTGACCTGCCCCGATGTGGTCGGCAGATCGTCCAGGGCCAGGCACATCGACGCCTCGGCCAGCATCTTCGCGGTCTCGCCGTACCCCGGGTCGCCGCCCGAGACCTCCGTGAAGACGCGCCTTCCACCGCCTTCGCCCACCGCCCGTACCTGGAACCAGGCGCGGGCCCGCCGCTCCGGTCCGGGGCCCCTCCCCGGCTCGTAGCGCTTCATCAGCCAGGTGCGGGCGGGAGGCACCTGCGCGACGGCCGCGACCGCGGCCACGCCCGCCGTCCCCACCAGGGCCATGGGCAGCGTCTTGACGGACGCGTAGTGGCGGTAGCGGAAGTCGGGCCCGTACCGCTCCAGCGCGGCGGCCGAGCGGCGGACGACCTGAGGGTCGAGCGTGGGCAGCGGCAGCGCCCACGTACCCGTCTCCTTGCTGAAGCGCGGCGCCGCCAGGGGGACCCGGACCTCGCGCCCGGACGGCGCCGGCTCGTACCGCCGCCGCTCCCGGGCCGCGGCGAGCGCCTGGCGCTGCCGCGCGAGGATCGTCAGGGACGAGGTCAGCGTCCCGCCGGAGACGAGCCCGAACGCCCGGACGAAGCCGTCGACCGTGAGCGGCACCCCTTCCGGCAGCTGCCGGACGGTGAAGTACGCGAGGAGGTCGTGCGGCATCGAGTCGAAGCCGCAGGCGTGCACGAGCCGCGCGCCCGTCTCCCGGGCTCGCGCCTGGTGGCGTACGTACGTGAGGTCCACGAACTCCGGCTCGCCGGTCAGGTCGGTGTAGTCGGTCCCGGCCTCCGCGCAGGCGGCCACGAGCTCCTCGCCGTACCAGATGTACGGGCCGACGGTCGACGCGACGACGTGCGTGGACTCGGCGAGCGCGCGCATCGCGGCGCGGTCGCGCGCGTCCGCGGTCACCACGGACACCTCGGCGGCCCGCTCGGGATCCGCAGCGGCCAGGTCCTCCCTCAGCCGCTCCAGCTTCGCCCGGCCGCGCCCGGCGAGCGCCCAGCGGAGGCCCTTCGGCCCGTGCGCCAGCAGGTACTCGGCGGTGAGCCGCCCGACGAACCCCGTCGCGCCGAAGAGCACGACGTCGTAGGGCCGTTCCGGGCCGTCCTGTCTGTTCATGGAGCCTCCGGCTGTCGCGGGGTGCGGGATGATCGGGCGTTCCCCACCGTACGTACGTCCGGCGGAACCCGGGCCGGTTCTCCTCATCCGAACGCCCCGGGACCACATGTGGGAGACCACCGTCCGGGCACGCCCCGGCCGCTGTGCGCCCGGCGCCCCCGAACGCGCGGCAGCGCCGCCACCCCGCCGGTCGAGCCGTATGCCCATGCACGAACCGGTGGTGGGCGACGGTTCCGGTGGGGGCGCGGCGGGGCGCTGACCCATGCTCATTGCGGACAGTGCGGTTCTGAGGCGAACCGTTCGCCTCCTCGAAACCCACGCAGAAACGGCAGGACGACCATGCCAGTGCACCCGCTCGCCCGGCGGCTCGCGACCCTCGTCGCCGCCTCCACGCTGGTGGTCCTGGCCCCCGGAGTGGGCCAGGCCGACACCCCGTCAGCAGGACTGATCAAGCACGAGGAAGCGGGGTGGTACCTCGACAGCGGCAGTGACGGCTCGGCCAAGGCCCCCGCGCACACCACCAAGTACACGGGCGAAGCCGCGGCGGCGCCCGGCAACCTGAAGTGGTCCTACGACGCGGCCACCAAACTCATCAAGAACGAGGCCAAGGGCTGGTACCTCGGCAGCGGTGGCTCCTCCTCCGCCAAGGCTCCCGCGTACACCACCAAGTACACGGGCGAGGCGTCGGCCGCTCCCGCGGAGCTGAAGTGGACCTACGACGCCGCGACGAAGCTCGTCAAGAACGAGGCGAACGGCTGGTACCTCGGTGCCGGCGGCGGAGGCGGCGAGAAGGGCGGAGAGAAGGGCGACGACTACTCCGGTTCCAAGTCCTCCTCCTCGGCGGCCTCGTCCGCGTACACCTCGAAGTACACCGGAGAGCCCGCTTCGGCGCCGGCGCAGCTGAAGTGGTCGATAACGCCGTAGCCCCGGGGCAGGGGATCCCGGTGCCTTCCCGTCGGGCGGAAGGCACCGGGGTCACGCGGAGGTCAGCCGCAGTCGCCCGCCGGGCGGGAGCGGGTCACCAGGTCGGTGGAGCCGGTCGTGGCGTCGAGCCAGACCACCTGCCTGCCGCCCGCCGTCGCGGGCCAGAACTGCTCGCCCCTGTTGCAGGAGACCCGGCTCCTGCGCGAGCCGTCCGGCGAGAGCTGCCACAGTTTGCCGAGCGTCTCGTTACTGATCCGCGTCTCGGACGACTCCGTGCCGACGGTCACCGCTTCGTCGGAGGCGGTCAGGTGGACGCCCCTCAGCGCGTCCTTGCCCTCGGCGGGACTGATGTCGAGGGTACCGGTGCCGTCGACGTTCGCGCGGCGCACCGCGGTCGGCTGCCTGGACTCGTCGTTCGACGCCAGCCAGTAGACGTACTTGCCGGTGATCGCGGTCGGGCCGGTGTCCACCGGTGTACCGAGCTGCCCCATCGTCGTCCGCTTGCCGGTGGCGGTGTCCAGGACCTCGGTGCCGGACCGGTACAGACCGTCCACGCGGCGCGAGGTGGAGAAGGCGATCCGGCCGTCCTTGAGGGACGGGTTCTCGGTGCTGCCGTACTTGCTGTACGGGACCGGTGGCACGACCACCGGCTGCTCGTCGCCCATCCGCATGTACATCACGCGCGGGCCCGTCCAGCGGCTGTAGGAGGTGAACGTCAGGAGCTTCCCCTCGACGCTCAGCGAGGAGACGCGTCCCAGGTTGCCGGAGTTCGAGAACAGCTTCTTGACGGGGCCGCCCGCGAGCGGCCGGGCCAGGACCTCCGAGGTCCGGCCCCGGTAGGAGTGCCACACCACGGTCTTGCCGTCGGTGACCGGATCCGCGTGGTAGCGACCGTCGTTGGGGCTGACGCGGATCTTCTCACCGGTGCCGTCCAGGCGCCCGGCCCAGACCGAGTACGCCTCGGAGCCGTCCTCGTTCGAGCTGGACGCGGCCCACCAGCCGCCGCCCGCGCCCACGGACGTGAAGCCGTCCGTGTTGATCCCGCCGAAGAGGCGGTCGGAGTCCACGCCCATGGCCGTCTCCCAGCCGGCCACGATGCCGTGGGCGTCGAAGGCCCGCTCGACGGACCTGAGCTGTGCACCCGTCACCTTGAGGTCCTCGGCCGCGGCGACGACGGCGTGACGGCCCTCGGTGAAGCCGTCGAGGGGCGTCATGTACTCCGTGAGCGCCTTGTGGACGATCTTGTCGGCGAGGGTGCGGTCCAGGTCCTCGCGGATGTCCCAGAGCGCGCCCGAGAAGAGGGTGGAGTTGGCGTGGACGCCGCCGTTGTCGGTCGCGAAGGACACCCCGAGGAAGGATTTGGAGGTGGTCCGGCCGTCGTTCATGTCACGGGCCGCGCACGCGCGGGGGCCCTTCGCCCGGCACAGCGCCTCGCCCACCAGGCCGGAGGCGGGGCTGTCCATGGGGGTGCCGTGGGCGTCGGTGTCGACGGCGTTGCCGAAGTAGTCGGCGAACGCCAGGCCCACGGATCCGGGCTGGTCCGCGTTGACCAGGCCGGCGCTGTTCTCGACGGCGCTCTTCGTCATCGTGTGCCCGACGACGTCCAGCGCGGCGGCGACGGGCCGGTGCTCGGCGTCGCCCTTCCCGTACATCGCCTTGGTGCCGTCCCAGACGGCCTCGTTGGCGAACCCCCAGCCGATGCCCACCAGGGAGTGCGCGGCCGCGCCGCGGCCGTCGGACCCGCCGCGGCCGTGCAGGCTCTTGTAGTAGTCGTGGACCTTGCCGGCGCCCCAGTGCGCGTCGACCGCGCCAGCCTCGGTCGCCTCCTTGCCGAAGGCCGGCTCCGGCGAGCCGAACTCCTTGAGGTCGGGCGGCCAGGTGCCCCACACCTCGCTGACGCTCCGGTCGCGCGCGTCCCAGGTGGAGATCTGGTTCTTGTCACTGCCCTCCTCGGCGCGGGTGCGGTCGCGCAGCACGTACTCCCCGCGCGCGTCGTCCCGCTCGACGGCCAGTCCGACCGTCTCCCCGTCGAGCCGGACGCCGGAGCCTCGCACACCGGCCGCGGCGGCCCGGGAAGGCGATTTCCCGGACCCGGCCGCCTTCGCGGCGCCCTCGGCCCCCGTCCCGGTACCGGACCCGGCACCCGAGAACGACTTGATCCCGCTGTACTGGAGGACCGGATAGCCGGACCGCGCCTCGACGTACACCTCTTGCAGCACGGGCGCGCCGGTGCCCGGCGCGGTGCCGCGCACGGTGACGTGGTGGGTCAGCACGCCGGCGCCCCGGGGCAGGACGACGAGCCCGTGGGCGGTGCCGGTCAGCGGCCGCGAGGTCCCCTCTCCCGGCTCCTCGCCCTTCCCGTCCCGGCCGGGCCGCCACGGGCCGAGCCGCGCCTCGACCGCTTCCACCGCCCGCTCGACCGCGAGCTTCCCGTCGACCTCGGGCTCGACCGCGACCTTCAGCCCGGTGAAGTACCGGCCGGAGGTGCCCGTGACGACCCGCTCCCCGCCCTTCCTCTCCATCCGGACGACGTACTGGGCGCCGAAGACCTCCACTCCGTGGTGCTTCTGCCGCAGCCGCACGGTCTCCGCGTCGCCCGCGGTGACGGTCCGTACGTGCTCCAGGTCGCGGTCCGGACGCGGGATCCGGTAGCGGCTCTCCTTGTCCGCGAGATGGTGCCGCGCCGCGTCGGCGGCGCTCCCCGTGGCCTTCACCCGCTCCCGTACGCCGCTGACCAGCGCGGGAGCCGCGGTGCGCTGTCCCGGGACCACCTCCTCCGTGCCGGCCGCCGGTGCCGCGACCGCGTTCGCGGGCAGTGCGGAGACGACGAGTGCGGCGACGCCGATCAGCGCCGCCGCACCGGGTAAGCCGCTCCGTGCTCCGGACGTCTCCGTTCTTCGTGCCGCTCTCCGCCGTGGACCCGGACTGTCCGCGAGCCCTCTGCGCTTACGCATGAGTACCCCCCCCCATCGATGAGACACCCGACATGCAATCGGTGTCGCGCGCACGCGTTCAATGGGGGCGACGGAAATGCGTGGGCGAGTTTCGGTCCGGGTGGCGGCGGGCCCGGAGGCCGGGGCCGGGTGCGTACCTTACGTCGCCGTGTACGTCAGGCAGTCCGGCGAGGCGCCCATGGCGGCGACGGTGATGCCGGGGGCCTGGCATTCGAGGCCGACGTTGTGCAGGCAGCCGGACATCTTGCAGGCGCCGACCCGGCCGACGGCCGAGGAGTCGCCGCCCTTGGCGGGGAACACGAAGAACGTGTCGCAGTGGGCGTGGGTCGAGTCGCCCACCGTGATGGCCAGGGCGTGGCAGGCGCTGTCCTGGTTGTAGGCGCACTCGTCCACCTGACACACGCTCACCTGCGGCATTTCCACGGCGTTCTCCTCGGCATGACGTCCGGGCCCCGGCAGCGGCACCCCGCTCCGTACCTCCGACGCCTTCCTCGGGCGCCGGACACCGACACCGGTGGCCCGGTGTCTTCACCCGGATGCGGGACCGGGTGCCGCGGGTCAGCCCGTGACGGGCCCGGGCTCCTGGCCGGAGGGGGCGGGGCGCGGGGTGACGAGGGGGAAGACCGGGTCGGGGTAGGTCAGGTAGCCGAAGACGGTGTCGGCGGCCGCCTGGTCGTCGACCTGGATCTGTTCGTTCCGCACTGCCTCGTCGAAGTTCTCCTTGAAGTGGATGCCGGACAGCGCCAGCTGGTCCAGGGCCTCACGGGTGAGGCTGATGGTCGCCTGGGGCTTGCCCGCCAGCTTGTCCTGGCCCTCGACGTAGATCAGCACACCGTTGCGCAGGGTCGTGGTGCACTCCTGGCCGGTGCCGGTCAGGACCCAGCGCAGCACGATGGGCGACCGCTGTTCGAGTGCGGCCTTGGGGCCGTCGACGCTCTTGGCCATGGCGGTGAAGAACTGGTCGAGGGACATGCTCCTGACCAGGTCGGAGGCGCCGTGCGAGGTGGGCTTCTGCGGACCCGTGCGCAGTTCTTCGGCACCGGTGAGGTAGAAGTTCCGCCAGGTGCCGTTCTCGGCCCCGTAGCCGAGCTGGGTCATGGCCTCGGCCTGGAGGGTCTTGGCTTCCTGGAGCACGTCGGCCGGTACCTCGAAGGCGTCCGCGGTGTCGCCGGAGGCGAAGATGACGTGATTGAGGAGTTCGACGACCCAGCGGTACTGCGGCGTTTCCGCCTGGTAGGCCTCCCGGGCGATGCGGACGACCTCGGCGGGGCCGCCCATGGCCTGGACGTAGTGCACGCCGGCCTGGACCGGGGGGAGGTTCCACAGGTGGGCGGGGTTGCCGTCGAACCAGCCGATGTAGCGCTGGTAGACGGCCTTGAAGTTGTGGCTGAGCGAGCCGTAGTAGCCCTGGTTGTACCAGTGCTCGGCGAGGCCGGGCGGCAGGTGCCGGAGCTTCTCGGCGATCTCGATCCCGTTGAAGCCTTCGTCGATGAGCCGCAGCGTCTGGTCGTTGAGGTAGGCGTACATGTCCCGCTGGTTGCTCAGGAACTCGACGATGCGCTCCCGGCCCCAGCGCGGCCAGTGGTGGGAGGCGAACTCGACGTCGGTGTACTCGCCGAAGGTCTGGATCGCCTCGGTGAGGTACGTCGACCACGCGTGCGGGTCCCGGACCTGGGCGCCGCGCAGGCTCAGGATGTTGTGCAGGGTGTGGGTGGAGTTCTCCGCCATACACATGGTGCGCAGTTCGGGGAAGTAGAAGTTCATCTCCGCCGGGCACTCGGTGCCGGGGGTGAGCTGGAAGACCATGGGGATGCCGTCGACGGAGTGCTGGTAGAGGCCCTTCCGCCACGGGACGACGTTCGCGGGCGACCATTCGCCGGGCGTGGCCGGCTGGATCAGCGGGCCGCCGACGTAGTGGGTCGGCGGGACGAGCGTGACCTCGCCCGTGGAGATCGTCAGGCCGAGACCGGAACCGACCTGACCGTGGGGCCCCTTGTCCAGCTTCGCCGCGTACATGTACTCCGCGCGCCGGGCCATGGCCGGGCCGGCGTAGACGTTCTCGCTGATGGCGTGCTCGAGGAAGCCCTCGGGCGCGTACACCGGGAGGTCCTTCGGTATGACATCGCCGGTCTCGTGGAAGAGGCCGCGGGAGCCGCCGAAGTGGTCGACGTGGCTGTGGGTGTAGATCACGGCGCTGATCGGCGTGGTGATCCCGGTGTGGTCCCGGAAGAGCTTCAGGGCGTACTGCGCGGTCTCGTACGAGGCGAGGGGGTCGATGACGACGATGCCGGTGTCGCCCGTGACGATCGTCATGTTGGACAGGTCGTAGCCGCGCACCTGGTAGATGGTGCGGTTGCCGGAGGACGTGACCTGGAACAGGCCCGCGACGGCGGTGAGTTTGCCCTGCCGCCACAGGCTCGCGTTGACGGACGGCGGGGCCTGGTCGTCGCTGTCGAGGAGGAAGTCGTAGCCGGCGAAGTTCCAGGCCACGCCCTTGTCGTCGCGGGTCGGGATCACGGCGACGTCGGGCAGGGCGATCAGACCGCGCTGGGCGTCCTCGAAGTCCTCCGCGTTGGGCGGGACGGTGTTGATGACGCCGCGGTTCGCTTCCACGACGGAGGGGGACGGCTCGACGGGCTCGGTGAAGCCATGGGTATCGGTCATGCGACTGCCTCCTTGGGACATACGGAGAGGAACTGTGCGCGTGAAAGGAGAGGCACGTGTGGTGCGATGGCCGTGCCGGTACGCAAACGACGCTATGAAGCGACTGATCCGCATACAAGGGACCGATCAAGCCACCCTTGGTACCGTGGCAGTTTCTCTGCGTAGGCGTGCACCCCCTCCCTCCACGCGTCCTCTCTCGTTACCCTGTGCGGCCCAAGGGGGAGAGATATGACGCACAACTCGCGTGCTCCTGAGCCCGATCCGTCCGCCGAGCCGACCGGCCCGCCTCCGGACCCTCCGTCCCGAAACGCTCCACCTCCGGGCGCCCCGCCTCCGCCTCCGCCGACCCCGCGCCGTGGCAGGGGCTACTTCCCTCTCCGGGACCGCAGTTTCATGTCGACGGTTGTCATCGGGCCCATCGTGGTGGCGGTCGTCGGAGCGGTGATCGGGCTGGCCGTCACCGGCGGGTTCTCCTGGGTGGTCGACGCGGTCAAGGGGGAGGACGGCCCGCCGCCGATCTATGTGTCCGGGTCGCGGTCGCCCCGGACCGTGGAATCACGGGGCCCGGACCCGGGTACGACCGCTTCTGGTACGGCCGCTCCCGGTACGGCCGGCCCCAGCGCGTCCGGTGCGGCCATGTCCGGCCCCACCGCGGCCCCTTCGGCCGACGAGGAGCACGCCCGGAGCAAGGGCCTCGACGTCCAACGGCCCCTGTACCTGTGCCCATGGGACGCCCGGGTGGTGAGGACCCCGCCGGCCGAGCTCGTGGAACCGCCGGTCCGGGACCGCGAACTGGACACCTCCCGGGTCTCGTCCCGCAACGCCGGTGACCCCGACAGGACCACGCTCACCCTGCACATCCAGCCCGAGGGAAGCAGACCGCTGGTGATCCGGGAGGTACGGATCAAGGTGATCGCGCGCGAACCCGTACCCGCGGCGGGCGAGGCGACCGTGCTGGGGCTCCAGGCGGCGGGCTGCGGAGGCGAGGAGGAGACGGTCACGGCACGCGCCGATCTGGACGGCGGCGGACGGTACGCCCGGGTCGTGCCCACCGGTGAGCTGTCGTTCCCCGTCGAGATCACGGGCGGCAGGACGCTGGCGGTGGACCTGACCGTGGCCACGAGGCGCTGCGACTGCTCCTGGGTGCCCGAGATCGTCTGGGCGAAGGACGGCGAGGTGCGCACGACGCCGTGGTTCGACAAGGGCGGCCTGCCCTTCCGTACCATCCCGTCGGCCGGGTACCGGCGCGTCGCGTGGAAGCTGCTGTACGCGAACGACGTCGGCAACCCCGGCCTCACCGAGGACAAGTGGGTACCCGTCCCCTTCGACGAGCGGATCCTCGATTAGGCGCGCCGACGGCCTTCGGACCGCGCTCGGGAACGTCACGGCGCACCGGCCTCCTCGGCCGGCAGCCGCCCGAAGGACGCCCGTGCGCACGTCGCGTGCGGACGCGCGGCGGCGCCCGGGGCGGCGGCCCGGATCACGGCGTCGAGCTGGGCCACCGTGTCCCGGCGGGTACTGCGGCGGGCGTCGTCGAGCTCGTCCCGCCACGGGGCCCACGCTGGTGCCGTCCGGCAGGGGCATGTGCCACGCGTCGAGGGTGTCGAGCCGGCCGGGGTCGTCCGCCATCGCCCTGAACGCCTCCAGGCCCCGCGGGTCGCCGAGCACGGCCAGCGTCTCGGCGGCCAGGACGCGTTCCCTGCCGGGGATCCGGCGGTGGCCGAGGGCCGCCCGGGCGAGGGTCTCGCGCGCGGCCGCCGCGGTCTCCGGGCTGATGCGGGTGCCCGGCGCCGCCTGGAGAGCGATGAAGGTGCCGCCTTCGGCGCCGCCCTTCCCGGCCACGCGCCGGAGCTTGGGGCCCGGGTCGGCTCCGGCGCTCGCGGCGAGGCCGAGGACGAATCCGGCGTAGGACATGTCGCCGCGCTCGCGCGTCCGCGCCTCCTAGTGCGCGAGGGGTCCGCAGCGCGGGGCCCTGTTGCGCCGGTGGATCCGGTCGGCGTACCGGGTGTAGACCGCGGTGCGCCCTTCGGGGAGCCGGCCGCCCGGGCTCGCTCGCGTAGAGCCCGCACAGCGGGGAGGCCATGAGCGGGGTTCGGGCCAGGTGGTCGAGGTCGGCGTCGGCGTCGGCGTCGGCGTCGGCGTCGGCGTCGGCGTCGGCGACCAGGGTGGTGAACAGGGCGGCGTGCCGGTCCGGGTCGGCCAGGTCCCGGAACCGCTCGCGTGCGTAGCGGCGCACGTCGCCCGGGGTGAAGGTGATCCACGCGCTGGCGGAGGTGGTACGGGCCTTGTGGGGCGGGAGGTGACCAATTCGCTTTACCGGTTTTTGACTTCTTCTTGAACGTCGTTTGCCGGTACTGTCCCGTCCTGGCCGGTGTTCGCGATCAAGTCCGGCCCCCGTACGTCATTTGCTCGTCGGCTCCCCCGAGCCGCCGGATGTCACCGGAGGATGCATGCCCTCTCGTATCGCCACCGCGGTCGCCACGTGCGCGCTGAGCCTCGGGGTCCTCGCCTCGGGCGCGGGCACCGCCATAGCCGCCTCGTCCCCCGCCGCCGGTCCGGCCGCCGGCGCCACGTCGCCCCGGCCGGCGATCGACGCGCGCGCCGCCGCCGTGGACGGGTGCAGCTACCAGGTGGTCCGCACCGACGACTCCCGCTACGTCCACTCCGTGAGCGGGGTCTTCGCCGGCGGCGTCCGCGAGCTGCCCGTCCAGAAGGAGGACTTCGTGCGGTTCTCCGACGGATGGCGCGTGGTCACCCAGGTCGACGCGTGCGCGGGCGGGCGGACCCAGGCGCCCACCGCGCTCCGCGTCACCGGCAGGCTGGACAACCCGGACGGCTACGACTCGTCCGTGCCGCGGACGATCCGCAGCGGCGACGCCAAGCCCGCGGCCTCCTCGGTGATCCCGAAGGCACCGGCGGTGACCTCCGTCGACCGTCTCGACGCGGGCACCGTCCGCGTCAACTGGAAGCCCGCGCAGGGAAGTCCCGACCTGGTCGCCCTGATGGAGACCAAGCCGTTCTACAGCAGCGAGGTCGGCATCTGGCACCCCTACACCTTCCAGCGGGACGTCCCGGGCGGCGCCACGTCGGCGGACCGCAAGCTGGAGCGCCACCCCGACATCCCCGCGTCCGCCCGGGCGCACTCGTACTGGATGCGCGTGGTCAAGGGCGGCTTCGTCAGCGACCTGCGCACCGAGAAGCCGGTCACGATCGAGCCGTAACCGCACGGCCGCCCCCTCCCTCGCCTACCGCGGGCACCGCTCCGCACGGGTTCCGCTTCGCCCCCGTGCGGAGCGGAACCCGTGCGGGAAGGGACTGCCGGCCTACCTGACGCAGTCCCACATCGCGGCCTGGGCGCCCGGTGCCGTGCCGGCCCCCGGCATGTCCAGGCACATCCAGGTGGGGGCGCCGCTCGGGGTGGTGGCGCTGACCCACCAGCCCGGGTTCGCGTCGAGGCCGTCGGTGTCCCACCACTTCTGGTTCAGGGCGCCGGTGCAGTCGTACTGGATGATCTTGGCGCCCCAGTGGGCGACACCGCCCGAGATGTCCATGCACTTGTTCGAGTAGGAGTTGCGGAGCTGCATGTACCTCCCGCCGTCCGTCGTCTCCGCCTTCCACAGCTTCTCGGACGCGGTGCCGCACTCGTCCTGGACCACCGGGGCCAAGTTGTCCCTGGAGGCGCCCTTGACCTTCAGACACAGACCGCTGTGGCGGTTGGCGATCTCGTACCGGTTGTCGCGCCGGCGGAGCTCCCACAGCTCGTTGGGCGCGAGTCCGAAGGCCTTCGGACTCGCGGCCTCCTGAGCGGATCCGGCCGTCGTGCCGGCGGAGGCCGGAGCGCTCCCGGTGCCGGCGGAGGCGGTGACGGGCACGGACAGCGCCGCCGCGGAGAGCAGGGCGACGAGAGCGGTTCTGGCGGACGCGCGCGTTGCGGACATCATGGTGAGAACCTTTCGTCCTGGGCACCGGTGAACGGCGGCGGTGCCGCTGGTGTGGAAGGGACGACCGGGTCGTACGGGACGGCCCGACGCGGTTCCCACGATGCCCGGGGCCACCGCGGCGGACATCGTGGAAGTCCACGAACTCGGCACCACGGCCCGCCCTTTCAGCCACCTGACGCGACGTCGAGGAGAGCGCCGTTCAAGCTCGCCGCGAGCTGCGTCCGGCGCGTCACCTCAAGCTTGCGGTAGGCACTGGTCAGATGGGTCTCCACGGTGCGGCGGGCCAGGTGGAGCACCGCGCCGATCTCGGCGTTCGAGTGTCCTTCGACCGCGAGGGCGACGACGCGCCGTTCGGCCGCGGTGAGCGCCTCCCGGCCGGTCCGCGTGTGCGGGGCGCCGCGTACGCCGACGGCGGCCAGCGCCTGCCGTGTCTCGCGGACGAGGCGGCCGGTGACGGGCACGTCACCCGGGCCGGCCGGGTCCGGCGCGGGCAGCCGGGCGGCCCGGGCGTGGGCCTCGCGCAGGTCCTCCCGGCCCTTGCGGCCGAGCCCGGCGGCGACCCGGGCCCGGCCGAGGTCGATCAGGACCTCCACGCGCTCGACCGGCGCGGGCGCGCCGTCCAGCAGGGCCGCGGCCTCGGTGAGGGCCTCCAGCGCCTCCCGTCCGCCCAGGGCCGCGGCACGGGCCCGCAGCGCCCGGCCGACCGTGCGCGGGGTTCCCCAGCGGCGCGCGTGGCGCAGTTCCTCCTCGGCGAGCTCCCGGGCCTCCGGCGCCCGGCCGAGACGGGCCAGGGCGAGGGCCGCGCCGGAGCGCCACGGGGTGGCGACGGGGCTGACGAAGTCCCGGGCGCCCTGGGCCCTGCCGCAGGCGAGGTAGTCGTCGAGCGCCGCCCGCCAGTGCCCTTCGGCGGCGCGGAGCACCGCCCGCGCGTAGCGGAGCTCGTTCCACTCCCAGGAACTGTCGGCGCGGTCCTCGCCCGGCACGGCGAGGATCTCCAGGGCCTGGTCGCGCAGGCCGAGTTCGTGCCGGGCGAGGGCCACCATGGAGATCAGGTGGGGCATGCGGATGCCCTGCCCGGCGCAGGCCTCGACCAGGGGCAGGTTCTCGGCGACGACCCGCCGGAAGTCACCCGCCCACAGGGCGGCCTCGGCACTGACGCTCAGCAGGCACTGCACGCCCACGTCGGTGAGATCGGGCGGAACGGGCGGGGCCGGCAGGCATTCCAGGGCGAGGGACCGCGCCTCCTCCAGCCGGTCCGCCCATTGCAGGAGGGTGGCGGCGCTGCCCAGCCAGGCGGTGCGCAGGACCGGGTGGACGGGTGCCGCCAGCCGGGGCCGGACGCGGGCGAGGACCTCTTCCGCGGAGACCAGTCCGGCTCCGGCCTCGTACTCGGTGACCAGGCCGCAGACCAGCGGTTCGACGGCGGCGGGGGCGGTGGGCGCCATGGTCCGGAGCTCGGCGACGGCGTCGCGCCACGCGGTCGCGTCGTGGGAGGCGATGAGCGCGGCGACGGCCCGCAGCACGTGGGCCGGTTCGTCGTCGCCCGCGCCGCCGCCCGCCTGGCGCAGGACGCGCAGAGCGGTGTCCGTACGGCCGCGGACGGCGAGGGCCGCGCCGAGGACGGGGGCCGCGGCGGCGCGTTCGCGGACGTCCGGGTGCAGTTCCAGTGCGGCCCGGAGCCTGCGGATTCCGGCCTCGGCGCTGTGCGGGAACTCCAGGGTGCCCAGGCGCAGGGTGAGGGCGGCGCGCCTGCCGGGGTCGAGGGGGCCGAGGAGGGCGTGCCGCAGCAGAGCGACCGCCTCGGCGGATCCGCCGTTCCGTAACGCCTCCTCTGCCGCGTCCTCCAGCGTCCGCGTCATCCACGGCTCCGCGGGACGGGCGAGGCGGAGCAGGTGGGCGGCCACGGCGTGGGCGGGTGCGCCCTGTTCGTCGAGCCGCCGGGCGACGTGGGTGCGGAGCGCGTCGAGTTCACCGGGATCGGCCGCGGCCAGGACGGCCGCCCGGGCCAGTGGGTGGCGCAACAGCTCGGCGTAGCGCGGCGCGCCGGCCACCTGTTCGGTGCGCCCGTCCGGGCAGAGGGCGGCGGCTTCCCGGAGCAGCCCGGTGGCGTCCCCGGGCCCCTGGGCGGTGACGGCGAGGGCGAGACAGAGGTGCCGGGTGAGGTGGTCGGCGTGGTGCCGGAGCCAGTGGACGAGGGTGTCGCGGTAGCGGTTCGGACCGGTCTCGGACGGGTGGCCCGGCGGGTGCCCGTGGGCGAGGTACGGGACCTCGGCCAGGTCCGGGGCCTCGGCCAGGTCGGCGAGGAGCGCCTGGAGCAGGGCGGGGTTGCCCGCGGTCGCCTCGGCGCAGGTACGGGCCTGCCCGGTGGTGAGGCCGTGGGCGCGTGCGAGGCGGGTGACGGTTTTCGTACTGAGCGGGGGCAGCGGGACGCCGGTTCCCGTGGACGGGGGAAGCCCGGTGATGCCGGGGTGTTCGCGGCATTCGGTGAGCAGCAGCAGGACGGGGAGTCCCGCGATCCGGCGGGCCAGGTAGCCGGTCCAGCGCCGGGACGCGTCGTCGGCGTAGTGGAGGTCGTCGACGGCCAGCAGGACGGGGCGGCGCACGGCGGCGCGGGCCAGCAGGTCCGTGAGCCGGTGGAAGATCCGCTGTTCCTCCGTGCCGGACGGCTCGGCGAACGGGATGTCCTCGGCGGCGGGGAAGAGCTGGCGCACCAGGGCGAAAGGGAACGCGGTCTCCTCCTTCGCGCACCGGGCCCACCGCGCCTGGAGGCGGCCTTCCCCGGTCTCCCGCCGCACCGCTTCGTCGAGCACGGCGGTCCGGCCGCGGCCGGGAGGCGCGGCCACCATCAGCCAGCCGCCCCGGCCCTCCCGTGCCCGGGCCGCCGCCGCGGCCACGGCCCGGAACACGTCCTCACGCTCGGCCAATGTCCGTATGGGTGTCACCTGTTCCCTCCCGAATCCCGCGGCGCCCGGTCCCCGGCCCCTGTGGGGGCGGTGCGGGGGCCTGTGGTGCATCCTGTGCGGTCCGGCGGGCCCGAGTGAGGTGATCCTCAGTCAGATTTCGGAAGGGCGGCCGGAAAGGGCGGCCCCGCCCCCGGCCGGGCGGCTCGTGGCGGGCCGGGCTCCGGCGGAACGGTTCTTGGTGGGACGGGTCTTGGTGGGACGGGCCTTGAGCGGGCCCTCCGCCGCGGGCCGGGCTCCGGACGGACCGCCCGTAGAAGGCAGGACTCCGGCCGGGCCGTCCGGAGAAGGCGGGGCCTCGGACGGACCGCCCGCGGAAGACAGGACCCCGGCCGAACCACCTGTAGCGGGCAAGGCTCCGACCGGACCGTTCGTCCCCGTGACGGGCGAGACCACGACCGGACCGTTCACCCCCGTGACAGGCGAGACCACAACCGGACCGTTCACCCCCGCGACAGGCGAGACCACAACCGGACCGTTCACCCCCGCGACAGGCGAGACCACAACCGGACCGTTCACCCCCGCGACAGGCGAGGCTTCCGCCCGGTGATCCCCCACCGCGACGGGCGAGGCTTCCGCCCGGTGGTCCCCCGCCGCGACGGGCGAGGCCCCGGTGCGGCGGCCGCCCGTGCGTACCGCGCCCGCGCTCGCCAGGACCACCATCGCGACGGCGGCCCAGCGCGTCGGCGACATCGCTTGGTCCAGCACCAGGACGCCCGCCGTCGCGGCGACGGCCGGTGCCAGGCTCGCCAGCACGGCGAACGTCCCGGCGGGCAGCCGCCGCAGGGCGAGGAACTCCAGGGTGTAGGGCACGCCCGACGACATCACCGCGATCGCCAGGCCCAGGCCCAGCACCCCCGGTTCCAGCAGCGTCCCGCCCGCTGCCCCGATGCCCAGCGGCAGGCTGACCAGCGCGGCGACGGCCAGCGCGAGCGCCAGGCCGTCCAGCCGCGGGAACCGGGCGCCCGCGCGGGCGTTGAGCACGATGTACGCCGCCCACAGCGCGCCGGCTCCCAGCGCGAAGGCCACGCCGCCGGCGTCGAGCCGGCCGAAGCCGTCGCGGCCCAGCAGGAAGACCCCGGCCAGCGCGAGGCCGGCCCACAGCAGGCCTGCGGCGCGGCGCGAGACGACGACCGACAGCAGCAGGGGGCCGAGCACCTCCAGGGTGACGGCCGCCCCGAGCGGGATCCGGTCGATCGCCTGGTAGAAGAGGATGTTCATGCCGCCGAGCGCCAGGCCGAAGCAGACGACGAGCGCCCGGTCGGCGCGGGTGTGGCCGCGGAGCCGGGGGCGGGCGGCGGCCAGCAGGAGCAGCGCGGCGAACGTCACCCGCAGCGCGACCGTGCCGAGCGCCCCGGCCCGGGGGAAGAGCAGTGCGGCGAAGGCCGACCCGAACTGGACGGACAGCGTTCCGGCCAGGACGAGGCCGACGCCACCGAGGGTGCCGCGTCCGGCGGCGTGGCGGAGGACGGCGGGCGCGGCCGTCGTCGGGGAGGTGGTGGGCACCGTGGAGGTCATGTCTTTCACGGTAGGGATCGGGCCACTCGGCGTGAAATGCCTGTTCTCCCGCGGTTATGCTTCCGACGCATGACCATCGAGCTGCGGCATCTGCGCGCCTTCCTCGCCATCGCCGAGGCGGGCAGCGTCACCCGCGCCGCCGCGCGCCTCCACCTCGGCCAGCCCGCGCTCTCCCGCACCTTGCGCCAGCTCGAGGACCACCTGGGCGCCCGCCTCGTCGACCGCTCCACCCATCACCTCGAACTGACCGCGGAGGGCCGTACCTTCCGCGACAAGGCAGCCGCGGCGGTCGCCGCCGTCGAGACCGCCCTCGACCCCGGGGGCCTGCGGAGCTGGCCGCTGCGCCTGGGCCACACCTGGGCGGCGCTCGGTGACCACACCGTCCCGCTGCTGCGCCGCTGGGACGAGACGTGGCCCGGCACCCCGCTGGAGCTGCTCCGCGTCGACGACCGTACGGCGGGCCTCACGCAGGGCAAGGTCGACGCGGCCGTGCTGCGCGGCGCGGACGCCTGGGCCGGACTCCGCACGGAACCACTGCTGTCGGAGGAGCGGGTGGTGGTCATGCCGGCGGACAGCCCGCTGGCGGCACTCCCCCAGGTCACCCTGGCGGACCTCGCCGGCCGCCCGGTCGTCCTCAACACCGTCTCCGGCACCACGACGATGGACCTGTGGCCACCGGCGACGCGACCCGTCGCGGCGATCGAGGTGACCAACACCGACGAGTGGCTGATCGCCATCGCCGCGGGCCGCGCCCTGGGGGTCTCCACGTCGGCCACCCCGAGCAACCACATGCACCCGTCGCTGGTCTACCGCCCGCTCGTAGACGCGCCGGAGGTCCCGGTCGTCCTGGCCTGGCGCGAGGGGCCGGTGCACCCGGCCCTCCCGGACCTGCTGGCACTCGCCCGCGAGGTCCTCGGCGGCGGAACCGCCCGAGCCGGGGCGCCGTGTGCCGCGCCGTCCGGGACCGGGGTGGCGACGGCCGCTCCTCCCGGGCCCACCGGGGGCGCCCGGCGGTGACACCGGTGAAGGGCTGATCTTCAGCCTGTCCGACGATTGAGGACACCGTGCGCCGGCACGGAAAAGGGGGGCCCGGGGGCGAAGTACCCGGTTACGGGAAGGGGCGGGCAGGGGAAAGGGCCGCGCGGGGTCAGGCGAGGGCCGGCAGCGCGAACCGCACACCCGTCAGACGCTCCGACAGCTCCCACAGGCGCCTGCCGGTCTCGCGGTCGGCCGCGGCGGGGGCGAGCTCCACCCGGGTGGGGGCGCCGCGCAGTTCGGCCGTGCCGTCCGGGCCGAAGAACCGGCCGCCCTCCGCGTCCGGGGCGGTCGCGGCGTACAGCTGCGGCAGCGCGCCCTCGGCCGGGGTCTGGGCGAACAGCGGGTTGCCGATCCGGCCGAAGACGACCCGCCACAGGCCGGTCGGCGCGCTCGTCTGGAGGTTGGTGGCGGTGTAGCCGGGGTGGGCGAGCACGCTGCGGACCGGGCTGCCGGCCCGGGTCAGCCGCAGGTGGAGCTCGTGCCCGAAGACGGCGTTGGCGAACTTCGACTGGTTGTAGAAGCCCATGGGCGAGTAGCCGCGCTCGCCGGCGAGGTCGTCGAAGCGGAGGCGCGCCTTGCGGTGGTTGACCGAGCTCACCGTGACCACGCGGGGGTCGCGCCCGGCGGTCAGCGTGTCGAGCAGCAGCCCGGTGAGCGCGAAGTGGCCGAGGTGGTTGCAGGCGAACTGAAGCTCGTGGCCCTGCGCGCTCAGCGTCCTGGGCGGCGCCATCACACCGGCGTTGTTGACGAGCACGTCCAGCCGGGGGTGGTCGGCGCGCAGCCGGTCGGCGAAGGTCCGGACCGAGTCGAGGTCGGCCAGGTCGAGCCGGCGCACTTCGAGGCTGGCGTCCGGCTGTTCGGCGGTGATGCCGGCGACCGCCCGGCGGCCCTTCTCCCTGTCGCGCACCGCGAGGATCACATGTCCGCCCCGGCGGGCGAGTGCCCGAGTAGTCGCCAGGCCGAGGCCGCTGTTGGCTCCGGTCACGAGGAACACCCGGTCGGTCTGGTCGGGAATCTGCTCGGCGGTCCATCGCTGATGCTTCGTCATGCGTCATAGATTGACGCTCGTGTCACTCGGTGTCAAGGCGCTACTTGGTGCCACGCAAGGCATGGCGTTACCATCGTCGGGTGAGTTCCCGCCCCGAAGTGAGCATGGCCGAGCGCAAACGGCAGTTGGTCTCGAACGAGCTGACCGAAGCAGCGCTGCAACTCCTGGCGACGAAGGGGTTCGACGCGGTCACCATCGACGAGATCGCGACGGCCGCCGGCGTGTCCAAGCGGACGTTCTTCCGCTACTTCGCGTCCAAGGAGGATGTCGTCGTCCAGTTCCTGGCCGGCATGGGCGCCGACATCCGGGCGGAGCTGGCGTCCCGTCCCGCCGGGGAGCGCCCCTCGGTGGCGCTGCGGTACGCGGTCGGGGTCCCCCTCACCACGTGCTCCGACCACGGCGACCGGGCACTGCGGGTCGTCCGGCTGATCCTGCGCACCCCCGCTCTGCACGCGCGCTTCCTGGAGCACCAGGCGCGGTGGCGCGACGACCTGGCGGCGGAACTGGCCGACCGCCTGGACCTCGATCCCGGCACCGACTTCTATCCGCGCCTTGCCGCCGGGATGGCGCTGAACGCCTTCGACGCCGTCCTGCACCGGTGGAGCGGCGGCGACAGGCCCGAGGACCCCACCGGGCTGACCGACCGCGCTTTCGCCGTCATCGCCCCGGCGCTGGACGCCACCTGACACGCCCGACACGACCGGCACACACCGGGCACGCCTGACACGACCGGCGCGCCCGACACCGGAAGCTTGGATTCCGTGGCATCCCGCGCGGCCGTCCGGCCCGCCACCACCCCGGCCTGACGCAAGTAATTTGCTTTAGGGTGGCCGCATGAGCCGTAAACCCATGGTCCGCCCCGGAGGCCGCAGCGCACGGGTCCAGCAGGCGGTCCACACCGCCGTGCGTGAGCTCCAGGCCGAGGTCGGGCGCCCGGAACTGACGGTTCCCATGATCGCGGCCCGCGCCGGCGTCACCCCTTCGACGATCTACCGTCGCTGGGGCGACCTCCAGGAACTGCTCTCGGACGTCGCCGTCGAGCGCCTCCGCCCGGAGGCCCCCCCGGAGGACCACGGCCGCCTGCTGGACGACCTGCGGAGCTGGGCCGAGCAGTTCCTCGAGGAGATGGCCGCCCCCACGGGGCGGGCCTATCTCCGCGACGCCCTGCTGGGCGACCCCGACGGCGACAACGCGGGCCGGTGCTCGGACTACGCGGCGGAGCAGATCGGCACCGTGCTCGCCCGCGCCGTGGAGCGCGGCGAGGACGTCCCCGACGTCGACACCGTGATCGACCGGGTCGTGGCGCCGGTGATGTACCGGATCCTGTTCCGCCCCGACGGCCTCACCGGCGCGTACGCGCACCGTCTCGCGGAGGAGGCGCTGGAGGGCTTCAGCGCGGGCCGCTGACCCCGGGCACGGCTTCGAGCCGGTAGGCGTCCCCCTCGGTGACCACACGGCCCGCGGTCGGCGGCGGGAAGTGCGTACCGAGGACGAGCCCGCCGGTCCCGGCGAGCCGGGCGAGCAGCGCGCGGCGGGTCTCCTCCGCCCGTACGGGGTCGATGTCCACGCAGCTGCCGATCCCCGGGTGCGCCAGTTGCACGGGGTGGTGGAGCGAGTCCCCGGTGATGAGCGCCACCGCGCCACCGCTGCGCACCTCGACGGCGACCTGTCCGGGTGTGTGGCCCGGCGCGGGCACCAGGCGCAGGCCGTCGGCCATGTCGAGCCCGCCGTCCGGTACGTCGACGAGGTCGAGCAGGCCCGCCCGTCCGACCGGAAGGACGGAGTCGGCGAACATGGCGCGCCGCGCCTCGTCCATGTCGTACGCGGCCCAGAAGTCGTACTCCGCCTTCGAGGTCACGTAGCGCGCGTGGGGGAACGTCGGCACCCATTCCCCGTCGACCAGCCGGGTGTTCCATCCGACGTGGTCGGTGTGCAGATGGGTGAGCACCACCAGGTCGACGTTCCCGGGGGTGAATCCGGCGTCCGCGAGGCGCGCGAGGTAGTCCGTGCGGAGGTCGTGCCACGCCGGGTTCGCCCTCGTCTTGCCGTTGCCGACCCCGGTGTCGACCAGTACCCGGAGCCCATCCACGACCAGCGCGAAGCTGTGGCTGTCGACGCGCAGGACGCCGTCCGGGCCGGCGAAGTCGGGCCGCAGCCACTCGTGTCCGGCGACCACATCGGCGGTGGCGGCCGGCAGCAGCCACGCACCGGTCTCCGGCGGCAGCGGGGTCTCGTCGACGCGGTGGACGGTGATGTCCCCGACGGTCCAGCGGGCGGCGGCGCCGGGCGGGGCCGGCTCGGTGGGCTGCGTCGTGCGCATGGGCGTACTTCTCTCGTCTGCGGAGGGCCGGGCGCCCGGACGGGACGACCGGGCCGCCCCTCCCGCCCAAAGCGGGCGGAGGCGACCGGACTTGACATCAAAAGCAATTGGTTTGCTTTAACTGACCGTAGGCTCTACCTTCGACTAACGCAAGCCGTTAGCTTTAGCGCGGCGGCCGACACCCGAGGGAAGGACAGCCCGTGCCCGCCCCAGATCTCACCCCGCCCGAAGCCGCCCGCTGGGCCGCGCGGTCCGGACTGCCCCTGGCACCGGACCGCCACGCCGAAGTGGCGCTCACCGCCGACCACATCCACTCCGTCGTCTCGGTCCTGCGCGAGCTGGACTTCGGCGACACACCGCCGGCCACCGCGTACCGCGCGGGAGGGGAGCGACACGATGCGTCCGTATGAACTGACCGTGGCCGAAGCGGCCGAGGCCGTACGCACCCGGCGGCTCTCACCCGTCGAACTGGTCGACTCGGTGCTGGAGCGCATCGAGCACGTCGAGCCGCGCCTGCGGGCCTTCACCACGGTGACGGCGGGCCCCGCGCGAAGAGCGGCGCGCCGGGCCGAGGACGAGATCGCCGGAGGGTTCCTCCGGGGGCCGCTGCACGGCATACCCGCCGGGCTGAAGGACCTCATCGACGTGGCCGGGACGGCCACCACGGCGAGCTCCCGGGTACGGGCGGACCACCGGGCGGAGGCGGACAGCACCGTCGCCGCACGGCTCACCGCCGCCGGCGCGGCGTTCGTCGGCAAGACCCACACCCACGAGTTCGCCTACGGGCTGACCACCCCTCAGACCGGCAACGCCTGGGACCTGGGAAGGGTGGCCGGCGGTTCCAGCGGCGGTTCGGCCGTCGCCGTGGCCGCCGGGGCGGCCACCTTCGCCCTGGGCACCGACACCGGCGGGTCGATCCGGGTGCCCGCCTCGCTCAACGGCGTCGTCGGACTGAAGCCGACGTACGGGCTGGTGCCCCGGTACGGTGTGACCTCGCTGTCCTGGTCGCTCGACCACGTGGGGCCCCTCACCCGCACGGTGGAGGACGCGGCGCTGGTACTGGCCGCCCTGGCGGGACACGACCCGCGCGACCCCGCTTCCGTCGCCGCCCCGGCCGTGGACTACCGCCCGGGCCCCGGCACGGATCTGACGGGCCTTCGGGTCGGAGTGCCGCGCAACTACTACTTCGACCGGGTGGATCCCGAGGTCGAGGCGTCCGTCCGCCGGGCGATCGAGCGGCTGGAGGAGCTCGGCGCCCGTGCCGTCGAGGTCGAGATCCCGATGACGCGTTACATCCAGGCTACGCAGTGGGGGCTGATGGTGCCCGAGGCGTCCGCCTATCACGAGCGGACGCTGCGGGCGGTGCCCGACCTCTACGCGGCGGACGTCCGCGTCCTCCTGGAGGCGGGCGAGCTCATGACCGCGGGGGACTATCTGCGGGCCCAGCGCGCCCGCACCCTCATGCGGCAGGCCTGGCTGGAGATGCTGGAGGACGTCGACGTGATCGCGGCACCGACCGTGCCGCTCACCGCGGTGAAGGCCGGCCGGTCCTCCGTGACCTGGGGCGACGGCGAGGTGGAAAGCGTCTCGGACGCGTACGTCCGGCTGTCGGCGCCGGCCGACATCACCGGTGTCCCCGCGCTGACCGTCCCCGTCGGCCGGGACACGGCGGGCATGCCGATCGGCATGCAGCTCATGGGGAAGCCGTTCGGCGACGCCACGGTGCTGCGCGTGGGCCACGCCTACGAGCTGACCGGCACCGCCCTCGGCCTGGCCCCGGCCGCGTAGCCTCCGCCCCGTACGGCCGCGGGCCCGGCCCCTCCGGGCGTACGGCCACGGGGGCACGCACCGGAGCCGCGGTCGGGGACGGACCCGTCCGGTGGATCCGCGGGCGATCCCCGCCGACGTCCGCGCCGACGTCCGCGCCGCCTACCTCGACGCCTGCCGGAACGCGGTGCCCTCGATCGTCGCGGACCACCGCGCCTCGGCGGGTGCCGGCACGGACCACGACCGGGCGGACCGGGCGGCCGGCAACCGGCTGACGATGCCGACGGCCGGTGCCGTGCGGTGCCCGGGGCGTCAGCGCTTGGGCCAGTGCCACAGCGGCTCGTCCAGAAGGCCCTCCCGGCCCGCGACCCCGGTCTCTCCGGAGTCGTCCTTGACCAGGGTGAGGGAGTTGACGTCGAGCCGGTGGTGCCGGGCGCCGCGGGCGAGGGCGGCGGCCAGGTCCGGCGCGTGGGTGACCACGACGATCTGGGTGTCCCGGTTCGCGGTGAGGATCAGTTCGGCCAGCGGGACCAGCAGGTCCGGGTGGAGGCTGGACTCCGGTTCGTTGAGGACGAGCAGCGCGGGCGGGCGCGGAGTGAGCAGCGCCGCGGTCCACAGCAGGTACCGCAGGGTGCCGTCGGAGAGCTCGGCCGCGCCGAGCGGACGCAGCAGGCCCGGCTGCCGCAGCCGCAGCTCGAACCGGCCGCTCTCGTCGGCGATCTCCACCCGGCTGCCGGGGAACGCCGCGTCCACGGCGGCGTCCAGGGCGTCGTGGTCGCCGATCTCACGGATCGTCTGGAGCGCGGCCGCGAGGTCCGCGCCGTCGTGGCCGAGGACGGGGGTACGGGTGCCGATCCGCGCCCCGCGTGCGGGCGCCCCCGCGTCGGTGCGCACATGGTCGTAGAACCGCCAGGACCGCAGATGCTCCCGCAGCCGCAGCAGGTCCGGGGCGAGCCGGGGGTCGGCGAGCGCGCCGAGCATGCTGTCGTAGGGGCGGACGCCGTTCACCGTGCGGTGCCACGAGCCGTCCGCCGCGCGGGTGCGCACGGCGGGGCCGGAGCGGTCCGAGAGCAGGGCGGCGGGCCGGAGCACGGGCCCGGCCCAGGTGCACTCCCGCTTGATCTCCGGGTCGAGGTTGAACATGGACGGCGCGCCCCGGTCGCCGGAGGTCGGTATCGGGTGCCCGAAGTCGACCGCGTAGCCGAACTCGTCGCCGGCGAAGCCGAGGCGGAGGCCAACGGGCTCCGCACGGCCCGCACCCCGCCGCTCGCCGGCCCACAGGGTGGAGGGCAGCCCGCCCTCGCGGGCCAGCGCCGCGACCGCCCCGCCCCGGGCGGAGTCGGCGAGCAGCCGCAGCGCCCGGTAGAGGCTGGACTTGCCGGTGCCGTTGGCACCGGTGACCACGTTGAGCCGGCCCAGCGGGACGATCAGGCGGCGCAGGGATCGGTAGTTCTCGACGGCGAGGGTGGTGAGCATCCGGGCCTCTCGTACCTTGCGGTGGATCTTTCGGCCAGTCTGCCAAGGGGGTCTGACATCGCACCTCGGGGCGATCCCGCCGCCCGCCCCGACCGCCCCGCGACGCCTGCCCGACGTAGCTCCTCGCTACTCCCCCATAGACGGATCCTCCTTGATCCCCGCACCGGATCCGGGGTTCGGTGAGCCGGTGGCCGAGGGGCGGATCCCGCCCGGGGGCGGGACTCGTGACGTGGAGCCGACCTCACCGGCTCGTTCCTCGCGAAGCTCGGCGTCTTCGGGGTCCGGGTCCTGGACCACACCTGGGACTTCCCCAAGCTGGCGTACGAGCACAAGCCGGCCGGCAGCGGCTCCTGACCGCGGCGCGGGGCCGGGCTCACTCCTCCTCCAGCCAGAAGCCCGCCCGCTTCCGCCACAGATCCAGCAGCGGCGCGTCACCGGTGACCTCGACGCTCCCGGCCGGGACGGGCCGCCGGTAGACGAACAGCAGCAGGCCGGCCAGCGGGCCGCGCACGGACACCGCCGCGTCCGCCGTGACCTCGGCGGAGCGTGCGCGGCGCCAGGTCGCGGACGTACCGGTCAGGTCGACCAGCCACTCCCCCGGCTCGTGGGCCGGGGCGTCCGTGGCCCGGAAGCGGAGGACGCGGCCGGGTCCGAGCAGCCCCGGCCCACCGGGCCCTGGATCCACGGCCTCCGGCAGGACGCCGAACTCCATCCACTCGTCGAGCGCGTCCAGGGCGGCCCCGGAGCCGACGGTGAACCCCACGCCGACGGCCAGGGCCGCGTCGGCGCGGTGCAGGGCCGTCTCGTACGCCATGCGGCGGGCCCAGAAGCCGGACGTCCCGCCGGGTCCGGGGGTCCACACCGCCGCGCCGGGCCCGGCGGCGCGCAGCGCGTCCGCGAGCCGCCCGGCCCCCTCGGCGAGCCAGGCGCCGAGCTCCTCGGCGCCGTCGCCGGGGCGCTCGGGCGGATGGTTCACCTCGGTGTCGGGTACGGGCAGCGTGGCGCGGGTCCGTACGACGGTCCCGGCCCAGCGGTGGGTGGCGCCGAGGTGCCGCAGCAGCCTGCCGAGGTCCCAGCCCGGGCAGGAGGGCACGGGTGACGCGAGGTCCGCACCGGAGAGGTGGTTTCTCAACAGGTCGGTCTGGGCGATGATTTCGGCGCAGTGCCGCGCGTAGCGTTCGGGGCTCTCACCGCTCGAAGGGTTCATGGCGACCAAGGTAGCGAGGGGCGTGCGCCGACGCGTGCGGATATCTCCGGCCTGCCTGCCGGCGCGGCCGGGCGAGCGGCCGTTCGCCTCCGTGGAAGGGGCGTCTCCACGGGCCGAGCCCGCGGCCACGTCCGGCCGGGCCCGGCGGCCACCGGCCACCGGCCACCGGCCACCGACGGGAACGCCCGGCCGGGCGGGACCGGGCCGCTACCGGGATCCCACCGGCAACTTAGGCTAACCTAAGTCCCCTTCGGTCGAACGGCTCGCCTGACCCGCTTCTGAGGACGGTCACCATGCAGCGACAGCACAGCCAGGGAACACCCGGCACCGCACGGACCCGTGACGGCCGCGAGCTGTTCTTCATGGAACATCCGGGGCCGGCCGGCGGCGGGGGCGCGACCGTGGTGTTCGAAGGGGGCCTGGCCTCGCCCCGCTCGTACTGGGCACTCGTCCAGCGGGCCGTCGCCGGCTCGGCCCGGGCGGTGGTCTACGACCGCAGCGGTCTCGGCCGCAGTGCCCCGGACCCGTCCGGCCGTCGCCCCCTCGCCAGGCTCGCCGACGACCTGGGCGACCTGCTCGACCACCTCGGCCCGGGCCCCTTCGTACTGGTGGGGCACAGCTGGGGCGGCCCGGTCGTGCGCCTCGCCGCGGCGGCCCGCCCCGGTCGGATCGCGGGCCTCGTCCTGGTGGACCCCACGGACGAGGCGTGCGACCTGCTCTTCGAACCCGCCATCCGCAGTCTGGAGAAGACCCGCTACCGCATATCCATGGTGCTCGCCCACCTCAAGGTGTTCGGCCTCCTCTTCCGCAAGGTGACCGCCGCCCTGCCGCCCGACGCCGCCGCCGACATGCGCGCCGAGGCGTTCACCGTCGGGGCCGTGCGCACCATGGGCGCCGAACAGGCCCGTGTCGAGGCCGACCTGCGGGCCCTGCTCGCACAGCCGCCGCGGCTCGGCGACATCCCCGTCACCGTCATCTCCGCCACCCGGCCCACCCCCGGCATGAGCGCGCGGGCCCGCGAGTCCGTGAACGCGTCCCACGCCTACCGGGTACGGCAGTCGCCGCGCGGACGGCACGTCCTCGCCCGGCAGGCCGACCACATGGTTCCCACGACCGAACCCGCGATCGTCGTCACCGAGACGGAGCACCTGCTCGGCGCGCCGGCCGGCCGCTCCCCGGAGCGCTGAGAGGCCGGCCGGTCAGGGGCGGAACCGCCGGGAGACGTCCCGCAGCGCGACGGTGAACCGGTCGATGTCGGCCGCCCCCGTGAAGAGCGCGGGCGTCACCCGGACGCAGTCGCCCTTCACCGGGCCGCCACGACGGACGGTGAAGATCTTGTACTCGTCGAAGAGATACTTCGCGATGGCGGTGTTGTCCGCTTCGGAGGTCCGGCCGGTGACCCGGAACGAGGTGATCCCCCCGTACATCGCGGGCTCGTCGGGGGTGAGCACCTCCAGGCCTGGAAGGTCCCGTGCCGCGCCGACCCAGCGGTCGCGCAGATAGCGCAGCCTGGCCTCCTTCACCGGGCCACCGCCCAGGGCCCGGTGGAAGTCCAGCGCCGTGGGCACGGAGAGGACGGGTGCGACGTCCATCGTCCCGGAGTGGACGCGCGAGCGGATGTCGGTGACCGGGTAGGTCTCGTCGGCGAACACGGGGTCGATGTCGGCCAGCCGGTCCCGGCGGACGTGGAGGAAGCCGGTGCCGAGCGGCGCGCCCATCCATTTGTGCAGGGACAGGCCGACGAAGTCCGCGCCGAGATCGGGGAGGGTGAAGTCCAGCTGCCCCCAGGAGTGCGCCGCGTCGACGATCACATCGACGTCCCGTTCCCGGGCGGCGGCGACGATCTCGCGCACGGGGGTGACCAGGCCGGTGCGGTTGTTCATGTGGCTGAGCAGCAGCAGCCTGACGCGCGGGTGCGCGCGCAGCGCCTCGGCGTAGGTGTCCAGCACGGCCTGGCGGGTGGCCGGTTCGGGGAGGGCGATCCGTACGACCCGGGCACCGCGGCGGTCCTTCAGCCAGTTCATGGCGTACTGCATGCTGTAGTAGTCGAGGTCGGCGTACATGACGGCGTCGCCGGGCCGAAGCCGGTTGTAGCCGCCGATGAGGTTCTGGAGCGCCTCGGTGCCGCAGCGGGTGAGGGCGATCTCCTCCGTGGGCACGCCGGCGACGGCGGCCGTACGCTTCCTGACTTCCTCGGCCTCCGCCTTGTAAGTGGTCCGCAGGAGATAGGAGTTGAGCGAGTTGAGGCGCTCGACGTTGCGGGCGTTGGCGCGGCGTACGACCTCCGGCATGATCCCGTAGTAGCCGTTCTCCAGGTTGACGAATTCCCGGCTCACCCGGTACTGCCGGGCGACCGCGCGCCAGAATCCCTCGTCCCGGGCGATCTCCCCGGGCCGGGCGCCCCGGGGGACGGTGAGCGGGGGCGGCTCCTCCGCCCCGGCCCGGGCCGCCACGGGGGTGGTGGCGACGGCACCGAACGAGGCGAGCACATGACGTCTGGGCAGAACCATCGAACAACCTCCAGGGGTGAGGAGTCGGTGGAGCGGGACCGCCTCCAGAATCACAGGCGGCACGGCTTCGTGGGAGTGTCCGGACGGCGGCGGCGATCCGTCCGCACGCGGACGGCGGGCCCGTCACCGTCCAAGAGCGGGTGTACAGAGCCCGTTTGACTTGGAGCGCACTCCAGCGCCTAGCGTCCTGAACAGATGATTCCGAGATCAGGAGGCAGCAGCATGAACGACGTCCCCACCCGCCGCCTGGGTGATCTGACCGTCTCCGCGCAGGGCCTGGGGTGCATGGGCATGAGCCACACCTACGGCGCCGCGGACGACACACAGTCGATCGCGACCCTGCACCACGCCCTCGGCCTCGGGGTGACGCTCTGGGACACCGCCGACGTCTACGGCGCCGGGCACAACGAGGAGCTGGTCGGCCGGGCCCTCGCCGGGCGCCGCGACGAGGTGGTGCTGGCCACGAAGTTCGGCTTCGCCAACCGCCCGGGCGAGCCCGTCCACATCCGCGGCGACGCCGCCTATGTGCGCCAGGCGTGCGAGGCGTCGCTGCGCCGGCTCGGGGTCGACCACATCGACCTCTACTACCAGCACCGCGTCGACCCCGAGGTGCCGATCGAGGAGACCGTCGGCGCCATGGCCGAGCTGGTGCGCGAGGGGAAGGTCCGCCACCTCGGGCTGTCCGAGGCCGGCGTGGGCACCATCCGGCGGGCGCACGCGGTGCACCCGATCGCCGCCCTCCAGAGCGAGTGGTCGCTGTGGACCCGCGATCTGGAGGCGGAGACCGCCCCGGTCTGCCGCGAGCTCGGCATCGGCCTGGTCCCCTTCTCCCCGCTCGGACGCGGCTTCCTCACCGGCAAGTACCAGTCCGTCGAGGGGATGGAGGCGACCGACCTGCGGCGCACCCAGCCGCGCTTCGCCGACGGCAACCTCGAACGGAACCTGGCCGTCGTGGCGAAGCTCGACGAGCTGGCCGCGGCGAAGGGCGTCACCACCGGCCAGCTCGCCCTGGCCTGGGTGCAGCACCGGGGCGACGACGTGGTGCCGATCCCCGGCACCCGGCGGCAGCGCTACCTGGAGGAGAACGTCGCGGCCCTGGCCGTGGAGCTGACCCCGGAGGACCTCGCCGCCATCGAGGCCGCCGCGCCGGCCGAGGAGATCGCGGGCACCCGCTACGACGCCACCCACCTCACGTTCGTCGGCAGGTGAGCCCCCGCCGCCCACCGGTGCCACGGCGCGGGCATCGGTGAGCGGCGGTCGGGGACCCGGCGCACGCGTCACTTCACCTTGATCTTGGCCTTCCACGGCACGATGATCAGAGGGCAGATGTGACCGTCGTCGGGGCGGCACTTGCGGGTGACGCTGATCGTGGCGACGCCCTGGTTCTTCGCGCGGAACACCGCGGCGGCGCTGCCGTCCGCCGTCACGGCGCCCTTCGTCCGCGTGAGCACCGCGGCGTCGCTGGTCTGCGGGGCGTCCCAGGTGTACGTGCGCGACTTCTCGTAATAGCGTTCGAGGCGCACCTCGATGTCGTCGCCGAGGGACACCTCCACGGCTCTCCCGCTGTCGGGGTTCGTGAGCACCACGCGCTTGGCGGGCGCCTCGGCGGAAGCGGTCCCCGCCGTCAGCGCCAGCGCCACGGCGAGCGGAGTGATCAGACACCTGACTGCTTTCAAGGTTCCCCCTCAGGGCTCCCACGTCCCGGCGTCACATACCGGGTCGGAACGACGCGCACCAGCCTCCCTCCCGGAGCCCGAGGGGCGGGTGCGTTCAGCGGTAAGACCCCCCTTGTGGGTGGCGGCGCGCACACACTGACCCCGGGGTGTCCGGGGTGGTCAGCCGCAGCGGCCCGTCGCCCGGGGCGAGGGGGCCAGGTGGAGGTACCAGTCGGCCCCGTCCGGCATCCGCAGGACGCACGGCGTCCAGCCGCGCGTGAACCCCGGCGCCGGCGGGGTGCGGGCGGCGACGGCCACCGGCTCCGTCCGGGCCCGCCGCAGCAGTTCGCCGGCGGTGGTGGAGGCGTTGTTGCCGCTGAGCGCTTCGGAGGCGCAGCCCGCGTGGAAGGCGAGGGGGACGACCTCGGGACCGACCAGCGTGCACGGCGGGCGCACCCCGGCCCGGTGCAGGCGCTCCGCGGCCCGCAGCGTGTCGGCCCGGAGACGCGCCTGGTCGTCGATCCTCCGTTGGAGCACCAGGTACTGGGAGGCCGTGTGCAGGGCGAGGAGGACGCCCAGCGCCACGGCCACGGCCGGGCGCCGTCGCCGCCGGGCGCCACGGACCAGGGCCACGGCGAAGGCGGCGACGGGGAGCGCGAGTTGGGCGTAGGCGGGCATGAGGAAGCGGGGCGCGGCGTAGTCCAGGAGGAAGAGGTACTGCGCCGACATCGCCGCGGCGCAGACGACCGGCAGGGCGACCACGGCCACCCGTGGCGTGCCGCGTCCGCCACGGCCGGCGCGCCGCCGCCGGGCGAGGAACAGGGCCGCGACGGCCACGACGGGCGTGGCGAGCCACCACAGGGACAGCGGCGGATAGTCCCAGGTGATGTGGCAGGGGCGGCACAGCAGGGGGCCGTTCAGGGCGCGCAGGTGCATGCCGAGGGTGTTGGTCCAGCCCATGCCGCCCTGGACGCCGCTGCCGTCCCGCAGCCGGGCCACCGGACCGCCGAAGCCGGTGTACGCCTCGGCGAGCCACGGCGCCAGTCCGGCGGCGAGTCCGCCCACCACGGCGGCCGCCGGCCGCCACCGTCGCCAGGAGGGCGTCACCGCCAGGGACACGAGCAGCGCGAGCGCGAGGAAGACCGCGTCGGGCGGGCGCATCAGGGCGGTGAACGCCGTGCTCACCGCCAGGGCCGCCGTCACGCCCCGCCGTCCCGGCCCGGCGACGGCGCGCAGGAACCATCCCGTCGCGGCCACCGCCCCGTAGGCCACGTAGAGGTTCGGCATGACCTCGCCGGCGTAGAACTGTACGACCCACAGGCCGGCGAACGCCGCCGCGGCGACCGCCGTCACCGCTTCGCCGGCCAGGCGGCGCCACGGCAGGAAGGCCGCGGCCAGGCCGGCCGCGGCGAGCGCCACCATCCAGGCCCGCAGCACCACCACCGACGCGCTGAGCAGCACCGCGGGCGCGGCCAGCCAGCTGATCCCCCGGGCGCGCGGCGCGCTGAAGTACGCGGCCGGCACCCGCGGGCTGACCTGGCTCACGTAGACGGCCTCGTCCCAGCCCAAGGGCAGCCGCAGGGGCACCACCACCAGTTGGAGCACCCCGAAGGCCACCGCCACCCACACCACCGGAGCGATCCCCCGCCACCCGCGTCTCCCCCCGCCATCGGCGCGGGCGGCGTCGTCCCCGGGTCGCGCGGCCGGGCCGGGCGCGCGTTCCCGGTCGTCCGCGACCTGGCGCTCGACGCGATCCACCACGCCCTCCTCGCCCACGCACAGTGATCACGGCCGGTTCCACACTAGGTTCCCCGCGTCACACGCGCATCGCGGCGGGAACGACGGCCTACCGGTCCTGGCCGGAGGCGGCCGTCCGCGGCTGCTGGCCGGGGGTGCGCAGGCGCGGCAGCTCGACCTCGAAGAGCGCTCCGCCTTCCGGGGCCCGGCGCACCGAGATCCGGCCGCCGTGCCGGCGTACGACGTCGCGGGCGATGGCCAGGCCCAGGCCCGCGCCTCCCTCGTCGCGGCTGCGGGCGTCGTCCAGGCGGACGAACCGTTCGAAGACGCGCTCCCGTTCGGCGGCGGGCACGCCTCCGCCGTCGTCGCCGACGGCCAGCACGACGTGGTCGCCCTGTCCGCCCAGGGTCACGGACACCCGCGAGGCGGCGTGGCGCTGGGCGTTGTCGAGCAGGTTGCCCAGCACCCGGGTGAGCCGGGAGGCGCTGCCCGACACCACGTGGCCCTCTCCCGTGATCCGCACGCCGGGCGTGATCCGGTCGGTCGCCGCCCGCCGGACCAGTTCCGCGCGTACCAGCCGGGCGAGGTCCACGGTGCCCGCGTCGGCGCCGTCGCCGGCGTCGAGGCGGGCGAGCAGCAGCAGGTCGGCGGCCAGGGTCTGGAGGCGGATCACCTCTTCGAGCAGCCCGTCGGTCTCCAGGAGCTCCGGGTGGGCGTGGGCGACCTCGAGCTGGGCGCGGAGGCTGGCGATGGGGTTGCGCAGTTCGTGGGAGGCGTCGGCGACGAATCGGCGCTGCCGTTCGACGGAGCTCTCCAGCGCGGCCAGGGTCTCGTTGGTGGTCGCGGCCAGCCGGGCCACCTCGTCGCGCGAGGCGGGTTCGGGTACGCGGCGGCCGAGGTCCTGGCTGGAGGTGATCTCGGCCATGCGCGCCCGGATCGCCTCGACCGGGCGCAGCGCGCGGCGGGTGACGAGCCAGGTGACGGCGGCGATGACGAGGAGGAGCAGGGGCAGCCCGATGAGCATGGCCCGGGTCACGGACGTGACGGTCTCCTCCTCGTCGTCCAGCGGGGTGGCGGCGTAGACGGTGTAGGTGCGGCCGTCGTACGTGGTGGCGTGGACGGAGGCGAAGCGGTACTCCTGCTTCTCGTCGTCGACGGTGACGGCGAGGGTCTTGTGTCCGGTGCCGGTGGAGACCTGCCCGCGGCGTGGTGCCCCGTCGTGGTCGTCGTCGCCCTCTTCGCCGTCCTCGTCGCGTTCCGGAGGCTTCGGGGTGGCCGTGGGGGCGGGGTCGTACGTGGTGAGGGGGCCGCGTCCGCGCAGCGGCTCGCTCGCGGCGAGGACGCGGCCGGCGCCGTCGACGATCTGGACGAGGTGATCGTCGTCGTCGGGGAGGGCGGTGTCGGTGAAACGGCCGTTCAGGGCCGTCTGGGAGGCGGCGACCGTGCGGGCGCGGACCTCGGAACGCAAGGACGCGCGGTCCGTCAGGTCGCCGCGCAGCACGCCGACGACGGTGATCCCGGCGGCCACCAGGGCCAGGGCGACCACGGTCGTGGCGCCGAGGGTGGCACGGGCGCGCACGGAGGCGAACGGCCTAGACACGGGTGCCGCCGTCGGTGGCGAGCCGGTAACCGGCACCGCGGACCGTGGTGATCGAGCGGCGCCCGAAGGGGATGTCGAGCTTGCGGCGCAGGGTGCGGATGTAGACCTCGACGATGTTCGGGTCGCCGTCGTAGGCGAAGTCCCAGACGTGTTCGAGGATCTCGGCCTTGGAGACGACCTGGCCGGCGCGCAGGGCCAGCTGTTCGAGGACGGCGAACTCGCGCGCGGTGAGCGGCACCTCCGTCTCCCCGCGCCGCGCCCGCTTCGCGTCCGGGTCCACCGTCAGGTCCCCCAGCCGCAGCACCGGGGTGCCGGCGCGGGTGCGGCGGCGCAGCAGGGCACGGATCCGGGCGACGAGCACGACGTAGGAGAACGGCTTGGTGAGGTAGTCGTCGGCGCCGGTGTCGAGGCCCTCGGCCTCGTCGTACTCGCCGTCCTTGGCCGTCAGCATCAGGATCGGGGTGTCGTCGCCGGCCGCCCGCAGGGTGGAGCAGACCCGGTAGCCGTTCATGCCCGGCAGCATGATGTCCAGGACGATCAGGTCGTAGGAGGTCTCGCGGGCCCGGTGCAGGCCGTCCAGGCCGTTGTGGACGACGTCGACGGCGAAGCCCTCCGCGGTCAGGCCCCGGGCGAGGGTGGTGGCCAGCCGTTTCTCGTCCTCCACGATCAGCAGTCGCATGCCCTCAGCCTGGCAGAGCGGACCTGAAGAGGATTTCAGCTTCCTTCAGCCGGCGTTCAGGAAGCCTTCGGCACCGTGAGGACAGCGATGACGACCGGCCCCGCCACCGGAGGCCGGAGCTTCGCGGACGAGAGGGACTGATCCTATGAAGCCGCAGCTCAAGCGCGTACTGACCAGCCGCCGCCGCATCCTCGCCGCCGCCCTGGCCGCGACGGTGCTCCTCGGCGGGGCGGGGGCCGCGACCGCCGCCGCCCTCACGGAGGACGGCGTCCGCGACACCCCGGTCCTGTCCTCCATCAGGGCGGACGAGCGCCACGACGACGATCACGACGACGACGGCGCCGAGCACCGCGCGCTCCTGAAGAACGCGAAGGTCGACGTCAAGCGGGCCGCCGACGCGGCGCTGAAGAGCGTCCCGGGCACCGTCGTCTCCGCCGAGCTGGACGACGACCGCGGCCGTACGGCCTGGGAGGTCGAGATCGTCGACGGCGAGGGCACCGAGCACGACGTCACGGTCGACGCGGCCGACGGCAAGGTCACGGCCGCCACGGTCGACGACGCCGGGACCGACCGGGACGACTGACCCGCCGCGGGGCCCGGCCGGCGGCTTCACACCGGCCGGCACCCGTGGACGGGGCCGGCACCGGAGGCCGGGAGACGCGGGTCACATCCGCCCGTGTCACAGGGGGGCGGGCTGTCTCGTCCCAGGGGTGTAGCCACTTTCGACCACGAAGGAGCACCCCATGGACGCGCGACTGAACCTCCTCGCGGAGCCGGTCTCCGGCAAGATCCTCAAGCACTTCATGTCGGCGGGGAAGCTGCTCAAGGACTCGGCGCTGCCGACCGCGACGCAGGAGCTGGTGGCCCTGCGCGTGAGCCAGATCAACGGCTGCGCCGTGTGCGTCGACATGCACACCAAGGAGGCGGCCGCCGCCGGCGAGCTCCCGGTGCGGCTGAACCTGGTGGCGGCGTGGCGGGAGGCCACGGTCTTCACGGAGGCCGAGCGGGCCGCGCTGGAGCTGGCGGAGGAGGGCACCCGGGTCGCGGACGCGGCCGGCGGGGTCGGTGACGAGGTGTGGGCGCGTGCCGCCGAGCACTACGACCAGGAGCAGCTCGCCACCCTGGTGATCTTGATCTCGCTCCTGAACATGGCGAACCGGATGAACGTCATGACCCGGCAGCCGGCCGGCGACTACGTGGCCGGGCAGTTGTACTGAGCGGCAGCACCGAGCGGCGCCGACGGCCACGGTAACCCGGCCCCGGGGCCGGGTTACCGTGGCCCGGATGATCATCGGAAGAACGCCCGCGCCGGCGAGCACGGCGGGCGGGCATCACGGGGGAAAGGGATTCGGCGTGAACGAAGTCGAGGAGTTCGAGGAGCTGCGACCGCTGCTGTTCTCCATCGCCTACCGGATTCTGGGCAGTGTGGGCGAGGCCGAGGACGCGGTGCAGGAGACCTGGCTGCGCTTCGACGGCGCGAAGACCCGGCCCGCGTCGCTCAAGGCCTACCTGTCGACCACGGTGACCCGGATCGCGATCGACGTGCTGCGCTCCGCGCGGGTGCGGCGCGAGGAGTACGTGGGCCCGTGGTTCCCCGAGCCGCTGCTCACCGACCCCTATGAGGAGCCGGCGCGGTCGGCGGAGCTGGCCGACTCGGTGTCGATGGCGGCGTTGCTGCTGCTGGAGCGGCTCAGCCCGCTGGAGCGGGCGGCGTTCGTGCTGCGGGAGGTGTTCGGCTTCGGGTTCGACGAGGTCGCCACGGCGGTGGGCCGGTCGGAGGCCGCGTGCCGGCAGCTGGTGGTACGGGCGCGGCGGCACATGGAGGCCGGGCGGCCGCGCTTCGAGGCGGCCCGTCAGGAGCGGGAGGAACTGGCGTCGCGGTTCTTCGACGCCCTCCGCGAGGGCGACGTCACCGGCCTGCGGGAACTGCTCGCCGCCGATGTGTCGATGGTCGGCGACGGCGGCGGCAAGTCCCCGCAGTTCGCCCGGGCCGTCGTCGGCGTCCGGAACGTGTCCCGGCTGCTCGCCGCCGTCTTCCCCAGGCTGGCCCTGGTCGAGGTGACGTGCGAGCCGCGGGAGGTCAACGGCCAGCCGGGGGCGATCTTCCGCGACCGGGACGGCAGGGTGCTCCACGCCCTGACCCTCGATGTGCTCGACGGGCGGGTCCAGGCGATCCGCGCGGTGCTCAACCCCGACAAGCTCGGGCACCTGGGGCCGGTCGGCGACGCCTGGGCGACCCACTACGAGCTACGGCGGGCGGGCCGGCCCCCGGTGTAGCCGTACGGCCGGCCGTATCCCGGACCGTCCGCCGCACCGGCGGCGGCGTTTCGGCACCCGAAGCACGCGGGGTGGAGACGGCCGGGGAACGCCCGCACCTCGCGGACGTTCCCCGGCCGTCGCCGTACACCGGGAGAGCCGGGGTCGGCCGGACGGTGTCCGGCGGCCCGCGAACCTCACGACCCGGACC
This sequence comes from Streptomyces albireticuli, assembly GCF_021228125.1. Classification (GTDB taxonomy): domain Bacteria; phylum Actinomycetota; class Actinomycetes; order Streptomycetales; family Streptomycetaceae; genus Streptomyces; species Streptomyces albireticuli. The sequence goes on from NZ_JAJQQS010000018.1 coordinate 145,503, forward strand.
GCGGACCGCTCCGGGTCACCCCCGCGCGATCAGCGGGTGGGGGCGCCGAACCACCGGGGCAGCACGTCGAGCAGCTCCGCCTGGTCGTCACCGGCCCAGGCCACATGGCCGTCGGGCCGCAGCAGCACGGCGGGGACGTCCAGTTCCTCACTGACGTCGACGACGTGGTCGACCCGGTCCGCCCAGCCCTCCACCGACAACAGACCCGCCTGGTCGAGCAGCAGACCGCGGCCGCCGCGCATCAGCTCGTAGAGACGCCCCTGCTTCAGGGTGATGTCCCGCATCCGCCGGCCGAGCAGCTCGTGGCCCTCGCCGAAGTCGTAGCGGACCCCGACGGCGGTGATCATCTCCGTCACGTACCGGTTCACGACCTCGAACTTCAGCAGCTCCGCGAACAGCTCCTTCAGTGCCGTCGCCGCCGCGTCGGTGCCCAGCAGCATGCCCTGCGCGCGGGTGTTGGCCAGCACGCTCGCGCCCACCGGGTGCCGTTCGGCGTGGTAGCTGTCGAGGAGGTCCTCCGGCGCCCAGCCGTTGACCGCGGCGGCCAGCTTCCAGCCGAGGTTGAACGCGTCCTGCACGCCCAGGTTGAGGCCCTGGCCGCCGATGGGCGGGTGGATGTGCGCCGCGTCGCCGGCCAGCATCACCCGGCCGACCCGGTACCGCTCGGCCTGCCGGGTGGCGTCACCGAACCGGGACAGCCAGCGCGGCGAGTGGGCGCCGAAGTCGGTGCCGGCGACCTCCCGCATCCGCTGCTTGAACTCCTCGAGGGTCGGCGCCGCACGGTCCTCGGCCACTCCGTCGGCGGGCACGATGACGCGGTACACCCCGTCCCCGCTCGGGACGGTGCCGAACCGCACCTGCGTCTTGCTGACCTCGGCCGTCACGGCGGCCACCGTCGCCGGGTCCGCGGTCACCTCCAGCATGCCCAGCATCGTCTCGACCTTGGCGGGCTCGCCGGGGAAGCCGACGCCGATCAGCTTGCGCACCGCGCTGCGGCCGCCGTCGCAGCCGACGAGGTAGCGCGAGCGCAGCCGCGTGCCGTCGGCCAGTTCGACGTCCACCCCGTCCTCGTCCTGGCTCAGCCCGACCACCTCGCAGCCACGCCGGATCTCGACGCCGAGTCCGAGCGCGTGCTCGATCAGCACCTGCTCCGTGACCGGCTGCGGCATGGCGAGGCCGTACGGGTGGGCGGTGTCCAGCTGTTGCGGCCACGGCGTGGCGAAGGCGGCGAAGGGGCCGCCGACCGAGAACGGCTCGCTGACCTCGCGGAAGCGCTCCAGCAGACCGCGCTGGTCCATCACCTCGACGCTGCGCACGTGCAGACCGCGCCCGCGGGACTCCGCCGTCGGCTCGGTCAGCTTCTCCAGTACGACCACGCGCACCCCCGCCAGTCGCAGTTCGGCGGCCAGCATCAGCCCGGTCGGTCCGCCGCCGGCGACTATCACGTCGATCATCAAGAAAATCTCATTTCGCAGTTCTGGTCGAGCCCGGTGATTCTGCGTCATGACCGGGGCCTTGCCGCAAGTCCCCCCTTGCGCTATAAGTTAAGAGTGGCAAGGAGGCGGTGCGCTCCTTGCCTTCTCTTTTGTCTCCTCTTGTGCCGTCCTCTTGTGCCGTCGTCCGCTCAGGCGGCGTTCGGGCCCACGTCCGCGGTGGTGAGGGGTCGCCGGACCGGGGCCGATGCCGTGTACTGGTCGGCGCCGACGTCACGGGCGCTGCCGCGCGGGTGACCGTCGATGTCCTCGGTGACGGACGTGCTCCTCAGGGTCGCCGCTCCGATCGCGGGGCTGCCCGCCGAAAGCCGGAACACCCCGTCGGACTCCTGCCGGAGCAGCGGGTCGGCCCGGCGGTAGCCGCCGGAGGGAATGGTGCCGTCGGACGCGGCACCCCACAGGATGTTGCCCTGCCAGGTGAAACCGGTGGTCTTCCCCATCGAGACCAGGCTGCCGGCGCTCGCGACCAGGAGGTTGTCGGCGATGACCACGTCCTGGGGCGCGTGGTCACGTCCCTCGCCCGAGAGCGTCCCCTTGTTGCCGAACAGCGTGTTGTGCACGATCACCGCGCGGTCGCAGGCGTCGTTGCCCCGCCGCTCCTCCTTCGACTCGCCGGAGTGGTGGTCGCGGGTGGTGCCGCTGCCGATCACCAGGGCGCGCCCCGACAGGCCACCGAGGTAGTTGTTGACGATCAGGTGGTCGTTGCCGTAGACGCGGATGCCTTCCGCGCCGCCGAGCAGGTAGTTGCCCTCCACGGTGGAGTGGTTGCCGTGCCGCAGCACGATTCCGCCACGGCTGTCGCGGACGGTGTTGTACCGGACCGTGTTCTCCGAGGTCTTCACCGAGACGGCCTCGGGGTCCCCGTCGCACTTCTCGAACAGGTTGTGCTCCACGACGGCCTTCGCGCTGAGCAGTGCCCGGGCGCTGTCGCCGAGCCGGACGGCCTCCCCGCCGTTGTCGCCGGTGTAGCGGTGACCGGAGAAGTGGTTCCTGAACAGGTGCAGGTTCTTGGCGACGGTCTTCGCGTCGGCGCCGTCGAGGACGACGAAGATGCCCTCGGTGGTCCTGTCGTGGAACCGGTTCCGGTCGATCTTGACGTCGTCGCCCCGTACGACGACCCAGTCCAGCCCGCTGACATCGGCGAACTTGAAGTCGTTGCGCGTCAGCCGGATACGGGAGGAGTTCGCGGGGATCTCCAGGGTGGTGCTCTGCCGGAAGGCGAAACCGCTCAGGACGATGTCGCTCGAATCGCTGAAGACGAAGCCGCGCTCGCCCTGGAGCACCACGCCGCCGCGGGATGCCGCGACGATGCTGATGGGCGCGTCGCCGGTGCCCTTCTTCCCCGAGACGCGAAGGGCGCTCCCCGACGGAACGGTGTACGTGCCGTCGGCCACGACGATGCGGTCGCCGGGCACCGCGCGGTCGATCGCCTTCTGGAGGGCGTCCAGGGAACTCACCGTCACGGGGGCCGCCGAGGCTCCGACGGGTACGGCGGCGAGCCCGGCGGCGCCCAGCAGCGTGCCGGTGAGGAACATACGTCTTTTCATGACGGCTCCTGATGGATCGGATATGTAAGGGATATGTACGAAGCCGATCCTTGTGCCCCATCAGGGCATTGCGCAATGCCTGACGGACCGTGACCACGGGGCGCCGCACTCCCCTCCCCCGCTACGGCGAGTTCGGCCCTCTGTTGCGCAGGAGTGGGCCGGGGTACCTTCCGCCCCATGGGGATACGCACGCGGAGCACCCGTATGACGTACAGTCCGCTCGTCACCGCGGCCGCGGGCCGCCCCTTCCGGCCGGCCGGCCGGTCCCGGCCCCGACAGCGCCCGCCCATGAAGGCGCGTGTCCGCACGCTCGCCGCCGGCTTCGCCACCACCGCACTCGCCCTGACACTCATTCAGGCACCCGCGCACGCCGCCCGGACCGTGCCCCGGACCGGCTTCGAGCTCAGCAACGGGACCCGCTGGACCACCGAGAGCGAGGAACAGCGCCTCCTGACCGCCCTCGACCGGTCGAGCGACCGCGTCTCCGTCAGCCGTATCGGCACCACCCGCCAGGGCCGGCCGCTCCAGCTGGTCCGCGTCGGCCCCGCCCACCGCACCACCGGGACCCTGCTCCTCACATGCAGTCAGCACGGTGACGAACCCGCCGGCCGGGAAGCCTGCCTCATCCGGGTCCGCGACCTCGCCCACGCCACAGACCCGGCCACCCGGCGCTTCCTCGAACGCACCACCGTCCTGGTCGTCCCCACCGCCAACCCCGACGGCCGCGCCGCCGACACCCGCGCCAACGCGGACGGCGCCGACATCAACCGCGACCATCTCGCCCTCAGGACCGCCGAGAGCCGCGCCCTGGCCGCCGTCGTCCGGGACCACCGGCCCGACGTCGTCCACGACCTGCACGAGTACGGCGCCACACCGCCGTACTACGACAAGGACCTGTTCGACCTCTGGCCGCGCAACCTCAACACCGACCCGCGCGTGCACCGGGAGGCACGGACCCTCTCGGCGGACTACGTACGCCCCGCCGCCCACGCCGCCGGGCACAGCACCGGCACCTACGGCATCTGGACCGACCCCGCCACCGGCGACCCCGTCAAACAGGTCGCCGGCGACGGACAGGAGCGCATCTTGCGCAACACCGCAGGTGTGAAGCACGCGGTCGGCCTGCTCGTCGAGAGCCGCGTCGATCCGGTGACGGAAGCGGAGAAGGCGGACCCGGCCCTGAACAACCGGCGCCGTGTGCGGTCCCACCTCGTCGCACTCGACGGGACGTTCGCCTTCGCGGACGAGCGGCGCGGGCGCCTCGCCTCGGCCACGGCAGCGGCACGCCTCAAGGGCCTCGCCGACCGCGGCCCGGTCCACCTCGGCGGCGCCGACAACGAACCCGCGCCGCCCGGCCGGACCCTGACCGACCCGCCCTGCGCCTACCGGCTCACGGCCGGGCAGTACGCGGAGACCCGGGACGCGCTCGCCCTGCACGGCGTCCGGACCGTCCCCGCGCCCGCGGGCGGCGCGCTGGTCCCGCTGCGCCAGCCGCTGCGGTCCCTGGTGCCCCTGCTCCTGGACGCCCGGGCGTCGTACGGGCTGACCGCGGCCGAACCCGTCGACCACTGCTGACGAACGGCCTACCCGAACCCGCCGACCCGAGCATGCGGCTCAAACACACAGGCTCAAAAATATGGCGAGATTTCGCCTTGTTTCAGACTGTCCGGACCCTGGTTCACCCCGTCATAAGGTTAGGCTAACCTTCGCATCGTGAAAGCTGCCGAAGAGACCCCCGACGCCAGGCGTCCCCGTGGGCATGAGCTGTCGGCCACAGGTGTCACCGTGGCGTACGACGGCGTCGACGTCGTGCACGACGCGTCCTTGACGCTGCGGCCCGGCGAAGTGACCGTCCTCGTGGGTCCGAACGGCAGCGGGAAGTCGACGCTGCTGCGCACGCTCGCGCGGCTCCAGCGACCTCGCACCGCCGAGCTCGTCATCGACTCCGACACCGACGGCCTCGCGCTGTCCCCGCGCGAGTTCTCGCGCCGCGTGGCCCTGCTGACCCAGGGCCGCCCCACCCCCAGCGGGCTGACCGTACGGGACGTGGTCGAATTGGGCCGCTACCCGCACCAGGGCCGCTGGGGCAAGGCGGACCCGGGCGGCCGGGCCGCCGTGGACCGCGCGCTCGCCATGACGGGCGTCGGGGAACTCGCCGAGCGCGGCGCCGAGCACCTCTCCGGAGGCCAGCTCCAGCGCGTGTGGCTCGCCGGCTGCCTCGCGCAGGAGACCGGCGTGCTGCTCCTCGACGAGCCGACGACCTACCTCGACCTGCGGTACCAGATAGAGCTCCTCGACCTGGTCCGCGACCTGGCGGACGACCACGGCATCGCCGTCGGCGCCGTCCTGCACGACCTCGACCAGGCCGCGGCCGTCGCCGACCGCGTCGTCCTGCTCCACAAGGGACGGATCGTCGCCGACGGCCTCCCCGAGGACGTCCTGACAGCCCGGCGGCTGACCGACACATACGGCATCCGCATCGAGGTCGACGACGACCCCCTCACGGGCCGGCTGCGCACCCGCGCGATCGGCCGGCACCACACGCGTAACGAAAGGCTCAGCACCACCTCATGAGACGCTTCCTCCTCTCCGCCGCGGCCGCCACCGCCGCGGCCCTCGCCCTGACCGCCTGCGGAACGACCGAGCCCGCCACGGACGACGCGAAGAAGAAGGCCGCCGAACCCCTCACCCTCACCGACGCCAAGGGCGCGAAGGTGGAGCTCGACGGCCCGGCGAAGAAGGTCGTCGGCACCGAGTGGAACGTCGTCGAGAGCCTCGTCTCGCTGGGCGTCGACCCCGCCGGCGTCGCGGACGTCAAGGGCTACAAGACCTGGAACACCGCGACCCCGCTCAAGAACGAGCCCAAGGACATCGGCACCCGTGGTGAGCCGAGCACGGACACCATCGCCGCCCTGAAGCCGGACCTCATCGTGGCCACCGACGACCTCAAGCCGGCCGTCGTGAAGCAGCTGCGCAAGGTCGCCCCGGTCCTGGAGGTGCGCGCCGCCGACGCCGCCGACCCGATCGGCCGGATGACCAAGAACCTCGACCTCATAGCCAAGGCCACCGGCACCACGCGGCAGGCCGAGAAGCTCAAGAAGGACTTCGAGACGAAGCTCGGCGAGGGCAAGAAGGCGCTCGCCGACGCCGGTCACGCCGGGGCGAAGTACGCCTTCGCCGACGGTTACGTCGTCTCCAACCAGGTCACGATCCGGCCGTTCACCAGCGGCTCGCTCATCGGCGCCGTCAACGAGAAGCTCGGCCTGAAAAACGCCTGGACCGTCGAGGGCGACAAGGCCTACGGGCTCGGCTCCACCGACGTCGAGGGCCTCACCAAGCTCGACGAGGACGTGCAGTTCGCCTACATCGGCAGCGACGGCGACAAGAGCAGCACGCCGTTCACCGGCGTCCTCGCGAAGGACTCCGCGTGGACCTCGCTGCCGTTCGTGGAGAAGGGCAACGTGCACCGGCTGCCCGACGGCATCTGGATGTTCGGCGGTCCCCGGTCGATGAGCGAGTACGTCGACTCCGTCGTCGAGGCCCTGAAGAAGAAGTAGCACCATGACCGTCACCGCCTCACCTCCCGCCACCCGTCCGCCGGCGGCCGCCTCCCGGACGGGCGCGGCCGCGGCGGTGGCCGTTCTGGTCCTCCTCCTCGTGGGCCTCGCGCTCGCCGACATCACCCAGGGCACCGCCGCGGTCGGCGCGCCCGAGGTCTGGAAGGCGCTCACCGGCCGGGCGGACCCGGGCGACGCGTCCGTCGTCGTCTCCTCCCGGCTGCCGAGGATGGCCGCCGGGCTGCTCGTCGGCGTCCTGCTCGGCATGGCGGGCGCCGCCCTCCAGGCGGTCAGCCGCAACGTGCTGGCCTCGCCCGACACCCTCGCGGTCAACGCCGGCTCCTACCTGGCCCTCGGTCTGGTCGCGGTCACCGGAGTCTCGCTCCCCCTCTTCGTCCACTCCGGCGTCGCGTTCGTCGGCGGCCTCGCGGCGGCGGCCGTCGTGCTCGGTCTGTCCGGCCTGGGCGCGGGCACCGTACGGCTGGTCCTCGCCGGCAGTTCCCTCACCCTCGGCCTGACCGCCGTCACCGAGGGACTGCTTCTGCTGTTCCCCGAGCAGACACACGGCCTCTACCAGTGGAACCAGGGCAGCATCGCCCAGCACGGGTTCGACGCCGTGCTCCACACGGCGCCGGTCGGGCTCGTCGGCCTCGTCGGACTGCTGCTCGTCGCCCGCCGCGTGGACGCCCTGGCGCTCGGCGACGAGGCCGCCCGGGGCCTGGGCGTCCCGGTCCGCGGCACCCGGATCACGGTGGTGGTGCTGGCGACCCTGCTCTCCGCGGCGGCCGTCACGCTCGCCGGGCCGATCGGCTTCGTCGGCCTGTGCGCCCCCGCCCTCGTCCGCCCCGTGGCCCGCAGGCTCCGGGCGTTCACCCGCACTCGGGCGAGCGTGCCGGTCGCGGGCCTGGCCGGCGCGGTGCTGGTGCTCGGTTCGGACGTCGTCCTGCGCGCCTTCGTGCCGGCGGACGTGGCCGTCGCCGTGCCCACGGGCGTCGCCACCAGTATCGCGGGCGCCGTGCTCCTGATCGTGATGGCCACCCGGGTCAAGGACACCGCCGGGGCCACCGCGACCGACCGGCTGCGCATCAGGAGCCGGGCCGTCTTCCTGACCACCACGGCCGTCCTGGTGGTGGCGCTCGCCGGCGTGGCGACCGCCGCCGTGCTGCTGGGCGACAGCAAGCTGCTGCTGGGCGACGTGGTCAACTGGGCCCAGGGCAGGGCGGGCCGTACCGTCGGCTTCGTCCTCGACACCCGGGTGCCCCGGGTCCTCGCGGCGCTCCTCGCGGGCGCGGCGCTGGCCCTGGCCGGGACGCTCGTCCAGGCCGTGACCCGCAACCCGCTCGCGGAGCCCGCCACCCTGGGCGTCTCCGGCGGGGCCTCGCTCGGCGCCGTGCTCCTGGTGACGACGGTGCCGTCGGTCGGCTCGTGGGGCCTGGCCGGAGCCGCGTTCGCGGGCGCCGCGCTCACCGCGGTCATCGTCTTCGGGCTCGCGGCACGGGGCGGGTTCCAGCAGAACCGGCTCGTCCTCGTCGGTTTCGGCGCGGCCACCGGGACCTCCGCCGTGATCAGCCTGCTCATCGTCCTCACCGACCCGTTCAACGCGACGAAGGCCCTCACCTGGCTGTCGGGCTCCACCTACGGGCGGACCCTGCCCGACGTGGCGCCGCTCGCGGCCGTACTCGCCGTGGGCGTGCTCGTCGCGGTGCTGAACCGCACCGAGCTCGACCTGGTCTCGCTCGACGAGGACACCCCCAGGCTCCTGGGGCTCGACCCGGCACGCGGGCGCCTCGGCTTCCTCGCCCTGAGCGTCCTGCTCAGCGCCACCGCCGTGGCGGCCGCGGGCATGATCGGCTTCGTCGGTCTGGTGGCACCGCACGCGGCCCGGGCCCTGGTGGGCCGCCGGCACACCAGGGTGGTCCCGGTCTCGGTGCTCCTGGGCGCCGTGCTCGTCTGCACCGCGGACCTGGTGGGCCGGACCGTGATCGCGCCCGCCCAGCTGGGCGCCGGGCTGATGACCGCGGTGATCGGCACGCCGTACTTCCTCCATCTGCTCATGCGCGGGCGCCGGTAGGCGCGTACGACCGCTACGCCCTCGCCCGCTCCGGACGAACGCCGGGGACCCTCGTACGGGGGTCCCCGGCGTTCGTCGTACGCACCGGCGGGCACGGCGGAGAGCCACGGCCACCCGGGGGTGCGCTTCGTCCCGGTCGACGACGCGCCCGCCGCCACGGTCTACCTCGCCCGCCCGGCCCACCCGACGCACCCGCGTACGGAGGAGTTCCTCGCGGCGGTGCGGGAAGTCGTCAGCCTCTAGGCCCGGGTCTTCGATACGAAAAGGGCTCACCGGTCAAATTGCCGACCGTTTCCGGCAGGTACGGGCCGGAACTCCGATCGTCTGAATTGGCGTCAACACCCCTTGCTCCACTAGACTTTACGCGCAGACCGGCAAAAAGGAGAGGCGCCGTCCATGGGCACCAAATTCATTGAGGTAGACGAAACCCACAAGGGTCAGCCCGGCGTGGAGGAAGGGGTAAAGACGATCGAGGTCGGTGGCCAGGCGATCACCACCACGATTTTCGTCAAGCGGATCGACTTCGACGACCTCGTCCCCGATGTGACCGACAATCTGACCACGGTCAAGTTCGCCGTGACGGTGGCCGAGGAAATGGAGGACCTGACGGGGGAGGTGGACGGTGACGGTTCCCCGGTCACGGAAATCAAGGAAATCCAGGTGCCCAAGTGGCTCGAAATCGACCTGGGTTCCGAATCCTTGAGGCAGTACGAAGAGGTAATGGCGCCCTTCTTCGCCGCCGCCCGCGAAACCGAGGCACCGACCGTGCCCGCGCCCCGCAAGCGCCGCAAGAAGTGATCCCGTGCCCCTCTCCTGCCGCCAGGAGAGGGGCTTCGCCGATCCGTGCTCAGGCGCGCGGCCCGAGGAACAGGCCACCGCTCGCGTCGATGACCTGCCCGGTGATCCAGCGCGCGGCGTCGGAGGCGAGGAACGCGACCACGTCGGCGATGTCGTCGGGCCCGCCCAGCCGGTCGAGCGCCGTCATGCCGGCGATCCGCTCGGCCAGGCCCGGCGCTTCGAAGAACGCCCCGTTGGTCGCCGTCCGGGTGGCGCCGGGAGCGACCGCGTTCACCGTGATCCCCCGGGCCCCGAGCTCATTGGCCAAGGTCGTGCTCATCGTCTCGACGGCGCCCTTCGTCCGTCAGTTACCCGGGAGGTCGATGTCGGGCAGCAGGCTGATCTGGTGCAGGACGCCGTCGGCCCCGCCCAGTCGGGGGTACGCCGCCAGCAGCTTCGCATCGGTGCACAGGGCGGTGAGGTCGTCTTTGGGTTTCGGGCCGAAGGGGTAGCGGCCGAAGGTGGGGGCGGCGTTCTTCCCGGTCCGGCCGACCGGGGTGCTGACGAGGATGCCGGCGACGGGAGAGAGGACGCCCTGCATCGCGGCGACGAAACCCCGCTCCAGGGCGTACCGCTGGGAGGTCGGATTCGGCGTGTGCGGGCCGGGGTCGTCCGCCGGGGTGAGGTAGAGCTCGTCCAGCAGTGCCAGGACGTAGCTGTAGGCCGCGTCGGAGAGCTGGGCCAGTGTCTTGAGCGGGCCGGTGAAGGAGTCCGCCGTGGCGTCCGTCATGATCGGCCAGACGGCGTCGTCCCCGTCGATGGTGAACTTCTGCCGGCCGTTGTCGTCGACGACGACGCCGATGCCGTAGAGGCCGTCCCGGATGCGGGTGAACTTCTGGTAATGGGAGTCCTCCACCTCGTCGGGGGCGCCCTCGCCCTGTTCGACGATGACGTAGAGGGCATCCAGGGCACTCCCCCGGTCGATGACCGGAAGGGGCTTGGGCGGGCCGCCCCACTGGTTCCAGTAGCCCCGCAGGTACTGCCGCTTCCAGGCGTCGTCCTGGTTCCACGTGATCTGGTCGTTCAGGGTGACGATGCCCTTGCCGATCACGTCGTACAGCTCGCTGAGCGTGCGGTAGGTGTCCCCTTCCGCCTTGGAGTCCTGCACCACCATGCTCTCCGGGAGTTCGACCTCCATGAAACCCTCCACGGCGGCCGTCGAGACGCGCTGCTTGTGCAGGGTGAGTTCCGGGACCCGGTGGAGCATGTCACCGGGGTAGGAGGGCACGTTGTCGTAGAAGCGGAAGGGCGTGCCGTCGACCTTTTCGCAGCCGGTGCCGGCCATGACGTTCCGCACCAGGGCCATGTGCAGCATTTCCTCGATCGCGATGCCGATCAGGGCGCGCTGCGCCGACAGGCCCTGGGCCCACTGGGAGTAGCCGGAGGTCTTGATGGAGTACGCGGCGGTGAGGTAGGGCGGGATGGTGGACAGCTCGATGCGGGCCGCGTCGGCCAGGTGCCGGGCGAGTTCGTCGAGGGTGGTGATGCCGTCGGTCGTCCGGACGGCCGAGCGCTTCGTGAGGTAGGGCATGGGGTCCTCCAGTACGGACGTCAGGCGGCCGGGGACGGCGGGGCCGTCGCGCGGTGGGCCCGGTGGCCGGCGTCGGTCGGGTCGTGGACGACGACGGTGCCGTCGCGGCGGGTCAGCGAGAGCCGGACCGGCTGGGCGCCGGGCGGTTCGGGTTCCTGCCCGTGGCGCACCGCGGCGGCGTAGCGGTGGACGGGGAAGCGTGCCTCGAAGAGCAGCGCGTCCCCGTCCTCGCCGGTGTCGGGCCCGTCGAGCACGGTCGTGAAGTCCCGCTCGAACCGGGCCAGATCGATGAGCAGGTCGATCCACTCCTCGGGCGGGCCGCCGTCCGCGGTGTCCGGGCGGGTGCGGGCCAGGTGGTCCGGGAAGTCGTCGCCGAGGGCGTCCAGGACCGGGGAGCGCGAGGGGTTGGCGTCCAGGTGGTCCAGGGCGAACCGTTCGAAGAGCTCCCGGCCCAGCAGGTGCAGCATCGCGGGATACCGCAGGCGCATGCAGCGCAGCAGCCGGAGCCGGTAGCCGCGGTGGTAGACGCGGAAGCGCTCCTCGGCCGACTGCGTGGCGGACGCGGTGAACACCTCCGCCAGGTACGGGACACGGCCCGGTGCCAGGAGCGCGGCCTGCATCCACCGCTGTATGTCGGCGAGTGAGCGCGGGACGTCATCCACGGCGACCGGTCCCCGCTCCGGCGGTGGCCGCCACCGACCTCGCCCGGTCGAGTTCGGCCTCCAGGGCGCGGAAGGGCGGGAGGCCGTCGTCGCGCTCGATGACGGTGGCGGCTCCTCCGGTGAGCTCCACGGCGAGCCGGTACAGCTCCCAGACCCGGCCGGGCACCTCGGCGTCGTGGGTGTCGACGAGGTGCGTCCCGTAGTCGGTGTGCCCGGCCAGGTGCATCTGTGTCACCCGGTGGTGCGGCAGGGCCTTGAGGTACACCTCGGGGTCGAAGCCGTGGTTGACGGCGGAGACCTGGACGTTGTTGACGTCGAGGAGCAGCCCGCAGTCGGCCTCCTCGGCCAGCCGGCCCAGGAAGTCCCACTCGGTGAGGGTCGAGGCACGGAACTCCACGTAGCTGCTGGGGTTCTCCAGGACTAGCGGGCGCTCCAGGACGTCCTGGACGGTACGCGCGCGCCGTACGACGTGTGCCAGCGCCTCCTCGGTGAAGGGGATCGGCAGCAGGTCGTGGGTGTGGACGCCGAGCACGCCGGTCCAGCACACGTGGTCGGACACCCAGGGGGTGTCCACCGCGTCCGCCAGCCGTTTCAGCCGGCTCAGGTAGTCGCGGTCGAGCGGGTCGATGCTGCCGATCGACAGCGACACCCCGTGCAGGACGATCGGGTAGTGCTCGGCGATCTCGTCCAGTGCGCGGCGGCGGTCGGAGCGGGGATCGAGGTGGTTCTCGGAGATGATCTCGAAGAAGTCGACGGGCGGGCGGTGCGCGCGGATGTAGGGGATGTGCGGCCCTCGGAGGCCGAGCCCGAATCCGAGGTGCGGGGCCGTGCCGCCGGTCCGTATCCCCGTTCCGGCGGCTTCCCGGGGCGCTATGACGCCCCCTCGGCCGTCAGGACCGTGACATGGAAGTCGCACGTGGCCGTGTCGGCCGGGGGCGGTACGGGTGTGGAGGCGGTGACGGTCACCCACTGGTCGCCGGGGGTGGTGTGACCGGCGTAGAGCGGTACGGCGGTGGCCACGCCCTTGTCGTCGGTCGGAACCTGGCAGGTGGGGCTCGGCGACTTCCCCGCCTCCTTGAAGTACAGGACGGACGACAGACCTTCCGGAATGGTGAAGGTGACCTGGACGTCCGGGAGGTGCCTGCCCGCGCTGTTGCGCACGATGGCCTGGAGCACGGGGAAGGCCACGCCCTCGTGACAGCGGGGGTTGTCCGCGGACGAGCGGAACAGGACGGCCGCCTTGTCGGAGTCACCGGCCCGCGGGGGCACGAGCCGTTCGCACTCGGGGAAGTAGTCGTCCGGTACGCCCTGGCCGGGGGCCGGGCCGAACGCCTTGCCCGCCGCGTACATCCGGCCCTCGAAGAGGTGGCGCGCCTGCTGCCAGACGCTCTTGCCCTTCAGCGGGCCGGCGGAGAAGACGCGGCTCTCGTTGATGGGGCTGGCGCAGCTGCCGTTGAACCGGCACGCCTGCTCACCCGGGTGGAACTGCTCGTAGTCGTCCCCCGCGTATCCGCATCCGCCCTGGCCCCGGCAGGCGCCTTCGCCGTGGCACACGTGCTGCACTGTTGCGCACTCGCCCGTGCCGGCCATGGTGGCCTTCCCGTGAACGTCCTGGCCCGCGCAGGAGTTGAGGCCCATACAGACGTGGAGTTCCCCGTCCTGGGAAGGTTGGCCGCAGATGTTCTCCGTCCGGGAGGGTCCCGGTCCGGCGGCCGGCTTCCGGCCGGGCTCAGGGGTCTTCTTCACCGCCATGATGTCCCCCTCCTATGCCTTGCGCTTGGGCGCGGCCGCGGCCCGGGCGACCTGGCTGTTGACCTGGATCGGATGCCCGCTCTCCATGTCGCCGGGGTTGTCCGGGACGGTGAACTCCTCGATGGCGCCCTTCTGGAACAGCAGGCACATGCTGGAGCCGCCGTAGCTGAAGTAGCCCAGCTGGTCGCCCTTGGTGACGTGGTCACCGGGGCGCACCGTGAGCGTGACGGAGGAGATCTCGGTCATGCCGAGGGGCATGACGCACACCATGCCGAGGGGGGCGGGAGCCTCGATGAAGACCAGCCCCCGGGTGTTGACCGATGCCCCGTAGACCTGCGACTCGGTCCCCGAGCTGGGCTCCCACACACCCTCCAGCTCGGTGAACATGAGGGCCTCGACCACCCGGGCGCTGCGGACGATGCCGGTGACGGGCGCGTGCCAGCGGTGGTAGTCGGCGCCGGAAAGGAACGACTGGAGGACGTCACCGCCGATGAACGAGTCGGTGAGATCGCTGCTGTCGAGCATGTCGTGGAGGGAGTACCTCTGTCCCTTGGCCCAGAACTCGTCGCTGCGTTTGATGTTCCTGCGGATGCGTACGACCCGTCCGTCGTTGGCCGAGACGACGACACGGGGGTCGTGCTTGCCGGCGATCGGGCGCTCGCCGTCGAGGAGCTCACGGTGGAAGAAGGCGTTGTAGGAGGGGAACCCGCCGTGGTCGTCGTCCCAGTCGATCAGGAATTGCTCGAGCTTGAACTCGTCCTTGGCGGCGGGTGACAGCCAGCCGTGCTCCTCCTTGTTCAGGACGTCCCGGCTGTCCGGGCTGTCCAGGTGCGTACACCACTCGCGGAGGATGCCGAGCAGTGCCCTGTTGAACTGCTTGTCGCGGAACACCGCGTAGCCGGGCTCCGTCATCATCATGTAGCAGAACAGGGATGACAGAGGGAAGAAGTTCCGGTCGGGGTCGCCCTTGGGGTAGTACCGGGGGGTGCTGGTGACGACGCAGTCCAGGTGGTCGAGCAGGTCCGGGATGTCCCGCACCGTGTGCTTGGCGTCGGCGTTGATGGCGTGGGCGTCCTCGATCATCCGGCTGACATACATGCGGATGACGCCGTCGCGCTCGATCAGCTGCTGGAGGTCGTCGACGGACCGGCGCCGGACGATGGCGTTCCGGGCGCGCTTCTCGTGGACGTCCCGGCTGAACTGCTCCAGCCAGGCGTCCAGTGCCGCACGGTTCTTCGGCAGGTAGCCGGCGGCCCGGCCGAACGAGTTCCGGTAGCGCCTCTCGATGTGCTGGGCGCTCCGGATCTGCGGGGTGTGCTGGGTCATGAGGGCCCCTCTCCTTCGGACGAGGGGCTCAGGTTCCCGGACGCCGCCGAGACCGCTCAACACCCCCCTCGGAGGGCGGCGCAGGGAACAGGACCGGGCCGGGTGGCCCGAATCGGCTGCCGGCGTGGGGCGGACCCGAGGAGGTCGCTCCCCTTCCGCCTGCTCAGTGGGGCGCCGGGGCGGTGCCCGTCGACGACACGCGCGGACTTGAGGTCACTTCGCGGAGGAAAGCTTGGCCTGTACGCGACCGCTCGGCGGCGGGCCGCCGACTCGGCGACGCGATGCCGGGGCCTACGCGGCGCCGTGTCCTACGCGACGCCGTGTCCTACGCGACGCCGGGGCCGTCGAGGAAGCGAAGCAGTACGTCGGCCTCCGCGCGGAGCCCCGCGGCCCGGTCGGCGTGTGCGAGAGTCGTCAACTCCTCTGCCGCTGCCAGCCGTTCGGCCACCTCGGCACGCACGACGTCCGTCACCTCGCGCTCGCTCAGCTCACGGCGCGCCGCTTCGGTGACCCCGACGCCCGCGGGCGCGTGCTCCAGGGCCGTGCCGCGCAGCGCGGCTTCGCCGACGGGCACCGCCTCGGCGTTGTCCAGCGCCGCGAGTGTCGAGCGCAGGGCGCTCACCGCGGCCTTGTCGCGGGCGCGCATCGCTTCGGGCAGTGCTTGACGCATACGGAGACGTAGAGACATACCGGTGACCTTATGGCCGCGCTCCTGAGCGGGACAACGCGATTGCGGTGCGGGCCGGACGTCCGGTGGACCGCCGCGCGCCCGTGCTTCGGGATTCTGTCGAGCGGCTCGGAATAACCGAATTCACTCCCCTTCAAGGGCTTTCGCTCCAGTTGGCCGAATAGCCCCTGGCTGCCCCGCGGGCCCACGCCCATGCTGAGGAGTCTGCGATCGCCAGGGCGCAGGTCACTCACAGGACGCGCATGCGTGGGACGCCGCCTCGCCGTCCTCTGCCCCTGTTCCGCTCCTCTGCCGAAGACCCCGCAGACCCCGCAGAACCCGCAGAGAACCCGCAGGACCCCGCAGAGACACCGGGGAGCGCCACCCCCGGCCCCGCAAGCACACCCCTGCCCCGACTTCCCATCTCCGCAGGAGCCGTCATGACCGATCAGCCCACGCCCTCGGCCCGGCGCCGGTTCGCCGATGCCCTGGCGCGCCACGAGTCCCACTTCGACCTCACCGACGCCCCCGGCACCTCGACGCTCGCCGCGTGGTTCCTCGGCCCGAAGGCCGAGAACCAGCAACTGCTGGAGGACCTCGTGCGATCGGCGGTCCAGGCGCAGGCCGACGACCGGCGGGAGCTCTACCCGGACGACCCCGTCTACGTCACCGAGGAGATGAAGCGTTCGGAGGCGTACCAGCAGGACGTCAAGAACCTGCGGGGCGAGTTCGAAACCCTGCTGAACTCCCTGCGGGGCTCCACCCCCGCCTGGAGCTACCGCTTCCAGGGCCATATGAACTGGGACCTGACCCTCCCCGGCATCGCCGGTTACTTCGCGGGCATGCTCTACAACCAGAACAACGTCGCCGCCGAGGCGTCACCGGTCACCACACTGCTGGAGAAGGCGGTCGGCGAGGACCTGTGCCGGCTGCTGGGCTACGCCGTCGGGGAGTCCTGGGGGCACATCACCTGCGACGGCACCGTGGCCAACCTGGAGGCCGCCTGGTCGGCCCGTAACCTCACGTACCACCCCGTCGCCGTCGCCGAGGCGATCCGCCGGGAGGCCGGGCTCGCGGCGGCCCGCGACATGACCGTGCCCCTGCCCGACGGCACCGAGCGGCCGCTCCTGGAACTCACCCCCTGGCAGCTGGTCAACCTGCGCCCGAACACCGTGCTGGACCTGCCCACCCGGCTGCGGAACGCCTACCGGCTGACCGACGACCAGCTGAACCTCGTCGACCGGTACACGATCCAGCACCTCGGGTACGACAGCTTCCGCCGCTTCCTCAAGGACGAGGTCGAGCCCGGCGTGATACTGGCGTCGGCCACCATGCACTACAGCTGGCCCAAGGCGGCCGCCGTCCTCGGGATCGGCCGCGACAACCTGCTCCCCGTCGGCGTCGACCTCGACGCGCGGGCCACCGTGGAGGCCCGCCGCGAGCTGCTCGACGAGTGTCTGCGCCTGCGCCGGCCCGTACTGCTGGACGTCGCCGTCGTGGGCAGCACCGAGCTCAGCGCCGTCGACCCCCTGGCCGGCATCCTCGACCTGCGCGACGAATACGCGCAGCTCGGTCTGGGCTACCCGATACACGCCGACGCCGCCTGGGGCGGCTACTTCGCCGCCGTCAAGCGGCCGAAGCCGCACAACGGCAAGCCGCGCATCACCCCGGACCTGGCCATGAGCCGCTACGTCAACGAACAGTACGACGCGCTGCACCGCGCGGACTCGATCAGCATCGACCCGCACAAGGCCGGCTACGTCCCCTACCCGGCCGGCGGCCTGTGCTACCGCGACAAGCGGCAACGCGACCTGATCGCGATGGGCGCCGCCTACATCGACCAGGGAGCGCCCGTCGACACCAACGTCGGCCTCTTCGGCGTCGAGGGCTCCAAGCCCGGTGCCGCGGCGGCCGGCGTCTACCTCAGCCACCGCGTCATCCGCACCGACGCCGGCGGCTACGGGCGCATCCTCGGCCAGGCGCTGTTCAACAGCAAGCGCTTCTACGCCGCCGTCCGCACCATGGCCCGGCCCGGCGACCCGTTCACCCTCGCCACCTGCCAGCGCATCCCCGCCGAACGGGCCCCGCACCCCGACCCGACGCTCGTCGAGGAAGAGCTCGCCTACATCAGCGAGCACATCGTTCCCAAGCGCAACGAGGAGCTGCTCGGGGACCACAAGGCCATGAAGCGCCTCCGCGAACTGGGCTCGGACCAGATCATCATCGGGTACGCGTTCAACCCGGTCGTCGACGGCCGTCCCAACACCAGCCTGAAGGTGGCCAATCAGCTCAACGAGCACATCGCCCAGCGGCTCAGGCTCCTTCCGGAACTGGTCGAGCCCAGGACCCCGCAGGCCCACGAGATGCCTCCCCTCATCGTCACCTCGTCCGACTTCGACCCCGCCCTCCACGGCCGGGAGTTCATCGACGCGTTCTGCGGGCGGCTCGGCGTCGTCGGCGAGGACCCGCTGACGCCGGTCACGTACCTGATCTCCACGACGATGGACCCCTGGATGACGGACACCGCCGACGGCGACTTCATCCCCGTCCTCGTCGAGGCCCTCCGCGACACGGTGGTGCGCTGTGTCGAAGAGATGAACCTGACGCCCTGACCCGCTGCTCGCGACATCACGCCCTCACGAGGAGAAGACCATGCGTCACATACAGATCGTGCTGTTCGAAGGTGCCGAGGACCAGGACTTCACCGGCCCGTACGAGGTGTTCTCGGCGGCGGGGCACATAAGCCCCGGGGCCTTCGCGGCGACGTATGTGACGCTCGACGGGCCGCGGACCGTCACGACCTCCTACGGGACGCGGGTCGAGGTGGAGTCGGGCTGGTCACCGGACTCGGCCGACGTCCTCGTCGTGCCCGGAGGCGGCTGGCATCCCAAGCGCCCGGGCCAACCGGGCGTCACGGCGGAGATCGAGCGGGGTGACCTGCCCAAGGCCCTGAGGTCCGCCCGGCAGCGCGAAGGACTGACGATCGCCGCCGTCTGCACCGGCGCCATGCTCCTGTCCGCCGCCGGAATCACCGACGGGCGCCCGTGCACGACGCACCACGGCGCCAAGGCCGAGCTGGTCAAGGAGGGCGGCGTCGTCAAGGACGCCCGCGTCGTCGACGACGGCGACCTGGTCACGTCGGGCGGCGTGACCTCGGGCCTGGACCTGGCCCTGTGGCTGGTACGGCGCGAAGCCGGGGCCGATCTCGCGGTGAAGCTGGAGGCCCTTCTGGAGTACGAGCGGCGCGGCACGGTCTGGCGGGCGTGACGGGGGTTCCGGCCGCCGCCCCGCGGCAGGCCGTTGCGAGCTGCGCAACGACTGTTGCGCAGCTCGCTGCACCGCGCCTAGCATCCCGGCCAACACCGGGTCTCCGAGCGGGATCCCCCGTGCGAACAATGGAGTTCCCATGCTGTACGGCGCGGCCGCACCACCCCGGACTCCCCACACCGGCGGCCTGTTGGCCCTCGTCGGTGGTACGGGCGGTCTGCTGACCGTGGCCGTCCTCGGCATCGCGCTGCTGCTCCTCCTGATCATCAAAGTCAGGCTGCAGCCGGTCGTGGCCTTGCTCACGGTCTCCATCGCGGTCGGTCTGGCCGCGGGGCTCTCGGTCACCGAACTCTTCGGCACGGTACAGAAGTCCGCCGCCGTCTCGGTGATCGAGAGCGGGATGGGCGGCATCCTCGGACACATCGCGATCATCATCGGCCTCGGCACGATGCTCGGCTCGATACTGGAGGTGTCGGGCGGCGCCGAGGTCCTCTCCGGGCGGTTGCTGAACCTCTTCGGGGAGCACCGCGCCCCCTTCGTCATGGGTCTCACCGGCCTGATCTTCGGCATCCCCGTCTTCTTCGACGTGGGCGTCTTCGTCCTCGCGCCGGTCGTCTACGCCGCCGCGAAGCGCTCGGGCAGGTCGGTCCTGCTGTACGCGATGCCGCTGCTGGCGGCGCTGTCGATGACCCACGCGTTCCTGCCGCCGCACCCCGGCCCGGTCGCCGCGGCCGGTCTGTTCGACGTCTCGCTGGGCTGGATCGTCGTCATGGGCATCGCCTGCGGCATCCCCGCCGTGCTCGCCGCCTGGGTCTACGCGGGCTGGATCGGCGAGCGCGTCTTCGTCGCCGTCCCGCAGGACATGGCCGAGGCCGCCGAGGAGGCCAAGGCGGCGATCGCCGCCGAACAGCGGTCCGCGGGCGGCAGTCCGCGCGAGACACCGGTGTCCTTCGCCACCGTGCTCGTCATCATCGGTACGCCGCTGCTGCTGATCCTGGCCGCGACCTTCTCCTCCATCATGTTCGCGCCGTCGACCCCGCGGTCCGTCGTCGAGTTCTTCGGCAATCCCTTCGTGGCCCTGACGATCGCCCTGCTCATGGCGTACTACCTGCTCGGCATCCGCCGCGGCTGGTCCCGGCGGTCCCTGGAGAAGGTCTCGACGTCCTCGCTGAAGCCCGTCGGCAACATCCTCCTCGTGGTCGGCGCCGGCGGGGTCTTCGGCGCGGTCCTCAAGGGCTCCGGCATCGCCGACGCCCTCGCGGACACCTTCGACGGCATGGGGCTCCCCGTGATCGTCCTCGCCTACCTGATCTCGCTGGTCCTGCGCGTGGCACAGGGCTCGGCCACGGTCGCGATCGTCACCACCGCGGGCATCACCGTCCCGCTGGTCGAGGACGCGGGCCACTCCCAGCCGTTCCTCGCGCTGGTCATCATGGCGATCTCGGCCGGTTCGATCTTCGCCTCGCACGTCAACGACGGCGGCTTCTGGATCGTGGCCAAGTACTTCGGCATCTCGGAGCGCGACACCCTCAGGTCCTGGACGGTCCTGGAGTCCGTCCTCTCGGTGACCGGCTTCGCGGTCGCGGCGGCCCTCAGCACGGTCGTCTGAGACCGGTCGAGGTTAGGCGAGTTCGTAGTGCACGGGTGCCACGTAGTGGGCACGGGGGTGAGCCGGAAGGTGGATACGGGGGTGAGCCGGAAGGCGGACACGGGGGCGGGCCGTCACGCCAGTCCCGCGAGGACGGCGGCCAGAGGCGCCGGGTCGGCGGGGCCCAGGTGCGGGGCGCGCAGGGAGTGGACGTCGAATCGGTTGCCGGGGGTCGCCGCGTCGGCCTCCTTGATCATCCGGTCCTGGAGGGCGAGCGGGATGCTGCGGTCCAGGGTGAAGCGCAGGTAGCTGCGGGGGACGCGGCCCCATGTCGCCGGGTGGCCGCGGGCGTCGTCGCGGATGAGCGAGGCCGATTCGTCCGGCTCGAAGGTGTTGAGCGCGTTGCGGAAGGCCGCGTCGCCGTACTCCGCCGCGAAGGCGGCCTTCGCCTTGGCGACGAAGCCGGCGTCCGCCGAGCGCCAGTTGTTCCGGAGGACGCCGGTCCGCTCGGGGTCGCCGACGCTCGGGATGGTGGGGAGCAGCGTCGTCCTGCCCTCGGGGACCAGGAAGCAGTCGAGGACGGTACGTATCCGGACGCAGCAGAACGCCGACATGTACACCAGCCGTGCTATCGCGTCCGGCACCTGATTGCCCACCCTGGTGATCGTGGCACCGCCCATGCTGTGGCCGACCAGGATGACCGGACCCTGGCGGGCGACGCCGCGCACGACGTCCGCGACATGGCGGACGTTGTCCTCCAGGGTGGTCCGGGAGAGGACCGGTGACGGGGCGGTCGCGAACGCGGCCAGGTCCTGCGGCGCCTGGTAGGAGGGCGGGAAGTTCGCCTGTGTGCCGTGGCCGGGGAGGTCGACGGCGAGCGCGCGGTGGCCCTCCAGGGTGAGGGCGGCGATCAGGGGCGCGAAGGTGTAGGCGTTGCTGTTGGCGCCGTGCACGAGGAGGAAGGTCGGGCGCTGCCCGGTCGCGCCCTTCTCCTTCGCGGCACGCGCGCCGAGCAGACCGCCCGCCGCCGCGCCCGCGCCGGCCGCGGCGACCACCGTCCCGGCCCGCCGTAACAGCCACCGTCTGGCGACTCCGCGGGCCGGGGCGCGCTCGGGCGTTCCGCCGGACGGGGACGCGTCGGCCGGCTCAGGCACGTGCCCGCCGTTCCGCGCCTCGTACGGCCTGCGCCCAGGCGAGGAGCACCGCGCCGAGCGCGCCGACCGCCAGGTCGGTCCACCGCGGCAGGCCCGCGCCCCTGAGGAGGCCGGCCACGCCGAAGCTGGTGCTCCACAGCGCCTCCGTGAGGGCCGAACCGAAGCCCTGCACGAACAGGATCACCCCCAGGAGCCAGCGGGTGCGCTGCCCGTTGCCGGGACTGTGTCGCCTCGCGCGTGTGACGGTCATGCCGCTCCTCAGGTCGCTTGAACAAGGGATTCGATACGCTCGTATCGATACGAAAGTATCACTAGAATCGAGGGCATGCCCAGACAGGTGGATTACGACAGCCGGCGGCGTCGGATCGTGGCGGCGGCCTTCGCCCTCGTCAGCGAAGAAGGACTCGAGGGGATGACCGTGCGCGACGTGGCGGCCCGGGCCGGCGTCTCGGTCGGAGCCGTGCAGCGCTGCTTCCCCAGCAAGGAGGAGATGATGGCCTCCGTCGTGGAGGACATGAACGCCCGGGTCAGCGCGCGCGTTCAGGGCCGGATCGCGGACTCGGCCGACCCGGGCTCGGCCACGACGATGCTGCGGCACACGCTCGCCGGCATCCTGCCGCACGACGAACCGACGCTGGCGGAGAGCCGGGCCTGGCTCGCCTTCGCCGCCCACGCGGCCGTCACCCCCGCCCTGGCCGCCGTCCAGCGCGAACAGTACGACGGGCTCGCGGAACTCGTCGCCCTGCTGCTCCGCACGGCACAGGCGTCCGGAGACGTCCGCCCCGGCACCGACACGGACGGGGAGGCGGACGCCCTGATCGCCCTCGCCGACGGACTCGGCATGCAGGTCCTGATGGGCCGCCGCACCCCCGGCGAAGCCCTGGCGACGCTCGACCGACGACTCGCCGCCCTCCGGACCGCGCGGTGAGCCGAGCGCGGCGCCCGGCCGGACGGAAGGGCCACCCCGGGCCCCGTGACGCGGCGCGGCCTGGCGAGGCGCGCACCGCCGGCCCCGCCCACGAGGACGGACGGACTACTTGACGCGTACCTTGCGGCCCTTCGGCGGCTCGCATTCCTTCGCGGCCGCGATGAAGGGCCTGAGCGCGTCATGGAGCTTATTCAGCGAATCGGGCCCGAGCTCGATCTGGTAATACTGGACAGAAGGGATCAGTCTGGTTTCGAACTCGCCGCTTTCGTCCTCGTCATTCTTCGCGGCTCCGACCCGAACCTCCATACCCGGGACGGCGAACGTGTGCAGATGGACATCCCCGGTCACGGTCGGATCGAGATCGTCGTAGGCTTCGACCTTCACCCATGCGTCCTGGGTGATGGACTGGTCTCCCACTGTCAATGTCCTGCCTCCCTTCCGCACCCCCGGCTCGCCTTGCCGGGATTCGTCTACCTCGATAAACCTGGTGCCCATGAGCGCCCCTTCTCAAGAAAGATCAAATCCTAGCCTCTGCTGGGGAGTTGCGCTCAATCGGGAAGGCGCCGCGACGGCGGCTTTTGATCCGGGTACGGCCCGGAAAACCACATATCCGGAGGGCGTCGCCCGGGGAAACGCCAGCCCCGCGGCCTGGTGGTAGGCCAGGTGGATCACATAGGGCGACCCCACGATCTTGACGGCGCGCTCGGTGGCTGTCAGGAGGGAGGTCGGTCCGATGATGTGGGCGTGGATCTGGTATTTGCCGGGCTTGACCGGAATCGGGGCCGTGCGCGGCACGTCCTCTCTCACGTTTCCGCTACCGGCGGCGGACCCGCCGACACGCGCCCTCCACCCTCGCGTCAGGTCCGGCGGCCAAAAAGGAGGTGCTGACAGCCTGCCGTCCGGAAGGGACCGCCGATGCTCCTACCGCGTAGTGCACGTACTCGCGGTGCAGGCGGAATCCGGCACCGGCCGCGAGCCGACGGCTGGGGTCGTTGTGGCGCGAGCACGTCCAGGTCGGCAGGGTGCCCCGGGCGGTGATGTCCGCGCACAAGCCGTGTACACAGGCAGTGGCGAGTCCTCGGCCGCGCTCCTCGGGGCGGGTGGCGACGGCGATGTCCTCGTACAGGCTGCCGCGGAAATAGGTGC
The DNA here is from genome assembly GCF_021228125.1 of Streptomyces albireticuli. Taxonomy (GTDB): domain Bacteria; phylum Actinomycetota; class Actinomycetes; order Streptomycetales; family Streptomycetaceae; genus Streptomyces; species Streptomyces albireticuli. Next base: position 169,029 of record NZ_JAJQQS010000018.1, read on the forward strand.
AGGCCAAGGAGAGCAGCCGCCCCTCGCGAAAGGCGCCCCAGCAGAGGCCCGACGCGGCGAGCCCGCCCGGTCCGCCCCAGGTGCCCGCGATCCAGCTCAGGTCCGGGCCCAGCCCGCGGACCGCCAGGGCGTCCGCACCCGTCAGCCGTCGGACGGTGACCTTCACGCCCGTCACCGGTCGAGTCGTCACCGGCGCGCTGTCGCCGCGCACCCAGAGCATGCGCTCCCAGGGCACGACCCGTTCGAACGCCTCCCCCAGCAGGGGCAGGAATCTGTCCGGCACCGCGAAGTAGCCGTGGGCCAGCGGCGCCAGCGCCTCCGGGGGCACCGCGCGCGGGTCACCGCCCATCAGGGTGTACCCCGCGCAGGTGAGCGCCGCCGCCCGGGGCGACGACGGCCGGTCGGCCCACCATCGCCCGGTCCGGGTGAACCGCACGTGGTCGGGCAGCGCTCCCAGGCCGGGCATCCCCGGCGGGAACCACGACGCCCACTCCCCCGCACCGGACGTCATAACCCGGCGCGCGATCTCCTCGAACACAGAACTCCACTCCCCACCACGCACGAGACGGGCGGCGCGAAACCAACCCCCTGGTTCCGCACCGCCCGCCGGTCAGAGGTGTACGGCCGTCAGGTGCACGCCTTCTTGCCGTGGTTGGCGTTCTTCTTGCGACGGGCTCGTCTCTTACGAGCGCGCTTCGACATCGGTCGTCCTTCCTTCGCTCTTCAGGGGGTCGTTCGGAGAGTCGGTCAGGCGTGCTGGGCGACCAGCTGGTCGGCGAGCTTGCACAGACGACGGACCGTGCGGTCCTCCAGCACGACCGGCGCGGCGGGGGCGAGGACGGTGCCGTCGTAGTACGCGCCGCCCTCCACCTCCGTGGCCGGATCACACAGGCGCGCCACACGCGCGGCGCCCTCGGCCGCGGAGTCGCCCTCGTGCGCGTACAACGGCATCAGGGCGGTGTCGCAGACGCCGGGATGCACACTGACGGACGTCCACGGGGCGCTCTCCCGCGCGAAGATCGTCAGGGCTAGCTGGGACTGCGCGTAAGCGGCGAGGCGGGAGTAACGGCGCGCGCGGTGGGGGTCGTTCCAGGAGATGGACGCGGTGCGGTGCATGGCCGAGGACACGTTGACGACGCGGCTGCCGGGTCGGGCGCCGAGCGGGCCGGAGAGCTCATGGGTGAGCAGATAGGCGGCCAGGAAGTTGACCTGGAGGGACAGCTCGTTGCCGTCGTCCGTCACGGTGCGGCGTTCGGGGGCGGCCACGGCCGCGTTGTTCACCAGCACGTCCAGCACGGGGTGCGCGTCGGCGATACGGGCGGCCATGGCGCGCACCTCGTCCAGCCGCGAGAAGTCCGCGACGGCGAGGCGCAGCCGCAGGGTGTCGGTGCCGGACGCGACCAGGCGGGCGACGGCGTCGTCGCCGGAGGCCTGGTCCGGGGCGTGCACGATGACCGTGTCACCGCGCGCGGCGAGCAATCGCGCGGTCTCCCAGCCGATGCCCGAGGTGGCACCGGTGACCAGCACCGTCCGGGAGGCAGGCGAGAGCGCAGAAGACATAAGGATCCACTCCGGGATAGGGAAAAGACGACAGCGACCGCCTGCGGCGGGGGCTCTCGTACGAACGGACGCTTCCGTCATCGGCTCGGTGAGCGCGGGTGACGGGATGCGCGAAGACGCCGCGGCTCCCGGTATCAGGGAGCCGCGGTAAAGGCTTCCGGCGCTTCTACAGCACCGGAGGCGGAACAGCGCGCAGGACTCGGCACGCCGTATGAGGCGGTCGGTCGTCGTGGCGCAGAGGGCTGTTCACGTCATCCATACAAAGGGACGGCAGACCCGGGTTCAACCGGCGCGTCATGTTCCTTACGCCGCCCTGATGTCGCCGACGCCGGTCACCTGCCGGGAGAGTGGCGGCCCTGCCGGCGGCACCGCGCGGAATCGCCGGCGCCACCGCGCTCGGTACGGGGCGACGGCGTCGCTGTCGCCGACCCGGCGGCCCCGGCCGATCGGCACCAAGCGGTCCACGCCGTCGCGCACCGCCGGGATCCGGATGCCCTACGCCGGCGGTGACCGCCTCTTCACGCAGCGGACGGACGCCGGCCGGTGTCTTGTGACGCCCCCGCTACTCCACCTGATCCGCCGGCCGGCCCGCGCCGTCGGCGCCGTAACCCCGCAGCAGCGCGCTCAGGATGCCGGTCAGCCGGGGGGCGACGTCGACGACGGCGTGGGCCAGATCCGGGTCCGACTCGTAGAGGCGGCGCAGTGCGGTTCCCGGGGCGGCCATCTGCCACAGGGCGCCCGCCATCGCCGTGGCCGTGGCGACGACGTCGCCGGCCTGCGCCGGGGTCAGCGCGACCACCCGGCGCAGCGCCTCGCCCACGGCCACGACCTCGGCGATGGCGATCACCTTGAAGGACCGGACGCTGTCCAGCGAGACGTTGTGCTCGAGCGTCATCGGCGTGTGGGCGAGCAGGTCACAGAACAGGGGGCGCGCGACCAGCGTCTCGGCCAGCAGGCCGGCGGCCGCGCGCGGGCCGGGCTCCGGGTCCGCGCCGTTCGCGGCATGCGCGGAGTCCCCACCGTCCCCGCCGCCCGCTCCGGGCGCGAGGGCGGCGAGCCGCTCGCGCACCTCCCGCGACCACTCCACCCACCCGGCGGCGGCCAGGCGGAGGAAGATCTCTTCCCGGGTCTCGAAGTAGCGGAGCATCGCCGACTTGTGCAGGCCGACCTCTGCGGCGATGTCGGTCAGGGTCACCGCCCGGATGCCGTTCACCGTGGCCAGGCGGGCCGCCGCGTCGAGGATCGCGGCTTCGCGGGCGCGCTTGGCCTCGGGGCTCCGGGCTCGTGTGGGCTGACTGCGGCTGACCATGCGGACATTCTAACGCAACGAGGTTGCGCTATTAACGCAACCGTGTTTTGCTATCCGTATGGCACCTCAGACCCGAACGTGGTTCATCACCGGTTCCTCCCGCGGCTTAGGCCGCTCCCTCGCGGTCGCCGCCCTGGAGGCGGGCGACCAGGTCGCCGCCACCGCCCGTAAGCCGGAACAGCTCGCCGATCTGGTCGAGAAGTTCGGCGACAAGGTCCTCCCGCTCGCGCTCGACGTGACCGACGCCCAGGCCGCCGCGGCCGCGCTCGGCGCCGCCCGTGACCGCTTCGGCCGCGTCGACGTCATCGTCAACAACGCCGGCTACGCGAACGTCGCCCCGGTCGAGACGGCCCCGGAGGACGACTTCCGCCGCCAGTTCGAGACGAACTTCTGGGGCGTGTACAACGTCTCCAAGGCGGCGCTCCCCCTGCTGAAGGCCCAGGGCGGCGGCACCGTCGTCCAGTTCTCCTCCATCGGCGGCCGGGTGGGCGGCAGTGCCGGCCTGGGCTCCTACCAGGCCGCCAAGTTCGCCATCGACGGCCTCACCCGTGTGCTCGCCACCGAGACCGCGCCCTTCGGTATCCGCTACCTGGTCGTCGAGCCCAGCGGCTTCGCCACCGACTGGGCCGGAGCCTCCATGGACGTCCAGGACATCCCGCCGGAGTACCAGGCGACCGTCGGCGCCTTCAACGACCAGGTCCGCGACAGCCGTACCGCCGGCGACCCGGACCGCGCCGCCGCGATCCTGGTGCGCGTGGTCAAGCGCGACCACCTCCCCACCCATCTGCCCCTGGGCGCGAACGCGGCCCGGATGGCGCTCGACCACTCACGGCGGCGGACGGCCGAGGCCGAAGCCTGGCAGGCCGTCTCCGTCTCCGCCGACTTCGGCGCGCGGTACCCCGTCGGGCTTCCGGCGGACATCGCGTAGACCGGCCGCGTCACACGGTTCGACCGGAACACCGCTCCTCGTCGCGGCGGACCGGGGAAGCCCCGCGCCCCCGTCCTCGCGAAATCGCCCGACCATTCGCACTTCACGCCTGACCACTCGGACTTCACGGAGGCAGTCATGGGCCCTGGAATCAAATCCGTCCTCACGATCGGCGTCTCGGCGTCGGTGCTCTCGCTGACGCTTCTCACCGGCTCCGCGTCAGCCGCCGGCCCCGATACCCGGGAGATCTGCGTGACCGGATCCGCGTGCTTCTACGAGACCCCCTTCGAGGGAAGGACGTCCTGGCACGCCGACCCCGGGGCGGACTGCGTCACGCTCCCCTTCCCCGCCTACGGAGTGTTCAACCTGACCGACAAGCGGCTCGACATGTACGCCAACGCCGACTGCACGGGCGACGTCCTCTCGGAGCCGGCCAACGACTTCCACACCTGGAAGTCCCGGGCACCGCGCTTGAGCTTCCGGGCCGTCTGACCGCGAACACCGCCCTCGGCTCCGCGGGAGGCACGGGCTCCGGACAGAGCTCTGGAGGCCATGGGATTCCATGGCCTCCAGAACTCCCCCGCGGAGCCTGCGCGTCAGCCGCCGGCCCGGGGCTCAGCAGTAGAGGTTGCCACCCGGGTCCGCACCCAGCGTCCGGGCGAATCGCTGGTAACTGTTCACCCGGCTCTGCACCTGCGCGGGGTTGCGGCCGTCGCACTCCACGGCGCCGTTGATGCTGCGGATGGTCTCCCCGAATCCACGACCGTTGACCATCGCGTCGTGCGGCGTCATGCTGCCGGGGCCGCGCTGGGTGTTCCAGTACCACAGGGCGGTCTTCCAGGCGACGGCCGCGTCGCTCTGGACGAGCGACGGGTTGTTCAGCAAGTTGATCCCGAGGGCGTCGCCCGCCGCCTTGTAGTTGAAGTTCCAGCTGAGCTGGAGCGGACCGCGCCCGTAATAGGCGGCCTGACCGGCCGGGCAGCCGTAGGGCTGGTTCCGGTCGCAGTAGTGCGGGTAGTTGGCCGTGTTCTGCTCCACGATGTGGACCAGGCCACCGGTCTCGTGGTCGACATTGGCCAGGAAGGCCGCGGCCTCCTGCCGCTTGACCTGGTCACTGCCGGTGTTGGCGAATCCCGGGTACGCGGACAGCGCCGCGATCAGCCCGTTGTACGTGTAGAAGGAGTTCCGGCCGGGGAACATCTGCTGGAACTGGGCCTCCGTCACCGGGAACTTGCCGGTGCCCGGGTTGCCGCCGCCCTGACAGGTGTAAGGGTCCCAGTACCACGTGCTGATGATCGGGTCGTAGCCGGGATTGTCGTGTTCGGCGAGGTAGTACTTGCCGTCCGTGTACCGGACGACCGTGCCCGCCGGATACCAGGCACCGGCCGTCCAGTTGGGCGCGCTGTCGCACGGGCCCGCGGCACTCGCCGTGCCGGAGGGCACGAGGAGGACCGTACCGACCAGAGCCATTACGGCCAGCAGCAAGGTGACGAAGCGGTTTCTTCTCACGGTGACTCCTGTGGGGGTCGGATCGCTGAGGTGACACTCGCTCACTGAATGCGTGACGGGGCCGGCGAAAGGCGCTGCGGCCGTCACCCTTGCGCAGTGAATAACTCTTCAACTTCGTTGTCAACGACATGCGTCATGGGCAGCCAAACCAGCTGCATTTGGCAACCGATTCCGGACAACTGTCACTGCGGGGACTTGCGTCGGCGTCGCCCCGCATGGCACTCATGGACCGAAAGCCGGACGCGTGCCGAAGAATTGCCGCTGTCCTTCCACTTCCCGACCGGCGAGCCGTCGCGGCTCCGCGATGCCGGTTTCCGGGATGCTCGCTCCACGGATCCGTGGAGTGCACCCACCCGCCATTACCCCTGAACGAGGAGAGACCATGCGTGGAAACCGAGCTGCGCGCTCCGCTGCCGTCATCCTGGCGGTCGCCGCCACCGGCATTGCCGTCGCCGCGGGACCGGCGGCCGCCGACGTGCCCATCGGCCAGCCGATGAACGGAAAGATGACCTACTACACCGACCAGGGATTCGGCGCCTGCGGGACGCCCATCGACGCGAACTCCCAGGACCTGGTCGCGGTCTCGCCCTCGTGGTGGACCTCCGCCAACCCCAACAACGACCCTCTCTGCAAGGGCATATCGGTCGAGGTCAGCTACAACGGCAAGACCATCAGGGTGCCGGTCAAGGACAAGTGTCTCTCCTGCGACCGCACCCACATCGACCTCGGCCGCCTGGCCTTCCAGAAGCTGGCACCGCTCGACCGGGGCGTGGTCAACGGCATCACCTGGAAATTCGTGCGCTGACCCCGGCGCGCCCCCGCCGAATGACTGGTCGAACCATGACGGGGAGGAGTGGGAACCCACTCCTCCCCGCACCCCCGAATTCCTGGTAATTTCCCCAGAATTGCCGCCGCTATCCTCATCGGCACCATGATTGAGTGATACGAAAACTCATTCGCAAAACTTCGTCTTGCGGCGTATCACGACCATGGCACCCGCGGCCGAGGCCGCGGCGCCCGCTACGGTCCATGGAAGCCATGGAGCCACGCCCGGCCCTTCGTCCCCGGCACCCGCTGCCGCAATCGCAGTCGCAGTCGCAGCGCTCGTCCGATTCGGCGTCGGTGTCGGTGTCGGTGTCGGTGTCGGCCGTACCGTCACGTCCCCTCGGGCTTGCCCGGCCTTGGCGGCAGTGGCGTCGAGGACCAGTACGGCTGCCGGGAAGTCCGGTTCCTTGCCGCCCGTCGGCTGTTGGTTCCAGTTCGCCACGGTGCCGTCCGAGTACGTCTGGGCCACGTCGAAGGCGATGCTCGGTTTCTTCGGAAGCGGCCCCACCTGAACGTCGAAATAGCGGTGTCGGTCGGGCTTGAGCTCGTGGCCCGCCGCGGCGGTCCACACGATGTGCGCCGCCCCGCCCGCGGAGGCGGGGATTTCCGTGCGTGTCCATCCAGAGGCCGGTGGCACACCTGTGGACGTGACCCCGGTCGGGAGGGTGACGTCGACACGTACGGTGGTGGTGTCCGCCTTTTCGGAGGGGACCCGGAACCGCAGTGTGGCCGGGCTTCCCTCCGTGGCGCCCTCGGAGAACACCCGCACGTGTGCCGAGGCGGTTCCCGTGAGCGGGAGGAGTGCTCCCACGACCGTTGCCAGTACCGCGGCCGTCCGGTGTGCGCGCCGGCCGGGGCGCGTGCGAGGTGTGCGTGTCATGGTGGCGTGCGTCCTTTCAGCAGCAGTCGCAGTACAGGAGGTCGGCGGCCTCGACACCGCTGTCCGAGCCGTGGTGCGCGGAGGTGGCCGCGGCCGACATCCGGGCCAGGGTCTGCGCGGTGGCCTTGCCTTGGGACGTGAGGGAGACACCCACGCCGGTGAAGTCGGCGAAGGCCAGGACCTGGGCCGCGTTGCCCGAGGAGTCCGTGGTGAAGGACAGCAGCGGTGTCTTGGCGCCGTCCTTCCGGACCGCGTACGCCCGGTAGGTCGTGGTCGGCCGGAGGTCACGGGCCTGGAGCTGGATCATGCCGAGTCCGCTGACGGTCCGGACCGTGGCTTCCAGCCGGCGTCCCTTGTCGTCCGGGCGCATGGGCTCACCCGCCGTTCCGTCGGGGAGGGTGGTGGGCACGTTACGTGGTGTGTCGCCGAGGCCCTGGCGGCCGAGGTTGGCCGCGGATCCGGCGGGCGCCGCGTCGGGCACGTACACCAGGGCCTGGGGCTCCTTGCCGACGCCCATCGTGTCGGTCACCTTGTTGGTCGCGGTGTCGATGACGTCGACCGTGTCGGACTTCTCCATGCCCACGTACATGCGTGTGCCGTCTCCGCTGGGCCACATGCCGTGCGGTGCGTGCCCGGTGTGGTGGATCCGAGTCGCCAACCGCGGTGTGCCGCCCGGGTTACGGTGGTAGACGAGCGTCTGGTCGAGACCGCCCACGGTCAGATAGGCGAACGAGCCGTTCCTCGTGTCGGCGAAGTTGGGGTGGTTGGAGTCCGGTCCGGTCTTCAGCACGGCCGTGACCCTGCGGTGCCGGAGATCGACGACGCTGGTCAGGCCCGCGCGTTTATGCGATGCCCACAGCTCCGTGCCGTCGGGCGAGATCGCTTCGTCGGAGGAGAAGGCGTCCCCCAGGCCCTTGACGGTGTAGCGGATCCTGTGGGTGCGCACGTCGACCGCGGTGATCTCGGACGCGCTGATGTGGTTGACGTAGGCCGTCCTGCCGTCGGGGCTGAGAACCACTTTGGACGGGCCGGGGCCGACCTTGATGTGGGTGACGACGCCTCCGCGCACCGCGTCGACGACCGTGACGGTGTCGCGTCCGCGGTCGGCCACCCAGAACTGTTCGCCGTCCGCGGTGAAGGTGCCCTCGTGCGAGGCGCGGCCGACGTCGGTCTCGCTGATCACCTTGTTGGTGGCCGTGTCGATGATGTCGACGGTGTTGCTCGTGACGCTCACCACGCCGAGGCGCTTGTGGTCACGGGAGAAGGCCAGACCGTGCACTCCCACGTTGCCGGTGTACTGCGGGCTGAGCGTGGTGCCCAGACGCTGGACTCCGAGGGCGATCGTGCCGAGCGTCCGGCCGGTGGACGGGTCGATGACCGTGACCGTGTTGGAGGTCTGGTCGGCGGTGTACACGCGATCGCGGCCCGATATGGGCACGTGGACCGACTTTCCGTAAGCCGCGGCGGCCTTCACCTCACCGTGCCGGACGGAGGTCGGGTGCGACGGTTGGGCGGCCTGGGCGAGGCTCACCGCCCCGAGCGCAGTTGCTCCGATGCCGGTCAGCACCGCGGTGACACCGGCGATCCTTCTGATCGAAAACACTGACAAACCTCCATATAAGGCACACCTGTGGGTGCGTTGAGGGAGGGTCCGGCAGACAACCGGCCCTGATGAGGGGGTGGCCGGGGACGACGAGGCGGGACGCCGCCCCGTGTCAGGCCCTGCGACGCGGCCCTGCGGGGGCCTGGGCGACGAAGCGCCCGTCAGCGTCCTGGACGTACAGCGTGACGACGGCGTCCTTGCTCATGGCGGTGGTCATGCGCACGCGCAGCGGGGCTTCGCCCCGCCCGCTCACCCGCACACTGCCCGCCTGCACCCGCTCACCACCGGAGTCGCCCGTCATCAGCCGGTAAGTGCCGCCGGCCCGTAGTCCGGACAGCGACACCGGGATCTCGGTGCCCCAGGGATGCGCGATCATCTCACCGTCCTGTGCGACGTGGACGGAGGCGACGGACGTGCGGGTGTCGTCACCGGCGTCCGCCACGACGGTGACGAAGGCCGCGCAGGCCGCCAGCACCAGGGACGCGATTCCGGCCGCCACCAGGCGGCGTACGGGCATGCGCGCCCGTACCGTGTCGACGACGGTTGTCCCGCTGGGCTCGGGAAGAGCGGACGGGACACGGAGGAAGTCGGCCCGCTCGAAGGTGCGCACCACCCGGCGCACTCCTTCCGTTTCCTGGGCGCACCCCTCGCACGACGCCGCGTGGCGGGCGAGCGGATCGGGCAGCGGCCTGCCCAGGAGCAGGAGTTCCGTGACCTCCTCGCGGATCGCGGTGCAGAAGTCGTTCATGGCGCCAGCCATCCGTTCTCGTCGAGGATGCCGCGCAGCGCGCGGATGCCGTGGTACAGGCGACTGCGGGCGCTGGAGGCAGGGATGCCGAGTTCACCGGCCAGATCCGCGCAGCTCCTGCCCAGGAAGTACACCTCGATGACCACTTCCCGGTGCTCGGGGCGCAGACGGTCCAGGGCCTCGCGCAACTCGATCCGTGCCAGCAACCGGTCGTACGGGTCGGCGTCCGCGCCCGCGCCCTCCCGCCCCGCCTCCTCCGCACGGGCCGCGGGCGGCCGGGCCTCCCGGCGCCGCCGGGCGTCCACGATCACGTTGCGGGCGATGGCGTACAGCCAGGTCCGCGGGGTACCACGGCTGCTGTCGAAGGAGTCCGAAGCGCGCCACGCCCGCAGGAACACCTCCTGGACCACCTCCTCGGCCAGCTGGTGGTCACCGAGCGCGTTGTGCGCGAAACCCAGAAGCTCGCCACCGAACTCGGCATAGGCGGCCCGCACGCCCTTCTCACTACCGAAAGCCGCTCCCTCCGCCTTCCGCCGAGCGCGCCACATGCGGACGCCCACTACGAACGCCTGCCTTTCCCGGCATGCCACACACCCATCCGGCATCCTCCGATCTCGCCATGCGTGATTGCGCGAGGGGATACGGGGGCAGGGGCGGCAGTGTTGAAGGGATCGAACGTGACCTGAGCCACATGGTGCGACTGTCATGCCCGGAGCCTTCGCACGACCGGTGTCGGACGCGGCGAAAGGTGACCGACCCGGCCAGGCCCGAACGCCACCGGGACCGCCCGCCGCCCCTCTTCGACCGTGCCCTCGGCAAGGGCCGACCCCTGGGACGACCCCATGGGTCACAGGTCCTAGTGCCTTCTGACCAGGCGGAACCACGACCAGAGCCCGATCCGGAAGAACATCTTCCGGATCTAGCGTGGTGGTCATGCAAGAAGCTGGCCAGAAACCATCGGCCGAAGACGGTGCCCTCGCGCTCGTACGCGGGTACGCGGAGCACGACCCCACCGCGGTGGCGGAGACCCTCGCCGCGCTGGATCCGTCCGGGCGGGCGATCGCATACGGCGTGCTCGGCGGCCTGCTCCAGTTCACCTTGAGCATCGTGGAGATCGGCGACCGCGACATCCGGATCTGCCGTCTGCTGCGCCTGGCGGACTCGATCGCCCCCGCGGTGCCACCGTCCTACGGTCCCGCCGTCGCCGAGGCCGTACGGGCCTGGGCCCGCGACGACCAAGCGGCGGTACGGCAGGTCACCGGCACGGACCCGGCGTGCGCCCTGCACGTGTCGGCCGTCTTCGTCGCGGCCCTGGGACTGGCGCTGTGGGGCCGCGCCTCCTTTCTGAACGTACTGACGGAATATGAGCAGGTCCTCACGGATCCCCCGACCGGGCAACGGCCGGCGCCCTGACACCACCGGGCCCCTGACTCTCGCCGGCTTCGTCGTCGATGCCCATCCATGGCCGAAGCCGGCGAGAACCCCCGTGACGCGCGGGAACAACCCGCCCGTGCCCAGCCGTGGCGGATGAACCGGCGCGTCGACGACGAGGAGTGGCGTGATGTCCGTACCGCTGGGTGACCAGCTGCCTCGGTCCGTCCTGCGGTTGTTCACCCCCTCCGAGAGGGAGCGGCCGGAGGGACAATGTTTCCTCCTCGTCACCGTGGACGCGGACGGCTGCCCCCGTCCGTGCGTGCTGAGCGTGGGGGACCTGTGCCCGATCGGCGACCGGCGGTTGCGCGCGGCCGTGCGGCCCGGCAGCCGGACGGCCGCGAACCTCGGCAGCGGACGGCCCGCGCTGCTCACCTCGGCCGCGCCACCGGACGTCTTCCACGTCCGGCTCGCCCCGGCCCGGCTGCCGGACGCTCCCGGCAGCCCGCTCGCCCGCTTCGAGTTCACGGTCGTGTCCGTCGACCGGGACGGACACGAAGGGCTGCCCGTCACCCGGCCCATGTGGTTCGCCGCACACCCCGAGCGGCGGGAGGACGTGCTGGCCCTGTGGCGGGAACAGCACAGGGTGCTCGTCCACTGACCGGCACGGGTACCGGACCCCGCGCGAGGCTCAAGTCCTCCGCTCCCGCCCGACGGCCCACCCGCCCCGGCCCTGCCCGGTCGCGTACCGAAGGACCCGGGATACACCCCCGACGCAACACCTGAGCGGCCTCGGCCGCCTGGAGGAGATCAGCACATGCCCAGCCGTACCGCTCTCGTCGAAGGACTCATGGACCGCTTCCCGCACCTGCCGCGGGAAGCGGTGATCAAGGAGGATCTGCTGCGCGGCGGCATGGCCTTCGACGCCTCGGCGCTGAGCGGCAACGACGGCGGTGAGGTGAAGCCGAAGTCGTACTTCATCTTCTCCTTCGATCACGGAACCCTGCCCGAGCTGGGCGAGGCCGCCTTGCGCCGCCCGCCGGAGGAAGTGGTGCTGACCGGCGGCCCCTACGGGCTGCGCCGCACGGTGGTGTCCGTGCGGGTCAACCCGGCGTCGCCCTACCGGGTTTCGGCCGGCCCCGACGGCCTCCTCGGGCTCTATCTCGACGGCGCGCGGATCGCGGACGTCGGTCTGCCGCCGATGCCGGACTACTACCGGCACGCGCTGGCCAACGGGAAGTCGGTGATGGAGGTCGCGCCGACCATCCAGTGGGGCTATCTGATCTACCTGACGGTCTTCCGGGTCTGCCAGTACTTCGGCGCCAAGCAGGAGTGCCGGTACTGCGACATCAACCACAACTGGCACCAGCACAAGGCCGCCGGCCGCCCCTACACCGGCGTCAAACCCGTCGAGGAGGTGCTGGAGGCCCTGGAGATCATCGACCGGCACGACACCGCGGGGGCCTCCACGGCGTACACCCTGACCGGCGGGGCGATTACGGGCCGGGTCGGCGGGCGGGACGAAGCCGGTTTCTACGGGCGGTACGCCCAGGCCATCGAGGAGCGCTTCCCGGGCCGCTGGATCGGCAAGGTCGTCGCCCAGGCCCTCCCCAAGGCCGACGTGCGGCGCTTCCACGACTACGGCATCCGCATCTACCACCCCAACTACGAGGTGTGGGACGAGCGGCTCTTCCAGCTCTACTGCCCGGGCAAGGAACGGCACGTCGGGCGCGACGAATGGCACCGCCGGATCCTGGACTCCGCCGACGTCTTCGGGCCGCGCAACGTGATCCCCAACTTCGTGGCCGGTGTGGAGATGGCGGCCCCGGCGGGCTTCACCACCGTCGACGAGGCCATCGCCTCCACGGTGGAAGGCCTGCGGTTCTTCATGTCCCACGGCATCGTCCCGCGGTTCACGACCTGGTGCCCCGAACCCACCACACCCCTGGGCCGGGCCAACCCCCAGGGGGCACCGCTGGAGTACCACGTCCGGCTGCTGGAGGCCTACGGAGCCACGATGCGTGAGTTCGGACTGAGTTCACCGCCCGGGTACGGGCCGGCGGGTCCGGGGCGCGCGGTCTTCTCGGTCAGCTCCTTCATGGACAGCCTGCCCGAGACACCGGAGGAAGCGAAGTGAACTTCCGCACGCCGATCCCGGCGCTCTTCCCCGGCGCCTCGGGCCGCATCGTCACGGCCCTCACAGCGCACCACACCGCCTTCGGTGACGCGCCCTTGCCCCTCGCCGAGCTCGCCCGCGACGCGTCCGTGGCCCTCACGCAGCTGGAGGCCACGCTCTTCCGCCTCGGCCTGCTGGGCATGCTCGAGCACCGGGCCCGTGGCGATCATGTGCGCCCGGTCCGCGGACACATCGCCTGGAAGGCCCTCGACGGCCTCGCCGACCTCGGCGGGCGCGTGGTGGAGGAGGTCCGAGCACGAGCCGCCGCGGACCTCGATCCGGCACCCGCCCACCTCACGCTCTCCGGCCCGGTGGCCGACGGAAGCGCCACCCACCCCGCCGACGTACTCGAACTGATCGTCGTACCCCCGCACGCGGCCCCCGCCGACTGGCCGGAGCGGATCGACCGCATGGCGGCACGGCTCTCCCGGGCCCTGGGCAACCTCGTCACCGTCCGTATCACGGCCACCCCCGAAGAGGCCGGCGGGCCTTCCCTCGTCATCACCCCGTCCGACGGCTCACCGAAGTCGTCACGTGAGTAAGGACATGTTCATGCTTTCCCGTTCGCTCGTGCCCAAGGTGAAGGTCAGCGCGCGCTGCGACCTGCCCCACGGCGTCCACGATCCCGCCCGGGCCCGCGTCGAGGCGGATTCGGTCAAGGCCCTCCGGGAAAGACACGGGGCGAACGAGAGCGCGGACTTCCGCGCCCGTGCGCTCATGAAGGCCGGCGAGAAGGAGCTGGAGCTCACAGCCGGGATCCACCGCATGTTCCGGGAGACGAAGAAGGTATGAGCAGCCACCGCGGGACGGACGGCGTCGTCATCGCCGGAGCAGGGGTGGCCGGGGCGCAGACCGCCGTGGCCCTGCGCGAGCGGGGCTACGGCGGGCCCGTCGTCATCGTCGGAGCCGAACCCCACCGCCCCTACGACAGACCCGCGTTGTCCAAGGGCGTCCTGATGGGGACCGCGCAGGACCCGGCCTACGACATCGACTTCGACGCCCTCGACGTCGAACTGCGGCTGGGCGTCGAGGTGACCGGGCTGCACCCCCGCACCCGCACGCTCGACACCACGGCGGGCCCGGTCCCCTACCGGACCCTGGTCCTGGCGACCGGCGCCGAGCCCGTTCCTCTCCCCGGAGCCGACGGCGTCCACCTGTTGCGGACGCTCACCGACGCCAGGCGTCTGCGGAGCGTCCTCGCCGAGCGCCGTGACGTCGTCGTGGTCGGCGCCGGCTGGATCGGCGCCGAACTCACCGGCGTCGCCCGCGCGTCGGGCTGCGCGGTCACCGTGGTGGAGGCCGCCGACCGCCCTCTGGCCGGTTCCCTGCCCGCGGAAGCGACCGCGCCGATGGCCGACTGGTACGCCCAGGCGGGAGCGGAACTCCTGCTGGGCGCGCGGGTGTCGGCGTACGAGCGGGGCGCCGTCGTGCTGGCCGACGGACGGCGGCTCACCACCGACGCTGTGGTCGCCGGCGTCGGCGCCCGGCCGGCCACCGCCTGGCTCGCCGGCTCCGGCATCGCGCTCGGCCCGGACGGCTCGGTCACGGCCGACGACCGGCTGCGCACCTCGCTGCCCGATGTGTACGCGGTCGGCGACTGCGCCTCCTTCCCCTCCGCTCGCTTCGGCACCCGGCTGCTCGTCCACCATTGGGACAACGCCCTGCACGGTCCCCGCACCGTGGCCGCCGGCATCACCGGCGGCGCACCGGATCCCTATGACCCCGTGCCGTACTTCTGGTCGGAACAGTTCGGCCGTCATGTGCAGTACGCGGGCCATCACGCGGCCGCCGACACCGTTGTGCGACGTGGAAAGTCGACGGACACCGAGTGGGCCGTGCTGTGGCTGCGCGACGGCGTACCGGTCGCGCTGCTCACCGTGAACCGCCCCCGCGACCTGGCACAGGGCCGCAAACTGATCGGCGTCGGCGCACGGGTCGACGCCGCCCGCGCGGCCGACCCGTCCGTGCCGCTGAAGGCAACGGTCATCGCCCCCGCGCGGGCCCAGGGACCCGGCGAGGGCCCGGCGCGCCCCGATTCGACGTTCCGGGCAGATCAGGTCTTCTCCGGTCAGAGCCTATAACCGGACTCCGGCGCCCGATTCTTGGCGAGTCGGGTCCGCGCGGAGATCCGGACCGGCCGCGGTTCGTGATCGACTCCGTGAGCACACGGGCGATGAACGAGGACCTGACGGACCCGCACACCGGCTGCGGGCGAAGCGGCGGTCGCGCGAACTGCCAGCGCGAAAGCCCCTGTTCGGTTCGGGATGATGCCGTCCGAGCCCTGCCCCCAGCCGGGGCCGCGACTGACCGCGACTCCGTCTTCGGCGTGTTTCACGACCCGCCCCGGGGTGCCCCGGTGCGCCGTACCCGCCGGCAACCCGGGAGAGCGGGACACCTCCGCTGCCGCCTTCCGGTCCGGGCGTCGGAGGGCCGAACAGGACCTCCGTGGGCATCCCCGGCTCGAGAACGACCGGCTCGTGGGGGGACATGGTCTCAGTGGCGTATACAGGCGCCTTGCGGCCCTTTCCCGGCGTCGTCGGCCTCCCGGGCATCGGGGGCCCCTGACTCCAACTGTGCGCCTCGCGGCTCCACGCCGCATGGCCGGCCCGGTACACGGTCGGCCGCGCTCTACCGCGTGAACACCGGCAAGGACTCCAGCCCTCGCATAAGTCGCGTACGCCGCCATCGGAGTTCGCCGGGCGGGACCGCGAGGCGGAGCCCGGGAAACCGGGTCAGGAGCGCACGGAGGGCGATCTCCGCCTCGGCCAGGGCAAGGGGGGCTCCCGGGCAACGGTGGATTCCGTGGCCGAACGCCAGGTGGCCTCCGGCGTCGCGGTCGGCGTCGGGGCGGCCGGGAGCCGGGTACCGGGCGGGGTCTCGGTTCGCCGCTGCGGGTGAGATGAGCACGGGGACGCCGGCGGGGATTTCGGTATCGCCGAGTGCGATCGCTTCCGTGGTGTATCGGAAGGTGGCGATTCCGACCGGTGAGTCATAGCGCAGCAGTTCGTTCAGCATGCTGTCGATCCGGGCGGGGTCGCTTCGTGCGTCGCTGAGGAGGGCGGGGTGCTGAAGGAGCGCCAGGACGGCGTTGCCGATGAAGTTCGTGGTGGTTTCGTGACCGGCGACGAGGAGCAGGACGGCGAGGGAGACCAACTCGTCCTCGCCGAGCTGTTCGCCTTCGCCTTCGCCTTCCTCCCGGACGGTGATGAGGTCGTGCAGCAGGCTGTCGTCCGGGGCGCGGCGCTTGGCCTCGATGAGGTCGGCCATATAGCCGGCCACGGCGTGGGAGGCCACGTCGATCCGTTGGGGCTGCCCGGCGGCGAAGAGGTCGTTCGACCAGATCCGCACCTGGGACCGATCGGTCTCGGGCACGCCGAGCAGCTGGCAGATCACCGTCACCGGCAGCGGGACGGCCAGACCGGTGACGAGGTCCGCCGCACCGTTCTCCGGGAGAGCGTCGAGAAGGTGGTCGACAGTGTGCTGGATATGCGGGCGCAGGCGGGTGACGGCGCCGGTGGTGAACGCTTTGGTCACCAAGCGGCGCAGCCGGGTGTGTTCGGGCGGGTCGGTGGCGAGCATGGTGCGGGCCACCGCGGGGTGCAGGTCGCGGCCGGAGGTACGGTCGGCGAAGAACCTGGCGGTGTCCTTGGACAGGCGCGGGTCGGTGAAGGCCGCCTTCGCTTCGGCGTAGCCGGTCACGAGGTAGCCGGACCGGCCTCCGGAGCCGGTGGCCACCTGGCTCACCGGGGCCGTCGCCCGGAGTTCGTCGTAGAAGGGGTAGGGGTTCCGGAGGAACTCCGGGGACGACAGCGGGTCGCTCATGGTGTGGGGACGGCTTCCTTGTCCTGGACGGTCTCGGTGGTGGTCGCGCGCACGACGCCGCTGTCGCGTACGCCTGGACGAGCACACGCGTACGCCCGGGCGACGAGCGCAGCAGCCATTCTGTCCCGGCTCGCACGCCGCCTTCTCGTCCGCCGGTGCCGGTGCGGGCCGGGCGAGCAGCCGTACCCACGCGAGGGTGCCCGGCACGAGACGCGATCGTGCCCGACGTGAGAGAAGCCGGGATCGGTGTGAGACTGGGAACGGAAGGGGTGATCCCCGTGCCGGACCCACCACACTCGTCCGCCGGCCCCGGCACCGCCGTCGACGAGAACCGGCTGGAAGATCTGATCGTCGAGGCGCAGACGGCCCTGCCGTTCGAACTGCCCGACCTGGCGAACCGGTGCGCCTCGGCCCTCGGCCTGGGCACCGCGCTGATCTACCTCGTCGACCTGCAGCAACAGCTGCTGATCCCGCTCGACGAGGCGTTGGAGCCGCTTCCGGTGGACCGTTCGCCGGCCGGCTGGGCGTACCGTACGGTCACTCCGCGAGTGGCCGATGCCGACGACGACGTGATGGTCTGGATGCCCTTGGTCGACGGTGCCGAACGGCTGGGCGTGCTGGCGGTGCGCACCCCCTCGCTCGACGGGGTGCGGATGCGCCGCAGCCGGATGCTGGCCTTCCTGTTCGCCATGCTGATCACCTCCAAGCGCACCTACAGCGACTGGCTCGCCGCCCGCGCCCGCACCACGACCATGCGGCTGCCCACCGAGATGCTGCGGGCCTTCCTGCCGTCCCACACCATCGGCAGCAGCAGGTGCGTCTCGACCGCGGTGCTGGAGCCGGCGTACGACGTCGCCGGCGACGCCTTCGACCACTCGGTGGTCAAGGACGTGCTGCACACCATGATCCTCGACTCCATGGGGCACGATCTGAACTCCGGCCTGACCACGTCGGTCGCCATGGCGGCGGCGCGGAACGCCCGCCGCGGCGGCGGCGACCTGGCCGATGTCGTCGGCTCCGTGGACCAGGCGCTCGCCCAGTGGCTGCCCGACCATTTCTGCACCGGTGTGCTCTGCCGCCTCGACGCGCTCACCGGGGAGCTGCGCTGGGTCAACTGCGGTCATCCCCCGCCGCTGCTGATCCGGTCCGAGCGGGTGCTCGGTGGGGTGCTGGACAGCCCTCCGCAGCCGCCGATCGGCCTGGCCGGCCAGTTCGCGCCGTCAGCCCGGCAGGTCCACGAGGCGACGCTGGAACCGGGCGACTGCGTCCTGCTCTACACCGACGGCGTCGTGGAAGCCCGCGACGCGGACGGTGCGGAGTTCGGCCTCGACCGGTTCACCGACTTCATCATCCGCTCCTCCGCCGCCGGCCAGCGTCCGGCCGAAGTCCTGCGGCTGCTCATCCACGCCATCCTCGACTACCAGCGCAACCAGTTGCGGGACGACGCGACCATCCTGCTCTTCGAATGGCGCCCGCAGTACTGGTAGCACGCGCTATCGAGCCGAGCGTCCGAACGGGCCCCAGCCTGCCGTCAGCCTCGACCACCATGCCGTCCCGCCACGGCACAGCGTGCGGGTGATCTCTCGCGCCGCTTGTGCGCGGACGCTGCGTCAGCTTCGCAGCTCCTCACCGGTCATCCCACGGAAGCGGGCCGGGGACCGGAGAATGCTGCCGTCGTCAGGGGCCGGTCGCGATCGGGAGCAGGACGGGGAGTGGATGGGCATGGGGTATCGGTGGGGCAAGGCATGGGGGTGCGCGGGCGTGGTCGTGGTTCTGGTGGCGGCGGGTCCGGTGGTGCTTCCCGCATCCGCGCGTTCCGGGGAGAGCGCGGACGCCGTCCTCAACTGTGCGGGAAGCAACTCCGTCGCGTTCTCACCGGGATTGACTTTCTCGGCGAAGCCCACACAGATCACGGGCCACGGTGACTACCACTGCGTATCGACGGATCCGTCACTGACGGCGGCGAAATCCGTGATCAAGGGTGGAGGGGAGAACAGCTGCCTGCTGTCCCGTTCGGTCACCGAGGAGCGGATCACGTGGAACACCGGAGAGCGGAGCACGGTGGTGTACGACGTGGGGGTCGTGCCGCAGCCCGCCGGTGAGGCCGTGGTGCTGGTCGCGGGCAAGGTGACGTCCGGCAGGTTCACGGGGAGGAGGGTGGCCTCTCCCGGCGTTCAGCTCACGGCCGATCCGTTGAGGTGCGGCAGCGGCGGGGTGAAGCTGATCGAGGGGCCGTCAGCGCTGGTGTTCTCCTGACCCTGGCAGGGCGGCGGTTCATCGTCAGGGCCTGCGGCCCTGCTGGGCAACCAGTTCCAGGACGGCCTCCACGTCCGCGCGGGTGCTGGTGGGGTTGATGGTGCACATCCGCAGCACGGTGACACCGCGCACCCGGGTGGTCAGGATCAGGGCCTGACCGCCCGCGCAGATGTCGCGGCTGATGCGTTCCTGGGCGGTGTCGCCGTCCCAGTCCTCCGATGCGTCGGCCGGTTGGTAGCGAAAGGTGAGGACGGCGAGGCTGGGCGCGGTGACCAGCCTCAGATCGGGGTGGGCGGCGATGAGCGCGGCAGCGTGCTCGGCCAGGTCCATGCCGTGCTCGATGGCCCGCCGGAACGCCTGGGCACCGAAGGTCTTGAGCGAGAGCCACAACTTCAGGGCCCGGAGGCCGCGGCTCTGCTGGGGCCCGTAGTCGGAGAGGTTGACCTCGTCGCCGCGGGATTCGGTGGGCTCGAGGTAACCGGTGTCCAGGGCGTGGCGTCCCAGCGCGAAGGTGGCGGGCAGCAGCTCGGGGCGGCGGAGCAGGACGCAGCCGGTCTCGTAGGGCTGGAAGAGCCACTTGTGCGGATCGAAGGTCAGGGAGTCGGCCCGCCCCAGGGCGCCGCGCAGATGGTGGCCTCGGGGGGTGGCGGCCACCGCCGCGCCGTGGGCGCCGTCGACGTGGAGCCACAGCCCTTCCCGCTCGCACAGGTCGGCGAGGTCGTCGAGGGGGTCGACGGCGCCGGTCCCCGTGGTGCCGAGGGTGGCGACCACGGCGAAGGGGCGCAAGCCCTCGTCCCGGTCCCGGGCGATCCGCCGCGCGACGGCGGGAGTGTCCAGGCGCAGGCCCTCATCGGCGGGGACGGCGGAGAGCCGGCCGCGGGTGAGACCCAGGAGGTGCGCCGCGCGCGGGACGGACGGGTGGGCCTGGGTGGAACAGTACAGACGGGCCTGTGCGCAGTCGCCGCCCAGGTGGTGGTCGCGGGCGACGGCCAGGGCGGTGAGATTGGCCAGGGATCCGCCACTGACGAGCAGACCACCGTGGCTTTCGGGCAGGCCGAGCAGTGCCTTGAGCCAGCCGAGGGTGGTGAGTTCGAGCTGGGTGGGTCCGGCGCCGACGAGCCAGGCCCCGGGGACCGAAAGGTGGGCGGCGGCGAGTGCGTCGGCCAGTACGGCCGGGAAGTTGCCGGTCGAGGGGACGAAGGCGAAGCAGCGCGGGTGATCCAGGCGGGTCGCCTCGCCGAGGGCCTGCTGGGTGACGTGGTCGAGAAGAGCGGGCAGGTTCGAGGTGCCGTGCTCGGGAAGGGGCTCGTCCAGGGTGGCCCGGAGGGTGGCGGGTGAGGGCGCGTGGAGGGGCGGCCGGTCACCGGCCGTGGTGAGCCGGTTGATGATCAGTTCGATGGTGTGGTGGCCGGCTTCGCGCATCCGTTGTTCGTCCAGCCGCAGGGGCGGCGGTCCGGCTGCTGGTGGCGCGCTTGCCGGTGGCGCCTGCGACCGGCCCTGGGCGGGGAGGCCGGGAAGACTGTCGGTGGCGATCCGGGACCGCTGGAGGAGCGTGGCGATCCACGCCATCGCGTCCGGGGCCGGGCGCGGGCGCGGTTCGAGGGCCGCGACGGGACGGCCGAACTGGGCGAGCGCCAGCTCTTGGCCGGCACTGACGGGTCCGGGGTGGGCGATGCCCCACCACAGGGCTTCGTCGTCGGCGACGCCGGCACCGGTGGGGAGGGGACCGGTCACCCCGTGGTCGGCCCTCCGGTAGCGCCCCGAGGGCGCGAGGTCGTGCACGGTGCCGTCCGTGGCGCTGTGCACCACGAGCTGACTGGGGTACGGGCCCGGGGGAAGAGCCCGTGCCACCGGATCGGGAAGGGCGGGGAGCAGGAAGGACAGGATGTGCAGACCCAGGGACGGCAGGAGTCCCGCGCCGCCCTCGACGGCCTGGACGAGGGAGACGACGGTCTGGAAGCGCGGGTTGACCTCGACGGCCATCAGCCGGCCGGCGTCTTCGACGAGGTCCAGGCCGAATACGCCGCGGAAGCCTCGTCCGCGGAGCACCTCGCCCACGCGACGGGCGGCCTCGCGAGCCTGCCCGTACAGGCCCGCGGGCAGATCGTCGGGGTGCACGAGCTGGTTGCCGCAGTGGGTGCCCCAGCCTGCGGCCAGTTCCGGAAGCCCCACCAGCTGGTGGGAGACCGCCGAGACGAGTGTGCGGTCCGGCCCCGCGCAGGCGGTGACGGTCAAGGAGATTCCGGGAGCGTGACGACTGAGCTTGACCGGCTCGTCCGGCCAGGCGTCCAGGCAGGACCGGAGGCTCGATGGGGAGTCGACGAGGACGGTCCCGCGGCCGATGAGGTTGTTCTCCCTCCGTTGGGCCACCGCCTGCGGCCAGCGGTCGTTCCAGTACGTTTCGGCGGGTTCCCGATCAGCCGCGGGGACGACCCGTGACGGCGGTGCGGGTACGCCCGCCATCGCGAACAGCTTGACGGCATGGATCTTGTCCGCGGCCCAGGCCGTGACACCGGGGTCCGGGGCGAGCAGTCGGTATCCATGGGCGCGCGCCCAGGTACGGGCGTTGGTGCCGTGTTCGGGGGCGAAGGACACGCAGAGCCGACGCGGGCCGGAGGGTGGCGGACGATGACCGGGCGTGGGTGCGGGCAGCGGCTGGAACGCGGAGACCGGCTCATGTCTCAGCCAGGTCGGCGCCGGCTGGAACGACGCGCTCAGGAAAGGACAGTGATCCAGCCACACGACCTCGCCGACCGACTCGGCCAGCAGACGCAGTCCCGCCTGCCCGTCGATACCCTCGATGTCCCCGGGCGCCCGGGAAACGTCGCTCCGGAACTCGGTCAGCTGTCGCACAGCGGTTCCTCCCGGGGAGAGCTCTGCGCGAGATGGTGCCTCAGCAGTGAGGTGCCGGAGGGCACGCAGCGCTCGCAGATCTTGACGTGACCGCTGTGATTCCGGCTTTGGGCCGCGTCGAGGGAGAGAGCCGCGTGACGGATCTCGTCGACGGGGCCGGTCTCCGGCGGCAGGTCCTTCACCGCTCGCCTGAGACGGCGCATGCCGATCGTCATCGCGCGGTGTTCCCGGTTGAAGACCCCCGAGAACCCGGGCCCGACGAAGGGAGGTCGCATGCTCGGACGGATCTCGTCCTGGTAGGCGGCGGTCGGGACGTCCGAGGCATAGGTCATGGCGGCGGTGGCCGCGTCGTACAACACCCGTAACCGTTCCATGCCCTGGACCAAAGAAGGCCCTTGGTTGTCTTGCGCGGCGGTCAAGGTCTCGTCCAGAACGGTGTTCATCGTGGCCAACAGCACGTGAAAGAGCTGATGGCCGAGTTTCCAGCGGCGCAGCGCGTCGCCCTGCTCCGCCCCGGGCTGATCGCCCTGCTCCACGCCGGACTGATCGCCCTGATCCGCCCCGGACCGCCCGGGCCCCGGACGGGCCCCCGCGAACGGTTCGTGATGCTCCGGGGCCGGGCCCGGGGTGGTACGCAGCCAGGACGCGAGTGTCGCGGAGGACGTGTACAGCAGCCCGGTGAGAATGTCGGCCCGTTGACCGTCGTCAAGGCTCGGCGCGTGCGCAAGGTCGGCGAGGACCGCCTCCTGGAGGCCCAGGCAACTCCTGGTCCATGCGCACAGGTCCGGTGGAGTCCTGAGGATGTGGAAATACCGGTCGTATTCGGCTGTCGCACCGCTCTGAGGATGTGACCGGGGAATCCGTGAGTCCTCGGGAAGGACCGCGGCTGTCGTCGACGGGCGGACGCGGGATTCGGGATTCATCGCCCACTCCTTCATGCGTGCCGGATCGATGCTCGTGCCAGGTGCTCCACGCGGGAGTGCAACCGCTCCAGATAGAGCTCGCTCTCCGGTTTCATCAGCACACTGCGCAGGATGTGGGTGTGATCACGGTCCGCGGTGACTTCCCCGTGACGGGCGGTGAAGTCGGAGGCGCCGATGCGGGCGACGCTGAGGAAGACGGGGTCTTCCTTGGCGTTCATGCCCCGCTGCATCACATCGTTGCTGGCCACGCCGATCCGGGACAGTACGGCGGGTGTGGTGCGCGGGTGATAGGTGACGATGTCGAGCTCGGGCCGCTGGTACAGCTCCAGCACGGGTGATTCGTCGATCAACTCCGCCCAGCGCAGTGCGGCCCGGCGTCCGGCCGCGAGGACGGCACCGAGCCCCCGGCGCGTCAGCGGCAGCAGCTTGAGGGTCAGCCACAGGGCGGCGGCGGAGGCACCGGAACGTGAGCACTCCAGACTGATTTCCCCGAGGTGCGGACGCTGGGACGTGAAGTAGGTGTACGGGGAGTCGTGCCGGTAGAAGCGGGCGACCGCCGGGTCGCTGAAAATCACCGCCCCGCAGCCGTACGGCTGCAAGCCGTGCTTGTGCGGGTCGATCACCACCGAGTCGCAGTGGGTGACGGCCCGCCAGGGATCCCCTGTCACCAAGGCGGCCCCGTGTTCCTCGTCGGCGAGGAGCGTGAAGAATCCACCGTAAGCGGCATCCACATGGACGCGCGCGCCATGGCGCCGGGCCAACGGCACGATGAGGTGCAGGGGGTCGACGGCCCCCAGCGCCGTGGTTCCCGTGGTGGCGACGACCGTCCCGATGTCCCCCGTGGACAGCAACTGCCCCAACGCACCTGTGTCCATGCGTCCGTGGACGTCGACCGGTACCGTGTGCACCCGCATGCCGAGCAGGTGACTCATCCGGGCATGGGTGTAGTGAGCTTCGGCGCTGATGGCGATGCCCCGGCCGGGATGACTCTCACGGGCGACGAACAGTGCCTCCAGGTTCGCCAGGGTGCCACCGCTGGTGAGATGCCCCATGTGCGTCCGCAGGCCGAACATGGCCGCGAGCTGCTCGACCACCTCCTCCTCCATGGCCGAGGTGGCCGGACCACCGTCCAGCGCGTGGTTGTTGGAGTTGACGAGTATGGCGGCCAGATAGCCCGCGACGGCGACGGGGTGCGGCGGCTTGAGCATCTGCCCGGCGTAGCAGGGGTGGAAGAACGGATAACTGCCGCGCAGACGAACGCTCAGCTCCGCGAACGCCGACGCGCGGGCGTCCTCGTCCACCGCCATGGCGGGATGGGCCGCGTACTCCTCGTACTCCCGGGCCCATGCGTGAAATGCCCCCACGGCCTGCCCGAGCCAACGCTGCAGCTCCATCCCCGCCCCCAGCCACCGGCCGCCCCCCGGCCAGGCCAAGTGACCCTAGCCCAAACAAAACGCCCAAGCAGGCGATCATCGGGGCAAGTACCTGAATAGGTTGAAAGTTAGCGCCATAGGGTTGCTCCGGAGCCACTGCTCGGCCACAGCCGACTCCGGTCGGCCGTCTCCACGCGGGAGACGGTCCGGCGCCACCTCAGGGCGCCGACGACGACATCGTCCTTCGCCCACGGCCACGCCCCGCGCGCCCTGACCGCCCGCCGCCTCAGAACGTCGGCAGGCGGACGGCTCCCTCTACCGGCCGGACAACGGCACGCTGCCCGTGCTCGGCATCGAGCGCGAACGGCCGATGATCACCAACTGGAACATTTGCCCTGATCAGGCCCGACCGGATCAACGCGTCGTCAATCGGGCGTTGATCGATTCTTGAACAGCCGTTCCTAGCCTCCTTGAGGAAATCACCCCGGGCGCACCGCGTCTCCGGGGCCGCTCAAGGAAGGGGAACGGGCCTCATGCAGGCATCGACCACGAAGTCGTCCACCACGTCACTCAGGAAGTCGTCCGTATGGGGCGTCCTCGCCCTGGCCGCGCTCGGTGTCACCGCCGCCCTGCCGACGTCGGCACAGGCGGCCGCGCAGGCCGGACAGCTCGTCGGGCTCGCCGGAAAGTGTCTGGACGTCCGCGGCGGCGTGCGGGACAACGGCACGCCGGTCCAGCTCTACGGCTGCAACGGCACGGAGTCCCAGCAGTGGATGTACGTCGAGCAGCCCGGTGAGATCGGTGCCACGATGACCGCTTTCGGCAAGTGCCTGGACGTCGAGTCCAGCGGCACCGCCGATGGGACGCCCGTCCAGTTGTGGGACTGCAACGGCTCGGGTGCCCAGAAGTGGGTGCGCTACCAGGGTGACGTCCTGATCAACCCGCAGTCCAACAAGTGCCTGGACGTGCGCGGCGGCAACCCCAACGACGGCACCCCGGTCCAGCTCTACAGCTGCAACTACACCGCGTCCCAGGTCTGGAAGTTCTAGGACGACGGCGGCAGACCCCGATCCCGGACTCCAAGTCGGCGCGGCGCCAGGTCTTCGGGTACTCCGCAGGTGCGCGATGCGGGGCCTCCGTTTCTCGGTGCCCGGCCCGGTGCCGGGCCAGGACGGGGACACCTCACTGCCGTCGGACAGCGGGCAGCGGGCAGCCCCCGCTCGCCGCCACGGCCCCGCCCCTCCCGCGCGACTCCCTCTTTGAGGCCCGCCTCGGCCTGGCCGCCGTCCTCACCGTCGAACTCGGCGACCGCGAGATTGCGTCCTCCGTCTACCGCCGGCTTCTCCCCGCCGTCGGCAGCCTGGCGGGCGCCGGCAGCGGCTTCGTCACCCTGGGCCAGAGCGCCCACCACCTGGGCGCCCTGGCCCACCTTCTGGACCGCCCGCGCGCGGGCGGTGGCGAGACGTGACCATCCATCCGCCGTTTATCTCCCCTTGATCCGCGTCAGCAGACTTGGCGATGGCGGCGGCCGTCTGCGCGCGGGGACGACCACTGCCGTCGGAACGACCGTACGAGAGAGCGAGGCAGATGATGACCGGTGCAGTGGAATGCGGACGAAGACGGGGGCGTGGGCCTGCCGACTGGGCAGGCATGGTGGTAGCCCTAGTGGTCCTCGCGTTGACCGCCGGCCTTCTCCAAGCGCCGCCGGCTGCCGCGCAGGACGAAAGAAGCGCCGCGTACCAGGCCCTGATGACGCGTCTGACGGAGCGCTACTCGGCGCCGTACCGGGACAGGTACCGGGTCACCGTGCCGCGCGTGGACGGCGAGGAGCTGGGGGCAGAGAGCATTCTCGCCCTCTATACGGGGGCCAGGCCGCCGGAGGGTGACACCACTACGGATATCGGGGTGATCTTCCGGCCGGAAGACGCGTACATCGTGGGCTTCTACGTGGTGAGGGGAGACCAACGGGACGTCTGGTATCTCAACGATCAGTTCACCCGGGCGCAAAGAACGTGGCTTGAGAACTTCGCCCAAGGACAACGAGGTCGAGCGAGGCAGCTCGCATACACCAGCAACTACCAAGACCTGCGCGACCGGACAGGGCGATACGAGATGGGGGACACCGGCGGCACGCGGAGCACCTGGCCGCTGGTCAACCAGAACAACATCAACCGGGCCATCGAAGACTTCCGTACCGCTCCCACCCCCAGCCAAGGGCAAGTCAGGGAAGCGAGGGGAGCGGTGATGGTGATGGCCGTGGTGATCGCGGAGGGGCTCCGCGATTACGCCATCAGGACCAGGGTCATCCAAACACTCGAGGGAGTGCGGTATGACGCCGCAGGGAGACGGCAAGATGTCCTTACGCAAGCCGACGAGGCTGCCATCAACGCATGGGCCGCCAACAGCACCCTGGTGTCCGATGCCAATGCCGACGATCCCCAACGTTTCGCCGAGCTGACCGACCCTTTGCGCGAGGACAACCGGCTCCGCCTCGCGATCCTGAAGCGCGGCTGTGCCCGCTTCGACCCCCGGCCCCCACGGTCGATGGAATCCTCTCCCGGGCAGTGCTCGAAGACAGGGAAGCCCATTCAGGCGGCGGTCTCCATCAACGACCACGCCGACGTCCTGCTCTTCAACGGCCCGAACTACCAGCGGGTGCGCCATGCGACCGTGGTATCCGGAGGCAAGAGGATTCCCTCGTGGGGCCTGTCCGGGGGAGCGGACGCGGTGCGGAGTATCTCCGAGGACGTTCCCGCCTTGCGGGGGACGGTGTTCGTCAACGGCATCGACGCCGCGATCCGGCTTCCCGGTCACCCCAAGGATCTTCTTCTCTTCAGCGGTGACCAGTACCTCCGCCTGTCGCTCGACAAGGAGGCAGCAGGGCAGGGACTCCTGGGCGGCACCATCGCCACCGGCCCGATGAAGATCGCCGAGACGTTCCGCCCGCTCGCCGGGACCGTCTTCGCGGACGGGATCGACACGGCGGTCGCTGTCCAGGGGAACAACGCCTACTTCTTCAAGGGCGACCAGTACGCCCTGGTCGGCATCGACATCGACGGGACCGGGGACAAGCTCATCAACGGCCCGAAGAAGATAGCCGACAACTGGTCGGCCTTGAAGAGCGCCGGATTCTCCGAGGGTCTCGACGCGGCGTTCTACGCGCCCGCTCCCGGAGGCGTATGGCGGCAGGACCCATCGGGTCAGTTCCCGCCGCAGCCGACCATGAGGACGGTCTTCATCAAGGACGGCGCCTACGTCTCCATGCGGGTGAATCCCGGGACGGTGGACGACGACTACGACACCTCCGGAATGATCGACGACGATTGGGGCGGCCTGCGGCGGTCGATCTTCTCCGCGGGGGACGACGTCACGCGCATCCCCGACAGCATGCGCCGCCCGCCCAAGGAACTCCCCTCCGGCCAGTTCGAGGGCCTGGCGGGCAGGTGCCTCGACGTGAAGGACGGTGCGCGCGACTACGGCACCCCGGTCCGGCTCCACGACTGCAACGGCAGCGAGGCCCAGGACTGGACGCTGCCCGGCGACGGGACGGTCCGGGCGCTGGACCTCTGCCTGGACGCGGACCACTCCGGCAAGGACTACGGCACCAAGGTGCAGCTATGGGGCTGCAACGGCAGCGAGGCCCAGAAGTGGACCCGCACCGACGCCCATGAGCTGAAGAACGACAACGCCGACCTGTGCCTGGACGTACCCGGCTCCGTGCCCGGCGACGGGCGGCAGTTGCAGCTCTGGGGCTGCAACGGGAGCGACGCGCAGAAGTGGGTGCTCAACGCGCTGTCGGGGCAGGACAAGCCGAAGCCCGGGCCCGGCGACGCCGGCGACCCCTTCGACGACTCCGCCGACGACCGTGGCACCAAACCCGCCTCCTCCGGCGACTGCCGCCCCGAGGGCATGACCCCGGCCAAGGGCGTCTCCGCCCGCTACTGCGACGTCTACGACGACGCGGGCCGCGAGTGGGTCGGCAAGGACCGTACCCGGCGCATGGTCGGGTACTTCACCGGGTGGCGCGCCGGGACGAACGGGGACCCCCGGTACCTGGTCTCCAACATCCCCTGGTCGAAGGTGAGCCACATCAACTACGCCTTCGCCCGCGTCGACGACGACCGGATCTCCATCGGCGACCCGGGCGACGCCAAGAACCCGGCCACCGGCATGACCTGGGACGGCGCGAAGAACGCCATGGACCCGTCGCTGCCGTACAAGGGGCACTTCAACCTGCTCAACACCTACAAGAAGAAACACCCGGCCGTGAAGACGCTGATCTCCGTCGGCGGCTGGGCGGACACACGGAACTTCTACACCATGACCACCAACGGTGACGGCTCGGTGAACCAGGCCGGCATCGACCGGTTCGCCGACTCCGTGACGGAGTTCCTCGACCGGTACGGGTTCAACGGCGTGGACATCGACTACGAGTACCCGACCGCCCTGCCCAACACGGGCAACCCCAAGGACTGGGACGTCTCCAACCCTCGCCGCAAGGGGCTTCAGCAGGGCTACAACGCGCTGATGAAGACGCTGCGGGAGAAGCTGGACAAGGCCGGGTCGGACAAGGGGCGCTACTACCTGCTCACCTCCGCCGGGTCCTCGTCGGGCTACCTGGTGCGCGGGCTCGACGCCGGGCAGTCGCTCCAGTACCAGGACTTCGTCAACGTCATGACGTACGACCTGCACGGCTCGTGGAACAAGTTCGTCGGCCCGCAGGCACCGCTGTACGACGACGGGAGGGACAACGAGCTGGCCGACGCCGGCATCTACGACGACAAGGGGGCCGACACCAAGGACTTCCAGAAGCACGGCTACTTCAACGTCGACTGGGCCTACCACTACTACCGCGGCGCGCTCCCGCCCGGCCGGATCAACCTCGGCATCCCGTACTACTCCCGGGGCTGGCGCGACGTGCAGGGCGGCTCGGACGGGCTGTGGGGGACCGCGGCCATGCCGGACCAGTCCAAGTGCCCGGAGGGCACAGGGGGCCGGGGGCCCGCCAACGCGCAGTCCTGCGGCCTGGGCGCGACCGGGATCGACAACGTCTGGCACGACACCGAGGACGGCCGCGAGGTCGGCGCCGGGTCCAACCCGCTGTGGCACACCAAGAACCTCCAGGACGGCGTCACGCCGGGATATCTGGGGTCCTACGGGGTGAAGGACGGGAAGCTGACCGGCACCTACGCCGAGAAGTACTCGGACGCCCTCGAATCGCCCTGGCTGTGGAACGACGCCAAGAAGGTCTTCCTCTCCACCGAGAACGAGCGGTCCGTCGACGCCAAGGCGAAGTACATCGCCGACAAGGACATCGGCGGCGCGATGGTCTGGGAGCTCGCCGGCGACTACACCAAGCGCCCGGGCGGCGAGTGGGGCATGGGCTACGACCTCACCACCCGCCTCGACAACGCCTTCAAGGGCGCGGGCGCGTACGGCAACGCCAAGGCAGGGGGACGGACACAGCCGAGGGAGGTGATCGACGTCAAGGCGGAGCTGGTCGACTTCCCCACGGGGAAGGACGACTTCTACCCGGTGCAGCCCAAGCTGCGGATCACCAATGACAGCAAGGCGACCCTCGGCCGGGGGACCGAGATCTCGTTCGACATCCCGACCTCGACACCGCCGGTCGTCAAGGACAACGACTACAAGGAGATCAAGGGACTCACCCCGGGCCACACCGGCCCCAACGCCGGTGGCCTGAAGGGCGACTTCCACCGGCTCACGCTCAAGCTCGGCTACTGCGAGGACCTGCCACCGGGCAAGTACCGGGACATCGACCTCAAGTACTACCTGCCGGTCACCGGCCCCGCGAACGTCACCTTCAAGGTCGGGGACAAGGAGTTCGGCAGCACGGGCGACCAGCGCCGCGAGGTCGACGTCGTCGATCCGCCGGCCCCCGCCTCCGGGGACCGCTGCCAGGCGGCCGACTACACGAAGGGGCAGGTCTACCGGCCCGACGGCGGACGGCTGTGGCGGATGTACGACAAGGGGGACAAGGGCTGGATGTTCGAGTACGGCGACAGCCCCTCGGGCCGGCCGATGATGATCGACAACAACCCCGACCAGTCCCGCGTCCATCTGGTGGAGCTCGGCGAGTCGAACCCCAACCAGTACTGGCGGATCCGTCCGGCCGGAGACGGCCTCTTCACGATCGGTAGCGGCGACCGCTGTATGACCGCGGCCGACTCCCGTGAGGACGTCGCCTCGGTCGGCTGTGACGGACGCGCCGAGCAGAAGTGGAAACTCGTCCCCATCGCCGACAACGGCGGTGAGGGGGCACCCGGTGGCCCCAGGCACAACGGCCTGTTCAAGCTCCGCTCGGCCGTCGGCGACCACGACGTCGAGGTCGCCAACGGCACGACGACCCGGGAGACCCACATCGTGAACGGCGACCCGTCGGCCTCGACGGCCGCGTTCGTGAAGCACGACGGCTGGTACTGGTACGCCCAGTGGTACACCACCGTCGCCCCCGGGCAGGCCGAGTCCAACGGCGGCAAGCCGTGGAAGAAGCTCGGTCCCGCCGCGTAGCGAGCAGGGTGGACAACGGTGGCCCGGCGGAGCGACAACGCTCCGCCGGGCCTTTTCCGTCATTCAATTCGACGGCGCCCGTACGAGGTGGGCCCGGGCAGAAACCGCCCCCTCATGGGCGCTTCCCTCACACCTCACCCCCAAAGTGCGGTCCCCCACCACATAGGCCCCTCACCTGCACCTTCCTAGGAGCCGGACCGCCGCGACAGTCACCCACCGTGCCCCAGTGGAAGCCGGCGTCGCGGCGCTCGCCCGCCGCATGGCCGGCCCGTCGGGGCGGGGCCGTCCCGCCGCGGGGTATCGATGTAGCGAATTGCAGAATTTTGCAATTCACTACATGATGTCTTCGCTGTGTCCGTAGGTAGCCGCGGGCACAGCACCAGACGCTGCCCCGGACGGGGGCAGGTGAGGCGAGAGGCTGAGGGTGTCGTGCCGGTTCCGCTGTATCAGGTGAAGGCCGAGTTCTTCCGGATGCTGGGGCATCCGGTGCGTATCCGGGTGCTGGAGCTGCTCCAGGACGGGCCCCTGCCCGTGCGGGACCTGCTGGCCGCGATCGAGATCGAGCCGGCGGCACTCTCCCAGCAGCTGGCGGTGCTGCGCCGGTCGGGCATCGTGACCTCCGCGCGTACGGGTTCGACGGTCGTCTACGAGCTCGCGGGCGGGGATGTGGCCGAGCTGATGCGCGCGGCCCGCCGCATCCTGACCGAGATGCTCGCCGGGCAGCACGAGCTCCTCGAAGAGCTGCGTGAGGCCGAGGTCGCCACGCAGTGAGTGCCACCGTGACCGCCCGGGGCCTCTCCCGGTTCCGTGGACTGCTGCCTGCCCGTGCCGACTGGGTGTTGATGGGGCGCGACCCTCGCCGGGATCTGCTGGCGGGTCTGACAGTGGCGATCGTGGCACTGCCACTCGCCCTGGGGTTCGGGGTCTCCTCCGGCCTGGGCGCCGAGGCCGGGCTGGCCACGGCCGTGGTCGCCGGCGCGCTGGCCGCGGTCTTCGGCGGGTCGAATCTCCAGGTGTCGGGGCCGACCGGGGCGATGACCGTGGTCCTGGTCCCGATCGTCGCCCGGTACGGGCCCGGCGGCGTCCTTACGGTGGGTCTGCTCGCCGGCCTGATGCTGATCGCGCTCGCGCTCGCCCGCGCCGGGCGGTACATGCGCTACGTCCCCGCCCCGGTGGTGGAGGGCTTCACCCTGGGCATCGCCTGCGTGATCGCCTTGCAGCAGGTGCCGAACGCCCTGGGGGTGGCCAAGCCGGAGGGCGAGAAGATCCTGGCGGTGACGTGGCGCGCCATCGAGGCGTTCGTGAAGTCGCCCAACTGGAGTGCGCTCGCGCTCACGGGCGCGGTGGCCGCGGTCACGCTGCTGGGCGCACGGTGGCGGCCCACGGTCCCGTTCTCGATCCTGGCGGTGACGGGCGCGACCGTCGCCGCGCAGGTCGGCCATCTGGGGGCTCGTCCGATCGGCGACCTGCCGGCCGGGCTGCCCGCGCCGTCCCTGGCCTTCCTCGACCCCGGTGCGCTGGGATCGCTGCTGGCGCCCGCCGTGGCGGTGGCGGCGCTGGCCGCGCTGGAGTCCTTGCTGTCGGCGTCGGTGGCGGACGGCATGACGGTGGGGCCCAAGCACGATCCGGACCGGGAGCTGTTCGGGCAGGGCCTCGCCAACCTGGCGGCCCCGCTGTTCGGCGGGGTACCGGCCACCGGTGCGATAGCCCGTACGGCGGTGAACGTCCGTACCGGCGCGTGCTCGCGGCTGGCTTCCCTCACCCACGCCGTGATCCTGGCCGTCATCGTCTTCGCCGCCGCCCCGCTGGTCTCGCGCATTCCGCTGGCCGCGCTCGCCGGTGTGCTCATCGCGACCGCTATCCGCATGGTGGAGACGGCGAGCCTGCGGGCGATGACCCGTGCCACACGCTCCGACGCGACCGTTCTCGTCCTGACCGCCGTCGCCACCCTGGCCCTGGACCTGGTCTACGCGGTCGTCCTCGGCCTTCTGGTGGCCGGCGCGCTCGCCCTGCGGGCTGTGGCCGGGCAGGCCCGCCTT
This sequence comes from Streptomyces albireticuli, assembly GCF_021228125.1. GTDB lineage: Bacteria > Actinomycetota > Actinomycetes > Streptomycetales > Streptomycetaceae > Streptomyces > Streptomyces albireticuli. The sequence goes on from NZ_JAJQQS010000018.1 coordinate 201,735, forward strand.
CACCGGGTGCCACTGGCCGCCGACCTGCCCGACGGCCACAGGGCAGAGGACCACGCGCTGCTGACCGAGCACATCGTGGCGTACCGGATCGACGGACCGCTGTTCTTCGCCGCCGCCCACCGCTTCCTGCGCGAACTCTCCGAGGTCGCCGACGTGCGCGTGGTGATCCTGCGCATGTCCCGCGTGAGCACCATCGACGCCACCGGCGCCCTGGCCCTCAAGGACGCGGTGACCGAACTGAACCGGCGCGGCATCACCGTCCTGGCCTCCGGCATCCGCCCCGGCCAGCTACGCGTTCTGGCCTCCGTCGGCACCCTGGACCTGCTCCGGCCCCACGGCCACGACCACCCCACCACGCCCGAGGCCCTCGCCGCCGCCCGCGCCCACCTGCGCGGCACCGGGCTGCCGGCCGTCCCCGCCCAGCCCGCACCCGCACCCGCACCCGCACCCGCACCCGCACCCGCACCCGCACCCGCACCCGCGATCACCGAGGAGCCCTCTCGATGACCACCGCCCCCTCGCCACGCCGCATGCTCGACGTCTCCGGTGAGGAAGCCTGGTACATGCTCGGCGGTGCCTCACAAGGCCGCCTCGTATACGAGCAACGCGACGCCCTCGCCGTGCGGCCCGCCTCACACGTCCTGGAATACGGGCGTCTGGTCATCCGCGTCCCGGCCCCCGGCGCCGCGTTCTCCACCCGGATCAGCGTCACGTACCACTGCGACTACCTGCACCCCAATACCGGCACCGGCTGGGCGGTGACGGCGGGCGGCCTGGCCGAGGTGGTCACCGACCGGGACGAGGCCGCCCACTACCGGCGCACCCTCCCCGGCTGGGCCCACGGTCCCCACGACATCCTGCTGCGCATTCACCCGCAGACCGTGACCGGCTTCCGTTTCGCCCACACCACAGCCCCGGCCCGGACGGGCGGCGGCACGGGTGGGTCCGCGGCCTCGTGAAAGCACCCGCCACCCTGCCGTACCGGCACGTGCTGACCCTGCCGACGGTCCCGGCCTCGGTTTCCCTGGCCCGTCGCACCGCCCAGGTGGCCTATTCCGGCTGGGACATCCGCCCCAGCCGCCACGTCCTGGACGCAGCCCTCCTCATGCTGAGCGAGCTGGTCACCAACAGCGTCCGCCACGCCGCCGTCGCCTCGCCCCAGCTGACCGTCACCTACGCCGCCGGCCAGGACGCCCTCGCCTTCGCCGTCCACGACCGTCACCCCCACCGGCCCGATGCGGCGTCCTTCACGGACGGCCCCGGCGGGCTCGGTCTCATCGGCGAACTCACCACGGAACTGGGAGGCGCCTTCTCGGTGCTGCCGGATGCCGACGGCGGCGGCAAGAACATCTGGATCGTCCTGCCGACCCGGCCCGGGCAGCGCGGTACCGGGTCCACCGAAAGAAGCGTGCGAGGAACATCATGACGATCGAGTGGTCCTACACCGTCCATGACAGCCTGGGTGTCCTGGCGCTCTCCGGCTACCTCGGCGCTCAGGCCGCGGGTCGCTTCGGCGGTGCCGTCGGCTGGGCCGCCGCCCGCGGCACCGGCCCTCTCATCCTCGACCTCGCCCGGCTCAACGGCTGGTCCGTGGCAGGACAGCACGCCATCGCCGAGGCCGCCCTCCACCTCACCGCCCACGGCCGGCCGCTGGCACTCGCCGCGATCCCCGCCGACGGCTCCCTCGTCCCCGACGCGGCACAACCCCCCGTGCCCGTCCACCCCGACCTGACGGCTGCCCTGGCCTCCTACCGGTCACCGGCAAACACGTCAGGACAGCGGCAATGGCACACCACGGCCTGGCCCCAGGACACACCGCGGGTCAACTGACCCCCGGACAGCACTGCGGTCCGCACTCGGCGGCCGGGGAGAGACCGCCGAGTGCGGACCATGGGCCCCTGTGCGCCGACGCGCACAACCTCACACCGGTACAGAACCCGCTCTCGCCGTCCGGCTATTTGTCCGCGTGGCCGCCGAGATAGAACAGCAGCCAGATGAAACCGGCGAAGAGGTGGGTGACGAAGACATAGACCAGCACCCGCAGGGCGACCTGCCGTTCCGCCCGCTTCTCGCCCGCCTCCCCGGAGGCCGACGGGGACGGGGGCAAGGGCCGGTCGGAGGCGTCATCCGTCATGACGGGTTTCCTTCCTCGGACATCACGGGGACGGCCGGATTGTCGCCCGAGCCGTCGCGCGGGGTGGTGGGCACGGTGACGGGGCGCACGCGAACCCCTACCCCTGTCCTGGAGGCCCAGGCGACGAGGGAGCGGATCTCCTGCGCGTCGGCCGTGTGCGCGGGCCGGCTGCCGTCGGGGTGCAGGTAGGTGATCTCAAAACACACGGGAAGCGACGCGCCTTCCGTAGGAGCTCAGCTCGTCGGGCACCTGGAACCGGACCAGGACCACCTTGCCGCAGCCGTGCGCGGCAGGCTCCACGCCCAGCGCGCCGCCGTACGCGGCCGCCAGGTCACTGACGGTCCGCAGCCCTTCCCCCATCGCCTCGGGGGACAGGCGGGGAAGCCGCGGGTCCTGATCCGCGACACCGATCACCAGCTGCCCGGCCCCCACCGCGATGGTCACGTCCGCCGTGGGGGACTGTTCGGCGGCGTGCCGTACGGCATTGGCGACCAGCTCGCTCACCACCAGCAGGACGGCTCCGGCGAAGGCCGTATCGGGGCGGAGCCCGTACTCGGTGAGCGCCATGGCGGTGTCACGACGTGTCTGCCGCACCGCCTCCGGAACCAGCGGAACACTCAGCAGGCGCCGCCACACAGGCGAGGCCCCCCGCGCACAGGCCACCGGCCGCGTGCGCCTGCGGTGCCACGTCACCGCGCGGCTCCCGTCTCCGCGTCGCGGAGCTCTTCGAGGAGCTCGTGCTGCCCGGCGAGCATCTCGGTCAGGATCCGGCGAGCCGCGCGCATCAGCTCGGCCACGTCCCCGCCCGCGAGCTCGTAGACGACGGTGGAGCCGGCGCGGGTGGCGGTGACGATGCCCGAGCGGCGCAGCACCGCCAGCTGCTGGGACAGGCTGGACGGCTCGATCTCGATCGCGGCCAGCAGGTCCCGCACGGGCAGGGGCCCGTCCTGGAGCAGCTCCAGCACCCGGATACGCACCGGATGCCCCAGCATCCGGAAGAACTCCGCCTTCGCCTGATACAGGGGAACCGGCGCCTTCATGACCGCTCACCTTCCATGTCCACACCGTTCTCACGAGCCAGACGCAACGCGTCCTCCAGCTCATCCGCCGCCACCGCGAGCGCATACGCGTCCCCGGCCTCCCGCGCGGCCTCCACAGCCGCCCCCGCCCGGCGCACCCGTGCCCGCGCCGCCTCGACGAACCCGCCCACCCCGAACCTCCGCACCCGGCACAGCTTGACCACTACGGCAACTAATGAATTGAAGAACTCTTCAAGTCTACCGCTCCAGGGGCGACCCGGCTCAAGCCGGCACACGTACCGACACGTAGAGAATTGCACATTTCTTCAATTCGTCATTCTTGCGGGCCCGGGGCTACAGTGGCGCCGTGACCGAGAACCTGCCGCCGTGCCCCGAATGCTCCAGTGCGTACACCTATGAGATGGGGGCGCTCCTGGTCTGCCCCGAATGCGGCCACGAGTGGACGCCCGCGCCCGCCGGGGCCGCGGGTGACACCGAGGACGGGGTGATCAGGGATTCGGTCGGCAATGTCCTCGCCGACGGCGACACGGTCACGGTGACCAAGACCTTGAAGGTCAAGGGCCACCCGACCGGGATCAAGGCGGGCACCAAGGTGCGCAACATCCGCCTCGTGGAAGGCGTGGCAGGCCACGACATCGACTGCAAGATCGATGGGTTCGGCGCCATGCAGCTCAAGTCCAGCGTGGTCAAGAAAGCCTGACCCGCCACGGCGACACAGGGGGCGGCGGCCAGGGCTCGTGGGCGGGCCGCGGAACGGGACCGTGGTGCCTGGGCCATCCGTGATGTCAGTGGCGCCTGCGACGCTGCCGGCATGACACCGTGGAATCTGCTTGATCTCGACAGGGCCCTGCGAGCGAGTTGGGCCGCCGATACCTGTTCCCCGGACGACCTCGCTCGCGCCGGCTGGGAACCGGGGAACCCGGCCTGGGGCCACTGCGACATCACCGCGTTGATCGTCCATGACATCTTCGGCGGCGACCTGGTCGTGGGCGAGGTGCGTCTCGACGGAAACCAGCAGGGCTTTCACTGGTGGAACCGGCTGCCCAGCGGTGTCGAACTCGATCTGACGCGAGAACAGTTCCAGTGCGGGCAGACCATCACTGCGGACCGTGCCGTCGAACGCCCGCCGGGCCCTCTGCGTCGCTGGGACGAATACCTTCTTCTGCGCAGGCGCGTCATCGAGCGCCTTGGCGATCTCCCGGAGCCGGCCGTTTGATCGGGGCATGGTCAGCCGACCGGGGTGAGAGGGTGACGCCCTGGCGCCTTCCTCTTGCCCTGCCGATGCCGTCGCACGTCATTGACCTGCCATCACGGCGTTCAGAAACACCTTGTACCGGGCCGTCCGCTCCGTCCACAGCGCGTCCGACGCGCACGTGTCCACGGAGAACTCCCCGCTCCGCTCCGCCTCCCGCAGATGGAACGCCACACGCGCCACACGCTGCGGCCGGAAGAGACGACCGTGATCGAAAAGGCGGCTCACGGGACGAGCACGTTCCGCGAAGCGACTGGTATTACTGGTGGATGCAGGAAGAGACCGCACGTTCCGCGATCGACACGTTCATCTCAGCGTTCAACGCCTCGGACGACAGCTATGTGACTGTTCTGCTCTCCCAGGCCCTGACCTCGGACGTGGTGTTCTGGGGGCCGTTGGGGCGCAGTGAGGGGATCGAGTCGGTCGAGCGGTTCGTGCTGGACATCCGACGGCATCCGGCGGGTACGGGAACGATGGTGCGCTGCTCGGCGGTGGACATGCCGGGCGAGTGGGCCCGGTACCAGTGGGTTTTCACCACGCCGGACGGAGGCCCCCGCCTGGCGGGAACGGACGTCGTCCATCTGCGACGGAGCCTCATCGACCAGGTCATCGTCTTCGCGGGCGAAATCGAGCCGTCCGCCTCCTGAGCCGTCCTTCTCCGCCGGCCTGGTTGGCCGGGCGGCTGCGGTGAGGGGCCAGGAACCGTTGTTCGGTGCGGGCCCGCCTCGGTGAGTCGGCGCCGCCAGGTGCTGTGCTCAGGCTGGTCGGGGCCGGGGGTGACGTTGGCGAGCGGCGAAGCAGGCGGCGGGTGGCTGAGCATGGTGCCGTTGTGCCACACACTCCACGTCGCGGCTCACGGGCGAGCGGCCGCAGTCCGGGAGGGGTAGATCAGCTCTGGTCGCCCAGGTCCCGGCGGGTCAGGCGACGGGACCTGCCGAGCCGGCGCCGGACGGCTGCCGGGTCCTTCTCCGAGCGGCCGACGCCACGCACCTTGTGCGGTGCGCACAGCGTGCAGCAGCCCTTCCAGCGCCGGTGCGGTGAGTGTGCCATCGTTCGAGTCCTTTCCCAGACGCCCCGCCTTGGGGCCGGTCTGGCTCGAACAACAGCGAAGAAAAAGTCACTACGGGCATGAAGGCCATCCTCCCCCACCGGCAGAGTCCACCACCAGCCGGTTCTCGGGGGCGCCGCGGCGTATGACTCGACGGTGGGCTCCCCGACCCGCCCCGGAGAGAGCCGCCTGGTCTCACCGCGCGCACCAAGTAACGCGCCGGCCTGGGCCGTCCCTCGTTCGGACGGCCTCGGCCCCGCGTGCGCTGCAGCGGCCCGAACCAGGTGCCCGGGCGTGCGTGCCGGGCCACCAGGAGCCGTCCGGCCTCGCCGTGCGGTCCGGTTTCCCCCTGCTTCCGACCCCTTGACGGTCTCCATGTCTACCGAGGGCCCCGCCGGAGCGGCACCCATACGAGAGAGGTGCGCCGCCGAAGCGACGCACCCCGCCGGTTAGCCGAAGAACACCGAGTGCACGGTCGTCGCTCCGCCGTACGCGCCGCCGGTGTTGGGCGGCAGCGTGTCCTGCGGGATGGTGCAGGCCTCGTCCCGGTAGAGCGTGGCCACGGTGTCCGTGAAGTTGTCCACCACACCGGCGCCGCCCGGCATGACGATGCACTCGTCGTCCGACGGGTTGTCCAGGACCATCCGGAAGCCGGTGTCGGCCCGGTTGTAAGCGAACCTGCCCGACGCCGCCTGGGCGCTGGTTGAACCGTTCCGACTTCTCTGCCGCTCCGTTGTGAGCTAGCAGAGAGGATGGGCGCCATGCCCAAGAAGATTGACTCAACGCTTCGTAGCCAGGCTGTGCGGCTGGTGATGGAGCATCGCGCGGAG
>NZ_JAJQQS010000019.1 GCF_021228125.1 Streptomyces albireticuli
ACCGGTACAACGCCACCGCGTCCGCCTTGAACTCGGCGGGGTAATGCTTCATCCCCACGGGGACTCCGTTCTCCTGGACCATCAAGATCCAAGTCTCTCCGGTGTCCAAAACCCGGGGTCAAGACCCCTTCGCGGTCAAGCCCACTAGAACAGCGACGTACCCGCCGGTGGCGAGCACCACGTCAGTGCGGAAATCTGCGACCATCTTGCACGCCAGATCCACAGCCCACCGCGGCGCAGGCTGCCGCGAACCAGAGGCCCGCCTCGGGCAAGAACCCCGCAGCCGGCCTACCGTTCACCAAGAAGGACGGCGTCTGGGAGGTCAGCACCGCCACGCCTACGTTACGCAACACTGTCACCGACCCGGATGGTGACAAGAGCAACCTCACCTTCGAGGTGTGGACCACGGACACCGGAGGTAAGCCGAAGAGCCGGGTCAAGCTGACGGACGACAACGAGTACGGTGTCCTCGTCTCCGGCTTTGTCGCCTCAGGCAAGACCGCCCAGGTCACGGTCCCGGCTGGCAAGTTAAACGGCGGCCAGACCTACGCGTTGCGCACCTCCGCTTTTGACGGAACGCTGTACGAGACGGACTGGTCGCCCTGGGCCACGTTCAAGATCGACAAGCCGGTGCCGGCGAAGCCCACCAGCGTGGCGAACAACGGCAAGCCGGGTGAGTTCACCGTCTCCCTCCCCGCCGGTCACACGGCACAGTGGGTGGAGTGGCAGCTCGACCAGGCTGCATGGAAGCGTGCGGACGCTTCCGGGAAGACGTCGGTGACGATCGACACCGGCCTGCGCGCAGCCGTCGCGGCCGCCCGTGCTGCGGGTGATCACGTCCTCAACGTGCGCACTGCCAACGACGGTGGCGCCTCTGACGCTGTCTCCGTGGCGTTTTCGGGGAATGGAACCGGCAATACCGGCAAGGACCACGCGGTGGACCTCACCCTGCCGAACCCGGTCTCCACGGCACCGAACCCGGATCAGACGGGCAAGGTCACCCGCCCGCTCGGGGCCTCCGCGTCCAGCAGCCCGCCGCCCTTCGCGCCCTCCGGGCCCAAGGAACAGTGCGGACCGGTCGGCAAGGACGGTGGGCAGGCGTGCTTCGGCGCCCCGGTGAAGTTCGACGACCTGCCCGACGACGTCAAGGCCAAGGCGAAGCTGCGGGCCCCGGCCCCGGCCGCGGGCGGCATGACCGACTGGTGCAAGACGAGCAACTCCGGCGCCCTGGCCACCCGCACCGTCCAGTGCGAGTCCAAGCAGCTGCCCGTCATCTACCGCGTGGACGGCAAGCCGATCGCGACCGCCTACTTCACGATGACGCGTGAGATCTCTGTCGAGAATTCCGCGAACAGCTTCACCCATCGCCTGAACATCCACCCGGTCCTGGTCGCGCCGGCCTTCCGTGCCATCGAGATGGTCATGGACAACCGGACGTGCGTGGGCAGCACCGCCGCCCAGTGCAAGGACCCGGGCAAGGCCGAACTGTCGGACTGGGACGGGAAGGCCATCTGGCAGTCCCCCACGGACACCCATGACGCCAGCCTGACCACGACGTACACGTGGACAACTCGACCAAGGGCGCGGAGTACGACCTCCGGGCGGACTTCATGATCAAGGGAATCCTGATCGCGGGCAACACGCCCGGCCCGGTGTTCATGACCGACTTCCGCCGGGCCATGTCCGACCCGTCGGACCAGGAAGAGATCCGCTGCGACACCAAGGGCACCGCATCCGCGCTGAGCGGCTGCGAGTTCAAGAACGTCGCGCCGGGCTACACGTTCAACGCCGCCAAGTACCCGCAGGCCGCTGCCCACACGTGGCTGCTGCAGGAGAAGCTGCCCAACACCATGGGCGTGAAGACCCGCGACACCCCTCTGTACTACCTGCCCGGCGGAACGCGCGCGGACGGCAAGAAAAACAGGGACGCCATCTGCGACGTGGCGTCCTGGGCCAAGGGCAACGGCGATCTCAGCGCCATGGACGGAGCCGGGGACAAACCCAACTGTGACGAGTTCGCGTTCAACACCACCTACAACAGCGGCGGCATGCCAAAGAGCGAGGGCGGCCTGAACGAGGTCTCCTCCGGCAGCCAGTGCGTGCAGACCTTCACCAAGAAGGCCGACGACCGAGCCGTGCACCTGTACGACATCGACGGACACGCCCCCACCTGGCGCGAGGTGTGCGGCCGCTCGGCGATCTCCGGAAAGCGCAACAGCGGCTCAATGGCCGGATTGTCCGGATTCGTCAGGAACATGCGCCTGCTGGACAAGGACCCCTACTGGCTCGAGACCGGCATGACCGGGCAATGCGCACAGGACTCCAAGACGGTCAAGTGCACCCTGCGCACCCAATAGCGAGACCATCCGGCCGAACTAGCCGGTGAACCGGGAACCACAACAAGGACACACGTGTGGGCGGCACACCCCTGGTGCGCTGCCCACACCCCCTACTGAGCAGGGTCCGGCAGCCCCGAGGGGTGTCCGGCCGGTCGGGAGGCGTGTGACCGGCCGGGGGTCCTTGGGGCGCGGCGGCCGGGTCCTGTGCATGTGCACCCGGATGCGCGTGGGCCGACCGCCGCTAGGGCCTGTCCGGCCGATCATGCGGCTGATCCTGCACCGGTCTGATCCGGGAGTCGGGAGGGACACAAGGAAGCGCCGGGCCGGAGGATTCTTGGCGCGCCGGCCCTGGTAAAACAGTGACCGGTGGGTATCCAGGAGCGCGAACGAAAGATGTACCGGCCGCTGCGGCGGGCCGGCCTCGAGGTGATCCCCGACGCAGTGCCGGACGGCACGATGCCGTTCGTCTCCGGATGGCATCCCAAGGACGTTGTCGGCGGCTTCTCCCACCGGTATGAAACCCCACGGCTCGTCGAGCGTCTCAACGAGGACTGGTACGACCTGGCGGTTTCCTCGGGCCTTCTCGACCACCGGCGCGAGTTCCTCGTCCTGCTTCCCCACGGCACCCACACACACCAAGCCGTCCTGCGTAAGCAGAACCAGCACTATGGCCGCCGTGCCGCACCGGCGGTCTGGGCCCGGGTCCGGCTCCTGGACCGCTGGGACGTCATGGGCCGGGGTGCGGCATCGGCGTTCCTCGGCGTGCGTGCGGGCCACCCGGGCTTTGGCATGATGGCGCTCGACAGCAGCATGTACATCAGCTGCTCGACCGGTGAGGCCGGTGTCGACGTGCTCGCGGTGCGTCACCCAGACCGCTCTGAGAACATCCTGCAGCACCTGGAATGGTACGCGAATTGGGACTACCCCCTTGCGGACAAGGAGTTGCAGAAGCGGATCGCCGTCTGGCTCGCGGGCCGCGCACCGGGGACCGTCAGCCGTCCCGACCGATGACCGCGCGCCCCGGCGGCGAGGTTGGCAAGAGTGCCACCGTCCAGATGATTATGCGACTACTCCGTTGCTGAATCGTTGACGTGGTCATGGGGCGGGGTGGCCTGACGGATGCCGAATGGGAGCGGCTCCGGCCGTTTCTGCCTGTCAGTAACGGCTGTTGTGGCAGGTGGCGGGATCACCGGCAGGTGAATGACGGGATTCTGCACCGGGTGCGGGCCGGCGTTCAACGGCGCGACCCGCCCGAACGGTTCGGTCCGTAGATGACGGTCTATGAACGCCACCGCTTATGGTCGGCTGACGGAACCTGGGAACGCCTGCTCCGGCAGGTCCAGGCCGGGGCCGATGCAGCGGGTGAGATCGACTGGGACATTTCCGTCGACTCCACCATCGTGAGAGCGCATCAGCACGCCGTCGGCGCCCGCACCGATCCGCCGCTGGCTCCCCCTCAAAGGGGGGACGTGCCGGCAGAACACCAGGACGAGACGCGGTGGCAGAGCCTCGTCGCCCGTCTGGCGGAGGTGGTCCTGGAGGTGAGGGCCTGGGCCGTTCGCGCGGCGGGTTCACGACCAAGCTCATGGAGGTGTGTGAGAAGCTCGGGCCGGCGACCGTGCCCCGGGAGGCGACGCCGGGCCTGCGCCCGGTGATGGAGATAGCCGACGTCGACTCCGAGCTCATCGACTGGTCGGCCACCCGTCGTGAGCAGATCGAGAAGGCGCTGGAGGGCATCACCGACCAATCCGTCCGTGAACACGGGCGGCTGCCCGGCGAACGCGTCCGGCGCGGACTCGGGTGGTGGGCGGCGCAGGACACCCGCCGGGAGAAGAAGCCCCTGAAGCCGCTGGAGATGCTGCGCGCGTGGTGGCGGGCGTCCGCGCTCCTGCGCTTCGGCAAGCAGATGGTCCGACGGCCTGCGGGAGCGGTGCCGGGCTGCGGGGGAAGGTGATCCGGGCCCGGGTGGGCCCGCTGGTAGACACGGTCCTCGCCGCCGTCGACGTCGCCGCGGTCGTCTTCACCATGCGCCGCACCTTCGCCCGCCGCCACGTCCTGGCCGAAGCCCGCCGGCACCTCGCGGAGACCCTGCGCGGCCGCGCCTTCCCTCCCGGCCTGGACGACTACATTGCGGACCGCGCCCTCCCCTGGTGCCCGACGGCGTGGTGCTCCTGCACAACGGCTCCCACGTGTTCGTGGAGATCGACCGCACGATGTCCTACACCCGCCTGCTCGCCAAGCTGGAGCGCTACGACGCCTACCGAGGCGCACCGGCGTCCGGCCGCGGTAACGCCGCCCGCGCTCCCACTGGCAGGAAACCTACGCCGAGCCGTCGCTGGAGCGTCCCTTCCCGCCGCTGCTGTTCGTCCTCGCCTCCGCGCGGCCCCGGTGACGAGGGAGGTCGCCTTCCAAGACCGCGCCTGGCCGAACCGGCGGATCACCGTGGCGACGACGCCCCTGTCCCTGCTGACCGCGTACGGGCCGGCCGGTGTGGCGGGTCGTCGGCCATGGGGAGAACGGTCGGGCCCTGGCCACGCGGCCGACGCTGCGGTGAACACGATGGGCCCGGCTCGTGTGTCGTTTCGGCCCTGGGGCGCACTTTAGCGCCCTGGGGACCATGACCCGGGCCGGACAGCGTCGATCTGCAGCCTCCGCCCGTCTGGGCGGCGTGGAGGGTGCCGCGGGGCTCCGGGCAAGTCCCGAGATGCACCTGGTCCAGCCTGGCCATGGGCGCGGCGCGCCCCTGCTCCCCGGCCGGGCCCCAGGGGGCGGTGGCCTCGCGCGGACCCGAACGCCTGGGCGAGCCACCGTCAGCATGTCACACCTTCGCTGGGTTTCCCCCGCTGGCAGCGCCTTGGGCCCCCAGGCCCGGGAACCTCTTCCCGGGGCCCTGCCCACCATGGGCCCCTGCGTCCCACGGAAAGGCTGGGTACCCATGAGAGCGTTCCGCCATCCGTCCCCACGTGCCATGCGGACCGTCAGGCGGGCCGGCGCCTTGGCCGCCGCCGCGGTGTTCACCGCCTGCGCCCTGCCCTCCCCGGCCCACGCCATCATCGGCGGAGACCAGGTCAAGGCGGGCGATTTCATCTTCGCCGCGTACCTCCGCGTCGGCAACAGCGACTCCTGCGGGGCCACCGTTCTCGACAGCCGCAACGTGCTGACCGCCGCCCACTGCGCCTCCCTCCTCGGCCCGGTTCCCCGCACCGATCTGACCGTCTACTTCGGCGTACGGCAGGTCAGCGGGAGCCGGATCGACGCGGCTGCCAGGAGGGACCCGTTCCTCCCGGGGGACGTCATCGTCCATGAAAACTACTGGGGCCCGCTCAACCGATTCCACAACGACATCGCCCTGATCCGGCTGCGCCGCCCCTTGCCCTTGGAGACCATCGGCGTCCAGGCGGCCACTCTGCCGGAGCAGGGCTCGGGCCCCGCCCCCGGCAGCCCGGTCACCGTGGCGGGCTGGGGAGCCACCAACCCCAACGGCACCATGCCAGCCGCCGTGCTGCGCTCCGTCACCGTCCCCGTCATCGAGCGCACCGCGTGCAAGCCCCCGGACAGATTGGGCGTGGACGACGGCCAGTTCTGTGCCGGGGAAGCCGGTGTGGCGAAGGCGACCTGCGCGGGGGACGGAGGCGGGCCGGCCGTCAACGCGGACGGGGTCCTCGTCGGCATCCCGTCCTACGGTGCAGTCCCCTGCGGTCCGGCGGACGTGTACACCCGCGTCGGCAACTACATCGACTGGATCAACGCCCACCGCAGCCCCTGACCCCAACAGGATCCGCACCAGCACGGAGTGATCCAGCGGCGCCTGGCCGAGGTCTACCTCCGGCTGGACCGGGACGACCACCGTCGACCCGGAGGGCCGCTTCCTGGGCGATGGAACTGTGCGAAGTCGCAGCCGCTCGCCATCTATCAGCAGCTGCTCGCCGTGTACTGCCGACCGTCACACTGTGGTGAGGTGTGAAGATAACCCAGAATGTTAGTGGCCAGTTGGAATTCTCCATATTCTCCACTGCTGGCCAGTTGATGCGGAAAATGTTCGGCCGCCATTGATCACTCAGAGTGGTGGTTGTCGATGGGGGGTGGGCTGCTGGTCGTGTGCCGGGGACGCCGAGTCGAGTTCGCCGTGCCGGCCTGCCTGTTCAGTCGGGGCCGGCGGGTCAGGGCCGAGTTGGGGATGTCTGTTCTGGAAGTTCGCCGAAGATCATGCGGTGCCCGCGGGCTGTGTCCACGTATTCACGGACGCGGTGGATCAGCCCGTCCCGGAGCTCGAAGAGGAAGCAGTAGTCGTTGGTGTAGGGGCTGCCGTTGGCGAGCGTGGCTGTCATGGTCGCCTCCACGGTCACTCGGTCGCCGTCGGTGTGAGACCCGTGGAAGGTGACGGTGACGTCACGCGCGAGCAGACGGGGGAAGCCCTCGGTGAAGAAGCGCACGATTGCCTTCCTGCCCACCATGTGGTGGGTCGACTCGAGCGCGAGGGCAGTGGCGTTTCCAGGGGGCGACAGCCATTCGGCGTCCTCGGTGAGGACCGCGGAGATCTGGTCAGGGTCGCTGCCGGCAAACGCCTGGAAGGCGCCTCAGATCCCCGCCGCAGATCTCGCCGAGGGATGGTCGGGGCCAACCCGCCGCAACAGCTGCTGTCGTATGTCAACCATCTGCGCGGCGCACTCCCAAAGTCACCGCCGTGCACGAAGCCCGAACCAGGAGGTTGGTAGTACATCGTCAACGTGGCCCAGCGGATTCCGCCTGCGGTGCGGGACCGGGGGCCGCGCACCGGGGAGGGGTTCGCCGCGGACGTACGGCTGCAACTGCACCGTGGCCGGCGGTTCGAGATCACGGTCACCGACGCGCATACGGGCACGCGCACGGTGGACGGCTTCGAGTCGGTGGCCACCAGCAAGGTCGTCCTCCCGCTGACCGCCGAGCAGGCTGAGGCCTTCGGGCTGCCGGAGTCGGAGGAGGCGTACACGATCGAGGGTCTGGTCGTGGACGCCGAGCGTATGCCGGTCAAGCTGCCCACCACCCTCGCTCGACGACCAGCCACCGCACACCGCTTCTCCCGCGGCTGCCGCGATCGAACACGGAAGCGTACGGCCGTGAACCTCGTCGTACGAGCGGCCGATGTCACGCTCAAAGAGCGCAGGAAACTCGTCCTCGTTCCCCGTGAGGCGCCGCTGAACGAGATCCACCTGGAGAACATGCCGACCCTGGCCCGCATGGGCGCCCTGATCCTTCCGCCGATGCCGGCCTTCTACAACCACCCCAAGACCATCGACGACATCGTCATGCACCTCGTGGCCCGCATTCTCGACCACTTCGGTCTCGAAGTTCCTTCCGCCTTCCGCTGGAAGGGCGGGCTCGGCAAACCCCAAGCCGAGCTCGCGATGGACCCGATCGCAGAGCCGCCCCTGATGCGCATGCGCACACGTAGAGGGACGGGGTGAAGCCCCATCAACCCGCGAGAAACGCGGTCGTGGAGCACGCCGGAAATAAGAGAGAATCTCTTGGTTCACTCATGTACCAGGAGATTCATGCACAAGCGTCTGCCCCTGCTCGCCGCCTGCCTCACGGTCGCCGTCTTCGGCGTCTCGGCCTGCGGCCCGTCCGGTGACAGCGGGTCGAGCCCCTCGGCGACACCGGCCGCCGCGTCCGCCTCGGCCGCCCCGTCCGGGAGCCCGTCGGCGTCTCCCGCGGAACTGCGCGGGCTGACAGGTCTGTCGGCCATGCTCTACCTCAGGACGCTCCGGAAGCACTATCCGGACCTGGACCGCATCAGCGACGACGTGCTCGTCGCTCACGGCAACGCTCTCTGTCTCGCCGGCGGGCAGGACCTCGTCGACCAGGTCAAGAAGTCCAAGCAGGAGCTTGAGCTCAACGGGAAGGAAGCTTCGGCGATTATGGGTATCGCGCACGGGAGTTGCGGCAGGAAGAACGTGTTCGATTGATGTCGGCCGCCTGGTCGGCAACGCCCCCGGTGAGCTGACGGGCGTAGTGCCGCACATAGGTCGAAGCCGGCGGGAGCGGCGTCGGCTCAGCCTTCGGACCGTGGTTCGCGTTCGGCCTCGATGAGGACGCGGCGGAGCAGGTTCCCCAACAGCTCCCGCTCGGCCGGGTCGAGGGCCCGCAGGATGCGGTGCTCCTCGCGTCCTTCTGTCTCCAGGGCGGACTGCCAGGCGGTCCGCCCTGGAGCGGTGAGTTCGACCGTCACCTTGCGGCGGTCCGTGGCGGACGCCTCGCGGCGGACGAAGCCGCGCCGCTCCAGGCCGTCGAGGCGGCTGGTCATCGCGGACGGGGAGAGCGTGAGCGCGGCCGCGAGTTCCGAGGGCGTGGCCCGGCCGTCGCGGCCGGCGAGGGTGTGCAGTGTCCGGTACTCGAAGCTCTGGAGGCCGTGCTCGGCGAGGGCCGCCTCCTTGGCCCGGCCCAGGTGTCTGACGAGTGCCGACATCCGGGCCACCGCGCCCTCCACCACCGGATCGAGGTCCGGCAGGATCTTCCGCCAGCGGGTGACGTGCTCGTCCACGGAGTCGCGCTCAGTCATGGACACATTTTACTTCGCCGCCACAAAGTACGTTGTCGAATATTGCGACGTCGAAGTAATCTCGCGGGATGACGACCCACCCCCTGCGGTTACGCGACTTCCGGCTGCTGTTCCTCAGCCGCACCATGTCCACGCTCAGCGACGCCCTCGTGCCCACCGCACTGAGCCTGGCCGTCGTCCAGATCACCGGCTCCGCCACGCTGCTCGCCGTCGTCCTGGGCTGCGCCCTCGGCACCCGGCTCGTGCTGCTGCCGGTGGCCGGCGCGATCGCCGACCGGTTCGACACCCGCCGGGTCGCCCTCGCCGCGGACCTCACGCGGATGGTCACCCAGGCGGTGGTGGCCGTGGAACTGCTCGGCGACGATCCCGGCATCACGTACATCGCGATCGCCCAGGCCGTGGCGGGAGCGGCGTCGGCGCTGGGCCTGTCCAACCTCTCGCCCCTGGTCACCAAGATCGTGCCCGCCGCCGGGGAGCTGCGGATCAAAGCCAATTCCCTGATGAGCGTGGCCAAGAGCGTCTCCCTGCTGGCCGGTCCCGCCCTGGCCGGAACCCTGATCCTCGCGGTCGGCTACGGCTGGGTCTTCGTGCTCGACGCGGCCGCCTTCGGCATCAGCGCCGCCCTGATGCTGACGGTCCGTCTGACCGAGGCCGCCCCCGCTCCCCGGGCGCGCACCTCGATCCGGGCCGACCTCACCGAGGGGTTCGCCGAGGTACGGGCCAGGGACTGGTACTGGACCAGCCTGATCGCGCACGCCGTGTGGAACTTCGTCGCCAACATCCTGCTCACCCTCGGCCCGCTTATCGCCGTGCGGCGGCTCGGCGGCGAGGGCGCCTGGGTCGCGGTGACCCAGGCGGGCGGCATCGGTCTCCTCGCCGGGTCCCTCCTGTCGGGCCGGGCCCGCCCGAAGCGTCCCGTGCTCGTCGGAAACATCGCCCTCGCCAGTTACGCGCTGCCGCTCGCCCTGTTCGCCGCCGGGGCCCCGCTGCCGCTGCTGGTGGCCGGCTACGGCATCGCCCTCGCCGCGCTCGGCTTCCTCAACCCCACCTGGGACACCACCGTCCAGACCGTCGTCCCACCGGGCGCGCTCGCCCGGGTCAGTTCCTACGACTGGCTGGTGTCGCTGGCCGCGCAGCCGCTCGGCGTGATCCTCGCCCCGGTCGCGCTGTCCCTGTGGGGCGAGCGGGTGCCCTTCGTGGCCGCCGCGGTCCTGGTCGCGGTGGTCTGCGTGGGCACGGCCGCGGTCCCCGGCGTACGGAACCTCCGCCTGGACCATGCGGAATCCGCCCGCACCGGGTCCGCGGGAGGAGAGGCCCGCGCGACGGCCGGGAGTGCGGCCGAAGCTCTCAGGGAGTGCGGGGAAGGCGCGAAAGCCCCCGTCTGATCGGCCAGGCGCGTGCCCTCAGCCGTCGAGGTGGCGGGTGTCGCCGAGGCGGGCGATCTGGCGGTTGTGGAAGAAGTCGTCCTCGCGCAGGTGGGTGATGCTGCCCGACGGCGCCCGGAGGTTGACGTAGCCGAGGGACTCGATCGGCATTCTGATCCAGGACGCCACGACGAACGTCAGGGCGAACCCGTGGGTCACGATGATCTGATGTGCGCAGGGACGCTCCAGGATCTCGTCCATGGCCGCGTAGACGCGGCGGGCCAGCGCCGCCTTCGTCTCGGCTCCCGGCACACCCTCGTCGTGCCCCATCCGGTCCCCGGTGGCGGGCGGCGGGACGAACCGCTCGTCCAGCCACCCCTGGGGCCGCCCCTCCGCCTCCCCGTAGGACTTCTCCCGCAGCCGGCGGTCCAGGACCGGCTCCACGCCGAACACTCCGGCGATCTCCTCGGCCGTGCGCCGGGTCCTCAACAGATCCGAGGAGATCAGCTCGACCTCGGCGTCCTCGGGGATCTCGGCCCGCAGCGCACGGGCGATGGCGGCCGCCGCCCGCACGCCGGTGGGGGTGAGGCGCGAATCGTGCCACCCGCCGACCACCCCCTCGACGTGGTGGCTCGCCTCCGGATGAGTGACGACGTGGATGCTGCGCACCGGCGCGTGCCTTTCCGGTAGGAGGGGAGAAACCTGCCTGACGCCGGACCGTACCGCATCACCGGAACGGGGCGCCGGGGATTCGGGGGAGGGACAGTTCCAGGACCATCAGGCCCCACAGCAGCCGGGCGTGGTCCCGGCCCTCCGTGTGTTCCGCGAGGACCCGCCGTACGGCGGGCCCGCTCAGGAATCCGGAGTCGCAGAGCCGGGGCCTGGCAAGGACGTCGGTGGTGAAGTCCCAGAGCTTGGTGCCCGGTGTCATGAAGGCGTCGACGGGGAACGTGAACGGCTGTTTCGGCCGCTCCTGGACGGACCGTGGGACCAGCCCCCTCCCGGCCGCCCACAGGATCCGCTTGCGCCGTGCCCCGTCGACCTTCAGCGCGTCGGGAGCGCGCCGCGCGAAGGCGGTCACGGACGGCTGGCAGTAGGGCACCCGGCCCTCGACCGCGTGCGCCATGGCGAGGTGGTCGAGTTTGCGCAGGTTGAGGCTGGGCAGCTTGTGCAGCCGGTCGAAGGACAGCACCTGTTCCAGACGTGACGGGCCCGGCCGGCCCAGCAGTTCCAGGGACCGCCGCCGGCTGCTCACCCCGGAGTCGACCAGGGCGCGGTACTCCGGGGTGTAGAGCCGCCGGTAGTACGCCTCCGGGACTAGTGACAGCCGGTCGAGATAGCGGGCCCGCCAGGTCTCGTCGTCCCCCGCGAGGGCGGTGCTGTGCCGGCGGTAGCCGCCGAACTGCTCGTCGGCGCCGTCGCCCACGAAGCAGACCCGGAAGGAACTCCTCGCGATCTCCCGGAAGAGGACGTACGCGCTCACGGCGTGCGGTGTGGCGTTCGGCGTGCCCAGCGCCGTCACCGTGGCCGGGATCAGGTCGGGCAGGTCCGCCTCCCGGATCTCCACCACTTCGAGCGGGATCCCGGCGTGCGCCGCGGCCTCGCGCGCGTAGCCCTCCTCGTCCGAGTCGTGGCTGCCCTCGTGCGTCACGTGGAAACCGGTGACGTCGGCACGGCGGCGCCGCAGCAGGGTGGCGATCACGGCGGAGTCCAGGCCGCCCGAGACCTGGACCGCCACCGGCGCGGACTGGGTGGACATCCGCTCCACTTCCCGGGTCAGCAGCGCGCCGAGACCCTCAGGCGTGCACGCGTCGCCCGCGGGCGGGGGACAGGTGTTCCGGGGCCGGTGTTTGACGACGGTCCTGACGTCGTGGACCAGCTGCTCACCCGGACGCAGGGACGACACCCCGGCGTACCACGACGTCCCGTTGGGCAGGCATTGCCAGTTCATGTAGTGGTCGACGGCGAGAGGGTCCACGTCGAGGGGCCGGGGCCGCAGGGCGGTCAGACCACTCAGCTCGGACGAGAAGGCGACGCCGTCCCCGGTGACGGCGTAGTACAGGCTCTTGACGGCGAGGGGATCGCACCACAGTTTGAGCCGCTGCCCGAAGCGCAGGTCCATCAGGGCGATGGCGTACATCCCTTCGAGCCGGTCGACGAAGCGGTCGCCGTGGAGCTCGTAGTACGGCACCAGGACCGAACCGTCCGAGTCACCGTCGACACGTACGCCACGCCCGGCGAGCTCCTCCCTGATGGCGCGGAAGTTGTAGATCTCGCCGTTGAACACCGCGTGCACCGAACCACCGGCGTTGGTGAAGGGCTGGCGGCCGTGGGACGGGTCCTGGATCGAGAGGCGGTTGCACCCCAGGCCCCAGTTCTCCCCCCGGACGCAGTGCTGCTGGTCCGGGCCGCCCGACAGCTGGGCGTCCCGCGCGGCGCGCAGGGCGGTCTCGTCGGGACCGGCCCCGACGTAGCCGTAGATCCGGCACAAGGGCGTCTCCCCCTGGCGATCGCTGAGGGCCGGGCGGCCTCTCAGGCGGACTTGTTGTTCTCCCCGGCGGGTGCCGTCCGGCCGGCGGCCCACTCCTGGAGCGGCAGGCGGTGCGCCGCCGGGCGCCGTGCCGTCATGGCGGTCAGCAGTTCGCGCAGCGAGGGGAGGTCGGCCTCGGCCTCGCGGGCGCGGAAGCAGTACTCGTTGGAGATCTCGGCGTTCCAGCTCATCGTCCGGTGGAGTTCGCCCTTCAGCAGGCCGAGGAACTCCTCCCGGCCGACGAAGGCGTCGGCGCCGTCGCGCACCCGGCGGATCTCGGCGAAGGCCAGGTCGATGAGGTCGAGCCACTCCAGGACGGTGTCCGCCGCCTCGGCGGGGTCCGCCACCCCGTAGGCGTTGAGGTGACGGAACCGGGCGACCGGCCCGGACAGCCGCTGGGGGAGCCGGGCCAGGAAACGGGCCAGGTACTTGGGGTTGCGGTTGGTGTTGCCGTAGGCGTGGGTCAGGCCCCGGAAGGTGTCGACACCGAGCTTGCGGGCCGCGATCAGCGCGGACTCGTGGTCGCCCTGCGCCCACATGCCGGCCAGGTCACGGAAGTCCGGGTAGCTTCCGACCGCGGTGCGGAACGCCGTGTACGCGACCTCGCCCGGACGCACCTCCCCGGCGAGCTTCTCGAACCCGGCGGCGTTCGTCAGCGGGACACCGTACGTGAGGCGGGAGAGGAGACGGAAGTCCACGGCCGAGGAGGCGAAGCCGGACGACTTGCGGGCGCGGCCCCTCAACTGCGCGTACAGCCGCGCGTGCGCGGCGAGCATGTCGGAGATCTCCTGGACCGTCCAGTACTCGACGTCCACCCCGAGCAGGCTGTGGGGGAGGTAGTCGAAGCTGGCCTTCACCCGGTCGCCGCTCGTGTAGTACCTCATATGGCTCTCGCGGGGGAAGGTGTCACGGTGGAACCTCTCGTCCTTCGACTGCGCGATGACGCTGAAGTCGAAGTCCGACGACGGGGTGCCCGAGCCGTCCACGAGCGAGCCGGACAGTATCAGGATGTCGCCCTCGACGAGGTGGATCCTCGCGAGTACGGCCTCCTCGTCGAAGTCGTCCATGCCGTCGACCGGGGAGATATGTGCGCGGAAGGAGAGCATGACGGCTCTGCCCCTCTCTGCGGAGTGGGTGGTGCGACCGCCTCGGCCCGTGCGGTCGTCGATCCCGGGATGAGCGGGGGGAAGGCGTCGTCACTCCGGCACCCGGGCGCGTAAGTGATCGGCGAGCCGTCCGACCTCCCGGAGTACGTCGCGGAACCCGTACCGGAAACGGAACGTCGGCAACGCCGTCAAGGCGTCGTGGGTACGCGTGAGCGTTCCGTGGTCGGGTTCGTGGCCGAAGATGTTGAGATGTTTGTTCGGCAGGGCCAGGACGTGCTTCTCCAGCAGCCCGTCGCGTTCGGCGGGCGGTACGGGGGCGAATCCGGCCTCCGAGGGGTCGTCGGCGAGGCTCAGGTGCACGAGCGCGTCGACCCCGGTGGACCGCCCGATCTCCGTGCGCAGCAGGTCCGCGTACTCCCAGGGGTAGACCAGGGCCGTCCCGTGCACCTCGGCCCCCGACTCCCGCAGGACCGGAAGCGTCCGGTTGGCGGGGTGGGTCAGCGAGGCCAGGACGGCCCGCGCCCGGTCCCGCCCGAACAGCAGGTCCAGGGTGTCCAGCCGCACCGAGACGGACCGGGGCCACCCGACGCCCAGGACGCCGCTCCCGTCCGGCCGCGCCGTCAGGCTGACGTCGTCGTTGCACACCATGACGCCCGACCCGCGCAGCACACCGGCCATGATCAAGGAGGTCTTGCCCGCCCGGCTGCCGCCGACCAGGGCGACACCGAGGCCGTCCAGTTCGACGAGCCCGGCATGGAGGAAGAGCACCCCCTGGCGGCTCGCCGCCGTGCGGTGCACCGCACGGGTGGCCCGCAGGAGGGACTGGGTGACCCACGCCTCGCCTTCGGGGGCGAGGTGGAAGACGTGCCGGCGGGTGTGGTCGACCGCGTAGTCCACGGCGACTTCGCCCAGCGCGGTGACCGATTCCGGTACGGCGTCCTCCGGGGGCCGGGCGTCCGCGATCACCTGCCACGCACCCGGTCCGGAGAAGCCCGGTTCCACGGTGAGGTAAGGACTCGCGAGACGGGCGACGCGCTCCGCCACGGACGGTGTACACGTCAGGCCGGTGCGTGCGAAAGGGGAACGGACGGTGTACCGGTGCGCCGGGCCGCTCGAATCCATCGAATCCATCGGGTGCGTCACCCCCGCGTCGGCGTGCGGGCCGGGAAGCGGCCGCTCGATCGATCATGACAAGGTTTCCGTGCCCTGTCCGGAGCGATTCCGCTGGGCGGAACGGCCTCGGGACCGGCCGCCGCCGGTCACCGGCGGCCGGCGGAGACGGCGGTTCACGGAGCGGCCGGGTCCGGGCCCGTCACCAGCGGGCCGCGGGTGTCCCACCCCAGTTCTGCGAGGCCGCGGAAGAACCTGCCGTTGGACCGCGCGGCGGGCAGGCCCAGCAGCCGCACCAGATCGTCGGCCGCGGGCCCGGGTTCCAGCGGGGCGGACCCGGTGCCCATGTCGGTCCGAATCCAGCCCGGGCAGTAGGAGAAGGCCGACAGGTCCCCCTGACCCGCCGTGAAGTGCCGTGCCACCGTGAGGATCAGCGAGTTGGCCGCCAGCTTGGACGAGCGGTAGGCGAACGACGCCCCGTCGGCGTCCTGGAGCCTGCCCATTCCCGAGGAGACGCAGACGATCCGGCCCGACCCCCGCGCGAGCATGCGCGGCGCGTACCTCAGGACCAGGCGCGCCGTACCGAAGAGGTTGACCTCGAAGGTGTCCCGCAGGTCGTCCGCGGAGAGCGAGAAGAGGTCGCCGTAGCCCCGGCGGGGGTCGTCCAGGTAGACCCCGGCGTTGTTGACGAGGACGTCGACGTCCTCACCGGCGAACAGGTCGTCCGCGAGCGGCTCGCGCAGGTCGGCCACCCGGTAGTCGTCGAGGGCGTCGTTCCGGGGCGAGGCGGCAAGCCCCGCCCCCAGCACGCGGTAGCCGGCCGCCTTGAGGGCGCGGCAGAGGTGCGCCCCCAGGCCGCGGGAGACACCGGTCACCAACGCGCTCGGCATGCCCGCGAGCGTAACCGGTCCGCCGGAAGATGTCTGCGGTCGGAAACCGGTGGCACGACAGCGGGTTCCGGACCCGTGCCACCGCGCGCCGCGTGTCGCTCAACACGACTGCTGTATAAGCTGGTTGAACGAATCGAGGCACTCCAGGAAGGGAAGGCGGCGGATGCGCGGGCACCGGCTGCTCGTCACGGGACCGAGCGGAGCGGGCAGCACGACACTGGGGCGCGCGCTCGCGACCCTGTGGGCGGTACCCCACGCGGACGTGGACGACTACCTCTGGCTGCCGACCGCCCCGCCCTACACCCACAAGCGCCCCGTCGAGGAACGCCTCGCGCTGATGCACGCCCTGTTCGTGCCCCGCGCCGCCTGGGTGCTGTCCGGATCGCTGCGGGGCTGGGGCGACGGCGTCATCGCACGGGCCGACGGCGTCGTCTTCCTGACCATCGACGCGGACACCCGCATGGACCGCCTCAAACGCCGCGAGTACGTCCGGTACGGCGACAGCATCGAGAACGGCGGCGCCCATGAGACGGCCCACCACGACTTCATGCGCTGGGCGCGGGGCTACGAGGACACCGAGGTCCCCGGCCGCCGGACCAAGGACGAGCACTGGCTGGCGCGGCTGACCTGCCCGGTGCTGCGGCTCGACAGCACCCGGCCGCTGGACCTGCTGGTCAAGACGGTGACCGACTGGTGCGGCGAGGAAGTGGCGGCGGGCGGCCACCGGCCGTGACCGGCTCCGCGCGCCTCACGGTCCGGTGCGCCATGGAGCTCGTCACGGCCGGGCGCGCCGAAGCCCTCGAAGGCCGCGGCCTCAACACCTCCTACCGGCTCGCCGTGGGCGGCCGGACGTTCTCCGTGAAGGTGCACTGCGCCGAGCGCTCCTCGGACGCGGAGTTCCGGCGCATCCGGTGTGTGGACGCGGCGCTGCGCGGCACGGCCTGGTACCCGCCGGTGGGCGACATCGGGTTCCACGCGGCGGAGCGGCCCCGCCTGGTGGTGGTACGGCCGTACGCCCCGGGGGAGCCCTCGGACGACGCGCGGCGGCACATCGCCCAGGTCGTCGAGGTGCTCGCGGACCTGGCGGCACGGGCCGGCTCGGTGACGGCCGGAGAGGACCTGGTCGGTGACTACGCCTCGCCGTGGCTGTCCGGCGCGGAGGGCGAACGCGCGCTCGTGGCCCCGCTCCTGACCGGCGAGTGGCGGCCCCTCGCCCGGGCCATGGACGACCACCTGGACGAGTCGCGGGCCGCCGCCTCCCGGCTGACGCGCCCGGACGGCCTGGTGGTCCACCACGGCGACCTGCACGGCCGGAACCTGATCGGCGGCGGTTCGCGGCCGCTGACCGTGATCGACTGGGACGAGGCCGGTCTCTCCCGCCGGCCGGCCGACGCGGGCAAGGCGCTGTGGCTCTCCTGCCGCCTCGGCCGCGGTGACTTCGTGCTGGACCCGCGGGCGCTCCGCCGCTTCCTCACACTCTCGCACGCGCGTCTGGGCGTGCCGTACGCGAGCGCCGGCGATCTGGCGCGGCTCGGCGCCCTCTGGTTCCTGCCGAGGCACGGCCATGTGACCCTGCTCGGGCGGCGCGACACGGGCCTGGGCCCGTGGTACCTGGACTGGGTCGCGCGCTTCTGGGCCCGGTACCGGCGGAACACGGACCTGATCGCCGCGACGGCGGCGGCGCTCGGCGCCTGAGCGGGCCGGGGCCGCCGCGACGGCTCGTGCCGCGCCCGGGGCCTCACCTCCGTACGGCGTCCCGGAACCCGTCCGCCAGCTTCGCCAGGTCGGAGGCGCCGCCCACGGAGCAGCGCAGCACGGGAAGTTCCGCGAGGTGCTCCAGGAAGGCGTCGATCGACGGGGGTTCGGCGCGGCGCCGGGTGGGGACGTCCAGCCAGTCCTCGCCGTAGAGGTTGTCGTCGAGGGAGAAGCAGTTCCTCCTGATCACCTCGGCGGCGTGGCCGGGCGACGAGGGTTCCAGGGCGTAGCCCGCCATGAGGTCGACCCTGGGCAGGAGCACCCCGGCGAGCGGGGCGTTCGGCACGACGCGTACGCCGAGGTACCGGTTGACCTCCTGGGAGCTCAGCTTGAGCTTGTCCTCGCCGTGGAAGCGGTCCCAGTCCGATCCCGGGGGCGGGAAGCCCGCGCGTACGGACCAGCTCGCGAAGTCGGTGACGCCCATGACGTCGAGGGAGCCCTTGTTGACGGCGAGGGGCAGCGGGCAGGCCGTCACCCGGTAGCCCCGGTGACCCTCCGGCCGCCGGTCCAGGTGCATGCGGTCGTTGCCCATCCAGCCGGAGGAGGGCAGCAGCCGGGCCAGCGCGACGGCCGTGGTGGACTTGCCCGCCCCCGAGTCGCCGATCACCAGGTAGGCGCCGCCGTCGTGGACGAACGCCGACGAG
The DNA here is from genome assembly GCF_021228125.1 of Streptomyces albireticuli. Lineage (GTDB taxonomy): Bacteria > Actinomycetota > Actinomycetes > Streptomycetales > Streptomycetaceae > Streptomyces > Streptomyces albireticuli. Next base: position 18,277 of record NZ_JAJQQS010000019.1, read on the forward strand.
TGCAGGACCAGGGAGCCCTCGGCCTTGGCGATCCGGGTGGCCACGTCGCGGACGATCCGGGTCAGCCACCGGTCGCCCAGCACCGACCGGGGGCGTACGAGGGTGAGGCGCCGCCGGGTGCGTATCAGCGCGGCCACCTCGTCGGAGTTCACGTCCCTCAGGGTGAAGACCGTCCAGGTGTCGCCGTCGAAGCGCGGCAGCCGGTAGTGCCGGGTGAGTTCGTAGGTACCCCGCTCGCCGGAGGCGGCCGCCTCGTCGAGCAGCTCCTGGATCCCGGCGGGACCGAGGGTCGTGTCGACCACGGTGAGGTCGGGCCCGGCCTCGTCGGCGGTCTCGGTCACGCCCAGCATCCCCGGTGGCCAGAAGGTCTCCGACACCAGGGCACCGGCCCCCGCGGAGGTGGTGACGATCCGCAGCGGCTGGTCGCGGACCAGCAGGTACCGGACGGTCGCCCCGGCGGGGTCGCCGCCGGCGAGTTCGTGCACGCGCATGAGGGCTCCAGACTCCGGACGGCGTGGTCCGGTGTGCTCCGGTGGGGTCAGAACAGGGGGCAGGTCCGCGCGGTGCCGCGGCGGAAGACCGTCCAGGTGCGGAAGCCGATGTCACCGAGGACCTTGACCACTTCCGGGTACTGGTCGCAGACGCGTTCGGGCACGTGCGCGTCGGAGGCGAAGGTGATCGGGACCCGGAAGTGGTGGGCGCGTTCGAGAAGGTCCGACTCGGGGTACCAGCCGCCGCACATCTTCGTGCCGCCCGAGGTGTTGATCTCCATCACGGCGCCGGAGTCCCGGATCGCGCGCAGCATCTCGTCGGCCGCGGCCGGTGCGGGGACGGCCCCCAGCTTCGGGTGGTTGCCCTTCAGCGCGTCCACGTGCCCCATGACGTGGAAGAGCCGGGACCGGGCGCACTCGGCCACCGCCCGGAAGTAGCGCCCCTTGACGGCCGCGAGGTCGTCGTCCGCGACGGTCTCCCAGCGCCTGGCGTCGAAGATGTCCCGGCCCTCGAACATGTGGACCGACCCGATGACGTAGTCCAGCGGATACCGGCTCAGGGCCTCGGTGTACGGGTCCATGCGGCCGCCGAAGAAGTCGGCCTCGGTGGAGACGAGGATCTCGATGCTGTGCGCGAACTCCTCCTTCAGCGCCAGGGCTTCGGCGATGTAGGAGGGGAACTCGGACTTCGGCATCGCTACCCGTGGCAGCGCGTGGTCCTCCTCGGCCGCGAACATCGGCGTGTGGTCGGAGAGCCCCAGGACCTTGACGCCCTTGTCCAGGGCCGCCGTGACGTAGTCGCGCAGCGAGCCGGTGGCGTGCCCGCAGCGGCTGTGGTGCGTATGAAGATCGATCATGATGTCATACCGCCAGGTACCCTCCGTCGACCGGCAGGTCGGCGCCGGTGATGAAGCTCGCCTCGGACGAGAGCAGGAACGCGATCGGCGCCGCGACCTCGGCCGGGTCCGCGAACCGCCCGAGCAGGAACTTGCCGCCGTGTTCCGGGGCGGCCTCGGCCGCCGCCCGGTCGAGCCCGAGCACCTCGCGGTGGTACCGCTCGTTGCCCGCGTTCCACACCGTCCCGGGACTCACCGAGTTGACCCGGATGCCCCGAGGAGCCAGCTCCTCGGCGGCGCACCGGGTGAAGCCCAGCACGGCGGCCTTGCTGGTGTTGTACGTCAGGTAGCCGCTCTGGGCGATGTGCGCCGAGATGGAGGCCATGTTCACGATCGCGGCGCCGGCGGCGCGCTCCGGGAGCCCGGCGGTGAACTCCCGGACGACCAGGGAGAGGCCGACGAGGGTGGGGTCCAGGGCGGCGTGCCATTCCTCGGGGGTCGCCTCCAGGCCCTTGAAGACGAAGCCCGCGGCGAGGTTGACCAGCAGCGTCGGCCTCGGCCAGCCGTCCGGGAGGCCCGCGAAGGCCGCCGCCACCGCCGCGCCGTCCGTCACGTCGCCCACGGCCAGCCGCGCCTCGTGGCCCCGCGCCCGCCAGGCGTCCACCGCGGCCCGCCCGTGCTCGGCGCTCTTGTCGTAGACCAGGACGCGGCAGCCCTCGGCGCACAGCCGTTCGGCGACCGCGGCGCCGATCCCCTGGGCGCCGCCGGTGACCACCGCCGTGCGCCCGGCGAGTCCGTTCACGTCCCCAGCCCCTTTCCGGTGGCGGCCCAGCGCAGCACGCGGTCGAGGGCCGCGGCACGGGGCAGGTTCTCGGTCGCGCCGTGCGGGGACACCGTCTCCCCGGAGTCCTCGGCGAGGTTGTGGTCGGCGGCCAGCGCCGCCACCTCCGCCGGGGACACCCCGCGGTCGGCCAGTGACCGGCCGAAGGCGGTGCCGCCCACGTCCTCACCGTCGGCGGCGGTGAAGTACCGCCAGGCCTGGAACATCCCCTCCAGGTGCCCCGCCGACAGGTGGACGGCGTTGCGGCCCTCGGAGAGGGCGGTCCCGTGCTCGCGGGCCAGGGCGCCCAGGGCGCCGCGCAGCGACTCCCGGGGTGCGCCGACGGGGTCGAGCGGCCCCAGGAGCCCGCCGCGCAGCTCGTCGATCTCGCGGAGGCTGTGGCATTCCAGGAGGCCCACCAGGGTGCCGGGGGCGGCGTATCCCGCGGCCAGGGAGGGCAGGAACCCGTTGAGGACCGTGGCCGGGCGCCCGTTCAGCTCGGTCACCGAGGCGTACGAGCCGGAGCCCAGCTTGCGGATGCCCGCCGTCCGGCAGCGCTCGTCCAGGGCGGCCGGGGACAGGCCCGCCTCGCGGGTCATCGCCTCGTACGCGCCGACCGCGCCGCCGGTGCCGGACGTGGCCAGGAGCGCCCCGAGTTCCTCGCGGGCGCCGGAGCACAGTGCCCGGGAGCCGTCCGCGGCGACCCGGTGCAGGCGCGGGTAGTGCAGGAGCAGGTACCCGCGCCCGGCGAAGTCCGCGGCCGGCACCACGGCACCGCGCAGGACGTCCACCTCCCCCCGGCCCAGCACCCGGACCGCCTCCGCCAGGGCGTCGGCCGCGTGGTCGGCGGTCATGACCTCGGGCTTGACCAGCACCACGACGTGGCTGCCGGCCCGGGGCGCCGGCGCGGGACCGGTGTCCGCGCGCAGGCCCGTGGCGCGCGCCCGGGCGACGAGGGCCCGTGCCCCGTCCTCGGTCACCACAGGGTGATCCCCCGCTCGATCAGCTCGACCGTCAGCTCACCGGAGCCCGCGACCGTGGCCTCCACCAGGGCTTTCAGGTCGGGCTCGGCCGCGTCGGGGGTCGTCACCACGACCTCGTCCGGGCGCTCCAGCGGCGCCTCCTTGGAGGTGAAGATGTGCACCTGCGCCGGTCCGCCGAACCGCTCGTGCACCTGCCGGGCGAGCCGCGTGGCCATGACGTTGTAGATCTTGCCGGTGTGGTCCAGCGGGTTCTTGCCCGCGGGCGCCTCGATGCTCATCGGGCGCATGGGCGTGATGAGTCCGTTGACGCGGTTGCCACGGCCGACGACGCCCACGTCACCGGTGTCCGCGACGGAGCCGAGGGCGGTGAGGTAGGGGCGCCCGTTGCGGTCGGTGGCGTTCATCAGCATGCGGAAGTCCCGGATGCCGAACGAGCCGACGAGCTCCTCCAGCTCCTTCCGGACCACCGCCTTGCGGGCCAGGTAGTGGTCCATCGACTCGATGTGGCCCGCGAGGAAGGGCATGTTGACGACCAGGCTGAAGGCGTCACGCCGCCTGCTGCCGAACACCTTGACGTCCCAGCCGGTGTCCGTGTGCCGCCGTTTGAAGGCGGGACCGTTGATGTGGCGCTCCAGGCCCAGCACCGCGTTCTCCAGACGGGACAGCGGGGCGTAGCCGTGCAGCAGGTTGGTGTCGTTGGAGACGAGCCCGCCGGACCGCAGCGGGACGAGGTCCTTCGGGGCGGCGGGCTGGTACCTGGACCGGCCGCGGCCCGAGCCCTGGTGGTCCACCACGCCCAGTTCGACGACCAGGTGGCGGGCGGCGTCGAATCCGGTGGTGACCTCCGCCAGCACGCCCGCGGCGGCGTGGAACATCAGGTCCCGCACCGGGATCTCCGTGGCGCCGACCCGGAAGGCCGCCTTGCCGAAGACCCTCACCCGGTACGGGGAGGTGAGCTCGCCCCGCCCGTACCCGGTGTCCGCCCCGCCGCCGTACAGCGTCACCTTGTCGAACCAGTGGTGGGCGACACCACCGAACTCTTTCAGGCAGTGGAGGGAGTAGTAGCGGGACATGCGCTCCGCCATGGCGTCGCACATGGTGTCCGGGTGACCGACCCCCTTGCGCTCGACCAGCTCGTAGGGCAGGTCCTCGACCGAGGGGGCGTCCCGTTGTATCGACAGCATCGGCCGTCTCTCCGTTCGGTGGGCGAGGTGCGGTGGGCGGCGCTCGACGGGTGGAGTCCGGTGGGCGGCGGGGTCAGGAGGCGAAGCCCAGGAACGCGGCCCGCGCCTCGGATTCGGGCAGGCCGCGCGGCGGGCTCTTGAAGAGCAGCGGGGACGGGGCGTCCACCTTGCCGGACAGGCCGCGGTCGGCGGCCGTCTTCGCGGCCCGTACGGCGTTGGCGATGACACCGGCCGCGTTCGGGCTGTCCTCCACGGTGAGTTTGATGTCGATCCGCACCTCGGAACCCAGCACGGACTTCGCCCTGACGTTGGCGAAGCACACCTTGCTGTCACCGAGGTGCCCGATGAAGCCGGTGGGACCGGCCACCCCGTCGACGTCGGTCATGCCCGCCGCCCGCAGCGCGTTGGCCTTCGAGGTGAACTTGGAGGCCGAGCGGCCGGCGTCCGCCAGGTTCAGGAAGTCCGTGTTGCCGCCCACGTTGAGCTGGTAAGTGCTCGTCAGCTCCAGGCCGCGGCTGAGCATCAGCTCGATGAGGGCGGTGTGCAGGCAGGTGGCTCCGAGGTGGCTGCGCAGGTCGTCACCGAGGAGGACGACCCCCGCGTCCGCGAACCTGCGGCTGACGTCCTCGTCCCGGGCCAGTTCCTCGGGTGTGCAGTTCACGACGGCCGCGCCGGCGGCGAGGGCGGCGTCCGCGAACATGCGGACGGCCCGGGAGGCACCCGTGGGCAGGGCGATGACCAGGACGTCCACGTCGTGCTCGACGAGGGCCTTGGCCACGTCCTCCGGGGTGGCGTCGCGCGCGGCGGTGGCGGCCTGCACGACCGAGCCGAGCGGCCCGGTGAGACCGTCGAGGACGGGCGCCGGCAGGACCGGGGCGTTCCGGTCGCCGCCCAGCTCGGTGAAGGCCGTCGCGGCGATGGCGGGCGCCGTGAACGCCTCGGCCAGGGGCCGCCCGACCTTCGCCGCGTCCACGTCGAACGCCGCCACGACCCGTACGTCCGCGAGCCGGTAGCCACCCACCGTGTGGCACATCAGGCCCGGAAGCCGGGTGTCGGGGTCCGCCTGGGCCAGGGCGGCGAACTGGGTGAAGCTCCACGCGCAGTTCCCCGCGCCGGCGAGCGCGACACGTATCGCTGTCATGACAGATGGCTCCTTCTTCTCGGCGGACACCCACTACTCGGGGAGCACGCGCGGCACCTCAGGGCTTCCACGGCCGGGGCACCCGGCGGGCGAGGTTCTCGTGGGTCCCGGCCCAGCGGCGGATCGAGCGGAACAGCAACTGCGCGGTGTCCGCCACCCGGTCGGTGACGTCGAACGGCTCCGTCACCGACAGATAGCCCTGGTACGCGCGGAACGCGGTGACCCGGAGGAGCTGCGCCCGGTCCAGGTGTTCCTCGGCGAACGGCAGGTAGAAGCGGTTCCACTGCCGGGGCGTCACATAGGGGAGGCGGTCCAGCGGGGGCACACCGTGCTCGGCGCGCCAGGAGTTGAGGGCGCGCAGGATGGTGTCGAACGCCTCGTCCACCCGCTGGGCCCGGTCACCGCGCCCCAGGACCGTCAGCCTCCGGCCGGCCGGCGGTCCGGCGGCGATCAGCCGTGTCACATGGCCGGCCACGTCGTCGGTGCTGACCATGTCCAGCAGCGCCTTCTGCTCCGCGACCAGGGCGGGGACGGCGCCGGAGCACAGTGAGGAGGGCAGCCAGAAGAAACCGCTGTAGCGGTCCAGCGCGCCGTCCGCCCTGGCCCCCATCACGATGGGGAAGCGGACGATGTCGGCGCTGTCCCGCTCGGCGTGCACCAGGCGCTCGGCCGCGGCCTTGGACCACTCGTAGGAGTTGCGGTACGCGTCCGGGGAGTGCGAGGTGATGTCCCCCTTGAGACCCGTGACATAGGAGGAGGACAGGTGGACCAGATGGGTTCCGGGGCCGGCCAGGGACAGCACGGCGCGCAGCGGGGCGACGTTCGCCTCCTCGGCCTCCTCGTCGGGCAGGTTCCAGCGGGTGTCGGCCGCACAGTGGATCACCGCGTCCCACCGGCCGCGCAGCCCGGGCGGCGGCTCCTCCCGACCGGCCCGCCAGGCGTACTGCCGCGGCCCGTCCCCACCGCGCCGGCTCGCGCCGTACACCCGGTGGCCCGCGGCGTCGAGCGCGCGCCCGACGGCGCTGCCCACGGCGCCGGTGGCGCCGGTCACGAGGATGCGGGCCGGCGCCGTCACGGGACCGCCGTGATCCGCCGCTCGATGGCGCTGAGCATGTGCTCGGAGTTCTCTCGCAGCGCCTTGGTCGCCACGGGGTTGAGCATGTCGGCCAGGAGCGGGATGCCGATCTCGAAGTCGACCGAGAAGACGACCACCGAGGTGCCGTCCCCGCGGTCCTCGACCCGCCAGTACCCCCTGAACTCGTCGAGGTCGCCGGAGACCTGAGTGAAGGTCATGACACGCCTGTCCTCGTCGAGTTCGTCCTCCTCCACCCATTCCAGAACGGACCCCTTGAGCAGCACCGACCACTCGCTGGTGCGGGTGCCGGACTCCGTCTCCCCGAGCACGGTCACCGACTCGACGTTCTCCATGTACGCGGCGTAGTCCTCCAGCCGGGTGACGGCCGCCCAGGCGTCGGCCACCGGGGCCTTGATCGGCAGTTTGACCTCGACATGGGGCATGGCTGTGTGTCTCCTCAAAGCGCTCGGTGGGCCCGGGCGGCTGCGGCTCAGCCGGCCGGGTCGAAGCTGATCTCACGCCCCGTGCAGAAGGCGCCGACCGCCTCGTCGCAGGTCAGGAGCGACGGCGGATGGTGGTGGACGGCGAGTGAGTCGACCAGGAGGTGCGCGGCCCGCTGCCCGCGCCCGTAGAGGCGGCTGCCGATGACCGGGGTGACGGCGCCCAGCACCCGGTCGCGGGTGTCGCTGAGCGAGGCGCGCAGCCCCACCGCCGCCGCCAGCGCCGCCCGCCCGGCGATCGCGCCCGACGTGACGTCCGCGGCGAGCTGACGGCAGGCGCCGCCGAGCGTCAGCAGTTCCCGGGTGGCGCGGCCGAGCAGGGCGGTCCGCGGCCCGTACGCGCCCGCCCCGGTCACCTGACGGTACGCCTCGTCCAGCAGCGCGCCGAGGACGCCGTGGTAAGTGGCGCTCAGCAGCACCGCGAACCACACCATGCCGGAGACGACGTTGTCGTCGATGACGTCCGCGGGCCCGCGATGGAAGACGAGCCGGTCGTCCAGCTCCACGTCGCGCAGCACCAGCCGGGCGGTGTCGGAACCGGTCATGCCGAGCGAGGGCCATTCGCCCTCGACGGTGAGACCCGGGGACGACCGGGGGCACAGGGCGAGGATCGTCTCGTCCGTCCCGGCGACGCGGGCCGTCAGGCACACCAGGGTGGCCGTCGTGGCGAGCGAGCAGGGGTACTTCGTCCCCGTGACCCGGTATCCCTTGGTGGTCGGTACGGCCTCGGAGCGGCTGCTCATGAAGTTGGGGCTGCCGCCCGGCTCGGCGAACGCGGACGCGACCAGGGCGCCGGTGCGGGCGATGCCTTCGAGCAGCATCCAGCTGGTGTCCCGGTGCCGCTGCCAGTAGTCGGCCATCAGCCCCACGGTGAAGGCGTGCATGTTCAGGGCGACGGCGGCGGACGGGTCGGCCGTGCCCAACGCGCGCTGTGCGGCGGCCACTTCGGCGAGGCTCGCGCCCGCGCCGCCGAACTCCTCGGGGACCGGCAGCGCCGCGTAGCCGCCGGCGGCGAGCTCGCGGACGCGCTCGGCGCCGGTGGTGCCCTCGCGGGCGGGCGCGGGCCTCCAGGCCGTGCTCCAGCCGGCGTCGAGCAGCACCCGGTGCGGGGCCTCGTCGTCGCCGGGGTGCCGGGCTCCGTCCATGGCGGCCGTGGTCATGCCTCTCCCTTCCGGGCCGGTCGGTGAAGACGACGGAACGGGTGCCCGCGGGGACCGGTACCGGACGACCCTAGGCCGATCGGGCGGCCGAATCAGCGAGCGTTTCTTTGTGCGGAACACCGGATCGTCCCGGGTACGCGCGCCGGGAGAGGACCGGCCGCTCTCACAGCTCCAGCAGGGCGAGGAGCTCCGTCAGATCGGGGCCGGAGGGATCCACGCGCACGGTGTCCCAGCCGAGCGCGGCGGCCGGCGCGATATCGATCTCCTCGGAGTCGCCGACCATCACACGCCGCTCGAAGTCGCCTTCGGCGATCAGCCGGAAGGCGCGGGGGTCGGGCTTCTTCGGCCCGCCGTCCGCGGTGAACAGCGTCCGGTCGTACACCTCGGGCACCTTCAGTTCGCGCATCAGCCGCCGCATCAGATCGCCCGGCAGATAGCAGTTGGACATCACCCGGACGGTGTGCCCGGCGGCGGCGGTCCGGCGCATCGCGTCCGCCGCCGGCTCGCACAGCGCGTACCGGCCGGGATCCGCACAGCCGAGCGCGTGCCACAGCGCCCTCTCCAGGTCCGCCTTGTCCCGGGGCTCGCTCCGCTCCCGCAGGGCCGCGTCCAGCAGACCCATCGTCGGAGGCTGGAGCGCGGACCGGTCCGACATCGCCGCGAACACGGCGGTGAAGACCGTGTGCACGACCTCGCCCGCGCACCGCCGGTCCAGCGCCAGTACGTCGGCCAGGCAGGCGGTGAACGTCTCGGGGCCCGGCAGCGGCCCGGACAGGACGAGCGTGTCGAAGCAGTCGAAGACCACGGCGGCGGGCATGGCTGTCCCTCTCTGACGTCGTACGGTCGCCGCCGGGCGGGTCGCCGGACGGCGCGCGGTGGAGCCCGGCCGTTTCAGGACCAGGAGAGCTTGCGGTGCTCGGCACGGAAGAAGAACAGGGTCACAGCGGTGAGGCCCGCGGCGAAGGCGCACAGCACCCCGGCCGGGAGCAGGACCGCGCCCACCCCGCCGCCGTCGAGGATGACGGCCGAGAAGCCGCGCATCGCCCAGTAGCTGGGCACGCCGGGTGCCAGCGGGCGGGCCCAGTCCGGCAGCGCGGACCGCGGGGTCAGCGCGCCGCCGAGCCCGGCGAACAGCAGGGCGAGGAGGTTGGCGAAGACGCTGAGCTGGGCGATCGTGCGGCACAGCGCCACCAGCGCCATGCCCACCATGACCACGCACAGCGCGAGCGGCACGCCCACCAGGACCAGGGCCGCGTACGAGCCGGTGACCCGCAGCCCGAACAGGAGCCCGCCCGCGGCGAAGACCACGGCGAGCTGGACCACCGCGACCACCAGCGGCACCACCAGCCGTCCGGCCACCAGCTCGAACGGCCGCGCGGGTCCGGCCCGCAGCCGGTCCCAGGTGTGCCAGCCGTGCTCCCGGAACATCGCGAAGCCCACGATGTTCACGAGGAAGAACAGGAACATCACCGCCATGCCGGGCACGCCCTGCTCGGCGCCGGTGGCGCCGCGCACGTCGTCGGCCCGCAGCGCCGCGCGGAACAGCGGCTGCATGAAGCTCATGAGGAGCAGCGGCATCACCGTACGCACGATCAGCGGCGAGGGATCGCGCACCAGGAGCCTGCCGTCCTGCCGGACCAGCGCGGCGATCCGGCCCAGCGCACCGTCACCCATGGCGTCCCGCCTCGATGCTCCGTTCCCCGGTCGGCACCGGGCCGTCGCCGGAGCCCCCGGCCCCCACGTCCGCTTCCGGGGCCCGCCCGTCCCGCGCCGGGCCCGCCGTGTCCGGTCCGTCCGTGTACCGGCGCCCGGTCAGGCGCAGGAACACGGTCTCCAGACCGGGCTGTACGACCCGCAGGTTGACCAGCCGTCGCGCCGACTCACCCAGGGCCGCCAGCACATGAGGCACCGCCGAATGGGGCCGCTCGACGCGGACGCGCAGCACACCCGCCTCGTGGGCCACCGGCCAGGGGAGGCGCAGCGCGGGCGGGGCGCCGGAGAAGTCCAGCTCCACGGCGCTGTCCCCGTGGCTGCGCACCAGCTCCCTGAGCGTGCCGCGCGCGATCACACGACCGTGGTCCAGGATGGCCACGCTCGCGTCGAGCGCCTCGACCTCGGCGAGGTAGTGCGTGGAGTAGCAGACGGCCGTCCCCGCGGCGGCCAGCTCCCGGACGAACGCGAGGAGCCGGGCCCGGGTCTCCACGTCCACGCCCGCGGTGGGCTCGTCGAGCAGGAGCAGCCTCGGCCGGTGCAGCAGGGCCATCGCGGTGTGCACACGCCGCTGTTCGCCTCCGGAGAGCCGGGCGACCCGGCGGTCGAGGAGAGCGGTCAGGCCCAGCGGCTCGGCGACCTCCCCGGTACGCAGCCGGACGTCGCGACCGCGCAGGCCGGCCAGCTCCGCGAAGAACGCGAGGTTCTGACGCACGGTCAATGGCGGGTAGACGCCCAGTTCCTGCGGCGCCAGGCCCAGTTCGCGGCGGGCCCGGCGCGGGTCGCGGACGGGGGAGACGCCCCGTACCTCGATCTCCCCGGCGTCCGGCCGCAGGAGCCCCGCCACCAGGGACATCAGCGTGGTCTTACCCGCCCCGTTGTGCCCGAGCAGGCCCACGATCTCGCCGTCCGCGATCCCGAGGGACACGTCCTCCAGAGCCGTCGTGCGGCCGTAGCGCTTGGTGACTCCGCGCAGGGCCAGCGCCGGCACCCCACACGGCGCCGGATCAGTCGGCACGGCGCGTCCAGGCGTCCGGGAGCAGGTCGGGCAGGCCCACGCGGTGCAGCAGGGGCTGCCAGGTGCGGGCCAGTTTGAAGCCCTTCATCAGACCGGTCCCGGACCGCACGTCGGGCAGCGGCTCGCCGTAGCCCAGGAGGGCCTCGGTGTCCCGCAGGTGGCCGCGGAGGCGCTCCAGCCACTCCTCGCCGCGCGCGCCCACGGCCTCCCGGCCCTCCGCGGCGAGGAGCAGACCCGCCTCGGCCTCCTCGGCCGGGACCCCGGCGAAGGGGTCGAAGCCGGCCTCGTCGCGCCCGTAGACCAGTTCGCCCTCGGTGCGCAGCCCGCGGACGGACAGGGAGAACTGCACCAGGTCGTAGGCCATCAGGACCGCCACCTCGGTCTGCCCCGCGCCGACGGCGCCCTCGACGTCCTCCAGGCGGGCCCGGCAGCCGAGCAGCAGACGGGCCGCGCCGTGGGCACGGAAGGCGAGCAACCGGCGCAGGTCCGCCGGGGGCGCCTCCGCGCCCGCCGCCGCCTGAGTGCCGAGGGGCGTCATGCCGGCACCTCCGGGTCGGGGGGCGCGACACCGAGCCACAGCATGTCGTGTACGAACAGGCGCAGGAGATCGTCCGGCGGAGAGGTCCCGGCCGGGCCCGACCAGACGACCGCGTCGCCGCCCTCGGGCGGCAGGTCCCGCCTCGGGACCTCCAGGGCGCGCAACTGCCAGCGGTCCACGACCGTACGGTCGTCCAGCACGGTCGCCCCGATCCCGGTGGACCAGCGCAGGACCGCGTGCAGGGGCGCCGCGTCACCGATCAGGCGCTCGACGGCGGCCAGCCGGTGCGCGACGTGCTCACGGGGCGCGAGCGGAGGCGCCAGCGCGTCGCGGAGCAGGGCCAGGCCCTCGGTGTCCCCGAGCGCCTTGAGCTTCTCGCCCACCCACTTCGCCGCGAAGTACAGCTCCCCGGCCGCCGCGGCCCGCGCGCTGAGCGCGGCGACCACGGCCTCCCGGGCGCGGACCGCCGCCGCCAGGGGCCTGGCGCCGAGCAGCCAGCGCGCGGCCTGCGCGAGCCGGTGCGCCTCCACCGTCCACCACTGCTCCACCGCCTCCGCCAGCCACGGGCCGCGCAGGCGCGCGTGCCAGTCGTCCCACGGCGGCGAGGCGGTCAACGGCAGCCCGAGCGCCAGCCGGTTCGCGGTGTTGAGGGCACGGCGCCGGTGGTTCCACGCGCCCTCGGTGACCGTGGCGAACCCGGGCCAGGGCCCGGCGGCCAGCCCGGCCGTGCTGTCGCGGACCGCGCTCGCCCGGCGGATGTTCACGTCGATCAGCGTGCCGTGTTCGTGGGACTGGACGGGGAAGCGGGTGAGCCTGTCGTTCTCCACGAGGACGAGCAGGTCGAGATCGCTGCGGTGGTTGCCGAAACCGGCGAGCACCGACCCGGCGGCCACCGCGAGCGCCGGCGCGCCCACGCCCTGGTCGGCCTCCGCGCGCACCGCTTCCCGGCTGATCCCGCGCTGCTCCAAGAACCTGTCGAGACGCTCCTCCAGGGTGCGGGAATCCGGGAACGCGCCGGCACTGACTGACCTGGTCTCCATGCGGTCGGTGCACCTTTCGGACGCGGAGGGCGACGGTGCGGCGGGCGCTCCCCGGGGGCCCGCGCCGCGACGCTCTCCGGGCCCCTTCGGTGCCGCCGCCGGCCGAGCCTCTCAAGCGCCGCCGCCCGGGACCAACGGGCGTTCCGGCAGCCGGAACGCGACTTCCCCCCAGGGCGGCCGGGGGACTACAAGTTGACCGGACCCCTTGACGACTCGTACGAACCGCGGCCCGGGAGGGCGCGGGACCGGACCACCGGACGAGGACGAGGAGAGGACGGCCCCGCATGGCCGCGACCGCAAGGCACGGGACCGCCCGGAGCGTGTTCGACGCCACGCGCCGGCACTTCTCGTCCCAACTGGCCCTCGTCTACGGCATGAACGGCTCCGGCGCGATCGAGATGAGCGGCGAGGGCGCCCGCGTGCGGCTCTCCGACGGCCGCAGCGCCCTCGACTTCGGCAGCTACGCGGTGACCCTGCTCGGACAGCGCCACCCCGCCGTCGTCGCCGCGGTACGCCGGGAGCTGGAGACGATGCCGGTGTCCACCCGCGTCCTGGGCAACCGCGCGACCGCCGACCTCGCGGGTGCCCTGGCGGCCTGGACCGACCAGGGCCGGCTGACGAAGGTGTGGCTGGGCCTGAACGGCTGCGACGCCGTCGAGGCGGCGCTCAAACTGGCACGCCTCGCCACCGGCCGCACCCGGGTCCTCGCCGTCGAGGGCGCCTACCACGGCAAGTCGCTCGGCGCCCTCGCGGCGACCTGGAACGCGCGCTACCGCCGCTCGCTCGAACCGCTGCTCGGCGGCGTCACCCACATCGCCGCGGACGCCTCCGCGGTACCCGGCGCCTTCGAGGACGGCGACGTGGCCGCCGTCCTCGTCGAACCCGTACAGGGCGAAGGCGGCGTACGACCGCTCGACCCCGGGTTCCTGCGGGCCCTCGCGGACGCCGCCCACCGGCACGGCGCCTTCCTGATAGCCGACGAGATCCAGACCGGACTGCGCAGATGCGGCCCCCGGACGGTCAGCACCGACGCCGGGCTACGCCCCGACGCCGTGCTGCTCGGCAAGGCCCTGGGCGGCGGTGTGCAACCGGTGTCGGCCGTCGTGGCCACGCCGGAGCTGTACGCGCCGCTGGACGCCGACCCGTTCGCGCACACCACGACCTTCTCCGGGCATCCGCTGGGCGCGGCCGCCGGCGTCGCCGCGCTCGCGGCGGTCGAGGAACTCGCACCGCGCGGCGAGAAGCTGGCGGAGCTGTTCTCCTCCGGCCTCGCGGACCTCGCCCGGCGCCACCCCACCCTGATCACGGAGGTACGCGGCCGGGGACTGCTGTGGGGCCTGGAGTTCGCCACCCCCGCCGTGGCCGGGGACGTCCTGACGGAACTCGGGCGCCAGGGGCTCGTGGTCTCCCCGTGCCTGGGGCGGCCGGAGGCGCTCCGGCTGCTCCCGCCCCTGGTCGCCACGGACGAGGAGGCCGAGGAGGCGCTCGCCGTCCTGGACACCGTCTGTACCGCGGTGCCCGACGAGTTCCGCCCGCCGGCCCCGGCGACGCCATGAGCCGGGCCTGGGGCCCACCCGGCCCGGGGGAGACCGCGGGACCGCGCGCACCGGGGAGCACCGCCGTGCCGGGCACCGGGGCACACGGTCAGCGCGACGTCCAGTACGGCTACCACCGGGAGCTGTTCCCCGCGCTGCACGACTGGGAGCGCACCGAGCGGTCCATCGTCGGGTTCACCGGGGAAGAGGGGCCGTCCGGCCTGCTCGGCCTCGACCAGATGGGCCACTTCGGACCGCAGGGCTGCGACCTGGTCGCCGACGCCGTCGTCACCGCGCTCGGTCCCGGCCGGTCCACCGTGGACCTGTGCGAGCTGGGCAGCGGCTTCGGCGGCGCGCTGCGTTACACGGTGGACCGGCTCGCTACGCGCGGGGTCACCGTACGCCGTGCGTTCGGCGTCGACCTCGTCGCCGAGCACTGCGCGGTCAGCCGCCGCATCAGCCGCGCGCAAGGACGGGAGGCGGTGACGGAGCTCTGCGCCTCCGCCACGGCCGTTCCCCTGGCGGACGCCGCACTCGACGTCGTGGTGGTGACGGGATCGATGCCGCACTTCCCCCGGCCCGGCGACGTCCTGCGCGAGGCCGGGCGGTTGCTGCGCCCCGGCGGCCTGCTGGTCCTCACCGAGGAGGTCGGCTTGAGGCCCGGCGACGAAGAGCCGTCCGCCGCGTTCCGCGCGACCCATCCGCCCGAGGTCTTCTTCACCACCTCCCTCACCGACCGCATGCGCCAGTTCGCCCACGCGGGCTTCGCCGACGTGGAGCGGCGTGACCTGACGGAATGGGCCGTGGAACTGCTCGCCGAGCGGCTCAAGGTGGTACGGATCTTCCGCGGCAGTGTCGCCGGGATCTACGGGACCGAATCGACGGACCTCATCCGGGACACCCTCATGGCGGCCCGTGAGGAGTACCTCGCGGGGCGGTCGCTGCCCACCCTGTTCACGGCGCGGCGGAGCGGGCGCGGCGCGGCGTCCGCCGCACCGGCGACCGGCCCGCGCCGTGCCCACCGGGCGGCGGATTCCTGAGGTTCACCGGACGAGCGCCGGCTCGGGGGTCCTCTGGAGCGCACGGGAGACGGCGGCGCACGCGGAACGCAGGTGCGAGGCGGCCTTGACCACCTGTAACCGGCTCTGCGGACCGGCGACGGCCAGCGCTCCCACGGCCGTGTTCGACGCCGTCAGCACCGGCGCCGCGATGCCGACGGCCCCGGTCGCGCCACGGACGGCCACGAACCCCTGGTGCTGCGCCTGGGCGGCTTCCTCGTCCGTCACCCGCGCACCCCGGGAGGGGAAGGTCGCGCACGCGCCGAACGCGTGGAAGACCCTGGTGGCGGCCTGGGCCGAGGCCCGGGTCTCCTGCTCGGCGCCGGCACCGTACGCGCGGCGCACCGCGTCGACCAGTGCGGCGTCGGGGCCGAGGGCGTCGGAAATGAAGACGAAAGCGCTTCCGCGTGTGAGGTGGTGCAGTTGTTCGGCGTAGGGAAAGGCCAGACAGCGGAGTTCGAGCTGCCGGGGAACTCGTGCGCCGATCATGAATAAGGAGATGCCGAGCCTCAGCCCTTTCTCGCCGCGCTCCAGCATGCCTTCCATGACGAGTTCCGTGATGATCCGGTGAGCGGTCGCTTTGGGCATGTCGGCCCTGCGGGCTATTTCGGAGAGCGGGAGCTCGGATTCGCCTGGCCGAAAGCAGCGGAGAATGCTCAGGCCGCGCGCGAGCATGGAGCGGGAGCGCTTCTGGACGGACAAGGGCCATTCCTCCGAGGAGTCCGGGGGAGGAGCGGCGCGGAACGTACGGCGTCGCCCCTCGGACAGGCGTCAGCATCCACGGGGATCGCCCTGTTGACGTGCTGAGACGGAGCACTGCGGTCCGTGCGTGCCTCGGGAGCGGGCATGGCGCGGGCCACTCGGTCCGCGCCGTATCCCCCGTTCACTACCAGCGTGGTCAGGGCCGGACGACCAGACAGGAATCCGGCGCTGCCGGAGCCTGGTAGCCGGAGGTCGTACAGAAAACAAACTGTAGCAGTGCGGACATCGTATGAATGGATTTCGGCGCAGCGATTCTGGTCATTCTGCGAGCGATCAATAGGAACGCGGTCCGAAGATTCCTCACCGTCAGCCCAGGGTGTTGATCCGGTGCGGGAGCGGCCGTGCACGGCACCGCGGTCTTCGGCCCGGCGGAGCGACTCCTAGGAGATGTCACACACCTGGCGCTCCCGAGAGCAGTACGCGGTCCGGCCGGATGGGCAGGTCGCGGTGGCGTACGCCCGTCGCGTGCCACACCGCGTTGGCGACGGCCGCCGCGGCGCCCACGATGCCGATCTCGCCGATGCCCTTGATCCCGACCGGGTCGTCCGGGTCCGGGTCGTCGATCCAGTGCGCCTCCACGTCCGGTACGTCGGCGTGCGTGGCGACGTGGTACCCGGCGAGGTCGGCGCCGTAGTGGCCGCCGGAGGCGGCGTCCCGGACCGCTTCCTCGTGGAGGGCCATGGAGATGCCCCAGACCATGCCGCCGACGAACTGGTTGCGGGCGGTGAGCGGGTTGACGATCCGGCCCGGCGCGAAGACGCCGAGCATGCGCCGCACCCGGACCTCGCCGGTGCCGGTGTCGACGGCGACCTCGGCGAACTGGGCTCCGTAGGAGTGCCGTTCCTTCGGGGGGAGCGCGTCGACGGCCGCGCTGGTGTCCGACCGCACCGTGATCCCCTGCGGCGGGACGCCGGTGCCCGCGGCGAGCCGTTCGCGCAGTCCGGCGGCCGCGGCGGTGATCGCCCACGCCCAGGAGCGGGTGCCCATCGAACCTCCGGCGATCATCGCCGGCCCGAAGTCGCTGTCCCCGATCCGTACCCGCACGCGGTCCGGCCCGGTCTCCAGCGCGTCGGCGGCCACCAGCGTGAGCGCGGTCCGCGCGCCGGTGCCGATGTCCGCCGCGGAGATCCGCACGGTGAAGGTCCCGTCCGCCTCCGCCGTCACGGCCGCCGTGGACGGCCGGGCCATCACGGGGAACGAGGCCGCCGCCGTGCCGGTGCCGAGCAGCCATCGGCCCTCGCGGCGCAGCCCCGGGCGGGGGTCGCGGTCCGCCCAGCCGAACCTGCGGGCGCCCTCACGGAAGCAGGCGAGCAGGCCGCGGTCGCTGAAGGGGAGGCCGGACACCGGCCCGCGCTCGGGCTCGTTGCGTGCGCGCAGCTCGATCGGGTCGACGCCGCACTTCTCGGCGAGTTCGTCGAACGCGGACTCGAGCGCGAACGAGCCCGGTGCCTCGCCGGGCGCGCGCATCCACGTCGGCGTCGGCACGTCGAGCCGCACGACCCGGTTGGCCGTGTGGTGGGCGGCCGCGTCGTACATCGCCCGCGCCACCGAGGCGCTCGGCTCGACGAACTCGTACACGGTGGAGGTGGCGCTCACGGAGCGGTGCTCCAGCGCGCGCAGTCGCCCGTCCGCGTCGGCGCCGAGTCTGATCCGCTGGGCGGTGGGACTGCGGTGTCCGGCGAGCGAGAACATCTGACGGCGCGTCATCACGACTCGGACGGGCCGCCCCAGGACCGTCGAGGCCATCACGGCGGCCACCTGATGGGCGCGGATCCCCTTGCTCCCGAACCCTCCGCCGACGTGCTCGGACCGTACTCGCACCGACGCCGGGTCGAGCGAGAACAGCCGCGCGAGGTCGCCCGCGACCCAGGCGGCGCCCTGGTTGGAGTCGACGACCTCGAGTCGCCCGCCGTCCCGGCGGGCCGTGGCCGCGTGCGGCTCCATCGGGTGGTGGTGCTCTTCGGGGGTGCTGTACTCCGCGTCCACGACGACGGCGGACGCGGTCAGTCCGGCCTCCAGGTCGCCCTTCCCCGTCACGGCCGGCACATGGCCGTCCACGTCGTACGCGTCCGGGCGCTCGCCGGTGAACACGGTGTCGTGCGGTTCCTCCTCGTAACGGACGACGAGCGCCTCGGCGGCCTCCCTGGCCTGCTCGGACGTCCCGGCGACGACCAGCGCCACCGGCCATCCCAGGTGCGGCACCCGGTCGTGCTGGAAGACGGCGCAGGACGGGTCCGGCGGGACACCCAGAAATCCGATGTAGCCCGTGTCGACCCGCGGGGCGTTCCCGTGGTGGAGGACCGTGAGCACTCCCGGCATCGCGAGGACCCCGGCGGTCTCCACCGAGCGGACACGGCCGCGCGCGACCGTGGACAGCACGAACCAGCCGTGCGCGAGATCGGCGAACCGCACCTCCCCGGCGTAGCGGGCCGCCCCGGTGACCTTCTCGCGGCCTTCCACCCGGGTGTGCGCGGTGCCTACGGAACCCTCGCGCGCCGTGGGGACGGTGGTCATCGGGCGGCCTCCTCGGCGAGTCCGGTCAGCACCGCCACCATGAGGTTGCGGGTCAGTGCCACCTTGTACGCGTTGCGCGGCAGCGGGTTCGCCGCCGCGAGTTCGGCGTCCGCCGCGGCGGCGAACGCCTCGCCGTCGGCGCGCGCCCCGGTCAGCGCCCGTTCGGCGGCCCGGGCCCGCCACGGGCGGGACGCCACCGCCCCGAGGGCCAGGCGCGCCTCCCGGACCACGCCGCCCTCGACGTCCAGCGCGGCGGCCACCGAGCCGATCGCGAACGCGTACGAGGCGCGCTCGCGCACCTTGCGGTAGCGGGAGCGGGCGGCGACCGGAGCCGGTGGCAGGATGACGCCGGTGATCAGCGCTCCCCGCGGCAGGGAGGTCTCCCGGTGCGGTGTGTCGCCCACGGGCACGTAGAACTCGGTGAGCGGCAGCTCGCCCGGCCCGTCGGCCGTCTCGTACGAGACGACGGCGTCGAAGGCGGTCAGCGCCACGGCCATGTCCGAGGGGTGTACGGCCACGCAGTGGCCGGAGGCGCCCAGGATCGCGTGGTTGCGGTGCTCGCCCTCGACGGCGGGGCAGCCGCTCCCGGGGACGCGCTTGTTGCACGGGCGGGTCACGTCGGTGAAGTAGCCGCAGCGGGTGCGCTGAAGCAGGTTCCCGCCGACCGTGGCCATGTTGCGCAACTGCCCGGAGGCGCCGGCCAGGACGGCCTGGGCCAGCGCCGGGTAGCGGCGGCGGACCTCGGGGTGCGCGGCGAGGTCGCTGTTGGTGACGGTGGCGCCGATGCGCAAGCCCCCGTCCGCGGTCGGCTCGACGCGATTCAGGGGAAGTCCGCGCACGTCGACGAGGCGGGCGGGGCGTTCGACGCCGGCCTTCATGAGGTCGACGAGGTTGGTGCCGCCGCCGAGGAACCGGGCGTCGGAACCGGCGTCGAGCAGGGCGAGGGCGCCGGGGACGTCGAAGGCGCGCTGATAGGCGAACTCCTTCACGCGGGCGCCCTCTCGGTCCGCGTGCTGACGGTGGTCGGCGTGCTCTCCGCCCGTACGGCGGCCGCCCGGGCGACGGCCCGCACGATCGACACGTAGGCACCGCAGCGGCACAGGTTCCCGCTCATCCGTTCCCGTATCTCGTCGGCGGTCAAGGGGGGCGGCCCGGCTTCGGGCCGTATGTCGTCGGTGACGGCGCTCGGCCAGCCCGCCGCGTGCTCCTCGATCATCGCGACGGCCGAGCAGATCTGCCCGGGGGTGCAGTAGCCGCACTGATAGCCGTCCAGGTCGAGGAACGCCTGCTGGGCGGGGTGCAGCCGCTCGCCGTCGGCGAGGCCCTCGACGGTGGTGATCGCGCGTCCCTCGGCCGCCACGGCGAGTTGCAGGCAGGCCACGGCCCGGTGGCCGTCGAGCAGAACCGTGCAGGCGCCGCACTGCCCTTGGTCGCAGCCCTTCTTGGTGCCGGTCAGGTCGAGACGCTCGCGCAACGCGTCGAGCAGGGTGGTGCGGTGGTCCACGGTCAGCGTGTGCTTGTCGCCGTTGACGTCCAAGGTGACGGAGCTGTACGCCGGCGAGGGGGCTGGGGCCATGATCAGCCTTCTTTCGCGGGTCCGGAGCACGTCGCGGGGGACGGACCGGACGCCGAATCAGGAGACGTACCGGGAGACTTGTGCGAGGACGAGCGGGAGGTGGCGCTTTACGGGGCTGTACCTGGCTGTACGTGGGCTGTATGTGGCGACGCGGTCCGGGAACACCGCCGGTGGCCTGGATCTTCGTGCCGGTGCCAAGAGCCACCGGCCGGCCGTGTCCGACGCTAAGGTGAGCACAAGCGGACAGCTGTCCGTATTTTCGGAGCGTAGTGGACAGTTGTCCGGTTAACAAGGGTGGGATTCGGGCTCGCGCCGTCAGGAGGACGAGTGCAGGAGAAGAAGGGCGTGGCCCTGCGGACGGACGCGCGGCGGAACCGCGAGCGCATCCTGGAGGCGGCGGTGGCGGAGCTGACGCGCTGCGCGGACGCCCCGCTGAGCGTGATCGCCAGGAGGGCGGGCGTCGGACAGGGCACGTTCTACCGCAACTTCCCCAGCCGCGAAGCGCTCGTCCTCGAGATCTACCGCCACGAGATGCGGCAGGTCGCCGACGCCGCCGCCCACTTGCTCGAGACGCGGGAACCGGCCCGGGCCCTGCGCGAGTGGATGGACCGCCTCGCCCGGTTCGCCATGACCAAGGCCGGGCTGGCGGACGCCATCCGCATGGCCACCAGCGCCCCCGGAGGGCGGCCGAAGCCGGGCCACGCCCCGGTGACCTCCGCGGCCGGCCTCCTGCTCCGCGCCAACGAGGAGGCGGGCACCATCCGTCCGGGGGTGACCCCGGACGACTTCTTCCTCGCCATCGCCGGCCTCTGGCAGCTCGACCCCCGCTCGGACTGGCAGCCGCGCGCCGCCCGGCTGCTGGACCTCGTCATGGACGGGCTGCGCGCGGGGGCGCCCGGGCGGTGAGGGGCGGGCGGGACCGGGGGCCGGGATCCGCGTGCCGTCAGGGAGAATCGCCTGTTCAGGGCTGCGTGGGCTCCTTGGCCGGCAGGTTGAGCAGGCCGAGCAGGCCGAGCGGCAGGGCTGTCGCTCCGTACGCCGTCCCGGCCCCTCAGGACTCGAATCGGCCCCTCAGGACTCGAACTCGAGGACGTCGCGCACAGGGCGGCGAGGCGTGGCCGGGCACTCCGGGCCGTACCCCAGGCGGAGGATCATCTGAACCTCGCCCGCCCCCGATCCGGGGTCCCGCAGGGGCCAGCGCAGGTCCGGCCATTCCAGAGCCTGCGTGGCGAACGAGGCGGAGAGCCCCTTCGAGGTGGCCAGGAGCAGGACACGTTCCATGGCCTGGCCCGCCCGTATCCAGTACGGGGCCCGGTCGCCTTCCGTGGCGAGCAGGGCCAGGCGCGGGTCGTCCTCGAAGGAGGTGGTGGGGACGCCGGCGGTGGGCTTTCCGCCGGAGAAGTCGCGCAGGGGAGCCCCTCCGCCGTCCTTGCGGGGCCCGAAGGCGTACTCCGGCACCCCGTCGGCGGCGTATCCCGGTGCCTCACCGGCGGCCGTGCGGGCCCCGGTCGGGCCGCGCCGGGTCCAGCGGGCCAGGTCCGCCGCGCTGCCGCTGTCGGTGAGGTTGCGGTTCTCGGCCTCCTCGGAGAGTTCCCGCACCCAGTCCAGGTGCCACGGGTCGGGGAAGGACAGCACGGCTCCTTCCCGGAAGGCGGCGTCGATCAGGGCCACCCGCACGGGCTCGGGGATGTCCGTCTTCGCGAAGGGGTACCGGCTGGTGTGCCGGCGCGCGATCGCCGGACGGAGCGCCGCGAGCCCGGCGTCCTCGACGCCCGCGCCGGTCGCCCGTACGGTCGCCAGCAGCGCGGGCTCGTCGGCCTCCGGAAGCAGCGTGACCTCCGCGTGCGCACCGGCGTGCGCCAGGGCGACACGGAGGTTGAACAAAGCCGCCCCGCACCCCATGTGCAGCGCGCGGGCCTCGGGGTCCGTGTGCGCCATCTTGCGGTCGAAGTCGGCGTACAGCCGGAAGGTGCGACGGCCCCGCGCGTAGCGGAAGCGCCACGGCTGCGCGTTGTGCATGGACGGAGCGGCGGTGGCCTCACGGACCAGTTCCGTCACACGCGAATCATCCATCATGAGTGGTGCGGTCACGGGAATCTCCCTTCCACCTGTGACGGACCCGCCGGAGGAGCCCTGTCCCCATGGTCCCTCCGGCACAGGGCAGGAGGGCCAGGGCCAGGAGTCCCTCTCCACGGGGCCGGCCGGCCCCCTTTCGCGTGGGACGAGGAGCGCCCTGGAACGATCGCCTCGCGCGGCCGCTCGGTGAACTCGCACGGCTCATTCGGCCGGAACGACCCCCCTTGCACTCCGGCACCGGGGTACCCGGCCGGACGCGGCCAGGGACCCCACGGTCGTCACGCCATCACAAGGGGAATCCGCTATGCCCGATCCACAGCAGCACCAGGAAGCGCAGGCCGAGGCAGAGATCGAAGCACGGACAGAAGCGTTCTACGATCACGAGGACGATGTCTACCGGTCGTTCTGGGACAGCTCGGGGTCACTGCACTGGGGCTATTTCGCCGACCTGTCCCGGACGGATCCGGAGGCGTTCCTCGAAGCGAGCCAGCGGTGGACCGACCTCCTGCTGGACAGGAGCGGGATCGGCCCCGGCTCGCACGTCCTGGACATCGGTTGCGGCAACGGCACCACCGCCGCTTACCTGGCCCGGAGGACCGGTTGCCGGGTGACCGGCATCGACATCAGCGGTGTCCGCGTCGGCCACGCCCGGGCCCGGACGCACGCCTTGCCGAACGTCGACTTCCGCAAGGCGTCCGCCGCGCTGCTCCCCTTCGCCGACGGCACGTTCACCCATGTGTGGAGCCAGGCGACGCTGTACCACGTCCCGGACCGGGAGCGGGCCCTGGACGAAATCCACCGGGTCCTGGCCGAAGGCGGCACCCTCGTCCTCGACGACCTGGTCACCCCCTCGCCCTCGGTCACCGACACGGGGCGGCGCGTCGTCTACGACCGGCTCATGTTCGAACCCGGCCCCAGCCACCAGGAGTACGAACGGGCCCTGCGCGACAAGGGCTTCGCGGTCCTCGACGGCGCCGACCTCACCCCGCACCTGCGCAAGAGCTACGAACTGCTGGCCGAACGGGCCCGGTCCGCCTCCCCGGCGCACTCCGCGGCCTACCGCCAGGTCACGTCCGCGATCGACGCCCAGGACGTGGGGTGGTCCGCCTTCGTGGCCGGCAAGGTCACCGACCGGCTGGCATGGGTCTACGAGGCTTCCGGGGACCTCACGCTCCGGGAGAAGTACGACGCCTGGTCCGCGACCTACGAAGAAGACCTTCCCGGCTCCTACCGGGACTGCCCGCGCACCGCCGCCTCCCGCCTGGCCGACCTGCTCGGCGACAGGAACGCCCGGGTGCTGGACGTGGGCGCCGGCACCGGCCTGTGCGGCACGGCGCTGGCGGACCACGGCTTCCAGGACGTCACCGCCGTCGACCTGTCCGACGGCATGCTGCGGCAGGCGGCACGCAAACAGGTCTACCGCGAACTGGTGCGGCACGACATCGCGCGGCCCTTCCCGTGGGCGAAGGGGACCTTCGACGCGGCCGTGGCGAGCGGAGTGTTCACTTTCGGCCACGCCCGGGCGCCGGCGCTCGTGAACATCGCCGACCAGCTCCGGGAAGGGGGGATCCTCACGGTCACCTTCCGGGACGACTACCTGGACAGCGAGCCGGAGATCGAGCGGACGATCAGCGGCCTCCCGCTGCGGCTGAGGTCCCGCACCCCCATCACCGTGTTCGACGACACGCCCATGTCGGTGCTGACGTTCGAGAAGTGCGCGGAGGCGGTGGCATGACGCGGCCCGCGAAGGACGACGACCGGCTCGTCGACGTGTCCGGACGGAAGTTCCACCCGGCCTGGCTGCGCTACAGCTGCCCGTGCGCCCGGTGCCGTCACCCCGAGTCGTTCCAGAAGACCTCCGACCTCAGCGACCGCCCGGAGCTCCCCGTGGCCGACCGCGTCGAGCTGGACAGCGAGGCGAACGAGCTCCGCGTCGACTGGCGGGAACAGCCCGCGCACCGCAGCCACTACCCGCTGGACTGGCTGCTCCTGCACGGGCCGGGACAAGCGGGAGAACAGGGGGCGGCCGGCCTCGACCACACGGTCCACTGGGACGCGCGGACCCTGCGCGCCCGGGGCGTGCGGTGGCACGAAGCGGAGGCTTGTGGCACCGACGGCGGCCCCTGGTTCGACGACCTCCGGTCCGTAGGATTCGCGCTGCTGACCGGCCTCACACCGCAAGGGCTGGAACGGCTGCTGACCGGCCTCGCCCCCGTCTTCCACACCGAATACGGCCGGCAGGCGGACGTCAAAGCGGTACCGGGCGCCGAGGACCTCGCCGAGACGGAAAGCGCGCTGCCGGCTCACACCGACTACCCGTACAAGGTGACGGGCCCGCTGACCCAGTTCTGCTACTACGCGGAGAACCGGGCCACGGGAGGCGAGTTCTTCCTGGTGGACGGCTTCAAAGCGCTGGAGGACTTCCGGCGGGACCACCCCGGCTGGTTCGACCTGCTGGTCTCCTCACCCGTGGAATTCGAGCAGGTCTACACCTCGTGGCGCTATCTGTACCGTGTGCGGCGCCCCGTCATCACCCTCGACGGCCGGGGCGCGATCGAGGCGATCCACCTGGGCCACTCCCACGCCTGGGCCTGGGACGTCGCGCCCGAGCTCTGCGGTGAGTTCTACCGCGCGTATCACGGGCTGGTCCGGCACCTGGGCGACGAGCGCTATCGCTGGGCCCACCGTTTCGCCGACGGCGAGTGCGCGGTGTTCCGCAACAACCGGATCCTGCACGGCAGGAACGCCTTCGACCCCCGCACCGGGGTCCGCCACCTCATCACGGCCTACGTACCGTGGCAGCAACTGGAATCCAGGATCAGGTTCCACGAGGAACGGCGCTTCTACTTCTCCCCGCGCGAGCGGAAATGACCGTAGGGCAGGAACTCCTGCTCGTCCTGGCAGGGCTGGGGGCGGGCGTCATGAACACGGTGGTGGGTTCCGGGACGCTCATCACCTTCCCGGCGCTGCTGGCGGCCGGCCTGCCCCCGGTCACCGCGAACGTGGTCAACAACATCGGCCTGGCCCCCGGCTCGCTCAGCGGCGCCGTCGGCTACCGCGACCAGGTGCCGCCACCGCCGCGCCGTACGCTCACCCTGGCCGCGGCGGCCGCGGTCGGCGCGGTCGCCGGCGCGCTGCTGTTGCTGACTCTGCCCTCCACCGTGTTCCGGGCCGTCGCACCGGCCCTCATCGGCCTCGCCGTACTCCTGGCGGCACTCCAGCCACGGCTCAACCAGGCACTCCTGGTCCGGCACCCCGCCCCGTCGACCCGCGCCGCCGTCCCCCTGACGCTCGCGGTACTCCTCACCAGCGTGTACGGCGGCTACTTCGGAGCGGGCCAGGGAGTCCTGTTGTTCGCCTGCATGAGCATCCTCATGCGCGAGCCGCTGCAGCAGGTCAACGGACTCAAGAACACCCTCCAGGCGGTCGACAACACCGTCTCGGCACTCATCTTCTCCTGCACGGCCCACGTCAACTGGACCGCCGCACTGCTGCTCGCCTCCGGCGCGACCGCCGGCGGACAGATCGGCGCCCGCGCGGGACGGAGACTCTCGGCCACCGCGCTGCGCGTCATCGTGGTCGCTGTCGGCCTCGCCGGGCTCGTCCACTTGGCGCGCGGGTGACGGACGCGCAACGTGGCGCGGCGTGAGGCGCGGGTAGCCACGGCCACGCGCCTTCCAGGGACCGGGCGCGCCGTCGAGCAGTCGGCCGCCTCACGGGCCGATCTCGAACCGGGGCGGCCGCAGACCGGTGAGGCATCCCGTGTCCGGGGCGGTCGGGCTGTCGAAGAAGGAGACGGTGATCTTCTGGGCGCACGGTGACGTCGCGAACACCACGTGGGGCTCGTAGGGGACCTTGACGACGGTCGCGCGGCTCAGCGTGCGGGCCACGTACGGCCCGTTGGCCGCCCCGGTCTGGGAGTCGAAGCCGCCCGACAGGGCGAGGGTGGGGATGTCGCTCCGTGTGACGTTCCGGATCGAGCGCGGCGCCGCGGGGACGTTCCAGACGGCGCAGTCCGGACGGAGGAAGGTCAGCTGCGGGGCCTGGGCCAGGACCGAGCGGGGGAACGACGGGAACGCGTCCCGCCCGCCCCGGAGCGCCTCGGCCCGGCTCTCGTACGGCACCCACTCGCTGCAGAAGATGCCGTAGGTGAGCCCGTGCGAAGCCACCCCGATGCCCTGCGGGTTGAGCTTCCAGCCCGCCCACTGCCGGGCGATCCGCTGCGGTTTGCCGTGGGCCAGCTCGTCGAGGGAGCGGGGGACGCCCTCCGCCACGTGGGTGGCGGTGGTCATCCAGTTCACGAGCGCTCCGCCGTCCAGGACGACCTTGACCGGCTTGTCGTCGCCGGAGAGCCTGACGGTGGTGGTGACGGGCTTGGCTTCGAGGGCGCGGACGAGCCGCTCGAAGGTGGCCGGCAGGTTCGGATAGCGCTTGTTACACGCCGGCTGCCGCGCACAGGCCTTGAACAGGCCGTCGAAGCCCTCCCGGGCGCTGCTCCAGGCCAGGGCCGACCCGGCCCTGGACGGCGGCAGGATGCCGTCGATGCCCACCGAACGGAGCCCCTCGGGGTGCAGGCGCATGGAGACCAGCGCCAGGTGGGTGCCGTAGGAGATGCCGAAGAGGTTCCACCGCTTGACGCCCAGCGCGATGCGCAGGTCCGCGTAGTCGGCAGCGCTCTCGATGTCGTTGTAGGCACTGAGGTCGGCCCCGAGACCCGCCAGCCGGTCGCGACAGGCGCGTGTCGCCGCGACGTGCAGGCGCTCGGTGGACGGCGCGTCGTAGACGAGGCCGACCGCGCGTCCGTTGAACCGGTCGATGCCGGGGCAGAGGAGCGCCGGGTCGGCCGAGTACGTACCGCGCTGGGACATGAGGATCACGTCCCGGTCGCGGTTCAGGCCGCCGCCGACCGCCATCTTCGCCTCCCCGACGGCGTCGTCGCCGGGGCCGCCCGCGAGCCACACG
This sequence comes from Streptomyces albireticuli, assembly GCF_021228125.1. GTDB lineage: Bacteria > Actinomycetota > Actinomycetes > Streptomycetales > Streptomycetaceae > Streptomyces > Streptomyces albireticuli. Next base: position 45,256 of record NZ_JAJQQS010000019.1, read on the forward strand.
ATCGGGTCGGGTTTCGGTGCGGCGGCCACCGCCGGCACGACGGCGACACCGAGGGTGATCCGCCGGCCGTGGGGCCTGGCCCGGTTCTCGGGCACGGTGAGCGTCCCGCAGCGGGCCTTCGCGAGTTCGGCGATCGGCTCCGCCGTCCTCGGGCAGGGGCCCGGCTCGTAGCGGGCGTGGCCCATCGCCCGGGCGACCGTGCCGATCGCCGCTGCTCCGGTGCCGGGACCGGTGCCGTGCTCCGCGCCCGCGGGCGTCGCGAGCAGTCCGGTGAAGAGGATTCCGGTCGCCACCGCGGCCGGCGCGGCCTGGAGCCGGCGCGCGGTGCGGCGACGGCGGGGTATCGGGGTGGGTGCCATCTGCCCTCCAGGTCACTTCGGGATGATCGTGAACGGTTGCGGAGTGAGACCGGCCACGCACCGGGTGTCGGGCGCGGTCGGGCGGGCGAGGAACGAGGCCAGCACCTGTTGCGCGCAAGGCGATTGCGGGACCACCCAGTGCCCGATTCCGGGGATCCGTACGAAGGTCGAGCGGGACAGCGTACGGGCGGCCTCCCGGGACCAGCTCGCCCCGACCTTCGCGTCGAACGTCCCGGCGATGAGGAGTGCCGGCACCGAGCTGGAGGTGGCCACCCGCTGGGAGGCCGCGCGGTCCGGTACGTCCCAGACGCGGCACACCTCGTGCTGGAACGGAAGCTGCGGTGCCTGGGCCAGGACCGTGTCCGGCCACCCGGGGAAGGCCCGGCGCCCCGCCTTCAGCACGTCGGATCGCGTATACCCCGGTACCCACTCGGCGCACGCCACCGACTCCGTCAGCCCGTGTGCGGTCATGCCGACGACGGCGGCCGAGTCGGCGGCGCGGGCCCGTGCGAAGCGCTCCGGACGTCCGTGGGCGAGCTCCTCGATCGCCGCGGGGACGTCGGGGAGCGGGACGGCGTTGGCGACCAGCAGGTTCAGCAGCGCGCCGCCGTCCAGGACGACCTTCACCGGCTCTCCTCCGCGTGGCGGCCGGGCGTTCAGCGTCAAGGGGTGCGCTTCCAGCCTGCGCACCTGGGCGGCGAGGGTCCGGCGGAGGTCCGGGTAGCGGCTGTCGCAGCGGGGCTCGGCCGCGCACGCCTTGAGGATGTTGCCGATCCCCTCCCGGGCGCTCCGCCAGCCCCACGGCAGGGTGACGCTCTGCGGAGCCGTGGACGAGTCGAGTGCCACCGCGCGGATCCCCTGGGGGTGCTCGCGCAGGTAGGTGAGGGCCACGTTGGTGCCGTAGGAGTGCCCGTAGACGTTCCACCGGGAGATGCCCAGTGCCGTGCGCAAGGCGGCGAAGTCGGCGGCGTTCTCCGCGGTGTTGTAGGCGCTCAGGTCGATCCCGTCGGCTGCCAGGCGGTCGCGGCACTTCTTCACGGAGTCCAGCAGGAGTCGTTTCGCCCGCGGCGAGCCGTAGCCGAGCCCCACGTACCGCGCGTGGAACCGGTCCATCTCCGGGCAGGCGAGGTTCGGCCGGTCGTAGAGGTTGCCGCGCTGAGCCATGACGATCAGCGCGCGGTCCCGGTTCAGGCCGGAGTCGACGAGGAAGGGGATGTCGTCGAACGTCTCGCCGCCCGGGCCGCCCGACATGAACACCACCGGGTCCGCGGCGGGCTTCGCCGATGTGGCGGGGATGACCGCCGCGGCCAGCCGGATGGTGCGGCCGCCGGGGCGGGCGCGGTTCTCGGGGACTTCGAGGAAACCGCACCGCGCGGTGCTCAGCGCGGCGATCGGCTCGGGTGTCTTCGGGCACGGACCGGGAACGAACCGCGACGGCGCGGCCCGGCCGTGCCCGGCGGCGTCGCTGTGCGCCGCCGCACCGCTCGGTATCGGGCCGAACGTGGTCAGAACCAGGGCGACCGTGACGGCCGCCGCGTTGATGCCGTGCTTGGTCATGTGATCCCGTTCCTCCGCCGAAATCCACGGCTGCCCAACCGGAACAAAATTGCATCAGTATGGGTGGATCGGACTTCAGGGACGATACCGGGCAGGTTGTGCGGGCGCATACGGACAGCCGGAGCCGGACGGGGCCCGAGCCCGGGCCGCGGCGCGGCCGGGCCACGTGAGACGACGAGACGCGGCCCGGGCCGACAAGGTGCCGAGGGCTGGGCCGACCGGGGGAAGGGCCACCGACGGCTCCGCGCCTCGGAGCCGCGATCTCCGGCCCGTTCCGGATCGGATGCGAATCTGAATCCGTCCAGCAGTCGTCCTGCCCCTCAGGGCTCAACGATCGGAAAGCGCAATGGGCGGTGCGAGAGAGCCTTCGAAACCGACAGCACCCCCGCCCCTGCCCCCGCCCCCGTCCACCGGGGATGTTCAGGCCGTGCTGGGAAAGCGTCTGGACGACGTGGCCAAGATCCTGGCCGGTGCGCTCGTCGCGGTGGCCGGCATCATGACCACTCTCGGGCTCAACAGCAAGTTCGTGTTCGTCGCGCTCAACAACAGGTCCTGGCCCATCTACGTGGCCTCGCTCTGCGCCTCCCTGAGCATCGCCGTGGTGGGCGCGGCCCAGGCGGCGGGCGGGAACGGCCGCCCGACCATCACCGACGTCACGCCCGACGGACCCCGCTCCGCCATGCGGCTTGCGCTTCGGTGTGCGGGCCGACGGCGTCCAGAAGGGAAATGCGAAGCCGAGACGCAGCGCGGGCCGGCGTGCACGGAACTCCACATCTCCTGAGCCGGACCGCAACGGCAGGATCCGTCGTCGGCCCTTTCGGCGCGCGCCTTACCCGCGCCTGACGCGTGGCCGGGTCTAGCATCGTGCGAGTGACCATCCAGCGGATGCACCACGTGGGCATCGTCGTCGAGGACCTCGCGGCCGCGACGGCGTTCTTCGTCGAGCTCGGGCTGGAGCTCGAGGGCGGCGGGCCGGTCGAGGGCGGCTGGGTGGACCGCGTCGTGGGGCTCGAGGGCGTCAGGTCGGAGATCGTGATGATGCGGACCCCGGACGGCCACGGACGGATCGAGCTGGCCAAGTTCCACAGGCCGGCCGGCGGGAGCGGCGATCGGGCCGCCCCGGCGAACGCGCCGGGCATCCGGCATGTCGCGTTCGTCGTCGAGGACATCGACGCCCTCGTCGCCGGTCTCCGGGCCCGCGGCACGGAGCTCGTCGGTGAGCTGGAGCGCTACGAGGACGTCTACCGGCTCTGCTACGTCCGGGGCCCGGAAGGGATCCTCGTCGAGCTGGCGGAGCAGATCGGCTGACGGCCGACCCTCCACCGATCACGTACGACCTGTCGTCAGCCCGTCAGCCCGTCAGCCCGTCAGCCCGTCAGCCCGTCAGCCCGTATTCGGCCATGGACGTTTCGGGCGCGTACCTACGAAGGCGTACAACCTTTCATCGTCCATTTAGGTTCCCACCACACCTATCCCTCGGACATCATGCGTGGGTCCACCAACAAGAGGGGAATACACCATGAACATAGCCAGACCAGTAGCAATCGCGGCCACGGCGGCTCTGCTCGGCGGCGGACTCCTCCTCGCCCCCTCCGCCACGGCCACGCCCGCCACCGGCACCGGCTCCCCGTCCGTCTCCAGCGCCGACCTCCTGAACTGCTCGCACAAATGGTCCAACAAGGACGCGGGCAAGGAGAAGGCCACGGCGAACGGCGTGCGGTACCGCGTCGGCCCGCACACGAGCTGTTCGGCCCTCGGGCAGATCGCCAAGGGGACCACCGTCTACTTGCACTGCTACACCACCACCAAGGACGACGGGACCTGGTCGCACGTGAGGGTCAAGGGCACCGACAACCAGGGGTGGGTGAAGGACTCGCTGATCGGCGGCGGCAGCCTCAAGCTGTGCTGACGGCGGCCCGATAGACCACCGCGCACGCGGTGCCCGCGCCCCGCCGGGTGCGGGCACTCACCGGGGCCGACGCTCGGTCAGTCGCCACCGCCCCCGTCACCACCGCCGTCGCCCCCACCGGAATCCCGCTGTCGCCGCCGTCCGCGCCCCAGCCGTCACCGCCGCCGGCCTCGTTGTCCTCGCCGCCCTTCCCGAGGTTGCTGAACCAGGGACGGTCCCACCCCGCGTCGGCGGAGACCGGCTCGGACCCGTTCGCCGGGCGCCGTTCCGACCGGAAGCGTGCGTAGCCCGTCGTGTCCCCGAGTCCGAAGGCGACGGCGAAGACATGCGCCATGACGGCGTCCAGCGGGTCGGGGCTCTCGTACCGCACGGGGCCCAGCGGCAGCAGTACCGCGCCCGGCTCGAGCACCGGCCGACGCGCGGGACGCGTCAGCAGGGCGACGCGCCGGTCGTCGCGCAGGAGCCATGAACTCACCGCGTTCTCCCGCCGCAGCACCCAGTGCCGCCCCGGGATCCGCACCTCCGTGGAACTCTTGGACTTGCGCAGCCTCTTCTTGAAAGTGAGCTCCGCGGTGACGTCGCCGACGGTGAGTTCCAGCCCCTTGGACGGTCCGGAAGCATCGTGGTGGAAACCGTGCGGCGCCCGGATCCGTACGGCGGGGGCCTCGGGCCCCCAGACGTCCACGCGCACCGAGCGCCGGTCCACGGCGACGGTGACCGGCCCGGCGGGCCCCGGCGCGTGCCTGCGCGCGATCCACAGCGGTACGCCCTCGGCCCGGGCCCCGGCCGCCAGCTCGGCCACCTGGTCCGGTCCGCCGCACTGTCGTACCGCCAGCGCTCCCAGCTCACCGGCGAACGCGGCGGCTTCCCGCACCTTCACCAGTGTGGTGGTTCCGGTGACGCGGGTCACCGGAACGACCCCGGCCCCCTCCCCGAGCCGGTCCAGCGGGCGCTCCGCCCCGCCGCCCCCGAGCCAGCACCCGCGCTGGAACGCCTCGGCCATGGCACCGAGGTTCAGCTCGCTCAACGGCGTGGTCGCGCCGCCCCTCCGCAGCCGGTCCTCGGTCAGCTCCACGGTCCGCGCCAGCGGATTCCACGACCGCTCGCTATAGAGCACCTGGCTCACAACAACCCCCATACGTACATACAGCCGGCTCAGAATGGCCCACCCTCACATACCCCGGCTTCGCCCTGTCACCGGGGTCTCACCGGGACCGCGGAGATCGGGCGAGCGGCATCGCCGGGCCGGCCATCGAACACCAGCCCCTAGCCCCTGGCCGCCGGCCCCTGCCTCATGGCCGTACACCAGCCCGGAACCCCGTCCACCGCAGATCGGCCGGCAGGTGCCCCATGTCGTTGTAGAGCAGCACCGCCGGCACCGACTCGTCGCGGTACTCGACCACCGTCAGCGCCGTGTTCCCGCAGTTCAGGCCGAGCCAGCGCACCGGAGGCGCGTCGAGGGCGTCCCGGACCAGCCAGGCCACGTCCGGCGGAGCCTGCTCCGGTACGTACGGCACGTGGTCGACCAGTTCGGGCGTTTCCCGCACGGCGGCCTTCGGCAGACGGGTGCCGATGATCCCCGCGGATCGCACTGCCCGGGGCAGCGGCGAGTGCCACACCGCGTCGATCGGAAGGCAGGACAGGCGCTGCCCGATCAGGTCCGATTGCCGCTTTCCGGCCCCGGTCAGTTCACCGAACGGGTCCGCCGCTCCGTGCCGTACCAGGTACACGTGCCGGGTTGCCATCCCCGCTCTCCTCGCAGGTCGGGCTTGTGGTCGATGATTCGAGTGGTCGTCGGCGCCGGCATTCGGACGCTGCTGCTCAGCCGTGGCGCAGGACGGCCTGAGTCGCGTCGAGGCGCCGGGCCTCGTCCCGTTCGGAACGGCCGCCCGAGATGTCGTCGGCCCAGGAGAGCAGCCGGTGGAGATGCCGGTGCCGCGTCCGCGACGACGCGGGGGGTGCCGAGGGCGACCTCGCCGCCCGTCCCGTCGATGGTGACGAGGGTGCCGTCGCCCACGGTGCGCCCGCCGACCGTCACGGAGCCGCCGAGGCCGGCCGCCTGGCCAGTGGCCTGCTGTCGGCGACGCGAAGACCTCCCCCTGGGCCGGGTCAGTATCCGATGGCCTCTCGGAGAAGCAGCACGGTGCCGCGCCCCGGGCCGGGTTCCGCGTTGAGGACGAGCAGGCGGTTGACGGCGCTGGGCATCCCGTACACCGCTTGGGCCCGGGCGTTCTCCAGGGGAAGGCAGTGTTCTTCGACGCGGCGCAGCGCTGAGCTCAGGTCGGGCACCACCTTCTGCGCGCCGACGATCCAGACGGCGCGGGAGGCGCCGCCCGCGTTGGCGGGGAGTTGGCTGCCGCTGCCCGAGGCGAGGACGAGCGAGCCGGTCTCGGTGACCGCGGCGACGCTGTTGACGACGTAGTCGGGAGTGGAGACCAGCCGTCGGATCTCGTCGGCGCCGGTGGCACGGTCGATGCCCCGGACGCGCGGCCTGATGGCGTCGTACCGGTCGCCGGCGTTGAGGTCCTCGTCGATGCCGGACAGCCGGAGGGTCTCGCTGGCTCCGGTGAGCACACTGGCGCCCTCGGGGACGAGGTCCTTGACGCGGGCGCGTGCGGCTGCGGCGTCGTCGAGGACCTCGGCGGCGAAGCCGTTGGCGATCAGCGCGGCGGCCACCCGCTCCAGTTGTTCGGTCGGTACCGGGTCGGTGAAGGACGCGGTCGGCGCCGGGGTGGCCGTAGCGTCTGCCGGGTTGGTCCGGGCGCCCCGCGCCGGTTGGGGCGCGGTGCCCGCCGGCGGGGAGGTGTCGAGGTACCTGACCTCGTACACCCGCTCGGCGAACTTCCAGCCCTCCGGGGTGCGCCGGTAGCGGTCGTGGTAGACGGCGTAGTTCTGCTCCTGGTGCCCGTCGAGGGTGCGCGCGAGCTCTTGGACGTAGGCGCGGCCGGTCGCGGTGTCGCCGTCGAGAAGGATCGTGCCGGCGTGTGTGGTCTGTACGAAGAAGTCCCACCGGCTCTGCAGCCGCTCGCCCCCGGCGCGGATCTCCTCGCGGCCGACCTGATCGGCGGGGACATGGGGCATGCGCAGGGCGCCGTCCGGAGTGAACAGCGACGCCAGGCGGGGTCGGTCGCGCATCATCGCCGCGTCGGTGAACTCGCCGCGCAGTGCCTCGATCTCGACGCGGTCCGCGATGGCCTGGAAGTCGTTCATCGAAGTGCCTCTCCGTCTTGTCGTCGGTCTCACCGTTACGACAGCGCGGCCCTTCGGAATGTGAGGTCGACGCGCCGCCTCACATTCCGAAGGGCTGTCTTGTCGTCAGGGGTGGAGGCGACAGAGGCGAGCGAGGGAGACTGCCGGACCATGACCACCAGGGCCGAGCCCGGCGACGATCAGAACGATCCGGGCCTCAGCGTGATCGTGAGCGAGCGGCGCAGGCTGATCAACCTCGCCTACCGGCTGCTCGGGTCCCTTGCCGACGCCGAGGACGTCGTGCAGGAGACCTACGCCCGCTGGTACGCCATGTCCGCACGGGAGCGGCAGGCCATCGGGTCGCCCGGCGCCTGGCTGATGACGGTCGCCGGGCGCATCTGCCTGAACCTGCTCGGCTCGGCCCGGGCCAGGCGGGAGACGTACGTGGGCGACTGGATCCCGGAACCGCTGCCCGAGCCCACGGAGTGGAACACCGGGGGCTCCGGCGGCGACCGGACCGACCCGGCCGATCGGGTCACCCTCGACGAGTCGGTGACCATGGCCTTCCTGGTCGTCCTCGACGCCATGACCCCGGCCGAGCGCGTCGCGTTCGTCCTGCACGACGTCTTCCGCTACCCCTTCGGCGAGGTCGCCGAGATCGTCGGGCGCACTCCGGCGGCGTGCCGCCAACTGGCCTCGTCCGCCCGCCGTCGCGTCCGTACCGCGCAGACCCCGGCGGCGGGCCCGGGCGCCGGGCGGGCCGGCATCGTGAGGCGGTTCAGAACGGCGTGGGAGGCCAAGGACATCGACGGCCTGATCGGCCTGCTCGACCCCGACGCCGTCGCGACCGCCGACGGCGGCGGGCTGGCCGTCACCCACCCGCACCCGATCGTGGGCGGTGAGCGGATCGCACGTGCCTACGCCGAGATCGCCCGTGTGTCGGGCGACCGCACGACGTTCCTGGAACGCACGGTCAACGGCCTGCCCGGCTTGGTGGCGTATCAGGACGGCGGCATCGCGACCGTGTTCGCGTTCGAGATCGCGGGCGACCGGATCAGGCGCATCTGGGCGGTGCGGAACCCCGAGAAGCTCCGCCTCTGGCGGATGGGCTGAGGAGCGCGGATGGGTGCTGAGGGGCGATCCGAAAACGCCCGTTACGCCAGGGCCGCGTCGACCGCTGCCTCGGTATGCGGGCGGGCGGGAGCGCGCCGGCTCAGGAAAGCCCGCCTCGTCGTGCGGAGCCCATCGGAAACCGGGGCATCGCGAGGGACAGCATCGCCACCCACGGCTCGTCGGAGAGCCGCTCGACGTCCTGTCGTGACAGGTCCGCCGATACGGTTCTGTGCTCCGCGGAGGCGGTGGACACCCCCGCCCCCCTCAGCACCGCGAGCTGTTCGTCCGAGGGCGCGTCGGCCAGCCGGACGATCACGGGGATCACCCTGCTTTCCCTGTCGTCCACGGACTCGATCCGGAGGGTGAGAGGGGCGTCGAGCTTTTTGTAGTCCATGGGTCCGTATTGCTCCGGCTCTTCACAGGTCGGCGGCGTCGATCAGTCCGAATCCCCACTTCCGGTCGAATTGAGTCGACGCGTTGCGGGGAATGGCGGAGTGGGTCTTCAGGATCTTCTTTACCCGCACGGGGTCGAGGTCGTTGTCCCTTTGCAGCAGGAGCGCGCACAGGCCCGCCATGAACGGACACGCCATGCTCGTTCCCTGCAAGGCGACATGCTCGGTGTCCAGCGTGAGGAAGCGATCCGGTTCGGAGTCCCGCGACAGGGAAGCCACCACCATCGCACCGGGGGCCGTCACGTCCGGCTTCTTTCCGCCGTCGCGCAGGGGTCCCTCGCTGCTGAAGTCCGCGATGTCGTCCAGGCGCAACCAGGTGGCCTCCTGGTCCTCCCCGTCGATGTCGACCCAGGACGTCCTGCTGGCGTACGCCGCGACGGTGATCGCGGAGGAGCAGCAGCCCGGCGAGCCGATCTTCATGTCGTCGGACGTCAACGGGCCGCCGAGTCGCGCGTCGCCGCTCGAGTCCAGGATCCAGACGTCCGCGTGGCCGCGATCGCTTCCCGAGGTGCCCCGGACCAGCAGCTGCCACGTCGGCAGCAGCGGAGAGTTCGCCGCGCGCCGTTCGGGGTGCACGATGACGAAGAAGTTGCGGTCGGAGTTCAGGGAGGTGGACGGCTGTGTGGCGATCTCCACCAGTCCGTCCGGCAGCTCGTGGGTCACGGCAGGGGTTTCCCCGGGGGAGCGGATGGCCTGGAATTCCGTCGCGCGCCCGGACGGCGAGGCGACGGCGACCTCGAACTCGTTGGAGGCCGAGTACCAGCCGTTGAGCATGAAGTCCCGTCGCCTGCCCTTGATGCTGGGAATGCACGGCACGGATCTCACCGCGGTGCCGTGCACGTCGACGCGGGCGTGGATGTCGTCGCTGCCCTCGTTTCCGGCGGCGCAGCAGACGATCCGCCCCGGTCCGGTTTCGTCGTCGATCGCCAGGGAGAGGGCGTCCGTGCCGTCGTGGGAATCGGAGTGTCCACCGAGGCTCAGGTTGACCACCGCCGGCAGTCCCAGCTCCCGGCCGAGCCGGAAGATGTACTGGACTCCATCGGTGATCCCGTTGTCGAGGAAGTTCGTCTTGACCATCACGAGCCGGGCCTCGGGGGCCACTCCTCGGAATGCGGCGTCCGCTCCGGTGCATATTCCGCTCACATGGGTGCCATGGCCATCGGTGTCCCGGGACTGAGTAAGTTTCGACCCTTTCAGCTCCAGGCCGTAATGGCCTTCGGGGACCCCCGATCCGCTGAGCGTCTGGTCCCAGATGCGCTCGATGCGTCCCTGAAACGCCGGATGCTTCGAGTCGACGCCACTGTCGATGACGCCGATCAGCACGTCTTTCCCGGTGAGCCTCGAGTCATGCTGGAAAGAGTCCAGCCGCACGCTGCTGCGTGCCTCGTCGAGGCAAGGGCGGAGCAGGTGTGAGGAGACGATGCGCTCGATTCCGTCGTGCTCGGAAAGGGCCTCCAGCGCGTCGAAGGGGACGATGGCCGTGCGTACTCTGTCCCCGCCTCCGTTGATCTCCAGACCTTGGACTTTCACGTCGTTCAGGTTGGCGTCCGGGGCGCACACGAGGGAGACGACCGCTCGTGTCGGCTTGGCCGGTTCGTCCACGGACACCCATCCGAGTGATGCCGACTGCCGGCGCAGAGTGGCGGTGTCGTCCGCGAGATATCGCCCGTAGGCGGCGGCGAGAGTGGGTGCAAGCTTGGCGTATTCCATGATCGCCCCCGTGGTGTGTTTGAGCTGTGACCATGCGTTTCGGAGATTTGGCGACCACTTCCAGGCTAGTCCCTGTTGACAAGGGTTGGCAGGTCGAGTAGCTCGGCGGAGAGCGTGGCGGACGGTGAGCTCGTCCGGACGCTCTCGCCATCCGCTATAGCGGATGTCTTGACGGGTTCGGGTCCGCTGAGTAACGTTCCGGCTACTCCGGTCACTTGGCCTGTGCGGGCGGAAACCGTCCGCTCGCGCACGCACTCACGCGGCTGGTACGGGGGCGCAGCCGCGTGAGTGTGGTGGTACCGGGACGCGTGCGCGCCGTGAGGCACCCGCATCACCTTGCTGGTGCGGGCCCTCACGGCGGTGCGGGTTCCCGCTTCCCGTCGTACTGTCCGGCGGCGGGGCCTTCCTTGTTCTCTTCCGCGACTCTTCCTCTCCTCCTGCGGCCACTTGCTCCCTGCGTACTGCCCGACTGCCTGCCGGTTTCCCTGTGGTCCGGCGGCGGGTCCGGGCGCCTTCCCCTACCGGAAAATGCTGTCGGCACCTCAGAGGTGAGTGAAGATGCTCAAGGAAGCCGTACCGGTCCACACGCCCGCATCCGCGACACCCGTTCCCTCCGCGACTTCCGCTACATCGGCTTCCGCTGCGGCCGAGTCCGATGAGGCGGCGTCCGTGGTCTCGTACGCCCGCCACCGAACGCCTTCCCCCGCTCCGGCCGCTCCCCCTGCTGAACCTCCGCTCGAGCCCGTGGGTGTCGCCCCGCTCTGGGCCGCCCTGTCCCCTTCCGCCGCTCCTGTGGGTGCCCCTCCCTCGGACGATTCGGTGGGAGGTGCGCGTCAGGCTCGTGCGCGGTCGGTGAATCTGGCGGGGGGTTGCCGGTTCGAGGTGGTGGTGATGCTGTCGGCGCGGGAGGTGCGCGGGTCCCGTCCGTTGGCCCTGGAGCTGCTCGCGGACCCGCTGCGCAACCGCGTCGGTGTGCGGGTGTTGTGCCCGCATACGTTGCGTGGGGACGCGGTGGCGCGTTCGGTGCTGTCTCGTCTTGTGGCCGGGGGTGCTGAGGTGCGGACGTGTACGGAGGCGTTCGATCCGGTGGTGGTCTTCGACGGGCAGGCGGCGTTCCTTCCGGCTCAGGAGGGGGACGAGGCGGGGGAGGAGGGGGGTTCGCTGGCGTATGAGCGGCATTTGGTGGGTTTTCTCGGCCGGATGTTCGAGCGTTTGTGGGAGTCGGGGAGTCCGGTCGAGGGTGCGGCGCCGGGGTACGGCGGTGACGCGCTGGGTGATCTGAAGTCGACGATTTTGCAGTTGCTGGCGTCGGGGCTGAAGGACGAGGTGATCGCTCGGCGGGTGGGGATGTCCTCGCGGACGTTCCGCCGTCATCTGGCCGCGCTGATGCACGAACTGGGCGCGGGCAGCCGCTTCCAGGCGGGCGTACGAGCCGCCCACCTCGGTCTCGTCAACTGACGCCCTCCACGCCTCCGGGGTCCGCGCACCCCGTGCCGGCAGGGTGAGTGCCCCGGTGCGTGAGGGGCGGGAGTGCCCGTGCCCCGTAAGGGCGCGCCCGCGATCCGAGCGCTACGCGTCGCCGGGCTCGCGTCAGCGGGAGGGTTCGATTCCCCAGGCCGCGGCGCGGGCGGCGGCGGCCGCGCGGTTGGGGAGGCCGAGCTTGGAGAGGATGTGCTCGATGTGGGTCCCCACCGTGCGCGGTGTGATGTAGAGCCGCTCGGCGATCTCCCGGTTGGTGCGGCCCGCGGTCAGTTCGGCCAGTACCTCGAGCTCCCGTGGCGAGAGTCCGCCGGGCCGCCGCGCGTCCGGGTGCCGCGCGTCCGGGTGCCGCGCGCCCGGGGCGGGGCCGGCCGCCGCGGACTCCTCGGACGGCGGGCCCGGCCGAGGGGCGACGGCCGCGGCGAGGGCCTCGGTGAGCAGTGTGACCACGGCGCGCGCCGGATCGGGGGCGCGCCGCGGCCGGCGGGTGCTGACGTTCAGCATGCCGACGTACCGGCCGTCGGCGGCGAACAGGCACTGGGCCACGCCACCCTCGATGCCGAGGGGGCGCAGCACGTCCTGGAAGCCCGGGGACGTGGCCAGGAGCTCCCGGGGGACGTCGCTGAGCCAGAGACCGCCCCGCGCCGGGCCGCGGAGCACGGGGAACACCGGGTCGTGGTGGAGGCTGGTCTCGATGTAGGCCGTGGCCTCGTCCGGGTAGCTCCCGGCCAGGGTGGTGTGGCGCCGGCGCAGCGGATCCCACCGGGTCAGCGAGGCGTGGTCGTACTCCACCACCTCCGACAGCGCCTCCAGGACCGTGTCGACGCCGGTCGCGCCGCTCGTGGCGCTCCTGGCGGCCTCACGGACGCGGACGGCCGCGTCCAGGATGTCCGCCGTGCTCCGCTCCGCTGTCATTCCCCAAGAATGATCATGTGCCTGGAATACGTCAATCGCGAAGGGTGTCGTGCACGACCCGCCCGTCCATGACCGTGAGGACGACGGGCATCTCCGGGATGTCGTGGGGGTCCGCGGCGAGCAGGTCCCCGTCGAGCACGCGGAGGTCGGCGACCTTGCCCGGCTCCAGGGAGCCCTTCCAGTCGTCGGCGAAGTCCTGCCAGGCCCCGCCGATCGTGTACGTACGGATCGCCTCCGCCAGGCCGACGCGCTGCTCGGGGCCGCTGACCCGGCCGGCGGTCTTCACCTCGCGCAGCAACATGGTTGGCGACGCCCTGGCGCCGGTCCGGGCACGTGACCGGGGCGACGGTCCACTTGACGGTGGCGTTCATATTGACGCCGAGGCCGTGGGCGGCCAGCACCTTCATGCTGCGCGCGGTGAGGAAGCCGCCGTGGATGACGTAGTGGCGTGCGTCGGGCCACGGGTGCTCGGCCATGGCCGCGGCGAAGGCGTCCGCGAAGGTGTCGCAGGCCCGGTCACCGGTGACGTGGACGCCCAGCCGGTGCCCAGCGGCGTGGGCGTACCTGATGGCCCCCGGCGGCGTGGGCGTACCTGATGATGGCGCCGATCCCGGCGCCCGGACATCGGTCATCCCACCGATACGCGTTCCGGCGGTGGCGGGGTCCTCGTGCCGAGCCGAGGCGGACGCCACCGCGCGGTCACGGCGAGGCCGTCAGCCGACGGGCATCCTCGGCGCGGCAGGCGTGGGGGAGAGGCCGGCGGGCACCCGGGAACCCGGCGCTGTGAGCTCCGCGGCGCCGTCGGGTACGGGGACGGCCGCGAAGATCGCGTCCTGCTGGGCCTGGAGCTCCTTCACACGCTCCGGCGAGGTGCCGGGCAGGCGTTGCTCCTCGTAGAGCTTGTGGGTGTCCACCTGGGCCTTCTTGCTGGCCGGGGTGTGGAACTGCACCTCGTACGCGTGCCCCCGGTGCGGCTCACGCCAGGCGGAGTTGATGCCCTTGTACCCCTTGGGCCGGTCCCAGGTGTTCGACCACTTCACGGTGTCGTCGCCCCACGCGGACAGCAGCAGCGCGGCGAGGCCGACACCGGAGGTGTACTTCCCGTCGGGCCACTGCAAGGTGTAGCGCACCGAGTCCTTCATCGTGGCCAGGGCCTGGTTGACGGTCTGGCCCGGCGTCTCCTTCATCGAGGTGGCGACCTTGCGCTTCAGCGAGTCCGGGGACTTCAGGCGCTGGTCGAACCCGATCAGCTCGGCCTCGCTCAGGACGGCGGCGGCCCGTACGCGCGGGCTGATCTCCTTCTCGGCCTTCTCGGCCTGCTTCAGGAACGCGTCCACGGCGCGGTTGTCGGAGGCGTTGAGCTCCAGCCCGTCCCCGTGCCAGCCGTCGTCGCGGGCGGTGCTCTCGCTCGTCCTGCCGACCCCGTCCGGGCCGGGGGCGGCCCACGCGGCCGCGGGCGCCATCCCGACACTCAGCGCCGCGGCCAGCGCGGCGGCCACCGCACCTCGACGTGCTCTGACCAGCATCCCCATGGAGACTCCCCTTCTTGTCCTGCGTCCGGGCCGTTCGCCGGCCCGCCCGCACGATCAACGTGGGGAGCGGCCATCGGTTCGCGCACCGCTCCCACCACGGGGCTATTTGACTGGATCACGACGGTTCAGGGCGAGAAAAGATCCAGGGGGTGTGCCCGGTCGCTCGGCTCGGCCGGCGGGCTACCGAGCCCGGCACTGCCGCCGACGCAGCGTGATCCGGTACAGAGTGGAGGCTTGTCGCATGAAGACGATCTCACTGGCCCGAAGGTAGGTGCGATACCGCCGATAGGTGTCGGGCCCGACGAGCGACTCGGCCTCTTCCCGGGCTCGGACCAGCCGGGTGGACCAGCCGCGCAGGGTGCGTACGTAGTCCCCGCCGTCCTCGCGCACCGCGGTGATCGCGAAGTACGGCTCACTCGCGGTGGTGATCTCGGACAGACGGGGCAGTGCCGAGCCGGGGAAGACCTCGCGGGCGAAGAAGGCGGGTACGGGTCCGTCGAGGTCACTGCCGTCGGTCAGCGCGATGGTCTGGAGGCTGAGGCGGCCGAACGGCGGCAGCCAAGCGGCACAGCGCGCGAAGAAGGCACGGTAGGCCGTGATCCGTTCGTCGTGCGGCATGTCCAGGTGGGTGAAGTGTTCGAACGCCCCGATCGAGACGATGCCGTCGTAGGGTTCGTCCGGCTCGTGATCACGCCAGTCCTGGATCCTGACGTCCACTCCGGGCAACCCGAGGGAACGTACGTGCGCGTGCTGGTCGGCGCTGAGGGTAAGGCCGACCGCGTGCCGGACACCGGTCTCTTCCGTGGCCGTCCGCAGGAGGCTGCCCCAGCCGCAACCGATGTCCAAAAGGCGGCCGTCCGCCGTGATGCCGGCCTGGGCGAGGTGGTACCGGAGCTTCGCGCGCTGGGCTCTCAGCAGCAGGTCGGTTCGCGCCGGATCACCGGTGATGCCGTCCCACAAGGCGCAGGAGTACGTCAGGCCGGGGTCGAGCCACAGTCCGTAGAACTCCTTGCCGACGTCGTAGTGGGCCTGAATGTCCGCGGCGGTGGCGCCCGCTCGGCCGCGCTGCTCGGGTGGGACACTCATCGGCCTTCTCCCTCGCGGTGGAAGCGGACGTGGCTACGGGCGCTCTGTTCCCCGGCCTTGAGCCGATTCACCGGCCTACGCATTCGAGAGATTTCCGCTGTGCAGGGCGCCGACGTGCCGGTGAGGATCGGCAGTGGCCATGGCGTCGAGCAGGAGCAGCAGCCGCCGTTGGTGGTCTGCCAGGTCGGCCCGCGTGTACTGCTCGCGGGTGGCCTGTACGTCCAGCCGCAGCCCGGCACCGTCGCGCCGGTCCAGGGCGAGAAGCTTCAGGCAGGCCGGTCGGCCGGCGGCGACGTGGACGCCGGAAACGGTGCAGGGGATACCGCCCATGCTGAGGGGACGACCGAGCGGCATGACGTTGACGATGAGCGAGAACCGGGAGGCGATGCTGCCGGGCAGACCGAGGTCACGGGCCAGATCCTCGCCGGGGTAGCGCTGATGGGCCACCGCCTCGTTCATCGCGCGGTCGACCTGGGTGAGCAGTTCGGCCAGCGGCATGCCGGAGTGGACCCTGAGGCGCAGGGGCACGATGTTGTGGAGCACGCCTGGGGTGGTCATGAGCGCGCGCTGCGGGCGGCCGGTGACGGCCAGGCCGATCACCACCTCGGGTGCCGCCGTCAGCCGGTGCGCGTACACCGCCGCCGCGGCACAAAGGAACCGTGACCGCGCGATCCCGGCAGCCAGGGCCGCCTTTTGAAGTGCTTCCGGGCGTGCGAGCGGACGTTCCCCGCTCACGCGCAGAGCCTGTTCGGCCAGGTAACCGCTGTCCGTGCCTTGCCGCCCGTCCGTAGGAGCCGGTCGGGCGGGCAGCGGGGCCGGGGCCGGTGGATCGCTGAACGTCCGTTTCCAGTAAGCGCCATCGGCGGCGTACCGCGGCGAGGAACGGTAGTCCAGGTCGGCCTTCACCAGGTCCGCCAGTGATCCGAACGGGGACGCCCCTACTGGTTCCCCGGCGGCCAGAAGCGCGTACACCCGCGTGAACCGGCGTGTGATCAGGAAGAGGCTGTAGCCGTCCGCCACCACATGGTGGGCACTGAGGTAACACAGCCAGTGGTCCGCCCGGAGCGCGATCAGCGCGCACCGGAAGAGCGGGCCGTGAGCCAAGTCGATCGGTTCGGCCATGTCCGCCGCGATCCAGCGCCGCGCCGCGCCGTGCGGATCAGGCTCACCGCTGACGTCGACGCACGCCCAGGCGCTGTCGGCCGCCGGGTGTACCTCTTGGACGGGGCCGTCCGGGGTGGCGGTGATGCGTACGCGCAGCGTGTCGGCCTCGGCGAGGACCTGTCTCATCGCCGCTTCGAACAGCCCGGTGTCGACCGGTCCGTGGAGGTGCGCGCACTGGCTGATCCGGTACGCCTCGTGCGCGCCGGACGCGTCCTGCTCGGCGAGCCAGATCTTGCGCTGTGCCGCGGTGAGCGGCAGCACGTGCGGGGTGGGGCGCGCTGTGCGGCCTTCGGCGTCAAGGCATTCTCTCCGGCTGGGAGCGGACGGAGTCGCACCGCTGGAACCGGGCATCGGCACCTCCCATGGGCTCCCGACGAGCCTCCCCGCCGGTCCCCGGGTTACACCATGTGGCATATACAGCCTTATGTGATCACCCGAAACGAAGGGCCTGGGCCGCCCCTTGAAGGTGCGGGTGTGCTCGCGGTGAGCGCCGTCCGCCGCCTTGGCGGCGCGCGTGCGTACCCCGGGCGGCGACCGCGAGACTCTCCCGGCGTACGCGGGCGTTCGCGTCGTCGTGCCCGCGCCTTCGCCCGCTCCTTTCCGCGATCAACTACCGCTCGTTGCCCGCATATAGACGCCACAGCGGCGCAGACTCGCATGAGGCATGAACGCGGAGAGGAAGCGCGACAAGTGAAGCCGGGACGCGTTCGGGCTTCGCCCGGCAGTCGGAGACCGCACGAGGAAATGAGGTGAGCAGGTGACTCCTGCTGCGGCTGAGAGCGTGCTGCGGGAGCTTGAGCCCTCGGTGGAAAGGCTGCTGGAACGCCATCTCGCGGCCGCTCATGACTGGCTGCCGCACCAGTTCGTACCGTGGAGCGGGGCACAGGACTTCGACGGGCCGCTGGAGGGCGCCGCCTGGCAGCCGGAACAGTCGGCTCTGTCGCCGGCCGTGCAGGACGCGCTGGTCATCAACCTTCTCACCGAGGACAACCTGCCCAGTTACCACTTCGAGATCGCGGTGCAGCTCGGGCGGGACGGGGCCTGGGGAGCGTGGAACCACAGATGGACGGCCGAGGAGGACCGGCACTCGGCCGTGCTGCGTGCCTTCGTCCACGCCCGCCGGGCGGTGGATCCCGTCGCCCTCGAACACCTACGGATCCGGCACATGGCGGCCGGGTGGTCCCTCGGCTGCTCCACGGTGCTGCACGGCCTGGCGTACGCCACCGTCCAGGAGCTGGCGACCCGGCAGGCCCACCGGAACACCGGCGCGCTGTGCGGTGACCGGCTGGGCGAGATGCTGATGACCAGGATCGCCGCCGACGAGAACCTGCACATGCTGTTCTACCGGGGGCTGTTCGCCGACGCGCTCCGGGCGTTTCCCGACGACGCCATGGTCGCCCTGGCGGATGTCCTGTGCGAGTTCCGGATGCCGGGGACCGGCATCCCCGGGTTCCGGGCGCGGGCCGTGCGCGTCGCCGCGGCCGGTATCTACAACCTGGACGTCCATCACGAGCACGTGGTGCAGCCGCTGCTGCGCGCCCTGTCGGTGATGACGGCGCCCGGCCTCGGCCCGGTCGGCGGACAGGCCCAGGAACGAATCGGCCTGTACGAGGAACGGTTGAAGGCACAGGCGGCCCGGGCCCGCGCGCTGTACGCACGTATGAACGCAAGCAGGACCCTCCCCCTGTCCCCGTGAGAGAACAGGAGCTGTCGTCATGACGAACCCCATGGACCAGGTCGCGCTTCCCGAGAATTTCATCGCCCTGCTGACCGATCACCTGAGGATTCCGGTACCCGCCGACGGGCTCTCGGCCGCGACGACGCTGGAGAGCCTTGACATCGACTCGCTGGCCCTGATGGAACTCGTGGTCGCCGCCGAGGACGTGCTCGGCATCGTCCTGCCCGACAGTGCCCTGGACCTCTCCCCGGCCGCCACCCTCGGCGAGGCGGCGAAGGTGTTCGATGAGGCGACCTGACATCGCGATCACCGGACTGGGCCTGGTGACTCCGGCGGGGCATACCGCCGAGGCGAACTGGGCCGCCCTGTGCCGGGGGAGCTCGGTCGCCGCCACCGACCCCCTTCTGGAGGGGCTGCCCGTCGATTTCTCCTGCCGGGTCAGGGACTTCGACGCCGAGGCGGAGCTCGGCCGGCTCGCACAGCGCCTGGACCCTTTCGCGCAGTTCGCACTGGTCGCCGCCCGGCAGGCGGTCCTCGACGCCGGCCTTGAGCCGCGCACCTGGCGAGGGGAACGGGTCGGGGTCGTCCTGGGCGTCGGCAGCACCAGCATGAGTACCTACGAAACCGTCTTCCACCACCTCCACACAGGGCAGCCGGAGCGTGTCTCCCCGCTCGCGCTGCCACGCAGCCTGCCGAACATGGCGGCGGGGGAGGTGGCGCTCGACCTGGGAGCGCAAGGACCGAATTTCACCGTCTCCACGGCATGTGCCTCGGGTGCCACCGCGATCGGGGTCGCGCGGGACCTGCTGCGCTCGGGCACGTGCGACATCGTGCTGACAGGCGGAGCCGAGGGGGCGCGGACCCGCATCTCCGCCGCCTGCTTCGCGCGGATGCGGGCGCTGTCCCGGCGCCGGGAACAGCCGGCGCTCGCCAGCCGTCCGTTCGACACGGCCCGCGACGGATTCGTCCTCGGCGAGGGCGCCGCCGTCCTGGTACTGGAACGGCTGTCCACCGCGCGGGCCCGCCGGGCACCGGTGCAGGCCCTGCTGCGCGGCTACGGGGCCAGCGCCGACGCACACCACCCCATCTCCCCGCACCCCGAGGGCCGGGGCGTACTGCAGGCCATCGCCGCCGCCCTCAAGGACGGCGGATGCCGACCCGGCGACATCGGGCACATCAACGCGCACGGCACCTCCACCCCGAGGAACGACGCGCTGGAGGCGGCGGCCCTCTCACGGGCCTTCGGGGACCGCACACCACCGGTCACCGCCCCCAAAGGCATCATCGGCCATTCCCTCGGCGCGGCCGGTGCGATCGAGGCCGTCTACACCGTCCTCGCGCTCCGCCACCAGACGGTGCCTCCGGTGGCGAACTTCCAGGACCAGGACACGGGCCACGAGATCGACATCGTCGCCGGGGAGCCGCGCCCCATCCGCGCGGACACCGCCCTGAGCTTCTCCTTCGGCTTCGGCGGGCAGAACGCGGTCCTGCTGCTCACGGCTCCCTGATGCCCGGAGCGGCAGGGGGAGAAGCCGACCCCTCCCCGCCCCCGCGCCCGCAAACGGCGTACCGCGCCCAGGCTCCGTAAAAACGACGTGCTGCCGACCGAGCGGTCCTGTTAGCATGCCGCGAGTATTGATCATGCGTTGAGGAGATGCAGGACATGGCGATGGACGACGACATCTCCGGGTGACTCCCCGGCTCCGACAGGCCACCGGCCGGTGCGCGGAAGCGCCGCCGTCGTGGCCTCGTTGTCGCATCCTCTCTTCCCTTGTCTGCTGCCGAGGCAGAAGTGTCATTCCTGCCTCCCTCCCCACGAGGTCATCTCCATGTCCGGCGTTTCCGTCGTCTGCTCGAACCTGTCCTTCACCTGGCCCGACCGCACCCCCGTCTTCCAGGGCCTGTCCTTTACCCTCGGCTCCGGCCGCACCGGCCTCGTCGCACCCAACGGCACCGGCAAGAGCACGCTGCTCAAGCTCATCGCCGGTGAACTGCGGCCCGGCACCGGATCGGTCTCCGTGACCGGCACCCTCGGCTACCTCCCGCAGAGCCTCCCTCTGACCGGGGACCTCACCGTGGCCGAGGTGCTGGGCGTCGCCGCGATCATCCGGGCCATCGACGCCGTCGAGTCCGGGGACGCCGACGAAAAGCACTTCACCACCATCGGCGACGACTGGGACGTCGAGGAACGCACCCGCGCCCAGCTGGACCGTCTCGGCCTGGCAGACCTCGCCCTGGACCGCACCCTGAGCACCCTCAGCGGCGGTCAGATCGTCTCCCTCGGCCTCGCCGCCCAGCTGCTGAAGCGGCCCGACGTGCTGCTGCTCGACGAGCCCACCAACAACCTCGACCTCGACGCCCGGCACAAGCTCTACGACGCGCTGGCGGACTTCCACGGCTGCCTGCTCCTGGTCAGCCACGACCGCGCCCTGCTCGACCGCATGGAACGCATCGCCGAACTCGACCGAGGCGAACTCCGCGTCCTCAGCGGGAACTTCACCGCCTACGAGGAGACCGTCCGCGCCGAGCAGGAGGTCGCCGAGAAGAACGTCCGCAACGCCGAACAGGAGCTGAAGCGGGAGAAGCGGGAGATGCAGCAGGCCCGCGAACGCGCCGAACGCCGGCAGAGCAACGCCGCCCGCAACCTGAAGAGCGCCGGACTGCCGCGCATCTTCGCCGGCAACATGAAGCGCGGCGCGCAGGAGTCCGCCGGACGGGCCGGTCAGATGCACGCCGGCCGGATCGACGAAGCGAAGGCCCGGCTGGACGAGGCCGGACGCGCACTGCGCGAGGAACAGCGCATCACCCTGGACCTGCCCGCCACCAACGTCCCCACCGGACGCAACCTGTTCTCCGGCGAACAACTCCACATCCACCTCGGCGAAAAGAACGTCTTCGCCGGCCACGGCGTCGACCTGACGATCCGGGGACCGGAACGCATCGCGCTGACCGGCCCCAACGGCGCCGGGAAGAGCACCCTGCTCCGCCTGCTCGACGGCGACCTGACCCCCGGGAACGGCGAGATCAAACGAGCCGACGGGCGCATCGCCTACCTCTCGCAGCGCCTCGATCTGCTGGACCCCGACCGCACGGTCGCCGAGAACTTCGCCGACTACGCCCCGGAACGGCCGCAGGCGGAGCGGATGAACCTGCTCGCCCGCTTCCTCTTCCGCGGTGACCGCGCCCACCTGCCCGTCTCCGTACTCTCCGGCGGCGAGCGGCTGCGCGCCACCCTGGCCTGCGTACTGTGCGCCGAACCGGCCCCGCACCTGCTGCTCCTGGACGAACCGACGAACAACCTCGACCTGGTCAGCACGGGCCAGTTGGAGGGCGCCCTGAACTCCTATCAGGGGGCCTTCGTGGTCGTCAGCCACGACGAGCGTTTCCTCCACAAGATCGGCGTGAACCGGTGGCTGAGGCTGTCCGACGGCCGGCTGACGGAGACCGGAGCCCCTGAGGTGTGAGCCGGCTGTTCCCCGGCGCCGCCGGGCCTGAGCCCCCGTCGAGAGTCCGTTGTCAGTGGTGACCCCTACCGTGGGGAGCACCCGATGACGGACTGTGATTTCAGGGGGAACCGTGCTGCTCAGCGAGCACACCGACGGCGCCGCGCCGCACGACGAGGACACGTTCACCATGCCCGGCGCGTGGCGGCGCGCGCTGCATCCCCGCAGAGGCGGCCTGTCCACACAGGTTCCCCCGGTCGCGGCGGACGCGGCCGAGCAGGCCGCGCGCCTGGCCGGGCGTGCCGCGGAGTGGACCGAGAAGGTCCTCGCCCACCCGCGGAGCGACCAGCGGCTCGTCGCCGCCGCGAGGGCTCGGCAAGAGGGTGACGCGAGCCCGCTGGGAGCCGCGGTCCTGGCCTTGGCCGACGGCGGGCGGGCGGTTCCGGCCGCGCTGCGGGCGGACGCCTGGGTGCGGGCCCATGGCCTGCCGTTCGCGGCCGAGGCCGTCGCGGAGCTCTTCGACCTCCATTTGGACTACGTCGAGGGCGAGCCCGGCAACGGGGTCGCCGTCCGGTCGGAGCACGGGTCCTACGTCTCCCACATGTACCGGCCCGTCGCCGACCGCGTCCGAGCCCTGCTCGCGGTGGCGGACGAGGAGGCGTACGCGAGGACGGTGGCCGCGCTGGCCCCGCACCGGACGGGCACCCGGCGCCGCGCCGTCGTGTCGTATCTCGTGCCCGGCGAGGCCGAGTGGGTGGCCGAGTGCTGCGCGGACGAAGGCCCCGGCATCCGGGGCGACAACACCGTCATGCGCATGATGCTGTGCTCCGTCGCCACCGCCCAGCAGGTCACGCGACTGGGTGGGCGTGACGACTACATGTGGCAGGGCTGGGACCTCGCCACGATCGCCGGTCTCACGGAGGCCGTCGGCCCGGCGATCGCCCCGTTCCTCACACAGGACCTGAACGCGGACCACGTCCTCAACGACACCCTCGAACTGCTCAGCGGCGCCCTGGCCGCGCTCCCGTCCGACGAGGCGTTCCGGGTCCTGCTGGCCAAGGCCGGGAACGCGTCCGTCCGCCCCGCGCTGCTCGACGCCGCGCTCCGGTACCCCGCGCGGGCCGTGAGGCTGCTCGGCGAGACATGCGCCGGACCCGATGAACCGGCGCCGCTCGTAAGACAGATGTTCACGGCGCACATCCGATCTCACCGTGCGCTGGCCGTGTCCCTCCTGCCCGCGCTTCCCGAGCGGGTCGCGGCACTCGTCGCACCCCTCGCCCACGGAGACGACCTGCTGCCGGAGGCACCCGCCGACTCCGTTCCGGAACTGCTGACGAGCCCGCCGTGGGAGGCGGCGGGGCCGCGCAAGGCCACCCTGGTGAAGGTGCCGGCCCCGGACGGCGACCCGCGTATCGCCTGGCTTCCGGGAGAGCGCGAGACATGGGCGGCCACGGAGAGCTGGTGGACCGCACCGGCAGCCGAGGCCGAATGGGCGAGGCAGCCGAGCCCGGAAGCACTGCGGAGCGGGTCGCTCCTGACATCGCTGCACGCGGCGGGGTTGTTCATCCACCTCCCGGCGGAGACAGTGCTGCCCCTGCTGGAGGAGTGGGCGCCGGACGACCTGTGGGACGTCGAAGGCTCTTTCAGACCGGTCGTGGCCCGGTTCGGACCGGACGCGCTCGCACCGGTGTTCCACGCCGCTTCGAGGCAACCGGTCACCGCGGGGCCGCTGCTGCTCCCGTTCGTCGGCCTCGGCGTCGCCCGGCTCATGGCCGACTGGCTGATCCGGCTCAGGACGGCGTCGGCCGTCGCGCGCGCCTGGTTCCTGCGGCACGGCGCGGAGGCTGCCGCACTGCTGGTGCCGGACGCCGTGGGCAAGCCCGGTGCCGCCCGTCGCGGCGCCGAGCGGGCGCTGCGGCTGGTCGCCGCTGAGCACGGTGATCAGACCGTACGGGACGCCGCGGAGGCGTACGGCCCCGCGGTGGTGCGGGCCATCGGTGAGCTCCTCGAGGCGGACCCCTTGGTGAGCGCCCTGCCGGTGCGCCTGCCCGAGGTGCCCGGCTGGGCGGACCCGGCGGTCCTGCCGCAGATCATGCTGCGGAAGGGCGGCGCGCTGCCCGTGGAAGCGGTCCGGAACGCGGTCGTCATGCTGGCCGTCTCCGCGCCGGGCGAGATGTATCCCGGCCTCGCCGTACTCCAGGACTCCTGCGAGCCGGAGTCGCTGGCGGAGTTCGCGTGGGGCCTCTTCCAGCAGTGGCGCCTCCATGGAATGCCGGCGAAGGAGAATTGGGCGCTGCACGCGCTCGGGGTGCTCGGCGACGACGGAACCGTCCGTGGGCTCACCCCCGTGATCATGGCCTGGCCGGGCGAGAGCGCGCACCACAGCGCGGTCGCGGGCCTGGACGTCCTGGCCCGCATCGGCACGGACACCGCGCTGTCACACCTGACGCGCGTCGCCGACCGGGTGAAGTTCAAGGCGCTCAAGGCCCGTGCCCAGCAGAAGATCGAGGAGGTGGCCGAGGAACTCGGGCTGACCCGTGACCGGCTGGCGGACCGTCTGGTGCCCACGCTCGACCTTGGCCCCATGGGCTCCACGGTCATCGACTACGGCGCCCGCCGGTTCACCGTCGGCTTCGACCAGCGGCTCCAGCCGTACGTCCGGGACGACGCGGGCAAGCTCCGCAAGGCACTGCCCGCCCCGGCCGCGCGGGACGACGCCGAACTGGCCGCGGCGGAGCGCAAGCGCTTCACTGCCCTGAAGAAGGAAGTACGGACCATCGCCTCCACGCAGGTGGGTCGCCTGGAGTCGGCGATGCTGACGGGGCGGACGTGGGAGGCGCCGGAGTTCGTGCGGTACCTGGTCCGGCACCCGTTGCTGGGTCTCCTGGTGCGGCGCCTGGTGTGGCAGGACGGAGCCGGTACGGCGTTCCGGGTGGACGAGGACGGCACGGCGCGCGACCTCACCGGCCGTGAGGTGCGCCTGACCGAGTCGGCGACCGTACGGCTCCCGCATCCCTTGCACCTGGGCGAGGGTCTCGACGCCTGGGCGGCCCGCTTCGCGCACGCGGGGATCGGCCAGCCCTTCCCGCAACTCCACCGCGCGGTCCACCGCCTGACGGACGAGGAAGCGGGCGACTGGCGGCTCTTCCGCTTCGAGGGGCTCACCGTGCCCACGGGCAGGGTGCTCGGCCTGGAGCGGCACGGCTGGGAGAGGGGCGAGCCGATGGACGCGGGCGTCGAACGCTGGATCTCCAAGCGGCTGGGGGCGAACCGCTTCGCGGTCATAGCCCTGCGGGAGGGGATACCGGTGGGGCAGATCGACTCCGCCCCTGAACAGTTGCTGGAAACCGTCTGGCTCGACACGAGGCCGGCCGATTACCTGCCGTTCCGCGAGTACGCGCTCCGGCTGGGGGAACTCGGCGCCGTCGAGGCGTCGGAACTCCTGTCCGACCTCACGGAGCTGACGGCGATGTGAGGCCAGGGGCTCCGCCGTCGGCGGAGCCCGCGGGAGGGGCTGACACGGCATCCGGCCGTGGTCGGCCTCACCCCTCCAGGTCGGAACGGCCCTCCTGGACCAGGGGAGTGGTGGCCCAGCCGTGTTCCAGGAGGGCGAACACATCGCGCAGGGTGCGGGCAGGGTCTTCGCTCGCCCGGGCGAGGCCGGGGGCTTCCAGGGCGAAGCGTGCCAGGCTGGTGACGGCCGGGTCTTCCGGGGTGAGCCCGGTGGCCTCGGCGAGGGTGGCGGCCAGCGTCTTCTCGTGGCGCGACCACATGCGCCGGGCGTAGTCCCGCAGCGCGGGGGTGGATTCGACGAGGATGAAAGTGGGGTCGTCGGTCCGCACGGCGCTACGGGTGAGCACCATGTGGTCGCGCAGGGCGTGTAGTACGGGCTGGCCGGGGGCCCGGTCGCGAACGGCGGCGACCAGAGCGCTCTCGATGTCCGCGTCCAGGTCGAAGACGAGGGCTTCCTTGCTGGGGAAGTGCTTGAACAGCGTGCTCAGCGAGACATCGGCCGCCTCCGCCACCTCGCGCACACCGACGTCGTCGAAGCCGCGCTCGGTGAACAGCCGCACCGCGGCATCCGTCAGAGCCTGCCTCGTCTGAGCCTTCTTGCGCTCGCGGCGTCCTGCCGTCGTCCCGACCATGCCCCCACCTTACCCCCGTGAAGGGATTCGATAGCAAAGGCGATCCGATTCAAAGTCGGAGCGGTTGTACTTTTAGATCTGCTGTGTTTTTGTGGGACGGGCCCCTGACCGGCACACGGCCGCCGGAAGCCCGGGGCCGGGCGGCGGCTGATCCGCCGTGCCCGGAACAAGGCGTCACCACAAAGACGCCGGCACTCTCTTCGACCCTCGAACGGAGCGTGACCCTCATGTCCACCACTCCTCGTATCGCTGTCGCCGGCGCCGGCCTCGGCGGCCTCGTCTGCGCACGCGTCCTCCAGCGACACGGCGTGCCGGTCACGGTCTTCGAGCGCGAGACCGACCCCCGCTCCCGCTCCCAGGGCGGCACTCTCGACATCGACGAGGCCACCGGCCAGACGGCCCTGCGCGCCGCCGGCCTGTTCGACCGTTTCCTCGCCCTGTCACGCCCCGAAGGCCAGGAGTGGCGTCTGTACGACCACCACGCGTCCCTGATACGCCACGACCGGGCCGGCGAGGGCGATCTGAGCAGGCCCGAGATCGACCGCGGTCAGCTGCGCGCGCTCCTGCTGGAGTCCCTCGCCCCCGGCACCGTCCGCTGGGGCCGCTCCGTACGAGCCGTCGTCCCGCTCCCCGACGGCACCGCCCGCCTGCACCACCACGACCGCACCGGCAAGGACTTCGACGACTTCGACCTGGTCGTCGGCGCCGACGGCGCCTGGTCCCGGGTGCGCCCCGCGCTCTCCGACGCCCAGCCCTCCTACGCCGGAGTCACGATGGTGGAAGCCCACTTCGACGACGTCGACGACCGCCACCCCGGCATCGCCCGCCTGGTCGGACACGGCACCATGGCGGCCAAAGCGGGCCGCCGCAGCCTGGTGCTGCAACGCAACAGCGACGGACACGTCCGCGCCTACGTCACCTTCCGCGGCCCCCAGGACTGGCACGCCGGCCTCGACCTCGCGGACACCGACGCCGTACGCGCGCGCCTCCTCGACCAGTACCAGGGCTGGCACGAGAGCCTGCTGGACATCCTTCGCGGGAACGAGGGCGGTTTCGTCAACCGGCCCATGTTCGTCCTGCCCGTTCCCCACACCTGGCGGCGCGTACCCGGCGTCACCCTGCTCGGCGACGCCGCCCACCTGATGCCGCCCGTCGGCGTCGGCGCCAACCTCGCCCTGCTCGACGGCGCCCAACTCGCCCGGGCCGTCATCGACCACCCCACCGTCGACGCGGCCCTCGACGCCTATGAGAACGTCATGCTGACCCGCGCCGCGGACCACGCCGGGACCGCCCGGCGGATGCTCGCCACCCTCATGCCCGACACCGACTCCGACACCGCCGTCTTCCCCGACACCCTCTGGCCGGCCGGCGCCCACCCTGACCCGAGCCCCGCCCACGCCGGTCGTGAGAGAGCCTGAAGAGCCGGTCCGTCCTGACCTCCCGCGCACGCGTCGGGCCCCTCAGCCGTCGGCGTCCTCGCGCAGCCCGACCCGGTTGTGCAAGCGGCGCAGCGGCCCGGGGGCCCACCAGTTGGCCCGTCCGGCCAACCGCATGAACGACGGTACGAGGAGGGCGCGGACCAGGGTCGCGTCCAGGACGACCGCCAGCGCGAGGCCGACGCCGAGCAGCTTCAGCAGCGTCACACCGGAGACGGCGAAGACGAACAGCACCACGGCGACGAGGAGCGCCGCGGCCGTGATGATCCGCCCGGTGTGCTGGAGCCCGAAGGCCACCGACTCCCTGTTGTCCCCGGTGCGCAGGTAACGCTCGCGGATCCGCGAGAGCAGGAACACCTCGTAGTCCATGGACAGGCCGAACGCCACGCAGAAGGTCAGGATCGGGATGGTCGCGTCCAGGGTGCCGGTGTGCGTCGGGCTGCCCACCAGGGGCGACAGGTGACCCTCCTGGAAGACGAACACCATCGCCCCGAACGTGGCGCTGAGGCTGAAGGTGTTGAGCACGAGCGCCTTCACCGGCATCAGCACGCTCCCGGTGAACAGGAACAACAGCACCAGGGACGAACCCACGACGATGCCGATGGCCGCCGGAGTGGCCCGGGCGATGGCCGACGTGCTGTCCCTCACCTCGGCGGCCCGTCCGCCCACCGACACCGTGCTCCCCTCCGGCGGCGCCACCTTCCGCAACCGGTCGACGAGCCGGGTGCCG
Source organism: Streptomyces albireticuli (assembly GCF_021228125.1). Taxonomy (GTDB): domain Bacteria; phylum Actinomycetota; class Actinomycetes; order Streptomycetales; family Streptomycetaceae; genus Streptomyces; species Streptomyces albireticuli. The sequence continues at coordinate 73,153 of NZ_JAJQQS010000019.1, forward strand.
GCGGAGGAGTCCTGCTCCACGGCGGAGACCACGGAGAACAGCGCGGTGTCACCGTCCACCAGCGCGGCACCGGCCGCTCCCGGCCCCCGGACCTGGCGCCCGGCGGCATAAGCGCCGGGCGCCGCGCTCACCTGACGGACGTCGCGCACCTCGGACAGGGCACGGGCGTAGGGCTCCAGGGCCTGCCGACCGCTTTGCCCCACGCCCTCCACCACCACCGGGACGGTACGCAGCACGTCCCTGTCGAACCGCTCGCGCAGCAGCCGCGTGGCGCGGTGCACCTGGGAGTCGACGGGCAGCGAGCGGTCGTCGAACAGCCCGGAGGAGACCCGGGTGAACGGGGACGCCAGAACGACCAGAACTATCACCGCGCCGCCCCCGTAGAGCAGCGGACGGCGCATCACCGCCATGGCGAACCGGTACCAGCGGCCGTTCTCCGGCGACACCGGCGCCGCCGTTCCGGAGGTGGCCCGCCGCGCCGGGCCACGCAGCCGGGCGAAGACGTCGTAGCGGTCGACCCGGTGGCCCAGGACGGCCAGCAGCGCGGGCAGCACGAAGACCGCCCCCGCGGCCGCGGAGAGCACCACGACGATGCCGCCGTAGGCGAAGGACCGCAGGAAGTACTGGGGGAAGACCAGCAGCGCGACCAGGGACAGGGCCACCGTCAGCCCGGAGAACGCGACCGTCCGCCCTGCCCTGCGCACCGTGGGGCCCAGAGCCTCCCGCACCGTGGCGCCGCCGCGCAGTTCCTCACGGAAGCGGGAGAGCATGAAGAGGCTGTAATCGATGCCGAGGCCGAGACCGAGCGCGGTGGTCGAATTCATCGAGTACACCGAGATCGACACGACACCGGCCAGGGCGTTGAGCACGGCCCGGCTCACCAGGACCGACAACAGCGCGATGACCAGAGGCAAGGCCGCGGCGACGGCACTGCCGAAGATCAGCAGGAGGAGGACGAGGGTGATCGGCATGGCGATCGCCTCGGCGAGCAGCAGGTCGTGCGCGGTCTGCTTCCCGACCTCGGTCTGCACCTGCGCGGGCCCGGCCGCCATGACCGTCAGCCCCCGCGCGTGCCGCCGGAGTTCCGGCACCAGCCGCTCCGCGGTCTTCGCCTGGGCGTGCTCGTCACCGCTCAGGGAGAGCGACACCAGCCCCATGGATCCGTCCCGGGACCGCAGCGCGGACGGACGCCCCGCCGTCCAGTACGAGCCGGCCGCCCGTACGCCCGCGGCCCGCTCGGCGCGCCGGGTCAGATCGGTGCCGAGGGAGGCCGTCGTCGGCGAGTCCACCGGACCCGCGCCGCTCAGCAGCAGTATCAGGTCGCCGTCGGTGGTGGGGAAGTGCTCGGACACCAGGCGCCCGGCACGGGAGGACTCCGCGTGGGGATCGGAGAACCCGCCGTGTGCGAGCCGGTTCTCCACGCCCAGACCCCCGAGCGCGGCCAGGACGAGGGCGAGCGCGCTCACCCACAGCACAGTGGTACGCCGCCGGTACAGCGCCGCGCTGAAGCGGTCGGACATGGACGGGACCTCCCCGGTCGAATGGTCTGCCGGGACGCGGGCCCGGCGGTCGTGCGGAGCCGTCGTGCTCATGGCGATCTCCGCCATGCGTGGTGCCGGGCCACCGTACCGACCCCCGCCCCTTCGGGAGGCCAACTCGGCCCCGTTCCAGGGGCATTCGGTTGATGGCCCGGGTCGCGGTGGTGATACTGGCTCTCGTGCGGTGAAGCCGAGACGGAGTGGGGTCCATGGACCGGGAACGCGCGCTTCTGGACCTGCTCGATCTCGCCCCCGGTGGGGGAACCCCCGGTCGGGGAGAGGGGGTCCACTTCGTCGGACGCCCTCCCCTGGAGCAGTCCGTCCCCGTGTACGGAGGGCATCTGGCCGCCCAGGCGCTGGCCGCCGCCGGCCGTACGGTGCCCGCCGCGCTGCCCGCCCACTCGGTGCACTGCTCCTTCCTGCGGCCCACCCTGCCGAGCGCGCCCTTCGAGTACCGGGTCGAGAAGGTGCGGAACAGCGCCTCCTTCGCCACGCGCCGGGTCCACGCGACCCAGCACGGCCTGGAGGTGTTCGACCTGACCGCGTCCTTCCACCGGCCCGGCCCGGGCCTGGACCACCAGGACCCCATGCCGCCCGTCCCGGACCCGGAAAGCCTGCCGACGTACGAGGAGCGGCTGACCACGGCGTTCGGCGAGGTGATGCAGCCCCTGGGGAAACCGTACGAGCTGCGCTTCGTCGGCCCGTTGAGCTTCGACACGGAGAAGAACCCCTCGCTGTCGTCCCCCCGGACCCGGGTGTGGGTGCGCGCCGAGGGCGAGCTGCCGGACGAGACGGCCGCCGGCGGCGCGCGCCTGCTGCACGCCTGTCTGCTGGTGTACGTCTGCGACGTCACCATGCTGGAGACGGTCCTCGTCCGGCACGGCATCTCGTGGTTCCACGCGGACGGCCGGAGCGTCGACTACACCGTGTGGATCCATCGTCCCTTCCGGGCGGACGACTGGCTGCTGTGCGCCTTGGAGACCCCGGCGGCCTCCGGAGGGCGGGGACTGGTCCTGGGCCGGGTCTTCACCCGTGCCGGCGTGCTCGTGGCCACCCTGGCCCAGGAGGGCCTGATCCGGGTGAGCGCCGGTCACGGGGCCCTCGGCTGAGGACCCCGTGACCACGGAGCGACGCCCGCACGCCACTTCGTACGGCTAGACGACCAGGCCGCCGGAGACCTCGACGGCCTGCCCGGTGATGTAACGCGCCCGGTCGGAGGCCAGGAAGCACACCAGGTGCGCCACGTCCTCGGGGGAGCCGAACGCGTGCCCGGGTATGAGGGACTTCAGGAATTCGGCCTTGTCCTCGGGTATCGCCGCGGTCATGTCCGTCTCGATCAGACCGGGGGCGACCGCGTTGACGGTGACGCCCCGGGCGCCGATCTCCTTGGCCAGCGCCTTGGTGAAGCCGATGACCCCCGCCTTCGCGGCCGAGTAGGCCGTCTGACCCGGGATGCCGTGCAGCCCGGACGAGGAGGCGATGTTGACGATGGCACCGCTGTGCTGCTTCACCAGGGGCATCAGCAGCGGCTTGGTGACCGTGTACATGCTGTCGAGGTTGGTGGCGATGACCTCGTGCCACTGCTGCGGGGCCATGCGGGCGAACAGGGTGTCACGCGTGACGCCGGCGTTGTTGACGAGCACGTCGAACCGGTCCAGGCGGTCCAGGGCCGCGCCGGCGAAGCGCTCGGCCTCGCCGGCGTCGGCGACGTGCGCGTACAGCGGCGTGCAGCGCTGCCCGGGGTGGGCGGCGCGCAGCTCGTCGGCGAGGGCGCGGGCCCGGTCCTCTCCGCTGTGGTAGCCGAACACGACGTCGGCGCCTTGCGCCAGCGCCAGGCGGACGACCGCGGCGCCGATGCCCCGCGATCCGCCCGTGACGATGACGCCGCGCCCCGCCAGGGGGAGGTCATCCGCCACTGCCCACCCCGGGCACCGGCAGTGTCACGCCCGCCGCGGCGGCGTGCCCGCGGGATTCCCTCCGGTGCCGCGCGGCCTGCTCCCGCAGCTCGCGGTAGCGTTCCTCGGCGACCAGGGCGGAGATCATGGGAGCGTAGAACGCGCCGTCGTCGACCAGCTTGATCCGCTCCGGAGTGACCTTCGCGAGGCCCCGCTCGGCCAGGGCGTCCCAGATGGTGGCGAACTTCTCGTAGATGTCGAGTCCCAGGGCGGTGCGGTACCGGGTCCGGTCGATGTCCGTGCTGATGAGGCTGCGGAAGAGCAGCATCAGCAGCCAGTCGTCGGGCGTGTGCCGGAAGCCGCGTTCGACCGGGAACCGGCCGTTGTCGATCGCCGCCTTGTACTGGGGCAGGCTGCGGTGGTTGATGAAGGACCACGAACGGCCGGACGGGAGCGCGGGATTGCCGAAGAAGGTGATCGCCGCGTAGCCCAGTCCGAGGCTGTCGACGTGGTCGAAGCGGGTGGTGTACCCCTCGCGGAAGTCCCGGGTCGTGGGGTCGCCGGGGCGGCGGAAGTTGTAGGTCGACAGCTGCTCGTAGCCGTGGTCGACCAGGAAGTCGCGCCCGGCCCGGTACAACTCCAGGTTGGCCAGGGTGCTGGGCAGCTCGTGGTAGCGGTTGAGCGCGAAGTCGGTCGGGCCGCCGACGTTCAGCTCGTAGTGGGTGATGTCGTAGACGTCCCAGGAGACCAGGGTCTCCAGGTCCTCCAGCAGGGTGTCGACCGTCTGCTGGGGCCAGCCGAAGATCAGGTCGACGTTGGCGGCCAGCCCGAGCTCGCGGGCCCATTCCAGGCTCTGGATGACGTGCTTGGTCGTCTGCTTGCGCCCGCTGAAGCTGTTGAGCCGTTCGTTGATCTGCTGGACGCCCATGCTGATCCGGTTCATCCCGGAGTCGGCGATCGCCCGCATCTTCTCCCGGGTGAAGAGCTGCGGAATGCCCTCCAGGGTGAGGTCCGCCTGATCCGAGATCTCCGGGAAGAGGCGGCGCACCATGTCCATGATCCGGTGGTACACGGCGGGCCGGTAGAGGTTCGAGGTGCCCCCGCCGAAGTACGCCCCGGCGAGGAGGACGCCCTCCATCTGTTCCCGGTACATCTCGGCTTCGCGTTCCACGTAGCCGTAGTAGTTCTCCAGTGCGGCGTTGCCCTGGAACTCCTCGACGGGGAACAGGCAGTAACCGCATTTGCCGGGGTCGGTCTTGATGCAGTACGGCACGCCGATGTAGAGGAACACCGGGGATTCGTTGTGCGTCTCGCTCAGGCGGCGGCGGTCCTCGCCGATCTCGTCGAGCGGCACGGAGAGCTCGTTCCAGAACCGCGGCGACGGGAAGCCGTGCTGGATCTTGTTGACCTGGCGTTCGGCCAGGTGGCTGTCGAGGTAGTTGTTGACGAAGTCGGGGGTTAACACGATTGCTGGCACTTCCCCTCTGGTGGGATCTGCCGGGTGGTCTGCCGGGCGCGGCGGGAGGAAAGGCTCACGAGTCCGTCGGGGCGGTCGCCGCGTCGGCCGGCTCCGCCAGGATGACCCGTTGCACGAGGTACTCCGCCAGTTCCTCGATGCTCTGGTATTCCAGTGCCTCCATCGCCTTGAAGCGGAAGTCGAGCTTTTCCTGGATGCGGCGCTGGAGTTCGGTGATGGACAGGGAGTCCAGGCCGATTTCCAGCAGTGCCAGGGAAGGATCGAGGTGGTGGATGTCGACCGCCAATTCGGCCGACATCCGCCCGAGGGTGTCGATGATCTCGTCGGTGAGCCAGCCGATGACCGCCTGACGGCGTTCCTCGGCCGTGAGGGGCTCGATGCGCTCCCGCAGTTCCCGCCGGGAATCGCCGCTCTCCCGGGCGCGGTCGCCGGCCGGTGCGGCCGGGACCGCCGAGGTGTCCGTCAGCGAGGCGACGCGCCGGAACTCGACGTCCTCCATCTCCGCGAGGATGTTCCCGGTGTCGTCCAGGACGCGCAGCCGGGCCGTGAACGCGGTACCGGAGTCGTTGGTCCGCAGCCGGACGTGACCCCAGACCTGGTCGGGGAGAGCGCCGCGCAGCACCATGCGGCCCACACCGACCGGGATGTACGTGCCCTTGGCCGCCCCGTCGCGCGCCGCCGCGGCGGTCAGGTGCAGGCAGCCGTCGAGCATGGTGGCGAAGCCGTGCTCGTGACCCACGCGCGACGCCCCGTCGGGAGCGGCCGTGATCCGGCCCAGCGCCTGGCCGGCCGCCTCGTCCAGCCACACCTCGCGGACGGTGGAGAAGCTCGCGCCGTACTCCATGCCGTCCTCCCGCAACAGCCCGTAGAGCCGCCCGGGCGCGAGCTCCGTGGGCATCGCCGCGCGCAGCTCCTCGGGACGGGTGGCGGCGGAGTCCTGCCGCGGGGCCGGTCCGACCTTCCCCTGGCAGTAGCGGGGGGTGCCCTCCCCTCCGGCCACGGCGAACCGGAAGCGGCCGTCCGTCGCGGGACCGTCGCCCTCCAGGCCGATCTGGACGCTGCTGGTTCCGGTGGGGGCCAGGAGGAGCGGCCGGACGAAGCCGACGTCGGTCAGCTCGACCGGCGCGGACCCGTGGCCGTTGACCGAGGCGTAGGCGTCCACGGCCAGGCCCAGGTAGGCGGTGGCAGGGAAGACGGTCGAGCCGAGGATGCGGTGGTCAACCCACGGTGTGCCCGCCCGCACCTCGTGCCGGTGGACGATCCGGGCGGCGGGCTCCGGCTCGGCCGGGGCCTCCGGGGCCGGGGACCGCCGGCGCGGGGCCGGTTCCGCCGGCTCGCGGCGCCCGGCGTCCGGCGTGTCCGTCAGCCAGTAGCGGTCCCTGCGGAACGGGTACAGCGGGGCGGACGAGGTGCGGCGGTGGCGCGGGCCGCGGTAGAGCGCGGGCAGGTCGATCGCGGCTCCGGCGGTGAACAGGGCGCCCGCGGCGGCGAGGAGGTTGCGTACGTCCTTGCGGTCGCGCGACAGGGTGGGGATCACGGTGACGCCGGTGGCCCCGAACGCCTCCGGGATGTGCGCCCGCAGGGCGGGGTGCGGGCCGATCTCGACGACCACGGTGCAGTCCAGGGCGGCCACCGCGCGCATGCTGTCGTGGAACAGGACCGGCCGACGGAGCTGCTGGCTCCAGTACTCCGGCCCCTCGGCGCCGGTCAGGGGCTCGCCCGTCACGTTGGAGAGCACCGGGAGGACCGGGGCCGCCGGGCGGAGCGCCGCGGCGGCCTTGCCCAGCTCGGGCAGGGCCGGGTCCATCAGCGGCGAGTGGAAGGCGTGCGACGTGCGCAGCCGGGTGGTCCGCACACCCGCGGCCCCGGCCAGGCGGGCCACCTCGTCCACGGCCTCCGCCCGGCCGGAGACGACCACGGCGCGCGGGCCGTTGACCGCGGCGACGGACACGTCCGCCTCGCGCCCGGACACCCAGCCCCGCACGGTCTCCGGGGGCGCGGCGACGGCCAGCATCACGCCGTCGCGCGGCAGCTCGCCCATGAGACGGCCGCGTAGCGCACTGAAGCGGGCCGCGTCCTCCAGGGGGAGCATGCCGGCGACGCACGCGGCGACGACCTCGCCGATGCTGTGGCCGACCACCGCGTCCGGAACGACCCCCCAGGAGCGCAGCAGCGTGGCGAGCCCGTACTCGACGGCGAACAGCGCCGGCTGGGCCAGCCGAGTGTCGTCGAGCACCTCCGGGGACGGCTCCTCGAAGAGTAGCCGCCGAAGCGGTACGGGCAGTTCGGTGTCGAGCACCTCGGCGCACCGCTCGACCGCGTCGGCGAAGACCGGTTCGCTGTCGTGCAGTTCGCGGGACATCCCGGGGTACTGCACGCCCTGGCCGGTGAAGACGAAGGCGGTACGGGCGGGTTTGGCCGGGTGCCCGCTGAGGACGGACGGGGGCGTGCGGCGGGTCCGCCACAACCGGAGGTCGTTGGCGATGCCGAGGGCGCCCCGGCCGGTCACCGCGAGGCGGTGGCGGTGCGCGGCACGCCCGGCGGCGGTGAACACGGCCGCGGGCAGGGTCTCCTGATCGGCCCGGGACAGGTAGTCCGCCCAGCGGTCGGCCAGCCCGTCGAGGCTCTCCGGGGACTTGGCCGACAGGACCAGCAGCTCGGCGGGGCGCGGCCGCGCGGTGTCACCGGCGCCGAGCCGGGCCCGCGGTGCCTCGCGCAGGATCGCGTGGGCGTTGGTGCCGCTGTAGCCGAAGGAGTTGACGGCGGCCAGGCGCGGGGTGTCCCCCCGGGGCCAGGGCACGGGTTCGCCGGGCACCTCCACCGCGGCGCCCTTCAGGTCGATCTTGGGGTTCAGCCGGTCGAGGTGGAGGCTGGGGTAGATGGTCTCGTGGTGCAGGGAGAGAGCGGCCTTGATGACGCCGAGGAGGCCGGCGGCGGCCTCGGTGTGACCGAAGTTGCTCTTCACCGACCCGACGTAGAGCGGCCGGTCCGCGGTGCGGGCGTGGCCGTAGGCGCCGGCGATGGCGTTCATCTCGATGGGGTCGCCGACCGGGGTCCCGGTGCCGTGCGCCTCGACGTAGCCGACCCCGGCGGGATCGACGCCGGTGCGCGACAGCACCGTGCGGATCACCTGCTCCTGGGTACGGCCGTTGGGCGCGGTGAGCGCGGGGGTGTGGCCGTCGTGGTTGATCGCGGTGCCGAGGACACTGGCGAGGATGGGGTCGCCCCGCTCCTCGGCGAGCGACTCCCGGCGCACCAGCGCGGCCACGCAGCCCTCGCTGCGGACGTAGCCGTCCGCTTTCGCGTCGAACGCCCGGCACTGCCCGGCGCGGGAGAACAGCCCTAACTTGCAGAAGGAGACGTGCACGTCGGGGGAGAGGATCAGATTGACCCCGGCGACGACGGCCGAGTCGCACTCGCCCGTGAGGATGGACTGCCGGGCCAGGTGCAAGGCGGTCAGCGACCCGGAGCAGGCGGTGTCGACCGTGAGGCACGGCCCCTTCAGGTCGAGGAAGTGGGCGATCCGGCCGGCGCTGATGCTGATCTCGTCGGCCATCGAGTCGTAGGCCGTGATTCCGGTGAGGCCGCCCGCGTCGTGCTTGAGGAAGGCGTAGTTGTTGCTGTTCATCATCGCCAGGAAGACGCCGGTGTCGCTCCCCCTGATCTCGTCGGGGTTCTGCCCCGCGTGTTCCAGGGCGTGCCAGACGGTTTGCAGGAGCAGGCGCTGCTGCGGATCCATGCGGGCCGCCTCGGCGTCCGAGATCCCGAAGAACGCCGCGTCGAAGAGATCGACGTCGTCGACGAATCCGCCGTGGCGGACGTAGGTCTTGCCCAGGGCCAGGGGGTCGGGGTCGTAGAGTTCGTCCACGTCCCACCGGCTGGACGGGATCTCCTCCACACAGTCCCGCCCTTCGCGCAGAACTGTGTGTATATCGTTCAACCCGTGCACCCTTCCGGGGAGCGTGCACCCGATTCCTACTAAGGCAATGGGCTCAGCATCCATGCCGACTTCTCCTCCAGGCGGTGGGGGCGATGCTGTCGTGAGGGCCGGGACGGGAGCGCGGCCTGGGACAGCCATCGGTTCGCGGAGCGTCGCGCGAGTTCGGTGCCGCACCGCGAATCCTCGAAGCGGATTGCGGTTCTATGAGCAGGAGTTGACCGAATTGCGCTTCCGCACACCCTCGCAAGGCTAGGTGCGGCCCGGTGCATGGGGCAAGGAGCTGCGAGGGGCGCAGAGGGGGCGCTCTCGGAGAGCGCCGGGCGCCGCCTTTTGTGACGGGCGTACGCTCCGCACGGCGCACACGGCGTGTGGGGCGGAGCGCAGTGCTCGGTGAGTGCTGAGGCGTGCGCCGGCGTGAGTACCCGGCGGGCGGTGCCCGGCAGTGAGATCAGGCCGGCGGCGCGCCCTCGGGCCCCGGCACCGGGGGCGCCGCTGCCGTCAAAGCCGTCAGGCGCGCCTCGGAGGAACGCCCCGCGCGCCGGACGCGTAAGGAACCGCACGCCACGAGTGCGTGCGGTTCCGGGGGCCGCTCGGCTGTGCGGGAAGGGCGACCGCGCCCGTCCCTGTTCTACTGACGGCCTCAGTAGAACATGAACGTCGGGTACAGGCCGTTGAGGTACTGCGTGATGACCTCGCCGGCACCGATTCCCCCGCCGTTGGCGGCGTTGGCCACGTCGTAGACCGATCCGTAGTTGCCCATCCAGTGCCAGGTCTTGGGTGCGGCGGCGGCCTTCGTGCTGCTGCACTGCCTGAGTGCGATGCCTTCCTGGGCGGTGAGGACGGCGTCGGTGGCCGGCGTGTCGCATACCGCTCGCGGGGCCTTGGGCGTGGTCGACCGCGGGTCGTCCGCGGCCGCCGCCGGGGCTGCCAGGCCGATCAGCAGGGCGATGGGGGCGGCCGCGAGAGCGTGGGTGCGAAGACGGTTCATGGTGACCTCCATGAGGGGATCAGATGTTCGACGGGGCGGACATCTGGACCAGCAACCGTACGGTGACCCGTTCTCCCGGGCGCTTCGGATGGGCCATTCGGGTGATGGCTGTGACGTTGACCAGCGGGGATGGGCTGATGATCTCCACATGGGGGTCGGTCGGGTCCGGCGCGGGCGGCGTCGGTGACGAGGAGGAAGGCGAAGACCGCGCTGCGCCGGAGATGGTCAGGTCAGGCCTGGGCCGCGTCCAGCAGGTTGTCGAACGCCGCGGCCACCGCGAGGCTCTTGGTGATGTCCTTGGGGCTGGCCTCCGGGTTCGGGCCGCCGTACCAGACATCGGCTTGTACCTGGTATTTCGCGATGTAGGGGATCGCGTCGTCGGAGGCCAGGCCCGGGTAGCCGACCGCGACGTCGACGAACATGTGGTCGATCCAGGGGGTGGCGAAGCGGATGACGTCGACGACGTAGGGTTTGAACTCGTCGCTGTAGGTCGCGCAGAAGAGGATCTGCTGGTCGTCGTTGACGAGCGCGACACGCAGGTCGTGGACCGTCCCGATGCGGCCCTCCCAGTAGGGCGCCTCGATGCAGGCCTTCTCGGCGCGCTCCCGGAAGACGGCGGGCCCGGTGGGCTGGATGACCGGTGCGATCAGGGTGAACTCGGACCGGTTCACGGCGCGCAGGCCGACGCCGTCGGTCTGGGAGCGGGGGCTCTGGAAGTGCTTGGCGATCTCCTCGACCGGTACGTCCGGGGAGATCGGCTGGTAGGTCGACGGGTCGAAGTCGTACATCTGGTTTCCTTTTCGGCAAGGGACGTCAGGACCGGTCGGGAAGCACGTCGGCCGCCGAGGCGGGTTCGGCGCGGTGCTGGCCGTTCAGCTCGTGGCGCAGCACGGACGAGCGCCGGTACACCTCCTTGCGGACGGCCTGGATCGGGCCGATCGGTACGTGCTCGGGAGGGCAGCGCCACGGGGTGAACGACAGGCCGTCGGCGGCGGCGAGGTTGTCCTCGCCGCCGATGTCCTGGCGGGGGAAGCGAAGTCTGCCGACCGTCACGAACGGGGACTCGTGTTCCTCCCATTCGACGGTGAGGTCGTCGACGGGCATGGTCTCCAGGGACGCGCACAGCTGCACCTGGAAGTCGAACTCGTGATCGGACCGGGCGAGCTCGCCGACCAGGGCGGGCCGGAAGACCTCGTCCTGGCTCGTCGGGTCGAGCACGCGGGCCCGCACGCCGGCCGCGGACGCGTCCGTCGGGCGGATGCGCAGTTTGGCGATGTAGTCGCCGTGGCGCATCGCGCCCATGGAGAAGAACGAGCTGAGGAGGAGGTTCTGCCAGCGGGCCCGCGCGCCCAGCCGCAGGAGCGCGCCGAGCTCGTCCCAGGCCCACTCCTCGGGCGGCAGCGTGCCGTACCCGGTCACCCAGTTGTAGTACATCCGGTGGTTGCCCCGACGGCCGTCGAGCCGGTACTTCGGCATGTCGATGAAGAGCTTCGACAGGAAGGTGTAGTGGGCCGCGGTGTTGCAGAAGAAGATGGGCCCGTTGATCATGTTGAAGTCCATCGTGCGGCTCGTGGCCTCGTCCGGCAGAGTGGTGGTGGAGTCCACTCCGAAGACCTTGACGGCCATGCCCACCACGTTGCCGAGCATCCGGTCGGCGCCCAGGTGGGACAGCCCGTTGGAGTAGCGGACCAGCACGTCGTGCGTCCCGGGCCTGCCGTAGACGCCCTGGGCGTACTCGGGCGGGGCGCCGTCGAGGATCTCGAGCGTGCCGCGCACCAGTCCGTACGCCTTCGCGTGGGCGAAGCGGACCGCGCGGCCCTCGCCCTCGCCCTCCACCGAGCCCCTCTCGAAGTCCTCGATGACGTCGATGGCCTGCCGCATGTGGCGGTCGAAGTCCGGTTCCGGTGGGGCGACATCGGCCGAGTACCGCACAGGGGAGAAGTTCATCTTGGACGGCGTCACCTGTCGTCCTCCGGTTTCTGTGAGGGGCGCGTGATGGTGGGGTCCCCGGCCGGGTCGGGCAGCGTGGTGAGCCACTCGAGCGCGGCGAGGCCGGGGAGGAAGAAGTACTCGCCGCCGCGCATGGTCACGAACCGGGGCAGCCCGGTCAGCCGGCGGCGGACCGGCCTGGCCGGGATGGTGTGCGTGCCGTCGCCGTCGTTGTTGCCGACCAGGGGGTCCTGCTCGGTGCCGAGCCCGGCGAAGTCGCCGCCGTTGAGCCACACCTGCTGCACGAACTCGAACTGCCGGGACAGGCTGGCGCCCATGAACACGAAGATGATCCCGCGGTCCACGCCGTCGTCGTCGAGGACCCCCTCGGGCAGCAGCGGGCCGTACGCGGCACCTCGCCGCAGCACACGGTGGATGCCGGTCTCGACCACGGTGTCCGTGAGGCTGTCCCTCGGGTTGGCGCGCCGGATGTGGGCGCCACGCGGCACGCACAGGCCCCGCGGGTCGTCGTAGTAGCGGAAGTCGTTGTTGCGCATCGGGTCCGCGCCCAGTTCCGGATCGTCGTGGTCCGGGGCCAGCGCGAGCGGCGCGCCGCTGCGCCAGCGACCGACGATCTTGGCCGCGAGCAGTTCCTCGTCCTCGGGTGAGCGCGCGTTGTCGCGCAGGTACCGGCGGAATCCGGCGACGTCGGCGCGCAACTGCCGGAAGGCCAGGTAGCAGCCGTTGCGGCTGAGCGCGTCCGGGACCGGCCCCTTCGGCGGTGTCCCGGATTCGTCCGGGTAGCCGAAGAGGAACTCGCCGGGCTGGACGGCGTCCTGACCGGGCAGCGGCTGATCGGCGCTGCCGACCAGATACGGGCTGGAGATGCCGTCCCGGAACCCGAAGTGCTCGCGGCCGGTGACCGGCACCCCGACGTCGAGCCGGTAGACCAGGCTCACCCCGGCAAGCCGCCCGGCCGCGTCCACCGGCTCGCGCAGCCCCTCGGGGGTGCCGGAGATGATCATCACGCCGATGTGTACGTCAGGGCCGCCCAACGGGGGGATCCAGTTGCCGGGATCGTTGGCGCCGACGTCGCCGAGCACCTCCTTGCGGGCGGCCATGCCCGCGCGGAACTCCTCGGAGAAGGAGGCGAGCGAGTCCTGCGGCAGGCCCAGCCGGGCCAGCCCTCGGTAGCTGAAGGCGATGTTGAGGGTGAACGGGCGGGGGCGCTCCCACTCCACCGCGCTGGTGACCTTCGGCAGGACGTCGCGCAGGGACCGCTTCGTCGCGGCCGGGTCCTCGATCCGGTACAGCAGGTACACGCCGTGGTAGTCGTCCGGGCGACGGCGCAGCACGGTGCCCTGGACGTCGTCCAGTTCCAGTGCGGGCGCCGTGCCCTGGCCGAGCCCGCTCACCCCTGGGGGTCGAACTGCCGGGTGGGTGCGGACATCGGGGGCCTCCTCCACGCTTCGCAAATATGGACATATTGTGCATCGTGGGTGCCCGCGGTGGCGGGAATCAGCTCATCGTGTCGCGAGGGCGATCGATCCCCTCGTCCTCTCCTGGGGTGGGCACGGACGGTGTCGCCGCCCTGGTCAGTCGCGTCCGGGTGGCTGGAAGCACGGGTTCCGAGGTCGTCCCGGGCAGGGGTGCGGTACCGGGGAATTCCTTAGTCTTCACCAGGGGAGTGCCGGAAACGTTCATGCTCGATTAAGGTCCGTGGGTAGCCGAAGCATTCGGGTTCCGACCCCGGATCTCCGAATTCCGCTTTTGGTGTGGGTGTCGCTTTATGCCGTGCCCGCAAAACCTGAGAAGGGAGTGCTCATGAAGATGGTCAAGGCTTTTGTGAAGCGGTTCAAGAAGGACGAGGACCTCGCCAACCACGCATGGGTCCTGCACGTCATCTGATGCCCCGTCGTCGGCGGAGGACACGGCGAAATGCCGCTGCCTCCGCCGACACCGCAGAGTGCCCATGGCCGCCGCGGTGCGCGGCGGCCATGGCCGCGCCGGATTCCGCCGCAGGCCGGGCCGCGGCGCGGAGCGGCGGTCCCGCCCGCTCCTCGCCCGGAGTTCTCCCCCTGCCGCGGGGAACGCATTTCATCGCTGTTCTAGTGGAGGCGGGATTCTCGTGGAAGAAACGGTGTCGGCGGCGGTGCACGGTCATTCCGTCGTGTACGCACCGCGCATTCAGGAACTGCTGGCCGCGGAAGAAAAGGTATTCCGGATCGACGCCACCACGGTCGGCGTATCCGACTGCCACCTGATGGCCGAAATCGTCGCGGCGCGCCCTGTACTGGCGACGGAGCGCTCGGTCTACAAGCCCGCCGCGGGAGCCGACATCCCCCACGACAGCGCCACGCGGACGATCCGCGCGCTCGGGCAGGACGTCATGGCGGGCATGCGGACTCCGCCGCCCCCGGCGCGCGGGCTGTCCGGCGCCTGGCCCTACGCGTCCACCGCCTATCTGCGCCGCTGGCTCTTCTCCTCCGACCCCCTGCCGGTCTCCCTGTTGTCGAAACGCGGCGTCACGCGCTCCGACACGCTCTCCCGGATCGTCGACCGGGCCGTCACCGCCTGGCCGGGATCCGGTGCCGAGGGCAGGGGCACCGCACTGGCCGAGCGGATACGCGGTGCTTCCGGTACCCAGGACCGGAAGCAGGCCGTCGCGATGTACCGGCGAGCGACGGCGACCCTCTGCGACGGCGTGGCCGCACTGGCCGGCAACGCCCTGTGGCTCATGGGGCCGGGAAGGAAGCGGGAGGGAGCCCCCGCCGACCTCACCGCGATCCTGTGGGAGACACTGCGGCTGCTCCCGCCCGCGTGGATGCTGTACCGCAAGGGCGGGGACGCGTACACCGCGCTGCACCCCGAGATCCGTCCCGCGGACAACGTCGCGCTCTTCCCCCTCCTGATGCACCGCCACCCGGATTACTGGTCCGACCCCCTGGAGTTCCGGCCCGAGCGGTGGGCCGGGGTGGAGGACCCGGAGAAGACGCCCGGGTTCATGCCGTTCGGCTTCGAAGGCGCCCGCTGCTGGGCCAAGCATCTGGTCGTGCCCCTGGCCGAGCGCCTGCTGACCGTCGGCTTCGACGACGGACTCGCCATCCGTAGCCCGCGGCGGGACGCGGAGGTCCCCCTGCGCTCCCTGCTCGCGGTGCGATTCGAGGCCGAAGCCGGGGCGTGAACGGCGCCGCCCCCTTGTGCCGCCCGCCCCGCCCCGCCCCGAGCCGACGCCGCCGACCGCAGACATCAGGCACCGACACCCTGACCCCACGGGAAACACCATGGAATCACCCACGCTGGCCGGCTGGGTCGGCGACGTCGAGAACTTCACCGGCGACCAGTGGCAGCGCCGACCGGCGGTCTTCGCGCCGGAGGCACTCGCCTCGCCGTTCGACCTCGACGAGCTGGACGACGCCTTCGACGGAGGGCTGCTGCGCACTCCCTACCTGGAGATGGTCCGCTCCGACAAGGTCACCGTCCCGCCCGAGGCCTACACCACCTCACGCGTCGTCAACGGCATCACACACCACGGCTTCGCCGACCGTGCGAAGGTCGTCGGACTCCTGCGCGCCGGGTCGACGCTGCTCCTGCGCTGTGTCGACCAGTGGCACCGTCCGACGGGCGATCTGGTGGCGCGACTCTCCGAGGAGCTCGGCCGGCGCGTGGAGGCGTTCTTCTTCGTCACGCCCGCGGGAAGCCAGGGCCTCGCGGTGCACCGTGACGACGCCGACGTGTTCGTCCTCCAGACGGCCGGGCACAAGACCTGGTACGTCCACGACGCGCCGACGGTCGCGGACTGGTCGCTGGGGGAACTCCCGGACGACGAGCACTCCCCGCTGCTCCTGCGCAGCGTCCTCGAGCCCGGCCACGTGCTCTACGTCCCGCGCGGCTTCGCCCACCGCGCGGTGGGCGCCGCCGGACTGTCCGCCCACCTGTCGCTGACGGTCCGTGACATTTCCCTCCAGGATCTGCGCACGGCTCTGGAGCGGAAGTTGTGCGAGGGGCTCGACCTCCCGGCGCGCCCCTTGGGCGAGGCCGCGATCGCCGACGCCTGCGCCACGCTGATCGATCATGTCCGGGCGAAGCTCGACACGATCGAACCGGGGGACCTGCGGCTGGCCGCACGGACCGCGCAGGCGGCGCGGCGGCCGGTCGCGACGGCGGATGCGGAGGTGGGGGCGGAGACGCCCGCGCGGACATTGGCCGAGGCGGCCCGGAGCTGGGGAGACGGCGGATCCGGTGCCAAGAGTGCCGGGTCGGCGCCCATCAGCCGTACGTGGCGCAAGCTCCGTGACGCGGCACGCACCGCGCGCTGACTCCGATGCCGGCGGCGATACGACACCGACGGGCTCCGGGACGGTGCGGAGGCGGATGGTTGAGCGTCAACAAGCCGTTTGTACAGGAGAGTTATGGCCGAATCGCCGACGGGTTACTGATGCTTTGAGGCGCCTTTGGGTCGGATCCATAGTGAAGAGCGACCGGAAACGGACGCCAGGAGATCGATCCGAAGGGAAAGAAGAACATGCGCAAGTTACGTGTGATCGCCGCGGCCGCCGCCCTCACGGCCACGGCCGGCCTCGGGCTGGCCGCACCGGCGGTGGCGGAGCCGGCGGCGGACCCGGTGCCCACGGAGCTGACGTGGGTCGGCCGGGACCCCTCGGCGGCGGTGCCGGACGGCAAGACGGCCATGTACGACATAGATGTCACGACCGCCCGGATCACCTTCACCGGCTACAAGGACCGGCAGGAGGCGACGCCGGAGCCGGCCGACTCCGCCGACCTGCTGACGACGAAGGTCCGCACCCCGCCGGCGAGCAATGACTGCACCTTGTTCGCGAGGATCCCGTTGAAGTTCTACGGTTTCTACGGCGCGGGCCAGGCGTACAGCGACGAGGGCTGGCCGCACCGGAACAAGATCGACTCCGGTAAGTGGACGTGCCGGGCCACGTACTACGAACAGCGCACGAACTACGGACCGTTCAGCACCCCGAAGCTGTCCCCGCACACCGAGGCGAAGTTCCGGAGCGGGACGGCGCGGGTGGAGATCGTACGGATCTGGTGACGGCGCCCGGGCGCCGGGCCGGGGCCGGCGGCTGATGTCCTGGGTCGTTGAGGCCATGCCACCATCGGCTACCGGTCCGGCGCCACCACCTCAGTCGTCGGTCAGCGTGCGGCCGAGGAGGGGGAGCAGGCGGTCCCAGTGGTGCTGTAGTGCGGAGGGGTCGAAGGCGTCGGTGTCGGACATGGTGAAGCCGTGGACGGTGCCGGGGTAGATCTCGGAGGTGTGGTCGACACCCGCGGCGTCCAGGGCCTGGTTGAGCTCGCCGAGGGCCTCGGGCGTCAGGTCGCTTTCGGCGTGGCCGAGGTGGACCCGGGCGGTGAGCGTGGAAAGGAGGTCGCGCAGGCCGTCGGGTCCGCCGGTGCTCACGGGACCGTGGAATCCGGCGACGGCGGCCACCTGGCCGGGGTGGGCCGCGGCGGTGCGCATCGCCAGGAGGCCGCCTATGCAGTAGCCGGTCACCGCGACCGGTCCGGCGCTCACCTCGGGCCGGGTGGTGAGGAACCTGAGGTAGGCGTCGGCGTCGCTGAGGATCCGTTCGGTGGTGTGCGCCTCGATCAAGGGCATCAGCTCGGCGAAGACCGCGGTCCGCGCCTCTTCGCCGATGTGCTCGGGAAGTTCGATCACCGGTGCCGGGCCGTGCCGGTAGAAGGGGTTGGGGGCGAGCACGTAGTACCCGTGCCCGGCCAGCTCGCGCGCCATCTCCCGTAGTACGGGCCGCAGGCCGAAGCCGTCCGCGTACATCAGCACCCCTGGGTGCCGCTCGCCGTGGTCGGGGAAGGCGGCGAAGGCGTCGGCCCGGCCGTCCGGGGTGGGGATCTGCAACATCTCGGTGGGAATGGCGGATCTTCCTTCCTTGGGGTTCGCCGAATCAACGTTTGTCTCACTAACGGTTTCGGCGTGGGTGACCGTACATCGTTAGTCCGGCTAACGCAATGGGTAGGATGGGCCCCATGACCAGAGCCGAAGCCGCGGACATGCCCGACGACGCCGCGCGCGAGACGCCCGACCGGCTGCGCCGGCAGGCGAGCCGGCAGCTGTCGCAGCTGACCGCGCGGTCGGACCGGCTGATCAACGAGGGGCTGGCGCGCGTCGACGCACGCAAGTGGCACTACGCCGTGCTCGCCTCACTGCAGGACTGCGGGCCGGGCAGCCAGGCGACCCTGAGCGGGCGCACCGGCATCTACCGCAGCGACATGGTCGGCGTGCTCAACGAACTGGCCGAGCGTGAGCTCGTCGAGCGGGCGCCCGACCCCGACGACCGGCGCCGCAACGTCATTACGATCTCCCCCCGGGGCCGCCGCCACCTGCGCCGCCTCGACAAGGTCCTGGACGGCCTCCACGACGAACTGCTCGCACCGCTGGATCCGGCCGAACGCGACCAGCTCATGCGACTGCTCACCCGCTTGCTGGACCACCACACCCGGACCTCCTGACCCCGTGCGGTGCCCTCCGGTGTCGATGGCGCCCGGGCCGCTCACGCGCCACCCGGGCACCGCGCCGCCCTACGGCGCCTTGACCGCCTTGAACTCCACGAAGTCGAGGTCGCCCTCGCCGTACTGGTCCTTCCAGTAGAGCGCCTTGTCGCGCGGGAAGGCGGAGGACGCCGCGAAGTACAGGTACGAGCCGTCCCACCGCGTCTTGACGCGGAACGAGTCCCCGCTGGGCACCAGCATCCAGGGGTTCTGCCGGCAGCTGTCCATCAGGACGATCCGGCGTTGGTAGGAGTGACACAGCGAGGGCGTGCCGCCCCGGCGCCGGAGTCTGATCTGATATCCCTCACCCCATGTGGAGTTGCCGTCCTTCTCGAAGACGACGGGTATCCCGCGGTCTCCCGCGCGATCCGTGTAGCGCACCGCGTCCCCTTCCGCGGTGAGCCCGCGGTCGAGCTTCGTGGCCACCAGGTAGTAGGGGACGCCGGGCTCTACGGGGCCGGGCCCCGCGCCGTCGGCGGCCAGGGCCGGCGGGGGCGCGAGGGATACCGCCAGCATGGCGAGGAAACCGGCCAGGACGGCCGACGGACGGACTCTCGGGAGACTTCCTGAAGCGTGCTTCACCGGATCGCTCTCCTTCGGAACGGAACGTGTGGCCTTGAGCGGAGTCCGTACGTTCGGCCGACCGCCGCCACCGGTACGCCGCTCATGATCTACAACAACCGGCCCGTGACGAAAGGCTTTTGCGTCCGGGGCAGGACGGCGTAAGGGACAGGTGGTGTAATAAGGGATGCAGTTTTCCGTTCCCGACCGATCTTCCGCCCAGGCTCCGAGGCCCATGCCGGTGAGTGAGGCGGCTCCGTACCCGGTACCCGACGCGGCGGCTTATCTGACGGGGGAGTGGACCGTCGAGCGCGTCCTGTCCGACCTGGCGGCGGACCGTAGGGGCTCCTTCCGCGGCACGGCGGTGTTCCGGGAGGCCGACGACGGCCGGCTGACGCACACGGAGGACGGCGAGCTGTGCTGGGAGGGTGCGGCGAGCGCGGCGGGCCGCACACTGGTGCTGCTCCCGGCCGGGGACGGCACCTGTGAGGTCCTGTTCTCCGACGGCCGTTTCTTCCACGACCTGGACCTGCGCACGGGGCACTGGGCGGTCTCCCACCCGTGTGCGGCGGACAGCTACGAGGGGACGTTCGACGTCGTCTCCCGTGACGAATGGCGGGTGTGCTGGCGTACCACCGGCCCGGCCAAGGACCACTCGCAGCGTTCGGTCTACCGGCGCCGGCTCGCCCCGGGACGGTGAGGGAACACGGGGCCGCCCGCCGAAGGGTCGTCCCAGGTGAACTGAGACGACCCTTCGGCCGTGCTCGGCCGGCTCAGGGAGCGGTGCGTGGGAGGGGAAGCAGCGGCCACGTGTTCGACAGGCGCATGGCGGACTCCGTCACCGCCGGGTCGGCCGACTTCTCGACCACCTTCTGAAGGAACGCGTACGCCGCCGCCTCGTACAGCTCGGTCGTCGACCGCAGCCGCGCCGCGGTCGCCTCCCGGCGCAGCTCGGCGCGCTCGGCGGCCGTCGACTCCAGCGCCCGCGCCCGCTCGGCGGCGGCGACGGCGGCCTCCCGGGCCCGCTCCAGCCGGGCGCGCAGCTCCAGGTGGGAGCGGTAGGAGTCGAGGTACGGATGCTCCCGCAGCAGGCCGAGCAGGAGGCCGATCCCTCCGGACAGCAGGAGCAGGGCGACGAACATCCAGGTCACGGTGGCCGGTTCGAGGTGCAGGCTGTCCACCAGCGTCGGAGTCGGCCGGAGGTCCTCCATGCCGGCGACGCCTTCGAGGTCCTTGGGGAGCGGCTGCGGCTCGCGGTGCCGGAAGACCAGCTTGGACCGCAGGTGGCCGAGGGACCAGGTGGAGAACCCCCAGACCGCCAGCAGCGCGACCGCGGGCAGGTTCACACCCTTCGCCGAGGCGGTGGCCGGCCGGCCGCGCAGAGCCCGGCCGGCGAGGTGGGGGACGACCACCATGACGACGGCCGCCGAGACGGCGAGCATGCCCGACAGGGCGTCCGACTCGGTGCTGCCGGACCCGTGGAAGGGCTGGAACGCGATCCAGTAGATCGGCACCTCCACGGCCGCGATGACCAGCAGCAGGCTCCACACCATCCACCGGGGCAGCCCGGGCCGTACGGGCAGACCCTCCCACTGGGCGGCGTCGGCCTGCCCGCGCAGATCGGCGTACGGGTCCGCCTGCCGGGTCCCGGTCGGGTCCCGGCGGGTGTCCGCACCGGCCGCGGCGCCGGTCGCCGGACTCGGATCCAGGCTCTGCCAGTCCTCGTCGTCCGGCCCCTGGGGCGATGCCGCGCCCGGTCGCCGCTTCCCGCGGCTGCCGCCGTCGCCGTCGTCCGCGTCGTCCCCGTGCGGGTGACCGGGGCCGTCGGTGTCGTCCCCCGGGTGGCCGGGGGTGTGCGCGCGTCCGTTCCTCCGCTCGGGTTCCTCCGTACCCTCGTCGAGGTCCAGGTCGCCGAACCGGGCGCGCAGCCAGCGTTCCTCCAGTCGCTCCCGGACGCCGTCCCGGAACCGCTCCCAGCGCACGGCCCGGGCGGCGAGCCGGTCCAGCTGCGCCCGGTTGGTGTCCAGCCAGCGCCGGTTCTCCGCCAGTTGCTCCTCCAGCCGCCGGACCTCGGCCTCGGCGCCGGCGGCGGCCGAGAGGGTGTTCGCCTCCTGGGCGCGCGCCCGGGCCTCCTCGTCCTCGGCCTCCTCGGCCAGCCGGTCGCGTATGTGGTCGCGCACGGATGCCAGCTGGGCGAAGTAGGGTATGCGGTCCCCGCTGCCCAGGACCCACGGATCCAGGGCGCCGGCCTCGGCCGTCCTGGCACCGCGGCGGCGCGCGGCACGGAACAGGCGCAGCTGGTCCGGCCGCTCCGGGACCAGGGGAACGCGCTGCGACCCGGTCGGGTACGGAGCGCGGCGGGTGTCGCCCGCGGTCGTGGCGGGCCCGCGTCGGAAGGGGCGGGCGAACCGCGCCCGGCGGGGCGTGCCCCCGGGGTCAGCGCCGGTAGTCGTCGTGGACACGGGCTTTGGCCCTCCCTTCCATGATCTCCGTCCAGAAGGCGTCGAACGGCTCGTACTCGCTGGGCTTCGCCTCGCGGCTCATGCCGTAGCCGACCGGGTAGACGTCCATGCCGGACAGCTTCGGCACCCCTCGGGGGCCGATCAGCTCCTCGACGGCGCTCTTGCGCGCCGCGGGGGTGGAAATGGAATCCGGGGTCAGCGAGAACTCGGGGTCGGCCTGTTCGAAGTCGCTGACCACGAGCAGGGCCGCGCGGCCGCCCCCGGAGGGCATCGCCTCGGCGGCCCGCGCGAGTCCGCCGAGGATGTCGGACCCGCTTTCGGTCTCCTGCGCGCACTTCAGCATCGTGCGGGCTCCGGCCACGGCCCGGACCATCGCCTCCTGACGGATGGCCGCCACGTCGTCGGTGCTCTTGGCGGGCGGATCGAGGTCCACGTCGCCGACCCGGCACCGGGAGGCCTTGGAGGCGCGGGTGATGGGCGCGAAGGCCATCGTCGCGCAGCCCTGCTTCTTCATGAACGGCACGATCGTCGCGTCGAGTTTGGCCTTCGCGTCGAACCCGTCCTTGGCGGAACCGGAGCCCGAGCCGTCCAGGACGGCCGCGCAGGGGGTCTTGAGGGCTTCGGGCTTCTCCGTGGAGCAGCCGACCGCGGTGAGCAGGGCGGCCAGCGTCAGGGCGGCGACCAGCCGCGCCGGCCGGCGGACACGGGGTGAGTGCGCGCGCGGAGGTGCGGGGTGGGACGTCATCGGGTTCTCCTCCCTCGGTCGGCGGCGGGTCGCGGCCGCTGCCCGGCCGGAGTGTCCGCCCCGTCCCGGCGGGGCTGTGTGTCGAGGATCTCCAGCGCCCGGGCTACGGCGGGCACGCGGGTGCGGGCCGGCGGGTCCTGCGCCGGGGTGCCGCCGGTGAGCAGCCACGCGTCGACGTCGTCCCAGGAGGCGTCGAGCGTGACGCGACCGGGCAGCCAGTGCGCGGGGCGGGCGGTGAACAGCGGGTGGGCCGGTCCGTCCGGGTTCGCCCGAGCCGCCTCCGGCGTCCGTGCCGTCGGCGGGAACCGGTGCCGCTGTCGTCCGCGTGGCGGCTCCGTCGCCCTTCGGTGCTCCTCCGCCCGGGTCGACCGGACGGTCAGCCATACCGCGTCCCAGTAGCAGGCGAGGCGCTGGTCGGCCTCGTGGGTGAGGGCGGTGGCCCGTGCGCGGCACAGTTCGGCGTCGGCCCGCCAGGCCCCGACCATCGCGCCGTAGCGGGCGAGCGCGGCGGGCGAGGGCTCGGCGCGTACGTCGTACTGGGTGACCACGCGCACCGACTCCGCCTGGATCCGGATGACCGCCCGCCGCTTCTTCCGCAGCATGCGGGAACGTAACTGGCCGACCGCGCGCAGGGTGCCCGAGTGGACCTCCATCACGAACGGGGTCACGATCTCCGGGAGGTCCGACGGATCCAAGAGGTCCGGGAGACCGGGGAGATCCGCGTCGTCCGGGCGCGCGCCGGGTTCCCGCGGCGGAGGCACCGGCAGCAGGGGCCGTAGGCGGGGCGCGTCGAGCCGCCCGCGCCGCCGGGCCCGGAAGGCGGTCAGCCGCCCGAGCCGGGCCCGGCGCGCGGGCCCCCTGATCTGGTCTGTGGTGATCACGATGACGGATTCCCCCTTCTCCGTTTCCCTTGCTCCAGATGGAGGAGGGTAACCGAAGGAAAGCAGAAAGGGAGCCGCAAATTCGACGGATTTCGGCTCCGGCCGCGCTCCCGCCGAAGTCACCCGGTTGCCGACCGGAAAACGACCGGCTTGTTTTCCCGAAGTGTTTGCGGTGAGCGGGTAATTCCGTTGATACTCGATTCCCGTCCACCGGGGGAGGGTGCGGTGCGCATCAGAATCAACGGGACGCATTTCCCGCTGGAGACGCTCGGCCCGGGCCGGCGTCTCGGCGTCTGGTTCCAGGGCTGCCCGCTGGCCTGTGCGGGGTGCATGTCGCGGCACACCTGGGCGCCGGAGGGTGGCCGTGAGTCGTCGGTGCGCGAACTGCTGGACCTGTGGCGCGAAGCCCTGGACAAAGGCGCTCAAGGGCTGACCGTCAGCGGCGGCGAGCCACTCGAACAGGCCCCGGCCCTGGCCGAGTTCCTGGCCGGAGCGGCCCTGCTGCGCGGTGCGCACGAGCGTGCCGGGGGCGTGGCGCACGGCACGCGGGCCGACTTCCTCGTCTACACCGGCTACGAGGAGGAGGAGTGGGATCCGCCCCGGACGCGGGCTCTGCGGCACGCGGACGCGGTGGTCGCGGGGCGGTTCCGCGTCGCCGAGCCGACCGCTCTGGTCTGGCGCGGGTCGGCGAACCAGCGGCTGCTGCCGCGTACCGCGCTGGGGCGGATCCGCTACGCGCCCCATCTGCGCAGGCGGGCGACGGGCCCGGCCGTCCAGGTCGTGGTGGAGGCGGGGCGGAAGCCCGGGGCGGCCCCGGTCGCCCACCTCCTGGGCGTGCCCGCCCGAGGCGAACTCGGCTTCTACGAAAGGTGGTTGGCGGAGCGTGGGCTACGACTCAAGGGCCGGAGCTGGCGTCCGTGAGAAGACGGGCCAGTTCGGGGCGGCGGGCCACGAAGTGGACCGTCCAGTAAGGGTGCCGGCTCAGCTCCTCCTGGACGGCCCAGCACAGCCAACGGGCGGCTTTCACGGGGGTGAGGCCGCCCTGCCCGGCGCCGAGCAGAGGAAAGCAGATCGACGCCAGGGGCGGGTCGTAGGCGTCGCGTTCGGCGTTCGCCCGGGCGAAGACGGCCGAGACGGCGTCGGCCAGCGTCTGCGGATCGACGTGGTAGCGGACGCCGTCACCGAGGGGCCGGACGACGGCCGCGTGGTAGACGCGGCGCACCCCGCGCTCCGCGAGGGCGCCCGCGGAGGTGGGGACGACGATTCCGGGCCGCACCGGCAGGCCGGTGCGGCCGTGGGCGCGCATCCAGTCGGCGAGTTCCCGGCTCAGCACGTCGTCGGTGATCTCGCCGCCCGGGCTGCGTATCGCGGCGGCCCGGCGCAGCGCGCCCGAGACGGTCGGCCGGAAGGTCTTGGACATCTCCATGTGCGTGTTCTCCGAGGACACCAGGATGTCGATGTCCCGCAGCAGTTCCACGGAGGACACGTGCACGGTGACACGACGCGGCACGGCCGCCGACGGCGCGGGCCCGGCCGCGCGGACCGGGGGGTCGGGGAGCGCGCGCGGGGCCTCGGGCCCCACCCGGCCGGGCCGGGCCTCGCGGGCCAGGGCGAGGACGGCGCCCGCGAGTTCGGCGATGACCTCCTGCTCCTGGCCACGCCGGAAGCGCTCGGCGGTGACCCCGTACACGGCGGCCGCCGCCTTGCGGCGCTCGGGTGCCGAAGCGCCACGACGGCCGGGAAGCAGCCCGAAGGTGTGGGCGGCGGCCCGGCCGAGCGGATCGGCCCGCCGGTCGTCCGCCTCCTCGGCCGGCGCTCCGGGCGGGAGGGGCCCGGCGGCCGGTGCGGGCGCGGCGGCGAGCCGTCGCACGGCCGCCTGGAGCAGCGCCTCGACGCCGGCGGCCTCGTCCGCGCACCCGAGCGCGTACCCGGCCGCGGCGGCGGCCCGCTCCAGGGCCTCGGGACGGACGCGTCTGAGGGCGGCGAGACCGGGCCGGCGCAAGGCGCGCAGCTCGTCGGCCAGCCGGGCGTGGGAGGGCAGTCCGGTGTCGGCCGGGGCTCCGGGGGATCGTGGGTCCGGTGCGGACGCGGGGGTCAGCGGGCTCATGGTCGACACGATAATCCCGGTTACCGGATGCGGAGGCGGGGCTGCGGGGCAGTGGTTTGGAATGATCAATTCCCCATGCCTGTCGCCGGTCGCGCGAAAGGGATATCCGGATCACTCCCCTTCGGGGCGGATGTCGTGAACGCTCCAGAGGGTGCCGTGCATTTATGCGCTTTCCCTGCCGCCGGAGTTCTCGACGGGAGCCCCGGCGGAAGGCGGAAACCATGACGACACTGCCGCCCACCGAAGTCGATCCCGAGGGATTCGGCACGGACGGTGACTCCGGACCCGAGGAAACCCGCCGCGGACTCGACCGCGTACCCGCCTCGCTCAGCGGACGACTGGACCTCACCGAAGTCCTCAGCGACGTCCGGCGCCCCTCACAGGCCGTCGTCCTGCGGGTCAAGGACCGCGAGGCCCGCCACCGGGACGCCGCGGTGCCGCTGGTCCTCAAGTGGTACCACCGCGCCTTCGCGCCCGACCCCGAGGCACGCCGGGTACTGACCGGGGACCTCGGCGGCCACATCGTACGAGTCCTGGAGCACGGGACCGCCGACGGCCACCCGTACGAGCTGCTCCCCTCCTACGGCGAGACCACACTGGCCCAGTACCACGCCCGCCACCCCGGCGCCCTGCCCACGCCCCTGGTCCACACCGTGGTCGCCCACCTCCACGAGGCGCTGGCCGCCGCCCACGACCAGGACGTCGTCCACCGGGACGTCACCCCCGACAACATCGTGGTGCGCACCCAGAACGAGGACCGCCCCGACCTCGTCCTCATCGACTTCGGCGCGGCCGTCCACACCGGACGCGACGAGGACTCCCCGCGCCGCCGGGACTGGAAGGGCAAACCCCTCTACCTCGCCCCCGAGGCGAGCACACACCGCCAGACCGTCACCCCGGCCGTCGACTGGTGGTCCGTCGGCATGGTCGTGGCCGAACTCGCCGGCGGCCGCCACCCCGTCGACTTCCGCGGCGACGAGGAAGTCCTCGCGGACATCGCCACCCACGACCCCGAACTCCCGCTCGTGACCGACCCGCGCCTGCTGATGCTCTGCCACGGCCTGCTGACCCGGGCACCCGAACACCGCTGGGGCGCCGAGCAGGTCGGCCGCTGGCTCGCCGGCCACTCCCCGGCGGTCGCCCCGCGCACCAGCGGCGCCGCACCCGGGGAGATCCCTCCGCGCGCCACCGCCGAGCCCTTCGCCTTCCTGGGCCGCGCGGTCACCGGCACCGAGGAACTGGCCCGCCAGTTCGACCTCCAGTGGCGGGCCGCCGACGACCTCCTGGCCAGCCGCCGCGGACGCGAACGCCTGGTGGCCTGGCTCGGACAGTTCGCCGGCGCGCCCGGCCGCTCCCCGGAGGACACCGACGAACTGGACGCCCTGCGCACCCGGCTCGACCGGCCCCCGGACCCCCCGACCACGCTACGCCTGCTCAACTGGATGGGACCGCGGCTGCCCGCCTCCTGGCACGGGGTCCCGCTGGACACCCTGGGCATCGGAGAACTGGAGCAGGAGGCGGTACGCGGCGACGACCGCGCCCGGGAACTGGTGGCGCACCTGGCCCGCCACCAGCTGCTGCCCCTGCTGAGCGCCCGGCCCGGCGGCGAAGGCCTCGACGAGGTGCAACGGCGCTGGCAGGGCTACCGGGAGAGCTGGCGGCAAGCGACCGCGGACCTGTTCGTACGCGGCGGACCCCAGGAGCGCAGGTCCGCGGACCGGCTGCTCCACCGCACCGGCGACCTGGACGCCCGGCTGCTGCGCCTCGCCCGCGAGCCGGAGCGCACGAGCGCCCGGCTGCTGCGCCGCACCGCCTGGGACCGGAGCCGCGGGGACGCCCCGCCGCACTGGTACCGCGCGCTGCGCGCCGACCCCGACAACCCGCTCCGGCTGCTGGCGGCCTCCCTGCTGACCGGACTCGCCCGGCTGGAAGCCGAACGGCACCAGGCGGAGCTGCGCGACCGCGAGGTCGACCGGCTCTTCGCCCTGGAGACCGACGCCCGCTTCGACGTCCTGCGGCGCCTGGACCGGGCGCCCACCCTGGGCTGGGCCCTGCTCGGGACGACCGTGGCCACCGCGCCCTGGACGTTCGTCATCGGACTGTCCGACCTCCTCGGCCGCGCCGGCCAGCGGGAGGTGGTCCTGGCCTGGATGCTCGCACTGCCCGCCGCGGCGGCCGTGTTCGCACTGGAGCTGTGGATCGCCGTCTACATCGGACCGCACACCTACCATCCGGCGCGGTCCCTGGCCGGCCTGGTGATCCGCACCGGCGCCGGGCCCGCCCGGGCCGCCCGCGCCCACGGCCGGCTCGGCATGACGCTGGCCGCGGCGGCCCTGGCCGCCGGGGGAACGCTGGGCGTCTGGGCCGTGACCCGGGCCCCCTGGGCCTGGCCAGCCGGGACGGTCGTGGCCCTCGCGGCGTGGACCGTCCGGCGGTGGTGGGCCTGGCGGCGGCGCGGCCGGGACGCCCGGCTTGCCCGGGCCGCCCACCGGGCGGGCCGGGGCGCGGCACCCGGAACGGCCCCACCGCACCGCCCGGCCCGTCCGGCCCGGCCGGGCGGCACGTACCCACGACGTCCCGGCGCGCCGCGCCCGGCCGCACCCACCCGGAGGAACGGATGAGCTTCGGCCTGTTCTACCCCTCGATCGCCGAGATCCTGCCGACGGTCGGCTACCCGGCCCCGGCCTCGACCGCCTTCCCCGGCTTCACGGACGTGTCGGCCGCGGACGGGACCGTCCGGCAAACGGCCGGTTCCCTGGCCGACGGCTCGCTGACGGACAGCCCCCTCGTGGACGGCACCTTCGCTGACAGCGGCTTCGTGGACAGTACTCTCGCGGACGGCGCGCGCTCGGTCGGATCACTCGCCGACGGCGCCCAGGAGAGCGCCTCGCACGCCCTCGACGCGGCCGGCCACGCCCTCCAGGAACTCATGGAGCCGGCCGCCGTCGCACTCGGCGCGCTCAGCGGGGCCCTGCTCGTGGGCCGCGCGGCACTGGTCACCACGCAGGTGCTGGCCGCGGCGGCCGTCCGGGCCGCCGAGGAGCAGACCTGCCTGGAACGCGGCCGGCAGGTCGCCGCGGCCGTCACCGCTCAGTGGGAGGCTGCCGCCTTCGCGGCCGTACGGGCCAACGCGCGCCGCGCCGCGTTCCTGGCCCGTGTGCGCCGGGCGGCCTTCCGCACCCTGCCCGACACGCCCCCGCCGCCGTTGCCGGACCTGCCCCCGCCGCTCACCTGCACCGGAACCCGGCTGGGCGCCCTGCGCGGGGAACTCGCCTCGCTGGAGGCGGCGTTGCGGCACGCGGAGGCGGCCCACGCGCGCTGGACGATGGAGCAGGCGCTGCGCAGCGCCGACGCCCCGGAGGACGAGGACTGGCACCGGCTCATGCTGTCCCGCCGCGAGGCCGCCGTACGGGCCCGGCGGACGGAGCCGGCGGCCGCGCCCGCCGTCCTGCCCCAGCCGCCCGCGGCCGAGAGGCTGGGCCGGCTGGAGGCCGAGGAATCGGGCGCCGGACTGCTGGCCCTGCTGGAGCCGGGTGCCGACACCAAGGACGCCGAGCTGGCCGTGGCCGCCGTACGGCACGCCCTCGCGTGCGCCGAGGAACGCCCGGCCAAGGCCCGCGTCCACCTTCGCGAGGCGCGCCGCTTCGTCGCGGACGCCAACCGGGCGGTACGGGACCGGCTCGCGGCGCGCGAGAAGGCCGCCGTACAGCTCGACTTCCTCCTCACCGAAGCGCCGCCCGGCGAGCCGCCGCTGGCCCCGGCCGCCGAGGAGATCGCCCTGCTGCGCAAGGCGCTGGAGGACGGGCGGCCACTGGGAGCCGACGAGCAGCGCGCGGTGGACCGGCGGGTGGAGGAACGCCTCTCGGACCTGGAGTGCCGCTACACCCGGGAACTGATAGGGCTGGCCGTCACCCGGCTCGCCGACCCGGCCACCGCCGGGCGGCCGGCGGCCGCGGACGTCCCACCGGCCGGCGCGCACCAGGCGGCCCGTGGCGGCTCCGGTGGCGACGGGCCACGGTGCTTCGACCTGACACCGGCCGGCTGGTGGCCCGGACACTGGCTGCGGATCACCGTGCACGACGGGAGGACCGAGCTGGTCACCATGTACGAGGAGCGCCCCGGGCCGCGCGGCCCGGCGGACCTGGCCCTCGACGCCCGGCGCTGCCGCGAGGCACGCGGGCACCTGGAGGAACTGCGGGAGGCCGGGCGCCGGTGGGGCCTCGAACTGCCGGTGTCCTTCACGGAGAGCGGGTCGGCCGCCCCCGGCGTACGGGGCGCGGACGGAGCGGTCGTCCTGGACGTGGCCGCCTCGGCGGCCCAGCGGCCACGACAGGAGGACGGCCCCGGGACCGCGGCCCACCGGACCGAGCGCGCCAAGGCGCGGCGGGTGGACGACGACCGGAGGAGCCCGGGCCGATGAGCACCTACGACCGCATGGTCAAGTCCCCCACGGCACCCGGCGCCCGGGGACCCTCCCCGGAAGCCGCGGCGGAACGACGCGTCCCGTTGTTCATCGAGGAACTGACCGGGACGCTCAGCGTCCACGCGCAGTACGTCCTGTACGGCAACATCCGAGACCTGCACCTGGTACGGCACCGTGGCGGCGACCGCCACCACGCGCTGGTCGAGGTGCTGTGGAACTCCCTGCGCGGGCAGGGCTACCAGGCACTCGTCCAGTACGACCAGATCTCGGGGTTCGGCGTCGTCGCCGGACCGGAGCGGGACCTGGTCGGGCACCTGCTGACGGAGAGCGGGCAGGCCACGTTCCCACGGGCCGGCCGCGGCGAGCGGCCGCCCCAGCTCATGGAAGCCGCGGCGCAGCTGCGGGAGGTCGTGACGGGCTGGGCCGAGCGGCGCGAGGCCACCTCTCCCGGCGGGCGCGAACCGGAGCCGCTGCGGGTCGCCCTGCTCATCGACCACGCCGCGCGGCTGACGACCGACCCGGGCCGGCTCACCGAGGCCGAGCGGGACTTCTTCGTCGCCTGCCTCAAACT
This sequence comes from Streptomyces albireticuli, assembly GCF_021228125.1. GTDB lineage: Bacteria > Actinomycetota > Actinomycetes > Streptomycetales > Streptomycetaceae > Streptomyces > Streptomyces albireticuli. Next base: position 103,207 of record NZ_JAJQQS010000019.1, read on the forward strand.
GGCCGACGCGGCCCCGCTCGTCGCCCCGGACCCGGTCGCCGCGCTCCACTCCGCGCACCGCACCGCCCCCGCGCTCTTCAACCCGGTCATCTGGCTCACGGACGGCGAACGCGACCTGCCGAACTGGCTGGTCTCCGGCAGCGAGCGGATCCGTGCCATCGCCGTCCCCGAGCCCGACGCCGACGAGCGGCGCCGGATGGCACGGCTCCTGGAGCGCGAACACGCCGACGTGGCGGGCCGCACGGGCGGCGACGAGGCCGATACGCCGGAACCGGCCGACCGGCGGGAGGGAGCCGACCCCGCGGAGGCGTTCGCGCGGGCCGCCGCGGGCCTGACCCTGCGGGCGATGCGGGAGAGCGTCAACCTGGCGCTGGCCCGGCACATGCCGTTCACCGCGATGCCCGACGCGGTGCGCGTCTACCGGCTCGGCGTGGAGAAGAACCCGTGGCGGCGCGAGGAGATCCGGCAGCGGATCAGCGAGGGGGAGCGGCGGATCCCCGCCCGCGTCCTCGGCCAGGACGCGGCCGTCTCGATGACCCTCGCCATCCTCAAACGAGCGGCGCTGGGCCTGTCCGGAGCCCAGGCCGGCAGCCCCGGCCACCGGCCCCGCGGCACCCTCTTCTTCGCCGGACCGACCGGCACGGGGAAGACCGAGCTGGCCAAGGCCGTCGCCTCGGTGCTCTTCGACAGCGACCAGGCGTACCTGCGCTTCGACATGAGCGAGTTCTCCGCCGCCCACTCCGCCGACCGGCTCGTCGGCGCGCCACCGGGCTACGTAGGCTTCGAGGCCGGCGGCGAACTGACCACGGCGGTGCGCGCCAACCCCTTCCGGGTGATCCTCTTCGACGAGATCGACAAGGCGGACAAGGGCGTCCTGGACAAGTTCCTCCAGGTGCTGGAGGACGGGCGGCTCACCGACGGCCAGGGAGTCACGACGTACTTCAGCGAATGCGTACTGATCTTCACCTCGAACCTCGGGGTCCAGCGCACGGACCCGGAGACCGAGGAACGGCAGTGGATCGTCGAGCCCGGAACCCCCTACCGGGAACTGGCACGGAAGGTGAAGCGCAACGTCAAGCACCACTTCGAGGCGGTCGTGGGCCGACCCGAGCTGATGAACCGCATCGGCGGCAACGTCGTCGTCTTCGGATTCATCACCGAGGAGACGGCCGGCCGGATCCTCGACCTCCAGATCGGCAACATCCGCCGCCAGCTGGCCGCCGAGCACCGCCTCCACCTGGAGCTGGCGGACGCGGCCCGCGCCCAGCTCGCCGCGTACTGCACCCGGGACCTGTGGAACGGCGGCCGGGGCATCGGGATGGTGCTGGAGACGCACCTGCTCAACCCACTGGCCTGCGAACTCTTCGACCGGCCCGGGGTCGGGCCGGGGGCGACCGTGCTGGTGCGCGAGGTCCGCGAGACCGAGGACGGACAGGTGGAGATCGACGTCGAGACGCTGCCGGGAGAGCGGTGAGCACGCCCGCGCTCGACGACTGGGACGAGGTCCCGTCGGTCCCCGCGGCGTTGCCGCCCCGGCCCGCTCCACCGGAACCCGTGCTGCCGGACCGTCCGGCCGCCCCGGCCGTGCTGCGCTTCCTGGAGGTCGGGCTGACCCTGACCGTCGCGCCCGGCACCCGGGTGGGACTGGGCCGCGACCCGGACTGGGCGCCGCGCACCGCCGCCGCGCTCGCCCCGCACCGCACGGTCTCGGCACGGCACGCCGGCCTGGCCGTCGCGGCTGACGGTACCGCGACCGTCACGGAGGAACCGCCGGGTGCCGTCAACGGCACCCGGCTGAACCGCATCGACCTGGTGGCCGGTGTGCCGTACCCGCTGACGGACGGGGACCGGCTGCGGCTCGGCCCCCGGATCAGCTGCGTGGTCCGGCTGGGCCGCCCGGACCGGCCCGAGTGAGGCGCCCGTCCGCCCCGGCCCGCCCCGTCACCCGGTCAACGGGTCAAGGAGCCGAGGGGGCCGGGAGCGATATCCGCGCGCGCAGCGGCTCCAGCAGGGCGTTCACCTCCCGCACGTCCTCCTCGGCGTCCAGGCGCAGGGTCACGCCGGGTTCGGAGCGGAGCGGACCGGGGCCGCAGCGGTCGCCGAACAGCTGGAGGGCGGTGCGGGGGCGGCAGCGCTTGGACTGCCACAGCAGGCCGTCCGCCCGGGCGCAGTGCTCCCGGATCAGGCGTGCCCAGTAGCGGGTCTTGTCGTAGTCCTCCTCCTCGCAGTCGACGAGCCAGGCGTCCTGCCACACCGCGGCCAGGCCCTCGGCCGTGGTGAGGTCGACCAGGGCCAGCTCGGCCGTGGTGCGCAGCACCGACAGGTGGTACCGGGAGGCCTGCGCCCAGGGCACCAGCCGGAAACCTGTGGCGTCGTCGTACCCGACCGAGCGCAGCAGGACCTCGGACAGCGCGGTCACCGGGTCCAGGGCGGCGTACAGGTAGGGGTACGGATCCTTCTCGGTGGCGTCGAAGCGGCTTCCGCGGAAGAACTCGTGGGCGAGCCGCGGGTTGAACTCGGCGGCCTCGTAGCGGTTCAGGTGCAGGCGCCACAGACGGGTGCCGGCCGCCAGCGTGTGCGTCAGCGGCTCCATCGGCAGCCCGGTGGGCGGGACATGGCGGCCCATCAGTCGCCCTCCACCAGTTCGCGCGCGGCCCGGGTCAGCTCCTCGTCGGGTACGGAGCCGAGGAGTTCGGCCGGTACGCCGCCCAGCCAGCGGTTGCCGCCGAGCCACCAGTCGGCCGCGCCCCAGGGGTCCCGGTCGGCCATGAGCAGGCGGTTGATCCGGCCGACGACGTCCAGCGGCCGGGTGGTGCCCGACACGAACTGGAACCGGGGGTAGCGGTCGCCGAGTTCCGGGTGGCGCAGGCGGATCAGCCCGGGCTCGCCGGGGGCGGCCGCGACGTCGTCGGCGGCCAGGGCGGGCGCCGCGAGCAGCCGGGCGTGGACCGGGTCGGGCGTCGGCGGAGCGTGCAGCGTCGCCAGCAGGGCCAGCACCGGTGCGCGGTCCACCTCCGAGGCGTCCGGCGCGTCGGCGAAGCGGACGCCGTCCCGCAGGGCCCGGGTCACCGGATGCTCGTCGGGCAGGGCGCGCAGCAGTCGCCGAAGGCGGCGCAGGGCGGCCCGCACGGCCCGGGGATCGGCGGCGCCCGCCAGGCCCTGGAGGAGTACGGCCAGTTCTTCCCGTTCGTCAGGGCCGAGCGCCGCGAGGGTCCGCGGCCAGTGGTCGCCGAGCAGGGCGACGAGATCGTCGGCTGTCATGCGGCTGGTTCTCCTTCCCCGTGGTGATCATGTCCGGGGTGCGCGCGGGCTGCCGGTGCCGGGTTTCCCTGATGGATGAAGGCGCCCCAGAAGGCGGGCCCGGACAGCTCCGGCCGGTCTGCCGTCCGCCGCAGGTGCGGGGTCAGGCCCGGCACCGGGTACCGGGCCCCGGCGGGGGCCAGCATCCAGCGCTGGGCCGCCCGCAGGGCGTCGGGCGGGGCGAGCCCGGCGGCCACGTGGTGGTGGAAGACGGTCATCAGGACGGCCGAGGCGTCGTCGCTCACCTTCCAGCGCGAGCCGACGGCGTCGGCCGCCAGCCCGTGCACGAACGCGGTGGTGACGGTCAGCGCCTCGTCGTGGTCGCGGGTGCTCAGATCGGTCTCGCAGGCACTGAGGACGACCAGCGGCCGTCCGGCGTCGGCGGGGGCGGCCGGGGCGTCGAGCAGTTCCGTCACCGACAGCCGGCCGGCCTCGGGGCCGGCGCCGGCGGGCCGGCCCAGTTCGAGCACCGAGGAGCCCGGGTCCGCGCCGGCCGTGCCGTGGCACACGAGATGAACGACGGCGACCGGGTGCCCCGTGGCGTTCCGTGCCCCCAGCATCCCCAGCACCTCGGCCGGCGTGCCCCCGGGCAGCGGCGGCTCGAAGTCGCGGGTGTCGAACTCCCCGTACAGGGCCGCCCGGGGGTAGTACGCGTCGTGCACCGCGAGCACCTCGTCCTCGGCCATGTCGAGACCGGCCGGCACACAGACCAGGGCCTGTCCCCGGGCGAGCGGCAGCCTCCGGGCCCGTGCCGCCCGCAGGAACTCCCGGCCGGAGGCGGCGTACGTCAGCACGACCGGCTCGCAGGCGCGCACGGTCGCGGGAGCGCCGGCCTCGCGCCACCGCTCAGGGACGGTGAGCCGGGCGGCCTGCCAGGGGACCACGCCCAGGTTCCCGCAGGGGACGACGACCAGCCGCACCGGTGCGGCGCCCGCGTCGTCGGCCGCACGGGTGAGCAGGCCGGCGTCCCGAAGTCCTCGCTCCCACAGGCCGAGTGCGTCCAGGAGCGGTCCCATCACCCCGGTGCCGGCCCAGTCGCACAGCGCGTCCAGCGCGGCCTCCCAGCGCTCCACCCCACGGCGGGCGGAGAACCGGACGCCGGTGGCCTCCAGATAGGCGGCGACCGGGGCGCGGCCCCGCCCGGAAAGGGCCGGCAACGGCAGGACCCGCGGCGGCCGGTCCGGCACCAGGAGCAGCGCCCAGCCCTCCTCGTCCCGCTCACCGGGCAGCAGATAGACGAGGGCGTCCGCGCCCGACCGGGCGACCGCGTCCCGCAGTTCGGCGACGTCGGGTACCCGGCCGTCCTGCCCGCCGCCGATTCCGTCTTCCTGTCCGCTGTCTTGTCCGCGCAGCAGTTCCAGGGCCCGGCGGCGCAGTCCGCTGGGCAGTTCGGGCCCGTCGAGCGGCCCGTCGAGCAGCGCCGTCAGCAACTCGGACGGTCCCGCCCCCGGCGCCGTGCCGCCCGCGCCGGGCCGCGCGTCCCGCCACTGCCGGGCCAGCTCCTCCTCTCCCAGCGCGGCGAGCCGTTCCGGCACGGTGGCCGAGACGGCCGCGGCCGCGAGCACGAGGGCGCGGCCGGCCTCCAGACAGGCCACCGCCTGGTCCGGACGGCCGGCCCGTACCGCCCAGGAAGCGGCGGTCAGCCCGCGCGCGGCGCCGCCCCGGGCGGTCTCCAGCCCGTGCTGTACCCCCTGTTGCAGCAGGACGTCGGCGGCGGTCGCGCGCAGCGAGTCGCGGGCGTCGGCGACGGCCCGCGCGAGGTCGGGCCCGGCGTCGGGACCCTTGCCACGGCCGGCCCGCGCGGCATAGCCCTCGGCCAGGTCCCAGTACAGCGCGGAGGCGACCGCGGCGGTACCGGAGGACAGCTCACCACGGGCGCGCTCCAGCTCGGCGAGGGCCTCGTCCAGCAGGGCCGGCTCCCGCTCGGCCCGGTACCTGAGGGCGAACGCCATGGCGATGCCCATCCGGGTGCGGATCCGCTGGTCGGCGACGACGGGCGTGTGCCGGAGGGACGCCCGGGCCCGCTCCACGGCCGCGGCGACCCGCTCGGGTTCCGGATCGAGGAAGGAGGTGAGGGCCGTCAGGGGCGCCCACAGGGCGTCCATGAGCCGCAGCGCGAAGGGTTGGGCCTGGGCGGCGCGGTACGCCTGGTCCAGGTAATGGCTCGCACTGCGCAGCGCGCCGGTGCCGGAGGTGGCCTTGGCGAGGGCCAGATGGGCGTAGCCCAGGAGGAAGAGCGGTACGAACCGCTGTCCGGCCGCCGTCGTGGAAGCCCCGGTCCGGTCCTGGCGTCCGGCTTCGGGCCCGGCCGGTTCGTCGAGCTCGTCCAGCAGATCGAGCGCGTCCCCGATCAGCGCCTCCAGGGCCGGTACGTCCTCGGCGTCGGCGGCCCGGGAGAGCTTCACCATCAGGAGCATGTTCCGGTTCGACCGCAGCACGTCCAGGGCCTCGGGGCGGTCCTGCGGCTGCCGCGCGACCAACGGTCCGACGCCGGGCGCGAGCGACTGCTGGAGCAGTTCCTCGGCCACGGCGGAGTCCAGTCTGCTGCCGCCGGTCAGCGCGGATCCGGCGAGCACCCCGGGCAGTACCCCGCGCACCAGCCAGGCGAAGCCCTCGTCCGGCCCCTGCTCCTCGGCGGCTCTGCGCAGCAGACGCAGGGACTCCTCGTACTGACCGGAGTCTCCGGTGCGGGCGCCCAGGAGCGCGCGGGCCATGGCCAGCACGCTGTCGGAGATCTGCAGGCCCGTCTTAGGCGCGGGCGCGCCGGCCTCGTGGAGCAGGTCGGAGATCTGGTCCGCCGTGAGCGCGCCGGGCTGGGAGACCTCCGCCATGAGGCCGAGCAGCGGCCGTAGCTCCTGTTGCTCGTCCTGGGTGGGGGGCTGCATGCCGGCCGGGGGCAGTTCCTCGGCCGAGGCGGGGAGCATGCGCATCAGCGGCTGGATCAACGGCGCCATCGGTCCCAGCAGACTCTGGTCCAGGGTGTTCATCCGGTGCACCAGACCCAGCACTCGCGTGGTGTCCCCGGTGGTGAGTGCCGCGTGGAGTTCGGTCTGGAAGGCGAGGATCTCCGCCATGCCCGGCGGCAGCCCTTCGCGTTTGCTCGCGGCGAGTTCGTGGGCGAGCTGTTCGAGCTCGGGCGCGGCCTCGATCAGCCCGGGCCCGTTCAGCCGCTCGGGCACCGACGCGTCCAGGACGCCCTGCACCGCGTCCAGGCTCAGCGGCCCGCCCGCGCCGAACCGGCCCACGAGCAGGACGAGCAGGTCCCGTGCCGCGTCCGTGCGCGGACCGGTGCCGAGCAGGTCGCCCGCCCGCGCCCGGCGCAGCAAGGCGATGGCTTCCTTGCGATCGGCCTCCTCGCGCGCATCGGTCCACCGCGCGCCGATGAGCGCGCCCAGCCGCGCGAGGAACACCGGGACCACCGGGTCGTCCGGCAGCCGCCCGGTCAGCTCCGGCAGGAGCGACCGCATCTCCTCGACGAGCGCGTCCCGTTCGGCGGCGGGCGGCCCCGGTGCGGGCTCCTTCGCGGCCGGCAGCACCCGGGCCCCGGCGGAGCGCCGAACGAGGTCCCGGGCACGGTCCACGAGCTCACCGATGGGTTGTTCCGCAGTTTCGTCCTGTATGCCCAACGCCCCTCCCAGGCAAGCGAATCCAGACCATCATGGCCCGATCGCCCGGTGTGCGGGGAGCGGTTCGGCGGGCCCGCGGAACCCGCCCGGTAATCGACCGGGGAGCACCCCGGACGGCAGCGTCCCCGGGCGGTCCGCGTGGCAGCATCGAGGACACGGGGGCCGCGCGTACGGGTCTCGCCTCCGTCCGGCCCTCTCTGTCCGGCCCTCTCGTCGAGGGGCCCTCGTCCTGGAAGGCGGCCGCTCTTGACCGTGCTCCCTTACCTCGAGGTCACCGCCGCGTCCTACGCCGCCTCGTACACCGCCGGGCTACGGGTGACGGGCACCGGGGACGGCGCCGTACTCAGCGGCACCTGCCCCCGCTGCGCGTGCCCGTTCGACTTCACCTACACCCGCCGCGTCTACCGCCACCGGCCCATCGGCGGCCGGTCCGCGCACGCCGCCACGGTGCCCGTCCTGTGCGTGTGCGAGACCGCGCACACGGGGCGCCCCGCCGACGAGGAGGGCTGCGGCGCGTACTGGAACGTCCTGCTGGAGAGGACGCCGCGATGACCTGGCGGGCCCGCCCCGGCCCGGCCGGGACACCGGCCGACCGGATCGCCGCCCGCCACGGACGCCTGCTGCTGCACCAGGAGCTGCCGCGCGTCCGGGAGTCGGCACTGGCCTGGCGCAACGGACTGGGCGCGCTCCTGGCCGGACTCATCGGATTCGGCCTGCTCAAGGGCCGTACGGACGTGGGGGCGCTCGCGGCACCGTACGGCGCGGTCGTCGGCGGGCTGCTGCTGTGCGCACTCCTGTGCGCGGTGGGCGGAGCGGTCCTGCTCCTGCGCGCCGCCCACGGCCGGCCGGCCGCCTCGGAACTGCCCGGACCCGCCCCGGGCACGTTGCCCGCCGGCCCGGTCACCGCCGACCACACGGAGGCGCTGCACGCCGCGCGGGCCCTGACCCGCGGCGTCCTGGCCACCCTGGGCTGCGCCGCGGTACTGACCGCGGCCGTGGCGCTGACCTGGTACGGCCCGGCGAAGGACGGCCCCCGGATCGCCGTCACGACCCCTACCGGAAGCCCCTGCGGCGAACCACTGCGCACGGCCGACGGCCGGCTCGCGCTCAGAACGGACGCGGGCGAGGTGACCGTCGACCTGTCGACCGCCGTGACGCTGCGCGCGGTGGCTTCCTGCGCCGCGCTGCCCGGTTCTTCATGACCGGCGTTCTCCAGGATGTCCCGTCGACCACACCAAGTTCGCCAACCAGGGGCTGTACGCGGTGGCCCCCCTCACCGACTTCGACCTGGACCTGGTGGACGACGACGCCGCCCCGGACACGGCCCGCGGCGGCGGCCCCTGGGCGCGGGCGCTGGCACCATCTCAGCCCCGCCCCGGTGGGCCTCCTCGCACCCGGGTGTCGAGGGAGCGCGCTCCCGCGAAGTGGCTACACGTGCGGCAGTTCGTCCGCCGCCCGGAAGTGTTCCCGTAGGAGCCGGGACCTCGCGAGAGCTTCCGCGACGTCCGGGTAGTCCTGCCCAACCCTGTGGGCGTACCTCGCGCAAAGTTCCCTTCTCTTATCCGGGTTGTTGTGCAGGAGTGTCTTCGCGTTCCACAGGTGGGTGAACGTCGTGTTCTTCCGCCCGGACCACAGCTCGACGCCCGTGAAGTCGCGCAGGAACGAACCGATGCGCACGCCGTACGCCTTCGCGCACATGGGCAGCAGCCGCTGCTCCGCGAAAATCGGGTACGTGGGGAGCGCCCCTTCCGGTTCCGACCGGACCGGGTTGCCCTCCATGAATGACAGCGCCCGGTCGGCGTAGGCGTTCTTGAACGTGTTTTCGGCGAAGAGGAGCAGCGCGGCGCTACAGGGGGTGACCGACCAGTCCAGCCCGCTCCAGTCGAACCCAGGCGGAGCGACGAGGCGGTCCCGGCCGACATAGGCGGCGAAGCCGAGTGACTCCTCGTGCAGGCTCATCACCTCCGCGGTGACAAGCTGCTGGATGCCTGCCCAGACGACGAGATCTATGTCCATGACACAGCACGGCGCTTCTTCCTGCCGCAGGGCCACGATCTTGCCGAAGGACCAGAAGACGCCGCAGTTGATCGCCCGGGACGCCGACTCCAGGAGTTCGGTGTCGACACCGCCGTCCCAGAGGTCCAGAAGCTCCAGCCGGTCGTAGAAATCCCGGCCTGCGGCATCCGTGTAGAGCCGGATCACCCCGTTGTGCCGGCGCCATTCGAGAGCCGACAGGATCGTGGTGAGGACTTCGAAGTCCTCCTGCCGGTACGGAGAGCCGTCGGCTCGTGAGACGTAGTAATTCGTGGTCGGCCGGGTGGAAAGGACATGGATCGCCTTCACCGTGGCCGCCTCTCACGATGCTCTGCCCGGCGGTCCCGCTCGCCGACGCGGCCCGCGGGTGGTGATTCCCTCACGACAGGTACCGCTGGACGCTCGGCATATGGGGCAGCATTCCCACGAGTTCGGGGTAGTCGGTGCGGAGCCGGGCCACGCACTGCCGGCAGAACGCCTCCCGCCGGTCCGGGTCCTTCTTGAGCGTGTCCTTGTAGGCCCAGACATGAGTGACCAGCCGGTTCTCCCCGCCGTCGGCCATCGTCTCGCTGTTGCGCTCGGGCCGAGGCCAGTCGAGGAAGTACGCCGGCCGGATCCCCAGTCTCAGCGCGCACATCGGCAGCAGCCGTTGGGCCACAAAGACGTCGTAGACCGGCAGTCGGCTTTCGGCCTCCCGGCGTGTGGGGTTCCCCAGGATGAATTCCATCGCCTTGGCGTGGAACATCTCGGTGAGCCGTTCGTCCGCGAAGTAGGTCAGTGAGGCGTTGCACGGGAGCGCTTCCCAATCCCACTCCTCCCAGACGTAACCGGTGGGCGTGGTCAGCTCGCCCTGAGGCTTGTACACACCGTGGTGCAGGGGCTCCGTGTGCAGCGCCATGAAGTCCGAGGTGATCAGTTTCTCGATCGGTCCCCAGACGACGAGGTCCGTGTCCAGCGAGAAGAAGGGTGCCGTCTCCGCCCGGAGGGCCGCGACGCGGCCGGCGGTCCAGAACACGTCGTGGCTGATAGAGGCGGGAAGCGCCTCCAGGACGTCCGTGTCGATGCCGCCGTCCCAGAGTTCCGTCATTCCCAGCCGCCGGTAATACGCCGCTCCGACATGGTCGGTGTACAGCTTGATCGGGCCGTTGAAGCGGCGCCAGGCCGCTGCCGAGAGGATGGTCGTGAGGAGTTCGAAGTCCTCGACCTGATAGCCGTCGGGGCCCTTCAGCCGCCCCAGGTACGGCACGGAGGGCAAGGTGGAATTGACGTGGATGGCCTTCATCCGGCACCGGGGCTTCGGTGGCCTGTGAGCCGGTTGACGACCGCGGCCAACTGCGCGAGGACCGGGCGGACGCTCGGGGGAGCCATCGACGCGCGCAACACGAACGGGACCTGCCCCCGTTCGATCCTCATCGTCGCGTTCTCGCCCTTCGGGGGATCCTCGTCCTCAAGGGGGAACCACAGGGTGATCCGGGCGTTCCCCGCCGTGATGACGACCGAACCGACGAGCGAGTCCGGCACGTATCCCTCGTCCTTGTTCGCCGGGAGCCCCATCAGGGTTTCGACGTCCAGCTGCCGCGCCAGTGCCGCCAGTTCCTCGGGGCGGACCGCCGCCGCGAACCGCTCGTCGACATCCCGCAGCTCGTCCACATGGGTCACCTCGGCCTCGCCCCGCGAGGGGATCGAGGCCTGGAAGTCGACCCGCTGTCCGGGGCAGCCCCCGTAGCAGCGCAAGTTGATCGTCACGTCGTCGGAAGCGCCCTCTCGAGCACTCTCGAGCGGGCCGGCCAGCCGTGACACCGCGGCCTTCATGCGCTCGATGTCGGGCCGGGTGAATGATTCGATGATGACCCTCATTTTGTCCTCGTCCTCGTTCTCATCCTCGTCCTGAAGCGTCCGGGCCTAGATGAGGTCCAGGCCGATCGAGAAGACCTCGGCCGTGAGCGGTGCCGAGACACAGATGCGGTTGACGTGCCGCTGCAACGCCGGTCCGGTTTCGTTGTCCATGACCGTCCCGGTGCTGACCGGGTTGCGGTTGGGGCAGGACGAGTCGAGGTACTCGTCCGGATTGCCGAGCATGTGGCCGAACTCGTGTGCGGCGGTGTCGCCGTTGTCGGCCGTGTCCCACGTGGTCATGTCGCTCTGGGCGGGACCTCGACGCACGCGGACGACGTGGTGGGGACTGGAGGTCACCCACTGCACGTCAAAGGTGATGACGGAGCTGCCGTAGGGCCCGGTACAGACGAAGCGGTTGCTCCACTTGTTCTCGATGCCGGTCTCCCACGTGTTGCGCAGCGTCGCCATCTCGGCGGCCGTGATCCCCGCGTCCGGGTTGAGCTGGATCCGAACCGTGACTGCCGTGCAGTTCTGCCGGTACGCGGCGGTCCAGCTGAATCTGCATTCGGACACCTGGAATCGGCGCTCGCCGGTGTACGGGCAGGGGCCCGCGAGGCCATAAGGAGCCTCGGCGAGCTCGAGGGAATAGTGCGACACGACGACTCCCTTCGCCGCTACCGCACCGGGAGCGGCAGGTTGGGACGTGGGTGGGGGCGTGACCTGCGACCGGGGCGGGCTCGATGAGTCGGACGCCGCGGTAAAGCCGGCCGCGCCGGTCGATCCGGTCGCGCCGGTCGTGAAGTACGAGCTGTACTCCGGCAGAGGTTCGACCCCGTAGAAGGCGTCCGTTCTCCGGGTGAGGTCGAGGAACCGGGCGAACAGGTGCGGAGAATAGGGAACCGAGTCGATCCGGCGGAGGACGTTCCGCGCGTATGCCCGTGCTCCGATCACCTTGACGCCGAACGCGTCTTCCGACGTCACCTCACCCACAGAGTCCAACTCACGAAGGAAGTCCTCGATGCGCTCGCGCGCCAGTCGCCGGAGCTCCGGCGGGAGGGTGGAGACGCGGTGGACGGCCGGCGTCGTGGCGATGTAGCTGGAGATCGAGTCGGCGTCGGCGAACTCACCGGACAGGGTCATCGCGTAGTAGGAGGGCAGGTCGAAAAGGTTGAGGTTGGTAATCGTGTTGTGCAGGTTGACGGTTGTGTTGGGAAGGGCTTTGACCTCATTGAAGTGGCGGAACACATTGTCGAAGTCGCTGTGCACGCGTACGTATTCGGTCGTCCGTCGTGTGCCGTCGAGGCTGATGTTGAAATGGACTCGCTCGAACCGCGAGAGGTGCGGGCGGATGTCGGTCTTCCCCGAGGAAAGCGTGGAGCCGTTCGAGATGATCTCCACGGACACATCGTCCGACAGTTCGTTCAGGACGTCCAGGAGACGGGGCTCGTTGATGGGGTTGCCACCGTGGAAGGTGACGATACGGATCGGGTTCGCCCGGATGAAGTCGATGACCTTGTCGATGTCGTTGCGCCGGTACCCGATCGGCTCCACGCCCAGCATCCGGTGACGGTCCGAGTTGAGTCTCGTACTGAGCTTGTCGAAACACATCCGGCAGCTGTAGGTGCAGAGGTTGCTGAGCGCGATCAGTAGATACTGCGTCCGGCTGACGTTTCCGGTCGTCTCGTCGTAGGCGTCCGCGACATCCTGCCAGCGGAATTTATCCTGGTAGTAGTTGTGAACGGTGGGCTGGCGTGTTGCCTCGTCGAGGCACGTCCGGCAGCCTTCCGGCACCTCGCCGCGCATGAACTGTTTGCGGGCGGTGCGCATCTTCTCGCTGTTGACCAGCTCGGACATACTGCTGACCAGGCCCAGACGACCGGCCTCCGGCCCTTTGTCCTCACAACAGATAATCGACTCGCCATCGGCCCAGGTGGCAATCGAGACGAAGGGAGCGACGCAGAGCGGGGTCCTCTTCTCGGCCTTCTGACCCATCGCGGCCCCCAGCGGGTAGCGGAGAGGAACGTCAACGGTCGGCCGGGGAAAACGGCACCAGCCCCGTCTTCCGGCATTCTCTCGGGCAAAGGTGGGGCTCCGCCACGCGAAATAAGAGTCCACGGGCGAAAATCGGCCAGCCCCGCACCCCGTAGAGGCTCCAGGGTTCTCCTTTCCCGCCCGCAGGGAAATCCTGGAAGACGGCTGGTCGTGTGCTCGACTCGCTGATGTTTAACGCGTGATGTCTGCGTCGAGAATGGCGTGATTCCCGCTCCTGGCTACGACGAGGGGCGGAAGCGATGCCATGAGGACCATCCGATTATCGTAGGGGGAATTCAACGGTCTTGGTCGGCCCTTCAGTTGTGGTTCGATAACCCTGCCACCGGCCGCCGGGTAAGCGGACGGACGATGCGCGATGGTACCCGGGGGCCCCGGAGCGGGGAAGCGGGGCCCGGAGCTCTTGTCCGGGGCATGCCCAGCAGGACGATAGGCTCACCCGAAGAAGAGACTTCGGGTGGGGAGACGTGATGAAACGCCGGGCACTGTGTACTGCCGCTGTCGGCGCACTGGTCCTGACAGGGTGCTCCGACACCGGTCAGTCCGTGAAGTTCGGCGAGAAGGCCACCGTAGAGGGCGACAAGTCCGGCACCGTCGGCGTGACCGTCGAGCGCGTGGAGAAGGGCGACAACGCCGACCTCTCCGGCTTGGAAAACCCGGAGAAGTACAAGGGCAAGACGCCGTTCTACGTGCGCTACAAGCTCACGAAGACCGCCGAGGGCAACGGCAATGACGCGTCCTCGCACTTCGAGGTGTCGAAGGACGGCAAGCGGCTGACCGAGCTGATGGTCTTCACCTCCTTCGACACCACGGGCGACCCGTCGAACCCGCTGGTCGTCCGTGCCTTCGAACGGTGCGAAGGCGCCGGCCACACCAAGTACGAGGAAGCCGCCGAGGGACAGAGCGTCGAGGGCTGCGCGATCTACCTCGCGGAGGGATCCGGCGCGCCCTCCACCGTGACCTGGACGCGGCACAACAAGACCCTCGCCACCTGGAAGGAATAGCGCCTCGCGCCCTTCCGGGGCAGGGCGTCGATCGCCTCCCACGCCAAGCCCCGGACGTCTTCCGCGTCCGCTACGGCTGCGGCAGACTGCGACCCGTCCACCGGTCCGACCGACACGAGAGGGGCAGCGCCATGGCGGGCAAGCACGGCGGTGGGAACGCGGAGCAAGAGGACTGGAACCCCGACAAGCACGGCGGCGGTATCGGCGAGCCCTCGTCCGACGGCAGTACTCCTCAGGGCAGCGGCGACCACCGTAAGGACGACAACAAGTGACCGCTCCGGACTTCCCGGCGCTGCGGGCCGCCTGTGTGGACGAGCTCGCGGCGCGCGGCTGCTTCGATCGGGCGCCCTGGGCGCGCGAGGCGGTTGGGGAAGTCGAGCGTGAACGGTTCGTTCCGCGTGACGTCTGGCAGTGGGCCCGGGACGGCTACCGCCCGCTCTCCTACGAGGAGGAGCCGAAGGAGTGGGCGCGGGTCGTCTACGACCCGGTGAAGGCGGTCGTGACCCAGATCAACGACGGAGAGCACGACCCCCGCACCACGAAGGGACCTGTGGGCGGGGCCGCCACCTCGTCCGTGTCCGCGCTGGACATCGTGTGCGTCAAGCTCGGGCACCTCGGCCTCGAACCCGGGCACAAGGTGCTGGACATCGGTGCCGGTTCGGGCGTGAACGCCGCCCTGCTCGAGAGGAGGGCGGGCCCGGGGAACGTCGTCACGATCGAAGTGGACGAGGCCCTGGCCGACCAGGCCGCCCGCAAGCTGCGCACGGCCGGGTACGCGGCCCGGGTGGTGTGCGGCGACGGGGAGATGGGGGTCGCCGACGGCGCGCCGTTCGACCGGCTGGTCTGCACGGCGTCGGCACGGTCCATTCCCCGCGCGTGGCGGGAGCAGGTACGCCCCGGCGGGAGCATTCTCACCCCGTACGGAACGCTGTTCTCCGCCAGCGGGCTTCTCAGGCTCACGGTGGGCGAGGACGGCACGGCCGAAGGCCGGTTCGTGGACATCGCCTCGTACATGTGGCTCCGCGGGCACCGGGCCCCTGGCGGCCGTCCGCCGCGCGACGGCGCAGAGCGGTTGTCGGCCTCGGCGGCCGACCCGGACAAGGTCCTGGACGGGGACTGGAACGCCGACTTCGCGATCGGCCATCTGGTGTCCGGCCTGACGATGCGGCGCGTCACCGGCGGCAGTCGGCGCGTTCTGCTGTGGGACGGCCGGCAGTCGTTCGCGTCCGTGTGCTGCGACGCCTGGGACGAGGCCGACAGCGTTCTGCAACAGGGCCCGAGGTCCCTGTGGGACGAGACGCTGGCGGCCCGCGCGTGGTGGGACGAGCAGGGGCGGCCGGAGATCACGCGGTACGGGCTGAGCGTCACGGCCGACGGCGAACACCACGTGTGGCTCGACGCCCCGGAGAATCCTCTCCCCGGGGGCGTGGTCTGACACACGCCGCCCGGACGCGCCCGTCGCGGACGGTGAGACCGCTGATCGAGTTCCGGATCTCCACGCGTGTCACCTTCGCTGGGTGGGTACCTTCGTCGCCCCGTCGGCCTCGGCGGCGTACTGGGAGGCCTGAAGCTCGTAAAGCCCCCGGTAGTGCCCGTCCTTGATGGCCATCAGGTCACCGTGGCTCCCCGACTCGATCAGCCGCCCCTCGTGCAGGACGTAGATGATGTCCGCGGAGGCCGTCGCAGCCAGACGGTGCGTGATGAGCAGGACCGAGGTGGCGCCGTCATCGGTCAGCTCGTGCAGCGACTCGAACATCTCGATCTCCGCCCGCGGGTCGAGGGCGGCTGTGGGCTCGTCCACGATGTTCAGCGCCCGCCCCCGGTACAAGGCCCGGGCGACACCGACGCGCTGCCACTGCCCACCGGAGAGCTTCGTCCCTCGCTCGAAGCCCTTGATCGCGATCGAGTCCCAGCCGTGCGGCAGCTCCTCGACGATCGTGCGCACGTCGGCCCGCTCGGCCGCCGCTTCGACGTCCTCCTGCACCAGCGGTCTGCCACCGTCGCCGATGTGCACGTTGGCCTTCACCGTCATCGGCCACGCCTGGACGCTCTGGGACAGCAGCGCGACCCGGTCGAAGACGCTCTCGCGGTCGGCGTCGCGCACCTCCACGCCGTTGTACGAGACCGTGCCGCCGGTCGGCAGGTACAGGCCGGCCACGAGCGCGGCCAGCGTGGTCTTCCCGGACCCGTTCTCTCCCACCAGCGCGACGACCTTGCCCGGCGGGATCGTCAGCGACACCCCCACCAGGGCGTCCTTGTCCGCGCCCGGATACCGGAACGACACATCCCGAAGGACCACATCGACGCCGGTTCCGGGCACCGGGGCGCCGCCGACGGGGATGGCGTGATCCTTGCCGAGCTTGATCGCGTTGTTCATGTCGGTCAGGTACAGCGACTCCTCGAACATCTGGTTCATCTGGTTGACGACCGTGTTGAGGTAGCCGGTGGCATTGCGGATGGCGAAGACGGCCGTGCCGGCAGCGGCCAGCGGCATGCCCCCGGAGACGAGCAGCCACCACAGCAGCGCGTACGCGAGCACGCGGGCCGTGCCGGACATGGTCGCCGCGATGATTTCGGTGACGGCCTCCGCGGTGCCCAGCCGCTCCTTCTCCTTGGCCGCCGTGGCACCCATGTCCTTCTGCGCGTGCACCAGGACGCGCCCGGCGCCGTGGACACGCAGCTCCGGCGTCGCGTCGGCCCGCGTGATCGGGTAGATCAGGACGTCCACGGCCCGGGCGTGGTCGATCCACGCGTGCCGGGAGGCGTACGCCCGCCGCATGACGACGACCGCGCCCCACCAGCGGGGCGCCGCGATCAGCGCGAGCGCGCCGACGAGGAGCGGGTGCAACGAGGCGAGCACGACCGCGGCGGCCGTCAGGCTCATCAGGCCGCTGACGACCCACACCGAACTGTCGAGCATCCGGCGGACGCTGTCCGTGCCGTTGATCCCCGCGGCCAGCTTGCGCTGGATGTCCTTGTCCTCCATCGCGGCCATCTCGACCCGCGACATCATCTCGTAGTACGCGCTCCCGCAGGCCAGCTCGATCTTCGGGTACAGACGGGCCTCGACCTTCACGATCAGACACCCCAGCAGCACCGACGCGCTGGACGCCGCGCCACCCGACAGCAGCGCGGGCAACGCGTCCCAGAGCTTGTCGGACGTCGGCCCGTTGGAGAACAGGGCGACGAGCACCTGGTTGATGGAGACGAGCAGGAACGCGGTCATGACACCGGAGACGACCTGGGCGCCGACGAGCACGGCGAGGGCGCGGGGGTCCTCGCGCCAGGCGATGCGGGCGATCACAGTGAGCATGGTGGGGAACTGCCGGGCCATGGACCAGAAACTCATGCGCAGCAAGGGGTCTGCGTGCTGGGCCCATGTCTTGTCGTGACGCAACGTGCCGGAGAACAGGAGCTGTTCGGACTTCGAGATGGGGGGTTGGGTGGCGGTCGGTTTGCGGAGCAGCTTCATCGCACCTCCGGTGTCGGCGTCCGGGCTGGAAGATGTCACACAGCACCTGGCCGGCGGACGCCGATCGTTATGCACGGCAGAGGCCTGCGACTGTATGTGCGAGACACCGCACAGGTTCGCCGGGTCGGCGGGCGTGGCACGCGATGACGCTACCTGTCCCGGCCGGTGGAACCGGGTACTGGCGATCACCCAGCCGGTCCAGGCCGACGAGGGCAGTGCGCGCGATGTGATCCACCGGTTCGACGAGATCGGGAGAAGCGCCGGACGGAGCCTCAACGCCGGGCGTGGCGGATCTTCAATCGTCCGAATCCCATGGTCCCGGAGATGCGGATCTTCGGCCCGCCGGGGCGGGAACTCGCCTGGACCTTGTAGTGCAGGTCCTTCCACTCGGTGCGCAAACCCTCGACGTCGACGACCGCGTCGTGAGGCAACGTGATCTTGGCCCTGCCACTGCCGAGCCGCAGCTCGATGTCGACCACCGGATGCTCGATGATCGCCTGGGACAGATCCAGGCGGACCCGTCCGAACGCGGACTCGATCTTGAGGATCCGAGGTACCCGCCATGCGCCGCGCCGCTGGATCCGTCCGCCGGCGGCGGCGATCGTCGACGTGGTGTCCGGTTGCTCCGCCGGTAGTGAGGCCAGCGCCGACACGAGCTCGCCCTGTGCTTTGGCGGTCAGCGCGTGGTGGAGGCGTTCATCCAACTCCTCGTGCGAGAGGAGCCCTTCGGCGTACGCCTGCTGCAGGCGCTGCACGGCCGTATTGCGGTCGTCTTCGCCGATCGGCCGCGGCGAGTTTTCCGGTAAGGAGGTCACCGTTTCACCCTACTGCCGTGCCGGCGTCGAGAGCGCGCCAAGGCCCGTAGCGGATAAAAGGGGGCGGGAGTTGTACGCCCTGTAGGCCTCACCCGGTCCGGGCTCCTGCGGGGCGGGAGGAGTAGTCGGGGGACCGGGACCCCGGATCGCCTCCAGGACCGGCTCGCACGGGGGCGTGTCCGGTGGATCTCCCCGTTCCAAAGGACATGGCGGCCGTTGTCTGAGATCGAGGTGGCCGCTGGAGCGAGGACGGTACTCGTTCGAGGGGTTTAGCCGCTCAACCCCGTTCTCTCGCATTTGCGTCGGGGAATCGTGGTGCCCCGTCACACCACTTGGGACAGGAGGAATCTTGAGGCTATCGCGTACGCGGCGGGCACTGGTTCTCGCCGGACTGCTCACGGCACTGGCGTCCGTCGGGCCGAGTTCGGACGCCGTTGGCCGGGCCGCCGAACCCGCGGCACGCGCCGCGGTCGGCCCGTTCCAGGTACGGAACCATGGCACGGGCCGATGCATGGGCATGCCGGCGGGCGACGACCGGATGCGGGTGTGGAACTGCACAGGCGAGCCGTACCAGCTCTGGGACCTGATCGCCGACGGCCACGGCGCCTACCATATGGCCACTCGCAGGGACGGCCGCTGCCTGGCCGGATATGCCCAAGGGCCCAGTGGCTGGGCGACGTGGCTGAGCGACTGCGACAGATCGTTCACCAACGTGGATCAGCTCTGGTACGTGGACCCCGCCCACAGCGCCGACCCCGCCCGGATCGCCAACCTCTTCGGCCGCGTCCTCGAACCCGACCGCGGATGGGGCGGGGCCAACGAATCCCCGGTCGTGACCAATGACAATCAGGGACTGCCCAATCAGAAATGGACCCTGATCTACGGGCCGTGAAAGACCTGCGCTCTCCTGTCGTACCTGGTTACCAGGGAAGCCGTTGCCCGAGCTCGCCTTGCTGCCGGCCCTCGGAGACGATCGGGGCATCGGGGCGAAGTCAATCACCGACGGATATGGGCCGCGTGGCCTGGACGCCGAGAGTCACTCGACGAAGGTGAGTGAACGAAGGCCGGCGTCCAGCATGCGGATCAGCTCACCAACCCGTCCGCCGCCACTCGGTGCTGCCGGGAAGCGTTTGAGCACGTCAACGACGACCGGTGTCGCACGACGCACTGTCTGCTCAAGATGTTCGGCACCAACCCTCCGGTCGTCGTCGGCGACGAGTTCGGCCGCTCTGGCCGCGTAGGCGCCGGCTCCGAGGATGTGCTTGACCTGGGTGGCCTTGGCCAACGGATGCAGGTAGGCGGCGCCTGCCGCGGACACCGCTGCCCACGCTGCCTCGCGTGCAGCCGCGGTGTCCGCGCTCTTGGCCGCCTTGAGGGCCGCCGACGCCGTGTCGCGCAGATACTTCCCGCGTTCGCCGCCCTTGGCGAACTCCCGCGCGGCACTGACAGCGTCCCTAGGCCGCGGGTCGCCCGGCTGGTCGGCCTCGAATGTCTTGAGCACTACCTCGGCACACCCCGCGGCGAACGCGGTGACCTCACGAAGGTCCTGCTTGCTCAGAACGATCTCGCTCGGCGCGGCTGTCCCGCACCACCGTCCACGACGAGGGCCGGTTGCGGCTTCGCGGCGACCGGGTTCTGTCACGCCGCGCGATCGCAGCAGTTTCTTGTCCGGCTTGCCCGCGTCCGTCAGCGGCAGCTGCCCGGTGAAGGTGATGCGCGCCGGTTCGTACATCGCGCCGCGCTGCTCACGGACCATGGCCCGCAGCTCGTCGGCGGTCACCTCGGCGCCCGGGGCCCGTACCACGGCCGCGTGCACCTGTTCCGTGCGGTCGTCGTCGCGCACGCCGAAGACGGCGCTGTGCAGCACTTGGGGGTGAGAGTTGAGGAGGTCTTCGAGTTCGCTGGTGTATACGTGGCCGCCGACCACGACGATCATGTCCTTGATCCGGTCGACGACGGTCAAGTAGCCCTCGGAGTCCAGGAATCCGATGTCGCCGGTGTGCAGCCAGCCGTCCCGCAGAACCTCGGCGGTCAGCTCGGGCCGCTTCCAGTAGCCCTGCATGAGGTGACCGGAGCGGACGCAGATCTCGCCGTGCTCGCCGTGGGGCAGGTCGTCGCCGTGCGCGTCGCGGATGACCACCTCGACCCCGTTCAGTACCTTGCCCGCGGTGCGCAGCAGCCCGGGGCGGGTCAGGTCGTGGTCCTCGGGTCCGAGGACGCTGACGCTGCCGCACTCACTCTGGCCGTAGCCCTGCCGGAGGACGGGGCCGAAGCGGCGTATCGCGTCGGCGATGCGGGCCGGGGACGCCTGGCAGCCGCCGTAGGTCAGCTGGCGCAGGCTGGAGGTGTCGGTGCGGTCCGCGTCCGGGTGGTCCGTCAGCCGGTACAGCAGCGGCGGCAGCAGGAGGAGGTGGGTGATGCGCTCGCGTTCGATCGCCGCGAGTGCCTGACCGGGGTCGAAGTCCTCCTGCAACACCACGGTGCCGCCCTCGGCCAGCAGGTGGTCGGCGATCATCCCGGCGCCGTGCGCGAGGGTGGTCGGCACCAGCTGCCGGGGCCGGTCGGCCTCTTCCACGCCGGGCCTCGGCCGCATCCTGCCGGCCCTTTCGAAGCTGGTGCAGATGCCTTTCGGGTGGCCGGTGGTGCCGCCGGTGTGACGGATGGAGCAGATGTCCTCGGGGCGGGCCAGGCCCGACACCGGCTCGGCGGGCTCGGCTGCGGCCAGCTCCAGCAGGTCGGTGCCGATCTCGCTGACGCCGAGGGTCAGGACGTGCGGGACCGGGGCCCGGTCGGTGATCTCGGCGGCGCGCGCGGCGTAGGCGGGGTCCACGATCAGCACCCGGGTCTCCACATCGCGGACGATGGCGGCCTGGGCGTCGGGGGAGAGCTTGTTGTAGAGGTGGGTGACCGGGCAGCCGAGCAGGTTGGCGGCGTAGCGGGCGGCCAGGACCTCGGGGAGGTTCCCGCTGAGCAGCGTGACGGTCTGCCCGCGCTCCAGGCCCTGGGCGCGCAGCGCGTGCGCCAGCCGGTGGATCAGATCACGGAACTCGCCGGCGGTGATCCGCCGCTCCTGGTGTACGAGTGCCTCCCGGGAGGGGGCGGCCCCGAGCGAATCCAGGATGTCGTCCACGAACGAACGAAAGGGCAGGGCGGCAACGGACATGCTCGGACTCCTTGGACGGGTGTGGGGCAGTTCGCGCGCATCGCGTAGTGGCCGGTTTACGGCGCCGTGTCGTGAAGCGCGTGATGCGGGATCGGATCAGGACGCGGGCCCGTTCCGCAGCAGGGCGTCGAGACGGTCAAGGGACCGGATCCAGCTGTCCTGGGTCGCGGAGACGCCGTGACTGAAGCCGCCGGTCGCCTCCAGGCTGATGCGGCCGTGGATGACGCGGCCCAGGAGGCGTACAGCGTGGGCCTGTTCGGGCTCGGTCAGCTCGTAGCCGCGCAGGATCGCCCGCGGCATCAAGGAATGCCTGGGGGCGGCGCTTTCGGCCGCCGTGTCCGGATCGAGCCGGAATCGGGTGGCGGCGGCCAGGCCCGCGCGCTCTCGTGTCATGGCTCCCCCTCAGCGATCTTATGGGATTTTGAAGTTGCCTGATCTCGTCAGGCAACCCGTTTTGTCGTCCGTGACGCCGTCGCATGGGCAGAGGCCCGGGCGGCAGGTCCTCGGCCCGGCCGGTGATCCGCGTGGTGACCTCGGCTGCCGCACACGCCGTGCTCTCGTCGGCTACCGGATGGACTTGCGCTCGTAGGAGTGAACTTCCTTCCGCTAAGCATTACTTGGCGCGCACGATGGAGAAGTTGATCGGTGTCGGCACGCACGAAGGAGGCATCCCTTGGCGGTGGCAACGGCCCTGCCCCTGGTGATCGGCGTCAGCCCCTTCGGGGAGCCGGACGCGCGGCTCGCCGCCGCCGTCAGCAGAGCGGGCGGGCTCGGGGTCGTCGACCTCGGAAGCGCTGCCGGGGCCGCCCGTGACGCGCTGGAGCTCGCCCGGGCCTGGACACCCGGCTCCTTCGGTGTCAGGGTCTCCGCCGAGTGCGCGCTGCGGCCCGACGAGCTCTTCACGCTCGACGGCGACGGCTTGTCCCACGTACTGACCGCGCCCGACTCCCCCTTGGGCCCGGGAGCCTTCCGCCCCGGAACCGTCATCGCGGAGGTGCGCTGCCCGCGTGAGGCCCGTGCGGCGGTGGCCGCCGGAGCGGTCGGTATCGTCGCGCGGGGCAGCGAGTGCGGTGGGCCGGCCGGTGAGCTGTCCACGTTCGTCCTGCTCCAGCAGCTCCTCGACGACGACCGGATCAGCGTGCCCGTGTGGGCCTGCGGCGGCATCGGGCCGCACACCGCCGCTGCCGCCGTCCTCGGTGGCGCCGCCGGGGTGGTCCTCGACGTCCAGCTCGCCCTCCTGGACGAGGCCGACACCGCGCCCGGGCTCGCCGCGGCCCTGCGGTTCCTGGACGGCACGGAAACCCTCCACGAGAACGGCTACCGTCACCTCGACCCGAGCAAGGCCCCGGGCCTCCCCGGGACCCTGCGCGGCAGACCGCCGCAACTCGGCCAAGACGCCTTCCTCGCCCGCCGCTTCGCGCGGGCGTACAAATCCGTGCCCGTCGCCGTGCGAGCCGTCCATGACGCCGCCGACCGGGCCGCACGGGACCGGAGCGCGCCCGAAGCGCTGCGGCCCGGCTCTCCGATGAGCCGTGCGCTCGGCACGGAACTGCCCGTCGTTCAAGGGCCGATGACGCGCGTCAGCGACCGGCCGGGTTTCGCGGCGGCCGTCGCGGACGCCGGGGGACTGCCGTTCCTCGCCCTGGCGCTCGCGGGTCCGGAGGACACCCGGACCCTGCTCGAAGGGACCCGCGCCGAGCTCGGAGACCGCCCCTGGGGCGTCGGCCTCCTCGGCTTCGCGCCCGAGGACGTCCGGGCCGCCCAGCTCGCGGCCGTGCGTGACGCCCGCCCCACCCACGCGATCATCGCGGGCGGCCGGCCCGCGCAGGCCGCCGATCTGGAGAAGCACGGCGTCCGTACGTTCCTGCACGTACCCTCGCCGGGCTTGCTGGAGCAATTCCTCGCGGCGGGCGCCCGGCGCTTCGTCTTCGAGGGCGCCGAATGCGGCGGCCACATCGGACCGTACAACAGCTTCCCTCTCTGGGAGGCCCAACTCGCCGTCCTCGACGACTTCCTTGCCGCGCGGCGCGACGAAGGCGACCCCGCGCCGGAGGTGCTCTTCGCGGGCGGCATCCACGACGAGCGCTCGGCCGCCATGGTCGCCGCGCTCGGCTGCGGAATCCGCGCGCGCGGCGCCGCCACCGGCATCATCATGGGCACCGCCTACCTCTTCACCGAGGAAGCCGTCGCCCGCGACGCCATCCGCCCCCTGTACCAGCGGCAGGCGATCGCCGCCGGGCGGACCGCCGTCCTGCGTACCGGGCCCGGTCAGGCGACCCGCTGCCTGCCCAGCCCGTACTGCGACACGCACGAGGCCCACAGAGAGGAACTGAGCAGACGGGGCGTGCCCGAGCGGCAGGCGTGGGAGGAGCTGGAGCGGCTCAACCTCGGAAGGCTGCGGATCGCGGGCAAGGGCGTGGAGCGCGTCGAAGGCACCCTTCAGGGCGTCGACGAGCCACGGCAGCTCGCCGAGGGCCTCTTCATGGCCGGTGAGGCCGCCGTCCTGCGTACCGCCACGACCACCGTCGCCGCATTGCACCGTCAGGTCGGCGAAGCGGCGGCGCAGTTCTACGAGCGGCGTGCGAAAGCGACGTCGGCGCCGTCACCCTCGGGCGGGGAAGGGGCGGCGGCACCCGAACCGCTGGGCATCGCCGTCATCGGCATGGCCTGTGTGTTCCCGGAGGCCCCGGACCTGACCGCCTTCTGGGGCAATGTGCTCTCCGGCGTCGACGCCGTCACCGAGATTCCGCCCGAACGCTGGGACGTCTCCGTCCACCACGGGCCCGGGGCTACCGCACACGACGTGTCCGCCTCCAAGTGGGGCGGCTTCCTGCCCCGCGTCCCGTTCGACCCACTGCGCTACGGCATCCCCCCGGCCTCCCTGCCCGCCATCGAACCCGTCCAGCTGCTCGCGCTGGAGACCGCCGCGCGGGCCTTGGCGGACGCCGGCTACGACCACCGTGAGCCACCCCGGGACCGCACCTGCGTGATCTTCGGCGCGGGCTCCGGCAGCGACACCTCGGACGCCGCCGTCCTGCGCGCCGTCCTGCCCTCCTACCTCGGCCGCCTCCCCGAGGAGCTGGCCGCCCGGCTGCCCGCCCTCTCCGAGGACACCTTCCCCGGCATGCTCGGCAACGTCATCGCCGGGCGCATCGCGAACCGGCTCGGCCTCGGCGGCGCCAACTACACCGTCGACGCGGCCTGCGCCTCCTCCCTGACCGCCGTCGACGCCGCCTGCGCCCAGCTGCGCGGCGGGGCCGCGGACCTCGCCCTGTGCGGGGGCGCCGACCTCCACAACGGCATCAAGGACTACCTCCTCTTCTCCTCCGCCCGCGTCCTCTCACCGACCGGCCGGTGCCGCCCCTTCGACGCCGGAGCCGACGGCATCGCGCTCGGCGAGGGCGTCGCCTGCGTCGTCCTCAAGAGGCTCGCGGACGCCGAGCGCGACGGCGACCGCGTCTACGCCGTCATCGAGTCCGTGGGCAGCAGCAGCGACGGGCGTTCGCTCGGGCTCACGGCGCCCCGCCGGGAGGGGCAGCGCGCCGCCCTGGAAAGGGCCTACGCGCAGGCCCGCATCGCCCCTTCCGCCGTGGGAGTCATCGAAGCACACGGCACCGGTACGGCCGTCGGCGACCGCGCCGAACTCGCCGCGCTCACCGAGGTGTTCACCGAATCCGGGGCGGCACCGGGAAGCTGCGTCATCGGCTCGGTCAAGTCCCAGATCGGGCACACCAAGTGTGCCGCCGGGCTCGCCGGGCTGATCAAGACCGCCCTCGCGGTGCACACGGGCGTACGGCCGCCCACCCTGCATCTGCGGCGGCCCGACCCCGCCTGGGACGCGGACAGCAGCCCGTTCGTCTTCCACGACAGGCCGCTGCCGTGGGCGCGGCCCGTAGGGCAGCGGGTCGGGGGTGTGAGCGCCTTCGGCTTCGGCGGCGCCAACTTCCACGCCGTGCTGCGGGGCCACGCCGGAGCCGCGCCACCGCGCTGCGGCCACGACCTCTGGCCCGCCGAACTCCTCGTACTGCGAAACGCGGAAGACGCGCGCGAGATGCTGCGGCTGACGGAGATCAACGACCGCTCCGGGCGGCCCTGGCGACTGCGCGACCTCGCCCTGACCGCCGCCCGCCGCACCGGAGCGCACCGGGCCGGCGCCGCCGTGGTCGCGGCATCCCTCGACGAACTGCCGGAGCTGCTGCGGGCGGTGATCGCGGGGGAGCCGAGAAAGGGGGTGTTTCTACCGGAGCAGTATGAGCTGCCTGAGGCGCCGGATGGTGGCAGTGCCGGCGCGGAGCGGTCGGACACCCCTGATCCCGGCAAGATCGCTGTCCTCTTCCCCGGCCAGGGCAGCCAACGCCCCGGCATGCTCGCCGACCTCCTCATCGCCTTCCCCGATACCCGGCGCCACCTGCGCCGGGCGCCCGCCGACGTCCTCTTTCCCCCCGCGACGTTCGACGACGCGACCCGCGAAGCCGGGCGCGCTCGCCTCGCCGCCACCCGTCACGCCCAGCCCGCCCTGGGGGCCGTCTGCCTGGCCGCCCATGACGTGCTCAAGAGGTTCGGCGTACGGGCCGACATGGCGGCCGGCCACTCGTACGGGGAACTGGTCGCCCTCGGCGCGGCGGGCGTGATCTCCCCCGACGCCGTGCTGGACCTCAGCGTCGCGCGCGCCGAGGCGATCGCCGAAGCGGTGGGGGACGAACCCGGCACCATGGCCGTCGTCGCGGCGGAACCGGGGGAGGCCGAGGAGCTTCTCAAGGAGGCCGGGCTGCTGGGCAAGGTGGTCGTCGCCAACCACAACGCGCCCGCCCAGAGCGTCGTCTCGGGGAGCGCCCCGGCCATCGAGCGGGCCCTCGCCGCCGCTGCCGGCGCCGGGCTGGCCACGCGCCGCCTCCCCGTTTCCTGCGCCTTCCACAGCCCTCTCGTCGCGGGGGCCGTGGAGAAATTCGCCCGGAAGCTGGACGGTCGCTCCTTCCGTACGCCCGAATTCCCGGTCTGGTCCAACACGACGGCCGACCGTTATCCGGACGGTTCCTCGGGCGTACGGGAGCGGCTTGCCGAGCAGATCGCCGCGCCCGTGCGGTTCGTCGAGCAGATCGAGGCGATGTACGAGGCCGGGGCGCGGGTGTTCGTCGAAGCGGGGCCCGGAACGGTGCTCACGGGACTGGTCCGTGCCGTTCTCGGCTCACGCCCGCACCTCGCCGTCCCCTTCGAACCGCACCCGGACGCCGGGCTGCCCGGGCACCTCCAGGCCCTGGCCCGTCTGGCGGTGGCGGGCGTCCCGGTGGTGGCGGAGCGGCTGTTCGCCGGGCGCGACGCGCGCGTCGCCGACCCGGAGGCGGTACCGGAGCGGACGGGCTGGACGGTCGACGGGCACCTCGTCCGCACGGCCGACGGGGCGCCGCTGCCCGGGGGACTGCAACCGGCGCGGCGGATCGGGTCCCTCGCGCCACCTCCCGAGCGAACGGACGGCCCCGGCCTGCTGACCGAATTCCTCCGGGGAAGCCGGGAGATGGTGGCGGCACAGCGGGACGTACTGCTGGCGTACTTCGGCGCGGGGCAGGCGGCGCGGACATCGGACATGCCGGACGCTCCGGCCGTGCCCGTGTCCCTGCCCGCGCCCGCGCCCGCGCCCGTGCCCGAACCGAGGGCCGAGGCCGTCACCGCCGCTGCCGGACCGGACGTGCTGAGGACGGTGCGGTCCGTGATCAGCGAGCGGACCGGCTATCCGCTGGAACTCATCGAGCCCGACCTGGACCTCGAAGCCGAGCTGAGCATCGACTCGATCAAGCGCACCGAGATCGTGGGAGAGCTCGGCCGACGGCTGACCGGAGCGGCCGGTACGGATCGGAACGCGCCGGCGGACCAGGATCTGGAAGACCTGCTCCAGGCCCGCACGGCGGCGGCACTCGCGGACCGGCTGAAGGCGAGGCTGCTCGGCGAGCGGCAGGAGGAGGAAGCCGCCCCGACGCCCGCGGGCGCCACGGCCACCGCGCGATACCTGCTCCGGGACGCCCCGCTCACCGGTGCGCCCGAGCCCGACGACGCCGCCCTGCGCGGGCGCCGCTTCCTGGTGCTGTCCGAGGACACGCCACTCGCTCGCGCGCTCGTCGAGCGCCTCCGCGCGCTCGGGGCCGCCGCCCGGTCCGGTAGCCGTCCGGGCCCGGAAGAGAGCCACCGGTGCGATGACGGCGTCATCCACCTCGCCGCATTCGGGCCCGGCACCGACCCCGTGCTGCCGGCCGGATTCCCGCTGTTCCAAGCCGTCCTGCGCGACGGCCCGCGCTGGCTGCTGTGCGCCCGGCCCGCCGGACAGGACACCCGCACGGCGGGGCTGGACGGGTTCTTCCGAGCCGTCGCGCGGGAGTACCCGGACACCCTGGCCCGCGCCGTCACGCTCGCCCCCGACCGCCCCGTCACCGCGCTCGCGGACGACCTCGTCCGTGAACTCCTCGCCCCCGACCGGTGCCCCGTCGTCCGCCACACCGCCGAAGGCGTCCGACTGGGGCCGGAGCTCCACCCGGCCCCGCTCGGGCCCGAGACCGACGGTGACGCCACGGCGAACGCCCTCGCCGCCGGTCTCGGCCCCGGCAGCGTGGCCCTCCTCGCCGGCGGGGCCCGGGGCATCACGGCCCGCGTCGCCACCACCCTCGCCGCCGCCGGATGCCGCGTCGAGCTCCTGGGCCGCACCGACATGGCCGACGCCGCGGAGGACCCCGACACCGGCCGGGCCCCCGGCATCACCGCCCTGCGCTCGGTCCTCGCCGGGCGCGGGGGCCTGGCCACCGCCGAGATCGACCGCGAGGCCCGCCGTGTCCTCGCCCGGCGCGAAGTCGCCGCGACCCTCGCCGAGATCGCCGCCGCCGGCGGGCAGGCCCGCTACCACTGTCTCGACCTCCGGGACGCCGCGGCCGTGCACGCGACCCTCAAGGACATCCACGCCCGGACGGGCCGCGTCGACGCCGTCGTCCACGCGGCCGGCGTCATCGAGGACCAGCTGCTCGCCGACAAACAGCCCGGCTCCTTCGAGCGCGTCCACGGCACCAAGGTGGACGGCGCCCACGCCCTCCTCTCCGCCCTGCGCGGCCTGCCCTCGCTGCCGCGCCTGACCGTCCTGTTCGGCTCCGTCACCGCCGTCCTCGGCAACCGGGGCCAAGCCGACTACAGTGCCGCCAACGACGCCCTCGCGGCCCTGGGCCGGCACTGGCGGCGGGACACCGGAAGCCGCACGCTCACCGTCCACTGGGGCCCGTGGGCGCCCGACCCGTCCCACCCCGGCATGGTCGGGCCGGAACTCGCCCGTGAATTCGCCCGCAACGGCATCGGGCTCATCGACCCGGAGGACGGTGTACGCGCCCTGTTCCGCGAACTCGCCCACGGCCACGCGGACGTCGACGAGGTGGTCCTCACGGCTCCGGGCAGGCTCCCGTGACCGCGGCCCGCGAGCCCGTCGCGATCATCGGGATGGCGGTGACCGTGCCCGGCGCGGGCGACCTCGGCACGTACTGGCGCAACCTCGTCGACGGCTTCGACGCCATCACCGCCGTCCCGGAGGGGCGCTGGCACCCGGAAGGGATCACGTGCCGTCGCGGCGGTTTCGTCGACGGCCTCGTCGACTTCGATCCCGCCGAGTTCGGGATCATGCCGACGGCGGTGCCCGGTACCGAACCCGACCAGCTGA
This sequence comes from Streptomyces albireticuli, assembly GCF_021228125.1. Lineage (GTDB taxonomy): Bacteria > Actinomycetota > Actinomycetes > Streptomycetales > Streptomycetaceae > Streptomyces > Streptomyces albireticuli. Next base: position 132,187 of record NZ_JAJQQS010000019.1, read on the forward strand.
TCGCGTTACGCACCGCGGCCGCGGCCCTCGCCGACGCGGGCGGCGCCCTGCCCGGTGCCCGTGCCCGCGTCGGGATCGTGCTCGGCCGGGGCGGCTACCTCACCCCGCGCACGTCCCGCCTGGATCAGCGCGTACGGACATCGGCCCAGCTCACGCGGACGATGCGGGAGGTGCTGCCGGACCTCGACGACGAGCGGCTAGGCCTCCTGCGCACGGCCTTCCTCGACGCGCTCGGCCCGTACGGCCCCGGCGACGGGCTCGGCCTCGTACCGAACTTCGCCGCCTCCCGCGTCGCCAACCGCCTCGATCTGCGCGGCCCCGCCTACACCGTGGACGCGGCGTGCGCCTCCTCCCTGGTCGCCGTGGACCACGCGGTCACGGAACTGACCCGCGGGCGGTGCGACGTGATGCTGGCCGGGGGAGTGCACCACTGCCACGACGCCACCCTGTGGAGCGTCTTCGCCGACCTGGGCGCCCTGTCCCCCTCCCAGCGCATCCGGCCCTTCCACCGCGACGCCGACGGCATGCTGCTCGCCGAGGGCACGGGCGTCATGGTGCTCAAGCGGCTCGCCGACGCCCAGCGGTCCGGCGACCGGGTGTACGCGGTCGTACGGGGCGTGGGGCTCGCCTCCGACGGACGCACCGCCTCCCTGGTCACCCCGGACCCCGCCGGTCAGGCCCGCGCGGTACGGCTCGCCTGGGCGGAGGCCGGACTCGACCCCGCCGCGCCGGACGCGCTCGGCCTCCTGGAGGCCCACGGCACGGGTACCCCGGGGGGTGACGCCGCCGAGCTGGCCGTGCTGGCGGAGGTGTTCGGCGTGCCGGACACCGGGCCCGACGCCGTGCTCGGCTCGGTGAAGTCGATGATCGGGCACACCATGCCGGCGGCCGGCGCCGTGGGCATGGTCAAGGCGGCCCTGGCGATCCACCACGGAGTCCTCCCGCCGACCCTGCACTGCGACGCCCCGCACCCGGCCCTGCGGGCCACCCGCTTCCGCCCGGCTCCGGCCGCCCGTCCCTGGGAGGCCGGCGTACGGCGGGCGGCGGTCAACGCCTTCGGCTTCGGCGGGATCAACGCCCACGTGGTGCTGGAGGGGCCACCGGGGCAGCCCACCCCGGCCCCCGCCTCCCGGCCACGGCGGGCCGCCGTCACCGAACGCGACCGGGTGCTGCGCCTGTCGGCGGACAGTCCCCAGGCCCTGGCCGCACTGCTCGACACGGACGACGCGGCCCTGCGCGCCGTGGACGCGTGCGGCAGCGGTCCGGCCCGGCTGGCGATCGCGGGGCCCGGCGACCGCCGGCTCGCGCTGGCGCGCAAGGCCGTGGCGAGAGGAAGACTGTGGGGCGGACGCGGGGACCTGTGGTTCGCGCCGACGCCACTCCTCGGACCCGGAGCGGGACGGACGGCATTCGTCTTCCCGGGCCTGGAGGCCGCGTTCTCCCCTCGGGTGGACGACGTCGCCGACCATTTCGGCACAGAGCGCCCGGACACCGGGCAGCTGAAAGCCGGTGACGTCACCGCTCACACCGCCGCCCTGTTCGATGTCGGCGGACTGCTGTCGGCCGCACTCGACCGCATGGGAATCCGCCCGGACGCCGTGGCCGGCCACAGCGCGGGCGAATGGACCGCGATGATCGCGGGAGGGATCTTCCGCGAGGACAGGCCGGGGGCCGCGCTGCGCGACGCCGTCGTCCGGCACCTGCGGCTTCCCCCGCTCTCCTTCCTGGCCCTGGGCGCCCCCGCCGCACAGGTCGAGGACGCCCTCCCCGGATACCCCGGCGTCGCCCTCTCCCACGACGACGCCCCGCACCAATGCGTCGTCTGCGGCCCTCAGGAACAGCTGGAAGCCCTCGCGGCCCGGCTTCGCGGCGAAGGCGTCCTCGGCCGCGTCCTGACCTTCCAGTCGGGATTCCACACCCCGATGCTGGCCCCGTACCTCGACGGGCTGCGGGACGCGCTGCCCCACCTCGCCATCCACCCGCCCAGGACGCCGGTGTGGTCGGCCACGCTGGTGGCGCCGTTCCCCGGCGACGAGGCCGGCATCCGTGACCTGTTCATCCGTCACCTCCTCGAACCGGTCCGCTTCCGGCAACTGACCGAAGCCATGTACGCGGCGGGATTCCGCGTCTTCGTCCAGGTCGGCACGGGCCAGCTCCCGGCGCTGATCGGGGACACACTCGCCGGCCGGGCACACCTGGCCGTCGCCGCGAACTCGCCGCGCCGCAGCGGCCTCGCCCAGCTCGACCGGGTCGCGGCCGCACTGTGGACGGTCGGCGCGGAGCCTGACCTCACCGCTCTCGGCGGGCGCCGCGCGACAGTGGGCATCGACCTGGGGACGGGACCGGTGTCGCTGCGGCCGCAGGACCGGGAGCGGCTCCGCGCCGCGCTGGGCCGGACCGGGCGCGGCTCCGGCACCCCGCTGCGCGATCTCGCTCAGCGCATCCCCGCCGCCGCCGAACTCGAGGCGCTGCTCACCGAGACGGCCACCACCGCGGCCGAGCTGTTCACCGCCGCGGAGCGTCCTCGTGAGCCCGGGCGGGCGACGTCCCGCGCGACGGCTCCCGCCGTCGCCCAGCGCGTCGTCGAGGTCGACGTCGACCATATGCCGTACCTCCTCGACCACTGCTTCTACCGGCAGCGTCCCGACTGGCCCGACCTGGCCGACCGCCGGCCCGTCGTCCCCGCCACCACCATCGTCCAGCTCATGCTGGACGCCGCCGGCGCCGCGGGGACCCCCGTCGCCCTGCGCGACGCCCGTTTCCTGGAATGGGTGGTGGCGACACCGCCCGCCCGCGTGGAATTGACGGTCACCGCTGGTCAGGACGGTGACGGATGGTACCGGGCCGCGTTCGGCCACTACGCGCGCGCCGACATCCGGACGGCGGCCGCATACCCGGAGCCGCCCGCCCCGTGGCCCTGCGACGAGCCCGAGACCGCACCGCCCATCTCCGCCCGGGAGTTGTACGAGCAGGGGTGGATGTTCCACGGGCCGGGCTTCCAGGGAGTCACCGACATCGTCGCCCTGGGGGAACGGCACGTCCGGGGCGTCCTCACCTGCCTGGACGCGCCCGGAGTTCTTCTCGACAGCGTCGGTCAGCTGATCGGCTACTGGCTGATGGTGACGCATACCGACCGGGTGGACGTCCTCCCCGTAGGCGTCCGGGAGATCGTCTTCCATGGCCCGCCTCCTGCCCGCGGCTCCCGTGTCGACTGTCATATCCGGATCACCCGGCTCACGGACAAGCTGCTCGAAGCAGACGCGCGACTCGTGCACGAGGGGCGGGTCTGGGCCGTGATCCACGGCTGGCAGGATCGGAGATTCGACTCGAACCCCACCACGATCGCCGTGCGGCGCAGGTCCGACCGCCACACGTTGTCGGCCCCCCAGCCAGGGGGCTGGCAGCTCGTCTTCGACCAGTGGCCCGACCCGGCGTCACTGGAGTTGATGATGCTCTGCCAGCTCGCCGGTGAGGAACGCGCTGCCTTCGCGCGCCGTCCCGTGCGCGGCCGACGGCAGTGGCTGCTCGGCAGGGTCGCCGCCAAGGACGCGGTGCGCCGCCATCTGTGGGACCACGGGGCGGGGCCGGTCTTCCCCGGTGAGGTGCGGGTGCGCAACGAACCCTCGGGGCGCCCCCGCCCGGAAGGTGTGCACGGACTCCGGCTGCCACCGCTGGACCTGTCCCTCGCGCACTGCCAGGAGGCGGCCGTCGCGCTGGTACGGCCTGCGGGCACCCGGGTCGGCATCGACATCGAGGAGATCACCGAACGCCCCGCCGCGACCCGTGACACCGTGCTGGCCCCCGGTGAACGCGCGCTGTTCCAGGACCTCGGCGGCGGGCCCGAGCAATTGACCCGGTTCTGGACGGCCAAGGAGGCGGCCGCGAAGGCGGAGGGCACAGGGCTGCGCGGCGATCCGCGCGGATTCCTCGTCACGGCCACGGACCCCGGCCGCGCCGACGCCCTCACCGTCCGGGCGCCCTCGGGCCGCTCGTACACCATCCGCCTCGCGCGCGTCGACAACCCGCCCGGGGCACGGCCCAGGAGCTACATCGTGGCCTGGACCGCCATGGACGAGGCTCACTCTCCGCCAAAGACTCAGATGAATGGACAGCAGTCATGACCACCGCATCCCCCGACACCGACGCGACCGCAGCCCTGACCCGGGTCATCGAGGCACTGGACGTGGTGCTCGAAGACTTCCCGCCGGACCCGGGGACCGTCACGATGGAGACCCGCTTCGTGGAGGACCTGGACCTGCAATCCATCGACCTGGTCGCCCTCACCGCCGAACTGCGCTCCCATTACGGTGAACGCGTCGATTTCCCCGCCTACTTCGCCTCGCTCGACATCGACCGGATCGCGGATCTCTCCGTCGGGGACCTGGTGCACCACATCGTGGACCGCCTGCGATGACAGCCCTGCACGTCGGACCCACCCGCCTCAACGTCGAGTGCCTGGGCGATCCCGGCGGGCCGGTCGTGGTGCTCGTCCACGGCCTGACCCTCAACAGCCTGGCCGCCTACTACTTCAGTGTGGCCGGCGAACTCGCGGCCGCCGGCCACCGCGTCGTGATGTACGACCAGCGCGGCCACGGCCGGAGCGAACGACCGCACACCGGCTACCGGCTCGAGACGTTCACCGACGATCTCCTCGCCCTCCTCGACACCCTCGGCGTCGACCGTCCCTTCTTCCTCGTCGGCGACTGCTTCGGCGGGGCGGTCGCCATGGACTTCGCCGTTCAGTACCCGGACCGGCTCATCGGCGCCGTCCTGATCGAGTCCGTCCTCCCCACCCACGACTGGGCACGGGAGATGAGCCGGCTGCTCGCGCGGCTCGCGGAGGCGGCCCGCGATCCCCGGGCGGTCGGCCCGATCGAGCGGGAACACGGCCGCGACGCGGCCCGGGCGGCCCACCAGTCCCGTACCCTGCTGCTCGACACCACCCTGGTCGAGGACATCGCGGCCAGCCGTACCCGGGAAGAGGCCGTCTGGAGCTCCCTCGACGTGCCGGTACTGGCCCTCTACGGCGGGGACTCCCCGCTCGCCCCGACCGCGCCCGCACTGGCACGCGTCCTGCCGCGCTGCCGCAGCGTCACCATCCCCGGTCACGGGCACCGCGTCCTCGTCGACGCCCGCGAGACGGTCGGTGAGCTGCTGGTCGACTGGATGCGCGAGGGCCACCGACGCCCGCAGGGGGCGCGTACGCCATGAGCAGGTTCCTCTTCGTCGTCCCCCCGCTCGTGGGGCACATCAACCCGGCGGCGGCCGTCGCCGCCGAACTCGCCGAACGAGGCCACCGCGTGGCCTGGGCGGCGGCTCCCGAGACCGTGCTGGACGCGGTCGGCGCCGACGCCGAGGTGTACCCCTGCGCGAGCCCGGCGCGGGCGTGCCGGCCGCCCGGGTCGCGGGGGGCCGCGGCGCTGCGGTTCCTGTGGGAGGACTTCCTCCTGCCGTTGGCCGAGGCGATGACCCCGGGTACGCGGGAGGCGATCGGCGCGTTCCGCCCGGACGTGGTCGTGGCCGACCAGCAGGCTCTCGCCGGGGCCCTGGCGGCCGAGCGGCTCGGGGTGCGCTGGGCCACCTCGGCCACCACCCCGGCGGAAGTCGGCGGTTACGTCGCCGCCCTGCCCGGGATCGAGATGTGGATCCGCTCCCTGCTCACGGGGCTGCGCGAGCGGTTCGGCGATCCCGGGGCCACCCACGATCCGCGGTTCTCCCCCGATCTCGTCCTGGCCTACACCGTCGCCGAGCTGGTGGACACGACGGTGCCCGGCGTGCGCTTCGTGGGTCCCGCCCTGCACACCCGCGGTGCGGCGCCGGACTTCCCCTGGGAGTGGCTCGACCCGGACCGGGCCACCGCCCTGGTCTCCCTCGGGACGGTCAACACCGATATCGGCGGCCGCTTTCTGGCCGAGTGCGTGGAGGCCGTACGGCACCGGGCGCACCGCTTGCAGGCCGTGATCACCGATCCCGGCGGGGCGCTGGCCGGGACGGCGGACGCCACCGTGCTCACCCTTCCCAGGGCCCCTCAACTCGACCTGTTGCCCAGGATGTCAGCGGTGATCTGCCACGCGGGACACAACACCGTCACCGAATCGCTGTGGCACGGCGTTCCGCTCGTGGTGGCCCCCATCCGCGACGACCAGCCCTTCGTGGCCGCCCGGACCACGGACGCGGGTGCGGCGGTGCGGGTGCGCTTCGGCCGCGACGACCACGTCCGGCTGGGAGCGGCGCTCGACACCGTGCTGGACGGGCCGGACCACCGGGCCGCCGCCCGGCGCCTGCGGGACCGCTTGCGCGCGGCCGGAGGCGCCGGTGCGGCCGCCGGACACCTGGAGATGCTCGCGGCACGCCCGTGACCGTAGTGGTCTCAGCCCCGGCGGGCGAGGAGCCGGTAGGCGTTGGAGAAGGACGTGCGCCGGGCGACCGGGCCGAAGGACAGATCGAGGGCGTACGCGGCCACCACGGCCGGCAGGCCGCCCGTCCGCGCGAGCTTCCGCACGCGCCGGGCCGTGGTGGACGGCGGCCGAGGGTGCCAGGGGGCGTCGTCCCGGGGCATGAGGTGGGAGAGCCGGAGCGCCACTGCGGCGGCGAGGTCCACCGGCCGGTGCGGCACCCGGCGTTCCACGTTCACCACGGTGAAGCCGGCGTCGCCGAGAGCCTCCCGGAGGTTGCGGCAGGGCATCAGATGCAGGTGCTGGGGCTGGAACCACGGCAGCCACCAGCGGCCCAGCATCCGGGAGTACGCCGACTCGGGGTCCGGTACCTCGATCTGGAGCAGCCCGCCGGGAGCCAGCGCGGTGCGTGCGGCCCGCAGCTCCGCGCGAGGATCGGGGGTGTGCTCCAGATAGTGGTGCATGCTCACCACGTCGTACTGCCCTGCCCGGGACGGGGCCAGGTGCGTGAACAGGCCTCGCAGAGCCTGGTCGATCCGCCCTTCCGCCTCGGCGAACGTCACGCCTTCACCCTGGTCCAGGCCGTGGAACGTGGTCTTGGGGAACACCTGCCGCGCCGCTTCGGGGAAGTATCCGTAGCCTGTGCCGACGTCCAGCCAGCGCTCGGGGTCGACGAGATGGCGCATGGACTCCGCGGCGGCCCGGTGGTGTTGTCTGCTGCCCGAGGCCCCGAGGAGCTTCTCGGCGTGCTCCCGGCCGATCCCGTCGTAGCAGTCGCGGTAGTAGAACTCCAGGCCCTGCTCGCTGAGCCGGGGGTTCTGGAAGTGGTGGCCGCACGTGAGGCACCGGTCGATGACGAAGGTGCCGGGCTTGTGCTGGAGAAGGTCGGTGGTGCGCAGCCGCTCGCGCAGCCGGTTCGACCCGCACCAGGGGCAGACCTCCTGCCGGGGTTCGAAGAACCGCCCGGTGCCGGACGCCAGATCCTGCTGGTAGCCGGGACGGAGGGTGGCGATGTGCTCGGCTCGCGTCGTCACGTTTGATGTCGTACCACTCCTCCGGCGTTCCGAACCGGCGGACGGCCTTGAGCAACCCCAAGGAGGGACAGGGGGCATTGTCAGGCGAGCCGCCACCGTGTTCGGGCCTTTGTACCGCGTGAGGAACCGCCGGTGGGGGAACGATGGCTCGGTATGGAGGCGATGGAGGCCATGGAGCGTGGCACAGCGGTCGGGTGCTGTCGGCGGAGGAATTCGCCGCTGCCTCGTCACCAGCGGTGCCGGGGGCCAGTACTCGCGGCGTGAGCTGTGCTACCCCGAGGCGACATGTGCTCGCGCATCGCGCCTCCACACCGGGCCCGCGTGGTTCGAGACCAGCTCACCGATCCGCGTCTCCGCCCTGAAAGGCTGACCGGCTCAGCCGCTCCGGGTTCCGGCGCCGTACCACCAGCAGCACGCCCGCCCCCAGCAACAGCCATACGCCCACGGCCGCGCCCGCGTACGAGACCGGTGACTTCAGCGGGGTGACGAAGGAGAACACCGGCAGCCCGGAGGCGGTGAGCAGGGCCGGTATCAGGGCGGCGATCGCCAGGGCGGGGACGAGGAGGTGGTGTACCGGGCGCAGCCCCGGACGGCGTAGGAAGTACCCCGCACAGGCCAGGTTGGCCGCGACGTAGACGCCGACGACCACGATGACGACCCCCGTGGCGATCAGGTAGAAGGCGGTGACGGGGTCGTAGGCGAAGCCCAGTACCAGGGCCACCGCGACGGTCACGACGGTCTGTGCGGCGAGGGCCGTCACCGGGGAACGGTGCCGGGCGTGGACGGTGGCCAGGGATCGCGGGAAGAGTCCGGCACGGCCGAACGCGTAGGCCGTGCGCGTCGCCGCGTTGGCGCCCGCGTTGGCACTGGCGACGCAGGAGTTGACCACCGCCAGGAACACGGGCACCCACATCAGACCGAAGGCTCCGCGGGCCACACCGTCCCACGACGCGTCGCCCTCCGCGCCGAAGCCCGCGAACCGGCCGGGCCCGTAGTACACGGTCATGGCGTAGGTGGTCAGGACGTAGAAGGCGCCCACGCCCAGGGCCGCGCCGACCACGGCCCGCCGGATCGTCCGCCGGGGCCGGCGGGCCTCCTCGGCCAGCGGGGCGGCGGCCTCGAACCCCGCGAAGGCGAGCATGCAGTAGACCGATCCGGCGAACACCCCTCCGGCGGCGGACTGGCCGGGGCCGGTGTGCGAAGGAGTGAAGACGGACAGGGTGTTGGCTTTCCCTGCCTGGACGATCAGCAGTGCCGCGAACACGACGAGGACGGCGACCTCGAAGACGCCGAGGACGACGCCGAGCCGTGCGGAGGCCCGGATGCCCCGGTACCCGGCCGCGGCGACGGCCGCCGCACCCGCCAGGACCCACGGCCACCACAGGTCAGCCGGGTACGCGGCCCACTGGCGGTGCAGCGTGCCCGCCAGGGTGAAGCCCAGCTGGAGCAGCACCAGCGGTGGCACGAGGGCTTCGGCGAAGACGTACCCCCAGGCGACCAGGAAGCCGGCCGCGGGATGCAGTCCCCGGGCGGCGTAGGCCGCCACCGAGCCGGCGGCCGGCAGGCGCCGGGCGAGTTCGCCCAGGGAGGAGGCCGTGAGCAGCGACGCGGCCAGGGCGAGGAGGACGGACAGCGGCAGGCTGCCACCGGCGAAAGCCGCCCCGCCCGGAATGGACGCCACGACGGCGGCCGCGGGCGCCATGGCCGTCACGCTCTGGAACAGCACCGCGGTCCCGCCCACGGCATCCCGCCGCAGCTCGGCTCCTGTACCACTGCCTCCCGTGTCGGCCATGCCCGTCTCCCCCCGTGCGTTGAGCAGTGCGGCAGTGCGACTGTTCCATGGCCCCGTGGTGAAGTGGCGCGGGAGTCACGGTAGTGGGGTGGCCGTGGGGCGGGGAAGGAGGCGCCCTCACCGAGCGCCGCCCCGAGGCGCGCGCTCTGTCAGGCATCGGTGCCCCTGGTGGCCGCGAGGCGTGCGTCGAGCCACTCCCTGATCGCCCGCGCCGTCGTGCCGGCGTGCTTCTCGATCACGCTCCAGTGGTCTCCGGGAACGTCCAGGGTGGTGTGCGGCACCGGCCAGGAAGCCCGCCGCTCTCCGATCGCCGTTAAGGGCCCGACGCCGGTGAACGGTCCCGGCAGCGGGTCGGTGGCGCGGAGCAGGAGCGTGGGAACGTCGGCCGGTTCCGGGTGCCAGCCGCGGGCGATGCGGGTGTAGGCGCCGAGGGCGGCCATGGCCATGTCGTCCACGGCGGTGTCGAAGCGCTCGCCCATCTGCAAGGGGAGACGGGCGGGCAGGGCCAGCAGCCACGGCTCTTGTTCGAGGTCGGGGGTGACGTGGTAGGTGTCGACGAGGACGAGGCCGACCGGTGGTGTGCCGGTCGCCGCGAGGCGCGCGGCCACCGAGTGCGCCGGGCAGCCGCCCATCGAGGAGCCGAGGACGGCGTACGGGCGGTCGCCGAGGTGCTCGCGCACGGTGCCGGCGTGCAGATCCACGAGGGTCTCCCAATCGCGTGGCACGGCGTCACCATGGGCGATGCCGGGGTGCCGGAGCTCGAGGACGTCCCGCTCGCCGCCGAAGGAAGCGGCCAGCGTGGCATGCCAGGGCCTGCCGAGAGCGGGGGAGAAGCCGGGCAGGCACACCAGAGCGGGACCGGTGGCGCCTTCCGCGAGCTTGAGGGGCGCGAGCTCGTGCGGGGCGCTGTCGGCGCGTTCGAAGGCGGGCACGGCGAGTGAGGCGGTCACCAGCAAGCGCATCGCCGACACGACGTCACCCGTCTCGCACACACGCCGGTAGAGGGAGGCGAGGGGCTGCGCCGGTCGTGCCGTACATGGGAGCGCGATGGCGGCCTCTTCGAGGAGGACTCCGCCCAACTCCTCGTGAAGATGTCCGGCCAGCTCCGCTGCGCTGGGCCGCTCGAACACGACAGCGGCGGACAGCGGCAGTCCGGTGAGCGCGCTGAGACGGTTGCGCAGCTGTACCCCGGTCAGGGAGTCGAAACCCAGCTCGGCGAAGGGGCGCCCGGGGGGAACGGAGGCCGCGCCGGTATGGCCGAGCACCGTGGCGACCTCCTCGCGGACCAGTTCCAGCAGGGCCGGCTCCCTGTCGGCCGCCGGCAGTGCGGCCAGCCGTTCCCGCCAGGATCCGGCCGTGATGCCAGGGCCTTCGCCCCTTCCGTCCTGTGCTGACTCACGGGCCGTGCGCAGCAGCCCGCGCAGGGGCGGCGGCACCGGCCGCCCGGCGGTCCCCGACTGCCGGGAACGGTCCAGCAGCAGTGGGGCGAGCACCGTCTCACCGCTGCCCAGCGCCGCGTCGAACATCGCCAGCCCCTGCGCGGGGGAGACAGCGCGCAGCACGCCGTCCAGGGCCTGGCCGCGGCCGGTTACGCGCGCCGCCATTCCCTCCCCGCCCGCCCACGGGCCCCATGCCAGGGAAAGAGCCGGCAGGCCGAGGGCGGCGCGGTGGTGCGCGAGCGCGTCCAGGAAGGCGTTCGCGGAGGCGTAGTTGGCCTGACCGGCGGTGCCCAGCAGTCCGGCCGCCGAGGAGAACAGGACGAAGTGCGACAGGGGCAGATGCCTCGTCAGTTCGTGAAGGTTCCAGGCCGCGTCCGCCTTCGGTCGCAGCACCGCGGCGAGCCGCCCGGGCGTCAGGGACTCCAGCACGCCGTCGTCCAGAACGCCGGCGGCATGCACGACGGCGCTCAGTTCGTGCGCGTACGTCTTCACGACGGCGGTCAGGCGGGGGCGGTCGGCGGCATCGCACGCGATCACGTCCACGTGGGCGCCGGACTCCGCCAGCTCTGCCGCGAGTCGCCGCGCGGCAGTGGACCGGAGGCCGTGGCGGCTGAGGAGGACGAGGCGGCGGACGTGGTGCCGGGTGACGAGGTGCCGGGCCAGCAGGCCGCCGAGCGCTCCGGTCCCGCCCGTCAACAGGACCGTGCCCTCTGCCGGAAAACCGCCCGGCCGGTAGTCCGATCCGGCCAGCCGGGGGACGCGCACGGCTCCTTCCGCGAGGGAGAGCTGGGGTTCGCCGGTGGCGACGGCCGCGGGCAGCAGGCGCAGGGACTCGGGCCGGCCGTCGGTGTCCACGACCGTGAGGCGCCCGGGGTACTCCGCCTGCGCCGAACGCACCAGGCCCCACACCGCCGCGGCCGGCAGCTCCGGCTCCGTGGAGGTGGCGCCGCGGGTCACCACGACGAGGCGCGATCCGGGCGCGGCCGGGGCGGACAGGTGGCCTTGCAGCACGGCCAGGGCACGGGCAGTCAGGGCATGGGTGTCCGCGACGGGCCCGGCGCCCGAGGCGTCCGGGGACAGGGAGATCACCATCGTCCCGGGTGCGTTCCGCCGTCCGTCGGGCGCCGCGGGGAGCACGGAGCGTACGCCGATGTCGTCGGGTTCCGTCACGGACAGGGACGGCCCGTCGCCGTCGGCCGGAATACCGACCCAGCGCAGGCCGTACAGGGCCCCGTTCGCTTCCGCGGTCGCGGTGGATTCCGGTACCGGCCGGGTGGTCAAGGACTCCACCCCGGCCACCGGCCTCCCTGTGGGGCCGGTGAGCTCCACGGCGACCGTGTCCGTGCCGGTGGCGCGTACGCGCACGCGCAACGCCGTGGCACCGACGGCGTACACGCTCATGCCGCGCCAGGCGAACGGCATCCGGGCGGGTCCGGCGAGCGGCGCGGCGAGCAGTGACGCGTGCAGGGCGGCGTCCAGCAGCGCGGGGTGAATGCCGTACCGGCCGGCGTCGGCGCTCGCCACCCCGGGCAGCCGCACTTCCGCGAACACCTCTTCGTCCGGCCCGCGCCAGACGGCTGTGACGCCCCTGAAGGCGGGTCCGTACGCGTGACCGGCGTCGGCCAGGCGCTCGTACGCCCCCGTGAGGTCCACGGGCACGGCCTCGGCGGGCGGCCACTCGAAAGCGCCGGAATCATGGCCTCCACGTCCGGTGGCCGGGCCGAGCCGTCCGGTGGCGTGGTGCGTCCAGGCGCCGAGCGGGCCCGACTCCCGTGGGCGGGAGTGGACATCCGCGGTGCGGCGGCCCGACGCGTCCGGTTCACCGAGTACCACCTGCACCTGGACCCCTGCCCCGGAACCGGACAAGGGCAGCGGCGCCAGCAGCACGAAGTCCTCGACGACCTCCAGCCCGCACGCGTCGCCCGCGTGGAGCACCATTTCGGCGAACGCGGCGGCGGGTACGAGCACCTGCCCGGCGACGACGTGATCGCGCAGCCACGGCTGAGCCGTGACGGAGAGGTGACCGGTGCACAGCAGTCGTTCCGTGCCGGGCACGGTGGTCGTCGCGGTCAGCAGAGGGTGCTCGTCCCCGGCGGGGACATGGGCGGCGGTGTCGTCCAGCCAGTAGCGCCGCCGCTGGAAGGGATAGGTCGGCAGGTCCACCCGCCGGGCGCCGCTGCCCGTGAACACCCGGGACCAGTCCACCGGCACGGCGTGTGTGTGCAGCCGGCCGAGCGCGGCCAGGAGCGTCTCCGTCTCCGGCGTGCCCGCCCGTGCGGTGGCCGTGCACACCAGCCCCTCGCGCTGCCCGGCGGCGCCGCTCAGGGCAGCCGCCGTGAGCTGTGCGTCGGGGCCCACCTCCACGCAGGCGGTCACCTGCTCGTCGTGCACGAGACGACGCAGGGCGTCGCCGAACCGTACGGTTTCGCGGGCGTGGCGCACCCAGTAGGACGCCGAGCGCAGGTCGTCCCCGTCCGCCCGGCGTCCCGTCAAGGCCGAGATCACCGGGATACGGGGCCTCCCGTAGGTCACCGCCGACGCGACGCGGCCGAACTCGGCGAGCATCGGTTCCACCAGCGGTGAGTGGAAGGCATGACCTGCCCGCAGCCGCGTGGCACGGCGCCCGCGCCCGGCGAACCGGGACGCGAGGGCGAGCACGGCCTTCTCCTCCCCGGAGACGACGACCGACCGCGGACCGTTCACCGCCGCGATCGCCACGCGGCCCGTCAGATCCGGATCCGGATGGGCCAGCTCTCCCGCCACCTCGTCCTCGGCGGCCTCCAGGGCCACCATGGCGCCCGTACCGGGCAGTTGACGCATCAGCCGCCCCCGGGCCGCGACCAGCTCCACCGCTTCCGGCTCCGACAGGACGCCCGCGACGTGAGCCGCCGCCAGCTCGCCCACGGAGTGCCCGACAAGGGCCTCGGGCCGCACCCCCCCAGGACTCCAGCAGCCGGAACAGCGCCACTTCGAAGACGAACAGGCCCGCCTGCGCGAAGTCGGCCCCGTCCAGCAGAGCGGCGTGCTCGGTGCCCTCCTCCGCCCACAGCACCGAGCGCAGAGGCCGTTCCAGGCTGCCGGTGCCGTCGAATCGTTCACACAGGGCGTCGAAAGCGGCCGCGAACGCGGGGAAGGCACTGTGCAGTTCCCGTCCCATGCCGGGCCGTTGCGCGCCCTGGCCGGAGAACAGCAGGGCCGGACGTCCGGCGGGCGAGCCCGGCTTCGTTCCGCCGCTTCCGGAACCGGTCGCCGCCAACGTGTCCAGAGCGCTCAGCAGCGCCTCGCGGTCCCCCGCGGGCACGGCCGCCCGGTGAGTGAGCGCCGCCCGGGTCGTGGCCAGCGAGAAGGCGACATCCAGCGAGGACAGCTCGGGTCGTTCCCGCAGCAGGGACGCCACCCGCCCGGCCTGCGCGCGCAAGGCCCGCGGATCCGCGCCCGACAGCAGCAGCGGCGGCACCGCACTCCAGGGCTCTCCCGGAGCGGGCTTCTCAGCGGTCCCCTCGGCAGGCTCCCCAAGGGCCTCTTCCAGGATGACGTGGGCGTTCGTCCCGCCGATGCCGAACGCGGACACCCCGGCCCGGCGTGGGCCGCCGGGCGCCGGGTGCCACACCTCCTCCCGCGTCGGAAGCCGTACGGCGCCCGACGACCAGTCCACATGCGGTGACGGCTCCTCGCAGTGCAGGACGCGTGGCAGCCGTCCGTGACGCATCGCCATGACCGTCTTGATGACACCGCCGACACCGGCCGCGGCCTGGGTGTGCCCGATGTTGGACTTGAGCGCACCGAGCCACAGCGGCCGGCCGGCGGGCCGCTCCCCGCCGTACGCGGCTTGCAGCGCCCGGGCCTCCACCGGATCGCCGAGCGCGGTACCCGTGCCGTGCGTCTCGACCGTGTCGATGTCGGCCGGGGACAGCCCGGCGTCGGCCAGGGCCCGGCGGATCACCTCCTGCTGGGCCGGGCCGCTGGGCGCGGTCAGGCCGTTGGAAGCGCCGTCGGAAGCGACGGCCGAACCGCGGAGCACGGCCAGCACCGGATGACCGTTGCGCCGGGCGTCGGACAGGCGCTCCAGCAGGACCACCGCGGCACCCTCGGCCCAGGCGGTGCCGTCGGCCGCGGCCGAGAACGGTTTGCACCGGCCGTCCGGCGCCAGGCCGCGCAGCCTGCTGAACGCGACGAACGGGGCCGGCGTGGCCATGACGGTGACGCCCCCGGCCACGGCCAGTGAGCACTCGCCGGACCGCAGCGCCCGCGCCGCCGCGTGCAGGGCCACCAGCGACGACGAACAGGCGGTGTCCACGGTCACGGCGGGCCCGCGCAGGTCCAGGGCGTAGGCGATACGGCCCGAGGCCACGCTGCCCGCCGAGCCCAGGGCGAGGTGCGCCTCCAGCTCGTGCGGGCCGCGGTGCAGGAGACGGCCGGCGTAGTCGTCGTGCATCACGCCGACGAAGACACCGGTGTCGCTGCCGCGCAGGGCCGCCGGGTCGACACCGGCCCGCTCGCAGAGCTCCCAGGTGGTCTCCAGGAGCAACCGCTGCTGCGGATCGGTGGCCAGCGCCTCCCGTGGCGACATCCCGAAGAACCCGGCGTCGAAGTCGGCCGCCCCGGACAGGAACCCGCCGCGGAGGGTGACGGACCTGCCGAGCCGGTCGGGATCCGGGTCGTGGAGAGCGGACAGGTCCCAGCCCCGGTCGTCCGGGGCGTCCGAGGTCGCGTCACCCCCGGCCGCGACCAGCCGCCACAGGTCCTCGGGCGAGGCCACGCCGCCCGGATACCGGCAGGCCATCGCGACGACGGCCACCGGCTCCGCCGAAGGCGTACGCGCCCCGCCGCCGCCCGGGGCCGGGGCGCCGACCAGCGCGGCTTCCAGGAACGCCGCCACGGCGGCCGGCGTCGGGTGGTCGAACACCAAGGTGGCGGGCAGCTCCAGGCCGGTGGCCGCGCCGAGCCGGTCACACAGCAGTACGCCCCCGAGAGAGGTGACCCCGAAGGCGGTGAAGGGCCGGTCCGGTGACAGGTCCCGCTCCGGCACGCCGCTCGCGTGCGCCGTCGCGGCGAGGACGAGGCGCAGCACGGTGTCGGACCGGGCGGACGGGTTCAGCGCCGACAGCCGCCCGCGCAGGGCGGACGCCGTGGCCTCGCGCGCCGACTCGAGCCGTCCGGCCAGGTGCCGGGCCAGCGCGCGGCGGTCGATCTTGCCCGAAGGGGTACGGGGCACGGTGCCGGTCTCGTACACCTCATCAGGCACCTTGAAGTCCGACAGCCGCTCCCGGCACAGGGCACGTACGAGGTCGGTGTCGACGCCGCCCCGCGCGTCGGTGACCACGAACGCCACCGGCACCTCGCCCAGCACGTCGTGCGGCCTGCCGACGACGGCCGCGTCCACGACGCCGGGGCAGGTGAGCAACGTGTGCTCGACCTCGACCGGGTTGACGTTCTCCCCGCCACGGATGATCAGTTCCTTGACCCGGCCCGTGACGCGCAGCCCGCCGTGTTCCTCGCGACGGCCGAGATCTCCGGTGCGGTACCAGCCGTCCGTGAAGGCCCGCGCGGTGTCGTCCGGGCGGTTGTGGTACCCGAGCATCAGGTTCGGTCCGCGGACCCAGATCTCCCCTTCGTCCCCGTCGGCGACGTCACCACCACCGGCGGGACCGGCCAGCCGCACCTCGACGCCGGGCACCGGCAGAACGCCGGAGCCCCCGGAACGGCCGAGCCGGCCGACGGCGATCTTCCCGCAGGTCTCGGTACTGCCGTAGCCCTCGACCAACGGGGCACCCAGCAGCTCCTCGACCTCCGCCCGCAGCTCCGGGGGAGTCGGCGCGCCCCCGGTGACGCACAGGCGGAGACCCGTCGGCGGCCGGGAGGCTTCGCGGACCGCGGTCGTGAGTAGACGGTAGGTGGCGGGCACCCCGGCCACGAGGGTGAACCGCCGCTCGGCGAGCGCCCGCGCGACGCTCGCGCCCCGGTCGAGGAGGTACGCGCTCGCGCCCACGGACACCACTCCCAGCAGGCACAGCGAGTGCGCGTAGGCGTGGAACATGGGCAGCGGCCACAGCAGCCGGTCCCGTGGCCCCAGGTCCCACAGCGGGACGTAGGCCGCCGCCACGGACCACAGCGCGGCGCGCTGGCCGGAGACCACGCCCTTGCTGGGCCCCGTGGTCCCCGAGGTGTAGAGGATCCAGGCCGGCTCGTCCAGGCCGAGGTCGTCCCGGGGCGCGCGCCCGGGGTCCGACCCGGCGAGCTGTTCGAAGGAGTGGGTGCCCGCGGCTGTTCCGTCCGGTACGGCGCTCGTGCCCGACACCAGGATCCGCGACCGTAACCGCGGCCGTACGGCCGCCAACCGCGAGATCCGTGGCAGCAACGTCTCCTCGATGAGCACCGCGACGGCCTCGCTGTCGTCGAGGAAGTGGGCGAGCTCCGTGTCCGTGGCCCCGGAATCGAGCGGCACACCCACGGCTCCCGCCCGCAGCACCGCGAGGAAACCCTCCACCATCTCCACCCGGTTGCCCAGAAGGAGCACCACCCGGTCGCCCCTCCGCACCCCCAGCCGCATCAGGTGCCCCGCCAGCCGGCGGGTGCGCTCCTCCAGCTCCTTGTACGTGACGCCCCGCCGTGCGTCACTGAAGGCGGTCTTCCCGCCCGCTCGGGCCGCGTGTGCCTCCAGCACGCCCGGCAACGCCCGGATCAATTCGCCGCGGATCTCGGTCACTTCGTCCCTACCCCTCCGGTCATGAACGAGCGAAAGCGTCCCCACGCGCACCACACCACAATCCTCGCTCGCGAGGCCGGAGGAGCCGGGGGCGCGGCAGCCGCGTCGCGAGCGACCGTGAAGCCGGCACCAAGTCGGCGACAGTCAACGCTTTTCCCCCGCCGGTAGTTCCGTCACACGGTCGCGTCACTCGACACAATCAGTAGACATGGTCGAGTGACAATGTCGTCTGTATGGTGGTCGGGAAGCGACCGATGACGCGGAACGAAAGGCACGCTGATGACTCATGCGTCCGTTGCCAAGGCCCAGGCGATACCCGAGCGCCGGGCGCTGCCCCTGGTCGGCCACGCCCTCGACCTGCCGCGCGGCGCCGACGGGCTCGTCCACCTGATGAGGGAGGTCAAGGAGCTGGGGCCGGTGTTCCGGGTACGCGTCTTCGGGTCCGAGATCGTCGTCGTCGGCGGTCTGGATCTGGTGACGGAGCTGTCGGACGAGACCAGGTTCCGCAAGAGCGTGAACCGGGACCTGGTCGAGGTCCGCGAGATCGCCGGGGACGGCCTGTTCACCGCCTTCAATCACGAGCCGAACTGGCGCAAGGCCCACGACATCCTGATGCCGGCCTTCTCGCTCGGCGCGATGCGCGACTACCACGCGACCATGCTCCGGGTCGCCCGCTCTCTCATCGCCAAGTGGGACCGGGTCGGGCCGGACCGCCCCGTGGACGTCCCCGAGGACATGACCCGCCTGACCTTCGACACGATCGGGCTGTGCGGCTTCGGCTTCGACTTCGAGTCGTTCCGCCGCGACGAGGCGCACCCGTTCGTCGACGCGATGTCACGCGCGCTGGCCTTCACCCAGGACAAGGTCGAGTCCGTCCCGGGCTCGGAACTGTTCAAGCGCAAGCAGACCGAGCGGTTCCACCAGGACAACAAGCTGATGACGGACCTCGTCGACGAGGTCGTCCGGCAGCGCAGGGCGTCGGGCGACACGAGCACGGACGACCTGCTGGGCCGGATGCTGCACACCCGGGACACGGTGACGGGCGAGCCGCTGGACGACACGAACGTCCGCAACCAGGTGATCACGTTCCTCATCGCCGGGCACGAGACGACCAGCGGTGCCCTGTCCTTCGCCCTGTACTACCTGACCAAGCACCCCGAGGTGCTCGCACGGGCCCAGGCCGAGGTGGACGCCCTGTGGGGGGACGAGGACGCCCCGGACCCCGGCTACGGCGACGTCGGCAAGCTGACCTACATCCGCCAAGTGCTCAACGAGAGCCTGCGGCTGTGGCCGACCGCGCCCGGCTTCGCCGTGGAGCCCCTGGAGGACACCGTCATCGGCGGCAAATACGCCGTGCGCAAGGGCGAGGCGCTGACGGTGCTCACCCCGGCCCTGCACCGCGACCCCGCCTGGGGCGAGAACGTCGAGCTGTTCGACCCCGAGCGCTTCACACAAGCGCGGGAAGAGAAGCGCTCCGTCCACCTCTTCAAACCGTTCGGAAACGGTGAACGCGCCTGCATCGGCCGCCAGTTCGCCCTCCACGAGGCCACCCTGCTGCTCGGTCTGCTGGTGCACCGCTACCGGCTGATCGACCACACCGACTACCAGCTGAAGATCAAGCAGTCACTCACCATCAAGCCCGAAGGGTTCACCCTCAAGCTTGCCCGGCGCGCCGCCGGCGAGCGCCGACTCCCCGCGGTCGCCGCGAACAGCGTCCCCGCGGGCCAGGACGGACCCATAGACCGACGGGCCGGCGGTACCACGCTGACCCTTCTGCACGGCTCCAATCTCGGCACCTGCGCGGGCATCGCCCGCGATCTCGCCACGGACGGCGACGCGTACGGGTTCGCCCCGTCCGTGGCGCCCCTCGACGACTACGTCGGCGAACTGCGTTCCACCGACGGCCCGGTGGTGATCGTGGCCGCCTCCTACAACGGCAGGCCCACCGACGACGCCGCCGAGTTCGTCGCGTCACTGGAGGGCCTCGAGCCCGGCTCGCTGGACGGCGTCCGGTACGCCGTGCTCGGTGTCGGCGACCGCAACTGGGCGGCCACCTACCAGCGCGCCCCCTCCCTCATCGACGAGCGCCTGGCCTCGGCCGGTGCCACGCCCCTGCTGGAGCGAGGCACGGCCGACGCCTCCGGAGACTTCGCGGGCACGGTGGACCGCTGGACGGCCGACCTGTGGACCGCCCTGCTGGATCGCTACGGCGACCCGGCGGCCGTCCCGGTTCCACGGACGGAGCCGGAAAAGGGCCAGGACCAGGACCTGTACGAGCTCCAGGACACCCCCGGCTCGGTCACCGGCGGACTCGCGGAACGGCACGGAGTCCGGCCGATGGAGGTTCTGGAGGCGTACGAACTCGTCGATACCGGCCACGCGCTCGGCCGCCCCAAGCGCTTCCTGAAGCTTCGGCTCCCCGACGGCGTCACCTACCGCACCGCCGACCACCTGGCCGTCCTGCCTCGCAACCCGGATGCCCTCGTCCAGCGGGTCGCCGACCGCTTCGCCCTCGACCTGGACCGCACGGTGCGCCTGCGGGCGCGGCGCCGCAGCCGTAACACCCTGCCCGTCGACCGCCCGCTGACCCTGCGCCGGCTGCTGACGGACTTCGTGGAACTGCAGGACCCCGCCACCCGGGAGCACGTCGCCGTGCTCGCCGAACACACCGCGTGCCCGCCCGAGAAGCAGCCCCTGGCCGCACTGGCCGGCGCGGACCCCGAGACCTTCCGCGAACAGGTGACAGCCGCCGGACGCAGCGTCCTGGACCTGCTGGAGGACCACCGCGCCTGCGAGCTGACCTTCGAACGCTTCCTGGAGATGCTGCCGGTCCTGCGCCCGCGCCACTACTCCGTCTCCTCCTCCGCCGCGGCCTCTCCCGGCGAGGTGGACCTGATGGTGTCACTGCTCGCCGCCCCGCACCGCGGCGGCGAGGGCACCTTCCGCGGCATCGCCTCGCACTACGCCCGGACCCTGACGGCCGGCGACACCGTCCAAGCGCGGGTGCTGCCCTGCGCCGACTCCTTCCGCCTGCCCGAGGACCCGACGGTGCCGGTCATCCTGGTCAGCGCGGGAACCGGACTGGCGCCCTTCCGCGGCGCCGTCCTCGACCGGCTGCACGCCCGGGCGACCGGAACCCTGCTGTGCTACTTCGGCTGCGACCACCCCGACGTCGACTACCTCCACCGAGAGGAGTTCGAAGCCGCCGAAGCGGCCGGAGCCGTCAGCATGCGCCCCACCTTCATGCACGCGCCCGTGGACGGCGTCCGATTCGTCCAGGACCGCATCGCTCGGGAGAGCGCGGAGGTCTGGGCCGCGCTGGAAGCCGGCGGCCGGGTGTACATCTGCGGTGACGGCCGTCGTATGGCCCCCGCGGTACGCGAGGCCTTCAAGGCGATCTACCGCGACAACACCGGGGCGTCCGACGAGGAGGCCGCCGCCTGGCTGACCGCCCTCACCGAGTCCGGTCACTACGCCGAGGACGTCTGGGCCGGCTGACCACCCGCTCAACTCGACGGTGACGGCTACGGGCGCACAGCGCGCCCGTAGCCGTCACCGTCGCGGCGATTCAGTCCGTCGGTACGTCCGCGAGGCCCAACCGCCCCGTGGCCAGAGCCGTGGTCGCGGAGACCAGGCTCCTCAGACCCAGGACCTCGGCGGCCTCGTCCGGGGCGTAGAGGCGCTGTATCGTCAGGCCGTCGAAGCCGGCGAGGAAGAAACGGGCGATCGCCTCGGGAGGCCGGGAGAGCTCCTGCCGGGCGCGCGCCGCCGCCTCGCTCACCAGCCGCGCCGTCACCTCGACCACTCCGCGGTAGTGGGCCTGGCGGGCCTCGCTCAGCCGGGGGGTGCGCAGCGCCAGCAACGACAGCTCCGTGAGCAGGTGGTAGCCGGCCGACTCCTCGCGCGCCGAGCGCCACAGCGCCCCGGCCAGGGCGGCGATCGTCTCCTCGAAACCGGCGTCCTCGGGCGCCGCCCGCTCGACCCGCGCGATCAGGTCCTCGGTCAGCTGGTCCATGACCGCGCGGTACAGGTCCTCCTTCGTGCCGAAGGTGTAGTGGACCGTTGCCTGTGCGACGCCGAGCTCGGCGGCGATGGCACGCGTGCTTCCGGCTGCCACGCCCTTCCTGGCCATGAGGTCGATGGCCGCCTTGACGAGCTGGGGGCGGCGTTCGACCGCGGAGACATGAGCCATGCGCGGATTGTATCGACCTGGTCCTACGAACAAGTCGGCAGACCAAGGTCGGAGCGCCGGGCCTGCGGTCACATCACGGTCGTCGTCGCTTCGGACGTGCTCTCGTGTATGTAATCCAGCTTCGTCGTGCCGATGCCCTTGTTCGCCTGGAGCCTGTCTCCCACGGTGAGCAGCTGGTGTCCGCCGTACAGGGTTCCGAAGACGTGTGCCTCCTGCTCCACTATCACGGCGCCGTCGATGGTGAGGACCCGGTGCTCGTGCCCGTTCTTCCTCTCACCACCCGGCGTGATCTTGTCGACGATCAGGTTCGGGACCGTGTGCTCCTCGACGACGACGGTCGTCGAGAGGTAGCGCGTGAGCGTGTCGCCCGCGCGCCGCAAGGTGACCTGGATCTGGAACTGGGTGTCACGGGTGAGGTCCGCCACGGGGAACAGCCATTTGTCCTGGCCGGTGAACGGTCCGGCGTGCCGGCCGCCGTAGTAGACGTCGCAGGTGGCGTCGGACGGCGCGGTCCACGTGAGGACGGCCTTCTGCCCGGTGCGGAGCATGGTGACCGGGGTGGAGCCGGGGTTGCCGTCGGCGTCGGTCTCGCGGAGGACGAGGTCGCCGACGGTGTCGGCGGTGAGGGCCTCCGTCGGCGGGTACTTGGCCAGTGGCACGGTCACCTCGTTGGTCTCCCAGGTCACGCCATCGTCGACGCTGACGGTCTCGCGGATGCGCAGCAGGGCGGTGCCCGCGGCGTCGTTGGCCTTGAAGTCCTTGAGGCGCAGGAGCAGTCCGTGGGTGGTGAGGGAGACGGACTCGCCGGAGGCGGGGCGGACCGTGACCGGGGTGCCCTCGCGGCCGCCGGGGGTGAACGCGGCGGTCTCGTCCCGGGGCAGGGTGAGGATGACGCCGTTCTCGATCTCGTCGATGGTCCACTGCTTCGACGGTGCGGCGGTGGGGACGACGCGGGCGCCCGCGGGCACGAGGTCCTGGGCGAGGCCGCCGGTGGGGATCACGACGAGGATCTGCTTGCACAGCACGGCTTCGACGCCCGAGTTCGACGCGACGATGTCGAGGTGGACGGGCCGTCCGGTCGCGAGAGGGGACGGGACCGTGTTCAGGCTGTACGTCAGGCGGCTGGTGCCGCCGAGGTGGGTGCTCATGGTGGCTTGTCCTTCGGTGGTTACTCGGACGCGTTACTCGGACGCCGTGGCGTCGCTCTGCGGCAGCGGGCGGTGGGAGGTGAGCAGGCCGGAGCGGAGCACCGGGGCCTTGTCGTCCCAGCGCGGTGCGGTGCTCGCGGAGGACGTCGTGAAGTGGGCCCAGGAGCCGTCGCGGGCGCGTTCCGCCCACATCCACGTCTGCTCGTCGACCGTGCGCACCGGCAGGGCGACGGTGCCCCGCGGGAGGAGCGGGGCGGCCGCCCGCGGGGCGGTGCCGGTGGCCGGGGTGAGCAGCGGCCCGGTGCGCAGCACCGTGCGCATACGGGACAGCGGTCCGTCGGTGAAGCGGTGGGGGATCTCCAGGGTGGCGGTGGGCAGCAGGCCGGTGGTGGCGTGCACGGGGGCGTGCGGGTCGACCAGCAGGGTCAGGCGGTGGGAGGTTCCGGCCGTGACGGTGAGGTGGGTTCCGTCGCCGACGGCGGCGATGCCGGGGTGCGAGCCGTCGTCCGGCCGCACGACGGTGCGCAGGACATCGGCGGCGCCGTCGGCGAAGTAACCCACCAGCCCGTCGCCGACACGCAGTCGTTCCCCCAGCCGTACGGGCCAGTGGTGGTCGGTGAACTCCGGCCGCGGCGGGTCGTGGTCGAAGATGTGCCGCCATCCGGGGTCGGTGACCGGCGGGCCGTCCAGGTCCAGGCGGAGGTCGCAGCGGACGAGGGCCAGCGGACGCCCGGCCAGCGCCGCCGAGGCGGCGCCCGCGCTGGGCAGGATGTCCACCAGGGAGGACTCCAGGACGTCCATCACGGAGGGCAGGGGACTGTTCGTACCGGCGCCCTGGAGCCAGGTGACGAGACGGTGCAGGTGCGGGAAGGCGGCGGCCAAGGCGCCGAGGTCGCCGGGCGCGGCACCGGGCAGCGGCGTCCACACGGCTTCCCGGGCGGCCGAGCCGATCCGGTACGTCCAGCGCATCAGGCCGAGGGCGGTCCCGTCGGGCGCGTGGACCGTGAGCGAGCCGTCGACCAGGTCGGGGATGATCCAGCCTGCGATCGGATCGCCCTCCGCGGAGTGCGTGGCCCAGTCGCCCCGGGAGGAGGCGTCCAGGAGGTCCAGGCTCAGGCGCGCGGCCTGCGGCAGGCGCGGCGGCAGCTGTACGACGTGCTCCGCGCCCGTACCCAGGGCCTCGGGGACGTGCTGGGGGCGCAGTTCCCCGGCGATCACGGGGTGCCGGAAACCGCTCGCCCCGCCGGTGCCCGCCGGGGTGAAGACGTCCAGGGAACGCCCGAAGGAGTCCACCAGGGTCAGCCGGAGGAAGCGGAACTGGCCCGCGCGCAGCTGCTGGAAACCGGAGTCCTGCCAGCCCTTGAAGGGCACGGGCAGCGGGCCCGGGACGGGGCTGGTGCGGTAGGCGTCGCCGATCAGCTCGACCAGCTCCGCCGGCGCGCCCAGCGGGGGAACGCCCTGGGTGGGGTCCTGGCCGACGAGCATGTCGCGCAGCCCCGCCAGCGACGTGGACAGCACGTCACCGCCGTCCACCTTGTCGGCCAGGGCCTCGCAGCGCGGGCCGAGTTCGGGGTCGTCGGGCGCGTACTGCCGGAGCCGGTCGGCCAGGTTCCGCGACAGGTGGTCGTGGAGCAGCGTGCGGCCGGTGTAGGTGCGCGCGGCCTCGGGGCGCGGCTCGGGGCAGGTGTGGCGGGTGCCGTCGAATGTCCACTGGGTGCGGGGGAGGGGGTGGTACTCGACCTCCCACAACAGCTGGAGGGGGTGCCAGGGCTGGTGCCAGGGGGCGTCGCCGAATACCGGGGCGGTGCCCGCGGACGGGGTGGCCCGGGGCGCGCGCTCCCGCAGTGCGGTGGCGGTGGCCCGGTCCGGGCGGCCGTGTGTACGACGCGAATCCACGACGGTGCTGTTCGGGTCCAGCAGGAACGCCTCGCGCAGCAGGGCGCGGGTGGAGCCCGGCATGGCCGTGCGCTCGTCCGCGCCGAGGTCGAGCGTGTTGCAGGCGAGGTCGGGGCGGTCCGCGGTGAGTTCGCCGTCCAGGCCGTCGTACCGCACGGCGGTCACGGCCTCGGCGCCGAAGCGGCATCGCAGGGCCGTGTCGTCCGCGACGGGCAGGGAGCCCGCGCCTTCGAGGACGACGGCGGGGTCCAGCGCCCGCTGGAAGGGGGCCAGGGTCACCCGCTTCAGGCTCCAGCCGGTGGGCAGGTCGTGCTCCCGGGCGTACGCGTCGACCGCCGCCGTCAGCTGTCCGGGCGTGTCGCCGTCGGGGACGGCGGACCGGAGCCGGTCGACGGTGCCCCGTTCGGCGCGGACGCGTGCGGCGAGGCTCCCTGCGCGCGCGGGGTCGAGCTCCTGCGTCAGCTGCCGGTGGTGGTAGCCGCGGGGCAGCACGGGCAGGCCCTGGAGGCGCCACATCCCGTACAGGCGCCGGCGCAGCCCGGCCAGCTCGCGGTCCGCCCGGTCGTAGGCGTGCTGCGCGGCGTTGAGGGCGGCCTCGACGGCCCGGGCCCGGCGTTCGTCCTCCGGGTCCGGTGCCTCCTCGGTGGTGCCGGGCGGCACCGCGTGCCAGGCGTACGAGGCCGAGCCGGTGCCGAAGCCGGCGCCGTGCAGGGCCTCGCCGAGGTGGTGAGCGTTGTCCGGCTCGTCCGCCCGGGCCAGGGTGTCGCACTGGAGCTGGTCGAACAGCGCGGGCACGAGGGCGAGCGACGGGTCGGCGGCCGCCTTGTGCTCGGTGAGGGCGGTGAGCGCGGAACGCGCGCTGTCGGCGACGGCGACCGTCGGGTCGGGCCGCACCTCGCCGGAGGGGTCGTATTGGGGGAGCACGTTGTGGACGCGGCCGGTGTAGACGGTGCGTGTGCCCTCGGGCGGGGTGCCGTCCGTCTGCCAGCCGAGCGAGCCGCCGAGCGCTTCGCGTACGCCAGGGTCGGCGAGCGGGTCGTCGCCGGCCGCCGCGTGCCAGCCGATGACCTGGTAGCCGAGACGGTCGAAGTGCCGCGGCAGCTGTACCAGGGGGTCGTGGAGGGAGAAGACGTCCTGGCAGTGGGGCTGGAACGCCGCGAACTCCAGGGTGCCGGGGCCCGTGGCCGTCAGGAAGGTGGGCCGGTCCGCCGCGGGCTCCCGCCATCGCGACGCCTCGGTGTGCCGCCCGATCCGGGTCGGGGTGACGTGGCCCCGGCCGGGGCGCAGGTACGGCGAGGTGCCCGCGCGCTTGTCGAGGAAGTCGCTCTCGACGACCCACGCGGCGGTGGCGTACTCGCCGTCGGCGCTGTACGCGTGCCGCACGACGAGCCAGCGGTTGGGCGCCGGCGGGAGCGTGACCTCGCCGCCCGGCGTCGTCGCCCGGCGCAGCGCCGAGGGCAGCTCCCAGTGCAGGTACACCCCGTGGTGGCGCGGGTCCTCGGGGAAGCCGGTGTCGACACCGGCGTAGGGCGACGGCTCGGGGGAGCGGTGGACGCCCAGCAGGTGGTAGTCGGGCGTCCAGCGGAGGAAGGTGTCCCGGTCGCGCACCCGGTCGTTGACGACCAGGGCCCGGAGCCGTACGGGGACCAGGAGGTCGGTGTTCATCGGGTGGTTCCTTCGAAGGTGAGGGACAGCCGCTCGGGGGCGCGCACCAGCTGTACGGCGAACTCGGCCGGGGTGAGCGACGACGATTGAGGTTTGACGTTCTCGGCGAGCCGGGCCGCGAGGGCGCCGACGTCGAGCATCCGTGCTCCGGTGGGAGTGGTACGGGTCAGGGCCGCGTCGCCGGTGACGGACAGGGACCGGCCGAGGGACAGGCCGACCTCGCCGGGGGACAGGCTGCGCAGCGCCACGCGCCCCTCGTCGTCCACGCCGAAGTGCAGCCCCTGGCGGGGCTCGCCGAACGTCAGACGGTCGGGCATCCGGTCGAAGAGCACCAGCAGGACGTCGGCGCCGAGCGCCTCGCGGCGGAGCACCTCGACCGGGGCGGTCCCGGAGCCGTCGAGGGCCTCGATGCGCAGGGCCGGCCAGCCCGGGACGAGGGCCGAGCGCAGCAGCAGACCGGCGGCGGGCACGGGGCCGGCGGCGTCGAGGAGGGCGTCGAGCTCGGCGTCGGTCGCGCGGTCGGCGCGGGGGTGCCGGTCCAGGCCGCGGGCCCCGTCGAGCAGGGCGTCGAGCCAGGCGCGGTCGACGTGGAAGAGGCGCAGGCTCTCGGGCGGCAGCATCCGCTGGTCCGGGACGAGGTAGTCGAACGGCACGCTGCCGAGCACGCGCAGCCCGGCCAGCCATGCCGCCGCTTCCTTGGCGTCCGGGGACGGGGAGGGCCCGGTGGTGGAGCGCTTAAGCGCGCGGGGGACGGGTGTGGTGAGCGTGACGGGGACGGGCCCGGCGGCTGCGGGGGCGTCGGTGGCGGTGCCGAGGGAGTCGGCCAGTGCGCCGAGGGCGTCGCCGCGCAAGAGCTCTTCGAACTGCTCGCGGGGTGTCGCCGCCCGGGAGGGAGCACCGGGCACGTCGGCCATCGGCTCGGCGGTGCCCGCGAGACCGGCCTTCTTCACCCCTGAGGAAGACGTCAACGGCCCGCTGAGGAAGATCTGCTGACTGTACGTCTGGTACTGATGGTCGGTCGCCCGGCGCAGCCGGCCCTGGTGGCGCAGGCGGACCAGGGTCGTCGAGAAGCCGGGGTCGGCCAGGGCCAGCGCCCGGCCGAGGTTCCAGGCGCAGGCGTATCCCGTGGCGAACGTACCGGTCCGCGGTTCGTGGAGCAGCAGCCCGTCGGCGTCGCCGAAGTGCCCGCTCTCCGGCCGGGGCGTCGCCGGAGCGACGCGGGGGAGGAACGGCCCGCTGTACCAGGCGAGGGCGCGTTCACCTGTCTCGGTGACGTGACTCATCGGGACCATGCCCTGGTCGAGCAGGGCGGCCAGCTCGTCGTCGAGCCCGGCCCCCGGAAGGGGAGCGGGGCGCAGCGGGGCGGCGCTGTGCTCGCCGTTCCCCGGTGTGAAGCGCTCGGCCAGCCTGCCGAAGCCGTCCCCGGACGCGGGACAGGAGGTGAACGTCCAGCGGTGGAGGGACACCAGACGCACCGGCTCGCCGCCCTCCGCCTGCCCCGGCGGCCGGTGGCCTTCCAGCGAGACGAGGTGGGCCACGTACCGCCCCCGGCCCGTGCCGGGGAAGCGCGCGGCGGTGACGACGGCGTGCGCGTCCTGGTCTCCGGGCCCTGCCGTGTCCCGGTCCGGGGAGGAAGGGGCGTCCTCCCCGCCCGCGCGGACGTGGGCGAGGAACGGGAGCTCGGCGGGCGAGGGGAGGAGCTGCGCGAGCAGGTCCCGCGGCACGTCGACGATGTGGCAGGAGGTGTCGAGCAGGGCGGGGTCGACGGCGTCGGCGTCGAGGGAGGGGCCGGTGACCGTGGCGTCACCCGCGAGGAGCTCACGCACCGTCACCATGGCGGGTGTGCCCAGTGCGTTGGGGTCGCCGGGAAGTTCGCCCTCCCCGAACAGCAGCAACGCGAGCCAGGGCGACCGTGCCGGGACGCCCGTACCGCCGGTGAAGGGCTCGCGCTCCCACGGCAGGGCCGCGGGGGTGAGCGTGATGTGCGGCAGCAGGTCGGCGAAGGGGCCCTGGCTGTGCGGGGCGGGGTGGACGGCGTGCACCCATGAGGGGTCCAGACGGAACTGCGCGGCCCGGACGTCGACGATCTGCCGCACCGGGTCGAACGCCGCTCCCGGCAGGTCACCGGCGGGCAACTGCTGGTCGACGGTGATCCGGTAGCGGCCCGTGCCGATGCCCGGCAGCAGGTGGTCGTGGAAGGTGACGGGGGTGTGGTCCGCCGGTGCGGACCGCTCGGTGGGGTGCGTGGTCATGGGGTCTGGGGTCCTCACGGGTGGACGAGTCGCAGGGGCGGGGAGGCGAAGGTCGCCTCGCGGGCGTAGCGGCCGAGTCCGGTGTCGACGTCGAGCGGGTAGCCGGCCCGGGCCAGGGAGGCGAGGGCGGCCTGCCGCGACGCGGCCTGTCCGGGCGAGTCGACCTGGAGCGCGGTGGCGCCGGAGCCCTCGGCCCGCTCCCCGCGGAGCCCGGTGGGGGCCGCGGCCGGGTCGAGCGGCAGGGTTCCGGGGCGGAGCGGGGCGTGGTCGAGCCGGCCGCTCCGGCTGGAGGCGGCCGCCTCGGGCCGGCGTGCGGCCGGCACGGCGATGCGCGCCCCGCTCACCAGGCCGTGGACGAAGGGGTCGGCGCTCAGCGCGTTCTCGGCCGTCCCGGCACCCCACAGGGCCGCGGGCTGGGGCGTGCGCTGTGCGGTGACTGTCCAGTCCCGCCAGTGGTCGGCGGGCAGTCGCCGCCACTGGCCGTCCGCGGTCTCCTTCTCGACCGTGACCGAGAGGGTGACGTCGAGACCGGTCCTGGCCATCGGGCGGACGTGGACCTTGACGGCGTCGCCGCCGGTCTCGTCCACGTCGTTGACCTTCAGCGTGGAGGCGGGGAACGCGGTGCCGACGGTGAAGGCGAACCCGTCGGCCGTCGCGGCCCAGGGGGCGGAGGCGCCGTCGGTCTGCCCGGTCCGCCGAGCTGCGCCGGTGGCGTGGTCGGGGTGCAGTCCGTCGGCGGGGGTGAGCGTGAGCGGGTGCCGCGGGAGCAGGGCGCGGAACTGCTCCCAGCCGATGGGCGCGGGTCCGGCCTTGGGCTCGCCGAACTCGATCGGTACGGAGATGCCGAGCACCTTGACGTGCGCGGTCCCACCGAACGGTGGCCCCCACAGGGACAGTCGCGCGCCCAGCGAGACCTCGCCGCTCCAGCCGAACAGCAGCCACACCTGGGCGGTGATCTCGGCCCAGGCGTCCACCTCGTAGTGGAAGGGGGCCCACTCCAGCAGGGCGTCGAACCCGACCTCGATCCGGGCCTTGGCCCACGCGCTGTCGTACCGCAGGTCCAGGCTGCCGCCGGCCATGGCGGCGGACGGGGTGAGGGCGAAGTAACTGCCGCCCTTCAGGGTCAGCGAGGAGCCGGAGCTCCAGTTGACGCCGACGCGCTCCGCCTGCGGGTAGTGGGCGGGCACGGGGTAGCGCGGGTGGTAGCCGCCGAGGGTGAAGACGAAGTCGCCGGGGTGGTCGCTGCCGCCGAACCACAGGCGCAGTGCCGCCGCGCCGGTGAGGTGCGCGGCCCGGTCGAGGAGGAAGCTGTCGGGGGCCAGCCGGGCGTCGACGGCCAGGGTGTCGGTGGAGTGCCGGTAGACGGCGGAGACGTCCAGCTCGACACCGGCGTAGGGCTCTCCCATCCCCTTCGCCGGGTCCGGGAATCGAGCCGTGGCCGAGCCGAGCAGTCCCACCACCAGGTCGTCCGAGCCGAATTCGGCGAAGGCCAGGGCCTTGCAGTGGACGATCTCGAAGACGTCGGCGTTGAGTCCGAGTGCCAGCCAGGTCCGGTCCTCGTGCGGGGTCACCCAGGCGGGGGCGTCGTCGGTCCCCTCGGTGAGCTCCTTGAGCACCTCCAGCGGCTCGGGCGGCGTGCCCCCGCCCGCGTCGGCGATTCCGCGCAGCAGGGGGAAGCCGGGGACCTGGTCGATGGTGGGTACGCGCAGGCTGCTGTGGTAGCCGAAGCCGGCCTTGACCCCGGTGACCCTGAAGGCAGGCGGTCCGCCGAACGCGGCTCCCAGCTCCGCGTACAGGAAGAGCGACTGGAAGCCGCTCTTGAGGCTTTCGTACGCGCCGATGGCCGAGAAGGAGGCGCTCGGGGTCTTGATCAGGGCGGTGCCCTCGATCAGCCGGTCGTAGGGCGAGTCCTCGGACACGGGCTTGTTCACGAACGCGCCGGAGATCTCCAACGGCGGTTTACGGAAGGCCAGGCTCAGTCCGTCGAGCCGGCCGGAGGGGGTGAGGTCCTCACCGCCCAGGGGGATGCCCAGGCCCAGGCCGTCCACGCCGAGCTCCAGGGGGCCGGCGTGCACCGTGGCGTCGACGAGGAGCCAGACCTTGTCGTCGTGGTAGCTCGCGCCCAGGCGGCGTACGAGCAGTGGGCCGAAGGAGCGGTCGAGGGTGACCCACGCGGCGGCCGGAGTGTCGTCCTGGCCGGCAGGGGCGCCGTCTTGTCCGGCGGGGGAGCCGCTCTGGCCGGTGGGGAAGCCGCTCTGATCGGCGGGGGAGCCACTCCGATCGGTGGGGGAGCCGGGAGCGCCCTGCGCGGCGGCGAGCTTCGGGCGCGCGGTGTCGCCGTGGGGCTCCGGGCGGCCGTCCGCGCGGTCCTCGGCGGCGTGCGCGCCCGCGAGCCGGAACATCAACGGGGCGCGTTTCTCGCCTCCCCACTCGTAGTCCAGTGCCACCAGGGCGCGCCCGCGGGTTTCCTCGGGAAAGCGCGGGTGGGTGCCGTCCAGGCGCGAGATCTGCTCGTTGAGCGCCTTCACCTGTTCGGTGGTGAGGGCCTCGGAGGCGATCACGGCTTTGACGCCCGTGATGCCGAGGTCGTGGTCGGCGGGTATGCGGTCGCCGACGAGAGGGAGGTCGGTGAGTCCGGCGGCGAGCCGCGCGTCGACGAGGAGGGCGAACAAGGGGCGCCTTTCAGGCCGGGGCCAGGGAACGGTGGCCTAGGGAATCGAGCCGGTCGGGGAAGAGGCGTGAGAGGGACACGCGCCGCCGGGCGCGTCACGAAGCTCGCGCCGCCGGAATGACCGCCTGTTTTTAATTGCTTTCTGAACAACTTCCCCGGGGTCGTGGGAAGTCATTCCCATGGTCTGCATTGTTCTGCGGGTGGGTCGAGGCGACAACTTCGGCGGAGTGCGCGGCCATAACTCCGCTGGGGAGGCCGGCTCGGGCCATGTCGACAATAGCGCAGGAATCCCGTGCCGGTGTCTCTCCGGCGGTCAAAGGTGACGCTACGTCATCTGAAGGAAGGTCAAACCGCCCGCGAACTGCGGGAACCGATGTGAGTCACGCCACGTACGGGCAGGTGGATGGCAGTTCGCGTGTATGTGTAAATTGATGGCGCGGCACCGGTGTCCGCCCCTGCGAAAAATCAGGCCGACATCAAATCGGTTGAGGATTCAACGCATTGGGGAATTCGCCTTCCGGTCCGGCACGCGGAATGGTTCGCAGGGCTTCCCGGATCGAACCGCTCGCCCATGCTGCCCGGCCTCCCTTCGTCGAGTGGCGGCCGTCCGCAAGTAAAACCAGACATATCGAGGACGGGAATCGGCCATGCCATTGTCCGTTGCAGAACTCGCCGAGAGGGCGGGGAGCCGGAGCCTGCTGCTCAAGGCCGAGGAGTTCGACGACACCGCGGTACGGGAAGTGCTCGCCACCCATCTCGGCGCCTCCGAACTGGCCCTCACCGACGTGGAGTACGACGCGGCGAGCCTGACGGCCCGGGGACGCTGCGCCGTGCCTTCGCTCGGCCCGGAACCCCGCCCGGCCGTGGCCGAGTTCCTGACCGACGCGTCGGGCACGACCGCCGTGGGCCTCGTACTGATCGTGGAAGCGCCCGAGTGGCGACTCCCCGAACCCTTCCCCGCACTGGACCTCGGCCCCCTGGAGGCCCTGGGGGCACAGGCGCCCGTCATCGTCCTCAACGCCACGCCCGAACCGGACGGAGAGGCGGAGCGGGACCGGGTTCCGGCCGTCGCGGGAGTCAGATGCGCGGTGCCCGGCACCGAAGAGCCGTTGCTCTTCCTGGCTTCCCTGCACGAGGGCGCATACACCCTGTCCGCCCGTTTCCCCGACGGGCTCTCCCTGCCCTCCCTGCGGTACGTGTCCGACCTGCCGGGCTGGACGGGCGCGGACACCGTCACCGAACACTTCCCCGCGCACTGGCAAGGACTCCTGGCCTCGGCGCTGCCCTCACTCCGCGATGTCACCCTCTCGTACGCCCCTGGTGACGGGCGGATGACGGGGGACATCCTGGTCGGACTGGCCGACGAGTGGCCGGTGCTGGAGGGCGTGACGCTCAGCCGGGTCACCGCACGGATCACCATGGACTCCGCCGCCCGGCACGACGCCTGGGCCGGGCTGTCGGTCGAACTGAGCGGCCACCTGGCGCTGGCCGGGCTGGAGAGCACCGTGACGGTCGCCCTGCCCTCCCTGACGGCCCACGGCGAACTCGCCGCCGGCAAGGAACTCCTGGGCGGCATCGCCTCCGACCTCGGCGAACACGGCACGGGACGGCTCTCCTTCCTGTGCGACCTGCGTGAAGGCACCTTCCTCGCCGCCGGACAGCTCCTCGGCCCCTGGGAGATCGCGGGGGTGAGGATCGAGGACCAGGCGGTGATGGTGACCGGAGGCGGCGACCGCGCCCTGGAGGCCACCCTGGCGGGCACGCTCGTACTGGGCGGCACACGGATCGGCGTACGGGGCAACCGCACGGCCCAGGGGTGGGGGCTCACCGTCGAAATGGACCACCTCGCCGTCGGCGACCTCAGCGCATGGGCCGAGCAGGCCATGGGCAGCCGCCTCCCCGCCGCCCTGGACGAGCTGACACTGGAGAACCTGTACTTCGAGGTCGCCTCCGCATCCGCCGGGCGGACGTTCGCCATGGAAGGATCCGCCGAGTTCCCCCTGCCCGCCGGGCTCCACGCCGGCGCCCACCTGGCCGCACAGATCACCACCGGCGACGGGGCACCCGAGGCCGAGGCCACCGGCACCCTCGTCCTCAGCGGCCCGGACACGTCACTGATGGAACTGGACCTCGTGGTCGACAAGGGTCCGGACGCCACCAGCTGGACCGCGACATGGGCCGCACCGGAAGGCGTCCCCCTCGGACAGGCGGTCGCCCCCTTCCTGCCCGCGACGGGCTCCCCGCTGTCTGGGCTGCCCGACCTGCTGCCCACCGTCGAGAAGATCTCACTGCGGCACACCGGGCGGGCGGCGGACGGCACCACCGGTTCCCTGGTCCTGACCGCCGACACCCGGAAGGCACGGGCCGTCCTCGTCGTGACGGACTGACCCCGGCGGCCGGCTCCCCGCGCGAGGAGACCGGTCCCCGGCCGACCGACTCCCCGCGGGAGACATCCGACGAGTGACCGGAACCAACCCACCGACTACGTAAGGAAACACCCCGTCATGCGTCGCCTCACCGGGCTCGACCCCACCCGCCTGACGCCGCCCCGGCCCGTCAAGCCCACCGTGGAGACCCACCCCGTGGTCTCCTGGATCGGCGGGGAGCCGCTCCGCCTCACCGTGCTGCGCCCCGGCATCGCCGTATGCGCGGACCCGGCCGTGCTCGCCGAGGTGCTCGACGACGCCGACCCCCGGCCCGAACTCGCCTTGCCCGACCAGCAGTACGTACAGGAAATCGACTTCCTGCTCCAGCGCATCGAGACCTCCGAAGCCGGAAAGCGCCTCATCGAATTCCTGGGCCACGCACACCCGCTGCCCGACCCCGACGGCTCCTACGGCGGCCCCGAGGACTGGGGAGCCGGCATCAACAGGCGGGTCCTCTGCCGTCACCGCGACTCCGGGACGGGCGGCCAAGGGCACACCGTGACGCAGCGGGACCTGGCGGGAATCAACGTCGTCATCATGCAGAGCACGGACGGGCAGCCCAGCCAATGGGGGGTCGACTCCGACGGCGTCCGGGCGATGTTCGACGGCCGGGGCGCGTTCTCCGGCGTCTCCTTCCACCCCCGGCTGACGCTGCTCTTCGACGACATCGCCATGGCCCCCGAAATCGTGCTCGCACACGAACTGATGCACTGCGCCCACGCCCTGGCCGGAACCATGGACGACGTCGGTTACGACGAAGAGGAACAGCTCAGGATCCGGAAGGCCGCGGCCGCGGAAGGCCGGCGGCTCTTCCACGAGAAGTACGGCACCACCGTCCAGCTCAGCATGAACAACCCGGGCGCGGTGAGGGTACGCGAGACCGGAAAGACCGAGACGCTACAGGAGCGCAAGGACTTCTACGAAGCGACCTGCGAGGAACTGCTGCTGCGCTATTCCCATCCTCTTCCGGTGGCGGAGACGGAGCGGGGACTGGTCGTGCTGCGGGGTGTGAACTGGGAGGAGATCCGTACCCACGGCAGTGATGTGGCGATGGAGTGGATCGACGGGGTCGTGCAATTGCACAAGGGC
Source organism: Streptomyces albireticuli (assembly GCF_021228125.1). GTDB lineage: Bacteria > Actinomycetota > Actinomycetes > Streptomycetales > Streptomycetaceae > Streptomyces > Streptomyces albireticuli. The sequence continues at coordinate 166,892 of NZ_JAJQQS010000019.1, forward strand.
CGGCGCGTTTCGCCTTCCCCGGCCGAGACGCGGGCCGAGCGACTGGCCTTCGACCACCACGCGCGTACGGTCGTACGGGCGTCCCGAAAGGACGCGGACACCCTCGCGGCGCTGCGTGAGGCCGCCGATACCTGGCATCAGCGCAAGCGGGTGCGCGGGGTCACGGAGGTCGCTCTCTGCCGCGACCTGGGATACCGTCACCGCATCGCCTACGCGTCTCTGACACGGTCGGAGCGCGTCATTCACCTGGGCGTGCCCCGGGCCCGCATTCCCCACCGTGTCTTCGCCGGTGCCGGTACCTTCGTCTATCAGCGCGATCTCTCCTCCCTCAACGCTTTGGCGGAGGCCCTGAGTACCGCCGATCCGGCCGCCGCGAACCAGGTACGGGAGTACAGCGGGAGGCTCGGCGACGCCCGCTTGGAGGACGGCCTTCTGGTCGAGCAGCGCGTGTGCGGGCGAACCCCGGGCCGCCCGCCCACCACCTCTCAGCCCCACTGGGTGAACCCCGAGACCCTGCCCGAGGACTTGCGGAAGCAGGCGGGCACCCTCATCCGCCGGGCCCGCCCTAAGACCCCGGCCACCGGTAAGCCACCCACGGGCCCGATCACGGACGTGTACGAGGCGGAGCCCTTCGGCAGCCCCGCGGCCGAGGGAGGAGTGGGCTTCGTGGCCATGGTCCCGGCCAAGGTCTCGGACCACCGCAAGCTGCTGGAACTGGCCCGCAGGTACCGGGACGAGGGCTTCGGGAAAATCGCCACGGCCCAGCAGCGGTTCGCTCTGGTCATCGGGCTGAACGAGGGGTACGAATACGGGGAGAAGGACGCTGGGCGTGCGCAGCGCACTGCCCGGCAGCAGCAGATCATCAAGGACTTCACCGTCGCCTGGGAGAAGGAGTCGCACAGGATTCCGATCGGGATCCTTTCCTTCCTCTGGTGCGCGCGTTCGGGCCATGCGGGACTCTCCGATCAGAAGACCATTCCCTACGGCGCGATACGCCAGAAGATCGCGGAGAGTGGCCTTACACAGTCGTTCGTCCAGGCGCTGTACGCCGACGGCAAGGGGTGCGACCAGATCTTCCTGCACACCGGCGACGCGGACGTGATGTCCCTGAGGACCGCCGAGAAGGCCCCGCTGTTCGACGCGGCGGCCGAGCGGCTGGAGGCGGCCGGCTGGCCGGACCTGTTCAGCGGGGGCTACCGCCTGCCCGACGACAGCGACGTGCGTGCGGACATCGCCACCAGGACGGACCGTGCTGTGCGGGTCGCCATGGCGGCGGTGGACCCGAAGACCGTCTACTTCCCGGAACCCAACACCTTCATCAAGGTCGTGGAAGGCGTCTCCGGGCTCGAGGACGGTGTCGGCTTCGGCGTGGGAGATCAGGAAGGCGAGGCTCTGGCGAAGTCCCTCGGGAAGATCAGAGGGGCTGGAGGCAGGGTGTTCGACGCGGACTGCTCCGTCGTCACCGACGGCACCCGGCTCGTACAGCGCATCGAGGCTCTGCCGCGGACGGGCCCGAAGAGTGAGCGCCTCGCCGCGATCCGCCAGTCCTTCACCCAGAGCCACGCCCGCCGCGAGGAGTGGCAGAAGCGGGTCCTCAATCCCTGCGATGTCGACGGGGAGACGGCGAAGAAGCTGCTGGACATCGTCTTCGCGGTCCCCGACGACAGCGAATTGCAGAGGCTGGCGGAACTCGTCGGGCGTGACCCGAAGAAGTTCGCAGAGGAGAGGCAGAACCGCCTCAAGGAAGCCCTGCGGGAGAAGAAGATCGGCGCCGACCTGCGAGAGGAATATCGGATCCACATCGGCAAGCTCGCCAACGGGACCCACCACGCCCTGCTGACCAGCTATATCGACGCGTATCCGCGACTCCCTTGACCGGGCGGGGGCCGAGAGAGGGGCGGTGGCGGGGGAGGCCCCCTGAACGGTGGCACCCGCTCTCCGGTGGGTGACCCGGTGGATGGCCCGGAGGCGATGTCACGCCGAGCAAGGGGGCAACGGTGGCACTCGCGGCGGCCGACCGTCGTCACACGCCGAGGTCGTCTCCGCCCTCGACCACAGGCTCATCAGGCACGACGTGCATCGCCGCCTCCTCCGCGGAGGCCGCCCCGCCGTCGATCCCCACGTCGAAGGCGAAGACGTCGTTGCGCCGAGGGGGCATGGCGTCGATGGTGGCGACGATACGGCCGGCGCGTTTTTCACCCACCTCCTCGTCGATGGGCTCGCCCTCCCCGCCGGGCACGTCGCCGATGCCGTCCCCGTCCGGCATCGCGATCTCGGGAACCTCCTCGGCGAGCCGCCGGCCGAGGCTCTCGCGCTCCCGCTGCTCGCGGGCCGTCGTGCCGTGGTGGTCCACGCCCAGGGGCCTCTCCGGGGGCGAATACCCCGCGTCGAGGACCTGGTCGTAGAGATCGCCGTCGAGGGCGTTCTCCAGGTCCAGGTCGCCGGGGTGGTCCCGGCGGCCGGACCGGGCAGGCTGGTAGACCTCGTCCCCCATCACGTCATCGGACATGGTGAGACAACCTCCTCCCGCACCGTTCCGCGGCGACGACCTACCTCCACTCTCCCTCGTACGGTGGCCTCGCGCTTCTCTGGAGGGGGAAGCCCGCCCAATCGGTGGGAACATTTGTTTGAAATGCTCCTCGCGGTGCGGCCACGGCACCGAGCCCCCCGGCCACGGCCGCGGGGGTGACCGCGGCCGTGCTCCGAGGGGCGCGGCGAAGGCGGGCCCGAGGCGAGGGGCGCCGGATCAGGTCGCGGCCGGGCCCGGGCCGCTGTTGAGCCAGCCCCACTCGGACCAGGTGCTGAAGCCCGTCTGCCACCTGTGGTGGACGCCGACGCGGTTGGTGCCGAACACCTCGATGCGTCCGTCGGCGTTGGTCGCGGCGGCGACTTCGGCTCCGCCGCCTCCGAACTCGGTCCAGTCGCCGTAGGGGGCGTTCACTCCCTTCTGCCACATGTGCATGGCGACGTCCCCGTTCATGGCGAACACCTCGACCCGCCCGTCGGGGGTCCGCTCGCTGGTCAGCCGGGAGTCGGCCGGACCGCGGGTCGCCTCCCACCCCGACCAGCTGCTGGGGTTCGTCTGGTACCTGTGGAACACGCCCACCGGGCCGGAGGCGAAGACCTCCAGGCGCCCGTCCGCGTTGTGGTCGACCGTCAGGTCGTGCCCGCCGCCGCCGAATTCCTCCCACGACGACCAACCGCCGTTGACCGCGGTCTGGTACTGGTGCTGGAAGATCTTGTCATTGAGCGCGAAGACCTCGAGCCGGCCGTCGGGCGACTTCTCCAGCTCGAGCCGGCCGGAGGCGGGCCCGCCGCCCGTGGGTTCCCAGCCCGACCATCCGCTGTTGGGGGCGGTCTGGTACCTGTGGAACACCCCCGATGGATTGGAGGCGAAGACTTCCAGGCGGCCGTCCCCGTTGGCCCCGGCCGCGACGTAGCGCCCGCCCTCGCCGAAGCCCTCCCAGCCCGACCAGCCGCCGGAGGGAGACGTCTGGTAGCGGTGCTGGAGGACGCCGCCGTTGAGGGCGAACAGCTCCAGGCGGCCGTCGGCGTTGGGCGCGATCGCGAGCTCCGCGCCGCCCGGCCCGCCGAGGGCCTCCCAGTCCGACCAGGCGCCGTTCACCCGGGTCTGCCACGCGTGGTGCACTCCGTCGGCCCCGGCCGCGAACGCCTCCAGCCGCCCGTCGGCCGACCGCGCCGACACCACCCGGCCCGCTTCCACGGGGTACACCAGCGGCTTGGGCTTGGGACCGGGGCCGGTGCCCGGGGTGCACGGCAGCGTCACGCCGCGTTCCGCGAGGTAGGGCTCCGGGTCGATGCCGCGTCTGTCGGTGGACGTGTCGACCCGCACCCTCAGGTGGAGGTGAGGGCCTGTGGACTGGCCCTCGCTGCCGACGAGGGCGATGAGCTGACCGGCCGTCACCTGTTGGCCGACGACGACTTCCCGCCGGTACATGTGTCCGTATTCGGTCACCGTCCCGTCGGGGTGCAGGATGCGGATCCACTGGCCGTAGCCCTGGGCGGGGCCGGAGTTGATGACCTCGCCGTCACCGACGGCGTAGATCGGGGCGCCGTGGTCGTTGGCGATGTCGATGCCGTCGTGGCTGTCGCTGTAGTGCTGGAACACGGCGCCGGCGGTCGGGCACGCCGCGGCGAAGCCGGCGGCCTGGGCGGTGGCCGGGGACACCGTCACCAGAGACGGCAGGACGGCGGCCGCCGCCGCGAGAACGAAGCGCAGCGTGCGCCGGGAAATACCGTGAAGCACGTGACGTTCCTCCTTCCCCGAGGGCATGTCGGGGGTGGACGGGTGGGACACGGGAGTGCCGATCCGAGCGACGGGCTCCCTGTGGACCGGAGGGTTGGACGGTAGCCACGGCCGCGTGCCGAGGGCATCCGGAACGCTACGGGCTGACAAGGCGCCCGGAACCCGGGCGGCGGCCCGCGGCCGCCCCGAAGGGGTCGGAAATCGGCCAAAACCGAGGAGTGGGAGGGACTGGCCGGGATGTGTAACGTTCGGCGTGCGTGCGAACCGGATGACGCGGGGGCGAGGAGGGGGCCGTGAGCGGGGTAGTGATCTATCTGCCGCAAGGGAAGACGGGGGCCGGAGGGGGGCCGGGCGGCGACGCCGTGACACTGCGGCTCGGCCCGGGCCAGGTGGCGCGATTCGGACGGGGCTCCGCCACTTCCCCGGTCGAACTCCGCCTCGACGACGAGGCGATATCCCGCCTTGCGGGAGAGATCCGGGTGACGGACGACCACTGGCAGCTCAGCAACCACAGCACGACCCAGAGCTATCTGGTGGAGAACCCGGAAGGAGCGGGGGAGTACCTCAGGGTGCCGCCGCGGCGGGCGGGCGCGCCCATCCCCTTCGAGTTCTCACGGGTCGTGCTGCCCACCCGCCGCGACACCACGGTCTCCTTCCAGGTGTTCGCGCCCGACCACGTCTACCTCGACCCGGACGGCACGGGCGACCAGTGGGGCAGCCGCACCGTCACGGCGTATTCCCTGGACGAGACGTCCCTGTACTTCCTGGTCCTGGTCGCGCTCTGCGAACCACGGCTGCGCGACGAGTCTCCTGTCGCGGTGCCCACCACCCCCGAGATCGTCGAGCGGCTCCAGGGCCACCCCCTCCTCGGCCGGCTGACCGCCCGTGCGGTCAGCTCGCACATCGACTACCTGGCCGACGAGAAGATGCGGATCAGCGCTCCCGCCGAGCACGGGCTCCGCAGGGAAGCCCGCCGCAACGGCAAGCGGGAGACGCTCGTCGGGCTCGTCCTGCGGTTCGGGCTCGTACGCGAGGAGCACCTCGCGCTGCTGCCGCCCCGGCCCGGAACGGGCGCGCGGAAGCGGGAGGCGGCGAGATGAGACGCGACGGTCGCGTACGGCGACGTGGCCGGCGGACCGGAGGGGGACGCGGTGCGTGGCTCGGCCGGCGCGACGGGAGATGACCGCGCGGAACTGCTGCCCCGCGGCTACCGCATCGGCGATTGGGAGGTCACCGAGCCGATCGGGGCCGGCGGCTGGGCGACCGTCTACGCGGGACGAACCGTCCGCGACGGGACGGACCGGGAAGCACCGCCGGGCGGTCACGGCGCCGTCGCGCTCAAGGTCCTGCCGACCGCGGGACTGGCCCCGCGCCAGGCCCGCAAGGCCGCGGAAACCGCACGCCGCGAAGTCGAATTCGGCCACCGGTCCTCCCACCCGAGGCTGATCCGCCTCCTGGGGTCCGTCGTGCTCGGCGACCCGGACCGCCCCCTCCTGGACGGCGCCGTCGTGCTGGTCATGGAGCGCGCCCGGGGCAGCCTGCGGGACCTGCTCGGCACCGGGACGAGCGAGACCGAAGGCGCCCGGCTGCTCACCGAGATCTGTGAGGGCCTGGCGCACCTGCACCACAGCGGCTGGGTGCACGGCGACCTCAAGCCGGACAACATCCTGCTGATGGCCGACGGCTCGGTGAGGCTCTCGGACTTCGGGCTCGCCACGGAACTGACCGGCACGCACGGCACCCACGGGTACGCGCCCCCGATGGGCACCTTCGACTACCTCCCGCCCGAGCGGGGCAAGGCCACGCTCAGCGAGCGAGGGGTCGAGATCCGGCCGAGCGCCGACATCTGGGCCCTGGGCATCATGATCCACGAGGTGTTCGCCTCCGGTGCCTCTCCGTTCCCCGGCGCCACCCCCCTGGCCCGCGCCGCCGCGACCCAGGAGTACGCCGAGGGGCGCGTGCCGCTCCGCTTGGACGGCGCGCTCCCGCCGTTCTGGCGCGCGCTGGCCGCCGACTGCCTGGCCCCGACCCACGCCGAACGCGCCGCGCACACCGCCGAGAGCCTGCTGGCGCGCATCGCCGAGAAGGCGGCGGCGGAAGGGGAGGCCGGGAGTCCGGTGGCTCGTCGGCGCACGGTCCGGAGGCGAAGAACCCGTGCCGCCCTGGCGGCCGCCGCGGTGTGCGCGGTGGGGGTGGCGGTCTGGACGTACACCGGGCGCGTCGGCGCGACCGGTACGCCGGGCACGCCGCCGGCCGGAACCGAAGACCGGATCCGGGTGTTCAACGCTGAAGGGGGCTGCCGGGACCGCACGGACCGGAACCCCGGGTGCAGTCTGGGCCTGGCGATCGACCCCCGCCGCCCGTACACCACCGACAACGTCGTACCCCACCGGGTGTGGCACGGTGACGAGCTCACCGTCGACTGCCGCCTCTCCCAAGGGATCGCCATCCTCGACGAGGCGGACACACAGTCCGCCGCCTGGTACCGCGTACACCTTCCCCGTGGTACCTCCCGCCCCACCGCCTGGCTGCCCGCCGTGCGCACGAAGGACCGCCCACCGGTCCCCGAGTGCCCGGCCCCCACCCCCGTGCGGTGAGGCGGGCGAAGGAACCGCCGGGAACCCGAACCACCCCTGTCGTGCCCGCTCGCCGTACCCGGAGTCCACCGGGAACCGTCGCGCGTGTCACCCCGGATCGTTCCGGATGCCTGGCCGGGCGCTCCGGTGGCTACCTTGCGGACCCTCGGTCCCCGGACCGCGCTCACTCCTCGCACGACCCTCACACGACACCGACGAAGGAGCAGGCACGTGCATGTCTCAGCAGCACGGCGCGCGAGATTCGGAACACTGGTTCTGCTCGTCTCCACGGTCGCGTCCGCCCTGGCCGGCCCGGCGTGGGCACAGGGCGCGAAGGACGTCCCCGGCCCCCTCGGGCACTCCGCGACGGCCGAGATGTTCTGCCATATCCCGGCGGAACGGGACATCTCCGTGACCCGCAAGGTCTACGAGGTCGGCCAGCGCCGAGGCGTGTCCGACAAGGTGATGCTCGCCGGCTTCGAGACCGGCTGGGTCGAATCCCGGATGAACAACCTGAACTGCGGTGACCGGGACTCGCTCGGAGTCTTCCAGCAGCGGCCCTCACAGGGGTGGTGCAACCCGGACCAGTGCCTCGACGTCGACTACGCGGCGAACAAGTTCTTCGAGGTGGCCCAGCAGATGGAGCCCGACTGGGACACCGCGGGGGAGCTCGCCCAGGCCGTCCAGCGCTCCGCCTATCCGGATCGGTACCCCCAGGCCGAAGGGTACGCGCGCCAGCTGATGGGTGAGGCGTTCCAGCCCTACGGCACGATCGGGGCGAAGTACGCGGGCCTGGGCGGTGAGGGCGGGCCGCTCGGCCGGCCGGTACGCGCAGAGGAGAGCGCCGCGCTGGGCGGAAGGTTTCAGCTCTTCCAGAACGGGATCGTCCTCTGGCATCCGGATGTGGCCTACGCGATCTACGGGGACATCCTGAAGAAGTTCTGGGACACCAACTCGGAGCAGCGCTGGGGCTTCCCGACGATGGACGAGGCGGACGCGGCGCAGGCGCCGGACGGGACCCGAGGTCGCTTCCAGTTCTTCGAGCGCGGCCTGTTCATGTGGTCGCCGCAGACCGGTGCGCACACCGTGCACGGAGCGATCTACGACGCGTTCCACGCCGCCGGGCACGAGCGGGCGCTCGGTTACCCGGTGACCGACGAGATGGACGAGGCCGGCGGCAAGGCGCAGAAGTTCCAGAAGGTCACGATCCACTGGACCGCGGCCAAGGGCGCCTGGATCACGAACAACTGACCGGCCGTCCCTTCCCTTACCTGACGAATCCCCTACTTGACGAGCAGTCACCGACCAGGAGGTCCTGTTGAGCGAGTACCGCCCCACCCGGAGGAACGTTCTGAAGGCAGTCGGCGGGGCCTCCGCGGCGATGGCCCTCGGCGCCGGCACCGTCCTCGGGACGGCCTCGGCGGCCAATGCGGCCGACGACGGCTTCGGCCTACGCATTGTGCAGCGCGGCGAAGGCGATCCCCGCATGTGGTACTACCGCTTCCAGACCGCCGAGATCGGCTGGCAGCCGGCCGTCAACGTCCTGCTCCCGGACGACTACCACGTCAGCGGCCGCACCTACCCCGTCCTGTACCTTTTCCACGGCGGCGGGACCGACCAGGACTTCATCACCTTCGACCGCGCGCCCAACGACATCCGCGCCTGGACCGCCGGTAAGCCGATCATCGTTGTGATGCCCGACGGCGGACACGCGGGCTGGTACTCCAACCCGGTCAGCTCGACCGTCGGCCCCCGCAACTGGGAGAGCTTCCATATCAACCAGCTGATCCCGTGGATCGACGCGAACTTCCGGACCTACGCCGAATTCGACGGCCGCGCCGTCTCCGGGTTCTCGATGGGAGGCTTCGGCGCGCTGAAGTACGCGGCCAAATACTGGGGCCACTTCGCCTCGGTCAGCTCCCATTCCGGCCCGGCGAGCCTGCGCGGCCCCGCCGGCGGGCTCCAGGGCGGGGTGGTCCACTGGGCCAACGCCTCGTCCGCGGCCGTCGAACTGGGCGGCGGTACGGTCTACGGCGTGCCGTGGGACCAGCGGAGGGTCAGCATGGACAATCCGTGCGAGCGCGTCGAGAGCTACCGCAACAAGCGGATCTTCATGGTCGCGGGCACCAGCCCCGAGCCGACCTTCTGGGACCGGTTCAACGAGACCGCCGTGCTGGAGACCCAGCGCGAGTTCCGCGGCTTCCTCGGCAGGGCCGGCATCCCGCACGACTGGCACGAGGTTCCCGGCGGTCACAAGGTCCGCGCCGATCTGTTCGTCCGGGACCTGGACGGCATCATCGACCGGCTGCGCAAGGCGTAGCGCGGGCCCGGTCGGACAGGGCCGGACGGAGGCGCCCGGCGGGCTACGGCCCGGCCGGGCGCCTCTCCGGCGCCCGAGGGTTCGGCGGGGGCCGGCCTCAGGCGTCGGCGGGTAGAGCCGGTCTCCGCCGGTCAGGCCGGGTTCACCTCCTGGGCGAGGGCCTTCACAGTGACCTCGGTGGCCTTGGCGATGAGCGTGTCGTCCGCCTTCGCGTCCTTGGCGGTGCGGCTGGAGAAGACGGCGACGACGATCGGCGCGGCCCGGGGAGGCCAGAGAACGGCGATGTCGTTGCGCGCGCCGTAGCCCCCCGATCCCGTCTTGTCGCCCACCTGCCAGCCGGCCGGGACCCCCGCGCGGATGAGCTTGTCCCCTGTGTTGTTGCGCTTGAGCCAGTCGGTCAGCGCCGAACGTTCGTCCGGGGCGAGGGCGTCGCCGAGGACGAACGCGCGCAGGTCGGCGGCCATGGCCCGAGGGGTGCTGGTGTCGCGGGGATCGCCCGGGGCGGCCTCGCTCAGGTCCGTCTCGTAACGGTCGGCCCTGGTGACGCGGTCGCCGATCGCGGCGAGAGCCTCCTGCAAGCCCTTGGGGCCGCCGAGTTCGTCGAAGAGGAGGTTGGCCGCGCCGTTGTCGCTGTATCGGACGGCGGCATCGCACAACTCCCGCAGGGTCATGCCGCTGCCGACGTGCCGGCCGGTGACCGGCGAGTGGCCGACCGGAACCTCACGGCCGTAGCGCACATGCCGGTCGAGCCCCTGGAGCGTGTTCTTCTTGAGCACGGCGCCCGCGAGGAAGGCCTTGCAGACGGAGGCGTAGGCGAAGCGCTCGTCCGGCCGGTGGGCGACGACGCGCCCGCTGCCGGTGTCGACGGCGTACACACCCAGCCGGGCGTCGTACGTCCGCTCCAGCTCGCCGAACGCGCGCTCGGCCTCCCGAGCGGTGCCATGTGACGCGGTGGGCGACGGCGCCACGGCGGGCGTACCGGTCCGGCACGCGGTGAGAGGGGCGACCGCGAGACCGGTCAGAGTGGCGATGACGGAGCGCCTCGTAGGGGAGGTGCTGGTGCGCATGGAGCGACGCCTTTCGGTAGGTGATCCGGCACAGGCGAGCGGAGACCGGGGACGCACGGCACGCCGCGCGGGCAGTCGGCGATCTTCGCCGGCGGCCGGTGGTCTTCGACGACGGTCGGTGGCAGGCGGTGGCAGGCGGTGGCAGGCGGTGGCAGGCGGTGGCGGCCTGTCAGGAGCGGTCGGCGGGCACGGCGGCCAGCACGTCGTGGACGAGGGGTACGGCGGAGGCGCTGCCGCTGAGGCCGCCCTCCACGACGGCGGCGACGGCTATGCCACCCCGGTGCGCGGCGATCCAGCCGTTGTTGGGGGCTTGTTCCGAGACCTCGGCGGTACCGGTCTTCGCGCCGACGTCGCCGGGCAGGTCCGCCAGACCCTTGGCGGTGCCCTCGGTGACCGTGGCACGCATCATGGCGCGCAGCCGGTCGGTCACGTCCTTGGGGAGCGGCGTGGTGGTGGTCGTGCCATGAGTGCCGGGGAGGAGCGTCGGCTGGCGGAACGTTCCGGAGGCCGCGGTCGCGGTGACCGACGCCATGGTCAGGGGGTTGCCCAGGACCTTCCCCTGCCCGATCATCGCCGCGGCCTTGTCGGTCGCGTCTCCCGTCGCGGGCGCCGCTCCGTCGAAGGAAGGGATGCCGATGTTCCATTTCTGGCCTATGCCGAAGTACTTCCGGGCCACGTCGGCCGGTTCCCGGTCACCGAGCTTGTCACGCAGGCTGATGAATGCGGTGTTGCACGACTCGGTGAAGTCCTGGGCGAAGGTGGCTCCCCTGTGCTCGCCCAGCTCCACGTTGTGGAACTGCTTGCCGACGGTGAGGTACTTGGGGCAGTCGACGACGGTGCCGGGCTCGACGGCGCCCTTGAGCAGCAGCGCGGTGCTGGTGACGATCTTCCAGGTGGATCCGGGCGCGTAGGTGCCGGAGACGGCGCGGTTGAATCCGGAGGCCGGTGAGTTCGCCATGGCGAGGATCTCGCCGGTGTCGGCGCGCAGGGCGACGAGGGCGGCGTTCTTCCCCTGGCTCTTGGCGGCGAGAGCCTTCTCGGCGGCCGCCTGCCACACCGGGTCGATGGTGGTGCGCACGGGTCCGTCGGCCGTACGGGCGGGTGCGCCGCCGAAGATGGCCACCGTGCCCTTGGCCTCGCCCGTCACGCGGTCGACGACCTGGACGGATCCCCGGGGGCCGCCCCCGGCGGCCTTGCCGAGCCGGGCGATGACCGGCGCCAGCGAGGGATACGTACGCCCGGACAAGGGGGCACCACCTCGACCGCTGACCTCGACCGCTTCGGTGGTCCCGCGCTCCAGGCGGAACTTGTCGGTGCCGTTCAGCTTCGGGTGGACGAGCGAGAGGGCCCAGTCCACCTTCCACGTCCCGTCCCGTTGCTCGCGCAGCGGGAGCTTCGAGGCGTAGGTCCAGGTGCCCAGGCCGGTGACGGGCATCTTCGCGGTGAAGGGCACGGTGACCGTGCCGTCCCGCCCGGTGGTGGCCGTCGAGGCGATGAGGACCGGCTTGCCGATCTCCAGACCGGCGGTGAAGTTCCGCAGCGTGCTCTCGGCCGGCCCGGGGCTGGTGGTACGACCGCCCGCCTCGGTCAGCCTTCCGGCCGCCCAGTCGGCGAGGAACGCGCGTGCCTGGGTCAGGGCCGCGGGATCGGAGGAGGGCGCGCCGGTGGCGAAGGGGCCCCATCCGGCGGCGTACGCCCCGCCGGTGGCCGCGGCGAGCGCCACCGCTGCGGCCGAGGTGAGGAGGGCTGTGCGGCGTCGCCGCCCGGCACGCGTGACGGGGGCGTCCGCCGACGCCGGGGAAGGGGTGCGGCGCCCGGAGCGCCGGTGAGGCTGGGGGAAAGGCATGCTCCGAGCACAGCAGCACACTCGCCCGTCTGTCCAAGATTGATATCGGTATCCTATTGATTAATCTGCGATATAGTTCCTGCTCGTGGACCTGATACGCCACCTACAGTGCTTTGTGGCTGTTGCAGAAGAGTCACACTTCGGCCGCGCCGCCCAGCGCCTCGGCATGGCCCAGCCTCCCCTGTCGCAGCGCATCCAGCGGCTTGAGCGGGAGCTGGGAGTGCGCCTGTTCGAGCGCACCAGCCGCCAGGTGACGATCACCAAGGGCGGCACCCTGCTCCTCGACGAGGCCCGCGAGATACTGGCACGCTCCGAGGCGCTGCGGGCGACGGCCCGCCGCATCCAGGAGGGCCGTACCGGCCTGCTGCGCGCCGCCCTGCCGCCCGACCTCGCGGGCGACACCGTCGCCGCGATCCTGGCCGCCTTCCGCGACCGGCACGGCGGAGTGGAACTGGAACTGCACGAACTGACCACGGCCGACCAGCTCGCCGGGCTCGCCTCCCACGACCTGGACGTGGGGCTCATCCGGCACCCCTGCGACGTCGCCGGCCTGGAGCTCGGCCCCGTCCAGCGCCACGAGCTGGGCGTGCTGCTGCTCCGTGACGCCCCCGCCGCCCGCTCCGGAACGGTCCCGCTCACCGCCCTCACCGGGTACGACCTGATCCTCTTCCCCCGTGCCCAGGCACCGGCCGTGCACGACGACCTCCTGACCACCTGCGCCCGGCACGGCTACACGCCCGCCGCGGTGCGGCACGGCCAGGGCTCCAGCTTCACCCGCGGCCTGATCCTCTCCTCCCGCGCCGTCGCCTTCACCTCACGGGACGCCCACCCCGCCCAGGACCCGGACATCATCTGGCGCCCGCTCACCGGCGCCCCGCTGACCCTGCGGCACTCCGCGGCCTGGCCCAGGGGGCGTGGCGACGCCGCCGCCCTCGCCTTCGCCGACACCGTCACCGAGGCCCTCGCCGCCACCGCCACGGCAGGTGGCGACCTGCCTCCCACCCCCCTGCACCTGCGTCCCGCGGCGGAGTACTGGATATGACCGAGAACAAGGCGCGCACCCGTGGCCGCGTCCGCGCCGCCTTCGCCGAAGCCGGCGTCACCGGCTGGCTCCACGCCGTCGACATCGACTCCGGAGACCAGCTCGACGCGGGCGCCGACCAGCCGGTCGTCACCGCCAGCGTCCACAAGCTCTGCCTGCTCGTCGCCCTCCACCAGCAGGCGGAGGCGGGCCGGCTCGACCTCTCCGAGCAGATCACGTGCCCACCGCGCGACCGCACCCCGGGCCCCACCGGACTCGCCGCGATGCTCGACGACGTCCGCCTCTCCCTGCGCGACGCCGCGTATCTGATGATGGCCGTCAGCGACAACACCGCCGCCGACCTCATCCTCGAACGCGTCGGCCTGGACGCCGTCAACCACACCACGCGGCGCCTGGGCCTCACCCGCACCCGTGCCGTCCACACCTTCCGGGAATTCCTCACCCTCCTCAAGGAGGACACCGGACCTGGCGGCCCCGAGGCGCTCGCCGACCCCCGGGTCATCGCCGGACTCCGCGTGCTCGACCCCGCGGCCACCAATCGCAGCACCCCGCGCGACATGACCCGCCTGCTCACCGCCATCTGGCGGGACGAGGCCTGCGCCCCCGAACACACCGCCGCGATGCGCCGTCTGCTGGGACTTCAGGTCTGGCCCCACCGCCTGGCCTCCGGCTTCCCCTTCGACGACGTCCACGTCGCCGGTAAGACCGGGAGCCTGCCCACCGTCCGCAACGAAGTCGGCGTCGTCGAGTACCCCGACGGCGGTCGCTACGCCGTGGCGGTGTTCACCCGCGCCGCCAGCCCCGCCGCCGTCCTGCCGCCGGCCGACGCGGTCATCGGCGCCGCGGCCCGCATCGCCGTCGACGCGCTCCGGGCCGGCCGCGGCTGACCGAAGGCCCGTAACCGGCTCGGGCCCGCGGCGCCTAGCTCCGGCAGCGGGTGACCGTGCCGCCCGCGTTGTTGTCGGTGCGGCAGGTGTTGTCGCCTTCACCGCCGTCGACGGTCCCGTACGGGCCGAGGACGACCTGTGTGGCGCCCGGTCCCTGGATGACGTCATCGTCGTCGTCCCCGGAGACCGTGGCGTATCCGTCCTGCCCGGCGGACGGCACCTCGATGAGATCGGCTCCGGCGCCCCCGCTGAGGTAGGTGGCGCGCGCCCCGTCGCCGATGCCGATCGCCCCGACGCGGATGGTGTCGTCGCCCTCGTCCCCGTGGACGGTGGCGGGCTTGGGAAGGCGGGATTCCACGGGGGGCGTCCCGTCCACGGTGATCTCGTCCGCACCGGGGCCGCCACGGAGGGGGCCGGCCAGCTTCCCGACCGAGATGGTGTCGTTGCCGCTTCCTCCGTCGAGACGGCTCGCCTTGTCATACCCGGGTACGCGGAAGTAGGTGAGACGGATGATGTCGTCGCCGTCGCCGCCGTCGATCGTGCTGCTGAACACGCCGCCCTCGACTTCGATGATGTCCGCCTGGTCGGTGCCGCTGAGCGTCGTACCGGCGGGTACGCCCTGGGTGCACACGAGGTGGACGCCGCCGGTCGGCAGGGCGCCGCTGGTGCAGCCGGCCGGGAGAGCCGCGGCGGTCGCGGCCGGGGGCGTGGGCGCGGCCAGGAGTACGAGAGCGGTGACGAGCGTGCCGGCGGCGGTGTGTCTGAAAGGCATGGCTGTTCCCTCCTCGAAGGCATGCATATGCCAGGGTGAGGGCCAACAGCGTTCCCGCGGGGCCGGGGCCGAACAAGCGGGAAACCGGCCTGATCGGATCTACGGGTCCCTGGGGCGTGTCCGAGGGGTCCCGGGAGGCCCGCGAATGACCTGAACACGGCTGGTCGAGGGCGGCGGGGCTCCTTACCTTCGGGTTCGAACGGCTGTACCTCAGTACCGCCGGGTCGCCGGACGTCCGGCTCCGGTTCCCGCCCGTCCTGCCGACAGACGCGAGGTGCTGCCATGACAGCCTGCGCCACGGCCGTCACAGAGCCGATCGACCTGGCCGGCCTCCGGCTCCGGATCGACGCGGAGCTGGCGGGGTTCCTGGACGGCCGGGCGCGGGCCGCGGCGGCCCAGGACCTCCCCGGCGAAGTGACGTCGCTGATCCGGGACTTCGTGCTCGACGGCGGCAAGCGGCTGCGGCCCTTGCTGTGCGCGCTCGGCTGGTACGCGGCGGGGGAGGCGGCGGCACCTCCCCCGCCGCGGCCTCCCCTGCCGGTGGTGCGGGCCGCGGCGTCGCTGGAGATGTTCCACGCGTTCGCGATGATCCACGACGACATCATGGACGGCTCCGACACCCGGCGCGGCGCCCCGTCCGTACATCGCGCGCTGGCCGCCCGGCACGTGGGGCGCGGCGACGCGGACCGGTTCGGGACGCACGCCGCGATCCTGCTCGGCGACCTGGCCCACGCGTGGTCGGATGAACTCCTGCACACGGCGGGCCTGCCGCCCGGCCGGCTCGCGGCCGCCCGGGGCGTGGTGGACACGATGCGGTGGGAGGTGATGTACGGGCAGTACCTCGACCTGACCGCCACCGGCCGTCCGACGGCCGACCTCGGCCGGGCCCTGCGGATCGTGCGGTACAAAACCGCGAAGTACACCGTGGAACGCCCGCTCCACCTCGGCGCCGCCCTCGCCGGGACCGCGCCCGCGCGCACCGCCGCCCTCTCCGCCTACGCCCTGCCGCTCGGCGAGGCGTTCCAATTGCGCGACGACATCCTCGGGGTGTACGGCGATCCGGCGGTCACGGGCAAGTCCGTCCTGGACGACCTGCGTACGGGCAAGCAGACCGTCCTGCTGGCCGTCGCCCTGGCCCGGGCCGACCCCTGCCGGCGGGACCGCCTGAGATCTCTGGTCGGCCGACCGGACCTCGACGAGGACGGCGCCCGCCGAGTCCGCGCCGTCATGCGGGAGTCCGGGGCGCTGCGGGAGGTCGAGCGACTGATCGGGGAGCGTCGCCGGCAGGCGCTGCGGGCCCTGGACCGGGTCCCGCTGCCACCGGCGGTCGCCGACGCCCTGCGCCGTACCGCGCACGCCCTCACCGGACGCCGCGCATGACCACCGCCGCCCCGCACATCGCCCCCGGCGCGCGCTACCGCCTCGCCCGGCTGCCCCGGCTCCTCTCCCTCGGCCGGCACCCCCGCACCGCCCGCCTCGAACAGGCCCACGACCAATGGCTGCGCGCCCACTACCCCTTCGCCACGGCCCACGAACGGGAACGGTTCCTCTCCCACCGCAGCACCCTGTGGACCTCGGTCTGCTACCCCGCCACCGACGACGAGCGCTTCCACGACCTCTCGCGGCTCACTTCCTTCCTCTTCGCCTTCGACGACCTGTTCCTGTCCGCCGGCACGACGAACCGGCGACAGGCGAAGCCCGCCCTCGACGACAGCCTCCGGGTCCTCGACGGCCGCCCCCCGACCACACCTCACGGCACGGCACTGGCCGGCATCCGGGACGACATGAGCCGCCGCATGCCCCCGGAACAACGGTGTCGGCTGACCGCGGCCGTCCACGACTTCAGCCGTGGCTGCGACGCCGAGACGGCCGCCCGGTCCGGCACGGTCGCGCTCGACTTCGACGGCTACGTACGCCTCAGGACGGAACAGAGCCTGGCCGCCTGGGTGTACTTCGTGCTGACCGAGTACGCCGCCGGCGTCGCCCTGGACCAGGAGACCCGTGCGGCCCTGCGCCCCCTGCACCTGGCCTGCGCCGAGCACTTGCTGTTCGCCAACGACCTGTTCTCCTTCCGCGCGGAGCACTTCGCGGGCGACCACATCAACGCGGTCTGCGTGCTGACCCGTTCGGGGACCGAACTCCAGGAGTCCGTCGACCGCCTGGTGTCCCTGGTCGCCACCCGGGAGCACCGGGTGGCCGCCCTCCTGCGCGCCTCCGCCGACGCCGCCGGCCCCGACGTACGCCGCTACCTGACCGCACTGGAACACGTCGTCTCCGGCAACCTCGCCCAGGCCCGCTTCGCCCCCCGCTACCACGGCACCACCGCCTTCATCGGCCGGCCCATCGAAGCCGGGACGGTCACCCTGGGGCCCGACCGGACCGCGTACCAGCCCGAGGAGTGAGAGATGCCGCGTCCCGACGCACGGCTCCCGCACCTGCCGCCGGACGGATTCCGGCTGCCGGACCGCTACTACGGCGGCATCTGCCCGTACGCCGACCGCACCCGCGCCGCGTACCGGCGGTGGTGCGCCGAGCTGACCCATATCAGCGAGGACGGGCGGGAGCGCTACGTACGACAGGAGCTCTGCCGCTGCGCGTCCCTCGCCTACCCGAATCCGGCCTCCTACGAGCGGGCGGCGGCCTGCAACCTGTTCTTCCTCTGGCTGACCGCGTTCGACGACTTCTACGGGCTGTGCGACGCCTCGGAACTCGTGGACCTCCGGGACCGCTGCGTGGACCTGCTGCGAGGGGCCCGTCCCCGCCCGGCGGACCCACCGATACTCCGCCAGGCGGCCGAACTGCGGACGATGTGCGCTCCGTTGATGCCGGAACGGTGGCTGGACCGCTATGCGGCCGCGATCGACGGCTACTTCCGCAAGGGACTGGAGCCCGAAGCCGCCTTCCGTCGCGCACGCCGGATGCCGACCGTGGCCGAGGCACGGGACTTCCGGCTCCACACCATTGCCATATTCCCGAGCCTGCGGATGGTCGAGATGGAGCTCGACCTGCCGTTGCCTCCCGGGGTCACGGACCACCCGGTCATCCGGCGCATCGAACGCGCGCTGACACGCATCTCGATCTGGCAGAACGACGCCTATTCCTACCGGAAGGAGTCCGCCAGACCCGAGGAGGCCGCGGACACCGTCAACCTCGTCCTGCTGCTCCAGCACGAGGGCAGGAGCGAGGACGACGCCTGGGCGGAGCTGCGGCGCATCCACGACGCGGATGTCGCGGAGTTCACCGCCCTGGCCGACGACCTGCCCGACTTCGGCACCCGGCAGGCGGACGTACGGAGGTACGTCGAGCACCTGGCACTCGTCGTGAGCGGAATCGAGGTCTACTACCGGGACGCCCGGCGCTACACGGTCGGCGGTGACTGGGTGGACGAGTACATGCTCCCGACCGGCTCGTGAAGGAGATCTGCGGCCCGGCACCCACATACCCTCCCCGCCGCACCCGGCCGGTGGGCGCTTCTCGGCCACACCCCGGCCTTGACCTCCGAGGACAGCACAACACCACACCCCTGCCAGGGGCCACAGCGCGGCGCACGGACCGAACCGTGCGCCGCGCCGCCGTGCGGGAACTGCTCAGCGGTTCGTCGAGCCGCCTCGTCCGGTTGCCCGCGACGAGCCCGGCATTCACGGCGCCCGGTCGTCGTTGTGCACAGGGAGGCTTTGTTCGTCGCCCTGCGTGTCGGGCTGTCAGCGAGGAGGAAATGGTCATGAACATTCCCGGCCCCGAGCCCCAGGAGGACGGCGGGATCGGCGCTGTCGCGGCAGCGGGTGGCCTTCACCATTACCAGTTGCGGCTGCACGCCGAGTACGGGCCCGTAGTGCGCTTCCAGCTGCCGGGCGCGGAGACGGTCGTATCGGTCGCCGACCCCGTGCTGCTGGAGGCCACGGCCGGCATCGACAAGAGGCCGGAGCGGCTGTTCCAGTTCCTGGAGCCGCTGTGCGAGGCGGGCAACCTCCAGGTGCTGCCGGCCGACGAGCACACGCCGTGGCGGCGGCTGATGCTGTCGGTTCTGGCCGGGCGGCCTTCCCACGAGCGGCACTTCCCGCGGTTCACCGCGCTGGCGACGGCGCTCGCCGACCGCTGGGCGGAACAGGCCGGCCACGGGCCCGTAGAGCTGCAGAAGGATCTGACCGGGCTGTCCCTGCGGATGATCTGCGAGTACGCCCTGGGCGGTGGCGTCACGGACCCGGACGGCGTCGTCACCGCGTTCGAGGGCGTACTCACCGAATACCTGGGGCGGCTCTACGGCGTGCCGGTCCCGGGCACGCGGGAGGAACGCGCCCGGCGGGCCGAGGGAGCCCTCGCCTTGTTGCGCGCGACGGTCGACCGGGTGGTCGCGGCACACCGCTCCGGCGGCCGTACGGACCGGAGCGATCTCATCGGGGCGCTCATCGAGGCCGGTGAACGGCCCGCGCGGATCCGTGACACCGTCATGGTGACGATGCTGGCCGCCCATCACACGACCGGAGTGGCCGTCTCGTGGACCCTGCATCTGCTGGGCCGCCACCCCGAGGTGGCGGAACGCGTCACCGACGAACTGGACCGCGTACTCGGTGACCGCGTGGCGCCCGAGTACGCCGACCTGATGCGCCTCACGTACCTCGAAATGGTCCTCAAGGAATCGATGCGGCTGTACCCGCCCGGCCCGTACGGGGCGCGGGAGACCACCGAGGCCGTCACCGTGGGCGACTACGACCTCCCGGCCGGGACGACGATCTTCTATCCGTTCTGGGCCGTCCACATGAACCCCGACCACTGGCCCGAGCCGGAGAAGTTCGTCCCCGAGCGGTTCACCCCGGAAGAGGAGGCCGGGCGGCCGAGACTGGCGTACGTGCCCTTCGGGATCGGGCCGCGCGGCTGTGAGGGCGCCGGCCTGGCCATGGCCGAGGCCGAGCTGGTCCTGGCCCTGCTGCTCAAGCGTTTCCGGTTCCGGCACGCGCCGGGACACGAGGTGATCCCGGTCGAGAGGTTCGTGCTCTGGGCGGCCGACGACATCCGGATGAACGTGAGCCCGAGGGCCAGGGGGTAGATTTCCGGCCGGGCCGGGCCGGGCTGGGCTGGGCTGGGCCGGAACGTACGGGCTGGTACGGCTCAGGCGAGGTGAACCCGCATGCCGATGGGGTAGTGGTCGGAGAAGCCGTTCATGTTGACCGGCTTCCCCATTCCGCCGAACAGCACGGGAGCGGGGTATTTCCCCGTACTGATCATCTCGGGCGGCTGCGTGACGATGTGAACGGAGTCCGGATCGGCACGCAGGGCGGCGCCGGCCTTGAGCATGTTCTTGTTGACCAGGAACTGGTCGAAGACGTTGGCGAACCCGTCGAAGTACAGGGTGCCCGAGGGCAGCCGAGTGCCCGTGCCTCCGGCCTCGGCGCGGTGTTCGTCGACGCCCTCCACCGGCCACATCAGGTTCCACAGCAGCGGTGCCTCGGTGGCGTTCATGACCTTCTCGCGCTGACGGGTGCTGAGCGCGTGCCGCGTCAGTGAGACGTCGAACGGCTCGTCGTTGAAGTCGCCCATGGCCAGCACCGGGGTTTTCGCTCCGTGCACTTCGAGGACCCGCTCGTGGAAGAAGGAGAGCGTCTCGCCGGCCACCGCCCGGTAGCCCTCCGATTCCAGGTGCCCGCCTCGGCGCGAAGGCCAGTGATTGCCGAACACCGCCCAGGTAAGTCCCTCAGCGGTGTGGAAGTTCACCTGGAAGAGCTCCCGTGTTCCGGTGCGGCGCATCACCACATGCTGGAACTGTTCTTCGGCAGGCGCGGTGAAGAGCGTCGAGTCGAAGATGAACGCGACGTCGATGCCTCGCTGGTCCGAGGTGTCGGCGTGTGCCACGTCGTAGGAGCGGTTCGGCAGCAGCACCGTGATCGCGTCGATCAGGCCGCGCATCACGAATTCGTTCTCGATCTCGCACACGCCCAGCAGATCCGGGCCCTTGCCGTCGTTCATCTTCGCGATCACCGACGCCAGCTGACTGATCTTCCGGTCCCGTAGCTCCGGCGTCCAGCCCTGTATGTCGCCGGCCAGGACACGGGCGAGTTTCTCGCTGCGGCGCGGGGAGTTCTCCTCGTCGAAGAGGTTCTCCACGTTCCACCAGGAGATATAGAGGGAGGCCATGGGAACACCCACCCTTCCGGCGGCGGATCCGCTCGGGGGCGTCCTTTGCGCGGCCCGGGTAGAGCGCGATGTGCAGCCGCCACAGTTGTTTTCACAGTAAGCCGAGGGGGTACCGGCTGCCAGCGGGACGGACGCACGCCTGCCGGCCGCTGCCCGCAGGGGGCCGCGGCGTCCTTCGGCCACCGGGCCGTCACCGGTCCGTCACCGGTCCGTCACTGGTCCGTCACTGATCCGTCACCGGTCAGTCCACCGCGTCGGGTCGCCTCGGCGGCGTCCCGGACCGTCTGTCGTCGCGTCACCCGTCGCCGTGGGAAAGCCTCCCCACGCTAGCCCGGTCGACGGAGACGTACAGGCCGCTGCCGGTGACCACCCGGCAGCGCTCGCCCTCCTCGCGGAGGACGACCACGGATGTCCCCGCGGCCAGGGTCCCGTCGGGGCGCGGATGCGGCTCGGCCCGGTCGAACCAGTACGGCTGGTCCTGTTCGAGGACGTGGCTGAACCGGTTGGGCGCGGGCCGTACGTTGTCACGGGGGACGAGCGCCTCGGCTCCCAGGACGGTGACGTCCGGCCGCAGGACCACGTACGGTTCTCCTTCGTCCGGCGCGGCCCCGCGCCCGTTCCTCGCGTGATGCTTCCGCTCACGGCTCATCGGGGAGTAGCTTCCTCATGCCGCGGTGACCAGGCTGTCCGAGGGCAGCACGGTCGGGATGGTGGGGAGCACGATGCCGACGTCGATGGGGGCGATGTGCGTCCGCAGCTCGCCCTCCTCGGCGAGTGCCAGGAGGCTGGGCAGGCTGTAGTCGTCGGCAGCGTCCAGGTCGACCACGTAGCCGAGGTCCTGGAGGCCGCCCACCGTCAGGCGGCTCAGCGGATTGGGTGCTTGTTTGACGAACCCGGTCATCAGCTCGTTGGCGAACACCTTCTCCCGCCAGTGCGCGTCGCGCGTGCCCGGCTGCCCTTCGTTCTCCACCGGCACCGGTTTGAGCTCGTCCGCGTCCCTCAGCTTCCTGCACTCCTCCTGGGCCTGCTGGCCGCGGAAGACGGGATTGTCGCCGCCGATGCCCTTGACCAGCCCCTTCTTCCGTGCGGGCGAGGTGATGAGGCCGATGACGTGCCCCATCTCGTGGGTGATCACGTCCACCAGCGTGCCCTTGGTCTGCATGCTGGCCAGATCATCCGTGTCGAAGGACATGACGCCCGTCGCGGGAAGGAACTCCCCGGGCCCGCCGGGCGGCCTGAGCAGCCCCGACCCTGCCTGTCCCAGGATGACTCCCGGTCCGTCGATGGACGTGCCCTCGGCCCGGATCAACAGGTCGTCGATGATCCTGCCGTTGACCTCCCTCGCCCACGTATCAACCCGGGGGAGGGCCGGGAGGCCAGGCGGCCGGTGACCGGCCGCACGGCCATGCCCAACACACGGCTTGCGAGCCGGTGGTCGCGGCCCCGAGCCTCCGGCCGCCACCCGCTGCCGCGTCTCGTACCGGTGGCCTGGCCCGGCACAGCCGGTTCGCGCGGTGCCACCGCGGGAACGTAACCGGACGTCCGGGAACGGCGAGGGAGAGAGGGTGAGCTCAAGGTGACCGAGAAAGCATTGGCGATGCTGCGGGCGGGCGGAGCCGCGGGGATCGAGCACCCCGGTGGCACTCTGCTGGCGCACCTGGAGCGTGTCAGCGCCCTCCTTTCGTCCTGGAACGCCCGGCCCGCGCTGGTGGCGGCCGGACTGTGTCACGCCTTCTACGGGACCGACGGGTTCGCGGTCGCGCTGCTGGACCTGGGACGGAGGGCGGAGCTGGCCGAAGCGATCGGAGCCGAGGCCGAGGCGCTCGTGTACTTCTACGCCTCTTGCGACCGCGGGGCCTCCTACCCCGGGCTGACCGATGACGCGGGCCCGTTCACCGACCGGTTCACCGGGGAACGACTGCGACCGGGTCTCACGACACGCAGGGACTTCGCCGAGTTGACCGTCGCGAACGAACTGGACATCGTCGCGATCAGCCCGGCGTACCGCGCCCGCCACGGTGCGGCGTTCCTCGACCTGTTCACCCGGTGGCACCCACTGCTGTCGGAGCCGGCCCGGGTGCACTGCCACATCGTGCTGGGCCAGGCCGGCTGACAGGCCGGTGCCGGAAGTAAGCCAGAGCGGGAGACGGCCCCCTCGAATTCCGCTCCGCCCTGAGCCTCTCCAGGCCGCACCGGCGGGAGGGCTCTGACGACCGGTAGCCGGTGGCCGACGTGTCTGCGGCAAAGGGATTCTTCGATGAGGGGCCCTTCCCTTCCGATTCCGCTCTTGTCTGGACGAGATCTCTGCGGTCCCGGGGGGAGGACCGTTCCCGGTCACTGTGGATGAGTGTGCGGTGACTGGGGGTGGGTGGGGTGTGAGGTGGGGCATGGGACCCAGGTCACGTACGAGTGGGGGTAGTGGTTTCCGTAACCCCCGAAATCGGACATGTCGGGCGTTTGGGTGGGGGTGGTGTGGGCTGGTGTGAACGATGGGGGGTAGTAGGTCACATCTTTGCCAGGGGGATTTCGCGCCGCTAACAATTGCGGGGTCGCTTGG
>NZ_JAJQQS010000020.1 GCF_021228125.1 Streptomyces albireticuli
ATACGGCTCGACAAACCCCCACCCCTCGTCCGTCAGTTGCGCACGCGTCATGTGCACTGGACTACCGGTTCCGCCCTCAGAGCGAGGGCGGAACCGACAAACTGATCACGACTCGATACACGCCCTAGGCTCGCCCCCACCACATCCTCCCGGGAGTCAACGCCATGTCAGGGCCTCAGCGTGAACAGAACGCAGCCGCCGCCCTGTTCGAGCGTGAGCTTGAACTTGAGACAGCGGAACAGGCGGTGCACCGCCTGTGCGGGCACGTGAGTGAAGGGAGGAGCCGGCTCGGCGGACTTCTGCTCTACAGCGGCGAAGCGGGCCTGGGCAAAACGTCGTTGCTCTCCGAGGTGCGCCGCATCGCCACCGAGACGGAGCGCTGCACCGTGCTCTTCGCGCGCGGCAGCGAGTCCTCGCGCTCCGTCCCCTTCAATGTCGTGCGCCAGCTCCTCCAGCCGGCCCTCGCCCCGATGACCACCGCCGCCCGGCAGGACCTGCTCAGCGGCTGGTACGACATCGCCGGCCCCGCTCTCGGCATCTCGCCGCCCACCGGTCCGCAGGACCCGCAGGGCGTGCGCGACGGACTCGACTGGCTGGTCACCCAACTCGCCATGAAGGGCGACCCGGTGGTCGTCATCATCGACGACGTCCACTGGTCCGACGCGGAGTCGCTGACCTGGCTCACCTCCTACGCCGTACGGCTGCGCGAGATGCCGCTGCTGGTCGCCCTCTCCTACCGTCCGAACGAACTGCCCGACCACACCCCGGCCTTCCGCGACCTCGTCGAGGGCCGCAGCGTCCGCCCGGTGGAGCTGCGCAACCTCACGCCCGACGCGGTCGCCGGCCTGGTGCAGACGGCCTTCGACGGCAAGGCGGACGCCCCCTTCTGCCGTGAGGTCTGGGCCGTCACCGGCGGCAATCCCTACGAGGCCGTGGAGTTGATCGCCAAGGCCCGGGAGCGGGACCTCAAACCGCTCGACGAGTCCGCCGCGCTCCTGCGGGCCCTCGGCGCCGCCGCCCGGGGCACCGGTCTCGTGGCCCGTCTGGACGGCCTGGGCAACGCCGTCACCCGGTTCGCCTTCGCCGCCGCCGTCCTCGGCACGGAGATCTCGCCCACCCTCGCCGCGAACCTCGCGGGCATGGGCCCGGCACAGGGCGCCGACTGCGCGGACAAGCTGCGCAAGGCCCGTATCCTCACCGGCGTCAGCCAGCTGGAGTTCGTGCACCCCTTGATCGCCACCGCGGTCTACAGCGCGATCCCCGCGGCCACCCGCACCGCGATGCACGGCCAGGCCGCCTGGGCCGTCTCCGAGGCGGGCCAGGGCGCCGCCGTGGCCTCCCGCCATCTGCTGGAGGTCCACCCCGACCACGACCCCGAGCTGGTCGAACAGCTGCGGGTAGCGTCCCGCGAGCATCTCGCCGTCGGTGCCCCCGACGCGGCGCGCCGCTGCCTGGAGCGCGCCCTGAGGGAGCCCCCGCCCGAGGAGGAGCGCGCCTCCGTCCTCTACGAGCTGGCCTGCTCCACCCTGCTCACCTCGCCGTCGACCACCATCAACCACCTCAAGTCCGCCCTGGCCCTGCCGCACCTCACCGAGGAACTGCGCGTGGACGCCACCTACCGCCTCTCCCAGGTGTACGCCCACAACAACCAGCTCAAGGAGGCCGCCGAGGTCCTCTCGGTGCAGGCGGCCCGCACCCCGCCGGGCGCGGGGCGGATGCGGCTCCAGGCCGCCCACTACCTCTGGAAGGGCATCCAGTCCGAGGAGGTGGACGCGCCCGCCCGGTCCCGGCGGATCTCCGAGCTCGCCGACCACCTGCGGGGCAGGGACGACGCCGAGCGGGCCCTGCTCGCCATCCGCGCCTTCGACGGCGTGATCCGCGGCGAGGACGCCGTCCAGGTCCTCGACCGGATCGAGCGCGCCCTGGTGGACGGCCGGCTGGCCGACGGCATGAGCTGGACCAACACCGAGTGGGGCTTCGAACTCCCCAGTATCGTCGGCATCAGCTTCCTCTACACCGACCGGCTCGACCGCGCAAAGGAGCTCTTCGAAGAGGCCATCCGGGCCTTCGAGATCTCCGGCTGGAGCGGTATCCACCTCGCCTTCGCCCATGACTTCCTCGGCTACGCCCACCGCCGCCTAGGTGACCTCAACCAAGCCGAGAAGCTGCTGCGCGAAGGACTGCGGCTGGCCTACCGGCTCGGCCCGGGCCTGCCCATCCAGTGGGACGGCACCTGCATGCTCATCGACACGCTGCTCGCCCGCGGCGATGTGGAGGAGGCGCAGGTCGTCGCCGACGAGAACGGCTTCCGGCCGCCCTACACCCCGGCGGTCGTCCTGCCCGACGCCATGTGTCTCGCCGGACGCCTGATGCTCGCGCAGGGGCGGCGCAAGGAGGCCGTCGCCGAACTGGAGGCGGCCGGGCGCAGACTGGAGGAGCGCGGACGGCACAACACCGTCTGGGCACCCTGGGCCCTCGATCTGGCCGTCGCGGTCGCGCCCGACGACCCGGAGCGCGCCCGTACGCTCTCGACCCAGGCCGTGCGGCACGCCGCCCGGTTCGGCACGGACTCCGCGCTCGGCGAGGCGCTGCGCATGGCGGCCAAGGTCGCGGAGCCGGAGGACGCCCTGAAGATGCTGGACCAGTCCGTGGGGCACCTGCGCAAGTCCCCGTGCAAGTACGAGTTCGCGGCCGCTCTGGTCGACCACGGCGTGGCGCTGAACGCCGCCGGTCGTACGGCCGAGGCCGAGGGGCGGCTGCGCGAGGGCCGGGAGGTCGCCGAGACCTGCGGTGCGCACGGTCTGGTCCGTACCGCCGGCGCGCTGCTGCCCGACGCCGTGTGCGAGGAGGCCGAACCGGCGGGCTGACGGACGGCCCCGCGGGGCCCACGGCGCTCAGGAAGCGCGGCGGCCGGTCTTCTTCGCCGCCGTCTTCTTGGTGCTCTTGGCCGTGGTGCTTCCCGCTGCCGTGCTCTTCGCCGTCGTCTTCCTCGCCGTCGTCTTCTTCGCCGTGGCGGACGGGGACTTCGCGGACGCCGTGCTCTTCTTGGGCGCGGCGGCCTTCTTCGTGGCCCCGCGCGCCGGTTTCGCCGCCGGTGCCTTCTTCCCGGCCTCTCCCTCCGGCGTCTTCTTTCCCGCGGAGTCGATGGACGCCTGGAGCGCGGCCATCAGGTCGATGACGTTGTCGGGCGCGGGAGCCGTCTTCTTGCGGGGCACGGGGCGGTCGGACAGATGGGCGTCGATCAGTTCGCGGAGGGCGACCTCGTACTCGTCCTCCTGCTCCTCGAGGTCGAAGTCCTCGGAGAGCGTGTCCATCAGGCTGGTGGCCATCTTCAGCTCCTGCGGACGCACGGTGACCGAGCCCGGAGGGGCCAGATCGCCGCTGTCGCGGACCTCGTCGGGCCAGTACATGGTGTGCAGGGTCAGCAGGTCGCCGTGGACGCGCAGCAGCGCCAGCGACTCCCGGGTGCGCAGCGCGATCTTGGTGACGGCCACCCGGTCGGTCTGCTTGAGGGTCTCCCGCAGCAGGACGTAGGGCTTGTTCGCCGCCGCGCTCTCCGGCGCCAGGTAGTAGGAGCTCGCCAGCTGGAGCGGGTCGATGCGGTCGGAGTCGACGAAGGCCAGGACGTCGATGAGCTTCTTGCTCGGCAGCGGCAGCCCCGCCAGCTCGCCCTGGGTGACGACGGCGGTGTGGCCCTCGTCGTCCTCGAAGCCCTTGGCGATGTGCTCGTAGTCGATCTGCTCACCGCACACGTCGCAGACGCGCTTGAGGTGGATCCGTCCGCCGTCCTTGTCGTGGACCTGGTGCAGCCGGACGCCGTGCTCCTGGGTCGCGGCGTACAGCCGGACCGGCACGGACACCAGCCCGAAGCCGATCGCACCTTTCCACATGGTTCGCATAGTTTGTTCCCTCCACGGGGAATTCCTACCTTATGCCCGCATCCTCGGACCGGCAGGCGGTGGAGATCGAGGGGCACCGGCTGTCCCTCTCCCACCTCGACCGGGTGCTGTTCCCCGCCTCGGGCCACACCAAGGCGCAGGTGCTGCACTACTACGCCCGGGTCGCAGGGGTACTGCTGCCGCATGCCACCGGCCGGCCCGCCTCCTTCGTACGCGCCCCGGAAGGTCTCACGGGCCAGAGCTGGGTGGCCAAGAACCCGCCGGGCGGGGTGCCCGGCTGGGTTCCCGTGGTGCCGGTCGAGCACCGGGAGGGCGTCACCGAGCAGGTCGTGATCGACTCCGCCGCCGCGCTGATCGCCATGGCGAACCTCGGCGCGTACGAGGTGCACGTCCCGCAGTGGACGGCGGCGGGAGGGCCCGACGCGCACGACCGCCTCGTCCTCGACCTGGACCCGGGGCCCGGCGCCGACCTGGTGCTGTGCTGCCGGGTCGCGCAGCGGTTGCGTCAGCTCCTCGCGGACGACGGCCTGACCGCCCACGCCGTCGTCTCCGGCTCCAAGGGGCTGCACCTCTACGCCGCCCTGAGCCCCACGCCCGGCAGGGCGGCCTCCGCCTACGCCAAGGAGCTGGCCGGCCGGATGCAGGGGGAGCACCCGGGGCTGGTGGTCGCCTCCATGGCCCGCGCGGCCCGCCGGGGCAAGGTGTTCATCGACTGGTCGCAGAACGCGAGCGCCAAGACCACGGCCGCGCCCTACACCGTCCGGCTGCGCGACCGCCCCGGTGTCGCCGCGCCGGTCGGCTGGGACGAGGTCGCCGCCTGTACGAGCACCGGCGAGCTGGCCTTCACACCGGAGGAGGTGCTCGACCGGGTCGCCGCCCACGGCGACCTGCTGGCGCCGCTCACCGGGGACGACACCCGTCGTCCGCTGCCCTGAGCGGCCGGCGGACGCCTCACAGCCGGGTCAGGTCGGGGCGCAGCCGGTGCCAGGTCGGGTGGCGCAGATGGCCGGCCGGGGTCCAGCCGGAGAAGGTGACCTCGGCGACGAGCCGGGGCTCGACCCAGTGCGCGCCCGCCACCCCCGTGGGGCCCGCGAAGGGGGACGCGGGGCGGGCCAGTACGTCCAGGTAGCGGGCGAGGTCGCGCCGCTCGCGCTCGGACAGCCCCGAGCCGACGGAGCCGGTGAACCGCAGGCCGCCGGGTTCGTCCAGCCCGGTGAGGACCGCTCCGGGCAGCCCGGTCAGCGCGCCCTTGCCCTCCGCCCAGCCGCCGATGATCACATCGATGGTCGTCACATGCTTCGTCTTGCGCCACTCGGGTGAGCGGACGCCCGGGAGGTAGAGCGAGGAGAGCCGCTTCGCCAGGACGCCCTCGAAGCCGCCCTTGAGGGTGGCGTCCCACGCCCGCC
This sequence comes from Streptomyces albireticuli, assembly GCF_021228125.1. Classification (GTDB taxonomy): domain Bacteria; phylum Actinomycetota; class Actinomycetes; order Streptomycetales; family Streptomycetaceae; genus Streptomyces; species Streptomyces albireticuli. The sequence continues at coordinate 5,306 of NZ_JAJQQS010000020.1, forward strand.
TGCCGTGCCCCTCCATATAGGCGGGCACCGACCAGTGCGTACCGCCCAGGCGGAGCCCGGCCAGGACGGACCGGCGGTCCCGGTAGGGCAGCTTGAGGAGCGACCGGTCGTCCAGATGCATGATGTCGAAGAGCATCAGGTGGACGGGGTACTCCATCGCCAGCTGGGCGGCGCGGCGCGGGTTCAGCACGCCCATCCGGCGCTGGAGCAGCCCGAAGTCGGGCCGTCCGTGGGCGTCGAGGACGACGACCTCGCCGTCGAGCACGGCCGCGTGGCGGCGGAACCGCTCGCCGAGCGCCCGGAGCTCCGGGTAGGTCGCGGTGGCGTCGTTGCCCGTCCGGGTGGTGAGGCTCACGCTGCCGTCGCCGGGCGCCGTGACGACGCAGCGTACGCCGTCCCACTTGACCTCGAACGCCCACGCCGCCTCGTCCCCCGGGGCGGGCAGCGGGCCGGGGGTGGCGAGCATCGGCTGGATCACGGGGATCGTGGCGTGGCCCATGTCTCCGATGATCAGGGGGAGCCCGGCCGCGCGCAGGTCGGCGCCGCCGCCCGGCGGCGGTCACCGGGAGCGGGTCCACTCCAGGAGCTCGTCGGCGGTCCAGGTGGTGATGATCCGCTCGGCGGGCACCCCGCACTCCTCGGCCCGGGCGCAGCCGTGGATCTGCCAGTCGAGCTGGCCGGGGGCGTGCGCGTCGCTGTCGACGGAGAACAGCGTGCCCGCGTCAAGGGCCTCGCGGATCAGCCGGCGCGGCGGGTCGAGGCGCTCGGGGCGGCTGTTGATCTCCACGGCGGTACCGAAGCGGGCGCACGCGGCGAAGACCAGCGGCGCGTCGAACTCCGATTCCGGGCGTCCCCGGTCGGCCAGCAGCCGTCCGGTGCAGTGCCCGAGGACGTCGACGAGCGGGTTGGCGACGGCCGCGACCAGCCGGCGGGTCATGGCCTCGGCGTCCATCCGCAGCTTGGAGTGGACGGAGGCGACGACGACGTCCAGCTCCTCCAGCAGTTCCGGCTCCTGGTCGAGCGATCCGTCGGCGAGGATGTCGCACTCGATGCCTGTCAGCAGCCGGAAGCCGCCGCCCCCGGCGGCCAGCAGCTCGTTGACCTCCGCGACGACGGCGAGCTGCGCGCGCAGCCGTTCGGGGGAGAGGCCGCGGGCGATCGTCAGCCGGGGGGAGTGGTCGGTGAGCACCGCCCACTCGTGCCCGAGGCCGCGGGCGGCACGGGCCATGGCCTCGATCGGGCTGCCGCCGTCGGACCAGTCGGAGTGCAGGTGGCAGTCGCCGCGCAGCGCCGCGCGCAGGGTCTCGCCGCCCTCCGTGAGCGGCTCGGCGGCTTCCTCCTCCAGCCGCGCCAGATAGCCGGGGACGGTGCCGGCCAGGGCCTCGGTCACGACGGCGGCGGTCTTGGGGCCGATGCCCTTCTCCCGGGTGAGGGTGCCGGATTCGGCGCGGCGGCGGAGTTCCGGGGCGGGGAGGGCGGCGATGACGTCGGCGGCGGTGCGGAAGGCTTTGACGCGGTAGGTGGGGGCCTGGGCGCGTTCGAGGAGGAAGGCGATGCGGTCGAGGGCGTCCAGGGGGTCCATGGGGTCGCCTTTCGCCGCGTGCGGGTCGATTCCACGGTGCGGGACGGCGGGGCGGGGCGCATGTGGTGGCGGGGGGCTTTTGCCTGCCTGTGATTTCCGTAACGGGGCCGCGTCCCCGGCCTCGGCGTCCGTTCCGCGCTGCCGCGGTGTCCTCAATCGTCGGCCGGCCGGAGTTCGCCCAGGTCGGCTGACTCCTGTGGCAACCGCGTTCCGGCCCGTCAGGTCAGGAACCGCGCCCCGGCGCCGCCACGCCCGGGTGAACCGTGCGTATCCCCCTTGCCGGAAGGGGAGGGTCCGGGCATGCGTACGTCTGGCGAGAGCCCTGCCCGTGACAGCCGGCCCCATGACGGCCGTACCCGTGCCGTCGTGCTCGGTGGCGGGATGGCCGGGCTGCTGGCCGCCGCCGTGCTCGTCCGGCACGTCGACGAGGTCGTGGTCGTCGACCGGGACCTGATGCCCGCGGGGCCGCTGCCCCGCAAGGGGCTGCCGCAGGCCCGGCACGCGCACCTGCTGATGTCCGGGGGCGCGCGGGCGGTGGAGTCACTGCTCCCGGGCGCCCTCGACGGGTGGGTGAGCGCGGGCGCCCGGATGAGGGCGCTGCCGACGGGGCTGGTGGCCCTGGGCCCCGGCGGCTGGTTCCCGCGCTGGCCCGGCGCGCAGTACCTCCTGGCGTGCACCCGTGACCTGCTGGACCTGGTTGTCCGCGCGCGGGTCCTGGCCCTGCCCGGCGTCGTGCTGCGGGAGGGCACCGAGGCGGTCGCCCTGCTCGGCGACGTCCGCCGGGTCACGGGCGTACGGGTCCGGGACGCCGGTACCGGCGCCGCCGAGACGTTGGAGGCCGATCTGGTCGTCGACGCCTCCGGGCGGGGCTCGCGGGCCGCGCGCCGGCTGACCGAGCTGGGGCTGCCGGTCGTCCACGAGGAGACCGTGGACTCCGGGCTGGTCTACGCCACCCGGATCTTCCGGGCGCCGCCGGAGTCCGAGCGGTTCCCGGTGGTCAGCGTCCAGGCCGACCCGCGCCTGGGGGGACCCGGCCAGGGCGCCGTGCTGGTCCCCGTCGAGGGCGGCCGCTGGCTGGTCACCACCTCCGGCACCCGGGGCGGGGAACCCTCCGGGGAGGCGGGGGAGTTCGAGCCGTTCCTCCGCGCCCTGCGCGACCCGCTCATCGCCGACCTCATCGCGCGCGCCGAGCCCCTGACGGAGGTGGCGCTCACCCGGAGCACGGTCAACCGGCGCCGGTTCTTCGAGCGGCTGCCCGCGCCGCCCGAGGGGTTCGTCGCGATGGGGGACGCCCTCGCGACCTTCAACCCCGTGTACGGGCAGGGCCTTTCGGTGGCGGCCCAGAGCGCCGTGGTGCTGCGCGACGCCCTCGCCCGGCGGGGCGTCCGCGCGCCGGGGCTGGCCCCGGACCTCCAGCGGCGGCTCGCCCGCGCGGCGAGCGGCCCCTGGGACCTGGCCACCGGCGAGGACATCAACTACCCCGGCGCGATCGGCGCGCCGCCGCCGGCGGCCGCCAAGCTGCTGCGCGGCTACGTCCAGCGGCTGATGCGGACGGCCACCGGCGACCCGGTGGTGCTGAAGGCGCTGATGGACGTGATGACGCTGTCCGCGCCGCTGACCGAGCTGCTCAGACCGTCCGTGGCGCTCTGCGTCGCGCGCGGCCCCGGGCGGGCGGGCCGGGGCGGGCCGCCGATCACGGCGTCGGAGCTCGCGCTGTGCGGGCTGCCGCCGCGCTGAGGGTCAGCGGCGCAGCGCCACCGGCGGGAGGAACTCCCGCTCCAGCGTGCGGTGCCACCAGGCGCCGGTGGCCCGCCGCTCCCGCCACGTGGTGAAGCGGTAGAGATAGACCCGGGCCCGTACGTATGTGGGCGGGGCGTCGGGGAAGGGGTTGTGGCGCAGCAGCCGCAGGGTGTCCCGGTCGCCCTCCAGGAGCCGCTCGACGAACGGGCCGAACCAGGACTGCGCGTAGGCCGGTGAGATGCCGGCGAACCACATCATCCAGTCGAGCCGCAGGTGGTACGGGGCGAACTGGCGCGGCAGCCGCCGGGGGTCGCCGGGCTTGCCCTTGAAGCCGTACTCCCGCCACACCGTGCCGGGGCCGACCTCCGCCGCGTCCGTGCCCTCGACGACCACCTCGTGCCGGCGGCGGTTGACGCTGCCGAAGGCGCCGTAGGTGTTGACCAGGTGGAAGGCGTTGAAGGACATGTTCATGCGCTGGTTCCGCGAGAGCATGTTGCGCACCGGCCACCGGCTGAGCACGACCACCAGGGCGGTCGCGGCGAGCACGAGCACCTCGAACCAGACCGGGGCCGCGGCCGTGGGTCCGTGCGCGGGCAGTCCCAGCGCTTCGGCCATGGCGTCCCCGTCGACGGCGGAGAAGGCGAGGACGATCGTCACCCAGTTGAGCCAGGAGAAGTTGCCGGAGGCGACGAGCCAGAGCTGGGTGCAGATGATCACGCCGGCGGCGACGCTCGCGACGGGCTGCGGGGTGAAGAGGCCGAGGGGCACGACCAGCTGCGCGACGTGGTTGGCGGCCACCTCGACGCGGTGCAGGGGCCGGGGCAGGCGGTGGAAGAACCAGCTCAGCGGGCCCGGCATCGGCTGTGTCTCATGGTGGTAGTACAGGCACGTCAGCTCCCGCCAGCAGCGGTCCCCGCGCATCTTGATCAGCCCGGCGCCGAACTCGACGCGGAAGAGCAGCCAGCGCATCAGCCACAGCACCAGCACCGGCGGGCCGGTCCGGGCGTTGCCGAGGAAGACGGCGAGGAAGCCGGCCTCCAGCAGCAGCGACTCCCAGCCGAAGGCGTACCAGGTCTGGCCGACGTTGACGATCGACAGGTACATCACCCACAGGGCGGCCCACATCAGCATCGACGTCCACAGCGGCACCGCGTCCGCCGCGCCCGCGACGACCGCCGCCGAGAGGGCGGCGCCCGCCCACGCCCAGGCGGCGAAGAAGCGGTCGGAGTAGTGCAGCACGAAGACGCCCGGAGCCCGGAGGAACGGCAGCCCGCGCACGTGGCGCGGCACCGGCAGCATGCCGCGCTCGCCGATGAGCGCGCGGAACTGGAGGGCGGCGGTGAGGAAGGCGACCAGGTAGACGGCGCCGAGCGCGCGCTGCACCACCAGCCGGCTCAGCCAGTACCCGGAGACCGTGAACCACTCCATGGCGTATCCGTACCACCCTGGAGCGCGCAGTCACATCGAAGAAACGGGCAAAAGGTGTCAGAGTAGCTCTATGGTTGATCGGGGAGCGACGCCTGCCGCCGTGCCGGCCGGATCGGTGCCGGACGACTGGCCCGCTCGCCCGGAGCGGTGTGCCGCCCTCAACCGCGTCGGCACCTTCGACTGGGACCTCGTCAGTGGCAGGCTCCACCTGGACGGGACGGCCCTGGACGTCCTGGGCGTGCCCCCGGGCCGGTTCGAGGGCCGGATCGGCGACCTCGCCGGGCGGCTGCCGCGCGCCGACGCCTCCGGGCTCGACGCCCTCGTCTCCCGCGCGCTGAAGGACGGCAGCGAGACCTACGGCGCCTACTACCGGGTCCGCCAGGCCGACGAGTCCCTGCGCTGGACCTACACCCAGGGCCGTATCCGGCGCGACGACCAGGGCCGTCCCTTCCGTATCGTCGGCATCGTCCGCGACGCCACCGTGGAGCTGGAGGCGGCCGGGCCGCGCGCGGCGGACCCGGAGGCGCGCGACACCACCACCGTCGTCGAGACGCTCACCGCGGCCCTCGCCCACGCCAGGACCGTCCAGGACGTCATCGACTTCTTCAAGGACTCCCAGGCCGTCCAGCACATCGGCTGCGACCTGCTCGTCCTCGGCCTCGTCGAGTCCGGGCGGATCCACCTGGTCGCGGAGGGGCCCGAGGAGCACTACATCCCCGGCACCCGCTACACCCGCATCGACGACGCGTTCCCGATGAGCGAGGTCGTCCGCACCATGGCACCGCGCTTCATCGAGTCGCGCGAGGACTTCGCCGCGTCCTACCCCTGGCTGTGGGAGAACATCGAGGACATCGGCATCTCCTGCGCCGCCTACCTCCCCCTCATCGCCCAGGCCCGCCCCATCGGCGCCCTGGGCCTGCTCTACCGCGGCACCCGCGGCTTCACCCAGCAGGAGCGCAACCTCTTCATCGCCCTCTCCAGCAGCCTCGCCCAGGCCATCGCCCGCGCGATGCTCTTCGACCAGGAGCACGACCTCGCCGAGGGGCTCCAGCAGGCCATGCTCCCGCGCCGGATCCCGGACGTCCCCGGCGCGCAGATCGCCGTCCGCTACCGCGCGGCCCGGATGGGCCGGGACATCGGCGGCGACTGGTACGACGTGATCCCGCTGCCCGGCGGCCGGGTCGGCGCCGTCATCGGCGACGTCCAGGGGCACGACACCCACGCCGCCGCCGTCATGGGCCAACTGCGCATCGTCCTACGGGCCTACGCCAGCGAGGGCCACGCCCCGGCCACCATCATGGCGCGCGCCTCCTCCTTCCTCCACGAACTGGACACCGACCGCTTCGCCACCTGCTCCTACGCCGAGGCCGACCTCTCCACCGGCGTGGTCCAGCTCGTCCGCGCGGGCCACATCGACCCGCTGCTGCGGCACGCCGACGGCACCGCGCGCCGGCTGCCCGTCGCCGGGGGCCTGCCGCTCGGCCTCTCCGCCGAGTTCGGCCGCCTCGACTACCCCGTGACCACGGTGGAGCTGGACCCCGGCGAGACCCTGCTGATGTTCACCGACGGCCTCGTCGAACAGCCCGGCGCCGACCTCGACGAAGGCATGCAGTACCTCACGGGCCTCGTCGGCGAAGGCCCCTACGACCTGCACGAACTCGCCGACCGGCTGTGCGACGTGATCCAGGAGCGGGTCGGCGAGGACGACATGGCCGTCCTGCTGCTGCGCCGGCAGGGCTCCGCCGCCCGGCACGGCGGCCGGCTCCAGCAGCACATCGCGCCCGCGGACCCCGAGGCGCTCTCCGCCGGCCGGCACATGATCCGGGCGGCGGTACGGGCCTGGGGCGCCCGGGAGCGCTCCGACGAGATCGAACTCGTCGCCGACGAACTCGTCACCAACGCCCTCCTGCACACCGACGGCGCGGCCGTGGTGACGATCCGTATGCTCACCGGCCCCGAACGCCGGCTGCGCGTCGAGGTGGAGGACCGCTCCAGCGCCCTGCCGCGCCGCCGCGAACCCGGCGAGTCCGGCGTCTCGGGGCGCGGCCTGCTGCTGGTGGACCGGCTCGCCGACGTCTGGGGGGTCGAGTCGCGCGGCACCGGCAAGTCGGTGTGGTGCGAGTTCGTCGTCCCGGGGCGGCACGAACTCGCCGAGCCGGAGGCCGCGCCCGATCCCGCGCCCGATCCCGCGCCCGATCCCGCGTCGGCGTGAACCGCCGGGCGAGCCCCCGCCCGACGGGAGGGCCGGGGACCTCAACGGCCCCACCGATAACGTGGGACACTACAAGCAATATTGCATATTCCGTCGCTTGCCGGTGCACTGTCGTCTTTACGCCTTTTAACCCCCCTCGACGTAGCGAAGGCCGAAGACCCATGTGGCACAAGAGACCCACCTCGATCCGCCGCGGCGTGCTGTTCCTGGCGGCCGCGACCCTGGTGGCACCGATCCTGACGCTGACTCAAGTGACGTCAGCTCAGGCATTCGGCACCATAGGCAAGTTCGGACAGCAGACCGAACACGAGCGCATCACCCGCGCCGCCCTCGCCTGCCGGCCGAACACCCCCTCCGACGGCACCTGCTTCGAACCCCGCTCCCTGGACCAGATCGCCGGCCGCTCGGGCACCTTCGGCGCCGTCGGCGCCCCCGACACCGACGAGGTCTTCACCCCCGCCGCCCACTGCGACGACGCCGACCACCTCACCTCGCCCGGCTACCCGCGCGACCGCGCCGAGGCCACCCGCGCGCTCCAGGGCTGCGTCAGTCAGCTCCAGGGCCGTTTCGCCGCGGGAGTCACCGCCGCCGCCGGCACCCTGAAGGCCGACGGCACGGTCGCGCCCGGCGAGAGCGACCTCGGCAAGGACTGCACCTTCTCCCTCGGCGTGCCCGGCCGCGACAAGTGCGAGGCCATCGAGGGCCTCGGCCGCGCCCTGCACGGCGTCCAGGACTTCTACAGCCACAGCAACTGGACCGACCGGGCCGCGCCCGACCGCCCCGTGGGCCGGACCAACCCGCCCGGCCTCGACCTCGCCGCGCCCTCCCCGCTGCTCTCCCTCACCGGCGGCCGGCCGCTCCTCGCCTCCGCCGTCCCCGACGGACTCACCACCGGCTGCTTCTCGCTCGTCCCCCTCGGCTGCGGCAAGCGCGTCCAGCACGCCGACCTCAACAAGGACACGGGGACCATCGACCCGGCCACCGGCGCCACCAGCGGACCCACCACCCCGCGCGGCCGGACCGGCGGCAACTTCGACCGCGCCGTCCAGGGCGCCGTCGCCGACACCCGCCGCCAGTGGGCCGACTTCCGCGCCGCGCTCACCGACCGCTACGGCAAGGAGCGCGGCGAGCGCATCGCCTGCGTCCTGACCCACGACACACCCGTACGCGACTGCGCGCCCCGCGGCTGACCGCCGTTCGGAGGGAGCCGGCGCGGAACGATGTGAAGAGGTCAAGGTCACAGCGGCTGCCACTGCTGCCGGGCGCACCGGCTCCCCTAGCCTTCCCCCATGACGGTCCTGCCTGACGAAGGCTTCTCCCTGGCCGCCGAGTTCCCGGACGCTTCCCGTGAGCAATGGCAGCGCCTGGTGGAAGGCGTGCTGCGCAAAGCGGGCACAACGGATGCATCCGGCCCGGCGGCCGAGGCCGCGCTGGCCACCCGGCTCCAGGACGGGCTGGCGACCAGCCCCCTCTACACCGCCGAGGACGCCGGCACCGCCTCCGGACGCCCCGGATACCCCGGCTTCCCGCCGTTCGTCCGCGGCGGGCGCCCGGAGGGGACCGCGGTCACGGGCTGGGACATCCGCCAGCGCCACGCCCACCCCGACCCCCGGCGGGCCAACGAGGCCGTCCTCACCGACCTGGAGAACGGGGTCACCTCCCTCTGGCTGACCGTCGGCGACCAGGGCCTGCCCGTGGACGGCCTCGCCACCGCGCTCGACGGCGTCTACCTCGACCTGGCCCCCGTCGTCCTCGACGCCGGAGCCGCCTTCGAGGACGCCGCCCACGCGCTCCTGCGCCTGTACGAGGAGCGCCGGGTCCCCCGCGGCGACGCCGCCGGAAACCTCGGCGCCGACCCGCTCGCCGTCCTCGCCCGCACCGGCGGCGACACCGACCCGGCCGGCCCGCTCGCCGCGGCCGCCGGCCTCGCCGCCCACTGCCACCAGGACCTTCCCGGCCTGCGCGCCCTCACCGTCGACGCCCTGCCCTACCACGACGCCGGCGGCTCCGCCGCCCAGGAACTCGGCTGCTCCCTCGCCACCGGCGTCGCCTACCTGCGCGCCCTCACCGCCGCCGACCTGAGCGCCGACGCCGCCTGCGCCCAGCTGGAGTTCCGCTACGCCGCCACCGCCGACCAGTTCCTGACCATCGCCAAGCTGCGCGCCGCGCGCCGGCTGTGGGCGCGGGTCGCCGAGGTCAGCGGGGTCACGGGCACCGCCGCCGCGCAGCGCCAGCACGCCGTCACCTCCGCGGTGATGATGACCCGCCGGGACCCCTGGGTGAACATGCTGCGCACCACCGTCGCCTGCCTGGCCGCCGGCGTCGGCGGCGCCGACGCCGTCACCGTCCTGCCCTTCGACGACGCCCTCGGCCTGCCCGACGCCTTCGCGCGCCGCGTCGCCCGCAACACCTCCTCGATCCTGCTGGAGGAGTCCCACCTCGCCCGGGTCGTCGACCCGGCGGGCGGCTCCTGGTACGTCGAGCGGCTCACCGACGAACTCGCCCACGCCGCCTGGTCCTGGTTCCAGGAGCTGGAGCGCGCCGGAGGACAGGCCGCGGCGCTCCGCACCGGTCTGGTCGCCGACCGGCTGGCCGGCACCTGGGCCCACCGCTCCGCCGGCCTCGCCACCCGCCGCGAACCCATCACCGGAGTCAGCGAGTTCCCGAACCTCGGCGAGCAGCCCGTGGTCCGCGAACCGCTCCCCGCCGGGACCGGGCCGCACCCGGGCGGCCTGCCGAAGGTCCGCCGCGACGAGGCGTACGAGGCGCTGCGCGCCCGCTCCGACGCCCACCTGGCCGCCACCGGCGCCCGCCCCCGGGTGCTGATCGCCGCGCTCGGCCCCGCCGCCGCCCACACCGGCCGCGCCACCTTCGCCGCCAACCTCTTCCAGGCGGGCGGCATCGAGCCCGTGCACGACCCCGTGACCGTCGACGCGGAGACCGTCGCCGACGCCCTCGCGCGCAGCGGCGCCACCGTCGCCTGCCTGTGCTCCGGCGACAAGGTCTACGCCGAGCAGGCCGAGGCCGTCGCCGCCTCCCTCAAGAAGGCGGGCGCGCGCCGGGTGTTCCTCGCCGGCCGCCCGGGCACGGACGAACAAGAAGCGTATCTACGGGCCGGGGTGGACGAGTTCGTCTTCGCGGGCGGCGACGCCGTCGCCGTCCTCTCCTCCGTCCTCGACCGCATGGGAGTGGCGTGATGCAGGGCAGCCCGATCCCGGACTTCGGCGACATCGAGCTGGACGGCGCGGCGCCCGGACCCTCCGCCGACGCCGGACAGTGGCGCGCCGCGCTGAAGGAGAGCACCGGCAGGAGCGCCGAGGACCTCCTCTGGGAGACCCCCGAGGGCATCGGCGTCAAGCCGCTCTACACCGCCGACGACCTCCAGGGCCTGGACTTCCTCGGCACCTACCCCGGCGTCGCGCCCTACCTGCGCGGCCCGTACCCCACGATGTACGTCAACCAGCCCTGGACCATCCGGCAGTACGCCGGATTCTCCACGGCCGAGGAGTCCAACGCCTTCTACCGCCGCAACCTGGCGGCCGGTCAGAAGGGCCTGTCCGTCGCCTTCGACCTGCCGACCCACCGCGGCTACGACAGCGACCACCCGCGCGTCACCGGCGACGTCGGCATGGCGGGCGTCGCCATCGACTCCATCTACGACATGCGGCAGCTCTTCGACGGCATCCCGCTGGACAGGATGAGCGTGTCGATGACGATGAACGGCGCGGTGCTGCCCGTCCTCGCCCTCTACATCGTCGCCGCCGAGGAACAGGGCGTACCGCCCGAGAAGCTGGCCGGGACCATCCAGAACGACATCCTCAAGGAGTTCATGGTCCGCAACACCTATATCTATCCGCCGACGCCGTCGATGCGGATCATCTCGGACATCTTCTCCTACACCTCGCGGAAGATGCCGCGGTACAACTCCATCTCCATCTCCGGCTACCACATCCAGGAGGCCGGCGCGACGGCCGACCTGGAGCTGGCGTACACCCTCGCCGACGGGGTGGAGTACCTGAAGGCGGGCATCGAGGCGGGCCTGGACGTCGACGCGTTCGCACCACGGCTGTCCTTCTTCTGGGCGATCGGCATGAACTTCTTCATGGAGATCGCCAAGCTGCGGGCCGCCCGCCTGCTGTGGGCCAAGCTCGTCAAGCGCTTCGAGCCGCAGAACGCCAAGTCGCTGTCGCTGCGCACCCATTCGCAGACCTCCGGCTGGTCGCTGACCGCCCAGGACGTCTTCAACAACGTGGCGCGCACCTGCGTGGAGGCGATGGCCGCGACCCAGGGGCACACCCAGTCCCTGCACACCAACGCCCTCGACGAGGCGCTCGCGCTGCCCACCGACTTCTCCGCCCGCATCGCCCGCAACACCCAGCTGCTCCTCCAGCAGGAGTCCGGGACCTGCCGGGTCATCGACCCCTGGGGCGGCAGCGCCTACGTCGAGAAGCTCACCCACGACCTCGCCCGCCGCGCCTGGCAGCACATCGAGGAGGTCGAGGCGGCCGGCGGCATGGCCAAGGCGATCGACGCGGGCATCCCGAAGCTCCGCGTCGAGGAGGCCGCGGCCCGCACCCAGGCCCGTATCGACTCCGGCCGGCAGCCCGTGATCGGCGTCAACAAGTACCGCGTCGACAGCGACGAGCAGATCGAGGTGCTCAAGGTCGACAACTCCTCCGTCCGCGCCCAGCAGATCGACAAGCTGCGCCGGCTGCGCGCCGAGCGCGACGAGGCCGTCTGCCAGGACGCGCTGCGCGCGCTCACCGCGGCGGCCGCCGCCGGCCCCGGTGCCGGGCTGGAGGGCAATCTGCTGGCGCTCGCCGTGGACGCGGCCCGCGCCAAGGCCACCGTGGGCGAGATCTCGGACGCCCTGGAGAAGGTGTACGGGCGGCACGCCGGGCAGATCCGTACGATCTCCGGTGTGTACCGTGACGAGGCCGGACCGTCGTCCGGGGTGGAGCGCACCCGCGCCCTGGTCGAGGCGTTCGAGCGGGAGGACGGCCGCCGTCCCCGCATCCTGGTCGCCAAGATGGGCCAGGACGGCCACGACCGCGGCCAGAAGGTGATCGCCACCGCCTTCGCCGACCTCGGCTTCGACGTCGACGTCGGCCCGCTCTTCCAGACGCCCGAGGAGGTCGCCCGGCAGGCGGTGGAGGCCGACGTGCACATCGTCGGCGTCTCCTCGCTCGCCGCGGGCCACCTCACGCTCGTACCCGCGCTGCGCGAGCAGCTGGCCGAGCAGGGCCGGGAGGACATCATGATCGTTGTCGGCGGGGTCATCCCGCCGCAGGACGTGCCCACGCTCCTGGAGATGGGCGCGGCCGCGGTGTTCCCGCCCGGCACGGTCATCCCGGACGCCGCCCACGACCTGCTGAAGACCCTGGCCGGCGTCCTCGGCCACGAGCTGTGAGCCCGGACCGCTGATGGCGCGCGTGATCGACATCGACGCCTACGTCAAGGGCGTGCTCGACGGCAAGCGGGCGGTGGTGGCGCGGGCCATCACACTGGTGGAGTCCACCCGGGCCGACCACCGCGAGCAGGCCCAGCGGATGCTCACCGAGCTGCTCCCGCACGCGGGCGGGGCCCGGCGGATCGGCATCACGGGCGTGCCCGGCGTCGGCAAGTCCACCTTCATCGACGCCCTCGGCACGATGCTCACCGGCCTCGGGCACAAGGTCGCCGTGCTCGCCGTCGACCCGTCCTCCAGCAGGACGGGCGGCAGCATCCTGGGTGACAAGACCCGGATGGAGCGGCTCGCCGTCGACCCCGCCGCGTTCGTCCGGCCGTCGCCCACCGCCGGCACGCTCGGCGGGGTGGCGCGGGCGACCCGCGAGACGATCGTCGTGATGGAGGCCGCCGGCTACGACGTGGTGCTGGTGGAGACCGTCGGCGTCGGTCAGTCCGAGACCGCCGTCGCCGGCATGGTCGACACCTTCCTCATGCTCACCCTGGCCCGCACCGGCGACCAGCTCCAGGGCATCAAGAAGGGCGTCCTGGAACTCGCCGACCTCGTCGCCGTCAACAAGGCGGACGGCCCGCACGAGCGCGACGCCAAGGCCGCGGCCCGCGAACTGGCGGGCGCGCTGCGCCTGATGCGGGCGCCCGACGCGGCCTGGAACCCGCCGGTGCTCACGTGCAGCGCCCGCGAGGGAGCGGGCCTGGACACCCTGTGGGAGCGGCTGGAGCAGCACCGGCGGGTCCTCGACGCGACCGGGGAGCTGGCGGGCCGGCGCCGGGAGCAGCAGGTCGACTGGGTCTGGACGATGGTGCGCGAGCAGCTTCTGGAGGAGCTTCGCGAGCACCCCGGCGTCCGGCGGGAGACCCCGGGGCTCGAACAGCGGGTCCGCGAGGGCACCTTGCCGGCGAGTCTGGCCGCCGAGCGGCTGCTGGCGGCGTTCCGCTCGCCGCCCGGCCGTCCCTAGGGCGTCCCGGAGGCCTCGGGCTCGCGGGACGTCCTAGGGGCGGCCGGTGGCGTGGTCGCGCGCGGCTTCGCGAGGTGGCCGAGCCGGTGGGCGAGCGGCTCGGTCCAACGCATGGCGAGCGGGCCGAGCAGGACGAGCACCAGGACGTACGCGGTGGCCAGCGGGCCCACGCGCGGCTCGACCCCGGTGGCCAGGCCGGCGATGACGATGGAGAACTCGCCCCGCGCGACCAGCGCGCCGCCCGCCCGCCACCGCCCCGCGGCCTCGACGCCCGCCCGGCGTGCCGCGTACCACCCGGTGGCGATCTTCGTGAGGGCCGTGACGGCGGCGAGGAGCAGCGCCGGGGCGAGCACGGGCGGGATGTCGGCGGGGTCGGTGCTCAGACCGAAGAACACGAAGAAGACGGCGGCGAAGAGATCGCGGAGCGGGGCGAGGAGACTGCGGGCGCCCTCGGCGACCTCGTCCGAGAGCGCGATGCCGATGAGGAACGCGCCGACGGCCGCCGAGATGTGCAGTTCTTGCGTCAGGCCCGCGACGCACAGGGTCAGTCCGAGGACGACCAGGAGCAGGAGCTCGGGGTTGTCGGAGGAGACGGCGCGGCTGATGTGGTGGCCGTGCCGCACGGCGACGTAGAACACCGCGCCGACGGTGCCCAGGGCGATCAGCAGGGTGAGCCCGCCCTCGGTCAGGCTCAGCCCGGCGAGGAGCGCGGTGAGGACGGGCAGGTAGACGGCCATGGCGAGGTCCTCGATGACCAGCACGCCCACGATGACCGGGGTCTCGCGGTGGCCGAGGCGGCCGAGGTCGCCGAGGGACTTGGCGACGACGCCGGAGGAGGAGATCCAGGTGACGCCGGCCAGGGCCACCGCGGCGAGCGTGCCCCAGCCCAGGAGGAGGGCGGCGAGGGCGCCGGGGAGGGCGTTGAGGACGAAGTCGACGGCGCCGGAGGGGTACTGGGTGCGGAGGCTGGCGGCCAGTTCGGAGCCGGTGTACTCCAGGCCGAGGAGGAGCAGCAGCAGCGTGACGCCGATGTCGGCGCCGGTGGCGACGAACGACTCGCTCGCGCTGAGCGGGCGGATGCCGCCGTGCCCGAAGGCGAGCCCGGCGAGGAGGTAGAGGGGTATCGGGGAGAAGCCGATCCGGCCGGCGAGGCGGCCGAGGAGTCCCAGGCCCAGGATGACGGCCCCGAGTTCGATGAACAGCGCGGTGGTGTGGTGCATGGGCGGCTGACCTCCGGCGGTCGAAGCGGCAGTGTCGTCCGTGCTGCGCGGATGCCGGCGACGGGACGTGCGCCATCGCCGTGGGGGTGGGGGCGTGCCGGGAAACGGGTGCGGGGGGCTGGTGCGGGGGCGGCCCGGAGCCGTGGGCCCGGCGGGCCGGGGTGCGGCGTGCGTCAGCCGGTGATGTCCGTATCGGGCACGCCGTTCCGCGCACGGGTGTCGATGCGCGTGGAGCGGGGGAGGCGTGAGGTCGCCATCGCATGTCCCCCTCGTCGAGCCGGCGCCGGGGCGCCGACGGGTCCTCCCCTGGAGCGAGCGCACGACCGTGGGGACGCTCGATGGAGCGAAGTCTTGGCTCGTTTGCACTCTAGCGGGCAATACAATTGGATAAACGGCGGCATTTCACCTAAGAGCGGTAAGACTGACGCGTGTTGTGCTCTCGTGCGCCGTGGAGGTCCGAGGGCGCACACAGGGCGTGAAGCCATGGCCGGACGCGGCCGGGTGGTGCCGTGAGGGCCGGGGTTCAGGCGGGGCGGCCGACCCAGTGCACGCCGTAGTACGCGGCGCCGAAGTCGGGCCGCACCTCGACGTCCACCTTGCTCATCGCGTTCGCCGGGATGTCGAAGGCGAAGGAGGACGTCCCCGACGCGCCGGCCGCCAGCGCGCCCGTGAACGGGTTGCCCACGCCCCGGGCGCTGTCGAAGACCTGCCGGGCGGGGACGCCCTGCTCCCCGGCCTTCACCCGCACCAGGACGCCGGCCACGTCGAAGGTCTTCCCCGTGCCGTTGGTGAGCGTGACCGTGAAGGCGGCGGGCGAATGGCCCGGCTGGTGGCCGAGGGACGTGTCGCTCGGGGTGAACGCGACCGGCCGGGTCACCTTCACCTTCAGCCCGTTCCCGTAGACGAAGGTGTCCTCGAACGCGACGACGCGGGAGCCTTCGGCGGAGGTGCGGGCGGCGGAGGGCGACAGGGTCTGCCCCGCGGTCACCTCGTCGTCGGGGCTGCCGCACGCGGTGAGGACGGTGGCGGCGGCCAGGAGGGCGGCGGCCATGCGCGCCGTCCGTACGCGGGGTGGCGGTCCCATATGGCCAGGGTGGGGGCCGGGGGGCCGGTGTGCATCCTGGGTGTGGCGGGTGGGTGGGGGTGCGGTGGGTTGCCGCTGCGCGGGGCTTTGTCCCCTACCCGCCCCTTCCCGAACCGGGGCTCCGCCCCGGGCCCCGGTCCTCAATCGCCGGACGGGCTGAAAATCAGCCCGTCCGGCGATTGAGGACACCGCGCGTCAGCGCGGAAAGGGGGCCCGGGGGCTCGCCCCCGGTTCCGGGAAGGGGCGGGGTGGGGAAAGGCCCCGCGCGGCGGCACCCACCCCGCCGCACCGCAACACCCCGCCCTCGTACGCCGCCGTGCCCCCACCCGTGCGACCAGGGGTACCCCGCCACGCGGCCCCGCGGTCCGGCGTGAGTGTGTCAGGTCGGGGTGCCGGCCGGCCGTCGGGTGGGCCCATCGGGGGGAAGATTCGCGCGTTCCCGGGTGCGCACCCGCCCACCGGGGCGCAGCCACCCGTAGAAGTCCATGCATGCGCTCCCCGCGACGCCCGGCCCGCCGTCTGCTCGCCGCCGTCCTCCTCGCCGCCGCTCCGCTCGCCCCGCGCGCCGCCCCGCCCGCGGAGGCCGCCGCGCCGGAGTGGCACCTGCGCTTCGCCGACGACTTCGACACCGACGTCCCGCGGGGGGCCTTCAGCGACTGCGCCCACGACCCCGACACGCCGCGGGCGTACTGCGGCGGCCTCACGGGCGCCATGCGCGAGAACTGGTGGGCGTACCCCGAGGGGTGGCCCGACACCGCGACCCAGCGCGGCCTCCCCGTCGGTGGTCACTACGACCCGGCCACCACCCTCTCCGTCTCCCGCGGGAAGCTGCGCATCCGGCTCTGGCGCGGCCGTACCGGGGGCGTGCACAGCGCCACCGTCGTGCCCAAGAAGCTGATGGGCCTGCGCTACGGGCGGTACGAGGAGAGGTGGCGGGTCTCCCACGTCAGCCCGGGCTACAAGAGCGCCCATCTGCTCTGGCCGGTGGCCAAGGGCGGGTGCGCCGAGATCGACTTCCCCGAGCTGGAATGGAACGCCACGGTCGCCGGCTTCGCCCACCCCGCGGGCTGCGGCCGCCAGTTCGCCGTGGACACCGGCGCCCGCTGGAGCCGCTGGCACACCTCGGTCATCGAATGGCGCCCCGGCGACCTCCGCTTCCACCTCGACGGCGAAGAGGTGGGCCGTACCACCCGCGAGGTCCCCGACGCCCCCATGACCTGGGACATCCAGAACGAGTCGGCCCTCAACGGCGAGCGGGCCGCACCCGGGTCGTGGTCCCGGATCGACATCGATCACGTACGCGGCTGGAGCCGGGACTGAAAGGGGGCTCCGTCAGCCCGCCGACTCCCCGGCGTGCGGGCTGAGGACACCCGCACCGACCAGCGCGAACAGGAGGAGGCCCAGCAGGATCCGGTAGATCACGAAGGGCATGAAGCTCTTGGTCGTGATGAACCGCATGAACCACGCGATGACCGCGTACCCGACCACGAACGCGATCACCGTGGCGAAGACCGTCGGGCCCCACGCCGTGTGGCCCTCGCCCGCGTCCTTCAGCTCGAAGAGGCCCGACGCCAGGACCGCGGGCACGGCGAGGAGGAAGGAGTAGCGGGCCGCCGCCTCACGGGTGTAGCCGAGGAAGAGGCCCCCGCTGATGGTCGCGCCGGAGCGGGAGACCCCGGGGACCAGGGCCATCGCCTGGCAGACGCCGAAGACCAGGCCGTCCTTGACGTTCAGGTCCGTCAGCTCCTTGCGCGGCCTGGCCGCCCGGTGCCGCCCGCCGGCCCTGTCGCGCGCCGCCAGCCGGTCCGCGACGCCCAGCACGACGCCCATCACGACGAGCGTCGTGGCGATCAGCCGCAGGTCGCGGAACGGCCCCTCGATGGCGTCCTTCAGTACGAGCCCCAGCACCCCGATCGGCACCGAGCCGACGATCACCAGCCAGCCCGTCCGCGCGTCCGCGTCCTCCCGGGCCAGCCGCCGGTCGGACAGGGAGCGGAACCACGCCGAGACGATGCGCGCGATGTCCTCGCGGAAGTACAGGAGCACGGCGGCCTCGGTGCCGATCTGGGTGACCGCCGTGAAGGCCGCCCCCGGATCCGGCCAGTCCGCGAAGGCGGCGGTCAGCCGCAGATGGGCGCTGGAGGAGATCGGCAGGAACTCCGTCAGCCCCTGGACGAGCCCGAGGACGAATGATTCGAACCAAGTCATGAGGCTTGTGCCATCCCGGTGACGATCGCGGACACGTCCCGGCCGCGGGGGCGCACCCGACGCGGGCCGGCCGCCCGCCCCGTTCGAGGTGCCGGTCGGAAGGGATCATCCACCGGGCGGTGGGCAGCCCGGCGTCCTGCGGGTGAACGGCGGGCGAAGCCGGGGGCCCCGGGCCGGGCCGGCGTCAGGCCTGGCCGGTCTCGAACCGGCTGACCTTGCCTCCGTCGACCGTGAACCGCCACGCGGTCCGCATCTCCCCCCAGGTGTCGTTGCGGTAGCCGACGACGAGGGACCGGCCGTCGTCGGCCTCGGACTCCACGTCCATATGGCCGCCGGAGGAGAAGATCTCCCGCTCGGACCAGTCCTGGAGGTCCCGGTCCGAGCCGTCGTCGGACATCGTGGCGCCCGGGGTCAGCGCGGCCTGGAACGCCGCGCGGTCGTTGGCGTTGATCGCGGTGACCAAGGCGCGCACCGCCGGGTCGGACAGCTGGTCGGTGGGGATCACGGGCTCTCCTGGTCGGCCGGGGAAGGGACGCCCTCACGCTAAGCACCTGCGGTACCCCCTGCCACTCGGACGATCCACCATGGCCCGGCTCCACCCACGCGTCCTCCGGCGCTCCGTGCCGCCCGGCTACGCCCCCGTGCGGCCGCGTTTGCGCCACGCCACCACGACGGCCGCGAGCCCGGTGACCCCGATGAACGCCATGGCGGCCAGGAAGGCCGGGGACGTCGGCGTCGACGCGTGGCTGCCCGCGATCACGTACGCGGCGGTGTTGGGCACGCTACCGATGCCGGTCGCCAGCAGGAAGGGCGCCCAGCCCATCCGGGACACGGCGGCGCAGTAGTTCGCGGCGGCGAACGGCACGCCCGGGAACAGCCGGATCGCCAGCATCGACCGGAAGCCGTGCCGGCTCAGCTGCCGGTCGGCGGCCGTCAGCCACCGCCCGCGCAGCAGGGGCCGCAGCGCGTCCTGCCCCAGCAGCCTGCCCAGACCGAAGGCGAGGCCCGAGCCCAGCACCGTGCCCGCCACGGCGGCGGCCGTGCCGAACGGGGAGCCGAAGAGCGCGCCCGCGGCGATGTTGAGGATCGGCCGGGGCACGAACGCCGCCGTGCACAGCCCGTACGCGACGGCGAACAGCACTACCGCGGCACCGCCGGACAGCTGGGGCGGCCAGCCGTCGGCGAGCAGCCGCTCCGGGCGGACGGCGACCACCGTCGCCGCGGCACCGGCGAGCAGCACCACGAGCAGGCCGAGGCGGAACCACGGGGACAGCAGCGCACGGGAACCGCGTGCGGCGAATCCGGTGGGTCCGGCGGGGGGCGCGGCGGATCGGAGCATCGATGGAGCGTAACCGACGGGGGCGGGCGGCGGCCCCGAAGTCCGCGAGCCGGTACGGAACCAGCACATTCCGGCACCGGCGGTTCGTCCGCCCGCCACCACGCCGACCGGGTGGGCGCGGCGCCGCCCGCCGGGGCCGGGGGAGGCGCCGGACCAGGGCGGGAACCGGGAACGGGCGCCCACGGCGAAAACCGTTCGACGTCCCGCACCCCGGGCGCCAGCATCGACGGTGTGCGCCGGGCTGTGCTGGTCACGCGCCCCGCACCTCGGCTCCAGGGAAAGGAACCATGCCCAAGCAGGCCTACGCCCGTACCAAACCACACCTCAACATCGGCACCATCGGCCCGCAGGGCCACGGCAAGACCACGCTCACCGCGGCCCTCGCCCGGAGCCTCGGCTCCGCCGCCCGCCCCATGAGCGGCACCACGACCGGCATCACCCGCGTCGCCTACGAGACCGGCACCCGCCACTACGCGCACGCCGACCTGCCCGGTCACCCTCGCTACACCACGAACCTGCTCACCGGGGCCGCCCCGCTCGACGGGGCCGTCCTCGCGGTGTCCGCGCTCGACGGCGTCGTCCCCGGCACCGCGGCCCACCTGCTGCTCGCCCGCCAGGCCGGGGTGCGCCACCTCGTCGTCGCCCTCACCAAGGCGGACGCCGGCGGGCCCGAACTCACCGACCTCGCCGAACTCGACGTCCGCGCGCTGCTGACCGCCCACGGCCACGACGGCCGGCACGCCGCCGTCGTCCGCGTCTCGGCGCTGCGCGCGCTGGAGGGTGACCCGCGCTGGACCGGCGCGCTCGAAGCGCTCCTCGACGCCGTCGACACCTACGTACCCACGCCCGCGCGCCGCACCGACGCGCCCCTGCTCCTGCCCGTGGAGCGGGCGTTCGCCCTGGCCGGGCGGGGCACCGTCGTCACGGGCACGATCGAGCGCGGCACCGTACGCCCCGGCGCCCGGGTCCGGCTGCTCGGCCCCGGCGGCGGACCCCGGGACGCGTTGGTGACCGGTCTGGAGACCTTCGGCCGGCCCATGGAGGTCGCGGAGGCGGGCGACTGCGTGGGGGTGCTCCTGCGCGGGGTCCGGCGGGAGGACGTGCGCCGCGGCGACACCGTCACCGCCCCCGGCGGCGCCGCGCCCCGGCGGCGCTTCACCGCCCGCCTCCGGCTGCCCGTCGCCGCGGACGGCGGCCGGCACACCCCCGTGGCCACCGGGCACCGGGCGCAGTTCCACTTCCGTACGGCCGATGTCACCGGCACCCTCGGCCTCGGCCCGCGCGGGTACGCCCGGCCCGGGGAGACCGTCGCCGCGACGGTCGTCCTGGACCGCGCCCTGCCGCTGGAGACCGGGCTGTCCTTCGTGGCGCGCGAGGGCGGCCGGACGGTGGGAGCGGGGACGGTCACGGCCCTTCCGGAGGGCCGGCGCCCGGCACAATAGGGGCGTGGAAGAACCGATACCCGTGACGCGGGACGTGGACTGCGGCACGGCCAAGCTGATGCCCGACGTGGACCGGCCGCGCGCCTGGCTGCTCACCGTCGACGGGGCACCGCAGTCCTATGTGGACCTGGACGACCCGGAGCACCTCGAATTCGAGTACGCCCGCCGGATCGCCCACGTCCTCGACACGGCGGCGGAACCGCGCCGCGCCCTGGACGTGCTGCACCTGGGCGGCGGCGCCCTCACGCTGCCGCGCTACGTCGCGGCCACCCGGCCCGGATCCCGGCAGCTCGTCGTCGAGGCCGACCGCGGACTCCTCGCGCTCGTCGCCGAGCACCTGCCGCTGCGCGAGGGCTCCGGGGCCGAGGTGCGCGCGGCCGACGCGCGCGCCGAGCTGGAGGCCGCGCCCGGCGGCTCCGCCGATGTGATCGTCGCGGACGTCTTCGGCGGCTCGCGGGTGCCCGCCCACCTGACGTCGCTGGAGTACGCGCGGGAGGCCGCCCGCGTCCTGCGCCCGGGGGGCCGCTACGCCGCCAACCTCGCCGACGGCGCGCCGTTCACCTTCCTGCGCTCGCAGGTGGCCGGCTTCGCGGCGGTCTTCGCGCACGTGTGCCTGATCGCGGAGCCTGCGGTGCTGCGCGGCCGCCGCTTCGGCAACGCCGTCCTCGTCGCCTCGCACGGCGAGCTGCCGGTGGCCGCGCTCGCCCGCCGGGCCGCGGGCGACGCCTTCCCGGCCCGGGTCGAGCACGGGGAGGCGCTGGAGCGGTTCACGGCCGGGGCCGCGCCGGTGCGCGACGCGGACGCGGTGGGCTCGCCGGAGCCGCCGGGCGGGGCGTTCGGCATCGGCTGACTCCCGTGCCCGGCGGCCCGGCCGGGCCGCCGGGCACGGGAGTCCCCTGTCCGGAGCGCTCCGTCCGTCCGGAACTCCGGGTCAGGAGCTCTTGAGCGGCCGGAGCGAGCTCATGATCTTCTTGATGGTGTCGTCCGACAGATCGTCACCGGTCCCGGTCGCCGCGTGCAGCACCCAGGTCGCGAGGTCCCCGGCGGAGTCCTTGTACGTCACCGTGAAGGACTTGCCGTCGGTGTCGCACTTGTCGTTCTTGGTCACACCGGTCACCGTCGCGGTGGAGGTGTAGCCGGTGAGCCCGTGGTCGCTCTTGAAGGGCTTGGCGTCGGTGCTCTCCAGCTTGCCCGTCTGCTTCAGGTCGTAGCCGGCGATGAGCCAGTTCTCCGCCTCGATCTTGGCGGCGCTGGCCATGCTCTTGGCGCCCTGGGCGCCCTTCGTGCCCGCGGCGCCCAGGCTGCCGTTCGGCCGGCCGGCGCAGCCGGCCTTCTTGTAGCGGGCGGTGCCGCTCATCAGGACCAGGCCCTTGCCCTTCTCGTCCTCGAAGCCGATGGACTGCGAGGGCGACTCCACGGTCCAGTCCGCCGGGACGTCGAAGGCGTCGTGCCGCTTCTGGTTGGTGACGACCTTCCAGCCGTCGATCACCGGCTTGACCTCCTCGCCGCCACTGCGCGGGTTGTCGAGGGGAGCCTCCGAGCCCGACGGGGACGGGGCCGAGGAGGCGGGCGCGGGCGCGGACGACGAGGGCTGTGTGTCGCTCTGCGCCACGTTCTCCTTGTCGTCGTCCTTGAGCACGACGACACCGGTGACCACGGCCGCGACCACGACGGCCACCGCCGCGCCGATCGCGATCACCGTGGTGCGCTTGCGGTTGTCACCCGGCGGGCGCGGCGCACCGGGCGGGCCGCCGGCGTTCCACTGCGGCACCGTGCCCGGCTCGACACCGGGTTGCATCGGCTGTCCCGGCTGTCCCGGCTGTCCCGGCTGTCCCGGTTGCCCGGGCTGACCGGCCGGCTGGGCGCCGACGGGCTGCTGGTACGGGTTGGGCTGCTGCCCGTAGCCGGGCTGCGCGTACCCCGGCTGCTGATACGGGTTCGGCGGTGGAAACCCCGGCTGAGGCCCCGGCGTCTGGTACGGGTTCTTGTCCTGCGGGTTCTGCTCGCCCCCGGGCGGCTGCTGTCCTGGCCACATGGCCGATAACCATAGAGGCAGTCGGTGTCTTGTGTGACGGGCGCCCCTTCCCGCCGAGGCTACCGACTGGTAACTTGCGGCTATGTCTGAGACCAAGCCCTCGATCGGCGACATGCTCGCGGCCACCGTGCCCATGGTGCGCACCCTCAACCTCGCCTTCGGCGAGATCACCCCGGAGCGCGCCGTCGTCAGCCTCCCCGACCAGCCCGACTACCACAACCACGTCGGGGGCCCGCACGCCGGAGCCATGTTCACCCTCGCCGAGTCCGCGAGCGGCGCCATCGTCCTGGCCGCCTTCGGCGACCAGCTCGGCCGCGCCGTGCCGCTGGCCGTCAGTGCCGAGATCGGCTACAAGAAGCTCGCCAAGGGCCCGGTCACCGCCACCGCCGAGCTCGGCCGCCCGGCCGCCGAGGTCGTCGCCGAACTGGACGCGGGGGAGCGCCCCGAGTTCCCGGTCCGCGTCGCGATCACCCGCGAGGACGGCGCGGTGACCGGCGAGATGACGGTCGTGTGGACCCTGCGGCCCAATTCATAGCCTCTGACCTGCGAAGGCGCTGATCTGCCGCTTTCGCGGGGCACATTGGGGTCACACTGCTACCGGGCCGTCGTCACGGGCCGACCGGTACTCGCCGCCTCTCCCGCGCCGGAGTGGGGATCATGCCTGCGCCCATGGCCGCGCGCTCCCCGACGTTGTCCGCGTCGCCGGCGGGCCTCGATGCCGACGGCGCGCCCTTGGAGTCGCCGTCCGGGGGAGGCCGTGGTGGAATGCCGGTGCAGCCGATCCGGCCAAGGAGGGCTGTGTTCCTGACGGTAGGGGGTGTAAGGAGCCTCCATGAAGATCGCCCGGTTCATCCGCGTGGCCGTGCCCCTGTCCCTGGCCCTGTGCTGCACGGGCACTCTCCCCGCCGAAGCGCAGGAGCTCCCCGCGCCGCGTGGCGGGGTGGAGTGCCGCGGCTGGGAGCGGGAGTACGAGGACGCGGCGATGCCCGCCGTCGGGCAGACGTGGACCCTGGACTTCGGCAGCGACACTCCCATCGGCCCGGGTCCGTTCGTGGCCACGATCCACTTCACCGATGAGAGCCGGGCGACGATCAAGGTGACCCAGGGGCCGGCGGGGACCCAGGGGCTGACGCAGGACATCACGTACACCAGCACGCGGTTGCGGCCCTGCCAGTACGCCGTGACCTGGCACGAGCCCAAGACGGGGCTGTTCGTCACCCAGGTGGAGGATTTCGCCCAGCACCGGGCGTACGACACGATCGTCGACCCCGCCAAGGGCACGATGATCCATATGACGGCCACGTTCTTCCGCGGCCAGTGAGCCGACCGGGGCGGCTACGGGTCGGTCAGTGGCGTTCCTCAAGGTGCTTCTTGAACATCATGGCCATCGTGTACTGCTGCCCGAGGTAGTTCTGGAACGAGTCGGCCTGGCTCTTCGGGGCCGATTCGAGGAGGCCGTCGGGGAAGTCGACGCGGATGGTGCGGGTGAAGAGGGTGCCGGTGCCGGAGGGTGCGAACTCGTAGGTGATGGTCTGGCAGCAGTGGTTCCCGGTGCCCAGTTCCGCCTGCGAGACGATGGTCAGGCGGGTGTTCGGGGTCGCTTCCTGGACCGTCCAGGGGAAGGTGTACTCCGTATCCTCCGGCCCCGCGGCGTGTTCGACGAACGTGTCCCCACCCGCCAGGAGCCGGGACGGATCGCCCGTCACCGGGGTGATCCGCAGGGTGACGCCACGGTTGATGGCGGGCCAGTTGCCCGCGTCGGCCAGCACGGCGAAGGCCGCCTCCGGCGAGCGCTCGATGTACACACTGGCGGTACCGCTCATGGTGGGCACGAGCCTCTCCTCACGTCCGGCCCCCGGCAGTGTTTCCACCGTACGGCCGGGCCCGTCACTCCGCCGCCCGTCGTGGACGGGCGGCGGCCGGGGGCGGCTTCGCCCGGCATCGGCTTCGCGATCCCGGCCGCCACGGTCCGCCGCGGGCGCTTCAGGCCGCACCGTCAGCTGTCAGACGCGCTCCAGGCGCCATTTCTGCGCGTCGGTGTCGTTGAACGTGTACTGCTGGACGTTCGCGCTGTTGTCCATCGACATGCCGGCGACGTCCACGGCCTTGCCGCTGAGGACGTTGCTGATCACGAAGACGCCGTCGCCGACCGGGGTGACCCACCAGCGCTGGTTGGTGCCGCCGTTACCCGTCCACTGCTGGATGTTGGCGGTGTCCTGGAGACCGGCCTTGTCGACGTCGAGGAACAGTCCGCTGGCCTTGGACGTGATCTCGTACACGCCGGTGACGTCCCACGGGGACTGGCGGCCGACGCGCCGTACGGCCTTGAACGTCCACTGCTGGTTCGCTCCGCCGTGGCGGGTGTACTGGCCGACGTTCGCGCCGCTCTCCTGCTCGTTGCCCAGGATGTCCAGCACCTTGCCGCTGGCGACGTTGGTGAGGATGTAGGTGCCTTCCTCGACGGGCAGCTTGTTCTTCTGCACCTGGGCGGCGTCCGTGCCGTGCGGGAAGACGCGTATGGAGGCCGTCCGGTTCTTCAGCGCCGGGCCCAGGGTGGTGCGGGAGGCACCCACGATGGCACCGAGGTCGTCGATCTCCCGTGTGTCCTTGTCCGCGATGGACGCGAGCTCGTCGCGCGGGCCCACCTGGGCGGCGAAGCCCTTGAAGTCCGCCTCGACGTGCAGGGCCAGGCTCTGCTCGGTGTGATCCACCACCGACAGGACACGGCCTTCGAAACCGAACGCCCGCACATCGCCCAGCGACTGGTCGGCCAGCAGGACGCGGCCACGCTCCTTGGCGTTGAAGTCCTCGTGCTCGTACAGCGCGTACCAGCCCTTCGGGCACACCACGACGCCGCTGCCCTCGAAGATCTTGACCGTCACCCTGGATCCGTCCTTCTCTGATCGCAACTCCCGCGCACCGCGGGCCACATGATCACCCTAGGGTCCCGACCGCATCACCAACAGTGATCAAATCCAGTCACTGGCCTGAGTCGACATGTCCACCGGCAACGCGGACGCGGACCTGCCGGTGCGGCGTGTCCTGGCACTATCCCGTCAGAGGCGTCCACGTCACCCAGGTGGAGGACTCCACAGGGCGCCGTGTGTCCGACACGTTCCTCAACGGCACGTGGTTCTTCCACAGGATCCGTCGGGAGGCGAGGTGCGGGAAGGTGTGTGACGGTGGGGCCATGAAGGTGGGAATCATCGGCACCGGCCGTCTGGGCAAGGCGCTGGCCGGGCATTTCACACGGGCCGGGCACCAGGTGAAGGTGGCGAACTCTCGCGGCCCGGACACCCTGGCTCCGCTCGTCGGTGAGCTCGGCGAGAACGCGTCGGCCGGGACGCCGCAGGAGACGGCCGACTTCGGGGACGTCGTCGTTCTGGCCGTCCAGTGGGACCAGAAGGAGAGCGCGATCGCCTCGGTCTCCTCCTGGCAGGGACGCACCGTCCTCGTCCCGGTCAACCCGCTGCGGGAGACGGCGGACGGTCTGGAGCACGCGGACACCGGGGGCCGTGCGCCCACCGAGGTCGTCGCCTCGCTCCTTCCGGGCGCCCTCGTGGTGAAGGGTTTCAACACCTATCCGGCCCAGGTCCTCGCCGAGGATCCCGTCGTCGACGGCGGGCGCCGCCTCGTCCTGCTCGCCGGGGACGACGCCGCCGCGAAACGGAAGGTTGCCGACCTGGCCGACAGCGCCGGCTTCCAGGCCGTCGACACCGGAACCCTCGCCGAGGGCGGCCCCCTGTTCGACAGCGGCGGCCCGCTCGGCGGCCCCCGCAAAGACCTGCTCGCCCTCTGACCCGCGCGCCGGCGAGCGAACCACGTGAGGCGGCCTGCCGCACGCCCCCGGGCGGCTTCTACAGGGCCACGGCCTCCCTCTCGGGTTCGGTCGGCTCGCCGTCGGCCGGTGCGGCGAGGTACCGCTCGGCGTCGAGGGCGGCGGAGCAGCCGGTGCCGCTGGCGGTGATCGCCTGGCGGTAGGTGGCGCCCCGGCACCGTGGTCGACCGCGTCGCCCGCGGCGAACACGCCCGGGACGTTCGTACGGGTCGAGGGCGCCGTCACCTTCAGGTAGCCGTCGTCGTCAGTGGCGAGCCGGCCGGTGAACAGCTCGGTGCGAGGATCCGGCGGGGCCGGAGCCTGTGACGATGACGTCGCGGACCTCGCCGCTCATGCGGATGTCTCCGGGGCGATCTCGGCGATCAGGCCCTTGATCAGGACCTTGATCCGGTCGCGGATCGGGCGGACGGCCTCGACGCCCTGGCCCGCCGGGTCCTCGAGCTTCCAGTCCAGGTACCGCTTGCCGGGGAAGACCGGGCAGACGTCGCCGCAACCCATGGTGATGCACACATCGGACGCCTGGACGGCGTCGACGGTGAGGATCTTCGGGGTCTGGGAGGTGATGTCGATGCCGACCTCGCGCATGGCCTCGACGACCGCCGGGTTGACGCTGTCGGCCGGGGCGGAGCCCGCGGAGCGGACCTCGACGCGGTCGCCCGCCAGGTGGCTCAGCCACGCGGCGGCCATCTGGGAGCGGCCGGCGTTGTGGACGCAGACGAAGAGAACGGAGGGCTTCTCGGGCATCAGGGTCTCTCTTGTCTCACAGAGGGAAAGGAAGCGTGGTATCAGCATCCACTGGTATCAGTCGCCACTGATGTGAGAGTATCAGTCCATGATGACGTCAGTCGACACTGATCTGATCCGGGTTCTCGCGGACCCGCTCAGGCTGAAGATCGTGACCCTGCTCGCCCACGAGACCCTGTGCACCACGCACCTGGTGGAGGAGACCGGCGCACGGCAGACCAACCTCTCCAACCACCTGAAGGTGCTGCGGGAGGCCGGTGTCGTGGAGACCGAGCCCTGCGGGCGGTTCACCTACTACAAGCTGAAGCCCGAGGTCATCGCCGCTCTCGCCGGGCAGTTCACGGAGCTGGCCGAGCACGCCCGCACCGCCGCTGACCGGAAGAGGTCCTGCCCGTGACCCGCACCGAGGCCCCCGCCTCAACGGGAGAAGCCTCGGTCGTCGCTAAGCTCTCCACCCTCGACCGCTTCCTCGCGGTCTGGATCCTCATCGCCATGGGCCTCGGCCTTGGGCTGGGCCGCCTGATTCCCGGGCTGAACGACGCGCTCGCGAAGGTCGCGATCGGCGGCATCTCGCTGCCGATCGCGGTCGGCCTGCTGATCATGATGTATCCGGTGCTGGCCAAGGTCCGCTATGACAAGCTCGACGCCGTCACCGGCGACAAGAAGCTCATGGTCTCGTCGCTGGTCATCAACTGGGTCCTGGGCCCGGCCGTGATGTTCGCACTGGCCTGGGTCTTCCTGCCGGACCTGCCCGAGTACCGCACCGGCCTGATCATCGTCGGCCTGGCCCGCTGCATCGCCATGGTCATCATCTGGAACGACCTGGCTCGCGGCGACCGGGAGGCCGCCGCTGTCCTGGTCGCGCTGAACTCCGTCTTTCAGGTCATCGCGTTCGGCCTGCTGGGCTGGCTCTACCTCGACCTGCTGCCCGGCTGGCTCGGCCTGGGCGACGGCGAGCACCTCGACATCTCCATGTGGAAGATCGCCCTGAACGTCGTCATCTTCCTGGGCGTCCCGCTGCTGGCCGGCTTCCTGACCCGTCGCATCGGCGAGAAGAAGATGGGCCGGGCGGACTACGAGAACAAGTTCCTGCCGAAGATCGGCCCGTTCGCCCTGTACGGCTTGCTGTTCACGATCGTGATCCTCTTCGCCCTCCAGGGAAAGACGATCACCTCCCGGCCCGGCGACGTCGCCCGTATCGCGCTGCCGCTGCTCGCGTACTTCGCGATCATGTGGTTCGGCACCTTCGCTCTAGGCAAGGCCGTCGGCCTCGCCTACGACCGCACGGCGACGCTGGCGTTCACGGCGGCGGGCAACAACTTCGAGCTGGCCATCGCGGTCGCCATCGCCACCTTCGGCGTCACCTCCGGCCAGGCCCTCTCCGGCGTCGTCGGCCCCCTCATCGAGGTGCCCGTCCTGGTCGCCCTGGTCTACGTCTCCCTCGCCTGGCGGCGGAAGTTCACCGCGCCCGAGCCGGCCGGGGCCGCCGGGTGAACCGCCTGGACTGCCACGACCGGGACCGGACCGTCCCGGTCGTCGGCATCTGCCTGACCTGCGGCGCCGCCATATGCCAGGCCCACGCCGGCACCGGCCGGGATCTGCAGGACCGGCACCTGGGCAGTGGCCGGGCGCCGCTGCGGTGCCGCCCCTGCTCGCCCGTACGCGAACGGGCGGCGGCCTCGTGAACCGGCTGGTGGACGTGGTGGACGTGGTGGTGATCGGCGGCGGCCAGGCGGGGCTCGACGACACCGCAGGTGTCGCCGCCCTCGGCGACATCGCGCCCCGCCCTGGCCCACCTCGCCCCACTCGGCCTGCGCGACCCTCGCGGGAGCATCCCCACCGACGGCGCCAGGGCGTCGGCCGAACCGCGCCTGCGCCTGCTCGGCTACGGCGACTGGACCGGTCCGGCGTCCGCCACGCTGATCGGCTTCGGCCGGCCTGCCCGGGGCGTCTACCTCGTCGGCATGAAGTCCTACGGCCGTGCTCCGACGTCCCTGGCCATGACCGGCTACGAGCGGGTCCGCTCCGTCGCCGCCGCCCTGGCAGGGGATCAGGAGGCGGCCGAGCGCGTCGAGCTGACCTTGCCCGAGGCCGGCGTGTGCGGCGGCGCCGGGCTCTTCGACCAGCGCGAAGCCGACCAGCGCGAAGCCGACCAGCCCGAAGCCGACCAGCCCGAAGCCGACGAGACTGCGGGCCGCGGATGCTGCGCGGCCCTGGCCACACTCCGGATCGGCGTCGGCGCCCCGGCCCCCTCGGGCGGCTGCTGACGCTGTGTACGGTCCACGTGGCGCTGCTCGCACGCGCGGCCGTGGTCTATGGAGTAGATGTCGCAGCCGCGGCCCAACGCGTGGCCTCTGGCCGGGAAAGGCTCTGATCCGCTGCTTTCGCAGGGCGTGTCGAGGCCGCACTGTCATGCGGGGCCGTGGGTCCGTGTTTCACGGACCCACGGCCCCGTTCCCGTTCGTCCTGCCGGCCCCGCCACCCTCGTCGTCCTGCCCGGCGAGGGCGCGTGCGGCGCGCAGCAGGCGTTGTCCGCACTGTTCGAGGTGTGAGGCGAGTTCGGGGGTGCCCCCGATGGTGTCGGAGGGGCCGAGGTCGACGGTGAGGAGCTGCTCGACGATGTGGAAGGGGTTGTCGGCGGCGAGGTCGAGGGTGCTGGTGTGGTCGTCGAGGGGGCGTACGCGGTCGGGGAGGGAGTGGGTGCGGGCGCGGACGGTGGCGGCGTCGGCCGGGACCACGGCGTGGAAGGCGTAGCGGGCGGGGGCGGCGGCCAGGCGCGCGGCGACGTAGGCGGCCGCGTCCGCGGCGGGCAGCGCGCGAGGGGTGACGCGGTGGCCGGTGGGGGCGGGGTCGGTGAGGCGGTCGGCGCGGAAGAGGCGCCATTCGCCGAGGCCGGTGTCGTAGGCGACGAGGTACCAGACGGGAGTGGCGGCCACCAGGGAGTGCGGCTCGGCCCGGCGCGGTCCGGTCTCTCCCTTGCCGGTGCGGTAGGTGAAGGTGACGGTCTCGTGGTCGTGGCAGGCGGCGGCCAGGGTGGCCAGGACGGTGGGGTCGGCCGTCGGGCCGGTGCTCCAGGGGACGGGGAGCGGGGCGGTGGTGGCCTGGATCGCGGCCACCTGGTGCCGTAGACGGGCTGGCAGGACCTGTTCGAGCTTGGCCAGGGCGCGCACGGCGGTCTCCTCGATGCCGGCGACGCCGCTGGTGGCGGTGCGCAGGGCGACGGCGACGGCCACGGCCTCCTCGTCGTCCAGGAGCAGCGGGGGGAGGGCGGCCCCGGCGGCCAGGCGGTAGCCGCCGGCGGTGCCGGTGGTGCCCTTGACGGGGTAGCCGAGCGTGCGGAGCCGGTCGATGTCGCGGCGGATGGTGCGCAGGGTGACGCCGAGCCGTTCGGCCAGTTCGGTGCCGGACCAGGTGCGGCGCGTCTGGAGCAGGGAGAGCAGGCGCAGCATGCGGGCGGGCAGGTCCTGGGTCATGTTCTCCAGGCTGCCAGGCATTGGTGACGTGAGGTGTCCTAAAGGGCCTCTAGCGTGGGACACGTCCGGATGTTCCGCGCAGATAGAAAAAATCATGATTACTGGGCTGAACACGGCCACCGTCCGGGTGCTCGACCAGGACACGGCCAAGGCGTTCTTCACCGACAAGTTCGGCCTGGAGATGCGCGCGGCTCCGGCCGCCGGGAGGGCGATCCCGCCCTCCCGGCGCACGACCGTTGGCCGCACCGGCGGCCGGTGGAAACGATGACCACAGCGGGCCCTTCCGGGCTGTCCGACGACAGGGTGGAGCCATGGCTTACGACGAAGTACTCGCGGAACGCGTGAGGGAACGGCTGGAGCCGGAGGGGGTGGTCGCGAAGAAGATGTTCAGCGGGCTGACGTTCCTCTTCCAGGGGAACGCGCTGGCCAACCTCTACGACGAGGGCCTGATGGTGCGTGTCGGCAAGGAGCGGACCGCCGAGGCCCTGGAGCACCCCGGGGCCAGGCCGCTGGTGATGCGGGGCAAGGAGCAGCGGGGGTGGGTCGTGCTGGCGGAGGAGACCCTCGACGACGACGTTCTGGACGGCTGGCTGCAATGGGCCATGGACGTCACCGCGGAGCTCCCGCCCAAGTGAGCGCGCGGCCCGGCACGGCCGCCCGGGCCAGGGGCCTGCCGGGGTGAAGGCGCTCCGGGGCGCGGTGCCTGCCGGGAGTCCGCCGTTGTCGCGTCAGACGCGGCTGTCGTGCGGGGGAGCGGGGGGCAAGGGGGTGAGGAGGCGGCGCAGGCAGGTCTCGATCTCGGTGCGGGTGGGGGTCTGGGTGCCGGCGAGGCCGCGCAGAGTGAGGCCGGTGATGGCGACGGCGGCTGTGGTGGCGGTGACGGGGTCCGTGTAGTGGGCGAGGGTGTCGATGGTGAGCTGGATGTACTGGTCGGCGACGGGGCGCAGGGCCGGCCGGCGCAGGGCGGCGAGATAGAGCTCGAATTCCAGGACCTGCTGGTCGCGCTGGGGGCCGAAGCAGTCCAGAAGGGCGTCGGTGAGCAGGACGGTCAGCTGGTCGGCGGTGAGGCCGGGGCGTCGGGCGGCCCAGTCCTGAAGGTAGGCGGCGTAGCGGTCGACGGCGCGCTGGAGGGCCGCGGTGATCAGGTCGTCCTTGGTGGCGAAGTGGTAGGTGGTCGCTCCCAGGGGGACGCCGGCCTTCTCGGCGACGGCACGGTGCGTGAGGCCCTCGATGCCGCGCTCGGCGATGACTTGCTCGGTGGCCGCGGTGATCTCCTCGATCCGCTTCTGAGGGTCACGCCGGCGGCGGGCGGGCTGGTCGGTGGGCATGTCCGGTCCTCTCCACGGAGACGCTTCAACTTTACAGTACATGTGTACTTCTTTGCTCGCCAAACCCCGTTCCGCCGGCTCCCGTCTCCAGGGGGCGGCTGGGGTCGCCTGCCCTTATCGCCCGCGCGGGGATTTGCCGCACCTCTCCGGGGCGAGGCTTCCATGCATCCCAAAAAGGTGTGATGTCCGTATTGCGCAATCCCTTGGCGCTCCAGTACGGTACTAATGTACTGAACGGCGGAGGCGAGTGCCCCGCGACGTTCCCGCGGGACGGGCCCCCGCTTCTGAAGGCCCCCGCGGTTCCCCCTCAAGGCTCAAGGAGTGCCCCCCATGAAGGCTCCCGCTATCGCCCCCTGCCTCGGTGTGAAGGACACCGGCGCGTCCGTCGGCTTCTACGAGAAGCTCGGCTTCACGGCCCTGCCGGCCGGCGACGACCCGAACGATGACATCCGCTCGCTGCTCTTCGGCGACGCGTTCGCGCTGATGGTCTACCGCGACGCGCACCTGCGTGACTGGCTGCCGGTCCTGAAGGACACCCCGGTCGGCGCGTTCGGCATGTTCTACCTGGCGGTCGACGACTTCGACGCCTACGTCGCCGGGATCCGCCCCCTGGTGGACGCCGTGAAGGAAGGCACCCACGACGGCCAGCCGATCTTCTACTTCGCCGACCCCGACGGCTACGTCATCGGCGTCGTGCAGAAGCGGGAGTGGTGAGCGCCATGACCACGACCGCAACCTCCGCCGCCACCGCCAAGGTCGCCTCGTACGCCTTCTGGGCCCGCGACGGCAAAGAGCTCGCCACCTTCTACGCCGCCGCCCTGGGCTACCAGCTCGTGCGGGAATACCCCAACGAGGAAGGCGTGCCGACCGCGTTCCTGGTCAGTGACGCCGACGGCAGCGTCCTTTACACCTTCTACACCGCCCGCGACTACCAGGCGCCGAACTGGCCGCAGGACGAGCTGCCCTTCCACCTCGACCTGTCCTTCGACGACGTCGAGGCGGGGGAGAAGCGGCTGCTGGAGCTGGGCGCGACCAAGCCGGACCACCAGCCCGGAGGCGGACAGTGGACGGTCCTGCTCGACCCGTCGGGCCAGCCGTTCTGTATCAGCCCTGCCGCCAACTGGCAGTACTGACGTCCCTTTTGGGATCCGGTGCCGGGTCCTGCCCCACCTGCGGCCCGGCACCGGCCCGCGCTTCCCTCCCGCATCCCGCCCCCGGCGGCTGTCCGAAGCCCTGCCGAAGGAGACCTTCCCCGCCGCCCGTGTCGTCAAGACCTTCAACATGGCCGCCCGTCTCATGGCCGACCCCGCCTCCCTCGCCGGAGCGGACCACACCATGTTCCTGAGCGGCGACGACGCCGACGCCAAGGCCCAGGTCCGTGAACTGCTGACCGCCTACGGGTGGAAGGACATCGTCGACCTGGGCGAACTGACCACCGCACGTGCCACCGAGATGCTCCAGCCCCTCTACCTCACGCTCGTACGCGCCCTGGGCCACGAGCACTTCAACCTCAGCCTGGTCCGCTGACCACACCGCCTCCGCGAACCCGAAAGACCCGCACGATGACCGCCCTGCGCCGTATCACTCCCGCCGAACGCCGTGCCCGGCTCGCCGCGCGGCACCTCCTCGCTCCGGACCGCCGGGCCGCGGGCCCGCGGGAAGTGGCGGAGGCCCTCATAGGTCTGCACGCCACCGACCCCGCCACCGTCTTCCTCTCCGCCGCCGCCCGGATGTCCGCCCCCACGGCCGCGGCCGTCGACCACGCCCTCTACGGCGCGACGCCCCCGCTCGCCCGTATCCGGTGCATGCGCCGCACCATGTTCGTCACGCCCCACCACCTCGCGCCCGCCCTCCACGCCGCCACCGCCAAGGACGCGGGTCGCGAC
This sequence comes from Streptomyces albireticuli, assembly GCF_021228125.1. GTDB lineage: Bacteria > Actinomycetota > Actinomycetes > Streptomycetales > Streptomycetaceae > Streptomyces > Streptomyces albireticuli. Next base: position 39,287 of record NZ_JAJQQS010000020.1, read on the forward strand.
CGCGATGCCGCCGTGGAGCACCTGCGCGCCACGCTGGGCTGGTCACCGGCCCGCTACGCGGCCGTGGAGAAGGCCACCCTCGCCGCCTTGACCGCCCGCGGCCGGGCCACCGCCGCCGAACTCGCCGCGGACGTCCCCGACCTGCGCGAGGACTACGCCGTCAACGCCGGCAAGCCGTACGAGACCCGCCGGCGCGTGAGTGCCCCGGTCCTGGGCACCCTCGCCGCCGAAGGGCGCGTCCGCCGTACCCGCCCGGCCGGTTCGTGGACCTCCGCGCAGTACCGCTGGGAGCGGGCCGAACCGTTCCCCGCCGTGCCCGCGGCCGAGGCGAGGGCCGTGCTGGCCCGGCACTACCTGGCCGCGTTCGGGCCTGTCACCGAAGCGGATGTGAAGTGGTGGACGGGCTGGACGCTGACCGACACCCGCAAGGCCGTCGCCGCCACCGGCGCCGAAGCCGTCGAACTCGACGAGGGCACCGGCTACCTCCTCCCCGAGGACAACCAGCCCCCGGCCGAGACCGACAGCGAGCCGGAGCCGTGGGTGGCCCTGCTGCCCGGCCTGGACCCCACCCCCATGGGCTGGCGCCACCGCGACTTCTACCTCGACCCCGCCCACACCCCGGCCCTCTTCGACCGCAACGGCAACATCGGCCCCACCATCTGGGCCGACGGCCGCATCATCGGCGCCTGGGCCCAGCACCCCGGCGGCCATATCAACCACCACCTCCTCACCGACCCCGGCCGCCACACCCGCGCCCTCATCAACAACGCCGTCCAGCGCCTGTCCATCTTCCTCGACGGCACCCGCGTCACCCCCTGCTATCGCACCCCCCTCGAACGCGAACTCGCAGCCGCACGCCCCGCCCGCCACGGCTGAAGCAGCGGCGTTCCTCAGCGGCTGCGGCCCTGGCGTGGGGCTTCCGCAGGATCCGTCGGGAAGCGGGGTGCGTGAAGGTGTGTGACGGTGGGGTCTCCCTCGCCGAGGACGGACCCCTGTTCGACAGCGGGCGCCATCCCGCACCTCGTCACGCCGCAGTGCACCGCACAGGCCCGCGACACCCTGGGGGACCGGCCCTTCCTCGGGCCGGAGATGAGGGCCGTGTCCAGGTCGTACTGCGACGGGGGCAGGGGAGAGCCCCCGGAGCACCGATGCGCTCCGGGGGCTCCGGCCGGTCGGCCCGGGGTGCCCGCTCGTGTCAGCCGCCTGCTCCGCCACGGCGTCGCGTGGCTCCGGCTGCTCCGTGGCGGTCCTCCGGCGGGAGGACCGCCAAGGTCATCCGGCCTGAACCCGGAGGGAGGTGGAAGCCGACTTCTTGGTGCCCACGACGAAGGTCAGGCTGGTGTCCCGGGCCGGACCGTGGGCGAGAGCCTTCACCGCGATCATCACCAGGGAATTCGAGCCCTTCCCCGACAAGGCCAGGTCGATGTTCTCGAAGGTGACGGTCTGGCCCTGCCGCGGCAGGGTCTCGTCGTAGCGCGACTCGTTCCCGTAGTCGTCCCGCACGATCAGCTGAACCAGGTTGTTGTTCTCGGGGACGAACTGCAGGCCCGTCGCCGGCGGGAGGGTCACCCGGACGGTCTGCCGGGAGACGTCGCCCTCTTCACCGGCCTGCAGGTGCACACCCGGGTAGTAGGTCTTGCCGTCGCGTGGCAGCGGCATCGGGTCCCCGCTCGGTGACACGGAGAAGCCCGAGTCGTGGAGCCGCACGGACACATCCGCCAGCTGCGCGCCGGAGTAGAACCCGAGCTGGGTGTCGTCCGCGAACTTGATGTAGGCCTCCGTCGACACGGCGGTGAAGGAACGCCGGTGCTGCTCCCAGTACCGCGCCCAGATACCGCCCACGACCGTCGTGTCGGCGGCCCGGACCTCGACGAGAGCCCTGTCCAGTGCCGAGGTCCTGTCCGCGTACGGGGAGGAGCCGTCCGTGATGCTGTACTGCATCCGCACCGGATGCGGGCTGCCTTGGGCGAACGCGGCCCCCGCCAGGAAGGCGACGTCGTACCGGGCTCCGGGGATCAGCCCGGAGACGCGTTGGCCCACGAAACCGTGCCACAGGTCGCCGGCGCCGATGAGGTCGACGCAGTTGCTGCCGTGGGACGCGTCCCGCCAGGGGTTCTGGTCGAACGCGTAGCTGTGGCTGCGGACGTCGATGTAGTTCTCCCGCGGTCCCCGGTCGTTGCCGAGGTTCTCGCCGTTGCTGCCGTAGTCCCACTGGGCGAGGTAGACGTTTCCGGCGTGGGCGACCGCGTTGAGGTAGTTGTACTCGGATTCCAGGAACTTGGGCGCGTCCTGGAATCCGCCGTCCCTCACCAGGTTGGGATTGGGGTTGCCGCTGTCCGCGGTGGGGGTCTGCAGAACGGGGAAGGTCGTTGTCACGGTTTTCTCCTTCGTCGGACGGCGCGGGCGACTTCACGTCGCCTCGCGGGGTGACGGCACATCACCGCCGTCTCTTCGACCCACAGGGCCGCGGTTCGCGCGGGCACGGAGTGCCGCGGCCGCGACTCGTGGAGTTTCCCGGCGGCCGGGTCGGTCCGACCCGGCGCGGGGCCGGCGCTCCTCCCGGACGCGTCGCTCAGCTCGCGGAGAGGGGCGTCGAGGCGTGCGGCGCGCCCGCCACGCGGAAGGACTTCCGCCGCCTCGCGTCGTACAGCGACTCGACGGCGTCGCACCAGAGGCCGAGGTCGGGGGTCGCGCTGAGCTCGGCGGAGCGGGCCTTGGCCCGGCGGGAGGCCTTTTCCCAGTTGTCCGGATCCCGCAGTGAACGGAGGGCGTGCAGCCACGCGTTGAGGTCGTCGCGGTAGGCGAAGATCCCCGCGTCGCCGAGGGCCTCGACCAGGCCCGGGGTGGGGTGGGCGATCACCGGGATGCCGGACGCGAACGCCTCCACGGCCACGCGCCCCCAGGACTCGTACAGGCTGGGCATGAGTATCACGCGCGAGCGGCCGTAGACGTGCTCGCGCATCTCGTTCCCGGGTACGCCGTCGACGATCTCGCAGTTGGGCAGGCGCGTCGGTGGCTCGGTCTGCTTCCCGTAGGCGCCGCGCACCCCCAGGAATTCCCATTCCGGCGACCAGGCGGCTATCTGCCAGAAGATGTCGCCGCCCTTGTCGGGGTTGAGGTTCACCAGGGTCACGCGGTCGCCCGGCGTGGTGCTGTAGTGCTCCGCGATGACGGGCGGGCGGACGACGATCGTGCGCCGGGGCAGGAACTCCTCGGGGTACCGCCCGTAGTGGATCTCGCCGTCGCGCCGGATCCACTCGCTGTTGTAGACGACGAGGTCCGCTCCGGCCGCGTCGTGGAAGCTGGAGGCGAAGTTGTCGTGGCAGATCACGACCACGGGTATCCGGCGGGCCTTGGCCAGACCCGACACGATGGGCACGTTCTCGTACTGGGACAGGAGAACGTCGGCCCGCTGGGCCTCGGCGGCGAAGTCGGCGCCCGCCTGGTAGGGGACGACCCGCACCCCGTCGATGTCGTAGGGCTTCTCGATGGTCCCGGGGTGCGACAGCCACACCGTCACGCGGTGGCCGCGCTCGGTCAGCGGGCGCAGCATCGAGTGGAGCATCCACTCGGAGCCGGCGTTGTGGGCCGGGGGGTATCCGTACACCCGGGCCACGATGGACATACCGCGCGGCCTGGCGGACGCCGCCGGTCGGGGCGGGCGGGCCGTCACCGTGTTCACCTGAATCTGCTCCTTCCGGATGGGCGCGAGGCGGCGGTCGTCAGGGCTGCTGGTCCACCTGGACGGGCGTGGAGGCCGAGGCGCGGTCGCCCACGCAGAAGGTCAGGGTCATGGGGTCCTTCGACGGCGGGGCGTTCTTGACGGCCTTCACCGCGACCCAGGCGACGGACGTCGAACCCGCTCCGGACAGCGCCGGATCGACGCCCTGGAAGGTGAGGGCCTGCCCGTGCGACCACGGGATCCCGTGGTAGGTCTTCTGGTTCCCGTGCTTGTCCTGGACGGTCAGCAGGTATCCGGGCCCGCCCTCGGCGAAGAACTGGAGCTCCTTCTGCCAGGGGAGCGCCACATAGACGTCCTGCGCGGAGACCGTCCCGTCGCTCCCGGCCGTCAGGACCACGCCCGGGTAGCCGACCGGATGGGCGTGATCGAGCGTCACGTCAGGCGGCCCTCCGGGAGCCACGGAGAAGGGGATGTGGTCCACGACGCGGACCGATGTGGACCCCGATGTCCGGTCGCCCACGCAGAAGGTCAGGTACGTGGCTCCCAGCCGGGCGTTGTCGGAAGCCTTCACCGACAGCCACGCCGTGGACGTCGATCCCTTCCCCGACAGGGCCGGGTCGACGTTCTCGAAGGTGAGGGCCCGGCCGTCCGACGACAGGATCCCGCGGTAGGTGGTCTGCCCCTTGGCGTTCATTACCGTCAGCAGGTAGTCGTTTCCGCCTTCGGATACGAACCGGAGGCCCTTGCCCCGGGGAAGGGCCACGTAGACGTCCTGCGACGGCACCTTGTCCGTGCCCGTCTGCTCCAGGAGCACTCCCGGGTACCCCGTCTCGCCGGCGGGTGTGAGCACCACCTCGGGCGGTCCTCCCGGGTTCACCGTGAACGGCGCGGTGGCCAGGGCGCCGGCGGGCGGCTGCGGGGCGAGCCCCGTGGTTTCGACAGCGGTCATAGCGGTTGTCCTTTCACTCCGGATGCAGGAATGAGGGAATCGATGATGCTCGGCGAAATTCGATGGGACGTGTTCGGCGGTCTCCCTGGGCGGGGGATTTGCCGGGTATTCGGTTGCGTTCACGAAGCGACCGCCGAACACGAGAGAAACGTACGGTCACCGGAAGGCGGGCGTCAAAGACGGGAATCGGCAAGGGCCGGTCAATGTGCCAGCTCCTCGGCGTTTCCGCGCCGGGCCGCGCGGTTTACCCGCACCGGCCCTCGAAATGCCCGCTGAGCTGCGGTGACGAGAGCCTCCGTCGTGAGCGGGCACGTGCGCAACGCGCGTTGACCCCAAGCGGCGTGCGATCTTCCGGTCTTTTCGCCGAGAGGTGAAGCGCCTGGTCCGGGGCGTGTGCACCACCGTTTACGCATGTCCGGCGCACCTAGGCCGGATACCGTCGGGGTTGTCACTTCGAGTGACTGCCGCCGGGTGTGTCGGGGTTTTCTGTAAGGAGTTTCCGCCGAATTGATTCCCGGTCGTTTATCAATACCGCCGCGAGGAGACGTGCGTCACCCCTGCGAACTCCTTCCGATTGATTTCCCGTGAATGTGTGCCGCGTCACTCCATCGGTATTCCGTGAGGTGTCGTCGCAGGTCGCACGGTGTGGCACGGCGCCGTCGGGAGTGGCGCGCCGGTCGGCAGGCTGATTTTCGGCGGCCGAAACGGACGTTCAGCGGAGCCCTCTATTTTGTTTAGGGTTCATCTATGTCCGGAAGGCGTCGCCGGCCCCTGGCGCATACTTGTCGGGCATACCCCCGATGTGACTTCATGAGCGGCCGGCGTATCGGCCGCACCTGGGGCGGGAGGGGTTTGTGCATGGCCCTGGTACAGGAAGACATCTTCGACAACGCATTGGACTTCAGTCCGGCGAGTGCCGCGGGGGCGAAACGGGTCAGCGAAATGCTGGTGTTCCTCCGTCAGCGGTACGCGACGTTCACGGCGGGGCAGGCCGGCGACGCGCGCTTCTTCAGGATCGGTGTCCGGCTGGATGCGGAGCGGACGGTCCAGCTCTACTTCCGGAAGCAGAACCTCTACCTGCGCGGCTGGACGCGTGACGGCGGCACGGACTTCATGGGCGCCTGGGACGACAAGGAGAGGAAACTCGACGACGCGGGCCGGGTGAGGCTGATCCCCGACGGCATGACCCTGCGGAAGGGCTCGGACTTCGTGCAGGCCGAGTACGGAAGCGGCGCGGACAAGGAAACCCTGTCGCGGGAGACGATGGAAGGCCGGCTGGCCAAGCTCCACGGCTACCTCGGGGACGTGGTCGCGGGCAGGGGCGGCGACACCGCGGGGGCCGAGGCCGCGCTGCACGTGATCGCCCGGATGACGGCGGAGATGGCACGGTTCGGCCTGTTCGCCAAGGCCTTCACACAGAAGTGGGCGGCGGGGCAGAAGCAGGACTACACCGTCACCGTCCAGCTCCAGTACTCCCCGGGGCAGTACAAGGACTACACCACTCCGCCTTTCCGGGACGCCATCCTGAAGTGGGCGAAGCTGACGAAGAAGTCGAACAGCGGGACGGACGACCTCAAGATCCTCGGCAAGGACGTCGTCCAGGTCGAAGCCGAAGCGATCATCGGCGGTGGCGCCAAGTGGCGCCCCGAAGCCGGCTGATGCCCCACCCCCTCCCTGCCGACAGAGCGGAGACCGGCATGAACGCACCGCACAGCGGTGGCCAGCCACTCGTTGACCTGGAAGCGTTGCGCGCCCACATCCTCACCCTGGGCTCCCCGCCCACCCTGATCTCCATCGACGAGGGGTTACCCGAGTCCTTACGGGACGCGCTCACCGCCTTCCCGCACGGCAGCCTCCAGGGCGCCGCGGGCTCCGGTCCCCCCGAGATCGACTCCGAGGGCACCCGGCTCACCCTTCCCCTGGTCATCGCCTCGCAGGAGTGGCCCGCCGGCACCACCATGGCCCTCGTCGCGACCGGCGTGACCGTGACCGTCACCGCCGAGGGCGCGACGACGCTCCTCCTCGACGCCGTCCACGACAAGACCGACGTGACCGCCACGGTCACCGCCGACGGGCCCGGCCGCCTCGCCGCCGCCGTACGGCCCGTCCAGCCCGGCGCCTACGCCGGAGCCCTCGAAACCCTCGGCCGCGCCTTCGCCGGCGACGCCGTCTGGGAAGCCACCGCCGCCGGTCTCCAGGAGTTCGCGCTCTCGCCCGACCAGGTCGCCGGGTTCGACTACCGGCTCGACCGGAAGGACGGGGCGTACACCGCGACGTCCATGGCCGTCGTCGCCGCCCTCGACCTCAAGGGGACCGGCGGAGCCACCGCCCTCGGCCTCGACATCTCCCTGTGGTTCCCCGACCTGCGCGTCACCGGCCGGCTGCGCGGCGGCGCCCCCGTCGACGTACGGGAGCTGCTCACCTCCTTCGGCATGCCCGTGGCCGAGGTGCCGGAAGGGCTCGGCAGCGCCGGGCTCAGCTTCGCGGCCGACCTCGGGGACGCCTACCTCGTCCGGGCGAAGCTCACCGGCTCCTGGGACATCGCGCCCGCGCTGACGCTGCGCGGCATCTCCCTCGACCTGTCCTACAGCCGCGAAGAGAAGTTCGTGGCCCGCTTCGGCGGGACCGTGGCGATCGGGCGGAACATCAGCATCGACGTCTCCGCCGCCCAGGTCGGCGGCGGTCAGGGCTGGTCCTTCTACGGCGGGCTCACCGCGGGCACCACCGTCGGCATCGGTGACGTCGTGACCGAGCTCGGCCTCACCGACGTACCGGGCCCCCTCGAGAGCATGACCCTCACCAGCCTCTGGGTCTCCCACACCACCGGCACCGGGCGCACCGAGTTCGTCTGCCAGGGCGATCTCGCGATCGCGGAGGGCCTCACCGCGTCCCTCGGCGTGGCCGTCACCCGGGATTCCAGCGGTACGCGCTACGGAGGCACCCTCGACGTCGACGGATTCCGCTTCGACCTCCTCTTCGACACCGCCGCGGGCGGCAAGGACGTCTTCGTCGCCACGTACCGGGCCTCCGGCGACGACCCGCTGCGTATCTCCCTGCGCGACTGGATCGCCGCCCTCTTCCCGGAAGCCGCGGACGGCGTCCCCGCCGATCTGAGCATCGCCCTCGACGGCGCCAAGTTCGCCCGCGTGAAACCCCCGGGCGGAGCCGCCCGCTTCTGCGTCGGGGTCGACCTCTCCGCCGCCCTCGACCTCTCCGCCCTCCCGCTCGTCGGCGAACACCTGCCCGCGGCCGGTGACCTGGGGATCGAGAACCTGCAGATCGTCTACAGCTCCGGCGACTTCGACGCCACCACCACGGCCGCGGTCAACCGCCTCCTCTCCACGGCCGGGGTCGGCCCGCTGCCCGCCGTCGGACTCAAGCCGGGGCCCGCCGCCCGCGCCGATCTGCGGCTGGGCCCGGCCGTCCTGGAGCTGTCCGCCGGCGTGTCCGCCCCGACGTCCCCGGGGAAGCCGCCCACCCGCGAGCTCCCCACCGCCGGCACGGACGGCGGCCTGCCCGCCGTGGTCTCCGCCGCGCCACCGCCCGCCGACCGCGGCGGCCTCTGGGTCGACGTGGGCCGCGCCTTCGGGCCCGTACAGATCCAGCGCATCGGGCTCTCCTACGACCACGGCAAGCTGTGGTTCATGTTCGACGGCTCCCTGGGCGCCGCCGGGCTCGACATCGCCGTGCAAGGGCTCGGCCTCGGCTTCGACCTCGGCGGCGACCCCCTGCTGCCGGAGCCCCGGCTCGACGGGCTGCTGGTCTCCTTCGAGCGGCCGCCGCTCCGGGTCGGCGGCGGGCTGATCACCCGCCGGCAGCCGGGCTACGACCTGATGGTGCAGGGCCAGCTCGCCATCGAGATGCCGACCTTCGGCGTCACCGCCGTCGGCGCCTACCAGCGCAAGACGGGCGGCGCGACGTCGATGTTCGTCTTCGGCCGGGCCACCGCCGCCTTCGGCGGCCCGCCGCCGTTCCGGGTGACCGGCGTGGCACTGGGCTTCGGCTACAACAGCTCGGTGCGCGTCCCCGCCCAGGACGAGGTCAGCACGTTCCCCTTCGTGGCCGGGCTCGACGGCGACCTGCCCGAGGACCCGATGCAGGCGCTCGCCCGGCTCACCGACGGGTCACCGCCCTGGGTCTCCGCCCGCGAGGGACAGATCTGGCTGGCCGGCGGGCTGGACTTCACGTCCTTCGAGTTCCTCCGCGCCCGGGTGCTGCTCCTCCTGGAGGCCGGCAACGACCTCACCATCGCCCTCCTGGGCCACGCCGTGGCGAGCTTCCCCAAGACCGGCAGGGCGTACGCCCGCATCGGCGTCGACCTGCGCGTGGTCTTCCAGTCGGCGCGCGGCGAACTCGCCGCCTCCGCACAGCTCGTCGACTCCTACGTCATCGACCCCTCGTGCGTCCTCACCGGCGGCTTCGCCTTCTCCTCGTGGTTCTCCCCGAGCCCGTACGCCGGTGACTTCGTCCTCACCGTCGGCGGCTACCACCCCGACTACAAACCGCAGAAACACTTCCCGGTCGTCCCCCGCCTCGGCTTCACCTGGTCCGTGGGCTCGGCCGTCTCCATCACCGGCGCCGCCTACTTCGCGCTGACCCCCAACGCCGTCATGGCCGGCGGCCTGCTCGACGTGCGCTACAACGCGGGCATCGTCGAGGCGTGGCTGACCGCGAAGGCCGACATCCTCATCCAGTGGGCGCCCCTGCACTTCCGGGCGGGCATCTCCGTCCGCGTCGGCGCCAAGGTCAAGCTGCTGTTCACGATCAGCGGCGAACTGGGCGCCTCGCTCGACCTCTGGGGCCCGCCCACCGGCGGCACGGTCACCGCGAAGTTCGTCTTCATCACCGTCACCGTGCGGTTCGGCGCCTCCCTGGCGGGCCCGCCGCCCCTGACCTGGAGTGAATTCCGCACCCAGCTCCTGCCGCCCGAGAAGCCGCTCACCGCCCACCCCCTCACCGGCCTGCTGACCGACTCCGACGCCGACCCCGAGCTGCGGGCCGCACGCGTCGAGGCCGGTGAGGAACCCTGGCTCGCCGACCCCTCAGGCTTCTCCTTCGCCGTCTCCACCGTCGTCCCCACGGCACGGGCGCGGTTCAACGAGCGCGAACCGGTCGGCCAGGGGACCGTCGACATCCGCCCCATGGGCGAGAAGGACATCGACGGCCTCCTGCACGTCACCGTCGCCTTCAGCGACACCCGGCGCGGACAGCGCGCGGAATGGCGCGCCGTGCCCGGCGAGGAGCTCTGGCGGGTCGAGGCCCAGCGCGGGAACGTGCCGTTCTCCCTCTGGGGCGACCCGGACGTCCCACAGAAGGACTCCCTCGGCCAGACGCCCCTGCTCGACCACGTCACCGGACTGCGCGTCACCGTGCCCGGCCCCAAGACCGTCGGCCAGGACCTCGGCCCCATCGCCGAGAGCGACCTCGCCCAGGAGTGGCTCGGCCCCGACGTCATGCTGCCCCTCGACCCCGCCGCCGTGCCCGGCGGCTCCCCCGTGCACCTGGCCGAGCCGGCCGGGGCGGGCGTCGGCGTCCTCGCCGACGAGCTCGCCACGCTCTCCGCCGGCACCGCCCGCACCCGGATGCACAGCGCCCTCGCCGGTCTGCTGCCCGGCATCCCGCTGCCCAACGGCACCGTGAGCGCGTACGCCGACGGGGCCCGCGCCCTCGGCCTCGACGCCGACCCGCTGCTGCTCACCGAGGACCCGGCACCGCCGCACCCCGACCCCGTCCTCCTCGTCCTCGACGACACCACCGGGCAGATCCTCACCGTCGACCCGCTCACCACGGCCGTCATCGGCCGGGTCCCGGTCGGCCGCCCCGGCCCGTACCTCGCCGTCACCTCCGCGGACGGCGCGAGCCTCTACGCGACCGGCCCCGACGGACAGGAGATCGCCGTCATCGACACCGTCGCCCAGCGGGCGAGGCCGCCGCGCGGCGGCATCACCCTCGGCGGCCGGCCCACCGTCCTCGCGGTCCGGCGCGACGCCACCCGGGCGGTCGTCGCCTGCCCGGCGCCCTTTGCCGCGGCCTCCGTCGACCTCACCGGGGACACCCCACCGGTGCACACCCGCGTCGACCACCAGGACGTACGCAACTTCGGCGGCATCGCCGTCGACGTCGAGGCGGGGCGCCTTTACGTCAACGCCAACGACGCCAGCAGCACCGTCACCTACGACACGGCGTCCGGCGAACTCCGGGGCAAGGTCTGGGGACCCGCGACACCCACCTTCGTCACCCCGGGCGAACCGGGCCGGGTGTACGTCTACGGGGCCGCCGCCGGCAGCAACGGCCAGGTGCAGGTGATGCCGGTGCCGACCAGCGGTGCCACATACACGCCGTACAACTTCACCGCGAGCGGCACGGCGCTGGCCATGCTGACCACCTCCGCCCGGCGGGCCGTCGTCCTGCGCGCCGTGGGCGACACCGGTCATGTCGTCACCCTCTACGAGCGGCAGGGCTCCCCGCCCGTCACCGTCATGGAGTCCGAGGTCGCCCTGGGCGCGGCCCCGCTCGGCCTCGCCCTGGACCCCCGCGACCGGGCCTGGGTGCGGCACGCGGCCGCCGTGTCCGTCGTGGCCGGCGGCGCGCTGCTCGCCGAACTCCCCCTCGGCGCCGCGCCGCTGTCCCTCACCTTCACCCCCGACGCCGGCCGGGCGTTCATCGCCTGCGACGACGCGACCGTCGCCGTCGTCGACCTCGGCGCCGACGGGCCGGCCCTCACCGGGCGCTGGCAGCTGCCGCCCGGCACCCTCGCCTCCGCCGCCCTGTTCACCACCTTCTCCGCCACCGCCTCGGAAGGGGCCGCACGATGACGGACCAGCTCGACGCCCCCGTCCGGACCGCCGACCCGGGCTTCGTCCTGCACTTCCGGGACAACCGCGAACCCGCCATCGACGCCGGAATGTACCGCGTCCACGCCGAGCAGACCCTGCCCGGCGTGGACACCGGCGACTACCTCACGCCCGTCGAGGAGACCTTCGAGGTCCGGGCCCCGCAGTTCGCGCTCGCCGACGACCAGGTGCACGCCGTCAACCCCGCGCCCGGCACCCACGCCGACCACTCCAAGACCCTCGCCCACCTCACCCTGGCCAACCCGCTGCTGCCCTGGATGCGCCGCCTGGACGAACCCGGCGTCCGGGAGGCCGCGCCCGCCGAACCCTGGCTCGCCCTGCTGGTGTTCGCCGAGGGCGAGCTACCCGCCGACCCCCGGTCCGACGCCCTGACCGTGACCCGGACCGCCGAGGAACTCCTCACCGCCGAGGGCGTACGGCACCCCCGCATCGCCCCCTCGCAGATCGAGGGCGACCCGACCGCACCGTGCCGGACCGTGGACATCCCCGGCGACGTCTTCGCCACCGTCGTGCCCCGCACCGAGGAGCTCCGGCACCTCCTGCACGTCCGCGACGTCACCACCGACACCGGCCTGCGCGGCGAACAGCTCGCCGAGGGCGCGTACGCCGTCGTCGTCTCCTCCCGGCTGCCCGACCGGGCCGTCCAGGCGCGGTACGCCGCCCACCTCGTCGCCCTGGAGGGCTGCCGGTCGATCCTCGCCGACGCCGACGCGGGCCGGCTCACCCACGACGTCACCGTCCGCCTCGCCGCGCTGCGCAGCTGGTCCTTCACCAGCGACCCGGCCCCCGGCGGCGGATTCGCCGGCCGGGTGCGCCACTTCCTCTTCGACGCGACCGGCGCGGAGCGCGACCTGCTGCTGCGCCTGCCCGAGCCCCCGGCCGGCGACGGCTCCGACGAGGCCCGCGCGACCGCCCTCGCCCGACTGGCCTCCGGCCGGGTGCCGCTGCCCCACCGGCTGGAGACCGGCGAGGACACCTACGCCTGGTACCGGGGGCCGCTCACCGCCGAACCCGCCCAGAAGCTCCCCGACACCCCGGAACCCGGCTGGACCAGCGCCGCACAGCTCATGGTCTACGAGCGGGCCTGGGGACTCTTCGACGCGGGCTGGGGCGCGGCCTGGACGCTCGGCCGGGCCCTCGCGCTCGCCGACGCCGACTTCGCCGCGACCCTGTCCGCCTGGCACGCCAAGGCCCGCGCCCGCGCGGCCGCCCTGGCCCAGCGGCTCGCCGCGCCCGGCCTCGGCGCCCCGGCCTCGGCGCGCGACACCGCCGCCTTCCACGCCCGGGCCCTGGGCCCGCGCCCCTTCGGCAGCCTGCTGGAGGAGCTCGCGGCCGACGGAACCGCCGCCCGCCTCCTGCGCGCGGCCACCCACCCCGCCGTCGCCCGGCCCCTCCCACCACCCCCCGACCCCGCCCGGCACGTCCCGACCGCCGGGCGCCGGGGCGCGGGCCGGGCCGCCCGTACCGCCGCCCTCCTCGCGGACCCGCCCACCGCGCTGCGCATCGCGCTCGCCGGCCACCTCGCCGAGGACGCCGAACCGGTCACCGCCTGGCTCCGCGAGCTGCGCCTGCTGCGCAACCTCCCCTTCCCCGCCCTCGTCCCCGACGAGAGCGCCCTGCCCGCCGAGTCCCTGCGCGTGTTCTACGTCGACCCCGGCTGGCTCACCGCCCTCGTCTCCGGCGCCGCCGGCATCGCGATCACCGGTGAACTCGACACCGCCGTCGCCCGGATCGCCGCCCCCTGGGCGCGCGGCGACGAGGCCGTCACCCCGCGCGCCGGCGTCCTCATCCGCTCCGCGCTCGTCCGGGAGTGCCCCGGCCTCCTCGTCCGCCCCTACGAGGGCCACGGCGCCGGCCGGAAGCCCATCGCCGTGCTGCGCCAGGACACCCTCGGTCCCGACGTGCTCCTCGTCCTGTTCGAGCGGGTGCCCGACGAGATCGAGCTGGCCGAACCCCCGGAGGGGCTCTCCTTCGGCATCGACACCGACCGGGAGGGCCGCCGCACGATCAACCTGCGGCGCGTCGACGCCCCCGTCGCCCGGGAGATCACCGACGAGGCGTTCCCGAACCCCCCGGGCCCCGACGGGCTCGACGCCCACCTGCGCCCCGACCCGGCCGGCCGCCCCGCCGTCCTCGACCTGCGGCCCTCCGCCGAGGCCGGGCTGCTGCGCGCGCTCGGCGCCCGGCTGACCGCCCTCGGCCAGCAGGCCGCCGCGGACTTCGGCCCCGCCGGGCTCGCCACGCAGCTCGTCAACGCGCCCCTCCGCCAGCTCATCACCCGCGAGCCGGCCCGATGACCGCACACCCTCCACGGAAAGGCAGGAAGGCGCAGTGACGGAAACCCCAGCGGCGGCACCACAGCCGCTCGTCGTCCCCATGCGGATCGAGGCCCTGGCCGTCAACGAACGGGTGCGCCTGGCGGAGGTCTTCCAGCGCTGGCAGGCCAACTACGCCCTCACCCGGCTGAACCTGTCGCCCGAACCGCCCGCGTTCTCCAACACGGACACCGCCTTCAACTCCGACCCCGCGCGCGAAGGCGTCTACCTGCACTGGCAGCTTCCCGAGGCCCTCACCCACGGCGTCGACACGGACGGCGACGGCGTCCCCGTCTTCCCGCTCGTCCCCAACCGGTGGCTGGTCGTCCGGCAGGCGGTCGCCACGGGGTCCGGTGAGCGCACCGACACCGGCTGGATCGTCGAGAGCGACCACCTCGACGCGGCCCTCGGTACCAGCCCCTACATGGACCGCGACGGGCGCCTCACCCGCATCGGGCGCCGCGTCGACCTGGCCACGGGGGAGTGGAGCGAGCCCGGCACTCCCGGCGGGCTGTTCCTCACCGCCGTCGGTCCCGGCCTGCCCACGTTCGCGGCCTACCAGCCGTACAACACCGACGTGTTCTCCGTGCACGACCGCACCGACGACCTCGACCCGCGGACCGCGTGGCAGCTGAACTACCTCGTCGCCGGCTGGTACGGCGACCCCGCGGCCGACCCGCTGGCCGGCGACCCCACCGCCCGGATGGCCGCCCTCCGGTGGGCCGCCGAGGGCACCGCCCCGGACACCGCCCGCACGGTCTGCCACGGCACCGTCCTCGACCTCGCCTGGCAGCGCCAGGGCAGCCCGATGCCCGCCTCCGACCGGCCCGACTACGTCACCATCGGCGTCGGCAACAACACCGAACACGCCACCAAGGCCGTCGAGGAGCACGCCGGCCGCCGGTCCGGCGCCCCGCCGGAGCTCGCCGCGCTCCTCTCCGCCGTCCACTCCGGAGTGCTCGACCTGCTGGAGGAGCCCGACGGGCAGTTCCAGGCCGAACGCGCCCTCCACGCCTCCTGGTTCACCCCCACCCACGCGGGCTACACCTGGGTCCTGGAGGACGTGCCGCCGGAGGCCCCCGCCCGGGGCGCGCGGCGCCGGACCCGTACCGCCAGGACCGCGTACGCCGAGGTCCTGGCCCGGCTCAACACCGCGCAGGCCGCCCACGACGCCGCCGTCCAGGACCTGATCGCCGCGCAGCGCAGGCTCTACGACCTGTGGTGGGCCGCCAACCTGCCCAAGGTCCCCGAGGCCCCCGGCGAACCCGCCGGCGCCTACCGCGACCGGCTCGACGAGCTGGTGCGGACCGCGACCGCGACGGCCGAGGCCGCGCGCGACACCGTCGCGACCCTGCGCGCCGCGATCCCCTGGGCCATGTCACCGGACGACCTCGCCGAAGCAGTCCGCGCCTACCAGGAGGCCCACGGGCTGCCCGTCGCCCAGGTCGTCCTCAAACGCGACGTCCTGCCCGGCTTCCAGCTGCCCAACGACCCCGTCGTCGTCATCCGCGGCACCAAGGACCGGCCCCTCCCGCCCGACCCCGAGCAGCCCACCACTCCCGACCTCTACACCGTGCCCGAGGGCGCCTACAGCGAAGAGGAGGAGGACGAGGACCCGCCGCTCGCCTGCCGCTGGCCGGCCGCGCTCGTCACCGGCGTACGGGTCGCCGGCGCCACCGTCACCGCGCCCCAGGCGAACACCCCCGCGCCTCCCCACCTGCCCGCGCCCGACGGCCTGGCCGGAGTGCTCGCCGCGCTGCTGCGGGAGCTCCTCCACCTCGCCCCCTCCAACGCCCGCGCCCTCGCCCGGGCCGCCGGCTACCAGGGCGACGTCACGGCGCTCGCCGAGGCCATGCGCGCCCCGGAGGAGAACGCCGTCGGCACCCCGGGCGCGTTCACCGCGCCCTGGCGCCAGCCCTGGTCGCCGCTGTTCTTCGAGTGGAAGGTCGACTACTTCCCCATCGAGTGGCAGGGCGACCCCGGCGGCGCGGGCGCCGGGCGCGCCAACTGGAGCTTCGACGGGAACTCCTACCGCTGGCTCGGCACCGGCGCCCACCCGGTCCCCGTCAGCCTGCGCGGCCGCCAGTTCCTCACGCCCACCCCCGGGAAGACCACGGCCGCGGCGCTGCGCCAGTACGCCCGCACCCACCCGGGACCGGCCGCGGGCGCCCTGCGCGCCCTGGCCCGGCAGGCCGACGACGCCGATCTGTTCGCCCAGCCGCTCGTCGGCTTCACCGAGCAGCTCACGGCGCGTGGCCACACCCCGGCCTCGCTCAACCCGCACTCCCGGCTCTCACCGGGCCTGCGCACCGCGCTCACCGAGGCGGCCGCCCGCACCCTGCCGCCCGACCCCGGCGCCCGGCCGCGCCCCTTCACCGGCTGGAACGCCTCCCTCTACCAGCCGCTGCGGGCCGGGCAGTTCGCCTTCGAGCGGCTCGCCGTGATCGACCGCTTCGGGCACACCCTCCCGGCGATCTTCCCGGACCCGCGGGCCCTGATGTTCGCGGCCGGCAACGAACCCGGCGACGTCATCGGCGTCGGCGTCCCCGCCCGCCGCTTCGCCCCCGAGCTCCCCGAGGAGCTCACCCCCTCGCTCCGGAACCCGGCCGCCCCCGCCGAGGGGCACCACACCATCAACCCGCCCACCTGGTACCGCTTCACCCAGCTCACCCCGCGCCTGGTCCAGCCGGCCCGCGCCGGGTTCACCCTGCTCGACGCCCTGGACGACCTCAACCCGCTCACCACGTCGAGCGACCCGGACACCACGGCCGTCGCGGCCTGGCTCGTCCCCGGCTACCTGGACCGTGCGCTGTACGCCTACGCGCCCGACGGCGCCCCGCTCGGCGAGCTGCGCACCACGCTCCCGCCCGACGGCGTCACCCGGGCCACCTGGCACCCGCTGCCGTACTCCCGCTACCGCACGATCGGCGAACTGCGCGACGCCTACCCGCACCTGCACGACTTCCTGGTGGCCCTGACCGCCCCCGACCGGGGTCCGGCCGCCCTGCGCGCCCTCCTCACGGTCATCGACCGCACCCTCTCCACGACGGCGCCGCTCGGCGACGCCACTCCGCCGCACACCCCGAGCGTGCTGCTCGGCCGCCCGCTCGCGCTTCTGCGCGTCCGCCTCGGCATCGACCTGGACGGCCCGCCGTACGCCGACCCCGCCTGGCGGAACCTGCGCGAGGGGACGCCGCCCGGCTACCCCTCCTACCGCTGGCCGGTCCGGCTCGGCGAGCGCGACGAACTCGCGGACGGCCTCGTCGGCTACTTCCACGGCGACCACCGCGCCACCGACTACCGGCTGCTGCACACCGTGCTCGACACCCCCGAGCTCCCCGACGAGGCCCGCGACTACTTCGCCCCGATCGGCACCGGCGCCTCCCTCACCCTGCCCGCCCGGCCGCCGGGCAGCGACCCCGACCACCGGGACGCGGCCTACCTCACCCTGCTCGCGGACCCGCGCGGCACCGTGCACGCCACCACCGACATCCTCCCCACGGCGGAGGTGCGGCTGCCCGCCCGGCTCGTCGAGCCCCCGCTCGCCGAGCTCCCGGTGTCCTTCCGGCTGGGCCCGCTGCCCACCACCCCGTACGCGCCCGAACCGGACCCCGCGGGCAACGGCGGCCGCGCCGTCCAGCCGCCCGCGCTCCAGCTGCCCCGGCCCTCCGACCGGCACGGCACCTGGACCTGGGTGGAGAGCGCCACCGGCGATCAGTGGACCGAGGCCGGCACCCACGCCACCGACGGCGAGGCGCACCACCCGCACCCCGTCCCCGCCCTGCGCACCGGCCGCCTCACCCTGCGCCCCACCCGTGCCGACGAGACCGCCGCCGAGCCCGCTGACGAGACCGCCGCCGAGACCGCGGCCCAGACCCAAGGAGACCGCCGATGACCGACGCGCCCCGAGCGGACCAGGCCACCCTGCTCACCTACGCCCTGACGACCGTCCCCAACCCGCTCACCACCAGCCCGCCGGACGTCAAGCCGGGCAACGAGGACGAGAACTCCTACGCCGACATCGACCTCGTCATCTCCAACAGCGGCAGCACCCCCGTACGGTGCAGCAAGATCGCCATCGTGCTGCCGGTCGGCACCCTCGCCCAGGACCTGGCGCTCACGGGCGAGGGTATCTCCGCCTACGTCGAGCCCGACTCGGGCTGGACCGTCGTCGACGTCCAGTCGGACGTCCTGCTCGCGGTGCCGACGGCGGAGACCGCGGTGTTCCCGGCGGCCGGTGCGGAAGGCTCCTCGAAGGTGCGGTTCAGTCTCGCGCCGCAGAGCGGGGAGAGCGAGGTCACCGTCGACGGGCTGTACCTCACGCTCCGCCGGATCATGGTCAGCGACAAGGCGGGCGTCGCCCGGATCGGGATCGAGGAGTGGGCGACGCAGGAGGGGCCGATCCCCGGTACTCCCAGCACCACGACCCTGGACGTCGCGAAGTTCCCCTTCCGCAGCGGGGCCGACCCGGCCCCCGGCATCGGCCGCGCCCTCGTCGCGCTCACGAGCCAGGGCGGCCCGCCGGCCACCCGCGTCGCCGCGAACGCGCCGGTCCGCCTGGAATGGCACCACCTCCGGGGCGACAGTCACGAGCTGTACATGGACGGCAGCCGCGTCACCGACGCCGGGATCGCGGGCGGCAGCAAGTACGACGTCCCGGCCGACACCGTGCGGCGCGACACGGCGTTCGCCCTGAAGACGGTCACGCCCACCCCGGACGGCGGCTTCGTGGTGCGCTGGGACCACCTGACCGTGTGCGTCACGGACCAGACGCTGGACGCGCTGACGGTGAGCGGGGCCTTCCAGGCGAACGGCAGCCTGACGACGGGCAGCGCCGGTGAGACGAAGTTCAACCACCCGGTCTCCGTCCTGAACGCCAAGAAGCTCACCGCGACCGGCGAACTGCGCGTCGACGGGAACGCCTCGGTCGGCGGCACCGTGGGGATCACCGGGAAGCTGACGGCGGACGGGGACGTCCAGGTCAACAAGACGTTCAAGACGGGCACCGCCGGGGAGTCCGTCTTCTACCACAACGTCACGGTCTATACGCCTGCCAAGCTGATCGTCGGCAAGGACATGCAGGTCAACGGCAGCGTCACCGGGACCCTCAAGGTCACGGGCGCGGTGAACGCCGGTGGCGACATCACCCGGGGCGGCAAGGGGGTGCTCGCCCACTACGACACGATCAGCATGAGCAATACGGAGAAGGGGGGCTATCTCTACGCGCCGGTCATGGACTATGACGGTGACCGCGGGTACATCTTCCGCTGGAAGCCGGGCGGTCCGGTCAGCAACGGCTACTGGAAGATCGAGCGGAACCGTACGACCGCCGAGGCGGCCCCGGACCTCCCCTCCGCCGAGGACACCCCCGCCGCCACGGAGCCCCCGGCCGGGGGGTGAGCCGTATCCGTGTGGTCACGGTGAGTGTTCGGTTCCGCCCGCAAGGTCACCGTACCGACTTGTGACCGAACCGTCGCCACCACGATCGCAACCCACGCGCCACTGAGGGAGTCCTCCCCTCCAGTAGGCTTCCCGGCGTGCGTCCCCGAGGGGCGCGCGCCGGGCAGAGGTCGTCAATCGGGAGGAACCGGCGTTGCACATCCAGGAATGGCTAGAGACAGTACCGGCGGTCGCCGTCTACCTTCTGGTGGGCGGGGTCATCGGACTGGAGAGCCTGGGCATCCCGCTCCCCGGTGAGATCGTCCTCGTCAGCGCCACGCTGCTGGCCGCCACGCAGGACCACATCAACCCCTACGTGCTCGGCGCGTGCGCCATCGCCGGCGCGATCATCGGTGACTCGATCGGCTATCTGATCGGCCGCAAGGGCGGCAAGCCGCTGCTGGAGTGGCTCGGCCGGAAGTTCCCCAAGCACTTCGGCCCGCACCACGTGGCCACCGCCGAGCGCTCCTTCCAGAAGTGGGGCATGTGGGCGGTCTTCGTCGGCCGCTTCATCGCCCTGCTGCGGATCTTCGCCGGCCCGCTGGCCGGTGTGCTGAAGATGCCGTACTGGAAGTTCCTCATCGCCAACGTCCTGGGCGGCATCGTCTGGGCCGGCGGCACCGTCGCGGTGATCTACAGCGTCGGCAAGGTCGCCGAGGAGTGGCTGAAGAAGTTCTCCTGGCTCGGCCTGGTCGCCGCCGTGCTGTTCGGCCTGGGCTCGTTCGTCGTCATGCGGGTCAAGGCCAAGAAGGCCGCCCGGGCCGCCGAGGCCGAGGCCGCGGTCGCCCCGCGTCCGGAGACCGAGGCGGTCGCCGCCGCCGAGTGACGGCGGAGCGCGGTCGTCCGGCCGTAGGAGAAGGCCCCCGGGTCTCCCACGTGGGAGACCCGGGGGCCTTCTCGTGTGCGGGCGTGTACGTGGGTCCGTGAGCGGGCTCGTATGCGGGAGAGGAAGCTCCGGTTCAGCCGTTCGCCTGGGTGATGCTCAGCCGGACCAGGTCGGCGAGGGTCGGTGCCGAGCGCTTGGCCCGGATGCGCCGGGTGTACGTGCCCACGGTGTGCACGCTGATGCCGAGCCGCCTTGCGATCTGGTGGTAGGTCAGACCGGCGCCGATGTGCGCCAGCACCTCGCGCTCGCGGGGTGACAGGCTGGGCGGCCCGCTCTGCGCGGTGTGGCCGGGCATCATCTCTCTCCATGGGTGTGGGGGTGGAGCCGGCGCGCCGTGCCGGGCGGCCCGCCCGGCTTGTGGCCCGGCCCGGCCGTGTGCACAGCGCAATCCCCTTGTGACACACAACGATCTAATCACGAGACCGGTGAAAAGCAAGCAAAAAGTGGCGCCGCCCACTTCTCACCGGCCAACTCCCGTGAGATAGGCCAAAGGGAGGATGTCAAGTCCCCAACTCGCGTGGCTCCAGACACGCTTCGAACCGGGCGACTGTGGACGCGGCCTCCGCCGACCGCGGCGCCCATCGGAGGCCGACTGGAGGGGGACGCGCGTGGGGCACTTCCGGCTGCTCGTCGTCGGGAACGGAATCTCGGCATACGGCAGCTACCTGAACATGGTGGCGCTGAACGTCTTCGTCTACCACGTGTCGGGCAGCGCGCTCGTCGCCGGCCTCTTCATGGCCGTACGCCTGGTGACGAACGTGCTGGCGGGCTTCGTGGCCGGGCGGCTGGTCTCCGGGCACGACCGCAAGCGCCTGATGGTCGGCGCCGATCTCACCCAGGCCGCCGCGCTGCTGCTCCTGCTGCTGTCCCCGGACGCCGGCCGGGTCCCGCTGCTCTTCGCGCTGGCCGTGGTGACCGGTGCCTGCTCGACCCTGTCCCAGGTGGCGCTGCGCAGCAGCGTCCCGGAGATCGTCGGCCCGGACCTCCGCACCAGGGCCAACGGCCTGCTGGTCACCGGACGTTCGCTCGCCATGATCGCCGGATTCGCGTCCTCCGGCGTGGTCGTCGCCGGGCTCGGCTACCACTACGCCTTCGCGCTCGACGCCGCCACCTTCGTCGTCTCGGCCACGGTCCTCTTCCTGCTGCCGATCCGCACCCGCGCCACGGCGGAACCGGATGTTCCGGAATCGGAGGGCAAGGGCGCCGCCGAGTGGGGCGTCCGCTTCCTGCTAAGGACGGCACCGCTGCTGGCGGTCATGATCGCCGTCCGCGCCGTCGACGGACTGGGCTCCTCCTCCCACAACGTCGCCCTGCCCATCTACTCGGACAGCCTGAACCCCGGGCATCCCGCCACGTTCGTCAGCCAGTTCTGGGCCACCTGGGCGCTGGGCAACATCGTCGCCCAGCAGCTGTGCGGCCGGTTCATGACCAAGGGCCGCCGCTCACCGGGGGAGCGCGCCTTCGCCGTCGGCTCCTGTGTGATGTCGGCCGGGTTCATCCTCGTCTTCTGCGGGCTGCCCACCGTTCCCGCCATCGCCGCCGCGCTGATCGCCGGGGCGGCCGACGGCTTCACCGAGATCGTGTACGTGACCCGGCTCCAGGCGGCCCCCGACGCGCAGCGCGGCCGGCTCTTCGGACTCTCCGCCTCCGCGGAGAACACCGGCTTCGGCCTCGGCATGGTCGTCAGCGCCTTCCTCCTCGACCACTTCGCCCCCCTGCCGGTGGTGTCGGTCTTCCACGGCTGCGCGATCGTCCTCTGCCTCGTCCTCCTCGCCGTGCTGTTCCGGCGCGGGCCCGAGCTCGCACGGCGCGGGAAGAACGGCGACGGCGCGCGGGGGACGACGGCCGGCCGGGACCTGCCCACCGCGGAAGGACACAGCGCATGAGCACGACCACCCCTCCGGCCGCCGCCGACCCGGCCATGGCCGTCGTCGGCATGGCCTTCCGCCTTCCCGGCGGGGCCGACACCCCCGAGGCGTTCTGGCGCGTCATCCGCGACGGCACCGACTGCGTCACCCGCTTCACCGAGGAGGAACTGGCCGCCGCGGGCATCCCCGAGGAGAAGTACCGCGCCCCCGACTTCGTCGGCGCCGCCGGGATCCTGGACGACCTCGCGGGCTTCGACGCCGCGCACTTCGGCATGAGCGCCCGCGAGGCACAGCTCACCGACCCGCAGCACCGGATGTTCCTGGAGTGCGCCCAGCACGCGCTGGAGGACGCCGGCTACCCCGGCGAGCGCGACGGCACCCGGATCGGCGTCTGGGCCACCACCGGCTACCACCTGTACTCCATGGAGAACTACCTGCTCAACAACGTCCTCACCGGCGCCACCGGTGACGACTGGCTCTCCCGGATGCAGATCATGGTCGGCAACTACACCGACTTCACCGCCACCCGAGTCTCCTACCGGCTGGGCCTCACCGGACCCTCCGTCAGCGTCCAGACCGGCTGCTCCGGTTCGCTGGTCGCCGTGCAGCAGGCCGCCCAGGCGCTGCTCCTCGGCGACTGCGACGTCGCCCTCGCCGGCGCCACCGCCGTCCACGTGCCGCAGGTGCTCGGCTACCGCTACGTCAAGGGCTCCATCCTCTCCAGGAGCGGCCGGCTGCGGGCCTTCGACGCCGCCGCGGACGGCACCGTCGGCGGCACCGGCGTCGTGGCCGTCGTCCTGAAGCGCCTGGAGCGGGCGGTCGCCGACGGCGACACCATCCACGGAGTGATCCGCGGCTGGGGCGTCACCAACGACGGCGCGGGCAAGAAGGCGTACGCGGCGCCCAGCGCCGAGGGCCAGCGGGCCGCGATCCGCCGGGCCCTGGACCGGGCGGGCGTCGGCGCCGACACCATCGGCTATCTGGAGACCCACGGGACCGGCACCCTCAAGGGCGACCCCATCGAATTCGACGCCGCCACCGCCGCGTTCCGCGAGGACACCACGCGGACCGGCTACTGCGCGCTCGGCTCGACGAAGGCCAACATCGGCCACCTCGACGTCGCCTCCGGCCTGGCCGGCCTCGTCAAGACCCTGCTGGTCCTCCGGCACGGCGTCATCCCGCCGATGGCGAACTTCAGCACCCCCAACCCCCTGCTCGACCTGGCCGGGAGCCCCTTCCACATCCCCCGCGCCGCCACCCCCTGGCCGCGGGGCGCCACCCCCCGCCGCGCGGGCCTCACCTCCCTCGGCGTCGGCGGCACCAACGTCCACCTCGTCCTCGAAGAGGCGCCGGAACCCGCGCCCCGGACCGGCCGTACCCGGCCGCCCGGCGTGGCACTGGTCTCCGGCAGCGACGCACAGGCCCTCGCCGACGGCGCCCGCGCCCTCCGCGACCACCTGCGGCGGAACCCCGGCACGGACCTCGCCGACCTCGTCACCACCACCGCCCTCGGCCGCGTCCACGGCCGGCACCGGCTCGCGGCCCGGGGCACGACCACCGCCGAGGTCGCCGACGCCCTCGACGCGTGGCTCACCGACCCGGCCGCCGCCCGGGCCGTCACCGGCACGGCGCCCCGCGAGGGCGCCGCCCGCGTCGGCCTGATGTTCACCGGGCAGGCGAGCCCGTACCCCGGCATGGCCACGGCGCTGTACGAGCGGTTCCCCGCCGTGCGCGAGGTCCTCGACACCTGCGAACGCCTGTACGGCGAGCTCCACGGGGGCTCGCTCCTCGACGGGCTGCTCGGCACCGGCGCCCCGCCCGGGGACGGGGTGTGGCCCACCGACACCGCGCAGCCCGCCCTCTTCGCGCTCCAGTGCGCGACGGTCCGGCTGTGGCGCGACGCCGGACTCGTCCCGGACGCCGTCACCGGACACAGCGTCGGCGAGTACGCGGCCCTGCACGCGGCGGGCGCCCTCTCGACGGAGGACGGCCTTCGCCTCACCGCGGAGCGCGGCCGGCTGATGCGCCGCCTCTGCGCGCCCGGCGGGATGGTCGCCGTGCCCCTGGACCGCGCCGCCGCGGCCGCGCTGGCCGCCGAGGTGCCCGGCCTGGAGCTCGCCGTCACCAACGGCGAGCGCGGCCAGGTGCTCGCCGGGCCCGTCGCCGCCGTGGAGAGGCTCCTCGCCCTGCTCGACGCGCGCGGGATCCGGGGCGAACGGCTGGCGGTGGACCGCGCCTTCCACACCGCGACGACGGACCCAGCCCTCGCACCCTTCCGGGCGGCCCTCGCCGAGGTGACCTTCCGGCCCGTGACCGTCCCCTTCGTCAGCGGGCTCGACGGGCACGTCCACGCCCCCGGCTGGACCCCGGACGCCGGCTACTGCGTACGCCAGACCCGCGAACCGGTGCGCTTCGACCTGGCGCTGCGCGCCCTCGGCGAGCGGGACCTCGCCGCCGTCGTCGAGGCGGGGCCGCACACCACGCTCAGCGGCCTGGCCCGGCGGGCCCTGCCCGGCGTACGGGCCCTCCCCACGCTGCGCCGCGGCGCCGGGGCGGAGGCGCTGTGGTCGGCGGCCGCGGAGCTGCACTGCGCGGGCGCGGACCTCGACTGGCGCCCGCTCGTCGCGGGCAGCGGGGGCCGGAGGGTCCCGCTGCCCGGCTATCGATTCCAGCACAAGCACTACTGGACGGGGCCGGAGCCGACGGCCCCGCGTACCGGAACACCAGCGACAAATGGAGCCACAGTGGTACAGCACGAGGCAGCGGTCGAACGGGTTCTCCGCAGCATCATCGAGTCGACCGCCCGGCATCTCGGCCATGACCCGGCCGCGATCCACGGCGGTACCTCCTTCTTCGACCTCGGCGCGGACTCGCTCCAGATGATCAGCGTGCTGCGGGAGCTGGAGCAGGAGCACCGGGTCAAGGTGTCGATGCGGGAGCTGTTCGAGGAGACGGGCACCCCGCGGCAGCTCGCGGAGCTCATCACGGGGCGGATGCCGGCGCCGGAGGGGAGCCCGTCGCCGGCCGTGGCGCCGGTCCCGCCGGCCCTCTCGGTCCCGCCGGTCCCGGAGCCCGCCGCGCCGGAGCCGCCGGTCGTGGCACCGCCCGTGCCCGCGCCCGCGCCCGAGCCGGCACCGGTATCGGCATCGGCCGCGCCCGAGTACGCCACGCGGGGCGAGCTGGAGGACCTCGCGCACAAGCTCCACCAGATATCGCAGATACAGCTCCAGATGATGTCCCAGCTGTCGCAGCTGCTCGCGCTCCAGACGGCGGCCGCGACGTCCGGGCTCAACGGGCTCAACGGTCTCAACGGCCTCGGCGCCGTCAACGGGCACGGCGGCCTCAACGGTGCCGGCAACGGCAAGGCCGCCCGGTGACCGGGCTCGGCGCCGCATCCGCGGCCCTCGACCAGGACCTGGCCGCGATGGCCGAGCTCTCGCGGCGCATCGCGCGCCAGCTGGGCGCCCCGGAAAGCCCGGAGGCCGCCGCTCCGGAAAACCCGGCGGACACCGGCTCCTCAATCTCCCAGGAGGCGGGCCCGCAACGCTCGCACGGCCCCCGGGTGAACGTCGCGCGCTCCTCCGGCATGGTCCGCGGCGCCTCGCCGAGGTCACAGCAGGACCACCTCGACGACCTCGTACGCCGCTACACGGCCAAGTCCCCGACCTCCAAGAGCATCGCCCAGCGCCACCGCCGGGTGCTCGCCGACAGCCGGGCCGTCGTGGGCTTCCGCAGCGGGACCAAGGAGATGCTGTACCCCATCGCGGGCCGCCGGGCGGGCGGTGCGCGCCTGGAGGACGTCGACGGAAACGAGTACGTCGACATCACCATGGGCTTCGGCGTGCTCCTCTTCGGTCACGAGCCGGACTTCGTGAGCGAGGCGGTCCGCGAACACCTGTCGCGCGGCATCCAGCTCGGCCCCCGGACGGTCGAGACGGGCGAGTCCGCCGAGCTGCTCGCCGGGCTGACCGGCATGGAGCGGGTCGCCTTCGCCAACTCGGGCACCGAGGCCAACTCCGGGGCGATCCGGCTGGCCCGCGCGGCCACCGGCCGCGACAAAATGGTCATCTTCAACGGCGCGTACCACGGCCACGCCGACACCGTCCTCGGGCGCGCGTCGGGCGCCGGGGCCGGCCGGCCCACCGTGCCCGTGTCCAGCGGGATCCCGCACAGCGCCGTCGCCGACCTGCTGGTCCTCGACTACGGCAGCCAGGACTCGCTGGACACCATCGAGCGGCTCGCGGGTGAGATCGCCGTGGTCGTCGTCGAGCCCGTGCAGAGCCGGCACCCGTCCCTCCAGCCGGTGGAATTCGTCCGCGCGCTGCGTGAGCTGACGCGACGTCATGACATCGTCCTGATGTTCGACGAGATGCTGACGGGCTTCCGGCCGGCCGCGCGCGGCGCCCAGGAGCTCTACGGCGTCACGCCCGACCTCGCCACCTACGGCAAGCTGCTGGGCGGCGGCTTCCCGATCGGCGCGATCGCCGGGCGGGCGGACATCATGGACGGGGTCGACGGCGGATACTGGTCGTACGGCGACGACAGCTACCCGCCCGCCGACACGACCTTCTTCGGCGGCACGTACATCCAGCACCCGGTGTCGATGGTCGCGGCCCGGGCCGTGCTGACCCACCTCAAGGAGCACAGCCCCACGCTCCAGCAGCGTCTCAACGCCCGCACGGACGAACTGGCCGCGACGCTCAACGCCTTCTTCGAGGCCGAGGAGTACCCCCTGCGGATGAGCCACTTCGGCTCGCAGTTCCGCTTCGACCACCGCGCGGACATGGAGCTGCTCTACCACCATCTGATGCTGCGCGGCGTGCACGTCTGGGAGTGGCGCAACTTCTTCCTGTCGACCGCGCACTCCGACGGCGACCTCGAATTCGTCGCGGACGCCGTCAAGGACTCCCTGCGGGAGCTGCGCGGCGCGGGCTTCTTCCCGGGCGGCCCGGCGGTGCCCCCGAGGCCGGCACCGGCGGCACTCCCGGAGGCCCGCCCGACGGCGCCGGCACGAGCCGCGGCGCTCGCGCCTGCGGTGAGTGCCGGGCCTGCGGCGAGTGCCGGGCCTGCGGCGAGTGCCGGGCCTGCGGCGAGTGCCGGGCCTGCGGCGAGTGCCGGGCCTGCGGCGAGTGCCGGGCCTGCGGCGAGTGCCGGGCCTGCGGCGAGTGCCGCGCCTGCGGCGAGTGCCGCGGGCGTCGTCCCCGCCATGGCGCTCAACGCGGCCGCCGCCCGCCCGGCGGTCCCCGCGCCCCTCGTCCCCCCGGTGGCGGAAGCCACCCCCCGTACCACCGACTTCAGCATCTACTTCTTCGGCGACTACCCCCAGGACGACGACACCCCCCGCCAGGGCAAGTACGAACTCCTCATGGAGACGGCCCGCTTCGCCGACCGGCACGGGTTCCACGCGCTGTGGATGCCCGAGCGGCACTTCCACTCCTTCGGCGGGCTCTTCCCCAACCCCGCCGTGCTCGCCGCCGCGCTCTCCCGCGAGACCGAGCGGATCCGGCTCAACGCCGGTTCCGTCGTGCTGCCCCTCCACGACCCCGTCCGCGTCGCGGAGGAGTGGTCGATGGTCGACAACCTCTCCGGCGGGCGCGTCGGGATCGGCGTCGCCGGCGGCTGGCACGCGCACGACTTCGTCTTCTTCCCCGAGCGCTTCGGACGCCACCGGGAGCTGATGTACGAGCAGCTGGAAGACGTCCGCAGGCTCTGGCACGGCGAGGCCCTCACCCGCACCACCGGTGACGGCGAGACCGGTGTCCGGCTCTTCCCCCGGCCCGTGCAAGCGACCCCGCCGATGTACACGGCGGTCGTCGGCAACCCCGCCTCGTACGAGCTCGCGGCCCGGCACGGCCTCGGCATCGTCACCAACCTGATGACGCAGAGCGTCGAACAGCTCCGCGACAACGTCGCGCTCTACCGCCGCACCCGCGCCGCCCACGGCCTCGACCCGGCCGCCGGCCGGGTCGCCGTCCTGCTGCACACCTACCTCGCCGCCGACCACGACACCGCCCGCGCCGAGGCGTACGAACCCCTGTCCCGCTACATGCGCGCGTCCCTGTCCCTCTTCGGCGGCGTCGCCAACAGCCTCGGCCACAACGTCGACCTGGCCGCCCTCAGCGAGGACGACCTCGACACCCTCTTCCGCCGCGCCTACGACCGCTACTGCGACCAGCGAGCCCTCATCGGCTCGGTGGACAGCGTCTCGGCCGTCGTCGACGCCGTCACCGAGGCCGGCGCCGACGAGATCGTCTCGCTCGTCGACTTCGGCGTCGCCCCCGACGCGCTGCGCGCAGGACTCGTCCACGCCGACGCGCTGCGCCGCCGCCACCAGGAGCGGCGCCCCCCGGTCGCCGCGCCGAAGGACGCCCCGCTCTCCCCGGGCCAGGAGCGCATCTGGTTCCTGGAGCGGATGCTCCCAGGCCGCACCGCCTACAACGAGACCAAGGCCGTCCGCCTCGACGGACCGCTCGACGTGCCCGCCCTGCGCGCGGCCCTGCGCGGCCTCGTCGCCCGGCACGAAGGGCTGCGCACCGTCTTCCGGGAGACCGGCGGCGAGCCCCGGCAGCTCGTCCTGCCCCCGGGCGAACCGGACTTCGCCGTCGTCGACGGCACGGAATCCGGCGAGGCCCTGCGGGACGTCCTGGACGCGGAGAGCGCCCGCCTCTTCGACCTCGCCGACGGGCCGCTGTTCATCACCCGCCTGGTGCGCGAGGCCGAGGACCGGCACGTCCTGGTCCTCTCCCTGCACCACATCGTCGTCGACGCGGCCTCGGCCACGGTCCTGGCCCGCGACCTGTCGGCCCTCTACCGGGCCGAGCGCGACGGCACCCCCGCCGCCCTGCCCGCCCCGGCCTGGACCTACGCCGACTACGCCCGTGAGCAGCACGAGCACGTCGCGGCCGGCGGCGGGGACGGCCACGGCGCCGACCTCTCCTACTGGCTCGACACGCTCGGCGGCGGCCTGCCCGACCTGGAGCTGCCCACCGACCGCCCGCGCCCCGCGACGATGACCTCCCACGGCCGTGCCGTCTTCCGCACCCTCGACCCCGCGCTGTCCGCCCGCCTGCGCGACCTGGGCCGCGGCCACCGCGCCACCCTGTTCATGACCCTGCTCGCCGGCTACGCGGCCATGCTGCACCGGGTCACCGGGCAGGACGACCTCGTCATCGGCACCCCGATGTCGAACCGCCCGGAGCGGGCCGCGGACATCCTCGGCTTCTTCGTCAACACCCTCGCCCTGCGCCTCGACCTCTCCGGCGACCCGGCGTTCGGCACCCTCCTGGAGCGCGTCCGGACCGCCGCCCTGGACGCCTACGACCACGCCGACGTGCCCTTCGAGACGGTGGTGCGCGCCCTCGCGCCGCGCCGGGTCACCGACCGCACCCCGGTCTTCCAGGTCCTCGCCGAGTTCCAGCGCGACGAACCGTTCCGCTTCGAGCTGCCGGACATCACGGCCACCCCGCTCGACGCCGGACCCGACAAGGCCCTCACGGACCTCACCGTCTACTTCACCGACCAGCCGCAGGGCATCCGCTGCCACCTGGAGTACAACACCGACCTCTTCGACCCGGAGACCGTCGACCGCTTCTTCGCGACCTTCCAGGACATCCTCCGGGCCGCCGCCGACGCGCCCACGACCCCGCTGTCCCGGCTCGCCGCACCGGTGACCGACGGCGACCCCGTCCCCGCCGCCTGGCAGCGCGGCCCCGTCCGACCGCCCGCGGGGGACCCCGCCGGCACCACCCTCCACGAGCTCGTCGCCCGGCAGGCGGCGGCCGGCCCGGACCGCACCGCCGTGCTCTCCGGCGCCACCGTGCTCACCTACCGCGAACTGGAGGAACGGGCCGAACGGCTCGCCGCCGTCATCCGGGAGCGGTCCGGCGCGCCCGGCACCGACGAGACCGTCGCCCTGTGGCTGCCGCGCTCGGCCGACCTCGTCGTGGCCATGCTCGCCGTCCTGAAGTCCGGCCGCGCCTACGTCCCGCTGGACCCGTCCCTCGGCCGCCCGCGCGCCGAGGCCGTCCTCGCCGCGTGCGGCGCCCGGACCCTGATCAGCACCCGGGCCGCGGCGGCGGAGCTCGACCTGCCCGCCGGCCTGGCCGTGGTGACCCCCGACGACGTCCCGGCGGGCCCCACCGGCGGCCCGGCCGCCACCGGCGCCGGGTCACTCGCCTACGTCGTCCACACCTCCGGCAGCACCGGCCGCCCCAAGGGCGTCGCCGTACCGCACCGCGCCGTCGTGGACCTCTGCCACTGGCACCACCGCCGCTTCGGCACCACCCCCGACGACCGGTCCGCGGTCGTGTGCGGCCAGAGCTTCGACGCCGCCGTCCTGGAGGTCTGGCCCGCCCTGACCGCGGGCGCCTCCGTCGCCGTCGCCGACGAGTCCGTACGCAAGGACCCGCTCGCCCTCGCCCGCTGGTACACGGAGCGCGGGGTCACCTTCTCCATCCTGCCCACCGCGCTCGGCGAGGCCGTGCTGGAGCTCCCGGCCGGCGTCCAGCCGCCGCTGCGCCACCTCCTGACGGGCGGTGACGTCCTGCGCACCCGGCCGAGGCCTGAGGCGCCGTACGAGACCGTCAACGTGTACGGGCCCACCGAGGTCACCGTGCTGTGCACCGCCGGGACGGTCCTCCCCGGCCCCGACGGCGAGGAGATCGGCATCGGCCGGCCCGCCGACAACGTCCGGCTGCGGGTGCTGGACGCCTCCGGCGCGCCGGTCCCGGTGGGGACCGTGGGCGAGCTGTACGTCGGCGGCCCAGGCGTGGCCCGCGGCTACCTCGGCCGGCCCGCCGAGACCGCCGAGCGCTTCCTGCCCGACCCCGACGGCGGCCCGGACGACCGGCTCTACCGCACGGGCGACCTGGTGCGCTGGGCGCCCGACGGCGGCCTCCGCTTCCACGGCCGGACCGACGACCAGGTGAAGATCCGGGGCTTCCGGGTCGAGCCCGAGGAGGTCTCCCGCGCGCTCAACGCCCTCGACGGCGTCCGCGAGGCGGTCGTGCTGGGCCGCCGCGACGGCCGGGGCGAGGCGTTCCTCGCCGCGTTCGCCGTACCGGCGGACCCGGTGGGGGAGACCGCCGCCGACCGGCAGGCGTTCGCCGACCTCATGGCCGACGAACTGGCCGCCCGGCTGCCGGAGTACCTCGTGCCGCGCGCCTGGGCGGTGCTCTCCGGTCTGCCCCTGACCGGCAACGGCAAGCTGGACCGCGCCGCCCTGCCGCAGGCCCGGCTCGTCACCAAGGCGACGGCCGCCGTCGCGGAAGCCCCCGTCCGGACGGCCGCCGAGGCCGTTCCCGCCGGGCGGGGCGTCGAACGGCGGCTCCGCGAGCTGTGGGCGGACCAGTTCGGCACCGACCCCGGGGCCCTCGACCCCGACGCGTCGTTCTTCGACCTCGGCGGGCACTCCATCACCGCGATCCGGCTGATCAACCGGGTGCGGGACGCCTTCGGCACCGAGTACCCGATGCTCGCCTTCTACCAGGAGCCCACCCTGCGGGCCATGACGGACCGGCTGGCCGCGTCGGCGGGCGGCGACGACGTCGAGGGCCGGGCACCGGCGACCTCCCAGCAGATCCGCTTCGTCACCGCGCACCGCGCCCACGCGCTGCCCCAGGTGTTCAACGTGGCCCTGCGGATCACCCTGTCGGGGACGCTGGACGCCGCCGCGCTGCGGACCGCCCTCACCCGGCTCGTCGAACGGCACGAATCCCTGCGCACCCGCTACGTCCAGGAGGGCGGCGAGGGCGGCGAGTGGTACCAGGAGGTGCTCCGGGCCCGCCCGGTGGACCTCCCGGTCGTGGAGGCGCGCGGCGACGAGGCCGCGCGCGTCGCCACCGAGCTCGCCAACACCCCCTTCGACCTGGACGGGGGCACCACCGCACCGGTCCTCCGGCTGCTGCGGACCGGGGACGCCGACTGGGCGCTGCTGGTCGTGCTGCACCACTCCATGTGCGACGGATGGGCCGTCAGCCTGCTGCTGAAGGAGCTCGCCGTCCTCTACGGGGCCGCCGTCACCGGCACGCCCGACGGCCTCCCGACGCCGCCGCAGCCCTCCGCCTTCGCCCGGTGGCAGCGGGAGCACACGCCCTCGACGTCCGTGGAGGCCAGGCTGGAGCACTGGACGCGCGAGCTGGACGGCGCCGCCTTCCGGCACACGCTGCCGCTGGACCGGCCGCGCCCGGAGACCCTCAGCGGGCACGGGGGAGCCGTCATGTTCACCGTCCCGGCCAGGGTTCGGGAGGCCGTGGAGGCCCTCGCCCGGCGGCGCGGCACGACCCCGTACGCCGTCACCGCGGCGGCGCTCGGCCTGCTGTTCTCCCGGAAGTCCGGGCAGCCCGAGACCGTCCTCAGCGTGCCCTACGCGGGCCGCGACCGGCAGGAGTTCGAACAGCTGGTGTCCTGCACGACCGCGGCGTTCGTGCTGCGCGTCCGCGCCGCCGGGGCCGCGTCCTTCGGCGACCTCGTCGATCAGGTGGCCCGTACGTCGGTCCGGGCCGTCGAGCACGTCGTGCCGCCCCGGGACCTCGCCCCGGCGCTCCGCGAACGGCTGGGCGTCGAGATGCCGGCCCCGCTGCCGCTCGGCTTCGCCTACCAGAACTCCCTGGAGGCGGACATCGAGCTGCCGGGCCTGACCGCGTCCGTGGAGGACCTCGCCCCCGCCGCCAGCCGGACGGAGTTCAGCCTCGGGCTCGTCCCCGCCGGGGACATGTACACCGGCTATGTGGAGTACGCGGGCGACCTGTGGGACCGCTCCACCGTCGAGGGCTGGGTCCGCGACTACGCCGCGCTGCTGGAGGAGGAGACCGGCCGGGCCCTGCGCGAGGCCCTGCGCGACTGAGCCCGTTCCCGCCGCGCCGGGGTGGGGCGAAGATCACAGCACCCGCCCCGGCCGCCGGGGCACCCGCTGAGTACCGTGAGCGGGTGCCCAAGGACCAGAACACGTTCTCCCGCGACGCCTCCGCCGCCCTCGCGGCCTGGGGGCGTCGTGCCGCCTCGCGGGCCGTGCACCGGGGCTGGGGGTGGGTCCAGCGGGCGGGCGCGGTGACCGCCGAGCGCCCCGGCCCGTACCGCTTCCGCAGGATCGGCTCCGGCACCCGGCTCGCGTTCCCGCTGGGCACCGTCTTCGGCGAGCGGTGGATCGAGCTGGGCGACCACTGCATCATCGGCGAACAGGTCACCTTGACCGCCGGCATGATGCCGGGCCTCGACCTCGGCCCGGACCCGGTGCTGCGGCTCGGCAACGGTGTGGTCCTCGGCCGGGGCAGCCACGTGGTCACCTCCGCGCCGGTCACCTTCGGCGACGACGTCTTCTGCGGCCCCTACGTCTACGTCACCAGCGATAACCACTCCTACGACGACCCCGACCAGCCCATAGGCCGGCAGTGGCCGCGCAGCGCGCCCGTCACCATCGGCTCCGGGAGCTGGCTGGGCACCGGCGCGGTGATCCTGCCGGGCGCCCGGCTCGGCCGGAACGTCGTGGTCGCGGCCGGGTCCGTCGTCCGCGGCGAGGTGCCCGACCACGCGGTGGTCGCGGGCGCCCCCGCGAAGATCGTCCGCCGCTGGGACGCGGAGGGCGGCTGGGTGCCGCCGCTGCGGACACCGGCGCCGGTGCCGGTCCCCGGCGGTGTGACGCACGAGGAACTGCTGTCGGTGGTCGACCTGCCGGCGGATCCGGGGGACCGGGGCGGGGCCTGAACCCGCCCCGGCCACTGCCGGGAGAGCCGCCCCCGACCGGGAGGTGCCCCCGGTCGGGGCCATGGGCGAGCGGCCGCGCCGGACGGGGCGGGAGAGCGGCCCGGCGGATGCCGCCGGGTGCCGAGGGCCGGGCCCCGGCGAAGCCCCGCCGCGTCGGCGCGCCCGTCGACGGGCCTTCAGGTCCGCCGGGTGGGTGATGTCCGGCGAGGGCTGGGCCCGTCAGGTGCTGAGGGCCGGGCCCCAGCGGTGCACCCGCCGCTGCGGTGTGTGGCCGTCGTACGAGCCCCTCGGGCTCTCCGGGCGGGTGACGCCCGCCGGGGGACCAGCCCGTCGGGTGCCTGGGGCCGGGGTCCGGGGGAGCCCCGCCGTGTCGGTGTGACCGACCGCCCTACCCGCCCTCAGGCGCGGCGCCCGACGTGCACCGTCAGTGCCTCCAGGCAGAAGACGTCCGGCCGCTTCCGCACCCCGGTCTCCGACTCCTCGTCGAGCAGCCGGTCCAGGACCTCCAGATCCTCCGCCGGAAGCACGTCGGCGAGCCCCTCCCGCATGCGGTTCAGCCGGTCGTACGCGTAGCCGCGGCCGAGGGCGTCGAGCGGGGCGGGCGCGTCCACCAGGAACGTACGGCTGCCGGCCGGGGTGAGGCCGGCCGCGGTGAAGAGGGCCGGCCAGTCCTCCGGCACCGGGACGGAGCCCGGCAGTCCGGCGCGCATCGCGGTGAAGGCGTCCTCCATGCCCGCCTCCAGCCGGGCCTGGAGCCCCGGCCGGCCCATGCCGATGTCGCGGGGCAGGAAGCGCGGGGCGAGCCCGCCCTCGACGACGGCCAGCAGACCGCCCGGGCGCAGCGAGCGGCCGAGCGCGGCCAGGGCCGCCGTCTGGTCGCCGAGGTGGTGGACGACCTGGCCCGCCCAGACCAGGTCCGCCGCGCCGAGCGGCTCCAGGCCGTCCGGAAGGTCGGCGCGGTGGGTGGTCACCCGGTCGGCCAGGCCCGCGTCTTCGGCCAGTTCGGCGGCCCGGGCCAGCAGCTCCGGCGCCGCGTCGACGGCGACGACGCCGGCCCCCGGGAACCGGCGGGCGAGGACGAGGGAGGCGAGGCCCGGCCCGCTGCCGACGTCGAGGACGCGCCGGGCCTCCCCGTCCGCGAGGGCGGCCAGCCAGTCCGCCGCGCCTTCGAGGAACGGCGTCCGTACCCTCGCCGAGCGCTCCAGCTGATCGCCGATGGCCGCCCAGTCGCGGATCCCGGCGCCGTGGCCGCAGTGGTGTGCCGTGCCGTGTCCCGCGCGGTGGGCGGTGTCCTGTGCGGTGTGGTGTGTGGTCATGGCCGCAGACTGCGCCCGCCGGTGCGGGACCGGCAACGTTTGTTGCCGTTTCCGGGACGGCGCGGTGAACTGGGCGCATGGAACACCCACCCGAGATCGCCGAGACCCTGTCCGAGGTCGGCCCCCGGCTCCGCCGCCTCCGTACCCGGCGGGGCGTCACCCTGGCCGCGCTGGCCGGGGCCACCGGGATCTCCAAGAGCACCCTGTCCCGCCTGGAGTCCGGGCAGCGCAGGCCGAGCCTCGAACTCCTCCTGCCGCTCGCCCGGGCGCACCAGGTGCCGCTCGACGAGCTGGTGGGCGCGCCGGAGTCCGGCGACCCCCGGGTCCGCCTCACGCCCCGGGAGGTGAACGGCACGACCGTGGTGCCGCTGAGCAGCCGGCCCGGCCCGCTCCAGGCCCTCAAGATCGTCATCCCGGCGGACCGGTGCCGCCCGGACCCGCGGGTCCACGAGGGCTACGAGTGGCTGTACGTCCTCTCCGGCCGGCTGCGGCTGGTCCTCGGCGATCACGACGTGACCCTGGGGCCGGGCGAGGCCGCCGAGTTCGACACCCGGCTGCCGCACTGGTTCGGCAGCGCGGGCGGGGAGCCCGTGGAGATCCTCAGTCTGCTGGGCCGTCAGGGCGAGCGGATGCACGTACGGGCCAGACCCCGTCCCGGCGGGGCTCCTGGACGGGACCCTGAGGGGGAACGGCCCGAGGGCTGACCGCCGTCCGGCGGGAGACGTCGAGGGACAGGGCGAGGGAGTGCTCGGCGAAGCCGAGGCCGCGGTAGAGGGGCTCGGCGTCCTCGGTGGCGTGCAGGTCCACACGGGTCACGCCCCGCTCCGCGAACCAGTCGAGCAGCGCCTCCGTCGTCGCCCGCGCCATGCCGCGGCCCCGGTACCGGGGGTCGGTGCACACATTGAAGACGAACCCGAACAGGCCGGCCGGGTGGCCGGGCGCGGGCAGCC
The DNA here is from genome assembly GCF_021228125.1 of Streptomyces albireticuli. GTDB lineage: Bacteria > Actinomycetota > Actinomycetes > Streptomycetales > Streptomycetaceae > Streptomyces > Streptomyces albireticuli. The sequence continues at coordinate 75,246 of NZ_JAJQQS010000020.1, forward strand.
GCTCCTCGACGCGGCCCACGGCGCACGCCGCGAGGTGCGCCGGCCCCGCGGCGTCCCCGTCGACGACGAACGCCCCCAGCCGCGGCACCTCCTCCGCCAGCTGCCGGCGGGCCGTCTCCCGTGCGGCGTGTTCCCAGTCGCCGGGGGAGTCCACGCCGCTCATGTCGGCGAACATCAGGCGGCGCAGCCGGACGATCTCGGCGGCGTCCTCGGGCCGGGCGGAACGAATCGTGATCATGGCTTGATGCTAAGCAGGGCCCGGTCGGCGCGCGTTCCCGTGGTGGCCGGGGGAAGACCCCGGCGCACGCGAACTAGGCTGGGCGGATGCACGAGCAGTACCGCACGGTCACACGCGAAGGCGTGCACGAGATCGAGATCAACAAATCGCGCTTCCTCTGCGCCCTCGCCCCCGCCGCGACCGAGGAGGAGGCCCAGGCGTTCATCGCCCGGGTCCGCAAGGAGCACCCCACCGCCCGCCACCACTGCTTCGCCTACGTGCTCGGCGCCGACGGCTCCGTGCAGAAGGCGAGCGACGACGGAGAGCCCGGCGGCACCGCCGGGGTGCCCATGCTCCAGATGCTGCTGCGCCGCGAGGTCCGGTACGTCGTGGCCGTCGTGACCCGCTATTTCGGTGGGGTCAAGCTGGGCGCGGGCGGCCTCATCAGGGCGTACGGAGGGGCCGTCGGCGAGGCGCTCGACGTGCTCGGCACGGTCACCCGGCAGCGGTTCCGGCTGGCCACGGTCACCGTCGACCACCAGCGCGCCGGGAAGCTGGAGAACGACCTCCGGGCGACCGGGCGGTCCGTGCGCGAGGTGAGTTACGGGGCGGAGGTGCGGATCGAGGTCGGCCTGCCCGAGGCGGACGTCGAGGGCTTCCGGGCCTGGCTCGCGGACACCACCGCCGGCACGGCCCGCCTCGCCCTCGGGGGCGAGGCGTACGGCGACGCGTGACGCGTGACGCCTGACGCGGTCAGCGGCCAGCGGCCAGTGGCCGGTGTCGGCGGCCGGCGCCCGGCGGTCAGATGTAGTCCTCCAGCCGGGCCAGGGCGAAGCCCTGTTCCGTGACCTCGCGCAGCACCAGGCGCAGCATGTCCGTGATGGGCGCCCCCCAGGTGTGGGGCCCGTTGAAGTGGCTGAGGATGATGTCGCCGGGGTGGAGCTTCGCGTCGTCCCTGCTGTACTCCATCCGGTCCGGGAACGCCTCCTCGCTCCACAGCGGCGCGGCGCGGGCGCCGCACTCCTCGGCGACGATCAGGGTGTCCTCGTCGTAGTCGCCGAAGGGCGGCCGGAAGAGCCACGGCTGGACGCCGATCTCCTCTTCGAGGACGTCCTGCTGGCCGCATATCTCGTCGTACTGCTCGTCGGCCGTCAGCGTGGTCATCTGCGGATGGGTGAGGGTGTGGTTCTGCACCGGGACCCCCAGCTCGTGCAGATCGCGGAAGTAGCCGTAGTCGCTCGCCGCGGACTCGTCCGTGAGGAACGCGCTGAGCGGCACCTTCAGCTCCCGCACCATGTCCAGGAAGCTGTGGTCCTTCGCGGCCCCGTCGTCCACCGTCAGGAAGACGACCTTGTCCGTGGTCGGCACGCGGGAGAACACGGGTATCAGGTCCGGCCCCCGGTCGAGCGACTCCGGGGTCTCCGGCCGCAGCTTCTCCTTGGGAGGTGGCGGGGCCTCCAGCGGCGCCCGGTCCAGGCCCCACTTCTTCGCGGCGGCCGTCCGCTGCTGGAGCGTGGAGGCCGTCCCGGCCAGGGCCCGCCCGTCCTCGGAGTCCCGCGGCTCCCAGGTGGAGCACGCGCCGGCCGTGAGGACGAGGAGGAGGGGCAGCAGCCGGGCGGTGTGCCGGCGCCGGTGCCCGCGCGGACGGGGCGCACTGGACCCACGGCAAGGGCGACGTATGAGGTGCATATTCCGGATCCTGGCAGCGGATTCCGGCCCCCGCTCGCCCGGTACGCCCATCGGGGCGGCGGCCCCGGCGGTGCCCGGAGCCGCCGGCCGACGGCACGTCACCCGGTCTCGAACGTGACCCCCGCGGCGAGCCCGGTGGTGAGCTCGTCGATGTCGTCGGCGGATTCGCTGCCCGCCACGAAGACGGCCGAGCGGTTGAAGGAGTCCTTCACCGCTCCGATCACATCGCCGGGCGCCACCTGGAGGTGGGCGGCGATGACGGCCGGGTGGCGGGTGAGCTCCTCCCAGCCGCGCACGGCGCGCAGCCGTCCGGCGGGCGCGAAGAGGAACTCGACGCGGGCGGCGCCCGAGGGCGCGGGGACGGGCCGCGGGGTGCGGCCGAGGAGGTCGTCGACGAGGGTGCCGTAGAGCTCCAGACCCGGCCGGGTGTGCTCGACGAGGGCGTGGATGTAGTCACCGGCGCCCCGGCAGTGGAACTCGCCGAGTACGACCCCGGAGGCGGTCACCCAGAGCTCGATGTGGAAGATGCCGTGCGTGACGCCGATGGCGGTCAGCGCCCGCTCCACCGTGTCCCGGGCCTCGTCGGCCGTCGTCTTGTCCAGGCCGGACGGCACCTGCTGGCTGGTGGAGATGAACCCGTCGGTGACGCGCTTGCGGGTCAGGGCGAGCACCTGCGGCACCCCGCCCAGCACGATCCCCTCCGCCGAGTACTCGTCGCCCTCCACGAAGGTCTCGACCAGGAAGCACGAGGAGGGCGGCTCCAGGGGGCTCATCGCCGGGGCGGGCTCGGCCAGCTTCCGCAGCGCCGCGTCCAGTTCGCGGGGACGCTCGATCCGGGTGACGCCGATGCTGGCGAGACCGTCCCGGGGCTTGACGATCCACGGGCCCGGGCCGGTAGCGCGCAGGAAGCGCTCGGCCTCCTCGGCGCTCCGGCACACCGCGGAGTCCGGCTGCGGGAAGCCCGCCTCGCGCAGCCGCCGCCGGCACAGGTCCTTGCGGCGCACCCGCAGGACCGCCTCCGGGTCGTTGCCCGCCAGCCCCAGCTCCCGGGCCACCACCGCCGTCGGATGCACCGACAGCTCCCGGACGGTCAGCACCGCGTCGACCGGCGGCCGTGCGGCGGCCGCCCAGGCCCGGCACGCCTCGGCGTCGTGCACGTCCAGCGCCACCACGTCGTCGACGAGGGCCAGTTCCTCCGGGGGCGCCGCGCGCAGCGCCTCGGGGGTGTCGGCGCCCAGCACGCGCACCCCCCGCCGCCGTGCCTGTGCGCTCAGCCGCCGGATCTGGTCCCGGCCCCAGGCGGGCATCCCGGCGTTGCCCAGAACGAGGAGCGTCGCATCTGCCATATCGGCCAACCCTCTTCCTCCAGCTGTCCAGGTGACGAAGAGTAGCGGCTCGTGCGCGCGGCGGAGGGGAGCCGGCCGGGGGCGTCCGGGTGACGGCGCCCGGACGCCCGCCGACCGGGTGGGTCAGGGGCGGCGGCCCGCCGGCGTCCCCCGGCGGGCCGCCGCCCGTGGCATGTGCCCGCCGGCGATCCCTGACGGACCCTTGACGGACTAATCAGCCATGCGCCGGACGTCTCCCATTGACAACCACATCGATTCCTCTGACGCTTGGCTCGGGCCCGCATGTGCCGCGGCCCGTTATTCCCCCGAGGAATTCCCACCCCCGAAGCTCACTCCCCAGGCTCCGCTCCATTGAGTCGTCGTCATGCTCTGGAGGCGCCATGGCACTGTCGATCTCGCCGCGATCCCCCTTCGATTTCCTGGGCGCAGCCGAGACCGAGATAGCCGGAGTGGAGAGAGATCTCTTTCGCCGACTGGAAATGCTGACCGATGACGGAGATCTCGTCGTGGTGGCGGGCATGGTCGCCGCGGGCAAGGCGGACGCCACCGTCCTCGACGCGCTGACCGCGGACACCCCCCGGGGTCAACGTCCCTTCGAGCCGGGCCGGTTCGGTATTCCGCCGGAGGAATTCTCCCGTTTCCAGCGGCTCTGGTACCACTTCAAGGTGCCCTACGCGCGGGCCTCGTTGGTGTGGTGGCACCTCTTCTGCCTGGCCCTCCGGCACGACGACCGGGTGGACCGCGCCCTGTTGCGGATGACGGAGCGGCTCGGCGCCCTGGCCGACGGCACCGGGGCCGCCCTGCCCCGCGCCGCCGGGGCGCCCGGCCCGGCCGGCGTCCCGGGCGGCACCGTGGTCGTCACGGACGACGAGAGCGCGGACCTCGGCGCCCTGACCGCCGCCGTCCGGCTGGGCGTCCCGCTCCTCGCCGTCGCCGACGCGGCGGCCGCCCGCGAGGCGGGCCGCGCGCGCGGCCTCGATGTCAGGACCGCCGGCGCGCCCGCCGCCCCTGGCGCCGCGGACCGTCCCGGGCTGTGGCTCGGCCCGCCGCCCGCCCTGGGGCACCTGCCCCGGACCGCGGCGCTGGCCTGGGCGGGGCTGCCCGCCGGGGAACGGGACGAACTGCTCGCCACCTTCGAACGCCGGGTCTCCTCCATCGAGCGGGTCAGGTTCCTGGCCGACGAGACGGCCGTCGACAACCGCGGCGTCGTCGCCCTGGTCGCCGAATGCCGGAAGGCACCGGTCGAGGACTGGCCGGACACCTCCCTCGTGCTGATGACCCTGCTGTGGTGCTGGCAGGAGGCCGGCTTCGTCCTCCAGGAGCTGAACCAGTCCTTCCTCTCCTTTCCCGCGCTCGCCCTGTTCCTGGTGCGCAAGTCCCGGGAGTACGCCGCCCGGCTGCCGGACGGCGTGCCCGGCGACCCGGCCGCCGACGCCGGCCGGGACCCCGAGGGGGTCGTCGGCCTGGCCCGCGGGCTCGCCCGGCTGCGCACCGCGGTCGAGGAGAGGTACGAGCGCTGTCTGCATTTCGACGGCAGCAACTGGGAGCGCCGCGAGTTCCTGCTGCCGCTCTCCGAATACCGGCGCGTCAGGCCCGTACCGGAGGAATTATGCGCCCATCTGCATGACCGGATCGGCGCCGAACTCCCCGGTCGCAGCGGAAATCCGGCCGAATGGGACCGATTCCTGGAACTCGCCCTGGAAGCGGGCAGCAGCCCCACCCGGGTCATACAGGAAATCGCCCACTGGGCGGCCGACGCCGAGGACCTCCCGGTGGATCTCGCCATCTTCACCGTGCCGCACGGCCGGAAACTCGATCAGCCGTGGACCATGGAGTTCACCGATCTGTTCTGCTATACGGGCTTCCGTACCGGATTCCGCCCCGAGGACTTCGGAATCGCGGCGAACCGTGTGGTGATGTACAACGTCATCGCCCAGCGCATGCGCTACAACGCGGTGAAAAAGGCCCAGAACTACGCGCCCGTCATGCGGTTCCCGCCCCAGGGGTTCAACCTCCCCGACATCGCCGTCGCCGAGGACGCCAACCACGGCGGCCACACCGCCGCCGGCATCCGGCTCGCCTGCCGGCTCCCGATCACCGTCACGCGCGCCGGCACCGACTGGAACGGTCTGGCGGACGTCCGCCTGAACCGGTCCGCGTACCACCGGGACAACCGCTTCCTGCCCCGCGACATGATCCTCGGCCACCGCTACACCCAGTGGGCCAAGGGCGTCGCCGACGCGACGTACCGCAGGGGCCTGCACTTCGAGGAGAAGTGGACCGACAAGGTCAAGGATCTCGACATCTGACCGGCACCCGAATCCGACCGGCACCCGATCGGAAAACCGACCGCCGCCGGCCCGCGGCCGGCCCGGGAACGCACGAGGGACGCATGAGCGACAGGACCCACGGCTCCATCGAGGAACTGCCGGGCGGGGCCACCCTGGCGGTGCGGGTGGGCGACCGCACCGTCCAGGTGCCGGCCCGCTGCCCGCACCGCGGCGCCCCCCTGGTGAAGGGCGTCGTCAACGGCACCTTCCTGGAATGCCCCTGGCACGGCGCCACCTTCGACCTGCGCACCGGATGCCGGGTGCGCGGGCCCGCCTGCGCCGACCTGACGATCGCCGGGGACGGACCGGGCGGGGCCGGGCGACCAGGGGCCGGATGACCGGCCGGCGGCCCGGGGCAAGGGCCGCGCACCGAGGAGAGGACCGCACGTGACATATGTGATCACCCAGCCCTGTATCGACGTCAAGGACGGCGCCTGCGTCGACGTCTGTCCCGTGGACTGCATAGGGGGTGAGAACGAGGACCGGCAGTTCTACATCGACCCCGAGCGGTGCGTGGACTGTGATCTCTGCGCCACCGTGTGCCCCGTCGACGCCATCTTCAGAGAGGAGGAACTGCCACCGGAGTGGGAGCACTTCACCCGGGTCAACGCCGAGTACTTCACGGAGAGCGGGAAGGACGGCGCGCCGTGACCGGGGGCCTGGAGCGCCCGGGACAGGAGGAGCTGTCGATCGTCCGGTGGGCGGACGCCACGATCGGTGACACCGCCACCTCGCTGCACATCCCGCACGGCGAGCGCCCGGTGCCCATGCACGGCGCCGCCGCCAGCGGGCTGGGCCTGGTGAGCAACGGCACCATCGGGGCGGACATCATCCGGCTCCCCGCCGGCGCGGGCTTCCCCCCGCACACCCACCCCGGCCACCATGTGCTCGCGGTCCTCGGCGGCGAGGGCACGATCACCTACAACGGGCGGGTGCACCGCACCGGGGCCGGTGAGATCTACCTCGTGGAGGGCGCGGTCTCGCACGCCGTCGGCGCCATCACCGACCATGTGATCCTCGCGATCGGCGCCCCGCACATGCCGGTCGACTCCGACCGCCGGATGGAGGTCGTGGCCTACGAGGAGGTGCTGAGCGAGATCGGCGGCCTGCACTGCCTGATCTGCGACAGCAAGTCCCAGCCCCCCGACTACCTGCACGACGTCGGATGCGCGCACTGCCCGTGCCAGTCGTGCGCCCGGGCGGAACGCACGCCGCACTGAACCGCGGCCCCCCGCCCGCCCCGCCCCCCGAGCCGCGTCCCGACGCGGCCGCGCGCCGACACCCGGAGCACACCATGGCACTCTCCCGCTACCACGCCCCGATCAGCCACCCCGGCCTGACCGTCCTCAAGAAGCGGATCGAACCAGCCCGCACCGAGGTCGTCCGCCACCCCGTCTACCGGAGCATCACCACCGCGACCGCCGCGCGGGTCTTCATGGAGCACCACGTCTTCGCCGTCTGGGACTTCATGTCGCTGCTCACCAGCCTCCAGCGGCTCCTCACCTGCGTCCGCGTGCCCTGGGTCCCCGAGGGCCCGGCGGCCGGCCGGCGCCTGATCAACGAGATCGTCCTGGTGGAGGAGAGCGACGAGCTCGGGGACGGCTACCTCAGCCACTTCGAGCTCTACCGCGCCGGCATGGCCGACGCGGGCGCCGACACCGGACCGATCGACTCCTTCGTCCGGGCCCTGCGCGAGGGCGTCCCCGTCGGCAAGGCGCTGGAGGAGGCCGGGGCGCCCCGCGCCTCCGCCGACTTCCTCTCGGCCACCTGGACCGTGCTGGAGCACGAGCCCGTGCACTGCCAGGCGGCCGTCTTCGCCTTCGGCCGGGAGGACCTGATCCCGGAGATGTTCGAACAGGTCGTCCGCATCGAGGACCCGCACGCCGCCCTGGCCCGGTTCAAGGACTACCTGTCCCGGCACATCGAGGTCGACGCCGACGAACACACCCCGATGGCCATGCACCTGCTCGTGGACCTGTGCGGCGACGACCCCGGCCGGTGGGACGAGTGCGCCCACGCCGTCGAGGACGCGCTCCGCGCCCGCGCCCGCCTGTGGACCGCCGTCCTCGAAGCGGTCCACGACACCGCCCGCACCGGAGGCGGGCCCCCGCCCCGACGATGAACCCCGTCCCCGAGGGGGTGCGCCGGCCCGGCCGGCGCACCCCCGCCACCTGTCCGGAGGCCGAGAACGTGCTCACCGACCCGAGGAACGGCCGCGACCGGCCGCGTCCCACCGTCGCCGGCCGTCCCACCGTCGACGCGACCGTCCGCGCCGCCCGTGCCGCGCTGCCCGCCTGGGCCGGGCTGACGACGGGCGAGCGCTCCCGCCGGCTGCTGCGCCTGGCCTCGGCCATGGAGGACGACGCCGAGCGGTTCGTCCGCGCGGAGCGGGTCGGCACCGGCAAGCCCGCCGCCGAGGCGGCGGGCGAGCTCGAACAGTGCGTCGACCTCGTCCGGTTCTACGCGGGGGCGGTCCGCGCCGACCTCGCCCCCGGCGGCGGGCACCGGCTGCCCGGCCGGGAGAGCTGGGTGCGCTGGGAGCCGCTCGGCGTCGTCGCGGCGGTCGTCCCCTGGAACTACCCGCTCCTGATGGCGGTGTGGCGGTTCGCGCCCGCGCTCGCGGCGGGCAACACCGTCGTCCTCAAACCGGCCGGGACCACCCCGGACAGCGCGCTGCTGGCGGCCGCGCACGCCCGGGAGACCCTCGGCGCCGACGTCCTCACCGCCCTGCCGGGCGGCCGCGCCACCGGCCGGCTGCTCGTCGGCCACGACGGGGTGGACGGCATCGCCTTCACCGGCAGCCGGGCGGGCGGTCTGGACGTCGCGGCCCGGGCCGGGCTGCGCAGGGTGAGCCTGGAACTCGGCGGCAACTGCGCGGCGCTCGTCCTCCCCGACGCCCCGGCCTCCACCTACGAGCGGCTGGTGCGCGCCGCCACGTACAACGCCGGCCAGAGCTGTGCCGCCCCGGCCCGGGTGCTGACGCTCCGGGAGTCCTACGAGCGGACGGTCGCCGGTCTCGCCACGGCGATGGGGAGGCGGCGGGCGGGCCGGGACTTCGGGCCGCTCAACAACCCCGAGCAGCTCAAGCGCTTCGACGGGATCGTCGACGCCAGCCGGGCCGGTGCCCGCTACGTCGGCGATGTGGCCACGGCCGAGGACGAGGGCGGCGGCTACTGGCGGCCCGGCACGATCCTCGCCGACCTGCCCGACGACGACCCGGCCGTCGTGGAGGAGGTCTTCGGGCCGGTGCTCACCGTCCAGGCGTTCGACGGCCCGGACGCGCTGGTCGAGGCCGCCAACGGGGTGCCGCACGCGCTGGCCGCCAGCGTCTGGGGCCGGGCGGTGCCGGAGGTGCTCGGCCTCGCCACCCGGCTGGACGCGGGGGAGGTGTGGGTCAACTGCCATCTGGAGCAGACCGGGGAACTGCCGCACGGCGGGCGCCGGCAGTCCGGCAACGGCACGGACCTGAGCGTGCTGGCCGTCACCGAGTACCAGCGGCCCAAGACCGTGACCGTCAACATCGAGCAGGAGTAGGCAGGAGTAGGCAGGAGTAGGTAGGAGGAGTGGGCAGGAGTGGGGCGGCGTGGGCCGGCGGGGCCGTCACGGACGCGCGGCGGCCCCGGTGCCGTCGAAGCGGGCGAGGACGTAGAGCGCCTCACCGGTCAGCTCGCTCGCGGCCGCGGCTGTGTTGTCGTACATGGCGAGCACGGTGAATCCGTGCGCCGTCAGATAGCCCTCCAGTTCCTTGGGGAAGAGCAGCCGGAACCGTACGTGGTCCCGCAGCGGCGCCCGGCCGGGGATGCGCCAGTCGCGGGTGCGGACGAGGAGCTGGTTGCGGCGGTCGAGCCGGTAGTCGGCCTCCGCCGTGGCCCGGAAGCCGGGTGTGTCGATGCTGAAGCGCTGCTGGAAGGCGTGCCCTTCGGGGGTGGCGATGGCATTGGGCACGTGCAGGAACAGCAGGGTGCCGGGCGCGGAGTGCGCCGCGAAGGTCTCCGTCGCGCGGTGCAGGTCGGCGTTGCTGTGGACGTTGGATAGCGCCCAGCCCAGACAGGTGACGGCGGTGAACGTCCGGCCGAGGCGCAGTGTGCGCATGTCACCGGCGCGGAAGTCCAGGCCGGGCCGGCGGCCCCGGGCGAAGGCCACCATGGGCTCCTGGTAGTCGACGCCGACGCAGTCGTAGCCCGCCCCGGTGAAGTACTCCAGGTGCCGGCCGGTGCCGCAGCCGATGTCGAGCAGTGTCCCGGGCGCCGGGGCGCCGTGCTCGGCGAAGAGCCGCCGGCACATGCCCGGGATGTCCGTCTCGGTGTCCGGGTAGATCTCCTCGTACAGCTCCGGGTGGTCGTAGAGCAGATTGCTGAGCAAGGGGTCCATGGGGTTCCCTTCGCGGGCCCGTGGCGCCGGTGCGTGGCCGGCGCCCCTTCCCGGCCGTCGGCCGCGGTTCATTCGGTGTCGAAGACGATCCGTGAGGCGAGGGCCGCGGCCAGGGTGTCGACGCCGTCGGGGGTGTCGGCGGTGGCGACGAAGACGCCCGAGCGGCTGTAGGAGTCGTTCGCCCGTCCGAGGACGTCGCCGGGGGTCACCTGGAGGTGCGCGGCGACGACGGCGGGGTGCCGGGCGACCTCCTCCCAGCCGCGCACGGCGCGCAGCCGTCCGGCGGGGGCGAGGAGGAATTCGGCGCGGGCGCTGCCCGCGGGCTCGGGGACGGGCCGGGGGGCGTCGCCGAGCAGGTCGTCGATGAGCGCGCCGTAGAGCTCCAGGCCGGGCCGGGTGTGTTCGACGAGGGCGTGGATGTAGTCACCGCCGCCGCGGTCGTGGAGTTCGCCGAGGACGATCCCCGAGGAGGTGACCCAGAACTCGACGTGGAAGATGCCGCGGGTGACGCCCGCGGCGGTCAGGGCGCGGCCGACGGCGTCGCGCGCCCGGGCGGCCGTCGGCCCGTCCAGGCCGGCCGGCACCCGCTGGCTGACCTCGACGAACCCGTCGGCCGTGCCCTTGCGGGTGAGGGCGAGGACCTGGGGTTCGCCGCCCGTCACGACGCCCTCCGCGGAGTACTCGTCGCCCTCCACGAAGGTCTCGGTCAGGAAGTACGGGGAGGCGGGCAGCGGGCCCATGGCCGGTGGCGGCGCGGCGAACCGCGCGAGGGCGGCGGGCAGTTCCCGGGGGCCGTCGACGCGTGAGACGCCGATGCCGGCCAGGCCGTCCCGGGGCTTGACGATCCAGGGGCCCGGCCCGGTGTCGCGCATGAAGCGGGCGGCGTCGGCCGCGTCGCGGCACAGGGCGGTGAGCGGCTGGGGGAGACCGGCCTCGCGCAGCCGCTTCCGGCACAGGTCCTTGTTGCGGACGCGCCGCACGGCGTCGGGATCGTTGCCGGGGAGCCCCAGGGCCTCGGCGGTCAGGGCCGCCGGGAGGACCGAGAGCTCCCGGATCGTCAGCACCGCGTCCACGCGCGGCCGGCCGGCCGCCCAGGCCCGGCAGGCGTCGGCGTCGTAGACGTCGAGCGCCACCACCTCGTCGACGAGGGAGAGCTCCTCGGGGGCCGCCCGCCGCAGGTTGGCCGCGGTGTCGGCGCCCAGCAGCCGCACCCCCCGGCGCCGGGCCTGCTCGCTGAGCCGCCGGATCTGGTCCCGGGCCCAGGGCGTCATCGCGGTGTTGCCCATGACGAGGAGCGTCGCCTCCGACACGTCCCCCACTCCCTCCGCTCGCGCTTCCGGATCGGGCAACCCGAGTATGGCCCAGCCGTCCGCGCGCGGCGAGAGCCCCGGCGGGCACGGCCTTCCCACCATCAAACTAGACCAAATGGTGTTTATTTGGACATATCGATTGTTTCGATCTTTCCAGGCGTCAAGCATGGGGTGACGTGACCGAAACGACTGATACGTCTGATGTACCCGGCGGAGCGCGCGCACCTGACGGCGCGCCCGTACCCGACGGCGCGTGCGAGAAGCCCGGGGCCGCCGCCCGTGCCGTACGGTCCGTCCGGCCGATCGACCCCCGCCGGATGCGCGCGCTCCTGCCCGACCTGACGCCCTGGCGGGCCTCCCGTGACTTCCGGCTGCTGTGGCTGGCGGGCCTGGTGACGGTCTTCGGTAGCTTCCTGACGTTCGTCGCGGTGCCCCTCCAGCTCAAGGAGCTGACCGGCTCGGCCCTCGCGGTCGGCGCGGTCGGCGCCGCCGAGCTCGTCCCCCTGATCGCCTGCGGACTGTACGGCGGCGCGCTCGCCGACGCCCTCGACCGGCGCCGGCTGATCCTCTGGACCGAGGCCGGCCTCGGCGTCCTGACCTGTGTCCTGTTCCTCAACACCCTGCTGCCGCACCCGCTGGTCTGGCCGCTGTACGTGGTGGCCGCGCTCGTCAGCGCGCTGACCGGGCTTCAGCGCCCCGCCCTCCAGGCGATGGTCCCCAGGATCGTCCGCCACGAGCAGCTGCCCGCCGCCACCACCCTCAACCACATGCGCTGGCAGGTCGGCGCGATCGCCGGCCCGTCCCTGGCCGGGGTGATCATCACCTTCGCCGGGGTCCGGCCCGCCTACGCCCTGGACACCGCGACCTACGCCGTCTCGGCGGCCCTCACCCTCGGCCTGGCCCCGTCACCCGCCGCGCCCGGCGCCGAACGGCCCTCGCTGCGGGGCGTCCTGGAAGGCGCCCGCTACGCCTGGAGCCGCAAGGAACTCCTCGGCACCTACACGGTCGACCTGGCGGCGATGTTCTTCGCCTACCCCACGGCGGTCTTCCCCTTCCTCGCCGACGACCTGGGCGCGCCCTGGGCGCTCGGCCCGATGTACGCGGCCGGCGCCGTCGGCTCCCTTGTCGTCAGCCTGACCAGCGGCTGGGCCTCCCGCGTCCACCGGCACGGCCGGATGGTCGTCGGCTCGGCGCTCGGCTGGGGCCTCGCGATGACCCTCGCGGGCTGGACGCACGACGTCCGGCTGGTGCTGCTGTTCCTCGCGGCCGCCGGCGGCTGCGACATAGTGAGCGGCCTCTTCCGCTCGACCATGTGGGATCAGAGCATCCCGGACGAACTGCGCGGCAGGCTCGCGGGCATCGAGCTGCTCTCCTACTCCGTCGGGCCCCAGCTCGGCCAGGTCAGGGTGGGCGCCACGGCCGCGCTCACGGGCGCCCGCGCCTCGGTGTGGGCGGGCGGGCTCGCCTGCCTCGTCTCCGTGGGGCTGCTCGCCGCCGCGCTGCCGAAGCTCCTCTCGTACGACCAGCGGACCGACGAACACGCCGTGCGCGTACGCGAACGCAGGGCGGCGGAGGCGACCGCCGTGGCCGAGGCGGCCTGAACCGGCCCGCGCCCGGACCGATCTGACGCGGACCGGCCCGAGCCTGGACCGGCCTGACGCGGACTCGGCCTGACGTGGACTCGGCCTGACGTGGACCGGCGCCGGGGCGGTGCCCGCTGACACCGGCCTGACGTAGACCTGACGTAAAGAAAGGGTGCGCACAAATGTTTCTATTTCCGTGCAACCGTACAAGCGTGCAGGTCATCTGTAGTGACGTGACGGGAAAGCCCGTCGCGCAGGGCGGGCACCGAGGCCGGGGTCCGCCGCACCGCAGCCGTAGAAAGGCCGACTCACGTGCACGTCGTATCGGGTCGTCGCTCCGCCCTGATGGCAACCGCTCTCCTCGGTTCCCTGGCGCTCTCCGCCTGCTCGGGCGGCTCGGGGGGTGACTCCGGCGACGCCAAGGCCGAGGCCAAACTGACCGTCACCCCGGGCAGTGGCACCGACGTCGCGCTCGGCACCCCGATCACGGTGAAGGCCGACGGCGGCCGGATAACCAAGGTGGAGGCCAAGGACGACAAGGGCAACGAGGTCACCGGCAAGGTGGCCGAGGACGGCGCGACCTGGACGTCCGACGGCAAGGCCGGCCCGAAGACCACCTACACCGTGCGCGCCACCGCCAAGGGCGGCAAGAACGGCAAGGGCAAGGAGACCTCCTCGACCGCCACCTTCACCACGCAGCAGGCGCCGAGCGTCAACAAGCTGACGAACGCTCCGGCCAACGGCCAGACCGTCGGCACGGGCATGCCGGTCTCGATCCTCTTCGACCACCCGGTCGACAAGAGCAAGCGCGCCGACATAGAGAAGTCCCTGACGGTCACCTCCACGCCGAAGGTGGAGGGTGCCTGGGGCTGGGTCAAGGACTGGTCGGGCCTGGACCGCATCGACTGGCGGCCCAAGGACACCTGGCCCTCCGGGACCAAGGTGAAGGTGAAGGGCCTGCTGTCCGGTGTGAACTCCGGCGAGGGCGGCTGGTTCGCGAAGAACTACGACTTCGGCTTCACCATAGGCGCCGACCACAAGGCCGTCATCGACGTCCCCTCCCACACCCTGACGATGCTGGAGGACGGCAAGCCCGTCGGCACCATCAAGGGCTCCGCGGGCTCCCCCGTCGACCCCACCCGAGGCGGCATCCACACGGTCCGCAGCAAGAACGCCGACGAGACCATGGACTCCTCCACCATCGGCCACGGCAACGAGTGGATGCTCGAATCGAAGTGGGTCACCCACCTCACCGCCTCCGGCACCTTCCTGCACTCCGCACCCTGGAACCAGTCGATCGGCGTCGAGAACAACAGCCACGGCTGCTTCGGCATGACCACCTCCGACGCGAAGAAGGTCTACGACTTCCTGCCGATCGGCTCCACGGTCGAGGTCAAGAACACGACCAGCACGAAGGTGACGGACCCGGGCAACGGGCTGTCGGTCTGGATGGAGACGTGGGACCAGTGGCAGAAGCGGTCGGCGCTGAAGTAGCGCCGTAGGTTGCTGCCGGGGCAGGCCGGGGCAGGCCGGGGCAGGCCGGGGCAGGCCGGGGCAGGCCGGGGCAGGCCGGGGCAGGCCGGGGCAGGCCGGGGCGGTGCGGCCCGGTGCGGGCCGGGCTGGGCCGGGGCGAGACCGGTGCGGCGCCCGGGGCCGGTGGGCGCGGCGCGTGGGTTTCCGTCCGGCCGGGGAGGCCGGTCCGGGGCCCGGGCCTGGTGAGCGCGACACGTGGGTTTCCGCCCGGCCGGGGTGGGCTCGGTTCGGCTCCCGGACCCGGTAGGCGCCGCAGCTGCGTTCCCGCCCGGCTACGTTCCCGCCCGGCCGGGGCGTGCGCTGCCGCCTTCCGCGCCCTTCGCCGATCCCGGACGTCCCCCCGGGCGTCCCCGGCGTCCCCCCCCGGGCGTCCCCGGCGTCCCCCCGGGGCGCCTTCCGTGCCCCGCGCGGTGGTCCCGAACGCCGGGTGGGCCGGGACCCGGCTCACCCGGCCCACGCGGGGCGCCCCCGGCGACAGCCGAATACGCGGCCGGGGGAGGTCGAGGGCCGGCGTTCCGAGGAGCGGGCCGGCAGCGCCCTTCCGCCCGCTTCCGGCCTCCTCCGTCACTCCCATCGAGTACCGTGCAGGGTCGGTGTCGACCCGGAACACTTGAGGAGCGGAGCAGCATGCAGGGCGGAGCCCCCTCGTGAGAATCCTGCACACGTCCGACTGGCACCTGGGCCGCTCCTTCCACCGGATCAGCCTCCTCCGTGCCCAGCGCGACTTCGTCGAGCACCTCGTCGCCACCGTCCGCGAGCACGAGGTCGACGCCGTCCTCGTCGCCGGGGACGTCTACGACCGGGCCGTACCGCCGCTCGCCGCCGTCGAGCTCTTCGACGACGCCCTGCACCGGCTCGCGGACCTCGGCGTGCCCACCGTGATGATCTCCGGCAACCACGACTCGCCGCGTCGCCTCGGCGTCGGCGCCGGACTCATCGAGCGGGCCGGGATCCACCTCCGCACCGACCCGGCCGGCATCGGCACCCCCGTGCTGCTCGCCGACGCCCACGGCGACGTCGCCTTCTACGGGCTGCCCTACCTGGAGCCCGCCCTCGTCCGCGAGGAACTCGGCGCCCGCCGCGGCGGCCACACGGCCGTACTGGAGGCCGCCATGGAGCGGGTCCGCACCGACCTCGCCGCCAGGCCCGCGGGCACCCGGTCCGTGGTCCTCGCGCACGCCTTCGTCGCCGGCGGCGCCACCAGCGACAGCGAGCGCGACATCACCGTCGGCGGCGTAGCCTCCGTACCCGCCGAGGTCTTCGCCGGCGTCGACTACACCGCCCTCGGCCATCTGCACGGCTGCCAGACGCTCACCGAGCGCGTCCGCTACTCCGGCTCCCCGCTCGCGTACTCCTTCTCCGAGGCCGACCACCGCAAGACCATGTGGCTGATCGACCTCGACGCCCGGGGCGACGTGACCGGCGAACGCCTCGACTGCCCGGTGCCCCGGCGCCTCGCCCGGATCCGCGGCCGCCTCGACGACCTGCTCCGCGACCCCGCGCTCGACCGCCACGAGGACGCCTGGGTCGAGGCCACCCTCACCGACCCGCACCGCCCCGACGAGCCCATGGCCCGGCTCGCCGCCCGCTTCCCGCACGTCGTGAGCCTCGCCCTGGAGCCCGACCGGGCACCGGAGGACCCGCTCGCCTCCTACGCCCAGCGGCTCCGGAACCGCAGCGACCAGCAGATCGCGGAGGACTTCGTGGCCCATGTGCGCGCCGGGCGTGGCCCCGATGAGGAGGAGCGCGCCGTGCTCACCGCCGCACTCGACGCCGTACGGCTGGACGACACCGCCCGCGAGGCCGCCCGGTGAAGCTCCACAAGCTCACGGTCACCGCCTTCGGGCCCTTCGGCGGCACCCAGCACATCGACTTCGACGAGCTGTCGGCGGCCGGCCTGTTCCTGCTGCACGGCCCCACGGGCGCGGGCAAGACCTCCGTCCTCGACGCCGTCTGCTACGCCCTCTACGGCGGCGTGCCCGGCGCCCGCCAGGGCAGCGGCCTCACCCTGCGCAGCGACCACGCGGACCCCGGCACGCCCACCGAGGTCGTCCTCGACCTCACCGTCGGCGGGCGCCGTCTGGAGATCACCCGGCGGCCGGAGCAGCTCCGCCCCAAGAAGCGGGGCACCGGCTCCACCCGCGAGAAGGCCGCCAGCACCCTGCGCGAGCGGACCGACGGCGGCCCCTGGCAGGGCCTCAGCCGATCCCACCAGGAGATCGGCGAGGAGATCGGCCAGCTGCTCGGTATGAGCCGGGAGCAGTTCTGCCAGGTCGTCCTGCTGCCGCAGGGCGACTTCGCCCGCTTCCTGCGCGCCGAGGACACCGCACGCGGCAAGCTTCTCGGCAAGCTCTTCGACACCAGCCGCTTCGCCGCCGTCGAGGAGCGCCTCGCCGAGCTGCGCCGCGCCGCCGAGCAGCAGGTCCGCACCGGCGACGAGCGGCTCCTCGCCCTCGCCCACCGGATGCACCAGGCCGCCGGCGACCCCACGCTGCCCGAGCCGGGCACGGCCGCCCCGGGCACCGCCCCCGGCGCCCCCGCGGCCCTCCCGGCACAGCGCGCCCCGCGCACGGCCGCCGCCCGCAAGGACCCGCAGCCCCTGGCCCCCGGCGACGCCGGCCTGGCCGACGCCGTCCTGGAGTGGGCCGCCCTGGCCCGTACGGGCGCGCGCGAGCGGCGCGACATCGCCGCCCTGGCCGTCCGCACCGCCGAGGAGGCGCATCGCGCGGCCCAGGGGCAGGCCGACGCCGCCCGCGAGCTGGCCGGGCTCCAGCACCGGCACGCCGAGGCCCGGGAGCGCGCCGCCGCGCTCGACGCCCGGCGCGACGAGCACCGCGCGACCGGCGCCCGCCTGGAGCGGGCCCGCGCCGCCGCGCCCGTGGGCCCCGCCCTGGAGCTGTACGACGAGGCCGGGCGCGCCCACCGCGCGGCCGCCGCCGCCGAGCGCGCCGCCCGCGAACGGCTCCCCGACGCCCACCGCGACGCCACCGGGGAGCGGCTCGCCGCCCTGGAGCACGGGCTCCGTGAGGACCTCGGCTCGCTGTCCGCGGCCCGCCGCGCCGAACAGCGGGCCGCCGCCCTCGCCGCCGAACGGGCCGGACTGGACCGCGACGCCCTCGCCGACGAGGACACCCTCGCCGACGCCGCCGACTGGCTCGCCGGCTGGGAGACCCTGCGCGCCGCCCACGAACGGCGCGTCGAGGACGCGCGCGAGGCGGCCACCCGCGCCGCCCGCCTCGAAGGCGAGATCGCCCCCGCCCGGCGTCGGCTGGAGGCCGCCCGCGAGCGCGACCGCCTCGCCGGAGCCGTCGGCACGGCCGAGGCCGGGCTGCTGAATGCCCGGGAGCGCGCCGCGCGCGCCCGGGAGCGGTGGCTCGACCTCAAGGAGCGCCGCCTGCTCGGCATAGCCGCCGAGCTGGCCGCCGGCCTCGGGCCCGGCGAGCCCTGCAAGGTATGCGGCGCCACCGAGCACCCGGCCCCCGCCCGCGCCGCCGCCGGGCACGTCGACCGGGCCGAGGAGGAGCGGGCGCTGGACGCCGCCCAGAAGGCGGACACCGCACGCGAGCACGCGGAAGGCGAGCTCCGGGCGCTGCGCGACGCCCTGGAACGGGCCGCCGCCGAGGCGGGCCCGGACACCGCCGAGGCCCTCGCGGCCCTCCTCGACACCACCCGCCGCGCGTTCGCCGAGGCCCGGGAGGCCGGTGGGGACGCGCACGCCGCCCGTGAGGCCCTGGAGCGGGCCGAGCGCGAGCACGACCTGCGCGTCGAGGCCCGGCAGGCCGCCCAGCTGCGGATCACCGCCCGCACCGCCCACCGGGAACACCTCGACGCCGAACTGCGCGCGCTGGAGGAGGAGCTCGCCCTGGCGCGGGGCGGCGAGGAGACCGTCGCCCGCCGCGCCGCGCTCCTGGAGCGGGAGCTGGCCGCTCTCGGCGCCGCCCTCGACGCCGTACGGACCGCGGCCACGGCCGCCGACGACCTGGAGAAGGCGGCCGCGCGGCTCGACGACACCGCCCTGCGGGCCGGCTTCGACAACCCCTCGCTCGCGGCGGAGGCCCTGCTCCCCGCCGGTGCCCAGCGCGAGCTCCAGGACCGTCTCGACCGGTGGCGGAGCGAGGCGGCCGGGGCCGCCGCCGAGCTCGCCGACCCCGGGGTCGCGGCCGCCGCGGCCCTGCCGCCCGCCGACCCGGCCGCCGCCGACGGCCTGCTGGCGGCCGCCACCCGGCGGCTGCGCGAGGCGTCCGCCGCGGAGTCCGCCGCCCGCACCCGCTGCGAGGAGCTCGACCGGCTCTCCGCCCAGGCCGTCACCGACGCCCGCCGGCTGGCGCCGCTGCGCGAGGAGCACCACCGGGTGGCCGGCCTCGCGGGGCTCGCCGCCGGCACGTCCGCCCTCAACGAGCGGAAGATGCGCCTGGAGTCCTACGTCCTCGCCGCCCGCCTGGAACAGGTCGCGGCCGCCGCCACCAGCCGCCTGCGGCGCATGTCCTCCGGCCGCTACACCCTGGTCCACTCCGACGCCCGCGCCGGCTCCCGCCGTTCGGGCCTCGGCCTGCACGTCATCGACGCCTGGACCGGCAGCGAGCGCGACACCGCGACGCTCTCCGGCGGCGAGACGTTCTTCGCCTCCCTCGCCCTCGCGCTCGGCCTCGCCGACGTCGTCACGGAGGAGGCGGGCGGGGTGCGGCTGGACACCCTCTTCATCGACGAGGGGTTCGGCAGCCTCGACGCGCAGACGCTGGACGAGGTGCTGGACGTGCTGGACGCGTTGCGCGAGCGGGACCGGACGGTGGGGATCGTGAGCCATGTGGCGGATCTCCGGCAGCGGGTTCCGGCGCAGTTGCAGGTGGTGAAGGGACGGTCGGGGTCGGAGGTGCGGCACCGTACGGCGGGTGCGGGGTAGGGGTGCCGCGGCGCGGGGCGTTTTCCCCAGCCCCGCCCCTTCCCGAATGTCCTCAAGCGCCGGACGGGCTGGTTTTCAGCCCGTCCGGCGCTTGAGGACCGGGGTCCGGGGCGGAGCCCCGGTTACGGGAAGGGGCGGGGTGGGGACAGGGCCCCGCGCAGCGGCGAGCGTCAGCGGCCCAGCGCACGCCGTGGCAGCGGTGACGAATACACCACGCTCGTCGTCACCGACCCCAGCCCCCCGATCCGCCCCGCCACCTCCTCCAGATGCCGCATCGACCGCGCCGCCACCTTGATCACGAAGCAGTCGTCCCCCGTGACGTGATGCGCCTCCAGGATCTCCGGCGTCGTCTCCACGAGATCGTGGAACGGCTTGTAGTTGCCGTTCGGATAGCGGAGGCGGACGAACGCGAGCACCGGCATGCCCAGCTTCTCGGGGTCGACGACGGCGGTGTAACCGCCGATGACGCCCGCCTCCTCCAGCCGCCGGACCCGCTCGGTCACGGCACTGGGGGACATGTTGACGGTGCGCGCCAACTCGGCGAAGCCCGCGCGGCCGTTGGCCTGGAGGGCGTCGAGAATGCGCCAGTCGGTGGCGTCAGGGGAATAGCCGGTCATGTGCGATGTCTAGCAGTGAAATCACCGGTTGAACAAGGGTTTTGCCGGGGATCACATGTTCACGGCCCGTCGGCGGGTCCGTAGATTTGCCGCCATGAACACCGCCACCGCGCCCCACGATCTTCCCGGAACGCCTCTGACCAGCAGCGTCATGGCCGTCCCCGCCGCACCGCCCGCCGAGGCCGCGGCCTACTTCGCCGCCCGGCTCGCCTTCCACACCGATGTCGCCGATGTCCGTAAAGCACTCACCGGCGGTGCCGCGGACTTCGTCGTCGTGGACAGCCGCTCCACCGCGTCCTGGGACCAGGGCCACGTCCCCGGCGCGCTCCACCTGCCGACCGCCCGGATCCCCGGGGACGCGCCCCGGCTCCTCGACCCGGCCGTCCCGGTCGTCGTGTACTGCTGGGGTCCCGGCTGCGACGGCGCCACCCGCGCGGCGCTCGCCCTCGCGCGCCTCGGCTACCGCGTCAAGGAGATGCTCGGCGGCATCGAGTACTGGATCCGTGAGGGCTATGACGTCGAGACCTGGGAGGGCACCCGGCGGCTCCCGGCCGACCCGCTGACCGCGCCGGTGGGAGCCGACGACTGCGGGTGCTGACCGGCCGCCGGGCACTGGAAGGAGTAGCGGCCCGGCCCTCAGACACCTGCTGCCACCGTGGCGCCCAGCCCCAGCAGGACGACACCGGTCGTCATACTGAGCCCCCGCAGGACCGCCGGCCGTGAGATCAAGGCGCGTCCCCGGCCGACGGCCCAGGTGAACAACATGTACCAGGAGGCGCTGACGAGCGCCCACAGGGCTCCCAGGGCGACGGTCGACAGGAACACCGGGCCCTTCGCCGTCACGAACTGGGGCAGTACCGAGACGGCGAACACGCCGGCCTTCGGGTTGCCGAGGTTGGTGCTCAGGCCGGTGAGGTATCCGCCCGCGAAACCGGTGCGGCGCCCGCCCTCGTGGGGCGGACGGGTGGAGGCGGCGGTGAGCGCGGTCCGTAGCGTCTTCACTCCGAGGAACATCAGCACGATGCCGCCTGCGATCCGGAGCGCCGCGTACGCGGTGGGGCTGGCCAGCAGGACGGCGGACAGCCCGGCCGCGGCGGCCGTGGACCACAGCAGGAAGCCGGTGGCGTTGCCCGCGAGCGTGCCCCGGACCGTGCGTCGGCCGCCTTCCAGAACCTGCCGGATCAACAGGGCTTGACTCGCGCCTGGCAGCATCGCCAGCAGCAAGGTGGTGGCGAGGAAAACGGGCACATGCGTGGGCATGGGAAAGGAACCCCTTCCGGGGATTGCGGCTGATGGGTGCACCACCAGGCTTCCTGCCCCGCGCCCCTAAGAGAAGTTAAAAGAGAAGGGTGCAGCATTAAGATCAGTGAATGGTGACGGACCCGGGACAGCTCCGCCTTCTCGCGCTGATCGAGCGGCACGGCTCCCTGACAGCGGCGGCTCGCGCCCTCCAGCTCACGCCCGCGGCGGTCACCCAGCAGGTGGTCAAGGCCGAGCGCGACTGGCAGGTGCCACTGGTCGTCCGTGGTCCTCGCGGGGCGACGCTCACCGCGGCCGGCGCGCTGCTGGCCGCCCACGGCCGGACCGTGGAGGAGGCCTCGGACAAGGCCGAGGCGGAACTGGCCGCACTCCTCGGCCACCTCTCCCTACGGCTGCGGATCGGAACGTTCCAGGCAGCCGCCCTGCACCTGCTGCCACCCGCTCTGACGGCGCTGCGCCACCGCCATCCGGACGCCGACGTCTCGGTCGTGGACGTGGTGTCCGGACGCGGAGTGGAGGAGATCGGCGCGGGGCGCCTGGACATGGTCATCGTCGCGTCCTGGGGCACGCCGCTCGTGCCGCCCCCACACATACGGGCCCACTCGCTCCTGCTGGACCCGATGGTCGTGGTGCTCCCCGACGACCATCCACTGGCCACCGGGCAGCCCGCGGACACCGAACTTCACCTGGAGCAACTGCGCGACGAATCGTGGGTCTCCATCCTGGCCGGCCATGCCGCCCGCGAACAGTTCCACGACGCCGCCCGCGAGGCCGGCTTCACTCCCACCGTGCGGTTCGAGACCGAGTCCTACGATGTCGCCCAGGCCCTCGTCGGCACAGGCAGCGCGGTGGCCCTGGTCTCGCGTCTGGCCCTGGCCCGTGCGCCCGGCACCACCCATCGCGAACTGGCCCACCCCAGGCCCTACCGCCATCTCTACGCCGTGACCAGAACGGACGCCAGCCTCACACCACTCGCGGACATGCTCATCGACCTCCTACGCGATGTCGCCCGCGACATCACGGCCACCTGGGAGGCTCCCCCGCGAGAAAGACGACGCCCATCGAACTCACGGCACGGAGCCGGCAGCCGGATCGCGGCACCGAAGCGATGGGCGAAACCCTGAACGATCCACTGCGACTTCGCCCGCTCCCGCCCACTGAGAGCCGCCAGGGGCCCGGCCGCCGAACCCGGCCGACATCCTCCACGCATGACCCGGTGAACGGCCGATCCGATCCGCGGTCGGCGATGGGCCGACCACCGCCGAACCTGGGCAGCCGTTGCGTGGAAGTACCGCACCTGCTCGCCCTGGCGGGATCGTTCCAGACCGCTCACAAACGGCTGATCAGGCGGGCCGTGGCCGTGGACGGCACCTGGGAACGCATCCTCGCCGCGGTCCTGGCAGCGGCCGACGGCGCTGACGACATCGGCTGGACCGTGTCGGTGGACTCCACCGTCTGCCGGGCCCACCAGCACACCGCCGGCGCCAGGGAAAAGGGGCTTCAGGCCGGGCCGAACCCGAGGGCGCCCCGCGCCGCCGCGGTGGGACGGCTGCGGGAAGCGGTCGACATCGAGCCCTCCTTCCGCGCGATGGGCATCGACGGGATTGTTTTCATCGGCGCGTTGCCGCGACAGGCCCTGAACGCCTTCGAGGGCCGGAACGTCCGGCCGGCCTGCGCACGCTGACAACGTGTTCTACGTTTCAGGGGCGGGTCCGGGCCGGTCAAGGAACACCACCACCGCGTGGTGATCGCCGCGGCAGGAGAACGCCTTCTGCCGCGGCGGGTCCTGAACGACGAAACGCAGCTCCTGGAGCTGATCGGCGACGTCCTGGCCCTTCTCCGAGGACGTGCTGTGGGCGGTGGACATCAACCGCGGCGGCGCCGCCCTGGTCATCGGCCTGCCGCTCGACCACGAGCAGCCGTAGGTCTACCTTCCCGGCCTGGCCGTGCACCACGCCTCCGCTGCCTACCGGGGCCTGGGCAAGACGGACGCCAAGGACGCACACGTCATCGCCGACCAGGCTCGGATGCGCCGTGACCTCGGCGTCCTGCGGCCCGGCGATGAGGGATGCCCTGCCTCTCCCCCGAACGGCCTAGTGCCGCTGGCTGTGCGGCCTCTTCGCCGTCATCGTGGGCATGCCGCCGTGTCCGCTGTCCGGAGGACAGGCAACGAGTGTGAGGAGCCCCTCATGCGCATACGTACGCGCTACGCCCTCGGCGCCGCGGCTTCCGCCATGGTGCTCGCCGGAACGCTCGGCGCGGGAGACGCCAGGGCCGCTGATCTCCCACCGGTGTCCACCGAGCAGTGCTTCAGCGGGGGCGGAACGCTCGACGTCACGATCGGGGACGACTACGAGCCTGTGCTGGTGTGCGAGGGCGGGTCGTACGACGGCAGCCCCATCGGCGACGCCGACGGCATTCCGGTTGGCTGACGAAGCAGCCTTTTCCTCCGCATCGTCGATGGCGATGCGGAGGAAAAGGCTGAGTGCGGTGGGCGGTCAGGCGTTGACTGGCGCCGGATTCCTCGGCCGGAGCCGCTCACCACACGCCCGGCAGACCCTCTCCTCGGCCGGCTCCGCGTCCTCGGACACGGGCCCGGATCAGGCCGCCTTCCCACCCTCGGACCGAGGATCGGGAACACCCACCTGATGCTCGATGACATGCGAGAGATCATGCGGACCGCTTGCTACGGGGGCCCCGGCCCCCGACCGGCCGGTGGTGTCCGCCGCCTCGCGCTCGGCGACGGGCACCACCGGTCTCGCGTACGCCCGTGGGCGTCAGGTCTGGGACGCCTGGGAGCAGGCTCCGTCCGCCCTCCCCGCGCTGACCTTGGAGACCTGGGTGAGCCCGATGTTGCACACCTTGGTGCCCACCCCCGGAAGTTCGCCGAGCCCGCAGAAGACGTTCAGGTCGACGCTGCTGCGGGACGGATCCGCGCTCGCGATGTTGTTGGCGCAGTCCACGCCGTCGGCGTGGGCGGCCGGTGCGGCGATGACGACCCCTCCGGCGGCCAGGACCAGAGAGCTCAGGGCGACGGCGAGACGGGGACGGATGCTGTCGGTCATGAATGTCCTCACTGAGTGGGGCAAGGCCGAAAACAGGTGAACCGGATTATCTGAGTCCGGTCGCTTCGGGAAGGTAACCACACGAGAGGACTGCCGGTCATGCCCCGCGAGGGTGAAGCCGAGGCGCGCGCGATCGGCTCGGTGCGACCAGGGGTGCGTCCTCAACCGCCTTCTCGGGCAGGTGAGTTCACTCCCGGGAGTGGAATGCGCTCCGTGAACAGTGCGATCGGTGCGTTCCCGGCGCGCGCGCCGTCACCATGGGAGGCGGTCCGGCCCGGACCCACCCCGCCGAAGGGACATCCATGCGCCTGCGTACCACCCTGGTCACCCTCGCGAGTGCTCTCGCCCTGGTCTTCTCGGTCTCCGGCCCCGCGTATGCGAATGCCAGGGGCACGCTCGCCTATAACTACTACCCGGAAGGGAACGGCGAAGCGGCGGAGACGGGAGGTATGCCCAATCCGCGCCTCAACGAATGTCTGAACGTCCCTGAGATCGCGCATATCCACAGCGATGAAGGGGTGTTCGCCTTCGCCCCGCAGAACGGCACTGACGCCCAGGCCGCCCTGTACGCGGAACTCGACTGTAAGGGCGCCAGCGTGAGCCTTGACCCGAACAGCCCCAGGCAGTCGGACGACATCCACTTCCGGTCCGCGAAGTTCACCAAAAATTGAGCGGCGCTCGGGCCCCACGGTGACGGCCGCGGGGCTCAAGCACGTGGCTCAGCCGTCGTGCGCCCCGGCGGCAAGACGCCGGGCCTGACGTCGGCCGGTGCAGCGGGACCTGCGGTTGCCGGCCCTGGCCTCTTCCTGGCGCTCCTCTACGCAGCCGCGCACCCCGCAGCCGAGTAACCGGTGTGGCCGAACAGCGGCACGCTGGGATGCTCCCGCCGGCAGTGGGTGTCCGCCTCCTCGCGCGCCGGGCGCGGCGGCAGATCGCAGGGGCCGAAACGGTGATCGTGCACCGGTCGGGGACATTATCCCCGTTGACGGGGCGACCGTGCAGTCGTCCGGTGGGGCCTGATGTAGGGGCCACATGCCGGGAGTTGATCCATGCCCGGGAGCGTGTTCGCGTTCCTGGCCGAGCACCGGGAGGCGGTTTTCCCGGAGGCGATGTTCGCGGATATGCACCCGTCGCCGGACGGGCATCCGTCGGTGCCGCCGGGCGAGCCGGCCTGTGTGGTCGTGCTCCAGGTGCTGCACGGCTTGCCGGATGTCGAGACGGTCCGGCACCTGCGGTGCGATCTATGGTGGAAAGCCGCGCGCGGGCTGGGGCTGAACGACCGGGCATTCGATCCTTCCCTGCTGGCGTACTTCCGGCGCCGCCCGACCCGCTCCCGGAAACCGGACCGGACCTTCGAGGCGACCGCCGACTGCCCTGCCACGGCACCACCAAAGGTGAACGCTGGATCCACCACCGGGCCGCCGCCCTCAACCTCCGCCGACTGATCAACCTCGGACTCAACCACCACAACGGAACCTGGACCCTGGCCCCCACCAGCCCCTGACCAGACGGAACAGACCGCGTCGCTTGCGATGTGCCTGCTGGTCGGTGGGAACGGGGATCACGGCCCGGGTTCCGCGCCGTCGTAGGTGTTCGCGGATGGCGCGGGATGAGTACGCCTCGCCGGCCAGGACCGCATCCGGTCTGATGCGGGGTCTACCGAGGAGTCGGGGTACCCGGATCGGGGCCATGACGTGCTCGAAGGCGGGTGCGTCGCCGGTCTGGCCGGGCGTGAGGATGAAACACGGCGGGTGGCAGCGGCCGTCGGCGGCCAGGTGGATCCTGGTCGTCAGCCCGCCGCGTGACCGCCCGGGGCATGGCCGCCGGGCTCACCGGCCGGGGCCCCCCTTTTTTACGGGCCCCGGCCGCGTGCTGGTGCGCGCCCACGATGGCCGCGTCGACCGCGACCACCCCTTCCGCGAGCGCGGCATCGCCCCCGCCTCCATGCGCTGGTCCGGCGTCGGCGTCGACGAGATCGCCGCCGCCCGCACCGCCATCAACGCGATCATCTGGGGAGACCAACTGGTTGCGGTATCAAACAATATGAAGCGGTCATGGCCAGTATGCACTGATCCTGAAAAACAATGGTTGTTATCCGTCACGCGCACGAGCATCATGTCCGAGCCGATTATCGCGGCGGCAAAGAACCGATCACGGCCAGCAAAAGGAACTCTTCATCCCTCGGCCCGTCCGGCGTCCATGAAAGGGAGTTGCCCCATGCCGTTCATCACGGTTCAGAACCAGCTCTACAACGCGCTGATCGAAGGGCTGGGCCAGTCGAGTCACACCTTCCAGATCCTCCAGCCGGCTGCCCCTATCACCCCGGAGAGCGGGGACAGATTCCTCTGGTCCTTCCTCAACAACATCCCGCCGTTCTCACTGGACCAGAACTACACGCAGAGCGGCGGAAACCAACTCTTCTCCGACTACAAGGGGGTCCTGTCCGCGCTGAGGCCGGCGACCAAGGTCGACATCAAGCAGGAAATCGGCCAGGAGAACTTCGAGAACTTCGTGAGATACCTGCAATCACTGAGGCCGATACCCCCGGCGAACCAGTTCCCTGACATATTCTTCAACTGGGCGATGGTGTACGCGCCCGACGTCGCGCAGCAGGGAGCGTCGGCGTACGCGGCGATCATCCTCGACCCGATCGGCGGCGCGCAGCAGTCCCTGATGCCCTACATGCAGAGACCGCCCGCACCACCGGACTGGGTCCGGGGCTACGACGCCCTGGTGCAGGACCTCTCGCAAGCGCCCCGGCGGGCTTTCGAGATGCGCAGCACCAGCACGAGCTCGGACGTGAGCAGAACGTGGAGCTCCGGGCGGCGCTCCGTGCTGTTCGGCCTGTGGAGAAGCAGCGAGAGCACCGAGCGTCTGAGTGAGCACTTCTCGCAGAGCGAGCTCACCGTCAGAGCCTCCTTCGGGCACCTGCTGAGCTTCCAGACCAACGCGGGAGCTTGGTACAGCTCGTCCGCCCTCGGTACCGCCTACACCAAGAAGGGCGACCCGCCGTGGCGTAGCGGCAGCGCGATCACATGGGACAACACGTTCGGAGCATCAGGGAATATCCAGCGGGTCGCGATCAATCTGCTGGTGGCCGACACCATGGAAATCAGTGTGACGGCCAGGACATTATTCGGAAATCAGGACCAGCAAATCATCCGGGGGAACGCGGGCTTGGGGCTCTGGCCGTTCTACAACGGCAGCGGAGAGTACGGAATCAAAACGACCACACAGTTCAGCGAATCAGGCGGGACCACGATCACCACCACGTCCTCTCCGGGCGTTCCGGTGCTGATCGGGGTCAACGTCCTGCCGATCGGCCGTTTCCTCGGCTATACGTCGGCAGCGCGCGAGCGGTAGCACCCGGGTCGGCGTCGACGCCGATGGCCGGGGCAGGCCAGTGAGCCGGCGGCCGACCGCCGGCTCTCTGGCCGTTCAGGAATGCCCAGAGGAATCCGACGGAAGGTCAGCGCCATGCCAGCCGTGCCGCCGCCACCCAACCCGATGGCCGATCTCCAGAACCGCTGGTACAACGCCGTGCTGAAGAGCTTGTCCGCTTCCCCCTCGACCACCCAGCTCATCCAGCCCGCGCCCCCGGTGGAACTGTCCGACACCGCGCTGTGGGCCCGGGAGAACATCGTTCCGCCCGCGTCTCTCACGTTCAACCGGCAGCTGGTGGAGAGCACGTCCTTCTTCGACGAGTACACCACCGTGATTCAGGCACTGTCCGTCCCGGAGAGCACTTTCGTGGCCGCGATCGGCTCGGGCGTCCATCAGGAATGGCTCGCATACGTCGGAGGATTGACGCCCCGGCCGGACGAGGAGAGGCTGCCCGATGTCTTCTACGCCTGGGCCATGACACACCACCCGGATATCGCCAACGAGGGCGTTTCCGCGCTGCGGGACATCGTACGCCTGAGGACCCTGCAGAGGCTTCTCCGCTCGTACCAGGGACCTCACCCGAAACCCGTCGAGTATCTGGGCGGCATCAGGGAGTTGCTGAGCGTGCTCAAGAACTCCTCATCCGCGATGATCTCCTTCGACAGCACGACAACGAGCGGGGATGTTTCCGGCACTTGGACCAGAGGGGTGAACAAAGACTTCTCGGGCCTGTGGACCGGCGCCGATCAGCTCGAGACAACGACCACCAGATTCGCTCGGAGTGCGGTGACGGTCAAGGCCGAACTCGGTGCGTATGCGCTCTGGACGGTCAATCCTGACCCCCGTTGGTACGATTCCAGTCAACTTCACCTGGCATACACGAAGCAGACGAGTCCACCCTGGGCCTCGAATCCCCGCCTGCGCTGGGACATGGCGTTCGGCGAGAAGTCCGGGAGGCTCCAGCGGGCGATCGCCTCACTGATCACGGTGGAAAGGGTTACGAGTGTGGTCACCTCGGACGCCGTGTTCTCCCCCGAGGACCAGCAGGCCATCAAGGCCAAGGCGGCTGCCGGCCTGTGGCCGTTCTTCGTTCCGACCGGCGACGGCGTCACCAACAAGGCCGACTTCGACGGTGGAAAGCTGAGGCTCGAAACCATCACCTCAACGGACAGACCGCTGGTCATCGGCGCCCATGTTCTCCCCATCGCCAGGTATCTCGGCTCTTCGAGTACCGCCCCTCGGGGAACCGATCGCTAACCACGCACGAGGTCGTCAGAGGACGTCCGTCACCGTCCGGCGGTACGTCGAGCGCCGGTCCTCGACGGCCGCCCAGCGGTCACCGTAGACGTTCTCCACGATGCCCGGCTCCCGCAGGAAGTCGTGCGGGAACCCCAGCGGCACCGCGCTCACCGCGTCCAGCCGGGCCACGGCCTCCGCGTCGAGCGTGACGCCCAGGGCCGCCAGGTTGTCGGCGAGCTGGCTCTCCCGGGTCGCGCCGACGATCGGGACGATGTTGCCGGGCCGGCCGCGCAGCCAGGCCAGCGCCACCTGCGCCGGGCTCCAGCCGCCCTGCTCGGCGATCTCCAGGACCGCCGTGACGACCGCCTCCTCGCGCGGGTCCACCGCCGCCTCGCCACCCCCGGAGGTCAGCCGGCCCGCCTCGCCCCGCCGGTACTTGCCGGTCAGCTTGCCGCCCGCGAGCGGGCTCCAGGCGAACACCGCCTGGTCGAAGGCGCGCGCCTGCGGGAGCAGTTCGCGCTCCGGCGTCCGCTCCAGCAGGCTGTAGCGCAGCTGCGAACCCGCGAAGGACGTCCAGCCGCGCAGCTCGGCCAGCGTGTTCGCCTGCGCGATCTCCCAGGCCGGCCAGTCGGACACCCCGACGTAGAGCACCTTGCCCGCTCGTACGACGTCGTCGAGCGCCCGCATGACCTCCTCGACGGGGGTGAAGTTGTCGCGCGCGTGCACCCACAGCACGTCCAGGTGGTCGGCGCGCAGTCGGCCGAGGCTCGCCTCGACCGACCGGACCAGGTTCCTTCGGTGGTTGCCCGCCGCGTTCACGTCCCCCTGGCGGGTCGCGCAGGTGTACTTGGACGCGAGGACGAAGTCGTCCCGGCGGCCGTCGAGCAGCTCGCCGAGGATCGTCTCCGAGTCGCCGCCCGCGTAGATGTCGGCGGTGTCGAGGAAGTTGCCGCCCGCGTCCGCGTAGGCGTCGAGGATCCGTCCGGCGGTCTCCTTGCCGGCGCCCCAGCCCATGGTCATGGCGCCGAGGGCCAGCTCGCTCACCCGCAGGCCGGTCCTGCCGAACAATGTGTACCGCATGGTGCTCCCCGTTCGCCTGTGCCCTGTCCGCCTCCCGGCAGGTGCGCCTCCGACGCTACGAGCTGGAGCGCGCTCCAGCGCAACCCGCGGGCCCGCGGGTCACCGGTGGCCCGGTGACTCGTCGGGGAACACCCGGGTGACGATCCGGCCGTCCTCCGTGAGGAAGCCGTGCAGCATGCCCTCGCTGCTGAACGGCGCGGACAGCACGCCCCGCGGGTCCAGGGCGATCACCCCGCCCTTGCCACCCAGCCGGGGCAGCCGTTCCCCGACGACCTCGTGGGCGGCCGCCACCACGTCCTTGCCGCCGAACTCGATCAGGTGGGCGAGCGTGGCCGTCGCGGCGCCCCGGACGAACACCTCGCCGGCGCCGGTGGCGCTGGCCGCCACCGTGCCGTTCCTGGCGTACGTGCCGGCGCCCACCAGCGGGGAGTCGCCGACCCGGCCCGCCATCTTGTTCGTCATGCCGCCGGTCGAGGTGGCGGCGGCCAGGCCGCGGTCGCGGTCGACGGCCACGGCCCCCACCGTGCCCAGGGCCGCCTCGCCCGGAGCGGATCCCCCGACGGCCTTCCCGCCCTTGCGCGCCCGCTCCTTGGCCTTCATCAGGCTGTCCCACCGGGCCTGCGTCCAGAAGTAGTCCTGCGTCACCGGCGTCAGGCCGTTCCGCGCGGCGAAGGCGTCGGCGCCCTCGCCCGCGAGCAGCACGTGCGGCGTCCTCTCCATCACCAGCCGGGCCGCCGATACGGGGTTGCGCACGTGGCGCACCCCCGCGACGGCCCCCGCCGCCTGGTCCGAGCCGCGCATGATCGACGCGTCCAGCTCGTGCCCGGCGTCCTCGTTGAACACCGCGCCCTTGCCCGCGTTGAACAGCTCGTCGTCCTCCAGCACCCGCACCGCGGCCTCGACCGCCGCCACGCTGTCGCCGCCCTCGCGCAGCACCTTCCGGCCGGCGCGCAGGGCGCCGGCCAGGCCGTCGCGGTACGCCTTCTCCGTCCGCGCGTCGGTGTCCTCCCGGCGCAGCGCGGTGCCGGCGCCGCCGTGCACGGCCAGCACCACGCCGGTGGCGTCGGGCCGGTGCCCGCCGCCGGGCGCGCCCGCCCGGTCCGGGGCGGGCCGCGACAGCGCGGGCAGCGCCGCCGCCACGGCCACCAGCACGGTGAGCACGGGAACGATCCACAGTCTCGAACGCACGCGTCCGTCCTTTCCTCGTCACCCTCGTGGCCCCCCGCCGTCCCCTCGTACTCTGCCGAGCCGGGCGCCCCGGCGGAACGGCGCGCGGCGGAAACGGCCGGGAACGGCGCGCGCCCCCGGCCACTGCGGACGGCGGTACTGTGCCGGTACCTTGGTGGCATGCCGGCACTCAACATCGAATTCACGGAAGAGGAACTCGCGGCCATCCGCGAGGCCGCCGCCGCCGACGGGAAGAGCATCAAGGCGTATGTGCACGACCTGTCGGTGCGCGAGCAGCAGCGCCGCCGCTTCGTGGAACGTGCCGCCAAGTTCTGGAACGAGCACATAGAGGAATTCGACGCCGCCTTCCCCGAGGAGGCGCCGACGTCCGAAGGCGGTGCGGCCGCCTGATGTCGCTGCTCATCGATCTGCCCTGGCTCCTGGGCGTACAGGAGCAGAAGCTGTACGAAGAGCCCGCCGTGCACGACTACACCGCCCTGGCCGCGGCCGTCTCCCGGCACGCCTTCGACGTCGCGAAGTTCGACCACGAACCCGACGCGGCCTGGCGGGCCGCGGCCCTGATGCACACCCTCGTCCGGCTCCAGCCCCTCCCGGTGCGCAGCAGCCTCTACGCGTGCATGGTCGTCGTGGCCTACATGGCCGCGGCGGGCGAGGGCATCGACCCGCCGTACGGCTCCATAGTGGACCTGGCCCGGGACATCAAGGAGTACCGGGTCGACGTCTACGAGTGCGCCGACCGCATCCGCGCCTGGCGGATCTGACGGATCTGACGGATCCGGCCTGGCGGCACGGACCGCCCCCGGCACCGCCGGGCGGGCCCGTACCGCCGTACGGCCCGCCCGCCGTGCCCGTACCGCCGTACGGCCCGCCCGTCCGCCGTGCCCGTCCGTCAGAGCGCCGACAGCTCGGCCACCAGGTCGTCCAGGCCCAGCGAACCCTGCGACAGGGCGGCCATGTGCCACGCCTTCGCGTCGAACGCGTCGCCGTGTGCCTTTCGGGCCGCCTCGCGCCCGGCCAGCCAGGCCCGCTCGCCCAGCTTGTAGCCGATCGCCTGGCCCGGCATGCCGAGGTAGCGCACCATCTCGCTCTCGACGTGGTGCGCGGGGCGACCGCTGTGCATGCCGAAGAACTCCTGGGCCAGCTCCGGCGTCCAGCGCTCGCCCGGGTGGAAGGGGGAGTCCGCCGGGATCTCCAGCTCCAGGTGCATGCCGATGTCGACGATCACCCGGGTGGCCCGCATCATCTGGGCGTCCAGATAGCCCAGCCGCCGCTCGGGGTCGGTCAGGAAGCCCAGTTCGTCCATCAGCCGTTCCGCGTAGAGCGCCCAGCCCTCGCAGTTCGCGCTGACCCCGCCGAGCGTCGTCTGGTAGCGGGAAAGCCGGTCCGCCACGTGCACCCACTGCGCGAGCTGGAGGTGGTGGCCCGGCACGCCCTCGTGGTACCAGGTCGAGACCAGGTCGTAGAGCGGGAAGCGGGTCTCGCCCATGGTCGGCAGCCAGGTGCGGCCGGGGCGGGAGAAGTCCTCGGACGGCTCCGTGTAGTACGGGGCCGCGGCGCCGCCGGGCGGGGCGATGCGGGACTCCACGCGCTTGACGCGCTCCGCCAGGTCGAAGTGGGTGCCGTCCAGCGCCTCGATCGTGTCGTCCATCATCTTCTGGAGCCAGACCCGCGTCTCCTCGACGCCCTCCAGATGCGTGCCGTGCGCGTCCAGGTGGGCCATCGCCTCCCACGGCGTCCGCGCGCCCGGCAGGACCTTCTCCGCCTCCTCGCGCATCTCGCCGAGGAGCCGGTGGAACTCCGACCAGCCGTACGCGTACGCCTCGTCGAGGTCGAGGTCGGCGCCGTTCCAGTAGCGCGCCCAGCGGGCGTAGCGCTCGCGGCCGACGACGTCGGGGGCGCCCGCGACGCCCGGGGCGTAGACGTCGCGCAGCCAGTCGCGCAGCGCGGCCAGGCCCTCGGTCGCCACCCGCGCGCTGCTCCCCAGCTCGGCGCGGAGCTCCTCCGGGCCGGGGGCGACGAAGTCGGCGAACCAGCCGCCGTCCGTGCCGATCCACTCGCCGAGCTGCTCCAGCACGGTGGCCACCTGGCGGGGGCCGCCCGGCAGGCCGCGCCGCAGGCCCTCGGCGAGGGAGACGCGGTAGCTCTCCAGCGACGCCGGTACGGCACGGAGCCGTTCGGCGATCGCGGACCAGTCCTCGGCGGTGTCGACCGGCATCATCGCGAAGATCTCGCGCACCGAGTGCAGCGGCGACTCGATGTTGCTGACGTTGCGCAGCGGCTCGCCCGAGTCGCGCACGGCGAGTTCGGCGGTCAGCCGCTCGCGCAGCAGCCGGGCGCAGCGCCGTTCGATGTCGCTGTCGGCGCCCGGTGACTTCTCGGCGTCGTCGAGCCGGGCGAGGGTCTCCCGTGCCAGGCCGGCCAGGGCGGCGCTGCCCTCGGGGGAGAAGTCCGGCAGCCGCCGCGCGGATGCGGGCACGCCGAGGAAGGTGCCGGTGATGGGGTCGAGCTCGATGACGGCGTCGACGTAGGCGTCGGCGACCTGGCGGGGCAGGAGGTTACTGGTGTCGTTGGGCATGCGGACATCCTCGTACGCGGGGTGCGGCCGCGTCATGGGCATTCATGGTTCGAACCCCTGACACGCGGGGTTATGTCAGGGCTTGGGCGATACGGGCCACGCCGTGGCGGCACCGGGCGCGGTGGCCGGGAGGACCGGTACGCGCGGCCGGGCGAGCCGGGCCGTGATGACGAGCGTGCCCTCCTCGACCTGGTAGTCCAGCGGGAGGTCCAGGGCGCGCATCGCCGCGACCATGCCGGTGTTGGAGGACTGGGTGACGGCGTAGACGCTCTCGCAGCCCGCCTCGGCGGCCAGGGTCACCAGCCTGCCGAGGAGTTCGCCGCCGACGCCGCGGCGCTGCCAGGCGTCCTCGACGAGCAGTGCCACCTCGGTCTCCTCGCCGTCCCACAGCAGATGGCCGAGGGCCACCAGTCGGCCGGAGGAGGTGTGGGCGGCGAGCGTCCGGCCGAAGCGGGGGCTCAGCAGGTGGCGCAGATAGCGGTCGGCGTCGCCGACCGGCCCGTGGTAGCGGCGGGCGAGCGTGGTGGCGGAGCAGCGGTCGTGCATCTCGCGGGCCGCGGCCAGGTCGCCGGTGCCGGCCCGCCGGACGGTGATCTCGTTGCCCTCGGGCAGGGTCAGCACGTCGCTGCGCGGGGGCACTCGCGGGCCCAGCCGGGCGTCCAGCTCGACGAGCGCGCGGGCGCGGGCGAACTCGGTGGGGGTGAAGGGGAGGTACGGGCGTTCGATAGTGATCGTCCCGCCGGAGGGGTCGGGCAGGCGCAGCACGGTCTCCTCCCAGAGGCCCTCGGCCGGCACCGGTTCGGCCTGCCCGCCGCCGCGCGGGGAGCGGGCCGGGGTGGAGCGGATGGTGCAGCGGCCGAACAGCTGCCGCAGCGCGAGGGGGAGCTCGGCGGCGTCGAGGGCCGTGCGGGTGGCGAGGGTGAGCGCCCGGGTCGGGGCGTCTACGAGGTCGTGGGCGTCGGCCCGCTCCAGCCAGGTCGCGCTGCCGCCACCGGCGGCCGCGGCCTCCTTCAGCTCGGCGTCGGTCAGCGTCTCCGGGGCGCGGAGCAGCAGTTCGTCCACGGCGCCGTCGGCCAGCGGGTGGGTCTGGAGGGCGAGGATGTCCACCCGGTGCCGGGCGAGGGCCAGGCACAGCGCGGCCAGGCTGCCGGGCTCGTCGCGCACGGTCGTGCGCATCCGCCAGAGGGCGGTGCCGACCTCGGGTGCGGTGGCCTTTTGGGAAGGTGCCTCCTGGGCGGCCGGTTTCCGTACGGCGGGGCGCCGCGCCCACCAGGTGTGGAAGCCGGTCGTGGCCAGCAGGGCGGCGGCGGAGGCGACGAGGAGGGCCGGCCCGTCCGGGCCGTGCGCCACCGTGTTGGCCACGCAGTCGGCGGTGGCGACCGCGGTGAACAGGGCGGCCAGCTCGACCGCGTCCCGGCGCCAGTGAGGAGTGCCGTGGGATCGCTTCGCGCGGGTCTCGTCGGTCATGGACCCACCTTGACCGAGCGGTGTTGCGTGATCACAAACAGCTTGTGACCGATGGGTAAAGCACGGCTCTTGTCGGTATCCGTCCGGTTTCCGGCCTGTTATCCGGGCGGGCTTCCCGCCCGGCGCACGGCCTTGAACGCCGCTGTGACCACTGGTGTCGGCATGCTGTACGCCATCGTCGCCTCGCTGCCCTGCGTCCGGCCGGCGTGTCCTGGTCGCGGGCGGGCGCGCTTCCACCCGACCGCACCGAGAACCGAGCGAGTTCGGCTCACGTGCGAGCGCAGACCTGGCCGAGGACCTCGCCGAGACCGGCTACCCGCAGCCGGCCTGGGACGAGACCTGAGCTTCAACCGTCGGTGACCGCGGACCGCTCCTGCGCCGCACCCGGAGCCCGGCTGCGGAGTGCCTTCGCGGTGTTGTGGTGGGACCGCGCGGGCTCCGGTGTAAGACGAAGGTGCAGTGCGGCGAGCGCCGGACAGAGCGCGGCCATCACGGACCAGAGGGTGGTCGTTCCCGCGTGGGCGAGCAACTGGGTGCCGAGGACGGGTGCGAGCGTCGCCGCGAAGCCCCAGCTGGTGCCGAAGACGGCCAGGTAGCGGCCGCTCGCGCCGGGCGGCGCGAGGTTGGTGACGAGCGCGTAGAGGCGGCCCATGACCAGCAGGTCGCCGACGCTCCACACGGCGGTCGAGAGGAGGAGTGACGGCAGGCCGCTCGCGAGGGCGTAGCCCGTCAGCCCCGCGGCCAGGAGAAGATGGGCGAGGGCGAGCGTGACGGGGGTGGTGAGCCGACCCGTCCATCGCGGTCGGACCAACGGCTGGGCCAGCACCGTGGTGGCCGCGGCAGCGGTGAACAGCGGCCCCGCGTCGGCGGCGGGCAGACCCTGCCGCGCGAGCGCGAGCGGGAGGGTCATCACGGTCTGCTGGTTGATCAGAGCGTAGGCGGTTCCGGTGGCGAGGACGCTCAACAGGGCGCGGTCGCGCAGCGGTTGAACCGGGGGGTCGTCCCGGTTCGGTGCGGGGGTGCCGGTCGGTCGTGGGGGAGGGCGAGGCGGATCAGTAGTGCGCAGGCCAGGCAGGTCGCGGCGTCGGCGACGAAGAGCCGGCGCAGGTCCCAGCGCCCGAGCAGGGCGGCGAGCAGCCCGGCGCCCATTCCGCCCGCCGCGAGCGCGGCGCTGAACAGGATGAAGGCGCGCACCCGTTGCCGCTCCGGAACCCCAGCCACCTCGTCTCGGGATAACAGGGAGGAGTTTCCGGACTCGCACCGCTACCGTCTTGCGTGGCGGTGCTGGTCCAGCCTCGGGACGGGCTTTCGATGACGGCCCACAGCATGGCCAGCAGCCCGGTCGTGCAGAGCAGGGTGCCGGGCACGTCGATGGATTCGGGGCGGCCGGACCGTGAGTCCGGCACGACGAGCAGGGCGAGTACGACGGCCAGTGCGGCGAGGGGGATGTTTACCAGGAAGGCGGCGCGCCAGGAGTACTGGGCGACGAGCCACTCGCCGATCACGGGGCCGGTGAGTCCACCGCTGAGCTTGGGCTCCCAGGGCGGAGGCGAGGGCGCAGACGATGAGGCCGGTGAGGAACGACCGGCGGCGGCCGAGGCGGTCGGTGGCTGCGCCGGCTGCCAGGACGAATCCGCCGAGGACGAGGGCGTAGCTGTCGACGATCCACTGCAGCTGCTTCATCGAGCTGACAGGTCGTTGTTGAGGTCGGGCAGGGCGACGTTCAGGATGGCCAGGTCCATGCCGAGGAGGAACAGGCCCAGACACAGGGTGAGGGTTGCCGCCCGACGGCGGACAGGGGCAGTGCGTGCTGTCACCTGCCCGCCGGACGGCTGCTGGGTTCTCATGGCGCGCTTGCGTAGCGCGTGGCGACGCGCAGGTCTCTGCTAAGCCGGTGGGTCAGGGCATGCGTCTGATCCGCCGTGTACATGTGGGAACCGGGGAAGAGCTGTGGGGTGACGGGCTGGGTGGTCAGGTCGTTCCAAGCGTGCAGGTCTTCAGCGGTGGCCACGGGGTCGCTCTGGCCACCGTAGATTGCGAAGGGGACGTCGAGAGGCGGTTCGTCCTGGTGTTTGTAGTGGAGGCTCAGCAGCATGTCGGCGATCAGGGGGGTGCACACACGGGTCAGTAGGCCAAGGTCCTGCGCGATGTGGGGCGGGAGGTCCCCGATGGTGCCAAGAAGGTCGGCCAGGGCACTCTGCCCGTCCAGAAGGCGGGGTGCGAGTTCGTCGGAGAGGGTTTTGACATGAGGTGCCGGCAGTG
Source organism: Streptomyces albireticuli (assembly GCF_021228125.1). Classification (GTDB taxonomy): domain Bacteria; phylum Actinomycetota; class Actinomycetes; order Streptomycetales; family Streptomycetaceae; genus Streptomyces; species Streptomyces albireticuli. The sequence continues at coordinate 112,662 of NZ_JAJQQS010000020.1, forward strand.
CGGATAGCGCCAGGAGAACCGGCTGGCGCTGGTGGGTGCGGCGCATGCGGCGGGCGGTCTCGTAGGCGAGGAGGGCGCCGATGCTGTGCCCGAACAGAGCGAAGGGGCGGCTGTCGCCGCTGCCGGCGATCTGTTCGGCGAGGGCGGTGGTGACCTGCCGGGGGTCGGTCAGAGACGGCTGGGCGCTGTAGGTCTCCCGGCCCGGTAGCTGGACCGCGTACAGGTCCACGTCGTTGAGGAGCGGTGCCCAGGGCAGGTAGAAGCTGGGTCCGAGCCCGGCGGGGGGCAGGCAGACCAGGCGCACGGGGGCGTCGGGCCGGTGGTTGAGCGCTGTAAGCGAGGGCTGCCCGTGGGGGTTGGCAGCGCGAGGAGGGTGCAAGGCCGCGTGTCCTTCCGGGCGGGTCATCGGTCGGCGGGAGCGAGGCGGGTGTGGATGCGCTGGGCCAGGGTTTTGAGGTTCCCTGCCTGTGCGAGCTCCACGACGGGCAGGTCGATGCCGATGCGCTGGTGAACGAGGACGGCGAGTTCGGCGGCCATGAGGGAGTCCATGCCCAGCAGGTCCAGGCGCCGGGTGCGGTCGATGCGTTCGGGGGTGCTTTGCAGTACGTCGGCCAGCAGCTGGGCGAGTGTGTCTTCGATCAGGGCAAGAGCTCGTTCGGTGGAGGCGCGAGTAAGGGCAGTGTGGAGGACGTCGGCGGCCTGGGTGTCGCTGCGCTCGGGCATGAGGTGTGCGGTGCGGGGTGCGTCCAGGATGGGCAGGAAGCGCCGCAGGTGGCTCCAGTTGAGGGTGCCGGCGGCGATGACGGGGTGCGTGGAGTGAGTGATCAGGTCGAGTTCGGCCAGGGCCTCGTGCGCGGTGAGTGATCCGAGACCGTAGGAGGCCAGTTCCTCCAGTCGTTCTGAGCGATGGACGTAGCCGGCGTCGGAGATGACACTCCACTGGATGGCCAGTGCGGCCGCTCCGCGTCGGCGGCGGTCACGGGCCAGCGCCTCCAGGGCTTGGTTGGCGGCGACGTAGGGCGCTTGGCGCCAGTTGCCGGCGAGCGTGGCCATGGAGCTGTAGAGGATGAAGAAGTCCAGCTCGTGCTCGCGGGTGAGGTCATCCAACAGGTGCCCGGCGGTCATCTTGGGGGTGAGGACGGCGCGTACGCGCTCGTCGGTTAGCTGGGTCAGCGGTGCGTCGTCCAGGACCATCGCGGCGTGCAGGACCCCGGCCAGTCGACGGCCGGAGTTGTCGATGTCGTCAAGGATGCGGCGCAGGACTGCTTCGTCAGCGGCGTCAGCGGCGTAGGTGGCGACCTCCGTGCCCAGCGCGTGCAGGTCCTCCAGGAGAGCCGGCGCCTCGGGAGATGTGGTGCCGCGACGGCTCACCAGCGTGAGGTGGCGGGCTCCACGGGCGGCCAGGTGGCGTGCGGTTTCGGCGCCGAATCCCCCGAGCCCTCCGGTGATCAGATAGGTGGCCCGCGGGTCCAGGACGACCTGCTCGGGCGGGAGCTGTACGGGCACGTCCTCGTCGAAAGTGATCACGACCTTGCCGACGTGCCGGGAGTGCTGAAGGCAGGCAAAAGCCTCGTCGATACGGCGGGCGGGATAGGCGCGGGAGGGCAGAGGCCGGAAGTCGCCCTTGGTCACCGCTGCGGTGAGCTCGGCGAATTGGGCCTCGGCCACGGGGGAGGCTTCAGCCAGGGCCATGACGTCCACGCCGTGGAAGGACAGGTTGTTGATGAACGCTCCCAGAGGGAGCGAGGTGTCCGCCAAGAAGTCCCGCTTGCCCAGTTCCACGAACCGGCCGAAGGGCTTGAGCAGTCCCAGACTGCGTACGAGGGGCTCGCCCGCCAAGGAGTTGAGGACCACGTCGACGCCTTGGCCGCCGGTCAGGTCACGGATCTGCTCGGCGAAATGGAGGCTGCGGGAGTCCAGGACATGCTGGACGCCCAGGAGCCGCAGCAGGTCGCGCTTGGCGGGCGTTCCGGCTGTGGCGATGACCTCGGCGCCCGCCCGGCGGGCGTACTGCAGTGCGGCCAGGCCCACCCCGCCGGCCGCGCCGTGCACCAGCAAGGTTTCGCCGGCGGTAAGGCGGGCGACTTGGCCCAGGCTGTACTGGACGGTGAGGAATGCTGCGGGCAACGTGACCGCCGCCTCGAGCGGCATCTCCGGGGGCACCGGCAGGAGCCGGTCGGCGCGGGTGATCACATGCGAGCCGAAACAGCCCTGCGCCATACCTGCGACGCGGTCGCCCACTCGGAAGCGGGTGACGCCGGGTCCTACGGCACTGACTACGCCGGCGAATTCCAGCCCGACATCGGCGACCTCGTCATGGCGGTACGTGGGCGGGATCATGCCCGTGACGATCATGATGTCGCGATAGTTCAGGGCGGCCGCGGCGACCTCGATGACGGCCTGTCCTTGGAGCGGCACAGGGGTCTGCCGGGGTTGCCAGCCCAGCCGGTAGCGCAGTCCGGGGTCTTTCACCGTAAGGGTGAAGCTGCTTCCCGCGCTCGGTCGGGTCGGTTGCGGCACCGGCCGGACGACGGTGGTGAACCGGCCGCTGGAGGTCAGCAGAACCTCGTCCTCCGGTGGGCATGACAGCATCTCCGCGACGAGGCGCTCCAGCAGGGACGCCTCCTCATGCGGGGGTTGCGCAGGGGCCAGAGCGATTCTGCGCACGGCCAGCCCAGGTTGTTCGTTGGCCAGTGTCCTGGCGGCCCCCCACATCGCGGCTGCAGCCCCGGAGGCAGGTGGCGGGCACAGCGCACCAGGGGCGCCAGGGGTGACCACCCACACGTTCAAGGGCGCTCTGTCGTCGACCGAATCCGCTGAGGCGGCAATCTGTTCATTGGCTGTGCTCAGATCCTTCAGAACGGCGAGATGCGCGACGGCTTCCTCCGTCTCGTCCTGGGCTCGGGCCCTGCTGGCGGACCCGGCCATCAGCACGATGTCGGTCGGTGCGGATGGGGCACTCAACCACCTCGACCACTGCGCAGGCCCGACGTGGGGATCCACGGTGCGGACGGTCCCCGCTGACACCAAGTCCAGCGCTTTCGCGACCTCGTGGGCCGGGACGGGCTCCCTGCCTGCGGCGGAGAGGAGGCCCACCATCCACCGTCGCACCGTGGGGTCGCCTGCGCCGCCTTGGTTGGGAACCGGTCGTTTCATCTTGTTGAGAGACCGAGGCTGGCGTGCGGTGTGGATCACAGACATGCCCTCGGGCGTCTCGCCTTCGCAGGTCTGTACGGTGCCGGTGAAACCGCAGGCGTGCAGCAGCTCGGGCCACTGGTCCTGCGGGAGGAGGGGACCGTCTGGACGCAGAGTGGTGTCGGTCGCGGTCCAGAAGGAGTCCAACAACCCGAAGACGGGGGCCATTACGTCGTGCCGGTGCGATTCCAGGGCGAGCAGATGACCGCCGTCGGTGAGCAGGTCCGCGGTCCGGCGCAGGCTGGCGGACAGGTCCTCGGTGGCGTGCAGCACGTTGGCCGCGATCACCAGGTCGAAGGAGGCCGGGGTGAAGCCCTGCTCAGAGATGTCCTTGTTCAGATCCAGTACCTGGTAGTCGACGAAGTCGTAGTCGGAGAAGCGCTGCTGGGCCTGGCGGAAGAAGGCTGAGGATACGTCGGTGAAGGTGTACCGGGTGAGGTGGGGTGGCAGGTGGCGCAGCAGTAGGCCGGTGAGGCCGCCGGTTCCTCCTCCGACTTCCAGGATGCGCAGGGGTCGGTCCTGTGGCCAGCTGGCCAGAGCTGAGGTCAGGAGTCGCTCGGCTAGGGAGCCGAGGTGCTGCAGGGCGTGCAGGGCGTCGTAGAACCGCATGGCGAGCGCGTCGGTCTCGGAGAACAGCAGTTCCAGCGGGTCGGTTCGGCCCTGAAGTACGGACGCCAGGTTCTGGCCGCAGACGCCGTAGATCAGCGCCCCGGTGACTTCGCAGGACACGTGGCGCAATGCGGCGGCGAACACCTGCTGGGGTGCGGGCTCTCGCGCCAGGCGCCACCGGCCCTGCTCTTCGGTTTGCAGCAGGCCCGTTTTTACCGCCGTAGCCAGAAGGATGCGCAGCAACCGGGTGTACTTGACCTCGACACCGGCCGTCAGGAGGTCGTCCACGCTGAAGCTGCCGCGTCCCGGCAGCAGCTCCACGACGGCCGCCGCCGTGAAGTGTCCCACGATCTCCAGCACTCGCTCCGCGGCCTGCGCGTAGGGGCTGGCCAGCCATGCCGTGGTGAGGCGGGCGAGTTCCTCCGCGCAGGCGGTGCGCACCACCTGGGGAGAAGGCAGGGGTGAGCTGCCAGATGTCTCGCCGACAAGGGGCGTGGCGCGCAGGACTTCCGTCAGCCGTTGGGGCCCGAGGCGGGCGTCGATGTCGAAGCGGCGCATCCGGCAACCCAGGAGTTCCAGTACCACGTGCCCGTCGGAAGTGGTGACCGTCGTGTCCCACACGGCGTCCCGGTCGGTGACCAGGCGGGCCCGCACGTGGATCCGGCCGGATTCCGGCATCGGCTGCCAGCAGCGGACGGTGTCGATGCCGGCGGGCAGGAAGGGCATCGGTTGTGGGGCAGCAGCCGCAGTGGCGAGCAGGGGCACTCCGGCCTGCAGGGCACCGTCCAGGACCGTGGGGTGCGCCTGGTGCCCTGGTGTCCCTTTCATCGTGGTCCGATAGGTGGCCAGGACTTCTCCTTCGCCGGTTTCCAGTGAGGCCAGCGTCCGGAACGCGGGCCCGTAGGGCAGACCGGCATCGGCGCAGGCCGCGTAGTGGTCCTCGGCTGTGAAGCGGCTTGTGAGTCTGGAGCGGATGTCGTCCAGGTCGAGGGGGGCAGGCTGCTCGCGCAGGAGGCGGCGTACCCGACTGCGGGCGTGCTCGTTCCAGTCGCTTCCGTCGCTGCCACGGCTGGCGACGGTGAATACCCCCTCAGCAGTCAGGGTCGTCGCCACGGCGACATGCGCGTCCGGGCTGTCGAACGACAAGGTCAGTGCCCTGCCGATCGACAGGTTCATCACCTCGGCCGGAGCTTCCAGGACCGCCCGGCCAGCGCTCAGCGCCATGTCGACATAGGCGGCAGCCGGGAACACCACAGCGCCCGCTACGGTGTGGTCGGCCAGCCAGGCGGTGGTGTCCGCGTCGAACTGCTGGCGCCATGTCGGCGCGGCGACCGGCTGCCGGGCGCCGAGCAGGGGATGCCGCCCCGCCGCAGGCTCCTGGTCGTGATTGTCCTCCAGCCACCAGTCGGGGCCGCCGCTCCAGTGCCGCTCACGCTGCCACGGATAGCCGGGCAGATCCCTCACCCGGCCCTGGCGGGGGAAGTGGACGTTCCAGCGGACCTGCGCGCATACGGCCAACAGGTGGGCTTGGGCCGCGTCCAGCGCTGCGGTTCCCGCTCCGGTACGAGAAAGCGTCGGAACCACAGCGATCGGTCCGCCACCCGCAGTAGCGCGCCTCAGGTAGGCGCCGAGCACCGGATGGGGACCGATCTCGACCAGGACGTCGCAGCCATTCTCGCCTTCCGTGAGCCCGGCGACGGCATCGGAGAAGCGCACCGGTTCCCGCACGTTGCGCCACCAGTAGGTGTGGTCGAGGTCACGGCCGTCGATGACAGCACCGGTGACCGTGGACACCATCGGGATACGGCTCTTCGCCGGGGTCAGAGCGGACAGGGCCCGCTTCAGCGGCTCACGCAGAGCGTCCATGGCAGGACTGTGGAAGGCGTAGTTCAGGCCTAGGTCGCGGAAGAAGATCCCTTCCGCACCCAATTCGGCCCCCAGCCGACCCAGCGCTTCGGCGTCACCTGCGACCGTCACGTCCCGGTCAGAGTTGACTCCGGCGATCACCAGCCGCCCCTCGAAGGCCGCCGCGGCCAGCCTGGTTCGCGCCGCGTCCGGGCTGAGACCGACGGCCACCATCCGCCCCATGCCGGCTGTCGATGCCTGAGCCCTGCTGCGGGCGGCAACCACCTGGCATGCCTGTCCCAGGTCCAGTGCTCCCGCGCAGTAGGCAGCGGCGACCTCGCCCACACTGTGGCCCGTCACCGCTGACGGCTCGACGCCCCGAGCCACCAGAGCAGCCATCAGTCCAGCCTGCAGGGCAAACAGGACCGGCTGTGCCACCTCGGTGTGATCCCACCGGCCGGGATCCGATGGTGAAGCCAGTTCCTCCAGCACCGACCAGCCCAGCAAGGGTGTGAGCACAGTATCGACAGCAGCTACCTCGTCAGCGAACGCCGAATCCTCACGCAGCAGTTCGCTCCCCATGCCCGCCCATTGGGAGGCGTTGCCACTGAAAACAAACGCGATACGACCCCGTTTCACTGCACTGCCGGAGAACGCGCCCGGCGCAGACTCGCCTGCGGCTACGGCGCGCAACGCTGAAGCCGCAGCCTCGGGACCGTCGGCCAAGACCGCGATTTGGTGGTCGTGCCTGGCCCGGCGTCGGCAAGCGGTGAACGCCGCGTCGTAGAAATGCTCCTGCATTCCACCGCCGACCTGGGACTCGAACGCGTCGGCCCACGCCTGGGCCGCCTCCGTCAGAGCCTTCGGCGTGCGGGCCGAGACGACCACCGGCAGCCTGCCACCCCCGTTCGGGCCCAGCGCCGACTCGTCGCATGCCACCTGAGCACGTCGCGCCGACCGATCTCCCGGGGCGGGAGCCAGAACAGCATGTGCGTTGGCACCGCCGAAACCGAAGGAGTTCACCCCGACCAGACCACCGCCGACCGGTAGAGGCCGCTGCCGGCCCACCGGCTCCAGGCCCAGCCCGTCGAAGTCGATGGCAGGGTTCAACGACTCCATGTGCAGCGTGGCGGGAATGGTCTTCTCACGCAGTACGAGCAAGCCTTTCAGCAGGCCCGCGATCCCTGATGCGGCTTCCAGGTGACCGATGTTGGCCTTCACCGATCCGATCGGCAGCGCCCCGTTCTCGCGCCGTCGACCCAGGACCTGCCCCAGCGCCTCGCACTCGACGGGATCACCGGCCTGCGTCCCTGTACCGTGCGCCTCCACGTAGGCGACGTCCTCAGGAGTGACGCCGGCCTGGGCGTAGACCTGCTCCATCAGTTCCGCCTGCGCGGCGGTACTGGGCAGCGCCAACCCCGCGGTGCGGCCATCGGCGTTGACCGCGCTGGCGGCGATTACACCATGGATGCGGTCGCCGTCCTCAAGGGCCGCAGACAGTGGCTTGAGTACCAGTACCCCGGCCCCCTCCGCCCGCACGAATCCATCGGCTGCGGCAGAGAAGGGCCTGCACCGCCCCGTCCGGGACAGCATCGACGCGTGGGAGAATCCCACGAAGTTCAACGGGCTCAGAAGCACGTTCGCACCTCCGGCCAGCGCCAATCTGCTGCGTCCTGACCGCAGTGCCTCACACGCGTGATGCACAGCCGTGAGCGCAGAGGAGCACGCCGTGTCCACAGCCTGCGAAGGCCCGCGCAAGTCGAAAAAGTAGGACAGGCGGTTGGCGGCGTTGCAAGCCGCGGAACCAGACATGACGTAGGGGTTAGACGTGCGAATCCGTCGCTGCTGCAAGTCGCCGTAATCGTGGGAGGAAAGTCCCATCATCACGGCTGCATCGCTGCCAGCCAAAGCTCCCGGGTTGATGCCGGCGTCGTCGAAAGCCTCCACCGCGCTCTCCAGCAGTAGCCGGTGCTGCGGATCGATCCGCGCGGCCTCCTTCGGAGAGATACCAAAGTAGTCGGCATCGAACGAGACCACATCGTCCAACAGAGCTGCCGCCGCGGTATAGGACTTGCCCGCCCGAGCAGGACCGTCGGCTACGAAAGCATCTGCCGAGAAGCGGTCGGAGGTGATCTCTCCCACCAGATCGCGTCCGTCGACCAATGCGGCCCACAACGAATCCAGAGTCCGGATGCCACCCGGCAACCGCAGGCCGATACCCACCACAGCAACCGCATCTTGGCAAGCGTCTCCGGACTCGCAGATCGGACGGGAAGGACGCGCAACAGCCGACAAAGCGAGCTCCATGGTCAGGACAGGAAGGCGCGGCAACGGTCTCTGTCAAAGCCTGGTGGACGCTTGCGCGTTGATCATGCGGATCAGGGAGAACGTACCCGAACGGAACCGTTTCCGGGCGGAGCGCTGACCCTTGGAGCTGACGGGTACCCGGCCGCGCTGCGAGGAAGGCTGCCTGGAACTGAGTCGGGTCACGTGGGGACGGCCCGCCGAGTGTCAGAAGAGCCAACCCTGAACCGAATCCACCAGGAATGGCGCCCGAGACTGTCCGGGCCCCGCTCGCTGGGCGCGATCACTTTTGCGGCTGGTGTCTGAGCCGGGACAGCGGGCCGGAACATGTTGTGGCGCTGCTCGGCATACGGCACAGCAACCTCCGGCCATCGGAGGCCGATCCTGGAGTCCAGGTCGGGTGACGGTGCGGGCTGAGCGGGTGACTTCGATGAGGGAGAACGGGGGCACGATGGGCTTCTTCAGGACGGGTCTGGTCGGCGTCGCGGTGGGACGGCGGGCACGCAGAGGGTTGATCTGCCGGGTCATGCCGGCGAGCTTGTGCTCGGCCGCGGCGATGGTGATCTCCAGCCCTTCGACCTCGCCGAGCCAGCCGCGCTCGTGGGCCTCGGACAGGCGCTCGCGGAGGTTGACGATGATCTCGTCGAGCCGGTGCTTCTGGGCGGGGTCGGGTTGTATGAGCGGGCACCGCAGGCAGGCATCCGCTGCCCCGTCCTTCGGCCCGACCCCGCGCAGATGCCTCGGTTGAAGGAGAACCACGCCAACCTGCTCGACCGGCTCCGCGAGGCCGAGGAACAGGGATGGCTCGGCGAAGTCGCCGCGATCGAGGCCGGCCTCGCCGCCGCCGAACAGAAGCTCGCCGCCATGCGCGATCTCGCCCCCCCGGCACACCACCGTCCACCTCGGCATGCCCGATTTCCGCAGCGTCTTCGCGCGCGTCGATTCCGAGCAGTCAAACGAAGGTGCGAAGCAGCAGCCCTGAGGACTACAACGAGGGGATGACCGTCTTCCTCTGTTCCAAGTGCGGCACCGCGATCACGCCGGAGCTGGCCGAGCTGGCCGCCGTCCCCAACTTCTCCGACGATGAACGCGACCGGGACAAGGAGACACGCCGGGCACCCTCCACCGTTCCGCGAGGCCGCTACGTGATCGATTCCGAGCCCTGGGGGCCTCCCTACGTCGTGCAGGACGACCAGGAGGACCCGAATCCGGCGCAGTCCCGAGGGCCGCTGGTCTGCCGTGAGGAGGGTTTCGTCATCTCGGCTGGCGTTCAGGGCACGGTGCTGACGCACCCGGAGGACGGCCCCCGACCTTCGACCGCTGCCCAACTGGGAGAACGGCACCGGCTGCTGCGGGCCGACCGGTAACGAAGGGCTCAACCGAGCTTGCCCCTGCGGCGCTGCGGTCGCAACGCTCGCGGCGGACTGCTTCGGGCCCTACGAACTGCACCTCGACCCCGTTCGAACCTACGGGTTCTCCCAGTAGGCTCCCGGAACGGCCGACCTCGGCGGGCGACACGCCCGGGGCGGCCTTTCGCCCGGCGGAGTCCGACCGGTCTGCCGTGTTCGCCCGGGGGCGGAGGCTGACCGGGTTGCTGCCGCGGTGCGCCGGCGGGGGTCAGGGGGGTGTGAGTGTGTCGAGCCGGGTGGCGAGATCGGGATGGGTGGCGGCCAGGTGGGGGCGGGCAGCGGTCAGGGGTGCGATGAGGTCGGCGGGGTTGTCGTGGGCGAGGGCCGCGTGCAGCTCGCTGACGGGGAGGCGGGCCGCGGCGGGCAGATCGGTGAGTGCGGTGATCTGTCCGGCGAGGCGGCGCAGGTCGGCCGCATTCCGACGGGCCCAGACGGCGGTGGTGCGGTCGGCGGCCCGGGCCTGACGGGTGGCCGTCACTCGCTGCTCGCCGGTGGTCCCGGCGGGGCCGGGGCGCCCGCGCAGGTAGCGGCGCTCGGCGGCCTGGCGGCTGGCGACGCCGAGGGGTTGGGCGAGGTCGGCCCAGCTGGCGCCCGCGTCGCGGGCGGTTTCGATCAGGCCGGTCTCCCATCCGGCGAGCTGCTCGCGGACCTGCCGCAACAGCATCAGTGAGGCCAGGGCCTGCTCCGGGCCCGGCCCGGCACCGGAAGCATTCGGGGCCTCCCGCTGGGCTTCGCGCAAGGCGTCGTCTATGGCGTGGAGGGCCGCCGCCGCGGCGAGGAACGACGCCGGGCTGTGGGCGTCGGTGCTGGGTGAGGACGGCTGATCGGCCGGGGTCACGGGCACCTCCCTGGGGTTGTCATCGAACTGACGACATCATGTTTGTCATCCATTGGATGACATGTTACAACGGTGTCAGTGAGGCGCATTGGCAGTAACTGCCTGAACCTGCTGGAGGTGTTTTCACGATGTTGATGCGCACTGACCCCTTCCGTGAGCTGGACCGGCTGGCGCAGCAGCTGATGGGCCCGGGGGCCTGGTCGAAGCCGTCGGCGATGCCGATGGACGCCTACCGCGAGGGTGACGAGTACGTGGTCGCGTTCGACCTTCCCGGTGTCACCGCGGACGCGATCGACATCGACGTCGAGCGGAACATGCTCACTGTCAAGGCCGAGCGGCGGCCGGTGGCGAAGGCCGACGACGTGCAGATGGAACTGTCCGAGCGGCCGCTGGGCGCCTTCTCCCGCCAGATCGTGCTCGCCGACACCCTCGACACCGAGCACATCAAGGCCGACTACGACGCGGGCGTGCTCACCCTGCGCATCCCGATCGCCGAGCGCGCCAAGCCCCGCAAGATCTCCATCGGCGTCGGGACCGGCCACAAGGAGATCTCCGGCTGACACCGGCCGGACAGGGTGCGGAGGACGGCACCTGATCTCCCCCCTTACCCCGCCCCCCGCCCTCCGCACCCCCGTGGGCAGCCCGACCAACGAGAAGGGGTGGCGCCCGATGACTCTGCGACGCGAGGCGTTCCTCGACCACGTCAAGGAACGCGGTAAGTACGGCACTCCGGATGAAGCCGAGCGCGCGGCCCGCGTGGTGCTCGCCCTGCTCGGCGCACACCTGGTCGGCGAGGTCCGCGCCCAGCTCGCGGCACGCCTGCCGGAGGAATTCGCCCTGATCCTCCTCAACCCGCTGCAGAGCGCCGAGCCGCTGCCGCCGGAGCGGTTCGTGAGGGCGACCGCGGCCTGGATCGAGGGCGCCACCGAGCGGACCGCGGCCTGGGACGTCAGCGCCGTGCTGTCCACGGTCGCCGACACCGTCGACGACGACCTGCTGGGACAGATCCTGCTCCAGCTCCCCGCCGGCTACGACCTCCTCTTCGGCCGCCCCCAACCCACCTGACCACCGGTGCCGCACCCCGGCACCCACCCGACCCTGGCTTGACGAAAGGCATCCACCGCAGTGATCACCGACGTGCGCGTACCGCTTGAGCACCAGCAGCCGTACTCGACGGCGTATGAGCAGATGCTGGAGAAGGTCCGCTACGAAGGCGCCTACCCCACCCGTGAGAGAGCCGAGGAAGCCGTCCGCCTGGTTCTCGCGGGGCTGGGACGCCGGCTGATCGGCGACGAACGCGTCGACCTGGCCGCCTGCCTGCCCCTGGAGGCCGCCCGCGTCCTGACCGCACAGATCCCCGACACCCAGCCGCTGACCGGCTGGGCCTTCGTCAAGGACCTCGCCACCCGCTCCGGCGCCTCCCTGGCCACCACCCGCTGGGACACCGGCTCCGTCTTCGCGGCCGTCGCCGCCTACGCCGGCCCCGATCTGATCACCCGTATCCTCCACCAGCTCCCCACCGGCTACGCGCTGCTGTTCGGCCAAGCCGAACTCAACCCAGCCGCGTAAACGGGCCGTGCCGCCGCCCGCTCACGGGCGAACGGCATCGACCCGGGCACCGGAGCCCGGCCGGATGGACATCACCGCTGGTCACGGGTCTCCTGGAGGCATACCCCGCCGCTGACCGGGGCCCCGTGTACGAAACACTGCACGTCGATGTCCATCCGGCCGGACTCGGCCACTGCCGGGTGATTATGGCCGGGGCCCTCGCCGTGGTCACCGCCTCGGCGGGGCGGGCGCCGTGGGCGGAGAGGAGGACGTCGATGACGCCCGGAGCCCGGGGCCAGGGCGCGCTCTCCTTGTGGATCCTCCTTAGGCGGGGAGGTTGATTCCGATGGCCGACGGGCAGGTTGCCCCGACTACAGGTGGTCGAGATGCCAAGCCGGAGGTAGACCGTGGATGATCCGGGCCGGACGCCGCACATGGGCTGTGCTTGTGGTGACGCCGGACGCGCCGAAGGTGCCGGACGCGCCGGGCAGCGGCACTCGGCGCCGCCCGGCGCCGGGTTCGAGGCCCGGTTCACCACCCCTCTCGGCGATGTGGCCGGAGTGGAGGACCTGATCGAGAGGGCGTACGGGTTCTTCCTCGCGCTGGCACGGCACCCCGCTCTCGGGCCGGTCAGGTGGTGCGACTGCGGCACCGACACGAGACCGGTCTGTGAGGGCTGCGGCGGACGCAGGCTGGCAGCGGCGTACCGGGCGGTGGTCCATCCGGCCCGGGCCGGATGCGAGGACTTCCTGGCCGAGCTCGCCTCGGGCCGCTACCGCGATGCCACGGGCGTGGTGAAGGCGGCCCTGCTCGGCGGGGTGATCAAGCTGGTGGGAGAGCTGTTGCGGGCCGAGTACCGGCAGCAGGCGCTCCCGTCCGTGCCGGCTGCGCCGCGGCGGACGGCAGGGCCGCCGTTGGCGATCCTGGGGAAGAACCGGTACCTGCGCTCCGTTGCTGACCTGTGTTCCTCCCACATCGGGGAGTGCGCCGCCCTCGTGATCGGCAGTGGCTCTCCCATTGCCCGCGACCGCACCGAGCTGTGGGCGGCGTCCGTGGAATGGCTCCAGTGGGCCAGCGACTACCGCGGCGAGGAGCACTACGCGTACGCGGACTGGCTCAGCGCCCGGCCGCCCCGTCCTCTGCCCGGCCGCGAGGCACCCTCCCAGGCACAGTGGCTGGTCTGCCAGGCGCTGGGGCGGGGCGTAGACAGCGGCGAGCGGGCGGACGCCCCGTGGCTGTGCGGGGCGTCGTACCTGTCCGGGCTCGATGCCCGGGCCCTGCTGCTGGGAGGCGAGCTGATCAATTTCGGCTCGATCGGGCTGGAGGACGAGACCGACGCGGAAGTCTTCGCCCACTCCACAGTGGCCCGGCTGGCGGTGATGATGCTGAGCAGCAGCGTCGACCTGGTCGCCGAAGCCGTGGCGGAGGAACGGAACGTCTTCGACACGGTGTGCGGTACCGCCCGCCGGCGGCTGCTCGCCTGGGGACTGGAAAACCTCCGGGCCCCCTGGCCTACCCCGGCGGTATCCGATGTGTGGGCCGTGTGGAGCGGCTACGTGTGGCTGAACCCACGCCACCGCTTCGCCTTGTGTGCCCTCCCGGCCACCGTGCAGCGGCAGATGACGGCCCTGTGGGCACAGCCGGTCCAGCTGTCTGCCCTGCGCCAGGCACAGGAGGCGTGGCACGCCGGGCTGGAGGTCGACCAGGAGCTGGACGTTCCCTGCGCGTGCTGCGACCACGCGGCACTGGCCCGGGAGATGACCGCCTGGTCGGCGGTGGTGATCGACGGGCCCGACCTGGCGGACTCCGGCCAGCTCGCTTTCCTCCAGTTGCTTGATGCCTGCGGGATCGACGCCTGCGACACGTGGCATCGCAGCATCCTGGACCGGTGCCCCTCCCTGGCCGCCCGGCACGAAGTCCTCTACCGCCGGTTCACGGATCGCGCGGACATCTTCACCGCGGGGCTGGACGCGTACGACGCGTACCTGGCAGGCGCCGAACCCGTGCTGCTACCGACCCGGCCGACGGAATTCGCACAGCAGGCGGCGGACGACCTGTGCGCCCGCTACCACGGCCGGCTCGCCCGCGCGGCCGGGGTACCCGTGGCCGTACATGCCTGACACCCACCGGATATCCGTCAGGCATGTGGCTTTCAGCCCCGCTTGCGGTACGTGTCTGACGGCTCCGAGGACCCCTGGATAACCACCGGCCGGTCCGTATGGTGCGCTGTGCGGCGAAGGCCCGCCTGGAGCAGACCCAGGTCATCGCAGCCGCAGGCAAGGCGGCGGGCCGCACCCGTAGTACTAGTACATGCTCTGCGGATCCTGCCCCCCCCGGTTCCATCCCCGATCCTGAGCCCCGGAGGAACGCCCTTCAGACGTGTCTCGTCCAAGCACTTTCAGTGCTGCACGTCTATCCGCTTCAGTGCTTGATGAACATTTCAAGGTCGTTGTGCCCGTCGCAGAAAATATGCTCGAACTGCTCATTGAACAGCTCGTGCCAGTAGTTGTTTGTGTCCAGCGCCCAGATTCCGAATCTGTTGACACTCACGCACTTCTGCCGCCCCGGCGGAGTGTTCGGAGTGATCACAGTCAACGTCAGGCTCGTGAGGTCTTTCCAGTACAGGTGCTGTCCCGGCTTCGGCCCGCCCAGCAGGTTGACTTTGCTCCAAGTGTTCTGGAAGTCGCCGAACTTCTGAAGATGCTCCGGGTCGGTCTCGCAGCCGTTGTTGTTGGTCCGGACGAGCCTGGTCCATGTGTCGCTGCCGGACACCGGGTCCCGGTAGCGTGCTGTGACCCACGAGGGAATGCACTCATTGGTGTTGGACAGGCTGGTGACCTCGAACCACATGTTGAACGCTTTGAGATCTTCGTTTCCGGCAGCCGAGGCGGGTACTGCGCCGATCAGGAAGGCGCTTAATGTCATTCCCAGCAGTATTGTGAACGCTCTTCGGCAGGACCGAAATGCGCGTCTGCCCATAGTGATCCCTTCCTTCCTCACCGTCCGGAACGACCTGGGCCTTTGATGATCGAGATCTTCGGGGAGATTCGTGGTGACTGCTTTTCGCGGCGCCTTCGTCGTTATCCCGAAGAGGCGATCACGACCCTCACTCTCCTGCCCTCCGAGAGTTCCTACAAGTGTGAGATCTGGACACCTCGGCGACCGTTGGCAGACCGGGAACACCATCAGTCTCGGCCCATGCCGTGCCGTGCGGCGCGCCGACCGGGACCCGGTGGGCCTGGGCGAGGTGTTCACCGGGCTGTCACGGACCGGGTCTGGGGCTCTGGTCCTCCTGCTCCAGCAGCTGGAGCGGGCCACCGAGCAGCGCAACGTCAGCTGAACGAGACCGCCGGGAGCTCGTGGTGACCGACGGCGCCGACCACCCGTTACGGGCCGCGCTGGCCCTGCTCGCCCTCGAGCTCGTGGGCCCGGCCGCGGCGCTGCACCAGCAGGCCGACGCGCTCCTCGACTCCGTCGGCAGATCTGCCCGCAGCCGGCCCGCCCACGCCTCCGTGAGCGCCTTGCCGTTGGCGTAGAGCTCTCCGTCCCGGCCACGACCGCGACCAGCACTCCGGTGGCGTTATCGCTCTGGACTGGCCGCACTGCTCCGGCTTGAGTTGGGCCCATATGGAGATCGTGGCGGTGGTGCTTCCGGGCTGAAGCGGCCCCTGGCTTGCGGCTTGGTAAGGCCCCGACCGACCCGATATGCCCGAGCCGGATCTGTGAGCCGGTGTTTCAATACTTCCTCGATTGATTCTGGTTCGGGGGGATGTGTGCGGTTCGATTTCGAGGTGGCGTATGTGGACGCCGAGGACGAGGTGACGCCCTGGGGACGCTGCGTCGGGGTGGCCGGTCTCTTCAGGGAGCCGATGCCGCCGACGAGGGAGCTGCTGACGTTCGCCGGGTGTGTGTCGGCCGGACCACTGGCCGAAGGGGGCAATCGGCTGGGCGGCATGTGCGTCGAGGTGTGGAACGACGAGCGTCCGGTGCAGTGGTGGGAGCTGGCCGACGTCGTCGTTCTCGTCCGACGCCCTCATACCGCTGACGCCTCGCTGGTCGACATCGTCGTCGAGGCGGCGGTGAAGCCGGACGACGGCTCCCACACGCTGCCCCGCCCCGCGCGGTTCAAGCTGTTCGGGGGCCCGGGCGCCTCCGTGCCGTACGGCACCTGCACGAGTGTGAACGGCCTGTACGCGGAGCGTCCGTTGCCGGCGGAGATCCCGATGACGCTCCTTGGGTGCGAGCCCGCAGCCCCGATGCTGGCCGCGCTCACAGACGGAGAGGACGAATTCCTTCTTATCGGCGCCCGGGATCGTGCGGGGCGGTCCATGACGGGATACTCGTTCTACTGGCGTGTCGAGCAGACGCGCCCCTCCGTCCTCGGCGGCACTCTGATCGACGTCGTCCTGAGCAACGGCGTGGACGAACCACCGCCGCCGGCCGCCCGCCCGGCCTGGGACGAGTGGTACGAGGGCGGCAGGCCGAGCACCCCGAATACGTGGGTGAAGCACCTGGCGGAGGGCCGGAAGGCGTGGCTCACGTTCGGCGGCGAACCCCGGTTCGCGTACAAGGGCAAGAAGACCGACCGGACAGGGGGCACGTACCACCTCGACGGCAGGTATGTGACGGACGTCGAAGGGCTCCACTGTGCGATGGGTGAGGCACTCATGGGCCCCGGCGGCTACTTCGGCCGGGACTGGCACTCCTTCAGGATGTACCTCGAGGGCGGGTACGGGGTGGGCCTGCCGTTCACTCTCGTCTGGCACGAGTCGGAGGTCGCGTGCGAGGCACTGGCGGACGTCGTCCACGACCTGGAGAACGGCCTGCCGTACTTCGAGGAGATCGTGGACCTCATGCGACGGTGGGGAGTGACGGTGGTCCTCGAATGAGATCTCCGGGACGGACCGCACCGGAGAGGCGATCTCGCCCCCGATAGACACGCGAACTTCCTTGGGCAGCGACACCGACCTCACCCCAGGGTCCGCCGCGACCGCCCCGCACACCGGGGCCACTTCAAGCCGGAACAGCCCTCGCACATGAACCAACCGGCCCACGCCCGGTGCCGGCTACCACCCGCCTGGCCACCGAAGCCGACGGAACCCGGAGCCGATACGCCCCTGGTGATCACAAGCGGTGGTTGCCGGAAGCGGTCCGACCGACGTCTCACACCACCGATGCCCGGAAAGGATCAGTGGGAATGATCTCCGCCTCGTCGAAGAGTTGCTCCAATGCCTTATGACCCTCGCGCCTGCGGAACTCGATTTCGGCGGCCGTCACAGGCAGGGTCCACAAGATGCGGGCGCGCCCGCCGGGCAGCGGACAGTGCTCAAGATCAGGTCCGTGGAGATAGGGCAGACTGATCAACAGGTGATCGCAGGTCGAGCCCGGCACCCATGGTCCACCGATCGGCATGCTGTGCTCCAGACCGAGCTGCTGCCCTCCGCAGTGGTAGTAGGCGATCATGGCTATCAGGTCGATGAACCGCTGGTCTCGGACATGAGCGGTCATGACGAACTCGAGCCCGTGACCGTCCTTCTCCATCACGGCCCAGCACCCGGCGGTTACGTAGGCCCAACTGTCGCTGCGCGGACCGGGGCCCACAACGAGAACCCGCAGGTCGGGCACAGCCTCGCGCCGGTCCGAGCCAAGGTCGCGGACAACGACCTCCACGGAATGCCCCTCGAAGAACGCCCGGACATGTGACTCAACGGCCTCCGCGGCCAGCAGCCTCGCATCACTCACCGCGCGATCATGCCAGACCTCAATAACCGGCCCGACTACTTACCCAGCGTCATGACTCGGTGGCATTCGCCCCGAAGACACGACACCGGAACATACGGGCCTGCCAGTCCGAGGCCGGTCATGACCGGATGCGGTAGCCCGCGCCGTCCGGCTGCTTCCCCGTGTAGTGCGTGATCCAGTCGATGTAGGACGAGACGCGGGTGTAAGCGTCGTCGTTCCCCTCCCCGCCTCATGTCCCGGCAACGGCGCTGGCGATTCCGACCGTCATCGGGGCGAGCCCGTTGAGCGGCCCGGCGCCATCGTGACCGTCCGCCGCCACCATGGCCGCCGACCAGGCCGAGGAGTTCGACCGTGAGGTCGAGCAGGATCTGCCTGCCGCTCTGGTCCGATGGGTCCGGGCCAGTGCCGGTGTCGGCGCGAGCCTGCCCGACGGCGCCGTACAGCGGTTCTGCGACGAGCTCGACCGCGTCGTCGCTGACCGCTTCCCTGGTGATGTCCTTGGTGTTCCTCACCGCGTTTGGGCCGTCGTGGCCCGCTACTCAGGCTGACGCGAGGCAGGCTTCCTGACGCGAACGCCGGTGGTTTGGGGGTTGTGGCACCGGAGGCGGGCGCTCCGGGGGTTGGTGTGGATGATGTGATGCGTGACCGATACTTCTCGCCGTGTTTTCCTCGGCGCCTTCGGCGCCCTTACCGTCTCGGCCGCGGTTGCGCCGGGCTCCGCGGCCGCTTCTCCGGTCCGCGTCGCCCCCCGCACACCCGCCACGCCCGCTACTTCGCCCGCTACTTCGCCCATTCCGGCGGTCGCACCGGCGGTCGCGTCCACGACCGGCCCGCGCTCCTCGATGACCTTCACCGGGACGCCGTACGACACAGCGGCCTTCGCCCGTGCCTCCCTCGGCGAACTGAGCGCGACGGTGCTGCCGGGCACGCCCGTGCGTACCGAGGTCCTGTACGGGCGGCAGCGGGTGGCGGTGCTGACCAAGGGGGCGCGTACGGTTCTGGTGTCCGGGCCGGAGCGGACGTTCACCGAGAACAAGCAGCCGTTCACCGACGCTTTCGTCCGGCTGGTCCCCGACCCGGCGCTCGAACCCGGCCGGCGACTGAAGCCCGGCTGGGGTAACTCGCCGGCCGGTGGCACGTGGAGCGTGTACGGCGGGACGCCCGGCGATGCCGACTTCGCCGTTCGCAAGGGTGCGGCGACCATGCTTCTCAAGGACACGGAGGCGGGCCGCTACGCCACCTTGACCGATGACGGGATATCCGACGTCGACGTCACCTGCGAGGCCGCTTTCGACAAGGTGCCCGTGGGTAATGCTTGTTCGTTCGCGCTGCTCTTCGGCTACCGGGGCGGTGGCGCCCACTGCCGGGCGCGGCTCTCTTTCACTACGAAGGGGGAGGTCGATCTGCGCGTGGAGAAGGTGTCGGACGGCAGGACGGTAGTGCTGGCCGAGGCCGGTCCGCTCGCCACGGGGGTGCGGGCCGGTGACGCGTGGCGGATCCGGGTGCGCCGCCAGGGGGCGAAGGCGCAGATCACGGCGTGGCCGGCGGCCGGTGCGGAGCCGGCGCGGCCCACCGCCGAGGTCGAGGACGTTGGGGCCGGGTCGCGTAGCGGGCGGGTGGGTGTCCGCGGTTTCGCCTCCCCGGGCTGTACGAATCTTCCCGTCACCTTGACCGTCAGTCGTTTCGAGGTGGTCTCGGGCACGTGGGAGACGCCGCCGTCGGTCACCCATCGTGACTGGGTGCGGCTCCTGGAGGTGCCGTTCGACGGTGAGTGGACGCCGGCCGTCGAGGCGACCGTGCGTGGCTGGGCCGGTTCGATGGCTCCGGACGTCTTGTCGTACGCGGCGATGTTCCTGCCCGGTGCCCCGCGCGTGCGGGGCGCGGACCCGCGGGTGGCAGGTGCGGACGTCCTGGGCGAGGCAGGATACGGAAAGCCCGACAGTCAGGGGCTGCTTCCCGTCGGCGCGGATTTCCACGACTACATGGAACAGCCGTGGACCTTCCCCGATGCCACGAAACGGCCGGAGGAGGGCCAGCGCGGGAAGCTGGACTGCTCGGGATACGTGCGGATGGTCTACGGCTTCCACATGGGCGTGGGCATGGTCGCCGGGAAGGACCCGGCGAAGGAGGCCCTGCCCCGCAAGTCCGGGGCGATGGTGGACTTCGCGCCCGGGGTCCGCGTGGCCCAGCGGGCGGAAGGCGGCGGTTCCGCGCCGGACCTGCGGCAGCTGCAGCCGGGCGACCTGCTCCTCTTCGACGTCAACGACAGAGAAGGAGACCCCGTGGACCCGGACGCGTACGCCGTCGACCACGTGGCCGTCTACCTCGGCCCCGACCAAGCGGGGAAGCGGCGCTTCCTCTCCAGCCGCAAGAGCGCCGACGGCCCGACCATGGCAGACATCTCAGGTGCGTCCACCCTGGAAAGCCCAGGAATCTACGCGGACTCCCTGCACACCATCCACCGCGTCTGAAAGAGCGATTGGTCCGCTGATTCGCGTTTGGTCTCATAGCGTGGGTCCCACGCCCAGTTCGGGGTGGATTCGTTGACGAGTCGGCGGGTCATGAGGTCGACCAGCCTCCCTGCTCCAGCAGGTGGAGCGGGCCACCGAGCTGCGCAACCGTCAGCTGAGCGAGACCGCCGGGAACTCGTGGTGACCGACGACGCCGACCACCCGTTACGGGCCGCGTTCGCCCTGCTCGCCCTCGGGCTCGTGGGCTCGGCCGTGGCGCTGCACCAGCGGGCCGGCGCGTTACCCGACTCCGTGGAGCTGTCCGGCGTCGGCCTCTCCAGGCCCGCGCTACATCAGGTCCGCGAGGCCGCCAAGAAGCGCGGGCCGGCGCCCCGCGTGCCGTCGCCGTCAGCGCGTCGTGCGGCGCGACGGATGGGAGCCGCCCCGGTGCGCCGCCGTGCTCCAGGGCCTGATCACCGGGCCCCGAAGCACCGCACGTGACGGTTCCGGGCGCTCCGTCGTTGTTGGACGTGAGGCCTTCTGCTTCGGTACGGGCCCCGGCCATGAACCGGAGCTCCTGCGGACGAGGGCAGGTTCACGGCCGTGAGTGCACACGGTGCCCGCCCTTCGGAATGGAACCCCCGGGGACGGGCCTCATGCGTGGCCGACGCGGGGCACCTGTGCGAAGGCGCGTGCCGAACCCGTCGCGCAGTCGGCTATCGACGTTCTGGCCGCGCTGGTAGCCCTGGGTGACGGGGGGCGACCTGACAGATGATCTTGTTTCCGTGCTGGCCGGCGGGCGCTCCAGACCAGCGAGGTGGGTTCCAGGAAGCTGGACTTGGCTACGGGCGGGGGTGGGTGTGGAGCCAGTCCTGTAGTTCTTGGTGGCGGAACTGGTAGGCGAGGCCGGAGACGCGGAGCAGGCCTGCTTGGTAGGCCCAGTGGAGGAAGGTGCCGAGTCGCCAGGGCAGGCGGCCTCGGGAGCAGCAGAGGAAGACCAGGTAGCGGCGGCCGGCCCCGGTTCCGAAGTACAGCCCGGTTGCTGTGCAGATCACGAGTCCAGGCGCGAGCAGGACCCCGAGCTGGGCCAGGGGGAGGCCGGCGAACGCGTTGAGGATCAGTGCCATGAGGAAGGCCCCTTGCCCGATCACGAGGCTGGCCAGGAGGTCGTTGCGTACGGGGGAGCGGGGGTCGGTGGGGGGTGCCTCGCTGAGCTGGGCGTCCATGAGCCAGCCCAGGATCCCGATGAGGAGTCCGATGCCGATGGCTGTCCATCCGCCGGCGGAGAAGATGCCCACGGTCCAGGCCGCGAGGCCGAGTCCGAATCCGTAGTGGACGGCTTTGCTCCAGTCTGAGGTGATCCTTCCTGTGATCACGACGGCGGCCCCGATGGCGAGGGCGCCGGGCCAGCCCCAGAGCTCGGCGACCTGCTGGGCCACGAAGGTGAAGACGAGCCCGAACGCCACACTGGCCGCGAGACCCTGCCAGGCGGCACGGCTGCGCAGACGGGGAATCCGGGGCTTTGCCGGTGCGGACACGCGGGACCTTCCCGCCTGCCAGGTGAACCACAGGGCTATGCATCCCGCGACGATGACGGCGGGCCACGGGATCGGCGAAGGGCCTGCGAGGAGCGGCGGGAGCACGGCGGCGAAGGTCAGGCTGAGCAGGGCGGCGGAGAAGACGTCGGCGGTACGGACGCGGCGGGTGCCGGCCATCGGCCACAGTTCGTGGAGGACGAGGTCGGTCGCGGACACGGTGCCGCGGGATGTGGTGGCCAGGTGGGTGGCGAGTGCGGCCAGCCAGTGGTGGGTGCGCTCGGGCCGGTAGCGGTGGGGACGGGTGGGGTGCTGGCTGATCGCCGCCGGCAGGTAGAGGGCCAGGAGGTGGTCGCGGACGCTCTCGGGGGAGGTGAGGACGAGCAGTCGGCCAGGGTCGCGGAGGTAGGCGTGGGTGTCAGGGTCGCGTTCTTCGTAGGCGGTGACGGCTAGGTTGAGCCTCCAGGGGGTGCTCAGGGCGTCGGTCAGGACGCAGCCGGGTGTGGTGGTCAACGCCTCCAGGACAGGGGCCCACCGGTGGGGGTTCGTGCAGCGGGCGGTGAGATAGGTCGTGGCCTGCCCGGGCGTGACAGGCTGGATTTCGACGCGGGCGGCCTCCCGCATCCGCAGGTCCACGGCCGCGAGGTCGGTGTACTGGGCGGTGCGGCAGGTGAGGATGACCGGGGCGCTGCCGGTGGGGTCCTGGTAGGTGTTGAGCTGCGCCAGTGCGCGGGTGGCGCGTCGTTGGCCGAGGGGTGTGGTGGGGGTGTCCATCTCGTCGAGTCCGTCCAGGACCGGCAGGATCTTGTGTTCCTCCACCAGCTGCCGGGCGTCGGCGGCGGTGATGCCGCGGTCGCGGAATTGGTCGTGGACCTGTTCGGCGAGCCAGTCCCGCAGCGGTCGGCCGGTGTCCCAGCCGGCCAGGGAGAAGCGGACCGGGACCGGGTCGGTGTTACTTCGGCCGGGGTGGGTCAGCAGGCCGAGCAGGAGGTCGAGGGCGAGCAGGGTCTTGCCGGCCCCGGGCTGACCGGTGATCACCAGCCGGGCCGGACGCAGTTGCCGGTAGTAGCCGACGATCCCGGCCAGGTGGCCCTCGGGAGCAGCCCCGGCGGCGTTGTTGGCGGGTTCTCGCCGGTGGGTGAAGGCCAGGTCGATGCGGTGGGTGCCCGGGCCCAGAAGCTGAGCGCGCTGCCCTGCCTCGGCCGCGGCCACCACACCAGCCAGCCTCGCTGCCAGGGCGCCCACGCCCGCTTCCGCCTCCGCCCGCTCGGAACGGTAGGTGGCCCAGCTGAGGTAAGCGGCGGGTGCGGCGAGCACCAAGGCGATGGCGGTCTTCGCCAGCCGCTCCACCTGAAAGTGCTTCGACAGCAGCAACGCCAGTCCGGCGGCCACAGCCAGCAGGAAAAAGTAGATCAACGCTGCCCGACGTGCACGCCCCGGCGCCCCCATGAGGAGCACCTTCCCGACCCCGGCCACCAACCCACACAGCGCCTTGCAGCACGCGACAGCGCACAGGCGCACAACACTCGTGATCTCCCAGACCACTCATGGCCCCGCCTCCCTCGCCCGCGCCCAGGAGTGCGGCTACCAGGGTCAGAACGGTCTCCTGGGTGTACGGCCGTGCCGGGCCAGTTCCACGAGGGAGAGCGTGGAGGCCCGGGCTTCGGTGCCTGCCTCGTCAAACCTGGTACATCTTCCAAAGGTGGGCAGCCCCTCCCCTATAGGCTGAGCCCTCCAGATGAGAGCCGGAGGGCTTCGTGTACCTCTTGGCTGTGGGGCTCAGCCGCAGGCCCTGTGTCAGCTACCGCTCTGATGTTGAGGAGTCCGCCGGAGCGGGGGCCAGCCGCCGGGCCCACTCTCCGTGCGCTGCGCCTCCTCGCCGGCTTCAAGCGCGGTCGGTTGCCCCCCTCTTGAGTGATCCACTCGGCCTTGCAGGCTAAAGCTTGTCTCGTGACGCCGTGATCAGTGGCTGAGTCGAACGCATGACCACGGCGCTACTAAAGCCGCTGCCCGCGACACACGGCTTACACGTACGTGAACTCCACGGCGTTGCTCTGCTCGTCACCATTCACGGCAACAACCTGGATCGTTCCCTCTCCCTCAGGAACCGTGAAATAGATCTCGGCCTCGCCGGGCTTTGAGCCGCCGCCCTCCCATTGGCCCTCCTCCCATTCTTCCTCTCCCCAGCGCAGCGCCTGGGCACGGAGCAACGTTCCAGTCAGAGTGACCTGGTCACCCTGCTTCCCTTGTGCCGGGTCAATGCTGTCGATCTGCAAGCTCATCGTCATCACCTTTTCGCTTCGTGGTCCGGCGCTGTCCGGGCACTCATCCCGGCCAGGCGCCTCGTCCACCCCTGCGGGTGACCCGGTGCGGCGGCCTGCAATCGCTTCCCGCGCCAGGTTCACTCGAATGTTGTCAGAGGCCTTGGCCGTAAGGGCTAAACAGCCCGGTCATGGGCTACGTTGCCTTTTCCGTGAGCACTGCCTTGATGGCCTGCTTGTCAGGTGGAGCCTGCCCAGGGTGGGAAAGGGCAGAGCGCGGGGACCGGCATCACCCCACTGAACCCCGCCTGATCACGTTCCTGCGGACCTCAATGGCCGTTTCCACTGGAAACGGCACAGCCCGGGTCGGCAGGCAGAGCGACCCGGCTGGACGATTCCGTGGACGGCGCGGTCAAGGCGTCTGTGCGGAGGGCGCGGGGTGGTGGGGAGTTCCTGCGGGGTGAGGCTTGTGGGTGGCCAGTTGGTCTTCCTCGCTCGCGGCTACCTGACGGGAAGTCAACTGGTGAGGCGGTCTCGCCGATGGCGTTGGCGTGCGGGTGCTTCATCACGGGACAGCACGTGTAAAACAGTGGGCTGGCTCGGCAGTCAGCCTGAGCGAGTCGGCGTGCGGTGCTCTGTTGGCTATAGGCAGCGCTGTACGCCCGTTTGGCGTCCCGTCAACACAGGTGGCCCCGGTCCCTCGATCTGAGGGATCAGGGCCGCCGGTGGCCGTTCTGGGGTCACGCGGCGCGGTGGGAGGCCCAGCGTCGGGCGGCGTCGAGCGTGCGCTGCGTCCAAGGGTCAGGTTCTGGGCCCGCGATCTCTTCCCACATGTTCGCGTTGGCGTGAGCGAACGCGTTGATGCCGTGGCGGGGGGCGGTGACCCACGAAGGGATACGGGCCGCCCATTGCTCTGCGTTCTCCGGGGGGTGTTCGCCGGCGGCGACAAGCCAGATGACCCAGTACCCGGCGTCGAGCCATGGCGCGCCGCGGGTGGCCCATCCCCAGTCGACGAGCAGGGCCTGCTCGTCCACGATGACGTTCTCGTTGTTCAGGTCGGTGTGGAGCAGAGCGGGGCCGGCGAAGAGCTCGGCGTGCGATGGATGGGCGACGTAGGCGTGCAGTCGCTACTCGGCGCGGCGTAGCTCGATGTCAGGGCAGGGTGTTTCGCCGAGGCGGCGCAGGAAGTCGGCGACCTTGGGTAGGTCGGGGGAGGTGGGGGAGTAGTCGGCGTGGTGGCCGTCGAGGGCCTCAAAGGCGATCAGACCCCATCCTTCGGTTTCTGCGCCAGAGGAGGGCGGGCGCGATGCCGGGGAGGTGGGGGCGATCTGGGCCTCGCGTTGCTGTGTCCATGCCCAGTTGTGGAGGCCGGTGCATGCCGCCATCGTGGCGTCCGCGCGCAGCGGTACCCCGACGAGGTACAGGCGACGGCGACCGGCCTCGCTGGGCGCATCGCCTGGGTGTGGGAGGAGGCGGGCAGGTCGTACGCCCACGCCCGGTGTCCGTAGCCATCCGGCATCCATGTGCCGGGCGGGACTGCGGTCATACTCGGGAGCTGTGACGCGGGCACCTTTCCCTCTGGGCCGAGGGTGGCGACGACCGGGCCGCCGAGGATCACGTCGGCCTCGGGAAAGGTGAGCTGGGACTGAAAGCGGAAGGTCACGGATCCGGCGAGCGGTTGACCTGCGAGACTGAGGAACCGGCCGCGGACCGTGACCGTGGGTATGGACGGGGGGAGCACAAAGCGCCCTTCTACTTGGTAGGGGTGCGCATGCCGTAGAGCATGCGCACGGAGCAGCTGGCGACCCGTCCCTCGGCGGTCGCACGCCCCTGCACCTGGATCTCGACAATCTCGCTGAACTTGAAGTCCGGTAGCGCCTCGCGGAGTTCGAGGACGGTGCCCGGTTTCGACTTGGGGCCGACCTGTGTCCCGTTGACCAGGAGCCGTACCTGCGTGGACCCGCTGAACACGGGGATGTACGCGTAGATGCCGGGGTGCTGCGCGAACGCGTGCCCGCGGTACAGGGTCGTCCACGAGGTGGACGTCGTCTGTGCCCACGCGAGGGTGTCCTCGGGGGTGAGCGAGAGGTAGGGGATGTACGGGCGGGCGAGGCCGCCGAGGGCGTCCTCGGAAAGAGGGTGTTCTCTTCGCGGTCCCACATCTCGATGGACTGCCGCGGCTGCTGCTCCGGTCTGGCTGCCCATACGGCCATGGCGACGGACCCGTCGTCACGGCTGAGGGTCAACCCCATCTGGTTCCGCCCGTCGGGGCGGGCGGGGCCCATGTCGCCGGCGTAGAAGGTGGTGGGCCCGTTCGGGGCGGCGACTTTCAGGCTTCCGCCCTCGCCGATGCTGACCTGTCCGCGGGTGATCTGTGTCATGGCCGGTCGCATCTGGGCGCGGCCGGAAAGGCGTTCTCCGCGTTCTTCGCTGCCACGGTGGCGATCAGCAAAGCCCACGAGATGGGGATCCAGCCGCCCGAGCCCGCCTCGACGGTGAGTAGGGGGTACTGCCCGGTGTGATCCGTCTGCTGGATGGGCCCATGATGCTGCGTCGACGCTGCCCCAGGACGCTGACAGTGGGCGGCGCAGTGATGGTGCTGGTCGTCGCGGCACTCACTCAGGGGTGCGCGGGCGGCCGGGTGATGCTGGTCGATCGAGCGGATGGCGCAGGGCGCTGCGCCCGTTGCGCCAGGCGTTCAGAACGTGGCTGGCCAGTCGGTTCTCCACAAGCACAGTGGCGTCGCATCCGAAGGCCACTTGCTGTTCGAGCCAGGGCTCCTCGGCGAGGAGCCCGCCGACGACCTCATGGCGTGCGAGCTGCTCGTGGACGGCGTCGGCGGTGATGTGCTCGGCGTAGAAGTGGACGGCGGCAGGACCTGCCCCGCATGCCTGGAGGGCCTTGACCATGCGTCGGGCCCCGGGCGAGGAGGCGGTCTCCGCGCAGGCGAAGTGGCCGACGAGGGCTCCACGCCAGGCGCGGTGCAGGCCGAAGAAGGACATCAGGTTGACCGTCGTGAGCGCGGCGGCGGGTGCGTGGTCGAGGTAGTGGCCGTAGTCCGGGTCCAGTTGCAGGCTGGTCATGAGGTTGGCGAACAGTTGGGCGTGCACGGCCTCGGGGCGGCCGGCGCCGAACTCGTCGTACTCGATGGCAGCGAGCGCTGCCTTGGCCCGGCCGGTCAGCCGCGGCAGGGCCCAGGCGTGCGGGTCGGATTCCTTGAGCTGGTAGAACGAGCGCAGCACGGCGTATTCACGCACGAGGTCCAGGTCCGCGCGGTGGGCCAGATGGGCGCTGACGCTGCCGGACAGGTCGGCCGGCTCCTTCAGCAAGTGGTCGAAGGCGTCCGCGACGGTACGGCCGCGGGGGACGTCAGCCTCGAGTGCGGCCAGGAAGGCCTGTTCGAGGCCGGTGCGGACGCGCAGCAGATCGGGGTTCCACTCCAGGTCGTCGGACACGTCGGGCAGACCGCGGTAGTGGAGTTCGTACAGCAGGTACAGGGTCAGTTGGAGGTCCTCTCCCCAGGGGTCCGCGTGCGTGGGGACGTTCAGGGGGCCGTCCGTGGGCACCTTGCCGGTGAGCAGGACAGCGGTGATGGCCTCGCTCAGGGCGCCGCGGGGCCGGGCTCGCCAGGGCGGACGCGAGGCGGTGACGGCGTTCATGGGTGTTCCCTGGGTCGGTGGCTGGTGTCGCACCACGGATAAGCGCAGCTGCGGCGGCAGGTGCACAGCGCGGTCATGAAGCGGTCGCTGCGCCGGACCGTGCCGTCAGGCATGACAACTTCGACGGGGCCTTCGACGAGCACCGGGCCGTGAGCATCGATCAGGACCCGGCGGGCCGGGGGCGGCCCCGGCCCGCGGGCAGGGGAGGGGGTGATGTCGGGGTCAGGAGCATTCGGCACAGGTCACCACCAGTTCTTCTCTTGTGGCGGATGCAGGAACCGGGGTCTGCCGCGGGCGCGGTGGGCCTCGGCACGTGCAACGGCCGAAAGCGGTCGTCTGCGGGGCGGTCGGTCAGGGGAGGGGTTCGGATCCTGGATCGGGTATGTGGTCGGCGCGGATGACGAGCAGTTCTTCTTCTGTTTGGCCGTGTTCGAGCAGGCCTTGTTCGGTCAGCCAGGTGGCCCGGGCCTTGAGGACCGGGCCGAAGGGCTGGTGGCGGCGTGCCACGATCGATGCCTTCAGGCCGGCCTCGCCGAGGAGACGCAGTGTTCTGTCCGGAGCGCACAGGGTGGAATGGACGATGAGTATCGTGCCGCCCGCCGTGAGCAGTTGTGGTGCCATCGCGCACAGCCGGTCCAGGTAGCGGCGGCCGTCGGGGCCGGCGTCCCAGGCCCGGGCCCGGCCGTGTCCGTCGTTCGTGGCGGCGGGGCTGGGAACGTAAGGTGGGTTGGCTGTCACCACGTGGTAACGGTGGTGGGCTGCCCGGCAGGAGCGGAAGTCGCCGTGTTCGACATGTACCGGGAGCCGGTTGAGCCATGCGTTGCAGCGCGCGGTCAGCACCGCGCGGTAGCAGCTGTCCACGGCGCGGACGCGGTGGGCGCCGAGGCGGGCCGCGGCCAACGCGATCAGGCCGGAGCCGGTGCATACGTCCAGGACGTGGGCTCCCTGGGGCAGTGCCGCCCTCTCCAAGGACTCCCGCAGGAGGTAGGAGTCGCCCTGCGGCCCGTACACGCCCCACGTTTTCAGCAGTGTCAGGTTCGTCGTGCCCACGCGTCGTCTCTCCTCGGGTCCGTGGCAGGCCGCGTGTCCGTGCCGCCGGGTAGCCCAGGGGCTCGCGGGGCCTACAGCCGGGGGCCGAAGGGGGCCACGCCGATGATGAGGATGCGGCGCTCGCCTGGTCCCGGTCCCTCGCCGAGGTGTACGGGGGCGACGTGGTGGCTGACCCGGTGGTCGTGTACGGCGTAGCCGTCCAGAGGCTCGGTCAGGGTGAAGCGTGCGTGCACGGCCCCGTGGGGGAGGTCGTCGGGCTGTCGGCCGGCGCTGTCGGGCGTGGCGATGGTGTTCTCGCCGCCGCGGATGTTGGCGCACCCGACCAGGTGGGCGAAGGTGAAGGTGGCGTGGGAGCCGCCGTCCTGGTGCAGGCAATCGGGGGAGGACACCGCGGTGTCGGCGCGGTTGTGCACGGCCAGCTTGAGCAGGTGGACACCGACGTAGACCGGGGCCCTGTGGAGGTCCTCCAGCCACATGGCCTGTGCGAGGTCGGCGTGGATCAGACCCAGCAGAAGGGCGTTGCTCCGCAGCGCGGCGGGGATGTCGGGGAGTTGGCGCCGCATGTCCGGGTACTCCGGGTTGTGGTCGTCCTGCCAGTACTCGGTGACCGATCCGTAGGTGGCGTCCGGTGCTCCGGGTGTGAAGGACAGTTGCCCGGTCCACGGCAGGTACACGGCGTGGGAGTACCGGCGATACCGGTTCGTGTGCGGTGCGTAGGGGTCGGGCGGAAGCCCGGCGAACGCATCGTCGATCTGGCCGAGATCTCCGTTGTGCGCGGCCGGGTGAATTCCCAGGTCTGCGGTGCGGTACCGGGCGTAGCCCTGCCGGCGCAGGGCGTTGGTGACGTCATCGGCCGCCGGAGGTGGCCGGTCATGCACGGTCGAGGTTTCCTTCACGGGTTCCTCCTGTACCGCCCGCCACAGCCGCTACCACTGCGTTGCGGGCAAAACGGCGCCCGGTGCTGTGTCCTCAGGCTGACACGGGGCCGGAAGGTGTGCCGTTGAGCATCCGCCGTCCGGGTGACGCCGGTGCGGAATCCGTCGGGGACGGTTCCTCCGCCTGCGAGGCGGGGGACAGGGCCGTCAGGTCGTCCACCACCGCGACCAGCCCGCCCGGCAGGCGGGCGGCGGCACGCTGGCGGTGCGCCCCCGATCCACGCCTCGCGAGCCGCCCCAGGAAAGCCGCGACGACCTCGACATCGCCGTGTGCCGCCAGTGCGGGACGAATGTGGTCCAGCAGCCGTGCGCCGCGCACCGGCGCGGACAGGATCTCCCCCGTGAGCGCGTCCCTGCCACGTCCCGTCCAGCCGTCGCGCGTCGCGTGCGCGTAGGCACCGCGCAGCATCTCGCTGCACGGCCGCGGTCCCGAGTCACCGCGACGCGCCGACGCCGACGCGGTGACCACCAGTCCGCGGACGATCGCGGCCAGGGCAGCGGAGTCCGCCGGGGTGACCGGGACGTCCATGCAGCGCACCTCCAGGGTCGGCAGGCGCGGGTGCAGGCGGATGTCCCAGAAGGGCAGATCCGCGAAGGGCATGGCCCCCGCCTCCGTCATGGCGGCGGCGGTCCGCTGATAGTGATCGAAAGACTCGGCGTACGGAGGGGGGCCCAGGCACGGGAAGCGGCACCGGATCATTGAGCGCCAGCTCGCGTATCCGGTGTCGCGCCCTTTACAGAAGGGCGAGTTCGCGCTCATCTCCACCAGGAGCGGCAGCCAGGGCCGCAGGTGGTTGCTGACCAGCACGGCCAGTTCCCGGTCGGGCAAGTGGACGTGAACGTGCATCGCGCTGATCACGTAGTCGTCCATCATCGACCCGAACAGTTCCACGCTGGCCCGATAACGCGGATCCTCCCCGATCGACACAGGCCCGGCCGGCCCGAGCACCGGTGTGCCCGACGGGCACGCTCTCAGCCCCTCCGCCGCAGCGGCCCGGGCGACGCCGGCCCGCAAGCGGACCAGCTCGTCATACAGCTGCGCCACCGCCGAACACGGAGGTGTCCTGATCTCAATCTGGTAGTCGGTGAACTCACCGGAGACCAGTCCCCCCAGCGCCGAGGCCGCCCGTGCGACCACACGGCCGCCGGCGGGCTCCACCGCCCGGCTGTCGGCCCCGACCAGGAAGAACTCCTCCTCCACACCCACCGTGGGCAGCTGTCCATCCGGCTGCACGGCGGACACGGCCGCGTTCTCGCTTCCGTTCATCACCACTCCAGCATCAACCGTTGGCCTGATCGTGTCGCCCCAGAAGCACGCACGAGGACACCCTTGCCACCCCCTGCGGGTTGTCCTTGGCGAACCGCTCGGCCTGGACAAGAGCCTCCGGCTCCCAGATGACCTGGTACGTCACGCCTCATCCCTGCCGAAGACGCGGCGGAACGCCTCGTCGTGCGGGACGCCGGGGGACTCGCTGCGGCTCTGCCGCACGCGGTACGCGGCCAGGGCCCGTATGCAGGGCCGCGCCCCGCACGCAACGATCCCTACGGATAGGGCCCCACTGTCGCCTGCGTCAGAGCGTCCGGGGAAACGACCGAACAGGTGCTGTTCGTAGAGCGGGGCGTGGTGCGTGGCGAGAAAGCTGAACTGAACCGACTGCCGAACTGATAAGCCGGAAAACTCATCTACCGGGTTTACGGGCAGCACTCCCACCGGCGTACCAGGGGTCAGCCCCGGGCAGCACAGGCACGAACAGCCGGCCAGGGTAAGGCCAGAGCCTGCGGCAGGCGCGTCACCCCGACCGGGGTGACGCGCCGGGACCTCCTGTCTACAGGTCGGCGACCGGGCCCGGCTGCCCCGCCCGCTCCCCGTCGGTGCCCCCGAGGCAGCGGCAGCAGCTCGGACGGCTCCTCATTCACGCTCCTTTCGATATCGCGCTCCGACAGTGGACTTTCTGTCACATTCCAGTCACATCTGATCATTTGCTTTGATCTAAGGATTTTCGGGGCACTCTCAAAGAGCTGTGAAATCAGGGAGGGGATGGTATGAAACTCGCTGCCCGAAGGCTCGCCGGTGTCGGCACCACGCTCGCCGTGACCATGGTGCTCTTGGCTCCCAACGCTTGGGCTGTCAAGCCGGGTGAGCGGTTCCGCTACGGCAGCCTGGACTGCCTGGCCACCGCGGACACGGCGTGGAACGGG
This sequence comes from Streptomyces albireticuli, assembly GCF_021228125.1. Taxonomy (GTDB): domain Bacteria; phylum Actinomycetota; class Actinomycetes; order Streptomycetales; family Streptomycetaceae; genus Streptomyces; species Streptomyces albireticuli. The sequence continues at coordinate 144,241 of NZ_JAJQQS010000020.1, forward strand.
GCGCTGAGCTGCACCGGCACCATGAACGTCACCTGGCGGGCCAAGGTCAAGTGCTACCTCGGTTACACGTACTACGGCCCGTGGCAGAACAACGCCACCGGCGGCACCAAGGAGTCCAAGACCAACTCCAGCTGCAACTTCCACGTCGACGACATCATCATCGACCCCATCTGATCCAGGTCGGCCCCAGGTGACGCCTGCTGCCTCGGTGATTCCGAGAGCCCCAGCACTCCAGGGGAGCAGGGGTTCGCTGGCGTGACGACAACGAGCTGGATGCCGGTCAGGCCGCGGCTCGCACCGGGGTGGGGACGGTCGCGGGCAGTAGAAAGGGTGTCTGAGCTTGAGTTCTATCCCCGTGGGTCGAAACCCGGCCGGTCCGGCCCCGGACGGCCACCCGGCTCGAAGAACAGGCATCCCGCCAACCGCCACGACGTGGGCCGAGTCCTCGCCACCGGCCAGCCCTACCAACGGCCCACCCACCACAAGACCGGCACCAAACCCCGACGAACCGGATAAGAATCAAGCTGACGGACCGTAGTACCCGCGGCCCCTTCAGAGGGGCCGGCTACGGGCCCGCCACCAGCCACAGGATCAGCACGGCCTCGAGCTCTTCGTCGTACCGGTACACCACCGAGATGCCGCGACCGCCGGTCTCTTCCGGCAGCAAGTCGACCACCTGCAGGTCACTGTCGGGCATGGGATGGCCCTGCCGGGGGCCGGCCTCCAGAGCCGCGCGGACGCGTCGACGGCGGCCCGCTCAGCCCGGGTCAGCTCGATACGGGCCTTCTCGGCGGCATCGGAGTGGAACGCATAGGTCACCGGGCCGCTGTCCTCCCTCGCCCTGGTCGCTGCGAGCGCCGGAGCACCGGCGGCCCAGGGCCAGGCCCATGGTGGTGGCCACGGTCATGGTTATGCCGTGGGCTGCTCGGGCCGGGAGGACATCACCTACACCCCCGGGCTCGGCCTCTCCAGCAGCCCCTCGACCGTCAGCGTCGACGGCACGTACCACTGCGCGGACGGCCCGGGCCACCTGGTCACGGCCACATACCACACCGAGGGCACCACCGGAGGCAGTTGCCTGCTCCTCGCCGGGAACCGGTCGGAGGAGACCCTGCACTACGCGGACGGCGGCACGACCGTCATCGCGTACCGCTCCGGTCCCTCCGTCCGGCTCGTGGGCGTCAACACCGCGGTGCTCGACGGCGTGGTCGTCTCCGGACGCGGCAAGGGGTCGGTCGCCGAGAAGACCATCCACACGCTGCCCGCCGGCCTGCCGACCGACTGCGTGCTCGCCGGCGGCATCAAGCACACGATCGCCTTCACGCACCTGAGCATCCACCCGTGAGCAGGGTCGGGGACTGGCGCGGTGGCTTCCGCTCCGTTTCCAGTCCCCGCCGCTTCAAGCCGTACGTGCGGTTCTCCCGCATACGGCACCCAGCTCCGGCTCCTCAACGCCCGCATCGTCACCGCGGCGAACGACGTGGCCGGTACCCAGGCGGTCGGCAGCATCCGAGTCCTGGCCGCCGGCGCCGCGTCCCAGGAGCACACGGTGGAGTCCTCCCGGCGGCCCCAGCCACTTCCACCGGGCCCTCGCCGCGCACCGGTCGGCCACGCCCGCACAGCGGATCGACCCGGGAATCGTGGAGGCGGTGGAGCAGCAGACGAAAGCGATGCGCGAGCTGTCCCGCCGTGCCTTCCCCGAGCCCGACGTCGTCCTGGGCGATGCTCCGGCCCTGATCGAGGCGGCTCGTGCTCAGCGTCGCCGCCAGGCCGCCGCGGCCGAAGCCCAGACCGAAACCTGTGAGGCGGCCGGCCCGAATGTGATCGTTCAGGTCGTCACTCGCCCGGCGCCGGAGCAGGACACCGACGCCCTCGACCTCATCCATAAAGGCCTGGCCCAGCAGGACATTCTGCCGCACGAACACGTCGTCGACGGCGGCTACTCAAGCCCGGACAGTATCCACCTGGCCCAGTAGAAATGGGGCATCACGCTGTTCGGGCCAGTCCGTGCCGATCCCCGGGCCGATAAGCGTCCGGGCTTCACTAGAGAGGACTTCCACATCGACTGGCAAGCCCGCACACTGACGTGTCCGCACGGCATGACCGGCCCGCCCTGGAAGCCCACTCTCGGAGACAGCCATCCCCGCTTGTCAGTCCTCTTCCCGCGCAAAGTCTGCCGAGAATGCGACGACCGGCTCGAATGCACCGGCAACACCGGCGGCAGGGGACGTCACGTCTTCCTGCTTCCCCAGCCCCAGCAAGAGATCCAGACCCGCGTCCGGCACGAGCAGAAGACCGGTCAGTGACAACGGCGCTATGCCATCCGCGCGGGAAGCGAAGCCACGGTCTCCGAGACCGTCCACGCCCACGGACTCCGGCACTGCCGCTACCGCGGCTTGGCCAAGACTCATGTCCAGCACGTGCTGATCGCCGCAGGCGCCAACAGAACACCCTCGTTTCTACTTGCGGCCCTTGCCGCTGAGGAAGCCGTCATCATCGCGGAGGTCGTGGCCACCCTTCGTCTCCTGAGGCGCCTCCCCGCTCCTTGTCGACGGTCTGCTTCTTGTCGTCGTCGGGCATCCCAGGTCTCCTTCGGTCGGGGTCTCACCGTGGGTGCCCCGCGAGCCCTGTCTCCCCGAGGGTGGCCCAGGACACGCGGGCCGGAGGTTGTCGGGAGCCGCACTCCGCCTGCGGTGCGGATCCCGACGACCGGCAGGTCAGGCCCGCAGGATGAGGTACACGGTGTGGCCGTGGATGTAGCGGTGCACCTCAGCCCGTCTCTGCTGTGCGATCGCCTCGATCTGCTCCTCGCGCAGCCCGTTGTGCTGCCAGTGCAGCGCCGGGTTCTCGGTGACGGGCGTCAGGACGAACAGCACCCCGTCCGGTGCCAGCGACTTCTCCCTCACGCGGGCGGCGAACGCCATCCGAGTTCCGTTCAGGCGTGGAGCGTTCTTGTCGGGTGATTGCGGCCCTGACCCTCCGTCACTGGGATACGCCCAAGGCGCCAGGGCCGCACTGACCTCAGTTGAGCAGGCCCTGAGCCACCGCTTCCAGCCCCAGGGCGTTGGCGCCCTTCACCAGAACCACGTCGCCTTCGCGGACGAGCTCCTCGGCCAGGCGCAGCGCCTCCCGCGCGTCTCCGGCCCGGGAGACGTTCACCTCGCTGGTGATGCAGCGTGCTGCCTCGCCGATCGCGTCCGCGTACTTGCCGCCGACCGTGATCAGCTGGAGGACCCCGGTCTTGGCGACCTGGCGGCCGATGCGGTCGTGCCAGGGCCCGGCCTCGCCGCCCAGCTCGGCCATCTGCCCGAGCACGGCGACCATGCGGCGCCCGCCGGCGATGTCCGACAGTGCCACCAGCGCGGCCTCCATGCTCTCCGGCGAGGCGTTGAAGGAGTCGTTGATGACGGTCACGTCGCCGTTGTGGTGGACGTCCATCCGGCCACCGGAGGTGACCTTCGCGCGCTGGAGCGCGGCCGCGATCCGGCCGAACGGCACTCCGGCGGCGAACGCGGTTGCAGCAGCGGCGAGGGCGTTGGTGACGTTGTGGCGGCCGTGCACGGCGAGCTGGATGCGGACGACTTTGGGCCCGTAACGCAGGGAGAACGAGGGGCGGCCCTCGTCGTCGGTCTTGATGCCGTGGGCGCGGACGTCGCAGTCGGGGCCGGTGCCAAAGGTGATGACGCGCGCGTCGGTGGCGTTGCGCATGCCGGCGACCAGCGGGTCGTCGCCGTTGAGGACGGCGACGCCGTGTGCGGGGAGGGCCTCTACGATCTCGGCCTTCGCGGCCGCGATGGCCTCGCGGCTGCCGAACTCGCCGATGTGCGCGGAGCCGATCCCGAGCACGGTGGCGATGGTCGGGGGCGCGATCTGGCACAGGTCGGCGATGTGGCCCTTGCCGCGCGCGCCCATCTCCAGGACGAGGTAGCGGGAGTCCTGCCGCACCTGGGAGACGGTGGTCGGGAAGCCGATCTCGTTGTTGTACGACTTCGGCGTGGCCACCGTCGGCCCGTCCTCGTCGAGGATCCGGCGGAGGAGGTCCTTCGTCGAGGTCTTGCCGGCGGAGCCGGTGATCGCGACGATCGTGCCCGTGTACCGGGAAGCGACGGCGGTGGCGATGCCGGCCATCGCGCCCAGCACGTCGGCGACCAGGACGGAGGGGATGCCGACGGGGCGGGAGGCGAGGACGGCGGCAACGCCGCCTTCGTAGGCCTGCTCGGCGAAGTCGTGGCCGTCGACCTGCTTGCCGGGCAGGCAGCAGAACAGCCCGCCGCTGGCGACCTTCTTGCTGTTGAAGGACAGCGGGCCGGTCACCAGGGAGGCCGGGTCGGCGCCGTCCGTCAGGGTGCCGCCGGTCGCCTCAGCGATCTCGGCCAAGGTCATGGGGATCACGTTGTGCTTCTCCTTCGGTCGGGCCTGCCAGGACGACGCCCCGGCCCGCGTAGAAGCGGTCCAGCGCCGTCCAGGAGACCGGTGCGAATTCCTGGGACCGGCCGGGCAGGCCGGAGGGGTTATGCAGCAGGACACCGCCGTCGCGGGCGCCGACGACGAGCACGAGGTGCCCACCACGGGATGGGGGCGTCACCTCGGGGGTGCGGACACTCTTGTGGACCGACACCATCACCAGGCGCCCGCGGGCGATCTCCGCCCGGATCTCGGTGGCGGGCAGCTCAGCGGCGGCCCGCGCGTACGCGCCCCACCGGGCGGTGACGAAGCTGGCGAAGGGCTGGTAGATCAGGCCCTTCACCTGGTCGCCGTCGCGGATGTAGGCGCCGGCCTCCTGGAGCTCGCCGACCAGGGGTACGGACGGCGGCACCGGCAGGCCCCAGAAGTCCAGCGCCATCCGCAGGCACGCGACCCCGCACATCCGCGGGGCCCAGAACGCGTACTCCTCCGGAGTCGCGGCGCCGGACTTCTGCCACAAAGGATCGGTGGACACCTGCCTGGACCCAGTGATGAACGCGGGGACCAGGTCAGGCGATTCCCACTGCGAGTAGTAGGGAACGGGGTGCGCGGTCGCAGAGGCAGTCATGCCCCCACAGTCTGCTCTACGGCACGTACGCGGGCTTGCTGAACGCCGTGGCGACCAGGTGACGGATCAGCTCGTCGTAGCCGATACCGCCCGCCTGCGCCATCGTCGCGAGGTTCCCTGCCTGCGACAGGCCGGGCACCGTGTTGATCTCCAGCACCGGCATCCGGCCCGACGGCGCGCACAGGAAGTCCACCCGGGAGACGCCGTGCGCGCCCACCAGGCGATGTACCCGGAGAGCCACCTGCTCCATCACCTTCGTCTGGGCCTCGGGGAGGTTCGAGGGGCAGTGCTCGGTGCGCAGGGCCCTGTCGTGCTTGGCCTCGTAGTCGTAGAATGGGCGGCCATTCACCTCGACGTCCAGGAGGGGCAGCACCGTCAGCTTGCCGCCGACCTCGAGGATGCCGGCCGAGCAGGGCGTGCCGGGGATGTACTCCTCGGCCATGTACCGCTCGTAGCTGCGCTGCCGGGCCCGCTCCAGGAGCGCGTCGAGCTCGTTCGCATCGTGCGCGATGCCGGAGGCGAGGCTGCCGCCGCCGGCCACCGGCTTGACGAAGACGGGGAAGCCCAGGCTGTGCTGGACGCTGGAGGTGGCGGTGGCCGTCGACCACGAGGGGTGGATCGCGATGGCCTTCGGGGTGTCGATGCCCTCGGCGCGCAGCAGGTTCTTCGTGGTCACCTTGTCCATGCCGACCGCGGAGGCCAGGACGCCGGAGCCGGTGTAGCTGATGCCGAGCGTCTCAAGCGCGCCCTGGAGTTTGCCGTCCTCGCCGCCGGGGCCGTGGGAGGCGATCAGGGCGACGTCGATGCGGTCGCGCAGGCCGCCGAGGTCGAGGCCGGTGAGGTCGATCAGCTCTGCGTGCAGGCCCTGTGCGGTGAGGGACTTCAGTGCCGCTTCCCCGGAGGCGATCGAGCCGGGGCGCTCGGGGGATTCGCCCCCGCACAGGACGCCGATGCGTTGGCCGGGAAGGGTGGGAGTTTCGAGCATGGGTACGCTCCCTGGTGAATTGGAGTGGTGCTCCAGTTGGGGCGCCCCCGGGTGGTGTGGTTGCCTCGCTCGCGTACGCGGTGGAAGGCTGCGCGAGCTGCTTGGCCACGTGCCAGGGGTGCCCTGGTGGCCGTCCCGGGCCCGGGTGGGTTCCTCCGGTGCCCGGGACGGACGTCTCCTATGCGGTTCGCTCCACCGGCACGGGTCGGCCGAACCGGAGGTTGGCGAACGCCTCGTGCTGCCATGCCTCCCACATCGCGCGGACGCGGCGTGCCTGGTAGGGCTGGGTGTGCTCGGCGAGGTCGTCGAGGGTCATCCAGAGGTAGTCGTCCAGCTCCGGCTCCATGCCGGGCTCGGCCGCCGGCAGCTGGATCTCCGCCGTGGCGGGCACCGGGCGGCACAGGTAGACGAGGTTCTGCCCCATCGCCGAGCCCGTCTCACTGTTCGCGGGCACCCAGTCCTTGCCGAGGAGGCGCACGACGCCCGGCACGATGCCGGTCTCGCGCTTGACGTGCCGGAGCATGGCCTCCCAGTCGGGCTCCAGATGGTCGGCGTGGCCGCCGGGCAGCTGGTAGAAGCCCTTCTTCAGCCCGTAGTTCGCGCGGACCATCAGCACGGCGTCCTCCCGGTCCTCCCCCGGGAGGCGGGGGATCCAGGCGAGACCGCCGATCCGGCACGGCGGCGGGGCGGCGAGGTTTATCGTCATGGGCTTCTCCCTTAGATGTTCGCGTTGATGGGATGTCAGGTGGGCTGGGTGGTGGCCCGCACGCCCCCGGCGATCAAGGTGGGGGCGTGCAGGCCCAGCAGGCCGGCGACAGCCACACTCCGCCCGCGGTGTGGCTGCCCCGCCGCCGGACTCGCAGCGGCAGCAGCGCGTCCCTTCCACGGGGGAGTGCACAGGGACGCGGCCGGCCACAGCCACCCCCGGGCCGCGGTGACCGGACAGTCGCGGCATCGCTGTCCGGCCGGGGACAGGGCCCGGGGACAGCCGGTCTAGGGGGTCGCGGCCCGCGCGGCGCGCTCCTGGGCGGCGACGTTGACGCCCCGGAGGCGGCCGTGGAGGAGCGGCACCAGGTCCTTCGGCCAGTCCAGCGACGGCGACCGGGGGCTGCGGCGGGGGACAGCGGCGGCGCGTCCGTACGGCCGGGCTATGAAGTGCTGCTGCGAGGTGGTCATGGTCTCTTCCGTGTGATCATCCGATTCGAACGGCGGGTCTGTCGCCGGGCTACAGGAGCAGGAACAGCACGGCGCCGGCGGCGGCGCCGGTCACCGCGAGGCCGATGAACAGGTCGATCACCCATTGCGGCTGGCCGTACAGGAGTCGAGGCAGGCGCATCAGGTCCTCCGCGTGGCTGGGGTCGGATGGCCCCGCCCTCGCGCCGAGGAGAGGGGTGAACGAGCTCTCGGCGAGAGGGGCGGGGCCGGTGTTCCGCGCCGGCCCGCCAGCCCTGGCCGAAGGGGCGGGCGGCCCGGCGCGGGTTCCCCCGTTGCGGCCCAGTGAGGTAGGCCGCGGTGGCCACCGTCCCGCCGGGCGTCAGGGGCGGAAACGGGGCCGTCTGGAAGGTCGCGGAGAGCACAGCTTCCCCGGGAGGCTCCCCGCGACCAGCTTGGGGAGGGGGCGTTCGCGATCATCGGCACGCGCGAACGCCCCCGGGTGGGCCGCACCGCACGACCGGCGGCGATGGAACCGGTCGTCGCCATCGGGTACGGCCCAGGTCTCTACGTGGACGCAGCCGATGCCCGCGGGGGCCGGGCGGAAGGGTCGCCGTCCGCCGGGTGGCCGCCGAGCCTGGAGGCCGAGTCGGGGAGCTGGTCGAGTTTCTGCCGGTGACCGCGCAGCTCCCGGACGATCCTGGCCAGGCTCCGGCAGTACGTGAACGCGCTGTCCAGGCCGTCCCCCAGGCTCAGCTCCTGCGCCCGGTAGATGGCCTCGTCAGCGCTCTTCTCGACGGCGACGCGGCGCGGGTCGTCCACCCGAAGCAGGTCCTTCGCGGTGTTCTTGACCCGCGGGGCCTCCTCGTCGATATGCCGGCGGAGCCGCAGCGCCGACGACGCCATGACCCCGTACTCCGGCGGGTCCGCCGCGTCGAGGATCACGGTGGTGACGCGCTCGATGTCCGCGTCCGCGTCCATGACGCGTTTCGCCCGGGACAGAAGGGTCGGCTGAGTCGTGTGTGTTCCTCCGTTGGTCACAGCTGTACCAGGCCAGACAGACATGACGGGGTGCTCCTTAGAGCTGCGCGGGCACGCAGCACGGGGATGGGGCGCGCTGACCGGCACCCGGTGGTACCGCCCAGCGACCGGAGCCTGAAGACGCCGCAGATTGACCTGAACGCTCCCGCTGGCTCACGTGTGGGGCGCCGCAGGGCGGGCATCACGACGGCAGGGAATCGAACACAGCGTCAGGCGCCGAGAACTCCGGGCGTCCGGTTCCGGTGACCAGTATCTGCCCGCGCCCCTATGCTCAACCCCACCCAGGACTTGGCAAACCACATTACTCAAGTGGGGGATACATCTATGGCTGCCCCAGGGCCACTTGACGCGTATCAACGCCGTAAGGAAGAGCTCGCCGCGGCCATCAAGCAGCACCGGCTGGCCAAGGGGTGGACCCAGGTAGATCTCGGCAAGGCCGTCGCGCTCGACCACACCACGGTCGCCCACTTCGAGAAAGGTCGATTCCCACCTCGACGCGACGTCGCCCAGCGCATCGACGACGCCTTGGAAGCCCGCGGGGCCATCTTCAGGCTCCGCGACGAACTCGACGACAACCCCGACTCGGCGACGTTTCAGAAGTACCTGCGCGGCCAGCGGCAGGCTAAGAACATCTGGCAGATCTGCGGCATCACCATGCCGACGATGCTGGAGACGGACGAGTTCGCCACCAAGCAGCTCGTTGCCGCGATGCCCCTTCTGGGCGGAGATCTGAACGACAAGATCGCCTATCGCGCCGAACTGCGCAACATCCTGCACCAGCCATCGGCGCCCACTCTGCACGTCGTGCTAAATGAAGCGGTGTTACACAGGGTGATCGGTGGGCCGGCCATGATGCGTGCTCAGCTCCTCCATCTCGTGGAGCGATCGCGAGCGACAAACGTGGATCTTCGTGTCTTTCCTTCCGAAGGCAATGATTTCAGCGTTGACGCCGGATTCGTTGCAATCTGGGACCGGCCGGGCAAGCATTCGATCGCTTGGCGACCACTTGGCATGCAGGGAACGTTCCATCTACGGCGTGCTGACGTGGAAGAACTCATGCGCCTTTATGATCACATGCGCGGCTTGACGCTCGGACACGAGGAGTCAAGAACGCTCATTCACAAGGTTGTTGAGGAGTCATACCCGTGCGCATCACATGTCCTGACCTGACGACAGCTAAATGGCGCAAGAGCACCTACAGTGGCAACGGCGGAGGCTGCGTCGTGATCGCAGAGCAGTATCCAGGGATCATGCCGATCGGGGACTCGAAGGATCTCTCGCGAGCCCCCATCATCGTGACCCGTGGGGCGTTCAGTTCCTTCGTAGCTGCCGTCTCTGATTCCGATAGTCCCCTGGGAAAGATCCGGGGCTGAAGCGCGCCGCCGGCGCAGGCAACAGTCGCCTGCGCCGGTTGGATAAACGTTCACACCACGTGTGGCCCGACGGCCCGGAGAACCGTTTGCGCCGCATCAAATCCTGAAGCACGGGCTGGCGGAGGCTAGGTAGTCCGCGCCTCCGCCGGCCACGACTACGGATGGAGCCGCCAAGGGCTGAGGCCGCTGCTATTGCTCCGATGTCGTGGAGCGGGCCATCAGCTCTGACAGGGCGCTCTGCGGGGGACTTTCCGTTGTGGATGATGGAGACGACCGTTTCCGTGATGGGCATCTCGACGCCGTGACGGTATGCCAGGTCGAGGACGGAGACGCAGGAGGTGACGCCCTCGGCCGTCTGCTTCACGGCCGCCGCGGCTTCCGTGACGCTAAGGCCCTGGCCCAGGCGGACTCCGAAGCTGTGGTTTCGGGAAAGGGGCGAGGCGCAGGTGGCGACGAGGTCGCCCATGCCGGCGAGCCCAGCGAGGGTGAGCGGGTCCGCGCCCATCGCCTTCCCGAGACGGGTGGTTTCCGCAAGGCCCCGGGTGATGAGCGCGGCTGTGGAGTTGTTGCCCAGGCCCATGCCGTCGGCGATGCCCACCGCGAGGGCGATCACGTTCTTCACCGCGCCGCCGAGCTCGCACCCGATGACGTCCGTGCTCGTGTACGGGCGGAAGTAGGGGGTGTGGCAGGCGTCCTGGAGCCGGGCAGCGACGGCTTCGTCGGGGCAGGCGATGACGGCTGCCGCGGGCTGCCGCGCGGTGATCTCGCGGGCGAGGTTCGGGCCGGTGAGGACCGCGATGCGTCCCGGCGCCGCCCCCGTCACCTCGGCAACGACTTCGGTCATGCGCTTGCCCGTCCCGACCTCGACGCCCTTCATCAGCGAGAGCAGCACCGTCTCGACGCCCAGCAGCGGCCCCCAGGAGGCGAGGTTGCCGCGGAGGGTCTGCGCGGTGACGGCCAGCACCGCGACCTCGGCGCCCTCGGCGGCCTTCGCTACGTCGGCCGTCGCGGTGATGCCTGGCGGCAGGGCGACGCCGGGGAAGTAGTCCGGGTTGGTTCAGGTCTCGTTGATCGCATCGACCAGCTCTTGCCGCCGGCCCCAGAGCGTCACCTGACATCCCGCGTCGGCCAGAACCATCGCGAGCGCGGTTCCCCATGAGCCCGCTCCGAACACGCTCACCCGAACCATGCCCCACCCCTTCCTTCTCCCCCGTCCACGACTGTGGCCGCCAGCCTAGCGATCAGGCAGGTCGGCGGACCGTGGCAACGGAGAACCTGCGATAGTCCATCTCCGGGGCCCTGCGCCGCGCCTCGCCGATCATGCGCTCGGCCTGGGCTTCGCCCAGCACGTTGCGCAGTTCGTCCTCGTGGTCGGCCCACAGCCGGTAGAGGCGCCGCCACATGCCCGGCACGTGCGGCCGCTCGCCTTCGGCTTCGAGCTCCAGGCCCACACGGTCCCACGGCTTGCTGCTGGCCGGGTGGCGATCGGGCGACGTGATGAGGGCGCGGGCTCCCGGTCGCGGGATGCGCCGGAGTTCCTCGAGCGCGGCCCGCCCGTCGGGGGCGAAGCTGAAGGCGTCCGCGCAGATCACACCGTCGGCGCTCGCGCTGTCCAGCCCGGTCTCGCCGAGCGTGCCGACGTGGAACGTCGCTCGTCCGGCGGGAAGGAACTGGTGCGCGCGCCGGTCCGCCAGGCTGACGGCGACGGGGGGGATGTCGATCCCGTCGAGTTCGGCTCCGAGGGCGCGAGCGAGCCATAAGCCGGCGCCGCCGGTGCCGCACCCGAGATCGACGAGCCGCTGCCTGGGGCGCATTCGCAGGCGGCTGACCATGGTGCCCAGCAGCCGACCTGGGCCGCCAGGGCGGGCGAGAGGGCCAGGCGCAGGAGGTAGCAGCCGAGCGCCAGGGGGTCCGTACGTCGGCCGGGGGAGCGGGCGGCGCCGTCGGCCGTTCGCGTTGCCTCCGGGCCCGCGGGCCGGCGCCGGGTGGATCCTTCGCCGCCCGGAGAACCTCGCCGAGACGGAGACACTCCAGCTCAAGGCCGTCCTGGCTCACTGCCCAGAACTCGACGCGCGCACCCGGCACGTTTGGTCCTTCGCGACCATGCTCACCGACCGCCAGGGCCAGCATCTGCCCGACTGGCTCGACCCCGTACGACAGGACGACCTGCCCAGCCTCCACACCCTCGTCGCTGGCATCGACCGCGACCGCGACGCCGTCATCGCCGGACTGACCCTGCCCTGGAAGTCTGGCGTCGTCGAAGGACACGTCAACCGGATCATGCTCAAGCGCCAGATGTTCGGCCGAGCAGGCTTCCAACTCCTCAGGAAACGTGTCCTGTGGTCGTGACGGAGAGTGGCGGCACCACAGGAGTTGGGCCAGAACCGATACTCGTGAACAGGGCCACACGGGTCATCTTCGTCGTCCGGACTGCTCGGGTACCTGACCCACCGATGAGGCGATCCTCATTTCGTGCTGTCGCCCTTCGACTTACCCGGCTTCCGCTCTCCGTGGGCGCTCATGCCGCCGCTCACCGGGTTTGGCGGTCTCTGAGTTCCTGAGCTGCTGCGGCCCCGGGCGTCGCCGTCGCGGCCGCCATGGGCCTGTATGCCGCGCAGCACGCCTGCGCTGGGTGACGTCGGGCCAGTGACGGCCCGGGCGGTGCCGCCTACGGCGCGGGCAGCGCCGCGGGCCACCTTCATCGCGTCGCCGAAGCCGGGGAACTTGACGATGATGTAGATCGCTACGCCGAGCGCGACGACCGTGACGGCGAGCCCGGTGACGACGGGGCCGCGCTCGTCGGTGCTCCGCAGGGCGGAGGCGAGCCCCAGCACGATGATGATGAGGGGCTCGGCGAGTATCAGCGCGACCATGAAGCCGGCCCAGCGGCGTATGTGGCTCCATAGGTTCTTGTCGACGAGCCCGGCGTAGACGACGACGCCGAGGAGCGCTCCGACGTACAGGCTGAGCGCCCGTAGTACGAGCAGGAGCCACAGTGCGCCGCACAGTGCGATCGTCGCGAGGGAGACGAGGGTGAGCATGAGCGGTCCGCCGCCGACCTTGCCGTTCTTGAGGTCGCCGCCGAGGCTCGCGAACAGGCCACCAGGCTCGGAGCCGAGGGCGCTCACCATGACGTCCGTGACGGCACTGGTCGCGCCGATCACGACGTACAGGATCAGGGGAGTGAAGGCGGCGGCGAAGACCGCCAGCCAGAGGAAGCTGATCGCCTCGCTCATGGCTGTGACCATGGGCACGCCGCGCACGGCGCGCTTGGCGACGGCCAGGAGCCACAGGATCAGGACCAGCACCGTCGAAGCGGCGAAGATGACCGCGTACTGCTTGAGGAAGCCGGTGTTGGTGAAGTCGACCGCGTGGCGGTCGGCGACGACCTTCCCGAGCTGGCGGGCGGTCCAGTCGGCGGCGTTGGCGACCTCTTTGGCCAGGGTGGAGAGCGGGTCGAGGCCGCCGGCCGGAGCCGTGCCTCCGCCGCTCGTGCCCCCGCTCTCGCAGGATTGCCGGGCCGGGCCGGGGAGGCTGTCGCAAGGCCCATCGGCGAGCAGCATCAGGCCCCCCGTTGGTGGTGGTAAGTGGTGTGCGGGCACAAGGGTGTCCCCCTCGGATGGTTACGGTCAGTGCATGGTGCGGCGAGCCTGGCGGAGCTGGTTTGCTGCGGTAGTGGTGTGCTGGCCGGCCAGATGCAGTGCGCCCGCGGTCTGCTGAGCCTGGGCGGCCTGGGGCCCGGGCTGACTCAGCTGGGCGAGCACGCCGGTCATCTGATGCAGGGCGGTGGCCATCGCGGCGGAGAGCCGGGTGAGGTCATCCACGGCCTGGCGGACGTTGGTCGAATGGGTCCACTGGGCTCTGCCGGACTGCACGTCCCGGACAAGCCGCTCAAGAGCGTCGGCGGCGATCTTGGCGTGCTGTGCGGGATTCTGCGGGGTCATCGGCCCTCCGGGCGGGGTATCGGATTGATGTGTCTGATGTGTCATCGCAGGTCAGCATGGATTCGTGATACGTCGGGCGGCGACGTATCGACACATCAACGCCCAGTCCGGCAGGGCGCCGAGACGCGTCACCGTCGCATCGCGAGGCACCACTGACACACCCGGACAGAACACTGACACGACGTGGACACATCACGACAGGGCATCCTTGATGTCCGCCAGGCGGTAGATCGTGGGGCGCCTGGGGTCGATGGTGGCGTCGAGACGGCCGGTGGGGATGTCGAGTCCGGCCGCCTTCAGCTGGGATTTCAGAGTGCGGCCGATCATGAGGAGCCGGTTCGTCTGCCCCTCCCACTTGCCCCACACGGCGGGGTCGGCGGCCGTCAGGTGGTCGGCGAGCCGCGCGAGAGTAAGTACCTCGGGGTCACTGTGCGTGGCGAACGCAGCGAGTAGCAGACGGGCGATTGCCGGGACGTTGGCCGTTGCCAGGGCCGTGACGGCCGGATGCGGAGCCAGGGGTTCCAAGCGGGGGAGCCCGGCCGCGACGCGTTCTCCGGTACGGCGGGCGGCTTCCTGCGGGGCGAGCGGGGTGACGTAGCGCAGGACCGGCTGCTGGTGCCGGGGGGTGATGCAGTAGAAGTGGCCCGCGTCCGCGGGGAAGGCCGGGTCGGGGCTGGGCACCAAGAGGTGGGGCAGCCAGCCGCGAGCGACGGCGTCGGCCCGGCCGACCACGAGCGGGACGTCGGCGGCACGGCAGGGCAGCATGATCCTTACTCCGGGCACGTCGGCGATGGCGTCGCCCAGCACATCGCTGGTGGCGTCCTGGGTCATGATCACCAGCGTGATGAGGGCTTCGCGGCCGAGCCGCAGCAGCGCGACGGCCAGCTCCTTGCCGCGCTTGCTGAGCTTGGGGTACTCGTCAAGGAACGCCAGGATCGCCGGGCCGTCCGGAGTGGGCTTCCAGATGTCCTGGGTGGGCGGCATGGAGGCGATACGGGCCTTGGCCCGCTCCAGCAGCTTCTCCAGCACTGCTTCGGCTTCTTCGGCAGTGCGCGCCATCATCACAGCCGCGGGCGCGAGCGCCTTGAGTCCGCGCTTGACCGGGTCGATGTCCACGACAACCGCGTCGCGGCAGGCGGTGACGTACTCGGCGATCGCCTGCACCATGGACGTCTTGCCGCCACCGGTGTCGGCCACGATGATCACGTGCTGCCCGGCGAAGACGACCGGCGTCGTCTCGCCTTCGATGGACACCCCGATGCTGACCGGCTCGAGGATGGAGCAGGAACCGGGAGCCCGCTGCGGATACGGGAGCGGAGTCGCGAAGGGGTCCTGGGTGAGGATCCGTAAGGTGACCAGGGCCGCGTCGTCCGGGTCGGCGGGCTGCGCCAGGATGCGGGACTCGCCCACACGCAGCGTTGTCGCCAGCGGCTTGAGGACGTTCATCAGCTGGCCGGTCGTGCCGGACTGCAGGACGAGCGGAACCTTCCACCCGTACGTCGTCTGTTCCGGTACGAGTACCTCGGAGACCTTCGCGGCCTCCTTCTTCAACGCCAGACGCACTGCCTCCCGAGCCTGCCGGGGATTGGTCCCCGCTTCGCGGATCGGGAACGGCTCAGACTCGGCTTCTCCCGCCAGCTCGGTATGGGCGGGCGCGTTCGGCGGCACGAACAGCAGTCTGGGAACCGCAGGCCGACGCCACGCGGGATTGCGGCTCTTCGCCCAGGCCACTGAGGTGAAGAACAGGGCCGTCATCGCGGTGACCGCGAGGGCGACGAGCGTCGAGACCCACCACAGGCCCGCCCACAGCACCGGGAGTACCAGTATCCACGCGGTGGCGGTGCGATGGCGGCGGGAGCGGACCTGTCCCCGCCCGATGGCCAGCATCGACTCGGTGACCTCGAGGTGCCGGAACTCCTGCTGCCCGAGGCGCATCTGCAAGGACGCCCATTGCATCATCCGGTACGAGATCATCGGGGAAGCGCCGTAGCCCCCTCCGTAGCCGGATCCGCGGCCGTGCTTCTGCATCTGCATACGCTGCATCTGCATGTAGGTCTGCTGCTTCTGCTGGTTCTTGAGCAGGGTGATGTTCTGCTGAACCTCGGCCCGGCCCCGCTGCTGCGCCTGCTGCCACATGCGGTACTGGTCGTTCAAGATCCGGTGGGCGATGTGCGTGTCCGTCAGGTCGTCGGTCCGCCACCAGCGGCCCCACTCGGCGCGCAGATGGCGCACCCCGCCCGCGAAGGTCCCGCTGGGCATAACCGTTCCTCCCCCGGTTCTCAGATGCTGCGGATCAGGATGTCGCCGACCGTGTTGCCGGAGGTCCGGATCAGGCCAAGGGCCATCCCGAGCAGGCCGGCAGAGGCCCCCAGCCAGATCCCGCACAGCGCCCCGCGGATCACCGGTTGTTTCAGGTCGGCGCGGCCGGACTTGATCAGCCCCAGGTACAGCGCGAGCAGGCACAGCCCGGCGATCGCCCCGGACGCGCCGACCTTCTCGCCGCCGGTCAGCGGCCCCTTGTTCCCCGCGCCGGCGGCGGCCCCGGTGGCGTTCTCCAAGGCGTACCGCCCGAGCCCGTCGCCGAGAGCCGCCGCGGCACCACCCATCACGCCGAGGATGCCGCCGCCCAGGAACAGCAGGGCGGCTATCGCGGTCCCGGCAATGAAGTGGATCTTCGGAGTCGGGTCGCCACCCCGCCACCGGCCGATCTGGTAGAAGAGCACAACGAGGCCGAGGGCGACCGCGCCGATCCCGCCGGCGGCGGCTCCCGTGTCGTTCATGGTCACGCTCCTGTCAGGAAGTGGATCACCGCGCGCCCCATCAGGCGTCCAGCGGCGATGAGGAAGGACCACACGGCCACGGCCACCAGCAGGCGTAGCAGGTAGCCGATGTACGGGGTTTTCCAGGCCCGCCCGAAGAGACGGACCATGCCGTGCAGTACCGAGGCGAAGAGCCCAGCCAGCGCCGTGCCGAGCCAACTGCCGATCGGCAGCAGCACTAGGGCGCCCAGGACGAGACCGGCCATCAGGACCCAGCCCAACGGGGCGAAGACACCACCCTCGGCGACGGAGGCCGTCATTCGGTCCACGGTGCTCCGGCCACCCCATGTCACCAGCAGTGCGAACAAAATGGCCGGGACGTTGTACTTCAGCCGCATCCAGCGGATGTCCAAACCGCGCCTGGCTGCAGCCGCATGCGGGTCGGGCAGACGCGCGGAGATGGCCTCCCCGATGTAGGCCCCGATCTCGTGTGCGGCCGCGACGCCTTCGCTGCCGTGCGCCGCCCAGGCATCAGCCTCACGGAACTCTTCACGCACCGCTGACCATCGCCACCACTCCGAGCCCGGAGCACCGTCACCGGCCTCTGCGCTGTCGCCGGCCGTGACCTGGGCCCCGTCGGGTCCCGTGAGGCGGGGCGATTCTGCTGGCATAGGGGGCGCCTCCGGGGGCAGCGGCGCCGCAGGCGCACGCCACCACTCCGGGTCCGGGCCGCCTTCACTGACCGCCGCATCGGGGTCGGGGGTGACAGGAACCTCCGGTGGCAACGGTTGACTGACCGGCCTCGGTTCCGAGTCGCCGCCTATCTCGACGTCTGTCATGCCGCGTCGCCGGAGCCCATGCGTACACGGGCACCGAAGCAACGCCATAACCAGGCCCGCGTCCGTATCTCATCCCCGTGCAGGCCGTGCAGCGGTAGGCGGCTGCCGGCCGTGGAGCACGCTCTCGGCATGGGTGGAACGAGGCAGGTGACACCGCTGCGTCTGCGGACTGTGGATCGGCGTATCGCGTCGCCGACGGCTATGCCCGTCATCCAGCCGGTCCTTCCTCAGGAGGGATTTCCGCAGCGCCCCTCCGCTCCCAGCGGTCCCGGGCGCCACTACTCGATCACTTGTCGCAATCTAAACCTCACCGCAGGTGAGGGGACAGATCTTTCCCTCGCAAAACTCATGCATCTTGCAAGTGCACCGTCCCTCACAGCCGCATCAATGGGTGAATAGGGCTTGGAGCGCATGAATGAGATGTAGCTGGATGTAGCGGGATATAGCGGCGCGACTCAGTCGCGCTGTGCTTCGTCGACGCGGCGCAGCACCGGAGGTGGCGCCATTCGAGCCGTCGCCAGCTCACGGACCGGCTGGCGTGGATGCGTGGCACGCCGGAGTTCCTGCAGGCCCGTCCATGTCTCGTAGGTGAAAGCGTCGTTACGCGCCCGGTAATAGCGGGCGTTCACGCCAGCCGCAGTGGTCGCTCGCCGAGGGGCGGAGTTCATTTCCCTCCTCGGCTGTGACCTCGAGGACAGGCTCGTGCTCCTTCCTGGGAGCGGTCGGCCGAGCGTGCCCCCCCCGCGAGGCCGGAGCTACGAACTCGCGTCACCGTCAGCAGGGCTCTTAGGGCGGTCTTTCCAGGAACCAGAGTGCCCGCGCAGGATGTCCTGCACTGTCCCAAGGGAGGTCCCGACGCGCTCCGCGATCTTCCGGAACGATACGCCGTCTGCCTTGAGGGTGAGTACCATCTCCCGGCGCTCCTTCTGCCAGGTGCGGTTGCGCCTCACCTGATCGGCCATGACCTTGCTCATGGCCCGCACTCGTGCCTCAGGGTCCTCGATCGCTTCAACTCGATCAAGAGCTTCGGACACCTGCCACACCTCCTCGTCGCTCACACCCGAGCCCTTCATTTCGGGCGGGTCACTTCCCTAGAGTGTATGGGTCCCATACGATTCGCTGAAGTAGCCCCGCGCTACGTAGAACGACCCCGGCCGGCGCTCGCAACGCCTGCGGCCGGGGCCAGATCAACCCGAAGCCGCCAAGCACCCGGGAGATCCAATGCCGAACTCTAACGGCGACGTGCGCGACCAGCCCAGCCCCTCGCCGAAGAGCGGGAACCGGATCATCGACGAACCCGCCACGGTTGAGCGCTGCCGCA
Organism: Streptomyces albireticuli; assembly: GCF_021228125.1. Classification (GTDB taxonomy): domain Bacteria; phylum Actinomycetota; class Actinomycetes; order Streptomycetales; family Streptomycetaceae; genus Streptomyces; species Streptomyces albireticuli. Next base: position 162,687 of record NZ_JAJQQS010000020.1, read on the forward strand.
CCGAGTACATCAACCAACCTGGAGCCCGTCTCGCCGCCGTCAAGGACACCGCCCTCCAGAACAGCAAGCGGAGGAACCGTTGATCCACGCCGGCTTCACCGCGGGCCGCTGGATCCGCGCCCGGTACCGCGACGACGAGCGCCTCCACGGCGGGGGCCGGCTCGTAAGTACGCCCGTGCGCCCGGAACCCCCGGCTGCACCGTGTTCCTGCGCATCCCGTAGCCCACATCGTGACCTGTTCGTGGAGGAATCCGTGAGCTCGCCGCCCCAGCCTTTACCGCCGATATCGGCTCCGGAGCCCGCCGCGGATTCGGACGCCGATTGGGCCCAGTCGGTGCTGACAGCGTCGGTGCTCCCGGGCGCTGTGCGGGGCGCGGTGTCCCAGCAGCGACCCGTGGTGGTGTTCGTCGCAGGGCAGCCAGGCAGTGGCAAGACGCTCGTGGCGGATGTGGTGCACGCGGCACTGGGCCGGCGGGGCGGGGCGGTACGGGTAGACCACGATGAGTACAAGGCGGTCCACCCCTACTACCGGGGTTTCCTTGAGGAGGACGTGCGCACCGCCGGAGTCAGGGTGCGACCGCAGACGTACTGGTGGCAGGCCGAAGTCGAGGCTTGGGTAAGGGCGTTGCGGTACGACGTGGTGGTGGAGACGCCCCTTGCCGACCCGGACGCGTTCAGCCGGTCAGTGTGTGCGTACCGGCAGGCCGGCTACCGCATCGAGGTCGTCGCCCTGGCCGTGCCGGAGGCGGTCAGCCAGCTCGGCGTCCTGGACCGGTACCTGCGGCTGGCCGAGAACGGACGGGCCCGGTACGTGTCGTGGGAGAACCACGACCGGTGCGCGGCAGGAATGCTGGCCACTCTGGATGCCTGTGAGGCCGGGCACTTGGCGGACCGGGTAGTCGTCGTAGGGCGTGCCGCGGCGGCGGGGGCCGCCCTGTACGACAACGACCTGACCTCGGCCGGGCGCTGGCGCCGTCCAGCGGAGGCGCGGCAGGCGGTCGCCGCCGAACGGGCACGCCCGTGGAGCGCCACGGAGACAGGCCGGTTCCGTAGCCGGCTGGCTGAGGCCGACCGTCGTGCCCACCGCACCGCGCCGGGCGGGCATCTGCCCGAGGACTGGGGACTGGCCGTGCAGCGGGACGCCGAGCGTGCCGCCGCCCTTGCCGAACCGGTCAGACGCGTGGCCCAGCCGCGGCGGGAGCCGCCCGGGGTCGACTTTCACCGGCTCTCCGCCGACGAACACCGGTGGATCTACGACGAGCTGATCGCGCCGTCCCTGCACATCGCGGCGCAGCAGCGGCCGGTCGCCGTGTACGTCATGGGCCAGCCCGGTGCTGGCAAGACCGGCGCTGCCCGGATGGTCCGGCAGGCCCTGCCTGGGCGGCCCGTGCGGATCAGCGCGGCCCGCTTCACGGAGGCCCACCCGGACTACCGGCAGTTGCTGCTGACCGAGCCGCACAACGCCGAGACGCGGATACGTGCGGACTGCCGTGCTTGGCAGGCCCGCGCCGAAGACGACGTTCGCGCGCGGCACGGCAACTTAGTCATCGAGACCAGCCCCGACAGCGTCGGGGAGTTCCTCACCGGCGCGGCCTTGTACCGGCAGGCGGGATACCGGGTGGAGCTCGTGGTTCTCGCGGTATCCGCGGCGGATTCCCGGCAGGGCAGCCTCGCCCGCTACGCGGAGGTGAGTCGGCGCGGGATCAGACCCGCTCGTGTTGTCCGCCCTGACCGTCACGACGCTTGCTTCGCCGTCCTGTCCCAGGCAGTGGCGGCCGCGGAGAAGAGCGGAGTGGTGGACGCGGTGGTGGTGATGCGCCGGGACGGTTACGCGGTTCACCGCAACGAGCGCGTCGGCGGGGCCTGGCTGTATCCGCCCGGCGCCGCCCAAGCCCTGGTCGCAGGACAGCTACGCCCGTACACAGCCGACGAAGCCGCGCGGTTCTTCGCTGCGCAGTGTCGGCTGCGGGCCGTACTTCCGCAGTACCGGGACGAGCTGCTGGCCATCAGCGCTCTGGCGGCGCCGCTGATGCCGGAGGGGATGCGGCCGCGCCGTCTGTCCTGGTTTGCTGCCCCGGCCGCTCTGCCTCTGCCCGCGCGGTCCGTCCTGGCTGGTCGTCACTGCTCGCTTGACTCGAGCTCGTTCAGCAACGCTTCGTAGGCGGTCACGATCCCGGCGGTCTCCTCACCGCTCGCGTCCTCCAGCCTCTCCTGATCCTTAACGCATGCCTGCCGCCGGGAGATCAGCTCCTGAAGGCGCTGCGCATCCGCCCCCGAGCGGCGTTCGGTCAGGATCCGCGCGCTGTACCAGGCGGTCACCTGGCCCACCAGCTCAAGAGCACTCTCGTAGGCGCTGTCGGCGTCCTGCCCGGCAGGGCCGTGCGGGGATGTGGCCGGGGAAGGAGGTACCTGTTCGCTGTCGTTCACTTCAACCGCCTCGGGCCGGAAAGAGCAGGGCAAAAGGATCATTGTCGGGTGCCTCCGGGTGCCCGGCAAGGTGGACCCCACGGCTCGGGCGCACTGAAGAGGCCGAGGACCAGCCGGGCACCGGCTGGTATGAGTCTGTGTGCGGCGTGCGCCTGCCTTCCAGGGGCCGGGTGGGCATAGGTTGACGCTCACATGATCAATTCTTTGGGGGGCCCGTGGATCTTCGTGCGCTGTTCAGCTCCAACGATCCCATCAACGCCACCGAGGCGTTCACCAACCGTCAAGGCCAGTGGGAGCTGGTCGCGTCCGCGCTTCAGGAGCACCTGCGGAACGCGGCCGGCGATGCCTTCGACGTCGAGGATCTGGAAGCCCCCCGCACCAATGTGATCGTCTTCCACGGGGTGGGTGGCGTCGGCAAGACGACCTTGTCGAGGAAGCTGGAGGCCGCGCTCACCGCAGCAGACCAGCGCCCGGTGCAGTGGGGCGAGCCCACCTGGCCCGGGGAGAAGATCCTGCCCATACGGATCGACCTCTCCCGCTCCGCCGGCACCTCGTTCGAGGATCTGGTACTCACGATCCGCGCCGCTCTGGCCGATCTGGGTCGGCCGCTGCCCGCCTTCGACATCGCGTTGCGTCGCTACTGGGAGGCCCAGCACCCCGGCGAGAGTCTGGAGGAGTACCTGCGCCGTGGCGGCCTGGCTGCCCGCTTCGGCAAGCGCATGCCGCAACAGATGCAGTCCGCGCTCGCCGATGTCGCCCAGGCTCTGCTGCTGCCCGGCACCGTCGGCTCCGCCCTCGGCCAGCTCACCGGCTCCCTGACAAAGGCACTGCGCGAGCGCCGTCAGACCGTCCGGGCACTGGCCGGCTGCGCCCGGCTGGGAGGCATATTGGAGGCCGAGCCGGACCTGGAGGCGCTGTCCTTCTACCCACATCTGCTGGCCTGGGAGCTCACCCAACTGCCGCCGGAACGGCGGCGGGTGCCGGTCGTCTTGCTGGACACCTTCGAAGATGTCGGGGACCGCACCCACCGCGATCTGGAACGGCTCATCCAGCGGGTGGTGTGGCTGATGCCCAACGCCTTCTTCGTCATTACCGGCCGCTCGCGCCTGCAGTGGGCCGATGAGGGGCTGCAAGGACAGCTCGACTACACCGGCCCCACCGCCTGGCCGGGTCTGGCCCTGCCCGCCACGAGCGTCCCGGCCGCACGAGCTTCCCGGCCCGCTCCCGGATGTGGGCGCCAAATCCTCATTGGCGACTTCTCCGACGAGGACTGCGACACTTACCTCGCCCGCCGCCTCACTCACGACGGACAGCCCCTTATTAGCCCGGACATCCGCGCCGTGATCACCCAGCGCTCGCACGGACTGCCGCTCCACTTGGACCTGGCCGTCGCTCGCTTCCTGGAGGTCCGGCGCACCGGCCGTGCCCCCGCACCGGCCGACTTCGACCACACCTTCCCTGCCCTGATCGCTCGCACCCTCTCCGACCTGACCCCGGAAGAGCGGCACGTCCTGCGGTCCGCATCCCTGCTGGACGCCTTCGACCTGGAACTGGCCACGCGTACCGCGGGCCTGGCCCACCAGGCACCGGCCCGCCGACTCACCGAGCGGTCCATGGTGACCGAGGACCCCTACGCGATTTGGCCCTACCACCTCCATGGCGCGATCCGCTCCGCGCTGCGCACCGCCGACGACCACACCGACGACGGCTGGACCCCCACCGACTGGCAGCGCGCCGCGATGCGTGCACTGGCCGCCCTCGGCGATCAGTGGCGCAGTACCTCCACACCGGCCACCGGCCGCACCCTGCTCGTCGCCTGCCTGCGCCAGGGTCTGCGCCTCGCTCGCGACCACCGTCTCACCGACCTGAGCTGGCTCACCGATGCCGCCATCGCCTATGACAGCGACGCCATCTGGGAACCACTCACCCCGCCCGCCCGCGACCAGGCCGGCCTGCACAGCCCTGGCCAGACCGCCAGCCCTCTTCTAGACACCCCGGCCGACGTTCTGGTCGAGTTGCTCACCGCCCTTGCCCGTCGCCAGCGCGAACACCGCGAACACACCGTCGATCGTCTCTCCGCGATCCTGACCACCGGTCTGCTCCCCGGCGAACTCGCCGAGATGGCCGAGTACTACCGGGCCAAGGCCAACCGGGACCTCGGCCGCAACGAGGTATCCCGCCAGGGCATGCAGCAGATCGCAGCCGACGGTGGTCGTCTCGCCCTGCGCGCCCGCCGAGGCCTTGCTGACGCCGCCCGCATCGACGGAGATTTCCCCACCGCCCTCACCGCCGCCCAGGGACTGGGCTTCGAAGGTCGCGAACAGCGCGTCCTGGGCGACATCTGGTGGGCCCACGCCGACTTCGATCGTGCCATCACCGCCTACGAAACCGCACGCAACCAGGCTGAACAGCACGGCAACGTTGGAGAACAGGCCATCACCCAGGCCCGCCTCACTCTCGCCGTCGCCTTCACCGACCCCGCACGCGCCGACGACGAGATCGCCCTCGCCACCCAGCTCCTCAACGGGCTCACCCAGCGCGCCACCACCCTGATCACCCATATCGCAGCCCTCATCCGCGACGCCGGCTCCCCCGACATCACCGACCGCGCCCAGACTCTGCACACCGAACTCACCGTCGCAGGACTCACCTGGCTGGGCCCTTCCTTGGACGTCGCCCTCGCCTTCCACCATGCCGTCCTCGGCGCCCACCACGACCTGGCCGCCACCACCGACCGGCTACGCGAGTCGACGAGCACCGGCGCTTACGCGTACTACGCCCATATCGCTGCCGCCTTCGGCGGGCTGCCCGCACCCCAGCCGTCCGTACGGTGGCTCGAGGACGACCACACCATCCGGCATCGCTGGCACGCCCTCGTCATCACCCGTCGTGGGGAGGCAGGGATTTAGACCCAATGCGTTGTTTTAGGCCTCGGGCGTGGGTTCCTAGGTAGTGGTCCCAGGGGTGGTTCGGGTGTCTCCGCGTGGGTCGGAGTTATCGGCTGATGGTTGAAGGGGCAGCCTCTGGTGGCGCCGGAGAAGGGCATCTCTCACTCCTTCAACTGCAGCGGCCTGATCGTCTTCTGCTGGCGGCTGGCCTGCTCCCGTCATAGGCCACGGTGGTCACGCCCCACACATCATCTGCCGACCGCTGAGCCACCACCCGTGCACCGGCAGGCGCTGGGCCTAGCTCCTCGGAGACCCCGGGCCGGGCGGCCTTTCAGGCGGGGCATTTCGCGAGCCTGGGCCGGCTGGTCCCCGAGCTCCTCATCGACACCAACCGGGCCGCCGCCCGGCACACCAACGACGACCAGCTGGCCGTCTTCCGGCTCCTCGCCCTGGTCCTCGAACTCATCGAGGGCGCCGTGATCAAGTACGGCGCCACCGACCTCGCGCTCCTGGCCTCCCACCGCGCCGTCGCCGCCGCACAACGCTGCGGGGACCCGGTCATCATGGCCTCCGCCGCCCGCCACCTCGCCGACGCCCTGACCCACCACGGCCAGCCCAAGGACGCCTCCCGCTTCGCCCTGGCTGCCGCCACCCGCGTGGAGAACGAACTCCTGACACGTGGTCCGGACGGGCTGAGCGTGCTCGGCATGCTCTACCTCAAAGCCGCCATGGCCCAAGCCACGATCGGCGAGAGCGACGACCGCCACGCGGCGGCCGCGGCGGCCGCGGTGCCCGTGCTCCTCGACCAGGCCGACGAGCACGCCACCCACCTCGGCACCGACGCCAACGCCCTGTGGACCGCGTTCGGGCCGACCAACGTCCGCCTCTACCGCGTCGCCGCCCACGTCCAGCTCTCCCAAGGCACCGACGCCATCGCCACCGCCCAGGACATCCCCGCAACGGCCCGCGCCGGCCTGCCGCGCGAGCGGCGCGCCCACCACCTCACCGACCTCGCCCGCGCCTACACCCAGGCCGGCCACCGCGAGGACGCTGTCGACTCCCTCCTGGACGCCGAACGCGAAGCCGCGGAGGAGGTCCGCTGCCGCCCACGGACCAAGCAACTCGTCGAGGACCTGCGCTTGCTCGGCGCGGGCGCGGCCGAGGGACGGTTGCGGGCGCTGGCTGATCGTTGTGGACTGCCCCGGTGACCACGACCCGAACTTTCTACCTGATCGCCTGCGCGGCTCCGCCCGCCCGGCGCCTCGACGTCCCCATCCGCGCGGCCCAGAAGGTCGGCTGGGACGTGTGCGTCATCCTTACGCCGTCCGCGTACCGGTGGGCGAGCGAGGACGCCGACGGCGAGGTCGAGGCCCTTCAATCTCTCACCGGACGCCCCGTCCGCTGGCAGTACAAGCTCCCCTCCCAGGCGGACGTGCTGCCGCCCCCGGACGCGATCCTCGCTGCCCCGCTGACATCGAACTCCCTCAACAAATGGGCACAAGGGATCAGCGACACCCTCGCTCTCGGACTCCTCACCGAAGCCATCGGCCTCGGCCTGCCCATCACCGCACTGCCCCACTGGAACGACGCCCAGCACCGCCACCCGGCCGTCACCCGCAGCGTCACCACCCTGCGCGAGGCCGGCGTCACCGTACTGCTCGGCGACACCGGCTTCACCCCCCACCCGCCCCGCAAGGGCAACCTCGACACCTACCCGTGGCAGGCGGCCATCAACGCGCTCCCGTGACACCCCGCCGTACGAGCCGCCGTCGCGCCGCTCCGTACAGCCTTGTCGGCCCGCTGCCCCGCGCAGGGGCGGCGGAGTCCTGGCCGCTGGCACCGTGTCCCGGGAGCACACGGTGCAGTCCGCCCCGGCGACCGGATCCGGTGGGCTGGCTGATCGGCTTCGCCCTGCCGCAGCGTCAGGAGTGCGCCAACGTCCTCCACGTCCGGCGCGCGTGGCGGGCCCGCATCGCGGCGGAGGTCCCCGAGCAGCAGCCCGGCCTGGGCGAGGACGAGCGCCGCCGTGTCATCGAGGACCGGCTTCGCGAGCAGGCCGCCGTCGAGGCGACCGTCTTCGTGCGCCGCCGTGAAGAGGCCCTCGAGCGCGAGGCCTGGCGAGCAGCCGCGCGTGCCGCCGCCGAGGCGCAGGCCGTTGTCGAGCGGGAGCGGGCGGTGGCCGCGGAGTCGGCCCGGCAGTGTCTGCCGTGCGAGGACTGCGGCCAGGCACGGGCGGCGGGGCTGTGCGAGGCGTGCGGCTACCGGCGCGAGACCCAGGCCCTGATCGAGCAGGCCGGCCTCGTCGCCGCAGCCCCGTCCGCGGACCCGCGCGACGAGGGCGACGTCGCCGCCGAGGTGCGCGCGAGCGTCGAGGGCGAGATCGCGCGCTCGCGAGGAGTTCCTGCGGATGGTGGACCCGGCCGGCCGGCCTGGCCGCCGAGCCGGTCGCGGGGCGAGACCGCGCTCGCCTACGGCGCCCTCCAGACCGTCCAGCAGGCGGCGTCGGAGTACCACCGCCGCGCCCTGGCGATGCTCGGCCGCACCCAGGAAGCCGAGGCCGAGGCACGCCGGGTGTACGCGACCGAGCAGAACCGCTGGTGGTTCCGGGCTAACCCGACCGGCACGGACTGCGGCCCCGGCGGCGGACACGGCGACGGCAGCCTGACCGAGGACACCACCACGTGAGCACCATGAGCAGCAGCGGGCCCCGGAGCACACACCACCGCGATGCCGTTGGCGAATCCGGGGCGCTTTGTGCGTGACGTCGGTCTCCAAGACCTGGTTGTGGTCTTGGAGACCGACGTTTTGCGTGGGGAGGGTGTCGATGTCGATGCAGCCTGGGGCGTCGGGTGATGTTCCGGCGGAGACGGTCCGGGTGGCGCGGGCGGCTTTCCCGAAGGGGAGCCTGGCGATCCGTGTCCGGGACGAGCTGGGTGTGCTGTTCACCGACGAGCAGTTCGCCGACCTGTTTCCCTCGCGGGGTAAGCCGGCCTGGTCACCGGGCCGTCTGGCGCTGGTCTCGGTACTTCAGTTCGCCGAGGGGCTTCCGGACCGGCAAGCCGCGCAGGCAGTGCGGGCGCGTATCGATTGGAAATACGCGCTGAACATGGAGCTGACCGACCCGGGTTTCGACTACTCGGTGCTGAGCGAGTTCCGCGGCCGACTGGTCGCGGCCGAGGCGGGGCAGCTGATCTTCGACCGGGTCCTGGACGCGGCACGCGCGGCGGCTCTGCTGCGGTCGGGCGGGCGGGCACGCACCGATTCCACGCATGTGCTGGCCGCTATCCGGTCGCTGAACCGGCTGGAGTTCGTTATCGAAACTCTGCGGGCGGCGCTCAACGCGCTGGCGGCCGCGGCTCCTGCCTGGCTGACCGATCACGCCGAGCCCGCCTGGTTCGAGCGGTATGCCTCGCGCGCCGAGGACTACTGGCTGCCGCAGGGCTGCGGCAAGCGGGCCGAGCTCGCCGAACAGAGCGGTGCCGACGGAATGCGGCTGCTGCACGACGTGTTCGCTCCCTCTTCCCCGGCCTGGCTGTGTGAACTGCCCTCAGTGCGCATCCCGCGTGAGGCGTGGGTGCAGCAGTACTGGCTCGACGCGGAGGGGCAGGTGCGATGGCGCTACCCAAAAGACTGCCCGCCGGGCGCGAAGCGCCTGGTCAGCCCCTATGACACCGAGGTCCGCTACAGCATCAAGCGCGACATCAAGTGGAACGGGTTCAAGGTCCATCTCACCGAGACCTGCGCGCCGGACACCCCGAACCTGCTCACCCACGTGCTGACCACCGACTCCACCGTCCCCGACATCAAGGCGACCGACACGATTCACGACGGCCTCGCGGCCCGGGACCTGCTGCCTGACGAGCACCTGCTCGACACGGGCTATCTCGACGGTTCCCGTATCGTCACCGCTCTCCAGCGGCACGGCGTCACTCTGACCGGTCCGGTTGCGGGCAACACCACCGCCCAGGCGGCGGGCGCCTACACGCAGGAAGCCTTCGCCGTGGACTGGGGCCACAGGACCGTGACGTGTCCGAATGGCATCACCACTGGTCAGTGGCGCGAAGCGCTATCCCACCGTGGTACCCCGGTGGTCCGGGTGAAGTTCTCCGCGACCGACTGCCGTCCCTGCCGCGTCCGCGCTGAGTGCGTCAGCTCGACCGCCGCCATGCGCCGGGAGATCACCCTGCGGCCCCGGCCCGAACACGAAGCCATCCAGCACGCGCGCGCCATCCAGAACAAACCCGCCTGGAGAGAACGCTACGCGGCCCGCGCCGGCGTTGAGGGCACCATCTCCCAAGCCGTCCAAACCGTGGGCCTGCGAAAATGCCGCTACCACGGCCTCGCGAAGACCCGGCTACAGCACCAGCTCACCGCCGCCGCGATCAACCTCGCCCGCATCGACGCCTGGACAGCAGACCGGCCCCGAGCCCGCACCCGGATCTCCCACCTGGCAGCACTTCGCCCCGCCGAATAACCGGCGGGGCGAAGTGCGCAGGCCCCGGATTCGCCAACGACATCGCACACACCACCGCTCCGGGGCCCGCCCCGTGTCTATCGCCGCCCTCCAGCGCCTGACCGAACCCTCACCGGACGCCGGTCAGATCGGCCTCGGCCCGTACGCGGCCGCCGTCGCCGCCCACTGCCTCTACCTCGCACCCTCCACCGGCCGGGGCCTGACCCGGTGGGAGCTGTGGGAGCCCGCCGACGGCGGAGTAGGGGAGCCGGCGGCCACGGCCGCGGTCGAGGGCGCGCTGTTCGCCGCCGGCCCGGCCGCCGCCGAACGCGCCCGCAAGCGCGCCCGCCTCCTAGGCCCGCTGGTGTGCGAGAACGTCACCGTGCGCTGGGGCGCGCCCTCGGAGGAGCAGCGGCGGCTGTTGGTGTGGCCACACTGGGCGCTGAAATGCCTGTACGCGCCCGTCGGGCTGATGGCCGGGAAGTTCTGGCGGGGGGAGGTCGCCGACGACCGCCGGGGGCGGCCCGTCCCGCCGCCTCCGCTGTCGTTCCTGTCGCTGCGCCCGGCCGTACGGACCCGCGATCCCCAGTTGCTGACCTCTCATCCGGAGGTTGGCGACATCATCGCCGTGGCGGCCGATGACGGCCGTGACGTCCTCGCGCCGGTACTGGACGCGGGCGCGCGCGTTGACGAGAGCACGTGGCCGCGCGTCCGGGCGTGGGCCGCCGCCCAGGTGAAGGTGAAGGGAGACCACTGTGGACGTGGATGACGGGCCGGTCAAGGAGTTCGCGGACCAGATCGGCATCACGGTCCTCGCCTGCGACGTGGTGTCCAACCGGCGCGGCTCCCTCGCGTGGAAGGCCGAGACCACGGGCGGCCGGTACGTGGTGAAGGCCCACACCAGCACGGGCACCGGCCGCGACAAGGCGGCCGAGATCGAGCGGGAGGCCGCCGTCCTCCAGCGGCTCACTCAAGCCGCCGCTATCGATCCGACGTACTTCGTCGCCGCCCGGACCAGCCCTCCGGGTACCCGCTGGATCGCCGCCCGCTGGATCGACGGCACCAGCATGTGGACCGCCCTCGCCCCCGCCCGGGACACCGACACCCCCACCGCCCAGGCCCCTGCTCACCTCCGTCACGCGTACCCTCGCCGGCGCCCTGGCCGCGCTCCACGCCCACGGCTTCACACACGCCGACGTCCAGCCGACGAACATCCGCATAACCCCCACCGGCACCGGGGTGCTACTGGACTACGCCCTCGCGTGCGGCCCCGAGGAACACCAGGGCCGCCTCCCGTACCGCGGAGCCCTCACGCACACCACCGCGCCCGAACTGGCCACCGAACTCCTCGCCACCCCCGAGCACACCCACGTCCAGGTCCAGCCGCCCGCCGACATCTGGGCACTCGGAGCCACGCTGTTCTGGTGCTGGACCGGCCAACGCCCCATCGCCTACCGCGACGACGTCGATGCCGGCCGGGAAGGGATGCTCCGCGACATCGCCGACGGCAGGGATCTACGCAACATCACCGCAGCACGGCCGTGGTCCTTCCTCGAGCTTCAGGACATCGTCACCGCATGCCTGGCCCGGGACCCACGGGTCCGGCCGACCGCTGTCGAGGTACAGGAGTGGCAGCAGACTCACCTTTGCTGAGCCGACGGCCCAGCCCCCTATCGGCGGATCCTAAAAGGAAGCACCAGCAGGGCCACGACTCGAGTGAGCAAGGGCCCTGGCCCGAGAGCAGCAGGCCGTCACCACGAGAGCCGTGCCGCAGCCGCGGTCGCGACGGTGGCGGCCGCAGTCGCCCTGCCCGCGCCGCGCCCGGCCGTCGTCACCGCTCTGGAGCCGGAGCCCGCCGACGTCGACGACGGTAAGGAGCGGGTGCTCGAGGAGCTCGTCCGCGACCACCCTCGTCATCGGTGTCGCGAGGGCTGACGCCCCGCACCACCGAGGCCCCGCCTGCATGGCTGGCGGGGCCTCTTCGCGCTCTCCGGTGTGACGCAGGAGCCCTGATCCGCCCTCAGTGACACGTGCAATCTGCCGAGTGCGGGCCGTCCTGCGCGTTGTCCTTCACCTCAGTGGTAGCCGGTGCATGATTGCCCGCTGCCCGGAACCGTCACGCACGCACGGGCCTTCCGGGGGTCCTTGTTGCTGACCATCGGTGAGTACGTGTCCGTGCCTGACGAGATCGACCGGTGATACGTCAGCCCCTGGTCGTCCTGCACCAGGGCGTCGTCCCCGGGCTTCCCCTCGGTCAGCTGCGCCCACGCCGCCCGGCAGTCCGGGTTGTACCGCAGCCGGATCGTCCTGCCGAGATACGACTTGCTCTCCAGGGTCGTCGCCCGTCCCGAGGCACAGCCGGTCTGGTTCGGGTCGGCGCCGTCGCAGGAAGCGCCCTCACACGTCACCAGCGCCTTGGGCGCGGGAGCGGCGGGGGCGGCCGGGGCCCATCCGGCCGTCGAGAGGACGAGCAGCCCCGTAGCGGTGGCGAGGGCAGAACGTCTTGCGTTCATGGGATTCCTCCCTATCAGGT
>NZ_JAJQQS010000002.1 GCF_021228125.1 Streptomyces albireticuli
TCTCCGCCCCCCGCTGCTTCGAGATCGAAGCCCGCCTGCGCGAAGCCCTCGACATCCCCGTCTTCCACGACGACCAGCACGGCACCGCCATCGTCGTCCTCGCCGCCCTCACCAACGCCCTGCGCGTGGTGGAGAAGTCCATCGGCGACGTACGCGTCGTCATGTCCGGCGCCGGCGCCGCCGGAACCGCCATCCTCAAGCTCCTCATCGCCGCCGGCGTCAAGCACGCCGTCGTCGCCGACATCCACGGCGTCGTCCACGCCGCACGCCCCGACCTCGTCGACGCCGGCCCCGAAACCGCCCTGCGCTGGATCGCCGACAACACCAACCCCGAAGGCATCACCGGCACCCTCAAGGAAGCCGTCCGCGACGCCGACGTCTTCATCGGCGTCTCCGCCCCCAACGTCCTCAGCGGCCAGGACGTCGCCGCGATGGCCGACGGCGCGATCGTCTTCGCCCTCGCCAACCCCGACCCCGAGGTCGACCCCGGCATCGCCCGCCAGACCGCCGCCGTCGTCGCCACCGGCCGCTCCGACTTCCCCAACCAGATCAACAACGTCCTGGTCTTCCCCGGAGTCTTCCGCGGCCTCCTCGACGCCCAGTCCCGCACCGTCAACACCGACATGATGCTCGCCGCCGCCCGCGCCCTCGCCAACGTCGTCGCCGAAGACGAACTCAACGCGAACTACATCATCCCCAGCGTCTTCAACGACAAGGTCGCGGGTGCCGTCGCGGGTGCCGTCCGGGAGGCCGCGAAGGCCGCCGGCACGGCTGTGACGGGCACCACGACCGTCTGACGACGGCGCGTCGCGGGCCTCGGGGCCCGCGACCTGCCCATAAGGTGTCGGGCAGAAATCAGCCGCGGAAATGCGGCTGTATCCGAGGCTGTGCCGCTTTCCGTGTGACTCTCCAGGGTGCCGGATTGGCTTTCCCGCCACTGGTGGGGGCAGGATGCGTAACCGGGCGCGAGGGTCTGGCAACAGACCCGGGTCCGGGGACTGTCCGAGGGCCCTGGCAGCATCGGCTTCGATCTCACGCCTCATTGGCAAGAAGAACACGGGAGTACAACATGAACCGCAGTGAGCTGGTGGCCGCGCTGGCCGACCGCGCCGAGGTGACCCGCAAGGACGCCGACGCCGTCCTGGCCGCGCTCGCCGAGACCGTCGGCGAGATCGTCGCCAAGGGCGACGAGAAGGTCACCATCCCCGGCTTCCTGACCTTCGAGCGCACCCACCGTGCCGCTCGCACCGCTCGTAACCCGCAGACGGGCGAGCCGATCCAGATCGCCGCCGGTTACAGCGTGAAGGTCTCCGCGGGCTCCAAGCTCAAGGAAGCCGCCAAGGGCAAGTAAGTCCCTCAGCGCGAAAGGGCGGCCACCCCACGGGGGTGGCCGCCCTTTTGGCGTGCCACGGCCTGGACATGGCCCATGACGGGCCTGTAAGGGCCCGTAGACGCGCGAAAGCGCCCGCACCGACCTCCGTGGTCGGTACAGGCGCTTACGGGCCGTCAGGGCCGCGCCAGAGCTTCGCAGCTCAGAGCCGTCGTGGCCTCAGGCGCGGCCGCGGACCGGCCGCGGACCGGACAGGGTCGCGGCTCAGGCTTCCGCGCCGCCCGGCAGCTCGACGTTCGCACCGAGCTCCTTGAGCTTCTCCATGAAGTTCTCGTAGCCGCGGTTGATCAGGTCGATGCCGTGCACCCGGGACGTGCCCTGGGCGGCCAGGGCCGCGATCAGGTACGAGAAGCCGCCGCGGAGGTCGGGGATGACCAGGTCGGCGCCCTGGAGCTTGGTCGGGCCGGAGACGACCGCCGAGTGCAGGAAGTTGCGCTGGCCGAAGCGGCAGGCCGAGCCGCCCAGGCACTCGCGGTAGAGCTGGATGTGCGCGCCCATCTGGTTGAGCGCGGAGGTGAAGCCGAGCCGGGACTCGTACACCGTCTCGTGGACGATCGACAGGCCCGAGGCCTGCGTCAGGGCCACGACCAGCGGCTGCTGCCAGTCCGTCTGGAAGCCGGGGTGGACGTCGGTCTCCAGCGCGATGGCGTTGAGCGAGCCGCCCGGGTGCCAGAAGCGGATGCCCTCGTCGTCGACCTCGAAGGCGCCGCCGACCTTGCGGTAGGTGTTGAGGAAGGTCATCATCGACCGCTGCTGGGCGCCGCGGACGTAGATGTTGCCCTCGGTGGCCAGCGCCGCGGACGCCCAGGAGGCCGCCTCCAGGCGGTCCGGCAGGGCGCGGTGGTTGTAGCCCGTGAGGGAGTCCACACCGGTGATCCGGATGGTGCGGTCGGTGTCCATGGAGATGATCGCGCCCATCTTCTGCAGTACGCAGATGAGGTCCTCGATCTCCGGCTCGACGGCCGCGTTGGACAGCTCCGTGACGCCCTCCGCCAGGACGGCGGTCAGCAGCACCTGCTCGGTCGAGCCGACCGAGGGGTAGGGCAGGCGGATCTTGCAGCCGCGCAGTCGCTGCGGGGCCTCCAGGTACTGGCCGCCCTCGCGCTTCTCGATGGTCGCGCCGAACTGGCGGAGCACCTCGAAGTGGAAGTCGATCGGCCGGCCGCCGATGTCGCAGCCGCCCAGGCCCGGGATGAACGCGTGGCCCAGCCGGTGCAGCAGCGGGCCGCAGAACAGGATCGGGATGCGCGAGGAGCCGGCGTGCGCGTCGATGTCGGCGACGTTGGCGCTCTCCACATGGGAGGGGTCCATGATCAGCTCGCCGGGCTCGTCGCCCGGGCGGACCGTCACACCGTGCAGCTGGAGCAGACCGCGGACCACCCGCACGTCGCGGATGTCGGGGACATTGCGCAGCCGGCTCGGTCCGCTGCCGAGCAGCGCGGCGACCATGGCCTTCGGCACGAGGTTCTTCGCGCCGCGGACACGGATCTCGCCCTCGAGCGGGGTGCCGCCGTGGACAAGCAGTACATCGTCAGGGCCGGTCATGGATCTCGCGTTCCTGGAGTTGGGCAGGGGGGCAAGAAGAAAGGGTAATGCGACCGGAGGGCCCTCCTGTGTGCGTAAGGGGGCTACGGGTATGTCATGGCTTCGCAACAACACGCTGCGTTAATGGAATGGTCGCTACCGGTTATCTCCGTGGCCTCGCTTTCCCCTTTCCCGGTACCCCCTGCCCCGTTTCCGGGGTCCCATGTCCCGCCGGAGTGGTCGTCCACCCTCCGCAACGGCCCGAAATGCGGGATCATGTGCCCATGTCCGAGGTGTCCTCGCTCACAGGACGGCTGCTTGTCGCGACACCGGCGCTCGCTGACCCGAACTTCGACCGTGCGGTGGTGCTGCTTCTCGACCACGACGAGGAGGGCTCCCTCGGCGTGATCCTCAACCGCCCGACGCCGGTCGGGGTGGCCGACATCCTGGAGTCGTGGGCGTCCCTCACGGGCGAGCCGGGTGTGGTCTTCCAGGGCGGCCCGGTCTCGCTGGACTCCGCGCTGGGCGTCGGAGTGGTGCCGGGGGAGGCCCATGACAAGGGGGCGAAGGGGGAGAAGGGCGCCACCACCGGGGACGGCCCGCTCGGCTGGCGCCGGGTGCACGGCGCCATCGGCCTCGTCGACCTGGAGGCCCCGCCGGAGCTGCTCGCCGCCGCCCTGGGCTCGCTGCGGATCTTCGCCGGGTACGCCGGCTGGGGACCCGGCCAGCTGGAGGAGGAGCTGGTCGAGGGCGCCTGGTACGTCGTGGAGTCCGAGCCGGGCGACGTCTCCTCGCCCGAGCCCGGACAGCTGTGGCGGGCGGTGCTCCGGCGCCAGCGCAACGAGCTGGCGATGGTCGCCACCTACCCGGACGACCCGAGCCTGAACTGAGCGCGTGGCCCCGGCCCGGACGCCGCCCGCCCGCACCCCGGCGGCCCGGCCGGCGGCGGCTCCCGCGACGGGCGGTGACAGGCGTGCCCGGGGAACGGTCCCAGGCCCCGCCCCCCAGTACTCTTGGAAACCATGAGCACTCTTGAGCCCGAGCGCGGGGCAGGGACCGGCACCCTCGTAGAGCCGACGCCGCAGGTGTCGCACGGCGACGGCGACCACGAGCGCTACGCCCATTACGTCCAGAAGGACAAGATCATGGAGAGCGCCCTCTCCGGATCGCCGGTGGTCGCCCTGTGCGGCAAGGTCTGGGTCCCCGGACGTGACCCGAAGAAGTACCCGGTCTGTCCCATGTGCAAGGAGATCTTCGACGGCATGGGCGCCGGCGGGGACAAGGATAAGGGCGGCAAGGGCGGCGACAAGAAGTAACCGGAGTTCTTCCCGGGCCTCCCTGCCCGGGCCCGTCCGGGCCCGTCCGGGCCATTTCCCCAGGATTCCCACGGCCCCCGGAGCGCGAGACCGCGCTCCGGGGGCCGTTTGCTCTTGTCCGGCGGGCCGGGCGCCCCTAGCCTCCTCTCAGTTGTGCACTGCGAAACGTGTGTTGCGCATACTGCAACGCCTTTGACGTGGGAGGGGAGCCCATGGCGTCGCTGTCACCACCACCCGCCCCGAGACCCGGCCGGGGGACCGCCCGAACGACCCGGCCGCCCCGTACGGGCCGGGCCGCGCGGGCGCTCGGCCTCGTGGTCGCCGCGCTCACCGCGGCGGCCGCCTGCGCGCCCTCGACCGCCGTGCCCGGTGGCCGGGGCGACAAGGCCACCGGCACCCTGCGGGTCTGGCTCTTCCGTGAGGTCGACAACGCCCCCAAGGCCGCCGTCGTCGACCGGGCCGTCGCCGCGTTCACCAAGGACCGTCCCGGGGTGCGGATCGACGTCGCCTACATCCCGGTCGAGACCCGGGCCCAGCGCGTCAAGGCCGCCTTCAACGACCCGCGCAGCGCCCCCGACCTCATCGAGTACGGCAACACCGACACCGCCGGCTATGTGCGGGACGGCGGCCTGGCCGACGTCACGGCCGAGACCGCCGCCTGGGACGAGGCGAAGGACACCGACCCCGCGGCCCGCCGGTCGGTGACCGTGGACGGCAAGGCGTACGGGGCGCCCCTGTTCGTGGGCGTCCGGGCGCTGTACTACCGCACCGACGTCTTCGCGGAACTCGGCCTGCGCCCGCCGCGCACCCTGGACGAGCTGGCCGCCACCGCCCGCCGCGTCCACCGGGAGCGGCCCGGGCTCTACGGGCTCGCCGTCGGCGGCGCGTACACCTACGGCGCGCTGCCGTTCCTCTGGGCGCACGGCGGCGGCGTCGCGGAGAAGAAGGGCCGCGGCTACGTCTCCACGCTCACGGACGGGCGGACGAAGAAGGGCATCGCCGCCTGGACGGGCCTCTTCGGCGACCACAACTGCCCGCCGAGCAGCTGTGCGCAGATGGGCGGCAACGCCACGGTCGAGTCCTTCGCCTCCGGAAAGGCGGCCATGGCCATCGGGGGCGACTTCAACCATCGTGCCGTGGAGAACGGCAAGGTGAAGGGGGCCTACGCGGTCGTACCGCTGCCCGGCGTGGCGGAGGGCGATATCGCCCCGGCCTTCGCCGGCGGGAACAACCTGGGCGTCCTCAAGAGCAGTTCCCACCGCACCCTCGCCGTGGACCTGATGAAGACGCTGGCCGGGAAGCGATCCCAGGCCGACCTCTTCGACGCCATGGGCTTCCTGCCCACTTTCACCGACGTCCGCGCCGCCGCGGCCCGCCGGCAGCCCTTCGTCCGGCCCTTCGTGGACACGCTCGACGCCGGTGCCCGGTCCGTCCCCCCGACGCCCGGCTGGGCCGCCGTCGACGCCGGGCAGGTGCTGCCCGTCATGTTCCAGGAGATCGTCAGCGGCCGCCGGAGCCTGGACGCCGCCGCGGCGGGCGCCGCCAAGAAGATGAACGCGGCGTTCCGGAAATGACGGCCGCCGACACCCGCACCCACCCTCGTGGCCGCCGCACCGGCGCCTGGACGCCCTGGCTCTATCTCGCCCCCGCGCTCGTCCTCATCGGCGGCCTGCTGGTCTACCCCCTCTACCAGCTCGGCCTCATCTCCTTCCTCGAATACACCCAGGCCCAGGTCAGCGGCGGCGAACCCACCTCCTTCCAGGGGCTGGGCAACTACACCGAGCTCTTCCGGGACCCCCAGTTCCGGCAGGTCCTCCTCGCGACGGTCGTCTTCGCCGCCGCCTGTGTCCTCGCCACGCTCGCCGTCGGCTGCGCGCTGGCCGTCCTCCTCACCCGCGTACGGGCCCTGCCGCGGCTCGCGCTGATGCTCGCCGCCCTCGGCGCCTGGGCCACCCCGGCCGTCACCGGCTCCACGGTGTGGCTCTTCCTCTTCGACCCCGACCTGGGGCCGGTCGACGCGGCCCTGAGCGCGCTCGGCCTCTCCGGCTTCGAGGGCCACTCCTGGACGTACGACCGCTACAGCGCCTTCGGGCTCGTCCTCCTCGAAGTGGTCTGGTGCTCGTTCCCCTTCGTGATGGTGACCGTCTACGCCGGCATCCGGGCCATCCCCACCGAGGTGCTGGAGGCGGCGGCCCTCGACGGCGCCTCGCAGTGGCGGATCTGGCGCGGGGTCATGGCACCGATGCTCCGGCCGATCCTCGTCGTCGTCACCGTCCAGTCCGTCATCTGGGACTTCAAGGTCTTCACCCAGATCTATGTGATGACCAACGGCGGCGGCATCGCCGGACAGAACCTCACGCTCAACGTCTACGCCTACCAGAAGGCCTTCGCGTCCTCGCAGTACAGCCTCGGCTCGGCCATCGGCGTGGTCATGCTGCTGATCCTGCTGGCCGTCACCCTCGGCTACCTGAGGCTGCTGCGCCGTCAGGGGGAGGAGATATGACCGCCCTCCGGATTCGCCGTCCGTGGCGGCTCGCCGCGGAGGCCGCGGCCCTGCTGGTGGCCGCTGTGGTGGCCTTCCCGCTGTACTGGATGGTCCTCGCCGCCTTCAAGCCCGCGGACGAGGTGCGGTCGGCCGAGCCGCGCCCATGGACCCTGCGGCCTTCCCTCGACGCCTTCCGGCGCGTCTTCGAGCAGCAGGACTTCGGCCGTTACTTCCTCAACAGCCTGCTCGTCGCGGGGGCCGTGGTCCTCGCCTCCGGGCTCGTCGCCTTCCTCGCCGCCACCGCCGTGACCCGATTCCGGTTCCGTTTCCGGACGACGCTGCTGGTGATGTTCCTGGTGGCCCAGATGGTGCCGGTCGAGG
Source organism: Streptomyces albireticuli (assembly GCF_021228125.1). GTDB lineage: Bacteria > Actinomycetota > Actinomycetes > Streptomycetales > Streptomycetaceae > Streptomyces > Streptomyces albireticuli. Next base: position 7,097 of record NZ_JAJQQS010000002.1, read on the forward strand.
CGCTCACCATCCCGCTGTTCTTCCTGATGCGGGACGTGGGCGACGCGGTGCCCGGCGTCGGGCTCAACACCCTCGGCTCGCTGGTCCTGCCGCACCTCGCCTTCTCGCTGCCCTTCGCGATCTGGATGCTGCGCGGCTTCGTCCGGGCCGTGCCCGAGGCGCTGGAGGAGGCCGCGTACCTCGACGGGGCGAGCCGCGCGCGCTTCCTGTGGCAGATCCTCTTCCCGCTCGTGCTCCCGGGCCTGATGGCGACGAGCGTCTTCTCCTTCATCTCGACCTGGAACGACTTCCTCTTCGCGAAGTCCTTCATCATCAGCGCCACGGAGAACTCCACCCTGCCGATGGCGCTCCTCGTCTTCTTCAAGGACGAGGGCAACGACTGGGGCGGCATCATGGCGGCGTCGACCGTCATGACGGTGCCCGTGCTGGTCTTCTTCGTACTCGTACAGCGGAGGCTCGTGTCGGGCCTCGGCGGAGCGGTCAAGGACTGAGGACATGAGTGACTTCGGCAAGGACACGGGCAAGGACGCCGGTACGGACCCGACCGGCACGAACCTGATCCCGGAGCCCCGGAGCGTCAGGGCCGTACCCGGGGAGACGGGCCACGTCCTCCGCGAGGACACGGGGCTGGACGCGCGGCCCGGCACCGAGCACGTCGCGCGCTGGCTGCGCGCGACCGTCGGCGCCGCCACCGGCCTGCCGCTGGCGCCGCACCGCGGCGGCCGGAGCCGGGTCCTGCTGCGGATCCTGCCCGGGCTCGGCGAGGGCGAGGGCGACGGGCACGGCCCGGAGGCGTACCGCCTGACCGTCGACGGCCGGCACGTCGAGATCGCCGGCGCGAGCGCGGCCGGTGTGTTCCGGGGCGCGCAGACCTTCCGTCAGCTGCTCGGCCCGGCCGCCTTCCGGCGGGCGTCGGTCACGGGGAAGCGGGAGTGGGAGCTGCCTCCCGTGGTCGTCGAGGACGCGCCCCGGTTCGGCTGGCGCGGCGTCCTCCTCGACGTCGCCCGCCACTTCACGCCCAAGGACGGGGTGCTGCGCTTCCTCGACCTGCTCGCCGCGCACAAGCTCAACGTCCTCCACCTCCACCTGACGGACGACCAGGGCTGGCGCCTGGAGATCGACCGCTACCCGAGGCTGACGGAGGTCGGCGCCTGGCGGGCGCGGACCAAGCTCGGCCACCGGGCGTCACCGCTGTGGGACGAGCGCCCGCACGGCGGCTTCTACACGAAGGACGACATCCGCGAGATCGTCGCGTACGCCGCCGAACGGCACATCACCGTCGTCCCCGAGATCGACGTCCCGGGCCACTCGCAGGCCGCCATCGCCGCGTACCCCGAACTGGGCAACACCGACGTCGTCGACACCGCCGCGCTGTCCGTCTGGGACACCTGGGGCGTCAGCCCGAACGTCCTCGCCCCCACCGACCGCACCCTCGCCTTCTACGAGGACGTCCTCACCGAGGTCCTCGAACTCTTCCCCTCGCCCTTCGTCCACCTCGGCGGCGACGAGTGCCCCAAGGACCAGTGGAAGGCGTCCCCGGCCGCCCGCGCCCGGATCGAGACGGAGGGGCTGGGCGACGAGGACGGGCTTCAGAGCTGGTTCATCCGGCACTTCGACCGGTGGCTCGCCGAGCGGGGCCGGCGGCTGGTCGGCTGGGACGAGATCCTGGAAGGGGGCCTGGCGCCCGGCGCGACGGTCTCCTCGTGGCGCGGCTACGCGGGCGGCGTCGCCGCCGCGAAGGCCGGGCACGACGTGGTGATGTGCCCCGAGCAGCGGGTCTACCTCGACCACCGGCAGGCCGACGGGCCCGACGAGCCGGTACCGATCGGCTACGTCCGCACCCTGGAGGACGTCTACCGCTTCGAGCCCGTACCGCCCGAGCTCACCGGGGAGGCGGCCGCCCGCGTCCTCGGCGCCCAGGCCAACCTCTGGACCGAGGTGACGGAGACCCAGCAGCGCGTCGACTACCAGGCGTTCCCCCGCCTGGCCGCCTTCGCCGAGGCCGTCTGGTCCGCGCTGCCCGCGCCCGCGGAGCGCGACTACCGCGGCTTCGAGCGCCGGATGACGGCCCATTACGCCCGCCTGGACGCCCTCGGCGTCGACTACCGGCCACCCGGCGGCCCCCGCCCCTGGCAGCGCCGGCCCGGCCTCCTCGGACGCCCGATCGACGGCGCGCCCCCGATCGTGTGAGCCGTGCCGAACCGCCCCGTCCGCGCGCCGGCCCCCTGGCACGGTGGGTCCTCCACACACACCGTAAGTCGTACAAGGGCCCCTGATAGTCCCCTAATCATGGCAATCCGTACAGAGTGGCAACACTGCTGAAAAGCGGACCATTCGCCAGGCCGGGGACGGACCGGCGGTTCGTGGACCCTCGCGACGGCGGACTCGGAAGATGTGCCAGAGTTGCCACGTCCGGGCCGACAGCACGTACCGTACGGCGGGATCAGGCGGAACAGTCGGGACCACCGGGGAAGGGGCAGCTGGGTTGACCACGCACGCACCGCAGGCGGCGCACACGGTGACGTTGCCGGGCTCGCTCGACGAGGCCGTGGCGGCACTCTCCGCCATGCCCGCCGCCGTGCCCGTCGCGGGTGGCACGGATCTGATGGCCGCCGTCAACTCGGGGCTGCTCCGGCCCGCCGCCCTCGTCGGCCTCGGCCGCATCAACGAGATCCGCGGCTGGCAGTACCAGGACGGCCACGCCCTGCTCGGCGCCGGACTCACCCACGCCCGGATGGGCCGGCCGGACTTCGCCGCGCTCATCCCGGCGCTCGCGGCCGCCGCCCGCACGGCCGGACCGCCCCAGATCCGCAACGCCGGCACCCTCGGCGGCAACATCGCCTCCGCCGCCCCCACGGGCGACGCGCTGCCCGTGCTGGCCGCGCTGGAGGCCACCCTGATCATCGCGGGCCCCGGCGGCGGCCGCCGCGAGATCCCCGTCGGGCACCTGCTGACCGGCTTCGACATGCTGCGCCCCGGCGAGCTGATCGGCTACGTCCGGGTGCCGCTGCTGCACGCCCCGCAGACCTTCCTCAAGGCCACCGGCCGTACGGGCCCGGGGCGCGCCGTCGCCTCCGTGGCCGTCGTCCTCGACCCGGCCCGGCGCAACGTCCGGTGCGCGGTGGGCGCGGTCGCGCCCATGCCGCTGCGCCCGCTCGACGCCGAGGGCTGGGTCGCCTCGCTCATCGACTGGGACGGCGAGCGCACCCTCGCGCCCGAGGCCTGCGCGGCCTTCGGCGACTATGTGGCCGCCGCCTGCATTCCCGACCCCGCGCCCGCCCCCCTCGACGGTGGCGAGCCGGGCACCCTGCCGCCCGCGGCGCTGCACCTGCGGCGTACGGTGGCGACTCTGGCCCGCCGAGCACTGGGGAGGGCACTCGCGTGAGTGACGAACAGCAGCGACACGCCCAGGCCGCCGGACCCGGCGGCTGGCAGCCGATCCCGCGCGGCGGGGAGTTCGACGAGGGCACCACCTTCCTGCAACTGCCGCCGGAGCTCCTCGCCCACCCCGGCGCGGGGCTGTCCGGCGCCGGCGGCTGGGACCCCCTCGCCGCCACCGGCGGAGGCGGCTACACCCCGCCCGTCGGCGAGCCCTGGCAGCAGCCCCAGGCGCCCGTACAGCGGCACCCGGAGCAGCCGGAGGCGCAGCGGCCCGGCGGGGAGCACCCGGAGCCGCAGGGCGCCCCTGAGCCCGTCCAGGAGTGGACGGGGGAGTGGAGCGCACCGGCCTCCGCGCCCTACGAGCACCCGCACACCCCCGGCGAGGGCACCGGCGCGGACCCGCACGCCACGGCGGAGTGGGCGATGCCGTTCGCCGACGGCGGCGCGCACGGCCCGCACACGGCGGACCCGGGGCTGAGCCAGGGTCAGGGCCAGGCCCACGACCCGGGCCGGACCTTCGGGCAGCAGGCCCCGGCGCACGACTACGGGCAGGTCCCGGGCCACGCGCACTGGACCGTGCCGGCCGCCGGGGACGACCCGGTGGACGAGTCCGGCGAGTACCTGCTGCACGGCCGCACCGCCCCGCGGCCGCACGTGGACCCGCACCTCCACGGCGACCCGCACGGCACCGGCCACCACCCGCACCCGGACCCGCACGGCACCGACGGCCACGGCACGCACTGGACGGCCCCCGCGCCGGTGCTCGGCGGCGCTCCCGGCGCCTGGGAACAGCAGGTGGCGGCCGCGCCCATGACCGCGTCCGTGGGCGGCCCCCTGGGCGCCGCGCCGGGTGGCGACACCGGCGCGAGCGGCCAGTGGTCGATCCCCGCCGCGTCCGGCGACACGCCGGAGCGGTCCGGGGAGTACCCCCTGGACGCCTTTGCGGATGCGGTGCCCGGCCCGGTCCCGGGCCCGCCCGCAGCCATGGCCGCAGCCTTCCCCTCCGCTTCCGTCCCGCCCGCCGAACCGGCCGCCGGACCGGTTCCGGACGGCTCCGCGCACCCGACCGGTGTCACTGGTACGGGCGATCATCCGACCAACGTGTGGACGTCGTCCGGCCCGGTGCCCACCGCCGAGCCCGAGCCCGTGGCGGCCCGCCCCGAGCCCGTACCGCCCGCCAAGCCCGAGCCGGTGGCCGAGGCCCCGGCCGCCGGGGAGCAGGCCGCCGACGGGCCGGAGCCGGTGGCCGACGCCGCGCCGCCGGAAGCCCCCGCGCGCGAGCTGCCGGAGAGCCCGGCGGACGCGCACCTGCCGGGGAACCCGGCGGACACGCACCAGGAGCAGTCGGCGGCGGCCGACCCGGCGCAGACCCCCGAGGCGGCCGCGGAGCCCGCGCACCCGGGCGCCGACGCCTTCCCGGCGCCCGATGCCTTCCCGGCGCCCGACGCGGGCCTCGACGCGGGCCTCTCCAGGGACCTCGACGCGGGCCTCGAACCCGCCCACGGCCCGGCTCCGGAGACGGCCCCCGAGGACGTCCCCGCCCCGCAGCCCCCGCATACGGAGCACCCCTGCGCCTCGTACGTCCTGCGGGTCAACGGCACCGACCGGCCCGTGACCGACGCCTGGATCGGCGAGTCGCTGCTCTACGTCCTGCGCGAGCGCCTCGGCCTCGCCGGGGCCAAGGACGGCTGCTCGCAGGGCGAGTGCGGAGCCTGCTCCGTCCAGGTCGACGGCCGGCTCGTCGCCTCCTGCCTGGTGCCCGCGGCGACCGCCGCCGGTGCCGAGGTGCGCACGGTCGAGGGGCTCGCCACCGGCGGCCGGCCCTCGGACGTGCAGCGGGCGCTCGCCGACTGCGGGGCCGTGCAGTGCGGATTCTGTGTGCCGGGCATGGCCATGACCATGCACGACCTGCTCGAGGGCAACCACGCCCCCACCGAGCTGGAGACCCGCCAGGCCATCTGCGGCAACCTCTGCCGCTGCTCCGGCTACCGGGGCGTGCTCGACGCGGTGCGCCAGGTCGTCGAGGAGCGCGCGGAGTCGGCGGCGGCACAGGAAGAGACGCAGCCGGACGCGGACCAGGCACGCATCCCGCACCAGGCGGGCCCGCACGGCGGCGGAAGCGGAAGGGCGATGGAATGACGGGAACGGGCGGCATGGGCGGCATGACGGGAACGGCGGGCGCGGCGGACGGCGCCGTCACCACGGCCCCCGTCACCTCGCCGGCCCTCGCCGGCGCCGCCGAGCCGCCGCCGCACGGCCTCGGCGTGTCCCTCCCCGCCGCCGACGCGGCCGCCAAGACCCAGGGCATCTACCCCTACGCGGCGGACCTGTGGGCCGAGGGGCTGCTGTGGGCCGCGGTGCTGCGCTCGCCGCACCCCCACGCCCGCATCCTCTCCATCGACACCACCGAGGCCGCCCGGATGCCGGGCGTCCGGGCCGTCGTCACCCACGCCGACGTCCCCGGCGACACCGCGCACGGCCGCCGCATCGCCGACCGGCCCGTCTTCGCCTCGGAGATCGTGCGCCACCACGGCGAGCCGATCGCCGCCGTCGCCGCCGACCACCCCGACACCGCCCGGCTCGCCGCCGCGGCCATCGCCGTCGAGTACGAGCTCCTGGACCCGGTCACCGACCCCGAGCAGGCGTTCTCCGCCGAGCCGCTGCACCCCGACGGCAACCTGATCCGCCACATCCCGCTGCGCTTCGGCGACCCCGAGGCGACCGGTGAGGTCGTCGTCGAGGGCCTCTACCGCATCGGCCGCCAGGACCCCGCGCCCATCGGCGCCGAGGCGGGCCTCGCCGTGCCCCGCCCCGACGGCGGCGTGGAGATCTACACCGCCTCCACCGACCCGCACGCCGACCGCGATCTGGCCGCCGCCTGCTTCGGCCTGGCCCCGGAGCGCGTCAAGGTCGTCGTCACGGGCGTCCCCGGCGCGATGGGCGACCGCGAGGACCCGGGCATGCAGCTGCCGCTCGGCCTGCTGGCCCTGCGCACCGGCCACCCGGTCAAGCTCGCCGCGACCCGCGAGGAGTCCTTCCTCAGCCACCCGCACCGCCACCCCACGCTGCTCCGCTACCGCCACCACGCGGACGCCGAGGGCAAGCTGGTGAAGGTCGAGGCGCAGATCCTGCTGGACGCCGGCGCGTACGCGGACTCCTCGGCCGAGGCCCTGGCCGCGGCCGTCTCCTTCGCCTGCGGCCCGTACGTCGTCCCGCACGCCTTCGTCGAGGGCTGGGCGGTCCGTACGAACAACCCGCCCTCCGGCCACGTCCGCGGCGAGGGCGCCATGCAGGTGTGCGCCGCCTACGAGGGCCAGATGGACAAGCTCGCCGCCCGGCTCGGCATGGACCCCGCCGAGCTGCGGCTGCGCAACGTCATGGCCACGGGCGACCTGCTGCCCACCGGTCAGACGGTCACCTGCCCGGCCCCCGTGGCCGAACTCCTTCGCGCAGTCCGCGACGAGCCGCTGCCCGCGCTCCCGCAGGACGACCCCGACCAGGACTGGCTGCTGCCCGGCGGCCCGGACGGCGCCGGTGAGCCCGGCGCGGTCCGGCGCGGCGTCGGCTACGGCCTCGGCATGATCCACATGCTGGGCGCGGAGGGCGCGGACGAGGTGTCCACGGCCACGGTCAAGGTCACGGGCTCGGTCGCCACCGTCATCTGCGCGGCCGTCGAGACCGGCCAGGGCTTCACCACCCTCGCCCGGCAGATCGTCCAGGACGTCCTCGGCCTCGAAGAGGTCCACGTCGCCCCCGTCGACACCGACCAGCCCCCCTCCGGCCCCGGCGCGCGCAGCCGCCACACCTGGGTCTCGGGCGGCGCGGTGGAACGGGCGGCCCGCATGGTGCGCACCCAGCTCCTCCAGCCCCTGGCCGCCCAGTTCGGGATGTCCACGGAGCTGCTGACCATCGCGGACGGCAAGATCACCTCGTACGACGGCGTGCTGAGCACGACGGTGGGCGAGGCCCTGGACGGCAAGGAACTCTGGGCCACCGCCCAGTGCCGCCCCCACCCGACCGAGCCCCTGGACGAGACCGGCCAGGGCGACGCCTTCGTCGGCCTCGCCTTCTGCGCCGTCCGCGCGGTCGTCGACGTCGACGTCGAGCTGGGCTCGGTGCGCGTGGTGGAGATGGCCGTCGCCCAGGACGTGGGCCGGGTCCTCAACCCGGCACAGGCCCGGGCCCGCATCGAGGCCGGCATCACCCAGGGCGTCGGCGCGGCCCTCACCGAGAACCTCCGCACCTCCGCCGGCCAGGTCCGCCGCCCCGACCTCACGGGCTACGCCCTGCCGACGGCGCTGGACACCCCCGACATCCGCATCGTCAAGCTGGTCGAGGAACGCGACGTCGTCGCCCCCTTCGGCGCCAAGGCCATCAGCGCCGTCCCGGTCGTCACCTCCCCGGCGGCGGTCGCCTCCGCCGTCCGCGCCGCGACGGGCCGCCCGGTCAACCGCCTGCCGATCCGCCCGCAGGCGGCGGTGGTGACGGCGGGCTGAGTAGCCGTACTTATGTGCCTGTCACCGCTCGGTATTAGTGTGTAGCGTGAAGTCACCTGCGACGGCGGGTGAATGGGGGAAGGCAGAAAGCGGACGTGGCCGAGCACGCGAAGCCCGGGGCACCGGGGGACGAGCCGAAGGGCGGCCTGGCCGCCGAGTTGGCCTCCCTCAAGAAGTTCAAGGGCCGGATCGACGACCTCTTGACAACGCTGGGGGAGTCGGACGGCGCACCGACGAAGGTCGCCGACACGGGCCTGTCCGAGGCCGCCCTCGGCAAGAATTTCAACGCGGCCGGGGCGCTCTACAAGGTCTACCACGACGTCCAGAGCGACCTCGCGACGCTCGCCAAACTGTTGAACGACCAGATCGACGCCTTGAGTTCGGCGGTACTGGACGCGCACGGCGGCTACGCCAACACGGACGCTGAGGAGCGCGACAAGCTCTGGGCGATCCACGACCGGATGCAGCGTCAGTACGACCCGAAGCTGGATCCGCACGGCCCGGCGGAGCACCAGAACACGTCGCGTACGGGGGAACGTACGCCGCTCACCCCGCCCGGCCAGCCGCACGGCAAGACCCGGGCTTAGACGACGAGGAAAGGACGCACCATGGCAGACCGCGCACCGGCCCCGAAGAGTGCCAAAGACCCTCGTCACGCGCAGGCGTACACCGAGCAGGACTTCTTCACCATCCCGCACGAGAAGCTCCAGGCGATGGTGGAGCATGCCGACTGCAAGCGGGTCGAAGAGATCGCCAAGAGGCTGGGGAGCGCGAGCAAGGCCATCAAAGACCTCGGCGACGACCTCAAGGAGCACGTGGACGGCGTCGTCTGGGCCGGCCCCGCCGGCGATGCCTTCCGTAAGTGGGGCGTCTCCATGAGCAATGAGGCGGGGCGACTCGGCGAATACGCCGAGACAGCCGGTACGTGGATGACGCACGCGGCTGCTGATCTGCTCAAGGCGACGAAGATGCCGAAGTACTCGGCGGCCGACAAGGCTCTTGTCGATTCCTGGGTCAAGGCGCACCCCTATGTCTTCGGCGGGGTGCCCAACCCTCTGATCAACCTCGTGGACAAGGGGCTCAAGCTGGGTGGCCCGGACCAGAAGGCCGCCTATGACGCGCAGAAGCGGTTGAGCGAGGCCCATCACGACGCCGCCGGCCGGATGAAGGCGTTGGCGGAGTCGTACCAGCACACGGGTACGCAGATCATGATGGTGAAGAGGCCGAACTTCCCGCCCATGCCGGACGCGGTGATGCCGTCCCGGCGGGACCAGTACGACTCGGAGGACGTCGATCTGCCGGGCGGTGGCGGTGGGGGGTATTCGGGCGGCGGCCCCTCGGGGGCGGGCCCTTCGGGCTACGGCCCCGGAGGATCGGCCGGCGGTGGCCCCGGGCTTCCGGGTTCGCCCGGATACGACGAACGTCCGCGCAGCCGTCCGGACCTGGACCTCTCCGGTGGCGTCGACACAACTCCCCGGACGCGGGTCCCCCTGCCGGACAGGCCCCCGGTCACCCCGCCGGACACCGGCAGGCCGCACATTCCCGGGCCGCTTCCGCCCGTGCCGAACTGGCCGGGTCCCGACCGCCGTCCCGGACCGGGCCCGCGACCGGACGGCCGGCTCCCCGACCAGGGGCGGCGACCGGCGCCGAGAACCCCTGGCCCGGGCCTGCCGGGGCCGGGCCCCGTGCCGCGCCCGGACACCCGTCTGCCCCAGCCCGCACCCGGCCCTACGCCTCGGCCGGGCGGCAGGCTGCCGAACCCGCCTCACGACGGGATCATCGGCGGGCAGCCCGCGCCGCGCGGCGGTACGTCCGGGCCCACGCAGAACCCCGGCCGGAGCAACGTCTTCGGCGCGGAGCCGACGCAGCGGCAGGGGCAGACCCGGCCGCCCATGAGCGGACCCGTCGGCGCGGGCGGGGGCTTCCCCGGTGTGTCCGGCCCTCCGGCGAGCCGTCCGGGTACCGGCGCGGGGCGCCACATGGCCACCGACCCCGGCGGGATCGTCGGAGGACGGCCGGGGCAGCGCCCCGGTGGTGGGGGCACCCCCTTCACCCCGGGCGGCACGGGCCTGGTCCGTGGTCCGGGCGAGGGCACCGGCACCACGACGGCCAGGAACGGCATGCCCGCCGGCATGATGCCCGGCGCGGGCCTTGGCGGCGCCACGCCGGAGCGGCGGGGCGGCGGTGGCCGACGGCCCGACTACCTGGTCGAGGACGAGGAGACCTGGGCACAGAGCAAGCCCGTCGTGCCCCCGGTCATCGAGTAGAGGACATCCACATGCGCAGTGCTCGTGCCGTACGCGGGACATGGGCGGGAACGGCCGCCGCCGTTCTCGCCTCGCTGGTCGTTGCCTCGGCCACGCCCGCGCACGCCGACACCATCCGCTCCCGCCAATGGCATCTGGACGTCATGCACGCGGAAGAGATGTGGGAGACGAGCACAGGCGCCGGAGTCACGGTGGCGGTCATCGACTCCGGCGTGGACGCGAGCCTGCCCGATCTGCGGGGGCAGGTGCTCGAAGGGAAGAACTTCTCGGGTGAGCCGGGCGACGCGCACACCGATTCCCGAGGCCATGGCACCGGTGTTTCCGCTTTGATCGCGGGAACGGGAAAGAGGGGCGGTGACACAGGGGCCTATGGCCTCGCCCCTGGGGTGAAGATCCTCCCGCTCCGGGTGGGGGGCAAGGACTTCGAGGCGGACTCCAAGTCGTCGGCCGATGCCATTCGGTATGCGGCGGAGTCGGACGCCAGGATCATCAACATCTCGCGGGGAAGTCCAGGCCGGAGCACATTGGAGGAGGAAGCCATCTCCTATGCCCTGAGCAAGGGGAAGCTGATCTTCGCCTCGGTCGGCAACACGGGCGACAAGAGCAATGTGGTGGGCTACCCGGCCGCCTATCCCGGCGTCATCGGTGTGGCGGCGTTCGATCAGGAGGGCAATTCCGCGACGTGGTCGCAGCGCGGCTCCCAGGTCGATCTGGCTGCTCCGGGCGTGGAGATCATCGGCGCCTGCGCCGGCCGCACCGGTGTCTGCCGCACCAACGGAACCAGTGACGCGGCCGCCCTCGCCTCCGCGTCCGCCGCTCTCATCTGGTCCGTCCATCCCACCTGGACCGCGAACCAGGTCACCCGTGTCCTCGTCAACACCGCCGGCGGCACCACCACCAGTGCCAAGCGCGACGACTACGTCGGCTACGGCGCCGTCCGGCCTCGCATCGCCCTCAAGGACCCGGGTGACCCCGGCCCTGCCGATGTGAACCCCCTGCCGGGCCCGGACGCTTCCACTCCTTCGAAGCCGGAGGACTCCAAGACCAAAGCCGACGGTCTTCCGAAGGACAAGCAGCCCGAAGCCGCCGCCGAAAGTGACGACGGCACCCCCGCCTCCTGGATCGCCATAGGCGCCGGAGCCGCCCTCGTCATCGCGGCGGCCGTCACCGTTCCGATCGTCCTCGCCCGGCGGCGCAAAGCGGCGGGCGGGTCCTGAGGAACGGTCCGGGGCCCGTTCCCGTCGCAGATCCCCCAAGGGGTGAATAGGCTGGTGACAGGGGTCGAAAATGGTTCGATCCGAGGAGCTTCCCATGAGGAAGAACAGAAACCGCGCCTGGCGCGCGACGGGGATCGTCACCGCACTCGCCACGGCCGCCGCGATCGCTTCCGTCGCCCCGGTCCAGGCCCAGACGCAGTCCCAGCCCCAGGCCCGGGTCACCGCCGAGCTGTCCGCCTGGATCAGCGACGGCTGGGGCGGTGGAACCGTCACCAGTCAGCCCGCCGGGATCAACTGCCACACGACGGCGTGGGACCCGTACGGGTCCGAAGACCCGCCGTGGAACCCTGAGGGCACCTGCACCGCGAGCTTCGAGGTCGGAACGGTGGTCACCTTCACCGCCACGGCCGACCCCGGGTCCTACGTCAACTTCGACCCGATTCCGAACCCCGTGACCATACGTGACGGTTACAACTTCACCTGGGCGATGTTCTGCCCGATCGACGGTCTCTGCTATCCGGGATAGGGATGGCGACCGCCTGGGTCGGTGCGTACTCAGAGGCCGTGACCGGAATCGAACCGGCGTAACTCGCTTTGCAGGCGAGTCCCTCAACCACTCGGGCACACGGCCATGTCGTGCCTTCCCCACCGACAGTAGGGCCCCTCCCGAGGGCGTTCAACGGGTCCCGCACGGCCGCCATACGACCGACATGCCGCGTTCACGCCCCGCCACTTGAGGGCGTCGAGGGTGTTCGCCCGCTCAGGAACTCCTCCACCAGCGGCCGGAACAGCTCCGGTTCGTCCACCCAGGGGTAGTGCCCGACCTCGTGCAGCGGCCTGAGGACGGCGTTCGGCAGTGAGGCCGCGACGAGTTCGCCCGCGCGCATGCCGGAGAGGGCGTCGCGGTCGCCCGTGACGACGAGGGCCGGGCACTCGACGTGGCGCAGGCGGTCGAGGAGGGCGAGCCGGGACGGTTCGTCGACGCCCTGCCAGAAGCCGGCGCGGGGGACCGGGCCTAGCTGGTCGGGTTCGGTGGCCGCGTGGGCCCGTTGGGGGGCGTCCCAGCGGCCGTAGGCCATGGGGGCCGCGCGGGCCAGGAGGGCGCGTACCTCCGTGAGGTCCGTGGTCGTGGGCAGGGTGTGGACGGCGACGTACGCGTCCACCCACCAGTCCTCCGTCGCCCGGGACTCGAAGATCTCCTCGGCGTCCGTGGGGAGTTCGCCCTGGAGGCGGGAGCCGGGGGTCACCAGCACCAGGTGGGACAGGTGATCGCCGTGCGCCGCCGCGTACGCCTGAGCCGTGGCGCACGCCGCGTCGTGCGCGAGGAGGGCGAAGCGCTCCAGGCCCAGGTGGCGGCGGAGTGCCTCCAGGTCCTCGGCGAGGGCGGGGAAGGCGTAGCCGGCCGGGTCCGGGGCCGGTGGGGAGGCGCCCGTGCCGCGGCTGTCCGGGACCACCAGGCGGTAGCGCGCGTCCAGGCCGCCGAGGTCGCTGAGGTACGCGGCGTCCCGGCCCGGCCCGCCGGCCAGGCAGATCAGAGGCGGTGCGTCCGGCGGCCCCGACTCCCGGTAGGCGAGCTCCGTCCCGTCGTACGAGGTGTAGTACGCGGGGTCACGCGGTGGGCGATCAGTCAAATTATGCGGCATATGTCCACCCTGCCCCAGAAATCCATTGATCCAGAAGCGACCCCCCGCCCTCTCCCCTCCTATCCCAAATTCCGCTTATGATTCCGGCGTGTTCGACTCGCGGCACATCAAGACGTTCCACGCGGTGGTCACGGCCGGCTCGTACTCGGCCGCCGCCCGCGCCCTCGGGTACACACAACCCGCGATCACCCAGCAGATGAAGGCCCTCGAACGCTCCGTGGGCACCCCGCTCTTCATCCGCGTCGGCCGCCGGATGCGGCTCACCGAGGCCGGTGAGGCGCTCGCCCGGCACGCGGAGACGATCCTGGACAGTCTCACCACCGCCCAGCAGCAGATGAGCTCCCTGACCAGGCTCCGCTCCGGCCGGGTCCGCGTCTGCGCCTTCCCGAGCGCGAGCGCCACCCTGATACCGGAGGCCCTGGCGGGCCTCGCCGCCGCCCACCCGGGCGTACGGGTCGAACTGCTGGAGGGCGAGCCCCCGGACTCCATACACCGCCTGGTGCGCGGCGAATGCGACATCACCCTCGCCTTCACCTACCCCGGCCTGCGCGAACAGGTCCCGGACGAGGTCGTCGAGACCAGGCTGATGGAGGATCAGCTCACCATCCTGATGCCCACCGGGCACCCCCTCGCCCGCCGCCGCGCCGTCCAGCTGGCCGACCTCACCGAGGAGCGCTGGATCGCGGGCTGTCTGCGCTGCCGCACCAACTTCCTGCACGAGTGCGCCGAGCTGGGCTTCGCGCCCGACATCGCCTTCACCACGGACGACAACCTCGTCGTACAGTCCCTCGTCGCCGAGGGGCTGGGCGTCGCGATGATGCCGGGGCTCGTGCTGTCCTTCCTCCGCCACGAGAAGATCACCGGCCGGGCGCTGGACCCCGCCATCCGCCGGCAGGTCTCCGCGTACGTCCTGCGTGAGCACCTCCGCGTGCCCGCCACGGCCCTCGTCCTCGACGAGCTGCGCGCCGTCGCCGCGCGGCGGGTGGGCTGCTGAACGGACGGGAGGCGACGGGACCGCAGGGGCGGGGGTCCGGGGCGCTTACGTGTATTTGCGGGCCCGAGGAGGGGGTTCCGGCGCGGTTCGGGGTTCCGGGCCCGTAAATATACGGCCCCGGACCCCCGCCCCGGAGGGCACGGCGCCGCACCCCGGACGGCGGGACTCGTACCCCCGGCGGTGTGGGCTCGCACCCCGGACGGCCTCACACCGCACCCCCGACAGCGCTCCCCCGAGCACCCACCCATAAGCCGGCGTTGGCATCCCGCCAACAAACTGTCGTTGGACTGATGGATCCGGCCACATCGACGCTGCTCGTATGACCACTCCCACCGCAGCCCCCACGACCGCGCGCCTCGGCCAGCTCGTCGACGACGTGCGCGAGGCCGTAGGCCGCGGCCTGCCGCCCGACACGACGGCATACCTCGTCGGCGAGCGGCTCGCCGCGCACCTCGGCGCCGCTGATCTCCTCACCCCGGAACAGACCGAAGGCGACCCCGACCGCTACCGGCAGCACATCCTGCACGCCGAGTCCGACGGCAGCTTCTCCGTCGTCGCCCTCGTCTGGATGCCCGGCCAGCAGACCAGCATCCACGACCATGTCTCCTGGTGCGTCACGGGAGTCCACCAGGGCACCGAGAGCGAGCGCCGCTACCGGCTCGTCCCCGACGGCACGACCGCCCGCCTCGTCGCCACCGAGGACGTCGTCAACCACCAGGGCGACGTCTGCGGCTTCGCGCCCCCCGGCGACATCCACCGTGTGCGCAACGCCTGTTCCACCACCGCCGTCTCCCTCCACATCTACGGCGCCGACATCGCCCGCCTCGGCTCCAGCGTCCGCCGCGTCTACGACCTCCCGGCCGACGAACTCTGATGGCCCTCCTCACCCCGCGGACCGGCACCCCCCGCCAGGACGCCCCCGCCGCCGGGCGCCGCCCCGGCCCCGGCAAGCTCCCCGGGCTCGCCATGGCCGCCGGCGGCGTCGCCGTCGCCTGGGCCGTCCACCGGCTCGTACCGGCCGTGCCGATGCTCACCGCCGCCGTCGTGCTCGGCATCGCCTCCGCCCACCTGCCCGGCGTACGGGCCGCGGTGCGCGGGGCGGCCCGGCCCGGCCTGACCCTGGCCGGCAAACGGCTCATGCGGATCGGCGTCGTCCTGCTCGGCCTCAAGCTCGGTCTCGACGACGTGCTCGGCCTCGGCTGGGCCACCGCCGCCATGGTGGTCGCCGTGGTCGCGGCCACCTTCTGGGGAACACTGTGGCTCGGGCGCCGGCTCGGTCTGCGCGGTGACCAGCCGCTGCTGATCGCCACCGGCTACTCCATCTGCGGCGCCTCCGCGATCGGCGCGGTCAGCGAGGTGTCGGGCAGCGACGAGGAGGACGTGGCCACGTCCGTGGCGCTGGTGACGCTCTGCGGCACCCTCGCCATCGCCGTCCTGCCGCTGCTGCACCACCCCCTCGGCCTCGACGATGCCCAGTTCGGCCGCTGGGTCGGCGCGGGCGTCCACGACGTCGGCCAGGTCGTGGCCACCGCGCAGACCGCCGGGCCGGCCGCGCTCACCGACGCCGTACTGGTCAAGCTGATGCGCGTGGCCCTGCTCGCCCCGCTCGTCGCGGCCGTCGCCGTCTCGGTGCGCAACCGCGGGAAGGGGCCGGTGAAGGCGTCCGGCAAGCGGCCTCCGCTCGTCCCGCTCTTCGTCCTCGGCTTCCTCGCCATGGTCGTCGTCCGCACCACGGGGTGGCTGCCGGGCGCCGCGCTCGACCTCGCCGGGCACGCACAGGAACTGCTGCTGGCCGCGGCCCTCTTCGGCCTGGGCAGCGCCGTCCACCTGCCGTCGCTGGCGCGGACGGGTGGGCGGGTGGCGGCGCTGGGGCTGTGCTCGTGGGTGGTGATCGCGGGGGCGTCGTACGGCGGGGTGTTGCTGACGACGTGATGTGACGTGGTGTGACGCCGCGTGACGCGACGTGATGCGTGACGTGATGCGTGACGTGATGCGGGGCGTACGCGTGCCCTGCGGGCGGCGTGTTCCCCAGCCCCGCCCCTTCCCGAACCGGGGGCAGGCCCCCCGGACCCCCTTTTCCGCGCTGACGCGCGGTGTCCTCAAACGCCGGACGGGCTGATTTCAGCCCGTCGGCCTAGGGCTCATGGATGATGAGATTCCGGTCGTTCGACAGGCGCCACGCACCCCCCTCCCTCCCTACCCTGACACCCATGACCGCTCCCGACGCCGACGACCTCGCCATACCCACTCCCGCCCCTGCCCCCGTCCCCGCCCCCGGCGACGGCGTCCTAGGCCGCCGCTACCGCGCCCTCACCCTCGGCATCATCTCCGTCGTCTCCCTCATCGCCTTCGAGGCCAGCGCGGTCAACACGGCGATGCCGGTGGCGGCCCGCGCGCTCGACGGGATCGAGCTGTACGCCTTCTCGTTCTCGGCCTTCTTCACGGCCAGCCTGTTCACCATGGCGTTCTCCGGCGAGTGGTGCGACCGGGCCGGGCCGCTCGCCCCCCTCTTCACCGGCATCGCCGCCTTCGGCACCGGCCTGGTCCTGGCGGGCTCCGCCCAGCAGATGTGGATGTTCGTGGCCGCGCGCGGCGTCCAGGGCATCGGCAGCGGACTGGTCATCGTCGCGCTCTACGTCGTCGTGGGCCGGGCCTACCCCGAACATCTGCGCCCGGCGGTGATGGCCTCCTTCTCGGCGGCCTGGGTGGTCCCCGTGATCGTCGGCCCGCTGGTGGCCGGCACCGTCACCGAGCAGCTCGGCTGGCGGTGGGTCTTCCTGGCCATCCCCGTGCTGATCCTGCTGCCGCTCGTGGTGATGCTGCCCGCGCTGCGCGCCCTCCCGCCGGCCGAGCGCCCCGGGACCATGGACGGCCGCCGCATCCTGCTGGCCCTCGCCGTCGCGGCGGGCGCGGGGCTGCTCCAGTACGCGGGGCAGGACATCGGCCCCGTCTCGCTGCTGCCCGCGGCCGCCGGACTCGCCCTCCTCGTCCCCTGCGTCCGGCTGCTGCTGCCCCGCGGCACCTTCCTCGCGGGCCGCGGCCTGCCCGCCGTCGTCCTGCTGCGCGGTCTCGCCCAGGGCTCCTTCCTGGCCGCCGAGAGCTTCGTCCCGCTGATGCTCGTCACCGAGCGCGGCCTCTCCGCCACGCTGGCCGGGCTCTCCCTCACCGGCGGCGGCCTGACCTGGGCCCTCGGCTCGTACACCCAGAGCCGCACCCGCGCCGAGCCGTACCGCGAGCGGCTGATGAGCCTCGGCATGGGGCTGATGGCGCTGGCCATCGCCCTGATGGCGACGGTCCTGGCCGACGGGGTCCCGGTGTGGACGGCCGCCCTGGCCTGGGTGGTCGGCGGCTACGGCATGGGCCTGACGATCTCCAGCGGCTCGGTGCTGCTGCTCAGGCTCTCCAAGCCCGGCGAGGAGGGCGCGAACTCGGCCTCCCTCCAGGTCTCCGACGCGCTCGGCAGCATCACCCTCGTCGGCCTCGCCGGTGTGCTCTTCGCCTCCTTCGGCGGCGGCTCGGCGACCGCCGGGGAGCACGGCGCGGCCGCCCCGCCGGCCGCCTTCGTCGCGGTCTTCGCCCTCGCGGCGGCGTTCGCGCTGGTGGGCGCGTACGTCGCCACGAGGCTCACACCGCGTGACGCCTGACCGGCCCGCCCGGCCGGCCGCCCGGGGGTGTGTGACCTCGGTCCCACCCCCGGGTGTCCCCGGGGCGTAAGCCCGGGGAGCCGATCCGACCGCAGGTAGGCTTGCGCGGTTGCCGATCGCCGAACCAGCCGACGGAGACCGTGACTACCACCACCACGAGCCACCATCTCTCGCCCGCCTTCCCCGGCCGGGCCCCTTGGGGTACCGCCAACAAGCTGCGCGCCTGGCAGGAGGGCGCGATGGGGAAGTACATCCAGGAGCAGCCGCGCGACTTCCTCGCCGTGGCGACCCCTGGCGCCGGAAAGACCACCTTCGCCCTCACCCTCGCCTCCTGGCTGCTGCACCACCACGTCGTCCAGCAGGTGACCGTGGTCGCGCCCACCGAGCACCTGAAGAAGCAGTGGGCGGAGGCCGCGGCCCGCGTCGGGATCAAGCTCGACCCCGAGTACAGCGCCGGCCCCCTCGGCCGCGAGTACCACGGCGTCGCCGTGACCTACGCCGGTGTGGGCGTCCGCCCGATGCTCCACCGCAACCGCTGCGAGCAGCGCAAGACCCTCGTCATCCTCGACGAGATCCACCACGCCGGCGACTCCAAGTCGTGGGGCGAGGCGTGCATGGAGGCGTTCGAGCCCGCGACCCGGCGCCTCGCGCTGACGGGCACGCCCTTCCGCTCCGACACCAACCCGATCCCCTTCGTCACGTACGAGGAGGGCAACGACGGCATCCGCCGCTCCGCCGCCGACTACACGTACGGCTACGGCAACGCCCTCGCCGACGGTGTCGTCCGCCCGGTCATATTCCTCTCCTACAGCGGCAACATGCGCTGGCGCACCAAGGCCGGCGACGAGATCGAGGCCCGCCTCGGCGAGCCGATGACCAAGGACGCCGTCTCGCAGGCCTGGCGCACCGCCCTGGACCCGCGCGGCGACTGGATGCCGAACGTCCTGCGCGCCGCCGACCGCCGGCTGACCGAGGTCCGCAAGGCCATCCCGGACGCCGGCGCGCTCGTGATCGCCGCCGACCAGGAGTCCGCCCGCGCCTACGCCAAGCTGATCCGGGAGATCACCGGCGAGGGCGCGACGGTCGTGCTCTCCGACGACTCCGGGGCCTCCCAGCGCATCGACGACTACGCCCACTCCGACTCCCGCTGGATGGTCGCCGTCCGCATGGTGTCCGAGGGCGTCGACGTGCCCCGCCTCGCCGTCGGGGTCTACGCGACGACGATCTCCACCCCGCTGTTCTTCGCCCAGGCCGTCGGCCGCTTCGTGCGCTCCCGGCGGCGCGGCGAGACGGCGTCCGTCTTCCTGCCGACCGTGCCCGACCTGCTGACCTTCGCCAATGAGATGGAGGTCGAGCGCGACCACGTCCTCGACAAGCCGAAGAAGGGCGACGGCGAGGAGGACCCGTACGCGGAGGAGGACAAGCTCCTCGCCGAGGCGGAGCGGCAGCAGGACGAGGAAACGGGCACCGACGACCAGCTGTCCTTCGAGGCGCTGGAGTCCGACGCGGTCTTCGACCGGGTGCTCTACAACAACGCCGAGTTCGGCATGCAGGCGCACGCGGGCAGCGAGGAGGAGCAGGACTACCTCGGCATCCCCGGGCTGCTGGAGCCGGACCAGGTGCAGATGCTGCTCCAGAAGCGGCAGGCCCGCCAGATCGCGCACAGCCGCAAGCGGCCGGACGCGGAGGCGGACCTCCTCGAACTTCCCGCCGAGCGGCGCCCGGTGGTCACCCACAAGGAGCTCCTGGAGCTGCGCAAGCAGCTGAACACCCTGGTCGGCGCCTACGTCCACCAGAGCGGCAAGCCGCACGGCGTGATCCACAACGAGCTGCGCCGCGTGTGCGGCGGCCCGCCGAGCGCGGAGGCGACGGCGGGCCAGCTGAACGAGCGCATCAAGAAGGTGCGCGAGTGGGCGACGCGGATGCGCTGACGCCCAGCGCCGGCCCGTTCACGGGTCGGCGCTAGCGGTCCGCGGGGAGGACCGTGAAGGGCAGCTTCACCTCGGTGGGCCAGGTGGCCTGGTCGGTGGCGGTGTTCTTCTCCATGTCCATGGAGAGCCCGAGGAACTGGATGACGCCCCGGCTCGGCTGCACGTCGGGCGCGAAGGTGAAGCGGAGCTTGAAGCCGACCGTGGAGCGCTTGTCCAGCCGGGGGCGCGGGAGCTCGAACTTGTTCGAGGGGTCCCACGAGGTGGGTACCCAGGCGTGCTCCTCCTCGTTCCAGAACGACACCTTCACGTCGTTCCATTCCGGGCCCGGCTTTCCGTCGAACCAGATATTGGTGGGCAGGCCGACCACTCCGAAGTCCGTGTCGCTCGCGGAGTTGTCGACCGTCACGTCGACGTCGGCCGTACCCCCCGGCTTGACGGTGAGGCCGGTGGATCCGACCTTGATGACGGCCCGGCCGGCCGTGGGCTGCTGCTCGGCGGCGGCCGTCGTCGGCGTCCGCTCGTCGGCGGCCGCGGGGGAGGCGAGGAAGGCAGCGGGGACAAGGACACCAGCGGCCACGATCATGGCTATTCGGGAAGTCTTCATGATGATCACCTTAAGCCGGACTTTGACGGATCGTCAGTGATTTTCGGCCTCAGTGGTTTCAGCGGATCCGGCCCGCAAACCGTCCGCATAGTGAAATCCCGCCCCCGATAATCGCCAAAATCCCACGCGGCGCCCGGATCGCGGGCAGACTCTT
Organism: Streptomyces albireticuli; assembly: GCF_021228125.1. Taxonomy (GTDB): domain Bacteria; phylum Actinomycetota; class Actinomycetes; order Streptomycetales; family Streptomycetaceae; genus Streptomyces; species Streptomyces albireticuli. Next base: position 27,428 of record NZ_JAJQQS010000002.1, read on the forward strand.
CCGCTGAGCGGACCGGCGGCGCTACGGTGCCGGTCACGCACACGCCCCGTGGCAGCGCCGCCGCGGAGCGCAGCCGGTGCCAAGCGAAAAGCGGCCGGCGGCCTCTCCTCGCGCGCTGCCGGCACGGGACCGGCGGCGCACCCCACCGCGACGAAGGGCCGCCACTCATCGGAGGAGGGGCGCCGTGACCGCGGAGACCTCACAGACGCTCGACCGGGGACTGCGTGTCCTCAAACTGCTCGCCGACACCGATCACGGGCTGACCGTCACCGAGCTGTCCACCAAGCTCGGGGTCAACCGGACGGTGGTCTATCGACTGCTCGCCACGCTGGAACAGCACGCGCTCGTACGCCGTGACATCGGCGGCCGGGCCAGGGTCGGCCTGGGGGTGCTGCGGCTCGGCCGCCAGGTGCACCCGCTGGTCAGGGAGGCGGCCCTGCCCGCCCTGCGGTCCCTGGCCGAGGACATCGGGGCCACCGCCCACCTCACGCTCGTCGACGGCACCGAGGCGCTCGCGGTGGCCGTCGTCGAACCGACGTGGACGGATTACCACGTGGCCTACCGGGCCGGGTTCCGCCATCCGCTGGACCGGGGGGCGGCCGGCCGGGCCATACTCGCGGCCCGCCGGGGCGAGACCGACAACCCCGGGTACGCCCTCACCCACGGCGAACTGGAGGCCGGGGCCAGTGGGGCGGCGGCGCCCCTGCTCGGCGTCCTGGGCATCGAGGGCAGCGTGGGCGTCGTCATGCTCTCCGACTCGATCCCCGATCGTGTGGGCCCCCGGGTGATGGAGGCGGCCAAGGAGGTGGCCGACGCGCTGCGGTGAGCGCGGGTCGGCCCGGGGTTCCCCACGTCCCGGGCCGACCCACCGGGCTCGCGACCTGCCAGGCCTGGCCTGTCCTGCCTGGCCTGTCCTGCCCGGCCCGGCCCGGCTCTCCGGCTTCCCGGCCCGGCCCGAGCCGGCCTGCCGTCCGGCCGCCTACGCGGCCTGGCCCGGCCCGTCCGAGCCCGTCCGGCCGGCCCGACCCGGCCGGCCCGATCTCTGGCCCGCCCGGCCGGCCTCCCCGGCCCGACCCGCCCGGTGAGGCCGCACCGCGAGGGTTGCCTGTCACGGCAGGGGCGGGAGTGAACTAGATTCGCTTGCATGCCAGCTCAGACTCCCACCGCCCGGTTCTCCCGCCCGTCGGGGCGTACCCGGATCCTCGCGGTCTGCGCCGCGCCCGTCGTCGCCCTGTTCGCGGTGGCCGCGTTCGTCCCCCTGCCGTTCTCGCTCGCGCAGCCGGGCTCGACCGTGAACGTCCTGGGGGCGGACAAGGGCAAGCCGGTGATCACCGTCGACGGCGCGGGCACCCGCCCCACCAGCGGTGAGCTGCGCATGACCACGATCGTGGCGACCGGGCCGCACGTGGACGTCAGCCTGGCCGACGTCGTGCGCGGCTGGTTCCGCAGCGACCGCGCCGTGATGCCGCGCGACTCCGTCTACCCCGTCGGCGACTCCGACCAGGAGGTCTCGGAGCACAACGCCGCCGAGATGAAGCAGTCGCAGGACGCCGCCTCCCAGGCCGCCCTGCGCTATCTGCGGAAGTCCCCGAAGGACGTGAAGGTCGGGCTCAGCCTCGCCGACATCGGCGGACCCAGCGCCGGCCTGCTCTTCACCCTCGGGATCATCGACAAGGTCGACGGCGACGGCCGCGGCGGCGACCTCACCGGCGGCCGGACGATCGCGGGTACGGGCACGATCGCGCCGGACGGCACCGTGGGCGCGGTCGGCGGCGTGCCGCTGAAGACCCAGGCGGCCCGGCGCGACGGCGCCACCGTCTTCCTCGTGCCGAAGGCGGAGTGCTCGGACGCGCGGGCCAACCTCCCGAAGGGGCTGCGCCTGGTCCCCGTGAAGAAGCTGGACGACGCGGTGACGTCCCTGCGGGCCCTGGCGTCGGGCCAGGAGGACAAGGTCCCGGCCTGCTAGCTCCGGCCCGTTCGGAGGACCGGGGTCCGGGGCGGAGCCCCGGACGCGGGAAGGGGCGGGCAGGGGAAAGATCCTGCCCGGACCCTTGCCGCCCGGACCCCGCCCCCGACACCCGCGCCGCACACGCAAGCCCCCCGCCCACACCCCCCGCCCTCACCCCTCCCGGATGAACCCCTCCCGCACCAGCCAGTCCTTCGCCACCGCGTGCGGGTCCTCGCCCTCCACATCCACCTTCGCGTTCAGCTCCCGCGCCACGTCGTCGGTCAGCTTCGCCGTGATCGGGTCCAGCACCTCCTTGATCGACGGGTACTTCCGCATCGCCTTGGCGTTGATCTCGGGAGCGGCGTTGTAGTTGGGGAAGAAGTGCTTGTCGTCCCGCATCACCACCAGGTTCATCGCCTTGATCCGGCCGTCGGTGGTGAAGACCTCGCCGAAGGTGCAGGAGGAGCCCCCGGAGACCTGGGTGTAGATGATCCCGCCGTCCATCTTCTGCACGCTCGACGCCGGGACGCGCATGTCGTACCGCTTCGCCATGCCCGGCAGCCCGTCGTTGCGGGCCGCGAACTCGCTCTCCACGCACAGCGACACCGCCCCGGGGTCGGTCCGGGACAGCCGGGCGACGTCCGAGAGCGTCCGCGTGCCGTACTTCTTCTCGTTGGCCCGGTTCAGCGCCAGCGCGTACGTGTTGTCGAGCGTGGCGGGCGGCAGCCAGACGATGCCGTTGCGGACGTCCGCCTCGGCCACGGCCCGCCACTGCGCCTGGGGGTCGGCGATCGGCTTGTCGTGACCCAGATAGGTGATCCAAGCGGTGCCGGTGTACTCGTACATGGCGTCCGCGCCACCGGACCGGATCGCCTCGCGGGCGCCGATCGAGCCCTGGATGTTGGTCCGGTCGAGGACGTTCGCGCCGGCGGCCTCGAAGGCCAGGCCCATGATCTGGCCCAGCACGATGTTCTCGCTGAAGTTCTTGGAGGTGACGGTCAGGTCGGCGCCCTTGAGCGGCAGGCCCTGGCCGACGGAGCCGGGCCGGACGTCGTCGACCATCGGTGAGCCGCTGGTCAGCCCGCAGCCGGCGAGCGCCACCGGGGAGAGCAGCATGCCCGCGAACGCCGCCGCCGCGGCCGTGCGCCATCTCATCCCTCGCCCCTCACGCCTCGCTCCTCATCTGTTGCCCCTTACGCCTCGCCCCTCGTCCGTTGCCCCTCATCCGTCGTCCCTCATCCGTCGTCCCCCACGCCTCGCCCCTCGTCCCCGCCTTTCATCCTTCGCCTCCCGCTCTCCCCGGTCCGCCCGGTTCCAGCCCGCGCGGCCGCAGCAGCAGCTCCGCCAGCGACGCCAGCCAGTCGACCAGCAGCGCCAGCGCCACGGTCAGCACCGAGCCCAGCACCAGCACGGACATCCGCTGGTTGGTGATGCCCGAGGCGATCAGATCGCCGAGCCCGCCGCCCCCGCCGAAGTAGGCGAGCGTCGCCGTGCCCACGTTGAGGACGAGCGCGGTGCGCACCCCGGCGAGGATCAGCGGCACGGCCAGCGGCAGTTCGACCTTGCGCAGCACCCCGGCGGCCGACATGCCGATCCCGCGCGCGGCCTCCACCAGCGTCGGGTCGATGGCCCGCAGCCCCGCGACGGTGTTGGACAGGACGGGCAGCACCGCGTAGACGACGATGCCGATCAGCGCGGCCCGGGTGCCGATGCCCAGCCAGATGACCAGGAGCGCCAGCAGGCCGATGGCGGGCGTGGCCTGGCCGATGTTGGCGAGGGCCATCACCAGGGGGGCCGCGGGCCGCAGCCTGCGGCGGGTGAGCAGCACGCCCAGCGGGATCGCGATGATCAGGACGAAGAAGGTCGAGACGACGGTCAGCGAGATGTGCTGGCGCAGCCGCAGCCAGACGTTGCCGTTCGCGAGGGAGTTCTCGGCGATCGAGTCGAGCTCGGCGCCCCGGAACCACAGCCAGGTCGCCAGCAGGACGGCGGCCACGATCGCCGGCAGGACGACGAGCCGCTGCCAGGTGATCCGCCGGCCGGGACCGGTGAGCCGCTCGGCGGACGCCCCGGGCTCCTCGGGCGGCTCCGGCTCCACGGCCTCCCCGGGGTCGCGGAAGGCGATGCCCCGCACCTCGTGCTCCCCGGCGGGCCGCGCGTCCGGCGTGCGCCGGTCGCCGCGCCGCGTCACGAGAGGTCCTCCGGCTCGCCCGGCGGCATCCCTTCCTGCTCCTGGCGGGTCTGCTGGGACCGCTGTTCCTCCAGCCGGTGCTGGTGCTCGACCGCGTCGAGCCGGTCCTCCTCCAGCAGTTCGTGCACCGAGTTCATCAGCGTCTCCATGTCGACCACGCCCTCGTACTCGCCGCGCCGCCCCGTCACCGCGACCCGCCCGGCGTTGTCGGTGAGCACCGCCTCCAGGGCGTCGCGCAGCGTCGCGTCCCGGGTGACCGTGTCGTGCACGAGGGTGCCCGCCCGTGCCAGCGAGCCCCGGGCGCGCATCAGGTCGCCCCGCCGCAGCCATTTGTACGGGCGGCGGTGGCGGTCCAGGAGCAGCACCTCGTTGGTGGTGCCTGCGCGCAGCTTGTCGAAGATGGACTGGAGGGGGTCGTCGACGGTGGCCGTGGGCACGTCCACGATCTCCACGTCGCGCACCCGGGTGAGGTTGAGCCGTTTGAGGGCCGCGCCCGCGCCGACGAAGCCGGAGACGAAGTCGTCGGCCGGGTTGGTGAGAATCGCCTCCGGGGTGTCGAACTGGGCGATGTGCGAACGCTCGCGGAGCACCGCGATCCGGTCGCCGAGCTTGATGGCCTCGTCGAAGTCATGGGTGACGAAGACGATCGTCTTGTGCAGCTCGTGCTGGAGCCGGATCAGCTCGTCCTGGAGGTGGTCCCGGGTGATCGGGTCGACGGCGCCGAAGGGCTCGTCCATCAGGAGTACGGGCGGGTCGGCGGCGAGCGCGCGGGCGACCCCGACGCGCTGCTGCTGCCCGCCGGACAGCTGCCGCGGATAGCGGCCCCGGAACTCGCCGGGGTCCAGCCCCACCAGGTCGAGCATCTCCTCCACCCGGGCGTCGGTCCGGCCCTTGGGCCAGCCGGTCATCCGCGGTACGAGCGCGATGTTCTGCGCGACGGTCATATGGGGGAAGAGCCCCGAGGACTGGATCGCGTAGCCGATCTTGCGGCGCAGCTTCACCGGGTCCATGTCGGTGACGTCCTCGTCGTCGATGCGGATCCGGCCCGAGGTCGGCTCGATCAGCCTGTTGATCATCTTCATGGTGGTGGTCTTGCCGCAGCCGGACGGGCCCACGAAGACCACCAGCTCACCCGCCTTGATCTCCATGTTCACGCAGTCGACGGCGGGCGTGGGGTTGCCCGGGTAGCGCTTGGTGAGGTTCTCCAGCTCGATCGTGGCGCCGGAGGGCTTCCCGGCGGGTTTCCCGGCGGTGGCCGCGCCGGGTGACGCGCCGGAGGGTGCGGGCGTGGGCTCAGGCACGGATCCCCCTAGGGATGGTCAGCCGGCCGATCAGGACGTACGCGGCGTCGAAGAGCAGGGCGAGCACGATGATGCCGAGCGTCCCGGCCAGCACCTGGTTGAGCGCGTTGGCACTGCCCAGGGACGAGATGCCGCGGAAGATCTCGTTGCCGAGCCCCGGCCCGGAGGCGTACGCGGCGATCGCCGCGATGCCCATCAGCATCTGGGTGGCGACCCGGATCCCGGTGAGGATCGGCGGCCAGGCGAGCGGCAGCTCCACCCGGAACAGCCGGGCGAACCGCGACATGCCGATGCCCGTCGCGGCGTCGACCAGCGAGGGGTCCACCCCGCGCAGCCCGACGATCGCGTTCCGGACGATCGGCAGCAGCCCGTAGAGCACCAGCGCCGTGACCGTCGGGGCCACGCCCAGGCCGGTGACCGGGATCAGCAGGCCGATCAGGGCCAGGGAGGGGACGGTGAGGACCGTCGCGGTCGCGGTGACCGCGAGGTTGCCCGCCCACTCGCTGCGGTAGGTGAGCACCCCGATGGCGACCCCGATCAGCGTGGCCACGACCATGCACTGGAAGACGGCGCTGGCGTGCTGGTACGTATCCGCCAGCAGCTGCTCGTGCCGGCTGCCGACGTACTCCCAGAAGGTCACCCGGCACGCTCCTCGCCGCTGTCGGTCCCCGGCTCCCGGCCCCGGACGGGGGCCGCCGGTCCTCGGTCAGTCCTCCGACGCCTGCTTCACCAGCGGGATGATCCTCAGCGGTACCGCGTTCTCCATCACGATCGCCGTGGAGGCCCGCACGATGCCATCAAAACCCACAACCCGGTCGATCACACGCTGGAGGTCGGCGTTCGAGCGGGCGACCAGCCGGCAGAGCATGTCGCCGTGCCCGGTGGTCGTGTGCAGCTCCAGCACCTCCGGCACGGTCGCCAGATGCGTCCGGACGTCCGCGCCCTGCCCCTGCTTGATCTCCAGCGTGGCGAACGCCGTCACCGGATAGCCCAGCGCCGCCGGGTCCACCTCCGGCCCGAAGCTGCGGATCACCCCCTGTGCCTGGAGCCGGTCCAGTCGCGCCTGCACGGTGCCGCGCGCCACGCCCAGCCGGCGGGACGCCTCCAGCACCCCGATCCGCGGCTCCTCCGCGAGCAGCTCGATCAGCCTGCCGTCCAAACGATCGATCGCCATGCCCGCCTCCCTATGGTCATCATGTACAGAACGTCCGGGGTTACCGCACGTACGCTATGCAGTATGCCCAGGGAATTCGCAAACTATTGCGCACCTTGTGGATCGGCGGGACGCTGCGGCCATGACTCAGACCACGGATCACACCCTTCACACCGCACGGCAGGCCGACCCCTTCCCGGTCAAGGGGATGGACGCGGTGGTCTTCGCGGTCGGGAACGCCAAGCAGGCCGCGCACTACTACTCCGTCGCCTTCGGCATGAAGCGCGTCGCCTACTCCGGCCCGGAGAACGGCAGCCGTGAGACGGCGAGTTACGTCCTGGAGTCCGGCAGCGCCCGCTTTGTCTTCACCTCCGTCATCAAGGCCACCACCGACCGGGGCCGCTTCCTCGCCGAGCACGTCGCCGAGCACGGCGACGGCGTCGTCGACCTGGCCATCGAGGTGCCGGACGCCCGCGCCGCCTACGCCTACGCCGTCGAGCACGGCGCCACGGGCGTGACGGAGCCCCACGAGCTCACCGACGAGCACGGCACGGTGGTGCTCGCCACCATCGCCACCTACGGCCGGACCGTCCACACCCTGGTCGAGCGCACCGGCTACACCGGCCCGTACCTCCCTGGCTTCGAGCCCGCCGAGCCGGTCGTGACCCCCGGCCCCCGCCGCTTCCAGGCCATCGACCACTGCGTGGGCAACGTCGAGCTCGGCAAGATGGACGAGTGGGTGAGCTTCTACAACAACGTCATGGGCTTCACCAACATGAAGGAGTTCGTGGGCGACGACATCGCCACCGAGTACTCCGCGCTCATGTCGAAGGTCGTCGCGGACGGCACCCGCAAGGTGAAGTTCCCGCTCAACGAGCCTGCCATCGCCAAGAAGAAGTCCCAGATCGACGAGTACCTGGAGTTCTACAACGGCCCCGGCGTGCAGCACATCGCCCTCGCCACCAACGACATCGTCGCCACCGTCCGGGCCATGCGCGACGCCGGCGTGCAGTTCCTGGACACCCCCGACTCGTACTACGACACCCTCGGCGACTGGGCCGGCGAGACCCGCGTCCCCGTCGACACCCTCCGCGAGCTGAAGATCCTCGTCGACCGCGACGAGGACGGCTACCTGCTCCAGATCTTCACCAAGCCGGTGCAGGACCGGCCGACGGTCTTCTTCGAGATGATCGAGCGCCACGGCTCCATGGGCTTCGGCAAGGGCAACTTCAAGGCCCTCTTCGAGGCGATAGAGCGCGAGCAGGAGAAGAGGGGGAACCTCTAGCACCGCCTTCCTCGCGGGCCGGGCGAGCCGGAGAATCCGGCTCGCCCGGCCCGCGAGGACCGGGGCCCGGGGCGGAGTCCCGGTTACGGGAAGGGGCGGGGAGGGGAAGAGAACCCCCATGGGCGATCTGATCAAGCTGCTCCGCGACGGCCTCCCCGACGAAGCCGTCCTCACCGACCCCGACGTCATACGCGCGTACGCCAAGGACATGGCCAGCTTCTGCGACGCCGGCACCGCCGCCGCCGTCGTCCTCCCGCGCACCGTCGAACAGGTGCAGCACGTCATGCGCACCGCCACCGCCCTGCGCGTCCCCGTCGTCCCGCAAGGAGCCCGCACCGGACTGTCCGGCGCGGCCAACGCCACCGACGGCTGCGTCGTCCTCTCGCTCGTCAAGATGGACCGCGTCATCGAGATCAATCCCGTCGACCGGATCGCCGTGGTCGAGCCGGGCGTCGTCAACGCCGAGCTCTCCCGGGCCGTCGCCGCACAAGGCCTCTACTATCCGCCCGATCCCTCCAGTTGGGAACAGTGCACCATCGGCGGCAACATCGGCACCGCCTCCGGCGGACTGTGCTGCGTGAAGTACGGGGTCACCGCCGAGTACGTCCTCGGCCTCGACGTCGTCCTCGCCGACGGACGGCTGCTCACCACCGGCCGCCGCACCGCCAAGGGCGTCGCCGGCTACGACCTCACCCGCCTCTTCGTCGGCTCCGAGGGCAGCCTCGGCATCGTCGTCCGGGCCGTCCTCGCCCTCAAGCCCGCGCCGCCCGAACACCTCGCGCTGGCCGCCGAGTTCCCCTCCGTCGCCGCCGCCTGCGACGCCGTCTGCGAGATCATGGCCCGCGGCCACGCCCCCTCCCTGCTGGAGCTGATGGACCGCACCTCCGTCCAGGCCGTCAACGCCATGGGTCACATGGGCCTTCCGGAGAGCACCGCCGCCCTCCTCCTCGCCGCCTTCGACACCCCGGACCCCGCGGCCGACCTGGCCGCCGTCGCCGAACTGTGCACCGCCGCCGGTGCCACCGAGGTCGTGCCCGCCGATTCCGCCGCCGAGTCCGACCTCCTCCTCCAGGCCCGCCGGATGACCCTCCCCGCCCTGGAGTCCCTGAAGTCCGCCACGATGATCGACGACGTCTGCGTGCCCCGCTCCCGGCTCGCCGCCATGCTCGACGGCACCGCGGCCATCGCCGACAAGCACGGGCTGCTCATCGGCGTCTGCGCGCACGCCGGCGACGGCAACACCCACCCCGTCGTCTGCTTCGACCCCGACGACGCCGACGAGGCCCGCCGCGCCCGCGAGTCCTTCGACGAGATCATGGCCCTCGGTCTGGAGCTGGGCGGCACGATCACCGGCGAGCACGGCGTCGGCGTCCTGAAGAAGGACTGGCTGGCCCGTGAGTTGGGCCCGGTCGCGCTGGAGCTCCAGCGCTCGCTCAAGCAGGTCTTCGACCCCTTGGGCATCCTCAACCCCGGCAAGCTCTTCTGAGCCACCCGTCTTCTTCCGGGCCGCCCGCTGTCCTCCGGGCCACCCGTCCGCGGACTCCCGCCCGGCGGCCCGTACCACAGGAACCCCCGCCCCTCACGCGCCCAGCAGCTCGCGCAACGCCTCGTCCAGCGCGAGCCGTTCCGGCTCCGACCCCGGCGCCACCGCCATCAGCGTCCGCTCCAGCCACGCCGCCACCGGTGACGCGGGCGCCTCCAGCAGCGCCTCCCCGTCCGGCGAGGACAGCGCCATGCACACCAGGCTGCGCCCGTCGGCGTGCGTCGGCCACACCCGTACGTCCCCGTGCCCGGACGGCCGGAACACCCCCTCCACCAGCAGCTCGCGGGCGAAGGTCCAGTTCACCGGCGAGTCCGAGGTGACGTGGAAGGAGATGTGGACGGCGTACGGATCGGCCGACCGGTAGCTGAGCCGGGCCGGGACGGGGATGCTGTGGTCCGGCGACAGCACCAGGTTGAGCTCCAGCTCTCGTTCCACCACGGTGTGCATGATGCGCCCCTCTCTGCTCTGCTTCTCTCGCTGCGTGGCACCTCGCGAAACGGGCCCGCACCGGAGGGAGCGCACCGACCCCCACAGCATTACGCGACTTCGCCCGATCGATCCGAACTTTTCAGCGGCGGGTACGGCGCGCTGACGCCGTGCCACCGGTCGCACGTGTGAGTGGTCCCGCCCGCGGGACGGCCGCAGAGTGGAGAGCCGTCTGGTAGACCTGTCTGGAGCGCCCCGGGTTGCCTTTTGTGCATTGAGGTCACGGAGGACCGGAGCCGCGCAGCAGGATGCACGCGCGCGTGCGGCAGACTGCTCAGTGCCAGCCGCCCGCCCAGACATGACACCCAGTACGGCCGAGCAGATACGGGACACCGGACACGATGAGCGCTCCTCACTCAGGATCCGCCGACAGCAGCCCCGTCGAAGGTTTCTACCCGGATCCGTCCATTCCTGGGTATATCCGGTATTGGAGCGGCACGGCCTGGGTGCCCGGCACGAGCCGGCCCGCGCCCGCCGAGGGCGAGCCGATGCCCGCGCCGCCCCCCGGGGCCGCCCCGGCCGCCCCCGCGCTCGCCGCGCCCGTACCGCCCACGCCGAGGCGCTCCTCGGCCCCTTCCTCCTCGCCCTCCCCTTCTTCCTCGCCCTTCCCCTCCCCGGAGACCCCGGCTTCCTCGTCGGGCTCCTCGGGCCCGTCGGCCGCAGCGGCCATGCCCCCGGCCCGGCAGTCGCCCGAGGAGACCGGGCCCATGTTCCTGGACGAGGAGCCCGCGCTGCGCGACGCCCGCGCGGAGGCGGCGGATCCGCGCGCGGGGTTCGGCGGTGCGCCCGAGCGCCGCGGCGGCTGGGCCGAGCCCGCCGTCCCGGCCGCCCGCGACCCCCGCCAGGACGGCACCGCGCCCGGCGGGGCCCCGGCCGCCACCCCGGACGGCGCGGATCCGGAGGGCCCGCGACCGGTCCGCGCCGACGGCACCCTGACGATCCGTCCGGAGCGGCCCGTCGTCCCCTCGGCGCCCTCCGCCCGCTCCACCCCGGCCACCTCCGGCCGGGGCACCATCCAGCTGCGCACGGCCGCGCAGCCCCCGCGGACCACCGCGGCGGCCGCGCCCGCACCGCAGGTGTGGCCCGACGCCCGGGCCCGGGAGGCCGGTCCCGCGCCGCTGCCCGCCGCCCCGGAGCGCCAGGCCCTGCCCGCTCCCGCGCCCTCCTCCACCGACCGCCCCGCGGCCGACCGTTCCGCCCCCGACCGCCCGGCGTCCGACCGTTCCGCCCCTGACCGTGCGGCCTCCGACCGCCAGGCGTCCGACCGCCAGGCGTCCGACCGCCAGGCGTCCGACCGCTCCGCGGCGGTCTCCGGCGGCGCTGCGGGCGGCTGGGCCCAGCAGGTGCAGCAGCTCGCCCGGCAGCGGCCCCAGGGGGCCGACGCCCCCGCCCCGTGGAAGCCGCCGAAGGACGACCCCTTCCTGCGGGCCGCGCAGGAGCAGGGCCGGCCCGCGGGCCTCGGCCGGCGGCTCGCCGCGCGCCTCCTCGACTCCGCAGTCCTGGGCGCCGTCGTCTCCGCCGCGGCCGTGCCCCTGTGGAGCAAGGCCGCCGAGCACATCGACACCAAGGTCGAGCAGGCCAAGCAGTCCGGCCGGACCGTCACCGTCTGGCTGCTCGACGGCACCACCGGCACCTACCTCGGCATCGTGCTGGCCGTGCTCCTCGTCGCCGGAGTGGTCCTGGAGGCGCTGCCCACTGCCAAATGGGGCCGCACCCTGGGCAAGAAGCTGTGCGGCGTGCGCGTCCTCGACATCGAGTCGCACGACACCCCCGGCTTCGGGGCGGCGCTCCGCCGCTGGCTGGTGTACGGGGTGCTCGGCATCCTGGGCGCCGGGGTGCTGGGCGTCCTGTGGTGCCTGTTCGACCGGCCCTGGCGGCAGTGCTGGCACGACAAGGCGGCCCGTACGTTCGTGGCCGCGAAGAGCGGCTGAGCGCGGGCGACACGAACGGCATACGGCCGGATGCGGTCACCGGAAGCCTGGGTTCTACTCGGGCCATGAGCACCGACCAGCCGCGCGACGACGACCCGTTCCAGAAGCGGCCCTCCGAGCCGCCGCCCTACGGCGGCGCCGGCGGGGGCGCCTCACCCGGGAGCGGGCAGGGCGCCGGCGCCCCGTACCCCGGCGGGACGGGCGGCACCGGTGGCCCGGGAGGCGGTCCCGGCCCCTATCCGGGCGCCCCCGGTGGTGGTCCCGGTGCCTATCCGGGTGCCCCCGGCGGCGGCCCGGGCGGGGGGACGGGCAACCCCTACGGTGACGGCTTCGGCGCCGCCGACCCGCTCGCGGGCATGCCGCCGCTGGCCAGCCGCTGGAAGCGGCTGGTCGCGCGGATCATCGACGGCCTGCTCGTCGCCGTCCCGGTGACCGTCGTCTTCTCGGCCGCGACCTGGGGCTGGGACCCCTGGGACGACAGCGGCAAGTCCACCGGGCTGTCCATCATCATCGCGGTCGTCTACTTCGTCTACGAGGGCCTGATGCTCACCACCCGCGGGCAGACGGTCGGCAAGATGGCCATGCAGATCCGGGTGGCGATGCTCGACAACGGAGCGGTGCCGGAGGGGCGGCCGGGCTGGACGCGCGCCGCCGTCTACTCCTTGCCCGAGGTCGTCCCGTGCTGTGGCTTCGTCTTCTGGCTGATCAATGTGCTGTGGTGCACCTGGGACGACCCGTATCACCAGTGCATCCACGACAAGGCCGCCAAGACCGTGGTGGTGTCAACGGTGCAGTGAGTGCTCTCCCACCCTGGACTCCGCGGGCAGCGGCGCACGCTGCTCACGCGCTCCGGCCGCTTCCCCACGGGGGACGCGGCCGGTCGTGCGTGACACCGGCACCGTGACGGCGACGAGGAGTCCGAGCGCGAGCGAGACAAGGGCGATGAGGGCCGTCCCGAACCCGGCGCCGGGCTGCGCGAACAGCAGCATGGCGAGGGCGGAGAAGACGACGGTGGCCGATCCATAGGCTATCTGTGCGGGAGTCGGACGCGGCATGGCGGGATCCGTCCTCGGGGCTATGAACAGGGGGGTAGCGGAGTCGGCTGGTACGTACAGCAAAACGACTCTACGGTCCTGTCTGCCCGAGCGGAACTCCCGGTAAGCGTGACCTAACCCACGGTACCGGAGCACGGGGGGCGCACGGCGGCATCGCGCTGTCCAACTGGTGAGATCAACGCGCCGGTTGATGTCCGAAATCCGCAACTTAAAGGTCGGATAACGTACTTGCTCTAGCGCCTTCAGTCAAGGTCTGTCTTTTCCGGAGCCTCTCCGATCAAATACCTCCACAGTTGTTACTGGGGAGGACAGACACAAGTGAAAAGCAGCCAACGGAGGGTCGCCAGATCCGCGGCCGTGGCCACGGCCGTCGTGCTGGGCGCTACGACCCTTTCGGCCGGATTCGCTCAGGCGGCCGGTGCTACGGGCGGCAGCGGGGCCGACCACCCCGCCGGCGTCGTCCGCGGCGACCCGGAGCAGACCGGGCGCGGCGTCGAGCACGACCTCAAGGGCCCGTTCACCAAGAAGCGCGAGGCGCAGCGCAAGGCCGCGCTCGACAAGGTGATAGCCGGTGACGCCCGCGCCGAGGAGCGCGGCGGGTCGAAGGTCGTCCAGCTCGGCAAGGGCAAGTACGTCGAGCTCGCCCGCGAGAAGACCGACCGCATCTTCACCGTCCTGGTCGAGTTCGGCGACAAGGTCGACGACACCACGATGTACGACCCGGACGGCCCCGACGGCCCCAAGCCGCCCGTCAAGAAGTTCGGCGGCGCCCCCGGCCCCGCCCACAACCGGATAGACCAGCCGGACCGTGCGAAGGACAACAGCACGGCCTGGCAGAAGGACTACAACCGGCAGCACTTCCAGGACCTGTACTTCTCGAAGGACAAGAACAAGGAGTCCCTCGCCAAGTACTACGAGAAGCAGTCCTCGGGCCGCTACTCGGTCGAGGGCCAGGTCACGGACTGGGTCAAGGTCCCCTACAACGAGGCCCGTTACGGCTCCAACTACTGCGGCTCCACCAACTGCCCGAGCGCCTGGGACCTGGTGCGCGACGGCGTCAACCAGTGGGCCGCGGACCAGAAGGCCGCCGGCCGCTCGGACGCCGAGGTCAAGGCGGAGCTCGCCAAGTATGACCAGTGGGACCGTAACGACTTCGACGGCGACGGCAACTTCAACGAGCCCGACGGCTACATCGACCACTTCCAGATCGTGCACGCCGGCGAGGACGAGTCCGCCGGCGGCGGTAAGCAGAAGACCGACGCCATCTGGGCCCACCGCTGGTACGCCTACGGCGCCGACACCGGCCGCACCGGCCCCGCGGGCAACAAGGCGGGCGGTACCCAGATCGGTGACACCGGCATCTGGGTCGGCGACTACACCATGCAGCCGGAGAACGGCGGCCTCGGCGTCTTCGCCCACGAGTACGCGCACGACCTGGGCCTCCCCGACGAGTACGACACCACCGGCAAGGGCGAGTCGTCCGTCGCCTACTGGTCGCTGATGTCCTCCGGCTCCTGGCTGGGCAACGGCAAGGACTCCATCGGCGACCTCCCCGGCGACATGAGCGCCTGGGACAAGCTCCAGCTCGGCTGGCTCAACTACGGCAAGGCGAAGGCGGCGACGAAGTCGACGCACAAGCTGGGCGTGGCCGAGTACAACACCAAGGACAAGCAGGCGCTCGTCGTCGACCTGCCCGCCAAGGCGGTCCGGACCGACGTCGTGAAGCCCGCCGAGGGCACCAAGCAGTGGTGGGGCGGTCAGGGCGACGACCTGAAGAACACCCTCACCCGCTCGGTCGACCTCACCGGCAAGTCCAAGGCTCAGCTGGACCTCTCCGGCTGGTGGGACATCGAGGCCAACTACGACTACCTGTACGTCGAGGCCTCCACGGACGGCGGCGCCAACTGGACCCCGCTCGACGGCACCGCCGACGGCAAGTCCATCCCGCGCGACGGCGCCGACAAGCCCGCCCTGACCGGGGTCTCCGGCGCGTACAAGAAGCTCGCGTACCCGCTCGACGCCTACGCGGGCAAGAAGTTCGACCTGCGCTTCCGCTACCTGACGGACGGCGGCACCTCGGGCAAGGGCTTCACCGCCGACGCCCTGACCCTCACCGCCGACGGCGCCCCGCTCTTCACGGACGGCGCCGAGGGCGACGACAACGGCTGGACGGCCAAGGGCTTCTCGCGCATCGGTGAGTCCTTCACCAAGGAGTACGCGCAGTACTACATCGCCGAGAACCGTCAGTACGTGTCGTACGACAAGACCCTCAAGGTCGGCCCGTACAACTTCGGCTGGCGCAAGGACCGCCCGTCCTGGGTGGAGCACTTCCCCTACCAGAACGGCCTGTTGATCTGGAAGTGGGACACCTCCCAGATCGACAACAACGTCGGCCTGCACCCCGGTGTCGGCCGCATCCTGCCGGTCGACGCGCACCCGAAGGCCGAGAAGTGGGCCGACGGCTCGCTGATGAAGAACGGCGTCCAGGCGTACGACTCGACCTTCAGCTGGTTCCCGGCCGACGGCTTCACCCTGCACCGGGACGGCGTCGCCGCCCGGGTCAAGGGCAAGCTGGGCACGCCGGTCTTCGACGACCGCAAGGGCTCGTACTACGACAAGACGAACCCGACCGGCGGCGTGCAGCTTACTGACACCAACACCCGGATCAAGATCCTCACGGAGGCGCCGAGCGGCTCCACGATGACCCTCCAGGTGGGCCCCTCCGGTAAGTAAACCCCGAGAAATCGGCATTCTCGCAGGTCAGAGACGTATCGGCCGTCGCCCTCTAGCGGGCGGCGGCCGATCGCGTTTAGATGACCGGCGGGGGACCGTTATTGACACCCCCGCCCGGGAGCCGGCTCGCGACGCCTTCCGGTCAGGCCCTGACCAGGCCCTGACCGGGCGCCGGACGGCACGGGCGCGACGAGGGGAAGAGGTGGCGTGGGTGGCCGGAGGCGGATTCGCCAAGCTCCCGGGCGGCAGTGTGGTCGTCGCCCTGTCGCTGCCCAGCCCGCCCGGAGGCAGCGGGGCGCCCGGCGGGCGGGTCCGGGTCCTGGTGCACGCCGTGAACCGCCAGCGGGCCCTCACCCGGCTCCGCAACCTGGGCCTGCGCGCGGTCTACCTGCGGGGGAACACCGAGCCGCCCACTCCGGACGAGATAACGGCGGTCCTGCACCACCCGGACGGCCTGGTCTGGCGCGCGGCCCCGGACGACGACACGGAGTCCTGGCACCCGATACGGAGCCTCCTACGCAAGCCCGCGGGGCACGGCGCCTCCGGGGGCTGACGGGCGCCCCGGCGGCCGCGAGGGGCCCGGGACCGGCTCAGCCGCCCTGGACGACCGGCTTGCCGCTCAGCTCCACGCCCGCGTCCCGGAGCTCCTCCAGGGCCCGCTCCGTGGTCCCGGAGGCCACCCCGGCCGTGAGGTCCAGCAGGACCTGCGTCACGAAGCCCTCCCGGCGGGCGTCCAGCGCCGTGGCCCGCACGCAGTGGTCCGTGGCGATGCCCACCACGTCGACCTCGGTCACGCCCCGTTCCCGCAGCCAGTCCGCGAGGGAGACGCCGTTCTCGTCGGTGCCCTCGAAGCCGCTGTAGGCCGCGGTGTAGGCGCCCTTGTCGAAGACGGCGTCTATGGCACCGGAGGCGATCACCGGCGCGAAGTTCGGGTGGAAGCCGCTGCCCTCCGTGCCCGCCACGCAGTGCGCGGGCCAGGAGCGCTCGAAGTCCGGGTGGTCGGAGAAGTGGTCACCCGGGTCTATGTGGTGGTCGCGGGTGGCGACCACATGGCGGTAGCCCGCGGACGCCTCGCCGACCAGGTCGGTGATGGCCGCGGCGACGTCGGCGCCGCCGGCGACCGCGAGGCTGCCGCCCTCGCAGAAGTCGTTCTGCACGTCGACGACGATCAGTGCACGCTGCATAGTGCGGATCCTTAAGGGAAGGGCCCTCGGCCGACAGTGCGGATCAAGAGTGCGGATCAAGTCGCTGTGTGACCGAGGGTAGTGACTCCTCCGGCGTAATGGGAGAGGGTGTCCGGCGCACCGGGGGCGCACGACCCCCCTCCCATGGTGCCGCCGGTCGTCCTTCCGGCGTCTCCCCGGCCCCTCCCGCCGGGGTCTCCGGGAGGGGGCTCGGGGAGGGGGCTCAGATGTATTCGGTCGGCAGCACGGCCTCGCCGCGCGAGAGCTGTATCGCCGACATCGGCAGCCCGGCCAGCGCCGCCCGGTGCCGGTCCCGCGCCGCGTCCAGGGGCTCCCGCGCGACGGTCTCGCCGCCCCGTACGAGCTGGACGAGCAACTGCCGGTCCGCGAGCTCCGCGGGCACCGGGCCGGTGCCCACGACCTCGGCCTCCGCCACGCCGTCGGCGTCCGGCCGGCGGGCCGCCCACTTGCGGCCGCCGATGGAGGTCTTGCCGCCCATGGACTTCTTCGCCACCGGCCGCAGCGGGGCGTCCGGGCCGGCCGCGTCCGCGCGGGCCACGAGCTTGTAGACCATCGAGCAGGTGGGGTGGCCGCTGCCGGTCACCAGCTGGGTGCCGACGCCGTACGCGTCCACGGGGGCGGCGGCCAGCGAGGCGATGGCGTACTCGTCCAGGTCGCTGGTGACGACGATCTTCGTCTTGGCCGCCCCGAGCTCGTCCAGCTGCTGCCGCACCCGGTGGGCCAGGAGCAGCAGGTCGCCCGAGTCGATCCGGACGGCGCCCAGCTCCGGGCCGGCGATCTCCACGGCCATCCGGACGGCCTCGGTCACGTCGTAGGTGTCGACGAGCAGGGTCGTGCTTCCACCGAGGGAGTCGACCTGGGCCCGGAAGGCGTCCCGCTCGCTGTCGTGCAGCAGTGTGAAGGCATGCGCACTGGTGCCGACGGTCGGAATGTTGTATCGGAAGCCGGCCGCGAGATCGGACGTCGAGGCGAAGCCGCCGACGTAGGCGGCGCGGGCGGCGGCGACGGCCGCCAGCTCGTGCGTGCGCCGGGCGCCCATCTCGATCAGCGGCCGGTCGCCCGCGGCGACGGCCATCCGGGAGGCCGCGGCGGCGACGGCCGAGTCGTGGTTGAGGATCGACAGGATGACGGTCTCCAGGAGGACCGCCTCGGCGAAGGTGCCCTCGACCCGCAGGACCGGCGAGCCGGGGAAGTAGACCTCGCCCTCGGGGTAGCCCCAGATGTCCCCGCGGAAGCGGTAGTCGGCGAGCCACGCGAGCGTCGGCTCGTCCACGATCCGCCGGTCGGCGAGGAAGTCCAGCACCCCGCTGTCGAACCGGAAGTTCTCGACGGCGTCCAGCACCCGGCCGGTGCCCCCGACGACGCCGTAGCGGCGGCCCTCGGGCAGCCGGCGGGTGAAGACCTCGAAGACCGAGCGCCGGTCGGCCGTGCCGGCCCGCAGCGCGGCCTGCAGCATCGTGAGCTCGTACCGGTCCGTGAAGAGGGCCGTCGACGGCACGTCCACCGGCAGCCTCAAGTCCGCAGCGTTCATGGTCCAGATGCTACCCCCAATACTCGTCAGAGTGACGATTTCTGTGATCGACATGACGAGGGGCACGGTGACGACGGGCCCGGAGCCCGGCCGGAGCCGGGTCCCGGCCGGACACGGTGCCGGGTGGGGACCCCTTTGTGCATCGCGCGGCCGTGAGTGGCAGCATGGGAAGCGTGAGTGTTGCACCGGTCGAGATCGAGCGACCCGAGACGGGCGAATCCCCCTTCGCCGTGGCCGAGCCCGACGTTCCCTGGGTGACCCTGGTCCACAACGATCCCGTCAACCTCATGAGTTATGTGACCTATGTGTTCCAGGCCTACTTCGGCTACTCCAAGGACAAGGCGCACAAGCTGATGCTCGACGTCCACCACAAGGGCCGCGCCACCGTCTCCAGCGGCAGCCGCGAGGAAATGGAGCGTGACGTGCAGGCGATGCACGGCTACGGCCTCTGGGCGACCCTGTCGCAGGACCGTTGATGGCCGGGCACTTCGAGCCGCTGCCCGGCGGCGGGGCCGCCGTCGCCCTGGACGAGGTCGAGATCTCCATCCTGCGCAGCCTGGCCGTGCAGCTCCTGGAGCTGATCGGGCCGGGCGAGAGCCAGGGCCCGGACGAGGCCGACCCGCTGGCCCGGCTGTTCGCCGAGGGTCCGAGCGAGCCGCCCGCCGACCCCGCGCTGGCCCGCCTCTTCCCGGACGCCTACGGCGACCCGGGCGCCGAGCAGGACCGGCGCGAGCGCGCGTACGCCTCCGAGTTCCGCCGCTACACCGAGAACGACCTGCGCGCCCGCAAGCGCGAGGACGCCCTGGGCGTCGTCGGCTCGCTGGACACCCTGTCCCCGGCCGGCGGCGGCGGTGCCGTGCTGCGGCTGGCGCCGGAGGAGTGCCGGCGCTGGCTCGGCGCGCTGAACGACCTGCGCCTCGCCATCGGCACCCGGCTGGAGGTGCGGGAGGACGACGACACCGAGGAGCTGTTCCGGCTGCCGGACGAGGACCCGCGCAAGCCGATGGTGATGGCCTATCTCTGGCTCGGTGGCTTGCAAGAGACGTTGATCGAGGCGATGACGGGGTAGGGACGGGTCTCCGAGGGGCGGTCCGGGGTTCCCCGCGGGCCCGTATGTCATGAATTCATAGGGCAATTTTCATGAACATGACATGAGTGTCCGCTCAGCGAACGCTCATTTTCGGATAACGATCGCGTCACTGTGGTGGCGGCCTATGGTCGCCACTTTTACTTTTGTCCTACTTCGCCAGTGGTGTGCCTCACACCCGCCCGGACGATCTCCGTGTCACTCGTGATAAATCTTCACGACCTGCCTCCGTGACGCCACCCATGTCACGGCGGGAGCGCTCCGCCGACCGACCGTCGGCATGCAGGACTCCATTTCCGGGGGGATCTGGACCCGATCCGCAATGGCCGGATCGGTATGGAGAAAGGCGCACCACCATGACCTCTGAGAAGGTCGCGGACCGTACCGCCAGCGCGGCGGCCGCACGGCAGAACGGAAGCGGACATGGCGCTTCCGAGGGTTACCAGCGGGGACTGGGCAACCGACAGATCCAGATGATCGCCATTGGTGGCGCCATCGGCACCGGCTTGTTCCTCGGCGCGGGCAAGGCCATATCCAAGGCCGGACCCAGCCTCATCCTGGCCTACGCCCTCGCGGGCCTGGTCATCTTCTTCATCATGCGCGCCCTCGGCGAGCTGCTCATGTACCGCCCGGTGTCCGGCTCCTTCTCGGAGTACGCACGGGAGTTCCTCGGCCCGTTCTTCGGCTATGTGACCGGATGGACGTACTGGCTCTTCTGGGTCGTCACCGGAATCACCGAGGTGACCGCCGCGGCCACGTATGTGCACTACTGGGACAAGTCGATCCCGCAATGGGTGTCGGCGCTCATCTTCACCGTGGTCCTCTACCTCGCCAACCTGATCTCCGTGAAGCTCTTCGGTGAGCTGGAGTTCTGGTTCTCGATGGTCAAGGTCACCGCCATCATCGGCATGATCCTGATCGGCATCGGCGTCCTCACCCTCGGCTTCTCCGACGCCGGGGACACCGCCTCCGTCAGCAACCTCTGGTCCCACGGCGGCTTCTTCGCCGGCGACGACGGCATCACCAGCATGCTGATGACGCTCCAGATCGTGATGTTCGCCTTCCTCGCCGTCGAGCTCGTCGGCGTCACCGCGGGCGAGGCCAAGGACCCGAAGAAGACCCTGCCCAAGGCGATCAACACCGTCCCGTGGCGGATCGCCGTCTTCTACATCGGTGCGCTGATCATCATCCTGTCCGTGGTCCCGTGGACCGCGTTCGAGGCCGGCAAGAGCCCCTTCGTCGAGGCGTTCGCCCGGATCGGCCTCCCGGCCGGCGCCGGCATCGTCAACTTCGTCGTCCTCACCGCGGCGCTGTCCTCCTGCAACTCCGGCATGTACTCCACCGGCCGCATGCTGCGCGACCTCGCGCTCAACGGCCAGGGCCCGAAGTTCTTCGGACAGCTGACCAAGACCGGCCTGCCGCTGCGCGGCACCACCTTCTCCGCCGTGCTCATGCTCGTCGGCGTGTGGATCAACTACCAGTGGCCGGGCGAGGCGTTCAACTACGTCGTCTCCTTCGCGACCATCTCCGGCATGTGGGCCTGGATCATGATCCTCGTGGCCCAGCTCCGCTACCGCCGCAAGGCCGACCGCGGCGAGCTCCCGCAGTCCGAGTTCCGGGCCCCGGGCGCACCCTGGACCAGCTACTTCGCACTCGCCTTCATCCTGATGGTGATCGTGCTGATGGGCATCGACCAGGACTCGCGGGTCTCCCTGTACTGCGCCCCCCTCTGGGGCCTGATCATGGGCGTCTCCTACCTCGTCCTCAAGCGCCGCAACCCCGCGGCGTTCGAGCGCAAGTCCACGGAGCACTACGCGAAGCTGGCCGCCGACGCGCGCGCCGAGGCCGAGCACGTCGCCTGACGCCCCTCGCGTCACGGCCGGACGCCGTGACCCCCGCGGCACCCGGGCCCGCCCGTACCACCCCTCGGTACGGGCGGGCCCTCTGCTTATCCTGTCGGGCATGCTGACCCTCACCCAGGCCCTGTACGACCAGATCGTCGCGCACGCCCGCGCCGACCACCCCGACGAGGCCTGCGGCGTGGTCGCCGGCCCGGCCGGCACCGGCCGCCCCGAGCGCTTCGTCCCCATGCTCAACGCCGCCCGGTCGCCCACGTTCTACGAGTTCGACTCCACCGACCTCCTCAAGCTCTACCGCGAGATGGACGACCGCGACGAGGAGCCGGTGATCATCTATCACTCGCACACCGCCACCGAGGCCTACCCCTCCCGCACGGACCTCACCTACGCCAACGAGCCCGGCGCCCACTACGTCCTCGTCTCCACCGCCGACACCGATGACGCCGGACCCTTCCAGTTCCGCTCGTACCGCATCGTCGACGGCGTGGTGACGGAGGAGGAAGTGCGGGTCGTCGACGCCTACTGAGCGCCGCGTGGTGAGACGCCGAGGTCCGCATCGCGGGACGAACTTCCGGGGCGCGCACAAGGAATCGATACGATGCGCCCATGGTTCTCACGATGTGAGCCCCCGCGTCCCGCGCGATCAGACCCCGCACTCCGACAGGAGCACAGCCATGGCCATCGAGGTCCGCATCCCGACCATCCTCCGCACCTACACCTCCGGCGAGAAGGCCGTCGAGGGCAGCGGTGCCACGATCGACGAGCTCTTCAAGGACCTCGAGACCCGCCACGCGGGCATCCGCGAGCGCCTCGTCGACGAGGCCGCGGGCGGCGAGCTGCGCCGCTTCGTGAACGTCTACCTCAACGACGAGGACGTCCGCTTCCTCGCCGGCATCTCCACCGAGCTCACCGACGGCGACAGCGTCACCATCCTCCCGGCCGTGGCCGGCGGAACGGCCTGAGCGGCGGCCCGGGCATGCGCTACGACAGCCCCCTCGCCGCGGTGGGCGGCACCCCGCTCGTACGCCTGCCGAGCCTCTCCCCGTCCGAGACCGTCCGGGTCTGGGCCAAGCTGGAGGACCGCAACCCCACCGGCTCGGTCAAGGACCGCCCCGCCCTGCACATGATCGAGCAGGCGGAGAAGGACGGCCGGCTCACCCCCGGCGCGACCATCCTGGAGCCCACCTCCGGCAACACCGGCATCTCCCTCGCCATGGCGGCCAAGCTCAAGGGCTACCGCATGGTGTGCGTGATGCCGGAGAACACCAGCGAGGAGCGCCGCGCGCTGCTCGCCATGTGGGGTGCGGAGATCATCCCCTCGCCCGCCGCCGGCGGCTCCAACACCGCCGTGCGCCAGGCCAAGGAACTGGCGGAGCGCCACCCCGACTGGGTGATGCTCTACCAGTACGGCAACCCCGACAACGCCGGCGCGCACTACGCCACCACCGGCCCCGAGATCCTCGCCGACCTCCCCGAGATCACCCACTTCGTGGCCGGCCTCGGCACCACCGGCACCCTCATGGGCGTCGGCCGCTATCTGCGCGAGCACGTGCCCGGCGTGTCCATCGTCGCCGCCGAACCGCGCTACGACGACGTCGTCTACGGCCTGCGCAACCTCGACGAGGGCTTCGTGCCCGAGCTCTACGACGCGTCCGTCCTCACCACCCGCTACTCCGTGGGCTCCGAGGACGCCGTCCGCCGCACCCGTGAACTCCTCGCGCGGGAGGGCATCTTCGCGGGCGTCTCCACCGGCGCCGTCCTGCACGCCGCCCTCGGCGTGGCCCGCAAGGCCGAACGGGCCGGGGAGCGCGCCGACATCGCCTTCATCGTCGCCGACGGCGGCTGGAAGTACCTGTCCACGGGCGTCTACACCGCCGCCACGGACGAGGAAGCGGTCGCGACCCTGCACGGCCAGCTCTGGGCCTGACGGGCGGTACGGGCGCGGCGGTACGGGCCGTACGGGCGCGGGCCCGGCGCGCCGCCGGGCGGTGCTCATTCGCGCGGCGGCGCGAGCCGGTCCTGGAGGCGGGCGTGGCGGAACTGGTACACCGCGCCCGCCTGCCGCAGGACACCTCGGCGGTGGGCGTCGTGGAGGAAGGGCATCAGGCGCCAGGGGAAGCGGCCGCGCAGGGCCAGCCAGACGCGGGTGAACGTGAACCAGCCCCACGCCCCGGGGTCGGTGGCGAGCCTCCGCCGGGCGACCAGCCGTTGGGCGAGCCCCATCGCGAACCCGCCGCCGACCCCGGCCGCGACCCCGACGGTGACGCCGATCGTCAGACCGAACCCCGGGCCGCCCACCAGGACGCCCGTGAGCAGACCGGATCCGAAGGACTCGACCAGGGCCCGGGCGGCACCGGCGATCCTGTCGTGCCGCAGCACGGCGGTGGGGCTCGGCGCGCTGATGGTGTCCGCCGGGGTGTGCAGCCACATCATGGCGCCGATACCGACCCCGACCCCGGCCCCCGCCCCGAGCCCCGCGGCCAGCGCGGCCTTCAGCCCCCAGGGGAAGCCCGCGCCGAGCTCGGTCGCGAGGCCGACGGCGAGCACCGCGCCGGCCCCGCAGACCAGCCCCATGCCCAGTCCCTGGGCCAGCTTCCTGACGAGCAGCCGGAGCCGCCCGCGCAGCCGGAAGTTGGCGTATCCCGGCTGGGTGAACAGGGTGGGCACGGGGAACACCAGCCCGCTGCCGAACCCTCCGGCGAGCCCGGTGAGCATCCCGGTCGTGAACCCCACGCCCGGCGCGAGCCCCAACCCCGCGAAGAGCCCGGCCACGAGCTGGAGCACCAGCACGAGGATCCGGCGCCGTGCCGGGGCGAGGTAGCCGTGCAGCTGCCACCAGGTGAAGTCACGGGTCTCGCACATGCGGAGGTGCGTGGCGAGGGAGGTCAGCCACTTGTGTGCCAGTTCGGGCGGATACCGCCGCGGGGCGGCGCGGGGCGGACCGTTCCCGGGAGGCGCCGGACGGTGGGTGTAGACGGCCGGTATGAACGCGTCCAGCAGATGGTCCTCGATGGCGGCCGGGTCCCCGAACCGCGAGGGGTCGAGCAGCTCGGCCGGATCGGTGTCCGGCCCCGTGTAGACCACCCTGGCCAGGGAAGCCATCAGCGGTGACGACAGCGCCCTGGCCAGCGGCCCGTCGGGGGTCGCGCGCAGATGGGCCACCGTCGCGGCCCAGCGCTCGCCGCCGGCCGTCCGCTCCGAGGGCAGGAACGCGATCACATCGGCCACGCCCACCGGCTCCAGCTCCACCACCGCCGCGCTGCCCAGCACCGTGCCCCCGGCGGCGACGGCGGCCTCGTATTCGGTGCCGCGGCAGGTGACCACCAGGGGCGCGCCGGGCCTGAGCCGGTCGAGGGCGTCGAGCGCGGCCTTGTGCAGCGCGGGGGGCATCTCGTCCAGCCCGTCCAGGACCGGTACGACCCGGCCTTCGGTCACCAGCCGGCGGGCGGCGTCCGGCCCGAACGCCGTCGTGTTGGCGAGCGCCCGGTACTCATCGACCATCCGGCGGGCGACCCAGGTGTGCGGATGCTCGGCGTACGGATCCCACGAGGAGAGCGAGAGCAGTACCGGCACCGGCACCGCGGCGTCGTGCTCCCGCCGGTGCGCCAGCAGTCCGAGGGTCAGCAGGATCGCCACGACCGTCTTGCCCGCACCTGGTTCGCCCAGGATCACCAGTCGTTTGTGGTGCAGCCGGGTGAAGGCCGGGACGATGCCGGCCGTGTGGCCGATGCCGCCCCGCAGCCGTAATCGCAGTGGCCGGCCGCCGACCGTGTCCGGATCGAGCAGGGTCTCGGGATCCGGGGTCACCGGCCGGTGGGTCGAGGACCAGCGCACGTGCAGCGGCCGGTGCAGCATGCGCAGCTCCGCCTCGACGGACCACTGGTCGTGCAGGATCCGGGCGAGCTGGTCCGCGGCGCGGGCCGGCCGCGGGTCGTCGGCCTGTACGCCCTGGCCTCCGCCTCCGGTGGCGGGCGCGGGACCGGTGTCGTCGTCGGCGGTGACCGGCGGGCGGCGGCGGAACATCAGCACCACCGCGACGAGCGCCGACAGGCCGACCACGGGCCAGGCCAGCCCCAGGTAGGGCTTGATGCTCTCGGGGACCGCGGCGCCCGCGACCCCGGTAGTGAGCGGGAGCACCACCGTGGTGATGACGAAGAGGAGGGTCGAGGAGGCCGGGGATAAGGACGGACGACGCATCATCTGCCCCCTGAGGTTCCGGGGCCCGCGTCCGTCACGCGCCAGGATTACGTGACGATCCGCCGGGTCACATGACTATGCGGGAAGACATCGTCCCCGACGGGCGATTCGCCCGGAAGCCCTTTCGCGCGACCGGCAGAGGGGTCCGTACCGGTGACTTCAACCACAACCCCAGCTCGTGGAGGAGCGACCGCCTGATTCGCGCCTTACGCTCGACGGACCGCATGGCCCCCCGTACCCGGCCCACGGAGGTTCAGGCCCGTATGAAGCTCACCGTCGTCGGATGCTCGGGGTCGTTCCCGTCCGAGGGATCGGCCTGTTCGAGCTACCTCGTAGAGGCCGACGGCTTCCGGTTGCTGCTCGACATGGGCAACGGCGCCCTGGGCGAGCTGCAACGCCACATCGGTCTCTACGACCTCGACGCCATCCTGCTGTCCCACCTGCATCCCGACCACTGCATCGATATGTGCGGGTACTTCGTCGCCCGCTACTACCGGCACGAGGGCGGCCGCGCCGGCCCCCTGCCCGTGTACGGGCCGGAGGGCACCGAGCAGCGGCTGGTCACGGCCTACGGCGACGTGCCCGACGAGCGCTCCATGGGGGAGGTCTTCGACTTCCGCACCCTCGTGCCCGGTGCCTTCGCCCTCGGCCCGCTGACGATCCGCACCGATGTGGTCCGCCACCCCGTCGAGGCGTTCGCCTTCCGCATCGAGCACGACGGCCGCTCGCTGGTGTACTCCGGTGACACCGGCCCCTGCGAGGCGCTGCACAAGCTCGCGCTCGGCACGGACCTGCTGCTCTGCGAGGCGTCGTTCACCTACGGCAAGGAGGACATCCCGGATCTCCATCTCAACGGCCGTGAGGCGGGGGAGCACGCGGCCCGCGCCGGGGTCGGCCGGCTGGTGCTCACGCATATCCCGCCGTGGACCGATCCGCTGACCAACCTGCGGGACGCGCGGGACGTCTTCGATGGTCCGACGGAACTGGCGCGTACGGGCGCGGTGTATGAAATTTAGCTGTTGGCTGGGCCGTTATGGCCGTCATTAAAGGTGTGCAAAGGAAATGCCCCCGGAATCCAAGGGATTCCGGGGGCATTTCTTATTCACGGTTCAGAACCGCACGGGGGTCACGCCTTGAGTTCGGCGGACTCCTCCTCCGACTCACGGCCCGGCGTCTTCAAGTTGAACTTGAGGATCGCGAAGCGGAAGACGACATAGTAGATCGCGGCGAAGCACAGACCCACCAGGGCGAGCAGCCACGGCTTGGACGCGATACCCAGGTTCAGCAGGAAGTCGATCGCGCCGGCGGAGAAGCCGAAGCCGTCCTTCATGCCGAGTGCCCAGGTCAGGGCCATGGAGACACCGGTCAGCACCGCGTGGATCGCGTACAGGACCGGGGCGACGAACATGAAGGTGAACTCGATCGGCTCGGTCACACCGGTGACGAAGGCGGTGAGCGCGAGCGAGAACATCATGCCGCCGACGACCTTGCGGTTCTCCGGACGGGCGCAGTGGGTGATCGCCAGGCAGGCCGCGGGGAGCGCGAACATCATGATCGGGAAGAAGCCGGTCATGAACTGGCCGGCGTTCGGGTCGCCGGCGAGGAAGCGGGCGATGTCACCGTTGACGGTGCCCTTGGGGCCGTCGTACGAACCGGCCTGGAGCCACGGGAAGGAGTTCAGCAGGTGGTGCATGCCGACCGGGATCAGACCGCGGTTGGCGACACCGAAGATGCCCGCGCCGATCGCGCCGGAGCCGACCAGCCACTCACCGAAGTTGTGCAGACCCGTGCCGAGCACCGGCCAGATGTAACCGAAGACCACACCGAGCAGCAGACCCGCGAAGGACGACAGGATCGGCACCAGGCGGCGGCCGCCGAAGAAGCCCGCCCAGTCGGGCAGCTTGGTGCGGTAGAAGCGCTGGTAGATCAGCGCGACCACGATGCCCATCACGACACCGCCGAGCACCTTGGCGTCGACCGCCTGCTCCACCATGGCGACCTTGCCGTCGACCACGGCCGCCTTCTTCGGGAGGCTGCCGTCGGTGAAGGTGGCCAGCACCTTCGAGAAGACCAGGTAACCGGCGACGGCGGCCAGCGCCGTCGAGCCGTCCGACTTCTTGGCGAAGCCGATCGCGACACCCACGGCGAACAGCAGCGCCATGTTGTCGAGGATGGCGCCACCACCGGCGGACATAAACTCGGCGATCTTGTTCAGGAACGCCGGGAGGGACTCCTTGCCCAGCATGTCGTCCTGGCCGAGGCGGACCATCAGCGCGGCGGCGGGAAGCACCGCGACGGGCAGCATCAGGCTGCGGCCGATGCGCTGGGCGATCGCCATCGCGCCGGCGCCGAACTTCTTCTTCTCCGGCTCGGCGGCGACAGGCGCCGTCTTCGCCGCCTTGGCGCTCTTACTCATCGGATTCCTCCAGGTGAGGCGGGCGCTCGGGGGTTAAGGGGGGACGGCCCGCAATCTGGTCTACACCACTCAGTGGTTTAGACCTGTTGTAGCACGTGAGTCCGGGATAAAGGAATCCGTAGTTCCCCGTGGTCTCGCACACAGGAGCGGCACGGCGGAAACGGCCCCCGAGCCCAAGGCTCGGGGGCCGTCCCGCCGGGAAGCGAATCCCGGCGCAGCGTCACTGTCCCCTTACTTCACGTTCTCCTGTTCGATCTCCTCCGCCACCTCTTCCGGTTCCCGGCCCGGGGTCGGCAGATCGAACTTCGTAATCGCGAAGCGGAAAATCGCGTAGTAGAGGACGGCGAAGCACAGCCCGATCGGAATGATCAGCCACGGCTTCGTCGCCAGCCCCCAGTTGATCACGTAGTCGATCAGGCCGGCCGAGAAGCTGAAGCCGTCGTGCACCCCGAAACCCCAGGTCACCGCCATCGACACACCCGTGAGCACGGCATGGATCGCGTACAGCACCGGAGCGATGAAGAGGAAGGAGTACTCCACCGGCTCCGTGATGCCCGTGACGAACGACGTCAGGCCCACCGAGAGCATCATGCCGCCCACCACCTTCCGGCGGTGCGGCTTCGCGCAGTGCGCGATCGCCAGCGCCGCCGCCGGCAGCGCGAACATCATGATCGGGAAGAACCCGGTGGTGAACTGCCCCGCGTCCGGGTCACCCGCCAGGAACCGGTTGATGTCACCGTGCACGACCGTCCCGTCCGGCTTGGTGTAGTCGCCGAACTGGAACCACATGAACGTGTTCAGGAACTGGTGCAGCCCCACCACCAGCAGCGCCCGGTTCGCCACGCCGAAGACACCGGCGCCCGCCGACCCCAGGTCCGACAGCCACTCGCTGAAGTCCGTGAGCGCGTCACCGATCGGCGGCCACACGAACAGGCAGATCACCGCGAACACCAGCGCCACGAACGACATCAGGATCGGCACCAGCCGCCGCCCGTTGAAGAAGCCCAGCCAGTCCACCAGCCGCACCCGGTGGAACCGCATCCAGAACCAGGCGCTCAGCAGCCCGATCACGATCCCGCCGAACACCCCCGGGTTCTGGAAGCTCGCCGGGGCCGCCGTACCGCCCGTCGAGACGCACACCCCGCTCCACAGCCCCGCCCCGCCGAACACCGTCTCGCGCGGGCAGTCCTCCGGGAACTGGTGCAGCACCGAGAAGTAGACGAGGAAGCCCACGACCGCCGCCAGCGCCGTCGAACCGTCCGACTTCTTCGCCATCCCGATGGCCACGCCCACACAGAACAGCAGCGGCAGCCCCAGCCCCGAGTCCAGCAGCGCGCCGCCCGCGCCCGCGAAGACCTTCGCCACGTCCGTCCAGCCCAGGCCGTCCTTGCCGAACACGTCCGGCTGCCCCAGCCGGTTGAGGATGCCCGCCGCCGGCAGCACCGCGATCGGCAGCTGGAGGCTGCGCCCCATCTTCTGGAGGTTCTGGAAGAGGACCTGCGTCCACTTCTTCTCCCGGGGCGCCGCCGCCGCGTTCGAACTCATCTGCGTCCTCCCGGCCTGCCGCCCCGGCGACAGTCACTCGGCGCTTTAGCGCATACTGGTGTAGACCACTTGCGGTGTGTTGTCCGGCCCCCGGAGCGCAGCGCCGGGTGATCGCCATTGTGGACGCCATCTTTCGTCAGATGGCGGACATACGCCCGCGTAGTTGGGCTGAACGTGGGTTACCGTGTGAAAGCCGGTCGGCGGGATCGCCGAAGGGCCGAGACAACCAGGAGTGGACATGGCCACCAAGGCTGAGAAGATCGTCGCCGGGCTCGGCGGCATCGACAACATCGAAGAGGTCGAGGGCTGCATCACCCGCCTTCGCACCGAGGTCGCCGACCCGGAACTCGTCGATGAGGCCGCCCTCAAGGCCGCCGGCGCGCACGGCGTCGTCAAGATGGGCACCGCCATCCAGGTCGTCATCGGCACCGACGCCGACCCGATCGCCGGCGAGATCGAAGACATGATGTGAGCCACTGAGCTCCCGCCGAGGGCC
The DNA here is from genome assembly GCF_021228125.1 of Streptomyces albireticuli. Taxonomy (GTDB): domain Bacteria; phylum Actinomycetota; class Actinomycetes; order Streptomycetales; family Streptomycetaceae; genus Streptomyces; species Streptomyces albireticuli. The sequence goes on from NZ_JAJQQS010000002.1 coordinate 57,390, forward strand.
CCGCGCCCGGTTCGTCCCACCGAACCGGAACGGGGCCCTTCGCGATGCCCCGGTGGCTATAGGCTCATCACCATGTCTCGCATCGACGGCCGCACCCCCGACCAGCTCCGCCCCGTGACCATCCAGCGTGGCTGGAGCAAGCACGCCGAAGGATCCGTCCTCGTCTCCTTCGGCGACACCAAGGTCTTCTGCACCGCCAGCGTCAGCGAGGGCGTACCCCGCTGGCGCAAGGGCTCCGGCGAGGGCTGGGTCACCGCCGAGTACTCGATGCTGCCCCGCGCCACCAACACCCGCGGCGACCGCGAGTCCGTCCGCGGCAAGATCGGCGGCCGCACCCATGAGATCTCCCGCCTCATCGGCCGCTCCCTGCGCGCCGTGATCGACTACAAGGCCCTCGGCGAGAACACCATCGTCCTCGACTGCGACGTCCTCCAGGCCGACGGCGGCACCCGCACCGCCGCCATCACCGGCGCCTACGTGGCCCTCGCCGACGCCATCACCTGGGCCCAGGGCAAGAAGCTGATCAAGCACGGCCGGCAGCCGCTCACGGGCACCGTCAGCGCGGTGAGCGTCGGCATCGTCGACGGCACCCCCCTCCTCGACCTCTGCTACGAGGAGGACGTCCGCGCCGAGACCGACATGAACGTCGTCTGCACCGGCGACGGCCGCTTCGTCGAGGTCCAGGGCACCGCCGAGGCCCAGCCCTTCGCCCGCGCCGAGCTCGACGCCCTCCTCGACCTCGCCGTCGCCGGCTGCGGCAAGCTCGACGCCGCCCAGCGCGAGGCCCTCGCCCGCACCCTCTGACGGGCAACCGTAAGGCGGTGTACGAGCGTTCCTAGGAATACAGACACGGGCGTACGATCGCGAGCTCCGCGGCCGTACGCCCGTGGCCACGCCACCGGGAGGTAACCGCCATGCCCGCACGCCACCGCACCAGGGCCGCCGTCGTCCTGGCCGCCGCCGCGCTCGCCCTGCCGCTCGCGGCCGGCTGTTCCGCCGCGCAGAAGGCCGTCGACTGCGCCCGTCTCGGCGTCGAGATCACCAATGACGTCGACGACCTCCAGCGGGCCGTGACGGACGCCGCCCAGGACCCCGGCAAGGCCGACAAGATCCTGGACACCCTGGAGAAGGACACCAGGAAGCTCAAGGACAAGACCGACGACACCGATGTGAGCAAGGCCCTCGACCACCTCCAGACGGCCGTGACCAACGTCCGCGACGCCGAACGGCAGAACAAGGCGCCCGACCTGACCCCGGTCAAGGACGCTGCGGGCGAGCTGGCGAAGGTCTGCACCTCGAAGTGAGCCCGGAGCGAGCGGCCCCGCGGGGACGCGGCCGGACCACCCGGGATAATCCCCCCATGAAGCGCCTGATCCTCGCCACCCGCAACGCCAACAAGGTCACCGAGCTCCGCGCCATCCTGGAGGAGGCGGGCCTCGACGTCGAGCTCGTCGGCGCCGACGCCTACCCCGAGATCCCGGACGTCAAGGAGACCGGCGTCACCTTCGCCGAGAACGCCCTCCTCAAGGCCCACGCCCTGGCCCGCGCCACCGGCTTCCCCGCCGTCGCCGACGACTCCGGCCTCTGCGTCGACGTCCTGAACGGCGCCCCCGGCATCTTCTCGGCCCGCTGGGCCGGCACCCACGGCGACGACAAGGCCAACCTCGACCTCCTCCTCGCCCAGCTCGGCGACATCGCCGACGAACACCGCGCCGCCCACTTCGCCTGCGCCGCGGCCCTCGCCCTCCCGGACGGCACGGAGCGCGTCGTCGAAGGCCGCCTCGAGGGCACCCTCCGCCACGAGCCCTCGGGCACCGGCGGCTTCGGCTACGACCCGGTCCTCCAGCCCCTGGGCGAGACCCGCACCTGCGCGGAACTGACCCCGGCGGAGAAGAACGCGATCAGCCACCGGGGGAAGGCGTTCCGGGGCCTGGTGCCGGTGGTGCGGGAGCTGTTGGGCTGAGGGAGGCACACGACGACGGCCCGGCTCGCGGAGTGCGCGAGCCGGGCCGTCGGTATCAGTGCGCCCGGTCGGATTCGAACCGACAGACACGACCACCTAAAGATCGCCGCTCAGCCCTTGGCGTACGGGCGCGTGTACCGCGTCCTACCTTACTGCGCGAACCTGGCGGTCGGGGACGGCAGCTTACGAGATTCGCCGTCGGCCTCCTCGACACCAGGTGCTGGTCACCGAGTGGCAGTTCGGGCAGAGATAGCGGAGGTTCTCGCGGCGGTTGTCGAGCCGGTCACCGTTGATGTGGTCGATCTCCAGGACGAGTCGCTTGCCTTGCCAGGTGTCGCCTGTGCCGCACCTGGCGCAGATATGGGGGACACCGAGCTCGTCGAGGGACCGCCGGAGGTGAACGGTTTTCGCCCGAGGCGAGCCGGTCGGCAACCTCCGGAGGACCTGCGAGGCGTTTTTCCGGCGAGGTGAGGGCCGTCCGCGTTGGTGCCCCTGCCCGACGAAGTGCGACGTGGAGATCCCGTACGCCGCGATGCTCCGCTTGGCCAAGGCGCGGCCCGCTCCGCCGTTGGGCCGTCCCAGCCCCCGCATCACCCCGGCCAGGCTGTAGGACCCGGCGACCGCTTTCCGTAGCTCACCCTCCGGAATCAGTGCCGGCCCACGGTTTCCCCGCCTGCCTGTGAAGTGCGAGGTGTCGATGCCGTAGCGCTCGAGCTTCCTGCTGAGGTGGTTGTACGCGCTGTCGTACGGCGGAACGCCCATGTGATCGAGCATTTCCCGGATGCTGTGGCAGCGGGCGGCCGCCTCCTCCAGCAGTTCCTTGGAGTAGCTGCGCCGCACACGGGGAGGGAGCGGTTCCTCGACGAAGTGCCCTGTGGCTATGCCGTAGTGGTCGAGGCGGCTGCGGAGGTACCTGCGCGGCCCACTGCCGAGGGGAGCGTCGAGTCTGCGCAGCATGTCGACGAGGCTGGTGGAGGCGGCGGCCGTCCTTGCCAGCCGGTCCTCGGTGTACCAGGCGCGGCGAGTCATGCCTGCCTCCTTCGCTTCCGGCCGCGGTAGGTATCGGTCACCGCATGGCAGTTGGGACAGAGGAAGCGAAGGTTCTCCGGTCGGTTGTCCCACCAGTCGCCGTTGATGTGGTCCACCTCCAGCCGGAGGGGCTCGCCTTTCCACACCGTGTCGTTGCCGCACTCGGCGCACGACTCGGCCACACCGGTTTTCAACAGCGCCCGGCGCAGCCTCTGGCCCGAGACGCGACCGTCCGACGGCGATCCCATCGTGAGCAGGCTCCTGGGAGCCCGCTTCGGCCCGGTTCGCGCCATCGAGAAGTGGGAGGTGTCGATGCCGAGCGCCGCGATCCGCCGCCCGATGTGCGCCTGGTTGCCACCCACCGGATTGATGCCGAGGCGCCGCACCACCTCCACGACGCTTCCCGAAAGAGCGACCAGCTCCCGAAGCGTCGCCTCCGTGTAGCGGACCCGGCCCGTCGCGAAGTGCGAGGTGTCCACCCCGAGCTCGGCCATCCTCGCCCGGATGTACGTCCGGCTCCCCGGCGTCGACGTGCCCCCGCACCACCGCACCGCCTCGTCGTACGACGTCGAGTCACGAGCGGCCTCGACGAGCAACTCGTATGTGTACCTGACCGGCATGGTTCCCCTCCTTACTGACCGGCGGAGGGGTCCGGACCCGCGGCCGCGTCCGGTAACCCTCACTCACCGGTAATGGCTGCAGAGTCCTGGGCGCGGCCACGTCCACACGTTCGCGGCCTCGAACTCCTCAACGAAGGGATCATCGGACGGTTACGCCGAAGGCGGGACGTGTCAGAACTTCGGGTCCGGCGCCCGGGACGTCACTATTTCCGCCGCCTCCTCCTTCGTCGAGACCGACGGCGGGGAGCCCTCCAGCGGCTGGCGGGCCGTTTCGCGCATGCAGGCGACCGCGATCATGCCGACCAGGGCCGCGGCCATGGTGTAGAAGGCCGGGGCCATGTCGCTGCCCGTGGCGTGGATCAGGCCCGTGACCGCCAGTGGGGTCGTGCCGCCGAAGAGGGACGTCGAGAGGTTGTAGCCGATGGACAGCGAGCCGTAGCGGACCGGGGTGGGGAAGAGGGCGGGCAGGGCGGCGGACATCGTGCCGAGGAGGCAGACCAGGGGGAGGCCCAGCAGCAGCATGCCGCCGGAGACCGCCACGAGACCGCCCTGCTTCAGGAGCAGGAACGCCGGTACGGGCAGCAGCAGGAAGCCGCCCATGCCCGCCATCAGCAGCGGCTTGCGGCCCACGCGGTCGTTGAGGCGGCCGACGAAGGTGATCAGCAGCATCAGCAGGACCATCGTGGCGATCAGGATCACCAGACCGTGGGCGTCGTCGTAGCCGAGCTCGTCGGTGAGGTACGTCGGCATGTAGGACAGCAGCAGGTAGTCCGTGATGCCGTACGCGCCGGCCAGCACGACGCACAGCAGCAGCCGCGACCACTGGGTGGTGAAGATCTGCTTCAGTTCGGTGCCCTCGCCGGTGACGCGCTCGCCGTTGCCGTTCTCCTCCTCCAGCTTCTGGAAGGCCGGGGTGTCCTCCAGCCTCAGCCGGAGGTACAGGCCGACGAGGCCCAGCGGCCCGGCGACCAGGAAGGGCACGCGCCAGCCCCAGTCCGTCATGGCCGCCGACCCGAGCGTCGAGCTCATCAGAGTGACGAGACCGGCCGCGCCGATGTAGCCCGCGAGGGTGCCGAATTCCAGGAAGCTGCCGAAGAAGCCGCGCCGCTTGTCGGGCGCGTACTCGGCTATGAAGGTCGACGCGCCGCCGTACTCGCCGCCGGTGGAGAAGCCCTGGAGCATCCGGAAGCAGATCAGCAGCACCGGCGACCAGAAGCCGATCGACGCGTACGAGGGGATGAGCCCGATGGCACAGGTGCCGACGGCCATCAGGACCATGGTCAGGGCCAGTACGCGCTTGCGGCCGACACGGTCGCCGAGCGGGCCGAAGAACAGGCCGCCCAGGGGCCGCACCAGGAACGCCACGGCGAACGTGGCCAGCGAGGACAGCAGCCGGACGGTGTCGTCGCCGGAAGGGAAGAAGACGTCCCCGAGGGTCACCGCCAGATAGCTGTAGATGCCGAAGTCGAACCACTCCATCGCGTTGCCGAGGGCCGCCGCCTTCACCGCCCGGCGCACCGTCGCCTCGTCCGTGACGGTGATGTCGGTGCGCCGCAGCGGGGGGTTGCGGCGCCGGGCGACGGCCCGGAACAGGGCGGGGTGGCGTCTGACCGCCGCCGGGTCGGTCGTCGTCTCGGTCTCTGCCTCGGGGCTGCTGCCGGTGGACACGGCTCGGCTTCCTCTCGTTCGGCTCGGCCGCGTGGTGCGCCGACAGTGCTCGTACGGGTGGGCGTGATGCGTCTGCGCGCTGTGCGGCGGCTCAAACCGCCGGGGTGGAGGGGAGGGAGATAGGTCACTCGGACGAGGCAGGGCGGAAGGGAACCTGATATAGGCATGAAGGGAACGCGTCGCCCGAATTCACCGTCCTCAGAGCTGAGGGCGGACAACACCCCCTCAGCAGCACGTCCTCACCCAGGAAGAGAGGCCGATGGCCGACCGTGCGGAGTCTCGCCGGGCCCGTCCGCGTACCGTCGTGGCGGTCTTCGCGGCGGTGACCGCCGTGGCGTTCGGTGGCGTGTGGTGCAGCCAGGCGCAGGACCGGGCGAGCGCGGTGTCCGACGCCCCGAAGACGGCGGCGGCCCAGAAGTCGAAGGCGCCGCGCGGCGTGGGCGAGGCGAAGGTCGACGCCACTCCGGCGAAGACGCCGGGCGTGCGGGAGTGCGGGCTCGGTGAGCCGGTCGTCGAGCCGGAGATCATCACACTGACGTGCGCGGACGCCGGCATGGTGGCGAGCGGCATCACGTGGGAGCACTACGCGGTGGACGGCGCCGAGGGCGATGGCGTGGTCCAGGTGTCACGAGGAGCGAACGGGGCGGGTGTGACGTCCTTCCCGGCGCGCTTCCGGCTCTACGGCGCGAAGAACGTCGACGGGAAGATGGCGTTCACCGGGCTGGAGGTCGACTACACGGGGGCCACGCCGCTGGGCGAGTCGCGGGAAACGTACTCGATCGCGTGATGGGAATCCGTGGCCGGATCGCGCTCGCGATCTCCTTCGTCACCGCACTCGCCGTCGTCGTCCTCGGCCTCGCCGTCCACCACATCTCGGCCGTGGAGCGCGCCGGGCAGGCGCAGTCGTACCAGGACAGCCTGCTCAGCTCGGCGCTCCAGGTCTACCAGCGGGACAGCCTGCTCGCGCTCGGCGCGCAGCTCGACGACTCCACGCTGCCGCCCGTGCTGATGGAGGCGGTCCGCGAGGGCCGTTCCGGTACGTACATCAGCGGCGGCGGCGACCCCCGGGTGTGGGCGGCGACGGAGGTCGAGGGCGGGAAGGTGCTGTCGGTGTCGGCGCCCTACCCGGACCGCGATCCGCTCCAGCGGGCGCTGGACAAGGCGCTGGTGGTGGCCGGTGCGTCCACGGTGGCGCTGATGGCGGTGGTCGCGTGGTTCGTGGCGCAGAGCCTGTCGCGGCGGCTGCGGCACAGTGCCGCGGCGGCCCGCCGGATCGCGGCGGGGGAGCCGCCGGACCCGGAGGCGCTGGCGGCCGGCGGCCGGGACGAGGTCGCGGAGCTGGGCCGCTCCGTGCACCATATGGCGGCGTCACTGGCGGCGCGGGTGGAGGCGGAGCGCGAGTTCACCGCGGACGTGGCGCACGAGCTGCGGACGCCGGTGGCCGGTCTGGTGGCCTCGGCGGAGCTGCTGCCGCACCCGCGGGCGGTGGAGATGGTCCGGGAGCGGGCGCAGACGATGCGGGTGCTGGTCGAGGACCTGCTGGAGGTGTCGCGGCTGGACGCCGGCCGGGAGCGGGCGCAGCTCGACGAGGTGGAGCTGCCGTCGCTGGTGCGCGGGATCGTGAAGCGGGCGCAGGGCCAGCGCGGGGTCGACGAGGTGTCGGTCGAGGTGGTCGGCGAGGGCCGGATCGTGGCGACGGACGCCCGCCGGGTGGAGCGGATCCTGGTGAACATCCTGGGCAACGCCGCGAAGCACGGGAAGCCGCCGATCGAGGTCCTGGTGGAGGGCACCCGGATCACGGTGCGCGACCACGGTGACGGCTATCCGCCGGAGCTGGTCGACCAGGGGCCGCGGCGGTTCCGTACGGCGGCGCCGGAGCGTGGCACCGGGCACGGTCTGGGGCTGACGATCGCGGTGGGCCAGGCGGTGGTGCTGGGGGCACGGCTGGAGTTCGGTACGGCGGAGGGCGGCGGCGCGCGGGCGGTCCTGGACCTTCCGGAGGCGGAGCCGCCTGCGGCGGGCGAGTGAGGTCGTTCCCGTACGGGCGCGCCCCGTTCCGTACGGGTGCGCCGCGCCCGCGGCAGGCGCCCCCGTAAGCCGCCGGACGGGCGCGGAGCTCTCCGAGTCGTCCGGCGGCCGAAGGCCGGGGGCCACGGAGGGAGCCGGGGCCGGAAGCGCGACGGGGCCACGGCCGGACCCACGGCCGCACCCCGGACCGTGGGCTTACAGCCCCAGGTCCTTGATGATCTTCGCTACGTGGCCCGTGGCCTTCACGTTGTAGAGGGCGCGCTCCACCTTGCCCTCCTCGTCGACGATGATCGTCGACCGGATGACGCCCGTCACGGTCTTCCCGTACAGCTTCTTCTCGCCGAACGCCCCGTAGGCCTCCAGCACCTTCTTCTCCGGGTCCCCGACGAGGGTGACCTGGAGCTGCTCCTTCTCGCGGAACTTCGCGAGCTTCTCCGGCTTGTCGGGGGAGACGCCGATCACGTCGTAGCCGTGGCCGGTGAGGAAGGCGAGGTTGTCCGTGAAGTCGCAGGCCTGCTTGGTGCAGCCCGGGGTGAGGGCGGCCGGGTAGAAGTAGACGATGACCTTGCGGCCCTTGTGGTCGGCGAGCGAGACCTGCTTGCCGTCCGCGTCGGGCAGGGTGAAGGCGGGGGCGGTGTCGCCGGGCTGAAGTCGCTCGCTCATGACTCTCCTCGTCGTGACCTCGGGGCGGCGCCTCGGGGACGGACGCCGCCTCCCGAGACTAGCCACCACGTGGATCGGGGGTGCCGCGGGGCACGGCGTCCGGCGAGCTGACAGACTGTCGTCATCACTCATCATCACTCTTATCGAGACGACGGAGGCAGCGCGGTGTCGGATGCCAGGACCCCTGCGCAGATCGAGGCGGACATCGCCCGCAGGCGGGAAGAGCTCGCCGTGACGCTCGACGAGATCGGGATGCGGATGCACCCGAGCACGATCGTGGGCGATGCGAAGGCCAAGGTGGCCGCGAAGGTGGACGCCACCGCGGGCCGTGCCTATGTGGCGGCGAACCGGCTGGTGTCCGATGTGCGGGCGCGGTTCGTGACGGAGGAGGGCGCGCCCCGGCTGGACCGGATCGTGCCGGTGGCCATGGTGGCGGTGGGCGTGATCGGGCTGCTGACGGTCTCCTCGCGTCGTCACAAGGCGTAGCGAGGGCGCCCGCGGGGCCCCGCGGGTACGGGGCGTAACCGGGAGGATCCCGGCGGATCCCGGCGGATCCCGGCCTGGGGCCCCGGAGGGCGGGCGCGGCCAGGTACGGTCAGGGGCGTGAGTACGCATACCACCCACGACAAGCTGCCCATCCGGATGCTGCACGACCGCGTGCTGGTCCGGACCGACATTCCCGAGGGCGAGCGCCGGTCCACCGGCGGCATCGTCATTCCGGCGACGGCGGCGGTGGGCCGCCGACTGGCCTGGGCCGAGGTCGTGGCGGTCGGGCAGAGCGTGCGCACGGTGGAGCCCGGCGACCGGGTGCTGTACGACCCGGAGGACCGCGCGGAGGTGGAGGTGCGCGGTGTCGCGTACGTCCTGATGCGCGAGCGCGATCTGCACGCGGTGGCGGCGGAGCGGCTGGAGGGCTCGGACGACTCCACGGGTCTCTACCTCTAGACGTCCGGGCCTCTGGACGTCCGGATCTGCAGACGTCCGGGCCTCTGGGCATCCAGCTTCCGGGCAACCGGCCCCGCTACCCACGTTTCGTCCTTTTTGATACGGTCGTAAGAGCCCGACGAGACGCGCCGTACCGGGTCAGGACAAGACGACGCACCCCTGTAGGTAGATTCCACGGAGGTGCCGTCATGGCATGGGTCCTGCTCGCCGTCGCCGGTCTGCTCGAGGTCGGCTGGTCGATCGGCATGAAGTTCACCGAGGGGTTCACCCGGCTGTGGCCGAGCGTGTTCACCGTCGCGGGTATCGCCGCCAGCATGATGCTGCTGTCGCAGGCTGCGAAGTCGCTCCCCATCGGCACCGCCTACGGCGTGTGGGTGGGCATCGGCGCGGCCGGCGCGGCGGTGCTGGGCATGGTGGTGCTGGGGGAGCCGGCGACCGCCGCGCGGATCTTCTTCGTCGTGCTGCTGCTGGTGGCGGTGGTGGGGCTGAAGGTCACCTCGGGCCACTGACGCCGGCCGCGCACGAGCCCGTACGGGACGGAGGGGGTGCCCCGGAACCGAGGTTCCGGGGCACCCCCTCCGCACCCCTCCGCGCGTCAGTAGTCGTAACCCAGCAGGTCGCCCTTGTCGATGCCGTGCTTCCCGTTCAGCCCGCCGCGTTCCCCCGGCTCGAAGGTGAAGATCGGCGGGATCGTCGGGGGGCCCGTCGGCGGGCCGGGGAACGTCGGCGGCCCGGTGGGCGGCAGCGGTGGCGCGGTGGTGCGCGGCGGGGTGGTCGGCGGCGCGGTGGTGGCCGGCGGGGCGCTGGGGGACTCCGGGGGCTCGGAGCCGGCGGTCGGCTCCAGCGGCGGTACGGTGCCGCCGCTCGCGGTGTCCAGGTCGAAGTCCTTGACGGGGGCGCCCGACAGGGCGGCGGCGGTGTACGACGCCCAGATCTCCGCGGGGTAGCCGCCGCCGTTGATGCGGTCCAGGCCGGTCGCCCCGTAGAGCGGCTTCTGGTCGCCGGTGTCGGAGTCCTGGCCCATGACGGCGACGACGGTGGCGAGGTCGGGGGTGTAGCCGGCGAACCAGGCGGCCTTGTCCTCCTCGGCGGTGCCGGTCTTGCCGGCGGCGGGGCGCCCGGCGGCCTGGGCGGCGGCGCCCGTGCCGTTGTCGACGACGCTCTGGAGGATCGCGGTGGTGGTGTCGGCGGCCTCGCGGGAGACGGCCTGCTTGGTGTCCTTGTCGGGCAGGGAGACGCTCTCGCCGCCCTTGGCGACCTTGTCGACCAGGGTGTAGGCGCCGTGTCTGCCGTGGTTGGCGAGGGTCGCGTAGGCCTGGGTCATGTCGAGGACGCTGGCGGTGGCGACGCCGAGGGCGATGGACGGGGTGGCGATCAGCTCGGGGGTCTTCTCGGGGATGCCGAGGGCGACGGCGGTGTTCTTGACCTTGGCGGGGCCGACGTCCTGGGCCATCTGGGCGTAGACGGCGTTGACGGACAGGTCGGTGGCCTTGGTGACGGTGATCCGGCCGTACGAGCGGTCGTCCTCGTTGGCCGGGGCGAAGCCGACCGGTCCGGCGGGTCCGCGCACGGGGCGTTTGTTGGTGCCGTCGTAGACGGTGTTGGGGGTGATCGCGCGGCCGTCCTGGGTGGTGGAGTCGTTCTCCACGGCCGAGGTGAAGACGAAGGGCTTGAAGGTGGAGCCGACCTGGTAGTCGCGGCGGGTGGCGTTGTTGACGTACTGCTTGGTGTAGTCGATGCCGCCGTAGAGGGCGACGACCCGGCCGGTCTTGGGGTCGATGGAGGCGCCGCCCGCCCTGACGTAGCGGTCGACCGTGCGGTTCTCGCTCAGCTCGTCCATCAGCCGCTTCTGCACGGCGTCGACGAAGGCGTCCTGCTTCTCGCGGTCGATGGTGGTGGTGATGCGGTAGCCGCCGCGGGCCAGGGTCTGCTCGTCGACGATCTTGCTGTTGGTGAGGTGGTCCTTGACCGCCTCGACGAGATAGCCGCGCTGGCCCGACATGCCGAGGCGCGGCTTGGACTTGCCGGGGCTCGGGAACGACATCTTCGCGCGCTCCTCGGCGGTGAGCCACTTCTTCTTGACCATGCCGTCGAGGACGTAGTTCCAGCGGGCCGTGGCGCGCGGCTTGTTCTCCGGGTGGGCGCCGACGTCGTAGGCGCTGGGGGCGTTGAGGAGGGTGGCCAGATAGGCGCCCTCCGCGGCGTTCAGCTTGTCGGAGTCCTTGCCGTAGTAGGCCTGGGCGGCGGCCTGGATGCCGTAGGCGTTCCGGCCGAAGTAGCTGGTGTTGAGATAGCCCTCGAGGATCTCGTCCTTGCTCTGCTCGCGGTCGAGCTTGATCGCGATGAAGAATTCCTTCACCTTACGGGTGACGGTCTGCTCCTGGCCCAGGTAGTAGTTCTTGACGTACTGCTGGGTGATGGTGGAGCCGGACTGCTTGCCCTTGCCCGTGGCGGTGTTCCAGGCGGCGCGGAGCATGGCCTCGGGGTTGACGGCCGACTCGGAGTAGAAGTCGCGGTCCTCGGCGGCGAGCACGGCGTGCTGGACGTCCCGGGGGACCTTGCTCAGGGAGACGCTCTCGCGGTTCACCTCGCCGTCGCGGGCGAGCTGGGAGCCGTCGGAGTAGAGGTAGACGTTGCTCTCCGCGACGGCCGCGCGGTTGGCCGCGGGGATGTGCACCAGCATGTACCCGGCGACGAGGGCGCCGGCGATGAGCAGGACGATCAGCAGGAAGCCGCCGAGGACCATGCGCCAGGTCGGCAGCAGGCGGCGCCAGCCGGTGCGCTTGGGGCGGCCGGGTCTTCCTCTGCGGCCGGGCCCGGTGCCGTCCGCCGGCGACCAGCCCGCCGGCCGGGTGTGCTCACCGCCGGCCGGCCGCTGCTGTGACTGCTCGTCGCTCATGTCTGTAGGGACTCCTCGGCCGCCACCGGGGTTGTGCCAACCGCGGTGAGGGCGGTGTTGTGTCGGGCGGTTCGCCGTGCGGCTTACGCCCCGTAAAACACTTTCGCATCATGCGTTCCGCGCCGAGGGGGCGTAGCGCACCTGCGACGGCCCGGTAAGGGCCATCCGGGTCGGGCCGACCACTCCTTGGAGTGAAAAAGCCGTGGTCGGCGGCTGAACGGGGCCGCTAAGCTCCTGCGCTTCGGAGGCGGCGGACTATCGAGGTTCAACGACGGGAGGTGCCCCGGGATGCGGCTCTACGCGGCCGTGGCGGTGAGCGGTTTCCGGCGGTATGCCACGTATCGCGTCGCGACCGCCGCGGGGGTCTTCACCAATACCGTGTTCGGCTTCGTCATCGCCTACACCTTCGTCGCGCTCTGGGACGAGCGTCCGCACCTCGGCGGTTACGACCAGTCCCAGGCCCTCACCTTCGTCTGGGTGAGCCAGGGGCTGCTGGCCGCCGCGGCCCTGCTCGGCGGCGGCTTCCAGGAGGAGCTCCAGGAGCGCATCCGCACCGGCGACATCGCCGTCGACCTCTACCGCCCCGCCGACCTCCAGCTGTGGTGGCTCGCCGCCGACCTCGGCCGGGCCGCCTTCCATCTGCTGGGCCGGGGCGCCGTGCCGGTGGCCGTCGGCGCGCTCGCCTTCGAGCTGTCGCTGCCCGCCGACCCGCTGCGCTGGCTCGCCTTCCTCCTCTCGGCGCTGCTGGGCGTCGTGGTGGGCTTCGCGCTGCGCTTCCTGGTGGCCCTGTGCGCCTTCTGGCTGCTCGACGGCCAGGGCGTCAACATGATCAGCGCACTGATGTGCATGTTCTTCTCGGGGATGCTGCTGCCGCTGACCGTCTTCCCCGGCCTCTTCGGCGAGATCGCCCGGCTGCTGCCCTGGGCGGCGATGCTCCAGGTGCCCGTGGACGTCCTGCTCGGCACGCACTCCGGGACCGGCCTCGCCCGCGCGCTGGGCTTCCAGGTCCTGTGGGCGGCGCTGCTGCTGGGCGCCGGGCGGGCGCTGCAGTCCCTGGCGACCAGGAAGGTGGTGGTGCAGGGTGGCTGACGCCCTCGCACGGGCCCGGAGCGTCTCCGGGGGCCTGCGCGCGTACGGGCTGATCGTCGCGATGTGGGTGCGCTCGACCATGGCCTACCGCGCGTCCTTCCTGATGACGACGGCCGGAAATTTCGCGGCGAGTGTCCTCGACTTCGTCGCCATCATGATCATGTTTTCGCACATCGACCGGCTCGGCGGCTTCACCCTGCCCGAGATCGCGCTGCTGTACGGGGCGACGAGCACCTCCCTGGGCCTGGCGGACCTCGCCCTCGGCAACATGGACCGCGTCGGCAGGCGCGTCCGCGACGGCACCTTCGACATCCTGCTGGTCCGCCCCGCGCCCGTCGTCGCCCAGGTCGCCGCCGACCGCTTCGCGCTGCGCCGCCTCGGCCGGGTCTCCCAGGGCCTGCTGGTCCTCGGCTGGGGCGTGGCGCGCGCGGACGTCGCCTGGACCCCGGCGAAGGCCCTCTTCACGGCGGTGACGGTGATCGCGGGCGCCGGTATCTTCGCCGCCGTCTTCATCGCCGGCGCCGCCTTCCAGTTCTGGGCGGCCGACGCCTCCGAGGTGCAGAACTCCTTCACCTACGGCGGCTCGACGATGCTCCAGTACCCGCCGGCGGTCTTCGCCCGCGAACTGGTGCGCGGGGCGACCTTCGTGGTGCCGCTCGCCTTCGTCAACTGGATCCCGGTGCTGCGCATGCTGGGCCGGGACGACCCGCTGGGCCTGCCGGGCTGGGTGGACTTCTGCGGGCCGGGCGTGGCGCTCGCGATGCTCACGGCCGCGGGGCTGCTGTGGCGGGTGGGACTGAGGAACTACCGGAGCACGGGAAGCTGAGAGGTGGCGGGGAACGAGTTGTCCGACGACGGGTTCATCGAACTGGACGGTGTCGAGAAGGTCTTCGACGTCCGCCGCAAGGCCGGGTTCCTGCGCCGCGAGCGGCACCGGGTGCGTGCCGTGGACGGCATCGGCTTCCGCGTCGGGCGCGGTGAGATGGTCGGTTACATCGGCCCCAACGGCGCCGGGAAGTCCACCACCATCAAGATGCTCACGGGCATCCTGACGCCCAGCGCGGGCCGGCTGCGCGTCGCGGGCATCGACCCCTCCCGCGAGCGCGCCGGGCTCGCGCACCGTATCGGCGTGGTCTTCGGGCAGCGCACCACCCTCTGGTGGGACCTGCCGCTGCGCGACTCGTACGGCCTGGTGCGCCGCATGTACCGGGTCCCCGAGGCCCGCTACCGCGCCAACCTGGACCGCTGCGTGGAGCTCCTGGACCTCGGCGCCCTCCTCGACGTGCCGGTGCGTCAGCTCTCCCTGGGGCAGCGGATGCGCGGGGACATCGCCGCCGCCCTGCTGCACGACCCCGAGGTGCTCTACCTCGACGAGCCGACGATCGGCCTGGACGTCGTCAGCAAGGCCAAGGTCCGCGGCTTCCTGCGCGAGGTCAACGCCGAGCGCGGCACGACGGTGCTGCTGACCACGCACGACCTCACCGACATCGAGCAGCTGTGCGAGCGCGTGATGGTCATCGACCACGGCCGCCTGGTCCACGACGGCGGCCTCGCCGAACTGCACGCGGCCGGCGAGAGCGAGCGCACGCTCGTCGTCGACCTGGAACGCGAACTCCCGCCGATCGAGGACGTGCCCGGCGCGCGCACGGTCAAGGTGGAGGGTCCGCGGCAGTGGCTGGCGTTCGGGACGGGGCAGAGCGCGGCGCCGATCGTGGCGGCGGTGGCGGAGCGGTATCCGTTGGTGGATCTGTCGGTGCGGGAGCCGGATATCGAGGACGTGATCGCGCGGATGTACGCGGGTGGGAAGGGGTTGTGACGGGGGGTGGGGTGCGGGGCGGGGGTGCGGGGCGGGGGTGCGGGGGTGCGCCTGCGGCGGGCCTTTTCCCCTCCCCGCCCCTTCCCGAACCGGGGCTCCGCCCCGGACCCCGATCCTCAAGCGCCGGACGGGCTGATTTTCAGCCCGTCCGGCGCTTGAGGACATTCAGGAAGGGGCGGGTAGGGGAAAAAGCCCCACCCCCACGACCTACCCTGGTCCGCATGATGAGCGAACTTCCTGACATGCGGGCCTCCGACGCCGAGCGAGAGCGCATCACCGAAGCCCTGCGCGAGGCCGTCGCCGAGGGGCGGCTCGACATGGAGGAGTTCGAGCAGCGCCTCGACGCGGCCTACAAGGCCCGTACGCGCGGCGAGCTGGAGCCGCTCGTACGGGATCTCCCCGCACCCGGATCCGTGGCCCCCGCCCCGGCCGTGACCACGGGCCCCTGGCGGGACCGGATCGGCGGAACGGGCACCTCCAAGGTCGCCGTCGGCGTCTGGGGCGGCTTCCACCGCAAGGGCGGCTGGACGGTGCCGCGGAAGTTCACCGCCTTCACCATGTGGGGCGGCGGCGAGATCGACCTGCGGGAGGCCCGCTTCGAGGACGGCGAGATCGTCATCCGCTGCTTCGCCCTCATGGGCGGTATGAGCGTCGTCGTGCCCAAGGACCTGGACGTCCAGGTCAGCGGCGTCGGCATCATGGGCGGCTTCGGCGACGAGGCGACCGGCCCCGGCACCCCTGGCTCCCCGCGCGTGCGGATCACCGGCCTGGCGATCTGGGGCGGCGTCTCCGTCGAGCGCAAGCTGACGAAGGCGGAGAAGGAGGAGCGCGAGCGGCTCCAGCGGACCGACCGTGAGGAGCGCAGGCTGAGCCGCGAGGACCGCCGCGAGCAGCGCCGCCTCGGGCGCGAGGAGCGCCGCAAGTCGCTGGAGTAGGACTGGAGTAGGAAGGGAACGGGTCCGGGGCGGAGCCGGCCCGGGCCGGGCCCGGCGCGAGCCCCGGAGCCGGGAGCCGGGTCGGGACGGGACAGCCCCCGGAGCTCGCCGTGACACCGCAGGTCAGACCCCCGCACCGCGCAGGTCAGCCCCCGGCCCCCGTCAGAGCGCCGTCGCCGCCTGCCCCTTGAGCGTCTCAAGGTTCACGGCCCGCGCCATCGCCGCGTACCCCGCGTCGCTCGGGTGCAGGTGGTCCCCGGAGTCGTACGCCGGAAGCAGCTGCCCCGGGTTCTCCGGGTCGCGCAGCGCCAGGTCGAAGTCGACGACGTCGTCGAAGACGCCGCCCGCCCGGATCAGCGCGTTGACGCCCTGCCGGGTGGCCTCCTGGCTGGGCACGGCGCCCTTGTGCCCGTCGAAGGGCATCAGCGTCGAGCCGACCACTCGCATGCCGCGCGCGTGCGCCCGCGTCACGAGCTGCCGGAGGCCGCTCACGATCTGCTGCGGGTCCTTCTGCTGCGGGCGGCGGAGTATGTCGTTGATGCCGAGTTCCATGACGACGACGCGGGCGCCCGTGCGGGAGAGGACGTCGCGGTCGAAGCGGTCGATGCCGCTCGGGTTGTTCACCGGGGCCGGCCCGGAGTTGCCGAGGAGGACGCGGTTGCCGCTGATGCCCTCGTTGAGGACGCCGTAGCGCGGCGCCCCGGCCTCGGTGCGCAGCCGGGCGGCCAGGAAGTCCGTCCAGCGGCGGTTGGCGCCGAGGGTGGAGGTCACACCGTCCGTGATCGAGTCGCCGATGGCGACGACCGCGCCGTGCGACTCCTGGGTCCAGACGTCGACAGCGGTGAGGTACCGCCAGTAGGGGCCCTTCGCGGTGAAGCCGATGCCCTGGGCGTCCTCCGTCCGGTCGCCGCGCGCCATGAAGGAGAGCTGGCGGGCGTGCGGGTGGAACGTCACCGGGCCCGACGGGGTCGGCGAGTACGTGGTGACGAGCAGATCGGCCGCGGCCGGGACGAGGAGCCGGACGGGGTCGCTGAGCAGGGAGCGGCCGGCCGGGATGGTCACCGTGGGCTGCCCGCCGAAGGTCAGCCGGCGCATGCTGCCGGGCGCCGCGGCGGGGGATCCCGGGCTCGCCGCGAGGGCCAGCGAGGCATGGGTGACGGCCAGCGGCTGCGCGCCGTAGAGGTTGGAGAGCTGGATGCGGGCGCCGGTGCCGCCGATGCTGGTGTGCACCACATTGCGGATGGACTGGCCCGCGTAGCCCCGGGAGGTGTTCGGCTCCGCCGCCGAAGGGGAGGTGGCCCAGGAGCCGATCCACTCGCCGGACGCGGCCGGCTCGGCCGTGCCGTGGTTGTCGCGCGTGCTCGTCGTGGCCTGACCGTCCTGGCCGCCGACCCCGATGAATATCGCGGTCGAGACGAGTATCACCACGGCCGCCAGCGCGGCGAGGACGGCGTACGCCGCGCCGCGGGGCAGAGGTGGCCTGTTCATGGCGGGAGTCTCCTGGGAAGGGCGGAGCGGGTAGCTCCGGTGCGGAACCGGGGACGAAAACAGCGACTGATCAGCAACAGCGCCCTCGCGGTCCGATCGCTGTTCCATGATCCCACGGTGGCTTCGGGGCGCGCCTGTCGGCCGATGGGATCACGCAACGTGTCACATGCGACTTGTCAGACGCCGGGAACTCCCGGTGCGTTCCCGGAGTACGTCGAGTAGGGACAATGCACGTGAGGACGGCTGGAACGGGTGGTGCGGATGGAACGGTCCCCAGGTGACGATTCGGCAGCCGCCGAATGGGTGATGCCCACTGCGGTGGGCGGTCTCACCTATAGCGCCGCAGATGAGGAGAAACGCCGCGGAGTGCGCCGGATGAAGACCCTCGCCACGGGCCTTCTGCTCCTTGTCGCGCTCGTCTACGCCCTTGCGAAATGGGGACAGTCCTCGGGCGCGGGCGCCTGGGCCGGCTATGTGGCGGCGGCCGCGGAGGCCGGCATGGTCGGCGCGCTGGCCGACTGGTTCGCGGTCACCGCGCTCTTCCGGCGCCCGATGGGCCTGCCCATCCCGCACACCGCGATCATCCCGACCAAGAAGGACCAGCTGGGGCAGAGCCTCGGCGAGTTCGTCGGCGAGAACTTCCTCTCCGGCGACGTGGTCCGGGTCCGGCTGCGCGCCGTCGGCATCTCCTCGCGCCTGGGCGCCTGGCTGGCCCGGCCGGAGCACGCCGACCGGGTGACGGCCGAGCTGGCCACGGCCCTGCGCGGCGCGCTCACCGTGCTGCGGGACTCCGACGTCCAGGCGGTCGTAGGAGAGGCCATCACCCGGCGCGCCGACGCCCAGGAGATCGCCCCCGGCATCGGCACGATGCTGGAGAAGATCGTCGCGGACGGCGGCCACCACCGCGTCGTGGACCTGGTGTGCGTACGGGCCCACGACTGGCTCGTGACGCACGGCGACTCCGTGATGGGCGCGGTCACGGGCGGCGCGCCCGGCTGGACGCCCCGCTTCGTGGACCGCAAGGTCGGCGAGCGCGTCTATAAGGAGCTGCTCCGCTTCGTCACGGAGATGCGGGACATGCCCGACCACCCGGCGCGCGGGGCCGTCGACCGCTTCCTGGCCGACTTCGCGGGCGACCTCCGGTCCGACACGGACACCCGGGCGCGCGTCGAGCGGCTGAAGTCCGAGGTGCTCGGCCGGGGCGAGGTCCAGGACCTCATCGCCTCCGCCTGGGCCTCGGTCCGCGCCATGATCGTCGCCGCCGCCGAGGACGAGCGCAGCGAGCTCCGCCTCCGCGTCCGAGCCGGTCTGCTCTCCCTCGGCGAGCGGATGACGGCCGACGAGCACCTGCGCGCGAAGGCCGACCGCTGGCTGGAGGACGCGGCGGTGTACGTCGTGACGACGTACCGCGACGAGATCACGGCCCTGATCACGGACACGGTGGCGAGCTGGGACGCGGAGCACACGTCCCGCAAGATCGAGGCCCACATCGGCCGGGACCTCCAGTTCATCAGGATCAACGGCACGGTGGTGGGCGCGCTGGCGGGGCTGTGCATCTACACGGCGTCGAGGCTGCTGGGGGCGTAGCACGGGAACGATTCGGCCCGTCCGGCGATCGAGGACACCGCGCGGAGCGCGGGAGAGGGGCCGGGGGCGTAGCCCCCGGTATCGGGAAGGGGCGGGCTGGGGGAAATACCCCCGGTCACGACCTAGTGTCGACCCGTGCTGAAACGTCCCACCTTGCTATGGCTTCTCGCCCCCTACGTCCTCTACCTCGCCACCCTCCCCCTCACCGACCGCGTCCACCCCACCGTCCTCGGCCTCCCCTTCCTCTTCTTCTGGCTCCTCCTCGCCACGCTCCTCACCCCCGTGGCCGTCTACCTCGCCTGGCGCGGCGACAAGCGACGAGGCCGCGTATGAACACCGTCGTCATGAGCGCGAGCGCGACGGACACCACCGTCGCCACCACCGTCTTCGTCGTCTTCATGCTCCTCACCGTCGCCCTCGGCCTCCTGGCCGTGCGCGGCCGGGGCTCCGGTGGCGGCCTCGCCGAGTGGTCCGTGGGCGGCCGCAGCATGGGCACGGTCTTCATCTGGGTGCTGATGGCGGGCGAGGGCTACACCAGCTTCAGCTACCTCGGCGCGGCCGGCTGGGGCTACAACCACGGCGCGCCCGTCCTGTACGTCATCGCGTACATGTCCTGCGGCTACGCGCTCGGCTACGTCGTCGGCCCCACCCTCTGGTCGTACGCGCGCAGGCACGGACTCGTCACCATCACCGACATGGTGGCCCACCGCTACGACCGCCCCTGGCTGGGCACCCTGGTCGCGATCCTCGCGACGGTCTGCCTGCTGCCCTACATCCAGCTCCAGATCACCGGCATGGGCGTGGTCGTCTCCACGATCTCCTACGGCGCCATCAGCCTGAACTGGGCGTACTTCATCGCCTTCGCCGTGACCACCGGCTTCGTCGTGGTGAGCGGACTGCGCGGCAGCGCCTGGGTATCCGTCCTCAAGGACGTCCTGGTCATCGGCACGCTCGGCTTCCTCGCCGTCTATGTGCCGCTGCACTACTTCGACGGCTACGGCCCCTTCCTGGACCGTGTCGTGGCGGAGAAGCCGGACTGGCTGACCTTCACCGGGCACGGCGGCAGCGGCCTGGGCGGCGGCTGGTTCGTGACGACGAGCTTCCTCAACTCCCTGACCGTCGTCATCTTCCCGACGACCGTCGCCGGCTACCTCGGCGCCCGGAACGCCGACGCCCTGCGCCGCAACGCGATGCTGCTGCCCTTCTACAACGTCCTGCTGTTCGTGCCGATGCTGCTCGGCATGGCGGCGATCTTCGTGGTGCCGGGGCTGACCGGCGCGTCCTCGAACCTGGCGCTGTTCAAGCTGGTCGTGGACTCGCTGCCGGCCTGGACGGTCGGCGTGATCGGGGTCGCGGCGGCGTTGTCGTCGATCGTGCCGATGGCGGTGTTCATGCTGGTCATCGGCACGATGTGGGGGAAGAGCGTGCTCGGCGCGATCCCGCGCCTGGCCGGTCGCCCCGACCGGCAGCGGCTCGCCGCGCAGGTCGTCGTGGTGGTGGCGGGCGTCCTGGCCCTGATCCTCACCTATGCCACGCCCAACACCCTGGTACGCCTCTCCCTCATCTCCTACGAGGGGATGGCCCAGCTCGTGCCCATGATCCTGCTGGGTCTGCTGTGGCGGAAGCTGACGCTGTGGGGTGCGCTGAGCGGTCTCGTCGTGGGCGGGACGCTGGTGTGCGCGCTGGTCTTCACCGAGAACGACCCCGTGTGGGGCGTCAACGCGGGGGCCGTGGCGCTGGTCGCGAACGTCGCGGTGGCGCTCGCCGTCTCCTGGCTCGGCCCGGTCCCGGCCGACGCGCGGCCGGACGAGGAGGTGCTCGCGAAGGACCCGGGACCGGAGGAATCGGTCCCGGGCCGGGTGACGGTTTAGCCGGTGGCGCGGGTGGTGTTCCGGGCGGCGGCCGGGCGGCGGCCGCCGTCAGATCGCGCCGCCGCCCTGTCCGGGGCCGGGCCCCTGTCCCTGCCCGAGAAGCCCGATGACGCGGCGGCCCAGTGCCCCCAGGGCGTGGGTCGCCGGGACCTTCTTGAGCATGAAGATCGAGGCCACGGACGTCACGGGCAGGCCGCACAGCACCACGCACAGCCCCGCGTGGTCCCTCAGGACCATCTGGTACCCGACCCAGAGATAGGCCAGGACCAGGGCGCCGGAAATGACATGACCCAGCGCCATGACGACATTTCCGAGCACGACGCCCCGGAAATGCAGCCGGGAATCGAGAGTGATGGCGCGTATCGCCCTTCTGAGGGTCCGCTGATCGACGTTCTCCAGGTTTTTCGACAGCTCGATGATGTGAGCTGTGTCGACCTTTACGCTGATGGCTCCCCCGTTTCTGGCCATCAGCTCGTCCCGCTCACATCCGAGGCGATCCTGCGGAGCGTGCGGGTTATCAAATGGTTCTGATGGGCGGGCTTCGCGGCGTTGCCCACCAGGCTGGAGAAGGTGCGTTGTCTCTCCGCCCGCGCCTCGGTGGGGGGAGACGCGCCGACGGGCGGCGACGTGCGCGACCGCTCGGCGTCCGTGTACTCGCGGACGATCTCCACGAGGATGGCGTCGGTGAGCTGGGGATCGTGCTCGCTGCACCGCAGGAGGCGGGTGGCCTCCAGGTTGGACACGTGCTCGGCGGCCATGCCCCGCAGGGTGACCGCCATCGGCGGGGCCGTCTGGAGCCGGAGTGCCCTCCGGGCGACGGACCGCCGCAGCGCGGCGTAGAAGATGAGGATGGCCGCGGTGGCGGCGGCCGAGACCGTGCACACCCCGATCAGCGGCCACTTGGCGTCGCTGGCGAAGGCCAGCGAGCAGAATCCCAGGGTCGAGACCGCCGAGAGGAAGCTGCCGGCCACCGCCACCAGACGCAGCCTGGTGAGGTCGGGATTTCTTTCGGCGTCGTCACGCTGCCGCGCGCTCGCGGCCTCGGCGATCTGCTTTCCCTCTTCTTCCCGCAGGGCCGCTATCAGCGCCGCGGCCCCTTCGTCGAAGCTTCGCACTCGCGTTATTCGCGAGCCGTCCCGGTCGGAATTCATCCGGTCCGGTGGCTCGAGCACGCTGAGCACGCCTAAGGCGAATTCTTTTCTCCGCATGGTGCCCCCAGAGGTATCTTGAGCCTACCCAACGTAGCAGATCGTCAACCTTCGGTGAACCTATGTGGAAAGGTCTGTCGAAGCCTGTAGTACGTGTACGGGAGGCGTTCCGGTTGAGCTTAGGGATTACCCGACCGTAAGGAGTTCTTCCGTTCTCAGCGGAACGATTCTTCTCATGTCACGGATCGATTTTCCGCTCGAATGTTCGGGGTGTGGCGGACGGGGCGCCGCGCCGCGGGGCGTGGGGGAGGGGCGGCGGAGGGGTGCCGGGCGGATGCCCGGCGGTCGCCCGGCACGGGTCGTCGGCGGCTCGGATCGATTGTCAGTGCGGTGGTCTAACATCGGGACGAGTGAGTGAAGTGACGTGACATCACCCGATGCCGTCGCGCGATGACCGGGGAGGGGTTCAGGATGAGCGCTGCGTTCCGCGCGTACGCCGGCGTGCTCCTCTTCCTGCTGGCGGAGCTCCTGCTCGGCCAGAGCGGCCTGATGGGCGCCGTAGCCGTCGCACTCACCGCGAGCGCCGTAGCGGTGGCCGCCGTCTCCGCGCTCCTGCTCTACGCCGCCGTCGCCGCCGCGCGCACGGGCGGCCCCCTCACCCCGACCCGCATACGCACGGCGATGCGGGACCGTGAGCTGCGCACGGCCTTCCTCGCCCAGCGCGATCCCGACGGCCGGGGCCGCCGCAGGCCCCGCGCACCCGGCCGTTCCCTCCGGACGGGCCGTACGACCGCGTTCTGCCACTGACCGATCCGACCGCTCCGATCCGGCTGATCCGGCTGCTCGGACCGGTCTGATCGATCGATTCCGGATCCACTCCGGATCGGTCTCTTCGGTGCGGCGATGACGCGCGGAGCCGTACGGCTCGTCATGTCGACGAATTAACTTTCCCGACACGACGAGGCCCCGGAGGGTTCTCCATGTCCGCGTTCACCGCGCTTTCCGCTTCGCCTTTCTCCTCGCTTTTCTCTTCGCTCGGTTCACTGCTCCTGTGGGCGGGCGAGAAGCTCGCCCCGCTCTTCGGCGCTTCCGGTACGGCCGTCGCGGTCGTCCTGCTCACCCTGCTCGTACGCCTCGCCCTGCACCCGCTCGCACGGTCCGCGGCCCGTGGCGACCGGGCCCGGGCCGCGCTCGCCCCGCGCGTCGCGGAACTCCGCCGGAAGCACTCCCGTGACCCCGAGCGGATGATGCGGGCGGTGCGCGAGCTCCACGCCAAGGCGGGCGTCTCCCAGTTCGCCGGCATCGGGCCGGTGCTCGCGCAGGCGCCGGTGCTGTTCGCGATGTTCCACCTGTTCTCCACCGGCTCCGGCGGAGCCGAGCTGCTGGACCGCACACTCCTGGGCACCCGGCTGGGCGGCCGCTGGGCGGACGCCCTGGGCCACGGCGGACCGTTCGGGGCGCAAGGTCTGGTGTACGCGGGGCTGTTCGTCCTGGTCGCGGCCGTGGCCACCTGGACGTACCGGACGGCGCGCGCGGCGGCGAAGGCCGGTGCCGCGGGCGGTGACTCCGCCGGGGATCCGGCCCTGCCCGGCATGGCGGGCTTCGCCAAGGTGGCCCCGCTGCTGTCCTTCGGGATGCTCGTCACGGTGGCCCTGGTGCCCCTGGCCGCCGGGCTCTATCTGGTGACCAGCAGCACATGGACGGCGGCCGAGCGGGCCCTGTTGCGCGGGCTGCGCACCCCCGGGCCGAAGGCGCCCGCCGCGGGCCGTGGACGGCGTCACGGTTCCGCCACGTAACCGTCCACAGTCCGAAAGGGCCCTTGCGGAGAGCTCCTCCGCTCTTGCACGATCAAGCGGTCGCTCGATGGCCGTCCCCATCGGCCGGCCCGGACGGGCCTGTCCGGGCCGACCCTACGACCTCGGGAGACGTCACCATGAAGCTGCTGCGTGTGGGACCCGCGGGCGGCGAACGCCCGGCCCTGCTGGAGGACGACGGGACGCTGCGCGACCTCTCGTCCGTCGTCCCCGACGTGGACGGCCGGCTGCTGGCCGACCGGGCCGCGCTGGAGCGCGTACGGGCCTCGGTCGGCGCCCGCATACTCCCCGTCCTCGACCCCGTCGGCCTGCGGACCGGCCCGCCCGTCGCCCGCATCGGGAAGATCGTCGGGGTGGGCGTGAACTACCGCGACCTGGCCGCCGAGACGCGCGTCCCGATCCCCGCCGAGCCCGTCCTCTTCCTCAAGGCCCCGGACACGGTCGTCGGCCCGGACGACACCGTGCTCGTCCCTTACGGCGGCGAGAAGACGGACTGGGAGGTGGAACTGGCGGTCGTCATCGGCCGCACCGCCCGCCTCCTGGACACCGACGAGGAGGCCCTCGCCGCCGTCGCCGGCTACACCGTCGCCCACGACGTCACGGAGCGCGCCTTCCAGTTCGAGCGCGGCGGCAGCTGGGACAAGGGCAAGAACTGCGAGACGTTCACCCCCCTCGGCCCCTGGCTCGTCACCCCCGACGAGATAGCCGACCCGCAGGCGCTCTCCCTGCGCCTGTGGGTCAACGACACGCTCATGCAGGACGGCACCACCGCCGACCAGATCTTCCCCGTCGCCCATGTCGTCCGGTACGTCAGCCGGTTCATGACCCTCTACCCCGGCGACGTCATCACCACCGGCACCCCGGCCGGCTCCGCCGTCGGCCGCCCCGAGCCCAAGCCGTTCCTGAGGGCCGGGGACGTGGTGGAGCTGGAGGTCGAGGGCCTCGGCCGCCAGCGGCAGGAGCTGAAGGACGCGCGTCCGGGCGGGTGAATGGCGGGTGTGCCGCGTTCTGAATTGTCTCCAAATCGGCATATAGCCGGATATGCATAGGAGGGTGAGAGGAACGCCCCGCCGTCACCGCCGCCGGCCCTGCCGCGTCGGCCCGGCCGCCGCGGTGCTGGTCGCTGTCGCGGCCACGTTCTTGTTCTGCGCGTTCACGATGCCGGGCCGGGTGCGGGCCCCTGAGCCGGTGGTGGTGCGGATCCCCGTCCCGGCCCTGGTCGCCGACCCGGCCCCGCGCCACGTCGGCGGCGGCGTGCAGGCTGCCCAGCTGTCGGGTGCGCTGGCCCACAGCGGTCCGCCGATGGGGCGGCACATGATGGTGGGCGGGGTGCTGGTGGTACTGGGGTCCGCGGTGGGTGCGCTGGGGCTGTACCAGGCCCGCAAGGACGAACGGGCTGACGGCTAGCGGGGGCCTTGGGCGGGGAGGGTGCCGGTGCGTATGGAGTGCAGGAAGGTTGCCCAGGCGTGGGGTGTGAATATGAAGGCGCCTCGGGTTCGGTCTTTGCTGTCGCCGACAGCTATCGAGCCGTCGTGGGTCAGCTGCATCTCGATGCAAGTAGGGCCCGTGGTCTCGCTGTAGGAGGACTTGCGCCATATGTAGGACGGGAGACCATGGCGTATCACTTAGACCTCACTCCTGTTCAAGCCCATTCGCGACTGATGTCATCAGCTCGACGGATTGCTCTGCCGACAGCGCTGAAGCTCGAAGGCGCTCGAAAGCCCATCGATATTTCGCCACGGCCTCATCCTCCTCCAGGTACAACGCGCTGTCGAGAAGCGAGATCTGGACGACGTCGAGATCTATGGGGCCCGCGTACGAGTACAGATAGAAGGCGCTGCCTGAGCAGGTGAAGGTGGACTGGGAGAAGGGGACAATCTGGATCACGATGCCCGGTTGGCAGCTCATGGCCAACAGTCGCCGGACCTGGGCCGCCATGACTGCAGCACCACCGATCCGCTGTCGGATCACTCCCTCCTGCATGACGCATAAATACTGGGGGGGTTTCTCGCGGTCGAAGACGCGTTGGCGCTTGATTCGGAAATCCGTGTAGAAGTCCAGGTCTTCGTCCGTCCACGGGTCTGGGGATCCGGACATGACGGCTTTGGCGTATGCGCGCGTTTGCAGCAGGCCAGGGACGACCTGCGGCTGATACACCGCGATTCTTGCCGCATCAGACTCAAGGGTCAGGTTTTCTTTGAATCCGCCGGGCAGCATATCCCGGTGCTCACCCCACCAAGTCCTCTTTCGGTCCTCCGAAGCAAGGGCGATGAGCCATTCCCGGGCCTTCTCGTCCGTGACCCGGTAGAGGTCCAGGAGCGTGTCCAACTCCAACCGGGTGAGACGCTGCCTGCCGGTTTCCACTCGGCTGATCTTCGAGCTGTCGCCGCGGACGGCTTCAGCTGCCCCCGCAACGCTGATCTGTGCGCCTTCCCTCGCTGCCCTGAGCGCGGTACCCAACTTCCTACGCCGAGCTGTCCGCTGCGCCTGCTGCCCCACAACCCCTCCTCTGTCGACCCCGGCACCCCCAAGTCTCCGGGACGGTTGGGAGCCTTCCGGCTCATCGCGCCGGGTGCCACCCGAAAGTTGGTAGAGCTGCAAATTGCAGCTCTACCAATTGGAGTTTGAGGTCAAACCGGACTTAGGTGCATCGTAAGGAGGGCGCTGCGGCATGCGCACGGGGTTGTCGAATCCCCTTCGCATGCCCGGAGTTGGTTCGGTCCAGGCGAAGGGGTGAAGGCTGTGGCCTACCGGAACGGAGCGTTCGTGATGGATATCCGGGAGGGCCGGATCGGGCAGGTGGTCGGTGGCACCGCGAGCCGCGTCCAACTGCGCCGACCCGGCGGGGGGCCGGAATGGGAAGCCCCCTTTACCGAACTGCGGGTGGCGACCCGGGAAGAGCGTCAGGCCGATGGCCTCTGGCCGTCAGAACCCGTCGGCGGGCTCTACGGATGCCCCACCTGCCCCGAGCTGGAAGCGGCCTGGCGGGAGGCGAAGGCCGGTGGGGACGAGGTCAAGGCCGGGGACGCGCTCGTAGCGCAGCGTAGGCACTGGCGGGCGCACATGCGGGCGGGATACGTGACGCGGCGCGTGACGGGAGGCAGGGCGTGAGGAAGTGCGAACACCGGGGCCGCTGGACGCACGCCGCAGGCGAGTCGCGGTGCGAGGAGTGCGGAACGGTCCGTTTCACGGATTACGGACCGCTGCGGCTGCCGGAACCGCCGGAGGCCGTGAGGCCGGACCCGGCGCGGGCCAGGGCGGCGGACGTCGCGGCGGCGGAGTGGGTCTCGCGCATGGTGCGGCGCCCGCTGTGGTGGGGGTGGGCCCAGGTGGCCTAGGGAGGGGGGAGAGGCCCGTCCGGTCGGCGATGCCGGTGACGCTGCCGCGAGTTTGTGGATTTTTGGGGTGAAAGCGGTAGGGATCCGGCAGGATGGCGGCTATGGGTGATGAACGGGCCGCCCTGCGCGCCGCCCTGTTGTACGAGCAGCCCCGGACGGTCAACCGGGGCCGGATGGAGATCGTGGAGGCCCAGCTGGTGGGCGTCCTGGAGCGCGGGATCGTCGGCGCGGTGGTGGAGCTGGGTTGCTTCCGCGGGGCGATGACGGCGTGGATGCGGGCCGTCATCGACGCTCACGACTCCCGCAGACCCGACAAGGAGGTGCACACCTTCGACGCGTTCGAGGGGCTGCCGCCGCCCGGTCCGTACGACTCCGGCTATCTGCGGACGGGGGAGTTCACCGGCGCGGTCGGCGATGTGCTCGTCCTGCACGACCGCTTCGGGCTGGCCCGTCCGCACATCCACGCCGGGTGGCTGGCGGACACCTTGCCCCATGGGCTGCCCGAGCGGATCGCGTTCGCCTATCTGGACGCCGACCGGTACGACTCCACCTTGACCGGACTGAAGGCGTGCGTGCCCCGGCTCGCGCCCGGCGCCGTTCTCGTCCTGGACGACTACGCGGATCCGTGTGCCGTCCCCGGCGGGGAGATCACGGCTCAGCCGAAGGCGCCCGGTGTGCTGGCGGCGTGCCGTGAGTACTTCGGGGAGGCGCGGCTGCCGCGGGTGGTGTCGACGGCCGCCGCCGGCTCGCTCGGCCTCGGGCTGCACCGGGCGGACGACGTAAACCTTCCGCGGCCGGGCAGGGCGCCGGGGCAGCCCCGTACCGACCGGGAGGAGCCGGCGCGCTAGCGCGGCGCGACCGGGCCGGGCGGTTCGCCGGAACGCTCCGGGGAGGGGGTCCGCCGGGGTGGGACGGGCGGGCCGGAGTGCTCGACGGGGAGGCTCTTGGCCTCCATCGGGCCCGCCATATAGGCCAGGATGCAGGCCGAGAGGATGAAGGCCATGTGGATCACGGTGCCCCAGATCAGCTCGCGTTGAGGCGTGTGGTGGATGTTCACGAACATCTGGAGCAGGTGGATCGAGGAGATGCCGACGATCGCCATGGCGAGCTTGACCTTGAGGACGTTGGAGTTGACGTGGGAGAGCCACTCCGGCTGGTCCTTGTGGCCTTGGAGGCCGATGCGGGAGACGAAGGTCTCGTAGCCGCCGACGATCACCATGATGAGGAGGTTGGCGATCATCACGACGTCGACGAGCTTGAGCACGGTGAGCATCACGGTGTTCTCGTCGGAGTGCCCGGTCAGCACCCCGTGGACCAGACTCCAGAGCTCGCCGAAGAACTCGTAGACGTACACGGCCTGTGCTGCCACGAGCCCGAAGTACAAGGGCGCTTGGAGCCAGCGGGTGGCGAAGAGGGCGTACCCCAGAGAGGGGACGGTCTCACCGCCAGGACCTGGAGTGTAGGGCTTGAACCTGCCGAGACCGGCCATCGCATCCCTCCGGGCGCCGCGTTCTGCGGCCCTCGGGAAAGCCATGCCCACGCCGTGGAGCCTTAGCGGCGGTGGGCGCGGACTTCCCTCGTGTAGGTGACCGGGGAGGGGGTCGTTTCCGTGCGGCCGCGCGGGGCTTGCCCCTTGACGTAATGGCACCTGTTATGGCTGGTCAGGGCGGTGTGAGGGGCGATTTGTCCCTCCGTCATAGTGGCCGCCATGAACTATGACGTAGTGGTGGCCGGGGGCGGTCCGGTCGGTCTGATGCTGGCCTGCGAGCTCCGGCTCGGAGGCGCGCGGGTGGTCGTCCTGGAGCGGTTCACCGAAGTGGATCCGACGGTCAAGGGCGGGGCGATCACCACGCCCAGCGCGGAGGCGCTCTACCGCCGGGGCATGCTGCCCGCGCTGGCCGAGGTGCAGCGGCGGTCGATGGAGCGCTTCCGGGCGTTCATGAGCGAGCGGAACGACGGGGACGGTGCCGACGCCACCGGCCAAGGGATGCGGTACGTGGGGCACTTCGCGGGGATCATGCTCCGGGCCGACCTGGTCGACCGTACGGAGCCGGGCCTCGGTGACGCCGGACCCGCCGCCGAGGTCAGCTTCGTGGCCCAGCAGGACATCGAGCGGCTGCTCGTCGAGCGGGCGGACGAACTGGGCGTCGAGGTGCGCCGGGGGGTGGAGCTCACCGGCTTCGACGAGGACGCCGAGGGCGTCACCGTGCGGACCGGCGACGGTGACGGTGACGGCGACGGCGGCGGGACGATACGCGCGAGCTGGCTCGTGGGCTGCGACGGCGGGCGCAGCACGGTCCGCAAGGCCGCGGGCTTCGACTTCCCCGGCACGGACCCGGAGATCACCTGCCACCAGGCGGTGGTGGAGATGACCGGGGCCGAGGACCTGACGGTCGGCTGGACCGCCACCGACACCGGGGTGTACGCCTACGGGCCGATGCCGGGCCGCGTCGTCACCGTGGAGCTCGACGGCCCGCCCGCCGACCGGGAGGCGCCGGTGACCGCCGAGGACCTCCAGGCGCGGCTGCGCCGTGTCTCCGGCGTGGACGTCACGATCACCGAGGTGCGGACCGCGACCCGCTTCACGGACCACGCCCGCCAGGTCACCGACTACCGCAAGGGGCGGGTGCTGCTGGCGGGTGACGCGGCGCACGTGCACTCCGCGTTCGGCAGCCAGGGGCTGAGCCTGGGCATCGGGGACGCGATGAACCTCGGCTGGAAGCTCGCGGCCGTGGTCGCGGGCCGGGCGCCGGAGACGCTGCTGGACACGTACACGGCCGAGCGGCACCCGGTCGGCGCGTGGGTCCTGGACTGGACCCGGTCCCAGATCGCGGCCATGCGCCCGGACCCGCAGTCGCGGGCCCTGCGCCGGATCGTCAGCGACCTGGCGGAGACGGTCGCGGGCACGACGTACCTCGTCGCGCGGCTCTCCGGCGCCGCGGTGCGGTACGCGCTGCCGGGCGGGCACCCGCTGACCGGCCGCAGCGCCCCGGACCTCGAACTCGCCGACGGCAGCCGTCTCGCGGACCACCTCCACGGCGGCCGGGCGCTGCTGCTCGACCTCACCGGCGACCCGGAGCTCCGGGCCCGCGCCGCGGGATACGCGGGCCGCGTCGACGTGGTGACGGCCGGCTGCCCGTCCCGCCCGGGACTGGCGGCGCTCCTCGTCCGGCCGGACGGCTTCACGGCCTGGGCGGCGGATGTGGCGACGGATGTGGCGGCGGATGTGGCGACGGACGCGGCGACCTCGGTGGAAGGGCTGACGGAGGCGCTGGGGGAGTGGTTCGGGGCGCCGGAGGGCGCGGCCGGCCACGCGGTGCCGGTGGGCTGATCCGCCACGGGCGGGCCGAGGGGGCGCGGGCCGTGCCCCCTCGGCGTGAACCCTTGCGCGTCCGCGCGCTTGACCTTGCCCTCAAGGGCAAGGTTTAGCGTCGGTGGAAGTGAGGCGAGAGGCGGCGAACGACATGAGGATCGGCGACCTGGCACGCCGGGCGGGTGTGACCACCAAAGCGGTGCGGTACTACGAATCGCTGGGGCTGATCACGCCGGACCGGCTGGCCAACGGCTACCGGGACTACGCCGAGGGCGACGTCCGGCTCGTACGCGAGATCAGGAACCTCGGGCAGCTGGGGATCCCGGTGGAGCGGACGCGTCCGTTCCTGGAGTGCCTGGCGGCCGGGGGCGAGCACGGCGACGACTGCCCGTCCTCGATGGCCGGTTACCGCGAGGCCATCGACGACCTGACGCGTCGCATCGACGGGCTCACGGCCCGCCGGGCGGCCCTGGCCGCGCAGTTGCGCGCGTCCGCCTATCGCCACAGCATCGCCACCCGCGACGGAGGAGAACCCATGAGCGACACGTACGAGCGGCTTCCCGCCGGACTGCCCGTCCCCGAGGACGACGGCGCGGCCGACCACCTGCCCGGTCTCGCCCTGCCGCCGCTCGAACTGACCGCCACGGACGGCTCGACGGTCCGGCTCGACCGTCTCGGCCCCGGCCGCACCGTGATCTACCTCTACCCGCTGACCGGCCGCCCGGACGTCGACCTCCCCGAGGGCTGGGACGCCATCCCCGGCGCCCGCGGCTGCACCCCGGAGGCGTGCGGCTTCCGCGACCACCACCAGGAGCTGCTGGAGGCGGGGGCGGAGCGGGTGTTCGGGCTGTCGAGCCAGGACAGCGCGTACCAGGGGGAGGTGGTGTCGCGGCTGGGGCTGCCGTTCTCGATGCTGTCGGATCCGGGGCTGGAGCTGGCGGAGGTGCTGGGGGTGCCGACGTTTTCGGCGGTGGACGGGGTGGAGTTGTTTAGGCGGTTGACGATGGTGGTGCGGGGTGGGCGGATCGAGCATGTGTTTTATCCGGTGTTTCCGCCGGATCTTCATGCGGGTCAGGTGCTGGAGTGGTTGCGGGGGCGTGGCTGAGCGGGGGCCGGTGGGGCGGTGGGGTGCGGGGCGCGGTGCGGGGTGCCGCTGCGCGGGGCTTTGTCCCCTACCCGCCCCTTCCCGAAACCGGGGGCTTCGCCCCCGGGCCCCCTTTTCCGCGCTACCGCGCGGTGTCCTCAAGCGCCGGACGGGCTGATTTTCAGCCCGTCCGGCGCTTGAGGACATTCGGGAAGGGGCGGGGCTGGGGACAAAGCCGCCCGCAGGGCCCGCCCCGCCCCGGTGCCGGCACCCGCCCCCACACCCGCACCCGCACTCGCCCCCGCCCCCACACCTGCTACCCCAGGAACCGTTCCAACCCCTCCACCACCAACGCGTGATCGTCACCCTGCGGCAGCCCCGACACCGCCACCACCCCCACCACTCCAACCCCCCGCACCCGCACCGGAAACGCCCCGCCGTGCGCCGCGTACCGGTCCGGATCCAGCCGGGACGCGTCCTCGAAGGTGCGGCCCTTCGCCCGGAAGCGGGCTCCCACCAGGTACGACGACTCCGCGTAGCGTTCGACGACGCGGGACTTGCGGTCGATCCAGGCGTCGTTGTCGGCCGAGGTGCCGGGCAGGGCGCAGTGGAAGAGGCGCTGCCCGCCGCGCCGGATGCCGACGGTGACGGGCGCGCCGCGCTCGCGGGCCAGCGAGACGAGGAGGGCGCCCAGTTCCCAGGCGTCGTCGTTGCCGAAGTGGTCGAAGAGCAGCCGCTGTTCGTCCGCCTCCAGGCGGGAGACCTCGTCCGACGGGTTCGTCATGTCCGCTGCCTCCGTCACGTCCTCCGTGCTCATACCGCGCTCACCTCTTCCTCCCGCACCCGGACCGTCCGGCCCTCGGTGGCCGACACCCGCGCCGCCTCCAGCACCCGCAGCGCCTCCGCCGCCTCCCGCGCCGTCACCGGCGGCTCGCCGCCCGTGCGCAGGGCCTCGGCGACGGCCGCGTAGTAGGCGGGGTAGTCGCCGGGCAGGGTCGGCACGGGGTCGCCGCCGCCCGTGAGGGGGGATTCCCCGGAGCCCAGCCGGCCCCACGCGCACTCGGGCTCCACGCCCCACGCCGCGCGGTCGTCCGCCGGGCGCCTGCCCTCCCGCAGCGCCGCCTCCTGCGGGTCCAGCCCGTACTTCACATAGCCGGCCACGCTGCCGAGCACCCGGAACCGCGGCCCGAGCTGCGCGGTCGTGGCGCTGACCCACAGGTGGGAACGGACGCCGCTCGTGTGGGTGAGGGCGATGAACGTGTCGTCGTCGGCCTCGGCCCCCGGCCTGCGCACGTCCGTCTCCGCGTAGACCGTGGCCGCCGGGCCGAACAGGGCCAGCGCCTGGTCGACGACGTGGCTGCCCAGGTCGTAGAGCAGCCCGCCGATCTCGGCCGGGTCGCCGGACTCCCGCCAGCCGCCCTTCGGCCGCGGCCGCCACCGCTCGAACCGGGACTCGAAGCGGTACACCTCGCCGAGCGCGCCGTCCCGGACGAGCCGCCGGACGGTGAGGAAGTCGTTGTCCCAGCGGCGGTTCTGGAAGGCGCCGAGCAGCAGCCCGCGCCGTTCGGCCAGCTCCGCGAGCTCCTCCGCCTCGGCGGCCGTCGCCGCGAGCGGCTTGTCGACGACGACCGGCAGCCCCGCTTCGAGGGCCGTGCGGGCCAGTGCGACATGGGTGCGGTTGGGCGAGGCGATGACGATCAGGTCGAGTCCGGCCGCGCGGGCGAACAGCGCGTCCGTGTCGGCGACCGTCCGCACCCCGGGGTGCTCGGCGGCTGCCTGGCGCTGCCGGTCGGGGTTCGCGGTGACGACCGTGTCGAGGACGAGGCCCTCGGTGCCGGCGATCAGCGGGGCGTGGAAGACGGAGCCCGCCAGACCGTAGCCGATGAGGCCGACCCGGAGGGGCGTACGGGGCGTACGGAGCGTACGGGGGCTGGTGCCGGGGGTACCGGGAGTGCCGCCGGAGGCGGGGGTGCCGTCGGTGCGAGGGGTGCCATCCATGCCAGCCACTTTGGCAACGCTGTTGCGATAGTGCAAGCGGTGGCGACAATGGAGTGGTGAACAGGCCTCCCCTTCCCGCTTCCCGCACCGTTCCCACACGGCCCATCGAGCCCGCCTCCGCCGCCGCCCTTCCCGCGCCCGGTGCCAACCTCACCGCGCTGCGCGACCACAACACCGCCGTCGTGCTCGGCCTGCTGCGCGACGCCGGGGCGGAGGGCGCCAGCCGCGCCGAGCTGGCCGCGGGGACGGGCCTGACCCCGCAGGCCGTCAGCAAGATCACCGCACGGCTGCGGGCCGCCGGCCTGGCCGCGGACGCCGGGCGCCGCGCCTCCACGGGCGGCAAGCCGCCCGTGGTCCTGCGCCTGGTCCCGGGCGCCGCCCACGCCGTCGGCCTCCACCTCGACCGGGACTCCCTGACGGCGACCCTCGTCGACCTCACCGGAGCGGAGATCGCCACCCGAACGGCCCCGCTCGCCTTCGGCGCGGGCGCGGAGCGGGTGCTGGGGGTGGTGACGGAGGAGGTCCGCGCACTGCTGGCGGAGGCCGAGGCGGCCGTCGGCGGGGGGAGGGGCGCCGGGGCGGGTGCGGGTGCCGCACCTGGCACGGCGCCGGGCGCGGCCACCGGCCCGGCTCCAGGCGGCCCGGCTCCCCACCCGGCCGGAGCCCCGGCCTCCGGGGCAGCCGCCGCTCCCGGGCCGGGCGGTGGCCTGGGTTCCGGCGTGGTCGTGGCCCCCGGTCCGGGCGGTGACCCGGGCTTCGGGGCAACCGCCGTCCCCGGGCCGGACGCTGCTTCGGGCTTCGGGGTGGCCGCTGTTCCCGGGCTGGGCGGTGGCCCGGGTTCCGGCGTGGTCGGTGACCCTGGACCGGACGCTGCTTCAGGCTTCGGCGTGGCCGCCGCCTCCGGCTCGGACAGCGGCCCGGGTTCCGGCGTGGCCGGCGCCGCTGGCTCGGACAGCGGCCCGGGCTCCGGCGTGGTCGGTGACCCCGGGCCGGACGCTGCTTCGGGCTCCGGCGTGGCCGCCGCCCCTGGCTCGGACAGCGGCCCAGGTTCCGGCGTGGTCGCGGCCCCCGGCTCGGACAGCGCCCCGGGCTTCGGCGTGGTCGCCGCCCCCGGCTCGGACGGTGCCCCGGGTTCCGGCGTGGCCGCCGCCCCCGGCCCGGACGGTGCCCCGGGCCTCGGCGTTACCGGCGCCCCCGGCCAGGACCGTGGGCCGGTCCTCCTCGGCATCGGTGTCGCCGTCCCCGGTCCCCTCGACCACCGCGGTGGCGTGCTGCGCAAGGTCACCGGCTTCCCGCAGTGGGACGGATTCCCCCTCCGCGACGCCCTCGCCGAACGGCTCGGCGTGCCTGTCGTCGTCGACAAGGACACCAACGCCGCCGCCCTCGGCCTCGCCCCCCGAGCCGCGGACTCCTTCGCCTATCTCCACCTCGGCACGGGCCTGGGCGCGGGCCTCGTGCTCGGCCGGAGCCTGCACCGGGGCGCGCGCACGGACGCGGGGGAGTTCGGCCACCAAGTGCTCCAGGTCGACGGGCCCCCGTGCCCCTGCGGCGGCCACGGCTGCGCCGAGGCGCTGTGCCTGGCCGCCGTCGCCGACGGCGACACCGCCCGCGCCGCCCGCCTCCTCGGCATCGGCGCCGCCAACCTCGTACGCCTCCTGGACATCGACCTCGTGCTCCTCGGCGGCCGGACCGTGCTGGCCGACCCCGGCCCTTACGTGGCCGGGGTGCGGGCCGTCCTGGCCGGCGCGGCGCCGGTCGACGTCACCCCGAGCGGCGACCGGACCGTCGTCGAGGGCGCGGCCGAGCTGGTGCTCGCGCCCCTGTTCGGACGGGCGGGCGCGCCCGGCGCCACGGCCTTCACCCCGCGTGACCCCGGAACGTCTGTCCCGCCGTCCGTATGAAACGAAAATAGTCACATCAGGTGGTATGTGACGGCCAGTCGGCGTCAGCGGGCCGCGCCGCGCCGTGGTGGGCCGTCTCGCGGTGGAAGGGTCCGGAAGTCCGGGTGTCCGGAAGCACGCACGCCCGGATGTCCAAACGCCCGGACGTCCACACGCCCGGACGTTCACAAGCCCGAACCTCCACAAGCCCAGAAGTCCACGTCCGGAAGCCCAGAAGTGCCGGAACGCGCCGAAGTTCCCCGGAGTCCGCCGGAGGACGGAAGCGCCGGAGCCCTGACGCCCCGTCCGCGCGCCCCGGGCCCCACCGCGGATCCACCCGGATCCCCCTTGCCCCCGTCGCCCCACCGCAAAGGCCCTGTGATGTCCCTGCCCCGCGCGCTCGTCGTCGGCGCCGCCGCGCTCGCGGTCTTCACGACGGCGGCACCCGCGTCCCCCGTGCACCCCGACGACCGCCCCCCGGACGCCGCCGCGGCCCCCGCCCGCCCCCGGGACCGCGCCCCCGTCGAACCCGGCTGTGCCGCACCCGGCAGCTCCGCGTTCCCGATCGCCGCGCGGCTGAGCGGCGGCCCCGAGGCGTACGAGCGCGGCGGCGCGCCGCACGCCTGGCAGCTGGAGCTCCGCAACAACACCGCCGTCGACTGCCGCGGCGTGCACCCCGTCGCCGTCCTCGCCGACCGCGGCCGCATGCTCCAGCCGAGCGACGTCCGTCTCGACTTCTACGACGACGCCGCCGCGCGCTGGCGGCCCGTCACACTGGAGCGCACCGACGAGGCCGAGAACGTCGGCGTCTTCGAAGGCCGCTCACCCGACTTCCCGGGGTTCGCCGTGCCCGCGCACCGCTCGGTTCCCGTGCGCGTGCGGCTCGGCTTCACCGGCCGCGCCCCCGAGGGTCCCGTCACGCTCAACGTCACCGCCGTGCAGCGGCGGGCGGGGGACGGGGACTGGGTGGGGGAGTCGAACGACTACACGTTCGGGGTGGAGCGGTCGGTGTCGCGGGAGGCGGCGCCTTCTGAGGGGGCCGGTGAGGGGGAGGGGCGGACGCTGGCCGATACGGGGTCGCAGCGGCCGTTGTTCGCGATCGGGGCGGCGGCGTTCGCGTTGATTCTGGCCGGGGGGTCGTTGTTGTTCGGGTCGCGGCGCCGCTGAGGGGTGGCGGGGTGCGGGTGCGGTGCGGGTGGGTGGGGGTGCCGCTGCGCGGGGCCTTGTCCCCTACCCGCCCCTTCCCGTAACCGGGGCTCCGCCCCGGGCCCCCTTCCGCGCTTCGCGCGGTGTCCTCAAGCGCCGGACGGGCTGAAAATCAGCCCGTCCGGCGCTTGGGAAAGCCCCGCGCAGCGGCACCCGCACCCGCACCC
This sequence comes from Streptomyces albireticuli, assembly GCF_021228125.1. Classification (GTDB taxonomy): domain Bacteria; phylum Actinomycetota; class Actinomycetes; order Streptomycetales; family Streptomycetaceae; genus Streptomyces; species Streptomyces albireticuli. The sequence goes on from NZ_JAJQQS010000002.1 coordinate 93,939, forward strand.
ACCCCCGCCCACCCCCAAGTGCGAGGATCGCGCCGTGAACGTCACGGACCCCCCGGACCCCCCGGCCCCCTCGGCCGGCCCCGCCCCCGGCGCCCCCGTCCGCTCCGGCATCCCCGAACACGGCCGCATCCCCAAGTACTACGCCGTCAAGACGCGGATCGCCGCCCTCCTCGACGAACTGGGCGAGGGCGGCCCGCTGCCCGCCGAGCGGGAGCTGGCGGCGCGCTTCGAGGTCTCCCGGGAGACCCTGCGGCAGGCCCTGCGCGAGCTGTTGCTGGAGGGGCGCCTACGCCGGATGGGGCGCGGCACGGTCGTCGCGGGGCCGAAGCTCGAACAGCCGCTCGCCCTCGCCAGCTACACCGAGGGCGTACGCCGCCAGGGCCGCCGGCCCGGCCGTGACCTCATCGGACTGGACCGGCTCGACGCTCCGGCGGCCCTCGCCCCCGACCTCGGCGTCGAACCGGGCGCGCCCGTCTGGCACATGGAGCGGGTGCTGCTCGCCGACGACGAGCGGGTCGGCCTGGAGAGCACCTACATCGCGGTGGCACGCGCCCCACGGCTGGCCGCCGAGTTCGCGCCCGACTCGTCCTTCTACGGCTATCTGCGCGAGCACCTCGGCATCCGCTTCGGCGACGCCGACGAACGGCTGGAGACCGTCCTCGCCACACCCCGCGAAGCCCTGCTGATCGGGACCCCGCCCGCGCTCCCGATGCTGCTCATCCACCGGGTCTCGCGGGACACGGAGGGGCGGCCACTGGAGCGGGTGCGGTCGCTGTACCGGGGGGACCGGTTCTCGTTCACGACACATCTGCGCGGCGAGGGCGGTTCTCCGGGCGGTCCGTGATCCCCTCCCCCCTCCCTCCTCCCCCCCCGGGCCCCGGCAGCTCTGATCCCCGAACATCAAATAACGAAACAATAACGGGTCTAGTCCAACCTTGAGGGTCGGTTCACCGCCCCGTCACCGCCCCGCCTCCTCCACGACACCCGCCCCCACGACCGTTCCAGGTATGCGAGTCATAGTCGTCGGAGCCGGCGTCCTGGGAACGATGCACGCCTGGCAGGCAGTCCAACGCGGCCACGAGGTCGTCCACATCGAACGGGAGCCGGAGGCCCGGGGCGCGTCCGTCCGCAACTTCGGCCTGATCTGGGTCAGCGGCCGGGCGGGCGGCGAGGAGCTGGAGACCGCGTTGCGCGCCCGCGAGCTGTGGGAGGAGATCGCCGCCCACGTCCCCGGCCTCGGCTTCCGCGCCAACGGTTCCCTGACGGTCGTCACCGACGAGGCCGAACTGGCCGTCGCCCGCGCCGCCCTGGCCCGGCCCGACGCGGCGGCGCGCGGCCTCGAACTCCTCACACCGGACGAGGTCCGCGCCCTCGACCCCGCCCTGCGCGGCGAGTTCGCCGGCGGCCTCCGGTGCGCCCGTGACGCCGCCGTCGAACCCCGGACCGCCCAGCGCGCCCTCAAGGACGCGCTGCTCGCCTCCGGCCGCTACACCTTCCTCGGCGGCCGCGAGGTCCGCGACGTCGTCGGCGGGAACGCCGTCCGCGACGACCACGGCACCACCCACACCGGCGACGCCGTCGTGCTGTGCACGGGCGCGTGGCTCGGCGGCCTGGTGCGCGAACTCGCCCCCGGACTGCCCGTACGCCGCGTGCGGTTGCAGATGATGCAGACCGCGCCGCTGGGCGAGGCGCTCACCAGCTCCGTCGCCGACGCCGACAGCTTCCGCTACTACCCCGCCTACGGCGGCGCCGCCCTCGACGCGATGGCCGCCGCCCGGCCCCAGCCCCCGGTGGCCGCCGCGCACAAGATGCAGTTGCTCATGGTCCAGCGCGCGGACGGCGGTCTGACGATCGGCGACACCCACGAATACGCGGAACCCTTCTCCTTCGACGTCACGGAGGACCCGTACGCGCACCTGACCGCCACCGCCGAAGCGCTCCTCGGCCGCCCCCTGCCGAGGACCGAACGGCGCTGGGCCGGGGTGTACGCGCAGTGCCGCGACACCTCCCGCGTCGTGCACCGGGAACGGGTGCGCGACGACGTCTGGCTGGTGACCGGGCCCGGCGGGCGGGGCATGACCTGCTCCCCGGCGATCGCCGAGCGGACCGCCGACGAGCTGGGCTGGTGAGGACATGACCGACACCTTCCGTACAACCGGCACCAGCACCGGCAACAGCACCGGCGGCGCGATCGGCCTCGTCGTGCTCGACATGGCCGGTACGACCGTCGCCGACGACGGCCTCGTCGAGCAGGCGTTCGCCGCCGCCGCGCACGTCCTCGGCGCCGAGCCCGGAAGCCCGGCCCACGCGGAACAACTCGCCTACGTCCGCGCCACGATGGGCGAATCCAAGATCTCCGTCTTCCGGCACCTCTCCGGCGGCGACGAGGAACGGGCCCGGCGCGCCAACGCCGCCTTCGAGGCCGCCTACGGGGACTCGGTCGCCGCGGGCCGCTGCGCACCCCTGCCGGGCGCCCGGGAGGCGATCGAGCGGATGCGCGCCGACGGCCGCGCCGTGGTCCTCACCACGGGCTTCGCCCGGGTCACCCAGGACGCGATCCTCGCCGCGCTCGGCTGGACGGACCTGGCGGACCTCACGCTCTGCCCCGCCGACGCGGGCGGGCGCGGCCGTCCCTACCCGGACATGGTGCTCACGGCTCTCCTGCGCACCCGGGCCGTGGACTCCGTCCGGCGGATCGCGGTGGCCGGCGACACCTCGTACGACGTGCTCTCCGGGCGCCGGGCGGGCGCGGCCGTGGTCGCGGGAGTCCTGACCGGGGCCCACGACGAGGCCGCGCTCCGCGCCTCGGGCGCGACCCACGTCCTCACCTCGGTCGCCGAACTGCCCGGGGTGCTCGCACGGGTGGAGCGCGGGTCGTGAGGCGGGCGGGCGGGGGTGCCCGTACCGGCCGGAGAGCCCGTGCGGCCCGGGACACCGCCGTCACCGGGACCACGGACACCGGCACGGCCACGGACAGCGGTCCTGCCGCGGCCCGTGCCGCCGAGGCGGACGCCGGTCCTGCCGCGGCCCGTACCGCCGAGGCGGACACCGGTACCGGCGCGGCCCGTACGACCGACCCGCCCCGGACCCACCGGCCCGCCACCGGCATCCGTCTCGAAGGCGTCACCGTCGCCTACGGCGGGAACACCGTGCTCGACTCCCTCGATCTCACCGTCGGGCCAGGCGAGTTCATGGCCCTCCTCGGTCCCTCCGGCTCCGGCAAGACCACCGCGCTGCGAGCGGTCGCCGGCTTCGTCCGCCCGGCGTCCGGGCGGGTGTTCCTCGGCGACCGGGATGTCACCGACCTTCCGCCGCACCGGCGCGGCGTCGGCATGGTCGTGCAGCAATACGCGCTCTTCCCGCACATGCGGGTCGACGCCAACGTCGCCTTCGGCCTGAGGGCGCGGCGCACCCCGCGGGCCGAGACCGCCGCGCGGGTCGCCGAGGCCCTGGAGACGACCGGCATGGCCGCCTACGCCAGGCGGTACCCGCGCGAACTCTCCGGCGGACAGCAGCAGCGCGTCGCCATCGCACGGGCGCTGGCCGTCCGCCCGGACGTCCTCCTCCTCGACGAACCGCTCTCCGCGCTCGACGCCCGGCTGCGCTCCGGGATGCTCGCGGAACTCGCCCGCCTGCACCGCGAACTGCCCGGCGTATCCATGCTGTACGTCACCCACGACCAGGTCGAGGCGCTGACCCTCGCCGACCGCGTCGCCGTCATGGACCGGGCCCGCCTCCAGGACTGCGGCACCCCGCACGACCTCTACCGGCGCCCGCGCACGGCCTTCACGGCGTCGTTCGTCGGCGACGCGAACCTGCTGCCGGTGACCGTCGCGGCGGGCGGAGGCGTGGAGTTCGCCGGGACGGTGCTGGACGTGCCGGTGCCCGCCTCCGCCGCGCCCGGGGCGTCGGCCACGCTGTGCGTGCGCCCGCACCTGGTCGGGCTCGGCGACGGGCCGAACGTCCTGCGCGGCACGCTAGCGGAGCTGCGCTGGCGGGGCGCGACGCACCGCCTGTACGTCGAGGTGGGCGGGCACCGGGTGGAGGCGGACGTGCGGGAGCTCCGCGAGACGCCACCGCCGGGCACGGAGGTGTCCCTGCACTTCGCCGCGCGGGACGCGGTGCTGCTCCCGGCCGGCGCGGGTGAGGACGAAGGGGGTGCGGCGGATGGGCGCCGCCGGGCGGGGTAGCGGAGAGCGGGGCGCCGGGCGCCGGTGGGTCCTCGCCCTCCCGCCCGTCCTCGTCCTCGGGCTCGTCTTCCTCTATCCGCTCGCGCTCGTCGTCCAGCAGTCCGTCTCGCCGGACGGCGGCGGCCACTCCGTCGCCGCCTACGGGCAGGTCTTCGCCGAGTCCGCCTTCCGCGGCGCGCTCCGGAACACCGTGCTCATCGCCGTCGGCGCCACGGTCGGCGCGCTGCTGCTCGGCTTCGCCCTCGCGCTGGTCGTCGCCTTCGTCCCCTTCCCGGGCGGGAAGGCGCTGAGCCGGTTCATCGACGTCTTCCTCTCCTTCCCCTCCTTCCTCATCACCCTCGCCCTCCTCTTCGTCTACGGGACGGCCGGCATGGCCAACGGCCTGTGGACCGGGGCGACCGGCGCCGCCGAGGGCCCGTTCGACTTCCTGCACACGCCCTGGGGCGTCCTCCTGGCCGAGGTCACCTACTTCACGCCCTTCGTGATGCGGCCGCTCCTCGCCGCGTTCTCGCAGGTGGAGACCGCGCAACTGGAGGCCGCCGCCTCGCTCGGCGCCAAGGCCCCGCGGATCGTCCGGAAGGTGATCCTGCCCGAGGCGCTGCCGGCCCTCGCGGCGGGCGGCTCGCTCGTCCTCGTCATGTGCCTCAACGAGTTCGGGATCGTCCTCTTCACCGGCGCCAAGGGCGTGACGACGCTGCCGACGCTCGTCTACGGCAAGGCGATCCTCGACGGCGACTACCCGGGCGCGTGCGTCGTCGCCGTCGTCGACATCGCGCTCTCCGTGGCGCTCTACGGCCTCTACCGGGTCCTCTCCTCCCGGGCCGCCCCCGCCGCCCCCTCTTCACGCCCCTCACGCCCCTCACGCTCCCCTCGTACGGACGGAGTCCGCCGTGCTCGTGCATAGCCGCCGCGCCCGCGTGTGCGTATGGGCCGCCTTCCTCGTCGTCTTCCTCCCCGTCTTCGCGCTGCCCTTCCTGGTGATCGTGGCCGCGTCCTTCGCCACCGGCTGGAGCGGCGCGCTCCCCTCCGGCCCGACGCTCGGCCACTACCGGGACGCCGTCCGCGGCGACGCGCTCGACGCCCTCGTCACCAGCCTCCTGACCGCCGCCGCGGCGAGTGCCCTGGCCCTCGCCCTCGGCACCTGGGCCGCGCTCTCCGCCCACGCGCTGCGCGGGCGCGCCCGCCGGGCGATGGACCTGCTGTTCATGCTGCCGGTGGCCGTGCCCTCCGTGGTCGTCGGCCTCTCGCTCCTCGTGGCCTTCTCACGGCCGCCCGTGCTGCTCAACGGCACCCGCGCGATCGTCGTCCTCGCCCACACGGTCCTCGTGACCGCCTTCGCCTACCGGTCCGTGACGGCCGCGGTCACCCGCCTCGACCCGGCGTACGAGCAGGCCGCCGCGAGCCTCGGCGCGAGCCCGCCGTACGTGCTGTGGCGGGTGCGGCTCCCCCTGCTGCTGCCCTCCCTCTCGGCCGCCGCCGGACTCTGCTTCGCCCTGTCCATGGGGGAGCTGAGCGCCACGATGATGCTCTACCCGCCGGACTGGCTGCCCCTGCCCGTCAAGGTCTTCGCCGCCACCGACCGCGGCGCGCTCTTCTCCGGCGCCGCGCTCGCCGTCGTCCTGATGGTCACCACGCTCCTCGCGCTGTCCGCCGTCGCCCGGATCCGTACGAAGGCCACCTACCGGTGAGCCGCCGACCGCTCCCTCCCCGAGAAGGCTGTCCCGTCATGCCCGTCCCGCCCCGCCCGCACCTTCCCCGCTCCCTCCGGTCGGCCGCCGCCCCGGCCGCCCTCGCTCTCGCCCTCGGCGCCGTCCTGACCGGCTGCGGCACCTCCTCCGGCGGCGACGGCAAGGAGATCACCCTCTACAGCGCCGACGGCCTCAAGGCCGAGGACGGCGGCGGCTTCTACGGCAAGGTCTTCAAGGACTTCGAACGCGGGACCGGCATCAAGGTCAAATACGTCGAGGGCGGCTCCGGCGAGATCGTCCAGCGCCTGGCCCGGGAGAGGTCCCGCACCAAAGCCGACGTGGTCGTCACCCTGCCGCCGTTCATCCAGCAGGCGGACGGCAAGAAGCTGCTCGACACCTACACGCCCAAGGGCGCCGACAAGGTCGCGGACGGCGACAAGGACCCCGCCGGCAAGTGGACCTCGATCGCCGGCAACTACTTCTGCTTCATCTGCAACTCGGAGAAGCTCAAGGACACCCCGCCGAAGACCTGGAAGGACCTCCTCGACCCGAAGTTCAAGGGCCGGATCCAGTACTCCACGCCCGGCGTCGCGGGCGACGGCACCGCCGTCCTGATCAAGGCCATGCACGACCTCGGCGGCAAGGACCCCGCCATGGCCTACCTCAAGGACCTCCAGCGGAACAACGTCGGCCCCTCGCGCTCCACCGGACAGCTCGCCCCCAAGGTCGACAAGGGAGAACTCCTGGTGGCCAACGGCGACGTCCAGATGAACTTCGCCAACATGAGGTCCATGCCCCACCAGGGCATCTTCTTCCCCGCCGGGGACAGCGGAAAGCCCACCACCTTCGCCCTCCCCTACGCGGCCGGCCTCGTCAAGGGCGCCCCGCACGCCGAGAACGCCAGGAAGTTCCTCGACTTCCTCCTCACCGAGGAGGTGCAGCGCGACGTCTCGGCCGCGGGCGGCGGCTTCGCGGCCCGTACGGACGTGAAGGCCGACGACCCGGCCGCCCGCGCGCTCGCCGGCCTCCTGCGCGGGGTCGAGGTCTTCCGGCCCGACTGGGCGGACATCGACGAGAACCTCGGCTCCTACGTCGCCGCGTGGAAGGCCGCCACCGGCAGCTGACCGCGGCTGATTAGGCTGGGGGTGCCGGGACGGCGCACGAGCGGTGCCGCCCCGGTGTCCCCAGCCCCAGCGAGGGGCGCATACGGCAGGAGTCCCACCGTGGCAGAGCGCAAGCCGATCGAATCCTGGCTCACCGACATGGACGGTGTGCTGATGCACGAGGGCATCCCGGTGCCCGGGGCCGACGCCTTCATCAAGCGGCTCCGGGACTCCGGCAAGCCCTTCCTGGTCCTCACCAACAACTCGATCTACACCCCGCGCGACCTGCACGCCCGCCTGGCGCGCATCGGGCTCGACGTGCCGGTCGAGAACATCTGGACGTCCGCCCTGGCCACCGCCAAGTTCCTGGACGACCAGCGGCCCGGCGGCACCGCGTACGTCATCGGCGAGGCCGGGCTCACCACCGCCCTGCACGACATCGGCTACGTCCTCACCGACCACGACCCCGACTACGTGGTCCTCGGCGAGACCCGGACGTACTCCTTCGAGGCGCTCACCAAGGCCATCCGGCTGATCAACGCCGGTGCCCGCTTCATCGCCACCAACCCCGACGAGACGGGCCCCTCGGCCGAGGGCGCCCTGCCCGCCACCGGATCCGTGGCCGCGCTGATCACCAAGGCGACCGGCCGGGACCCCTACTTCGTCGGCAAGCCGAACCCGCTGATGATGCGGGCCGGGCTCAACGCCATCGGCGCCCACTCCGAGACCAGCGCCATGATCGGCGACCGGATGGACACCGACGTGCTGGCCGGCCTGGAGGCCGGGATGGAGACCTTCCTCGTCCTCACCGGGCTGACCCGGGCCGAGGAGGTCGACCTGCACCCCTTCCGCCCCTCCCGCGTCGTCGACTCCATCGCGGACCTCGTCGACCTCGTCTGACGCGCCGACGCCGTCGCCGGCCTCGTCCGTCGCCGGCTCGTCCGATGCGGCTCTTCCGATGCGGCTCGTCCGACGCCGACCGGCGTGCCGCGGCCGTTCCGGCACCGGATGGAGCAATGCCGCCACGGAGCGGATGCGCCCGCCGGGCCGCCCGGGTGAACCTTCTGGTGTACCAGGAGGTTCACCGTGGCCCTTTCCCGAACGGTCCCGTCCCGAACGGCCCCCGACCGCCCGTACCGCCGCCGCCCCGCGCTCTCCGTCCGCGCGGCCCTCTGCGGGGCCCTGACGGCCGTCGCCGTGTGCGCGGCGCCCGCGTACGCCCACCCTTCCGGCCACCCCTCCGCCCGCTTCCCGGGCAGCGCCGACGCCGACTACGGGCCCGTCACCATGTCCGGGACGATCGAGATGACCCCGGTCACCAGCCACCCCGGCGCCCAGGTCCAGCTGCGCCTCGCGGGCTGCGCCAGCGACCGGGCCACGGCCACCTCCGAGGCGTTCGTGGCCGACACCCGGCTGAACAAGGACTCCGCGGGCCTGTTCGCCGAGGCGACCGTCCGCTCGACCGTCGCGCCCGGCACCTACGCCGTCCGGGTCGACTGCGACGGCCACGACGCCGTCGCCGAGGGCCGGCTGACGATCGTCGACGCGAACGAACCCCTGCCCGAGCGGCCCGGCAACCGGGCCCTGAACACCGAGGCCGGGGCCGGGTACGCGGCCGGGCCGGGGTCCGCCCATGACGACCGCGCCGCACACCCCGCCCAGGGTGAGCAGGGGCGCACCTCCCACGACGCCCCCGCCTCCCCCGCCGCCCCTGTCGACCCCGTCTCCGCCGTATCCGCGGGCAACGGCAGCACCTCCCTCGCCTCCGCCGAGCCCGGCACCCCGGGCCTCGTCCTCGCGGGCACCACCGCGCTGATCGCCGCCGGGCTGATCTGGCACCGCCGCCGCAACGAGGCGGCGGCCCGCCGGCGCACGGAGGACGACCAGTGACGCGGGCGGCGGGAGCGGGCGCCGCGGGCAGCGGTGGCGGCTGAGGGAAAGACGGCCGATGTCATGACGGAACCGCGCACGTCCGAACCGCGCACGTCCCCACCGGGGACGCGCCCGCCTTCACCGCGCACCGGCGGCCGCGGCCGCCTGGTGACCGGTGTCGCCTGGGCCCTCCTCCTGCTGGCCCTGTGGCTGTGGGGGCGGCAGGCCACCGACGGGCACGGGGCCGCCACCCCCACGGCCGGTGACGCCGCCGCCGCGGGCCGCCCCGCCGACCACCCGCTGCCGCCCGCCCACGCCCCGCTGCCCGGCGCCCGCCCGCAGCGGCTCGCCATCGAGGCCGTCGGCGTCCGGGCCCCCGTCGAGGACCGGGGCCCGGTCCCCCCGGGCACCGCCGGGCCCCCGCCCCCCGGACGCGCCGGCACCGTCGGCTGGTACCGCGGCCCCCAGCCCGGCGCCCCCGGCGCGGCCGTCCTCGTCGGAGACCTCGGACGCGGCGGGCACACCGGCACCGGCCGCCCGGCCGCCGCCCTCCACGACCTCACCGCCCTCGAACCCGGCGCGGAGATCACCGTCACCCGCGCGGACGGCACCACCGCCGAGTTCACCGTCGAGGACGTCTCCGTCTACACCAAGGACGACTTCGACGCCCACAAGGTCTACGGGCCCCGCGAACGCGACCGCGCCGAGCTCCGCCTCATCGCCCGCGAGAGCGACGGGAACGGCGGCCGCGCCCACGGCCCGTACGGCGCGAACGTCGTCGTGTCCGCCTACCTGACCGGAGCCGGCCGCTCCTGAGAACGCGCCCCGGCCCCCCGCGCCTCCCGCGGCTCACCAACTGCTCCATCGGGGCGACTTGACACCCGGTCGTCGGCGTACCGCACACCGTGGCCCGGCTCTCTGTGCAAGCATTGAAGGGACCGGTCATGTCCCGACGGGGCGTGGGCAGAACCCCTAATGGAAGTACACCCGAGGGGGAGTGGATGTACGGCAGCTACACCGGCCGCACACGCGGGGCCCGCGCGGCCCTGGCCGTGGCAGGAGCCGCGGCGGGGGGCCTTCTGGTCCTCGCCGGCTGTTCGTCCTCCTCGTCGTCGGCGGCACCGCCGAAGGGCGCGCCACCACCCCAGGCACCCGCCCAGCAGCCCAAGGCGCGTGCACCCTTCTGGGTGAATCCGGAGTCCACCGCGGCCAAGCGGGCCGGTGAGCTCCGGAAGGGCGGCAAGAGCGGGAAGGCCGAGCTGCTCCGCAAGATCGCCGCCCAGCCGGTCGCGGAGTGGATCGGCCCGGACGACCCCGAGGGCCAGACCCGCGGCTACACCGAGGCGGCCGCCAAGGCCGACCGGGTGGCCGTGCTGGTCCTCTACAACATCCCGCACCGCGACTGCGGTCAGTACTCCCAGGGCGGCGCCTCCGACGGCAACGCCTACCGGCAGTGGCTGGACCAGGCCGCCCGGGGCATCGGCAACCGCGGCGCGACGGTCATCCTGGAGCCCGACGCCCTCCCGCACATCGAGGACGGCTGCACGCCCCAGCAGTTCCACGAGGAGCGCTTCGCCCTCCTGAAGGAAGCCGTCGACAAGCTCAAGCAGCTGCCGCGCACGAAGGTCTACCTCGACGCGGGCAACCCCAGCTGGGTGACGCCCGCCGACCGGATGGCCGGGCCCCTGCGCCGGGCCGGCATCGAGCGTGCCGACGGCTTCGCGCTCAACGTCTCCAACTTCCAGACCACCCGGGCCAATAAGGAATACGGCCGCAGGCTCTCGCACCTGCTGGGCGGCAAGCACTTCGTCATCGACACCAGCCGCAACGGCAACGGCCCCCTCAACGGCGCCGACCACGAGAAGGCCTGGTGCAACCCCTCCGGCCGCGCCCTCGGCGAACCCCCGACGACCCGCACGGGCGACCGCCTGGTGGACGCGTACCTCTGGGTGAAGCGCCCGGGCGAGTCCGACGGCACCTGCAAGGGCGGCCCCGGCGCGGGCCAGTGGTGGGAGTCGTACGCGCTGGACCTGGCCCGCAATTCACGCTGAGGGACGGAGCGTTCGATCCTGGCCTGCGGGTCCGCCGGAGGCGGGCCCCACGGCCCTCCGGGGGCGTTTGAGGACACCGCGCGTCAGCGCGGCCGGGGTCCGGGGCGGAGCCCCGGGAATCGGGTAGGGGCGGGTAGGGGAAATCCCCCCGCCTACTCCTCCTCCGCGGCCTCCTCCTCGTCGCCCGCCCCCTTCCCGTCCGTCTTCCCCGCACCCGCCTCCGCCTCCACCTTCGGCACCCGCACCCACACCGCCTCCGCCGGCACCCCCCGGTCGTCGACGACCGTCAGCATGTACCAACCCGGCGGCACCAGCGAGGGGTCCTTCGGCAGCGTCACCGACACCCCGTCCGCCTCGCGCGTGAAGTCCAGCGCGATGGACCGCTGTTCGATGTTGGTGACATGTGTGAACGACCCCGGCCGGATCAGCCGCACCTTCACCAACGGCCGCTTCTGCACCGTGCGGAGCTTCGTCTTCCCGCCCAGCTCCACCGCCCGCGGCGCGGTGTCCTTGATCTCGGGGCGCTTGCCGCCCTGGTGGAGATAGGGCGGGGTGTAGAGGTCGATCTGCTGCTCGAACGTGGCGGGCTTGCTGTTGGCCTTGTCCCCGAAGAGGGAGTCGGAGCCGAAGGTCAGCACCCTGCCGTCGGGCAGTAGCAGCGCGCCGGAGTGGTAGTTGCGGCCGACCAGCGGGTCGGCGACGGCGCGCGCGGAGTCCTTCTTCGGGTCGTAGATCTCGGCGAGGAGGACGTTGGAGTCGCTGCGCCCGCGGTAGTCGCCCGAGCCGTTGGTGGTGAGCACGGTGTCGTCGGGGAGGATGACACTGCTGGGATAGCGGGCCTTGGCGTAGAGGTCGGGGCCGTCGCGGAAGCGCGGCTGCGCGGCGCGCAGGTCGACGATGCGGGTCTTCGCCGTGGACTTCTTGTCCTCGCCGACGCCTCCGCCGCCGAGGACCATGTACCGCTGCTCCTGGGCGGGCGGGAGCAGGACCGACATCGAGGTCTCCAGGACGTCCGGGTCGCTCATGCCCGGCACCTCGGTGAAGTCGTTGCTGGCCAGGTCCCAGACGCCGGGGACGCGGCCCTTGTCGGCCGGGCCGTAACCCGCGTTGGAGCCGGTGTAGAAGATCCGGCCCTTGTCGGTGAGGAAGAGGGCCGGGTAGGTCGGGAAGAACCGCTCCTTGGGGAGGTAGGCCCACTTCTTGGTCTTCGGGTCGTAGATCTCGTTCTTGCCCGGGACGACCTGGCCGATCTCGTCGAGACCGGAGACGGACAGCACCCGGCCGTCCTGGAGGGTGGTCAGCGTGGGGTACCAGCGGGCCTCGTTCATCGGGTCGATCGTGACGTAGCGCTCGGCGACCGGGTCGAACTCGTAGGAGTCCTTGATGCCCTGGAAGTCCTTCTTGTCGAAGGAGAGTTTGTTGGCGATGCCGTAGATGTTCCGGGCGTCGGTGCCCTTGAGGCCGCGGACGCTGTAGTTGTCCGTGAGCCCCGTCTCGTACTCGTGGCCCTTGCCGAGGGCCTCCACATAGACACGGGCGGTGCTGACCGTGACGGTGACCTTGCGGCTCTCCTCGTCCTGCGTCTTCTTGGCGCGGGGGACGAGCACGGGGTCCTTGGACTCGAAGGTCTTGCCGTTCTTCTTGCCGGTGAACCGGGTGCCCGCGGGCAGGGTCATCGGCTTGTCGGGGTCCTCGTTGTGGACGACCATCAGGCCGCCGGCCTTGGTGACGTCGCCGCCCAGCTTCTCGTAGCGCTGGGTGCCGCCGGCGACCAGGAGCTTGCCGTCGGGCAGCTGGGTGTGGCCGGCGCAGAAGAGGTCCTTGGGGGTGGGGATGTTCCGGTAGCTGTTCTTCACCGGGTCCCAGAGGACCGTGCGGAAGGACTTGGCCTTGAAGTTGGCGGCGTTGTTACCGGAGCCGGCGATCAGCAGGACCTTGCCGGTGTGCAGCAGGGCCGCGTGGATGGTGTTGATCCGGTATTCCTCGGGAACGTCGACGACGGTCCAGTGGCCGTTCCGCTCCTTGTACTCCGGCTGGTTGATCTTGTACTCGTGGTACTGGTCGGAGGCGTAGCCCCAGATCGCCGGCCCGTTCATCCCCGCCAGGACGAGCACGACCGCCGACCCGACCGCCATGCGTCGGGTGCGGCGGCTGACACGGTAGCGCCGGTAGTTCATCGGCGGGCCTCCACGGCTTGCTTCGGACGGCGCAGCGTCCAGCACCACGCGAGGATCGGCGCCAGGGTGATCACGATGGCCAGCGATGCCCAGGTGCGCATCGCGACGTGGGTGTGGCCGAGCCAGAAGGACGCCACGAGCGAGCCGCCGAACACCAGCAGGAAGAACAGATGGATGCGGAAGGTGCCGAAGAGGGTGTCGGGACTGGCCGAATCGCCCTTCGGGGTCACCACGAAGCCGCTCTTGCGCCGGAGCACCGCGTCCAGCAGCGAGCGGGCGTAGATCGGCGCGGACAGCGCGGACATCACCATGCCGGCCAGCCCGCCCGAGCCCTCCGGTTCGTGCGGTGAGACATTGTGCCGGCGGTTCCAGATGTAGAGGCCGATCTGGAGGGCCGCGGCATCGCTGTAGAGCATCATCCAGATCTCGGAATTGATCTGGATTCCGGAGGCGCCGAGCCCCAGGAAAAGCGCGCAGCTCAAGGCGCCCAGCATCCAGTTGAGTGCGGTCATCGGATAATAGATGACCATCAGGCTGTAGTTGAGGAATTTCCCCGGGGTGAGGGTGAAGGGCCCTTTCCAGAACTGCTTGATAATGGTTTCGTATGTGCCGCGTGACCAGCGCAGCTGCTGGGTGAAGAAGTCGGTCCAGGCGTTGGGGCCCTCGCCGACCGCGAGGACGTCCGGGGTGTAGACCGAGCGCCACTTGTGACCGGTGGCGGGGTTGCGGTGCCGGTGCAGCTCGAAGCCGGTGGCCATGTCCTCGGTGATCGAGTCGTAGAGCCCGCCGATGCCCTTCAGGGCGCGGATGCGGACGGCGTTGTTGGTGCCGACGAACATGGGTGCGCCATAGCGGTTTCCGGCGCGTTGGATCAGGGCGTGGAAAAGGAACTGCTGGCTTTCTGCGGCCTTGGTCACGGCCGCATCGTAGTTCCCGTACACCTGTGGTCCAACGACAAACGCGATATCGGGGTCACGGAAGTACCCGAGCATCCGTTCCAGGAAGTTGGGCAGCGGGACGTGGTCGGTGTCGACGGAGGCGAAGAAGTCGTAGTCGTCGCCGTGGGCGTCGAGCCAGGCGTTGTAGTTGCCGTGTTTGGTGCGGGCCCGGTGCGGGCCCTTCGGCTGGTTCCACTTCTCCACGCCCTTGCGGGAGAAGTGGTGGACGCCGAGCCGCCGGCAGACCTCCTTGACCTCCGGGTCGTCGCCCTCGTCGAGCAGCCAGACGTGCAGCGGGCCGCGGTGGCGCAGCCGGACGGCCGCCTCCAGGGTGCGGGTGACCATCTCGATCGGCTCCTTGCCGGGCACGAACGAGGTGAGGAAGGCGACTTTGGTGCCGGTCTCCGGGACGACCGGGACGGGGTCCCGCGCGACGAGCGTCGCATGGGCGTTGGATGTGACGTTCAGCGTGCGGAAGAGCTCGATCAGCCCGATCGACACCAGCATCACGCCGTCCAGCACCCGCATCAGCGTGGTGGCGTGATCGCGGTGGGTCCAGTGGGCGGGCTGCATCAGCCACACCAGCAGCCCCACCGAGACGACGGGCGCGGCCCCGAGCAGCAGGGCGCCGAGGACGCGGTGCGTCTCGTCCGCCAGCAGGCTGCGGTAGCGCACCCGGTAGGGGCGGTCGGGATCCGGCTCGGTCAGCGGGCCCGCGAGCCGGCTGTAGTGCTCGTAGTCGAACCGGGGGCGCTCTCTGCCGGGCGGCTGCGACGGCCGTGGCGGCAGGGGCGGCGGGGGTGGCTGGGGCGGCAGGGGCGGTGGCGCCGAGGCCCGGCCGGGGCCGGGCTGGAGCGGCACACCCCCGGGCAGGCCGGGCGGGCGCGGCGGCACCGGCGCCGCCGGTTTCTGGCCGGGCTGCCTCCGGGCGTCGGCAGGCGTGGACGTCATGAGTCATTCCCCCCGCACACATACTGACCGCGTGTGTCAGTCGGTCCATGAGTCCTGGTGGCCCCCCTCGGCCGTACGGACCCAAGGGCACCGGCCCCCCCGGCGCCACCCCAACTCATTGCTCACAGAATGACGTTGGGCGATCGCTCCCGGTTCAGGATCTCCGAACGCGGCTCATGATCGCAAGGGTGAAACAAGGTGTTTACCGGGCAAAGCGGTGCGCTGGTCGGAGAGGCGTACGAATGGGGGTGAAGTGTTCGCGTGTGCCGCAAGAACGAGGAAGACCCCCTCACCAGTGGTGAGAGGGTCTTCCTCTGTCTGTGCGCCGCCAGGGACTCGAACCCCGGACCCGCTGATTAAGAGTCAGCTGCTCTAACCAACTGAGCTAGCGGCGCCTGCTGACAGAGAAAACTCTACCTGATCCTGGCGGGTGCTCCTGACCATCCACTCGGCTGAATCGTGTAAAAAGTGCATTTCATGACATGAAGCTGGTACGGACGATTGAGAAGCTGCTGTGCCCCGGCCCCGAGGGAAGGCGGCTGCGCCGTGCGGACTACGGCATTCACCGAGGGCGCACCCGGCGGCCGCCGCCGGTGTGCCGTCCGGGGCCTGATCATGGCCGCGGTGGGCGCCCTGGTGCTGGCCGGGTTCGGGCCGGTGGGGCCCGTACGGGCGGGGGCGGTGCCGGCGGGGCTCGTACGGGCGGGGGCGCTGCCGGTGGGGGCCCGGCCCCGGGACCCCGGGCCCGTCCTGGACCCTGGGCCCGCGGGCCCGGTGCAGCAGGCGCAGCAGGCGCAGACCGGGCCCGGCGGCGGTGACGGGACGACGGGCGGACCGGCGCCGGCGGCGGCGTCGGGGGTCACGCCCGCCGGTACCGGTACCGGTACCGGTACCGGGGCCACGGGGTCCGGTGAGGCGACCGGCGGGGCGGCCGTCCCGGCCGGTGCCGCGACGGGGACCCCGGCCGACGGCACGGGCACCGGCACGGGCACGGGCACCGGCACCGGCGGCGGCACGGGCGGGGGTGTGACCTCGGTCGCCCTGGAGCAGTCCGGCAGTTTCATCGGCCCGGACCAGAACGCCGTGCCGGCCACGCCGGTCATCCCGGGCGTGGCGCCCGAGACCCCCGGCCGGGACCCGGACGTCGTCCTGGAGGACCCGGCCCTGAAGGACCCCTCGCTGAAGCTGCCGCCGGTCACCGGCCGGGGCACCGAGGAGACGAGGCCGCCCGCGCGGCCGCCGGACGGCCTGACGCCCGAGCCGCAGGGCCCCGGAAAGCCCGCCAGACAGCCACCGGCGGCCCGTGGCCACGACCTGGAGGCCGCGATCGCCTTCGCGCTGGCCCACATCGGCGACCCGTACGTCCTCGGCGGCGTCGGCCCGCGCCGCTGGGACTGCTCCGGCCTCATCCAGCAGGCGTACCGCCGGGCCGGCGTCCGGCTCCCGCGGATCGCGGCGGACCAGTACCGCGCGACGATCCGGATCACACGGAGCGCGCTGCGCCGAGGGGACCTGGTGTTCTGGACGAACAACGGCCGGATCTCCGGAATCCACCACGCCGCGATCTATCTGGGCGGTGGCCGCTACATCGAGGCGCCGCGGCCCGGCCGCAAGGTCCGCATCTCGACGTTCTCGTACTACAACCCGAACCTGTACGGCCGTGTCCGCTGACCGGGACGTCGGCCGGGGCACGGCCCCCGCCCCGTGGGCGCCCTTGCGGGGAGCAGGACAATGGAGGGCGGTGCAGACGATCCTGGAGGTATGTACATGTGCGAGCCGAAGCCGGCTCCCGGCGCGCGCGACAGTGGTCCGCGCCGCCTGAAGCCCGCGCAGCTGCTCTTCGAGCCGCCCGAGGCCGTCGCCGATCCCGAGCACTTCTTCGACCTGGAGTCCATCGAGGACCCGCGTGAGCTGCTGGCCCGCTCCACCGAGCTGGCGCTGGCCTTCCGCGCGGCGGCCGACCGGGCGACCGAGTTCCAGGCGGTGGCCGCCGCACAGCTCGCCGACCCCCGCCGCTTCGACCGGCTGCCGACCGCCGTGATCGCGGAGCGCGCCGAGTGGAGCGAGGACTACACGAAGAAGATGGTCGAATTCGGCCGTGACCTGCTGCGGGGCAACCGCACGGTGGAGTGAGCCCGGACGGGGGCCACGGGCCGGGGGAGGGGCCCGGCGGCGCCCGGAGCGACTCCGGAAGGCCGCGGCCCGGCCGGGAGGAAACGGGGCCCGGACGCTGCCCGGGGAAGTCCGGGGGCCGGGAGCCCGGAGCGGTCCGACAGGACCCGGGTGAGCCGCGGAGCCCCGCGCGGCCGGGGCGGACGGTCCGGGACGGGGCGGTCCCGGGTCGGCCCGGCGGGGACGTCCGACCATGGGCCTTTGGCATATGCGCGGCGGAAGATAGCGCACCACCCGCGCCCGTGTCCCGAATTCCGGTAACTACCGCGAGCGGGCGGGGCGCCGCCCCGGAACATGGGGCCATGAGCTCCTGGCCGCGCGACCCGCGCCCCTCCCTCCCCTCCGCATCGCTCCCCTCCGCCCCCGCCGCGCCCCCCGTCCCCGTCTCCCCGTTCCCCCCTTCGCGCGGCTTCCCCACCGCACACCCCTTCGCCCCCGACCTCCCCACCCGCCCCGTCCCGCCGCAGCGGCCCAGGATCCCCGCCCAGCGCCGTTCCGGCCCGCCCGGACCCCGTACGCAGCCGCCCACCGCCGCGTACGTCACCCTCGCCGGCGCCGACTGGCTCGCGTCGGCCAGCCGTTTCCCGCGCAGCGTGCACGCCCTGTGGGCGGACAACCCCGCAGCGCCCCTGGTGCTGCCCTGCGGCACCGTCTTCGACGTCGTCGGCGTCCCCGCGCTCTTCGGCCGCCGGGTGCTCGACCGCTTATGGGCCGGCGGCCCCGGCTCCGGCCCGGTCGCCGTGCAGCGCGGCCGGCTGCTGCTGTTCGCCGCCCCCGGCACCGCGCAGCGGCTGCCCGCGCTGCTCGGCTGGGAGGAGTGGGCCCGCGCGATGCCCCCGCTGCTGTGCCACGGCACGGGCGACGCGGTGACCGTCCCCCCGCTCTACCCGCAGGGCGAGGAGGAGCCGGTGCCGCCCGCCTCCCGCTGGCTGGTCGCCCCGGAGGTGCGGCACCCCTGGCTGCCCGACGCCGAGGTGCTGCTCTGGGCCTGCGTCCGGGTCGCCCGCGCGGCCGCCGACGCCGCCCCGGCCGGGCCCGCCCCCTCCGCCCCGGCCACGCCGCCCCTCGGCGGGCCGGTCGCCGAGCCGCCCGCTCCCGCCCCTGTGACCAGCACGAGCACGCTTTCGCCCCGCTGAAACGTATGGATTTTCGTTCCGCCGGATCAGGGTGCTAAAGTTTTCCACGTCAGCAGGCGCCGCTAGCTCAGTTGGTTAGAGCAGCTGACTCTTAATCAGCGGGTCCGGGGTTCGAGTCCCTGGCGGCGCACAGACAGACCGAGGGCCCCTCACCACTGGTGAGGGGCCCTCGGTCGTTTTCCCGCGCCCGCTTAGCGGCGCCGGGTCACCCCGACGGTCCAGGACCCGCCCGCCGTCCTGCCCCGTACCGTCACCCGGACCTTGTCCTCCTCCGAGGTCAGGGATTCCCCGACGCCCAGCGGGGCGTCCGCCAGGGCCGGGTAGACCGACTCGCCCCAGCAGGCCTGCCGCCCGGGGTGGCCGTCCAGCACCTGGACGGGGCCGCCGCCGGAGGGCGTGTCGCTCAGGATCCGGTAGACCAGCACGCCCTCGGTGCAGGTGGCGGTGTCGTTGCCGTACGCGGCGCGGGCCTCGATGGCGACGGCGCTCTCCGGGCCCGTACGGACCACCACCATGCGGGTACGGGCGTCACCGCCCGGCAGCATCGGCGTCTCCAGCGGCTGGAGGGTGTGCAGGCTGCTGCCGGGTTCGCGGACGCAGGCCACCTGGGCGGAGGTGAGCCAGCCCAGCTTCCACTTGTGCCAGCCGAAGGGGTCCGAGGCCAGTCCGAACTGGCTGCCCATGAGGTCCCAGTCCCCGACGTGGGTGTCCCAGTCGCCCTTCCCGTCCGTGGGCCGGTGGTAGAGGTCGGGCAGGTCCATGACGTGCCCGGTCTCGTGGGCGAGGACGTTGCGGTCGGGCGGGTGCCGCTCGAAGACGGTGACGACGCGGCGCAGCGCCGTGCCGTCGGCCATCAGGGGGCGGTCGAGGTTGACGACCTTGGTCGCGTCGGAGTCCACGCCCGGGGCGTCCGGGTCGGCGACCAGATAGACGAGGTCGTACCGGCTGAAGTCCACGTCGGCGTCGGCCGCGGCGATGGCGTCCCGCAGGTACTGCGAGCGCTGCTCGCTGTCCCAGTCGCGCTGTATGCGGTACGAGGTGGCCGAGCGGGGCATCCGGAACCAGCGGTTCTGGGGGTGGGCGTGGAGGGCGAAGCGCCCGTAGGAGGCCCGGTCGAAGAAGCGGGTGGTGCCGGGGAAGTGGTCGGCCGCGAGCCGGTCGGGCCCCACCTCGGGGCTGGCGTCCGGGAAGGACAGGAAGATCATGACGGCGTCGAGCCGGCCGGCGGGCCGCGGATAGGCGGGGTTCCAGCTGTCGAGCCCCTCGGAGTGGTGGGCCTGGCTGCGCGGCAGCGCACAAGGGCCGCCGGGACCCACGGCCCGTGCGGGGACCGCGACGACGGTCGTGGCGATCGCGCAGAGAGAGGTCACCACGGCGCCGAAGCGGCGCAGCCGTGACCGGTCCACTCCCATGGGTGTCTGCGGACGCACCACGTCGACCTCCCGGGACGGATTCGGGACACCTCATCCACCCTCAGTGGTTCTGTGGTGATATGCCCTGTTCCGTTACCCCGGTCGAGTGACTAAGCCGACTTCTGGGTACATCACACTCAGTCACTGATGGTCAATCGACATGGCGCCACACAACAGGCTCAGCCAGGGGCGCGCACGGTCGTGCAGAAATGGACAAACCGGAGAAGGCGGCCCGGGTGCTGCGGGCCGGGCCGCTGGAACGGTCCGCAGCAGCGCCCTATGATCGCCACATTTCCAGCACGGATTCCCCGGGCAGGCGGCCGTACGCCCTTGTCCGGCCACGCGTACGAGATCCACGAGACCCTTACGAAGCCAGTGCGGAACGAATGCCATGCGGGAGCGAGCGGTGAGCGGAACCCTCGACGGCCAGGGCGGCATGCCCGGCTCGACGCCTACTGTGGTAACGCAACGTAACGAATCAAGTGATTTCCGTGCCGCCTTCAACGCCGCCCAGCTCGCCATGGCCGTGGTGGGCCGCGACGGCCTGGTGCGTAGCGCCAACCACGCGCTCGGCGAGCTGCTGGGCACCGATCCGGCCCGGCTCGCGGGCGACCCGGCCGCCGACTTCACCGGGCTGCGCGAGGACCCGCGCACCTGGAGCGCGTACCGCGAGGTGCTGCTCGGCCGCCGGGCACGACTGCACTGCACCCGGCGGCTGAAGCGGCACGGGGGCCGCCAGGGCGTCTGGGCCGAGGTGATCGTCACCCCGCTGCCGGACAGCTGCGACACCCTCCTGTCCGTCGCCGACATCAGCGACCGGCGCGATCTGCGGGCCCGGCTGCGGCACCTGCGGATGCACGACCCGGTGACCCGGCTGCCCAACCGCAGCCTGTTCTTCGAGCGGCTGACCACGGCGCTGACCACGGCGGCCGACGGCCGGGGCAGCGGCCGGATCGGCCTCTGCTATCTGGACCTGGACGGCTTCAAGGCCATCAACGACACCCTCGGCCACCGGGCCGGCGACCGGCTGCTGGGGGCGGTGGCCAGACGGCTCTCCGAGTGCGCGGCGCCCGGCGGCCACCTGGTCGCCCGGCTGGGCGGCGACGAGTTCGCGCTGCTGGTCGAGAACTCCACCGGCACCCAGCAGCTCGTCGACCTCGCCGGCTGCGTCCAGGCCGCGCTCCAGCGGCCGTTCGACGTGGCGGGCCACCGGCTGGCGGTGTCGGCGAGCATCGGCGTCGTCGAGCGCCCGGCCGCCGGCACCCACGCCACCGAGCTGATGCAGGCCGCCGACACCACGCTGTACTGGGCGAAGGCCGACGGCAAGGCCCGCTGGACGCTCTTCGACCCCGAGCGCAACGCCCACCGGATGACCCGTCAGGCGCTGTCCAGCACCCTGCGGCCGGCCGTCGAGCGGAACGAGTTCGTCCTCCAGTACCAGCCGCTGGTGGGGCTCGGCGACGGCGTCGTGCGGGGCGTGGAGGCGCTGGTGCGCTGGCACCACCCGCAGTTCGGGATGCTCGCGCCGAACCGGTTCATCGGGCTGGCCGAGGAGACGGGCGCGATCGTCCCGCTCGGCCGCTGGGTGCTGGCCACCGCCTGCCGCCAGGCGCGGCACTGGCAGCTTTCCCACCCGGCCGAACCGATCGTGGTCAGCGTCAATGTGGCCGTGCGGCAGGTGTGGGACTCCGACCTGGTCGCGGACGTGGCGGCGATCCTCACCGAGACCGGCCTGCCGCCGCGCCTGCTTCAGCTGGAGCTCACCGAGTCGGCCGTGATGGGCTCGGCGGGCCGTCCGCTCCAGCAGCTCCAGCAGCTCAGCGACATGGGCGTGGCCATCGCCATCGACGATTTCGGCACCGGCTACTCCAACCTCGCCTACCTCAGCCGGCTGCCGGTCTCCACCCTGAAGCTCGACGGCTCCTTCGTCCGGGGCTTCCACTCCGAGGAGCCGCCGAACCCGGCGGACGAGACGATCGTCGAGGCGCTCGTCCAGCTCGCGCACCGGCTCGGCATCAAGGTCACGGCCGAGTGTGTGGAGAGCGCGGAGCAGGCGGAGCGGCTCGGCCGGATCGGCTGCGACACCGGCCAGGGCTGGTTCTACTCCCGGCCGGTGCCCCCGGACACGATCTCCGCGCTGCTCGGCGCGCCGGGCGTCCGACCCTGAGGGGCGTGCGGCCGTGAGGGGTGCCAGGCGCGGGGAGGCGTCCCGCCCGGAGAAACGTCCTGCCTTGAGAGGCGTCCCACCTTTGAGAGGTGTCCTGCCCTGAGAAGCGTCCCGCCGTCCCCCGTGAAAGGGGGACGGCGGGACCCGCCGGCCCCACCCCCGTAGGAACCGGCGGAGAACAGGCCGGGCCGCCGTGGTCAGGCGCCCGGCAGGCCGTACGCGTCGGCGATGAGCCCGTAGCTGCGCAGCCGCGCCCCGGGGTCGTGCGCGTTGGCCGTGATCATCAGCTCGTCGGCGCCCGTCCGCTTCACCAGCGCGTCCAGCCCGTCGCGCACGTCGTCGGGCGTGCCGTGGACGACGTTGCCCAGCCACTCGTCGACGAAGTCCCGCTCGGCCGGGACGTACGCGTACGCCTCGGCCTCCTCGGGCGTCGGGACCAGACCCGGCCGGCCGCGGCGCAGCCGCAGCATCGCCAGCGCGCCGCTGAGGACCTGGCGGCGGGCCTCCTTCGCGTCGTCGGCCGCGAACGCCTGCACGCCGATCTTGGCGTACGGGCGGTCGAGGACCTCGGAGGGCCGGAAGGAGTCGCGGTAGAGCTGGAGCGCGGGGACGGTGTTGGCCGCGGAGAAGTGGTGCGCGAAGGAGAAGGGCAGCCCGAGCGCCCCGGCGAGCCGCGCGCTGAAGCCGGAGGAGCCCAGCAGCCAGACGGACGGGCGGTCGGCCCGCTGGACGCCACCGGGGACCCGGCCCTGGACGGGGCCGGGCACGGCGTGGATACGGGCGTAGGGGTGCCCGTCGGGGAAGTCGTCGTCCAGGAACCGGGTGAGCTCGGCGAGCTGCTGCGGGAATTCGTCGGCGCCCTCGTGGAGCCGCTCGGTCCGGCGCAGGGCCGCGGCGGTGGCGCCGTCCGTGCCCGGCGCGCGGCCGAGCCCGAGGTCGACGCGCCGGGGCGCCAGTGCCTCCAGGGTGCCGAACTGCTCGGCGATGACCAGCGGCGCGTGGTTGGGCAGCATCACCCCGCCCGAGCCGAGGCGGATCCGGTCGGTGTGGGCGGCGAGGTGGGCCAGGACCACGGCCGGGGAGGAGCTGGCGATGCCGGGCATGGAATGGTGCTCGGCGACCCAGAAGCGGTGGTAGCCCCTGCGCTCGGCGAGCCGCGCGAGCTCCACGGTGGTGCCGAGCGCCTGCCGGGCGGTCCGGCCGCTGCCGACGGTCGCCAGGTCCAGCACGGACAGCGGCACGGGGGCGCTGCCCAGGGCCGTGCCCCGGATGGTGTCGTCCTGTACCTCGGCCACGTGGGGTCCGCCTTCCTCGTTCTTCGGGTGCTTCAGGTTCTTGAGGCGCTTCGGGTGCTTCGGGTGCTTCGGGTTTTTCAGGTGCTCCGGGTCGGGCGCTTCGCGCGTCCACGGTCTTTCGTGGTCGCGCGGAGCCACCCAGGGGGCGCTCGGGAGCGTTCGGGGGCGCGCGGATCCCGGTCTCCGTTGTCCCGTCCCCCGATCACCCCAGCTCAACCGGAGTAAGTCTCCGGTTATTCCCGGCCCACGCTCAGGCCGTCCCCGCCGCCTTTCCGGCCATCTCTTTCCGGCCATGCCGTCACACCCCCTATGACATGGACATATGCCAAGGTGGCGCGGTGCAGGACAGCGGCTCACAGGTCGGCACCGTTCTCTTCAACACCCTCTCCTTAGCGACACTTTCGCCGTTATCGTGGTGAGCGGGACACTCGCTGGAAAGCCCGCAAGGGGGAAACCGTGGCGCTCAAGCCCGACCCGACCGCGCCGTTCCATTCGGTGCAGTACGCACTGCGCGTACTGGAGGCGGTCGTCAAGCACACCGGCGGTGTGACCGAAGCCCAGATCGCGCGCGAGACCGGCCTGCCCGCCGCCCACCTCGCCCATCTGCTGCTGATGCTCCGCCGCGAGGACTATGTGGAGCGGGTGAGCGACGGCGCCTATGTGATCGGTGACGCCCTGGTCCTGCTCGGCTCCGGCGGCGACCGGCAGAAGGCGCTCCAGCGCAAGCTCCAGCAGTCCCTGACGGCGCTGCGCGACTCCCTCGGCGCGGCCGTCTACCTCAGCCGCTACATCGACGGCGAGGTCCGGATCACGCAGTACGCGGACAGTCCGCACACCCCGAAGGTCAACGAGTGGGTCGACTTCCGCTCGGCCGCCCACGCGAGCGCGATCGGCAAGTGCCTGCTCACCCAGCTCGACCACGACGACCGCCGCGACCACCTCGCGCGCCACAAGACCGCCCGGCTCACCTCCCGGACGATCACCAACGAGCAGATCCTCTTCCGCAAGCTCGACGCCCAGCCCGCGACGGTCCCCGTGCTCGACCTCCAGGAGTACGCGGTGGGCACGGTCTGCGCGGCCGTCCCGGTCACGGCCGGGCTCGCGGTCGGCTGTGTCGCACTCTCCCTCCCGCTCTCGCACGCCCACCGGCTGCGCCACGCTGAACCGGCGGGCCGCTCCCCTGGTGCTGTCGATGGCGCTCTGATCACGGCCCCGGAGGCGGGTGGTTACGGGCACCCCTCCGGACCAGGTATATTTATCTCTGTCAGCAGGCGCCGCTAGCTCAGTTGGTTAGAGCAGCTGACTCTTAATCAGCGGGTCCGGGGTTCGAGTCCCTGGCGGCGCACAGACAGGCGAAGGCCCCTCACCCATGGTGAGGGGCCTTCGTCGTTCCCAGGCGCCCGGCGCCCGGTGTGCTGCCGCCCGCTGTTTCCGCCCGATTTTCCGGTCGATGGGGCGCGGGCCGTTGACATGGGGCGGGGGAGGCGTCGGCGGGCGGCGGCCCGGCGACGCGGTGGCCGTGACGTGAAGCGGCGTGTGCGGAGGTCCGGCCCGTAGCATGGGTGACCGGCCGCGCGGAGAACCGTGCCCGGCCCCGCCCCCCGCCAGGAAGCGGAGGACCGTGCCCGGCCCCCCGGCCAGGAAGGAGAAAGCAGATGACGTCGCACCGCCGCCCGACGGCCGTCGCCGCGCTGCTGCTCCTCCTCTCGGTGGTCTTCGCCCCGTCCCTGGCGGTGGCGGCCTCCGCCCCGCTCACGGGTACGGGCGTCACCGCGGTGGCCGTACAGCCCGCCTCGGCGCCCCCCGCCGCCTCCGCGGCCTCGGCCGTCCCGGTCGGCGAGCGGGGTGAGCGCACCCCCGAGGCCCGGCCCGCGGCCGGATCCGGGGACACCGGCGGCAGCTGCCGCCCGCTGGATGTCCCGCTCAAGGGTGCCGAGGCCGTCGCGCCCGCCGGACACGCCGATCCGCTCACCGCGCCGGCCGCCACGCGGGCCACCCTGTCCTCCGCCCCGGCGCCCCGGCCGGGCGCGCCCCGGGCGCCGCCCGTGCCGGTCGCCGGCTGCGCCGAGCTCCTCCCCGTCCTACGGATCTAGGTCCGCCCCGCACGGCCCGCGCACCGGGCCGCGCTTCGGCATGCCTCGCGTCCGTACGCCCCAGGAGCTCTTCTCTCATGTCCCGCACGCCTTCCCGCCCCTCGTCCGGCCCCGCCGAGCGCCCGTCCGGCCAATCCGCCAAGAAGCCGTCCGCCAAGAAGCCGTCCGCCGAGAAGCAGTCCGCGAAGAAGCGGCCCGCCAAGAAGCGGTCGGCCCTCACCCCGCGCCGTCTCGCGGCCGCCGGCGCGGTCCTCGCCCTCGTCGTCGCGCTCGTCGCCGCCGGCATCGCCATCGGCGAGAACTCCGGTTCCGGCACCCGCCACGTCGCCGGCTCCGACGGGTCCGCGCCCTCCGCCGACCCGCAGCAGAAGGTCTACGCCGAGCTCGACCGGGCCGCCGCCCGCCGCCAGGACGGCGACGCCCTCGCCGTCGGCAAGGCCGACGCGCCCGTCGTGCTCGTCGAGTACGCCGACTACCAGTGCTCGTACTGCGGGAAGTTCACCCGCGACAGCCAGCCCGAACTGATCAAGAAGTATGTGGACGAGGGCGTGCTGCGCATCGAGTTCCGCAACTTCCCGATCTTCGGCAAGGACTCCGAGCGGGCCGCCCGAGCCTCCTGGGCCGCCGGCCGGCAGGGCAAGTTCTGGCAGTTCCACGACGAGGTCTACGCCAAGACCCGCAAGGGTGACGCGCTCGCCGAGGACAAGCTCACCGACATGGCCCGCACCGCCGGGGTCGCCGATCTCGACCGGTTCCGCGCGGACCTGAACGGCCCGGAGTCCGAGGCCGCCGTGAAGAAGGACCAGGAGGAGGGCTACTCCATCGGTGTGAAGTCCACCCCGTCGTTCCTGGTGGGCGGGCAGCCGATCGCGGGCGCCCAGCCCCTCGACGTGTTCGAGTCGGCGATCGCACGGGCCAAGGCCGCGAAGCAGGGCGGGAAGTGACCGCGGCGTGACCGACATCGGTTACCTCGCCGCCTTCCTCGGCGGCGTCCTCGCCCTGGTCAGCCCGTGCAGCGCGCTGCTGCTGCCGGCCTTCTTCGCCTACTCGCTGACGAGTCCGGGCCGGCTCCTGGCCCGGACCTGCGTCTTCTACCTGGGGCTCGCCACCACGCTGGTCCCGCTCGGCGTCGCCTCCAGCGCGGCCAGCAGGCTCTTCAACGGCCACCGCGAGCTGCTGATCACGATCGGCGGCTGGACGGTGATCGCGATGGGCGCCGCGCAGATCCTCGGCCTCGGCTTCGCCTCCAAGCGGGCCCAGGCCGCGGCCGGCCGGATCACCCCGCGCTCGGCCGCGTCGACCTTCCTGCTGGGCTGTGTGTACGGGCTGGCCGGATTCTGCGCCGGGCCGATCCTGGGCGCGGTGCTGACCATGAGCGCGGTCGGCGGCAACCCCTTCCTCGGCGGCTCGCTGCTCGCGGTCTACGCCCTGGGCATGGCGCTGCCGCTGTTCGTCCTGGCCCTGTGCTGGGACCGTTTCCGGCTCGGCGGCAGGCGCTGGCTGCGCGGGCGTGAGCTGCGCCTGGGCCGGCTGCGGCTGCACACCACGTCGCTGCTGTCCGGTCTGTTCTTCATCGGCATCGGCGTGCTCTTCCTCGCCTACGACGGGACGACGGGCCTGCCCGGCCTGCTGGACGCCGACCAGGAATCGCGTCTGGAGGAGTTCGCCTCGGCGGTGGGCGACGCCGTGCCGGACTACGCCCTGCTGGCGGTGGTCGCGCTGGCCGTGGCCGGGGTGCTGGCCCGGATCGCGCTCCGGCCGGAGCGCGACCCGGAGGGTCCGGAGGATCCTGAGGACGGCTGAGCCCGGGAAGGCCGGCGGGCCTTCCCGGGTGGGGGCCGGGAAGGCCCTGGGCGGCCGGCGAGCGCCGCCGTCGACGGCGGCCGCCGTCAGAACTGGACGTCGGAACAGGCGTAGAACGCGTTGCCCGTGTCGGCGATCGTCCAGACGGCGAGGACGAGCTGCTTGCCGGTCCGGCCGGCGGGCAGGGTGCCCTGGTGGGTGACGGTGGCGTCGGGCACCCGGCCGCCGTAGGGGACGGTCAGGAAGGGCTGGGTCTCCAGGTCGGCCCTGGTCAGGGGTTTGCGGGGGTCGTAGCCGCTCTTGGTCAGGTAGTAGCGGAAGTCCGTGGTCGCGTGCCGGGCGGTGATCTTCCACCGGAAGCCGAGGCTCTGGCCGGCCGTCACCTTGGTGGCGGGCCACTGGCCCGCGCGCGGGTCGTCGAGCTCGCGGAAGCGGGTGTTGCCTCCCGCGCAGATGGTGCCGTCGGCGGGCCCGCGGGCCGGGAAGCCCTTGGAGCCCTCGACGCTCTGCGGCTCCCACTGGATCTCGCCGCAGTTCTTCACGGTGCCGTTGGCGCAGTACACCTGCCGACTGGTCGGGGAGTCGGTGTAGCCGTGGCCGCTCGCGCCGCCGGTGGAGAGGGCGGAGACGCCGATGATGCCTATGCCGATGACCGCCGCACTGATCTTTTTGCGCATGCTGTCGCTCCTCGGGAAGAACGTGGGGGGTTCTGTGAGCCGAGTGAAATGCGGTCTAGACCAAGTCGGAGGCTAGTACCGGCCGTTAGTCATGTCCAGGCCAACGGTGGGAAGAATCCGGTCGCAGTTCGGTCGCGAGACCTTCACCCGCTCGCCGTTCGGGTGGTCGTTGCCCTGCACCCACGCCCGTGCGGCGGCCTCGTCCCGCCCTCCGGTCCTTTGCCTTTCAAGGAGGCGTCCTTGACGCACTTCGTCAGATGTCTCCAGGTACCAGACCTCGGCCAGCAACCCGCGGGCGTCCCGCCACCCCGGCTCGTCACAGGCCAGGTAGTTCCCCTCCGTCACGACCAGCCGCGCCGTGCCCGGCACGACGTGCCGGGCGGCGACCGGCTCGTGGAGGGCTCGGTCGTAATCCGGCACGTACACCTCGCGGCCGGCCGGGGCATCCTCCGCCAGGACCCGGCGCAGCAGCTCGACGTACCCCCACACGTCGAAGCTCGGCGCGGACCCCTTGCGGTCGGTCAGCCCGAGGCGCGCGAGCTGGGCGTTGGAGAGGTGGAACCCGTCGAGCGGCAGATAGGCGGCGGAGCCGGTCCCGTACCGGGCGTCGACCTCGGCGACGAGCGCCCTGGCGAGGGTGGACTTCCCGGCACCGGGCGGTCCGGCGAGGCCCAGGGCGGCGCGGGGGCGGGTGACGGCGAGGCGCCAGGCGTCGGCGGCGAGTTCGGTGAGGCCCATGGCCTCTAACCAACCAAAGAAACGCCCCGGTCGGCACGGCCGGGGCGTCCTTGGTTCGCTTCGGCTCAGCTCACCACAGCGCGAGCGATCAAAGTCCCGATGTGGTCAGGCTCGGGGGCGCCGAGAACCCACACTTCCGCCTCCTCGAATCCGGCCCTCAGGAGGAGGTTCTCCCACTTCCGGGGCGTGTAGCTGTACCGGTACGTGTACATGGCCCGGCCCGCGAACCCTCCCTTGTACATGCCCTGTGGCCCGTACGCGCCAGGGATGGCCGGAGGCTGGGAGAAGGCGAGCACGCCGCCCGGGTTCAACCGCTCGGCAGCGAGCGGGAGCAGCTTGGCGGGGTCGGCGAACCAGGCCGCCCCGAAGATCGAGTAAATGGCGTCGTAGGTCTCCGTCGTGGTGCTCAGGTGGTCCAGCACGTCGGCGCACACGAAACGCGCTCCCAGTGGTCCCCATCGTTCAACGGTGTTCGCGATCATGATGGGGGAGAGGTCCACGCCCGTTGCATTCACGCCTTGCTGCGCGAGGTGGGCCAGCGCCCGCCCGGTACCGCATCCGATCTCCAGGGCGGTTGCCGGGTCTCCCAGCAGTTCGGATCCTGGCCCGTGCCCGGCGTACTGCGTCCAGCAGAAGACGGGGTCAGCGTCGAACACCTTGTCCTTGGTGCTCTCCGCGAAGGTGTCCCAGAGTTCGCGTTCGCTTTCGATGTCGTGTCGTGCGGGCAACGGCGTTTCCTCTATGTCGGGGCGGGCAAGAGGGTGCCCTCTCCCCTCGTTCGGAGTCCGGGGCGAGGGCACTCTAGTCCCGCGTCAGTGGCTGTCGGGGACCTTGTTGTCACACGGCGAGCAGTCGGACGCGTCCACCGACCACAGCTCCTCATCGACGGTGAAGCCGTTCTCGCGCAGCAGCTCGGCCGTGCGCATCACGGTGCCGTCCCGGCGGCGCTCAATGAGCGGGGCGTGGTGCTTGTACCGCCCGCCGTTGTACTCCTCGCACAGGGCGAAGTAGAGGGGCGTGTCGAGGATGAGCTGATGGACGCCGATGTCCACGGTGTACCCGACGCCCATTCCCACGCCGGGGTTCTCCATGGCTGTGATCAGGTAGGCGATGCCCTGTCCGAGGATGCGTTCGGCGAGGCTGCGGACGGCCACGCTGTCACGCAGCAGCAAGCGAACCTCGCGCTCCCACAGGTCCTCTACCCCTACCTCGGTGACCAGGTGCGGTACTCGTCCCTGCACGGCGTTGAGGATGATGCGCGGATCGCGGGTCCGCGTCCGGAGTGCTGTTGCCACCATGTTCCCTTTCCCTCGATGGAGCGGGGTGGTGCGCCGGAACCCGCCCCAGCCGCCGGCCGTTATGCGGGCGACGGGGACGGGGGTTTCAGAAGGGCACGGGGCTAGGCGCCGTGGCCTTGGTCGCGCTGGCTTCGCTGCTCCGACTCGGCGTAGATCAGCGCATTGATCAGCTTTCGCACGGTGGGCAGGGGCACGGTTCCCAGGAAGACCGACGGCTCGCCGGAGAGGGACGCACGGCCGATGAGTTGCGGCCACGAGTCCCTGTCGCCCACCCGGATGCCCATCTCCGCCAGCACTCGACCCAGCATGAAAGCCGTGTCGTCGGCCTTCTTCTTGCCTGCCAGGAAGGCGTCGGCTTGCTTTGCGGCTGCTCCGATGTCCGTGGTCATGGCGAAGACGCTAGGAACCCGAGGAGGGTAACTGCCAGAAAGTTGCACGCGGTTGCAGAGATTCAGGCTAGGGAGTCGAGGGCCTTGGTGATGTGGGCCCGAGCCTGTGCGCCGTGGACGGCGATTTGTGACAGTTCCGCGAAGGCTTTGAGGTACGTACCGACCTCCCCGGGTGCCGCCACGTTGATCTCGGCCGTCAGCGTCTCGACGGCCACCAGCCCCTCGTCGAAGGCGTAGAACGCTTCCAGGGGCCAGATCCTCCGGCGAGCCCTGAAGGGGATCACCCCGAGTGAGACGTTCGCCTGTGCCATGACCGAGAGAAGGTAGCCGAGCTGACCGGCCATGGCCTCGTCGTCGCACACGCGGTAGTAGAGGACTGCTTCCTCTACGAGCAGGGCGAACCGGTGGTCGCCTTCACGCACGACCCGCGAACGGTCGAGGCGTGCCTTCACCGCAGCCTCGACGTCATCGGGAGTCTGCTGAAACTCCGTGATGGAGCGGAGGAGGCCGGTGGCGTACTCGGCTGTCTGGAGCATCCCCGGTATGAGATTCGAGGCGTACACGCGGAAGTGCCGGGTTCGCTGATAGAGCGGCGTCGTCTTCTGGTGAACGCGGCGCATCCCGTCGCGGTGGATCTGCTTCCACTGGACGTACATCGACTCGGCGGTCCGGGACGCGGCGATCAGGTCGGCCGCTTGTTCCTCGGCTCCGCAGGCCGCGCACCATGACCTGATGTCGTCATCGGAGGGCAGGGTCCTGCCCCGGGCGATGCGCGACGACTTCGACTTGTGCCAGCCGCACCGGGCGGCCAGCTCGTGTCCTGTGAGCCCTGCGTCTCTCCTGATCTCGTCCAGGCGGGACGCGATGGCAGCCCGTGCCGCTTGGGCGCTGGAGAAGGGGGACGAAGACATGAGCTGACCGACCCGGCCCGCGTCAGACCGTGTACTTCTCGTGAGGGATGGCGCGCTCCCACACTGCTTCGAAGGCTGACGCGCAGAGCCTCGCCGTCGCGGCGTCCTCCGTCTGGTCCGTCTGCACCCATCGGCCGTTGCCGTCGAAGATGTTGAACTGCACCACTCGACCGTCGAAGAGCCAGAAGTCATTGCCGGGGAGTGCGAGGTCCGACGCCTGCCGCCTCGGCAGCCAACGGATGTCCTCACCGGCCGCGACGTTGGTGAACGTCCCGGAGTGCTCGAAGCGGATGTAGTCGCTGACGGGCTCCGACACGACGCGGGCACGGCGCATGGTCACGCCCTTGCCCGTGACCTCCTGCACCAGGTCCAGCCAGGGCCGCCACCAGGACTCGCGATCTGCCGGATTGAGGCGGTGCCCCTTCTTCCAGGCCGCGAAGCCCTCGATCTCGTTCTCCACCCCGTACGCGTCGCGCATCTCCAGATGCACTGCCGAGCGCTCTACGGACCGCAACAGGTCGGCAAAGCTATTCAAGCTCTGCGACATCAAGAGCCTCCCTAAGAAGCTGGACCATCCGCTTCGGTACCCGGATCACTGCCTCGTGGTCGGGCTGCGAGACGTCCGCCGCGCAGGCCCTCCGCGTCTGGTCGTCCGCCTCCCAGCCCTGGAGCAGGAGATCCTTCGTGCTCTCGTCGACCCAGACGGCCGGGGAGCCATGATCTCCTGACTCCGGATCTTTCCCGACGAACCGTAGTGCCATAACTACCTCCGTTGTCGAGCCAGCAGCGATCGGTTGCATGACCCTCGTACTCACCCGGCCTGCCGTCAAGAGGGCGTGCGACCGTCGTGAAGACTTGCAGGGGTGCTCACGGAGAAATGCCGAGCAGGACTCTCTTGAGGTGAGTATCTGTGCAGGTCACGGCCCTTCTGGCAGTCGGGCCGGACAGCGGGCGCAGTCCTGCTCTGTGCTGTTGTGCGATCTTGTTTTCGGAGGCCTCCGATCCCGTGACTACGGGCGCCAGCGCACGCGGTGCTCGGACCAGAAGTCCCACGTGGTGAGCATTGCCTCCCAGCCGTCCGGGAACTTCACCGTCACCCCCAGCCGCACCGGATCCGTCGAAGGATGCTCGTCCAGCAGTTCCTCGACGCCCGCCCGGCACACCACCACGCACGCGTGCCGGTGCCGCGAGGCCAGGACGCACAGGCGGCCCGTCTCCAGGTGGAAGGCCGTCGCGTCCGGGCGGCCGGAGAGGGGGTGGAGGACCACCGTGACGTCGAACTCCCGGCCCTGGAGGCGGTTGGCCGTGTCGACCGTGACGCCGTCCACGCCGAGCTCGGTCAGGGCCGCCCGTACGGCCGCCGCCTGGTCGCGGTGGGCCGTGCCCACGGCGATCCGGTCGGCCGTGAGCGGCACCGGATCGGGGGACAGCTCACTCGTCGCCGCGCCGCCGCGGTCCAGCATCCGGCGGACGACCAGGGCCACCGCCCGTACCGCCTCCGGGTCCGTGCGCGGCGTCCTGCGCGCGGGCAGTTCCAGCAGGCCCCAGCCCGACGCGGCCGCCTCGTCCAGCACCCGGTCCGGGCCCGAGCCGTCGGACGGCACGCCGAAGGCCAGACGGCGGTCGCCGTGGCCCGTGCCGCTGCGGAACGGGGTGTACGGGTAGAAGGCCGCCGACACCAGCGGCGCGGCGGACGCCGGCAGCCGCCAGGAGACCGGCAGCCGGTGCTGCGGCAGGCCCGGGTTGTGCGCGAGCAGGGTGCTGACCGCGCTCGCCGACGGGTCGTACGACAGGCCGGCCCACTGCGCCGCGCCGTCGGGCCCCACCACGCTGAACGGGTCGAGCTGCCCCGGGTCGCCCACGAACAGCGCCCGCTCGAACAGCCCCGCCACGGCCAGCAGGGCGTCCGACCGCATCTGGTACGCCTCGTCGACGATCGCGTGCCCCCACGGCTCCGCGACCTTGGTGTGCGCCCACTTCGCCGCCGTGGAGACCACGACGTCGAGCCCCGCGAGGTCCGCGGCCTTCGTGGACGTGACCACCGACGGCAGCGCGTCCAGCGCCCGGTCGTACGGGCGCGCCTCGCTGCTGTGCAGCCGGCCCACCGGCAGCTCCGGGTCCTTCGCGGCCAGCCGCAGCACCAGGTCGTCGACCTGGGCGTTGGTCTGCGCGACGACCATCAGCGGGCGGCCCGCGGCGGCCAGCTCGCGCGCGGCCCGGACCACGAGCGTCGACTTGCCGGCGCCCGGCGGTGAGTCGACGACGACGCCGCGATGCGGGCCGCGCAGGGTGTCGCGGAGGATCGCGTCCGTCGCGGCGGCGGCCGCGGCGGACGGGTCGAAGGCGTCGGAGGCGCGGGTGCCCGCCGCCCGGACGATCACGGCCGCACCCCGTACGGGCGTGCCTCGCTCGGGCGTACGGCGGGAGCCGCTCCGGTCGTGTTCACAGCAGGTCCTCCGCGGTCAGCGGGTCGGGGGCGTCGGCGGCCTCGCCCGGCGGGCCGCCGTGGGTCCAGGGCGTCCGCTCGGGATCGGGCAGCTCGGGGCCGCCGCGCGGCGCGTGCTCGAAGAGCGTCCAGCAGACGCGGTCGCCCTTCTCCGGCACGGACCCCTCGTCGGGCACCTTGCCACGCCCCATGCCGCCCGTCAGGCGGACCGTCAGCGCGCCGCCGCCGTCCGGGGCGTGGCCGACGAACTCCGCCGTCTGCGCCCTGCCGTCCGGCAGCACCCGGTGCACCTTCACGCCTTCCGTCAGCAGCGGGCCGTCGTCCGTGAGCACCGTCACCAGCGGGCGTGGGCGCGGCACCTTCGCCTCCGAGTACTCCATCACCACCTCGGTGACCTCCCCCGCGAACGCCTCGCCCGCCAGCCTCCGGCCCGCCATGACCAGCGGGTCGTCCAGCGCCTCCTGCGCCTCCAGCCGGGCGTGCGCCGTCTCCCGCGCCGCGAGCTTGCGGGCCGCGGTCACCGCGTCGTCCCGCCGGGGCTGCGGCGGCTCACCGGCCGCCACCCGGTCCCGGTGCGAGGTGTACGACCAGCGGTCGCGCTTCCACCGCTCGGCCACCCGCTCGCCCTCCGGGAGCGCGCGCAGCAGGTCGACGCCCTGCCACACGGCGTCCCACGTCGGGCGGAGCTGTGACTCCAGGAGGGCGCGGATCTCCCGCTCGGCGCGGTGCAGCGGGGCCTGCGCGGCTTGCGCGGCTTGCGCGGCCTGCGCGGCCTCCGGGGCGGCCGCGGCCTCCGCACGGGCGCGGTCGTAGCGCGCCGTCGCCGGGGCCAGCCGCCTGTTGTCGAACACCGGGTCCGTGGCCGGGCCGGCGGGCGGGCACAGCAGCAGGCCCTCCGCGTCGCGCGCCAGCTCCGCGCGGAGGGCCGCCTCCGCGCCCGTCGTCCCCGGCGGGGGCGCGAGCCAGCCGAGCAGCGCCCCCAGGTGCTGGTCCTCCACGCCGCTCTGGCCCGTCGCCCAGTGGCGGGCGAGCACCTGCGTCATCGGCAGCAGCAGCGACGAACCGGGCAGCCGGGCACGCTCCCCGAAGTGCGTCAGCCAGCGGCCCAGCAGCGGGACGCGCGGCGGCGCCGGGTACGGGCTGTCGGGGTCCTGCTCGGCCGTCCGCCGGAAGCGCATGGACCGCCCGAGCAGCCGGACGTACTCCACGCCCGCCGCGCTCGGCACCAGCAACTGCGGGGCGTCGGCGCACAGCTCGACCTCGACCGGGACCTTCTTGCCCGTCTCCGGGTCGGTCTCCTTCCGCTGCTCCCGCTCGACGTCGTCGGCGAACCCCTCGACGTACGGCAGCACGGCGTCGGCCAGCTCCGCGAGGAACGCGAACCGCAGGTCCCGGTCGCGGGGCTGCGGCACGACCAGCAGCAGCGGGGCGTCCCGCTCCGTACCGACCATCGCCCCCAGCGGGGCACCGGCCTCACCGGCGGTGGTCAGCGGCACGAAGACCATCGGGCGCTCGGCCAGATGCCGGTGGCGCACGGTCGCCAGGGGGCGCGCCCGGCCTTCCCGGACGGCCTCCATCCGGGCGAGTGCGGTGATCAGGGACACGGGCTCTCCTCCTCGGCCGCCCCCGCGGTCGTCCGGACCCGGCTCCCGGACGCGGACAGTACTTCCAGCGCCTCCGCGCGCAGGGCCGCCGCGCGGCGCAGGGCGGCGACGGCGGGATCCGCCGGATCGCCCTCCTCGCCCCGGGCGGCGGCGAGCACCGCCCCCACCGTGGCCAGGCCGCCCAGCTCACCGCGGACCCCGCGGCCCAGCGTCTCCACCGCGTCCGCGGCTCGCGACCGGGCCCGGCAGTGGAAGGCCAGCTCGCACGCGGCGAGGCAGTCCGGGGCGTACGCCGCCGGGGCCGCCTCGACCGCGGCCGCCAGCTCCGCCGCGGGCCGGGTCGCCGTCCGGCCGTCGTCGGCGAGGCGAAGGTCGAAGGTGGTGCCCTCGGGCAGGGCGGCGGCGATGTCCTCGACGCGCGTCAGCCGGGCGAGCTGCCGCCGGGTCGTGGCGATCTGCTTGCGCACGTCGACGAGCTCGGCGTCGGGAAGATTGGAGAAGTCCTTGGGACAGACGAGCAGCACCCGCTCCCGCACGGACGCTCCGGCCGCGCGGCCGACCCGGGAAGCGCCGTCGGCCGGCGGAGCGACCGGGGCCTCCGCCACGGGGCCGCCGTCGGAAGCGGGTGGCAGGGGTGCGGCAGCAGCGCCTTCGTCTTGCGGGGTGTGGGCCGGGGCCGCCGTGGTGCCGGTCGGGGGAGTGTCGTCGGCGCCCTGTGCGGCTTCCGCTGTGCGGCCGGTGTCCGGAGTGGGTGGCAGGTGTGCGGCATCGCCTTCGTCGTGCGGGGCGTGGGCCGGGAGCGCCCTGGTACCGGCTGGGGGAGTGTCGTCGGCGCCCTGTGCGGCTTCCGCTGTGCGGCCGGTGTCCGGAGTGGGTGGCAGGTGTGCGGCATCGCCTTCGTCGTACGCCCCTCGGGTCGGCGGCACCGTCCCGTCGGCGGGCGGTGACGGGTGAGTGTCGCCCCCGGGAGTGCCCGGCGAGGCCGTCTCGCCGTCCCCCGGGCCCCCGCCCATCCGAGCCGCCACCCCCTCCAGGGCGAGCGCGTACACCGCCGCCTGCCGGGCCGCCGCGCCGACCTTGCCCGGGTCCGCCGCGCCGTCGATCATCGGGAAGGACTTGATCTCCACGATCGTCCAGTCGCCGTCCGGGTGGACGACGATCGCGTCCGGCTCCAGATAGGCGGGGGTGCCCGCGACCTCCAGGGCCAGCAGGGGGTGGTCCAGGACCGTCCACCGTCCGGCGGCCGTGGCCTCGCGCAGGGCCAGGGCCGTGCGGGCCGTGCGGCCCTCGGGGCCGGCCGCCGACAGGTCGGGGGTGAGGGGCGGGAACGCGGGGCCGGGCGCGGGGGAGTCGTCGCGCAGCCGGTCGTGGAGCAGGCGGACCAGGGCCTCGCCGCCGTCCGCCTTGACCCGTGCCTCGAAGACGTTGCCCCGCGCTATGGCGAACTGCGACTGCCCGTGCGTGGCCGGGGCGCCGAGGGCGCGGGCCAGCGCGCCCTTGTCCACCCCGGCGCCGTCGAGCAGGACCCGACGGCGGCAGCCGGGGTTGGCGGCCAGGGCCGCCAGGGCGCGCGCGTCGAGCGGACGCGGCGCCGCGGCGGGGCCGCGCAGTTCAGCGAGCCGCTGCCGCAGCGTCGTCGGCGAGGCTGTCGCCGGCCTCGTCGCGGGACTGCTGTCGGGGGATGTGCTCTCGGGGAATGTGGTCACCGGTGCCCGCCTCGCGAGATGTCTCCGGCGCCCCCGGCCGGCCGGCTCCGGCCCCGGAACCGGAGACCGCCGCCCGGGAAGGCGCTGTACCCGCCGAAGTCTCGCATCCGGCACCGACATTCGCGGAAGTCCCGGCCGTTTCCTGACGCGAGGCGGCGGAGAAACGTTCCCGTACGCGGTCGACCAGGCGCAGCGCCGGCTTGGCCAGCAGCAGCCCGACGCCCATGACGGCGGCGCCGGCCACGGCGTCCAGGAAGTAGTGGTTGGCGGTGCCCATCACTATCAGCGTGATCGCCGCCGGGTAGACCACGCCGGCGATCTTCGCCCAGGTCGTGCGCCCGTAGCGCCACATCACGACGCCGCACCACAGGGCCCAGCCGACGTGCAGGCTCGGCATCGCGGCGTACTGGTTGGTCATGCCGCCGAGGCCGCGCGGGGCGCTGGCGTCGCCGCCCCACCAGCCGTAGGAGCCGTACTGGGCCATCGTGTCGACGAATCCGTACGAGGCGTCCAGCAGCCGGGGCGGGCAGGTGGGCAGCAGGGTGAAGCCGATGAGGCCGATGAGGGTGGAGATCATCAGCCAGCTGCGCAGGAAGCGGTAGTCGCGCGGGCGCCGCCGGAAGGCCCACACGAGGATCGCGGGCGTCAGGATGTAGTGCAGGGAGGCGTAGGCGAAGTCGGCGGGTATGCCGAGGGACGCGTGCTCCGTGAACAGCCGGTTGAGCGGGTGTTCGAAATTTATTCGGAAGGTCTTCTCGAGGTCGAGGATCGCCAGACCGTGGTCGATCGCCGGCTGGACATTGCCGCGGACCAGCAGTCGGCCCGCCGAGTACACCGCGTACACCACGGCTATCAGCGGCAGCTCGGTCCACCAGCGCGGCCGCTTCCCCAGTGGTGTGCGGTACATCCGGACGCTCTCCATGTGTTCAGGCGGCCAATAAGCGCGCATGCAACCGTACGGTGTACGCCACATCGCGCGCACACCGCCCCGCGGCTTACCGGAAACCCCGAGTTCCCCTGCCGTTCCGCCCTGGTCACGATGCGTGAGGGCCGGAGGGGGCGGGTCAGGAGGGGAGACGCCCGGATTGACCTGCGGGTTGCCTGTGACAGGTGTGAGCGATGATGGAAAAGCGAACAGATCGTCGCCGCCGGTGCCTTGCCGGTCCGGATGGCGATCTGTAGTGAAAATCACCGAAATCTTCTGAAGGGTCTGGGTCCTCCATGGCTTCGACGACCTCGCGCATCCTGCTGGCCCGGCACGGACAGACGGAGTGGTCGCTCTCCGGCAAGCACACCGGCCGCACCGACATCCCCCTCCTGGACGAGGGCCGCCGCGGCGCCAAGCTGCTCGGCGAGCGCCTGCACCGCGCCCCCTGGGACGGGCTGCGGGACGCCGAGGTCCGTACGAGCCCGCTGGTGCGCGCCAAGGAGACCTGCGAGCTGGCCGGCTTCGGCGACCGGGCGACCGACTGGGACGCCCTGATGGAGTGGGACTACGGCGCGTACGAGGGCAGGACCCCGGCCGAGATCAAGGCGGACCGCCCCGACTGGCTCATCTGGCGCGACGGCGTCCCCGAGGGCGAGACCCTGGCCGAGGTCGCGGCCCGCGCGGACCAGGTCGTGGAATGGGCCCGCTCGGCCGACCGCGACGTGCTGATCTTCGCCCACGGCCACATCCTGCGCACGATCGGCGCCCGCTGGCTCGGCCTGGACATCTCCTTCGCCTCCCGGATCCGCCTCGACCCCACGTCGCTGTCGATCCTCGGCTGGGCCTACGGCGCGCCCGCCATCGAGCGCTGGAACGACACCGGCCACCTCGCCTGATCACGGCCCGAGGGGGTCGCGGCGGTGCCTCAGACGGCGACCGCGGCCCCTTCGTGCCGCTCCAGGAACGACGCGACCACCGGGTCCGCGCGGTGGCGGCGCAGCAGCCGGGCCGTCGCCGCCAGCATCGTGCGGACCCGCGTCGACCGGACGTCCTCCAGCAGGTCCAGGGCGCGCCCG
Organism: Streptomyces albireticuli; assembly: GCF_021228125.1. Classification (GTDB taxonomy): domain Bacteria; phylum Actinomycetota; class Actinomycetes; order Streptomycetales; family Streptomycetaceae; genus Streptomyces; species Streptomyces albireticuli. The sequence goes on from NZ_JAJQQS010000002.1 coordinate 132,760, forward strand.
CCCTCGACCGCCGCCGCGTCGGGCGCCCCGCCGCGCGCCAGGTCGCCCGCGAGCTGGGTGGTGAACAGCGCCGTGTTCCGGGCGAAGTGCGGGTCCTGGAGGTCCACCGCGCGCCGGGCGTGCTCCGCCGCGCGGGCCCACTCGCCCAGCGCCGACCAGCACTGCGCCTCCAGCCCCTCCAGCTCGGCCGGGCCGAAGAACGACATCCACTCCGGGTCGGCCGGGCCCGGCCCCCGCTCGAAGAGGTCGCGGGCCCGCAGCAGCGCCGCCTCGCACGCCACCCGGTCGCCGAGCCCGGCCCAGCCGCCCGCCTCGCGCAGGGTCAGCAGCGACATCAGCCGGGGCGACGGCAGCCTGCGGGCCGCCCGCTGCGCCGCCTGCGCCGCTCGTACGGACTCCCGGGGCCGCCCGGCGTCCCGGGCGAGGAAGGCGGTGTTGCAGAAGGCGTGCGCCTCCAGCGCCGCGTCACCGGCCACCCGCGCCGTGGCCAGCGCCTCCGCGTAGTGCGAGCGGGCGTCGGAGAACCGGCCCGAGTCATGGGCCAGCCAGCCGACGGACAGGGAGAGCTCGCCCGCGCCCGTGTACAGCCGGTCCGCGACCGACTGCCGGCGGGTGTCCGCGTCGAGCAGCTCGTAGGCCACGCGCAGCGGGCGGGCGGCGCGCCGGTAGATGCCGTCCGCGCCGTGGCGGTCGTCGAGCAGGCGGATCCGGCGTACGGCCTGTTCCACGGCGACGGCCTCGGCCTCCCCGGCGCGGCGCCGGTCGCGGGCGGCCGGGGGGGCGGGGGCGGCCCACGCGGTGCCGAACGAGGCGCCCAGCGAGGCACCCAGTGAGGCGGTGGCCACCGCGGCCGTGCCGCCGGTCATGAACGCGCGACGCAACACGTCGCTCTCCTTGCTCTCCTTGTGACGGTCGGGACTGTGGGCGGAGCCGCCGGCGGTCCCGTCGGCCGTACCGCCGGCGGGGCCGCCGGAGGGCCCTGCCGGTGACGCGTCGGCGTTCTCCCGCGCCCCCCGACCGCGTACCACGTCTCGTGGAACGAAACCCATGTCCGCCGGTTCGCGACCGGGGAACATATGCCTGAACACCCGCTCGTAGGCGTAATTGGGGCAGCGGATCTCCCCCGACTCGACCCGCCCGATGTAGCGCGCGTCGCACGAGACCTGCTCGCCGATCTCGCGGGCCGCCCGCCGGACGGCCGCCGCGAACTCGCCCGGCGACCGGGCCCCGCGCAGCTGCCGGAAGGCCGTGTTCGGGTGGTGCGCTTGGGACGACGCCATGGCCGGACCCTCTCCCTGGCGAGCGCGCGCCCCGCGCGGTGGGCGCGTGGCGTGCGGCTGTGCTGGAGCCTCTGTGCCGCCTGTCGGCTGCCGTAGCGGCGGAGAAGACCGTACCGGCTGACGGGGTCCCACTACACCCTGTTTAGCTACAAACGGGATATCTCACCCGTGATCCGCCATGAACTGCCATCCTTTGTGACGGCATGGCACCGTAGCCGTTGACGCCCGCGGGCGTTGAACTCCTTGGAGCGCGCTCGACGCGGAGTGGCACGGCGGAGGAGGGGTTTCCCTTGGTGGAGGCCGGAGTGGACATCAGCAGCTCGCGGACGACGGCCCTGCACCAGCCGCGTCAGGACCACAGCCCGTCCCCCCGCGTCCCCCAGGTCACCCTGGACGCGGGCCCGTGCGACCTCGTCACCGTCCCCGCCCGGCAGGGCCTGGAGGCCGTCGACATCCTGCGGCTGCGCGACGGCGTCGGCCCCGTGCTCCACGACGGCGAGTGCGACACCCTCGGCTTCCTCGTGCCGCCCGGCACGGCCGACGCCTGGGACGTCCCGGGCAGCGCCTGCACCCAGACCTTCGGCCAGGGCGAGCAGCCGGGCCTCGAAGAGCCGCCGATCATGGGCACGGGGTGGCTGGTCGCGCCGGAGGCGGCGTTCTCGGAGGCGACGGATCCGGCGGTGCTCCGCGCCGCGCTGGGCGAGGCCGCGCGGACCATCGAGGCCGTGGACCGCTGTCGATAGGGACTCCCCGGCCAGAGTCTCCCCGGACTATAGGCTCTCCCGGCCAGAGTCTCCCCGGGCCATAGGTTCTCCCGGCCAGGGGCTCCCGGCCGCGTTCCGCCCGCCCGGCCGTGCCGGGCGATACTTGCCATGTGGCTAAAGGCAAGCAGAAGCAAGGGCGTGGACGCGCCGTCGAGGCGGCGTCCGAGCAGGTCGAGGGCGGTGTCGCCGAGCTGCGGCCCGACCGCGACCGCCCCCGTGGCTTCACGCTGCTGATCGACGGCGCCCCGCAGTCCCACGTGGACCTCGACGACCCCGCCTACCTCGACTTCGCCTATCAGCGGCGCCTCGGCCACATCGCCGACCTCGTCGCCCCGCCCGGCAAGCCCGTCCAGGCCCTGCACCTGGGCGGCGGGGCCTTCACCCTCGCCCGTTACGTCGCCGCCACCCGGCCCCGCTCCACCCAGCAGATCGTGGAGATCGACGCCCCGCTCGTCCGGTTCGTCCGCCGCGAGCTCCCCCTGGACGCCGGCTGGCGGATCCGGGTGCGCGGCGGCGACGCCCGGGAAGGGCTCGCCAAGGTGCCCGACGGCTGGGCCGACCTGATCATCGCCGACGTCTTCGCCGGTGCCCGCACCCCCGCCCACCTCACCAGCGTCGAATTCGCCGGCGAGGTGCGGCGCGCGCTGCGCCCGGGCGGCTTCTACGCGGCGAACCTCGCCGACGGCCCGCCCCTCGCCTACGTCAAGGCGCAGATCGCGACCGTACGGACCGTCTTTCCCGAACTGTGCCTGACCGCCGACCCCGCCGTGCTGCGCGGCCGCCGCTTCGGCAACGCCGTGCTGCTCGCCTCCGACCGCGAGCTGCCGGTCGCCGAGCTGACCCGGCGCGCCGCCACCGACCCGAACCAGGGCAGGGTCGAACACGGGCGCGCCCTCGACGACTTCACCGGCGGCGCGGCGCCCGTCACCGACGCCTCCGCCCGCCCCTCGCCGGCCCCGCCGCCGTCCGTCTTCGAGTGAGGCCCGGGCGGCCCCGGCCCGCTCAGAACGGCGGCAGCTGGCCCGTCCGGGCGACCCGCTCGTACCAGCGGGCGCTGGACTTGGGCGTACGGACCTGGGTGGCGTAGTCGACGTACACCGCGCCGAAGCGCTTGCCGTAGCCGTACGACCATTCGAAGTTGTCCAGCAGCGACCAGAGGAAGTAACCGCACACGTCCACGCCGTCGCCGATCGCCCGGTGCACCGCGTCGAGATGGGCGTGCAGATAGGCGATGCGCTCCGGGTCGTGCACCGCGCCCTCGCCGTCCGGCTTGTCGTCGTACGCCGCGCCGTTCTCGGTGACCATCAGCGGCAGCCCGGGGGCCTCCCGGGCGAACCGCGTCAGCAGGTCGTACAGGCCGGTGGGATCGACCGACCAGTCCATCGCGGTCCGCTTGCCGGGCGGGCGGTGGAAGGTGACGCCCCCGGCGCCGGGCCACGGCGAGGGCTCGCCCGCCGGTGGGCCGGCCGCGCCCGGTGCCTGGCCGGAGACCAGGAACGGGGCGTAGTAGTTGACGCCCAGTGAGTCCAGGGGGTGGTGGACGGCCGCCGCGTCGCCGCCGTGGACGAAGGACCAGTCCGTGATCCCCGCCGTGTCGGCGATCAGGTCCGCCGGGTACTCCCCGTGCAGCATGGGCCCGGTGAAGATCCGGGTGGCCAGGGCGTCGACCCGGCGCCGCGCGTCGAGGTCGGGCGGGGAGTCGGTGAGGGCGCGCACCGCACCGGGGTTGAGGGTGACGGAGACGGCCGCCCGGGAGGGCAGCGCGGCGCGCAGCGCCTGGGCGCCGAGTCCGTGCGCGAGGTTGAGGTGGTGGGCGGCGCGCAGGGCCGCCACGTCGTCGGTCCGGCCCGGCGCGTGCACCCCGGAGCCGTAGCCGAGGAAGGCGCTGCACCAGGGCTCGTTGAGGGTCGTCCACAGCTCCACCCGGTCCCCGAGCGCCTCCGCGACCAGGTGCGCGTAGTCCGCGAAGCGGTGCGCGGTGCCGCGCTCCGGCCAGCCGCCCGCCGACTCCAGCTCCTGGGGCAGATCCCAGTGGTAGAGGGTCAGCACCGGCCGGATGCCGTGGGCGAGGAGGTCGTCGACGAGCGCGCGGTAGAAGTCCAGGCCCGCCTGGCAGGCCGGGCCGCGCCCGCCGGGCTGGACCCGGGGCCAGGAGACGGAGAAGCGGTACGCGCCCAGCCCCAGGTCCGCCATCAGGCGCACGTCCTCGGCGCGGCGGTGGTAGTGGTCGGTGGCGACGTCCCCGGTGTCGCCGCCGAGGACCTTGCCGGGGGTGTGGGAGAAGGTGTCCCAGATGGAGGGGGTGCGGCCGTCCTGCTGTGCCGCTCCCTCGATCTGGTACGCGGCGGTGGCGGCGCCCCAGAGGAAGCCGGGCGGGAAGTTCACGGTCATGGATGCGCTCTCGGTGTGGGGGAGGAGAGGGACGGGAAAGGGGTCAGCCCTTGACGGCGCCCTGCATGATGCCGCCGACGATCTGTCTGCCGAAGAGGGTGAAGGCGAGCAGCAGCGGCAGGGTGCCGAGCAGCGCACCGGCCATGATCACGGCCTGGTCGGGCACATAGCCCCGGCCGAGGCCGGTGAGGGCGACCTGGACGGTCGGGTTCTCCTGGGTCAGCGCGATGATCGGCCAGAAGAAGTCGTTCCACGCCTGGACGAAGGAGAGCATCCCCAGCACGGCCATGGCCGGCCGGGCCACCGGGAACACCACGTGCCACAGCACGCGCAGGCTGCTCGCCCCGTCGACGCGGGCCGCCTCGATCAGCTCGGTGGGCAGCGCCTCCACCAGGTACTGACGCATGAAGAACACGCCGAAGGCGCTGACGAGCGTGGGCAGCACCACCGACTGGAGCTCGTTCGTCCACCGCAGCTCGGCGACGACCATGAAGAGGGGGACGACGCTCAGCTGGGGCGGCACCATCATCGTGCCGACCGTCGTCAGCAGCAGGACGTTCCGGAACCGGAACCGGAGCTTGGCGAAGGCGAAGCCCGCGGTCGTCGAGAAGAGGACGGTGCCGAGCGCGACCGCCCCGGCCACCAGCACCGTGTTGAACAGCGCCAGGCCCATATGGGCCTCGCCCCAGGCCGTGCCCAGGTTGGTCAGCAGCCGGTCGCCGAAGCGGAAGGGCGGCGGGGTCCGGGCGAGCCGGGCGTTGTCCCGGGACGCGGTGACCGCCGTCCAGACCAGCGGGAACAGCGAGCCGGCGGTGAACAGGACCAGCACCGCGTAGGTGACCGGCCCGGCGCGCAACTGCCTGCCCGCGCCCCCGCTCCTGCCCTTCGCCGGGCCTTTCGATCCGGCCCTCCCCTTCGCGGGCTCCCTCGGCGGGCCCTTCGCCCGGCCGGCGGGCCGTCCGGTCGTCGTCGTCACATCAGCCCCTCACCGGGTCTTCCGCAGTCCTCGCGCGATCAGCAGATTGACCGCGCCGATCAGCAGCAGGATCAGGAACATCGTCCAGGCGACGGCGGAGGCGCGCCCGAGGTGGAAGTTGAACCACCCCTGCTCGTAGAGGTAGAGCCCCAGCGTCTGGAACTGGTGCGACGCCCCGCCCTTCTGCCCGCCCGCCCCGCCGAACAGCAGCGGCTCCCCGAAGAGCTGGGTCGCCCCGATCGTCGAGACGATCACCGTGAAGAGGATGGTCGGCCGCAGCGCCGGCACCGTGACGTACCGGAACTGCTGCGCGCGCGACGCCCCGTCCAGCGCGGCCGACTCGTACAGCTCGTCCGGCACGGCCTGCATCGCGGCCAGGTAGATCAGCGCGTTGTAGCCCGTCCACCGCCAGATCACGATCGAGGAGACCGCGATCTGCGAGGACCAGGCGGAGCTCTGCCAGTCCACCGGGCCGACGCCCACCGCGCCCAGTGCCCAGTTGACCATCCCGTAGTCGCGCCCGTAGAGCAGTACGAAGACCAGCGTCGCCGCCGCGACCGAGGTGGCGTACGGCGTCAGCAGCGCGACCCGCCAGAAGGACGCCGCGCGCAGCCGGTAGTGCAGCAGATGGGCGAGCCCCAGCGCCATCAGCAGCTGGGGGACGGTGGACAGGACACCGATGGTGAAGGTGTTGCGCAGGGCGTTCCAGAAGAAGTCGTCCCCCAGCAGCCGGGCGTAGTTGTGCAGCCCCACCCACTCCAGCTGGTCCGGGGCGTAAAGCTCCACCCGGTGCAGCGAGGCCCAGCCCGTGTAGAGCAGGGGGAAGACGCCGAACGCCGAGAAGAAGAGGAAGAAGGGGGCGACGAAGGCGTACGGGCTGAAGCGGACGTCCCAGCGGTAGAGGCGGCTGCGCCAGGGGCGCGGCCCGCCGCGCCGTGGCCGGTCGAGGTCCTCGGGCGGCGGCGCCGGGCGGTCGCCCACCGCCTCGGTCGCGGCCGTCATTCGTCCACCGCGTTGTGGATCTCCTTCTGCGCCGCCTTCCAGGCCGCCGCGGGGGACCGGCCCTGCTGCTCCACCTGAGGGATCCCCACATCGGTGAAGGCGGTGCCGATCTGCTGCTCCCGGGGGCCGATCACCAGCCGGGGGACCGACCGGGCCGCCGCCGAGAAGATCCGCCCGGTGGGCGCGTCGCCGAAGTACGGGTTCCGCGCGTCCTTCACCTGCGGCATGGCGTACGAGGCCGGGGTGGAGGGGATGCTCGCCTGCCGGTCGAAGAGCCTGGCCTGCTGTTCCGGCGCCGTCAGCCAGACCGCGAGCGCGATCGCCGCCTTCCGGTGCCGGGCCGCCTTCGGCACGGTGACGAAGGAGCCGCCCCAGTTGGCGGGCCGGGGCGCGGGGGCGATGTCCCACTTGTCCTCGGCCGCCGGGCCGGCCTTCTCCTTGATGTAGCCGAGCATCCAGGGCGGGCAGGCGACGGTGGCGAAGCGGCCGTTGGCGTACGCCTGGTCCCAGGGCTTCTCGAACTGCTTGAGGCGGGCGGTCAGACCCTCGCGCGCGGCCCGCACCGCGAGGTTCCAGGACTCCCGGACCGCGGGGCTCGTCCGGTACACCCGCCGGCCCCGGCGGTCGTAGTAGCGCTCGGCGTAGCCGTGGATCGCGGCGTTGTAGATCCCGGCCGCCGAGTCCGTGAAGACCGTGCCCGCCGGCGCGCGCTTCTTGTAGGCCCGGCCGGTCTCCAGGTACTTCCGCCAGTCGCCGGCCCAGAGCCGGCCGACGCCCTCCCGGTCCGTGGGCAGCCCGGCCTTGGCGAAGAGGTCCTTGCGGTAGCAGACGGCGATCGGCCCGATGTCCGTGCCGAGGCCGATCGTCCGGCCGTCCGGCGCGGTCGCCTGCGCCCACTTCCAGTCCAGCCAGGTGTCCGCGCGGACGCCCTCGGCCCGGGAGAGGTCCACGAAGCGGTCGGCCTGGGTGGTGGCGACGTCGTGGATGTTGCCGACCTCGACGGCCTGGATGTCGGACAGGCCGCCGCCGGCCGCGAGGTGGGTCAGCAGCTGGGGGTAGTAGGCGTCGTTCCGCTCGATCACGCTCTCCTTGATCGTGATGTCGGGGTGCAGCCGCTCGTACTCCTCGTAGAGCCCGGCCTGCTTGTAACCGAAGACGCCGAAGGTGCCGATGGTGACGGTGGTCCTCCGGGCGCCGCCGCCGGGTCCCTCGCCCGCGCTGCCGAGGCCGCCGTCGTCCCGGGCGCAGGCCCCGGACAGCCCCACGCCGAGCGCCGCGACGGCGGCGACGGCCGCCATCCGGCGCGGGGGCGTGCGGGAGCGTCGGCGCATGGGGTGTCTCCTGGTGCCTCGGCGTACGGACTCGTGGGCTCGGAGTGAAGCGGTGGGCCTTCGCCGGGCGTGCCGCCCGTCCGGCGGAACACGGCGTACGGCGGACGGAGCACATAGGAGACGGGGACCGGGCGGTGCCGGGGACGGGGAGGGAGGGAGCCCCGGGCCGATGTGATGAAGAGTCGTCGGATCCCGGCGGAGAGTCAAGGAAGCCCTGGCGCGTCGCGCGATGCCACCCGCGCGCCGCGAAATATGACGCGGGTCACACGCGCCTCGCGCCGCCCGCACGGCTCACGCGCGGGCACCCGCCTCCCCCACATGGGGGCCGCACATGACGAAGGCCCCGGTCCGCTTCCGCGGACCGGGGCCTTCGATCAGGGTGAGTAACGGGACTTGAACCCGCGACATCCTGGACCACAACCAGGTGCTCTGCCAGCTGAGCTATACCCACCATGTCGGCTGGTGTGTTTCCCACCGGCCGAGAAAAAGTGTACAGGGTTTTCAGGGGTGCTCGCTCCCAGGTAACCCGCGTCCTGGGAGCGAGCTGCGTCACTACGCCTGAACGGGCAGGACGTGCTTGGCCGCGATGGCCTTCGCCGCGTCCGAATCCGGGCCGGGCTGCGGCACGAAGATCGCCTCGCGGTAGTAGCGGAGCTCGGCGATCGACTCGCGGATGTCGGCGAGCGCCCGGTGGTTGCCGCTCTTCTTGGGACTGTTGAAGTAGGCCCGCGGATACCAGCGGCGGGCCAGCTCCTTCACCGACGACACATCGACGATCCGGTAGTGCAGATGGCTCTCCAGCGCCGGCATGTCCCGCGTGAGGAAACCGCGGTCGGTGCCGACCGAGTTTCCGCACAGCGGGGCCTTGCCCGGCTCCGGGACGTGCTCACGGACGTACGCCAGGACCTGGGCCTCCGCGTCCTCCAGCGTCGTGCCCTTGTCCAGCTCCGCGAGCAGCCCGGAGGCCGTGTGCATCTGGCGCACCACCTCGGGCATGGTGACGAGGGCCTCGGCGGGCGGGCGGACGACGATGTCCACACCGTCGCCGAGGATGTTCAGCTCAGAGTCGGTGACCAGTGCGGCCACCTCGATGAGCGCGTCGTCCGACAGCGAGAGCCCGGTCATCTCGCAGTCGATCCACACCATGCGATCGTTCATGCGTCTCACCCTACGGGGCGTTCTCGCTGGCCGGGCAGGCGTGGGCTGTAGAGGTCGGAGTCCGGCTTGCCCGGGTCCGGCCCGCCGGGAGTGTTCCCGGCGTGTCCGCCCCCGTGCCCGCCGGGTCCGCCACCGTGGCCGGCCGGATGCCCGCCGTGTCCGCCGTGCCCGGTATGGGGCGGCGGTGCGGACATGGCGGCTCCGGTGACGGCGTGCGCGGTGGTGGCCAGGGCCGCCCTGCGCAGCCCCAGCACCGAGGGCTCCCCGCTCCGCTGCTCCACCGGGTCCGGCCGGTCGAACCGGTCGTGGCGCTCGGTCCGGTCCGTACGGTCCGGCCGCTCACCCCGCTCCGGCCGCTCGGCCGAGCCGTTCTGCGGCCGGCGCGCGCGGTACGCGGCCCGGTAGGCGGCCGGGGAGGACCCCAGCTGCCTGCGGAAGTGGCCGCGCAACGCCACCGGCGAGCGGAAGCCGCAGCGCCCGGCGACCTCGTCCACGGAATAGTCCGAGGTCTCCAGGAGCCGCTGTGCCTGGAGCACCCGCTGGGTGATCAGCCACTGCAGCGGCGCGCTGCCGGTGAGCGAACGGAACCGCCGGTCGAAGGTGCGACGGCTCATATAGGCACGGGCCGCCAGGGTCTCCACGTCGAACTGCTCGTGGAGGTGCTCCAGCGCCCAGGCGACGACCTCGGCGAGCGGGTCGGCACCGATCTCCTCCGGTAAAGACCTGTCGAGGTAGCGCTCCTGTCCGCCGCTTCGGCGTGGCGGCACGACGAGCCGGCGGGCCAGGGCCCCCGCGGCGTCGGCGCCGTGGTCGGTGCGGACGATGTGCAGGCACAGGTCGATGCCTGCCGCGGTGCCCGCGGACGTCAGTACGTCACCGTCGTCGACGAAGAGCTCCCGCGGGTCCACATGGACCGACGGATAGCGCTTGGCGAGCGTCGGCGCGTACATCCAATGGGTGGTGGCGGGCCTGCCGTCGAGCAGCCCCGCGGCGGCCAGTACGAAGGCACCGGTGCACAGGCCCACGATGCGGGCGCCCTCCTCGTGGGCGCGGCGCAGCGCGTCGAGTGCGGCGGTCGGTGGCGGCTGGGTGATCGACCGCCAGGCCGGTACGACGACGGTGCCGGCCCTGGAGAGTGCCTCCAGGCCGTACGGTGCGGTCAATTCCAGGCCGCCGGTTGTTCGCAATGGCACATCTTCGCCCGCGCACACCAGCAAGCGGTAGCGGGGGACTCCAGCGTCCTGTCGGTCGATACCGAACACTGAGAGCGGAATGGAGCTTTCGAAGATGGGGCCGCCGCTGAAAAGCAGCACAGCGACGATCTCCCGGCGGCGGCGTCCGGAGAGCTTGCGCGTGGTCTCCGGTACGGTCGTGGAGTCCTGGCTCATGGCGCTAAGCCCCCCTCGGCGGTCGAGTCCTCTCGGTCCTGCACGTTTCCCCTCGGTCCTGAACGGTTCCCCCGCCGGTCATGGCCAAGATCGAATCTACTGCGTCGCATGGAGTCGCGGTGACCAGTTCACCACCCGGCTCTATGTCGACATGACAACTTGGCGCGAAGCGTTCGATCACGAAGCGTTGCACTTGCAGGGCTCGGTGAAAAGTACGCCTCTCGCCCATGCCCAATCCCCGTAGGGTGCAACCGCCCCCGGTGGTCCTTTCCTTGCTGGTCGACCGGCTGTTGGGGGCCGCTCAGGCCAAGGTGAGGGGTTCGGCCTGAAGTTGGCTGAAAACCAACGGGTCCATACGTACGAAGGCGTCATTCACCGGACGTACTACCGGGCGTATCGCCCGGTCCGGAGGCACCCTGATGGCGTCCGCCGCGGTGCGCGCCGCCGCCCGTGCGGCCGTGCCGGCCCCGGTGCGGAACGCTTTGCTCCGCAGACAGCCGAGCGGCGGTGCGCTCGGACTGGCGCAGGAGGGCCCGGCAGGCGCAGGTGAGGGCGACCAGGCCGGCGGCCGTGCCCGCCGCGCCGCCGAAGGACTGACCGCACATCAGCAGGACGACGGGGACGAGGGCGCAGCTGAACGCCGCCCAGCGGACCACATCGCTCACCGGATCGGGGGAGTCTGCCCCGGTGTCGTCGGCGCGGTGGTGATCACGGGTTCCGGGCACGGAGCGGCTCCCTGCTGACGGCGGCTGACGGTGGTACAACGCCCGGCCCGCCGCCCGGGTCACTGCGGGAGGGGCATCGGGGGGACGCGGCGGCGGGCCGGAGGGGGCCTTGCCCGGGCCGCGCCCGGGTCGGGCCGGGGTCGCGCCCGGGCCGCCGCGGGGCCTCGCCGAGGGCGCGGCCCCGGCGCCCGGACGGGTGCCGGGACGGTACGGGTGGGACGCTCCGGGCCATTGCGCTACGGCCCGGGCTCGTGCATGCTCCGGGGAACGCCCCGGCGGCTCCGCCGTGCCCGGCGGGCCCTGGGCAGGCGATGAGTGTCGCCGTACCCTTATGGGTAAGTGCTTGAAAAGATGAATCCCGGACGGATTTCCCGTCCTTGATCCACCCGGGCGGCGTCCCTCCGACCTCGCCCGACAGCCCCTGACAACTCCAACCAGCCCACCGCCCTTCCCCTCCGCACGAGGACTTCCTTCGCCGAGACACCGATGGCCGGTCACGAATTCTCCGAACCCGCGGACCGCAAGCGGGTCGCCGATCACGCGGCGCACCCCGAAGCGGCGGAAGAAACACGCCATTCCTGCGATCCGGCGTTCCAGCACGGTGTCGTGGTGGGCTTCGACGGCTCCACCTCGAGCGAGCGAGCGCTTGCGTATGCAATCGGGATGGCCCGGCGCTCCGGCTCGGGGCTGATCATCGTCCATGTGGCCAACCGGCTGCCGACGACCGTGTGGGCGGGCTGTGAGCCACCGGTCTTCGTGGACGTCCCCGACCACCGCACCGAGGTCCTGGGCCTGGAACTGGCCTGCGCGGACCACCTGTCGGAGGTGCCGTGGATCCTCGTCGAGCGCGGTGGGGACATCTGCCATGAACTGGAGGAAGTCGGGCGGGAGTATTCGGCGGACGCCATCGTCGTCGGCTCCACGCACGGCCTGGTCGGCCGGATCTTCGGCTCGGTGGCGGGGCGGCTGGCGCGGCGCGCCCAGCGGCCCGTCGTGGTCATCCCGTAGCCGGTCCGGCGCCTCGGCCCCGGCACCTCGTGCGGGTGATGCCCGCGCGTGCCGTCCTTGACGGCCGCCGGACGCGCCGCGGCACGCACCCGCTGGACATTCCCGTGGAATCTACCCGCGCGTAGAAGGTGGGGAGCGCCCCGGTGACGGGTAGGTACCGCTCGGACGACGTGCTGCCGGACGGGAGGTGACGGTTCCCGGAACCGGCGGCATCACCGCCGGCGGGAGGGCGACGCCGGCAAGGGGAACAGCCCTCCCCGCGCGCCGGGTGGTACGCGTGGGGAGGGCTGTCCTGTACGGACCCGCCGCAGACAGGTTGAGCGGGTCCGGGTCTTGAGGGCCCCTCATGGGGGCCGTGCGGCGCCGGGCGGACCGAAGCCGGGCCCGGCGGCGGCCGGTCCTACTCGACCGTGACGGACTTCGCCAGGTTGCGCGGCTTGTCGATGTCGCGGCCCATGGCCTTGGCCGTGTGGTAGGCGAAGAGCTGGAGCGGGATGCCCATCAGGATGGCGTCGAGCTCGTGCTCGTTCTTCGGCACCACGATCGTGTGGTCGGCCTTCTCCTGCACCTGGTGCGCGACGGCGAGGATGCGGCCGCTGCGGGCCTTGATCTCCTCCAGCGCGGCGCGGTTCTTCTCCAGCAGCTCGTCGTCCGGGACGATCGCCACGGTCGGCATGGCCGGCTCGATGAGCGCCAGCGGGCCGTGCTTGAGCTCGGAGGCGGGGTAGGCCTCGGCGTGGATGTACGAGACCTCCTTGAGCTTCAGCGAGGCCTCGCGGGCCACCGGGTAACCGCGCACGCGGCCGATGAACAGCATCGACTTGGCGTCGGCGTACTCCGCGGCCAGCTTCTCGATCTCGCCCTCGTTCGCCAGGATCTCGGAGATCTGCGCGGGCAGCTTGCGCAGGCCCTCGATGATCCGCTTGCCGTCGGCGACGGACAGGTCACGGGTGCGGCCCAGGTGCAGGGCGAGCAGGCCGAAGGAGACCACCATGTTGGTGAAGCACTTGGTGGAGACGACGCAGACCTCGGGGCCGGCGTGCACGTAGATGCCGCCGTCGGTCTCGCGGGCGATCGCGGAGCCGACCACGTTCACCAGACCGAGGACGCGGGCGCCCTTGCGCTTGAGCTCCTGGACGGCGGCGAGCACGTCGTAGGTCTCACCGGACTGGGAGACCGCGATGTAAAGGGTGTCGGGGTCCACGACCGGGTTGCGGTAGCGGAACTCGGAGGCCGGCTCGGCGTCGGCGGGGATCCGGGCGAGCTCCTCGATCATCTGCGCGCCGATCTGGCCCGCGTGGTACGAGGTGCCGCAGCCCAGAATCTTCACCCGGCGCACGGCGCGGGCGTCACGGGCGTCGAGGTTCAGGCCGCCCAGGTGCACGGTGGAGAAGCGGTCGTCGATCCGGCCGCGCAGGGCGCGGTCCACCGCGTCGGCCTGCTCGTAGATCTCCTTGTGCATGTACGTGTCGTGGCCGCCCATGTCGTACGACTCGGCCTCCCACTCCACGGTGGTCGGCTGGGCCGAGGTGCGGGAGCCCTCGGTGGTGTACGTGCGGTAGTCGTCGGCCTTGAGGGTGGCCATCTCGCCGTCGTCGAGGGTGACGACCTGGCGGGTGTGGCTGACCAGGGCGGCGACGTCGGAGGAGACGAACATCTCCTTCTCGCCTATGCCCAGGACGACGGGCGAGCCGTTGCGGGCCACGACGATGCGGTCCGGGAAGTCGGCGTGCAGCACGGCGATGCCGTAGGTGCCCTCGATGTGGCGGACCGCCTCGCGGACCTTCTCCTCCAGGGTCTCGGCCTGGGAGCGGCCCACGAGGTGCGCGAGGACCTCGGTGTCCGTGTCGGAGAGGAAGGTGACGCCCTCGGCGGTCAGCCGGGCGCGCAGCTCGGAGGCGTTGTCGATGATGCCGTTGTGGACGACGGCGACCTTCTCGTCGTTGTCCATGTGCGGGTGGGCGTTGACGTCGTTCGGGGCGCCGTGGGTGGCCCAGCGGGTGTGCGCGATGCCGGTGGTGCCCGCGAAGCGCTTGGGGAGGCGGGCCTCCAGCTCGCGGACGCGGCCCTTGGCCTTGGCGGTCTTCAGGCCGCCGGCCTTGCCGCCGGCGTGCAGGGCGATACCGGCGGAGTCGTAGCCGCGGTACTCCAGGCGCTGGAGGCCCTCCAGCAGCAGCGGCGCGACATCGCGCTTACCGATATATCCGACGATTCCGCACATGGTGTTGACCCTCCCAGGCAAACGATCAGTGATGCTCGGCAGCGGCAGGAGCCGCCGTTCTCAGCCGTAGACGATGCGGCGCAGCTGCCGCAGCGAGAGCTCCGGCGGAGCCACCGCGCGGTGCGGCAGCTCTGCCGCGATCCGCTCGAAGATCTCCGCGTTGTGCAGGCCGCCCGACTGGAGCTCGCGGTGCCGGCGGCGCACAAAGGTCTCGGTCGTCTCGTCGAAGTACGCCAGGACGTCCAGGACCACCCGGGCGGCCTCGCCGCGCTGAAGCGGCGTGCTGCGCACCAGGTGGTCCACCAGGTCGTCATGGGTCATACGGCGTTCGAGCACCCGTTGATATTGATGGGTAACGGGGTCATTCGCAAGAATCCTGCCCGATATCGGGCAGGGATCCATGAAAACGGAGGGATGAGTGACTAGAAACGCTTCAAAACGGCTTGTTTCGCCGCACTGAACTCCTCCTCGGTGAGCACACCGGCATGACGCAGGTCACCCAGCTCGCGCAGCCGGCGCAGCAGGGCGTCATGATCGGCGTCCTGGTTCCCGGCGGCCGGGGCGGCCGCCGCCCCCCGCTCCCCGCCCGGGGCGAGCGCCGGTACGGCCGTCTCCGCGACCGGGGCCACCGGCGCGTACGGATGCGGCATCCGGACCGTGACCGCCGCCGCGGCCAGCGCCATCAGCGGGTCCTTCTTGAAGCCGAAGAGCTCCACGGCGTACGGATCGTGCTTCGGCGACAGCTTGGGCTGCGCCCCCGTCACCGTGAACCGCAGATAGCCGTTCTCCAGCCCGGAGGACGGCAGCCACTCCACGGAGGCGATCTGCGAGAGCGGCAGCACCTGCGGCCCCGCCGAGCTCTTGCTCTCCTCCGTCGTCCAGTTCCACTCCAGGCGGACCCGCTCCCCGTCGAAGGCCACCGTGCCGTCCCCCGCGCCCACCGACAGCGGCACCCCCGGGCCCGGCAGCAGATAGCGGTCCGTGGAGCCCGTCGGCACCTGCTCCAGCAGCAGGGCGTTGCGGACCTCGTCCACGAAGTACTCCGCGACGCCCGACCGGTCGGACTCCACCGCCAGCTGGTACGGGTCCGCCGCGTCCGCCAGCCGCCCCCGGGTGACCTGCGACAGCGGATCGGCCCCGTCACGCAGCCGCAGCCGCAGCCGCCCGCTCTTGCGGCCCGGTTCGAAGGCGATGCCCGCCACCGCCACCAGCGGCACGGCCAGCTCCCCGACCGTCTGCCGCATCACGTGCACGCCCCGCTCCCGGCCCGGCACGATGCGTATCGTGTCGCCGTCGAACGTCCACATGCCGTCCTTCTGAAGGATCTCAGCCATGGGGGGAATTCTCGCAGGCGGGAGCCCCGCCGAGAGGGGTGCGGCGCGCCTCGCCCCGACCCCGCCGCGCGGTGCGGAGGCTTGACGCGGAGCGGGGCGGGCGGTAGCCAAGTGGTCGTCCGCGCGCGTGTTTTCCACCGAGCCCCCCGAGTCCTCCTCCGCCCGAGAGACCTCCTCCGAGCAGCTCGCCGAAGGGACCCTCGTGAGACGACGTTCCCGCACGGCCCGCGTGACCCGCCCGCCGCGCCTGCTGTCCGCCCTGCTGCTGGTCGCCGCCGCCCTCGCCGGCACCGCGCAGGCCCGCGCGGCCGACGGCGCCCCCGGCCCCGCCACGCCCGTCCCGCTCACCCACGTCATCCCGGCGCCCGCGTCCGTACACCCCGGCGGCGACCCCTACGAGATCACCGCACGCACCCGTATCCGGGTGCCCCACGACGCACCCGAGGCACGCCGGATCGCCGGGCGGCTCGCGGCGCTGCTGCGCCCCTCCACCGGCTATCCGCTGCCCGTCACCTCCACCGGCGGCCCCGGCGGAGGTGACGGCATCCGGCTGCTCCTCGGCGACCCGGACCCGGCCCTCGGGGCCGAGGGCTACCGCCTCACGGTGACCCGCCGCTCCGTGACGCTCAGCGCCCGCGAGCCCGCCGGGCTCTTCCACGGCGTGCAGACCCTCCGTCAGCTGCTGCCCCCGCGCGTGGAGCGCGACCACAGGCAGCCCGGCCCCTGGACCGTCTCCGGCGGCACCGTCACCGACGTGCCGCGCTACGCCCACCGGGGCGCCATGCTCGACGTCGCCCGCCACTTCTTCCCGGTCGACGAGGTGAAGCGCACCGTCGACCAGCTCGCGCTCTACAAGATGAACACGCTCCACCTGCACCTCTCCGACGACCAGGGCTGGCGGCTCGCCGTCGACTCCTGGCCCCGGCTGGCCACGTACGGCGGCAGCACCCAGGTGGGCGGCGGCCCCGGGGGCTTCTACGACAAGGACGACTACCGCGAGATCGTCCGGTACGCCGCGAGCCGCCACGTCACGGTCGTGCCCGAGATCGACATGCCCGGCCACACGAACGCGGCGCTCGCCTCGTACGCCCGGCTGAACTGCGACGGCGTCGCCCCACCCCTCTATACGGGCACGTCCGTCGGCTTCAGCTCGCTGTGCGTGGGCAAGCCGGACACGGACGAGTTCGTGGACGACGTCCTCGGCGAGCTGGCGGAACTGACGCCCGGGCCCACCCTGCACATCGGCGGCGACGAGGCGCACTCCACCGGTCACGCCGACTACGCGGCCTTCATGGAGAAGGCGCAGCGGGCCGTCGCGCGGCACGGCAAGCGGGTGGCCGGCTGGCACCAGCTGGCCGGGGCCCGGCCGGCGCCCGGCGCGCTCCTCCAGTACTGGGGCTACGACCGCACCGGCGCCGCCGAGCGCGCGCAGGTCGTGGCCGCGGTGCGGGCGGGCGCCGGGCTGGTCCTCTCGCCCGCGGACCGGGCCTACCTCGACATGAAGTACACCAAGGACACCCCACTGGGCCTGGAATGGGCCGGCCTGGTCGAGGTGCGGCGGTCCTACGACTGGGACCCGGGGAGCTATCTGCCGGGCGTCCCGGAGAGCGCCGTCGCGGGGGTGGAGGCGCCGCTGTGGACGGAGACGGTCTCGACCCGGGCGCAGCGCGAGTATCTGACCTTTCCGCGGCTGCCGGGGGTCGCGGAGCTGGGGTGGTCGCCGCGCTCCACGCATGGGTGGGGCGGGTATCGGGTGCGGCTCGCGGCTCAGGGGCCGCGGTGGGAGGCGATGGGGGTTTCTTATTACCGGTCGCCGCAGGTGCCGTGGGTGGGGTGAGGGTTTTTCCCCTACCCGCCCCTTCCCGAATGTCCTCAGGCGTCGGACGGGCTGGTGTGGGTGGTGTCCTCGGGCGCCGGACGGGCTGGTGTGGGTGGTGTCCTCAAGCGCCGGACGGGCTGGATTTTCCGGCGCTTGAGGGCCCGTAAGGGCTAGCTCGCGAAGCCCAGTTCCCGGGCGATCAGCATGCGCTGCACCTCGCTCGTGCCCTCGCCGATCTCCAGGATCTTGGAGTCGCGCCACATCCGGGCCACCGGGTACTCGTTCATGAAGCCGTAGCCGCCGTGGATCTGGGTTGCCTCGCGGGCGTTGTCGACCGCGACCGTCGAGGAGTAGAGCTTGGCGATCGCCGCCTGCTTCTTGAAGGGCTCGTCGCGCACCAGCCGGGACGCGGCGTCGCGCCAGGAGACGCGGGCGGTGTGGGCCTTCATCTCCATGTCGGCCAGCTTGAACTGGATCGCCTGGTTGTCGCCGATCGGCCGGCCGAACGCCCGGCGGGTCCGCGCGTACGCCACGGACTCGTCGACGCAGCCCTGGGCGAGGCCGGTGGCCAGGGCCGAGATCGCGATCCGGCCCTCGTCCAGGATCTGGAGGAACTGCGCGTACCCGCGGCCCTGCTCGCCCAGCAGGTTGGCGGCCGGCACCCGGACTTCGGAGAAGCTCAGCTCACGGGTGTCCGAGGCGTTCCAGCCGACCTTGGAGTAGGGGGCCGCGACGGTGAAGCCGGGCGTGCCGGAGGGCACGATGATCGTGGAGATCAGCGGCTTGCCGTCGGCGGTGCGGCCGGTGACGGCGGTGACCGTGACCAGGCCCGTGATGTCCGTGCCGGAGTTGGTGATGAAGCACTTGGTGCCGTTGATCACCCATTCGCCCGTGGCCTCGTCCAGCCGGGCGGTGGTGCGGGTGCCGCCCGCGTCCGAGCCGCACTCCGGCTCGGTCAGGCCGAAGGCGCCCAGCGTCTCGCCGGAGCATAGCGCGGGCAGCCACTGCCGCTTCTGCTCCTCCGTGCCGAAGCGGAAGACCGGCATGGCGCCGAGGGAGACGCCCGCCTCCAGGGTGATCGCGACGGAGGAGTCCACCCGGGCGAGCTCCTCCAGGGCGAGGCCGAGGGCGAGGTAGTCGCCGCCCATGCCGCCGTACTCCTCGGGGAAGGGCAGTCCGAAGAGGCCCATCCGGCCCATCTCCCGCACGATCTCGTACGGGAACTCGTGGCGCTCGTAGTACTCGCCGATCTTCGGTGCGACCACGTCGTGGGCGAACTCCTCCACCGTGCGGCGGAGCTCCTCGTGCTCTGGGGTCAGTCGGTGGTCCAGCGACATGGCTCAGTTCTCCTGGGGGGCGAGGGCACGCACGGTGCGGGACGGGCTGGGGCGGCCGAGCCGGTCGGCCATCCACACGCTGGTGGCGGTGAGCAGGCGGAGGTCGACGCCGGTGTCGATGCCGAGGCCGTCGAGCATCCACACCAGGTCCTCGGTGGCGAGGTTGCCCGTGGCGCTCTTCGCGTACGGGCAGCCGCCGAGGCCGCCCGCGGAGGCGTCGACGGTGGTCACGCCGTGCCGGAGCGCGGCGAGGGTGTTGGCCAGGGCCTGGCCGTACGTGTCGTGGAAGTGCACGGCCAGCCGGGCGGTGGGCACGCCGGCCGTGCCGAGCGCGGTGAGCAGGGCGCCGACGTGGCCGGGTGTGGCGACGCCGATGGTGTCGCCGAGGCTGAGCTCGTCGCAGCCGAGGTCCATGAGGCGGCGGGCGACCCGTACGACGCCCTCGACGGGGACGGGGCCCTCCCAGGGGTCGCCGAAGCACATGGAGAGATAGCCGCGCACACCGGCGCCGGCCTCCTTCGCCCTGGCCACGACCGGGGCGAACATGTCCAGCGACTGGTCGACCGTGCGGTTGAGGTTGGCCTTGGCGAAGGACTCCGTCGCGCTGCCGAAGACCGCGACCTCCCGGGCGCCCAGGGCCAGGGCGCGGTCCAGGCCGCGCTCGTTGGGCACCAGGACCGGGAGGCGGGCGGCGACGCCGTCGAGCATCGGGAACAGCCGCTCGGCGTCGGCGAGCTGCGGCACCCACTTCGGGTGCACGAAGCTCGTCGCCTCGACGGTGCCGAGGCCGGCGGCGGCGAGCCGGCGGATGAACTCCGCCTTCACCTCCACCGGTACGACCGTCTTCTCGTTCTGGAGGCCGTCGCGCGGGCCGACCTCGTGGATCCGGACGCGGTCCGGGAGGCCGGGGTCCGGTACGGGCATCGGCAGTCCGTCGATCATGATTCCTCCCGCGGGGTGACGACGGCCAGGACCTGGTCCATGGCGACCGTGGTGCCGGCGGTGACGTCCAGCTCGGTGACGGTGCCGTCGTGCGGGGCGGAGATGACGTGCTCCATCTTCATCGCCTCGACGACGAGGAGGCTCTGACCGGCGGCCACGGTGTCACCGACGGCGGCCTTGACGACGGTGACGGTGCCGGGCATGGGGGCGGTGAGCGCCCCGGCGTGCGCGGCGCCGGACCCGCCCAGGGCCTCGACGGGGTCGTGGTCCTGGAGGTGCCAGGCGTCACCGTCCCGCCCGAGCCAGGTGCCGGCCGGGCCACGGGCGTGGGTGAAGGTGTGGGTGAGGCCGTTCAGCTCGATGGTGAGCGTGGTGGGCGTGAGCCGCACGATTCGCGCGGGGGCGGGGTTCTCCCCGGGCGCCGGGGCGGGAGAGCCCGTGCCGAGGCCGGGGGACGTGCCCGTGCCGGGCCCGGCGGGCGTGCCCGCAGCTAGCCCGGCGCCGGGTTCCCCGGATCCCTCCGGGGCCGCGAGCCCCTCCGGCAGGGCGACCTCCATGCGGGACCCCGTCCCGCGCACCCGTACCGTCACCGGGTCCTGACCCGGCGCCCGTACGTGGTGGAGGGTCCACGCGGGCTCGCCGCCCAGGCGCCAGCCCGTCGGGACGGAGAAGGGGTCCACCCAGGCGCCCGGCCCCTCGGAGGAGGCCACCGGCGCCAGTCCCGCCTGCCGGAGCAGGCCCGCCGCCGCGTACACCTCGGCCGGGACGGACGTCCGCACCAGCGACGCCGCGTCACGGTCGACGAGCCCCGTGTCCAGGGCGCCGGAGACGACGGACGGGTGCGCCAGCAGCCGCCGCAGGAAGCCCACGTTGGTGTCGACGCCCAGGACGACCGTCTCCGCCAGCGCCGCCCGCAGCCTGCGCAGCGCGGTCGGGCGGTCCGGGCCGTAGGCGATGACCTTGGCGAGCATCGGGTCGTAGGCCGTGCCGACCTCGGTGCCTTCCGAGAGGCCCGAGTCGACGCGGACGCCGTCGCCCGCGGGCTCGCCCAGCAGCCGCACCGCGCCCGCCGACGGCAGGAAGTCGACCCGCTCACCGGTCACCCGGGCCGTCTCCGCGCAGACGCGCGCCTCAACGGCGTGCCCGGTGAGGGTGACGTCCTCCTGAGCGAGGCCCAGCCGCCCGCCGGCGGCGACCCGCAGCTGCCACTCGACCAGGTCCAGGCCGGTGACGAGCTCCGTCACGGGGTGCTCCACCTGGAGGCGGGTGTTCATCTCCATGAAGTAGTACGCGGAGGGGTCCTCGCCGGGGACGATGAACTCGACCGTGCCCGCGCCCGTGTAGCCGCAGGAGCGCGCCGCCTGCGCGGCGGCCTCGCCCATCGCGGCGCGGGTGGCCTCGTCCAGGAGGACGCTGGGCGCCTCCTCGACGATCTTCTGGTGGCGGCGCTGGAGCGAGCACTCGCGCTCGCCGAGGTGGAGGACGCCGCCGTGCCCGTCGGCCAGCACCTGGATCTCGATGTGGCGCGGCCGGTCGATCCAGCGCTCCACGAGCAGGGTGTCGTCGCCGAAGGAGCCGCGCGCCTCCCGCCGGGCGGCGGCGATCTCCTCGCCCAGCAGGGCCTCGTCCCGGACCAGCCGCATGCCCTTGCCGCCGCCGCCCGCCGAGGGCTTGAGCAGGACGGGCATGCCGATCTCCCGGGCGGCGGCGGTGAGCTGGGCGTCCGTCAGCCCGCTGCCCGAGGAGCCGGGCACGACGGGCACGCCCGCCGCGCGCACCGTCTCCTTGGCGCGGATCTTGTCACCCATCAGCTCGATCGCCCCGGCGGGCGGGCCGATGAAGACGAGCCCGGCGGCCTCGCAGGCGCGGGCGAAGGCGGCGTTCTCGGCGAGGAAGCCGTAGCCGGGGTGCACGGCCCGCGCGCCCGTGCGGGCGGCGGCGCCGAGGAGGCGCTCCACCGACAGATAGCTCTCGGCCGCGGCCGCCGGGCCGATCCGGACGGCGGTGTCGGCCTCCCGGACGTGCCGGGCGTCCGCGTCGGCGTCGCTGAAGACGGCGACCGAACGGATGCCGAGCTTCCGGAGCGTACGGATCACCCGGACGGCGATCTCGCCGCGGTTGGCGACCAGGACGGTGTCGAACACTGTGTGCATCCCCCTACATCCGGAAGACGCCGTAGCCGGGCGCCATGGGGTCCTTGGCGGGCAGCGGCGCGTTCGCGCACGCCGTAAGGGCGAGACCGAGCACGGTCCGGGTCTCCAGCGGGTCGATGACCCCGTCGTCCCACAGCCGCGCGGTGGCGTAATAGGCGCTGCCCTGCGTCTCGTACTGCTCCCGGATCGGGGCGCGGAAGGCGTCCTCCTCCTCGGCGGCCCACTTCTCGCCGCGCGCCTCCAGCTGGTCCCGCTTGACGGTCGCGAGCACCGAGGCGGCCTGCTCGCCGCCCATCACCGAGATCTTGGCGTTGGGCCACATCCACAGGAAGCGCGGCGAATAGGCGCGCCCGCACATCGAGTAGTTGCCCGCGCCGTAGGAGCCGCCGACGACGACCGTGAGCTTGGGGACGCGGGTGCAGGCCACCGCCGTCACCATCTTGGCGCCGTGCTTGGCGATGCCGCCCGCCTCGTACTGCCGGCCGACCATGAAGCCGGAGATGTTCTGGAGGAAGAGCAAGGGGATGCCGCGCTGGTCGCACAGCTCGATGAAGTGCGCGCCCTTCTGGGCGGACTCGGCGAAGAGGATGCCGTTGTTGGCGACGATGCCGACCGGGTGGCCGTGGATCCGGGCGAAGCCCGTCACCAGGGTCTGCCCGAACTCGGCCTTGAACTCGGCGAACCGCGAGCCGTCCACCAGGCGCGCGATGATCTCCCGCGCGTCGTAGGGCGTGCGGGGGTCGACGGGCACCGCGCCGTAGAGCCCCGCGGGGTCGACGGCGGGCTCCTCCACCGGCTCCACCGGCCAGGGCGGCGCGGCCCGCCCGGGGAGCGTCGAGACGATGGTGCGGACGATCCGCAGGGCGTGCGCGTCGTCCTCGGCGAGGTGGTCGGTGACGCCGGAGACCTTGGAGTGGACCTCGCCGCCGCCCAGCTCCTCCGCCGTGACGACCTCGCCGGTGGCGGCCTTCACCAGCGGCGGGCCGCCCAGGAAGATGGTGCCCTGGTTCCGCACGATCACGGCCTCGTCGCTCATCGCCGGGACGTAGGCGCCGCCGGCCGTGCAGGAGCCGAGCACCGCGGCGATCTGCGGGATGCCCGCGCCGGACATCCGGGCCTGGTTGTAGAAGATCCGGCCGAAGTGCTCGCGGTCGGGGAAGACCTCGTCCTGCATCGGCAGGAAGGCGCCGCCGGAGTCCACCAGATACAGGCAGGGCAGCCGGTTCTCCAGGGCCACCTCCTGCGCGCGCAGGTGCTTCTTCACGGTCATCGGGTAGTACGTGCCGCCCTTGACCGTGGCGTCGTTGGCGACGATCACCGTCTCGCGGCCGGAGACCCGCCCGATCCCGGCGATCACCCCGGCGGCCGGCGCGGCGCCGCCGTACATCCCCTCGGCCGCCAGGGGGGCCAGCTCCAGGAACGGCGAGCCCGGGTCCAGCAGGGCGTCCACCCGGTCGCGCGGCAGCAGTTTGCCGCGCGCGGTGTGCTTCTCCCGGGCCCTCTCGCCCCCGCCCAGCCGGGCCGCGGCGAGCCGCTCCCGCAGCCCCGCGGACAGCTCGCGGTGAGCGGCCTCGTTGGCCCGCCAGGCGTCGGACGCCGGATCGGCGGCGCTCCCCAGCGCCGGTGCCTGCTGCATGTACTCGAGCTCCCTTGCTCGGTTAATGAGCGTTAACACATTTCCTTCAGGTTAACGACCACTAACGCCGCTGTCTAGAATTACTTTCGTGACTGACGTAGCGACCCGCACCTCGACCGCCGCCCCCACCCGCCGGGAGCGGATCCTCCAGGAGGCCGCGCGGCTCTTCGCCGAGCGCGGTTTCCACGGCGTGGGCGTGGACGAGATAGGAGCGGCGGTCGGCATCAGCGGCCCCGGCCTCTACCGCCACTTCGCCGGCAAGGATGCGATGCTCTCGGAGCTCCTGGTGGGCATCAGCGAGCGGCTCCTCGCGGGCGGCCGGGAGCGGGTGGCGGCGGCCACCGGCGGGGGCGGCGGCCCGGCGGCCGTGCTGGACTCGCTCGTCGACGGGCACATCGACTTCGCCCTCGACGACCGCGCCCTGATCACCCTCCACGACCGCGAGCTGGGCCAGCTGAGGGACACCGACCGCAAGCTGGTGCGCTCCCTCCAGCGCCAGTACGTCGAGCTCTGGGTCGAGGTCGTGCGCGCCCTGCACCCCGGCGCGGGCGAGGCGGAGGCCCGGGCCGCCGTCCACGCCGTCTTCGGGCTGCTCAACTCCACCCCGCACCTCGGCCGCCCCGGCGCCCTCCCGGGCCGCGACGCCACCGCCGCCCTGCTGCGCAGGCTGGCGCTGGGGGCGCTCGCGAGCCTCACCGGAGGCGCGGAGGAGTGACCTGCCGGTGATCCGCGCACTCTGGACAGCCGACATGACCCCCGGGTAACTTGCCGCCTGAGCGAGCGCTTAGACATGTCCGGACGGGCATGCGCGACGAGGGGGCAGGATGCGTCGGACCGTGTACAACGAGGACCACGAGGCGTTCCGGGAGACCATCCGCGACTTCATCGCCGCGGAGGTCGTGCCCGTCTACGACGAGTGGCGCGAGGCCGGCGCCGCGCCCCGCGACTTCTACAAGAAGCTCGGCGAGCTCGGCGTCTTCGGCATCGAGGTGCCCGAGGAGTACGGCGGCGCCGGCGAGAGCAGCTTCAAGTTCCAGGCCGTCGTCGCCGAGGAGTGCGCCCGCGCGGGCGTCAGCTTCGGCGGCAGCAGCGTCCACACCGCCCTCTGCCTGCCCTACCTCCTCACGTACGGCACCGAGGAGCAGAAGCGACGCTGGCTGCCCGCCTTCGTCTCCGGCGACATGATGACCGCCATCGCCATGACCGAGCCCGGCACCGGCTCCGACCTGGCCGGCATGAAGACCACCGCCAAGCTCTCCGAGGACGGCACGCACTACGTCCTCAACGGCGCCAAGACCTTCATCACCGGCGGCGTCCACGCCGACCGCGTCCTGGTCTGCGCCCGCACCGCGCCGCCCACCCCCGAGGACCGCCGCTCCGGCATCTCCATCCTGGTCGTCGACACCACCTCCGAGGGCTACGCCGTCGGCCGCAAGCTGGAGAAGCTCGGCCTGCACTCCTCGGACACCGCCGAACTCTCCTTCACCGACGTCAAGGTGCCCGTCGGGGACCTCCTCGGCGAGGAGGGCAAGGCGTTCGGCTACCTCGGCCACAACCTCCCGCAGGAGCGCCTCTACATCGCCGTCGGCGCGTACGCCCAGTCGGCCGCGGCCGTCGAGTTCGCCAAGGCGTACTGCCGGGACCGCACCGTCTTCGGGCAGTCCGTCGCCGCCTTCCAGAACACCAAGTTCGTCCTCGCCGACTGCAAGGCCGAGGTCGACGCGATGCAGGCGGTCGTCGACCGCGCCCTGGAGGCCCACGACGCGGGCGAGCTGTCCGCCGCCGACGCCGCCTCCGCCAAGCTCTTCACCACCGAGCGGGCCGCCGTCGTCATCGACAAGTGCCTCCAGCTGCACGGCGGTTACGGCTATATGATGGAATATCCGATAGCCCGCCTCTACGCGGACACCCGCGTCAGCCGCATCTACGGCGGCACCAGCGAGGTCATGCGCTCCATCATCGCCAAGTCGATGGGCCTGTAGACGGCGCGCGATGAACGAATCCCTCCAGGACCTGCTCGACCTCCTCGACCTCGAACGGATCGAGCGGGACATCTTCCGCGGCACCAGCCGCCCCTCCGTCGTGCCGCGCGTCTTCGGCGGCCAGGTCGCCGCCCAGGCCCTGGTCGCCGCCGGCCGCACCGTCCCCGCGGAGCGGCTGCCGCACTCGCTGCACGCCTACTTCCTGCGCCCCGGCGACCCCGGCGCGCCCATCGTCTACACCGTCGACCGGATCCGCGACGGACGCTCCTTCACCACCCGCCGGGTGGTGGCCGTCCAGCACGGGCAGCCGATCTTCCACCTCTCCGCGTCCTTCCAGGCGTACGAGGAGGGGATGGAGCACCAGGAGCCGATGCCGTCGGCGCCGGACCCGCTCTCGCTGCCCACCGCCGCCGAGATGCTGCCCCGCCACGCCCACCGCTTCGTCGACCCGGAGGTCGCGCAACGGCTGTCGGACGCGCGGGCCGCCGTCGACCTGCGCTACGCCGACGAGCCCCCGTTCGCCAGCGTGGGGGAGCCCCGCGAGCCCAAGTCGCAGGTGTGGTTCCGGACCAACGGCAAACTGGCGGACGACCCGCTGCTGCACGTCTGCCTGGTCACCTACGTCTCCGACATGACGCTCCTGGACTCCGTGCTGCTCGCCCACGGGCGTGGCGGCTGGACGGTCGGCGACGTCGTCGGCGCGAGCCTGGACCACGCGATGTGGTTCCACCGGCCGTTCCGCGCCGACGAGTGGCTGCTGTACGACCAGGAGAGCCCCACCTCGCAGGGTGGCCGGGGCCTCGCCAGGGGCCGGATCTTCACCGAGGGCGGGCAGCTGGCCGTCTCCGTCATCCAGGAGGGAGTGATCCGGGTGCCGCGCCCCCGGGAGGGCTCCTGACCGGCCGTCTCGCACCCCCGCGCCCGCCATCTCCCCGGTAGGATCGGCGGGTTGTCGCACGGGGCGGCGGGGGAGAGGGGCACACGATGGGCGGCACGACTACCGGAAGGCCGATAGCGGGGGCCTTCCGGGCCCTGCTCCTCGTCGGCGGCGTGCTGCTGATCGCCGCCGCGATCGTCCTGGGATTCTTCCTGCACGGCCGGATCCTCGACATGGTCGGCACCGCCCGGCTGGTGAGCGGCCTCGCCCTGCGCACAGGTGAATTCGCCGTGCTCTCGGCCGGCGCGTGGTGCGCGGTCCGGGGCTGGAACGGGCGGATGGACTGAGCCGGATGGACTGAGGCGGAGGGACCGAGGCGGCCTCGGGCGGAGGGGAAGCCCCTCCGCCCGGCCCGGCTACGCCCTGAGACCCGCCGCCTCCAGCAGGTACGCCGTCATCGGCTCGTAGTACCGCGGGTCGACGACGTGGTCGTCCATCGGCACCGCCACCTGGAGCGTGCCCTCCGCCTCCGCGAGGAACAGCGCCGGGTCGTTGCAGTCCGCGTAGCCGACGGCGTCGATGCCGCGCTGGGCCGCGCAGCCCGCCCAGCCGTGGTCGGCGACGACCAGCTCCGGTAGCGGGCGGCCCTCCCGCAGCAGCCCGTCGAGGATCGCGGTCATCGGGTGCGGCGAATGGGTGTGCCAGAGCGTCGCCCCGCCCTCGTACACCGCGACGTCCGCGAACTGCACGACGCAGCCGTCGTCCGCCAGCAGCCCGCCCGGGATCCGGACGACCTCGCAGCCCGCCGCGCGCAGCGCGTCGGCCGTCAGCCGGTGCACGTCCAGCAGCGCGCCCGGGTGGCCCGTGGCGAACAGCACCCGCCGCCGGCCCTCCGCCGCCTTGCGCAGGACGTTCGCCATCCGGTCCAGCGCGTCGACGGTCAGCTCCGGGTCGATGGTGTCCTGCCCGGCCCGGTGGTCGAGGTCGTCGCTCACCCCGCAGCGCTCCGCCATCACCGCCAGCACGTCCTGCTCGTCCGTCCAGCGGTCGCCCAGCTCCAGGCCCAGCCAGTACCGGCGGTCGCCGTTCGCGAGCCGGCGGTAGTGATCGAGGTTGTTCTCCCGGGGGGTCGCCACGTCCCCCGCGATACGGGTCCGGACGAGGTGGTCGATCAGTTCGGCGCGACTGGGTGCGTGGCTGGGTATCGGCATGCGGCTCATTGTCTCCCCCGAGAGCGCTTCGCTGGACGTCGTGTCCATATGGCGGGGCCGGACTCACGGATACGTACATGTGCGGAATCCGCCGCCCTGCCTACCCTCGGGTACGTCCAGCAAGGCCGACGCCGCGTTGGTACGACCGTAACGCGTCCGTGATTTCGAGAGGCTTCCGCATGACCCCCCAGAACGGCTCCGCCCCCCGTGAACCGCGCGGCCCGGTCGACTCCTCCCGCATCCCGCGCTACGCCGGCCCCGCCACCTTCGCCCGCCTGCCGCGCCTGGACGAGGTCGGCACGACGGACGTCGCCGTCGTCGGCGTGCCGTTCGACACCGGTGTCTCCTACCGCCCCGGCGCCCGCTTCGGCGGCAACGCCATCCGCGAGGCCTCGCGCCTGCTGCGCCCGTACAACCCGGCCCAGGACGCCTCGCCCTTCGCCCTCGCGCAGGTCGCGGACGCCGGTGACATCGCCGCCAACCCGTTCAACATCGACGAGGCCGTCGAGACGATCGAGGCCGCGGCCGACGACCTCCTCGGCACCGGCGCCCGCATGATGACCCTCGGCGGCGACCACACCATCGCCCTGCCGCTGCTGCGCTCGGTCGCCAAGAAGCACGGCCCCGTCGCCCTGCTGCACTTCGACGCGCACCTGGACACCTGGGACACCTACTTCGGCGCCGAGTACACCCACGGCACGCCGTTCCGCCGGGCCGTCGAGGAGGGCATCCTCGACACCGAGGCGCTCTCCCACGTCGGCACGCGCGGCCCGCTGTACGGCAAGAAGGACCTCACCGACGACGAGAAGATGGGCTTCGGCATCGTCACCTCGGCCGATGTGATGCGCCGTGGCGTCGACGAGATCGCCGACCAGCTGCGCCGGCGCGTCGGCGACCGCCCGCTGTACATCTCCATCGACATCGACGTCCTGGACCCGGCCCACGCGCCCGGCACCGGCACCCCGGAGGCGGGCGGCCTGACCTCCCGCGAGCTGCTGGAGATCATCCGCGGCCTGTCCTCCTGCAACCTGGTCTCCGCCGACCTGGTCGAGGTCGCCCCGGCCTACGACCACGCCGAGATCACGTCCGTGGCGGCCTCGCACGCGGCGTACGAGCTGACGACGATCATGTCGCGGCAGATCGCGGCGTCGCGCGGCTGACGTCCCGGACCCTCCGGCCCTTCCGAAGGGCCGGGGAGGGTGCCGGTTCGTTCCGGCGGCCCGGGACACCACGCGCGGCGGACACGGTTCCGGCCCGCGCGTCAAAGGCACGTCAGGCCCGGGCCGCCGGGCGACAAGGCCCCGTAAGGACACGGAAACACACCGTGTCCGAACGGTTGGCTGGGGTGATCACCCACCTCCGTCGAAGGCCACGCCGTGCCCCTGCACCTGCTCCCCGACCAGGACGTCACCCCGCCGCGCCCGGCCGCCCCGCCCCCGCCCGGCCGGGGCCGGCGGCGCCACCGCCAGGTGGCCGGCGGCGCGCTCGACCCCAAGCTGCTGATCGCCTCCCTCCCGGACGCGGTCCGCAAGCTGCGCCCCCGGGTGATGGTCAGGAACCCGGTGATGTTCGTCGTCGAGGTGGGCGCCGTGCTCACCACGCTCTCCGCGCTGCTCGCCCCCTCCGTCTTCGCCTGGCTGATCGGCGCCTGGCTCTGGCTCACCGTGGTCTTCGCCAACCTCGCCGAGGCCGTCGCCGAGGGCCGCGGCAAGGCACAGGCGGAGTCGCTGCGCCGGACCCGCTCCGGCACCGTCGCCCGCCGGCTGCGGCGCTGGCGGGTCGGCATGGACCGGCGCGACTGGGAGGAGGAGCGGGTCCCCGCCTCCGAGCTCTCCCCGCAGGACTTCGTGGTCGTCGCGGCCGGTGAGACGATCCCCGGCGACGGGGAGGTCGTCGACGGTGTGGCGTCCGTCGACGAGTCCGCCGTCACCGGCGAGTCCGCGCCCGTCATCCGCGAGGCGGGCGGCGACCGCTCCGGTGTGACGGGCGGGACGAAGGTGCTCTCCGACGGCATCGTCGTCCGGGTCACCTCCCGCCCCGGCCACACCTTCCTCGACCGCATGATCGCCCTGGTCGAGGGCACCACCCGGCAGAAGACCCCCAACGAGCTGGCCCTGAACATCCTGCTCGCCTGCCTCACCGTGATCTTCATCCTCGCCGTGGTCTCGCTCCAGCCCATGGCCGCCTGGGCCGGCGCCCCGCAGACGATCACCGTGCTGGTCGCCCTGCTGGTGACGCTGATCCCCACCACGATCGGCGCCCTGCTCTCCGCCATCGGCATCGCCGGCATGGACCGGCTCGTCCAGCGCAACGTCCTCGCCCTGTCCGGCCGGGCCGTCGAGGCCGCCGGCGACGTCAACACCCTGCTCCTCGACAAGACCGGCACCATCACCCTCGGCAACCGGCAGGCCACCTCCTTCGTGCCCGTCCAGGGCGTGCCGCACGACCTCCTGGCCGACGCCGCCCAGCTCGCCTCCCTCGCCGACGAGACCCCCGAGGGCCGCTCGATCGTCGGCCTCGCCCGCCGCCACGGCATCGACCACGACGCCACCGACTTCGCCCACGGCCGCTTCGTCCCGTTCTCCGCGCAGACCCGGATGAGCGGTGCCGACTTCGCGTACGAGGGCGACTTCCTCCGCATCCGCAAGGGCGCGGGCGCCGCCGTCACCACCTGGGTCAACCGGCGCGGCGGCCGGGTCCCCGCCGAGGCCGGCTGGATCGTCGACTCCATCGCCGCCGGCGGCGGCACCCCGCTGCTCGTCGCCGTCGAGGACCGGGACGGCGCCCGCGTCCTGGGCGCCGTCCACCTCAAGGACATCGTCAAGCCCGGCATCGCGGAGCGCTTCGCCGAGCTGCGCGGCATGGGCATCAGGACCGTCATGGTCACCGGCGACAACCCGCTGACGGCCAAGGCCATCGCCGCCGAGGCCGGCGTCGACGACTACCTCGCCGAGGCCACCCCCGAACACAAGCTGGCCCGGATCCGCGAGGAGCAGGCGGGCGGCAACCTCGTCGCCATGACCGGCGACGGCACCAACGACGCCCCCGCGCTCGCCCAGGCCGACGTCGGCGTCGCCATGAACTCAGGCACCTCGGCCGCCAAGGAGGCCGGGAACATGGTCGACCTGGACTCCGACCCCACCAAGCTCATCCAGATCGTCGAGGTCGGCAAGCAGCTCCTGATCACCCGTGGCGCGCTCACCACCTTCTCCATCTGCAACGACGTCGCCAAGTACTTCGCGATCGTCCCCGCGATGTTCGGCGGCGTGGCCGGCTACGAGGGCCTGGAGAAGCTCAACGTCATGGGCCTGCACAGCTCCACCTCGGCCATCGCCTCCGCGATCATCTTCAACGCCCTCGTCATCGTCGCCCTGATCCCGCTCGCCCTGCGCGGCGTCCGCTACGCCCCCGCCGGGGCGCACGCGCTGCTGCGGCGCAACCTCGGCGTGTACGGGCTGGGCGGGCTCGTCGCGCCGTTCGCCGGCATCAAGCTCATCGACCTGCTGATCCAGTACCTCCCCGGGATCTGACGCGGCCGGGCCGGGCCGGACCGGGACGGGCGGCGCGCGGGCCCGCACCGGAAGTTCCCGCGGGCGTCCCCGTGACGCCGCCGGAAGTCTTCCCGGCCCCGTCACCGGCCCCCTACCGTCGGCCCCAGCCGGACCAGGGCCGTACCGGGAGGGGTTATCGTGCGCATCCGACCCACGCTCGCCACCGTCACCGCCGTCGCGCTGCTGGCGGCCGCCCAGGCGCCCGGCCCGGCCGCCGCGGCGCCGCCCTCGCGGGCCTGCTCCCCGCACGTCCGGATCGACGGCTACGGCGACGGCCTCGACAAGACCGCGTTCGACGGCTCCTACGTGGGCAACCTCTCCGCCCTCGCCGCCGACACCGACGGCACGGTCGCCGCCCTCTCCGACCGCTCCCGGCTCTTCGCCCTGGACGTCCGGCGGGGACCCACCGCCGCCCGGCCCGTACGTGCCCGGGCGCTCGCCGACGAGCGGGGCGGCGCGGTCGACGCCGAGGCCCTCGCCGTCGACCGCGACGGCACCCGGCTGGTCGCCTCCGAGACCGAGCCGTCCGTCCGCCGGTACGCCCGCGACGGGACCCTCCTCGGGCGGCTGCCCGTCCCCGGCGCGCTGCGGCCCGCCCCGGCGGGCCGGGCCCTGCCCAACCAGACCTTCGAGGGCCTCACCCTCCGGCCCGGCGGCCGGAGTCTCCTCGCCGCGATGGAGGGTCCGCTGGCAGGTGACGGGCGGACGGTCCGGTTCCAGACCTGGGAACGCTCCCGTACGGGCCCGGGCGCCCCGGAATTCCGGCTCGGCCGGCAGTACGGCTATCCGGTCGACCCCGGCCTCGGCGTCTCCGAGGTCACGGAGGCGGGGGACGGCCGGCTGCTCGTCCTGGAGCGCGGGTTCACCCCCGGGACGGGGAACACGGTACGGCTCTACGTCGCGGACGCGCGCGGCGCGAGCGACACCTCCGGCGTCGAGACGCTCCCCGGCGGCCCCGGCACCCGGCCGGTCCGCAAGCGGCTGCTGGCCGACCTGGGGGAGTGCCCGTCCCTGGGCGCCCCGGCGAAGCAGCCGCAGACGAATCCGCTGCTGGACAACATCGAGGGACTCGCGGTCCTGGGCCGGGCCCGGGGCGGGCGCCTGCGCCTGCTCCTCGTCAGCGACGACAACGAGAGCGTCCGCCAGACGACGCGGCTGTACGCGCTGACGGCGCGGTTGCCGTGACGTCCGGGGCCCGGCCCTCGCGGTTCCGCGGCCACCGCTGCGCGGGGCTTTGTCCCCTACCCGCCCCTTCCCGCTGCATCCGATGTGCGGCTCCGCCGCGTGGCGGGGGCGAGCCCCCGGGCCCCCTTCCGCGCTGACGCGTGGTGTCCTCAAGCGCCGGACGGGCTGATTTTCAGCCCGTCCGGCGCTTGAGGACCGGGGTCCGGGGCGGAGCCCCGGTTCGGGAAGGGGCGGGGCTGGGGAAGAATCCCCACGGTCACCGCCGCCGCAATGTTGCCGCGGGATGAAATCCGCAGCCCACGGCGTTGGGCCGTCCGTGGCAGAGGACAGCGGGAGGTCTCGGGTGGCGGCGACGGAAGCCGGTGAACCGGCGGCGACGGAAGTCGGAGAAGGCTGGGCCAGGCGGCTCGCACGGTACTGCTGGCGATACCGCCGCACCGTGCTGCTCGCCCTCGGCTCCTCGCTGGGCGGCATGGCCGTCATGGCCCTCGTCCCGCTCATACCCAAGCTGATCATCGACGACGTCATAGGCGCCGGCGACCGCCCGCTCGCCCCCTGGGCGACGCTCCTCGTCGTCGCCGCGGTCGTCGTCTACGGCCTGACCTACCTCCGCCGCTACTACGGCGGCCGCCTCGCCCTCGACGTCCAGCACGACATGCGGACCGAGATGTACGCCTCGATCGCCCGCCTCGACGGCCGACGCCAGGACGACCTCTCCACCGGCCAGGTCGTCGGCCGGGGCACCAGCGACCTCCAGCTGGTGCAGAGCCTCCTCTTCATGCTGCCGATGATGATCGGCAACATCCTGCTGTTCGTGATCTCACTGGTCGTCATGGTGAGCCTCTCGCCGCTGCTCACGGTCATCGCGCTCGCCGTGGCACCCGCCCTGTGGTTCCTCGCCCAGCGCAGCCGCACCAAGCTCTTCCCCGCCACCTGGTACGCCCAGGGGCAGGCGGCGGCCGTCGCGGGCGTCGTCGACGGAGCCGTCACCGGCGTCCGCGTCGTCAAGGGCTTCGGCCAGGAGGAGCAGGAGGCCGGAAAGCTCCGCGAGGTGAGCCGCCGTCTCTTCGCGGGCCGGCTGCGCACGGTCCGCCTCAACTCCCGCTACACCCCCGCACTCCAGGCCGTGCCCTCCCTCGGCCAGGTCGCCATGCTGGC
This sequence comes from Streptomyces albireticuli, assembly GCF_021228125.1. Classification (GTDB taxonomy): domain Bacteria; phylum Actinomycetota; class Actinomycetes; order Streptomycetales; family Streptomycetaceae; genus Streptomyces; species Streptomyces albireticuli. Next base: position 166,189 of record NZ_JAJQQS010000002.1, read on the forward strand.
GGTCGGCGGCTGGATGGCCACGCGCGGGCAGATCACGCTCGGCACCTTCGTCGCCTTCTCCACCTATCTGGCACAGCTCGTCGGCCCGGTGCGGATGCTCACCATGATGCTGACCGTCGGTCAGCAGGCCCGGGCCGGCGTCGAGCGGGTCTTCGAGCTGATCGACACCGAGCCGGTCGTCGAGGAGCGGCCGGGCGCCCACGCGCTGCCCGACGACGCGCCCGCCACCGTCGAGTTCGACGACGTCACCTTCGGCTACGACCCCGAGCGGCCGGTCCTCGACGGCTTCTCGCTGCGCATCGAGCCCGGTGAGACCGTCGCGGTCGTCGGCGCGTCCGGCAGCGGCAAGTCGACGGTCGCGCTGCTCCTGCCGCGCTTCTACGACACCACCGGCGGCGCCGTCAGAGTCGGCGGGCACGACGTCCGCGACCTGACGCTGCCCTCGCTGCGGGCCGCGATCGGGCTGGTGCCCGAGGACAGCTTCCTGTTCTCCGCGAGCATCGCCGACAACATCGCCTACGGGCACCCGGAGGCCACCGCCGAGCAGATCCAGGCCGCCGCCCGGGCCGCCCAGGCCGACGGCTTCATTTCCAGGCTGCCCGACAGGTACGACACCGAGGTCGGCGAGCAGGGCCTCTCCCTCTCCGGCGGCCAGCGCCAGCGCATCGCGCTCGCCCGCGCCATCCTCACCGACCCCCGGCTGCTGCTCCTCGACGACGCGACCTCCGCGGTCGACGCCCGGGTGGAGCACGAGATCCACGAGACGCTGCGCGCCGTCACCGCGGACCGCACGACGCTGCTCATCGCCCACCGGGCCTCGACACTGGCCCTGGCCGACCGGATCGCCGTCCTCGACAACGGGCGGCTGGCCGACCTCGGCACGGCGGAGGAGCTGGAGGAGCGCAGCGAGCTCTACCGCAGACTGCTGACCGACCCGGAGGAGCTGGCCGGGGTCCGCAAGGACCCCGCGGGCCGGGCGCTCGCGGGCGGCCCCGGCGGCGGGACCGCGCTCACCGGGACCCTCGTCGCGGAGCCGCTGGAGGAGACCGGGGTCCCGGACGACGCCCCCGCGTCCGCGCCGCGCCCCCGCAAGCGGGCCGTCGTCGACGGCGTCACCCCGTCCCTGTGGGTCCGTACCGGGGACGGCGCGCCCGCCGACCTCGCCGGGATGCCGGCCTCGCCCGAGCTGCTCGCCAAGGTGGCCGCGCTGCCGCCCGCGGCCGACACCCCCGACGTCGACGAGGAGCGCGCCGCCCGGCCCGAGAAGGAGTTCGGGCTGCGGCAGCTGCTGCGCGGCTTCGGCGGGCCGCTGGCCCTGAGCCTGCTGCTGGTGGCCGTGGACGCGGTCGCCGGTCTGCTGCTGCCGGTCCTCATCCGGCACGGCATCGACCAGGGCGTCCAGCGCCTGGCGCTCGGCGCGGTGTGGGTGGCCTCCGGCCTCGCCCTGCTGGTCGTGGTCGGCCAGTGGGCCGCGCAGGTCGCGGAGACCCGGCTCACCGGCCGCACCGGCGAGCGCGTGCTCTACGCCCTCCGGGTGAAGATCTTCGCCCAGCTCCAGCGGCTGGGCCTCGACTACTACGAGCGCGAGCTCACCGGCAAGATCATGACCCGGATGACGACGGACGTGGACGCCCTGTCCACGTTCCTCCAGACCGGGCTCGTCACCGCCGTCGTCTCCGTCCTCACCTTCTTCGGCATACTCGTCGCCCTGCTGGTCATCGACGTGGGCCTGGCCCTCGTCGTCTTCGCGACCCTGCCGCTGCTGGTGATCGGCACCGTCGTCTTCCGCCGGCAGAGCGTCAAGGCGTACGAGCTCGCCCGCGAGCGCGTCGGCCTCGTCAACGCCGACCTCCAGGAGAGCGTCGCCGGTCTCCGCATCGTGCAGGCGTTCCGCCGCGAGGCGGCCGACGGGCGGCGGTTCGCCGAGCGCAGCGACGCCTACCGGCGGGCGCGGGTGCGCGGCCAGTGGCTCATCTCGGTCTACTTCCCGTTCGTGCAGCTGCTGTCGTCCGTGGCCGCCGCGGCGGTGCTGATCGTCGGTGCGAACCGGGTGGGCGCCGGCACCCTGACGGCGGGCGCCCTGGTGGCGTACCTGCTCTACATCGACCTGTTCTTCGCGCCCGTCCAGCAGCTCTCGCAGGTCTTCGACGGCTACCAGCAGGCGACGGTCTCGCTCGGCCGGATCCGTGAACTGCTGCGGGAGACGACGACCACCCCGCCGGCGACGCGGCCGCGCGCGGTGACGGAGCTCCGCGGCGCGGTGACCTTCGAGGACGTCCACTTCCACTACGGCGACGGCGAGCGGGCCCTCGCGGGCATCGACCTCGGCGTCCCGGCCGGGCAGACCGTGGCCTTCGTCGGCGAGACGGGCGCGGGGAAGTCCACGCTGGTCAAGCTGGTGGCACGGTTCTACGACCCGACGTCGGGCACCGTCCGCGTCGACGGGCACGACCTGCGCGAGCTGGACGCCACGGCCTACCGGCACCGGCTGGGCGTCGTCCCGCAGGAGCCCTACCTCTTCCCCGGCACGGTCCGCGACGCCATCGCCTACGGGCGGCCGGACGCCTCCGACGCCGAGGTCGAGGCCGCGGCGCGGGCGGTCGGCGCGCACGACATGATCGCCACGCTCGACGGCGGCTATCTGCACACCGTGGCCGAGCGCGGCCGCAACCTCTCCGCCGGGCAGCGGCAGTTGATCGCGCTGGCCCGCGCCGAGCTGGTCGACCCGGACGTCCTGCTGCTCGACGAGGCCACGGCGGCCCTGGACCTGGCCACGGAGGCGCTGGTCAACCAGGCCACCGAGAAGCTGGCGGGCCGGCGCACCACGCTGGTCGTCGCGCACCGGCTGACCACCGCCGCCCGCGCGGACCGTGTCGTGGTCCTCGACCGCGGCCGGGTGGTGGAGGACGGCACGCACGACGAACTGCTGGCGCTGGACGGGCGGTACGCCGTGCTGTGGCGGACGTTCACGGGCGAGGCGGTCGCCGCGTAGCCGGCGGCGCCGGCCCTCCACGCGACGGACCAGGAGCACGACGGACCGTGAGCACGACGGGCCGGGAGCACCACAGGCCAGGAGCACGACAGACCAGGAGAAAGAGACCAGCCGACCGGTATTCGACCGGTCGGCTGGTCAGTTGATACGCCTGAGGGTCTGGTGCAGCCGATGTCGCCCCCGGTAGGTTCACGGCGAACTGTGTGAACCCAGGGGAGGGCGAATGCGCAAGGCGCTCAGAGGGCTGCTGGCGCTGGCGGTGCTCACGGGCACCGTCGGTGTCGGCGGTGCCACGGCGGGGACGGCGGCCGCGGCCACCGAGCAGGACATCAAGGAACGCGTCCTCGCGATCCCGGGGATGAGCTTCGTGGAGGAGAAGCCCTACGAGGGCTACCGCTACCTCGTCCTCACCTACGACCAGCCGGTCGACCACCGGAACCCGGCCAAGGGGACCTTCAAGCAGCGCTTCACGCTGCTGAACAAGTCCACCGACCGGCCGACGGTCTTCTTCACCTCCGGCTACAACGTCAGCACCAACCCCAGCCGCAGCGAGCCCACCCGGATCGTCGACGGCAACCAGGTGTCGATGGAGTACCGCTTCTTCACCCCGTCCCGGCCCCAGCCCGCCGACTGGTCGAAGCTGGACATCTGGCAGGCCGCCAGCGACCAGCACCGCCTCTACCAGGCGCTCAAGCCCGTCTACAACAAGAACTGGCTGGCCACCGGCGGCAGCAAGGGCGGTATGACGGCGACGTATTACCGCCGCTTCTACCCGGACGACATGAACGGCACCGTCGCCTACGTCGCGCCCAACGACGTGAACAACAACGAGGACTCGGCCTACGACAAGTTCTTCGCGAACGTCGGCGACCAGGCCTGCCGCACCCAGCTCAACTCCGTGCAGAAGCAGGCGCTCGTCCGCCGTGACGAGATCGTCGACCGCTACCAGAAGTGGGCCGACGCCAACGGCAAGACCTTCAAGGTCGTCGGCAGCGCCGACAAGGCGTACGAGAACGTCGTGATGGACCTGGTCTGGGCGTTCTGGCAGTACCACCTCCAGAGCGAGTGCGCGACCGTGCCCGCGACCAGCGCCTCCACGGACGAGCTCTACAAGTTCATCGACACCATCTCGGGCTTCGACGGCTACACCGACCAGGGCCTGGAGCGGTTCACGCCGTACTACTACCAGGCGGGCACCGAGCTCGGCGCGCCGAGCTTCAAGACCCCGCACCTGAAGGGCCTGCTGCGCTACCCCGGGATCTACAGCCCGCGCAACTACGTGGCGCGTGACATCCCGATGAAGTTCAAGCCCAGGGCGATGGCCGACATCGACCGCTGGGTGCGCAACGACAGCGAGCGGATGCTCTTCGTCTACGGGCAGAACGACCCGTGGAGCGGCGAGCCGTTCAACCTCGGCCGGAACGCGGCCGCGCGGGACGACTACCGCTTCTACGCCCCCGGCGGCAACCACGGCGCGAACATCTCCCAGCTCGTCGCCGACGACCGGGCCAAGGCCACGGCCGAGGTCCTGGAGTGGGCCGGCGTCGCGCCCGCGGCCGTCCGCAAGGACGCCACGCACGCCAAGCCGCTTGCTCCGTTCGACGCGAAGCTCGACCGTCCGGTCGTCGACCGGCAGAACAGCCTCCGTCCGTAAGGACAACGGAGCGGCCAGGACGGCCGTAAGGCCGAAGGGCTCCCTCCGAGTCCGTGAGGCGGGCCCCTGAGTTCACACCAGGCGGCGGGCGCACCCGACGGGTGTCCCGCCGCCGACGTGTACGTACAGGTCGGTCGAGGCCGGGCACTCGGGCCGCGCGCCGACCTCGCGCGTCACCCGGTACTCCGGCGCGTGCCGGCCCGAGCCGTCGCAGGCGGTCTCCTTCACCACGCCCCGCCGCTCGGTGTACACGCAGTCTCCGGTCACCGTCACCGGGCCGCCGCCCCGCCCCGGGTCGCCGGGGTGCGGCGCCTGGAGGTTGCGCATGCAGGCGTAGCCCTCCGGAGCGCTGTCCTCCTCCGAGGTGCCCCGGTCGACCGCGGTGATGTGCAGCACGAAGTCCGTGGCGGCCGGGCAGCGGGGACCGTCGGCCCGCGGGCCGTTGAAGCGGGCCAGGACCCGGGCGACGGCCCGCTCGCTCGCGCACGAGACCTCGGTGAAGGCGGCCCCTCCGCCGCCCGCGCAGGCGCTCCGGCCCAGGAACGTGGCCCCGGGCCGCGGCTGCCCGGGCCAGGGCGGCACCGAGGCCGCCACGGCCCTCCGGTCGTCCCCGGCCGCCCGGACCGGCATCTGGCAGCCGGCCAGCGGGACCGCCACCGCCGGTGCCGCGAACAGGACGAGCGCGAGCAGCGCGGCCCGCCGCACCCGATGGCGCATGTGTCCCCCCGTTCCCGCCGTCCCCGCGCGTCCTGCCCCGTACCCCGGCGACTCCCCCCGGTCCGTGCCGCCCCGTGCGCTTCAGCCTGACTCTCCGGGCCCGGCGCACGCCAGACGTGCGGGGCGCGCCGGGGCGGCCGGGACGGGCGGAACGGGGTGTGTGCGGGGCGTGCCGACGGGTCCGTACGCCGGGACGCGCCCCGGTACCCGGGGAGCCGCCACCGGCGCTGTGGAAGGGGGCGCGCCGGCGGCGGTGCGCTGTCGACCGCGGGCGGCGGAGAGGGAGGCCGGCGACGCGGCCGGGGGCGCGCGCCGACACCGTCCGGCGGCCGTTCGACAACAGCACGCGTCTTGGACGGGCGGCGCCCCGGAGCGGTTCCGCGCGGGGCGGGCGTCAGCCGTGCGCGCGCCGCTTGATGACGAGCCGGGCGGGCAGCCGCCGGGTCAGCAGACGGGCGCGCGGCGCCAGCCGCCGGGCCATCGCGAACACCGAGTCCGTACGCGAGCGGTCGGCGTCCAGGACCGTGAAGAGGTTGACGCCGAGGTAGAAGGTGATGGCCGCGTTGGCCAGGTCGCGCGGCGGGGTCAGCCGGGCCAGCGGGGTGCCGCCGATCACCCGCTCCAGGGTCTCCTCGACGAAGGCGATCCACGGCTCGGCCCGCACCCGGATCTGCTCCCGCAGATCCGGCTTGGCCACGGCGGCGGCCACCAGCTCGGCGAAGAGCGTGAGGTGCCCGGCCTCGATGTCGTGGCGGTAGATCCGGGTGGCGGCCTCGGTGAGGTCCTCCAGGGTCCGGCAGCCGGCGACGGCGTCGGCGAGCACCGCCATCCGCTCGGCGGAGGACCGGTCCAGGGCGGCGAACAGCAGCGGGTCGACCCCGCCGAAATGGTAGAAGACCAGGGCGGAATTGACCCCGGCCTCCTTGGCGATCGTCCGCGCGCTGGACTTGGCGTACCCCTGGGTCCGCAGGACGGTCTCCGCCGCGCCGATCAGCCGTTCCTTGGTGTCCACCGTCATGTGTGCAGCCCTCTCGCCCTGTCGATCATACGGTTCGGGCCGCCGCCGGGCCCGGGGCGAGGGACGGCGGGCTCAGGACGCCCGGGCGCCGTCGACGAGGCCCAGCAGGTACTCCCGGCCGGGCCCCGCCAGCTGCTGGAACTCCGCCGCCTGCGGGTACCAGCGCTTCTCGTACTCCCAGCACAGCCAGCCGTCCCAGCCCGCGCGGCCGAGCACCCGCGCGCAGTCGGGCAGCGGCAGCACCCCCGACCCCAGCGGCAGCGGCGCGGTGTCCTCCGCCGAGGCTACGTCCTTCACCTGGACGTAGCCCAGGTGCGGGGAGAGCGGCGGGAAGCTCAGCGCCGGCGTCTCGCCGCCGAGCCAGGTGTGCAGGACGTCCCAGAGCGCTCCGACGTTCGGGTGCCCGACCGGGCCCAGGATCCGCGCCACGTCCCGGGCCCGGCGGTGCGAGTCGTGGGTCTCCAGCAGGACGTGGACGCCCAGGTCGGCGGCGAGCGGCGCGACGGCCCCCAGCCGCCGCGCGGCGGTCGCGTCGGCCTCCGCCGCCGGCCTGTCCCCGCCGCCGGGGAACACCCGGGCGTACCGCGCGCCCAGGTCGCCGGCGAGCCGGACCAGCGCGGACAGCTCCCCGAGCACCGCCTCGTCCGGCCCGGGCGAGGCGACCCGGACGTACCCGGCCACCGCCAGGATCCCGACGCCCGCCCCGGCGAACTCCGCGGCGGCCGCCGCCCGCTCGCGCGGGCCCGAGCCCGGGTGCACCGGTTCCTCCGGGTGCGCGCGCAGCTCGACGCCGTCGTAGCCGTGCGCGCGGGCGAGCCGCGCCACGTCGGGGAGGGGCAGACCGGGGACACCGAGGGTGGAGAAAGCCAGTTTCATGGGGACCGGGTTCCCCGGGTGCGGGCGGGAAATGCTCCTTGTACGGCAGAAGGGGGTCCCAGGGATGACCGGCACCGACACCAGAACCTTGCGGATCGCCATGAACGGCGTCACCGGCCGCATGGGCCACCACCAGCACCTCGTCCGCTCCGTCCTGGCCCTCCGGGAGCAGGGCGGCCTCGACCTCGGCGACGGCACCCGGCTGTGGCCGGAGCCCCTGCTCGTGGGGCGGGACGCGGGCCGCCTCCGCGCGCTCGCCGGGCGGTACGGCCTGGAGCACTGGACGACCGACCTCGACGGCGCCCTCTCCGACCCGGCCGTCGGCGTCTACTTCGACGCCCAGATCACCTCCGCCCGCGAGGCCGCGCTCCGTAAGGCCATCGCCGCGGGCAAGCACGTCTACTGCGAGAAGCCCACCGCCCTCGACGCCGGCGGCGCCGTCGACCTCTACCACCGCGCCCGCGCGGCCGGCGTCCGGCACGGCGTCGTCCAGGACAAGCTCTTCCTCCCGGGCGTCCGCAAGCTCAAGCGGCTCGTCGACGGCGGCTTCTTCGGCCGGATCCTCTCCGTCCGGGGCGAGTTCGGCTACTGGGTCTTCGAGGGCGACCAGCAGCCCGCCCAGCGGCCGTCGTGGAACTACCGCGGGGAGGACGACGGCATCACCTCCGACATGTTCCCGCACTGGGAATACGTCCTGAGCGAGCTCTTCGGCCCCATAAGGTCCGTCCAGGCGCACACGGCCACCCACATCCCACGCCGCTGGGACGAGCACGGGAAGCCCTACGAGGCCCGGGCCGACGACGCGGTCTACGCCGTCCTGGAGCTGGAGAGCGGCGCCGTCGCCCAGCTCAACTCCTCCTGGGCGGTGCGCGTCCACCGCGACGAGCTGCTGGAGTTCCAGGTCGACGGCACGGAGGGCTCGGCCGTCGCCGGGCTCCGGCACTGCCGGGTCCAGCACCGCTCGGTCACCCCCCGGCCGGTCTGGAACCCCGACGAGCCGGCGGCCGGCGACTTCCGCGCGCAATGGCAGGAGGTCCCCGACAACGAGCCGTTCGAGAACGCCTTCAAGGCGCAGTGGGAGCTCTTCCTGCGCCATGTGGCGCTCGGCGGGCCCTGGCGGCACGACCTCCTCGCGGGCGCCCGGGGCGTCCGGCTCGCCCTGCTGGCCCGGAGGTCCGCCAGGGAGGGCCGCAGGCTGCCGCTGCGGGTGACCGGACCGTGATCCGGCTGCCCGACGCCTCCGGGGCCCTGCGCCGGTACGAACCCCGCTGCCTGCCCCTGGAGCTCAGCGCCCAGGGCACACCGCCCACCTCCCGCAGGATCCTCGCCGCCGCCCACGTCGTCGCCGACCCCTTCGGCAACACCACGCCCTACGGCCCCGCCGCACTCGACTGGGAGGCCACCCTGGCCTTCCGCCGCCACCTGTGGGCGCACGGCCTGGGGGTGGCCGAGGCCATGGACACCGCGCAGCGCGGCGCGGGCCTGGACTGGCCCGCCGCCGCCCGGCTGATCCGCCGCTCGGCCGCCGAGGCGCGGGCCGTCGGCGGCCGGGTCGTCTGCGGGGCCGGCACGGACCAGCTCACGCCCCCGTACGGCACCCTGGCGGACGTCACCGCCGCCTACGAGGAGCAGCTCGCCCTGGTCGACGGGGAGGGCGCGCAGGCCGTCCTCCTGGCCTCCCGGGCGCTCGCGGCCGTCGCCACCGGACCCGACGACTACCGCGCGGTCTACGGACAGCTGCTGCGGCAGACGGACCGGCCCGTCGTCCTGCACTGGCTCGGCCCCATGTTCGACCCCGCCCTGGAGGGCTACTGGGGGAGCCGCGACCCGGACGCCGCCATGGAGACCTTCCTCGGGATCGTCGCGGACCACCCGGCGGAGGTCCACGGCGTGAAGGTCTCGCTCCTGGACAAGGACCGCGAGCGGGCCCTGCGCCGGCGCCTGCCCGCCGGAGTGCGCTGCTACACCGGCGACGACTTCCACTACCCGGAGCTGATCGAGGGCGACGCGCACGGCCACAGCGACGCCCTGCTCGGCGTCTTCGACCCGCTGGGACCGCTCGCCGCCCACGCCGCGCGGCTGCTCGACGCGGGCGACCGGCACGGCTTCCGGGCCCTCCTGGACCCCACCGTGGCCCTCGCCCGGCACCTCTTCGAGCCGCCCACCCACTGCTACCGCACGGGTGTCGTGCTGCTGGCCTGGCTCGCCGGGCACCAGCGGCACTTCACGATGGCCGGCGGGCAGCACTCCGCGCGCACCCTGCCGCACCTGGCGCGGGCCTACGAACTGGCCGACGGCCTCGGCCTGTTCCCGGACCCGCCGCTCGCCCAGGACCGGATGGCCCGGCTGCTCGCCGTGCACGGGGTGGACCGGTGAGCGGCGGCGCCCGGGCGCTCCCCGACCCGCGGTTCAGCCTCAACCAGCGGACCCTGCGGCAGTGGACCCTCCCCGAGCTGGCCGCCGGCTGCGCGGCGGCCGGGGTGCGCCATGTGGGGCTCTGGCGCGGGCCCGTGCGGGAGTACGGGCCCGCGGCCGCCGCCCGGCTCGTGCGCGGCGCCGGACTGGCCGTCAGCAGCCTCTGCCGGGGCGGCTTCCTGACCGCCGCCGACCCCGAGCGCCGACGGGCCGCGCTCGCCGACAACCGGGCCGCCGTGGCGGAGGCCGCCGAGCTCGGCACCCGCACGCTCGTCCTCGTGCCCGGCGGCCTGCCGGAGGGCGACCGTGACCTCGCCGCGGCCCGTGAGCGGGTCGCCGACGCGCTGGCCGAACTCGGGCCCTACGCGGCCGGGCACGGCGTGCGGCTCGCCGTCGAGCCGCTGCACCCGATGTACGCCTCCGACCGCTCGGTCGTCTCCACCCTCCGGCAGGCCCTCGACCTCGCGGAGCGCTTCCCCGCCGGCCAGGTGGGCGTCGTGGTGGACACCTACCACCTGTGGTGGGACGACACGGTGGCCGGACAGCTCGTACGGGCCGGGGAGGGCGGCCGGATCGCCGCCTTCCAGCTCGCCGACTGGGTCACCCCGCTGCCCGAAGGGGTGCTCCTGGGCCGGGGGCAGCTCGGCGACGGCTGCGTGGACCTGCGGTGGTTCCGCGAACGGGTCGACGCGGCGGGCTACCGGGGGCCCGTCGAGACCGAGATCTTCAGCCCCGCGCTCTGGGCGCGGGACGGCGCCGAGGCGCTCGCGGAGGTCCTGGACCGCTACCGGCGGTACGCCACCGGGATACCCGCGGTAAGCGAACCACCTCCGATCCCACCATCGGTAACGGAAAGATAACTCTTTGAATGCGGCGCAACCCTTTGCCGGGATGACGGGTCGTACTGGGCATCGGGCTTCCTGGGGAGGGATCCGGGGGGATTCGGAGGAAGCCGGTTTTGGGGGGTACCCGAGGGGCCCGGTCGCAGGACCGGGCCCCTCGGCCTTTCGCTCTCTCTCCCGTGGTCCCCGTGTTCTCCACAGGCCCGAACTCCTGTCGGACTCCGGCGGTACCGTCGGGGCATGGCACAGATGGCGGTGGTCGAAGGGGTCCTGGAGCGGATCACCTATGCCAGCGAGGAGAGCGGCTACACCGTGGCCCGCGTCGACACCGGGCGCGGCGGCGGCGATCTCCTCACGGTCGTCGGCTCCCTGCTCGGCGCGCAGCCGGGCGAGTCCCTGCGGATGGAGGGCCGCTGGGGCTCCCACCCGCAGTACGGCCGCCAGTTCACCGTGGAGAACTACACGACGCTCCTGCCCGCGACGATCCAGGGCATCCGCCGCTATCTCGGCTCGGGCCTGATCAAGGGCATCGGCCCTCGCATCGCCGACCGCATCACCGAGCACTTCGGCACGGACACCCTGGACGTCATCGAGCGCGAGCCGAAGCGCCTGATCGAGGTGCCCGGACTCGGCCCCAAGCGGACGAAGATGATCGGCGCCGCCTGGGAGGAGCAGAAGGCCATCAAGGAGGTCATGGTCTTCCTCCAGGGCGTCGGCGTCTCCACCTCCATCGCCGTCCGCATCTACAAGAAGTACGGCGACGCCTCCATCTCCGTCACCCGCAACCAGCCCTACCGGCTGGCCGCCGACGTCTGGGGCATCGGCTTCCTCACCGCCGACCGCATCGCCCAGGCCGTCGGCATCCCGCACGACAGCCCCGACCGCGTCAAGGCCGGTCTGCAGTACGCCCTTTCCCAGTCCACCGACCAGGGGCACTGCTTCCTCCCCGAGGAGCGGCTGATCGCCGACGCGGTGAAGCTCCTCCAGGTCGACACCGGCCTCGTCATCGACTGCCTCGCCGAACTGGCCGCCGAGGAGGAGGGCGTGGTCCGCGAGACCGTGCCCGGCCCGGACGGCGGGGAGCCCGTCACCGCCGTCTATCTGGTCCCCTTCCACCGGGCCGAGATCTCCCTCGCCGCCCAGCTGGGCCGGCTGCTGCGGGCCGGGGAGGACCGGCTCGCGGCCTTCCAGGACGTCCCGTGGGACAAGGCGCTGGCCTGGCTCGCCGGCCGGACGGGCGCCGAGCTGGCCCCCGAGCAGCGCGAGGCGGTGCGGCTGGCGCTCTCCAGCAAGGTCGCCGTGCTCACCGGCGGCCCCGGCTGCGGCAAGTCCTTCACGGTGCGGTCCGTCGTCGAACTGGCCCGCGCCAAAAAGGCCAAGGTCGTGCTGGCCGCGCCCACCGGCCGGGCCGCCAAGCGGCTCGCCGAGCTCACCGGCGCCGAGGCGTCCACCGTCCACCGGCTTCTGGAGCTCAAGCCCGGCGGCGACGCCGCCTACGACAAGGACCGGCCGCTGGACGCCGATCTGGTGGTGGTCGACGAGGCGTCCATGCTCGATCTCCTGCTGGCCAACAAGCTCGTCAAGGCCGTCCCGCCCGGGGCCCATCTGCTGCTCGTCGGCGACGTCGACCAGCTGCCGTCCGTCGGCGCCGGAGAGGTCCTGCGCGACCTCCTCGCCCCCGGCAGCCCCGTTCCGGCCGTGCGCCTCACCCGGATCTTCCGGCAGGCGCAGGAGTCCGGGGTGGTGACCAATGCACACCGCATCAACTCCGGTACACCGCCCCTCACCCAAGGGATGACGGATTTCTTCTTCTTCGTCGAGGAGGACACGGAGGAGGCGGGCCGCCTGACCGTGGACGTGGCGGCGCGCCGGATCCCCGCGAAGTTCGGCCTCGACCCGCGCCGCGACATCCAGGTGCTGGCCCCCATGCACCGCGGCCCGGCCGGCGCGGGCACCCTCAACGGCCTGCTCCAGCAGGCCATCACCCCCGCCCGGCCCGATCTGCCGGAGCGGCGCTTCGGCGGCCGAGTCTTCCGCGTCGGCGACAAGGTCACCCAGATCCGCAACAACTACGAGAAGGGCGAGAACGGCGTCTTCAACGGCACGGTGGGCGTGGTCACCGCCCTGGACACGGTGGAACAGCGGCTGACCGTCCGCACCGACGAGGACGAGGAGGTCGGCTACGACTTCGACGAACTCGACGAGCTGGCCCACGCGTACGCCGTGACCATCCACCGCTCGCAGGGCAGCGAGTACCCCGCCGTGGTGATCCCTGTCACCACCGGCGCCTGGATGATGCTTCAGCGCAATCTCCTCTATACCGCAGCGACTCGGGCAAAACGGCTCGTAGTGCTCGTAGGGTCCCGTAAGGCTCTGGGGCAGGCGGTGCGCACGGTGTCCGCGGGGCGGCGCTGCACGGCTCTGGACCACCGGCTCGCGGGAGGCTGAGGGGGCGTCTCCCGGGGTCCTTCCCCGGGGCGCCCGGAGGTGGGATTCGTCTCTAGACGGTTTACCAACCGGGGCGAACGGGGCAGTATGGCCAGGCTGGGCGGCACTGAGTGCCGCCTTTAGGCCCTATGGCCGACCCCGAGTGCACGTGCATCGTCCAAATGGGGGAAGGTAGGGGTAGTCAGGGCACCTCGAAGAAGAGGCACAACGTCGGTGAGGGATGACGTGAGCGACAACTCTGTAGTACTGCGGTACGGGGACGGCGAATACACCTACCCGGTGGTCGACAGCACCGTCGGCGACAAGGGCTTCGATATCGGCAAGCTCCGCGCCCAGACCGGTCTGGTGACCCTGGACTCCGGGTACGGCAACACCGCCGCGTACAAGTCCGCGATCACCTACCTCGATGGTGAGCAGGGCATCCTGCGCTACCGGGGTTACCCGATCGAGCAGCTCGCCGAGCGCAGCACGTTCCTGGAGACGGCGTTCCTGCTGATCAACGGTGAGCTTCCGAGCGCCGACGAGCTGGCGGCGTTCCAGGGTGAGATCACCCAGCACACGCTGCTGCACGAGGACGTCAAGCGCTTCTACGACGGCTTCCCGCGCGACGCCCACCCGATGGCCATGCTGTCGTCCGTGGTCAGCGCGCTGTCGACGTTCTACCAGGACAGCCACAACCCGTTCGACGAGCAGCAGCGTCACCTCTCCACGATCCGGCTGCTCGCCAAGCTGCCGACGATCGCCGCGTACGCCTACAAGAAGTCGGTCGGCCACCCGGTGGTCTACCCGCGCAACGACCTGGGCTACGTCGAGAACTTCCTGCGCATGACCTTCTCGGTGCCCGCCGCCGAGTTCGACCTGGACCCGGTCGTCGTCAGCGCCCTCGACAAGCTGCTGATCCTGCACGCGGACCACGAGCAGAACTGTTCGACCTCCACCGTGCGTCTGGTCGGCTCCTCGCAGGCGAACATGTTCGCCTCGATCTCCGCCGGCATCAGCGCCCTGTGGGGCCCGCTGCACGGTGGCGCCAACCAGTCGGTCCTGGAGATGCTGGAAGGCATCAAGGCCAACGGCGGCGACGTCGACGCCTTCATCCGCAAGGTGAAGAACAAGGAGGACGGCGTCCGCCTGATGGGCTTCGGCCACCGGGTGTACAAGTCCTTCGACCCGCGCGCGAAGATCATCAAGGCTGCCGCGCACGACGTCCTCTCGGCGCTCGGCAAGTCCGACGAGCTGCTGGACATCGCGCTCAAGCTGGAGGAGCACGCGCTCTCCGACGACTACTTCGTCTCGCGCAACCTCTACCCGAACGTGGACTTCTACACCGGTCTGATCTACCGGGCGATGGGCTTCCCCACCGAGATGTTCACCGTGCTCTTCGCGCTCGGCCGGCTCCCCGGCTGGATCGCCCAGTGGCACGAGATGATCAAGGAGCCGGGTTCCCGTATCGGCCGCCCGCGCCAGATCTACACCGGCGTCGTCGAGCGCGACCTCCCGCTCACCCGCGGCTGAGACGTGCCCGCGCGCGGCTGAGCCGCCCGTAGCGCAGGAAAACAGCGCAGAAGAGACAGCGCACGAAGAGACAGCGCAGAGAAAAGCGCCCCGCTGCCGATCCCCCCACGGGTCGGAGCGGGGCGCTTTCCTTACCCCGGAACGGATTCCCCCCACGGGATCCGGCCGGGAGCCGCGGTGCGCGGTGCCGACGCGATCTGCCGGGACGCGTACGTACGGGAGGGCCGCTCAAAGCTCCCCGGGTACGTGCCCCGGCCACGCGTGGCCGGTACCGTCCCCCAAGACGATCCAGCACTGCCCGGTTAGACCCACGACCCCCCTCAATGGTTACCTCCCAAAGGCTGTGATCTAGGTCTCCTGCCATAAGGGACGTACAAGGGCAAGGGGTGAATGTGTGGGTGTTGTGTCTCTTTTGTGGGCTACGTGAAGGTTCGTAGCCGAAGGCTGTTGGACACCACGAACACCGACGAGAAGGCCATCGCCGCTCCCGCGATCATGGGATTGAGCAGGCCCGCCGCCGCAAGGGGCAATGCGGCCACGTTGTAGCCGAAGGCCCAGAAGAGGTTCCCCTTGATGGTGGCGAGCGTACGGCGGGCCAGCCGGATGGCGTCCGCCGCCACCCGCAGGTCGCCCCGGACGAGCGTGAGGTCGCCCGCCTCGATGGCCGCGTCCGTGCCCGTGCCCATGGCCAGCCCCAGATCGGCCGTGGCCAGGGCGGCCGCGTCGTTGACGCCGTCGCCGACCATCGCGACCGTACGGCCCTCGCCCCGCAGCCGCTCGATCACCGCCACCTTGTCCTCCGGCAGCACCTCGGCGATCACCTCGTCGATCCCCACCTCGCGGGCCACCGACTCGGCCACGGCACGGTTGTCCCCGGTCAGCAGCACCGGCCGGAGGCCCAGGGCGCGCAGCTCCGCGACGGCTCGCGCGCTGGAGTCCTTGACGGTGTCGGCGACGGCGAGGACACCGCGTGCCTCCTTGTCCCAGGCCACCGCCACCGCCGTCCGCCCCTCGGCCCCGGCGGCGGCCAGGGCCTCAGCCAGGGCCGCCGGCAGCGGGGCGCCCGCCGCGTCCAGCAGCGCCTCCCGGCCCACCAGGACCTCACGCCCCTCGACCAGGCCCCGCACGCCCAGCCCGGGCACGCTCTCGAAGTGCTCCACGGCCGGCAGTCCACCGGCCCGCTCCTCGGCGCCGGCCGCCACGGCCCGCGCCACCGGGTGCTCGGAGGCGTGCTCCACCGCCCCCGCGAACCGCAGCAGGTCGCGCTCCGCCACGCCTGGCGCGGTGACCACGTCCCGCAGGCCCATCCGGCCGGTCGTCACCGTCCCGGTCTTGTCCAGGACGACGGTGTCCACCCGCCGGGTGGACTCCAGCACCTCCGGCCCCTTGATGAGGATGCCGAGCTGGGCGCCCCGGCCCGTACCGACCATGAGGGCCGTCGGGGTGGCGAGGCCCAGTGCGCACGGGCAGGCGATGATCAGCACGGCCACGGCGGCCGTGAACGCGGCCGTCGCGTCACCCGTGGCCAGCAGCCAGCCGGCCAGCGTGCCCAGGGCGATCACCAGCACCACGGGCACGAACACGGCTGAGATCCGGTCGGCGAGCCGCTGGACCTCGGCCTTGCCGTTCTGCGCGTCCTCCACCAGCCGGGCCATCCGCGCGAGCTGCGTATCCGCGCCCACCCGGGTGGCCTCGACCACCAGGCGACCCGCCGCGTTCACCGTCGCACCGGCCACGGCGTCGCCCACGGCGACCTCCACCGGGGCCGACTCGCCGGTCAGCATCGAGGCGTCCACCGCGGAGGCGCCCTCGGTGACCACGCCGTCCGTAGCGATCTTCTCCCCGGGCCGCACGACGAAGCGGTCGCCGACGGCCAGCCGGGAGACCGGCACCCGCTCCTCGCGCCCGCCGCGCAGCACGGCCACGTCCTTGGCGCCCAGCTCCAGCAGCGCCCGCAGCGCGGCCCCCGCCTTCCGCTTGGACCGCGCCTCCAGCCAGCGCCCGGCGAGGATGAACGTCGTCACCCCGGCCGCGGCCTCCAGATAGATCGCGGACGACCCGTCCGTGCGCGAGACGGTGAACTCGAAGGAGTGCCGCATGTGCGGCATCCCCGCCGTCCCGAGGAACAGCGCCCACAGCGACCAGCCGAGGGCCGCGAGGGTGCCGATCGAGACCAGGGTGTCCATCGTGGCGGCGCCGTGCCGGGCGTTGGTCCACGCCGCCCGGTGGAAGGGCAGCGCGCCCCAGACCACGACGGGCGCGGCCAGGGTCAGCGACAGCCACTGCCAGTTGTCGAACTGGAGCGCGGGGACCATCGACATCAGCACCACGGGGACCGACAGGGCCAGCGACACCAGGAGCCGCTGCCGCAGCCCCCGGGCCTCGCCGTCGCCCGGCCCGGCCCCGGCCTCGGGGCCGGGCTCGGGCTCCGGGGCCCGGGGCACCTCCGCGGTGTACCCCGTTCTCTCCACGGTCGCGATGAGATCGGCGACCGCCACCCCCTCGCCGAAGGCGATCCGCGCCTTCTCCGTGGCGAAGTTGACGGTGGCTTCGACGCCGTCCATCCGGTTGAGCTTCTTCTCGACGCGGGCGGCGCACGAGGCGCAGGTCATGCCGCCGACGGCGAGCTCGACCTCGGCCCGGGGCGGGGCCGTCCGGTGGGGGGTCGTGCTGTTCATGGCGTGTTCCCGGGGGTGGGGTGGGGGGTTGTGGCTGTGTGTCAGGCGCGGCCGACGAGCTCGTAACCCGCCTCGTCGACGGCGGCGCGCACGGCCTCGTCGTCCAGCGGGGCCGTGGCGGTGACGGTGACCTCGCCGGTGGTGGCGACGGCCTTCACGGCGGTGACGCCGTCGAGCGCGGAGAGCTCCTCGGTGACGGCCGACTCGCAGTGGCCGCAGGTCATGCCGGTGACCTTGTAGACGGTGGTGGCGCTCATGGGGGTCTCCTCGCTGGATCGGTACTCAGTACTCGTACACGTCGTACAACAGTGAGAACACCTTACCCCCAGGGGGTATTCCCTTGGGAAGGGTTTCCCGTTTCTCCGAGGGGCCGGCGAGGGCTCCCGGGAACGGGGGAACCCCCGTGGGCCGAGGGCCCACGGGGGTTCGTCGTCCGTACGCGGTGGTACCGCCCGGCCGGGGTCAGCGGTGGCTGGGGAAGCCCAGGTCGACCGAACTCTCCGCCGGGTCCGGCCAGCGGGTCGTGACGACCTTGCCCCGGGTGTAGAAGTGCACGCCGTCGTTGCCGTAGATGTGGTGGGCGCCGAAGAGGGAGTCCTTCCAGCCGCCGAAGGAGTGGTAGCCCACGGGCACCGGGATGGGGACGTTGACGCCCACCATGCCCGCCTCGACCTCCAGCTGGAAGCGGCGGGCCGCGCCGCCGTCACGGGTGAAGATCGCGGTGCCGTTGCCCCACGGCGAGCCGTTGATCAGGGCCAGCCCCTCCTCGTAGGTCTCCGCGCGCAGCACGCACAGCACCGGTCCGAAGATCTCGTCGCGGTAGGCGTCCGCGTCGGTGGGCACCTTGTCGAGCAGGGACAGGCCGATCCAGTGGCCGTTCTCGTACCCCTCCACCGTGTGGCCGGTGCCGTCGAGGACGACCTCCGCGCCCTGGGCGGCGGCGCCCGCCACATAGGACGCGACCTTGTCGCGGTGCGCCTTGGTGATGAGGGGGCCCATCTCGGACGCGGGGTCGTCGCCCGGGCCGATCCTGATCTTCCCGGCGCGGTCGCGGATCTTGGCGACCAGCTCGTCCCCGGTGTCACCCACCGCGACGACCGCCGAGACCGCCATGCAGCGCTCGCCGGCCGAGCCGTACGCCGCCGAGACGGCGGCGTCCGCCGCGGCGTCGAGGTCGGCGTCGGGCAGGACCAGCATGTGGTTCTTGGCGCCGCCCAGGGCCTGCACCCGCTTCCCGTTCGCCGTGCCGGTGGTGAAGATGTGACGGGCGATCGGGGTGGAGCCGACGAAGCTCACGGCCGCGACGTCCGGGTGTTCCAGGAGGCGGTCGACGGCCGTCCGGTCACCGTTGACGATGTTGAGCACACCGTCCGGCAGACCCGCCTCGGCGGCCAGCTCGGCGAGCCGGAACGCGGCCGACGGGTCCTTCTCGCTCGGCTTCAGTACAAAGGTGTTGCCGCAGGCGACGGCCAGCGGGAACATCCACATCGGCACCATGGCCGGGAAGTTGAAGGGCGTGATGCCCGCGACCACCCCGAGCGGCTGCCGGATCGCGGCCACGTCCACCCCGCCCGACACCTGGGTGGACAGCTCGCCCTTGAGCTGGGTGGTGATCCCGCAGGCCAGCTCGACGATCTCCAGACCGCGGGCGACCTCGCCGAGGGCGTCGGCGTGCACCTTGCCGTGCTCGGCGGTGATCAGCCGGGCCAGTTCGTCGCGGTGCGCGTCGAGCAGGGCGCGGTAGCGGAACAGCACGGCCGTGCGGGCCGCCAGCGAGGAGCCGCCCCAGGTCGCGAACGCGGCCTTGGCCGCGGCGACGGCGGCGTCCACCTCGTCGGCCGAGGCGAACGCGACACGGGTGGTCTCCACCCCCGTCGCCGGGTCGGTCACCGGCCCGTACGTGCCGGAGGCGCCCTCGACGGCCTTGCCGCCGATCCAGTGGTTGACGGTCTTCATGCTGCGGCCTCTCTCACATTCAAAGGTACCGGCGGCGGGCCGACGCGCGGCGCTCGTACTCCTCCCGGGCCCGAAGGGCCGCCGGGCGGGTCGCGGCCTGGGCGACAGGCACATCCCACCACGCCTGGGCGGGAGGCGCGCCCGGCACTGTGTCGGCTGTTCCGGTCTCCACATAGACACATGTGGGGCGTTCGGCGGCGCGCGCCTCGGCGAGCGCCTCGCGCAGCGCGCCGACCGTGCGCGGCCGGAGCACGGCCATCCCCAGGGACGCGGCGTTGGCCCCCAGGTCGACCGGCAGCGGCCCGCCCGTGTACGTGCCGTCCGCCGCCCGGAACCGGTAGGCCGTGCCGAAGCGCTCGGCGCCCACCTGCTCCGAGAGGCCGCCGATGGAGGCGTAGCCGTGGTTCTGGACCAGCACCACCTTGATCGGGATGCCCTCCTGCACGGCCGTGACCAGCTCCGTCGGCATCATCAGATATGTGCCGTCCCCGACCAGCGCCCACACCGGCCGCTCCGGCGCGGCCAGCCGCACGCCGATCGCGGCGGGGATCTCGTAACCCATGCAGGAGTAGCCGTACTCCAGGTGGTACTGGCGGCGGGAGCGGGACCGCCACAGCTTGTGCAGATCGCCGGGGAGCGAGCCGGCCGCGTTGACGATCACGTCCTCGTCGCCGACGACGGAGTCCAGCGCGCCGAGCACCTGGGCCTGGGTGGGCCGCGCGTCCGCGTCCCGCCAGGAGTACGCCCGCTGGACGGCCGCCTCCCACTCGGCCTTGCCCGCCGCGTACTCCCGTTCGTAGGCCGCCGGGACCCGGTGCCCGGCCAGCCCCTCGGCCAGGGCGGCGAGGCCCGCCCGGGCGTCGGCGACGACCGCGAGCCCCGCCATCTTGTGGGCGTCCGCGGCGGCGATGTTGAGGTTCACGAAGCGGACGCCCGGGGCGGCGAACAGGGTCCCGGACGCCGTCGTGAAGTCGGTGTAGCGGGTGCCGACGCCGAGCACGAGATCGGCGTCGCGGGCGAGCGCGTCGGCGACGGCGGTGCCGGTGTGGCCGAGCCCGCCGACGTCCGACGGGTGGGCGTGGTGCAGCGACCCCTTGCCGGCCTGGGTGGACGCGACCGGGACGCCCGTGGCGTCGGCCAGCGCCCGCAGCGCGTCCTCGGCCCCGCTGTGGGCCACCCCGCCGCCCGCGACGACCAGTGGCCGCCGGGCCGCCCGTATCGCCCGTACCGCCTCCGCGAGCGCGTCGGCGGCGGGCGCCGGGCGGCGGACGTGCCAGACGCGGTCGGCGAAGAACTCCTCCGGCCAGTTGTACGCCTCGGCCTGCACGTCCTGCGGCAGTGCCAGGGTGACGGCACCGGTCTCGACCGGGTCGGCCAGCACCCGCATCGCCTGGAGGGCGGCCGGGATCAGCGCCTCGGGCCGGGTGATCCGGTCGAAGTACCGGGACACCGGCCGCAGGCAGTCGTTGACGGAGACGTCGCCCGCGCCGGGGTGTTCGAGCTGCTGGAGCACCGGGTCGGCGGGCCGGGTGGCGAAGGTGTCGCCGGGCAGCAGCAGGACGGGCAGCCGGTTGATCGTGGCGAGGGCCGCGCCGGTGACGAGGTTGGTGGCGCCGGGGCCGATCGAGGTGGTGACGGCGTGGGCGGAGAGCCGGTCGCTCTGCCGGGCGTAGCCGACGGCGGCGTGCACCATGGCCTGTTCGTTGCGGCCCTGGAGGAACGGCAGCGCGCCCTCGGCCTCCAGGAGGGCCTGGCCGACGCCCGCCACGTTGCCGTGGCCGAAGATGCCCCAGCAGGCGGTGACCAGGCGCTGCCGCCGGCCGTCGCGCTCGGTGTGCTGGTGGGCGAGGAACTCCACCAGGGCCTGGGCCGTGGTGAGCCGGCGGCCCGGCCGCCGGGAGTGCGGAACGGTCATGTCATCTCCCCGGGCGCGAGGTAGAACGGCAGCCGCGGGTCGAGCGGCTGCTCCGGCCAGGTGGCGCGGATCCAGGCGTGGTCGGGGTGATCGCGGATCAGCCACTCCCGCTCGGGGCCGGGCCCCGCCATCACGTTGAGGTAGTACATGTCGTGTCCGGGCGCGGCGATCGACGGGCCGTGCCAGCCGTCCGGGATCAGCACCGCGTCGCCGTCGCGGACCTCCGCGAGGACGTCCGTGCCGCCGCGCCGGGACGGGGTGACGCGGTGGTAGCCGAGGCCCGCGTCGCCGTCGATCTCGAAGTAGTAGATCTCCTCCAGCTCGGACTCCTGGCCGGCCCGGTGCTCGTCGTGCTTGTGCGGCGGGTACGACGACCAGTTGCCGCCCGGGGTGACGACCTCGACCGCGATCAGCCGGTCGCACTCGAAGGCGCCCGCCGCGGCGAAGTTGTTGACCTGGCGAGAGCAGGAGCCGGTGCCGCGCAGCTCCACGGGGACGGCCTCGGCCGGCCCGTAGCGGGCGGGCAGCCGGCGCTCGCAGCGCGCCCCGGCCAGCGCGAACCGCCCGCCCGTCCGGGACCCGAGGGTCACATGGGCGCTCCGGGGGACGTAGGCGAAGTCGGTGACCCCGGCGAAGACGCTTTTCCTGCCCTCCAGTTCGAAGGGCCGCCCGTCCACGGTCACCGCGCAGCCGCCGGCCAGCGGCAGCACGATCCACTCGCTGTCGCCCGAGGTGAAGGTGTGTGTGGAGCCGGGCGCGAGGACCAGGACGCGCAGCGAGGAGTACTCCCAGCCGGCCTGTTCCGGGCTGATGTCCAGGGTGTACGGGCCTCCGTCGGCGGCGCTGCCGGCCGGGAGATGGGGGGTCGCGAAGGTCATCCGTTTTCTCGTCTCTCCTGACGCCGCGTGGGGTACGGGCGTCACAGCAGTCCCACGGCCGTGTCGACGGCGCCCGCCACGTCCCCGTCGGCGGGGTAGAGCAGCGAGCGGCCGGCGACGAGCCCTTGCACGGTCGGCAGCCGCAGCGCGGCACGCCACTTCTCGAACGCCGCGTCCCGGCCGCCGGGGCCGTCCGCGAGGTCACCGCCCAGCAGTACGGCCGGGAGCGTGGAGGTCGCCAGCACCCGGGCCATGTCGGCCGGGTCGTCCGTGACCGGCACCTTGAGCCAGGTGTACGCGGAGGTGCCGGCGAGCCCCGAGGCGATGGCGATGGACCGGACGACGGCGTCGGCGCTCAGGTCGTTGACCACCCGGCCGGCCACCCGCCGGGAGACGAACGGCTCGACGAAGACGGGCAGCCGGAGGGCGGCCATGGCGTCGACGGCGCGGGCGGCCGAGTGCAGGGTGCGCAGCGAGCCGGGGTCGTCGTGGTCGATGCGCAGCAGCAGCTTGCCCGCGTCGAAGCCGAGCCCGGCCAGGTCCTCGGGGCGGTGGCCGGTGAAGCGGTCGTCCATCTCGAAGGCGGCGCCGGCGAGTCCGCCGCGGTTCATGGACCCGATGACGACCTTGTGCTCCAGGGCGCCGAGCAGCAGCAGGTCGTCGAGGACGTCGGCGGAGCCGAGGACCCCGTCGACGCCAGGCCGGGACAGGGCGAGGCAGAGCCGCTCCAGGAGACCGGCGCGGTCGGCCATGGCGAGGGGGCGGTCGCCGACGGCGAGGGCGCCGCGCGCGGGGTGGTCGGCGGCGATGATCATCACCCGCCCGCTGTCCCCGACGAGGGGCCGCCGGGCCCGCCGGGCGGCGGCCTCGGCGACGGCTTCGGGGTGCCGGGCCCGCACCCGGGCGAGATCGGCGAGGGCGACGGTCACGGGCGGGGCGCTTCCTGTCCGGGGCGGGGCGGCTTGCGACGGGAGCCCTTGGCACGGGACCGGGCGTCACGACGGGCCTGGGGCGGGGGAGCGGGGGCCTTCGGGGGGCCGTCCGCGGGGCTTCCGGGACGCCCTTCGGGCGGGGCGCCGGGCCCGGCGCCGACCGGGCCGGCGGTGATGTCCGCGGCGGGGTCCGAACCGGCGCCGGTGGGGCCGGTGGTGGGGCTCTCGGTGGGGTTCGAGCCGGTGTGGGCGGGGCCGGTGGTGGGGCTCTCGGTGGGGGCCGAGCCGGTGTGGGCCGGGCTGCCGGTGGTGTGTGTGGCGGGGGCCGAGCCGGCGTGGGCTGGGCCGGTGGTGGGGCTCTCGGTGGGGTTCGAGCCGGTGTGGGTTGGGCTGCCGGTGGTGCCTGTGGCGGGGGCCGAACCGGCGTGGGCAGGGTCGGCGGTGGGGGCCTCGGCGGGGTCCGGACCCGTTTCGGCCGGGCTGCCGGTGCCCTCCGCGCCGGGGCCGCCCGTACCCCTCCCGGCCGGGCCGCCGGGGCCACCGCGGGCAGGGGCGTCCAGGCCGCCACCGGCCGCGCCCGTACCCCCGGCTCCGGGGCGGCCCTCCCCGCCGTGCGGCGGGGCCGCCAGCAGCAGCTCCACCTCCTCCTCCGTCGGCATCGCCGACGAGCAGGCGATCCGCGTGGCGACCAGCGCGCCCGCCGCGTTGGCGTAGCGCACGGCGCGCTCCAGGTCCCAGCCCGCGAGCAGGCCGTGGCAGAGCGCGCCGCCGAACGCGTCGCCCGCGCCGAGGCCGTTGACGACCTCGACGGGCACCGGCGGCACCTCGACCGTGGTGCCGTCGCGGTGGACGGCGAGGACCCCCTTCGGCCCCCGTTTCACGACGGCGAGCTCGACGCCCGCGTCGAGCAGGGACCACGCGGCCGCGTACGGATCGCGCTCGCCCGTGGCGACCTCGCACTCGTCGGCGTTGCCGACGGCGACCGTGGTGTGGGCGAGGGCCGCCGCGTAGAACGGCCGGGCCGCGGCCATCGCGGCGGCGCCCGTGGCACCGCCGTCCGCCGAGGCGCCGCCCGCCCCGCCCCAGAACAGCGGCCGCCAGTCCAGGTCGAAGACCGTCGTGCCGCGCTTGGCGCGGGCCGCGAGCGCCGCCAGCGTCGCCGCCCGGCTCGGCTCCTCGCACAGCCCCGTGCCCGTCACCCAGAGGATCCGGGCGGCGCGCAGGGCGTCCAGGTCCAGCTCGGCGGTGCGGATCTCCAGGTCGGGCGCCTTGGGCCGGCGGTAGAAGTACAGCGGGAAGTCGTCGGGCGGGAACATCTCGCAGAACGTGACCGGCGTGGGGAGGTGGGGGACGGGGGTCACCCACCGGTCGTCCACGCCGAAGTCCCGCAGCGCCTCGTGGACGTACGCGCCGAAGGGGTCGTCACCGGTGCGGCTGACGAGCGCCGCGCGGCGGCCGAGCCGGGCCGCGGCGACCGCGACATTGGCCGCCGACCCGCCCAGGAACCGCCCGAAGGTGTCGACCCGCGCGAGCGGCACACCGGTCCTGAGGGGATAGAGGTCCACCCCGACCCTGCCCATGGCGAGCAGGTCGTACGGTCTCGGCTCGGTCATGGGGTCAGGTCTAGCCGGGCCCGCACGACCATGTCAAGGAATTGTCCTTACATATAGACGTACTCTCGGGGTGACTTGACGTTACGTCCGTATGTCCGGACGAAGCCTTGACACCTTCCCACCCCACGGGGAAGCTCGGACGAAACCGCCTCGCGGCCCAGGACCGAGGAGACCCGCCCCATGTCCGCCAGCCCCCCGCCCTCATCCGCGCCCCGCCTCCGCGTCGGCTCCGCCCCGGACTCCTGGGGCGTCTGGTTCGCCGACGACCCCGCGCAGGTCCCCTGGAGGCGCTTCCTCGACGAGGTCGCCGACGCGGGCTACGCGTGGATCGAGCTGGGACCGTACGGCTATCTGCCCACCGACCCGGCCCGGCTGCGCGACGAGACCGAGCGGCGCGGGCTCGCCGTCTCCGCGGGCACGGTCTTCACGGCGCTGCACCGCGGCCCGGCGGTCTGGGACGCGACGTGGGAGCACGTCGGCCGGGTCGCGGAGCTGACGCGCGCGACGGGCGCCCGCCATCTGGTCGTCATCCCCTCCTTCTGGCGCGACGACCGGACCGCCGAGCGCATCGAGGACCCCGAGCTGACGGCCGATCAGTGGCGGGAGCTGACCACCGGGACGGAGCGGCTGGCCCGCGAGGTCCGCGAGACGTACGGGCTCGACATCGTCGTCCACCCGCACGCCGACACCCACCTCGACACCGAGGCCCACGTCGCGCGCTTCCTGGACGCCACCGACCCCGCGCTCGTCAGCCTCTGCCTGGACACCGGGCACTACGCGTACTGCGGCGGTGACAGCGTCGAGCTCATCGAGACCTACGGCGAGCGGATCGGCTACCTCCACCTCAAGCAGGTCGACCCCGAGGTCCTCGCGGACGTCGTCGCCAAGGGCACGCCGTTCGGGCCCGCCGTGCGCCAGGGCGTGATGTGCGAACCGCCGCGCGGCGTACCGGCGCTGGAGCCCGTCCTGGCCGCCGCCGCGAAGCTCGACGCGGAGCTGTTCGCCATCGTGGAGCAGGACATGTACCCGTGCCCGCCGGACCGCCCGCTGCCCATCGCCCGCCGCACCAGGGCGTTCCTGCGCGGCTGCGGCGTCTGAGCCCCCGGCGGGCCCGCGGAAGCCACCCGCACGAGTCAGGAGTCACACCATGACGCAGCACAGCACGCTGGGCGTCGCCGTCGTCGGCACCGGGCGGATGGGCGCCGATCACGTCCGGCGGCTCGACGAGGTCGTCAGCGGCGCGCGGGTGACGGCCGTGGTCGACATCGACGGCGACCGGGCCAAGGGCGCGGCCCGCGGCATCGCGGGCTGCACGGCCTACACCGACGCGGCCGCCGCCATGGCCGCGCCCGACGTGGACGCGGTGCTGATCGCCTCGCCCGGACCGGCCCACGAGGAGGCGCTGCTGGCCGCGCTCGCGCACGACCTGCCGGTGCTCTGCGAGAAGCCGCTCACGCCGGACGCCGCGGCCGCGCTGCGGGTGATGGAGGCCGAGGCCCGGCTCGGCCACCGGCGCGTACAGGTGGGCTTCATGCGCCGGTACGACGCCGAATACCTGCGGCTCAAGGCCCTGCTGGACGGCGGCGGGCTCGGCCGGCCGCTGATGCTGCACTGCCGGCACCGCAATGTCGCCACCCCGCCCGGCTTCACCGAACAGATGATGATCAACGACTCGGTGGTGCACGAGATCGACGCGGCCCGCTGGCTGCTCGGCGAGGAGATCACCGCCGTCACGGTCCTGAGGCCCCGCCCCTCGGGGGGCGCGCCCGAAGGGCTGGGCGACCCCCAGCTCGTCCTCCTGGAGACCGCCGGCGGCGCGGTCGTCGACGTGGAGATCTTCGTCAACTGCGGCTTCGGCTACCAGGTGAGCTGCGAGGCCGTCGGTGAGCGCGGCGCGGCCCGGCTCGGCGACGCCCACGGGCTGTACGTGACCGCGGCCGGCCGCTGGGGCGGCGAGATCGCCCAGGACTACGTGGTGCGCTTCGAGGACGCCTACGACCGCCAGGTGCGGCGCTGGGTCGACGCCGCCCGGCGCGGGGAGACCGAGGGCCCGGGCGTCTGGGACGGCTACGCGGCGGCGGCCGTCTGCGAGGCGGGCGTACGGGCCCAGGCGACGGGCGCCCGGGTCGCCGTGGAACTGGCGGCGCGGCCCGCGCTGTACGGAGGCTGAGCCGGATGCGGGCGGGACTGCGGATCGGGCTGGTCGGCGCGGGGCGCATCGGCGCCCGGCACGCGGCGATCCTGGCCGGCGCGGACGGCGTCGCCGGGCTGCTGGTCGCGGACGCCGACCCGGACCGGGCGGCGGCCGTGGCCCGGGAGACCGGCGCCCGGCCCGCGCGCGCGGTGGACGAGGTGTTCGCCGCGGACGCCGTCGACGCGGTGGTCGTCGCCGCCCCGACCGCCGCGCACGCCGGGCTGGTCGCCCGTGCCGCGCGGGCCGGGCTCCCCGCGTTCTGCGAGAAGCCCCTCGCGCCGGACGTCGCGGGCACGGAGGCCGCGCTGCGGGAGGCCGCGGCGGCGGGCACCCTGCTCCAGATCGGCTTCCAGCGGCGCTTCGACGCCGGATTCCGGACGGCGCGCGAGGCCCTGCGGAGCGGGGCGCTGGGGCGGGTGCACACCATCCGCTGCGTCACCTCGGACGCGGCGCCGCCGCCGGCCGGGTTCCTCGCCCGGTCCGGCGGGCTGATCCACGACTGCATGATCCACGACTTCGACGCCGTCCGGTGGCTGACGGGGCGTGAGGTGGTGGAGGTGTACGCCCGGGGCTCGGACGCGGGCGGTGCCCTCTACCGCGAGGCGGGGGACGTCGACACCGCCTGCGCCCTCCTCACCCTCGACGACGGCACCCTCGTCACGGTCACCGCCACCCGCTGCAACGGCGCGGGCTACGACGTCCGTACGGAGCTGTCCGGCGAGCGGGACCAGTGGGTGGCCGGGCTGGACGCCCGTACGCCCGTGACGTCCGCCGAACCGGGCGCGGCCGCCCCGCCGGAGCGGCCGTGGGCGGACTGTCTGGAGCGCTTCGCGGACGCGTACCGCGCGGAGCTGGCGGCCTTCGTCCGCGCGGTGCGGGGCGAGGAGCCCAGCCCCTGCCCCGGGGAGGAGGGGCTGCGCGCCCTGCGGATCGCCGTGGCCTGCGAGACGTCCCGGCGGGAGGGACGGCCGGTGCGGCTGCCCGCGGCTTCCTGATCCGGGGCGATCCGGGGCGATCCGAAGCGGTGCGGAGGCGGTGCGGAGGCGGTGCGGAGGCGGTGTGAGGCACGCCCGCGCCCGAGGCGTGCCGCCGTGCAGCCGTGCCGCCACGGCGCGAGCCGGGAGGGCGCCGCCCGCGCCCGGGGCGTGCCCGCGTCGGGCCCGAGCAGCGCGGGCACCACCCGTCCCCGGCCCGCACACCGCCGCACCAGGGCCCGTCGCGCGGACCCGCGCCTGCTCCGCGCCCGCCCCACCGTCATCCTCCGGTTACGAGCGTCACGTTTCCGCGAGCCTCGCGTCACAGGAGTCCGACAGCCGTCCCCGCCCGGTCACTCTGCGTCGTTCCCCGGGCGCAGGCTCAAGTGATCGAGACAGCCGTCCCGTGGCTCCCCCTACGGATCCCCCTCCGTCGCCGCGGCACGGCGGAGAGGCGCGAGAGATGACCGACCGTCGACTCTGGTCCTACAAGGAGATCGCGGCGCACATCGGTGTGCAGACCGACACCGTGCGGACCTATCGCAAGCACGGCATGCTGCCCGCCCCCGACCTCACGGAGGGCGGCAAGCCCTACTGGTTCGCGGACACGATCCGCACCTGGGTCGCCGAGCGGCCCGGCAACCGCTCCCGCCGCGGCCAGAAGGGCTGACCGGCCCGGAAGGGGGACCCGGCCGGTGCTACGCCTCCGTCCCGCCGCTCCCGTACGGGCGGGTGAGGAGCTCCATGTAATGGCCGGACGGGTCCAGGAAGTACACGCCGTATCCGCCGTCGTTGCGGTTGATCTCGCCGGGCCTCCGCCCGGCGGGGTCGGCGTAGAACTCGGCCCCGGCCGCCTTGATCCGCTCGAACATGGCGGGGAACTCCGCCTCGGGCACCAGGAACGCGTAGTGCTGCGGGGTGATGCTCTCCGGGGCGACGGTCGCGTAGTCCAGGGCGACGCCGTTGCCGGTGACGACGGGCAGGAACGGGCCGGCCGGCTCGCCGACCTCCAGTCCCAGGATCCCGGCCAGGAAGGCGGCGGCGGCCTCGCGGTCGCGGGAGTGGACGATCGTGTGGTTCAGCTCGACTGACATGGGTGGAATGCCTCCAACGGGCACCTCACGGACACCTCCGCGCTCCACCCTGACGGTGGCAGCGTGCGATGCCGTGACAGTTTCCTATCACACGTATTCGCGGCTCCGACGCGCCCGCTGCCGGAGCCTCCCAGTCCGGTTCGGTGCGGGCGGGATCGTAAGCTCGTGGCATGACCTGGTCGAGTGCGCTACGGAAGTCCGTTCGGGCCGGTCTCACGGTCGAGCGGACCACCCTGACGCCGCTCCTCGCCCTGCGCGGCACCTTCGGCGTCGCGATCGTGATCGGGCTGATGCTGTGGCTCGGGACGCCGAAGCTGGCGGTGTCGTCCGCGTTCGGCGCCTTCGCCGCGGGCGTGGCGACCTTCCAGCGGAGCTGGCGGCCCCGGCCGGTGCTGGCCCTCGCGGTGGCCGTCGGCCTCGCCGTCAGCACCTTCCTCGGCTACGTCGCCGCCGCCGACCACCTCGCCTTCGCCGTGCTGCTGGGCGTCTGGACGCTGCTGGCGGGCATGGCGTGGGCCATCGGCCCGGTGTCGGGCCTGGTCGCGACGCAGACGATCGCCGTCATGCTGGTCACCGTCACCCTGCCGACCTCGGTGTCCGGCGCCCTGCACCACGCCGGGCTGATCGCCTTCGGCGGGCTCGTCCAGGCCACGCTCATCGTGCTGCTGCCCATCAGACCCTGGGGCCTCCAGCGGGACGCGCTCGCCGACGCGCTGGCCGCGGAGGCCGACTACGCCCGCCGGCTCCGGCACGACCCGGTGGCCCGCTTCGACCCGCAGCCGCTGATGGACGCCCGCGAGGCCGCCGAGCTGACACCACGCCAGGCCCGCAGCCGGCCGCGGCAGCTGGGCGGGCCGCGCGGCGTCGCCGAGCGGATCAGGCCGGTGCTCGCCTCGCTCGCCGACCCCGTGCTGGGCGCGCCCGCCGAGGGCCCCGAGCGCGACCGGGCGCGCGACCTGCTGGGCGCCGCGGCCTCCGTCCTCGACTCGGTGGCGCGCGCCATCCGCTGGGGCAGACCCGTGCGGCTCTCGCCCGAGGCCGTGGACACCCTGGAGGTGCCCGAGTCGGGGCCCGTACTCGACGGCGCCGCGCGCCGCTCCGCGCTCCGGCTCATCGCCCTGCTCGGCGACGCGGTCGAGGCCACCGACGAGCCCGTCCGCACCACCACCCCGCGCAATGGGGAGCCGAAGCGGGACGCCGGGAAGGAGCACCGGCACCTGCTGCGGCCCTCCGTGCCCCGGCTGGTGCCGGTCGCCCTGCGCGCGCTGCGCCGTGAGGCGCGCTGGTCCTCGCCGATCGGCCGGCACGGCGTGCGGACGGCGGTCGTCGCGCTGATCGGCTACGCCCTCGGCAGCGCACTCCCGCTGGGACACGGCTACTGGGTGCCGCTGACCTCGGTGATGGTGATGCGGCCCGACTTCGGGCAGACGTACTCGCGCGGCGTCGGCCGCTTCGTGGGCACCGTGGTCGGCGTGCTGATCGCCGGCGCCCTGATGGCCCTCTTCCACCCCGGCATCTGGGTGTGCGCGGCGCTGGCCGTGCTCTGCATCGGGCTGATGTACCTGCTGATGGGCACGGGTTACAGCGTGGCGTCGGCCTGCATCGCCGGCTACGTCGTCTTCCTGCTCGGCATCGCGGGCGAGGGCTGGTCGCAGACCGTGCAGGCGCGCGTGGCGCTCACCCTGCTGGGCGGGCTGCTCGCGATGGCCGCGTACGCCCTCTTCCCCACCTGGGAGACGCCCCGGCTGCGGGACCGGCTGGCCGACTGGCTGGAGGCCAACGGGCGCTACTCCCTCGCCGTGCTCGGCGCGTTCGCCGAACCCGCCGAGTCCAGGCCGCGGCGGGTGCGCGAGGCGCTGCTCGACTCCCGGGCGGCGCGCACGGCCTGGGAGGATGTGGCCGCCCGCGCCCTCACCGAGCCCGTGCGCCACCGCGGCATCTCCCGTACCGCCGAGCGGGCGGCGGAGTCCGCGCTCGCGACGATGGGCCGGGCGACGATGCTGATGGAGGCCCACCTCCCGGACCGCTCCACCGACCCGTCCAAAGGCGCCGCCGCCTTCGCCGACGCCCTCCGCACCGCCCTCCCCGACGCCGCCGCGGCCGTCCGCGAACGCCGCGAACCCGACTGGTCCGCCCCGCGCGCGGCCCTCGACGCGTGGCGGGCGGAGGCGGGCGACACGGGGGTGGCGGTGCGGGGTACGGAGCTGCTGATGGAGGCGCTGGGGGAACTGGCGACGGCGCTGTCCCCGGGGCCGGGGGGTCGGAACCGGGCGGCGCGGCGGCCGTAGCGGGTGGCTTTGTCCCCTCCCCGCCCCTTCCCGAATGTCCTCAAGCGCCGGACGGGCTGATTTTCAGCCTGTCCGGCGCTTGAGGACACCGCGCGGAGCGCGGAACGGGGGTCCGGGGGCTTGCCCCCCGCCACGCGGCGGAGCCGCACATCGGAAGCAGCGGGAAGGGGCGGGGTGGGGACGAAGCCCCGCGCAGCGGCACCCCCCACCCGCGCACCCCCCACCCGCGCATCCTCCGCCCCGCCCCCTCACCGCACCCCGAACAGCCGATCCAGATGCCCCGCCACCAACCCCAGCGCCTCCTCCGCCGACCAGACCTCCAGCACCGCGTAACTCGCCAACCCGTCCACCAGCGCGATCAGCAACGCCGCCTCCACCTCCGGATCCCGGTCCGCCGCCACCTCCCCGCGCGCCTGCCCCTCCCGCACCTGCCCCGCGAAGAACGCCCGCAGCCCCGGTACGCCCTCCTTCGCGTGGCGGCGCAGCCGTTCGTCGTGGACGGCCCGGACGAAGTACGCGATCTGCACGAGATGGCCCGTACGGCTTTTGTCGTCCAGCGGGAGCATCTCCCGCACCGACCCCAGCAGGACGTCGCGCGGCGACGGCTCCCCGGAGAGCCCCCGCAGGCGTTCGCCGACGCGCCGCGCGGCGAGGTCGCTGATGTGCTCCAGGGCGAAGACGAGCATGTCGTCCTTGCTGGCGAAGTAGTGCTGGAGCTGGCCCAGCGAGATGCCCGCCTCCGCCGCGACGTCCCGCAGGCTCGCGCCGTCGAGCCCCCGCGCGCAGGCGATCCGCCAGAGCGCCTCCGCGATCCGGGCGCGGCGCTCCTCGTGGTCCACGCGCTTCGGCACGCCGGTCCCTCCGTTTCACAAGTCGTCTGTATTGCTATAGCTTAGCGCCGCCAATACAACTGACTTGGAAAAGAATCGGGGGCAGTGATGGCCGCACACCGGCACCACCCACAGGCCGGGCTCCGGCCGCCGCGCCACGCGGCCGACCCCCGCGCCCGCCGCTGGTGGACCGTCCAGGCCCTGCTCACCCTCAGCGGCCCCTTGCTGCTCACCGCCGTCGCGCTGTTCGTCCTGTCCCTGCTCTTCTTCCCCGGCGCCCTGCCCTGGCTCGGCCCCCTGCTGCTCGTCGTCCTCGTGCTGCCCGCCCTCGGCTACCTCCTGGCCATGCCGCGCCTGCGGTACCGCGTCCACGCCTGGGAGCTGGGCGGGTCCGCGGTGTACGCGGCGAGCGGCTGGTGCCGGCACCGGCGCCGGATCGCCCCGCTCTCCCGCGTCCAGACCGTCGACACCACGCGCGGCCCCCTCCAGCGGGCCTTCGGCCTCGCCACGGTCACCGTCACCACCGCCTCCACGGCCGGCGCCGTGAAGATCTCCGGCCTGTCCGACGCCGACGCCCGGCTGCTGGCCGAGCGCGTCGCCGACGCCGCCCGCCTGATCCCGGGGGACGCCTCGTGAGCACGCCCTGGCGCACCCTCGACCCCCGGACCGTCCTCGTCCACTGCGCCTGGCTGGGCGCGCCCCTCGGCTCGCTCGCCCTCACCGCCCTCGCCACCGGCGGCCGTCCGGGCGCCCGCGCCTGGATCACCCTCGGCGTCGTCGGCGCGGTCTTCGCGTGCCTCACCACCGCGGGCCTGATCAGCTGGCGGCGCACCCGCTACCGCGTCACCGCCGACTCCTTCGAGCTCAGCAGCGGCCTGTTCACCCGCGGCCTGCGCGCGATACCCCTGCACCGCGTCCGCACCGTCGACCTCACCGCCAACCCCGTCCAGCGCCTGCTCGGCCTCGCCGTGCTGCGCGCCGGGACCGGCGGCCACGGCGGCGAGCTGTCCCTGGACGCCCTGGCCCGCCCCGAGGCGGTACGGCTGCGGGCCGAGCTCCTCGCCCGCGCCGGGGCCCACGACGCCGCCGAACCCCTCCTCGCGACCGCCGATCTCCGCCGGCTGCGCTACGCCCCCCTCACGTTCTGGGTCTTCGGCGGCGTCCTCGCCACCGCCGGCGCGCTCTGGCGGGTCCTCGACGGCATCGGCGTCGAACCCTGGCGGATCGGCCCCGTACGCCGGGCCTTCCAGGAGTTCGGCCACAGCGCGCTGTGGCTCACCGTCCCGCTCGCCCTCCTCGCCGTCACCCTCCTCGGCGTCGTCGGCGCCGTGGCGCTGTACGCCGAGAACTGGTGGAACTACCGCCTGGAGTGGACCGACGCCGACACGCTGCGCGTCCGCCGGGGCCTGTTCACCACCCGATCCGTCTCCGTCGAACGCGCCCGGCTGCGCGGCGTGACCCTGCGCGAACCGCTGCTGCTGCGCATGGGCGGCGGCGCCTCCGTACGGGCGGTGGCGGGTGGTCTCGGCGACCGGGAGGAGAACCGCCGGCGGAGCGTCGTCCTGCCGCCGGCTCCTCGCGCGCAGGCGCTGCGGGTGTGCGCGGGCGTGCTCGGCACGGACGGCGGGGCGGACGACCCCGGGGCGTTCGGCCGGTCCGGCGAGGCCCTGGACGCGGACGCGCTGCGGCCCCACCCGCGCGCGGCCCTCCGCCGGCGGGTGGTGCGCGCCCTCGCCTGGGCCGTCGCGCTGCCCACGGCGGCGCTCGCCGTCCTCGGGTGGCTGCTCACGCCCGTCCTGCTGTACTGCGCGGCGGGCTACGCGCTGTCGGCCGCGCCGCTCGCGTACGCCCTGGCCCGGGACGCCCACCGCGGCCTCGGGCACGGGGTGCGGGGCCGCCACCTGGTCGTACGGTCGGGCACCTTCGGCCGGGAGACCACGGTCCTGGAGCGGCGGGCGGTCCAGGCGTGGACGTTCACGGACACCCCCTTCGGCCGCCGGAACGGGCTCGTCACCGCGACGGCGGCCGTCGCCGGGGGAGAGGACGGATACCGCATTCGGGATATGTCGGCGGAGGAGGCGGCAGTCTTCGTGGACAGGGCAACTCCGGGCATCCTGGCGGAATTTCTCGCTCATCCGTCCACCCGTTGAAGATTTTTTCCCACTTCTCGTTATCCCGCGTACCCTCTCGCGTCTCCCATGTGTCGGACCGAACGGAATGAGGTGGCGGAGCGTGAAGAGTGAGAACGTGGCCGTGGTCGAGGCGGCGCGAGCCGGGGACCCGGCGGCGCAGGATCAGCTCGTCGCCGCCTACCTGCCACTCGTCTACAACATCGTGGGGCGGGCGCTGAACGGCCACGCCGACGTCGACGACGTGGTGCAGGAGACCATGCTCCGGGTCATCAACGGCCTGGAGGAGCTGCGCGACCCCGCGCGCTTCCGCTCCTGGCTCGTCGCCGTCACCACCAACCAGATACGCAGCCACTGGCGGGACCGCCCCGAGGCACCCGTCAGTGGCCTTCAGGAGGCCGCCGAGGTCCCCGACCCCCGCGCGGACTTCGTCGACCTGACCATCGTCCGCCTCGGCCTCCAGGGGCAGCGCAAGGAGGTCGCCGAGGCCACCCGCTGGCTCGACGAGGGCGAGCGGACCGTCCTGTCCCTGTGGTGGCTGGAGGCCGCCGGCGAGCTCACCCGCGCCGAGGTCGCCGCCGCCCTGGAGCTGTCCGCCGCGCACACGGCCGTCCGCGTGCAGCGCACCAAGGAGCAGCTCGACACCGCCCGCGGGATCGTACGGGCCCTCGCCGCCGCCCCGCGTTGCCGGGAGCTCGCCGAGCTCACCGCCCCCTGGGACGGGGTCCCGTCCGCCCTGTGGCGCAAGCGCGTCGCCCGCCACGCGCGCGGCTGCGCCGCCTGCGGTGGGGCCTGGTCGGCGCTGGTGCCCGCGGAGGGCCTCCTCGTCGGCCTCGGCCTGGTGCCGGTCACCGGCGCGCTGC
Source organism: Streptomyces albireticuli (assembly GCF_021228125.1). Taxonomy (GTDB): domain Bacteria; phylum Actinomycetota; class Actinomycetes; order Streptomycetales; family Streptomycetaceae; genus Streptomyces; species Streptomyces albireticuli. The sequence goes on from NZ_JAJQQS010000002.1 coordinate 201,007, forward strand.
TGGGCTGGTGGGGCGGCGGCGCGGTGGTCGCCACGGACGCCATGGCCCCCACCGCCGCCACGACGGCCGTGCCCTCCGCGGCGGGCGCCGGGCGCCGGCGTACGGGCGCGGGCGACGGAACGGCCCGCGGCCGCGGCCACCGCGCGCGACGGCCACGCACGGCCGGGCGGGTCGCGGTCGGCGCGGCCGCGCTGGCCCTCCTGGGCGGCGGGGTGGTGGGCGGTATGGAGCTCTTCACCGGCTCCCCGGACGGCGAGGACCGGCCGGTGAAGGCCGGCGAGGAACTGCCCGGCCGGGTCGGGCCGCTGGGCGCCGAGGGGTCGGCGCTGCCGTCCCCGACGTCCGCCTCGGCGAGCGCGTCCGCGAGTGCGAGCGCCTCCGCCTCGGCGAGCGCGTCCTCCTCCGCCTCCGCCTCCGCGAGCGCGTCCCCGAGCGGCTCCCCGGCCTCCCCGTCGCCGAAGGCGGACCCCACGACGGAGTCCGCCGCGCCCAAGAAGTCCAAGGCCCCGTCCGGCGGCCAGGGCCGTGGCGTCACGGGCGGCGGTGGCCTCGCCCAGCAGGTCACGTCCCTCGTCAACACCGAACGCGCCAAGGCCGGCTGCGGCCCCCTCACCCAGAACAGCCTGCTCGACGCCGCCGCGCAGGGCCACTCCGACGACATGGCTGCCCGCAAGTTCTTCGACCACACCAACCCGGACGGCGCGGGCCCGGGGGAGCGGGTGACGGCCGCGGGGTACCGCTGGAGCACGTACGGGGAGAACATCGCGTACGGGCAGCGGACCGCGGCGTCCGTGATGGATTCCTGGATGCACAGTGACGGGCACCGGAAGAACATCCTGAACTGCTCGTTCAAGGAGATCGGGGTGGGCGTGAACCACGCGCCGGGCGGACCGCGGTGGACGCAGGTGTTCGGGGCGCGGTGAAGGTGCCGTGCCGGCCGCTCTTCCCCTACCCGCCCCTTCCCGAATGCCCTCAATCGCCGGACGGGCTGATTTTCAGCCCGTCCGGCGATTGAGGACACCGCGCGAAGCGCGGAAAGGGGGCCCGGGGGCGAAGCCCCCGGGAAGGGACGGGTAGGGGAAAAGGCCTCCGCAGGGGCTACGCGCCGCGCCCGCCCCGCCCGCCACGCCCACCCCGCAGCGACGCCCGCAAGAACTCCCGGTTCATCGTCGCGATCGACTGCAGAGGAATCCCCTTCGGGCAAGCCGTCGCACACTCCCCCGTGTTCGTGCACCCCCCGAACCCTTCCGCGTCCATCGCCCCCACCATGTCCAGCACCCGCGACTCCCGCTCCGGCCCGCCCTGCGGCAGCACGTTCAGGTGTACGACCTTCGCCGACGTGAAGAGCATCGCCGACCCGTTCGGGCAGGCCGCCACACACGCCCCGCACCCGATGCACTCGGCGTGTTCGAAGGCCAGGTCGGCCACGGGCTTGGGTACGGGCGTCGCGTGGGCCTCGGGCGCGGAGCCCGTGGGGACGGAGACATAGCCGCCGGAGCCGATCACGCGGTCGAACGCGGACCGGTCCACGACCAGGTCCTTCACGACGGGGAACGCCGCCGCCCGCCACGGCTCGACGTCGATGGTGTCGCCGTCCGCGAAGTGCCGCATGTGCAGCTGACAGGTGGTGGTCCGCTCCGGGCCGTGCGCCCGGCCGTTGATGACCATGCCGCAGGCGCCGCAGATGCCCTCGCGGCAGTCGTGGTCGAAGGCGACGGGCTCGTCGCCGGCGAGGATCAGCTCCTCGTTGAGGTGGTCGAGCATCTCCAGGAAGGACATGTCCTCGCTGATGCCGGTGACCTCGTAGGAGGTCATGGCGCCCGCCGCGTCGGCGGCGCGCTGGCGCCAGATGCGCAGGGTGAGCTTCATTACGCGTAGCTCCGCTGGGTGGGGTGGACGTACTCGAAGGTCAGTGCTTCCTTGTGGAGGACCGGCGCGCGGCCCGTCCCCGTGAACTCCCAGGCCGCCGCGTACGAGAACGCGTCGTCCTTACGGGCGGCCTCGCCCTCCGGCGTGCGGCTCTCCTCGCGGAAGTGGCCGCCGCAGGACTCCGTGCGGTGCAGGGCGTCCAGGCACATCAGCTCGGCCAGCTCCAGGTAGTCGACTATCCGGTTGGCCTTCTCCAGCGACTGGTTGAGCTCCTCGCCCGTACCCGGCACCTTGACGCGCCGCCAGAACTCCTCCCGGAGCGCGGGGATGCGCCCCAGCGCCTTGCGGAGCCCGGCGTCGGTACGGGCCATCCCGCACTCGTCCCACAGCAGCTCGCCGAGCTCGCGGTGGAAGGAGTCGGGGGTGCGGTCGCCGTCGACGGCGAGCAGCCGGGCGAGCCTGCCGGTGACGCCTTCGACCGCCTCGGCGACGGCCGGGTGGGCGGGGTCGACCGGGGTGTGCGGGTGCCGGGCCAGGTAGTCGTTGATGGTGGAGGGCAGGACGAAATAGCCGTCGGCCAGCCCCTGCATCAGCGCGGACGCGCCCAGCCGGTTGGCGCCGTGGTCGGAGAAGTTGGCCTCGCCGATCGCGAAGAGGCCGGGGACCGTGGTCTGGAGGTCGTAGTCCACCCACAGGCCGCCCATGGTGTAGTGGATCGCCGGGTAGATCCGCATGGGGACCTCGTACGGGTCCTCCGCCGTGATCCGCTCGTACATCTCGAAGAGGTTGCCGTACTTCGCCTCGACGGCCTCGCGGCCCATGCGGGTGATCGCGTCGGCGAAGTCGAGGTAGACGCCCTGGCCGCCCGGGCCGACGCCGCGGCCCTCGTCACAGACGTTCTTCGCGGCCCGGGAGGCGATGTCGCGCGGGACGAGGTTGCCGAAGGAGGGGTAGATCCGCTCCAGGTAGTAGTCGCGCTCGTCCTCGGGGATCGCGGCCGGCGGGCGGGTGTCGCCCTTGGCCCTGGGCACCCAGATGCGGCCGTCGTTGCGCAGCGACTCGCTCATCAGCGTCAGCTTGGACTGGTGGTCGCCGGAGCGCGGGATGCAGGTGGGGTGGATCTGGGTGAAGCAGGGGTTGGCGAAGTGGGCGCCGCGGCGGTGGGCCCGCCAGATCGCGGTGGCGTTGGAGTTCTTGGCGTTGGTGGAGAGGTAGAAGACATTGCCGTAACCGCCGGAGGCGAGGACGACGGCGTCGGCCGTGTAGGTGCCGACGGCACCCGTGACCAGGTCGCGGGCGACGATGCCGCGGGCCCGCCCGTCCACGACGATCAGGTCGAGCATCTCGGTGCGGGCGTGCATCTCGACGTTGCCCGCGTCGATCTGCCGGCTCAGTGCCTGGTAGGCGCCGAGGAGCAGCTGCTGGCCCGTCTGGCCCCGGGCGTAGAAGGTCCGGGAGACCTGGACGCCGCCGAAGGAGCGGGTGTCGAGCAGACCGCCGTACTCGCGGGCGAAGGGGACGCCCTGCGCCACGCACTGGTCGATGATCTCCACCGAGACCTGGGCGAGCCGGTGGACGTTGGACTCGCGGGCGCGGAAGTCGCCGCCCTTGACGGTGTCGTAGAAGAGCCGGTGCACGGAGTCGCCGTCGTTGCGGTAGTTCTTCGCGGCGTTGATGCCGCCCTGCGCGGCGATGGAGTGGGCGCGGCGCGGCGAGTCCTGATAGCAGAACTGGACGACGCGGTACCCCTGTTCGGCGAGGGTCGCGCCGGCCGCGCCGCCCGCGAGGCCGGTGCCGACGACGATGACGGTCTGCTTGCGGCGGTTGGCGGGGTTGACCAGCTTGGCCTCGAAGCGGCGCTTGTCCCAGCGCTCGGCTATGGGGCCGCCGGGTGCCTTGCTGTCGGTGAGGGGGGCACCGACGCGGTAGTGGTGGTACTCGTCCGGCGCGGCGTCCGGCGCGCCGCCCCGTACGTCCTCGGATGCGTCCATCTCAGCTCACGGCTCCAGTCATGACTCCCACGGGTACGGCGATGAAGCCGCAGGTCAGCAGTAGTGCCAGGGCGTTGGCGAGGGCCTTGAACAGACGGTCGCGGCGCGGGGAGTTCGCGCCCAGCGTCTGCGCGGCGCTCCAGAAGCCGTGCCGGATGTGCAGCCCGAGGGCCAGCATCGCCACGATGTACAGGGCGGTGACGGGCGGCCGGTCGAAGGACGCGACGAGGTTCTCGTACGGGCGGCCCTCCTCGGCGTTGGGGTTCACCGTGAGGGTGGTGAGGTCGAGGATGTGCCAGACGATGAAGAGCCCGAGGATCACGCCGCCCCAGCGCATCGTGCGGGTCGCGTAGCTCGCCCGGCGCCGGGTGTGCGCGTACTTGGCCGGCCGGGCGGCGAGGTCGCGGCGGCTCAGCTGGAACGCGGCCACGCCGTGCAGCACCACCGCCGCGCTCAGGGCCACCCGGGCGATCCACAGGAACCACTTGTGGTGCAGGAAGGGCTCGCCGATGGTGCGGATCCAGGCCCCGTAGTGGTTGAACTCCCCGGCCCCGAAGAACACCTTCAGGTTGCCCAGCATGTGGGCGACCAGGTACGCCAGCATGATCACGCCGGTGACCGCCATGACCGCCTTCTTGCCGACGGTCGAGCGCCACACGGAGCCGATGAGGGACGGAGGCCGTTCCGTCCGGGTCGCCAGTGCCATGGGACACGACGCTAGGACCGCGAGGTTCGATCCGTCCAAGACATGGTCGAGCTGGTTTCGATAGGAAATGCCTATATACGATGCTCGGGTGCAGTTTCAGCAGCTCCGCTATTTCGCGACTCTCGCCGAAGTCCGTCACTTCACCCACGCGGCGGAGGCGCTGCACGTCGCGCAGCCCTCTCTCTCGCAGCAGATCCGGGCCCTGGAGAGAGAGCTGGGCGCCGCCCTCTTCCACCGGGCCCGGGGCAACATCACGCTGACGGACGCGGGCGAGGCGCTGCTGCCGCTGGCCCGGCAGATCCTCGCCGACACCGAGACCGCGCGCCGCGAGGTCGAGGAGGTCGTCCAGCTACGGCGCGGCCGGGTCCGGCTCGGCGCCCCGCCGAGCCTGTGCGCGAGCCTGGTCCCCGACGTGCTGCGCGCCTACCACGCCCGCTACCCGGGCATCGAGCTCGTCGTCGACGAGGGCGGCTCGCAGGACCTGGTCCGCACCCTCGCGGCGGGCGGCCTCGACCTGGCCCTGATCATCACCCCGCTGGCGGTCGGCGCCCCCGCCCTGGCCGCCACGGAGCTGCTCCGCGAGGACCTGGTCGTGGTCTCGGCCCCCACCGCGCCCCCGCCCACCCGGCGCCGCGCGCTGCGCGTGGCGGACCTGGAGGGCCTGCCGATGGTGATGTTCCGGCGGGGCTACGACCTCCGCGAGATCACCACGGCGGCCTGCCGGGCGGCGGGCTTCGAGCCGGTGTTCACCGTCGAGGGCGGTGAGATGGACGCGGTCCTGGGCTTCGTCCGCGCGGGGCTCGGCCTCGCCGTCGTCCCGGGCATGGTCGCGGCCCGCTCGGGCCTGCGCGTCACGCCCTTCGAGGGCACCCGGATGCGGCGCACGATCGCGGTGGCCCACCGTAAGGACGTCGCACCGCCCAGGGCGGCGAGGGAACTGCGGGCGGTGCTGCTGGAGCATCTGGGGGTGCGGGAGGGTACTGGCCCCGCGGCCGGGTCCGGCGTGGAACAGTCGAAGGATCACACGTTCGAATGATGCGGTCATCCCCACAGCGCCCCGCCCAGCCCGACCCCCGCCCACGCCGCGCCCAGACCCACCACCACGCTCCCTAGCGCGTTCGCCGCCGCGTAGCCGCGGGCGCCCGTGGTGGCCAGGTTCAGGGTCTCGTAGGAGAAGGTGGAGTACGTGGTGAGCGCGCCGCAGAAGCCCGTGCCCAGGAGCAGGCGGAGGTGCGACGGGGCGGCGGCCGTAAGGACGCCGAGGACCAGGCAGCCCACGACGTTCACCGTGAACGTGCCCCAGGGCAGGACGGAGTCGTGGCGGGCCTGCACGGCCCGGTCGGTGAGATAGCGCAGGGGAGCGCCCACCATGGCCCCGCCGACGACGAGCAGCCAGTTCACGCGGGGCGCCCCCCGCCGCCGGGCCGGCGGACGACCTCCACCTCGTCGAGGACGACGAGACGGTCCGCGCCCAGGAGCTCGTCCAGGACGGGCAGGAACGCCCGTACGCGCTCCTCGGTGTCGACGATCACGACGGCCACCGGCAGGTCCTCGCTCAGGGACAGCAGCCGGGCGGTGTGCACGACGGAGGAGGCGCCGAAGCCCTCGACACCGCGGAAGACGCTCGCGCCCGCCAGCCCCGCGGCGTGGGCGCGGTGCACGATCTCCGTGTGGAGCGGGCGGTGGTGCCAGGTGTCGGAATCGCCGAGGTAGACCGTCAGCCGGAAGGCGGGGCGGCGGACCAGGGGGGCGGTGCCGGGCGGGGGCGCGCCGTGCCCCGGCGTTCCGTTGGGAGACGGGCCGTCAGAAGGCCCGCCTCGCCCCGGCGTCCCGTTCGGGGGCTTCGCGTTCATCCCGTCCTCCTCCATCCTTCCGTGAGGCGCCGGGTCGCCGTCGCCGCCGCCCATACCGCCGCCAGTGCGGCGACCGGCGTGCCCACGCAGTACGCCACCGCCGTCGGCAGCCGCCCGTCCCCGGCCAGGCGCTCGACGTCCACCGCGTACGTGGAGAACGTGGTGAAACCGCCGAGCACCCCGGTGCCGAGGAACGGGCGCAGCAGCCGGTGGGGCGCCGGAAGCCCGGCGATGACCGTAAGGAGAACGCCGATCAGGGCGCACCCGACGGTGTTCACCACAAACGTGGTCCAGGGGAACGCCCCGCCCGCCGTCGGCCACAGCAGGCCCGCGCCGTAACGGGCGGCGGCGCCCAGGCCGCCGCCGAGCGACACGGCGCAGACGACCGCTCCCTGTCCGTCCCGCCGGGGCCGGGCGCGGCCGGGCGCGCGCAGCCCGGGAGCGCTGTCTGCCACTGCCCGTGACGGGCCCATCTCCGCCTCCTACTCGCAGACCCCCTCGCGGAGGCGCGGTCGTTCGCAAGTAGGGACCGTCGGCGGCGTCCGCGCCGCGGTTCGGGTACGGCGGGCCCCACCGCCGTGCGGCGGCCCGGCCGGCAGCCGGATCCGGGGCCGGACGGCCGGGAACCGGCGGGTGACCGGCACGGCCGCCACCGGATTCCAGGCTACCGGCGGGGCACCGGGACGGCGCGAGGGGCCGCCGACGCCCCTCGGCTCCTGTGCCCTCGGTTCCTGTGGCCTGGGTTCCTGTGCCCTCGGTTCCTGTGGCCTCGGTTCCTGTGCCCTCGGCTCCCGTGCCCGCGGCTCCCGTGACCTCGGTTCCCGAGCCCTGCGTTCCGGCGGGCTCAGGCGCTGCCCGCCGGCGCCCGCCCCGTCACGGCCGTCAGATACGCGTCGGCCCGGTCGGCGTCCATGAACCAGTCCTGGAAGCTCGCCGGGTCGGCGTAGCCGTTGAAGTACCGGTGGGCCACCTCGGGGTGACCGGCCGCGGCGTCCAGGATCCGTGCGGCGTGCCCGGGCAGCGGCTCCAGCAGCATGTTGGAGAAGGCCGTCACATGGCGGGCGTGCTCCCAGTACGCGGCGAACGTCCGCAGCATCCACGTGCGGTCGAAGGGCCGGTCGCCGTGGCCGAGCACGGCCCGGAGATAGGTGTCGGCGCAGCGGGCCGCGCTGTTGGCACCCTGGCCCGACACCGGGTCGTTGAGAACCACCGCGTCGGCCATGCCGAGGACGTGGCGGTCCGCCCCGACCCGCGCCACCGGGTGCCGGACGACGGGCGTGACCGCGCCGGCCAGCGCCGCGCCCGCGTCCGTCGGCTCCAGCCCCGCGCACAGTTCGTACTCCCACGGGACGTGGGCGCGCAGCAGCTCCAGCGTCCGCGCGGCCGTCGCGTCCGGACCGGGGCGGTCCTGCCAGCAGTCGAACGGGCCGCCGGGCCGCGCCGTCCACAGCAGCATCGCGCACGGCCCGGACACGGTCGTGCCCTCCATCGCGAAGAACTCCCCGAGGTCCGCGACCGGGTTGGTGCGCACCTGCGCGCCGCGGGCCTCCGGGTCCCGGGCCACGCCGTGCGCGTAGAGCGCGGCCAGATGCCGCCGGGGGCGGTCGTACGGGCTGTGCCGCGCGTCGCGGCCGAAGATCTCCGAGAGCGGGCCGTGACCGGTGGCGACGACCGTCAGGTCGTGCGCGGCGGCGATCCGTTCCAGCTGGTCCGGCTCGACCGCGCCGTACTCCACCCGGCCGCCGCGCTCCTCCACCAGCTCCAGCCAGCGGGCCGTCTTCACCCGCTGGTCGACCGAGCGCGCGGGCTCGTCGAGCGTCGCGCCCATCCGGGCGGACAGCGTGCCGGGCGGGTCGGCGGCGGCCAGCCGCAGGCTCGTGAGCGGGGGCGTCTCCGCGTCCCAGAGGTCCAGCCCGGCGGCGCGCTCGAGGGCGAGGGCGGGGCCGAACATGATCTGGGTGGAGAGGATGGGGCCGGTCCGGAGCTGCTCGGGGGTGCGGGCGGCGTGGACGGTGACTTCGTAGCCGGGGGTGCCGGTGGTGGTGCCGGCGCTTCCTGTGCCTGCGGTGCTTCCGGTGCTCTCGGTGCCCCCGGTGCTGCCTCCGGTGGCCGGGGCGTCCCCGGTGCCTCCGTCGCCCCCAACGTCCCAGGCGCCCCTGCTGCCTCCGCTGTCACCAGCGGCCCCGCCGCCGCCCCCGGCGTTCCCCGTACCCCCGTCAGCGCGCCCGGCCAGCAGGCCCAGGGCCAGCTGGAGCCCCGCCTGCCCCGCGCCGACAATCGCGATCCTGCGCACCGCCGCCTCCACGGGCCCGGGGGTCGTCCGCCGCGTGGCCGTCGCGAGAGCGCCGTGCGGCCGCCGCGAGGTGGGCGGCCGACGGTCCGGAGTCCTCGTCCGGAACGTCCGCGATCCCCGTCCGGAACGGTCCGGAGACCTCGTCCGGAACGGTCCGGAATCCTGGTCCGGAGCCACGTCCATGGTCGGAAAGCCGGGTCCTCATCCGTTGTAGCGGCGTCCGGCGCCCGGTGTACAGACGCCGCGTGGGTGCCGGGACCGGACCGGGCGCGCCCGTACTCCCTGCTCTCCCGCCTCCCGGTCCCCCCTCGCCCGGGGCCCCGGGAATTGGCCTGATGTGTGCCAGGGACACCGATCCCGGTGGCCGACGGAGGCTCCGGGCGCCCCGCCTCCGGAGCCCGGTCGAAGGGCCGTACGACCGTGACGTGCGGCGGTGCGCGACGCGGTACGCCCACCGTCAGCCCCGTCCGCGGCCGGACCGATTTCGCGCATCTGCGCAACAGCCGAATATGAGCCACATTCACACGCCCCCGACGCCCGTCGGCCAGGGCAGGAACTCCCCTCGCGGGGCAAGAGCGCGCAACGGGCGCACCAGGAGACCCGGGGGGCGCCCGCATAAAGGGCCTGCGGCCCCTCGGCGCGCCCCAGGCATGACCCATTCCGGTATGGCAGGAAACCGTCGCTTCCCGCGCGCTGCGATGGGAAGTCTTACGGCCGGTCACGCTCCGCCGATGAGAGCGGAGCATCCGCCCGGCAGGGTCGGTCGCAGGGCCGAAGCCGATCCAGGGAGGCACACGATGACGACGCAACCCAGGCTGCCGCGCGCGGTGGCGCCTCAGGAGATGGCGCCCCAGCTCCAGCGCGCCGGGATGCTCGACCGGGTCGAGGAGCGCCTGCGGGGGCTCCTCAACGACGAACACCGGCGCTGGCGGACCGCCGACACCCGGGGCGCCGGACTGATCGAGTCCCTGGCCGAGCTCGTCGCCGTGGGTGTCGACCGGGTCCGTCCGCTCGTCCTCGTCACCGGCTACCTCGCGGCCGGCGGCGACCCCGAGGCCCCCGAGGCCGTGGACGCCGCGGCCGCGCTCGAACTCCTCGACACCTGCACCCTCATCCGCGGTGACGTCCGGGACAACGCGGCCCTGCGCCGGGGCATCCCCGCCCTCCACGTCAGCCGGGCCGCCGAGCACGAGCGGAACGGCTGGGCGGGCGAGGCCCGGCGCTTCGGCGAGTCCACCGCCACCCTCGCCGGCGACCTCGCGCTCACCCTCGCCGACCGGCTCGCGGCACGACTGCCCGCGACCGCCTGGCAGCTGTGGGACGACATGCGCGTGGAGCGGGCCGTCGGCACGTACGCCCACGAGGCCATGGCCGCCGAGTATCTCGACGACCCGTGGCCGGGGCGGTGCATATCGGGATGCGACCGGGGCTGCGGCGCCGGCTGGTACGCAGTCCGTCACCCGCTGCGCCTGGGCGCCGCGCTCGCCGACCGCCCCGACCTGGAGGCCCCGTACGACGCCTACGCCCGTTCCCTGCACGCGGCCTGGCGCCTGCGCGGCTTCCTCGACGGCGGTCCCGAGTACGACTGGGACGCGGAGCTGCTGCGGGAGATCCTCCTGGAGCGGGAGGAGCGGGGCATCGCGGAGCGCCTCATCCGGGAGCTGGTCGACCGGGCCTCGCGCACGGCGGCGACGGCGCGGCTGGCGGCCGGGTGGCGGGAGGAGCTGGAGGCGTTCGCGGTGAGGATGGCGGCGGAGCCGGCGTGAGGGACGGGCGGGGGCGGGGCGAGGCGCCGCTCAGGCGGCGCCGGGGCCCGCCGCTCCCTGGGCCCGGGCCACCGGGGGTGCCCTCCCGGGGCCGCCTGCCGGGCCCTCCCGGGGCCACCGGTCCCGCTCTCCCCTCTCCCCGGTGAAATGACCGGAATGAACGGGTGGAATCAGGAATCACCCGTCCGCGCCATGTACGAAACCTTTGCGAGCGATCGGCGTTGATCCGGGCCCCGACCGTCACCGGCCGGGTGCCCTCCAGAACGACCGAGCAAAGGTGTCTCCGCATGTCACGTATCGCCAAAACAGCTGTTCTGACCGCCACCGTCGGCGCCACGCTCGCGGGCCTGACCGGCAGCGCCGTGGCCGACGCCGGCGCCAAGGGCGTGGCCGCCGGTTCGCCGGGCGTCATCTCCGGGAACGTCATCCAGATCCCGGTCCACGTGCCGATCAACCTCTGCGGCAACACCATCGACATCATCGGCCTGCTGAACGCGGCTTCCGGCAACACCTGCATCAACGCGTGACGCCGGCCCGCGGGGCGACCACCCGCGGATGATGTGCGAGCAGCCGGCGGTCCCGGGCGCCCGTCCAGGACCGCACCCGTGTGGCGCCCTCGATCCTTCGCGGGCGCCATGGCTGTTCCCGGGGCCGTGAAGAGGAGCCGGGAGAGGAGCCGGGGAGACGGGCCGGGCCGCCGGACCACGGAGGGGCCGGCGTCCGGAGAGGTGCGCGGTCCCGGGCCGGGCGGGCGGCCGGGAACGCGGCCGGGGCGGCGTACGCCGACGTGGTGTCGGGGTGCGCCGCCCTCGGGCGGTACGTGCCGCGGGAGGCGGCCCGGGCGGCCGGCCCGGCTACTTCGGGTCGCGGTCGAAGACCGCCTTCGACCAGAAGTAGCCGAGCGCGGAGAGGGCCAGGCACCAGCCGACCGCGAGCCACCCGTTGTGACCGATCTCGGTGCCGAGCAGCAGGCCGCGCAGCGTCTCGATGGCCGGTGTGAACGGCTGGTACTCGGCGATCGGCCGGAACCAGCCCGGCATCGCGTCGATCGGGACGAAGGCGCTGGAGATGAGCGGGAGGACGATCAGCGGCAGCGCGTTGTTGCTGGCCGCCTCGGCGTTCGGGCTGACCATGCCCATCCCGACCGCGATCCAGGTGAGGGCCAGGGCGACCAGGGCCATCAGCCCGAACGCCGCGAGCCACTCCAGGGGCGTGGCGTTCGTGGACCGGAAGCCGATGGCCACGGCGACGGCGCCCACGAGGACCACGCTGGCGACCGACTGGAGCACGCTGCCGATGACGTGCCCGACGAGCACGGACCCGCGGTGGATCGCCATCGTGCGGAAGCGGGCGATGATGCCTTCGGACATGTCGTTGGAGACGGACACCGCGGTCCCGACCACGGTGCCTCCGATGGTCATCATCAGGATGCCCGGCACGATGTAGGCGATGTAGTCGGAGCGGTCGCCGCCGCCCATGCCGGCGCTCATCACGTCACCGAAGATGTAGACGAAGAGCAGCAGCAGGACGATCGGCGTCAGCAGCAGGTTCAGCGTGAGGGAGGGATAGCGCCGCGCGTGCAGGAGGTTGCGGCGGAGCATCGTGGACGAGTCGCGCAGGGCAAGGGTGATCCGGGCCGGGCGGGCGGGAGCCAGGGTGGAGCTCATCGGACAGCCTCCTTCGGCTGGTTGTTCATGTCGCCGCCGCCGGTGAGGGCGAAGAAGACGTCGTCGAGGTCGGGGGTGTGCACGGTCAGCTCGTCGGCCTCGATGCCGGTGGAGTCCAGCCAGTCGAGGAGGGAGCGCAGTTCGCGCTGGCTGCCGTCGCTGGGGATCTGCAGCGACAGGGCCTCGTCGTCCCGGTGGACCTCGCGCAGGGCGAGGGCGGCGCTCCGGTACGCGGTGGGGTCGGAGAAGCGGAGCCGGACGTGCCCGCCGGGGACCAGTCGCTTGAGCTCCTCGGCGGTGCCCTCGGCCGCGATCTTCCCGTCGTTGAGCACGGCGATGCGGTCGGCGAGCTGGTCGGCCTCCTCCAGGTACTGGGTGGTGAGGAAGACGGTGACGCCGTCGGAGACCAGCTCGCGGATGATCTGCCACATGTTGTGGCGGGAGCGGGGGTCGAGGCCGGTGGTGGGCTCGTCGAGGAAGATGATCCGCGGGTCGCCGACCAGCGTCATGGCGATGTCCAGGCGGCGCTTCATGCCGCCGGAGTAGGTGGAGGCGGGCTTCTTCGACGCCTCGACCAGGTCGAAGCGCTCCAGGAGCTCGGCGGTGACCCGCCGCCCCTCGCGCTTGGACAGGTGGTGCAGGTCCGCCATGAGGAGCATGTTCTCCTCGCCGGTGATCAGCCCGTCGACGGCGGAGAACTGGCCGGTGACGCCGATCGCGGCGCGCACGCCGTGCGGTGACGCGGTGACGTCGTGGCCCGCGACCTGGGCCTGCCCGCCGTCGGCGGTGACGAGCGTGGACAGGATCTTCACGACGGTGGTCTTGCCGGCGCCGTTGGGCCCGAGCAGCGCGAACACCGAACCGGCCGGGATGCGCAGGTCGATGCCGTCGAGGACGGTCTTGTCGCCGTACGACTTGCGCAGACCGAGGGCGGAGACGGCGGCCGGGGGCGTGCGGACGTCATCCTGCCTGGATGTGGGCATGACAAAAGAAGGCATGGGGCCCTCCGTTCGAAGGCTGAAGGCTGAAGTGGGTGGGGGCGGGCCGGGGCGAGGGGCGAAGGCGGGCGGGGACGCTCAGCCCTTGGCGCGCAGGATGTCGATGTTGCCGTAGCGCGTACGGGCGCGGACCTCGACGGTCTCCTCGGACTTCTCCGGGGTCTCGGACGCGGAGAGCGTGTTGCGCACCTGGCCGGAGCCCGAGCTGACGTCGAGCCAGGCGGCGGTGCCCTCCCGGATGCCGACCTCGATGGCGCCGTAGGACGTCTCCAACTGGACGACGCCGCGGACCGCTTCGCCCACCCGCACGGTGCCGTGTGCGGTGGTGGCGGTGACGGAGTCCTCGGCGCACCGGATCTCGATGTCGCCGTTGGCGTTGCTCACCCGCAGTTCGCCGGTCGCGACGCCGACGATCGTGGTGCCGTGCGAGTTCTTGAGGACGGCGGGGCCGTGCAGGGTGCCGACGCGCAGGCTGCCGGTGCTGGTGGTGATCTCGGCCTTGCCCTCGACCCGGTCCACGGTGATCGAACCGTGGGAGGCGGTCAGCTTCAGCGGACCGGTGCTGTCGAGTCGTACGTCGCCGGACGAGGTCTTCACCTGGACCTCGCCGAGCCGGCCGTCGGCGAGGATCTGGGTCCAGGCGCCGGTCATGTCGACGTGCGAGCCGGTGGGCAGTTCGACCGTCACGTCGACGATGCCGGTGCGGCCGAACGGATTGGACTTGGGCGTCCTGACGGTCAGTACGCCGCTCGCGTACGTCACCTCGGTCTGCTCGGCCGTCCGCACGTCCCGGTCCTTCTGCGGGTCGCGGGGCCGCACCTCGACGACGGTGTCGAGGCGATCGCCCGCGACGACCTGGAGGGAACCGGCCTCCACGCGCGCCGTGGCCGAGATCGGTTCGGGGGTGTCGAAAGAAGGCATGGCTGTCCCGTCCTCATGAGTCCGTGGGCGTCCCCGCTGGTGGGACGTGGTGTGGGTGAAGTGGTGCGGGTGTGGAGCGGTGCGGGTGTGGAGCGGTGCGGTGAAATGACGCGGCGGGGAGCGCGGTTAGCGCACCCACCCCGTGATGCTCTGTCCGATGGTCCGGGGCTTCTCCGCCGCGCGCGTCCGGCTGCCGCCGTCGACCGCGACCGACACGGCACGCACCAGCCACGCGTTGACCGACAGCCCCTCACGCCCCGCGGCCTCCTCGGCACGGGCCTTGAGGTGGGCCGGCAGACGCAGGTTGACGCGGGCGGTGCCACCCTCGTCACCACCGCCGACAGGGGCCGGCGCCTTGAACGGCTCGACAGGCGCGGCCGGTTCCACCGAGGCGCCGCTGTCGACGGGCGGCAACGTCACCACGAAGTCGGGGTCCAGCCCCCGCAGCCGCACGTCGACCGACCCGGGGGCGAGCTCGCGGGTGATCTCGTCCATCGCGGCGGAAAGCACATTGAGCATCGTCAGACGAGTCGCCGACTCCAAAGGAGCGGTGAGCCGCTGCGCCAGCTCGCGCGCACCCTCCCCGCCGGCTTCGGCGGCCACCGCGAGTTCGCGGCGGAGAGTGTCGACATACGGGGTGAGGTCCATGACGTCATCATGGCGCCACGATGGCGCCATGTGCAAGCCTGGGTGGCGCCGCGTGTGGTCGGACGCGGGTGGATGTCCTCTCACCTGCGGAAACGTGAAGAGTGTGGTCGGGGTCGTGATGGAGTGGCGCGTGCGTGCGTAGGTGTGGCGGCACGGTATGGCGCCATGTGGCGCCAAGTGGCGCCAGGGGGGTGTCGCCTGGCGTCAGGCCGCAAGCAGCAAAAACGCCCCTCCCGGAGGGAGGGGCGTGCGGTGCGGAGAGAGCGCCCCCGGCAGGACTCGAACCTGCGGCCAAGCGCTTAGAAGGCGCCTGCTCTATCCACTGAGCTACGGGGGCCGGTGTGTGCGGCGGTCGCGGACGGCTGAAGCCCCGGGCTCGGTGGTGCCGTGACCTTGCCGGGGACAAGGATAGGGCTCCGCTCACCTCGTCCCGGTTGCTTCACCTCCGTGCCACGATGTGGAGGTTTGGTGAAGCGGTCCTGATAATCGCAGGCAGGTACGAATCTTGCATCGTTTTTTACGCATCAAGCGACGGGTGTTGTGTACTCGTTATGCCTGAGCAACATCCGCCACGCCTCGCGCGCCACGGGGCATACGCTTCAAAATCACCACAGAATTGGGCATTCTGCACCTGTGGCGACCTTGGACGTACGGCCCCGGCTGCTCGACGCGCTGACCGCACTGCGTGATCGTGTCGAAGCCGCGCGCTTCCCGCTCCCCCTTCCCGGCGCCGCCCGCGCCCGGCGAAACCGCGCCGAACTCCTGGCGCAACTCGATGACTACTTGGTGCCCCGGTTGTGCGCCCCCGAAGCCCCACTGCTCGCCGTGGTCGGGGGCTCCACCGGAGCCGGCAAGTCCACCCTGGTGAACTCCCTGGTGGGCCGGCGGGTCACTGAGGCGGGGGTCCTACGGCCGACGACC
Source organism: Streptomyces albireticuli (assembly GCF_021228125.1). Lineage (GTDB taxonomy): Bacteria > Actinomycetota > Actinomycetes > Streptomycetales > Streptomycetaceae > Streptomyces > Streptomyces albireticuli. The sequence goes on from NZ_JAJQQS010000002.1 coordinate 216,640, forward strand.
CGTACGCCTGTGCTGGTCTGTCATCCCGACGACCACCACTGGTTCGCCGGCACCCGCGTACTGCCCGAGCTCCGCAGGATCTGGGTGCCCGTCCAGGACAAAGCCGTCCCCGAGCCGCACGCCGCCGGCGAGGCCGACGACGAGGAGGCGGACGTCCTCGACGTGGAAACGGACGACGGGGGCGGCGAACTCCCCGCGCTGCGCATCGAGACCGACCGCACCCTCCCGCGCGGACTCGCCCTTCTCGACGCCCCCGACATCGACTCCCTCGTCGAGCGCAACCGCGAGCTCGCCGCCGAGCTGATCTGCGCCGCCGACATCTGGGTACTCGTCACCACCGCCACCCGGTACGCCGACGCGGTGCCCTGGCACCTGCTGCGCACCGCCAAGGAGTACGACGTCACCCTCGTCACCGTCCTCGACCGGGTACCGCACCAGGTCGCCCTGGAGGTGTCCCGGCACTACGCGGCGCTGCTCGCCGCCGCCGGGCTCGACGACGTGCCCAGCTTCACCATCCCCGAACTCCCCGAGTCCGCGGGCGGCGGCAGCGGACTGCTGCCCGCCACCGCCGTCGCGGGGCTGCGCGCCTGGCTCGACCAGCGCGCCCAGGACCCCGCCGCCCGTACGGTCGCCTCCGCCCGCACGGTCGCCGGGCTCCTCGCCTCGCTCCGCTCCCGGCTGCCCGCCCTGGCCGCCGCCGCGGCGATGCAGCACGCCGCGTCCGTAAGGCTGCTCCAGCGCGTCGAGGACGCGTACGGGCGTGCCTCCGACCGCGTGGGGCGGGAGATCACCGCGGGCGAGGTGCTGGCCGGCGACGCCCTCACCCACTGGCGCGGCCACCCGCACGACAGCACCGCGGACGAGCTGCTCACCGCGCTCACCAGCTCCCTCACCGCCCTGTTGAGCTGCGCGGCCGCCGCCGCCGACGAGAGCATCGCCACCGCCTCCGCCGGGGACCCGGCCGCCGGGACCGTGCTCGCCCCGCGTGACCCGGACGGTGCCGAGGGCCGGATCGGCGTGGCCGTACGACGCTGGCGGCGCTGTCTGGAGGAGATCGCGGAGGAGGAGGTACGGGTCGCGGAGCGCGGCGCCGGCGTCGACCCCGACCGGATCGGCGCGCTGCTGGCCGTCTCCCTGCTGGGCGGCCGCCGGGCCCGCGGCGAGGCCGGGGAGGTCCTCGCCGAAGCCCTCGGCGCCCAGGGCGTCCTGCGGCTCCGCGACCGCGGCCGCCGGCTCCTCGCCGACTGCGTCGAGGGCGTACTCGACGCCGAACGGGACCGCCGTACCGCGCCCCTCGACGCCTTCGACGTCACCCCCGATCATCAGGTCGACCTCATCGCCGCCCTGTCCGTACTGCAGAGGGAGAGGTGACCGCCGTGCCCCAGGCCGACAGCCACGCCGGCAACCACGCCGGCAGCCACGACGTGGACGTACCCGGCGGCCACGCGGCCGGAGCCACGGCCGGCCCCGTCGACGGCCGTTCCGGTGACGGCCCCGGCGGCGGTCCCGAGGGCTCCGGCCGCCCGGGCGAGCCCCCCGCCGGGCCGGAGGGGGCGGAAGAGGTGAAAGGTGCAGGAGTGTCAGAAGGTGCCGACGGGCGCCGCCGCCTCGACGCCGCCGCCCTCCACCGCGCCTGGGACGACGGGCTGATCGCCCGCCGCGCCCGCCCGGAACGGACGCCCCGGCAGGCGGAGTCGCAGCTCCCCATGAGCGTCCCCCCGCGTCCGCAGACCGCCCCCGACTCCCGCTCCGCCGGTCCCCGCCTCGGCGGCGTCCTGCGGCCCCGGCTGGACGCCCTGCGCGAGCTCGTCGGGCTCTCGCGGGCCCGCCTGGACCGGCGGACGCTCGCCGAGGCGGGCCGCGTCCTGGAAGAGGCCGTCGCACGTCAGAGGCTTTCGCTCGACCTTACGGTCGTCGCGCTCGCGGGAGCCACGGGCAGCGGCAAGTCCACGCTGTTCAACGCCCTCGCGCGTACCCAGCTCTCCGACACCGGGGTGCGCAGGCCGACCACGTCCGCCCCGATCGCCTGCGTCTGGACGGACCGGGCCGACCGGGCCGACGGCCTCCTGGACCGGCTCGGCATCCCGCCCAGGGCGCGCAGGCAGCCCGTCCGCCCGTACGACCCGGGGCTGCACGGGCTCGTCCTGCTCGATCTGCCCGACCACGACTCGGCGTCGGCCGGGCACCGCGAACAGGTCGACCGGCTGCTGGCCCTGGTGGACGCCGTGATCTGGGTGGTGGACCCGGAGAAGTACGCGGACGCGGTGCTCCACGAGCGCTATCTGCGGCCCCTCGCCGGATACGCGGAGGTGACCTTCGTCGTCCTCAACCAGATCGACCGGCTGTCGGAGGACGCCGCCGACCAGGTGTTGGACGACCTGCGGCGGCTGCTCGACGAGGACGGGCTGGCGCTCGGCGAGCACGGCGAGCCGGGGGCCACCGTGCTCGCCCTGTCCGCCCTGACCGGTAAGGGCCTCGGTGAACTCCGGGAGACCCTCGCGCAGTTCACCGCCGCCCGGACGGTCGCGGAGCGGCGGCTGATCGCCGACGTCGACGGCGTCTCGGCGCGCCTGCGGCCCGCGTACGTGGCCGACGGGCGGCCCGGTCTTACGGACCGGGCGCGGCAGGAGTTCGAGGACCGGCTGGCCGAGGCCGTCGGCGCCCAGGCGACCGGTCTGGCGGCGGAACGCGCGTGGCTGCGGGACGCCGAACGGGCCTGCGGGACGCCCTGGACGGTGGCGCTGCGCTGGTACGGGCGGCAGCGGGCGGCCCGGGGCGGCTTCCTGTCAGGCGGCCCTGCTACGAGTACGGGCACGGGCACAGGCACAGGCACGGGCATGGGCACGGGCATGGGCGCGGGATCGGACACGGACGCGGGAGCGTGCGGCACAGGGGCTCGTACGGGCACGGGGTACGTCGCCGGGTCCCTGCCCGACGCCTTCCCGGACTTCTCCTCCGGCGCGGCGCCCGACGTCGCCGCCCGGGAGACCCCCGTACCCCGGCCCGCCGCCCCCGTCCTCAGCCACGAGCCGTCCTCGCGCCGCACCGTCTCCCGCCCGCTGGTGGAGCAGGCCGTACGGGCCCTCGCGTGCGAGGCGTCCGCCGGGCTGCCCGACCCCTGGGCGCGGGCCGTCCGCGAGGCGGCCGGCCGCGGCGCGGAAGGGCTGGCGGACGCCCTCGACGCGGCGGCCGGCGCCCTGATGGCGGGCGGGCCGGTGGCGGCGGGACGCGGCCGTGGAGCGCGTACGTCCGGGGCGCGCGGCGACTTCGGCGGTACGGGCTCCGGGCGTACGGGCGTGTGGCGCACCCGGGGCGGTGGGGCGCCCCGGGTGGTGCGGCCCGGCTGGTGGGCCGTGGCGGCGACCACTCAGTGGGTGCTCTCGGCGCTGCAACTGCTGGGCACCGCGTGGCTGATGGGGACTCTGTTCGGGCTGTGCGCCGGTGACTGGTGGGTCGCCGGGCTCGTCCTCACGGGCGGCGGGGCCGGCGGTCCCGCGCTGGAGTGGGGGTGCCGGGTGGTGGCGCGCGGGCCGGCACGGCGGCACGGGCTGGAGACGGAACGGCGGCTGCGGAGCGTGGCGGCCGGCTGCGGCCGGGAACGGGTGCTGGAGCCGGTCGCGGCGGAGCTCCTGCGGTACCGGGAGGTACGGGCCCAGTTCGTGATCGCCGCGGGCGGGGCCTGACCGTCGCGTGCGGGGCCCGGGTCGCGGACTCGCATGGCCGGGGCTCCTGTGGGGGGTGGCGTTGTCCACAACCGTCCGCCCGGCCACAGGGTCCGGCGAACTCCCGGCGGGGCGGGCAGCATGAGCTCACGTCAGCGAGGACGGCGCGTGGTGCGGGGCGGCGGGGGAGGCGGTCCGGATGAACGAGACAGTGGTGACGGTCGTGGGAAACGTCGCGACACAGCCCGACTTCAGGGAGGCGGCGAACGGCTCGGCCGTCTCACGGTTCCGGCTGGCGGCGACGGTGCGCCGCTGGGACCGCGGCAAGGAGGAGTGGGCGGACGCCTACACCAGCTTCTACACGGTGTGGGCCTGGCGGGCGCTCGCGGAGAACGTGGTGGCGTCGGTCAGTGTCGGCGAACCGGTCATCGTGCGCGGGAAGTTGCGGATCCAGGAGCGGGAGGACCGGGAAGGCCCGGAGGGCCGGGAGACCGGGGGCCGGCGGTGGCTGTCGGCGGACATCGACGCCGCGACGATCGGCCATGACCTCGCGCGAGGCACCTCGGCCTTCCGCAGGGTGTCGCCGTCCAGGCCGCTGCCGATCGAGCCGGTGCGGATGGTGGCGGCGGCGCCGGAAAGCGTGCCGGAACGATCCCCGGAACGGGCGTCGTACCGGATGTCGGATCGAGGGCCCGGCCCCACGGCGGAGCGAGCCCCGGAACCGGCCACGGGGCCGGTACCGGCCCCCGGGGGAGCCCCCGCGTACGCCGGGCCGCCACCCCGGTGAAAGCGGGGTTTGAAATGGGGGATTTGCCCCAGTGATTTATCGATAATGCCAGGTCAGCTGGCGTGTGAGGGTAACGATTCCGATTCGGATCGGTTGAGCAGTGCCCTGAGTGGGGATCATGACCGGCTCGCTCTTTAAGATCACGTTCGCAGCACGTGGCAACGGGGGCGTCTGAGTTTTGAGTTCGCTGGCGAGGCGCATCGACTGGTTCTGCGATCGCCCGGAAGGAAATCGATGATTTCTGTCATGAGGCGGAGGGCTGTCCGCTGTGCAGCGGCGGCGCTGGTATCGGGCCTGGCCTCGGTAGGCACGATAGCCGCGGGGGGCCCGGCGGCGGCGGACGACGCGCCGCAGAACAGCGGTGGGGTCACCGCCACGCTCGGCAGGATCACCGCGGGCTCCGCCGCCGTCGTCCACGACCGGCGCAAGACCGGGGAGATGACGGCCGGTCTGTTCGAGATGAAGGTCGACGGCGGCGGCTCGCTCCAGACCTACTGCGTCGACATACTCACCAACACGGTGGACGGCGCGCGGTACAAGGAGGTGGGCTGGGGCGAGTCGTCCCTGCACGCCAACAAGAACGCCGGGAAGATCCGCTGGATCCTCCAGCACTCCTACCCCCAGGTGAACGACCTCGCCGCGCTCGCCAAGGAGGCCGACACGGGCGCGCTCGACGCCGACACGGCCGCCGCCGGCACCCAGGTCGCCATCTGGCGCTACTCCGACGGCGTCGCGGTCGACGCCAAGGACCCCGCGGCCGAGAAGCTCGCCGACTACCTCTACAAGAACGCCCGCGACACCGACGAGCCCGAGGCGTCGCTCAAGCTGACCCCGTCGGCGGTCTCCGGCCGGTCCGGCCAGAAGCTCGGCCCGGTCACCGTCCACACCAACGCGAGCAACGTCACCGTCACCCCCTCCGGCGACGCCGCCGCGAAGGGCGTGCGGATCGTCGACAAGGACGGCAAGCCGGTCACCTCCACGGGCGACGGCGGCGAGCTCTTCTTCGACGTGCGGCCGGGCGTCCGCGACGGCTCCCTGGCCCTGCGGGCCATGGCCGCCACCAAGGTCCCGGTCGGGCGGGTCTTCATCGGGGACCACACCACGACGCAGACCCAGATCCTGGCCGGCTCCAGCCAGAGCACGGTCTCGGCCTCCGCCACGGCGACCTGGGCGACGAAGGGCGCCATCCCGGCCCTTTCCGCCCGGAAGAACTGCGCCAAGGGCGGTGTGGAGGTCACCGCCGACAACCAGGGCGACGCCCCCTACACCTTCGAGCTGGACGGGGCGAAGCACACCGTCCCGGCCGGCCGGACGGAGACGATCTTCGTCAAGGTCGCCGAGGACCAGGCGTACAAATTCACGATCAGGGGTCCGCACGGCCTCGCCCGGACCTTCTCCGGGATCCTGGACTGCGCCACGGCGGAGACCGGCGCGGCGGCGACCGCCGACGGTGGCGCCGGGGCCGGCACCAAGGCCACCCTCGCCTCCCGGATGAGCCCGGCCTCGACGGGCGGCACGGGCGGCACGGGCAAGGGCACGGTCAACGCCTCCGTCGACGGTGACCTGGCCGTCACCGGCGGTGGCAACGCCAACCCGACGTTCACCGGAATAGCGATCGCCCTGATCGTCGTCGGCAGCGGCGCGGTCTACCTCCTGCGGCGGGAGAAGGCGGCCTCCGGGGAGTGACCCGGAGCGGCCCGTAGCGGCCTGGGGGCGGCCCGGGAGCGCCCCCAGGCCGGTGACCCGGGAGGCGACCCGGGAGCCCCCGGGCGGGGCCGGTGACCGAATCCGCTGATCACCGGCTCCCGCCCGCCCGTCCGGCCACCGGGCGGGCGGCCGCGGGGCCCGGACCGGAGTGAGATCGTCGGCGAACCCGTTTCCGTCAAGGGGTACCGGTGCGGCAAGATGGGGTGTATCTGCCCTCACGCGGCGGAGCCGCACATTGGCCCTTCTCGATTGCCGGACGGTTTCTCTTGGCTGAGTACATCTACACCATGCGCAAGACGCGCAAGGCGCACGGCGACAAGGTCATCCTCGATGACGTGACGCTGAGCTTCCTGCCCGGTGCGAAGATCGGTGTGGTCGGCCCCAACGGTGCCGGTAAGTCCACCGTCCTCAAGATCATGGCCGGTCTGGAGCAGCCGTCGAACGGTGACGCGTTCCTGTCGCCCGGCTACACCGTCGGCATCCTCATGCAGGAGCCGAAGCTCGACGAGTCCAAGACCGTCCTGGAGAACGTCGAGGACGGCGTCGCGGAGATCAAGGGGAAGCTCAACCGCTTCAACGAGATCGCCGAGCTGATGGCGACGGACTACTCCGACGCCCTGCTCGACGAGATGGGCAAGCTCCAGGAGGAGCTGGACCACGCCAACGCCTGGGACCTCGACGCCCAGCTGGAGCAGGCCATGGACGCCCTGGGCTGCCCGCCCGGCGACTGGCCGGTCAACAACCTCTCCGGTGGCGAGAAGCGCCGTGTCGCGCTCTGCAAGCTGCTGCTCGAAGCCCCCGACCTGCTGCTGCTCGACGAGCCCACCAACCACCTCGACGCCGAGTCGGTGAACTGGCTGGAGCAGCACCTCTCGAAGTACGCGGGCACCGTAGTGGCGATCACCCACGACCGCTACTTCCTCGACAACGTCGCCGAGTGGATCCTGGAGCTCGACCGCGGCCGCGCGCTCGCCTACGAGGGCAACTACTCCACGTACCTGGAGAGCAAGCAGGCCCGTCTGAAGGTCGAGGGCCAGAAGGACGCCAAGCGCGCCAAGCGGCTCAAGGAAGAGCTGGAGTGGGTCCGCTCCAACGCCAAGGGCCGTCAGGCCAAGTCCAAGGCCCGTCTCGCTCGCTACGAGGAGATGGCCGCCGAGGCCGACAAGATGCGGAAGCTGGACTTCGAGGAGATCCAGATCCCGCCGGGCCCGCGCCTGGGCTCCATCGTCGTCGAGGTCAACAACCTCTCCAAGGCCTTCGGCGAGAAGGTCCTGATCGACGACCTGTCCTTCACCCTGCCGCGCAACGGCATCGTGGGCGTCATCGGCCCGAACGGCGCCGGTAAGACCACGCTGTTCAAGATGATCCAGGGTCTGGAGACCCCGGACGCCGGTTCGATCAAGGTCGGCGAGACCGTCAAGATCTCGTACGTCGACCAGAGCCGCGCCAACATCGACCCCAAGAAGACGCTGTGGGCCGTCGTCTCCGACGAGCTGGACTACATCAACGTCGGCCACGTCGAGATGCCGTCCCGCGCCTACGTCTCCGCGTTCGGCTTCAAGGGCCCGGACCAGCAGAAGCCGGCCGGGGTCCTCTCCGGTGGTGAGCGCAACCGCCTGAACCTCGCGCTCACCCTCAAGCAGGGCGGCAACCTGCTCCTCCTCGACGAGCCGACCAACGACCTGGACGTCGAGACCCTGTCCTCGCTCGAGAACGCCCTGCTCGACTTCCCGGGCGCAGCCGTGGTCGTCTCCCACGACCGCTGGTTCCTGGACCGAGTGGCCACGCACATCCTGGCCTACGAGGGCGACTCCAAGTGGTTCTGGTTCGAGGGCAACTTCGAGTCCTACGAGAAGAACAAGATCGAGCGCCTCGGCCCGGACGCCTCCCGTCCGCACCGCGCCACGTACAAGAAGCTCACCCGGGGCTGACCGTGGCGCGCCACCTCTACTCCTGCCCCCTGCGCTGGTCGGACATGGACGCCTTCGGCCATGTGAACAACGCGGTCTTCATCCGGTACCTCGAAGAGGCACGGATCGACTTCATGTTCCGGCTGGCGCCGGGTGAGGGCAGCACGTCGTTCCAGGGCGGGTCCGTCGTGGCCCGGCACGAGATCGACTACCTGCGTCCCCTGGTCCACCGGCATGCGCCGGTGACCGTGGAGACGTGGGTGACGAAGGTGGGCGCGGCCTCCCTGACCGTCGCCTACGAGGTGAAGGACGAGGAGCAGGTCTACGTCCGCGCCTCCACCGTCGTCGTGCCCTACGACTTCGCGGCCGGCCGGCCCCGCCGGATCACCGCCGAGGAGCGGATGTTCCTGGCGGAGTACCAGGACGACGCCGGCCGGGAGGGCCAGGAGGAGACGGGCGGCACGCCCGCGAAGGGGGCCGTCGCCGCATGACGGCGCACCGGCCTCCGTACGGGCAGCGGCTGAGCTTCGCCGACGCCGGGGAGGCGGCCGACCTGGTCGCCTTCCTGGCCCGGCTGATCCACTACGACCGTGCCGCCGCCGTCCGGCTCCAGGCCGGCGGCGGCGTGCTCGCCGTCTTCGGCCGTCCGCCGTCCTTCGAGGTCCTCGCCATACGCACCGCGCGGCTGGCCGGGGACGCCGGGGACACGCCGTTCGACACCACGGTCTCGGCCGGTCAGCTCGCCGACGCCCTGGACACCGCGGGCCGCACGGCCTCCGGTGGGCTGGAGATCACCGTTCCCGACGCCGTCACCGGCCCGCCCTGGGCCGGTGTGCTGCCGCCGCGCGGCGGCTGGCAGCGCGTCGAGGGCCTGCCCGACGTCACCGCCGCGCGGGGCGCCGTCGCCGCCGCCGTGGCCGAGTTCCGCGCGCGGGACGAGGCGCTGCCCGAGCAGCACCGCACCCGCGGGGAGCGCGACCGCATCGGCCGTGAGATCTGGTCCCGCACGCTGGGGGAGACGGGGCTGCCGCTGCGCGCGGTGCACGCCGCGCAGTCCCTGGGGTTCCTGCGACCGCTCCCCACGGGCGCGGTGGCCCGGCAGCCGGCCCGTGCCGGCGGGGGCGTCGCGCTGGCGCCCGAGCCGCTGACGCTGTTCGCGGCGGGGGGATGGCTGCGGCTGCGCACGCCTTACGGGTCGGTGGCGGTGCGGACCGGTGGGGTCACGGGGCTTACGGTCACTCCGGCCTGAGGTCGCGGGGTGTCGGCCGGGCGGTGGGTCCCCTGCGGGGCTTTCCCCTACCCGCCCCTTCCCGACCCGGGGCTCCGCCCCGGACCCCGGGCCTCAAGCGCCGGACGGGCTGGATACGTCGTCGGCCCGGTCGCTGTGGCTCAGCCCTGCGTGTTCACCATCGACGCCGCCGCGTACGTCATGTAGTTCCACAGCTGCTCCGCGTGCTCCGGTGCCAGCTCCAGTTCGTCCACGGCCACCTTCATATGCCGCAGCCACGCGTCGTGCGCCGCCCGGTCCACCGTGAACGGCGCGTGCCGCATCCGCAGCCGGGGGTGGCCGCGGTTGTCGCTGTAGGTGCGGGGACCGCCCCAGTACTGCATGAGGAAGAGCACCAGGCGCTCCTCGGCGGGGCCGAGGTCCTCCTCCGGGTACATCGGTCGCAGCAGGGGATCCTCGGCGACCCCCTGGTAGAAGCGGTGGACCAGGCGCCGGAAGGTCTCCTCGCCGCCGACCTGCTCGTAGAAGGTCTGCTCCTGAAGCGTGCCGCGCGGAATCTTGTTCACCCTTCCATGGTCTCAGACCGACCGGCCGAGGACCGGCGGTCTAGGACCTCCGCCGGTACTTCGCGCGATGCCCCGTAGCGGCGCACAGTGGAGTCATGGGCGAGCTGAGCGCGGACCTGCGGGAGCGGCTGGTCGAAAGACTCCAGGCCGAGGGGGAGCTCACCGACCCCCGGTGGCGGGCCGCCTTCGCGGAGGTGCCGAGGGAGCTGTTCGTCCCCGCGTACTACGCGGGGGTCCCCGGCGGCTACCGGCGGCTCTCGCGCGACGACCCCGACCCCCGGGGCCGTGACGCCTGGCTGACCGGGGCCTACGCGGACGAGCCGCTGGCCACCCACCTCCGGGACGGGGAGCTGATCTCCTCCAGCAGCCAGCCGTCCCTGATGGCCATGATGCTGGAGGCCCTGGACGTCCACGACGGCCACCGGGTCCTGGAGATCGGCGCCGGCACCGGCTACAACGCGGCGCTGCTCGCGCACCGGCTCGGCGACGCCGCCGTCACCACCGTCGACCTCGACGCGGAGATCACCGACGCCGCCCGCGCCCATCTCGCGGAGGCAGGGTTCCACCCCACGGTCGTCACCGGTGACGGGGCGCTCGGCTGCCCCTCCCGCGCCCCCTTCGACCGCACGATGGCGACGTGCGCCCTCCCGTCCGTACCGGCCGCCTGGCTCGCGCAGAGCAGCCCGAACGCGCTGATCCTCGCCCCGCTCGCCACCGGCCTGATCGCCCTGCGGGTCAGGGACGCCACGCACGCGGAGGGACGCTTCCTGCGGACGCCCGCCTACTTCGTACCCCTGAGGGGCGGCGCCCCGGCACCGGCGCCGCCTTCGTACGGCACCGGGGGCATCCCCTGCGGACTGCTCCGTAACGATCGGTTCCGGTTCCTGCTGGCGCTGACCGCCGGCCGGCTGGACCCGGCGGACGCCCTCGCCTTCTGGCGCGACGAGGGCCGCCCGCCGCGCGAGCGCTTCGGCGTGACCGTGGCCGACGGCCGCCAGTGGGCCTGGCTGGACACCCCGCACAGCCCCTGGCGCTGGCCGCTGGACGGGCCCGCGGACTGACGCGACCGGGCCCGCGCGGTACCGCCCCCGGTCAGCCCCGGTGGAGGGTGATCGTCGTCCAGGCGCCCACGTGCACCCGGTCGCCCTCGCTCAGCGGCACCGGCACATACGGCTGGATCGGGTCCTCCGAGCCGTTGATCGTGGTGCCGTTGGTGGAGTCCTGGTCCACGACCGCCCAGCTGCCGTCCGGCTGCTGGACGAACATCGCGTGCTGGTGCGAGACGCCCGGGTCCTCCGGCGGCCGGGACAGGTCGATGTCCGGGGACTCTCCCGTGCTGTGCCGGCGGCGGCCGACGGTCACCTGGTGGCCGGCGAGCGGCAGCCGCAGCTCGGGGGAGTACGCCGGGAGGTTGAGCCCGGCCGCCTCGGGGCCGCTGCGGTTCATCATCGCCATGAAGTACTCGCGGTCCGGCGCGATCACCGCGACCCAGCCGGCCGTCTGGACGGGCGGCGCGGCCTGCGGCGGTACGCCCGAGGGCACGCCCTCCGCCGTGTGCGGCTCGTACGGGTACTGCGGCGCGGACGGCGGCGGGGCCACGGGCGGGGGCGGTGGTGCCTGCCGGCCGCTCGGCGGGGACAGCAGCCAGTCGTCCCCGGCGTCGTCGAAGGCCGGCGCCGGCGGGTGGCTCTGCGGCGCGAGCGGCTCGGCCGGACGATTGATCCGGGACGGACGCGAGCCGTAGTACTCGTACGACTGCGGCGGCTGGGTGTGCTGCGGCGGGGGCGGCGGGGCCGACTGGAGACCCTGCGGCTGCGACACCGGGGGCGGCCCGAACGAACCCCCCGCCGTGGCCGCGAAATTGTGGCGGCACTCCTCGCAGAAGGGCGCCTGCGCCTCACGGGGCGTGCGGCACCGCGGGCACAGCTCGGCCTGGACGGTCGGGTCGCCGAAGCCGTAGCCGCCGGGCGTGCTCAGCGGCGGACCGGCGGGCGGGGGCGGCGGGGGCACGGCGCCCGGGGCGGTCGCCGACATCCGGTGGCCGCACACCTCGCACCAGTCGTCGGCCGCCGACTGGTGGCCGTTCGGGCAGGTCGGCATGTCGGTTGATTCCCCCTCGTGTGCCGTTCGTCGTCGGGCTTTCGCCTCGGTACCGCGAAGTCTTCGGTCGTGGAGCAGTCGATCGGTGGAGCAGTGGAAGCAGTGGAGCAGTACAGCGGTGGAGCAATACAGCGATGGATCGGTGGAGCGACGGATCGGTGGAGCGCTCGCGCGCGACGGAGCTACTTCTTCACGCGCACGGTCTTCGTCGAACGCGTTTCGAGCGTCATCTGCGCCTCCGCGGAGACCTTCGCCTTCAGCCGCACAGTACCGGTCGCGGCGTCCACCACGTCCACCACCTTGGCGAGGAGTTTCGCGGTGTCCTCGTTGCCGGACCGGCTCGCCAGCTGCACGGCCCGCCCCAGCTTCGCCGTCGCCCCGTCCACGTCCCCCGACCTGCGCAGGTCCAGGCCCTGCTGGATGACCCGGGCCAGCTCCGCCTGCCCGGTGTAGTGGGCGACCTGGGGGTTGATGGACGTCGACGCGGCCAGGTCGTCCGTCCACACCGCCCGGACCAGCCCCTGCGAGAGCACCTGCGGCGGGCCGCCGTCCGGCGCGGGCAGGACCAGCGAGACCCGGGCGGCCAGCATCTCCTCGCCCACCGAGGCGCCCGGCACCCGTACGCACACGTGGTAGTCGCGCGACTCGTCGCCCCACGAGCCCGTCGGGTAGTCGCCCGTGCGCGGCCCCGACTCCACCCGACGGCCGGTCAGCTCCTCCACCGAGGGCGCGACCTGTTTGACGTACCGCACCTCGGCGCCCTGCGGGGTCCACAGCCGCAGCGCCACGTCCGCGACCTCCTTGCCCATCGTGGACTCCATCATCCGGGTGAAGTCCGCGGCCAGCCCGGCCGGATCGGCGACGATGTCCGCGGTGCCCAGCAGCGCGGAGGCGATGCCGGTGACCTCCTTGACCTCCCAGTCCGTCCCCACGCCCCGGGCGTCACAGGTGAACCGGCCCGCGCAGGCGTTCAGCGTGGTCCGCAGCGCCTCCGGCTCCTCGTGCTCGTTGCGGCCGTCGGTCAGCAGGATGCCGTGCCGTATCGACACGTCCGAGGAGGCGAACAGCCGGTCGGCCAGGCGCAGCCAGGTGCCGATGGCGGTGCCGCCGCCCGGGGTGAGCTTGCGCAGCGCCTCCTTCGCCTGGTGCCGGGTGGTGGCGTCGGCGACCGCGAGCCGGCCGCCGCCCGGATACGCCTCCTTGGCCTGGTGGGTGCCGGCCACCACCGCGAAGGCCACGCCGTCGCGCAGGGTGTCGATGGCGGCGGCCGTGGCGTCCCGGGCGTTGCGCATCTTGGTGGGCGGATATTCCATCGAGCCCGAGCAGTCGACCATGACGACCACGGCCGCGTCCGGCGCGGCGGGCCGCGCGCCGGCGCCCGCCGTGGACTGATGGGGCACCAGGGGCGTCTCCCCGGTGGTGCCCCCGCCGGTGGCGGTGACCGTCACGATCGCGTTCACCTCACGGCCGCCCTCGGGCAGGTGCGCGTTCTGGTACACCTCGACCGCGAAGCGGGGCACGCTCGGCTTGGCGAAGTTGGCCATCTGTTCGGCTCCTCGGTGGCTGTCGTCGGTCAGGGCGTACGAGGCGCGCCCGGGCGGCCGGACAGGGCGGAAGAGCACGCGGTGCCGGGCGTGACACCGGTGTGATCCCCCCGTCGGCGCGACCGGACGTCGGCCGTCAGGCCGATCCTGCCCCCTCGGGCGGCAGGGGGAACGGCAGTACGGCCACTGTTACGTTGTCGTGGCCGCCTCCGTCCAGGGCGTGGGCCAGCAACCGCCGTGCGCATTCCAGAGGGCGGGAGCGGGCGTCCGGCGGAGTGATCTCGGCCATCCGCTCGGCGGACTCGGCGTAGTTCCACAGCCCGTCGGTGCAGACGATCACCACGCCCTTGCGGTCGGGGTGGAAGGACGCGGTGTGCGGATCGACCTCGTAGGCGTCCGCGCCCAGCCAGCCCGTGATCGCGTGCGCGCGCTCGTCCGCGTACGCCTCGGCCTCCGACAGCAGGCCCGCCGCGACCATCTGGGCGGCCCAGGAGTCGTCCTCGGTGAGCCGGGCGGGCTGGGTGGCGCGGTCCTCCGGCACCCAGTAGGCGCGGCTGTCGCCGATCCAGCCGACCGTCAGCAGATCACCGGTGACGACCGCCGTCACGATGGTGCAGGCCGGGGCGTTCTCCTGGCGGTGCGTCTCGTGCTGGCGCGGCTCGTTCGCCGGCGGTGGCGGGGTCGCGAGCGAGGTGACCGCCTCGGCGGCCCGGACGATCGCGTCGTGTGTGGCCTGCCGCGGGTCGGTGCCCCGCGGGAGCGCCGTCACCAGCGTCTCGCGCGCGGCGGCGCAGGCGGCGGCCGACGCCTCGTCGGGCCGGGTCGCGGAGGACACGCCGTCACTGACGACGGCGACGGTGGCCGGGCCGCCGTCCGCGAGAGGCACGGTGGACACCGCGTAGGCGTCCTCGTTCCGGTGGTGGCGCAGTCCGCGGTCGCTGACCGCCGCGACGCCTGGCAACTGGTGCTCCATGTGATCCCGTTCGCGCGGTTGTGCATGTCCGCAGTGTTCGCAGTACCCGTCTTTGTCGATCATGCCGGATCGGCAGGCCCCACAGGTGCGGCCGGTGCCGTTCACCACGGGGTGACCGCCGTCCGGCCGCGGCCTTCCCCCCACGGCCGCCAGGGCGCCGTGCGCCGACTGCGCGGGCACCCCGCCGAACGCGCGGGGGTCGCGCGGGTCGGGGGTGCCGGAGGCGTCGGTGCCCGGGGGCGGCCCGGGGGCGGCCGGGCCGCGCGGTGGCCGGTGCGCCGCCGCCGGTGCGCCGGAGGGCGCGGGGAACCGCTCACCGGGCCGCGGCGCCGAGAGGTCGGCGCCGCAGCCGCCGCAGAAATTGTCACCCGGCTCCAGCGGCTCGTGGCAGACGGGACAGGCCGTCAGCTGTGGGGGTCGCGGCAGTTGCGACATCGATCACACCCATGTCCTGGGGCGGAAACGGTTGGCCCGTTCCACCAGTTCGATCCGTTCCTCGCCGCGCTGGGCGAGCCGTGCCAGCACGCGGTACGAGCGCTCCAGCCCGAAGCGCAGCCCGCGCTCCTCCAGGCCGCTGCCGAGCAGTGTGGCAGCGGCCGCCGCGCCCGGTGGCCCGGCCGCGCCCCGCGCGCCCGAGAGCACCCAGTCCAGCGCGCATCCCAGCACCTCCGTCGACAGCCGCTCCCGGCGCACCGTGTCCAGTCCGAACTCCGTGAGCCGCTCCACCTGGCCGGCGGCCGCCATCAGGTCGTCCAGCAGCGGGTCCTCCGGTGAGCGCTGCCGCAGCCTCGCCCGTACCCCCGCGACCCGCGCCGCCGTGTAGTGGATGGACGCCTCCGGTACGGACTCCAGGGCCGCGACCGCCCCCGTGCGGTCGCCGGCGGCCAGCCGCACCCGGGCCAGCCCGAACGCGGCGCTCACATAGCTCGGGTCCGTCGCCCACACCAGGTGGTAGTAGTCGGCGGCGTTGTCGAGCTGGCCGAGCACCTCGGCGCACACGCCCAGCGCCAGCTTCGGCGCGGGCTCGCCGGGGAACGCGTCGTAGACGGCGTCGAAGGCGAGGGCGGCGGTCCCGTGGTCACCGGAGGCCAGGGCGTACAGGCCGCGGTACCAGACGACCCGCCAGTCGTCCGGGTGCGCGGCCTCCAGGCTCTCTATCGCCTTGGACGCCTGGACGCCCTCGCCCAGTTCCAGCTGGGCCCGTATCCGGCGCAGCCGCAGCTCCAGCGATTCGGCGGGTGCCCCCTGGAGCGCCGCGTACACCTCGGCGGGCCGGGAGGCGAGCAGACCGGCGAGGAAGCCCGCGTTGGGGTCCGCCGGGTCGACGAGCGGCACGGGCAGGGCGAGCGCCGTGGCCGGGGCGTCGAGCGCGGCGACGGCCGGGCCCGTGTGCGCCGTCGGCGCCGGGCGGGTGAGCCGGGCCGTGGCCGCGCCGCCGCCCGGCGGCTGCGCGGGCACCGCGGCCCGCGCCTCCGGCGGGGCCTCGCGGGCGCCCGCTCTGCCGCCCAGCGCGGACGTCTCGCCGCCCGTCTCCGCGAACAGCCCGCTGTCGACGACCCGCAGCTCCGGGCCGAACAGCGTGGACAGCGCGGGCCGGGGCCGGCCCGTCTGCACCGCCACGACCTCCCGCAGCACCCCCGTCAGCTGCTCCGCCATCTCCCGCGCGGACGCGAACCGCCGGCCCGGGTCCGGGTCCGTGGCCCGCACCAGGAACCGGTAGAAGGACTCGTACCGTGTGAAGACCTCGACGCTCCCCGGCTCCGGGAGGCTGTGCGCGAAGACATTGGTGTAGCCCTGGAAGTCGAAGGTCAGCACGGCGAGCGTGCGGGCCACGGTGTAGAGGTCGGAGGCGACGGACGGGCCGGCCTCCGCCACCTCGGGGGCCTGGTAGCCGACCGTGCCGTAGATCGCGCTCTCGTCGTCGTCCGTCCGCCGGACCGCGCCCATGTCGATGAGCTTGAGCTGGTCGTGCTGCTGGATCGCGTTGTCGACCTTGAAGTCGCAGTACAGCAGGTCGCGGCTGTGCAGATGGCCGAGGGCCTCCAGGGCCTCGATGCCGTACGCGCAGGCCTGCTCGACCGGCAGCGGGTCCCGCCGGCCGTCCGGGGTCCGGCGTTCGTTGGCGATCTCCTTGAGGGACTTGCCGCCGACGTACTCCATGACGATGTAACCGTCGAGGCTGCCGGTCCGCTGGTCGAGGTGCTCGACGAAGTTGTAGATCCGGACGATGTTGGCGTGCTCGATCTCGGCGAGGAAGCGCCGCTCGGAGACGGCGACCGCCAGGGCGTCCTCGTCACCGGTGTCCAGCAGGCCCTTGAGGACCACCCACCGGTCGGACACGGCGCGGTCGACGGCCAGATAGATCCAGCCCAGGCCGCCGTGGGCGAGACAGCCCGCCACCTCGTACTGCCCGTGCACCACGTCGCCCCGCCGCAGCTTGGGCACGAAGGAGTACGGGTGCCCGCACTTGGTGCAGAAGCCTTCCGTGCGCCCCTTCCGGTCACCGCGCGCCCGCCCCACCGGGGCGCCGCAGTCGCCCTTGCTGCAGAACCGCTTCCGCTCGGGCACCTCGGGGTTCGCCAGCACCGCGGCACGGGGGTCGGGCCGCGGCACCTCCGGCACCGTGACCAGACCCGCGCCCAGCCGGCCGCGCCCGGAGGAGGGCGCGGACGTCGAGTGCGAGCTGCGCACCGACACCGAGCGGGACCCCGAGCCCGTGGAACCCTCGCCGCCCGCCGACAGCCGCCCCGACACCGAGCGGCGCGACGACGAGGACCGCGACGAGGAGGACCGCGCCGACGAGGGCCGCGACGACGAGGACCGGGAGCCCGACGATCCCGAGCCGGAGGACCCCGAAGACCCTGATCCCGAGGCCCCCGACCCTGACGCCCCTGATCCCGAGGGCGCCCCTGATCCCGAGGACGCCGGGGACGGCCGTGGTGACGGGGACGGTGGGAGCGGCTGACGGGGCGGGGACGGCGCGGCGGGCGCGTACGCGCCCCCCGACACCCGGGTCAGCGCGGAGCTCGCGGCACCCGTGGCCGGCGGGGCCGGCATCCCGCCCGGCGGGACCACGGGCGCGAGCCCGCACGTGTCGCAGTACAGCTCGCCGCCCCCGACGTCCTCGTACGTGCCGCCGCAGCCCTGCCGCCGGCAGGCCGCCTCACTCATGGTTCCCCCTACGGTCGACGGGCACCGAGGGCCCGGTCGCGGACGGCGGGGCGAGTGCCTCCGCCAGCGCCTGCTGATAGCGCAGCACGGCCTGTTCGGCGGCCATCAGGTCGCACGGCGCGCTCCACAGCATCCGGCGCGCCGCGTCGTGGCGCTCGACGAGGAAGGTGTCCTCGGTGAAGCCGAGCCGGGCGGCCTTCGCGCGGTACGCGTCCAGCCGGCCGCGCAGCTCGGCCCGGACGGCCAGCGGCGCCGTGACGGCCGTCAGCGAGTCACGGGCGCGCAGCAACTCCTCCTCGGCGCGCCGCTCCAGGTCCTCCAGGAGCGGCGAGAGCCGGTGCCACCGGGCGTGTCTGCGGTGGTCCGCCGCGGCCGACAGCTGTTCGTAGAGCTCGGTCGGCGGGCCGGAGACGGCCGGTACCACCGAGGCGGCGATCTTGGAGAGGACCTCCGTCCGCGCCTGGCGGGCCTCGTTGAGCGTGCGGTCCGCGCGCGAGAGGACGTCGCGCACCCGCAGCAGCCGCTGCTCGGCGTCCTGCCGGACGTCCAGGACGGCTTCGACCTCGCGGCGGACGTCCTCCAGGGCGCGGGCGGCGCGGTCGTAGCGGCCGGTGTCGGGGCGGCCACCGCCCGGCGCGGAGCTGGGCGAGGCGCCGGCCCAGAAGGCGAGCGGATCGGATATCACCTCGGCGCGCAGCGAGGCCAGTTCGCCGGTGATGTGTTCCAGGTCGTCCCCGGCGGGGTGCTCACCGGGGCGCACGCCCACCGAGTGGGCGAGCGAGCGGGTGCGCTGGAGCTCGGCTGCGAGCAGGTCGATCCGGGCGGGCAGCGCCGACCAGACGGCGTCGGCGGTGACGACCACGTCGAGCGCCTCGGCGTACCAGCCGTTCATCCGTTCGAGGAGCTCCTGGAGGCTGAGCCGCTCGCTGAGCCGGGCGGCCGTCCCGGCCGGGGAGCCCTCGGCCGCCGTGGGGAGGTGCTCTCCCCCGGCCAGGGTGACCCCGCTGCCGCGCAGCAGCTCGGTGAGCTCGGACAGCTCGCCCTGGGTGGGCCAGCGCCGCCTGCCGCGCAGTGCCCGGGCCGCGGTGAGGGCCGAGGTGTACGCGTCGAAGTACGCCCACAGCCGGGTGATGAGCCGCTCGGCGACGGCCCACCGGCTCCTGGTCGCGCCGGTGAGTTCCGCGCCCTCCAGGAGGCGACGGCCGGCGTGGTCCTGGAGGGCGAGCAGCGAGGACTCCACGGCCTCGTGCTCCGCGCCGAGCCTCGCCAGCGCACGGTCCACCTCCTCGCGGCTCAGGGCCGGCCCGGTGGATCCCGCGACCGCCATCGATCCCCTCTCCCGTCCGCGGCGCGCGCCGCGGACGTGTCCGTAACGGTGGTGCTCGTCGTCCCGTGCCGGTGTCGCCGCCGGGGCCCGGCCGGTGCTGTCCGGTGCCCGCCCCGGCGCCGCCCTAGTCCCGGTACTTGGGTGCCGGGGGCGCGGTGTAGCCCTTGAGGTCGGCCGCCAGCCACTTGGTGTACGCCCGCATCCACGGGCTGTCGCCGCCGCCGCTGCGGTAGTCGTCCAGCACCTTGTTGACCCGGCGTACCAGGTCCACGTCCTTGAGGTTCATCGCCACGCCGTACGGGTCGGTGGTGAACGGCTTTCCGACGAGCTGCACGGACGGGTCCTGGGCCGCCAGACCGGCCCCCAGGGCGTTGTCCGTGAGGACCGCGTCCACCTGGCCGAGCTGGAGCCGGACCAGGCAGTCCAGCTGATTGGGCACCGTGACCAGGCGCGCGCCGTGCGGCTGTTCCCTCATCTTCGACTCCGCTGTGGCCCCCTTGGCCGCACAGACCTTCTTCCCCTTCAGGGAGTCGTCGAACGCGGTGACGGAAGACCCCCTCGGTGCAAGTATCTGCTGGCCCGCGACGAAGTATGCGGTGGAGAAGGCGACTTGTCGGATCCGGTCGCAGGTGATGGACATGGTGCGCGCGATGAGATCGACCTTGCCCTTTTCCAGGGCGGGAATGCGCTGGCTGGTGGGGATCGCCAGGAAGATCACCTTGTCGGCGTCGCCCAGGATGTCCTTGGCGATCGCGCGTGCCAGGTCGATGTCGAAGCCGCTGAGCTCGCCGGTGGACGGATTGCGGTAGCCCCAGCGGAAGCTGTCCTGGTCGACGCCCGCGATCAGCCGCCCGCGGTTCTTGATCCGCTGGACCGCCGGGCCGTCCGCGCCGTCGCCCGGACGCAGGCTCGCCTCCGGGTCGGCGCAGGTCGCGGGTGCCGCGGCGGACACCTCGGCGGTGCCGGAGGCGTCGGCCGTGCCGGCGGCATCGGAAGCGTCGGCCACGGCCGCGGTCCGGGGGGCGGCCGCCATCTCCGCCGTACGCGCCGGGTGTTCCCGGCCGGCCGGCACCGGCGCGGTGGCCGTCGCCGCGAGTACGCATACGGCCGCCGTCGCGGCCAGGGCGAGCGACCGGCCGCGCGAAGGGCTTGGAACCCCGGGCGACTTCGGCCCCCGGGCGGCCTCCCGGCCCGGTGGCGCCTCCGGCCGGCCCGTCCGCCGTGCCCGTATCGCGTGCGCCACGCGGCCCGTCCGCCCCGGCCGGCCGTGCGCTTGCCCGTGCCCCTCGCCGTGCTCCGATCCGTGCGTCCGCCCGTGCCCCTGCTCGTTCCCCTGTTCGCGCCCCTGTCCGTTCACAGGCCCGCCTCCCCCCGTCACCGGTACTCCGACAGTCTGCGCCCGATCCCGAGCACCGCGCCCGCCGCCCCCAGCACCGCCAGCACCACGGCCCCGGCCGCCAGCCCGGCCAGGGCTCCGCGCCCGTCGTCGGCCGCCGCCCGGAAGTCGCCCTGCTCATGGGCCAGGGCCCGCCGGAGCCGTTCGTCCACCCGGTCGAAGGACTCGCCCGTGCTGCCCTTCTCGCCGATCACCTTCGGCAGCGCCCGGTCGTAGTCCCCGCCGTCGTCCGCCGCGCGGGCCTCGGCGTGCCGCACCTGCCACTCCCGGACGTCCTTGACGACGGCGTCGACCGCCGCCCGGCCCTCGGAGTCCTCGGCGAGCGCCCGGGCCCGCGCCAGCAGGGTGCCCGGCGCGGCGGCGCCGCGGCCCTCGCCGACGAGCTTGCGCATCCCGTCGCGGTAGCTCGCCTCGTACGCGTCGTCCTTGTTCTCCGTGAGCACCGCGCCGCGCGCCACCAGCGTGAGGTTCTCGTCGCCGCGCGCCTGGAGCGAGCCGATCCGGGCCTCGTTGAGTATCCGGAGCGACCGGGCGCCGTGCTCCGAGGAGCCCTCCAGGCCGGAGCGGGCCAGGGCGTGCCCGACGACCAGCCACAGCAGCACCACCACGGCGGTCGCGGTGGCGGCCAGCATCCCGTGGTTGAAGACGCGGTGGGTGCGGAGGTACGTGCGCCGCTGGGCCCAGCCGAGCGCGCCGAGCGCGGCCAGGCCGAGGACCAGCGAGGCCCAGGGCCAGGACTTGGCGTCGGCGTAGTCGGAGCCGAGCCGTCCGGTCTCCGTCTCGTAGAGCTCGCGGGCGGCGGGCAGCAGGCCGTCGCGCATCAGGTCGCCCGCGGTGCGCAGATAGGCGCCGCCCAGGGGGAGTCCCTGCCGGTTGTTGGCGCGGGCGGACTCCACGAGGCCGGTGTAGCGCGGGAGGAGTTCGTTCAGCCGGGAAATCTGCCGGCGGGCGGTGTCGGAGCCCTCGGCGCTGGCCGCGGCCTTCACCAGCAGGCCGGACGCCAGCGCGATGTCCTTCTCGTACCGCTGCCGGACCGCAGGGGACTCCCGGGAGCCCGCGAGGAAGCCGCTGGCGGCCGTGGTGTCGGCGTCGGCGAGGGAGCGGTAGACGTCGGCGGCGTCGGCGCTGAGCGGCTGGCTGCGGCCCACCACGGCGTCGGCGGCCGAGGCCCGGTCCGTGACCTGCCAGGCCGTCACCGCGCCGAACGCGACCAGCAGCAGGGCCAGCAGGGCGCCGATGGCGCGCAGCCGCCCCGGCTCGGTCGTGGCCACGGCCCGCAGGCGGTCGGCCGCCTCCCGCCAGGCGGCGGGCAGGGCGGGCGTGGGCGGCGGTGGCGCGGCGCCGCCGGCCGGCTGCGGGTATGACACGGGACCTCCCCCTCGGTCGCTGCGGGCGCCCGTCCCCCGGGTGGCCGGGAGAGCCCCGGACGAACCCCGGACGAACAGCAGCCCCGGCCAGCAGTATGGCCGCAGGGGCTGACAAACACACCGGTACCGACCCGATCTTGTTCGGATCGCGATCCGCCCCCGGGCCCGTGCCGGCCTCCGTACCCACCACGCGCGACGGGCCCGTCCGGTTCCCGCGCCGTGTGGGCGGGGATCGCCGGACGGGCCCGTGGGGCACCGTCACGCTCCGCGGGGCGGAGCCGACCGTCAGCGGTCGTAGGTGTAGAACTTCGTGTGGTCCAGCATGTCGGCCGGGGTCACATTGTTCCAGGGGCGCATGGTGTCGTTGAGGTCGACGACGTTCGCGGTGCCGGCGGCCGGCAGGTAGGGCGACGTCGGGTGCATGCGCTGCCAGTCGGCCCACAGCTTGTCGATGAAGCAGTGGTGCAGCCAGAAGGCGGGGTCGTTGGGGGAGACACCGGTGGCCATCTGGCCGCCGATCCACACGTGGACGCTGTTGTGGATGCGGCCCTGGCCGCGCCAGCCCTCCAGGTTGTTGCGGAAGCCCTCCGAGGCGCTGTTCCAGGGAGCCATGTCGTAGGTGGTCATGGCGAGCACGGCGTCGACCTGGGCGCGCGTGGGCAGCTGGGCGCCGGCGCCCAGTTCACGCTGGAGGAACGGGCGGTTGTCGACGCTGACGTTGATGTTCCACTTGCCCGTGGAGTACGCGAACGGGCCGGTGGTCACCTGGGAGTCGCGGCTGCGGCCGTTGCCGCCGAGGAAGTCGGCGCCCCAGATCGAGGACGTGGTCGAGCGGTCGACGGTCCAGTCCCAGTAGGGGAGGGTGACCGAGGCGTCTATCTTCTGGAGCTCCTGCTCGAACTGGATCAGGAAGCGGCGGTGCCAGGGGAGGAACGAGGGGGAGCGGTGACCGACGCGTTCGCCGTTGTCCGTGTCGCTCATGATGAACTCGTTGTGCGTCCGCACGAATCCGTCGTAGACGCCGGTGCGCTTGAGCTCCAGCAAGGCGTTGACGAAGTTGCGCTTCTCGGTGGCGCTGAGCGTCGCCTGGTTCTTACGCACTGCCATGGGGGTTCTGTCCTCTCGGGTCGGGTCGGTGGAACGGCAGAGCGGTGACTCAGGTGGCGATCGGGACCAGCGTGGCGCCGCGGAGCTTGTCGACGGCGGCGCGGGTCACGGCGAGCGGGGTCGCGAACGTCTCGTAGTGGTTCACGACGCTGATCCAGGTGCCGTCGGCGTTCTGCATCAGGTGCAGTTCCTTGCCGTCGATCGAGGCGGTGAAGCCGCCGTGGGCGGCGTGCTCGCCGGTCGCGGGCTTACCGACGATGCGGCGGCCCTGGTAGACCTCGTCGAACGCCGCGGGACCACTGTGGCCGCCGTGGCCGGAGTGGTCGGTCATGGCGGCCGTGGCGGTACGGGTCGCGGCCATGGCGGTCGGCGCGGCGAGCGCGGCGCCGGCGACGGCCACGGCGGTTCCTCTGAGCACAAGGCGTCGGGTGACGTTGGACGACATGGGTCGAACCCCCCTCGGAAAGGATGAACAGGGACGGGAAGATCACTGATGGTCAGGAATGCACCCGCAAATCCCTTTTGATGGCGGTTGCTTCCTGTATTTCGTGATCAATCCGTGCGGCCCGGATGCTTGCACGCCGCCGAGGAGGGCGCGAAACGGTTGACTGCTTTACGGACATTCGGTGCATGAAAGGTCAACAAATGCCAGGGAAGGAATTTCTGGCGAATGGCCGTATTGACGCAACGTCAGGAAAATCCGCGTTCCCGCGCGACCCCGGCAGGAGGATCTCCGGAATATCCTGGTCCGAGGTGACGCCTCTCACGATGTGAACATGACGTGAAGAGTGCGGTGATCCCGTGGATTTCGGCCATGGGTGACGGCCCCCTGCCGTAAGGGCCGAGGCGGCCCCGGAAGAGACGGGACCGCCACCCCCGGCGGCCTACGCGAAGTGCGCCCGCAACCGCGCGCATGCCTCCAGAGGGGCCTCCAGGGGTGCCTCCCGGAGCCCCTCCCGCGGCGCTTCTTCCCGCGCTTCTCCCCGCACTCCTCGCCGCGACCCCGCACGGTCCAGCGCCAGCAGCCCCGCGCCCAGCACCGGCGGGGCGGTCACCACCCGGGGTACGGCCTCCGGCGCCCGCTCGGCCAGCAGCTCCACCACCCGGTCGTGCAGCAGCGGATGACGGGCCGCCAGTACCCCGCCGCCCAGGACCACCGGCACCCGGGCGGCCGACAAGCCCAGCCGGCCCAGCGCCACGACGGCCATCGTGACGACCTCCTCCGCCTGCCGGGCGACGATCGCCCGCGCGACCGGGTCACCCCCGGCGGCCACCGCGAACAGCAGCGGCGCCAGCTCGTGCCGCCTGGCCGCCGCCACCCGGCCCAGGTGCAGCGCCTCGATGACCTCGGCCATCCCGGACAGCCCGAAGTGCGCGGGCACCGCGCGGGCCAGCTCGCTCGGCTCGCCCCGGCCGTCGTCCGCGCGCGCCGCCCACCACAGCGCCTCCTCCGCGAGGAACCCGCCGCCGCCCCAGTCGCCCGAGATCCGGCCGATCGCCGGGAAGCGCGCGGTCCGCCCGTCCGGCGCCAGCCCCGCGCAGTTGATGCCCGCGCCGCACACCACCGCCACGCCCGCCGCCGCCCCGCCGTCGGGCAGCCCCGCCCGCAGCAGGGCGAAGGTGTCGTTGACGACCGTGACCGCGCGACCCCAGCCCCGGGCCCCGATCTCCGCGGCCAGCGCCCGTTCCTCCACCGGCAGATCGGCGTTGGCCAGACACGCCTGGACGTGCTCCACCACCGGCGGCGCCGCGAACCCGGCCCGCGCCGCCGCCTCCGCGACGAGCGGCGCGAGGCCCGCGACCGCCCGGGCGGCGCCCGTCACCGCCGGCTGGAAGCCCCCGCCCCGCGCCTGCCCCAGCACGGCGCCGTCGGGGCCCACCAGCGCCACGTCGGTCTTGCTGTTGCCCGCGTCGACGGCGAGCAGCAGGCCGCTCACGCCCACGCGAGGTGCTCCCGGTTGTGCGCCACCAGCTCGTCGGTCAGCCGGTCCGCCCGCTCGGTCTGGCCGATCAGCGGATGCGCGAGCAGCGCCGCGAACACCCGCTCGCGGCCCCCCTCGAGCGCCGCCTCCAGGGCCAGCCGCTCGTAGGCCGTGACGTTCGCGACCAGCCCGGCGAACAGCGGCTCCAGCGGGCGCACCGGCAGCGGCCGGGCGCCGCGCGCGTCCACCGCCGCCGGCACCTCGATCACCGCGTCGTCGGGGAGGAACGGCAGCGCCCCGTTGTTGAACGTGTTGACCACCTGGACGTCCGGCCCCGCGCCGCCGTGGGTGCCCGCGGGCCGCAGCAGCGAGGCCGTCAGCGCCACCGCCGCCTCCGAGTAGAAGGCGCCGCCCCGCTTCCCCAGCAGCTCCGGCTTCTCGTCCAGCGCCGGGTCGCCGTACATCTCCAGCAGCCGCCGCTCCATCTCCGCCACCTCGGCGGCCCGCGAGGGCTTGCCCCGCAGCTCCCGCACGACCTCGTCGTGCTGGTAGAAGTAGCGCAGGTAGTACGAGGGCACCACGCCGAGCCGGTCCAGCAGCGCGCGCGGCATCCGCAGGTCCTCGGCCACGGCCGCACCGTGCTCGGCGAGCAGCTCCGGCAGCACGTCCCGGCCGCCGACCGTCACCGACCGCTCCCAGGTCAGATGGTTGAGCCCCACGTGCTCCAGGGCGACCGCCTCCGGGTCCACCCCCAGCAGCCGGGCGAACTTCCGCTGGAAGCCGATGGCGACATTGCACAGCCCGACGGCCCGGTGCCCGGCGGTGAGCAGTGCCCGGGTCACGATCCCCACCGGGTTGGTGAAGTCCACGATCCACGCGCCCGGGTTGGTCCGCCGCACCCGCTCCGCGATGTCCAGCACCACCGGAACCGTGCGCAGCGCCTTGGCGAGCCCACCCGCCCCGGTGGTCTCCTGGCCGACGCAGCCGCAGGTCAGCGGCCAGGTCTCGTCCTGCTGCCGGGCCGCCTGGCCGCCCACGCGGAGCTGGAGCAGGACGGCGTCGGCGCCGTCCACGGCCGCGTCCAGGTCCGCGGTCCAGGTGATCCGGCCCGGGTGGCCCTGCCGGGCGAAGATCCGCCGGGCGAGGCCGCCGACCAGCTCCAGCCGGTCGGCCGCCGGGTCGACGAGGACCAGCTCCGTCACCGGCAGCGTCCCGCGCAGCCGGGCGAATCCGTCGATGAGTTCGGGGGTGTAGGTCGAGCCTCCGCCGACCACGGTGAGTTTCATGCGGACCTCGGTTCCATAGGGGCCTTCATGGGGGTTCAGCCCTTCACGCCGGTGAGGGTGACGCCTTCGACGAAGGCCTTCTGCGCGAAGAAGAAGACGAGCACGACCGGGGCCATGACCAGCAGCGTCGCCGCCATCGTCAGGTTCCAGTCGACGCCGTGCGCGCTCTTGAAGGACTCCAGCCCGTAACTGAGCGTCCAGGCGCCCGGGTTCTGCGCCGCGTAGATCTGCGGCCCGAAGTAGTCGTTCCAGCAGAAGAAGAACTGGAACAGCGCGACCGCGGCGATCCCCGGCTTCGCCATCGGCACCACGATCCGCACCAGGGTGCGCAGCTCCCCGCACCCGTCGACCTTCGCCGACTCCAGGTACTCCCGGGGGATCGTGAGCAGGAACTGCCGCAGCAGGAATACGGCGTAGGCGTCGCCGAAGGCCAGCGGCACGATCAGCGGCCACAGCGACCCCGAGAGGTGCAGCTGCTGCGCCCACACCAGGTACATCGGAATGACGATCACCTGGGGCGGCAGCATCATCGTGGCGACGACGAGCAGCAGCGCGGGCCGCCGGCCGCGGAAGCGGAACTTGGCCAGCGCGTAGGCCACCGGGACCGAGGAGCACACCGTGAGGAGCGTGCCGAGGCCCGCGTAGAGCAGGGAGTTGCGCCACCAGGTGAGGAAGCCCGGGGTGCGGAACACCTCCGCGTAGTTCGACCAGCGCCATTCGTGCGGCCACAGCTCGCCGCTCATCGCCTGCGCGTCGCTCATCACGGAGGTCAGCAGGACGAAGACGAAGGGGAGGACGAAGAACAGGGCGGCGGCCACGGCGGTGGTGTGGACCGCTATCCAGTGCAGGGCGGTGCGGGTACGGGGCGCCGGCGGGGCCGCGCTGGTCGTGGGGGTCATGGCTCAGTCCTCCGCGCCCAGCAGGCCGGCGCGCCGGCGCATCAGCAGGGAGGTGACGGCCATGGCGACCGCGAAGAGGACGAGCGAGAGCGCGCAGGCGGCACCGGTGTCGAAGTTCTGGAAGCCGAGCGAGTAGACGAGCTGCGGCACGGTGAGCGTCGAGCCGTCGGGGTAGCCGGGCTGGATCACCGTGCCGGGGCCGACGCTGACGCCCGACGCGAGCTTCCCGGCGACGAGCGCCTGCGTGTAGTACTGCATGGTCTGCACCACGCCCGTGACCACCGCGAACATCACGACGGGGGTGATCGACGGCCAGGTGACGTACCGGAACCTCGCGAAGGCGCCCGCGCCGTCCAGCTCGGCGGCCTCGTACTGCTCCCTGGGCACGTCCAGCAGGGCGGCCATGAAGATGACCATCAGGTCGCCGATGCCCCACAGGGAGAGCAGCACCAGGGAGGGCTTGGCCCAGGCCGGGTCGTTGAACCAGTTCGGCGCGGGGACGCCCAGGGCGCCGAGGATCTCGTTGACCGGGCCCGTGCCGGGGTTGAGGAGGAAGACGAAGGCGACGGTCGCGGCCACGGGCGGTGCCAGGTAGGGCAGGTAGAAGGCGGTGCGGAAGAACCCCGCGCCCGCCTTGACCTTCGTGACGAGCAGGCCCACGCCCAGGCCGAAGACCACCCGCAGGGCGACCATCACCACGACGAGCCAGAGGGTGTTCCACAGCGCGGGGCCGAAGAGCGGCATCCGGCCCAGCACATAGGTCCAGTTCCGCAGGCCGACGAAGGTCGGCGCCTGGATCTGGTTGTAGTGCATGAAGGAGAAATAGACCGTGGCGAGCAGCGGATAACCGAAGAAGACGGTGAAGCCGATCAGCCACGGCGAGAGGAAGCCGAGGGTGCGCAGCCGCTCGCGGGTGTGTCTGCGGCGCAGCGCGGGGGCCGGCCGGTGGGCCAGGGGTGTCGCCATGGCGGACTCCGTCAGTTCCGGGACTGGAGGTTGTCTTCGTCTATCTGCCGGTCGAGGCGGCGCAGGCCCTTCTCCAGGTCGGGGACCCGGCCCGCCTCGGTCCGGTAGGC
The DNA here is from genome assembly GCF_021228125.1 of Streptomyces albireticuli. Classification (GTDB taxonomy): domain Bacteria; phylum Actinomycetota; class Actinomycetes; order Streptomycetales; family Streptomycetaceae; genus Streptomyces; species Streptomyces albireticuli. The sequence goes on from NZ_JAJQQS010000002.1 coordinate 244,668, forward strand.
GAAGTCCCGGAGCGAGACGATGTACCTCCCGCCGTTGACGGACGGGGGCATGCTGACGCTGCGCGGGTGCCGCGCGATGTCGAGGAAGGTGCGGAAGGCGGGGTCGCGCGCCAGCTTCGGCGAGGCCAGCGCGGCCTTGGTCGAGGGGACGTTGTGGATCGCGTTGGCGAAGGCGACCACCTGATCGGTGTCGGCGGTCAGGAACCGCACCAGCTCCCAGGCGGCGTTCTGGTGCCTGCTGCTGTGCGCGATGCCCGCGACGGTGCCGGTGAGGTAGCCGCGCCCGTACGCGTCGGCCTGGTCGTCGGGGACGGGCATGGGGGCCGTGCCCCACCGGAAGCCGGGCTTCGCGGCGTCGAGCATCAGGCCGCGCCATTCACCGTCCATGTGCATGGCGAGCTTTCCGGTGAGGAAGGCGTTCTGCGAGGACATCTCGTCGCCGAAGGTGGTGCGGAACTTCTCCAGCGCGCCGTAACCGCCGAGTGCGGTGACCATGTCGCGCTGTGTGGTGAGGAAGTCCTTCGCCGCGCCGCCCCGGGCGAGCCGGGACCTGCCGTCCTCGTCGAAGTAGGCAGGCCCCCACTGGGCGAAGAGCCGGTCCGGGCTGTTCTGGTAGAGCCGGAAGTCGGGCATGAAGCCGAGCCGCCGGTACGAGCCGTCGGCGGTCCGCTCGGTGAGCCGCACGGCGGTGCGCCGGAGTTCGGACATCGTGCGGGGCGGGCGGGTGATGCCGGCCCGCTCGAAGGCGTCCTTGTTGTAGTACATCCCGAAGGAGTCCGCGAGCAGCGGCAGCGCGCACTGCTTTCCCCGGTAGCGGGTGTAGTCCAGCAGGACCTCGGGGAAGATCCGCTCCTTCGCCATGCCGGACTTCTTCAGGAAGGGGTCGAGGTCGGCCCACATGCCCGAGGAGCAGTACTGCCCGACGTTGTCGGTGGTGAAGGACGAGACCACGTCGGGGGCGTTGCCGCCGCCCGCCCGCAGGGCCTGGTTGACGGTGGCGTCGGTGACGTTCCCGGTGGTCTTCACCCGGATGTTCGGGTGCAGCTCCCGGAACCGGGCGATCGAGTCGTCGATCGCCTTGACCTCGTTCTTCTCCGACCAGCCGTGCCAGAACCTGAGGGTGACGGGGGCGGTGGGGTCGTCCTCGGCGCTGCCGGTGGAGGGGTTGGCGCAGCCGCTCAGGAGTAACGCGGCGGTGGCGAGGAGGGGGACGAGCGCGCGGCGGCCGGGGCGGGGTCTGGTGCGCGGGTGGGGCATGGGGGCTCCTTCGCGGCGGACGAGGACCGGGGTCCGGTGCGGAGCGCCGGTGCCGCGGTGGTGTCGAAGACCGTGTCCCGGGCGGCGGCCAGGGCCGTGTGGAGGGCGCCGGTCAGGATCGGCGAGCCCTCGACCGTGCTCAGCCGGAGCCGCGGCCGGGGCAGGGCGAGGCCGGTCAGTCCGTCCTCGACCAGTTCCCGCAGCCGTTCGCCGCCGGCCTGGCACACGTCCCCGGAGAGCACGACCAGTTCGGGGTCGACGACGGCGACGATCGCCGCGAGCCCCAGGGCGAGCCGCCGGCCCAGCTCGGCGAGGACCGCGTCACCGGCGCCCGGGGTGGCGGCCGCGAGGCGCAGCGCGTCGCCGGCCGTGGCCGCGCCGAGGCCGTGGGCGCGGGCGAGCTCGATGACGGCGGGGGCGCCGACGAGCCGCTGGAAGCCGCCGACGTCCCGCGGGCCGCCGCCGCGGGTGAGCGGGGCGCCGGGCAGCGGCATATAGCCGACCTCGCCGGCGCCGCCGGTGGCGCCGCGCAGCAGGGTGCCGCCGATGACGACGGCGGCGCCCACTCCCTCGTCGGCCCAGAGGAGGACGAAGTCGCTGGTGTCCCGCGCGGTGCCGGCGTGCCGCTCGGCGAGCGCGGCGAGGTTGACGTCGTTCTCGAGGGCGACGGGGGTGCCGAGTGCCGCGGCGAGTTCGTCGAGGAGCGCGGGGGAGTGCCAGCCCGGCAGGTGCGGGGCGTAGCGCAGGGCCCCGGTGTGCGGGTCGAGGGCGCCGGGGGTGCCGATGACGGTGCGGTGGAGGGCTCCGGGGCGGAGCCCCGCGGCGGCGAGGGCGCCGTCCACGGCGCGGGCGACCAGGTGGGCGGTGCGGTCCCGGACGTCCTCGGCGGTGGCCACGGCCGCGACGCGGTGCTCGCCCAGGACGCGGCCCGTGATGTCGGCGACGGCCGCGGTGATCCCCTCGGGGTCCACGGTGAGGGCGGCGACATGGGCGGCGCCCGGGTCCACCTCGTACAGCTGGGCGCTGGGGCCCGGCCGGCCGGTGACGTTCCCGGTCGTACGGACCAGGCCGGCGCTCTCCAGGCGGCCGAGGAGCTGGGAGGCGGTGGGCTTGGACAGCCCGGTCAGCTCGCCGAGGCGGGTGCGGGTCAGGGGGCCGTGGGCGAGCAGCAGATCGAGCGCGGCGCGGTCGTTCATGGCCCGTAGCACGCGCGGGGTACCCGGGGTCCCGGCCATGGCACCGCCTGCCTGTCGCTGTCTGTTAGGAAACTTTCCTATCGATGGACAGGACCGTAAGGGCACGTCAACGCGGCGTCAATGCTCCGCGCGCGGGAAAATCATGCGACGCCCGGCTTGTCCCACTGTTAGCTTCATGACCCATGGAACCGCTGAGCGACAAAGAGATCCGTGCCTCCTTCGTGAACTGCTCGAAGGGCGAGGCGAGCAGGATCTCCCTGCCCCGGGGGCTGGCCGAGCTCCCCTGGGCGGACCTGGACTTCCTGGGCTGGCGGGACCCGGGCGCCCCCGACCGCGGCTATGTCGTCGCCGAGCGGGCCGGAAGGCTCGTCGGTGTCACGCTGCGCGTCCCGCAGAGCGGGCCCCGGAGCATGATGAAGTCGTCGATCTGCTCGATCTGCCTGACCGGGCACGTGGCGTCCGGCGTGTCCCTGCTGGCCGCCCGCAAGGTCGGCGCGGCGGGCCGCGACGGCAACACCGTCGGCGCCTATATGTGCGCGGACCTCGCCTGCCCGCTCTACGTACGGGGCAAGCGGAAGCCGCTGCTCACGGCCCGGTACCAGGAGTCGCTCACCGAGGAGGAGCGGCTCACGCGGATGGCCGTGAACCTCGACGACTTCCTGGACAAGGTGTTCCGGACGGCGGACGTACCGGCGGCCTGAGGCTTCCCGCACGCCCGGCCGGGCGGGGGAGAGCCCTCAGGCCCGCCGGGTCCTCACTTGCCGAGCGCCGGCCCCGGCACCGTCTGCACGGGCGGTATCGGGGTCGTCGCCTGCGACTGCGGGGACGTGGGGTTCGCCAGCGCGGACGGGGCCGCGACGGCCGCCGCCGGGTCGGCCGGTGTCTCCGTCTCCAGGTCCGCGTCGGCCGGCCGGCCCACGACGCGGATGCCCTCCGCGTCCAGCGCCCGCTTGATCCGCCAGCGCAGCTCGCGCTCCACACCGAGCGCCACGCCCGGCATGGTCTTCGCCGACACCCGGATGACCACCGAGTCGAGGTAGACCGCGTCCAGGCCGAGCACCTCGACCGGCTCCCACAGCCGCTCGTGCCACGGCTCTTCCTTGTGCATCTCCTCGCCGACGCGCTCGATGACCGCGCGCACCCGGTCCAGGTCCTCGTCCGAACGGACCTGGATGTCGACGCCGGCCGTGGCCCAGCCCTGGCTGAGGTTGCCGATCCGCTTGACCTCGCCGTTGCGCACGTACCAGATGGCGCCGTTGGCGCCGCGCAGCTTGGTCACCCGCAGCCCGACCTCGACGACCGTGCCGGTGGCGACCCCGGCGTCGACCTCGTCACCGACGCCGTACTGGTCCTCCAGGATCATGAACACGCCGGACAGGAAGTCCGTCACCAGATTGCGGGCGCCGAAACCGATGGCCACGCCCGCCACACCCGCGCTCGCGAGCAGCGGCGCCAGATTGATCTGGAGCACGGACAGCACGGTGAGCGCCGCCGTACCCATGATCAGGAACGAGGCGACGCTGCGCAGCACCGAGCCGATGGCCTCCGAGCGCTGCCGGCGTCGTTCGGCGTTGACGAGCAGTCCACCCAGCGCCGTGCCGTCGACGGCCTGCGCGGTGCGGTTCATCCGCGCTATCAGCTTGGTGATGGCCCGGCGGATCAGCGAGCGCATCACGACCGCGATCACCACGATCAGGATCATGCGGAGACCGTTGCTGAGCCAGACGGACCAGTTCTCCTCCACCCAGCCCGCGGCGTCGTTCGCCGTCCGTTGTGCCTCGTCGAGCGAGGTGGGGCGGGGCGTCGAGTCGGCGGCCAGGGCAGCGGACCAGAACACAGCAGGAACCCTCCGTGAAGACACGCCCGCGGCGAGGGGCGGCGCGGGCAGACTCACCACACTAACGGGGCAGCGAAGATCCTCCGTTGTTCTGTTCGAGATGGGACAGGTCTTGGGCGGGGGATGAACACGGTGTGTTCCAAAACACCCGTGGCCCGTTACCTGGTGATGGTGGCGCTCCGACCAGGGGCCGGGGGACACTTGCAGGAGATCGTCCCGGCGCGAGCCACGCGCCGCCGGCGTACAAGGAGGCACCCGTGCCGCATGTCCTGGTCCTCAATGCGTCGTACGAGCCGCTCGGCGTCGTACCGCTCCACCGCGCGCTCATACTCGTCCTCAACGAAAAGGCGATCAGCCTTGAGGATTCCGGCGCCTATATGCACAGCGCGACCTGCACCGTCCCCGCACCCAGCGTCGTCCGGCTGAAGCGCTTCGTGCGGGTGCCCTTTCGGGGGCCCGTTCCGCTCACCCGCCGCGCCCTGTTCGCCCGTGACGGCGGGCGCTGCGCGTACTGCGGTGGCGTCGCAACCAGCGTCGATCACGTCGTTCCGCGCAGTCGCGGCGGACAGCACGCCTGGGAGAACGTGGTGGCGGCATGCCGCCGCTGCAATCACGTCAAGGCCGACCGGCACGTCGCCGAGCTGGGCTGGCGGCTGCGCCATCAGCCGGCGCCGCCGTCCGGCCTGGCGTGGCGCATCATCGGCACGGGGCATAGGGATCCGCGCTGGCTGCCTTATCTCGAGGCATTCGGCGCGGAGGACGCGATGGCCCGGATCGACGGCATTTCCGCCTGAGTCGACCGGGCCGTCGTCGTATCGGGGCGCGGGCGCGCGCGGATACGGTGACGGCCCGGTCCCGTCCCGCCCGGCCCCGGTCCGGCCCGGCGAGTCCGGTCAGGGCCCGGTCAGGGCCCGGTCCGAGTCCCGCCCCGGGCCCGCCCGGCCCCGTCAGGGCTTCGGCGCGCCCTCGTCCCGCACCGCGTACGCCTCCACCGCCCACAGCGAGTAACCGAACTCCGTCGCCCGCCGCTCGCCCTGCACACGGACGAACCGGGCGTCCGGGGCGTCCATCCGGACCGTCTCCGTACCGCCCTTGCCCGCGGCCACCACCGCCGCGTCCCGCCAGGTGCGCCCGTCCGGCGAGACCTGCACCCGGTAGCGGGAGGGGTGCGCGTCCTGCCAGTGCAGCACCAGCCGCCCCAGCCGCGCCGGGCGTGCCAGCTCCAGCTGCCACCAGGCGTCGTCCGCCGGCCGTGAGGACCAGCGCGTCCGGGGGTCGCCGTCGACGGCCGCCGAGGCCGGGAAGCGCGCCCCCTCGTCTCCGGAGGAGCTCGCCCGTCCCCCGCGCGCGAGGTCCGGCCCGTCCGTCGCCGGGTACGCCCTTACGGTCAGCGTCCGCTCCTGGTCGCCCAGCCGCACCGGCACCGTGAACGTCCGGGCCGTGCCGCCGGCCGGCACCGACAGCTCGATCCGGGCCGTGGCCACCCCGCCGCGCGCCACCGTCAGCTCCGCCGGGGCCTTCACCGTCACCCCCGCCGGCGCCCTTACGGTCAGCTTCTCGCGCACCGGCTCCGGCCGCCGGTTGATCATCCGGGCGGTCACGGCCGCCGGCCGGCCGCCGATCTCCGCGTCCGCGTCCTGGTGGGTGAGTTCGAAGTCGGCCGAGGGCGTGTCCGCGAACCACGGGGTGATCTCGTGCACATCGGGCGGCGTACCGCCACCGGTCCACACCAGCCGCAGCGCGTCCGCCCGCAGCCCCTTGCCCGGCGACTGCGTCCAGCCGCCGTCCGACACCGTGCCCAGCGGCTGCCAGCCCCGGGCCGGGTCGTGCGCCTCGACCCTGCCGCGCACCCCGGCGGCGGGCGCGGTCAGCACCGTGACGGCGGTCAGCGGGCGGGCCCGCGTCAGCCTTACGGTCAGCGGCCCGCCCGGCGCGGGCGCCACCGACGTGGCCGGGTCGCCGTCGGTGGACAGCCCCGCGCCGCGCACCGGCCGGTCCACGCCCGTCCAGCCGTTCGCGCGGGCCAGCGCCTGGTCCAGGAAGGGCGTGAGGACGCCCTTGCCGACCGTCGCCCGGCCGTTCACGATCCGCTCGCGCAGCCGCTGCACATCGAGCTGGGCCCGCCAGGCCGCCCCGCCGTCGCCGCCCGCCTGGGCGGTCAGCATGTCCACGGCCCGGCCGCCCGCCTCGCCGTGCAGCGCCAGCTGCTCCAGCCACGGCCCGACCTCGTCCTCGAAGCCGTCCAGCGTGCGCGCCAGCCGCCCGGGCGCCTCCCGCATGGTGCGGAACGCGGCGCGCAGCCGGTCGGCCGCCTCGGTGACCCGGCCCCGGTCCGTGCCCGAGAGCGCCTCCAGGAAGCCGTCCAGCAGCGGCCGCAGATACGCCGACTCGTCGCTTCCCAGCACCGACGACGCGTCGTTGCCCGCCAGCGCCCGGAGCGCCTCGCGGGCCGGGGCGTCCGGGCCCGCCAGGTCGTCGACGGCCGCCCGCCAGGACTCCTGGGGGCGGTAACCGCGGGGGTTCCAGGCGTAGTCGGCGGCGGTGAACAGGGGGATCCGGGCCGCGGTCGGCTGTGCGGAGGCGTTGGCCAGCAGGGCCGCGGAGCCGGTCGCCACGGCCGGCTCCCGGCCGGTGTAGGGCCCGAGGAAGATACGGTCCTGCGCGAAGTCGTTGACCGGGTAGTTGTCCATCGTCACCAGCGGGTGCCCGAAGGCAGCGCGGGCGTCCGCCAGTTCACCGCCGGTGATGGTCTTCGGCACCACCCCGACGCCGGTCCAGGCCACCTCCACCCGGGGGTCCAGCGCGTCGGCCAGCGCCCTGCGGAAGGCCGTCCCGCCGTCCTGGTAGTACTCCGTCGGCAGCAGCGACAGCGGGGCGGTCCCGGGCCCCTTGGCCGCCAGGTGCGCGGCCAGCGCTCCCGCGACCTTCGCCTGGGCCTTCGCCGCCGCCTTGGGGCCGCGCCCGAACTCCTCGGCGTCCGCGTCGCAGTGCCACTCGCTGTAGCTCACGTCCTGGAACTGGAGCTGGAAGGCGCGGACGCCCAGCGCCCACATCCCGTCGACCTTCCGCTTGAGGTCCCGCAGGTCCTCGGCGGACGAGAAGCACATCGACTGCCCCGGCGAGACCGCCCAGCCGAGGGTCACGTGGTTGCGGCGGGCGCGCTCGGCCAGGGCGCGGAAGTCGGCGCGCGCCTCGGCGGGGTAGGGGGCGCGCCAGCGGGCCTGGCGGTACGGGTCCTCGCCCGGCGCGTACAGATAGCGGTTCTGCTTGGTGCGGCCCATGAAGTCCAGCTGTGCCAGCCGCTGTTCCCGCGACCAGGGCGTGCCGTAGAAGCCCTCGGTCAGTCCGCGCACGGCGGCGCCCGGCCAGTCCCGCACCACGGCGCCGGCGAACGCGCGGCCGCCGCCCGGCTCCCCGGTGTCCACGGCGAGCTGGCGCAGCGTCTGGGCGGCGTGGAACAGCCCGTCCTCGCCGGTGCCGGCCAGGGCCGCCGCGGGACGTCCGTCGACCTGCCCGGTCGCCAGGCGGTAGCCGCCCCGGGGCAGGTCTCCGGCCTCGGGCGCGCCGAGGGCCCGCAGGGCCTTCTCGGCGGCCTGCCCGCCCGCGTAGACGATGAGGCCGTTCGGCGGCGGGGTGCCGCCCGGCGCGGCGTCGACGACGGTGCGGGCGCCGAGGCCGCGCAGGATGTCGCGGAGCGCCTCGACGGCGTACGGGTCGGTGCCGGGGTCGGCCATCACCGTGACCTCGTCGCCGATCCGGGCGTAGGGGCCCCGGGCCCGCGCGCTCTGCGGACGCGGCCAGACCGGGGGCAGGGCGGTCTCGCCCTCGCGGTCGGGGGCGGCCGTGGCGGTGCCGTCCGGGCGGGGCGTGGCGAGGGCGTCGGGGGAGCCGCCGAGCAGCCCGCCGAGGAGCGCGGCGGCCAGCATGGTGACGCCGGCCCGGCGGGGGTGGGGGAAGGAAGCCCCTGAACCTGAGCCGGAACCGGAACCCGAACCGGAACCCGGGCCCGCACCGGCCGTGTGCGGGGAGGGAGAGGAAGGAGAGGTGTCGTCGCCCCGGAAGTGCACGGCCGTCTCCTCGCCCTCGGATGTCGCGCTGCCCCGGCACCGGCGTTCCGCCTGGCGCGGGACGGGCCCGAAGCCGGGCCCCTCGCCGGAGCCCTCCGTAGGGCTCCTCGCCGAGCTCTGTCCCACTCTGTCGAGCTCATTCGGGGGTCGAGCCCATCACCAGCGGATGAAGGTGTCAACGGACGTGACCGAAGTGCCTGTATTGCCCGGCGCGTCGGCGTGTGGACGTAGTTTCGAAGGGTGCAGAAAGGGTCAAAGATGGGGTGTCACCTGGACTTCCGCCCCAAAATCCGCTTCTCGGGATCCGCACGTCTGGGCCCGCCGTGAGTGGGTAGGGCAGACGTGACCCACCGCCGTCATCCCAGGAGGCCCCCGTGGCCGCGTCCGCTCAACTCCTGCTCTCCGGCCTCACCGGCGCCGCCTGCCCGCCCGGCCCCGCCGACGCCCCGCTGACGAGCGAGCCGCCCCTCGCCGCCGCCACCCCCCTCACCAGCGAGCCCCCGCTCACCACCGAACCGCCCCTCACCAGCGAACCGGCCGTGGTCGCGGCATCCGGCACGGAGCACACGGAGGTCTGAATGGGCCGAGCGCGACTCGCCGCCCTGCACGGCGTCGCCACCTCCTACGAACCCTCGCCCGGCGACGGTGTGCCGGTGCCCGAGGACACCGTCGTCGCGGTCCTCGCCGCCCTCGGCGTCGACGCCTCCACCCCCCGGTCCGTCCGGGACGCCCTGGAGGCCCACGACCGGGCGGAGCGGCACCGGCTGCTGCCCGCCACGGTGGTGCTCCGCTCGCGGGCCCCCGAAGGGGCGCGCGGGACGGCACCCGCGTCCGCGCTGCGCGCGCTCCCCGAGGGCACCGCCCTGCGCGTCGACACCGAGGACGGCGGCAGCCTCCCGTGGACGTACGGGGACGCCGCCGCCCCGGAGCTCCCGCTCGGCCGCCACCTGCTGCGCGCCCACGCCCCCGACGGCCGTACGGCCACCGCCTCCCTGATCGTCGCCCCCCGGCGGCTGCCCACGCCCCCCGGGCGCGGCCACGGCTTCCTCGTGCAGCTGTACTCCCTGCTGTCCGCCCGCTCCTGGGGCATGGGCGACCTCGGTGACCTGGCGGAGCTCGCCGCCTGGTCGGGCCGCGCCTTCGGCTCCGACTTCGTGCAGGTCAACCCCCTGCACGCGGCCGTGCCGGGCACCGGCGGCGCCCCCACCGACCCCTCGCCCTACCGGCCCTCCTCCCGGCGCTTCCCCGACCCCGTGCACCTGCGCGTCGAGGACGTCACCGAGTTCGCCTATCTGACCGGGGCCCACCGGGACCGCGCCGACCAGCTCCTGACCCGGGCCGCCGCCCTGCGCGAGGCCGTCCTGACCGACGGCGAGCTCATCGACCGGGACGCCGTCTGGGCCCTCAAGCGCCGCGCCCTGGAGCTCGTCCGCGCCGTCCCGATGGCCCCCGGCCGGCGGGCCGCCTACGACGCCTTCCTCGCGGGCCAGGGCCAGGCCCTCGACGACCACTCCACCTGGTGCGCCCTCGCCGAGGTGCACGGCCCCGACTGGCGGTCCTGGCCCGGCGGCCTGAAGGACCCCCGTTCCGCCCGCACCGCACAGGCCCGCTGCGAGCTCCTCGACCGCGTCGACTTCCACTGCTGGCTCGCCTGGCTCACCGATCAGCAGCTGGCCGCCGCCCAGCGGGCCGCCCGGGAGGCGGGCATGCGCGTGGGCCTCGTCCACGACCTGGCCGTCGGCGTGCACCCCTCGGGCGCCGACGCCTGGGCCCAGCAGGACGCCTTCGCCGCCGGCATGTCCGTCGGCGCGCCCCCCGACGCCTTCAACTCCCGGGGCCAGGACTGGGGCCTGCCGCCCTGGCGCCCCGACGCCCTGGAGGCCACCGGCTACGGCCCGTACCGCGACCTCCTGCGGGCCCTGCTGCGGCACGCGGGCGCCCTGCGCGTCGACCATGTGATGGGCCTCTTCCGGCTGTGGTGGGTGCCGCAGGGCATGGAGCCGGCCCGGGGCACGTACGTCCGCTACGACCCGGAGGCCATGCTCGGCGTCCTCGCCCTGGAGGCCCACCGGGCGAACGCGGCCGTGGTCGGCGAGGACCTCGGCACGGTCGGGCCCGGCGTCCGCGAGGAGCTCGCCGAGCGCGGCGTGCTCGGCACCTCCGTCCTGTGGTTCGAGCGGGACTACGGGCGGGCGGCCGGCGGCGGCCCGGCGGAGCCCCTGGAGCCGGCGCGCTGGCGCACCGAGTGCCTGGCCACCGCCACCACCCACGACCTCCCGAGCACCGCCGCCCGGCTCACCGGCGAGCACGTGGAGCTGCGCCACCGGCTGGGCCTGCTCGGCCGGCCGCTCGCCGAGGAGCAGCGCGAGGACGCCCGGGAGGTCGCGGAGTGGCTCGCCCTCTTCGGCCGGCTGGGCCTGCTCCCCGAGGGGCCGTACGACGAGGAGGCCGCCGTCCGGGCCGTCCACCGCTACCTCCTGATGACCCCCGCCCGGATGACCGGCGTCTGGCTCCCCGACGCGGTCGGGGACCGCCGTCCGCAGAACCTGCCGGGCACCTGGGACGAGTACCCGAACTGGCGGCTGCCCATCGCCGACGCCTCGGGGCGGCCCGTCTCCCTGGAGGAGCTGACCGTCTCACCGAGGCTGCACACGCTGATGGAGGCGGTCCGCGGCCGCCCGCGCGAGGACGGCGGCCCGCCGGAGGGCCGCCGATAGGCCACCCCGGGCGCGCGGGGCGCGCGGCTGTCCGATACGTTGAGCCCGTGAGCAATAAGGTCAACAAGAACGCCGTGCGTGCCGGTGCCATCGCCACCGGCACGATGCTGATGCTGCTGATGTCGTCCCCCGCGTTCGCGCTCACCCGCGACGACGGCGACGACCCGGGTCCGGGCCTGAGCGTGATCAACACGCTCGGCCTCTATGTCGCCGCGCCGATCGTGCTGTTCCTGGTCATCGCGGGCATCACGATGGTCGCCGCGCGTGGTTCGGACAACCCCGCCACGCACGCGCACAACACCCACCACCCGCGTACGCGCTGACACCGTCTCGACGACGGCCGCCGAGCCGCTGACACAAGCCTTCCCGCCCGGCCCCCTCGATCCGTAAGGACGCAGGGGCGCCGGGCGGCGCTGTTTCCGGAAGCCGCCGCCGGGTACCCGGCACCGCCGGCCCGCCCCCGCACCACACACCCGTGCGGTGTCCCCTTCGCGCCCGCCTCCGGGCGCGCGCACCTGTGGGAGGGTGGCCGGGGAGACCCATGGGCGTCGAAGCGGAGGGCCGTACCCATGCCACCGAGAAGCAACCCGACCGCGCGCCAGGCCCGATTAGGCGCCGAGCTGCGGAAGCTGCGGGAGGCCTCCGGGATGTCGGCGGGGGAGGCCGGCGCCCTGCTCGGCGGCGGCGCGGCGGGGATCGGCCACATCGAGGCCGGGCGCTGGGGGGTGAGCGCCGAGCGGGTGCGCCGCCTCGCCGCGCACTACCGGGCGGCTGACGAACGGCTCGTCGGCGAGTTGTGCGCGATGGCCGAGGAGCGCGGGCGCGGCTGGTGGGAGGAGTTCCGGGGCGTCCTGGCCCCCGGTTTCCTCGACGTCTCGGAGCTGGAGCACCACGCCACCGCCCTGCGGCTGATGCAGCTCACCCATGTGCCGGGGATCTTCCAGACGGAGGACTACGCCCGGGTGGTCTTCGCCGGCGCCCGGCCGAGGCTTCCGGAGCGGGAGCTGCGCGCCCGCGTCGCGCACCGGGTGAGCCGCAGGCGCGTGTTCGCGCGGACCCCGGCGCCGGAGACGGAGGTGGTGGTCCACGAGGCCGCCCTGCGGATGCGCTACGGCAGCCGGGCCGTCCAGCGGGGGCAGCTGGAGTTCCTCACGGACGTCGCGCGGTGGCCGCACGTCACCTTGCGGGTCATCCCCTTCGACACCGACGACCTCATCGGCACCGCCCAGTCGATGCTCTACGCGGTGGGCCCCGTACCGCAGTTGGACACCGTACAGATCGACAGCGCCTTCGGCGGCGGGTTCGTCGACGCCTACGCCCTGGTGACCATGTACCGCGAGCTGTTCGACTCCCTGGCGCGGAGCGCGCTCCGGCCTGAGGAGTCACGGAAACTCATCCACCGCGCCGCCCAGGAGCTGTGAAAGCTCCGCATCACCTCTCCTGTCCCCGTATATGCAAGCACCTCCCCCTATATAGGGGCGCCGGTGCGTACACGTATGCGCGGCCCGCCGACTCCGCTCGGTGAGCGGCCGCACCGGCCCGCACCCGGAAGTATCCCGGCCCCCGTGCCCGCCGCTCGCGGGCGCGGGGGCCGAGTGACACCGGTCGCGACCTGGGGCGTTTGGCGTTTACGGTCCGCTTAACCTACGGTGTCGTAACCTACGGAGCCGTAAGTAAGATCGTCCCCCCATCAGGAGCTGTCTGTGACCATCGCCCCCCTTCGTCACCACGCTCGGGCCGTATGGAGCGACAGCCGCCTGCTGTACGCGCTGGAAGAGGTCGTCGAGACCGAGATCAACCGGCATCTGAAGGTCGCCAAGGAGTGGATGCCGCACGAGTACGTGCCCTGGAGCGACGGGCGCGACTTCGACGGGGTGATGGGCGGCGAGGCGTGGGCGCCGGAGCAGTCCAAGGTGACCGACATCGGGCGTACCGCCCTCATCGTCAACCTGCTGACCGAGGACAACCTCCCCAGTTACCACCACGAGATCGCCACTCTCTTCGGCCGCGACGGCGCCTGGGGCACCTGGGTGCACCGCTGGACGGCGGAGGAGGGCCGGCACGGCATCGTCATGCGGGACTACCTGCTGACGTCGCGGGCCGTGGACCCGGTGGCGCTGGAGCGGTTCCGGATGCAGCACATGTCCGAGGGCTTCGAGTCCGACAACCGGCACAGCATGCTGCACTCGGTCGCCTACGTGGCCTTCCAGGAGCTGGCCACCCGCATCTCGCACCGGAACACCGGCAAGCACTCCGGCGACCCGGTCTGCGAGCGCATGCTCGCCCGGATCGCCACGGACGAGAACCTGCACATGGTCTTCTACCGCAATCTGCTCGGGAAGGCCTTCGAGCTGGCGCCCGACCAGACCATGGCCGCGGTGCGCGATGTGGTCGTCGGCTTCCGGATGCCCGGCCACGGCATCCCCGGCTTCGAGCGGGCCGCGGCCCAGATGGCCATCGGCGGGATCTACAACCTGCGCATCCACCACGACGACGTGCTCCAGCCCGTCCTCCGCTTCCTCAAGGTCCTGGAGATCACCGGGCTGGGCCCGGACGGCCTGCGGGCCCAGGAGGAGCTCGGCATGTTCATGAACGGCCTGGACGGCGAGGCGACGCGGTTCGACGAGCGCCGGGAGGCCCTGCTGGCCCGCCGCAAGGCGCGGGCCGAGAAGGCCTGAGCGCACCGGGAACGAAAGACAGGGGTGCCCCCGGCCGCACGAACGGCCGGGGGCACCCCCGTGTGTCAGGAGGGGCGTCAGGCGGCGGCCGCGTCCGCGGCCTGGGCCTTCAGGGCACGCTCCACGCCCGCGCGGGCCTCCGTCACCAGCCGGCGCAGGGCCGCGTTCGGCTCGGCCGAGGCCAGCCAGGCGTCCGTGGCGTCCAGGGTCTCCTGGGAGACCAGCAGCGACGGGTAGAGGCCCACCGCGATCTGCTGGGCGATCTCGTGGCTGCGCGACTCCCAGATCGACTTCACGACGGCGAAGTACTTCTCCGCGTACGGTGCCAGCAGCTCGCGCTGGTCGGCCTGGACGAAGCCGCCGATGACGGCCTCCTGCACCGCGTTGGGCAGGTCACCGGAGTCGACGACGGCCTTCCACGCCTCGGCCTTGGCGTCGGCGGTCGGCCGCGCGGCCCGCGCCGAGGCGGCGTACCGCTCGCCCGCGGAGGTCTTGTCGCGCTCCAGCTCGGCCGCGATCGCCGGCTCGTCCGCGCGGCCGGTCGCCGCGAGGCGGGACAGCAGCGACCAGCGCAGGTCCGTGTCCACGGCCAGGCCCTCGATGGTCTCGGTGCCGTCGAGGAGCGCGGCCAGCAGGTCGAGCTGCTCCTCCGTGCGGGCCGTGGCCGCGAAGGCGCGCGCCCAGGCCAGCTGGTGGTCGCTGCCCGGCTCGGCGGCGCGCAGCTGTGCGAGCGTCGCCTCCGTCCACCGGGCCAGACCGCTCTCGCGCCACTCGGGGGCCGCGTAGAGGTCCAGGGCGAGCTTCGCCTGCCGCTGGAGGGACTGGACGACGCCGATGTCCGACTCCTTGGCGACGCCCGAGAGGACGAGCGCGAGGTAGTCACGGGTGGCCAGCTCGCCGTCGCGGGTCATGTCCCAGGCCGAGGCCCAGCACAGGGCGCGCGGCAGCGACGCCTCGAAGTCGCCCAGGTGCGCGGTGACGACCCGCAGCGACTCCTCGTCCAGACGCACCTTGGCGTACGACAGGTCGTCGTCGTTGAGGAGGACGACCGCCGGGCGCTTGCGGCCGACGAGCTCCTCGACGGCCGTCAGCTCGCCGTCGACGTCCAGCTCGACGCGGTCCGTGCGGACGAGCTTGCCGTCCTGGAGCTCGTAGAGGCCGACGGCGATGCGGTGCGGGCGCAGCGTGGGCTCGCCCTTGGCGCCGGCGGGCAGCGCCGGGGCCTCCTGCTTGACGGCGAAGGACGTGATGACGCCCTCCCCGTCGACCTCGATCTCGGGGCGCAGGATGTTGATGCCGGCCGTCTCCAGCCACGCCTTCGACCACGTCTTCAGGTCGCGCCCGGAGGTGTCCTCCAGCGCGCCCAGCAGGTCGGTGAGGCGGGTGTTGCCGAAGGCGTGCGCCTTGAAGTAGGTCTGGACGCCCCGGAAGAAGGCGTCCTCGCCCACATAGGCGACGAGCTGCTTGAGGACGGACGCGCCCTTGGCGTAGGTGATGCCGTCGAAGTTGACGAGCACGTCGTCGAGGTCGCGGATCTCCGCCATGATCGGGTGGGTCGACGGCAGCTGGTCCTGCCGGTAGGCCCAGGTCTTCATGGAGTTGGCGAAGGTGGTCCAGGAGTGGGGCCACTTCGAGCCCGGTGCCGCGGCCTGGCAGGCGATGGAGGTGTACGTGGCGAACGACTCGTTCAGCCAGAGGTCGTTCCACCACTCCATGGTGACCAGGTCGCCGAACCACATGTGGGCCAGCTCGTGGAGGATGGTCTCGGCCCGCGTCTCGTAGGCCGCGTCCGTCACCTTCGACCGGAAGACGTACTGGTCGCGGATGGTGACCGCGCCGGCGTTCTCCATCGCGCCCGCGTTGAACTCCGGCACGAACAGCTGGTCGTACTTGGGGAAGGGGTAGTCGTAGGCGAACTTCTCCTCGAACCACTCGAAGCCCTGCCGCGTCACCTCGAAGATCGCGTCGGCGTCGAGGAACTCGGCCAGCGAGGGACGGCAGTAGATGCCCAGCGGGATGCTGCGGCCGTCCTTCTCGTAAGAGCTGTGCACGCTGTGGTACGGGCCGGCGATCAGCGCGGTGATGTAGGTGGAGATGCGCTGGGTCGGCTCGAAGCGCCAGACGTTGTCGGCCGGGCGCTCGGGCGTGGGCGAGTTGGAGATGACCGTCCAGCCCTCCGGCGCCTTCACGGTGAACCGGAACGTCGCCTTCAGGTCGGGCTGCTCGAACGAGGCGAAGACGCGTCGCGCGTCCGGCACCTCGAACTGCGTGTAGAGGTAGGCCTGCTGGTCGACCGGGTCGACGAAGCGGTGCAGACCCTCACCCGTATTGGTGTACGCGCAGTCCGCGACGACCTTCAGCTCGTTGCGTCCGGGCAGCAGACCGGGCAGCGCGATGCGGCTGTCCCGGAACACCTCGGCGGCGTCCAGGGCGGTCCCGTTCAGCACGACCTCGTGCACGGCGGGCGCCACCAGGTCGATGAAGGACTCCGCCGCCTCGGCCGCCTCGAACCGCACCACGGTCTCGGAGCGGTACGTACCGCCCTGCTGGGCGCCGGAGAGGTCGAGGTCGATCTCGTAGGAGTCGACGGTGAGCAGGCGCGCGCGCCGCTGCGCCTCTTCGCGGGTCAGGTTCGTTCCAGGCACCTGGGCATCTCCTTGACATCGTGACTTTCCGGCCATCCTTCCACGGCGGCCGGACGGGTGTGGATCAACGGGCAGGGGGTTCAGCGGCGGAGGGCGCACGTCCAGGGGCCGTCCGCCTCGATCTTCAGCAGCCCCGGGCCGGGCAGCGGGGCGCCGACCTCGATCCGGCCGATCTCGTTGACGAGCAGGTCGTCCCAGCCTTCGGGATCGTGCGGGAGGTGTTCGACCGTGAAGTTGTGCTCGCCGCGGTGGGCGAAGGAGCCGACGCCCTCGGCGCCGTGGTGGACCAGGACGTCGGGGCCGCGGCCCTCGACGGGGGCGGTGGTCAGCTGCCGGGCGGCGTCGACGGGGAGCACCGCGAGGGTCCAGGCCCGCTCGGCCTCGATCCGCAGGGTCAGCGGGCGGTCGGCGGGCACTTCCGCGACCGTGCGGCCGCGGAGCGGGGCGTCGGCGTAGTAGAAGAGCAGGGAGTTGTCGGTGCGGCCGTAGGCGTCGCAGTCCGAGACGGTTACGGAGATGTTGTCGCGGGTCTCCATCTGGAGGAGGACCCGGCCCGGCGGCAGCGTCCGGTCGAAGGTGACGGTCTCGTTGCCGCGGCCGTGGCGCACCACGGGGGCGAAGGTGGGGAAGCGCGGCACCTCGGCGACGGGCGGCGCGAAGGTCGGGAGGTGCTGCGGCGCGGCGGGCACGGGCGGCACGGGCGGCTGCGGCGCGGCGTCCCGCGGTTCGTCGCCGTCCACGACGATGCCGAAGTCCGTCGCGAGCCCGGCCAGCCCGGACGCGTACCCCTGCCCGACGGCCCGGAACTTCCAGCCGCCCGCGCGCCGGTAGAACTCGCCGAAGACGAAGGCCGTCTCGGTCGTCGCGTCACCGACCGGGAAGTGCGCGACGGCCGCGCCGGCGGCGGTCGCCACCCGGATGTCCAGGTCGGGCACCCGCCCGAAGGCGCCCCCGTCCGCCGAGGCCGAGACCACGATCCGCTCGACGCCGGGCTCCACCACGGCCGGGTCCAGGGTCAGCCAGTCGGCCCGGACGCCGCCCGCGCCGTCCGACTTGCCCAGGTGGCGCACCGCGCCCGACGGGTGCGCGGGCTGGTTGTAGAAGACGAGGTCGGCGTCGCCGCGGACCTTGCCGGTCGCGTCGAGGAGCAGTGCGGAGAGATCCACGTCGGGCACCCCGGCGTCGGCACGCCAGCTGACGGCGATGTGCAGGAGTTCGACGGGTACGGGCAGATTGGCGCCCTTTGCTATCCGGGTCATGATCGAACTCTGCCACCGAAATGGCGCACGATGACCGGATTCCGCCAGCAGAAAACAGCGCCGTGCCCGGCCGCGCCGTGTACGCGCGGCCGGGCACGGCCTGGCGCCGGGGAGGGCCGGGATCAGCCGCGCAGCTCCGCCGCGACCAGCTCCGCGATCTGGACGGCGTTGAGCGCCGCGCCCTTGCGGAGGTTGTCGTTGGAGAGGAACAGCGAGAGGCCGTGCTCGACGGTCTCGTCGACGCGGATGCGGCCGACGTACGAGGCGTCCTTGCCGGCGGCCTGGAGCGGGGTGGGGATCTCGGACAGCTCGACGCCCGGGGCGCCCTTCAGCAGCTCGTAGGCGCGCTCGACGCCGATCGGGCGCGCGAAGCGGGCGTTGACCTGGAGGGAGTGGCCGGAGAAGACGGGGACGCGGACGCAGGTGCCGGAGACCTTGAGCTCCGGGATCTCCAGGATCTTGCGGGACTCGTTGCGGAGCTTCTGCTCCTCGTCGGTCTCGAAGCTGCCGTCGTCGACGATGTTGCCGGCCAGCGGCAGCACGTTGAAGGCGATGGTGCGCTTGTAGACGCCGGGCTCGGGGAACTCGACGGCCTCGCCGTCGTGGGTGAGCTCGGTGGCCCGGTCGGCGACCGCGCGGACCTGGCCGTCGAGCTCGGCGACGCCGGCCACGCCGGAGCCGGACACGGCCTGGTAGGTGGTGGCGACGAGGGCGGTGAGGCCGGCCTCCTCGTGCAGCGGGCGCAGCACGGGCATGGCGGCCATGGTGGTGCAGTTCGGGTTGGCGATGATGCCCTTGGGGCGGTCGGCCACCGCGTGCGGGTTCACCTCGGAGACGACCAGCGGGACCTCGGGGTCCATCCGCCAGGCGGAGGAGTTGTCGATCACGACGGCGCCCTGGCCTGCGACCTTCTCCGCGAGCGCGCGGGAGGTGGCGCCGCCGGCCGAGAAGATCACTATGTCCAGGCCGGTGTAGTCGGCGGTGGAGGCGTCCTCGACGGTGATCTCCGTGCCCGCCCAGGGCAGCGTGGAACCGGCGGAGCGCGCCGAGGCGAACAGCCGCAGCCGCGTCACCGGGAACTCGCGCTCCGCGAGGATCTTGCGCACTACTCCGCCGACCTGGCCGGTGGCTCCGACGATTCCGATCCTCACGGGGGCTCCCTTACTCATGTACACCACATCTGTCACTGCCAGGGACGGGGTCACCTGACCGCACAGTTCCATCATGTGGTGCTACCCGCACCAAAAGTCCAATCCATTGTCCGGTGGCCGGGACGCGGGCGGGCGCGGCCGGGATCACGGCCGGGGATCGGCGGGCCAGTGCTGCACCCTGACGACGAAGACCACGGCCAGGCGGCGGTGCTCCTGGTACCAGACGATGAGACGGCCCTCCGCGTGGTCCAGCAGGCGTGAGACCCCTGACTCCTCGATGCGGGGGTCGCCGAGATGTCTCACCGAGGCGGCATCGGCCAGCCTGCCCGCCAGGCGTTCGACGTCCTGTTTCACCTCGGGGTCGAGGCCGCCGACCACCTGCTCGGCATCGGGCAGGTACTCCCACGTCCAGTCGGTCATCCGGTGACCTCGCGCGCCGCTTCGTCCAGCAGGGCGGCGATCTCCGAGGACAGGGCGCGGGCCTCCTCGCGGTCGCCCGCCCGGGCCACGGCCCTTTCCAGCTCGGCGAGCCTGGCGGCGCGGGCCGGGTGTCGTCGCAGTGCCACGAACACCCCCCACCGGTGCAGGAAGGTGTGCATGGGGACGGTGCTGTCCGTCTGTACGGCTTCCTGCCAGGCCGCGTGGAACTCCCGCTCGAAACGTACGGCGGAGGACAGGTCGAGGGTGGTGACGGCCACGCGCAGCGCCGCCTCCGTCAGCGGGGGCATGGGGAACAGCGGTTCGTCGGGATCGTGACGGTGTACGGGCTGTGCGCTCACGAAGCTGGGTCTCCTTCGGTATCCACCGGCGGCCACGCTTCATGCCAGTCTGCCGCACCCGGCGGGATCCGCGCCGGGTGCGGCAGCCGAACAGAGAGCGGGGCGGGCGCCCATACCGTGTGCCCGCCCCGCCCGTCCGTCACGGGTCAGCCGGTGATCAGCCGGTGACGCCGTCCGCCTTGATCTTCAGGGTGTACGGGTTCTCCAGCAGCGGCGAGGTGCGCCGCGACTCCACCTCGATCTCCCAGACGCCCGGCAGCGGGTTCTTGTACGTGCGCAGGTCGGGGCGGCACGTGTTCTCCGGGTTCGGGTAGTTCGGGTAGCAGTTGATCGTGGAGGTCGGGTCGGCCGGGAGGCCGTAGGGGCTGATGGCGATGAAGCGGGTCTGGCTGCCCGCCGTGAGGCCGCCCATGGCCAGCTCCAGCGACTTCGCGCCCTTGGGCACGGTCACGAAGTACGAGGTCGTCGCGTTGCGCGTGGCCTTGCCGGACTTCTCGAGCGTGTACGCCGGGCCGGTGAGCGGCTCGGCGACCACGACCGTGGTGAGGATCTGCTTGTCGACGCCCTCGGTGCGGTCGTCGTCGACGGTGAGGACGGCGCTGTGCAGGCCGCCGGTCTTCGCCTTGGCCTTGACCTTGACGGTCACGGGCTTGTTCAGCGGCAGCTTCACCTCGTCGTCACCGGCGAGCTTGAAGGTGCCGTCGTTGTTCTTCCACTTCAGCTCGTGCCACACGGCCTTGTCCGGGCCGGAGGTACGGGTGATCGTGACGTCGTACGTCCGGGTCTCGCCGGCCTTCAGGCCGCCCTCGCGGTCGTAGACGCCGGTGCCGAAGCCGGGCTTCTTGAGCCGGCCCGAGAGCATCGTCGAGACGGGTGCCTCGACGGCGTACTCGTGGGCGGTCGCGCGGTCGCGCAGCGCGTCCCAGGCGTCCTCGATGTTGATCAGACCGGCGCCCTGCTCGTACGCCTGTGCGCCCTTGATCTGCTTGGCGGTGCTGGTCAGCGCCGTCCGCAGATCGGCCGGGGTGAGCTTCACGCGCTTCTGCTTGGCGGCCGAGATCAGCAGCGCGGAGGCGCCGGTGGCCTGCGGGGAGGCCATCGAGGTGCCCTGGAGCATGCCGTAGCCGGGCGGCAGCTCGTAGCCGGACTCCTTGACGGGGGCGCCGGGCTCCCAGGTCGGCGTGGTGTTGACCGAGGCGCCGGGGGCGGTGAGGGTCGGGGTGAAGCCGCCGTCCTCGCGCGGGCCGCGGGAGGAGAAGGGCATCATCGCGTACTTGGTCTTCACCTCCGAGCCGTAGTTCGCGGCCCAGGTGTCCTTGGAGATCGACGCGCCCACGCTGACGACCTTGTCGGCCAGGGCGGGGTCACCGATGGTGTTGACGCCGGGGCCGCTGTTGCCGGCGGATATCACCAGCTGGACGCCGTAGGTGTCGATCAGACGGGTGTAGAGCTCCGAGCGGGCGTTGTTGCCGTCGTTGAGCGCCGGCAGGCCGCCGATCGACATGTTGACGATGTCGACGCCGCGGTTGACCACCAGGTCGATCATGCCCTCGGTGAGCGCGACGTTGGTGCAGCCGCCGGTCCAGGTGCAGGCGCGCGAGGAGACGAGCTTGGCGCCGGGCGCCGCGCCGTTCATCTTCCCGCCGAACAGGCCGTTGGCGGCGGTGATGCCGGCCACGTGCGTGCCGTGCTCGGACTCGATGACACCGATGCTGACGAAGTCGGCCTTCTTGCCGATCCAGTCGCCGCCCTTCGGGTCCATCGGCACGTCCTTGCGGATCTGCACGACGAAGGGGATGCGCTCGGCGATCGGGGTGTCGGGGTTGTCCTTGCCGAAGTAGGCGACCTGGAAGCCGTCCTTGTACGGCTTCAGCTCCTCGTCGTCGCCGAAGTTCCCGTCGTCGTCGAGATCGACGCGGACGGTGCCCCGGGCCTTGTCGTAGAGGACCGCCCAGCTGTCGGTGGTGTCGCCGTCGCGGTTGAGGTCGCCCTTCATGTCGCCGCCCGCGGTCTCGCTCTCGCGGAAGAGGGAGACCTGGTACGAGCCGGTGGGCGCGGTGTACGCGCGGCCGTTGAAGGAGAAGGACGGGCCGGCCGCGTCGGTGGTCATCGGCAGCCAGGTGCCGTCCTTGTCCGCGAGCGGGTCGGTCGCGGTGACCCAGTCGACGATCTTGCGCTCGCCGGTGGTGGTCTTCTGGAGCGCCGGGTGCCCGAGGTCGATGCCGGAGTCGAGGATGCCGATGGTCACGCCGCGGCCGTCGGCCTTCGGGTGGTCCTCGACGAAGTCGACGGCGCCGGTCTCGAAGGCCGGCTGGTAGGGGTTCTTCGCCGGGGTGCCCTTGCCCGGGGCGGGGTAGGCGCCCGCCTTCGCGCCCCGCGCGCCGGGGACGGAGTCGGCCCGCGGCGTCGGGTCCGGGAGCGGTATCTCCTGCTTGAGGTCGATGCCGTGCACGGAGTCAAGCTTCTGCGCCTCGGCGATCGCGGCGTCGGCCTTGGCGGTCGGCACAGTGGCCCGGACGTAGCCGAGCTTGTCGTAGGCCTGGCCGATGGAGGCGCCCTTGATGGCGTCGAGCTTCTCGGCGACCTGGCCGGTCCGGCCCGGGGCGGTCGCGATCATCATCGTGACGGTCTTGTCGCCGTCCGCCTTGGCCTCGGCGAGCAGGGAGGCGTCCTGCGAACCGAGCTTGGCGGCCGCCGAGTTGGGCGGCGGGACGGACCCCGGGGCGGGGGTGGGTCCGTCGGCGAGGGCGGGCGCGGCGCCCGCGGCGGTGAGCGCGGCCACCAGACCGGCCGCGACGGCTATTCGCACGGCGCGTCTGCCGCCGCCGAACGGCGCGTTGGGGGATTCGGGGGTCATGAACATCCCTAGCTGGGTTGACGGTAAAGCCCCGCTGAACTGCGGGCGTCCGGAAATCGGAGCCGGATGACCGATCACTTTTATGGAAGTGACGGGGGTTTGGGGAGAGTTGTCGGAGAGGGAACGTAAGGATGGCGTAAACCCGCCATCCGCCACTCGGGAGGAAGCGTGCCGAAGGGCGTGAAGCGGTCAGAGGCGTTCCCGCAGCTCAGAGGGTGTAGAGCAAACGGACTACACCAGCGGCCCCAGGACCGGCAGGGCTTTCCCCCGAGAGTGAACGCTGAGTGAGCGTCAGCCCGCCAGGGGACGAGTGCTTTATGTCCGTTCGCATTCGCCAAGATCGATGTGAGGTGATCGGTGGCGGCCGTTGCGGCCGTGTTCACGCCCAGGTCATCCGTCCTGCCAACGATCCTCAGTGACAGAAGCACTGCCGGCACGGACCGCACCGCACCACAGCTGCCCGCTCGCCCTTCGCGTTCGCACTCGGGGAGACCGCATGAATCGCAGATCTGACAGATCCGTCGCCTCCGGCCTCGACCGCCGTACGTTCCTCGCCGCGGCGGGTGCCGTGACCACCGCCACCGGCATCGGCATGGCCCTGGGCCCCGACCGGCCGGCCACCGCCGCCGGCCCGGAGGACGTCGCCGCCGCCAAGGCCGCGGCGGGCGCACCGTCCCCCGCCGGCACCACCCTCGCCTCCGTCGCGGCCCCCCGGGGCACCGGCGGCTACCGGCGGCTCGGCGACGGCCCCGGCTGGCCCCGGCTCGTCCGCTCCGAGCTGGCCGCCGCCCAGGGCGGCCGGCAGGACCGGCGCACCGCCCTGGCCTCCTTCGTGCAGTTCACCGACATCCACCTGACCGACGTCCAGCACCCGCTGCGCTACGAGTTCTTCCGCGCCGGCGAGCCCGGCGCCTGGCGGCCGCACGAGGCGCTCACCCTGCCCGGCGTCGTCTCCCTCGTCGAGCGCGTCAACAAGCTGCGCCGCGGCCCCGCCACCGGCGCCCCGCTGGGCTTCGCCATCACCACCGGCGACAACGGCGACGAGAACGCCCGGATCGAGGTCGAGTGGTTCCTCACCGCCCTCAGCGGCGGCCGGATGGACCCCAACACCGGTGACCCGCGCCACTACGAAGGGGTGCAGAACAGCGGCCTCAAGCTCTACTGGCACCCCGACACGGCCCTGCGCGACGACGACAAGCAGCGCGGCTTCCCGCGCATCGACGGCTACCTCGACGCTGCCAATCGCCGCGTGACCAGCCCCGGCCTCAACATCCCCTGGTACTCCACCTTCGGCAACCACGACCTGCTCTCGGGCGGCTGTTACCCCGCCGCCGGAACCTTCCTCCACGACGTCGCCGTGGGGAACAAGAAGCTCCAGATCATCCCCGCCGCCGAGGCGAAATGGCTGATGGAGGGCGAGGCCAAGGGCGACGACCCCAAGGGCGAGCGGATCCGGGAGATGCTGCGCGCGCACCGCAAGGAGATGCGCACCGTCACCCCCGACCCCCGCCGCGCCCCGCTCACCGCCCGCCAGTACATCTCCGCCCACCTCGACCCGCGCTACAAGGGCCGCGGCCCCGTCGGCCACGGCTACACCCGCGACAACCTCGACACGGGCAGCCTCTACTACTCCTTCCGGATCTCCGACCGCGTCGTCGGCATCAGCCTCGACTCGACCGACCCGGGCGGCCACTACCAGGGCTCCCTGGGCACCGGCCAGATCCGCTGGCTGGAGCGGACCCTGAAGCGCTACGAGGACAAGTACGCGCTCGTCTTCAGCCACCACCCCAGCTGGAGCATGGACAACCTCACCCCCGACCCCGCCCGCCCCGGCGAGGACCGGCACGACGGCAACGAGCTGATCTCCGTCCTCCAGAACCACAACAACGTCCTGGCCTGGATCAACGGCCACAGCCACCGCAACCGCATCAGGCCGCGCGGCACCTTCTGGGAGATCGCCACCGCCTCCCACGTGGACTACCCGCAGCTGGCCCGCGTCATCGAGGTCACCGACAACCACGACGGCACGGTCTCGCTCTTCACCACCCTCATCGAGTCCGCCGCCCCCTACCGCACCGACTTCGGCGACCTCTCCCAGACCGGCCTCGCCTCCCTCTACCGGGAGCTGGCCTACAACGCCCCGGGCGCCGACGGCTCCCTCGCCGGAGCCGCCGGCGACCGCAACACCGAGCTGCTGCTCCCCAGGCGCTGACCGGCCCGGGCGCCCCCGGCGCCCCGCCGCCCGGCGCTCACCTGGGCAGGACGACGAGATAAGCGGCCGGGTCGCGGTCGGCCGACGCCATCAGGGCGGTCCGGACCACCGCGGCCTGCTGCTCGGGGGTGTCGCGCAGCTTCTTGGGCGTGACGTGCACGACCGTGATGCCCAGCCGCTCCAGGTGCTCCCGCTTGCGGTACTGCTCCGACCACAGCGCCTCGTCGTCCTCCCGCGGCGCCCGTGAGTCGATCTCCAGCGCCACGCTGTGCTCCGGCCAGAAGGCGTCCACCCGGCCGAGGTGCGGCCCGCCGGGCAGCCGCAGGTCCACGTTCCACAGCGGCGCGGGCAGCCGGTGCTCGCGCACCAGGTCGTACAGCCGGCCCTCGGCCACCGCCCGGCTCTCGGTCAGCAGCGCGTCCACGGCCTCCGTCACATGCGCCCGCCCCAGCAGCCGGGCGCGCGTCAACTCCCGTACCACGGCCGCCGCTTCGCAGTGCCCGCCGCGCACCGCCTCGGTCAGCACCCGGCGCACCGCGGCGGCGTCGGTCAGCAGGGCCACGGTGTCGGCGACCGCGCGCGGCACGGGCGCCACCGGGATCCCCGTCAGCCGTCCGGCCCGCGGCAGGGCGGGGGCCCGCACCAGCCGTACGAAGCCGGTCGTCCGCAGCCGGCGGGTGCGCGGCACCAGCACGTCGATGCGGTCGAGCGAGAGCAGCGGCGGCACGGAGGTGAAGCGGTGCAGGGCCAGCGCGGCCGGCCCGGTGATCATCGCCTCGCCGTAGGGGTCGCCGGCCGCCGCCCGCGCGGCGGCCGTGGCCGTGCCCGGCCCGGCCTGGGCGGGCGGGCCCTGGGTGCGCGGCACGGTGTACAGCAGCGCGGCGTGCAGCCGCTCCTCGCTGGTGGCCGGGCCGGTGCGGAGCAGGAAGACGCCGGGGAGCAGCTGCTGCCAGGGTCCTCCCGGGCGGCAGCGCTCCGTCACGGCCGCCCCCGGCACACCGTGTTCCCGCAGTTGACGGGAGGTCAGTACCCGGGTCCGGACGTCGGAGAGGTGGTGCAGGGGGCGCGGCGAGAGCGGGGTGTCGGGGTTCATGCCCGCCCCATTCCCGCCCCGCGCCCGCCCCCTAACCGCTGTTACAGGCCCGTAGGCAAACCCGGACAACTTCGCCCTCAAGACGGAGGGTTGAACGGCCGAGGGAAGGTTTCGGCCGGGGGAGGAGCGGCCCGGCCGCCGCTCCCCACCGCCGGAGGGTGCCCCGCCGGGCGGGCCTTCACGCCCGCCCGGCGGTGGAGGACACTCCCGGGTGAGGGCGGTCAGCCCGCGGCGGCCACGTCGGCGGCCTGCGCACGCAGCGCCCGCGCCAGGTCGTCCCGGGCCTCCAGCACCAGTCGCCGCAGCGCCGGAGCGGCGTCCTCGTGCTCCGCCAGCCAGGCGTCCGTCGCGTCCAGCGTCCGGGTGTCGTCCTGGAGCGCCGGGTACAGGCCCCGGACCACGGCCATGCCGATCTCGATGGACCGCTCGCGCCACACGCGCTCGATCACCTCGAAGTAGGGCCGCGCGTACGGCGCCAGCAGCTCCCGCTGCCCCGGCTGGTCGAAGCCCGCGATGGTCGCCTCGGCCAGCGCGTTGGAGAGCGTGTCGGACTCCACGACCGCCGCCCACGCCTCCGCCTTGACCTCGGCGGACGGCCGCGAGGACAGACAGCGCACCTGGTGCCGCTTGCCGGAGGCGGTGTTGTCCCGGCCCAGCTCGGCGGTGATCGCCGACTCGTCGGCCGCGCCCCGGGCCGCGAGCGTCGCCAGGAACGCCCAGCGCAGCTCCTGGTCGACCTCCAGCCCGTCGATCTTCCCGGAGCCGTCCAGCAGCCCGCGCAGCAGCTGGAGGTCGGCGTCGGTGGTGGCCAGCTGGGCGAAGAACCGCGCCCACGCCAGCTGGTGGCCGCCGCCCGGCTCGGCCAGCCGCAGTTCGCGCAGCGCGGCGCCGCCCAGCGACCGGCCGGCCCGGGCGCGCGACTCGGGCGCCGCGTAGTGGACGAGGGCGGTCTGCGCCCACGTCTGCACCATCTGGAGGACGCCGATCTCGGTCTCGGCGCCGGCGAAGCGCTCCACGAGGTCCAGGAAGTCGCGGGCGGGCATCAGGCCGTCGCGGGTGAGGTTCCACAGCGCCGACCAGCACAGGGCCCGCGCGAGCGGGTCGGTGAGGTCGCCCAGGTGCTTGCGCAGGGTGGCCAGCGAGCCCTCGTCGAAGCGGATCTTGCAGTACGTGAGGTCCTCGTCGTTGACCAGGACCAGCTCGGGCCGCTCGGCCCCCGCGAGCTCCGTGACGACCGTACGGGCGCCGTCGACGTCGACCTCGGCACGGGCGTAGCGCACCAGCGCCCCGTCGGCCTCGGCGCGGCGGTAGAGGCCCACGGCCACCCGGTGCGGGCGCAGCCGCGGGTGGGAGTCGGCGGCCTCCTGGAGGATCGCCAGCTCGGTGATCCGGTCGCTCGCGTCGTACGTCACCAGCGGCGTCAGCGCGTTGACGCCCGCGGTCTGGAGCCAGGCGGCGGACCACGCCTTCATGTCGCGCCCGGAGGTCTCCTCCAGCACCGACAGCAGGTCGCCCAGGCGGGTGTTGCCGTAGGCGTGGCGCTTGAAGTAGCGGCGCGCGCCCTCCAGGAAGGCGTCCCGGCCCACGTAGGCGACGAGCTGCTTGAGGACGGAGGCGCCCTTGGCGTAGGTGATGCCGTCGAAGTTGAGCTTGGCGTCCTCCAGGTCACGGATGTCGGCGGTGACCGGGTGGGTGGACGGCAGTTGGTCGGCGCGGTAGGCCCAGGACTTGCGCTGGTTGGCGAAGGTGATCCAGGCGTTCTCGAAGCGGGTCGCCTCGACCGTCGCGAAGGAGCCCATGAAGTCGGCGAAGGACTCCTTGAGCCACAGGTCGTCCCACCACTCCATGGTCACCAGGTCGCCGAACCACATGTGCGCCATCTCGTGCATGATCACGTTGGCCCGGCGCTCGTACGAGGACTGTGTGACCTTGCCGCGGAAGACGAACTCCTCCCGGAAGGTGACGCACCCCGGGTTCTCCATCGCGCCGAGGTTGTACTCGGGGACGAACGCCTGGTCGTACTTGCCGAACGGGTACGGGTAGTCGAAGTTGTCGTGGAAGAAGTCCAGGCCCTGCTTGGTGACGGTGAAGATGTCGTCGGCGTCGAAGTGCCGGGCCAGGCCCTTGCGGCAGAGCGCGCCGAGCGGGATCTCCAGGACCGTGCCGTCGGCGAGCGTACGGCTGTAGTGGTCGCGGACGACGTGGTACGGGCCGGCGACGACGGCCGTGATGTAGGTGGAGATGGGCTTCGTGGGGACGAACCGCCAGGTGGCGCCGCCGCCCTCGGCGGGCTCGGGGTCGCCCGTGCGCTCGCCGTTGCCGAGCACGGTCCAGCCGTCGGGGGCCGTCACGGTGAAGGTGAAGGGCGCCTTCAGGTCCGGCTGCTCGAAGTTCGCGAAGACCCGGCGGGCGTCGGCCGGCTCGTACTGCGTGTAGAGGTAGACCTCGCCGTCCTCGGGGTCCACGAAGCGGTGCATGCCCTCGCCGGTGCGGCTGTAGGCGCAGCGGGCGTCGACCACCAGGACGTTCTCGGCCTCCAGCGCGTCGAGCGCGAGGCGCGCGCCGTCGAAGACGGTCTTCGGGTCGAGCTCCCTGCCGTTGAGCGTGACGGTGTCGACCGACGGCGCGATCAGGTCGGCGAAGGTGGCGGCGCCCGGTTCGGCGCACCGGAACCGGACCGTCGTCACCGACCGGAACGTCCGGGGCTCCGGCCCCGCTCCCACCGCCGACCGCAGATCGAGCGCCACGTCGTAGGCGTCCACGGCAAGCAGCCGGGCCCGCTCGCGGGCCTCTTCACGGGTCAGGTTCTCACCGGGCACGACGCGGACTCCCTCGACTTCGTCTCGTATTTCGGACACATCAGGAATCATGGCACGGGGTGCCGTTGTTGAATCGCTCAGTGATCAGCTCGTTTGAGGAGATTCTTGTGACCGCTCCCGAGAAGACCGTCGCGGACTTCTGGTTCGACCCGCTGTGCCCCTGGGCGTGGATGACCTCCCGCTGGATGCTGGAGGTCGAGAAGGTGCGCCCCGTCGAGGTGCGCTGGCACGTGATGAGCCTGGCCGTCCTGAACGAGAACAAGCTGGACGAGCTGCCCGAGGAGATCCGCGAGGTCCTGCGCACCGAGGCATGGGGCCCGGTGCGGGTCTGCATCGCCGCCGAGCTCAAGCACGGGCCGGAGGTCCTCGGCCCGCTCTACACCGCGCTGGGCAACCGCTTCCACCTCCAGGGCCTGCCGCGCGACCGCGAGACCATCGCCGCCGCCCTGGAGGAGGCCGGCCTCCCCGTGGAGCTGGCGGACGCCGCCTTCAGCGACGCCTTCGACGCGGAGCTGCGCGCCTCGCACCAGGAGGGCATCGACAAGGTCGGCCAGGACGTCGGCACGCCGGTCATCGCGGTGCCGGGCGCCGACGGCGAGCAGATCGCCTTCTTCGGTCCGGTCGTCACCCCCGCGCCCAAGGGCGAGGCGGCGGCGAGGCTGTGGGACGGCACCCTGCTGGTCGCCTCCACGCCGGGGTTCTACGAGATCAAGCGCACCCGTACGCAGGGCCCGGTCTTCGACTAGCCCGCACCGGTCGGTGCGGTTCGACGGGCGCCCTGGGGCAAGGTCCCTTAATGTCCCGGTATGGGCCGCACCGACCTCTCCCGTCCGCTCGGCCGCGACGGCGGCCGGGCCGACGAGCGGCCGTCGGACGCCGGCGCCCGCTACGCCGCGCTGCCCGTGCGCCCGTACGACCTGCTGCTCAAGATCGCCTGCCGGGTCGTGGCGGCGCTGTGGTCGCTGCTCGGCATGCGCCGGGCCGCGGACGTCCTGCGGCACTATCTGCGCGGCACCGGCGCGCCCTACCGGGTGGACGCCGCGGAGCTGCTCGCCCTGCCGGCCGTCCGGTCCGCCGCCGAGGAGCAGCTCGCGCGCTGGCGCGCCGAGGCGCAGGCCCGCTGGCGGCGCGGGCCCCGCACCCGGGCCGCCTACCCCGCCGACAGCGGATGGCGCGGGGTGCGGCTGGCCCGGCGCGGGAGCGCGGACTGGTGGCTCGCCCTGCGCGGGGTCGAATTCCGGCTGACCGGCACGGTCCGGGTGGCCGCCGACGGCGCGACGAACGTCGACTATCGCTTTGCCGTGTGTAAGAGCGGTAACTTCTCACGAGGGGAATCCGAATACGGGATTCCGTTCGCTGTGTTCGCGCGGCTCCATGAGACGGGTCTCGCCCGGGAATTCACGGTCACCGGTGAGGCGTTCGGACACGTCTGAGAAGTGCGTTACGGCAGTGGGACCCTGAGGTGCCGACAGCTCTGATAGACAGGGAGAGGCCCCCGCGCGAATCGACCGCGCGGGGGCCTCTCGGGCACCTGTCCCGTGAAGGTTGAGAAGACGATCACGAGCAGGGCGTCCAGGGTGTTACGGAACCAGCAGCAGGTTGCCGCGCTCCTTGGCGGCGGCGAAGCGCTTGGCCACGTCCTGCCAGTTGACGACGGCCCACATGGCGTCGATGAAGTCGACCTTCTGGTTCTTGTACTGCAGGTAGAAGGCGTGCTCCCAGGCGTCGAAGACCAGGATCGGGACCGAGCCCTGGCCGACGTTGCCCTGGTGGTCGTAGACCTGCTCGACGATCAGCTTGCCGCTGATCGGCTCGTAGGCGAGGACGCCCCAGCCGGAGCCCTGGGTGGTCGCGGAGGCCTTGGTCAGCTGGGCCTTGAACTTCGCGAAGGAGCCGAACGACTCGGCGATGGCGTCCGCCAGCTCGCCCACGCCGTCCTTGTCCAGGGGCTCGCCGCCGCCGTCGCCGGTCATGTTCTGCCAGTAGATGCTGTGCAGGATGTGGCCGGACAGGTGGAAGGCCAGGTTCTTCTCGAGGCCGTTGATCGCGCCCCACTGGTCCTTGTCGCGGGCCTCGGCGAGCTGCTCCAGCGTGTCGTTCGCGCCCTTGACGTACGCGGCGTGGTGCTTGTCGTGGTGCAGCTCGATGATCTTCGCATCGATGACCGGCTGCAGCGCCGCGTAATCGTAGGGGAGTTCAGGAAGTGTGTAGATGGCCATGCCGAGCCCTCCGACTGCTTATTGCAATTAACTTGCAGGTAGACGCTACCAGTAACAACCTGCGACGCGCGGTGAAGGGTTACCTAATTTGACGAGTCTCCGACCAAAGACCGAGGCGGGGTAGGTCCAGAAGATCAGGACCTACCCCGCCTCCGTGGGGGGTGTGATGGTGGAGCGTCAGTTCCGGGCGGACTCCTTGGCGGCCACCGCGCGCTGGCGCAGGTACCCGACGAGGCAGAGGGCGACGGTGAGGCCGGCCGTGGCGAACAGCTGCACCCGGGTCTCGTCCTGCCGCAGCATCAGACCGAGCACCGCGAGGATCGCGGCGATGGCCACCCACGTCAGAGCGGGGTAGGCCCACATCCTCACGACCAGCTTCTCCGGCTCCTCGCGCTCCAGCTTCCGCCGCAGGGCCAGCTGGGTGACGGCGATGAACAGCCACACCACCAGCACGGCCGCGCCGGTCACGTACAGCAGCCACTTGAAGACGGTGTCGGGCCACCAGTAGCTCAGCAGCACCGCGAAGAAACCGAAGGCGGAGGAGGCCAGCACCGTCAGCCGGGGCACGCCGCCGCTGGTCCGGGCCAGGAAGCGGGGGCCCTGGCCGCGCAGCACCAGGGAGTGCGACATCCGGGAGGCGCCGTAGATGTTGGCGTTCATCGCGGAGAGCAGGGCGATCAGCACGATCACGTTCATGATCTGCCCGGCGGCCGGGATGTCGAGGTACTTCAGGACGGCCACGTACGGGCCGTCGGCGGTGAGCGACTCGTCGTTCCACGGGATCACCGTGACGATCACGAGCATCGAGCCGACGTAGAAGAGGGCGATGCGCCACATCGCCGTGCGGACCGCCTGGGCGACGCCCTTGACCGGGTGCTCGGACTCGGCCGCCGCGATCGTCACCGTCTCCAGGCCGCCGTAGGCGAAGACCGAGGCCAGCAGGCCCACGACCAGGCCGTTGGCGCCGTTGGGTATGAAGCCGCCGTGACCGGTGAGGTTGGAGCTGCCCGGTGCCTCGGTGCCCGGCAGCACACCGAGGATGGCCAGCACGCCCAGCGCCAGGAAGATGCCGATCGCACCGACCTTCAGCGCGGCGAACCAGAACTCGAACTCACCGAAATTGCCGACCGCCGCCAGGTTCGTGCCGCAGAAGAGCGCCATGAAGAGGAGGACCCACATCCAGGAGTCCGTCGACGGGAACCACGACTGCATGATCGCCGCCGCGCCGATCGCCTCGGCGGCGATGCCCACACAGAGCTCCACCCAGAACATCCAGCCGGCGGCGAACCCCGCCCAGGGGCCGATCGCCCGGTTGGCGTGGACGGAGAAGGTGCCCGAGGCCGGGTTGGCCGCCGACATCTCGCCCAGCATGCGCATCACGAGCATCACCAGAAGCCCGGAGACCGCGTAAGCGAGGACGATGGCGGGACCGGCGGCGGCGATACCGGCGCCCGACCCGACGAACAGACCGGCGCCGATCACACCACCGAGGGCGATCATCGACAGATGGCGCTGCTTGAGGCCGTGCGACAGATCCGTGCCGCCCGGCTCCTGGGGGGTGACCCCGTCGCGCGAGGGCGCGGAGGTCGCAGGTGTCCGAGTCATGATCGTGTGTGTCCCGTGGGGTGAGAGCGGAAAAGTGGCCTCAGTGTGGGGTTCATGTTCGCTCAGGACAACACCTGTGACACGCCTGTCCGATATTCAGACGAGAGTGTGACTGTACGTGCCTGACGTCTCGCCAGAACCGATGCGAATCCGCGGTTTCAGCGGCCTGAGAGAGAGCCGGAGAGGGTTTCTCAGCGGTCCCGGCGGAGCCGGAGCTCCCGCACACCGGCGACCAGGAGCACCGCGCCCGTCGCCGCGGCGGACCACAGCAGCTGCGGACGCGCGCCCTCGTCGGTGAGCATCAGGACCAGCACGGCGGCCATCGCGGCCAGAGCGACCCAGGTCAGATAGGGGAAGCCCCACATCCGCAGCGTCAGCCGGTCCGGCATCTCCCGCTCGATCCGGCGCCGCAGCCGCAGCTGCGAGGCGGCGATCAGGCCCCAGACGAAGAGCAGTACCGCACCCACGGCGTTCAGCAAGTAGTGGAAGATCGAATCCGGCCACTTGAGGTTCAGTATCACCGAGGCGAAACCGAAGGCGACCGAGGCGAGCACGGCCCGGCGCGGCACGCCGCCGCCCGACACCTTGAGCAGCGAGCGCGGCGCCTCGCCCCGCTCGGCCAGCGAGAACACCATCCGCGACGAGCCGTAGAGGTTGGCGTTCAGGGCGGACAGCAGCGCCACGAAGACCACGATGTTCATGATCTGCCCGGCCCCGGGCACCCCGATGTGGTCCAGCACCGCCACGTAGGGGCTCTTGCCCGGCTCCATGGACGACCACGGCAGCAGGGTCACGATGACCAGCATCGAGCCCACGTAGAAGAAGAGGATCCGCCACACGGCGCTGCGCACCGCCCGGCCCACGGCCCGCGCGGGGTCGTCGGACTCGGCGGCCGCGATGGTGACGACCTCCAGGCCGCCGAAGGCGAAGACGACCGCAAGCACACCGGAGACCACACCGCTCCAGCCGTGCGGCAGGAAGCCGCCCTGGCCGGTGAGGTTGGACATGCCCACCGCGCTGGTGTCCGGCAGCACCCCGAAGATGGCCAGCAGGCTGAGCCCCAGGAACAGGACGATCGCGCCGACCTTCAGCGTGGCGAACCAGAACTCGAACTCGCCGAAGTTCTTCACCGCGGCGAGGTTGGCGGCCGTGAAGACCACCATGAAGATCAGCACCCAGCCCCACTGGGGCACCGACGGCACCCAGCCGTTCGCGATCTGGGCCGCGCCCGTCGCCTCCACGGCCAGCACGACCACCAGCAGGAACCAGTACAGCCAGCCCACCGTGAAGCCCGCCCAGCGGCCCAGGGCCCGCTCCGCGTGCACGGAGAACGCGCCCGACGCGGGCATCGCCGAGGACATCTCGCCGAGCATCCGCATCACCAGCATCGCGAGCGCGCCCGCGATCAGATAGGACACGATGATCCCCGGGCCGGCCACGGCGATGCCGGCGCCCGAGCCCACGAACAGGCCGGCGCCGATCACGCCGCCCAGACCCAGCATCGTCAGATGCCGCTGCTTCAGCCCGGCCGACAGCGGTTCTCTCTCGCCGGTGAGGGTGTCAGCGGCTGGCGGTGCGTCGTGCATGGGGCTCGTACTTCCGGATCTGCGCACGAGGCGCATGGGGGCTGCGCACGGGGCGCAAAGAGGTATAGGTGACTCCACATTCTCCCGGCGGAGTCCTCTGAGCCAAGCCTCGCCGCTCTCCAGTGACGAGCATCACGCGCCATCCTGCCCACACGGGGAAGCCTCCAACCCGGACGCCCCGCCTTTGTCATCGCCACCCGGTGCCCGGGCGGCGACGCTCGGCTAACGTCGCCCTGGTCCCTACTTACTTGTCCTATACCTCTATCTCGCGGAGTACCGATGGCCACCGCCGTTGCTTCTGTCACCCGGACCGGTACGGTCCTCGCCGATCTGCTCCCCGCCACCTCCGCCGGGCGCGCCCGCGCCCGCGACGCCGCCCTGATCCTCGGCGGTGCCGCGCTGACCGGTCTGACCGCCCAGATCGCGATCCCGGTCCCCGGTTCCCCGGTCCCGGTCAGCGGCCAGACCTTCGCCGCGCTCCTGGTCGGCACCGCCTTCGGCGCCCGTCGCGGCTTCCTCTCCCTCGCCCTGTACGCGGTGGTCGGCATGGTCGGCGTGCCGTGGTTCG
Source organism: Streptomyces albireticuli (assembly GCF_021228125.1). Lineage (GTDB taxonomy): Bacteria > Actinomycetota > Actinomycetes > Streptomycetales > Streptomycetaceae > Streptomyces > Streptomyces albireticuli. Next base: position 279,213 of record NZ_JAJQQS010000002.1, read on the forward strand.
CCGAGGGCCGCTCCGGCGCGTCCTTCGCTTCCTTCGGCTACGTCCTCGGCATGCTGCTGGCCACCACCGTCGTCGGCGCGCTCGCCCGTCGCGGCGCCGACCGCTCCGTCCTGCGCACCGCGGGCACCATGGCGCTCGGCTCCGCGATCATCTACGCGGTCGGCGTCCCCTACCTCGCCCTGTACGCCCACATCTCCCTGACCGAGGCGGTCGCGGCGGGCCTGACGCCCTTCCTCATCGGTGACGCCCTGAAGGCGGCCCTGGCCATGGGCGCCCTGCCCGCGGCCTGGAAGCTGCTGGGCCGGCGCGGCTGACGCCGCCTTCCGCCGCACGGGCCGGGCCCGCACCCCTCTAGCGGGGGTGCGGGCCCGGTTCGCGTCCAGGGCGGGCGGGAGCTCAGTGGCGGCCCCGCCTGCGGGTGGTCACCCAGATCCCGGCCGCGCCGGCGGCCAGCAGCGCGCCGGCCAGCGCGCCCGCCAGCGGCAGCGCCGACGGGGAGCCCGTACGGGGCAGCTCGCCCGGCGACTCGCTCGTCGCGGGCGCCGCGCCGTCCGCGCTCCGTGTCGGGGCCGTGTCCTTGCCCTTGCCCTTGTGGCCGTCCTCGCCCTTGCCCGTCGACGGCGAGGAGCTCACCGTGCCGCCGCCCGGGCCGCCGGACTTCCCGGCCGCCGGCGGGGCGCTCGCCGTGCCGCCGCCCGGGGTGGCCGCCCCGCCGGACGGGACGTTCTTGGTGCCCAGCAGCAGCGGGGTGTCCGGCGCGTCGGAGCTGGTGTCGGTGGTCCCGAAGTGGACCGGGCCCTGCTGCCACAGCAGCGTCTTCGTGTCGCCCAAGGTGACCGGGAGACAGATCCGGCCCGTCTTCCCCAGGTCGAAGCGCGCCGTGACCCGGTATTCCCGGCTCTGACCCGCGCCCAGTTTGTCGACGGCGCAGGAGAATCCGCTGTTCGAACCCTCCGGCAGCTCTCCGGACGGGATGCGGGAGCAGCCCTCGACCGAGGTGATCTGCATTCCCTCGAACCCGACCACCTTCAGCCGGACCGCCCCGAGTTCCTTGGCCTCGCCATTACGAACAGTGGCATTCAGACTGGTGTTCCCCGTCTTTTTGTCCACGGATATCTTGGCCGGCAGACCGGTCGTGACCTTGTACCCGGACGGCACGCTCGGACCGGGGCTGCCGCCCTGGCTGCTGCCGGGCGTGGGCTCGGCCGCGCCCTGAGCGGCGGCGACGGACGGCAGCAGCAGCGCCGCCGCCAAGGACGCCGAAGCGGCCAGCGCCACCGGCACCGGAAGCGCCGGCGGCACCCGGCGACGCCTCCGTCGAATACTTCGGAACATTTTCGCTCCCCCCTATCTCCGCTCCCTGCGGAGGTATTTGAATAGGTACCACAAGATTCCAATGTCCGAGGGTGCGGAACGGTAATTCCGCAATGGGGGCGGGCCTGGTGGGGAATTCGAGCGACGAGGTGCGGGGGCAGCGCCTGGTGGTGGGGCGCTACCGGCTGCTGGAATTGATCGGGCGCGGTGGAATGGGCCGGGTGTGGCGGGCCGACGACCGGATCCTCGGCAGGCTCGTGGCGGCCAAGGAGATCCGTATCGACGGGCTCGTCGGAGAGGCCAGCGCCGTCCAGCGGGAACGCAGTCTGCGCGAGGCCCGCGCCACCGCCCGGATCGACCACCCGAACGTCGTGCGGGTCTACGACGTCGCCGAGGAGGACGACCGGCTGTGGATCGTCATGGAGCTCGTCGACGGCCGCTCCCTGGAACAGGCGCTGGGCCACGACGGCCCGGTCACCCCGCGCGAGGCCGCCCGGATCGGGCTGGGCCTGGTCCGCGCCCTGCGCGCGGTGCACGCCGTCGGGGTGCTGCACCGCGACATCAAGCCGGGCAACGTCCTGCTCACCGCGGGCGGCCGGATCGTCCTCACCGACTTCGGCATCGCCGCCATGCAGGACGCCGCGGCCCTCACCATGGCGGGCACCCTGGTCGGCTCGCCGGAGTACATGGCCCCGGAGCGGATCGAGGGCAGGCAGCAGGGCCCGCCGTCCGACCTGTGGTCGCTCGGCGCGACCCTGTGCGCCGCGGTCGCCGGCCGGTCGCCCTTCACCCGGGCGACGACCCTGGCCACCCTGCACGCCGTCCTCTACGAACAGCCGGAGATCCCGGCCGCCGCCGGGCCGCTGCGGGAACTGCTGGCCGGACTGCTGCTCAAGGAAGCGGGACGGCGGCCGTCCCTCGACGCGGTGGAAGCGGCCCTGGCCGCCCTCGCCGAGCCGGTCCCGCACCCGCCGACGGTCCTCGCCGAGCGGCCGCCGCCGGTGGTGCCCGCGCCGCCGCCGGACCCCGCGCCCGTACCGCCCCCGGAGGCACCCGCTCGGGGCACGCCGGGAGGCGGCCCGCCGCGCCGCCGGGCCGCGCTGCTCGCCGCCGGGGCGGTCGTGACCGTGTCGGCCGTGGCCGTGGGGATCGTCCTGGTGGCGCGCGGCCCCGGGGGAGGAGAGGGAGGGGACACCACGGCGGGCGGTACGGACAGGCCGCCCGCCAGCTCCGCACCGGCGGACCCGGCGACCGGACGCGAAGAGACAGGGGAGAAGGGGTCCGGAGGGAAGGGGACCGGTGGGGCCGCGCGGGGGGAGCGCCGTACCGAGGACGGCTTCAGCTGGGAACCGCCGGCCGACTGGAACCGCACACAGCAGACGCCCAGCGACGTGACCTACACCTCGAAGGACGGCGCGATCGAGCTCTCCGCCAAGCAGGGCCGTACGACGGAGGACCTGCTGACCCACTGGGAGCGGTTCGAGCAGGGCTTCCACGGCACCCCGGGCTACCGGAAGCGGAAACTGGAGAAGACCACCTTCTCCGGTGATCCGGCGGTGGTCTGGGAGTACGCGTTCCTCCAGGGCGGGAAGCCCCGCCAGGGGCGGCAGCTCGGCTTCGAGAAGGGGGGCCGGACGTACCAGGTGAGCGTCTGGTACGCCGACTCCGCCGAGTCCACCGCCCTCGCGGTGTACGAGCGCGCCAAGAAGTCCTTCGAGACCTCCTGACGCGCCCGCCGGGAGGTGGTTACCGCTGAGCGGCGCCCTGCGCCCGCCGGCGGCGGTCCAGGACGAGGCCGATGACCAGGACGAGCGCGCCCAGGCCCGTCGACAGCAGGACCTGCTGACGGTTGTCGCCGCCGTCGTAGACCATGTAGCCCAGAACGAAGGTGATCATGCCGATGGTGGCCCAGGTCAGGTACGGGAAGAGCCACATCTTCACGACGTGCCGCTCCGGCGTCTCGCGCTGGATGATGCCCCGCATCTTCAGCTGCGTGAAGCAGATCACCAGCCAGACGAAGAGCGCGACGGCGCCCGAGGCGTTCAGCAGGAACTTGAAGACGGTGTCCGGCCACATGTAGTTGAAGAACACCGACAGAAAGCCGAAGACGACCGAGCCGAGGATCGCGGCCTGCGGCACGCCCTTCTTGTTGGCACGGGCGAAGGACTTCGGCGCGTCCCCGCGCTGGCCGAGCGAGAAGGCCATGCGGGAGGCGGTGTAGAGGCCCGAGTTCAGGCAGGACAGCACGGCGGTCAGGACGATGACGTTCATGATCTGGCCGGCGTGCGGGATGCCGATCGAGTCGAGGGCCGCGACGTAGCTGCCCTTCTCGGCGATCTCCTTGGAGTCCCACGGGAGCAGGGAGACCACGACGAGGATCGAGCCCAGGTAGAAGACGCCGATGCGCCAGATCACGCTGTTGGTGGCCTTGGTGACCGCGCGCTGCGGGTCCTCGGACTCACCGGCGGCCAGGGTGACGATCTCGCTGCCCATGAAGGAGAAGACGACCATCAGCACACCGGCGAGGATCGCGCCCGGCCCGTTGGGCAGGAACCCGCCGTGCGCGGTCAGGTTGTCCAGGCCGGCGCCCGGGTTGTCCGAGCCCGGCAGCAGGCCGAACATGGCCAGCCCGCCGATCACGACGAACGCGGAGATGGCGACGACCTTGATGCCCGCGAACCAGAACTCGAACTCACCGTAGGAGCTCACCGAGCCGAGGTTGGTGACGGTGAGGACCACCATGACGATCAGCGCCCAGGCCCACTGCGGCACGGCCGGTATCCAGCCCTCGAGGATCTCCGCGCCCGCGGTCGCCTCGACCGCCAGCACGACGACCCAGAAGAACCAGTACAGCCAGCCGATGGTGAAACCGGCCCAGCGGCCCAGCGCCCGGTCCGCGTAGGCGGAGAAGGAGCCGGAGGTCGGGTTCGCGGCGGCCATCTCGCCGAGCATCCGCATCACGAAGACGACCATCGCGCCGACGAGTGCGTACGAGATCAGGATGGCGGGACCGGCGGCGGCGATGCCGCTCTTGGAACCCACGAAGAGACCGGCGCCGATCACACCGCCGATGGCGATCATCGACAGGTGGCGGTTCTTGAGCCCGGCCTTGAGGCCGTCCTGGCCAGACGCGGCGGCCTGCCCGGGGTCGCCGGAGGTCGACGCCTTTGTCATAGTCGGCGGTGTCGCGCCCATGTGCACGTTCCTTAGGTTCTCGGGTTACGAGCCCCCGCATTAGAACTTTTCGATGGCGTGTTTAGGAAGGTCCGAATCCGTATCGTTGTGATCGGCTGACGTTGCCTGACGTTCACCTGCACTTGGGGGCGCCCTGTGGCGGATCCGGGTCCGGAGTCGTGCCACACTCGGTCGCATGCGCGTGTATCTCGGCTCCGACCATGCCGGCTACGAACTCAAGAACCACCTCGTCGAGTGGCTCAAGGCCCACGGCCACGAGCCCGTCGACTGCGGTCCGCACATCTACGACGCCCAGGACGACTATCCGCCGTTCTGCCTCCGCGCCGCGGAGAAGACCGCCGCGGACCCCGACAGCCTCGGCATCGTCATCGGCGGCTCCGGAAACGGCGAGCAGATCGCCGCGAACAAGGTCAAGGGCGTCCGGGCGGCCCTCGCCTGGAGCGAGCAGACCGCGGCGCTCGGCCGTGAGCACAACGACGCCAACGTGATCAGCATCGGCGGCCGGATGCACACCCAGGAGGAGGCGACGAAGTTCGTCGAGATCTTCCTGGCGACGCCGTACTCCGGCGAGGAGCGGCACACCCGCCGCATCGAGATGCTGGCCCGTTACGAGACGACGGGCGAGCTCCCGGCGATCCCGGCCCACCACCCGCAGCAGGACTGACCCTTTCCTTCCGGGCGCCGGGCGAGCTGGAATCCCAGCCCGCCCGGCGCCCGGAAGCGCCATGCGGCGGAAGCCGCATATCGGACGCAGCGGGAAGGGGCGGGTCGGGGAAGAAAGAGGCCCGCCCGCGGAAGCGCACAGGAGGCACCGCCTTGCCCGAAGGGCATACGATCCACCGCCTCGCGGCTGACCACCGCGCCATGTTCGCGGGCCGTACCGTCCGCGTGACCAGCCCCCAGGGGAAGTTCTCCGACGGCGCCGCCCTCCTCGACGGCCGCCCCCTGGAGACCGCCGAGGCCCACGGCAAGCACCTCTTCCTCGACTTCGGCGGCGGCGACCGGATCCACATCCACCTCGGCCTCTTCGGCAAGTACGCCTTCGGGACGGGGCACGCCCCGCCGCCCACCGACACGGTGCGCCTGCGCCTGGCGAACCCCGAGGGCCACGCCGACCTCCGCGGTCCCACCACCTGCGCACTGATCACCGACGGCGAGAAGCGTGCGATACACGACCGCCTCGGCCCCGACCCGCTGCGCCCGGACGACGACCCGGACAAGGCGTGGCAGCGGATCTCCCGCAGCCGCACCACCGTCGCCGCGCTCCTCATGGACCAGAAGGTCATCGCCGGCGTCGGCAATGTCTACCGCGCCGAGGTCCTTTTCCGCCACGGAATCGACCCGTACCGCCTCGGTCGCGACCTCACCCGGTCCGAGTGGGACGCGATGTGGTCGGATCTGGCGGAGCTGATGCGCGAGGGCGTCCGGAACAACAGAATCGACACCGTGCGCCCCGAGCACACCCCGGAGGCCATGGGCCGCCCACCGCGTGTGGACGACCACGGCGGCGAGGTGTACGTCTACCGCCGGGCCCAGCAGCCCTGCCATATCTGTGGCGGCGAGATCCGCACCGCCGGTCTCGCCGCCCGCAACCTCTTCTGGTGCCCCGCCTGCCAGCAGCGCTGACGGGCCCCCGGCCCACCGGCCCGGGGGCGGCACCGCAGCGGCGCGGGGAACAGCGGGCTCAGAAGCCGTGCGGCAGCCACGGCGCGACAGAGCCGCCGAAAGCCGTCGCCGCCTCCTCCAGGGCGCCCTCGCGCACCTCCACCACCCGGCCGGCCGCCGCCAGCGAGGCCGGCGACACCCCGCCCAGATAGGCGGCACCCAGCTCCCGCACGGACAGCACCAGGTCCGCGGCGTCCTCGGTGCGCTCGCAGGAAGCCCCCTTCGGGTCCCCCGACAGCCGCCAGCGCCCCGCGTTCCACGGACAGAAGTCGTCGGCCACCTCGAACACCATGTCCAGCGGCGTCCGGTACGCACGCGCCGCCAGCGCCGCGCCCACGTCGACCAGCCGTACGTGCAACTGGTCCCGCACCGCCGGCTCGCACCGACGCACGTCACCGGCCAGGTGCAGCAGCGGATCGTCGACCGGCCGGTTCTCCGCGACGACCCGGGACGTCAGGTCGATCCCGCACAGATAGCGCCACAGCGCCGCGTACGCCTCCGGGGTCAGGGCCTCGACGTCGCGCAGCAGCACCGTGCCGTTCGGCCCCGCCTGTGTCCACTCGGGATTCACCGCGTACCGCGCGTACCCCACGACCCGGCCGCCGGCCTCGGCGAGGACGCACTGCAACGGCGACGCCCCCGCGCGCTCACCGGCCGGGTCCAGCAGGGGAAGGGCCTCCCAGCCCGGCCGCCGCTCCAGCATTCCGGGGCGGGCGGCTACCCGGCGCGCGTAGACCGCCTCGCAGGCGTCCCGTGCTTCATCGGGCTTCGACAAGCGCAACCGCACCCCGTCCGTGCCGTCCGGGACGGCGAGGCGCACCCGCGTCGTATCGACGGCCACGCGCAGGGAGTGGGTCGCGATGCCGTAGCCGAACCGGCCGTAGATCTCCGGCTCGGAAGCCGTCAGCACCGCTATCGGTTCACCCCAGGCCCGCACGTCGTCCAATTGACGCCGCATCATCGCGCGCAGCACGCCGCGCCTGCGGTGCGTGGGACGCACACCCACCATCGTCACCCCGGCGGCGGGCACCGCCGCACCGCCCGGGACCGTGATCCGGAAGTCGAACGCCCCGGTCGTGCCCACGACTTCGGGACCGTCCCAGGCGCCGATCGAGCGGTCGAACCGGGCCAGCCCGCGCCACAGCGCGGCCGCCTCGGGAGCCTCGGCGACCCCGCCGAAGGCCAGCTCCACCATCTCGTACCAGGCGTCCCAGTCGGCCTGGCGCAATACCCGTAACTCCGTCGTCATGCCCTCATGACAGCAGCGGATTCCCTTCCGGGCGAACGAATTTCGCATATGGTGGCTCTCCGTGCTTCTTTGCGCCCTGCCCCCGGTCGACGTGTCGGCGCGGCGTGAGTCGACGCACCGCCGAATGGGTGGATAAGGTCACGATGCAATGACTGGCGGTGCGGATACCCCGACGGCCCGGATGCGCAAAGCACTGCACCGGGCTCGCACGAGCGTGCGCAAAGCCGGTGTCGACTACTTCCGCGGCGACGGCTCCGACTGGATCGCCCTGGGCGCCCTGCTGCTCTGCGTGCCCGCCCTCGCGCTCGGCACCGTGGCCGTGCCCGAGTGGTGCGCGCCCTCGGCGCTCGTCCTGCCCATCGTCGCCGGCGGGCTGCTGCTGCGCCCCGCCAGCCTGCTCGCCCTCTACGCCGCCTCCGCCGCGGCCCTGATCGCGGAGGCCGCCGCCCTGGACACGGGCGGCCACGGCGGCGCCGACCGGGTCACCCCGGGCACCATCCTCGTCGTCGCGGCCGTCGGCTTCCTCGGGCTGCTCATCGCCCAGTTCCGCAGCCGCGTCGGCGTGCCCTGGCGGCGCGGCGGCACCATGCTCTTCGACCTGCGCGAACGCATCCGCGTCCAGAGCAAGCTGCCCAAACTGCCGCGCGGCTGGCACCGGGAGATGGCCCTGCGCCCGGCCGGCGGCCAGTCCTTCTCGGGCGACTTCGTCGTCGCCGCCCGGACCAACGGCGGGCGCACCCTGGAGGTCGTCCTCACCGACGTCTCCGGCAAGGGCATGGACGCCGCCTCGCGGGCCCTGCTGCTCTCCGGGGCCTTCGGCGGCCTGCTGGGCTCGCTGCCGCCGCACGCCTTCCTGCCCGCCGCCAACGGCTATCTGCTCCGCCAGGACTGGGACGAGGGCTTCGCCACCTCCGTCCACCTCGTCCTCGACCTCGACAGCGGCGACTACGAGATGTTCTCCGCCGGCCACCTGCCCGGCCTCCAGCTCAGCGCCGGCACGGGCCGCTGGGAGGAGAAGGCAGCCGAAGGCCCCCTCCTGGGCGTCTACGACGGCGCCCAGTTCGACCCGATAAAGGGCACGCTGGGCGCCGGCGACGTCCTGATGCTCTTCACCGACGGCCTGGTCGAGACGGCCGAGCGGGATCTGACCGAGGGCATGGACCGGCTCACCGGCGAGGCGGACCGCTATGTCTCCGGCGGCTTCCAGGGCGCGGCCTGGCACCTCATCGAGGCGGTCGCCAAGGACGTCAACGACGACCGTGCCCTGCTGCTCATCTGCCGCCACTGAGCGGCCGCCCACGTCCCTCCCGAGGAGCCGCATGCCGCACCGACCCGCACCCGCGCCGCTGGACCTCGCCGCCGTGGAGGCCCTCGCCCGGCGGGCGCACGCCGCGCAGACGGACAAGGCCGGCCGCCCGTACACCGAGCACCTGGCCGCGGTCGCCGAGGGCGTACGGGCGCGGGGCGGCACCGAGGCGCAGATCGCCGCCGCCTGGCTGCACGACGCGGTCGAGGACGGCGCCGTCACCGAGGAGTGGCTGGCGGCGGCGGACCTGCCGCGGCAGACCAAGGACATCGTGCTCGCGGTGACCAAGAGGCCCGGGGAGACCCCCGAGGCGTACGCGGCGCGGATCCTCGCCACGCCGGGCGCGCTCACGGTCAAGGCCGCGGACCTCGCGCACAACGCGGACCCGGCCCGGGCCGCCGTCCTCGACCCGGACACACGCGACAGGCTGCGCCGCAAGTACGCCCGTATGGGTGAACTCCTCGGCCTGGACGGGTTCGCCGTCTGAGGCCCTCGGGGCGTCCGGTTCAGGGCCTCTCGCGGAAGGCCCAGTCCATCCTCGGTTCCACGGCGAAGCGGAAGACCCGTCTCACCGGCGGGGTGCACAGCGCGGTCATCATCCCGGCCGCCAGCACCGTCACCACCACGCCGCCGACCGGACCGCGGATCCAGGCGTAGGCGTCGTACCACTCCCACCAGCGCGAGAGCTTGATCAGGAAGCCGTGCAGCAGAAAGCCGTAGAGGGTGCCCGCGCCCAGCGCCGTGAACCACACCGTGCGGCGCGGGACCCAGGCGAGGAAGCACACGATCAGCACCGCCGCGCAGCCGAACATCGCCAGCTGCATCACCGGCGCGGCCCACAGGGGCGCGGCCAGCTCCTGGACGCTGTCGTTGTGGTAGAACCACGAGCTGTTCATCCGCGGCGCCGCCCAGTAGGCCACCGCGATCGCGGTCGCGAACACCGGAACCGCTGCGATACGAAGCCACCGGCGCTGTACGAGCTGGAAGTGGCGCGGTTCCAGGTGCAGGCCGATCACGAAGAACGGCAGGAACTGAAGGACCCGCTGAAGGTCGAGATCATTGCCGACCTCGGGTGACAGTGCCGCGAGGATCGCGATCGTGAACGACACCGGAACGGCCCGGCGCAGGTTCTGCCAGATCGGCGTCGTCAGCCGCCAGACGAACAGCGCGGCCAGGAACCAGTTCAGGTACCAGGGGTTGAGCAGCGTGATCGGCTCCGGCGGGGCGTCCTCCGCCAGGTGCTGGAACCACGTGTACGCGACCTCGAAGATCAGGTACGGCACGACGACCCCGGTGACCAGCCGCTTGACCTTGGCGGGGCTCAGGTCGAAGCCACGGGAGAAGTAGCCGGATATCAGGATGAAGGCCGGCATGTGGAAGGCGTAGACGGTGAGGTAGAGCGCCAGCGCCGCGCGGCTGGTGTGGGTGAGCGGCTCCCAGGCGTGTCCCAGGGCCACGAGGACGATCGCCAGGTATTTGGCGTTGTCGAAGAACGGGTCGCGCGGTGTTCTCGCGGAGGACGCTCCAGGGAGCCCCGGAAGCCGCGGTGCGGGTACCGCCGGTCGTGTGGGAGGGGTGACAGCGGGAGGCATTCGAGGCACCTTAGCGGCGGATTCGGAAGCGGTAAAACCCTGTTCCGTTTATTTGCTTATTCACCCCGAACCGGTCTTATCCAAGTCAAGTCGCCCGATATCATCTCCCGCTGCTTTCCGGACGATTCTCGACGTGCTGTCGACGAAACGTCACACTGCCCCTGTAGAGGGCAAGTTGGTGGCACGATGATTGATGTGTGGGGGCTGCGGGGCAGCATGTCTTCCGGGGCCGATCAGGTGTTCCGACCGAGGGTGTGATCAGTTGTGGCCATTTCGCTGTCAGTGGTGCTGCTCCTGGCGATCGTGCTGGTGGTGATGATCCGTGCCGGCAATATCAAGGGCGGGCCGGCGATCGTGGCGATCCTCTTCGGCTTCTTCCTCGCGTCGACGGGCATGGCGCCGTCGATCCAGCGCTTCCTGAACTCGATCGCCGAGACGATAAACGGCATCAAGTTCTGACGCCCCGACGTGCGGCGACGCCCTTGGTCGGGGACGGTCGGGAGCCCGGAACGCCGTGAGCGTGGAGCGGGAGCACGCCACGGGAGCACGAAAAACGCCTCCGGCCCGGGGCCGGAGGCGTCATCTGGAGCGGGTGACGGGAATCGAACCCGCGTAGCCAGTTTGGAAGACTGGGGCTCTACCATTGAGCTACACCCGCGTACACCGCGACGGCCCGGGGGCCGTACGGCTCTGCGATGCATCGTAGCGGGTCCCGGCCCCGCGTCGCACACCCCGCCCCTCCGTGCGTGACCGGCCGGTCGTCCTCCGTGTGACCGCCCGGGAAAGTCGGCGTCCGGAGGTCCCGGGGGCATGTACCCTACGTCTCGCACCGACGGGGTGTGGCGCAGCTTGGTAGCGCGTCCGCTTTGGGAGCGGAAGGTCGTCGGTTCGAATCCGGCCACCCCGACCATCAAGATCACATTGTGGGGCCCATCCTGCTTGCGGTTACTATGCAAGCTGCGTGCCCGTGTGTCTGTGTGCCGGGCGCGACTCGCTGAACCTCAGCGGAATCCCAGAAGTCAGCCCCAAGGAGACCGAACCGTGAAGAGCGCCGTGGAGACCCTGAACCCGACTCGGGTTCGGCTCACTGTCGAGGTGCCCTTCGAGGAGCTCAAGGCCAGCCTCGACGCGGCGTACAAGAAGATCAACCAGCAGGTCACGGTGAAGGGCTTCCGTCAGGGCAAGATCCCGGCCCGCGTCATCGACCAGCGGTTCGGCCGCGGTGCGGTCCTCGAAGAGGCCGTCAACGACGCGCTCCCGAAGTTCTACACCGAGGCGGTCAACGAGGCCGACCTCAACCCGCTGGGCCAGCCCGAGGTCGACATCACGGAGCTGAAGGACGGCGAGCTGCTCTCCTTCACCGCCGAGGTCGACATCCGCCCGACCCTGGAGATCCCGGACTACTCCGGCATCGAGGTCACCGTCGACGCCGCCGAGGTGAGCGACGAGGACATCGAGAAGTCCCTGGAGCAGCTCCGCGACCGCTTCGCCACGACCTCCCCGGTCGAGCGCGCCGCCGCCGAGGGTGACATCGTCACCGTCGACCTGGAGGCCAAGGTCGACGGCGAGGTCCTGGAGGACGGCGTCGCCAAGGGCATCGACTACACCATCGGCTCGGGCCAGCTGCTCGAGGGCATCGACGAGGCCGTGACCGGTCTCGAGGCCGGCGCCACCGCCACCTTCACCTCCGAGCTCAAGGGCGGTTCCGCCGAGGGCAAGGAGGCCGAGGTCAAGGTCGACGTCACCGCCGTCAAGGCCCGCGAACTGCCCGCCCTGGACGACGAGTTCGCCCAGCTGGCGAGCGAGTTCGACACCCTGGAGGAGCTGCGCGCGGACAGCGCCAAGCGCCTCGCCCGCATGAAGAAGTACGACCAGGCCACCCAGGCCCAGGAGAAGGTCCTCGACGAGCTGATCAAGCTGGTCGAGGTCCCGATGCCCGAGAAGCTGCTCGAGGACGAGGTCAACACCCGCAAGCACAACCTCGAGCACCACCAGCTGGGCCAGATGGGCCTGGACCTGGCGAAGTACCTGGAGATCCAGGGCAAGTCCGCCGAGGAGTTCGACGCCGAGCTCAAGGAGCAGGCCGAGAAGGGCATCAAGACCCAGTTCATCCTCGACGAGATCGTCAACAAGGAGAAGCTGTCGGTCGGCCAGGAGGAGCTCACCGAGCACCTCATGCGCCGTGCCCAGTCCTCCGGCATGAGCCCCGACCAGTTCGCCCAGGCCGTCGTCGAGGGTGGCCAGGTGCCGATGCTCGTCGGCGAGGTCGCCCGCGGCAAGGCCCTGGCGTCCGTCGTCGAGGTCGCCAAGGTCCTGGACACCAACGGTGAGGTCGTCGACCTGGACGACGAGGACGAGACCGCCGAGACGGTCGAGGCCGCCACCGAGGTCGTCGAGGCCGCCGAGGGCACCGAGGACAAGACCGAGGCCTGAGCCTCGCCCACACTCGTGACCGGTCCGCGCGACCGGTGACGGAAACGGGCCCGGCCGCACACCCCACCGGGGTGTCGCGGCCGGGCCCGCCGTGGTCTCACGGCCCTGGCGAACCTGCGCTCAGAGCGAACAGTTCCTGATGCGGGATGGCGCCCGCCTACCAGCGCGTTAGGGTCCGTAGATACGGGGGCAGGGGAGTCCCGTGGCGCGACGCGGATGCCCGGACGACGCGCCCGCACCCCGCCCCGTGAAGAAGACGCTGAGACGGCTCGCGGCCGTCGAACAACGAGCAGGTGGATACGTGACGAATCTGATGCCTTCCGCCGCCGCCGGCGAGCCGAGCTTCGGTGGCCTCGGCGACCAGGTCTACAACCGGCTGCTCGGGGAACGGATCATCTTCCTCGGCCAGCCGGTCGACGACGACATCGCCAACAAGATCACGGCGCAGCTGCTCCTCCTTGCCGCGGACCCGGACAAGGACATCTACCTCTACATCAACAGCCCGGGCGGCTCGATCACGGCCGGCATGGCGATCTACGACACCATGCAGTACATCAAGAACGACGTGGTGACCATCGCCATGGGCCTCGCCGCCTCGATGGGGCAGTTCCTGCTGAGCGCCGGTACGCCGGGCAAGCGCTTCGCGCTGCCGAACGCCGAGATCCTGATCCACCAGCCCTCCGCGGGCCTGGCGGGCTCCGCCTCGGACATCAAGATCCACGCCGAGCGGCTGCTGTACACCAAGAAGCGGATGGCGGAGCTGACCGCCCTCCACACCGGTCAGACCGTCGAGCAGGTCACGCACGACTCCGACCGCGACCGTTGGTTCTCCGCCGACGAGGCCAAGGAGTACGGCCTCATCGACGAGGTCATGAAGACCGCCGCAGGCGTTCCGGGCGGGGGCGGCACCGGGGCCTGAGCCCCGGCGAGCCCACGCAGCGAAACCCCGCCCCACCGAACGCCATCAGGATGGTGAAGAAGCAGATGAACAACCACGCCGGCAGCGGCCTCTACACGGGCCCCCAGTCGCAGTCGACCGGCCCGCGCGCCGAGTCCCGCTACATCGTTCCGCGCTTCGTCGAGCGCACCTCGCAGGGTGTGCGCGAGTACGACCCGTACGCCAAGCTCTTCGAGGAGCGGGTGATCTTCCTGGGCGTGCAGATCGACGACGCCTCGGCCAACGACGTCATGGCGCAGCTGCTGTGCCTGGAGTCGATGGACCCGGACCGCGACATCTCGATCTACATCAACAGCCCGGGCGGCTCCTTCACCGCTCTCACGGCGATCTACGACACGATGCAGTTCGTGAAGCCCGACATCCAGACGGTCTGCATGGGCCAGGCGGCCTCCGCCGCGGCCGTGCTGCTCGCCGCCGGTACCCCCGGCAAGCGGATGGCGCTGCCGAACGCCCGCGTCCTGATCCACCAGCCGTACAGCGAGACGGGCCGCGGCCAGGTCTCCGACCTGGAGATCGCGGCCAACGAGATCCTGCGGATGCGCGCCCAGCTCGAGGACATGCTGGCCAAGCACTCGACCACGCCGATCGAGAAGATCCGCGAGGACATCGAGCGCGACAAGATCCTCACCGCTGACGAGCTGCTCGCGTACGGTCTGGTCGACCAGATCGTCTCGACGCGCAAGACGTCCGTTACGGCCTGACCGTTTCCGGTGGGACTTCCGTCCGGAAGTCCGTCCGGACCACCGTGCCGCCGGCCGCCCCCTTGGACCGAGTAGGTCCAAGGGGGGCCCGCTCGGGGGGCCCGGCAAGGTACCGTCGATAGGCAAGCACCCGGGTTCGCAGAGCAAGGCGGATCCCAGGCGAAGGGGAAGCACCTCGTGGCACGCATCGGTGACGGCGGCGACCTGCTCAAGTGCTCGTTCTGCGGCAAGAGCCAGAAGCAGGTGAAGAAGCTCATCGCGGGTCCTGGTGTGTACATCTGCGACGAGTGCATCGACCTCTGCAACGAGATCATCGAGGAAGAGCTCGCGGAGACCTCGGAGGTGCGCTGGGAGGAGCTTCCCAAGCCCCGCGAGATCTACGAGTTCCTCGAGGGCTACGTCGTCGGCCAGGAAGCGGCCAAGAAGGCCCTCTCCGTGGCCGTCTACAACCACTACAAGCGCGTCCAGGCCGGTGAGAACGGTGGCCACCGCGACGACGGCATCGAGCTGGCGAAGTCCAACATCCTGCTGCTGGGCCCCACGGGCTCCGGCAAGACGCTGCTCGCCCAGACGCTGGCCCGCATGCTGAACGTCCCGTTCGCCATCGCCGACGCCACCGCCCTGACGGAAGCCGGCTATGTCGGCGAGGACGTCGAGAACATCCTGCTGAAGCTGATCCAGGCCGCTGACTACGACGTCAAGAAGGCCGAGACCGGCATCATCTACATCGACGAGATCGACAAGGTCGCCCGTAAGAGCGAAAATCCGTCGATCACACGGGACGTCTCCGGTGAGGGTGTCCAGCAGGCCCTCCTGAAGATCCTCGAAGGCACCACGGCCTCGGTGCCGCCCCAGGGCGGCCGCAAGCACCCGCACCAGGAATTCATCCAGATCGACACGACGAACGTCCTGTTCATCGTGGGCGGGGCCTTCTCCGGCCTGGAGAAGATCATCGAATCCCGCGCGGGCGCCAAGGGCATCGGCTTCGGCGCCACGATCCGCTCCAAGCGGGAGATCGAGGCGAGCGACCAGTTCCAGGAGGTCATGCCCGAGGACCTGGTGAAGTTCGGCATGATCCCCGAGTTCATCGGCCGCCTCCCGGTCATCACCTCCGTCCACAACCTGGACCGCGAGGCCCTCCTCCAGATCCTGGTCGAGCCGCGCAACGCCCTGGTGAAGCAGTACCAAAGGCTTTTCGAACTCGACGGTGTCGAGCTGGAGTTCGACCGCCCGGCGCTGGAGGCCATCGCCGACCAGGCGATCCTGCGCGGCACGGGCGCGCGCGGCCTGCGCGCCATCATGGAAGAGGTCCTGATGTCGGTGATGTACGAGGTCCCGTCCCGCAAGGACGTGGCCCGCGTGGTCATCACCGCGGACGTCGTCCACTCCAACGTCAACCCGACGCTGGTGCCGCGTATCGTCCCGAAGGACGAGCGGCACGAGAAGAGCGCGTAGCGCGCGCCGCACAGCTTCTGAGGGGCGCCCGGCCGGGGATCCGGCCGGGCGCCCCTCTTCATGCCCGCGAGCGGGCGTCAGAAGGCCGTGGGGAGGGCCGCCAGGGCCGCGTCCCAGGGGAAGGCGGCCGGGTCGGCTCCGGGGCCGGCGAGGCCGCCCCCGTCCTCCCCGAGCAGCACCTTCACCCCGTACTCCCGCAGGAGCGCCACGCTGCGCCCGAAGGCGGGGTGGGCGGCCTGGGCGGAGCTCAGGTGCGGCACCGCGACGAGCGGCAGCCGCAGGCCGACGGCCTCGTTGACGAGACTGAGCGCCAGGGCGTCGCTGATGCCCGCCGCCCACTTGTTGACCGTGTTGAACGTCGCGGGCGCGACGACCATGGCGTCCGCCGGTGGCAGCACGTCGGGTTCGCCCGGGAGCTTGTGCGCGCTGCGCACCGCGTGCCCGGTGAGCCGTTCCAGCCCGGGCACGTCCCGCTCGATCCACCGCAGGGCGGAGGGCGTCACGACCAGGCACACCTCCCACCCGGCGGCCTGGGCCTTCTCGACGCCGGTACGGACATGCCGCGTGGGCGAGGCGGCGCACGCGATCAGGTACAGCACACGGGTGGCAGTCATGCGCGCAGTCCACACCGGCCCGGCCCGGGGGCGCAACCGCCCCGGGGCAGCCCTCGGGCGGGGGCACCGGCCCGCTCTCAGCCCGCTTTCAGCCCGTTCTCCGGACGTCCCGGTAGACCGTGGCCGTGACCTTCGCGAAGGCCGTCTCGTCCACCGCCGACGCCGAGGTCTTCCGCGGGTCGAAGGAGATCAGCAGCGCGGCGTCCGACTTCTCCGCCCAGGCGCAGGCCGGGGCGTACGCGCCGCCGTCGAGGCGGACGACCTCGCAGGTGAGGGAGGGGCCCCGCGGGCCGTCCGGGGTGAGGACGCGGCGGGCGGAGACCACGGCGGGGGAGCCCGGGCCCTCCTCCAAGCCCTTCAGCATGCCGTCCAGGACGGCCTCGGGGCCGCCCACGCGGCCGTAGGCGCCGGACAGCGACAGGGTGGCCTTCGGGTCGTCCGCGCGCGCGTAGCGGGCCAGCACCGAGACCGTGCCCTCCGGCATGCCCGGCTGGACGGTGATGCCCTCCTTCTCCAGGGCCTCCGTGTCCGCCACCAGCCGGTACGCCCCGTCGGCGACGGCCGGCGGGGTGACGAGCCGGGTGGCCGGGCCGCCCTCGTCGTGCCCGCCGCCCAGCAGGAGCAGGGCGCCGGCCACGGCCACCGCGGCCCCGGCCACCGAGGTGACGAGCGCGGCCCTGTTCAGCGCGTCACTTCGCGATCTCCACACGGGCCTCGGCCCGGAGCCGCGCGGCGAGGGACGCCGCCTCGTCCATGGGGATGTCCTTGCCCGCGAGGGCCATCCCCTGATCGGAGAGGACCGTGAGGCCGACCGTGCCGCGGTCGGCCCAGACGCAGACCGGCATCGTGAAACCCCCGCTCGGTAGCTCGTACCTGCCGTACTGGCATTTCATGATGGCGGCGTCGAGCCCCTCGGGGGTCACTTTCCGCGGACTGCCCTCGAACTTCGTCTTCTTGGACGACTTGTCCTTGTCCCGCGCTATCAGCGCGAAGATGCCGTCCACGACCTTCTCGGGGTCCTTCACCCGGCCCCAGGCGCCGTTGAGCCGCAGCATCCTGCGCGCGTTCCCGGTGCCCGTCTCGTAGACGGCGCCGACGTCCTGCGCGTCCGACACCCCCAGCTTCCGGAGGTCGTTCAGCTCGGCCGCGTCGAAGCCCGCCTTGTCCGACTCCCGGGCGTCCTTCTGATAGACGCCCGCCACCGTCTGCGGCGCGGTGAGCTGGTAGCGCCTGCCGTCGTCCGGGGCGTCGCCCCGGCCGTCCATCAGCAGGACGACGCCTCCGACGATCGCCCCGACGAGCACGAGCGCGCCCACCGCGATCCCGATCGCCTTGCCCTTACCGCCGCCGACCCGCGGGGGCACCGGCGGCGGGCCGTACGGCTGTTGACCGTAAGGCTGCTGCGCGTACGGCGGTTGACCGTAAGGCTGACCCGGAGGCTGCTGGGCGTAGGGCTGACCGTAAGGCTGCTGCGGCGGTGCCCCTCCGTACGGGTTCGGCTGTGGGGGCGGCGGCGTACCGTACGGGTTCGGCTGGTGATGGCTCATGACGTCGTTCTCAGCTCGCCCGGCTCCCGGCTTCCTCCGTGGTCTCCACACGAACGTCCTGCCGCAGCTTGGCCGTCCGGTTGGCGGCCTCCTCGATGCCGAGGTCCAGGCCCTGCACGATCAGGGAGGCGTCCAGGGCGAAGACCGTGCCGACCGTGGACTTGTCGGCCCAGATGCACAGCGGCATCCGCAGATCCTTGGAACCGGGAGAGCCGGGCTTGCTCCACTTGCTCACCTGGCACTTCAGCACCGCGTCGCCCAGCCCCGCCGGGGACATCCGCTGCGGGCTGCCCTCGAACTCGGTCTTCGAGTCCTTATCGGTGTCCTTGGCGGCGCTGTCCGCGATGTCCTTGAACAGGCCGTCCACGACCGCCTCGGGGTCCCGGACGTCGTCGGCCCAGGCGCCGGTGAACCGGAGCAGCTTCTGGGCGCGCTTCTCCTCGCCGGACTTGTAGGCCCCCGTGACGTTCTGCGGGTTGACGACGCCCAGCAGCCTGAGGGTGTTCAGGTCCTTTGAGTCGAAACCGCCCTTGGAGTCCCCGGCGTCCTTCTTGTAATCACCCAGGACCACCTCGGGCGCGACGAGCTTGTACCGCTTCGCCGGAGCGGGCGACGCGGAGGAGGCGCTGGGAGCGGGGCTCGCCGAGTTCTTGCCGTCGGCCTTGTCGTCCTTGTCGTCGCTCTTGCCGCCCCCGGCCACGAGGACGACGCCCGTCACGATCGCCGCGACGAGCACGACCGCGCCGGCCGCGATGCCGATCATCTTGCCCTTGCCGCCGCCCTGCGGGGGTATCGGCGGCGGGTACTGCCCGGGCATGCCCGGGCCCCCGTACGGCTGCCCGTACGGGTTCGGGGGCTGCGGCGGCGCACCGTACGGGCCCGGCTGCTGCGGGGCCCCGTACGCGGGCGGCGGGGGGTACCCCTGGCCCGGACCGGGCTGAGCCGGCTGCCCGTACGGGTTCGACGACGGCGGCTGCGGCGGCTGCTGGGGCGGCTGCGGCCCGCCGTGCGGACCTGGCTGGTGGTGGCTCATACGGGGGCTCCCCCTCGGGTTCGTGCTACTTCTTCTCGCGTATCTCGGTGCGGACCTTGGCCGTGACCTCGGACAGCTCCTTCGCGGACAGCCCCTTGGTCCTGCCTTCCGCCACGCCCTGCATGTTGTCGACCGTGACCATGCCGAGGAGACCCTTGTCGCCCCACACGCAGGTGCTGGTCTCCAGCGCGCCGCCCATGGGGGCGCCTCCGTCGAAGGTGTACGTGGTCTTGGAGTCGGTGCACTTCAGCACCGCGCCCTTGAACCCGGCCGGGCGGTAGTCCTTGTACGGCGTCTTCTCCGTCTTCGCCCCGGGGATCCGCTGCTCGTCCTTCTGTTCCTTCTCCATCTTGGCGAGCATGGTCTCCACGCTCTTCACGGGGTCCGGGATGTCCCCGTGCACACCGATGACGCGGAGGCTCTGCTTCTCGGCGTTCGCGTACGAGCCGTCGGAGCCTTCCGCGTTCTCGATGCCGAAGTTCTTCATCTCCTCGGTGTCGGAGTCGCTGGGCGGCTCCGGCTTGTCGTCGCCTTCCGAGGAGTCCTTCTTGAACTTGCCGTCCACGAGGGTGTCCGGCATCACGACCGTGTACGAGGCCGCGTCCTCGCTCTCCTCCCCGCCGCCGAGGAGGTAGACGCCCCCTGCCACGAGGGCGCCCACCACGACGAGCGCGCCGGCCCCGATGCCGATGGTTTTGCCCTTGCCCTTGCCCTTGCTGTTCGCGGCGGAGGGCGGCTGGACCTGCCCCGGCTGGTTGTCGTTCATGTGGGGGTTCCTCGGGGCTCGGTGCGCTGTGCTGTCGCGTGTGGGGAGGGAGTGGGTGCTTTTTTGGGGACTACTTGTTCTTGCGGACTTCGTTGCGGATCTTGGCGGTGGCCTCGGCGAGGTCCTTGGCGGACATGACGTTGCCGGTGCCGCCCGTGCCCATCGAGCTCTTCGAGACCCGGTGCTGGACCACACCGACCGCGCTCGTGTCGCTCCAGAAGCAGATCGAGTTCTCGGAGGAGGACGAGATGGTGCCGTAGGTGGCGGTGGTCTTCTCGGTCTTGCACTTCAGGACAGCGCCGTCGAAGCCGCTGGGCGAGAACTCCGTGAAGGGCGTGACCGTCTCCGTCTGGCTCTTGGTCAGCCCCTGCATCTTCTTCTGGTTCTCCTCCGTCTTCGCGATCATCGCGTCGGCGGTCTTCTTCGGGTCCGCGATCGAGCCGTAGACACCGCTGACACTCAGGCTCTGCTTCTCGGCGTTGGTGTAAGCCTCGGAGACGACCGTGCCGTTCTCGATGCCGTACTGCTTGGCGTCCTTGTCGTCGGCCACGCTCTTGGGAGCCTTGTCCGGGGTGGAGGCGGAAGCCTTTGTGTACTTCCCGTCCAGCAGCGTCTCCGGCATCACCATCGTGTAAGGCGCCACCTCCCCGTCACTCCCGCCCATGAAGTACATGGCACCGCCCACGAGCGCGCCCACGACCACCAGCGCGCCGACCGTGATCCCGATCGCCTTCCCCTTGCCCCCGCCCTGCGGCGGCACCGGCGGCGGGTACTGGCCCGGCATGCCCGGCTGCTGGCCGTAAGGCGGCTGCTGGGCGTACGGGCCCGGCTGCTGGGGGGCGCCGTACGGGGGCTGCGGCGCGCCGTAGGGGGCCTGGGGCCCGCCCGCGTACGGCGGCGGGGGCGGCGGGGCCTGCTGGGGGTAACCGTAGCCGGGCTGGCCGGGGGCGCCGCCCTGGCCGTACGGGCCGGGCTGCTGGGGCGGCTGCTGGCCGTAGGGGCCCGGCTGGTTGAAGCTCATCGCGTCGTGTCTCTCTTCGAATCCGTGGGGGGAGTGGCAGGAGTCTCGTGACAGTCCGATCATCCTTCCTGATCTCTTACGCGGGCTTTACCACGAGGTGGCAACGGTTTCGGAACAGTTGCCCGGCAAGACCCGCACCCCACAGCCCGCCCGCCCCGCACGCACCCCCCGCACGCCGCCCCGAATGGATTCGTAACCCCCGCGCACGCCCCCGTAGACTTCTCCCGTGACCGAGAACACTCAGCGCCCCGACAGCGGGCCGAACGACAGCAACCCCGAACTGCCGACCCAGTACGCGCCGGCCGATGTAGAGGGGCCGCTGTACGAGCGCTGGGTAGAGCGCGGTTACTTCACCGCCGACGCCAAGAGCGAGAAGCCGCCGTACACCATCGTCATCCCACCGCCGAACGTCACGGGCTCGCTGCACCTGGGCCACGCCTTCCAGCACACCCTGATGGACGCCCTCACCCGGCGTAAGCGCATGCAGGGCTTCGAGGCGCTCTGGCTGCCCGGCATGGACCACGCCGGCATCGCCACCCAGAACAAGGTCGAGCAGCAGCTCGCCGAGGAGGGCAAGTCCCGCCACGACCTGGGGCGCGAGGAGTTCGTCTCCCGCGTGTGGCAGTGGAAGGAAGAGTACGGCGGCAAGATCCTCGGCCAGATGCGGCGGCTCGGCGACGGCGTCGACTGGTCCCGTGAGCGCTTCACCATGGACGAGGGCCTCTCCAAGGCCGTCCAGACCATCTTCAAGAAGCTCTACGACGACGAGCTGATCTACCGCGCCGAGCGCATCATCAACTGGTGCCCCCGCTGTCTGACGGCCATCTCGGACATCGAGGTGGAGTACCAGGAGGACGCGGGCGAGCTCGTCTCCATCACATACGGCGAGGGCGAGGAGACGCTGGTCGTCGCCACCACCCGCGCCGAGACGATGCTGGGCGACACCGCCGTCGCCGTCCACCCGGACGACGAGCGCTACAAGCACCTGGTCGGCAAGCAGATCAAGCTGCCGCTGACCGACCGGACCATCCCGGTCGTCGCCGACACGCACGTCGACCCCGAGTTCGGTACGGGCGCGGTCAAGGTGACCCCGGCCCACGACCCGAACGACTTCGCGATCGGCCAGCGCCACGGCCTGCCGTCGCAGACGGTCATGGACGAGCACGGCGTCATCACCGTCCACGGCCCCTTCCTCGGCCTGGACCGCTTCGAGGCCCGCTCC
This sequence comes from Streptomyces albireticuli, assembly GCF_021228125.1. Taxonomy (GTDB): domain Bacteria; phylum Actinomycetota; class Actinomycetes; order Streptomycetales; family Streptomycetaceae; genus Streptomyces; species Streptomyces albireticuli. The sequence goes on from NZ_JAJQQS010000002.1 coordinate 301,284, forward strand.
GCGGTCGTCGGCGCGCTGCGCTCGCAGGGCCGGATCGTCGCCGAGAAGCGCCCGTACACGCACTCCGTCGGGCACTGCTCGCGCTGCAAGACCACCGTCGAGCCCCGCCTGTCGCTCCAGTGGTGGGTCAACGTCAAGCCGCTCGCCAAGGCCGCCGGTGACGCGGTCCGCGACGGCCGGGTCGCGATCCACCCCGAGGACATGTCGAAGCGCTACTTCGACTGGGTCGACAACATGCACGACTGGTGCATCTCGCGCCAGCTGTGGTGGGGTCACCGCATCCCCGTCTGGTACGGCCCCGACGGCGAGGTCGTCTGCGTCGGCCCCGACGAGCAGCCGCCCACCGGCGAGGGCTGGCACCAGGACACCGACGTCCTGGACACCTGGTTCTCCTCCGGCCTGTGGCCCTTCTCGACCCTCGGCTGGCCGGAGAAGACCCCGGACCTCGAGAAGTTCTACTCGACCGACGTCCTGCTCACCGGCCACGACATCATCTTCTTCTGGGTCGCCCGGATGATGATGTTCGGCCTGTACGCGATGGACGGCGAGGTCCCCTTCAAGACGATCTCGCTGACCGGTCTCGTCCGCGACGAGCGCGGCAAGAAGATGTCGAAGTCCTTCGGCAACGTCGTCGACCCGCTGGACTGGATGGACAAGTACGGCTCCGACGCCGTCCGCTTCACCCTCGCCAAGGGCGCCAACCCCGGCACCGACGTGCCGATCGGCGAGGACTGGGTCCAGGCGTCCCGCAACTTCGCCAACAAGATCTGGAACGCGACCCGCTTCGCGCTGATGAACGGCGCCACGGTCGAGGGCGAACTGCCGCCCGCCGAGCAGCTGTCGGCCACCGACCGCTGGATCCTCTCGCGCCTGAACGCCACGCTCGCCGAGGCCGACGCCTTCTACGACGACTTCCAGTTCTCCAAGCTCACCGACGCCCTCTACCACTTCGCGTGGGACGAGGTCTTCGACTGGTACGTCGAGCTGTCCAAGACCACCTTCATGGGCGGCGGCGAGCCGGCCAAGGTCTCCGGCCGCGTCCTCGGCGAGGTCCTCGACGTCCTGCTGCGCCTGCTGCACCCGGTCGTCCCCTTCGTCACCGAGACGCTGTGGACGACGCTCACGGGCAAGGAGTCCGTCGTCGTCGCCGACTGGCCGAAGGACAGTGGCTTCCGCGACGCCGGTGCCGAGCGCGAGATCGAGAACCTCCAGCAGGTGATCACCGAGGTCCGCCGCTTCCGCTCCGACCAGGGCCTCCAGCCCGGCCAGCGGGTCCCGGCGCGCCTCGACCTGAGCGGTACGACGCTCGCCGCCCACGAGGACGCCATCCGCCAGATGCTGCGCCTCCAGCCGGCCGGTGACGACTTCCAGGCCACCGCGACGCTCCCCGTCGCCGGTGCCACCGTCGCCCTCGACCTGTCCGGCACGATCGACGTCGAGGCCGAGCGTAAGCGTCTGACCAAGGCGCTGGCCGCGGCCGAGAAGGACAAGGCGCAGTCCACGGCCAAGCTCGGCAACGAGGCGTTCCTCGCGAAGGCCGCCGAGGCCGCCGTGGAGAAGATCCGCAAGCGGCTGGAGACGGCCGAGGCCGACATCGAGCGGATCAGCTCGCAGCTGGCGGGGCTGCCGAAGGGCTGAGCCGGCGCCTGACGGGCATCGAACGGCCCCCTGCGCATCATGCGCAGGGGGCCGTTCGCATGTCAGGTGCGGGCGGGCCGGTGGGGGCTTGTCGCGCCCACGCGGCGGAGCCGCGGAATGACTCCGCCCCGCGCCCCTTCCGGGCCCCGGCGCTGGTCGCGCCCGCGCGGCGGAGCCGCGGACCGGCACCGCCCCGCGCCCCTTACGGGGCGCTAACGCGCCGCCCACGGTCGTGTCCGGTTCGGGTCCCACATCGGGCCCCACGGGCCCTCCACCAGCCCGTCGTTCTCCTCGGGCAGCGGCCCGCGCCGCCCGCGCCGGTGCTGCGGCCAGAACAGCACGTACGCCGTCGACACCGCCACGAAGCACAGCCGGATCAGGCCCTTGGCCGACTCGTCGGGGACGGCGAAGACGCTGCCGTAGAGCACGATCAGCGCGATCCAGCTCCACCACGGCACCAGGCGCCGCTGCCCGCACACGTCCCACAGAAGGGTGCCGAGCAGCACGGAGGCGGTGTAGTAGGTGTAGACGCTGGGGTCGAGGAGGATGCGGGCGTTCGCGCCGAGCAGCACCACACCGGCCCAGCGGCCGCGCCACACGGCGATCGCGCCGAGCGCGAGACCGAGCGCGGCCTGCGCGGGGCGGGCCCAGTCGGGGGTGACGGGGGTGTTGCCGCCGAGCCAGCGCAGCGCGGAGGCCGGGTTGTTGGGGATGGTGAACTTCGCCGCGGCGAAGGAGTCCGGGGCCGCGATGAAGAACGGCAGCCAGGCGACGGCCAGCAGGGCCCCGCACCAGAGGACCGCCCGCATCCAGCGGTCCCGGGGGAGGGCGAGGATGAGCGGTACGAACGCGAGCGCGGTCGGCTTCGAGTCCATCGCCAGGGCCAGGCAGATGCCCACGGCGGCCGGGTTGCAGCGGGTCAGGAACCAGACGGCCATCGCGGTGAAGAACAGCGCGAGCACGTCGTCGAGGTGCCCGAAGCGCACCGAGACCTCGATCCACATGGGGATGAAGGCCAGCCCGGCGATGAGGACGCGCTGCCGCAGCCGCTGGTGGTTGGTGCCGGTGCCCAGGAAGTGGATGGCGGCGCTGCGGCCCGCGAGGACCACGATGACCAGGCCGAGGGCGGACATGAAAGCCGCCGCGAGGAACTGGCCCGTGTGCTCCGAGAAGGGGTTGAACAGGCCCGCCACCAGGAAGCTGATGGGCCCCATCTGGAGCTCGGGGTGGTGGGCGTAGAGATTGAGCCCGCCCGTGCCGTCACCGTTCGCGCCCTGGTAGATCAGCTCGCCGCCGGTCCGCAGATAGTGCCAGGAGAAGCCGCCGCTGGGCTCCACGACCGCGAACCACAGCACGGTCCACGCCGTGAGCAGCAGCAGGTGCATCCGTGTGCTGATTTCCGGTACCCGCACAACACTCCCGTTCCGCCACCCGGAACCGCTCCGGGACATGTGTCACCGGGGGTCAGATGGCGTAACGGGAGTGGAGGTTGCCCTGTGGGGTGATTCTGTGACCTACTTCATGGTTTGCGCGAGAGGTGGTCACAGAAGGCCGGAGGGTCAGCTTTCGACGGCCACCGGGCCGGAGGTGACGACCTCGGCGTTGCGTCGGGTCTTGGCCCAGCCGTTGCGGCCCCGCAGCATCCGGACGAAGCCGCGCGCGGACGCCGGGAAGAGGTGGTACGCGTACACCCACAGGGCCAGGCCCCACAGCAGGGAGACGAGCAGCGAGCTGCCCGGCGCGCGGTCCCGGCGGTAGACCGGGCCCCACAGGACGAACGGCAGGACGGAGACGACGGCCAGGACGACCACCAGCGGCCACAGGGCGAGCATGCCGCCGAACGCCTCGCCGAAGCCGTCCTCGGCCACGGTCATGCCGAGCACGGCGAACATCACGGCGCACAGCGCGAGCGTCACCAGGTGGGCGACGGGCTGGAGGAAGGTGTACAGCGTCTCCAGGACGCCCTTGCCGCCGTAGTGTCGGGACGAGACGATGCGCGGCGCGTAGCGGACGCACTGGAGGTTGCCCTGGGCCCAGCGGGTGCGCTGGGTGAGGAAGCGACGGCCGTGCGGCAGGCCCTCCTGCGAGACCCAGGTGTCGGCGATGTGGGATATCCGGTCACCGTTGAGGATCATGTGCAGGCCGAGCTCGTAGTCCTCCAGGAGCGCGCCGCGCTGCCAGGGGCGGCGCTCGGCGGCCGCGATGCGGTCCAGGGCGGCGAGCCGGGTGAACTGGCCGTTGCCGCCGAGGCCGACGGAGCCGGTGCGGCCGCGCAGCAGCTGCATGCCGGCGTTGGAGACGGAGAACTCCATGTCCTGCATCCGGACCAGGAGGCGGGCGAAGGCGTTGCGGATCCGGCCGCGGTCGGCCAGCGGGCGCGGGTCCTCGGCGTTGCGCATGTGCACGCTGACCTGGACGCCGCCGGTCTCCGGGTCGCCGAAGCCGGCGGGACCGCTGACGCGGGCCAGGGCCCGCGGGTCGAGCTGGCCGTCGGCGTCGATGACGCACACGACGACCTTCTCGCGGTCGGTGTCCTCCGCCAGGAACTGGTTCAGCTCGTCGTACGCGGCGTTGAGGGCCGCGCCCTTGCCCTGCCGGGCCTCGGGCCGGCGGCGGCTGACGAGGTGCACGCGCCGGTCGGTCTCGGCGCGCTCGGCCACGATCGCGCCGGTGCGGTCCTCGCTGTCGTCGTCGATCACCCAGACGTGGGCGCCGGGGTGGTCGGCGCGCAGCCGCTCGACGGTGGTGCCGACGACCGCCTCCTCGTCCCGGCAGGGCACGAAGAAGTGCCACTCGTGGGAGGCCGGGTCGCCCTCCTCGACGGCGGGGCGGCGCAGATAGGCGTTCCGGGCCCCCGCCCAGTAGAGCAGGAAGCAGATCAGGAGGAGGAAGGGGAAGGCGAGCAGGAAGGGGCTGGAGAACATGCGGTGCTCCCGGGTGGGGTCGTGGTGGCGGCCGGCGGCCGGTGGCCGTCTGCGGCGGAGGGGGCCGGTCCCGCCCGTGCGGTACGGGCGCGGGTCGGGCGGGACGGGGAAGGGGCCCCTACGCGGCCGCCGCGAGCTCCGTCGGCGCCGCGATCGCGGCCAGCAGGTTCACGATCCGGTCCGACGCCAGCCCGTCGCCGAAGGGGCTCGGGAGGGACGCCAGGCGGGCCAGGCCCTCCGGGCCCTCCGCGAGGCGGCGGCGGGCGGCGTGCCCGATCTCCGCACCCGGCTCCACCAGGTCGGCGAAGTCCGCCATGGCCTCCGGCCGCTCCGTGGAGCGGCGCACGACCACCAGCGGGCGGCCCAGCACCGTGCACTCCTCCTGGATGCCGCCGGAGTCGGAGACCAGCAGCGCCGCGTGCCGGGCCAGGGCCAGGAACTCGCCGTAGCCGAGCGGGCGGGTCACGGTCAGGCCGGACAGCAGGTGCTCCAGGCCGGCGGCCTCGATCCGGGCCCGGGTGCGCGGGTGCAGCGGCAGGACGACCGGCCGGCCGTCGGCCACGAGCGCGGCGAGCTCGGTGAAGATCGCCCGCAGGGCGTCGGGGGAGTCGGTGTTCTCGGGGCGGTGGATCGTGGCCAGGACGTACGAGTCCGGGGTCAGCCCGTGCCGCGCCAGGAGCTCCGCGCGGGCGGCGGCGTCCGGCAGCTGGCCGTGCACGGCCTCCACCACGGTGTTGCCGGTGACGACGACGCGGGAGTCCGCCAGGCCCTCCGCGAGGAGGTTGGCGCGGTTGTCCTCGGTGGCGGCGCACAGCACGTCGGCGATCCGGTCGATGAGGACGCGGTTGTGCTCCTCCGGCATGTTGCGGTCGTGGCTGCGCAGCCCGGCCTCGACGTGCAGCAGCGGGATGCCCCGGGCGTTGGCGGCGAGCGCGCCGGCGAGGGCGGCGTTGGTGTCGCCCTGGACGACGACGGCCAGCGGCGGCTCGGCGGTGAACAGCTCGTCGAGCTGCGCGAGGGCGGCGGAGATCTGCACGGCGCGCGGCTGTCCGCCGATGCCCGTCAGGAAGGTCGGCTCCGGCAGGCCCAGCTCGGCCAGGAAGCGGCCGGAGAGTTCCTCGTCGTAGTGCTGACCGGTGTGCACCAGGTGGGCGGCGGGGCCCAGGAGGCGGACGAGGTCGGTGAGCTTGACGAGCTCGGGGCGGGTACCGAGGACGACGGCGACGCTACGGGCGGGCAGGGCGCTGTTCGACGAGCTGTACGACACGGGGTGACTCCTGGGGCTGGCCGGGGGTGACAGCTCCAGAGCCTGTGGGGCGTCGGTTGCGGGGTGGGATGGGGTTGGGTTGCCGGACGGTTGCGATCTTGTGGGGCGGGGTTGTCGAGGGCTTTCGGCCTGGTGGGGGGTGGGACCTTGGTCCTGGGTGGGGGTGTGGTGCGGGGGTGGGGGCCGCCGCGCGGGCCTTGTTCCCCACCCCGCCCCTTCCCGGAACCGGGGAGGTCCCCGGCCCCCCGTTCCGCGCTGACGCGCGGGGTCCTCAAGCGCCGGACGGGCTGAAAATCAGCCCGTCCGGCGTTTGAGGACCGGGGTCCGGGGCGGAGCCCCGGTTCCGGGAAGGGGCGGGGCTGGGGAAAGGCCGCCCGCAGGGCCGGTCGCGGCGAGAGCGGGCCGGCCGCGGGCCCTCACGTTCGCAGATCCGCGTCGGTCCGGGCCGAGGTCAGCCCGGACCGGCCCCCTCCCCGTTCGTCCGGTACCGGTACCCCAGCCCCCGTACCGCCTCCAGCGGGTCCGCCGCCTCGTCGCCCGCCGCCTGGCGCAGCTTCCGGCGCAGCCGTAGCACCGCGAACTTCACCCGCTCCCGGCCCGTCCCCTCGGGGTCGTCCCAGACGCGGTCGAGCAGCTGGTCGGTGGTGATCACGCGGCCCCGGTTGCGTACGAGCACCTGGAGCAGCCGGTACTCGATGTCGCTGAGCCGTGCCTCCTGGCCCTGCCAGACCGCCGAGCGGCGCTCGGGCACCAGCCGCAGTCCGTCGTCGAAGGAGTCGCCGGCCCAGCGGGTGGGGTCGGTGCGGCGCAGCAGCGCCTCGACGCGGGCGAGCAGCTCGTCGTTGCCGAAGGGCTTGGGGAGGTAGTCGTCGGCGCCCGCGCGCAGGCCGCGCACCCGGTCGGTCTCGGCGCCCCGGGCGGTGAGCAGCAGGACGGGCAGGTCGCTGAGGTCGCGGGTGCGTTCCAGCACCTCCCAGCCGTTGAGCTCGGGCAGTCCGATGTCCAGGAGCATGAGCGCGGGCCGCTCGGCGAAGAGCAGCCGCAGCCCGTCGCGGCCGTTGTCGGCGTGCAGGACCTCGTAGCCCGCGCGGGTGAGGAGCGTGCGGAGGGCGAGGGCCAGGTCGGCGTCGTCCTCGACGACCAGGACGCGGCTCATACGGGCGCTCCTTCCGCCCCGCCCGCCGCGGCGGCGCCCTCGTCAGCGCCCTCGGACGCGGCGGCACCCTCCGCGTCCGCCCCCTCCGGCGGCCCCTCCACCGGCAGCCGGATCAGGAACACCGCCCCCTCGCCCTCCGCGCCCCCGGCGGCCAGGGTGCCGCCGTGCAGCTGGACTACGGTGCGGCTGATGGCCAGCCCGAGGCCGGTGCCGGGGTAGCCGCCGCCCTCCGCGTTGGGTGCCCGGACGAAGCCGGTGAAGATCTCCTCCCGGTACTTCTCGGGGATCCCGATCCCCGTGTCGGCGACCTCGATCTCCCAGAACGCGTCCCTGGGCGCCGCCGTCACCGTGATCCGGCCCTCCGGAGGGGTGAATTTCGCGGCGTTCTCCAGAAGGTTGGCCAGGACGTGCTGGAGCCGGTGCCGGTCGCCCCGGAGCGCCGGGCCCGGCGCGCACTCCAGGACCGTGAACACGCCCGGCCCCTTTGCCGTGGCCAGCCGGTCCAGGACGGCTTCCTGGAGCATCCCGGGCACGTCCACCGGGCCGAACTCCAGCTCCAGGGCCGCCGCCCGCATCCGGGTGGTCAGCAGCAGGTCGGCGATCACCCGCTGCATGCGGTCCGCGTTGCGGTGCACGGCGTCGAGGAAGGAGCGCTGGTCGGCGGTGAGCGTGCCGAAGGCGGGGTCGGCGAGCAGCTCGCAGAAGCTGAGGATCGACGTGAGCGGGGTGCGCAGCTCGTGCGAGGCCGCCGCGGTGAAGGCGTTGCGCTGCCGGGCGAGCTCGGTCAGGGCGCGGTTGTCGCGCTCCAGGTCGTGCTCGCGCCGCTTGCGCTCGGTGATGTCCTGGAAGACCCACAGGGAGCACAGGGAGACGCTGCCGTGGCGCAGCGGCTCCACCTCGCGGCGGATGATCCGCCCGTCGACGAGGGGGATCTCGGCCGTCCGGTGGACGTGGCCGCGGGTCTGGAGCCGGTCCGGAGCGCCGGGGCCGGTGTGGCCGGGGGCGAAGAACGCCTGTACGAGGGGGACGACCGCGCGCATGGGGGACCCGGGGGAGAGGTCCACCCGGCCCGCCAGATCGAACATGCGGACGAACTTGGTGTTGACCGCCAGCACCTCGTCGGCCGGTCCCTGCAGCACGGCGCCCGCGGGCAGCGCCTCCAGCAGCGCCTGGAGCCGGTCCCGGTCCTCGGACGGCATTTTCTCACCCAGCTCTCATCGAGGCGGGGAACCTCGACGCCCCTTACGGGAGTTTTCGGGACATCTGTACGACCGAACCATAAGCCAAGGACAGGGACCGCGCCCCCGATGAACCGACCGCTCCGGCACGTGGCCGTCTTCGCCCTGCTGCTCGTCCTCGCCGTGCTCGTCCGGGCCACCTGGGTCCAGGCCGCCGAGGCCGGGGCGCTCGACGACAACCCGCACAACCGCCGCCAGACCATCGCCGCCCACTCCCGGCCGCTCGGGAACATCCTCGTCAGCGGCAAGCCCGTCACCGGCTCCACCGAGACCGACGGCGAGCTCAAGTACAAGCGCACCTACACCGACGGCGAGATGTACGCGCCGGTCACCGGCTACCTCTCCCAGGCGTACGGCGCCACCCAGCTCGAGAGCCTCTACGAATCCGTCCTCACCGGCCGCGACAGCCGGCTGCGCAGCCCCGCGGACGCCCTCACCGGCAAGGAACCCACCCCCGGCGACGTCCTGACCACCCTCGACCCGGCGGTGCAGAAGGCGGCCTACGAGGCGCTCGGCGGCAAGACCGGCGCCGCCGTCGCCCTCGACCCCGCCACCGGCGCGATCCTCGGGATGGCCAGCACACCCTCGTACGACCCCGGGCGCTTCGCCGGGAACGGGTCGGCCGACCGCAAGGCGTGGGAGGCGCTCCAGAACGACAAGAACCAGCCGATGCTCAACCGCGCGCTGCGCCAGACCTACCCGCCGGGCTCCACCTTCAAGCTCGTCGTCGCCGCGGCCGCCCTGGAGAACGGCCTCTACACCTCCGTCGACCAGCCGACCGACAGCCCCGACCCCTACCTCCTGCCCGGCACCACCACCTACCTGCGCAACGAGAACACCGCCGCGCCCTGCGCGAACGCCTCGATCCGCACCGCGCTCCAGTACTCCTGCAACAACGTCTTCGGCCACCTCGCCGAGCGGCTCGGCCAGCAGAAGGTCGCCGAACAGGCGAAGAAGCTCGGCTTCGGCGACGGCAAGCTCGACACGCCCGTACGCGCCGCCGAGAGCCTCTACCCGACCGGCATGGACAAGGCGCAGACCGCGCTCTCCGGCATCGGCCAGTTCGACGTCCGGGCCACCCCGCTCCAGATGGCCATGGTCTCCTCGGCCATCGCCAATGACGGACTGCTGATGACGCCCCGCCTCGTCGACCGCGTCACCGACGGCACCTCCGGCGTCCTGGAGAAGAGCGATCCGAAGGAGTACGGCCGGGCGATGTCGGCCGACACGGCCCAGCAGCTCCGGTCCGCCATGCGGACGGTCGTGGAGAAGGGCACCGGCACCAACGCCCGGATCGACGGGCTCACCGTCGGCGGCAAGACCGGCACCGCTCAGCACGGGGTCGACAACAGCGGTACGCCTTATGCCTGGTTCGTGTCGTACGCCCAGAACGCCCAGGGCAAGCAGATCGCCGTAGCCGTCGTGATCGCCGACAGCGACGCCGCCCGCTCGGAGGTCAGCGGCAACGGCCTCGCCGCACCCGTGGCCGAAGCGATCATGCGCGCCGGGCTGGCCCCGGCCGCCTGATGCCCGCGGTGTCGGTGCCGCTCCGTAGACTGGTCGGCGTGAGCGAGCGCCCCCTGAACGACGACAACGGCGACACCGGCACCGGCGAGGACGACCGGTTCGCCGAGATTGTCGACGCCGAGACCGACCTCCCCCGAACCGAGGGGACCCCCACCCCCGACCTCGCCGTGATCGAGGCCGGCAGCCGCACCCTGCGCGCCCAGTCCGCGCCCCCGCGGAGCGACGTCCCCGCCCGCCCCGCCGACCCCGAGGTCGACCGGGCGCTGCGCGAGGTCGAGACCGAGCTCGCCGGCCGCTGGGGCGAGACCAAGCTCGACCCGTCGCTGCGGCGCGTCGAGGCGCTGATGGACATCCTGGGGCAGCCGCAGCGCGCCTACCCCGCGATCCACATCACCGGCACCAACGGCAAGACCAGCACCGCCCGCATGATCGAGGCCCTGCTGAGCGCCTTCGACCTGCGCACCGGCCGCTACACCAGCCCGCACGTCCAGTCCGTCACCGAGCGCATCAGCCTCGACGGCGCGCCCATCGCGGCCGAGCGGTTCATCGAGACCTACCGCGACATCCAGCCGTACGTCGAGATGGTCGACGACCGCGAGGAGCACCGCCTCTCCTTCTTCGAGGTGCTCACCGCCATGGCCTACGCGGCCTTCGCGGACGCCCCCGTCGACGTGGCCGTCGTCGAGGTCGGCATGGGCGGCACCTGGGACGCCACCAACGTCCTCGACGGCAACGTCGCCGTGGTCACCCCCATCTCGCTCGACCACACCGACCGGCTCGGCACCACCCCCGGCGAGATCGCCGAGGAGAAGGCCGGCATCGTCAAGCCCGACGCCACCGTCGTCCTCGCCCAGCAGCCCGTGGACGCCGCTCAGGTGCTCCTCAAGCGCGCCGTCGAGAAGGACGCGACCGTGGCCCGCGAGGGCATGGAGTTCGGCGTCGTCTCCCGCGAGGTCGCCGTCGGCGGCCAGCTGCTGACGCTGCGCGGCCTCGGCGGCGAGTACCCCGGCGTCTTCCTGCCGCTCTACGGCGCCCACCAGGCGCACAACGCCGCCGTCGCCCTGGCCGCCGTCGAGGCGTTCTTCGGCATCGGCTCGCAGCACGCCCGCACGCTCGACCTCGACACCGTCCGCCGCGCCTTCGCCACCGTCACCTCGCCGGGCCGCCTGGAGGTCGTGCGCCGCAGCCCCACCGTGGTGCTGGACGCCGCGCACAACCCCGCCGGTGCCGCGGCGGCGGCCGAGGCCGTCACCGAGGCGTTCGGCTTCAGCCGGCTCATCGGCGTCGTCGGCGCCAGCGGCGACAAGGACGTCCGCGGTCTGCTGGAGGCCTTCGAGCCGATCTTCGCCGAGGTCGTGGTCACGAAGAACTCCACCGCCCGCGCGATGGACGCCGACGCCCTGGCGGGCATCGCGGTCGAGGTCTTCGGCGCCGACCGGGTCCAGGTCGAGCCCCGTCTTGACGACGCACTCGAAGCGGCCATCACCCTCGCGGAGGAAGAGGGCGAGTTCGCCGGCGCGGGTGTGCTGGTGACCGGCTCGGTGATCACGGTCGGCGAGGCCCGGCTGCTCCTGGGAAGGGACTGACATGCGAATGCTGTGCGCCAGCACTCTGATCGGTGAATTCTTCATCATCGGATTCGCCGGCCTGGTCGCCATGCAGACGTCCGACCTGTCGTCCGGCACGGTCTGGGCCGTCAGCGGCACGGCGATGGTGCTGAGCGTCCTGCTGTGCGGGATGCTCGCCCGCCCCGGCGGCGTGCAGCTGGGCTGGCTGCTCCAGATCGGCCTGGTCCTGAGCGGCTTCATCGTCCCGATGATGTTCATCCTGGGCGTGGTCTTCGGCGGCCTGTGGTGGGCGTCGGTCCACTTCGGCCGCAAGATCGACGAAGCGAAGGCCCGCTTCGCGGCGCAGGCGGCGGCCGAGACCGCGTAGCGGGACGCCGGTGCCGGGTGCTTGACTTGGGTGAGGCACCCGGACCCCTTCCCCGCACCGGCGGGGGTGACCCACCCGACGCCGTCCGACGAGGGCTGACCGGAGCTCGGTCCGGGTGCCACGTCTCCCCGGCGGCCCTGTAGCCTCTGCCGCACTGCACCCTGCCCGCAAGGAGCCGCACCATGTCCCAGCGCACCCTCGTCCTGCTCAAGCCCGACGCCGTCAAGAGGCGCCTGGTGGGCGAGATCCTCCGCCGCATCGAGAACAAGGCGGGCTGGACGATCGAGGCGCTGGAGCTGCGCACGCTGGAGCGCGAGGTCCTGGAGCAGCACTACGCCGAGCACGTGGGCAAGCCGTTCTACGAGCCCCTGATGACGTTCATGTCCTCCGGGCCCGTCGTGGCGCTCGTGGTCGAGGGGGAGCGAGTGATCGAGGGCGTCCGGGCGCTCGCCGGCCCGACCGACCCCATCTCGGCCGCCCCCGGTTCCATCCGTGGTGACTTCGGCACCATCACGCGCGAGAACCTCATCCACGCCTCGGACTCCGAGGAGTCCGCACAGCGGGAAATCAAGATTTTCTTTCCCGGCCTGGCCTGATAGCACATCAGCCACGCACCCATTCTGATCAGGGGCGACCGATTTCTTTTCGGTCGCCCCCTGGCATATGCGGGGCGTACGCGGGAACCTCTCACTCCGACACGACGTCACCATTACTGAGGGGAGCTCCCGTTCCGCCGACAATGGCGGAGGAACCCTCGCACCGCGTTCGAGTCGTCGAGACTACGATGAAGCTTCCGCGCCCCGCGGCGCACCGCACACCTGCCGACCTCAAGTAAGCAATCGCTCCAGCTGGGAAGGCCAGACGTATCCTCATGGGGAACAACATGTCGTTCATCGGCCGTGACATGGCTGTCGACCTCGGGACCGCCAACACGCTGGTGTACGTCAGAGGTCGCGGAATCGTCCTCAACGAGCCATCCGTCGTCGCCATCAATACCAACACCGGCGGGATCCTCGCGGTCGGGGCCGAGGCGAAGAAGATGATCGGCCGAACCCCGGGCAACATCGTCGCGGTCCGCCCCCTGAAGGACGGCGTGATCGCCGACTTCGAGATCACCGAGCGGATGCTCCGCTACTTCATTCTCAAGATCCATAAGCGGCGCTGGATGGCCCGCCCCCGGGTCGTCGTCTGTGTGCCCTCCGGCATCACCGGCGTCGAGCGCCGCGCCGTCATCGAGGCGTCCACCCAGGCCGGCGCCCGTCAGGTGCACATCATCGAGGAGCCGATGGCCGCCGCCATCGGATCCGGCCTCCCCGTCCACGAGGCCACCGGCAACATGGTCGTCGACATCGGCGGCGGCACCACCGAGGTCGCCGTGATCTCCCTCGGCGGGATCGTCACCGCGCAGTCCATCCGCGTCGCGGGCGACGAGCTGGACAACGCGATCATCCAGCACATCAAGAAGGAGTACAGCCTCCTCCTCGGTGAGCGCACCGCCGAGCAGATCAAGATCACCATCGGCTCGGCCTACGACCTCGAACAGGACGAGCACACCGAGATCCGCGGCCGAGACCTGGTCAGCGGCCTGCCCAAGACCGTGGTCATCTCCGCCGCCGAGGTCCGCAAGGCCATCGAGGAGCCGGTCAACTCCATCGTCGACGCCGTCAAGACCACCCTCGACAAGTGCCCGCCCGAGCTCTCGGGTGACGTCATGGACCGCGGCATCGTTCTCACCGGGGGCGGCGCCCTGCTCCGCGGCCTCGACGAGCGGCTGCGCCGGGAGACCGGCATGCCGATCCACATCGCCGAGGACCCGCTGGACTCCGTGGCCCTCGGCTCCGGCAAGTGCGTCGAGGAGTTCGAGGCCCTCCAGCAGGTCCTGGACGCCCAGCCCCGCCGCTGACCGTCCCGCCGGTCCCCACGGCCCCTCCAGGGCCGCCGGGGACCCGGCCGGAACCGGCGGGCCCGGCGGCCTCGCGGCCACCCCGTACCGCCCGCGCACCCGGCCGGCGCGGACCGGCGCGCGAGGGCGGCGCACGGCGTACCCGACGCCGCGAAACAACCTGATATACAGGCAGAACGCTCCCGATGACCGGGCCCGCGCCCGCAGCGGACCGGTCCGACGAGAAGGGCACGCCGCCGCACGTGAGGGACACACGAGAGAGCCGGCTGCTGCTGGTGCTGCTGGTCGCCGTCGCGTTCGCGCTGATCACGGTCGACATCCGCGGCGGCGAGCAGTCCCCGCTCGACGGCGTCCGGCACGCCGCCGCCTCGGTCTTCGGCCCGGTCGAGAAGGGCGTCGCCGCGGCCGTCGACCCCGTCGGCAACGCCGTCGCGGCCGTCCGGGACTCCGGCGAGCGGCACGACCGCATCAGCGAGCTGGAGCGCGAGAACGCGACCCTCAAGCAGCGCCTCGGCAGCGACGACCGCAACCGCGGCCGCGCCCGTGAGCTCGACGCCATGCTCAAGACCGCCGGAGCCGGCCAGTACGGCATCAAGGGCGCCCAGGTCATCGCCATAGGAGCCGCCCAGGGCTTCTCCTGGACCGTCACCATCGACGCCGGCAGCAACGACGGCATCCGGCGCGACATGACCGTCCTCAACGGCGACGGCCTCGTCGGCCGCGTCACCACCGTGGCCCGCACCTCCGCCACCGTGCTGCTCGCCAACGACCCCAAGTTCACCGTCGGCACCCGCATGGAGAAGACCGGCGAGCTCGGCTTCGCCAACGGCCAGGGCGACCGCTCCCTGCGCGTCGAACTCCTCAACGGCAAGGCCGTCGTCCGCGAGGGCGACCGCCTCGTCACCTTCGGCTCCAGCCGCGACAAGCCCTTCGTCCCCGGCGTCCCCGTCGGCGAGGTCACCCGCGTCGAGCCCTCCGGCGGCGGCCTCACCCGCACCCTCCAGGTCCGCCCCTACGTCGGCTACAGCAAGCTCGACATCGTCGGCGTCGTCGTCCAGCCCCCGCGCACCGACCCCCGCGACACCGTCCTGCCGCCCAAGCCCGAGGGCCCCAAACCCACCCCCACCGTGACCGTCACCGTCACCCCCACCCCGAGCGCCAAACCCGAGGACTGACCGATGCGCCTCAACCGGATCCTGCTCTCGACCGCGCTCGTGGTGGTCGCCCTCGTCGTCCAGGTCACCGTGCTCGCCCGCCTCCACCTCCCCGGCGCCGTACCCGACCTGCTCCTCCTCGTCGTCATCGGCCTCGCGCTCGTCTACGGCCATACCAGCGGCGCCCTCCTCGGCTTCGGCGCCGGCCTCCTCGCCGACATCGCGCCCCCCGCCGACCACGCCACCGGCCGCTACGCCCTCGTGCTCTGCCTCGTCGGCTACGCCGTCGGCCTCGTCCGCCCCGAGAACGGACGACTCCGCTCCGCCACCGTGCCCATGATCGTCGTGGTCGTCGCCGCCATCGGATCCACCCTGCTCTACGCGGGCGTCGGCTCCCTCGTCGGCGACACCTCGGCCCGCCACGTCGGCCTCACCGGACTGCTCTTCAGCGCCGCCCTCTACGACCTGCTGCTCGCCCCCTTCACCGTCCCCCTGATCATGACCCTCGCCCGCCGCACCGAGAACGACCCGCTGGCCGGCGAGGGGCCCAGCACCATGGGCGGCGGCGAGGGCGCCTACGGCTGGCTCGGCGGCGGCGGCCGCGGCAGCCGCATCGGCGGCCAGCGCACCGGCCTCCTCGGCAGGTCGGCGCGCAACCGCCAGGGCCGCATGAAGGGAGCCAAGCGCCTGTGAGACCGCCCGCTTCCGACACCCGGGAGGACGCCCGATGAGCAACCTCCCCGAGACCGGGCGGGACTCCCGGGTCACCATCCGGCTCGTCGTCATCCAGATCCTGGTCTTCTCACTCCTGCTCACCCTCGGCGGCCGCCTCTGGTACCTCCAGATCCGCAACGGCGACCAGTACACCGCCGAGGCCGCCGACAACCACATCCAGCAGGTCGTCGCCCCCGCCACCCGGGGCTCGATACTGGACGCCCGCGGCATCCCCCTCGCCGACAACGAGACCCGCCTCGTCGTCTCCGCCAGCCGCACCGACCTGATGAAGATGAAGGACCGCGGCAAGGCCGTCCTCACCCGCCTCGCCGGAGTCCTCGGCCTCCCCGCCGACGAGGTCGCCGCCAAGGTCCGGCTGTGCGACGCCAAGACCCCCAAGCCCTGCTGGGCGGGCTCGCCCTACCAGCCCATCCCCATCACCGACGAGGCCACCACCCAGCAGGCCCTCCAGATCCGCGAGCGCGCCGAGGACTTCCCCGGCATCACCGCCGAACCCACCGCCGTACGCCGCTACGCCGGCCCCGGCGGCTCCAACACCGCCCAGGTCCTCGGCTACCTCTCACCCGTCTCCGACGACGAGATCATCAAGGCCAAGGCCGCCGGCCGCCCCCCGCTGCTCCGCTCCGACCAGGTCGGCCGCTCCGGCCTGGAGCGGCAGTACGACGCCGAGCTGCGCGGCAAGGCCGGCGTCACCCGCTACGAGGTCGACAACCTCGGCCGCGTCATCGGCAAGGCCAAGAGCGACAAGGCCGTCCCCGGCGCCAACGTCATCACCAGCATCGACGCCCGCGTGCAGGCCATAGCGGAACGCGAGCTCGACCAGGCCATGAAGGACGCCCGCAAGGAGCTCGACAAGAACACCGGCGTCAACTACAAGGCCGACGCCGGCGCCGTCGTGGTGATGGAGTCCAGGACCGGCCGCGTCGTCGCGATGGCCTCCAACCCCACCTACGACCCCAACGCCTGGGTCGGCGGCATCAGCGCCAAGGACTACCAGCAGCTCACCGGCAAGGATTCCGACTACCCGCTGCTCAACCGCGCCATCCAGGGCCAGGCCGCCCCCGGCTCGGTCTTCAAGGTCATCTCCGCCACGGCCGCGGTCAACGCCGGCTACTCCTTCACCGACAACTACAACTGCTCCAGCTCCTACAGCATCGGCAACCAGGTCTTCAAGAACTTCGAGTCCAAGGGATACGGCCCCATCAACCTCGGCCGCGCCCTGGAGGTCTCCTGCGACACCGTCTTCTACGACCTGGCCTACCGCCAGTGGCAGAAGGACGGCGGGAACAACCCTAAGCACCCCAAGGACTGGTTCTACCGCACCGCCCACCAGTTCGGCCTCGGCAAGGAGACCGGCATCGACCTCCCCAACGAGGTCAAGGGCCGCGTCCCCGACCGCGAGTGGAAGAAGCGCTACTGGGAGGCCAACAAGGACACCTGGTGCAAGCAGGGCGGCAACGCCGAGGACTACGCCGCCAAGATCGCCAAGGAGAACTGCGAATCCGGCATGCGCATGCGCGCCGGTGACTCCGTCAACTACTCCATCGGCCAGGGCGACACCCTCGTCACCCCCGTCCAGATGGCCACCATCTACGCCGCCATCAGCAACGGCGGCACCCTCTACAACCCCACCGTCGGCAAGGCCGTCGCCAGCCCCGACGGCAAGACCGTCCGCGAGATCCGGCCCACCGCCCACGGCAAGCTGCCCTTCGACACCCGCACCCGCAACCAGCTCGACGCCGCCCTGGCCGGCGTCGCCACCCAGGGCAGCGCCGCCTGGCGGTTCGAGGGCTGGCCGCAGAAGGAGATCCCGATGCACGCCAAGACCGGCACCGCCGAGGTCTACGGCAAGCAGACGACCTCCTGGTTCGCCACCTACACCCAGGACTACACGATCGTCATGACGATCTCCCAGGGCGGCACCGGCTCCGGCGCCTCCGGCCCGGCCGTACGCAAGATCTACAACGGCCTCTACGGCGTCGACGACAAGGGCAAGATCGACCCGAAGAAGGCGCTCCTCCCGCACCCCCAGGAGAAGCTCCCCACCATCGAGAAGGACGGCACGATCGAGGCCCAGAAGATCGATCCGCCCGCCCCGAAGCCCAAGGAGAGCGACGCCGCCCGGAAGGAGGAGAAGGACGAATGAGCGCCACCGACGGCTACAACGTCCGCCGCTACACCCCCGAGCGCTCCACCTGGGGCCGGCTCACCGCCCGCGACTCCGTCGTCCGCCGCCTCGACTGGGTCATGCTCCTCGCCGCCCTCGCCCTCTCCGGCATCGGCACCCTGCTCGTCTACTCCGCCACCCGAAACCGCACCGAGCTCAACCAGGGCGACCCCTACTACTTCCTGCTCCGCAACATCCTCAACACCGGCATCGGACTCGGCCTCGCCGTCGCCGCCGTCTGGGTCGGCCACCGCGCCCTGCGCGGCGGCGTCCCCATCCTCTACGCGATCTCCGTACTGCTCACCGCCGCCGTCCTCACCCCGCTCGGCGCGACCATCAACGGCGCCCGCTCCTGGATCCAGCTCGGCGCCGGCTTCTCCATCCAGCCCTCCGAGTTCACCAAGATCACCATCACGCTGGGGATGGCGATGCTGCTGGCCGCCAAGGTCGACGCCGGCGACCGGCAGCACCCCGACCACCGCACCGTCGTGGAGGCCCTCGGCCTCGCCGCCCTCCCGATCGTCATCATCCTGCTGATGCCCGACCTCGGCTCCGTCATGGTGCTGGTGGTCATCGTCCTCGCCGTGCTGCTCGCCTCCGGCGCCTCCCACCGCTGGATCGCCGGCCTGCTCGGCGCCGGCGTCCTCGGCTGCGTCCTCATCTGGCAGCTAGGCGTCCTGGACGAATACCAGATCAACCGCTTCGCCGCCTTCGCCAACCCCGCCCTCGACCCCTCCGGCGTCGGCTACAACACCAACCAGGCCAGGATCGCCATCGGCTCCGGCGGCCTCACCGGCTCCGGCCTCTTCCACGGCAGCCAGACCACCGGCCAGTTCGTCCCCGAGCAGCAGACCGACTTCATCTTCACCGTCGCCGGCGAGGAACTCGGCTTCGTCGGCGCCGGCGCGATCGTCTTCCTCGTCGGCGTCGTGCTCTGGCGCGCCTGCCGGATCGCCCGCGAGACCACCGAGCTCTACGGCACGGTCGTCGCCGCCGGGATCATCGCCTGGTTCGCCTTCCAGTCCTTCGAGAACATCGGGATGACCCTCGGCATCATGCCCGTCACCGGACTGCCCCTGCCCTTCGTCTCCTACGGCGGCTCGTCCATGTTCGCCGCCTGGATCGCGATCGGACTGCTCCAGTCGATCAAGGTCCAGCGGCCGGTCTCCGCCTGACGCGCCTGTCCGCCGGGGGACTGCCGCGGAAGCCTCCGGGGCACTAGATTCGAGCACATGGCGGACACCGTGCGAGAGATCGAGCGGAAGTACGAAACCGGTGACCGGAACGGCGCCGGCCCGGCCCTGCCGCCCGACCTCGGCCGGATCCCGGGCGTCGCCACCGTCACCGACCGGGGGACGGCCGAGCTCGACGCCGTCTACTACGACACCACCGACCACCGGCTGGCCGCGGCGGGCATCACCCTCCGCCGCCGCACCGGCGGCCAGGACGCCGGCTGGCACCTCAAACTCCCCGTGGCCCCCGGGGTGCGCGACGAGATCCGCGCCCCGCTGTCCCCGGACGTCCCGCGCGGCCTCACCGACCTCGTACGCTCCCGGATCCGGCGCAGCGGACTCCAGCCGCTCGTCCGCATCCGCTCCCACCGCGACGTGCGCCACCTCCTCGACGCCGACGGCACCCTCCTCGCCGAGGCCAGCGCCGACACGGTCACCGCGGACCTCCTCGCGCCCGGCGGCGGCACCACCCACTGGACCGAGTACGAGATCGAGCTCGCCCCCGACGGCGACCCCGATTTCCTCGATACCGTCGAACCCCACCTCCGCGAGGCCGGCCTGCGCCCCTCCGACGCCCCCTCCAAGCTGGCCCGCGCGCTGGCCGCGACCCGGCCGGAGCCGGGGAAGGAGCGGGCGAAGCCCGAGAAGCGGCCGAAGGCCGGGAAGCGGCCGCCGAAAGGCGGGAAGAAGCCGGCCGGGAAGAAGCGGACCCCCGAGGGCGGCGCCCCGCGCACCACCGGCGACCACGTCCTCGCCTACCTCCGCGAGCAGGTCGAGGCGGTCGTGACCCTCGACCCCGCCGTCCGCCGCGACGCCGAGGACTCCGTCCACCAGATGCGCGTCGCCACCCGCCGCCTGCGCAGCGCCTTCCGCACCTACGGCAAGGTCCTCGACCGGCGGACCACCGACCCCGTCGCCGCCGAGCTGAAGTGGCTCGCCGCCGAGCTGGGCGTCGACCGCGACCGCGAGGTCCTCGCCGCACGGCTCCGCGAACGGCTGGCCGAACTGGACGCGCCGCTCGTCCTCGGCCCCGTCCGCGCCCGGCTGCGCGTCTGGGCCGCGGGCCGCCGCAAGGGCTCCCGCAAGCGCCTCACCGCCGTCCTCGACGGCGACCGCTACCTCGCCCTCCTCGACACCCTCGACGCCCTCCTCGCCGACCCGCCCCTGCGCCCGGCCGCCGCCCGCCCGGCCGGAACCGTGCTGGCCGAGGCCGTCCTGCGCGACTACGGCCGGCTGGCCGCCCGCGTCGAGCACGCCCTCGCCACCGAGCCCGGCCCGGACCGCGACACCGTCCTCCACGACGCCCGCAAGGCCGCCAAGCGCGCCCGCTACGCCGCGGAGGCGGCGACCCCCGCCCTCGGCAAGCCCGCCAAGCGCTTCGCCTCTCGCATGAAGTCCGTCCAGACCCTGCTGGGCGACCACCAGGACAGCGTCATGGCGCGCGGCGCCCTCCGCGAGATCGCCGTGCGCGCCCACGCGGCGGGGGAGAGCACCTTCACATTCGGCCTGATGCACGGGCACGAGGAGCGGCTGTCGGCCGCGTACGAGGCGAAGCTGCCGAAGCTGTGGCGCAAGGCGTCCCGGAAGCGGTACCGGGGGGCGCTGGGGGCGTGACGGGGCGGGCGGTCGATCGTTCTGCTGGTGGCACGACTTCTCCGCTGCCGCGGAGGTGAGCCGCCGTGAGAGAGAACCGACGTTCGCTGGGCCCTTTACTCCCCGCCGCTGCGGGGTTTTGAAGATCGTCGTGCAAAGGGGTGGCCCCACCCGCGTTAGTCTTGAGGGTCACCCCTGTCAGCTCACGAAGGTTTTCGGGTATGTCTGCCGATTCGGTCTTCCCGCAGCTCGAAGCTCTGCTCCCGCATGTGCAGAAGCCGATCCAGTACGTCGGCGGAGAGCTCAACTCCACCGTCAAGCCCTGGGAATCCTGTGACGTGCGTTGGGCGCTCATGTACCCCGATGCCTACGAGGTCGGGCTGCCCAACCAGGGCGTCATGATCCTTTACGAGGTGCTCAACGAGCGCGAGGGCGTCCTCGCCGAGCGCACGTACAGCGTCTGGCCGGACCTCGAAGCGCTGATGCGCGAGCACAAGGTCCCGCAGTTCACAGTGGACGCGCACCGCCCGGTCCGCGCCTTCGACGTCTTCGGCCTGAGCTTCTCCACCGAGCTCGGCTACACCAACATGCTCACGGCCCTGGACCTCGCGGGCATCCCGCTGGAGTCCAAGGACCGCACGATCGACGACCCGATCGTCCTCGCGGGCGGCCACGCGGCGTTCAACCCCGAGCCCATCGCGGACTTCATCGACTGCGCGGTGATCGGCGACGGCGAGCAGGCCGTCCTGGAGATCACCGACATCATCCGGGCCTGGAAGGCCGAGGGCCGCCCCGGTGGCCGCGAGGAGGTGCTGCTCCGCCTGTCCAAGACGGGTGGCGTGTACGTCCCGGGCTTCTACGACGTGGAGTACCTGGAGGACGGCCGGATCGCCCGTGTCGTGCCCAACCGCTCCGGCGTGCCGTGGCGGGTGTCCAAGCACACCGTCATGGACCTCGACGAGTGGCCCTACCCCAAGCAGCCGCTCGTCCCGCTCGCCGAGACCGTCCACGAGCGGATGTCCGTCGAGATCTTCCGCGGCTGCACCCGCGGCTGCCGTTTCTGCCAGGCCGGCATGATCACGCGCCCCGTGCGGGAGCGAAGCATCACCGGCATCGGCGAGATGGTCGAGAAGGGTCTGAAGGCGACCGGTTTCGAGGAGGTCGGCCTGCTGTCGCTGTCCTCGGCCGACCACACCGAGATCGGTGACATCGCCAAGGGCCTGGCCGACCGCTACACCGAGGACAAGATCGGCCTCTCCCTGCCGTCGACCCGCGTGGACGCCTTCAACGTCGACCTCGCGAACGAGCTGACGCGCAACGGCCGCCGGTCGGGCCTCACCTTCGCCCCCGAGGGCGGCTCCGAGCGCATGCGCAAGGTCATCAACAAGATGGTCTCGGAGGAGGACCTGATCCGCACGGTCTCCACCGCGTACGGCAACGGCTGGCGCCAGGTGAAGCTGTACTTCATGTGCGGCCTGCCGACCGAGACCGACGAGGACGTCCTCCAGATCGGCGACATGGCGGTCAACGTCATCGCCGAGGGCCGCAAGGTCTCCGGCCAGAACGACATCCGCTGCACGGTCTCCATCGGTGGATTCGTCCCCAAGCCGCACACCCCCTTCCAGTGGGCGCCGCAGCTCTCCGCCGAGGAGACCGACGCCCGCCTGGAGAAGCTGCGCGACAAGATCCGCGGCGACAAGAAGTACGGCCGCTCGATCGGCTTCCGCTACCACGACGGCAAGCCCGGCATCATCGAGGGCCTGCTCTCGCGCGGTGACCGCCGCGTCGGCGCCGTGATCCGCGAGGTCTACGAGTCGGGCGGCCGCTTCGACGGCTGGCGCGAGCACTTCAGCTACGACCTGTGGATGAAGTGCGCCGAGCGCACGCTGCCCGGGCAGGGCGTCGACGTCGCCTGGTACACCACGCGCGAGCGCACCTACGAAGAGGTCCTGCCCTGGGACCACCTGGACTCCGGTCTCGACAAGGACTGGCTCTGGGAGGACTGGCAGGACGCCCTCGACGAGACCGAGGTCGAGGACTGCCGCTGGACCCCGTGCTTCGACTGCGGCGTCTGCCCGCAGATGGACACGAGCATCCAGATCGGCCCCACGGGCAAGAAGCTTCTGCCACTGTCCGTCATCAAGTGATTCCACCGCGCCGAAGCCCCGCCGCACCCCGGCGGGGCTTTCGCGCGCCCTCCGGGACCCGCCCCTCCGCCGGGCACGTACTCTAGGTAGCAGTACGACCGCACTCACGAAGGACTAGAACACTGGGTAAGCGTCAGCCCGAAGGTCCGCCTCCCGCACCCGTGGTGCAGCGCATTCGTCTGCGCTACACCAAGCGCGGCCGCCTCCGGTTCACCAGCCACCGTGATTTCCAGCGCGCCTTCGAGCGGGCCCTGCGCCGTGCCGAGGTGCCCATGGCGTACTCGGCCGGCTTCACCCCGCACCCCAAGGTGTCGTACGCCAATGCCGCACCCACCGGCACGGGCAGTGAGGCCGAGTTCCTGGAGATCCAGCTCGCCGAGGTCCGCGACCCGCAGGAGCTGCGCGAGCTGCTCGACGAGTCGCTGCCCGACGGGCTCGACATCACGGACGCGGTGGAGGCCCACACCTCCTCGTTCGCCGACCGGCTCCAGGCAT
Source organism: Streptomyces albireticuli (assembly GCF_021228125.1). Lineage (GTDB taxonomy): Bacteria > Actinomycetota > Actinomycetes > Streptomycetales > Streptomycetaceae > Streptomyces > Streptomyces albireticuli. The sequence continues at coordinate 324,395 of NZ_JAJQQS010000002.1, forward strand.
CCCTCTGGGAGATGCGGCTCGACGGCGTCGAGGTCGCGGACGCCGAGCGCGCCGTCGCGGCGTTCCTCGCCGCGGAGACGGTGGAGGTGCAGCGCCGGACGAAAAACGGGTTGCGCACCTTCGACGCGCGTGCGGCCGTCGCCCGACTCGAGGCGCTCGACGGTCCGGCCGATAGGCCCGGCGTCGGTGCCTGTGCGATACTGCGGCTGGTTGTTCGGCACTTGACACCTGCCGTTCGACCCGACGACGTCCTGTCCGGTCTCCGCGCCACGGCCGACCTGGCGCCGCCGGTCCCCGCTGCGGTGACCAGGCTGGCGCAGGGGCTGCTCGATGAGGAGTCCGGCACGGTGACCGACCCGCTCGCGCCCGACCGCGACGCTTCCCCGGCCGCAACAACCACCACGGCCGCCGGACCGAGCGCCGGTGCCGCGCAGGTGCCGGAAGGTCCCGCGTAAGGACGGCCGTCGCCGCGCCGCCGCGCCGCCAGGGAGCCACCCAGGTTCGGCAGGCGCATTGACCAGGAGACTTTCGCCGGTGCCCACCATTTCGGCCCCGGCGAGCGAGACGACAGCTCCCGTGCGGCGCCCATGCCCCGGACGGCGGTATCCGCGCATCGCGCGGTGCCGCGGCCGGATCAAGGCCCGGCGCCCGGGAGCGTGACGGGAGAACCGCCCGCATGCTCGAGCCCACTGAGCCCACCGAGCCCACCAATAACCCCGACAGCGGCCCCGGCGACACACTGCCGCCGCGTCGCCGCCGCCGTGCGGCGTCCCGCCCCGCGGGCCCGCCGTCGGGTGCCGAGACCGCCGTGACGGCCCCGCAGGCCGCCCCCGCGGAGGCGCCCGCCGCCGCACCGGCCGAGCAGGCCCCGGCCGCCGAGGCGCCGGCCACCCCGGCCCGCCCCCGCCGCCGCGCGACCCGCAAGGCCACCGCCCCGGCCGGCGCTCCCCGTACGGGTGAGCAGGCCGCCGCCGAGCCGGCCCCGGCCGAGGTCGTCGCGGAGCCCGTCGCCGAGGCCCCCGAGGCCGTGGAGACGGTCGAGGCCAAGCCGGCCCGTACGCGTCGTCGTGCGGTCCGTAAGGCCACCGCCCCCGCGGGCGCCCCGCAGGCCGCCGAGACCGCCCCGCCGGTCGTGGAGGAGGCCCCGGCCGCCGCCGTGGAGCCCGCCGCCGTCGAGGCTCCCGCCGAGGCCCCGGCCGCCGCCCCCGCCCGTACGCGCCGTCGTGCCGTGCGCAAGGCCACCGCGCCCGCCGGTTCCCCGCAGACGGCCGAGACGGTCGCCCCGCCGGTGGCCGAGCCGGCCCCGGCCGAGGTCGTCGCCGAGGCCCCCGAGGCCGTGGAGACGGTCGAGGCCAAGCCTGCCCGTACGCGTCGTCGTGCGGTCCGTAAGGCCACCGCCCCCGCGGGCGCCCCGCAGGCCGCCGAGGCCGAGCCCGTCGCCGAGCAGGCCGCCGAGGCCGTCGCCGCCCCGGCGGAGGAGCAGGCCCCCGCCGCTGAGCCCCGTGGTCGCCGTACCCGCCGCCGGGCCGCCGCCGGCGATGCCGAGCAGCCCGCCGAGGCCGCCGAGGCCCCGGCCAAGGGCCGTACGCGCCGCCGTGTCGCCGCCGGTGACGCCGAGGCCGCGGCCGCCGCGCTGGAGGCCGCCAAGGAGGCGAGCCGTGCCCGTGGCCCCGTGAGCGAGGCCGAGCCCGTCAAGGCCGCCGAGGCCGAGGAGACCGCCGCCCCCGCGCGTGGCCGTCGCCGCGCCGTGCGCCCGCCGACCGCCGTCTTCCAGGCGCCGGTCTTCACCGAGCCGATGTTCCAGACGCCGGAGACCGCCGCCGCTGCCGCCGCCGCGGGCCCGGTCGAGGAGGAGCCCGAGGAGGAGGCGGCCGAGGCCGTCGTCGAGCAGCCGCAGCCCGCCGGCCGTCGTCGCCGTCGCCGCCGCGGTGAGCCCGCCGAGGCCGCCGAGCAGGCGGTGACCGCCCCCGCGGCCCCTGCCGCCCCCGCCGTCCAGCAGGACGAGGAGGGCGAGGAGGAGGCCGAGGAGACCGAGGGCGCCGCGCTGGAGGACGAGGGCGACCGCCCGTCGCGCCGCCGTCGTCGCGGTGGCCGCCGCCGTCGCCGTGGTGAGTCCGGTGACGCCGAGGGCGAGCTGTCCGAGGACGAGCAGCAGGACGGTGCCGAGCAGGAAGAGGCCGCCGAGGAGGAGCCGGAGGAGGCGCCGGACGAGGAGTCCGGCGCGGGTTCCGCCAGCAGCCGCCGTCGCCGCCGTCGCCGTCGCCGCAGTGGTGACGGTGCCGAGGCCGAGGTGGGCGGCGACGACCCGGAGCGGACCGTCGTCAAGGTCCGCGAGCCCCGCAAGCGCGAGGAGCGCGAGCCGGGCACGGGCTTCGACGAGGTGCAGTCCATCAAGGGCTCGACCCGCATGGAGGCGAAGAAGCAGCGCCGCCGTGAGGGCCGCGAGCAGGGCCGCCGCCGCGTGCCGATCATCACGGAGGCCGAGTTCCTGGCCCGCCGCGAGGCCGTCGAGCGCGTCATGGTCGTCCGCCAGAGCGGTGAGCGCACCCAGATCGGCGTGCTGGAGGACAACGTCCTCGTCGAGCACTACGTCAACAAGGAGCAGGCCACCAGCTACGTCGGCAACGTCTACCTGGGCAAGGTCCAGAACGTGCTGCCGTCGATGGAGGCCGCGTTCGTCGACATCGGCAAGGGCCGCAACGCCGTCCTGTACGCCGGTGAGGTCAACTTCGAGGCGCTCGGCATGGGCAACGGCCCGCGCCGCATCGAGTCCGCGCTGAAGTCCGGCCAGTCCGTGCTCGTGCAGGTCACCAAGGACCCGATCGGTCACAAGGGCGCCCGCCTGACCAGCCAGGTCTCGCTGCCGGGCCGCTACCTGGTCTATGTGCCCGAGGGCTCGATGACCGGCATCAGCCGGAAGCTGCCCGACACCGAGCGCGCCCGTCTGAAGCAGATCCTCAAGAAGATCGTCCCCGAGGACGCGGGCGTCATCGTCCGTACCGCCGCGGAGGGCGCCAGCGAGGACGAGCTGGCCCGTGACGTGCAGCGCCTCCAGGCGCAGTGGGAAGAGATCCAGAAGAAGGCGAAGAGCGGCAACGCCCCGACCCTGCTGTACGGCGAGCCGGACATGACCGTCCGCGTCGTCCGCGACATCTTCAACGAGGACTTCTCCAAGGTCATCGTCAGCGGTGACACCGCCTGGGAGACCATCCACGGCTATGTCTCGCACGTCGCCCCGGACCTGACCGACCGGCTGCAGAAGTGGACGTCGGACGTCGACGTCTTCGCCACGTACCGGATCGACGAGCAGCTGATGAAGGCGCTGGACCGCAAGGTCTGGCTGCCGAGCGGCGGCTCGCTGGTGATCGACCGGACCGAGGCGATGGTCGTCGTCGACGTCAACACCGGCAAGTTCACCGGCCAGGGCGGCAACCTGGAGGAGACGGTCACCAAGAACAACCTCGAGGCGGCCGAGGAGATCGTGCGTCAGCTGCGGCTGCGCGACCTCGGTGGCATCGTGGTGATCGACTTCATCGACATGGTGCTGGAGGCCAACCGCGACCTCGTGCTGCGGCGTCTGCTGGAGTGCCTGGGCCGGGACCGTACGAAGCACCAGGTCGCCGAGGTGACCTCGCTGGGTCTGGTCCAGATGACCCGTAAGCGGGTCGGCCAGGGCCTGCTGGAGTCCTTCTCCGAGTCCTGCGTGCACTGCAACGGCCGCGGCGTGATCGTCCACATGGACCAGCCGACGACCGTCGGTGGCGGCGGTGGCGGCAAGCGCGGCAAGAAGAAGGGCAAGGCCGCTCCGGCGCACGAGCACGACCACGAGCACGTGACGGAGACCGCCGAGGCCGTGGAGTCCGCGGAGGAGGCCGAGGCCCCCGAGCTGGAGCCCGTCGCGGTCGCCGAGGCCGACCTGCGGCCGTCGGTCGGCGGTGACGAGGAGTGGTTCGGCAGCCCGGCCGAGGCGGAGAACGCCGCGAAGCGCGGTGGCCGTACACGCCGCCGTGCGACCCGTAAGGCGACGGCCCCGGCCGGCGCCCCGCGGGCGGAGCGCGAGCCGGAGGCCGTCGTGGAGCCGGTCCGGGCCGAGCCGGTGGCCGAGGCCGAGCCGGTCGTCGAGCCGGAGGCCGCGCCGGCGGCCGAGGCCGTCGTCGAGGTCCCCGCCGAGGCCCCCGCCGAGGTTCCCGTGGAGACGGTGACCCCGGAGGCGCCCGTGGAGGAGCCCGCTCCGGCTGCTCCGGCCCGTACGCGCCGCCGGGCCACCCGCCGGGTGTCCGCGCCCGCGGGTTCGCCGGCGGACGCGGAGGCGGCCGTGGTGGTCGTCGAGTCCGCGGCCCGTCCGGAGGCCGAGGAGGCCCCGGCGGAGCCCACGACGGCCGAGGAGGTCACCGAGGCGGTCGTGGAGCTGGTCGAGCAGGCCGAGGCGGTCGAGGCCGCCGAGGTGGCGGAGGCCGCCGAGTCGGTCGAGGAGGCCGCGCCGGTCAAGAAGACCGCGCGCAAGACGGCCGCCAAGACCGCCAAGAAGGCCCCGGCGAAGAAGGCGGCCACCAAGACGGCCGCCGCCAAGAAGACGGCTGCCAAGAAGACCGCCACCAAGACGGCGGCGGCCAAGAAGACGACCGCGAAGAAGGCCGCCACCAAGACGGCGGCCAAGAAGGCTCCGGCCAAGCGGGCGACGAAGAAGACCGCGGAAGCGGCCGCCGCGGCCTCCTCGGAGGACTGAGCGACACCGGGGTCCGGGTCCCGTTTGGGACCCGGACCTCCGGTTTGACCCCATGGGCCGGGCCCCGTAACCTTGTCCATCGGCGTCTGTACGCCAAACCCCTGAGCAAATCCCTCCCCGCTCCGGCAGGGAGAGGCCGCTCGTCCACTCGGATGTTCACGGGCATGCCCCGTGCGTGAGCGGCTGGCATCAGAGGTCCCGATTATCAGCGAGAGAGTGAGATCCGCGTGTACGCAATCGTGCGTAGCGGTGGTCGCCAGCACAAGGTTGCTGTCGGCGACATCGTCGAGGTTGACAAGATTTCCGACGGCAAGGTGGGCGACTCTGTCGAGCTCTCCACGCTGCTCGTGGTCGACGGCGAGTCCGTCACCAGCGACCCGTGGGTGCTGGCCGGGATCAAGGTCCAGGCCGAGATCGTGGACCACCACAAGGGTGCCAAGATCGACATCCTGAAGTACAAGAACAAGACCGGCTACCGCAAGCGCATTGGTCACCGCCAGCAGTACACGGCGATCAAGGTCACCGGCATCCCCACGGCTGCGAAGTAAGGGACTGAGACATGGCACACAAGAAGGGCGCATCGTCCACTCGGAACGGTCGCGATTCCAACGCTCAGCGGCTCGGCGTCAAGCGCTTCGGCGGCCAGGCCGTCAACGCCGGTGAGATCCTGGTCCGCCAGCGCGGCACCCACTTCCACCCGGGCGCGGGCGTCGGTCGCGGTGGCGACGACACCCTGTTCGCCCTGCAGGCCGGTGCGGTCGAGTTCGGCACGCACCGTGGCCGCAAGGTCGTGAACATCGTCCCGATCGCTGAGTAATCAGCTTTTCGGTACGACATAAGCACCTTTCCGAGGGCGGGCCGCTTTTCCTGACGGGGAAGCCGGTCCGCCCTCGGCGTGTTAGTACAGAGACATTCCCGTAAGTATCTGGAGGCAACCGCAATGACCACCTTCGTGGACCGCGTCGAGCTGCACGTCGCCGCGGGTAACGGAGGCCATGGCTGCGCCTCCGTTCACCGTGAGAAGTTCAAGCCCCTCGGCGGCCCCGACGGCGGCAACGGCGGCCGTGGCGGCGATGTGACCCTGGTCGTCGACCAGTCGGTCACCACGCTCCTCGAGTACCACCACAACCCGCACCGCAAGGCCACCAACGGCGCGCCGGGCGCGGGCGACAACCGCTCCGGCAAGGACGGCCAGGACCTCGTCCTGCCCGTGCCGGACGGCACCGTGGTCCTCGACAAGCAGGGCAACGTCCTCGCCGACCTGGTGGGCGAGGGCACGACCTTCGTCGCCGGCCAGGGCGGCCGCGGCGGTCTCGGCAACGCCGCGCTCTCCTCGGCCCGCCGCAAGGCCCCCGGCTTCGCGCTGCTCGGCGAGCCGGGCGAGTCCCGCGACATCGTCATGGAGCTCAAGACCGTCGCCGACGTGGCGCTGGTCGGCTACCCGAGCGCGGGCAAGTCCTCGCTGATCTCGGTGCTCTCCGCCGCCAAGCCGAAGATCGCGGACTACCCCTTCACAACGCTGGTCCCGAACCTGGGCGTCGTCACGGCCGGCTCGACGGTCTACACCATCGCGGACGTCCCGGGCCTGATCCCGGGCGCGAGCCAGGGCAAGGGCCTCGGCCTGGAGTTCCTGCGGCACGTCGAGCGCTGCTCGGTGCTGGTGCACGTGCTGGACACGGCGACCCTGGAGTCCGACCGCGACCCGGTCTCCGACCTGGACGTCATCGAGGCCGAGCTGACGCAGTACGGCGGCCTCGACGACCGTCCGCGCATCGTCGTCCTCAACAAGATCGACATCCCGGACGGCCAGGACCTCGCCGACATGATCCGCCCGGATCTGGAGGCGCGCGGCTACCAGGTCTTCGAGGTGTCCGCCGTGGCCCGTACGGGCCTGAAGGAGCTCTCCTTCGCGCTGGCCGGCATCATCGCCCAGGCGCGCGCGGCCAAGCCGAAGGAGGAGGCGACCCGCATCGTCATCCGCCCGAAGGCCGTGGACGACGCGGGCTTCACGGTCACGCTGGAGGACGACGGCATCTACCGGGTGCGCGGCGAGAAGCCGGAGCGCTGGGTGCGCCAGACCGACTTCAACAACGACGAGGCCGTGGGTTACCTGGCCGACCGTCTCAACCGCCTCGGTGTCGAGGACGAGCTGATGAAGGCCGGTGCCCGCGCGGGCGACGGCGTGGCCATCGGCGCCGAGGACAACGCGGTCGTCTTCGACTGGGAGCCCACCATGATGGCGGGCGCCGAGATGCTCGGCCGCCGTGGCGAGGACCACCGTCTGGAGGCCCCGCGCCCGGCCGCGACGCGCCGTCGCGAGCGCGAGGCGGAGCGGGACGAGGCCCAGCGCGAGTTCGACGACTTCAAGCCGTTCTGAGGCGCGTGAGGGGCTGACCCTCACCCCGGCCCTCCGGCCCCCGGGTGCTCCGCGCCCGGGGGCTTCGTCGTGCCCGCGCGGGGCGCGGTCCGAGAGCTGGTATCGGGGGCCCGGGGCCCGAGGGCGCGTACGGGGAGCCCCCGGACCTGAGGCGCGTTCGGGGAAGGCCCTGTGGGCCCGAGGCGCGTTCGGGGAAGGCCCCTGGGATCCGGGGGCGGGTAACGGGGCGGCCCGGGTCCGCGGGCGCGTGCGCGCCTACGGGGAGGGCCCGCGGCCCCGGGCGCGTACCGGGAAGGCCCCCGGAACCCGCGGCGGATACGGGGAAGGCCCCGGGAGGATCTCCTCCCGGGGCCTTCCCCGTACGTGCGGTGCGGGCGGCTCAGACTGCCGCCGTCTCGTCCGCCTCGCGCTGCGTCGGGATCTCCGAGGCCCGCGCCTCCATCCGCTCGCGCCGCTCGTCGGCCTCCGCGGCCAGCGCCAGCGCGGCCTGGTTGAAGCGGACCAGCGACGGCGGGTCGGACGGGCCGAGCAGCTGGACCTTGAGCTCCGCGCGGGCCGCCGCGAGGGCGTCCCGGCCGGGCTCGCGGACGGCAGCGAGGAGCGCCGGTACGCCCTCCGCCTCGGGGGTGAGGATCGTGGCGGCGCTGACGGTCGGGAAGACCGCCCGGAACTCCTCCTCGGCCATGCCGCTGGTGTTGGCCACCGCGTACGGCTTCTCGCTGATCAGGTAGTCCGAGACGACGCTGGAGACGTCGCTGATCAGCAGGTCGGACTGGTTGAAGCAGGTGAAGAGGGCCGGGCGGGCCGAGGTGATGATCTGGTGCTCCCAGACCGGCAGCGAGGCCCAGTAGGCGGCCTCCCAGGCCGCCGTGGCGGACTCGACGCGCGCCGAGCGGCCCTTCTCCGGGGTGCCCTGGAGCAGCATCCGCTCGATCTCGTCGGCGCTGCGCCGGAAGGAGCTGGTGGTGAGCTGCTCCAGCTCGGCGGTGCGGCGCACCAGCTCGGCGGCGGCCTCCGGGCCGGGGCGGGCGCCGTCACGGCGGGTGTTGGCCTCGCGGATCATGGCCTGGATGCGCTCGTTGGCGCGGCCCGCGCGGGGGTCGACGGAGCCGGTCATCGGGTGCGGCTTGTAGAGCAGCCGGACCCCGGGGTCGGCGAGCAGCGCGCGGACGATGTTCTCGCCGGCGAGCATGACCGAGGTGTTGCCGGGGTTGCCGTCCCAGCCCTCCCACGTCGGCGCGTAGAGGACCGTCGTGTACTGACCGGTGGGGACGCCCGTGTACGGCTGGATGGGCGCGAGCTGCGGGCGGCCCACCTCGACGACGTCGCGGTCGTCGACGCCGATGTCGGCCAGCTGGTAGCGCTCGCGGGCGGCGGGGCCGGCTACCCAGATCTCGTCGTACGCCTTGGAGTACGGGTTGCAGCTGGAGAGCTTGTCGCTCTCGCCGTGGTTGGTGAAGGCGTGCTTGATCGACGGCATGCGCAGGACCTGCGAGGTCTTACCGGAGTTCGCCGGGTGCAGCATCATCTTCAGCGAGGACTTCTCCAGCGCCATCAGGTGCACGACCTTGGGGATGCAGACGATCGGCACGTCGGTGGCGTCGATCTTCTGCACCATGAACCGCTCACGCAGCACGATGACGGGGTTGCCGTCGAGCGCGGCGAGGGTGGAGAGCCACATGTTGGCCTGGTAGGCCGAGCTCGTGCCGCCGGAGAAGTACATGCCGACGGTCGGGCGGTAGTCGGCCAGCCAGCGGTCCAGCCACTCCAGGGCCTGCTGGTCGTTGGCGATGCGCTTCTTGGGGCGGAGCCAGCTCGCCAGGTAGGCGGTGCCGCCGAGGCCGAGCAGGACCGCGAGGCCCATGCCGATCTCGGCCCACAGGACCCGCTCGGTGCCCGCGGTGATCAGGAGGCCCACGGTGGCCGGGACGGCGAAGCGCAGCAGCCGGCGGCCGTGCTGGCGGCCGAGCAGGCGCGGCGGCGCGGCGGACAGGCGCAGGCCGGTGGTGTCGATGTTGCGGGTGAGGAAGGGGAGCGTGCGGCTGCGGCGGACCATGATCGCGGTGGCCTGGCAGGCCAGGTGCGAGCCGTAGAAGAGGACCAGTCCGACGAACACCGGTGCGTAGTCGCGCAGCGAGCCGTCGCCGTGCAGGCGCAGCAGCCCGACCAGGAGCAGCATGTCGCGCAGCAGCTGCCGCACCATGACATCGAAGCGGATCTTGCCGAGCACGGCGACCAGACCGGGGTCCCGGTGCTGGAGGTAGAGATCGAGCGCGAGGCCCGCCGCCGAGGCGGTGATCAAGAGCGGCACGTTGGGCAGCAGGGCTCCCACGAGCTGGGTGGCGAAGAACACCAGCATCGCGAGCAGCGCCGCGAGCTGTACGGCTCGGCGGGAGGCTGTTCCGGCAGAAGGCACTGGGCGGGCTCCTGGCAGGAGAACGGGGGGATAGGGCGGGTCGTGCTGGGGTGGGGGACCGCGGCCGGGCGGCGATCGGACGGCGCCGGACAGTGGTCAGCTACCGACCGTATGACGACGGCTGGTCCGGGAGCAATCTTCCGCGACGGTAATCATCGCAAAATAGGGCCGAACGACCACAATCGTCCGCGCGGTAGATTTGCGGGCCGGAGCAGACAGACGACCGGCGATCACTTGAGGTGTGCGTACGTGACTGGGGCAGGGGCGGATTCAGGGGCGGCGGCGACGGCGCGGGCGGAGGTGACGGGCGCCCGCAGGATCGTGGTCAAGGTGGGATCCTCCTCACTCACCACCGCGGGCGGGGGGCTGGACGCCGACCGCGTTGACGCGCTCGTCGACACGCTGGCCAAGGCCGGCGGGGGCGCGCCGGGCGAGCCGGGCGCGAGGGAGATCGTGCTGGTCTCCTCCGGGGCCATCGCCGCGGGCCTGGCGCCGCTGGGCCTGGAGCGCCGGCCGCGCGACCTGGCCCGCCAGCAGGCCGCCGCCAGCGTGGGCCAGGGGCTGCTGGTCGCCCGCTACACCGCGTCCTTCGCGCGCTACGGCCGCCGTGTCGGCCAGGTGCTGCTGACCACGGACGACACCAGCCGCCGCGCGCACTACCGCAACGCGTTCCGGACCCTGGAGCAGCTGCTGGCGATGGGCGCGGTGCCGATCGTCAACGAGAACGACACGGTCGCCACGGACGAGATCCGGTTCGGTGACAACGACCGGCTGGCGGCGCTGGTCGCCCATCTGGTCCGGGCCGACCTGCTGGTCCTGCTGTCGGACGTCGACGGTCTGTACGACGGCGACCCCAGCACCCCGGGCACCTCGCGGATCGCCGAGGTCGCGGGCCCGGCGGACCTGGCGGGCGTCTCCATCGGCAGCGCCGGCAAGGCGGGCGTGGGCACCGGCGGCATGGTCACCAAGGTCGAGGCGGCCCGGATCGCGGCCGCGGCCGGCATCCCCGTCGTCCTCACCTCCGCCAGCCAGGCCGCCGACGCCCTCGCGGGCCGGCCGACCGGCACGCTCTTCCACCGCACCGGCCGCCGCTCGGCCGACCGGCTGCTGTGGCTCGCGCACGCTTCCACCCCGCGTGGCGCCCTGACGCTGGACGAGGGTGCCGTGCGGGCCGTGATCGAGGGCAGCGCCTCGCTGCTGCCGGCGGGCATCGCCTCGGTCGAGGGGGAGTTCTCCGCGGGTGACCCCGTCGAGCTGCGGGACCAGGCCGGGCGGGCGGTGGCGCGCGGGCTCGTCGCCTTCGACGCGGGGGAGATCCCGCAGCTGCTGGGCCGCTCCACCCGTGATCTCGCCCGGGACCTGGGCCCCGGCTACGAGCGCGAGGTCGTGCACCGGGACGACCTGGTCGTGCTGCACCGCTGACGGGCGTCAGCCGCGGGCGAGAGTGAAGTAAGTCCAGCCTTTCCATGGGGACCTTCCGGAAAACCGCCACGCGGCCGCCCGGAGGCTGGTCAACTTTGATGCGGGGGGCCGTCACGGGCAGGCGGCCCCGAGCACCGAGCAACAGGAGGCCGCCGGTGAGACGAGCGCGCCCAGGGGCGCTGCCCCGAGGTGGGGGCACTCCCGCGCACGCCCGCAGGGCCGTGGGGGAGGAGCGCACACTGACCAGCGTGGGAGCGGGCCTGGACCGAGGGGAGAGCGCGGAGAGCGGGGAGCCGGAGGGCACCGCGGCCACGGCCGTGGAGGCTCCCGGCGAGGTGTCCCGGCTGTGGCACATCACCCTGAGCGTCTCGGGCGCCGAGGCCCCGCTCGCGGAGGTCCGCCGGGGCCTCGAACAGCTGGCCAACGACCACCCCTTTCTGCTGACGAGCCGCTACGCCGACGACCACGCCGAGATCCGGTACTGGGAGGAGGCGCGCGATCTGCACGACGCGGCGGCGGTGGCCCTGCGGCTGTGGGGCGAGCACCGCTCCACGGCCAGGCTCCCACCGTGGGAGATCGTCGGCCTGGAGGTCATCGACCGGGAGACGTACCACCAGCGCGTCGCCGAGGGGTACGGGCCGCTGCCGGCCACTCCGGTGGGGGTGCACCCGTTCTGAGCGGCGGTGCTCCCGCCGGTCCGCCATGAGCCGCCGCGGTGGCGGCGTGCCCGTGCCCTGAGCGGTCCGGTGCTGCCGGACGGCCGGGGGAAGCCGGCCGGGCGCGGCGGAGCGGGCCGGGGCCGGTGGGACCTCTTCCGGGCTCCTCCGGGACTTCCGGGCTCCTCCGGGACCGCTTCCTTCCGGGGTTTCTTCCTGGCGGCCCGCCCGGCGCCCGGCGGCACCACGCCGACTGTCGCCGCAGAGGTCGCCGAGGCCCCCGATCGGGCTCCTCTCCGGGGCACGCGGCGGACGCCGCGCCGGGGGCCGGTCCCGCGCCCGCGGACGTCTCGCCGAGGGGCGGTCCCCGCGTCCACAGTCCGGAACGCGTGGTCGCCCCGGGCCCCGCCCGACTACGCTGCGGGCCATGAGCAGCGTTTTCCCCTCCCCCCTCGCCGATCCGATGCCGCAGTCCCCGGTGCTGCGCGCGGCCTACCGGGCCCGCGCCGCGGCCGCCGAGCTGGCGCCACTGCCGCGCTCGGTGAAGGACGAGGCGCTGCTGGCGATCGCCGACGCCCTGGAGGTCCGGACCAAGGAGATCGTCGAGGCCAACGCCGAGGACGTCGAGCGCGCCCGGGCCGCCGGCACCAGCGAGACCGTCATCGACCGGCTGACCCTCACCCCCGAGCGGGTGCGGGCCATCGCCAAGGACGTCCGCGACGTCGTCGCCCTCCCCGACCCGGTCGGCGAGGTCGTCCGCGGCTCGACCCTCCCCAACGGCATCGACCTGCGCCAGGTCCGGGTGCCGCTCGGCGTGGTCGGGATCATCTACGAGGCCCGGCCCAATGTGACCGTGGACGCCGCCGCCCTGTGCCTGAAGGCCGGCAACGCCGTGCTGCTGCGCGGCTCGTCCTCCGCGTACGCCTCCAACACCGCCCTGGTGCGGGTCCTGCGCGACGCCGTCGGCGGCGCCGGGCTGCCCGCGGACGCGGTGCAGCTGGTCCCGGGCGAGAGCCGGGACTCCGTGCGGGAGCTGATGCGCGCCCGCGGCATGGTCGACGTGCTGATCCCGCGCGGCGGCGCCTCGCTGATCCGCACGGTCGTCGAGGAGTCCACCGTCCCCGTGATCGAGACGGGCACGGGCAACTGCCACGTCTACGTCGACGCCGAGGCCGACCTCGACATGGCCGTCGACATCCTGATCAACTCCAAGGCCCAGCGGCCCAGCGTCTGCAACGCCGCCGAGACCCTCCTCGTGCACCAGGACATCGCCCTGGACTTCCTGCCCCGCGCGCTGGCGGCACTGGCCGAGGCCGGCGTCACCGTGCACGGCGACGAGCGGGTCCTCGCGCTGGCCGAGGGCGGCCCGGCCACCGTGGTGCCCGCGACCGCCGAGGACTGGGAGACCGAGTACCTCTCGTACGACATCGCCGCCGCCGTCGTGGACTCCCTGGACGCCGCGGTGCGGCACATCCGGCTGTGGACCTCCGGCCACACGGAGGCCATCGTCACGACCTCGCAGGCCGCCGCCCGCCGCTTCACCCAGCTGGTGGATTCCACGACGGTCGCGGTCAACGCGTCGACGCGGTTCACGGACGGCAGCCAGTTCGGCTTCGGCGCGGAGATCGGCATCTCCACCCAGAAGCTGCACGCGCGCGGCCCGATGGGCCTGCCGGAGCTCACCTCGACCAAGTACATCGTCACGGGCGACGGCCACGTGCGCGGAGGCGGGCCCGCCGCGGGCTGAATTCCCGTACCGGACGCACGGATTGACCACTTCGGGGCTACGCTGGACGGGTGCCGGACGACGTGGGGGGCCAGCCGTTCCCGGACGGCGAGGAGCCCGACAGCAACCGCAGCGGGGACGACGCGTTCGCCTCCGTGGTCTTCGACGAGGAGTTCGTGCGGTCCGCCGCGGTCCACGAACCCTCAGCGGTCGAGCGGATGCTCGCCGCCGCCCAGGCCCGCGCGGAGGCGGAGTCCTCCCGGGCCCGGGCGGGCGGCGGCACCGCCGACGACGACTTCGACCTCGACGACTTCCCCGAGGACGCCGCCGGCCCGGCGGCCGGCCGCCCCGCCACCCGCGCGGACGGCTGGTACGCCCTGGCCCATGACCTCGATCCCGACGACGCCTACGGTCCGTACGGCCGCTACGGCTCCGCCCGCCGCCCGTACCGCGGCCATCCCCGCTGGCACCGCCCGGTGGCGTGGGTGCTCGCCGTGCTGATGGGCATCGGCGTGGTGGCCCTCGCCTTCGCCGCCGTGTACCGCAGCGCCTCCTCCGGCGGGCGGCCCGGCTCCGATCCGCCGCCCGCGACGACCGGGGTGGACGCCCCGGCGGCCGAGCGGCCCGGACCCCTGCCCTCCGTCTCGGCCGATTCCGAGCCCCCGGTGGCCTCCGCGGCGCCCCGCGGCTAGCCCCCGGCGACCGGCGGTGACATGCGTGCATCGACCAGTCGGATTTTTCCTCACAACTTGTCGTGTACCAGCGCGTTTACCGAAGGCCCGGCAGACCTACTCTTGAGGTATGGACGGGCCTGGAGACCCTCCTGAAGGGACGCCCGAAGGCGCCCCTGGAGGCGGGGAGGACGAGTACCGATCCGTCGTCTTCGACGAATCGTTTGTCCGGGCTGCCCGCCTCCAGGAGTACTCCGCGCGCGAGCGCATGGGCGACCACGCCCTCGCTGTCCGTAACCGCCATGTGTGGACGCGCGTCAGCACCTCGCGCCAGGTCGTCGTCCTGGTGATCCTGATCGCCCTCGCCTTCGGCACGGCCGTCTATATGGGCCTGCGCCACCCCTACAAGGACCCGGCCGCCCCCGTCGCCGAGCCGATGCGCTCCACCCTGATCCCGCTGGCACCCCGCGACCCCGTGCCCGGCGGCCCGGCCGCGGAGCTCTTCGACCACAGCCCGGCCGCCCAGTTCCGGCTGGGGCACGAGGGCATCACCCTGCCGGCCGCGCGCAGCACCCAGCACTTCTCCGAGAGCCAGGTCATGGCCGCGCTCGCCGCCGCCAAGGAGTACACCGTGAAGTCCGCCCTGGACCCGGCCGTGCTCACCGGCGGCACCCAGCGCGGCGTGCGGCTGCTGCTCGATCCCCAGCAGCTCGACCAGTTCGACCGCAGCTTCGACCACCCCGCCGACGACGGGCGGCACGCGGCCACCGCCTGGCTGATCCGCTTCGACCCGGCACAGGTCGCCCTGGTCGACACCCCCGTACGGACGCGGGGCGTCTTCACCGTCACCGAGACGGGCTCCTCCACCCTGGAGGTCACCTCCGACCACACCTTCGTCTACGCCCTGCGCCCCGCGAAGGCGGGCAGCGAGCACAAGGCGGCCACGGACGAGGCGTCGCTGTTCACGGTGCGCCGGGCGATGAAGTTCCGCTTCGACCGCGAGGGCCTCCAGGACCACCACCTGACCGTGGTCCAGAGCCAGCTCCAGGCGGGCCCGGAGTCCTGCGCCGCGGACGACGAGGTCTATCTGCGCCCCCTCCTGGCGGGCCAGCGCCCCACGGGCGACGGCCCGGCGGGCACGGACCCGTACGCGACGGACCAGGTGACGGCGGCGCTGTGCGGCACGCTGGCGGGCGAGGCGCAGCCGACGCCACGGCGGTGATTCCCGGTCCTCGCTCTCCCCGGGCTACCCCTTGGAGGTGCCCCTGGGGGCGGAAATCCAGCCCGTCCGGCGCTTGAGGACACCGTGCGAAGCGCGAAGCCCCCCGGTTGCGGGAAGGGGCGGGGCTGGGGAAAGGCCGCCCGCAGGGCCCTCAGCGCGCACCCGGCCCCCGCACCGCCCCCGCCACCCCCTACGCCCGCCCAGAACCCTCCCCGGGCCCCTCAGGCCCCTTCCCGGGCCCCTCGGACCCCTTCGGCGGAGTCGTTCCCCCGCCCTTGAAGGAATCCCGCAGGCGCCCGCCCAGCCCGCCCGCCCCCGACGCCAGATCCCGCACCAGCCCCAGCAGCGGGTCCTTGCTCGCGCGCACCGACTCCGCGTAGTGGTTCGCGGACTCCCGGAACGAGTCGCTCACGGACGTGTCCTTGTCCGCCGAGCGCCGCGGGTAGTGACCGTCCATGATCCGCTGGTGTTCGCGGCTCCCGGCCCACTTCCGCAGCTCCGCCGCCCGCACGGTCGTGAAGGGGTGCGAGCGCGGCAGCACGTTCATGATCTTCAGCACGGAGTCGCGCAGGTCGCCGCCCGCCTCGTACTCCTCCGCCTGGGCGAGGAACGCGTCCACGTTCATCTCGTGGAGGTGGTTGCCGCCCGCGATCTTCATCAGGCCGCGCATCGAGGCCGTGAGGTCCTGGCCCACCAGCAGCCCCGCCCGGTCCGCCGACAGCTCCGACTTGCGGAACCACTCGCGGAGTCCCGTGACGATCGCCATCACGGCGAGGTTGCCCAGCGGGATCCACGCCACCTTCAGGGCGAAGTTCGTCAGGAACAGCAGGATCGTGCGGTAGACCGAGTGTCCCGACAGGGCGTGGCCCACCTCGTGGCCCACGACGGCCCGCATCTCCTCCTCGTCCAGCAGTTCGACGAGGCCCGTGGTCACCACGATGATCGGCTCGTCCAGGCCGATGCACATGGCGTTCGGCTGCGGGTCCTGGGTGACGTACATCGGCGGGACCTTCGGCAGGTCCAGGATGTAGCAGGCGTCCAGCAGCATCGTGTGCAGATGGGGGAACTGCTCCTCGCCCACCCGCACCGAGTCCGACAGGTACAGCAGCCGCAGGCTGCGCTCGGGCAGCAGCCCGCTCAGCGCCTTGAAGACGGTGTCGAAGCCGCTCAGCTTGCGCAGGGCCACCAGGGCGGAGCGGTCCGCCGGGTGCTCGTAGGCGCGCGAGGAGATGTCCGGGAAGCGCTTCCGCTGCCGGCCGGGCGCCCGCTCCCGTTCCTCGCCCGAACCGTTCCCCGCCGTGCTGCCGCCGTTGCCGTCGCTCATGAAGACCCCCTCGATCCGTGTCGGTCGGCTTGCGTCATGGCCGCGTGGCGGCCGTGTCCTGGCCCGTCCCCCGGGTCGCCGACCCCACAGTAAGCGCTGCCGCGGCTATGGCTACCGTGGAGACATGCCCGACATCAACGCTTTCACCGCGCACCCCGCGTTCACCGAGTTCCTCGCCGTCTCCAAGGGGGACCAGGGGCCCGGCGTGGTGCTCCGCACGGTCCTGGTGGTCGGCGTCGTCGGCGTCGCCTTCCTCGCGTGGTTCCTGCTGCGCGGATACGGCAAGAAGGACTGAGCGGGCGCCCGGCGCGCCCCGCGGAGGACCGGAAGGCCCCGACAGGTGGAGTCGGGGTGATGTTGCGGGCGGCCCCCGCATACGATGTGGCAGAAATCTCCGCCCGATACCGTCCCGGATAGGTCCTGCCGACGATGACTGCCTCCTCTGGCTTCGCCTCAGCCCACACCGCCCTGGTCAGCCTCGCCTCCGAGGGCGAGCACGTGGACACCCACCCGAGCATCAGCCCGTACATGACCGGCGGCGCCGCCCTCGTCATCCTGCTGCTCCTCGTCTGGATCACCACCCGCTTCAACCGCGACCGCTGAGCGGACCGGTCCCTGCGGGTCCGGTGCTCCGCCACGCCCAGTAGGGTCTGCACGCATGGGAGAGCAGACAGGGCCCGTGAAGCGGCGGCTCGGCGTGATGGGCGGGACATTCGACCCGGTCCACCACGGCCACCTGGTCGCCGCGAGCGAGGTGGCCGCGCAGTTCCACCTGGACGAGGTGGTCTTCGTACCGACGGGACAGCCGTGGCAGAAGAGCCACAAGGTGGTGTCGCCGGCCGAGGACCGCTATCTGATGACGGTGATCGCCACCGCGTCCAACCCACAGTTCTCGGTCAGCCGCATCGACATCGACCGCGGCGGGCCGACGTACACCACGGACACGCTCCGCGACCTGCGCGCCCTCAACGACGACGCGGACCTGTTCTTCATCACCGGGGCCGACGCGCTGGCCCAGATCCTCACCTGGCGGGACACCGAGGAGCTCTTCTCGCTGGCCCACTTCATCGGCGTGACCCGGCCCGGCCACATACTGGCCAACCCGGGACTTCCCGAGGGAGGCGTCTCGTTCGTCGAGGTGCCGGCGCTCGCCATCTCCTCCTCCGACTGCCGCGCCCGTGTGGCGAAGGGCGACCCGGTCTGGTACCTGGTGCCGGACGGCGTGGTGCGCTACATCGACAAGCGCAAGCTCTACCGCGACTGACAGGGCACTGAGGGGCGCACTGGTGAACGACCGACAGGATCCGTACGCGCAGGACCCGTACGGACAGCAGCCGCAGCTGTACGGCTACGACGCCTACGGTCAGCCGGTGTACCGGCCGGACGCCCCGGAGCGCGTGTACGACCAGTACGGCCGGCCGGTCCAGCAGCCCGTACAGCAGCCGCTCCAGCAGCCCGCCGAGGCGCAGGGACACGGCTACGGCGGTCACCACGAGGGCTACGCCGCCCCGTACGCCCAGCACCAGGGTCAGGACCAGGGCGGGACGCGGACGCGGCAGCAGGAGTGGATCCCGCGCCAGGCCGGCCCGCCCGCCCCCGAGGAGGCCCACGCCGGCCCCGGAGCGGGCTCCGGCCCGGAGCGGGATTCCGTCCCCGCCCCGGAGTACCGCACCGAGCAGTTCTCCTTCATCGAGGAGCCGGACGAGGACTCCGAGGACGTCATCGACTGGCTCAAGTTCAGCGAGAGCCGTACCGAGCGGCGTGACGAGCGCAAGCGCAAGGGCCGCAACCGTGTGGTCGCCCTTGTCGTGGCCGTCGTCCTGGTGGTGGCCGGAGTGGCCGGATACCTGTGGTTCGCCGGTTCCGGCGAAGAGAAGGGCCCGGTGGCGGCGGGCGGCGCGCAGAAGCGCGACGTGATCGTCGTCCATCTGCGGCAGACCCAGGGCGGCGGCAGCTCCACGGCCCTGCTCGTCGATAACGAGACCACCCGTAAGGGCACCACGATCCTGCTGCCCAACTCCCTGGCCGTCGCCAGGGAGGGCGGTGGCTCCACCACGCTCGGCAAGTCCGTGCAGGACGACGGGACCGGCGCGACCCGGGACGCCCTGAACACCCTGCTCGGCGCCGACATCAAGGGCAGCTGGCGGCTGGACACGCCCTACCTGGAGAACCTCGTCGAGCTGGTCGGCGGGATCGCCGTGGACACCGACACCGACGTGGCCGGCGCCAAGGCCGGCGAGAGTCCCGTCGTCCGTAAGGGCGAGGGGCAGGACCTCAGCGGTCAGATGGCCGTCGCCTACGCCACCTACCGGGCGCCCGGGGAGGCCCCGGACAAGCAGCTGGCCCGCTTCGGGCAGGTCATGCGGGCGGTGCTGAAGAAGCTCTCCGCCGACACCGGCGCGACCACCCGGACCGTGGAGTCGCTCGCCCAGATCCCCGATCCCTCGCTCTCCGTGGAACAGCTCGGCGCCTCGCTGGCCCAGCTCGCCGCGCTGGCCAGGAAGGGCTCGTACGACACCGCCCTCCTGCCCGTGCAGGCCGACGGCACCCTGGGGGACAAGGCGACCGAGGGCGTCGTGAAGGACGTCCTGGGCGGCACGGTGAAGAACACCGACAAGAACGCCGCGCCCCGGGTCAGCGTGAAGAACGCCACAGGCAACAAGGGCGCCACCGGTTCCGCGCTCGTCACGCTCGTCAACGGTGGCTACACCGCGGTCGACGGCGGCACGGCGGGCCAGGCAGGGGCGGCGTCCTCGGTCACCTACGCCGACGACCGGCGGGCCGCCGAGGCCAAGGAGGTCGCCAAGACGCTGGGGCTGCCCGCGTCGGCGGTGAAGCAGGCGCAGGGGGCGTCCAACGCGGACGTCACCGTGGTCCTGGGCAAGGACTACAAGGGCTGAGCGGGGCGGGGCACCGCCCGGTCCCGGGCGTGCCGGGCGGGGACGCGCGGGGGTGAGCCGTAAGGGTCGAGGAAGACGCGGGCCGAAATGCCCAGGAGGGCTGTCGGCGGCTCGTGAGACCCTTGACGGGTACTGACCCTTTTTAGCGAAAGCATGGCTTGTGACCGCCACGGACCGCTCCATCGAGCTCATCAAGGCCGCCGCCCAGGCGGCTGCGGACAAGCTCGCGCACGACATCATCGCCTACGACGTCAGCGACGTGCTGTCGATCACCGACGCCTTCCTGCTCGCCTCGGCCCCGAACGACCGCCAGGTCAAGTCGATCGTCGACGAGATCGAGGAGCGCCTCAACAAGGAGCTCGGCGCCAAGCCGGTGCGCCGTGAGGGCGACCGCGACGCCCGCTGGGTGCTGCTCGACTACGTCGACATCGTCGTCCACGTCCAGCACAGCGAGGAGCGCGTCTTCTACGCCCTGGAGCGGCTGTGGAAGGACTGCCCCGAGATCGAGCTGCCCGCCGACGCCGTCGCCACCCGCGGCAAGGCCGCCGAGCACGCCGAGGCGCAGGCCGCCGACCTGGACGGTGAGCTGAGCTGAGCGGCGGCGAGCGCGGCACCGGCACGGGCGCCGTGGCCGGCAGGGGGCGTCGCATCGTCCTCTGGCGCCACGGCCAGACCTCATGGAACCTGGAGCGCCGTTTCCAGGGCTCCACGGACATCGAGCTGACCCCCGCCGGCGTCGCGCAGGCACGCCGGGCCGCCCGGCTGCTGGCGGCGCTGCGGCCGGACGCGATCGTCTCCTCCGACCTCGGCCGGGCCAGGGCCACGGCCGCCGAGCTGGCGGCCCTCACCGGCCTGCCGGTGGAGAGCGACGCGGCGCTGCGGGAGACCTACGCGGGTGTGTGGCAGGGCCTCACGCATGACGAGATCATCGAGCGGCACGGCGCGGAGTACGCGGCGTGGAAGCGCGGCGAGCCCGTGCGGCGCGGCGGCGGCGAGCTGGAGACCGAGGTCGCCGACCGGGCCGCCCCGGTCGTCCTCGCCCAGGCCGACAAGCTGCCCGACGGCGGCATCCTCGTCGTCGTCAGTCACGGTGGCACCATCCGTACGACCATCGGCCGGCTGCTCGGTCTGGAGTCGGCCTCCTGGGAAGCGCTCGGCGGCCTCACCAACTGCTGCTGGTCGGTGCTGGGCGAGGGCGCGCGCGGCTGGCGGCTGCTGGAGCACAACGCCGGAACGCTGCCCGAGCCCGTCCTGGGTGACGACGACTGACGGCCTGGTGACGGCCCGACGGCGGTCCTTCGAGGGCCCGCTGACGGCCGCGATCGGCCCGATTTCACATCTGGGCAGGTCACAGGCTAAAGTTCTTCTTGTTCGCGGGGAACGCGGAGGGAAACCTCCGGGGGAACCGAGAACAGCGGGGCTATAGCTCAGTTGGTAGAGCGCCTGCATGGCATGCAGGAGGTCAGGAGTTCAATTCTCCTTAGCTCCACAACCCGGACAATCCCGTCTCCCACTCACAGGGAGGCGGGATTGTTGCTGTTCGGACGCGGTCCCGTGGCAGAATCGGGCCGGGAGCGGACAGGGCCGAAGGGGAGGGAACAGGCTGATCCATGGGTGCACACAGCCGGAAGTGCGACTGGTGCGGCAGCGGGACGCCGATCGTGCGCGACATGGAACCGCTCAACTCCGCTTACCAGTACTGGTGCGTGGAGTGCGCGCGGGCGCTGATCATAAAAGGCGACCCGATCGAGACCTACCGCGAGTTGGAGGGCGAGCCCATCTACGGCCGCCTCCTCGACGAACACTGCGCGTTGAAGCGCTTCTACTCCTTCGCCACCGCCTGACCCCCTTCCGGTCTCCTCTTCCGGCTTCTTCCCGATTTCCCGCCGCGCTGTCCCCGCCGGGGCAACCGTCCCCTCGCGCGGGAGCGTCCTGAGGGGTGAAGCTGCCGCCGGCAACGGCCGGTGGCACGGGGGAAGCGATGGAGGTCACCTGGTGACCGAGACAGCGATCAGCCCTGTCCGCGACGCGGAAGCGGCAGCCGGACTCACACCCTTTCTCGACGCCCTGCGCGTTCCGCCGCTGCTGCGGCCGAGCCGCGCGGAAGCCCTCGCCGGCATCGACATCGACCTGAAGGCCACCTGGGTCAGGCTGCACTCGCAGCTGCCGCCCACCCGCGTATGGGCCTACGACGGCCACTTCCCGGGTCCGACGATCGAGGTCCGCCGCAACCGGCGGCTGAGGATCTCCTGGAACAACCGCCTCACCGGAACCCACCCGGTGACCGCCGTGGAGGCGACGCCCGCGCCGGGCGCCCCGCCGCCCGGCGACGTACCCGGCCGGGGCGACGCCCCGCCGCTCGCCGACGTCGCCGCGCTGCCGCCCTGGACGGTGACCCACCTGCACGGCGCGCCCACCGGCGGGGGCAACGACGGCTGGTCGGAGAACGCCGTCTCGCCCGGTGACAGCCAGCTCTCCGAATACCCCAACGACCACCGTGCGGTGGCCTGGTGGTACCACGACCACGCCATGGACATCACCCGCTGGAACGTCTTCGCGGGCCTCGCCGGGATGTACCTCGTCCGTGACGACGAGGAGGACGCGCTGCGACTGCCGCGCGGCGAGCACGAGATCCCGCTGATCCTCCAGGACCGCAACCTCGACCTGGACGAGGACGGCCGGCCCACCGGCGGGCTGCTCCACAAGACCGTCGTCGTCGGCAAGGACGCCCACGGCAAGAACGTCACCGCCGCGTTCACCGGCCCGTACACCCTCGTCAACGGCGTCATCTGGCCCTACCTGGACGTCTCCGCCCGGTGGTACCGCTTCCGGCTGCTCAACGGCGCCAACGCCCGCGTCTTCCGGCTCCGGCTGGTCGACGACGAGACCGGCGAGCCCGTCGAGGGCGCGGCCTGGCAGATCGGCACGGACGGCGGGCTGCTGCCGCGCCCCGTGCCGCTGGACGGGCCGCTGCCCGTGGCGCCCGCCGAGCGCATGGACCTGCTGGTCGACTTCGGCCGGCTGCGGGGGCGCCGGATCCGGCTGGACAACGTGGCGCCCGGGGTGGCCCACCCGCGGGTGATGCAGTTCCGGGTGGACTCCCGGCCGGTGCGCGACCCGTTCGTCCTGCCGCCGGTCATCTCCGGCTCGTTCCGGCGCATCACCCACGGCACCGTGCCCGGCCACGAGCACCGCCTGATCGTCCTGACCCCGCCCGGCACCGCCGGGGACGCCCACCCGGGGCTCTGGGAGATGCACCCGGCGAAGCCGGGCGAGGTGCCGGTGCCCGGCGCGGGGGTGATCCAGGTCAAGGGCGCGGACGGCACGGTGCGTACGTACCGCAGGGGCGCGCGCACCTTCGACGACGCGCTCGGCTTCATGGTCACCCACGGCGCGTGGGAGCAGTGGAGCTTCCTCAATCTGGGCGGGCCCACCCACCCGATGCACATCCACCTGATCGACTTTCAGGTGCTCGGCCGCGATGTCTACCCCGCCGGGGCGGGCAGCCCCTTCGACACCGCCCTGGGCGGCACCCGCGCCCCGCTGGAGTTCGGCGGGCGGGTGCCGGTCTCCGCCCACGACGCGGGCTGGAAGGACGTGATCCAGGTGCCCGCCGGGCAGATGGTCAACGTCATCGGCCGCTTCCAGGGCGCCAAAGGCCGGTTCATGTACCACTGCCATCTGCTGGAGCACGAGGACATGGGGATGATGCGGCCCTTCGTGGTGATGCCGGGCGAGGTGCTGAAGTTTCACCACGGGGAGACGGGCGGCCACCACGGCGGCCACCACGACGGATCCTGACGTCCGCGTCCCGCCGTGCTCCTTACGGCGGTCGTGGGCCGGGGCGGGCCGGGGGAGATCCACGGCACCCGGGAACGAGGGTCCGCCCCGGGTCCGCCCCGGCCCGTTCCGGGCGCCGGCCGGGAGGCGATTTGGCAGATGGGGGGGACCTCCGTGTAATGTAATCCGTGTCGCCAGGGAAACCGGGCGGAAAACAAAACAAGGGGCTATAGCTCAGTTGGTAGAGCGCCTGCATGGCATGCAGGAGGTCAGGAGTTCAATTCTCCTTAGCTCCACAGCGAATGAGCGGGTCGTCCGGAAACGGACGGCCCGCTCTTCGTTTTGCCCCCCGGTGTCGTTTCGCGCCGGGGGCGCCCGGTCAGTTCCCCTGGTCGGCCTCCCGGCCGAGCTCGCGGTCGAGGCGGAGGGCGAGCGCCGGACAGCGGCGGACGGCTCGTAGGGCCCGGCCGCGCAGGTGCGCCGGCACGCCCGCCTCCGCGAGCGCCGGATAGCCGTCCGGTCCGAGGCGTACGAGCTCGGGCAGCAGCCCCGCGCACAGCCCGTGCCCCTCGCACAGCGTCCAGTCCACCGCCAGCCGCTCGGCGCTCTCCGGGCTCCCCTCGGTGGCGCCGGCGGCCAGGGGCAGCGGCAGCGACCCGAGGGTGGGCCGCCCGCAGCCACCGCCCAGGACGTGCGCGGCCAGATCGTCGGTGAACGCCGACAGCGCGGTCAAGGTGAAGCGCGCCGCGCCGTCCGGGTGGGCGCACGCGCCGCGCCCCCGGACGGCGCCGGCCGCCTGGCGCACGGTCTCCAGCGCGCTCCTGCCGCCCCCGGCGACCACGTCGGCCAGGGCCCCGGCCACCGAGGGCAGGCCGAGCCGGCAGGGCCCGCACTGCCCGGCGGACTCGGCGGCCAGCCAGTGGGCGACCCGGACCGCCTCGCCCAGCGGGCAGGTGCCGGCCGGCAGGGGCAGCACGGCGCCCGCGCCGAGGGAGCCGCCGCACGAGGCCAGTCCGTCCCGCGAGACGTCCGCCGCGTACGCGGTCGGCGCGTCCAGCCAGGCCCCGTGGTAGCCGCCCGTCAGCACCGCCTGGAGGTCCGGACCGGCGCCGCAGGACCGCAGGACGTGTGCCATCGGCACCCCGCTCGGCGCCTCGACGACCCTGGGCTCCGGCACCGCCCCGGAGACGGTGAGCAGCAGGGTGCCGGGCTCGGTCGCGGTGCCGGACGCGGCGTAGCGCTCGGCGCCGAGGTGGGCGGCGAGGGCGAGTTGGGCGAAGGTCTCGGTGTTGGACAGCAGCGTCGGGGCGCCGCCGAGGCCCTCCTCGGAGGCGTGGGCGTGTCTGCCGGGCGGCAGGGGCGGTCCGCCGTCGGCGGCCCGCAGCAGGGCGGAGGACTCGCCGGAGACCAACCGCTCGGGCAGCCGCACCACCCGTGCGCGCAGGGCGCGGCCGCGCCGGTCGGTGAGGCCGCGCTCCGCCAGGGCCTCCCGGACGGACTCCTCGGCCGTGCGCCGGGTCACTCCGACGACCAGGGTGGCCGCGTCGAGGGCCTCGGCGGCCAGCAGGGCGCCGTCGAGCACCAGGTGCGGTGTGCGGGTGAGCAGCACCGCGTCCTTACGGCAGGCCGGTTCGCCCTCGCAGCCGTTGACGACCACGGCCGGGCGGGTGCCGCGTCGCCGTGCGGCGACGCCCACGGCCCGTAGCTTCCGGGCGAGGGGGAAGCCCGCACCGCCCCTCCCGCGCAGAGTGACCGTTTCCGCGAGGGCGGTGAGCCCGGCCTCGGTGAGCCGGGGCGGCGGGCCGTGCACGGCGAGGTGGGACGGGCGGTCCAGGCGGGCGGCAAGGTCGAAGCCGGCCGTCAGACGCGGCTGCCCGAGGGCGAGGACGGCCGGCAGCTCGGGAAGGGGGGCGTTCACCGCGCGCGGCCCATGGCGCCGTGCGCGGTGAACGCGGGCGCGGCCGGGCGTGGGGGCCGGGGCCGGGCGCGGGGGAGGCCGTGGCGGGCCGTACGGGCGCCGGGGGCGGTGCCGGCGGGACGAGTCGCCCCCGGTGCCCTGGCCGCCCCGGCGAGCGCCGTCGGACAGGCCGCGAGCGCGCCCGGGCCGATCAGCCCGGCCCGCCCCCGCGGGCCGTCCCGGAAGGGCGGCGGGGTGCCGGGCGGGGCGTGGGCCTCCGTGACCTTGACGCCGATGTGCCCGAGCGCGCCGGCCGCCGCCGCCCGGTGGACGGCCTGGGCGAGCAGCCGGGCGCGCGGGGTGAGGAGCGGCCGGTCGGCGGCGATGAGCCCCCAGGCGACGGTGGCGGTGAGCGAGACCAGGGTGAGGACTCCACCGGTGTGGTCGAGGAAGCGGTTCATGCCCCCGCACGCTAGGCAGCGCGCGGGGGCGCCGGGTCCGCTTCCCGCAAGCCCGGTGCGGTGGGCGCTCGCGCTGCTAACGTCGGTTCGTTCGGCGGAACTTCCGCCGCTCGGGCAACTCCAGCGGCCTCCGGCGCGTCAATGCGCCCGGGTTTCACGGGCGTTGATCCGGATTCCGCCCGTCCGTCCCCGGCGCCGCCCCGGGCGAACGCGTGCTCCTGAGTGAACGGCTGTCCGTAAGGACGACGCGTAAGGTGCCTACCCCTGCCCACCCGGCCGGGAGGTGTCCGCGCCGCGGGGGCGTCCCAGGGGGCGCCGGGCAGGTGTCCCCGCCGTCCGGGTGCTCCCGTGAGGGCGCCGTGGGCCGGCCGGCGGCAGCGGCCCGTCACCGGTCCCGGGAGGCCCGGAGGCGCCGCGGAGGCGGGCCCGGAGGCGACTCGGCGGCGGCCGTACGCGGGCCGGGGCCGCGCGGGAGCCGGCCCGCCCGGGGCCGGAAGGCCCGCACCGGTCGGGGGCCGAAGGGCCCGCACCGCTGCCGGGGCCGGAAGGCCCGCGCCGCTCACCTTCGTGCGGGCCCTTCGGCCCCTGCGGTAACCTGACCCCATGCGTGCCGTACGCCTTCTGCTTAGCGGGCCGCGCTGATCAGTACCGACCGGTGAGATCCGGTCGGCATCGGCGCGGCGTCCCCTCCTGTGCGAGGGGATTTTTCATTTCCGCGGATGCCCGCAGGTAGAGACGACGATCGATGGAGCTTTGAGGACGATGAGCGAGACCAACACCGCCGCCGAGGTGGCTGCCCCGCACCGCTACACGGCCGCGCTGGCCGCTGACATCGAGGCACGCTGGCAGGACTTCTGGGACGCCGACGGCACCTACGAGGCGCCCAACCCCAGCGGTGAGCTGGCGGGCGACCCGGCGGTCGTCGCCCGGCCCAAGAAGTTCATCATGGACATGTTCCCGTACCCCTCGGGCGCGGGCCTGCACGTCGGCCACCCGCTCGGCTACATCGCCACGGACGTCTACGCCCGCTACCACCGCATGACGGGCCACAACGTCCTGCACACCCTCGGCTTCGACGCCTTCGGCCTGCCCGCCGAGCAGTACGCCGTGCAGACCGGCACCCACCCGCGGGTCTCCACCGAGGCCAACATCGAGAACATGAAGGCACAGCTGCGGCGGCTGGGCCTGGGCCACGACAAGCGCCGGTCGTTCGAGACGATCGACCCGGAGTACTACAAGTGGACCCAGTGGATCTTCCTCCAGATCTTCAACTCCTGGTACGACGAGGACGCGAAGAAGGCCCGGCCGATCGCCGAGCTGGTCGCCCTGTTCGAGAGCGGTGAGCGCGCCGTCGACGGCGAGCGCCCCTGGAGCGAGCTGAGCGCCGCCGAGCGCGCCGACGTCCTGGGCCGGTACCGCCTGGCCTACGCCTCCGACGCGCCGGTCAACTGGTGCCCCGGCCTGGGCACCGTCCTGGCCAATGAGGAGGTCACCGCCGACGGCCGCTCCGAGCGCGGCAACTTCCCCGTCTTCAAGTCCAAGCTGCGCCAGTGGAACATGCGGATCACCGCCTACGCGGACCGCCTGCTGGACGACCTGGACGCCCTGGACTGGCCCGAGGCCATCAAGCTCCAGCAGCGCAACTGGATCGGCCGCAGCGTCGGCGCCCGCGTCGACTTCCCCGTCGAAGGCCACCCGGACGCCAAGGTCACCGTCTTCACCACCCGCCAGGACACCCTCTTTGGCGCCACCTACCTGGTCGTCGCCCCGGAGCACCAGCTGGTCGTCGCGGAGGGCGGGAACGGCGGGATCGTCCCCGCCGCCTGGCCCGAGGGCACGCACGAGGACTGGACCGGCGGGCACGCCACCCCGGCCGAGGCCGTCGCGGCCTACCGTAAGGAGGCCGCCGCCAAGTCCGACGTCGAGCGGCAGGCCGACGCCAAGGAGAAGACAGGCGTCTTCACCGGCGCGTACGCGATCAACCCGGTCAGCGGCGCCCGGCTGCCCGTCTTCACCGCCGACTACGTCCTGATGGGCTACGGCACCGGCGCGATCATGGCCGTCCCGGCGCACGACAGCCGCGACTTCGCCTTCGCCCGCGCCTTCGACCTGCCGATGCGCTGCGTCGTCCGGCCGTCCGACGACCGCGGCACCGACCCGTCCACCTGGGCCGAGTCCTTCGACTCCTACGAGGCCGAGATCATCGACTCGGCCGGCCCGGACGTCTCCCTGGACGGCCTGGCCGTGCCCGAGGCGAAGACGAGGATGGCCGAGTGGCTGACCGAGCGGGGCATCGGCGAGGCGACCGTCAACTTCCGCCTGCGCGACTGGCTGTTCAGCCGCCAGCGCTACTGGGGCGAGCCCTTCCCGATCGTCTACGACGAGGCCGGCGTCGCCCACCCGCTGCCCGAGTCGATGCTGCCGCTGGAGCTGCCCGAGGTCGAGGACTACTCGCCGCGCACCTTCGAGCCGGACGACGCCGACACCTCCCCCGAGACCCCCCTGTCCCGCAACGAGGACTGGGTCAACGTGGAGCTGGACCTGGGCGACGGCGTCAAGCGCTACCGCCGCGAGACCAACACCATGCCCAACTGGGCCGGCTCCTGCTGGTACGAGCTGCGCTACCTGGACCCGCACAACAGCGAGCGCCTGGTCTCCGCCGACGCCGAGCGGTACTGGATGGGCCCGCGCGAGGGTCAGCCGCACGGTGGCGTCGACCTGTACGTCGGCGGCGCCGAGCACGCCGTGCTGCACCTGCTGTACGCCCGCTTCTGGTCCAAGGTCCTCTTCGACCTGGGCCACATCTCCTCGGCCGAGCCGTTCCACAAGCTCTACAACCAGGGCATGATCCAGGCGTACGTCTACCGCGACAGCCGGGGCATCCCCGTCACGGCCACCGAGGTGGAGGAGCGCGACGGCGCCTTCTACCACCAGGGCGAGAAGGTCAGCCGGCTGCTCGGCAAGATGGGCAAGTCCCTGAAGAACGCCGTCACGCCGGACGAGATCTGCGCCGAGTACGGCGCGGACACCCTGCGCCTGTACGAGATGGCCATGGGCCCGCTGGACGTCTCCCGCCCCTGGGACACCCGCGCCGTCGTCGGTCAGTACCGCCTGCTCCAGCGCCTGTGGCGCAATGTGGTCGACGAGGCCACCGGCGAGCTCACGGTCGTCGACGCCGAGCCCGACGACGCCACGCTGCGCGCCCTGCACAAGGCCGTGGACGGCGTCGCCCAGGACATGGCGAACCTGCGCTTCAACACCGCCATCGCCAAGGTCACCGAGCTGAACAACTTTGTGACCAAGCTGAGCGAGGTCCCCCGGTCCGTCGCCGAGCGCATGGTCCTGCTCGTCGCGCCGCTGGCCCCGCACATCGCCGAGGAGCTGTGGCGCAAGCTGGGCCGCACCGGCTCGGTCGTCCACCAGGACTTCCCCGTCGCCGACCCCGCCTACCTGGTGGACGAGGCCGTGACCTGCGTCGTCCAGATCAAGGGCAAGGTCAAGGCGCGGCTGGAGGTCGCCCCGTCCATCTCCGACGAGGAGCTGGAGAAGGTCGCGCTGGCCGACCCGGCGGTCGTCGCCGCGCTGGGCGGCGCGGGCATCCGCAAGGTGATCGTCCGCGCGCCGAAGCTGGTGAACATCGTCCCCGCGTAACGGTGTGACGCCCGCGCGCGACGCGGAGGCGGGGGACGGCCCCGCTCCGCGGGGGTGAGGGTTTGTCCCTACGGGCAGGTTGGGGGTTCCGCTGGAACCCCCGGCCTGCCCTTTCCGTTTACGGTGGAGGGGTACGCACGAACACCCGTCTGCCCGGGCGAACCCGCTGGAACCGCCGAACCCCGCCGAACCGCTGAGGAGCGTTCATGGAAGCCGTGGCCGTGATCGTCGCGCTGATCTTCGCGGTCCTCGTGGCGCTCGGCGTGATCGCCACGGTCAAGACCGTGCGCGCGGTCAAGCGCGGTGTCGACCGGACCGTCACGCAGGCCCGCCGGACCGTCGAGGACACCCGCCTGAAGGCGAGACAGTACGTGCAGCCCGGTGCGGCCGGTGAGGTCGCGCAGCTGCGCCTCTCGCTGCGCACGTCGATGCGCGCCACCCAGGACGCGCTGCGGCTGGCCGCCCCCGAGGACGCCTCGCTGTCCGAGGCGCTCCAGCTCTTCGAGCGGCTCAGTGCCCACGGCCACGAGCTCGACGAGGAGCTGAGGCGCCTGGAGGCCGAGCCGGACCGGGAGCGGATCGCCGCCTGCCTGCCCGAGCTGCGCGAGCGCACGGAGCGCGTCCGGGAGTCGGCCGATTCCCTGCGGTGGGCGGCACAGGACCGCGCCCGGCGCTTCGCCGAGGACGACCTGGAGGCGCTGAGCGGCCAGATCCGGATGGAGGCGGGGGCGCTGCGGCACTGGACGGTGGAGGAGCCGGAGGGCGCGGCCCCGGCCTCCGCTTCCGACGGGGCCGCCGCTCCCGCCTCCGGCCGGGGTTCCGGCCCCGCCGCCCACCCGGAGCCCGGGCCCGCGGCCGAGCCGGCGGCCGGCGAACGCCCCGCGATCACCGACGGCGCCGAGGCGTGGCGGCCCGGCTACTCCTGGCAGAAGACTCACCGCCCCGAGAGCACTACCTGACAATGTGGCCCGCTGTCCGGCCGTCCGGCCGGATGATCACGCGTACGGGGCCCGTACTGCCGTCGGAGCGTCCCGGCGGGTAACCTCCGGAACATGTCCCGCCACGTCGCTGTCGTCACCGATTCCACGGCCTATCTGCCGCAGCAGGCGATGCGGAGACACGGCATCACGGCCGTGCCGCTGACGGTCGTCCTGGGTGACGAGGCGCTCCTGGAGGGCACCGAGGTCTCTGCCCGGTGCGTCGCGCAGGCCCTTCAGAAGCGCGGGCCGGTGACCACGTCCCGCCCCGGCCCCGAGGTCTTCGCGGCCACGTACCGCGCGGCGGCCGAGGCGGGCGCCGAGGGCGTCGTCTCGCTGCACCTCTCCTCCGAGTTCTCCGGCACGTACGACGCGGCGGTCCTCGCGGCGCGGGAGGCCCCCGTCCCGGTGCGGGTCGTGGACACCGGGATGGTCGCCATGGCCCTCGGCTTCTGCGCGCTGGCCGCCGCGGAGACGGTGGAGGCGGGCGGCACGCTCGACGAGGCGGTCGCCGCGGCCGAGAAGCGGGCACAGGGCACCGCCGCGTTCTTCTACGTCGACACGCTCGACTACCTGCGGCGCGGCGGCCGCATCGGCGCGGCGCAGGCGCTCCTGGGCTCGGCCCTCGCCGTCAAGCCGCTGCTCCAGCTCGACGGCGGCCGTATCGAGCTGCGCGAGAAGGTCCGCACGGCGTCCAAGGCCATCGCCCGCCTGGAGGAGATCGCGGTCGAGCGGGCCGCCGCCGCGCCCGTCGACATCGCCGTCCACCACCTGGCGGCGCCCGAGCGGGCGGCGCTCCTCGCGGAGCGGCTGCGGGAGCGGGTGCCGGGGCTGGTGGAGATGCACGTCAGCGAGGTGGGGGCGGTCATCGGGGCACACACGGGGCCGGGGCTGCTGGGTGTGGTCGTCGCACCGCGGTAGACCCCGTTCGGGTGGTGCGGTTATCCCCAACTCGCGGGTTTTCCACGGTTTTCGGGGCGCTTCGGCGGGGACGCGGGAACGCGCCTACGGTCGTCGTCATGACCGAACGTCTCGCGACTGATCACCTCGACGGACCGGCCCCCGCTCCCGCCCTCTCCGGCGGCTCGCCGCGGGAACGCGCGGCGACGCTGTTCCCGGGTGTGCCCGCACCCGTCCGCGACGGCCCGGGCCCGCCGGGCCGCGACGCGGACGCCCCCGATCCGGGCCGGGGCGGGGCCGGTTGGCGGTCGGCGCTGGGGGAGCGGCTGCCGCTGTGGGTGCGGCTGCGGTGCGGCATCGAACCGAGGACGCTGGGCGCGCTGGCGGTCGTGCTGGTCGCGGCCTGCGCGTTCGCCGTCCACCACTTCTGGGCGGGCCGCCCCGGGCCCGTACGGCCGCCCGACCGGCGGCTGCCCGCGGTGTCCGCGGCGGGGGCGGAGCGGGCGGCTTCCGCGGATCCGACGGGCGTGCCGCCGGCGGCCCGTGCGGACGGCCCGTCCCGGGGCACTGGGGTGGTCGTGGACGTGGCGGGCAAGGTGCCGCGACCGGGGCTCCAGCGGCTGCCCGCGGGGTCGCG
The DNA here is from genome assembly GCF_021228125.1 of Streptomyces albireticuli. Classification (GTDB taxonomy): domain Bacteria; phylum Actinomycetota; class Actinomycetes; order Streptomycetales; family Streptomycetaceae; genus Streptomyces; species Streptomyces albireticuli. The sequence continues at coordinate 356,138 of NZ_JAJQQS010000002.1, forward strand.
GGTCGCGGACGCCCTGGAGGCGGCCGGGGGAGCCCGCCCGGGGACGGACACGACGGGCCTCAACCGGGCGCGGGTCCTCACCGACGGCGAGCAGATCGTGGTGGGCGCCTCCCCGCAGGCTCCCCCGCCGCCGGGCGGCCCGGCCCCACCCGGCGGACCAGGCGCGCCCGCTGGACCGATCAGCCTCAACACCGCCACGGCCGAGCAGCTGGACGCCCTCCCGGGCGTCGGCCCGGTCCTCGCCCGGCACATCCTCGACTACCGCGCCCGGAACGGCGGCTTCCGCTCGGTGGACGACCTCCGCCACGTCAACGGCATCGGCACCCGCCGCCTCACGGACCTACGCCCCTTGGTGCGGCCGTGAGACGGGCGGGCGTGAGACGGACGGCCAGGGCAGCCGTGCGGCGCCCCGGAGGCGCATCCCGGCCAGGCGCACCCCGGCCAGGGGCGCCCCGGCCCGAAGGGATCGGACGCGCCCGCCGGGCGCGGGTGCCGGCCGCTTCCCGGGCCGCCCTGCGAGGGGCTGACGCGCCTCATCCGGTGCGCGGGCGGGAAGAGACGGAGCCGGTCGCCGCCCGGTGGGGGAGGGCGGTCTGCCACGCCGGGCCCGGGGGTGGGGCCGGCGCCCGGGTGGTGAGGGAGGCCGGGCGGGCCGGTGCGCCGACGGTAGTGGGCGAGGGGGCCGTGGGGTCCTGTGCCGGGGCGGTCGGCGAGGGCGACGGGAGAGTCGTCGCGGGGGAGGCCGGGCAGCCGCTCGATCTTCGGCTGGCGGTGCCCGCGGGCGCGGCGTGGGCGGCCGCCGCCTGGGCGCTGACGGCCGGTGAGCGGGTCGTCCTGGGCGCGGCGGCGGTGGCCGTGCTCGTGGCCTGCGGCCTGCTCCTCCGGGCGTGGTGGCGGAACCGGGAGAGGCCGGAGGCGTTGCCTTCGCCTTCGCCTTCGCCTTCGCCTTCGCCTTCGCCTTCGCCTTCGCCTTCGCCTTCGCCTTCGCCTTCGCCTTCGCCTTCGCCTTCGCCCGGGGCCGGGGCCGGGGCAGGGGCCGGCCGTAGCGGGGCGGCCGTCGCGCTGGCCGCCGTGCTGCTCTGCGCCGTGGCCGGAGCGGCCGCGGGCGCGCTGCGGGCCGCCGACACACGCCGCGGCCCCCTCCCCGAGCTGGCCCGGCGGTACGGCGACGCCACCGTCGAAGTCACGGTGACCGCCGACCCCAGGGCCGCCCGCCCCCACGTCCGAGGCGCGGCGCGCGCCGCGCCCGCCGCCCTGGTCGAGGCGGAGGCCACCCGTGTGGTCACCGCGAGCGGCGCGGTCCGCGTCCGTACCCCCGTCCTGGTGATCGCGGATCCGTCCTGGCTGGGGCTGCTCCCTTCCACCCGGGTCCGGGTGGAAGGGAGGCTCGCCCCGCCCTCCCGCGAGGGCGATCGCGCCGCCGCCGTCGTACGGGCCGCGGGCCACGGCCCGCCCCAGGTCGTGGAGCGGCCCACCACGCTCCAGCGCGCGGCCGGCCGGCTCCGCGCGGGCCTGCGGGCGGCCACGGACGGTCTGGATCCGGACGCGCGGGCGCTCCTCCCCGGGCTGGTCGTCGGAGACACCTCCCGCATCCCGCCCGACCTCGAAGACGCCTTCCGGGCCACGGATCTGACGCACCTGCTGGCCGTGTCCGGCAGCAACCTCGCGATCCTGATCGCGGTCCTCATCGGACCGCCCCACCTCGCGGGCCGCGCCGAGCGCCGAGGCCTGGCCGCCCGGCTGGGCATCCCGCTGCGGCTGACGGCACTGCTGGGCGCGGGGCTCGCGCTGGGGTTCGTGGTCGTGTGCCGCCCGGAGCCGAGCGTGCTGCGGGCCGCCGCGTGCGGGCTCGTCACGCTGCTGGCCCTCGCCACGGGCAGGCGCCGCAGCCTGCTCCCGGCACTCGCGGCGGCCGTCCTGCTGCTCGTGCTCTACGACCCGTGGCTCGCGCGCTCCTACGGCTTCCTGCTGTCCGTCCTGGCCACCGGCGCCCTGCTGACCCTCGCTCCCCGCTGGAGCGCGGCCCTGCGCCGCCGCGGGGTGCCGCCCCGGCTCGCGGAGGGACTCGCCGCCGCGGCCGCCGCGCAGGCCGTGTGCGCGCTCGTGATCGTCGTGATCGCGGCGAGGGTGAGCCTGGTGGCCGTTCCGTGCAACCTCCTCGCCGAGGTGGCCGTGGCCCCCGCCACCGTCCTCGGCTTCGCCGCCCTCGCCACGGCCCCGCTCGCCCCGCCCGTCGCGGAGGCCCTGGCCCGGCTCGCCGGCTGGCCCACCTCATGGACGGCGGCCGTGGCCCGCACCGGCGCCGGCCTGCCCGGAGCCGAGCTCGACTGGCCCGGCGGCGCCCCGGGCGCCCTCCTGCTGGCCGTGACGCTGGCCGCGGCCGCCCTTGTCACCCGGAGAATCCTCCGCCGCCCGTGGGTGTGCGCCGCCTGCGCCCTGCTCCTGCTGGTCGCGCTCGTCCGCCCGGCACCGCTGACGAGGGCCGTCACGGGCTGGCCGCCGCCCGACTGGAGGTTCGCCGTGTGCGCGGTGGGCCAGGGGGACGCGCTGGCGCTGGCCGCGGGCGACGGCGCCGCCGTGGTCGTGGACACCGGCCCCGATCCGCACGTCGTCGACGGATGCCTGCGCGCCCTGGGCGTCGACCGCGTCCCGCTCCTGATCCTCAGTCACTACCACGCCGACCACGTCGACGGGCTGCCCGGCGTGCTCCGGGGCCGCGAGGTCGGGGAGATCGAGGCGACGCCGTACGCCCGGCCGCCGGGGCAGGCCGCGTTCGTGCGCCGGCTGGCGGAGCGGGCCAAAGTCCCGGTCGTGGAGGCCGTGCCGGGGGAGCGGCGGAGCGTCGGCGAGCTGTCCTGGGAAGTGCTGTGGCCCCCGCCGGTGGGGACCCCCTCCGTGGCCGAGGACGGGCCCAACGACGCCAGCCTCACCCTCCTCGTCCGCACCGGCGGCCTCACCCTCCTGCTCCCCGGCGACCTCGAACCGCCCGCGCAGCACGCCCTGCTGGAGGCCCACCCCACGCTGCCGCCGGTGGACGTGCTCAAGGTCGCCCACCACGGCTCCGCCCACCAGGATCCCGGGCTGATACGGAAGCTCCGGCCGCGGCTGGCTGTTGTCCCGGTCGGCGCCGGAAATCCGTACGGGCACCCGTCACCCCGCACGGTCGGCGCGCTCAGGTCACGGGGCGCGGCCGTGCTGCGCACCGACACCGACGGCGCCGTCGCCGTGACCCGGGACGGTACGGCTTTCCCGGACCGCCCGTGATCCCGGCCGCATTCGCTGTGCCCCGGCCACCGGAGAGAGGGATAACTGATCCATGACCGACACCAAGATCGATGTTGATGCCTATCTGCGCCGCATCGGCGCCACCCGCCCGGCCGCGCCCGACGAGGCCGCCCTGCGGGAACTCCAGCTCCGCCATCTGCGTGCCGTGCCCTTCGAGAACCTGTCCATCCACCGCGGAGAGGAGATCGTGCTGGACGGCGAGGCCCTTGTCCGGAAGATCGTCGAGCGTGGCCGGGGCGGGTTCTGCTACGAACTCAACGGCGCCTTCGCCGAGCTGCTGACCGGCCTCGGCTTCCGGGTGACGCTGCTCGCCGGCCGGGTGATGGGGCCGACAGGAGAGTTCGGCGTGCCGTTCGACCACCTCGCGCTGCGGGTCGACACGCCGGAACCCTGGCTGGTGGACGTCGGCTTCGGCCAGAACAGCCACCACCCCCTCCGCTTCGACGAGCGGGGCGACCAGGCCGACCCCGGCGGCGTCTTCCGGATCGCCGAGGCGGCGGACGGCGACCTGGAGGTGTTCCGCGACGGCAAGGTGCAGTACCGGCTGGAGCGGCGCCCGAGGGAGCTGGCCGACTTCGTGAGCGGCTGCTGGTGGAACAGCACGTCACCGAAGTCCTTCTTCACCCGGTCCCTGATCTGTTCCCGGCTCACACCGACCGGCCGCGTCACCCTCAGCGGCCGGACCTTCGTGACCACCGACGCGACGGGCCGTCAGGAACGGCGGCTGACCGGTGAGGAGGTCCTGCCCGCCTACCGGACGCACTTCGGCATCGAGCTGGACCGCGAGCCGGAGGTGCGGACGCCGGACCACGGGCCGGGCGGCGCCGCGGCCTGACAGGCTGCCGCACCTCGGTCGGGCCGGGCCGAGGCCCCGCCCGACCGCCCACCCCGACTCACTCCTGCTCACTCCGACTCGAGCCAGCCCTCGTACTCCTCGGCCAGCTCGCGCAGCGCCTCGGCGTCCAGGGTGCCGCGCGGGTCCTCGACGACCACCAGCCACTGCGCGTCCTCGGCGTCGTCCTCCCCGGCGAGGGCCTCGCGCACGACCTGCGGCGTCTCCTCCAGCGGGAACCGCTGCCCGGCCTCCTCGGCCACCTCGTCGGCGGCGTCGCGGTCGGGGAGCACCAGCAGGTGCCGTACGGAGTCGGCGGCGTCGAAGGCCGGGGACGGGGCGGAAGCGGGGTAAGGGGTAGCGCTGCTCACCCGATCATTGTGCGATACGCGCGCACGGAAGCGCGGCGGGAGTGTCAGCGGGGCGTGGGATGCTGGACGCGATGGCCAGGAAGACTGCAAACGACGATCCGCTCGCCCCCGTCACGCTCGCCGTGGGACAGGAGGACCTCCTGCTGGACCGCGCGGTCCGGGAGGTGGTCACGGCCGCCCGAGCCGCCGACGCCGACACCGATGTGCGCGACCTCAGCTCCGACGCGCTCCAGCCCGGCACGCTCGCCGAGCTGACCAGCCCGTCGCTCTTCGCGGAGCGCAAGGTCGTGATCGTGCGCAACGCCCAGGACCTGTCCGCCGACACGATCAAGGACGTCAAGGGCTATCTCGGCGCGCCCGCCGAGGAGATCACCCTCGTCCTGCTGCACGCCGGCGGCGCCAAGGGCAAGGGGCTGCTGGACGCCGCCCGCAAGGCGGGGGCCCGGGAGGTCGCCTGCCCGAAGATGACCAAGCCGGCCGACCGCCTGGCGTTCGTCCGTTCGGAGTTCCGGGCGACCGGCCGCTCCGCGACCCCGGAGGCGTGCCAGGCCCTGGTCGACGCCATCGGCAGCGACCTGCGGGAGCTGGCCAGCGCCTGCGCCCAGCTCGTCGCCGACGTCGAGGGCACCATCGACGAGTCCGTCGTCGCCCGCTACTACACGGGTCGCGCCGAGGCGTCCAGCTTCACCGTCGCCGACCGGGCCGTGGAGGGCAGGGCCGCCGAGGCGCTGGAGGCGCTGCGCTGGTCGATGTCGACCGGCGTCGCCCCCGTGCTGATCACCAGCGCCCTCGCCCAGGCCGTCCGCGCCATCGGGAAGCTCGCCTCCGCCCCGCGCGGCGCCCGCCCCGGCGATCTCGCCCGTGACCTCGGAATGCCGCCCTGGAAGATCGACCGGGTGCGGCAGCAGATGCGCGGCTGGTCGGCGGACGGCGTCGCCACGGCGTTGCGGGCCGTGGCCCAGGCGGACGCGGGGGTGAAGGGCGGCGGGGACGACCCGGAGTACGCCCTGGAGAAGGCGGTCGTGGCGGTGGCGCGGGCGGCACGCAGCCGCGGCTGAGGCCGGGCCCCTCCCTCTGCCCGGCCCCTGCCGTGAACCGCCTGCCGTGAAACCGGGGGCTCCGCCCCCGGACGGGCTAACCCTCCAGCCCCGAAGCCCGACAGCCCTGACAGCCCTGACAGCTCCGGCAGCTCCGGAAAACCCGAAGGCCCGGTGCCGCCCTGGGGAAGGGCAGGCACCGGGCCTTCGGATCGTTCAGCGAGCCCCGAGGGGCTCATGCCGCGCCCGCGTGGCGAACGACCGGGGGCGGCGGGGTGCCGGTACGGAGCGGTAGAGGGGCCGCTGGATCCGTGCCGACGGGGTGGGGCTCACGCCCCGGTGAGGCTTCAGGCCTTGAGAGCGGCAGCCTGCTTGGCGAGCGCCGACTTCTTGTTGGCGGCGGCGTTCTTGTGCAGGACACCCTTGCTGGCGGCCTTGTCGAGCTTGCGGCCGGCCGCGGCGACGGCGGCGGTGGCCTTCTCGACGTCGCCGGCGAGCAGGGCCTCGCGGGCAGCGCGCACAGCGGTCTTGACCGAGGACTTGACGGCCTTGTTACGCAGGCGCGCCTTCTCGTTGGTCTTGTTCCGCTTGATCTGGGACTTGATGTTCGCCACGAAAAGAGCCTTTACAGGTTCGTTGGATTTCGATGAGTGCCCCGTGCGCAGACGGAAGGGCATCCGAAGGCGTACAAAGCACAGTGGACCAGGTTACCAGCAGGCGCTCCGGCCTCCCAAACCGGACCGAGGCCGCCGCTCATGGGACGATGGAGGGGTCGTATACCCGACTCCCGCCGAGACTGGCGTACCAACGCCGAAGTCACCGAATGGATCCTGCGTGCCCGCGACCCCTACCAACGTGCCCGAGCCGAGCCGTACCGACCCGGCTCTGATCCGCAACTTCTGCATCATCGCGCACATCGACCATGGCAAGTCGACGCTTGCCGACCGGATGCTCCAGCTCACCGGCGTGGTCGACCAGCGGCAGATGCGCGCGCAGTACCTCGACCGGATGGACATCGAGCGCGAGCGCGGCATCACGATCAAGTCCCAGGCGGTCCGTCTGCCGTGGGCGCCCACGGAGGACGAGGGCAACACCCACATCCTCAACATGATCGACACCCCCGGTCACGTCGACTTCACCTATGAGGTCTCGCGCTCGCTCGCCGCGTGCGAGGGCTGCATCCTGCTGGTCGACGCCGCCCAGGGCATCGAGGCCCAGACCCTCGCCAACCTCTACCTGGCGATGGAGAACGACCTCACGATCATCCCGGTCCTCAACAAGATCGACCTACCTGCCGCCCAGCCCGAGAAGTTCGCCGCCGAGCTCGCGAACCTCATCGGCTGCGACCCCTCCGACGTGCTCATGGTCTCGGCCAAGACCGGCGTCGGCGTGCCCGAGCTGCTCGACCGCGTCGTCCGTGACGTCCCGGCCCCGGTCGGCGTCAAGGACGCCCCCGCCCGCGCGATGATCTTCGACTCGGTCTACGACTCCTACCGCGGCGTGGTCACCTACGTCAGGGTCGTCGACGGCGAGCTGAAGAAGCGCGAGCGCATCAAGATGATGTCGACCGGCGCCACGCACGAGCTGCTGGAGATCGGCGTCTCCTCGCCCGAGATGACGCCTTCCGACGGCCTCGGCGTCGGCGAGGTGGGCTACATCATCACCGGTGTGAAGGACGTCCGGCAGTCCAAGGTCGGTGACACGATCACCTCCCAGCAGAACGGCGCCACCGAGGCCCTGGGCGGTTACAAGGACCCCAAGCCGATGGTGTTCTCCGGCCTCTACCCGCTGGACGGCTCGGACTACCCGGAGCTCCGCGAGGCCCTGGACAAGCTCCAGCTCAACGACGCCGCGCTGGTCTACGAGCCGGAGACCTCGGCGGCGCTCGGCTTCGGCTTCCGCGTCGGCTTCCTCGGCCTGCTCCACCTGGACGTGATCCGCGAGCGCCTGGAGCGCGAGTTCGGCCTCGACCTGATCGCCACCGCGCCCAACGTGGTCTACCGGGTCAAGATGGAGGACGGCGCCGAGCACACCGTCACCAACCCGAGCGAGTTCCCCGAGGGGAAGATCGCGGAGGTGCACGAGCCGGTCGTCAAGGCCACCGTCCTGGCGCCCAACGAGTTCGTCGGCGCGATCATGGAGCTCTGCCAGTCCCGCCGCGGTTCGCTGCTGGGCATGGACTACCTCTCCGAGGACCGTGTCGAGCTGCGCTACACCCTCCCGCTCGCCGAGATCGTCTTCGACTTCTTCGACCAGCTGAAGTCCAAGACCCGCGGCTACGCCTCGCTGGACTACGAGCCCACCGGCGAGCAGCAGGCCAGCCTGGTCAAGGTCGACATCCTGCTGCACGGCGACAAGGTCGACGCCTTCTCCGCGATCACGCACAAGGACAAGGCGTACGCGTACGGCGTGCGGCTCGTGGCCAAGCTGCGCGAGCTCATCCCGCGGCAGAACTTCGAGGTGCCGATCCAGGCCGCCATCGGCTCGCGGGTCATCGCCCGTGAGACCGTCCGCGCCATCCGCAAGGACGTCCTCGCCAAGTGCTACGGCGGTGACATCTCGCGTAAGCGCAAGCTGCTGGAGAAGCAGAAGGAGGGCAAGAAGCGGATGAAGATGGTCGGTAACGTCGAGGTTCCGCAGGAGGCCTTCATCGCGGTCCTGTCCTCGGACACCGACGGCGGCGAGAAGAAGAAGTAGCCCGGAGCCGGCCCCGGCCCGGAGCCTTGCGCCCGTCCCCTTTTCTCCAGGGGGCGGGCGCTTTGCGCACCGGGCCGTACGCGCTGTGTACGCGGCCCGTACGCGCTGTGTGCACGTCCCGCGCGCCCCCGCCCGGCCGGAAACATGCAATCCCCAGGTATCTCCCGGTCACAGCTTCGACAAGCCTTTCAAAGGCTCTTACGCGGCGGCCCCGTGCGTTCTACTCTGATCACTGCTTGCAGGTTACTCGTGAGTCACCAGTAGGAAATCGGACCGGAGGGACGCCGTGACCGAGACACAGGCTTTGATCGAGAACCGGCCGCCCTCGGTGGCGTCGATCTTTCTCGAACGCGTCGAGCTGACGCCCGACGCGGAGGCCTACCGCTACCCGGTGCCCGCGGCTTCCGGCAAGGGGCCCGACGACTGGGCCTCGCTCACCTGGCGCCAGTCCGCCGACCGCGTCTTCGCGATCGCCGCCGGCCTGATCGACCTCGGGGTGCGCCCCGAGGAGCGGGTCTCCCTCGCCGCCTCCACCCGGATCGAGTGGATCCTCGCGGACTTCGGCGTGCTCTGCTGCGGCGGCGCCACCACCACGATCTACCCCAGCACCAACGCCGACGAGACGGCGTTCATCCTCTCCGACTCCGAGAGCCGGGTGCTGATCGCCGAGGACGCCGCCCAGCTCGCCAAGGCCCGCGCGCACCGTGCCGAACTGCCCGACCTCGCCCACGTCGTCGTACTGGAGGAGGCGGACGCCGTCCCCGCCGACGGCGACCCCGAGGGCTGGGTGCTCTCGCTCGCCGAGCTGGAGCGGCGCGGCGCCGAGCGTCTGAAGGCGGACCCGGGCGCCGTCACGGACCGGATCGAGGCCCTGCGCTCCGACCAGCTCGCCACCCTCATCTACACCTCGGGCACCACAGGCCGCCCCAAGGGTGTCCTGCTGCCTCAGGACGCCTGGTCCTATATGGCCCGCGCCATCCGGGCGTCCGGGCTGGTCCTCTCCACCGACGTGCAGTACCTGTGGCTGCCCCTGGCCCACGTCTTCGGCAAGGTGCTCACCGTCAGCCACCTCAGCACCGGGCACATCACGGCCGTCGACGGCCGGGTCGACAAGATCATAGAGAACCTCCCGGTCGTCCGGCCCACCTATATGGCCGCCGTCCCACGCATCTTCGAGAAGGTCTACAACGGCGTCGCGGCCAAGGCCCGCGAGGCCGGCGGGGCCAAGCTCAAGATCTTCCAGTGGGCCGCCGAGGTGGCCCGCGAATACGCCAAGGTCTCCCAGGACAACTACCACCGCACCGGCAACCGCACCGCGCCCTTCGGGCTGTCCGCCAAGCACAAGATCGCCGACGCGCTCGTCTACTCCAAGATCCGTGACGCCTTCGGCGGCCGGCTGCGCGCCTGTGTCTCCGGCGCCTCCGCGCTCGCCCCCGACATCGGCTACTTCTTCTCCGGCGCGGGCATCCACATCCTGGAGGGCTACGGCCTCACCGAGACGAGCGCCGCCAGCTTCGTCAACCCCGGCGAGGCCTACCGCACCGGCACCGTCGGCAAGCCGCTGCCCGGCACCGAGGTGCGGATCGCGGACGACGGCGAGGTCCTGCTGCGCGGCCCCGCGATCATGACCGGGTACCACGGCCTCCCCGAGAAGACCACGGAGGTGCTGGAGCCCGACGGCTGGTTCCACACCGGCGACATCGGTGAGCTCTCCGCCGACGGCTATCTGCGCATCACCGACCGCAAGAAGGACCTGATCAAGACCTCGGGCGGCAAGTACGTCGCACCGGCCGAGGTCGAGGGCCAGTTCAAGGTCGTCTGCCCGTTCGTCTCCAACGTCCTCGTGCACGGCGCCGACCGCAACTACTGCACCGCCCTGATCGCCCTGGACGAGCCCACGCTCATGACCTGGGCCGAGGAGCAGGGCATGGCCGGGAAGAGCTACGCCGAGGTGGTCGCCGCCCCCGGGACCGTGGAGCTCATAGAGGGCTATGTGAAGCAGGTCAACGAGGGTCTCCAGCGCTGGCAGACGATCAAGAAGTTCCGGCTGCTCCCGCGCGACCTGGACGTCGAGCACGGCGAGCTCACCCCCAGCCTCAAGCTCAAGCGGCCGGTCGTCGAGCGCCTCTACAAGGACCTGATCGAGGAGATGTACTCGGGCACCCGGGAGAGCTGAGCGAGCCGGGCCGGATCCGTACGCCGCCGCCCGGGCCCGGGCGGGTCCGCCCGGGGCCGCCCGGGTCTGCCCGGAGCCGCCCGGTCCGGTCGGCGCCGGGCGACTCCGTCCGATGCCGGACAATGGACCCATGCCTTCCGTACTGCCTGACGGCGAACCCATGCCCGAGGACGGGGCGCTGCCCCTCCACGCCCTGCGGGGCGCCGGGCAGCGGCCCCTCGGGTTCTACCTGCACGTGCCGTACTGCGCGACACGCTGCGGATACTGCGACTTCAACACCTACACCGCGAGTGAGCTGCGCGGTTCCGGCGGCGCGCTCGCGTCCCGGGACAACTACGCGGAGACGGTCGCCGAGGAGATCCGCCTCGCGCGGAAGGTCCTGGGCGACGACCCGCGCCCGGTGGAGACCGTCTTCGTCGGCGGCGGCACGCCCACGCTGCTGCCCGCCGCCGGCCTCGTACGGATGCTGGCCGCGATCCGTGACGAGTTCGGCCTCGCCGACGGCGCGGAGATCACCACCGAGGCCAACCCCGAGTCCGTGGACCCGGCCTACCTGGCCGAGCTGCGCGCGGGCGGCTTCAACCGGATCTCCTTCGGCATGCAGAGCGCCCGGCAGCACGTCCTGAAGATCCTCGACCGTACGCACACCCCGGGCCGCCCGGAGGCCTGCGTCGCCGAGGCCAGGGCCGCCGGCTTCGAGCACGTCAACCTCGACCTGATCTACGGCACGCCGGGCGAGTCGGACGACGACTGGCGGGCCTCCCTGGACGCCGCGCTCGGCGCCGGCCCCGACCACGTCTCCGCCTACGCGCTGATCGTCGAGGAGGGCACCCAGCTCGCCCGGCGGATCCGCCGCGGCGAGGTCCCCATGACCGACGACGACGTCCACGCCGACCGCTACCTCATCGCCGAGGAGATGCTCACGGCCGCGGGCTTCAGCTGGTACGAGGTCTCCAACTGGGCCACCGGCGAGGCAGGCCGCTGCCGTCACAACGAGCTCTACTGGCGCGGCGCGGACTGGTGGGGCGCCGGCCCCGGGGCGCACTCCCACGTGGGGGGCGTGCGGTGGTGGAACGTCAAGCACCCCGGCGCGTACGCCCAGGCCCTGTCCGAGGGCCGCTCCCCGGGGGCGGGCCGCGAGGTCCTGCCGGACGAGGACCGGCGGGTGGAGCGGATCCTGCTGGAGCTGCGGCTGATCGACGGCTGCCCGCTGTCGCTGCTGCGGCCGGCCGGGGCGGCGGCGGCCGCGCGGGCCCTGGCGGACGGCCTGCTCCAGCCGGAGCCGTACGCGGCGGGCCGGGCGGTGCTGACGCTCCAGGGCCGCCTGCTGGCGGACGCGGTGGTCAGGGACCTGGTGGATTAGACGGGTCTTTTCCCCACCCCGCCCCTTCCCGAACCGGGGGCAAGCCCCCGGGCCCCCGGTTCCGCGTCGACGCGTGGTGGCCTCAATCGCCGGCCGGGCTGGATCCCGTTCCTTCCCGCTGCATCCGATATGCGGCTCCGCCGTGTGGCGGGGCTCCGCCCCGGACCCCGGTCCTCAAGCTCCGGACGGACTGAATCGTTGCCCGGAACCGGGCGAGAAGGCCGCCCTGGCGGGGAAAAAAACCGGCCTGCGGAAAGCCGACCTCGGACAGGGGCACATCTCCAGCCCGGCCGGGGCACCTCCCAGCGGTAGTCGGGGGAGTCTGAGGCCACCGCGCGTCAGCGCGCAGAAGGGGGCCCGGGGGGGCGAAGCCCCCCGGTTACGGGAAGGGGCGGGTAGGGGAAAAAGCCCCCCGCTCACCCCACCGGCACCGTCACGAAGTCGATCAACTCCTCCACCCGCCCCAGCAGCGCCGGCTCCAGATCCTTGTAAGACCCCACCGACGACAGGATCCGCTGCCACGCGGCCCCCGTGTTCGACGGCCACCCCAGCGCCGCGCACACCCCCGTCTTCCAGTCCTGCCCACGCGGCACCCGCGGCCACTCCGCGATCCCCACCGACGACGGCTTCACCGCCTCCCACACGTCGATATAGGGGTGGCCCACCACGAGTACGTGCTCTCCGGTCACCTCCGCCGCGATCCGCGACTCCTTCGAGCCCGGCACGAGGTGATCGACCAGGACGCCCAGACGGGCGTCAGGGCCGGGGGAGAAGGAGCGGACGACGGCGGGCAGATCGTCGACGCCCTCCAGGTACTCCACGACCACGCCCTCGATGCGCAGGTCGTCGCCCCAGACCCGCTCCACGAGCTCCGCGTCGTGCCGCCCCTCGACATAGATGCGCCCGGCGCGCGCGATACGCGCACGCGCCCCCGGCACGGCGAGCGAGCCGGACGCCGTCCGCGCCGGCCCCTGGGGCGCCCGCGCGGCGGCCGGGCGTACGAGCGTGACGACGCGCCCCTCCAGCAGGAAGCCCCGCGGCTCCAGCGGGAAGACCCGGTGCTTGCCGAAGCGGTCCTCCAGGGTCACGGTGAGCCCCTGGGCCGTCTTCTCGCTGCGGATCACCGCTCCGCAGAAGCCCGTGGACACCTCCTCGACCACCAGGCCGGGATCCGCGGGCACCTCGGGCGCGGGCTGCTGACGCTTCCACGGAGGGGTGAGGTCCGGTCCGTATTGTCTGCTGCGCATGGGTGCCATTCTGCGGGGTGAACCGGGGGGACGGGATCTTGCTGCGCGCCCCGCCCTCCTTCAGGTGAGTCACGGGCGACGCCCCACCCCTCACCGGGTCACGACACGCCGAACCGCTCCGCCAGCGCGTCCCGTTGCGCGCGCACGAACCGCGCGTCCACCACCGCCCCGTGCCCCGGCACGTAGACCGCGTCCTCGCCGCCCAGCGCCAGCAGCCGGTCCAGGGCGGCCGGCCACTGGCGGGGGAGCGCGTCCGGCCCGGCCTGCGGTTCGCCGGACTCCTCGACCAGGTCGCCGCAGAAGACGACCTCGGGCGCCCCGCCCGTGCCCGCGACGAACACGGCCAGGTCGTGCGCCGTGTGCCCCGGTCCGATGTTGGCCAGCAGCACCTGCCGGCCGCCGCCCAGGTCTAGGGTGAGCTCGCCGGAGACCTGGTGGTGGGGGCGTACGAGCAGCTCGGCCGCGCCCGCCGCGGCCTCCGGCTCCACCCCGTGCCGCACCGCGTCCCGGCGCAGCTCCTCGCGCTCGCGCTCCAGCAGCTCGGCGAGCCCCACCGCCCCGTACACCTCGACCCCGGAGAACGCGGCCGTCCCGAAGACATGATCGAAATGGGGGTGGGTCAGAGCGATATGCGTCACTGCGCGCCCGAAGATCTCGCGCACGTCCCGGCGGACCTCGGCGCCCTCCCGGACGGTCGCGCCGGTGTCCACGAGCAGCATGCCGTCCGCCCCCGCGACCACCCCGATCGTGGCGTCCCACCCGGGCATTCTGCGGCGCGCGACCCCTGGCGCGAGCCTCTCCCAACGCGCGGTCGCCTCATCGCTCTCCATACCCGGACGCTATCCGGAGCGCGGTACGGTTGCCCGCCCGGCGGGCATACGGCAGGTGTGCGGCGGGCGCCCGGCGGGGACGGCTCTTGCCCTGGCCGTGGTCGGCGGCCGTACACTGGCTGGAGGTATCTGGCACTCGTGACCATTGAGTGCCAGGGACGGAAACCGTAGGACGGCTGGACTGGAGGTGCGCGGTGCTGAGCGAACGCAGGCTCGAGGTGTTGCGCGCCATCGTCCAGGACTATGTGGGCACCGAGGAGCCGGTGGGCTCCAAGGCCCTCACCGAGCGGCACCGCCTGGGAGTCTCCCCGGCGACGGTGCGCAACGACATGGCCGCGCTGGAGGACGAGGGCTTCATCGCCCAGCCCCACACGAGCGCCGGCCGCATCCCGACCGACAAGGGCTACCGCCTCTTCGTCGACAAACTGGCGGGCGTCAAGCCCCTGTCGACGCCGGAGCGGCGGGCCATCCACAACTTCCTCGACGGCGCCGTCGATCTCGACGACGTGGTGGGCCGCACGGTCCGGCTGCTCGCGCAGCTGACCCGGCAGGTCGCGGTGGTGCAGTATCCGTCGCTCACCCGCTCGACGGTGCGCCATGTGGAGCTGCTCTCGCTCGCTCCCGCCCGCGTCATGCTCGTACTGATCACGGACACCGGCCGGGTCGAGCAGCGCATGGTCGACTGCCCGGCCCCGATCGGCGAGAACTCTCTCGCGGACCTGCGGGCGCGGCTGAACAGCCGGGTCGTCGGGCGGCGGTTCGCGGATGTGCCGCAGCTGGTGCAGGACCTCACCGACTCCTTCGAGCAGGAGGATCGCGGAACCGTTTCCACAGTCCTCGCGACCCTGCTGGAGACCCTGGTCGAGGAGACCGAGGAACGGCTGATGATCGGCGGCACCGCCAATCTCACCCGCTTCGGCCATGACTTCCCTCTGATGATCCGGCCCGTGCTGGAGGCGTTGGAGGAGCAGGTCGTGCTGCTCAAGCTGCTCGGCGAGGCCAAGGATTCGGGCATGACGGTGCGGATCGGTCATGAGAACGCTCATGAGGGACTGAACTCCACATCGGTCGTCGCCGTCGGCTACGGTTCGGGCGACGAGGCAGTCGCCAAACTCGGCGTGGTCGGACCGACCCGCATGGACTACCCCGGAACGATGGGAGCGGTACGCGCAGTGGCACGTTACGTCGGACAGATCCTGGCGGAGTCGTAAGTGGCCACGGATTACTACGCGGTCCTGGGCGTACGGCGCGATGCCTCGCAGGACGAGATCAAGAAGGCCTTCCGCCGACTCGCCCGCGAGCTGCACCCGGACGTCAATCCGGACCCGAAGACCCAGGAGCGGTTCAAGGAGATCAACGCCGCTTACGAGGTGCTCTCGGACCCGCAGAAGAAGCAGGTCTACGACCTCGGTGGCGACCCGCTCTCGGCCTCCGGCGGTGCCGGTGGCGGGGCCGGCGGCTTCGGCGCGGGCTTCGGCAACTTCTCCGACATCATGGACGCCTTCTTCGGCCAGGCCTCGCAGCGCGGACCGCGCTCGCGCACCCGCCGCGGCCAGGACGCCATGATCCGCCTGGAGATCAGCCTCAACGACGCGACGTTCGGGACGACCAAGGAGATCCAGGTCGACACCGCCGTCGTCTGCACCACGTGCAGCGGCGAGGGCGCGGCCCCCGGCACCTCCGCGCAGACCTGTGACATGTGCCGCGGCCGCGGTGAGGTCTCGCAGGTCACCCGGTCGTTCCTCGGCCAGGTCATGACGTCGCGGCCGTGCCCGCAGTGCCAGGGCTTCGGCACCGTGGTGCCGACCCCGTGCCCGGAGTGCGCCGGCGACGGCCGCGTCCGCTCGCGCCGCACCCTGACGGTCAAGATCCCCGCCGGTGTCGACAACGGCACCCGCATCCAGCTCGCGGGCGAGGGCGAGGTCGGCCCCGGCGGCGGCCCTGCCGGCGATCTCTACGTCGAGATCCACGAGACCCCGCACCCCACCTTCCAGCGCCGCGGCGACGACCTGCACTGCACGGTCACCATCCCGATGACGGCCGCGGCCCTCGGCACCAAGGTGCCGCTGGAGACCCTGGACGGCATCGAGGAGATCGACATCCGGCCGGGCACCCAGTCCGGCCAGTCGATCCCGCTGCACCAGCGCGGCGTCACGCACCTGCGCGGCGGCGGGCGCGGTGACCTCATCGTGCACGTCGAGGTGATCACCCCCAGCAAGCTGGACCCGCAGCAGGAGGACCTGCTGCGCCAGCTCGCGAAGCTGCGCGGCGAGGAGCGCCCGATGGGCGAGTTCAAGCCGGGGCAGCAGGGGCTGTTCTCGCGCCTGAAGGACGCGTTCAACGGCCGCTAGACGGCAGCGTCGGCCGATGTCCCGGCGTCCGCGTCTCGGCGTTCGCGTCTTGGCGTCGGCGTTCGCGGAGGCATCGGCGAGGCGTCAGGCGGTCAGCAAGGCATCAGGCGACCGGGCTCCGGCCCGGTCCCGCCGTCCGGCCCCGGTCCGGCAGGTTCTCATGCCGGAGCGGGGCCGGACGCATGTCCCGGGGCTTCCCTGATGTACGTCCCGGGCGCTCCCCGGGCCTCCTTCCCGGTCGGGGTCGGCGCGTCCCCCCGGGCGTGACACGATGTGGTCATGGCCTTTGAATCCAGGGGAGCCACCACGCTGACCGGTCTGTACCGGCACCCGATCGTGCAGGCCCCCATGGCGGGCGGCCCCTCCTGCCCGGCGCTCGCGGCGGCCGTCTCCGAAGCCGGCGGGCTCGGCAGCCTGGCGGCCGGTTACAAGACCCCCGCGGCGATGTACGAGGAGATCAAGCAGCTCCGGGCCCGTACCGCCGCCCCCTTCGGCGTGAACCTCTTCATGCCGCAGCCCCCCGCCACCGACCCGGCCGCCGTCGAGGTCTACGCCGAGCAGCTGGCCGGCGAGGCCGCCTGGTACGGCACGCCGCTGGGCGACACCGACCGGCCGTGCGACGACGCCTACGACGCCAAGCTGGCCATCCTCCTCGACGACCCCGTGCCCCTGGTCTCCTTCACCTTCGGCTGCCCGGCCCCGGCGGTGGTCGAGGCGCTGGCGGGCGTCGGCACGGTGACGGTCGTGACCGTCACCTCCGTCGCCGAGGCGCGTGCCGCGCACGCGGCGGGCGCCGACGCCCTGTGCGTCCAGGGCACGGAGGCCGGCGGCCACCAGGGCACCCACCACGACGACCCGCACCTGGACGGCACCGGCGCGGGCGTCGGCCTGCTGACCCTGCTGGCGGAGATCGGCGAGGCCGTGGACCTCCCCATGATCGCCGCGGGCGGTCTGATGCGGGGCGCCCAGATCGCCGCCGTGCTCGCGGCCGGCGCCGTCGCGGCCCAGCTCGGCACGGCCTTCGTGCCCTGCCCCGAGTCCGGCGCCCACGACCTGCACAAGCGGGCCCTGACCGACCCCGAGCCGGTCTTCACCGGCACCGAACTGACCCGCGCCTTCTCGGGCCGCCCGGCCCGTGGCCTGGTGAACCGTTTCCTCCGGGAACACGGCCCGTACGCCCCCGCGGCGTACCCTCAGGTCCACTACCTCACTTCCGGTCTGCGCAAGGCGGCCGCGGCGGCGGGCGACCCGCAGGGGATGAACCTCTGGGCGGGCCAGGGCCACCGGCTGTCCCGGGAACTCCCGGCCGCGCGGCTGGTGGAGGTGCTGGCCGCCGAGCTGGCGGCGGCACGCGGGGCGGACCGGCCGCCCGCCCGGGGCGAGGGGTACGGAACCGCCGGGCACGCAACCGCCGGGCAGGGCGGCGAGCAGAACAGAACGACGCGAGGGAGCGAGTCATGACAGCGCCGGTGTTCCTGGTCGAGGAGGGTGCCCTCACGGGCGTCTTCCCCGGCACCGTCTTCCCGCTCTCGGGCCCGGAGGGCCGGCACGCCGTCTCCGTGCGCCGGCTGCGCGTGGGTGAGGAGATCGTCCTGACGGACGGCGAGGGCACGGGTGCGTTCGGCACCGTGGCCGCGGTCGAGGGCAAGGACCGGCTGGACGTCGCGGTCACCTCGGTCCGTGCCGAGCCGCTGCCGGAGCCGCACATCACGGTCGTCCAGGCGCTGCCGAAGGGCGACCGCGGTGAGCTCGCCGTGGAGACGATGACGGAGACGGGCGTCGACGCGATCGTCCCGTGGGCGGCGTCGCGCTGCATCACGCAGTGGAAGGGCGAGCGGGCGGCCAAGTCGCTGGGCAAGTGGCGCGCGACGGCCCGTGAGGCGGGCAAGCAGTCGCGGAGGCTGCGGTTCCCGCCGGTCTCCGAGCAGTTGACGACCAAGCAGGTCGCCACGCTCCTGGCGGACGCCGCGTTCGCCGCAGTCCTGCACGAGGAGGGTTCCAGCGACCCGCTCGCGACGGCGGAGCTGCCCGCGACGGGCAACATCGTCCTCGTCGTCGGCCCCGAGGGCGGTGTCTCCCCCGAGGAGCTCGCGGCCTTCGCGGAGGCGGGCGCGAAGCCGTACCGGCTGGGCCCGAGCGTCCTGCGGACCTCGACGGCGGGCACGGCGGCGACGGCGCTGCTGCTGGGCCGGACGGGCCGCTGGTCGTAGGAGTCGTAGGAAGGACGCCGCCGGTTCGTAGGACGTGATCGGCCGTAGGGACGCCCCCGGCCGTGGCCGCCCGGTCGTGGTGGCGGGACGATCCGGCGCTGCGGGCGGGCTGCCGCTGGGTCGGGGCAGCTTCCCGTCCGGCTTCCCGTCCGGCTTCTCAGTCGGGGCCTGTCCGGCCTCCTGTCCGGCTTCTCGGTCAGGGCCTGTCCGGCTTCCCGGTCGGGGCCTGTCCGGCCTCCAGGTCGGGCCCGGACGCCCGTAGGCGCGGGGTCGCACGACAGGAAGCCGTGGGCCTGGCCACAATCGGGCCGCGAACGGGCTCCAGGCGGGCCGTTTCTGGGGATGGACTGTTCATGTCGCACCTTCGCTCCCGGGACTACGAGCGCATGCTCGACCTCGCCGTCGCCGTACTCGAAAGCAAAGACCCCGACGCGCTCCAGCACCTGGTGGCGGCGCACCTGCTCGAGACCTTCGGCTGCGGCACGGTGATCCTCGCGAGGTTCGATGTGACGAGCCTGGTGGGGCGGGGCAGCGGGGCCGACGGCTGGGCGCCCACGTCGATCGGCCCGGACGTGGACGACCTCGTCGTGCGCCGGGCGCGCCAGCGGCACCCCCTGGTCGGCTACCTCGGCGCGGGCGGGCTTCGGCCGGTGACCATGGACCGGATCTGCGACGGCTGGCGCAACACCCGCTGTTTCAGCGAGGCCCGCCACGACTTCGGTACGACGCGTCAGCTGGGCATCCCCCTTCCGAGCGACGGAAACGTGATGCGCGCGGTGTCCCTGGGGCGCAAGGGGCGGGACTTCAGCACGCGGGAGCTGGCGTTCGCGGCGCGGATCCAGCCGCTGCTGCTGAGCGCGGAGAACCACATCCAGGAACTGCGGAGCCTGCGGCGGGCGACGGCACCGGACGGGGACGACTCCTCGGCGGCGGCCCTGCTGCCCGCCGCCGAGCACGGTCTGACACCCCGTGAACAGACGGTCCTGGGCCTGGTCGCCCAGGGACTGACGGCGGACGTGATCGGCCGCCGCCTCACGATCTCGCCGCACACGGTCAACCGCCACCTGGAGAAGATCTACCGCAAGCTGGGCACGAACAACCGGGTGTCGACGGTGGTGCAGGCGAGGCGGGCGGGGCTGGTGCCGTGAGCAGTGGGACCGCCAGCCGTGTGACCAGGGGGTTCACGCCCTTCGGAGCCCGGCACTCCGGATAGGTAGTTCTTCCTATGGCGGCCGGACGGTGATCCCCCTGATGCTTGAGGAAGAGGCAGGGCGCCGGCGCCGACCACGGGGGAGTGGGCGTCGGCGCCCCTCCTGCTGTCTTCCTCCCGCTTCCTCCCCCTTCCTCCCGGGGCCGGGCCCCGGGCCTCTTCCGGCCGCCCTCCGCTCGCCGCCGGAAGTCGCGTGTCCCGGAAAACTCCACCGAATTGACGTGCGATTATGTGGCGTCGGTGTGTCGCTCGGTAACGGGTGTGGGCGCGCCGACGTGACGGACGTAGGACCTCGGCGGGGGAGACGGCGATGGGCGACAGCCCTGGCGACGGCAAGGTACTGGACATCAAGACGGCGGACCTGAAGTCCTCGGCGCCGGTCTTCCACGAGCAGGGTCAGAAGCTGAGCGAGGCGCTCACCAAGCTCGTCACCACACTGGACGGGCTGGGCAAGCCCTGGGGCAACGACGACGCCGTCAAGGAGTTCGCGGCCGAGTACCCCAAGCAGCAGACCGCCATCGAGAAGGCGACGGGCACCCTCGTCCTGGGCCTGGTCAGCATTCATCAGGCGATGGTCGACATGTCGGACGGTCACGTCGACAACGAGGCGCTGATCGCCGGGATGTTCACCAAGGAGAAGAACAAGGGCAAGGACGGCAAGTGAGCATCGCCGACGAGGCCAAGAACATCCTCGAGAAGCTGGGGCTCGACTGGCCCGACGGCGATCCGGGCAAACTGCGCAAGGCCGCCACCGCGTGGAACACCTTCGCCGACAGCGTCGACAAGGTGCGCACGCCCGTCAACACCACGGCACGCTCCCTCATCCACAACAACAAGGGTGAGGCGATCGAGGCGTTCGAGACGTTCTGGAACCGCTACGCCAACGGCGACAAGGGATGGCTGTTCGACGTCCCGAAGGCGGCCCGCCAGATGGCCAAGGCCCTGGAGAAGGTCGCGGACGCCATCGACGACGCGACCGACAAGCTGTGGACCCAGATCTGGATCGACGCCGGCGTCATCGTGGCGGGCGTCGGCCTGGCCTTCTTCACCGCCGGCCTCTCGACCGCGGCCTCGGCGACCGCCGCCGCGGCCATCATCGAGCTGGGCACCACCGTGGGCATCGCCATCTCCACCGTGGTCGCCGAGGTCGCCGCGACGACGCTGGTCGCGGCCGCGTTCGGCGGGGTGGAGGCCGTCACCGTCGAGCTGGCCGTCGCCCAGACCCTCAAGATCAGCACCGGCCTCCAGGACGGCGTGAGCCTGGACGACATCAACGCCGCGGCCAAGAACGGCATGATCTACGGCGGTGCCTTCGGCGGCTTCGGCTCCCTGGCGAAGAACAGCGTCCAGGTGGGCGGCCTGGGCCCGCTGCTCAGGGGCGCCCGCCCCAACCTCCTGGACGTGGGCACGGTCGGCCGCCCCAAGGCGAACGTCAAGGAGTGCCTGGACCCGATCGACGTCGCGACGGGCGCCATGACGCTGACGCAGACGGACGTCACCCTGCCCGGCGCCCTGCCCCTGGTCGTGTCGCGCACGCACCTCTCGACATACCGGTCGGGCGGTTGGTTCGGCCCGACATGGGCCTCCACCCTCGACGAGCGCGTACAACTGGACGCCGAGGGCGTCGTCTTCGTGGCGGCCGACGGGATGCGCCTGGTCTATCCGGTGCCGCGGCCCGGCACCCCGACCCTGCCGGTCAAGGGCCCGCGCTGGCCCCTGGAGTGGGACGGCAAGCCCGACGGCGTGGTGACGGTCACCGACCCGTTCACCGGAGTCGTCCGCACCTTCGGCAACCCGGCCCCCACGGACGTACCCGGCGCGATCCAGCTCCCCTTGGACAGCCTGCACGACCGCAACGACGCACGCGTCGACATCGAACGCACGGCGAAGGGCGTTCCGTACGGCATCCGCCATTCCGGCGGGTACTACGTCGCCATCGAGACCGAGGCCACCCGGATCACCGGCCTCCGCCTCCTGGACGAGGCGCCGTCGCTGTACGACCCGGCGGCACCGGCGGGCCGGGGGAGGGCCCTGGTCTCCTACGGGTACGACGCCGGGGGAAACCTCACGGAGGTCACCAACTCCAGTGGCAAACCCCTGTGCTTCGCCTACGACGCCGAGGGCCGGATCACCTCCTGGACCGACCGGAACGCCTCCTCGTACGCCTACTTCTACGACGAGCGCGGCCGCGTCGTCCGCACGGAAGGCAGCGACGGGTTCCTGTCCGGCAGCCTCGCCTACGACGACGAGACCCGCACGACCACGGTCACGGACTCCCTGGGTAACCGGCAGACGCTGCGGTACAACTCCGACGCTCTCGTCGTCGAGGAGACCGACGCGCTGGGCCACACCACGCTGACGGAATGGGACGAACGCGGCGAGAACCGCCTCTCGGTGACCGACCCGCTGGGTCGCACGACGCGCTACGCCTACGACGAGGCCGGGAACCTCGTCGAGGTGGTCCTCCCCGACGGCAGCACCGGCACGGCGGTCCACAACGAACAGTGCCGGCCGGTCGAGGTCACCGAGCCGGGCGGGGCGGTCTGGCGGCACACGTACGACGAGCGGGGCAATCCGCTCACCACCACGGATCCCGCCGGGGCGGAAACCCGCTACGGCTATGACGAACTGGGGCATCTGGCCTCGGTCACCGACGCGCTGGGCCATACCCGGCACATCGCCTGTGACCCGGCCGGCCTGCCCCTCGTTGTCACCGACCCGCTCGGCCATGCCACGACTGTCCGGCGTGACGCCTTCGGCCGGGTCACCGAGGCGGTCGACCCCCTGGGCCACAGCACCCGCATGGGGTGGACCACGGAAGGCAGGCCCAGCTGGCGTGAACACCCTGATGGCACACGCGAGAGCTGGACCTGGGATGGCGAGGGCAACATCCTCAGCCACACGGACACGACCGGGAACATCACCAGGCACACCGCGGGCAGGTTCGACCTGCCCGCGTCCCGTACGGACCCCGACGGTACGACGTACACCTTCGCGTACGACACCGAGCTGCGTTTGGTCGGCGTCACCAACCCGCAAGGGCTGACATGGTCGTACGAGTACGACGCGGCGGGTCGGCTCGTGGCGGAGTCGGACTTCAACGGGCGGACCCTGGCCTATGCCTTCGACGCGGTCGGCGACCTGGCCTCCCGCACGAACGGTGCGGGCGAGACCCTGCGCTACATCCGCGACGCGTTGGGCCGCACCACGGAGCAGCGTGGGGACACGGGCGGTACCACTGCGTTCACGTACGACGGCTCGGGCGGCCTGCTCCGCGCCGTGAACGCTGATGCGGAGATCGTCTACGAGCGGGACGTGCTCGGACGTGTGTTGTCGGAGACGGTGAACGGCCGTACGACGACCTACGCATACGACGAACTGGGCCGTCGCACGCGCCGGGTCACTCCGTCCGGCCTCGCCTCGGTCTGGACGTACGACGTGGCAGGTCGCCCGGCGGAACTGCGCGGCGACGCCGGTGCCCTGAGCTTCACCTATGACGCGGCCGGCCGAGAGACGGAACGCCGCCTGGGTCAGGACGTCGCCCTCACCCAGCGGTGGGACGGCAACGACCGTCTGACAGCGCAGGTGGTCCGAGGGGGTGAGCGTCTCCTTCAGCACCGCGAGTACGCGTACCGGGAGGACGGCTACCTCACCGAGATCCGTGAACTCACGTCGGGAACGAGACGCTTCGATCTCGACAGCACCGGTCGCGTCATGAAGGTGAACGCCCATGGCTGGACCGAACGGTACGCCTACGACGGAGCAGGCAACCTCACCCGCGCCTCGGCACCCGCCCATGCGGCTCCAGGGGAAAGGGAATTCGAAGGCACGTTGATCCGTCGCGCGGGTCGTACCTCCTACGAACACGATTCCCAGGGCCGCCTGACGCGCAAGGTCCGCAGACTCCTCAACGGCAAGACACGGACCTGGGCCTACAACTGGGACGCGGAAGACCGGCTGACGGAGGCGGTGACCCCGGAAGGTGAGCGCTGGCGGTACGCGTACGACCCCCTGGGGCGGCGGCTCTCCAAGGCGCGGGTAGCGGGTGACGGGACCGTCGAGGACGTGTCCTTCACGTGGGACGGTGCCCGCGTGGCCGAGCGGACGACCTCTCGGGGCGAGGTCACGACCTGGGACTACGCGCCAGGAACTCCCCGCCCGTTGACGCAGACGGACCACAGGCCATTGGTGCGTTCGCCGGGCGAGTCGGTGATCGAACAATTTTCGAGTGAGGCGGCCGACCCCGGCCACGGCATGCGCTTCCACGCCGTGGTCACGGACCTGGTCGGTTCACCCACCGAGCTCATAACACCGCAGGGCGAGCTCGCGTGGCAGCGCAGGACGACGCTGTGGGGTACGGATCTGCCTGCCCCGAGCGACGGCTCCGTCGATTGCCCGCTGCGCTTCCCGGGCCAGTTCTTCGATCCCGAGACGGGGTTGCACTACAACTATTTCCGGTACTACGACCCGGAGGCCGCGCGATACGTGACGGCCGACCCGCTGGGTCTGGCTCCTGCTCCCAACCATCACGCTTATGTGTCGACCCCCCACGTCGTCGGGGACCCTCTGGGCCTGGCGCCGGAAGAATGCACGAAGGCGCAGAAGCCCCAGAAGCCTCAGAAGAAGAAGGAATACCCCACTCTCAATGAATTGGGGAAGGTCGGCAAGGATGCGAACCAAGATATCGTTTCAGGAGGGGTGAGTGGGCAGCGTCTGGCTGATCAGCTACGTCGCGAATCAGTGGGATCGGTCTTCACTTCCGATGGGAAATTGAGACCTCAGGTCATATCTGAGTCCCGTCTTGTGATTCCGGGGGAAGAGCTTAACAATCCCCATGTCAGGGCACATCTGACCTCGGGTGGAGGGTCGATGTCCGACTGGGGCAAGTACACCACGCGAACGCACCAGAGTCCGTATGGTGATTTCCAGGTGCACTATTACTACAACGAAAAAACCGGAGCTGTGGCGTATGATTCGGACTACAAGATGGTCATGAACCGGAGATGATGAAATGCTCGTGAGGGTCGATCGTGATCGAATCCAGGGGGAGGGGCTTGATATGAGCCCTCTGCGCGGCGGCGAGGAGTACGCCGTACTGGAAATGTACGCGAAGTTCGGGGGCCGGAACTATTATCGAATCGATCCGATGGACGGTTCTGCCCCCGCTTTGTTCGACACTCGCGGCTTTTCGGTCATCTCTCCGTCCGTCTCCCGGCTCTGGGTCGCGGGGTCCAGTGATGAGGGTTCCCTGTTCCTGCGCCCGGAAGAATGGGCTGCACCGGGTTTCTGGGAGGCGTACTTCGATGGCGAGGACTGGGCTGAAGAGGGCTATGTGTCCCTTCGGGACGCCCTTGTGAATGAGGCCGCCCCAAACCCAAATTCGTGAACCGTGCATTGTAGGGCGAAGGTCATGCGATTCGAGTCCTCGGGCATGAATCACCTGATGTCAGCCCATCAGGTGCCGTCTTAACGAGGAGTCGGGGGCAGGTGGACGTACTTTCCTCGGCGGAGCTTCCCGGCCGGTTCGCCTACCCGAAGGAGTTCCTTCGGGCGGTGGAATCCGGTCTGGTCGGTCTTGAGCCGTGGTGGCTCTTGGAAGGGCGGAACCTCCGGGCCCGCGCGGCCGGGATGCGCGAGCGTTTCCCCGGACGCCGGCTCGTCCCTTTCGCCCGGCGCGAGGACAACGACGACGTGGCGTGCTGGGACCTTGACAGCGGATCGGTGCGCGTCATCCATGACTTCACCGCCCCCGGGTGGGAGAACCGGCGTGAATTCGTCGACTTCTATGCCTGGTTGCGCGCGGCCCTGGAGGACTTCATGGAGTTCGAGCAGTGACAAGCGGCGCTTCGGGCTGGATCTCCGGCGACGAAGAGGAGTGCGTGCTCGTCAACGCCCGTGAGATGGCGCCCCTGTGGTCCGTCCTGGCCGACTGGACCGGCAGCGAGGACGAGGCGGAGTGGGCCGTTGCCGCGCCGGCCTTCGCCGAGATCATCAGGCGCTGGGACAAGGCCGGGTACGTGCACGTCTACTGCGGCGGCGAGTGGCCGGCCCACGAGGGCGGGGAGCGCGTCACCGGCGAGGCGCTTGAGGCGTTGCTGCGGAACCCGTCCACGTGGGAGTACCGGGAACATCCGCCGGTGGTTGGGCTTCTTGTGTCGGAGGCGGCACCCTATTTCGAGCCGTACGACACCCGGTGAGCAGATCAAGTCTGGCCCTGGGTAAGCGCGCCGGCTTTTATGTGGGATATGAGGGGGCGGAGTCTGTCCGGGGTCGTCGTGAGGATCGCTTCCGGCGCTTCGCTTTCGCGGAGGTGGATCGTTCCCCTGGGGGTCGCGGCGACGTAGACGCACGAGGACGCCTCCTGGCTGTAGGAGGACTTCTGCCAGTGGAGTATGGGCACGTTCTTCACCTCGCGGATTCTCGGGCGACGCGGTGGATGAGGTCGCGTGAAGCGGCCGGTGGGAGTGCCGCGTTCTCCATGCGGTCCAAGACCAGGCGGTACTTCTGGAGTTGCGCCGCGCTGTCGATCAGCGCGCCCCCGTGCTCGGTGTCGATCTGCACGGTGTCGAGTTGGGTGACCGGGCCGTGCAGGTAGTCGACCCCCTGGCCCGATGTGGGGAAGGGGCGGCCGCCGAAGGGGATGACCGCGATGGTGATGTTGTCCCGCTCGCTCATGCTGAGCAGATGGTCGAGCTGCCCGTCCGCCGTCGCCGTGCCTCCGAAGCGCATGCGGAGCGCGGCTTCGTGGATGATCGCCGTGTACGGCGGCGGGTTGTCCCGGTAAAGGATCGCCTGCCGTTTGATCCGGTGCGAGACGCGAAACTCAAGGTCGTGCGGTAGCAGCGGCGGTACCGCCTCGTGGAAGATGGCGCGGGCGTAGTCCGCGGTTTGCAGCAGGCCGGGAATGTTGATGACCTGGGCCACGCGCAGCGAGGTGGCGTGGTGCTCCAGCTCGGCGAGATCGATCAGGCCTGCAGGCAGCGTCTCGCGGTACTCCTCCCACCAGCCTCGTCGGCGCTCGCCCGTCATGGAGGCGAGGGCGTCGATCAGGGATTGGTTCGAGCAGTCGTAGTTGCGGGCCAAGGCGCGGACGCGTTCCGCGCTGACGCCGTAGCGCCCCGCCTCGATGTTGCTGACACGGGACTGGGTGATGCCGAGCCGCATGCCGGCCTCCGTGGCGGACAGATCCGCCCGCTCCCGGAGTCTCCGCAGCTCGGTGCCGAGGCGGCGTCTCCGAACGGTCGGGAGAGGGGTGCTCGGTGGCATGGTGCTCCTCCGGGATTCGCACATGGGTATGCGGCTGTCGCTCGTTCCGGTCTCGTGGGCTGTAGCTCACGGATTTCATGGAACGTAGTCCATGAACGGGGCTACGGTGTGGCGCAAGCCACTGCGCGTGGCTCAACTCCACTCTTCGCCAGGAGACTTGCATGGCCACCGTATCCGCGCCGCCGCCCTGGACGTACACCCTCGAACTGCCGCGCGACCCCCGCGCGCCCGGGATCGCCCGGGCCACGCTCCGGGCCGTTCTCGGCGGGCACGGGATGAGGGAACTCGCCGACACCGCTGAACTGTTGGTCTCCGAGCTCGTCACCAACGCCTATCGGCACACGGACGGGCCCTCGTCGCTGCGGCTTCGGGGGGTTGAGGGGCTCGAAGGGCAGCGGTTGCGGGTGAGTGTGTGGGACACGAGCCCCGACGTGCCGGCGCTCTTCGAGGAGGCCGAGGCCGCCGCGGCGCGGGCGGAATCCGGGCGGGGGCTGCTGCTCGTGCGGCGGTGCGCCAGTACGTGGGGGAGTCACCGCTTCGACCTCGGGCGGTTCGGGGCCGCCGGGGGGAAGATCCTTTGGTTCGAGCTCGCTCACGAGAGGTGGCGGGAGGCCCGTACTCCCTCTGCCTCGCCCCTCGGGTGCCGCGAATGCGCCCACCTGGAGGCCGAGCGGCGCCGTCTCGCGGCCGACGGCGACGGCGAGAAGGCCGTCGACGCCGGGATCGCCGTGCGGCGGCACTTCCGGAGCGCCCACCTCCTCCCGAAGGGCGCGGTCTGGTGACCGGGCAGCCGACCCCGGGTGGCTGCACGCACCGCGCCGGATGGGCCCCTACCGCCGCGGGCGCGTCGCGGTGCGCCCACTGCGGTACGCGCCGCTTCGCCGACTACGCGGCCCTGCTCCTGCCCGAGGCCCCTCAGGTCGTCACCCTGAGCGCCGCCGAGCGCTGGGCGGCCGACCGGGCGGCGGCCGGGAGGGTGCTCGCCGCCCTCACCCTCACCCACCGCCGCGTGAACTACTCGCAGCCCGACTCGATCTTCCGGAAATTCGCGTAGTGGTCGCCCGTGTACCAAACCGTGTGCGCGTTCTCGTCGCGGACGATCCGTTCGGCGTCCCGGCGCGTCCCGCGCGGCCGCGGATTGACGTCGTATTCGCGGTAATGCCCCGCCGACGGCAGGTCCCCGCTGAGGTTGCGGTAGACGTTGCTGCCGCGGATGACCCGGGTGGAGCCCGGCACCTCGTAGTCACGGGCGCGGGGAGCCGTCGGCCAGGTCAGGCCCTTCCAGATGCCGCACGCCTTCCCGACCTGCGCCGGGAATCGCTCCACCGGCCACGGCGGGTCGTAGACGTCGGCCCGGCCTGCCGCCCAGCCGTGGGTGGCCACGGCGTTCGCCGGGGGCGGTTCGGGAATTCCCGCCGCCGTCAGGATGGGAATACCGGCGATCGTCACGAACAGCGCGGCCGTGGCCACGGGAGGCGTTCTCAGAAAAGCTTTCACGCGTGGTCAACAGGGAGTGACGCATTCGCGATACGAGCTCTCACACGGACGGCCTCACCTCGTGCCCGAATGCAGCGACATCAGCGCTACCGACGCCACGATCATGATCAGGCCGAACGGGATCATCACCACTCCCAGGAACCGCAGATACCCCGCCGTCCCGGTGAACGGCACGAACACCGGCTCCAGGCGCCCGTTCGCCTGATGGATGAGTTCCAGCTTCTTGTGCACCCGCGCCACCCGGCGGGTCACCACCCCCCGCACGTTGAAGGCGATCACGACGCCGGACACGACCGCGGCGGTGCCGAACAGAAGGAAGAAGATGTCGATCATGGAGGGCATCAGCGGATCCTAGCCCCTGGGTTCCCTGCCCCTACGCCCTACTCTTCCTCCCAGCCCACCGTCCGCCAAGGGCTCTCCGGGTCCGTCGTCAGGAGCCGGTGCGGCTCCAGTACCGCCGTGTACCACTCCCCGAACTCCTCCGTGTCGAAGCGGAGTACGCGCCCCAGGGCGTACCCCGCCGAGAAGTCCTCCCAGGAGTCGTACGCCTCGCGGCAGGCCCCGCCGGCGCGGAGGATCGCGCCCTCGGCCGCCTCCGCCGGGCAGAGCCTGGCGCTCAGACCCCAGCGGGCGAAGCCGACCGCGCGCCCGTAGTCGTAGCCGACGGCACTGCGGACGTACCCGTCGGGCGCCAGGAGGCCGTCCGCGCGGAAGCGGGCCTCGTAACGGAGGACGCGGCCGATGACGTCCTGGACGGCGGCGCCCGCCTCCGGGATCTCCAGTTCGTCGAGGACGGCGGCGCAGGCGCGGCGCCAGGCGTCCGCGCCGAGGGTTGCGGCGTCGTGGGAGAGCTCGCGCCGGACCCGGAGGGCGAGTTCGGGTTCCGGAGGGCTGTTGCGGGCGGCCAGCAGGGCGTTCATCTGGATCTGCCACTCCTGGGGCGTCCCGGTTCCCCAGTTGTCCCGGAGCAGGTGGACGTCCCGCTCGTAGTCGCGGTAGACGTCCCCGATCTCGTTCCACAGCACGCCGTTGGTCACCGACAGATGCGCCCCGCAGGCCAGGGCATGGGCGAGCGGACCCGACCGCGGGCCCGTCAGCTTGGTGAGCAGGGTCGGGGGACGGTCCGTGTCCGCCGCCCGTGCCGCCTTCTTCCAGCGTCGGCGGTCCCACGGGCGGGCCCGCAGCCGCATGCCGGACGGGGAGCCCGGATTCACGTAGAGGGAGAAGCGGGCGTCCGGCCAGTGCTCGGCCAGGTCCGCCAGCGTCCGGCACGAGGCCACCGACCCCGCGTGGCGGGGCGGCCGTTCCCCGGTGGTGCGGACGGCGACGCACCAGTTCCCCAGCTCGTCCTCCGTGGTCCGCCAGGACCGGGCGCCGCCCGCGTCGACCTCGTCCTTCGCCAGGTACAGGTACAGATCGGTCTCCGCGAGGACGCGCAGATAGCCCTTCTCGTCTCCGGCGAGCGCGGCGTCCCGCAGCCGCCGCTCGACCTCGGTCGGGGGTTGCCAGGTGCGGCGGGCCGCCAGCGCGCGTGTTCTTGGGGGTGTCGACGTCACCGGGACACCCTAGGACCGCGGGTACTCCCGGCTCCGAGGAGGGCCGGGGGTACCCGCGGGAGGGAGGGCGGCGGCCGTGCGGCAGCACGGCCGTTCACCTATACGAAGCCGGTCGCGCGCCCCGTCCTTGTACGAAGCCGACCGTACGTCCGGCCCTCAAGCCGCACGCCCTTCCCTCACCCGTACGCCCTTCCCTCACCCACACGCCCTCCCGTTCCTGTCCGGGTCCAGCCCCAGCGGGTCGTCCTTCCCGTTGACCCTCAGGTCCTTGTAGCCGTGCGACGTCAGCCACGCGCAACGCCCCGCCGTCGTCGACGGCACCGACTTCGGGAACTTCGTCGGCACGCACACGTTCTCCGTGCCGTAGTGGCGGTCGCAGCCCGCGATCTGGGTGTCGACCGTCTTCGACGTGTGCTTCTCCTGCGGCTTCTTGGCCGCCGAAACCGGCAGCTTGGACGCGAAGTCGTGGACCATCGGCCCCGCCGCGGGGGCCATGGCCTCCGGGCCGCCGAGGTGGACCCAGGTGGCCACCGACGGAACGCCGGCCGCGTCGACCGCGTACAGCATGTACCAGCCGGGCGGCGCCAGGTTGGGGTTGCTGGTGACGTTGAGGTCGATGGTGGTGCCGTCCGCGCCGACCGTCATCGGCAGGTCGACGAAGCGCTGGTTGGGGTCGGAGGAGTGGGTGACGGCCGCCGGGCGGATCAGCTCGGCCTTGACGATCGGCCGGTCCACCGTGACGCGCTGCGTGCTCGCGTACTGCCACTTGTCCGTGGCGACCGAGGTGATCTGGGGCCGCGCGCCCTTGTAGAGGTACGGCGGGGTGTAGATCGACACGTGGTCGTCGAACGAGCCGTTGCCCGGGTTGTCACCGACCGCCATCACCCTGCCGTCCGGCAGCAGGAACGCGGACGAGTGGTACGTACGCGGGATCGGATCCGTGGCCAGGCCCGCCTGGAAGGTGTTCGCCGCCGGGTTGAACATCGACGCCTCGAACACCGGATCCGCCCGGTCGTGCAGCCCGCCGCCCGTCTCCAGCACCTTGCCGTCGGGCATCAGCACCGCCGACACGTACATCTTGCCCTGCGCGCCCGTCTGCGGCTTCTTGCCCTGCCCCTGGTCCACGGTGCCCTGGGGGATCAGCGGCCCCGGAGCGTACCGAGGAGTGGGCTTCTTGAGGTCGATGATGTCGGTGAAGCGGTTGGCCTCGGGGTTGGTGTTGACGTTGCCGCCGCCCATGGTCAGCACGCGCTGGTCCTGAGCCGGCGGCAGCAGCACGCTCGCCGACTGGTCGCGGTGGTCCTTGTCCTGGAGTCCGGGGACGTCCGTGACGGTGTTCCGGTCGTAGTCGTAGACCGACGCGCCCGTCCCCGGGGTGCCGTTGCCGAAGACATGGCTGCCGGAGTAGAAGAGCCGCCCGTCCTGCATGAGGATCATGGACGGGTAGAGGCCCCAGTACGACCAGGTCTGGTTGACCTCGTTCATCGGCAGCCACTTCTGCCGCGCCTGGCTGAACCGCTCGGCCGTCACACTGCCCGTCGAGTCCTCGCGCAGCCCGCCGAAGGTGATCACGTCGCCGTTGCCGAGGAGCGTGGCCGAGGGGTACCAGTGACCGTCGTTGAGGTCGTTGGTCCTGATGTACGTCTCGCTCGACGGGTCGAAGATATAACTGTCCTTGAAGCCCTCGTAGCCGTGGCTGCCGTCCGCCGCCGGGTACGCCTTGTTGCCGCTCATGATCAGCACACGGCCGTCGGAGAGCTGGACGTGGCCCGCGCAGAACATGTCGACGGGGGTCGGGATCGTCTTCATCCCGCCCGTCTTCGGGTCGTACACCGCCGAGGTGAAGGTGCCCGCCTTGAACAGCTCGGGGTCGTTGCCGGAGCCCGCGACGAGCAGCACCTTGCCGTTGTGGAGGACGACCGAGTGCATGCTGCGCACCGGGTTCTTGAAGGGCATCACCGCCCAACTGCCCTTGGCGCACGCCGCGCCCGCCGTGCAGACGTCGCCGGGCGCGGGCTGGGTGGCGTCCTCCATGGCGAAGTCGTCGGTGGTCACGTTGCCCGTGCCGTAGACGGAGACGCCCCAGGTGATCTGATCCGTGCCGGGCGGCACGACGGGCGTACGGACCTCCGCGCGGGCGTAGCCGGAGCTGACCGGCAGCGTCTTGAGGTCCGTCCAGTACTGCCAGCCGTCCTTCACGTCATGCCGGAAGACGGTGACGGAGGCGTCCGGAGTGGTGCTCTTGTACCAGAGCGACAGGTCGTACTGGTGGGACGGCGTCACATTGGGCGCGCAGGAGGTGTCCTCCAGCATCAGCGCCTTGCGGTCACCGCTGACCCGGCGGGTCAGCGTGACGGACATGGCCCTCTTCCCGCTGTGCGCGTCGCCCGTCGTGGCGTACGTGAAGTCGTTGTCGCCCCAGCCGGACTTCTCCCAGCACGTCGGCTCCCCGTTCGACCGTAAGGCCTCGAAACCGGGGTTGACGACCAGGTTCGAACCCGCCTCGGCCGGGACCGGCGCGGACAGCAGCAGGCCGAAGGAAGCGGAGGAGGCCAGGAGCGTCGCCGCGGCGAGCCGGGCCCGCCGGGCGCGCCTCGTCCGCCGCCCGGCCGTGAGCGGTGGCGGGGGCGGTGGCGGCGAGGGTGGCTCGGCGGACGCCGGAGGGGTCAGCGGTGGCATGTGCGGTTCCCTTCCCCACGGTCCTCGGTGGCGGCGCGCCGGCGCCGTACGGTCCCGTGGCGGTGCTTGCGGCTCTCGTGCCCGGCCCCGCCCTCACGGGCCGGCGCCGGCTTGCTCTTGCGTGGCAGGTAGACGAGGGCCTCCGTGGCCGCGAAGCGCAGCACGAAGGTGGTGAGCAGGGCGATCACCGTGGCGGGCAGCACCCCGAGGCGGAGCGAGCCCACGAGAAAGGCGATCAGGGGGATGCGCAGCAGCAGATCGGCGTTGGCCAGCAGCGCGAAACGGCCGACCCGGTCCGCCCAGTGGCGGTGCCGCCGCCGGTCGCGGAACAGCAGCACCTCGATGAGCAGGAAGTTCCACAGCACACCGAACTGGTTGGCGACGATCTCCGCCGGGAGGTAGTGCAGCCCGGCGGTGGTCAGGAGATGGAGCCCCAGGAGGTTCGGCAGGAAGCCGGTGAGGCCGATGAGGCCGAAGAGGAGCATCCGGGCAACGGAGGACGCCGTGCGCAGGGTGGTGAGATGGCCGAGGAACCGCAGGCCCTCGCGGGCCGTGGACTTGGACTCGCCCGCGAAGCGTTCCTGGAAGGCGAACGGCAGCTCGGTGACGGCCGCCGGCCGGCAGCGTACGGCCAGCTCCAGCAGGATCTTGTAGCCCAGCGGCCGGAGGGCGCCGGCGTCGGCCGCCGCCACGGCCTCGCGGCGGATCGCGAAGAAGCCGCTCATCGGATCGCTGACGCCCTTCAGCAGGCGCGGGAAGGCGCCCTTGGCCAGCCAGGTCGCGGCCCGCGAGACCGCGACGCGGTAGCCGCCGGCCAGCCCGGCGCGGCTGCCCCCGGGGCGGTAACGGCTGGCGACGACCAGGTCGGCGCCCTCCCGGATGCCCGCCTCGACCAGCTCCGGGACCAGCGCGGGCGGGTGCTGGAGGTCGGCGTCCATCACGACGAACCAGCCGGGCTCCGGCGCGCCCCCGCGCAGCCCGCCCCGCATGCCCTCGACGACCGCGCCGCCGAGCCCGCCGACGGGCTCCCGGCGGTGGATGACGGAGACGGGGTACGGGCACGAGCGCGCCGCCTCCCGGACGGCCTCCACGGTGTCGTCCGTGCTGTCGTCGACGAAGAGCACGTCGCAGGGGAAGCGCGAGGGGAGCGCCTCGGTGAGGCGGCGCAGCAGCTCGCGGACGTTCCCCGACTCGTTGAAGGTGGGCACGATGACGGTGACCGTCGCGGCGCGTGGCCCCGCGCCCGTGCCCGCACCGGGGGAGGGGAGCGCGGCCGGAAGGACGGCTCCCGGAGCGAAACCGGAACCGGCCGGGAAGCCAGGACCCGGAGGGAAAGCGGAATCCGGCGGATCCAACGGGTGGTCCGTCCCCGGCGGCAGCGTCGTACGGTCCGGCAGCGCCGTACCGTCCGCCACTCCCGCCTCCGGTGGTCCCACGTGACGGCCCCGGGATCGGGGTCGGGGCCGGGGTCGGGAAAGCGTCATCGCGCCGCCTCCGTCCGCGTCCCCGTCTCCGTCCGCGTCTTCGTCCGAGTCTCCGTCCCCTTCCGCGTCTTCGTCCCCGCCCCCGCCCCCGTCCCCGTGATCCGGCGGATCTCGATGCGGTCCGCGCCGCGCCCGAAGACCGCGACGGTCCGGGAGTGCTCCAGCGCGCCCTGGACGACCGGCAGATGGGCCGCGTCGCGCCGCACGGTGGGCGAGGCGACCACGTAGTCCAGGTCGCGCCAGCCGTCGGGCAGGCTGCGGGCGACGGCCGGGTCCAGGTCGGCCTTATAGAACCAGATGGCGCCCGTGCCGGGGGTGTAGCCGGCGTGCACGAGGTCGAGCCAGATCGCGTCGTCGGCGAGGACGCGCGTACGGGCCGGGTCCGGGACCCTGTCCCGGTCGCGCAGCCAGGACGTCGTGGCCCGGTACGGGGCGTTGACGTCGGTGGTGACGGCGGCGCGGTCGCCGTCGTACCAGCGCGGCACGGTGTACACCGTCGCCGCGCCGGTCAGCAGGACGACCGCGGTCCAGCGCGCGGGGTACCAGCGGCGCCGGAACCCCGGCCGGGTGCGCAGGGTCTTCCCGGTGACGGCCGCGGCGAGCCCGGCCAGCGACAGGGCCAGGAAAGGCAGCGCCTGGATGATGTACATCGCCGGCAGATAGCCGGAGGGGCGGAGCGCGACGACCGCGAGGATCAGTACGGCGAACGCGGGACCGGCCATCGCCCGGGCCGTCACGGAGCGGCGGGCGAGGACCGTCAGGGCGAGCGCGGCGGCCAGCCCGCCGACCGGCAGCACCCGGTCGTAGTACAGCCAGGCGCCGAGCACCTGGTGGGCGGCGGAGCCGGGGTCGAGGAGGAAGCCCGAACCGGCCCGGCTCATCTGGTACGTGACGCCGTCGACGAGCGAGACGTGGCCGGGGCCGGGGAACAGCTCGTGGTTGAGGAGCGCGAGCAGCGGATAGGAAAGGCCGATCAGCACGCAAGCGGTCACCGCGCCCGTCACCGCGAACTTGCGGGTGTCGCGGTGGGTGTGGCGCCACATCGTCACCAGCAGCGCCGGCAGGACGACCAGCATGGTCTCCTTGGACAGCACGGCCACGGCGGCCGCGACACCGGCCCCGAAGTGGTGCCACAGGTGCCGGCGGGGCGACGCGGCCAGGCAGAAGGCCAGCAGCGTCCACATCACGGCGATGTTGTCGAGGAAGATCTCCCGCTGGAGGACGACCGACAGCGGGGACAGCCCGAAGAGGGCCATCCCGAGCCCGGCCGCCCAGAGCGGCAGCCCGAGCCGCCGCCCCAGCGCGTACACCAGCACCGCGCTCACCGCCGTCACCAGCAGCATCGCGCCGCGCATCGGGGCGACCGTGAGGAGGTCGGGCGCGAGGACCGAGGGGAGCCAGGTGAGGGCGGCGATCTGGAGCCAGCCCAGGGGCGGGTGGTCGTACCAATAGGTGTAGTGGGCCAGGCCCTTGCCCTGCTGGACGGCCCACGCCTGGGCGAGGTACGTACCCTCGTCGTCGCTGAGGTTGGGGTAGCCGGTGATGTTCCAGCCCTGGACGAGCAGGATCGCGATCAGCAGCAGCCCGCAGAGCGCCAGGTCGGGGCGGGAGCGGCGCAGCCGCAGCACGGGCCGGAGCGGGACCGGGGCGCCCGCCGCGGCCGGGCGGTAGAGGGTGTCGGGCCGGGCCTGGGCGGTGGGGAGGGTCGCGGTCACGACGTGACGTCCTCTCGGGTGAGGTGCGCGCCGACGTGCTGGGTGAGCTCCCACTCGTTGCGGCCCCGCTGCTCCCGCCAGACCGCGCGGACGGCGGCCCCGGCGAGGAGGAACTGGTAGAACGGGCCACCGGCGACGAGCTTGAGGTAGTGGACCAGGCGCACCCGGAAGCCGTACTGCTTGCCGAAGTCGTGCAGCCCGACGATCTCGAAGACGAAGGTGACGAAGGCCGTCACGGCCGGCAGGAACGTCAGCACGGCGATGTGGACGGGAACGTGCAGCAGAAGCGTCACGAGGACGTTGAGCGGGATGACGAGCCCGGTGAACGCCTGGAAGAACGGGGTCATCAGGGTGTAGCGGGCGAGCATCCGCTGCCCGAAGGTCGGCAGCCGGTGCCAGTCGCGCTTGCGGTAGACCTGGATGAAGCCCTGGTTCCAGCGGGTGCGCTGCTTGAGCAGACTCATCAGGGAGCCGGGCGTCTCCTCGCGGGTGACCATCTCCGCGTCGTACGCGACGACGACGCGCTTGCCCCTGCTGGACAGCCGTACGCCCAGGTCGCAGTCCTCGGCCAGGCAGTTCGGGTCCCAGCCGCCGGCCTCGCGCAGCACGTCGGTGCGGACGAAGACGGTGTTGCCGCCGAGGGGGATAAAGCCCTTCGCGGCGTGCAGGTGCAGCCGGCTGCGGAACCAGAAGAAGTACTCCAGGCAGTTGCGCAGGCTGTACCAGCTGGAGTGGAAGTTGATCAGCTGGACGCCGCCCTGCACCACATCGGCGCCGGTGCTGCGGAAGGCGTGGTCGACATGGGTGAGCAGCGCCGGGTGCACCTGGTCCTCGGCGTCGAAGACCCCGACGACCTCGCCGAGGCAGTGCGGGAGTGCGGTGTTCAGGGCCTTCGGCTTGTTCTTCGCGGCGTGGGTGTCGGTGATCACCCGTACCCGGTTGGGCGCG
Organism: Streptomyces albireticuli; assembly: GCF_021228125.1. Taxonomy (GTDB): domain Bacteria; phylum Actinomycetota; class Actinomycetes; order Streptomycetales; family Streptomycetaceae; genus Streptomyces; species Streptomyces albireticuli. The sequence continues at coordinate 392,892 of NZ_JAJQQS010000002.1, forward strand.
GAGGCCGCGACGCGCTCGGCGACCTCGGCCGTGCCCGGGTCGTCGTGGCCGACGACGACGAGGATCTCGAAACGGGTGTGGGTGGAGAGCAGCAGGCGTCTGACGGTGTGTTCCAGAACGGCCTGTTCGTGGCGGGCCGGCACCAGCAGCGAGAAGGACAGCGAGCCGTGGTCGGTCGGGCGCTCGAAGCGGGTGGCCGCGAGCGTCTCGGGCGTGCGCCAGGCGTGCATCTGCCACCAGAGCGTGAAGGCGGCCATCCAGAAGAGCGTCAGCGAAACGACGCAGACCAATACGGACGTGAGCAAAGAAGTCCCCCCTAGGACCCACAAGTAGGACGCGCGAGATGGCGCGCTACGGCAGCGCGAAGTGGGCCATCGGTCGTACGGCCGTCGAGCCCCCCGGCCGCCGCTGTGTGGCCTGCCCCCTCACGCGACTCCCCAGTGCGCGTGTGTCTCCCCTTCGCTGGAGAGAGTAAGGGGGGAAGATGAAACGCAGGTGCTTAATTGATAAATCCTGTGTTTCCGAACTTACGGTCGATCGGGGGCAGTTGGGTGGTGAAAGCGCCATAGGGGCGCGCTTCGAGGGCGCGCTCCGGCCTGGCCGGGGCCGCCCTTCCGTGCCACCGTGAGCGGTGGGAAGCTGTCCTCTATGGGTGCATTGAGGCGCCTACGGGCCCGACAGGTGCTGTACGCCGCGGGGGTGGCCGCGCTCGTGGGGCCGGCCGCCCTGTTGCTCGTCGGCTGTGAACCGGCGGAAGCGGGTGGTCTCAATTCGGTGGCCGTCGCCGTCACCACCGACAAACGCGCCACCGGCAGGCTCCAGCACGACGGCTATCCCGTGCAGTGGCTGTCGTGCATCGGCACGGCCGAGGCGGGCGGTTCCACGGACAAGGGCTCGCCGCGCCCGGTGTCGGCGGTGGGCGTCGACTGCGAGGGCCGGACGGGCGGCGGGCAGAAGATCATCGTCTATGGGCGGGTCACGGGGATCCACGGCGAGACCTGCGTGCGGGGGAAGCTGACGGGCAAGGTGGACGGGAAGACGGTGTTCACGGCTTCGGTGCTGGGGGAGTGCGAGGGGAGCGGGGCGGGGTCTGGTGGGCGGCATGAGCCGTCGCCGGACTGTACGGATGAGCACGGGAAGTCGAAGTCGAAGGGGAAGTAGGGGGCGGGGGGTGGGGGGGGGGGCGGGTGCGGTGTGCCGCTGCGCGGGGCCTTTCCCCAGCCCCGCCCCTTCCCGAAACCGGGGCTCCGCCCCGGACCCCGGTCCTCAATCGCCGGACGGGCTGAAAATCAGCCCGTCCGGCGATTGAGGACACCGCGCGTCAGCGCGGAAGGGGGCCCGGGGGCGAAGCCCCCGGTTACGGGAAGGGGCGGGTAGGGGACAAAGCCCCGCGCAGCGGCACACCGCACCCGCCCCCGCCCCACCCCGGCACCCCGGTCCACCCGCCGCAACGCCCCGCTTAGGGTGGGGGCATGCCCGACGAGTCCCCCCTCATCAAGAGCCTGCGCACCGCCGTGGACGCCGCCCCCGACGACGTACCCCTGCGCCTTCACCTCGCCCAGCTCCTGCTCGACGCGGGACACGTCCAGGACGCCATCGCCCAGGCCGCCGGAGCCCTCCAGCGGGAGCCGGGCAACACCGACGCCCAGGTGCTCATGGCACGCGCCGTAGCGCCCGCCGCTCCCGCCGTACCGGCCGCGCCCGCCGCCCTCAGCGCTCCCGCTGCCTCTACCACTCCCGTCGCACCCGCGCCCCCGAGCGCCCCCACGCGACTCGACGCGCCCCCCGTAGCCGACCCCGCCACGGCCGCCGGAGTCACCGCACCGGCGGCGACCGACGAAGCGACCGCACCGGACGCACCGCCCGCGACCGGCGGCCCGTACGACTGGAAGCGCGCCGAGAACGAGCTCGCGGACGTCGTCCCGCCCCGCTTCGTCCAGCCCCCGGCCTCGTCCCCGGCCTCGTCCCCGGCCACGCCCCCGGCCCCGTCCGTGCCCGGGCCGTCCGGCCCCTCCGGCCCGCCCCCGGAGCCGGAGTTCCCCGAGGCCCCGCTCACCGTCGACGGGTCCGGCACCGCCGACGACTCCTCCCTCTGGGAGGTCCAGCCGGGCGACATCACCCTCGCCGACGTCGGCGGCATGCACGAGGTCAAGGACCGGCTGGAGGCCGCCTTCCTCGCCCCCATGCGCAACCCCGAGCTGCGCAAGCTCTACGGCAAGAGCCTCCGCGGCGGCCTGCTGCTCTACGGCCCGCCCGGCTGCGGCAAGACGTACATCGCCCGCGCCGTCGCCGGTGAGCTCGGCGCCCGCTTCATGTCCGTCAGCATCAGCGATGTCCTCGACATGTGGATCGGCAACTCCGAGCGGAACCTCCGCCAGCTCTTCGAGACCGCCCGCCGCAACGCCCCCTGCGTCCTCTTCCTCGACGAACTGGACGCCCTCGGCGCCAAGCGCAGCCAGATCCGCAACACCGGCATGCGCAACACCGTCAACCAGCTGCTCACCGAGCTGGACGGCGTCGACGGCAGCGCCAACGACGGCGTCTTCGTCCTCGCGGCCACCAACCACCCCTGGGACGTCGACACCGCGCTGCGCCGCCCCGGCCGCCTCGACCGGATGCTGCTCGTGCTGCCGCCCGACCGGACCGCGCGCGAGGGGATCATCCACCACCACCTCAAGGACCGGCCCGTCGCCGGGATCGACCTGGCCAAGCTGGCCAAGCGGACCGAGGGGTTCTCCGGCGCGGACCTACGGCACCTGTGCGAGTCGGCCGCCGAGCGGGCGCTCCTGGACTCCGTGCGCACCGGCCGGGCCCGCATGATCGAGATGTCCGATCTGCTCGGCGCCCTCGACCAGCTGCGGCCCTCCACCGGCCCCTGGTTCGCCTCGGCCCGTAACGTGGCGCAGTTCGCCAACGACGGCGGCGCGTACGACGAGCTCCTCACGTACCTGAAGCGGAAGAAGATGCTGTGAGCGACACGACCCACCCGGTCGTCGCCCGCGCCATGGCGCTCATGGACGTCGACCGCTGCACCCAGGCCCAGGAGATCCTCTCCGGTCACCTGGCGACGTTCCCGGAGGACGTCCGGGCCTGGGAACGGCTCTCGGTCTGCCGTTTCCAGGCACGGGACTGGACGGGCGCGGTGCGGGCGGCGGACGAGGCCCTCCAGCTGAACCCCGAGTTCGTGGACGCCCACCTGCGGCGCAGCGAGGCGTTCCGCGTCTGCGGCTGGACGAAGCAGGCGGTCGAGGCGGCCCGCGAGGCCGTCCGGCTGCTGCCCGAGGACCCGGCCCCCCACGTCGTCCTGTCGCACGCCCTGCACAAGCTCCCGGAGAAGGAGGGGCTCCAGGAGGCATACGAGGCCGCCTTGGAGGCGATACGCCTGGAACCGGAGCGCGTGAGCGCGCACTTCGCGCTCTACTCCGCCGCCTACGACATGGGCCGCAAGGACATCGCGGCCCAGGCCATGCACCAGGTCCTCTCCTTCGACCCCGGCGACGCCGAGGCCCTCAGCAACCTCGCGGCACTGCGCACGGAGGACCCCAACGGCGACCTGTTCGCCGCCACCGAGGACCTCGCGGTGGCCCTCTCCCTCGAGCCCGACTCCTGGCACGCCCGGCACAACCTCGACGCCGTCGCGCGCAAGATGATGAAGCAGGCGCGCTGGCCGGCGCTGGCTTCCCTGGTCATCGCCATGGCGACGGCGGTGGCCGGCGACACGGCGCCCGAAGGGCAGGGGCTGGGCCCTTCCATCCCGCTCGGCGCGCAGGCAGTGGGCCTCGGCGCCATCGCGGCGATGTGGGCCTGCTGCGTCCTGCTGACGCTCCGCAAGATCCCCCGGTCCGTCCGCGGCTATCTGCTGCGGCTGCCCCGGCGGATCCCCGCCCTGAAGGTGATGGCCTGCGGCGTCGTCTGGTGCGTGATGTGCGCGGTGCTGCTCCTGACCTTCCCGTACGGCCCGCAGTGGTTCGTCGGCGTGTTCCTCAATTCCGGCTGGGTGGGACTGGCGGGATGCATGATCTATGCCGCCAGGTCCAAGCGCCTGAAGACGCACGGGTAACATCCGGACCGTACGAGCCGACGACCCCTGAGGAGCCACCGGTGGCGGGAGAACCGCAGGCCGACTGCCTGTTCTGCAAGATCGTCGCGGGGGAGGTGCCCGCGACCGTCGTCCGGGAGACCGAGACGACCGTCGCGTTCCGCGACATCAACCCGCAGGCGCCCACCCATGTCCTGGTGATCCCCAAGGTGCACCACCCGGACGCCGCGTCCCTCGCGGCCGCCGAGCCGCAGATCGCCGCGGACATACTGCGCGAGGCCGGCCACGTCGCCGCGGACGAGGGCGTGGACGCCTCGGGCTACCGCGTCGTCTTCAACACGGGCAGCGGCGCCGGCCAGACCGTCTTCCACGCGCACGCCCACGTGCTCGGCGGACGCGGCCTCAACTGGCCCCCCGGCTAGCCCCTTGTCCGTACGGGAACTGGTCGTCCTCGGCACCGCCAGCCAGGTGCCGACGCGTCATCGCAACCACAACGGCTACGTCCTGCTCTGGGACGGCGAGGGCATCCTCTTCGACCCGGGCGAGGGCACCCAGCGGCAGATGCTGCGCGCCGGGGTGGCCGCCCACGACCTGAACCGGATCTGCGTCACCCACTTCCATGGTGACCACTCCCTCGGGCTCGCGGGCGTCATCCAGCGGATCAACCTCGACCGGGTCCCGCACCCGGTCACCGCGCACTACCCGAGGAGCGGTCAGCGCTTCTTCGACCGGCTGCGGTACGCCACGGCCTACCGCGAGACGGTGGACCTGGGCCAGGAGCCGGTGTCGGGCGACGGCGCGGTGCTCGCGCGCACCCCGTCGTACGTCCTGGAGGCGCGCCGCCTCTCGCACCCCGTCGAGTCCTACGGCTACCGCCTCACGGAGCCCGACGGGCGCCGGATGCTGCCCGGGCGGCTGAAGGAGTTCGGCATCGCCGGCCCGGACGTCGGGCGCCTCCAGCGGGAGGGCGCGCTCGGCGACGTCACCCTGGACGACGTCAGCGAGGTGCGCCGCGGCCAGCGGTTCGCCTTCGTGATGGACACCCGGCTGTGCGAGGGCGTGGAAGCCCTGGCGGAGGGGTGCGACATGCTCGTCATCGAGTCCACGTTCCTGGACGAGGACGAGCCGCTCGCCGTCGAGCACGGCCACCTCACGGCCGGCCAGGCCGCCCGGGTGGCCGCCGCGGCCGGTGTGCGGCATCTGGTGCTCACACACTTCTCGCAGCGCTACGACGACCCCGCCGTCTTCGAGCGGCAGGCACGGGCGGCGGGCTTCACGGGCGAGCTGACCGTCGCCCGCGACCTGCTGCGCGTCCCCGTCCCCAAGCGGGAGCGCTGAGCGGGCCGTAAGGACGTAAGCGAATGAGCGCGTAAGACGTGTAAGGCCGACGCCGGCGGGGGGGCACCCCCACCGGCGTCAGCCTTACGTCCTTACGGCGGCCCTTTCGGAGCCTCGACCCTTACGGCAGGTAGTACATCGGGTTCGGCAGCTTGTACGTCCGGTCGGCGTAGCCGCCCTGGAGGTCGCTGTACTGGTCGCCGAAGTTGGCGACGATGTCGTAGCCCTGGGACTCGATGTGCTTGCGGGTGCCCGCCTTGTACTCGACCGTGGTGCAGGTGGCACCGCACGGCAGGTAGGCCGGCGGGGTCTTCTTGTTCTTCAGGAAGAAGTGCGCGGGGTCGGCGGCCGGCTTGTAGCCGACGTTCTTGAGGTTGCGCACGCTCCAGTCGCGCTGGTGCTCGCCGCGCCCGGTGACGTAGAAGACCGTCACACCCTTGGACTGCGCCCAGTTGACCAGCTCCGGCATGCCGAAGACCGCCGCCATGTCGGTGGACTTCAGATAGGCGTCCTGCGACTCGGGCGTGAAGTGGAAGCCCTGCTGGAGCTCGTAGTGGTAGGTGAGCAGCGTGGTGTCGTCCAGGTCGAGGACGATGGCGGGCTTGGTCTTCGTGTGCTTGCTGTTGCGCACCGCCCGGTCGATCTGGGCCTTGGCCTTCTTCTCGATGCCCGCGACCTGCTTGGCGTAGTTGCTGTCCGGCGAGGCGTAGTGCTGTCCCGCCTTGTCGACGGTGTCGCCGTAGTAGGCCTTGATCTTCTCCTGGACCTGCGTGAGGTTCGGGATCTCCTTGTCCGTGCGCGGCGCGGAGTGGTCGGCCGAGGCCGCGCCCGCCGCGTAGAGGCCGGCGCCGGCGGCGAGGGCCGCGGTCACGGCGGCGATACGGATGCGGTTGCGCTTCGAGGGCACGTCATACTCCTGGGTCACACGACGGGTGCAGCGCGAAGTTAAGGGGCCGGACGGGCCCGGTCAACGACGGACGTCACAGCGGCGCCCCATGAGTAGGTCAAGAAAACCGCAGGTCGGAGGGGGCGGCTACGTCTACCTTTCCCTCTACGGCCGCGGCCGCGACCCCGGGGCGGGGCCGCGGCCGGTGCCTCGTCCGGCCCCGCCCCCTACACCGGGAGCGGATACACCTCGGACCGTGCCAGGATCCGGGCCGCCACCGCGGGGGAGTCGACGAGCGGGTGCAGCGCCAGCGCCCTCAGCGCCGCGCCCCGGTCGCCCCGTACGGCCGCCTCGATCGCCGCCCGCTCGACCGCCTTGAGCTGGAGCATCAGCCCGAGCTGGTCCTCCCGCAGCGGTGCGCACGGCAGCGGCCGGGCGCCCTTGGCGCTCACCTCGCACACCGTCTCGATGATCGCCTTGGCGTCCAGCGCGGGCACCGTCGTGCCGTTGCGGACGTTCAGGACGAGCCGGGTCCGCTCGTCCCCGGAGATCGCCCGCATCAGGGCGAGCGCCACCCGCTCGTAGCCGCCGCCGTCGAGGTCGCAGGAGTCCCGCTGCCAGCCGCCGCTCGCCGCCCGGCTCTCGGCCATGTAGGTCTCCTCCCGGCGGCGCCGGGTCCGCTCCCACAGCTCGTACGCCTTGTCGAGCGCGGCGGCGGCCGTCGTGAAGAACTGGCCCTGCTGCTGGTCGAGGAACTCGCCCCGGGTCTCCACCGAGTCCAGCACGGAGCGCAGCGTCTCCCGGCGGAAGTAGTAGTAGTGCAGGTATTCGTTGGGCAGGGCGCCGAGCGCCTGGAGCCACTCCGGGCCGAAGAGCTTGCCCTCCTCGAAGGAGAGCAGCGCCTTCTCGTCGCCCAGCAGCCCCGGCAGCAGCTCCCGCCCCTCCAGCGTCAATGACCGCAGCCACCCGAGGTGGTTGAGACCCACGTAGTCGAAACGCACCCGGTCCGGATCCGCGTCCACCGCCCGTGCCGCGCGCCTCACCAGCCCCACGGGTGAATCGCAGATGCCGATCACCCGTTCACCCAGGACGGTCTCCATGGCCTCGGTCACCATCCCCGCGGGGTTGGTGAAGTTGATGACCCAGGCGTCCGGGGCGGCCGCCGCGACCCGCTCGGCGATGTCCATCGCCACCGGGATCGTCCGCAGCCCGTAGAGCACCCCGCCCGCGCCCACCGTCTCCTGGCCCAGGACCCGCTCGCCCAGCGGAATCCTTTCATCGCGCACACGTCCCGCCGTGCCGCCCACCCGGATCGCCGAGAACACGAAGTCGGCGCCGCGCAGCGCCTCGTCCAGGTCTCTCGCGACCCGCACCGCCGGCGCGCCGGGCACGTCCGCCGCCTGCGCGGACAGCACGGACTCGATCACCTTCAGCCGGATGGGATCGGTGTCGTACAGGACGAGCTCGGTGCACCGGCCCGGCGCGTCGCGCCGCGCGTCGTCCAACAGGGCCCGGTGCACAAGAGGAACCCGGAATCCGCCACCGCCGAGAATCGTCAGCCTCATGGAACGGAACGTATCGCAGCATCGGGCAGACTGTCCGGACCCGCATCCCCTGAGAGGAGCAGCGAGCGAGCATGACGATCTCTTCGCCTCATGCGGTGGCGCCGTCGGCTTTCCGAGGAGAGCGCGTCCCGGGGCCCGCGGATCCCGGGGGCCGCCCCGGGCCGGCCCCCGTCCTCGACCCCCTCGCCGAGGTCCGCGGGGAGGGTGATCCGGAGACCGACGTCTATCTGACCGGCACCGTCTTCCTCGACATCATCTTCACCGGCCTGGACTCGGCCCCCGTGCGCGGCACCGAGTCCTGGGCCCGCGGCATGGGCTCCAGCCCCGGCGGCGTCGCCAACATGGCCACCGCCCTCGCCCGCCTCGGCCTGCGCACCTCGCTCGCCGCCGCCTTCGGCGACGACATGTACGGCGAGTACTGCTGGGACGCCCTCTCGCGTGGCGAGGGCATCGACCTCGGGCTCTCCCGCACCGTCCCCGGCTGGCACTCCCCGGTCACCGTCTCCATGGCCTACGAGGGCGAGCGCACGATGGTCTCCCACGGCCACGAGGCACCGCCCCCCGAGGAACCGGCCCCCGAGTGCCCGCCCCCGGCCCGCGCCTGCGTGGCCCTGCTCGTGCCCGGCCGCGAGGAGGAGTGGATCGCCACCGCCGCCCGCCGCGGCAGCCGGGTCTTCGCCGACGTCGGCTGGGACGAGACCGGCCGCTGGGACCCCTCCGACCTCGCCGACCTGGAGCACTGCGAGGCCTTCCTGCCCAACGCCGAGGAGGCCATGCGCTACACCCGCACGGACTGCCCGCGCGCCGCCGCCCGCGCCCTGGCCGAGAAGGTGCCGCTCGCCGTCGTCACCATGGGCGAGAAGGGCGCCTTCGCGGTCGACGGCCGCACCGGCGAGAGCGCCGAGGTGCCCGCCATCGGCGTCGAGGCCCTCGACCCCACCGGCGCGGGCGACGTCTTCGTCGCGGGCTTCGTCACCGGCACCCTGGCCGGGTGGCCGCTCGCCGACCGGCTCGCCTTCGCGGGCCTCACCGCCGCCCTGTCCGTACAGGAGTTCGGGGGGTCACTCTCCGCACCCGGCTGGGCGGAGGTCGCCGCCTGGTGGAAACACGTGCGGTCCTACGACGACCAGACCCCGGCCACCCTGCGCCGCTACGCCTTCCTCGACGGCCTGCTGCCCGCCGCCGCCCGGCCCTGGCCGCTGCGCCGCGCCGTGCCCACGCTGGGCTTCCGCCAGCCGTAAAACCCCTCGGGCCCGTCGGCGGGCCGTCGTACCCTTGACGTGCAAGGTCAGCGGACGAGATTGCGGCCCGGCGACACGGGCCGGACCGAGAACCGGACGCAGTGAGACACGGAAAGAGGGATGAGCAGGCCCCAGAGCCGGCCCATGACTCAGACACCCACACAACCGCAGGCGACGGCCCGCTTCACGGTCCCGGCCAAGCACCCCATGGTGACGGTCCTGGGCTCCGGCGACAGCCTCCTGCGCGTGATCGAGAAGGCCTTCCCCGGTACGGACATACACGTCCGGGGCAATGAGGTCAGCGCCACCGGGGCCCCAGGGGACGTGGCCCTCGTACAGCGCCTGTTCGACGAGATGATGCTGGTGCTCCGCACCGGACAGCCGATGACGGAGGACGCGGTGGAACGGTCGATCGCGATGTTGCGCGACGAGGGCGAGAGCGGCGGCGAGACCCCCGCGGAGGTCCTCACCCAGAACATCCTCTCCAACCGGGGGCGCACGATCCGCCCCAAGACGCTCAACCAGAAGCGCTACGTCGACGCCATCGACAAGCACACGGTCGTCTTCGGCATCGGCCCCGCCGGCACCGGCAAGACCTACCTGGCCATGGCCAAGGCCGTCCAGGCCCTCCAGTCCAAGCAGGTCAACCGCATCATCCTCACCCGGCCGGCCGTCGAGGCGGGCGAGCGGCTCGGCTTCCTGCCCGGCACGCTCTACGAGAAGATCGACCCCTATCTGCGGCCGCTCTACGACGCCCTGCACGACATGCTCGACCCCGACTCGATCCCGCGGCTGATGGCGGCGGGGACGATCGAGGTGGCGCCGCTGGCGTATATGCGGGGTAGAGCGCACCCGACGTTCACGAATGTTCTGACGCCGGACGGTTGGCGCCCCATCGGCAGCCTCCAGGTCGGTGACCTGGTCGTCGGCTCGAATGGAGAACCGACTCCGGTGCTGGGCGTATACCCGCAGGGTGAGAAGGACATCTACCGTGTGTCCGCTCAGGACGGTTCGTGGACGCTGTGCTGTGGTGAGCACCTGTGGACGGTCAGGACGCGCGACGACAAGCGTCGTGACAAGCCGTGGCGGGTTTTGGAGACCCAGGAGATGATCGGCAACCTGCGGGCAGCGCACTACCGCCGCTATGAGTTGCCCATACTCACCGCACCGGTGCAGTTCACCGAGCACGAGGTCCCGATTGACCCGTACGCTCTGGGGCTGCTGCTCGGCGATGGCTGCATCGCGCAAGGCAACACTCCATCGTTTACTACAGCCGACCCGGAGCTGATCTCCGCAGTGGAAGCGGCAGTTCCTGACATCAAGGTGCGGTCGCGTGGCGGCTACAATTATCTCGTCAACCGTGTGCCGACCCTGAGTGATGCAGACGGCACTGTCCTGACGCATCCGCTCAAGCAAGCCCTCCGCAAGCTGGACCTGCTCGGCTCCAAGGCATACTCGAAATTCGTCCCGGACGATTACCTGTACAACTCGGCTGAAGTGCGCCTGGCGGTGCTTCAGGGGCTCCTTGATACGGACGGCGGCCCTGTCACCCAGTCGGACCGCACTTGTCGCATCCAGTACACGACGACGTCGATCCTACTCAGGGACGATGTGATCGCATTGGTGCAGTCGCTGGGCGGTGTCGCGTACACCCGTCGCCGGGCCGCCGAGGGCAGGAACCCGGGGAGGGTGAAGGGCCGCGATGTGCAGCACCGCCACGACGCCCACATCGTCGACATCCGGCTCCCCGAGGGCGTCGAGCCGTTCCGTCTCGCCCGTAAGGCCGAGACGTACCGTGCAGCGGGAGGCGGCGGCCGTCCGATGCGCTTCATCGACAGCATCGAGCCCGCGGGGCGCGAGGAAGCCGTCTGCATCCAGGTCGCGGCGGAAGACTCCCTCTACGTCACCCAGGACTACCTGCTGACGCACAACACGCTCAACGACGCCTTCATCATCCTCGACGAGGCGCAGAACACCAGCGCCGAGCAGATGAAGATGTTCCTCACCCGGCTCGGCTTCGACTCCAAGATCGTCGTCACGGGTGACATCACCCAGATCGACCTCCCGGGCGGTACGAAGAGCGGACTGCGCCAGGTCCAGGACATCCTGGAGGGCGTGGAGGACGTCCACTTCGCACGGCTCACCAGCACGGACGTTGTCCGGCACAAGCTGGTCGGCCGTATTGTCGACGCGTACGAGCAGTTCGACAGCCGCGCAGGGCTGTAGTCCCCCCAGAAGCGAGAAGACCCGCGAACCATGGCCATCGACGTCAACAACGAATCCGGCACGGACATCGACGAGCAGGCGGTCCTCGACGTCGCCCGCTACGCCCTGGCCCGGATGCGCATCCACCCCCTCTCCGAACTCTCGGTCATCGTGGTCGACGAGGAGGCCATGGAGCAGCTCCACATCCAGTGGATGGACCTCCCCGGTCCGACCGACGTGATGTCCTTCCCCATGGACGAGCTGCGCCCGCCGGCCAAGGACGACGACGAGCCGCCGCAGGGCCTGCTCGGTGACATCGTGCTGTGCCCGGAGGTCGCGAAGAAGCAGGGCGAGGAGGCCCCCACGGGCCACTCCATGGACGAGGAGCTCCAGCTCCTCACCGTCCACGGCATCCTCCACCTGCTCGGCTACGACCACGAGGAGCCCGACGAGAAGGCCGAGATGTTCGGCCTCCAGGCGGCGATCGTCGACGGCTGGCGCGCCGAGCGCGGGATCGAGGGGCCCTCCCCGGCTCCCACGATCACGTGACCGGGCAGCTCATCGCCGTAGCGGTCCTGCTGCTCGTCGTCGCCTGGCTCGCCGCCTGTGCCGAGACGGGCCTCGCCCGGACCACCCGCTTCCGGGCCGAGGAGGCGGTGCGGTCCGGGCGGCGCGGCAGCGCCAAGCTGATGGCCGTCGCGGCCGACCCGACCCGCTATCTCAATGTGGCGCTCCTCGTGCGCGTCGCCTGCGAGATGGCGGCCGGGGTCGTCGTCACCTACGTCTGCCTGCGCGAGTTCGACACCACCTGGCAGGCCCTGACCGTCGCCATCGCCGTGATGGTCCTCGTCAGCTATGTGGCCGTCGGGGTCTCCCCGCGCACCATCGGCCGCCAGCACCCGCTGAACACCGCGACCGCGGCGGCGTACGTCCTGCTGCCCCTGGCCCGGATCATGGGCCCGGTGCCGCAGCTGCTGATCCTCATCGGCAACGCCCTCACCCCGGGCAAGGGATTCCGCAAGGGCCCCTTCGCCTCCGAGGCGGAGCTGCGGGCCATGGTCGACCTCGCCGAGCAGGAGTCGCTCATCGAGGACGAGGAGCGCCGCATGGTGCACTCCGTCTTCGAGCTGGGCGACACGCTCGTACGCGAGGTGATGGTGCCCCGCACCGACCTCGTGGTCATCGAGCGCGGCAAGACGATCCGGCAGGCGCTGACACTGGCGCTGCGCTCCGGCTTCTCCCGCATCCCGGTGACCGGCGAGAGCGAGGACGACATCGTCGGCATCGTCTATCTGAAGGACCTGGTCCGGAAGACGCACATCAGCCGGGGCGCGGAGTCCGAGCTGGTCTCGACGGCGATGCGGCCCGCGGTCTTCGTGCCGGACACCAAGAACGCGGGCGACCTGCTGCGCGAGATGCAGCAGCAGCGCACCCACTGCGCGGTCGTCATCGACGAGTACGGCGGCACGGCCGGCATCGTCACGATCGAGGACATCCTCGAGGAGATCGTCGGCGAGATCACCGACGAGTACGACCGCGAGCTCCCGCCCGTCGAGGAGCTCGGCGACGGCCGCTACCGCGTCACGGCCCGCCTGGACATCGGCGACCTGGGCCAGCTGTACGGCCTGGAGGAGTTCGACGACGAGGACGTCGAGACGGTCGGCGGCCTGCTGGCGAAGTCCCTGGGCCGGGTCCCGATCGCGGGGGCCACGGCGACGGTGGATCTGGCGGCGTACGGGCTGGGGGACGCGGTGCTTTCGGGGTTGCGGCTCACGGCGGAGTCGGCGGCGGGGCGTAGGAACCGGATCGTGACGGTGTTGGTGGAGCCGTTGCGTGACGGCGGGACGGAGGAGGGGGCGGCGTAGGGGGCCCTGCGGGCGGCTTTGTCCCCTACCCGCCCCTTCCCGCTTCCGGGGCTCCGCCCCGGACCCCGGTCCTCAAGCTCCCCCAGCTACCGCTGGGAGGTGCCCCCGGACGGGCTGAAATCAGCCCGTCCGGCGCTTGAGGACTTTCGGGAAGGGGCGGGGCCGGGGAAAGAACCCCCGTCAGGCCCGCCGCCCGACCCGCCGCAACCCCACCGCGACGGCCACCGCGACCACCGCCACCACCACCGCGTCGACCCCGAGCCCCAGCCGGACCCCGCCCAGCGTCGCCGCCTCGAACGAAGAGCCCCCGTCCCGCAGAGCGGAAACCCGCGCCGAGGCCACCGCGCTGAGCAGCGGAATCCCCACCGTGATCCCGATCTGCTGAGAACTGGTCACCAGACCCGTCGCCAGCCCCTGTTCCCCGTCGGGCAGCCCCGACGTGGCGGTGACGCCGTAGGAGACGATCGCCCACAGGTGGCCCACGCAGGCCAGTGTCGAGGCGGCCATCGCCAGCCACGCGCCGCCGGAGCCGAGGCCGATGCCGAGGAGCGCGGCGGTGAAGACGGCCTGGACGGCCAGACCGGCGACGAGCGTGTTGCGGGCGCCGATACGGGCGATGACCCTGGGCGCGGTGAGGCCGGCGACGGCGGCGAAGACACCCTGGAAGCCGAAGACCAGACCGGTGCGGAAGGCCGAGAGCTCCAGCACCTCCTGGAGATAGAGGGTGAGCAGGAAGACGACCGTGCTCATCATCGAGAACGTGACCAGCCCGGCCAGGTTCCCCCAGGCGACCGACCGCCGGCGCAGCATCGGCAGCGAGACGAGGGGCTCGGCGGCCCGCGACTCCACGACCACGAAGGCGACGAGCAGCCCGACGCCGGCCACGAGCGTGCCGAGGACGTCCACGCCGCCGAAGCCGCGCTGGGCCGCCGTCGACAGGGCGTAGATCAGGGCCAGCAGGCCGCCGGTGACGGTCACGGCGCCCGGGACGTCGATCCGGGGCCGCCCGGGGTGCCGGGACTCGGTCAGCAGGCCCGGCGCGACGGCCAGGATGGCGACGCCCGCCACGGCCAGCAGCCCCATCGTGGAGCGCCAGCCCAGGGAGTCGGTCATGACGCCGCCGAGGACCATGCCGATGGTGAAGCCGAGGGAGAGCAGGGTGCCGCTGATGCCGAGCGCCCGCTCGCGCCGGGGGCCCTCGGTGAAGGTCGTGGTCAGCAGGGACATGCCCGTCGGCACGATGACGGCGGCGCCCAGCCCCTGGAGGGCGCGTCCCGCGAGGAAGACGGCCGGGTTCCAGGCGAGCGTGGCGAGCACGGAGGCCACGGCGAACAGGGCGAGTCCGGAGAGGAAGAGCCGGCGGCGCCCGTGGAGGTCGGCGATCCGGCCGAAGAGCAGCAGGAAGCCGCCGGACGGCAGCGCGAACGCGGTCACGGCCCACTGGAGGTCGGCCTGGCCCATGCCCAGGTCGGCACCGAGGACGGGCAGCGCGACGTTCAGGATCGAGAAGTCGAGCGCGACGATGAACTGCGCGGCGCACAGCACCAGCAGGATCAGCTTCTCGCGGCCGGACATCCCGCCCGCGTCGGCGGGGACGGAAGAAGAAGCGGAGGAAGTGGAGGAAGCGGAGGAAGCGGAGGAAGCGGAAGGAGAAGGGGGAGCAGAGGCAGGGGAGGTGTCGATCGCCATGGTCACCACCCTCGGGCGCCCGGAATACGCATGGGGAGACAGTGCTTATGGTGGTGCCCGTACCACCAGGCGAGGGGGAGCCGTTGAGTATCAGCCGGACCGAAGAGCGGACGGTGCCGGAGCCGCGCGGCGGGAAGTCGCGCCGCCGGCAGGAGCTCAGGGACTTCCTGATGAGCCGGCGGGCGCGGGTGAGTCCCGGCGAGGCCGGGCTGCCGGACGGCGGCGCCCGCCGCCGCACCCCGGGCCTGCGCCGCGAGGAGGTCGCGGTCCTCGCCGGAGTGGGCGCCTCCTGGTACCAGTGGCTGGAGCAGGGGCGTGAGATCACCGTCTCCCCGCAGGTCCTGGACGCGGTCGCGCGGGTCCTGCGGATGGACGGCCCGGAGCGCCGCCATCTGTACGTGCTGGCCGGGCTGAACCCGCCGCAGCCGGAGTCCGCGCAGGACCCGGAGTACCTGTGCGAAGGGCTGCACCGGCTCATCGACGGCTGGATGCCCAACCCCGCGCACATCATGGATCCCTACTGGAACCTGGTCGCCCACAACGAGTCGGCCGGTCTGGTGCTCGGCTTCCGCCCGGGCGCGAAGCAGAACTGCCTGGTCAACTTCTTCACCGACCCCGTCTACCGCGCCCGTGCCACCAACTGGGACGAGAACGCCCGGCGCCTCGTCGCGCAGTACCGGGCCGCCTGTTCGGAGCGCCCTGACGACGAGGGCTTCCAGGAGGTCGTGACGGAGGTGTCGGCGGGGAGCCCCGAGTTCGCCGAGATGTGGGCGCGCGGCGATGTCCAGCCCGCCGGCCAGCTCGTGAAGGAGTTCGACCACCCGCTCGTCGGCACGCTCTACCTGGAGAGCACCCAGCTGCGGGTACCGGCCCGGCCGGACCTGGTGATCGTGCTGCACAATCCGGTGCCGGAGTCGGGCACGGCGGCGAAGGTGGCGTGGCTGAACTCCCCGGAGGGGCGGCGCGGGGGGATGCTTTCGGTGGCGGGCTGAGGGGGTTCGCGGTCGCGCGGTCCGGGGAGACGCTCGGGTGTCGGGTGGCCTTCTCCTGAGGGCGCCCGCCCGGAGCGACGTCCGTCTCGGCCCACCACCCGGAAGCCGGCATGGGCGGCGGAGGAGTCCCGCGAGGTGTTCTCCCGAGGGCACCGGTCCGGAGCGCCGCTTCTCCGGGGCCCTGCCCGGGAGCCCGTACGGGGTCGGACGAGTCCCGCGAGGCGCCCGCCCGACACGGGCCCCCGCCGCCCCTGCCTCCCCGCCCGTGCCGTCGCTGCATATGCTCGCCGCTATGACGGAGACGACTCTGGACCCCGAAGACCGCAAGATCATTACGCTGGCCCGTTCCGCGCGGGCCCGCAACGGCGTCCCCGAGGGCGCCGCCGTGCGTGACGAGACGGGCCGGACGTACGTCGCCGGGACCGTGGCCCTCGACTCCCTCCGGCTCTCCGCCCTCCGCACCGCGGTCGCGATGGCCGTCGCCAGCGGGGCGAAGTCGCTGGAGGCCGCCGCCGTCGTCTCCGAGGCCGAGGCCCTGCCGGACGAGGACCGCGCCGCTGTACGGGACCTCGGGGGCCCCGACACGCCCGTCCTCCTCGCGGGCCCCGACGGCACCGTACGCACCACGCTTCCGGCGGGCTGAGCGTCGTGAGGAAGCCGACGGGGCCGGAGACGCCGGAGCCGCTGGAGCCGCCGGAGACGGGTCCGGCGCGGACCACGGACGGGCGCGGGTCGAACGTCCTGAACCTCGTGCTGGTGGTCGCCGGAGCGATCCTCACCATCGGTGTCCTCGTCGAGTGGGCGCTCGGCGAGGGCTTCGACTGGGTGACCTCCGCCTGGCTGCTCGTCCTCTGGCCGCACGGCATCCGCCAGCTGCTGCTGACCCGCGGCCGTCCCCGCGCGGCGGCCCGCGCCGAGACCGTGGGGACGTGGACGCCTCTGCCGGCGGCGGCGCTGCTGTGGGCTTCGCTGATCATCGGGTGGCGGCGGGGGGAGGGGACGGACTGGGTGGTGCTGGTGGCCGCGCTGCTGTTGCCGTTGGCGGGGGTCTTTTTGCTGCGGAGTGTGCGGGCGAGGCGGCGGGCTTGAGCGCGGCGTGGGCCCTGCGGGCGGCCTTGTCCCCTACCCGCCCCTTCCCGAATGTCCTCAAGCGCCGGACGGGCTGAAAATCAGCCCGTCCGGCGTTTGAGGACCGGGGTCCGGGGCGGAGCCCCGGTTCGGGAAGGGGCGGGGCTGGGGAAAGGCCGCCCGCAGGGCCCACGCCGGACCGCGCCCCGGCCCACGCCCGGACCGTCACCCCGGCCCGCCCGGCCCCCACCCCCCGGCCCACTGGTCGGCACCCGCCGACGGATCGGGGAGAATACCCCGTATGGACAGTGCTGCCTCCCCCTCCCAGCCCCCTCACCGCGCGGGCTTCGCGTGCTTCGTCGGCCGCCCCAACGCGGGCAAGTCGACCCTGACCAACGCACTGGTGGGGACGAAGGTCGCGATCACCTCCAACCGGCCGCAGACCACCCGGCACACCGTGCGCGGCATCGTGCACCGCCCGGACGCCCAGCTCGTGCTGGTGGACACCCCCGGGCTGCACAAGCCGCGCACCCTGCTCGGCGAGCGGCTCAACGACGTCGTGCGGACCACCTGGGCCGAGGTCGACGTGATCGGCTTCTGCCTGCCCGCCGACCAGAAGCTCGGGCCGGGTGACAAGTTCATCGCCAAGGAGCTCGCGGGGATCAAGAAGACCCCCAAGATCGCGATCGTCACCAAGACGGACCTGGTCGACTCCAAGCAGCTCGCCGAGCAGCTCATCGCCGTCCAGCAGCTGGGCGACGAGCTGGGCATCCAGTGGGCGCAGATCGTCCCGGTCTCGGCCGTCGGGGACAAGCAGGTCGCGCTGCTGGCCGACCTGATCGCGCCACTGCTGCCGGAGAGCCCGCCGCTCTACCCCGAGGGCGACCTCACCGACGAGCCCGAGCAGGTCATGGTCGCGGAGCTGATCCGCGAGGCCGCCCTGGAGGGCGTGCGCGACGAGCTGCCGCACTCCATCGCCGTCGTGGTCGAGGAGATGCTGCCGCGCGAGGACCGCCCGGCCGACAAGCCGCTGCTGGACATCCACGCCAACGTCTACATCGAGCGCCCCAGCCAGAAGGGCATCATCATCGGCCCCAAGGGCTCCCGGCTGAAGGAGGTCGGCATGAAGTCCCGCAAGCACATCGAGGCGCTCCTCGGTACCCCGGTCTTCCTCGACCTGCATGTGAAGGTCGCCAAGGACTGGCAGCGCGACCCCAAGCAGCTGCGCAAGCTCGGCTTCTGATCACCGACGCCGCTCCCACAGGCGCCTGACGCAAACCCGCGTCAGGCGCCTTCCTTGAGCACGAACCGGATCAGTTCCCGCTGCTCATGGGTGAGGTGCGGGTCGGCGCAGTGGATCGTACGGCCGTCCACGCTGATCTCGTACCGGAAGCCGTCCGGCACCCCGGTCACCGCCGTGCCCTCCTCGGCGGCCGAGGCGAGCGCCCGGTGCGCCAGGGCCTGTACATGGGTCGCGTCGGGCCGGCCGGTGGTGTCCAGCTCGGCCCGACGCTCGATACCGGCGAAACCGCCGGTACGGGTGATGGCAATCCGCATGACGCCATCCTTACCCCGATCGCCCGGCTCTACGAGGCGGGGACCCCGACCGACGACCACGCCTTGAGCACGGCCTGGATCTCGTCCCCCTCGCCGAAGAGTGTCCGGGCCGACGCCGCCGTCAGCCGCGCGAACTCCGCGAAGTCGGCGTCGGAGGCCAGCAGCTCGCCGCCGGTCAGCGTGGCGTACCAGATCTTCCCCGCGCGCTCCCAGGCGTTGCCGCCGAGGTCGGTGGCCAGCAGGTAGAAGGCGTGGTTCGGGATGCCGGAATTGATGTGCACCCCGCCGTTGTCCCGCGACGTCCTGACGTAGTCGTCCATCGTCGCCGGCTGCGGGTCCTTGCCCAGCACGTCGTCGTCGTAGGCCGTGCCCGGCGCCTTCATCGAGCGCAGCGCCACCCCGCGGTCCACGTTCGGGCCCAGCAGCCCCGCCCCGATCAGCCAGTCGGCCTGGTCGGCGGACTGCCCCAGCGCGTACTGCTTGATCAGCGAGCCGAAGACGTCCGAGACGGACTCGTTCAGCGCGCCCGACTGGCCGTAGTACTCCAGATTGGCCGTGTGCTGGGTCACGCCGTGGGTGAGCTCATGGCCGATGACATCCACCGGAATGGTGAAATCCAGGAAGAGGTCGTTGTCCCCGTCACCGAAGACCATCTGGGAGCCGTCCCAGAACGCGTTGTCGTATTTCTCGCCGTAGTGGACGGTGGCGTCCAGCGGCAATCCGGCGTCGTCGATGGAGTGCCGCCCGTACACCTTGAGGAACAGCTCGAAGGTGGCGCCCAGACCGGCGTGGGCGCGGTTGACGGTGGTGTCGTTGGACGGCGCGTCGCCCTCCGCGTGCACCTTGCGGCCGGGTGCGACCTCGCGGTGCTCGGCGTCGTAGATGGTGCGCTCGGGCTTGTCGGACGGGGTGCCCGTGGGCGCGGCGACGCCACGCAGCGTGGTGATCCGGCGCCGGGTGCGCTGGAGGGAGTCGTGCTCCAGGGTGCGCCGCGCGGACTCGGAGACCGCCGGGTCCTCCGACTGGGCGAGTTTGTCCAGGACGTGCGGAGGCACGATCGTGCAGAAGACGGGGTGCATTGCGGGTTTCATGGCGTGCAATGTGGCAGCACGTCTCCGGTTTGTCACTGCCTGCCGCCGAGCTTAATTAAAACGAGTGGTTGGCTATCATTTGAAGGACAGCGATTCCGCATTTCCTCTCCGCGGTACCGCCGGGCGCGTGTGTGCCGCCGATGCCACCGCAGCGACCGGGCGTGTCCCGCATGCTGATACGGGCCTTCCACATCGCGGTTGCCTCGGTTAGCGTGCTGGACATCATGCGTTACGGGCTGCTTCTTCTTAGCTGCCGCGGTGAGGGTCTGTAGTCGTAGGCCGACCCCCTCCCCGCGGAGTTCGGTGCTGCGGTTCACCCGCCCGGTGATCCAGCCCCCGTCGGCCGTCCACGCGGACACCCGAGGAGCCCCACGCAGATGCCCGAGCCCCGCACTTCCGAGACCCTGGCCGTCGGCCGCCCCACGCCCGTCACCGCCGCCACCGTCACCCAGCGGCCCTCCGGAATGCCGGTCCACAAGTACGGACGGTACGAAGCCGTCGACATCCCCGACCGCACCTGGCCCGACCGGCGCGTCACCGCCGCCCCCCGCTGGCTCTCCACCGACCTGCGCGACGGCAACCAGGCCCTGATCGACCCGATGTCCCCGGCCCGCAAGCGCGAGATGTTCGACCTCCTCGTCCGCATGGGCTACAAGGAGATCGAGGTCGGCTTCCCCTCCTCCGGCGCCACCGACTTCGCCTTCGTACGGTCGATCATCGAAGAGGGCGCGATCCCCGAGGACGTGACGATCTCCGTCCTGACCCAGGCGCGCGAAGAGCTGATCGAGCGGACCGTCGAATCCCTGCGCGGCGCCCACCGCGCCACGGTCCACCTCTACAACGCCACGGCCCCCGTCTTCCGCCGCGTCGTCTTCCGGGGCTCCCGCGAGCAGGTCAAGCAGATCGCCGTCGACGGCACCCGCCTGGTCACCGAGTACGCCGACAAGATCCTCGGCGACGACACGATCTTCGGCTACCAGTACTCGCCGGAGATCTTCACCGACACCGAGCTGGACTTCGCCCTGGAGGTCTGCGAAGGCGTCATGGACGTCTGGCAGCCCGAGGCCGGCCGCGAGATCATCCTCAACCTGCCCGCCACGGTGGAGCGTTCCACGCCCAGCACCCACGCCGACCGCTTCGAGTGGATGTCCCGCAACCTCTCCCGGCGCGAGCACATCTGCCTCTCCGTGCACCCGCACAACGACCGCGGCACCGCCGTCGCCGCCGCCGAGCTGGCCGTCATGGCCGGCGCCGACCGCGTCGAGGGCTGCCTGTTCGGCCAGGGCGAGCGGACCGGCAACGTCGACCTGGTCACCCTGGGCATGAACCTCTTCTCCCAGGGCGTCGACCCGCAGATCGACTTCTCCCAGATCGACGAGGTCCGCCGCACCGCCGAGTACTGCACCCAGATGGAGGTCCACCCGCGCCACCCCTACGCGGGCGACCTGGTCTACACCGCCTTCTCCGGCTCCCACCAGGACGCCATCAAGAAGGGCTTCGAGGCCATGGAGACCGAGGCGGCCGCCGCCGGGAAGACCGTCGACGACATCGAGTGGGCCGTCCCCTACCTGCCCATCGACCCCAAGGACGTCGGCCGTTCGTACGAGGCCGTCATCCGCGTCAACTCCCAGTCCGGCAAGGGCGGCATCGCGTACGTCCTCAAGAACGACCACAAGCTGGAACTGCCCCGCCGGATGCAGATCGAGTTCTCGAAGATCATCCAGAACAAGACGGACGCCGAGGGCGGCGAGGTCACCCCGCAGGAGATCTGGTCCGTCTTCCAGGACGAGTACCTGCCCACGGCCGCCAATCCCTGGGGCCGGATCGCCCTCCGCTCCCACCAGACCACCACCGCCGGCGAGGACACCGACGTCCTGACCGTCGACGCCGTCGTGGACGGTGCCGACACGGTCCTGACCGGCACCGGCAACGGTCCGATCTCCGCCTTCTTCGACGCCCTCGCCACCCTCGGCGTCGACGCCCGCCTGCTCGACTACACCGAGCACACCATGAGCGAGGGCGCCAGCGCCCAGGCCGCCTCGTACATCGAGTGCGTGATCGACGGCAAGGTCCTCTGGGGCATCGGCATCGACCCCAACACCACGCGCGCCTCGATCAAGGCCGTCGTCTCGGCGGTCAACCGCGCGCACCGCGACTGACGGCTGTCGCCGTCGGTACCCCGCGCCCGTTCCGTCCGGGCGTCAAGCCGCCGTCACCGAATCCACCGTATCCGGTGGCCCGGTGGTGTATCCGGCCAACTGGCGCCCGGACTCTGCGCACGGGGTACTGACGCCACATCATCGATGTGGCTAACATCACGTCAACGCGGCCATGGGGTCGTGGCGTTATGGAGGTGCGCCGTGATGTACGCGCGAGGCCGATCCGGTCCGGACCGGTGCGTGGTGGGCGTGCGCACCGTATGGCGGACCGTCGGTGACGGCGAGTTCTACTGCCCCGGCTGCGGGGGCGACCGCAACTACCGCCGCCGCACCGGTCGCCGCCGTCTCGTCGCGTTCGGCGTGCCGCTGCTGCCGCGCGGCCCGGCCGGTCCGATCGTCGAGTGCACCGCCTGTCGCACCCGCTACGGCATGGACGTCCTCGACCACCCCACCACCACCCGCTTCTCCGCGATGCTCCGCGACGCGGTGCACACCGTCGCCCTCGCCGTCCTCGCCGCGGGCGGCACGGAGGCCCGTACGGTCCGCCGCGCGGCGGTCGGCGCGGTCCGCGCGGCGGGTTTCGTCGACTGTAGTGAGGAGCAGCTGATCACCCTGATCGAAGCCCTCGCGGCGGACACCGGGCGGCTCCCCGGCATGTACGCGGGCGGCGGCGGCCTCGGCGACGGCACGCCGTGCCGCGACGGCTTCGACCCCCGGGGCACGGCACTCGCCATCGAACTCCACGAGGCCCTGGAGCCGCTGGCTCCGCACCTCGCCCCCGCCGGCCGCGAGGCGATCCTGCTGCAGGGTGCGCGGATCGCCCTGGCGGACGGGCCGTACCGGCCCGCCGAGCGGGAGGTTCTGGCGACGGTGGGGCGGGCGTTGCTGTTGTGTCCGGAGGACACGGACCGGTTGCTGGCGGCGGCGGCCCGGACGACCCCGTTCTGACCTGTCCGACTACGGGAGTCGCCTGACGCGCGTCAGGAACGCGCGGACGGCGTTCGGACTGGTGGAGATGACGACGTCGGGATAGCCGCTCTCCCGGATGCCGATGTGCCCGCCGTGGCGTCTCAGCTCGACGCAGCTGCCTTCGGCTTCGGAGAACGAGGACTTCTGCCAGTGTGTCCTGCCGGACCGGAGGCTGGAAAGGAGAGATGTGAGGCGGCCCGGTGTGGTCCGTATGACCACCTGGGGGGAGTCGCTTTCGCGCATGAGGATGATGCCCGCATCGGCTGCGAGCTCGACGCATTGTTCTCCGTCTCCTGTCGAGAAGGAGGATTTCCGCCACTGGATGTCAGCGTTCATCGGGGCTCTCACAGCTCTCGGGCGATACGGTGAATGAATGCCCGGGATTCGGCGGGTGACAACGAGGACTGAAGCACCAGGTCAAGGCGCTTCCGATAGCTGTCGAGGTCCGTGACCGCGTCCAGGTACCGGCCGCCGAGCGGCGTGTCGACCTGCACAGTGTCCAGCTGAGGGACAACGCCGAACGCATACAGTGCGGTTTGGCTTACATCGACGAAGCTCTCATGGGTAAATGGGATGACTCGGACTACCACCCCTGGCTGCTGGGAGATCTCCAGCACGTGATCGAGCTGCTCCTGAGCCACTTTGCGGCCGCCGATCCGCATGCGTAGTGCGGCCTCATGGATGATTGCATCCAGCCTCGGAGGGCTATCACATGTGAGCACAATGCGCCGCCTGAGGCGGTGCTCCACGCGCGCTTCGAGCTCATCTACGGACAGCCCAGGGACCGCGCTCCCGAAGAGAGCGCGCGCATAGCCTTCGACCTGCATGAGGCCGGGAAACGTAACGGATTGCAGGTATCGGAGGTGGATGGCGTGGTGCTCCAACTCCGCGATATCCATGAACCTTTGTGCCAGTACACCCCGATATGCGTCCCACCAGTGCTGGCCGCGACGCTCCTCAGTGATGGCGCACAAGGCCGCGATGAGGACGGCGTCGTCGCATGAGTAGAGCTTCGCCATATGACGTACACGGTCCGCACTCACGCCCCAGCGGCCCGCCTCGATGTGGCTTATCTGAGCGGAGCCGCCTCCGAGTAGCGCGCCGGCCTCCTTCGCGGGCATGCCGGATGCCTCGCGTAACTTCCGCAGCTCTGACCCCAACCTCACTTGCCGTGCAGTCGGGTTGCTCCTCGGCGGCATGCGAAATGACCCTTCCGTTCGGTGGTCCTGAGTGTGCCCCGTTGCCGTCCCGGTGGTCCATTCGTTCACTCGAAAGTGGGCACAGGATTGTGCCGGTCCAGATTTGTGCCCTACGGTCCTGGCGGTACCAGGCGTCCCCCTCCGGGAGCCGAAGTGCAGCTAACCGTCGGTCAGTTGATGGCCAGGTGGCAGAATCCAGGGAGTCCATATGCGTATGGCAACGCTCGACCGCCCCCGTACCGTCGAAGACGGCACCCCGTCCACCTACCGGTTCACCGCCCCCGCCTGGCCGGGAACCGCCCGCGTCGCACGCGAGTTCGTCGCGGCCGCGCTCGTCGCGAACGGGCATGACGCCCTCGCCGAGAACGCCTGCGTCTGCGTGTCCGACGTCGTCTCCAACGTCGTGCGGCACGCGCGCGTGACCAGCCTCGCCGTCGAGGTGGCCGTGCATCGCGACCATGTGATCGTGGGGGTGAGCGACACCGACCCCGGCCGGCTCCCGTGGCGGCGGAAGGTCTCGGCGGACTCGGAAGGCGGGCGGGGGCTGATGCTCGTGCGGCGGCTGTCGGAGGCGTCCGGGGTGGCGTGGGAGTGGGACGGGCTGACGCTCGTGGGCAAGCGGGTGTGGTTCGAGCTGCGGGGTTCGGCTGTGGGGTGAGCGGGGGGAGGGGCGGGCGGCGGCCGGGACGGCGGCTCCGCCGCCCCGGTCCGGCGCCCCGCCCGTCTACTCCGCCCGTACCGCGGCGGTCAGCGTCAGGCTGCCCGGCAGTGCCGCGAACGCGGCGCGCAGATCCGTCGCGAGGTCGGCGTGGGTGGGCGCGCCCGGCCGGTTCGTCCACTGCTCGATCGCGCAGTGGGAGGCGGCGACCAGCAGGTCCAGGGCGAGCCGGGGCCGCAGGTCGCCCGGGGTGTCGAAACGGAACCGGCGGTGCAGGACGTCGAGCGCCGCACGGCTCGTCCCGTGGCAGAAGTGCAGGCCGTGCGCGTCCATGGACGGGGTCTTCTCCGCGAGCCGCCGGCTGAGCAGGGCGCGGTGGGCCCAGCCCTCCTCGGTCATCCCCTCCAGCGAGGCGAAAAGGGCCTCTTGGAGCATCTCGGTCAGCGGGCGGTCGCCCGGATCGCGGGTCTCCAGGTCGTCGAGGAATTTCCGCCACAGATCCTGTGTGGGCGCCATGGCCACGTCTTCCTTGCCGGCGAAGTAGCGGAAGAACGTGCGCTTGGAGATCTCCACCGCGTCGCAGAGCTCGTCGAGGGTAACCCCGCCGAAGCCCCGTGCGGTGAACAGCTCCAGGGCGGTGTCGATCAGCGCCTGCCGCGTGCGCAGCTTCTTGCGCTCGCGCAGGGGGAGGCGGGCGTCGCCGGACGGCGGGGGCTGAGCGGTCATGAGGCGATCGTATCCGAGAGGCAAGCGCCACTTGCGCGCTAATGCCACTGAGTGGCATAACTGGGATCCTTGATCCTCAGTGAAGGGTGCACCGCCATGCGTGCTCTGCTCGTCGACCGTTCCGCCCCCGCCGGACTGCGCCTCGGTGCGGCGCCCGATCCCGAACCGGCCCCGAACCAGGCGCTGATCAGGGTGACGGCGACGTCCCTCAACTACGGCGAGGTGCGGTTCATGCTGCAAGAGGCGCCCGACGGGGCCGTTCTCGGCTGGGACGCGGCCGGGGTGGTGGAGCGGGCCGCCGCCGACGGGTCCGGGCCGGCGGCCGGTACGCCCGTGGTGACGCTCGGGGTGGCCGGGGCGTGGGCCGAACTCCGGGCCGTGGACACCGGCTGGATCGGTACGGTCCCGGCCGGGGCCGACCCGGGGGCGGTCAGTACGGTCCCCGTCGCGGGGGCGAGCGCGCTGCGCGCCCTGCACCGCGTCGGCCCGATCCTGGGCAGGCGAATACTGGTCACGGGGGCGACGGGCGGCACCGGCCGGTACGTGGTGCGGCTCGCGCGCCTCGGGGGAGCCCACGTCATCGCGTCCACCGGGGACCCGGACAAGCACGGTGACAGCCTGCGGGCCGCCGGGGCGCACGAGGTGGTGGCCGGGCCGCGGGCGGTGGCGGAGCCGGTGGACGGCGTCGTGGACATGGTGGGCGGACAGCAACTCGTCGACGCGTACGGGCTGCTGGTGCGGGGCGGCACGCTGGTCGCGGTCGGGCACTCCGCGCACCAGGGCGAGAACTTTCCCTTCGGCGCGCTCTTCGCCGACCACGGGCGGCACGACCGCTCGATCGTCACCTTCTCCCTGCCGGAGTGCGCGGGCCTCGCGCCGGACCTGACCTGGCTCGCCCACCGGGTCGCCGCCGGTGAGCTCGCACCGCAGATCTCGTGGCGCGGTGGCTGGGAAAGGGCGGCCGAGGCCGTCGACGCGTTGCTTCAGCGGCGGCTGCACGGGAAAGCGGTCCTGGACGTCGACTGATCGCACGGTTGAGTGGATGTTCCGTCTATCGGATGAACTCCGGGGCGAACGGTGATTGGACACACGCGCGGACGCGCAGCCTGTTCCGGGTGAGGGGACGCCTGAGGGCAAGGTATGCGGCGGGTCTGGCCGTCACCGCGGTGCTCGTGTGCACGGGCGAGGCGGCGGCGGTGGACGCGGGGGCGAACGTCGGGGTGAGCGGCGCTCCGGTGGTGGACGCGTTGGTCACCGGGCTGCCGGATCTGGTGCCTCCGCATCCGCCGTCGCGGGTCGACGCGGATCTGCTCGGCGGGGCGGTCAGAGCGAACCTGGTGGACAACGGGCAGGGGTGTCTGGACGTCACGGCGCATGTGGTGGCCGTGGACGCGAACGCGTGGCTGAAGTGCCGGGATTCGGGGGCGCCGCCTGCGCCTGCTCCTCCCGCGCCCGCGCCGCCTGCGCCTGCGCCGCCTGCGCCTGCTCCTCCCGCACCGGCCCCCGCTCCTCCCGCACCGGCACCTCCGCCCCCGGCCCCCGCTCCTCCGGCTCCGGCGCCGGAGCCACCGGCTCCTGCCCCTCCGGCCCCGGCCCCGCCCGCCCCCGCGCCCCCGGCCCCTGCCGCTCCAGCCCCTGCCCCTCCGGCGCCCGCGCCGCCCGCGCCCGCCCCTCCGGCTGCGGAACCTCCGGCTCCCGCTACTCCGGTGCCTCCCGCGCCCGCGCCCGCCCCTCCGGCCCCGGCACCTCCCGCACCTCCCGCGCCTGCCCCGCCCGCCCCGCCCGCGCCGGCCCCTGCACCTCCTGTCCCACCGGTGCCCGCGCCCGCTCCTCCGGCGCCCGCGCCTGCCCCGCCCGTCCCTCCGGCCGACGCGCCGCCCGCGGCCGAGGCCCCCGTTCCCGTGCCGCCTCCGGCGCCCGCGCCCGTACCGCCTGCCCCGGCACCCCCGGCGCCCGCGCCTCCGGTCCCACCGGCGCCCGTGCCGCCCGTTCCCCCGGATTCCCCCGACGAGCCCGCGCCCGGTCCCGGCGCGCCCGTACCGCCCGCTCCTGCCGCGCCCGCCGCGCCGCCCGGGCCCGTACCCGTCGGGAACGCGCCCGCGGCTCCTGACGCGCCGTCGGCGGAGCGGCCGCCGCCGTTCCGTACGGCTCCGCCTCCGGCGGTGGTTCCGCCGCGCTTTCCCTCGCGGCCGAACTACCGGGAGTCGGCGGGGGCTTCGCGGAAGAAGGTGGAGCGGGGGCTGACGTTGGTGACGATGACGTTGCTGGTGACGGCGCCGGCGGTGTTGGCGGCGTTGCTGCTGCGTCCGCGGTCCGGAGGGCGGGGGCGGCGCTGAGGTGGGTGCGGGTGGGGGTGCCGCTGCGCGGGGCTCTGTCCCCTACCCGCCCCTTCCCGTAACCGGGGGCTTCGCCCCCGGGCCCCCTTTTCCGCGCTGACGCGCGGTGGCCTCAAACTCCCCCGGCTACCGCTGGGAGGTGCCTCCAGCCGGGCTGGATTCGCTCAGGTCAGCCGTTCCCCGGCAGGGCCGGGTCGTGTCTGCGGCGCCGCCGCCGTAGCGGCCCAAGCCGCCTGCCGACTCGGGTCACCCACTTCCAGCCCGTCCGGCGCTTGAGGACACCGCGCGTAGCGCGCCCGGGGGTCCGGGGCGGAGCCCCGGTTCGGGAAGGGGCGGGTAGGGGAAAACCCCCGCTACGACGCCACCGGCTCCCGCCCCGCCGACCGCCCCCGTCGCGGCTCACGCCGCATCCGCGCCCGCCAGAGCGCCACCACCAGCACCGGCCCGCCGCCCCCCGCCGCCGCCAGGAGCAGGCCCGTCTGGGCCGAGTCCGTGACGAGGGGGGCCATGAAGGCGGCGGCGGTCAGCCAGGTGCCGGCGACCGCGGGGAGGATCAGTTCGCGGTAGCCGAAGGCGGGGGACGTCGCCGGGCGGCGGGTCCAGCCGAGGGTGAGGCGGAGGAGGGTGCCGCTCAGGGCGAGCAGGGCCAGGCCGCAGGAGAGCGGGAGGCGGTAGCCGTCCTTCGGCTGGTCGGCGGTGTACTGCCGGGCGCCCTTGAACTCGACGAAGCGGACCTTGCTCCGCCAGGACGTGACCGTCACCGGGTCGCCCGCCCGGACCGCGCCGAACACCTTGGGCGAGCCGATCATGTCCAGCCGGTGGGAGGGCCCGTCCTTCTCGGTGACCGTCAGCCAGTAGTGCGCGGACCTGCCCTCGCCCACGGTGTCCGTGCCCCGCACCGTGGCCGCCTCGGGCCGCCTGCACTCCAGGGACGGGTCGGCCTGGAGGCAGGCCGGGGCCGTCGCGAAGGCCCGGCCGTCGGCCCGCTTGTCCGGAACGGTGACGAACAGGACGTACGCCGACATCAGGGCGATAACTATGCCGAGAAGAGCCGTGGGTATCGCCGGCGGCCGTTTCCGGCGGCGCGGACGGGCCGTACTCAACGGGCGCTCCCGGTCGGCGAGGAGGTCAGTGGGGAGATCAACATGGCGCACATTCTGCCTGCGGTTCGGAGTGCTTCCGTCCGTTCTCCCTCCGCCTCTCGTCCGTTCCCCCTCCGCCTCTCGAAGCGGGCCCGCGCCGCCCCGGTCCGTCCCGCCCCGCCCGTACGGGACAATGGCTCCATGAGTCTGTTCCGCGACGACGGCATCGTGCTGCGCACCCAGAAGCTGGGCGAGGCGGACCGGATCATCACTCTGCTCACCCGGGGTCACGGCCGGGTCCGGGCCGTCGCCCGTGGCGTGCGCCGCACGAAATCGAAGTTCGGGGCCCGGCTGGAGCCCTTCTCCCACGTCGACGTGCAGTTCTTCGCGCGCGGAGGCGAGCTCGTCGGCCGCGGTCTGCCGCTCTGCACCCAGAGCGAGACCATCGCCGCGTACGGTGGTTCCATCGTCACCGACTACGCGCGCTACACCGCCGGCACCGCCATGCTGGAGACCGCCGAGCGGTTCACCGACCACGAGGGCGAGCCCGCCGTGCAGCAGTATTTGCTGCTCGTCGGCGGCCTGCGGACGCTCGCCGCGGGCGAGCACGCCCCGCATCTGATCCTGGACGCCTTCCTGCTGCGCTCCCTGGCCGTCAACGGCTACGCGCCCAGCTTCGGCGCCTGCGCGAAGTGCGGTATGCCCGGCCCCAACCGGTTCTTCTCGGTGGCCGCCGGCGGCGTGGTCTGCGGGGAGTGCCGGGTGCCCGGAAGCGTCGTACCCTCCTCGGAGGCGATCGGGCTGCTCGGCGCGCTGCTGACGGGCGACTGGGCGACGGCGGACGCCTGCGAGCCGCGCCATGTCAGAGAGGGCAGCGGCCTGGTCGCGGCGTATCTGCACTGGCACCTGGAGCGGGGCCTCCGTTCGCTCCGGTATGTCGAGAAATAGGGAAACAGGGACCAAGGAGTAGTGGCACGCATGGCACGACGCGGGATTCTGGGCCGTTCCCGACGCGAGTACCGCACACCCGACCCGCACCCGTCCGGGGCGCGGCCGCCGAAGATCCCCGGCGAGCTGGTCCCCGAGCACGTGGCGATCGTCATGGACGGCAACGGCCGCTGGGCCAAGGACCGCGGCCTGCCGCGCACCGAGGGCCACAAGGTCGGCGCCGAGCGCGTGCTGGACGTGCTCCAGGGCGCGATCGAGATGGGCGTCGGGAGCATCTCCCTCTACGCCTTCTCCACCGAGAACTGGAGGCGCTCGCCGGATGAGGTGCGCTTCCTGATGAACTTCAACCGCGACTTCATCCGCAAGACCCGCGACCAGCTCGACGCGCTCGGCATCCGGGTGCGCTGGGTGGGCCGCATGCCCAAGCTGTGGCGGTCGGTGGCCAAGGAGCTCCAGATCGCCCAGGAGCAGACCAAGGACAACGACAAGCTCACGCTGTACTTCTGCATGAACTACGGCGGGCGCGCGGAGATCGCGGACGCGGCGCAGGCGCTGGCCGCCGATGTGAAGGCGGGCCGGCTCGACCCGTCCAAGGTCACGGAGAAGACCTTCGCGAAGTACCTCTACTACGCGGACATGCCGGACGTGGACCTCTTCCTGCGGCCCTCCGGCGAGCAGCGCACGTCCAACTACCTCATCTGGCAGAGCGCTTACGCCGAGATGGTCTTCCAGGACGTCCTCTGGCCGGACTTCGACCGCCGCGACCTGTGGCGCGCCTGCCTGGAATACGCCTCGCGGGACCGCCGGTTCGGCGGGGCCGTCCCCAACGAGCAGCAGCAGGCCGAGGAGTCGGGCACCGCGTGAGGTAGGTGAACGGCGGGACGTACGACGGAGGGGCCCCGGGCAGACGCCCGGGGCCCCTCCGTATGTGTCGGCGGCGGCGTCAGCGCTTCGCCGCGCACTCCCCGCACGTACCGAAGATCTCGATCGTGTGGGCGACGTCCACGAAGCCGTGCTCGGCCGCGATGGAGTCGGCCCACTTCTCCACGGCCGGGCCCTCGACCTCGACGGCCTTGCCGCACTCCCGGCACACCAGGTGGTGGTGGTGCCCGCTGGAGCAGCGGCGGTAGACCGCCTCGCCCTCGCTGGTGCGGAGCACGTCGACCTCGCCGGCGTCGGCGAGGGACTGGAGCGTGCGGTACACGGTGGTCAGGCCGACCGAGGCGCCCTGGTGCTTGAGCATGTCATGGAGCTCCTGTGCGCTCCGGAACTCGTCCACCTCGTCGAGCGCGGCCGCGACCGCCGCCCGCTGCTTGGTGGACCGGCCGCGTACCGGGGGACCCGCGGTCGCCACAGTTGCCTCCAAAAGCTCGCCTGAACACCCATCCGCACATGTCGCGCCGCCAATTGTGCCAGCCTCCGCGACCGGGTGGCCAAGTCCGCGCCCGGCTCAGACCTGTACGTCGTCCGTGGCGGTGCGTGCCTCGGGCACCCGGAGCGTGCAGCCCTCCGCGGCCTCGGTGCGCCGCGCGCGCCGCCTCGCCAGGGGCGCGGCGAGGGCCGTCAGCGCGACGAAGACGCCGATCGCGAGGAGCACGATGGTGGCGCCGGACGGCACGTCCACGTAGTACGAGGTGGTGGTGCCGGAGACGGCGACGAGCACCCCGATGCCCATGGCCAGGCCGAAGGTCATGGCGAAGCTGCGGGCGATCTGCTGGGAGGCGGCGACCGGGATGACCATCAGGGCGCTGACGAGCAGCAGGCCGACGACGCGCATGGCGACGGTGACGGTCACCGCGGCGGTGACCGCGACCAGCAGGTTGAGCAGCCGCACCGGCAGACCGGTGACGCGGGCGAACTCCTCGTCCTGGCAGATCGCGAAGAGCTGCCGCCGCAGGCCGATGGTGACCAAGATCACGAAGGCGGCCAGGACGCAGATCGCGACCATGTCCTCCTCGGAGACGGTGGTGATCGAGCCGAAGAGGTACGAGACGAGGTTGGCGTTGGAGCCGGCGTCGGAGAGGCTCGTCAGCATCACACCGCCGGCCATGCCGCCGTAGAAGAGCATGGCGAGGGCGATGTCGCCGCGGGCCTTGCCGTAGGAGCGGATCAGCTCCATCACCACGGCGCCGACGACGCAGACGGCGGTGGCGATCCACACCGGGCTGGCGTTGAGCAGGAAGCCCAGGCCGACACCGGTGAGGGCGACGTGGCCGATCCCGTCGCCCATCAGCGCCTGGCGGCGCTGGACGAGGAAGGTGCCGATGGCGGGGGCCGTGATGCCGACGAGCAGGGCGGCGAGCAGGGCCCGCTGCATAAATGCGGGTTCGAGGATTTCCATCAGGTCAGCAGCCCCGTTCGAATCGGTTCCGCCACCGGGCCGGCGTGCGGGTGTACATGGTCGTGGCCGGGCAGGGCGTGCTGGCCCACGGCCTCGGGCGGCGGCCCGTCGTGGACGACACAGCCGTCGCGGAGGACGACCGCGCGGTCGATGAGCGGCTCCAGGGGGCCGAGCTCGTGCAGCACGACGAGGACGGTGGCGCCGCGGGCGACCTGGGCGCGCAGGGCGTCCGCGAGGACCTCCTGGCTGGCCAGGTCCACGCCGGCCATCGGCTCGTCCATGATCAGCAGCTCGGGTTCGCCGGCCAGCGCGCGGGCGATCAGCACGCGCTGGTGCTGGCCGCCGGAGAGGGCGTCGACGGAGTCCTTGATCCGGTCGGCCATGCCGACGAGCTCCAGGGCCCGGACGACGGCCTCGCGGTCGGCCTTGCGCAGCACGCCGAAGCGGGTGCGGGCCAGCCGGCCGGAGGCGACGACCTCGCCCACGGTGGCGGGCACCCCGCCCGCGGCGGTGGTGCGCTGCGGGACGTAGCCCACGCGCGCCCAGTCGCGGAAGCGGCGCCGGGGGCGGCCGAACAGCTCCAGCTCGCCGCCGGTGAGCGGCACCTGGCCGACGACGGCGCGGACGGCCGTGGACTTGCCGGAGCCGTTGGCGCCGAGCAGCGCCACGACCTCGCCGCGCCGTACGGTCAGGTCGACGCCGCGGAGGACCGGCCGCGAGCCGAGGGTGGCCGTCGCGCCGCGCAGGGCTATGACGGGCTCGTCGGCGTTCTCCGGGGTGGCCCCGGGCTGCTCGTCCATGGTGTTGACCTCCGTCACTTGGTGCCGAGCGCCTTCTGGAGGGCGGCGAGGTTGGCTTCCATGACCTCGAAGTAGTCGTCGCCCTTGGACTTGTCGCTGATGCCTTCCAGCGGGTCCAGGACGTCCGTCTTCAGACCGAGGTCCTTGGCGAGGGTCTTGGCCGTGGCCGGGCTGGCGATGGTCTCGAAGAAGACCGTGGAGACGTGGTGCTCCTTCGCCAGCTTCTGGAGGTCCTTGATCCGCGCGGCGCTGGGCTCGGACTCCGGGTCGACGCCGCTGATGGCCTCCTCGGTGAGGCTGTAGCGGTCGGCGAGGTAGCCGAAGGCGGCGTGGGTGGTGATGAAGGTGTCGGAGGCGCGGTTCTTCAGGCCGTCCGAGAACTTCTTGTTCAGCCCGTCCAGCCGCTTGGCCAGCGTGTCGGCGTTCTTCTCGAAGTCCGCCTTGTGGTCCGGGGCGGCCTCGCCGAGCGTCTTGGCGACGCCCTTGGCGACCTCGGCGTACTTCACGGGGTCGAGCCAGATGTGGGGGTCGGCGCCGGCCTCGGAGTGCGAGTGGGAGTGGTTGTCGCCGGAGGAGTGGTCGTGGCCGTCGACCTCGGTGCCGTGCTCCTCCATGCTGGTGAGGGAGGCCGCGTCGGCGACGTGCTTGTTCTTGGACTGCTTGACCGCCTCGTCCACGGCGGGCTGGAGGCCCTTGAGGTAGACGATCGCGCCGGCGTCGGCGAGGGAGGCGGTCTGCTTGGGCTTGAGCTCCAGGTCGTGCGGCTCCTGGCCCGGCTTGGTCAGGTTGGTCACGCTGACGTGGTCGCCGCCGATCTGCTCGGCCAGGAACTGCATCGGATAGAACGACGCCACCACCTTGAGCTTGCCGTCCGCCGCCTCGTCCGCCGTGCCGGAGGAGCACGCGGACAGCGTGAGCAGCCCGAGGGCTGCGGCCGTGGCGACGGCGGCGGTGGTTATTCGGGGGGCGCGGGGGGAGCGGAGACGGCTGACGTTCATGACACTCATTTTCAACAAAAATGGAAACGATTGTCAACAACATGTGCGGAAAGCGTCTCCCGGGAGCCTCCGGAGCCCCTTCCGGAGGGATCCGGTCAAGCCAAGGCCAGAGCCGATTTGATTAGGGGGGTGGCAGCGCCGGTAACCTGAACCATTCGCTGTTCGTCGTCGCAATGAAGAGAGCACCGTGGCCGCCGACAAGATCGACACCATCGTCAGCCTGAGCAAGCGCCGTGGCTTTGTCTATCCGTGCAGTGAGATCTATGGCGGCCAGCGTGCCGCCTGGGACTACGGTCCGCTCGGCGTGGAGCTCAAGGAGAACATCAAGCGTCAGTGGTGGCGCTCCATGGTCACCTCGCGCGACGACGTGGTCGGTCTCGACTCGTCGGTCATCCTGGCCCGCGAGGTGTGGGAGGCGTCCGGTCACGTCGCCACCTTCACCGACCCGCTGACCGAGTGCACCTCCTGCCACAAGCGCTTCCGCGCGGACCACCTGGAGGAGGCGTACGAGGCCAAGCACGGCAAGCTCCCCGAGAACGGCCTCGCCGACCTCAACTGCCCGCACTGCGGCAACAAGGGCGCCTTCACCGAGCCCAAGCAGTTCTCCGGCCTGCTGTCCACGCACCTCGGCCCGACCCAGGACTCCGGCGCGGTGACCTACCTGCGCCCTGAGACCGCGCAGGGCATCTTCACCAACTTCGCCCAGGTCCAGACGACCTCGCGCAAGAAGCCCCCGTTCGGCATCGCCCAGACGGGCAAGTCCTTCCGCAACGAGATCACGCCGGGCAACTTCATCTTCCGCACCCGCGAGTTCGAGCAGATGGAGATGGAGTTCTTCGTCAAGCCGGGCGAGGACGAGCAGTGGCACGAGTACTGGATGCAGCAGCGCTGGAACTGGTACACCGGCCTCGGCATGCGCGAGGAGAACATGCGGTGGTACGAGCACGCCGCTGAGAAGCTCTCCCACTACTCCAAGCGCACCGTCGACATCGAGTACCGCTTCAACTTCGGCGGCACCGAGTACTCCGAGCTGGAGGGTGTGGCCAACCGCACCGACTACGACCTCAAGGCCCACTCCAAGGGCTCCGGCCAGGACCTGTCGTACTTCGACCAGGAGGCCGGCGAGCGCTACTTCCCGTACGTCATCGAGCCGGCGGCCGGTCTCAACCGCGCCATGCTCGCCTTCATGCTCGACGCGTACAACGAGGACGAGGCCCCGAACGCCAAGGGCGTCATGGAGAAGCGCGTCGTCATGCGCCTCGACCCGCGCCTCGCGCCGGTGAAGGTCGCCGTGCTGCCGCTGTCCCGCAACCCGCAGCTCTCCCCGAAGGCCAAGGGCCTCGCGGCCGACCTGCGGCAGAACTGGAACATCGAGTTCGACGACGCGGGCGCCATCGGCCGCCGCTACCGCCGCCAGGACGAGATCGGTACGCCGTTCTGCGTCACGGTCGACTTCGACACGCTGGACGACAACGCGGTGACCGTGCGCGAGCGCGACACGATGAAGCAGGAGCGGGTCTCGCTGGACCAGATCCAGGCTTACCTGGGCGCGCGTCTGCTGGGCTGCTGACGCCCGTCTTCCCGACTCTTCCCGATCGAACGCCGGAGGGCCCGGCACCGCGTCACGCGGTGCCGGGCCCTCCGGCGTTCCGGCCTGTCGCCCACGGCCGCCGTGGCGCTTACGCCCGCAGTCCTCGCAGTACCAGGTCGCACACGGTCGCGAACGCCTCGTCGATGCCCGGGCGGGACCACTCCGCCGCGTACGCCGGGTCGTGGAAGCGGTTCGTCGCGTCCCACAGCGCCCGTGCCGTCGCCGCCGGGTCCGGTGCCGTGAACTCGCCGTCGCGGACGCCGCTCGCCACGATGCGGGCCAGCTGCCCGATCATCGTCTCGACGTGCCGTTCGACGACGCCGCTGTTCTCGCCGACGAGGACCATGTACGTCGCGAACAGCTCGGGGTCGTCGCCCGCCTTGCGCCGCTTCGCGGCGAAGAGCGCGGCCAGCCACTCCCGCAGCCGCGGGCCCGCGGGGCCCTCCGCGTCGGCGACGGCGGAGAGCGTGGTGTGCGACTGGTCCAGCCAGCGCTGCGTCACGGCCTCACGGAGCGCGGCCTTGCTGCCGAAGTGGCGGTAGACGCTGCCGTGGCTGACGCCCAGGGCCCGTGCCACGTCGACGACGGTGGCCTTCGCCGGGCCGAAGCGGCGGAGGACGTCTTCGGTGGTTTCCAGGATGCGGGCGGGGGTCAGCGGCTCGGGCATCGGGGGGCGGGGTCCTTTCGGGCGGGCGGGTGCGGGCGTGGCGGGCGCCTGGTAGTGACCGTACCCGGCGGGCGGGTCGGCGGGCCCGGGCGGGTTGACCGCCTCTCGGCCGGGTGCGGGCCGGTGGTCGGGTTGTGCCCACCCTCCCCGGCCTTCGGCCGGGGGTGCCCCCGGCCCTGCGGAGCGCCTGCCCGCAACCGCCTGGGAACGCCTGCCCACCGCCTGGGTGCGCCTGCCCGCGACCGCCTGGGCGTGCCTGCCCGCAACCGGGGTGTGCGCTGCCCCAGCCGGCTCACCGCTCGCTGTCGAGGTGGGCCATCTGGTCGGTGGGGTAGCGGTCGCCGGCCGCGGCGTCGGCCGGGACCGCCTTCTCGACGGCGGCGAGGTCCGTCGCGTCGAGGCGGACGTCCAGGGCGCCGAGGGCCTCGGTCAGGCGGTCGCGGCGGCGGGCGCCGACCAGGGGGACGATGTCCTCGCCCTGGGCCAGGACCCAGGCGATGGCGGTCTGGGCGACGGTCGCGCCCTTCGCGTCGGCGACCTCGCGGAGGGCGTCGACCAGGCCGAGGTTGTGCCGGAGGTTCTCGCCCTGGAAGCGCGGGCTCATGCCGCGGAAGTCGTTCGCGGCGAGCTGCCGGTCCCGGGTGAAGTGGCCGCTGATCAGGCCGCGCGAGAGGACGCCGTACGCGGTGACGCCGATGCCCAGCTCGCGGACGGTGGGCAGGATCTCCTTCTCGATGCCGCGCGAGATCAGGGAGTACTCGATCTGGAGGTCGGCGATCGGGGCGACGGCGGCGGCCCGCCGGATCGTCTCGGCGTTCACCTCGGAGAGCCCGATGTGCCGGACGTGACCGGCCTCGACCAGCTCCGCGATCGCGCCGACGGTCTCCTCGATCGGCACGTTCGGGTCGAGCCGCGCGAGGCGGTAGACGTCGATGTGGTCGGTGCCGAGGCGCTGGAGGGAGTACGCGGCGAAGTTCTTCACGGCGTTCGGGCTGCCGTCGACGCCGGTGAAGCCGCCCTCGACGGTGCGCAGCGCACCGAACTTGACGCTGGTGAGGGCCTTCTCGCGGGCGCCCGCCGGGGCGGTGCGCAGCGCTTCGTTGATCAGCAGTTCGTTGTGGCCCATGCCGTAGAAGTCGCCGGTGTCGATCAGGGTGACGCCGGCGTCGAGGGCGGCGTGGATCGTGGCGATCGACTCGGCGCGGTCGGCCTCGCCGTAGAGGGCGGACATGCCCATCGCGCCGAGACCGAGAGCGGAAACCTGGGGGCCGGTGGTGCCGAGGGTGCGGTGCAGCACGGGGGACTCCTTCGCGGGGCTGCGGAAGTGCGTACGGCGGAGTGCGTACACAGGAAGAGTGACACATGGAATGACAGATTTCAATATCTGTCATTCCATGTGTGTCGCGAAGGAGGCCCGCGAGGTGCCGGCGGAGGCGCCCCGCGGTGATTTCAGGCCAGTTTTCGCGGCAGCCGCAGGCTCGACAGCACCGTGAGAGCCACCGCCACCAGCTGCACCCCGAGCGTCACCACCACCGCGTCCCGCATCCCCATCGACCCCGAGAGCGACAGGAACAGCGAACCGAGCGTGGCCACGCCCAGCGCCATGAACGCCTGCTGCGTCGTGGTCAGCACCCCGCCACCCACGCCCGCCTGCCCCACGGGCACCTCGCTCAGCACGGCCCGGATCGCCACCGGGAACAGCAACCCCTGCCCCAGCCCCTGCACGGCCAGCGCCGGTGCCGGGCCCACGGCGCCCAGCCCGTCCCAGCCCCAGTGGAAGGTCGCGGCCAGCCCCACCAGCCCGGCCGCCTGGAGCAGCGACCCCGCCGTCACCACGCCGCGCCCGTACCGGGCAGCGAGCCGCGGGCCGGCGAGCGAGCCGATCAGGAAGGTCAGGCAGAGCGGCAGCAGGGCCAGCCCCGCCGCCATCGGCCCCAGCCGCAGCCCCTCCTGGAGCACCACCGCGACGACGAACATGTAGCCGCCCCAGCCGATGGAGAACGGCACGATCACCGTCAGCCCGCTGCGCACCGAGTGGATCCGCAGCAGCGACGGCGGGATCAGCGGAGTCCGCCCGGCGGCCTCCTCGCGCCGCTCCACCACCACGAAGGCCACCGCCGACACCGGGAACACGGCCAGCAGCACCCACGACCACACCGGCCAGCCCGTCGCCCGGCCCTCCGTCAGCGGCACCAGCAGCGAGATCAGCGCCACCGACAGCAGCAGGGTGCCGCGCACGTCCACCCCGGACGGCCGCTCCGAGCGCGTCTCCGGGATCGTCCGTACCGCCAGCACCAGGGCCACCACGGCCACCGGGGCGTTCACCAGGAAGATGGAGCGCCAGCCGGTGCCCAGCACGTCCACCGAGACCAGCACCCCGCCAAGCACCTGCCCGACCGAGGCCGCGACCCCCGCCGTGCAGCTGTACAGGCTCAGCGCCTTGGTGCGGCGCGTGCCCTCGGTCGTCGCCTGGATCGTCGCCAGCACCTGAGGCAGCATCAGGGCCGACGCGGCGCCCTGCGCGATCCGGGCCACCACCAGCGACCACGCGTCCGGCGCCAGACCGCAGGCCACGGACGTCACACCGAACGCCGCGGTGCCCCACAGGAACAACCGCTTGCGCCCCACCATGTCGCCCAGCCGCCCGCCGAGGACGAGCAGCACGGCGTAGGCGACGCCGTAGCCGCCGACGACCATCTCCAGCACGGCCGGGCCCGCGTGCAGGTCGTGGTCGATGGTGGGGAGGGCGACGTTGACGATGAAGAAGTCCAGCATCGGCAGCGCCGCGCCGGTCAGGACGGTGATCAGGCCGAGCGTGCTCAGGCCGGCCGCCGGGGCCGGCGCGGATCGTCGTACGGCGGCGGTGGCCGCCGCCACGGGGGCATGGGGGGTGGTTCGGGTATCGCTCACGAAAGGGACGATGCCGCGGGCCCCAGCCTGGTACCAGAGCCTCTTTATCCTGGTAGAAGCACTACCTGGAACGGGGGCCGCGCGCCCCGCACGCTGGAGGCATGACCACGATGCTGCAGGAGACCCGGCCCCTCCCCGCACCCGGGCCCGCCCCCACCCCGGACGCCGGCCGCTTCCCGCACACCGTGCCCGGCGCCGACGACGCGCGCCGCGGCGAGCTCGCGGCCTTCCTGCGCAGCCGGCGCGAGCGCGTCACCCCGGAGCAGGCCGGGCTGCCGCGCGGCCCGCGCCGCCGCACCCCGGGGCTGCGCCGCGAGGAGGTCGCCCACCTCGCCGCCGTCGGCGTCACCTGGTACACGTGGCTGGAGCAGGCGCGCGACATCAAGGTCTCGGCGCAGGTCCTGGACTCCATCGCCCGCGCCCTGATGCTCGACCGCGTCGAGCGCAGCCACCTCTTCGCCCTCGCGGGGACGGCCGACCCGATGCCGGACACCTCCTGCCTGGGCGTCTCGGAAGAGCTGCGGATGATGCTGGAGCGCTTGGAGCCGTTCCCCGCCTGCGTGCAGAACGCCCGCTACGACATCCGCGCCTACAACCGCGCGTACGGACAGCTGATGTGCGACCTCGACTCCCTGCCGGTCGAGGAGCACAACTGCATGTGGATCGCCTTCACCCAGGCCCGGATCAGCGGCACGTTCGTCGACCGGGCGGCGGTGATCCAGTCGATGGCCGCGAAGTTCCGGGCGTCCATGGCCGAGCACATCGCGGACCCGGCGTGGAACTGCCTGCTCAAGAGGCTCCTCGACGCCTCGCCCGAATTCCGGGCGCTCTGGGCCCGGCACGAGGTGGCACCGCCCGCGGCGCGCACCACCCGGGTGTTCCAGCACCCCCGGGCGGGGCTGCTGCGGCTGAATCACACGAGCCTGTGGGTGGGCCCGCAGTCCGGGGCGCGGCTGGTGACGTTCGTCCCGGCGGACGAGGCCACGGGCGAGCGGCTGAAGCAGCTGAGCGCGCCGGCGGGAGACTGAGGCGGGCAGGAGACCGAGGGTGCCGGCGAGGGAGTGAGGGTGCCGTACAGCGACCCGGGTTCGCCCCCGGGCGCCCCTCGCGGACCGGTGCCCCGGAGGACTTCGCCCCGGCGGCCCCGGGTACGGATCCCGGGGTGCAGCTGTGGCTTCTCAACACGTTCTCCACGCCCGTCCTCGTCGTGATCCTCGTCGGTGGTCTGACGGGCCTGACCCTCGTGGGCGCACGCCTGCTGCACCGCCGCTTCCCCACCCTCGCGGCAGGCACCTACAACGAGGCCGTCGGACTGCTCCTCGGCATCTTCAGCGCCATCTACGGCATCATCCTCGCCTTCGTCATCGTCAACCTCTGGACTCAGATGGAGACCAGCCAGACGGTCGTCGCCACGGAGGCCACGGACCTCTCACAGATCGTCCGGGACATCCAGGCGTTCCCGCCCGAACCGCGGGGCAGGATCGGCGACGCCGTCAGCGGCTATGTGCACGCCGTGGTGGAGGACCAGTGGCCGCGCATGAAGCGGGGCCACGCCAGCTACGCCGCGACGACGTCGAAGCTGGACGAGGTCTACACCGCCCTCCAGGAGTACGAACCGGACACCCAGGCCCGGCAGGCGTTCTACGAGCAGACCCTGGACCGGCTGAACGACGTGGCCGCCCAGCGCCGGGCCCGGATCGCACAGAGCTCCCAGCAACTCCCGCTGCTCTTCCAGATCCTCGTCTTCGGCGGCGCGCTGGTCGTGCTCGCCACCATCTGCCTCTTCGGCAGCCCCAGGAAGAGCGTGCAGATGCTCTTCCTCTGCTCCGTGACGGTCCTCATCGGCTTCAGCCTGCTGCTGGTGGTCGTGCTCGACTGCCCGTTCAGCGGGGACTACAGCATCGGCCCGCAGCCGTACAAGCAGGGCGTGCTCGAATCATTCTGGTGAGCCGGCCGCGCCGCCGGGTGCCGCCAGCTTCGCCGTGATGCGGTCCAGTGCCGCCAGGTCCTCCTCCGGCAGCGCCAGCAGGGCCGACGGCGGCGCGCCCAGTATCCGCTCGGCCCGTTCCGCCGCCGCCCTCCCCTCCTCCGTGACCGACACGATCTTCGAGCGCCGGTCCGCCGGGTTCGCCGTGCGTTCGACCAGGCCCCGCTCCGCGAGGTCGGCCACGACGAGCGTCGTGTACGGGCGGTCCGTCAGCAGTTCGTCCGCCAGGTCGCGGAGGGTGACCGGGCCCCGGGCGATCCTGCGGAGCGCCTTGACGCGGAAGAAGCTCATGCCGAGCGCCTCGACGACCTCCTTGCGGCGTTCGTTGCCGCCGAGGACGATCTGCCGGATGTTGCCCCAGGCGCGCTCGGCGGCGCTCGGCGGGGGCGGGGTCGAGGGCGGGTGCGTGGTCATGGTGTCGTCACCGGGATCCTGGTCCGTTCGGGGTCGAGGCGGGCAGCCGTCCGCTCGGCCGTGCCGGCGGCCCAGCGGCCGGTGGTGAGGGTACCGAGCAGCAGGACGGCCGCGCCGCAGCCCGCGATGATCCACCAGCCGGTGAGCCGGAGCCCGGCGGCGACCGCCGCGCCGATCACGGCGACGCCGAGCGTGCTGCCGACCTGCCGGCTGGTCGACGCCACCGCCGCGGCCACCCCGGCCCGGGAACGCGGCATGCCGGAGACCGCGGTGTTCGTTATCGGCGCGTTGACCAGGCCGAAGCCGATGCCGAAGAGCACATAGGCGGTGATCATCGTGAGGTCGGAGGAGTACGCGTCGAAGCCCGCGAACATCACGCCGCTGGCCGTCATCGCCACCCCGGCGAGCAGCAGCGGCAGCCGGGGGCCACGGGAGCCCACCAGCCGGCCGGAGACCGGTGCGAAGACCAGGCACATGGCGGCCATCGGCAGCATGTACAGGCCGGCGTCGAGCGCCGAGAGACCGCGCTGGTCCTGGAGGTAGAGGGTGTTGAGGAAGAGGAAGCCGCCGAGCGCCGCGAAGGCGCTGACCGCGATCACCGTGGCGCCGCTGAACGGGGCGCTGCGGAAGAAGCCGAGCTCGACGAGGGGCTCCGCGCGCCGCCGCTCGTAGACCAGCAGTCCGGCGAGCGAGCCCGCGGTGACGGCGAAGCAGCCCAGGATCAGGGGTGAGGTCCAGCCCGCCTCGGCGCCCTCGATGATCCCGTACGTCAGCGAGCCGAGCAGGGCGATCACCAGCAGCTGGCCGACCGGGTCCACCCGGCGCGGCCGGGGGGCGCGCGACTCGGGGACGTAGCGGGCGGTCATCACCAGGGCCGCCAGGCCGACCGGCAGATTGATCCAGAAGATCGAGCGCCAGCCGACGGACTCCACGAGCACACCGCCCACGATCGGCCCGGCGGCCATGCTGAGGCCGACGACGCCACCCCACACCCCGATCGCGCGGGCCCGCTCCCGGGGGTCCGTGAAGGTGTTGGTGATGATCGACATCGCGACGGGGTTGAGCATCGAGCCGCCCACGGCCTGGACCATCCGGAAGACGACCAGCCACGTCAGGCCCGGCGCGAGGCTGCACAGCAGCGAGCCGAGGGTGAACAGCACGAGGCCGGTCCGGAATATCCGTCTGCGGCCGATCCGGTCGGCGGTCGAGCCGGCCAGCATCAGCAGCGAGGCGAGGACGAGCGTGTAGGCGTCGATCGTCCACTGGAGGCCGGCGACCGAGGTGTGGAGATCCCGCCGCATGGACGGCAGGGCGACGTTGAGGATCGTGTTGTCGAGGCTGACGATCAGCAGGCTGGTGCAGCAGATGCCCAGCACCAGCAGGCGCCGGCGGCGGGAGAGCGGTCCGGGGGAGGGGGTGGGCGGTACGTCGAGCGGTACGGAGGGCTCCGTCATGCGGCACCACCAGAATTAGTTGTACGAGTCCAATTAATTTCAGCCTACAGCCGAAGGAGCCGTACCGGTACGGGACAATGGGAGGTATGACCAATGACGCCGCCTCGCCGTACGCGCCGCTCGCCATCGGCCCGCACACCCTGTGGCCGCCGGTGGTGCTGGCCCCCATGGCGGGCATCACCAACGCGCCGTTCCGCACCCTGTGCAGGGAGTTCTCCGGCGGCAAGGGCATCTTCGTCAGCGAGATGATCACCACCCGGGCGCTCGTCGAGCGGGACGCCAAGACGATGCGGCTGATCCACTTCGACGCCTCGGAGAAGCCGCGCTCGATCCAGCTCTACGGGGTGGACCCGGTGACCGTCGGCCGGGCCGTCCGCATGATCGTGGACGAGGACCTGGCCGATCACATCGACCTCAACTTCGGCTGCCCCGTCCCCAAGGTCACCCGCAAGGGCGGCGGCGCCGCGATGCCGTACAAGCGCAACCTCATGCGCGCGATCCTGCGCGAGGCGGTCGGCAACGCCGGCGCCCTGCCGGTCACCATGAAGATGCGCAAGGGCATCGACGACGACCACATGACCTACCTGGAGGCCGGGCGGATCGCGGTCGAGGAGGGCGTCACGGCCATCGCGCTGCACGGCCGTACGGCCGCCCAGCACTACGGCGGCACGGCCGACTGGGACTCCATCGCCCGGCTGAAGGAGTCCGTGCCCGAGATACCGGTTCTCGGGAACGGCGACATCTGGTCGGCGGAGGACGCCGTGCGGATGGTGCGCGAGACGGGCTGCGACGGCGTGGTCGTCGGCCGCGGCTGCCTGGGCCGGCCCTGGCTCTTCGGCGACCTGGTGGCCGCCTTCGAGCACGGCGGCGCCCCCACGGCGCCCACGTTCCGCGAGGTCGCCGCCGTGATGGTGCGCCACGCGCGGCTGCTGGGGGAGTGGCTGGAGAGCGAGGAGCGCGGTGTCATCGACTTCCGCAAGCACGTCGCCTGGTACACCAAGGGCTTCTCGGTCGGCTCGGACATGCGGAAGAAGCTCGCGATCGCCTCATCTCTGGACGAACTGGACGCTCTTCTGAGCGAGCTCGATCTGGACCAGCCGTGGCCCGTCGGCGCGGACGGCCCCCGTGGCCGCACGTCCGGCCGTGACCGGGTGGTCCTTCCGGAGGGCTGGCTGGACGATCCGTACGCCTGTGTGGCCGTGAGCGCGGACGCCGAACTTGACACTTCCGGCGGCTGAGGGCGCGTGATTCTCGCCACCCCTGATCAGGGGTGCGCTCAGATGAGCGGCTGAGACCGGTCTGCATCTTCAGAAGGGTGGCACTCCGTGCCACCCTTCTTGCTTTCATTTCTTGACGACACCCGATGGCGGATGGCGGTTTTTGTCGACGGTGCGTGCTTGCGTGGATGCTCTTTGTCATCCTGGCTTCAGATGTCGAAGAACGGGCTGAAGGCGCCTTTGCCGGAGCGTGACTTTCGATCTGACGGCAGACGGGTGGTTACAGCCCTATGACCGTGGAGTGGACCTCCTCAGAATCCTTCGATCTGGGTACGCTCCCCGCCGTCAGCCCGTTTGAGCACGCCCTCCCCCACCTGAGTACGGGGGGACCCAATGAGGAGTCGAGTCCCGTGCCGGAGACCACAGACCGCCAGAAGTTCGTCTACGACTTCACCGAGGGCAACAAGGACCTGAAGGACCTGCTCGGTGGGAAGGGGGCCAACCTCGCCGAGATGACCAATCTCGGTCTCCCGGTGCCCCCCGGCTTCACCATCACCACCGAGGCCTGCAAGGTCTACCTCGCCAGCGGGAGCGAGCCCACGGCACTCCGTGACGAGGTCACGGCCC
The DNA here is from genome assembly GCF_021228125.1 of Streptomyces albireticuli. Classification (GTDB taxonomy): domain Bacteria; phylum Actinomycetota; class Actinomycetes; order Streptomycetales; family Streptomycetaceae; genus Streptomyces; species Streptomyces albireticuli. The sequence continues at coordinate 437,511 of NZ_JAJQQS010000002.1, forward strand.
ACCTCGGTGCCCTCGAGGCACGGATGGGCAAGAAGCTCGGCCAGGCCGACGACCCGCTGCTGGTCTCCGTCCGCTCCGGCGCCAAGTTCTCCATGCCCGGCATGATGGACACCGTCCTGAACATCGGTCTCTCCGACGAGTCCGTCACCGGCCTCGCCGCCCAGGCCGGCGACGAGCGCTTCGCGTGGGACTCCTACCGGCGCCTCATCCAGATGTTCGGCAAGACCGTGCTGGGCGTCGACGGCGAGCTCTTCGAGGACGCGCTGGAGGAGGCCAAGCGGGCCAAGGGCGTCACCACCGACGTCGACCTCGACGCCGCCGACCTGCGCGGTCTCGTGGAGGAGTTCAAGGGCATCGTCTCCAAGGAGACCGGCCGTGACTTCCCGCAGGAGCCCCGCGAGCAGATGGACCTCGCCATAAGGGCCGTCTTCGACTCCTGGAACGGCGAGCGCGCCAAGCTCTACCGCCGCCAGGAGCGCATCCCGGGCGACCTCGGCACGGCCGTCAACATCTGCTCCATGGTCTTCGGCAACCTCGGCCCGGACTCCGGCACCGGCGTCGCCTTCACCCGCGACCCCGCCAGCGGCCACCAGGGCGTCTACGGCGACTACCTCCAGAACGCCCAGGGCGAGGACGTCGTCGCGGGCATCCGCAACACCGTGCCGCTCGCCGACCTGGAGCGGATCGACAAGGCCTCGTACGACCGGCTGATCTCGATCATGGAGACGCTGGAGACGCACTACCGCGACCTGTGCGACATCGAGTTCACCATCGAGCGCGGCAAGCTCTGGATGCTCCAGACCCGCATCGGCAAGCGCACCGCCGGCGCGGCCTTCCGCATCGCCACCCAGCTGGTGGACCAGGGCCTGATCGACGAGGCCGAGGCGCTCCAGCGCGTCACCGGCGGCCAGCTCGCGCAGCTGATGTTCCCGCGCTTCGACGAGAAGGCCAAGACGGACCTGCTGGGCCGCGGCATCGCCGCCTCCCCGGGCGCCGCCGTCGGCAAGGCCGTCTTCGACTCCTACACCGCCGTGAAGTGGTCGCGCTCGGGCGAGAAGGTCATCCTCATCCGCCGCGAGACCAACCCGGACGACCTCAACGGCATGATCGCCGCCGAGGGCATCCTGACCTCGCGCGGCGGCAAGACCTCGCACGCGGCCGTCGTCGCCCGCGGCATGGGCAAGACCTGTGTCTGCGGCGCGGAGGAGCTGGAGGTCGACACCAAGCGCCGCCGCATGACGGCGCCCGGCGGTGTGGTCATCGAGGAGGGCGACGTCGTCTCCATCGACGGCTCCACCGGCAAGGTGTACCTCGGCGAGGTACCGGTCGTACCGTCCCCGGTCGTCGAGTACTTCGAGGGCCGGATGCACGCGGGCGCCGACGACGCCGACGAGCTCGTCCAGGCCGTGCACCGCGTGATGGCCTACGCCGACCGGATGCGCCGGCTGCGGGTGCGGGCCAACGCCGACAACGCCGAGGACGCCTCCCGGGCCCGCCGCTTCGGCGCCCAGGGCATCGGCCTCTGCCGCACCGAGCACATGTTCCTCGGCGAGCGGCGCGAGATGGTCGAGCGGCTCATCCTCGCCGACACCGACGCCGAGCGCGACGAGGCCCTCGGCGCCCTGCTGCCGCTCCAGAAGGCCGACTTCGTCGAGCTCTTCGAGGCCATGGACGGCCTGCCGGTCACGGTGCGCCTGCTCGACCCGCCGCTGCACGAGTTCCTCCCGGACATCACCGAGCTGTCGGTGCGGGTCGCGCTCGCCGAGGCCCGCGAGGACGCCAACGAGAACGACCTGCGCCTCCTCCAGGCCGTGCACAAGCTGCACGAGCAGAACCCGATGCTGGGTCTGCGCGGCGTCCGCCTCGGCCTGGTCATCCCCGGTCTGTTCGCCATGCAGGTGCGGGCGATCGCCGAGGCCGCGGCCGAGCGCAAGAACGCCAAGGGCGACCCGCGCGCCGAGATCATGATCCCGCTGGTGGGCACCGTCCAGGAGCTGGAGATCGTCCGCGAGGAGGCCGACCAGGTCATCGCCGAGGTCGAGGCGGCCACCGGCACCAGCCTCAAGCTGACCATCGGCACGATGATCGAGCTGCCGCGCGCCGCGCTGACGGCGGGTCAGATCGCCGAGGCCGCCCAGTTCTTCTCCTTCGGCACGAACGACCTCACCCAGACCGTGTGGGGCTTCTCCCGCGACGACGTCGAGGCGAGCTTCTTCACCGCGTACCTGGAGAAGGGCATCTTCGGCGTCAGCCCGTTCGAGACCATCGACCGGGACGGCGTGGGCTCGCTCGTCCGCTCGGCCGTCGAGGCCGGCCGGGCCACGCGCCCCGACCTCAAGCTCGGCGTCTGCGGCGAGCACGGCGGCGACCCGGAGTCGGTGCACTTCTTCCACGAGGTGGGCCTGGACTACGTCTCCTGCTCGCCGTTCCGCATCCCGGTCGCCCGCCTGGAGGCGGGGCGCGCGGCGGCGCTGGGCGGAGGTAGTGACAGCAGGTGATCCGGGCGGGGTGGCCTGCGGCCTGCGGGGCGTCTCCTGCGGGCCGTCTGCGGCCTGCGGCGGGAGCTCCCTGCGGTCGCGTCCTCAATCGCCGGACGGGCTGGATGTGCTGCGGGCCGGAGACCACCCGCGGGTGGTCTCCGGCCCGTCAGGCGAGTGAGGGCCGAGTGCGACGCCTGTCAGGGGCGCGGGGCCGACTCGTCCGGCACATGAGGACGGTGTCCACGCGCTGTCAGGGGCCCTCTGTCCGGGCCCGCCTGGGGGCGCGTGTGGTGCTCTCGTCAGGGGCCCGTGAGGGCAAGGCCCGCACGTGAGGCATGCGTACCAGCCCTATCAGGGGCGCGGGGAACCGCGCGACCAGCCCCCACCGGCCTGCGGGTGAGGAGGGGCCTGGATGACCGAGTGGCCGGCTCCATCGAAGGGGCGCGGGGAACCGCGCGAGTGGCCCCGCCGGCCCGCGGTCGGGGAAGGGGCGGGGACGTGTGCCCGGCCCCGACCGGCCCGGGCTCGGGGCAGGAACCCCCGTGCCGTGTCAGGCGGTAACCCGTGCGTAACGCCTGCGCCGTGGGCGTGGCGCGGCCCCGCCGGACGGCGGCACGGCGAAGGGGCGGCGCCCGTGCGGGAGCGCCGCCCCTCTTTACTCCCCCACCGGGAGTTGTTGCCGCCCGCATCGGCTCGGGCGGCAACTCGCATACTCAGCGGCCGCTTTTTCGCCCGCCACCCCCCACGGGAACGAGCGGAGGCGGCCCTGAGTGCGTGAATAGCATTTCGCTTCCGACATGTTCCGCGCGAGTCCTTTCAACTGTGGCCAAAAGGGCGTGGTAACAGCTCGTATCGGTGTGCATACTCAGTGAGCGGGGGGTGGTTGCGATGTCTCATGTGGGGGTTTGGTGCTGCGCGTCCATTTCACGGGACTCGATCTGGCCCGGTTGCGCCTGGCCGGAGACCCGGACGCACTCTGGGAATCCGTATTGAGCCTGCACCGACTCCGGGACAAACAAGGCGAGTCGATCTTCGGTGATTGGCGGTCGGAAACCCGGGCTCGGTTGAATGGTGAAACGCGGCTTCTCGCGCCGCTGGTTCCCTCCCGCGGCTATTTTCCGGACTTCCTCACGCCGCCCGAAGGCGTACTCGGACTCGACTCGGGCATGCAGGCGCTGCGCGAGACGCCCCCGGAGCGGGTCCACCAGGAGCTCGGCCGGCTCTCCACCGTCCGCACCCTCCCGGCTTGGATACGATCCATGGCGGAGGGCGACTCCCGGGCCTTCGCCAAGCTGACCGGCGCGCTCCAGGCGTACCACGAGGCGGCCATCGCGCCCTACTGGTCCCACATCCAGGCCCAGATAGAGGCGGACCGCGCGGTGCGCGGCCGGGCCCTCCTCGACGGCGGCGCCGACGCCCTGCTGTCCTCCCTGCCGCCGATGATGCGCTGGCGGGCACCGGTCCTGGAGGCCGACTACCCCGTCGACCGGGACATCCACCTGGGCGGCCGGGGGCTGCTCCTCGTGCCCTCCTTCTTCTGCCGGCGCACACCGGTCACCTACGTCAACCCCGATCTGGCCCCCGTGCTCGTCTACCCCGCCCGGCACATGGCGGAGTGCGCGCCCGCCGAGGTCGCGGCCCCCCGCTCGCTGGGCAAGCTGGTGGGCCACACCCGCTCGGCCGTCCTCGGCTCGATCGGCGGCGGCTGCACCACCAGCGAGCTCGCCCGCCGCGTCGGGGTGTCCGCCGCCTCCGCCAGCCAGCACGCCGGGGTGCTGCGCGAGGCCGGCCTGGTGCTGACCCTGCGCAACGGCAGCGCCGTGATGCACACCCTCACCCCCCTGGGCGCGGCGCTGCTGCGCGGCGGGCACCGCGGCCCGCAGGGCCGGACCAGGGTGCAGCCCGTGGCTCAGTCGTCGATCCCCGAGCGCTCGACGCCCGCCACGATGTAGCGCTGGAGCAGCAGGAACACCAGGAGCAGCGGGACGATCGAGACGGTCGCCGCCACGAACAGCTCGTGGAGGTTGATCGTCTGCGCGGTGGTGAAGGTCGACAGGGCGACCTGCGCCGTCCATGAGCTCCGGCCCTGGCCGATGACCAGCGGCCACAGGAAGGAGTTCCAGGCGCCGATGAAGACGATCGTGCCGATCGCCGCGAACACCGGCCGGGAGTTGGGCACGACCACCCGCCAGTACGTGCGCCAGTAACCGAGCCCGTCGACCTGGGCGGCGTCCTCCAGCTCGCGCGGGAAGCCCAGGAAGTACTGACGGAAGACGAAGCAGGCGAAGGCGCTGAACAGCGTCGGCACGATCAGCCCGCGCAGGGTCGACACCCAGCCCAGCGAGGAGACGAGCACGAAGGACGGCACGAAGGTGACGGCCGCCGGGACCATCAGGGTGCCCAGGATCGCGTAGAAGACGGCGTTCGCGTGCCGGTAGGGGATACGGGCCAGTCCGTACCCCGCGAGCGAGGCGAGCAGCAGGGTCCCGGCGGTCGTGGCCACCGCGATCAGCGAGGAGTTCAGCAGCGCGTGCGCCATCGGCACGTCCGGGTCGGCGAACAGCTCGCGCACGTTCGACCAGTGGGGGCGGCGAGGGAAGAACGTCCAGTCGGCGGCGGTGATCTCCTCCTCGGAGGCGAGGCCGTTGCGGACGAGGAGGTAGAAGGGGATCAGGAACAGCGCGCCCAGCGCGATCAGCAGCACCAGCCGCAGGGCCCGCCCGGCACGTACGAGGGCGTCGTCGGTCGTCCTGGCCGGGCTGGTCCGTCCGGTCTTCGCGGGCATTCTCACTCCTCTCACTTCTTCTCACTCCTCCTTGCGGCCGAGCCCGGACACCCGGGCCTGAACGACGGTCACCACCGCGATGATCAGCGCCAGGATCACGGCGCCCGCGCTGCCCAGGCCCAGGTCCTGCCCCTGCCCGAGCGCGGTGTAGTAGAGGTAGACCAGCGGCGGCCGGGCGTAAGGCGGGTAACCGCGGCTGTCCGACAGCAGGTTGTAGAACTCGTCGAACGCCTGGAAGGCGCCCACCACCAGCAGCAGCACCACGGCGACCGACGTGGCCCGCAGCGCGGGGAAGGTGATGTGCCGGAACGTCTGCCAGCCGGGCCGGGCGCCGTCGAGCGCCGCCGCCTCGTACAGCCGCACCGGGACGCGCTGGAGCCCGGCCAGGAACAGCACCATGTAGAAGCCGGCCTGGAGCCACAGCCGCACGGTGACGATGACGAGCCAGTACCAGGGCGGATCCGTCGAGGCCAGCCAGGCGACCGGCTCGGCCCCGAACCAGCCGAGCACGGTATTGGCCAGACCGAAGCGCACGCCGTTGAAGACCGACAGCTTCCAGACCATCGCGGCGACGACGTACGAGCAGGCGGCCGGCAGGAAGAAGACGGAGCGGAAGAACGCCTGGGCGAAGCGCAGCCGGTTCACGGCCAGGGCCAGGCCGAGGGAGAGGGCGTAGGTGGCGGGCACGATGAAGGCGGTGAAGACCGCGAAGGTCACCAGCGAGGAACGGAAGGCCGGATCGCCCAGCATCGCCGTGTAGTTGCCGAGCCCGACGAAGTCGGTGGGGGAGACGGTGTTGTGGGCGTCGAAGAGGCTGAGGTACACACTCCAGGCCAGCGGTACGTACGTGAACAGGGCGAGCCCCGCTACGAACGGGCCGACGAACGTCCAGAACCAGAAGGCACGGTTCCGTTGCTTGCCAGGGCGCTTGCCGGGGCGCTTGCCGGGGTGCCTTCCAAGGCGTGCGCCGGGGCGTCGGCCGGGGCTCTTCCGGCGGGTGGTCCCGGGCGCGCTCATGCCCGCTTCCGTACCCGGCGCAGCTCGGCCCCGGCCTTGCGGACGGCCGCCCGCAGCTCGGCCTCGGGGTCGGCGCCGCCCTTGATGACGCGGTTGAGGGCGTCCTGATAGGCGGTCCGGCTCGGCGGCGTCCACAGCAGGGGCTGCGCCGCACCGCCGTGCTCCTTGGTGAACCGCACCACCTCCGCCGCCGGGCCCTGCCCCAGCCGGTCCGCCTTGGCGGCGAGCGAGTTCCGGGCGGGGATGTGGAAGCCGTAGGAGAGCGCGAAGTCCTCCTGGTGGTCCGTGCGGTCGATCCACAGCCACTTCACGAACGCCTTCGCCGCCTCGCGGTGCTCGCTGCGGGCGCTGACGGCGGCGGTCCACGCCCCGACCGGCACGGCGGGCCTGCCGGCCGGCCCGTCCGGCGGGAACGGCAGCACCCCGAAGTCGTCACCGAGTTCCTTCCGGATCCGGGGCAGCGCCCACAGCCCGGACCACTGCATCGCGGTGAGCCCCTGGAGGAACGCGGAGGGGTCGGCCCAGTCCGTGGGGGCGCCCAGCAGCAGCGACTTGTCGGCGTACAGCCGGTGCAGCTTGCCGAGGGTGCGGGCGGCGGCCGGGTCGTCGAAGCCGACCTCGCCGCGGTCGGTGACGAGGGAGAGCCCGGCGGCGTACAAGGGGGTGCCGTCGAGCGCGCTCGCGCCGCCGTCGTTGCCCAGGAAGAGGCCCTTGACCTTGCCCGTCGTGAGCTTCCGGGCGGCGTCGATCAGCTCGTCCAGACTGCCGGGCGGCCGCACCCCGGCGTCCCGGAGCATGCTCTTCCGGTAGTAGAGCAGCTGGGTGTCGACGAGCTGGGGGATGCCCCAGACGCGGCCGTCGTGGGTCTTGGGGGCGAGGACGACCTGGCTGAAGTCGTCCTTGACATCCTCGATCAGGTCGGTGAGATCGACGACCTGGCCGCCCTGGATCTGGTCCAGGGTCGGTCCGCTGACCTCGAAGACGTCCGGACCGGAGGAGGTCAGCAGGGCGGCCGCGGTCTGCTGGTCGTAGTTGCCCGGCCGCCACTCGATCCTGACGTCCGCCTTCTCGTAGGCGGCGGCGTACCGGACCACCGCCTGCCGGGTGCCCGCCTCCCCGTACTGGTGGTACCACTGCGACAGGCGGGGTCCGCTCGAACCCCCGCCGCCGCGCCCGGTGTTCGAGCCGCACGCGGAGCCGAGGGCGCCGGTGAGGGCGAGGCCGGCCCCGCCGGCCATGAGCTGTCTGCGGCTGATCGGCATGTCGGCACTTCCCCTCGCGTCGGGACCGTACGGACCAACGATCAACGATGCGAGGGGATTACGACAGAGGGCTTAGCGCCGTGTGCCGGTCGTAGGGCCGGTGCCCGGCGGCCGGACGGCCGTCAGTCGTGGGCCTCCACGCGGAACCGCAGCCGGCAGATCACCGCGTCGGTGTCCCGGCGCACCGCGTGGGCGACGACCGCGCCGCGCTGGTTCTGGAGCATCCGCTGCCACAGCCGGGCGGGTTCGACCTCCGGGATCAGGACCGTGACCCGGTCGTCCGGGTGCCGGTCCGCGAGCTCGCGCACATACGCGACGATCGGGCGGCCGAGGGCCCGGGTGGCGGCCGGGAGTTCGACGAGCGTGACGCCCGGGTCCCACAGCTCCCAGTCCCGGCGCAGCGACTCGGCGGCCCGCCGGCCCTCGGCGTCGGGCTGTGCGACGGTCACCGCCACCACCTCGTCGCCCAGCGACACGGCGGCGGTCAGCGCCTTGCTGGTCAGCCGGGACAGCGACGAGACGGGCACGACGACCACGGAGCGGCAGCGGCGCGGTGCCTCGGGCACCCGGCCGAGCCCCAGCCGCTCGCCGATCCGCCCGTACGCGCGGTGGACGGCCTCGAAGACGGCCACCAGCAGCGGGAGGGCGAGCACGATCAGCCAGGCGCCCTCGGTGAACTTCGTCGCGGTGACGACGACGGCCGAGACACCCGTGAGGACGGCGCCGAAGCCGTTGAGCAGCGCCCTGCCCCGCCAGCCGGCGGAACGTTCCCGCAGCCAGTGCCGGACCATGCCCACCTGGCAGATGGTGAACCCGACGAACACCCCGATCGCGAACAGCGGCACCAGCGTGTTGACGTCACCGCCGGACAGCACCAGCAGCAGCGCGGAGACGGCGGCGAGGGCGAGCACCCCGTGCCGGTGCACCTGGCGCTCGGCCTTCAGGCCGAAGACGTGCGGCAGGTAGTTGTCCCGGGCGAGCAGGCCCATCAGGACGGGCAGCCCGCCGAAGGAGGTGTTGGCGGCCAGCGCCAGCAGCACGACGGTCGCGAACTGTACGAGGTAGAAGGCCCAGTTGTGGCCGAGCGAGGCGTCCGCGAGCTGGGCCAGGACGGTGACGCCCTCGACGGGCTGGAGGTGGAAGCGGCCGATGAGGACCGAGAGGCCGATGAGCATCACACCGAGCAGGGCGCCGAGCGCGACCTCGGTGCGCTGGGCCCGCCGGGTGGCCGGGGCGCGGAACGACGGCACCGCGTTGGCCACCGCCTCGACGCCGGTCAGCGCGGAGCAGCCGGCCGAGAACGCCTTGAGCAGCAGCAGCGCGCCGACGGTCGTGGCGTTGTCGGACAGCGCCGACGCGTGACCGGCGGCGGCCTCGGTGCTGGCCGGGGCGTCCCGGAACAGCCCCACCACGATCACGGTCAGGATGGAGCCGACGAAGACGGCGGTCGGCACGATGAACGCCTTGGCCGAGTCCACGATGCCGCGCAGGTTCACCGCGGTGACCAGGGCCAGCACGCCCAGGCAGATCCACAGCCGGTCGTCGTAGAGGGAGGGGACGGCGGAGGTCAGGGCGGCGACTCCCGCCGTGACCGACACCGCGACGTTCAGCACGTAGTCCAGCACCAGCGACGCGGCCGTGAAGAGGCTGGTGCGCCGGCCCAGGTGCTTCTTGGCGACCGCGTAGCTGCCGCCGCCGTCCGGGAAGGCCGCGATGACCTGACGGTACGAGGCGACGAGGACGGCCAGCAGCGCGGCGATGGCGAGCGTGACCGGAAGGGTGAATCCGAGGCCGTGCGCGCCCGCCGCGGCCAGCACCAGTACGATCGCCTCGGGCCCGTAGGCCACGGACGCCATCGCGTCCAGCGACAGGGCCGCCAGGCCCTGGGTGGCGGTCAGCCGGTGCCTGTCGTCGGCGGAGTGCCCGGCCCCGGTATCAGGTGGCTCCTCGCCGGTGCCGGTGGGCAGGCCGTCCGTCTTGGCCAGCGTGGACATGTGGTCGTACCTCCGTGATGGTGGGCGCGCCCCGAGCGGCCCGTGGAGCTCAGGTTGCGCCCGCCCGCCGGGCGGGACGGCCGGCCTTTGCGCCGCCTTGGCGCGATTTGGCGGGATCTTCACGCGTTCTTGACGCCGAAGGATGTGCTCCGCGTCAGAACGGCGTCAGAGTTGGGCCCCGTGGCGTCAGATCGGCATCAACATCCGGCGCGCGGCCGCCGTCGCGGTCCTAGCGTCCGGGCCATGGGACGGCGACAGCACCTGCGGGTACGGACACAAGGGCGTGCGGCGTACGGGCGGCCGGGCGCGCCGCCCACGGCCGGGCGGGTGCTCGCCCGGAACCGGGAGTGGCGCGGGGAGGCGCGGGCCGCCTGGCTGTGCGGGCTGGGCCTCACGGGCGTGCTCGTCTCCATCGACCTCGCGAGGGGCTCCCTCGACGGCTGGCGCGGCGGCTTCTGGGCCGGCCTCGGCGCGCTCTTCCTCGCCGTCCTGATGCCGCAGCGGGTCACCGCCGGCGACGGCTGGCTGGCCACGCGCGGCCTGCTGAAGGAGCGGCGCGTACGCACCGACCTGCTCACCCGGGTGCGCCGGTCGGACGGGATCACCCCGCGGCTGGTGCTGCGCGACGTGGGCGGCGGCCGGGTCGAGCTGGACCCGCAGGTGCTGATCGCGAACCCGCTGCTGTGGCACCAGTTGGACGAGGGGGCGCGGCGCGCCCGGCGGAGCGGGCTGCTGCGGGAGGGGGCGCCGGTGCTGGCGGCCGTGGGGGACCGGGTGGACGGGGACGGCGCGCGGGAGCTGCTGGAGAGCGCGGGGCTGGAGTAGGGCGGGGGCGGGAGTTTTCCCCTACCCGCCCCTTCCGCTCCCGGGGCTCCCCGGTCCTCGAACGCCGGACAGGCTGGATCCTGCCGGGACCGGCCCCCCGAAAGGCGGGCCGGGAGCACGGCGCGGCGCGGGCGTCAGAGGTAACCGACCCCCGTCATCCGCTCCGACACCGCCCACAGGCCCGCGCTCGCGCGGTCGTCCCGCGTCCACGGCGCCCGCCACGACCGGGCCGGCGCGCCGCGCCACATCAGCAGCCGGGGGCCGAAGAAGTCGTCCGGGCGGACGTCCGGGGCCGTGGCCGCGTGGAGGACGGGCAGCGCCCCCTCCTCCGCGCTCTGCGCGACCGCGCTGTTGAGGAGCTCCACCGCCCGCTCCGCCAGGGCCCGTTCCTCCATGCGGACGCCCGCGGTCTGGAGGTTCGTCGACGCGTAGCCGGGGTGCGCGGCGGCGGCCACGACCGGTGAGCCCGCGGCGCCGAGCCGGCGCGCCAGCTCGTGGGTGAAGAGCAGGTTCGCGCTCTTGGAGCGGCCGTAGGCGATCCACCGGCGGTAGCGGTGCTCCATGTGGAGGTCGCGCGGGTCGACGGTGCCGAGCACATGCAGTCCGCTGGACAGATTGACGATCCTGGCCCCCCGGCCGGCCTCGCGCAGCCGAGGCAGCAGCAGCCCGGTCAGCGCGAAGTGCCCGAGGTGGTTGGTGCCGAACTGCATCTCGAAGCCGTCGACCGTCTTGCGCTCCGGCAGCGCCATCACCCCGGCGTTGTTGACCAGCAGGTCCACCCGGTCGAGGGAGAGGTCCGCGGCGAAGTCCCGCACGGAGGAGAGGTCCGCCAGGTCCAGCGGGGCGAACAGCACGTCCGCGCCCGGCGCCGCCGCCCGGATCCGCTCCTCGGCGGCCTTGCCCCGGGCGGCGTCCCGGCAGGCCAGCACCACCTTCGCGCCGTGCCGGGCGAGCTCCAGGGCCGTGACGTACCCGATGCCGCTGTTGGCGCCGGTCACCACGGCCGTGCGGCCGCTCTGGTCGGGGATGTCGTTCGCGGTCCAGCCGTTCACGTCCGCCGCGCTCCTCTGCCGTCGGTACGGGTCGTACGCGTCAGTAGCCTGCCGTCACAGCCTAGGCGAACGGCGCCGCGCACGCGCTGTTCCCCACGGCTCGCCCCGGACCCGGTCCGCGCGCGCCGGAGGAGCCGGGGAACGTCCCGTCCGCCACCGCCCGCACCCCAGCGTCCCTCCGTCACACCCCAGTTGGCGGAGCCCGTACGATCCTCACAGTGGTCCACGACATATCGCTGACGACTCTCCTCCTGCTCTGCCTCGCCGCTGCCGCCGCCGGATGGATCGACGCGGTGGTGGGCGGCGGCGGCCTGCTCCAGCTGCCCGCGCTCCTGGTGGCCCTGCCCCATGTGCCGGCCGCCCATGTGCTCGGCACCAACAAGGCCGTCGCCATCTGCGGCACGTCCGCGGCGGCGGTCTCCTACGTCCGCGGCGCGAAGCTGGATCTGCGGACCGCCGTCCGGATCGGCGTCGCCGCGCTCGGCGGCTCGCTGGCGGGCGCCTTCTTCGCGGCGGGCATCGACAGCGCCGTGCTGCGCCCGCTCATCATGGGGGTGCTGCTCGCCGTCCTCGCGTTCCTCCTGCTGCGGCCGTCCTTCGGCACGGCCAAGGGGTCCGCCGCGCCGGTGACCCGCCGCCGGGTGCTGGTGGCGATCCTCGTCGCGGGGCTGGGCATCGGCTTCTACGACGGCCTCATAGGCCCGGGCACGGGCACGTTCCTGGTCATCGCCCTCGCCGGGATCCTCCATATGGACCTGGTCGCGGCCTCCGGCACGGCCAAGATCGTCAATGTCTGCACCAACGTGGGCGCGCTGGTGACGTTCTCCCTGCACGGCTCCGTCCTCTGGCAGGTGGCCGCGCCCATGGCCCTGTGCAACCTCACCGGCGGCGCGTTCGGCGCGCGGATGGCGCTGAAGCGGGGGAGCGGGTTCGTGCGGGGGGTGCTGGTGGTGGTCGTGGTGTCGCTGGTCTGCAAGCTGGGCTATGACCAGTGGGGCGGGTGATCGGGTGACGCTCGTCGGTTGATCGGACCGGCGAGGGTTGGCTCGTGGTGGTTGTGGTTAGCCTGTCGATTACCTTTACCGTTCCGACGTGGTGGGGTTTGACGTGGGTTTTTCCCGGTGGTGGCGGGTCCGGTGGGTCCGGGCCGTGCTCGCGGGGCTGTATGTCGTGACACTGGCCGCCGCGGTGCCGAAGGGCGCCGGCGGGCACGCCCGGGACGGTGACTGGTCCAGCGCGGAGGCCAGGCGCTTCTGGGGCCCGGAGCGGGCGCCGGCCGCGGCGGGGGCCGACGGCGCGGGCGGCGGCGCGGCCGTCCCCGAGGCCCAGCGGATCACCGGCAGCGCACGCCACTTCGAGGGGGTGCCCTCGGTGGGCGTCCTCTTCTACGCCGGTGAGGACATGCGGGACCACCACTGCACGGCCAGCGTCGTGCACAGCCCCAAGGGCAATCTCATCGCGACCGCGGGCCACTGCTCCGTGGGCGAGGACGCCGCCTTCGTGCCGGGCTACCGCGCGGGCGCCGACAGACAGCCCTACGGGGTGTGGCGGGTGGAGCGGGCGTTCACCGACCCGCGGCGCTCCGACACCGGCGAGGGGTCCGACCTGGACTTCGCCTTCGCCACCGTCAAGCCCGACGGCCGGGGCCGCCAGATCGAGCGCGTCACGGGCGCCAACCGGCTGGTCCGTACGCCCGGCTACGACAACCGGGTCACGGTCATCGGCTATCCCGACGCCGACGACGACCCCGCCGACCAGGCCATCCGCTGCACCGCCCTGACCGAGCGGCTGGACGACCGGAAGCAGGAGCGGATGACCTGCGAGGGCTTCCTCTCCGGTACGTCCGGCAGCCCCTGGCTCACCCACTTCGACGAGCGGACGAGAACGGGCGACCTGGTCGGTGTGCTGGGCGGGGTCAACGGCGGCGGCCCCGAGGGCGAGGAGGGCTCACGGATCTCGTACAGCCCGGTCAACGATGACGCGATCTTCCGGCTCTACCTCGACGCCGTCAACGGCCGTGAGCCGCGCCGCGACTGACCACCTGTTGGCGATCACCGCGCACACCATCAGCTGCACCTGGTGGAAGAGCATCAGCGGCAGGATTACCGGTCCGGCCGAGGCGCCGAAGAGCACCGCGGCCATCGGCAGCCCCGTCGCGAGGCTCTTGTTCGAGCCGCAGAAGACCAGGGTGACGCGGTCCTCGCGGCGGAACCCCAGCCGCCGCCCGGCCAGCGCCGTCGTGCACAGGGCCAGCGCCAGCAGCGCCCCCGCCAGGCACAGCAGGGCCAGCAGCCGGAGCGGGGTGAGCTGCCGCCAGACGCCCTCGGCCACGCCCCGGCTGAAGGCGGTGTAGACGACGAGGAGGATGGACAGCCGGTCCAGTCGGCCGAGCACCCCTCGGTGCCTGCCGACGAACCCCCCGATCCAGCGGCGCAGCACCTGCCCGGCGAGGAACGGGGCGAGCAGCTGGGTGGCGATGGTCAGCAGCCCGTCGGCCGAGAAGCTGACGGTGGAGCCGATCAGCCAGGCGGCGAGCAGCGGGGTGGCGGCCATGCCGACCAGGCTGGAGTACGTGCCGGCGCAGATCGCGGCGGGCACGTTCCCCTTGGCCGTGGAGGTGAGGGCGATCGAGGACTGGACGGTCGAGGGGACGACGCACAGGAAGAGCAGGCCGGTCCAGAGCGGGCCGGTGAGCAGGAACGGGACGGTGGCGCGGGCGGCCAGCCCCAGCAGGGGGAAGAGCACGAAGGTGCTCGCCCCCACCGCCAGGTGCAGCCGCCACTGCCGCAGGCCCGCCACCGCCTCGCCGGTGGAGAGCCGGGCGCCGTAGAGGAAGAAGAGCAGGGTGATGGCGACGTCGGCCGCGCCGCCGGCGACGGTGGCGCCCCGGCCGGTCGCGGGCAGCAGCGCGGCCAGGGTGACCGTGCCGAGGAGGGCGGCCACATACGGGTCGACCGCCTTTCCCAGCCGCCTCGGCAGGGTCACCGGGCGGGCCGGGCCGGGGCCCGCTATGCCGTGCCCCGCCACCGCGCGTCGCCTCACTCCTGTCCGCCGTCGTCGGACTCGCGGCTCTGGGCGGGGGAGTTCCCCGTGCCGGTGACGTCCCGGTTGTGGACGTCGATGGCGCCGCCGCCCCCGTCGTGGTCGCTGCCGGCGGTGCCCTTCCCGGCGGCGACCGTGTTGGCCGTGCGGTCGACCTCCAGCCAGGAGTCGGCGCCGGAGTTGTCGACGAAGAGGAAGCCGATACGGCGGGAGTCGGAGCAGTGCGGGGCCTCCGCCTCCGGCCCGTCCGGGTGCGCGCCCGGGTGTCGGCCCGCGCCGGCCGCGGCCGCCTCACCGCCGAGCAGCACGCTCGCGAGGACCGCGCCGGTGAGACCCGCGGCGAACAGGGGGCCACGGATCACGCCGTCACCACCTTTCGTTCCGGGTGGTGCCTGCGGATGTTCTGTTCCAGTAGTTTCGTGGAGCCCGCCACGCCGATGCCACCGGACTTCGCCACGTTCGGAAGGCGGCCGTCCGCTTCTTTGAGATCGGTCAATGCCGAGTCGATCGCGTGGTGCGCCGCGAAAAGACACGGCGTGCTGTAGATGGCGATATCGACGCCCAGTTCGGTGAGCTCCGACAGGGAAAGGCTCGGTGATTTCCCGCCCGCGATCTGGTTGAACAGCAGAGGGGTGTCGCCGATGACCGAACGGACCTTGCGGATCCATTCCACGCTCCGCACCCCGTCGACCAGCACGACATCCGCGCCGCTCGCCGCCAGCGCCGCCGCGCGCCGCAGGATCTCGTCCTCCTCGGTGGCGTCCGTACGCGCCACCACGAGCATGTCCTGCCGGCTGGCCAGCACCAGTTCGAGCTTCCGCAGGTACTCGTCCAGCGGCAGGATCAGCTTGCCGTCCGCGTGCCCGCACCGCCGCGGCCGCTTCTGGTCCTCCAGGACGACGCCGGACGCCCCGGCCCGCTCCAGCCGCCGCACCACATGGTAGGCGACCTCGGGATCGACGTAGCCGTCGTCGATGTCGACCAGCAGATGGTGGGCGGGGAAGGCCGGGCGCAGGCGTTCCACGAAGGCCACCATGTCCGGCCAGGCGATGAAACCGATGTCCGGAAGACCGTAGTGCGAGGCCGCGAATCCGAACCCGGATACGAAGAATCCGTCGTAGTGCCGGGCCGCGATGGAGGCCGAGTACATGTCGTAGATACCGATGAGGGGCGTGGTCCTGGGGGAGCCTACTTCTTCCCGCAGGGCGTTTCCGTGGCGCATCCGTTCTCCTGACGTCCGGAACCCGTATGTTTCTCGACCGTCGTTCGATGCACGAAGGGCAGATAATCCGGCCCCAGGTGACGGCGGACACGTTTTCAGAATCGTCAGAAGTTTGTAAATGGCGCTCCAAGAGAAGCGCCCGGCAAAGAATTATTCGACCGTATATTTATCGGGCCGGACAGGCGTCCGGGCCCACGAGGTCAGGGGCGGGGCGGCGGCCCGGCGTGGGCGGGCCCGCCACGCATCGTGTGCCCGCGCACGACCGGGGCGCCGGACCCGGAAGTACTCACCCCGGACGCGGTTCCGGGCCCAGGATGGCGTAGCCCCGCTCACCCGGAAGCCGTACGGGCCGCTCGGCACCGCACGGGTGCCCCCCCCGCGACCGCCGCCGCGCCCCGGCCCGTCAGCGCGTCCGCGCCGCGTCCTGGAGCGCCTGCTGCACCCCCGGCTCGTGCGGGCCCAGGAACTGCGGCCCGGGCCGGACCAGGGCGTCCAGCGCCGCCTTGCCCGAGGCGAACACCTCCCGCGCGCCGCCCGCGTACCAGGTGACGTCGTGCACCGCGTCCACCCCGACGCCGTGCGCGTCGATGCCCGCCGCCCCGCACAGCGCCAGCGCCCGCCGTATGTGGAACCCCTGACTGACCAGCACCGCCTTCCGCACCCCGAAGATCCGCACCGCCCGGGTGCAGGAATCCCAGGTGTCGAAGCCCGCGAAGTCACTGACGATGCGCCCGTCCGGCACCCCCCGCTCCGTCAGATACGCGCGCATCGCGTCCGGCTCGTCGTACTCCGCGCGGCTGTTGTCGCCCGTGACCAGCACCACCCGGACCTTGCCCGTCCGGTACAGCTCCGCCGCCGCGTCCAGGCGGTGCGCCAGATAGGGGGACGGCCTGCCCTCCCACAGCCCGGCGCCGAACACCATCGCGACCGGCGCCTCCGGCACGCTGCGCACGTCCCGCACCCGCGGCTCCGCCGCCGCGTACACCCAGGTGACGGGCAGCAGCGCCAGCACACAGCCCGCCACCACCGCCCACACCGCACGCCGCCGGCCCCGCCGCGTCCTCGGCAGCCGCAGCCCGGATCTCCCGGCCTTCCCGGCCGCTCCGGCCCTGCCCGCCATGCCACCCATGTCGTTTGACCTCCCCGTTACCTTCGATCAAACGCCGCAGGTCACCGCCCGGTTCCCGGTCCCGGCCGACGACGGCCGGAAAGTCCGTCACCACTCCCCACGCCGTCGCTCCTGTCACACCCTGCGGTTACCTTCGGAGGTATGAACGGCTCAGCACGGACCGCCCCGGAACAGCCCGGCCTCGCCGGATACGACGCCTCGGACCTGGAGCGCTGGGCGCCCGAGCCCGACAAACGCCCCGGGCGCACCGCCTTCCAGCGCGACCGGGCACGCGTCCTGCACTCCGCCGCGCTGCGCCGCCTCGCGGGCAAGACCCAGGTCGTCACCCCCGGCGTCAGCGACCAGGCGTGGGACGCCAGCCCCCGCACCCGGCTCACCCATTCCCTGGAGTGCGCCCAGGTCGGCCGGGAGCTCGGCGCCGCGCTCGGCTGCGACCCCGACCTCGTCGAGGTCGCCTGCCTCGCCCACGACCTCGGCCACCCGCCCTTCGGCCACAACGGCGAACACGCGCTCGACGAAGTCGCCCGGGCCTGCGGCGGGTTCGAGGGCAACGCCCAGTCCCTCCGCCTCCTCGCCCGCCTCGAACCCAAGCGCTTCGTGACCCGCCCCGGCGGCACCGAGCTCGTCAGCGTCGGCCTCAACCTCACCCGGGCCGCCCTCGACGCCGCCACCAAGTACCCCTGGCCGCGCGGCGGCCACCCCACCGACCCCACCTCCCCGAAGTTCGGCGTCTACGAGGACGACCTCCCCGTCTTCACCTGGTTCCGGCAAGGCGCCCCCGAGGGCAGGCGCGCCTTCGAGGCCCAGGTGATGGACTGGGCCGACGACGTCGCCTACTCCGTGCACGACGTCGAGGACGGCCTGCACGCCGGCCACCTCGACCCGAACTGCCTCCTCGCCGAGCCCGAGCGGCGCGAGGTCTTCGCCGTCGCCGCCCGCCGCTACGCCCCCGGCGCCGGGCCCGAGGAGCTCGCCGAGGCCCTCGACCGCCTCCTCGAACAGGAGTGGTGGCCGCACGGCTACGACGGCTCGGCCGTCGCCCAGGCCCGCCTCAAGGACGCCACCAGCCAGCTCATCGGCCGCTTCTGCCTCGCCGCCGAGAGCGCCACCCGCGCCGCCTACGGCCCTGGCCGGCTCACCCGCTACCGCGCCGAGCTCGTCGTCCCCCGCGCCACCCGGCTGGAGTGCGCCGTCCTCAAGGCCGTCGCCGACCGCTACGTCATCCAGCGCGAGGACCAGGAGAAGCTCCGCGCCGATCAGCGCGTCGTCATCGCCGAGCTCGCCGAGGCCCTCCTCGCCGGCGCCCCCGACGGCCTCGACCCCCAGTTCCGCTCCCTCTTCGCCGCGGCCGACGACGACGCCGGCCGGCTGCGCGCCGTCGTCGACCAGATCGCCGCGCTGACCGATGTGTCCGCCCGCTCCCTGCGCGCCCGGCTCACCCGGCGGCGGTCCGTGGCAAAAGGGTGACCGAATGTCCACAGAATACGGGTGGTTCCCCCGCACCATGCGGGTACTGACCCGTCCGGGACAGTCCCTCTTCCGGCCGTCGGCTCCGTGCGGGACCCTCTGCACGGGCGGTTCCGACCGGGGGCGGTAGCGCAGACGCACTGCGTGGCAGCGAGGAGGCAGCAAGTGGTCGACGCACACCAGACGTTCGTCATCGTCGGAGGGGGCCTGGCCGGGGCGAAGGCCGCGGAGACCCTCCGCTCGGAGGGCTTCACCGGCCGGGTGATCCTCATCTGCGACGAACGTGACCACCCCTACGAGCGGCCGCCGCTCTCCAAGGGGTACCTCATCGGCAAGGACGACCGCGAGAGCGTCTTCGTCCACGAGCCGGCCTGGTACGCGCGCGCCGACATCGAGCTGCACCTCGGCCAGCCCGCCGTCCACCTCGACCGCGAGGCCAAATCCGTCCGCCTCGGCGACGGCACCCGGGTCCACTACGACCGGCTGCTGCTGGCCACCGGCTCCGAACCGCGCCGCCTCGACATCCCCGGCACCGGGCTGGCCGGCGTCCACCACCTGCGCCGCCTCGCCCACGCCGAGCGGCTGCGCGGCGTCCTCGCCTCCCTCGGCCGGGACAACGGCCACCTCGTCATCGCCGGCGCCGGCTGGATCGGCCTGGAGGTCGCCGCCGCCGCCCGGGGCTACGGCGCCGAGGTGACCGTAGTGGAGGCCGAGCCCACCCCGCTGCACACCGTCCTCGGCCCCGAGCTCGGCCAGCTCTTCACCGACCTGCACGCCGAGCACGGCGTCCGCTTCCACTTCGGCGCCCGCCTCACCGAGATCACCGGACACGACGGCATGGTCCTGGCCGCCCGGACCGACGACGGCGAGGAGCACCCCGCCCACGACGTCCTCGCCGCCATCGGCGCCGCGCCCCGCACCGCCCTCGCCGAAGCCGCCGGCCTCGCCCTGGTCGACCGCGCCGACGGCGGCGGCATCGCCGTCGACGCCTCCCTGCGCACCTCCGACCCCGACATCTACGCCGCGGGCGACGTCGCCGCCGCCGAGCACCCCTGGCTCGGCACCCGGCTGCGCGTCGAGCACTGGGCCAACGCCCTCAACAGCGGACCGGCCGCCGCCCGCGCCATGCTCGGCCAGGAGGTCTCCTACGACCGGGTCCCGTACTTCTTCTCCGACCAGTACGACGTCGGCCTGGAGTACTCCGGCTGGGCGCCCCCCGGCTCGTACGACCAGGTCGTCTGCCGCGGCGACGTCGGCAAGCGGGAATTCGTCGCCTTCTGGCTCTCCGAGGGGCGCCTCCTCGCCGGCATGAACGTGAATGTGTGGGATGTCACCGACCCCCTCCAGAAGCTCATCCGCTCCGGCACCCGGCTGGACCCCGAAGCCCTCGCGGACCCCGGCGTCCCGCTCGACTCCCTGATCGCCCCGTGAGGCCCCCGCGCACCGCCCTGGTGCCCGCCACGGAGGTCTTCGCCCTGCGCCACGCGGTGCTGCGCCCCGGCCGGCCCGCCGCCTCGGCCGCCTTCGCCGAGGACGCGGCGCCCGGCACCTTCCACGTCGCCGCCTACGACGCCGACGACACCGAAGGGAAGGCGATACGGGCCTGCGTCACCTTCCTCCCCGAGCCGCTGCCGGGCACCGGGGAGGACGCGTACCGCTTCCGCGGCATGGCGAGCGACCCCGCCGTGCGCGGCCTCGGATACGGCACGGCCGTCCTGCGGGCGGGCCTCGCCGAGGCCGCCGCCCGCGGCGCGGGCCTGGTGTGGTGCAACGGCCGCACCTCCGCCCGCGGCTTCTACGAGCACCACGGCTTCACCGCCCGGGGCGAGGAGTTCACCGTCGAGGGCATCGGCCCGCACCTCGTCTTCACGATCAAGCTCTCCGGAGGGGGGCCCGGGGACGGCTCCGGGGGCGGGGCGGCCGGAGGTGTCGGTGCCCGGCCGTAGAATTCACTCGTGGCAGGACGGATCAACGATGACGACGTGAAGGCGGTCCGGGACGCGGTCCCGATCGACGCCGTCGTTTCCGAGTACCTCCAGTTGCGCAACGCCGGCGGCGGCAATCTCAAGGGCCTCTGCCCCTTCCACGACGAGAAGTCCCCGTCCTTCCAGGTCAGCCCGGCCAAGGGGCTCTTCTACTGCTTCGGCTGCCAGGAGGGCGGGGACACCGTCGACTTCGTGATGAAGATCGACCACCTCTCCTTCGCCGAGACCATCGAGCGGCTCGCCTCCCAGGCCGGCATCACCCTGCGCTACGAGGAGGGCGGCTACACCCCCGGCCGCCAGCAGGGCGAGCGCATCCGCCTGGTCGAGGCCCACAAGCACGCCGCGAAGTTCTTCGTGGATCAGCTCGACAGTCCCGAGGCGGAGATCGGCCGGAAGTTCCTCGCGAGCCGCGGCTTCGACCAGGCCGCCGCCCAGCACTTCGGCGTCGGCTACAGCCCGGCCGGCTGGGACCACCTCACCCGCTTCCTGCGCGGCAAGGGCTTCAGCGACAAGGAGCTGATCCTCTCCGGCCTCGCCCAGGACAGCCGCAACGGCCGGCCCATCGACCGCTTCCGCGGCCGTCTGATGTGGCCCATCCGCGACATCACCGGCGAGGTCATCGGCTTCGGCGCCCGCAAGCTCCGCGACGACGACAACGGCCCGAAGTACCTCAACACCCCCGAGACGCCGCTCTACCGCAAGTCCCAGGTCCTCTACGGCATCGACCTCGCCAAGAAGGACATCGCCAAGAGCAGCCGCGCCGTCGTCGTCGAGGGCTACACCGACGTCATGGCCTGCCACCTGGCCGGGGTCACCACCGCCATCGCCACCTGCGGCACCGCGTTCGCGGGCGACCACATCAAGATCCTCCGCCGGCTGCTGATGGACAACTCCGGCGCGAAGGTGATCTTCACCTTCGACGGTGACTCCGCCGGCCAGCGCGCGGCCCTGCGGGCCTTCGAGGACGACCAGAAGTTCGCCGCCAGCACGAAGATCGCCGTCAGCCCCGGCGGGATGGACCCCTGTGAGCTCCGTCTCGCCGAGGGCGACGACGCGGTGCGGCGGCTGGTCGAGGAGAGCACCCCGCTCTTCGAGTTCGCGATCCGCTCCGTGGTCGGCCGGCACGTCGTCGACGAGCCCGAGGGCCAGGCCGCGGCGCTGGAGGAGGCCGCGCCCATCGTGGCGAACATCAAGGACCCCTCCATCCGGCACCAGTACGCCGTGCGGCTCGCGGGTCTGCTCGGCATCCTCGACACCCAGTTCGTCGTCATGCGCGTGGGCCAGCTGGCCCGCTGGGCGCGGGAGCGCGGCTCCCAGCAGCGCTCCGGCGCCCGGGGCGGGGCCCAGGCCCCGGCGCGGGCGGCGGGGGCCGCACAGGGCCCGGCAGGTCCCGCGCAGGCCCTCCGGGGGCCCGCGCTCAACCTCCGCAGCCCCGTCGCGCTCACCGAGCGCGAGCTGCTCAAGCTCGCCCTCCAGCGCCCCGAGCTGGTCGCCCCCGCCTTCGACGCCTACGGCGAGGACGAGTTCACCGCCGCGCCGTACGTCCTCGTGCGCCGCGCCATCGAGGAGGCGGGCGGCGTCACCGCCGCCACCGACGGCTACCTCGCGCGCGTGCGCGACGTGGCGCCCGACGACACCGTCCGCTCCCTCATCACCGAGCTCGCCGTCGAGGCCATCCGCAACAAGAACGTGGACGAGGTCTACGCGGGCATCCAGCTCGTCCAGGTCCGCCTGCGGGCCGTCGAGCGCCGCATCCAGGAGGTCCAGGGCAGCCTGATCCGCCTGGGCAGCCAGGCCGCGCCCGACCACCTGTCCGCCGTGCAGAACGAACTCTGGGTCCTGGAGCAGTACGGCCGCGCCCTCAAGGACCGAGGCGCCGCGGCACTCTGACGGGCCGGGCCGCGGGGTCTGCCGGGGGAGTGCTGTGCTCCGACCGCCCGTGTCGCCGGGCTCTGCCGGGGGTGCTGTTCCCCGGCCGCCCGGGCTTCCGGGCTCCGCCGGGGGAGCGTCGCTCCCTGACCATCCGGGCTTCTGGGTGCTGCTGGGAGTGCTGTTTCCCGACCGCCTGGGCTTCTGGGTTCCGCTGGGGGAGTGTCGCTCTCCGACCGCCTGGGCTTCTGGGTTCCGCTGGGGGAGTGTCGCTCTCCGACTACCCGGGCTTCCGGGCTTCGCCGGGGGCGTCGCGCTCCCACTGCCCGGGCCGCCCGGCCCACCGACGGCCCCCACCGTCCTTCGGGTCGCCCGGGTCACGCGGTCGCACCGGTACGGGCCGAGCCCGTACGGGCCGCACAGGCCGGGCCGCGCGGGTCCGCCCCACGGGCACGTCGTCCGGCCCGTCGGCGGCGGCCGTATCGTGCCGTCCCGCCTCCGTGCGGCCCCGCGCGGCCCCGGGCCCGCCCGACACGAGCCGTCACCTCCCGCCCGTCCCGCCGGGGCGGAACCCCGCCGCCCGGCCGTCGAAGCCGCCGGTGGCACCGCCCCTCCGGTCGCCGTGCCGCGGGATCCGCGGTTCCGTTCCGTGACCGCCGGTCACGGAACGGACTCAGAAAGTACCCGCACGCCCCTCGTGGCGGGCCCGCGTCGTACCCCACACTGGTGGGCGGTGCCTGAGTCCTCGGAGCGCGGCAGGCCCGGCCGCAGGGACCCGGAACCCTCCGCGAAGCCGCACGTGATCCATGGGACGGCGGTGGCCCGGCCACCGCCGTGCCCTCTCGTTCTGCCATCACAGCAGCGATCACCTTGGAGGTCGCCCCCGTGCAGACCCGGACGCCCACCCGGCCCCAGACACCGCCCCTGCCGACCGCCCAGCCGGTGCCGGCCGTGCCCCAGCAGGCCGAGCCCCCCGCGGCCGAGCGCCTGCCCGCCGACGCCCCGCCCGGCGCCGACCCGCCACCGGAGCCACGCCCGGCCGCCCGCCGGAGCGGCGCGGTGACCCCGGCACCGGACGCCGACGCCGACCCGGACCCCGCCGAGCGCGCCGCCGACGCCGCCCGCGCGGACACCAGCGGCCCCTCCTCCGACCTCTTCCGCCAGTACCTCCGCGAGATCGGCCGGATCCCGCTGCTCTCGGCCGCCGAGGAGGTCGAACTCGCCCGCTGCGTCGAGGCCGGCCTCTTCGCGGAGGAGAAGCTCGGCAGCACCCCCGACCTCGACTCCCAGCTCGCCGTCGACCTCGACCGCCTGGTCGTCCTCGGCCGGATGGCCAAGCGCCGGCTCATCGAGGCGAACCTGCGGCTGGTCGTCTCCGTCGCCAAGCGCTACATCGGCCGCGGCCTGACCATGCTCGACCTCGTCCAGGAGGGCAACCTCGGGCTCATCAGGGCCGTCGAGAAGTTCGACTACGCCCGCGGCTACAAGTTCTCGACGTACGCGACCTGGTGGATCCGCCAGGCCATGTCCCGCGCCCTCGCCGACCAGGCCCGCACCATCCGGGTCCCCGTGCACGTCGTCGAGCTCATCAACCGCGTGGTCCGGGTCCAGCGCCGGATGCTCCAGGAACACGGCTACGAACCCACCGCCGAGGAGGTCGCCGCCCAGCTCGACCTCACCCAGGAGCGGGTGAGCGAGGTCCTGCGGCTCGCCCAGGAGCCCGTCTCGCTGCACGCGCCCGTCGGCGAGGAGGACGACGTCGCCCTCGGCGACCTCATCGAGGACGGCGACGCCGCCTCACCCGTCGAATCGGCCGCCTTCCTGCTGCTCCGCGAGCATCTGGAGGCCGTCCTGTCGACGCTCGGCGAGCGCGAGCGCAAGGTCGTGCAGCTGCGGTACGGGCTGGTCGACGGCCGGCCGCGCACCCTGGAGGAGATCGGCAGGATCTTCGGCGTCACCCGGGAGCGCATCCGCCAGATCGAGTCCAAGACCCTCAACAAGCTCCGCGACCACGCCTTCGCCGACCAGCTGCGCGGCTATCTCGACTGACGCGCCGGCCGCCGGGCGCACCGCCCCCGCGAGGACGGCCGCGAAGGCCCTACTGGAACGCGCCGGGGTGGGTCTGCTCGCGCACCGTCGTGTACTGCTGCCGCACCGCCTGGCCCACCGGCATGTCCTCGCCCGGCTCGAACGCCTGACCGGCCCCCGCGGGCCACAGTGGGGGCTGCCGCGGGGACAGCGTGCCGTGCTGCACGCCGAGCGCCCACGCCGCCTGCCGGGCCGCGCCCAGCGCCGCGTAGTCCGCGGGCTGCGGGACGACGACCTGCGCGCCGAACAGCTGCGGAGCCACCGCCTGCACGGCGGGCAGCTCCGCGGCGGCGCCCAGCAGGAACACCCGGCGCACCTGGACGCCGCGCGAGCGCAGCACGTCCAGGGCGTCCGCGAGGCCGCACAGCATGCCCTCGAAGGCCGCCCGCGCCAGATGCTCCGGCTTCATGCTCTCGCGCCGCAGCCCGGCCAGGGTGCCCGCCGTGTGCGGCAGGTGCGGGGTCCGTTCGCCCTCCAGGTACGGCAGCAGCACCAGCCCGTACGCCCCCGGCGAGGACCGCAGCGCCAGCTCCGACAGGCCCGCCAGGTCCGTGCCCAGCAGCTCCGCCGTGCCGCGCAGCACCCGCACGGCGTTGAGCGTGTGCACCACGGGCAGGTGCATGCCGGTCGCGTCGGCGAAGGAGGTGATGGTGCCCGTGGGGTCCACGAGCGCCTCGTGGTGCACGGCGAAGACCGAGCCGGAGGCCCCGAGCGAGACCACCGCGTCACCGAGGCCGACGCCGAGCCCGAAGGCCGCCGCCATCGTCTCGCCCGTGCCCGCGGAGATCAGCAGGCCCTCGGGGGTGTGCCCGGCGGGCTCGGCGGGCGCCAGCACGTCCGGCAGCGTCACCTGCCGGCCCAGCGCCAGCTCCACGAGGTCGGGCCGCCAGGAGCCGGTCGCCGCCGACCAGTAGCCCGTCGCGGAGGCGTCACCGCGGTCCGTCGTGCGCCGCGCGGGCCGGCCCAGCAGCTGCCACACCAGCCAGTCGTGCGGCTGGAGCACGGCCGCCGTCCGGCGGGCCGCCTCCGGCTCGTTCCGCGCCAGCCAGCGCAGCTTCGCCACCGTCTGCCCGGCCTGCGGCACCGAACCCACGGCCTGCGCCCACGCGGCCCGGCCGCCCAGCGCGTCGGTGAGGTCGGCGGCGGAGGGCTGCATCCGCTTGTCGTTGCCCAGCAGGGCCGGCCGGACGAGCACCCCGCCCGCGTCCAGGGTCAGCATGCCCTGCTGCTGCGCCGAGACGCCGATGGCCTGGACGCCCTCCAGCAGCCCCCCGGCGGCCGCCTCGCCGAGTGACATCAGCCACGCCTGCGGATCACCCTCGGAGGTCGTGGGGTGCGGGGCGTACCCCTGCCGGAGCACGGCCCCGGTGTCCGCGTCGCAGACGACGATGCGCGTGCTCTCGGTGGAACTGTCCAGTCCGGCGACTATGCCCATGCGGTGATGATGCCAAACTCCGGCCGACCGCCCGCCACCGGTCAGGTGTTGCTCGTCCCCCAGTCGTCCTCGGTGGCCGCGCGCTGCTCGCGCAGCGAGCGGACCCGCTCGCTCACCGGCCCCGGCAGGCGGTCACCGACCCGGTCGAGGGCCCGGGAGGCGAGGGCCCGGCCGTTCTGCGCGGCGGACTCCGCCGTATTGCGCACCGCCGGGTTCTGGGCGACCCGCTGCGCCCCCTTGCGCAACTGCTCGTACCGCTCGCGGCCGGCCCGCGTGCCGAGCACGTACCCGACGGCTGCTCCGATGATGAACGTCAGCCGGTAGCGCATCGCGCTCCATCCTTCCCTCGGATCCCTCGTGCCCCACACGTCATCGCGGGGGCCGCCGGGCTGTGCTCCGCGCCTACCCGCCGGGTGCGAAGGTCACTCCCGGGGCACCGATTGGCGGAGCACCCCCCTGCTTGCGCTAATGTATGTGTCGCAGCGAGCGCACGCCGCCCGGAACCCCGGTCGACAGTGCATTCGAGGCAACCGCAGCAATCCCCTGTAGCTCAATTGGCAGAGCAGCCGACTGTTAATCGGCAGGTTACTGGTTCGAGTCCAGTCGGGGGAGCGCGATCCTCTGTAGCTCAATTGGCAGAGCAGCCGGCTGTTAACCGGCAGGTTACTGGTTCGAGTCCAGTCGGAGGAGCAAACGGAGAAGGACCCCGGAAGGGGTCCTTTTTTCGTACCCGGAGGGAACCATCCGGTCGTGATCGAAGTCCTCATGGTCAGGTCGGTCACGCAATGCGGACCCTCAGGGGCAGCAGATCGTATGAGCGGCTATGCTGCGGCAGACGGCGCGCACAGATGTGCGCGACGCGCCGTGAACGGGGCGGTAGCTCAGCCGGTTAGAGCAGCGGACTCATAATCCGTCGGCCGTGGGTTCGAGTCCCACCCGCCCCACCACGCGGCAGCAGTGCAGAAACGATCTGTCCTGCTCTTACGACGCCCTGGCCGGTTCCGACCGGCCGGGGCGCCGTGCTGTCCGGGGGCTTCCGTAGCCCGTTCCCCGGTCCGGTGGCCCGTCCCGTGTGCCCCGCTCGCCGCACGAGGCCCGCTCGTGGCGCGGTCGATCTCCGCCGGAACGGCCGGAATGATGCGCATCACTTTCGTTGGCATACCTTCGCCCGCTATGCCGCAGTCCTACCGTTGTGCCGGCACCTGAGCACACCGGCACGTTCCGTACATCCCACGCGCGTGCGCGGATTCCTCGCACGCCTCGCGGAACAGGAAGGACGCACATGGTCGCACCTTCGACCCCGGGCCGGGCCTGGGCGGAGTGGGTAAAGATCGGCGGTGACATCGTCGGCCGGCCCTCCGTCACGCTCAACGCCGACAACCGGCTCCAGGTCTTCGCGCAGGGCGTGGACAACGCCCTGTGGTCCGCGTGGCAGACCCGCGACGGTCTCGCCTGGAGCGCGTTCACCACGTTGGGCGGCGGGACGCTCGACATACCCGCGCCGGTCCGGCGGCGTGACGGCCGGATCCTCGTCGCCGTCCGCGGCCTGGCGGGCGACGTGTGGTTCCGCGCGCACGGCGTCATCGACGGCGCCTTCGAGGACTGGGACAAGCTCGGCGGTCAGATCGTCGGTGCCCCGGCGGCGGCCGTCGGGGGCTCGGGACGGGTCGAGCTGTTCGCCCGCGGCCTCGACGACGCCATGTGGCACATCCGGCAGACCGGTGCCGACGGCGGCTGGTCCGACTGGCGGAGCCTCGGCGGCGCCACCACGACCACCCCGCTGAGCGCCTCGCTCGACGGCTTCGGCAAGCTGCACTACTTCCACAAGGGGCTGGACAACGACCTCTACGACCGGGCCAGGAACGCCCACGGCGGCGACTGGGGCCCGTACACCAAGATCGTCACCAATATCGGCGGCCCACCGGTCGCGGTCCTCGCCGCCGACGACCGCCTCGACGTCCACTTCCGCGGCACGGACAACGCGGTGTGGCACATCCCGCAGCGGGAGGACGGCGGCTGGGGCGCGCTGAAGAGCCTCGGCGGCGAGGTCGTCGGCGATCCGGCACCCGTCGTCGGCCCCGACGGGCGCGTGCACGTCTTCGCGCGCGGTACGGACAACGCGCTCTGGTACGCGGTGCAGGGCGCCGTGGGCGACCCCGTCTCCTTCAGCGACTTCGCGTCGCTGGGCGGAACCCTGACCTCCGGCCCCGTCGCGATCCTCGACGGCCAGGGCCGGATCGAGGTCCTCGCGCGCGGTACGGACAACGCGGTGTGGGTCAGGCACCAGAAGTTCACGTGATCACGGGCCGCGAGCGGTGCTCGTGAGGGTGCCGGGCTCCGGGAGCAAGGCGCACGAGGGTCACGCACGGGCGTGGCTCGTCCTCGGTTCTGCGAACGGAAGGTGCTATGGCCGACGAGACGGACAGGGGAGCCCACCCACCGGAGGACTCCGCGCCGGAGGGCCTGGGATCCCAGGAGACCCAGGGGTCCCCGGAGGCCCAAGGGGGCCAGGAGATACAGCCGCAGTCCAGGTTCTTCTACGGCGGCTGGATCAAACTGCCGGGCATCTACACGCCCCCGCCGCAACCACAGCCCGCGCCCCCGCCGGTGGTCCCGCCCGTGGCCCCGCCGGTGGTCCCGCCCGTGGGCCCCGGGCCGACGACTCCGGGGCCCACTGATCCGCCGTAGCCCCGCAACGGACGGCCCGGTACCCGGCAGCGGCCGGAGACCCGTCCGGGCCGGCGACCGTGCCGGTCCGGACGGCCACTCTGGAGGTGGTCAGTTGAGCTCCGCGGAGCACCGCGAACCGGAACCCGCCATGGTGGCCTACCGGCTGCCGGACACTCCGGACATGCCCCTCGTCGTGGCGTCGGACCGGCGGGACTGGCTGGACCGCCCGACCCTCCGGCACGCCTACGGGTGCCTTCCCCTGCGCATCGCCAACCAGAACGGCTGGTGGATCCTCAACGACAGCACGTTCACGGTGCGCTGGAACGGCGGCGACACGAGGGAGGACCTGAGCGTCCGTTACCGCGGGGAGCACGTCTCCGGATCGGCCGTGAGCCATTTCGGGCATGGCATCCTGACCTTTCACGTGCCCTATCTGATCCGGACGTCGCCGGGCTGGAACCTGCTCGTCCGGGGCCCGGCGAACGCCCCGAAGGACGGGGCGTGCCCGCTGGAGGGGCTTGTGGAGACCGACTGGGCAGTGGCCACGTTCACCATGAACTGGAAGATCACCCGGCCCGGCGCCGACATCACCTTCGCGGCGGGCGAACCCGTGCTCACGCTCGTACCCCAGCGGCGCGGCGACCTGGAGCGCGTACGCCCCCGGCGCGCACCGCTCGCCCGCATGCCGGACGCCGACGACTACCGGGCCTGGCGACAGAGCCGCGGCGACCTCCTGGACGCCGCCGCGCGGGGCGACCCGTCCGCCGCGTCCGCGTGGCAGCGCCACTACCTGAGAGGCACACATCCGGCCACGACGCGGTCTTTCCCCGAGCATCAGCGCGTCCTCCGGCTGCGTGACGTCACGGAGGCCGAGGGCGAGGAGGGAGGCGGCGCGGTGGGCCGGCCCGTCGCCGGTGACGTCCGGGGCCCGGACGTCCCGCCGTGACGGGTCCGTCTGACGGGTCCCGGCCATAGGGCGCCGCTCCGGCGCGGGGGCCGAGGTGAGAGATGGGGCCGGGGTCGCGTCGTGCGGCGCGCAGGAGGACGGCGGAATGCCCGTGCGGTGTGCGAGTGGCATGTGCCGTCGTCTGATGCGGTGTCCGACAGGCCACCCAGGTGGCAGGGAATGGTTCCCGCCCGCGTACGCCCCCTTGTGCGGTGGGCCGGTCCCGGGCAGCCTTGTCCGGCACCGCAAAGGCCATATCATCACTCTTTTCATTAATAGATGTGAATTGAGTGGATGATGCAGATATGCCCGATAGTGGAAGGACGGTTGCTGTGACCGATCTCGAAGCCACGCGTCGTGGCGCATACGGAAGGCGGGCGGGGGAGCCGAAGGGCTCGTACGCCGCCGGGAACGGGCGGGGAGGGTCCGGCGATGAGTGAGCCCACCGTCGTCCCGATCGACACGGTCGCGGGAACCGTGGCCACGGGCCCCTCCGGCGAGGGCGTACCGGCCACCCAAGCCCCCCTCAACCAGCCCCGCGGTGTCGCGGTGGACGCCGCCGGCAACGTCTACATCGCCGAGTACGACGGCAACCGGGTGCGAAGGGTGGACGGGCAGACGCTGAGGATCACCACGGTCGCGGGCGGTGGCGCGTCCTTAGGCGACGGCGGGCAGGCCGTCGCCGCGCTCCTCCAGAAGCCCTGCGGTGTCGCGGTGGATCCCGCCGGCGACACCCTCTACATCGCCGACACCTACCAGCACCGGGTGCGGAAGGTGGACCTGCGGACCGGTGTGATCAGCACGGTGGCGGGCACCGGGTCCGGGGGCTTGTCGGGTGACGGTCAGGCCCTCGGCGTCACCCTCCACTACCCCACCGGTGTCGCGGTGGACCCCGCCGGGAACGTCTACGTCGCCGACCGCAACAACCAGCAGGTGCGGAAGCTGGACGTACAGGCGCGGACGCTCACCAAGGTGGCGGGCACGGGGGCCGTGGGCACCTCCGGTGAGGACGTCCTGGCCGCCACCGCCGCGCTCAGCGGTCCCTCCGGTGTCGCGGTGGATTCCGCGGGCAACCTCTACATCGCCGAGGACGGCAACAACCGGGTGCGGGTGGTGAACGCGGCGGGCCGCATCACCACCGTGGCGAGCGGCCTCAACTACCCCACCGGTGTCGCGGTGGACTCCGTCGGCAACCTCTACATCGCCGACCGCAACCACCACCGGGTGCGGAAGGTGGACGCGCAGGGCGCCGTCACGGTGGTGGCGGGTACCGGTACGGGCACCTTCTCCGGTGACGGCGGACCGGCCGTCGCCGCCGATCTCAACCAGCCCCGCGGTGTCGCGGTGGACCTCGACGGCAACCTGTACATCGCCGACACCGGCAACCAGCGGGTGCGGAAGGTGACGGGAATCACCGCCACGGCACGCTTCTCGGTGGCGCCCGGGGGACCGCCGGACGTGACGCTGACGCGTGCCGGTGAGACCGGCTACCCGGGTGTGCGCCTGCGCGCCGAGACGGCCGGCACGGTCCCGCCGCAGACCGTGCGGGTGGGTCTTCCCGCGGGCGCGGGCCTCCAGTTCATCGCCGAGAGCGGGGGCCGCTTCCAGCTGACCGTCCAGGACAGCGCGGGGAACCCTCCGAGGTCCTACGACGGGACGTTGTCGCCGGACGGGCAGAGGCTCATGTTCATGGGCGTCGACACGGGGCTGTCGGGGCGGGGTTCGACGTCCTCGATGTGGGTCGCGGTGCGGGCCTCCGGCAGTGCCCCGCTGGGAGACACGAGCCTGGTCTTCTTCGTGGGCCTCCGGCACTCGGCGTCCACGCCCATCCACGTGGTGGACCGCGTCAGGTTCTCGGTGACGCCCGGCGGCCCGCCGGACGTGACGCTGACGCGCGCCGACGAGATCGGCTACCCGGGCGTGCGCCTGCGCGCCGACGAGGACGGCACCGTCGGACCGCAGACCATCCGCGTGGCCCTTCCCGAGGGAAGGGGTCTCCAGTTCGTCGCCGAGCGCGGCGGCCGGTTCCAGCTGACCGTCCAGAACGCCGTGGGGAACCCTCCGGTGACCTATGACGGGACCTTGGCGCAGGACGGGCGGACGCTCGTCTTCGAAGGCGTCGATCCGGCGCTGTCGGGGCGGGGTTCGACGTCCTCGGTGTGGGTCGCGGTGCGAGCCCCCGACAGCGCCCCGCCCGGAGAGACCAACCTGCCCTTCTCGGTGGGCGGCCTGCCTTCGGAATCCACCCGCGTCCGCGTCGTGGACCCGAAGGCCAGGTGACCACGTCGTCCCGGCGGAAGGCCGTCACGGGACGCGTCCCGCCCGCGGGTTCCGGGGCCGCGGCTCCGGAACCCGCGGGCGGCACCGCCGAAGGCGTCCGCCACCCCGTCACCGCCCGTTCCCACGCCGCCCCGGCCCGGAGGGAGTACGTACGTTGGACATGGAGGCACCCCCCGGTTCGCCCAGGCCCCCTCTGATCGTTCCCGCCACGTCACGGGGCCTGTCCGTCGTGGCCCGGGTGTACGGATACCCACCGAGCCACAACGCGGGCTCCGAATGGATGCTCCATTCGATGCTCCGTCCTTTGAGCGAGCGCGGTCACCGGGTGACGGTCTGGCTTTCCCATCCGGGAGACATCGAGAAGAGTTACGACATCGACGGAGTGTGCGTCGTCCCGTACCAGGAAGGCGCCGAATTCGCCGCCGCGGCTCAGAAGGCCGACGTACTCCTGTCCCACTTCGAGAACGTCCCCCTCGTGGCGGGCCTCGCCAGAGCCCGCCGGATTCCCGTGGCGGTGATCTGCCACGACAATTTCGCCACGTCCTTCCACGACGCGGCGGGAGCCGATCTCGTGGTCTACAACAGCGAGTGGATCCGGCGGGACGGCGAGATCTTCTACGCG
Organism: Streptomyces albireticuli; assembly: GCF_021228125.1. Taxonomy (GTDB): domain Bacteria; phylum Actinomycetota; class Actinomycetes; order Streptomycetales; family Streptomycetaceae; genus Streptomyces; species Streptomyces albireticuli. Next base: position 469,681 of record NZ_JAJQQS010000002.1, read on the forward strand.
CAGTACCCCCGTGAATTCCTGCCCAGGAACACGATCGTCGTCCGCCCTCCCGTGATGGCGGAGGAATACCGCACCGAACCGGGCGACCGGGCGACCCTGGTGAACCTGAACGCCGACAAGGGCGGCGACCTTTTCTGGCAGGTCGCGGCGTGGACGCCGGAATGGCGGTTCCTGGGTGTCCGCGGCGCCTACGGGCAGCAGATCATGCCTCCGCCCAGGCTGCCCAACTGCGAAGTCGTCGACGGCGTCCCGGGAAAGGAGATGCGCGACCACGTCTACGCCCGGTCGCGCGTCATGCTCATGCCCAGCCTGTACGAGTCCTGGGGCCGGGTCGCGGTCGAGGCGTTCGCGTCCGGCATCCCGGTGATCGCCCACCCCACCCCCGGACTCGTCGAGTCCATGGGCGAGGCCGGGATCTTCGCCTATCGCGACGACCTCAACGCGTGGACCCACGCCCTGATGTCCTTACGGGACCCGAGAAACTGGGAGCGGGCCTCCCGCCGGGCCAAGGCCCGGTCCGACGAGCTCAGCGCGACCCCCGATCTGGACCTCTGGTGCGACGCCGTCGAATCCCTGTGCGGCGCGAGGCGGCGGAAGGGCTTCCGCCCGGGGGGCCAGCCGAAATTCAACGGGAACGGCGGCGGTCCGAGCGCCGCCGGGCAAGGGCTCAGCGCGTTGTGACGCGACGGCTCGGACGAGAGGTCACCCGTTCGGGTCCTCATCCCGGACGTGTCGTGCTCGGCAGACCCCGGCCGGTTCCGACCGGCCGGGGGCTCGTGCTTTCGGGGCGGGGGCGGGCGTGGGGGCGGTGGCCGCGCCGGAAGCCGTGCGGAGTCGTACAGAGACTCGTACGCCAGTCTGTACTGAAACCGGCGGTAGCGGGCAGGTGCCGGTCTTGTAGGAACGTGAAGGAATACGTCCCGGTGGCGGTCTGTTGCCGCTGCTGGGTCACTCGACGCCACGAGACCGGAAGCAGGTAGCGGCACATGAGCAGCAGCACGGTGGAGCTCACCAAGGACAACTTCGACGAGATCGTCTCCGGCGGCGAATTCGTGCTCATCGACTTCTGGGCCTCCTGGTGCGGCCCGTGCCGGCAGTTCGCGCCGGTCTACGAGGCCGCCGCCGAGCGCCACGGCGACCTGGTCTTCGCCAAGGTCGACACCGAGGCCCAGCCCGAGCTGGCGTCCTCCTTCGAGATCCGGTCCATCCCGACGCTGATGATCGTGCGGGACAACATCGCGGTCTTCGCCCAGCCCGGCGCCCTCCCCGAGGCCGCCCTGGAGGACGTCATCCGGCAGGCCCGCGCCCTCGACATGGACGAGGTGCGCGCCTCCGTGGCCCAGCAGCAGGCGAAGGCGCAGCCCGCCGGTGAGTGAGCTGCTCCTGATCCGGCACGGGGAGACCGAGTGGAGCCGCGCCGGACGGCACACCGGACTCACCGACATCCCCCTGACCGAGCACGGCGAGAAGCAGGCCGAGGCGCTCCGCCCGCTGCTCGCCGGGCGCACGGTCGGGCCGGTGTTCGCGAGCCCGCTGAAGCGCGCCCTGCGCACCGCCGAACTGGCGGGCCTCGACCCGCGTCCCGACCCCGACCTGCGGGAATGGGACTACGGCGGGTACGAGGGCATCAGCACCGAGGAGATCCACCGGACCCGTCCCGACTGGTACCTGTGGGACGACGGGGTCGTCCCGGGGGACGCCGGGCACCCGGGGGAGACGGCCGCCCAGGTCGGCGCCCGCGCCGACCGGGTGCTGGCCCGGATCGCCCCCTCGCTGGCGGAGCCGGCCGGCCCGGACGTCGTCCTGGTGGCCCACGCCCACTTCCTGCGGGTCCTGACGGCCCGCAGGCTCGGGCTGCCGCCCACCGCCGGGGCCCTCTTCCGGCTCGATACCGCTACGGTGAGCCGGATCGGCACCGAGCACGGCCGGCCCGCGCTGGTGGCCTGGAACCTGCCCTCGGTCTGACGCCGCCCGGTCCGGAACCCTCGCGTCGGTCGCGTCGGTCGCGGCGAGCGTGTCGGAACCGGGCCCCGGGCGGTGCCGGACCCATGATCGGGGCGGTAGCCCGACCACCCGCGGACTTCATATGATCAATTTCTTTCCGATGGAGGGATGTCCCCGTGGCCACGACCCGCACCGCGCACACCGTCTGGGAAGGTGACCTGCTCAAGGGCAGCGGCACCGTCACCTTCGACTCGTCCGGCATCGGCTCCCAGCCGGTCTCCTGGCCCTCCCGCGCCGAGCAGGCCAACGGCAAGACCAGCCCCGAGGAGCTGATCGCGGGAGCCCACTCCAGCTGCTACTCCATGGCGCTCTCGCACGGCCTGGCCGGCGCCGGCACGCCGCCCACCCGCCTGGAGACCAAGGCCGACGTCACGTTCCAGCCCGGCGAGGGCATCACCGGCATCCACCTCACCGTCCGCGCCGAGGTCCCGGGCCTGGACGCCGAGGGCTTCGCCGCGGCGGCCGAGGACGCTAAGAAGAACTGCCCGGTCAGCCAGGCGCTCACGGGTACGACGATCACGCTGACGGCTGAGCTCGTCTGAGCCGCTCGTAGCGGTTCGCAGCCGTTCGCGGCGGTTCGTACCGAGGCCGGTGGGGCTCCTTCGGGTGTCCCACCGGCCTTTGTTCATGACCTCTGTTCATGACTTCAGGGTCGCGTAGACGATCAGGTTCTCCACCGGGTGGCCGTTCGCGTCCAGGTCGCCCGCGCAGGTGACCAGGCGCAGCGCCCGTTCCGACGTCTCCCCGTAGACCTTTTTGGTCGGGAAGGCGCTCTTGCCGACCTTCTCGGTGCCCGTCACGGTGAAGCGCAGGACCTTCCCGTCGCCCCGCTCGACGTCCACGGCCGCTCCCTTGCCGACCTTCCCCAGGTCGTGGAAGACGGCCTTGCCCTCCCGGGTGTCGTTGTGCCCGATGATCACGGCGGCCCCGGGCGTTCCCGGCTTGGCGCCGCCGGTGTACCAGCCCGCCGTCATGCCCTTCCCGGGCGGCGGCACCTGCACGGTGTCGTCGCTGTTCAGACCCAGGCGCAGCAGGGCGCTGTCCACCCCGATGGACGGGATCGACACCCGCGACGGCTCCTCGGCGGAGGCGGGGGTGCCGCTGGCTTCCCCGCCGCCGGGGGTCCCGCCGGTGAGGGAGCAGCCGGTGAGGAGGGCGGCGACGGCGAGGAGGAGGGTGGCGGCGAGGGTTCTGGTGCGCATGGGGGTCACGCTAGGGAGGTGGGATGGGGGTGCGCTTCGGGTAAACGGCCGGTTCGGTCTCGGCCTAAAGGAGGAGGGGTGGGGTTTGGTGGGTGGGGGTGCGGATGCGGTTGCGGGGTGGGGGTGCGGAGTGGGGGTGCCGCTGCGCGGGGCCCTTCCCCAGCCCCGCCCCTTCCCGAAACCGGGGCTCCGCCCCGGACCCCGGAACCGGGCGAATTCAGCCCGGCCGGCGTTTGAGGCCACCGCGCGGAGCGCGGAAAGGGGGCCCGGGGGCGGAGCCCCCGGTTACGGGAAGGGGCGGGTAGGGGATAAGGCCCCGCGCAGCGGCACCCCCACCCGCACCCGCTACGCCACGCGAACCCGCTGCAGCAACCCCCACGTGAACTCCGCCACATAAGCCCCCCGCACCCCACCCGCGTCCGGCCCCGAGAACCCCAGCCCCCACCGCGTCGGCGCCGTCCCCTCCATCGGCCGTGCCGGCGCGAACGCCCGCGCCACCTCGTCGACCGTGCACGACCACGGCCGCAGGTCCTCGACCGTACGGAGCGTGGGTGCGTGGGCGCCCGGGGCGCGGACCAGCCATTCGTTCCAGACGGCGCCGCCGGGTGCCGAGAGGACCTCGAAGCGCAGGTCGGGCCAGAGCGGCACGCGCCACGTCGCCGCGTCGAAGACGAGGTCGCCGACGCGCCGCTCGCCCGTGGTCTCCGGCGGGCCGAGCACCGAGCGGTAGCGCGTACCGGCGCCCCGGGTCTTCGGCGAACGCACCGCGGCCTGCCAGCGGCGGTTCGCCTCCCGCATCGTCGTGCGGTCGACGCCCAGCTCGCGCAGGGCGTCCTCGACCAGTTCCGGGTGGTGGTCGGCCATCCGCCGCAGCAGGACGAGCTGGAACCACAGGGGGCCGGAGACAGGGCCGGAGGCGGGAGTGGACCCGGACAACGGGTCGGGCGCTGCGCTCATGCGTGCCATCGTCGCGCATCCCCGCGCCCCGGACCCGCCGCCGGGTGAGGGCCGGGCGGGGACAGGGGCGAGAACCGGACAGCCGCGCCCGCCCGTGACCCCGCCCCTGAACGTCCGTTCGCCCCGGTTCGTTAGGGTCGGGGACGTCAAGATCACCACATACGGAGGCCCGATGGCCGCGCAGGGCGACCCCGCCGCGACCCCGACCACCCCGCCGCTCCTCCGCCTGCGCGGGGTCGGCCGCGTCTACGGGGAACGGCACGCGCTGCACCCCCTCGACCTCGACCTCGAACCCGGCACCTGCACGGCCCTCTTCGGTCACAACGGCTCCGGCAAGTCCACGCTGCTGCGCATCGCGAGCGGCCGTGACACCCCGACCACCGGCAGCGCCCTCTTCGCCGGCCGCCCGGTCTCCGAGGACGACCCGGAGGTGCGGGCCAGGGTGGCCGTCGTCGGCGACACCGTGGCCACCTATCCCGACCTGACCGTGCGCGAGCACCTCGAACTGGTCACCGTCGCCCACGCGGTGGACGACGCGCAGGCGTGGATCGACCACGTCCTCGCCGACCGCCGCCTGTCCGATCACGCCCGCGCGCTGCCCGGCTCGCTCTCCTCCGGCCAGCTCCAGTCGCTGCTGCTGGCCGCCGCGCTCGTACGCCCCCGTGACCTCCTCGTCCTGGACGAGCCCGAACAGCGCCTCGACCCCGACGCCCGGATCCGCCTCGCCGAGCTGCTGACCGGTGAGAAGGAGGACGGCGTGGCGGTCCTGCTCGCCACCCACCAGGCGGACCTGGCCGAGGCGGTCGCGGACCGGATGATCGCGCTGGAGGACGGCCGGGTGGTGGCCGAGGGGCCGCCGTCGGAGGTCCTGGGGCGGCTGGGGCTGCGAGGGTGAGCGGGAACGAGAAGGGGTCGGAAGCCGGGCCGGCGGCCGCGTCCGTTCCGGTGCCGGCGGCCACGCCCGGGCCTGCGTCCGGTCTCATGCCCGGGCCCGCGCCTGACCTCACGTCCGGGCCGGCGTCCGGTCTCACGTCCGGGCCGACGCCCCGATCGGCGCCCGAGTCCGAGTCCGGGTCCGCGTCCGGCCTTACGTTCGGGCCCGCGCCTGACCTCATGTCCGGGCCGACGCCCCGATCGGCGCCCGAGTCCGCGTCCGAGTCCGTGTCCGGGTCCGCGTTCGGCCTTACGTCCGGGCCCGCGCCCGATCTCACGTCCGGGCCGGTGCCGCGACCGGAGCCCGTGCCCTCGCCCGCGTCCGGCCTTACGTCCGGGCCTGCGTCCGGGCCCGCGCCCGGGTCGCCGGGCGGCCAGGCGCCCGTACCCCCGCCGCGGCACCACGACCCGTCCGAGCCCGACGACGGCCCCACCTGGACCCCCGAGCCCGACGACGCCCCCACCTGGACCCCCGAGCCCGACGACGCCCCCACCTGGACCCCCGAAGACGACGACCGCACCCCCGAGACCCTCCGCTGGCTGCGCGACAAGCGCCGCGCGCACCGCCGCCGGAAGGGCCGCGACCTCGCCGTCGTCATCTACACCCTCCTGCTCGTCGTCGTCGGCTACGGCGGCGGCTACGCCTTCCACTTCATGCGCCGGGTCGAGCTCGGGGCCGATTACAGCGGGCTCGGCGCGGATCTCCAGCGCGCCTTGCCCGCGTTCTTCACGCTGGTCACCGCCGCGCTCGCGCTGTTCGCCGCCCGCGACGCGCTGTGGCGCGGGCCCGTCGTCGTGCCCGCGCCGTCCGTGGGGTGGCTGCTCGCCCAGCCCGTGCGCCGGGAGCGGGTGCTGCGGCCGTGGTTCCGGTTGTCGGCCGGGCTCGCCGTCGTCCCCGGGCTGCTCGTGGCGGCCGGGGGAGCCGTCGCGCTGCGGGTGACCGGCCTGGCCTCCCTGGGGGCCGCGCTGCTCGCCCTCCTCCCCGCCGCGCTCTGTCTGCCGCTCCTCGCCGTCTCCGTCGGCATGGCCGTCGAGCGCCGGTCCGCCCTCGCCGCGCGGGTACGCCGCCGCACGCCCCTCGCCGTCCTCGCGCTGATGCTGCTCGCCGCGCAGACCGTCCTCGCCGTTCGCGGGCACCGGTCCGTCCTCCTGGAGCGGGCGGAACTGTGGTCGGGGCCGTGGGGGTGGGCGGCCCAGCCGGTGGTCGCCGCGACCGGGGGGTCCGCGCCCGGCCGCTGGATCGCCCTCGCCGCCCTCGTCCTGCTCACCGCCGGCGGCCTCGTCCTGGGGCACCGGGACGCGGGCCGGGTGCCGACCGCGCAGCTGCGCCGGCGGGCGGCTACCGCGCAGACCGTGTCGTCCGTGATGTGGACCGTGGAGCTGAGGGCCGCCAAGCTCGCGTTGCTCGACGCGACCGGCTCCGGCCGCGTCCACCGGGCCCGGCTGCCCGCGCCGCGCTCCAAGTACCTCGTGGTGGTCTGGCGGGACGCGCTGGCGCTGCTGCGCTCGCCCGGCCGGTTCGCGAAGGCCCTGATGTGGACGGCCTGCGCCACCGCCGCGGCCGCCCTCGGCGCGGAGCTGAACGGCGGCCGGCGGACCCTGTGCGCGGTCGTCGCCCTGCTCCTGGGGTACGTGGCCGTGGGCGCCCTCGCCGAGCCCGCCCGGCTGGAGACCGACGACGTGCGGCGCGCCGCCTGGTCGCCGTTCCGGCTGCGGACGCTGATGCTCCAGCACACGGTCGTACCCGCCGTGGCGGGCGCCCTGCTGGCCCTGATGGCCGCCGTGCCGTTCGCGGTGGCGGGCGCGCCCTGGGCGCTCCTGCTCTGGCCGGTGTGCGCGGTGCCGTTCGCCGCGGCGGCGGTCTTCGCGGCGTGCCGGGGCCCGGCACGTACGAGCCTGATGTTCACCGGTGTGAGCACGCCCGTCGGGGACCCCGGGGTGCTGATCTTCCTCGCCTGGTACGCCGCCGGGCCGCTCGTGTCCGTCGGCGGTCTCGCGCTCGCCCTGGGCGCCGTGCCGCACCGGCCGGACGCGGCGGGCACGGGCGGTGTCGCCGCCGTGGCGGGGTTGCTGACGGCGGGTCTGCTGTTCTTCGCGGCCCGTTCGGCGGACCGGCTGGTGCGCCGCTGACGAACTCCCGTCCCGGGCCGGGGACATGCCGCCCCCGCCTCCTCACCGCCGCGTCGCGCAAGCTTTACCCGCCGTCATCCGTCCGGTGATCCACCGGCCCCCCGCGGCCGGGACCCGGCCGGTACCGTCTGGCCATGACGGAAATCGACCCGCGCCGCACCGCCCTGGTACTGATCGACCTGATGGAGCGCGTCGTCGCGCTGCCCCTCGCCCCGTACGGCGGGGACGAAGTGGTCCGTACCGCCGGTGAGTTGGCGCGGTCCTTCCGTGAGGCCGGGGCGCCCGTCGTGGTCGTGCGGGTCGAGCGGCCCGGCGTCGCGGAGCAGCCGCCCGGCAGCGGGCTGCCGGCCGGGGTGTCCGAGCCGGGTGACATCGAGGTCGTCAAACGGTCCGCGGGGGCGTTCCACGGCACGGACCTGGACGCGCGGCTGCGGGAGCGTGGGGTGCGGACGCTCGTCCTGGGCGGGGTCGCGACGAATCTGGGAGTGGAGTCGACGGCGCGGTCGGCCGCGGACCACGGGTACGGCCTGGTGTTCGTGGAGGACGCGATGAGCGCGCTGACGGCGGAGGAGCACCGGGCGTCGGTGACGCTGGACATGCCGCGGCTGGGGACGGTGGTGCGGGCGGGGGAGCTGCGGGTGGGATGACCTGGGATTTCCCCCTGCCCCGCCCCTTCCCGGGCCGGGGAGCCCCGGACCCCTTTGCCGCCCCCTGCCGGCCCCTTTGCCGCCCTCGGCGGTGGCTGAAGACGCCTCCTGGCCGCCGCTGCCGGTAGGCGCCATGCGCCGCCGCTGCCGGTAGGCGCCATGCGCCGCCGCTGCCGGTAGGCGCCATGCGCCGGCGGCCTCCGCGGGGCCGGGCTCCGCTCAGGCCGGCCGTGCCCGCCGGGCGGTGTTCTCACCGGGCGGCGCTCCCGCCCGGTGCGAGCGAGCGCCTCCGGCCCGGCGCTCGATGCCGCGGGCCGAGGCGGCGCCCCCCCCCGCACGTTCAGACGCGGGCGCGTCTCACGCGCCGCCCCCCAGCATCCGCTTCAGCAGGTCCCGCAGCACCGTCCGCTCCTCCGCCGACAGCCCGCCCAGCGGCTCGCGGGCGAAGCCCAGGGACTCCCGGAGCCGGGCGGCCGTGACACGGCCCTCCGAGGTCGCCGCCGCGAGCTTCACGCGGCGGTCGTCGGGGTCCGGGCGGCGCTCGACCAGGCCGCGGGACTCCAGGCGGTCGACGATGCCGGTGACGTTCGACGGCTCGCACTTCAGCTTCTGGGCGATGCGGCGCATCGGCATCGGCTCCAGCGTGAGCAGGGCCAGCACCTTCGCCTGCGCGCCGGTCAGCGAGTGCTTCGCGGCGGCCTCCTCGTACTCCTCGTGGTAGCGCGCCACGACGGTCGCGATGAGGTCGACCACTTCACGGCTGAGGGCGTCGGTTCGAGGGGTCATGACTTCAGGCTACTCCTTTGCTTGACAACATGAAATATCGAGGCGCATGGTTGTTTCAGTTCCTGAAATATCGAGGAGGCTGCGTTCCATGCCCGCAACGCCCACGACCGGCCGTGAATGGCACCTTGTCGCCCGCCCGCACGGCTGGCCGAAGCCCGAGGACTTCGCGCTGCGCGAGACGGAGATCCCTGAGCCCGGTGAGGGCCAGATCCTCGTGCGCAACATCCACCTGTCGGTCGACCCGTACATGCGCGGCCGGATGAACGACGTGAAGTCGTACGTCCCGCCGTACGAGCTCGGCGAGCCGATGCAGGGCGGCGCGGTCGGCGAGGTCGTCGCCTCCCGCTCCGACGCCTTCCAGGCCGGTGACCACGTCCTGCACGGCCTCGGCTGGCGCGAGTACGCCGTGGTCGACGCCAAGGCGGCCGTCAAGGTCGACGAGGCCGTCGCCCCGCTGCCCGCCTACCTCGGCGTGCTCGGCATGCCGGGCCTCACCGCCTACGCCGGCCTGCTGGAGGTCGCCTCCCTCAAGGAGGGCGACGTCGTCTTCGTGTCCGGCGCCGCGGGCGCGGTCGGCGGCCTCGTCGGCCAGATCGCCAAGCTCAAGGGCGCCTCGCGCGTCATCGGCAGCGCGGGCTCCGCCGAGAAGGTGAAGCTCCTGGTGGAGGAGTACGGCTTCGACGCCGCCTTCAACTACAAGGAAGGCCCGGTCGCCGAGCAGCTGAAGGAGGCCGCCCCCGACGGCATCGACGTCTACTTCGACAACGTCGGAGGCGAGCACCTGGAAGCCGCCATCAGCTCCATGAACACCCACGGCCGCATCGCGATCTGCGGCATGATCGCGCAGTACAACGCGACCGAGCCCAACCCCGCCCCGCGCAACCTCATCGCCGTCATCGCCAAGCGGCTGCGCATCGAGGGCCTGCTCGTCGCCGACCACCGCCACCTCCAGCAGCAGTTCGTGGAGGAGGTCGGGGCCTGGGTCCGCTCCGGCGAGCTCAAGTACCGCGAGACCACCGTCGAGGGCATCGAGAACACGCTCGACGCCTTCCTGGGCCTGCTGCGCGGCGAGAACACCGGAAAGATGATCGTCTCCCTTCCCGCGTGACGCTCCCGCCACCGCACCCCTCCCCACCCCCGCACCAGCCAAGGAGAACCCCTCCCATGAGCGTCCAGCCCCTCGAGGTCCTCTACACCGCCGTCGCCACCGCCGAGAACGGCCGTGACGGCCGCGTCGCCAGCGACGACGGCAAGCTCGACGTCGTCGTCAACCCGCCGAAGGAGCTCGGCGGCAGCGGCGCCGGCACCAACCCCGAGCAGCTCTTCGCCGCCGGTTACAGCGCCTGCTTCCAGGGCGCCCTCGGCGTCGTCGCCCGCCAGGAGAAGGCCGACATCTCCGGCTCGACCGTCACCGCCGAGGTCGGCCTGGGCAAGCTCCCGAACGGCGGCTTCGGCCTCAAGGTCGCCCTCTCGGCCAGCATCCCGAACGTCGACCGCGACACCGCCCTCGCGCTCGTCGAGAAGGCCCACCAGGTCTGCCCGTACTCGAACGCCACCCGAGGCAACATCGAGGTCGCGCTGACCGTCGCCTGACGGCACCACCCCCGAGCGGGCCGCCGCCTCCACGCCTTCCGGCGTGCGGGCGCCGGCCCGCCGTCGGCTCGTCGTGCTCCGGCCCGCCCGTCCGCCCGGCCGCGGCCCGTCGGAGGCCCGTCCGCGCACCCGGCGTCCGGCCCCCGCGACAGGCGGATACCCTTCCCGCCATGCGAGATCTCATGACGGGCATGACCTACCTGGCGAAAGGCCAGCGGTGGGTGGGGCGCAACCGGCGGCAGTGGGGCTTCGGGCTGCTCCCGGGCCTGGTCACGCTCGTCGGCTACGCCGCCGCGCTCGTCGCCCTCGTCTTCTGGGCGGACGACGTCGTCGACTGGGCCACGCCCTTCGCCGACGACTGGTCCTCGCCCTGGCCCGGCATCTTCCGCGGCGCGCTCACCGCGCTGTTCTTCGGCGGCGGCCTGCTGCTCGCGCTGATCTCCTTCACCGCCGTGACCCTGCTGGTCGGCCAGCCCTTCTACGAGGAGCTGTCCGAGCGGGTCGACCGGGCCGAGGGCGGCACGGCCGCCGAATCCGGGCTACCGCTCTGGCGGGAACTGTGGATCTCCGCGCGCGAGAGCCTCGCGGTCCTCGTCCGCGTCGCCCTCTGGGGCGTCCTGCTCTTCGCGCTCGGCTTCGTGCCGATCGCCGGACAGACCGTCGTCCCCGCGATCGGCTTCTGTATCTCCGGCTTCTTCCTGACCGAGGAACTCACCGCCGTCGCCCTCCAGCGCCGAGGCGTCCCCCTCCGCGAACGCCTCAGGCTGCTGCGCTCCCGCAAGCTCCTCGCGCTGGGCTTCGGCGTGCCGCTGACGCTGCTCTTCCTGGTGCCGCTCGTCGCCGTGTTCGTCATGCCCGGCGCGGTGGCCGGCGCGACGCTGCTCGTCAGGGACTTGATGGGCGAGACGCCGGCGGGTGAGGACGAACCGGAGGACCCCCGGCCGGGCCCGGACGCCGCGCCCGGCGTCGACTGAGCGCGGGGGTGGCGGCGCGTCCGGCCCGGCGAGCCGCTCCGGCGGGCCCTCGCCGCCCCTCCGGCGTCCCCGGTCGTCCCTCCCGGCTGCCCTCCGGGGCGAGCCGTCATCCGGCCGGGCGGCCCCTCGGCCCCTCGGCCTGTCGGCCTGTCGGCCTGTCGGCCTGTCGGCCCGGCACGCCTCATCGGGAGAGCGGGCCCGCCGCCGCCCGGCCCCCTCAGTCCAGAGCCAGCTCCGCCAGCACCAGCTCCTCGCCCTCCCGCGCCGACGCGACCGCAAGACCGTCCGGGCCCCACACCCCGCTGCGCCCGCAGCCGTCGTACGGGCCCGCCGGGCCGGTGTGGTTGGCCAGCAGGACGTACAGACCGTGGTCCCGCGCCAGCGCCGGGAAGACCGTCCGCACCTCCTCCTCGCCGTTGCCCCGCCCGTACAGCGAACTGGCCAGCTGTACGCGGCAGCCGTCGGCGACGGCACGCGCGGTGAGCTCCGGGAAGTGCGCGTCGAAGCAGACGAGCAACCCGAAGGCGACACCGCCCAGGGTGAACCGGCCGCCGTCCCCGGACCCCGGCACGAAGCCCGCCGCCCGCTCCCGGTCCGTCACGCACGTCTTGTCGTAGCGGGTGAGCGGGGCGCCGTCCGGCCCGTAGACGAACGAGCTGATCGTCGGCCCGGCGGCCGTCCGGCCCGCGCAGTTGACCACGGCCGCGACCCCCGCCGCCCGGCACGCCTCCCGCACCGGGGCGAGCCGGAGGTCGTCCGGCTCCATCGTCAGCCGGTCCTGACCGGCGACGATCGCGTCCAGCTCGTAGCCCGTGACGGCGAGCTCGGCGAAGACGACGAGCGAGGCGCCGCGCGCGCCCGCCTCGGTGACGAGGGCGGCCGTCCGGGCCGCGTTGGCCCCGATGTCGCACGGCCGGGCGGAGAACTGCGCTGCTGCGATGATCATGCGCCCATCATGGCGTCCCGGTGGACGCGACGGCCGTCGCTGTGATCGACCGCACCTGCGCGACGATCGCGAGCCGGTTCGCCACGAACACTGGGTCGCTGACCCGGCCCGTCGACGGATCGGTGTTGCCGTCCCCGAAGTTCAGTACGGGCGTGTGCAGATGGCCGCCCGGGACGCGGAGGCGCGTCGCGTCCCGCAGCAGGGTCGCGCGGTACGCGATCTCGTTGGAGAGGTAGTCGCCCCCGCCGCCCTCCCGGGCGGTCGAGCCCGGCGTCGGCCCGTCCGGCCGGTCCACGGGCTCCGTGGCGCCCGCCGGGATCTCGGTGACGGCCGTGTTGTCGTACACCGGGTACGGCCCGGTCCGCGCGGCCGTGATCGCCGCGTACGGGAGGGTGGTCGTCGTCCACTGCGGCTGCGGCCGGACGGTCGGGACGCCGGGCGGCACCGGCACGACGCCCGTGCGGGACAGGTTGACGTTGTCCGGATAACCGCCGCGCCAGGCGCCGTTGGTGCGCTCGACGTCGAAGCGGCCTGGCCGGCCCTGGCTGATCGTCGTGAACAGGTCGACGCGGCGCGGGCCGGGCCGGAAGTGCGGCAGGAGCGTCCGCTCCACGGTGCCGGCCGCGAAGTCGTCCCAGCGCACCGGGAACACGACGGCCTCGATCCGGGCCGGGCCCGCGGGCGTGTCGACCGTCGTGCCGTCCAGCGCGAGGGCCGCGGCGCCCGAGGGATTGGAGCGGCGGGCGTCCGAGTCGAGCTGGAAGGGGTCGAAGCCGGTGATCAGGACGCGCTTCACGGCGCCGCCCGCGGGCAGGTCGACGGAGTCCTGGCCGCGCGAGGACCGCTCCACCGCCCCGATCAGGGCGGCGCGCTGCCGCGAGGTCACCCGGAAGGACGGCTGCCATTCCCGCAGGGCCCGGGTCATGCCCAGCCGCGCCCAGTACAGCGGCCGGTCGTCGTCCCTGCTGATCTCCCCTTCGTGCCGTTCGGCCCGAGGCCCGCGGCCCTGCGCCCGGTCCACGGCCCGCCGCCACAGCCGCCGCCCCTCGTCGGCCGCCAGCAACTCCGCCTCGGACAGGCCGCGGGCCCGGTCCAGGGCGCGGGAGAAGCCGGGCGCGACGTCGTCGAACCCGCTGCCCTGGAGGATCTCCCGAGGCACCGCGCCGGGAAGGCGCCGCTCCTCGACGGTGAGCGGGAGCGTCGTCGGCCGCGACGGCGGGGCGGGGGCGGCGGCGTGCGCGGGTGTGGCCGCCAGGAGCGCGACACCGAGGGCCATTGCGCCAAGTCTCAAGGGCTTCATGAGGCGGAAGGTAGTCAATGGTGCTGCTCAGGCGATAGTGGGTGGCCAACTACCCTTGCGGACAGTCGATTTCAGGCCACAATGAGGAAATGGACATAGCCCAGCTCTTCGCGGCCCAGCTCTTCGACTCCACCAGAGGCCAGGGGGCACGGCAGTTCGCGGAGCTGGGCATCGCGCTGCTGCTGTCCTCGCTCATCGGCCTGGAACGCGAGTTGCAGCAGAAGAGCGCGGGGCTGCGTACGCACGCCCTGGTCGGGGTGGGCAGCGCGCTGTTCATGGAGGTCTCGATCCACGGCTTCGGGGCGGTGTCGGGACTGGTGGGCGTGGACGTCCGGCAGGACCCCTCGCGGGTGGCCGCGCAGATCGTCTCCGGCATCGGCTTCATCGGCGGCGGCCTCATCTTCGTCCGCCGCGACGCGGTCCGCGGCCTGACGACGGCCGCCACGATATGGCTGACGTGCGCCCTGGGCATGGCCTGTGGCGGCGGCCTGCCCCTGCTCGGCCTGGCGGCGACCCTGGTGCACTTCCTGGTCGTCCGGGGCTTTCCCGTGATCACCCGCCGCATGGCGATGGTCCCCGGCGACCGCGTGGAGCTGCACCTCTCCTACCGCGCCCGGCGGGGCCTGCTGGGCCGGATCCTGGAGCTGTGCACGAAGCGCGGCTTCCGGGTGACGGACGTCCACGTGGACGCGGAGCACGGTGAGAAGTCCTCCGACAAGGCGGACAAGGCCGACGGCCGGGAGCGGGGCAGGCCGAAGGAGGCGGGGGTGGTGCTGAGCCTGGAGGGGAAGGGGTCGGCGTATCCGCTGGTGGAGGAACTGACGGACTGGGAGGGGATCTTGGGGGTGGGGCTTCGGTCGGTGCGCGACAGTACGGAGTGAGGGGGCGGGGTGGGGTGGGGGCGGCGTGGGTCGGGTGCGGGTGCGGGTGGGGGCCGGGTGCGGGTGGGGTGCCGCTGCGCGGGGCTTGTTCCCCACCCCGCCCCTTCCCGAACCGGGGCTCCGCCCCGGACCCCCGGCCGCGCTCCGCGCGGTGGCCTCAAGCGCCGGCCGGGCTGAGTCGTCGCCCGGAACCGGACGGGGCAGCCCGCCCCTGGTGCGGTGCAAGGTCAACCTCGGTGGCCGAGGCCGGCGGGGTGCGCCGCACGCCGGCGACGGGGCCGAATCCAGCCTGAGGAGAGCCGACCTCGTGCAGGAGCGAAATCCAGCCCGGCCGGCGCTTGAGGCCACCGCGCGTCAGCGCGGAAAAGGGGGCCCGGGGACCTCCCCGGTTCCGGGAAGGGGCGGGTAGGGGACAAAGCCCCGCGCAGCGGCACCCCACCCGCACCCACCCACCCCGCCCCACTCCGTATGGCCGGACCCCGGAGGCGGGCCCCGGAGAGCGATGCGAGGCTGACCCCGCGAGCATCTCCGAAGGGACCCCCTCATGAGGCTGCGCGGAAGACGCCGCCCGACGGCCCGCCGCCGGCGCTCGGCCGCGGGCACGGGCATACCCGGCACCGGCATACCCGGCACCGGCATACGCGCCGCAGGCAGCCGGGCGTCGGGCATGCGGACAGCGGGCATACGAGCCCCCGCGCTCCTCCTCCTGATATCCAGCGGCCTGCTGCTGCCCGGTACGGCCACCGCGGCCGGGACCACCGGGACCACCGGGACCGCCGGGACCACCAGGGCTGCCGCGACCACCAGGGCTGCCGGGGCTGCCAGCGCTGCCGGGACCGCCGGGGCTGCGGGGGTCGCCGAGGCCTCCGGGACCGCCACCCGAACGGCCCGCGCCGCCACGTGCTCCGCCGGCACAGGCCCCTACCAGTGGCAACTGGAGGCGTACCTGGGCAGACCCCAGGACGGCCGCCAGTCCGCCGCCGACTGCGCGGCGATCGCCGCGTTCCAGCGCAAGGAGGGCGTCACCCCGGCCGACGGTTACGCGGGCCTGGCCACGTACCGGACGATGCTGGTGGCGCAGGCGCGGAAGAACCCCAACGCGGCGGGCGGATGCCCTGCCACCACGCCCGCGCGCAAGGTCGCCTGCGTGGACCTCGGCCGGCAGCTGATGTGGGTGCAGAACGGCGGGAAGATCCTCTTCGGCCCCGCGGCGGTACGGACGGGACGGCTGGGGCAGGAGACCCGTGCCGGGTGGCACAAGGTCTACTGGAAGCACAAGGACCACTTCTCGACGCTGTACGCCAACGCCCCCATGCCGTACGCCCAGTTCTTCTCGGGCGGCCAGGCGTTCCACGGCCACCCCGGGGACCTCTTCGACGGCGGAGGCTCGGCCGGCTGCGTCAACCTCGCGGTGAAGGACGCGCAGCGGCTGTGGGGGGTGCTCGCGGTGGGCGACAGCGTCTATGTGTGGGGACGCAAGCCCGGGACGTGAGGGGAGGTCCCGGCTCATCGGACGGTCGCGCCGTCGCCGTCGGACCGGCAGGTCGGCGGGCCGTCCGGCCGTTCGAGGCAACATCCCGGCGCGCCGTCATACCAAAATAGCGACATATCGTCATGATTCGCAGGGTGACATTGTCGACCTAGCGAGGGCGGTATGAACAAGGGTCCGAATACATCTCCTGACGTTCGCCGGTCCTGGTGGCGCCCCGGGCCGCCGCTGCGCACAGTGGCCTGCGTCATGGCGTTGGCGGTCATGGGAGCCGCCGCCGTACCCGCCGTGGCGGCGCCCCTACCGGGCGGCCTGGGACCCTGTCTGCCCGGCGACTGCCCGGACGCCTACCCACCGGTCAACAACGGCCCGATCGCCGGACGCGACGACAACATCAATGTGTTCGTCGGCAATGACTTCAGGGTGCGCGGGCGCGCGGCCGAGGCCGAGGGCAAGGTGGTCACCCTCGGCGACTTCGACATGGAGAAGGCGGCCGGCGGCAGCAGCCTGTACAACGTGGGCGTGGCCGGCGTCGGCTCCCGGGTGCCGCCCTCGGCGGGCACGGACTGGCTGACCACCGGCGGCGCGGTCCGGATCGCCTCCGGCCAGACCCTGGACGCGGAGGCCGGCGTGGTCCGGCACGCGGGCCCGGCCACCGGCACGATCAGGGGCCGCAACGTCCAGGACGCGAACGCCGCCCGGCCCTACGCGGCGCTGCGCGACGAGCTGGCCGCCGCCAGCCGCTGCTACGCCTACATCGCCGAAGGGCAGGCCCGCCCGGTCACCGGGAGCGCCCGGAACACGGTGGCGGAGACCCTGTTCACCGGCGACGGCACCTCGCGGCTCCAGGTGTTCAACGTCGACTTCGACCTCGTCGGACGCGACGGCGGGCAGCAGGGCGTCCGCTTCGTCAACATCCCGGACGGGGCGACGGTCCTGGTCAACCTGACCGGGGGCGCCCGCGTCATCAACACGTTCAGCGGCACCATCGCCGACAACTCCGACCTGAACAGGCTGCGGGAGCGGCTGCTGTGGAACTTCCCCGAGGCGACCACCGTGGAGCTGAAGGGCACCGGCCAGTTCCAGGGCAGCATCCTCGCCGGGAACCGGGAAGGCGAGACGACGGTCACCCTGCCCGGCATCAACGGCCGGTTCCTCACCACCGGGTCCCTGACGCACACGTCCGCCGCGACGGGTGGCGGCGGGCAGGAGATCCACGCGTACCCCTTCAACGGCGACCTCCCCGACTGCGCGCCGCCGCGCGGAAACGTCACGGTGATCAAGAAGGACTCCCCGAGCGGCAACGCCCTGGCGGGCGCCCGCTTCCAGCTGTGGCGCGAGACGAACGGCGCCGCCGGGCTCCAGACCACCGGGGACGGCCGTGACACACCGGTGGGCGGCGTGTGCACCACCGACGCGCGAGGCGAATGCCGCGGCTCGGTCGAGCCCGGGACGTACTACTGGCAGGAGACCCAGCCCCCGGCCGGCTACCCCGTCCCGCGGACCACGGTCTTCGGCCCGC
Source organism: Streptomyces albireticuli (assembly GCF_021228125.1). Taxonomy (GTDB): domain Bacteria; phylum Actinomycetota; class Actinomycetes; order Streptomycetales; family Streptomycetaceae; genus Streptomyces; species Streptomyces albireticuli. Next base: position 487,045 of record NZ_JAJQQS010000002.1, read on the forward strand.
TGACCCTGACCGCGGCCAACGCCTCGCAGGGCGTCTCCGTGACGGTCACGAACACCAAGGCGGCGGATCCGACCGGGACGATCCACTTGGTGAAGCAGAACGCCAAGACCAAGCGCCCGCTCCAGGGCGCCGTCTTCGAGCTGTGGCGCGAGACCAACGGCGTCGCCGGCCTCCAGGTCACCGGCACCCCGGCGGACCGCCGCGTCGGCACCGGCTGCGCCACGGACCGGCAAGGCCACTGCACCTTCGCGAACCAGCCGCTCGGCACGTACTACCTGCGCGAGACGGCGGTCCCCGAGGGGTACCTGATGCCGAGGAACCCGGTGTCGGGTCCGTACGCCCTGACGGCGGCGAACGCGACGGCGGGCGTGACGGCGACCTTGAAGAACACACCGGGCGAACCGGGGAAGGGGCCCAAGAAGTAGGCGGGTCGGGGAGGGGTGGGCGGGCGGACCCCGCTCGCCCCTCCCCTTTCGGCTTCAGCAGCGTCGCTTGCCGTAGGTCTTGGCCCCGGTTTCGGGGAGGGTGGCCCAGACTTTGGTGCCTTCGGTGGTGGGGGTGGGGTCGGTGATGCCCCAGGTTCCGTGGCATTCGCGTACGACGCAGGCGAGGAGGAGCAGGAGGCGCTTTCTGCTGCTGGTGCAGTGTGCGGCGTGGGTGGGGTCGGTGTGGCTGCTGTGGGGGTCCCAGGTGGTGAGGCGGAGGATGCCTTCGCGCCAGCGGAGGGAGTAGTAGAGGTCCTGTCCGGGGGCGAACAGGGCTCCGCAGGTGATGAGTTCGGTGATGACCTGGAGTGCGGGGTCGACGAATACGGCCAGGTCGTGGCCGTAGAGGGCGTTACGGACGGTGTGGCGGGCGACGGCCGGGGAGCGGGGTTCTCCGGGGACGGTGAAGCTGTACGCGAGACGGGCCCTGGGGGCGGGGGCCCCGTCCGGGGCGGGGTGACGTACGACGTCCTGCGTGATCAGTGGGCAGAGACTGAGGGGCGTGGAGGTGTGCATGAGCATGCGGCAGCTCCCGGTACGGGTGTGGGGTGTTGGGGTGTGCCCGCGGCGGCCGGTGGCTTGTCTCCCTGAGCGCGGGCACGCCTCTCCCAGGGGCAGGAGTGTGCGGGCATGCTCGCGCCGATGCGCTTCCGGCTCACGCGGTGCGTGAGTGATGCGATACCGAAGGTAGCGAAGCGTGGTGGCGAACGCCACCTGGTTGGTGGCGTTCGCCACGAACGCATGGAGTGGGCCCCTTCGGCTCGGGCACACTGAGCGCGAGCGCTGAAGGAAGGAACACATGCCACCGAGGACGACGCCGACCGAGCGTCAGAAGCGGCTGGGAGCCGAGCTACGCAAGATGCGTATGGCTGCAGGCGTTTCGACTGACTACGCGGCCGGTCTGCTGGGCATTGACCGTTCGAAGATTTCCAACATCGAGTTGGGTGTTCGTGTCATCACGGCCGCTCGCCTCCGCACCCTTGCCTGCAACTACGCCTGTACGGACGAGCGGTACATAGACGCTCTGGTGAGGATGGCCGATGACCGGGAGCGCGGCTGGTGGGAGCGGTTTCGCGGTGTCCTGCCCGCAGGGCTCCTGGATATCGCCGAGTTGGAGTGGCGCGCCGACCGGGTACTCACCATGCAAGTCGTGCACCTGCCAGGGCTCCTCCACACGGAGGACTATGCCCGAGCGATCTTCGGGGCTGTGCTCCCCGCTATGCCCCGGCTGGAGGTGGAGCTCCGTGTCGCACACCGGATGCAGCGACAGCAGGTCTTCGAGCGAAGCAAGCCGCTTCCCTACGTGGGCTTCATCCACGAGGCCGCGCTGCGCATGCAGTTCGGCGGGCGGAAGGTCGCCCGTGATCAGCTGAATTACCTTCTTGCCATGTCGGATCGACCTGATCTCGTGCTCCGCGTTCTCCCTGTGGAGAGAGGGGCGTTTCCGGGGTCCGGCTCAGCGGTGCTGTATGCGGAGGGGTCGGTCCCCCAGCTCGACACGGTGCAGCTCGACTCGACCGACGGCCCGGGATTCGTACATGCGGAGTCCCTGCTGTCCAAGTATCGCGAGCACCTGGACTGGATGGACGCGGAGTCGCTGAGCGTCGAGCAGTCGCGCGACTTCATCCGCCGTGTCTCACATGACCTTTGAGGAAGGCCCGAATGAATCACATCACCTGGGAAGACGCCTTCTGCGGGGAGGGTAACAATTGCTTCCGTATAGGCGTCGACAACGCTGGATACGCGTACATTGCCGTCAGTGGTGCAGAAGGGCACTACGTGAGGGATACCCGGGACGCCCTGCGAGCTTTGGTCTGTGACATCAAGGCCGGTAAGGCCGATCACTTGCTCTGAACGTTGCCGTCGCTGGGGTGGTCGTCGGGTTTGTTCCCCAGCCCCGCCCCTTCCCGAAACCGGGGACTCCGCCCCGGACCCCGGCCGCGCCGGCGCGCGGTGTCCTCAAGCGCCGGACGGGCTGGATGTGGTCGCCCGGCCGGGCGGGAAGCCCGCTCAGCGGGAAGGCCGGAATGGGCCAGGCCCCGGGCCCGGCGCCCTTGTCCGACCCGGTCGGGTCCCAGGCTCGGCGCGCCCGACCGGCCCCGGCCCCACCCCCGTTCCCGGGCAGGGAGCCGGGCGAAATCCGAAGCGCGCCGGGAACGTCGGCCCGGGCCGGGTCTCAGCCCTGCCCAGGGGAAGTCGTCCCCTCTCGTCTCGGCCCCCTTTGGGGGAGACGCCCCGCCCGACGGCCGAGCCCGGCCGGCGCTTGAGGCCGCCGCGCGTGAGCGCGACCGGGGTCCGGGGCGGAGTCCCCGGTTTCGGGAAGGGGCGGGGCTGGGGAAAGCTCCCGGCTGGGAACGTCGGCCCGGGCCGGTGCCTGCCTCGGCGCGGGGGAGCGCCGCCCCCGCCCCGCCTGCCCCCCCCCGTGGGGGAGGCGGCCTGCGTGACGGCCGAGCCCGGCCGGCGCTTGAGGCCGCCGCGCGTGAGCGCGACCGGGGTCCGGGGCGGAGTCCCCGGTTTCGGGAAGGGGCGGGGCTGGGGAGAGCCCCCGGCTGGGAACGTCGGCCCGGGCCGGTGCCCGCCTCGGCGCGGGGGAGCGCCGCCCCCTCCCGCCCCCCGTGGGGGAGACGGCCAGGCCCGGCCCGCGCTTGAGGCCACCGCGCGTCAGCGCCGCCGGGGCCCGGGGCGGAGTCCCCGGTATCGGGTCGGGGCGGGTAGGGGAAAAGCCCCCCGGCCCCCAACCCCCGCAAAGTTGACCCACGTGGGGGTGAACTTACTTATGAGGAAGGTGTGTTCATCGGATACCGTGCTCACAAGAAGGCGCGGGCGGTCCCGGCTTACGCCTTGGTCATGGCTTGGGCTGTGCCGACCGGCCGCCGAGGGCCGGGCATCCGGAGCGAGGGTACGGGTGTCCGGGCCGCGGTCCGCGCCCGCGTCCGCGAACACCGGGGCGCGGTCCGGTCGGAAGGCGGCCCACGTCATCGCCTCGGACCCCCGCGTCTTCGTCGCACGGCCCGCCGCCCGGCCGCACCCGGGCGGCAGGCGCGGCAGGCGCGGCAAGCACGGCAGGCGCGAGGGGCGTGGCAGGCCCGGCCGCCTCGCACGGCCCGGCCGTCGTCCCGCACGGCGGCCCACCGAGACCGGGGCGGGGTTCCCTGACGGGCCCCGCCCCTCCTCCGGCCGCCTCTTCCCCGGCCGTCACGTCGCCAGCCGTCACGTCCCCGACGGCCGCACCGCCGTGATCTCGCGGTACGCCATGTCGGCGAGCCGTCCCTGCCCGTTCTTGCTCGGGTGGAACCAGTCCCACTTGCTCAGCTGGTCGCCGTCGAAGTCGTAGCCGTGCACCGAGCCGTCGTAGCGGCACAGCTTGTCCCGCCCGCAGACGTCCTTCAGCACGGCGTTGTACTCGCCCACGCGCTTGTCGACCTGGGCGCGGCGCTCCTCCGAGGCGGGGTCCTGGGCGTCCGGGTCGCGGAGCATCGTCGGGCAGATGCCCAGCTTCCAGACCGTCTTGGCGATGCTGTTGTTCCGCCCGGACGTCCACAGCCGCTTCAGGTCCGGCACGCTGGCCACGTACAGCTGGGACTTGGGCAGGGCCTTGCGCAGCTCCGCGACCGAGCTCTCGAAGTCGGCGCGGAAGTCGTCCACGGGGGTCATGTAGGAGACCTGGTTGCGGCACGCGTCGTTGGCGCCCACGAGCACGGTCACCAGCTGCGGCTTCTGCTGGACGGCCGCCCGCATCTGGTCCGGGAGGTCGGCCATCCGGGCGCCGGTCTTGGCGAAGTTCCAGCTGCTGGTCGCCGGGGAGGGCAGCAGCCGGCGGGCGAGGCTGTCGACCTTGGTGCCGGTGGCCCAGGACGCCTCGGGGCAGTCCTTGAGGACCGAGCAGGCGTCGAAGCCGCGGGTGATGGAGTCGCCGAGGGAGGCGATCGACCGCGGTCTCGGGTCCCAGGCGGAGGTGGGGGTGGGGGAGGGGCTCGGCCGTACGGCCGCGGCGCCCTGGCCCGCACCGCTCTTGGCGTCGCCCCCGTCGTCACAGGACGTGACCAGCAGGGCCGCCGAGACGGCCGAGACCACCGCGACGGTGCCCCTCAGGGCCCCGCGCACCTTGCGTGTCACGTTGCCGCGCATCGCCTTCCCCCATCCGGCCGGGTGATATCTGTTCGGGTCCGACGGTACGTCACCGGAGGGGTGCCGCCGCACGGTAGCTTTTCCCCGGGGCGGATGCGCCGAGCCCCGACACCCTTCGCCCTCCGGCACCGCGGAAGAAAAGACAACACGTCACATCCTGTCCCTTTTCGGGAGAATTGCTTCCGATGGTGTTTACTGTTGGTAACCTCGTGAGCTGGTGCGGGAGTGGCCAGTGGGGCAGAATGTGTGCTGCTGTCCCAGGCGGGACCGGTACGGGTGCGAGGCCGCTGGGGAAGGCGAACCTCGAACCGCACTGGAGGTCCCGGTGACGACACGTGGAGTTCTCTACGTGCACTCCGCGCCGCGCGCGCTGTGCCCGCACGTCGAATGGGCCGTCGCGGGCGTGCTCGGTGTGCGCGTCACGCTCGACTGGATCCGACAACCCGCCGCGCCCGGCACCTGGCGTGCCGAATTCTCCTGGCAGGGCCAGGTCGGCACCGCGTCCAAGCTGGCCTCCGCGCTGCGCGGCTGGCATCTCCTGCGCTTCGAGGTGACCGCGGAGCCCTGCCCCAAGGCGGAGGGCGAGCGCTACAGCTCCACGCCCGAACTCGGCATCTTCCACGCCGTCACCGGCATGCACGGCGACATCCTCATCCCCGAGGACCGGCTGCGGGCCGCGCTCGCCCGCGCCGGCCGGGGCGAGACCGAGCTGGAGGCCGAGGTGGCCAAGCTGCTCGGCAAGCCCTGGGACGACGAACTGGAGCCCTTCCGGTACGCGGGCGAGGGCGCGCCCGTCCGCTGGCTGCACCAGGTGGTCTGAGAGCGGCGGGAGAGACGGCGGCGGCCCGTCCCGGACGAACCGGGGCGGGCCGTTGCCGTGCGCGTGGGCGCGGGATCAGACCGAGCGGAGGGCGAGGACCACGTTGTGGCCGCCGAAACCGAAGGAGTTGTTGATCGCCGCGATCGAGCCCTCGGGGAGCGGGCGGGGCTCGCCGCGGACGATGTCCGCCTCGATGTCCTCGTCCAGGTCGTCGACGTTGATGGTCGGCGGGGCCACCCGGTGGTACAGGGCGAGGACGGTCGCGACCGTCTCGATGCCGCCGGCGCCGCCCAGCAGGTGGCCGGTCATCGACTTGGTCGCGGAGATCGCGACGTGGTCGAGGTCGTCACCGAGGATCTTGCGGAGCGCCTTGACCTCGGCGGCGTCACCCTGAGGGGTGGACGTCGCGTGCGCGTTGAGGTGGACGACCTCGGACGGCTTGAGGTCCGTCGCGTCCAGCAGGTTCTGCAGGGCGGCGGCGATGCCGCGGCCCGTCGGCTCCGGCTGCGCGATGTGGTGGCTGTCCGCGGACAGGCCCTGGCCCAGCACCTCGCAGTAGACGCGGGCGCCGCGCCGGGCGGCGTGCTCGGCCGACTCCAGGATGACGACGCCGGCGCCCTCGCCGAGGACGAAGCCGTCACGGGCCTTGTCGTACGGGCGGGAGGCCTTCTCGGGCTCGTCGTTGTTCTTCGACATCGCCATCATGTTGGCGAACGCCACGATGGGGAGGGGGTGGATGGCCGCCTCGGTGCCACCGGCGACGACCACGTCGGCACGGCCGGTGCGGATCATCTCGACGGCGTAGCCGATCGCCTCGGCGCCGGACGCGCAGGCGCTGACCGGGGTGTGCACACCCGCCTGGGCGCCCACCTCCAGGCCGACGTTGGCGGACGGGCTGTTGGGCATCAGCATGGGCACGGTGTGCGGGGAGACGCGGCGGACGCCCTTCTCCTTGAGCACGTCGTACTGGTCGAGCAGGGTCGTCACGCCGCCGATGCCGGAGGCGATGACGGTGCCGAGGCGCTCGGGCGCGATGGAGGGGTCCTCGCCGGCCTTGGCGGTGTAGCCCGCGTCGGCCCAGGCCTCGCGGGCGGCGATCAGCGCGAACTGGGCCGAACGGTCCAGCTTGCGGGTGAGCGGGCGGGGCAGGACGTCCTCGGGGTCGACGGCCGCGCGGGCGGCGATGCGGACCGGGAGGTCGGCGAACCGCTCGCCTTCGAGGGGGCGCACGCCGGACCGGCCGGCGAGCATGCCTTCCCAGGTCGATGCGCTGTCGCCACCCAGCGGTGTGGTTGCGCCGATACCGGTGACGACCACGGTGCGATTGGTCGGGTTCACAGGGATTCTGTCTCCACGTTTAGAGGTGCTGGAACCGCCACCGCTGGGGTGGCGACGAACGCTCGGGTCAGGACTGGTTGTCGAGGATGTACTTGGCGGCGTCGCCGACCGTCTTCAGGTTCTTGACGTCCTCGTCGGGGATCTTGACGTCGAAGCGCTCCTCGGCGGCGACGACGACCTCGACCATGGACAGCGAGTCGACGTCCAGGTCGTCGGTGAAGGACTTGTCCAGCTGGACGTCCTCGACCGGGATGCCGGCGATCTCGTTGACGATCTCGGCGAAGCCCTTGACGATCTCTTCCTGGGTGGCCATTGCGGCGCTCCTTCTATGTGCGGTGGAACTGCGTTATAGGAAACTGCTGTGCGATGACGCGCAGTGCGGCCGGGCCGGCTGCGTGGATCTCGCCTAGGGGAGGGTAACGACCGTGGCGGCGTAGACGAGACCCGCCCCGAATCCGATGACCAGCGCCGTGTCCCCGCTCTTCGCCGCCCCGGTGGCCAGGAGGCGCTCCATGGCCAGCGGGATGGAGGCCGCCGAGGTGTTGCCGGTGGTCTCCACGTCACGGGCGACCGTGACGGTGTCCGGCAGCTTGAGGGTCTTCACCATCGAGTCGATGATGCGCATGTTGGCCTGGTGCGGGATGAAGACATCCAGCTCGTCGGCGCCGATGCCGGCCTCGTCCAGCGCCTGCTGGGCGACCTTCGCCATCTCGAAGACGGCCCAGCGGAAGACCGCCTGGCCCTCCTGGGTGATGGCGGGGAAACGGATCTCCTCCAGCGCCTGCCGGACCTCGGGGCCGTTGCCGCCGGGGACGGGCGTGGTGCGGTACTCGTCCCAGCCCACCGTCTGCTTGATGGTCCCGGACTTGTCGCCCTCCGAACCCCAGACCGTCGGGCCGATCGCCGGCTCCTTCGACGGGCCGACGATCACGGCGCCCGCGCCGTCGCCGAACAGGAAGGCCGTCGCGCGGTCCTCCAGGTCGGTCAGGTCGGACAACCGCTCGACGCCGATGACCACGACGTACTCGGCGGAGCCCTCGACGACCATGCCCTTGGCGAGCGTCAGGCCGTAGCCGAAGCCCGCGCAGCCGGCCGAGATGTCGAAGGCCGCCGGCTTGCCGGCGCCGATCCGGTGCGCGATCTCGGTCGCGACCGCCGGGGTCTGGTGGAAGTGCGAGACCGTGGAGACGATCACGGCGCCGATCTGCTCGGGCCGCAGGCCCGCGTCGGCGATGGCCTTGCCGGCCGCCTCGACGGACATCGCGGCGACCGTCTCCTCGGGGCCCGCCCAGTGCCGGGTGGCGATGCCGGAGCGGGAGCGGATCCACTCGTCGGACGAGTCGATGTGCTTGAGGATCTCCTCGTTGGGGACCACCCGCGTGGGGCGGTAGCCACCCACACCGAGGATGCGCGCGTAGGGGGCGCCCTTACTGGGCCTGATCTTCGCGGTCATGCTCTCGGGGCTCCTTATTCGGCCGGGGAGACGGCCGGGGTAGCGGCGTCGGTGGCGTGCTCGGCGATCAGGTCACGGGCCGCGTCGAGATCGGCCGGGGTCTTGAGCGCGAGCGTCTTGACGCCGGGCAGGGCGCGCTTGGCGATGCCCACCAGGGTGCCGCCGGGGGCGAGCTCGATGATCGCGGTGACGCCGAGCTCCTTGAAGGTCTCCATGCACAGGTCCCAGCGGACCGGGTTGGCCACCTGGCCGACCAGCCGGCGGACGACGTCCTCGCCGGTGGCGACGACCGCGCCGTCCTTGTTGGAGACGTACGGGGTGTGCGGGTCCGCGACCGTCAGCTCGCGCGCGGCCTCCTCCAGCACCGTCACGGCCGGGGCCATGTGGTGGGTGTGGAAGGCGCCGGCCACCTTCAGCGCGACGACACGGCGGGTGCCCTCGGGCTTGTCCTCGGCCAGGGCCGCCAGCTGCTCGGCGGTGCCCGCGGCCACGATCTGGCCCGCGCCGTTGACGTTCGCCGGGGTCAGACCGAGCTTCTCCAGGTGCGGCAGCACGACCTCGGGCTCACCGCCCAGCAGCGCCGACATGCCCGTCTCGGTGACGGCGGCGGCCTCGGCCATGGCCAGGCCGCGCTTGCGCACGAGCTCCAGCGCGGCCGCGTCCGGCAGCACGCCGGTCAGGGCGGCCGCCGCGAGCTCGCCGACGCTGTGCCCGGCGGCGGCGCCGACCAGGCGGGTCACGTCCTCGGCCGTCGCGAAGAGCTGCCGCGCGGAGAGCAGCGCGGAGGCCACCAGCAGCGGCTGGGCCACGGCGGTGTCGCGGATCTCGTCCGCGTCGGCGTTCGTGCCGTAGTGGACCAGGTCCAGGTCGATGGCGGCCGACCACTCACGGAGTCGGTCTTCGACACCGGGGAGGTCGAGCCAGGGGGTCAGGAAGCCGGGCGTCTGAGCGCCCTGGCCGGGAGCGACGAGTACGAGCACCCTCACACTCTCTCTCGTGGACGGCCTCGCCCACCCGTGAGGACAGGGACCAAGAACCGTCAGGGGAATTGTTGATGTTCGACAAAAGGCTAAGCGGACGTCTCGGCGTCTGCCAGACGGCCCAGGATGAGCGCGATCCGCAAGGTGAACGCGGAGCGCACATCGGACGGTGACCATCCGGTGACGTCCGTCACACGTCGGAGGCGGTATCTCACGGTGTTCGGGTGCACGAAGAGCATCCTCGCCGCACCTTCAAGGCTACTCGCCTGTTCCAGATAGACGCTCAAGGTCTCCAGCAGCGCCGAGCCCGCTTCCTCCAGCGGTCTGTAGATCTCCTCCACCAGCTGCTCGCGGGCCGTGGTGTCGCCGGCCATCGCGCGCTCCGGAAGAAGATCGTCCGCGAGGACCGGGCGGGGCGCGTCGGGCCAGGCCGCGCAGGCCTTCAGACCGGCCGCCGCCGCCTGCGCGGAACGCGTCGCCGCCAGCAGGTCGGAGACCACCGGACCGGCCACCACGGGACCCGCCGCGAACGGCCCGATCAGGGCCTTCGCCGCCTGGAGCGGATTGTCGGAGCCACCCGCGATCACCACCAGGCGGTCCCCGAGCACCCCCGTCAGGACCTGGAGCTTGGCGTGCCGCGAGGCCCGCCGGATCGCCTCGACCGTCAGCTCGCTGTCCCCGTTCGGGGCGGTGCCCAGCACCACCGCGACATGCGCCGGCGAATTCCAGCCGAGGGCGGCCGCCCGGGACAGCGCCCCCTCGTCGGCCTCGCCCGACAGCACCGCGTTGACGACCAGCGACTCCAGCCGGGCGTCCCAGGCGCCGCGCGCCTCCGCGGCCTGGGCGTACACCTGCGCGGTGGCGAAGGCGATCTCACGGGCGTAGACGAGCAGCGCCTCGCGCAGCACCGACTCGTCGCCCGGGGCGGCGACCTCGTCGATCGCCGACTCCATGACCTCGATGGTGGTACGGACCATCTCCACCGTCTGGCGCAAAGTGATCGCCCGCGTCAGCTCGCGCGGAGCCGTGCCGAAGACGTCCGTGCTGATCGCCTGGGGGGTCTCCGGATGCCGGAACCACTCGGTGAAGGCCGCGATGCCCGCCTGGGCGACCAGGCCGATCCAGGAGCGGTTCTCCGGGGGCATCGCCCGGTACCACGGCAGCTGGGCGTCCATCCGGGCGATGGCGGCGGCGGCCAGCGTTCCGGCGGACTTCTCCAGGCGGCGCAGGGTGGCGCTGTGCGGATGCGGGGTGTTAGCGGCGGGTTCAGGCACGGGACAAGCCTGCCTTATTCGCGTCCCGCGCGGGGTCGCCGGGCTACCGTAGCCCGATGACGCACGTGCGACGCGCCGTACAGCGCGCCGGGGAGCGCTTCCCCGGCGGGGACCCCGAGGCCGGGATCGAGACCTGGCACGCCTTCTCCTTCTCGGGCTTCTACGACCCCGACAACGTCCGGTTCGGGCCCCTCGCCGCCTGCAACGAGGAGCACCTCGCGGCCGCGGCGGGCTTCCCGATGCATCCGCACCGCGACGTCGAGATCGTCACCTGGGTCGTCGAGGGCGAGCTCACCCACGAGGACTCGGCCGGCCACGCCACGGTCGTACGGCCGGGGGACCTCCAGCGCCTCAGCGCGGGCGCGGGCGTGCGGCACTCGGAACGCAACGAGTCGGCGGGCCCGCTCCGCTTCGTGCAGATGTGGCTCACCCCTTCGGATTACGGCGGCGAACCGTCGTACGAGGTGGTGCGGGGCATCTCCGACGGCACCCCGTACGCCCTGACGCGGGCGGACGCGGTCCTGCACGTGCGGCGGGCGGACGCCGGGGAGACGGTGCCGTTGCCGGACGCCCCGTGGGTGTACGTGCATGTGGTGCGGGGCGTGGTGCGGGTGGGGACCGACGTGCTGTCCGCGGGGGACGCGGTGCGGGTGCTCGACGCCGAGGGTGTGGTGGCGGGGATCGAGGCGGCGGCGGAGCTGCTGGTGTGGGAGATGCACGCGGAGCCGCGGTTCGGGTGAGCGGGGGTTGGGGGAGGGAGGGCTCTTCCCCTACCCGCCCCTTCCCATGACCGGGGGCGGCGCGCCCGTGCCCCCTTCCGCGCTCCGCGCGGTGTCCTCAAACGCCGGACGGGCCGAAATCAGCCCAGCTCCGCCAGGACCGCCTCCGTCAGCGGCGGCCACGCCTCCACCGCCCACGGGCCGAACGGACGGTCCGTCAGAGCGACGCACGCCGCGCCCGCCTCCGGGTCCACCCACAGGAACGTGCCCGACTGGCCGAAGTGCCCGAACGTCCGGGGCGACGACGACGCCCCCGTCCAGTGCGGCGACTTGCCGTCGCGGATCTCGAAGCCGAGACCCCAGTCGTTGGGGCGCTGGTGCCCGTACCCCGGCAGGACACCGGTCAGGCCCGGGAAGGCCACCGACGTCGCCTCGTCCAGTGTCGTGCGCGACAGCAGCCGCGGCGCCTGGAGCTCGGCCGCGAAGCGGGCCAGGTCGTCGACGGTCGAGACGCCGTCCTTGGCCGGGGAGCCCGGAAGGTCCGTCGCCGCCATGCCGAGCGGCTCCAGCACGGCCTCCCGCAGGTACTCCGGGAACGGGATGTCCGTCGCCTTGGCGATATGGTCGCCGAGCACCTCGAAGCCCGCGTTGGAGTACAGCCGCCGGGTCCCCGGCTCGGCCATCGACCGGTGCTCGTCGAACGCCAGGCCCGAGGTGTGCGCGAGCAGGTGCCGGACCGTGGCACCCTCGGGCCCGGCCGGCTCGTCCAGCTCCACCGCGCCCTCCTCGACCGCCAGCAGCACGGCGTACGCGGCGAGCGGTTTGGTGACGGAGGCGAGCGGGAATCGGTGGCCGGTCGGCCCGTAGGACCCCGCCAGGCTGCCGTCGGACCGGACGACCGCCGCGGCGGCGGTGGGGACCGGCCAGTTTTCGATCATGCGCAGGCTCTCCATGGCAAGGAGCCTAACCCGGCCGGGAATCACCTCCGGATCTCGCTTGCCTGGAGTGCACTCCAAGTCTCTAGCGTGGGGGCATCGCGAAGGCACGAGGGGGAAATCGCATGACCGTGACGGACCGCGTACCGATGTCGGTGCGCGCCTGCAGCCAGCTCGACCGGCAGCGGCACGCCCGCCCGCAGGGGCGCGACCGCTACACGATCAGCGAGGTCGTCGACTACACCGGTCTCAGCGCCCACACCCTGCGCTGGTACGAGCGCATCGGACTGATGCCGCACGTGGACCGCTCGCACACCGGCCAGCGCCGCTACACCGACAAGGACCTGGACTGGCTGGATCTGGTGGGCAAGCTGCGGCTGACCGGGATGCCGGTCGCCGACATGGTCCGCTACGCCCAGCTCGTCCGGGAGGGCGACCACACCTTCGCCGAGCGGGAGCGCCTGCTGAGCGCGCACCGCGAGGACGTACGACGGCGCATCGCCGAGCTGCACAGCACGCTCGACGTCCTCGACTACAAGATCGACATCTATGCCGCCCGCCGCCGGGCGTCCGAAGGGGTCTGAGCACATGAGCAACGACAAGATATCCACCGTCGCCCTGGGGAACGGCGGCCCGCAGGTCGGTGTGCAGGGCCTCGGCTGCATGGGCATGACCTACGCCTACGGACCCACCGACGAGACCGAGGCGCGGGCCACCCTGGACCGGGCCCTGGAGCGCGGCGTCACCCTCTTCGACACCGCCGACGTCTACGGCCACGGCCGCAACGAGGAGTTCATCTCGCCCTTCGTCCGGGCGCACCGCGACGAGATCACGCTGGCCACGAAGTTCGCCATCGAGCGGCGCGAGGACGACCCCTCGTTCCAGCGGATCCGCAACGACCGCGCGTACATCCGCGCCTCCGTCGAGGGCAGCCTGCGCCGCCTCGGCGTCGACCACATCGACCTCTACTACATGCACCGCCGCGACGTGGAGGTGCCGATGGAGGACACCGTCGGCGCCATGGCGGAGCTGGTCGCCGAGGGCAAGGTCGGCCACCTCGGGCTCAGCGAGGTCTCGCCGGGCGAGCTGCGCACGGCGCACGCGGTGCACCCCGTCGCCGCCGTGCAGTCGGAGTGGTCGCTCTTCAGCCGTGACGTGGAGCAGGGCGTCGTCGCCACGGCCGCGGAGCTGGGCATCGCCTTCGTGCCCTACTCGCCGCTCGGCCGCGGCTTCCTGACGGGCAGTTTCGTCCAGGCGGACACCGAGCTGACCAGCGACGACTGGCGCCGCCGGCAGCCGCGCTTCACCGGCGAGAACGCGGCGGCCAACGCGGCCCTGCTGGAGCCGGTGCGGCGGATCGCCGGCGAGCGCGGGGCGACGCCCGGTCAGATCGCCCTGGCCTGGGTCCAGCAGCGGGCCCGGGTGCACGGCCTGGCCGTGATCCCGATCCCGGGGACGCGGCGTCGCTCGCGCATCGAGGAGAACCTCGCGTCGATCAGCATGGAGCTGACGGCGGCGGAGCTGGCGGAGCTGGAGCCGATCGCGGACAAGGTCGCGGGCGGGCGGTACGCGGACATGTCGTTCACGGCGGTGGGCCGGGAGTAGCCGCGGGGCCGCCGAGCGGCCGGGGCCGGGTCGTTTCCCCCACCCCGCCCCTCCCGCTGTGTCCGACGTGCGGGTCCGCCGCGTGGCGGGGGCAAGACCCCGGGCCCCCTTTCCGCGCTGACGCGCGGTGTCCTCAAGCTCCCCCAGCTACCGCTGGGAGGTGCCCCCGGACGGGCTGAAATCAGCCCGTCCGGCGCTTGAGGACAGGTCCTCCTAGCGGCCTCCCGGGGACACCAGCCCCGACTCGTACGCGAAGATCACCGCCTGGGCCCGGTCGCGGAGGCCCAGCTTCGCCAGTACCCGGCCGATGTGCGTCTTCACCGTCTGCTCCGCCAGCACCAGCGACCCCGCGATCTCCTGGTTCGAGAGCCCCCGCGCGATGAGTTCGAGGACCTCCGTCTCCCTGGGCGTCAGGCCGTTGAGGCGGAGGGACGGGCCCCGGCGGGCCGCGGGGCGCTGCCTGGCGAAGTCGGCGATGAGACGGCGCGTGACGGACGGGGCGAGCAGCGCCTCCCCGGCGGCGACGACGCGGACGGCCGAGATCAGGTCGGCCGGAGGCGCGTCCTTGAGGAGGAACCCCGAGGCGCCCGCGCGCAGCGCCTCGTAGACGTAGTCGTCGACGTCGAAGGTGGTGAGCATCAGCACCTTCGGCCGGTGGGTGACGCCCGGCGGCGGGTCGAGGAGCCGCCGCGCCGCCTCCAGGCCGTCCATCTCGGGCATCCGGACGTCCATCAGGACGACGTCCGGATGCGTGCGGCGGCTCACCTCGACGCCCTGCCGGCCGTCCGGCGCGTCGCCGACGACGTCGATGTCCGTCTGCGCCGCGAGCAGCGCGGCAAACCCCGCGCGGACCATGGCCTGGTCGTCGACGATGATCACCTTGATGGTCATGCGGTGGGGAGTTCCTCTTCTGTCGTGAACGGGAGCCGGGCCGCCACCCGGAAGCCGCCGTCCGGCAGCGGGCCGGTGTCGAGCGTGCCGCCGACCAGGCGGACGCGCTCGCGCATGCCGACCAGACCGTGGCCCGTACCGCTCGTCTCCAGCGGCGGAGTCTCGGCCTCCGGGGCGGAGTTGACGACCAGGACCATCAGGCCGCCCCGGTCCCGGTCGACGGACACCGACACCCGCGTCGCAGCGCCCGGGGCGTGCCGGACGACATTGGCGAGGGCCTCCTGCGCGATGCGGTAGGCCGACAGGTCCACGGTCTGCGGGAGCGCGTCCGGCAGCGGGTCCGGCATCGCCAGCTTCACCGGCAGCCCGGCCCGGACCGTCGCCTCGACCAGCTGCGGGATCCGCTCGACGCCCGGCTGCGGCGCCCGCTCGACACCGCCCGCCTCGCCGGAGGCGTCCTCGCTGCGCAGCACGCCCAGCAGCCGCCGCATCTCCGTGAGCGACTCGCGTGCCGTGGCCGCGATCGTGGCGAACTCCTCCCGCGCCTCGGGCGGCAGTCCGGTCAGGCGGTACGGGGCGCTGTCCGCCTGCACGGTGATCACGGACATGTGGTGGGCGACGACGTCGTGCAGCTCACGGGCGATCCGGGTGCGCTCCTCCAGCAGGGTCCGCCGGGCCCGCTCGGCCTCGCTGATGGTCTCCTGCTCGGCCAGCGCCCGCCGGGCGTCGCCGCGTTCGCGCAGCGCTCCGCCGACGACCAGCACCACGCCGTCCAGCACGAGCGCCGTCACCGAGATGAGGGAACTCCGCCCCGGCGCCACGAACGCGAGGGCCACGGTCACGACGGCCGTCAGGGTCCAGACGGCGACGAGGGTGCGCCGCCGCTCGCGCAGCCCGAGGAGGAGCAGCAGCAACAGCATGCCGATGATCTCCATCGGCGGCCAGGGCCAGGGACGGCCCTCCGTCGGCACGGAGAGCAGGGCCAGCGCCCCGGCGACGTCCGCGGTGAACACGATCGCCCAGGCGAGCAGCGGCCGCCGGACGGCGAGGAGCACGGGGACGGCCTGGAGCAGCGCCAGCACGAGCGCGATGTCGGACTGGAGCCCGTAGTTCTCGGACAGGACGGTGGCCGTGGTGCCCAGCAGCATGATCGTGACCGCGCCGGTGAGCACGTACGCCACGGCCCGTACGAAGCGGCGGCGGGACCGGCCGAGCAGCGGGGTGGGGGGTCCGGCGGGCGTGAAGACGTCGCGCGCGAAGGCGAGCGGGGACGGCCGGGGGGCGGTGGTGCGGGGTGACTGGGACATGGCCTCGTCAGCCTAGATGCCCTGGTCAGGAGGGGCGTCACCCCGGGGTGCCGGTTTCCGGGTCATACCTCGGTATCAGGGGTATCGGGGGTGCCGCGGCCCGGGCGGTCGCCGCGGCCCCGGTGGTGTCGGCAGGCCGGTGTCACGGGGTGTGGAGCCCGGTGGGGCTCGGGGCGGCCCCGGCCGGTGCGGGCTCCTCGTCCGCCCGCTGACACGACCGGCACGGCCGTAGGGCTCCACGGGGCTTCGCCGTGCGGCGCGGGCCACGGCCGGTGCCGGGCCCCCGGCTGGCCAGGACCCCGCGGCCGCCGGTGCGGCTACAGCTCGGCGAGCAGCTCCGCCTTCTTGGCGCTGAACTCGTCGTCGGTGAGCAGGCCCGCGTCGTGCAGCGCGCCCAGGTGCCGGATGCGGTCGGCGATGCCGCCCGGGTCGGGCCGGGGCGCGGGGATCCGGGCCGGGGGGACGCCACGGGCCCCGGCGCGGACGGCGGCGAGGACCGCGGCGGCGAAGGGCAGCGATTCGTGGACGAGGCCGTAACCCATGCCGAAGACGACGGCCGCGGGGTCCTGGTCGGCCGGGCCCGGCAGCCGGGCGTCCGCGTCGCGCGGTACGAGCCGCAGATGGCCGCCCGCGATCTCGGGGGAGCGCCACTCGACGCCCGCCAGCTCATCGACCGCGAACCGCTGGTCGCCGGCCTTCCACTTGGCGGAGGAGGCGCCCGTCCAGAACCACCGGAAGGCGACGGACGCGCCGTCGAAGGACGCCTTGCCGTCGTAGGCCTTGAAGGACAGGGGCGGTGTCGGAGCGGCCACCAGATGGCGCTCGGCGGGCTCGTCCGCGGCGGGGCCGAGCGCGGCGCGTATCTCGTCGGCGTAGTACTCGGCGAGGGCGTCGCGTTCGGCGGGCAGCACCAGACGGTAGGGGTCGCAGACCTCCTTGAGCTGGCCGTCGGCGACGTCCATCAGCGGATCGGCGCCCGGTCTGGGCACAGCGCGCAGCACCACCGTGCCGCGCTTCCCCGGGGCCTGCTCGACGGCCGCGAGCGCCTCGTAGGGGATGCGCCGCTCACCGAGCGCCTGGAGCAGCCTCGGTGTGCGGATCCCCCGTTCGAAGCGGATGAGCACGGAGTCGGTGTCGAACTCCCAGGCGGCGTGGAAACCGGCCAGCACATCACCCATGCGGCTCATCGTATGCGGCGGGGGGCTGTGCGTCCCCCCTCCGGGCGGATGCGCTACGCGCGTCACGGTGGGGTGGAAGCGGAATGGGGGCCGCCGTGGGGTGGCGGGTGGGTGGGTGGGTGGGCCGCTGCGCGGGGCTTGTTCCCCACCCCGCCCCTTCCCGAACCGGGGCTCCGCCCCGGACCCCGGTCCTCAAACGCCGGACGGGCTGGATTTTCCAGCCCGTCCGGCGCTTGAGGACACCGCGCGGTAGCGCGGAAGGGGGCCCGGGGGGCGGAGCCCCCCGGTTACGGGAAGGGGCGGGTAGGGGACAAAGCCCGCCGCAGGCGCGCGTCAGACCAACCCGTCCGCGCAAGCGTCCGCACCCTTCGCGCAGACGACCTCCGCCGACCCGCCCACCCCGATCGCCGCGAAGTTCGCCAGACTCGTCGTCCCCGGTTCGAAGTACCCGCCGTGGCCGTCCGCCCCCCGCGCCGAGAGCAGGCGCGCGCCGAAGCCCGGGGAGACCGGGTCCGCGCCGTGGCCGAGGCCGCCGACCTCCAGGTGGGGGACGTCCTGGATCCAGTCGTCGGCGTTGCGCATCGCCCAGATCCGGGCACCGGTGCCCAGTTCGGAGACGTGCTCGGCGCGCATACCGGGGCTGCCGGCGACGGCGACGTCCGTGACGCGCGGGGAGATGTCGCGGACGGCGACCCCGCAGACCACGGAGCCGTAGCTGTGGCAGAAGAGCGAGACGGGGGAGGTGCCGGGCAGGGCCCGGACCAGGGCGCGCAGCCGGAGCGCGCCCTCGGCGGCGAGCTTGCCGGTGGCCGCGTCCATGCCGACGCCGGCGGGGGTGGTGTAGTCGTCCCAGGCGATGACGGCCGTCCTGGTGCCGGCGGACGCCTTCCGCTCGGCGGCGTGGAGGGAGCGGGCCATGCCCACCGGCGCGGTGTAGGCGCGCTGGGTCTTCTCGAAGGTCAGGACGTTGGTGTCGACGCCGGGCACCACGACGGAGACCCGCTCGGCCCGGTCGAGGTCGCCGATGACCTCGGCGACCCGGCCGGCGCCGCCGGGATCGAAGGCGAGGATCTGCCGGCCGTCGCCCATCAGCGACTCGAAGCGGTGCATCCGGCGGCCCGCCTCGCGGCGGCCCACGGGGGTGAGCCCGCTCTCGCCCATGCGGTGCTTCTCGACCTCGCGGGCCCGGTCCAGGGCGACGCGGTTGGCGCGGTAGCGCAGGGACACGGGGGCGCCGTTGAGATTGCCGACGACGAGGGGGTAGCGCTCCGCGAGCCGGTCGCGCTCGGCGCCGGTCAGCGAGCCGAAGAACCGGGCCAGGACGTCGGGGCCGGAGCCGGGGGAGGGCAGCGGCCGGCCGCCTATGGAGCCGTGCAGCCAGGACTGGAGGGATCTCGACCGGGCGTCGCCGGTCGCCGCGTGACCTCTGACGGCCGTCCAACCGGTCGTCGCGAGCATGACGAACACGACGGCGAGCGCCAGCAGCGCACGCCACACGGCGGCCGTGGTCGTCCAGGGTACGGAGGAGGGGGAGCCGAGCTCCGGGAAAGAAGTCACCGCGAACCAGCGTAGGAGAAACCCGGTTGCGTCCGTGAAGTCAGTGAGCTATCTCACGTTTGAATGAGGGCAATTGGTCACGCCCAGGTGATTCGCGATCAGGTCCGCCAGTTTTCCGCCAACGCCGGGCCGAGCTGGTCCAGATGGTCGGCGATGATCCCGCGCAGCTCCGTCATGCCGGCGCCGCCCTGCTCGCCCCAGATCCGGCCCGTCACCCGCATCACCCCGCCGAAGGCGGCGAGCAGCACCCGGGGCCGGGGGTCCGTCGCGAGGTCCAGTCCCTCGCGGCGCGCGATCTCGTGCGCGAGCCGCTCCTCCACCTCGGACAGCCGGCGCAGATGCACCGCGAGCAGCGCGGGGGTGGACTCGATCATGCGGTACGTCCGCATGTGCAGCTCCAGGGGGACGACCGACCCGACCTCCTCGCCCAGGCTGTCCCAGGAGGTCAGCACCGCTCCGCGCAGCGCGGCGAGCGGGGACTCGGCGGCCGGGCGCTCGCGCAGGGCGGCGCAGAAGGACGACTCCACGGAGTCCTGAAGGGCGAAGGCGACCTCCTCCTTGCCCGCGAAGTAGCGGAAGAAGGTGCGGGGGGAGACGTCCGCGGCCTCGGCGATCGCGTCGACCGTCGTCCGCTCGTAGCCCTGGAGTGCGAAGAGCTCCAGGGCGCAGCGGATCAAGGTGTCCCG
Organism: Streptomyces albireticuli; assembly: GCF_021228125.1. Lineage (GTDB taxonomy): Bacteria > Actinomycetota > Actinomycetes > Streptomycetales > Streptomycetaceae > Streptomyces > Streptomyces albireticuli. The sequence continues at coordinate 506,401 of NZ_JAJQQS010000002.1, forward strand.
GGTGCGCCGCTTCTTGCGCTCGCGCAGGCCGGGCGGGGCCGGCCGGGAGCCCGCGTCCTCGATGGCGTGCATGGGGATTCGCCTCTCCTTCGACGCATTTCCGCTGTTCAGAATAGACATGAGCAGATTTGACAGATACCGACTCCTGCACATGTTTGTCAATTGTCAGACGCTGCCATAATCTCGAAATATGACGTCTCAGACCACCGTCGCCGACGCGACGCCGGATCTCGGGCCCCGAAAGGGATTACGGGGCCATCCCTGGCTGACACTCTTCTCCGTCGCGATAGGCGTGATGATGGTCACGCTCGACGGCACCATCGTCGCTATCGCGAACCCCGCGATCCAGAAGGACCTGGGGGCCTCGCTGGCCGACGTCCAATGGATCACCAACAGCTACCTTCTCGCCCTCGCGGTGGCACTGATCACCGCGGGCAAGCTGGGTGACCGCTTCGGTCACCGGCTGACCTTCCTGATCGGCACGACCGGCTTCGCGGTGGCCTCCGGTGCCATCGCCCTCTCCGACAGCGTCTCGCTGGTCGTCGCCTTCCGCGTCGTCCAGGGCCTGTGCGGCGCCCTGCTGATGCCGGCCGCGCTCGGACTGCTCCGGGCGGCGTTCCCGCCCGCGAAGCTCAATATGGCCATCGGCATCTGGGGCATGGTGATCGGCGCCTCGACGGCCGCCGGCCCGATCCTCGGCGGTGTGCTCGTCGAGCATGTGAACTGGCAGTCGGTCTTCTACGTCAACGTGCCCGTGGGCGTCCTCGCGCTCGTCGTCGGCGTGCTCATCCTCAAGGACCACCGCCCCGAACAAACGTCGAGCTCCTTCGACGTCCTGGGCATCGTCCTGCTCTCCGCCGCGATGTTCTGCCTGGTGTGGGCGCTCATCAAGGCACCCGCCTGGGGCTGGGGCGACACCCGTACCCTGCTGTACCTCGCCGGGGCGATCGTCGCGTTCGTCCTCTTCACCGTCTGGCAGGCCAAGGTCCGGGAGCCCCTGCTGCCCCTGAGCCTGTTCCGCTCCCTGCCGCTGACCGCCGGCACGATCCTGATGGTGCTGATGGCCTTCGCCTTCATCGGCGGCCTGTTCTTCGTCACCTTCTATCTCCAGAACGTGCACGGCATGACGCCGGTCAACGCCGGTCTGCACATGCTCCCGCTCACCGGAATGATGATCGTCGGATCGCCGACCGCCGGCGCCGTCATCACCAAGATCGGCCCCCGGATCCCGATGGTCGCCGGCATGCTCTTCGCCGCCGCCGCGTGCTTCGGCATGGCCACCCTGGAGCCGGACTCCGGCTCCCTCGCGATGTCCGTGTGGTTCGGGCTCTTCGGTCTCGGCCTCGCACCGGTGGTGGTCGGCGCGACCGAGGTGATCGTGGGCAACGCCCCCATGGAGCACGCCGGCCTCGCCGGTGGGCTCCAGCAGGCCGCCATGCAGGTCGGCGGCTCGCTGGGGACGGCCGCCCTGGGCGCCGTGATGGCCGCCCGGGTCGACAACCTGCTGCCCGACCGGTGGGCCGAGGCCGGGCTGCCGAAGGGCACGCCCGAGCAGATGGACCAGGCGTCCGACGCCGTCGCCGTCGGTATGGCACCCGTGCCGCCGAAGGCGCCGCCGGAGCTCGCCCAGCGGATCACCGATGTCGCCCATGACACTTTCGTGTCAGGCATGGGCCTGGCCTTCACCGTCGGCGGGTGCGTCGGACTGCTCGCCGCCGTGTGCGCGCTGTTCACCAAGCGCGGTGACAACGCCGAGGCCGGCGCCGGCGCCGCCCACGTCTGACGGGCCCGGCGCTTTCCCCTATCCGGACACAAGAGGGCCTCGCGGCGCGGGGCCCTCTTGGCATCGGTGATCACCCCCGCCAGGATGCGGTGTGCGACACAGTCGACACAGGGAGTGAAGCCCATGCGTACGATCCACGCTGTTTCCACCCGGATCGCCACCGTGACCGCCACGGTCACCGCCGCCGCCTGTCTGGCCCTGCTGGCCGCGCCCGCCGCGGACGCCGTCGGCAAGGGGCGGCTCGGTCAGTGCGCCGCGGGTCAGCTGTGCCTCTGGTCGAAGCCCGGCTTCCACGGCACGCGCGCCACCGGCGAACTCGCGGACATCTCCATCGAGAGCTGCGTCACCTTACCGGCGGGCGCGACGGCCGCGTCCCTCGCCAACCGCACGGGGCGGCCCGTCACCACGTACCAGAGCGCCACGTGCGGGGAGACGGGCGAGTTCGACACGTACCCGTCGGGGACGTGGGTGCCGGAGACGGCGTACGTCGTGCGGGCTTACAAGGTCTGGGAGCGCTAGGGGTCCACGGCGGGGCTTTTTCCCCTACCCGCCCCTTCCCGCTGTATCCGATGTGCGGCTCCGCCGCGTGAGGGGCTCCGCCCCGGACCCCGGTCCTCGATCGCCGGACGGGCTGATTCTGCCCGGACCGGGCGAGAATCCAGCCCGGCCGGCGATCGAGGCCACCGCGCGTAGCACGGAAAAGCCGGTGCCCCGGCCGACATTCGTCGGCCGGGGCACCGGCAAGGAACAGACGGGACTACCGCCCGGTGCGAACGACTACGCGTCGCCGCCCGCGGCGCCCGGGTCGGCCGCCGTGACGTCCAGGAGCTGGTAGCGGTCCACGGCCTGCTTCAGCGCCGAGCGGTCGACCTTGCCCTCCTTGGCGAGCTCGGTGAGCACCGCCAGGACGATCGACTGCGCGTCGATGTGGAAGAAGCGGCGGGCCGCGCCACGGGTGTCCGCGAAGCCGAAGCCGTCGGCACCCAGCGACTGGTACGCACCCGGCACCCAGCGCGAGATCTGGTCCGGAACGGCACGCATCCAGTCGGAAACGGCCACGAACGGACCCTCGGCGCCCTGGAGCTTCTGCGTGACGTACGGCACGCGGAGCTCCTCCTCCGGGTGCAGGAGGTTGTGCTCCTCCGTCTCGATGGCGTCCTTGCGCAGCTCGTTCCAGGAGGTCGCCGACCAGACGTCCGCCTTGACGTTCCACTCCTCGGCGAGGATGCGCTGGGCCTCGATCGCCCACGGCACCGCGACACCGGAGGCGAGGATCTGGGCCGGGATCGCGCCCTTCTCACCCTGCGAGAAGCGGTACAGACCCTTGAGGATGCCCTCGGCGTCCACGTCCGCCGGCTCGGCCGGGTGCTGGATCGGCTCGTTGTAGACGGTCAGGTAGTAGAAGACGTCCTCGGCGTTCTCGCCGTACATCCGGCGCAGACCGTCCTTGACGATGTGCGCCATCTCGAAACCGAACGCCGGGTCGTAGGAGACGACGCCCGGGTTGGTGGACGCCAGCAGCTGCGAGTGGCCGTCCGCGTGCTGGAGACCCTCACCGGTCAGCGTCGTACGACCGGCGGTCGCGCCCAGCACGAAGCCGCGCGAGAGCTGGTCGGCCATCTGCCAGAACTGGTCACCGGTGCGCTGGAAACCGAACATCGAGTAGAAGACGTAGACCGGGATCAGCGGCTCGCCGTGCGTCGCGTAGGCCGAGCCCGCCGCGATCAGCGAGGCCGTGCAGCCCGCCTCGGAGATGCCGTCGTGCAGCATCTGGCCGGTCGGCGACTCCTTGTACGCGAGCAGCAGCTCGCGGTCCACGGACTCGTACTGCTGGCCGAGCGGGTTGTAGATCTTGGCCGACGGGAAGAACGCGTCCATACCGAAGGTGCGGTACTCGTCGGGCGCGATCAGCACGAAGCGCTTGCCGATCTCCTTGTCCCGCATGAGGTCCTTCAGGATGCGGACGAACGCCATGGTGGTGGCGATCGACTGCTGGCCGGAGCCCTTCTTCGCGGTCGCGTAGACCTTGTCCTCCGGGAGGGCCAGCGCCTTCGACCGCACGACACGGGTCGGCACATAGCCGCCCAGCGCCTTACGGCGGTCGTGCATGTACTGGATCTCCTCCGAGTCGCGACCCGGGTGGTAGTACGGCGGCAGGCCGGACTCCAGCTCCTTGTCGGCGATCGGGATGTGGAGGCGGTCGCGGAAGCGCTTGAGGTCCTCGACCGTGAGCTTCTTCATCTGGTGGGTCGCGTTGCGGCCCTCGAAGTTCGGACCCAGGGTCCAGCCCTTGACCGTCTGCGCGAGGATCACGGTCGGCTGGCCCTTGTGCGCCTTGGCCGCCGCGTACGCCGCGTAGATCTTCTTGTGGTCGTGGCCACCGCGGCCCAGGTGCAGGATCTGGTCGTCGGTCATGCCCTCGACCATCTTCCGCAGACGCTGGTCGTCGCCGAAGAAGTGGTCACGGATGTACGCGCCGGTCTCGGTGGCGTACGTCTGGAACTGACCGTCGGGGGTGCTGTTGAGCTTGTTGACCAGGATGCCGTCCCGGTCCTGCGCCAGCAGCGGGTCCCAGGAGCGGTCCCAGACGAGCTTGATGACGTTCCAGCCGGCGCCGCGGAACTGCGACTCCAGCTCCTGCATGACCTTGCCGTTGCCGCGCACCGGGCCGTCGAGGCGCTGGAGGTTGCAGTTGACGACGAAGGTCAGGTTGTCCAGGCCCTCACGGGCGGCGATGGACAGCTGGCCGAGCGACTCGGGCTCGTCCATCTCGCCGTCGCCCAGGTACGCCCACACGTGGGACTTGGAGGTGTCGGCGATGCCGCGCGCCTCCATGTAGCGGTTCATCCGCGCCTGGTAGATCGCGCCGAGGGGGCCGAGACCCATCGAGACGGTCGGGAACTCCCAGAAGTCCGGCATAAGCCGCGGGTGCGGGTAGCTGGAGAGGCCGTAGGGCGCCTTGGACTTCTCCTGGCGGAAGGAGTCCAGGTGCCGCTCGGAGAGTCGGTCCAGCAGGAACGCGCGGGCGTAGATGCCCGGGGAGGCGTGACCCTGGAAGAAGATCTGGTCGCCGCCGTCGCCCTCGTCCTTGCCGCGGAAGAAGTGGTTGAAGCCCACGTCGTACAGCGAGGCGGAGGAGGCGAAGGTGGCGATGTGACCGCCGACACCGATGCCGGGACGCTGCGCCCGGGAGACCATGACGGCCGCGTTCCACCGGGTCGCGTTCAGGACCTTGCGCTCGATCTCCTCGTTGCCGGGGAAGAACGGCTCGTCCTTGGTCGCGATGGTGTTGACATAGTCAGTGCTGCGCATCTCGGGCACGGCCACGCGCTTCTCGCGGGCGCGCTCGATCAGGCGAAGCATGAGGTAGCGGGCACGTTCCCGGCCTCGCTCATCGACGGCTGCGTCGAGCGAGTCGAGCCACTCCTGGGTTTCTTCGGGATCGAAGTCAGGGACCTGGCTGGGAAGGCCGCCAATGATGATCGGGTTGCGATCGGATCCGGAAGCCACGCTGTTCCTTCGCTGTTCGGGTCGTGTCGTGCTCTGCACGCATTCGATGCGCACGCGGGCAAACGCTGTCTCTGTTGCTGCCTCTGGCTATGTCGCGCGCGCTCCCATCGTGGACCGCGACAGCGAAAACGTCATCTCTACTGGGCGGTAACCACCGCTTCGCGAGACGACAAGGCGAGGACCGGCCGACTTTCGACGGCCAAATCGCAACCATACGCCCCCTATGGGGGTCGTTCGTGTACGGCCGTTCGGGCCTGATTGCCGCAATCCTGCGGCGCCGCTCGGCAAACCCGGCAGAATACTGTGGCGTGAATCACTCGCCCGAGCTCTTCCGTCGTTGGAGTTGCGGCGAGACGGCCGCTTCCGTCACCGTTTCGGCGGTCTCGATGGCCGGGTACTTGCGCGAACCGCCCGGCACGTGTGGACTACCGCCAATGCCTCGCGTATGCGAGGAACACAAGACACTTTCTCGAAAGATGACAGGAGGCAATCCGTGAGCGCGACCGCGGACCACGCGGAGGAGCGGACCAACCCTGCCGCCAGGCTGGGTTTCCAGCCCGGACAGGTGGTCCAGGAGATCGGCTACGACGACGATGTCGATCAGGAGCTCCGCGAGGCCATTGAGGAGATCACCGGCCAGGACCTCGTCGACGAGGACTACGACGACGTGGCCGACGCCGTCGTCCTGTGGTTCCGTGACGATGACGGCGACCTGACGGACGCGCTCGTGGACGCCATCGGCATGCTCGAGGACGGCGGGGACATCTGGCTGATGACCCCGAAGACCGGCCGCGACGGGTACATCGAGCCGAGCGACATCAACGAGGCGTCCCAGACCGCGGGCCTGAGCCAGACCAAGAGCATCAGCGTGGCCAAGGACTGGACGGGCACCCGCATGGTCGCCCCCAAGCGCTGACGCCCCCGGCGTAGCCGAAAACCGCCCACCGCGCCCCCCGGCGGCCCCACCCAGCGAAGGCTGGGGAAGGCCCCACCGGGGGGCGCGGTGCGTGGTGCGCCGGCGCGCAGTGACACACTGGCCGCCTACCCGCCGGTGGCCGGGGTCGCGGGAGGGAGCGACTCGCCCAGCGCCCAGGGACCGGCTCCTGTCGAGAGAGGGAAGCGAATCCATGGCGATCGATGTCGGCACCAAGGCTCCGGACTTCGAGCTGAAGAACCAGCACGGCGAGACCGTCCGGCTCTCCGACTTCCGCGGCGAGAAGAACGTGGTCCTGCTCTTCTACCCCTTCGCCTTCACCGGCGTGTGCACCGGCGAGCTGTGCGCCCTGCGCGACGAGCTGCCGAAGTTCGCCAACGACGACACGCAGCTGCTGGCCGTCTCCAACGACGCCCCGTTCTCCCTGCGCGTCTTCGCCGAGCAGGAGGGCCTGGACTACCCGCTCCTCTCCGACTTCTGGCCGCACGGCGCCACCAGCCGCGACTACGGCGTCTTCGACGAGGAGAAGGGCTGCGCGGTGCGCGGCACCTTCATCATCGACAAGGAGGGCGTGGTCCGCTGGACCGTCGTCAACGGGCTGCCCGACGCGCGCGACCTGAACGAGTACACCGCGGCCCTCGCGGCCCTCTGAGGTCCCTCGCCGAACCCGTTTCCGTAAGTTTTTCCCAGACGCCCGGGGTTCCCGTCCGGCCGATGTTCGGCCGCCCGCGCACTCCGGGTACGGTCCGCGTGCAAGAAGCCTGTAATCGGTGGGAACCGGTCACTAGGATCCAAACGTTGATCGGATGCCATCGCACAACGGGGGCACAGGTCTCGCCGAATGGTTCCGGCCCCCTCGAACCAATGGAGGACTCGTGGGAGTCAGTCTCAGCAAGGGCGGCAACGTCTCGCTGACCAAGGCGGCCCCCAACCTGACCGCGGTCATCGTCGGTCTCGGCTGGGACGCCCGTACCACCACCGGTACGGACTTCGACCTGGACGCCAGCGCGCTGCTGACGAACGACCAGGGCAAGGTCGCCAACGACCAGAACTTCGTCTTCTTCAACAACCTCAAGAGCCCCGACGGTTCCGTCGAGCACACCGGTGACAACCTCACCGGTGAGGGCGAGGGCGACGACGAGGCCATCAAGGTCAACCTGGCCGGGGTGCCCGCCGACGTCCACAAGATCGTGTTCCCGGTCTCGATCTACGAGGCCGAGGGCCGCCAGCAGAGCTTCGGTCAGGTCCGCAACGCCTACATCCGCGTCGTGAACCAGGCCGACAACACCGAGCTCGCCCGCTACGACCTCAGCGAGGACGCCTCGACCGAGACCGCCATGGTCTTCGGCGAGCTGTACCGCAACGGCGCCGAGTGGAAGTTCCGGGCCATCGGCCAGGGCTATGCCTCGGGTCTGCGCGGCATCGCGCAGGACTTCGGCGTCAACGTCTGACCGGCACACCGACGGCGTCCGGCGCCGCACGCCCGCCCATGGCACGGTCATGGGCACCGGCGTGCGGCGCCGGACGTACATAGAGACCCTTTTCCAACCCGGGGAGGAACAGAAAACATGGGCGTCACGCTCGCCAAGGGAGGCAATGTCTCCCTCTCCAAGGCCGCACCGAACCTCACCAATGTGACCATCGGTCTCGGCTGGGACGCGCGCTCCACCACCGGAGCCCCCTTCGACCTCGACGCCAGCGCCCTGCTGTGCGCCTCGGGCCGGGTGCTGGGGGACGAGTACTTCGTCTTCTACAACAACCTCAAGAGCCCCGAGGAGTCCGTCGAGCACACCGGTGACAACCTCACCGGCGAGGGCGACGGCGACGACGAGTCGATCCTGGTCGACCTCACCAAGGTCCCGGCGGCCTGCGACAAGATCGTCTTCCCGGTCTCCATCCATGACGCCGACGCCCGCGGCCAGAGCTTCGGCCAGGTCAGCAACGCCTACATCCGCGTCGTCAACCAGGCCGACGGCTCCGAGCTCGCCCGCTACGACCTCAGCGAGGACGCCTCCAGCGAGACCGCGATGATCTTCGGCGAGGTCTACCGGTACGGCGGTGAGTGGAAGTTCCGAGCGGTGGGCCAGGGGTACGCGTCGGGCCTGCGGGGCATCGCTCTAGACTTCGGGGTCAACGTTTCGTAAAGCCGCGCACCGCGCGGGGGACCCCGTACTTACACGATTGGGTGGCCAGTGGTTCTGAAAACCTTCGGCTGGTCCTTTGGCGTCACCGCCCTGGGACTGGTTGCAGCGGTGTTCTACGGGGGGTGGGAAGCGTTCGGGATCGTCGCGATCCTCTCCATCCTCGAGATCTCCGTCTCCTTCGACAACGCCGTGGTCAACGCCGGAATCCTCCAGAAGATGAATGCCTTCTGGCAGAAGATCTTCCTCACCCTCGGCGTCCTGATCGCTGTCTTCGGTATGCGGCTCGTCTTCCCGGTGGTGATCGTGGCGATCAGCGCCAAGATCGGCCCCATCGAGGCGGTCGACCTCGCGCTGAACGAGAAGGAGCACTACCAGCAGCTGGTGACCGACGCCCACCCGGCCATCGCGGCCTTCGGTGGGATGTTCCTGCTGATGATCTTCCTCGACTTCATCTTCGAGGACCGTGACATCAAGTGGCTCGGCTGGCTCGAGCGGCCGCTGGCCAAGCTCGGCAAGGTCGACATGCTGTCGGTCTGCATCGCGCTGATCGTCCTGCTGGTCTCGGCGATGACCTTCGCCACGCAGGCGCACCAGCACGGCGGCGCACACGTCGACAAGGCGGCCACGGTGATGCTCGCGGGCATCGCGGGTCTGATCACCTATCTGATCGTCGGCGGGCTCTCCGGCTACTTCGAGGACAAGCTCGAGGAAGAGGAGGAGCGCGAGCACGAGGCGGAGGAAGAGGCCAGGAAGGCCGGCAAGAAGAAGCCGGCGATACTGCTGGCCGGCAAGGCCGCGTTCTTCATGTTCCTCTACCTCGAGGTCCTGGACGCGTCCTTCTCCTTCGACGGCGTCATCGGCGCCTTCGCCATCACCAACGACATCGTCCTGATGGCGCTGGGCCTGGGCATCGGTGCCATGTACGTACGTTCGCTCACGGTCTACCTGGTCCGCAAGGGAACCCTGGACGACTACGTCTATCTGGAGCACGGCGCGCACTACGCCATCGGCGCGCTGGCCGTGATCCTCATGGTCAGCATCCGCTACGAGGTCCCCGAGATCGTCACCGGCCTCATCGGCGTGGGGCTCATCGGCTGGTCCTTCCTGTCCTCGGTGCGCCGCAACCGGGCCATCGCCAACGGTGCGGCTGACAAGGCGGAAGTCTCCGCCGGGGTGTGACCCTGGCACATTTGAGGAACGCTCTGATCGGGGCGGTCGTGAGGGTCACCTCACGGCCGCCCCTTTCGCGGTCGGCGCTCGAATGGGGTGGGGGTTTCATGGCCATGGCGATCTGGGACAAGTTCCTCGGCGGCTGGGGACGGCCGAGCACACAGCAGCTCGACTTCGGCGGCGCCAACGGCGCGGTCGAGCTCACCAAGCGTCATCCGACCTTCTCCCTCACCAAGCAGGGCGCCGTCACGGGAAACCTCCGGGTGAACCTCTCCTGGCGGATGCGCACCTCCTCGGACTTCGGCGAGCGGGCCTCGCTGAGCGAGGGCCTGCGCCACCCGCTGAGGAAGTTCCGGCCCGAGATGGTGCAGGCGCAGGGCCCGGCCTTCGTCAATGTGGACCTCGATCTCGCCTGTATGTACGAGCTCCAGGACGGCTCGAAAGGTGTGGTCCAGCCCCTGGGCTCCATACTGGGCAGCCTCAACAGTCCGCCGTACGTCCAGCTCAGCGGCGACGACCGGTTCGGCTCGGGCTCGGGCGAGACGATCTACGTCAACATGGACCACCACGCCGAGATCAAGCGACTGCTGATCTTCGTCTATATCTATGACGGCACCCCGGCGTTCGACCGTACGCACGCGATGGTCACGCTCTACCCCGGCAACGGCCCCCGGATCGAGATCGCGCTCCACGAGCGCGCGCCGGAGGCCCGGTCGTGCGCCGTGGTGATGCTGGAGAACAACAAGGGTGAGGTCACGCTGCGGCGCGAGATGAAGTACGTGTACGGCTTCCAGGCGGAGCTGGACCGGCTGTACGGGTGGGGACTCCAGTGGGGGCGGGGGTACAAGACGAAGGTGTGAGGGGGAGCCGAGCCCGGCCGGCGTTCGAGGGTCGGGGGCGGAGCCGCATATCGGATGCGGCGGGAAGGGGCGGGGCCGGGGCCGGCGCCGGGGCCCGGGCCGGGGCCGGGGAAAGGCCCCGCCGAGCCCCTTCCCTCAGCGGTTCGACTGGAACTGCGGACCCTGCGGCGGCAGCCGGAACCCCGGATCCGGCACCGGCCGGGCCTGCGGATACCCATAGGCCGGCTGCGCCGCGGGCTGCTGCGGATACCCGTACGCGGGCTGAGCCGGCTGCGCGGGCAGCACCGGCGGAGCCGGCGGCATCGGAGGCGGCGGCGGATACCCGTACCCGGACTGCTGCTGCGGCACGGGGGGAGCGGGCTCGGGATCGGACGACGGGGAGGGTGAGGACGCGGGCGGGGGAGTGGACGTGGGCGTGGCCGCGGGCACGGTCGCGGGCTCGCCGGGCTCGCCGGGCTCCGGGACACCGGCCCCGGAATCCGTTCCGCCGTCGCCGCTGCCGGTCCCTCCGCCGTCCTCCTCGTCGACCGAGATCCCGAACTCCGTCGCCAGCCCCACCAGCCCGGACGCGTACCCCTGCCCGAGCGCCCGGAACTTCCAGCCGTCGCCGCGCCGGTAGAGCTCGCCGCAGATCATGGCGGTCTCCGAGCCCGTCTCCGGCCGGACCTCGAAGCGCGCGAGCGGTTCGTCGGCCCGGCCGCCGCCCGCCGCGGTGTCGTAGAGCAGGACGCACAGGTCGGGGACCAGCCCGAAGGGGCCGCCGTCCGCGGACGCGGCGAGCACGACGCGGTCGACGGCGGGCTCCAGCCCCGTGAGGTCGGCCTCGATCGCGTCCGTCGCGCCCTCGACCAGCCGCTTCTTCGCGAGGTGCCGGACGGCGCCGGAGGGGTGCCGGGGCTGGTTGTAGAAGACGAAGTCCTCGTCGGAGCGCACCCGGCCGCCGCCGTCCACCAGGAGTGCGGAGGCGTCCACGTCCGGGACGCCCGGCCCGGGGGTCCAGCGCAGTACGGCCCGTACGTTCCGGGCGTCCAGCGGGATGTTCGACCCCTTCGGCATGGCGTGCGTCATGCCGCAATCCTGCCCTCCCGTGCGGGCCGGGGACAACGCAGGTCCCACCCGACCGAAGGACGGCGGTGGGGGCGCGCGGGAGGAAATGGGGAGAGTGCCCCGGGTGGCACCTGGGAAAGCGACGGGGAGAGCCTTCGGGAGCGTGCCCGGGACGGCCGCCCGTCAGGACGAAGACGCGCAGTGTACCCATGCGGATGGCCAGATTTTCATGCGCTTGGGGAACTCTTGACCCGTCACCGGACGTACGATAATCGGCCACACTTCCGGCTGGACGGTCCGGTGGAACGTGGTAAACGGGGAGAGTAATGAGGCATTTCGAACACCTTGCGCCCTCGGTGCGGAATGGGCTGTTCCATAGAGAGCCCGGCGCGTTCGACGCCGACTCCCCGGCCCGTACGCTCGCGGTCGCCCTCGGCGCCACGCTCTACAGCCCCGCCACCCGCCCCGCCCTCGCCCACGACATCCGCAAGCAGGCCGAGCGCGGCGTGGTGTCCATGGTCCTCTGCCTGGAGGACTCGATCGGCGACGAAGAGGTGGAGAGCGCGGAGGAGAACCTCGTCCGCCAGTTCACGGAGCTCGACCGCCTTTCCGCCGACGGCCGGAGCCTGCCGCTCCTGTTCATCCGGGTCCGCGAACCCGAACAGATCACGGACCTCACGCACCGCCTCGGCCCCGCCGGACGCCTGCTCTCCGGCTTCGTCCTGCCGAAGTTCACGGAGGAGCGGGGCGTCCCCTTCCTCGAAGCGCTCGCCCTGGCCGAGAGCGAATGCGGGCGCAGGCTGTTCGCCATGCCCGTCCTGGAGTCCCCCGAGCTCCTCCACCTGGAGACCCGCACCGAGACGCTCGCCGGGATAGCGCGCACGGTCGACAAATACCGCGACCGGGTGCTCGCCCTGCGGCTCGGCGTGACGGACTTCTGCTCCGCGTACGGGCTGCGCCGGGCACCCGACATGACCGCCTACGACGTGCAGCTCGTCGCCTCCGTCATCGCCGACGTCGTCAACGTCCTCGGCCGGGCCGACGGCAGCGGCTTCACCGTCACGGGCCCCGTCTGGGAGTACTTCCGCCAGCACGAGCGGATGTTCAAGCCCCAGCTGCGCCGGACGCCCTTCGCCGGGCCGGCGGAGGAGCTGCGCACCGCCCTCATCGAGCACGACATGGACGGCCTGCTCCGCGAGATCCAGCTGGACCGGGCCAACGGGCTCCAGGGCAAGACCTGCATCCACCCCTCGCACGTCGCGCTCGTGCACGCGCTGTCCGTGGTCAGTCACGAGGAGTTCAGCGATGCCGAGGACATCCTGCGGCCGGAACGCGACGGCGGTGGAGTGATGCGCTCCGCGTACACGAACAAAATGAACGAAGTGAAGCCGCACCGGGCCTGGGCCGAGCGGATCATGCTGCGCGCCGAGGTGTTCGGTGTCGCGCGGGAGGACGTGAGCTTTGTGGAGCTGCTGGCGGCGAGCGTGGGGGCGACGGCGTGACGTGGTCGGGACAGTGGGTGGCGGACCGGCTCGGGGTCGGGCTGGAGGGTGACCCGGAGCTGACGTCGCTGCTGGGCCTCGCGGTACGGAGGAACAAGAAGCGCGCCCACCTCCTCGTCTCCCACGTCCTCGGCAAGCACGTACCGGCGGCACCCTCCGCCGTCTACGGGTCCGGGGTGGGCCTCGGCCGCCGGGTCAGGGACCTGCTCGGCGACGAGGACGCGGCGCGGGCGGTCGTCCTCGGCTACGCGGAGACGGCGACGGGCCTGGGCCACGCGGTCGCGGACGGCCTGGCCCTCGCCCCGTACCTGCACTCCACGCGACGCCCGGTCGCCGGTGTCCGCCCGGTCGGCGGCTTCGAGGAGGAGCACAGCCACGCCACGTCGCACCTGCTGCTGCCGGAGGACCCGGAGCTGCTGGCGGGCGACGGGCCGCTGGTCCTGGTCGACGACGAGTTCTCCACCGGCCGCACGGTCCTCAACACCATCACCACCCTCCACGCGAACTTCCCGCGCGAGCGGTACGTGGTCGTGGCCCTCGTCGATATGCGGAGCGCGGCGGACCGCGCCCACCTGGACGACTTCGCGACGGGCCTGGGCGCCCGCGTGGACCTGATAGCCCTCGCCTCCGGCACGGTGAGCCTGCCGGAGGGGGTGCTGGAACGGGGCCAGGAGCTGGTGGCCCGGCACGAGGCGCTCGCGGCGCTCGCGGAGCGGGGCGCGGTCGGGCGCGGTGGCGCCCTTCCGGCCGCCGCGGGGCCCCACCGCGTAGGCGGCTGGGTCTCCGCGAGCGGCGCGACGGTGCGTGCCCTGGACGTGTCCGGGCGCGAGGACGGCCGGTCCCTGGCGCACGGAGGTGCCGATCCGGGCCTCGTGGGGCCTGAGAAGTCCCCCGGCGGTAGCGGTTCGGCGGCGCCGGGCGAGCCCCTGGAGGTGCTCCCGGACCGGTCCGGTGGCGGCCGTACAGGGTCGGCGGACGGCTCGTCGGCGCGCCCCGAGCGCCTGACCCGCGTCGACGTCGGCTGGCCCGAGGGGTTGCCCGACGGTGGCCGGCACGGGTTCACGCCCGGACACCGGGCGCGCCTGGAGGCCGCCCTGCCGGGCATGGCCGCCCGCGTCGCGGACGCGCTGGCCGCGGCGGGTGTGGTCGCCGGTGGTGGGGGCGTGGGTTCCGGTGAGTCGTCCGCGCCGGGCCCGGCCGCCCGTGTCGCGAACGCCGCTGCCACCCCCGGGGCGGCTTCGACCGGCCTGGCCACGGGCATGGACGCACCCCAAGGTGGCCCGACCGTGACCGGCGCCTCGCCGGCGCCGCGCCGCGTCCTCGTGCTCGGCAGCGAAGAGCTCATGTACGCGCCCCTCCGCCTCGCCGCCGCTCTCCAGGACGTGTTCCAGGAGACCCGCCCCGGCGCCACCGACGTCCGTTTCTCCACCACCACCCGCTCGCCCGTCCTCCCCGTCGACGACCCGGGGTACGCGATCCGGACCCGGATCGCCTTCCCCGCCCACGACGACCCGGCGGACGGCCCCGGCGAGCGTTACGCCTACAACGTCGCGGGCGCCGGCTTCGACGCCGTCGTGGCCGTCGTCGACTCGGCCGCCGACACCCCCCGACTCCACGCCCCCGGCGGCCTGCTGGACCGGCTCGGCGCCCACACCGGGCACGTCGTGCTCGTAGCCGTCCCCTCCTACGCACCGGAGATCCACACCCCCATGCCCGAACCGCTCCGCGGCCCCGCCTTCTCCTCCTACGACCCGGCCGACGTCGGCTGGCTGCTCCAGGACCTCTCGGACGTCTCCCTGGAGGCGCCCACCGAGGAGCGCGAGGAGGCCATCCAGAGCGGCGGCGCGCACTACGCGGAGTCGCTGCCCGTCGAGTACCAGCCGAGCGCCGACTACCAGGCCCTCTTCCACGCCGCGCTCGACGCCTCCGCCGCCCGCATGGCCAGAGCCGTCGGCGTGGTCACCGAGACCGTGCTCGCCGAGCGGTCCCCCCGCCCGGTCCTGGTGTCGCTGGCCCGCGCCGGCACCCCCGTCGGCGTCCTGATGCGCCGCTGGGCCCGCCACGCCCACGGCCTCGACCTGCCGCACTACGCCGTCTCCATCGTCCGCGGCCGCGGCATCGACCCCGTCGCGCTGCGCTGGCTCGCCGCCCACCACGACCCCGCCGACGTCGTCTTCGTCGACGGCTGGACCGGCAAGGGCGCCATCACCCGCGAACTCGCCGAGGCGCTGCGCGGGTTCGACGGCTTCGACCCGCGGATCGCCGTGCTCGCCGACCCCGGCCACTGCGTCGACACCTACGGCACCCGGGACGACTTCCTCATCCCCTCCGCCTGCCTCAACTCCACCGTCTCCGGCCTGATCTCCCGCACCGTGCTGCGCGCCGACCTCGTCGGCCCGCACGACTTCCACGGCGCCAAGTTCTACCGCGAGCTCGCCGGCGCCGATGTCTCCCGCGCCTTCCTCGACACCGTCGCCGCCCGCTTCGCCGAGGTCGAGGAGGACGTCGCCGCCGACGCCAAGGAGCTCGCCGCCGCCGACCGCGCCCCCACCTGGGAGGGCTGGGCGGCCGTCGAGCGCATCAGCGAGGAGTACGGCATCCACGACGTGAACCTGGTCAAGCCCGGCGTCGGCGAGACCACCCGCGTCCTGCTCCGCCGGGTCCCCTGGAAGATCCTCGCCCAGCGCGGCGCCGGTGCCGACCTGGACCACGTCCGGCTGCTCGCCGAGCAGCGCGGCGTCCCCGTGGAGGAGGTGGACGGCCTGCCGTACAGCTGCGTCGGCCTGATCCACCCCCGCTACACCCGCGGCGCGACCGGCGCCGACGGCAAGGCGGTGACGGCGCCGTGACCCTCCTCGTCGCCAGCGACCTCGACCGCACGCTGATCTACTCGGCGGCGGCCCTCGACCTCACCGTGCCCGACCACCGGGCGCCCCGCCTGCTGTGCGTGGAGGTCTACGACCGCAAGCCGCTCTCGTACATGACGGAGACCGCGGCCGCCACGCTCGACGCGCTCTCCCGCACCGCCGCGTTCGTCCCCACCACGACCCGCACCCGCGAGCAGTACGGCAGGATCCACCTGCCGGGCCCCGTCCCCGAGTACGCGATCTGCGCCAACGGCGGCGAACTGCTCGTACGCGGCGAGTCCGACCCCGGCTGGCGGCGCGACGTGGAGCGCCGGCTGGCCGCCGCGTGCGCCCCGCTCGCCGAGGTCCGCGCGCATCTGGTCCGTACCGCCGACCCGGCCTGGCTGCTCAAGGAGCGCACCGCCGAGGATCTGTTCGCCTACCTCGTCGTGGACCGCCCGCTGCTCCCGGACACCTGGGTGAAGGAGCTCACCGAGTGGGCGGACGGCCGCGGCTGGTCCGTGTCGCTCCAGGGCCGCAAGCTCTACGCGGTGCCCCGGCCGCTCACCAAGAGCGCGGCGGTCGCCGAGGTCGCCCGGCGCACGGGCGCGACCGAAGTCCTCGCCGCGGGCGACTCGTTGCTCGACGCCGACCTGCTGCTGGCCGCCGACCGCGGCTGGCGGCCGGGCCACGGCGAGCTGGCCGCCGCCGGCTGGACCGCCCCGCACGTCACCGCGCTGGAGACGCGCGGAGTGGCGGCGGGCGAGGAGATCCTCGCGGCGTTCGCGGGGGCGGCGGCGTAGGCGCGGCGTAGGCTCGGGGTCCGGTCGCGTGCGCTCAACAGCGCGCGAGGCCGGGCCCCTTCGCCGGTCCCGCCGTCTTCACCGCCGGGGCCGGAGCCGTAACTTCCTTACTCGCTGAGGAGAATCGCGTGCCGGAGTTCAAGGGCCCCCGGGTCACCCCCGATCTGTACGCCTACGTGCTCGCCCACAACCCGCCGCTCACTCCGGAGGAGCGCGCCCTGGTCGACCTCACCCACGCCGCCCTCCCCGCCGTGGCGGTCAAGCAGACCGCCGAGGAACAGGTCCCGCTGCTGGCCTTCCTCGTCCGGCTCACGGGAGCCCGGCACATCGTGGAGGTCGGCACCTTCACCGGCCTGTCGGCCCTGGCCATGGCGAGAGCGCTGCCCGCCGGCGGCCGGCTGATCGCGCTGGACATCTCGGAGGAGTGGACGGCCTACGCGCGCGACGCATGGGCCGGCGCGGGCGTCGCCGACCGGATCGAGCTGAGGATCGCGCCCGCGCTGGACTCACTGCGCGCGATGCCGGAGGAGCCGCACATCGACCTGGCCTTCATCGACGCGGACAAGGAGAACTACGTCCCGTACTGGGAGGAGCTGGTGCCGCGCATGCGGCCCGGTGGGCTGATCGTGGCCGACAACGTCCTCTTCAGCGGCGATGTGGTCGCGGAGCGGCCGGGGCCGATGGGGGCGGCGGTCAAGGAGTTCAACACGCATGTGGCGGCGGACAAGCGGATGGAGTCCGTGATGATCACAGTGGCGGACGGGCTGACGCTGGCGAGGCGTGTGGGGTAGGAGGGGGTAGGAGGGGGGAATAGCCGGACAGCCCGTCCGGCGCGCGGGAGGACGGGCTGAGCCCTGAGACGACCATCGCTTCGAGAGCGACCGTGCCTTGAGACCGGCCTGCCGTTGAGAAGGGCCGCGCCCTGAGGGCGTCCTCAGCCGCAGCAGCCGCCCCCGCAGCACCCTCCGCCTCCGCCACCCGCGGACGGCGCGGGCGCGGGCCGCCCGGACGAGGAGCCACCCGTCATCGCGACCGTGGACAGCAGCTTCACCGTGTCGGTGTGTCCCTCGGGGCACACCGCCGGGGCCGAGGACTCGGCCATCGGCCGGCTGAGCTCGAAGGTGTCACCACAGGCTTTGCAGCGGTATTCGTAGCGAGGCATGCGGGCAGCATAGCCAGCGGCGGGCGGGGCGGGACAGCGCACGCGAAGGGCCGGGGCGCGGCCGGGGGCGTACGTACGTCAGGGCGGGGTCGGCCGAAGACCGCGGGCCGTCCTGTGGTGCGCTCAGCGCTCAGCGCCCGGCCGCGCCGCGGTCGTCGCGTATCTCCCGCACCACCCGGGTCACGGTCCCCCGCACGGCCTCCGTCTCGGTGAGGAACGCCCACCAGTCCGGATGCCGTCCCTCCAGGCCCGCGACGGCCCGGTCCAGGCGGGCCACGGCGTCGTCCAGCGGCCCGGCGTGACGGGGGTCGGGGGTGTTGCGGCCGGCCATCGCGAGCCGCTGGGCGTCGCGGATGGCGAAGCGGGTGCGCTCCACCTCCTTGCTGTGGTCGAAGGACACCTCGTCCAGCCGCCGCAGCCGGTCGCCCGCGGCGGAGACGGCCTCGTCGGTGGTGTTCAGCAGGGCCCGTACGGTCGACAGCCGGGCCAGGGCGTCCGGCCAGCGCTGCTCGTCGCGGGCCGTGCGCGCCTCGCGGAGCTTCTCCTCGGCCTGGGCGACGGCGTGGGCCGCCTCCTCGGGCACCTGCTGGAGGTCCTGCCAGCAGGCGGCGCTGTAGCGGCGGCGGAGCTCGCTGAGGACGGGCTCGACGCCGGCGGCGCGGGTGGTGAGGGCCTGGGCGCGGGTGCGCAGCGAGACGAGGCGCTTGTCGACCTCGGCGGCTTTCTCCGGCAGGCCCTCGGCCTCGACGCGGACGGCCTCGGCCTGGCGCAGCACGCGGTCCGCGCGCTGGAGGGTCTCCTGCACGCCGTGCTGCCCGGCGCCCTGGTTGAGCCGGGTCAGCTCGGGGCCGAGGGCGGCGAGCCGGGCGGCGAGGTCGTCGGCGGTGAGCCCGGAGGACCGTACGGCCTCCAGGGCCTCGCCGGCCGCGCGCAGCGCCTGGCGGGCCCGCTCGACGGCGGGGGCGAGCCGGGCCAGCTGGGTCTCGGCCGTGGCCAGCAGGGGGCCGAGGCTCCGCCCGAACCGGTCCAGATCGGCCTTGACCCGGACCAGCTCGTCCTTGGCCCTGGCCAGGTCCGTACGGGCCCGGCCGGCGGCCCCGGCGTCGAGGTCGTCGCGGTCGAGGTCGTGGGAGTCGACGGCGGTGATGTAGGCGTGGGAGACCTCGTCGATGCGGTGCCCGAGGCCGGTGAAGTCGGCGGCGGCCTTGCGGGCGGCGGGGGAGGGGTCGACGGCGGTGATCGTCTCGATGGAGATCCGCAGATCGCGCTGGGCGGTGTCCAGCTCGTAGAAGGCGGCCGCGGCGGCGTCCTTCGCGGCCTGGGCGTCGGCGCGCTGGTTCTCCCCGCGGCCCCGGCCCCAGCGGCGCGTGCCGCCACCGGCGAAGGCGGCGGGCGCGGCGGCGAGGAGCAGGGGGACGGGGAGCAGCGCGAGCGCCACGGTGTCCTGGACGGCGGCGGCGAGGGCCGCGGCACCGCCCGTCCGGTGGCCGCCGCCGGTCCGCGCGGAACGGAGGGAACGGCGGCGTGCCGGTCCCGCGGACTCTGCGAAGGTCGCCGTCACTTGCCCACTCCCGATGGATCGCCCCTGGCCCGGGTGCCATTGTCCCACCCGTTAAAGACGAACACACGGGACCGTTAGTTCGCGATCAGGACCTTGACGTTGCCGTTGTCGCTGCGCCCCAGGACCCAGTGACCGCTGGCGTCGTCGCGGGGGACCTGCACCGTGGTGGTGCCGTTCCGGCTCGACGCGTCGACCCGGTACGGGGAGTGGGGCAGCTCGATCTTGACGTTGCCGTTGTGGTTGGAGGCCTCGACGCGGTCGGGGACGCGGGCCAGGGCGAGCTGGACGTTGCCGTTGTCGGAGCTGGCCTTGACCTGGCGGGCGCCGGCGCCGGTGGCGATGACGTTGCCGTTGGAGCTGGAGAGGTCGAGGGCGCCGGTCGCGTCCGTCACACGGACCTCGCCGTTGTTCGAGGAGACCTTGAGGTCGGCCGAGAAGCCGCGCGCCTTGACGGTGCCGTTCCGGTCCTTGACGGTGAGGGCGACCCCGCGCGGCACCTCGATCTTGTGCTTGGACGCGCAGTTCGCGCTGATTCCGTCGCAGTGCTCGCGCAGCTTCAGGGTGCCGTCGTCCATCTCCCAGCTCGCCTTGGACGACCCGCCCAGGGTCCAGCCCGCGAACCAGCGGGTGACCTTGACCTCCTTTACGTCCGCGGGCACGAGCTCCAGCGTGGAGTTGTCGCTGTCCACCGTGAGCTCCCGCCCCGCGAGCGGGAACGCCTTGTACTCCGGCTCGGCCTCGTCGACGTCCGCGCTGCCGCATCCGGTCAGCGCCGCACCGGCGAGCAGCACCCCACCGGTGACGAGGGACAGGCGGGCGGTGGAACGGGCGCGGGAGCGGGTGCGGGGCTTCACGGTGACTCCGTAGTCGGGGGTGGTCGGTGCGGCGCTTGGCGTGCAAGATCACCGTACGGACGCCCCCGGGCCCGCCGCCATGACGCTCCCCACCGATCCGGGGTGGGGATAACCCCCGCCCGGCGGTTTGCGGGGACCCGCCCCCGGCAATGTAGGCTGTTCCTTCGATCCGGGGCGCATAGCTCAGCGGTAGAGCGCTGCTCTTACAAAGCAGATGTCGGCGGTTCAAATCCGTCTGTGCCCACAGAGAAATAGCAGGTCAGAGGCCCCTCCACGCGGTTGCGTGGAGGGGCCTCCGCGTGGCGGTGCGCATTCAGTACATGCCGACGCGGTCAGGCCACCGCTTCCAGTACCGATTACCGCTCCAGCTCGGCAAGTGCCTCGGCTGCCTTGCGTGACTACGGTGAGCGCCCGTCAGCCCCGCGCCGCGCCGCCGGAGACACGGCGGGAGAGCAGGCGGCGGCGCATCAGCACCAGGGGGACGGCACCGGCGAAGGCCACCGCGGTGGGGGCGGCGGCCGCCTTGTCGATGCCCTTCTGGCCGAAGGTCGCGGGGACGGAGAGGGTGGCCCAGCGGTCGACGGGCCAAGCGACGACGACGGCGCGGCCCACCACGTCGTCCACCGGGACGAAGCCCTTCTCGGCCTCCTCCTGGTGGTAGCGGGAGTCCTGGGAGTCCTCGCGGTGGTCGCCCATCACCCACAGCCGGTCCTTGGGCACCGTGACCTTGAACCCGCCCTGCGGGTTCGTGCTGCACGCGGCGTTGCCGGGGAAGACGTAGGGCTCCTCCAGCGGCTTGCCGTTGACCTTCAGCGGCCCGGTGCCCGCGCACTCGACGGTGTCGCCGGCGACGCCCACGACCCGCTTGATGAGGTCCTTCTCGCCGGCGGACGGCATCAGCCCGATGAAGCTGAGCGCCGTCTGCAGCGCGTTGGGCTCGGGCGTCGGATGGCCCTCCATCCAGTTCCCCGGGTCGTGGAAGACGATCACCTCACCGCGCGCGGGCTTCGATCCGAACCACGGGGTCAGCTTGTCGACCAGCACCCGGTCGCCCGGCTGGAGGGTGTTCTGCATGGACCCCGAGGGGATCGAGAACGCCTGCACCAGGAAGGTCTTGATCAGCAGCGCCAGCACCAGCGCGACCCCGAGGAGCAGGGGCAGTTCCTTCCAGAGCGGCCGCTGCGCCTTCGCGGGCCCGCCGGACTTCCCCCGGCGCCCCGTCGGCCCGGCCGGCTCCTCGGACCCGCCGCCGGGGCCCTGTTCCTCCGACCGCGCGTCGACCGTCACGTCCCCCACATCCACTCCTCGCTCCGGCCACCGCGCTCCGTCCGCGGTGAGGGTCCCGGAACCCCTGGTCGAGCGGGCCGTTCCGGCGATGTCACCCTATGCGACGGGGGGTATGGCGGCCGTCAGGAGATCATGCGCCCCGCGCCGGTGGGCGCCGGGGTCCCGGGACGCCCGCGCGGGTGGGGCCGTTCTTACGGCAAAGCCGTCCGGGCCCCCGCGCGGAGGGTCCGGACGGCTTCCTCGTGGTGCCCGCTCGGGCGCGTCAGCCCGTCACCGCCTCGTACAGGCTGAAGCCCGCCAGTGCCAGCATCACCACGGCCGCGATCCGGGTGATCAGCGCCAGCGGTACGTACTTCATCAGCGTGCGGCCGCCCAGGATGCCGAGGCCCGCCACCGCCCACAGGGCCAGGACCGCGCCGACGCCGACCGAGACCGGGTCGTCGTAGCGGGCCGCGAGGTTGGCGGTCATGATCTGGGTGAGGTCGCCGAACTCGGCGACGAGGATGAGCATGAAGCCCGCGCCGGAGACCCTCCAGAAGGACTGGTCGGCGGGCTTCTTGATCTCTTCCTCGCCGTCGTCCTTCTTGAAGATCAGCATGGCCGCGCCGGCGAGGAAGAGCAGGCCCACCACCGCCTGGACGAGCCGGTGCGGCAGGAGGGTCAGGACGCTGCCCGCCGCGATGGCGAGGGCGACGTGGACGGCGAAGGCGGCGGCGACGCCTGCGAAGACGTAGCTCGCGCGGTAACGGGCGCCGAGCATGAGGCCGGCGAGGGCCGTCTTGTCCGGCAGCTCGGCCAGGAAGACGACGCCGAAGACCAGGGCGGCGACGGTGAAGCTGAACACGGGGGTGATACCTCGATCGGTCAGGCTGCCGGACCGAGAGACCTGAGCTGATCGCGGGGTCGCTTCGGCACGGCAGCGTCGTGGACACTGCGGCCGAAGGTCTCGCTGGCGGCTGTCGCGATCGCGGTCACGACGGACCTCCGCCTCCGGGCGCCGGCCGAGGCGAGCTCGGCAGTATGTCGACGGTCCGGCGAAGAGCTACTCCCCTTCTGCTCCGCCCAGGGTACGCGACCCCGGGCGGCCGCGTCCCGCGCCGCCGGAGGCCGGGCCGTCCCGGTGCAGCCTCCCGCGGGCCACCAGCTCCAGGACCACCGCGACCGCCACCGCCTGCACGGCCATCAGCGCGACCAGCACGAACAGCTGCACCGCGCCCGCCAGCACCGGCGACGCCCCGCCCAGCAGCATCCCCACGAACGCCCCCGGCAGTGTGACCAGCCCCACGGTCCGCGTCTGGTCCAGCCCCGGCAGCAGGGCGTCCGAGGCGGCCGGGCGGGCGATCTCCAGGCGGGCGTCGCGGTCGAGGAGGCCGAGCGCCAGACCGGCCTCCACCTCGCCGTGCCGGGTGCGCAGCTCGTCGAGCGCGCGGCGGCCCGCCAGCACGGTCGCGGTCAGGCTGCCGCCGATGAGGATGCCGGTGACGGGCACCAGGGCGATCCCCTTGAGCGGGACGAGCCCGGTCGCCAGCAGCACCACGACCACCGGCACCACCCCGGCCCCGATCGGCACCGCCGTCCACCACCAGGTGCCGTTGTCCGTGACGCGGCGCCCGGCGGTCCGTACCGCCACGGCGAACATCAGCAACAGGAAACACAGCAGCAGCGGGACCGCCCGGACCACCCAGCCGATCAGCGCGGACACGGCGGCCAGTTGGACGGCCGCCCGCAGGCCCGCGACGGCGACGGGCCGGGCGTAGCCGCGCCCCCGGGCGTCGCTCAGGCGGGCCAGGGCCGCCACCCCGGCCGCGGCCACCAGCAGCAGGGCGAGCACCACCCCGAGGGTGGCGTCGACGGGGAGCAGGGCTGCGGCGGCGAGCACCCGGTCACCCTACGGGCGCGAACACCGTTACCGGCGCGCATACGTGGTGGCGTGTCAGACGGCCAGGAGCCGGACTGTGAATTCGCAGTGAACTTCACGTCCGCAAGCTCTTGCTTTGACATGACCCCGTCGCCACGCTGTTACCTGGCGACCACCCCCCGGAAATCGGACGCCGCGATCCTGGCCGCGCCGTCGGCCGACAACCCCCCACCGCAAAGGAGTTCCCATGTCCGGAATACCTGCCTCCATCTCTCGCCGCGCCGTCTACGCGCGTCGTACGGCCGTCGCCGGCGGTCTCGCCGCCCTCCTGGCGTCCCTCACGCTCAACGCCCCCGCCGCCCAGGCCGCGCCCCCCACTCCGCCGGACGCCGCCACCGTGCGCACGTACCTGGCCGGGCTCAAGGTCTCCGCCGAGGGCACCATGGACGGCTACAGCCGCGCCAAGTTCCCGCACTGGAGCACCCAGTCCGGGCAGTGCAACACCCGCGAGGTCGTCCTCAAGCGCGACGGTGAGAACGTGGAGCAGGACGCCAAGTGCGCGGCCGTGGAGGGCACCTGGTTCTCGCCCTACGACGGCGCCACCTGGACCGACGCCCAGGACATCGACATCGACCACATCGTGCCGCTCGCCCAGGCGTGGCGGTCGGGCGCCAACACCTGGACCACCGCGCAGCGGCAGGCGTTCGCCAACGACCTGACCCGCCCGCAGCTGATCGCCGTCACCGACCGCGTCAACCAGGCGAAGGGCGACAAGGACCCGGCGCAGTGGATGCCGCCGCTGGACTCCTACGCCTGCACGTACGCCCGGATGTGGGTCACGGTCAAGCACCACTACGGCCTCACCGTCGACCAGGCCGAGAAGAACAAGCTGACGTCCGTCCTCAACGGCTGCTGAACGGGCGGATCCCACCACTGAACCGGAAACTCCACCGGTAGGCCCCGTCGTTCCGTACCGTACGGAACGACGGAGGGGGGCCGGATGCCGGCAGCTCTACGACTGGGTCCGCTGCTGCGGTACGTCGACTGGGAGACGGGGACGAGCGCCACCGTCTGGGTGGAGGCGGACCGGCCCTGCGAGGCCGAGGTCCGCTGCGCGGACGGCGCGGGCGGCACCGCGCGCACCTGGCGGGTGGCCGGGCACCACTACGCCCTGGTGACGGTGACGGGGCTGCGTCCGGGCTCCGAGACCGCGTACGGCGTGTTCCTGGACGGCGCGCGCGTATGGCCGCTGCCCGGCTCGCTCTTCCCGGAGAGCACGATCCGCACGCCCGCCGGCTCCGAAGGGGCGGCCGGGCCGCTCCGGGTCACGTTCGGCTCGTGCCGCTGGGCCGCTCCGCCGCCGGAGGCGGGCCGCCACGGCTTCCTCCACCTGAGCGGGACGCCGGGCGCCGACGATCCGGACGACCCCCGGGACCCGCCCGTCCTCGACGGCTCTCCCGACGCCGCCGGCCCCGTCGCCGACCCCGCCGGCCCGGACGCCCTGGACACCCTCGCGAGCGCCCTCGCCCGGGGCGGCACGGGCGAACCGCGGCCGGACGTCCTCCTCCTGCTGGGCGACCAGGTCTACGCCGACAAGACCTCCGCCGCCATGCGCCGCTGGATCGCGCGCCGCCGCCCCCTCACCGAGCCGCCCGGCCCCCAGGTCGCGGACTACGAGGAATACACCCACCTCTACTACGAGTCCTGGCTCGACCCCGAGATCCGCTGGCTGCTCTCCACCGTGCCCAGCCTGATGATCTTCGACGACCACGACGTGATCGACGACTGGAACACCAGCGCCGCCTGGGTCACCGAGATGCGGGCGAAACCGTGGTGGCGGGAGCGGGTGCTGGGCGGCCTGATGTCGTACTGGGTCCATCAGCACCTGGGCAACCTCTCCCCCGCCGAGCTGGCGGCCGACAAGCTGTACCAAGCGGTCTCGCGCGGCGGAGAGGGCTGGGACGGCACCGAAGACGGTGAGGACGCCGAAGACGCGTACGCCCCGCTCGGCGGCCCCGACGGCACCGCCGCCCTGCGTGAGTTCGCCGTCCGCGCCGACGCCGACCCGGCCGCCGCCCGCTGGAGCTACCGCCGCGACTTCGGCCGCGTCCGGCTGCTGGTGGTCGACAGCCGCGCCACCCGCGTCCTGGAGGAGGGCGGCCGGGCCATGCTGGACGCCGCGGAGGCGGACTGGCTGCGCGCGCAGGCGCTGGACGCCCCGGGCTCGTACGACCACCTGCTCATCGGCACGTCGCTGCCCTGGCTGCTGCCGCCCGCCGTGCACGACGCGGAGGCGTGGGACGCGGCGCTGTGCGCCGGGGAGCGCGGGGCGCGCTGGGCGCGTCTGGGCGAGCGGATGCGCCGGCGGGCGGACCTGGAGCACTGGGCGGCCTTCCCGGCGTCCTTCGAGGCGCTCACCGCGCTCATCGCGGAGGTGGGCTCCGGGCCCGCGGCGCCCGCCACGATCGCGGTCCTGTCGGGTGATGTCCACCACTCCTACATCGCGGAGCCGGAGTGGCCCGAGCCGGCGGACCCGGCGGCTCCGGGGAGATTCCCGGAATCCGGGCGACACGTCCGGAGCCACGTGGCACAGTTCACCTGCTCGCCGGTGCACAACAGCGCACCGGCCGCCCTCCGGCTCGCGTTCCGCTTCGGCTGGAGCGGGGCGGGGCGGTGGCTGGGCCGGGCCATGGCACGGCACGGCCGGACGGGCCGCCCGGTGATCGGCTGGCGGCGCACGGGCGGGCCGTGGTTCGGCAATCAGCTGATGACGCTGACCCTGCGCGGGCGCTCCGCCCGGCTGCGGCTCGACCAGGCGCGGCCGGAGAAGTGCCTGACGGTGGCGCACGAGGCGGTCTACGGAACGGCGGACAGGGTCCCGTACCCCCTGGCGAGCCCTCCGGCGAGCGGGATTCCGGCCGTGCCCGGAACCGGTGCCGGAGACGGTTCCTCACACGGATCCGACGAGGGACAGGCACAATGAATCAAGAACTTGAACTTGCAAGTATCGATTAGGGGTACCTAACCTGGACCCCTCGCGTTTCCTGTCCCCTGACACGAGGAGCCCCACCTCATGCCCCCCACCACCGCTCCCTCCCCTTCCGCCGCCGCCTCCACGGGCGCCGCCGCGGCCGCCGCTCCGACGCTCTCCGAGCGCCTGGACGCGGCCCGCCCCTACGCCCTGTCGGCGTTCCGCATAGTCGTCGGCCTGCTCTTCGCCTGCCACGGCATCGCCTCGCTGTTCGGCGTGCTCGGCGGTGCCGCGGGCACCGGCGGCACCGTCGAGGCCGGCACCTGGCCGGGCTGGTACGCCGCCGCCATCCAGCTCGTCGGCGGTGGCCTCGTGCTGCTGGGCGTGGGCACCCGCACCGCGGCGCTGATCTCGTCCGGCTCCATGGCCTACGCGTACTTCGACGTGCACCAGGGCATGGCCCTGTGGCCGATCCAGAACGGCGGCGAGGCCTCGGCGATGTTCTGCTGGGCCTTCCTGCTGCTCGTCTTCACCGGCCCCGGCGCGCTCTCCCTGGACCGCCTCTTCGGCCGCAAGAACTGACACGCGGGCCGGAGCGGCGGCCGGCGCGCGGGTCGGTGCACGACCCGGCGCCAAGGCCGCCGCGCGCGCTCCCCTACGGCCCCGCGCGGGCCGTATGTCGCGTACGTCCGGGAAGTCCGAGTCGCCTCGGATCTCCCGGACGTACGGCTTTTGTTAGTGATTAGAACTACATCTCCTGCCCCCACCCGCATGTCACAGCAGCCTCAGGCGTACGCTGTGCGGTTGTGAAGGCCGCCCCTGCCGCTCCCCTGCGACGTCGCGGCGGGGGACCGTACCGGGAGATCAGGACGTGCTGGAGCAGTTGGGGGCCTTGGCCGGCTCGCCATGGATCTATCTGATCGTCGGGATCTCCGTGCTCCTCGACGTCTTCCTTCCGGTCCTGCCGAGCGGGGTCCTGGTGATCACCGCCGCCACCGCCGCCGCGGGCACCGCGGCCGACGCGGTGGGCGGCGCGACCCGGGGCCACGCGGGCTTCTCCGAGATGTTCGCACTGGTGATGTGCGCCGCGACGGCGTCCGTCCTCGGTGACATGGTCGCCTACCGCCTCGCCTGGCGCGGCGGCGACCGCTTCGACCGCGCCATGGCACGCTCCCGCAGGCTCACGGCGGCCCAGGAGAAGCTGGGCACGGCGCTGCTGCGCGGCGGCGGCCCGCTCGTGGTGGTCGCCCGTTTCGCACCGGCCGGCCGGTCGGTGGTCAGCCTCGGCGCCGGGGTGATGCACCGCAGGGTGGCGGAGTTCCTGCCCTGGTCCGCACTGGCGGGCCTGACCTGGGCGGCGTACAGCGTCTGCCTCGGCTACTTCGGCGGCCAGTGGCTGGGCGCGGGCTGGTTCGCCACGGCCGTCTCCTTCCTCGCCCTCTTCGCGGCGGGCGCGGGCGCCGCGTTCGTCATGCGCCGCCCCGGAGAGCCGGAAGCGCAAGCTCAGTAACTTCCGGTAGCCCCCGTTACGGCGGCGGCCGTACGCCCGCGTGCGCCCCGCCTAGGCCGGGGGCGGGCGACCGCGCACGCACATCCGTACGGGAGCGGCGGGTCCCGGTACGTCATCCGGGCCACTCCCGCCACGCATGCGCGGGCCCCCCGGAGCCCTCGCGCCCGCCGGCCCGGCGCGAGGTCACGGCCTCGGCGCGGCCCTCAGAGCTTGGTCAGTTTGGTGTACGGGCCCGGGATCCGCTCCTGCCTGGTGGCGAAGTCGACGAGCACGGCGATGTCTTCCTCGACACCGATGACACGGCCGAGACCGTAGCGGTCGTGGGCCACCCGGTCACCCACGTCGAACTTCTGCACGGGGCCGGGGGCGGGCGGGGCGTTGAAGGGACTGGTGGGCAGATGCCGTCGATGCGCTGGTGGCTTCGTCATTGGCCTCAGTATGCGCCCTCCACGGGCGGGCGGCCCCCGCGAACGGGGCGGTGGCCCGGCTCCTCGGGGAGGAACCGGGCCACCGCGTGCGCGCGCGAGCGCTCCCGTCCGGTCAGTGGACCTTGGTGAAGGCGTCCTTGTCGAAGGCCTTCAGACCATTGGCCCACAGAGCGTTGACGCGGCTCTTCTCGGCCGCGTTCGGGTAGGCGTTCTGGCAGGACGTACCGGGGCCGCCACCGGACATCAGCTCGCTGCACGGGCCGGAGTAGTGGTCCGGGAGACCGAGGACGTGACCGGTCTCGTGCGCGGTGACGCGGGTGGAGTTGTACTGCTGGTTCTGCCGGTAGTCGAGGAAGATGTAACCCCGCCCGTGACCGTCGGTGCTGGCGTACGAGCCACGGGAGTCGTTGCCCTCGTAGTAGCGGAAGTCCGCGTTGCTGCCCGCACGCAGCTGAACGTTCTGGACGGAGCTGTTCCAGATCTGCGCGCTGCTGGCTATCTGCTGGGCGAATCTGGGCGCGGCGCTCGGGTCGTACGTGACGGTGACGACCTTCAGGCCGGGCGACTTCGCCGCCTTGGCCGTCGCGGACTTCATCACGGCGTCGAAGAACGCCTTGTTGTTGGCCTCTTCGGCCGCCGAGCCGACGTACGAGGACTGGGTGAAGGTCTGCGAACCGGTGACGGCCGGCGCCGCGGAGGCGGGCACCGCCGTCAGGGCCGCCGCCAGGCCGAGGCCGAGCGCGGCGGCGGACAGCGCCATGGTGGAGCGATTCATGTGGGGGACTCCATTCGTTCCGAGAACCTCGGGCCGCATGGGTGGGTCGGCCGGGGGTTCACCGGGTGAACTGCTGGTCCCGCAGAGTCTCTGACGAGTTATCAGTGGTGCGGATGATGCCAATTGGCCATAGCTCCAGGCAATCGCCTACCCTGCCCCTCGCTGTGCCTGGTGTGACTCGCGAGGTGCAGTTATGCTCCCTCCCGTGGAGCTCGAGGTCAGGCACCTCCGGGCGCTTTGCGCCATCGCGGATGCGGGAAGTGTGCGCAAGGCCGCGCTGCAACTGGGCATGACCCAGCCCTCGCTCACCACGCAACTCCGCCGTATCGAGGGGGCCATCGGCGGCCTCCTCTTCACCCGCGGCCAGACGGGCAGCCGCCCCACGCCCCTGGGTCACTCGGTGCTCTCCCGCGCCCGGCCGATCGTCGCCGAGATGACCGCGCTGGTGACGGCGGCCCGGGACGCCGCGGTGGGGGCGGGCGGAGCGAGGCTGCGGGTGGGTAGCGTCGGCAGCCGGGTGGTGACGGGCTGGCTGCGCCGGATCCACGACCGGCTGCCCGACACGGACATCACCATTCATATAGAGGTCTCCGCGAACACCCTGCTCCAACTGCTCGCGACGAACCAGCTGGACGTCGCGCTCGTCCACGAGACCGCGGGCTTCCCCCTGCACATACCGGCGGAGGTGCGGCGGCGCGTCCTCGTCGAGCGGGAGCCGCGCTTCGTCACCCTCTCCGCCGGCCACCCGGCGGCCGCGTCACCGGCGGTCACGCTCACCGAACTGGCCGACGACTCCTGGATCGTGGACCCCACGGCCGACCACGAATGGGCGGCGCTGCGCCGCGTCCTCACCGCGGCCGGGCTCGACCCGCGCCTGCTGCACGTCCGCGACAACACCACCGCCGCCGACCTGGTGGCCTCGGGCGAGGCCGTACGCCCCTGCCAGCCCACCGCCGAGGCCACCCCCGGCACCGTGATCCGCCCCCTGGCCGGGGACCCCCTCACGGCCGAACTCTCCCTGGCCGCCCGCCCCTGCGCCCTGCCGCTCCCGGAACTCGACGCCCTCTTCGACGACCTGGCGGACGCCTACGAGGAGGCGACGTCCCGCAGCGTGGCGTACCGGACGTGGCTCACGGGCGCGGGACGTCCGGCGCCGCCGGACGGACGGACGTCGGGGCCGGGCCCCTAGCCGCCGCCCGGCCTCACGCCCGGTTCACGCCCGGTTCATGCCCGGCCGCACGGCCCCCGCCGGCTGGCCGCGGCCCACTCCGCCCGCAGCCGTTCGTACATACGCCGCTCGGCCCCGGTCAGGGCCCGCCCGCTGCGCGCGGACAGGAAGCGCCGGATCGCGTGGTTGATCTCCTCGGGGCTCCGCTGCCGGGATGAGGTCGAAAGCATGGGCCCAGACTATGATCCACGGCCGCCACGGGGGCGCCCACCACGACGGAGTTCGCGGAACGCTCATCAAACGGTCATGAAGCCGACGGATCGGGGCACGGCGCGGACATCGCCCGGCCCGCGCCGCTCTGCCGACGGCAACGGCCGGCCCGGCCGGGCCAGGCGATCACTACAGTCCCGTCCCATGACGACGGTCACCACATGTACGGTCGCGTACCCGGCCGACGCCCTGACGATGATCGGGCACCTCGCGCTCCCCTGAGTGAGAGGCGCCTCTGGGTCGGCCTGGTCCTCCTGAGGCGGTTCTGCCGGGGCGGGCGGAGCATGCGTGCCCCGGGCCTCGGCGGCGCCTATCGTGAGAAGGGAGCCACAGCTACTCGGCTTCCCCGAAGGGGCGTGCCGCCCCGAGGCTCTCCCGGCCGCGCGGGAGCACGTCACGGATCGGGTCGGAGGAGGCCGGAGGAGGAGTCATGACGGCCACCACCTGGGACGAGACGCCCGTCGCCCTCGAAGGTGACGGCGTCGAGGTGCGGAAGCAGGAGATCGGCGGCGGCATGAGCGTGATGTACATGCGCGCGGCCGAGGGGACGGACTTCGCGCCGTCCCTCAAGGGGTTGCCCGGCGATCTCTGCCAGTGCCCGCACTGGGGCTATCTGACCAAGGGTCGGCTCCGGATGCGCACGGACGGCGGCGAGGAGACGTACGAGGCCGGGCAGGCCTTCTACTGGGCGCCGGGGCACGCCCCCGAAGCCCTTGAGGACGTCGAGTTCCTCGACTTCTCGCCCACCAAGGAGCTCGACGAGGTGATCGCGCACATCACGGCGCAGGCGGGTTGATCTCCTGGCGGTACGGCCCACGGGCCCCCGCTCACCCGCACCGGTCCGGTCGTCGCCGGGCCGGTGGGTGAGGGCGGCCGCGCGAGAAGCGGCCGTGTTTCCTCAGCCGACGCGCAGGACGATCACCGCGCCGTCCGCCTCCACGCGCACCTCCGTCAGGTCGGCCACCGCGACGTCCGGCGCGTGGGCCGCCGCGCGCGGGCCCACGCCCACCACGCGCATGCCCGCCGCCTTGCCGGCCGCGATGCCCGCCTCGGAGTCTTCGAAGACGACGCAGTCCGCCGGGTCGAAGCCCAGCGCGGCGGCGCCCTTGAGGAAGCCCTCGGGGTCCGGCTTGCTGGCGCCCACGGACTCCGCGGTGACACGGACCGCGGGCATCGGGAGACCGGCCGCGGTCATGCGGGCCTCGGAGAGGGCGCGGTCGGCCGAGGTGACCAGAGCGTGGGGGAGGCCGGCGAGGGCGGCCATGAAGGCCGGGGCGCCCGGCACCGGGACGACGCCGCTGACGTCGGCCGTCTCGGCGGCGAGCATCCGGGCGTTGTCGGCGTGGTTCTGCTCCATCGGGCGGTCCGGGAGGAGGACGGCCATGGTCGCGTAGCCCTGGCGGCCGTGGACGACCTTCATGACGGCGTCGCCGTCCAGGCCCTGTTCCGCCGCCCAGTCGCGCCAGCAGCGCTCCACGACGGCGTCGGAGTTGACGATCGTGCCGTCCATGTCCAAAAGGAGGGCACGGGCGGTCAGCGTGGTCGTGGTGGGGGCGTTGGCCGGCATCGGCGGACTCCAGGGCGCGGGAGAAGGCAAGCGGCCTCGCCCGCCGGTCAGGGAATACGGACGAGGCCACTTTGTTTCTCAAAGATACAAAAAGTCCTCCCGATCGCCAACAGACCCAGGTCGGCAGGGGTGCGGACCGGGTCCGCGGCGGGGTGCCGGCGGCCGGGCGAGCTGCCAATGGCCTATCCCGGCGGGCCGTCCGCGCGGATCCGGATCACGATGGAGGGCAGCGGGAGGCCGGGGCGCGCGGCGCCGGCCGGTGCGCGGTGCGGACCGGTGCTCCGGCCGGTACGCGGTGCGGGCCGGGTGCTCCGGGCGGTACGCGGTACGGGCGGCGTGCCACGGGCGGTACGCGGTACGGACCGCCGGCCGGTACGCGGTACGGACCGTATGCCCCGGCCGGGCCGTTCCCGGTCCGCCCGCCGGCCTTGCCTCTGTCCCCGTCCCGTCCCCGTCCCCGTCCCGTCCCCTCCCGTCCCAGCTTCCCGGTCCCAGGCACCCCACCCCCACAGGAGCCAGCCCATGGCGGACGACACCCCGGGCCCCGCCACGGCCGCCGCGGACCCCCCGGCCGTGCCCGGCGAGGGCCGGCCCCGGCGCTCCGTGCTCGTCGCGATCGGCGCGCTCCTGCTGGGCATGCTGCTGGCCGCCCTGGACCAGACGATCGTCGCCACGGCGCTGCCGACCATCGTCAGCGACCTCGGCGGGCTCGACCACCTGTCCTGGGTCGTCACCGCCTACATGCTCGCCTCCACCGCCGCGACCCCCCTCTGGGGCAAGCTGGGCGACCAGTACGGCCGCAAGAAGCTCTTCCAGGCCGCCATCGTGATCTTCCTGGTCGGTTCGGCGCTGTGCGGCATCGCCCAGGGCATGGGCGAGCTCATCGTCTTCCGCGCCCTCCAGGGCCTCGGCGGCGGCGGGCTGATGGTGCTGTCGATGGCGATCGTCGGCGACATCGTGCCGCCCCGCGACCGCGGCCGGTACCAGGGGCTCTTCGGCGCGGTCTTCGGCGGTACGAGCGTGCTCGGCCCGCTCCTCGGCGGGCTCTTCGTGGACCACCTCAGCTGGCGCTGGGTGTTCTACGTCAACCTGCCGATCGGCATCGTCGCGCTCCTCGTCATCGCCGCCGTCCTGCACATCCCCGTCCGCCGGACCCCGCACCGCATCGACTACCTCGGCACCTTCCTCATCGCCGCCGTCGCCACCTGCCTGGTCCTGATGACGTCCCTCGGCGGCGTCAGCTACGCCTGGTCGTCGTGGCAGATCATCGGCCTCGGGGTGCTGGGCGTCGTCCTGCTCGTGCCGTTCGTGCTCGTGGAGCGGCGCGCGGCGGAGCCCGTCCTGCCGCTGAAACTCTTCCGGATCCGTACGTTCACGCTCTGCTCGGTGATCGGCTTCGTCATCGGCTTCGCGATGTTCGGCTCCATGACCTACCTGCCGACCTTCCTCCAGGTCGTCCAGGGCGTCTCGCCGACGATGTCGGGCGTGCACATGCTGCCGATGGTCGCGGGTCTGCTCATCGCGTCGACCGCCTCCGGCCAGGTCGTGAGCCGCACGGGCCGCTACAAGGTCTTCCCGATCGCGGGCACCGCGATCACCGCGATCGGGCTGCTCCTGCTGCACCAGCTCGACCCGGCGAGCTCCACCGGCGAGATGAGCGCGTACTTCTTCGTCTTCGGCCTCGGGCTCGGCCTGGTCATGCAGGTGCTCGTGCTCGTCGTGCAGAACGCCGTGGGCTACGAGGACCTGGGCGTCGCCACCTCCGGGGCCACGTTCTTCCGGTCCATCGGGGCGTCGTTCGGCGTCTCGATCTTCGGCACGATCTTCACCAACAAGCTGGGGCCGCGCATCAACGACGCCCTCGCCGGCACCACGCTCCCGGCCGGCGTCGACCCGGAGAAGCTCAAGGCGGACCCCCGCGCGCTCACCCTGCTGCCGCCGGGCGAGCGGACCGGGGTGCTGGCCGCGTACTCCCAGTCGATCACCGACGTCTTCCTCTACGCGGTGCCCGCCGTGCTCGTCGCCTTCGTCCTCGCCTGGCTGCTGCGCGAGGACCCGCTGCGGGCCAGCGTCACCGCCCCCGACACCAGCGAGGTCCTGTCCAGCAACCCCGTCGAGCGCTCCTCGCGGGAGGAGTGCGCCCGCGCCCTGTCGCTGCTGGGCAGCCGCGAGGGCCGGCGCCGGATCTACGAGGAGATCACCACCCGCGCCGGGCTCGACCTGCACCCCGCCGCGAGCTGGATGCTGCTGCGCATGAACCGCTACGGGTCCGCGGAGCCCGCGCTGCTGGCCGAGCGCGTCGACATCCCGCTACGGGTGATCGGCGAGGCGACGCGGCAGCTGGAGACCCGCGGCCTGGCCGTCCGCGAGGGGCTGCCGCTGGTCCTCACCGACGAGGGCCGGCGGGAGGCCGCCCTGCTCTACCGGGCCCGCGAGGAGTCGCTCGCGGAACTGCTGGGCGACTGGTGGTCGGCGGACCGCCCCACCGACCTGGACGCGCTCGTCCGCGAACTCAACCACGAACTGTGCGGCTCGGACCGGGAACAGCCGCACAACGGCGGCGTCGTCCACCGCGACCACGAGGCCCGCCGCCCGCACGGCGCCCCCTAGCCCGGGTGCCGGGGAAGGCTTCCCGGCCGGCGGGGTGCGACCCGTCGCCGCCACGTTCTCCTCTCCATTCGGTGTCTTTCGGCCATGTATGGGAAGTTGTCAGGTGGCCTGGGAGTGACCTGCGTCTCTTTCGCAGGGCTCGGTAAGGTCTCAAACAGCCCTACGAGAGTGACCGACCGGTCGACCGGAGGAGCGGCGGGGCGTGGCGAATGCACAGAGGGGCGGGCTGGGCGGTCCGTCGCGGGCGGGGTCGCGGACCGGACTGGCGCTCGGCGCGCTGTGGCTGGTCGCCGGGTTGCTGGCCGTGCGTCAGGCCGCCGCCGTGCTGCGGCTGCCCCCCGAGCGGCGCTTCACCGACCTCGGGCGGTGGATCGGTGACAACGGCGTCCTGCACGTCAGCGGTTCGCTGTACGACACGGACGAGTTCACCGGCACCCCCTTCGCGGGACTCGTCCTCAAACCGCTGACCAGGGCCGCCGAGGAGAGCCTCGGCGTGGGCTGGACGCTCGGCACCCTGCTGCTCGTCGTCGCCGTCGCGCTGGTCGCCGTCCGCGCGCTGCCCGGCGGGGTCCCCCGCCGGGCCCGGCTGCTCGCCGCCCCGGTCGCGGTCATCCTGGCCGTGGTCTCGCTGCCGGTGCGGAACACCTTCACGCTCGGTCAGACCAGCATCATCCCGGTGCTGCTGGTGCTCCTCGGCTGCTGCCCGCCGCGCCCCGGCCGGGGCGGCGGCCGCCTCGGCGGCGTCCTCATCGGTCTGGCCGCCGCCCTCCAGCCCGCCGTGCTGCTCTTCGCCGTGCCGCTCCGGTTCACCGGCCGCCGCCGCGCCGCGGCCGCCGCCGGCGTCACCTTCGCCGTCCTTTCCGCCCTGGCCTGGGCGGCCC
Organism: Streptomyces albireticuli; assembly: GCF_021228125.1. Lineage (GTDB taxonomy): Bacteria > Actinomycetota > Actinomycetes > Streptomycetales > Streptomycetaceae > Streptomyces > Streptomyces albireticuli. The sequence continues at coordinate 541,902 of NZ_JAJQQS010000002.1, forward strand.
TGCCGGACGACTCCTGGACGTACTGGATCCACCACGTCGCCGGCGCCGGCCTGGGCTCCGCGCCCGACGGGCTCGCCAACCAGTCCCTGCACGGCCTGCTCCTGCGCCTCGGCCCGCACGGCCCCGCCGAGCTCGCCCTCTACGCCCTCCTCGCCGTCGCCGTCGCCTGCCTCGGCCTGCGCCGCGCCGCGCGCTACGCACGCGACGGCCAGGTGCTGCTCGCGACCGCCCTCACCGGCTGTGTCGCGGTCGCCGTCTCCCCGACGGCCTGGCAGCACCAGCAGCTGTGGATCCTGCTCGCGGTCGTCGGCCGGACCGGCAAGCGCCGCGCCGACCGGCTGGTGTGGCCGGTCCTCGTCGTCCTCGTGATGACGCTGACCAGCACCGTCCTGATGCCGGACAACCCCTTCCTGCGCCCCGTCGGTGACAACGCACCGCTGCTCGCCGCCCTCGCCGCGGCCTGCGCGGTGCCGTTCCACCTCCGCGCGTCGCCGCTGTGGGACCGCCCGCTGCCGACCCCGGCGACCGAGCCGGAGCCCGGCCGCTTCTCCTGGGTCCCGCTCCTCCGCTTCTGGAAGCGCCCGCTCAGCCGTCCCAACGTCCTGCTGGAGCTGATGCTGATACGGATCGGCTACTGGGCCTACTCCTTCGTCCGCGCCGGCGCCCCCGACGAGCGCTCACTCGCGGAGGCGCACGGCCGGCGGATCCTCGCCGCCGAGGAGTTCCTGCACCTCCACGTCGAGCACGGCTTCAACCACTTCGTGGCGGGCGTCGGCTGGCTCACCGACGGCATGAACTACTACTACGGCACCTTCCACTTCCTGGTGCCGCTCTCCCTGCTGGGCTACCTCTACGTCCGCCGGCCGGGCACCTACCGCTGGGCCCGCACGGCCCTGTCGCTGGCCACGCTGATGGCACTCGCCGGCTTCTGGGCCTACCCGCTGGCACCGCCGCGGTTGATGCCGGGCCTCGGCTACATCGACACCGCCAACGGCCCGCAGGACCTGGACCACCCGGACTTCGGGGCGCTGACCGAGCTGTCCAACCAGTACGCGGCGATGCCCTCGCTGCACTTCGGCTGGTCGCTGTGGTGCGGCATCGTGATCGCGGTCGTCGCGCCCAGGACGTGGGCGAAGTGCCTGGGCATGCTCTACCCGCTGCTCACCCTCTCCGTGATCGTCGGCACCGCCAACCACTATGTGCTGGACGCGGCGGGCGGCGCCCTCGTCGTGCTGTCCGGCTTCGCCGTCCAGTACGCCCTGAGCGGGCCGGGCCGGCCGGCCCTGGGGCGGGTGCCCGGGGCCAGGAGCGCGGGCGACGACGCCGCCCCCGGGTCCTCGGCCGTGGAACCGGCGCGGGCCGCCAACGGCTGAGCCCGCGCCGGGGGCGCGCGTACGTGCGTCCCGGCCGCTCACGCGCTGCCGTACGCGGCCATGTGCGGCCCGCGCGACCGGGATCGGCCGGTCAGCCCGTCACCGTGATCGCCGAGGACGGGTCCGTGGCGTCCGTGACCTCGTAGGTGGCGTTGAACACCGAGCTCGTCGCGTTCGTCGGGCAGCCGAAGCCGCCGACCACCTTGATCGGCACCGCCGCGTTCGCGACGGTCAGCGTCGACGGGCTGCCGTTGGTGAACGTGGCGACGATGTCGGCCGCCGCGGTGGGCGCCGCCGTCACCGTGCAGCTGGCGAGGCCGCTGGTCTGCACGACGAACCCGCCGACCGGCAGGCCCAGCGTGGCGGTGATCGGCGTGCCGTGCTGGAGGGACACGGTCCAGGCGCCGGAGGTGGTGATGGCGGCCTTCACGCCCGCCTGGCTGGAGGTGCAGGAGGAGTAGGTCGGCGCGGTGAGGGCGCTGCCGACCGGGCCTGCGTCGTTGTGGTTGCCCGGCGCCTCGGGGATCTTGTTGTTCGCGTCGTCGGCCGAGGGCTCGGAGCCGGAGACCGTACACGTCACGGTGACCGGGCCGGCCTTGAAGGTGGCCTTGCCGGTGAGCTTGGCCGTGAAGTGGTGGCCCGCGGGGGTGACGGTCGTCGGACCGGCCGCGCGCGCGTCGGCGCCGGCGGTGCCGCCGCCGGTCAGGGTGAGGGCCGCGGTGAGGGCGAGCCCGGCACCGGTGGCGAGCAGGGCGCGGGTACCGGCGTGCGTTCTGGGAGAGGTCATGGGGGACTCCTCGGGTGGGGGTGTCAGGGGGTTGCTTGCACGGTTCCTGCGGTCTTGCGGGTGTGACAGGTGTGATGGGTATGACAGGTGTGACGGGTGCGCGGTGTTACGGCTCTCGGGGCGCCCGGACCGTACGTACGGGCCCGTCGCCTCGGTCGTCCGGCTCGGTCCTACGCCTCGGTCCTACGCCTCGGTCCTACGGCTCGGGCGTACGGTCGGCCCGGTCGTACGGTTCGGTCCTACGGTTCACGCGGATTCCCGCGGCTCCCGGGGAGGGGGCAGGACCCCGCCGTCCGGGGGCGGGGGCGCCGGTCGTGGGGGCACTCGTGGGGGAGGGGGCCACGCCTTTCCGTCCACCGGCGGGACCGGCCCGGAAGGCGTCTCGCGAGGGGGCGCCGCGGGTGGCTCGTGCGCCGGATCCGGCGCGAGGTCCGGTACGGGCTCCGGTGCGGGTTCCGGCGCGGCCCCGGGTCCGGACGCGGGCGCCAGCGGCTGCCAGGCGAAGATCATGCCGCCGCCGACGATGCCGAGCAGGGTGCCGATCAGGAACCCGCCCAGGTTGGACATCACCAGCGCCGCCGCCGCGACCAGCACGGTGAGGATGCCGGCCAGAGCGCGGTACTGCGGTGCGAACCACGCGGTCAGCCCCATGATGATCATGATCAGCCCCATGAGGACCGAGGGGATGCCCGCGATCCCCTGATGGATCATGATCTCCAGCGGGGCGAGCGGGATGGCACAGATCTCCGCGCCGGCGAGGACGCAGGCCAGGCCGCCCCAGAAGGGGCGACCCTTGCGCCATCTCCGCCAGGCCGCCCAGGGGTGGCGCCGCGCGCGGCCGGTCTCGACGCCGGCCGCCACGTCAGAAGCACTCCCGCTCGCCCTTGAGGACCTTCATGTCCAGGCCGTTCAGCCGGAAGCTGCCCGCGTTGGTCGCCCACGCGGTCTGGCGGACCTTGGTCATCTGGACCTTGTCGGCCTGCTGGGCGAAGACGTCCGTCATGCCCTGCGCGCCCTCGGGCCCCTTGTCGAGGGTGGAGGCGTCGCGGCCGATCTCGATGTTGGTGAACTCGGCGTCGCCCGACATCTGGGTGGCGTCCAGGAAGAGGTCGGTGGCCTGCACCGGCTTGTCGCCGCCCCCCGCGTGGAGGTTCAGGGACACCGCGCCCAGGATGGGGAGCCGCATCACCACGGACTGGCAGAGCTTCTTGAGCTCGGCCCGTTTGATGGAGGTCACGGCGACGGGTATCAGCTCGTCGTGGGCGTTGACGTCGACCCCGCCGTACTGGGCGAAGCCCGTGCCCGCCAGGCTGTCGGCCGAGATCTTGAACTGCTGCCCCGAGACGGCGAAGGAGGCGGCGATCGCCCCTTGCGCCAGCGCCACGGCCAGGGCGGCGGTGGCCGCGAAGCCGGGCACGGCCAGCACGGCGAACTTCCGCCACTTGACCCGCCCGGTCACCGGTCTGCCTTGAGCGTCCTGCATCGCTGATGTCCCCTCGGAGAGCGTCGGAGGGCCTCGGGCCCAGGAAGGCGTTACCCGAGAGTAAGTCCGCTACTCGGCGGCCGACAAGGTGCGGGAACGTCTCGATTTCCCTTGTGTTTCATGGGAGTTGATGCAGCGTCAGCAAGATTTCCGTCATGTGTAGCGCACCCGTAGCTCCTTGATCCCGTTCAGCCACGCGGACCGCAGCCGCCTCGGCTCCCCCTCCAGCCGGATGTCCGGAAGGGTGTCGGCGATCGCGTGGAAGATGAGGTCGATCTCCAGGGCGGCGAGCGACCGGCCGAGGCAGAAGTGCGGGCCGCCGCCGCCGAAGCCCAGGTGGGGGTTGGGGTCGCGGGTGATGTCGAAGACGTCCGGGCGCTCGAAGACCTCCGGGTCGTGGTTGGCGGAGGCGTAGAAGATGCCCACGCGCTGACCCTCGGCGATCCGGGCGCCGCCCAGCTCGGTGTCCCGGGTCGCCGTGCGCTGGAAGGAGACGACCGGGGTCGCCCAGCGGACGATCTCCTCGGCGGTGGTGGCCGGGCGCTCGCGCTTGTAGAGCTCCCACTGCCCGGGGTGGGTGAGGAAGGCGTGCATGCCGTGGCTGATGGCGTTGCGGGTGGTCTCGTTGCCCGCGACGGCCAGCAGGAGGACGAAGAACCCGAACTCGTCCGGGGCGAGGTTGCCCTCGTCCTCGGCGGCCACGAGCCGGCTGACGATGTCCCGGGCCGGACACTCCTTGCGCGCGGCCGCCAGGTTCATCGCGTAGGAGATCAGCTCCATGGCGGCGGTCGCGCCCACCTCCTGGGTGAGGGCGAGCTCGGGGTCGTCGTACGCGACCATCTTGTTGGACCAGTCGAAGATCCGGGCCCGGTCCTCCTGGGGGACCCCGATGAGCTCGGCGATGGCCTGGAGGGGCAGTTCGCAGGCGACGTCGGTGACGAAGTCGCCGCTGCCGCGCCCCCGGGCGCGCGTCACGATCGCCTCCGCGCGCCGCCGCAGGGCCGCTTCCAGGGCCCGGATCGCGCGCGGGGCGAAGCCGCGCTGGACGATCTGGCGGACGCGGGTGTGCTCGGGCGGGTCCATGTTGAGCATGATCAGGCGCTGGGCGTCGATCTGGTCGCGGCCGATCCCGGCGTTGAAGCGGATGATGGAGGTGTTGCGGTGGGCGGAGAAGACCTCCGGCCGGGTGGACACCTCCTTGACGTCCGCGTGCCGGGTGACGGCCCAGTAGCCGTCGTCGTCGAAGCCCGCGACGCCGTGCGGCTGGGCGTTCCACCACACCGGGGCCGTCCGCCGCAGCACGGCGAACTCGGGGAGGGGGACGCGGTTCCGGTAGACGTCGGGGTCGGTGAGGTCGAAGCCTTCGGGCAGCGCGGGGCAGGTCATCGGGGACTCCCGGGGTGGGGCCGGTCGAAGGTGCCGGTGGCCGGCCGGTGGGTGAGGGGTGGGCCTGCCGGCCGGCGGGTGCTGACGGGCTGACGGGTTGGCGGGCTGATGGGTTTCCGGCCGGCGGGCTATGACTGACGGGTCATCAGAAATGTCCCGAAGGTAGTGACGCGGCCCGGGCGCGGCAAGGGTGGCGACGCCATCTGTTGCGGACGCGGCGGGTGCGCGACCCTTGCGTACCGGGGGTAGCAGTCATAAGACTGCGGACGGGACTAGAACGCGTACTAGTTCGACGGGGGATCGGGAGTTGACACAGCGCCGGGGGCGCCGGGACGCCCCGCGGATGCCACGAGAGGACCCACATGGCCGCCGAACCCGTCATCGTCGAAGCCGTACGCACCCCGATCGGCAAGCGCGGAGGCGTGCTCGCCAACCTCCACCCTGCCTATCTGCTCGGCGAGACCTATCGCGAGATCCTCGCCCGGACCGGCATCCAGCCCGACTGCGTCGAGCAGATCGTCGGCGGCACCGTCACCCACGCCGGTGAGCAGTCGATGAACCCCGCGCGCACGGCGTGGCTCGCGATGGGCCTGCCCTACGAGACCGCCGCCACCACCGTGGACTGCCAGTGCGGCTCCTCGCAGCAGGCCAACCACCTGGTGGCCAATATGGTCGCGAGCGGCGTCATCGACATCGGCATCGGCTGCGGCGTCGAGGCGATGTCCCGCGTCCCGCTGGGCAGCGGCTCCAAGCACGGCCCGGGCCGCCCCTTCCCGGACGAGTGGAACGTCGACCTCCCCAACCAGTTCGAGGCGGCCGAGCGCATCGCCCGCAGGCGCGGTCTGACCCGCGAGGACGCCGACGGGCTCGGCCTGCGCTCGCAACGGCTGGCCGCCCGCGCCTGGGCCGAGGAGCGCTTCAAGCGGGAGACCTTCGCCGTCCAGGTGCCCACCACCGAGGAGGAGCAGCACGCCGGGCAGGGGATGTGGCGGCTGGTCGACCGCGACCAGGGGCTGCGGGACACCGACCGGGAGGCCCTGGCCGGGCTCAAGCCCGTGATGCCGACCGCCGTCCACACCGCGGGCAACTCCTCGCAGATCTCGGACGGCGCGTGCGCCGTGATGTGGGCCTCCAAGCGGATGGCCCGCGCCCTCAAGCTGCGCCCCCGGGCCCGGATCGTCGCCCAGGCGCTCGTCGGCGCCGATCCGCACTTCCACCTCGACGGGCCCATCGACGCCACCCGGGCCGTGCTCGGCCGGGCCGGGATGTCGCTGAAGGACATCGACGTCGTGGAGATCAACGAGGCGTTCGCCTCGGTGGTGCTGTCCTGGGCCCGGGTCTTCGAGCAGGACCTGGAGAAGGTCAACGTCAACGGCGGCGCGATAGCCCTGGGCCACCCGGTCGGCGCGACGGGGGCACGGCTGATCACTACGGCGCTGTACGAACTGGAGCGGGCGGACAAGGAGTTCGCGCTGATCACGATGTGCGCTGGCGGGGGGCTGGCGACCGGGACGATCCTTCAGCGGTTGTAGCGGTTGTAGCGGTTGTAGCGGTTGTAGCGGTTGTAGCGGTTGCAGCTGTTGCGGCGGTTGCAGGTGCGGCGCGGGCCGCCGGGCCGGGGCCCGCCCGCGTGCGTCCGGCGGGCCCTTCCCGCGTATGTGACGGAGGTCCTGTGCCGTGCCCCACCGGAGCGGTAATACTCCCTTGCCAAGTGGATCTCTTACATGATGGGATCTCTCACAGGACGGGGGAGCGGTGGAGACGATCAGGCGGGCGACGGCGGCGGACGCGGCGCGGCTCACGGAACTGGTGCGGGGCTCGGGGGCGTACCACGGCGCGTACGCCCCGATGGTGGCGGACTACGTGGTCACGCCCGAGTACGTCACCGCGCACGAGGTCTTCCTCGTGCCCGACGCCGGGGACCGGCCGCTCGGCTTCTACGCGCTGCTGCTCGACGCGGCCGAGCTGGACCTGATGTTCGTCGCCGACGCCGCCCAGGGGCTCGGAGTCGGCCGCCGCCTCGCCGCGCACATGAAGGAGCGGGCCCGCGCCGCCGGGCTGACCCGGGTCAAGGTGACCTCCCACCCGCCGTCCGAGGGCTTCTACCGCAGCGTCGGCGCCGTACGCGTCGGCTGGTCGCCCACCATCCCGCCCGCGATCACCTGGGAGCGGCCGGAGCTGGTCTTCGACCTCGGCGGCCGGGAGGACCTCGGCGGCGGCCACGGGACCCCCGGGGCGGGGGTGCTCACGCGTCCCTGAACGCGACCGGTGATCACGCGTCCCTGAACGCCACCGGCGCGTCGAACGCCGCCCGCCGCGTCGCCCGGCGCAGCGCCTTGAGCACGGCCGGGCCCAGCGTGAGCGTGGCGACGACGGTCACCACGGCGCGGGGCAGGTCCCAGCCCAGGGAGGTGGCCAGGCAGTACGCCACGAACCGGGCGAGGTTCTCCGGGAGCGGGTCGCCGGGGACGAACGAGACCCCGGTGGCCAGGGCGCCGATGTAGGGCCAGCCCTGGAGGTTCATGACCGTGCCGTAGAACAGCGACGCCACCGCCCCGTACGCGGCGAGCAGCGCCAGCTCGCGGGCGCCGCGCAGCCGGTCCGGCCCCGGCAGCAGGCCGGCGCCCATCGCCACCCAGCCCATGGCCAGCATCTGGAACGGCATCCAGGGCCCGACCCCACCGGTCAGCAACGCGGAGGCGAACATCGAGACGGAGCCCAGGACGAAGCCGAAGCCGGGGCCCAGGACCCGGCCGGACAGCACCATCAGGAAGAACATCGGCTCGATGCCCGCCGTGCCCGCGCCCAGCGGCCGCAGCGCCGCGCCCGCCGCCGCGAGCACCCCGAGCATGGCGATGGCCTTGGCGTCGAGCCCGGTGTCGGAGATCGTCGCCACGACGACGGCGAGGAGCATCGGCAGCAGCGCCGCGAACAGCCACGGCGCGTCCTTGGAGTGGGCGAGCCCGGAGGACGCGTCGGCGAGCAGCGGCCAGCCGAAGGCGGCGACGCCGATGGCGGAGACCAGCACGAGCGCGGCCACGGACCTCGGCCCGAGCCGGACGGCCCGCGCCTGGCGGTCGGCGGACGCCGTCACCTCGCCGCCCGTCGCGCGGGCGTCCCGGTTCCCCGTCATGCCGTCGCCTCCAGGGACCGCCGCACCTGGGGGACCGTCAGCCACGGCAGGGGCGCCAGGACCTTCGCCACCTGCGGCGCGAACGCCGGGGACGCCACCACGACCTCCGCCGTCGGGCCGTCCGCGACGATCTCGCCGTCGGCGACGACCACCACCCGGTGCGCCAGTTCCGCCGCCAGCTCCACGTCGTGCGTGGCCAGGACGATCGCGTGGCCGCCCGTGGCCAGGCCGCGCAGGATCTCCACCAGGCGGGCCTTGGCCGCGTAGTCGAGGCCGCGGGTCGGCTCGTCCAGCAGGATCAGCGGCGGCCGGGCCGTGAGCACGATCGCGAGGGCGAGCGCGAGCCGCTGGCCCTCGGACAGGTCGCGCGGGTGGGTCGTGTCGGCCACGTCCGGCAGCAGCTCCGAGACCAGGGCCCGGCAGGTGCCCGGCGCCGCGCCCGCGTCGCCGTCGGCCGCCGCGCACTCCGCCGCGACCGTGTCGGCGCACAGCAGGTCGCGCGGCTCCTGCGGGACGAGGCCGACGTGGCGCAGCAGCTCCGTGGGCGCCGTGTCCCGGGGGGACACCCCGCCCACGCGCACGGTTCCGGCGGCGGGCCGGTGCATGCCGACCAGGGTGCGCAGCAGCGTGGACTTCCCGGCGCCGTTGCGGCCCATGAGCGCGACGGTCTCGCCCGCCCGTACGGACAGTTCGACGTCCCTCAGGGCGACCACCCGGCCGTGCCGGACGGCGAGCCCCGTGATGTCGGCGGGACCGCCGGAGGCGGGGCGCGGGGCGCGGCGCGGGAATCCGCCGCGTGGGAAACCGCCGCGCGGGCGTGCCGTGGCGGGTTGTCCGGCACCGCCGTCCGGCCCGGCCGGGCCGGACCGCGCGGCGTCCGGCCCGGCCGGTGGTGCCAGCGGGGCCAGCCGCTCCCGCAGCGGGGCCGCCCTGCGGCGGGCGTCCCGTACGGAGAGGGGCAGCGGCGACCAGCCGGCGAGCCGCCCGAGCGCCACGACGGGGGGCTGCACCGGCGACACGGCCATGAGCTCGGCGGGGTCGCCGAGGACCGGGGCCGCGCCGGGCGCGGGCAGCAGGAGGACCTGGTCCGCGTACTGCACGACGCGCTCCAGCCGGTGCTCGGCCATCAGCACCGTCGTGCCCAGGTCGTGCACCAGGCGCTGGAGCACGGCCAGGACCTCCTCGGCGGCGCCCGGGTCGAGGGCGGAGGTCGGCTCGTCCAGGACGAGCACCCGGGGGTGGGTGGTCAGCACGGAGCCGATGGCCACGCGCTGCTGCTGCCCGCCCGACAGGGTGGCGATCGGGCGGTCGCGCAGGGTGGCGAGGCCCAGCAGGTCGAGTGTCTCCTCGACGCGGCGGCGCATCACGCCGGGCGCGAGACCGAGGGACTCCATGCCGTAGGCGAGCTCGTCCTCGACGGTGTCGGTGACGAAGTGCGCCAGTGGGTCCTGGCCCACGGTCCCCACGACGTCGGCCAGTTCGCGCGGCCGGTGGGTGCGGGTGTCGCGGCCCGCGACGGTGACCCGGCCGTGCAGGGTGCCGCCGGTGAAGTGCGGTACGAGGCCGCTGACCGTGCCCAGCAGCGTCGACTTGCCGACCCCGGACGGGCCGACGAGCAGACACAGCTCCCCCTCGGGCACGACGAGGTCCACCCCGCGCAGCACGGGCCCGCCCGCCCCGTCGTACGAGACGGACACCTGCTCGAACCGGATCACTGGGGAGCCTCCTTGCGACGGGGCTCGCGGCCCGGGGGAGTGGGGGGTGCGGTGGGGAGGACATCGGACGTCGGAGGGCGGACACCGGCCCCGGCCCCGGCCCCGGCCGGGGAACGGGCCTCGTCCGCCCGGTCCTCGGCGGCGGGTGGGGCGGCATCGCCGTGGCCCGTCGAGCGGGATGGCGCCGTCGTGGCATCGGGGTCTGTGCCGGTTTCCGTGGTGGGGGCGGGCGTTGGTTCGTCGGCCGGGCTTCGTCGGTGTGCCGGGTCGGTGTTCGCTCGGGTCCCTTGCGTGGGAGCGGGGCCCGGGTGGGGGCCCGTCGAGCGGGGCGGTGCTGTCGTGGGGTCGGGGTTTGTGCCGGTTCCTGTGGTGGGGGCGGTTGTTGGTTCGTCGGCCGGGCTTTGTCGGTGTGCTGGGTCGGTGTTCGCTCGGGTCCCTTGCGTGGGAGCGGGGCCCGGGTGGGGGCCCGTCGAGCGGGACGGTGTCGTCGTGGCACCGGCGTCCGTGCCGGTTTCCGTGGCGGGGGCCGCGCCGGTGTCCGTTCGGCTCACCTCCGCGGGGGCGTCCGCCGCCCGCTCCCGGGAGTTCGGCCTCGGGCGGCGGGCGCGGCCGGACAGAGCGGCCGTCCCGGCGGTCGGGCGGGTGGTGGCGCGGGGCGGCGCCGGGGCCACCAGGGCCGGGAGGAGGCCGACGAGGATCGACGCCGCCGGCCACAGCGGCAGGTCCGGGGAGGTCAGCGGGACCGCCGGGGGGTGCAGGGCGGCCGGGGCGTAGCCGTTCGCCCAGATCATCAGGGCCGCCACCGCCGCGCCCGAGCCCGACACCAGCCAGGCGCGGGCGCCCCAGCGGTCCGGGCGGTAGCGGGTGCGCACCGAGCGGCGGCCGCCCAGCCACAGGCCGGCCAGCGCGGCGGCGAGGCCCGCGAGGAGCAGCGGCAGGCCGTAGCCCGCGCCCTCGTCGGCCAGCAGGCCGTACGTTCCGGCACAGACACCGAGCAGCCCGCCCAGGGTGAGGACGTTCGTCGTGAGCCGAACCGCGCGCGGCACCCGCGCCGTACGGCCGTAGCCACGGGCGTCCATCGCCGCCGCCAGGGCCACGGAACGCTCCAGAGCACCCTCCAGCACCGGCAGCCCCACCTGGAGCAGGGCCTTGAGGCCGTGGTCCGGGCGCCCGCGCAGCCTGCGCGCGGCGCGCAGCCGCTGCACGTCCGCCACCAGGTTCGGCGCGAACGTCATCGCGACGACGATCGCCACCCCCGCCTCGTACAGCGCGCCCGGCAGGGACTTCAGCAGCCGCGCCGGGTTCGCCAGCGCGTTCGCCGCGCCGACGCAGATCAGCAGCGTGGCCAGCTTCAGCCCGTCGTAGAACGCGAAGAGCAGCCCCTCGGCGGTCACCCGGCCGCCGATCCGCACCCCCTTCGCCCAGTCCGGGAGCGGGACCTCCGGCAGGGTGACGAGGGTGTGCGTGCCCGGGATCGGCGAGCCGAGCACCACGGCGAAGACCAGCCGGATCCCGATGACGAACAGGCCGATCTTGACGAACGCCCCGTACGAGCGGGCCCACGGCGCGTCCGTGCGCCGCGCCGCCACCACGTACCCGGCGACGCCGATCAGCAGGCCCAGCGGCAGCGGGTTCGTGGTGCGGGACGCGGCGGTCGCGAGGCCCAGCGCCCATACCCACCACGCCCCGGCGTGCAGCGCGGAGGCGCGCCCGGTCAGCGGGGCCGGAGGGGACGGCGAGGCCGGCGGGGCGGGCGGGGCGACGGCCGCCGGGCCGCCACGGCCGCCACGGTCACCGCCCCGGCGCGGCGGGGTCCGTCCGCTCATCCGCGACGGCGGCGCGCCTGCCACACGGCGGCGGCACCGAGCACGACCACGGCGGCGACGCCACCGATCAGACCGGCCGAGGGGCCGCCGTCACCCCCGTCACCGGAGTCCCCGGCGTTCTCCGTGGCCCCCGGGGAGGCGGGCGTGGAGCTCCCCTTCTCCTTCCTCCTCTGCTCCCCGGCGCCGACCTGCTCACCGCAGCCCGACTTCGGGTAGCCCGCGATGCCGCACAGCAGCGCCGACGAGTCGTAGCGCAGCGGCTTCGCGACGGCCGCGAGGGCCTCGCCGGCACTCGCGTCCTCCGCCACGCTCGCGCACGCCGTCCGCGGCCCGGGCGGCGTCTCGCCCCCGGGCGCGTCGGCGGGCGTGCCGAAGTCGACGACGACCGCGACCCGCTTGCCGCCGTCCTTCTCCGGCGTGGCCTCGCACACCGCGTCGAAGTCGGCCCCGGCGCGCGGCTTCGCGGCGTCCTTGGAGTCCTCGCTGACGGCGAACCGGAAGCCGATGACGGAGCCGTCGCCGGGCCGCGCCGTGGACGGGCCCTGCGTGGCGTACGCCCAGCCGTCGCCGGAGCCCTCCCAGAACGACCAGTAGCGGTAGCCCGCCGCCTGCGCGGGCGCGGCGCCGAGCGCCGCGAGCAGCCCGGCGAGGAGCAGCGTGCCGAGGGCGCGCGCGCCGCGTCCCCGCGTCACAGCTGCTGCTTCTTCTTGCGGCCGCTGATCAGGAAGCCCGCGCCGACGCTGGCGACGAAGAAGACGCCGACGACCCACCAGGTGCCGAGGCCCCCGTCGTCGTCCTTCTTCTCCTCGTCCTTCTTCTCCTCCGCGGCCCCGGCCGCCTCCGGGGCCGGGCCCGTCGCGTTCAGCTGCGCGACCAGGTCGGCGCCGCCGAAGGAGCGCGGGTCGGCGCCGGCCGCGTGGGCGGCGAGCACCAGCTTGGCGAGCTTGCCCGGGCTCTTGTCGGCCCAGGCGGCCGTGCCGCTCTCCTTGGACGCGAGCCACTTCAGCGGCTTCTCGGCGGCCGTACGGTGACCGCCGGCGGCCAGCGCGAGGACGGCGTCGGCGGTGTTGCCCTGGTCGGGCTTGGCCGGGGCGCCCGGCATGGACGGCAGGAGGTAGCCGCCGTTCTTGTCGAGCACCGCGGTGAGGTAGCCGTCCACGGCCTCGGCCGCCGCGGTCGCGTCCTTCGGCCGGGCGCTGTCGTCGCCCTCGCAGGACAGCGGCTTCACCGCCGCGTCGGCGTCCTTCTTCACCGGGTCGACCAGGAAGCCCTTGCCCCGGGTGGCGAGCCCCGCGGCCGCGCTGGCCAGGTTGTCGGCGCGCAGCTCGTCCTTGTCCTTCAGGTACGAGAAGGCGCCGTGCTCCTCCTCTTTGGCGTCGCAGCCGAGCTGGAAGCCGAGCAGGGCGTCGACCGGGTTCTTGCCGTCCTTGACGGCGGCCTTCGCCGGGTCCTGCCCGGCGGCGGCGAACGCGCCGATCGCGATGGACGTGGAGTTGGCGTCGGTGGGGCTGCCGGCCTGGTAGCCCCAGCCGCCGTCGGCGTTCTGGCGGGCCTTGAGCCAGTCGAGGCCCTTCTTCACCGCGTCGCCCTGCCCGCCGGCGGCCACCAGGCCCTGCACGGCGGCTGCCGTCGCGTCGGTGAACTCGTCCTTCTGCGGGTCGCACGCCTTCGAGACGTCGGCGCGGTAGGCGGCGAAGCCACCGTCCGCGCACTGCTGGCCGGCCAGCCAGTCGACCGCGGACTTCGCCGGCCGGACCCCCACCGCGTTCTGTGCCACGAAGGCCAGGGACTGCCGGAAGACACCGTCGAACTTCGGGTCGGCCGTGCCGTAGAGCCCGGCCTTCGGCGACGGGGACGCGTCGGCGAAGGCGGCGGGCGCCACGGCCGCGCTCAGCACGGCGGCGGCGGCCAGGGCCGCGGCGCCACGGCGCGCGGGGACGGCGAGGGAGGGGGCCATGGGTCGGTGCCTCTCGGTGGGTGTCACTGCGGTGGTCGGCCTGCGAGGGAAAGGGTGCGCGGCCTCGCACGGCAGCTCCGCCGCGAACTCCGCGCGGTGGCACCGGGCTCGGCTCCGTATACCTCGACGGTGCCGGTGGGCCGGGCGGCGCCGACGGGCGGCGCGACCGGCTCCGGGAGCCTTGCCGCCAGGGACCGGGTGGTCCGGCTCGCACGGCCGGCCGCGGGGGCGGGCGTGGTCACGGTTGCGGGTCAGCGCCGGATTCGCACCGGTCTTTCCCCGTTCCGAGGCGGGATGAAGTTGTCACGCACACTTTAGCCGCCCCTTTACGCCGTGCTCATACCGCCACGTAAGCGACCGGGTGGCTGCCCGGCACGGCCTCGGCCAGCCGCCGAGCGACGAGGTGGCGCAGGTGCGCCTCGGCCTCGGCGACGGCGATGTTCCGCGAGGCGTACGGGATCCGGGCCCAGGGGCGGTTCCACGCCATGGACCCGGTGAGCTGCCACAGAGTCCGGGGCGTACGGAGCAGCGCGCGGAGCTCGGCGAGCCGGGCGCGGTGGTGGGCGAGGAGCTCCCGCACCCGGCCGGGCGCGTCGGTGAAGGCGTGCTGGTGGGCGGGGAGCACCTCGGCGGGGCCCAGGGCGGCGACGCGGGCGAGGGAGGAGAGGTAGTCGCCGAGCGGGTCGGCGGGGCGCCCGCCGGGGGCGCGGGCCGGCTCGTAGATCTCGTAGAGGCCCACGTGCGGGGTGATCCCCGGCAGCAGGTGGTCGCCGGAGAAGAGCCGGCCGTTGCCCGCGCCGCCGCGTGGGTGGGCCTCCTCCAGGTGCAGGCAGACGTGGCCGGGCGTGTGGCCCGGGGTCCAGACGGCGCGCAGCCGGCGGCCGGGCAGATCGAGCAGCTCGCCGTGGACGAGCTCCCGGTCCGGCAGCGCCGCCCGCCGCCCGGGCGGCTCCCGGTCCCCGGCCCGCGCCGCCTCCAGCCGTGCCACGTGGGCGGCGGGCGCGCCGGCCGCCGTCAGCTTCCCGGCGAGCAGGTCGATCCAGCCGCCGGGCGGGGTCCCGCGCAGGTGGCGGACGAGCTCCGTGTCGGCGGGGTGCATGGCGATCCAGGCACCGGAGACCTCGCGCACCCGGCCGGACAGGCCGTGGTGGTCCGGGTGGTGGTGGGTGACGAGGACGCCGTGCAGCGCCTCCACGGACGTGCCGCAGGCGGCCAGCCCGGCGGTGAGGGCGTCCCAGGAGGCGGGGTCGTCCCAGCCGGTGTCGACGAGGACCGGGCCGCGGTCGGTCTCCAGGAGGTGGACGAGCGTGTGGCCGAGGGGATTGCCGGGGATCGGGACGGGGAGGGACCAGACACCGCCGCCGTGGTCGGTTACGGGGGGTGGGGGCGGTGGTTGCGGTGGCGATTGCGGTGGTGGGGCGAGGGGCGTGGGTGACTCCAGTGGCCCGGGTGTTCCGGGCGCTCTGGGGGTGCTTGGTGTTCCGGGTGATCCCGGGGGCGTGGGTGGCGCGGGGTGCCTGGGCGATGCCGGCGTTTCCGGCGTCCTGGGCGTGCCCGGCGTCCCGGGTGGTCCCGGCGCCCCGGGTATCCGCGATTCGTCCGGTGTGTCCGGTGCGTCCGGTCCATCGGGTACGTCCGGCACGTGCGCCATGGGCACCTCCCCGTCACCGCCGCCCGGCGGCCATTGCCCACTATAACGAGAACTGCTATCAGTTCTGATGCTGCGTCAGATCGGCGCCGGGGCCGGTGCCGAGCCGCGTCGGATCTACTGGGCGGGCGCGCCGCCCGCCCGTGGGAGGCACCGGGCAATGGGCGAACTCATCGAATACGGGCAGTTGTTCATCGGCGGCGCCATGGCCGACCCGGCCGGCCGGGACACCATCGACGTCGTCTCGCCGCACACCGAGCGCGTCATCGGACGCGTACCGCACGCCGGCTTCGAGGACGTGGACCGCGCCGTGGCCGCCGCCCGGGCCTCCTTCGACTCCGGCGTCTGGGCCGGCCGGCCGCTCGCCGAGCGGATCGACGTCGTCACCCGGATCAAGGACGGGATCGCCGCCCGCCACGAGGAGCTCGCCCGGACCATCTCCGCCGAGAACGGCTCCCCCTACTCCTGGAGCGTCCTCGCCCAGGCGCTCGGCGCGATGATGGTGTGGGACTGCGCCATCGGCGTCGCGCGCGACATCCCCTACGAGGAGCGGCGCGGCGGCGTCCTCGGGCCGCTGGTGGTGCGGCGCGAGCCGGTCGGGGTGGTCGCGGCGGTCGCCCCCTGGAACGTGCCGCAGTTCGTGGCCGCGGCCAAGCTGGCGCCCGCCCTGCTGGCGGGCTGCTCCGTGGTCCTCAAGCCGTCGCCCGAGACACCCCTGGACGCGTATCTGCTCGCCGAGATCGTCACCGCGGCCGGGCTGCCGGAGGGCGTGCTGTCGATCTTGCC
This sequence comes from Streptomyces albireticuli, assembly GCF_021228125.1. Taxonomy (GTDB): domain Bacteria; phylum Actinomycetota; class Actinomycetes; order Streptomycetales; family Streptomycetaceae; genus Streptomyces; species Streptomyces albireticuli. Next base: position 557,996 of record NZ_JAJQQS010000002.1, read on the forward strand.
CGCCGGGCCGGAGACCGGTGAGTACCTGGTCGGGCACCCCGGCGTCGACAAGGTCTCCTTCACCGGCTCGGTCGCGGCCGGCAAGCGCGTCATGGAGGTCGCCGCCCGTCACCTCACCCGGGTCACGCTGGAGCTGGGCGGCAAGTCCGCGGCCGTCGTCCTGCCCGACGCCGACCTGGACGCGGCCGTCGCCGGCATCGTGCCGAGCGCCTGGATGAACAACGGCCAGGCGTGCGTCGCGCAGACCCGCATCCTCGCCCCGCGCGTCCACTACGACGAGCTCGCCGAGCGGTTCGCGGCAGCGGCCGGCGCCCTCGTCGTGGGCGACCCCCTCGACCCCGCCACCCAGGTCGGCCCGCTGGTCGCGGAGCGGCAGCGGCGGCGCTCGCTGGACTACATCGCGCTCGGGCGGCGCGAGGGCGCCAAGGTGCTCGCGGGCGGCGGCCGGCCGGCCGGGCTCGACACCGGCTGGTACGTCGAGCCCACGCTCTTCGGCGACGTCGACAACACCATGCGGATCGCCCGCGAGGAGATCTTCGGGCCGGTCATCTGCCTGCTGCCCTACGACACGGAGGAGGAGGCCGTCCGGATCGCCGACGACTCCGACTACGGGCTCTCCGGCAGCGTCTGGACCGCGGACGTCGAACACGGCCTGGACATCGCGCGCCGGGTGCGCACGGGCACGTACTCCGTGAACACCTTCAGCCTCGACATGCTCGGGCCGTTCGGCGGCTACAAGAACTCCGGCCTGGGGCGGGAGTTCGGGCCCGAGGGCTTCGCGGAGTACCAGGAGCACAAGATGATCCACCTGCCGGCCGGGCAGGGTGAGTCCCCGGAGGAGCCCGCCGGGGCGCCCGCCGGGCACGGGGAGGGATGATGGCCGAGCGCTGGCACGTCACGGTGGACCGGCGGGTGTGCGTCGGCTCGGGGCTGTGCGCCGGCCTCGCGCCCGAGGCGTTCCGGCTCGATCCGGCGCGCAGGTCCCACCCGGTGCCGGGCGCGAGGGAGGCGTCCGAACGGGTGCGTGAGGCGGCGGAGATGTGTCCGGTGGAGGCGATCGCGATCGCGCTGGCGGACACGGGGGAGGCGGTCTTCCCGCTGCCGGAGTGAGGGGTGGGGCGGGCGGCCGGGGGCTGTACGGGGCGGGCGGCCGTCCGCGGGTTGCGCGGTCGGGCCGGCTTCCGGGCGCTTTCGACCCGGTGATCGCGGTGATCCGCGGTGATCCGCGGTAATCCGCAGTGATCCGTGCGGGACCGGTCCGGTGGGACGTCGGCGGGTGGTGGGCCGATGGTGGGCCGGTGACCTGGGCCGGACCGGCCCGCGCCTGGTTACTCATGCGTTCCGCACTGCCTGTTCATGACATGTGTGACTGGTTCGCCTCTCAACGGCGTGGAAATCTCGACGCAACGGAGCCGAGGGGGGAACCGATGGACAAGCGGTACGAGGTCTACTGCCTGGCGGACAGGCATTTCTACGAGACCCCGGACCGTTTGTCCCTCCCGGCCGGCGGCGCGCCGGAGGCCGACGCCGGGCTCTACGAGCCCGCCCGCCGCCCGGCGCCCGCCGGCTGGCACACCTCCCGCACCGGTGACTGGCTGCACCTCACGCCCGTGGACGCCGACGGCGCCCCGCGCCCCGGGCAGCCGCCCCAGGGCTGGAAGATCCATGTGTCGGCGACCGCCTCGAGCGCGGAGAAGACGGCCGCGGCCGTCTGGGACCACTGTGTCCCGAGGGGCATCCCCTTCAAGTTCGTCCCCGCCCCGCACCTGCTGCACCTGCGCAACAGCAAGTACGCCGGGCGTGACCACAGCGGGAAGTTCGTCACGGTCTACCCGAAGGACGAGGAGCAACTCCTCGCGACGCTGGACGAGTTGCACGAGGTGGTCGGCGGCAGGCCCGGCCCGTACGTCCTCACGGACCTCCGCTGGCACGAGGGCCCGCTCTACGTCCGCTACGGCGCCTTCGCCCGCCGGTTCTGCGTCGACGCGCGCGGCACGCTCGTCCCCGCGATCGAGGACGCCGAAGGGCGGCTGGTGCCGGACCGCCGCGACCCCACGTTCCACGTCCCCGACTGGGTGAAGCTGCCCGCCTTCCTGGAGCCCCACCTCGCCGCCCGCAACGCCACCACGGTCGGCGAGCTGCCGTACCGCATCGAGAAGGCCCTGCACTTCTCCAACGGCGGCGGTGTCTACGCCGGTACCGACACCCGCGACGGCCGGAAGGTCGTCCTCAAGGAGGCCCGCCCGCACGCCGGCCTCGCCGCCGACGGAGCGGACGCCGTCGCCCGGCTGGAGCGGGAGCGGGACGCCCTGGAGAAGCTCTCCGGGCTGGGCGTCGCGCCCGAGGTCCGTGACTGGTTCACCCTCGGGGAGCACAGCTTCCTCGTCATGGACTTCGTCGAGGGCCGCCTCCTCAACTCCTACTTCTCCGAGCGCCATCCCCTGATCGCCGCCGCCCCGGCCGCCACCGCCGTGGCCGACTACACGGCATGGGCGCTGCGTGTCCACGCCGCGGTGGAGGAGGCCGTGTCCTCGGTGCACTCCAGGGGAGTGGTCTTCAACGACCTGCACATGTTCAACATCATGGTCGCCCCCGACGAGCGCTCCGTGACCCTCATCGACTTCGAGGCCGCCGCCCCCGCCGCCGAGCACGGCCGTCAGATCGTCGCCCACCCCGGCTTCGTCGCACCGCCGGACCGCACCGGCACCGCCGTCGACCGCTACGCCCTGGCGTGCCTCCGGCTGGCGCTGTTCCTCCCGGTGACCATGCTCTTCGCCATCGACCGCGGCAAGGCCGCCCACCTGGCCGAGGTGATCGCCGAGGAGTTCCCCGGGGTGCCGGAGGAGTTCTTGACGGAGGCGGTGGCGGAGATCACCGGGGAGGGGACGGGAAGCCGGGCGTCCGGCGCCGCGGGCCGTGGGACGGGCGGGGGAACCCGCGCCGGTACGGGCGCCGGCACAGGCGGCCGTACGGACGGCGCGTCCGCCGACGGCTCCGGAAGCCCCTCCGGCCGTGGCACCCACGAGGGCGCGGGCACCGCCGCGGGCCGTGGCGCGGACGAGGGGGCCGGCCTCGGCGCGGGCGAGCGCGCCGCACGGCGACCGGCGGCCGCCGGGGCCGCGGCCCCCGCCACCGCCACCGCCCCGCACCCCCGCGCGGGAGCGCTCCCCGCGCTCCCCGCTCCCGGGGACTGGCCGCGCAGCCGGGACTCGATGGTGCGGGCGATCCTCGCCTCCGCCACCCCCGACCGTGCCGACCGGCTCTTCCCGGGCGACATCGCGCAGTTCGGCGACGGCGGCGGGCTCGGCCTCGCGCACGGCGCCGCCGGGGTGCTCCACGCCCTCGCCGAGACCGGAGCCGACCGCTACGAGCGGGGCGAGCGCTGGCTCCTCGACCACACCGACCCGCTGCCGCCCGGCACCCCGCTCGGCCTCTACGACGGCGTCGCCGGGGTCGCCTGCGTCCTCGACCGGCTCGGCCACACCCGGCGCGCCCTCGACCTCGCCGCGACCGTCCTCGCCGAGAAGTGGCAGCGGCTCACCTCCGACCTCCACAGCGGCCTGGCCGGGGTCGGCCTCGCCCTCGACCACCTGGCACGGACCACCGGCGAGCGACAGCTCCACGACCAGGCCGTGGAAGCCGCCCAACTCCTCGCCGACCGGATCGCCGCCGACCTCGCGGCACCGGCCGCGGCCCGCCGCCGGGCCGGCCTGATGCACGGCGCGAGCGGCCCCGCCCTGCTCTTCCTCCGGCTCCACGAACGCACCGGAGCCCCCGCCCTGCTCGAACTCGCGGAGCGGGCCCTGCGCGCCGACCTCGCCCGCTGCGTCACGACCCCCAACGGCACCCTGGAGGTCGACGAGGGCTGGCGCACCATGCCCTACCTGGGAGACGGCAGCGTCGGCGTCGGCATGGTCCTCGACGACCACCTCGACCACGCCGCCCGCCGCGGGACGGCCGCGGACCCGGCGCTCGCCGAGGCCCGCACGGGCATCCTCCGCGCCGCGCGGTCACGGTTCTACGTCCAGCCCGGCCTCCTCCAGGGCCGCGCCGGCATGATCCTCCACCTCAGCCGCACGACCGCGCCCGACGTCACCGAGGAGCACCTGGCCACCCAGGTCCGCGCACTCTCCTGGTACGCGATGGCCTACGAAGGCGAACTGGCCTTCCCCGGCAGCCAGATGATGCGGCTGTCCATGGACCTCGCCACCGGAACCGCCGGCGTCCTGCTGGCCCTGGGCGCCGCGCACGGCGCCCCCGCCGGCCCGACGCCGCGGCTCCCCTTCCTGCCGCCCCTGAGGGCGCCCAAGGACCGGCTCCGCACGGAGCCGTAGCACCACCATCCGTCCCCATGAAAGGAAAGACCATGGCCCTTCTCGACCTGCAGAACATGGACTCCGAGGAGTACGGCGGCGGCCACGGCGGCGGAGGCAGCAACGTGAGCCTCCTCCTCTGCTGGAGCACGGCCAGCGTCGCGCTCTGCCTGTGACACGGAGCCGGTAGTCACCGGGGACCGGGCGGGCACCCTCAGGGCCCGCCCGGTCCCACCGGCAGGACCGGCGGGCGGACCGCGCCGGCAGGACCGGCGGGCCGAGCACGCCGACAGCACCGATAGGCCGACCACGCCGACAACATCGACAGCACCGACAGCACCGACAGCACCGACAGCACCGACAGCACCGACAGTGAGGGCTGCGACGACCCCATGGCACAGACGGCACAGACGGCACAGACCCGAACCGCCCCCGCCGGAACGGCCGGAGGCGAGAATTCCGGCGGCAGGCACCCCGGCGACCGGATCCTGCGCGACGCGACCCGGCACAGCGCCGCCCGCACCGTGGCCCTGGCTCTGCTCGCCGTCACCGCCATCGGCGCCACCCTGCTGCTGCCCGCCGCCCTCGGCCACACCCTCGACCTCCTCCTCGCCCGGCGCGGTGCCGAGGCGACCCGCTGGGTCCTGCTGTGCGCGGGCCTCGTCTGCGCGCCCGCCGCGCTCGACGCCCTGGAGGACGTGCTCTCCGGCACCACCGCCGCCCGCGCCACGGCCTGGCTGCGCCACCGCCTGCTGGCCCACGTCCTCGCCGTCGGGCCCCGCGCCACCGCCCGCTTCGCCCCCGGCGACCTCGTCACCCGCCTCGTCGGCAACGCCGCGGACGTCGGCACCGCCCCCGGCACGCTCGCCGGATCCGTCGCCTCCGTCGCCGCCCCGCTGGGCGGCGTCGTCGCGCTCGGCCTCATCGACCCATGGCTCGCCGTGGGCTTCCTCGCCGGGGCGCCCCTGCTCGCCCTGCTGCTCCGGGCGTTCGCCCGCGCGTCCGGCGACTGCGCGGCGGAGTACCAGCGGCTCCAGGGCGAGATCGCCGGACGCCTCGTCGAGGCCGTCGGCGGCGCCCGGACCATCGCGGCCGCCGGCACGGAGCGGCGGGAGACCACCCGTGTGCTCGCCCCGCTGCCCGGACTGTCCCACCAGGGGCACCGCATGTGGCGGGTGCAGGGCCGGGCCGCCGCGCAGGCCGTCACGGTCGTGCCGCTCCTCCAGATCACCGTCCTGGCCGTCGCCGGCCTGCGCCTCACCCAGGGGGCGCTCAGCGTCGGCGACCTCCTCGCCGCCTCGCGCTACGCGGTGCTCGCCACCGGGGTCGGTGTGCTCGTCGGGCACCTCGGCGCGATCGTCAGGGCCCGTACGGCCGCCGGGCGCGTCGCCGAGGTCCTGGCCGAGCCCGGCACGGCGCACGGCTACTGCCGGCTGCCGGCCGGCCCCGGGACCCTGGAGCTGCGCGGCGTGAGCGCGGAGCGCGGTGGGCGGACGGTGCTGCGCGACGTGGACCTCGTGGTGCCGGGCGGCACGTCCCTGGCCGTCGTCGGCCGTTCCGGCACCGGCAAGTCGGTCCTCGCGGAGCTCGCCGGCCGGCTCGCCGACCCGGCCGCCGGGGTGGTGACGCTCGACGGCGTCCCCCTGCGCGAGCTCGGCCACGACACCTTGCGGCGCGCGGTCGGCTACGCCTTCGCCCGTCCCGCCCCGCTGGGCGGCACGATCGGCGGCACGATCGCCTTCGGCGCCTTCGACCCCGGCCCCGACGCCGTGACGGAAGCGGCCCGCGCGGCGTGCGCGGACGGCTTCGTGCGCCGCCTGCCGCTCGGCTACGCCACGCCCTGCGAGGCCGCACCGCTGTCCGGCGGCGAGTCCCAACGCCTGGGCCTGGCCCGTGCCTTCGCCCACGCGGGCCGCGTCCTGATCCTGGACGACGCGACGTCCAGCCTCGACACCCTCACCGAACACGAGGTCACCCGCGCCCTCCACGGCACCACCACCCGCACCCGCGTCGTCGTCGCCCACCGCGCCTCGACGGCCGCCCGGGCCGACCGCGTCGCCTGGCTCGCCGACGGCCGCCTCCACGCGACGGGCACCCACGAGGACCTATGGCGCGACCCGGAGTACCGGGCGCTCTTCGGCGCGCGGTGACCCCGCGCGGTGACGCCCGCCCGGGGCACTCCGGGCCGGCCGCGGACGGCGTCCCGCCCATCCGGCGGTGGCGCTCCGGCAGCGCGCCGCACGGGGCTGCCGGCTCCGGCGCGAGCCCCGGGCGTGGCCGCCCGGTCCCTCACCGGGGGACGCGCGCCGAGGCCCCGCCGCCCGGGCGACAACCGGCCGACGGGCCGGGAGCGGGCCGCCCCCGCTCCCGGCCGGTTCCGCCGCCGCCGGGGCGTCGGCGCGCGGGCGCCGCATGTCCTCCCGCCACCACGGTGGGTCGTCCCAAGACGTGCCCCACCGGTGCCCGACGGGCCATGTCCGGTCGCCCGTCCACCGGCCGCGGCCCGACGGCCGCCGCGACCGTCCCTACCCGGAACCCCAGGAGGTCCCCATGCGTGAGCGCCGTCGTCACGGCGGCCGTGGCGGCGGCAGCGGCGTCGCCCGTCGAGGGCTGCGTTTCCTGCGCCGCCGGCGGGCCGTCGTCGCGTGGCTCGTCGTGTGGTCCGTGGTCGAGGCCGCGCACACCTTCGGACTGGGGTACGCGCTGGCCAGAGCGCTGGACTCCGGCTTCCTCGCGGGGCGGGCCGGGGCCGGGCTCGGGTGGCTCGGGGCGGCCGCCGCGGCCGTGGTCGTCGGGGCGTACGGGACCGGGCGTACGTACGACGGCGTCGCCGGGCTCGTGGAGCCGCTGCGCGACGGGCTCGTGCGGCGCGTCGTCCCGGCCGCCCTGCGGGACGCCGACGGCGCCGCCGTCTCCCGGCTGACCCATCAGGTGGAGATCGCCCGGGACGCCTTCGCCGGGCTCGTGATGGTCTCGCGGTCGTTCGTCTTCACGGCGGCCGGTGCCCTGACGGGCCTGTTCCTGCTGGCCCCCGCCCTCCTGGTGGTCGTGGTGCCGCCGCTCGTGCTCGGCCTCGGCCTGTTCCTGGCCACCCTGCGGCCCCTCGCCCGCCGCCAGGAGACCTTCCTCGTCGCCGACGAGACCCTCGCCCGCTCCTTCGGCGAGGTATCCGCCGGGCTGCGCGACATCACGGCCGGCGGCGCCGAAGGCCGGGTCCGCGACGCGACGGGCGCCCTCGTCGACGCCGAGCGCCGGGCCTCCGTGGCGCTCGCCCGCTGGTCCGTCGTGCGCGTCGCGGCCCTGGCCGTCGCCGGCCAGCTCCCGGTCGTCCTCCTGCTGGCCGCCACGCCCTGGCTGCTCGACCGCTCCGTCACCCCCGGCGCCCTCGTCGGCGCCCTCGCCTACCTCACGCAGTCCCTCCTGCCCGCCCTCCAGAACCTCGTCCACGGCCTGGGCGCGAGCGGCTCCCGCCTCACCGTCGTACTACGCCGCCTCACCGCCACCCCGCAGCCGGCCCCGGGGGCACACCCCGGAGCCGGGCACCCGGCGCCCACCCCCGGGCCACGTCCCGCGGGCGGGCACGCGGCGCTCGCGCCTCCCGCCGTCGTCGGGCTGGGCGGCCCCACTGCCACCCCGCCGCCCGCCCCCGGGCCACACCCCACGGACGGGCACCCGCCGCCCGCCCCCGGGCCGCGCCCCATGAGCGGGCACTCAGCGCCCGTCCCCGGGCCGCGCCCCACCAGCGAGCACCCATCGCCCCCACCCCCCACCCCCGCCGTCGAGCTGCGCGGCGTCACCTTCGCCTACGGCGAGCACGCCGACCCCGTCGTCGACGCCCTGGACCTGGTCGTGCCCACCGGCTCGCACCTCGCCGTCGTCGGCCCCAGCGGGGTCGGCAAGTCGACGCTGGCCGGGCTGATGGCGGGTCTGCTGGCGCCCCGGAGCGGTGAGGTGCGGGTCGGTGGGCGGCCGCCGGGGGATCCGGGCGGGCGGGTGCTCATCCCGCAGGAGGCGTACGTCTTCTCCGGCACCCTCGGCGACAACCTGCGCTATCTGCGCCCCGACCCGGTCGGCGAGCGGGAGCTCGCCGACGCGGCCGAGGCCCTCGGCATGTCCGGTCTCGTCGCGCGGCTCGGCGGCTTCGGGACACCGCTCGCCCCCGACACGCTGTCCGCGGGGGAGCGGCAGCAGATCGCCCTGGCCCGAGCCTATCTCTCGCCCGCCCCCGTCGCCCTGCTGGACGAGGCGACGTGCCACCTCGACCCCGCCGCCGAGGCCCGGGCCGAGCGGGCCTTCGCGCGGCGGCCCGGCACCACCCTGATCGTCATCGCGCACCGCGCCGCCTCCGCGCGCCGCGCGGACCGCGTCCTGGTGATGGACGGCCCGCGCACCCGCTGCGGGGACCACCGCGAACTGCTCGCGGTGTCCCCGCTCTACCGTGACCTCACCGGGGCCCCGGGCCCGCGCACGCCGGCGCACGCCCCCTCACACCCACCCCGCTCCCCGCGAGATCCGGATCGCGTCGACGCGGTTGCGGGCCCCGGTCTTCCGGGTGATCGACGCCAGGTAGTTGCGCACGGTCCCGTTGGAAAGGTGCAGACTCCGGGCGATCTCCCCGATGGAGGAGCCCTCCGCGGCGAGTGAGAGCACGCTGAGTTCACGTCTCGTCAGCGGGATCTCGGCGGCCTCCAGGAAGCCGTAGCCGAGCGACTCGTCGATGTACCGCTCGCCCTTCGCCACCCGCCGTATCCCCTCGACCAACTGGTCGGGAGAAGCGTTTTTGCTCAAGTACCCCAAGGCCCCCTCCTCATACGCCCGGCGCAGCGGCCCCGGCCGCTCCGCCGTGGCCAGGGCCAGCAGGACCGAGGTGCCGTCCCCCGCGCAACATCGGGCGGACAGCTCCCTGAGGCCCCGTGGCCCCGCGGCGTCGGGGCTGTCCATGTCCACGACGCAGACGTCGGGCCACCTCGCCCATGACGTGGCCGCCGCGTGCTCCCAGGAGGCGGAGAGGACCTCCAGGTCGGGCTCCCTGCCGAGGAACGCCGCCAGCGCCGCGCGCAGCAGATAGGTGTCCTGTACCAGTAGAACCCGGATCACGACCCCGCCTCCCCGTCCCCCGGCGGCCAGTGCTACGCCGGGCACGTCGACAATTCATACGGCGTGTACCTCTGCCGTGGGCGCGGAATACCTCACCTGTGGGGGGCGCAAGGGCGCACGAAACGAGCCACGCGCGCCCCAAGTTCACTCGAACGCGCCGCCCTAAACCTCTTGGCAATTCCCGGTAGAAGGTGAAGTGAGGTCGATCAGCCGGCACACGGTCTCGATGTCGATCTTCACCTGGGCGATGGAGGCCCGCCCCGACAGCCAGGTGATGAGCGCCGAGTGCCAGGTGTGCTCGATGACCCGGACGGCCGAGAGCTGCGCGGGCGTCGGCGGCCCGGCCAGCCCCATCGCGTCCAGGATGATGGCCGTGGTGAGCCGCGAGACGGTGTCGACCTCGGCGCTCACCGAGCGGTCGGCGAAGGTGAGGGCGCGCACCATCGCGTCGGCCAGGTGCGGTTCGCGCTGCATCGCCCGGAAGGCCCGCATCAGGGTCTGGGCCACGCGCGCGGCCGGCTCCTCCTCCGTCGGCGGGCGCTTGCGCAAGGTCCCGTGCAGCTGCTGGAGCTGGTCCTGCATCGTGGCGACCAGCAGATGGATCTTGGACGGGAAGTAGCGGTAGAGCGTGCCGAGCGCGACGCTCGACGACTCGGCCACCTCCCGCATCTGCACCGCGTCGAAACCGCCGCGGACGGCCAGCCGGGCCGTGGCGTCCAGGATGCGCCGCCGACGGGCTTCCTGACGCTCGGTCAGAGGGAGGGGGGCGCTGACGGCGGGCGCGGCCGATGCGGTCGCCGCCTTGGATTCCGTAGTCATATGTCCCATTCCGTGGCGGTCCATCCAGCGGTATCTGTGCAGCCCGGACGGCACAGCATGGCAGGGGTCGGGTCGTGGCGCGAATCACCCGATCCGGTCCTGTCGACTGCCCGTCCGGCCGGTAGATTCAAGCTTCTGGACAACCCAGTCTGAAACTTGTTCTAGATTAGCGCGACCGGTTACGCTCCGGCGGGAACAGCAGCGAGAAGGAGGCCGGGAGTGACCGCTGAGGCCACAGAGGCAGCACTCGCGCGAGAGGGCGGCCTCCCCGGCGGGGACACCTCCCGCACGGAACGCCCGCTGCGCATCGCGCTGCTCAGCTACAAGGGCAACCCGTTCTGCGGCGGCCAGGGCGTCTACGTACGCCACCTCTCCCGCGAACTCGCCCGGCTCGGCCACAGCGTCGAGGTCATCGGCGCCCAGCCGTACCCCGTGCTCGACGAGGGCGTCACCCTCACCGAGCTCCCCAGCCTCGACCTCTACCGGCAGCCCGACCCCTTCCGCATGCCCGGCCTGGGCGAGTACCGCGACTGGGTCGACGCGCTGGAGGTCGCCACCATGGCCACCGGCGGCTTCCCCGAGCCGCTCACCTTCAGCCTGCGCGCCCGCCGCCATCTCGCCGCCCGCCGCGGCCGGTTCGACGTCGTGCACGACAACCAGACCCTCGGCTACGGGCTCCTCGGCGGCCCCCTCACCCTGGGCGCCCCGCTCGTCACCACCATCCACCACCCCATCACCGTCGACCGGCAGCTCGACCTCGACGCCGCCGCCGACTGGAAGCGCCGCGCCTCCGTCCACCGCTGGTACGGGTTCGTCCGGATGCAGAAGCGCGTCGCCCGCCGCCTGCCGTCCGTCCTGACCGTCTCCGGCTCCTCCCGCGACGAGATCGTCGACGACCTCGGGGTGCCCGCCGACCGGATCCACGTCGTCCCCATCGGCGCCGACACCGACCTCTTCTCCCCGGACCCGTCCGTCGCGGAGGTGCCCGGCCGGATCGTCACCACCTCCAGCGCCGACGTCCCCCTCAAGGGCCTGGTCCACCTCGTCGAGGCGCTCGCCACCGTGCGCGCCACCGACCCCGGGGCCCACCTCGTCGTCGTCGGCAAGCGCGCCGAGAACGGCCCGGTCGCCACGGCCATCGCACGGCACGGCCTCGGCGACGCCATCCGCTTCGTCAAGGGCGTCAGCGACGCCGAACTCGTCGACCTCGTCCGCTCGGCGCAGGTCGCCTGCGTCCCCTCCCTCTACGAGGGCTTCTCGCTGCCCGCCGCCGAGGCCATGGCCACCGGCACCCCGCTGCTGGCCACCACCGGCGGCGCCATCCCCGAGGTCGCCGGCCCCGACGGCGAGACCTGCCTGGCCGTACCACCGGGCGACGCCGGCGCCCTCGCCGCGGGCCTCACCCGGCTGCTCGGCGACGCCGACCTGCGCCGCCGCCTCGGCGCCGCGGGCCGTGAGCGGGTGCTCGCCCGCTTCACCTGGCGGCAGGCCGCGATCGACACGGCCGAGCACTACCGTGCGGCCGTCGCCCGGTACGGTGCCGCCGACGCGGCCCGCCGCCGGGCGGGCATCCGGTAACCCGGCCGCCGCCTCCGGCCCCGCCGGGCCCGGACGTCCGCCGACCGCGTCCCCACCGCCCCCTGATCCGACCTGACCTGCCCCGCCGGACGAAAGCAGACCTCCGTGCTGACCGTCGATTTCACCCGCTTCCCGCTCGCCGCCGGCGACCGCGTGCTCGACCTGGGCTGCGGCGCGGGCCGGCACGCCTTCGAGTGCTACCGGCGCGGCGCGCAGGTCGTGGCCCTCGACCGCAACGGCGAGGAGATACGCGAGGTCGCCAAGTGGTTCGCCGCGATGAAGGAGGCCGGTGAGGCCCCGGCCGGCGCCACCGCCACGGCCATGGAGGGCGACGCCCTCGCGCTGCCCTTCCCCGACGACACCTTCGACGTCGTCATCATCTCCGAGGTCATGGAGCACATCCCCGACGACAAGGGTGTCCTCGCGGAGATGGTCCGGGTCCTCAAGCCCGGCGGCCGCATCGCCGTCACCGTCCCGCGCTACGGCCCGGAGAAGATCTGCTGGGCGCTCTCCGACGCCTACCACGAGGTCGAGGGCGGCCACATCCGCATCTACCGCGGCGACGAACTCCTCGACCGGATGCGGGAGGCGGGCCTCGCCCCCTACGGCACCCACCACGCGCACGGCCTGCACAGCCCGTACTGGTGGCTCAAGTGCGCCTTCGGCGTCGACAACGACAAGGCGCTGCCCGTCCGCGCCTACCACAAGCTGCTGGTCTGGGACATCATGAAGAAGCCCAAGGCCACCCGGGTCGCCGAGCAGCTCCTCAACCCCGTCATCGGCAAGAGCTTCGTCGCCTACGCGACCAAGCCGCACCAGGACGGGGCGGTCGCCAAGTGACCACCTTCAGCCGCGGCCCCGGCCGCACCGAACGCCTCGTCCTGCCCGGTGTGCTGACCGCACGACAGGCCGTCCGGACGGTCGCCGCCCTCGCCGCCGTACAGCGCGAGGACGGCGCCATACCCTGGTTCCGCGGCCACCACCTCGACCCCTGGGACCACGTCGAGGCCGCCATGGCCCTGGACGCCGCCGGCGAGCACGCCCGCGCCGAGGCCGCCTACCGCTGGCTCGCCGACCACCAGAACCCCGACGGCTCCTGGTACGCCGCCTACGCCGACGGCGACGCCGACGCCCCCACCGACCGGGGCCGGGAGACCAACTTCGTCGCCTACGTCGCCGTGGGCGTCTGGCACCACTACCTCGCCACCGGCGACGACGCCTTCCTCGACCGCATGTGGCCGACCGTCTTCGCCGCCGTCGAGTTCGTCCTCCAGCTCCAGCAGCCCGGCGGCCAGATCGGCTGGAAGCGGGAGGAGGACGGCACCGACGTCACCGACGCCCTGCTCACCGGCTCCTCCTCCATCCACCAGGCACTGCGCTGCGCCCTCGCCGTCGCCGAGCACCGCGAGGAGCCCCAGCCCGGCTGGGAGCTGGCCACCGGCCTCCTCGCGCACGCGATCCGCCGCCACCCCGAGCGGTTCCTCGACAAGAGCCGCTACTCCATGGACTGGTACTACCCGGTCCTCGGCGGCGCGCTGACCGGCCCCGAGGCCAAGGAGCGCATAGAGGAGGGCTGGGACCGCTTCGTCGTCCCCGGCCTCGGCGTCCGCTGCGTCCTCCCCAACCCCTGGGTCACCGGCGGCGAGAGCTGCGAACTCGCCCTCGCGCTCTGGGTGATGGGCGAGTCCGACCGCGCCGTGGAGATCCTCCAGTCGATCCAGCACCTGCGCGCCGAGAACGGCATGTACTGGACGGGCTACGTCTTCGACGACAAGGCCGTCTGGCCCGAGGAGCTCACGACATGGACGGCGGGGTCGCTGCTGCTGGCGGCGGCGGCGCTGGGCGGCGACGAGGCGACGACGGCGGTCTTCGGCGGGGAGCGGCTGCCGCGGGGGCTCGAACCGGATTGCTGCTAGGCCCGGAGCGCCTGGCCGCGCTACCGCGCGGTGTCCTCAAGCGCCGGACGGGCCGGATTCGCCCCTGCCCGGGGGCAGCTTGCCGCAGGCCGGCTCTCCGCTGTGCCAGGAGGCGGCTTTCCTGCCCGGCTCCTGGCGGCAACCCGGCCCGCCCGGAGGTGCCTCCCGGGGGCACCCCCAGCGGTAGCCGGGGGAGTTCGAGGACCGGGGTCCGGGGCGGAGCCCCGGTTCCGGGAAGGGGCGGGGTGGGGAAAAGGCCCCGCGCAGCCGCACCCTAGGGTGGCGTCATGACTCACCTCAGCTACGACCGTTACTGTTCCGAGGTCGTCACCCAAACCACCCTCCTCCGCGAAGCGATCCACGGCGCGGACCTCACCGCCACCGTCCCCACCTGCCCCGAGTGGACCCTGGCCCAGCTCCTCCTGCACGTGGGCCAGGCCCACCGGTTCGCCGAGCACCTCGTGCGCACGCGGACCACCTCCTACACCCCCACCGACATCGGCGCCGCCCCCGCCCCCGGCCCCGGCGACCCGTCCCTCGACGCGGACGCGGCGGCGTTCGGCGCCTGGCTCGCCGAGGGCGCCGACGCCCTGGCGAGGACCCTGCGCGAGAGCGGCCCCGACACCGGGGTGTGGACGTTCGGGCCGCGCCAGGCCGCCGGCTTCTGGGCCCGCCGGATGACGCACGAGACCGTGATCCACCGGGCCGACGCCGAGGCCACCACCGGCACCGCGTTCACCGTGGCCCCGGAGATCGCCGCCGACTGCCTCGACGAATGGCTCCAGATCGTCAGCTCGCCCCTCGCGATGGAGTTCAACCCCGCGTACAAGGAGCTCCTCGGCCCCGGCCGCACCCTGCACCTGCACGCCACCGACACCGCGCCCGAGCTGGTGGCGGAGTGGTTCGTCGACTACAGCGGCGAGCGGATCGAGTGGCGGCGCGCCCATGAGAAGGCGGCCGTCGTCGTGCGCGGCCCGCTCACCGACCTGCTGAGCGTCTTCTACCGGCGGCAGCCGCTGGACAGCGGCCGGGTCGAGGTCCTGGGCGAGCGCGAGCTGCTGGAATTCTGGCTGGAGCGGGCCCGCTTCTGAGCCCGTTCCCCGGTGGGGTGAGAGCATCGGCAGCATGACCGACACCCTCCGACGGCCGTCCGTCCGGCACGTCCCCGCGGTCCGCCGCCGGGCGCCGCGCCGGACGGCCGCCCGTACCCTGCCGGCGGTCGCGGCGCTGGCGCTCGTCGCCTCCTGCACCGTCGGCGGTGGCGGCACGGCGAAGGCGGACGCGGGCGCGTCCGGAGCCGGCGACCCGCTCTTCCCCCAGCTGGGCAACGGCGGTTACGACGTCCGGCACTACGGCCTGACCCTGGCCTACGAGCCGGACGGCAACCACCTGGACGGCACGGCCGTGATCACGGCGCGGGCGACACAGGAACTTGCCGCCTTCAACCTCGACCTGAAGGGGCTGGACGTCCGCGCCGTCCGGGTCGACGGCCGCGAGGCCCGTACGGAACGGGAGGGCACCGAGCTGACGGTGACACCCGACCGGAAGATCGCCAAGGGGCGGACGTTCGAGACGGTCGTCACCTACGGGGGGACCCCGGAGGAGATCACGGACGAGGACGACGAGGACGACGAGGACGCCAAGGACGGCGAGGGCGCGGAAGGCTGGGTGGAGACCGACGACGGCGCGGTCGGCCTCGGCCAGCCCACGGGCTCGATGGCCTGGTTCCCCGGCAACCACCACCCCTCCGACAAGGCCGCCTACGACATCCAGGTGACCGTGCCCGCCGGATACACCGCCGTGGCCAACGGCGAGCTGAAGCGCGAGGAGACCAAGGGCGGCCGGAAGTCCTTCTCCTGGCACTCCGCCGAGCCGATGGCGAGCTATCTGGCGAGCGTGGCCGTCTCCCCGTTCAAGGTGACCACCACCCACGCCGGGAAGCTGCCCGTATGCCTCGCCACGCACCCCAAGCAGGCCGCCGCGGAGCCCCGGCTGAAGAAGCTGGTGCCGGAGGCCCTCACCTGGGCGACCGGCCTGTTCGGCCCGTACCCCTTCTCCTCGGCCGGCGCGGTCGTCGACCACAACCCAACCCTGGGGTACGCCCTGGAGACCCAGACCAAGCCCTACTTCGGCACGACCCCCGACGACCTCACCGTGGTGCACGAGATCGCCCACCAGTGGTTCGGCAACTCCGTCACCCCCCGCACCTGGCGCGACATGTGGCTGAACGAGGGCTTCGCCCAGTACGCGGAGTGGCTGTGGGAGGAGAAGCGGGGCGGCCGGTCCGTCCAGCGCATCTTCGACGACTACTACGACGGCAAGGACCCGCTGAGCGAGGGCATCTGGGCCTATCCGCCCTCCGACCCCGAGCCGGAGACGGTCTCCGACCCACCGGTCTACGGCCGGGGCGCCATGGTCCTGCACAAGCTGCGCCAAGCCGTCGGCGACGAGAAGTTCTTCGCGACCGTACGGGCGTGGACCGCCGAGCACCGGCACGGCAACGCCGACACCGCCGAGTTCGTCCGGTTCTGGGAGCGGAAGTCGGGCAAGGACCTCGACGGGCTCTTCGACGTCTGGCTGCGCGGGAAGGGCAGACCCGCCACACGTTGAGCGCCGCGCACCGCCCGGCTCACGCGTTGAGCGCCGCGCACCGCCCGGCTCACGCGTTGAGCTCCGCCAGGACCCGCAGCGTGGCGGCGTCCGGGGCCGTCACCAGCAGGTCCGTGACCGGCCCCGCCCGCCACAGCGCCAGCCGCTCCGCGATCCGCTCCCGGGGGCCGACGAGCGAGATCTCGTCGGCGAAGTCGTCCGGCACGGCGGCCACGGCCTCCTCCCGCCGCCCGGCCAGGAACAGCTCCCGCACCCGCCGCGCCGCGTCCGCGAAGCCCATCCGGGCCATCAGCTCGGCGTGGAAGTTGCGGCGGGCGTGCCCCATGCCGCCGATGTAGAAGCCGAGCATCGCCTTGACCGGCCGCAGCCCCTCCGCGACGTCGGAGCAGAGCCGGGCCTGGACCAGCGGGGCGACCATGAAGCCCTCGGGCGCCGCCGCGAGGGCCGCCGTGTACAGCCCGGCGCGCAGCGGCGACCAGTACAGCGGCAGCCAGCCGTCGGCGATCCGCGCGGTCTGGGCGATGTTCCTCGGCCCCTCGGCCCCGAGCAGCACCGGCAGCCCGGGGCGCAGCGGATGGACGATGGACCTCAGCGGCCTGCCGAGGCCGGTGGCGTCCGGGCCGCGGTAGGGGAGCGGGTGGTAGCGGCCGTCGAGGGTCACGGGCGCCGCGCGGCGCAGCACCTGGCGGACCACGTCGACGTACTCGCGCGTCGCCGTCAGGGGGCTCTCCGGGAACGGGCGCCCGTACCAGCCTTCCACCACCTGGGGTCCCGACAGTCCCAGGCCGAGTAACATCCGGCCGCCGGAGAGGTGGTCGAGGGTCAGCGCGTGCATCGCCGTCGCCGCCGGGGCGCGGGCGGCCATCTGGGCCACGGCGGTGCCCAGGCGTACGCGCCGGGTGTGCGCGGCGATCCAGGTGAGGGCCGTGAAGGCGTCCGAGCCCCATGCCTCGGCGGTCCACACCGAGTCGTAGCCCAGCCGCTCGGCCTCCAGGGCGAGGGAGAGCCGGCCGGGGTCGGGGCCCCCGCGGCCCCAGTAGCCGAGCGCGAGGCCGAGCCGCATCGACGCCTCCATCTGACGGTCCGTCAGTCAGGGTCGGACTGTACGACCCGGCCCGCCGTCCCGGCAAGACCGCTGCCCCGGCGGGACGGCGGTGCGACGACGGCCGCCCCGGCGGGAGAAAAGGCCCCGTCGAGACGAACAGGCCGGCCGGACGAACGCTCCGGCTGGACGAGCGGCCGGGCAAGGCGAACGATCCGGCGGGAACGCTCCACCGGGCGACCGCCCCGGTACGGCGAACGGCCCGCCGGGAGAACCCGGCGGGCCGTTCGGGGAAGCGTGCCGATCAGGTCAGCCGCGCTGGATCCCCGTGGTGTCCTGGAGCAGGCCGCGACGGCCGTCCTGGGTCTGCGCGACCAGCGCGGCACCGCGCTGGTCCACCGCCAGGTACCAGGTGCCGGGGGCGAGCTCGGCGACCGGCGTCGGCGAGCCGTCCTCCCCGTAGAGCGGACGGGCCACCGGGACCGCGAACCAGAACGGGGCGAAGTCCGCGGCCGGGGCCGCGGGCTGCGCCGCGCCCGGCTGCGGAGCGGCGGCCGCGCCGGTGGCACCGGCCGCGCCGCCCAGGCTCGGGTCCTGCGGACCCTGCGGCTGGCCCGGCTGGGCGCCGAACGGCTGCTGCTGCGCGCCGTACGGGCCCGGGGCGCCGGGCTGCTGCGCGCCACCGGGGTAGCCGTAGCCCGGGTTCGGGCCGGCGCCGTACGGGGCCGGGGCCTGCGGGCCCGGAACGCCCATGAGCGGGGCCTTCAGCGCCGGGGTGCGCGGCGTGAGCAGCGCCACGGCGGCCAGGGCCAGGGTGGCGATCAGGCCGAGGATCTGGCCGACACCGGGGGAGATGCTGTCCGGGCCGCCGATGATCGTCCACACCGAGGACCACGCGGCGAAGACGGTGAGCGCCGTGCCCCACTGGTCGAGACCGAGGCCGAGGACCTTGCGGCCCTCCGGCTGGAAGCGGGCGGCGACGATCAGGGCGGCGGCGATGATGCCGGCGAGGAAGATCGACGGCAGTACGGGGAAGAGCCCGGACTTCCAGCCGTTCGGCTCCGCCGGACAGCCGATCGACGACTGCCCGCAGTCGTACGAGTAGAAGCTGAGGAACGAGGCGATGAACAGCAACACCGCTGCTCCGATCACCACGCCGTCGCCTCGAGTGAGGGAGCGGATGTTCAACTGAAGTCCTTTGTCAGTGTTGATCATTAACCGTCGCCGTCCCGGTGTCGGGACGTGCGAGGGCGCGGGGGCAGGGGCGGGGGTGCCCCCATCGTACGGGTGAACCTATCGCCTGGGTGGCCGGGGCGTCTTCTTCGTATCACCGTCGTGACACGGCTGTGGCCTGCTGGTACGCCCCCCTGTTACCCGCCGTCCCCCCCGCACCGGCCCCTACCCGCGCAGGAAGTCCGTGATGCCGTCCGCGATCCCCTGCGCCGCCTTCTCACGCCATGCAGCGTCGGTGAGCCGGCCCACGTCCTCCGGGTCGCGCATGTTGCCGCATTCGATGAACACCTTCGGGACCGTCGAGAGATTGAGCCCGCCGAGATCCCCGCGGGTGTCGAGGCCCGTGCCGCCGCCGATGTAATTGGACGGCGGGCTGCCGGTCGTCCGGACGAAGTTCCCCGCGATCCGCGCGCCCAGTTCCTTCGACGGCCCGACGATGGGCGCGGTGTCCGCCGCCCCGCCCTTCACCAGGGCGGGCAGGATCACATGGAAGCCGCGGTTGCCGACGGCCGAGCCGTCGGCGTGGAGGGAGACCGCGGCGTCGGCGTGGGCCTTGTTGCCGATGGCGGCCCGCTCGGTGACGCACGGTCCGTACGCGCGCTCGCCGTCGTGCGTGAACACCACCTTCGCGCCCTGGTTCCGCAGGATCGTCCGCAGGCGGTGGGCGACGTCGAGGCTGAACGTCGCCTCGGCGTAACCGGCGTCCGTGGACGTGCCGGTGGTGTCGCACTCCTTGCGGCCCGTGCCGATGTCGACGGAACGGTTGATCTCCGCGGTGTGCTCGCTGTTGCGGATGTTGTGGCCGGGGTCGACGAGGACCACCTTGCCCTTGAGCGGGCCGTCGGCGCGCGGCGCCTCGCCGTCGGCGACCCCGGCGCCCTCACCGGCCGACGGGCCCGGCGACGCGGTGGTGCCGCTCGCGGACGGCGAGGGGCTCCGCGGCCCGGAGGCCGCCGCCGAGGGCCCGGGGGCCGCGGGGGCCCGGGAGGTGGCGGCGGAGGTGGCGGCGACGGGGCGCTTCGCGCTGTCGTCCTCGCCCCCGCCCGCGTCCCACAGCAGCCAGCCCGCGAGACCGGCGGCCACCAGGGCCACCAGCGCGGCTATCAGAGGGGTGGCGCGGCCACCGGGACGGCCGGACACGCCGTCACGGCGGGGCGCGCGGGGAAAGCTGCCTTTGGACACCCGGCGATGCTAACGCCGCCCGTCAGATTCCGAGGCCGGTCCGGCGGAGAACGTGCAGGGAACGGGTCACCGAGACCTCGGTGAAGGCACCGGACGCGAGCGCCCTGCGGTACACGCGGTACGGGGCCTGGCCGCCGTCGGCCGGATCGGCGAACACGTCGTGGATGACGAGGAGTCCGCCCTCCGCGAGGTGCGGCACCCAGCCCTCGTAGTCGGCCGTCGCGTGCTCGTCGGTGTGCCCGCCGTCGATGAACACCAGCCCGAGCGGCGTCCCCCACACCGCGGCGGCCTGCGGCGACCGGCCGACGATCGCGAGGACGTGCTCCTCCAGACCCGCCCGGTGCAGCGTCCGGCGGAACGTGGGCAGCGTGTCCATGCGCCCCACGACCGGGTCGACGACGGAGGTGTCGTGGTACTCCCAGCCGGGCTGCTGCTCCTCGCTGCCGCGGTGGTGGTCGACGGTCACGGCCGTGACCCCGGCCTCCCGCGCGGCGTCGGCGAGCAGGATCGTCGACCGGCCGCAGTACGTGCCGACTTCGAGCAGCGGCATGCGCAGGGCCGCCGCCTCGCGGGCGGCCGCGTGGAGGGCGAGTCCTTCGTCGAGCGGCATGAAGCCCTTCGCCGCTTCGAATGCGGCGAGCGTCTCGGGCTTGGGGGCCATGGGGGTCCTCCGGGGGTGCGTGTGGTGGATGCAGGCTACGCGGGCGCGTGAGCGGCCCGGCCCCGGGCCCCGGTCCTCGACGCGGGACGGGCCGCGTCGCCGCTCCGGGCCGCCGGGAACGGCAGGGCGCGGGATCCGGCCGTCCGGCGAGCGGGAAGGCACTGCCCGGGCCTCGCGACGCCGTACGTGCCGTCCCTTCGGGCTCGCCCACGCGCCGTACGCGCCCTCCCCTACAACCAGCCGTTCTGCCGCGCCGCCCGAACCGCCTCCATGCGGTTCCGCGTCCCCGTCTTGCCGATCGCCGCCGACAGGTAGTTCCGGACCGTCGCCGGTGACAGGTGCACCCGCGCCGCGATGTCCGCCACCGTCGCCCCGTCCACCGCCGCCGCCAGCACGTCCCGCTCACGCTGGGTCAGCGGGTTCGGGCCCGCGCTCAGGGCGGCCGCGGCCAGGGCCGGGTCGATGACGCGCTCGCCCGCCAGCACCCGCCGGACCGCCGCCGCGAGTTCCTCCACCGGGCCGTCCTTGACCAGGAACCCGGAGGCGCCCGCCTCCATCGCCCGGCGTAGATAGCCGGGGCGCCCGAACGTGGTGAGGATCAGCACCCGGCAGCCGGGCAGCCGCTCGCGCAGGTCCGCCGCCGCGTCCAGGCCGCTGCGGCCGGGGAGTTCGATGTCGAGGAGCGCGGCGTCGGGCTCCGTCTCCAGGGCCTTGGGCAGGATCTCCTCGCCGTCGCCGACCTGGGCGACGATCTCGAAGTCCTCCTCCAGCCCGAGCAGCAGCGCGAGCGCGCCCCGCATCATGCCCTGGTCCTCGGCGAGGAGCAGCCTGATCATGTGTCCCGGTCCTCCTCGGACTCCGCGTCGACGGGCAGTTCGGCCACCAGCCGGAAGCCCCGGCGCCCGTCGGGGCCGGTGGTGAGCGCACCGCCGGCCGCGGCCAGCCGCTCGGTCAGCCCCTTCAGACCCGAGCCGCCCGTCCCCGCCCCGGCGGCCGGTCCCGAGCCTACGCCGCACCCGTCGTCGGTGATCTCCAGGCGTACCCGGTCGGTCTCGCCGCGCACCTCCACCACACAGCGGCCCGCGCCGCTGTGCCGGACGACGTTGGTGACGCCCTCGCGGACGACCCAGCCCAGCAGCGCCGCGGTCTGCGGCGGCAGCGGCGGCCCCGACTGCCGGACGTCCGCCTCGATGCCGGAGGCGTCCAGCAGGGAACGGGCGCGGTCGAGCTCGGTGGTGAGGCTGCCCTCGCGGTACCCGGTGACGGCCTCGCGGATCTCGGTGAGCGCTTGGCGGCCGACGGCCTCGATGTCGGCGGCCTGGCCGAGGGCCGCCTCCAGGTCCCGCGGCGCGAGGCGGCGCACGGCCTCGGCCTTGACCACGATCACGGACATGGTGTGGCCGAGCAGGTCGTGCAGATCGCGTGAGAAGCGCAGCCGCTCCCGCTCGACCGCGCCGCGCGCCAGCTCCTCACGGGTCTCGCGGAGCTGGGCGACGGTCTCGAACAGGGTCAGGATCGCGGCCGTCACCAGACCGGAGAGCACCGTTCCGTAGCTGACGATCAGGGACTCCTCCACGCCGCCGCGGAACCCCGCGACGATCCCCGCGGAGCTGGCGAGCGCGATCACCACGGCGCCCAGGGCCCGTCCCCGGCCGCGCAGCACGATGCCGCTCGCCAGCGAGAGCAGCGGGAAGCAGAGCAGCCAGTCGCCGCCGTAACCGACGGACAGCGCGTACGTGACCGCGGCCAGCGCGCCGAGGCACCCCAGGACGACAGGGCTCCGCCGCCGCCGGTCGTCGAGGCCGCCGAAGACCGTGAGGACGTAGAGGACGACGAAGGCGACCAGGCCCGCGCCGCCCAGCCAGGGACGTGGCAGCTCGCCCCGGAGGAGACTCTCCACGTCCCCGGTGAGCATGAAGAGACAGGGCAGGAGGGCGAACTTGCCCGGCGGCTTGTGCCGCTCGGCCTCGGTCGTTCTGTCGTTCATGCTCCCCGACCCTACGGACCCCCTCGCCGGCGGAGCAGAGCCGTATGTGGGCGGCCCGCCATGACATTTGTCCTGGCCGCGCGCCGGGCGGGGAGACCCGCCCGGCCGGGCGCCGGTGGCCTTCCCACCCCCGGGGCGATCGGCTATACATGGGTGCCACCGGATCGGCTAGAACGCGTTCTAGGGTGAGCGCGGGACGGGCCGAGCCGGCAGCGACCCCGGTACGGCCGACGGTGCGGACACCCCGGCCGGGATCCCCACCACGCGCGAAGGAGCCGTGCCCGATGCCCATCGACGCAGCGCAGGCGGTCGCCGCCGAGCCCCGCACCGGCGAACTGACCTGGGATCACAAGGACGTCATCCTCTACCACCTGGGCATCGGCGCGGGCACCTCGGCGACCGGACCCGACGAGCTCCGCTACACCCTGGAGACCCGGCTGCACGTGCTGCCGTCCTTCGCGACCGTCGCGGGCGGCGGCCGGGCCGTGTCCGGCGGCCTCGGCACCCCGGGCATCGACGTCGACCTCGCCGCCGTCCTGCACGGCGGGCAGACCGTCGAGCTCCACCGGCCGCTCCCCGTACGCGGCACCGCCACCGGGACCTCCCGCGTCGAGGCCGTCCTGGACAAGGGGAAGGCGGCCGTCATCGTCCACCGCTCGGACGTGGCGGACGCGGACGGGCCGCTCTGGACGAGCCGGAGCGACATCTACGTCCGGGGCGAGGGCGGCTTCGGCGGCGAGCGCGGCTCCACCACCCGCCTCGACGCCCCCGGCACCGCCCCCACCTGGACCGCGGACCGCCCGATCAGGGAGGACCAGGCCCTCCTCTACCGCCTGTCCGGCGACTGGAACCCCCTGCACGCCGACCCGGAGTTCGCGAAGCGCGCGGGCTTCGACCGGCCGATCCTGCACGGCCTGTGCTCGTACGGCATCACTCTTAAGGCCGTCGTGGACACCGCGCTCGGCGGCGACGTCGCCCGCGTCCGCGCGTACACCACCCGCTTCGCCGGCGTCGCCTTCCCCGGCGAGACGCTGCGCGTGCGGATGTGGCGCGACACCCCCGGCCCCGGCCGCGTCCAGGTGACCGTGACCGCCGTGGAGCGCGACGAAGCCCCGGTCCTCGCCGACACGGTCGTCACCCACACCTGAGCCGCTCCCCACCCGAGCCGCTCCCCCCGAGCCGTCGCACCCGCCGCACCCTGACCGAACCGCCCGTTACGCGAAGGGAGTCGCACCATGCGCGCAGCCGTACTGCACGAGACAGGCCAGGACAAGCTGGAGGTCCACGACGACGTCGAGGCCGTGGGCTTCGGACCCGGCAAGGTACGGCTGCGCATGCGGGCCGCCGGGCTCTGCCACTCCGACCTCTCCGCGATGTCCGGGGTGCTGCCGCAGCCCGCGCCCCTCGTCCCCGGCCACGAGGGCGCCGGTGAGGTCATCGAGGTCGGCGAAGGCGTCACCGGCCTTTCGCCCGGCGACCGGGTCCTCCTCTGCTGGCTGCCCGCCTGCGGCGGCTGTCCCGCGTGCCGGCGCGGCCAGACCCACCTGTGCCTGTCCGGGTTCGCACGCGCCGGCACCCCGTCCTTCCGGCGGGCCGGCACCGACCTCTTCGGGTTCGCCGGCACCGGCACCTTCGCCGAGGAACTCGTCGTGCCCGCCGGCTGCGCCGTGCCCGTCCCCGACGACGTCCCCTACGACATCGCCGCGCTGATCGGCTGCGGCGTCACGACCGGCCTCGGCGCCGCCCTCGACACGGCGCGCGTGGCGGCCGGTTCCTCGGTCGCGGTCATCGGCTGCGGCGGCGTCGGCGTCAGCGTCGCGCAGGGCGCCCGGGCCTCCGGCGCCGCGCACATCGTCGCCGTCGACCCGACCGCGGCGCGGCGCGAGGCCGTGCTGCGGTTCGGCGCCACGGAGGCCGTGCCGCCCGAGGGCCTCGGCGACGCCCGCCGCCGGATCACCGGGGGCGAGGGCTTCGACTACGTCTTCGAGGCCGTCGGGACCTCCGCCACCGCCCGCACCGCCTACGAGGCGACCCGGCGCGGCGGCACCCTCTGCGTCGTCGGGGCGGGCGCGGCGGACGACTTCCTCAAGATCAGCATGTTCGAGCTGTTCCTCGACGAGAAGCGGATCCTGCCCTCGCTCTTCGGCGGCGGCAACGTCCTGCGTGCTTACGAGCGGGCCATCGCCCTCTGGCGGGCGGGCCGCGTCGACCTCGCGGGCCTGATCACCCACCGGGTCCCGCTCGCCAGGGTCAACGACGCCGTCGACCAGATGCGCTCGGGCGAGGCCCTGCGCACCTGCGTGGAGATCTGATGACGGCGGAGCGGCCGCTCGCCGGCCGGACCGCGATCGTCACCGGCGCCGGCCGGGGCCTCGGCCGGGCCGAGGCCCTGCAACTGGCGGCGCTCGGCGCCCATGTGGTGGTCAACGACCACGGGAAACCGGGCCGCGACGGCTCCGGGGAGGCGTCCGCCGCGCCCGCGGAGGAGGTCGTCGCCGAGATCCGCGCGGCCGGCGGCCTGGCCACGGCCCACGCCGGGGACGTCGCCGACTTCGACGGCGCCCGGGAGCTCGTACGGCTGGCGGCCGGCATCGGGGCCGGGACCGGCGGCGGGCTCGACGTCCTCGTCAACAACGCGGGCATCCTGCGCGACCGCATGGTCTTCTCCATGACCGAGGACGAGTGGGACTCCGTCGTCCGCGTGCACCTCAAGGGGCACTTCGCCATGCTGCGGTTCGCCGCCGCGCACTGGCGCGAGCGCGCGAAGGCCACCGGCCGGCCGGTGTACGGACGGGTCGTCAACACCTCCTCCGAGGCGTTCCTGGCCGGCTCGGCGGGCCAGCCCAACTACGCCGCCGCCAAGGGCGGCGTCGTCGGGCTCACCACCTCGACCGCCGCGGCGCTGCGCAAGTACGGGGTGACGGTGAACGCCATCTGCCCCCGGGCCAGGACGCGGATGACCGAGGACGTCTTCGCGGGCATCGGCGGGGGAGGGGAGCCGGAGGGCGGTGCGGGCGGTACGGACGTGCTCGCGCCCGGACACGTCTCACCGCTGGTCGGCTATCTGGCCTCCCCGGCCGCCGCCGGGGTGACCGGGCAGGTCTTCGTCGTGCACGGCGGCATGGTCGCCGTCGTGGAGCGCCCCGGCATCGCGGCGCGGTTCGACACCGCCGGGGACGTCTTCAGCGTGGCCGAGCTGGACGGGCTGCTGTCCCCTTATTACGCGGGACGCCCGCCGGAGGAGGGCTTCGCGGCGGTGGAGGTGCTGGGGCTGAAACGGGGTCAGAGGGGCTGAGGCGGGGCCGAGACGAGTCCGGGCAGGACCGAGACGGGCCTGGGGCCGGCCCCGGGCGAGTCCTGGGCGAGTCCTGGGTCGGGCCGAGACGGGTCCTGTGCGGGACCGAGGCCGGACCCGGGCCGGATCGCGGTGGGCCGAGGCCGGGCCTGAGCCGGACCGAGGCCGGGCCCGAGCAGGGCTGGGGCGGGGCCGAGGCGGGACCCGGGTCGGGCCGAGACGGGTCTTGGGCCGGACTGAGGCCGGGCCCGAGCTGGGCCGGGGCGGGGCCGAGGCGGGGCCCGGCCCGGCGCGGGGCGGAAACGGCCCTGGCCCCCCGGACGGTGCCGGGGGGCCAGGGCGCGTGCCGTCGTGGCTCGGGCTCAGCGGCCGTCCGCCGTGCGGCGGTGCTTGCCGTGGGCGTGCGCGGAGGCGCTGTCGTCGTCCGGGGAAGCCGGACCGCGGTGCCTGCCGGAGCCGGCGGCTGCGGCCTGGGCGGACGCCTCGAAGGGGCGCGCCTCGGTCGTGTCGGTTCGGGCGTCGGGCATGGGGAAAGTCACTCCGTCGGATGGGCTTGCGTGCTGGGCGCGTCGGGGGCCGCGGCAGTGGCGCACGGCGTCGACGGACGTCAACTCGCTTCTCGCGCACGACCGTTCGGCCCACCACCGGCGCCGTGCGGTACAGCTGCGCAACCCCCGCCCGATTCTAACGGGACCTTGATCGCCTAGCCACCCGGTCCACCGGCGCGTCGCCGCCCCGTCACGGGTGGGCCCGGCGGTCGAGCGGGCCCTGCTGGAGCGGCCCCTGCTGGAGGGGGGCCTGCTGGAGCGGGACCGGGCGGTGCGGAGGCG
The DNA here is from genome assembly GCF_021228125.1 of Streptomyces albireticuli. Lineage (GTDB taxonomy): Bacteria > Actinomycetota > Actinomycetes > Streptomycetales > Streptomycetaceae > Streptomyces > Streptomyces albireticuli. Next base: position 584,559 of record NZ_JAJQQS010000002.1, read on the forward strand.
AGCCGTCCGGACCGTGTGTCAGGAGCGGCTCGCGCAGCGGGCCCTGGGCGCTCCGGGCGGCCGCGGACCACGCTCCCGGCATCGCCGCCGGACGCCCGGGGAAAGCGCTGGGCGGCACCGCCGTCCACACCCCGGCCATGACCGTGGGTTCCGTGGGCTCCATGGGCTCGACGGGGAGGGGAGGCATGACGGGTGGTACGGGCGGCGGTACGGACATGCCAGGGGGGAGAGGGGAGAGGGGAGTGGAAGGGGTGACGGGCGAGGGGGGAGCGAGCGGCGTGGAAGGCGCGGTGGCCGGGGCCGGGGCCGGGACCGGGACCGCCGGAGCCGCCGGCCGGACCCCTCCGGGCGGCGACGCCGCGGGCGTGACGGGTGTGATCGGGGTGGCGGGCGCCGCGGCCGTGGGGGGTGTGGGAGCCACCGGCGGGACCGCCAGGGGCGTCCCGGCCGCGGGTGTGTCCGTCGGGGCGGATTCCGGGCGTCGCGGGGGCGGCGGCGCCGTCACCGGACCCTGCGGGGGACCCGGGGGCGGGCCGCTCCGCACCGGGTCGCCCGCGGGGTCCGGAGCCGCGTCGGGATCCCGCCGGGCTTCCCCTCCCGCTCCCGCGTCCGGTGCGGCGGCCTCGCGGGCGCCGCCCTCGCCCGTGCCTTCACCCACGCCGCCCGCCCGGCTCACTCCGCTCGGACCACCTGGACCACCTGGACCACCTGGACCCCCTGGACCGCTCGGACCACCCGGACCGCCGGGCCCGCCCGGTCCGTTCGTTCCGCCCTGTCCCCCCGGCCCCGCCTGCCCTGCCCGGCTCTCCGGCCCCGTCCCGCCGTCGCGCCCCGCGCCTTCGCGCGCCCCGCCCTCCGGCTGCGCGACCGGCAGCCGCAGCCGCGCCAGCCCGCAGCGGACGTAGGGCGTCACATAGGGCAGCCGCAGTTCGCCGGCCGGGGTCCACAGGCCCGTACCCACCAGCCAGCCGGCCGGTCCGGGGAACTGCTGGAGCTGCCGGGCCGACGCCCGCCACACCCCGACCCAGCTGCCCGACGGCCCCTCGATCCGGAAGGCCACCGCGCACCCCTCCGGCGCCAGCTCCTGGCCCGGCTGCGCGGCGAAGGGCGTGAGGACGACATGGGGCAGGTGCAGGCACTCGGGGAAACGCACCGGGCGCGTGGAGCCGAGCACCCCCCAGCCGAGCCGGTCGCCGCCGGGGGCGTCCGACCGTACGAGCAGGAGGCCGCTGTACGGGTCGGCCAGCAGCAGCCGGTCGTTGCTCTCCTCGGTGATCTGGAGCAGCGGGCTGAGCTCGCCGCCGCGCTCCAGGTCGACGACGACCGCCTTGGTGCGGCCGTCCAGCTCGCGGTCGAGGGCCAGCAGCCGGCCCGTGCGGTCCAGCCAGGCGCCGCCCGAGCAGTGACCCGGCACGTCCGACACGCGCTGCGGCCCGAAGCGGCCGCCGTGCAGCAGCCACAGCTCGGTCGACCGCTCTCCGTGCACCAGGCCGTAGACCGCCGAGCCGCCCGGGGAGGGCGGCAGCAGGGACAGCCGGGGGCATTCGACGGAGCCGAGCGGCAGCTCACCGGTGCCGGGGCCGGTGGGGTAGAGCAGGGCGAGCGTGTGCCGCTCGGCCACCCGGCGCCGGATCAGGACCCGGCCGTCGGCGAGCGGCAGGACCTCGCTGTCCGGTTCCTCGGGCTGGCCGCCGGGCAGCGGGACCGCGTAGGGCTCGGGGCCGTCGAGCGTCCAGCGCTCCGGGAACCAGCAACCCGTTGCACCGTCCAGCGCCAGCCGGGCGGCGTACGAACCGTCCGCTGTGATCGTGAATGCCGCGCGTCTCATGTCCATCGGCGCACTCCGCGGGGTGCTCTGTGGAGTGCTCTGGGGGGCACAGACCGTCATGAGAAACGTCACCTCCGGCACTGAACGTAGTTATCGCACTACCAGCCGAACAATGCGAGCGAGGTCGCTTCACGCGTAAGGGTGGCGAATGTCCGATTCGCCTGAGCGATAGGAGGTGGGTGTGCTGCGCGAGGTTCACTGACTGTAAGGTAAGGCGAACCTAAGTGGCTGACGGGGTGTTCTTGACGCCCCGTCCCGGTTCCCCGCCGGTCGCCACCCCCCGACCCAGGAGCTTGTGATGTCCCTCCGCCGCCGCGGCACCGCCGCCGTCGCCCTGTCCGTGGCAGCCGCCCTCTCCCTCGCGGCATGCGACTCAGCGGACGACGGGAAGGACGGCCAGGCGGGCAAGGACGGCGGCAACGGCTCCAAGTCCGTCGCCCAGGGCGGCAAGGACTTCGGCAAGGCCGCCGAGGACACCGCGAAGCTCGGCACCGACGCCAAGCCCGGCCAGTTCCCGCGCACGATCACCCACGCCCTCGGCAAGACCGAGATCAAGGAGGCGCCCAAGCGCGTCGTCGTCCTCGACGTCGGCGAGCTGGACAACGTCGTCTCCCTCGGCATCAAGCCCGTCGGCTGGGCCCCCAGCGAGGGCAGCCAGGAGATCCCGGGCTACCTGAAGAAGGACATCGGCGAGCCCAAGAGCGTCGGCACCATCAGCAACCTCAACCTCGAGGCGATCAACGAGCTCAAGCCCGACCTGATCCTCGGCAGCAAGCTGCGCGCGGAGAAGAACTACAAGGACCTCGCGAAGATCGCCCCGACCGTCTTCTCCATCCGCCCCGGCTTCACCTGGAAGGAGAACTACCTCCTCAACGCCGCGGCCCTGGACAAGACCGACGACGCCAAGAAGCAGCTCGCGGACTACGAGGCCAAGGCGAAGAAGCTCGGCGCGGACATCGGCGACAAGAAGCCGACCATCAGCATGGTGCGCTACCTGCCGCAGTTCACCCGCCTGTACGCGCAGCAGTCGTTCATCGGCACCATCCTCAAGGACGCCGGCCTGCCCCGCCCGAAGATCCAGCAGGTCGACAAGCTCGCGGTCGAGATCAGCCCGGAGAACATCGACAAGGCCGACGGCGACTGGATCTTCACCGGTGTCTACGGCGACCCGGACAAGACCAAGCGCGACACCGCCCAGGGCAACCCCGTGTGGAAGAGCCTGAAGGCGGTCGAGGAGGGCCACGCCAAGGACGTCGCGGACGAGACCTGGTACCTCGGCCTCGGTGTCACCGCGGCCAACAGCGTCCTGGACGATCTCCGCGGCTTCCTGGTCAAGTAACCGGTCGCGCTCCGGTCACCCGGCCGGTCAAGTAACCGGTCGCGCTCCGGTCACCCGGCCGGTCACCCGGTCCGCCGGGTGACCGGCCGGACGACCGCCCGGCTCCGGCGAGGGTCGTACGGGCACGAGGGCCAGGTAGCCTTTCCCCGTGCCCGTACTGTCTGAAGTCATCGCCGCCCTCGACGCCCTCTGGCCACCCGAGCGGGCCGAGCAGTGGGACGCCGTCGGTACGGTCTGCGGCGACCCCGACGCCCCGGTCGGCCGGGTGCTGTTCGCCGTCGACCCCGTGCAGGAGGTCGCCGACGAGGCGGTGAAGCTCGGCGCCGACCTGCTGGTCACCCACCACCCGCTCTACCTGCGCGGGACGACCACGGTGGCGGCCTCCACCTTCAAGGGTCGGGTCGTGCACACCCTCATCAAGCACGACATCGCCCTGCACGTCGCGCACACCAACGCCGACCGCGCCGACCCCGGCGTCTCGGACGCCCTCGCCGGCGCCCTCGACCTGCGGGTCACCGGCCCGCTCGTGCCCGACCCGGACGACCCCGCGGGCCGCCGCGGCCTCGGCCGGATCTGCGAGCTCGACGCGCCGGTCACCCTCGGCGAATTCGCCCGCCACGCCGCCGAGCGGCTGCCCGCCACCGCGCAGGGCGTCCGCGTCGCCGGCGACCCGGACCGCCTCGTCCGCACGGTCGCCGTCTGCGGCGGCTCGGGCGACTCCCTCTTCGCCGAGGTGCGCGCCGCCGGCGTGGACGCCTACGTCACCGCCGACCTGCGCCACCACCCCGCGTCGGAAGCGCAGCAGCAGAGCCCGCTCGCGCTGGTCGACGCCGCGCACTGGGCCACCGAGTGGCCCTGGATCGAGCAGGCCGCCGCCCAGCTCGACGAGATCTCCGACCGGCACGGCTGGGGTCTGCGCACCCACATCTCCCGCACGGTCACCGACCCCTGGACCGCCCACGCGGCGTCGTCCACCGACACCTCATCTGGAGCCCCCAACTGAACGCCGCGCCCGCCGACCAGATCCGCCTCCTCGACCTCCAGGCGCTGGACACCCGCCTCGGACAGCTCGCCCACAAGCGCAAGAGCCTGCCCGAGCACGCCGAGATCGCCTCGCTCGAGGCCGACCTCACCCAGCACCGCGACCTCCTCGTCGCCGCGCAGACCGAGGAGAGCGACACCGCCCGCGAGCAGACCAAGGCCGAGCAGGACGTCGACCAGGTCCGCCAGCGCGCCGCCCGTGACCAGCAGCGCCTGGACACCGGTGTCGGCATCTCCGCCAAGGACCTGGAGAACCTCCAGCGCGAGATCGCCTCGCTCGCCAAGCGCCAGGGCGACCTGGAGGACGTCGTCCTGGAGGTCATGGAGCGCCGCGAGTCCGCGCAGGAGCGCGTCACCGAGCTGACCGCCCGCGTCGGGTCCGTCCAGGCCAAGGTCGACGACGCCGTCGCCCGCCGCGACGCCGCCTTCGCCGAGATCGACACCGAGGCCGTCTCCGTGGCCAAGGAGCGCGAGATCGTCGCCGGCTCCGTCCCGGAGAACCTGATCAAGCTGTACGACAAGATCCGGGTCAAGGAGGGCGGCGTCGGCGCCGCCCGCCTCAGCCACCGCCGCTGCGAGGGCTGCCGCCTGGAGCTCGACATCACCGGTCTCAACGAGGTGCGCGCCGCCGCCCCCGAAGAGGTCGTCCGGTGCGAGAACTGCACCCGCATCCTCGTCCGCACGTCCGAGTCGGGGCTGTAGGACCCATGGCGCAGCGCTTCGTCGTCGAGGCGGACGGCGGCTCCCGGGGCAACCCGGGGCCCGCCGGCTACGGCGCGGTCGTCCTCGACCCGACGACGGGTGAGGCGCTCGCCGAGGCGGCCGAGTACATCGGCACCGCCACCAACAACGTCGCCGAGTACAAGGGCCTGATCGCCGGTCTGAAGGCGGCCAGGGACCTGGACCCGGAGGCCCGTGTCCAGGTCCGGATGGACTCCAAGCTCGTCGTCGAGCAGATGTCCGGCCGCTGGAAGATCAAGCACCCGGACATGAAGCCGCTCGCCGCCGAGGCGAAGGCGGTCTTCCCGCCCGGCCGGGTCACCTACGAGTGGATCCCGCGCGAGCGGAACAAGCACGCGGACCGGCTGGCCAACGAGGCCATGGACGCCGGGCGGCTCGGCAGGCGGTGGGAGCCCGGCACGTCCGGCGCCGCCCTGGCCGCCGGCCCGGGCCGGGCCGGCTCCCCGGCCGCCGCCGGGACGGCCACGGCCACGCTGCCGTCGGCGCGGGCCGAAGCCGCCGCGGAGGCCGGCTCCGCCGGGACGGCGGAGCCGAAGGCCCCGCCCGTCGGCTGGGCCGCGCCCGCCGACCTCGGCGCGCCGACCACCTTCGTCCTGCTCCGCCACGGCGAGACGGCGCTGACGCCGCAGAAGCGCTTCTCCGGCAGCGGCGGCGGTGACCCCGAGCTGTCGCCCGCGGGCCGCCGCCAGGCCGAGGCCGCCGCCGCGGCCCTGGCCGCGCGGGGCACGATCCAGGCGGTCGTCTCCTCGCCGCTGCGGCGCTGCCAGGAGACGGCCGGGGCCGTGGCCGCGCGCCTGGGCCTTGAGGTCCGGATCGACGAGGGCCTGCGCGAGACGGACTTCGGCGCCTGGGAGGGCCTGAGCTTCGCCGAGGTCAAGGAGCGCTACCCCGAGGACCTCGACGCCTGGCTGAGCTCCTCCAAGGCCGCCCCGACGGGCGGCGGCGAGAGCTTCGCGACGGTCGCCCGCCGGACCGCGCTCACGCGCGACAAGCTCCTCGCGCGGTACGCGGGCAGGACGGTCCTCCTGGTCACCCATGTGACCCCGGTCAAGACCCTGGTCCGGCTGGCCCTGGGCGCGCCGCCGGAGTCCCTGTTCCGCATGGAGCTCTCGGCGGCCTCGCTGTCGGCCGTGGCCTACTACGCCGACGGCAACGCCTCGCTGCGGCTGCTGAACGACACGTCGCACCTGCGGTAGGCGGGCGGGGGCGAGCCCGCTCGCGCGCTTACGGCGTGCGGGCCGGGCGGGCCCACGGGCCGGGGCGGGGGCCCGTTCGCGGGCGTACGGCATGAACTTCGGCTGCCCCGGCTCGTACGGCACCCGGGCGGACCCGCTCGCGCGCGTACGGCGTGCGGTCGACGGTCGTCCCGGGGGGCGGTCCCGGTCGACGACTCGCTCGCGGGCGTGCGGCTACGGTGTGCGGCTACGGGCCGGGCGTACGGCGTGCGGGTCACGGGCCGGGCGTACGGCGTGCGGGTTACGGGCCGGCCCGTGCGGCTCAGCCGTCCGCGGGCGCCGCGATCGCCTCGTCCAGGGCCGCGAGGGCGGCGACCCGCTGCCGCTCACGCGCCTCGATGTTCAGCGCGCTCTCGCCCGTCGCCGCGACCCTCGGGCACCGCGGGCAGTGCCAGCGGTCGGGGGCGCCGAGCGGCGGCGCGATCATGGGGATCTCGCAGTGGGGGCACTTCACGATCACTCCTTCCACATGGCCGCAGGACGCGCAGACCCACACCGGGCCCTCCGCGTCGTGCTGCCGCCACGCGGTTCTGTGACACCGCGGGCAACCGGTCGTGACGATCCCTGCGCGGCTCATGACGGGCGGCTCCGGGGTGGTGTCCGCGTATTCGATGATCCGGGCTCTGATCCGGTCGTCCGTGGTGTTGGCCATCCGGAGCAGGTGTGCGACTCGCGAGCGTGCTTCGTCAACGAAATCGTTCATGGCGGGCAGCAGGCTACGCCGAGTGGGTGTGGCCGTCGTACCCGCTTCGTACCGGAACTCACTACGCCGTCGGCCGGGCACGGACGGCGCCCGGCCGCACAGACGCTGGTCCTGGCGGGTGAGGTGGCGTTCCCTGGCGCGGTGTGGCGCGGCCTGGCGCGTTCTGGGATTGACCCTTACGGACGACCCTGCGCGGAGGGCTGCCGCTGACGGTGGAGGCGGGCCGGGGAGCGGTCAGGGGCGGTCGTACCCGGTGCCCATCGCCGCCGCCTCGCGGGCGAGGGCGGTCACCCGAGCCCAGTCGCGGCGCGCGAGCGCGTCGGCGGGCAGCATCCACGTACCGCCGACGCAGCCGACGTTCGGCAGGGCCAGGTAGCCGGGCGCGGAGCCGGGGCCTATGCCGCCGGTCGGGCAGAAGCGGGCCGCGGGCAGGGCGGCGCCGAGGGACTTCAGCCAGGCCACCCCGCCGGACGCCTCGGCGGGGAAGAACTTCATCTCGCGCACGCCCCGCTCCAGCAGCGCCATGACCTCGGAGGCCGAGGAGACCCCCGGCAGGAGCGGCAGCCCGGCGGCACGCGCGGCTGCCAGCAGCGGCTCCGTCCATCCCGGGCTCACCAGGAACCGCGCCCCGGCCTCGGCCGCCCGGGCCACGTGCCCGGCGTCGAGGACGGTGCCCGCCCCCACGGTCGCCTCCGGCACCTCGGCGGCGATCGCCCGGATCCCGTCGAGCGCGGCCTCCGTCCGCAGCGTCACCTCGACGGCGGGGAGCCCGCCTGCGACGAGCGCGCGAGCGAGGGGGACGGCGTCGGCGGCGTCGTCCAGGACGACGACGGGGAGGACGGGGGCGAGGGTGAGGATGCCGGGCATGGGGGCATCTTGGCGTGGGGTGAAGGGTGTTGCAACGGGGGTTGCGCCCTGTGCAACGGGTGGGTCGAGATGGCGGGGTGGGGTGCCGCTGCGCGGGGCCTTGTCCCCAGCCCCACCCCTTCCCGGAACCGGGGGCGATCCCCCGGGCCCCCTTTCCGCGCTCCGCGCGGTGGCCTCAAACGCCGGCCGGGCTGAATTGTTGCCCGGAACCGGGCGAATTCAGCCCGTCCGGCGATCGAGGACCGGGGTCCGGGGCGGAGCCCCGGTTACGGGAAGGGGCGGGGTGGGGAACAGGCCCGCCGCGGGCGCACCCGCACCCGCCCGCCCCTACAGTTCCGTCACCACCACATCCAGCGCCCAAGCCCCACCCTTCCCAGGCCCCGCCGCCTCCACCACATACCCCAGATCCCGCAACGCCCCCACCAGCTCCCCCGGCCCCGAAGGCGACACCCCGGCCGTCAGCAACTCCCGCACCAGCCGCCCCTTGGTCGCCTTGTTGAAATGGCTCACCACCGACCGCTTCTCGACGCCGCCGACCATCCGGGACTGGAGCACCCGCACCGTCGCCGTCCGCTCCGCCACCTCACCCTTCGGCTTCCACGCCGTGGCGTACGCGGCCGAGCGCAGGTCGAGGACCAGGCGCCCGTCCGCCGCCTCCGGCAGCGGGCCGGCCATCGCCCGGCGCCAGTGCGCGCCGAGCGCGCCCAGGCCGGGCAGCTTGACGCCCATGGAGCAGCGGTACGAGGGGATGGCGTCCCCGATCCGGACGGCGCCCCACAGACCGGAGAAGACCAGCAGCGACTCCTCCGCGCGCCGCCGCGCCGCCGCGTCCAGGGAGGCCAGGCCGAGCGCGTCGTAGAGCACACCCGTGTAGATCTCGCCCGCGGGCCGCGTGCCGGACGTCCGCAGCGCCGCGTTCTTCGCGACCTCGCCGCGCAGGCCGGGGGAGAGACCGAGGACCTCGGCGGCCTTGTCCTCGTCGGCCGCGCACAGCTCCACCAGCTCCGTCAGGACCGCCTCGCGGGCATCGGCGAGCGCGGGCAGGGACAGCCCGCCGACCTCCAGCGCGGGCCCGGTGCCACCTGTGGCCTTGCCCTCGGACGGCGGCAACAGCACGAGCACGGTCGTTCTCCTTCAGCGGTGACGATGGGGATGCGCGGAAGGGCGTCCGCCCCGCGGGCCCTCGGGCGCCGCGAAGGGGAGGCTTCGGCCCGTTCCCCCGCCGAGCCTAACGCCGCCCGCCGCCGTCCCCGCCGTGCCGCCCGCCCCGACCGGAAATACGCTCGATGTCATGCCCCGCCGTCAGATGCACGTGACCGACAGGGACGGCGCCCCGCTGCGGGCGGCCCTGCGTGAGCTGCGCACGCGGCCGGGTGTGCCCGGGGAGTTCCCGGCGGACGTCCTCGAGGAGGCCGAGCGGGCCGCGCGGTGGCCCCGGCTGCCGGCGCACGACGCCACCGACCTGCCGCTTTTCACCATCGACCCGCCCGGCTCGAGGGACCTGGACCAGGCGATGTTCCTCGCCCGCCGCGACACCGGCGGCTTCCGGGTGTACTACGCGATCGCCGACGTCGCCGCCTTCGTACGGCCCGGTCTCCTCCTCGACGCGGAGGCGCACCGCCGGGTGATGACCCTGTACTACCCGGACGGCCGGATCCCCCTGCACCCCGACGCGCTCGGCGAGGGCGCGGCCAGCCTGCTGCCCGACCACACGCGGCCGGCCCTGCTCTGGGAATTCGACCTCGACACCGACGGCCGGGTCGTCCGGACCGACGTGCGGCGCGCGCTCGTCCGCAGCCGCGCCAAGCTCGACTACGCGGGCGTGCAGCGGGCCGTGGACTCCGGGACGGCGGAGGAGCCGCTGTCGCTGCTGCGGGAGATAGGACTGCGCAGGGAGGAACTGGAGCGCACGCGCGGCGGGATCTCCCTCAACGTGCCCGAGCAGGAGATCGTCCGGCGCGGCAACCACTACGCGCTCGAATACCGGGCGCCGCTGCCCGCCGACGGCTGGAACGCCCAGATCTCCCTGATGACCGGCATGGCCGCGGCCGAGCTGATGCTGCGCTCCGGCACGGGCATCCTGCGCACGCTCCCCCCGGCCCCGGAGAGCTCCGTGGCCCGGCTGCGCCGGGTGGCCCGGGCGCTCGGGGTCAACTGGCCCGACAGCATGCCGTACGCCGTCGTCGTCCGCGCGCTCGACCCGACGCACACCCAGCACGCGGCGTTCCTCCAGGAGTGCACGGCGCTGCTGCGCGGCGCCGGATACACCGCCTTCGACCGCGAGCGCCCCACCGAGCACCCGCTGCCCGCCGACCCGGCCGCGCTCACCCATGCCGCGCTGGCCGCGCCGTACGCCCACTGCACGGCCCCGCTGCGCCGGCTCGTCGACCGGTACACCGGCGAGCTGTGCCTGGCGGCGGCCGCGGGCACCGAGCCCCCGGAGTGGGTGCGGGTGGCGCTCGACGCGCTCCCGGGGGAGATGGAGGCAGGCAGCCGGCGGGCGGCCCAGGCGGAGCGGGACTGTGTGGACCTGGTCGAGGCGGCGCTGCTGCGCGACCGGATCGGCGAGATCTTCGACGCGTACGTCGTGGACGTCCAGGAGAAGCGGCCGACGGCGGGCACGGTCCATCTGTACGAGCCCGCGGTGATCGGCCATGTGGAGGGCGACGCGGACGGGCCGCCGCTGCCGCTGGGGCACCGGCTGCGCGTCCGGGTGATCGAGGCGGACCCGGGCCGGGACAAGGTCTGGTTCGCCCCGGCGTGAGAGGGGGTTCAGACGTCGGCCGGCGAGGGCAGCAGGGCTCGGACGGCGGCCACGGCCGCCGCCGGGTCGTCGGCGTGGCAGTGCACGGTCCGTACGTCCACGGGCCGGGCGAGGAGGCGGCGGACGGTGAGGGGTTCGGTCAGCTCCACGGTGAAGGAGGTCTGCCCGGCGACCGGCACGTCGAGGACGCCGTCGGCGGGCGCGCTCCCGGTGGGGAAGCGGAGCTCACGGCGGACGGAGGCGATGAGGCCGGCGGGTATCCGCACGTCCAGCCGCGCCCCGTGCGCGCGTAACCGAACCCCCGCACCCCACCACCCACCCCGTCCCGCCGCCGAACGACCCAGAGCCCGAGCCCCCGCCATACGCGCGCCTCGTGCGCGCCGAGGTCCTTGAGCCAGGGGAGGGTGCGTGTCATGCCGGGGTGTCCTCTCGGGTCGGCGGGCGGCGCCGCGGGCCGACGCGGCGAAGTCTCCGGTCGTCATGGCGGCCTCCTCGGGCACCATGAGAACCCCTTACGCCGCGGCAAGGTCAAGTGCTTTCCGTCCCGGCAGGTAGCATGGTCGGCACGGCGGACGAGCCGGCCGGGCGGCCGCGTGGGATCTTCGGATCTCCCGAGGAACGTCCGGGCTCCACAAGGCAGGGTGGTGGGTAACGCCCACCCGGGGTGACCCGCGGGACAGTGCCACAGAAAACAGACCGCCGGAGGCCGCGAGGTTTCCGGTAAGGGTGAAACGGTGGTGTAAGAGACCACCAGCGCCTGAGGTGACTCAGGCGGCTAGGTAAACCCCACCCGGAGCAAGGTCAAGAGGGCCGTCGCAAGACGGCCTGCGCGGACGTTCGAGGGCTGCCGGTCCGAGTCCGCGGGTAGACCGCACGAGCCTGTCGGCAACGGCAGGCCTAGATGGATGGCCGCCTCCCCGAGGGCCGCGAGGCCCTCGGGAGACAGAACCCGGCGTACAGGCCGACTCGTCCGCCCCATACACCCTCTGACCTGCAAGGATGCCTTGCTCCGGTCAGAGGGTCGTGACCTGTAGAACGTAGACGCACTGGTGGCGGGGCACGGTCTGGTAGACGAACATCCCGCCGTTGACCACCTCGCGGCGCATAGGCGGGGACGCCCCCTGATACGCGTCGCCGTCGAGGTAGAGGGCGGCAGCGGCGCGGACGAGTTCCTCGGTGCGTGTCTCTACGTGGGCGATGAACGCGAGATCGTCGAGGCCACCGATGACGTGCTCGGCATCCGGGTCGTACTCCCACCGCCAGCCGTCAGCCACCGGTCACTGCTGTCTCGGCCTCGTTGTGAACGGCCAGGGCTTCGCCCATCGCCGCCCGCCATGCGGGGTCGTCCCGGTCCAGGGTGTGGATCTCCCGTTGCGCATGATTCATTCGCTGGGCCAGAGCGGGGACGCGCAGGATCTCGATCTCGGTGGCCCACTTGATCAGGAATCCCCGGATCGGGCTGAATGATTGCTCCGCGGTCGCCTGGTTGAAGAGCACGTCGCGGTCTGCGAGGAATTCGGCCATGCGCGCGGGCGCGACGCGGGCGAGAGCCACCCGTAGGGCCGCGAAATTCATCTCGGGCCGGGGGATGATCTCCTCGGCGGGCTCTGGAGCAGGTGCGGTAGTCACGCGGTGAACTCCTGACGGTCCGGTTCTCCGTGACGCGTTCATCGTTCTCCACGCCCCGGAAGACATGCGCCAGCCTACCGAGGCGAAAGCGGCCCTGCCGACCGCTTCGCGCGGGCGACAGGGCGTGCGGTAGAGGCGCCCCGGCCCCAGCCCCGAACCGCCCGTGCCTCACCCCTTCACAGCAACCCCTCGCGCGCGCACATTGATGGGATGACCCCCCCGACGCTCACCGAGAATCCCTTCACTCTCGGCGTGGCCTCCGGCGACCCGCTGCCGGACTCCGTCGTGCTGTGGACCAGGCTCGCCCCCCGCCCGCACGAAGTGGGCAACGGGCTGCCCGCGCAGGGCAGCGGTGTGCCCGTGCAGTGGGAGCTCTCCGCCGACGACACGTTCCGGCGGGTGGAGCAGAGCGGCACCGTCACCGCGCCCGCGCAGGACAACCACACCGTCCACCTCGACCTGCGCGGCCTCGACCCCGACCACGTCTACTGGTACCGGTTCCACGCCGGCGACTGGACCAGCCCCGTCGGCCGCACCCGGACCGCGCCCGACCCCGCCGCGCTGCCCGCCGAGGGGCGGTTCGGGCTGATCTCGTGTCAGCAGTACGACGAGGGCTACTACACCGCGCTGCGCCACCTCGCGGACGAGGACCTCGACGCCGTCTTCTTCGTCGGCGACTACATCTACGAGAACGCCATCGACGCCCGGGCCGGGGCCCGCAAGCTCACCACCCCGCTGCCCGCCTACTACGACCACTGGCTCGTCAGCCTCGACGACTACCGGCAGCGGTACGCCCTCGGCAGGACCGACCCCGACCTCCAGGCCGCGCACGCCGCCCACCCCTGGTACGTCACCTGGGACGACCACGAGGTCGAGAACAACTACGCGGGCGACGTCTCGCAGGACAACCTCCCGGCCGACACCTTCCGCGCCCGCCGCGCCGCCGCCTACCGCGCCTACTGGGAGAACATGCCGCTCCGCCGGGCGCAGCGCCCCGACGGTCCCGCCATGCGGCTCCACCGCCGGTTCCAGTACGGGCAGCTGGCCCAGTTCGACATCCTCGACACCCGGCAGTACCGGTCCGACCAGGCCTACGGCGACGGCTGGAAGTACCCCGGACCCGAGTCCGAGAACCCCGCCCGCACGCTCACCGGCGCCGAGCAGGAGCGCTGGCTCCTGGACGGCTTCCGGTCCTCCTCCGCGCTGTGGAACGTCATACCCCAGCAGGTCTGCTTCGCCCGGCGCAAGGAGACCACCGCCGCCCGCTCCAAGCTCTCCATGGACGCCTGGGACGGCTACCCCGCCTCCCGGCAGCGCGTCCTGTCGGGCGTCGAGCAGGCGGGCATCCAGAACCTCGTCGTCCTCACCGGCGACGACCACGTCCACTACGCCCTCGACATCAAGAAGGACTTCGACGACCCGGCGTCCCGCACCCTCGGTGTGGAGTTCGTCGGGACCTCCGTCTCCAGCGGCTTCGACGGCGAGGAACGGCCGGAGGACTGGTCCTCCATGATGGCCGCCAACCCGCACATGAAGTACTACGACGGCCGCCGCGGCTATGTGGTCGTCTCCTTCGGCGAGGAGCGGGTCCGCGCCGACTTCCGCACCCTCACCGGCGTCACCAGGCCCGGCGCCCCCGTGAGCACCGCCGCCTCGTTCGTCTCCGAGGCGGGCGACCCGGGGCTCAAGCCCGCGTGATCCACGGCCCGGAGCCGTACGCGTAAGGGCCGGGGGCCGTTGACGGTCATGACACCATGGTTGATCCGACAACAACTGTGGAGAGCGACCCATGACGGACCCCGGCATCGGCCCCGGCACGGCCGAGCCCCAGCAAGATCAGAAGGAATCCACCGACCCTCGAATACCCGGCTCCGGGCCGTCCGGCGCCCGCGCCCCGGGCGCCCCCACCGCCCAGGACGCCCCGGCCCCCGCCGCCCCGACCGCCGCCGCCCGCCGTACGAGCCTCCTCGTCACGCTCGTCCTCGGCGGCCTCACCGCCCTGCCGCCGCTGTCCATGGACATGTACCTCCCGGCCCTGCCGGAGGTCACCGACGCCCTGCACAGCCCCGCCGCGACCGTCCAGCTCACCCTCACCGCCTGCCTCCTGGGCATGGCGCTCGGTCAGCTCGTCGTCGGCCCCATGAGCGACAAGTGGGGACGCCGCCGTCCCCTGCTCACCGGCATGGTGATCTACGTCATCGCCACCGCGGTCTGCGCCCTCGCGCCCACCGCCGGGCTCCTGATCGGCTTCCGCCTCGTCCAGGGACTGGCCGGCGCCGCCGGCATCGTCATCGCTCGCGCCATGGTCCGCGACCTCTACGACGGTGTCGCCATGGCCCGCTTCTTCTCCACCCTGATGCTCGTCTCCGGCGTCGCGCCCGTCGTCGCCCCCCTCATCGGCGGCCAGGTGATGCGCGTCACCGACTGGCGCGGCGTCTTCGTCGTCCTCACCGTCATCGGGGTGCTTCTCACCCTCGTCGTCTGGCGCCGCCTCGACGAGACCCTGCCGCCCGGGCGGCGGCACGCCGGCGGCCTCGGCGAGGCCCTGCGCACGATGGGCTCGCTCCTCTCCGACCGCGTCTTCACCGGCTACATGCTCGCGGGCGGCTTCGCCTTCGCCGCGCTCTTCGCCTACATCTCCGCCTCGCCCTTCGTCGTCCAGGACATCTACGGCGCCTCCCCGCAGACCTTCAGCCTGCTCTTCGGCGTCAACTCCGTCGGCCTCGTCCTCGTCGGCCAGATCAACGGCAAGCTGCTGATCGGCCGCGTCAGCCTCGACAAGGCCCTCGCCGTGGGCCTCGCCGTGATCACCCTGGCCTCCGTCGCCCTGCTGCTGATGGCCTCCGGCGTCTTCGGCGAGGCCGGGCTGGCCCCGATCGCCGCCGGGCTGTTCGTCCTGATGTCCGCGATGGGCCTCGCGATGCCCAACACCAACGCCCAGGCCCTGATGCGCTCCCGCGACGCCGCGGGCTCCGCGTCCGCGCTGCTCGGCACGTCCACGTTCCTGCTGGGCGCGGTGGCCTCCCCGCTCGTCGGCATCGCGGGCGAGCACACGGCCGTGCCGATGGCCGTGGTGCAGTTGGTGTGCGCGCTGGCGGCGGTGGGCTGCTTCGTCGGGCTGTGCCGACCGTGGCAGCGGGCGGACGAGGAGTCCGCCCCGGCCGGGACCGTCTCCCGGCCGTAGCCGTCTCCTGGCCGGGACCGTCTCCCGGCCGGGACCGCTTCCCAGCCGTAGCCGCTTCCCAGCGGTAACCGTCTCCCGGCCGTGGCCGTGGCCGTAGCCGTGGCGGACGGATCGGCGGTCAGGCGCCCCCGGTCCCTTTCCCGATCCGATCCTCCTCGGGGACGGGCGCCGCCGGCCAGGAGACCAAGCCAGGAGACCAAGCCAGGAAACCGGGCCACGGGACCCGCCGGGTCCGTGCAGGGACCGGCCCCGGGCGGCCGCGCGCAGCGGCCGCCCGCGGCGGGGCCGCATAGACTCGTGCGAATGCACGCCCCCCATCCCCACTCCACCGGCGAGAACCCCCGCGCCGTCCTCGCCGAGCTCCTCGACGGCCTGCCGCCCCGGCAGGCCGCGCAGGCCGTCGAACGGCTGATCGCCAACTACCGGGGGCGCACCCCCACGCACACGCCGGTGCTGCGCGACCGCTCCGACGTCCTCGCCTACGCCGCCTACCGGATGCCCGCCACCTTCGAGGCCGTCCGGTCCGCGCTGGAGGCGTTCCGGGACGGGCTGCCGGACTGGGAGCCCGTCTCGCACGTGGACATCGGCGGCGGCACGGGCGCCGCGACCTGGGCGGTCGCCGCCGCGTGGGCCGAGGGGCGGCACCGCACCACCGTCCTGGACTGGGCGGAGCCCGCCCTCGCCCTCGGCGCGGAGCTGGCCCGCGGCGCCGGATCCGAGGCGCTGCGCACCGCGGAGTGGCGGCGCCAGGCCATCGGCCCCGGCCTCGTCCTGCCGGCCGGCACCGATCTCGTCACCGTCTCCTACGTGCTGGGCGAGCTCACCGAGGACGCCCGCCGGTCGGTCACCGACGAGGCGGCCCGCGCCGCCCGCGCCGTGGTCGTCATCGAGCCGGGCACCCCGGACGGCTATCTGCGGATCATCGAGGCGCGCGACCGGCTGATCGCGGCCGGCTTCCGGGTCGTCGCGCCCTGCCCGCACAGCGCGGCCTGCCCGATCGAGCCCGGCACCGATTGGTGCCACTTCTCGGCCCGGGTGAGCCGCTCCTCGCTGCACCGCCAGGTCAAGGGCGGCTCGCTGCCGTACGAGGACGAGAAGTTCAGCTACGTGGCGGCGGTGCGCGACCTGCCGGTGCCGGCCGCGCCCGCCCGCGTCGTCCGCAAGCCGCAGATCCGCAAGGGCCAGGTCCTGCTGGAGCTGTGCACCCCGGAGGACGGGCTCACCCGCGAGACCGTGACCAAGCGGCACGGCGCGCTCTACAAGATCGCCCGGGACACCGACTGGGGCGACACGTGGCCGCCTGAGGAGTGAGTGTCCCGGGGCGGCCGGCACGGCCGCCGGGGCCTACGCCCCGAAGGGGTTCCGCACGGGCCGGGCCTCCCGGGGCGGCCGGGGGGCTCGCGACCCCGGCGTTCCTCGGAGGCGAGTGGTCCTGGCGCTCCGCGCCCCCGCCCGACCGCTCGTCAGCGCAGCTCCTGCGTACAGCACTTCACGCTGCCGCCGCCCTTGAGCAGCTCGCCGAGGTCCAGCCCGATCGGCTCGAAGCCCCGCTCCCGCAAGGGGGCGAAGAGGCCCACGGCCGCCTGCGGAAGCAGCACGTGGCGGCCGTCGCACACGGCGTTGAGCCCGAGCGCGGCGGCGTCCTCCTCCGTCGCGATCAGGGCGTCCGGGAAGAGGTGCGCGAGGACGGCCCGGCTGCCCGCCGAGAACGCCCCCGGGTAGTACATGACCTCGTCGCCGTCGAGCACGGACAGCGCCGTGTCCAGGTGGTAGTAGCGCGGGTCGACCAGGTCGAGGCCGATGACCGGGCGGCCGAAGAACTCCTGGGCCTCGGGGTGCGACAGCGGGCTGCTGCGGAAGCCGCGGCCGGCGAGCAGCCAGGAGGTGGTGACGGCGAAGTCGCCCTCGCCCTCGTTGATGTGCTCGGGTTCGAGGACGTCGGCGTAGCCGTGGGAGCGGAACCACTCCGCGTGCACGGCGGCCTCGGCGGCTCGCTCGGGATGGGCGAAGCGGGCGCCGAGCACCCGGCCGTCCACGACGGTGGCGCCGTTGGCGGCGAAGACCATGTCGGGCAGGTCGGGCCGGGGGGTCAGCTCCTCGACGGTGTGGCCGAGGGAGCGGTAGCGGTCGCGCAGGTCCTCCCACTGGGCGAGGGCGAGCGGCAGGTCGACCGGTTTGGCCGGGTCCATCCACGGGTTGATCGAGTAGGTGACCTTGAAATGGGCCGGCGGGCACATCAGATAGCGCCGCGGGGCGGCTTCGCGCCGGGGGGTGGTCGTTCGCCGCGAAGCGGCTTCGGCACGTGGGGCGATACGCAAGGAGTGCTCCTCACGGTGACGTTGGGCACGTGCGGGGTGTCGCACGTGCCCAAATCGTCCTCGCTCCACGGCCTTTGGCGCATGAACCGTACGGGTGGTTTACCCGTGGCCCACTCACGCTCCGGCCGTTCCGTCCCGCCCTTCCCGCAACTTCCGCAGCAGCTCGCGCTTCTGGGCGTTCGCGTCCGTGCCGCCTCCCGCGCGCCCGCCGCGGCCGGCGCCCCGGAGCGCGCTCCGGGAGAGGTTGCTCCGGGTGCCGCCGACTCCGAGCATGTTTCCCGCGCTGCCCCTGCTCATGGGGTGCCCCTCTCTGTCAGGCGAGACGCGCTGTCTCGCTCTGCCCTCAAGATTGAACGAGACGTATCGTCTTGTCAAGACGATACGTCTCGCCTTCTTCTCGCTAGGATGCCGTTATGGTCAACAAGACGCCCGCCGCCAAGGCCCCCGACGCCACCCGCCGCAACGAGCGCTCCCGCCGCGCGATCCTCGACGCGGCCCTGGAGATCGTCGGCGAGGTCGGCTTCTCGAAGCTCACCATCGAGGCCATCGCCGCCCGCGCCGGCGTGGGCAAGCAGACCATCTACCGCTGGTGGCCCTCCAAGGCCGCGGTCCTCTTCGAGGCGTGCATGCCCGAGGGCCTGGACCCGCTCACGGTCGAGCTGCCGGACACCGGCGACATCGAGGCCGACCTCAAGACCGTCCTGCGCGGCACCGTGGACGAGCTCCGGAACCCCAAGCTGGAGGCCCCCACCCGCGCCCTGTCCGCCGAGACGCAGAACGACCCCGAGCTGGGCCGGCAGCTCACCGAGCGGATCCTGGAACCCCAGCTCCAGGCGTATGTGCGCCGGCTGCGGTCGGCCCAGGAGGCCGGGCAGATCGCCGCGGACATCGATGTGCGGATCGCCATCGAACTGCTGGTCGGCCCGCTCTTCCACCGCTGGCACACCCGCACCCTGCCGCTCACCCACGAGTACGCCGACACCGTCGCCGAGCTGGCGCTCCGCGGTCTGTCCCCCCGCTGAGACCGGTACCGGAACCGGCGCGGGAAGGACGCCGGACACCCCTCCCGGACGCGCGCGAGCGGTCCGTCTCACACCCTCCGGATACGTCCGACGGTCACACCAGGCGCAGGATGGTGGCAGCATTGACCGGAGACCGCGGTCGAAGTGAGGGGATAGATGGAACGCAAGAGCAGGTTCTCCCAGTGGCTGCGCCGTCCCAGGAGCGGAGCGGGCGGCGATACGGGCGCGGACGCGGCATCGGAGGCCGCCCGCGAAGAACTGCTCCTGGCCGCGGCGGCGGCGGGCTTCCCGCTGGCCCCGGCCGCCCACCCGTCCGGGTACGGCTGTTCCTGTGAGCGGATCGGCTGTCCGACCCCCGGTCGGCACCCCGTCTCCTTCGCCTGGCAGACCCTCGCGACCACGGACGCCGAGAAGGTCACCAAGTGGCTGCGCGCGCAGCCGGAGGCCAATTTCGTCACCGCCACCGGGATCGCCCACGACGTCCTCGACGTCCCCCTGGAAGCCGGGCGGCAGGCCCTGGCCCGGCTGACCGCGGCCGGTGTCGACGTCGGCCCCGTGGCCACGGTCGCCCCCGACCGCATGCTGTTCTTCACCGCCACCCGCGGCACCCCGGACGACGAGGACGAGTGGTGGCCGTGCGAGCTGGACTGCCACCCCGAGACCATGGACGAGCACCCCGGCCTGCGCTGGCACTGCCGGGGCAGCTATGTGCTGCTGCCGCCCTCGCGGGTGCCGGACGGCGCGGGCGTGGCCTGGCTCCAGGGCCAGGGCGCCGAGCGGCCGCTGCCCGACCCGCTGACGCTGCTGGAGACCCTCACCGACGCCTGCGCGCAGTACGCGGGCGAGCGCCCGGACCACCACGAATCCGCCGCCTGGCCGATCGGGCGCTGATCCGAGGACGTCAATCGCCCTTGACCGCGGTCACGCTCTCGATGCGGTTCAGGAAGACGATCTTCCCGTCGTTCTTCGGGTCGTTCTTCGAAGCGCCCCCGCCGGCCTTCCCGTCCGGCTTCCCGCCCGACTTCGCCCCCGTCGTCCCACCGCCCGGCGCAGGCGGGACCCGTACCGCCGACTCCGAGACCCGGGTGTAGGTCACCGACGTCTTCAGCTCGCCGGTCACCAGCGTCCGCGTCCGCGGGTCGGTGACCGCGGGCCGCAGCCCCTTGGCCATCGTCCGCCGCTCCCGGTGGTGGGCCGTGAAGAACACCAGCGCGCCGCCGTCCTCCGTGCGCAGCGCCGGCGTGGGGAAGTCGGGGGCCCGCTCGGGGACGTCGATGAACTCCGTCCAGAAGGTCGGGGTCCGCCGGAGCTTGTCCCGCTCCTCCCGCACCCCGCTGGTCCGCGGCCCCGGCGCGAAGGCGCCGCCCTCGCCGGTCCGCAGGAAGTCGGTGTACGCGCGGCTGACCGTCCCGGGATCCTTGGCCAGCCCGGTGTCCCGGCCCTCGGCGACGGGCACCGCCTCGGCGTATCCGTCCCCGTCGGTCGCGAACTCCGGCACCCTGTCGGGGCCGACGATCGACAGATAGCCGGCCCGCCACGGGTCCTTCGGCCCCTCGCGCAGGAACACCACGAGCCAGCGGTTGCGGTCGCGGTTGCTGCGGGTGTCGGCGAGGAAGAACTTCGGCCAGCCGGCCTGCTTGGGGACGGTGAAGCGCGCGTCGTCCAGGACCAGCGACGGATAGCGGGGGTTGCCGCCCGGGGTGAGGGCGCCCTGCGTCCTCATGTCCGCGTGGCCGATCTCGGCGAGGGGCCCGCTCTCGACCCGGTCGATGACCTTCGGGTCGAGCTCGCGGTACGCCTCGTTGTAGCCGTCCGTGAAGCGCTTGAGGATCTCCGGCGCCTCAGCCTTGTCCACCGCCGGCAGGATCTCCCGCTCGCCGTGCACCGTCACGCACCCGGTCACCGGCGCCAGCAGTGCCGTCAGCGCCGCCGTGGTGATCAGCGTGCGACGTGGCGGCCGGCGTCTCATGGGGCTTCGACTCCTCGGTGGCGGCTCGGTTCGCCGTCACCTTACCGGGGGCGAGGAACAGCAGCAGGGTGGGTACCAGATACAGCGCCCAGACCGCCACCTGGACCCAGGTCGGGTCCGGCTGGAAGTTGAAGACGCCCTTCAGCAGGGTGCCGTACCAGCTGTCGGCCGGGATCTGCTCGCTGACGTCGAAGGCCCGGTCGTGCAGGCCCGGCAGGAACTCCGCCTCCTGGAGGTCGTGGAAGCCGTACGCGAGCACGCCCGCCGCCACCACGACCAGCATCCCGCCGGTCCAGGTGAAGAACCTGGCGAGGTTGATACGCAGCGCGCCCCGGTAGAAGAGCCAGCCCAGCACCACGGCGGTGAGCAGGCCGAGGACCGCGCCGACGAGCGGACGTACGCCGTCGTCGGTGGCCTCCACGGCGGTCCAGACGAACAGCGCGGTCTCCAGGCCCTCGCGGCCCACGGCCAGGAAGGCGGTGACGACCAGCGCGGTGGTGCCCATCGCCAGGGCCGCGTCGAGCTTGCCGTGCAGCTCCCGCTTCAGGTGCCGCGCGGTCCTCCGCATCCAGAAGACCATCCAGGTCACCAGGGCCACCGCGACGATCGACAGCGAGCCGCCGAGCAGTTCCTGCGCCTCGAACGTCATGCTCCGCGAGCCGAACTGGAGCAGCGCGCCGAAGGCCATGCTCAGCAGCACGGCCGCGCCGATGCCGAGCCAGACGGGCGCCAGCGCGTCCCGGCGCCCGGTCTTCACCAGGTAGGCGACGAGGATGCAGACGACCAGACTGGCCTCCAGGCCCTCGCGCAGGCCGATCAGGTAGTTGCCGAACACGCGGCTTCCCCTTCCGTAGAAAGACCGTCGGTCAGGCGAACAGTGCCTTGCCCCACCAGTCGTCCCCGTCACGGACGCCCGGCGGGACGGCGAAGACCGCCGAGCCCACGTGCTGGATGTATTCGTTGAGCGCGTCGGTGCGCGCGAGCCTCGACTGGAGCGGGATGAACGCGTCCCGGACGTCCCGCTGGTAGGCGAGGAAGAACAGGCCGGCGTCCAGCCGGCCGAGGCCGTCGGTGCCGTCCGTGAAGGAGTAGCCGCGGCGCAGGATCGTCGCCCCGTTGTTGCTGTCGGGGTGGGCGAGGCGTACGTGGGCGTCCGGCAGCATCGCCTTGAGGCTGGGCTCGTCGCGCTCGCGCGTCCTGCCCACGGGGGCGCCCTCGGCCTTGTCCCGGCCGAAGATGTCCTCCTGCTCCTTGAGCGAGGTGCGGTCCCAGGTCTCGATGTGCATCCGGATGCGGCGCGCGACGACGTACGAGCCGCCGGTCATCCAGGCGGGGCCGTCCTTCTCGCCCACCCACACGTGCTTGTCGAGGGCGGCGGTGTCGGTGCCCGAGACGTTCCGGGTGCCGTCCTTGAAGCCCATCATGTTGCGCGGGGTCTGCGCGTCCGGGGTCGTCGAGGACGTCTTGCCGAAGCCCAGCTGCGACCAGCGGATGGCGACCTTTCCCATGCCGATGCGGGCGAGGTTGCGGATCGCGTGCACCGCGACCTGCGGGTCGTCCGCGCACGCCTGGACGCACAGGTCGCCGCCGCTGCGGGCGGCGTCGAGGTTGTCGCCGGGGAAGGCCGGCAGGTCGACCAGGGCCTTGGGCCGGCGGTCCCGGAGCCCGAAGCGGTCCTTGCCGTCCTTCTCGAACAGGCCGGGGCCGACGCCGAAGGTCAGCGTCAGGCGGGACGGCTTGAGGCCGAGCGCCTCGCCGGTGTCGTCCGGCGGGAGTTCGTCCAGGCCGCCCGTCGCGCCCTCGCCGACCTCGTGGCCCGCGGTCATCCGCGCGGCGGCGGCCGTCCACTCCCGGAGCACCTTGACCAGCGCGTCGCGGTCGGTGGTGGTCACGTCGAAGGCCGCGAAGTGCAGCCGGTCCTGGACGGCCGTGGCGATGCCGGCCTGGTGGGTGCCGTGGAAGGGCACGGCGTCGCCGGACAGCGCGGCCGGGCGGGCGTCGCCGCCGGTGCGCAGCGCGGCGGCGGTGCCCCCGGCGGCGGTCGCGCCGAGCGCGAGCCCGGCGCCGCCCCAGCCGAGCAGCGAGCGGCGCGAGGGGCCCGCGGGCGCCGGGGCGGCCTCGCCGCGCCCGGTCTCCGCCGTGCTCGCGTCCGCTGCCGGGTCCGTGGGGTCCGTGGGGTCCGTGGTCGGGTCCGTCATGGGGATGCCTACTTCACCACTGCGCCGGCGAGCTTGGACAGCGGCTCCGCCAGGGCGTTGACCGCGTCCGAGAGCTTCTTCCGGTCGTCCTTGCCGACGGAGTCGTACGCCTTGAAGCCGTCGCCCTCGCGGTAGTCCCCGAGCAGCTTCCGCAGCTCGGCGAACTGCTTGTCCAGCTCCTTGGCGAGCGCCGCGTCGTTCTTCGAGGCGACCGGCTTCAGCAGCTCGTACGACTTCTCGGCGCCCTCGACGTTGGCCTGGAAGTCGACGAGGTCGGTGTGGCTGTAGCGCTCCTCCTCACCGGTGACCTTGCCGGTGGCCACCTCGTCGAGCAGCTCCTTGGCGCCGTTGGCCATGCTGGTCGGGGTGATCTCGGCGGTGCCGACGCGCTTCTGCCAGTCCTTCAGGTCCGTCATCAGCTGGTCGGCCAGCTTCTTGTCGTCCTCGTCGATCTTCTTCTCGTCCCAGAGCGACTTCTCCAGCTTGTGCCAGCCGGTCCACTTCTGGTCCTTCTCCAGGCCGTCCTCGCGGACGTCGACCTTCGGGTCGATGTCACCGAAGGACTCCGCGACCGGCTCGGTGCGCTCCCAGCCGACGCGGGACGGGGCGTAGAGCTTCTTCGCCTCGTCGAGGTCGCCCTTCTTCACGGCCTCGGCGAACTTCTCGGCAGCGGGAATCGTCTCGTCGGCCTGCGCCTGGACGTACTTGCGGTATTCGGCGACCGCCTTGTCCAGTTCCGGATCGCTCTTCGGCGCCGCGCCCTCACCCTTGACGGTGATCTTCTGGCGAATGCCGTCGCCCTTCATTCCGGGCTTGCAGGCGATTTCGTACGCACCGGCCTTGATCGTCGCGGTGATCTCCGCCTTGGTGCCGGGGCCGATGTTCTCCCGCTCGGTGACGATGCGGTCGCCGGGGGCGTAGACGTAGACCTCGGTGACCTTCGAGCCCTTGTTCTCCACGGCTATCTTGACGTGGCCGGCCGGGAAGGAGGTCGTGGAGACCTCGCACTTGTCGTCCGTCGCCTTGACCCGGACCGTGTCCGCGCCCTTGGTGTCGGACTTCTCGGCGCAGCCGGACACGGCGGTCAGAGCCGTGGCCGCCGCGACGACGGCGACGGCGGAGGAGCGGAGGACGCGCATGAGGGGCTCCAGGCATGCTCGAAAGGGCGAAATGATCTTGGCTGAAAATGATCTGGCCGGATAAGGCCGCCCTAACTTATCTGAGGCTTCCCTATGTCGTTCCCGGAATGCCGAGTGATTCTGCTCTCATGAGGCAAAGATTTGTCCTTACCGTCTCGGTATCACCAGAGGTTCGCCGGTACGCGGATGATCAATTACCTCGACGGGCTGTGAATAGACCCGACTCAGGAGTTCCGGATCGAAGACCCGGCCGGGCGGGCCCTCCGCCGCGATCCGGCCCTCGTGCAGCACGGCCACCCGGTCCGCGTACGCGCCGGCCAGCCCCAGATCGTGCAGGACGATCACCACCGCGTCCCCCGCCGCCGCCCGTTCGCGGCAGACCCGCAGCACCAGTTCCTGGTGGCGCAGGTCCAGCGCCGCCGTCGGCTCGTCGAGCAGCAGCAGCGCGGCGCGCTGCGCCAGCACCCGGGCCAGGGCCACCCGGGCCCGCTCCCCGCCGGACAGCGCGGCGAAGGACCGGCCCGCGAAACCGGCCACCTCGGCGGCGGCCATCGCGGCCCGTACGGCCTCGTCGTCCGCCTCCGCCGCGGCGGTGCCCGCCCACGGCGCCCGCCCCATCCGGACGACCTCCTCGACGGCGAACGGGAACGACAGCTCGGCCGATTGCGGCAGGACCGCGCGCCGCAGGGCGAGTTCGGCCGCCGGCCAGGCGCCGGCCGGCCTGCCGTCGATCCGCACCTCGCCGGACTCGGCGGTCAGATCACCCGCCAGGGCGGCCAGCAGCGTCGACTTCCCGGCGCCGTTCGGGCCGACGAGCGCGAGCACCTCGCCCGCCGTGACGGTCAGGTCGACCTCGGACAGCACGGTGCGGCCGGCCAGCCGCACCCGCAGCGCGCGGGCCTCGGCCGCGACGGCGCCGAGCGCCGGCGCGGTGGGCAGCCGCCGGGCCCGGGCCCGGAAGAGCGAGCGCATCAGGCCCAGCCTCCTTGCTTGCGCCGCGTCCTGCGCAGCAGGACGAAGAAGAACGGGCTGCCCACGAGCGCCGTCAGCACACCCAGCGGAAGCTCCGCCGGCTGGGCGACCGTACGGGCCGCGAGGTCCGCCGCGACGAGCACCAGGGCGCCGCCCAGGGCGCTGCCCGGCACGAGGAAGCGGTGCCCCGGACCCGCCGCCATCCGCAGCACGTGCGGCACCAGCAGCCCGACGAATGTGATGACGCCGGAAACCGCCACCGCGGCCGCCGTGAGCAGCGCGACGACCAGCACCAGCGTCATGCGCAGCCGCTCGACGTCCACGCCCAGGTGCCGCGCCGGGCGCTCCCCGAGCGCGAGGAGGTCCAGCTTCCGCCCGTACAGCGGCGCGACGGCCAGGCCCAGGAGCGCGCACGGCAGGACGGCGAGCACCTTCGGCCAGGTCGCCTGGGCGAGCGAACCGAGCTGCCAGAAGGTGATCTGGGTGACCTGGGCGCTGTCGGCTACGAAGACGCCCAGGCCGACGAGCGCGCCGGCGAAGGCGTTCATCGCGATGCCGGTGAGGATGAGCGTGACCACCTCGGTCCGGCCGCCCGACCGCGACAGCGCGTACACCAGCAGGACCGTCACCAGACCGGCGGCGAACGCGCAGACCGTGACCGTCCAGTTGCCGAGGAAGTTCATGCCCAGCGCGATCGCGGCGACCGCGCCGACCGCCGAACCCATCGAGATGCCGATGACGCCCGGCTCGGCCAGCGGATTGCCGAACACGCCCTGCATCAGCGCGCCCGCGCACCCCAGCGACGCCCCGACGAGCAGGGCCAGCACCACCCTCGGCAGCCGTACGTCCCACAGCACGCTCTCGCCGACCCGGTCCAGCGTCGCGCCGCCGAGCCCCAGCCGGTGCAGGAAGGAGCCGAGCACGTCGCCGAGCGGGATGTCGTACGCGCCGTAGCCCGCGGACAGCAGGGCCGCGAACAGCAGGGCGGCGATCAGGGCGGCGGTGAGGAGCGCGGTGCGGCGGCCGCGGTGGCGCGCGGCGGGGGAGGCGCCGTCGGCGCTGCCGGCGGGCGCGCCCGGGACGGGGGCCCTGCCCGGGGATTTGAGGAGGCTCACCGCCGCTGCCCCTTCGCGTGGATCTGCTCGACGAGCGACTTGAGGACGGTGTCCGTGCGGGGCCCGAAGTTCAGCAGGACGCCGTCGTCGACGGAGGCGATCCGGCGGTCCAGGCCCGCCGGGGTCTGGCCGACGCCGGGGATCTTCAGCAGGCCGTCCACACCGCCGACCGAATCGAGCCCCTTGCTCATCACGAGGATGACGTCGGGGGCCGCCTTGGCGAGCGCCTCGCTGGTGAGCGGGGTGAAGTCCCGCTTCAGCCCGGACTCCTTCCCCGCGTCCACGCCGCCCGCCGCCTCGATCAGCGAGTCCGCGCCGGAGCCCGCGCCGCCGAGGAGGTATACGGAGGCCGAGCCGCGCAGGTAGAGGAAGGCGACCTTGGGCTTCGCGCCACCGGGAACGCCCTCACGGGCGGCGTCGATCCGGCCACGGGTCCGCTCGCGCAGCCGATCCCCGGCGGTACGGGCGCCGAGCGCGGCCGCCACCCGGTCGACGCGGGTACCGACGTCCTCCAGCTTCTTCGCCGGGTCGAGGACGACGAGCGGGACGCCCGCCGCCCGGATCTGGTCGACGGCCTCCGCGGGCCCGGTGGTGGTCTCCGCGAGGACGACGGTCGGCTTGAGGGAGAGCACGCTCTCCGCCGAGACGTCGTGCGCGCGGGTCACCACGGGCAGCTTCCTCGCCTGGTCGAAGGTGGCGGTGACATCCCGTGCGACGACGTGGTCGCCGAGGCCCAGAGCGAAGACGATCTCGGAGAGCGAGCCGGTGAGCGGCACGATCCGGTCGGTGGCGCGCACGGTGACCTCGTGCCCGTCGGCCGAGCGCACCGTGGCGGGGAGCCGCTGCTCCGGGGTGCCCGCGAGCGGCTCGACGCGGTCGGCCACCGCGGCCTTCCGCTCCCCGCCCCCGCCGCCCGTATCCGCCGGGGAACCGCAGCCGGCGAGACCCAGGAGCCCGAGAAGAACGGCCGGAAGTAGCAGCAGGGCGGCGCGTGTTGGGGTGCGGCGTGGGGTAGGTATCGCCGTACCCGCGGACTGCCGTTGATGCACGGTTCCTGCCTTTCGCTCCGGCCGGGGGTTTCCGACCTGATGGGACGTAGCTTAGGTTAGCCTTACCTAAATCGCCATGTGCCGAACGGTGCCTCGCGATGTCCGCCGTCCTGCCCGGAAGGGGCCTTCGATGCTGCCGTCCAGACCCGCCCGCGTCCCCGTCGTGGCACTGCTGGCGACGCTGCTGGCGGCCCTGGCACCGGCGGCCGGGGCCAGGGCGGCGGAGCGCGCCGAGGTCTCCGGCGGGCGGCTGGACTGGGGCGTCAAGTCCTCCTTCCAGAGCTATGTCACCGGACCGATCGCGAAGGGGAGCTGGGAGCTGCGGGGCGGCGCCGCCACCGTCGGCGACAACCGCTTCCGCTTCCACTCGGCCAAGGGTTCGTACGATCCCGGCGGCGGCTCGTTCGACGCGGCCTTCTCGGGCGGCGTGCACTTCACCGGCCACCGCAAGGACGACGGCACCCACGAGCTCGACCTCACCCTCGGCAACCCCGCCGTCCGGATCTCCGGCGGCAAGGGCACCCTCTACGCCGACGTGACGAGCAGGGCCAGGGGGAGCGGCGAGGTCACCACCGCCGGTCGGGTGCCCTTCGCCTCGCTCGACCTCTCCGGCGTGGACCTCCGGTCCGGCGGCACCGCCGTCACCCTCACGAACCTCCCCGCCACCCTCACCGAGCAGGGCGCGAAGGCGTTCGCCGGGTTCTACACCGCGGGCACCGCCCTCGACCCCGTCGGGCTCTCCGCCGACGTCGCGGCCGCCGCCGCGAAGCCCTCGCCCTCGTCCGGTGATTCCCCGTCCGGCGATTCCCCGTCCCGGGAGCCGGGGAAGAAGGGCGAGTTCACCGGGGCCGCCGTCGACTGGGGCGTCCGCCGCACCTTCCGCGAGTACGTCACCGGCCCGATCGCCCAGGGCTCCTGGAAGCTCGCCGACGGCGCCCAGGACGGTGGCGCGCTCTTCCGCTTCCCGCGCGGCAAGGGCACGTACGACGAGGGGGCCGGGTCCCTCGACGCCGCCTTCGAGGGCACGCTGCGCTTCACCGGGAAGCACCTCGACCTCACGCTCGCGGGCCTGCGGGCGGAGGTGAAGGACGGCGAGGGCACCCTGTCGGCGGATGTCGCCGGCGCCGGTGCGCACAGCGGGAAAAACGTTCCGCTGGTCACCTTCGACGCGTCCGGCCTGAGGGAGAAGGACGGCCTCGCCGCGGTCACCGAGGCCCCGGCGAAGCTGACGGCGCGGGGCGCCGAGGCGTTCGGCCGGATGTACCAGGAGGGCGCGGAGATGGACCCCGTCTCCCTCGCCGTCCCGCTCGACGGCCGGGCGAAGCTTCCTCCCCTGCCGGACCTGGGCAGCGACCCGAAGCCCTCGCCGTCGTCCGCCGCCCCGGCGCGGGCGGAAGCCTCGTCCTCCTCGTCTTCGTCCTCCTCTTTCCCGGTGCTCCCGGTCTCCCTCGCCGGGGCGGCCGCCGTGGCCCTCGCCGCCGCCGCGTTCGCCGTGGTCCGCGGGCGTCGTAGGGCGTCGGTGGACTCCACCGCGCCCGGCGCGGACGGCTGACCCGCACCCCCCAGACTCCGCGCCGGCCGCGGCCCCCCTCCTTCACCGCGCAGCGGCCGGCGCGGACCCCTCCCCCTCTCCGAGATCCCTCGGATCTCCTCCAGACCCCCCTCGGATCCCCCCCCAGTCCCCCCTCGGATCCCCCTGGATCCCCCCCCCGGATCCCCAGCCCCCCGTTTCCCACGAGAAGGAGGCACCCCCGTCATGACCGCCACTTCACACACCTCACGCACCTCGCGCCGCGCCCGCACAGGCCGGAGAGGCGCCCTCGCCGTCCTCGCCACGGCCACGGCGCTCGGCGCCACCGCCTTCGCGGTGCCGGCCCACGCGGCGGACGCGGCCGCGCAGGCCGGCGCGGCCCCGAAGGCCGCCCCGAAGTTCGAGATCACGGACGGCACGCTCGACTGGGGCGTGAAGGACCGCTTCCGGAAGTACCTGACCGGTCCGATCGCCCGGGGGAAGATCGAGGTCGCGGACGGCGCCAAGCAGGCGCCCAAGAACGGCCCGTTCACCTTCACCGGCGCCAAGGGCTCGTACGACAGCGCGACGCACGCGGTCGCCACCACCTTCAAGGGCAGCGTCCGCTTCCTCGGCCACCAGAAGCCCGACAAGAGCTGGGAGCTCGACATCCGGCTCGCGGACCTCAAGGTCACGACGGACGCCAAGTCCGGTGGCGAGAAGGGCGGCATCACCGCCGACGTCACGACCGGCGGGAAGACCCAGGACGACGTCCCGCTCGCCGCCCTCGACCTGTCGGCGGTCAAGCCCGGCGGCGGTGCGGGCGGTGCCGTCACGTACGCGAAGATCCCGGCGAAGCTGACGGCGGCCGGCGCGAAGGTGTTCCAGAACTACGAGGAGGGCGAGGCCCTCGACAGCGCCACGCTCTCCGTGAAGGTGGGCGCGGCGCAGAAGCCGGCCACGGGCGGCAAGCCCGGCTCGGGCATCAGCGCGGGCGGCGCGGCCGACGCGGCGGAGGCCGGCGAGGAGGCGGCCCCGCGGGACACGCCGGTCCAGAACCAGAAGCAGGTGGCGGGTGCGGCGGGCGCCGCCGACGTGTCGGCCAAGGGTGACAAGGTCGCCGCCGCGGGCACGGGCACGGTGAGCGGCGGCAATCTGGACTGGGGCGTGAAGGAGAAGTTCCGGAAGTACGTCACCGGTCCGATCGCCAAGGGGAAGGCAGAACTCTCCGGCGGGGCCCAGCAGTCCGGCAGCGCCTACCGGTTCGTCAAGGGCCACGGTTCGTACGACGCGTCCGCCTCCTCGCTCGACGCGGCCTTCGACGGCGCGGTCCGCTTCACCGGCCACGAGGGCAAGCTGGACCTGAAGCTCAGCGACCTCCGCGTCAAGGCGAAGGGCACCACGGGCACGCTCACCGCCGACGTCTCCACCAAGGAGCTCTCCTCGGGGAACGTCGTCAACAGCGACGACCTGCCGCTCGCGACCCTGAAGCTGCCCGCCGGAGCGCTCACCGCGAAGAACGGCGTGGTGACCCTCTCCGCCGTCCCGGCCACGCTCACCCAGCAGGGCGCGAAGGTCTTCGAGAACTACGAGGCCGGCGAGGCCCTCGACCCGGTGACGCTGTCGGCGACGACGGTCCCGGGCGCGAAGCCGCCGGCCGGCGGTGCCGGTACGGGCGGCGGTGGCGTGACGGGCGGCACCGGTTCCGCGTCCCTCGCGGCGACGGGCGCCGACACGCCGACGGGCCCGCTGCTGGGCGCGGCGGGCGCCCTGCTGCTCGCGGGCGGCGGAGCGATCTACGCGACCCGCCGCCGGAAGACCGCGCGGGGCTGACCCCGCACCCGGGGCCCGGCCCCGGGCCCCGGCATCCGAACGCCGGACGGGCCGAGTCGGCCCGTCCGGCGTTCGAGGTGGCACCGTGTGTCGGTGTGGAAGGCACGGGGGCGTCGGCCCCCGCGGCCGCTACGCGCTGAGCGGGAACTCCCGGCCCAGTTCCTGGAAGACCGCCGTGTTCAGCGCGAACGCGCGCTTGCACTCGTCGATCACCCGCTGCTTCTCCAGGTCGTCCACCGGCAGCGCGTCCAGCAGCTCGCGGTACTCCCGCTTGAAGGCCGCGGGGTTGCCGATGGCCTCGAAGACGTAGAAGCGGACGCCGTCGCCCTTGCGGGTGAAGCCCCAGGTCTTCTCGGCGGTGCCGCGGATGATCTGGCCGCCGGAGAGGTCGCCGAGGTAGCGCGTGTAGTGGTGGGCGACATAGCCGGCGGGCCAGTCGCGGGCGCACTCGGCGACGCGGGCCGCGTAGGCCTCCGTGGCGGGCAGCGGGCGCAGGGCCGTCCGCCAGCCGGGGCCGCCCAGGTGGGTCAGGTCGCGCTCCAGCTCCGCGGTGCGGGCCAGCTCGGGTCGTATGAACGGGCCCGCCACGGGGTCGGCCGCGAGGGCCGCGGCCGACGGGCCGCCCTCCAGGGCGCGGTAGACGAACCACAGCTGCTCGGTGTACCGGCGGTAGGCGTCGACGCCGAGCCGGCCGCCGAGCATGTCGCTCATGAACGACGAGTTCTCCGCCTGGGTGTGCTGCTCGTGCGAGGCGGTGCGGATCAGGGTGGAGAACGGCGTGGTAGCGGGCGCGTCCAAGGCGGACCTCCGGAGACCGAGGGAGCGGGAGAGCGGGAGGGGACGGGGAGGGACGCGGGCAGGGAGCTGCCGCGCCACCGTCGCCGATTCTCTCTAGTTAGGCTTACCTAAGTCAATTGGTTCCCGACGGGCTGTCGGTAAAAACCTTACCGCCCGGGACGCCGCCCGGCAGGGTTTCCGGCCGGATCACGGCAGCGTGAGGATCTCCGCCCCGCTGTCCGTCACCACCAGCGTGTGCTCGAACTGCGCCGTCCGCTTCCGGTCCTTGGTGACGACCGTCCAGCCGTCCTCCCACATGTCGTACTCGTGCGTCCCCAGGGTCAGCATCGGCTCGATCGTGAACGTCATGCCCGGCTGGATGAGCGTGTCGTGGTGCGGGCTGTCGTAGTGCGGGACGATCAGGCCGGAGTGGAAGGACGAGTTGATGCCGTGGCCGGTGAAGTCACGGACGACCCCGTAGCCGAAGCGCTTGGCGTACGACTCGATGACACGGCCGATGACATTGATCCGGCGGCCCGGCTTGACGGCCTTGATCGCCCGGTTCAGCGCCTCGCGGGTGCGCTCGACGAGCAGCCGGGACTCCTCGTCGACGCCGCCGCACAGGTAGGTGGCGTTGTTGTCGCCGTGCACACCGCCGATGTACGCCGTCACGTCGAGGTTCACGATGTCGCCGTCGCGCAGCACGGTCGAGTCCGGGATGCCGTGGCAGATGACCTCGTTGAGCGAGGCGCACAGCGACTTGGGGAAGCCGCGGTAGCCGAGCGTCGAGGGGTAGGCGCCGTGGTCGCACATGTACTCGTGGGCGACGCGGTCCAGCTCGTCGGTGGTGACGCCCGGCGCGATGAGCTTCGCCGCCTCCTCCATCGCCCGCGCGGCGATGCCGCCCGCGATCCGCATCCGCTCGATCGTCTCGGCGTCCTGGATCTCGGGACCGGTGTAAGGGGTGGGAGCGTCCTTGCCGACGTACTCGGGGCGAGTGATCGAGGCGGGGACGGGGCGGGTGGGGGAGAGGGTCCCCGGGCTGAGAAGCGACTGGCCAGACATGTCAGCGAGTGTAGCCAGGGCGTATCGGGGACCATGTGGGCGAGAGCGGTCGAGAGGCCACCCGCACGCGCGGGGGCGCAGGACGCGAGGGAGACCAACATGGCGCTGTTCAAGAGGCGGACCGAGGGCAAGCCGGGCGAGTGGTACTACTGCCTCAAGCACGGGACGGTCGAGGAGGGCCCCCAGTGCCGCGCCGCGGACCGCTTCGGACCGTACGCGACCCGCGAGGAGGCCTCCCACGCGATGGAGACGGCCCGTGAGCGGAACGAGGAATGGCGCGACGACCCGCGCTGGAACGACAACGACAACGACAGCGACAACGGTGGCAGCGGCGGCCCGGAGCGCAAGGGATAGGGCGCCCGGAGGGCCCCGCCCGTCCGGGGCGGGACCCTTCGAGGGCGGTGCCGGTGCCGCACCGGCACCGCCCGCAGGCCCGCCGGGTCACGCCGCCTCCGCCACCGCCTCGGCCGCCTTGCGCGCCCGCATCCGGACCGCGTGCTCGTCCGTCCGCGCGTCGTACGACATCAGCTTCGGCAGCGCCGTGGCCAGCAGCCCCACCGAGGCCAGGCAGGCCAGGCCGCCCGCCCACACCGACGCGCGGACGTTCGTCAGCGAGGCCATGCCGCCCGCGCGGACCTGGCCGAGCTGCGGGCCCACCGAGTACGAGAGCATCTCGATGCCCGCGAGCCGGCCGCGCAGCTCGTCCGGGATCGTCTGGTCCCAGATGGCGGACCGGAAGAGCCCGCTGACCATGTCGCAGCCGCCCGCCACGGCCAGGAACAGCAGCACCAGCCAGACGTTGTGCATCCACCCCGCCACCGCCATGGCCGCGCCCCAGCCGGCCGCCGCGTAGACGACCATCCGGCCGTGCCGGTGCACCCGGGAGGCCCAGCCGCTGGTCAGGCTCACCACCAGGGAGCCGACGGCGCCGGCCGCGTACATCAGGCCCAGTGCCCAGGGCGCGTCCAGGTCGTCCGCGAGGAACGGGAAGATCGCGGTGGGGAACGCGAACAGCATCGCCACCATGTCGATCGCGTACGTGCCGAGCAGCTCCTTGCGGCTCCACGCGTACCGACCGCCCTCCAGGATCCCGCGCAGCGACGGCTTCTCCGCCTCGCGCGGCGCGGGCGAGGGCGCGAGCCCCAGCAGCAGCGCGCCGGAGATCACGTACGAGGCGATGTCCAGGGTGTACGCCCACTCCAGGCCGGCGAAGGCGATGAGCAGGCCCGCCAGCGACGGGCCCGCGATCGCGCCCACCTGCCAGCGCATCGAGTTCAGGGCGATGGCCGCGGGCAGCTGCTCGTGCGCGACCACCCGGGGCACGATCGCCTGCATCGCCGGGCGCTGGAGTCCCGCCAGGGCGCTGGTCAGCGCGGCCACCACGTACAGCGGCCAGACCATCGGCTTCGGCAGCAGCGTGTTGAGCAGCAGGATCGCGGACAGGACGCCGAGGCCCAGCTCGGTCCACAGGATCAGCTTGCGGCGGTCCACGGCGTCGGCGAGCGCGCCGCCGTAGAGCCCGAAGACGATCAGGGGGACGAGCTCGACCGCGCCGACCGCGCCGACCGCGAGCGCCGATCCGGTGAGCTCCTTGAGCTGGAGCGGGACGGCGACGAAGGTGAGGAACGTGCCGAACACGGTCACCAGCCCCGCCAGCCACATCCGGCGGAAGTCCCGGGAGGAGTGCCACGGGGCGAGGTCGGGCAGCAGGGCGCGGAGGCGCCCGGACGGCTCGGGGGTGCCGGAAGACGTGGGGGACGCGGGGGAATCAGGGGAAGACGGGGGCGCGGGGGAGGAGGGGGGATCGTGCTCAGTCACGGAGGACCATGGTCCATATATGGATGATCGTGAGCAAACGATTTTCCTCGGTATGGAGCTCGGTATGGAGACGGAGACGGCAGCCGTGGCCCGCCTACCAGCGCGGCGGCGGAGGCGCCGTCAGCTGGTCCGCCAGCCGGGCCAGCCGGTCCCGGAAGCGCCGCCGGCCCCGCGCCGACGGCAGGCTGTTCTCCCCGGCGGCCGCGCTGACCAGATGCTGCACGGTGTCGAGGTCGAGCTCCGTCGCCGTCGAACCGTAGGGTTCGGCACAGACCGCGGACGCCGCCGGCGCGGCCAGCGCGTCATGCGCCAGGGCCCGCAGCTCGGCGCCCGCGCCTTCGTCCGGGGCGCCGTCCAGGGCGAGGACCGTGGCCCCGCCGCGCCGGGCGTCGTGCACCCGCTCCAGGAGCCCCTCCCCGGGCTGCCCGGCCGCCACCACCAGCAGCGTCTCGCCTCGGCGCACCGCCTCCAGCCTGCCCAGCCCGACCGACAGGTGCGCGGGCACGCCCGCCGGGACCCGGTGCCGCACAAGGGTGGGGGAGATCTCGGGCAGCCCCGCCCAGGCCGCCTCGTCGTCCAGGTGGGCGGCCAGGTGCCACGGCTCGTACTCCTCGGTGCCGACGAGCAGCAGCCCGCCGTGGTGACGCGCGACCGAGCCCCGCAGCGTCCCCGCGAAACGGCGCGTGGACCGCAACCATTCGGTCCCGGCGAGTACTTCGCGCAGCAGCGCGACACGTACGGCGTCCATGGACCGCCATCCTGCCCCGGCCGCCGCCCCGGCCGGACGGATTCCGGGACCCCTCACCCGTACGGGCCCGCCGGTGGTGCCGCGTGGCGCCGAGCCCCTCGGTACCGGCCGGTAGGGCGTGACAGTATCGCTGTCATGACTACTTCTGACGACGTGAAGAAGGCCCCGGCGAAGGACCCTTGGGACCTTCCGGATGTGTCCGGACTCGTGGTGGGTGTCCTCGGCGGCACCGGCGACCAGGGCCGCGGCCTGGCCTACCGGCTGGCCAAGGCGGGCCAGCAGGTGATCATCGGTTCCCGTGCCGCCGACCGCGCGCGGACCGCGGCCGAGGAGCTGGGCCTCGGCGTCGAGGGCGCCGACAACGCCGAGTGCGCCCGGCGCAGCGACATCGTGATCGTCGCCGTGCCGTGGGACGGCCACGCCAAGACCCTCGAAGGGCTGCGCGAGGAGCTCGCGGGCAAGCTCGTCATCGACTGCGTCAACCCCCTCGGCTTCGACAAGAAGGGCGCCTACGCGCTGAAGCCGGAGGAGGGCAGCGCCGCCGAGCAGGCCGCCGCCCTGCTGCCCGGTTCGCGGGTGACCGCCGCCTTCCACCACCTGTCCGCCGTGCTGCTCTCCGACCCGGAGATCGCCGAGATCGACACCGATGTGATGGTCCTGGGCGAGTCCCGCGCCGACACCGACCTCGTACAGGCCCTGGCCGGCCGTATCCCCGGCATGCGCGGCGTCTTCGCGGGCCGGCTGCGCAACGCCCACCAGGTGGAGTCGCTGGTGGCCAATCTGATCTCGGTCAACCGCCGGTACAAGGCCCACGCGGGCCTGCGCGTCACCGACGTCTGACGGACGCCCGGCCGGGGGCGGGGCGGGCCCTGAAAGGCCCCCGACGGGTCCCGAGGGGCCTCAAGGGGCGCCGAGGGGCGGTGGGGGACAATGGGCGGGATCGTACGCATGCGCCCCCGGACAGGAGCCTCCCCCCATGCCCCGCCTCGCCCTCTACGCCCTCGCCGTCTGCGTCCTGGCGGCCGTGGCGGCCGTCGTCTCCTTCGCACAGGGCAGCTGGCTCGGCATCGTCTGGGTGCTGATGCTCGGCGTCTCGTCCAACATCGCCTGGTACTACATCCGCAAGGCGAAGAACGACCGGGCGGCGGCGGAGTAGGGCTCCGGTCCGCCCGGCGGCCCGGGCGGCGCCGCGACGGGAAGGGGCGGGGCCGGGGAAGATCCCCGGCCCCGCCCCTTCCCCGCCGGCCGGTCGTGGCCGCGTGTCGGTCGTCAGTCCAGCACGATCCCCGTCAGCGACGGGATCTCCGGCGTCCCCTCCCAGAAGCGGAACAGCTGCTGGCCCCAGTACGTGTCCCACTCCGTCACCCGCAGCCCGTGCAGCACCGCGTCGATCATGTCGAAGAAGGCGATGTTCACCTCGGGGATCCACAGGATCCCGAAGACGGCCAGTATCCCGAACGGCGCGAAGGGCTCCACCTGCCTGCGCACCTTGTACGACAGCCACGGCTCGACGACCCCGTAGCCGTCCAGGCCCGGCACCGGCAGGGAGTTGAGGATCGCCGCGGTCAGCTGGAGCTGCGCCATGAACGCGAGCGCGTACCGGAAGTGGTCCGGCACCCCGTCCATCGCGCCCAGCCAGAACGGCGCCGTGACCACGAGCGCGAACAGCACGTTCGTCAGCGGGCCCGCCGCCGAGATGAGGCTGTGCCGCCAGCGGCCGCGGATCCGGTGCCGTTCGATGAAGACGGCGCCGCCCGGCAGTCCGATCCCGCCCATGATCACGAAGATCACCGGGAGCACGATGCTCAGCAGGGCGTGGGTGTACTTCAGCGGGTCGAGGGTCAGATAGCCCCGGGCCCCGACCGAGAGGTCGCCGCCGTGCAGGGCGGTGCGGGCGTGCGCGTACTCGTGGAGGCAGAGCGAGACGACCCAGCCCGACACGATGAACAGGAAGACGGCGAAGCCGGGGCTCGCCGAGAAGTCCGTCCACACCGCCCATATGGAGACCGCCATGATGGCGACGAGGGCGAGGAAGACGGGGCTGACGCGCCGTTCGCCGCGGGTCGCTGTCGACATTCGAGTGTGCTCCTGAGGGATGTGGGGTGCGGACGTACCCGGCGACGTTACTTCCTCCGCCCCGGGCCGGCACAACGCCTGCGGCGGCCGGGGCGGGGCCGGGGGGAGAATGGGGCGGTGCGTTACGGCATCCTCGGCACCACTCAGGCCCATTCCGGCGACGGTCACCCCCTCGCCCTCGGCGGCGCGCGGCTGCGCGCCCTCCTCGCCGCGCTCGCCCTGCACCCGGGGCGGGTCCGGACCGCCGAGGCGCTGATCCGCGACGTCTGGGAGGCCGATCCGCCCGCGGACGCCCCGGGCGCGCTCCAGGCGCTCGTCGGCAGGCTCCGGCGGGTGCTCGGACCCGGCGCGGTGGACTTCGTGGCGGGCGGCTACCGGCTGTGCGCCGGACCCGAGGACGTCGACCTCCACCGCTTCCGGCGGCTGGCCGACGAGGGCGCGGCGGCCCTCGCCGGCGGTGACCCCGGGAAGGCGTACGACCTCACGGGCGAGGCGCTCGCCCTGTGGCGCGGCCCGGTCCTCGCCGACCTGCCCGGCCGCGCGGCGTCGGCGCCGCGCCACGAGGCCCGGCGGTTGGACGCCCGCCGTACGCGGCTGGCGGCGGCGGTCGCCCTCGGCCGGGCGGCCGCGTCCCTGCCCGAGCTCGCGGACCTGTGCGCCGAGCACCCGCTGGACGAGCCCCTGCACGCCCTCCGCCTCCGCGCCCTGCGGGCCGCCGGCCGCCCGGCCGAGGCCCTCGCCGCGTACGAGAGCCTCCGCACCGCCCTCGCCGACCGCCTCGGCACCGACCCGGGCCCCGAACTCCGCGCGCTGCACACGGAACTCCTGACACCGGCCCCGCTGCCGGGGGAGCCGCGGCGGGGCGCGGCGTCCGGCGGACACGCCCCTCCCGGGCCGGTGCCGGGAGGACCGACGCCCGGCGCCACGCCGGCCCACCGGGCCGGCGGCCCCGGTGACCTCGCCCGGGGCGCGGGCGCGGCACCCGCGCCGCGCCTCACCCCCGCGCCCCCGCCGCCCGGCAACCTCCGGGCCCGCCTCACCTCCTTCGTCGGGCGGGAGGAAGAGCTGGAGCGG
This sequence comes from Streptomyces albireticuli, assembly GCF_021228125.1. Taxonomy (GTDB): domain Bacteria; phylum Actinomycetota; class Actinomycetes; order Streptomycetales; family Streptomycetaceae; genus Streptomyces; species Streptomyces albireticuli. The sequence continues at coordinate 622,573 of NZ_JAJQQS010000002.1, forward strand.
ATACGCGCCGACCTCGGGCGGCACCGGCTCGTGACGCTGCTCGGGCCCGGCGGCGCCGGGAAGACACGGCTGTCGCAGGAGGCCGCCGAAGCCGCCGCGGCCGGGCCGGAAGGGCCGGGAAGCGGGGCCCCGGCGTGGCCCGACGGGGTCTGGTTCGCCGAGCTCGCGCCCCTCGACGACCCCGGCACCGTGCCCGAGGCCGTGCTCACCGCGCTCGGCGGCCGGGAGACCGTCGTGCGCGGCGGCACCGCCGAGGGCGTACGGGCCGCCACCGACGCGGCCGACCCCCTCGCCCGGCTCGTCGAGCACTGCGCGCCGCGCCGCATGCTGCTCGTCCTCGACAACTGCGAGCACGTCGTCGACGCCGCCGCCCGCCTCACCGAGACCGTCCTCGCGCACTGCCCCGGCGTCACCGTGCTCGCCACCAGCCGCGAACCCCTCGCCGTCCCGGGCGAGCAGGTGCGGCCCGTCGAGCCGCTGCCCGACCCGGTCGCCCTGCGCCTGCTCGCCGACCGCGGCGCGGCGGCCCGCCCCGGCTTCCGGACCGAGGACGACCCCGAGGCGTGCGCCGAGATCTGCCGGCGCCTCGACGGGCTGCCCCTCGCCATCGAACTCGCCGCCGCCCGCCTGCGGATGCTCGACCCCCGCGGGCTCGCCGACCGCCTCGACGACCGCTTCCGGCTGCTGACCTCCGGCAGCCGCACCGTACTGCCGAGACAGCAGACCCTCCGCGCGGTCGTCGACTGGTCCTGGGACCTCCTGGACGAGCCCGAACGGGCCGTCCTGCGCCGCCTGTCGGTCTTCTCCGGCGGCTGCGACCTCGCGGCCGCCGAGGAGGTGTGCTCCGACGGGCCGGGCGCGGAGCGGGCGCCGGACGATGCCGTCGGGGCGCGGGACGTCGCCGCCCTCCTCGGCTCGCTCGTCGACAAGTCGCTGGTGGTCGCCGAGCCCGCGGCAGGCGGCGGGATGCGCTACCGGCTGCTGGAGACCGTCGGGGAGTACGCCGCCGAGCGGCTGGACGAGGCGGGCGAGCGGGCGGGCGCCGAGCGGCGTCACCTGGTGGCCTATCGCGAGCTGGCCCGCACCGCGGACCCGCTGCTGCGCGGCCCGGCCCAGGCCGGCTGGCTGGAGCGGCTGGAGCTGGAGCACGACAACCTGCGCACCGCCCTGCGGCGCGCCGTCGCGGCGCGGGACGAGCAGGAGGCGCTGTGCCTGGTGCTGTCCCTGGGCTGGTTCTGGCAACTCAGGGAGCACCGCGCGGACGGCGCGCACTGGGCGGAGGTGGTGGGGGCGATGGGCCCCGACCCGTTCGCCGAGCCGGTCGCCCCGGTCGCGCCGCTGTATGTGACCTGTACCGAGCGGCCGCCGCCGATGTCGCCCGAGGTGCTGGTGGAGGCACGGCGCGGGGTCCATCTGACGCGGCTGGTCAGCATGACCGACATGGGCCTGGTCCACCTGCCGGAGACGCAGCGCAGACTGCGCGCCATCGCCACGGCCTACGGTGACGTGCCGCCGCAGAGCTGCCGCCTGCCGGGCTTCATCGTCTTCTTCGCCTTCCTCATGACCGGCGATTTCGAGGGCCTCTACAGGATCCTGGACACGATGGCCGCCCGCTGCCGCGAGCTGGGCTACGCGTGGGAGCTCGGTCATGTGCTGCAACTGCGCTCGAAGATCTTCAACGACCAGCCCGGCGGGCTGGACCAGGCCACCGCGGACGCGGAGGAGAGCGTACGGATCTTCCGGCGGCTCGGGGACTCCTGGGGCGTGGCCGAGGGGCTGACGGGCCTGGGCGAAGTGCACGAGCGGCGCGGGCAGTTCGGCCTGGCGGCCGAGGACTACCGGGAGGCCGTCGAGCAGGTCCGCGAGATCGGCTCCACCGGGCAGCTGCCGGCGCTGCGCGCCCGGCTCGCCGGGGCGCTGGTGGAGGCGGGCACCGTCGGCGACGACGAGGGCGAGCGGATGCTCCGCGACGCCATCGCGGAGGCGAAGCAGGGCAACACGGACGCCGCGATCTTCGGCAGGCTGCAGCTCGGTGTGCGGGTCGCCCGCGCCGGGCGGACGGCCGAGGCCCGGGAGATCTTCGAGGAGCTGATGGCGGACTTCGGCATCCGCTCGGTGGTGATGTTCGAGAGCCTGATGTGCGGTCAGATGGCGTGGCTGGACACGCTGGAGGGCCGCCCCGCCGACGCCCTGCCCAGGCTGCGCAAGGCGCTGTCGATGGCCGGCGACCCGCTGTCGACGCTGGCGGTGCCGCAGCTGCCGATGACCCACCTGCTCTTCGCCGCCCTCGCCCACGCCGCGCTGGCCGGCGGGGAGCTCACGGAGCCGGCGGCCCGGGAGGGGCACGCGCTGCGCGCCGCCCGGCTGATGGGGGCCGGTGACGGCCTGCGCCCGGCCGACTTCCCGGCGGCGTCGGTGGAGCGCGAGGTCCGCGAGCGCACGGAGGCCGGGGCGCGGGAGGTGCTCGGCGACGGTGCGTACGAGCGGGCGTACACCGAAGGCGGCGGTCTCACCCTGGAGGAGGCCACCGCCCTCGTATGACGCGGACACCGGCCCGCCTCAGGTCTTGCTGCGGAACTTCGAGACGGCGAGCGGTGCCGTCACCACCGTGATCGCCACGGCCCAGGCCAGCGTCATCCACACCGAGTGGGCGACAGGGCCGCCGCGCATCAGGTGGCGCGAGGCGTCGGCGAGGTTGGACAGCGGGTTGTACTTCGTGAAGCCCTCCAGCCAGCCGGGCATCTTGGCCGTCGGCGCGAAGATCGAGCTGCCGAACTGAAGCGGCATCAGGATGATCATCGCCATGCCCTGGACGGCCTGCGGGGTCTTCAGGGACAGGCCGAGCAGGATGAAGACCCACATCAGCGAGGCGCCGAACACCATGGACAGCGCGACCGCGGCCAGCAGGTGCAGCGGGGTGGTCGTGACGGACAGGCCGAGGGCGAAGCCCATGCCGAGCAGGATGGCGGTGGCGACGAGCATCCGGCCGACCTCGACCACGATCTTCGCGACGAGGACGGAGGACCGGGATATCGGCATGGTGCGGAAGCGGTCCATCACCCCCTTCTTGAAGTCGTCGTTGACACCGGTGCCGACGGCCATGGCGATGTTCATGCCCTGCATGGCCATCAGGCCGGGCACCAGGTAGTTGAGGTACTCCTGCTCGTGGCCCTTGCCGGCCATGGAGCCGCCGAAGACGTAGGTGAAGAGCAGGATGAAGATGATCGGCATGATCACGGCGTCGAACATCGACTCCGGGTCCGCCTTGATCTGGAGCATGTTGCGGCGCGCGAGGGCGCCGATGTGCCGCAGATTGGCCCGCAGGCCGATGCGGCCCTCGCGGACGGGCGCCGCCGCGGGCGCGCTGACCGTTGCCGCGCTCATGCGGCGACCTCCTGGGGTGCGTCGGTGCCGGCGCCGTCCTCCTGCGGGATGGACGCCTTCTGCCCGGTGACGGCGAGGAAGACCTCGTCGAGGCTCGGCAGGTGGGTGGAGATGCCGGAGATCGCGAAGCCGCGCGAACCCAGCAGGCCGACCACGGCGGTCAGCTGTTCGTCGCTGATGATGGGGACGTTGACGACGCCCTCGGCCTCGTCGGCCGTGGCACCGGAGATGCCGTCCAGCCCGGCCTGGGCCAGCGCGCCGACCATCCGGGCCAGCTCGCCCCGGTCGGCCGGGCGGATCTGGAGGGTGCGCCCGCCGACCTTCGCCTTCAGCTCGTCGACCCGGCCGCCCGCGATGACCCGGCCGCGGTCGATCACCGTCAGCTCCTGGGCCAGCTGCTCGGCCTCCTCCATGTACTGCGTGGTGAGGAGGACGGTGGAGCCCTCGGAGACCATCCGCTGGACCTCCTGCCACACCTCGTTGCGGGTGCGGGGGTCGAGACCGGTGGTGGGCTCGTCCAGATACAGCACGGCGGGCCGGCCGATCATGGAGGCGGCCAGGTCCAGCCGGCGGCGCATACCGCCGGAGTACTGCCCGGCGGGGCGCTTGGCGGCCTCGGTGAGGGAGAAGCGCTCCAGCATCTCCTCGCCGCGGCGGCGGGCGTCCTTGCGGGAGAGGTCCAGCAGCCGGCCGATCATGTACAGGTTCTCGAAGCCGGAGAGCTTCTCGTCGACCGAGGCGTACTGGCCGGTCAGGCCGATCACGCGGCGCAGCTGCCGGGGCTGGGCCACCACGTCGTACCCCGCGACGCGGGCGGTGCCCGCGTCGGGCCGGAGCAGGGTGGACAGGCAGCGCACGAGGGTGGTCTTGCCGGCGCCGTTGGGCCCGAGCACACCGAGGACCGTGCCCTCGCGCACGTCGAGGTCGACGCCGTCGAGCGCCTTGGTGGCGCCGAAGTGCTTGACGAGGCCACGGACTTCGACGGCGTTCCCGCCGCTGCCCGCCCCCCGTGAGGTGTCGTTTCGCTTCATGACCCCCACAGTGCCAGCGGCCACTGACAACGCGCCTACAGGCCGCCGACAGCCGGCCGACGGCCCCGGAAGGAGGGTGTCGGCCGGCAAGGGGGAGGGGAGGGCCTTCGGTGAAGGCCCTCCGAGTGGGAGCCCTTCGAGTGGAAGCCCTCCGAGTGAGAGCCCTTCGCGCGGAGGCCCTCCGAGGAGAACCTCCGCGCGGCGGTCCTCTAGTGGAAGGAGTGCTCCTCGGCCGGGTAGACCCCGCCGACGACCTCCTCGGCGAAGGACTTGGCGGCGTCGCCGAGGACCTCGCGCAGCTGCGCGTACTGCTTGACGAAGCGCGGCAGGCGGCCCGGCGTCAGGCCGGCCATGTCCGTCCACACCAGCACCTGGGCGTCGCACTCGGCGCCCGCGCCGATGCCCACGGTCGGGATGTGCAGGACGCGCGTGACCTCGGCGGCCAGCTCGGCCGGCACGACCTCCAGGACGACGGCGAAGGCGCCCGCGTCCTGCACGGCCTTGGCGTCGCGCAGCAGCTGCTGCGCGGCCTCCTCGCCGCGGCCCTGCACCGGGTAGCCGCCGAAGGCGTTGACCGACTGCGGGGTGAGGCCGATGTGGGCCATGACCGGGATGCCGGCCTCCACCAGCAGCCTGATCTGGTCGGCGGAGCGCTCCCCGCCCTCCAGCTTGACCGCGCCGGCGCCGGTCTCCTTGATCAGCCGGGTGGCGTTGCGCAGGGCCTGGACGGCGCCCTCCTGGTACGAGCCGAAGGGCAGGTCGGCGACGATCAGGGCGCGCTTGGTGCCGCGGACGACCGCGGCGGACAGTACGGCGATCTCGTCCATCGTGACGGGCACGGTGGACTCGTAGCCGAGGTGACAGTTGCCCATGGAGTCGCCGACGAGGAGCACGGGGATGCCGGCCTGGTCGAAGACGGAGGCGGTCATCGCGTCGTAGGCGGTGAGCATGGGCCACTTCTCGCCGCGCGTCTTGGCGGCGGCGATGTCGCGGACGGTGATGCGCCGGGAACTGGTGCCCCCGTACAGCGCCTTGCTCGCGTCGCTCGCGGCGGGGCTGCTGTCGGGCTTGTTCAAGGCATGCGTCATGGCGGTCGCTCCTGTGGTTCGTCTCGAGGCGCCCTGACGGCGTCCCCGGATCACCTCCATGCTGACACGCCCCGCGCGGCCGGACCAGGCCGGTCTTTCGTCTTCCGTAAAGACTTTCCAATACGAGACGGTTCCGTATCGGAAAGAGCTACTCTGGTGAGCATGTCAACCGTTCCCCCCGGGTCCGGGCCGGGCCCGAGCGCAGCCGCCCCTGATCCCTCGGAGATAGTCGTCCCGGCCGGCCGCCGGGTTCCCGAGTCCGTCCACCGCAGGCGCTGGGCCATCCTCACCGTGCTGCTGTTCAGCCTGCTGGTCGTGGTCCTGGACAACTCGATCCTCAACGTGGCGATGAAGACGATCGCCTCACCGGCCCCCACCGGCCTCGGCGCCACCCAGAGCGAGCTGGAGTGGGCGATCAACTCCTACACGCTCGTCTTCGCCGGGATCCTCTTCACCGCGGGCCTGCTCGGCGACCGGCTCGGCCGGAAGAAGGTGCTGCTCTTCGGCATGGTGGTGTTCGGCATCGGCTCGGTGCTGTCCGCACTCGCCGGCTCGTCCGGCGAGCTGATCGCCTTCCGGGCCGTGATGGGCTTCGGCGGCGCGTTCGTGATGCCCGCCACCCTCGCCATCATCATGAACGTCTTCGAGCGCGAGGAGCAGCCCAAGGCCATCGGCATCTGGGCCGGCGCGGTCGGCCTCGCCATCGCCATCGGCCCGATCACCGGCGGCGTCCTGCTCGACCACTTCTGGTGGGGCTCGGTCTTCCTCGTCAACGTCCCGATCGTCATCATCGGTCTGATCGCGATGGTGCTGCTCGTCCCCGACTCCAAGGACCCGAACCCCGGCCGCCTCGACCCCCTGGGCGTGCTGCTCTCCGTGGCCGGTCTCGTCCTGCTCGTCTACGGCATCATCAAGGGCGGCCAGCTCGCCGACTTCACCGAGCCCGAGGTCTTCGGCACGGCCGGCGGCGGTCTGCTGATCCTGGTGCTCTTCGTGCTCCACGAGCGGCGCAGCGCGCACCCCGCCATCGACGTGCGCTACTTCCGGAACCCCGCCTTCTCGGCGGCCGTCTCCTCCATCGCGCTGGTCTTCTTCGCGCTGATGGGCACCACGTTCTTCATCGTCTTCTACACCCAGAGCCTGCGCGGCTACACCCCGCTCCAGAGCGGCCTGCTGCTCCTGCCGCTGGCCGCCGCCCAGATGATCTTCGCGCCGAGGGCCCGGCTCGTCGTCGACCGGTTCGGCGCCCGCGCCGTCTGCGCCGTCGGCATGGTCCTGGTCGCCGCCAGCACCGCCGGCTTCCTGTTCCTCGACGCGGACACCCCGATCTGGGTCCTCGAAGTGCTCTGCTTCGTCCAGGGCACCGCGATGGCCCACATCATGCCGCCCGCCACCGTCTCGATCATGCAGTCGCTGCCGCGCGAGAAGGCCGGTTCCGGCTCCGCCGTGAACAACACCTTCCGCCAGGTCGGCGGCGCGCTCGGGGTCGCCGTCCTCGGCTCGGTGCTCTCCACCACCTACCGGAACGGCATCGGCGACGAACTGGACGCCGTCCCCGGCCTGACCGACTCCGCGCGGCACGCCGCCGGCGAGTCCATCGAGGCGACCCTCGGCCTCGCCGAGAAGCTCGGCCCGGCCGGCAAGGCCCTCGTCGCGCCCGCCAACGACGCCTTCATCCACGCCATGCACATCACCGTCGTCGGCGCCACGGGCGTGGCGCTGCTCGGCGCCGCCGTCGTGGCCCTCTTCCTGCCCGGGCGCGGCAGCGCGCAGGCCGGCCAGGCCCCGCGCCCGGAGGCCGAGCGGGAGCAGACGGGAGCGGACGCGTGACGGGCCCGACCCGGGAGGCGGCGGCCGCGGAACCCACCGGGGCGGTCACGGAACCCGTCGGAACGACCGCGGAATCCACCGGAACGGCCGCGGAACCCGCCGGGGCGGTCGCGGGGCGCGGCCGCCCGCGCAACGCCGCCGTCGACACCACCGTGATCGAGACCGTCCTCCGCCTCCTGGAGGACGGCGTCACCATCAGCGACCTGTCGATGGAGCGCCTCGCCCGCGAGGCGGGCGTCGGCAAGGCCACCCTCTACCGGCGCTGGGCCGGCAAGGAGGAGCTGATGCTCGACGTCCTGCGCTCCCTCGACGACACGGGCCCCGAGCCCGCCGGCCGCTCCGTCCGCGACGACCTCGTCACCATGCTGGAGTTCCTCCGCAGGCGCGGCCTGGCCAAGCGCTCGTCCGCCGTGCTGCGCACCGTCGTCACCCAGGTCCAGTCGCACCCCAAGCTCTGGAAGGAGTACCACGAGACGGTCGTCACGGCCCGGCGCGAGGCCGTCTACGCGGTGCTGCGGCGCGGCATGGCGAGCGGTGAGATCCGCGACGACCTGGACGTCGAGCTCCTCGCCGACCTCTTCGTCGCCCCGATGCTCTCCCGCGCCATGCTCCACGAGTGGAAGGAGCTCTCCGAGGGGCTCGCCGAGCAGATCGTCGACGCGGTCCTGGAAGGCGTACGACCCCGGCCCGCGGCACCGCCCGCTCCGTAGCCGGGCCATGTGCCGGTCGGGCCGTGTGCCGGCCGGGCCATGTGCCGACCGGTCCGGCCCGTCGGCGGTCCGGGACCCCGGCCGGCCGCCGGTGTCCGGCCGTCCGCTCCGAATATGCCCGTTGTGTCACAGCACGCCCCCCGGCCGTGTCCTCCCGGAACCCCGGTCGCCCGGACGGTCGTCCTCCAGACCGAAGCCCCACCCGGGGCGGCCGGAACGCCCCGGGCGCCGATGATCACCTATCGTCGGTGCGCGGGGCCGCAGCGGACGAGGCAGTGAGGACAGCGATGGCGCAGGCGTACATGCAGGAAACGGGCCGAGACGGGACGGGTCCGGAGCGGGCCGGTTCCCGGGCCCGGCGCCTCATGGACCAGTGGCGGGGCCGCGACGTCTGGCGGCGGGGCGTGGTCCTCGCCGTCCTGGCGGCGCTGCTCGGACTGCTGATGCTGCTCCACACCCACCTGCCCAACAAGGTCGGCAACCTCGGCAGCCTCACGGAGACCTTCCTGCCCTGGCTCGGCCTCGGCATCCCGGTCCTGCTCGTCCTCGCCGTGCTGCGCCGCTCGGCCACCGCGCTGGTGGCCCTGCTGCTGCCGGTGGTCGTCTGGACGAACCTCTTCGGCGGCCTGCTCGGCGACAAGTCCGCCAAGGGCGGCAACTTCACCGTCGCCACCCACAACGTGAACGCCGAGAACCCCGACCCCGAGCGCACGGCCAAGGACGTCGCCGCCTCGGGCGCCGACGTCGTGGCCTTGGAGGAGCTCAAGCCCTCCGCCGTGCCGACGTACGAGCGGGCCCTCGCGAGCACGTACGCGCACCACTCCGTGCAGGGCACGGTCGGCATATGGAGCAAGTACCCGCTCCAGCTGGCCCAGCCCGTCGACATCCGCATGGGCTGGACCCGCGCCCTGCGCGCCACCGTCAAGACCCCGCAGGGCCCGGTCGCCGTCTATGTCGCGCACCTGCCCTCGGTCCGCGTGAAGTTCAACGCGGGCTTCACCGCCGGGCAGCGCGACAGCAGCGCCGAGGCCCTCGGCCGGGCCATCGCCCGGGAGCCGGAGAAGAAGGTCATTCTCCTCGGCGACCTCAACGGCACCATGAACGACCGCTCGCTCGCCCCCATCACCTCGCAGCTCCGCTCCGCCCAGGGCGCGGCGGGCGACGGCTTCGGCTTCAGCTGGCCGGCGACGTTCCCGATGGCCCGCATCGACCAGATCATGGTGCGTGGCATGGAGCCGGTCTCGGCGTGGACGCTGCCGGACACGGGCAGCGACCATCTGCCGGTGGCGGCGCGGGTCAAGATCTGACGGGTGCGGGTGCGGGTGCGGGTGCGCCTGCGGCGGGCCTTGTCCCCACCCCGCCCCTTCCCGAATTGTCCTCAAACGCCGGACGGGCTGATTCTCAGCCCGGTTCCGGGCAACGAACCAGCCCGTCCGGCGTTTGAGGACCGGGGCCCTGGGCGGAGCCCCGGTTCGGGTAGGGGCGGGGTGGGGACAAGGCCCGCACCTCACCCCGTAGCCTGGAAGGCTCCCCGCATCCTTCCGGAAGGTCCTCCCATGCCCCTGGCGCTGCTCGCGCTCGCCGTCTCCGCCTTCGGCATCGGAACGACCGAGTTCGTGATGATGGGCCTGCTGCCCAACGTCGCCGACGACCTGGGCACCTCCGTCCCCACCGCCGGATACCTGGTCTCCGCCTACGCCCTCGGCGTCGTCGCCGGTGCCCCGCTGCTCACGGCGATGGGCTCCCGGATACCGCGCAAGCGCATGCTCATCCTGCTCATGGGCGTCTTCGTGATCGGGAACCTCGCCTCAGCCCTGGCCCCGTCCTTCGGCACGCTCGTCGCGGGCCGGGTGCTGGCCGGGCTGCCGCACGGCGCGTTCTTCGGCGTCGGCTCGGTGGTCGCCACGAGGCTGGTGGCCGAGGGCCGGCAGGCCCGCGCGGTCGCGATGATGTTCCTCGGCCTCACCGTCGCCAACATCGTCGGCGTCCCCGCGGCCACCCTCCTCGGCCAGCACCTCGGCTGGCGCGCGACCTTCCTCGTGGTGACCGTCATCGGCCTCGTGGCCATGGCCGCGCTCGCCGCGCTCATCCCGCGGCTCCCGCGCGAGGAGGGCGGCGGCCTCGGCCGCGAGCTGCGCGCCCTCGGCAGCCGCCAGGTCCTGCTCGGCCTGCTCGCGGCCGTCTTCGGCTTCGCGGGCGTCTTCGCCGTCTACAGCTACCTGGCCTCCATGGCCACGGAGGTCACGGGCTTCTCCGAGACCTCCGTCACCTTCGTGCTCGCCCTCTTCGGTATCGGCATGACCCTCGGCATCCTCGTCGCGGGCCCCCTGACCGACCGGGCGCTGCGCCCCACGCTCTACGGCTCGCTGGCCGGCCTCGCGGTGGTCCTGGTCCTGTTCGACTTCACGGTCCACGTGAAGTGGGCGGCGCTCGTCACGGTCGTCCTGCTGGGCGCGGCGGGCTCCATGACCAGCACCCCGCTCCAGATGCTGGTGATGAACAAGGCCCGGCACGCCCCGACGCTGGCCGCCGCCTCCAACCACTCGGCGTTCAACCTCGCGAACGCGGGCGGTGCCTGGCTGGGCGGCGTGGCGATCGCCGCGGGCTGGGGCTGGACGTCCCCCACGCTGGTCGGCGCCGTGCTGGCGGTGACGGGCCTGGCCGTCGCGGTGGCGGCGGGACTCCTGGACCGGGCGCCGGCGGCTCCGTCGACGGTGGTCGCGAGGGGCGAGGCCGGGGCGGAGAAGCGCGAGAGCGTGCGCTGACGCCCGCGGGGGCGTGCCCCCGCGCCGCGCGGCGGCACACTGGAGGCATGTGCCGCAGTATCAAGACGCTGCGGCCGCCCATGACGCCCGACGTCGAGGACGCGGACATCACGGCGGCCGCCTTGCAGTACGTACGGAAGGTGTCCGGCTTCCACCGTCCGGCCGCGCACAACCAGGCCGTGTTCGAGGAGGCCGTGGACGCCGTCGCGCGGGCGACGAGGGAGCTCCTCGCGGGGCTGGAGGTGCGCGGCGCGGCGAAGGCGTGAGGCCGCGGGTCAGGCCCCGGCGGCCGGGACCTCGCAGGCGCCGTCCGCGCAGGACTCGCCGGCCTCCGGCGCGGGGGCGCCGGTCGCCTCGGCGACCTGCTCCAGGACGCGCAGGAACGTCTCCGTGTCCTGGCCGCCCTGCACGGCCCACCGGCCTTCGAAGACGAACGTCGGCACCGCGGTGACGCCGCGCCGGCGGCCCTCGTCGATCTCGGCGAGGACCTCGTCGCGCAGCTCGTCCCCGTCGAGGAACGCGGCGACCGGCGCCCGCTCCAGGCCGACGGCGACGGCCGCGTCGGCGAGCCGCGCGGCGTCGCCGATGTCGAGGCCCTCGCCGAAGTGGGCCTCCAGCAGGCGCCCCTTGAGGCGTGCCTGGGCCGCCGGGCCGTGCGTGTCGAGGACGAAGCGCAGCAGCCGGTGGGCGAGCAGCGAGTTGTTCTCGACGACCGTGTCGAAGTCGAAGGTGAGCCCCTCGGCCTCGCCGATCGCGGTGATCCGGTCGTCCATGGCGACGGACCGCGGCCCGTACTTCTCCGCCAGCACCGCACGGTGCGGCAGCGGCTTCTCCGGGGCCCCGGGGTCGAGCTGGAACGGCCGGTACACCACCTCGACACCGTCGGCACCCGGGAACGCGGCCAGCGCCCGCTCGAAGCGGCTCTTGCCGACGTGGCACCACGGGCAGGCGATATCGCTGTAGATCTCGACCTTCACTGCGCCGTCACTCCTCGTATTGCTTGAACTGTCAAGCAAAGCTAACGACGGGGGCCGCGTGGACATTCCCGTGCCGGCCGCCGTCGCCCGGGCGCTCAGCCCTTCTCGCGCCAGCGGTTCGTGATCGGCAGCCGCCGGTCCTTGCCGAAGCCCTTCGCCGAGATCTTCGTGCCCGGCGGGTACTGGCGGCGCTTGTACTCCGCCGTGTCCACCAGCCGCAGGACGCGGGTGACCAGCTCCGGGTCGAAGCCCGCCGCGATGATCTCCGCGTGGCCGCGGTCGCGGTCGACGTACAGCTCCAGGATCCGGTCCAGGACCTCGTAATCAGGGAGGGAGTCCGTGTCCACCTGGCCCGGGCGGAGCTCCGCGCTCGGGGGCTTGGTGATCGAGTTCTCCGGGATCGGCGGGGTCTCGCCGCGCCCGGCCGCGTCCGCGTTGCGCCACCTCGCGAGCCGGAAGACCAGCGTCTTGTAGACGTCCTTGATCGGCCCGTACGCGCCGACCGAGTCCCCGTAGAGCGTCGAATAACCGCACGCCAGCTCGGACTTGTTGCCCGGCGCGAGCACGATGTGGCCCTCCTGGTTGGAGAGCGCCATCAGCATGGTGCCGCGCAGCCGCGACTGGAGGTTCTCCTCGGCGAGGCCGGTCAGGCCCAGCGCGCCCATGTACGCGTCGAACATCGGCGCGATGGGCACGGTGCGCAAGCGCAGGCCGGTGCGCCGGGCGAGCTCCTCGGCGTCCCCGAGGGAGTGCTCGGAGGAGTACCGCGACGGCATGGCCACGCCGTGGACGTTCTCCGCGCCGACCGCGTCGCACGCGAGCGCGGCGACGAGCGCGGAGTCGATGCCGCCGGAGAGCCCGATCAGCACACCGCGGAAGCCGTTCTTGGCGACGTACGCGCGCAGGCCCGTGACCAGCGCCTTGTAGACCTCCTCATCGTCGCTGAGACGCGGCGCCGGGCCGGGGCGCGGCTCCGGCTCGTACGCCGGGAGCGGATCGGCCGAGAGGGTGACGTGGTCGACGCGCAGACCGTCGTCGACGATCCCCGACGGCGGCTCGGCGGGCGCGGCCGGCAGGTCGAGGTCGATCAGGACGCACGTCTCCTCGAACTGCGGGGCGCGCGTGAGGACCTCGCCGTCACGGTCGACGACGATCGTGTCGCCGTCGAAGACCAGCTCGTCCTGGCCGCCGGTCATCGCGAGGTACGCGGTCGTGCAGCCCGCCTGCCGGGCGCGCGTGCGGACCAGCTCCAGACGGGTGTCGTCCTTCTCACGCTCGTACGGCGAGGCGTTGACCGACAGCAGCAGCCCGGCCCCGGCGGAACGGGTGGCGGGCACCCGGCCGCCCTCCTGCCACAGGTCCTCGCAGATGGCGAGCGCGACGTCGACGCCGCGCACCCGCACCACGGGCAGCGTGTCGCCGGGCACGAAGTACCGGAACTCGTCGAAGACGCCGTAGTTCGGCAGGTGGTGCTTGGCGAAGCTCAGCGCCACCGCGCCGCGGTGCAGCACGGCCGCGGCGTTGCGCGGCGCGCCGGCCGGCTGGCCGAGGCGGGTGCCGCCCTCGCTGCGGTCGAGGTAGCCGACGAGCACGGGCAGCTCGCCGAACCCCTCGGCCGCGAGCCGCCCGGCGAGCCCGGCCAGCGCGGCACGGCTGGCCTCGACGAAGGACGAGCGCAGCGCGAGGTCCTCGACGGGATAGCCCGTCAGGGCCATCTCGGGGAAGGCGACCAGGTGGGCGCCGCGCTCCGCCGCGTACCGGGTCCGGTGGACGATCGCCTCGGCGTTCCCGGCGAGATCGCCGACGCAGGAGTCGATCTGGTTCAGGGCGAGACGAAGTTGTGCCACGGGGGCGAGTGTAATCGTCTGACTGACGCGATGGGGGTCCGGCGCGGGGTTCGGGGGGCGGGGTCCGGGTGCGGGCGGGTGGGGCGGGGGTGGCGCTGCGCGGGGCCTTCCCCCACCCCGCCCCTTCCCGTTACCGGGGGCTCCGCCCCCGGACCCCCGGACCCCCGGATCCTCGAACGCCGGACGGCTTACCTTCTGTACCCCAGCACCGTCATCATCCCCGACTCCGCGTGGTACACGTTGTGGCAGTGGAGCATCCACAGCCCGGGGTTGTCCGCGTCGAAGTCCACCTCCAGCCGCTTCCCCGGCAGCACTACCGCCGTGTCCTTCCGCGCCCCGCCGCCCGGCAGCCCGAACGTGTGCCCGTGCAGGTGCATCGGGTGCCACATCGTCGTGCGGTTCACGAACGCCATCCGCACCCTTTCCCCCGCCGCCACCGGGTAGCGCTGCGACGGCGTGTACTTCCGGCCGTTGATCGCCCAGTCGTACTTCTCCATAGAGCCGGTGAGCGCGAAGGTCAGCGTGCGGTCCGGGCGCCGGTCCTTCAGGCGCACGCTCGCGTCCGCCTTCAGCCGGTCCGCCGTCAGGAGCCTGCCGTCGAGCTCCCGGGGGCGTACGGACGCGTCGGGCGCCGTGCCGTCGGCGGTGCGCAGCAGTGCCAGCGCCGAGGCTTTCTTGCCTTCGGCCAGGGCGGTCAGCGGGAAGACTCCGTCCTTCGCCTCGACCAGCACGTCGTAGCGCTCGCCCATGCCCAGCAGCAGCGCGTCCGTCTCCGCGTGCGCGACGGGGAAGCCGTCGGTGTGCGTCACCGTCATGCGGTGGTCGCCGAGCGCGACCCGGAAGGCCGTGTCGCCGCCCGCGTTGACGAACCGGATCCGGATCCGGTCGCCGGGCCGGGCCCGGAACGTCCCGGGGTCGGCGGCCGTCCGCCCGTTGACCAGGTAGTGGGGGTACGCCACGTCTCCCGCGTCACCGCCCAGGAGGGAGCTCGTCGCCCCCATGAGCATGCGCGACGGGCCGGAGGAACCCGAGGGCTTCGGCGCGGCGCCCATGCCGTGACCGCTCATGTCGTGGCCGCTCATGTCGTGGCCGCCACCGTGGTCCATGCCACCGCCCCCGCCGCCGTGGCTCATCCCGCCCATGCCACGGCCCAGCTCCGCCAGCACCGCGTCCGGGGTGCTGCCGTCCACCCCGTCCACCCAGTCGTCCAGGACGACGACCCACTCCTTGTCGTACTTCAGCGGCTCCTTCGGGTCCTCCACGATCAGCGGCGCGTACAGCCCCCGGTCCTGCTGCACCCCCGAGTGCGGGTGGAACCAGTACGTGCCGGGGTGCGCGAGCGTGAAGCGGTAGTCGTGGGACGCGCCGGGCTTGATCGCGGGCTGGGTGAGGCCGGGCACGCCGTCCATGTCGTTGCGCAGGGCCAGCCCGTGCCAGTGCAGGGACGTGGGCTCGGGCAGGTGGTTGGCGAGGGTGAGGGCGAGGGTGTCGCCCGCCGTGACCCGGACCTCCTGGCCGGGCAGCCGGTCGCCGTACGCCCAGGTGTCGACGGAGCGTCCGCCGCCCAGGTCGACCCTGGTGCGGGTGGCCGTCAGCCGGACGTCGCGGACGGGTCCGGTGCCGCGCTTCGCCTCGGCGGCGGCCACCTCCTTGCCGTCCGGCGAGACGTAGTCGGCGGGCGGCGCGGTGGGCGCCTTGGCGTCACCGGGACCCGTGGAGTCCTGGGAGCAGGCGGTGAGCAGGCCGCCGCCGGCGACGGCGAGTCCCGCGCCGAGGACGGCGCGGCGGGAAGTCGTGCGCATGGGAAGTGCACCTCGTGGTGTCGGGTGTGCGGATGTCCGCGTACGGACGTGAGCGATCGCGTACCGCCGTGCGCGCGTACGGGGAGTACGGGCGGACGGCGGGCGCGCGTCGCTATACGCGCAGCACCGACAACCGGGCGAGGGACTTGTGCCGTGGCGGGGGAGGCAGGGGCCACAGGTCGCGCAGCAGAGCGCGGGCGGCGGCGGGGCGCGCCGCGAGGCGGCGCCGGAGAGCGGCGGCGGTGAGGAGGAGGACGAGGGCCAGCAGGGCGGCGCCGAGCACGGCGAGGCAGACGGACATGGGATCCATGCCGGTGCGGTGCGCGGGGTCGGAGACCCGGGGACCGCCGTGGGCGCGGGCGGACTGTTCCCCTGCCGAGAGCTTCGCCGCCGTCACGGCCTGCCCGGCCTGCCCGGCCATCCGCGCCGCCGCGTCCGTAGACCGGTCCGAGCGGTCGCCGGGAACGGCCGGGCGGGCGAGAGCGACCGACGCCAGGAGGGTGGACACGGGCGTGGCCGGACGAGCGGCAGCCGCGGATACGGGAGGGGGCGGGCCGGAGCGGGCGGTGGGCGGGGCGTAAAGCGAAGCAGCCCCGCCCACCGCCCGCTCCGGCCCGGCCCCGCACCCCGCACGGCAGGCACCCGCGTGATCGCCGGGACGCCCGGCGGCCGGAGCCGGGTGCGGGCCACCGCCGGGACCGGCCTCCACCCGGGCCCCGGCGGCCCCGTGCGCCCCGCCGGCCCCGGCATGCCCGGGCTCCGCCGCCGCGACCCCGTGGGTGCCACCGCCGGCCCCCGAGCCGGCCCCGTGGCCGCTCGTCGGGTGGCCGAGCGTGTGCATCGTCACGATGCCCATCAGGAGCGCCGCGAACAGCAGCAGACGGCCGCACCACGCGACCACCCTCCGCCGTTCTCCCACGTCAGCTCACCCCTCCGGCCCTCTCCGCGCTCGTCACTCCCTCCCGCACCCTACCCCCTCGGGGTATTCCTCTCCAGGTGTCCGGGGGTGGGATCATTGGGAGGAAAACAGCTCGAACGCTCGGCCCGAAGGACGCTCCCCCTCCCATGACCATCACGGAACAGGTGAGGGACGAACGTCCCCTCGCCACGGGCCCCGCCCTCCCGGGCGCCACCCAGACGCAGTTCATCTCATGGGTGACCCTCGCGATGATGACCACCGCGTCCGTCGCGAACCTGCGCCCTTCCCCCTCCATGGCGCTCTACGGCCTCGCCGCCGTCTTCCTCTACCTCGTCCCCGCCGTCGTCTTCCTGCTGCCGACCGCGCTCGTCTCCGCCGAGCTCGCCTCCGGCTGGACCGGGGGCGTCTACCGCTGGGTGAGCGAGGGGCTGTCCTCCAAGCCGCTGGGCTTCCTGGCCGTCTGGTGCCAGTTCGCGATGACGATCGCCTACTACCCGAGCCTGCTGGCCTACGTCGCGAGCACCTTCGCGTACGTCGTCGACCCGCGGCTCGCCGATAACGGCGTCTACGTCGCCGTCGTCATCGTCGTCATTTACTGGGCGGGCGTGCTGATCTCCTCGCGCGGTACGAAGGCGGTCGCCGGGCTCGCCGGCGCCGGTCTGGTGATCGGCACCCTGATCCCGGGCGTGGTGCTCGTCGTCCTCGGCATGGTCTTCCTCGGCCAGGGCAACGCCTCCGCCGCGCCCATGGACGCCGGCCACGCGCTGCCGCCGTGGACCGGGCTGGCCAGCCTCGTCCTGATCGTCAACAACTTCCTGTCCTACGCGGGCATGGAGATGAACGGCGTGCACGTGTCCTCGCTGCGAGAGCCGGGCAAGCAGTTCCCGCGCTCGGTCTTCGCCGCCACCGGACTTGTTCTGCTGATCTTCATCCTGCCGGCGCTGGCCATCAGCTGGGTGATGCCGGGCGAGGACCTCAGCCTGACCGCCGGGGTGATGCAGGCGTTCCAGGGCTTCTTCGACCACTTCGGCGTGGGCTGGCTGACCAAGGTCGTCGGTGTGCTGCTCGTCGCCGCCGCGCTCGGCGGCATGCTGGCCTGGCTGGCGGGCCCCTCCAAGGGGCTGCTGATGGTCGCCCGGCAGGAGGGCTATCTGCCGCCTGCCCTCCAGAAGCTGAACAAGAGGGGCGTGCCGCGCAACATCCTGGTCGCCCAGGGCGCGCTCACCACGCTCATCGCGCTCCTCTACGCCTTCCTGCCGGACGTCTCCAGCGCGTACTGGATCTTCTCGGTGATCACCACCCAGATCTACCTCGTCGTCTACCTGCTGATGTTCGCCGCCGTCGTCCGGCTGCGCACCACTCAGCCCGACCGGCCGCGCGGCTTCCGGGTGCCCGCCGTGCGGCTCGTCGCGGGCGCCGGCTTCGCCGCCTCGCTCGCGGCCATGTGCATCGGCTTCGTACCGCCGGAGCAGTTCGGCGGCGGCCCGCTCTGGCGCTACCTGCTGACCGTGGGCGGCGGCCTGCTGGTCCTCGGCTTCCTCGCGCCGCTCGCCCTGCTGAAGTTCCGCAAGCCGCACTGGGTGGCACCGGAACACCGGGCGGCCGGGGCGGCCGGGACGGACGGCTAGGGCCCGCCCGGCGACCGCCGGGCGGGGTGCGCCGCAGGTGTGCCGGGGGTGTGGCACGCGCCCCCGACCCGCGCCGGTACGGTCGTCTCGTCGCGCTCAGGCCGGTCAGGCAGCAAGGGTCCCCCTTCCGCTACCGTCGCCCGTCCGGGCGCGGCGGCGAACCGGACGTACCACTGAGGGGGACGGTGTGGAGAGCATGGCCGAAGAGACGCGACCACCCGGGCACATGCTGCGCGTGGGCGGCGTACCGCTGCACGTCGTGTGCGAGGGCTCGGGCCCGGTCTGTGTGCTGAGCGCGGGCCTCGGCATGGGCTGGTTCGACTGGGAGCCGGTGGTGCCGCTGCTCACGCCCCACCGCACCGTCGTCCGCTTCGACCGCCCCGGCCTGGGCTTCAGCGCCCCGGCCCTGGAACCGCCCACCGCGGCCGGGGAAGCCGCCCGGATAGGCGGCGTCCTCGACGCCCTCGGGGTGAAGGAGCCGGTCACGGTCGTGGGTCACTCCCTCGCCGGATTCCACGCCGAGGCGTTCGCCCGGCTGCACCCGGAGCGCACGGCGGGCATCGTGCTCGTCGACGGCAGTGTGGAGGAGGAACCCCGGCCCGCTCCCGCGCGCGAGCTGCGCACCACCGCCGCGCACGCCCGCGGCCTGGTCCTCGCCGCCACCGGCCTGCCCCGCGCCCTCGGCCCGTCCCTGCGCCGGCTGGCCGTCCGCGCCTCCTCGGTCAGCCGCCAGGACCCGACCTCGGCCGACCTCGTGCGCCGTACGTACGGCACCGGCCGGGTGGCACGCGCCCTGCTCATGGAGAACGCCCGTTACCGCGACGTCGCCGCCGAGCTGCTGGACCTCCGCGAGCACCACCCGATGCCACCCGTCCCGGTGAGCGTCCTCGCCGCCTCGCCCGGCACCGGCTCCACGCTGGAGCGCCGCTGGCTGGAGCGGCAGCGCGCCCTCGCCGACCGCCTCGACGGGCGCTTCGAGGCCGTGGCCCCGGCCGGCCACCTGCTGATGTACGACCGGCCGCAGGCCATCGCGGCGGCCGTGCTGGCCACGCCGCCTATCCGGGCATAAGTACGATGCACCCGTGAAGGGGTTCTCCTGGAAACCCCGCGGTAACCCGAGAACGCGATACTCAAGGCCCGGCACTCGCCACAGCCGCTGATACGAGCCGTCCGACCTGCAAGGATAGGTAGATATGGATAAGCAGCAGGAGTTCGTGCTCCGCACGCTCGAAGAGCGCGACATCCGGTTCGTGCGGCTGTGGTTCACCGACGTCCTCGGCTATCTGAAGTCCGTGGCCGTCGCCCCGGCCGAGCTGGAGCAGGCCTTCGACGAGGGCATCGGCTTCGACGGCTCCGCCATCGAGGGCTTCGCCCGGGTGTACGAGTCCGACATGATCGCCAAGCCGGATCCGGGCACCTTCCAGATCCTGCCCTGGCGCGCGGAGGCCCCCGGCACCGCCCGGATGTTCTGCGACATCCTCATGCCGGACGGCTCGCCCTCCTACGCCGACCCGCGCTACGTCCTCAAGCGCATCCTGGCCAAGACCTCCGACCTCGGCTTCACCTTCTACACCCACCCCGAGATCGAGTTCTTCCTCCTCAAGGACAAGCCGGTCGACGGCACCCGCCCGGTGCCCGCCGACTCCTCCGGCTACTTCGACCACACCCCGCAGAACGTGGGCATGGACTTCCGCCGCCAGGCCATCACCATGCTCGAATCCATGGGCATCTCGGTCGAGTTCAGCCACCACGAGGGCGCCCCCGGCCAGCAGGAGATCGACCTCCGCTACGCCGACGCGCTGTCCACGGCGGACAACATCATGACCTTCCGCCTGGTGATGAAGCAGGTCGCCCTGGAGCAGGGCGTGCAGGCCACCTTCATGCCCAAGCCGTTCTCCGAGTACCCGGGCTCCGGGATGCACACCCACCTCTCCCTCTTCGAGGGCGACCGGAACGCCTTCTACGAGTCCGGCGCGGAGTACCAGCTGTCCAAGGTCGGCCGGTCCTTCATCGCGGGCCTGCTGAAGCACGCCGCCGAGATCTCGGCCGTGACCAACCAGTGGGTCAACTCCTACAAGCGCATCTGGGGCGGCTCGGCCCGCAGCGCCGGCGCGGGCGGCGAGGCCCCCTCGTACATCTGCTGGGGCCACAACAACCGCTCCGCGCTCATCCGCGTCCCGATGTACAAGCCCGGCAAGACCGGCTCCGCCCGGGTCGAGGTCCGTTCCATCGACTCCGGCGCCAACCCCTACCTGACCTACGCGGTGCTGCTCGCCGCCGGCCTCAAGGGCATCGAGGAGGGCTACGAGCTCCCGGCCGGCGCCGACGACGACGTGTGGGCGCTGTCCGACGCGGAGCGGCGGGCGATGGGCATCGAGCCGCTGCCGCAGAACCTGGGCGAGGCGATCGAGCTCATGGAGCGGAGCGAGCTGGTGGCGGAGACGCTCGGTGAGCACGTCTTCGACTTCTTCCTGCGCAACAAGAAGCAGGAGTGGGAGGAGTACCGCTCCGAGGTGACCGCTTTCGAGCTGCGGAAGATGCTGCCGGTGCTGTAGGGGAGCGCGGGGGGCCTCTCCCCTCCCCGTGTCCTCCGGGTGCCCCCGGCCGCCGGACGGGCGCCTTCCGCCACCCGTCAGGGCGCGGGGGCCCGGGGCTATGATCCTCATCAAGGTCGGCGCGGGCCGGCCCGGGCCGCCGGCGGCGGACGAGAGGGTTGTCGATGACAATGCCACAGGGGCGCCGCAGCAGCTCGTACACCCGGCTGCTGCGCCACGGCTTCACCGACACCGCGGCCGCCGAGCGGCTGCTGGAGACCCCGGAGCTCGCCCCCGTGCACTCCGATCCGCTCCTCCTCGACGCCCTCGGCGCCACCGCCGACCCGGACCTCGCCCTGCGCGGCCTCGTCCGCCTCGTGGAGGCGCTTGGCGGCGCCGACCGGCAGACGTTCCTGGACACGCTCGTCACCGCCAAGCCGCTGCGCGACCGGCTGCTCGGCGTCCTCGGCGCCTCCGAGGCGCTCGGCGACCACCTCGTCCGCCACCCCGGCGACTGGTACGCGCTCGTCGCCTACGAGGCGGCCGATCTGCACCCCGGCGTACCGGAGTTCGAGCGGGCCCTCGCCGAGGGGGTGCGCGGCGACCGGGGCGCCGGGCTCACGCCCGCCGACGCGCTGCGCGCCGCCTACCGCCGGTGCCTGCTGACCATCGCCGCCCGTGACGTGTGCGGCACCACCGACGTCGCCCGGACCGCCGCCGAGCTGGCCGACCTGGCGACCGCGACCCTCCGCGCCGCCCTGGCCATCGCCGCCGAGGAGCAGCCGGAGGACGCCGGCCGCTGCCGGCTCGCCGTCATCGGGATGGGCAAGTGCGGGGGCGGGGAGCTCAATTACGTCTCGGACGTCGACGTCGTCTTCGTCGCCGAGCCGCGCGACACCGCACCGGAGGCCGACGCCGTGCGGGCCGCGACCCGGCTCGCCTCCCGGATGATGCGGGTCTGCTCCGACGTCACCCCCGAGGGCACCATCTGGCCCGTCGACGCCAACCTCCGCCCCGAGGGGCGCAACGGCCCCCTCGTGCGCACCCTCTCCAGCCACCTCGCCTACTACCAACGCTGGGCGAAGACCTGGGAGTTCCAGGCCCTCCTCAAGGCCCGGCCGGTCGCCGGCGACGAGGACCTCGGGCAGGCGTACGTGGACGCCGTCTCACCGCTGGTGTGGCAGGCCGCCGAGCGGGAGAACTTCGTCGCCGACGTCCAGCAGATGCGCCGCCGTGTCGTCGCCTCCATCCCCGCCACCCAGGTCGAGCGCGAGCTCAAGCTCGGCCCCGGCGGCCTGCGCGACGTCGAATTCGCCGTCCAGCTCCTCCAGTTGGTGCACGGCCGCAGCGACGCCACCCTGCGCGGCGGCAACACCCTCGGCGCCCTGACCGCGCTCGCCGCCGGCGGCTACGTGGGCCGCTCCGACGCCGCCGCCCTCGACTCCGCCTACCGCTTCCTGCGCACGCTGGAGCACCACATCCAGCTCCACCGGCTGCGCCGCACCCATCTGATGCCGGAGGCCGAGGCCGACCTGCGCCGGCTGGGGCGGTCACTGGCCCGCGCCTTCCGCTGGCCGGCCGGCACCGAGCCGGTCGACGGGCTCGGCAAGGAGTGGAAGCGGCATGCCCGCGAGGTGCGGCGGCTGCACGAGAAGCTTTTCTACCGGCCCCTTCTCGACGCCGTCGCCCAGCTGGAGCCCGGCGCCGCCCGGCTCAGTGCCAAGGCCGCCGGGCAGCGCCTGGAGGCCCTCGGCTACGCCGACCCCGCCGCCGCCCTGCGCCACCTGGAGGCGCTCGCCTCCGGGGTCTCCCGCAAGGCGGCCATCCAGCGCACCCTGCTGCCCGTCCTGCTCGGCTGGTTCGCCGACTCCGCCGACCCCGACGCCGGACTGCTCAACTTCCACAAGGTCTCCGACGCCCTCGGCAGGACCCCCTGGTACCTCCGGTTGCTGCGCGACGAGGGCGCCGCCGCCGAGAACCTCGCCCGGGTGCTCTCCGCCGGCCGGCTCGCCCCCGACCTGCTGCTGCGCGCCCCCGAGGCCGTCGCCCTGCTCGGCGACCCCGAGGGCCTGCGCCCGCGTGGCCTGGAGGCCCTGGAGCAGGAGGTGCTGGCCGCCGTGGGCCGGGCCGAGGACGCAGAGGCCGCCATCGTCGCCGTGCGCGGCGTGCGCCGCCGCGAGCTGTTCCGCACCGCCGCCGCCGACATCATCGGTGCCTACGGGCGCACCGGACCCGAACCCTCCTGGCGGCACAACGGCACCAACGGCACCCATGGCACCCACGGCACCGCCGCGAGTCCCCCCGCCGACACCGCGCCCAGTGACACCCACCTCCGCGCCGACACCGTCGGCGACGCCGTCTCCGACCTCAACGCGGCCGCCGTGGCCGGAGCGCTGCGCGCCGCCGTCCGCGCCGAGTGGGGCGACACCCTCCCCACCCGCTTCGCCGTCATCGGCATGGGCCGCTTCGGCGGCCACGAGCAGGGCTACGGCTCCGACGCCGACGTCCTCTTCGTCCACGAGGCCCGCGAGGGCGTCCCCGAGGAGGAGGCGGCCAAGGCCGCGTTCGCCGTCGCCACCGAGATGCGCCGCCTGCTGCAACTGCCCACCGCCGACCCGCCGCTGCTCATCGACGCCGACCTGCGCCCCGAGGGCAAGTCCGGCCCGATCGTGCGCAGCCTCGCCTCCTACGCCGCCTACTACCGGCGCTGGTCGCTGGTGTGGGAGAGCCAGGCGCTGCTGCGCGCCCGGCCGGTCGCGGGCGACGCCGACCTCGGCCGGCGCTTCATCGACCTGGTCGACCCGCTGCGCTACCCGGCCGAGGGCCTCGGCGAGGACGCGGTCCGGGAGATCCGGCGGCTGAAGGCCCGGATGGAGACCGAGCGGCTGCCGCGCGGCGGGGACCCGACGACCCACACCAAGCTGGGCCGCGGCGGGCTGTCCGACGTCGAGTGGACCGTGCAGCTGCTCCAGATGCGGCACGGCTGGGCCGAGCCCGGCCTGCGCACCACCCGCACCCGCGAGGCCCTGCGCGCCGCCCGCGCCGCCGAGCTGCTGAGCACCGAGGACGCGGCCATACTGGACGATGCGTGGGTGCTGGCGACCAGCGTCCGCAACGCGGTCATGCTCGTGCGCGGCCGGTCCGGCGACACCTTCCCGACCGAGAGCCGGGAGCTGGCGGCGGTGGGGCGGTACCTGGGGTACGAACCGGGGCACGTGGGGGAGATGCTGGACGACTACCGCCGGACGACGCGGCGTGCCCGCGCCGTCGTGGAGGAGCTGTTCTACGGCGCGTGAGCGGCGCCCGGGGCACCGCCGCGGGGGCCGCCCGTCAGCCTCGGCCGCGCGAGGGCGCGGCGGCCCCGGCCTCGCCGGACGGGCCGGCGCCCGCCGCGGCCACGTGCCGGGCCAGCCGGTGCGGGAAGCCCCGGAACCACACGAACGAGAGCCCGAAGCCGAACGAGAGGCACAGGAGCCCGCCCACGGCGTCCAGCCAGAAGTGGTTCGCCGTCGCCACGATGACGACCAGCGTCGCCACCGGGTACAGCGCGCCGAGCACCCGCACCCACACCGGGCGGGCCAGCAGGGCGATCGTGACGCCGCACCACGTGGACCAGCCGATGTGCATCGACGGCATCGCCGCGTACTGGTTGGAGACGTTGGCGAGATTGCCCGAGGCCATCGAGCCCCAGGTGTGGTGCACCAGGACGGTGTCGACGAAATCCACGCCGTTCATCAGCCGGGGCGGGGCCAGCGGGAACAGGTAGTAACCGAGCAGGGCGACGCCCGTGGTCGCGAAGAGCGCCAGCCGGGCCGCGGCGTACCGCCCGGGATGCCAGCGGTAGAGCCACACGAGCACACCGATGGTGAGGACGAAGTGCAGGGTGGCGTAGTAGTAGTTCATCCCCACGATCAGCCACGTCACCGAATTGACGGCGTGGTTGACGGTGTTCTCCACGGCGATGTGGAGGGTGTTCTCGACGCTCCAGATCCAGTCGGCGTTGCGCAACGCCGCGGCCCGCTGCTCGGGCACGGCGTTGCGCACCAGGGAATACGTCCAGTAACTCACCGCGATCAGCAGCACCTCGAACCACAGCCGTGGCCGACGCGGTGAGCGCGGCGTCCACAGGCGGGGTTTTCGCTGGACGGCACCCTCGGGCGACGGCCGGTCCGCTCGCTCCTCGGTGGGTGGCGGGGCGGCCGTCCGGCCTTCCAGGGTCCTTACTGTCGCTTCACCCATAGAGAAACAGTCTGCCAGATACGGGCGGGGGCCAGATCATCCCCAAGTCTGGTCTTGGGCCGGGGCCGAAGCCGTTGAACCACGAACCACCAATTCGGGCAGGAACACGAATTCGCTGTGCGGCGCGGGGGTCCCCCCGACCTCCTCCAGCAGCGCCCTGACCGCCGCCTGCCCCATGGACGGCACGGGCTGCCGGATGGTGGTCAGCGGCGGGTCCGTGAAGGCGATGAGCGGAGAGTCGTCGAAGCCCACCACGGAGACGTCCCGGGGCACCTCCAGGCCCAGCTGACGGGCCGCCCGCACGACGCCGAGGGCCATCATGTCGCTCGCGCACACGACGGCGGTCGCGCCCCGCGCCAGGAGCGCGGCGGCCGCCGCCTGGCCGCCCTCCAGGCTGAACAGCGAGTGCTCGATCAGCTCCTCGGCGTCGCCCGGCCCGACGCCCAGTTCGTCCTGCATGGCGCGGAGGAAACCCTCGATCTTCCGCTGTACCGGTACATACCGCTTGGGGCCCAGCGCCAGCCCGATCCGCCGGTGCCCCAGCGCCGCCAGATGGGTGACGGCCAGCCGGACGGCCGCCCGGTCGTCGGGCGAGACGAACGGCGCCCGCACCTTCGGCGAGAAGCCGTTGATCAGCACGAACGGCACGCCCTGCGCGCGCAGCCGCTCGTAGCGCTGCATATCGGCGGAGGTGTCGGCGTGCAACCCGGAGACGAAGATGATGCCGGCGACGCCCCGATCGACGAGCATCTCCGTCAGCTCGTCCTCCGTGGAGCCGCCCGGCGTCTGGGTCGCCAGCACCGGGGTGTATCCCTGGCGGGTCAGGGCCTGCCCGATGACCTGGGCGAACGCCGGGAAGATGGGGTTGTCCAGCTCGGGCGTGATCAGCCCCACCAGGCCCTCGCTGCGCTGCCGCAGCCGCACGGGCCGCTCGTAGCCCAGCACGTCGAGCGCGGCCAGCACGGACTGGCGGGTGGAGGCGGCCACCCCCGGCTTCCCGTTGAGGACGCGACTGACGGTTGCTTCGCTGACACCCGCCTGGGCTGCGATATCGGCTAGCCGGGCGGTCACAGGACTGGACCTTACCGGTCGCATCTCAGACTGCCCACCAGACACAGGAATCGGAGGGCAGCCGGACCGTCCCGCCGGAGAACTCCAGGGCGCGGGTGGCGAGCACCGGGCGGCCCGGCACCGGCATCTCCACCTCCTCGTCCAGGGTGTTGAGCGTGCACACGAAACCCGGCCGGGACAGCGCCAGCACCCCCTCCGGACCGGCCAGCCAGCTCATCTCCCCGTCGCCCAGACCCGGCAGCTCCCGGCGCAGCGTCAGCGCCGAGCGGTACAGCTCCAGGGTCGAGCGCGGGTCGCCGGACTGCGCCGCCACCGACAGCTCGGCCCACTCGGCGGGCTGCGGCAGCCAGCTGCCACCGGGCCCGAAGCCGTACGGAGCCTCGTCGCCCGACCACGGCAGCGGCACCCGGCAGCCGTCCCGGGTGCCGTCCTGGCCGTCCCCGCGGAAGAACGCCGGGTCCTGGCGCACCTCGTCCGGCAGGTCCACGACCTCCGGCAGGCCCAGCTCCTCGCCCTGGTAGACATAGGCCGAGCCGGGCAGCGCCAGCATCAGCAGCGCCGCCGCCCGTGCCCGCGCGAGGCCCCGCTCACCGCCGCCGTAACGGGTGGTGTGCCGGACGACGTCGTGGTTGGACAGCACCCAGGTGGTGGGCGCGCCCACCGACCGGGTCGCGTCCAGTGACGCGTCGATCACCGTGCGCATCTCCGCCGCGTCCCACGCGCAGGTCAGGAACTGGAAGTTGAACGCCTGGTGCAGCTCGTCCGGGCGCACGTACAGCGCCAGCCGCTCCGAGGTCGGCGCCCAGGCCTCGGCCACCCCGATCCGCTCGCCGGCGTAGGAGTCCAGCAGCTGCCGCCAGGCGCGGTGGATCTCGTGCACGCCGTCCTGGTCGAAGAACGGCAGCACCTGCGCGCCGATCAGCTTCGCCTGCTCCTTGCGGCCGATGTCCGGCAGCCCCGGGGCCTTGACCATGCCGTGCGCCACGTCGATCCGGAAGCCGTCCACGCCCAGGTCCAGCCAGAACCGCAGCACCGAGTCGAACTCCTCCCGCACCTGGGGGTTCTCCCAGTTGAGGTCGGGCTGCTCGGGGGCGAAGAGGTGGAGGTACCACTCGCCCGGGGTGCCGTCGGGGCCCGCCGTCCGGGTCCACGCCGGGCCGCCGAAGACGGACTCCCAGTCGTTGGGCGGCAGTTCCCCGGCCGCGCCCCGGCCCGGCCGGAAGTGGTAGCGCGCGCGGGCCGTCCCCCCCGGACGGTCCGCGAGCGCGGCCCGGAACCACGCGTGCCGCTCGGAGGTGTGGTTGGGCACGATGTCGACGATGACCCGCAGCCCCAGCCGGTGCGCCTCCCGGACCAGGTCGTCGGCGTCCGACAGATCCCCGAACAGCGGGTCCACGGCACGGTAGTCCGCCACGTCGTAACCGCCGTCCGCCTGCGGCGAGGCGTAGAACGGCGTCAGCCACACGGCGTCCACACCCAGCCCGGCCAGGTGCGGCAGCCGCTCGCGGATCCCTCGCAGGTCGCCGATGCCGTCGCCGTCGCTGTCGGCGAAGGAGCGCACGTACACCTGGTAGATGACGGCGCTGCGCCACCAGCCCTCCGCCTGCGGCGAGGAGGGGGCGGCGCCCTGGCTGCGGACGGAGGGCGCGAGGTCCTGGGTCATGTACGTCCTATTCGGTTGCGAGAGACGGGCGGGATGCGGTGCGGGCGGCGGACGGGGCGGGCGGGGTGCCGGCGGGGCCGTACGGGTCAACGACGGCGGGCGGACAAGGTCAGCCCTTGGTGCCGCCCGCGGTCAGCCCGGCGACCAGGTGCCGCTGGGCCAGGAAGAACACGGCGCCGGCGGGGACGGCGATCAGCACGGCGGCGGCCGTCATCAGGCCCCACTCGGCCTTCTGCTGGCCGACGAAGGTCTGCAGGCCGACCGCCAGGGTGTAGTGCTCCTCGCTGCTCATGAACTGGGTGGCGAAGGCGACTTCGCCCCACGCGGTGATGAAGGAGTAGAAACCGGTCACGGCCAGCCCGGGCCGGGCGAGCGGCAGGATCAGCCGCCAGAAGGTGCCGAAGGGGCTCAGCCCGTCCACCCGCCCCGCCTCGTCGATCTCGGCGGGAATGGTGTCGAAGTACCCCTTGAGCATCCAGGCGCAGAACGGCACGGAGACCGAGCAGTAGGTCACGATCAGACCGAGGTAGGAGTCCAGGAGTTCGAGTTCACCCAAAATGTTGTACAACGGCACGATCAGCACCGCCATCGGGAACATCTGAACGACCAGGAAGGTCCACATCAGCGAGCGGTGGCCGGGGAAGCGCATCCGGGAGACGGCGTAGCCCGCGGTCGCCGCGACGAACACCCCGAGCAGGGTGGCCCCCAGGGACACGATCACGGAGTTCCCGAACCAGGTCAGGAACTTCGTCTCGCCCAGGATGTGGGTGTAGTTGGACAGGTCGAAGCCGACGAACCGGGTGGGCTCCTGCCAGCCGTCGCGTCCGCGCAGCGAGACGAAGACGACGAAGAGCACCGGGAACAGGGCGATCAGGCTCGCGACGGCGAGCGTGGTGTGCAGCGCGACGGACGCGCCGCGCGACCGCTCGCCACGGGCCTTGGGCGGCCGGGCGGTGGCGCCGAGGGGGCTCTTGTCGCTCATCGGGTGGCCTCCTGGCGGGCGAGCGTCCGGCGGTGGAAGACGGCGAAGACCAGCAGCAGGGAGAGGATGAGGATGCCGTAGGTGGCGGAGCCCGCGTAGTCACGCACGCCCTGGAAGGCGAGACGGTAGGCGTAGGTCACCAGGATCTCGCTCTCGGAGCTCGCACCCTGCCCGATCAGCAGGTAGATCACCTGGAACATGTTGAACGTCCAGATGACGCCCAGCAGGATCACCGTGCCGCTCACCGGCCGCAGCCCCGGCAGGGTCACGTGCCGGAAGCGCTGCCACGGGGTCGCCCCGTCCATCTCCGCGGCCTCGTGCAGCTCCTTGGGTATCGACTGGAGCCCGCCGAGGATCGCCACCATCATGAACGGCACGCCCAGCCACACATTGACGGCGACCGCCGACACCTTCTGGAGGGTGCTGTCGCCCAGCCAGTCGACGGGGTCGATGCCGAGGGTGTTCAGGAAGGCGTTGAAGACGCCGTACTTCTCGTTGAACATCAGCCGCCAGGAGAAGGTGGCGACGAACGCGGGCACCGCCCACGGCAGGATCAGCAGCACCCGGTACAGCGCCCGGAACCGCAGCGGCCGGTTGAGCAGCAGCGCGAGCCCGAGGCCGATCGTGTAGTGCAGCAGCACACAGCTCGTGGTCCACACCACGGTCCAGCCGAGCCGAGAGTAGAAGTGGCCCTCCTGCCCGGACAGCACCTTCCAGTAGTTGTCCAGACCGACCGACTTGTACGTCGCCGCGATGTGGTTGACGCCGATGGTGCGGCCGACGTTCGCCTCGTTGGCGTCGGTGAAGGACAGATAGACGCCCCGGCCCAGCGGATAGCCGACGAGCACGGCCAGGACCACGACCACCGGCAGCACCATGGCCCAGGCGTACCAGTGGGTGTCGAAGGAGCGCTTGGCCCGGGTGAGCGGACCGGGCGGGGGCGGGCTGCCGGTCTCGGAAACGGCGGTGGTCATGGTGGGCGGCTTTCGTCCGGGGCGGATGGAGGACCGGGGGCCCGGGGGAGGACCCCGGGCCGGAAGGGCGCGGCGAGCCGGGGAAGGGAAACCCCGCGACCCCGCCTACTCGACCGAGTAGTCCTTCAGCAGCGCCGACTTCCACGCCTTGGCCGTCGCGTCCAGCCCGTCCTTCGGCTCCTCCTTCAGCGTGAGGATCTTCGTGTAGTGCTGGAGCCAGTCAGTGAACAGGTCGCCGCCCTGCGGGATCGGCGGCCGCGGGTGCGCCTTCGACAGGGCGCCGTAGTACGCGCTGCGCACCGGGTCGGCGAGGACGGCCTGGGAGTAGGCGGACTTACGGGTCGGCAGTACGCCGATCTCCTTCGAGACGGCCTCCTGCTGGGCGGCCTCGGTCATGAACCGGGTGAAGAGGTACGAGGCGTCGAAGTTCCTGGACCCGGCGTAGACGACGAGGTTGTGGCCGCCGACCGGGGCGCCCGCGGTGCCCGTGGAGCCGGCCGGGACGGCCGCGATGCCCAGGTTCTCCTTGGCCTTGTACGCGTCGCCGCCGAAGATCTCCTTGGTCGCCCACGGCCCGTCGATGAGCATCGCGAGCTTGCCGTTCTTGAAGTCGGTCTTGAGGGCGTTGTAGCCGTCGGTGCCGGCCGGCTTGGGCGCGGCACCGGACTTCACCAGGTCGACGGCGGTCTCGATGCCCTTGAGGGACGCGGCGTTCGCGATGGTGATCTTCTTCTGCCCGGCGTCCACCATGTCGCTCTTCTCGCCGTAGAGGAACGGCAGCGAGTAGTAGCTGTCGGGGCTGAGGCCGATGCCGGCGGCGCCGGTCTTGTCCTTGATCTTCTCGGCGGCCTCCTTGACCGCCTTCCAGTCGGCCGGGGGCTTGTCGATGCCGGCCTTCGCGAACAGCTCCTTGTTGTAGAGCAGTCCGAGGGTGTCGGTGACCTGCGGGACGCCGTACGTCTTGCCCTGGTACGCGGCGTTCTTCAGGGGGCCTTCGAGGAAGTCGGAGGACTTGTCGAGCGCCGGGGTGCCCGTCAGGTCCTTGAGGTAGCCGAGCTGGGCGAAGCCGGGGGTCCAGCCGACGTCCGAACGCAGCACGTCGGGGGCGCCCTTGCCGGTGGAGGCGGCGGTCTTGAACTTCTGCTGCGCCTGGTCGAAGGGCACGTTGACGTACTCGACCTCGATCTTGGGGTACTTCTGCTCGAAGGCCGCGACCAGCTTCTTGAACGCGGGCGCCTCGTTGGTGGCGTCGGAGGTGTCCCACCAGGTGACCTTGCCGCTCACGCCGCCCGGGTCGTCCGCCGCCTTGGAGCCGTCGCCGCCGTCCCCGCCGTCGCTTCCGCACGCGGTCGCGGTGAGGGCCAGCACGCCGACGAGGGCGGCGACCGATATGCCTCTTCGCATATGGATCTCCTCTTCAAAGAGGCCGACCTGTCGCGGGCGGCCCGAGCTGTGGAGGAAGCTAACAGGCTGAAATCTCTTGCGAAAGAGTTTGCAAGGAGGGAATCGCGAGATTTCCGGGTTGTAACCGGACCGTGTCCCAAGGGTTGACCAGGGCGGAGGGGGCTCGTACGGTCTCGTCCGGCAAGTACTTGCCGCCGTGCGGGCAATCTTGCAGAAAGAACCTTCATGGGCCTTGAGGGCATTGCGCGTTGCCGTAGAGGCCGCCCACCCCCCAGGAGACCCCATGGCTTCCCTCGGCATGCCCGGAATCGCCCGAAGAACCCTGGCGGCCGCCGTCGCCTTCGTGGCGGGCGCGGTCCTCGTGGCCCCGGAGGCGACGGCGGCGCCGGCCACGGCGCTCGGCTCGGGGGACGTCACCGCCGTCCTCTTCGAGTGGAAGTACGCCTCCGTCGCCGAGGAGTGCGCGGACACCCTGGGCCCGGCCGGCTACGGGTACGTCCAGGTCTCCCCGCCCCAGGAACACATCCAGGGCCCGCAGTGGTGGACCTCCTACCAGCCCGTCGGCTACCGGATCGCCGGCCGGCTCGGCGACCGCGCCGCCTTCGCGGACATGGTCCGCGCCTGCCACGCGGCCGGGGTCAAGGTCGTCGCCGACGTCGTGATCAACCACATGTCGGCCGGCTCCGGCACCGGAACCGGCGGCTCCACGTATACGAAGTACGACTACCCCGGCACGTACCAGCGCCAGGACATGGACGACTGCACGGCCGAGGTCACCGACTACCGGAACCGCCGGAACGTCCAGGACTGCGAGCTCGTCGGCCTCGCGGACCTCGACACCGGCGAGGAGTACGTCCGCGGCCGCGTCGCCCGGTACCTCGACGACCTGCTCGCCCTGGGCGTCGACGGCTTCCGCGTCGACGCCGCGAAGCACATCCCCACCGAGGACCTCGCCGCGATCAAGGCCCGGACCGCCCGGCCCGGCGTCCTGTGGAAGCAGGAGACCATCTTCGGCGCCGGGGAGGCCGTCCAGCCGGACGAATACCTCCGCAACGGCGACGTCCAGGAATTCCGCTACGCCCGTGACCTCAAGCGGGTGTTCCTCGGCGAACGCCTCGCGTACCTCAAGAACTACGGCGAGGGCTGGGGCTACCTCCCCGGCGACCGGGCCTCCGTGTTCGTCGACAACCACGACACCGAGCGCGGCGGCGACACCCTCACCTACAAGGACGGCGCCGCCTACACCCTGGCCAACGTCTTCGCGCTCGCCTGGCCCTACGGCTCCCCGGACGTCCACTCCGGCTACGAGTTCACCGACCGCGACGCGGGACCGCCGAACGGCGGCGCCGTGACGGCGTGTTGGCGCGACGGCTGGAAGTGCCAGCACAAGTGGCCGGAGATCAAGGCCATGGTCGGCTTCCGCAACGCGGTGCGGGGGACGGCGGTCGGCGACTGGTGGGACAACGGGTACCAGGCGATCGCCTTCGGGCGGGGCGACAAGGGGTACGTGGTCGTCAACCACGAGTCCTTCGCGCTGAGCCGCACGTTCCAGACGTCGCTGCCGGGGGGTTCGTACTGCGATGTGCAGAGCGGGCGGCGGGTGTCGGTGGGGGCGGACGGGCGCTTCACGGCGACGGTGGGGGCGGGGACGGCGGTGGCGCTGCACACGGCCGCGCGTACGTGCGGTTGATTCACCTGCCCGCCCCTTCCCGACCCGGTGCTCCGCCCCGGACCCCGGTCCTCGAACGCCGGACGGGCTGGATTTTCCAGCCCGTCCGGCGCTTGAGGACACCGCGCGGAGCGCGGCAAGGGGGCCCGGGGGCGAAGCCCCCGGTTACGGGAAGGGGCGGGTAGGGGACAAGGCCCCGCGCAGCGGCAACCCACCC
Organism: Streptomyces albireticuli; assembly: GCF_021228125.1. Taxonomy (GTDB): domain Bacteria; phylum Actinomycetota; class Actinomycetes; order Streptomycetales; family Streptomycetaceae; genus Streptomyces; species Streptomyces albireticuli. Next base: position 655,307 of record NZ_JAJQQS010000002.1, read on the forward strand.
GCACCCCCACCCACCCCGAAGGAGCCGCACACATGAGACCCGCCCACCGAACCGCCGCCACCCTCCTCGCCGCCCTCACCTTCCTCATACCCACCGGCCCCACCCCCGCCCACGCCACCACGCCCACCCCCACCCCCACCCCCACCCCCACCGACGCCCGCGTCCAATGGATCGACAGATCCACCCTCGCCTGGCCCAAGAACCTCGGCGACCCCACCCGCCCCCACCACCTCACCTACGACGCCGGCCGCAAGGCCCACGGCACCCTGGACCTCACCCGCGTCCCCGGCGGCCTCACCGCCGCGCAGCGGGCCGAGTACCCCCACCTAGCCGCCGGTTACGACGCCTACCGCGTCGACGCCCGGGGCCGCGAACGCGACGTGCTCAGCGGGCGGCTCGTCGCCGGGACGGACGGGGTCGCGACCGGCGTGCAGATCCCCGGCGTCCTCGACGACCTGTACGCGGGGGCCGCCGCCGGGGCGAGGCTCGGGCCCGTGTTCCGGGACGGCAGGCCCACCCTCTCCGTCTGGGCGCCCACCGCGCGCCACGTCGCCCTGGAGCTCGACGGCCGGACCGTCCCCATGCGCCGCGACGACACCAGCGGCGTATGGAGCGCCGAAGGCTCCCGCGACTGGGCCGGGAAGCCCTACCGCTACGCCGTCACCGTCTGGGCGCCGTCGGCCGGGAAGGTCGTCACCAACCTGGTCACCGACCCCTACTCCACCGCCCTGACCGCCGACTCCGCCCGCAGCCTCGTCACCGACCTCGCGGACCCGGCCCTGTCCCCGGCGGGCTGGCGCGGTCTCCGCAAGCCGAAGGCCGTCCCGTTGCGGGACGCGGCGATCCAGGAGCTGCACCTCCGGGACTTCTCCGTCGCCGACCGCAGCGCGAAGCACCCCGGGCAGTACCTCGCCTTCGCCGACCCCTCCTCGGCCGGCACCCGCCACCTGCGGGAACTGGCCCGCGCGGGCACCTCGTACGTCCACCTCCTCCCCGCCTTCGACTTCGCGACCGCCCCCGAGCGCCGCGCCGACCAGGCGACACCGCCCTGCGACCTCGCCGCCCTCCCGGCCGACTCCGACCGCCAGCAGGACTGCACGGGCAAGGCCGCCGCCCGCGACGCCTACAACTGGGGCTACGACCCGCTCCACTACACCGTCCCCGAGGGCTCGTACGCCTCCGACCCCGACGGGCCGCGCCGGACCCTGGAGTTCCGGCGGATGGTCCAGGGGCTGGCCGACGACGGGCTGCGGACCGTCATGGACGTCGTCTACAACCACACCGCCGCCTCCGGGCAGAGCGAGAAGTCCGTCCTCGACCGCATCGTGCCCGGCTACTACCACCGCCTCCTCGACGACGGCGCCGTGGCCGGCTCCACCTGCTGCGCGGGCACCGCCCCCGAGCACGCCATGATGGGCAAGCTCGTCGTGGACTCCGTGGTCACCTGGGCCAGGGAGTACAAGGTCGACGGATTCCGCTTCGACCTCATGGGCCACCACCCCAAGGCGAACATCCTGGCCGTCCGCCGGGCCCTCGACGCCCTCACCCCGGCGAAGGACGGCGTCGACGGCAAGGCCGTGATCCTCTACGGCGAGGGCTGGAACTTCGGGGAAGCCGCGAACGACGCCCGCTTCGTCCAGGCCACACAGAAGAACATGGCCGGCACCGGCGTCGCCACCTTCTCCGACCGGGCCCGCGACGCCGTCCGGGGCGGCGGGCCCTTCGACGAGGACCCGCGCGTCCAGGGCTTCGCCTCCGGGCTCTTCACCGCCCCCAACGACTCGCCCGCGAACGGCTCGCCCGCCGAGCAGCGGGCCCGGCTCCTGCACGCGCAGGACCTCGTCAAGGTCGGCCTGAGCGGCAACCTCGCCGGATACCGCTTCACGGACACGTCCGGCCGTGCCGTCCGCGGCGCCGACGTCGACTACAACGGCTCACCCGCGGGCTACGCCGACGCGCCCGGCGACGCCCTCGCCTATGCCGACGCCCACGACAACGAGAGCCTCTACGACGCCCTCGCCTTCAAGCTGCCCCGGGCCACCGCGCCCGCCGACCGGGCCAGGGCACAGGTACTCGCCCTGGCCACCACGGCGCTCTCACAGGGCCCGTCCCTCTCCCAGGCCGGTACGGACCTGCTGCGCTCCAAGTCCCTGGACCGCAACTCCTACGACAGCGGCGACTGGTTCAACGCGATCCACTGGGACTGCCGGGACGGCAACGGCTTCGGCCGCGGTCTGCCGCCGGCCGCCGACAACGCCGCCAAGTGGCCCTACGCCCGCCCCCTCCTGGCCGACCCCGCCCTCCGCCCCGGCTGCGGCCCGGTCACGGCGGCCTCGGCGGCCTACCGGGACCTGCTCCGGATCCGCACGACGGAGCAGGCGTTCCGCCAGAAGACGGCCGCGGACGTACAGGCGGCCCTGTCGTTCCCGCTGTCCGGGCGGGACGAGACACCGGGCGTGATCACCATGCGGCTCGGTGACCTGGTGGTGGTGTTCAACGCGACGACGGGGTGGCGGAGCGAGCGGATCGCGGAGCTGACGGGCGCCCGGTACGGGTTGCACCCGGTGCAGGCCGGCGGGGCGGATCCGGTGGTGAAGGGGGCGGTGTACGACGTCACGAGCGGGACGTTCGCGGTGCCGGGGCGGACGGTGGCGGTGTTCCGGGCGGGGTAGTGGGCCGGGGCGGAGCCCCGGTTAACGGGAAGGGGCGGGTAGGGGAAAGCCCCTCCGGCGGCCGCGACGCCGCGTCAGGACGGCTGAGGCGCCGGCCGGTCCAAACGGTGGACCAGTTCCGCCAGCGGCCCGTCCGCCGGTTCCTCCGCCAGGCTCCGCCGCAGCGTCGACGCCATCCCCTCGTCGTAGGCCGCGCTCACCCCCGTCAGCGCCGCGAAGGCGTGCACGAGCTGGAGTTCCAGCTCCTCCCGGGGGATCCGGCGGCCGTCCAGCCAGAGCAGCGCGGTCGTCTCCGCCAGGGCGATCCAGGAGCGGACGGCCAGCTCCAGACGGGGCGCGGGGGAGCGCACCGCGAGGTGGGAGAGCATCTCCTCGTACGCGGCCCGGCGCACGCCGTCCACCACGGCGCACGCCTGGCCGGAGCCCGCCACCGGGCCGCCGCGCATCAGGGCGGCGAAGCCCGTGCCGTGCGCCTCGACGAAGTCGAAGAAGCGGCTCATCACCCGCAACAGGCGTTCGCCCAGCGGGCCTTCGCGCGGCTCGTCGAAGAGCCCGGCCAGCTCCTCCGCGGCGCGCCGCAGCGCGGCCTCGTAGAGACTCTGCTTGCCGGGGAAGTAGTGATAGACGAGCGGCCGGGATATCCCGGCCGCCGCTGCGATCTCGTCGATGGAGACGTCGTCGGGGCGCCGGTGGCCGAACAGATCGAGAGCGACCGCGATCAACTGCTCGCGACGCTGCTCGACACCCATCCTGCGGCGGACCCCGTTCCTCATGGCGGTCATCCTAATGGCACGGATCGGCCCCGCCCGGACGCCCGTTCGAGACCTGGGTGGGTCCTGGGCGCGTCCCGGGCGGGGCCGCACGAGCGAGGCGCGGGCGGCTCAGCGCAGCGCCGTCAGCTTCCGGCCGTCCGCCAGCCGCGCGCTCAGCTCCGTCCGCACGCCCGGCCGGGCCGGCACGGCGAGCAGGGCGCCCGGCGCCGCGCCCTTCACCCCGCCCGCCGCCGCGATCGACCGCACCCCGCCGCCGCCCGCCGCGAGGGCGTACCAGGTGCCGCGCGGCGACTTCCACAGGACGCCCGTCAGGACGTGCGGGTCACGGGCGCCGCAGGCCGGGGTGTCCTCGGCGCGGGCCACCGTCGAGCTGGGCGCGCCCGGCCGGGCGCCCGGCACCTGGAACGTCGCCAGCACCCTGCTGCCCGGCCCCCGCCAGGTCTCGGCGCGGGTGCAGACCCACTCGGCGCTGCCCGCGCCGCCGGGCAGCGGCTGCGTGGCGAACGGCCAGGCGTTGACCGAGCGGACGCCCTGCGAGCGGGCGGTCTGGAGGTGGCAGGCGGTGTGCGCCCAACCGGCCCGCGCGGCGGCGCCGTCGACGTCGCGGGGGCCGGCGGGGGTGCCCGTGGTCAGCAGGGCGGGGGTGAGCTCGCCGAGGTCGGTCACCAGGTGGCCGCCCATCTCGAGCGCGGGCCAGCCGTGGCAGTCGCTCGTGACGGCCGGGCTGAGCGTCGGGTCCGTCACACCGTCGTCGGCGAGGCGCAGGGGCTGGGCGGCGGCCTGCGGCTTGAGGAGGTCGCGCACGCCCACCGCGTTCACCCAAGGGGCCGTCAGATAGCGGACGTTGCTGTCGGCGCGGCCCACCACGACCGCCGTCGCCGCCGCGCCGTCGGCGCCGTCCGCCCGGGCGAAGTCCAGGGCCGCGCCACCGCCGCCGTCGCCGTCCTTGGCCTCGGCGTAGCGCACCACGCGCAGGCCGTCGTACAGCACCACGACCGCCGCCTGGCCGACCACGCCCGCGTACAGCAGCTGGGGCGGGCCGGCGGCCGGGCCGGTCTGGGTGCCGGGGGTGGCCGTCACCCGGACGGCGGAACCCGGCCGGGCCCAGACGGCGAGCGCCCGGCGCAGCAGCTCCTGATCGGTGACGCGGCCGCCGCGGGCGGGCCAGACGGCGAAACCGGCCCGGTCCGCGCGCTTCCACGCGCCCGGCGCGGCCTTCGTGAGCTTCGCCGGGTCCAGGGCCCGCTCGGCCGCGGCGTTGCGGGTGTAGGGCGGGGCGGCGGCGCCGTCCGGGCCGCCGTCACCCGGCAGGCCGAGGAGCGTCCCGCACACCACGGCCGCCGCGAGGGCGGCGAGCGCGGCCCGGGTGTGCTGGCGGCGGCGCATCAGGTCCGTCGGCCGGGCCTGGAGCGAACAGGGGTCGAACTCCATCGACTCCAGCAGCGAGGCGTCCCGGCTGCCGGCCGGCGCGCGGAGGCCGTCCGCCTCGGCGAGCGCCGCCGCCGTGTCCTCGACGCCGGCCGCCGCCAGGACCTGCCGGACGTCCCGGTCGGAGGGCAGCTCCAGGGCGCGCAGGACGTACGCGGCGCGGCCGGGCCCGGAGAGCGTGGCGAGCGCCTGGTCCAGGGCGAGTTCGTCGGCGCCGCCCGAGCGCGGGAACAGCCGGAGCCCCCACACCTGGGGCAGCAGCGGCGGCAGCCGGCCCGGCTTCGGCAGCTGCCAGCGGCCGCGGGGCCGGCCCGCCTCCAGGGCGGAGCGCAGCACGCGCAACCGTACGTAGGCGTAGCCGGGGTCGGCGGGCGAGCCGTCGGCGCCGCGCGGCGCGGGCACGCTCAGCCCGGCGAGCTCCGTGGTGCCGACGCGATTGCGGGGCAGGGCCCGCTGGGCGAGGGCGTGCGCCGTCAGGACGCGGCGGTTGCGGCCCAGCGACGGCGGAAGTACGAGATACCCGAGCCGTACCAGGCGCGGGTAGTGCTCGATGAGCGCGGCCTCCGCCTGCTCGACGTCGACGGGCGGGATGGGCCGGGGGGCTGTCGCTTGCTGCTCCACGATCCGTAGAACGAGTGAATGGTGAGATGGTCACCTCACCCCTGTGGGGGCGTACTTCCTACGGCCCCGCGCCGGTGCTACGCCACGCAGCGGGCGCGCACGCGGTCGACCGCCTCGTCGGGGATGCCGAGGGCCTCGCGGACGTAGGCCTCCACCCCGCCGTGCGACCGGTGCATCTGCTCCAGCGCCGCCGCCAGGTAGCCGGGGCGCACGCCGAGGATGGCGTCCGCGATCTCCGGGTCGCCGCCCGCCGCGGTGAAGGGGTCGATGAGGGGCGCGAAGGCGGCGCGCACGACGGGGTTCACGGCGAGGTACTCCTCCATGACGGTGTCCTCGTCGGCGCCGAGCAGCAGCAGGAGGACGGTGGCCGCCCAGCCCGTGCGGTCCTTGCCGGCGGTGCAGTGGAAGAGCAGCGGGCCGCAGTCGGGTTCGGCGAGCGCCGAGAAGAGCAGCCGGTAGGCGGCGCAGGCGGGCTCGGAGGTGACGAAGGCGCGGTAGGCGTCGCAGAGCAGCTTCTCCGCCTTGCCGTTGCCGAGGTGCTCCTCGGCGACGGCCGGATTGCCGAGCACCGTCTCCAGCCGGGCCGGCATCCCGTCGCCGCCGGTCGCGACCACCCCGCCGGCCATCACGTCCGCGACGATCAGCCGGGCGCCCTCGGGCACCCGGTCGGGGCGCCGGCTCCGCTCGTGCTCGGTCCGCAGGTCGACCACCGTATGGATGCCGAGGGCGGCGACGGCGGGATCGAGCGCCGGGTCGAGGCGGTCGAGCTGGCCGGAGCGGAGCAGCAGGCCGGGGCGGACGGCGGAGTTGCCGGTCAGCGCGATGCCGCCGAGGTCGCGGAGGTTGATGATGGTCGAGGCGTCGAACTGCGGCATGGGCGCGTCTCCCTTGTCGGTTTTCTACCGTTATTGTGCCGAACGGTAGCGGAGGACGCGTTCGCACCCCCTCCCCGCGCTGCCTGGACGGTCCGGGTTCCCCGGGTTCCCCGGGATGCCCATGCTTCCCAGGCCCGTACCCGGCCTCGGTCCCAGGCCCGGGCCCAGCGCGAGTCCCAGTCCCAGCGCCGTCAGGTGCCCCACGTCGGTGAAGGTGGGCCGTCGGCCGCTCAGCAGGGGGCGCACGCCGAAGGCTAGGAGGGCGGCGCACGCGCCGTTGCGGGCGGCGCCCCTCGGCAGTGACGCGCCGAGCGCGCCCAGCACCGCCTGGTATCCGTAGCTCGGGCCGACATCGGTCGCGGACCGGGTGGGCGCCCCGGCGCGGACGGCGCGCAGGCCCGCGTACACCAGCAGGGAAGCGCCCACATGACCGCAGACGAAGGCGGCCGCCGCCCACCACGCCCCGTACGCGTACTCCGCGTAGCCGAGGACGGCCAGGAGCAGCAGCGCGTAGGGGAGTTCCAGCGGCCCCTCGGTGAGCAGGGCGCTGGTCGCGAGGGTGTCCCAGCGCCCGCCGTCGAGGTTGTCGGCGTTGGTCGAGCAGCGCCGCAGCAGGCGCTCCCGCGCCGCGGGCGTGAGCAGGCGGTGCGTCGCGTACGAGCCGGCGAGGACGGCCCCGACGTAGGCGGGGGCGAGCCGGACGAGCCGTGTGGTCATCCCGCCATGATCGTCCGAGCCGGGGCCGGCCTCGATCCCAGGGCGGCGGCCGGGGGGACCGGCTGCCGGGGCGGGCCGGTGGCCGCCCGCGGTAGGGCTGAGCGAGGCGGCCGTCCGCGGTAAGGCTGAGCGAGGCGGCCACCCGCCGTAAGGGGGCGGATCAGCCGCCGCCTGCCGTAAGGGTCGGGCCAGTGGCCACCGGCCCGTAAGGTCAGGTCAGTGGCCACCCACCCGTAAGGGTCAGGACGGTGGTCACCCGCCCGTAAGGTTCACGTCAGCCGCCACCCGCTGAAGTCCGCCGTGCCGCGCTCGCCGCTGCCGTCGTTGCCCGCGGTCAGGAACATGCCCACGTCCTGCCACGCCGTCGCGCCCGGCGCCCGTACCTCGGCGACCGTCCGCCAGGTCGCGCCCTCGTCCGTGGAGCACTCGGCCCGGTAGGTCTCCGCGGCGGTACGCGTCAGCCTGAGCCGGACGGGAGCCTTGAGGCCGGTGACGCGGCGGTAGCCGTCGAAGGTGCCGTCGCCGTTGGAGTCGTACGACACCACGACGCCCTCGCCCGGCGTCACGGCGAGGTTCACCGCGCCCGGCGAGCGCCCCGCGAGGCTGTTGCGGACGACGATGCCCGACCGCGCCCAGCTTCCCGTGTCCGTCTGGGCGTCCACCCGGACGGTCGCCGCAGCCCCGACGGCCAGCGACCCCGCGCGGTAGACGGTGCCGAACTGCTCGGTGCCCTTCCACATGTCCTCGCCCGAGCCGTCGATCGCGAACCGGTCCTCGCCCAGCCGGCCGAAGACGGCGGCGTTGTTCGTCGCCGTGCGCCAGCCGGTGCCCAACGGCCCGGCCAGGAACAGGGTGCCGGTCCGCGCCGACCGCACCCGCTCCTCGCCCTGCGGCCCGTAGACCGCGCCCACCTCGTACGGCACCCGCTGGAGCGGGCGTTCCAGCGGCGTCGCCGGCGCGGTCACCCGCCAGCGGGCCGAGCCCGTGGCACCCGGGGCCAGCCGGGGCAGCGAGGTCGCCCCCTGCGGCGTGGCCGCGAGTCCCGTGACGGACAGGTCGACGCGGCCGGTGCCGCGGAGGCCGTTGACGTTGGTGAGGGAGACGGTGACGGTCGTGACGCCGCCCGGCGCGACGGCCGCGGGCAGCGCCGACGTCGACAGCGTCCCCTGGTACGGGGCGGTGGCGAGGGTGTCCCGTACCCGCAGCGCCGTACGGTGGGCGTCGCCCACCGGCCGCAGCGGATACTCCTTGGTCTCCCGGGTCCACGGCTCCTCCACCGTGAACCAGTCCACGCGCGCCGGCGCCCGGCCCTCCCGGAGCGCGTCCTCCAGCGCCTCCAGCCAGCGCCGCCAGCGCGGCAGGTAGAAGTCGCCCATCAGGCCGTGCCAGTCGCGGTTCGCGTAGTCGTGCAGCTTCCCGCCGTCGGACGTCGCCCGCCCGCCCCACACGGTCACCAGCACCCTGGCCGTGCGCTCCAGCTCCGCCGCCTCCGCCGGCCCGGCCGCCCACGACCGGGCCGCCGCGTTCCACGGCCCGATCAGGAACGCCCGGTGCGTCCCCGCGATGTCGTCGGCCAGCCGCATCAGCTTCAGCCACAGCGCGGCGAGCGCGCGGAACGCGGCCAGGTCCTTGTGCTCGTAGGCGCTCCGCAGCTCCGGCAGCAGCTGCCGGCTGCGGTGCGCGAGCGCCTGCCGGGCGACGTCGACCAGGTCGAAGCGGTACGTGTCGGTGGTGCGCAGCGGCGCGGCCACGGCCAGCAGCCCGGCCAGCGCCGCGTCGAAGCGGGCCGGGTCGTAGGACAGGGCGCTCGGCGCGTACTCGCCGGCGCGGTCGGCGGCGAGGTCCGGGCGGGCGGCGAACAGGCTGTCGTGCGGGTCGCTGCGCTCGGGCGCCTCCTGCCGGTAGGCGGTCTCGCACAGCGCGGTCCAGGCGTCCCGCGCGGCGGCGTCCGCCTTCCCGTAGCGGAAGGCGGCGTACGCCCCGAACCACCGCGCGCGGTCGGGCGCCCGGTCCTGCCAGGCCAGCTCCGAGAAGAACTCGAAGGCCGCCGGGTCGCGGTCGGCGGCCTCCGGCATGTACGCCGTGCCGACGAGGGCGCTGCCCGGCTTGTCGCGCCACGCGAAGAACTTCTCGGTCCACAGGTGCGTCTTGGCGCCGATCGTCGTCCGCCCGCCGAAGTTCGGGATCGTGCCGAAGGCGTACGGGGTGCCGCCCCAGTCCTTCTCCCGGTCGGTGATGCCCTTGAACCGCTCCGAGATCCCGTCGACGATCAGCATCCGCTCGCGGTCGACGGCGTTCAGGAGCTCGGGGAGCGGGTTGTCCTGCCAGCCGAGGATCACCCAGGTCGCGTCGGGGTGCGCGGTGCGCAGCGCCCGTTCGACGCCGCGGGCCGCGGCCGCGACGGGGACGCCGCCGGCCGTGCCGCCCTCGTGCAGCAGGTCCATCTTGAAGTGGGCGGCCTTGCCGAGGAGTTCGGCCTGGTGGCGGTAGTAGGCGGCGGCCACGCGCGGGAACGCGCCGGTGCGCGGGTCGAGCCAGTCCGGGCGGCGGAAGCCGTGCCAGACGCCCTGCGGGACGACCGTGGCGCCGGGGTTCCGGGCGGTGAAGCCGTCGGGTACGGACCCGTAGTAGCCGGGCAGGACGGGGGCCATGCCGAGCTCCCGCAGCCGGTCGGCGATGCGGCGGCCGAGTGCGGCCCGGCGGGCGATCAGGGCGGGGGAGAGGGGGCCGCCGTAGCCGCTGAGGTTCTGGAGCAGCCACCACGGCTGGTGCGAGGGCGCGGGCAGCCAGGCCCGGGACTCGGCCTCGGAGTAGCCGAAGTCCTGCCAGAGGCGGTGGTAGACGGCCTCGTGGCCGGCGATCACCAGCACCTCGTTGCAGCCGTGCAGGGCCAGGATGTCGATCATCCGTTCCCAGTAGGCCCAGTCGGCGTACGGGGAGGTGTAGCCGTCGTTGGTGTCGTTGAGGGCGAAGCGGTGCCGGAGCGCGGTGGAACGTTTCAGCCCCGAGGGCGGCGCCGGGAGGGTGCGGGGCAGGTCGATCTGCTGCGCGTTCCAGGTGAGATGGGCCCCGCACGCGTACTTCAGGTACCAGTGCACGCCGGTCAGCAGCACCGCCGGGCTCGTCCCCGCCACCTCGATCCGCCCGGCGGCCCCGCCCACCTCGAAGTGCTCGCGCGCGCCGCCGGTGAGTGCGGTGAGCCGGAACTGGGAGGCGTGGGCGCCGAGCAGGCGGCGGAGGGCGGCGGCGGCCGGGTCGGTGGAGAAGGGGGCGGCGGGCGCGGAGGGTGCCTGTGGGGCGGGTGCGGCTCCGGCAGGCGCCGCGGAGGCGAGGGCGGCTCCGGCGCCCAGGGCTCCGGCGGCGCCCAGGAGCAGACGTCTGGAGGGGCGTGGCGGGGGTTCGGGCGCGGGGCCGGACGGGTGGAAGGGTGAGGGACCGGGCGAGCGGCCGGGCTGCTGGGGCTGGGGCTCGGGTCGGGGTCCGGTCGACGGTCCGGGAGGTTTCGACGGCTCGGTCATGGCGCTCCCCACTGTGCGGTGTGCGACAACGGACGCGTGCGAGGCGCACGCTAACCGGCGGCTCAGGGGGGAGCAATGGGGCGCGCGGGGGTGGGGGCGGGGGGATCTTTTCCCCGGGCCCCGCCCCTTCCCGCTGTATCCGATGTGCGGCTCCGCCGCGCGGCGGGGCTTCGCCCCGGACCCCGGGCCTCAACCGCCGGACGGGCTGGGTCGTCGCCCGGAACCGGGCGGGCAGGCTGCCCCTGACACAGGGGAAAGCCGATCTCGGGCAGGGGCGGAATCCAGCCCGTCCGGCGTTTGAGGACACCGCGCGGCAGCGCGGAAAGGGGGTCCGGGGGTGAAACCCTCGGTTTCGGGAAGGGGCGGGTAGGGGACAAGGGCCCCGCGCGGCGGCACCCCGGCTCCCGCTCCCGCCTCCACTGCTGCTCCCGCCCCGCTCCTGTCTCCGCCCCCGCCGTTCCTACTCCCCGCCCTGGTCCAGATACGCCAGAACCGCCAGCACCCGCCGGTTGTCGTCGTCCGACGGCGGCAGCCCCAGCTTCGCGAAGATGTTCGACGTGTGCTTGGCTACGGCCCGTTCCGTCACCTGGAGCCGGTCGGCTATCGCCGCGTTGGACCGCCCCTGTGCCATCAGCTCCATCACCTCGCGCTCGCGCGGCGTGAGCCGGGCCATCGGCCGGTCCCGCTCCCGCCGGGACAGCAGCTGAGAGATGACCTGCGGGTCCATCGCGGTGCCGCCCCCGGCCACCCGCCGCACGGCGTCCACGAACTGGTCCGCGTCGAAGACCCGGTCCTTGAGCAGGTAGCCCACGCCGCCGCTGCCGTCGGCGAGCAGCTCCCGCGCGTAGAGCTGCTCCACGTGCTGGGACAGCACCAGGACCGGCAGGCCGGGCGTCTCGCGCCGAGCCGCGAGCGCGCACTGGAGGCCCTCGTCCGTGAAGGACGGCGGGAGGCGTACGTCCACGACCGCGACGTCGGGCTTGAGCTCCGCCAGCGCCCGGGTGAGTTCGGGGCCGCTCTCCACGGCCGCCGCGATCTCGAAGTCGTAGGCCTCCAGCAGCCGGACCAGGCCGTCCCGCAGCAGGAACAGGTCTTCGGCGAGCACTACGCGCACGGGGGCTCCATGATCGGGAGGTCGGTGCCCCGGACGCCGGGCGGGCGGGGGCCGTATCCCCTCTATGGTCGCCGATGCGAGGACGCGCGGGTCACCCGCGGCGCGGCTGACGTACGGTCATGAGCGCGACGTCTCCCCACCGCTACCGCTGCTCCCTCCTCGTCACACCAGCACGCAGGGAATCTCCATCGTCACCATCGTCGGCCCGCCCGCCGGGCTGCTGACGGCCAGTACCCCGTCGAACGCCCCGAGGCGCCGCTCGATGCCGAGCAGACCCGTGCCACCGTTCTTGTCACCGACACCGACACCGGCACCGCCCGCGGCACCCGGCTGCGGCGCGCCACCGCGGCCGTTGTCGGTGACCGCGATCCGCAGTGACCCGTCCGCGTGGTGCACGTCGACCCAGACCCGCCGGGCGCCGGAGTGCTTGGCCGCGTTGGTGAGGACCTCGCTGACCGCGAAGTACGCCGCCGACTCCACCGGTGCCTCCGCCCGGCCGGCCAGCTCCACGTCGACCTCGACGGGCAGCGGCATCCGCAGCGCCAGGGCCCGTACGGCGTCGCCCAGACCGCGCTCGGCGAGGACGGGCGGGTGGATGCCGCGCACCAGGTCGCGCAGCTCGGTGAGGGCCTCCGCGGAGTCGGCGCGGGCCGCGGCCAGCAGCCGCTTGGCCTGCGCGGGGTCCTTCTCGATCAGGGCCTCGACGGTGCCGAGGCTCATGCCCATCGCCACCAGCCGGGCCTGGGCGCCGTCGTGCAGGTCGCGCTCGATGCGGCGCAGCTCCGCGGCCGAGCTGTCCACGGCGTCGTGCCGGGACTCGGTGAGGTGGTCGACGCGCAGCGCGAGCTCCCGCTCCCGGGTGGGCCGGAGCAACTGCTGGGCGAGCAGGGCGTGGCCGCGCATGAGGTGCCGGTTCACGAAGATGCCGAGGACGCCGAAGCCGACGCCGGTGGCGGCCGCCAGGTTGGCGGTGAACTGATCACTGACGGGGACGAAGGCGAACCAGAACGTGCCGTCGGCGCGCACGATCGGCTTCCAGACACCGAGGGCCAGCACCGGTCCCCAGACCGTGTAGAGGAGCAGGGTGGCCGGGAGCAGGGCGATCACCGTGCCGATGGTCATGTCCATGAGCAGCCACTGGAGGTCGCGCCAGGTGGCCTTGTCCTTGAGCAGGGCCACGCACTGTTCGACGTGGCCCACGATCCCGGCGCGCGGGGCGGGCCGCGTGCGGTGGTACGGCGTGGGTATCCGCACGCCCGCCCACGCCTCCGCCTGTCCGCGGCGCATGTCCGCGTAGGCCCGTACGGCCCGGACGGCGAGGGGGGTGGTGACGAGCCCGATGCCCAGCACGATGAAGCAGATCGAGAGCACGGTGAGGACGAACAGCAGGATCGACGCCACCAGCCCGAAGATCGCGAGCCATAGCCCCCTCGCGCCCGCCAGCAGTGCGTTGCGGACCTTCATCCGGTGTTCTCCTCGCGCCTGTTCCCGGCACCCGTCGGTCGGGCCCCGGGAACAGTCTGCGTGATCGCGTCCGGCCGGTCACGGGGGCCACTACCCGGCGCATGGTGTACCTGGGTACACCCTGAACCCCTGGCTGACCTCGGCGTTCGCCCGCGGCGGCGCCGCGCTGCCCGGCTCGGAAGGTGATCGGCTCAGAAGGCGATCGGCGGCGCGTACTTGTACCCGACCCGGCGGACGGTGACGATCGAGGAGCGGTACTCGGCGCCCATCTTGCGGCGGAGCCGGGCCACGTGGACGTCCACGGTGCGGCCGTCGCCCACGTGACCGTACCCCCAGACCGTCTGCACCAGCTGGTCGCGGGTGTGCACCCGGTTGGGGTGTGCGACGAGGTGGGCGAGCAGCTCGAACTCCAGGTAGGTCAGGTCCAGGAGCCGGCCCGCGACGCGGGCGACGCGCTGCTCGGAGTCGATGCTCACCAGGGCGTCCCCCTCGGTGGCGGCGGGCGCGGGGGCCGGCTGCTCGGCCGGTACGAGCACCAGGTAGCCGATCATCGGCGGCTGGCCGGGCAGCGACGGCACGGTGTGCTGCGGCGCGGGCAGCCATGTCGCCGCGCCGGAGTGCAGCAGCTCGGCGACGGGCGGCACCTCGTCCGGGGCCACGGCGCGGAGCCGGTGGCGGTGGGCGGGGTGCGGGGCCGCGGAACCGGCCGGCGCTTCCTGGGGGGCCGGGGCGGGCACGGTCAGGGTGCGGAGGTTCGTCATGGAGAGCTCAGCTCTTTCGCGCGAGGGACCGTCGAATGGACGTGCTTTGCGCGGGCCGTTGGCCGGGTGCGGTGACCGGCGGCTGACTTCGACGTGGGGTCAGCGGGGGGAGGGGGCCTGCGCGGAGGTCGCGCGGCAACACACTCGGTCGAAGTCGTCGTGCTGACGGGAAGGCCAGAAGGGCTCGAGGTCGGTGCGACCCGTCGCGGTGTTCTGGTAGCTGGCCATGCGCCTATTGAAGCATGACCTGGGACGGAACAGCAGGGTCGGCCGGTGCTCGATACGGAAGCTTGGCGTTCGCCGGGGCGCGTGCCGCCGGGGCCGCGGGCGCCCGGCGGGCGGGTGCCGGGGCCCGCCCGCCGTAAGTGCCCCCGCTGCGGATCAGCTCTTACCGGCGGTCACCGGGTAGTGGTCCGAGAGGTTGGTGTACGTGTAGTCCTTGCCCCAGCTGGAGACGGTCCAGGGCGCGGACCGCTCCTTGACGACGGTGTTCCGCCAGGTCGCGGGGCGGGCGTGGCCCTTGCGGTGCAGGACGTAGTCGAGGTCCTCGCGGCCGTCGGTGGGGTAGCGGTAGGCGGCGATGGAGTTCTCCTTCGTGTCGAAGGAGTACGGGTGCCCGTCGCGGGTGCCCGCGGGCTCCAGACCGGCGTTCGCGAGCATCGAGGGGTATTCGTCGCCGTGGAAGTCCACGTTCAGGTCGCCCGCCACCATGACCTGCTCGCCCGCGGGGATCTTCTTGGCGTCGAGGAAGGCGCCGATCTGCCGGAACTGCTTGGCGCGGTCCGCCACGGCCTCGCCCGCCCCGCAGCCGCTGTCGGTGGATTGGGCGTGCGTGCCGACCACGTGGACCTTGGTGCCGTTCACGTCCAGCACCGCGTAGGCGAAGCCCTTGTTGGACCACCAGTCCGCGCCGCAGGCGTCCGCGAAGATCACCTGTTCCTTGCGGACGATCGGCCACTTGCTGAGGATCGTCACTCCGCCGTCCTCCGGCGTCGTGGAGGAGTAGTTCCCGCCCGTGGCGTCCCAGCCGTCCTTGCTCCGGCCCACGACCGGCGTCTGGTGCGGGTACTGCCCGGCGGCGCCGGCCTTCAGTGCGTCCGAGGCCTCGTTGTCGAAGGCTTCCTGGAGGACGACGACATCGTTGCCACGGAAGAATCCGGCGGCCGTTATCTCCTTGGCGCGGTGGTCCTGCCCCCAATTCGGGTAGAGATTCTTGCTCATGAGAAAGGTGTTGTACGTGAGCACCTTCAACTCCGGTACGGCGGCGGCGTCCGGCGCCGAGGTCGCCGCCAGGGCCGACTGGGGTACCACGGCGGTGAGGGTGACGGCCGCGAGGGCGGCGGTGAGCGCGGAGGTGATTCCGGCGCGCTTGACGATCGGCACTGCATCTCCCTGTGGGGGACGGGGTAGCCCTGATGCGGGTGTGACCCCTGATTCGGGTGGGGAAAAGAGCCGTCCACATCAAATCAGCCACGGTTACGCCCGTATAGCTTTCAGATGATCAATTGCCTTACGGGAGCGGTCGACTTGGTCCTGTAACCGGTGGTAAGTCGGATATGCGGGGAGAGGGTGCGGATTTCTCCCGCATGATTGACGAAGACGCCGGAAGAGGAAAAGATCCCGGACCGTTCCCGTCCCCGGTCTCCCCGGTCTCCCCGGTCTCCCCGGGTCCGGTGGAGTTCCGCAGGAGGAGGAGTGCATGTCCCGTCCCCGCCCCCGAGGGCTGCTCGTGGATTTCGGCGGAGTGCTCACGACCCCGGTCGGCGAGGCCACCGAGGCGTTCTGCCGGAGCGAGGGGCTGGCGCCCGACGCCTTCGCGAACGTCATCACGAAAGACCCCGCGGGGCGCGCGCTGTACGCGGACCTGGAGCTCGGGCGGATCACCCAGACCGAGTGGAACACCCGTACGGCACCCCTGCTCGGCGTCGACCCCACCGGCCTGCTCGGCCGCGTCCTGGCCGGCCTCCGCCCCGAGCCCGCGCTGCTCGCGGCCGTCGACGCCGCCCGCCGCGCGGGCATCAGGACCGGCCTCCTCTCCAACAGCGTCGGCCGCGCGCCCCACGACCCGTACCAGGGCTACGACCTGGACACCCGCTTCGACACCGTCGTCCTCTCCGACCACCACGGCACCCGCAAACCCGATCCCGCGCTCTACGCGACGGCGCTCGAACTCCTGGAACTCCCGGCCCACGCCTGCGTATTCGTCGACGACTCCCCCCGGAACCTGGACCCGGCCCGTGACCTGGGGATGACCGCACTCCTGGACACGACCCCGCCGGAGACGGTCGGCGGCCTGGAGGAGATCTTCGGCATCCCCCTCAGCTGACGAGGCCGGAGGCGCGGCACGCGGGTCGTAGCGGCGGGGACCTCGTCTATACATCGCGTGTATACGCGCTCTGTAGACTGCCCGCATGTCAATCGGACACACCCTGCTCGGTCTCCTGGAGACCGGTCCGCGCCACGGCTACGACCTCAAGCGCGCCTTCGACGCCCGATTCGGCCAGGACCGCCCGCTGCACTACGGGCAGGTCTACTCCACCATGTCGCGGCTGCTCAAGAACGGCCTCGTCGAGGTCGAGGGCATCGAGCACGGCGAGGGCCCGGACCGCAAGCGCTACGCCATCACCGACGCCGGGATCACGGACGTCGAGCGGTGGCTGGTCCAGCCCGAGAAGCCCGAGCCGTACCTCCAGTCGACGCTCTACACCAAGGTCGTCCTCGCCCTGCTCACGGGCCGGGACGCGGCCGGGCTGCTGGACGCCCAGCGCGCCGAGCACCTGCGGCTGATGCGCGGCCTCACCGAGCGCAAGCGCTCCGGCGACCTCGCCGACCAGCTCATCTGCGACCACGCCCTCTTCCACCTCGAAGCCGACCTGCGCTGGCTGGAACTCACGGCCGCCCGGCTCGACCAGCTCGGGAAGACGGTGCGGACGTGACCCCGGCCGGCTCCCTCCTCGCGGCCACGGGCCTGCGCAAGGCGTACGGGCCGACGACCGCCCTCGACGGCGCGGAGTTCTCCATCCACCCCGGTGAGGTCGTCGCCGTCATGGGCCCTTCCGGCTCCGGCAAGTCGACCCTGCTGCACTGCCTCGCAGGCATCGTGCGCCCCGACGCCGGGGCGGTCTCCTACGACGGCCGCGACCTGCTGGGGATGTCCGACTCCGAGCGCAGCGCCCTGCGCCGGGGGGAGTTCGGCTTCGTCTTCCAGTTCGGCCGCCTCGTGCCCGAGCTGACGTGCGTCGAGAACACCGCCCTGCCGCTGCGCCTGGCGGGCGTCAAGCGCAGGAAGGCCGAGGCGCTGGCCATGGAGTGGCTGGAGCGCCTGGAGGTGGCCGACACCCGGGGCAAGCGCCCCACCGAGGTCTCCGGCGGCCAGGGCCAGCGCGTCGCCGTCGCCCGCGCCCTCGTCACCACCCCGCGCGTCGTCTTCGCCGACGAACCGACCGGAGCCCTGGACTCCCTCAACGGCGAGCGCGTGATGGAACTCCTCACCGCCGCCGCCCGGGAGACCCGCGCCGCCGTCGTCCTCGTCACCCACGAGGCCCGCGTCGCCGCCTACTCCGACCGCGAGGTCATCGTCCGCGACGGCCGCGCCCGCGACATGGCGGGCGTGGGACGTCCGTGACCCCGCCCCGCGACGCCGGTGGAACGCGCCGAGCCCCTGGCACCGCGAGGGCGGTACCAGGGGCTCGGACGTCGGCCCGGGAGCTCGGTTCGACCTAGAGGTCGAAGTACATCTCGAACTCGTGCGGGTGCGGGCGCAGCTGGATCGGGGCGATCTCCTGCGTGCGCTTGTAGTCGATCCAGGTCTCGATCAGGTCGGACGTGAAGACACCGCCGGCCTGGAGGTACTCGTTGTCGGCCTCGAGGGCCTCGAGGACGGCCGGGAGGGAGGTCGGGACCTGGGGGACGCCCGCGTGCTCGTCGGGGGCGAGCTCGTAGAGATCCTTGTCGATCGGCTCGGCGGGCTCGATCTTGTTCTTCACGCCGTCGAGGCCGGCCAGGAGGAGGGCCGAGAAGGCGAGGTACGGGTTCGAGGACGGGTCCGGGGCGCGGAACTCGACGCGCTTGGCCTTCGGGTTGGAGCCCGTGATCGGGATGCGCATCGCGGCGGAGCGGTTGCGCTGGGAGTAGACCAGGTTGACCGGGGCCTCGAAGCCGGGGACCAGGCGGTGGTAGGAGTTCACCGTCGGGTTGGTGAAGGCCAGCAGCGACGGGGCGTGCTTGAGGATGCCGCCGATGTAGTAGCGGGCGGTGTCCGAGAGGCCCGCGTAGCCCTGCTCGTCGTAGAAGAGGGGCTCGCCGTTGCTCCACAGCGACTGGTGGACGTGCATGCCCGAACCGTTGTCACCGAAGATCGGCTTCGGCATGAAGGTCGCGGTCTTGCCGTTGCGCCAGGCGACGTTCTTGACGATGTACTTGAACAGCATCAGGTCGTCGGCCGCGGCGAGCAGCGTGTTGAACTTGTAGTTGATCTCCGCCTGGCCGGCCGTGCCGACCTCGTGGTGCTGGCGCTCGACCTGGAGGCCGGCCGCGTCCAGCTCCAGGGAGATCTCCGCGCGCAGGTCGGCGAAGTGGTCGACCGGCGGGGCCGGGAAGTAACCGCCCTTGTAGCGGACCTTGTAACCGCGGTTGTTCTCCACCGCACCGGTGTTCCAGGCGCCGGCCTCGGAGTCGATGTGGTAGAAGGACTCGTTCGCCGCGGTGTTGAAGCGGACGTTGTCGAAGACGTAGAACTCGGCCTCGGGGCCGAAGTACGCGGTGTCCGCGATACCGGTGGAGGCGAGGTACGCCTCGGCCTTCTTCGCGATGTTGCGCGGGTCACGGCTGTACTGCTCGCCCGTGATCGGGTCGTGGATGAAGAAATTGATGTTGAGCGTCTTGTCCCGGCGGAAAGGGTCCACCCGGGCGGTGCTCACATCGGCGCGCAGGGCCATGTCGGACTCGTGGATGGCCTGGAAGCCGCGGATCGACGAGCCGTCGAACGCGAGCTCCTCGGCCGGGTCGAACGCCGCCGCCGGGATCGTGAAGTGCTGCATCACGCCAGGCAGGTCGCAGAAGCGGACATCGACGAACTTGACGTCCTCGTCCTTGATGAACTTCTTGGCGTCGTCGCCGTTCTGGAACATCCAACTCCTCCTAGCCCGGCCGTGAGCGGTCGGGGTTGTTTCGGTGGCGCAGTCCATATGCGGGTTCATATGCAGTGTGGCGCGCTGACGCCGACCCTAGAGAGACGGGATTTCTCAAGCATGACCCATTTGTTTCGCCGAGGTTAACCGGATCGAAGCCCGGATCCGGCCCCGGACCGGTCCGAAACGCCGAATGCGCGGACCCGGCCGGAAGGGAACGTATGCGGTCGCAGTACCGTGGACGGGTGGACAACAGGCAAGCAATCGGCTCATGGCTCTCCGGGCCGCGCGCGGCCGCCGAGGAGATGGGCGTCGACTTCGGTTACCGGGGCGAGCGCCTCGGGCTGCCGGAGAGCGGGCCGGGCTCGGTCGCGCCCCTCGGCCGGCGATTCGGCGCGATCTTCATCGACTGGGCGCTGTGCATGCTCATCGCCTACGCCCTTCTGGCGGACGGCAAACCCCAGCAGACCGGTAACTGGGCACTGCTGATCTTTTTCGTACTCAGTGTGTTCGCCGTCGGAACGGTCGGCTGCACCCCCGGAAAGCGGCTGTTCGGGCTGCGGGTCATCGGCGAGGCCGGCGGCCGCCTCACCCTCCCCCGCGTCCTGCTGCGCAGCGTGCTCCTGGTCGCCGTCATCCCGGCGGTCATCTGGGACCGCGACAGCCGGGGGCTCCATGACCGCCTCGCCCGCGCTGTTCAGGTGCGGATCCGCTAGCCCGGCGGTGACCGAAGGACAGCGGCGACCAACGAGGCGGGGGCGGAACCTTTCGGTTCCGCCCCCGCCTCGTTCGTTCCATGACCCCGCAGTGCGTTCCGCGGGCCTCAGCGGCCCTTCGGCATCCGCATGCCCTTCGGCATCGGACCCTTCGGGATCGGCATGTTGCTCATCAGGTCGCCCAGCGCGCGCAGCCGGTCGTTGACGATCGTCACCTGTGCGCCCGGGAGCACCCGCGGCAGCTTGAGCAGCGTCGTGCGCAGCTTCTTGATCGGCACCTGGCCCTCGGCCTCGCCCACGACGATGTCGTGCACCGGCACATCCGCGACGATCCGCGCCATGCGCTTCTTCTCGGCCGCGAGCAGGCTCTTCACCCGGTTGGGGTTGCCCTCCGCGACGAGCACGATGCCGGCCTTGCCGACGGCCCGGTGCACGACGTCCTGGCTGCGGTTCATCGCCACCGCCGGGGTCGTCGTCCAGCCACGGCCCACGTTCTCCAGGACCGCGGCGGCGGCACCCGGCTGGCCCTCCAGCTGCCCGAAGGCGGCGTGCTCGGCGCGGCGTCCGAAGACGATCGCCATCGCGAGGAAGGCCAGCAGGAAGCCAAGGATGCCCAGGTAGATCGGGTGATCGATCCAGAAGCCGATCGCGAGGAGGACACCGAAGGTGACGATTCCCACAGCCGCGACGACAAGACCGACCTTCGAGTCGACCTTCTTGGTCATCTTGTAGGTCAGGGCGATCTGCTTCAGTCGCCCGGGGTTCTCGGATGTTTCCTTCCTCGCCATACGGCGAAGTTTACGTCGCCTGCGGACCGGGGGCCGCCACGGCCTCCAGGACGTGCTGCGCCTCCCGGCGGTCCTTGGCCCGGCGGCGGTCCTCCAGCACCGCGGTCCAGGCGTTCCGGCGGGCGGTGCGCTGGCCGCCGCGCATCAGCAGCCCCTCCAGTGCGCGCAGGGCGCCACCGACGGACGGAGGTCGCACGGAGAGCGTGGTGGGCAGGACGGTGGGCAGAGCGGACGAGGCTCGTACCGGCGCGGGCTGCATGTCGTGGTCCCCTCGGGAGCGGAAGTGGTGACAGGGCAGCGGGGGGCTGGCGGTGCGGTGACGTGCTGATGCGGTGCGTACAACCATCGTCACCGAACGGTGTTACCAATGGATGACCTGTTGGTCAAACACCTATGAAACGTTGACGCGGCCGGTACCCGCCACGATGTCGTGGGGGTACCGGCCGCGTCGAATTCCTCCGCGAGAACCGGACAGGGCCGGAGCCGGGATCAGACCGCCGGGCTCGCCGCGGCGGGGGCCGCCGCCGTGCCGCGGCGCTCCATGGCCTGCTGGTACAGCCGTCCCGCGCGGTACGAGGAGCGGACCAGCGGGCCGGACATGACACCGGCGTAGCCGATCTCGTCCGCCTCCTGCTTGAGCTCCACGAACTCCTGCGGCTTCACCCAGCGCTCCACCGGGTGGTGCCGCGGCGACGGGCGCAGGTACTGCGTGATCGTGATCAGTTCGCAGCCCGCCTCGTGCAGGTCGCGCAGGGCCTCGCTGACCTCCGCGCGCTCCTCGCCCATGCCGAGGATCAGGTTGGACTTGGTGATCAGCCCGGCCTCGCGGGCCTTGGTGATCACCTCCAGCGAGCGCTCGTAGCGGAAGCCGGGGCGGATGCGCCGGAAGATCCGGGGCACGGTCTCCACGTTGTGCGCGAAGACCTCGGGGCGGGAGGCGAAGACCTCCTCCAGCAGCTCGGGCACCGCGTTGAAGTCGGGGGCCAGCAGCTCGACCTTGGTGCGGCCGCTCTCCCGGCCCGCGGTCTGCTGGTGGATCTGGCGCACGGTCTCCGCGTACAGCCAGGCGCCGCCGTCCTCCAGGTCGTCGCGCGCGACGCCGGTGATCGTGGCGTAGTTCAGGTCCATCGTGACGACGGACTCGCCCACGCGGCGCGGCTCGTCGCGGTCCAGCGCCTGCGGCTTGCCGGTGTCGATCTGGCAGAAGTCACAGCGCCGGGTGCACTGGTCGCCACCGATGAGGAACGTCGCCTCCCGGTCCTCCCAGCACTCGTAGATGTTCGGGCAGCCCGCCTCCTGACAGACGGTGTGCAGGCCCTCCCGCTTCACCAGGCCCTGGAGCTCGGTGTACTCGGGACCCATCTTCGCCCGGGTCTTGATCCACTCGGGCTTGCGCTCGATGGGGGTCTGGGCGTTGCGGACCTCCAAGCGCAGCATCTTGCGTCCGTCGGGTGCGACAGCGGACACGTCCGGCTCCCTATGACTTCGATTCCTCGGCGAACACCAGGGTACGCCCGTTAATTCATACGTGTTTACGTGCGAAGGTTACGGATGGGGCAACCCGCGTGGGGGAGAGGTCATTCCCCCCGGCGTGCGGCCGGCCCGCGATCCGCCCGCCCACGCCCTCTCGGAGGCGGGCCTACACCGCTCGCGGCAGCGGCTCCGCCGCCTCCAGGACCTCCCGCAGGCGCTTCTCCACCACCGGCAGCACCTCCGCCACGCTCACCCGCCGCCCCAGCTCGTTGGAGAGCGAGGTCACGCCCGCGTCGCGGATGCCGCACGGGACGATCCGGTCGAACCAGGTGTTGTCGGGGTCACAGTTCAGCGAGAAGCCGTGCATGGTGACGCCCTTGGCGATCCGGATGCCGATCGCCGCCAGCTTGCGGTCCTCACGGCGCTGCCCGGCGTTGGACGGGGCGTACTCCGGACCGTTCAGCCGGGGGTCGAACTCCTCGTCCGTCAGCCGCGGGTCGAAGTCCAGGGACAGGCCGCCGACCGCGGGACGCTCCTCGACGGGGTCGCCCAGCACCCACACCCCGCTGCGCCCCTCGACCCGGGTGGTCTCCAGGCCGAGGTCCGCGCACGCGAGGATCAGGGCCTCCTCCAGCCGCCGTACGTGCGCGATCACGTCGACCGGGCGCGGCAGCTTGAGGATCGGGTAGCCGACCAGCTGCCCGGGGCCGTGCCAGGTGATCTTCCCGCCCCGGTCCACGTCGATGACGGGGGTGCCGTCCAGGGGGCGCTCGCCGGCTTCCGTGCGCCGTCCGGCTGTGTAGACCGCCGGGTGCTCCAGCATCAGACAGGTGTCCGGGAGCTCGTCCGCGAAGCGGGCCGCGTGCACCCGGCGCTGCTCCTGCCATGCCTCCTGATACTCGACGGCGTCCGTCCCGAAGCCCAGGTGGACAAAGCGCAGCTCACTCACGGCAGCTCCTCTTCGAACCTATTCGTACTGTTGCGGCTCTTACGGCCTGTTACGGCCTCTTGCGGCTCTTACGGTCGTGCTCTGCCACTGTACGGCGGGCCGCCGACACCCCCGCAGGCGGCCGGTCCCGCCGGACCGCGAGCCATGCCTATTTGATCTGTCCTCACACGATCGGATGAATGCGGGGCGAAGGTAGCGATCAGGGCGTTTGGCGGCCGCTAAGTTCACGCCGTTCCAGAACGCGATCAGGGAGACCGGCAGGCTGATGACGGAACGACCCCCGCAGCGCATCCCCAACCGTCAGCTAGCCGCGCTCATCGCGGAGGCGGGCTTCTCCAACGCAGGGCTGGCTCGGCGAGTCGATCAGTTAGGGCTTGAGCACGGCCTCGACCTGCGTTACGACAAGACGTCCGTCACCCGCTGGCTGCGCGGCCAGCAGCCGCGCGGCACGACCCCGGCGCTCATCGCCGAGGTCTTCACGAGGCGGCTCGGCAGACGGCTGTCGGCGCAGGACCTCGGGCTGGACGCGTGCGCGCCGGTGTACGCCGGACTGGAATTCGCCGCGTCCCCCGAGGAGGCCATTGACATCGTCAGCGGACTGTGGCGCAAGGACTCCGGCAGCCACACCGAGCTCCGGAAGATCGCCTTCACCCCGGCCGGCCTGGTGGTCCCGAGCCGGGACTGGCTGATCGGCCGGGCCGACGAGCGGGTGGCCCGCGGCGCGCCGCCGCAGGCCCTCGCGGAGGGCGGAGTCCGGGTGCCCGCCCAGGGGCGGGGCCACCCGCCGCGCCAGCGGCACGCCGAGCGCGGCCCGGGCGGCCGCGTCTCGATGGGCGACATCGCGGCCCTGCGCTCGGTGGGGGAGCTGTTCCGGACCCTCGACCACGCCTACGGCGGCGGCCACGCCCGGCAGGCCCTCGTGCGCTATCTGGAGCACGAGGCCGAGCCGATGCTCCGCGGCACGTACGGCGAGTCCACGGGGCGGCGGCTGTTCGCGGCCGTGGCCGACCTCACCCGGCTCGCCGGGTGGACCTCGTACGACATCGCCGCCCACGGCCTGGCGCAGCGCTATTTCGTCCAGGCGCTGCGGCTGGCCCAGGCGGCGGGCGACCGCGCCTACGGCAGCTATGTGCTGGTCACCATGAGCCGCCAGGCGGTCTACCTCGGCCACGGCCGGGAGGCGGTGCAGCTGGCCCGCGTCGCCCAGCAGGGCGTCGGGGCGAGCGCGCCGTCCGTGGTGCAGTCGCTGCTCCACGCGGTGGAGGCGCGCGGCCACGGCGTGCTGGGCGAGGTACGGGCCTGCTCGGCGTCGCTCGCGCGGGCGGAGCGGGCCCTGGAGGTCTCCCGGCCGGGCGACGACGTGCCGTACTGGGCCAGGTTCTTCGACGAGGCCCAGCTGGCGGACGAGTTCGGGCACTGCCACCGCGACCTCCAGCAGTACCGGGCCGCGGCGCAGCACGCGGAGCGCTCTCTGCAACTGCGCAGCCAGGCGTACGCCCGCAGCCGGCTCTTCTGCCGGGTGGTCCTGGCCACGGCCAGGCTGGGGCTCGGCGAGCTGGAGCAGGCGTGCACGCTCGGCGCGGAGGCGGCGGCGCAGGCGGCGGAGATGCGGTCGGTGCGGGCCCTGGAGTACATCCGGGACTTCGAGCGGCGGCTGGAGCCGTACCGGGACGCGGCGGCGGTCCGGGCCTACCGCGAGAAGGTGGCCCTGCTGTGAGGGTGGCCGGGCGGGCTGCTCCGGCGGCCCGCCCGGCCTCCTCGTGGCCCGGCCCCCGTAACCCGGCCTCCTCGTGGCCCGTGCCCGCTACGCCGCCTGGAGTTCCTCGGACTCCGTGGGGTGCGGGCTGCGGATGCCCAGGTCGCGCAGGACCGCCAGGGCGGCGCGGCGGCCCGAGAACAGGGCGCCTTGGACCGTGCTCGTGTCGCGGTGGTCGCCGCACACATAGAGCCCGGACAGCAGGCGCACCGGGCGCCGTACGTCGTGCGGGGCCGGCATGGCCGGGACCGCGTCGGGGTCGTGGTGGGCGGAGAGCAGCCGCCAGTCGCTCGTCGAGGTGGCGTAGACCCGGGCCAGCTGGGCGCGCGCGGCGCGGTCCAGCTCGGCGGTCGGCATGCCCGCCGCCGTGCCGAGCACCGTCGACGTGATCAGCGCCCGGCCGTCGGGCGCCCGTGTGGGGTCCACCTCGCTGGCGACCATGGTGTGCGCCACCGGGCCCCGCCGCCCCGCGGCGATGATCAGCGAGGCGTCCCGCAGCGGTGGCTCGTCGGCCGTGTGGTGCAGCACCGTCACCGGGTGGAAGTCCGGCAGCCGCAGACCGGGGATCAGCTCGGTGGCGGCCCGCGCGCCCGTGGCCACGACGACCGAGCGGCAGCGGAACTCGCCGTGCCCGGCGGTGCCCACGGAAGTGGTGCAGGCGGTCTTGGCGTGCACCCCGGTCCGTACCGTGCCGGGTGGGAGCAGCGCCGCCAGCAGCTCGGGCACGGTGTCGGCGCCGCCCTCGGGCAGGCACAGCCGGCCCCGCGCGTAGCCGCGCAGCACCAGATCGGCGCACCGGCTGGACGTGGTGAGGTCCGGGTCGCACAGCAGCGAGGCCAGCAGGGGGCGCAGGAACCCCTCGACCGTACGGGCCGGGAGGCCGCGCCCGGTCAGTGTGTCGGCGGTGGCCCGGTCGGGGCGGGCGAGCACCCGGTGCGCGGGCAGGGCCGCCAGCCGGGCCAGGGCCGCCCCCAGGCGCGCCTGGTCGAGGCCGCCGGACCGGGAGGCGCGGGCGGCCGTGGCGAAGGCCCTGGCGGTGGTGAAGGCGCGCTTGCCGCCGCGGGGCTCCCCCGTGCGCTGGTTGCGCCCGTCGGCGTGGACCAGGACCCCGGGGGTGAACGGGCGCAGGGTGAGGCCGCCGAGCCCGGGGGTGCCCAGGAGCTCGGGGAAGGCGGTGTTGAGCAGCTGCGCCGTGCGGTCCAGTCGGAAGCCGTCGATCCGGTCGGTGGTCATCCGGCCCCCCACGTACGGGGCGGCCTCCAGGACGGTGACCGTCACCCCCGCGGCGGTGAGCCGGTGCGCCGCGGAGAGGCCGGCGAGACCGGCTCCCACGATGACGACGTCGGCGTCGTGTGCGGTCTCGCGTGCGCTGCTGAGCACGTGCCCTCCCGGGGGTCGGTCCGCTCGCTCTGGGGCCTGATGCCCTCAACGGGCAGCGGCAATGCGCGAATTGCCTCGACCGTAGAGAGAAATTCGGTCAACAACAGTCGCGCACGGACAGAGCACGGTCGCACGGCGGTAGCACGGCACCCGTCGCGACGGCCCGCCCGTGTTCACCGCGTGTCCGCCAGCGCCGCCCGTACGGCGCTCTCGACGCGCGGGTAGGCGAACGAGAATCCGGAGTCCAGGAGCCGCCGCGGCACCACGCGCTGACTGCGCAGCAGGTCGGAGGCCATCTCGCCGAGCGCCAGGGTGAGCGCCGGCGCGGGCACGGCGAAGAGCGTCGGCCGGTGCAGTACGCGCCCCATGATGCGGGTGACCTCACGGTTGGTGACCGGATGGGGTCCCGTCAGATTGACGGGGCCCGCCAGGCTCTCCGTCGCCAGCAGATGGCGCAGCGCCGCGACATGATCGTGCAGCGCGATGAGGCTCCAGTACTGCCGTCCGCCCCCGATGCGCCCGCCGAGGCCGGCCCGGAAGAGCGGGAAGAGCTTGCCCCAGGCGCCCCCGTGCCGGGCCACGACCAGTCCGGTGCGGGCGAAGACGGTCCGCACGCCCGCCTCGGCGGCCGGCGCGGCGGCCTCCTCCCACTCCTGGCAGAGGTCCGCGAGGAACCCCGTGCCGGGCGGGGCGCCCTCGTCGGTCACCCGGTCGCCGGTGTCGCCGTAGACGCCGACAGCGCTGCCGCTCACCAGGACGCGCGGCGGGGTGTCGAGCGAGGCCAGCGCCTCGGCGAGGGCGGCGGTGCCGAGGACGCGGCTGTCGCGGATCTTCTTCTTGTACGCCTCGGTCCAGCGGTGGTCGCCGATGCCGGCGCCGGCGAGGTGGACGACCGCCTCGCAGCCGGTGAGGCCGGCGGTGTCGACCCACTGCCGCTCGGGATCCCAGGAGACCTCGCCGGGGGCGCGGGGCGGGCGGCGGACGAGACGGACGACGTCGTGGCCGTCCTTCTCGAGGTCGCGGGTGAGGGCGGTGCCGATGAGTCCGGAGGAACCGGTGAGGGCGATGCGCATGGGGTCATCCTGACGGGGGTGGGGGCGGGGTGGGGTCAGGTGGGGGGCGGGTGGGGGCGGGGGTGCCACTGCGCGGGGCTCTTCCCCGGCCCCGCCCCGGACCCCGGTCCTCAAGCTCCCCCGGCTACCGCTGGGAGGTGCCCCCGGACGGGCTGAAAATCAGCCCGTCCGGCGGTTGAGGACACCGCGCGAAGCACGGAAAGGGGGCCCGGGGCTCGCCCCGGTTCGGGAAGCGGCGGGTAGGGGACACCCCCGCTACCCCCCGAACCGCTCCCACAGCCGTGGGAACCGTTCCGCGAGCGCCGCCTCGTCCTCCAGGTCCAGCGGTGTCCCCGAAGGTTCCGGCGGGGGGTTCGGCAGGCCCAGGTCCGGTGTCTCCGCGCCCGTCAGCTGTTCGTAGGCCTCGTCCGCCGCGAAGCCCAGGTCCTCGCCGTCCCCGTCGACCTCGTCGTCGAAGTCCTCCAGGAGCTCGGCCAGCTGGTCCGGGTCGTGGACCGCGCCTTCGAAGACCTCGCGGCCCTGGCCGATCAGCCAGCACCGGAAGTAGTCGAAGGCGTCGTCGCTCGCGCCGTTGAGCAGCACCGCCGCGGCGCCCCACAGGTCCCAGAGGTACGCCCGGTTGTAGCGCGCCTCGAAGTGCCGGGCGAAGTCCACCACACGCTCCGGGTCGAGCTGCATCAGCGCCTCGACCAGCAGATCGGCCTGGTCCTCGGCGTCGCCCTCGGCAGCGTCGCGCGCGCTGTCGACGAGGTCCCAGAACTCCGTCTCGTCCATCACGGCACCAGCATCGTGCCTCCCACCTGCCCCCGCACGTGGAGCGGAGCGGATGCCGCCGTCTTGTTACCGGTGCGTCGCCGGAAAGGGATCCGCCGTAAATCCGGACTGCGGGTGTCAGGTATTCGTGGCAGCGTCGGCCGTGCACCGAACGACGGACGACGAACAGGAATGGGGACAGCGGCGTGGACACCACCGCAAGCGCGTACGCAGGGAAGCTGGCAGGAAAGGTGGCGCTGGTCGCCGGGGCGACCCGGGGCGCGGGCCGGGCCATGGCGGTGGAGCTCGGCGCCGCCGGGGCGACCGTCTACGTGACCGGCCGGACCACCCGTGCCCGGCGGAGCGAGGTCGGCCGGCCGGAGACCATCGAGGAGACCGCCGAACTGGTCACGGCGGCCGGCGGCACCGGCATCGCGGTGCCCACCGACCACCTGGAGCGCGAGCAGGTCAAGGCGCTCGTGGAGCGGATCGACCGGGAACAGGGACGGCTCGACGTGCTCGTCAACGACGTCTGGGGTGGTGATCACCTGATCGAGTTCGACACCAAGGTGTGGGAGGTCGACCTCGACAAGGGGCTGCGGATGCTGCGCCTCTCCGTCGAGACGCACGCCATCACCAGCCACTACGCGCTGCCGCTGCTGATCCGGCGGCCCGGGGGACTGGTGGTGGAGGTGACCGACGGAACCGCCGAATTCAACAAGACCTACCGCGACAACCTCTTCTTCGACCTGGCCAAGAACGCCCCCATCCGGATGGCCTTCGGCCTCGCCAAGGAGCTGGCGGAGTACGGCGGCACGGCCGTGTCGGTCACACCGGGCTTCCTGCGCTCGGAGGAGATGCTCGACCACTTCGGCGTCACGGAGGCCACGTGGCGGGACGCGATCGCGAAGAGCCCGCACTTCGCGATCGCGGAGTCGCCGCGGTTCCTGGGGCGGGGGGTCGCGAGTCTGGCGGCGGATCCGGAGAAGGGGCGGTGGAGCGGGAAGTCGGTGTCGAGCGGGGAGTTGGCGAAGGTGTACGACTTTGACGACGCGGACGGGTCTCGGCCGGATTGTTTCGCGTATTTCGCGGACGTGGTGTTCGGGGGGAAGGTGGCGTCGGCGGAGGAGTACCGGTAGGGGTGCGGGTGGGTGGGGTGCCGCTGCGCGGGGCCTTGTCCCCTACCCGCCCCTTCCCGAAACCGGGGGCTTCGCCCCCGGGCCCCCTTTTCCGCGCTCCGCACGGTGGCCTCAAACGCCGGCCGGGCTGAATTCGCCCGGTTTCGGGAAGGGGCGGGGCTGGGGACGAAGCCCCCCTCACCCGTACAGCTCCACCCCCCTCGCCGCCGCCTCCGCGAACCGCTCCCGCAGTTCCGGAGGTTCCAGCACCTCCCCCTCCGGGCCGAGGGCCAGCAGCTGGGCGTAGGCCACCTCCAGCGTCTCCACCGGCAGGGTGACGGTGATCCGGCCCCGGTCGTCCGGCGGGCCCGCGGCCTCCAGGGCCTCGTGGGCCGCCGTGCGGTCGGTGATGTGCGGCAGCCGGTGGGCGCCCGCCGGGGTCAGGCGCAGGACGGCGCTCTCCCGCAGGATCGACCGGGCGAACTCCGCCGCGCGGCGTTCCCAGAAGGCCGGCAGGTCGAACTCCTCCGCGCGGGGGAAACGGTCCGCCCGTACGGTCACCGCCGTGAAGCGGTCCACCCGGTAGACCCGGAAGTCGCCGTCCGCGCGGGCCGCGAGATACCAGACGCCTCCCTTCAGGACCAGCCCGTACGGCTCCAGGTCGCGCTCCACCTCCGTGTCCCGCCGGGAGTAGCGGGCCGTGAGCCGGCGGTCGTCCCAGACGGCGTCGGCCACGGCCGGCAGCAGCTCGGGCGGGTCGGCGGGCTGCCACCAGCCCGGCGCGTCCAGGTGGAAGCGCTGCGCGGCGCTCGTGGAGGCGTCGCCCAGCTCGGGCGTCAGGGCCGCGGAGACCTTGAGCCGGGCGGCGGAGGCGGCGTCGGCCAGGCCCATGTCGCGCAGGGCGGTGGGCACGCCGGAGAGGAAGAGGGCCTCCGCCTCGGTACGGCCGAGGCCGGTGAGACGGGTGCGGTAGCCGCCGACGAGGCGGTAGCCGCCGGAGCGGCCGCGGTCGGCGTAGACGGGGATGCCCGCCTCGGACAGGGCGAGGACGTCCCGGGCGATCGTGCGCTCGGAGACTTCCAGCTGCCGCGCCAGTTCGGACCCCGTCATCGAGGAACGCGACTGGAGCAACAGCACCAATGTGATCAGCCGGGCTGCGCGCATGGGTCCATCATGCCCACCGCGACAGGGGGTTCGTCGCCGCGTGCGGGCAGGGAAGAGCGCGGGCCGTGCCCGGAACAGGGCGGCCCGCCGTGCCGACGGCCCCGGATTGACCGGTCCGGGACGCCGGGGCCGGAGACGACAGGACCCGTGCGCCGAGCCAGGGCATGGGAGACGCACGGATTCCTGTTGTCATCCTCAGAGCCGCGCCACATCACAGGACAGGGCGTGCGGGTACGGCTCGGGAGAGACCATACGCCCCTGATCGATGATCGATCAATATCGGACGGATCGCCGCCTGGTCACGATTCCGACCACCCACCGGCCGGATCCCCGGCCGGACCCCGCTCAGACCTGTGGGGCGCAGCTCAGCACATGGGTCTTCAGCAGCTCGCCGATGTGCGGATCGCGCCGCCGGAAGGCCGCGACGATCGCCGCGTGGTCGTCCGCGTGGGCGCGCGGCTCCGGGCTGAGCCAGCGGATCGACAGCGTCGTCCATACCTCGATGCCCAGCGACTCCCAGGTGTGCAGCAGGACGGAGTTGCCCGCGGCCTTGACGATCTCGCGGTGGAAGGCGACCGTGTGCCGCACCTGCGCCTCCCCGTCGCCGGCCCGGTCCGCCCCGTAGAGCGCGGAGACCTCCGGCTCCAGCGCCGAGGCGTCCTCGGCCAGGGCGTCCGCGGCCAGCTCGGCGGCCACCTGCTCCAGGCCCGCCCGTACGGGGTAGCTCTCCTTGAGGTCGGTGGCGCTCAGCTCACGCACCCGGACGCCCTTGTTGGGCGCCGACTCGATCAGCCGCAGCGACTCCAGCTCGCGCAGCGCCTCCCGGACCGGTGTCTGGCTGACGGCCAGCTCCGCGGCGATCCGCCGCTCCACGATCCGCTCGCCCGGCTGCCAGCGTCCGCCCACGATCCCCTCCAGGATGTGCTCGCGGATCTGTTCGCGCAGCGAGTGCACGACGGGTGCGGCCATGGGTGCTCCTTAGCGGGCAGCGGGGATCGGACGTCATTATTCCCCGGCCGTACCGACGCCCCGGTCGCGGTACCGGCCCGGGGCGCGCGAAAGGGCGCGGCCCCGGCCCGTACGGATACGGGACCGGGGCCGCGCCCTTCACGGCGTGCCGCTCAAGGGGGAGCCGGGGCTCAGAGACCGATCTCGGCCTCGAACTCGGCGGCCTCCAGGAGCTGCTTGACCGTCGTCAGGTAGCGGGCGGCGTCGGCGCCGTCCACCAGACGGTGGTCGTACGACAGGGCCAGGTAGGTCATGTCGCGGATGGCGATGGTCTCGCCCAGCTCCGGGTGGTTGATGACCACCGGGCGCTTGACGGTGGCACCGATGCCCAGGATGCCGACCTGGTTCGGCGGCACGATGACCGTGTCGAACAGCGCACCGCGCGAGCCGGTGTTGCTGATCGTGAAGGTCGCGCCCGACATGTCGTCCGGGCTGATCTTGTTGGTGCGGACCTTGCCGGCCAGCTCCGCCGTCTTCTTGGCGATGCCCGCGATGTTGAGGTCGCCCGCGCCCTTGATGACCGGGGTCATCAGGCCCTTCTCGGCGTCCACCGCGATGCCGACGTTCTCGACGTCGTGGTACGTGATCGTGCCCTCGTCGTCGTTGATCCGGGCGTTGACGACCGGGTGGGCCTTCAGCGCCTGGACGGCGGCCTTGACGAAGAACGGCATCGGGGACAGCTTGACGCCCTCACGGGCGGCGAAGGCGTCCTTGGCCTTGTTGCGCATCCGCATGATCTTGGTGATGTCCACCTCGACCACGGAGGTCAGCTGCGCCTGGCCGTGCAGGGCCTTCATCATGTTCTCGCCGATGACCTTGCGCATGCGGGTCATCTTGACCGTCTGGCCACGCAGCGGCGACGCCTCGACGGCGGCGGCCTTCGGGGCAGCGGCGGCGGGCACGGCGGCCGGGGCCGGCGCGACCTGCTTGGCGGCCTCGGCGGCGGCGATGACGTCCTGCTTGCGGATGCGGCCACCCACACCGGTGCCCTGGACGGTCGCCAGGTTCACGGCGTTCTCGGCGGCGAGCTTGCGCACCAGCGGCGTGACGTACGCGCCGTCGTTCGCGGCGGCGACGGCCGGGGCGGCCGGAGCCGGAGCGGCGACCGGGGCCGGGGCGACCGGGGCGGCGGCGGGAGCCGGAGCCGGGGTGGCGACCGGAGCCGGAGCGGCCGGAGCGGCGGCCGGGGCCGGGGTGGCGACCGGAGCCGGGGCGGCGGCGGGAGCCGGGGCCGGGGCGGTGACCGGGGCCGGAGCCTCGGCCGGGGCGGCCGGAGCCGGGGCGGCACCGGCGGCACCGATGACGGCGAGCTTGGCGCCGACCTCGGCCGTCTCGTCCTCGCCGACCACGATCTGCAGCAGCACACCGGAGACCGGGGCCGGGATCTCGGTGTCGACCTTGTCGGTGGAGACCTCGAGCAGCGGCTCGTCGGCCTCGACGGACTCGCCGACCTCCTTGAGCCAGCGGGTCACGGTGCCCTCGGTGACCGACTCGCCCAGCGCGGGCAGCACGACGTCGGTGCCGGAGGCCTCACCGGCCGGGGCGGCGGGCGCCTCGGCGACGGGGGCGGGAGCGGCGGGCGCCTCGGCGACCGGAGCCTCGGCCACGGGGGCCTCGGCCGGAGCCGCGGGGGCCTCGGCGGCGGCCGGGGCCTCGGCGGTGACAGCCTCGGCCGGGGCGCCGGAGCCGTCGTCGATGATGGCCAGCTCGGCGCCGACCTCGACCGTCTCGTCCTCGGCGACCTTGATGGAGGCCAGGATGCCGGACGCGGGGGCCGGGATCTCGGTGTCGACCTTGTCGGTGGAGACCTCGAGCAGCGGCTCGTCGGCCTCGACACGCTCACCCTCGGCCTTCAGCCAACGGGTGACGGTGCCCTCGGACACGCTCTCGCCGAGCGCCGGCAGTGTTACGGAAACCGCCATGGTTGCGGTTGCTCCTTACGAGTAGTGCGGATGGTGGTGCGCTCGGGACTAGTCGTGCGCGTGCAGCGGCTTGCCGGCCAGGGCCAGGTGGGCCTCGCCGAGAGCCTCGTTCTGCGTGGGGTGCGCGTGGATGAGCTGCGCGACCTCGGCCGGCAGCGCTTCCCAGTTGTAGACCAGCTGGGCTTCGCCGACCTGCTCACCCATACGGTCACCGACCATGTGGACGCCGACGACGGCACCGTCCTTGACCTGGACGAGCTTGATCTCGCCCGCGGTCTTGAGGATCTTGCTCTTGCCGTTGCCGGCGAGGTTGTACTTCAGGGCGACGACCTTGTCCGCGCCGTAGATCTCCTTGGCCTTGGCCTCGGAGATGCCCACGGAGGCGACCTCGGGGTGGCAGTACGTCACCCGGGGCACACCGTCGTAGTCGATCGGCACGGGCTTGAGGCCGGCCAGTCGCTCCGCCACCAGGATGCCCTCGGCGAAGCCGACGTGCGCGAGCTGGAGGGTGGGGACGAGGTCACCGACGGCTGAGATGGTCGGCACGTTGGTCTGCATGTACTCGTCGACCAGGACGTAGCCGCGGTCCATCGCGACGCCCTGCTCCTCGTAGCCCAGGCCCTGGGAGACCGGGCCGCGGCCGATGGCGACGAGCAGGATCTCGGCCTCGAACTCCTTGCCGTCGGCCAGGGTGACCTTGACGCCGTCGGTGGTGTACTCCGCCTTCTGGAAGAAGGTGCCGAGGTTGAACTTGATGCCACGCTTGCGGAAGGCGCGCTCCAGCAGCTTGGAGCTGTTCTCGTCCTCGACGGGGACGAGGTGCTTGAGGCCCTCGACGATGGTGACGTCGGTCCCGAAGGACTTCCAGGCGGAGGCGAACTCGACGCCGATGACGCCGCCGCCCAGCACGATCGCGGACTTCGGGACGCGGTCGAGCGTCAGCGCGTGGTCCGAGGAGATGATGCGGTTGCCGTCGATCTCCAGGCCCGGCAGCGACTTCGGCACGGAGCCGGTCGCCAGCAGGATGTGGCGGCCCTGGATACGCCGGCCGTTCACGTCCACGGAGGTCGGGGAGGACAGGCGGCCCTCGCCCTCGATGTAGGTCACCTTGCGGGAGGCGACCAGACCCTGCAGGCCCTTGTACAGGCCGGCGATCACGTCGTCCTTGTACTTGTGGACGCCCGCGATGTCGATGCCCTCGAAGGTGGCCTTGACACCGAACTGCGCGGCCTCGCGAGCCTGGTCGGCGATCTCACCGGCGTGCAGCAGCGCCTTGGTGGGGATGCAGCCGTTGTGCAGGCAGGTGCCCCCGAGCTTGTTCTTCTCGATCAGAGCGACGTCCAGACCCAGCTGCGCTCCGCGCAGGGCAGCGGCGTAACCGCCGCTACCGCCTCCGAGGATCACTAGGTCGAAAACGGTGCTGGCGTCGTTCGCCACGTCACGTCCTCCATGCATGGAATACGCCGGAGCCGGTCGCGGGCGACCGGGCGGCGGCTGTTGTTCGGCCGCTGTTACTTCGGCCCTGGGTCAGTGGGGCCCTGTCCTGCCGAGACAACATCTTCGCACTTGTTGACGGACGGCGGGACGCCGGGCCGGGCTGTGAGGCGACTGATGCGTCACCTTCACGGGTTACTCACGCGTAGGACGCGCTCGATTTCGTTAAGGGCGAACGTCCGCGAGGTGACCCCGGGCGAAACACCCGGGGTCACCCCAAATCGTACGGACCGTGCGGCCCGGCCGGGGCGGGGCTCAGCCCAGGTCGCCGTCGGCGGTGCGCTCGGCCAGCCGGAGGAGCGTGCGGACCGCGGAGCCCGTACCGCCCTTCGGGGTGTAGCCGTAGGGCGCGCTCTCGTGGAAGGCCGGGCCCGCGATGTCCAGGTGCGCCCAGGTGATGCCCTCGCCCACGAACTCGCGCAGGAAGAGGCCGGCCAGCAGGGCGCTGCCCATCCGCTCGCCGATGTTGGCGAAGTCGGCGACGGGGGAGTCCATGCTCTTGCGCAGCTCGTTCGGGATCGGCATCGGCCACGCCTGCTCGCCGACCTCCTCCGCGATCTCGTACAGCGAGGTGCGGAAGGCGTCGTCGTTGCCGAGTACACCGAACGTGCGGTTGCCGAGCGCGATGACCATGGCACCCGTGAGGGTGGCGACGTCCACGATCGCGTCGGGGTTCTCCTCCGAGGCGCGGACGATGGCGTCGGCCAGGACCAGGCGGCCCTCGGCGTCGGTGTTGAGGACCTCGACGGTCTTGCCGCCGTACATCCGCAGCACGTCGCCCGGGCGGGTGGCGTTGCCCGAGGGCATGTTCTCGGCGAGCGCCAGCCAGCCGGTGACGTTGACGCGCAGGCCCAGGCGGGCGGCGGCCGTGACCGCGGCGAACACGGCGGCGGCGCCGGCCATGTCGCACTTCATGGTCTCGTTGTGGCCGGCCGGCTTGAGGGAGATGCCGCCCGAGTCGTAGGTGATGCCCTTGCCGACGAAGGCGAGGGTCTTCTCCGCCTTGGGGTGGGTGTAGCCGAGGCGCACCAGGCGCGGCGGGTTGGCCGAGCCCTGGCCGACGCCCATGATGCCGCCGAAGCCGCCCTTGAGCAGCGCCTTCTCGTCCAGCACCTCGACCTTGAGGCCGAACTCCTTGCCGGCGGCCTGGGCCGCGGCGGCGAAGGCCTTCGGGTTGAGGTCGTTCGGCGGCATGTTGACCAGGTCGCGCGCCCGGTTCATCTCCTCGGCCAGCACGCCCGCGCGCTCGGCCACGGCCTTGACCGCCTTGTCGCGGGGCTTGGCGCCCAGCAGCGCGACCTCGGCGAGCGGGGTGCTCCGGTCGGCGTCCTTCTTGGCGGCGGCCTTGCCGCCCGGGCCGGCGGCGACGTAGGTGTACGCGCCGAGCAGCGCGCCCTCCGCCACGGCGGCGGCGGACTCGGCGTCCGCGACCGGCAGGGCGAAGCCGGCCTTCTTGCTGCCCGTCAGCGCGCGGGCCGCGCTGCCCGCGGCGCGGCGCAGCGCCTCCGCGTCGAAGTCCTCGTCCTTGGCCGGGGTGTCGCCGAGCCCGACCGCCAGCACGACCGGGGCCTTGAGCCCGGACGGGGCGGGGAGCTTGGTCGTCTCACCCTCGCCGCCGGTGGCGCCGAGGGTCTCCAGGACGGCGGCCAGCTTGCCGTCGAACGCCTTGTCCACGGCTTCGGCGCCGGGTGCGACGACAGGACCCTTCGGGCCCTTGGCCACACCGATGACGACGGCGTCCGCGCGGAGCGTCGCCGCGCTGGAAGTGCTGAGAGTCAGAGCAGTCACGGTGGTGGGGTCCCTACTTCCGTTGAGTTCCTCGGCCGATGGGTGGGCCGGCCGCACCCTGGGCATCGTATGCCGCGGTGTCACGGCCCCCCGGGCTCGGGTCGGCCCCCAACGTAGCGCCCGCGACCGGGCGATTCGTGTTCCGGGCGCGCTCCGGCCGCTCAGCCGAGAGCGAGCACGACGAGCGCGGTGGTGGCCGAGGTCTCCGCCAGGGCGCCGAAGACGTCCCCGGTGACCCCGCCGAAGCGCCGTACGCAGTGCCGCAGCAGCAGCTCGCCGGCGGCCAGGGCGAGCGGCACCGCGAGGGCGGCGCGCACCGCGCCGTACGGGCCCGTGGCGGCCCCGAGCGCGGCGGCGGCGGCCGTGGCCAGGGCCGCCACCAGCAGCGCGGACCAGGCGGGCAGCACTCCGGCGACGGCCGCGCCCAGGCCCTCGGGCCGGGCCGGCGGCACCCCGGCCCGGGAGGCCAGCGTCAGGGAACAGCGGGCGGCGAGCGCCGCCACGGCCACCGCGGCGGCGCCGCGCGCCGTGTCGTCCGCGTACGCCCCGGCGAGGGCCGCGACCTGGCCGAGCAGGACCAGCAGCAGGGTGACGACGCCGAACGGGCCGATGTCCGACCGCTTCATGATCCGCAGGGCGTCCTCGGCGGGCTTCGCGCTGCCCAGCCCGTCGGCGACGTCCGCGAGGCCGTCCAGGTGCAGGGCGCGGGTGAGGACCGCGCCCGCCGCCACGGACGCCACGGCGGCGAGCACCGGGCCCGCGCCCAGCAGGAGGAGGGCCGATCCCGCCGCGGCCGCGCAGCCGCCCACGACCAGGCCCGCGAGCGGGGCCGCGAGCATTCCGCCGCGGGCCGCCGCCCGGTCCCAGCGGGTGAGGCGCACGGGCAGCGCGGTCAGCGTGCCGAAGGCGAAGCGCAGGGCGTCGCCCGGGGTGGGCCGGGACGGTGTCGTGTCGGTCATCGCGGGCACCCTATCCCGCCGGGTCAGGACAGTAGGTTGCAGGTGAGAGCGCTGAGAGAGGGCTATCGAACGGGTGGGCACATGGGCCAGTGGCTGCATCGCAACATCGTCGAACCGGGGAAGCTGCCCCTGCTGCTGGCGCTGGCCGCGTTCGTCCTGACGTTCCTGGTGACCCGGGTGATCACCCGGCTGATCCGGGCGGGGAAGGGCCCCTTCCGCAACATCAGCCCCGGTGGTCTGCATGTCCACCATGTGGTGCCCGGCGTCGTGCTGATGGTGATCGGGGGCTTCGCCGCCGTGGCGTCCGGCCGGCACGGCTTCGGGGCCGCCGTGGCGGCCGTGGTGTTCGGCGCCGGCGCCGGACTGGTGCTGGACGAGTTCGCGCTCGTCCTGCACCTGGACGACGTGTACTGGACCGAGCAGGGCCGCAAGAGCGTCGAGATCGTGGTCCTGACGGCGGCGCTGGTCACCCTGATGCTCGCCGGGTTCCTGCCCTTCGGGGTGAACGAGCTGACCCCGGAGGAGCTGCACGACCGCGGCGTCGTGGTCGTCAACGTACTGATCAACTTCCTGATCGCCCTGTTCGCCCTGGCCAAGGGCAAGCCGCGGCTCGCGGTGATCGGCTGTGTGGTGCCGTTCGTGGCGATCGTCGGCGCGGTGCGGCTGGCCCGGCCGGGGTCGCCGTGGGCGCGGCGGTTCTACCGCCACCGGCCACGGGCCCGCCGCCGGGCGCGGGTGCGCGCCTACCGGCACGACGCCCGCTGGGAGCACGTCCGCAACCGCGTTCACGACCTGCTGGCGGGCGCTCCCGACCGCTGACCGCCGGAGCGGAAGACGTCCCCCCGGGGCTTGCGGCGCCTGCGGAACTCATCGGCCGCGCAGAGGGCCAGCACCGCGGCGACGGCCGCGATGTGCTCCTTGCCCGCCAGATTGGGTTTGACGAGCACCTCGGCCACCATGGCGGCGACCACGACCCCGCAGGTGAACCAGGCGCGATAACGCCAGGTGACGTACACCGCGAGCCCCACGACGGCCGCCGACGGGCCGGTGTCGACGACCTTCGCGGCCTCCGGCGGCAGGCCGAACACGGAGTCCGGCCCGATGTGCACGGCCAGCCGCGCGTACATCGTCCCGGCGAGGGTGGCGGCGTAGGCGATGGTCAGCGTGCGCCACCTGCCCAGACAGATCTCGGCGATCCCGAAGACCAGCAGTACCTGGGCCAGCGCCCCCCACACCGGGAGGTCCAGGGCCGGCACGAACAGCGACAGCGGGGTCCGCAGCAGCGCCAGCCACCAGGGCAGCCGCGCCTGCACCGAGCCGAGCTCCTGCACCGGCCCGAAGCCCCAGGGCTGGTTCTGGACGACCTGGAACGTGGCGGTCAGGGCCACCGCAGCCAGGGTCATCGGGACGGCCCGCGGCCCCTTGGTCACGATCGCCAGACGTAGGGTCCCGGCCAGCGGGCCCCACTCGGTGCGCGCGGCGCGACGCAGCGCCGCGCGGTTCATCGCGGGCTCTCCAGATGCTTGCGGTTGAGCCATTTGGGCAGCCCGGGGGCTTCGAGGAAGCCTTCGGCCCGCGCGCTCGCGACGCCGATCCGCAGCAGGTCACTGCTCTTCTCGAACAGCATGAATCGAGGCTCCCAGATGGGGCGGTATTTCGCATTTGCTCGGTACAGCGACTCGATCTGCCACCAGCGCGAGAAGAAGCTCAGCAGCGACCGCCACATCCGCAGCACCGGGCCCGCGCCCAGCTTGGAGCCGCGCTCGAAGACGGACCGGAACATCGCGAAGTTCAGCGACACCTGGGTGATGCCCAGCCCCTTCGCCTGCTGGAGCAGCTCGATGACCATGAACTCCATCAGGCCGTTCTCGGAGTCCCGGTCGCGC
This sequence comes from Streptomyces albireticuli, assembly GCF_021228125.1. Lineage (GTDB taxonomy): Bacteria > Actinomycetota > Actinomycetes > Streptomycetales > Streptomycetaceae > Streptomyces > Streptomyces albireticuli. Next base: position 694,606 of record NZ_JAJQQS010000002.1, read on the forward strand.
CGCATCAGATCCAGGGACAGGCCCTTGGGGCCCCACGGCACAAAGCTCAGCAGGGCCCGCAGCTCGCCCTTGCCGTCGTGGCACTCCAGCATCACGCAGCGCCCGTCGCCCGGGTCGCCGAGCCGGCCGAGCGCCATGGAGAAGCCGCGCTCGGTCGCGCCGTCCCGCCAGTCGTCCGCGCGGCGCAGCAGCTCGGCCATCTCCTCCTCGGGGATGTCCTCGTGGCGCCGGATCCGCACGGTGTACCCGGCCCGCTTCACCCTGTTGAACGCCTGGCGGACGGTGCGCATCGCGCGGCCCTCCAGGGTGAACTCGGCGGTGTCCACGACGGCCTCGTCGCCGATCTCCAGGGCGTCCAGGCCGTGCCGGGCGTAGATGGTGCCCGCTTCCTCGCCCGCGCCCATCACGGCCGGGATCCAGCCGTGCTCGCGGGCCTCGGCCAGCCAGGGCTCGATGGCGCCGGGCCATGCCTCGGGGTCGCCGATCGGGTCGCCGGAGGCGAGCGAGACCCCGCCGACGACGCGGTAGGTGACGGCGGCCTTGCCGGACGGGGACCAGATGACGCTCTTCTCGCGCCGCAGCGCGAAGTAGCCCAGCGAGTCGCGGTCGCCGTGCCGGTCCAGCAGGGCCCGCAGCCGCTCCTCGTCCTCCTGGGTGAGCGGGTCCGTGGCGCGCCGGGCGCGGAAGGCCGCGTAGACCACGACGAGGAGCAGGCACATGCTCATCACGTTGATGAAGACGTCGACCCAGCCGGGTGTGGTGATGCCGGGGTAGCGGCCGTCGTCGGCGGCCAGCGACACCAGGCGCATGAAGCCGTAGCCCCAGCGGTCCAGGAACGTCGAGCGGTACGCGTCGTGGGCCTCGTTGGCGACGGTCACCAGCAGGGCGGCGGTCAGCGAGGTCACCAGCAGGCCGACGACCGCGACCAGCGCGGCGAGCCGCGGGTTGGAGCGGTCGCCCTTGGCGTAGAACTCCCGGCGGCCCACCAGCAGCGCCAGCACGAAGAGGCCCGTCGCCACCAGCGAGAACCAGTTCAGCGGGTGCCGGTTGAACTCCCGGAAGCACATGGCGAACGCCAGGACCAGCAGGAGCAGCCCGGACAGCGCCAGGTTCAGCAGCCACGAGGCGCGCTTGCGCCGGCGCAGGGTGACCGCCATGACGAGCGACCACAGCGCCGACGCGAAGCCGGCCGTCAGCAGGTACGGGGTGAAGAACTCGTCCGCGTTGTGCCGTCGGATGTCCGCGCCGAAGGACACCCAGACCGCGCCGAGCAGATTGACGAACGTGACGACGCGGAGGTACCACACGGCGAAAGCTGCGGCGCGCCGCGGCCGGAGGCCGTTCCGCGCGCCTTCATCCGGAGTCAAGCGGACTTCTCCCATGAAAAGTGAGCATATGGGGCACCGTCTGCGACGGGGCCCGGCCGCTCGACATGGGATGTCAGGCGCGCTCGGGGAGTTCCGCCGCCAGGGCCGCGGCCGCCTGCACCAACGGCAGAGCCAGCAGCGCCCCTGTCCCCTCGCCCACTGTGACGCCATGATCGAGCAAAGGGTTGAGCGCCATCCGGTCCAGTGCCTTCGCCTGCGCCGGGTCGCCGCTCGCCTGACCGGCCAGCCACCAGTCGGGCGCCCGGAACGCCACCCGCTGCCCCACCAGCGCGCAGGCCGCGGAGACCACGCCGTCGAGGACCACGGGGGTGCGGCGCACCGCGCTCTGGAGCAGGAAGCCCGTCGTCGCCGCGAAGTCCGCGCCGCCCGTCGCCGCCAGCAGCTGGAGCTGGTCGCCGAGGACCGGCCGGGCGCGGCGCAGCGCGTCGCGGATCGCCGCGCACTTGCGCATCCACGCCAGGTCGTCGATGCCGGCGCCGCCGCGGCCGGTGACCACGGAGGCGTCGGTGCCGCACAGGGCGCCGATCAGGGTGCCGGCGACCGTGGTGCCGCCCACGCTGAGGTCGCCGAGGACGACGAGGTCCGTACCGGCGTCCGCCTCCTCGTCGGCGATCGCCATGCCCGCGCGGAACGCGGCCTCCGCCTCCTCGGCGGTCAGGGCGTCCTCGACGTCGATCCGGCCCGAGCCGCGGCGGACCCGGTACCGGGTGACCTCCTCGGGCAGCTCGGCGGGGTCGCAGTCCACGGACATGTCGACGACGCGCAGCCGCGCCCCGGCCCGCCGGGCCAGCACCGCGCCCGCGCTCTCCCCGTCGAGCGCGGCCCGTACGAGCGCCACGGCACCGGCCTCGGGACCGCCCGAAACGCCGAGCCGCGCGATGCCGTGGTCACCCGCGAACACCAGGGCGGTGACCCGCTCCACGGGCTTGACCGGCACCGCCCCCTGCGCGGCGGCCAGCCACTCGCCCAGCTCGTCCAGCCGGCCCAGCGCGCCGGGGCGCGGCACGAGGCGCTCCCGCCGCGCTTCGGCGTCCCGCCGGGTGCCGGGGTCGGGGCGCTCGATCAGTGTCGCGAAGTCATCAAGATTCAGACCGCTCATCCGTCGAACACTACCCGTAGACGGTGACGGCACACGATGTCGCGACAGGGGGTCGCGAGGGCCGGGCGCGGCCCGGCGGCCACGCCCCGGTCGGCGGCCGGGACGCCCGGGCCCCGGGGAGGTTCTCCGGGGCGTACGGACGCCGGCCCGCGATGGTCCCGGTGCCGCCGGGGCGAGGACGTGTCCGGCGTCCCGCCTTCGGGAGGGAGACGCGGGTGACGGCGGTACGCGTCGGGCAGTGGAGGGAACCGCCGGGCCCTGGCCGGGGTCCGGGAGGCTTTCCGGGCCGTACGCGTGGGCCCGGCGGCGGCCCTGCCGCCGGGCGGCGGGGGAGGCGTCCGCCGTTCCGCCGGGGCTCACCGCGAGGGTGGGCGCGACCGGTCCGGTGCCGCCGGTACGGGGACGTGCCCGGCCGCCCGGCGCGGGGCGGGAGCCGCCGGGGTCGCCCCGGGCGGTTCACCTCAGGGGCAGCGCTTGGCCGGCCACCACCAGGACCACCTGCTCGCACTGCCCGCCCAGCAGCACGTTCAGCCGTCCCAGTTCGTCGCGGAAGCGGCGGCCGGAGGGTGTGGCCGGGACGATTCCCGAGCCGACCTCGTTGCTGACCGCGACGACCGTGCGGCGGGTGGCGCGGACCGCCGCCACGAGCTCCGCGACCCGCGCGGCCAGCGCCTCCCTGCCGCCGCCCTCCCACGTCTCGTCGGACCACGCCCCGGCCGAGTCCATCGCGTCCGTCAGCCACAGCGCGAGGCAGTCGATCAGCAGCGGAGGGCCGTCCGCCGCCAGCAGGGGCACGAGGTCGCAGGTCTCGGCCGTGCGCCAGGAGCCCGGCCGGCGATCGCGGTGCAGGGCGACCCGCGCGGCCCAGTCCGCGTCCCCCTCGCGGGTGCCGCCGGTGGCGACGTACAGCACGTCGGGGAAGGACTCCAGCCGCCGCTCGGCCTCCACGGACTTGCCCGAGCGTGCGCCGCCCAGCACCAGCGTGCGCCGTGGCAGGTCCGGCACCGCGTGGTAGTCCCCGACGACCAGGGTCGTGCCGTCCGGCACGGCCCGCGCTCCGGCCGTCGCCAGCCGCCGGTGCAGCTCGGGGCCGGGCGGCACGTCGTGGTCGACGTGGACGCCGAGGACGTCGGTCGTCGCGGTGACCACGCCCGCGCCGCGCAGCCGGGCCAGGGCGTCCGGGCGGCCCAGCACGTCGAGCAGGACCATGTCGTACGGGCCGGAGCCCGGCCCGCCGGCCGGTCCGTTCAGCCCGGCCGGGGCCGTGCCCGGCGGCAGGTACAGCAGCCGTTCGCCCTCGGGGCCCGTCACCTCGTAACCGGTGCCCGGCGCGTCCAGGGCCACCGCCCGCACCCGGTGCCCGCTGATCACCGACAGCTCGCGCCCGTCGGGCACCCGCACCGGGGCCGGCAGCCCGGCCGGGAACTCGACGGCGGGCCCGTCGTGCGGGTGCGAGAGCAGCACCTGCCGCACACCGGCGATCGACCGCCCGGCGCGGGCGGCCGCGAACGCGGGCCCCGGGGTGAGGTCGAGGAGCACCGCCCCGTCGACGAGCAGCGCGGTCGCGGCCCGCGCCTCGTCGCCGGTGGCGGTGGCGCAGGACGCGCAGGGGCAGTCGGGGCGCGGCAGCCCTTCGGGGGCTCCGGTGCCGAGGAGAGTGATTTCCACGCCCTGATCGTCTCGCGTCCGGGGGGCGCGGGCGCGCCGGGATCACCCTTTCTCGTCCGCCCCGGACCGTTAGGCTGCGCTGCACGGCACGTGACCGGACGTCAGGAGGCGGACATGGTGTGGGTGTGGCGGTTCGAGAAGGCCGACGGGACGGAGACGTCGCCCGCGGTGGAGCCGGAGGAGTTCACCACGCAGGGGGACGCGGAGTCCTGGATCGGTGAGGTCTGGAAGGAGCTGCTGGACGGCGGCGCGGAGCAGGTGACCCTCTTCGAGGACGACACCGAGATCTATGTGATGAGCCTGCGCGCCGCCGCCGAGGCGTGAGGACGGGGGCGGGCCGCGTCTCCGCGCGGCCTGCCGACCGGAGCCGGCGGCGCGGGCGTTCCGCCCGCGCCGTGGCTTCCGGCTCCGCCGCGGCGCGGCGCCTTGCGGCGCCCTGGCGGGGTGTCGGGCCCGGAGGGCCCCGCCTGGCACGGCGCTCCGCGCGGTGCGCGGCTCCGCCGGGTGGCCGGCTCGGCGGGTCCGCGCCCTCGCGGAGTGCCGCGGTCCGTGGTCGCCCGGTGTACGCGAGGCCTTGGCCCGGCGGGGTCCGATCCCGGGCATCCCCGCGCGCCGGTGCCTTCAGTGGGTCCGCCCTCTCAGAGGTGCGATGACCGCGGTCGCCCGGTGGAGGCGGGCTCCGGCCTTGGCGGGCCTGCCGGGGATCCCCGGGCGCCGGTGCCTCCGGTGGGTCCGTCCTCCCAGGGGTGCGACGGTCCGCGGCAGTCCGGACCACGCGGGCCCCGGATCAGTGACAGGCCCGGCCCCGGGGAGCCCGCGCGCGAGTGCCCGCCGCACAGCATGGCCGCGACATGGCCGGTGAACAGGGGGCAGCCCGCGTGGGCGCCCCGCCTCACAGGGTGCCCAGTGTGACCGTCACGGTCCGGACCGTGCCCTCCCGGTCGTAGGCCACCTCGGCGCGGTCGCCGGGCTTGAGCGCCGCCAGGGCCTCGGTGAGCGACTGCATGGTCGTGAGGTCGGTGCCGTTCAGGCGGATGAGGATGTCCCCGGCCCGGAGTCCGGCCTTCTCGGCGGCCCCGCCGCGCCCCACGGCGACGATCGCGACCCCGGCCGGGGCGAAGTCGGAGCCGACGATCGTCCGCCCGGTGATGCCGATCGCCGCCCGGCCCGAGTCGGTGACCTTGCCGCTCTTGATGATCTGGTCGGAGAGACGGCGGACCGTGGCGGCCGGGATCGCGAAGCCGATGCCGGGCGCGGCGCCCTGGCCGAGCTGGGGGTCGACGGCGGCCAGCGTCGGGATGCCGATGACCCGGCCGGACAGGTCGACCAGCGCGCCGCCGCTGTTGCCGGGGTTGATGGCCGCCGACGTCTGCACCATGTTGCCGATGGTCGCGCCCGTACCGCCGCCCGCCCGGCCCTCGCTGACCGTGCGTCCGACGGCCGAGACGATGCCCTGCGTGACGCTGCTGGACAGGCCGAGCGGATTGCCCATGGCCAGCACGATCTGCCCGACCTCGACCTTGGCGGAGTCGCCGAGGGTGGCGGGCTTGAGGTTCTGGGGGACGCTGTCGAGCACCACGACCGCGAGGTCCTGCTCGGGGTAGCTGGCGACCAGCCGGGCGCCGACCGTGCCGCCGCCCGTGGCCAGGGTGACCTTGAAGGTCTTGGCGCCCCCGACGACGTGCGCGTTGGTGACGACGTGGCCCTTGCCGTCGTAGACGACCCCGGAGCCCAGGCTGTCCCCGGCGGTGATCTGGACGACGGAGGGCAGGACGTCCTTGACCACCCTCTGATAGGCGGACTGGAGGTCCCCGGCCGGGCCGCGCCCCGAGGGCGGGGCGATCGCGGCGGGGGCGGGCGAGGCGCTCGTCGCCCGCCCGCCCGTGGAGGGGGAGGAGCCGGGGATGCCGGAGCACCCGCCCAGCACCGCCGCCGCGCAGGCGGTGGCCGCCACGGGGGTCAGGAGCCGGCGCGGGAGGGTCCGGGCGCGTGAGACGTCCATGTTCGGAGTATCACGTCCGCCCGGTCCGCTGTCCCGGCCAGAGACGCCGGGTGCCGCCGTACGGGCGGAGGGCCGCGCCGGACCCCCCGCGCGTCCCGGTTCAGCCCCGCACGCCGCACAGGTGCAGCAGCGCCGCGACCGCGCGGTACGGGTCGGAGCGGCCCGCCCGGTCCTCGGCGGCGAGCAGGCGCTCCAGCGCCTCGCCCGCCGGGGGCTCCCGGCCCTCGGCCGCCTGGTCGGTGAAGACCCGCACCCCGTACCAGGCGTGCAGCGGGGCGCCGATGCCGGCGAGCGTCGCCGTCAGCGTCTCCCGGCGGTCCGCGCGGACCGTAAGGCCGAGGCGGTTGACGTAGGCGGGGGAGTCGAAGGCCGCGAGGGCCGTCCCCCAGTCCCCGGCCAGCCCCGGTCGCATGGCCAGCGCGTCGGCGTTCCGGACGAGCAGCGAGAGGAGGCCGCCGGGCGCGAGCACCCGGGCCAGCCCGGCGAGCATCGGGTCCGGCTCCGTCACGTACATCAGCACGCCGTGGCACAGCACGACGTCGAAGGCACCGGGGTGGAAGTGCGCTCCCGCGTCCCGGCCGTCGCCCTCGACCACCCGCACCCGCTCCCGGATGCCCTCGGGCTCCGCCGTCAGCGCCTCGCGCAGGGCGGCCACCATCCGGGGGTCGGACTCCAGGCCCGTCACCTCATGGCCCGCCCGGGCCAGCCGCAGGGCCTGGGTGCCCTGGCCGGGGCCGACGTCGAGGACCCGCAGCCGGCGGCCCACCGGGAAGCGAGCGCTTATCTGTTCGTCGAGCTGGCGTGCGACCAGCTCCTGCCGGACCGCGTTCCGTAAGCCGCCCAGGCCCCGGAGCCAGCCCTCCGCGCCACCGCCGAAGGCGGACGCGAGGGCGGCACCGCTCAGGGCTTCTCCCCGCGCTTGACCTTCGGCTTGGGCAGCCGCAGCCGGCGCATCTGGAGCGTGCGCATCAGGGCGTACGGCACCACGCCGCGGAGGTTCTCGTCCGGGAAGCGCTTCTTCAGGGCGCGCTTCAGCGTGACGGCCGTGATCACGGAGTTGATCACGATCAGGACGATCACGAGCATCCACACCAGGAGCACGTACGACTGGAAACCGCCGCGGTTGATCATGCTCAGGACGAGGATGAGGACGGCGAGCGGGAGGAAGAACTCCGCCACCGAGTACCGCGCGTCCACGAAGTCGCGCGCGAAGCGGCGGAGCGGGCCCTTGTCACGGGCGGGCAGGAAGCGCTCGTCGCCATTGGCCAGCGCCTCGCGCTGCTTGGCCAGGTCCGCGCGGCGGGCCTCCCGCGCGCGCTTCGTGGCCTCCTTGCGGTTGGCCGGCGTGGCGGCCAGGCTGCGGCGCTGCGAGCTGGCCTCGCTGCGCTTGGGGGTGGGGCGGCCCTTGGGTGCCTGCGGGTCGCGCTGCTTCGGCTGGTCCGCGGTCACCTGGGTGGCTGCGGCCTGCTCATCCTTGGAGGTGGAACGGCTTCGGAACACAACACCCAAGGGTACGGGGTGACGGCAGGTGGGCGCCGGTGCCAAGGGAACGATCCGGCAACGGCGGAGCGTTCCCCCTACGGGAAGGGGCGCCGCGCACCCGCCCCCCGAGGTGCTCCTACTCCTTGCGCCGGAGGGCGGCGACCTCCTGATCGTCCTGGAGGAGGAGCGCATCGGAGCCCGAACAGTGCGGTAATGGAAGCGGGCCCTTTACTGTGGGGTCTGCAAGATGTGCTGGAGCTCGTAGTCCGTCAGAAGGGGGCGCCCGAGGCCCATGAGCGGTGTCATGAAGCGTATGGGAATGATTTTCCGCGCGAAGGCCAACAAGGCCCTGGACCGGGCCGAGGACCCGCGCGAGACCCTCGACTACTCGTACCAGAAGCAGCTCGAGCTGCTCCAGAAGGTACGCCGCGGCGTCGCCGACGTGGCGACGTCCCGCAAGCGCCTGGAGCTCCAGCTGAACCAGCTCCAGGGCCAGTCCAGCAAGCTGGAGGACCAGGGCCGCAAGGCGCTCGCCCTCGGCCGCGAGGACCTGGCGCGCGAGGCGCTCTCCCGCCGCGCCGCCCTCCAGCAGCAGGTCAGCGACCTGGAGACGCAGCACACCACGCTCCAGGGCGAGGAGGAGAAGCTCACCCTCGCCGCGCAGCGCCTCCAGGCCAAGGTCGACGCCTTCCGTACGAAGAAGGAGACGATCAAGGCCACCTACACCGCCGCCCAGGCCCAGACCCGCATCGGCGAGGCCTTCTCCGGCATCTCCGAGGAGATGGGCGACGTCGGCATGGCCATCCAGCGGGCCGAGGACAAGACCCAGCAGATGCAGGCGCGCGCCGGCGCCATCGACGAGCTGCTCGCCTCGGGCGCGCTCGACGACCCGACCGGCACGGCGAAGGACGACATCACCGCCGAGCTGGAGCGCCTCTCCGGCGGCTCCGACGTGGAGCTGGAGCTCCAGCGGATGAAGGCCGAGCTCGCGGGCGGCACCGGCGGCACCAAGCAGGCCATCGAGGGCGGCAGCGGCCAGGCCGGCCAGCCGGGCCAGGCGCAGCCGCAGGAGCACCCCCGCTTCGACAAGCAGTGACCCGCCCGCGGTGACGGCACCGTGCGGGGGGCCGTGGTGACGGACCCGCGGCCACGCACGGGCCGGAGCGGGCTCCGGCAGGGCAGTGACGCAATGCAGTGACCCAGGGCAGTGAACCCAGGGCAGTGGCAGTGACAGGGCAGCGAGCAGTCCCCGCAGACGCAGTACTCACCCAGTGAGCAGCGCGCCGACAGGCACCGGACCGAGGGAGACCGTCATGATCGTACGGATCATGGGGGAGGGCCAGTGGAAGCTGGCCGACAGCCACTTCACCGAGCTCAACAAGCTGGACGACGAGCTTCTGGAGGAGATGGAGAGCGGCGACCAGGAAGGCTTCCGCCGCACCCTCGGTGATCTGCTCGACGCCGTGCGCCGGCTGGGCTCCCCCCTGCCGGACGACGCCCTGGAGCCCTCGGAGCTGATCCTGCCCGCGCCCGACGCCTCCCTCGAAGAGGTCCGGGCGATGCTGAGCGACGACGGGCTCATCCCGGGCTGATCCGGTCCGGCGACCCGGTCCGGCAGCCCGGTCCGGCGGTCCGGTCCGGAAGGCCGGCCTCGGCAGCCGGGCTCCGGCCGTGGGCCCGGCCGTCCGCCCCGGCCGGACGCGCCGGTGCCGGCAAGGGGGCGGTGCCGGTACGCCGCCCGCCCTGAGCGCGGCCCTCGTACGCCCCCGCACCTCCCGCACAGTCCCGCACAGCCTTACGGACCAAACGGATCCCCCGGCCTTCCCGGCCGGTCCGGCACGGCACTCCAGCACCCGCCGCGCCCCCGCCCCTCCCGAGGGGCGGGGGCGCGGCGGGCCGTGGCCGGGCCGTGGCGGTCCCGCCCGTGCCTTGTCCGCCCCGCCCCGCCCCGAGGACCCCGATGACCTCCCTCACCGTCACCGGCCTCGCCCGCGCGCACCGCTGGCTGCGCGCGCACCCCCTCGCGGCCGACGCCCTCCTCGCCGCCGCCACCTTCGTCACCGTCCTGATCGGCGCCTCGGTCAGCCGGTACACCGACCGGCACCCGCCCGGCTCCGGCTTCGTCCTGCTCGCGCTTCTCGCCTGCGCCTGCCTCGTGCTCCGCCGCCGGGCCCCGCGAGCGGTCCTGTGCGCCACCTCGGCCGCGACCCTCTTCGAGATCGTCGACATCCGGGGTCCCGCCCCGCACACCCAGATCGCGATGTCCGTCGTCGTGGCCCTCTACACCGTCGCCTCCCGCACCGAGCGGCCCACGGCCTGGCGGATCGCCGTGGTCACCGTCGCCGTCCTCACCGCCGGTGGCATGGCCTTCGGGATGCCGCCCTGGTACTCCCAGGAGAACCTCGCCCTGCTGGCCTGGACCGGCATGGCGGGCGCCGCCGGGGACGCCGTCCGCAGCCGCCGCGCCTACGTCGCCGCGATCGAGGAGCGGGCGGTGCGCGCCGAGCGCACCCGCGAGGAGGAGGCCCGCCGCCGGGTCGCCGAGGAGCGGCTGCGCATCGCCCGGGAGCTGCACGACGTCGTGGCCCACCACATCGCCCTGGTCAACGTCCAGGCCGGGGTCGCCTCGCACCTCATGGACAGCCGCCCCGACCAGGCCAAAGAGGCCCTCGCGCACGTCCGCGAGGCCAGCCGCTCGGCGCTGGCGGAGCTGCGCGCGACCGTCGGCCTGCTGCGCCAGTACGGCGACCCGGAGGCCCCCACCGAGCCCGCGCCCGGCCTCGGTGTCCTCGCCCACCTCGTCGACGGATTCGCCCGCGTCGGCCTGGACGTCACGCTCACCATGGCCTCCACCCTGCCCGGCGGCCCCGGCAGCGGCACGGACCCCGCCGAGGCGGCCGCCGTGCTCGGCCGGCTGCCCGGAGCCGTGGACCTCACCGCCTACCGGCTCCTCCAGGAGGCGCTCACCAACGTCCACAAGCACGCCGGGCCCGGCGCCCGCGCCGAGGTCGCCCTGCTGCGCGGCGCGGACCGCCTGCTCCTGACCGTGCTGGACGACGGCGCCGGACCGCTCCCGGAGGCGGCGGAGGGGCGGGGCGGCCACGGCCTGATCGGCATGCGCGAGCGCGCCACCGCGCTCGGGGGCAGCTGTGAGGCGGGTCCCCGCGCCGACGGCACCCCCGGCTTCCGGGTCCGCGCGACGCTGCCGCTGCCGGGGCGGGCGGAGCCTACGCTGACCCCATGACCGAACCCGTCAGTACGCCCGTGCACCCCGTCCGGGTGCTCCTCGCCGACGACCAGGCACTGCTGCGCAGCGCGTTCCGGGTACTGGTGGAGTCCGAGGCGGACATGACGGTGGTGGGCGAGGCCGCGGACGGCGCGGAGGCCGTCGAGCTCACCCGCCGGCTCACCCCGGACGTCGTGCTGATGGACATCCGCATGCCCGGCACGGACGGCCTCGCCGCGACCCGCGCCATCTGCGCCGACCCCGCGCTCTCCCAGGTGCGGGTGGTGATGCTGACGACCTTCGAGGTCGACGAGTACGTGGTGGAGTCGCTCCGTGCGGGCGCCTCGGGCTTCCTCGGCAAGGGCGCGGAGCCGGACGAGCTGCTCAACGCGATACGGGTGACGCGGGCGGGGGAGTCGCTGCTGTCACCCGCCGCCACGAAGGGCCTGATCGCCCGTTTCCTCGCGCAGGGTGAGCCGGGGCCGGTTCCCGACGGCGGGGAGCGGGGCGCGGGGCGGCTCGCGGCGCTGACGGGCCGGGAGCGGGAGGTGCTGGTGCAGGTGGCGGGCGGGTTGTCGAACGACGAGATCGGCGAGCGGCTCACCGTCAGCCCGCTGACGGTGAAGACGCATGTGAACCGGGCGATGGCCAAGCTCGGGGCCCGGGACCGGGCGCAGCTGGTCGTCATCGCTTACGAATCGGGGCTGGTGCGGCCGAGGGCGGAGTGACCTTCCCCGGCCGGGGCCCTTCCCGGCCGGGCCGCCCCCTCCCGGACGCGCGCGAGCGCCGGACGGGCCGTTCGGCCCGTCCGGCGCCCGGGGGTACGCGGGTCCCGGGGCCGGGCCCCGGCCACCGTCTACGGCAGGGCCAGCATCCGCTCCAGGGCCAGCTTCGAGAAGCTCGCCACCTCGGGGTCGACCTCGATGCGGTTGACGACCTTGCCCTCCGCCAGGGACTCCAGCGCCCACACCAGGTGCGGCAGGTCGATCCGGTTCATCGTCGAGCAGAAGCAGACCGTCTTGTCGAGGAAGACGATCTCCTTGCCCTCACCGGCGAATCGATTCGCCAGGCGGCGGACCAGGTTCAGCTCGGTGCCGATGGCCCACTTGGAGCCCGCCGGGGCGGCCTCCAGGGTCTTGATGATGTACTCGGTCGAACCGACGTAGTCCGCCGCCGCCACGACCTCGTGCCGGCACTCGGGGTGCACCAGGACGTTGACGCCCGGGATGCGCTCGCGGACGTCGCGCACCGACTCCAGCGAGAAGCGGCCGTGCACCGAGCAGTGGCCCCGCCACAGGATCATCTTCGCGCCGCGCAGCTCCTCGGCGGTCAGGCCGCCGTTGGGCTTGTGCGGGTTGTACAGGACGCAGTCGTCCAGGGACATCCCCATGTCGCGGACGGCCGTGTTGCGGCCCAGGTGCTGGTCGGGGAGGAAGAGGACCTTCTCGCCCTGCTCGAACGCCCAGTTCAGCGCGCGCTCGGCGTTGGACGAGGTGCAGATCGTGCCACCGTGCTTGCCGGTGAACGCCTTGATGTCGGCCGAGGAGTTCATATACGAGACCGGGACGGTCACGTCCGCGACGCCCGCCTCGGTCAGCACGTCCCAGCACTCGGCGACCTGCTCGGCGGTGGCCATGTCGGCCATCGAGCAGCCCGCGGCCAGGTCGGGCAGGACGACCTGCTGGTCGGCGGTGGTCAGGATGTCCGCGGACTCGGCCATGAAATGGACGCCGCAGAAGACGATGTACTCGGCGTCGGGCCGGGCGGCCGCGTCACGGGCGAGCTTGAAGGAGTCCCCGGTGACGTCCGCGAACTCGATGACCTCGTCGCGCTGGTAGTGGTGGCCGAGCACGAAGACCTTGTCGCCGAGCTTCGCCTTGGCCGCGCGGGCGCGCTCCACCAGGTCCGGGTCGGAGGGTGCCGGCAGGTCGCCGGGGCACTCCACGCCACGCTCGCTCCTGGGGTCGGACTCGCGGCCGAGCAGCAGGAGGGCCAGGGGCGAAGGGGTAGGAGCCTGGAAATCCAAGGTCTGGGCGGTGGTCACGTCACGCACCCTTTCTGTTTCTGCGGACGGCCGGAAAGGGCCTTGTCGTCAAGTTGACGCTATCTATCATAACTGCTTCACGTCACTTTGACGATGGCCATTGCGTCGATGTGACACATTCCCGTTCGGCCGAGCGGTGTGCGAGCATGAAAGGCGGAAGTACTGCGCCAGGCCCGGAATGAATCCGGGAGACCGGCGGTTGCAGCCGAGGGCAAGCAGTCCGCACAAACCCGGGAGTGAAGCAGATGTCCGTTCAGGACGAGAAGACCACTGTGAGCGACGGCATCCTCCTGTCCGACGCCGCCGCCGCCAAGGTCAAGGCCCTGCTGGAGCAGGAGGGCCGCGAGGACCTGGCCCTGCGCGTCGCCGTCCAGCCCGGCGGCTGCTCCGGCCTGCGCTACCAGCTCTTCTTCGACGAGCGCTCGCTCGACGGCGACGTCGTCAAGGACTTCGACGGCGTCAAGGTCGTCACCGACCGCATGAGCGCCCCGTACCTGGGCGGCGCCTCCATCGACTTCGTCGACACCATCGAGAAGCAGGGCTTCACGATCGACAACCCCAACGCGACGGGCTCCTGCGCCTGCGGCGACTCCTTCAACTAGGAAGCGCGCGACACCGACGGCGAAGGCCGCGACCCTTTTAAGGTCGCGGCCTTCGCCGTTCCCGCTCCCGGTGCGCTCCGGGCGGCTACTTCCGCTGCTTCTCCGGCACGGGCTCGCCGGTCGTCGCGTCGACGACCTTACGGTCGCCCAGCGGCTCGTCCAGGGTCACCGTTTCGGTGAAATCCTTCGCCATCAGCACGCAGTGCCCGCCGGGCCGCTTCTCGGTGCCCGTCACCTTGACCGTCACCGCCGCCCCGGACTGCTTCGCCGACGCCGCGTAGTCACTGCACACCCCGCCCCAGAAGCGCAGCACCAGCCGCCGGCCGTCCTCGCTGTAGGACTCCACGCGCACCGGCGCCGACTTCGGGGTGCCGGTCGCCGGAGGGTCGGAGGGTCCGGCCGAGGGGCCGTTCGCCGGTACCAGGAACTTCGGGTCCACCGCGGGCCGCACGACCGGGACCGTCACCCCTTCGTCCGACTTGTCCGCCGCGTCCAGCGCCTTGTGGACCCGCACCTGGAAGACCCACGACGGCACCAGCGCCTGCCGCCCCCGCACATAGTGCGAGGCCAGCGCGTAGGATGCCCCGGTCACCACCGACGGCTCGGCCGCCGGGCGCTCCTTGCCCGGGCAGGGCGCCGAACCCTCCGTGCCGTGCGGGACCGCCGTGGCGCAGCCCCCGACGGAGACGTCGGCGGAGGTGCCGGACCGGCTCTTGTTCAGCTGTGCCAGGGCCGCGTCCGCGCTGATCAGCGGGTACTCGGCACCCTTGGGGGGCGTCTGCAACTGCCCGCCGCCCCCGACCAGTTGGCCGTCGGACCCCACTTCCAGTCGGGTCTGCCAGCCGTAGGTCGCCGCACCGTCGACCACGGGGTCGGCCACCACGGCCCGGACCGCGCCGTGCAGCTCGTCCGCCTTGATCTTCGCCTTCTGCTGGCCGAGCACCTTGAGCACGGGCGCGGCCACGCTCCTGGCCTTCTCCTCCGGGACCGGCCCGACGTCCCCGCCGGAGCCGCTCCCCTTGGCGCCCGATCCGTCCCGGTACTGCGGGCAGCTGACGGACGCCGCCGCGGGGTCGGGGCCGAGGCCCTCGCTCAGACCCTTGTCCCGGTCCTTGTCGGCGCCCGGCTGCGCGCAGCCGGGTCCGCCCGGCGTCCCGTACTTGGCGAACGACCAGTTGCCCGGCCCCTTGCCGTTCACCTGGAGCGTCGGCTCGGACGCGCCGGGTCCGCCGCCCACCCGCCAGACGCCCTGCTCCAGCCGGGGCGCGCCCGGCACCGACAGGGCCCCGGCCAGGGCGGCCACCGCGTCCCGCGTGACGCTCTCCGAGGGGAGGCGGACCGCCGCGGACCGGGGCCCGGACGGCAGCTTCCCCTCGGCGCGGTAGCGCACCCCGTGCGGATCGGGTTCCCCGACGGCGATGCCCTGCGCCGGACCGCCGCGGTGGTAGCCGTCCAGTGCGAGCGGCGGGGGAGAACCCTCCCGGCCCGGCGCGCCGGAGGTGTCCTCGCCACCCCCGCCGCCGGCCGCCGTGGACGCCCAGTAGGCGCCGCCGCCACCGGCCAGCAGGACCGCCGCCGCCACCGACGCGACCGCCAGCCGTGGGCGCCTGCGCCGTTCTCCGCGCCCCGGCGTGCGATCGGGGGTGCTGTCCGGAGTCCCGCCCTCGGTGCTCACCACATCGCTCCTTCGCTCCGCTCAATGTGTGTACTGCGGTGTCCCCCGGGAGAGGGACGTCGCTTGGACGGAGCGCAGGAGCGAGCGGTTCCACCAGTCCTCAGTCGCCGTACTCCGACATTCCGTCGAGCAGCCGCGCCGAGGCCGGGGGCACCGACACTCCGTGGATGCGCGACGGCGGTACGGGCGCGGGGACGGCCGGGACCGGGGCGGCGCCGGCCCAGTGGGGAGCCATCCGGGCGCACAGGCGGCGCAGTTCCTCAAGGGACTCGGGTTCGGAATCGATGAACGTGACGTCCTTCACAGGGTTCGGCATACCGGCACCGTACGCATCACGTGGCACACGGAGAAAGGGCTACTATTAGGTAATTTTGTCCGTTGGATGGCTGGATCCGAACCCGAGTACGACTTCCGGACCCGGTAGCGTGGTGTGGTTCTTCCTGTTTCCGTCATGTCACCTCGCCCCGCAGGAGCAGACCCGCCGTGCGTATCGCTGTCACCGGCTCCATCGCCACCGACCACCTGATGACCTTTCCCGGCCGTTTCGCCGATCAGCTCGTGGCGGACCAGCTGCACACCGTCTCGCTCTCCTTCCTCGTCGACGACCTGGACGTACGCCGCGGTGGCGTCGCCCCCAACATCTGCTTCGGCATGGGCGTCCTCGGCCTGCGCCCGGTCCTGGTCGGCGCCGCCGGCCAGGACTTCGCCGACTACCGCGCCTGGCTGGACCGGCACGGCGTCGACACCGACTCCGTCCGCATCTCCGAGGTGCTGCACACCGCGCGCTTCGTCTGCACCACGGACACCGACCACAACCAGATCGCGTCCTTCTACACCGGGGCGATGAGCGAGGCGCGCCAGATCGAGCTCCAGCCGGTCGCCGACCGCGTGGGCGGCCTCGACCTGGTCCTGATCGGCGCGGACGACCCCGAGGCGATGATCCGCCACACGGAGGAGTGCCGCTCGCGGGGCATCCCGTTCGCCGCCGACCCCTCCCAGCAGCTCGCCCGCATGGACGGCGACGACATCCGCGTCCTCGTCGACGGCGCCGCGTACCTCTTCACCAACGAGTACGAGAAGGCCCTCATCGAGTCCAAGACCGGCTGGTCGGCGGAGGAGATCCTGGCGAAGGTCGGCACCCGCGTCACCACGCTGGGCGCCCGCGGTGTGCGCATCGAGCGGGTCGGTCAGCCCACCATCGAGGTCGGCTGCGCCCAGGAGGAGGCCAAGGTCGACCCGACCGGCGTCGGCGACGCGTTCCGCGCGGGCTTCCTCGCGGGCCTGACGTGGGAGCTCTCGCTGGAGCGCTCGGCCCAGCTGGGCTGCATGCTCGCCACGCTCGTCATCGAGACGCTCGGCACCCAGGAGTACGAGCTGCGGCGCGGCCACTTCATGGAGCGCTTCACCAAGGCGTACGGCGACGAGGCCGCCGCCGAGATCCAGGCCCGCCTGGCCTGACGCGCCCCCCGCTTCACGCGCGTACGCCCCCGGACGTCCCCGACGCCCGGGGGCGCACGCGTCCCCGGGCCCGGCCCCGTGAGGATCCGCACCCGTCCCGGGGCGCGGATCCCGCACGGGCCGTCCGGCGTCCGAGGGCGCCCCGGCCCGGGCGCCGCGCCACCGTGTGCGGGCCCTTCCGGGACGGGACCGCGCCGGCTCCCCGGCGAGCCGGCGCACCTGCCCCCCGGCCGCGCCGGGCGACCGGCCCCGCGCGGCACCCGCCCGGCCACCGCCTATCCGCGACGCCGCACCGTGTACGCGACCCCGCCCTCCACCGGGCGCTCGCCCACGTACTCCTGGCCCCGCATCCCGCACCACGCCGGGACGTCCAGCCGGGCCGCCTCGTCGTCGGACAGCACCGTCACCAGCCCGCCCACCGGTACGTCACCGATCACCTTGGCCAGCTCGATGACGGGGATCGGGCACCGCTTGCCCAGCGCGTCGACGACCAGCTCCGCCTCGCCCCGCCCCTGTGCGGTGGCCGGCGCGGCCGGAGCGGACGTCTCCCGGGGGACGCCCAGCCGCTCGCGCACCGAGGCCACCGCCCCGGGCAGCACGTCCAGGAACGCCTCCACGTCCTCCTCCCGCGTCCCGGCGGGGAGCGAGACCCGGACGTTGCCCTCCGACAGCACGCCCATCGCCCGCAGCACATGGCTGGGCTCCAGCGTGCTGGACGTGCACGAGGAGCCGGACGAGACGGAGAAGCCGGCCCGGTCCAGGGCGTGCAGCAGCGTCTCGCCGTCGACGTACAGGCAGGAGAAGGTGACCAGGTGCGGCAGCCGCCGCACGGGGTCGCCGACCACCTCCACGTCCGGCACCAGCTCCGGCACCCGGGTCCGCACCCGCTCCACGAGCTCCCGCAGCCGTGCCGCCTCGGCCGCCGCCTCCGCCCGCACCGCCCGCAGCGACGCGGCCGCCGCGACGATCCCGGGCAGATCGGGGAAGCCCGGCGCGCGCCCCGACTCCCGCTCGTCCGCGGGACCCTGCGGCGCGAAGCGCACTCCCTTGCGCACCGCGAGCAGCCCCACCCCCGCCGGACCGCCCCACTTGTGGGCGCTCGCGGTCAGCAGCGACCAGCCGCCCTCGACCGGGCCCCAGCCCAGCGACTGCGCGGCGTCGACCAGCAGCGGCACGCCCGCCGCCCGGCACTCCTCCGCGACCTCGGCGACCGGCTGCACGGTGCCCACCTCGTGGTTGGCGGACTGGAGGGCGGCGAGCGCGGTGTCGGGGCGCAGGGCCGCCGCGTAGGCACCGGGCGCGACCCGGCCCGTACGGTCCACGGCCACCCGGGTCACCGTGCCGCCGGCCGCCTCCAGCGACGCGGCCGACTGGAGCACGGCCGAGTGCTCGACGGCGGACACCACCAGATGGCGGCCCGTCCGGCGGCGGCCGGCCAGCGCGCCCGCGATGCCGTCGTGCAGCGCGCGGGTACCCGATGGGGTGAACACCAGCTCGTCCGGCCGGCAGCCGACCGCCTCCGCCGCGGCCTCGCGCGCGGCGTCCAGCAGCAGCCGGGCCCGGCGGCCCTCGCGGTGGAGCCGGGTGGGGTCGGCCCAGCCCTCGTCGAGGGAGGCCAGCAGCGCCTGGCGGGCGACGGGGTGCAGCGGGGCGGCGGACGCGACGTCGAAGTAGGGCACGGCGACACGCTAACCCCCCGGGGCGGCCGGGCGGAGGGTGCGGTGGCCGGAAGATCGCCGGGGTGGCGCGGGCCCGGCACGTCCAAGATCGTCCATGACTCCGGGGGAGCGCCGCCCGCCGCTGCCCGTCACCCGTACGCACCCCCCGTACGCTGCGCTGACGGTCCTCCAGATAGCCTCCGGAGCCCTGGATTCCACCCCTTCGGGGAGTGGCCCGGCGCGTTGGGCACCCTCCCCGCGCGGCCCCAAATAGCGTCCAGTAGGGTTTGGTCCGCATAAACATCCAAACCCCTGCCCGCAGCGGGCCGGCGACCGACCAGCGAGACGGCCGCAGCCGGCCGCACGGGCGAGACTCTCGGGAAGGCGCTACGTGAGTCCCAACGGCTCCGACCGCTCGTCGCGGCGCCCGGTGCGGCGGAAGCTGCTGCAGGCGCTGGCCGCGGGCGCTGTCCTTGCGACCGCCTCCGGTTGCACATATAAGGACTTTCCCCGCCTCGGAATGCCCACTCCTGTCACGGAAGAGGCGCCGCGGATCCTCTCCCTGTGGCAGGGCTCTTGGGCCGCCGCCCTCGTGGTCGGCATCCTGGTGTGGGGCCTGATCATCTGGAGCGTCATCTTCCACCGGCGCAGCCGGAGCAAGGTCGAGGTTCCTCCGCAGACCCGGTACAACATGCCCATCGAGGCGCTGTACACCGCGGTCCCGATCATCATCGTGTCGGTGCTCTTCTACTTCACCGCGCGTGATGAGAACAAGCTCCTGACCAACCCTGACAAGCCGCAGCACGTCGTGAACGTGGTCGGCTTCCAGTGGAGCTGGGCGTTCAACTACATGGAGAACGTCGACGGCGACACCGGTACCCCCGCGAAGCCGCTCCGTGAGAACAAGGAGCTCGACGCGATCCCGGACCGGTTCCTCTCGAAGGCCCCGGCCGGCGCCGAGGGCGTCTACGAGGTCGGCATCCCCGGCGACCGGAACCCGCAGAACAACAACCCGGGTCCCACGCTGTGGCTGCCCAAGGGTGAGACGGTCCAGTTCGTGCTCACCTCGCGGGACGTCATCCACTCCTTCTGGGTGGTGCCGTTCCTGATGAAGCAGGACGTCATCCCGGGGCACACCAACAGCTTCACGGTGACTCCGAACAAGGAGGGCACCTTCATGGGCAAGTGTGCCGAGCTCTGCGGCCAGGACCACTCCCGGATGCTCTTCAACGTCAAGGTCGTCTCTCCGGAGCGGTACAAGGCGCACCTGAAGGAGCTGGCGGCCAAGGGCCAGACCGGTTACCAGCCGGCGGGTATCGCGCAGACGGATCACGCGAAGAACGCGGAGACCAAGAACAAGTGAGCATCCTCAACGAACCCCAGGGTGCCGCCGCGACAGCCACGGCAGCACCGCCCGTACGCCAGAAGCAGCCCGGCAGCACTGTGATCAAGTGGCTCACCACCACCGACCACAAGACGATCGGCACGCTCTACCTGGTCACGTCGTTCGCGTTCTTCTGCATCGGCGGCCTGATGGCGCTCGTGATGCGCGCCGAACTCGCTCGTCCCGGCACGCAGATCATGTCGAACGAGCAGTTCAACCAGGCGTTCACGATGCACGGCACGATCATGCTGCTGATGTTCGCGACGCCGCTGTTCGCCGGTTTCGCCAACTGGATCATGCCGCTGCAGATCGGCGCGCCCGACGTGGCGTTCCCGCGGCTGAACATGTTCGCGTACTGGCTGTACCTCTTCGGCTCGCTCATCGCGGTGGCCGGCTTCCTCACCCCGCAGGGTGCGGCCGACTTCGGCTGGTTCGCCTACTCCCCGCTGTCGGACGCCGTCCGCTCGCCGGGTGTCGGCGCCGACATGTGGATCATGGGTCTGGCCTTCTCCGGCTTCGGCACGATCCTCGGCTCGGTCAACTTCATCACCACGATCATCTGCATGCGCGCTCCGGGCATGACGATGTTCCGCATGCCGATCTTCACCTGGAACGTCCTGCTGACCGGTGTCCTGGTCCTGCTGGCCTTCCCGGTGCTGGCCGCCGCGCTGTTCGCCCTGGAGGCGGACCGTAAGTTCGGTGCCCAGATCTTCAACGCGGCCAACGGTGGCTCGCTGCTGTGGCAGCACCTCTTCTGGTTCTTCGGCCACCCAGAGGTGTACATCATCGCGCTGCCGTTCTTCGGCATCATCTCCGAGGTCATCCCGGTCTTCTCCCGGAAGCCGATGTTCGGCTACTGGGGCCTGATCGCGGCCACGATCTCGATCGCCGGTCTGTCCGTGACGGTGTGGGCGCACCACATGTACGTCACAGGCGGCGTGCTGTTGCCCTTCTTCTCCTTCATGACCTTCCTGATCGCGGTCCCGACCGGTGTGAAGTTCTTCAACTGGATCGGCACCATGTGGAAGGGCTCGCTGTCCTTCGAGACCCCGATGCTCTGGGCCGTCGGCTTCCTGATCACCTTCACCTTCGGTGGTCTGACCGGCGTCATCCTGGCCTCGCCCCCGATGGACTTCCACGTCTCCGACTCGTACTTCGTGGTCGCGCACTTCCACTACGTCATCTTCGGCACCGTGGTGTTCGCGATGTTCTCCGGCTTCCACTTCTGGTGGCCGAAGTTCACGGGCAAGATGCTGGACGAGCGCCTGGGCAAGATCACCTTCTGGACGCTGTTCGTGGGCTTCCACGGCACGTTCCTGGTGCAGCACTGGCTGGGTGCCGAGGGCATGCCGCGCCGTTACGCGGACTACCTCGCCGCCGACGGCTTCACCACGCTGAACACGATCTCGACGATCAGCTCCTTCCTGCTCGGCCTGTCGATCCTTCCGTTCATGTACAACGTCTGGAAGACCGCCAAGTACGGCAAGAAGGTCGAGGTCGACGACCCGTGGGGCTACGGCCGCTCCCTGGAGTGGGCGACCTCCTGCCCGCCGCCGCGGCACAACTTCCTCACCCTGCCGCGGATCCGCAGCGAATCCCCGGCGTTCGACCTGCACCACCCGGAGATCGCGGCGCTGGAGCTGGAAGAGAACCTCGGCGCTGACAAGGCCCTCGCGGGTGGCAAGGAGGCCGGCAAGTGAAGATCCAGGGCAAGATGTTCATCTGGCTCGCCGTCTTCGTCCTCGCCATGGCGATCGTCTACGGCGTGTGGTCGAAGGAGCCGGCCGGTACGACCGCGCTGTTCCTGGCCTTCGGTCTGTGCATCATGGTCGGCTACTACCTGGCGTTCACCGCGCGCCGGGTGGACGCGGGCGCTCAGGACAACAAGGACGCGGACGTCGCCGACGACGCCGGTGAGCTGGGCTTCTTCGCCCCGCACAGCTGGCAGCCGCTGTCCCTGGCCATCGGTGGCGCGCTCGCCTTCATGAGCATCTGCTTCGGCTGGTGGCTGATGTACTTCTCCGCCCCGGTCATCGCCGTCGGCCTCTTCGGCTGGGTGTTCGAGTTCTACCGCGGTGAGAACCAGAACCAGTAGGTTCCGCACCGCTCCGCCCGGGCCCCGCACACCCTCCGGTGTGCGGGGCCCGGTGCGTTCCCGGGGCGGCCACCCGTTCGGAGTCACCCCGCAGGCCGCGGCACCCGATCCTTCCTACGGTGTGACCATGAGTCACTCTCCCCGACGCCGTGTGGTGCACCTCTGCGCCATGGTGGTGTCCTCCGTGGCGCTGGGGGCCACCGCGTGCGGCGGCTCGTCGAACCCGCTCGCCGACACGCCCTACGACGCCACCGGGCAGGTCGCGCTCACCGGTGCCGAGGACGGGCGGAAGGCCGACCCCAGCAAGCCGCTGGAGGTGACCGCCGACGGCTCGGACCGGATCACCGACGTGACCGCGACGGACGCCGCAGGCCGTTTCGTGAAGGGCGAGCTCGACGCCGACGGCCGCCGCTGGCACAGCACCGGAGCCCTGGCGGCCGGCGCGCACTACACGGTCCGCGTCAGCACCGAGGACGAGGACGGCTTCCAGGGCCGCCGCACGGTCGGCTTCGACACCAGCGCGGCCGACCGGCTGCTCCGGGTCGCCTTCGGCCCGCAGAGCGGCACGTACGGCGTCGGACAGCCCGTCACGGCCGAACTCAGCGCCCCCGTCCAGGACCCCGCCGCGCGCGCCGTCGTCGAGCGCGCCCTGAAGGTCGAGACCCGGCCCGCCGTGGAGGGCGTCTGGCACTGGGTGGACAACCGGACCCTGCACTACCGGCCCAAGGACTACTGGCCCGCCCGCACCACCGTCGAGGTCCGCTCCGGCCTGGACGGGATAAAGGTCGCCGGCGGCCTCTACGGCGGCTCCTCCAAGCCCGTGAAGCTCACCATCGGCGACCGCATCGAGGCCGTCACGGACGCCGCCGCGCACAGCATGACCGTGCTGCGCGACGGCAAGGAGATCCGCTCCATCCCGGTCACCACGGGCAAGCCCGGCTATGCCACCCGCAACGGGGTCAAGGTGGTCCTCGGCAGGGAATCCTTCGTACGGATGCGCGGCACCAGCATCGGCATCGCCGAGGGCAGCGAGGACTCCTACGACCTGCCCGTGCGCTGGGCCACCCGGGTGACCTGGAGCGGCGAATACGTGCACGCCGCGCCGTGGTCCGAGGGCTCGCAGGGCAGCGAGAACGTCAGCCACGGCTGCACCGGCATGAGCACCGACAACGCCAAGTGGTTCTTCGACACCATCCACCTCGGCGACCTCGTCAAGGTCGTCAACAGCGCGGGCACCACCATGACGCCCTTCGACAACGGCTTCGGGGACTGGAACATGCCCTGGAAGCAGTGGCGCGAGGGCAGCGCCCTGGCGGCCGGCAAGCGCGACGGCAGCAACCCCGCCGACGCCGCCCGCCTCCGCCCCGAGACATAGCCGCCGGAGCGGCCCCGGAGGCCCTCCGGAGTCGCTCCGGAGGGCCTCCGGCGGCCGCCGGAGGCCCGTGGCCCCGGGCTCAGACCTCCACGGCCCGCTTGCCGCGCAGCAGACCGGCCAGGGCGTCCGCGAAGACCGCCGGGTCCAGCGGGTGCGTCACGGCGGCGTCGGCGCGGCTCCAGGTGGCCAGCCAGGCGTCCTGCGCGCGCCCCATGAGCAGCAGCACCGGCGGGCAGCGGTAGACCTCGTCCTTGAGCTGCCTGCACACCCCCATGCCGCCCGCGGGCGCCGTCTCGCCGTCCAGCACGCACACGTCGATCCGGCGCTCCTCCAGGGCCGCCAGGACCGCGGGGAGGGTCGCGCACTCCAGGTACTCGACGGCGGGCACGTCGGCCGCGGGACGGCGTCCGGCGGCCAGCCTCACCTGCTCGCGGGTGCCCGCGTCGTCGCTGTAGACCAGCACCGTGGCGGTCGGCTGCATCGTTCCTCCAGACTCAGTGGACGGGCACGGCAGGTGGCGCGGTCACGGCGCGCGCGGAGGCGTCCGCGCAGGCGCGCGCCGAGGCACCGCCTGCGCGGATGCTACTCCGCGCGCGCCGCGCCCGAGGAGGGTTCGGAAGGCCCGGAGATCTCTCCGCCGCCCGGTCCGACGCCTCGTCACCAGCGGTCCTCCCGGGGCCCCCGCAGGGTCCCGAAGGGTCACCGGCGGGGCTGCGGAACGACTGCTTCCCCCCTTTGGGGGACCCCCGCCTTGGGCCGTACGAGCACGGCATACGGTCTTGACACACCGAACGGCACCCCCCGGAGTGAGCGCGAGATAAGCGACCGACATAATGTCGGTCGTGGCGACAGCAACAGCAGTAGATACCGGGCACGCGCACCCCTCGGTCAACCGGCCGAACCTCACCAGCGTCGGAACCATCATCTGGCTGAGTTCCGAGCTGATGTTCTTCGCGGCCCTCTTCGCGATGTACTTCACCCTGCGATCGGTCATGGGTGCCGAGCACTGGAAGGAAATGGCGTCCGCGCTGAACCTTCCGTTCTCGGCGACCAACACCACGATCCTGGTGCTCTCCTCACTCACCTGCCAGCTCGGTGTGTTCGCCGCCGAGCGCGGTGACGTGAAGAAGCTGCGCATGTGGTTCGTGATCACCTTCGTGATGGGTGCCGTCTTCATCGGCGGCCAGGTCTTCGAGTACACGGATTTGGTCAAGAAGGACGGGCTCTCCCTGTCCTCCGACCCGTACGGCTCGGTCTTCTACCTGACGACCGGCTTCCACGGCCTGCACGTGACGGGCGGCCTGATCGCCTTCCTGCTGGTCCTGGGCAGGACGTACGCGGCCAAGAGGTTCACCCACCACCAGGCGACGGCGGCCATCGTCGTGTCCTACTACTGGCACTTCGTCGACGTGGTGTGGATCGGCCTCTTCGCCACGATCTACTTGATCAAGTAACCCGAAGATTTCGGTCCCGCACCGGACCATTCAGTCCCGCATCGACGCAGAAGATCCTGACACCGGGGTAATCCGTGAAAAAGCTCTCCGCACGACGACGCCATCCGCTGGCGGCGGTCGTCGTCCTACTCTTCGCGCTGGCGGTAACCGGGGGGCTGTACGCCGCGTTCGCGCCGGCGGACACGGCCAAGGCCGATGACACCGCCCAGTCCCTTGCCATCGAGGAGGGCAAGAAGCTCTATTCCGTGGGCTGCGCCAGCTGCCACGGCACCGGCGGTCAGGGCACCACCGACGGCCCGAGCCTCGTCGGCGTGGGCGCCGCGGCCGTCGACTTCCAGGTCGCCACCGGCCGTATGCCGCTGCAGCAGCAGGGCGCCCAGGCGCCGAGGAAGAAGGCGATCTACTCCCAGGCCGAGATCGACCAGCTGGCCGCGTACGTCGCGTCGCTCGGCGCCGGTCCGTCGGTCCCGTCGAAGGAGCAGTACAGCCCCGACGGCGCGGACATCGCCAAGGGCGGGGAGCTCTTCCGTACGAACTGCGCGCAGTGCCACAACTTCACCGGTAAGGGCGGCGCCCTCTCGAACGGCAAGTACGCCCCCACCCTTGAGGACGTCAACCCCAAGCACATCTACGAGGCCATGCAGACCGGCCCGCAGAACATGCCTTCCTTCCCCGACACCACCATGTCGGAGAAGAACAAGAAGGACGTCATCGCGTACCTCGACACGGTCAACAGCAGCAAGGCGGAGAGCCCCGGCGGCCTCGAACTGGGTGGGCTCGGCCCGGTCAGTGAGGGTCTGTTCGCGTGGGTCTTCGGGCTGGGTGCGCTGATCGCCGCCGCCATCTGGGTCGCCTGCCGGACCGCAAAGGCCAAGAAGTCATGAGTAGCCAAGACATTCCAGAAGAGAACCTGCCGAGCACGCAGGACGAGGCGCACGGCGGAGCCGTGACCACGAAGGTCGCCGACCCGTTCGCCGACCCGGGCATGCCCCCGCACGAGCACCGCATCCAGGACATCGACGAGCGGGCCGCGAAGCGCTCCGAGCGCGCGGTCGCGTTCCTGTTCCTGTTGTCCATGCTGGCCACGGTCGGGTTCATCGCCTCGTACGTGACCCTGCCGGTCGACAAGAACATCTACGTCTTCCCGATCGGCCACATCAGCGCGCTGAACTTCTCGCTGGGGCTCACCCTCGGCGTGGCGCTGTTCTGCATCGGCGCCGGCGCGGTCCACTGGGCCCGCACGCTGATGTCGGACGTGGAGGTCGCCGACGAGCGTCACGCGATCGCGGCCGAGCCCGAGGTCAAGGCCAAGGTCATGGCCGACTTCCGGGAAGGCGCCGAGGAGTCGGCCATCGGCCGGCGCCCGCTGATCCGCCGCACCATGTTCGGCGCGCTCGCGCTGCTGCCGCTCTCCGGTGTGGTCCTGCTCCGTGACCTCGGACCGCTCCCGGGCACCAAGCTCCGGAAGACCGCCTGGTCCGAGGGCAAGATGCTGATCAACCAGAACACCCTCCAGCCCCTGCGGCCCGAGGACGTCCAGGTCGGCTCCCTCACCTTCGCCATGCCCGAGGGCATGAAGGAGGAGGACCACGATTTCCAGAAGGAGATCGCCAAGGCCGCCCTGATGATCGTCCGGCTCCAGCCGGAGAACATCAAGGACAAGCGCGAGCTGGACTGGTCCGTCGACGGCATCGTCGCGTTCTCCAAGATCTGCACGCACGTCGGCTGCCCGATCAGCCTCTACGAGCAGCAGACGCACCACGTGCTCTGCCCGTGCCACCAGTCCACCTTCGACCTCGCCGACGGCGGACGAGTGATCTTCGGCCCGGCCGGGCACGCCCTTCCGCAGCTGCGGATCAAGGTCAACGACAAGGGCTACCTTGAGGCCATGGGCGACTTCGCCGAGCCCGTCGGTCCTGCCTACTGGGAGCGCGGATGAGTACTACGACCACGAATCAGTCCGGTGCCGGCGCACCGGGCCGGCGCAAGGCGCCCGCGGGTGAGCGGGTAGCCGACTGGGCCGACGGCCGGCTGGGTATCTACACCCTGGCCAAGGCCAACATGCGCAAGATCTTCCCGGACCACTGGTCCTTCATGCTGGGTGAGGTCTGCCTCTACAGCTTCGTGATCATCATCCTCACGGGTGTGTATCTGACGCTGTTCTTCCACCCCAGCATGAGCGAGGTCGTCTACCACGGCTCGTACGTCCCCATGCAGGGCATGCGGATGTCCGAGGCGTTCCAGTCGACGCTCAACATCAGCTTCGACATCCGTGGCGGTCTGCTCATCCGGCAGATCCACCACTGGGCCGCGCTGATCTTCCTCGCGGCGATGTTCGTGCACATGATGCGCGTCTTCTTCACGGGTGCCTTCCGCAAGCCGCGTGAGGTCAACTGGCTGTTCGGCTTCCTGCTGTTCGTCCTCGGCATGTTCACCGGTTTCACCGGTTACTCCCTGCCGGACGACCTGCTCTCCGGCACCGGTGTCCGCTTCATGGAGGGCGCGATCCTGTCCGTGCCGATCATCGGCACGTACATCTCGATGTTCCTCTTCGGTGGCGAGTTCCCGGGCTCGGACTTCGTGCCGCGCTTCTTCTCGATCCACGTCCTGCTGCTGCCGGGCATCATGCTCGGTCTGCTCGTGGCGCACCTCATCCTCGTCGTGTACCACAAGCACACCCAGTACCCCGGCCCCGGCCGCACCGAGAAGAACGTCGTCGGCATGCCGCTCATGCCGGTCTACATGGCCAAGGCCGGTGGCTTCTTCTTCCTGGTCTTCGGCATCATCGCGGCCATCGCGGCCATCGCCTCGATCAACCCGATCTGGGCCATCGGCCCGTACCGGCCGGACCAGGTGTCCACCGGCGCCCAGCCCGACTGGTACATGGGCTTCGCCGAGGGTCTGATCCGTGTCATGCCGGGCTGGGAGATCAACCTCTGGGGCCACACCCTCGTCCTGGGCGTGTTCATCCCGCTGGTGATCTTCCCGCTGGTCCTGGGCGCGATCGCGGTCTACCCGTTCATCGAGTCCTGGGTCACCGGTGACAAGCGCGAGCACCACCTGCTGGACCGCCCGCGTAACCACCCGACGCGCACCGCGTTCGGCGCCGCGTGGATCGCCGCGTACTTCGTGATGCTGGTCGGTGGTGGAAACGACCTGTGGGCCACCCACTTCCACCTCTCGATCAACGCCATCACCTGGTTCGTCCGGATCGGCTTCTTCGTCATCCCGGTGCTGGTCTTCATCGCCACCCGCCGGATGTGCATGGGCCTCCAGCGCCGCGACAAGGACAAGGTGCTGCACGGCCGCGAGTCGGGCATCATCAAGCGCCTGCCGCACGGTGAGTTCGTCGAGGTCCACGAGCCGCTGTCGCAGGAGGAGCTGCACACCCTCACGTCGCACGAGCAGCCCAAGCCGCTCGAGCTCGGCCCCGAGGTCGACGAGAACGGTGTCAAGCGCAAGATCGGTACTTCCGAGAAGCTCCGGGTGAAGCTCTCCCAGGGCTTCTACGGCGAGGGCACGCAGATCGACAAGCCCACCGCGGAGGAGTACCAGGAGATCACCAGCGGCCACGGCCACCACTGATCCCCGACCGGCCGGTCCGCACCGGCCACTGATCGCTGATCGCCACAGCGAGAGCCCCGTCCAGCGCGTGGACGGGGCTCTTCGCCGTTCCCGGGGCTGGATAGGCTGGACCGGCAGGGCCCCGGAAGGCGGCGGCCCGCAGTCCGACCACCAGGAGCGTGGACCATGAACGTTGTGACCCCGGCAGGCGGCGACAGCGCGGTGGCCCCCTCCTGGCCGGGTCTCCTGGAGGCCCTGCTCGGCGGAGTGGACCTGAGCGCGGACGACACCGCCTGGGCCATGGACCGGATCATGCGCGGCGAGGCCACCGACGCCCAGATCGCCGGCTTCGTCGTCGCCCTGCGCGCCAAGGGCGAGACGGTCGCCGAGATCTCCGGCCTGGTGCGCGCGATGTACGCGCACGCCCGGCTGATCGAGGTGCCCGGCCCCAGCGTGGACATCGTGGGCACCGGCGGCGACGGCGCCAAGACGGTCAACATCTCCACCATGTCCTCGATCGTCGTCGCCGGCACCGGCGCCAAGGTCGTCAAGCACGGCAACCGGGCCGCGTCCTCCGCCAGCGGCGCCTCGGACGTCCTGGAGAAGCTCGGCGTCAATCTGGACCTGACGCCGCGCCGCGTGGTCGAGGTGGCCGAGGAGGCGGGCATCACCTTCTGCTTCGCCGTGAAGTTCCACCCGTCGCTGCGCCATGTCGCCCCCGCGCGGCGGGAGCTGGGCATCCGGACCACCTTCAACGTCCTCGGCCCGCTGACCAACCCCGCCCGGGTGCGGGCCCAGGCCACCGGTGTCGCCGACGCCAGGATGGCCCCGATCCTGGCCGGTGTCCTCGCCGAGCGCGGCTCCTCGGCGCTGGTCTTCCGCGGTGACGACGGGCTGGACGAGCTGACCACGACCGCGACCTCGCGGGTCTGGGTGGTCCGGGACGGAGCGGTCCGCGAGGAGCCCTTCGACCCCCGGGACGTGGGCATCCCGCTGGTGCCCGTGGAGGCGCTGCGCGGCGCCGACGCCTCGTACAACGCCGATGTCGCCCGCCGGCTGCTGGACGGCGCGACCGGGCCCGTGCGGGACGCGGTGCTGCTGAACGCCGCGGCGGCGCTGGTCGCCCTGGACCCGACGGACGCCCCGCTCACGGAGCAGATTTCCGGCGGGATCGCACGGGCCGCGGAGTCGCTGGACTCCGGGGCGGCGAAGCGG
Source organism: Streptomyces albireticuli (assembly GCF_021228125.1). GTDB lineage: Bacteria > Actinomycetota > Actinomycetes > Streptomycetales > Streptomycetaceae > Streptomyces > Streptomyces albireticuli. Next base: position 723,995 of record NZ_JAJQQS010000002.1, read on the forward strand.
GCGCTCGACCGCTGGGTCGAGGCCAGCAACGCGTAACGCCGCGAGGCGAGGTGGGGCGTCCGTGATGCGGACGCCCCTTTCCGCGCGACGATCAGTTGTGCCATACTCCTCGCCAGGTCACGAGTGACAGCGACACGGCCCCGGCCCGCTGTCCGGCAACCCTCCTTCTGCGGCGGGGTGCCCCGGGTGATGACCAGGTCGCAGCCACAGAGGTCTGCGGCAAGCGCGGATCCCTCGCCAGGGATCCTGGTCGTCGAGGGAGTTCTTTCCGTGGTTCAGCGAATGCGTTAGGGCTCAGCACACCCCTTTCAGGGTCCTGCGAGCCCTTTTCCGGTTTTCCGACGCACCTTTTCCTTCCTTTCCCGCGCCCACCGCGCGGCGGAATTCGCCTGCCTTCCCACGGGAGTTCGCCATGTCTGTCCCCACCCTTGCCGCCGACCGTTCGGTTTGCCCGCCTCTGCCCGTTCTCGGGAGGGATGTCCGGGTGCCGCTCGTGACCGGCGGCGAGGTGACCTACGCGGCCCTCGACTACGCGGCCAGCGCGCCCGCCCTCCAGCGGGTCTGGGACGACGTGGCGGCGTACGCGCCCTACTACGGCAGCGTGCACCGCGGGGCCGGTTACCTCTCCCAGCTCTCCACCGACCTCTTCGAGAACAGCCGCGCCGAGGTCGCCGCCTTCCTCGGCTGCCGGCCGGACGACCAGGTGGTCTTCACCCGCTCGACCACCGACTCCCTCAACCTCCTCGCGGCCGCGCTCCCGGCCGGCTGCCGCGTGTTCGTCTTCGAGACCGAGCACCACGCGGCGCTGCTCCCCTGGGAGCGGCGCGCGGACGTCACGGTCACCTACCTCGACGCGCCCCGCTCGCCGCGCGAGGCCGTCGAGACCCTGGAGCGCGCCCTCGCCGACCGGGAGCCCTACGGCCCCGCGCTGGTCTGTGTGACGGCCGCGTCGAACGTGACGGGCGAGCTGTGGCCCGTACGGGAGCTGGCCGCGGCCGCGCACGCCCACGGCGCCCGGATCGTGGTCGACGCCGCGCAACTCGCCCCGCACCACCCGGTGGACGTCGCGGAGCTCGACGCAGACTGGATCGCCTTCTCGGGGCACAAGCTGTACGCGCCGTTCGGCGCCGGGGTGCTCGCCGGCCGGCCGGACTGGCTCCAGGGCGCGGCGCCCTACCTGGCGGGCGGCGGCGCGACCCGCCAGGTGGCGCGGGGTGCCGACGGCGGGGTTCGCGTCGACTGGCACGACACCGTGGCCCGGCACGAGGCGGGCTCGCCCAACGTCATCGGGGCCTACGCCATCGCCTCCGCCTGCAAGGCGCTCACCGAGGCGGGGTTCGAGACGCTCGTGGAGCGCGAGCGGCGGCTCATCGAGGCGGTCCGGGCGGGCCTCGCCGAGGTGCCGGAGGTCCGGGTGCTCTCGCTCTTCGGCGACGACGCGCCGCGGGTAGGCGTGCTCGCCTTCACCGTGGACGGATGGAACAGCTCGCACTTCGCGGCGGCCCTCTCCGCGGAGTACGGCATCGGCGTCCGCGACGGCCTGTTCTGCGCGCACCCGCTCGTACGCCTCCTGCTCGGCGGCGCGCCGGACGCGCCGGGGGAGTGCGGGGCGCCCGACGGGGGGAACCTGAACGCGATCCGGGTGAGCTTCGGGGCGGGGACGCCGGACGAGCACGTGGCGCGGTTCGTGTCCGCGGTGCGGGAGCTTGTGCGGGACGGGGCGCGGTGGTCGTACCGGACGGTGGGTGGGCGGTGCGTTCCCGCGTAGGGGTGTGCGGGTGCGGCGGCGGGCGGGTGGTGCGCCTGCGGCGGGCCTTGTCCCCACCCCGCCCCTTCCCGAACCGGGGCTCCGCCCCGGACCCCGGTCCTCAAACGCCGGACGGGCTGATTTGTTGCCCGGAACCGGGCTACGCGTCCAGGCCGATGGCGAACGCCGCCTCCAGGTCGTGGTGCGAGTACGTGCGGAACGCGATGTGCGTCTCCGTCGAGGCCACGCCCGGGACCTTGCTGATGCGGCCGGGGATGACGTCCGCCAGGTCGTCGTGGCGCGCCACCCGGACCATCGCGATCAGGTCGTGCGCGCCGGTGACGGAGTAGACCTCGCTGACCCCCTCCAGCGCGGCGATCTCCTCGGCGATCTCCGGGATGCGGTCGACGTCGGTCTTGATGAGGACGATCGAAGTGATCACGGCTGGCTCCTATCGGGGGTCGGGGGCGGTCCCCCGGGAGAGCTCAGGCCCTCGCTCGGCCCGGCTGCGCCCTTCACTCTAACCGCACGCCTGTACCGGGCCCACGCGTAGAGGAAGCCGAGCGAGAAGCCCACCACATGGGCGAGATAGGCGACTCCGGGCCGGTCGTCGGCCGCCCGGGCGGCCAGCCACTGCAGGACGAACCAGAAGAGCAGGACGGCCCAGGCGGGGAAGCGCAACGGCAGGAAGAAGAGGAACGGGAAGAGGCTGGTGACCCGGGCCCGGGGGAAGAGGTAGAGGAAGGCCCCGAGCACCCCGGAGATCGCTCCGGAGGCCCCGACGAGCGTCTGCTCGGAGTGGGCGTGCGCGGCGGCGTAGCCGAGCAGTGCCAGCACCCCGGCGGCGAGGTAGAAGAGCGCGAAGGCGACCCGGCCCATGCGCTCCTCGGCCATGGCGCCGAAGACGTGGAGGAAGAGCATGTTCCCCAGCAGGTGCAGCCAGTTGCCGTGCAGGAAGAGAGCCGTGAGCGGGGTGAGCGCCTCGCCCGGCGGGCCGTGCCACAGCTCCTCCGGCACCACGCCCCAGCGGGCGAAGTAGGCGCTCTGCGCGGCCAGCTGCGCGGGCCCGGAGGTGTCGGCCCCGGGGGCGGTCGGCCAGATCGTCAGGCCGGAGGTGGGGCCGAGCACGAAGACGGCACAGCAGATGCCCATGAGGGCGTAGGTGACCACGGGCGTCGCGGACCCCGGGCGCGCTGCCTTTCCGATCATGAGCAGATCATGGCGTACCGGCAGCAAACCGCACAGAGCGCCTCGCCGGGGCGCGGATGCGGGGCCGTACTGCGGCCATCTGGGCGCCGCATGACCATCAGGACGTAGGGTTACGGGGAGCACACCCGCAGTTCGACGGCGCACCGCGGCCCGCCGGGATGCCCGAACGGCGCCCGGCCGGAGAGTAGAAGGCCGGGCCCCGGCCGACGACAGACCGACGACAGACGAGGACGGACGGCGACACCATGGGCGTTCCCCAGCCGACGGCGGAGACCCGCTGGCGCTGCACGCTGTGCGGCAATCTGACCAGGTTCGACGTGACGCGGTCGACCAGGGCCGTGGAGTACGTGCACCTCGACCTGGCCGGTGAGCCTCGGGTGGAGGAGCGTGAAGTGGTCAGTGAGACGATCGAGTCCGTGCGGTGCCGGTGGTGCAACGCGGTCGACCAGATCGAGCTGGTGGACCGGCCGGGCGCGAACGCCTGAAGAACGGGAGCGGTGAACGGTGGTTGAGCATACAGGCGGCGCGGACGCGGCCGGTGAACCCGAGGACACCGGTGGGCCGGACGGTGTCGCCGAGGTGCTCGACCGACCCCTGCCCGAAGGGGTCAGGCGCCGGGTCGTCGCACTGGTCGCGGAGGCGTTCGGCGGCCTGACGGTCGCCGAACTGCCCGCCGCGCTGCGCCAGTACGCCCGGTTCACGGCCAGTCGCCGTGCCAAGTTCGCCGGCAACGCCATGGCCGCCGCCGTGGAGAACGACGCGGCCTTCCGGCAGCGGATCTCCGCCCGGCTGCGGGAGACGGGCTCCGAACTGGCCGAGGCGCTGGACGCCGGTTCGCCGCCCGCCGCCGCGGACCCCGAGGACGTGGCCGCGATGGCCTATGTCCTGCGGCCCGCCGGCTGGGTCAAGCTGGTCACGGCCGCGGGCGAGGAGGCCCAGCGGGCGAGCGCCGAACGGGCGGGCGAGGAGGCGCAGCGCGAGCTGCGGCGGCTGCGCGAGGAGCTGGCCGAGGCCCGCGCCGAGGCCCGTACGGAGAGCGAGCGCGTGCGCGCCGAGCTGGAGGCGGCGCGCAAGGAGACCGACGCGCTCCAGCGCAAGCTGCGCAGCGCGCAGAGCGACGTGCGGCGCGGCGAGGCCGCGCTGCGCAAGACCGAGGCCGAGCTGGAGGGCGTGCGGACGGCCGGTGCCGCCGAGAAGGCCGCGGCGCTGGGCGAGGCGCGGCGGCTCAAGGCGCGGCTGTCGGAGGCCGAGGCGGCGCTGGAGGCCAGCCGCCGGGCGACCCGCGAGGGCCGCAGCGTGGAGGACATGAGGCTGCGGCTGCTGCTGGACACGGTCCTGGACGCGGCCCAGGGGCTGCGCCGCGAGCTGGCCCTGCCGCCGGCCTCGGTGCACCCGGCCGACACGGTCGACGCGGTCGAGCCGGGCCGGATGACGCCCAAGGACATCGCCACCCGCGCGCTGTCGGAGACCGACCCGGCCCTTCTCGACCAGCTGCTGGCGCTGCCCCAGGCGCATCTGGTGGTCGACGGCTACAACGTCACCAAGACCGGCTATCCCACGATGCCGCTGGACAAGCAGCGGCTGCGGCTGCTGGGCGGGCTGGCCATGCTGGCCGCGCAGACCGGCGCGGAGATGACCTGTGTCTTCGACGGCGCCGAGCTGGCCGCGCCGGTGCTGCTGGCGCCGCCGCGCGGGGTGCGGGTGCTGTTCAGCAAGCCGGGCGTGACGGCGGACGAGCTGATCCGCCAGCTGGTGCGCGCCGAGCCGCCGGGCCGCCCGGTGGTGGTGGTCTCCACCGACCGCGAGGTGGCCGACGGCGTCGCCAAGGCGGGCGCGCGGCCGGTGGCATCGGCCCTGCTGCTCAAGCGACTTGCCCGGACCTGAGGCGGAGCCCGGTCGGGTGCGGCCGGCTCCGGCCGGTCCCGTACCGGGTGCTCATGGTGCCTGAACGTCAAATTCCGCTTACCGGCCGTGTCCTGTCGGTAAAGGATGGCCTCATGAGGCGAAATTTTTCTCATGAGGATTTGAACGGATCATATGAGGGTCACTAATGTCGGGCCTCGAACCTTCGCGCGGTAGATCATCCATTCGGGGTGGCGGCGAGGGTCCCGCCGCGACCGTGGATCCCGCGTGCCGGGCGGCCGAGGAAGAAGGAGCCCGTCTCCGTGGCGTCCCACCGTCGTCCCAAGCAGCCGGGCCGCACCCGGGTGACCGTGCTCACCGTGACCGCCGCCGCTGCCGTCGCCCTCTCCGCCCAGTCCGCCAGCGCGGACGAGGCGAACAAGGCGGACGTGAAGTCCAAGGTCGACAAGCTCTACGAAGAGGCGGAGCAGGCCACCGAGAAGTACAACGGGGCCAAGGAGAAGCAGGAGAAGCTCGACAAGCAGGTCGGCGACCTCCAGGACAAGGTCGCCCGCGGCCAGGAGGAGCTCAACAAGCTCCGCAACAGCCTCGGTTCGGTCGCCACCGCCCAGTACCGCGGCGGCGCCATCGACCCCTCGCTCCAGCTGCTGCTCTCCTCCGACCCGGACAGCTTCCTGGACAAGGCGTCCACGCTCAACCAGCTCAGCGCCCGCCAGGCCGACACCCTCAAGCAGATCTCCGAGAAGCAGCGCACGCTCAAGCAGCAGCGCCAGGAGGCGACCGGCAAGCTCAAGGACCTCGGGGAGACCCGTAAGGCCCTCGGGGAGAAGAAGGAGGAGGTCCAGGGCAAGCTCGCCGAGGCCCAGAAGCTCCTCAACACGCTCACCGCCAAGGAGCGCGCCGAGATCGCCGCCGAGGACGCCAAGGAGGCCGGCGGCGGCGACGCCGCCAAGGACGGTGCCAAGGGTGATGCCAAGAGCGGGGGCGGCTCGCGCGCCGGCCGCGCCGGCGAGAGCCGCCCGGACCTCGGCAAGGACCTCCCCACCTCGGGCCGCGCCGCCGCCGCGCTCTCCGCCGCGCAGAGCAAGATCGGCACCCCGTATGTGTGGGGCGCGACCGGTCCCAGCTCCTTCGACTGCTCGGGCCTGACCTCCTGGGCGTACGCGCAGGCCGGCGTCACCCTGCCGCGCATCTCGCAGGACCAGGCCAACGCCGGCACCCGCATCTACGACCAGAGCCAGCTCAAGCCCGGTGACCTGGTCATCTTCTACGGCGACCAGCACCACGTCGGCCTCTACGCGGGCAACGGCCAGACCCTGCACGCCCCCCGCTCGGGCACCAATGTGCGCTACGAGTCGATGGGGAACATGCCCTTCCAGTTCGGTGTCCGCATAGGCTGACCGGATACGGCCGAATGGCTGAGCCGCCGCCCGTTCGGGCGAATCGCGGCGACCCCCGCTGACTCCACGCCCCGCCGGTGACCTGCGTCTCCGGCGGGGCGTCAAGTTTCCGGCGCGGAACGGTCTTTGAACCCGGGGTGAGCACGCCGCTACTGTCTGGCGCGCGGTGCCTCGGCACGCCGTCCGCACTTCCCGGGCGGTCCGGGCGACCGCGTCCACCGGAAGCAGAGGAAGGGAGTGCGGCAGCCCGTGGCGTCCCACCGCCGTACCGCGCAGTCAGGTCTCACCCAGACCGTGCGGGCCACCGTCCTGTCCGCCGCCGTGGCCACCGCGGCGGCCACCCTCACCACACCCGCGGGCGCCCGCCCCGCGGGCGACGAGAGCCGGTCCCCCGGCACCGTCAAGGCACAGGTCGACAAGCTCTACGAAGAGGCGGAGCGCGCCACCGAGAAATACAACGCGGCGGACGAACGCGCCGACGACCTGCGGGAGAAGGTGGAGCAGGCCACCGACCGCGTCGCGCGCGGCCAGGAGCAGGTCAACCGGATGCGCGCCGCCCTCGGCATGATCGCCGCCGCGCAGTACCGGAACGGTGCCGTAGCCCCCGCGCTCCAGCTGCTGCTCTCCTCCGACCCCGACGGCTACCTCGACCGGGCCGCCACCCTCGACCGGGTGAGCGGCCGCCGGAGCGAGGAGCTCCGCGCGCTCACGGAGGCCCAGCGCTCCCTGCGCCAGGAGCGGGCGGAGGCGGTGGAGGTCCTCGGGCGGCTGGAGGAGAGCCGCCGCGCCGTCGAGCGCCACAAGCGCGAGGTCGAGAAGAAGCTCGCCACGGCCCGCCGGCTGCTCAACTCCCTGCCCCGCCCCGAGCGGGCGGCCTACGCGCGGGCCTCGCGCTCGGACGGCGACGCCCGTACGGAGAGCCCGCTCGCCGCGCTGCCCGACCTCGCCGCCGTGACCTCCTCGCGCGGCGCCGCCGCGGCCATGGCGGTCCGCTCGGCCGTCGGCTCCCCCTACGCCTGGGGCGCGACCGGCCCTAGCGCGTTCGACTGCTCCGGCCTGATGCAGTGGGCCTACGGGCGGGCCGGGGTGGGTCTGCCCCGCACCTCGCAGGCACAGCGCGGCGCCGGCCGGCAGGTCTCCCTGGCGGAGGCCCGGCCCGGCGATCTGGTGATCTACCGCAGTGACGCCAGCCATGTGGCGATGTACGTGGGCAACGGTCAGGTCGTCCACGCGCCCTACCCCGGAGCCCGGGTGCGCTACGACCCGGCCAACATGATGCCCATTTCCTCCGTCACCCGGCCATGAGCGCGCCCTGAGCGTACGCCGGGGGGCGCGCGGCTCGTACGATGCGGGACGTGACGGGCCGGTGGTGGAGCGGACGAGGGAGCGGTCCCGGAGGTGATTCCGGGGCGGCTCTCCGGGCGTGCCGTCGGCCGGCTCGTCGGGCACCTCACGGAACGGACCGTCGAGTGCGCTGCCGGGCACCGCGCCGGGCATATCGCCGGGCGGCGGCCTGGCTCGCCGCCGGGCTGCTCACGCTCCAGGCCCTGTGCGGCTGCGGGACGCTGGGTCCGGGCTCCGGGCCGGACGTACCGGACGGCGACCGCAAGGCCGTACGGGCGCTGCTGGACCGGTGGTCCGCCGCGCTGCGCGACCGGGACGAGCGGGCCTTCCTCGCCGCCGTGGACCCGGCCGCCGAGGGCTACCGCGCGGAGCAGCGCCGGGTGTTCGCCAATCTCGCCGCCGTGCCGCTGGCCACCTGGGAGTACCGCCTGGTGCGGACCGGGGGCTTCGCGCCCGCCCAGGGCGACGGCCGCCGCCTCGCCGCCGAGACCGAACTCCGCTACCGGCTGGCCGGCTATGACGCGGCACCGGTCGTCACCAAGGCCCGGCTGACCGTCGTCGAGCGCGACGGCCGGTGGTACGTCACGGCCGAGGACGCCCCGCGCGGCCGCCAGCTGTGGCAGCAGGGCCCGGTCACGGCGGTGCGGGGCGAGCGCAGTCTCGTCCTCGGGGTCGGCCAGGACCGGGCGCGCCTGGAGGCCCTCGCGGCCGCCGCCGACCGTGCCGTGCCCGCGGTGGCGGCGGCGTGGCGGGACGGCGGCCCGGGCGAGGGAGACGAGGACGGCGGGGACGGCGGGGACGGGAAGAGCGGTAAAGGCAGGGGCGGAAAGGGCGGAAAGGCGGGGCCGGGCGCGTGGCCCGGCCGGGTCGTCGTGCAGATGCCGGCCTCGGTGGAGCGGATGGCCGCCCTCCTGGACTCGCCCGTCTCCAACTACCGGGGCATCGCCGCCGTGACGACCGGCGAGGTCGGCGGTTCCGGCGAGGCACCGGCCGACCGGATCATCGTCAACCCCGAGGCGTACGGGGCGCTCGGCTCCTTCGGCCGCCAGGTCGTCCTCACCCATGAGACGGCCCATGTCGCCACCCGCGCCCTGACCTCGGCGGCCACCCCGCTGTGGCTCTCGGAGGGCTTCGCCGACTGGACGGCCTACCGGGGCACCGGCCGCACCGCCCGCCAGGCCGCGCCCGAGCTTGCCCGCGCCGTGGCCGCGGGCAAGGCGCCCCGCGGGCTGCCCACGGACGCCGACTTCGGCTTCGCGGGCGAGTCCGGGCGGCTGGCCCGCGCGTACGAGGAGGGCTGGCTGGCCTGCCGGATGATCGCGGAGCGGTGGGGAGAGGAGAAGCTCGTGGCGTTCTACCGGGGGGTGGGCGGACGCGAGCGGCGGTCGGGGGCGGTGGGGGCGGAGCTGCGGCGGGTGCTGGGGATCTCGCAGGTGGAGTTCACGGCGGAGTGGCGGGCCTATGTGGAGCGGGAGCTGGGGTGAGGGGGCCCTGCCCGCCCCTTCCCGTCACCGAGGGCTTCACCCCGGGCCCCTCTTCCGCGCTTCGCGCGGTGTCCTCAAGCTCCCCCGGCTTCCTCCCTCCGCTACCGCCGGGGTGCCCCCGGACGGGCTGGGATCTCAGCCCGTCCGGCGCTTGAGGACCGGAGCCCGGGGCGGGGACCCCGGGTCGGGGACGGGCGGGGCGGGGGAGAGCTCCGCGGGTTCCTCCTCGCGCACCGTCTCGCGCCACAGCCGCGCGCACGAGATCAGCGTCGCCACCACCAGCAGACCGTTCCGCAGGGTCAGCGTCGCCACGCCCAGCTTGTCGCTCGCCACCACGTGCGAGAACCACAAGGGGAACTCCAGCTGCGTCAGCGACGCGGCCACCAGCACCAGCGCGATCGGCAGCCCCTGACGCGTCGTCCGCATCGTCATGCACACCGCCGCCAGACCGATCAGCCAGACCACGTACTGCGGACTGATCACCCGGCTCGTCGTGGTGAACAGGAGCACCGCCGCGAACGCCGCGTCGTACGGCGTGTGGTCCGCGAACCGCCGCGCCCGCAGCCGCCACACCAGCAGCCAGCCGAACGCCAGCACGCTCAGGCCCAGCGCGAGCCTGCTGACCGTGCGGACGTACGGGCCGAGGAACTCCACCGAGCCGTAGTTCAGCCGCGCGTGCCCGTGCCACCCGAAGTGCCGGCCCAGGTGGAAGACCAGCGACCCCAGGGACTCCACCTCGGTGCCCCGGTCCCGCTGGAAGGTCAGGAAGGCCAGCGCCCCCGGCATCGTCACCGCGAAGAGCAGCCCCAGCGTCACCGCCGTGACCAGCGCCGTGCTCCACGCGGACCGGGTGCTCCGGCCGCGCGGTGTCCCCACCAGCAGCAGCACCGGCCAGACCTTCAGCAGCGCGCCGAACGCCATGAGCGCCCCCGCCGCCCGGGTGCGCCGGGCCACCGCCAGCAGCCCCGCCACGGCCACGGCCGTCACCATCACGTCATAACGGGCGTAGACGATCGGACCCAGCAGCGGAACTCCCACCACCCACACCCACACCCCCTTGGCGCTGCGCCGGCCGCCCCGCACCGCGTACAGCAGCAGGGCGAGGACCACCGCGTCCGCGAGGAAGCACACCACGAAGAACGCCGGGGCGTACTCCAGGAACGGCAGCAGGGCGGGGGCGAGCACGGCGAGCGCTGCGGCCGGCGGGTACTGCCACGTCACGTCGTCGTAGGGGAACGTGCCGGTGCGCAGCACCCCGTACCAGCCCTGGTAGATCACCTCGATGTCGACGGAGACGTCCGAACCCGGCAGCACCCACACCCGGAACACGCACAACAGCAGCACGACCCGGGTGACGGCCCACACCGCGACCGAGAGCCGCAAACCAGCGCCCGCCATCATCCACCTCGCCCTTCACGGTCCTCACACGCCGTCCGCGCGCCGCTACTGGAAGGCATGATGCCCGCCCGGACCGCCCTGGCGCGGTGACGTGGCGGTACACCGGCCCCGTTGCCGCCCGATCGCCCCCCCGGCGGCACCTCCCGGGCCGTGCGGGCCGGGACACCCGGTACTGTCGGGACGCGATGCACAAGACCCTCGTCGTCACCAATGACTTCCCGCCCCGCCCCGGCGGCATCCAGGCCTTCCTGCACAACATGGCCCTGCGCCTGGACCCCGCCGAGGTCGTCGTCTACGCCTCCACCTGGAAGCGCGGCCAGGAGGGCGCCGAGGCCACCGCGCGCTTCGACGCCGAACAGCCCTTCCAGGTCGTCCGCGACCGGACGACGATGCTGCTGCCCACCCCTCGCGTCACCCGCCGTGCCACCGAGCTGCTGCGCGAACACGGCTGCTCCTCGGTCTGGTTCGGGGCCGCCGCCCCGCTCGGGCTGATGGCCCCCGCGCTGCGCCGGGCGGGCGCCCGGAAGCTGATCGCCACGACCCACGGCCACGAGGCCGGCTGGGCTCAGCTGCCCGCCTCCCGGCAGCTGCTGCGGCGGATCGGCGAGGGCACGGACACGCTCACCTACCTGGGGGAGTACACCCGGTCCCGGATCGCCGCCGCGCTGACCGACGAGGCCGCCGCCCGCATGGTCCAACTGCCGCCCGGCGTGGACGAGAAGACCTTCCACCCCGGCTCCGGCGGCGCCGAGGTCCGCGCCCGCCTCGGCCTCACCGACCGCCCGGTCGTCGTCTGCGTCTCCCGGCTCGTGCCGCGCAAGGGCCAGGACACCCTCATCCGGGCCATGCCCCGGATCCTGGCCGCCGTCCCCGACGCGGTGCTGCTGATCGTCGGCGGCGGCCCGTACGGCGACGACCTGCGGAAGCTGGCCGAGGAGACCGGCGTCGCCGACGCCGTCCGCTTCACCGGCCCGGTGCCCTGGGAGGAGCTCCCGGCCCACTACGGCGCCGGCGACGTCTTCGCCATGCCCTGTCGCACGCGCCGCGGCGGCCTGGACGTCGAAGGGCTCGGCATCGTCTATCTGGAGGCGTCCGCCACCGGCCTGCCCGTGATCGCCGGGGACTCCGGCGGCGCCCCCGACGCCGTCCTGGACGGCGAGACGGGATACGTCGTCCGCGGCGGCTCCCCGGCGGACACCGCGGACCGTGTCGTCACGCTGCTCGGCGACCCGGAGCTGCGGCGCCGCATGGGCGAGCGGGGGCGCCGGTGGGTCGAGGAGCGCTGGCGCTGGGACCTCCTCGCCGAGCGCCTGCGGGAGCTGTTGTAAGAAACGGGGCCGGACGGGCTCTACGGGATCGCAGACAAACGCCGGACGGGCGGAAAACCCGGCCCGTCCGGCGTCCGAGGACAAGCCGTGACCGATACGGGCGACGGTCCCGCACCCCGGTCACGGTGAACACACCGCGCTACGCGCGGTAAAGCGCCTCGATCTCGTCCGCGAAGTCCTTCGCCACCACGTTCCGCTTCAGCTTCAGCGACGGCGTCACATGCCCCGACTCCTCCGTGAACTGCGCCGGGAGGATGCGGAACTTACGGACCGACTCCGCCTTCGAGACCGCCGCGTTGCCGTCGTCGACGGCCTTCTGCACGGCGGCCAGCAGCTCCGCGTCGTCCGCCAGCTGGGCCGGGGTCGTACCGGCCGGCTTGCCGTTGTCCTCCAGCCAGCGCGGCAGGAAGTCCTCGTCGAGCGTGATCAGCGCGCCGACGAACGGACGGCCGTCACCGACCACCATGCACTCGGCGATCAGCGCGTGGGCCCGGATGCGGTCCTCGATCACGGCCGGGGCGACGTTCTTGCCGCCCGCCGTCACGATGATCTCCTTCTTCCGGCCGGTGATCGTGAGGTAGCCGTCCTCGTCGAGGGTGCCCAGGTCGCCGGTGTGGAACCAGGCGTCCGAGAGGGCCTCCTTCGTCGCCTGCTCGTTGTTCCAGTAGCCCTGGAAGAGGTGCTCGCCGTGCAGCAGCACCTCGCCGTCGTCCGCGATCCGGACGACCGAGCCGGGCAGCGGCTGGCCGACCGTGCCGATCTTCTGCCGGTCCCACGGGTTGAAGGCCGTCGCCGCGCAGGACTCGGTGAGCCCGTAGCCCTCCAGGACCGTGAAGCCGATGCCCCGGTAGAAGTGGCCCAGCCGCTCGCCGAGCGGCGCGCCGCCGGAGATCGCGTGCGTGGCCCGGCCGCCGAGGACGGCGCGCAGCTTGCCGTAGACCAGCCGGTCGAAGATCGCGTGCTTGATCCGCAGGCCCAGCGAGGGGCCGGCCGGGCCGTCCTTCGCCCGGCTGTAGGCGATGGCGGTGTCGGCGGCCTTGTCGAAGATCTTGCCCTTGCCGTCGGCCTGGGCCTTGGCCCGCGCGGCGTTGTAGACCTTCTCGAAGACCCGGGGGACGCCGAGGATCAGCGTCGGCCGGAAGGCGGCCAGCTCTTCGGTGAGGTTGCGGATGTCGGGGACACAGCCCAGCTTGATCGGGGCGAGCATCGCCGAGATCTCCACCAGGCGGCCGAAGACGTGCGCCGTGGGCAGGAAGAGCAGCACCGAGGAGTCGCCGGTGTTGAACAGCGGCTTCAGCCGCTCCACCGCGTTGCCGCACTCGGCGAAGAACGCGCGGTGGGTCAGCACACAGCCCTTGGGGCGCCCGGTGGTGCCCGAGGTGTAGACGATCGTCGCGGGGGAGTCGGCGTCGGCCAGCGCGCTGCGCTCGTCGACCTCCTCGTCCGTCAGGCCCTCGCCCGCCGCGCGCAGCCGCTCGACGCCCTCGTCCTCGATCTGCCAGACGTGCTCCAGGGCCGGCAGCCGGTCGCGCACGGAGTCGACGAGCGCCTCGTGGGCCGCGGACTCGACGACGACGGCCACGGCGCCGGAGTCGCCCAGGATCCACTGGATCTGCTCGGCCGAGCTCGTCTCGTACACCGGCACGGTCACCCCGCCGGCGCTCCAGATCGCGAAGTCCAGCAGCGTCCACTCGTAGCGGGTGCGGGACATCAGCCCCACCCGGTCGCCCGGCCGCACACCGGACGCGATCAGACCCTTCGCCGCCGCCCGCACCTCGGCCAGGAAGGTGACGGCACTGACGTCCTCCCAGCGGCCGGCGACCTTACGTCCTATGACGGCGACGTCAGGGCGCTGCGCGGCGTTGCGGCGGATCAGATCCGTCAGGTTTCCGTCCGCAGGGACCTCGTAGAGGGCCGGAAGGCTGAACTCGCGCAAGACTGCTGCTCCTCGTCGGGCGCCGGCGCCGCCGCGTCTTCGAGGGGCGCTGCGTCGGCTGCGGTCCATGATCAGGCAAGGGGGGTAGTGGACTGCCCGGACGTTACCCACCGGTATCGCTTTCGAATAGGGGGTCGCGCCGAGATGTTCTCTGCGTCACATGCCACGGGACTGCTCTGCGAACCCTAGCCCCTTCGTTCGGTGACCCGGAAGTAACCGCAGGTCGGGGACCTTCCGGCGGACACGCCGCAGACCCTAGGGTGATCCGTATGCGAGGTGGCTTCAGGGTTCACGTGGTCAGTGACGTACACGGCAACAGCGAGGGCCTGCGCCGGGCGGGAGACGGCGCCGACGCGCTCGTCTGCCTGGGCGACCTCGTCCTCTTCCTCGACTACCACGACCATTCGCGCGGCATCTTCCCCGAGCTGTTCGGCGAGGCCAACGCCGACCTGATCGTGGAGCTGCGCACCGCCCGGCGCTTCGACGAGGCCCGTGACCTGGCCCGCAGCCTCTGGCAGGGGATCGACCGGAACGCCGCCATCGAGTCCGCCGTCCGCAAGCAGTACGCGGAGCTGTTCGCCGCCTTCCCCACCCCCACCTACGCCACCTACGGCAACGTCGACATCCCCCACCTCTGGCCCGAGTACGCCGCGGCGGGCACCACCGTCCTCGACGGCGAGCGGGTGGAGATCGGCGGCCGGGTCTTCGGCTTCGTCGGCGGCGGCCTGCGGACACCCATGCGCACCCCCTACGAGATCGACGACGAGGAGTACGCCGCGAAGATCGAGGCCCTCGGCGAGGTCGACGTCCTCTGCTCCCACATCCCGCCCGACGTCCCCGAGCTCTGCTACGACACCGTGGCCCGCCGCTTCGAGCGCGGCAGCTCCGCCCTGCTGGAGGCGATCCGCGCCACCCGCCCCGCCTACGCCCTCTTCGGCCACGTCCACCAGCCGCTCGCCCGCCGGATGCGGATCGGCGCCACGGAATGCGTCAACGTCGGCCACTTCGCCTCCAGCGGGACACCGTGGGTGCTGGAGTGGTGACGAGCGGCGCACGATAGCCTTCAGCGGCGGTCGTTCCAGGACCGAGCAGGCGCAGCACGGCAGGCCACAGCAGGCACAGGGACCGGTACGGAGGAGCCACGGAGATGGCGGAACACACCAGCTCGAGCATCACGATCGAGGCGACCCCCGCCGAGGTCATGGCGGTGATCGCGGACTTCGACCGCTACGCCGAGTGGACCGGCGAGGTCAAGCAGGCCGAGGTCCTCGCCCGCGACGAGGAGGGCCGCGCCGCCCAGGTGCGCCTGGTCCTCGACGCCGGCGCCATCAAGGACGACCACACGCTGGCCTACAGCTGGCCGGCGCCGGGCGTCGTCAGCTGGTCGCTGGTCAAGTCCCAGATGCTGCGGCAGCTCGACGGCTCGTACAGCCTGGAGCCCGCGGCCGGCGGCAAGCACACCGAGGTGACGTACCAGCTCACCGTGGACGTCAAGATCCCCATGCTCGGCATGATCAAGCGCAAGGCGGAGAAGGTCATCATCGACCGCGCCCTCGACGGCCTCAAGCAGCGCGTCGAGAGCACGGCGTCGGCCTCCTCCTGACCCCCCGCCGACCGGCCGGGCCGGCCCGCCCGTACCCTCCACGTACCACCACTCTCCCGGCCTCCCCACCGGCCGCCGACGGCGACGGTCCCCGGGAAACCACGTACCACTGCCGGAGGCTCCACCTTGCGTACGGTCCTCGTCACCGGTCCCGGCGGCGCGGGCCGCACCACGGCCGCCGCGGCCACGGCGCTCGCCGCCGCGCGCGAGGGCCGGCGCACCCTGCTCCTCACCCGCGACCGCGGCCCCGCCCCGGACACGGTGCTCGGCACCGCGCTGCCCCGGGGCGCGGCCGGCGGGGCGCCCTGGGCGGCGCCCACCGAGGTGGCACCCGGGCTGTGGGCCGCCCGCGTCGCCACCGGCGAGCACTTCGAGGACCGCGCCCGCGAGCTCCAGGACCGCGGCGCCTCCCTCTTCGACCTCCTGGGCGCCACCCCCCTCGACCCCGAGGAGCTCACCGAACTCCCCGGCGCCGAACCCCTCGCCGTCCTCGCCGCCCTCCGCGCCGCCCACGACCGGGACGGCCACTGGGACCTCCTCGTCGTCGACATGCCGCCCGTCCACGACACCGTCCGCCTGCTCGCCCTCCCCGAGCAGCTCCGGCGCTACCTGCGCCGGCTGCTGCCCCCCGAGCGGCAGGCCGCCCGCGCCCTGCGCCCGATGCTCGCCCAGCTCGCCGGCGTCCCCATGCCCGCCCAGCGGCTCTACGAGACCGCCGAGCGCTGGGAGGCCGAGCTCGCCGCCGTCCAGGACGTGATCGAGGCGGCCGGCACCACCGTGCGCCTGGTCGCCGAACCCGGCCCGCCCGCCGTCGAGGAGCTCCGCCTGGCCCGCGCGGCCCTGGCCCTCCAGGGCTGCCGCGTCGACGCCCTCGTCGCCAACCGGCTGCTCCCCGACCACTGCGCCGACGCCGCCGACCCCTGGACGGCCGCCCTCGCCGGTGAGCAGCGCACCGCCCGCAAGGAACTGCGCGAGGAGTTCCTCGTCGACGGCGTCACCGTCTGCGAGCTGCCCCACCTCGGCCGCGCCCCCCGCGGCCGCGCCGACCTCGCCGAGCTGGTCGACCGGGCCCGCTCCACCACCGTCGGCCGCGGCCTCGTCGCCGGCCGGGGCCTGACCGACGAGCTCGACGGCTGGGGCACCGCGGACGACGGCCCGGAACCCGACGCCTGGACCGTGGAGGACCGGCTGGCCGCCGACGGCGTACTGGTCTGGCGGCTCCCGCTGCCCGGCGCCCGGCGCGACGCCCTCGACCTCATACGCAGGGGCGACGAACTCATCGTCGGCGTCGGCCCGTTCCGCCGGGTGCTGCCCCTGCCGTCCGCGCTGCGCCGCTGCGCGGTCTCCGGGGCCGGGCTGCGCGACGGCGCCCTCTGCGTGCGCTTCACCCCCGACCCCGCCCTGTGGCCCCGGCCCTCCTGAGCCCCGGCCGGCCGCCCCGGTCCGGCCCGCGCGGCCCGTTCCCGACGCCCTTCCACCGTTCGGGTAACGTCGAAGGAAATTCCAGCCGTAGGAGTCCGCCATGAGCGATGCCAACGAGCGCCCCGCACCGCACGCGGAGGCCGCGTCCGACGCCTGGGAACAGGCCTGCGCCGAGGACCTCGCCGCCGAGCGGGCCCGCCGTCGCGAGGAGTACGGGCAGCCCCCCGGCAGCGCCGCCGAGGAGCTCCGCAAGCTCGTCGACGCCGTGGCCGAGAAGGTCTCCGCCTTCCAGCTGCCGCTCGCGGGCGCGGCCGCCCAGGACGTCGTCCAGCAGGTCGTCGCGCAGGCCAAGGCCGTTGTCGAGCCCGTCATCGAGCGCAACCCCGAGGTCTTCGACCACCTGGCGTCCGCCGGCTCCGAGCTGCTCGCCGCCTACCGCGCCGCCGTCCAGGGCCAGGAGGGCCGCTGGACCCGCGGCGGCTCCGCCGGGAAGCCCGCGGGCCCCGCCCGTGACTCCTCCGGCGACTCCACCGGGGGCCCCGCCGCGGGCTCCGAAGGCCCCCGGGGCGACGACGGGACGCCGGGCGGCTCCGAGCGCATCGACCTCGACTGAACCTCCCCGGTCCCCCTTCGGCTTCCCCATGGGCCATAAGGGCGCGGGAGGTCCCCCCACCTCCGGTACGGTGGGTCGCGGCGGGGTTCGAGCGAAAAACTGAGGGACACATGGGACTCACCATCGGGGTCGACATCGGCGGCACCAAGATCGCGGCCGGCGTGGTCGACGAGGACGGCAACATCCTCGCGACGTGCAAGGTGCCCACCCCGCCGACCCCCGAGGGCGTCATCGACGCCATCGCCGACGCCGTGCGCACGGTCAGCGCCGACCACGACGTCGAGGCGGTCGGCATCGGAGCCGCGGGCTACGTGGACGACAAGCGGGCCACGGTCCTCTTCGCCCCGAACATCAACTGGCGCCACGAGGCCCTGAAGGACAAGGTCGAGCAGCGCGTCGGCCTCCCGGTCGTCGTCGAGAACGACGCCAACGCCGCCGCCTGGGGCGAGTACCGCTTCGGCGCCGGCCAGGGCCACGACGACGTCATCTGCATCACCCTGGGCACCGGCCTCGGCGGCGGCATCATCATCGGCAACAAGCTTCGCCGCGGCCGCTTCGGCGTGGCCGCCGAGTTCGGCCACATCCGCGTGGTGCCCGACGGCCTGCTCTGCGGCTGCGGCAGCCAGGGCTGCTGGGAGCAGTACGCCTCCGGCCGCGCCCTCGTCCGCTACGCCAAGCAGCGCGCCAACGCCACCCCGGAGAACGCCGAGATCCTCCTCGGCCTCGGCGACGGCACGGTCGAGGGCATCGAGGGCAAGCACATCAGCGCCGCGGCACGGCAGGGCGACCCGGTCGCCATCGACTCCTTCCGCGAGCTGGCCCGCTGGGCCGGCGCGGGCCTGGCGGACCTCGCCTCGCTCTTCGACCCCTCGGCGTTCATCGTCGGCGGCGGCGTCTCGGACGAGGGCGACCTCGTCCTCGACCCCATCCGCAAGTCCTTCAAGCGCTGGCTGATCGGCGGCCAGTGGCGTCCGCACGCTCAGGTGCTCGCCGCGAAGCTGGGCGGCAAGGCCGGCCTGGTCGGCGCGGCGGACCTGGCCCGCCAGGGCTGAGCGCTCCCCGGCCGCCCCGGCGGCCGGGACCACGACGGCGAATCCGGCGGTGCCGGTCCGGCACCGCCCGGTGGAAAGGGTGTGTCCGGTCCATGACTACCGCTCTGCTGCCGGACCTCCCGGCGTCCCGTACCGAGCCGGACGGCTCGGCCGTCGTCCGTGTGCTCAGCTACAACATCCGCTCCATGCGCGATGACGTGGGCGCGCTCGGCCGGGTCATCCGGGCGTGCGCGCCCGACGTCGTCTGCGTCCAGGAGGCCCCGCGCTTCTTCCGCTGGCGCAAGGCCGCGGCCCGGCTCGGCCGCGCCTCCGGCCTGGTGTACGTCACCGGCGGCGCCACCGCCTCCGGCCCGATGATCATGTCCTCGCTCCGCGCGCACGTGGAGCGCACCGAGGACGTCCTGCTGCCCCGCACCCCGGGGCTCCACCAGCGCGGCTTCGCGACCGCCGTGCTCCGCTTCGGCCGGGCCCGGCTGGGCGTCCTCAGCTGCCACCTCAGCATCAGGGACTGGGAGCGGTACGAGCAGGGCGGGCTGCTCCTGGAGCGGCTGGCCGCGCTGGACGTCCCGTACGCCGTGGCGGCGGGCGACCTCAACGACCGCCCCGACGGCCGCACCTTCGGCCTGCTCGCGGGCGCCCTCCAGGACGGCTGGACGACCGAGCCGTGGGGGCGCGAGCACACGACGCGGCTGGGCGACCCGCTCCAGCGGATCGACGCGGTGTTCGCGACCGGGGGAGTGGAGTTCCTGGGATGCGGGGTTCCCATGGGGCTGCCGGGGGTGGAGGAACGGGACCTCAGGGCGGCGACGGACCACCTGCCGGTGCTGGCGGCCGTGCGGGTGCCGGCCGCGTAGCACGAGGCTCTGGCCAGGGCCCCGGACCTCGGAAATTCAGCCCGGCGGGCGTGTGAGGCCACCGCGCGCAGCGCGCGAAGGGGTCCCGGGGGCGGAGCCCCCGGTTGCGGGAAGGAGCGGGGCGGGGAGGAAGGCCCCCGTCACTACACCACCGCACCCCGCCCGGGGTCGTCGTCCTCCTCGTCCGTGTCCTTCATCCGGAGGACCAGCGTCGCGAAGCCGCCCAGGAAGCCGCCCACGCCCAGCGTCGTCACCCACCACGTCAGCTCCTGCCGCAGCAGGACCATGATCAACAGCAGCAACGGGCCGCCCAGCACCGCGATCCACGCGAACCGCGACGTCACATCGCCCGTGGGCAGCGGCGGCGGCTCCGGCGGGACGAAGTGGCCCTCCTCGGAGTCGTCGAGCGCCTCCTCGGACGGGGCGTCCCAGTCCCGGGGGCCGACCCCGGGCGCGTACACGATGAAGCTGCCGGGCCGCTCGGGCCGCGCCGGCTCGTCGGAGGCGGCGGGGCCGGACTTCAGCGGCGGCTCCTCCGGCCCCGTCGGGTCGGCGGCCGGGGGCCGGCCGCCCTCCGGAGCCGGGCGCGCGGCGGCGTCCAGGACGTCACCGGAGGCGGGCCAGCGCCCCGTCGCCGGGTCGGGCTGCTCGCCGTACGCGGCGACGAGCTCCGCCCACGCCGCGTCCTCGTCGAGCGGGTCCCGGCTCTCGTCGCGGTCGCGGTCCGCGTCGTGCTCAGCCACGGGGGGCCGCCCCGACACCCGCCGAAAGCCGGCTGATGAACGCGAAGGTCTCCTCGAAGATCAGCTCGGCGTCGTGGTCCAGGGTCGCCACGTGATAGCTGCGCTCCAGCAGCCGCTCGGTGACGTCCCGCGAGGAGACCCGGGCCAGGATCCGCGCCGAGTCGACGGGCGGCACCACATGGTCCTCGGGGCTGTGCAGCAGCAGCAACGGCTGGGTGACCTGGGGAAGTTCCCGGTCCAGCATGGTCAGGAAGCGGCGGAAGGAGTGCGCCGCGTGCAGCGGCACCCGGTCGTAGCCGACCTCCTCGCAGCCCGGCTTCGCGATGTCGCTGGCGATGCCCGACTTCGTCGGCAGCAGATGGCGCACCACCGGCAGCGCCTTGGCCGCCAGGCCGTGCACCTTGTTCGCGGGGTTGACCAGGACGATGCCGGAGACGTCCGCCCCGTGCTTCGCCGCCAGCCGCAGCGTCAGCGCCCCGCCCATCGACAGCCCGCAGACGAAGACCTGGGAACAGCGCTCCCGGAGATCCCGCAGGGCGCGGTCGACCTCCGCGTACCAGTCCTGCCAGACCGTGACCTGCATGTCCTGCCAGCGGGTGCCGTGCCCGGGCAGCAGGGGGAGGGAGACGGTGAGGCCGCGCTCCGCGAGGTGCTCGGCCCAGGGCCGTACGGACTGCGGGGAACCGGTGAAGCCGTGGCACACGAGGACGCCGACCTCTCCGCCGTCGTGGCGGAACGGCTCGGCGCCGGGGAGGAGCGGCACCGGAATCTCCGATCGGTGGAACGGGAAAAGGGGTCTGCCCCTCAGCGTACGCGGAGCGCCGCCGGGCGGGTAGGCAGGTTAAGGTCTCCTCGTCACTACAGGAGGTTCTCGGTTGTTCTACGGCGCTATGAAGCTGTCCATCGGCGGGTCGCTGAAGCTTGCCTTCCGGCCGTGGGTGGAGGGCCTGGAGAACATCCCGGCCGAAGGGCCCGCGATCCTGGCGAGCAACCACCTGTCGTTCTCGGACTCCTTCTTCCTGCCCGCGGTGCTCGATCGCAAGATCACCTTTATCGCGAAGCAGGAATACTTCACCTCCCCCGGGGTCAAGGGAAAGCTGACGGCCGCGTTCTTCAAGGGCGTGGGCCAGCTGCCCGTAGACCGTTCGGGCGGCCGCGGGGCCGGCGAGGCGGCGATCAAGAGCGGTCTCGAGGTGCTGGAGCGCGGTGAGCTCTTCGGCATCTACCCCGAGGGCACCCGTTCCCCGGACGGCCGCCTCTACCGCGGCAAGCCCGGCGGCCTCGCCCGCGTGGCGCTGCTCTCCGGCGCGCCCGTCATCCCCGTGGCGATGATCGACACCGAGAAGGTGCAGCCGCCCGGCAAGGTCCTGCCGAAGATGATCAAGCCGGGCATCCGGATCGGCCGGCCGCTGGACTTCAGCCGCTACCACGGCATGGACGGCGACCGCTTCATCCTGCGCTCGGTGACCGACGAGGTCATGTACAAGATCATGGAGCTCTCCGGCCAGGAGTACGTCGACATCTACGCGACCGCCGCCAAGCGGCAGATCGCGGAGGACGCGAAGCGGAAGGCCGAGGAGGAGAAGGCGGCGAAGGCCGCCGGACTCGACAAGGCGGGGAAGCAGCCCGAGGCGTAGCCCCGTCCGGGCTGGGGGGTTGGTCGATGACACCGCGCAGCGGGAAGCCGCGCGTCGTACGGATGTCGGTGGAGCTGCCGCTGTGGCGCGCGCTGACCGGCTACCGCGTTCTGACGCTCGGCTACGCCCTCGCACTGTTCGCCTTCAACTATCACGAGTACGTCCATCCGCTCGGCGGTGCGCTCTACATGGGCGTACTCACCCTGTGGACGGCACTGACCTGGAACCGGGTCTCCTCGCCGGAGCGCTGCACCAAGCGCTTCCTGACCGCCGACCTCACCATCGCGCTGGTCGGCGTGCTGCTGACCACCGTCGTCGACTCCCCGGAGCGCATCGACGGCGGCGCGGCCACCCTGCCGTCCATCTGGACCGGCGGCGCCGTGCTGGGCTGCGCCATCAAGGGCGGCTGGCGCTGGGCGGCCGTCGGCTCCACGCTCGTCGCCCTCGCCAACCTCGTCGAGCGCGGCAGCCCGGCCCGGGACACCGTCCACAACGTCCTGCTGGTGTGGGTCTCCTCCATCGCCATCGGCTACATCGTCGAGGTGGCCCGCGCCAGTGAGCGCACGCTCGCCCGCGCCCTCCAGATCGAGGCCGCGACCTGCGAGCGCGAGCGGCTCGCCCGCGACATCCACGACGGCGTCCTCCAGGTGCTGGCCATGGTGCAGCGCCGGGGCACCGCCCTCGGCGGCGAGGCCGCCGAGCTGGGCAGGATGGCCGGCGAACAGGAGATCGCCCTGCGCACCCTGGTGGCGGGCGGCCTGCTGCCCGCACGCGGCACCCCGGAGCGGTACACCGAGGCCGCCGGGCCGGCCGGGCCCGTACCGCCCGCCCGGCGGGCCCCCGAAGGCCCCTGCGACCTGGCGGCGCTGCTCGCCCCGCACGCCGGCCCCGACGTCTCCTTCGCCGGGCCCGGCACCGCCGTCCTGCTGGAGGCGGCCGCCGCGGCGGAGCTGGCCGCCGCCGTCGGCGCCGCGCTGGACAATGTCCGCAAGCACGCCGGCGACGGCGCGCGGGCCTGGATCCTGCTGGAGGACGAGCCGGACGCGGTGATCGTCACCGTGCGGGACGACGGCCCGGGCATCCCCGACGGCAGGCTCGCCGACGCGGAGCGGGAGGGGCGCATGGGCGTCGCCCTCTCCATCCGCGGCCGGCTGCGGGACCTGGGCGGCAGCGCGGAACTGCTGTCCGTGCCGGGACAGGGCACAGAAGTCGAATTGAGAGTCCCACGGGGGAGCGAGGCCGGCCGATGAGCGAAGAGCGGACCCTGAAGATCATGGTGGTCGACGACCACCCGATGTGGCGCGACGCCGTCGCCCGCGACCTGGCGGACGCCGGGTTCGACGTGGTGGCCACCGCCGGCGACGGCCCCCAGGCGGTGCGCCGGGCCCGGGCCGCCGCCCCCGACGTGCTGGTCCTCGACCTCAATCTGCCGGGCCTGCCCGGCGTCGCCGTCTGCAAGGAGCTCGTCGGCGAGAACCCCGCGCTGCGCGTCCTCGTCCTCTCCGCCAGCGGCGAGCACGCCGACGTGCTGGAGGCCGTCAAGTCCGGGGCCACCGGCTATCTGCTGAAGTCCGCCAGCACCGAGGAGCTGCTGGACGCCGTCCGGCGCACGGCCGTCGGCGACGCCGTCTTCACCCCCGGCCTCGCCGGGCTCGTCCTCGGCGAGTTCCGCCGCCTCGCCGCCGACCCCGCCCCGGCCGCGCCCGACGACCCCAAGGCCCCCCGGCTGACCGACCGCGAGACCGAGGTGCTGCGGCTCGTCGCCAAGGGCCTGTCGTACAAGCAGATAGCGGAACGGCTGGTTATTTCCCACCGCACGGTGCAGAACCATGTACAGAACACCTTGGGCAAACTCCAGTTGCACAATCGCGTGGAGCTCGTGCGCTACGCGATAGAGCGAGGTCTCGACGACGCCTGACGCTCCCCCCGGAGGCCGGGCGCCGTCCTCGGCTGAAGGGAGAGTGTCATGCGGGTCGGATTGCTGACCGGCGGTGGTGACTGCCCCGGGCTCAACGCGGTCATCCGCGCCGTCGTCCGCAAGGGCGTCCAGGACCACGCCTACGACTTCATCGGCTACCGGGACGGGTGGCGGGGGCCGCTCCAGGGCTCCGCGTCCCGGCTCGACATCCCCGCCGTCCGGGGCATCCTGCCCCGGGGCGGCACCATCCTCGGCTCCTCACGCACCAACCCCCTCAAGGAACCCGACGGCGTCCGCCGCATCCGCGAGAACCTCGCCAAGGACGAGGTCGACGCCCTGATCGTGATCGGCGGCGAGGACACCCTCGGCGTCGCCGCCCGCCTCCACGAGGAACACGGCGTGCGGTGCGTCGGCGTCCCCAAGACCATCGACAACGACCTCTCCGCCACGGACTACACCTTCGGCTTCGACACCGCCGTCAACATCGCCACCGAGGCCATCGACCGCCTCCACACCACCGCCGAGTCCCATATGAGGGTCCTCGTGGTGGAGGTCATGGGCCGCCACGCGGGCTGGATCGCCCTGCACTCCGGCCTCGCCGGCGGCGCCAACGTCATCCTCGTCCCCGAACAGCGCTTCGACCTCGACGAGGTCTGCGGCTGGGTCACCTCCCGCTTCCGTGCCAGCTACGCCCCCATCGTGGTGGTCGCCGAGGGCGCCATGCCGAAGGACGGCGACCTCGTCCTCAAGGACGCCGCCGCGCACGACTCCTTCGGCCATGTGCGGCTGTCCGGGGTGGGGGAGTGGCTGGCGAAGGAGATCGAGTCCCGCACCGGCAAGGAGGCCCGTACGACCGTGCTGGGGCATGTCCAGCGGGGCGGGACGCCGAGCGCCTTCGACCGCTGGCTGGCGACCCGCTTCGGCCTGCACGCGATCGCCGCCGTGCGGGACGGGGACTACGGGCGGATGGTGGCGCTGCGCGGACCCGACGTGGTCCGGGTGCCGCTGGGCGAGGCGACGGCCCGGCTGAAGACGGTGCCGGACGCGCTGTACGCGGAGGCGCGGACGTTCTTCGGCTGAGGGCCGGGGTGCCCTCGGGCGTCGGCGGGTTTGATCCGGCCGAGGCCGGCGTGCACGGGTGCACGCCGGCCTCGGCGCCGGGGCGGGCCGGAAGGCCCGGGGTTCACCCTGGGAGGATCGCATTCCGCACCATGAGCCGCGGAGTGGCGCGGGATCTGGCAGAGTGGCTGCTCCACATGCGAGTTGCGAAGGCACAAGCCCGGCCATGGCCGGTGGACCCGGTTTCCCGCGACGCTTGAGCGTGCGAGACCTGCCGGGTGTAATTCCCAGCATGCGGGGCGTGAGTCACGCGTCCCGACCGCCCGTGCCAGGGCGGTCAAGACGCAGGAGGTACCACCGCCGCCAGCGGTGCCCTACTCGCGCACTCGGCTGCTCACGGCCGGGAAGTTGACACCAGCACCGACGCCAGCAGCTCCGCCACGATCGCCGCGCCGTCCAGCGTCAGCACCGACTCCGGATGGAACTGGACGCCCGCGAAAGCAGGCCCCCGCAGTGCGTGCACGTCACCGCTCGCGGCGTCCCGGCTCAGCTCCACCCCGTGCATCGCCAGCTCCTCCGCGGCAGCGGCATCGCAGCGCGCGGTGAACGTGTTGTAGAAGCCCACCGTCTCCTCCCGCCCGAAGAAACCGATCCGCTGCTGCGCCCCCTGCGAGGGGTCCGCCTTGCGGACGATCTCCATCCCCAGCTCGGCCGCGATCAGCTCGTGCCCCAGGCAGACGCCGAGCAGCCCGTGCCGGTGGCCCCGCAGCAGCTCGGCGGTGAGCGCGCGCAGCGTGCGCATCTTGGGGTCGGCGGTGTCGGAGGGGTTGCCGGGGCCGGGGCCCAGGACGACCCGGCCCCGGTGGGTGAGGGCCGCCTCCCGGAGGCCCGGCTCGTCGTAGCGGCGGACCGTGACCGTGAGGCCCGAAGTGCGCAGCAGGTGGGCCAGCATCGCCGTGAAGGTGTCCTCGGCGTCGACGACGAGTGCGTGCCCGGTCAGCCGGGCCGTGGCGGACGCCCCCTGCATCCGCAGCCAGAAGGGCGCCAGGTCCGCGCGGCGCGCGTCGAGCGCGGCCTGGACGTCCGGGTCCTCGGCGAGCCGGGCCGCGGGCCGGGTCCCGGCGTCGCGCAGGGCGGTGCGCACCCCGAGCGCCGCCAGGACGCCCGCCGCCTTGGCGTGGGTCTCGGCGACCTCGCCGTACGGGTCCGAGTGGCGCACCAGGGTCGCGCCGACCGGCAGCCGCAGCCGGCCCCGCCGGTCGATGTCGGCGGTGCGGATCAGGATCGGCGAGTCGAGGGTGCGGGCGCCCCCGCCGTCCCGGCCGACGAGCGCGAGCGCCCCCGCGTAGTAGCCGCGCCCCCGGCCGTCCCGGCCCCTCGGCTCGTGGCGCTCGATGACCCGGCAGGCGTTCTGCACCGGGGAGCCGGTGACGGTGGCGGCGAACATCGTCTCGCGCAGCACGTCCCGGACGTCCAGCGAGGAGCGGCCCCGCAGCTCGTACTCGGTGTGGGCCAGGTGGGCCATCTCCTTGAGCCGCGGCCCGACGACGACCCCGCCCATGTCGCCGACGGTGCACATCATCTTCAGCTCCTCGTCCACGACCATGGACAGCTCCTCCACCTCCTTGCGGTGGTGCAGGAAGGCCAGCAGCCCGTCCTTGGTGGGGCCCTCCGGGGGGTAGCGGTAGGTGCCGCTGATCGGGTTCATCACGACGGTGCCGCCGGACATCCGGACGTGCGCCTCGGGGCTGGCGCCCACCAGCGTGCGCTCCCCGGTGTGCACGACGTACGTCCAGTAGGCGCCCCGCTCGCCCGCGAGCAGCCGGCGGAAGAGGGCCAGCGCGTCGGCCGCCCCGAAGCCGTGGATCTCGCCTTCGAAGGTGCGCCGGATGACGAAGTTGGCGCCTTCGCCCGCGCCGATCTCGTCCGCGATCACCCGCTCGACGATCCGGGCGTACGCCTCGTCGTCCACGTCGAAGGCGCCGCCCTCCACCCGCACCTCGTGGGCGGGCAGCGCCGCGAGGACCTCGGCGAGCGGCAGCTCGTGGCACTCGCGGGGGCGCAGCACCGCCAGCGGGGTGCCGTCGTCGTGGACGTCGAAGCCGCGCTCGCGGATCTGCCGGAAGGGGATCAGGGCGAGGGCGTCCAGGGCGGGCGCGCCGTCCGCGGGCGGGCCGTCCGGCAGCGGGATGTCGGTGAGCCGCGCGTACTCCGCCACGGTGCCGAGGAGCAGCTCGACGGTGCCCTCGCCGCGCCCGGGGGTGCGGCGGTGGAGCAGGGCGAAGGGCGGGCAGGCGGGGTCGGTGAGCTGTGCGAGGAGGGTGTGGGTGTTGCCGGTCATCCGGGTTCCTTCCGGTGAGGAGGAACAGCCCCGGGAAACACCGAAGGCCGCCCCTCGGGCGGCCTTCGCGGTGCGTCAGTCGGTGTACGCGCGATCAGTGGGCCGCCGGATGAGCGGTCCACCACCAGTTCTGGGTCGTCTGCGCGAACATGTCGGGAACCTTAGTGCATGACCGTGCCCGACGGGGAGCGCGTTCGTTGACATAAAGCGTGGTTCCCGCGCAGGCGGGAGTGAGCCGACGAGCGGCGGTCAGGAGTCGAGCTCGGCCAAGTGGTCCCCGCGCGTGCGGGGGTGTCCTGGTGGGACAGCATTCGGTCGGATCTGTCTCATCAGGCGGGCATCCGGTAAATTCGACCGTGGCGAACCCGTAGTGTTGCATCGTGACCGTGAACGCTGACATCGAAGCCGTCGCCGGTCGGGCGACGTGGCGACACCTGCCTGCGGCGCAGCAGCCCGAGTACCCGGATGCCGAGGCTCTGCGCGAAGTAGTCGCGGAGCTTTCAAGCTATCCGCCTCTCGTCTTCGCGGGCGAGTGCGACCAGCTGCGCCAGCGCCTGGGAGCCGTCGCCCGTGGTGAGGCGTTCCTGCTCCAGGGCGGCGACTGCGCCGAGGCGTTCGACGCCGTCGGCGCCGACCAGATCCGCAACAAGCTCAAGACGCTGCTCCAGATGGGCGCCGTGCTGACCTACGCGGGCTCCGTGCCCGTCGTGAAGGTGGGCCGGATCGCCGGGCAGTACAGCAAGCCGCGCTCGAAGCCGACCGAGACCCGCGACGGCGTGACCCTGCCGACCTACCGCGGCGACTCCGTCAACGGCTTCGCCTTCACGCCCGAGGCCCGTACGCCGGACCCGCAGCGCCTGAAGCGGATGTACCACGCCTCCGCCGCCACCCTGAACCTCGTCCGCGCCTTCACCACCGGTGGTTACGCGGACCTGCGCCAGGTCCACGCCTGGAACCAGGACTTCGTGAAGTCCTCCCCCTCCGGGCAGCGCTACGAGGCGCTGGCCCGCGAGATCGACCGGGCGCTGAACTTCATGAACGCCTGCGGGGTGGACCCGGAGGAGTTCAAGACCGTCGAGTTCTTCTCGTCGCACGAGGCGCTCGTCCTGGACTACGAGTCGGCGCTGACCCGTGTCGACTCGCGGACCGGCGACCTGTACGACGTGTCGGGCCACATGGTCTGGATCGGTGAGCGCACCCGGCAGCTGGACGGTGCCCACATCGAGTTCGCGTCGAAGATCCGTAACCCGATCGGGGTGAAGCTCGGCCCGACGTCGACCGCCGAGGACGCGCTGACCCTCATCGAGCGCCTCGACCCGGAGCGCGAGCCGGGCCGGCTGACCTTCATCACCCGCATGGGTGCCGACAAGATCCGGGAGAAGCTGCCGGAGCTGGTCGAGAAGGTCACGGCGTCCGGTGCCCAGGTCGCGTGGATCTGCGACCCGATGCACGGCAACACGTTCGAGGCGGCCTCGGGCCACAAGACCCGCCGCTTCGACGACGTGCTGGACGAGGTCAAGGGGTTCTTCGAGGTCCACAAGGGCCTCGGCACCCACCCGGGCGGCATCCACGTCGAGCTGACCGGTGACGACGTCACGGAGTGCGTGGGCGGCGGTGACGAGATCTTCGTCGACGACCTGCACCAGCGCTACGAGACGGCCTGCGACCCGCGGCTCAACCGCAGCCAGTCGCTGGACCTGGCGTTCCTGGTCGCGGAGATGTACCGGGACCAGTAGGACGACGGCTTTCGGCCGGTGAACGACCGTGGGGCGCGGATCCGAGTGATCCGCGCCCCACGGCGTTGTTATTCGGCCGCCCAGCCGGGTAAGGTAAGGGTAACCTTATTGATCAACCCGCTGGGCGGTGAACCGCGTGTACGTCTGCTCGTGCTTCGGCATCACGGAGCAGCAGGTGCGTGACCACGCGGACAAGGGGGCGTGCACGCCCCGGCAGATAGCCTCCGCCTGCAAGGCCGGCACCGACTGCGGCAGCTGTGTGCGCCGCATCCAGGCCCTGCTCGGCCGTGGCGCGTGCCCGCGCCGCGAGCTGGCCGACCAGGGGGACACCGACGTGCTCGGTTCGGAGATACCCCAGGCCGCCTAGGCCGCCCGGGTGGCTGTTTCCGGGTCCGGTGGCCCGTGCCGCCCGCCCGGTCGGCTCAGTCCGCTCCGCCGTTGGACTGGTCGATGAACTGCGCGAGGTAGAGCGGCTCACCGAGCTTCTCGATCAGGTCCAGCTGGGTGTCGAGGTAGTCGATGTGGTTCTCCTCGTCCTCGAGGATGGCCTCGAAGATGTTGGCCGAGGTGATGTCGCCCTTGGCCCGCATGACCTCCACGCCGCGCTTGAGGCGGTCGATCGCCTCCACCTCCACCTGGCGGTCGGCCTGGAACATCTCCACGATCGACTGGCCGATCCGCACATGGAAGAGCCGCTGGTAGTTCGGCAGCCCCTCCAGGAAGAGAATGCGGTCGGTCAGTACCTCCGCGTGCTTCATCTCGTCGAAGGACTCGGCGCGGGTGTGCTCGGCGATCTTCGTCCAACCGAGGTGCTCCTGCATTTTCGCGTGCAGGAAGTACTGATTGATGGCGGTGAGCTCGGCCGTCAGCTGTTCGTTGAGAAATTCGATGACCTCAGGGTCGCCCTGCATCGCAGAGGCTCCTTCCACGAGGGTGGCTGGCAGGTTGCGCGCATCCTCGCACCGCCCTTCGAAACCGTCCAGTAAGTGCACACTTAGTGTGAGTTGCCCGGATAGTGGAACCCCTGGTCATCAGCACTGTCAAAGGTCTGACACCATGGAGCCATGGGGCCCTCGAAAAACGCCGAAAGCCGCAAAGGGGACCTCCCCCAGCTGCCTCCGGGACAGCGCCTGCAGCGCGGCTGGCCGGTGACGCATTACGGGCCGGTCCCCAGGTTCAGACCGGACCGCTGGGAGTTCCGTGTCTTCGGCTCGACCGCCGACGGGGACAAGCACTGCTGGACGCACGACGAATTCTCCGCACTGCCGTATTCGACGGTGGTGGCGGATCTGCACTGCGTCACGAAGTACAGCATGCTCGGCGCCGAATGGGGTGGGGTTTCGGCCCGTACGATCCTCGAACTCGCCCCGCCCGCGCCCGAGGTCACCCATGTGATGGTGTGGGCCGAATACGGTTTCAGCTCAAATCTGCGGCTGTCGGATTTCACCTCCGAGCAGTCCATTTTCGCCACCCACAAGGACGGCGAGCCGCTCACCGCCGAGCACGGTTTTCCGGTGCGGCTCGTGGTCCCTCACCTGTACGCCTGGAAGGGCCCCAAGTGGGTGCGGGGCGTGGAGTACATGACGGCGGACCGCCGGGGATTCTGGGAGGAGCGGGGCTACCACAACATCGGTGACCCCTGGCGGGAGCAGCGCTACACCTACCAGGAGCGACCGGGCGAGGGCCCGGAGATCTGAGACTCCCCGGGGGCGCCCCGGCACCTCTCGGAAGTCCTCAGCAGGCGGCCGCCGCCCGCAGTTCCTTCAGACGCGCCACGTCCGCCGCGTGGCCCTCAGGCCCACCCGGTGTCTCGATCGTCAGGGAGACGCCCTCCGTCGCCGGGTGCGTGAACAGCTCCGCGAACGGGTCGGCCCCGATATGGCCGGAACCGATGTTCTCGTGCCGGTCCCGGTGCGCGCCGACGGCCTCCTTGGAGTCGTTGGCGTGGATCAGCCGCAGCCGGCCCTCGCCCACGACGGAGACCAGCTCGTCGAGCGTCCGCTTCATCCCGCCCGTCTCGGCGAGGTCGTGGCCCGCCGCGAAGACGTGGCAGGTGTCCAGGCACACCCCCAGCTTCGGGTGGTGCTCCAGGGCCTCGAAATACGGGCCGAGGTCCTCGACCAGGGAACACAGCGACGCACCCTGCCCGGCGGTGGGCTCCAGCAGCAGCCAGGGGTCGTCGTCACGGGTCAGCTCGTCCAGGAGCGGCAGCAGCCGCTCGTGCACCTGGGCCAGGGCCTCGCGGCGCGGCCTGCCGCCGGTCGCCGACCCGGTGTGGACGACGACGCCCAGCGCGCCGATCGCCCGCCCCCGGCGCAGCGAGTGCCGCATGGATTCCACGGACAGCTCGACCGTCGCCGGGGTGTGCGAGCCGAAGTTGATCAGATAGGGGGCGTGCACCCAGACCGGGAGGTCCTCCTCGGCGCACGCGGCCCGGAACTCCTCGTCCTGCCGCGCGACGCCGGCCGGGGTGGCCCAGCCGCGCGGGTTGGCCACGAAGACCTGCACCGTCTCGGCCCCCATCCGCCGGGCGTAGGGCAGCCCCGTCCTCACCAGGCCCCCGGCGACGGGGATGTGCCCGCCGACGGGGTTGCGCCCGCGCGCGCGGGCCGTGCCCGTGAGGCCCGTGGGCTCCGTGTCGCCGTTCATCCCTACAGGCCGCCCTTGAGCTCGATCGTGATAGTGCCGCCCTTGGGCGCCTGGTCGCCGCCCTTGACCGACTGGCGGTCGACGGAGTCCCGGGGGAAGAAGAACGGCCGCTTCACCTCGACCTTGAAGCCCGCGTCCGTGAGCGTCCGCCGGGCGTCGGCCTCGCTCCTGCCCGTGACGTCGGGGACGGTGACCATCTCCTGGCCCTTGGAGACCGTGATTGTGATCTTGTCGCCCTTGGCCGCCTTGGCGCCCTTGCCGGGCGACTGCTCGGCCACCGCGTCCTTGGGCTTGTCGGAGAAGACCTGGGTGCCGGAGACCTCGACCTCGAAGCCCTTGTCGCGCAGCGCCGTGGTGGCGGCCGCGACGGACTGACCGGTCACGTCCGGCACGTCGAGGGCCGGGCCCTTGCTGACGGTCAGCGCCACGGGGGTGTCCGGCCGCCGCTCCGCGCCCGCCTTGGGGTCGGTGGCCAGCACCGCGCCCTGCGGGGTCTCGTCGCTGAACTGCGTGCCGACGTCGCCGACGGCCAGGCCCGCGCCCTCGATCTTCCGCTTCGCCGCGTCGAGCCCCATGCCGATGACGTTGGGCACCTCGGAGCGGGCCGGGCCCCGGGAGACGGTGATCGTCACCTTGCCGGTGTTGCGGATCCGCTCGCCGGTGGCGGGATCCGTGGCCGTCACCCGGCCGCGCTCGACCGTGTCGCTGAACTCCTGCTTGACCTTCACCCCGAGCCCGGCCTTGCCGAGCTCCTTCTCGGCCTTGTCCTGGGGCATGTCCAGGACGGCCGGGACCTTGGTGAACTGACCGGAGTTGACGTACCAGACGCCCGAGCCGACCAGTACCGCGAGGACGGCGGCGAGCGCTATCAGCAGCCCGCGCCGGGGCAGCGGGCGGCGCCCGGGGCGTGGCCCGCCGGCGGGCGGCGGCCCCGGGGGCACGGGCGGGTGGTCCAGGCGCGTGGTGCGGTTCAGGGCGTCGTCGGCGGGCGCGGGCGGTGCGCCGACGAGCCGGGGCAGCACGCTCGTGCGGTCCTCGGAGCCCGTGGGCGGGGCGGCCGGCCCGGCCGCGCCCGCCGACGACGCCTGCGGGGGCACGGCGTCCAGCTGTTCGTCGGAGAGCGCCTCGCGCGCCGCGCGGACCAGCGCCAGCATCGCCGCCGCGTCGGCCGGGCGGTCCCGCGGGTCGCGCGCGGTGGCACCGGCGACCAGGGCGTCCAGGCCGGGGGCCAGCCCGGGGACGGCCGCGGACGGGGCCGGCACGTCCTCGTGCAGGTGCTGGTAGAGCACCTGGGCCGGGGTGCTGCCGCCGTGCGGCTTGGCGCCCGTGAGCATCTCGTAGAGCACCACGCCGCAGGCGTAGACGTCCACGCGGGTGTCGGCGGTGCCGTGCTCGATCTGCTCGGGGGCCAGGTACGACACGGTGCCCAGCACCGAGCCGGTGGAGGCCGAGGTGTGGGTGTCCACGGCCCGTACGAGCCCGAAGTCGGCGACCTTCACCCGGCCGTCGTCGCCGATCAGGACGTTCTCCGGCTTCATATCGCGGTGGATCAGCCCCGCGAGGTGGGCCGCGCCGAGCGCCGCGAGCACCGGCTCCAGGATGTCCAGGGCCGCGCGGGGCTGGAGGGCGCCGCGCTCGCGCAGGACGTCGCGCAGGGTGCAGCCGGGCACGTACTCCATCGCTATGTAGACATAGCCGCGGTCCGTGCCCTGGTCCGAGACGCTCACCACATTGGGGTGGTCGAGCCGGGCGGCCGACCTCGCCTCGCGGATGAAGCGCTCGACGAACGCGGCGTCCCCGGCGAGACCGGGGTGCATCACCTTCAGCGCGAGCACGCGGTCGAGCCGGGTGTCCACGGCCCGGTAGACCGTGGCCATCCCGCCGACGGCGATCCGGGCGTCGACCCGGTAGCGGCCGTCGAGCACGTTCCCGACGAGCGGGTCCCCTAGCGTCGTATCCACGGAACGAGTCTAAGAGGCCGCGCGGGCGGGCCGGGTTCTCCCCTGCCCGCCCCTCCGCCCGGTGCCGGTGGGCGGCCCGCCGCGCGGCGGGCCGGAGCCCCGGCCGGCGCTACGCCCCGAACGCCGGACGTTCCGGGTCCAGCCGGGCCAGACCCTCCGCCGGGGACGACGCCTCCGCGAAGTGGCGGCGCGGGATCCGGCCCGCGCGGTGCGCCAGGCGGCCCGC
Source organism: Streptomyces albireticuli (assembly GCF_021228125.1). Taxonomy (GTDB): domain Bacteria; phylum Actinomycetota; class Actinomycetes; order Streptomycetales; family Streptomycetaceae; genus Streptomyces; species Streptomyces albireticuli. The sequence continues at coordinate 757,518 of NZ_JAJQQS010000002.1, forward strand.
CTCGACCGCGTGCCGCATCGCCTCCGCCATCAGCACCGGCTCCTGGGCACGGGTGACCGCCGAGGCGAGCATCACCGCCGCGCAGCCCAGCTCCATCGCGAGGGCCGCGTCCGAGGCGGTGCCCGCGCCCGCGTCGAGGATCACCGGGACGCCCGCCCGTTCGGTGATCAGCTGGAAGTTGTGCGGGTTGCGGATGCCGAGCCCGGAGCCGATGGGGGAGCCCAGCGGCATGATCGCGGCGCAGCCGGCGTCCTCCAGCTTCCGGGCGAGCACCGGGTCGTCGCTGGTGTAGGGCAGCACCGTGAAGCCGTCGTCGACCAGTATCTCGGCGGCGTCCAGCAGCTCGACCGGGTCGGGCAGCAGGGTGCGCTCGTCGGCGATCACCTCCAGCTTGACCCAGTCCGTGCCGAGCGCCTCCCGGGCCAGCCGGGCGGTGAGGACCGCCTCGCCCGCCGTGTAGCAGCCGGCGGTGTTCGGCAGGACGCGGATGCCGTGCTTGGCGAGCACCGACAGCACGGAGCCGCGCACGCTCGCGTCCAGCCGGCGCATCGCGACGGTGGTCAGCTCGGTGCCGGAGGCCAGCAGGGCGCGCTCCATGACCTCCAGGCTGGGCGCCCCGCCCGTGCCCATGATCAGGCGCGAGGTGAAGGTGGTGTCCGCGATGGTGAGCAGGTCGTCTGCCATTGGAGCTGATCAGCCTCCCTGCACCGCGGTGAGGACCTCGACGCGGTCGCCGGCGCCGAGCGTGGTGGCGGGCCACTGCCCGCGCGGCACGACCGTCTCGTTGACGGCGGCGGCGACGCCGCCGGGCGCGGTGGTGAGGGACGCGACCAGGGTGTCCAGGGTCAGGCCCGGGGGGATCGCGCGGCTCTCGCCGTTGACGCTGATGCCCACCTGGGCCTCGGGGCGGTCGGTGGGGTCGCTGGGGTTCATACGGGCAGCTCCTGAGGGGCGTTCGCGAAGCGTCGGGGGGAGAAGGGGAGGGCCTCGTCGGGCAGCCGTCCGGAGGTCAGCACCTCGGCCATGACGTCGCCCGTCACCGGTGTGAGCAGGACGCCGTTGCGGTGGTGGCCGGTGGCGGTGTGCAGCCCGGGCAGGGCGGTCGGGCCGAGCAGCGGGGCGTTGTCGGGGGAGCCGGGGCGCAGTCCGGCGAGCGTCTCCACCAGGGGCAGTTCGGTGATGCCGGGCACCAGCTCATGGGCCTCGCGCAGCAGTTCGTAGACCCCGCCCGCGGTGACCGTGGTGTCCCAGCCGAGCTCCTCGGTGGTCGCGCCGACGACCAGCTCGCCGTTCTCGCGCGGCACCAGGTACACCGGGCAGCCGCGCACCACGGCCCGAACGGTCCGGGAGAGGAACGGCGCGTAGGCGGGCGGCACCCGCAGCCGCAGGATCTGCCCCTTCACCGGGCGGACCGGCGGCAGCACGCCCTCGGGGACGCCCTCCAGGCAGCCGCTGCGGCTGCCCGCCGCGAGCACGGTCTGCCCGGCGGACAGCCGGTCGCCGCCCGCGAGTTCGGCGCCCGTGGCCCGGCCGCCCGCGCACAGCAGCCGTGTCACCGCCGCCCGGTGGACCGTCACCCCGGCCCGCTCGCAGGCGGTGAGCAGGGCGGCCGCGAGCCGCCGCGGATCCGTCTGGTGGTCGCCGTCCACCCGCACACCACCGCGCACGCCCGGCGCGAGCATCGGCTCCAGCCGGCGGCACTCGCGCCCGGTCAGCCACTCCGCGTCGAGCCCGGAGGCGCGCTGGAGGGCGTGCAGTTCCCGCAGGTGCGCCCGGTCGTCGGCGTCGAGGGCGACGGCCAGGGTGCCGCACGCGCGGTACCCCGTGCCCCGGCCGCTCGCCTCCTCCAGCTCGGCCGTGAACGCCGGATAGCGCCGGGCCGACTCCAGGTTCAGCGCCAGCAGGGTCTGCTCGCCGTAGTGCAGTTCGGTCACCGCGGCCAGCATCCCGGCCGCGACGTGCGCCGCGCCGCCGCCCGGCGCGGGGTCCGCGAGCGCCGTGCGCAGCCCGCGCTGTGCCGCGCGCCACGCCGTGACCAGACCGATGACACCGCCGCCCACGACGAGGACGTCGTACGCCCCCGGTGACGCGGTGGAAGACGCGTACATGGGTGTCCAGCCCCTCCCTTCGCCGGCATGACCCGGATCAGGTTCGTACGGTCGGAGGCCGTCCAGCCTCCCTCTCAGCCCGGTGCGTCCGGGCTCCCGCGAGTGCTTGCACCGGCCACCCTAGTACGCGCCGGGAAGCGACCGGAAGGCCGCTCGGACCCCGGCGGCGGGGCCCCGGGACGCCCTGGGCGGCGGCCCCGCGCCGTGGCGTTCCGGGCGCACTGGTGAATGACCTTGTGTCGGACGTCTCGCTGCACGGTGCTGCGGGGAAGCCCGGCCCCCGCCCTACAGTGATCGGGTGAGCGACCAGACGAATACCTCCAGTGACCGGCGCGTCGTCATCGTGGGTGCCGGCATGGCCGGGGTGCAGACCGCGGTGGCCCTGCGCGAACAGGGCTGGCACGGCACCATCACCCTGCTGGGGGCCGAGCGCCACCGGCCCTACGACCGGCCCCCCCTGTCCAAAGCGGTGCTCCTCGGCAAGGCCGAGGGCTCGGCGTTCGAGGTGGACTTCGCGTCCCTGGGCATAGACCTGTGCCTCGGGCGGGAGGTCACCGCGCTGCGCGCCGAGGAGCGCGTGCTGGAGACCTCCGCCGGGCCGGTGCCCTACGACGTGCTGGTCATCGCCACCGGCGCCCGCCCGGTCGAGCTGCCCGGCAGCGAGGGCGTGCCCGGCGTCCACCTGCTGCGCACCCTGGACGACGCGGAGGGTCTGCGTCCGGTGCTGGCCGAGCAGCGGGACGTGGTGGCCGTCGGCGCGGGCTGGATCGGCGCCGAGTTCGCGACGGCCGCGCGCGAGGCGGGCTGCGAGGTCACCGTGGTCGAGGCCGCCGACCGGCCGCTGGCGGGTGCCCTGCCCGCCGAGGTCGCCGCCCATATGGAGGCCTGGTACGCCGACAGCGGCGCCCGGCTGCTCACCGGCGCGCGGGTGGCCGCCGTGGAGGACGGCGCGGTGCTGCTCGCGGACGGCACCCGGCTGCCCGCCGGCGCGGTGGTCGTCGGCATCGGCGCCCGGCCGGACACCGACTGGCTGGCGGGCTCCGGGATCACGCTCGCGGCGGATCGTTCCGTCGCCACCGACGACCGGCTGCGGGCCTCGCTGCCCGACGTCTACGCGGTGGGCGACTGCGCGTCGTTCCCGTCCGCCCGCTACGGCGAGCGGCTGCTGGTCCACCACTGGGACAACGCCCTCCAGGGTCCGCGGACGGTCGCCGAGAACATCGCGCTCGGCCCGGCCGAGGGCCCCCACTACGACCCGGTGCCCTACTTCTGGTCGGAGCAGTTCGGCAGGTTCGTGCAGTACGCGGGCCACCACGTCGACGGCGACGAGCTCGTCTGGCGCGGCGACCCCACCGGCGCGGCCTGGACGGTGTGCTGGCTGCGCGACGGCGTCCTGGTGGCGCTGCTGGCCGTCGGCCGGCCCCGGGACCTGGCGCAGGGCCGCAAGCTCATCGAGCGCGGCGCGGCCGTCGACCGGGAGAAGGCGGCGAACGCGTCGGTGCCCCTGAAGTCCGCCGAGCGGTGACGGCCGGCCGGTCGGGCACCGCCGGCACCCGGCCCCGCCGGGCCGTGCCGGGGCCGGGTGCCGGGGGTTCCCGGACGGTTTCCCTGACGACCCGCTGACGCCGGGTCGGGTCAACCCGGCTACCGACTGTCAGTCCCAGATGGCAGGCTTGTCCCGTGACCGAGATTGACGCAAAGATCGATGCTCTCGTCCCCGCCTGGCTCAACCTCCCCGACATCGCCGAAAAGCTCGGCGTCGAGGTGACGCGCGTCCGGCAGCTGGTCAAGGAGGGCCAGCTGATCGCGGTGCGCCGTGGCGAGAACCGAGTGCTCATGGTGCCCGCCGACTTCATCGGCGACGACAAGGTGGTCAAGGGGCTGGCCGGCACCCTGACCCTGCTGCGGGACGACGGCTTCAGCGACGAGGAGATGCTGGAGTGGCTCTTCACCGCCGACCCCACCCTGCCGGGCACCCCGGCGCAGGCCCTGCGCGAGAATCGCGGCACGGAGGTGAAGCGCCGCGCCCAGGCGCTGGCCGTCTGACCCGACCGGCGGCGCCGTAGACGCGAGCGACACCCGTAGAGAACGACCGCGAAAACCGTCCGGCGTACGGGCGCGGGGGCAGCCCCCCGCGCCCGTACGCCGCCGACCCGGGGGAGAACACCCGATGTCCGTCACCGCGCGCGAGCGGCTCGCCGACGCCCGGCTGTATCTGTGCACCGACGCCCGTAAGCGCCAGGGCGACCTGCCGGAGTTCCTGGACGCCGTGCTCGCCTCGGGCGTGGACATCGTGCAGCTGCGCGACAAGGGCATGGAGGCGGGGGAGGAGCTGGAGCACCTCGCGGTCTTCGCCGACGCGGCCCGCCGCCACGGCAAGCTCCTCGCGGTCAACGACCGCGCGGACGTCGCGCACGCCATCCGCTCCGACGTGCTCCACCTCGGCCAGGGCGACCTCCCGGTGCCCGCCGCCCGCGCCGTGCTGGGCGCGGACGTGCTCGTCGGCCGCTCCACGCACGCCGAGGCGGAGGTGGCCGCCGCGGTCGCCGAGCCCGGCGTGGACTATTTCTGCACCGGCCCCTGCTGGCCCACCCCGACGAAGCCGGGCCGCCACGCCCCGGGCCTGGACCTGGTGCGCCACACCGCGGCCCTGGCCCCCGCGCGGCCCTGGTTCGCGATCGGCGGCATAGACGCCGGCAATCTGGACGAGGTGCTGGACGCCGGCGCCCGCCGGATCGTCGTGGTCCGCGCGATCACCGAGGCCGAGGACCCGGGCGCCGCCGCCGCGTCGCTCGCCCGGCGCGTCCGCGCCCGCGCGGCAGCGGTCTGACCGCGGGTTCCGGCACGGGTCCGGCCCGCGACCTGACACACCTGCTGTCCAGGTGGTGGACGGGAGCCCGGCGAATCGGGCATATCGAAGCGCGTGCTTGGGTGTGCCACACCCCCGCTGGTTAACTTGCGAGTATGGCCCTTGGTACAGCCTCCACCAGGACAGATCACGCCCGTACGGTGCGTGAGCTGCTCGCCTCCGGCGAGCGGTCGTATTCGTTCGAGTTCGCGGCCCCGAAGTCCGAGAAGGGCGAACGGACCCTGTGGAACGCCATTCGCCGGATCGAGGCGGTCGGCCCCACCTTCGTGTCCGTGACCTACGGCGCCGGAGGCTCCTCCCGCGAGGGCACCGTGCGGGTGACGGAGCGCATGGCGACCGACACCACCCTGACCCCCGTCGCGCACCTGACGGCGGTCAACCACTCGACGGCGGAACTGCGCAACATCATCGGTCAGTACGCCGACGTCGGCATCCGCAACATGCTCGCGCTCCGCGGTGACCCGCCCGGCGACCCCATGGGCGAGTGGGTGCGCCACCCCGAGGGCGTCCGCTACGCCGCCGACCTCGTCCGGCTCATCAAGGAGTCCGGCGACTTCTGCGTCGGCGTGGCCGCCTTCCCGGAGATGCACCCGCGCTCCGACGACTGGGAGACGGACGTCCGGTACTTCGTGGACAAGTGCCGGGCCGGGGCGGACTTCGCCATCACCCAGATGTTCTTCTACCCCGAGGACTACCTCCGGCTGCGCGACCGGGTCGCGGCGGCGGGCTGTGACACCCCGATCATCCCCGAGATCATGCCGGTCACCAACGTCCGTCAGATCGAGCGTTTCGCCCAGCTCAGCAACGCCGCCTTCCCGCCCGAGCTGGCCGAGCGGATCCTCGCGGTCAAGGACGATCCGGCCGCTGTACGCTCGATCGGGATCGAGTACGCCACCGAGCTGTGCGCGCGCCTGATGGCCGAGGACATTCCGGGTCTGCACTTCATTACCCTGAACCACTCCACGGCGACGCTGGAAATCTACGAGAATCTGGGGCTGCACCAGCGGTCCTGACGGCTGTTCCGGGTGCGGCAGCCGGAACGAGAGGGGCGTAAATGGGCTGGACGGTCCTCTACATCGCGTTCGGCGTCGTCGCGCTCTGGCTGCTGGGCGAGGTGCTGCTGCAGTACAAGGCGCGGCTGCGCTGGCGGCTCCTCGCCTTCGTGGGCTTCCTCGGCGTGGTCGTCGGCGTCGTCGTCCCGTCCGTGGTGGTCATCGCCGTGGGCGCGATCGCCTTCGCGATCGGCCAGACCTATGTGACGCTCTCCTTCCGGCGGGGCTTCTCCACCGGCTGGTCGCTCCGCCGCGACAAGCGCGACGATCAGGGCGACCAGGACGAGCGGGGCAAGAAGGGCAAGCAGGACAAGAGCGGCGTCGCGTCCGGGACTTCGGCCGACGAACCCGCCGGTGCGGGTACGCCCCGGGGCGGACGGCGGCGCAAGGCCGAGCGGTCCGCGGAGCCGCCGCCCGCGCCCGCCCTCCAGGAGACCGCCGCCCTCGACCTGTCCTTCCCCGAGCCCGGCGCGGGACCGGACCTCATGCCCGGCACGCCCCCGGCGGCCGGGCCCGGCCCCGCCCCGCACGGCGGCGGCGAGGCCGGCCCGTTCACCCCGGGCGCCCAGGGCGGCCACGACGGCTCGTACGGGGGCTACGGCGACACCGGCTACGCCCCGGAGCCGCCCGCTCCGGACGCCTCCGGCTTCACCGGCTACGACACCTACGCGGGCCAGGCGCCCGACCCCTCCTACGGTCAGGGCCAGGGCCAGTACGCCGCGTACTCCGACCCGTACATCGGCAGCGGCAGCCGTCCGCAGAACTACGAGAACTACGACGCCTTCGGGCAGTACAACCCCTACCCCCAGCAGTACGGGACGGGTACGTACCCCGCGGACGGCTACCCGCCCCAGCAGTCGCAGCAGTACGACATGGACACCCCGCCCGGCGGTGTGTGGGTGCCCCAGCAGCGCGACGGCGACAACCCGCCGCCGCCCGGACCTCCCCAGCAGCCCTACCCGCCGCAGCAGCTGCCGGGCCACGACGGGCAGCAGTACCGCTACTGACCCCTGCCGGTCGTCGCCGGGGCGCGGTTCACTGCGAGCCGCGCCAGTCGGCTCCGTCCACGATGAGGCCGGCCACCATCGCGCCCGACATCCCGGCGTGCGCCAGCCCGCCGCCGGGGTGGGCGAATCCGCCCGCGAGGTACAGGCCCGGAACGTCCGTCGCGTTCCCCGGCCGCAGGAACGCCCCCTCCGCGCCCGCCAGTACGGGCGCGGGCACCCCGCCGCCCTCCGCGCCGGTCGCCGCCTCCGTATCGGCCGGAGTGCGTACCTCCCGCCACAGCAGCCGCTCCCGCAGGCCCGGAACGGCTGCCTCCGCGGCGTCCGTCATCCGCTCCGCGAAGCCGGTGACGGTCCGCTCGTCCGTCCAGTCCACCGCGCCGTGCGGCGCGACCGTCGCGGTGAGCGTGACGGCCTCGTGCCCGTCGTCGGGGCGCGTGCCCGCGTCGTCCGGGCGCAGCACGGTCACGGTCGGCCGGTAGCGCCACCCGCCGCCCGGCCGCGCCTCGTCGAAGACCTCCGCCAACTCCGCGTCCCGGTCGGAGGTGTGGACCACCGTGCGGTGCGCGGTGCCCTCCGGCCGGCCGCCCCGGAGCGCGAGGAACACCGTGAAGCGGCCGGGCGGCACCGGGGCGCCGGAGCCGGACCGCCCGGCGGCCGCGTCCGGGGCGATCGCGGCGAGGCGGCCGGGGGAGACCGCGGCCACCACCATGTCCGCCTCGGCCCGTTCGCCACCGGCCAGTTCCACACCGGCGGCCCGGCCGTCCTCCTCCAGGACGCGCACCACCTCCGCGCCGAAGCGGAACTCCACCCGCCGGGCCACGCACCGCGCGTGCAGGGCGTCGGCGAGCTCCCGCACGCCACCGCGCACGTACCAGCTGCCGAAGGTCTGCTCCAGGTACGGCAGCACCGTCGCGCTCGCCGGCGCCCGCCGCGGGTCGAGCCCGTAGGCCAGGGCGTGGCTCTCCAGGAGAGCGGTGAGCCGGGCGTCCCTCAACTCCCGGGAGGCGACGGACGCGAGCGTGGCCGCGGCCTTCCGCCGGAACAGGCCGCGCCCGCGCAGCGCCGGATAGGGATCGCGCCCCAGCGCCTCGCGGGCGGCGGGACCGGCCCGCAGCGGCTCCTCCAGCAGTGGCCGCCGGGTCGCGTCCCAGACCTCGCGCGCCCTGTTGACCAGCTCGCTCCAGCGCTCGCCCGCGCCCGCGCCGACCGCCTCGTCCAGGGCCCGGACCACACCGGCACGCGAGGCGTTGGGCAGCGAGACGGCCGTGCCGTCGGCGAAGACGTGGCCGCTCGCCGGGTCGACCTGGACCAGCCCGACGCTGTGCTCCAGGGACTCCTTGCCGGTCTTGACGAACAGATCGCGGTAGACCGCCGGCAGGTGCAGCAGCCCCGGCCCGGTGTCGAAGACGAAACCTTCCCTCGCCAGCCGTCCGACCCCGCCGCCGTGCGTCGCCGCCCGCTCGTACACCGCCACCCGGTGGCCCGCGACGGCCAGCCTGGCGGCGGCTGCCATCGCGCCCATCCCGGCGCCGATCACCACAATCCGTGCCATGGGTGCGACTTTATCCGGCGGCACCCCATGAGGCTGAACGCTCAGGCGTGAGTACGCGTACTCAGAGGAGGAGATGAGTAGCCGCACGGATGGGTCCGCACCGCCCGGAAGGGGAGAGTGGTGACCACGGAAGGGGCGCGGGTTCCCGGACCGCCGACACGGGGCGGCGGAACGGCCCGCGGCCCCTGACGTGACCGGGGGAGCACGGGGGTCCCGCGGAAACGGGGGCTCGGGGGGAACACGGGGGAACGCTGTTCCGGCGTCGGCCGAGGGGGATCGGCCCGCGCCGGGACAGCGCCCGTCCGGAAGCGTCCTCCCCGCTTCCCTCCCGGTGCCGTGGCCGCTAGCGGGCGCCGCCGCCGACCCTGCCCTGGAGCAGCCGCGAGAGCGCCGCGTGCACGTCGTCGATCGACCGCTCGGGCTGGAACGACTGCCAGTCCAGGGCCGCCACCAGCACCATCCCGAAGAGCGCGGACGCCGTCAGCGGGATGTCGACCTCCGGGCTCAGCTCGCCCGCCGCCACCGCCTCCCGCAGGATCGACTCGATCACCGCGATCGTCCTCCGCCGCACCTGGGTCAGCGTCGGCTGCCAGGCCCGGTTGGTCCGCCACAGCTCCGCCACGTACAGCCGGGTCAGCGCCGGGTAGCGGGCGATGAAGTCCAGCCCGGCCCGGATCATCGCGTCCAGGGCGTCCACCCGGCCGCCGCCGCTGTCGGCCATCTCGTCGGCCGCCTCCTGGAGGGAGTCGGCCAGCAGCTCCATGCCGTGCCGCAGCAGCTCCTCGAAGAGCACGGTCTTGCTGGCGAAGTTGTAGTAGACCGTGCCCTTGGCGACTCCGGCCCGTTCGGCGATCTCGTCCACGGTGGTGGAGGAGAAGCCCTGTTCGGCGATGAGGGTGACCGCGGCTTCGAAGAGCTTCCGCCGGGTGTTCCGGCGGCGCGTGCTGCTGCTGTCCATGAACCGATTCTCCCTGCCGCCGCCCGGCCGCCGGCGCTCCCGTCAACTCCATGCGACGACTCGGGCGTTCGCGCAGCTCAGGCCGATTGTCAGTGGTATGCGCCACGATGGGGGCAGATGGCGGCTCCGCCTCCGCGCGGTGGCCCGCCCCCGACGAAGGAGGTTCGTCATGGCTCGTAGCGCGAGCGACGTCCGTCCCGTGCCGCGCCCCGCCGCGGTCCCGTCCGCGGCCCTCGACCTGCTCGACCAGGCGCACGACGGCCTGGCCGAGGCCGCCGCCCTCGAAGCCCCCCACGAGCGGTACGCCACGGCGCACCTCGCCGCCTTGCGCACCGCCGCCGCGGTCCTGGCCGTCCGCGGCCGCCCGGAGACCACGGAGCGGCGCCGCCGCCGTATCCGCAGCGCCTGGGAGGTGCTCCCCGAGGTCGCGCCGGAACTGTCCGAATGGAGCGCGCTGTTCGCCTCCGGCGCGGCCCGCCGGGCCCGCGCGGAGGCGGGCATCCCCTCGGCGGCGACGGCCCGCGAGGCGGACGACCTGCTGCGGGACGCGGCGGTGTTCCTGCGGCTGGTGGAGGCGGGGCTGTCCGTGCCCTGGCTGCCGCGCGAGGCGGGCTGACCTCGGGGTGCGGTGGAGGGTGGGCCGGGTTGCCGCTGCGCGGGGCTTTCTCCCCTACCCGCCCCTTCCCGGAACCGGGGCTCCGCCCCGGACCCCGGTCCTCAAGCGCCGGACGGGCTGAAATCAGCCCGTCCGGCGCTTGAGGACACCGCGCGTCAGCGCGGAAAGGGGGCCCGGGGGCTTGCCCCCGGTTACGGGAAGGGGCGGGTAGGGGACAGACCGCCTCACCCCGACCGCCCCGCGGAGGCGGTCTGTCGCTCGCCCCCGTTCCCCCGCACACTGATCCGGTCCCGCCACCGCGGCGAGCGGTCGTCGGAGCGTGCGATCCCGCCCATTAGGCTGGGAGCCGCACGCCCAGGTCAGCCGGGCGTCCGCGTCGGCTGTCCGGCCGTTCCACCCCTTTCGTCGCACCGTCGAGGAGCCACCCGCCGTGTCAGACCCGCTGCGCCCCCGGGCGTCCCTCCGTACCGCCGTGGTCTGGGAGGTCCTGAAGGACGCCCTGGACCGCCGGGTCAAGGCCGCCGGGCGGGATACCGGAGGCGTGCTGGAGGTCCTCGACACCGGCGGCGGCTCCGGCAAGTTCGCGGTGCCGGTCGCCCGCCTCGGCCACCACGTGACCGTCGTCGACCCGAGCCCCAACGCCCTGTTCGCGCTGGAGCGCCGGGCCGCCGAGGCCGGCGTCGCCGACCGGGTGCGCGGCGTCCAGGGCGACGCCCACGGCCTCTTCGACGTGGTGGAGCGCGGCGCCTACGACGCCGTCCTGTGCCACGGCGTGCTGGAGTACGTGGACGAGCCCGCCGAGGGCGTGCGCAACGTCGTCGAGGCGCTCCGCCCCTCCGGCACCCTCAGCCTGCTCGCCGCGGGCCAGGGCGGCGCCGTGCTCGCCCGTGCCCTCGCCGGTCACTTCGCCGAGGCCAAGCAGGTCCTCACCGACCCCACGGGTCACTGGGGCGCCGGGGACCCGGTCCCGCGCCGGTTCACCGCCGACCAGCTGTCCGCGCTGGTCACCGAGGCCGGTCTGGAGGTCGGGGCGGTGCACGGCGTGCGGGTCTTCGCCGATCTGGTGCCGGGCGTGCTGCTCGACGCCGAGCCCGGCGCCATGGCCGCGCTGCTCGAGCTGGAGGCCGTCGCCGCCGAGCTGCCCGCGTTCCACTCCGTGGCCACTCAACTGCACGTCCTGGCCGAGCGTGGCTGACCGCGCGCGGTAGGTCACAGGCCACCCGATCAGCCGCTTCGCCCCGTATGATCGGGGGACACCGTCCGGCATGGCGTATCGGCGGAGCGGGAATGTACGTCTCGACACCACCGATCGCCAGGCCGGCAGCGGTGGGCGGATTGGCGCAGAGGGGCGGGTTTCACGGGGGCGATTCCCTGCCTATCCTTGAAAGGGTCGCACCCCGGTCGCCCCCCGCGACCGACGAGTAGGAGGACTCCGTGCCGCTCTCGGAGCACGAGCAGCGCATGCTCGAGCAGATGGAGCGAGCGCTGTACGCCGAAGATCCCAAGTTCGCGACAGCGCTCGAGGGCAGCGGCCTGCGCACGTACACCCGGCGACGGGTCTACCAGGCGGTCGCCGGATTTCTGGTGGGCATCGCGCTCCTCATGACCGGCGTGATGATTCCGGGGCAGTACTGGATCAGCGTGGTGGGCTTCCTCGTGATGCTGGGGTGCGCGGCACTGGCCGTCACCGGCTGGCGCAAGGCCCCGAAGCCCGGCGACCGGCGAGGCGCCGCCGGCCCCATGGGGGGACCGAGCCGTGGCCCGGCCCGGCAGCGCCGCACCGTGATGGACCGCATCGAGCAGCGCTGGCAGCGCCGACGCGACGAGCAAGGCCACTGAGCCCTCTTTCTCGACCATGCCTTCCGGCGTGGGGCCGGGACATCCCGGCCCCACGCCGTTCGCGTCTCCTCCGTGCTTCCGCTCCTCCGCTCGCCCCCTCCGGCGCGGCCTGACGGCCTGTCAGCCGCGCGGGCGGGCCGGCCGCAGAGCCGCCCGCGCCCGGCGCCGGAGGGCCGCGGGCCGGCCGGTCCGCAGCCGCTCGGCCGCCCTCTCCCGGCGCCGGGAGAGCTCCCACAGCACCCGGACCGCCGAGCGCGGCGCCAGCGCCGCCCGCAGCCGGGCCCGCCGCCCCGCCCGGGCCCGCAGCCCGGCCCGGACGCGTCCGACCTCGCCCGCCAGCTCGCCGCCCGGCCGCGGCCGGGGCGCGTACAGCACCTGCTCGACCGCCGTGGCGACCCGGCCCGCGGACTCGGCGGCGGCCCCCTCCAGCCCGCCGAGCCGGACGATCCGCTCCGCCGCGCTCCGCGGCGACCGGGTCTCGTCGGGCGGGATGCCGTAGTCCCAGGCGGAGTCGGTGAGCTCCCGCCAGGCCGCCAGGGTGCGCTCCGCCACCACGGCGTCCCGCCCGCCCTGCCCGGCCGGGGTCTCCCCGGGTCCCGGATCCCCGCCGGCCCGCCCGCGCCGCCGGGGCGCGGTGGCCGCGAGCCTGCGGGCCCGGACCCGGCCGCGCCACAGCAGCGGCAGCAGGGGCAGCGCCACCACGGCCAGGGCGGCCACCGCGATGCCCGCCACCGCGCCCGGGGAGAGCCCGCCGTCGGACGCGCCTCCGCCGTCCGCCCGCTCCGCCGGCGCGGCGCAGCCGCCCTGCTTCTTCATCTGGGCCGTGCAGCGGTCGTCCGCCGACGGGGGCGCGGCGGGCGCCGCGGAGCGGTCCGGCACCGGGCTCGGCGCGCCGGGGTCGACGGCGGACGGCTGCTGGGAGACGGTGTACTCGGGCGCCGAGCCCCGGCTGGGCGTCGGCTCGAAGCGGGTCCAGCCCGCGCCCTCGAAATACAGCTCGGGCCAGGCGTGCGCGTCCTTGGAGCCGACGGACACCGAGCCGTCCGCCTGCGGGGTGCCCGGCATGAAGCCGACCGCCACCCGGGCGGGGATGCCCAGCGTCCGCGCCATGGCGGCCATCGAGAAGGAGAAATGGACGCAGAAGCCCCGCTTGTCCTTCAGGAACTTCGCTACCGCCTGGCCGTCACTGCCCGAGTCGACCTCCGTGTCGTACCGGAAGCCGCCGTCGACCGCGAACCAGTCCTGGAGCCGTACCGCCTGCTGATAGGCGCTGGCCGAGCCGGCCGTCACCTCGCGGGCCGTGCGGGCCACCACCGGCGGCAGCGACCCGGGCACCTTGGTGTACTCGCGCAGCACCTGGGTGGGCGGCGCGGGCGCCTCGGCGAGCTGCTCGGCCGTGGGCTCCACCAGCAGGCTCGACACCTGATAGCGCAGGCCCCGGGTGGTCTGCCCGCGGTCGCCGACCAGGGTGCGGCCCTCCGGTTCGTACCGCCACCGGCCGTCGGCCCGCACCCGCTCGGCGGGATAGGGGAGCGGGAGGTAGTTCTGCGCGTACGAACCGGAGGCGGCGACGGAGGTGTTGACCAGATCCGCCCGGACGTCGGGGGCGAGGCCCGCCGGGGTGGGCAGCTCGGCCGGCAGCTCCGTCAGAGGCCGCTCGGAGGACCGCCATGAGGAACCGTCGAACTGGTCGAGGGCGACGATGCGGAGATAGAGGTCGCGGGTGTTCGCCGTGGAGGTGCGGTAGCGCATCACCTCGCGGTTCGCCGGCTGGCGCAGGCTGTCCTGGAGCGCGACGAGCGGCTTGACCGAGGTGACCCCGTCGGCGCCGCCGCCCGCCCCGCCGCTCCGGCCGGGGGACTCCAGCAGGCCGCTGTCCATCGCCGGCAGCACGGCCGGCACCACCAGCGCGATGCCCAGCACGAGCGCGCCGATGCGCCGGCCCGTGCGCACCGGGGCGGGCGCGGAGCCCGCCGGCGCGAAGCCGGAGCCGCCCGGTCCACCGCCGAACACCCGGCCCCACCGGGCGAGCCGGTCCCGGCCCTCGGCCAGGAGCAGCACCAGATACCCGGCCGCCGCCACCAGGAACCACAGCCAGTCCGTGCCGTCCTTGGCCAGCCCGGCCGCCACGGAGTAGAGCGCCAGCAGGGGCAGGCCCGCGGGCGCGGCGACGCCGTACGTGACCGCCAGGGCGTCCACGACCAGGCCGACCACCAGCACGCCGCCGACCAGCAGCAGCTTGATGCCCGTCGTCGCCGGGGCGGGGATGGCGTACCGGCCGACGTCCTCGGCGCCCTCCTGGACCAGCTGGCCGAACTCGCGGAAGGCGTCCGGGCCGGGCAGCAGCCCGCCGACCGCATGGGAACCGGCGAAGACCACGGTGAGCAGCAGCAGCCCCGCCAGGGCCTGCGCGGCCACCGTCAGGGGCCGGGCCAGCGGCACCCGCCGGCCGAGCACCCCCACCGCCGTCTGCACGGCCAGCAGGAGCGCGGCCTGGAGGAGCCAGCCCGTCCTCTCGACGAGCGGCAGCAGCGCGCAGGCCGCCGCCAGGGTGGCCAGCGCGGCGCACACCGCCAGCCGCATCCGCCCGCTCACGCGACGCCTCCCCGCTGCCCCGCCGTGCCCGCCGGGGCGCCCGCGAGCCGCCACAGCTCGGGCATCGAGGCGCCCGGGGCGACCGGCAGCGCCGCCCAGCCCGCCTCGCGCAGCACCCGCAGCCGCTCCTCGGCGGCCCGCCGGGCCCGGGGGTCGTGGGCGCGGGCGTCCGCCGCCCAGGCCGCCGGATCCAGCACGAAGGCCACCGCCGCGCGGCTGCGCCCGCGCATCCGCGCGACCACCGCCGTCTCCTGATCGTCCAGCCCGCCCAGGAACGCCACCAGCAGCCCCTCACCGCCGCGGAGCAGCGCGTCGTACGCGGGCGACAGGCTGTCGCCCTCGGAGTGGTCGACCACCGCCAGGGTGTCCAGCATCGGACCCGCCGCGTCCGAGGTGTCGTGGGCGGAGCCGCCCCCGCCGTCCGGGCCGGGCAGCGCGGCGCCCGTGTCCGTCAGCAGCCGCACCGCGATGCCCCGCTCCAGCAGGTGGACGGCGACCGAGGCCGCCCCGGACACCGCCCACTCGAAGGGGGCGTCCGGCCCCACGCCCTCGTAGGCGACGCCCCGGGTGTCCAGCAGCACCGTGCAGTGGGCCCGCTGCGGCTGCTCCTCGCGGCGCACCATCAGCTCGCCGTGGCGCGCGGTGGAGCGCCAGTGCACCCGGCGCAGGTCGTCGCCGTGGCGGTAGCCGCGCGGGATGACGTCGTCCTCGCCGGTCAGGGCGAGCGACCGGAGGCGGCCGTCGCCGTGCCCGGAGGCCTCGCCGCCGAGGCGCACCGGGGGCAGCGGCTCGACGCGCGGGACGACCGTGAGGGTGTCGTACGCGCTGAAGCCGCGGGTGAGCTCGCACATGCCGAAGGGGTCCGTCAGCCGCAGCTGGAGCGGGCCGAGCGGATAGCGCCCGCGCAGCTCGGAGCGGACCCGGTAGGCCACCTCGCGGCGGCCGCCGGCCTCCACCCGGTCCAGCACGAAGCGGGGGCGGGGGCCCAGGACGTACGGCACCCGGTCCTGGAGCATCAGCAGGCCCGTGGGCAGCCGGGAGACGTTGTCGATCCGGAGGTGGACCCGGGCCTCGGCGGCCGTGGTCACCCGGGCGGGCGTCAGCCGCCGGCTGCCCGTGACCCGGTGGCGGGTGCCGTGCAGCACCAGGACGCACACCAGCGGCAGCACGGCCAGCAGCAGCCCCACCCGCAGCAGGTCGGACTGGCCCAGGACGTACGCGCAGCCGGCCGCCGCGACGCCGGCGGCGAGGAACGAGCGGCCGCGGGTGGTCAGCCCGCCGAGCGCCGTCCACAGGCCCTGGAAGTATCCGGAGCCCGGCTCCCGCCCCGCGCCGCCGGGCGCGGTGGCCGCCGGGGCGCTCTCCCCCCGGTCCATCACAGACCCCGGGCGCCCGGGGGCCGCCGGCCGTCCGCCGCCCAGCGGTGCTGCGCGGCCGGATCGGGCACGGGGATGCGCTGGAGGAGCTCCAGGACGATCTGCTCGGCCGTGCGGCGGCCGAGCTGGGCCTGGGCCGTGGGCAGCAGCCGGTGCGCGAGCACCGCGACGGCCAGCGCCTGGACGTCGTCGGGCAGGGCGTACTCCCGGCCGGCCAGGGCGGCCGCGGCCTTCGCGGCCCGCACCAGGTGGAGCGTCGCGCGCGGCGACGCGCCGAGTCTCAGCTCGGGGTGGTGGCGGGTCGCGGCGACCAGGTCCACCGCGTAGCGGCGGACGGAGTCGGCGACGTGCACCGTGCGGACCGCGTCGACCAGCTTGAGGACGTCGTGGGCGTGGGCCACCGGCTGGAGGTCGTCCAGCGGGGCGACGACGCCGTGGGCGTCGAGCATCCGCATCTCGGCCTCGGGGCTCGGATAGCCCATCGAGACCCGGGCCATGAAGCGGTCGCGCTGCGCCTCGGGCAGCGGGTAGGTGCCCTCCATCTCGACCGGGTTCTGGGTGGCCACCACCATGAACGGGCTGGGCAGCTCGTAGGTGTGGCCGTCGACGGTGACCTGCCGCTCCTCCATCGACTCCAGCAGCGCCGACTGGGTCTTGGGCGAGGCGCGGTTGATCTCGTCGCCGATCACGATCTGGGCGAAGATCGCGCCGGGCTTGAACTCGAAGTCCCGCCGCTGCTGGTCGAAGACGCTCACGCCCGTGATGTCGGAGGGGAGCAGGTCCGGGGTGAACTGGATGCGCCGCACCGAGCAGTCGATGGACCGGGCCAGCGCCTTGGCGAGCATCGTCTTGCCCACCCCGGGGACGTCCTCGATCAGCAGGTGCCCCTCGGCGAGCAGGACCGTCAGCGAGAGCCGTACGACCTCCGGCTTGCCCTCGATCACACCCTCCACCGCCCTGCGGACCCGCTCGGCGGTGGTGGTCACATCGCTGAGGCTCGCTCGCTCGTCATAGGTCGTCACCCGGCCCTCCTCGGCCCTTCTCGCGGGCCGGGTCCGACGCACGGACCCGGCCCACCCCGGAATACGGACACCGCGCCACCGCGGAAAAGCGGCCACCGCGCCCACTCCAGGCATTCTGGCCGCCTGCGCGGTGTCGCGTCACCGCCTGTGGACAATCAGTCCCGGGGGTCGATCTCGCGCAGCAGACCCGTGGTGACGTCGAAGACGAATCCGCGCACGTCGTCGGTGTGCGGCAGGAACGGCGAGGTCCGGACGCGCTGCATGGACTGCCGGACGTCCTTGTCCAGGTCCTTGAAGGCCTCCACCGCCCACGCCGGGCGCTGCCCGACCTCGGCCTCGATCTCGTGCCGGAAGTCCTCGGTCAGGCTGAGCAGGCCGCAGCCGGTGTGGTGGATCAGCACCACGGAGCGGGTGCCGAGCGCCCGCTGGCTGATGGTCAGCGAGCGGATGATGTCGTCGGTGACCACACCGCCGGCGTTGCGGATGGTGTGGCAGTCGCCGAGCTCGAGGCCGAGCGCGGCGTGCAGGTCGAGACGGGCGTCCATACAGGCCACCACGGCGACCTTGAGAACGGGGCGGGCGTCCATACCGGGGTCGGTGAACGCGGCGGCGTACTTGGCGTTGGCCTGGACGAGACGGTCGGTGACCGTGCCCTGGGACGGGGCGCGGTCGCTTTCGGAGCTCTGAGGCGCCGGCTGGGACGCGGATATCGACATATGAACGAAGGTAGTCGGCGAACGGCCCCCGGGCTTGTTCCGGCACCGACAAAATACCTCTGACGTGCCCTCCTGTGAGGTAAGCCACAGCCTCGCGGGCCCTGCGGCCGTACGGGTGAGGGGCGCGCCGGACCGCGTCACCCAAGATCGCCCCCGGCCGCCGGAAGCTTCCCCCGGGAGTCCGCCCGGAGCACTCCGCACACGCCCCGCGCCCACGCCGGGACGCGCTCTCCGGTTGGTTGACCGAGGGGACGAGTGGACTAAAGTGGCGCGAAGTGGGAGGCCTCACGCTCCCCTTGGATCCGAAAAACCCACACGTGCGCGACGCGGACGTACCTCTCGGCCTCCTCCCGCTCCCCGGTCGCCTGGCGTCACTTCCCCGGTGCCAGACCGGCCGCTTCCCCCTCGGGGCGGGTGGGGACCCGGCGGTACGTGCGCCCCGCGCCCCCTCCGGATTCGCCGTGCACACGCCGAACCGGGCCGAATCTCAGAAGGGCGCATGAGCAGCAACGCGCGACACGTCCCCGTCATGCTCCAGCGCTGCCTGGACATGCTCGCTCCCGCTCTCACCGAGCCCGGCGCCGTCGTCGTCGACTGCACCCTGGGCGCGGGAGGCCACAGCGAGGCGCTGCTCACCCGGTTCCCGGAGGCCCGGCTCGTCGCCCTCGACCGCGACCCCACCGCCCTCGCGCTGGCCGGCGAGCGGCTGGCCCCCTTCGGCGACCGCGCCACCCTGGTCCGCGCCGTCTACCACGAGCTGCCCGACGTCCTGGCCCGGCTCGGCATCCCCCGCGTCCAGGGCGTCCTCTTCGACCTCGGCGTCTCCTCCATGCAGCTGGACGAGGCCGACCGCGGCTTCGCCTACGCCCAGGACGCCCCCCTGGACATGCGGATGGACCAGACCGCCGGCATCAGCGCGGCCGACGTCCTCAACACCTACGCACCCGGCGACCTGGTGCGCATCCTGCGCAGCTACGGCGAGGAGAAGCAGGCGAAGCGGATCGTCGAGGCCGTCGTCAAGGAGCGGGTCAAGGAGCCCTTCACCAACAGCGCCCGGCTCGTCGAGCTCATCCGCGACGCCCTCCCGCAGGCCGCCAAGCGCCACGGCGGCAACCCCGCCAAGCGCACCTTCCAGGCCCTGCGCATCGAGGTCAACGCCGAACTGGCCAGCGTCGAGGCCGCCATCCCGGCAGCCGTCGCCGCCCTCGCCGTCGGCGGCCGGATCGCCGTGCTCTCCTACCAGTCGCTGGAGGACCGCATCGTCAAGCAGGTCTTCGCCGCCGGCGCCGCCACCACCGCGCCCCCCGGACTGCCCGTCGTGCCCGAGCGCTACCAGCCCAGGCTGAAGCTGCTCACCCGGGGCGCCGAGCTGCCCACCGAGGAGGAGGTCGCCGAGAACCGGCGGGCCGCCCCCGCCCGGCTGCGCGGCGCCGAACGCATCCGGGAGGAAGCCCCATGACCCCGGCCGCCCGCGGCCGCGGCGCCCGGCTCGGCCGGCTGCGCGTCGTGGGCCCGGCCGGGGCGAAACGCACCCCGTTCGTCCTGCTGGTGGTGGTGCTGCTCGGCTCCGGGCTGATCTCGCTGCTGCTCCTCAACTCCTCGCTCAACCAGGGCTCCTTCGACCTCACCCGGCTCCAGCGCGAGACCAACGAGCTCACCGACGAGCAGCAGGCCCTCCAGCAGGAGGTCGACCGGCTGGCCGCCCCCGACGCCCTGGAGCGCCGCGCCCGCGAACTGGGCCTGGTCCCCGGCGGCAACCCCGCCTTCCTCGGCCCCGACGGCACCGTCCGCGGCGCGCCCTCCCCGGCCGGCGCCATGGACACCACGGGCTGGACCGCGCCCCTGGCCCCGCCGGCGGGACCCGCCCCCGCCCAGGCCCCCGCCGCGGACGCGGGGAACACCGCGCCCGCGGGCCCGCAGGCCGCCCCGGTCCCCCCGGGCGGACCGGCCCCCGCCGCCCCGGCCGCGCCCCCCGCCCCGCAGTCCGTGCCCGCTCCGGCCGTGTCGGTGCCCGCCGCACCGGCCGCACCACCGGCACCATGGGCAGCGACCGGCACCGCCGCCCCGACCGTGCCGGGCGAGCCGGACCACCCGACCACCCCGATCACCGGCAGGTGACGCTGTGCCGCAGACCCCCGGAGGCCGGCCCCCCAGGCAGCCCGGACCCCGCCGCGGCGTGCCCGGCCCCGCGCGCGCCGCACGGCCCCCCGCCCGGTCGCCGGCCCGCCCCGCCGCCCGCCCCGGCTCCCTGCCGCTCCGCCTCGGCAGCCCCCGGCCCCGGCTGCGCATGGTCGGCCTCGGCCTCGCGCTCGTCCTGCTGGCCTTCACCGTGCGCCTGCTCCAGGTGCAGGCGTTCGACGCCAGCGCGTACGCGGCCCGCGCCAACGTCAACCGCTACATCCCGGTGACCCTGGCCGCCGAGCGCGGCACCATCACCGACCGCACCGGCGTGGCCCTCGCCACCACCGTCGACGCCTACGACATCACCGCCGCGCCCGACCTGCTCACCCCCGACCGGATCAAGACCGACGGCGCGGCCCGCAAGGCCGCCGAGCTGCTCGCCCCCGTCCTGGACCAGGACGCGGACGTCCTGGAGCGCAGGCTCACGGCCAACCCCAGGTCGAAGTACGTGGTGCTCGCCCGCCAGCAGACCCCCAAGACCTGGACCCGCGTCAAGGAGCTCAAGAAGCGCTCGGCCGCCGCGGCCGCGAAGAAGAAGGGCGGCGCCGACGTCCTCGCCGGCATCAACCGCGAGCCGCACAGCAAGCGCGTCTACCCCAACGGCGGCCTCGCCTCCGGGATACTGGGCTTTGTGAACGCCGAGGGCCGCGGCGGCGGCGGCATCGAGGCCCAGCTGGACAAGACGCTGGCCGGCCGGGACGGCAAGCTCGTCTACGCCCAGTCCGGCGGCCGCCAGGTGCCCACCGGCGACGTCAAGGAACAGCCCGCCGTGCCCGGCTCCCAGGTCGAGCTGACCATCGACCGGGACATCCAGTGGGCGGCCCAGAGCGCCATCACCCGCCAGGTGGAGGAGTCCGGGGCCGACCGCGGCTACGTCGTCGTCCAGGACACCCGCTCCGGCGAGATCCTCGCCATGGCCAACGCCCCCGGCTACGACCCCAACGACCTCGCCCACGCCGACAGCGGCTCGCTGGGCAACGCCGCCCTCCAGGACGCCTACGAACCGGGCAGCGTCAGCAAGGTCATGACCATGGCCGCCGTCCTGGAGGAGGGCGCCGCCACCCCGCAGACCCGGGTCGAGGTGCCCAACCGGCTGCCGCGCGCGGACCGGGCCTTCGCCGACGACATCGACCACGCCACCTGGCACCTCACGCTCAACGGCGTGCTCGCCAAGTCCAGCAACATCGGCACCATCCTGGCCGCCGAACAGCTCGGCAAGGACCAGCCCCAGGCCAACCGGGTCCTCCACTCCTACCTGCGGAAGTTCGGCATCGGCGAGCCCACCGGACTCGGCTTCCCCGGCGAGACCCCCGGCATCCTCGCCGAGCCGGGCAAGTGGAGCGCCTCCCAGCAGTACACCATCCCCTTCGGCCAGGGCCTGTCCCTCAACGCCGTCCAGGCCGCGTCCGTCTACTCCACGATCGCGGGCGGCGGCGAGCGGGTCCGGCCCACCCTCGTCCGCGGCACCAAGGGCCCCGACGGCCGCTTCACCCCCGCGCCCACCCCGCCCCGCACCCGGGTGGTGAGCGAGAAGACCGCCAAGAGCCTCCGCGACATGCTGGAGTCCGTGGTCGACGACCGCGAGGGCACCGGCACCAAGGCGAAGATCCCCGGCTACCGCGTCGCCGGCAAGACCGGCACCTCCAACCGGGTGGACCCGGTCACCGGCCGCTACCACGGCTACACCGCCTCCTTCGCCGGCTTCGCCCCCGCCGACCAGCCGCGGATCACCGTCTACTGCGCCATCCAGAACCCCACCAAGGGGAGTTACTTCGGCGGCCAGATCTGCGGCCCCGTCTACAAGCAGGTGATGGAGTTCTCCCTGAAGACCCTCCAGGTACCGCCGTCCGGCACCCAGCCCCCGCGGCTGCCGGTCGGCTACGACGACGAGTGAGCCGGTGACGGCCGTGACGACCATCACTCCCGATCCCGGGAACCGCGGCCCGGACCGCCCCTCGCTTCGCGACGGGGCGGGTCCGCCCGGTACGCTCACCGCCGTGCCACACGCTGATCAGTCACCCACCACCCAGGACGCCCCCGCCGTACACCCGGGAGCGCCCCGCCCCACCCATGCCCGCCCCGTGCCCCTCGCGGAGCTGGCCGGTCAGCTGGGCATCGCCGCCCCGGGTGACGCCGACGTCACCGGGATCACCCACGACTCACGGGCCGTGCGACCGGGCGACGTCTACGCCGCCCTGCCCGGCGCCCGCTTCCACGGCGCCGACTTCGCCACCCAGGCCGCCGGCCTCGGCGCCGTCGCCGTGCTGACCGACCCGGCGGGCCGCGACCGCGCCGCCGCCACCGGCCTGCCCGTCCTCACCGTCGCCGACCCGCGCGGCCGGATGGGCGAGCTCGCGGCGACGATCTACGGACAGCCGGGCCGCGACCTGCTCCAGATCGGCATCACCGGGACCTCGGGCAAGACCACCACCGCGTACCTCATCGAGGGCGGCCTCAAGGCCATGGGCGGCCTCACCGGCCTCATCGGCACCGTCGAGTCCCGGATCGGCGACGAGCGGATCAAGTCCGAGCGCACCACCCCCGAGGCCACCGACCTCCAGGCGCTCTTCGCCGTCATGCGCGAGCGCGGCGTCCGCGCGGTCGCCATGGAGGTCTCCAGCCACGCCCTGGTGCTCGGCCGTGTCGACGGCTGCGTCTTCGACGTCGCGGTCTTCAACAACCTCAGCCCGGAGCACATGGAGTTCCACACGGGCATGGAGGACTACTTCCAGGCCAAGGCGGAGCTCTTCACCAAGGCCCGCAGCCGCGTCGGCGTCGTCAACCTCGACGACGAGTACGGCCGCCGGCTCGCCGAGGGCGCCTCCGAGGTCCCGGTCGTCACCTTCTCCGCCGAGGGCCACCCCGACGCCGACTGGCGCGCCGCCGACGTCGAGACCGGCCCCTTCGACTCGGTCTTCACCGTCCTCGGCCCGAACGGCGAGCGCGTCCGCGCCCGGTCCCCGCTGGCCGGCCCGTTCAACGTCGCCAACGCCCTGGCCGCCGTCACCGCGCTCGTCGCCGCCGGCGCCGACCCGCAGACCGCCGCCGACGGCGTCGCCGCCGTCCCCGGCGTGCCCGGCCGGCTGGAGCGCGTCGACGCGGGCCAGCCCTACCTGGCCGTCGTCGACTACGCCCACAAGACCGACGCCGTCGAATCGGTTCTCCGCGCCCTGCGCAAGGTCACCGAAGGCCGCATCCACGCGGTGCTCGGCTGCGGCGGCGACCGCGACCGGACCAAGCGCGCCCCCATGGGCGCCGCCCTGGCCCGGCTCGCCGACACCGCCGTGCTGACCTCCGACAACCCCCGCTCCGAGGACCCCCTCGCGATCCTCGCCACCATGCTCGCGGGCGCCGCCGAGGTGCCGGCCCACGAGCGCGGCACCGTCCTCCTCGCGGAGGAGCGGGCCGACGCCATCGCCGCCGCGGTGGCCCGCGCCGAGCCCGGCGACGCCGTCCTCGTCCTCGGCAAGGGCCATGAACAGGGCCAGGACATCGCCGGAGTCGTACGCCCCTTCGACGACCGCCAGGTGCTGCGCGGGGCCATCGAGGCCGCGCGGCCGGGCCCGTCGACCAAGCACCGGAACGACCAGGGATGACAGATCGCCATGCGCGCACAACCCTCCCCCCGGAAGCTCTCCCGAACGGCCGGAGGTAAATCTCAGTGATCGCTCTGTCCCTCGCAGAGATCGCCGCGATCGTCGGCGGGCAGCAGCACGACATACCGGACCCGGGCCGTACGGCCGGCGGCCCGGTCGTCATCGACTCCCGTGAGGTACGGCCCGGCAGCCTCTTCGCCGCGCTGCCCGGGGACCACGTCGACGGCCACGACTACGCCGAGCGCGCCGTCGCCGCCGGCGCGGCGGCCGTGCTGGCCACCCGCCCCGTGGGCGTCCCCGCGATCGTCGTCGACGATGTCGTCGTGGCCCTCGGCGCCCTCGCCCGCGCCGTCGTGGAGAAGCTCGGCACCACCGTGGTCGCGCTCACCGGCTCGGCCGGGAAGACCAGCACCAAGGACCTGATGGCCCAGCTGCTGCGGCGCCTCGGCCCCACGGTGTGGACCCCCGGCTCGCTCAACAACGAGATCGGCCTGCCGCTCACCGCCCTCTCCGCCGACGCCGGCACCGACACCCTGGTGCTGGAAATGGGAGCGCGCGGAATCGGCCACATCCGCTACCTCACCGAGATCACCCCGCCGCGCGTCGGCGTCGTCCTCAACGTCGGCACCGCCCACGTCGGCGAGTTCGGCGGCCGGGAGCAGATCGCCGTCGCCAAGGGCGAGCTGGTCGAGGCCCTGCCCGCCGCCGAGGACGGCGGCATCGCCGTCCTCAACGCCGACGACCCCCTCGTCCGCGCCATGAGCACGCGTACGAAGGCCCGCGTCGTCCTCTTCGGCGAGTCCGCCGACGCCGGCGTGCGCGCCGAGAAGGTCCGCCTCACCGCGACCGGACAGCCCTCCTTCACGCTTCACACACCCACCGGGTGCGGGGACGTGACCATGCGGCTGTACGGTGAGCACCACGTGTCGAACGCGCTCGCCGCCGCCGCCGTCGCCCATGAGCTGGGCATGCCCGCGCACGAGATCGCCTCCGCGCTCTCCGATGCGGGCCAGCTCTCCCGCTGGCGGATGGAGGTCACCGAGCGTGCGGACGGCGTGACGATCGTCAACGACGCCTACAACGCGAACCCCGAATCCATGCGAGCCGCGCTGCGCGCGCTGGCCGCCATGGGCGAAGCCGCCTCGGCGCGGGGGGGCCGTACGTGGGCCGTGCTCGGTCCGATGGCCGAGCTCGGCGAGGAGGCACTCGCCGAGCACGACGCGGTCGGACGGCTCGCCGTCCGGCTCAACGTCAGCAAGCTCGTGGCAGTCGGGGGCAGGGAAGCGGCCTGGCTGCGGATGGGCGCCTATAACGAGGGTTCGTGGGGTGAGGAGTCGGTGCACGTGTCCGACACGCAGGCGGCGGTCGACCTGTTGCGCAGCGAGCTGCGCCCGGGTGACGTCGTGCTGGTGAAGGCGTCCAGGTCGGTCGGCCTGGAGCGGGTCGCGCAGCAGCTGCTCGAGCGCGAGGGCGAGGTCCGGGGCTGATGAACCAGATCCTCTTCGCGGGTGTCATCGGTCTGGTCCTGACCCTCGTCGGCACCCCGCTGCTGATCAAGTTCCTGGCACGCAAGGGCTACGGCCAGTTCATCCGTGACGACGGCCCGCGCGGCCACGCGGGGAAGAAGGGCACGCCCACCATGGGTGGCATCGCCTTCATCCTCGCCACGCTCATCGCCTACGCACTGACCAAGGTCATCACCAGCCACGAGCCGACCTTCTCCGGTCTGCTGGTGCTGTTCCTGACCGCGGGCATGGGCCTGGTCGGCTTCCTCGACGACTACATCAAGATCGTCAAGCAGCGGAGCCTGGGCCTGCGCGCCAAGGCGAAGATGGCCGGCCAGCTGATCGTCGGCATCGCCTTCGCCGTGCTGGCACTGCAGTTCGCGGACACCCGGGGCCAGACCCCGGCCTCCACCAAGCTGTCCTTCACCCAGGACTTCGGCTGGTCCGTCGGCCCCGTGATCTTCGTGATCTGGGCGCTGTTCATGATCCTCGCGATGTCGAACGGCGTGAACCTCACCGACGGCCTCGACGGCCTCGCCACCGGCGCCTCCGTGATGGTCTTCGGCGCCTATGTCTTCATCGGCACCTGGCAGCACGGCCAGTCCTGCGGCAACCCGCTGACCGCCGGCGCCGCCTGCTACGAGGTCCGCGACCCGCTCGACCTCGCGGTCGTCGCCTCGGCACTGATGGGCTCCTGCTTCGGCTTCCTGTGGTGGAACACCTCGCCCGCCAAGATCTTCATGGGTGACACCGGCTCGCTCGCCCTCGGCGGCGCCCTCGCCGGCCTCGCGATCTGCTCCCGCACGGAGCTGCTGCTCGCCCTCCTCGGCGGCCTGTTCGTCCTGATCACCATGTCCGTCGTGATCCAGGTCGGCTCCTTCCGCCTCACCGGGAAGCGCGTCTTCCGGATGGCACCGCTCCAGCACCACTTCGAACTCAAGGGGTGGAGCGAGGTCCTTGTGGTGGTCCGCTTCTGGATCATCCAGGGCCTGTGCGTCGCCGTCGGACTCGGAATCTTCTACGCGGGATGGCTGGCCATCAAGTGACCCCTCTTTCCGGTCTCTCCGGTCTCTCCGGTCTCTCCGACCCCGCCGCCTGGA
Organism: Streptomyces albireticuli; assembly: GCF_021228125.1. Taxonomy (GTDB): domain Bacteria; phylum Actinomycetota; class Actinomycetes; order Streptomycetales; family Streptomycetaceae; genus Streptomyces; species Streptomyces albireticuli. The sequence goes on from NZ_JAJQQS010000002.1 coordinate 783,610, forward strand.
GCGGCAAGCACATCACCGTGGCCGGCCTCGGGGTGAGCGGCGTCAGCGCCGCCCGCGCCCTGGCCGGCCTCGGGGCCCGGGTGACCGTGGTCGACGGCGGCGACGGAGAGGCGCTGCGCGAGCGCGCCGCCGCGCTCGGCGCCGAGGGCGTCACCGTCCGCCTCGGCGACGCCACGACCCTGCCCGAGGGCACCGAGCTGGTCGTCACCTCGCCCGGCTGGCGCCCCGACAGCCCGCTCTTCGCGGCCGCCGCCGAGGCCGGTGTGGACGTCGTCGGCGACGTCGAGATCGCCTGGCGGCTGCGCGGCGAGAACGCCGCCCCCTGGCTCGCGGTCACCGGCACCAACGGCAAGACCACCACCGTGCAGATGCTGGCCTCGATCCTCACGGCCGCCGGGCTGCACACCGCCGCCGTCGGCAACATCGGCACGCCGATCATCGACGTCGTCCTCTCCCAGGACGCCCCGGGCGCGGAGCCCTACGACGTCCTGGCCGTCGAGCTCTCCAGCTACCAGCTGCACTGGGCGCCGTCCGTCCGCGCCCACTCCGGGGCCGTGCTCAACCTCGCCCCCGACCACCTCGACTGGCACGGCTCCATGCCGGCGTACGCCGCCGACAAGGGCCGCGTCTTCGAGGGCAACCAGGTCGCCTGCGTCTACAACGTGGCGGACCCCCGCACCGAGCACCTGGTCCGCGAGGCCGACGTCGAGGAGGGCTGCCGCGCCATCGGCTTCACCCTCGGCGCCCCCGCCGTCTCCGAGCTCGGCGTGGTCGACGGCCTCCTCGTCGACCGGGCCTTCGTGCCCGACCGGCAGAAGAACGCCCAGGAGCTCGCCGAGGTCGCCGACATCAAGCCGGCCGCCCCGCACAACATCGCCAACGCCCTCGCGGCCGCCGCCCTGGCCCGCGCCTTCGGCGTGCAGCCCGCGGCCGTCCGGGAGGGCCTGCGCGCCTTCCGCCCGGACGCCCACCGGATCGCCCACGTCGCGGACATCGACGGCGTCGCGTACGTGGACGACTCCAAGGCCACCAACACCCACGCCGCGGAGGCGTCCCTGGCGGCCTACGAGTCCATCGTCTGGATCGCCGGCGGCCTCGCCAAGGGCGCGACCTTCGACGACCTCGTGACCCGGTCGGCGAAGCGGCTGCGCGGCGTCGTCCTGATGGGCGCCGACCGCGCCCTGATCGGTGAAGCGCTGGCGCGACACGCCCCGGATGTGCCGGTGGTCGACCTCGACCGGACCGACACTGGTGCGATGGCCGAAGCGGTCCGCGAAGCGGCCCGGCTCGCCGGACCGGGGGACACCGTGCTCATGGCCCCGGCGTGCGCCTCGATGGACATGTTCGTCAACTACAACAAGCGCGGCGAGGCCTTCGCCGAGGCGGTCCACGCCCTCGCCGCGGGCCGCGACAAGGACGCGTAGCCGCCCGGACCCGGCGCGGGCGGGCGGCGCCGGACTCGAGCGGAGGGACACCCGGATGCACGCCGACCACACCGCCCCCCGGGGCCCCCGGGACGCCTGGACGGCCCTGCGCGGGCCCGCCGCGCGCCCCCGGCCCGTACGGGCGCCCCGCCCGGCCGGCGCCCGGAGCGGGGGCGGCCCCGGCCGCCGCCCGCCGCGCGGCACCGTGCTGGGCGGGCTCAGGACCCTGCACCTGCGCGCCAAGCGCGCCTGGGACCGGCCGCTGACGGCCTACTACCTGGTGCTCGGCGGCTCGCTGCTGATCACCGTGCTCGGCCTGGTCATGGTCTACTCCGCCTCCCAGATCAAGGCCCTGCAGAACGGCCTGCCGCCCAGCTTCTTCTTCCGCAAGCAGCTGCTGGCCGCCGCGATCGGCTCCGTCCTGCTGCTGACGGCCGCCCGGATGCCCGTGAAGGTGCTCCGGGCCTTCGCCTACCCCGCGCTCGCGGGGTCGCTCTTCCTGCTCTGCCTGGTCCAGGTGCCCGGCATCGGCGAGACCATCAACGGCAACACCAACTGGATCTCCCTCGGCGGCCCCTTCCAGCTCCAGCCCAGCGAGTTCGCCAAGCTGGCCCTGGTGCTCTGGGGCGCCGACCTGCTGGCCCGTAAACAGGCCAAGAAGCTGCTCACCCAGTGGAAACACCTGCTGGTCCCGCTGGTGCCGGTGACCTTCGTGCTGCTCGGCCTGATCATGCTGGGCGGCGACATGGGCACCACCGTGGTGCTCACCACGGTGCTGCTGGGACTGCTGTGGGTGGCCGGCGCCCCCACCAGGCTGTTCGCGGGGGTGTTCGGTGTCACGGCCGTCCTCGCCGTACTGTTCATCAAGACCAGTGCGAACCGCATGTCCCGGCTCGCCTGCATCGGCGCCACCGACCCCGGCACCAACGACCAGTGCTGGCAGGCGGTGCACGGGATCTACGCGCTGGCCAACGGCGGATGGTTCGGGGCCGGCCTCGGAGCGAGTGTGGAGAAATGGGGCGAACTCCCCGAACCTCACACAGACTTCATCTTCGCCATCACCGGTGAGGAACTCGGTCTCGCGGGGACGCTGTCGGTACTCGCCCTGTTCGCGGCTCTAGGCTATGCGGGTATCCGCGTGGCCGGACGCACGGAGGACCCCTTCGTGAGGTACGCCGCGGGAGGTGTGACCACCTGGATCACGGCCCAGGCCGTGGTCAACATCGGTGCGGTGCTCGGCCTGCTGCCGATCGCCGGTGTCCCCCTGCCGCTGTTCTCCTACGGAGGGTCCGCCCTGCTGCCGACCATGTTCGCCATCGGGCTGCTGATCGCGTTCGCGCGCGACGAACCCGGTGCACGGGCGGCGCTGGCCATGCGGCAGCCTGGGGTGAGATGGAAGACGATGAGACGGCGCGTCAAGAAGCGACCGTCCGGAGAGCGGTGAATTTCGGTGCATGTCGTACTCGCCGGTGGGGGGACCGCCGGCCACATCGAGCCCGCGCTCGCCCTCGCGGACGCCCTGCGCAGGCAGGACCCGACCGTGGGGATCACGGCGCTCGGCACGGAGCGGGGTCTGGAGACCCGCCTGGTGCCCGAGCGGGGCTATGAACTCGGGCTCATCCCCGCCGTACCCCTGCCTCGCAAGCCCACGCCCGAGCTGATCACCGTCCCCGGACGGCTGCGCGGCACCATCAAGGCCGCCGAGCAGATCCTGGAGCGCACCAAGGCGGACTGCGTGGTCGGCTTCGGCGGCTATGTGGCGCTGCCCGGCTACCTGGCCGCCAAGCGGCTCGGCGTGCCGATCATCGTGCACGAGGCCAACGCCCGGCCCGGCCTCGCCAACAAGATCGGCTCGCGCTACGCGGCCGGTGTCGCGGTGTCCACCCCGGACAGCAAGCTGCGCAACGCCCGCTACGTCGGCATCCCGCTGCGGCGCACCATCGCCACCCTCGACCGGGCCGCGGCCCGGTTCGAGGCGCGGGCGTACTTCGGGCTGGACCCCAACCTGCCGACCCTGCTGGTCTCCGGCGGTTCGCAGGGCGCCCGCCGGCTGAACGAGGTCGTCCAGTCCACCGTTCCGTTCCTGCAGCGCGCGGGGATCCAGATCCTGCACGCGGTCGGTCCGAAGAATGAAATGCCGCATGTGGACAACATGCCCGGAATGCCGCCCTATGTCCCGGTACCGTATGTGGACCGGATGGATCTCGCGTACGCCGCGGCCGACATGATGCTCTGCCGCGCGGGCGCCATGACCGTCGCCGAGCTGTCCGCCGTCGGGCTCCCGGCCGCCTATGTCCCGCTGCCCATCGGCAACGGCGAGCAGCGGCTCAACGCCCAGCCGGTGGTCAAGGCGGGCGGCGGCCTGCTGGTCGACGACGCCGAGCTCAGCCCCGAGTGGCTCCAGCGCGAGGTGCTCCCGGTGCTCGGCGACCCGCACCGGCTGTACGCGATGTCCCGCGCCGCCGGTGAGTTCGGGCGCCGCGACGCCGACGAGCTGCTCGTCGGCATGGTGTACGAGGCTATTGCCGCACGCAGAGCGGGCTGAGCGCCCGTAGGAGCAGGAGGCTAGGGGAGCGTGGCCGGACCGTCGACCGCTCAGCGCGGTGGCTCGAAGAGCAGGAACCCCAAGGGCGGGAAGGCGGTGCGGTCCGGCCCGCCCCGGCCGGCCAAGCGCAAGCCGCGGAGGCCCCGCGGCCGCCTCCGTCTCCTCCGCCGCCTCCGGCTCCGGGTGCCCCGGCGGCGGCTGCTGCTCTGGACCGCCGCCGCGGTGCTCCTCGGCGGCGCCGCCGGCTGGGCCCTCTACGGCTCCAGCTGGCTGCGGGCCCGGCACGTGGACGTCAGCGGCGTCCGGGTGCTGACGCCCGAGGAGGTGCGGAAGGCCGCCGAGGTCCCGCTGGGCGAACCCCTGGCCTCCGTGGACACCGACGCCATCGCCGAGCGGCTGCGCGAGCGGCTGCCGAGGATCGACACCGTGTCCGTCGAGCGGTCCTGGCCGCGCGGGATCGCCCTCGAAGTGGTCGAACGTCAGCCACGGGCGATCGTCGAGAAGGCCGGGAAGTACATCGAAATCGACGGCGACGGCGTGCGGTTCGCCACAGTCGATCGCGCCCCGAAAGGGGTCCCGCGGCTGACGGTCGAGGCCGCGGACTCGCCGAGCCTCCGCCGGTTCGGGCCGCCGAGGCTGGAGCGCGAGGGCGTCCGGGTCGCCGAGTCGCTGCCCGCGGACGTCCGCGCGGACACCCGTGCCATCCGCGTACGCTCGTACGACTCCATCACCCTGGAGCTGACGGGTGGTCGGACGGTGGTCTGGGGGAGCGGTGAGCGGGGCGACGCGAAAGCCCGTACGCTCACCGCGCTGATGAAGGCGGCGCGGGGGGCGCGGCACTTCGATGTGAGCGCTCCCAGCGCTCCGGCGGCGTCGGGGAGTTGACGCCCGGGGCGGTCGGCCGACACCCTGGCTGGCTACGGCTATGGGTGATCACATAGGGTGAAAAGAAAAACGGGAGGTTCGGCGTGTTCGTTGAACACGCGCGGCTTGTCGACTTAGTGTCCTGTTCGGAGAACCCCAGCGAACAGTGGCACCGGTAACCCTAAACTTAAGGTTGAGGGTTCGGGTCGGCAATGAGAACCGTCCCCCAGGCATACGTAACTCGAGGCGAGAGGCCTTCGACGTGGCAGCACCGCAGAACTACCTCGCAGTCATCAAGGTCGTCGGAATCGGCGGCGGTGGCGTGAACGCCATCAACCGGATGATCGAGGTCGGTCTCAAGGGCGTCGAGTTCATCGCGATCAACACCGATGCGCAGGCCCTGCTGATGAGCGACGCCGACGTCAAGCTCGACGTCGGCCGTGAGCTCACCCGCGGTCTCGGCGCCGGCGCCAACCCCGATGTCGGCCGCAAGGCGGCCGAGGACCACCGCGAGGAGATCGAGGAGGTCCTCAAGGGGGCCGACATGGTCTTCGTCACCGCGGGCGAGGGCGGCGGCACCGGCACCGGTGGTGCCCCCGTCGTCGCCAACATCGCCCGCTCGCTGGGCGCCCTGACGATCGGCGTGGTCACCCGCCCGTTCACCTTCGAGGGGCGCCGCCGGGCGAACCAGGCGGAGGACGGCATCGCGGGTCTGCGCGACGAGGTCGACACCCTCATCGTGATCCCCAACGACCGACTGCTGTCCATCTCGGACCGCCAGGTGAGCGTGCTCGACGCGTTCAAGTCCGCGGACCAGGTACTGCTCTCGGGCGTCCAGGGCATCACCGACCTGATCACCACCCCGGGCCTGATCAACCTCGACTTCGCCGACGTCAAGTCCGTGATGTCCGAGGCGGGCTCGGCGCTCATGGGCATCGGCTCCGCCCGCGGCGACGACCGCGCGGTGGCCGCCGCGGAGATGGCGATCTCCTCGCCGCTCCTGGAGGCGTCGATCGACGGCGCCCGCGGTGTGCTGCTCTCCATCTCCGGCGGCTCCGACCTCGGTCTCTTCGAGATCAACGAGGCGGCGCAGCTGGTCAGCGAGGCGGCCCACCCCGAGGCCAACATCATCTTCGGCGCCGTCATCGACGACGCCCTCGGTGACGAGGTCCGGGTCACCGTCATCGCGGCGGGCTTCGACGGCGGCCAGCCGCCGGCCAAGGGCAGCCGCGACAAGGTGCTCGGCTCCTCCTACGGCGCGGGCCGCGAGGAGAGCGCACCGGCCTCGGCGGCACCGAGCCGTCCGGCCACGCCCGAGCCGTCCCGGTCCTCCTTCGGCGGACTGGGCAGCGTCACCCCGCGCAGCGAGGAGCCGCTGTCCGAGCCGGCCCCGGTCAACGAGATCCCGGCCCCGCCGGTCTCGTCCCCGCAGGTCCCGCCGGCCCGTCCGTACCAGGACTCGACCGCCGAGGAACTGGACGTCCCGGACTTCCTCAAGTAGTGCCAACGAGCGAGTGAGCGGCCCCCAGTGATAGGGCAACAGCACGCAGTGACAATTGAAGAGCACGCGAGCGGCGCGCACTTCGCCTTCACCGACAGGTGGGGCGGGGTGAGCGCCGCTCCGTATGACGAGCTCAACCTCGGCGGCGCGGTCGGCGACGACCCCGCGGCCGTCCTGACCAACCGCGAGCTGACGGCGAAGGGCCTCGGCCTCGACCCCGCGGCGGTCGTCTGGATGAACCAGGTGCACGGCCGCGAGGTGGCCGTCGTCGACGGACCTTGGGGCGCATCGGACATTCCGGCCGTCGACGGGGTGGTGACGGCCCGCCGGGGGCTCGCCCTCGCGGTCCTGACCGCGGACTGCACCCCCGTCCTGCTGGCCGATCCGGTCGCCGGGGTGGCGGGCGCGGCCCACGCCGGCCGCCCGGGCCTGGTCGCCGGGGTCGTCCCCGCGACCGTCGAGGCGATGACCGCGCTCGGCGCGGACCCGGCCCGGATCGTCGCCCGCACCGGCCCCTCGGTCTGCGGCCTCTGCTACGAGGTTCCGGAGGCCATGCGGGCCGAGGTCGCCGCGGTGGTGCCCGAGGCGTGGGCCACCACCCGCCGGGGCACCCCGGCCGTGGACGTCGCCGCGGGGGTAAGGGCCCAATTGGCCCGACTCGGCGTGAATATCAGCGGACAATCTCACATTTGCACGCTGGAATCGCGGGATCATTTCTCATATCGGCGCGAGCACACCACAGGGCGGCTCGCGAGTTATGTCTGGTTGGACTGAGCTGTGACGGACCGTAAAACGGAACTCGCCGACAATCTGGCGCGCGTGGAGGAACGTATCTCCTCCGCTTGTGCCGCCGCCGGGCGCGCGCGGGACGAAGTGACCCTGATCGTGGTCACCAAGACCTACCCCGCGAGTGATGTGCGCCTCCTCGCCGAACTCGGCGTCCGGCACGTCGCGGAGAACCGCGACCAGGACGCCGCGCCCAAGGCGGCCGAGTGCGCGGATCTGCCCCTCACCTGGCACTTTGTCGGACAATTGCAGACGAACAAGGTGCGTTCGGTGGTGAGTTATGCCGATGTGGTGCATTCCGTCGACCGCAATCGACTGGTCACCGCCCTGTCCGCGGCCGCCGTCCGGGCCGGCCGTGAGCTCGACTGCCTGATCCAGGTGGCTCTTGACGCCGAGTCGGGTGAGCGGGGGGACCGCGGCGGGGTCGCGCCCGACGGGGTGGCCGCGCTGGCCGACGGGCTCGCCGCGGCCGAAGGGCTGCGTCCCGCCGGACTGATGACGGTGGCTCCGCTCGCCGGCCCGTTCGCCGGGCGCCCCCGGGCGGCCTTCGACCGGCTGCTGGAAATCTCAACGGGCATGCGCGCGGCCCATCCTGCTGCGAACATGGTGTCAGCAGGGATGAGCGCGGACCTGGATGACGCCGTGGCGGCCGGGGCGACACATGTACGTGTCGGATCGGCGGTGCTCGGAGTCCGACCCAGGCTCGGGTAACGTCGCCAAGAAGTCGGACCACAGCAGAAAATATGGTCATTACCGTCAAAAGGCGGGCAGACCAAGTGGATCCAAGGCGCCGTTGACGGAGCCGATCCACCACAGAGCGGAGGACGCAGAGAATGGCCGGCGCGATGCGCAAGATGGCGGTCTACCTCGGCCTCGTGGAGGACGATGGGTACGACGGCCCGGGTTTCGACCCCGACGACGAGTTCGAGCCCGAGCCTGAGCCCGACCGCCGCAGGCAGCAGCACCAGTCTCAACAGACGCAACCGGACGAACCGGTTCGAGTCGCCCAGCCACCTGCACAACGCGAACCCGCTCCGCTCGTAGCGGAAACGGGACGACCCGCCCGAATCGCCCCCGTGGCGTCCATCACACCCGAACGCCACTCTCTGGAGAAGAACGCACCGGTGATCATGCCCAAGGTTGTGTCCGAGCGGGAGCCCTACCGCATCACGACATTGCACCCCCGGACCTACAACGAGGCCCGTACCATCGGGGAACACTTCCGGGAGGGCACCCCGGTGATCATGAATCTGACGGAGATGGACGACACGGACGCGAAGCGTCTCGTCGACTTCGCCGCCGGTCTGGTCTTCGGTCTCCACGGCAGCATCGAGCGGGTGACGCAGAAGGTGTTCCTGCTGTCTCCTGCTAACGTCGATGTCACGGCGGAGGACAAGGCCCGCATCGCAGAGGGCGGGTTCTTCAATCAGAGCTGAGACGCAATACCGGGCAATGCCGGATGAATGACGGCCTAACAGGCCGGGTACGAGCAAGGGGAGAGGGAAGCGCGAGATGGACATCGCACTGCAGGTGATCTACATCGCGCTGTACTGCTTCCTGTTCGTTCTGATCTTCCGGCTGGTGATGGATTACGTCTTCCAGTTCGCTCGCTCATGGCAACCCGGTAAGGCGATGGTGGTCGTCCTGGAGGCGACCTACACTGTCACCGATCCGCCACTCAAGCTTCTGCGGCGGTTCATCCCGCCGCTGCGTCTCGGGGGCGTGGCGCTCGACCTGTCCTTCTTCGTACTGATGATCATCGTCTACATCCTGATCACCGTCGTGAGCCGGCTGTGAACGCGGCTGTGAACGATACGGTCTTGCCGATTGCCGACGACTACGTTGAGGTGAAGAAGAGATGCCGTTGACCCCCGAGGACGTGCGGAACAAGCAGTTCACGACCGTCCGTCTCCGAGAAGGCTATGACGAGGACGAGGTCGATGCCTTTCTCGACGAGGTCGAGGCCGAACTGACCCGACTGCTCCGGGAGAACGAGGACCTGCGCGCCAAGCTGGCCGCCGCGACGCGTGCCGCCGCGCAGAACCAGCAGCAGCAGGGAATGCGGAAGCCCGAGCCGCAGGACCAGCGACCCGGCGCGCCGGTACCCGCCGCCATATCCGGACCGCAGCCGGTGCCGCAGCAGCAGCAGATGGGCGGCCCGCCGCAGCTTCCGGGCGGTGCCCCGCAGCTGCCGGCCGGCCCCGGCGGTCACGGCCACGGTCCCCAGGGCCCGCACGGGCCCGGCCCGATGGGTCAGAACGGCCCGATGGGCGGCCCGATGGGTGGTCCCATGGGACAGAACGGTCCGATGGGTCAGGGCGGTCCTATGGGTCAGAACGGCATGGGTCAGGGCCAGATGGGGCAGAACGGCCCCATGGGTCAGAACGCCATGGGTCAGAACGGTCCGATGGGCGGCCCCGGCCCCCAGCTGCCGCAGCCGGGTCAGGGTCCGGGCGGTGACAGCGCCGCACGGGTGCTCTCGCTGGCCCAGCAGACCGCCGACCAGGCGATCGCGGAGGCCCGTTCCGAGGCGAACAAGATCGTCGGCGAGGCGCGCAGCCGTGCCGAGGGTCTGGAGCGGGACGCCCGTGCCAAGGCCGACGCCCTGGAGCGGGACGCCCAGGAGAAGCACCGCGTCGCGATGGGCTCCCTGGAGTCCGCCCGCGCCACGCTGGAGCGCAAGGTCGAGGACCTGCGCGGCTTCGAGCGCGAGTACCGCACCCGCCTGAAGTCCTACCTGGAGAGCCAGCTCCGTCAGCTGGAGAACCAGGCGGACGACTCGCTGGCCCCGCCGCGCAACCCCAACACCCCGTCGCTGCCCGCGGCCCCCTCGATGAGCGGGTCCATGGCCTCGGCCGGCGCGGGCATGGGCGGCCACAGCATGGGCGGCAACCCGTCCATGGGCGGTAACACCTCCATGGGTGGCAACACCCCGATGGGTGCCCCGTCGTACGGCGGTCAGCAGCAGATGTCCCCGGCGATGACGCAGCCGATGGCACCGGTCCGGCCCCAGGGCCAGCAGCCGATGCAGCAGGCGCCGTCCCCCATGCGGGGCTTCCTGATCGACGAGGACGACAACTGATCGCTCGGCGCGAGCCGTAGGCAATCATCGGGCCGGGCCCGGGACTTTGTCCCGGGCCCGGCCCGTTTCGTGTCCAAAGCGTTTTGCCGCGGAGACAAACGCCGCGGAGACAAACACGGGGACACCCGCGGAGGCCGGGACGGGCGAGGGGCATGGCAGTACGGATGAGGAGACACCAGGGCGGAGGGGACGGGCGGAGACGCTGAGGTGCGGGTGCCCCGAGGCACGGTGCCAAAACATGGGTATACGGAAAAACCGGCTGCCCCGGGAGGATCGACCTCCCGGGGCAGCCGGTGCGTTGCTCCAGTGCCGTTACGCCTTACGGAGGCGGAACGTCAGAGCGAGACCCTCGTCCTCGAACGCCTCGCCGTAGGAGCCGTCCGCCTCGCCCTCGGCGAAGTCCACCGCGAGGACCTCGTCCGCGATGAGGCCCGTGTGCTCGGCCAGCGCACCGGACGTCTCGGCGTCCGTCGTGGACCAGCGGACCGCGATCCGGTCCGCGACGTCCAGGCCGCTGTTCTTACGGGCCTCCTGGATCAGCCGGATCGCGTCACGGGCGAGGCCCGCGCGCCGCAGCTCCGGGGTGATCTCCAGGTCGAGCGCCACCGTGGCGCCGGAGTCGGAGGCCACCGACCAGCCCTCGCGCGGGGTCTCGGTGATGATTACCTCGTCCGGGGAGAGCGACACGGCCTCGCCGTCGACGACGACGGAGGCCGTGCCCTCGCGCAGGGCCAGCGACAGCGCGGCGGCGTCCGCCTCGGCGACGGCCTTGGCCACCGCCTGGACGCCCTTGCCGAACCGCTTGCCCAGCGCCCGGAAGTTGGCCTTGGCCGTGGTGTCCACCAGCGAGCCGCCGACCTCGCTCAGCGAGGCCAGCGAGGAGACGTTCAGCTCCTCGGTGATCTGGGCGCGCAGCTCCGTGCCCAGCGACTCGAAGCCGGAGGCGGCGACCAGCGCGCGGGACAGCGGCTGACGCGTCTTGACGCCCGACTCGGCGCGGGTCGCGCGGCCCAGCTCCACCAGCCGGCGGACGAGCAGCATCTGCCGGGACAGCTCGGGGTCGATCAGCGTGCCGTCCGCCACCGGCCAGCTCGCCAGGTGCACCGACTCCGGGGCCTCGGCGTCCACCGGTACGACCAGGTCCTGCCACACCCGCTCGGTGATGAACGGCACCAGAGGCGCCATCAGGCGGGTCACGGTCTCGACGACCTCGTGCAGCGTGCGCAGCGCCGCCGCGTCGCCCTGCCAGAACCGGCGGCGCGAACGCCGCACGTACCAGTTGGACAGGTCGTCGACGAAGGACGACAGCAGCTTGCCGGCGCGCTGGGTGTCGTACGCCTCCAGCGCCTGGGTGACCTGGTCGGTCAGGGTGTTCAGCTCACCGAGCAGCCAGCGGTCCAGCAGTGGGCGGTCGGCCGGCGCCGGGTCGGACGCGGACGGTGCCCAGCCGGACGTACGGGCGTACAGGGCCTGGAAGGCGACGGTGTTCCAGTAGGTGAGGAGCGTCTTGCGGACGACCTCCTGGATCGTGCCGTGGCCCACGCGGCGCGCGGCCCACGGGGAGCCGCCGGCCGCCATGAACCAGCGGACGGCGTCGGCGCCGTGCTGGTCCATCAGCGGGATCGGCTGGAGGATGTTGCCCAGGTGCTTGGACATCTTCCGGCCGTCCTCGGCGAGGATGTGGCCCAGGCAGACGACGTTCTCGTACGACGACTTGTCGAAGACGAGGGTGCCGACCGCCATCAGGGTGTAGAACCAGCCACGGGTCTGGTCGATGGCCTCCGAGATGAACTGCGCGGGGAAGCGCTTCTCGAAGAGCTCCTTGTTCTTGTACGGGTAGCCCCACTGCGCGAACGGCATCGAGCCCGAGTCGTACCAGGCGTCGATGACCTCCGGCACCCGGACGGCGGTGTGGGAGCAGCCGTCGGCGGTGCAGGTGAAGGTGACGTCGTCGATGTACGGGCGGTGCGGGTCGAGCGCGCTCTGGTCGGTGCCGGACAGCTCGGAGAGCTCGGCCAGCGAACCGACGCAGGTGAGGTGGTTGTCCTCGCAGCGCCAGATGGGCAGCGGGGTGCCCCAGTAGCGGTTGCGGGAGAGCGCCCAGTCGATGTTGTTGGTCAGCCAGTCGCCGAAGCGGCCGTGCTTGACCGAGTCCGGGAACCAGTTGGTCTTCTCGTTCTCCTCGAGCAGCCGGTCCTTGACCGCGGTGGTGCGGATGTACCAGGAGGGCTGCGCGTAGTAGAGGAGGGCGGTGTGGCAGCGCCAGCAGTGCGGGTAGCTGTGCTCGTAGGCGATGTGCTTGAAGAGCAGGCCGCGCGCTTCGAGGTCCGCGACGAGCTTCTCGTCGGCCTTCTTGAAGAACTGGCCGCCGACGAGGGCGAGGCCCTCCTCGAAGGTGCCGTCCGGGCGCACCGGGTTGATCACCGGCAGGCCGTAGGCGCGGCAGGTCCTGAGGTCGTCCTCACCGAAGGCGGGCGCCTGGTGGACCAGGCCCGTACCGTCCTCGGTCGTCACGTACTCGGCGTTGACGACGAAGTTGGCGTCCTCCAGCTCGACCAGGTCGAACGGGCGGCGGTAGGCCCAGCGCTCCATCTCGCGGCCGGTGAACGACTGACCCGTGGCGGTCCAGCCCTCGCCGAGGGCCTTCTCCAGCAGCGGCTCGGCGACGACCAGCTTCTCGGTGCCGTCGGTGGCCACCACATAGGTGACGTCCGGGTGCGCGGCGGCGGCGGTGTTGGAGACCAGGGTCCACGGGGTGGTCGTCCACACCAGCAGCGACGCCTCGCCCGCCAGCGGGCCGGAGGTCAGCGGGAAGCGGACGTAGACCGAGGGGTCGACGACCGTCTCGTAGCCCTGCGCCAGCTCGTGGTCCGACAGGCCGGTGCCGCAGCGGGGGCACCAGGGGGCGACGCGGTGGTCCTGGACCAGCAGGCCCTTGTTGAAGATCTCCTTGAGCGACCACCACACGGACTGGACGTATTCGGGGTCCATGGTCCGGTAGGCGTCGTCCAGGTCGACCCAGTAGCCCATGCGGGTGGTGAGCTCGGCGAAGGCGTCCGTGTGGCGGGTCACCGACTCGCGGCACTTGGCGTTGAACTCCGCGATGCCGTACTTCTCGATGTCCTGCTTGCCGTTGAAGCCCAGCTCCTTCTCCACCGCGAGCTCGACCGGCAGGCCGTGGCAGTCCCAGCCGGCCTTGCGGCCGACGTGGTAGCCCTGCATGGTGCGGAAGCGGGGGAAGACGTCCTTGAAGACGCGGGCCTCGATGTGGTGGGCGCCCGGCATGCCGTTGGCGGTGGGCGGGCCCTCGTAGAAGACCCACTCGGGCCGTCCCTCGGACTGCTCGAGGCTACGGGCGAAGACCTTGCTCTCGCGCCAGAAATCGAGCACGGCGTGCTCCAGGGCGGGCAGGTCCACCTGAGCGGGTACCTGGCGGTACTGCGGCTGGGGACTCATCTGAGGCTTCCTCCGGCGGAACGTCTTGGCGCTGTCCGTCGGAGGGACGAGATGCGCCGTGCGCCTCCCGCGGTACCACCCTCCTTGGCCGCAGGCACAGGTGCCTCCGGCCCCCTCATTGGGCCGCGACGCCGGTTCTACTGACCCCGTGGGGCGTTCTTCCGGCGGCTCAGGGGTGATCTTCACACCGTGCGGACCCCCGGGCTTCCACCGTCCCCGGGTCGCTCATGGCCGCGTGCGGAGCTACTCGTCCCTTCCACGCCTTTCGCTGCGCCCAGTGTACGGGCCCGGGCCCGGAGCGGCCTACCGGATTCCGGGGGGCCGTACGGGTAGCGGCCCGGGCCGATTACAGGGCCGGGGGCGGGGCACAAACGATGAGACCGGCGTGCCCCGTTGCTGCGTGCCCGGTGGAGATCTATCGTTCCGGCACGATTCGCGCGCAAGATCATAAAATGTGAAGGGGCCGCGGTCATGGTGGCGAAGAGGACGGCCAAGGCCGCGGAACCGGCGGAGAGACCGGCGGGGAAGACCGCGCCCGCCAAGAGGACGACGGCGGGGAAGACCGCCGGGACGGGCGCGGGCAAGACCGCTGAGGCGTCGGCGAAGAAGACGGCGTCGGCGAAGACCGCGGCGAAGAAGACGGTGGCGAAGAAGACGGCGGCCAAGACGGCCGCCAAGGAGACGGCCGCGAAGAAGACGGCTTCGAGGAAGGTGACGTCGAAGAAGGCGGCGGCCACGAAGACGGCCGCCGGGAAGACTCCGGCGGAGGCGCCCGCCGCGAAGACGGCCGCGAAGAAGGCAGTGAAGACGGCCGCGAAGAAGACCGCGAAGAAGACCGCGGAGAAGGCCGTGAAGAAAGCCGCGGAGAAGGCGCCTGCCGGGAAAGCACCAGCGAAGAAGGCGGCCGCCGAGCGCGCGGCCGCTCCGAAGGCCGCCGGGGCGCCCGCCCCGGAAGCGGCCGCGAAGACCGCCCATGAGGCGGTACCCGCGAAGAAGACGGGAGCCAGGACGGTGGCTGCGAAGAAGACCGTGGACGCGAAAGAAGGGGCGCGGGCCACGGGGAAGGTCCCCGGCGCCCGCACGGCCGCCGCGGCCCCCGGCGCCCTCGCCGTACGGCCGGGCGAGGAGCCCTGGACGCCGGCGGAGGTCGCCGAGGCCCGTACGGAGCTCCAGAGCGAGGTGCTGCGGCTGCGTGCCGAGATCGCCAGCTCCGAGGAGGCGATCAGCGGCCTGATGCGCGATTCGGGCGACGGCGCCGGTGACGACCAGGCGGACACCGGCACCAAGAACATCACCCGGGAGCACGAGCTGGCCCTGGCGGCGAACGCCCGCGAGATGCTGATCCAGACCGAGCGGGCCCTGGAGCGGCTCGACGCCGGTACGTACGGGCTCTGCGAGAACTGCGGCAAGCCCATCGGAAAGGCGCGTATGCAGGCATTTCCCCGGGCCACGCTGTGCGTGGAGTGCAAACAGCGGCAGGAACGCCGCTGACCCGCTCGCGCGTGTGTGCCGTACCCTCGTCCTCAGTCAGGCAGGACGACGTCGAAGGACTCACGTGACAGAGGCGGAACAGACCACCGGCACGCCTGAAGGCGCCGACGAGGCTGCGGGCGCGCCGGAAGGCGCGGCCAAGGGCGGGCGGCGCATCGCCGTCCTCCTCACGGTGGCCGTCTGCGCCTACCTCCTCGACCTGGGGAGCAAGCTGCTCGTGGTGGCCAAGCTGGAGCACCACGACCCCATCGAGATCTTCGGCACCTGGCTCCAGCTCGACGTGATCCGCAACCGCGGCGCGGCCTTCGGCATCGGCGAGGCGATGACGATCGTCTTCACGATCATCGCCTCCGCGGTGATCGTGGTGATCGCCCGGATCGCCCGCAAGCTCTACAGCCTGCCCTGGGCGATCGCGCTGGGCCTGCTGCTCGGCGGCGCCTTCGGCAATCTCACGGACCGGCTCTTCCGGGCGCCGGGCGGCCTCGAGGGCGGTGTGGTGGACTTCATCGCCCCCCAGGGCTTCGCCGTCTTCAACCTCGCGGACTCCGCGATCGTCTGCGGCGGCTTCCTGATCGTCATCCTCTCCTTCCGCGGTCTGGACCCCGACGGCACGGTCCACAAGGACTGACGACGAGGGCGGACGTGCGGCCCGGCCGGCGCCGTCCGTCATACTCGACGGGTGAGCACCATTCCCGAGATCCGCGCCCTGCCCGTACCCGACGGCCTCGAGGGCGAGCGCGTCGACGCCGCAATCGCCCGTATGTTCGGCTTTTCCCGCACCAAGGCGGCCGAGCTGGCGGCGGCGGGCAAGGTCCAGCTCGACGGCGCGGAGGCCGGGAAGTCCGACCGGGTCACCGGCGGTGCCTGGCTGGAGGTCGAGATGCCGGCCCCGCCCGCGCCCGTGCAGATCGTCGCCGAGCCCGTCGAGGGCATGGAGATCGTCCATGACGACGACGACATCGTCGTGATCGTCAAGCCCGTCGGCGTGGCCGCCCACCCCAGCCCCGGCTGGACGGGCCCCACGGTCATCGGCGGCCTCGCCGCGGCCGGATACCGCATCTCCACCTCGGGCGCCGCCGAGCGCCAGGGCATCGTGCACCGGCTGGACGTCGGCACCTCCGGCCTGATGGTCGTCGCCAAGTCCGAGCGCGCCTACACCCTGCTCAAGCAGCAGTTCCGCGAGCGCACGGTCGACAAGCGCTACCACTCGCTGGTCCAGGGCCACCCGGACCCGATGAGCGGCACCATCGACGCCCCCATCGGCCGCCACCCCAACCACGACTACAAGTGGGCCGTGACGGCCGAGGGCAAGCCCTCCGTGACCCACTACGACCTCATCGAGGCGTTCCGGGCCGCCAGCCTCCTCGACATCAAGCTGGAGACCGGCCGTACGCACCAGATCCGCGTGCACATGTCCGCGCACCGGCACCCCTGCGTCGGCGACCTCACCTACGGCGCGGACCCGACGCTCGCCAAGCGGCTGAAGCTCACCCGCCAGTGGCTGCACGCCGTGCGGCTCGGCTTCGAGCACCCCGAGGACGGCCGCTGGGTGGAGTTCGAGAGCGCCTACCCCGAGGACCTCCAGCGCGCCCTGGACATCGTGCGCGCCGAGAGCGCGTGAGCGCGGGGGCTCCGGCCGCCTTCCCGGTCAGGGTCGTGGGCCCCGGCGAGCTGCCCGGCTGCCACGCCGTGCGCCGTGAGGTCTTCGTCGCCGAGCAGGGCGTCCCGGAGGCCGAGGAGATCGACGGCTACGACACCGACGCCGTCCACCTCCTGGCCTCCGGCCCGGCCGGCCCCGTCGGGACGGTGCGCTTCCTGCACGGCGCCCCGGCGCGGAAGAAGTACGCCCGCGCGGGCGTCGGCGACGACACCACGGCAGTCCTCGGCCGACTCGCCGTGGGCCGCGCCGCCCGGGGCACCGGCCTGGGCGCGGCCCTCGTCCGCGCGGTGGAGGCCGAGGCCCGCCGGCTCGGCCTGCGCCGGATCTACCTGGAGGCACAGGTGCCGGCGCTCGGCTTCTACGAGCGGCTGGGGTACGCGGCGCACGGCCCGGAGTTCGATGAGGGCAGCGGCATCCCGCACCGGGCGATGACGAAGGCGCTCTGAGAGCGCCCGGACCACCGGGGCTTCCCCCTGGACCCGTTCCCGCCGCCCGTCTCCCGCCTGTCTCCCGCCCGGCGGTATCCGGCCCGCCCGGCGACCGGGGACGGCACGCGCGGCGCGGCGACGTGCCGAGGCGCCCGCGCGGCGTCGCCGAGGACGTCCGCCGGACGCTCTCGGCGGAGGCCGCGGCCCCGAGGAAGGAGCGCGCCGACAGGCCGCCGGCCCGGGCACCACACCTGCGCGCGGCAGACCTCACGTGGCACTCAGACAGCTCCCGGTAACGGGCGCCCCGGACGCCCCATGGCAGGCTGGGGACGGATCATCGTCCCCCACCCGCCCGGAGGGCCTCCGTGGACCAGCTCGCCCTGCTGTTCGTCCTGCTGCTCGGGGCCCTGGTCACGGTGCCGCTCGGGGACCGGCTGGGGCTGCCGTCACCGGTGCTGATGACGCTCGGCGGGATCGCGCTCGCGCTGCTGCCGTTCGTCCCCAATGTCGACATCGCCCCGGAGTTCATCCTCCCGCTGCTGCTGCCGCCCCTGCTCTACGCCTCCGCCCAGCGCACCTCCTGGCGCCAGTTCGCGGCCAACCGGCGGCCGATCTTCCTGCTCGCCGTCGCGCTGGTGTTCGTCACCACGGCCGCGGTCGCCGCGGTCGCCGACGCGATCGTGCCGGGCATCTCGCTCGCCGCCGCCGTCGCGCTGGGCGCGCTCGTCGCCCCGCCCGACCCGGTCGCCGCCACCGCCGTCGCGGGCTCGCTGGGCCTGCCCCGCCGCGTCGTCTCCATCCTGGAGGGCGAGGGGCTCTTCAACGACGTCACCGCCATCGTGCTCTACCACGTGGCCATCGCCGCGGCCGTCAGCGGCAGCTTCTCGGTGCCCCGGGCGGTCGGCGCGCTGGTGCTCTCCGCCGTCGTGGCCGTGGCCGTCGGCCTGGCACTCGGCTGGGCCGCCAAACGGCTGATGGACATCCTCGGCGACGCCACCCTCCAGATCGGGCTCACCCTGCTGGTCCCGTTCGTCTCCTACGTCCTCGCCGAGGAGTTCAAGGGCTCCGGCGTGCTCGCGGTGCTGACCACGGCGCTCTTCCTCGCCGAGTACGCGACGGACGCCGACGACGTCCTGGGCCGGCTGGCCGGGCACACCTTCTGGGAGGTCGTCGACACCCTCGTCACCGGCGCCGCCTTCGGCCTCGTCGGCCTCGAACTGCACAACGCCATCGGAACCGCCTCCGGCCGCTGGGCCGAGATGCTCGGCATCGGAGCCGTCGTGGTCGTGGTCGTGGTGGGCGTCCGCCTGCTGTGGCTGCTGCCCGCCGCCTGGCTGGCCCGCAAGCTGCACAAGCGCCGGGACGTCGACGAGGAAGTCCTGATGAGCTGGCGGGAGACCGTCGTCATGTGGTGGTCCGGGATGCGCGGCGTGGCCTCCGTGGCGCTCGCCCTGGCCATCCCGCTGGAGCGGGACGACGGCTCGGCCTTCCCCGCCCGGGACGAGATCCTCTTCATCGCCTTCGCCGTCATCATCGCCACCCTCGTCGTCCAGGGACTCACCCTGCCCTGGCTGGTCCGGCGGCTCGCGGTGCGCGCGGACTCCGACGTGGACCGCGAACTGGAGCGGAAGCTGGCCGTCCGGGCGGCCAAGGCCGCCAAGCGCCGCCTGCTGGAGATCGAGGAGAAGGAGGACCTCCCCGAGGACCTCACCGAGGTGCTGACCCGGCGCGCCTACGACGTCGGCGCCCGCATCAGCCCCGAGATGGTCGACGAGGAGCGGCGCGAGGCCCACGCCCGGCGCGTGGAGCGGCTGCGCACCATCCAGCGCGTCCAGGCCGAGATGCTCTCCGCCGCCCGTCACGAGGTGCTCGCCGCGCGCAGCGAGCCCGGCGCCGACCCCGAGGTCGTCGACCGGGTGCTGCGCCACCTGGACATAAGGAGCCTGCGCGGCGGCTGACCCGCCGGCCCCGGCCCCGCGCCGGCTCAGGCCGTGCCCGGCCCCGGCCCGGCGTCCCCGGCGCACGGCGGGGTCTGCCGCCGTACGGGCGCGTCCCCGCTGCCCGGCGCCGGAGCGGTGTTCAGCCTCGGCAGCGCGTACGGGTGCTCCAGGCGCAGCCACTCGATCAGCCGCTCGCGCACCACGCAGCGCAGCGCCCAGATGTCGTCGGCGTCCCGCGCGGTCACCAGCGCCCGCACCTGGATGGTGGACGGCGTGGTGTCGGTGACCACGAGCCCCCAGGCCCGCTCGTCCCACTCCAGGCTGCTCTTGAGTACCGCGTGCAGGCGCTCCCGCATCAGGTCGACCGGGGCCGAGTGGTCCAGGTGGAAGAAGACCGTGCCGGTCATCCTCGGGTTGTTGCGCGACCAGTTCTCGAACGGCTTGCTGGTGAAGTACGACACCGGCATGGTGATGCGCCGCTCGTCCCAGGTCGTCACCACCAGATAGGTCAGGGTGATCTCCTCGACCCGGCCCCACTCGCCGTCCACGACGACGGTGTCCCCGATCCGCACCACGTCGCCGAAGGCGATCTGGAGCCCGGCGAAGAGATTGCCGAGCGTGGACTGGGCGGCCACACCGGCGACGATGCCGATCAGACCGGCCGAGGCCAGCATCGACGTGCCCACGGTCTTCATCGCCGGGAACGTCAGCAGCATCGCCGCCACCGCCACCACGCACACGATCGCCGTGACCACCCGCTGGATCAGCGTGACCTGCGTCCGCACCCGCCGCACCCGGGCCGGGTCGTGGGCCCCGGCGGCGTACCGCGCGTAGGTCGCCTCCACTATCGCGACGGCCACCCGCACCACCAGCCAGGCGCACGCCCCGATCAGCACCAGCGTCAGCCCCTGGCCGACGGCCTCCTCGTGCTCCTCGGTGAGCTCCGCGGACCGGTAGCCGGCGCGCAGCAGCGCCGTGCACAGCACCAGCTGGAGCGGCAGCCGGCAGCGCCGCAGCAGGTCCCACAGCGGGGTCTCGGGGTGTCTGCCGCTGATCCGGCGCAGCGCCCGGTCGGCGATCCACCCCACGATCAGGGTGACGACCAGGGCACCGCCGATGACGAACACCGGACGCAGTACGCCCTCCATGGACACCTCAGCTCCTTCCGGGCCGGTCACGGCTCACGGTGGGGCGCTTCCCCCCGACCGTAGCTGGCACGATGGGGACACGCGATCCACCTGTAAGGAAGTGACCCCAGTGGCGTCCTCTACCACGATTGTCCTTTTTCATTCGGCGTACGGGCTCAGGCCCGCCGTGCACGCCGCCGCGGAGCGCCTGCGCGCCGCCGGGCACGAGGTGCACGTGCCGGACCTCTACGAGGGCCGGACGGCGGACACCGTCGAGGACGGCATGGCGATCAAGGACGAGATCGGGCACGAGGAACTGCTGAGGCGCGCGATCGTCGCGGCGGCGCCGCTGTCCGACCGCGGCCTGGTGTACGCGGGCTTCTCGCTGGGCGGTTCGGTCGCGCAGAACCTGGCCCTGGGCGACGAGAAGGCCCGCGGGCTGCTGCTCCTGCACGGCACCTCCGACCTGGCCGAGGACGCTGCCGTCGACGAGCTGCCCGTCCAGCTGCACGTCGCGGACCCCGACCCGTTCGAGCCGCACGACTGGCTGAACGCCTGGTACCTGCGGATGCGGCGGGCCGGCGCGGAGGTGGAGGTGCACCGCTACGCGGGCGCGGGTCACCTCTTCACGGACCCGGAGCTGGCGGACTACGACGAGGAGGCCGCCGAGGCCGCGTGGCGGGTGGCGCTGGCGTTCCTGGACGAGGTCGGCGCGTAGCGGCCCGGCCGGGCGCCGTACGGGCGGGAGGTCCGCCGTCCGTACGGCGCGCGGGGGCTAACGCACGGGGGTCCGTACGCGTTCCATCTTCTGCGTGCCCGACAGCGTGCGGTACGAGCGGCTCCACGAGGCCGTCGCCTTCGGGTTCCGCTTGTCGGACAGGACGTAGTAGTCCATCTGGGCCCGCTCGGGGGTGACGTCGAGGACGCCGAAGCCGTGCGAGTCCATGTCGACCCACTTCACATGGCGGTTGGCGGCCTTGATCGTGCCGGCGGCGGCCAGGGACACGGTGTGGGGGAGGACCTTCAAGGTCTCGTCGAGGTTGTCGGCGGTCACCGAGGTGACCACGAACTCCGTGGCGACCGAGCCCGACAGCGGGTACGTGGCGGCCTTGCGCGGCACGTCGTTGGCCCAGGCCATGTGGATGTCGCCGGTGAGGAAGACGGTGTTGCGCACGGCGTGGTCGGTGAGGTGGCCGATCAGCTCGTGGCGGTCGTGGGTGTAGCCGTCCCACTGGTCGGTGTTGACGGCCAGTCCGCCCGCGGGCATGCCCAGCAGCTTGGCGAGCGGCTCCAGCAGGGCGGCGGGGAGGGCGCCGAAGGCGACCGGGGACATCATCACGGAGTTGCCGACGAGGCGCCAGGTGGTGTCGGAGGAAGTCAGTCCGGTCTTCAGCCAGTCGAGCTGGGCGCGGCCGGTGAGGGTGCGGTCCGGGTCGTCGACCGCGCCGCTGCCGGGCTTGGCCTGCTGCGAGCGGAAGGACCGCAGGTCCATCAGGTGCAGGTCGGCGAGCTTGCCGAAGCGCAGCCGTCTGTAGGTGGTGCCCTCGACGGAGGGTCTGACGGGCATCCACTCGAAGTACGCCCGCTTCGCCGCCGCCATCCGCGTCGCCCAGTCGCCCTCGGCGCCGGGGGTGTGGTTGCCCGCGCCGCCGGCCCAGGCGTTGTCGGCGAACTCGTGGTCGTCCCAGATGGCGATGACCGGGTGGGCGCGGTGCAGCGCCTGGAGGTCGGGGTCCGTCTTGTAGTGGCCGTGGCGGGTGCGGTAGTCGGCCAGGGTGACGATCTCGTGGGCGGGCCGGTGCGGCCGTACGACGTGCTTGGCGGCCGGGTAGACGCCGGTCCCGTACTCGTAGAGGTAGTCGCCGAGGTGGAGGACCGCGTCCAGGTCGCCCCGGGCCGCGAGGTGGCGGTAGGCGGAGAACCAGCCGGACTCCCAGTTGGCGCAGGAGACCACACCGAAGCGGAGGCCGGTCGTGGCCGCGTCGTGGGCCGGGGCGGTGCGGGTGCGGGCGGCGGGGGAGCGGGTGCCGCCGGCGGTGAAGCGATACCAGTAGCCGGTGGCGGGGCGCAGGCCGCGCACGTCCGCCTTGACGGTGTGGTCGGTCGCGGCGGTGGCGGTGGCGGTGCCGCGCGCGACGACCTTGCCGAACGCCTCGTCCTCGGCGACCTCCCAGGTCACCTCGGTGGCCGGGCCGAGCCCGGAGCCGGGCACGGCGTCCGGTGCGGGCGTGACGCGCGTCCACAGCAGGACGCCGTCGGGCAGCGGGTCACCGGAGGCGACGCCGTGGACGAAGGCCGGGGCGCCGGTGCCCGCCGCGCGGGCGGCGGGCCCGGTGGCGAGGGGAAGGAGCGCGGCGGTGGCGGCGACGGCCGTGACGGCGGTTCGACGCGATATCTGGGCGTGGGCGTGGGAGGTCACGGGCCATCACCTTACTTCCCGATAAGGCCATGAGCGGACGAACTCTGACAGTTCGTCCGCTCATCACCGGTTCGTCACTTCTTCTTGGGACCGAACTCCTTGTCGATCGCGGCGATGAAGGAGTCCTTGTCCATCGGCGGCTGCTGCGAGCCGTCCTTGAGGATCTTCTTGTCGCCGTGGAGCAGCGTCGGGGTGCCGTTGATGCCGTCCTTGCCGAACAGCTTGCCCATCTCCACGGCCCACTTGTCGTAGGTGCCCTCGGTGACGTTCTTCTCGAAGTCCTTGTTGCCCTTCAGGGCCGGGACCTGCTGGGCGATCTCGATGAGCTTCTTGTCGTCCGCGAAGGCGTCGTCCCGCTCGTCGGGGTGGTTCTTCGGGGAGTACAGGGCCTCCTTGTACTCGACGAAGGCGTCGGGGCCGACGTTCAGGGCCGCGCCGAGCGCGCTGACGGCGTTCTTCGAGCCGGTGCCCGGAACCATCTGGTCGATGAAGTTCACCATGACGAACCGGACCTTGTAGCGGCCGTCCTTCACGTCCTGGCGCAGCTGCGGGCCGGCGCTCTGCTCGAAGCTCGCGCAGGACGGGCAGCGCGGGTCCTCGAAGACGGTGAGGGTCTCCTTGGCGGCGGGGCTGCCGACGACGATCTCGTTGCCCTTCTCGCCCGTGGTGTTCTTGGGCTGGACGAACGCCTTGTCGCCGGCCCAGCCGCCGTCCTTGTCGTCGCTCATGTTGCTGACGGCGTAGCCGACGCCGCCGGCTATCGCGAGGACGACGACGATCGCGCCGGCCACGACGAGCTGGCGGCGGGTCTTGTCCTTCTTGGCCTGGCGCTCGCGTTCGGCGCGCAGCCGCTCGCGGGCCGCCTGCTTGTTCTGCTGGTTGTTCCGGTTGCTCATGGTGTTCTCCGTGGGGTGAAGGTGTGGTGGGGACCGCTGTGCTCAGGCGAAGGCCGGGCAGAGGGGCGGTCCCCGCCGCACCACGGAGTGGACGAGGAGCGGGAGGGTGCGCGGGGGCAGGGCGCGGCGGCCGGGGCGTACGGGCCCGCCGCCCGGGTGTACGGCCGCGACGGGCGCGGTGACGGCGAGCAGCAGGGGGCGGAACGCGGACGCGGCGACGGCGCGCAGCAGCCGGCCGAGGGCCACTTCGCCGCGGCGCAGCCAGGCGGCGGCCAGCAGGCCCACCGCGATGTGGCAGGCGAGCAGCAGCCAGGGGAGGAGCGTGCCGTCCGGGGCGGCGCGGCCCGGTTCCTCCGGGGCGGCCAGCCGGGCCAGCGGGGTGCCGAAGTCGCCGCCGCGGCAGACCAGATCGAGGCCGATGGCGTGCAGCGGGCCCGCGACCGGTCCGCCGGCCCGCCCGTAACAGGCGTGCTGGCCGGTGGTGAAGACGGTGTCCGCCGTCAGCTCCAGCGGCACGAGCAGGGCGGCGATCCGTCCGTAGCTCCGCTCCCGGTCGGCCAGCGTGTAGGCGATCACGAAGAAGGCGGCCGACAGCGCGGCGACGGTGGACAGCGGCAGCGGCGCCCGCGAGAGCAGGACGTGCGAGGCCGCGGAGAGAGTGACACAGAGTGCGGTGAAGAACGCCGCGCGTAGCGACCGCAGTCGAACTCCCGTCCCCTCCATGAGGTCGAAGTGTGCCACGGCCGCGGTTAAGTGTCGTGTCAAGATTCGGCATCAGTGGGGGGAACGGGACACCCGGGGCGGTGCCGGCCGCGCGGGCCGGCACCGGGCCGGGGATCAGGGCCCCGCGGGGCCCTCGGGAGGGGTCAGGACTTCAGTCCCTCGCCCACCGCCTTGTCGAACTGGTCCGGGGTGATCGGGACGTTCTTCCCGTCCGACGTCAGCTTCTTGCCGTCGAGCTTCAGGGTCGGGGTGCCGGTGACGTCCTTGTTCGCGTCGAAGGCGTCCGACACCTCCAGCGCCCACTTGTCGAAGGTGCCGTCCTCGACGTTCTTGCGGAACTCCGCGTTGTCCTTCAGCGCCGGGACGGTGTTCGCGATCTTCAGCAGGACGTCGTCCTTGGCGTAGTCGTCCTTGGTCTCCTGCGGGTGGTTGTCCTTGGCGTAGAGCGCCTTGTTGTACGCGCTGAACGCCTCGGGGCTGACGTTCAGGGCGGCGCCGAGCGCGCTGAGGGCGTTCTTCGAGCCCACCCCGCCGAAGTTGCGGTCGAGGAAGGTCGCGACGTGGTACGAGACCTTGTACTTGCCGTCCTTGACGTCCTTGTCGATCGTGTCACCGACGTTCTGCTCGAAGACCGAGCAGATCGGGCAGCGCATGTCCTGGAAGAGGTCCAGGGTGTGCTCGGCCTTCTTGTTCCCGATGACGATCTCGGTGCCCTTGTCGCCCGTGGTGTTCTTGGGCTGGACGAGCTCCTTCTTCGACGCGGCCTCCCAGGCGGCGTCCTTGCCCTTGCCGCCCAGCTGGGTCGCGGCGACGACGACGCCCGCCGCGATCGCGAGGACCGCGACGACGCCTCCGCCGACGACGAGCTGGCGGCGGGTCCTGTCCTTCTTGGCCTGCCGCTCGCGCTCGGCGCGCAGCCGCTCGCGGGCCGCCTGCTTGTTCTGCTGGCTGTTGCGCTTGCTCATGGTGCTGACTTCTCCGTGTGGTGGTGCCGTGGGTCTTCGCGCGAGGGGCCCCGGGCGCCCGCGCCACACGCGCCGCGCCGCTCAGACGTGGGCGGGGGCGAAGGCGGGGAGGGTGCCGGGGGCGTGGCCGGAGGGCGGCCCGCGGCGGATCACGGAGTGGAGCAGCAGGGGGCGGGCGCCGGGCACGCGCGCGTGGCGCGCGGGGGCGGCGGCCGGTGCGGCGGGGCCCGTGGTCGCGCCGGCCGCGGCGGCGGCCAGCAGCAGCGGGCGGAAGGCGGCGGCTGCCACGGCGCCGAGCAGCCGGACCAGCGCAGCCTCGCCGCGGCGCAGCCAGGCGGCGGCCAGCAGCCCGACCGAGAGGTGTGCGGCGAGCAGCAGCCAGGAGGCGGTGTCCGCGCCGGCGACCGGCGAGGCCGGGGCGAAGGACGCCCCGACGCTCCCGCCGCACAGGGCGGTCAGGGCGCCCGGGACGGGATGGCCGTCCGCGCCGTAGCAGTGCTGCTGGCCGGTGGTGAAGAGGGTGTCGGCCGCCAGCTCCAGCGGGACGAGGAGGGCGGCGATATGGCCGAAACCGCGCTCCCGGCCCGCCAGGGCGTAGGCGAGGACGAAGACGCCCGCGGCCACGGCGGCGACCGTGGGCACGGGCAGGGGCGTGCCGGACAGCAGCACGTGGGAGGCGGCGGAGAGCAGCACGCACAGCGCTGTGAACAGCGCCGCGCGCGATGCCCGCAACCATGCCGCCGAAATGTCCATGAGGACCGAGTCTGTCATGGACCCCGATAAACGCCGACTAAAGCCCGGAGGCTCCCGGGACGTCAGAGGCCGGGGATGCGGCCGTTACGGAAGAGGTCCACAAAGATCTGGTGGTCCGCGCGGGCCCGCGCCCCGTAGGAGTGCGCGAAGTCGACGAGCATCGGGGCGAAGCCCTCCTCGTCGGCGGCGATCGCGGCGTCGATGGCGCGCTCGGTGGAGAACGGCACCAGGGAGTGGCCGCTCTGGTCGTCGGCCGCCGCGTGCATGGTGGCCGTGGCCCGGCCCAGGTCGGCGACGACGGCGGCGATCTCCGCCGGGTCGTCGAGGTCCGACCAGTCCAGGTCGACGGCGTAGGGCGAGACCTCGGCGACCAGCTGTCCGTAGCTCCGGCCGCCCTCCTCGATCTCCGTCCAGCCGAGCCACGGGTCGGCGTGCGCCTGGAGCGCGCGCTGGGAGATCACCGTGCGGTGGCCCTCGTGCCGGAAGTACTCCCGCACGGCGGCGTCGGTGACGTGCCGGGAGACCGCCGGGGTCTGCGCCTGCTTCATGTAGATGACGACGTCGTTCTCCAGGGCGTCGCTGTTGCCCTCCAGGAGGATGTTGTACGAGGGCAGGCCGGCGCTGCCGATCCCGATGCCGCGGCGGCCGACGACGTCCTTGACGCGGTAGGAGTCGGGGCGGGCCAGGCTGCTGTCCGGGAGCGTCTCCAGATAGCCGTCGAAGGCGGCCAGGACCTTGTACCGGGTCGCGGCGTCCAGCTCGATCGCGCCGGAGTCCGGCAGGAAGCGGCGGTCGAAGTCGCGGATCTCCGTCATCGAGCCCAGCAGCCCGGAGCGGGTCAGCGAGCGGGCCTCGCGCAGCACGTCCAGCAGCGGGCCGTCGGTGGTGTCCAGGGTGAAGGGCGGGACCTCCTCGTCCCGGGCGCCGGCGGCCAGGGCGTGGATCCGCTCGCGGTAGGCGGCGGCGAAGACCCGCACCAGCTCGGTGATCGTCCCGTCGCTGAGGGCCTTGGTGTAGCCGATCAGCGCGACGGAGGCGGCGAAGCGCTTCAGGTCCCAGGTGAAGGGGCCCACATAGGCCTCGTCGAAGTCGTTGACGTTGAAGATCAGCCGGCCGTTGGAGTCCATGTACGTGCCGAAGTTCTCGGCGTGCAGATCGCCGTGGATCCACACCCGGGAGGTCCGCTCGTCCAGGTAAGCGCCCGGGGAGCCGTCCAGGTGGGAGCCGCCGTCCGCGCCCTCCAGGTCGGCGTAGAACAGACCGGCGGTGCCCCGGTAGAAGGCGAAGGCGGAGGCCGCCATCTTCCGGAACTTGACCCGGAAGGCGGCGGGGTCGGCCGCGAGCAGCTCACCGAAGGCGGTGTCGAAAACGGCGAGTATCTCCTCGCCGCGCTGCGCGGTCCGGTCGTGCGGGAGCGCCATCGCTGGGTCCTCCTGGTCGATCTCCGAGCCCCTCGGAGGGTGCTCGCGTGCCTTGTGCGTACTGCCTGTGCGAGGGACGGATGTCCTGTGGTGCCCAACGCCCGGGAGCGCGGCCGCGTGCCCGCGGTTGTCGGTGCGGGCCGGTAACCTTCAAAGCTGTCTCCCCGCTGTCGCCGACCCGCCGCCGGAGGTCTTCCGCCGTGACCGCCTCGTCCAAGCCGCCCTTCACGCACCTGCACGTCCACACGCAGTACTCCCTGCTGGACGGCGCGGCGCGGCTCAAGGACATGTTCAATGCCTGCAATGAAATGGGCATGTCACACATTGCCATGTCCGACCACGGCAACCTGCACGGGGCGTACGACTTCTTCCATTCCGCGCAGAAGGCCGGGATCACCCCGATCATCGGCATCGAGGCATATGTCGCCCCCGAGTCCCGGCGGAACAAGCGGCGCATCCAGTGGGGCCAGCCGCACCAGAAGCGGGACGACGTCTCCGGTTCCGGTGGTTACACCCACAAGACGATCTGGGCCGCCAACGCCACCGGCCTGCACAACCTCTTCCGGCTGTCCTCCGACGCCTACGCCGAGGGCTGGCTGACCAAGTGGCCGCGGATGGACAAGGAGACCATCAGCCAGTGGTCGGAGGGCCTGATCGCCTCCACCGGCTGCCCCTCCGGCGAGCTCCAGACCCGGCTCCGCCTCGGTCAGTACGAGGAGGCCCGCAAGGCCGCCGGCGAATACCAGGACATCTTCGGCAAGGACCGCTACTTCCTGGAGCTGATGGACCACGGCATCGACATCGAGCGCCGCGTCCGCGAGGACCTGCTGAAGATCGGCAAGGAGCTCGGCATCCCGCCGCTGGTCACCAACGACTCGCACTACACCTACGCCCACGAGGCCACGGCCCACGACGCCCTGCTCTGCATCCAGACCGGCAAGAACCTCTCCGACCCCGACCGCTTCCGCTTCGACGGCTCCGGCTACTACCTCAAGTCCACGGACGAGATGTACGCCATCGACTCCTCGGACGCCTGGCAGGAGGGCTGCGCCAACACCCGGCTCGTCGCCGAGCAGGTCGACACCGAGGGCATGTTCCAGTTCCGGAACCTGATGCCCAAGTTCGACATCCCCGAGGGCTACACCGAGGTCACCTGGTTCCGCGAGGAGACCATGCGGGGCATGCACCGCCGCTTCCCCGGCGGGATCCCCGACGACCGCATGAAGCAGGTCGAGTACGAGATGGACACCATCATCTCGATGGGCTTCCCGGGCTACTTCCTCGTGGTCGCCGACTTCATCATGTGGGCCAAGAACCAGGGCATCGCGGTCGGCCCCGGCCGAGGCTCCGCGGCCGGCTCGATCGTCGCCTACGCCATGGGCATCACCGACCTCGACCCGATCCCGCACGGCCTGATCTTCGAGCGGTTCCTCAACCCCGAGCGCATCTCCATGCCCGATGTCGACATCGACTTCGACGAGCGCCGGCGCTCCGAGGTGATCCGCTATGTGACCGAGAAGTACGGCGCCGACAAGGTCGCCATGATCGGCACCTACGGCACCATCAAGGCCAAGAACGCCATCAAGGACTCCGCCCGGGTCCTGGGCTACCCCTACGCGATGGGCGACCGCCTCACCAAGGCCATGCCCGCCGACGTCCTCGGCAAGGGCATCCCGCTCTCCGGCATCCTCGACCCGCAGCACCCGCGCTACGGCGAGGCCGGCGAGATCCGCGGGATGTACGAGAACGAGCCGGACGTCAAGAAGGTCATCGACACCGCCCGCGGCGTCGAGGGCCTGGTCCGGCAGATGGGCGTGCACGCCGCCGGCGTGATCATGTCCAGCGAGACGATCACCGACCACGTCCCGGTCTGGGTCCGGCACTCCGACGGCGTCACCATCACCCAGTGGGACTACCCGAGCTGTGAGTCGCTCGGCCTGCTGAAGATGGACTTCCTCGGCCTGCGCAACCTCACGATCATGGACGACGCCGTCAAGATGGTGAAGGCCAACAAGGGGATCGACATCGACCTCCTGAGCCTGCCGCTGGACGACCCCACGACCTTCGAGCTGCTCCAGCGCGGTGACACCCTCGGCGTCTTCCAGTTCGACGGCGGCCCCATGCGCTCCCTGCTGCGCCTGATGAAGCCGGACAACTTCGAAGACATCTCCGCCGTGTCCGCCCTGTACCGGCCGGGCCCGATGGGCATGAACTCCCACACGAACTACGCGCTGCGCAAGAACAAGCAGCAGGAGATCGCGCCGATCCACCCGGAGCTGGAGAAGCCCCTCGAAGAGGTCCTGGCCGTCACCTACGGCCTGATCGTCTACCAGGAGCAGGTCCAGAAGGCCGCCCAGATCATCGCCGGGTACTCCCTCGGCGAGGCCGACATCCTCCGCCGCGTCATGGGCAAGAAGAAGCCCGACGAACTGGCGAAGAACTTCACGATCTTCCAGGCGGGCGCCCGGAAGAACGGCTACAGCGACGAGGCGATCCAGAAGCTGTGGGACGTCCTGGTCCCCTTCGCCGGCTACGCCTTCAACAAGGCGCACTCCGCCGCCTACGGCCTCGTCTCGTACTGGACGGCCTTCCTCAAGGCCAACCACCCCGCCGAGTACATGGCCGCCCTGCTGACCTCGGTCAAGGACGACAAGGACAAGTCGGCGACGTATCTGAACGAGTGCCGCCGCATGGGCATCAAGGTGCTCCCCCCGAACGTCAACGAGTCCGAGGCCAACTTCGCCGCCCAGGGCGACGACGTGATCCTCTTCGGCCTCACCGCCGTCCGCAACGTCGGACAGAACGTGGTCGACTCGATCATCCGCTGCCGCAAGTCGAAGGGGAAGTACGGCTCCTTCCCCGACTTCCTCGACAAGGTCGAGGCCGTCGTCTGCAACAAGCGCACCGTCGAATCGCTGATCAAGGCCGGCGCCTTCGACGAGATGGGCCACACCCGCAAGGGCCTCACCGCGCACTACGAACCGATGATCGACAACGTGGTCGCGGTCAAGCGCAAGGAGGCCGAGGGACAGTTCGACCTCTTCGGCGGCATGGGCGACGACACCGCCGACGACGGCCCCGGCTTCGGCCTGGACGTCGAGTTCTCCGACGTCGAGTGGGAGAAGGCGTACCTCCTCGCGCAGGAGCGCGAGATGCTCGGCCTCTATGTCTCCGACCACCCGCTCTTCGGCATCGAGCACGTCCTCAACGACAAGGCCGACGCCTCGATCTCCCAGCTGACCGGCGGCGAGCACGCCGACGGCGCGATCGTGACCATCGGCGGCATCATCTCGGGCCTCCAGCGCAAGATGACCAAGCAGGGCAACGCCTGGGCCATCGCCACCGTCGAGGACCTCGCCGGCTCCATCGACTGCATGTTCTTCCCCGCCACCTACCAGCTGGTCTCCACCCAGCTCGTCGAGGACGCCGTCGTCTTCGTCAAGGGGCGGCTCGACAAGCGCGAGGACATCCCCCGCCTGGTCGCCATGGAGCTGATGGTCCCCGACCTCTCCAACGCCGGCACCAACGCCCCCGTGATCATCACCATCCCCACCGTGAAGGTCACCCCGCCGCTGGTGGAGAAGCTCGGCCAGGTGCTCACCCACCACCGGGGCGCCACCGAGGTCCGGATCAAGCTCCAGGGCGCCCGCAGCACCACCGTGCTCCGCCTGGACCGCCACCGGGTCACCCCCGACCCGGCCCTCTTCGGCGACCTCAAGGTGCTCCTCGGCCCCTCCTGCCTGGCCGGCTGAGCCACCGCCCGGCACCGCGCCGGCGCCCGTCCCGGCACCGGACCGACCGTCAGCCCGGTCCCGGCCCGCTCCGGGACCCGCCGGGCCCGGTGCCCCCCGACGACCGAGGGGCGCGCCCGCATCAGCGGGACGCGCCCCTCAGGTGCGTCAAGGCGCCGGTCAGTTGTGGCCGAAGCGCTTCTGGCGGCCCTTGCGGGCCATGTCGCCCGGGGTGACCTGCTGTGCCCGCTGCTCCGCCTGAGACTCCAGCGAGGAGCTCTTGGCCTGCTGCGCCCCACGTTCCGCCACACTCTGCTTCTGTGGCGTCTTCTGGTTCTTGTTCTTGGCCATGCTGCCGTGCCTCCACCTCGGGATGACCCCCTCGGCTCACCCTCGCACGCATCTCCGAACAGTGCATTTCGGGTAATTACCGTGGGTGATAGGTGCACTTACCGTCCCGGGGCCGTATCCGCCACGCCGAAGATCCAGTTCGGACTGATAACCCCCGCACGGTCGGGCAGACTCCAAGGAAAGCCAAGGAAAACCAGGGCACGACCGTGCCGGGGGGCGACCGCACTTCTGGACTGACAGAAAGAGGGTGGAACGTGGACCGCTGCGTCGTCCTGGTGGACGCCGGCTATCTGCTGGGCGCCGCCGCGAGCCTGCTGGCCGGGGAGCCCGCCCGGTCCCGCATCACCGTGGACCACGCGACCCTCATCCAAGGGCTGCGCGAACGCGCCGAGGCCGAGACCGAACAGCCCCTGCTGAGGATCTACTGGTTCGACGGCGCCCCCGACCGGGTGCCCCAGCCCGAGCACCGCCGGCTGCGCGTCATGCCCCGGGTGACCGTCCGGCTGGGCGCCCTGACCCGCAGTGACGGCCGCTGGGCGCAGAAGGGCGTCGACGCCGCCATGCACGCCGAGCTCACCGAGCTCGCCCGCAACCGCGCGTGTTCGGACATCGTCCTCGTCACCGGCGACGGCGACCTCCTGCCGGGCCTGATGTCCGCCAAGGAACACGGCGTCGCCGTCCACCTCTGGGCCGTCCAGGCCGCCGACGGCGACTACAACCAGTCCGAGGACCTCGTCGCCGAGGCCGACGAGCGCCGCGTCCTGGACCGCACCTGGATCACCCGGGCCGTCCGGGCCAAGGAGCTCACCGGCATCTGCGCCCCGGCCCCCGCGCCCCGCCCCGAGATCGCCGCCATCCTCTCCGCACCCCTCCCGGAGACCGCCGCGGCCGCGGCGGCCGCCGCCGCGAGCCGCGCGGCCGACACCCGCCCGCCCGAGCGCAACGGCACCGCCCGCCCCCCGGCCCCCACCCCCTGCCCCGACGGCGAGCGCGGCCACCAGGAGCCCCCCGAGACCCCGGCCGCCCGCGGCGTCCCCACCCCGAAGGACCTCGCCGGCCTCGGCCGCGGCCCCGTCGGCCAGCCCGCGGCCACCGGCGGCAGTACCCCGTCCCAGAGCTCCTCGGCCTCCGGCCTGGCCCCCAACGCCACCCTGCGCTGGTCCTCCGACAAGGGCTGGGTCGAGCGCGGCGCCGGCACCGGGCTCGGGGAACCGCCCGAAACCGCCTCGCTCCCCATGCTCGCCCAGCTCACCAGCGCCGAACAGCGCTGGGCGGACCGGGAGGAGGACATCACCACCGTCGGCGGCGACCCCTTCGAGGTCGGCCAGGTCTTCGCCCGCCGCTGGACGGAGCGGCTCACCGACTCCGTCCACCTCCAGCACCTGTCCACCGAGTACCCCCGCATCCCGCACCGCATCGACGGCGAGCTGCTGCGCTACGCCGCCCGCTTCGGACTCCTCGCCCACAAGGACGACCAGATCGACGAGCACGACCGCTACGCGATCCGGGCCGGCTTCTGGCGCGAGATCGACTCCCGCACCGCCGCCGAGCACGCCCCGGCGGGCGACTGACACGCGCCCGGCGCGGGACCGCCACGCCGGGCGACCTCGCGCTGTCCCCTCCCTTGTGCCCGTCGCCCGTCCCCTCGTCCCCGCCCCCGGGGACAAGGGGACGGCGGCTTTCCGGACGCCGTTCCCGGCCACGGTGTGCCCCCGGAGCAAGGCCGGACCGCCGAGCGCGTACCCTCATAGCTCGTGAGGACGGGCGCGAAACAGGCGGAACGGGGCTCCCCGGGGCGGACGGCGGACGACACGGTGTGCACCGTGCGCGGCCTCGTGAAGACCTACCCCGCCGCGCGCGGGCGCCGCGGCGCGCCCGGCACCGCCGCCGTGCGGGCCAGCGACGGCATCGACCTGGACATCCGGCGCGGCGAGATCTTCGGCCTGCTCGGCCCCAACGGCGCCGGCAAGTCCACGCTCGTCCGCCAGCTCACCGGCCTGCTCCGCCCCGACGAGGGCACCGTCGACCTGCTCGGCCACGACCTCGTGCGCCACCCCGAGCGCGCCTCCCGGCTCGTCGGCTACCTCGGCCAGGAGTCCACGGCCCTCGACGAGCTGACCGTCGCCCTCGCCGCCGAGACCACCGGCCGGCTGCGCGGCCTGGACCTGCGCACCGCCCGCGCCGAGCGCGACGCCGTCATCGACGAGCTGGGCCTCGCCCCGATCGCCGGCCGCCCGCTGCGCAAGCTCTCCGGCGGCCAGCGCCGGCTCGCCTGCTTCGCCGCCACGCTCGTCGGCGACCGGCCCGTCCTCGTCCTGGACGAGCCGACCTCCGGCATGGACCCGGTGGCCCGCCGGGCCGTCTGGGCCGCTGTCGACCGCCGGCGCGCCGAGCGCGGCGCGACGGTGCTGCTCGTCACCCACAACGTCATCGAGGCCGAGACCGTCCTCGACCGGGTCGCGGTGCTGGAGCGCGGCCGCATCATCGCCTGCGACACCCCCGCCGGCCTCAAGGAGCTCGTCGGCGACGAGGTCCGCGTCGAGCTCGTCTGGCGGGACGAACCACCCCTGCACGTACCCGAGGTCGCGGCCCTGCGCGAGGCCGCGCAGGGCTCCGGCCGCCACTGGCTGCTGCGGCTCGCCCCCGCCGAGGCCCGCGCCGCCGTCGCCGCCGTGACCGGCGGCCCCGCCTTCGCCGCGCTGGACGACTTCACCCTCGCCACCCCGAGCCTGGAGGACGTCTACCTCGCGCTGGGCGGCCGCACGGAGGGGCTGGTGAAGGGATGAGCGCCCGCACCGTCAGGCGTCGGTCCGTACCGAAGAGGAGCACCGCGGCGTGACTGCTGTATCCGCAGAAGCGGCACCCGGGCAGACCCGGGTCCGGGGCGGCGAACGCCGCGACCGGGCCGGCGCCGACCTGCCGTCCGGCGACGGGGCGGCCGCGCTCGCGCCGAGGGCGCGGCTGCTGCCCGCGCTCGACGCCGTCTACCGGGCCCAGCTGTCCCGGGCCCGGGTAGCGCGGATCCCGCTGCTGTTCGTGGCGACCTTCCAGTCCGTCGGCATCATGATCCTGATGCGCGGCGTCGTGGACGGCGGCGACGAGGCGCGAGCCGTGGTCGCCGGCTCCAGCGTGCTGGTCGTGGCGTTCGTCGCCCTCAACCTCCTCGCCCAGTACTTCGGGCAGCTGCGCGCGAGCGGCGGCCTCGACCACTACGCGACGCTGCCGGTGCCGCCCGCCGCCGTGGTGCTGGGCGCGGCGGGCGCGTACGCCTCCTTCACCGTGCCCGGAACGGCCGTCACCGCCGTGCTGGGCAGCGTGCTCTTCAAGCTGCCGGTGGCGCACCTGTGGGTGCTGGCCGCCGTGATCCCGCTGTCCGGTGCCGCCCTCGCCGGGCTGGGCGCCGCGCTCGGCCTGCTCGCGCCCCGGCAGGAACTGGCGACCCTGCTGGGCCAGCTGGGCATGTCGGCGGCGCTGCTGCTCGGCGTGCTGCCGGCCGCCCACATGCCCGCACCGCTCGTCCTCGCGCGCGACCTGCTGCCCTCCACCTACGGGGTGGAGGCGCTGGCCCGCAGCTTCGACACCCACCCCGACTGGCTGCTGATCGCCGCCGACCTCGGCGTGTGCGCCGCCGTCGGCGTGGTGTCCCTGGCCGTCGCCACCTGGGCGTACCGGCGGGCGGCCGTACGGTGACGCGCCGCACCGGCACTCCTGCCGTCGGCGACGCGCCGGAGACCTGGCACGATGACAGGGTGACCGCACCCCTGACCCCGCACGACCAGCCACCGTCCGAACAGCCCGTCGGCCCCGCCGCGTACGGGCGGACCCCGGAGGAGGCCGCCGAGCGCCGCGAGGAGCTGCGGCAGGGCGCGGTCGTCGCCGCGGCGGTGGCGGTGGCCGGGCTGGCGCTGGGCGCGCTGTGGGCCTGGCTGGCCCCCCGGGTGCCGCTGATCTCGGACGGCAAGGCCGTCTACCTCAAGAGCACCGAGGGCGAGCAGGCGATCGGCGCGGACGGCACGTTCGCGCTACTGGCGCTGGGCTTCGGCGTGCTGAGCGCGGTCGTCGTCTTCCTCGTCCGCCGCAAGGGCGGGATCCCGCTGGTCGTCGGGCTGGCCGCGGGATCGCTGCTCGGCGGTCTGATCGGCTGGCGGCTGGGCATCTGGCTCGGCCCGGCCTCCGACGTGGTCGCGGCCGCGAAGTCCGCGGGCAAGGGCGTCGTCTTCGACGCCCCCCTCAAGCTGGCCGCCAAGGGCGTCCTGCTGGCCTGGCCGCTGGCGGCGATGGCCGTGCACCTCGTGCTGACCGCCGTCTTCGGCCCCCGCGACCCGGAACCCGGACCGCAGTGGTCCGGGTCCGAGGACCTGCCGGCCGGCTAGCCGCCGTCAGGCGGGCCGGCGGCCGTGGTTGGCCCTGCCCTTCCTCAGCCGCCAGCGGCGCTTACGGGTGCGCTTCGACATGGGGCGTCCCCTCCCTGCGGGCGCGCGGACCGCTGCCCGCACCCTTGGTCGTAGCGAAGACGGCGCCAGGAGTCCAGCCCCTCGGGCGGGGCGCTCAGGAGCGGGCGATCGGCGCGACCACCGCGCCGGTGAGCGCCGCGAGGTCGGCGGGGGCGAGCTCGACCTCCAGCCCCCGGCGGCCCGCCGAGACACAGACGGTGGCATGGGCGCTCGCCGAGGAGTCCAGCGCGGTCGGCAGCCGCTTGCGCTGCCCGAGCGGCGAGATGCCGCCGCGTACGTAGCCGGTGGTGCGCTCTGCCGCCGCCGGGTCGGCCATCGCCGCCCGCTTCCCGCCGACCGCCGCGGCCAGCGCCTTGAGATCGAGCGAGCCGGAGACGGGCACGACGGCGACCGTCAGCGCGCCGTCCACCTCGGCCACCAGGGTCTTGAAGATCTGCCCGGGGTCACGGCCCAGCGCCCGCGCGGCCTCCTCGCCGTAGGAGGCGACGGCCGGATCGTGCGCGTAGGCGTGCACCGTGAAGGCCGCGCCGGCCTGCTCCAGGGCGACGATCGCCGGCGTCGAGCCGGACTGCTGCTTCTTGGACTTCTTCACGGGCGTCCTCCCGGTCGGCTCAGTTGGGGCTGGTCGGCCGCTGGGTGAGGCCGACGGCCGGCAGCGACGGGAGCTTACCGATCAGCGCGGTCTCCGCCCGCAGCACCCTCAGCTCCTCCGCCAGCCGGCTCGCCGTGTCCGGTGCCTGGAGCAGCCGCTGCCGGGCCGGGGTGTCGAGCATCGCCGCCGCGGCGACCACGTAGGACAGCACGGACGGCTCGGCCGGCAGCTCCGCCCGGCCCGCCAGGGTGCTCTCCGCCGCCCCCGCCAGCCGCTTCTGGTACGCGCGGAACGCCCGGACGACCCCGGAGGCGAGCGCGCCCGCGCCCTCGCCCCGCTCCTCCTCCAGATACTCCACCTCACCCGTCAGATACGGGCCCGAGGTGTCGAGGGACAGCAGCCGGAAGCGGGTGGTGCCGGTGGCGAGGACCTCGTACGTGCCGTCCGGCCGCTCCCGGACGGTGGCCGCGTCGGCGGCGCACCCCACGGAGTAGAAGGACGCGAGCGGGTCGGCGCCGAAGCCGGACGCGGGACCGGGCTCCGGGAGGGAGCCCGTCGGCAGCCCCGGGAGGGTGGGCGCGACCTCGTGGCCGTCGCGGATGGCGACGACGCCGAAGCGGCGGGGTTCCTCCTCGGGCAGCGCGTCCAGGTCGCGCATCATCGCGCGGTAGCGCTGCTCGAAGACGTTCAGGGGCAGGAGGAGGCCCGGGAACAGCACCGAGTTCAGCGGGAAGATCGGAAGGCGCGCGGTGGTCACAGCGGGTAAGCCTAATGGCCTGGGCGGCCGGCCGGTTCGGAGTTTCCGTTCCGGCGGCCGGGGGTGCCGCTGCGCGGGGCCTTTCCCCACCCCGCCCCTTCCCGAACCGGGGCTCCGCCCCGGACCCCGGTCCTCAAACGCCGGACGGGCTGAAATGTTGCCCGGAACCGGGCGAATTCAGCCCGGCCGGCGTTTGAGGCCACCGCGCGGAGCGCGGAACCGGGGGCCCGGGGGCAGGCCCCCGGTTCCGGGAAGGGGCGGGTAGGGGAAAAGGCCCCGCGCAGCGGCACCCCACCCCCCACCCCCCGCCTCACTGCCGCCGCAGCACCCGCGACGCCCCCGCCGCCACCGTCGTCGCCAGGATCCACCCCAGCAGGATCAGCGCGCTCACCACCCACTGCGCCGCCCCCGTCGGCCGCCACGCGTTGCCCTGGCCCAGGTCGATGACGGGCACCAGCAGGTCGAGGGCGTACAGCTCGGGGTTCCACTGCGGGCCCTCGCCGGCCTTGAGGGGCGGCACCGGGCGCCAGGTGAAATAGACGGCCGCGGCCGCCCAGAGGACCGCCATCCACACGGCCGCCCGCCCCGGGCGGTAGCCGTACGCGACCGTCCAGTCCTGGAGGTAGCCCCACGTCTTGCCGGCCAGCGGCAGCGTCTCGCGGCGGCGCCGCTGCTTGGCGAGCTGCACCGCCCGGGCGTCCGCGTCCTCGCCGCTGTCGCGCAGGACGCCCGCCAGCCGTTCGTAGGGCTCGGGGGCGTACTCCGGGGTGGCGGCGGCCACCCACTCCAGCCGGGTGGCGAGCGGGAAGTGGCCCAGCGGTATCAGGTTCTCGTAGAAGAAGCCGGCCATGACCAGGCCGCCCGGCCCCGGCCAGCTGTCGGCCCGGTCGACGAGGTTGACGACCCGCGCCCCCGACAGCACCACCCGCCCCCGCGCGAGCCACTCCCCGAGGAAGCGCAGCTCGGGCGTCTGCACCCGGCGCAGCGACAGCTCCTGATCCGCCTCCATCGAGAACCGGGCCTGGCTGAGGTCCACCGCGTCGCCGAACCGGCCGTCGTCCAGCCGGGCGCCGCCCTGGCACTGGAAGTGCTGCACCCGGGTGCCCTGCTCGGGGGTGTTGGTGACGCCGTACGGGGGAGTGGCGCCGGAGGCGAAGGCGGTGCCGCTGATCCAGGCGCCCGTCAGATACAGGGTCCGCTCCACCGTCAGCTGCGGGGCGTTCAGCGCGCGCCGGCCGTAGGGATTGCTGAGCGTGCTGCCGCGCAGGCTCAGCGAGGCCCCTATCTGCGCGCCGCGCATGCTCAGCTCGCCGTAAGAGCGCATCATCTCGGCCTGGAGGTCCTGCCCGACGCTCATCCCGTCGGCCGCCACCGAGACCCCCCGCCGGTCCCGGCGCACCACCAGCTGGTTGAGCAGCAGGTCCGTGCCGATCTGGGCGTCCGTCAGCCGGATCCCGGTCTGCACCACACAGCGCGGCAGGTGCAGATCGCCCTCCGTCCGCAGCCGGGCGGCCTCCAGCCGGGGCAGGGCGCAGCCGACCAGCCGCAGGGTGGTGAAGTGGCTCTCCGGCAGCAGGACCTGGTGGTCGAAGCGGCAGTTGTGCAGCTCCACGTACGGCACGACCGTGCCGCCGGACAGGTCGAGGGTGCCGGTGATCCGCGCGCCGTTGAGCTTGAGGGCCGAGACCCGGCCCGGCCGGGCGGGCGGCCCCTCCAGCAGCAGCAGCGCCACCACCTGGGCGCGCACGCTCCGCTCCGGGCCCCACGGGTGCGGGCCGCCCGGGTCGTTCCGCTCGGGCTCGGGGGCGCGCAGATCGTGGGTGCTGCCGGTGCGGAACGCCTGCCACATGCCCCACTCGGCGGTGGTCAGATCCAGGCCGGCGGGCGGCTCCCCGCCCTGAAACTCGGTCACGGACCGTACCCCCTCCCGTCCCGTCAACCCCTCGATACCATCCTCATTCCCTTTAATGTGACCGATTGAACACCGACAGTGAGAAGCGGATGTCACTCGTTGGTACGTATCACTGGGTGGTACGCGGAGCCGTGCGCCGGGACGGGTCTGAGACAATTGGCGGTGTGATCTCCCGAATCGATCTGCGCGGCACCGCCTCCGCCCCGGCTCCTGGTTTCTCCTGGAGCGAGGCCGGCATCGACCGCGACCTGCTGCCCCGAGCCGAACTCGACGTCGAGGCCGCCCTGGAGAAGGTGCGGCCCATCTGCGAGGACGTGCATCATCGTGGCACCGCGGCCTTGATCGATTACGCGGAGCGGTTCGACGGCGTCACCATCGACCGGATCCGGGTCCCCGCCGAGGCGATCACCCGCGCCCTCGCGGAGCTCGACCCCGCCGTGCGCGCCGCGCTGGAGGAGTCCATCCGCCGCGCCCGCATCGTCCACCGCGAGCAGCGCCGCACCGACAAGACCGTCCAGGTCGTGCCCGGCGGCACGGTCACCGAGCGCTGGGTGCCCGTCCAGCGCGTCGGGCTCTACGTGCCCGGCGGCCGCTCCGTCTACCCCTCGTCCGTGATCATGAACGTGGTGCCCGCCCAGGAAGCGGGCGTCGGCTCCATGGCCGTCTCCTCCCCGCCCCAGGCCGACTTCGGCGGCCTGCCCCACCCGACGATCCTGGCCGCCTGCGCGCTGCTCGGCGTCGACGAGGTGTACGCCGCCGGCGGCGCCCAGGCCGTCGCCATGTTCGCCTACGGCACCGAGGAGTGCCGCCCGGTCAACATGGTCACCGGCCCCGGCAACATCTGGGTCGCCGCCGCCAAGCGGCTGCTCAAGGGCCGCATCGGCATCGACGCCGAGGCCGGACCCACCGAGATCGCGATCCTCGCGGACGCCACGGCCGACCCCGTGCACGTCGCCGCCGACCTGATCAGCCAGGCCGAGCACGACCCGCTGGCCGCCTCCGTCCTCGTCACCGACTCCGAGGACCTCGCGAACGCCGTCGAGAAGGAGCTCGGGACCCAGGTCGCGCAGACCCGGCACGTCGAGGACCGCATCCTGCCCGCGCTCTCCGGCCGCCAGTCCGGCATCGTCCTGGTCGACTCCGTCGACCACGGCCTCGCCGTCGTCGACGCCTACGGCGCCGAGCACCTGGAGATCCAGACCGCGGACGCCGCGGCCGTCGCCGCCCGGGTGCGGAACGCCGGCGCGATCTTCGTCGGCCCCTACGCCCCCGTCTCCCTCGGTGACTACGCCGCCGGCTCCAACCACGTGCTGCCCACCGGCGGCTGTGCCTGCCACTCCTCCGGCCTCTCCGTCCAGAGCTTCCTGCGCGGCATCCACGTCGTGGACTACACCCGGGAGGCCCTGGCCGAGGTCGCGGGCCACGTGGTGACCCTCGCCGAGGCCGAGGACCTGCCGGCGCACGGCGCCGCGGTCAAGGCACGGTTCGACTGGAAGGTTCCGGACGGCAAGTGACGCACGAGACCCGTATTGACGACCTCCCCATCCGGGACGAGCTGCGCGGCAAGTCCCCGTACGGCGCCCCCCAGCTCGACGTGCCCGTACGCCTGAACACCAACGAGAACCCCTACCCCCTCCCCGAGCCCCTCGTCGCCCGCATCGCCGAGCGCGTCG
This sequence comes from Streptomyces albireticuli, assembly GCF_021228125.1. Lineage (GTDB taxonomy): Bacteria > Actinomycetota > Actinomycetes > Streptomycetales > Streptomycetaceae > Streptomyces > Streptomyces albireticuli. The sequence continues at coordinate 824,561 of NZ_JAJQQS010000002.1, forward strand.
CCGAGGCCGCCCGGAACCTCAACCGCTACCCCGACCGGGACGCGGTCGAGCTCCGCACCGAACTGGCCGCATACCTCACCCGCACCGCCGGGCACGAGGTCACCACGCGCCAGGTGTGGGCGGCCAACGGCTCCAACGAGATCCTCCAGCAGCTCCTCCAGGCCTTCGGCGGCCCCGGCCGCACCGCGATCGGCTTCGAGCCCTCGTACTCGATGCACGCCCTGATCTCCCGCGGCACCGGCACCGGCTGGATCTCCGGCCCCCGCCGCGAGGACTTCACCGTCGACACCGACGCGGCCGTGGCCGCCATCGCCGAGCACCGGCCCCACGTGGTCTTCATCTGCTCGCCGAACAACCCCACGGGCACCGCCGTCGACGCCGACACCGTCCTGCGGCTCTACGAGGCCGCGCAGGCGGCCCGCCCCTCCCTGGTCGTGATCGACGAGGCGTACGGCGAGTTCAGCCACCGCCCCTCGCTGCTCCCGCTGATCGAGGGCCGGCCGAACCTCGTGGTCTCCCGCACCATGTCCAAGGCGTTCGGCGCCGCCGGACTGCGCCTCGGCTACCTCGCGGCGGACCCCGCCGTCGTCGACGCCGTCCAGCTCGTCCGCCTGCCCTACCACCTGTCCGCCGTCACCCAGGCCACGGCCCTCGCCGCCCTGGAGCACACCGACACCCTGCTCGGCTACGTCGAACAGCTCAAGACCGAACGCGACCGCCTCGTCACCGAGCTGCGCGCCATGGGATGCGAGGTGACGGACTCCGACGCCAACTTCGTCCAGTTCGGCCGCTTCACCGACAGCCACGCCACCTGGCGGGCCATCCTCGACCACGGCGTGCTGGTACGGGACAACGGCGTACCGGGATGGCTGCGGGTCACCGCGGGCACCCCCGCCGAGAACGACGCGTTCCTGGACGCGGTCCGCGCAGTGATGAAGGAGAACCAGCGATGACCCGCGTCGGGCGCGTCGAGCGCACCACGAAGGAGACATCCGTCCTCGTCGAGATCGACCTCGACGGCACCGGGCAGGTCGACGTGTCGACCGGGGTCGGATTCTTCGACCACATGCTCGACCAACTGGGCCGCCACGGCCTCTTCGACCTCACCGTCAAGACCGACGGCGACCTGCACATCGACACCCACCACACCATCGAGGACACCTCCCTCGCGCTCGGCGCCGCCTTCCGGCAGGCCCTCGGCGACAAGGTGGGCATCTACCGCTTCGGCAACTGCACGGTCCCCCTGGACGAGTCCCTCGCCCAGGTCACCGTCGACCTCTCCGGCCGCCCCTACCTCGTGCACACCGAGCCCGAGAACATGGCGCCGATGATCGGCGCGTACGACACCACGATGACCCGCCACATCCTGGAGTCCTTCGTCGCGCAGGCCCAGATCGCCCTGCACGTCCACGTCCCCTACGGACGCAACGCCCACCACATCGTCGAGTGCCAGTTCAAGGCCCTCGCCCGGGCGCTGCGCTACGCCTGCGAACACGACCGGCGCGCCGCCGGAATCCTTCCCTCCACGAAGGGCGCCCTGTGAACGGCCTCTCCACCACCCTGATCGTCGTCGGCCTCTTCCTGGTCGGCGGCATCATCTCCTTCGCCAAGCAGGGCATGCCCAAGAGCGTCATCGTGCTGCTCGGCATAGGCGCCGCCATGTGCCTGACCGCCGGTGCGCTGCGCGTCGAGGGGCTGTGGTCATGAGCAACCGCAAGAAGGTCGTCGTCTTCGACTACGGCTTCGGTAACGTCCGCTCCGCCGAGCGCGCCCTCGCCCACGTCGGCGCCGACGTCGAGATCACCCGCGACTACGACAAGGCCATGACCGCCGACGGCCTGCTCGTCCCCGGCGTCGGCGCCTTCGACGCCTGCATGCGCGGACTCCGCGCCGCCCGCGGCGACTGGATCGTCGGCCGCCGGCTCTCCGGCGGGCGCCCCGTCATGGGCATCTGCGTCGGCATGCAGATCCTCTTCGAGCGCGGCATCGAGCACGGCGTCGAGACCGAGGGCCTCGACGAGTGGCCCGGCACCGTCGAGCCGCTCAAGGCCCCCGTCGTCCCGCACATGGGCTGGAACACCGTCACCCCGGCCGAGGGCTCCCGGCTCTTCGCCGGCCTCGACGCCGACACCCGCTACTACTTCGTGCACTCCTACGCCGTGCGCGAGTGGGGCTTCGAGATCACCGCGGACCACATCCGGCCGCCCCAGGTCACCTGGGCCACCCACGGCGAGCCCTTCATCGCCGCCGTCGAGAACGGGCCGCTGACCGCCACCCAGTTCCACCCCGAGAAGTCCGGCGACGCCGGCGCCCAGCTGCTGACCAACTGGATCGAGACCCTGTGAGCCCCCAGATGCCGAAGCTCGAACTCCTCCCCGCCGTCGACGTCCGCGACGGCCAGGCCGTCCGCCTCGTCCACGGCGAGTCCGGCTCCGAGACGTCCTACGGCGACCCCCTCTCCGCGGCCCTCGCCTGGCAGCGGGCCGGCGCCGAGTGGCTGCACCTGGTCGACCTCGACGCCGCCTTCGGCACCGGCGACAACCGGGCCCAGGTCGCCGAGGTCACCCGCTCCATGGACATCAAGGTCGAGCTCTCCGGCGGCATCCGCGACGACGCCTCGCTCGCCGCCGCCCTCGCCACCGGCTGCACCCGCGTCAACCTCGGCACCGCCGCCCTGGAGACCCCCGAGTGGGTCGCCAAGGTCATCGCCGAGCACGGCGACCGCATCGCCGTCGGCCTCGACGTCCGCGGCACCACCCTGCGCGGCCGCGGCTGGACCCGCGACGGCGGCGACCTCTACGAGACCCTCGCCCGCCTCGACGCCGAGGGCTGCGCCCGCTACGTCGTCACCGACATCGCCAAGGACGGCACCCTCCAGGGCCCCAACCTGGAGCTCCTGAAGAACGTCTGCGCCGTCACCGACCGGCCGGTCGTCGCCTCCGGAGGCGTCTCCTCCCTTGACGATCTGCGGGCGATCGCCACGCTGGTACCGGAGGGCGTCGAAGGCGCCATCGTGGGCAAGGCCCTCTACGCCAAGGCGTTCACCCTGGAAGAAGCCCTGGAGGCTGTGTCCGTATGACCGATTCCCCCGCACCGCGGCGCGTACAGTCAGACAGCTCCTGGGAGGAGACGATCGGCTTCGCACGCGCCGTGGCGGCGGGGGACACGGTCCTCGTCGCCGGCACCATGCCCCTGGTCGGCGGCGTCCTGCACGGTGAGGGCGACCCCTACGAGCAGACGCTCGCCGCCTTCGGCAACGCCCTCGCCGCCCTGGACGAGTTCGGCCTCGGCGCCGCCGACGTCATCCGCACCCGTATGTACCTCACCCACGCGCGCGACGTGGACGCGGTCGGCCGCGCCCACCACGAGCTCTTCGACGCGGTACGCCCCGCGGCGACCCTGGTCGTCGTCTCCGGCTTCGTCGACTCGCGCGTCCTGGTCGAGGTAGAAGTAGAAGCTTTCAGAGGAGCAACGAACACATGACCCTGGCGGTCCGAGTCATCCCCTGCCTGGACGTGGACAACGGCCGGGTCGTCAAGGGCGTCAACTTCCAGAACCTGCGTGACGCCGGCGACCCCGTCGAGATGGCCAAGATCTACGGGCAGGAGGGCGCCGACGAACTGACCTTCCTGGACATCACCGCCTCCTCCGGCAACCGCGAGACCACCTACGACGTGGTGCGCCGCACCGCCGAGCAGGTCTTCATCCCGCTGACCGTGGGCGGCGGCGTCCGCGCCGCGGCCGACGTCGACAAGCTGCTGCGGGCCGGCGCGGACAAGGTCGGCGTCAACACCGCGGCCATCGAGCGGCCCGAGCTGATCCAGGAGATCGCGGAGCGCTTCGGCCGCCAGGTGCTGGTCCTCTCCGTCGACGCCCGCCGCACCGCCTCCGGGAGCTTCGAGGTCACCACCCACGGCGGCCGCCGCGGCACCGGTCTGGACGCGGTGGAGTGGGCGCACCGCGCGGCCGAGCTGGGCGCCGGCGAGATCCTCCTCAACTCCATGGACGCCGACGGCACCAAGGACGGCTACGACACGGAGATGATCCGGGCCGTGCGGAAGCACGTCTCCGTACCGGTGATCGCCAGCGGTGGCGCGGGCCGGCTGGAGCACTTCGCGCCGGCGGTCGAGGCGGGCGCGGACGCGGTCCTCGCCGCCTCCGTCTTCCACTTCGGCGACCTGAGGATCGCGGACGTGAAGGGCGCCCTCCGGGAGGCGGGCCACCCGGTCCGCTGACGGCTGTTCCGGGGAGCCGCCCCGGGCCCGGTTCCTTCCTCGGACGCCGGAAGGGCTGATCTCGGCCTGTCCGGCGTTCGAGGACACCGCGCGTCAGCGCGGAAAGGGGGCCCGGGGGCGCGAGCCCCCGGTTCGGGGAAGGGGCGGGGTGCGGAAGAATCCCCGCCCGCCGCCCTAGTCCCGCGTCAGAACGACGGCCAGCGCCGCCACCACGGCCAGCACGATCGCCGCCACCCCGTACGACAGCCGGGGCGCCCGCAGCACGGGCAGATAGTGGTCCACGGCGTACCGGCCCGGCCCCGTGAGCGCCAGCGCCGTCGCCGTCACGGCGATCAGCAGCGTGAATTCCACGCCGGTCGGCAGGAAGAAATCACCCCACGTCACCACCAGCGCGTTGATCATCGTGCCCAGCACGGCCGCCGCGGCCAGCGGTGTGAGCAGCCCCAGGAACAGGCCCAGCCCGCCCAGCGCCTCGCTGAGCCCGGCCACGACGGCCATGGCTTTGCCCGCCGGATAGCCCGACTGGGTGAAGAACTTCCCCGTCCCGTCGATCCCGGCGCCACCGAACCAGCCGAAGAGCTTCTGCGTGCCGTGGCCGACCATGGTGAGGCCGATCATCAGGCGGATCAGCAGCAGCCCCAGGGAGACCCCCGTCGGCAGCGCGGTGGCGCCCTGGCCGCCCAGGGGGCCGCCGAGGGAACTGGTCAGGGAGGTGGTTCTGTGGCGGGAGGCCATATCGGCACCTTCTTCCGATCGGGATCCGGTCGGCCCCTTTGCCCTCAGGGGGCTCAGATACCCAGTGTCGCCCCACGAAGCTTCGCGAGCGCGTCCACGTCACCGTCCAGTTCCACCCGGGCCGTGTCCTGCCGGCCGAAGGCGAACAGCGTCAGCTCGCCCGGCTCACCGGTGACCGTCACCACCGGGGCGCCCCGGCGCGCGACCGCCGTCCGCCCGTCGGGCCGCCGCAGCACCAGCCCCACCGGCGAGCGCCGCCCCAGCATCCGCGCCACCCGCTCCAGCCGCGCCCACAGCGCGTCCGCGAAGACGGGATCCGGCTCCCGGGGCGTCCAGTCCGGCTGGGCGCGGCGGACGTCCTCGGCGTGCACGAAGAACTCCACCGTGTTGGCTGCCTCGTCGATCTGCTTGAGGGCGTACGGGGACATCCGCGGCGGCCCCGTACGGATGAGCTGGATCAGCTCCTCGTACGGCTTCGCGGCGAACTCGGCCTGTACCCGCTCCAGCCGCGGCGCCAGCGCCTTGATCACCAGGCCGGCGGAGGCGTCGGCACGGCGCTCGCGCACCACGACATGGGCCGCGAGGTCGCGGGTCCGCCAGCCGTCGCAGAGGGTGGGGGCGTCCGGGCCCGCCATCTCCAACAGATCGGCGAGAAGCAGACGTTCGCGCTGCGCGTGGGTCGACATGCGGCCCACCTTACGACCGGCGTCCCTCCGGTGCCACGGTGCCGCGCTGGTACCGGCCAGGGACGGTTCTTTCCCCGGCCCCCTTCCCGCCGCATCCGATGTGCGGCTCCGCCGCGTCGCGGGGAGGCCCCCGGGCCCCGGTTGCGCGCTGACGCACGGTGGCCCCAAGCGCCGGCGAGAACTCAGCCCGTCCGGCGTTTGAGGACATTCGGGAAGGGGCGGGGTGGGGAAACCCCTCGCCCTACTCCGGCAGCGCCTCCGTCAGCTTCGCGCCCCCCGGCCCCGTGCTCCGCGTGATCGTGCACGTCACCTCCGACTGCCCCCGGTCATACGTCGACTTGGCCGGATAGAGCGTGTACGAGTAATACGTGCGGCCGTCGGCTATGGAACGCACGCGCGCCTGGGCCTTCTTCTCACAGAGGTCCTTGGCCTTGGCCTGGATGTCCATCTCCGTGGTGAAGGTGCCCGACAGCGTCGCGTTGCCGATGACCTCGCCGTCGTGGCTCGAGTCGCAGGACCGCGTGGTCACCCGCGTGACACCGCTGCTCAGGTGCGGATGGTCGAAGCACTGGCCGGGCTTGAGCACCACGTACGGCACCCGGGACACCGACGGCGACGACGGGTCGGCGGAGCCCGACGGGTCGAAGCCCGAGGGCGCGTCGGAGGGCGAGCTCGGGGTCGCGGACGGGGCCTCGGACGGCGCGGCGGACGAGACCGACGGGCTCGGCGAGGACTTCGCCCGCGGGGACGGCCCGTCGTCGTCGCCACCGGAGGTGAGGATGACGCCGCCCACTATCAGGCCCGCCACCAGCACGGCCGCGACCACGATCGCGGCGACCTTCGCGCCGTTGCCGCCCGAGGGCGGGGGCGGCACCGGCGGGGCGAACTGCCCGTACTGGCCGAAACCCTGCTGAGGCTGAGGCTGGCCGTAAGGGTTGCCGTACGGCTGCGCGGGCGGCTGCGGCGGCCCGAAGTTCTGGGGAGGTCCGAAACCACCGCCGTGGCCAGGCGGTTGCGGGGGGTTCGGCGGCGGCGGAGAGGTCATGCGCGACAGCATGCCGTACGCCACTGACAGCCCCACCGGCGGGATCCCGATCGGACACCCCCGCGCGCCCGCGCCCGTACGGGACCCGTACCCGCGCCCGTAAGGGACCCGTACCGCCCGTACCCGTAAGCCGGGACCCGCGCGTCCACCCGTACCCCCGCCCGCGGCGGCGGAAGCGGCAGAATGGACCGCATGACCGGCACCACCCGCCCCACGCCCCCCGCCGCCCTCGACCCCGCCATCGCCGCCCGCCTCAAGCGCGACGCCCACGGCCTGGTCCCCGCCATCGCCCAGCAGTACGACACCGGCGAGGTCCTCATGCTCGGCTGGATGGACGACGAGGCCCTCCACCGCACCCTCACCACCGGCCGCTGCACCTACTGGAGCCGCAGCCGCCAGGAGTACTGGGTCAAGGGCGACACCTCCGGCCACGTCCAGCACGTGAAGTCCGTGGCCCTCGACTGCGACGCGGACACCCTCCTCGTCAAGGTCGACCAGGTCGGCGCCGCCTGCCACACCGGTGACCGCACGTGCTTCGATGCCGACGTCCTGCCGCTGGCCCAGTAGCATCCGCTGCCATGGCAGCCATGACCCCGGGTGACATCGCCCCCGACGCCGCAACCTTCCGTACGCTCGCGAAGGACCGCCGGGTCATCCCGGTCACCCGGCGGTTCCTCGCCGACGGGGACACCCCCGTCGGCCTCTACCGCAAGCTCGCCGCCGAGCGCCCCGGCACCTTCCTGCTGGAGTCCGCCGAGAACGGCCGCACCTGGTCCCGCTACTCCTTCGTCGGCGTCCGCAGCGCCGCCACCCTGACCGTCCGCGACGGCGCCACCCACTGGCTCGGCACCCCGCCCGTCGGCGTCCCCACCGACGGCGACCCGCTGGAGGCCCTGCGCGCCACGGTGGCCGCCCTGCACACCCCGCGCGACCTCATCGAGGGCACCGGGCTGCCGCCCTTCACCGGCGGCATGGTGGGCTACCTCGGCTACGACATCGTGCGCCGCCTGGAGAAGATCGGCGAGCACGGCGACGACACCCTCGGCCTGCCCGAGCTGACCATGCTCCTCACCTCCGACCTCGCGGTACTCGACCACTGGAACGGCACCGTCCTGCTGATCGCCAACGCGATCAACCACAACGACCTGGAGACGGGCGTCGACGAGGCGTACGCCGACGCGGTCGCCCGCCTCGACGCCATGGCCGCCGACCTCCACCGGCCGGCCCCCACCGACCCCACCGCCCTGCCGCCCTCCGAGCTCCCCGAGTACACCGCCCGCTGGGGCGGCCCCGACTACATGGCGGCCGTGGAGGACATCAAGGAGCGCATCCGCGCGGGCGAGGCGTTCCAGGTCGTCCCCTCCCAGCGCTTCGAGACGCCCTGCGCGGCCTCGGCCCTCGACGTCTACCGCGTGCTCCGGGCCACCAACCCGAGCCCGTACATGTACCTGCTCCGCTTCGACGGGTTCGACATCGTCGGCTCCAGCCCCGAGGCGCTCGTGAAGGTCGAGGACGGGCAGGCCATGGTGCACCCCATCGCCGGCACCCGGCCGCGCGGCACCACCCCGCAGGCCGACGCCGCCCTCGCCGAGGAACTCATGGCCGACCCCAAGGAGCGCGCCGAGCACCTGATGCTCGTCGACCTCGGCCGCAACGACCTCGGCCGGGTCTGCGAGCCCGGCAGCGTCGAGGTCGTCGACTTCATGTCGATCGAGCGCTACAGCCATGTGATGCACATCGTCTCCACCGTCACCGGCCGCCTCGCCCCCGGGCGCACCGCCTTCGACGTCCTCACCGCCTGCTTCCCGGCCGGCACCCTCTCCGGCGCGCCCAAGCCCCGCGCCATGCAGATCATCGAGGAGCTGGAGCCCGCCCGCCGCGGCCTGTACGGCGGCTGCGTCGGCTACCTCGACTTCGCCGGGGACTCCGACACCGCCATCGCCATCCGCACGGCCGTGCTGCGCGACGGCACCGCCTACGTCCAGGCCGGCGCGGGCGTCGTCGCCGACTCCGACCCGGCGGCCGAGGACGCCGAGTGCCGCAACAAGGCCGCCGCCGTGCTCCGCGCCGTCCACTCCGCGAACCGGCTCACCCACCGGTCCTGAGCCGCCCGGGGGCCGCCCCGGCGCGCCCCGGGCGCCCGCACAGGGGACCCCGGGGCGCCCGCCCGGCACCGACGAGAGATAGTGGTAACCGTGAGCGCAGCCGTACCCCACCCCCGCCCCCACGTCGAGCCCGCCGCCCGTAGCGGCGCCGGCCGCCGGCGCAGCGTCGGCACCGCCCTGCTGGCGGGCGCCGCGGGCGCGGCGCTCGTCCTCCTGGCGGGCGGCCGCACCTGGTCCGAGGGCACCACCCAGGTCAACGGGTCGCCCGTCGCCCAGAGCGCCAGCGGCCAGGACGTCGGCGGACTGCCCGGCGCCCTCGCGATCGTCGCCCTCGCCGCGCTCGTCGCCGTCTTCGCCGTCCGCGGCGTCTGGCGCGTCGTCGTCGCCGGCCTGCTCGCCCTGAGCGGCGCGGGCGTCGTGGCCGGCGCGGTCACCGGCGCCACCGACACCGCCGCCCTGGAGGAGAAGGCGTCCCGGGCCAGCGGGCTCACCGGCGCAGCCATCGACGGCGTCACCCACACCGCCTGGCCCTGGGTCGCCCTCGCCGGCGGTGTGCTCCTCCTCCTCGCCGGGCTCCTCGCCCTGCGCTACGGCCGCCACTGGCCCGCCATGTCCAGCCGCTACGAGCGCGACGGCACCCCCCGGCCGCGCCGCGCCCGCACCGCGCCCGACCCCGACCGCCCCGAGGAGCTGTGGAAGGCCCTCGACCGCGGCGAGGACCCCACCGGCGACACCCGGCCGTGACGCCGCCCTGACACGCCCCACCCCAGAGCGAGGCGGCCCCGGCCGTCGGGGACAATGACCATGAGCGTTCCCCGCGCCCCAGGGCGCGCCACAGCAACGAGGAGTCTTACTCATGTCGGGTAGCAGCCACGGACACACCCCGGCCGCCTGGACCGGTGTCACCATCGCCTTCATCGGCTTTTGCGTCTCCGGCGCGTTCATGGTGGCCGCCAAGCCGGTCGGGTTCTGGGCGGGCATCGTCGTGATCGCCCTCGGCGGCGTCGTCGGCGGCATCATGCGCATGATGGGCCTCGGCCAGGCCCCCAAGACCGCCGTCAAGAAGGCGCAGCCGCAGACCCAGGGCTGACCGCCCCCGGAGCTCGTTGCGAAGAGGGCGCGGCCCCGGGACCCGTACGGCGGTATCCGCCGGGTCCCGGGCCGCGCCTTCGCGCTGCCGGGCGGAGACTGGCGGGCGTGAGCGACAGCGCCGACCACCCCGACGGGGCCGACAGGACTGACAGGGCTGACGGGACCGACAGGACCGACAGCGCCCGCGGGGCCACCGCCCGGGCCGTGGCGCGCCGCCTGACCGCCCCGCTCGGCGTCGGGACGGGCGTCGCCGTGGCCGCCGGATACGTCGCGGCCGTCGATCCCCACCGGCCGGGCCACTACCCCGCCTGCCCCCTGCTGCGCCACACCGGCCTCTACTGCCCCGGCTGCGGCGGCCTGCGCGGCCTGCACGCGCTGTGCCACGGAGATCTCGCCGCCGCGCTGGGCGCCAACGCCCTCGCCGTCGCCGGCTACGCCGCCTTCGCCCTGCTCTGGGCCGTCTGGACGGTCCGGGCGCTGCGCGGCGCGGGCGGGGTGTCGCCGCTCCCGCGGCCCGCCCACCGGTGGGCCCTGGGCGCGCTCGTCCTCGCCTTCACGGTCGTACGGAACCTGCCGGCCGGCTCCGCCCTCGTCCCTTAGGAGACACGCGCGAGGGGCACCCGGCGGCCATTCGGCCGATCATTCAAGTGATCTCGTGTGCATTCCCCGGGTGTCCGCTGGGCATCCACGGAATGGGACCCGCGTCAACCGGATGCGAAACCTTCGCCCTCCGGCAAGTACCATCGCAGTGCCTGGTGAGGATGTTGTCCGCCCCACCAGCCCAGACCAGCCGAGTCCGGAAGGGGGCCGCTCGCGTGAGTGTGCTCGACGAGATCATCGAGGGCGTCCGCGCCGACCTCGCGGAGCGGCAGGCGCGCGTCAGCCTCGACGAGCTCAAGGAGCGGGCGGCCAAGGCCCCGCAGGCCAAGGACGGCGTAGCCGCCCTCCGCGGTGAGGGCGTCAGCGTCATCTGCGAGGTGAAGCGCTCCAGCCCCTCCAAGGGCGCGCTCGCCGCGATCGCCGACCCCGCCGGCCTCGCCGCGGACTACGAGGCGGGCGGCGCGGCCGTGATCAGCGTGCTGACCGAGCAGCGCCGTTTCGGCGGCTCGCTCGCCGACCTGGAGGCCGTCCGCGCCAAGGTCGACATCCCGATCCTCCGCAAGGACTTCATTGTCACGGCCTACCAGCTGTGGGAGGCGCGGGCCTACGGCGCCGACCTGGTGCTGCTGATCGTCGCCGCCCTGGAGCAGGAGGCGCTGGTCTCCCTGATCGAGCGGGCCGAGTCCATCGGCCTCACCCCGCTGGTCGAGGTGCACGACGAGGAAGAGGTCCAGCGCGCGGTGGAGGCCGGCGCCCGGATCATCGGTGTCAACGCCCGTAACCTCAAGACCCTCGAGGTCGACCGCGGCACCTTCGCCCGCGTCGCCCCCGAGATCCCGGACGGCATCATCAAGATCGCCGAGTCCGGCGTGCGCGGCCCGCACGACCTCATCGCCTACGCCAACGACGGCGCCGACGCCGTCCTGGTCGGCGAGTCCCTGGTGACCGGCCGCGACCCCAAGGGCGCCGTGGCCGACCTGGTGGCCGCGGGCGCCCACCCGGCCCTGCGGCACGGGCGGGGCTGACGCCCCGGATGACCCGCCGCCGCACCTGTCGCACAGGGCCGGGCCTGCGCCCGGCTCCCCTTGGCGCGCCCGCGGCCGGGCTGTCCGCCCAGAATTCTTACGCGCGCCTGGCCCGGGGCTGCCGCCCCCGGGGCTGCCGCGCGCCCGCGCGGCGCGTCCGCGGCCGTAGGGTGCGGTACCACATCGGTTGCGAGCCGGGGCAGGTCAACGGGCGCCGATGGCGTAGCTGAGCCGAAAGTCGCTCAGCCATACCATCAATCTCACTCATCTCCAGAGGAGATCAGGCATGCCCAGTGAATTCTTCGTGCCGGACCCGGACGGTGCGATTCCCAGCCCCGAAGGCTACTTCGGGGCGTTCGGCGGCAAGTTCATCCCGGAGGCCCTCGTCGCCGCCGTGGACGAGGTCGCCGTCGAGTACGAGAAGGCCAAGGCGGACCCCGCCTTCGCCGCCGAGCTCAACGACCTCCTGGTCAACTACACCGGCCGCCCCAGCGCCCTGACCGAGGTGCCGCGCTTCGCCGAACACGCCGGCGGCGCCCGGGTCTTCCTCAAGCGCGAGGACCTCAACCACACCGGCTCGCACAAGATCAACAACGTGCTGGGCCAGGCACTGCTCACCAAGCGGATGGGCAAGACCCGGGTCATCGCCGAGACCGGCGCCGGCCAGCACGGCGTCGCCACCGCCACCGCCTGCGCGCTCTTCGGCCTGGAGTGCACCATCTACATGGGCGAGGTCGACACCGAGCGCCAGGCGCTCAACGTCGCCCGGATGCGGATGCTCGGCGCCGAGGTCATCGCCGTGAAGTCCGGCAGCCGCACCCTGAAGGACGCCATCAACGAGGCGTTCCGCGACTGGGTCGCCAACGTCGACCGCACCCACTACCTCTTCGGCACGGTCGCCGGCCCGCACCCCTTCCCGCGGCTGGTCCGCGACTTCCACCGGGTGATCGGCGTCGAGGCCCGCCGGCAGATCCTGGAGCGCGCCGGCCGGCTGCCGGACGCCGCCGTGGCCTGCGTCGGCGGCGGCTCCAACGCCATCGGCCTGTTCCACGCCTTCCTGCCCGACACCGGTGTCCGGCTCATCGGCTGCGAGGCCGGCGGGCACGGCCTCGCCGGTGGCGAGCACGCCGCCACCCTGTCCGCGGGCACCCCCGGCATCCTGCACGGCTCCCGCAGCTACGTCCTCCAGGACGAGGACGGCCAGATCACCGAGCCCTACTCCATCTCCGCCGGGCTCGACTACCCCGGCATCGGCCCCGAGCACTCCTACCTCAAGGACGCCGGCCGCGCCGAGTACCGCGCCGTCACCGACGACGAGGCCATGCAGGCGCTGCGGCTCCTCTCCCGCACCGAGGGCATCATCCCGGCGATCGAGAGCGCCCACGCGCTCGCGGGCGCGCTGGACCTCGGCAAGGAGCTGGGCGAGGACGGGCTGATCCTGGTGAACCTCTCCGGGCGCGGCGACAAGGACATGGACACGGCGGCCCGCTACTTCGGGCTGTACGACGCCACCGAGGGGGCGGCCAAGTGAGCGGCAACATCGAACTGCTGAACAGCACCCTGGCCGCGGCCCGGGCCGAGAACCGCGCCGCCCTCGTGGGCTACCTCCCGGCCGGCTTCCCGACCGTCGACGACGGCGTCCGCGCCGTCACCGCGATGCTCGAGGGCGGCTGCGACATCGTCGAGGTCGGGCTGCCGCACAGCGACCCGGTCCTCGACGGCCCGGTCATCCAGACCGCCGACGACATCGCCCTGCGCGGCGGCCTCAAGATCGTCGATGTGCTCCGCACGGTCCGCGAGGCGCACGCCGCGACGGGCGCCCCGGTCCTGGTCATGACGTACTGGAATCCGGTGGACGCCTACGGCGTCGAGCGGTTCGCCGCCGACCTGGCCGCGGCCGGGGGAGCGGGCTGCATCCTTCCCGACCTCCCGGTCGAGGAGTCCGAGGTGTGGCGCAAGGCCGCCGAACAGCACGGCCTGGCCACGGTGTTCGTGGTCGCGCCGAGCAGCCGTGACGAACGGCTCGCCAGGATCACCGCCGCGGGCACCGGCTTCGTCTACGCCGCCTCCCTGATGGGCGTCACCGGCACCCGGGAGTCCGTCGGCCACGAGGCGCAGGAGCTGGTGCGCCGCACCCGCGCCGTGACGGAGCTGCCCGTCTGCGTCGGCCTCGGCGTCTCCGACGCCGCGCAGGCGGCCGAGGTCGCGCGGTTCGCCGACGGCGTCATCGTCGGCTCGGCCTTCGTCAAGCGCCTGCTGGAGGCCCCCGACCTGGAGGCGGGCCTGACCGCGGTCCGCGCCCTCGCGGGTGAACTCGCCGAGGGCGTACGCAAGCGCGCGTAACTCTTTTGATGGAACCGGCGACCGGGGGCGCGCAGGCCGCGCCCCCGGTTCGTTGTACAGGGACGTGAGCCAGAAGAACTCTGAGGGAAAGCGCAGCGCCCGTGAGCGCCTGCAGGAACAGCGCCGGAAGGAGGAGAGCCGCACCAAGCGCAAGCGGACCCTGATCGCCGCCGTGGTCGTGGTGGCCGTCCTCGGCGCCGGCGCGGGCATCGCCGCCCTGGTCGCCGGTGGCGGGAGCGACAAGAAGAAGACCGCCGGCCCGCTGGTCGCCCCGCAGGGCGCCACCGGCAAGGACACCGTGACCATCCCGGTCGGCAAGCCCGACGCCAAGTCCACCCTGACCGTCTACGAGGACTTCCGCTGCCCCGGCTGCGGCCAGTTCGAGCTCGGCTTCCGCGACACCATCCGCGACCTGGAGGCCAAGGGGCAGCTCAAGACCGACTACCACCTGGTCACGCTGATCGACGGCAACCTCCGCGGCTCCGGCTCGCTCAACGCCGCCAACGCCGCCGCGTGCGCCCAGGACGCCGGGAAGTTCGCCGCGTACCACGACCTGCTCTTCAAGAACCAGCCGCAGGAGACGGACGACGCCTTCGGCAAGAAGTCCCGCCTGATCGAGCTGTCCGGCCAGGTCCCCGGCCTGGACACCCCCGCCTTCCGCAAGTGCGTCGAGGACGGCACCCACGACAGCTGGGTGAAGAAGTCCCACGAGGCGTTCAGCAAGTCCGCCTACCACGCCACCCCGACCGTGCTCCTGAACGGCAAGGACGTCTACGGCGACCAGAAGAACCCGCTGACCCCCGACAAACTGCGCCAGATGGTCACGGCCAACGCCAAGGGCTGAGCCCTGCCGGGCCGGGCGGCCGGGCGCCGGGCCCGCCGGTGCGTTACGCAGCTGTTGTGCCGGGTGGGTTGCCGCGTTCCCGGCCCGGCAGGGTAGCGTCGGTGCTGCCATGGAAATCGCTTACATTCCCAGCCCGTCGACCGGGGTGGTCCATCTCGGACCGGTCCCGCTGCGCGGCTACGCCTTCTGCATCATCATCGGCGTCTTCGTCGCCGTCTGGCTCGGCAACCGACGCTGGATCGCACGGGGCGGCCGGGCGGGCACGGTCGCCGACATCGCCGTGTGGGCGGTGCCCTTCGGGCTCGTCGGCGGTCGCCTCTACCACGTGATCACCGACTACGAGCTGTACTTCGGTGAGGGCCGTGACTGGGTCAACGCCTTCAAGATCTGGGAGGGCGGCCTGGGCATCTGGGGCGCCGTCGCCCTGGGCGCCGTCGGCGCCTGGATCGGCTGCCGGCGCCGTGGCATCCCGCTGCCGGCCTGGGCGGACGCCCTCGCCCCCGGCCTGGCCGTGGCCCAGGCCATCGGCCGCTGGGGCAATTGGTTCAACCAGGAGCTGTACGGCAAGGCCACCGACCTGCCGTGGGCCCTCAAGATCGACGCGGACCCCGCGATCGGCCGCGTCGCCGGTACGTACCACCCGACGTTCCTCTACGAGTCGCTGTGGTGCCTGGCCGTCGCGGCGCTGGTGATCTGGGCGGACCGCCGCTTCACCCTCGGTCACGGCCGTGCCTTCGCCCTCTACGTGGCCGCGTACACCGTCGGCCGCTTCTGGTTCGAGTACCTCCGTGTCGACGACGCCCACCACGTCCTGGGCCTGCGGCTCAACGGCTGGACGTCGATCGTGGTCTTCATCGGCGCCGTCGTCTACATGGTGCTCTCGGCCAAGCGGCGCCCCGGCCGCGAGGCCGTGGTGGAGCCCGCCGCGGCCGAGGACGCCGGGATGTCCCCGGAGCCCGCGAAGAAGGCCTGACGGCCGCCCGGTGGCTGCTGCCGATCGCCCGGTGACCGGCACCCGATCGGCACCTCGATCGGGGCTTTGATCGGCACCTTGCTCGGCACCCTGATCGGCACCTTGATCGGCAACAGCGAGGGAATTTTCCGGGCCTCTCCACAAACCCGCAGGTCAGCGAGGTAAGTTCGGCCTTCCTTGCTAGCGGATCATGGCCGTTCGTGCGTACCTTCGATTTGTCGGGGCGGGCGACGGGCCCTTCCCGAGGGGAAGGGAGCCACCGGAGATGTCTGTCCTGGAAGCCGTTGCCGCACCGCACGTAGCGCACCGCGACAACCACACGCACCGTGACGTGAACGGCGGCTGGCTGCGGCCGGCGGTCTTCGGTGCGATGGACGGCCTGGTCTCCAACGTCGCCCTGATGGCCGGTGTCGCGGGCGGCACCGCCTCCTCCGGCACGATCGTGATCGCCGGTCTCGCGGGCCTCGCCGCCGGTGCCTTCTCCATGGCCGCCGGTGAGTACACCTCCGTCGCCTCGCAGCGCGAGCTGGTCCTCGCCGAGCTGGAGATCGAGCGCCGCGAGCTGCGCAAGCACCCCGCCGACGAGCTGGCGGAGCTGGCCGCGCTCTACGAGTCGCGGGGCGTCGAGCCCGAGCTCGCGCTCGAGGTCGCCATGCAGCTGTCCCGCGACCCCGAGCAGGCGCTGGAGATCCACGCCCGCGAGGAGCTCGGCATCGACCCCTCCGACCTGCCGTCCCCGGCGGTCGCCGCCGTCTCCTCCTTCGGCTCCTTCGCGCTCGGCGCCCTGCTGCCGCTGCTGCCCTACCTGCTGGGCGCCACCCAGCTGTGGCCCGCCGTGCTCCTCGCCCTGCTCGGACTCTTCGCCTGCGGGGCCGTCGTGGCCCGGGTGACGGCACGCAGCTGGTGGTACAGCGGCCTCCGTCAGCTGCTGCTCGGCGGAGCCGCCGCCGGTGTGACTTACCTCCTCGGTATTGCGTTCGGCGCCACCTTGGGGTGATGCTTATGCGGGCTGCCGCATAACGTCAGCGTTACCTCGCGGTTTCAAGCCCTTGACGATCGGGCACAATCCGGAAGCGCAGCGGGCAACGCCGCCCGTGCTGCGCTGTGTCCGGCGTGGCCGGGCCGGGCGATCCCTCGGCCTCCGGAGCTCGCCACCTCGTCCGCAGTGTCCACATGCTGGATTGAATCGTCCGCTTTCCGAGAAGCGGCCCATCATGTAACCTGCACCAAATTTTCTTTCCGCAGAGGGCCAACGTCGTCCCTCGGCACATGCACATGCCATGACTGCCATGACGACGACGGGAGAGCCGATGCGTCCCTTGTTTGCCGCATCCCACCCCGCCCAGCAGGGGATGTACGACCCGCGGAACGAGCACGACGCCTGTGGCGTGGGCTTCGTCGCGACCCTCACCGGCGAGGCGAGCCACACGCTCGTGGAGCAGGCCCTCACCGTTCTGCGGAATATGGAACACCGCGGCGCCACGGGCTCCGAGCCCGACTCGGGCGACGGCGCGGGCATCCTCCTCCAGGTCCCCGACGCCTTCCTGCGCCGAAGCGTCGCCTTCACCCTCCCCGAGGCCGGCGCCTACGCCGTCGGCATCGCCTTCCTCCCCGCCGACGAGGCCGCGGCGGACACCGCGGTCTCGCACATCGAGACGCTCGCGGCCGAGGAGGACCTCACGGTCCTCGGCTGGCGCGACGTCCCCGTCACCCCCGACCTGCTCGGCAACGGCGCCCGCACCACGATGCCCGCCTTCCGCCAGCTCTTCGTCTCCGGCGACGCGGCCGACGGGACCCGGCTCAGCGGCATCGCCCTCGACCGCAAGGCGTTCGTGCTGCGCAAGCGCGCCGAGCGCGAGGCCGGCGTCTACTTCCCCTCCCTGTCCTCCCGCACCCTCGTCTACAAGGGAATGCTCACCACCGGACAGCTGGAGCCCTTCTTCCCGGACCTCTCCGACCGGAGCTTCGCCACCGCCATCGCCCTGGTCCACTCCCGCTTCTCCACCAACACCTTCCCGAGCTGGCCGCTCGCCCACCCCTACCGGTTCGTCTCCCACAACGGTGAGATCAACACCGTCCAGGGCAACCGAAACTGGATGCGGGCCCGCGAATCCCAGCTGGCCTCCGGCCTGTTCGGCGACGACGACAACCTCACGCGGACCTTCCCCGTCTGCACCCCCGGCGCCTCCGACTCCGCCTCCTTCGACGAGGTCCTGGAGCTGCTCCACCTCGGCGGCCGCTCCCTGCCGCACAGCGTCCTGATGATGATCCCCGAGGCCTGGGAGAACCACGCCTCCATGGACCCGGCCCGGCGCGCCTTCTACCAGTACCACTCCACCCTCATGGAGCCCTGGGACGGACCCGCCTGCGTCACCTTCACCGACGGCACCCTCGTCGGCGCCGTCCTCGACCGCAACGGCCTGCGCCCCGGCCGCTACTGGGTCACCGACGACGGCCTCGTCGTCCTCTCCTCCGAGGTCGGCGTCCTCGACATCGACCCCGCCAAGGTCGTCCGCAAGGGCCGCCTCCAGCCCGGCCGGATGTTCCTCGTCGACACCGAGGAGCACCGCATCATCGAGGACGACGAGATCAAGGCCCAGCTCGCCGCCGAACAGCCCTACGGGGACTGGCTGGAGGCCGGCCTGATCGACCTCGCCGACCTCCCCGAGCGCGAGCACATCGTGCACACCCACGCCTCGGTCACCCGCCGCCAGCAGACCTTCGGCTACACCGAGGAGGAGCTCCGCGTCATCCTCGCCCCCATGGCCAGGACCGGCGCCGAACCCATCGGCTCCATGGGCACGGACTCCCCGATCGCGGCCCTCTCCGAGCGCCCCCGGCTGCTCTTCGACTACTTCACCCAGCTGTTCGCGCAGGTCACCAACCCGCCGCTGGACGCCATCCGCGAGGAGCTCGTCACCTCGCTGATCTCCTCCCTGGGCCCCGCGCGCAACCTCCTCGACCCGACCGCGGCCTCCTGCCGCAGCGTCACCCTGCCCTTCCCCGTCATCGACAACGACGAGCTCGCCAAGCTCATCCACATCAACGCCGACGGCGACCTGCCCGGCCTGAAGGCCGTCACCCTCGCCGGCCTCTACCGCGTCGGCGGCGGCGGCGAGGCGCTCGCCGCCCGCCTGGAGGCCGTCTGCGCCGAGGCCGACGCCGCCATAGCGGCCGGCGCCCGCCTGATCGTGCTCTCCGACCGGCACTCCGACGCCGAGCACGCCCCGATCCCCTCCCTGCTGCTCACCTCGGCCGTCCACCACCACCTCATCCGCACCAAGCAGCGCACCCAGGTGGGCCTGCTGGTCGAGGCCGGCGACGTCCGCGAGGTCCACCACGTCGCCCTGCTCATCGGCTACGGCGCCGCCGCCGTCAACCCGTACCTCGCGATGGAGTCCGTCGAGGACCTCGTCCGCGCCGGCACCTACTTCCGCGACCTGCCGGACACCGGGGCCGAGGACGCCATCCGCAACCTCATCAAGGCCCTGGGCAAGGGCGTCCTCAAGGTCATGTCCAAGATGGGCATCTCCACCGTCGCCTCCTACCGCGGCGCCCAGGTCTTCGAGGCCGTCGGCCTGGCCGGCGAATTCGTCGACACCTACTTCCACGGCACCGCCACCAAGATCGGCGGCATCGGCCTGGACGTCGTCGCCCAGGAGGTCGCGGCCCGCCACGCCAAGGCCTACCCCGCCACCGGCATCGCGGCCAGCCACCGCCGCCTCGACATCGGCGGCGAGTACCAGTGGCGTCGCGAGGGCGAACCCCACCTCTTCGACCCCGACACCGTCTTCCGGCTCCAGCACGCGACCCGCGCCCGCCGCTACGACATCTTCAAGCAGTACACGGCGCGCGTGAACGAGCAGTCCGAGCGGCTGATGACGCTCCGCGGCCTCTTCGGCCTGGCCGGTGACCGCCCCGCGGTCCCCCTGGACGAGGTCGAGCCCGTCAGCGAGATCGTCAAGCGCTTCTCCACCGGCGCCATGTCCTACGGCTCCATCTCCCGCGAGGCCCACGAGACCCTCGCCATCGCCATGAACCAGCTGGGCGGCAAGTCCAACACCGGTGAGGGCGGCGAGGACCCCGAGCGCCTCCACGACCCGGCCCGCCGCTCCAGCATCAAGCAGGTCGCCTCCGGCCGCTTCGGCGTGACCAGCGAATACCTGGTCAACTCCGACGACATCCAGATCAAGATGGCCCAGGGCGCCAAGCCCGGTGAGGGCGGCCAGCTGCCCGGCCACAAGGTCTACCCCTGGGTCGCGAAGACCCGGCACTCCACCCCGGGCGTCGGCCTGATCTCACCGCCCCCGCACCACGACATCTACTCCATCGAGGACCTCGCCCAGCTCATCCACGACCTCAAGAACGCCAACCCCGAGGCCCGCATCCATGTGAAGCTGGTCTCCGAGGTGGGCGTCGGCACGGTCGCCGCCGGTGTGTCCAAGGCGCACGCGGACGTCGTCCTCATCTCGGGCCACGACGGCGGTACGGGCGCCTCCCCGCTGACCTCCCTCAAGCACGCGGGCGGCCCCTGGGAGCTCGGCCTCGCCGAGACCCAGCAGACCCTGCTCCTCAACGGCCTGCGCGACCGCATCGTGGTGCAGGCCGACGGCCAGCTCAAGACCGGCCGCGACGTGATCATCGCCGCCCTCCTGGGCGCCGAGGAGTTCGGCTTCGCCACCGCGCCGCTGGTCGTCTCCGGCTGCGTCATGATGCGCGTCTGCCACCTCGACACCTGCCCCGTCGGCATCGCCACCCAGAACCCCGTGCTGCGCGAGCGGTTCTCGGGCAAGGCCGAATTCGTCGTCAACTTCTTCGAGTTCATCGCCGAGGAGGTCCGTGAGCTCCTCGCCGAGCTGGGCTTCCGCAGCCTGGAGGAGGCCGTCGGCCACGCCGAACTCCTCGACACCGGCAAGGCCGTCAGCCACTGGAAGGCCCAGGGCCTGGACCTGGCACCGCTGCTGCACGTCCCCGAGCTCCCCGAGGGCGCCGTCCGCCACCGCGTCACCGAGCAGGACCACGGCCTGGCCAAGGCCCTCGATAACGAGCTCATCGAACTCGCCGCCGACGCCCTCGCCGTGACCACCGCGGAGGACGCCCGCCCCGTCCGCGCCCAGGTGCCCATCCGCAACATCAACCGCACCGTCGGCACCATGCTCGGCCACCAGGTGACCCGGCGGTTCGGCGGCGCCGGACTGCCCGACGACACCGTCGACATCACCTTCACCGGCTCCGCCGGCCAGTCCTTCGGCGCCTTCCTGCCCCGCGGCGTCACCCTGCGCCTGGAGGGCGACGCCAACGACTACGTCGGCAAGGGCCTCTCCGGCGGCCGGATCGTCGTCCGCCCCGACCGCGGCGCCGACCACCTCGCCGAGTACTCGGTCATCGCCGGCAACACCCTCGCCTACGGCGCCACCGGCGGCGAGCTCTTCCTCCGGGGCCGGGTCGGCGAGCGGTTCTGCGTCCGCAACTCCGGCGCCACCGTCGTCTCCGAGGGCGTCGGCGACCACGGCTGCGAGTACATGACGGGCGGCCGCGCCGTCGTCCTCGGCGAGACCGGCCGCAACTTCGCGGCCGGCATGTCCGGCGGCGTCGCCTACGTCATCGACCTCGACCCCGACAACGTCAACAAGGAGCTGGCCGGCGCCGTCGACACCCTCGACGCCGACGACCGGCAGTGGCTGCACGACGTCGTGCGCCGCCACCACGAGGAGACCGCCTCCACCGTCGCGGCCCGCCTCCTCGCCGACTGGGACGCTGCGGCCGACCGCTTCCGCAAGATCGTCCCGGCCACCTACAAGGCAGTGCTCGCCGCCAAGGACGCCGCCGAGCGAGCGGGTCTCTCCGAGAACGAGACCCACGAGAAGATGATGGAGGCGGCGACTCATGGCTGACCCCAAGGGCTTCCTGACCACCGGCCGCGAGGTCGCGCGGACCCGCCCCGTCGGCGAGCGGGTCAAGGACTGGAACGAGGTCCACGTCCCCGGCTCCCTGCTGCCGATCATCAGCAAGCAGGCCGGCCGCTGCATGGACTGCGGCATCCCGTTCTGCCACAACGGCTGTCCGCTGGGGAACCTCATCCCCGAGTGGAACGACTACGCCTACCGCGAGGACTGGCGCGGCGCCAGCGAGCGGCTGCACGCGACCAACAACTTCCCCGAGTTCACCGGCCGCCTCTGCCCCGCCCCCTGCGAGTCCGCCTGTGTGCTCGGCATCAACCAGCCGGCCGTCACCATCAAGAACGTCGAAGTCACCATCATCGACAAGGCGTGGGACAACGGCTCCGTCACCCCGCAGCCGCCCGAGCGGCTCTCCGGCAAGACCGTCGCCGTCATCGGCTCCGGCCCGGCCGGACTCGCCGCCGCCCAGCAGCTGACCCGGGCCGGCCACACCGTCGCCGTCTACGAGCGCGCCGACCGCATCGGCGGACTGCTCCGCTACGGCATCCCCGAGTTCAAGATGGAGAAGCGGCACATCAACCGCCGCATCGAGCAGATGCGCGCGGAAGGCACCAAGTTCCGCACCGAGGTGGAGATCGGCCGCGACATCGACGCCGCGAAGCTGCGCAAGCGCTACGACGCCGTGGTGATCGCCGCCGGTGCCACCACCTCCCGCGACCTGCCGGTCCCCGGCCGCGACCTCAAGGGCGTCCACTTCGCCATGGAGTACCTGCCCCTGGCCAACAAGGTGCAGGAGGGCGACCTGACGGTCTCCCCGATCACCGCCGAGGGCAAGCACGTCGTCGTCATCGGCGGCGGCGACACCGGCGCGGACTGCGTCGGCACCGCCCACCGCCAGGGCGCCGCCTCCGTCACCCAGCTGGAGATCATGCCCAAGCCGGGGGAGGAGCGGAACCCGGGCCAGCCCTGGCCCACCTTCCCCATGCTCTACAAGGTCACCTCGGCACACGAGGAGGGCGGCGAGCGGGTCTACTCCGTCTCCACCACTCACTTCGAAGGCGACGAGGACGGCAACGTCCAGTGGCTGCACCTGGTCGAGGTCGCGTTCGTCGACGGCAAGCTCGAGCAGAAGCCCGGCACCGAGCGGCGCATCCCCGCCCAGCTCGTCACCCTCGCCATGGGCTTCACCGGCACGGACGTGAAGAACGGCCTGGTCGAGCAGTTCGGCCTGGAGCTGGACGCGCGCGGCAACGTCGCCCGGGACGCCGACTACCACACGAACGTCCCCGGCGTGTTCGTCGCCGGCGACGCGGGACGCGGCCAGTCGCTCATCGTCTGGGCCATCGCCGAGGGCCGCTCCGCGGCACGCGGCGTGGACCGCTACCTCACCGGCGCCAGCACGCTGCCGGCACCGGTGCGGCCGACGGACCGGGCGCTCACCGTCTGACGCGCCCCCCCGAACACGCGACGCCCGCCCTTCCCCGACCAGGAGGCGGGCGTCGCGGCATTCCCGTACCGGACGGCCGTCAGCCGTCCAGCGGCCGCACCACCAGATCCCGGAACTCCACCTTGGCGTCCTCCGAGTACACCCCGACCGCCCCCTCCAGATAAGGGCGCTCGTCGTCCTGGTAGGCCACCAGCCCCTTCCCGTCGACGCTCACCTCCATCCGGGCCCCGCGCTGCGCGATCCGCACCTGGGACCACTCACCGACCGGGAAGCTCCCCGCGCCGGTCGCCAGGAAGCGCTGCCCGCCGCCGTACGCGGGGTCCCGCTTGCCGAGCTCCCAGCCGTTGGGCTTCAGGGTGATGTAGTAGAAGTGCTCCGGATCGGTGTACGCCCAGACCAGCCACGGCACCTCCCACGGGTTGGGGCGCGGGGTCCGCAGCTGGTCGACCGTCCGCATCCGCGCCCGGAAGTCCACCGCCCCGTACCGCGCGGTGGAGACGATCAGCCCGGCGTGGGTCTCCTCGGCGACCGTGGCCGGCTTGGGCGCGAGCTCCAGGCCGTCGTGGCGGCCGATGTTCTCGCCGTGCCCGTCGAACACCGACCGCCACGGGCCGTGGACCGATCCCTCGGCCCACGGCCGTTCCGGCCCTCCGTCGTCCCCCCACAGCGCGCTCACCGCCAGGGCGGCGCCCGCCACCACGGCGGCGGCGAGCAGTGCGAGGCCGAGCAGCCGGTGAACTCTCGTCATGCCGTCGAGTATGACCCCGGGGCCTCGGGGCGGGAGGCGACCAGCGGGACGACGCCCCGATCGGGTCCGGCGTCCGCGCCGAAGTCCTCCGCGAGCTGTGCCACGATCCGGTCCGTGGCGTGGCCGTCCCCGAAAGGATTACCCGCCGTCGCCATCCGCTGGTAGGCGACGGGGTCGTCCAGCAGCCCCTCGGCCGCCTCCAGGATGTGCTCCGGCTCGGTGCCCACCAGCCGGGCCGCGCCCGCCTCCACCGCCTCGGGGCGCTCGGTGGTCGTGCGCAGCACCAGGGCGGGCTTGCCGAGGCTGGGCGCCTCCTCCTGGATGCCGCCGGAATCGGTCAGCACCAGGTCGCAGGCGGCCAGTGTGGCGGAGAAGTCGGTGTAGCCCAGCGGCTCCACGACCCGGATGCGCGGATGCCCGGTCAGCTCGGGCAGCAGGGCCTCCCGGACGGCGGGGCTCTTGTGCAGCGGTACGACCATCTCGACATCGCCGCGTTCGGCCAGTCTGCGCATGGCCTTGCCCATCGCCCGCATGGTGGCGCCCTGGTTCTCCCGCCGGTGCAGGGTGAGCAGCACCCGCCGCAGCCCGGTCTCGAAGTGGTTGTGCCCGGTGTTCTCGGCCAGCACCCAGAGGAGGTTGTCGATGACGGTGTTGCCGGTGGTGAACACCTCCGCTTCCGGCACCCCTTCCGCGGTCAGGTGCTCGGCGGCGCGCGCGGTGGGGGCGAAGTGCCAGCGGGCCAGCCGGCCTATCAGGCGGCGGTTGGCCTCCTCGGGGAAGGGGTTGTCGAGGACCCCGGTGCGCAGCCCGGCCTCGACGTGGGCGATGGGGACGCGCTCGTAGAACGCGGCGAGGGCACCGGTCAGCGCGGTCGTGGTGTCGCCCTGCACCAGGACGAGGTCGGGCCGCTCGGCGCGGAACACCTCGCCGAGGCCGTCGACCAGACGTGCCGTCAGGGTGGAGAGCTGCTGCCGGTCGCGCATCACGTCGAGCTGGGTGTGCACGGGCACCTGGAGGAGCTCCAGCATCTGCTGGAGCATCTCGCGGTGCTGGCCGGTGGTGACGACGATCGGCTCGAAGAGCGGGGAGGCGGCCATCGCGCGGGCCACGGGCGCCAGTTTGATGGCCTCCGGACGGGTGCCCAGTACGAGCATGGCGCGTACGGGCGCGGTGATGATGTTCGGGGACATGGTTCTCCCTAGAAAGGGCCTGTCTGGTGGGTGGAGCGAGGGTGGTTCAGGTGCGCGCGGTCTTCAGCCAGGTCTGCTTGCCGGTGAGCATCCGCCAGAGCCCCCACCAGCCGGCCGCGAACCAGATGTAGCCGTAGAAGATGAAGACGTGCGAGAGCAGGACGGCGCGCAGCAGCCCCAGCCCCCGCTCGCGCCGGGAGTAGACGAACGCGTAGGCGTACGCGGCGGTGAAGGACAGCACGTACGGGCCGAGCACCCACAAGGGGGAGATCAGCGGCCGGCCCGCCTGCACGGAGCCGATGGCCGTGCCGGTCAGGGCGACGAGGAAGGACAGCGGCAGCAGCGAGGTGAGCAGGATCAGCACCGGGCTGGAGAGGTGGTAGAGCAGGTCCACCGCGGCCCGGGTGGGCACCTCGCGGAGGATCAGCGGGACCAGCCCGGCCGACTGGAGGTGGCCCTGGAACCAGCGCGAGCGCTGGCGCACCAGGCGCCGTACGTCGAGCACGGCCTGCTGGGAGACCGCGGCGGTGGTGCAGTGCTGATTGGTCCAGCCGCCCGCGATCAGGCGGACCCCGAGGTCGAGGTCCTCGGTCAGCGAGTCGCTCCAGGGCCCGCCGCCGTCCTCGCCCATCAGGGTGTCCAGCGCGGCGAGGCGCATGAACTGGCCGTTGCCGCCCATGCCGACACTGCCGATGTAGCGCCGGGCGCTCTGGAAGATGTCGCCGTAGATGACGAACTCCATGTCCTGGAGCCGCGCCAGCAGGCCCTTGTCGCGGTTGTACATCCGCACACCGATCTGGGTGCCGCCGGTGCGCGGGTTGTCGAAGTAGGGGTCCACCGCCTGGACCACGTGCGGGTCGAGCCGGCCGTCGGCGTCGACGACGCAGACGATGACGTCGTGCGGGTCGTAGCCGTCGAGCAGGCCGGACGAACGCAGGTGGCGGATGCCGGCGTTGAGGGCCGCGCCCTTGCCGCGCCGGGCGTCGGGCAGGTGCCGCTGGAGCAGCTGGACCCGGCCCGGCGTGGCGCGGGCGGCGGCCCGGGCGATGTCGGCGGTGCCGTCGTCGGAGGCGTCGTCGATGACGAGCGCCATGAAGTTGCCGGCGGGCAGCCCGGTGATCCGAGCCAGGCTCTCGGCGAGCACCCGCTCCTCGTTGAGACAGGCGAGCAGGAAGACGTAGAGCCGTTGCCGGCGCGGACCGTGGGCGCGGCGGACGCGGCGCCGGGAGAGCACGAAGAGCGTGGCGTTGTAGCAGCCGGCCATCACGATGATCGCGATGGCGGACCAGAGCAGGATTTCCGTGATCAAGTCCGGTCACCGGTGCTCGCGCCGGACGAGTGCAGCCGGAACCACAGCTTGATCGACAGCAGGGCTATCGCGGCCGACACGTAGAGCAGAAAGCCCGCGCCCGCGACTTCCTGGAGGCCGCGGGCAAATGGAATGCCCGGCAGTACTTCGGGCGTGGCCGTCAGCCCGGCCATGGGCAGCACTGTGCCCAGGGCTGGTTTTCCGTACATAAGTTCCCCCCGATTTCGCGCCTCTTGAGGCGTGCGCAGGGAAGGTATCAGAGGTCGCGGGTACTACTGTCGGACTTGGTGGGAGTTGTTTGATCGGAATCTCAAATTCGCTCGGCATACCGTTCGTTATGCCTGGTCGGGGGCCGATGTTACGGATGTGATCAATGGTCTGCACCAAAAGCCGTGCACAGAAATGCGCACTCGGGATCATTGCTGTCTATTGACATGGGTTGTTCGGGGCCAGAAGAATCTGCAAACTGTCGGGCCTCCGACCATCCGGGGGTGGCGACAAGCGGTAAAACCAGGGGGAAAAAGAATGCGAAAAGCGAGAGCGAGATCCAGGATTCCCTGGATCTCCACTGTCGTCATGCTCGTCGCCGCCCTGCTCGGCGGCCCCGTACTCTCCTCGCCCGGCCGGGCCGAAGCGGCCGTATCGGCCACCTCGGCCGACAGCCTGATATCCGGACAGCTCGCCAGGGACCTGATCAACCCCACCTCGCTCTCGCTGAAGAGCGCCAAGGACCTCGGCGCCTGGGCCAAGAACCAGCTCGCCCTCGACGCGCTGCGTCGCGCGAACGCCCTGCTCGTCCAGCCCGCGCCCCGCCCGAAGGCCGACGCACAGCCCGCCGCGGCGGCGGCCGCGACCGGCACCTCCGCGCTCGTCCTCTACGACACCGCGGGCCCCTACGGGCACCTGGGCGAGCTCTACGCCATGGCCGCCGCCAACCTCGCCGGCCACTTCGGCAGCGTCACCGCCAAACCCGTCTCCACCTACACCGCGGGCCTCGTCGAGCAGTACACCTCCACGGTCTACATCGGCTCCACGTACTACGGCGGCACCCTGCCCGACGCCGTGCCCGCCGCCTTCTACCAGGACGCGCTGGCCACCAGCCGGCCCGTCACCTGGATCGGCGACAACATCTGGAACATGGCCAACGCCGTCGGCACCGGCACCTTCGGCCGGAAGTACGGCTGGGACCCCACCAACTCGTTCTACAGCACGGCCTCCGGCGTGGGGAACATCAACCAGGTGACCTACCGGGGCCAGCAGCTGACCCGGAAGATCCCCGCCGGCCAGGACGGCGGTGTGCTCCACCCCGCCCTGCTCACCGGCCCCGGCTACCCCCAGGTGACCCAGCTCGCCCAGGCCAAGGACGGCACCTCCGGCGCCACCAGCCCCTGGGCGATCCGCTCGGCCAACCTCACCTATCTGGGCGAGATCCCGTTCGCGTACGTCTCCGAGAGCGACCGCGTCATCGTCTTCGAGGACCTCCTCTTCGACGCCCTCGCCCCAGCGACCGCCGAGCGGCACCGGGCCTTCGTCCGCCTGGAGGACATCAGTCCCAAGGCCGACCCCGCCAGTCTCAAGGCCATCGCGGACTACCTGCACTCCCAGCAGATCCCCTACGGGATCAACGTCATCCCCGTCTACACGGACCCCAAGGGCGCCTACAACGACGGGGTGGCCGAAACCGTCACCCTCGCCCAGGCCCCGGCCGTCGTCGCCGCGCTGAAATACATGCTCGCCCGCGGCGCCGTCCTGATGAACCACGGATTCACCCACCAGTACGGCAACGCCGACAACCCCTACAACGGCGTCACCGGCGACGACTTCGAGTTCTTCCGGGCCCACGTCGACGCCTCCGACAACGTGATCTACGACGGGCCGGTCGCCGAGGACTCCACCACCTGGGCGCAGTCCCGCGTCACCGCCGGCCTCGCCGCCTTCACCGCGGCCGGGCTGCCGAAACCGACGCTCTGGACGACTCCGCACTACGCGGCCTCCGCCACGGACTACCGTGTCTTCGGCCAGAACTTCTCCGCCCGACTGGAGAGATCGTTGTACTTCTCCGGAACCCTCGGCGGCACCGCCGACCCCGGCCGGTACATCGGCCAGTTCTTCCCGTACGCGGTGAAGGACGTCTACGGCACGACCGTGCTGCCCGAGAACATCGGCAATTACGAGCCCGACGAGTTCAACAACCACCCGCCCAGGCTCCCCGCCGACCTGATCGCCTCGGCCAAGGCCAACCTGGCGGTCCGGGACGGGGTGGCGAGCTTCTTCTACCACCCGTACTACCCGGTGGCACCGCTCAAGCAGACGATCGAGGGCATGCGCGCCCTCGGCTACACCTTCGTCGGCCCCGCGGACCTGACCCGGTGAACGCGATGAGGAGGGCGGTCGCCGCCCTCACGGCCACGGCCGCCCTTCTCCTCGCGGGCTGCTCCTCCGGCGGCCCCTCGGAGGGCCCGCCGGAGGGCGGCCGGAGCCCGGCCCCACGGGAGAGGGAGGCGAGCGGCATCCGGGGCATCACGCTCCCCGCCTGGAACACCGACGACTACAGCAGGCCCGAGGCCGCGGCGTACCTCCGGCAGATCGCCGCCACCGGCGCCGGCTGGGTGACCTTCACCCCCACCTGGTACCAGGACCGCGCCACCGATCCGGCCATGCGCGTCACGGACGAGACCGCGGGTGACGACAGCCTGCGCCACATCATCGGCCTCGCCCACGAGGCCGGCCTCAAGACCATGATCAAGCCCCATGTCGACCTGGTGGAGGGCGGCGACCGCGCGGAGATCCGCCCCGCCGACCCCGGCGCCTGGTTCGGCGCGTACACCCGCTTCCTCACCCACTACGCGCGCCTGGCCGCCGACACCGGCGCCGAGCAGTTCTCCGTGGGCACCGAACTGGCCGGCACCTCACGGGACGGGACCCGCTGGCGCGAGGTCGTCGCCGCCGTCCGCAAGGTCTACCGGGGCCCGCTCACCTACGCCGCCAACTACGACGAGTACCGGCGGATCCCCTTCTGGGACGCCCTCGACGTCATCGGCATCGACGCCTACTGGCCCCTCGGCGACCGGGCCACCACCGACGCCGGGCGGCTGCGCGAGGCGTGGAAGCCCATCACCGACGAGCTGGCGGCCTTCTCGGCCCGCCATCACCGCAAGATCCTCTTCACCGAGGCCGGCTACGTCAGCCAGCGCGGCACCACCACGGCCCCGTACTCCTGGACCGTCAGCGAGAAGGCCGCGACCGACGAGCAGGCCGCCGCGTACGAGGCGCTGCTGGCGGCGCTGGACGGCAAGGAGTGGTGGGCGGGCGTCTGCTGGTGGATGTGGGACGACTGGCCGGACACGGGGGAGACGGCGAAGCGCCTCGCGTACACCCCGCACGGCAAGCCGGCGGAGAAGGTGCTGCGGAAGTGGTGGGGGAAGTGAGCGGGAGGCGACGGGAACCCGGCCGTCCGGCGTTCGGTGAACCAGGCGGAAACTCAGCCCGGCCGGCGTTCGAGGCCACCGCGCGGTAGCGCGGAACAGGGGCCCGGGGGCTTGCCCCCGGTTACGGGAAGGGGCGGGGTGGGGGGAAACCCGCGACGGCCACCCGTCACGTGTCGCAGTCCAGCACCGTCCGGCACAGTTGGCACCGGGCCCGCACCCGCCCCCGCACCGGCACCCGGATCCGCTGGTGACACGTGGGGCAGGGGAAGCTGACCCGCAGTGGATCCCGCCCCTCGAACGCGTACCCGCCTTCGGGCGAGCCGCGCTCCGCGCGCCGGTCGCGGGCGTAGCGGTGGCGGCCCAGCCGCCCGGCCGCGGCCAGGGGCGGCCGCCGCTCGTCGCGCCGGGCCCGGGCCAGCCCCCTGGTGTAGGCGTCGTAGGCCTGCGGGCTGGTGAACCAGGGGGAGGGGTCCTCCCCGAAGGCCAGCGCCCGCTTGGCGAGGACGTAGCCGAACTCCTCCGGTGTGAGGTAGCCGAGCTTCTGCGTCGTGACCGACGACTCCCGGTAGGCGTCGAGCAGCAGCCAGCCGGAGCCCAGGTACGCCGCCGCCGTGTCGGTGAGGATCTCGTTGTCCCGGGTGCCGGGAAAGGCGAGATCGAGCCGGTGCAGATAGACGTGCATGACCTCGTGGGCGAGGGCGGCGCCGATGTCCCGGCGGTGGGTCTTGAAGCGGGAGTTGAGCTCGATGAAGTACTCCGGTCCGGCGGCGAGTTCGACGCTCCCGGCGTGCCGCATCTCCCGGAAGCTGACGATCATCCGGGCGTCCGGCAGCCGCAGGTGCCCGACCATCGCCCCGGCCACCCGCTGCACGCCCAGATACGGGTCCTCGTCGTCGGAGAAGGCCACGTCGGAGGGGGGCACGCTCAGGCCGAAGGAGTGCACCGTGTCGTAGGAGAGCCGGCGGTACAGCGCGGTGATCGCGGCGCGCACCGTCTCCAGGTGCGGGAATCCGTGCGCGATCTCGACGGCTCCGCTGCCCGGGCCCACGCGACCACCCCCTCGGTCCGTCCCGCCCCCGGTTCCCACTCTACGAGCACGCACTCTACGGGCGGGATCGCGCGCCGGGCAGGGCGCGTGACCGCCGTGAACGGCGTGCGACGGACCCCGGACGGGCCGCCGACGCCCGTGGAAACTGGCCGAAACGCAAGGCTTGTCGCACCTTTCACCCACTCCTCATAATCGCACCGCGCTCCGAAGGCCGTATTCCGATTATCGGATTGACATGAGCCTGACAAAGCGCGCAACCTCCCACGAAAGGAAGCCAGTTGCTCACCTACTTCAAGGCTTTCCGGAGAACACTCGCCGTCGCGGCCGTCGCCCTCGCCGCCTTCAGCCTCCAGCCCGGCAGCGCCCAGGCCCAGAGCGACCCCACCGCCGAGCCGAGCCCCGGAGTCGTCGGCGGCACCCGCGCCACGCAGGGCGAGTTCCCATGGATGGTGCGGCTGTCCATGGGCTGCGGCGGCGCCCTCTACACCCAGCAGATCGTCCTGACCGCCGCGCACTGCGTCGACGGCAGCGGCCCCAACACCTCGATCACCGCCACCGCCGGCGTCGTCGACCTCCAGTCCAGCCAGGCGGTCAAGGTCAAGTCCACCCAGGTCGTCCAGGCCCCCGGCTACGACGGCTCGGGCAAGGACTGGGCGCTGATCAAGCTCGCCAAGCCCGTCAACCTGCCCACCCTCAAGATCGCCGACAACACCGCGTACAACAACGGCACCTTCACCGTCGCCGGCTGGGGCGCCGCGACCGAGGGCGGCTCCCAGCAGCGCTACCTGCTCAAGGCCAACGTCCCGTACGTCGACGACGCCACCTGCCAGAAGGCGTACGGCAGCGCCCTCACCCCCGGCGACGAGATATGCGCCGGCTACCTCGCCCAGGGCGGCGTGGACACCTGCCAGGGCGACTCCGGCGGCCCGATGTTCCGTAAGGACAACGCCGGCGCCTGGATCCAGGTCGGCATCGTCAGCTGGGGCGAAGGCTGCGCGCGGCCCGGGTACCCGGGCGTCTACAGCGAGGTCAGCACCTTCGCCGCCAACATCAGGACCGCCGCCGCGAGCCTCGGCGGCTGACCCGTCCCGTCCCACCGAACCGTCCGGCAGACCCTCCCACCGACCCGGACGGACCAGCCCTGCCACCCGGCCGGGCACGGCCCTCCCGGCCCGCCCACGCGACTCCGGTATGACGTGGGCGGGCCTCCGTCATCCTTTCGGCCGAGACGAGAATGGTCGGACAGTCGAGGTGTGGACCCCATAAAGGTCCGTAACGTGAGAGCACGGCCCGATCGACCCGCCGCCCCGGCGGCCGACGGCCGCAGACCGAGCCGCACGTACGGAAAGGGACCCCGTGTCCGCCAAGCACCGCATCGTCGCCGCCACCGTCCTCACCGCCGCCGCCGGCGCGGTGATCTGGCCGACGGCCGGCGCGGTCGCCGCGGACGCCGCCCACCGGGACGGCCGCCCCGGCGGCCCCGCCACCGCCACCGTGCGGGAGGTCCGGCTCCCCGACGGCAGCCAGGCCCGCCTCACCTCCCGCGACGGACGCACGAGCGCGACCGTCACCACCCGGGACAGCGGACGGCACATCCTCGACGGCGCCCACCCCGCCGCCGACCTCGACCACCTCCACCTGCGGCTCCTCGGCGGCGACACCTCCCGCCCCACCCTGCGCGCCACCCTCGACGGCAGCGCGCGAACCCAGGACTACGCGTTCCCCGCGGGCAGTGGAGACAGCGCCGACACCTCCGTCCCCGCGGGCACCTCCGGCACCACGCTCCAGGCCGCACACCGCACCGACGGCACGGCCGCCGCCCCGGCCGCCCCCGCTGACGACATCGACCACCGGGACCAGCAGGGCGAGCGCCGCCGCGACACCACGCGGATAGCCTCCAGCAACCCCGTCAAGCGCGCAGTCGAGGCCGGCGAGGCCATCAAGGGCCGCCACGACATCGGCACCCCCGCCCTCGCGGGCGCCACCGCCCTGGCCCTCGCCGGCGCGGGCGCCTACGGCGTACGCGTCGCGCTGCGCCGCCGGGGACCCGCCGACGCCTGACCGCTGCGGTTGCGGCACCCCGTCACCCCCGGTGACATGAAGAGAAACCGACCACCGCGCGCCCCGGCGCGCCCGGCACACACCCGTACGGCCCCGTCGGGCGGCGAGAACACCGGCCCCCGGCGACACCCACGGGGACCGGCGACGACAGGCCCGGACAGGCGAGGACGGGCGAGGACAGGCGAGGAAACAGCATGGCGATCACCGTGGTCATCGCGGACGACCAGGAGATGGTCCGCACCGGCTTCCGGATGATCCTGGAGAGCCAGTCCGACATCGAGGTCGTCGCCGACGTCGTGGACGGCGAGGCCGCCCTCGCGGCCGTCGAGGAACACCGCCCGGACGTCCTGCTCCTCGACATCCGCATGCCCAAACTGGACGGCCTGGAGGTCACCCGCCGCCTCTCCGCGCTCACCGCCGCCGACCCCGCCCGCGCCGGACGGCCCAGGATCGTCATCGTCACCACCTTCGACCTCGACGAATACGTGCACACCGCCCTCCGCAACGGCGCCTCCGGCTTCCTCCTGAAGGACGCCAGCCCCGCCATGCTCGTCGAAGCCGTGCACGCCGCCGCCGTCGGCGACTCCCTCATCTCGCCCGCGATCACCGTCCGGCTGCTCCGCGACATGGCACCCGCCTCCGGCAGCGCCGGCCGCACCCCGTCCGAACCCCTCACCGACCGCGAGGCCGACGTCGTGCGGTGCCTGGCGCGCGGCGCCACCAACGCCGAGATCGCCGCCGAGCTCTTCGTCTCCCTCTCCACCGTCAAGACCCACCTGGCCAACGTCCAGACGAAGCTCGACGCCCGCAACCGTGTGGAGATCGCCGCCTGGGCCTGGGAAAGCGGGCTGGCCACGGGCGGCACGTGAACAGAGCCGCCGGGTGGGCCGCCCGGCACCCCCGGCCGGCCGTCGCCGCGAAGGCCGCCCTCGCGGTCGTCCTGCTGTTCCTCGTCGCCTTCGAGGGCCGCGCCCTCGCCCGCCAGCCCAGCCAGCCGCACGCCATGGTCCTCGCCGCCGGCGTCGTCGTCTGCCTCTGCGCCGTCCCCTACGGCTGGATCCCGCTGCCCGTACGGGCGGCCGTCGCCGCCGCGGTCTCCCTCACCACCTCCGCCGTCCTGATGACCGGCCCGCACCCCGCCGCCGTCTGGGGCATGGGCGAGGACATCGCCCTCCTCGTCCTCCTCACCTCCGTCCTCCAGCGCTCCCCCTCCCGCGTCGCCGCCGTCCTCGGCCCCCTCCTCGGCGCCGCCTGCCTCGCCGCGCCCATGCGCGACCTCGACCCCGGCCGCTTCACCGCCGTCTTCGGCACCCTCACCGTCGTCGTCACCGCGTACTCGCTCCTGCTCCGCGGCCAGACCGGGCAGCGGATGCGGGACATGGCCGCCGTGCGCACCGCCGAGCGCCTCGAACTCGCCCGCGAACTCCACGACGTCGTCGCGCACCACGTCACCGGCATCGTCGTCCAGGCCCAGGCCGCCCGCTTCACCGCCCTCGACGGGCCCGCCGCCGCGGCGGCCTTCGAACGCATCGAGATCTCGGCGGGGGAGTCCCTCAGCGCCATGCGCCGCCTGGTCGGCGTGCTGCGCGAGGGGGACGCCGAGACCGAGCCGGTCGCGGGCCTCCCCGAGGTGCGCGCGCTGACCGAGGCGTTCGCCCGCACCGGCCCGCCCGTCGTCCTCTACATCGAACAGGGCATGGAGCACTGGATCCCGGCCGACGTGGCCGCGGGCGTCCACCGCGTCGTCCGCGAGGCCCTCACCAACATCCGCAAGCACGCCGCCGACGCCACCGCCGTACGCATCGGCCTGCGCGGCGTCCCCGCCGGGGTGGAACTGCGCATCGCCGACGACGGCAGGAACGCGGCGGCCCTGTCCGAGAAGGCACGCGGCGGAGGCTTCGGCCTCGTCGGCCTCGGCGAGCGGGTCAAGGCCATGGGCGGCCTTCTCCGGGCGGGCCCGGCACCCGAGGGCGGCTGGGAGATCACCGCCCTCTTCCCGACGGAACGGCGCTTCCCGACGGGATGAGGGGCGCTGGGGCCCTGTAAGGCCCCGTCGTTCCCCAACCGACGTTCCCCAACCGGCGTTCATCAGTCCAAGCATCAGTCCAAGCATTAGTCCAAGTCCCGCACGTCCTTTGTCCATGGGCGCCCGGCCCCCTCCGCCGCATGGTGACGCTGTGACCCCTGGGTGCGAGGAGGCGGAAACAACGTGACCGCGGACCGAACCGACCACTGCCCTGACTGCCGCGCTGATCCCGGTGCCGGTGCCGGTGCCGGTGCTCGTGCCTGTGATCGCCCCCGTGGTTGCGCCCGTCCGGGGGCCGATCCCGGTGCCGCTCCCCGCCCCGGCCACCCGCCGGACGACCCCCCGCCCGCCACCGGGCCGAGCCGGCGCGCCGTCGTCGCCCGCACCGCCCTCACGGGCCTCGGCGCCGCCCTGACCGGCGGCCTCACCGGCACCGCCGCCCTCACCGCCACCTCCGGCACCGCCCACGCCGCCGGACCCCCGCACTCCGTCCTCCGCTCCACCGAGCTCGACGTACGCGTCGACACCACCTTCCCCCGCGTCATCTCCTACACCCACCGCACCACCGGCGCCGTACTCCACGGCCAGGAAGACCCCGTGACCTCGGTGCTCATCGGCGACACCGAGTACACCCCCAAGGTCACCTCCACCGTCGCCGACACCGGCGACCGCGCCACGTACACCCTCACCTTCGACGGCGGCACCCGCCTCGACATCGAGATCCACGCCGACGGCCCACGCCTCCACTGGCGCGTCACCCGCATCACCGACACCCCGGCCCTCCGCGTCGGCACCCTCGCCGTCCCCGGCCTCGCCCTCCTCAGCGTCCGCAGCACCCAGCCCGGCGCCGAACTCCTCGCCGCGCGGATCCAGCTCGACAAGGCCGGGAACGGCGACACCCACGTACGCCCCGCCCCCACCACACCCCCCGACCCGGCACCCGTCGGCTGCGCCTACGCCGTCGTCGCCACCGGCGAACTCGCCGCCGCCCTCGAGACCAACAGCGTCCACGACCGGCCCGACGCCGCCGACGCCTGGGAGAACGGCCGCCTCCACCGGCAGACCCTCGCCCGCGACGGCTACACCAAGACCCAGCTCACCTGCGGCCCCTGGACCCACCGCGCCGCCACCGCCCCGCTCCACGACACCGAGCCCCTGCCCCACGCCACCGTCATCGTCACCCGCGACCGCAACGGCGACGGCCGGGCCGACTGGCAGGACGCCGCCATCGCCCTCCGCGACATCATGACCAACCCCCTCGGCGCCGACGAACAGCACCTCAGGGTCGTCCCCCACATCCCCTTCAACTTCGCGAGCCAGGCCACCAACCCCTTCCTCGCCACCCTCGACGACATCAAGCGCATCGCCCTCGCCACCGACGGACTCCGCCAGTTCACCCTCCTCAAGGGCTACCAGTCCGAGGGCCACGACTCCGCCCACCCCGACTACGGCGGCAACCACAACACCCGCGCCGGCGGCCTCACCGACCTCAACACCCTGCTGCGCGTCGGCAAGCGCTGGAACAGCGACTTCGCCGTGCACGTCAACACCACCGAGTCGTACCCGGTCGCACACGCCTTCTCCGAGACCCTGGTGGACAAGAACGACCGGCAATGGGACTGGCTCGACCAGTCGTACCGCATCGACGCCCGCCGCGACCTGGTCTCCGGCGACATCGCCCACCGCTTCCGGCGCCTGCGCCAGGAGACCGACCCGGCCCTCGACACCCTCTACATCGACGTCTTCCGCGAATCAGGCTGGAACTCCGACCGGCTCCAGCGACTCCTGCGCGAACAGGGCTGGCGGATCACCACCGAATGGGGCCACGGACTGGAGAGATCGAGCCTCTGGGCCCACTGGGCCAACGAGACCGACTACGGGCCCGACACCTCACGCGGCATCAACTCCCGCCTCATCCGCTTCATCCGCCACCACCAGAAGGACGTCTTCGCCGACAAATGGCCCCTCCTCGGCCATGCCCGACTCGGCACCTTCTCGGGCTGGCAGGGAAAGACCGACCGGAACGCCTTCCACCGCCTGGTGTGGACCGAGAACCTCCCCGCCAAATACCTCCAGGCATTCCCCATCACCACCTGGACCGAGCACACCGTCACCTTCGCCGGCCCCACCCGTACCGCCGTCTCCGACGCCGACGGCACCCGCCGCATCACCACCGACGGCCGCCTCGTCTACGAGGCCGGGCGCTACCTCCTGCCCTGGGAACCCCGCGCCGCCACCGACCCGGCCAAGCTCTACCACTACAACCCCGACGGCGGCCGCACCACCTGGACCCTGCCCCGCGGCTGGTCGGGGCGGCGCGCCGTCACCCTCCACCGCCTCACCGACCAGGGCCGCGCCGACGCCCGCGAACTGCCCGTACGCGACGGCGAGGTCACCCTCGACGCCGAGGCCGGACAGCCCTACGTCCTCACCCGCGACACCGGCGGCCGCCTCCCCGACCCCGCCTTCGGCGAGGGCACCCCGCTGCGCGATCCCGGCTTCCACTCCGGCACCCTCGACCACTGGCACGTCACCGGCCCCGCCACCGTCGCCCTCAACACCCTCGGCCAGAGCGAACTCGTCATCGGCCCCGGCGCGGCCGCCACCGTGAGCCAGCGGCTCGCCCGCCTGAGACCCGGCACCTACGCCGCGTCCGTCCAGGTCGAGGTCGGCGCCACCGCGGGGGAGCGGCGCCGGGCCGGCCTGGAGGTCCGTACCGCCGACGGCGTCACCGCCGCCAACTGGACGGACACCTCCACCGCCGTCAACCACATGGCGGCCGACCGCAAACACGGCAGCCGCTTCCAGCGCATGTTCACCTGGTTCACCGTGCCCGCCGGTGGTGGCCCCGTCACCCTCGCGCTCACCGCGGCCGCCGGCCGCCCGCGCGTCCGCTTCGACGCCCTGCGCGTCGTCCCGGGCCACCGGGCCACGCTCGCCGGAGCCCTCCACTTCGAGGACTTCGAGCACGTACCCCAGGGCTGGGGCCCCTTCGTCAAGGGCGACGCCGGCGGCACCACGGACCCGCGCACCCACATCGCGCAGCGGCACGCGCCCTACACCCGGCGCGGCTGGAACGGGAAGGCCGTCGACGACGTCATCGACGGCGGCCAGTCCCTGAAGTCACGCGGTGAGAACGAGGGCCTCGTCTACCGCACCGTGCCGCACACCGTCCGCTTCCTCCCCGGCCGCCGCTACCGCGTCTCCTTCCGCTACGAGAACGAGGCCGCCGGCCAGTACGCCTGGATCACCGCGGCCGACGCCCCCGGGACCCGTGAACTCCACCGCGCGGCGCTGCCGCAGGCTCGTGAACCGGCCACGTTCGTGTACGAGTTCACGGCGCCGGGGGAGGGGGAGGCCTGGGTGGGGCTGCGGAAGGTGGGGGCGAGCGGGACGGCGGAGTTCGTGCTGGACGGGTTCACGGTGTGGGAGGCGGGGGTGTAGGCGGGGGTGTAGGCGGGGGTGTAGGCGGGTGGGGGCGCGGTGGCCCTGCGGGCGGCCTTCCCCCACCCCGCCCCTTCCCGAAACCATGGGCTCCGCCCCTGGACTCTGGACCCGGACCTCGGCTTGGACTCTGGACCCGGACCTCGGCCTGGACCCCGGACCCGGACCTCGGCCTGGACCCCGGACCGGACCTCGGACTCCGGCCCGAACCCGGGCCCGGGCTGCCTCCGGCAGGGCAGACTCCCCGACGGCCGGGCCCCTGCTTCCGAGGCGGGCCCGCGGGGAACAGAAGCCCGCCCGGCCGGGGCAAAGCCGACAGGCCCCGAGCGGTCGGCGAGCACCAGCCCCCGGGGGGCACGTCTCGGCGGCAGCGGCGCACCGCACCGCACCGCACCGCGCCGGGTACCCGTGCGGTGCCCGGACGGTGCCCGCCGGCATCGCAACCGCCGGCCGCGAGGCCACCTGGTGTCAGGACGCGTCCATGCGAGAGCATCGGACGTGTACCGCACCTGGATGCGCTACTTCACCCCCGCCCCCGTCCACCACCGCCTCGGCCTCGTCTGCCTCGGCGTCGGCCTCCAGTACGGCGCCCTCCCCGCCGTCGGCCCCCGCACCCTCGACCACCACGTCGCCGTCGTGATCAGCGCGGGCGGCGGCTGGCTGCGTACCCCCGACGGGCGCACGCACACCGTCACCGCCCCCGCGCTCCTCTGGCTCACCCCCGGCGTCCCCCACCACTACGGCGCCGCCCCCGGCCGCGGCTGGGACGAGAACTTCGTCGACTTCACCGGACCCGCCGTCGCCGCCTACACCGAACTCGGCTGCATAGAACCCCACCGGCCCCTCGTACCCCTCACCGACACCACCGGCGCCCGCGCCGCCGTCCACCGCATCGCCCGCGCCGCCCGGCACGGCAACCCCCTCCTGGAGATCGAGACCTCCGCCGCCGTCCACGAACTCCTCGTCGCCCTGCGCCACGCCCGCACCGGCCCGGACGGCACCGGCCCCGCCACCGACCCCGTGCTCCAGGCCCTCGCCCGCGACGCCTTCCTGCCGCTCTCCGTCGCCCAGCACGCCGCCCGCCACGGCATGACCCCCGCCGAACTGCGCGCCGCCGTGCGCCGGGGCGCCGGATGCAGCCCCAAGGACTACCTCCTCGGCATCCGCCTCGGCCGCGCCAAGGAACTCCTCGCCGCCACCGAGCTGCCCGTCGCCGCCGTCGCCCGCCGCGTCGGCTACGACGACCCCGCCTACTTCAGCCGCCTCTTCACCCGCCGCGTCGGCACCGCACCCGTCCGCTTCCGCGCCCGCCAGGGCACCTCCGTACCCGGCGGATGGAGCCACCGGATCCCCGATCCGGACCACCCACCGGTCATCGGACCTCGCACTTCCGCATAGGCTCGGTGACCATGAGCAACAGTGCCAACGACGAGTCCGTGACGGCCGAGCTGACCCGACTGCGCGACAGCATCGACAACATCGACGCCGCAGTGATCCACATGCTCGCCGAGCGTTTCAAATGCACCCAGCAGGTCGGCCACCTCAAGGCCGCGCACAAACTGCCCCCCGCCGACCCCGCCCGGGAGTCCCGCCAGATCGCGCGGCTCCGCGAACTCGCGGAGAACGCCAAGCTGGACCCGGCGTTCGCGGAGAAGTTCCTCAACTTCATCATCGCGGAGGTCATCCGCCACCACGAGACGATCGCCCGCGCGTAGACGCCCCCGGGGGCCCGTGCCGCACACGGTGCCCCCGGTCGCCGGACCGGGTCGACCGGACCGGTCGGCCTCCCCACGGCAGCGGAAACCGCCCGGCACCAGGACCGGGGCCCCGCCCCGAGCCCGTACCACCGCCGACGGGCCCCGCTCCCACCGCCCCGAAACCCCATGGGCCCCCGCCCGGCCGTACGGCAGCATGGCCCCATGCCCGTACTGACACGCGAAGAAGCCCAGAGCCGAGCCCTGCTCCTCGACATCCACCGCTACACGGTCGACCTCGACCTCACCCGCGGCGACGAGCTCTTCGGCTCCACCACCGTCATCCACTTCACCGCACGCCAGGCGGGCGACACCTTCGTCGAGCTCAGGCCGGCCACCCTCCACCGCGCCACCCTCGACGGCCACCCCCTCGACCCCGCCGCCCTCGACGACAACCGCCTGCCCCTGACCGGCCTCACCCCGGGCGCACACGAACTCCGCGTCGAAGCCGACATGCGCTACTCCCGCACCGGCGAGGGCATGCACCGCTTCACCGACCCCGCCGACGGCGAGACCTACCTCTACACCCAGGCGTTCCTCGAGGACGTCCAGCGCGTCTTCGCCGCCTTCGACCAGCCCGACCTCAAGGCCGTCTTCGACGCCACGGTCACCGCCCCACCGCACTGGACCGTCCTCGGCAACGCCGTGGCGACCCGCACCGGCGACCCGGCCGAAGGCCGCTGGGAACTGGCCACCACCCGGCCCCTCAGCACGTACTTCGTCGCCTTCGCCGCCGGCCCCTGGCACTCCGTCCGCACCGAGCACGCCGGCCTGCCCTTCGCCCTGCACTGCCGCCGCTCCCTCGCACCGCACCTGGACGCCGACGCCGACGAGCTCTTCGACCTCACACGCCGCTGCTTCGACCGCTTCCACGAGATCTTCGACGAGCCCTACCCCTTCGACTCCTACGACCAGGCGTTCGTCCCCGAGTTCAACGCCGGGGCCATGGAGAACCCAGGGCTCGTCACCTTCCGCGACGAGTACGTCTTCCGGTCGGCCGTCACCGGCACCGAGCGCCGGACCCGCGGCGTGACGATCGCCCACGAGATGGCCCACATGTGGTTCGGCGACCTCGTCACCCTGCGCTGGTGGGACGACATCTGGCTCAACGAGTCCTTCGCCGAGTACATGGGCTACCAGGTCCTCTCCGAGGCCACCCGCTTCTCCGGCACCTGGACCGACTTCGCCGTCGCCCGCAAGGGCTGGGGCTACGACGCCGACCAGCGCCCCTCCACCCACCCCGTCGCCCCCGAACCCGGCGCCGTCCACGACACCGCCTCCGCGCTCCTCAACTTCGACGGCATCTCCTACGCGAAGGGGGCCTCCGCCCTCCGCCAGCTCGTCGCCTGGCTCGGCGAGAAGGACTTCCTCGCCGGCATCAACGACCACTTCACCCGCCACCGCTTCGGCAACGCCACCCTCGCCGACTTCCTCGACTCCCTCGCCCGCAACACCGACCGCGACGTCCACACCTGGGCCGACACCTGGCTGCGCACGAGCGGCGTCGACACCGTCACCCCACGCGTCGACGCCCGGGGCGAGGAGCCGACGCCCGCGGGCACCACGTGGGAGGCCGTCACGGGCGGCGCGGCGAGCACGGCGGCGGCCGTGTCACCGCCCACGGCGGCCGGCGCCGCCACGGCGGCCGGCGCCGCCACGGCGGACGCGCCCCGGGCCGCGGAGCCCGCGTCCGCCGCCCCCGCCTGGACGGGCACGGAGGAAGCCGAAACCGGCACGGCGAGGGACACGGCCCGGGGTGCGGGGCCAACGGCGGCCGAGGCCGCAAGGCCGACGGGGGCCGTGGAGTCCGTGCGGGCCGTGGAGTCCGTACGAGGCGTGGAGCCCGCACCAGCCGTAGGGCCCGCACCAGCCGTGGAGCCCGCAGAGCCCGCCGGAGCCGCAGCGCCCGCACACGCCACCCCCGCGCCCCCGGTCGTCCCCCCGGCGGCCGACCGCCGCACCTGGCGCCTCGACCTGCGCCACGACGGCACCCGCCCCCACCACCTCCTCCTCGGCCTCTACGACACCGCCCCCGGCGACGGCGGCGACGGCGACGACCACGCGCTCGTCCTCCGCGACCGGATCGCCACCGACCTCCCCGCCGGTGGCGGCACCCGCACCCTGGAGCTCCCCGGGCGCCGGCCCGACCTGCTGCTCCTCAACGACGGCGACCTCACGTACGCCAAGGTCCGGCTCGACCCCGCCTCCTGGGACACCGCCCTGCGGGCCCTCTCCGGCCTCCCCGACGCCCTCGGCCGCGCCGTGCTCTGGAACGCCGCCCGCGACATGGTCCGCGACGGCGAGCTCGCCCCCGCCGCGTACCTCGACGCCGCCCGCGCCCACCTCCCGTACGAGACGGACACCGCGATCACCGGAGGTGTGCTCGCCTTCGCCCGCCACCAGATCGCCGACCGCTACGTCTTCCCGGCCGCCCGGCCCGCCGCCCTCGCCCTCCTCACCGACCTCTGCCACGACGTGCTCGCCCGCACGGAGGGCGAGGCCGGGAGCGACGGACAGGGCATCCGCCTGACCGCCGTCCGCACCCTCGTCGACAGCGGCACCGACCCCGGCACCCTCCACACCTGGCTGCGCGAGGGCACCGTCCCCGGCGGGCCCGTCCTCGACGCCGAGCTGCGCTGGCGCGTCCTCCACCGCCTCGCCGTCCTCGGCGCCACCACCCCCGCCGCCCTCGACGCCGAGCTGGCCCGCGACCCCAGCGCCACCGGCCGCGAAGGCGCCGCACGCTGCCACGCCGCCCTGCCCGACGCCGCGGCCAAGGAAGCCGCCTGGCAGGCCATGTACGGCCGCGACGACCTCTCGAACTACCTCTTCACCGCCACCGCCCAGGGCTTCTGGCAGCCCGAGCAGCTCGACCTCGTACGCCCGTACCGCGACCGCTACTACCCCGACGCCGTCGCCCTCGCCACCCGCCGCGGCCCCGCCCTCGCCTCCCTCGCCGGCGGCCACGGCTTCCCGTACGCCCTCGTCGAGGAGCGCACGCGCGAACTCGGCGAGGAATGCCTCCGCGCCGACGGCCCCACCCCGGCCCTCCGCCGCAAGCTGGCCGACCAGCTGGACGACCTCGACCGCGCGCTGCGGATCAGGGCGGCCCAGGGGTAGGGCAAGCCCGGCCCGCGAAGGGGGCCCGGGGGCTCGCCCCCGGGCCCGGGAAGGGGCGGGCAGGGGAACAAGCCCTGCGCAGCGG
Source organism: Streptomyces albireticuli (assembly GCF_021228125.1). GTDB lineage: Bacteria > Actinomycetota > Actinomycetes > Streptomycetales > Streptomycetaceae > Streptomyces > Streptomyces albireticuli. Next base: position 867,804 of record NZ_JAJQQS010000002.1, read on the forward strand.
TCACCCGTCCCACCCCGCGCACGCAAACGGCGGGGCCCCCGGAACCGCAAAGGTTCCGGGGGCCCCGCCGTACGAACGGACAGTCGCAGGCGTCAGCCCCGCTTCTCACCCGTCACATCGGACGGCTCCGCCGTCTTCAGCTCCTCCAGGAAACGGTCGACCACGCCGTTGTCCCGCGCGAAGTCCGCGACCGGCTCACCGACGACACGGCCGGCCAGCTCCGTGGCCAGCACGCCGACCTGCGCACGCAGCTCGGCCTCGGCCACCGCGCGCTCCGCGTCGATCACGGCGTGACCCGCGGAGATGATCTCCTCGCGCTGACGCTGACCCTCGGCGCGCAGCTCGGCGATGATCGCCGTGCCCTGCTCCACCGACTCCTGGCGCAGCCGAGCGGCCTCGTGGCGGGCCTCCGCCAGCAGCTCCTGGTACTCGGCGTGGACACGGGCCGCCTCGGCACGCGTCGCCTCCGCCTCGTCGAAACGCCCCTCGGTGGCATTCTCGCGCTCGACGAGGACCTTGTTGATCCGGGGCAGCAGGACCTTCGCCATCACGGCGAAGAGCAGGAAGAAGAGGACGGCGGCGAGGACGAGCGGCGCCGGCTCGGGCTTGAGCGGCCCTACGTCGAGAGCGAGAAAGTTCATGGCCATGGGTGCAGATTAGTCGACGCGGCGCGCTGAGTCGCCCCGCACCCCTTTAGCAGACCCGGCGCACCGCCGCCGCAGGGCGGTCCCCCCATCGAGCGAAACCCTCCCCGACCCAGGTCACCGAACGTACGTCATCGGTAACTTGGTGCAATTGGCGCTCACCAGAGCCCACGTGGACCGTGCCGCATCCGCCCAGCGCACCTCGCGAGTCAACCCAAAAGGGGCATCCCCATGCCTACGCCCGACACCGCCGCCCCCACCGACGGTGCCTTCGGAGCCACCTCCGCCCGCCACCACCGCCTCGCGGCCACTCCGGCCGCCCCGGGCACTCCGGCCGCCCCGGACGGCGCCACCGCCCGCGTACGGACCTCCGCCGCGCCCACCCGGCCTCGCGGACCCCGGACGGCCCCCGGCCCGCTCACGACCCCCGGCGCCCCCGTACGGACACACCGCGGCCCGGGCCTGCCCCGTACCCCCGGCGGCACCCCCTCCGGCGGCCGACCCGCGAACCCTCGCGTTCCGATCACCCCCACCACGCTCAGCGCACCCACTACGCCCCACGCACCCACCCCACCCGGCGCCGCCGGTACACCCACCACACCCACCCCACCCACCACCCTCAGGGAAGGTCAGACACCTCGATGAGCGCAGCGAAACCACCGAAGAACACCACCGGCACCCCCAAGACCACCCCCGAAACCCCGCCCAACGGCTCCGGCCCCACCACCGGCCCCCACCCCGACACCACCCACGCGAACGGCCCCCGCACCACCCCCGACCAGCCCCTCGACCTCGCCGGCATCGGCATCGGCCCCTTCAACCTCTCCCTCGCCGCCCTCGCCCACGGCGTCCCCGGCCTCCGCACCGCCTTCTACGACCAGACCACCACCTTCCGCTGGCACCCCGGCCTCCTCATCGACGGCACCAGCCTCCAGGTCCCGTACCTCGCCGATCTCGTCACCCTCGCCGACCCCACCAGCCCCTGGAGCTTCCTCAACTACCTCAAGACCCGGGAACGCCTCTACCCCTTCTACTTCGCCGAGCGCTCCCACATCCAGCGCGCCGAATACGACGCCTACTGCCGCTGGGTCAGCCAATCCCTCCCCGACCTCCACTTCGGCCACCAGATCGACGCCCTCCGCTGGAACCCCGAACGCAACCTCTTCGAGATCGACTACACCCAGCTCGACGCCGACGGCGAAGCCGAAGCCCTCGGCCGCGCCTACGCCCGCAACCTCGTCCTCGGCGTCGGCACCACCCCCCACATCCCCGAACCCCTCCGCCCCCTCGCCGAAGCCCCCACCGTCCCCGTCATCCACTCCGCCGACTACCTCGACCACCGCGAGCGCATCCTCGCCGCCGACCACATCACCGTCATCGGCTCAGGCCAGTCCGGCGCCGAGGTCTTCCTCGACCTCCTCCGCAACCGCCCCGCGGGCCGCGAGAAACTCCACTGGCTGGCCCGCACCCCCGCCTTCGCCCCCATGGAATACAGCAAACTCGGCCTCGAACAGTTCACCCCCGACTACACCCGCTACTTCCACGCCCTCCCCGAATCCGTACGCAACCAGCTCCTGCCCCAGCAATGGCAACTCCACCGCGGCATCGCCGCCGGCACCCTCGCCGACATCCACGAAGAGCTCTACCGCCGCAGCCTCCACGGCGGCTGGCCCGACACCGTCCTCACCCCCGGAGTCTTCGTCCGCACCGCCGGCCGCGTCGGCACCACCCGCGTCGAACTCCACCTCGAACACGCCCAGCAAGGCGCCCGCTCCCGCATCACCACCGACGCCGTCGTCCTCGCCACCGGCTACCGCGAACGCCGCACCGAAACCCTCCTCGCCGCCCTCGACCCCTACATCCGCCGCGACCACAGCGACCGCCCCCGCATCGACGAACACCACCGCCTCGTCCTCGACCCCCTCGTCACCGGCGCCGTCCACGTCCAGAACGCCGAACAGCACACCCACGGCGTCGGCACCCCCGACCTCGGCCTCGCCGCCTGGCGCAGCGCCGTCATCCTCAACGCCCTCATGAAAAAGACGGTCTACCCCCTCCCGGAGCGGACCGCCTTCACCACCTTCGGACTGGAGCCGCGACCACAGTCACGGCCCCAGCGCACCACCTCAGAAGACCGGCGCACCATCCCGCGTCAGCTTCCAGTCCACTGACGCGAACCCACCCACATCGATCGACCCCCGGGCCTTCACCCACGAAATGATCGTGTTGCGGATCTCCTCAGGATTCGCCCACACCTGCTTCGCCCTCGCGATGTGCGGGAAATTACCCCCACCACTCGCCCGGTAATTGTTCACCGCCAGCACGAACTGCGCCGCGTCATCCAGCGGCCTCCCGCCGAACGACAGCTTCGAGATCCGCGCCCCCGGCGCCTTCGCGATGTCGATCTCGTAGGAGAGGCCGCTGACCGCGTCATAGTTGTAATCCGGAATGCTCTCCGCATTCGTCAGCTTCGCCGGATCCACCGCACCACCCGCCGCCGTCCGCACGTAATACCGCGCCGAGAACTCCAGATACTCCCGCAGCTGCGCCCCCGTCAGCACCCGCGCCTCCAGGGTGTTCTCGAACGGATACAGCCCCGCCACCTCGCGGATCGTCACCTTCCCCGCCGGCACCGCCGCCGTACGCGAGAAGCACGACGCCTGCGACAGCACCGGCAGCGACGCGTACGCCGTCCCCGCCAGCGCCCCGCGCACCGTCTCCGCCTGCACATGATTGATGAAATCGATGATCGGCGTGTCCTTGTACGGGGCCTCCGCCGCACTCATCGCCGCCGTCGACGTACCGATCACCTGATTCACATACGCCACGACCTTCTCGTGTTCATCGCGCAGCAGCCCGGTGATCTTCTTGTCCTCCGGCACCGTGTTGGAATTCAGCACCTTCGCCGACACCGACTCCACCCGCCAGCAACCCCGCTCCCACACCAGACCGAAGTCGAACAGCGTCAGCCGCTGCCCCCACTTCAACGGCTCCGAGAGCACGACCGCCTTGCCCGTCTTCTTGTTGACCACCCGGTACTCGGGAATCTCCGTGTGCGCGTGCCCCACCAGAATCGCGTCGATACCCGGCACCTGCTCCGCCACCAGCGCCGCCGCGTTCTCCACATGAGGCAGCTGATCACCGTACGAGGACGTACCGCTCGAACCCGAATGCGCCGACACGATCACCACGTCCGCACCCATCGACCGAAGCCGCGGCACCCACTTCGCCGCCTGCTCCTCCAGCCCCGGGAACGTCATCTTCCCCTGGACATTCGCCTTGTCCCAGATCGCGATACCCGGATTGGTCAGCCCCAGCACCGCCACCTTCACATCACGGCCGAACGGCGTCCGCACCCGCTTCATCACATACGGCGCGAACGCCGGTCGCTGCGTCTTCGTATCCAGCGCGTTCGCCCCCAGCAGCGGGAAATCACACTGCTCCTCGAACTTCCGCAGCACCGGAATGCCGTAATTGAACTCGTGGTTCCCCAGCGCCGCCGCGTCATAACCGATCGCGTTCATCGCCTGCGCCATCGGATGCACCGGACCGTGCTTCCGCGTGATCGGATCCACCTTGGCGTAGTAATACGACAGCTGCGTACCCTGAATCGTGTCGCCCGCGTCGATCAGCAGCGTGTTCCGCCGCCCCTTCACCTCCCGCACCTGATTCACCAGCGTCGAGATCTTCGCCAGACCCACATCGTTGTGCGCCTTGTCGTCGAACTCCGCATCGGTGAAATAGTCCCAGTTGAAGACGTTCCCGTGCAGATCCGTCGTGCCCATCACCGTGAACGCGTAGCGTCGCTTCCCACGGTCCGAGCCCTGTGCCGCGGCCGGACCGGCCCCCGCCACCCCCACCGAGCCCGCGAGCGCGACACCCGCACCCGTCGCGGCGGTACGCCCCAGAAAGTTTCTCCGGTTCAGCGGCACTTCATCTCCCCATTCAGTCACTGACAACGCGCGTAGATTCTGACCTCGGCACCCCTGCCCACAACACCCCCGCAAGGTTGCGATCCGGTGACTCCCCGGCGACCGGCCCGACTGCCACCATGACCCCATGACCACACCCGAGCAGCACACACCCCGGCCCCTGCCCTACGGCACCCCCGAACACCCTCGCATCGCCGTACGCGGCGAAGCCCGCCTGGAGGTCGAACCCGAGCTCGCCCACCTCGGCATCACCGTCACGGCCCGGGGCACCGACCGCAACACCACCCTCACCGACCTCACCCGCCGCAATAACCAGGTCCTCGACCTCCTCAAGACCACCGGCGACGCCGTCGAACGCATCGAGACCGGCACCTTCACCCTCACCCCCCAGCTCTCCGACAAAGGCCGCGGCGAACGCGTCCGCGCCTACCACGGCACCGTCCACCACACCGCCACCCTCAACGACTTCACCACCCTCGGCGAACTCACCACCCGCCTCGCCGACCTTGACCTCACCCGCGTCGACGGCCCCTGGTGGGCACTGCGCCCCGACTCGCCCGCCCACCGCGAGGCCCGCCGACAGGCCGTACGGGACGCCGTGCAGCGCGCCCGCGAATACGCCGAGGCCCTCGGTGCCCGGCTGGTCGCCCTGCTCGAGCTCGCCGACGAAGGCGCGGAGAACACCCCCTACGGCGGTATGCCCCCGGTCGCGGGCCTCTCCCGCGCGGCCGGCTACGGCGGAGCCCCGGAACCGGCTCCCGCACTCGATCTCGAACCCCAGCGCCAGACCGTCTACGCACAGGTCAACGCCCGGTTGACGATGACCCCACCGGCCCTCTGAAAGCGCTCATCGGAGCGACCCCGCGCACGTTTCAGTAGATGTCAACAAGCTTTTACCAAACGGACGTTGGGCAGTTGGCGGCGGCCAATTCTCTACCCACCGGTAGGTCATAAGGTCGTGCCATGCGCCGAGCGAAAATCGTCTGCACCCTGGGACCCGCCACCGATTCGTACGAGCAGATCAAGGCCCTCGTCGAAGCCGGCATGGACGTCGCCCGCTTCAACCTCAGCCACGGCACGTACGTCGAGCACGAGGCGCGGTACCAGCGCGTACGCAAGGCGGCCGAGGAAACCGGCCGCAACATCGGCATCCTCGCCGACCTTCAAGGTCCGAAGATCCGCCTCGGCAGGTTCCGCGAAGGGCCTGTACTCCTTGAACGCGGCGACGAATTCACCATCACCGTCGAAGAGGGCGCCGAGGGCGACCGCCACTCCTGCGGCACCACCTATGACGGCCTCGCCGCCGACGTCACCAAAGGCGAGCGCATCCTCGTCGACGACGGCCGCGTCACCCTTGAGGTCACCGAGGTCGACGGGCCCCGCGTCCGCACCGTCGTCATCGAGGGCGGCATGGTCTCCGACCACAAGGGCCTCAACCTCCCCGGCGTCGCCGTCTCCGTCCCCGCCCTCTCCCAGAAGGACGTCGAAGACCTCCGCTGGGCGATCCGGACCGGCGCCGACATCATCGCCCTCTCCTTCGTCCGCAACGCGGCCGACATCCAGGACGTCCACCGCGTCATGGACCAGGAGGGCCGCCGCCTCCCCGTCATCGCCAAGATCGAGAAGCCCCAGGCCGTCCAGAACCTCGACGGCATCGTCGACGCGTTCGACGGGATCATGGTCGCCCGCGGCGACCTCGGCGTCGAAATGCCCCTGGAAACGGTCCCGATCGTGCAGAAGCGGGCCATCAAGCTCGCCAAGCGCAACGCCAAGCCGGTGATCGTCGCCACCCAGATGCTCGACTCCATGATCGACGCCTCCCGCCCCACCCGCGCGGAAGCCTCCGACGTCGCCAACGCCGTCATCGACGGCACGGACGCGGTGATGCTGAGCGGCGAGACCAGCGTGGGCAAATACCCCGTCGAGACGGTGAAGACCATGGGCCGCATCGTCGCCGCCGCCGAGGAGGACGTCCTCGCCAAGGGCCTGCCCCCACTGAGCGAACGCGGCAAGCCCCGCACCCAGGGCGGCTCCGTCGCCCGCGCCGCCGCCGAGATGGGCGACTTCCTCGGCGCCAAGTACCTCGTGGCCTTCACCCAATCCGGTGACACCGTCCGCCGCTTGTCGCGGTACCGCTCACCGATCCCCCTGCTGGCCTTCACACCGGAGCCGGCGACGCGCTCGCAGCTCAATCTGACGTGGGGTGTCGAGACGTTCCTGGGGCCGATGGTGCAGACGACTGACGAGATGGTGGATCAGGTGGACGAGTATCTGCTGCGGATCGGGAGGTGCCGGAAGGGGGACATGGTGATCATTACGGCGGGGTCGCCGCCGGGGGTCGCGGGGACGACGAATCTTGTGCGGGTGCATCACATCGGGGAGGACTGAGGGGTGCCCTGCGGGCGGCTTTGTCCCCAGCCCCGCCCCTTCCCGTAACCGGGGGCAAGCCCCCGGGCCCCCGGCCGCGCCGGCGCGGTGTCCTCAAGCGCCGGACGGGCTGATTTCAGCCCGTCTGGGGGCACCTCCCAGCGGTAGCTGGGGGAGCCTGAGGACCGGGGTCCGGGGCGGAGCCCCGGTTTCGGGAAGGGGCGGGGCTGGGGAAACCGCCGGAGGCGCCCCGCCCTGGCAGACGCTCAGTACTTGGGCCCGACGTGGACGTCCATGAGCGCGACGGATGCTTTGCGGGCTACGGAGATGTTGAAGGGGTCCTGGCCCCGCCGGGTCATCTTCCACTCGACGCCGACCATGTCGAGCGCCTCGCAGTAGAGGTCGCGGATGTCGTCGGACTTGTTCGTGAAGAAGTACCTCGTGTACTCGTAGCGCTTCCGCTCGCCGCCCACGAGGCGGACGGTCCAGTTGGTGATGCGGCAGCCGTCGGAATGGATGAGGCCACGGATGAACTCCCAGGGGTACTCCTCCACGATCTGCTGCTGCCAGGGCTCCAGTGCGATCGTTCGCTCGTGCTTCTTGCCGGGGCCGTGCTGCGGAAACATGCACCAGAGATGCTTGGAGTAGACCTTCACGTTGTGACAGCCGGTTCGGCGGACCCGGCAGGTGGAGTTGTCGGGGAAGACCGCCCGCATCGCCGCCTCGCATGCGTCCATGAGGCCCGGCCAGTCGTCACCGCAGGAGATCATGAGGCTCGGCACCCGGTGTCCGGAGTACTGGATGATGTGGCCGTCGCCCAGGTAGAGGGCTAAGAGGTAGGAGTACGCGGCTTCGTCCAGCTCGCGACCGTCACAGCGGGGACACGGAGCTCTGTGGGCTCCTGGACATTCCCCGCGTTTCGCGCGGTCCACGTGTCTCCAGTAGCTGACCGTACCGAGGGGGACGTCCAGCGCGCGGGCGACGTCCGCGTTCTTGGATCCGTTACGAAGGAGACCGAGGGCCTTCTGGCGCAATTCGCTGCCGTGCATCTGCATGGAACAACCGTGCGTGATTAATCAGCCTCACGGCGTGAAATAGTCAGGTTTCACGAGAAGGTGACCGTCCGCTTAGCGGACATATGTGTGCCGGGTGCGGGAGTCGAACCCGCACGCCCTTTCGGGCAGATGTGTTTGAGACATCAGCGTCTGCCATTCCGCCAACCCGGCGAGGTTGCCCGTCGGAAGTGTACCCGGTGCCGGTCAGGAGGGTCAGCTAGGTAGGCTCAAGGGGCAGTACCTTCCCGAACGAGGAGACCCGTGACCGCCGCCGAGCCCACCCCGCCCGTCGACGACGAGCCGCAGCACACCCCTCCGCACACCACCCGCGTCGTGATCGCCGAGGACGAGGCCCTCATCCGGCTCGACCTCAAAGAGATGCTGGAGGAAGAGGGCTACTCCGTCGTGGGCGAGGCCGGCGACGGCGAGACGGCCGTGGCGCTCGCCCGGGAGCACAAGCCCGACCTGGTCATCCTCGACGTGAAGATGCCCGTGCTCGACGGGATCTCCGCGGCCGAGCAGATCGCCGGTGACTCCATCGCGCCCGTGCTGATGCTCACCGCCTTCTCGCAGCGCGACCTCGTGGAGCGGGCGCGGGACGCCGGGGCCATGGCGTATCTGGTGAAACCGTTCAGCAAGAGCGACGTGGTGCCGGCCATCGAGATGGCCGTCTCGCGGTTCACCCAGCTGAAGGCCCTGGAGCAGGAGGTCGCCGACCTCTCGCAGCGGCTGGAGACGCGCAAGCTCGTGGACCGGGCGAAGAGCGTGCTCCAGACGCAGTACGGGCTGACGGAGCCGGCCGCGTTCCGCTGGATCCAGAAGACGTCGATGGACCGGCGCATGTCGATGCAGCAGGTCGCCGAGGCGGTCATCGAGGACGCCGCGGAGAAGAAGGCCAAGGGGTAACACCCCGGGAGCGGCATACGGCATACGGGAGGGGCCCGCGTCCGGGTTACGGACGCGGGCCCCTCCCGTGCGTCCTGGGCCGTCCCGGACCGGGGCGGCCCGCGGCCCCGCCGCTCAGTCCTCGCCCAGGTACGCCTTCCGCACGGATTCGTCGTGGAGCAGGTCCGCGCCCGTCCCGGACAGGACGATGCGGCCGGTCTCCATGACGTGGCCGTGGTCGGCCAGGGACAGCGCGGCCTGGGCGTTCTGCTCGACGAGCAGGATCGTGGTGCCGGAGGCCCTGAGTTCGGTGATGGTCCGCATGATCTTCTGCATCATGATCGGGGAGAGGCCCATGGAGGGCTCGTCGAGCATGAGGAGCTTGGGGCGGGACATCAGGGCCCTGCCCATGGCGAGCATCTGCTGCTCGCCGCCGGAGAGGGTGCCGGAGGCCTGTTTCGCGCGTTCGCCGAGGATCGGGAAGAGCTCGTAGACGTGCTGGATGTCCCGGTCGATCTCCGTGCCGTCCTTGCGCAGGAACGCTCCCAGCTGGAGGTTCTCGGCGATGGTGAGGCGGGGGAAGATGTGCCGGCCCTCGGGGGAGTGGGCGAGGCCGAGGGCGACGATCTTGTGGGCGGGGACGCCGGTCAGCGGTCGGCCGTCGAAGCGTACGGTGCCCGCGAGGGGCTTGAGGAGGCCGGAGAGGGTGCGGAGGGTCGTGGTCTTGCCGGCCCCGTTGGTGCCGATGAGGGTGACGACCTGGCCGGCCTCGACGGTGAAGGAGATGCCCTTGACGGCTTCGATCTTGCCGTAGGCGACGCGGAGGTTCTCCACCTCCAGGAGGGGGGTGGTCATCGGTCCTCCTCGGTCCGGGCGGCGCCGGGATCGCCTGCGGTTTCCGTGCCCGTGCCCGTGCCCGCTGTATCCGTACCCGTACCCGCACCCGCACCCGTAGTCGCTCCCGCTCCCGCCTCCGCCGCCTCGACCTCCGCGAGTTCCTCCTCGCCCGGCGCGCCCTCGAAGGGCGTGCCGAGGTAGGCGGCGATGACGCGTTCGTCGGCCTGGACGACGTCGGAGGTGCCTTCGACGAGCTTCTCGCCCTGGACGAGGACGGCGACGCGGTCGCAGAGGTTGAAGATGAAGCGCATGTCGTGCTCGATGACGAGGACGGCGGTGCCCTGGGCGCGGATGGCGCGGACGAGGGCTTCGGTGGCGCGGGTCTCCTGGGGGTTCATGCCGGCGGTGGGTTCGTCGAGGAGGAGCAGGCCGGGGTCGCTGGCGAGGGCGCGGGCGATCTCCAGCTTGCGCTGTTCGCCGTAGGGGAGGTTGCGGGCGAGGTGGTCTGCCTTGGGGGCGAGGCCGGTGAAGTCGAGGAGTTCCATGGCGCGCCGGGTGGAGGCGGTTTCGGCGCGGTGGAAGCGGGGGGTGCGCAGGAGGGCGGAGAAGAGGCCTTCGTGGGTGCGGGTGTGGCGGCCGACGAGGACGTTTTCGAGGACGGTCATGTTGGCGAAGAGGCGGATGTTCTGGAAGGTGCGGGCGACGCCGGCTTTGGTGACGAGGTGGGGTTTGGGTGGGAGGACGGTGTCGCGGTAGGTGACGGTGCCTTCGGTGGGGATGTAGAGGCCGGTGAGGCAGTTGAAGAAGGTGGTTTTTCCGGCGCCGTTGGGTCCTATGAGGCCGACGATTTCGTGGGCGGAGACGGTGAGGTCGACGGCGCGTACGGCGGTGAGTCCGCCGAAGCGCATGGTGACGCCGGTGGCGGTGAGGACGGGGGTGTCGTCGGTGGCGGGTGCGGGTGGTGTGGTCGCGGTGGTGGTGGTCATGGCGGTCACGCCTCCGCTTTGGTGACGCCGACCGCCCCGTCGGGGAGGCCTTGTTCGGGTACGTCCAGTTGCCCGGTCTCGTGGAATTCGAGCTGTTTCCTGCGGTCGGCGACCATGCCTTCGGGGCGGAAGCGCATGAGCAGGATGAGGGCGAGGCCGAAGAGGAGCAGCTGGTAGTCCTGCATGAAGTCCATCTTGTTCGGGATGAGGTAGAGGAGGGCGGCGCCGATGACGGGTCCGCTGATGGTGCCCATGCCGCCGAGGATGACGGCGGCGAGGAGGAAGGCGGAGTTGGGGGGGACGGTGCCGGCGAATTGGTACTGGTCGGGGGTGGCGGTGGTGATGACGTGGGCGTGGACGGTGCCGGCGAGTCCGGCGAGGGCGGCGCCGAGGGCGAAGGCGAGGAGTTTGAGGCGGAAGGCGTTGATGCCCATGGCGGTGGCGGCGGTCTCGTCCTCGCGGATGGCGACCCAGGCGCGGCCGATGCGGGATTCGGCGGCGCGGCGGAAGACGAGGACGACGAGGAGGGTGGCGAGGAGCATCAGGAGGTAGTAGTTGCCGAAGCGTCCGATGGGGATGCCGAGGATGTCGTGGGTCTGGCCGAAGTCGAAGCCGAAGAGGTCGAGTTCGGGGATGTTGGGGATGCCCATGGAGCCGTTGGTGATGTCGGGTCCGGTTTTGCCGTTGAGGTTGAGCATGGTGATGCGGAAGATCTCGCCGAAGCCGAGGGTGACGATGGCGAGGTAGTCGCCGCGGAGGCGGAGGGTGGGGGCTCCGATGAGGACGCCGAAGACGAGGGAGGCGCCGATTCCGGTGAGGACGGCGGCCCAGAAGGGGAAGTGGACGCCTACGGCGGATTCGGGGGAGCCGGAGACGAGGGCGGCGGCGTAGGCGCCGACGCCGAGGAAGGCGACGTAGCCGAGGTCGAGGAGGCCGGCGAGGCCGACGACGACATTGAGGCCGAGGGCGACGGTGGCGAAGATCAGGATGCTGGTGGCGAGGTTGGCGTAGGCGTCGTTGGTCTGGAGGAAGGGGAAGCAGGCGGCGGCCGTGAAGGCGGCGGTGAGGGTGATGTTGCGGTGTTTGGCGGTGAGGGTGCTGAGGCGTGAGGTGAGTCCGGAGCGGTTGAGTGCGGTGAGGGTGAAGACGGCGAGGAGGAGGTAGCCGACGAAGAGTTCGCCGTATTCGGTGTCGATGCCGTAGGTGAAGGCGGCGAGGCCAAGGGCGAAGGCGGTGGCGATGATGAGGATTTCGGCCCAGGTGGGGAGGGGGGTGGGCCGGGGTGCGCGGCCGGTGGTGAGGGTGTGGCGGAAGCGTTGCCAGGGGTTGGGGCGGGTTTCTGGTGTGCCTGGTGTGCCTGTGGCGGCGGTGGTTCCGGCGGTTTCGGTGGTCTGGCGGTCGTTGGGGAGGGCGAGGGCTCCGGTGAGGGTGAGGAGGGTGGCGGCCGCGGCGATGTAGGCGCCGGGTTCGAGGTGGGCGAGGCCGCCGAGGTCGGTGGTGATGGCGCCGAGGGTGTACCAGGTGGTGGCGAGGGTGCCGAGGGCAAGGAGGACGGTGGGGGCGGTGGTTCCGGCGGGGGCGAGCCAGCGGAGGCCGCGGAGGTGGTGTCCGGCGAGGGCGTGGAGGAGGGTGAGGATGCCGCCGGTGAGGGTGATGGTCTGGAGACCGCCGGGGTAGCCGTTGACGGTGAGGTTGCCGGGGAAGGCGGTGGTCCAGGTCCAGGCGAGGAAGGTGGAGAGGATGGTGAGGGCGGCGCCGGTGAGGGTGAGGGCGCGGGCGGTGGTTCGGCGTGGGAGTCGGTCCGGCATGGTGGTCACGCCCTGTCCGCGACGCGTTCGCCGAGCAGGCCCTGGGGCCGGAGCAGCAGGACGAGGATGAGGAGGACGAAGGCCCAGACGTCCTTCCAGGAGCCGCCGCCGAATTGGGTCATGCCGGGGATCTCCTCGATGTAGCCGGTGGCGAGGGCTTCGGCGACGCCGAGGACGACGCCGCCGAGCATGGCGCCGTAGATGTTGCCGATGCCGCCGAGGACGGCGGCGGTGAAGGCTTTGAGGCCGGTGATGAAGCCCATGCGGAAGTCGACCTGGCCGTATTTGAGGCCGTGGGCGACGGCGGCGATCGCGGCGAAGGCGGCGCCGATGGCGAAGGCGATGACGATGATGCGGTCGGTGTTGATGCCCATGAGCTTGGCGGTGTCGGGGTCCTGGGCGGTGGCCTGCATGCCGCGGCCGGTGCGGGTGCGGGCGACGAAGAGGCCGAGGGCGAGCATGCAGAGGGGTGCGGCGATGAGGAGGAAGATCTCGCCGCGTTGGACGGTGACGCCGAGGATGTCGAGGGATTCGCCTTTGAACTGGGGGAAGACGCGGGCTTTCTTGGCGTCGGGGTACCACTTCCAGATGGCTTGCTGGAGGGCGATGGAGAGGCCGATGGCGGTGATGAGGGGGGCGAGGCGGGGGGCGCCGCGCAGGGGGCGGTAGGCGAAGCGTTCGGCGGCGACGCCGATGGTGACGGAGGCGAGGACGCCGCCGAGGACCATGAGGGGGAGGGCGAGGGCGAGGGCGGTGCCGTCGGGGAGGGCGAGGTGGGCGGTCAGGGCGCCGAAGCCGCCGACCATGAAGATCTCGCCGTGGGCGAAGTTGATGAGCTGGACGATGCCGTAGACCATCGTGTAGCCGATCGCGATGAGTCCGTACATCGCGCCGAGGATGAGTCCGTTGGCCAGCTGTTGCGGCAGTTCGTGCACCGCTGGGCCTCCGTGGGTGGAAGGGGTGCGGGGGGACCGGTCCCGGGGGCCGCGCGGGGTCGCCTGTGGGGTCGTCCGCGCGGCGTGGCCGTCGAGGGCGGGTGGTGGTGCGGCGGTACGGGGAGGTGGCCCGTACGGCGTGGTCGGCCCTTGTGACGGTGGGGTCAGCCCTTGTATTCGGCGCTGTAGCGGGATTTCCACTGGCCGGCGTCGACCTGGTAGGCGGTGATCAGGGTGTTGGTGGTGTCGCCGTACTTGTCGAAGGAGACGGGGCCGGTGACTCCGTCGAATTCGACCTTGTTGAGGGCGTCGACGATTTTGGCGCGGGCGTCGGAGGGGAGTTTGCCGTCGTTGGCGGAGACGACGGCTTTGACGGCCTGGACGAGGGCCCAGGTGGCGTCGTAGGTGGAGCCTCCGTATGCCTCGTAGCGGTCCTTGTAGCCGGCGGTCTTGTAGTCGGCGATGAACTTCTTGGCGGAGTCGAGTTGTTCGACGGGTTTGCCGACGGAGGTGGCGTAGTCGCCGGCGGACTTCTTGTTGAGGGTGATGTAGTCGCCGCTGTACATGCCGTCGCCGCCCATGAGGGGGGCTTTGACGCCGCCGTCCTTGAGTTGCTGGCTGAGGGGGGCGGAGGCGGGGTATTCGCCGCCGTAGAAGACGAGGTCGGGGCTCGCGGTCTTGACCTTGGAGACGATGGCCTTGAAGTCGCGGTCCTCGGGGTTGACGTGTTCGGTGCCGACGACCTTGCCGCCGAGGGCGGTGAATTTGGTGGTGAAGGCGGCGGCGAGGCCGACGCCGTAGGTCTTCTGGTCGTCGATGACGTAGACGGTCTTCGCCTTGATCTGTTCGTAGGCGTACTTGCCGCCGAAGGAGCCCTGGACCTCGTCGGTGGTGGAGGTGCGGAAGTAGGTGCTGAACTGGCGTTTGCGCTTGTCCTGCTTCCAGTCCTTGCCCTGGCTGAGGTCGGGGGTGGTGTTGGCGGGGGATATGAGTGCGATGTTGTTGGACTGGGCGACCTGTTGCATCGACTGGGCGACGCTGGAGTTGAGCGGTCCGACGATGCCGAGGACCTGTTTGTCGCCGGCGAGTTTGGTGGCGTTCTGCTGGCCGGAGGTGGGCTGGGCCTGGTCGTCGAGGGCGCGGAACCGGAAGGTGACGCCCGGGACTTCCTTGGTCTTGTTGGCGTTGTTCAGGGCGAGTTCGGCGGAGTTCTTGATGCCTTGGCCGAGGGCGGAGAGGTCGCCGGTGAGCGGGGCGTCGAGGCCGATCACGACGGTGGTCTGCTTGCCTTCGGACTTTCCGTCGTCGCCTTTGTCGTCGCGCGATCCGCAGGCGCTCAGGGTGAGGGCCCCGGTGGTGAGCGCGGTGGTGAGGATGAGCAAGGAACGGTGTCGCACGGTGATTCCCTTCCCTGGCGCGGCCCTCTCTGCTGAGGTGCCGTGGCGCGTGCCGGGCGGTGCGGGGCGGTGTGGTGGTGTGCGGCCCGCCCGGCGGGTCGTGACTGGCCGTGACTCTAAGGGCGTGCGGCGGCGCGGGGCAGAGGTGCTGGCCATGATGTGACTGTCTTGTTATGGCGTAGGTCACTCCAGTGACTTCTGTGTAGTGGAGGTGATCGGACGGAAGGGGTGTTTGGGGAGAGATCCGGCGCCTCGCGGTCGGGAAGGTGTAGTTCCGCTAATGCGTCGGGGGTGACGCGGGGCGTGGGCCGGGTGTCGTGATCGTCGTACGGGCGCTGTGTGGCCGGAAAGATCGCGAAAGCGGCGGCCGGGGATACGGGATCCCGGCCGCCGCTTCATGGCGGTGTCCTATGTGATGTGACGCACGGTGACGTGCGAGGTGGGCCTCAGGTGGTGGGGCGGCCCTCGTCGGTGTCACGGATGAGGCAGGTGAGGCGGGCGCTGCAGACGCGCTTGCCCTGCTCGTCGGTGACGACGATCTCGTAGGTGGCGGTGGAGCGGCCCCGGTGCACGGGGGTGGCCACGCCGGTGACCAGCCCGGAGCGTACGCCGCGGTGGTGGGTGCAGTTGAGGTCGACGCCCACGGCGATCCGGCCGGGGCCGCCGTGCAGCATCGCGCCGACGGAGCCGAGGGTCTCGGCGAGCACGGCGGAGGCGCCGCCGTGCAGCAGCCCGTACGGCTGGGTGTTGCCCTCGACCGGCATGGTGCCGACCACGCGGTCGGGCGCCGCCTCGACGACCCGGACGCTCATGCGCTCGCCGAGGTGCCCGGCGGAGAACAGGGCGGGCAGGTCGATCCCGCTCCCCGCCCACTGGTCCAGGACCTCCTGAGGGAAAGTGGTCCCGGTCTGCTCACCCATGACGTGCTCCGATCGTCCTTGCTCGTTGCGTGATGAACGTTTTCATGAACGCTTGTGAACGTCTTATCAGGTCAACAGGCTTGGCGGCCGGTCGGGGTGATGGTCAGGCGGGCCCGGGCCGGTTCGGCTCCACCCTGATCACCAGGGACTTGCTGGCGGGGGTGTTGCTGGTGTCGGCGGTGTGGTCCAGCGGGACGAGGACGTTGGTCTCGGGGTAGTAGGCGGCGGCGCAGCCCCGGGCGGTGGGGTAGTGGACGACGCGGAAGCCTTCGGCGCGGCGTTCGGTGCCGTCCGTCCACTCGCTGACGAGGTCGGCGTACGAGCCGTCGGCGAGGTCGAGCTCGCGGGCGTCGTCCGGGTTGACCAGGACCACGCGGCGGCCGTTCTTGATGCCGCGGTAGCGGTCGTCGAGGCCGTAGATCGTGGTGTTGTACTGGTCGTGGGAGCGGAGGGTCTGGAGGAGGAGCCGGCCTTCGGGCGCGTGCGGGTACTCGACCGGGGCGGCGGTGAAGTTGGCCTTGCCGGTGGTGGTGGGGAACCGGCGTTCGTCGCGGGGGGCGTGGGGGAGGGTGAAGCCGCCGGGGCGGGCGACGCGGGCGTTGAAGTCCTCGAAGCCGGGGATGACGCGCGCGATGCGGTCGCGGACGGTGCCGTAGTCGTTCTCGAAGTCTTCCCACGGTGTGGTGCTGGTGGTGCCGAGGACGCGGCGGGCGAGGCGGCAGACGATGGCGGGTTCGGAGAGGAGCGTGGGGTCGGCGGGGTCCAGGCGGCCGCGGGAGGCGTGGACCATGCCCATGGAGTCCTCGACGGTGACGAACTGGTCGCCGCCGGCCTGACGGTCGCGCTCGGTGCGGCCGAGGGTGGGGAGGATGAGTGCGCGGGCGCCGGTGACCACGTGGGAGCGGTTGAGCTTGGTGGAGACGTGGACGGTGAGGCGGGCGCGGCGGACGGCGGCCTCGGTGACGTCGGTGTCGGGGGTGGCGGAGACGAAGTTGCCGCCCATGGCGAAGAAGACCTTCGCCGCTCCGTCGCGGAGGGCGCGGATGGCGCGGACGACGTCCAGGCCGTGCTCGCGGGGCGGGGTGAAGCCGAACTCCTTCTCCAGGGCGTCGAGGAAGGCGGGGGCGGGGCGTTCGAAGATGCCCATGGTGCGGTCGCCCTGGACGTTGCTGTGGCCGCGGACGGGGCAGACGCCGGCGCCGGGGCGGCCGATGTCGCCGCGCAGCAGGAGGAGGTTGACGACCTCCTTGATGGTGGGGACGGCGTGCTTGTGCTGGGTGAGGCCCATGGCCCAGCAGACGATGGTGCGGCGGGAGGCGAGGATCATGGCGAGGGCGGCCTCGATCTCCTCGTGGGTCAGGCCGGTGGCGCGGAGGGTCTCGTCCGGGTCGGCGGTGCGGGCGGCGCGCGCGAACTCCTCGAAGCCGTGGGTGTGCTCCTCGACGAACGCGGTGTCGACGGCGCCCTCGGTCTCCAGGACGCGTTTGTTGAGGGCGCGGAAGAGGGCCTGGTCGCCGCCGAGGCGGATCTGGAGGAAGAGGTCGGTGAGCGGGGTGCCGCCGGCGGCGAGACCGCGGGCGTTCTGGGGGTTCTTGAAGCGCTCCATGCCCGCTTCGGGGAGCGGGTTGACCGTGATGATCTTCGTGCCGCCGGCCTTGGCCTTCTCCAGGGCGCTGAGCATGCGGGGGTGGTTGGTGCCGGGGTTCTGCCCGGCGACGATGATCAGGTCGGCCTTGTAGAGGTCCTCCAGGAGGACGCTGCCCTTGCCGACGCCGATGGTCTCGGTGAGGGCGGAGCCGGAGGACTCGTGGCACATGTTGGAGCAGTCCGGCAGGTTGTTGGTGCCGAACTCGCGGGCGAAGAGCTGGTAGAGGAACGCGGCCTCGTTGCTGGTGCGGCCCGAGGTGTAGAAGACGGCCTCGTCGGGGGAGGAGAGGGCGGTGAGCTCGTCGGCGACGATGTCGAAGGCGCGCTCCCAGGACACCGGCTCGTAGGTGTCGGAGCCCTCGGCGAGGTACATCGGCCGGGTGAGGCGGCCCTGCTGGCCGAGCCAGTAGCCGCTGCGGCCGGCGAGGTCGGAGACCGGGTGGGCGGCGAAGAAGTCGGGGGTGACGCGGCGCAGGGTGGCTTCCTCGGCGACGGCCTTGGCGCCGTTCTCGCAGAACTCGGCGGCGTGCCGCTTGTCCGGCTCGGGCCAGGCGCAGCCGGGGCAGTCGAAGCCGTCCTTCTGGTTGACCTTGAGGAGGGTGAGGGCCGTGCGCCGGACGCCCATCTGCCGCTGCGCGATGCGCAGCGTGTGCGCGATGGCGGGGAGGCCGGCCGCGGCGTGCTGCGGGGCGGTGACGTCGGGTGCGTCCTGGACCGGATCGCCTGTCGGCGGCTTGGCTGCCATCTCGCTCCCCTTTGAGCGCTCGGTGCGGGCGTGCTCGCGTGTTCGACGTCGATCCTGTCACGGGCCCCGGGAGGGTGGGTGGCGAGGGCGGTGCGGCCCGGATTGTCAGTGGGTCGTGGCAGGATCGGGGGCGTGGCAGCGAAGGGAACGAAGATGAGCGCAGAGACCGGCACCGAGGCTGTGGAGGGAGGCCGCCCCCGTCTGCTGTTGATGGACGGGCACTCCATGGCGTACCGGGCGTTCTTCGCGCTGCCCGCGGAGAATTTCACGACGGTGGCCGGCCAGCCGACGAACGCGGTGTACGGCTTCGCGTCCATGCTGGCGAACACGCTGCGTGACGAGAAGCCTTCGCACTTCGCGGTGGCGTTCGACGTCTCCCGCAAGACGTGGCGCTCGGACGAGTTCCCCGAGTACAAGGCGACGCGGTCGAAGACGCCCGACGAGTTCAAGGGGCAGGTCGAGCTGATCGGTGAGCTGCTCGACGCGATGAAGGTGCCCCGCTTCGCGGTCGACGGCTTCGAGGCCGACGATGTGATCGCCACGCTGGCCACGCAGGCCGAGGCGGCGGGTTTCCACGTCTCGATCGTCACGGGTGACCGCGATTCCTTCCAGCTGGTCTCCGACGACGTCACGGTGCTCTATCCGACGAAGGGCGTCTCGGAGCTGACGCGCTTCACGCCGGAGAAGGTCCAGGAGAAGTACGGCCTGAGCCCCTCGCAGTACCCGGACTTCGCGGCGCTGCGCGGCGACCCGTCGGACAACCTCCCGGGCATCCCGGGCGTCGGTGAGAAGACCGCCGCGAAGTGGATCAACCAGTTCGGTTCGTTCGCGGAGCTGGTGGAGCGGGTCGAGGAGGTCAAGGGCAAGGCCGGGCAGAACCTCCGGGACCACCTGGAGGCCGTCAAGCTGAACCGCCGCCTCACCGAGATGGTGCGGGACGTGGCGCTGCCGGTGGGCCCGGAGGGCCTGGCCCGGGCGGCGTACGACCGTGCGGCGCTGACGGCGTTCCTGGAGGGCCTGGAGATCCGTAACCAGGGTCTGCGGGACCGGCTGCTGGCCGCCGACCCGGGTGGGGAGGCCGCCGCGGAGGAGGCGGCGCCGGCCGCCGGGGCCGAGGTGGACGGCGTGGTGCTGGGCGCGGGGGAGCTCGCGCCGTGGCTGGCCGGGCACGCCGCGGGTCCGCTGGGCGTGGCCGTGGTCGACTCCTGGTCGCAGGGCAGTGGCCGGGTCGCCGAGATCGCGCTGGCGACGGGCGAGGGCCCGGCCGTCTGGTTCGATCCGGCCGAGCTGGACGAGGCCGACGAGCGGGCGTTCGCGGCGTGGAGCGGGGACGCCGGCCGGGCCAAGGTGATGCACGACGCCAAGTCGGCCATGCGGGTCTTCGCGGAGCACGGCTGGTCGGTCGAGGGCGTCACGATGGACACGGCGCTGGCCGCGTATCTGGTGAAGCCGGGCCGCCGCTCCTTCGAGCTGGACGCCCTGTCGGTGGAGTATCTGGGCCGTGAGCTGGCCACGGCCGCCGCCGGGGACGGCCAGCTGGCCTTCGGGGCGGACGAGCAGGCCGAGGCGGACGCCCTGATGGGCCGGGCGCGTACGGTGCTCGATCTGGGCGAGGCGTTCACGGGCCGGCTGAAGGACGTGGGCGCGGCCGAGCTGCTCGCCGACGTCGAGCTGCCGACGAGCGCGCTGCTGGCGCGTCTGGAGCGGGCGGGCATCGCCGCGGACCGGGGCTGGCTGGAGCGGATGGAGCAGCAGTTCGCCGCCGCCGTGCAGCAGGCCGTCGTGGAGGCGCACGCCGCGGCGGGCCGTGAGTTCAACCTGGGCTCGCCCAAGCAGCTCCAGGAGGTGCTCTTCGGCGAGCTGGGCCTGCCGAAGACGAAGAAGACCAAGACCGGGTACACCACGGACGCCGACGCCCTCGCCTGGCTCGCCGCCCAGACGGAGAACGAACTCCCGGTGATCATGCTGCGGCACCGGGAGCAGGCCAAGCTGCGGTCCACGGTCGAGGGCCTGATCAAGGCGATCGCCCCCGACGGCCGGATCCACACCACGTTCAACCAGACGGTGGCGGCCACCGGCCGGCTGTCGTCCACGGACCCGAACCTCCAGAACATCCCGGTGCGGACGGACGAGGGCCGGGCCATCCGCCGCGGCTTCGTCGTCGGCTCCGGCTTCGAGTCCCTGATGACGGCCGACTACAGCCAGATCGAGCTGCGCGTCATGGCCCACCTCTCGGAGGACGAGGGCCTGATCGAGGCGTTCGCCTCCGGTGAGGACCTGCACACCACGGTGGCCTCCCAGGTCTTCGGCGTCGCCAAGAGCGAGGTCGACCCGGAGATGCGCCGGAAGATCAAGGCCATGTCGTACGGGCTGGCCTACGGTCTGTCGGCGTTCGGCCTCTCGCAGCAGCTCAGCATCGCGCCCGCCGAGGCGGGCAAGCTGATGGACACCTTCTTCGAGCGGTTCGGCGGGGTGCGGGATTATCTCCAGCGGGTGGTCGTGGAGGCCCGTGCCACGGGTTACACGGAGACGATGCTGGGCCGTCGCCGCTACCTCCCGGACCTCAACAGCGACAACCGCCAGCGCCGCGAGATGGCCGAGCGGATGGCGCTGAACGCCCCGATCCAGGGCACGGCCGCCGACATCGTGAAGGTCGCGATGCTGCGGGTCGGCCAGGCGCTGGAGGCCGCGGGCCTGGCCTCGCGGATGCTGCTCCAGGTGCACGACGAAATCGTGCTGGAGATCGCGCCGGGCGAGCGGGAGCGGGTCGAGGAGCTGGTCCGCCGGGAGATGGCGGGCGCGGTGTCGCTGCGCGCGCCGCTGGATGTCTCGGTGGGCGTCGGCGCGGACTGGGAGTCCGCGGCGCACTGACTCCGGCGCACGTCCGCGGCGCACTGACCTCGGCTTACGTCCGCGGCGCACGTCCGCGGCGCACGGGCTCCGGTCCGCGGGCTCCGGTCCGCGCCGGTCCCGCCCCGGCCCGTACGTTTCGCGGGCCGGCCGGCGGGTCGGCGGGCGGCGCCCGCCGGGGTCGCGAGGAGGAGCGGTTGCCGCCGAGATCCGGGCGAGCCGAAGGCTGGTCTTGCGCGTTCTGCCGTGCCGGAAGCCGGAAGCCGGAAGCCGGAAGCCGGAAGCCGGAAGCCGGAAGCCGGAAGCCGGAAGCCGGAAGCCGGAAGCCGGAAGCCGGAAGCCGGAAGCCGGAAGCCGGAAGCCGGAAGCCGGAAGCCGGAGCGTCGTCGCCCCGGAGCGCCTCCTCGTCCTTGGACGAGGGGGCGCTCCGGGTTCTCATCTCCGGCCGGTGTTGCTACCGTGCCCCAGCCCTGATGCCCTGTCAGTTCTGGAGGCCGAGTATGCGCGCACTGGCCGCCGCGGCCGTCGGACTCGTCGCCGCCCTCGCCCTCGTGCTCGTCGTCACCGGGATCGGGCCGCCGCGCGGCCACACCTCCCCCGAGCCGATGCTCACCTCCGCCCCCGCGCACCCCTAGGCCCGGGGAGACCACGCCGTGCGCCGCCGAGCGAGCCTGATCCTCCTCGCCCTCGCCGTCTTCCTCCTCGCCCTCGCGCCGCTCCTGCGCTGGTACGCCTTCCCCCGGCTGGCCAAGGTCCCCGCCGGCCGCTACCAGGCCGTCGTCATGGAGGCGAAGGACGCCACCCTCATCGACTACGCCACGCTGAAGCCCAGGACCGTCCCCAAGCTCACCATGATCCAGACCCTCAAGGGCAACGCCGAGGAGGCGGCGAAGGTCCGTGCGGCCACCGGCCGCGACGTCGTCGTCTGGGACACCCTCACCTTCGCCGCGGGGCCCGACGGCGCGATGGTCTCGCGGATCCCCGAGCGCTACGTCTTCGACGCCCACAGCCAGCGGCCCGTCCACGCGGGCGGCGAACACGTCGACGGCACCCCCGTGCGCCGCGACGGCATCGCCTACAAATGGCCCTTCCTCGTGCAGAAGCGCGACTACCGCTACTTCGACATGCAGACCCGCACCTCCGCCCCCATCCACTACCGGGGCACCCGCGCTTTCCGCGGCCTGGACGTCTACTACTTCGAGCAGACGATCCCCTGGACCCAGGTGCCCCTGCCCAGGGCGCTGCCGCTCGGGATCACCCCCGACACCGTCCGGCAGATCGGCCTGGAGCGCTGGTACACCACCAAGCGCATGTTCTGGGTCGACCCCGTCACCGGGGCGCCCGTCAACGGCGAGGAGGTCCACCGCGAGGAGATGCGCTGGACCGGCCACCCCGAGAAGGAGCCCATCACCGCCTTCGCGGGCCATGTGAAGATGCGCCCCGACTACCTCGACGCGACGCTCGACCTCGTGACCTCGCAGCGGCGGCTCGTCCTCCTCCTCACCACCTACCTCCCCTGGGGATCCGCCGGCCTCGGCGCGGTCCTGCTCGCCCTGGCGCTCGTCCTGGAGGCCCGTTCCCGCCGCGCGCCGGCCGGAGCCGTGGGTCCGCCGCGAGATCGGCGTGCGGACGGGGTGGGTATGTCCCAGGATGGAGGGACATTCGAACAGCCGACCCCCGGCGGGGGCCGCTGAACAGAGGAGGCCCACCGTGAAGGAGAGCCCCGAGGACACGTCCACCACGTCCCGGCCGAGCCGCCTGTACACGGGCGGCGAGCGGCCGTTCGACCCGGAGGACCTCGTCATGGCGTCCGGCCGGGACATTACGCCGGAGCGGGTCGAGGCGGCGAAGCGACTGATCGAGGAGAAGGGGGCGGCGGCGGTCGAGCGGTATCTGCCGTGAGGTGACCGGCCGGCGGGGCGGGTGCGCCTGCGGCGGGCTTTTTCCCTACCCGCCCCTTCCCGAATGTCCTCAATCGCCGGACGGGCTGAAATCAGCCCGTCCGGCGATTGGGGGCCGGGGTCCGGGGTGGGGGGACAGCCGTCAACGCCGCGCGTTCGTCCGCCGCGTCGCCACCGCCGCCGACGGATCCTCCGGCCAGGGATGCCGGGGATAGCGCCCCCGCAGCTCCGCCCGTACCGCCCGGTACCCCTCCCGCCAGAACGACGCCAGGTCCGCCGTCACCGCCGCCGGCCGCCCCGCCGGGGACAGCAGGTGTACGAGCACGGGGACCCGGCCGCCCGCGAGGCGCGGGGTCTCCTGGAGGCCGAACAACTCCTGGAGCTTGACCGCCAGTACGGGCTGCGGCGCGCCGTAGTCCACCCGGATCCGGGAGCCGCTCGGCACCTCCAGGCGCTCCGGCGCCAGCTCGTCCAGGCGCGCGGCGGCCCCGCTCGCCCACGGCAGCAGCCGCTCCAGCGCCTTGCCCGCGTCCAGCCGCTCCAGATCGGTCCGCCTGCGGGCCCGCTCCAGCTCCCAGCCGAGCCATTCCTCCGCGCCCGCCAGCAGCGCCTCGTCGGACACGTCCGGCCACGGCTCGCCGAGCTCGCGGTGGAGGAAGGCCAGCCGCTGCCGCAGCCCCGCCGCCCCGTCCGGCCAGCGCAGCAGGCCCAGCCCCTCGCTCCGCAGGCCGTCGAGCAGGGCGGCCCGTACGCGCGCGGGATCCGGCGCCGCCAGGGGGCGCTCGGCCAGTTCCACCGCCCCCAGCCGCTCGACGCGCCGGGCCACGACGTCGCGCCGCTCCTCGGACCAGCGGACCTCCTCGGCCTCCGCGTACAGCGCGCGGGCCGCGCTCCGGGCCGTGTCCTCGTCGATCACCGCACCGAGCAGGACCCGCGCCGACGCCGCCGTGACCGGCCGGTCGGCCACGGCCACCGCGAGCCACGGCGCGCTGCGCAGCCGCGACCCCTCACCGAGCTGAGCGCCGGTCCCGGACGCCATGAGGTACGAGCCCTCGCCGCGCAGACGGGCCACGCGCTCGGGGAAGGCGAGCGCCGTGACGAGCCCGGCGACGGCGTCGTCGGAGGAGACCCCTCGTGTGCCGCCTCCGGGGCCCTGGCCACCGTCCCGGGGGGCCGGGCCCCGGCCGCCGTCTCCGGAGGCCCCGCCCCGGCTCCGGCCGTCGCTTCCCGAGCCGTCGCCCCGGTCGCCGGTGCGGGCCCGGGGGGAGCCGGGCCGATCGTCCGCGTCGGCTCCTGATGCCGTGTCCTTGTCCTGGCCGTCGTTTTCCGGCCTCCGGCTCCGGCCGTCGCTTCCCGAGGCGTCGCGGCCGTCACCGGTGCCGTGCCCTGGGGAGCCGGGCCGATCGTCCACGTCGGCTCCTGATGCCTTGTCCTGGTCGTCGTTTTCCGGCCTCCGGCTCCGGCCGTCGCTTCCCGAGGCGTCGCGGCCGTCCCCGGTGCCGTGCCCCGGCGTGTCGCGCCGATCGTCTATGTCGGCTCCCGGGCCCCGGCCCCGGTCGCCCGTGCCGGATCCGGAGGCGTCCGGCCCCGCGCCGTCCTCCGCGCTCCCCTTGAGCGACCCTTCCAGCCGCCTCGCTTCCGCGCGCCACCGTGCGCCGTATCCGTCGCCCCCGCGCCGGGCCGTGCGCCACGCCGCCGCCAGGTCGTCCCCGTAGTCGCGGGGCGGTTCCTCGCTCAGTAGGGCGACCACTTCCGCCGCCCGGCGCGCGCCGACCTCGCGGGCGCCGTCCAGCAGGGCGCGCGCCAGCCGGGGGTGGACGCCCAGCCGGGCCATCCGGCGGCCGCGGGCGGTGGGGCGGCCGTCCGCTTCCACCGCGCCCGTGGCGGTCAGCACCTCCCGCGCCGCGGCCATCGCACCGGCCGGCGGCGGGTCGAGGAGGGCGAGGCCCGAGGCGTCGGGGTCGCCCCAGCACGCGGCCTGGAGCGCGAACGCCGTCAGGTCCGCGACCGTGATCTCCGCGGCGGGGAAGCGCGGCAGCCGGCCGTCGTCGGCCTCGGTCCAACAGCGGTACACCACGCCCGGCGCCTCACGGCCCGCCCGGCCCGCGCGCTGCCGGGCGGCCGCGTGGGACGCCCGTACGGTCGTCAGCGCGCTCAGCCCGCGCGCGTGGTCGACGCGCGGCTCGCGCGCCAGGCCGGAGTCCACCACGACGCGCACCCCGGGGACGGTCAGGCTGGACTCCGCCACCGACGTCGCCAGCACCACCCGGCGGACGCCCGAGCCGCCCGCCAGCACCGCGTCCTGCACCTCCGCCGGGGCCCGCCCGTGCACCTGGAGGACCTCGGCGCCCAGCGCCCCGGGCCCGCCCAGCCGGCCGGCCACCCGGGAGATCTCGCCGACACCGGGCAGGAAGCACAGCACGTCGCCCTCCCGCTCCCGCAGCGCCCGCCGCACCACGCCCGCGACGTGCTCCAGGAGCGCCGGGTCCACCCGCATCCCGTGCGGCGGCCGCACCGGCCGGTCCGGCGCGGCCCACACCACGTCCACGGGGTGGGACGTCCCTCGGGCCTCCACCACGGGGGCGTCGCCCAGCAGCCGGGCCCAGCCCTCCGCGTCCGTCGTCGCGGACGCCGCGACCAGCCGCAGCTCGGGCCGGAGCGCGGCCCGGACGTCCAGCAGGAACGCGGCGGCGGTGTCCGCGTCGAGATGACGCTCATGGCACTCGTCGAGGATCACGGTGTCGACGCCGGCCAGCTCGGGGTCGCGCTGCAGCCGCTGGAGCAGCACACCGGTGGTGACCACCTCCACCACCGTGCGGGGCCCGGCGCGCCGCTCGCCGCGCACGGTGAAGCCCACGCGGCCGCCCACCGGCTCGCCCAGCAGCCAGGCCATGCGCCGGGCGGCGGCCCGCGCCGCGATCCGGCGGGGCTCCGCGACCAGCACCCGCCGGTGCCGCCCGCCGGCCCCGGCCGGCCCCTCCGGTCCCGTGAGGCCGGCGAGGACGAGCGGCACCAGCGTCGTCTTTCCCGTGCCGGGCGGCGCGCACAGCACCGCCACGCCGCGCTCGTCGAGCGCCCGGGACAGGGCGGGCAGGGCGGAACGTACGGGCAGCTGTTCGAGGGCGTCGGTGCGGATCACCCGCCCAGTCTCGCGCTAGTCGCGCTCGCAGACGAAAATCGCGGTGCCCGGGATCAGGTTCCCGCGCAGCGGGGACCAGCCGCCCCACTCCTGGGTGTTCCAGGCGGGCCACTCCGGCTCCACCAGGTCCACCAGCCGGAATCCGCCCGCGACCACGTCGCGCACCCGGTCGCCGAGCGTGCGGTGGTGCTCCACGTAGACGGCCCGGCCGGACTCGTCCTGCTCGACGTAGGGCGTGCGGTCGAAGTAGGAGGCCGCCACGGACAGGCCCTCGGGGCCGGGCTCGTCGGGGAACGCCCAGCGAACGGGGTGGGTCACGGAGAAGACCCAGCGCCCGCCCGGACGCAGCACCCGGCGCACCTCGCGCATCACCCGCACCGGGTCCGCGACGAAGGGGACGGCCCCGTAGGCGGAGCAGGCGAGGTCGAAGGAGCCGTCCGCGAAGGGCAGCGCCCCCGCGTCCGCCTCCACCAGCGGGACGTCGCCGCCGATCCGCAGGGCGTGCTGGAGCTGGCGGTGGGAGAGGTCGAGGGCCACGGGCCGGGCCCCCTGGGCGGCCAGCCAGCGGGAGCACTGGGCGGCGCCGGCGCCGATCTCCAGGACGTCGAGGCCCTTCAGGCCCTCCGCCGGGCCGAGGAGGTGGGCGTCGGCCTCGTCGAGGCCCTCGGGGCCCCAGACGAAACGGTCGTCGCCGAGGAAGGCGCCGTGTTCCGTCTGGTACTCGTCGGCGTTACGGTCCCACCAGCCACGGCTGGCCCGGCTGCTCTCGGCCTCGCCGCTGGCCCGACGGGTCGCTTCCGGTTCGTACTCTTGGATCATTTGGACCGTAGTGCCCTCGGCAGTAGTGGTTCATCGGACTATGTCGTATCTTCTGGGACACCCGAGCGTGAAGCTTCGGGGTGCGGCGGGGCCCGCGTGGCCTCGCAAAACATAAGTTGTGCCCGTTATGACGGGATTCGTCCCGGGTGTGCGCCTTCGCGCATTGACCGTGCCCGGCTGCCCCCGTATGCTACAAGTTGCGCTGCGGGCCTGCGCGCCTCAGACAGAGCAGGTCACGCTCGCACTTGTTGTATGTCCCCTCGGTTGTCGAGGCGCTTTCGATCTTCTTCGGGAGCCTTAGGGAAATCCTCGGATTTCCCCGGGTCCCCGGGTAGTGCGTCTCCAGCGGCTGTCCGGCTTCGGCGGTGCGATACGGGCTCTCGGCGTAGCAGTACCTACGACTCACTGTCCGTACCGGAGCCTTTTCCCACATGACGAGCAGCACCGAGACCACCGCCACCACCCCGCAGGTTGCGGTCAACGACATCGGTAACGAGGAAGCCTTCCTCGCCGCGATCGACGAGACGATCAAGTACTTCAACGACGGCGACATCGTCGACGGCGTCATCGTGAAGGTCGACCGGGACGAGGTCCTGCTCGACATCGGTTACAAGACCGAAGGCGTCATCCCTTCCCGCGAGCTTTCGATCAAGCACGACGTCGACCCGAACGAGGTCGTCAAGGTCGGCGACGAGATCGAGGCCCTGGTTCTCCAGAAGGAGGACAAGGAGGGTCGTCTCATCCTGTCCAAGAAGCGCGCTCAGTACGAGCGTGCCTGGGGCACGATCGAGAAGATCAAGGAAGAGGACGGGATCGTCACCGGTACCGTCATCGAGGTCGTCAAGGGTGGTCTCATCCTCGACATCGGCCTCCGTGGCTTCCTCCCGGCCTCCCTGGTCGAGATGCGCCGCGTCCGCGACCTCCAGCCCTACGTGGGCAAGGAGCTCGAGGCCAAGATCATCGAGCTGGACAAGAACCGCAACAACGTGGTCCTGTCCCGCCGTGCCTGGCTGGAGCAGACCCAGAGCGAGGTCCGCCAGACCTTCCTCACGACCCTGCAGAAGGGCCAGGTCCGCTCCGGCGTCGTCTCCTCGATCGTCAACTTCGGTGCGTTCGTGGACCTCGGCGGCGTCGACGGTCTCGTCCACGTCTCCGAGCTCTCCTGGAAGCACATCGACCACCCGTCCGAGGTTGTCGAGGTCGGCCAGGAAGTCACCGTCGAGGTCCTCGACGTCGACATGGACCGCGAGCGCGTCTCCCTGTCGCTCAAGGCGACGCAGGAAGACCCGTGGCAGCAGTTCGCCCGGACCCACCAGATCGGTCAGGTCGTCCCGGGTAAGGTCACCAAGCTCGTTCCCTTCGGTGCGTTCGTGCGCGTCGACGAGGGCATCGAGGGCCTGGTCCACATCTCCGAGCTGGCCGAGCGCCACGTGGAGATCCCGGAGCAGGTCGTCCAGGTCAACGACGAGATCTTCGTCAAGGTCATCGACATCGACCTCGAGCGCCGTCGCATCAGCCTCTCGCTGAAGCAGGCCAACGAGTCCTTCGGTGCCGACCCGTCCGTGGTCGAGTTCGACCCGACCCTGTACGGCATGGCCGCGTCCTACGACGACCAGGGCAACTACATCTACCCCGAGGGCTTCGACCCCGAGGCCAACGACTGGCTCGAGGGCTACGAGAAGCAGCGCGAGGAGTGGGAGCGCCAGTACGCCGAGGCGCAGCAGCGCTTCGAGCAGCACCAGGCGCAGGTCATCAAGTCCCGCGAGGCCGACGAGCAGGCCGCTGCCGAGGGCGCTGCCGCTCCGGCCGCCGCCTCCACCGGTGGCAACGTCTCCGGCGGCTCGTACTCCTCGGAGTCGGCCGACAACTCCGGCGCCCTGGCGTCGGACGAGGCGCTCGCCGCGCTCCGCGAGAAGCTCGCCGGCGGCCAGAGCTGAGGCTCTGACCGGCAGCAGCTGACAGCTGACTGAGAAAGGCCCGTCCCCTTCGGGGGGCGGGCCTTATCTCATGCCCGCGACGTCCGCCTCGCCACCCCCACCGCGAAGTGTGTCCGCCGTGTTGCGCACCACGGCCGGGGGAATGGCCGGGCCCTCCCCGCGCGTTCCCCGTACGGAACATGAGGAGGAACGGTCACTGTGTTGGATCCGCAGGGTTTGTACGAATGGGAGCCCAAGGGGCTCGCCGTGGCCGACCTGGCCTTGGCCCAGGACACGGCCGGCCTGGCCATGCTCTACCACTTCGACGGCTACATCGACGCCGGAGCGACCGGTGAACTGATCGTCGGACGGCTGCTGGACAGCCTGCCGCACCAGGTCGTCGCCCGCTTCGACCACGACCGGCTCATCGACTACCGGGCCCGCCGCCCCTTGCTGACCTTCCAGCGCGACCGCTGGAGCGCCTACGAGACCCCGAAGATCGAGCTGCGCCTCGCACAGGACGCCACCGGCGCGCCCTTCCTCCTCCTCACCGGCCCCGAGCCGGACGTGGAGTGGGAGCGCTTCGCCGCGGCCGTCGGCCAGCTCGTGGAGCGGCTCGGCGTACGGCTCTCGGTCAACTTCCACGGCATCCCCATGGGCGTCCCCCACACCCGGCCCGTGGGCATCACCCCGCACGGCAACCGCACGGACCTGATGCCCGGTCACCGCAGCTTCTTCGACGAGGCGCAGGTGCCCGGCAGCGCCGAGTCGCTTGTCGAGTACCGCCTCGCGGAGGCCGGCCACGACGTCCTCGGCGTCGCCGCGCACGTCCCGCACTACGTCGCCCGCTCGCCGTACCCGGACGCGGCCCTGACGGCCCTGGAGGCGATCACCGCCGCCACGGGCCTGGTCCTGCCGAACACGGCACACGCCCTGCGCACGGAGGCCCTGCGGACCCAGGAGGAGATAGAGCGTCAGATCTCCGAAGGCGACGAGGAACTGGTCTCCCTCGTCCGGGGGCTTGAGCACCAGTACGACGCGGTGGCCGGCTCCGAGACCCGGGGCAACCTCGTCGCCGAGCCGGTGGAACTGCCCTCCGCCGACGAACTCGGCGCGGAGTTCGAGCGCTTCCTTGCCGACCGGGAAGGCGAGACGGGCTGATCGGATAGGCTGCGCGACGGGCCGCGCCCGTGCGCCCGCGGGGGTCCTCCGGGCACCCGCGGGATCTTCCGGGCACCCGCGCTCACACCGGCGCCGGTCCGTATCCCTCCCCGCTTCCCGCGGGGATACTGCTGAGGCGGAGGCGTGGCCATGTTGTCCGTGGGTCTGACCGGTGGCATCGGCGCGGGAAAGAGCGAGGTGTCCCGGCTCCTGGCGTCGTACGGCGCCGTGGTCGTGGACTCCGACAAGATCGCGCGCGAGGTGGTGGAGCCGGGCACGCCCGGACTGGCGGCGGTCGTCGCCGAGTTCGGCCCCGGCGTCCTCACCCCCGAGGGCGCCCTCGACCGCCCGGCGCTCGGCGCGATCGTCTTCGCCGACCCCGGCCGGCTCGCCGCCCTCAACGCCATCGTCCATCCGCTCGTCCGGGAGCGCTCCGCCCAACTGGAGGCGGCGGCCGGGCCCGACGCGGTGCTGGTCCACGACGTCCCCCTCCTGGCCGAGAACGGCCTCGCTCCGCTGTACGACCTCGTCATCGTCATCGACGCCTCGACGGAGACCCGTCTCGACCGGCTCGTCGGCCTGCGCGGCATGACGCCGGACGAGGCGCGGGCGCGGATGGCGGCGCAGGCGACGCGGGAGGCGCGGTTGGCGATCGCGGATGTGGTGATCGAGAACGACGGGTCGAGGGGGGAGCTGGAGGCTCGGGTGCGGGAGGTTTGGGCGGGGTTGCTGGAGCGGGTGGGGGGTTGAGGGCGGGGGCCGGCCGCGTAGCGGGGGCGGGGGTGCCGCTGCGCGGGGCCTTGTCCCCGACCCGCCCCTTCCCGAACCCGGGGCTCCGCCCCGGACCCCGGTCCTCAAACGCCGGACGGGCTGATTCGTTGCCCGGAACCGGGCGAAATCCAGCCCGTCCGGCGATTGAGGACATTCGGGAAGGGGCGGGGAGGGGAAAGGCCCCGCGCAGCGGCAACAACCCCACCGTCACCACCCCCACCCCGTTCGTCATATCGGGTGATGTACTGCCCGGCCCCTGAACCCCGCCCACACCCCCGCATCCCCCCACCCACAAGGGATCCCGCCCCACCCCACCGCCGGTCATCCCACCGCACCCCGGATCACCCCCCTCCCCGCCTGCATAAGATCCCCCCGACCGGCAGACAGGCGCACACCGCGAGGGGGATCCCGGATGACCATGCCGGAGATGCTCGCCGCGCACGCCGCCGCCGAGGCGCAGTCGGCCGGGGCCACGTACCGGGCGCGTGCCTTCGGGGCCGCGCTCATGCTCGTCAGCCTGCTCGGCATGGGGTTCTTCCTCTCCCAGTCCGTCAAGGCCGCGGGCTATGTCGCCGACAAGGGCACCGTGACCGTCTCGGAGTGCCGGACACACCGGACCGTTTCCCACCGCACGCGCGAGGAGACCAGTTGCACCGGGGTCTTCCGGTCGGCGGGCGGCCGTACCGTGCGCGACGACGCCGAGCTCACCGGGTACTACGTGCCGGGGGAGAAGGTCCGCGTCTACCGCGAGGCGTCCGACTACTCGCTGGTCAGCCTGCGGGCGTTCTGGGGATGGCTGTGCCTGGTGTTCTTCTGCCTGGTCCTGTTCTCGCGGGGTCTGGTGAGTGTGGTCGTCGGCGTCCGCGCGGCGGCCTTCCACGAGCTCCTGGCCGCCCAGCAGATGCTCAAGCGGACCGCGTTCGCCGACTACGTGAAATGGCTGGTTCTGGTCGGCTGCGCCGGGCTGGCGCTCTGCGTCCTGCTGGCCGCGGTCTCGCCCTGACCGTCGCCTCCCCGGCCGCCTTCCGGTCCGCCTTCCGGTCCGACTTCCTGTCCGTTCACCCGTGAAGTCCGGGGCGCCGTCCCCGGGGGAGGGAACACCATGACGCTGCGGGTACAGCCCGGGGAGCTGGAGAAGTTCGCCGGGCAGCTGCGCCGGGCCGCCGACGACGCGTACGACATGCTCGCCCACGCCGACCGGTACACCAAGGTCCCGGTGGTGCAAGGGGGCCTGTTCGGGATGGTGGTCGGGCGGCACGAGGAGCTACGGGGAGCCGTGCTCGGCACATTGCGGCACCTCACCGACGTCCTCAAGGGCTCGGCGGGCGGGATCGAGGAGTCCGTGGCCTACTACCGGCGCACCGACCTCTCCCTCGCGGCGAAGCTGGACGCGGCCGGGGCGAACGCCGGGGCGAGCACCTGGGAGCACGCCGGTACGGAGCGGGGCCCGGCGTGCGGGGCGGCGGCGTACGGTCCGGCCCCGGTGGCGGGACGGGGTGCCGGCCCCGTATGAGCTTCACGGACACCGCCCGCCCCCTCGATCACCTCGCGCCTCCCAAGACGCCCGACGACTTCGTCAACCCCCTCGAACCGATCAACGAGGCGTGCGCGTTCCTCAGCCCGGGCTCGTGGGCGCTCAAGGCCGTCGAGCTGATGCTGCCCTGCGATCCCGTGGAGCGGGTCCAGCAGGCGTTCGCGGGTAACTGGAAGGCGTACGCGTCCTGTTCCGGGGTGTGGCGCGATCTGGGAGAGGCGTGCGGCGCCCTCGCGCGGAACCTGGAGGGCGGCAACCGGGACCTCGACCGGATCTGGGACGGCGCCGCCGCCGACGCCGCCGTCCGCTATTTCGACGCGCTGCGGAAGGACCTGCACGGGATCCGCCGCGCGCTGATCCGGCTGGGCGACGAATACCTCGTCGTCGCCCAGGCCGTGTCCGCCGCCGCGAGCGCTCTCGGGGAATGCCTCAGCGCGCTCGTCGACGCGGCCGTCAGCTGGTACATCACCCAGGCCGCGTCGTCGGCGCTGTCCTGGACCGGCTGGGCCGCGGCGACCGGATACGCGCTGGGCGCGGTCGAGGCGCAGATCATGCTGGCGGAATGGGCGCGCGCCACCGAGATCATCAATCACGCGCAGCTCGTCATGAACGCCGGCTGCGGTGTGCTGGGCCGCCTCGTCGGGGAGATCGCCGCACAGCTCAACACCTTCCCGCTGCCCCGGCGGGCCTACCACCACCCGGCCGTATGACCCACGGCCCCGCATCCCGCCGGGAGGGCGCGACATGACGGAACACCAGGTGGGACCCGAGGAGTTCGTGACCCCCGGGCGTGACGCGGCACGCGCGCGCCTGCTCCACACCTCGCTGCGGGCGCTCGCCCGGGGCGGGGCGGGACCCGTCCTCCAGGAAATGGCCGAAGAGGTGCTCAGCGGCCGGATGGGCCTGCGGGAGTGCCTGCGGACCGGCGCCTACGCCGAGGCGCTCACCCGGGAGGCCACCGCCGCCCACGCGGAGTGGGAGCGGATGCCCGAGGCCGAGCGCGAGCACCACGCGGCCGAGGCCCGCCGCCTCCTCGGCACCTCGTACGAGGCCGCCGCGTACGAGGGCGCTCCGTACGAGGGCCTTCCGTACGAAGCCGCCGCGTACGAGGCCGTCCCGCACGCGACCGGCGGGCCCGGCCTCCGCTGACCCACCGGCCGCCCGGTCAGCTCACCCCGTCCGGCCTCCGGGGGGGGGGGTATGGCGTGGTGGCCGGTCGCAGCAGATCCGCCGAACCCGCCACCTCCGCCAGCGCGTTCGCCAGGGCGACCAGCACCTCCCGCACCCTGGTGATCTCCGCCCGCAGCGCCCCGGCGTGCTCCCAGGACCGCTCGTACGAGACCGGGTCCACGTCGGCCGGACGGAGCGACTCGTACGCCGCCAGGCGGGGGTGCCAGTTGGCGAGGACCGGCCGCAGCGCCTGGTTGAGCACGGTCACGGCCAGCGCCCCGAAGGTGATGTGCCCGGCGGCGCGGCGCGGGGCGACGTCAGGCCCGTAGCGGCGCAGGATGTCGCGGGTGGTGCCGAAGAGGCTGTAGAAGGAGGAGAGCGCCTCGCGCAGGAAGCCCTCCTCCGGGCCGAGCTCGACCGTCGATATGCGGGTGGCCAGCTCGGCGTACAGCTCCCAGGCGGCCTTGCGTTCGGCTTCGACCGGTTCCCACACGCCCGTGATGTCACCGAGCATCGGGATCGCCATCCGGACCGTGATCTGCTTCGGCCTGGCCCGGCCGGCGGCGTTGCGTATCCGTCGCATGATCTTCCTCCCCGGGCCCCCACAGTAGGCTAGGCCCGGCCCGG
Source organism: Streptomyces albireticuli (assembly GCF_021228125.1). Taxonomy (GTDB): domain Bacteria; phylum Actinomycetota; class Actinomycetes; order Streptomycetales; family Streptomycetaceae; genus Streptomyces; species Streptomyces albireticuli. Next base: position 901,850 of record NZ_JAJQQS010000002.1, read on the forward strand.
GCGGAGAAGGATCGGCCGGAACGGGCCGGGACCGGCACGGGCGGCGGCACCGGCGAGGCGCCGGACGGCGGCACCGGCGGAGGCGCCGGCGGAGAAGGAGAAGCGAGCGTGGAGGGACCGGACTCCCGGGCCTGGGACGTGTTCCTCAGCTACAGCCGCGGCGACGCCCACCGCGTCGCGCCCCTGCGCGACAGCCTGCTCGCCAGTGGCCTCCGCGTCTTCGTCGACGAGGTCACGGTCGCGGGCTTCACGGGCATCAGCGACGCCATCCGGGACGGGCTGGCCCGCTCCAAGGCGCTGCTGGCCTGCTACTCCGCCGCCTACCCCGAGCGGCAGGCCTGCCAGTGGGAGCTCACCACCGCGTACCTCGCCGGGCTGCGCGAGGGCGACCCGAGGCGCCGTGTCATGGTCGTCAACCCCGAGCCGGCCGCCGACCACATCCACCCCGTCGAGCTGCGCGACGCCAGGCACTGGGCGCTGCCCGCGGACCCCGCGACGCTGGACGCCCTCGTCGCGGACGTACGGGCCCATGTCGCGGCCCTCACCACGCCGATCGGACCGGCCGGGTCCGGGCCCGCCGCGCATTGGCTGCCCGGCCCGGCGCCCTCCCCGGCCGCCGCCTTCACCGGCCGCCTGCCGTACCTCTGGCAGGTGCACTCCTTCCTGCACCGGCACGCCGCGCCGCTCACCACCGGGCACACCGCCGCCCGGCCGGTGCAGATCCGGGGCATGGCGGGCATCGGCAAGACGCTGCTCGCCCAGGAGTACGCGACCCGGTTCGCGGCGGCCTACCCCGGTGGCGTCTTCTGGCTCGCCCGCGACCCGGCCGGTGAGGCCGGAGCGTACGGCCGGAGCGCGCCGTACGAGGCGGGGCTGCGGGCCGTCGCCGGGGCGCTGGGGCTGCCGCGACGGGGGCCCGTGGAGGAGCTGACGGCACGGCTCGGCGCCCATCTCGCCTCCGTCGGGCGGCCGTTCCTGTGGGTCGTCGACGACGTCGCCGACCAGCTGACCGCGCAGCAGATCGGGCGTCTGTGCGCCCCGCACCCGCTGGGCCGCACACTGCTGACGACCCGGAGCCGCCGCTACGACGCGCTCGCCACGCCCGTCGAGCCGGGGCCGCTCGGGCCGGAGGAGTCGTACGCCCTCCTGACCCACGCCACCGCGCCCGGGGGAGCGGAGGAGCGCGCCGCGGCCGAGGCGCTGTGCGCCGCGGTCGCCGGGCACCCGCTGGCCCTGGACCTGCTGTCGTCGGGCGCCGCCGACGGTTACGCCGCCCTCCACGACCGCTTCCACACGCCGGGACGTTCCCTGCTCGACGTCCTCGCGCGGGGCCGTGTCCTGCCGACCGGCTATCCCGCCGAGGTGACCGCCGCGCTGGTCCGGGACGTCCCGGCGGCCGGGCCGTGCGCGACGGATGTGCTGCGCCTCGCCGCCGCCTTCTCGCCGACGCCGCTGACCAGGGACGACGCCGTACGGGCCCTGTCGGCGGCGGCCACGGTCCCGGACATCGCCACGGCCCGCCGCCTCGACTCCGGCATCGCCGAGCTCCGCGGCCGCGGCCTGCTGGCACCGGCCGGCACCCGCTCCTGGTCGGCGCACCCGCTGCTGCTGCACGCCTGGCTGCGCCACGACCCCGAACCGGCCCGGGCCGAGCGGCTGCGGCACGCCGTGATGCGGACCCTGCGCACCTCCTACGGCACTACGCTGGGCCGCGGAGCCCGCCCCGGTCCGACCGGCACGAGCACGAGGGAGCCGCACATGAACCCGCCCGCGCAGCCGCGTGTGTCCCCGCGGGACGGCGCGCCCAGTGAGCTGGAGCGCATGGCCGCCTTCGACCTCCAGGTCGAACTGGCCACCCGTATCGGCGTCCAGGAGCTCGCCCCGGGCACCGGCAGCCTCCGCGAGGCCCTCGCCTCGCTGCACGCGATGTTCGAGTTCACGCGGACCACTCTGCGGCAGTACAGCATCAACCTCGCCGACCGGCCGGCCCCCAAGGGCGCCCGCACCGTCCACACCATCGCGGACGACCTCCTCAACCGCACCCTGCGCCCGTTCACCAGCGAGTGGCACACCAGGCTGGCCGCCCACGAGGCCCTGCGCCCGTCCGGTACGAGCCCGGTCGCCCACGAGCAGTCCTGGCCCGAGGCCCCCGCCATGCGCGCCGCCCTCGCGGGCCTGCGCGAACCGCTGCTCCGCATCGTCGCCGACCTCGCCGGGATCTCGGGCGCGGACTTCGGCCTCCCGGCGGCGAGCTAGCGCGGTCCCCGGCGCCCCGGCCGTTCGTCCCGCACCGGCTCGTACGGCGGCACGTCCCGCCCCGGCTGGTAATGCGGCCCTTGCCGGATGTGCCGGACGACCAGCCCGAGATCGACGGCGACGACCACCACCAGCACCGCACAGGCAATGGCCCACCCCGGATGCCCCGTCCACACGAAGAGCCCCGTCCCCGCCACAGCCCACACCAGCCCCCACACGGCCAGCCCGCACCGCAGCCGCAGCGCGCTGCGCGCGGTCGCCGGCTCACTGCCCGTACGCATGGCGACCATCTCCCACTACCAGCATCCACCCGGGAGGGAGGAGGGGGCGCGAAGTGGGCCCCGGGTGGGAAGGCGGCGTCTACGCGGGAGTCCTCGGCCGGCCGGGTCGGCCGGTGAGGTGAACGATCACACTGGAGTGGAAGCGGTCCACGGCGGCGTCGACGCTCCGGATGAAGCCGGACTCGGCGTTGCCCCGGCTGCTCCCCATGCCCTTGAACAGTGACAGCCGGAAGCCCGTGATCTGCGTGCCGTCCTTCGGAAGGAGATCACCTGGTTCCGGACGGAGGCGTTCCAAGGTGCCGCGGGGACCGGCGGCGCCGCCCTCGACGAGTGTCTGTACATGCATGTCGGCGGGGGCTTCCGCGAGCTGTCTCACCAGCCGCTTGGCCCAGCTGAGCGGGTAGCCCTGGGTGGGGGCGGGGATCTCGATGGAGGTCCTGATCCGGCTGGTGCGGAGGTCCGCGCTGACGCCCAGGGTGCCCACGATGCCGTCGATCCGGATCTCGGCGTCCAGCAGGCCGCGCTCACAGAGCTGGTCGGCGAGGGCCGCCCGGCGGGCGTGGGGGTCGGTGCCACGCTTGACCCGCTGCACGGGCAGGACCTTCTCGCCGAGCTCGCCACCGAGGCGCAGGCAGACCTGGCGGACGAGTCGCTCCCAGCTCTCGACGACCTGGACGGCGCGCTCGTCCCCCTGGCACAGGGTTTCGTCGTCGATCCCGTTCCGCACGGGGACCCAGGCGGGTCCCATGTTCTGGAAGCCGTGGCAGCCGGAGTTCTCGTGCTGGAGGTAGTGCAGCAGCTCCTGGAGCAGCCAGGCGTGAGGCTCGTGCCGGACGCCCTCGTGGAGGATCAGCATCTGTGCCTGGTAGGCCACTTCGGCCCAGGAGAGGTGGCGCAGCGCCACCTTGTGCTTGCGGCGGCCGTCGACCTTGACCTGGACGAGCGGGCTGCCCTCCAGTGCGACGTCGTTCGACAGCGTGATCACCGCCTCGTAGCCGCGCCGGGCGGCTATGTCCATGTAGTCCTGGATCTGCTCGGCCTTGAGGGCGTTGCCGTTGGTCTTGGTCTCGACGAGAGCCGTCCAGATCTTTCCCGCGCGTTCGACCCGGATCACACCGTCCGGACGCTTCGGGTTCTCCCCGTGCGGGAGGGACACCTCGGTGAAGGTCTCCATACGTCCGGCCGGAGCCCCGAAGGCCGCGGTGAGCCGACGCCCGAACTCCGGCACCTGGGCCATGACGGACAGCAGGATCGAGGTGGCGCGGGTCTCCCGCTCCCGGTCGTTCTTGAGCGTGGCGGCGGGGAAGAGCAGGGATGAGCGCCAGGTGTCGTGTTCGGCGAGGGACTTCTTCGGCTTCGGCAGCGTCACCTTCTTCCTGGCGGTTCGGAGGCGGCGGGCCGGTGCGGGTGCCTCGGCGGCGGGTGTCGCCGCGGGAGCGGGCTGCTCGGGTGCTTCCGGGGCGGGCTCCGTCTCCGCTGCCTCTGTGAGGACATCGGCAGGATTGGCCCCGGCCTCGCTCTCCGGACTGTCGTCCTCGTCGATCTCGATCCCGAAGTCGGTGGCGAGTCCGGCCAGGCCCGTGGCGTAGCCCTGGCCCACGGCCCGGAACTTCCACTCTCCGCCGCGCCGGTAGATCTCACCGAAGACGAAGGCGCTCTCGACGCTCGCCTGTGTGATGGTGAAGCCGAGGATCTCCTCCCCGGCCGCGTCGCTCAGTGTGACCCTCAGGTTCTCCAGTTGCCCGAACGCGGCCCGTCGGTGTCGGCTGGCCGCGACCACGACACGGTCGACCTCGGCGGGCAGGGCGGTCAGGTCCAGCTGGATGCGGTCCTCGCTGCCGCCTTCGGAGGGTGTCTGGCCGAGGAGCTGGACGCTGCCGTCGGCGGCGGCCGGGTTGTTGTAGAAGAAGAAGTCCTCGTTGCCGCGGACCTTGCCGTTCTCGTCGAGGAGCAGTACGGAAACGTCGGCGTCCCCGTCCCCGTCCGGGCTGCTCCAGCCCAGGCTGACGATGACGGAGCCGACGTTCTCGCTCAGGGACGACAGGCCTACGTTGGCACCCTTGATCATTTCGTGCATGAGCCCCCCCAGGGCATTGCGCATGGGGCACCCGAGCGGTTCAGGCACCCCGCTGAGGTCGCGGTGCGGGCCCGCGAGCATGGGGGTGATCTTATCGACAGACCGGATCGGAACGGCCCGGAACCGTTCAGAACAGGGGCTGGGGAAGGACGCCTTCGAGGGTCAGCAGGGCCCGCTTGACCTCCAGGCCGCCGCCGAAGCCGCCCAGGCCGCCGCCGCTCTCGACGACGCGGTGGCAGGGCACCACGATCGGCAGGGGGTTGCCGCCCATGGCGGTGCCGACGGCGCGGGCCGCGCCGGGTTCGCCGACGCGGTCGGCCAGGTCCTGGTAGCTGACCACGGTGCCGTAGGGGACGTGGTCGGCGAGCTCGCGCAGTACGCGGCGGTTGAAGCCCGAGGTCAGGGACCAGTCCAGGGGGACGGAGAAGGTCTCGCGGCGGCCGGTGAAGTAGGCCGCGAGCTCCTTCGTGGTCTCGGCGAGGACCTCGTGGGCGGCGGAGGGGGCGGCTCCGGGGCCGGTGCCCAGGCGGCGGGTGAGGCGGGCCACGGCCCGCTGTGAGGTCGGGCCGTCGGCGGCGAAGGCGACCTCGAGCAGTCCGGTGGGCGTCGCCGCGAGACCGACGGGGCCGATGGGGGCGTCGACCGTCGTCCACGCCCACACCAGGGGCCCCGCCGGAGGGTTTTGATGCGTGTCCGTCACTCTGTCAGCCTACGCCGGGGACGGCCGTCGCCCCGGGCGTCACAGGTCGTAGAGGAACGAGAGCGGCGAGAAGGCCGGCCCGTAGTCGTCGTCCTCCTCGGCGAGCGCCTCCTCCACCACGTGCGGGGCGTTGCTGATGATGTAGTCGACGCCCATCCGGGCCAGGTCGACGGCCCGGTCGCCGTCGTCGACGGTCCAGGCCGAGACCTCCAGCTTCCTGCCGTGCGGTCCCTTCACCGCGTGCACGGCCCGGACCCACGCGGCCGTGACGCTCCGGTGGTTCGGGTTGATCTGGTCGGCGAACTTCGCGTACGCGCCGAGCTCCGAGACCTTGGGCGCGCCCAGGAAGCCCGTCTTCACGTCCTTGCGCAGGCCGTGGAAGGTCTTCAGGGACGCCGCGCTGAAGCTCTGGACGACCAGGTCGTTCCTGACGTGCCCCCGGTCGAGCCAGCCGGCCCGGCGCAGCTCGGTGACCAGCTGCCGCTCGATGCCGGGGTAGAGCTCCGGCGCCTTGACCTCCAGCAGCAGCCGCTGGCGGTGCCGGTCGACGCGCTGGAGGTAGCGCTTGAGCGTCGGGACGCGCTCTCCGGCGAATCTGCGGTCGTACCAGCTGCCCGCGTCGAGCTTCTCGATCTCCGCGAGGGTGAAGTCAGAGATCCGCCAGGGCGCCCGGCCGGGGAAGCGCTTCTCAACGTCGGTCGTCCGGTTCAGCGTGGTGTCGTGCATGACGATCAGGGCGCCGTCCTTGGTGCGCTGGACGTCGTTCTCCACCCAGCGGATGCCGAGGCGGGCGGCCCGGTCGACCGCGGCCAGGGTGTTCTCCGGGGCCTGGACCGGGACGCCCCGGTGGCCGATGGCCACGGGCACCCGGGTCCGTGCGGCGGCCGGGGCGGCGGCCTTCGCGGGGGTGGCGAGGAAGAGCGTGGTCATACCGAGCAACGCGCAGGTCACGGCGGAGACGGGGCGGATGCGCATACGGGCTCCTCGCGGCGTCTGGACACGGCGGGGCCGGGGCGCGCGGTCGCGTCCCGGTCCTTTGTGTACGGGATGGGGCGTACACCAGACAAGTACGCGACGGCGGGGCCCGGAGCACCCCCGCCGGAAGACCTTTTGCCCGATCTTCGCCGCACGTTCGTCCGGGAAACAGCCGGGGAACGCCCGGCGCCCGGCCGTTGTCAGTGGGGAGCCGTACGGTGGTTCCATGCGGCCCGTATCGAAGATCGAACGCAAGGTGGCACCTTTCGAGGTCGTCAGCCCCTTCCAGCCCAGCGGTGATCAGCCCACCGCCATCGCCGAGCTGGAACGACGCATCCGCGCAGGTGAGAAGGACGTCGTCCTGCTCGGTGCGACCGGCACCGGCAAGTCCGCGACCACCGCGTGGATGATCGAGAAGCTCCAGCGGCCGACGCTCGTGATGGCGCCCAACAAGACCCTCGCGGCACAGCTCGCCAATGAGTTCCGTGAGCTCCTGCCGAACAACGCAGTCGAATACTTTGTGTCGTATTACGACTACTATCAGCCCGAGGCGTACGTCCCCCAGTCGGACACGTACATCGAGAAGGATTCCTCGATCAACGAGGAGGTCGAGCGGCTGCGCCACTCCGCGACGAACTCCCTGCTCACCCGGCGTGATGTCGTGGTGGTCGCTTCGGTGTCCTGCATCTACGGCCTCGGCACCCCGCAGGAGTACGTCGACCGGATGGTGCCGCTCAAGGTCGGCCAGGAGATCGACCGCGATCAGCTGCTGCGCCGCTTCGTGGAGATCCAGTACACCCGGAACGACCTGGCGTTCACCCGGGGCACCTTCCGGGTGCGCGGCGACACCATCGAGATCTTCCCGGTCTACGAGGAGCTCGCCGTCCGGATCGAGATGTTCGGTGACGAGATCGAGGCGCTCTCCACCCTGCACCCCCTCACCGGCGAGGTCATCTCCGACGACCAGGAGCTCTACGTCTTCCCCGCCAGCCACTACATCGCGGGCGCCGAGCGCATGGAGAAGGCCATCGCCGGCATCGAGACCGAGCTGGAGCGGACCCTGGCGAGGATGGAGAAGCAGGGCAAGCTCCTGGAGGCCCAGCGGCTCCGCATGCGCACCACCTACGACATCGAGATGATGCGCCAGATCGGCTCCTGCTCCGGCATCGAGAACTACTCGCTGCACATGGACGACCGCGAGCCCGGCTCCCCGCCCAACACCCTCCTCGACTACTTCCCGGAGGACTTCCTCCTCGTCATCGACGAGTCGCACGTCACCGTCCCCCAGATCGGCGCGATGTACGAGGGCGACGCCTCCCGCAAGCGCACGCTCGTCGAGCACGGCTTCCGGCTCCCGTCGGCCATGGACAACCGGCCGCTGAAGTGGGAGGAGTTCACCGAGCGCATCGGCCAGACGGTCTACCTCTCGGCGACCCCCGGGAAGTACGAGCTGTCCCGCGGCGACGGCTTCGTGGAGCAGATCATCCGCCCCACCGGCCTCGTCGACCCCGAGGTCGTCGTCAAGCCGACGGAGGGCCAGATCGACGACCTGGTCCACGAGATCCGCACGCGCACCGAGAAGGACGAGCGCGTCCTGGTCACCACCCTCACCAAGAAGATGGCCGAGGACCTCACGGACTACTTCCTGGAGCTCGGCATCCAGGTGCGCTATCTGCACAGCGACGTCGACACCCTGCGCCGCATCGAGCTGCTGCGCGAGCTGCGCGCCGGCGAGTACGACGTCCTGGTCGGCATCAACCTCCTCCGTGAGGGCCTGGACCTGCCCGAGGTGTCCCTGGTCGCGATCCTGGACGCCGACAAGGAGGGCTTCCTCCGCTCGGGCACGTCCCTGATCCAGACGATCGGCCGCGCGGCGCGCAACGTCTCCGGTCAGGTCCATATGTACGCCGACAAGGTCACCCCGGCGATGGAGAAGGCCATCGAGGAGACCAACCGCCGCCGCGAGAAGCAGATCGCGTACAACAAGGAGCGGGGCATCGACCCGCAGCCGCTGCGGAAGAAGATCGGCGACATCGTCGCGTCCCTGGCCCGCGAGGAGATCGACACCCAGGAGCTCCTGGGCACGGGCTACCGCGAGGACAAGTCCAAGGGGAAGGCGCCCGTGCCCACGGCGGCGGGCGGCGGCCAGGCCGGCAAGACAGGCGCCAAGGGCAAGGGCAAGAAGGCCGTGGTGGCCACGGACCGCCCCGCCGCGGAACTGGCCCAGCTCATCGAGGACATGACCGACCGTATGCGGGCCGCCGCGGCCGAGCTCCAGTTCGAGGTCGCCGCCCGGCTGCGGGACGAGGTGAGCGAGCTGAAGAAGGAGCTGCGGCAGATGAGGGAAGCCGGTCTCGCCTGACGGCCCGTCGCCCCGTCCCGCTCCGGCCCGGCCGCCCGAGCCGCCGCTCGCCCCGGCGGCATGTTGCAATGCCGCCACAAACCCCGCCCGCGTGCCTGACCGGTCCACGGCAGTGCATAGGGTCGTTCGAGGAGGTCGCGCGTACGCGCGACCCACGGGGAAGCGGTAAACGAGAAAGGGACTGCGCGTGACGGTCAACTTGTCCAAGGGTCAGGGCATCAGCCTCCAGAAGGCCGACGGGGGCACCCTGACCGCGGTGCGGATGGGGCTCGGCTGGCAGTCGGCTCCCCGCCGCGGACTGTTCGGGTCGCGCACCAAGGAGATCGACCTCGACGCCTCGGCGGTGCTCTTCGCCGGTGACCAGCCGGTGGACGTGGTCTTCTTCCGCCACCTGGTCAGCGACGACGGCTCCGTGCGCCACACCGGTGACAACCTCGTCGGCGGCGCCGGCAAGGGCGGCGACGACGAGGCGATCCTCGTCGACCTCCAGCGCGTCCCGGTGCACATCGACCAGATCGTCTTCACGGTGAACTCCTTCACCGGCCAGACGTTCGCCGAGGTGCAGAACGCCTTCTGCCGCCTCGTCGACGAGACCAACGGCGAGGAGCTGGCCCGCTACACCCTCGACGGCGGCGGCGCGTACACCGCGCAGATCATGGCGAAGGTGCACCGCTCCGGCGCCGGCTGGGCGATGACCGCCATCGGCACCCCGGCCAACGGCCGGACCTTCCAGGACCTCATGCCGGCCATCCTGCCGAGCCTGTAAGGCACGACGGCGGTACGGCCCGCGAGCCGTACGAGCAAGCGGTACGTACGTCACGGCCGGCCCGTGCGTACGGAACGGACGACCGGGCCCGGTGGAGATCCCTCCACCGGGCCCGCGGGCACCCGGGGCCCGACCGGCACGCCGGCCACGGCGGTCGGCAAGCACACCACCGGGCACGATGCGTGACACGCACGGCCGGGAAACACCACAACAAGGGGGCGCAGGAATGACGGCCGAGCTGGTGCGGGGGCAGAACCACCCGCTGTCGGAGTCCCGTCTGGAGATCCGGATCTCGGCGGGCGGCCCGGTCGTCGCCGGAGCCACGCTCAGCGGCGCCGACGGCAGGGTCGCGGGCGCCGAGTGGGTCGCGCACCCCGCCTCACACCGGCTGCCCGGCCTGGAGGTGTCCCGGCAGGCCGCCGCCGAGCACCGGCTGGCCGTCGACCTGGACGCCCTCCCCGACTCCGCGCACCGCCTCCATGTGCTGCTCGCCCTGCCGGAAGGGGTGGGCGGGCCCTCCCGCTTCGGCGCCATGGCCGCGCCCTTCGTCGCCGTCACCGGCCTCGACGGCGCCGAGGTCGCCAGCTACACCCTCACCGACCTGGACACCGAGTCGGCCGTCGTCGCCCTGGAGCTCTACCGCAGGCAGGGCGCCTGGAAGGTGCGCGCCGTCGGCCAGGGCTACGCGGGCGGTCTCACCGCGATGCTGCTCGACCAGGGCCTCGACGCCGCCGCCGAGACGGCCGCGGCCATCAACGACGCCGTGACCCGGGGCATGGCCCGCTCCGTCGCCGCGCCCCCCGCTCCCACGGCCGGGGGAGACACCAGGGCGCGCCGTACGGCACGGGCCGGCGACTCCGGTGACGCGGGCCCCGACGGCTCCTCGCGTTCCGCGGGCTCCTCGGGTCCTGAGGGTTCCTCGCGCGCCGACGGCTTCGTCGACAGCCCCGCCCGCCCCGACAGCCCCGCCCGCCCCGACGGCCCCGGAAGCTCCCGCACCGCCGGCTCCGGCGACGCGACCCCCGCCCGTACCGGCTCCGGTGACACGGGGAGCACCGCCGCCCCCGTACCGCCCGCCCCGGGCGGCGGAGGTCCGGTCAGCTACCGGCACCCCGGCCGGGAGACGACGGCGCCGCCCGCCCCGGCCCCCGCCGCGCCGCCCGCCGAGCCCGGCCGCCCCGCGCCGCCCGTCGCGGGCGACGCCACGGGCTGGACGATGAACGAGCGGCTCTACAACCAGGTGTGGGGCATGTTCGAGGACCTCGCCCGGTCCACCGCCGCCTACCGCAGCGCCGTCGACTTCGCCGAGTCGCGCCTGGAGCGGGAGCTGGACAAGGCGCTCTCCGACCCGCGCACCCGGGTGGGCCCCGCCGCCGACGCCGCCCGGGAGGAGGCCCGCGCCAAGCGCGCGGACCTCGTCGACCAGGCCCGCGCCGTCCTCGACCGAGACCTGGCCCAGCTCGTCGCCGAGTCCGAGGTCGTCGAGCACGCCCTCCCGCCGGCCTTCGCCCGCTGGGACAGCCCCGTCTGGCAGGGGTTCCAGATGCCCCTGGAGACGCCGATGGCGCTGCGGATAGGCGACCTCCACCTGCCGGAGCGCCCCGACCTGCGGATCCCCATGCTGGTGCGGCTCCCGCTGGAGCGCGGGCTGTGGATCGACAGCGGGCGTGCGTCCGCCCGCGAGGCGGGCCTCGTGGACTCCGCCGAGCTGCGCCGGCGCGCCATGGAGACCGCCGTCGCCCAGGCCGCCCGGCTGCTGGCCGTCTATCCGGTGGGCGACTTCTCGCTGCACGTCATCGACCCGGCCGGGGCGGCGGGCACCGCGCTCGCGCCGCTGCTGGGCTCGGGGGCGCTCCGGGACGCCCCGGCGGCGGGGGCCAAGGGCGTCTCCGAGACCCTCCAGCGGCTGACGCGGCGGGTGGACCTGGTGCAGATGGCCGTCCGCAGCGGCGCCGTCGACTCCCTTCCGCCGGACCTGGACACCGCCGAGCAGCTGCTCATCGTCAACGACTTCCCGCACGGCTTCGACGACCGGGCCGTCACCCAGCTGCGCTACCTGGCGGACGAGGGCCCCGCCGTGGGCGTGCACCTGATGATGGTCGCCGACCGCGAGGACGCCCGCGCCTATGGTCCGGTGCTGGACCCGCTCTGGCGCGCCCTGCTGCGGATCACCCCGCTGCCGGACGACCACCTCGCCGACCCCTGGGTCGGCCACGCGTGGACGTACGAGCCGTCGCTGGCCCCGGCGGGGAGCGAGGTGCTGCGACAGGTGCTCCACCAGGTGGGGCAGGCGCGCCGGGCGTACGGCATCTGACGGCCGCCCGAGGGTGACTCCCCAAGGAAAGGTAAAGGCACCTCACCTGCGCTTTTGGTGATTCCTTTACCTTTCCTTGGGCCTTCCTGTACCCTTTCGAGTGCGGAGGTGGCCGTGGCGTACACACGCCCAGCGGGCCTCCGGCAGCGACGACGCTGGAAGCTGCCGTATGACGTGCCGGAGGAACCGTGGATGTCTCCCTGACCCTGTGGGTGCTGACCATTCTTGGTCTGTGCGCCCTCGTCGCCGCCGACTTCTTCATCGGCGGCCGCAAACCCCATGAGGTCTCCCTCAAGGAGGCCGGCATCTGGACCGGTGTCTGGGTGGCCCTGGCCGGGCTCTTCGGGCTGGGCCTGCTGGTCTTCGGCGGCGGTCAGCCGGCCGGGGAGTTCTTCGCCGGCTTCATCACCGAGAAGTCGCTGAGCGTCGACAACCTCTTCGTCTTCGTCCTGATCATGGCGAAGTTCGCGGTCCCGTCGATCTACCAGCAGCGCGTGCTCATGGTCGGTGTGCTGATCGCCCTCGTCCTGCGGGCAATCTTCATCGGCGCCGGTGCGGCGATCATCGCCAACTTCTCCTGGGTCTTCTACATCTTCGGCGCCTTCCTCATCTGGACCGCCTGGAAGCTCATCCAGGAGGCGCGGGCCGACGAGGAGGAAGAGGAGTTCGAGGAGAATCGTTTCCTCAAGCTGGTCGAGAAGCGTTTCCCCTCCACCGACCGCTACCACGGCACCAAGCTGTTCATCGTGGAGAACGGCAAGCGCCTGATGACGCCGATGCTGATCGTCATGCTGGCGATCGGCACCACGGACGTCCTCTTCGCGCTGGACTCGATCCCCGCGATCTTCGGCCTCACCCAGGACCCGTACATCGTCTTCACCGCCAACGCCTTCGCCCTCATGGGTCTGCGGCAGCTGTACTTCCTGATCGGCGGCCTGCTCAAGAAGCTGGTCCACCTCTCGTACGGCCTCTCGGTGATCCTCGGCTTCATCGGCGTCAAGCTGGTGCTGCACGCCCTGCACGAGAACGGCGTGGGCGTCCCGGAGATCAGCATCCCGGTCTCGCTCGGCGTCATCTGCGCCGTGCTGGTCGTCACCACCCTCACCAGCCTGCGGGCCTCGAAGAAGCAGGCCGAGGCCGAGGCCGCCGAGGCCGCCGCCCGCGCCCTCGAGGCCGACGGCGCCGAGACCGACGGCGCCCGGGTCTGAGCCCGGGCCCCGGCGGCCCCGGCGGGTCAGGTCAGGCGGGCGCGCCCTCCGTGACCGGACCCGCCGCGGCGGCCGCCGGGCGGGTCTCGGGCAGCAGCGCGAAGCACCCCAGGCTCACCAGGGCGAAGGCCGCCAGATAGCCGGCCAGCGCCCAGGGGGTGCCCTCGCCCCGGGCCGCGGCGGTCGCCACCAGCGGGGTGAGCGCACCGCCCAGCACCCCTGCCAGGTTGTAGCCGAAGGTCGCGCCGGTGCAGCGCACCCGGGGCTCGTACAGCTCGGGCAGATAGGCCGCGATGACGGCCACCACGGCCGTGAAGCACACGGCGCCGACCACGAAGCCCGGCACGATCCACTCCGGTCGGCCCGTGTGCAGCAGGGCCACCATCGGCACCGCCCAGAGGGCCATCCCCGCGCAGCCGGCCAGGCACATCGAGCGCCGTCCCCAGCGGTCGGCCAGGAGCGCGAAGTACGGCGTGATCACGCCCGAGACGGCGATCGCCGCCATGATGCAGCCGAGCATCACCGTACGGTCGACGCCGAGCCGCTCGGTCGCGTAGGCCAGGGACCACGTCGTGATCGTGTAGTAGACGGCGTAGGCGACGGAGAGCCCGCCGGCGGTGAGCAGGACCAGCCGCCAGTGGTCGCGCAGGAGCTCGGCGAACGGCAGGGTCGCCCGGTCGCCCCGGGCGGCCAGCTCCTCGAACTGCGGGGTCTCGGCGAGCCCGCCGCGCAGCAGCAGCCCGCCCACGGCGAGCACGCCCGCGAACCAGAACGGCACCCGCCAGCCCCAGGAGAGGAACTGCGCGTCGGTGAGCGTGGCCGAAAGGGCCAGCGTGAGGCCGTTGGCGAGCAGGAAGCCCAGGGGCGGGCCCAGCTGGGGAAAGCTGGACCACAGGGCGCGGCGCCGGGCGGGCGCGTGCTCCGCGGTCAGCAGCACCGCGCCGCCCCACTCGCCGCCGAGCCCCAGGCCCTGGGCGAAGCGCAGGAGCAGCAGCAGGCACGGGGCGGCGATGCCGATGCGGTCGTAGGTGGGCACCAGGCCGACGGCGACGGTCGCGACGCCGGTCAGCAGCAGCGACAGGACGAGGACGGGCCGCCGGCCGCGGCGGTCGCCGAGGTGCCCGAAGAGCACCGAGCCGATCGGCCGGGCCAGGAAGCCGATCCCGAAGGTCCCGAAGGCCGCGAGCGAGCCGACGAGCGGGGAGACGGTCGGGAAGTAGAGCGGGCCGAGGACGAGCGCGGCGGCGGTCCCGTAGGCGAAGAAGTCGTAGAACTCGATGGCCGTGCCCGTCAGGGACGCGGCCGCCAGGCGGAGCATGGCCGGGGGCTTCGGCGGCGGGCCCGCGGGCGGGCCCTCGGCGGGAGTGGGTCCGGGCGGGGAGGGGGCGGGTTCCATGTACCGTCCAACATCCGGTGGGCAGGGAAGGAAACGGGGCGTGCGGGGGTGCGCCCGGGGGCGCGTGAGGAGGCCCTCGGAGGCCCGTCGCGAGGGATGCGCGCCGCCTTGTCCGGGCGGTTCCCGCAGGCGCTCGCGTGGGGTCGGGGCGTCAGGTGCAAATAGTGCGAAAAAGGGCGCCCGCAAGGCTGGCGGATGCCGTGGGGGAGGAGTAGCTTTGTTGATGAGGCCGCCACACCCAGAGGATCGAGTGGGACGGCCTCACAGCATGTCCGGACCCGGTCCGGGCCCCGCGTACGGAGATCCGGTCCGGGTCCGCGCGGGGATCAGGGCCCGGTCGGCCGACCGGGCTCCGGCTCACCAGCCGCGCTCGCGCCACTCCGCGAGGTGCGGGCGCTCGGCGCCCAGCGTGGTGTCCGCGCCGTGGCCGGGGTAGACCCAGGTCTCGTCCGGGAGCCGCCCGAAGAGCTTGGTCTCCACATCGTTCAGCAGACTGGCGAAAGCCTCCGGATCGCTGTGCGTGTTCCCGACGCCGCCGGGGAAGAGGCAGTCGCCGGTGAAGACGTGCGCGTGACCGTGCGGGTCGTCGTAGACCAGCGCGATGCTGCCCGGTGTGTGCCCCACCAGATGGCGTGCGGTCAGCTCCACGCGGCCGACGCGGATGACGTCGCCGTCGGCCACCGGCACGTCGGTCGGCACGGGGATGCCGTCGACGTCCTCGCGGCCCGCGTACGTGGTGGCGCCGGTGGCGTCGACCACCTCGCGCAGGGCGCCCCAGTGGTCGCCGTGCCGGTGCGTCGTGACGACCGAGGCGATGCCGCTGTCCCCGATCAGGCTCAGCAGGGTGTGCGGCTCCGCGGCGGCGTCGATCAGCAACTGCTCGTCCGTCGCGCGGCAGCGCAGCAGATAGGCGTTGTTGTCCATGGGGCCGACCGCGACCTTCGAGATCATCAGGTCGGTCAGCTCGTGCACGTCGGCCGGTCCGCCGACCTTCACCGCTCCGCTGTAGGTCATGACCTCAGCCTATAGCGGGGGAAGGGCCGGGAGCGGGGCTCCGGTGGTGAGGTCCGCTCCCTTCGCGCCACGGCCGGAGAGCCAGCCGAGCAGCGCGGGCGCGGTGCCGGTCACGCTGACGGGGGTGCCGTCGGTGCCCCCGGTGCGCCACTGTCCGCCGCCTTCCGCGGTAAGGGTGACGGCGGGGACGTCCCGGTGGCCGGAGTAGCGGGCCGCGAGATAGCCGATCGCCCGGGCGGTGAACTCCGCGGGCAGGTCCGTCAGCTCGTAGCCGATGCCGAGGTCGACGTGGTGCAGCCCGACCTCGATCAGGCGGCGGAAGGGGACGCGGGCGGCGGTGTCGGTCACGCCGTTGCGCAGCTCGACGGTCCGCGACGGGTCGCCTGGGGCCTCCGCCGCGTCCGTGAAGCGGGCCGCGCTGTCGCGCAGGTCCGCGAGGTGGACCTCCAGGGGCCGGTCGGCGCCGCGGGCGATGTCCGCGTCCCGGACCTCGGCGCCGGCGTACATGGGCCGTCCGGCGAGGACGTTGACCAGGGCGTCGGCGTTGCGGGCGAGGTGGGCGAGCACATGGCCGCGGGTCCAGCCCGGCAGGCGTGACGCCTCGGCGACGGCGGCGTTGTCCAGTTTTCCGACCGCGGAGAGGAGCCGGTCGGTCGCCTCACGTACAGCGGCCAGGTCGTGCACATGATCAGTCATGCGGCCGACCCTAGCGGCGCCACTCTTCCGGGTGAAGCATGTCGTCTCCGACCGTAATTCGAATGTGCGTGCTATAGGCTCGTGTGTGGCATCGGATCCGACATCCGTGCGGCGCCCCCCTACCCTGGATGAGGGGTGCGGCGCACCCCCATCGCTCTCAAGAAAGGTGCCGACCGGCGTGGCTGACCGTCTCATCGTCCGTGGCGCTCGCGAGCACAACCTCAAGAACGTCTCGCTCGACCTCCCCCGCGACTCGCTCATCGTCTTCACGGGGCTCTCCGGCTCGGGCAAGTCGTCCCTCGCGTTCGACACGATCTTCGCCGAGGGGCAGCGTCGCTACGTCGAGTCGCTCTCCTCCTACGCACGGCAGTTCCTGGGCCAGATGGACAAGCCCGATGTGGACTTCATCGAGGGCCTGTCCCCGGCCGTCTCCATCGACCAGAAGTCGACCTCGCGCAACCCCCGTTCCACGGTCGGCACCATCACCGAGGTCTACGACTACCTCCGCCTGCTCTTCGCCCGGATCGGCAAGCCGCACTGCCCCGAGTGCGCGCGGCCCATCTCCCGGCAGTCGCCCCAGGCGATCGTGGACAGGGTGCTGGAGCTGCCGGAGGGCAGCCGTTTCCAGGTGCTCTCGCCGCTGGTGCGCGAGCGCAAGGGCGAGTTCGTCGACCTCTTCTCCGACCTCCAGACCAAGGGCTACAGCAGGGCCCGGGTCGACGGCGAGACGGTGCAGCTCACCGACCCGCCCAAGCTCAAGAAGCAGGAGAAGCACACCATCGAGGTGGTCATCGACCGCCTCACCGTCAAGGACAGCGCCAAGCGCCGGCTGACCGACTCGGTCGAGACCGCCCTGGGCCTCTCCGGCGGCATGGTGATCCTCGACTTCGTCGACCTCCCGGAGGACGACCCCGAGCGTGAGCGGATGTTCTCCGAGCACCTCTACTGCCCGTACGACGACCTCTCCTTCGAGGAGCTGGAGCCGCGCTCCTTCTCCTTCAACTCCCCCTTCGGCGCCTGCCCGGACTGCACCGGCATCGGCACCCGCATGGAGGTCGACCCGGAGCTCATCGTCCCGGACGAGGAGAAGTCCCTGGACGAGGGCGCGATCAGCCCCTGGTCGCACGGCCACACCAAGGACTACTTCAGCCGCCTGGTGGGCGCCCTCGCCGAGGAGCTCGGTTTCCGTACGGACATCCCCTGGGCCGGCCTGCCGCAGCGCGCCCGCAAGGCCCTGCTGGGCGGCCACAAGACCCAGATCGAGGTCCGCTACCGCAACCGCTACGGCCGGGAGCGCGCGTACACCACGGCCTTCGAGGGCGCGGTGCCGTTCGTCAAGCGGCGCCACTCCGAGGCGGAGAGCGACTCCAGCCGGGAGCGCTTCGAGGGCTATATGCGCGAGGTGCCCTGCCCCACCTGTGAGGGCACCCGGCTGAAGCCGATCGTCCTCGCGGTCACCGTGCAGGGCCGGTCCATCGCCGAGGTCGCCGCGATGTCGATCAGCGAATGCGCCGACTTCCTGCGGGACATGAAGCTCACCGGCCGTGAGAAGAAGATCGCCGAGCGGGTCCTCAAGGAGGTCAACGAACGCCTGAAGTTCCTGGTCGACGTCGGCCTGGACTACCTCTCGCTCAACCGCGCGGCCGGCACCCTCTCCGGCGGCGAGGCCCAGCGCATCCGGCTCGCCACCCAGATCGGCTCCGGCCTCGTCGGTGTGCTCTACGTCCTGGACGAGCCGTCCATCGGCCTCCACCAGCGCGACAACCACCGCCTCATCGAGACCCTCGTCCGCCTGCGGGACATGGGCAACACCCTGATCGTCGTCGAGCACGACGAGGACACCATCAAGGTCGCCGACTGGGTCGTGGACATCGGCCCCGGCGCGGGCGAGCACGGCGGCAAGGTGGTGCACAGCGGTCCCCTCGCGGAGCTGCTGGGCAACGAGGAGTCGATGACCGGGCACTACCTCTCCGGCAGGAAGGCCATCGCCACTCCGGACCTCCGCCGCCCGGTCAACGGCAGCCGCCGGATCACGGTCCGCGGCGCCCGGGAGAACAACCTCCGGGACATCGACGTCTCCTTCCCGCTCGGTGTGCTCACGGCCGTCACGGGCGTCTCGGGCTCCGGCAAGTCGACGCTGGTCAACGACATCCTCTACACCCACCTGGCCCGCGAGCTGAACGGCGCCCGGACCGTCCCCGGCCGCCACACCCGGGTCGACGGCGACGACCTGGTCGACAAGGTCGTCCACGTCGACCAGTCGCCCATCGGCCGTACGCCGCGCTCCAACCCCGCGACGTACACCGGGGTCTTCGACCACGTCCGCAAGCTCTTCGCGGAGACCATGGAGGCGAAGGTCCGCGGCTATCTGCCCGGCCGCTTCTCCTTCAACGTCAAGGGCGGCCGCTGCGAGAACTGCTCCGGCGACGGCACCATCAAGATCGAGATGAACTTCCTGCCGGACGTGTACGTCCCGTGCGAGGTCTGCCACGGTGCCCGCTACAACCGGGAAACCCTGGAGGTGCACTACAAGGGCAAGTCCATCGCCGAGGTGCTGGACATGCCCATCGAGGAGGCGCTCGGCTTCTTCGAGGCCGTGCCCACCATCGCCCGCCACCTGCGCACCCTGCACGAGGTCGGCCTCGGGTACGTCCGCCTCGGCCAGTCCGCGCCGACGCTCTCGGGCGGTGAGGCACAGCGTGTGAAGCTCGCCAGCGAGCTCCAGAAGCGCTCGACGGGCCGTACGGTCTATGTGCTGGACGAGCCCACCACGGGTCTGCACTTCGAGGACATCAGCAAGCTGATCTCCGTGCTGTCCGGCCTGGTCGACAAGGGCAACACCGTCATCGTCATCGAGCACAACCTCGACGTGATCAAGACCGCCGACTGGGTCGTCGACATGGGTCCCGAGGGTGGCAGCGGCGGTGGCCTGGTCGTCGCCGAGGGCACGCCCGAGGAGGTCGCGGCGGTCCCGGACAGCCACACCGGAAAGTTCCTCCGGGAGCTGCTGGGGGAGCGCGTCAGCGACGCGGGGCCCGTGGCGCGCGAGGCCGGCTCGAAGACGGCGGGGAAGACGGCCGGGAAGGCGGCTTCCAAGACGGCTTCGAAGGCGGTCTCGAAGGCGGCGAAGCCGACGAAGACCGTCGCCACGAAGATGATCGCCCCGAAGAAGGCTGCCTCCAAGGCGACTGCCAAGCCGGCTTCCAAGGCGACGGCTTCGAAGGCGACCGCGGCGAAGTCCACCGCGGCCAAGTCCACGGCCTCGAAGACCGCCGCCTCGAAGGCGGCCGCCGCGAAGAAGGCCCCGGCCAAGAAGGCGGTCGCGAAGAAGACGGCCTCCCGGGCCAAGAGCGCCTGAGCGACCCGTACGCGGAGGGTGCTCTCAGCCGCCGGACGGGCTCGGTCCCGAGTCCGTCCGGCGGTCCGCCGGCGCCAGTTCCGCCGCGTACGGCGGCTCCGCGCCCGCACGGGAGCAGGTGAGGGCCGCCGCCCGGGCCGCGAAGGCCAGGATGTCCCGCCAGGCGGGCCCGTCCAGGGCGGCGAGTCCGCCGGGCGACAGCGCGCCGAGGGCCGCGAGCCGGTGCAGCAGCGCCGCGTTCACGGTGTCACCGGCCCCGATCGTGTCCGCCACCCGCACCCGCTCCGCGGGCACGCGGTGCGTCCCACCACGGGTGTGGACGGACAGCCCCGCCCCGCCGTCGGTGACGACCACCGCCGCCGGACCCGCGGCCAGCCACTCCCCGGGCGAGCCGCCCAGCCAGCGGGCGTCCTCCGTAGACAGCTTCAGCAGGGTGACCCGCGGCAGCCACGTCCGAAACCGTGCCCGGTAGGCGTCCGGGTCCGGGATCAGGCCCGCGCGGATGTTCGGGTCGAGCAGGGTGAACAGCCCCCGGCCCGCCTCCCGCCGCAGCAGCGCCTCGTACGCGCTCGCGCCCGGCTCCAGCACCAGCGAGACCGTCCCCAGGCACAGCGCCGCCGCCGCGTCCGGCAGCGGCCCCGGCAGTGTGAAGAGGCGGTCCGCGGTGCCCCGCGCGTAGAAGCCGTAGCCCGCCGAGCCGTCCGCGCCGATGTCGGCCACCGCGAGCGTGGTGGGCTCGGGCCCCCGCTCCACCAGCGAGACGTCCACCCCCGCCGACCGCAGCCCGTCCAGCAGCGCCTCGCCGAACCCGTCCGACGACACCCGGGAGACGAAGGCGGTGGCCGCTCCCAGCCGGCCCAGCGCCACCGCGGTGTTGTACGGCCCGCCGCCGCGCCGGGGCAGCAGCGCGGGCAGCGCTCCGCCGGGGCCGGCGGCCGGCGGAGGTCCCCGGTGCCCGTCCGGCACCAGGTCGATCAGGGCTTCTCCGGCTACGACGATCACGAGCAGAGTCCTCTCTCCGGCCCCGGGGCACTGAGCGGAATGCAGGGTACCGGTAGGGTCGACGGGTCGTACCCGCGCATCAGCAGCTCATCGTTGGAGCCTCCATGACCAGCCCCTCGGGCCCCCTCTCCTCCCGCCGGACCGTGCTGCGCGGAGCGGCGCTGGCCGGTGCCGCCGGGCTGGGCGCCACGGCCTGCACGGGCGGGAAGGAGACGCCCAAGGCGCCCGTGACGCCGACGGCCCCCGTGGACCTGGGGGCGCCGGAAGAGGTGCCGGTCGGCGGTGCGCGGCTCTACCGCGAGGAGCGGCTGCTGGTCTCGCGGTCGGCCCAGGGCGAGTTCAAGGCGTTCAGCGCGGTGTGCACGCACGCGGGCTGCGTCATGACCAAGGTCCAGAGCGGCGAGGCCAGTTGTCCCTGCCACGGCAGCAAGTTCGACGTGAACACCGGCAAGGTCCTCCGGGGCCCGGCGGACGCGCCGCTGCCGGACGTGCCCGTCAAGGTCGCCGGGGGGAAGCTGATCGCGGGCCCGGACGCCTGAGGCGTACGGGCGGGCGGCGCGGGTCCGGGGCGCGGTCCGTCCTGATCAGCGGCCCCTCCCGATCGGCGGCCCCCCTGATCAGCGGCCCCCTTGATCAGCGGCCCCCTTGATCAGCGGCCGGTCCCGATCAGCGGTCCGTCGTGATCGGTGGTCCGTCACGACCGGCGGCCCGTTCCGATCGGCAGGCCGTGGTGACCGGCGGGCGGCTAATTCCAGCGGCCCCGCGCGGTCGGCGGGCAGGCCCGTCCGGTGAGCAGCCCTGTCCGGCGAGCCGCTTCGTCCCGTCCCGGCGACACGTCCGGTCCCGGCGACACGTCCGGTCCCGGGGTCACGTCCCGTCCCAGCGTCACGTCCAGTCCCAGGAGATCCCCAGGATCCCCGGGCGCACCGCGGGTTCCACCAGGTGGACGCCCCGGTGCCGGCCCGCGAGGGTCAGTTCCTGCTGCGCGGTGCGCGGCGCCGTGGCGGAGGCGCGGGCGAAGCGGCGGCAGCGCACCGGCAGGGCCGCGTTGTCGAAGCGCACCTGGAGGACGTACTGCCCGCCCGCGAAGCTGAAGCCCCGGATGTACTCGCCGCTCGGGCCGCCGGTGCCGTCGTCGAAGCCGTAGCCGAAGACATACGTCTCCCCGGCGCGCAGCCGGGCGTCGAAGAGCAGTTCCGCGACGAGGACGCCCGACCCGGAGTGCCACCGCACCCGCCCCACGCGGCAGTTCTCGGTCGCCCTTACGGTCACCCGCCCGGGGTCGCAGCCGGAGTCGCCGTGGTGGATGGCGACATAGCGGTCCACGCCGTCCCGGTGCGCGCGCACGACGTGCTGGGAGTCGCGGCCGCTGAGCGCGCGGTCCGGCCCGATGAAGACCCGCTCCAGGTGGCAGACGGTGTGCAGCCCGCCGTCGGCCGGTGACTCCAGCTCCGCGAGCAGCCGTTCCAGGGTGCGGGACTCCTCGACGAGGAGGCGGTACGAGCGCGCGGCGGGCCGCTCCGTCTCCGGGGAGGCGCCGGTCGGCTCCAGCAGTCGGGTCAGGGCCTGCGCGGGCAGGTCCAGCACGTCCTCCAGCATCCGCACGGCCCGCAGGGACTCCGGCCGCTGGGGTCTTCGCGCGCCCTGCTGCCAGTAGCTCAGGCTGGTCACGCCCACCCGCACACCGCGCTGTGCGAGCCGGTGCTGCACCCGGTGCAGGGCGAGGCCGCGCGCGGTCAGGGCGGTGCGCAGGGCCAGGTGGAAGGGGCCCGTGCGCAGCGCCCGTGCCAGCTCGGCCTCGGCCTCGGCGGCCTGTGTGCCGGTCCGTCCCATCCGGATCGCCCCTCTGTGAATATTCACAAGCGGTGAATACGGCGCGGCCTGCCGGACCGCTGTGATCCTTTTCGGCGGGCACCGGACGTTCACATCCGGTACGTGTCGTTCACACCGGCGGCTCACCCAGCATTGAAGCCTGTTGACCGGTCACTGACAACACCGCGATGCTCCTGACCAGCGTCCGGACGCGCCTCCACCAGCACCCCCCGCCTCGGGAGGAACGTCCATGTCCCGTGCATCGGCACAACTGAACAGCACCGGAAAGACCCGGATACGCGGCAGACGGCTCGCCGTCACCCTGTCCTCGGCCCTGGCCGCCACCGCGCTGCTCGCCGTCCCCACCACGGCGAGCGCCGCCACCGCCGACGGGCCGAGCCTGCTCGCGTCGAAGAAGCTCAACATCACCATGCAGGCCCAGCAGAAGACCAACTGGTGCTGGGCCGGCGCCGGCAACACCATCGCCACCTGGTTCGGGCGGAACTACAGCCAGAACCAGTTCTGCAACGCCGCCTTCAACCGGCAGCAGGGCACCGAATGCCCCAACAACCAGGCCACCCTGGGCAATGTGCAGAACGCCCTGGACTGGGCGGGCATCAACTCCGGCTCGTACGTCACCGGCTGGCTGCGCTACCCCACCGTGCAGAGCGAGATCAGCGCGAACCGGCCGATCGAGACCCGCATCCAGTGGGCGTCCGGCGGCGGTCACATGCACACCGTCTACGGCTACGACGACGCCAACAGCTGGGTCTACTGGGGCGACCCGTGGCCCTCCAACGACCGCTACAACTGGGCCTCGCACGCCTGGTACGTGGGCGGCCGCAACAGCGGCAACTCGGAGTTCACCTGGACCCACTCGCTCTACCGGATCGGAGCGTGAGGTCATGACCCACGCCGGTACCCCCACCCCCGCCCGCACCCCCGCCCCCACCCCCGCGCCCGTGTCCGCCGGGCACTGCCGGGGCAACGCCGCCCGGGCGGCCGCCGCCGGAGCCCTCACCGCCGTCTTCCTCGGGCTCGCGCCCCTGGCCCACGCGGCACAGCCCGTACCGCCCGCCCCCGCGGCCCCGTCGGGCGCCGGGATCGCCGAGGCCCACGAGGCGGCGACGGCCCCCGCGACCCTCGACACGCTCTCCCGCTTCTTCGCCCGCGACGGCGCGATCGCCAAGGCGAAGGCGCGGCCGGGCATCGACGGCGCGACCGTGCCCGTCTACACCCTCGCCCCCGAGTTCGTGGCCGGCCGCACGGGCGTCCCCGTGGCCACGCTCGACTTCCTGGCCAGCAAGGCGGTCTCGGCCGACGGTCAGAAGGCGTCCGTGTGGACGGCGCGGGCAGGCGACGAGTGGAAGGTCGTGAACATCGCCACCGGCGACGACGAGACCCGCTACGCCGCCGAGGGCGCCCGCAGGCTGAGCGGCGGCACCGTCTTCCGCGAGCCGCAGATCGACGCCTGGTACGTCCAGCGCGGCGACCGGGTCCTGCCGCTCGACGAGGACGCCACCCGTGCCATCGGCGCCGGGGGCACCAGCCTCGCGCGCTACCAGGCGCGCGTGCACAAGGAGTACGGCGACAAGCTGCCCGGCTCCGCCTACGAGAAGAAGGGCCTCGCCGGCGGCTACGGGACGAACGCCGCCCCGGCGGCCGAGGGCCGTGCCCCCGCCCCGGACGCCGCTGCCCCGGACGGCCCCGCCACCGCCGCGGCACGCACGGACGCCGGCGGCCCGCCGGCCCCGGCCGCCGCGGCGGCGGTCACCGGGGGAGTCCTGGCCCTCGGCGCCACCGCACTGCTGATCCGCCGGAGGCGGCGCGGCTGAGCACGGCGGCCCCTGACCAGGGCCGCCACCGGGGGTGACCCCACGACGCCCCCGCCCCGGCCCCCGGCACCCACCGCCCGGGGGCCGGACGGCGCCGCCGGGCCCCGGACGGAAGGGCTCGCGCGGCGGCGCCCGGCGGGCCTCCGGCGCCGCGCGCCCCCGCTCCGCCGGACCGGCTCGGCGGTGGAGTTGTCACTGCCCGCAAGTAGGGTGTGTGACATGGCCGACCCCAGCAGCTACCGACCCAAGCCGGGACAGATCCCCGACTCGCCGGGGGTCTACAAATTCCGTGACGAGCACGGCCGCGTGATCTACGTCGGGAAGGCGAAGAGCCTGCGCCAGCGGCTCTCCTCGTACTTCCAGGACCTCGCCGGCCTGCACCCGCGCACCCGCACCATGGTCACCACGGCCGCCGCCGTCGAGTGGACGGTCGTCTCCACCGAGGTCGAGGCGCTCCAGCTCGAATACTCCTGGATCAAGGAGTACGACCCGCGCTTCAACGTCAAGTACCGGGACGACAAGAGCTATCCCTCCCTCGCCGTCACCATGGGCGAGGAGTTCCCCCGCGTCCAGGTCATGCGCGGCCCCAAGAAGAAGGGCGTGCGCTACTTCGGCCCGTACGCCCACGCCTGGGCGATCCGCGAGACCGTCGACCTGATGCTCCGCGTCTTCCCCGTCCGGACCTGCTCGGCCGGGGTGTTCAAGCGCTCCGCCCAGATCGGCCGCCCCTGCCTGCTCGGCTACATCGGCAAGTGCTCCGCCCCCTGCGTCGGCCGGGTCGGCGCGGAGGAGCACCGCGAACTGGCCGAGGAGTTCTGCGACTTCATGGCCGGCCGCACCGGCACCTACCTCCGCCGCCTGGAGCAGGCGATGCACGAGGCCGCCGAGGAGATGGAGTACGAGAAGGCGGCCCGGCTGCGCGACGACATAGAGGCACTCCGCCGCGCCATGGAGAAGAACGCCGTCGTCCTCGCCGACGCCACCGACGCCGATCTGATCGCCGTCGCGGAGGACGAACTCGAGGCCGCCGTCCAGATCTTCCACGTGCGCGGCGGCCGGGTCCGCGGCCAGCGCGGCTGGGTGACGGACAAGGTGGAGGCCGTCGACACCGCGGGCCTGGTGGAGCACGCCCTCCAGCAGCTCTACGGCGAGGAGAAGGGCGACGCGGTCCCCAAGGAGGTCCTCGTCCCCGCCCTGCCGGATCCCGTCGGGCCCGTCACCCAGTGGCTCACCGAGCGCCGCGGCGCCCGGGTCGACCTGCGCATCCCGCAGCGCGGCGACAAGAAGGACCTGATGGCCACGGTCCAGCGCAACGCCCAGCAGGCCCTCGTCCTGCACAAGACGAAGCGCGCCTCCGACCTGACCACCCGCTCCCGCGCCCTGGAGGAGATCGCGGAGGCCCTCGGCCTGGACTCCGCGCCGCTGCGCGTCGAGTGCTTCGACATCTCCCACCTCCAGGGCCAGGACGTCGTCGCGTCCATGGTCGTCTTCGAGGACGGCCTCGCCCGCAAGAGCGAGTACCGCCGCTTCCAGATCAAGTCCTTCGCCGGGCAGGACGACGTCCGGTCCATGCACGAGGTCGTCTCCCGCCGCTTCCGCCGCTATCTCGCGGAGAAGGTGCGGACGGGGGAGTGGCAGGAAGAACCGGACGGCACGGAGGGCGCGGACAGCGCGGAAGGAGCCGCGGAAGCCGCCGGAGGCATCGCCCCCGGAGAGGCCCGGGAGGACGACGGCCGCCCCAAGCGCTTCGCCTACCCCCCGCAGCTCGTCGTGGTCGACGGCGCCGGCCCGCAGGTGGCCGCCGCCCGCCGGGCGCTGGACGAGCTGGGCATCAGCGACGTCGCCGTCTGCGGCCTCGCCAAGCGCCTGGAGGAGGTCTGGCTGCCCGGCGAGGAGGACCCCGTCGTCCTGCCGCGCAGCAGCGAGGGCCTCTACTTCCTCCAGCGCGTCCGTGACGAGGCGCACCGCTTCGCCATCGCCTACCAGCGCGGCAAGCGCGCCGGAGTGCTGAAGGCCGGACCCCTCGACACCGTGCCCGGCCTCGGCGACACGCGCAAGAAGGCCCTGCTCAAGCACTTCGGCTCGGTCAAGCGGCTGCGCGCCGCGACGGTCGAGCAGATCTGCGAGACACCCGGCATCGGCCGGAAGACGGCGGAGACCGTCGCCGCGGCGCTGGCCGCCACGGCCCCGCCCGCCCCCGCGGTCAACACCGCGACTGGCGAGATCATGGACGATGCGGAGGAATGATGGACGGGGACACGCGCGGTTCCGGCCGCCGGCGGTGTACGGACGGCCGGCAGCCGGCGTTCGGGCCCCGGACACCGGGAGACCGCAGTATGGAGGACGGGGCCGCGACCGCGGCACCGTCGGCAGAACGGGGGTAGCAGCATGACCGGGACCGATCGAGACGGAGCACAGGTGAGTACGGGCACGACGGCGGACGCGGCCGCCGAGACGACGGGCATCCCCGAACTGGTGATCATCTCCGGCATGTCGGGGGCGGGCCGCAGCACCGCCGCCAAGTGCCTGGAGGACCTCGGCTGGTTCGTCGTGGACAACCTGCCGCCCGCCCTGATCCCCACCATGGTGGACCTCGGCGCCCGCTCGCAGGGCAACGTGGCCCGGATCGCGGTGGTCGTGGACGTCCGCGGCCGGCGCTTCTTCGACAACCTCCGGGAGTCCCTCGCCGACCTGGCCGCCAAGAAGGTCAAGCGGCGCGTGATCTTCCTGGAGGCCTCCGACGACGCCCTGGTGCGCCGCTTCGAGTCCGTGCGCCGCCCGCACCCGCTCCAGGGCTCCGGCCGCATCGTCGACGGCATCGCCGCCGAGCGCGACCTGCTGCGCGAGCTGCGCGGCGACGCCGACCTGGTGATCGACACCTCCAGCCTCAACGTCCACGAGCTGCGCGCCAAGATGGACGCCCAGTTCGCCGGCGAGGAGGAGCCGGAGCTCCGCGCCACCGTGATGTCCTTCGGCTTCAAGTACGGCCTCCCCGTCGACGCCGACCTCGTGGTGGACTGCCGCTTCCTGCCCAACCCGCACTGGGTCCCGGAGCTGCGCCCCTTCACGGGCCTGAACGAAGAGGTCTCGGGCTATGTCTTCAACCAGCCCGGCGCCAAGGAGTTCCTCGACCGCTACACCGAGCTGCTCCAGCTCATCGCCGCGGGCTACCGCCGGGAGGGCAAGCGCTATGTGACCATCGCGGTCGGCTGCACCGGCGGCAAGCACCGCTCCGTGGCGATGTCCGAGAAGCTCGCCCACCGCCTGGTCTCCGAGGGTGTCGAGACCGTCGTCGTCCACCGGGACATGGGGCGCGAGTGACCGGCCGCACGTTCCGGCTGCGCCGGGGCCGCCGCCTGGTCCCCGCCCGTGCCACCGGGCGGGGCGGCCGCGTCGGCCGTGGCGCGCAGCCCAAGGTCGTCGCCCTCGGCGGCGGCCACGGCCTGTCCGCGTCGCTGGCCGCGCTCCGCCGGATCACCGGCGACCTGACGGCCGTCGTCACCGTCGCGGACGACGGCGGCTCCAGCGGCCGGCTCCGCGACGAGCTGGGCGTGCTGCCCCCGGGCGACCTGCGCAAGGCGCTCGCCGCCCTGTGCGGCGACGACGACTGGGGCCAGACCTGGGCCCGGGTGATCAAGCACCGCTTCGCCAGCGAGGGCGACCTGCACGGGCACGCCGTCGGCAATCTGCTGATCGTCGCCCTCTGGGAGCAGCTCGGCGATCACGTTCAGGCCCTGGACCTGGTCGGCAAGCTGCTGGGCGCGCACGGCAGGGTGCTCCCCATGTCCGCGGTGCCGCTGGAGCTCCAGGCGCTCGTGCGGGGTCACGACCCCGCCGAGCCCGAGGCCCTCAGCACCGTCCGCGGCCAGGCCACGGTGGCCCTCACCCCCGGCGAGGTGCAGTCCGTGCACGTCGTGCCGGAGGACCCGCCGGCGGTCCCCGAGGCCGTCGCCGCGGTCCTGGACGCCGACTGGGTGGTGCTCGGCCCGGGCTCCTGGTTCTCGTCCGTCATCCCGCACCTTCTGGTGCCCGAGCTGCTCGAAGCGCTCCAGGAGACCAAGGCCCGACGGGTCCTCTCGCTGAACCTCGCGCCGCAGCCCGGTGAAACCGATGGCTTCTCCCCGCAGCGTCATTTGGAGGTTTTGGCCCGACACGCCCCTAAACTCGCCCTGGACGTGGTGCTGGCCGACGAGGCCGCCGTGCCCGACCGCGAGAGCCTCACCGATGCCGCCAAGCGGCTGGGGGCCGCGGTCGAGCTGGCGCCGGTCGCCGCGCCCGACGGCTCCCCGACCCATGACCCGGAGCTGTTGGCCGCCGCGTACGACCGTATTTTTCGGATGCATGGAAGGATCGGCCCATGGCGATGACGGCAGCGGTGAAGGATGAAATCTCCCGGCTCCCCGTCACCCGGACCTGCTGCCGGAAAGCGGAGGTCTCGGCGATCCTGCGGTTCGCGGGCGGTCTGCACCTGGTCAGCGGGCGCATTGTGATCGAGGCGGAGCTGGACACCGGGATCGCCGCCCGGCGGCTCCGCAAGGACATCCTGGAGATCTTCGGACACACCTCCGACCTGGTGGTGATGGCCCCCGGCGGGCTGCGCCGCGGCAGCCGGTACGTGGTGCGGGTGGTGGCGGGCGGTGACCAGCTCGCGCGCCAGACCGGCCTGGTCGACGGCCGCGGCCGGCCGATCCGTGGCCTGCCACCCCAGGTCGTCTCCGGCGCCACCTGCGACGCGGAGGCCGCCTGGCGCGGCGCCTTCCTGGCCCACGGCTCGCTCACCGAGCCCGGCCGCTCCTCCTCCCTGGAGGTCACCTGCCCCGGGCCGGAGGCGGCGCTCGCCCTGGTCGGCGCCGCCCGCCGGCTCCAGATCGCGGCCAAGGCGCGCGAGGTGCGCGGAGTGGACCGGGTGGTCGTCCGGGACGGTGACGCGATCGGCGCGCTGTTGACGCGACTGGGTGCCCATGAGTCGGTGCTGGCCTGGGAGGAGCGGCGGATGCGCCGCGAAGTGCGGGCCACCGCCAACCGCCTCGCCAATTTCGACGACGCCAATCTGCGCCGCTCGGCCCGTGCCGCCGTCGCCGCCGGAGCCCGGGTCCAGCGCGCGCTGGAGATCCTCGGCGAGGAGGTGCCCGAGCACCTCGCCGCCGCCGGCCGGCTGCGGATGGAGCACAAGCAGGCGTCCCTGGAGGAGCTGGGCGCCCTCGCCGACCCGCCGCTGACCAAGGACGCCGTCGCCGGCCGCATCCGGCGCCTGCTGGCCATGGCCGACAAGCGCGCCCAGGACCTGGGCATCCCCGGCACCGAGTCCAACCTCTCGGACCTCTCGGACCTCTCCGAGGAGATGGCCGAGGGCATGGCGGGCTGACCCCGCCCGCGAGGCCGCGCCCGGCCGATCCCGGCCGTCGCGCCACGGTGTCGCCGGCCCCGGCGGGTCCCGGCCGCGTCCCGGCGCCCCGGCCGCTCCCGCCCGGCGGCGCCCGTCGCCCGTACGGCGTCACCCGATGTCACCGCCCCCGGCGCCCGCGCGCCGGGGGCGGTTCCGCGTCGACGGGCCGATTCCGTCCCCTCTTGAGGCGGTATTGACATGATCATGTGGACTCGCAAGCCTGGCGTCCGTGCAGGGACGGGACAGACAACGGCAAGGGGGGCTCATGAGACGCAGGGCGAGATCGCTCGTCGCGGCCGCTTCGCTGTTACTCGGCGGACTGGCCGTGGCACCCATCGCACAGGCGCAACCCGGCACCACGGCGGCCACGGCCGGGGGAGCGGCCGGGAACCCGGCGAAGGACACGGGACCGCTCTCCGTGTGGACGGCCCGGGTCGGACCGGCCCAGATCCCGCTGCTCCTCAAGGCGGGCGTCGACGGGCACGAACTCGGCGAGCGGATCACCGCCGGGCGCACCGCGCCGGTCGAGGTGCACCTCACCGCCGGCCAGGCCGACGCGCTCCGCCGGCAGGGCGTGGACCTCACCGAGAAGAAGATCTCCGCGAAGACCCAGGAACGCCTCAAGGCCGAGGGCGAGGGCGTCTTCCGCCCGTACAGCGGTGAGCGCGGCCTCCAGCGGGAGATCCAGGACACCGCGCGCGCCCACCCCGGCCTGACCAAGGTCGTCAGCATCGGCAAGACCGTGCGCGGCCAGGACATCCTCGCCGTGAAGGTCACCAAGGACGCCCGCCGCACCGACGACGGCGACCGGCCCGCGGTGCTCTACATGTCCAACCAGCACGCCCGCGAGTGGATCACCCCGGAGATGACGAGGCGGCTGTTCCACCACTACCTCGACAACTACGGCAAGGACGAGCGGATCACCCGGCTGGTGGACCGCACCGAGCTGTGGTTCCTGATCTCCGCCAACCCGGACGGCTACGACTACACCTTCCAGGGCCCGGGCACCCGGCTGTGGCGCAAGAACCTCCGGGACAACGACGGCGACGGCAAGATCGCCCCCGGGGACGGCGTCGACCTCAACCGCAACTTCTCCTACAAGTGGGGCTACGACAACGAGGGCTCGTCCCCCCGCCCGGCCTCCGAGACCTACCGCGGCCCGTCCGCAGCCTCCGAACCGGAGACCCGGGCGCTCGACGCCTTCCAGAAGCGCCTCCACTTCCGCACCGCCGTCAACTACCACTCGGCCGCCGAGCTGATCCTCTACGGGGTCGGCTGGCAGGTCGCCACACCCACCCCGGACGACACCGTCTACCGTGCGCTCGCGGGCACCCCGGAGAAGCCCGCGATCCCCGGCTACCGTCCCCAGCTCTCCTCCGAGCTGTACGTCACCAACGGCGAGGCCGACGGCCACGCGGCCAACGTCAACGGCACGATGATGTTCACCCCGGAGATGTCGACCTGTCAGACCGTCTCCCGCATCGACCCGAACGACGCCTGGAACCCGGCCGACTGCCGCTCCTCCTTCACCTTCCCGGACGACGAGAAGCTGATCCAGCAGGAGTTCGCGAAGAACATCCCCTTCGCGCTGTCCGTCGCCGAGAGCGCCGCCCACCCCGACACCCCGGCCTCCACCGTCGGGCTCACCACCCCCGACTTCACCCCCGACGCCTTCACGACCTCCTACGCGCGGGGCGAGGAGCAGCAGGTCGCCGTCACCGCCCGCAAGAGCCTCGGCGACAAGCTCCTCAACTACCGTGTCGACGGCGGCCGTACGCACACCGAGGAACTGGAGGCGTGGGAGGGCGGCGACCGGTACGGAGGCGAGGACAACCTCCAGTTCGACCAGTACCGCGCCTTCGTCGAGGGCGCCGACGTCGGCTCCACCGTCGAGGTCTGGTTCACCGGCCGCACCCGCGAGGGCGGGCGCACCGCCAGCGAGCCCTTCACCTACACCGTGGCCGAGCGCCCGCGCACCGACACCCTGGTCCTCGCCGACGAGGGCGGCACCGCCCCGTCCGCGCACCTCGCCGCGTACACCGAGGCGCTCGCCGAGAACGGTCGCAAGGCCGCCGTCTGGGACGTCGCGAAGAACGGCGCGCCGCACGCGCTCGGCGTGCTCGGCAACTTCACCACCGTCGTCTGGTACTCCGGTACGAACAAGCCCGGCGGCGGCACCCTGCTCGCCGTGCGCGCCTTCCTCAACGAGGGCGGCAAGCTCGTCACCGCGGGCACCGAGGCGGGCGGCGGCGCCCGGATCGGCCCCGCCGAGTCCAACGACTTCAGCCAGTACTACCTGGGCGCGGGCGGGCGGACCGGCCATCCGGCGCCACCGCGCTTCACCGGCGCGGGCAAGCTCGCCGGCACCACGGCGGGCCTCGCCGGCGCCACGGCGGGCAGCCCGCTCACCACGGCCGGCTCCTACAGCCCCGTCTCGGACGACCTGCCGCCCGAGACCTTCCCGCGGTTCCGCAGCGAGCCCGCCGGCGAGTACTCCGGCGGCGCGCGGTCACCCTTCCAGCCGTACGAAGGCGCCTGGATGGCCGCCGCCCGGCACCAGGACAACGCCTGGATGCGGCTGACGCGCACCGTCGACCTCACCGGGGCGAGCGCCGCGGACAAGCCGAGCCTGGGCGTCCGGCTCAGCCCCGACACCGAGCGGGGGTACGACCACGCCGTCCTGGAGGCCCGTACCGCGGGCCAGGACGACTGGACCACCCTCCCGGACGCGGGCGGCGGCACCGGGCGGACGGCGCCCTCCGACTGCGCCGCCGCACTGCGGCTGCACCCCGCCCTCGCCCACTACCTGACCGCGCGCGACGACGGCTGCGCGCCCCAGGGCACCACGGGTGCCTGGCACAGCTTCACCGGACCGACCACCGGATGGCGGCAGGCCGCCTTCGACCTCAGCCCCTACGCGGGGAAGAAGGTCGAGCTGGCCCTGTCGTACATCACCGACCCGGGTGACGGGGGCCGCGGCTTCCTCGCCGACGGCGCCACCCTCACGGTCGGCGGCACCGCCCGGGACACCGAGGGCTTCGAGACCTCCCTCGGCCCCTGGTCGGCGGCGGACCCGCCCGCCGGCAGCCCCGGGAAGAGCGGTGACTGGGCGCGGTCGCAGGCGATCGCCCGCTTCTCCGCCGCCGTCACCACGCGTGACACCGTGCTGCTGGGATTCGGTCTGGAGCACGTCCCGGACGCCCGGGAACGCGCCACGCTGCTCGGCGCGGCCCTGCGCGCCATCGGCGGCTGACACCCTCCACGGCGCGGCCTCGGGCACCCCGTTCCGAGGCCGCGCAATTGTGCCTGAGGGCGCCCACTTGTGCAAGACCCTTCAATGTCACATACCCCTCTACTTAGAGGTAGGGTCGTTGGTGGTCGGGGACTTCCCATACAGCCGCCGGCGGACAGACCGGCAAACCAACGAGGAGATCGGTTCGTGACGATCCGCGTAGGCATCAACGGCTTTGGCCGTATCGGTCGTAACTACTTCCGCGCGCTGCTGGAGCAGGGTGCGGACATCCAGATCGTCGGTGTCAACGACCTGACCGACAACGCCACCCTGGTCCACCTGCTGAAGTACGACACCATCCTGGGTCGTCTGAAGCAGGAGGTCAGCCACACCGACGACTCGATCACCGTCGGTGACATGACCTTCAAGACGATGGCCGAGCGCGACCCCGCCAACCTGCCCTGGGGCGAGCTGGGCGCCGACATCGTCATCGAGTCCACCGGCATCTTCACCAAGAAGGCCGACGCCGCGAAGCACCTCGCCGCCGGCGCCAAGAAGGTCCTGATCTCCGCGCCCGCCAAGGACGAGGACATCACGATCGTCATGGGCGTCAACCAGGAGAAGTACGACGCGGCCAACCACCACGTCATCTCCAACGCCTCCTGCACCACCAACTGCGTGGCGCCGATGGCCAAGGTTCTCGACGAGAACTTCGGCATCGTCAAGGGCATGATGACCACGGTCCACGCGTACACCAACGACCAGCGGATCCTGGACTTCCCCCACTCCGACCTGCGCCGCGCCCGCGCCGCCGCGGAGAACATCATCCCGACCTCCACCGGTGCCGCCAAGGCCACCGCGCTGGTCCTCCCGCAGCTGAAGGGCAAGCTGGACGGCATCGCCATGCGCGTCCCGGTCCCCACCGGCTCGGTCACCGACCTGGTCCTCGAGCTCGACCGCGAGACCAGCAAGGAAGAGATCAACGCCGCCTTCCAGAAGGCCGCCGAGGGTCAGCTCAAGGGTGTCCTGGAGTACACCGAGGACGCGATCGTCTCCTCCGACATCGTGAACTGGCCGGCCTCCTGCACCTTCGACTCCTCCCTGACCATGGTCCAGGGCAACCAGGTCAAGGTCGTCGGCTGGTACGACAACGAGTGGGGCTACTCCAACCGCCTGGTCGACCTGACCGTCTTCGTCGGCGGCCAGCTCTGATCGTTCCCTGACAGCACTGTCAGAGGTACCGAGATGTAGTAGGGGACGGGGCTCGTGCGACGCTATGGCGCGTCGTACGGGCCCCGTCCTATGACTGTCCCCCAGCTATCTCCCCCGGCTACCGCCGGGAGGTGCCCCCAGGGGACCCCGATCACGGAAGTCACCGGAGTCACTGCATGAAGACGATCGACGAACTCCTCCAGGACGGTGTCGAGGGCAAGCGGGTCTTCGTCCGCGCCGACCTCAACGTGCCGCTCGACGGCACCACCATCACCGACGACGGCCGCATCCGCGCCGTCGCGCCGACGATCGCCAAGCTCGCCGCAGCGGGCGCCAAGGTGATCGTCGCCTCCCACC
This sequence comes from Streptomyces albireticuli, assembly GCF_021228125.1. GTDB lineage: Bacteria > Actinomycetota > Actinomycetes > Streptomycetales > Streptomycetaceae > Streptomyces > Streptomyces albireticuli. Next base: position 936,089 of record NZ_JAJQQS010000002.1, read on the forward strand.
TGGGCCGTCCCAAGGGCGCCCCGGACCCCCGGTTCTCCCTCGCCCCGGCCGCCACGCGGCTCGGCGAGATCCTGGGCAAGCAGGTCACGTTCGCCACCGACACGGTCGGGGACAGCGCGAAGGCCACCGTCGCCGCACTGGCGAACGGCGAGGTCACGCTGCTGGAGAACCTCCGTTTCAACGCGGGCGAGACCAGCAAGGACGACGCCGAGCGCGGCGCCTTCGCCGACGCCCTGGCGGAGCTGGCCGACATCTACGTCGGCGACGGCTTCGGTGCGGTGCACCGCAAGCACGCCTCCGTCTTCGACCTCCCGGCGCGCCTCCCGCACGCCGCCGGCGACCTGATCGCCACCGAGGTCGGCGTCCTGAAGAAGCTCACCGAGGACGTCGCGCGCCCCTACGTGGTGGTGCTCGGCGGCGCCAAGGTCTCCGACAAGCTGGGCGTCATCGACAACCTGCTGGAGAAGGCCGACCGCATCCTCATCGGCGGCGGCATGTCGTACACCTTCCTCAAGGCCAAGGGCCACGAGGTCGGCATCTCGCTGCTCCAGGAGGACCAGATCCCGGTCTGCCTGGAGTACCTGGCGCGGGCCGAGAAGCGCGGCGTGGAGTTCGTCCTCCCCGTCGACGTCCTGGTCTCCGCCGACTTCCCGGACCTGAAGACCAAGGCCCCGGCCAACCCGGAGCTCGTCGCCTCGGACGCCATCCCGGCGGACAAGGAGGGCCTGGACATCGGCCCGAAGACGCGTGAGCTCTACGCCTCGAAGCTCGCCGACGCCGGCACCGTCTTCTGGAACGGTCCGATGGGCGTCTTCGAGCACCCCGACTACGCCAACGGCACCAAGGCCGTGGCGCAGGGCCTCCTCGACAGCTCCGCCTTCACCGTCGTCGGCGGTGGCGACTCGGCCGCGGCCGTGCGCCTGCTGGGCTTCGACGAGAACGCTTTCGGCCACATTTCGACCGGCGGCGGCGCCAGCCTCGAGTACCTCGAGGGCAAGACGCTCCCCGGCCTCGCCGCACTGGAGGACTGAACCACCGTGACTGACCGCACCCCGCTGATGGCGGGCAACTGGAAGATGAACCTCAACCACCTTGAGGCCATCGCGCACGTCCAGAAGCTCTCCTTCGCGCTCGCCGACAAGGACTACGACGCCACCGAGGTCGCCGTCCTGGCCCCCTTCACCGACCTGCGCTCGGTGCAGACGCTGGTCGACGGCGACAAGCTCAAGATCAAGTACGGCGCCCAGGACCTCTCGGCGTACGACTCCGGTGCCTACACCGGCGAGATCTCCGGCGCCATGCTGTCCAAGCTGAAGTGCACCTACGTGGCCGTCGGCCACTCGGAGCGCCGCCAGTACCACGGCGAGTCGGACGAGATCTGCAACGCCAAGGTCAAGGCCGCCTACCGGCACGGCCTCACCCCGATCCTCTGCGTCGGCGAGGGCCTGGACGTCCGCAAGGCCGGCGCCCAGGTCCCGCACACCCTCGCGCAGGTCGACGGCGCCCTCAAGGACATCCCGGCCGAGCAGGCCGAGAGCATCGTGATCGCCTACGAGCCGGTGTGGGCCATCGGCACCGGCGAGGTCGCGACCCCCGAGGACGCGCAGGAGGTCTGCGGTGCCATCCGCGGCCGCCTCGCCGAGCTCTACGGCCGTGAGGTCGCCGACAAGATCCGCATCCAGTACGGCGGCTCCGTCAAGTCCGGCAACATCGCCGCGATCATGGCGCAGCCCGACGTCGACGGTGCCCTGATCGGCGGCGCCGCGCTGGACGTGGACGACTTCGTCAAGATCGTCCGGTTCCGCGACCAGTAAGCACGCTATGACGACGGGCGCTCCCCGTCGTACCCTGTCGGGGCCGGGACCGGCGCGTTCGCGCCGCCCGGCCCCTCACCGTTCCAGTCCGAGAGAGTTGGTCCAGCCGTGGTCATGGGGTTCTCGATCGCCCTCATCGTCTTCAGCCTGCTGATGATGATGCTGGTGCTCATGCACAAGGGGAAGGGCGGCGGCCTGTCCGACATGTTCGGTGGCGGCATGCAGTCCTCCGTCGGCGGCTCCTCGGTCGCCGAGCGCAACCTCGACCGCATCACCGTGGTCGTCGGTCTGCTGTGGTTCGCGTGCATTGTCGCGCTCGGCCTGCTGATGAAGCTCGATAGCTGACGTACCGTCGTGGACGCGGCCTATCATTGAGGTCGCGTCCTCGCGGCCGGGCTGTAACTCCAGCCACTGGACGCGCGTTGGGCCTTACGTAGACTGGGGCGCCCGCGGCGGAGCCGTTCCCGAGGCCCCGTGGCGCAGCCGCTATCCGGCACAGTGCAGCACCATCACGCAGGGAGTTACGACCGTGGCAAGTGGCAACGCGATCCGAGGGAGTCGGGTCGGAGCGGGGCCGATGGGGGAGGCCGAGCGGGGCGAGTCCGCGCCGCGCCTCCGCATCTCCTTCTGGTGTTCCAACGGGCACGAGACGCAGCCGAGCTTCGCCAGTGACGCACAGGTACCGGACACCTGGGACTGCCCGCGCTGCGGCTTCCCGGCCGGTCAGGACCGGGACAGTCCGCCGGACCCGCCGCGGACGGAGCCCTACAAGACGCACCTCGCCTATGTACGTGAGCGGCGGAGCGACGCGGACGGCGAGGCGATCCTCGCCGAGGCGCTCGCCAAGCTCCGCGGAGAGATCTGAGCGGCGCGACACACCACAGCGGCCCGGCCGCGCACCTGTCACCAGGAGCGCGGCCGGGCCGCCGCCGTGCGGGGGGTCGTCTCATCCCGGAGCCTGATCAATTAGGTTGGAATCCGGCGGGGTGGCTACGAGAGAAGTGGGCTGATGTCCGAGATGAACGCAGAGAGCCGGGGCCGGCTCGACCAGACGCCTGAGTGGAACGCGCTGGCCAAGCACCGTGAAGAGCTCGGGGAGGTGCACCTGCGGAAGCTGTTCGCGGACGATCCGCGACGGGCCGAGCGACTGTCGCTCACCGTGGGCGACCTGCACCTCGACTACTCCAAGCACCTCGTCACCGACGAGACGCTGCGCCTGCTGCGCGCGCTCGCCGCCGCGACCGGTGTCACGGAGCTCCGGGACGCCATGTTCCGCGGCGAGAAGATCAACAACACCGAGGACCGCGCCGTGCTGCACACGGCGCTGCGGGCCCCCGAGTCGGCCGTGGTCAAGGTCGACGGGGAGAACGTCGTACCGGCCGTGCACGCCGTGCTGCGCAAGATGCAGATCTTCGCCGACCGGGTCCGTTCGGGTGACTGGAAGGGCCACACCGGCGCCCGCATCAGGAACGTCGTCAACATCGGCATCGGCGGATCGGACCTCGGTCCGGCGATGGCGTACGAGGCGCTGCGCGCCTTCACCGCCCGCGACCTGACGTTCCGTTTCGTGTCGAACGTCGACGGCGCGGACCTGCACGAGGCCGTGCGGGACCTGGACCCCGCCGAGACGCTCTTCATCGTCGCGTCGAAGACCTTCACGACCATCGAGACCATCACCAACGCCACCTCGGCGCGCAACTGGCTGCTGACCGGCCTGCGCGCGGGCGAGGAGGCGGTGGCCAAGCACTTCGTGGCGCTGTCGACGAACGAGGAGAAGGTCTCCGAGTTCGGCATCGACACCGCCAACATGTTCGAGTTCTGGGACTGGGTCGGCGGCCGCTATTCGTACGACTCGGCCATCGGACTCTCCCTGATGATCGCCATCGGCCCGGACCACTTCCGGGAGATGCTGGCCGGCTTCCACCTCGTCGACGAGCACTTCCGCTGCGCTCCGCCCGAGGAGAACGCCCCGCTGCTGCTCGGCCTGCTCGGCGTCTGGTACGGCAACTTCCACGACGCGCAGTCGCACGCGGTGCTGCCCTACAGCCACTACCTGTCCAAGTTCGCCGCGTACCTCCAGCAGCTGGACATGGAGTCCAACGGCAAGTCCGTGGACCGCGACGGACACGCCGTCAACTGGCAGACGGGCCCGGTGGTGTGGGGCACCCCCGGCACCAACGGGCAGCACGCGTATTACCAGTTGATCCACCAGGGCACGAAGCTGATCCCGGCGGACTTCATCGGCTTCGCCAAGCCGGTCGGCGACCTGCTGCCGGGACTGGTGGCCCAGCACGACCTGCTGATGGCCAACCTCTTCGCCCAGGGCCAGGCCCTCGCCTTCGGCAAGACCGCGGAGGAGGTGGCGGCGGAGGGCGTCCCGGCGGAGCTGGTCCCGCACAAGACGTTCCGCGGCAACCACCCGACGACGACCATCCTCGCGAGTGAACTCAGCCCGTCGGTGCTGGGTCAGCTGATCGCGCTGTACGAGCACAAGGTGTTCGTGCAGGGGGCGATCTGGAACGTCGACTCGTTCGACCAGTGGGGTGTGGAGCTGGGGAAGGTGCTGGCCAAGCGGGTGGAGCCGGCGCTTACGGCCGGCGCCGAGGTTTCGGGATTGGATCCGTCGACGGCGGGTCTGGTGGCTCGCTACCGGCAGTTGCGGGGGCGCTAGCCGCGCGGGCTTTCCCCGACCCGCCCCTTCCCGAACCGGGGGCAAGCCCCCGGGCCCCCTTTCCGCGCTTCGCGCGGTGTCCTCAAGCGCCGGACGGGCTGAAAATCAGCCCGTCCGGCGCTTGAGGACCGGGGTCTGGGGCGGAGCCCCGGTTTCGGGAAGGGGCGGGGCTGGGGAAAGGCCCCGCGCAGCGGCACCCGCACTCGCACCCGCACCTGAATACGGCCGTGGCCCGCCTCCCCGGAAGGGAGGCGGGCCACCGCCGTATCCGACCGCCCGTCAGGGCGAAGAAGGCGGGTACAGACCCCGCGGCAGCTTCGCCGCCGCCGCCGAGTCCAGCAGCCACAGCGTCCGCCGGCGCCCGTACGCCCCCGCCGCCGGCGCCTGGATCTCGCCCGCTCCGGACAGCGCCATCGTCACCGCGTTGGCCTTGTCCTCGCCGGCCGCCAGCAGCCAGACCTCCCGCGCGGCGCGGATCGCCGGCAGGGTCAGCGAGACCCGGGTCGGCGGCGGCTTCGGCGCGCCGTGCACGCCGACGACCGTGCGCTCGGTCTCCCGGACGCCCGGGAGCTCGGGGAAGAGCGAGGCCACGTGCGTGTCCGGGCCGACGCCCAGCAGGAGGACGTCGAAGCACGGCACCGGGCCGTGGTCCTCGGGCCGGGCGGCCGCGGCCAGTTCGGCCGCGTACGCCTCGGCCGCCGCGTCGGCGTCGTCGTACGTGCCGTCCGCGGCGGGCATGTAGTGGACCCGTGCCGGGTCCAGCTCCACCGCGTCCAGCAGCGCCTCGCGCGCCTGCGTGGCGTTGCGCTCGGGGTCGCCCTCGGGCAGGAACCGCTCGTCGCCCCACCACAGGTCCAGGCGCGACCAGTCCACCGCGTCCCGCGCGGGCGCGGTGGCGAGGGCCGCGAGCAGCCCGTTGCCGTTGCGCCCGCCGGTGAGGACGACGGAGGCCGAGCCGCGCGCGGCCTGGGCGTCCACGATCTTCGTGATCAGCCGGGCCGCCGCGGCCTGCGCCATCAGCTCCTTGTCCCGGTGGACGACGACCTGCGGGGTGCTCACTTGCCGGCCGCCTTCTTGCCGGAGGCCTTCTTGGCGGGCGCCGGCGCGGCGGCCGCCTTGCTCTCCGCGGCCGCCGGGACGGCACCGTCCTCGGACGGCGCGGCCTTCGCCTCCTCGGCCGCGGCCGGAGCCTTGGCCGCCGGGGCGGAGCCGCCGTCGCTCAGCCGCTCCACGCCGTACTTCAGCGCGGATTCGTAGGTGATGTCCGGGTCGAGCCGGCGGAGCTCCTCGGCGAGGAGCTCCGCGGTGTCGCGGCGGTTGAGCGCGACGGCGCGGTCCGGCTGGCCGGGCATGCAGAGCGTGGCCAGGGTGCCGTTGGGGCGGTCCAGGACGATCTGGCCGTTCTTGGTCTCCAGGCGGACGGCGGTGAGGCCGGGGCCCTCGGAGACGGTCCGCTTGACGGGGATCCCGAGGCGGTCGGCGAGCCACATCGCGAGGAGCTCGCCGCTCGGGTTGTAGCCCTCGCCCTCGACCTCGGCCGACAGGACGTCGACCTGCTGCTGGTCGAGCGCCGCCGCGAGCATGGAGCGCCACGGCGTGATCCGGGTCCAGGCCAGGTCGGTGTCGCCGGGCGCGTAGTGCGCGGCGCGGGCCGAGACCTCCGCGAGGGGGTCCTCGGCGGCGTAGGTGTCGGTGACCCGGCGCTGGCCGAGGGCGCCCAGCGGGTCCTTCTCCGGGCTGAGCGGTGAGGTGACCGGCCACCAGACGACCACGGGGGCGTCGGGCAGCAGCAGCGGCAGTACGACCGACTGGGCGTGGTCGATGACGTCGCCGTAGAGCCGCAGCACCACGGTCTCGCCGGTGCCGGCGCTGGTGCCGACCCGGACCTCGGCGTCGAGGCGGGCCTTGGCGCGGTCGCGCGGGGAGCGGCTCACGCGCTTGATGACGACGAGCTTGCGCGAGGGGTGCTCGCGGGAGGCCTCGTTGGCCGCCTTGAGCGCGTCGTAGGCGTGCTCCTCGTCGGTGACGATGACGAGGGTGAGCACCATGCCGATGGCCGGGGTGCCGATGGCGCGGCGGCCCTGGACCAGGGCGCTGTTGATCTTGCTGGACGTGGTGTCCGTGAGGTCCATCTTCATGGCCGGCGCCAGCTCCGTCCGTCTCGTGCGAGCATCTCGTCCGCCTCGACCGGGCCCCAGGTGCCGGCGGAGTACGACGCGGGCTTGCCGTGGGTGTCCCAGTACCGCTCGATCGGGTCGAGGATCTGCCAGGACAGCTCGACCTCCTTCAGGCGGGGGAAGAGGTTGGCGTCGCCGAGCAGCACGTCGAGGATGAGCCGCTCGTAGGCCTCGGGGCTGGACTCGGTGAAGGACTCGCCGTAGGCGAAGTCCATGGAGACGTCCCGGACCTCCATCTGGGTGCCGGGCACCTTGGAGCCGAACCGCAGGGTGACGCCTTCGTCCGGCTGCACCCGGATGACCAGGGCGTTCTGCCCCAGCTCCTCGGTGGCGGTGTGGTCGAAGGGCGAGTGCGGGGCGCGCTGGAAGACGACCGCGATCTCGGTGACACGGCGGCCGAGCCGCTTGCCGGTGCGCAGGTAGAAGGGGACGCCCGCCCAGCGGCGGTTGTCGATCTCCAGCTTGATCGCGGCGTAGGTGTCGGTCTTGGAGGCGGGGTCGATGCCGTCCTCCTCGAGGTAGCCGACGACCTCCTCGCCGCCCTGCCAGCCGTGCGCGTACTGGCCGCGGACGGTCTCCTTGCCGAGGTCCTTGGGCAGCCGGACGGCGCCCAGCACCTTGGTCTTCTCCGCGACGAGCGCGTCCGCCTCGAAGGAGGCGGGCTCCTCCATGGCGGTCAGCGCCAGCAGCTGGAGCAGGTGGTTCTGGATGACGTCACGGGCGGCGCCGATGCCGTCGTAGTAGCCGGCGCGGCCGCCGATGCCGATGTCCTCGGCCATGGTGATCTGCACGTGGTCGACGTACGACCGGTTCCAGATCGGCTCGAAGAGGGTGTTGGCGAAGCGGAGCGCCAGGATGTTCTGGACGGTCTCCTTGCCCAGGTAGTGGTCGATCCGGAAGACCTCTTCGGTCGGGAAGACCTCGTGGACGACCTTGTTGAGCTCCTGGGCGCTGGCCAGGTCGTGACCGAAGGGCTTCTCGATGACGGCGCGCCGCCAGGAGCCCTCCTTCTGGTCGGCCAGGCCGTGCTTCTTCAGCTGCTGGACGACCTTGGGGAAGAACTTCGGCGGCACGGAGAGGTAGAAGGCGAAGTTGCCGCCGGTGCCCTGTGCCTTGTCGAGCTCCTGGATCGTGTCCTTGAGCGTCTCGAAGGCCTCGTCGTCACCGAAGTCGCCCTGCACGAAGCGGCAGCCCTGGACCAGCTGCTGCCAGACCTCCTCGCGGAAGGGCGTGCGGGCGTGCTCCTTGACGGCGTCGTGGACGATCTGGGCGAAGTCCTCGTTCTCCCAGTCACGGCGCGCGAAGCCGATGAGGGAGAAGCCCGGCGGCAGCAGCCCCCGGTTGGCGAGGTCATAGACCGCCGGCATCAGCTTTTTCCGGGACAAATCGCCCGTGACGCCAAAGATGACCAGGCCCGACGGCCCCGCGATACGCGGGAGCCGTCGGTCCTGAGCGTCACGCAGCGGATTGCTGCTTGTGCTCAATTCACGCCTCCGGGGCGAGGCGCTTGAGCTCCGCCTCGGTGGACTTCAGAAGGTCGTTCCAGGACTGCTCGAACTTGTCGACGCCCTCGTCCTCCAGGAGCTGCACGACCTCGTCGTACGAGATCCCGACCTTGGCGATCGCGTCGAGCTCGGCCTTGGCCTGCTCGTAGGTGCCGCGGACGGTGTCACCGGTGATCTGCCCGTGGTCGGCCGTGGCCTCCAGGGTGGCCTCCGGCATGGTGTTCACCGTGTTCGGGGCGACCAGGTCGTCCACGTACAGCGTGTCCTTGTAGGCCGGGTCCTTGACACCGGTCGAGGCCCACAGGGCGCGCTGCTTGTTGGCGCCGGCCTTCTCCAGGGCGGCCCAGCGGTCGGAGGAGAAGACCTCCTCGTACGCCTGGTAGGCCAGACGGGCGTTGGCCAGGGCGGCCTTGCCGCGCAGGGCCTTGGCCTCCTCGGTGCCCAGGGCGTCCAGACGCTTGTCGATCTCGGAGTCCACACGGGACACGAAGAAGGACGCGACCGAGTGGATCAGGTTCAGGTCCAGGCCCGCGGCCTTCGCCTTCTCCAGACCGGTCAGGTAGGCGTCCATGACCGCGCGGTAGCGCTCCAGGGAGAAGATCAGCGTGACGTTGACGCTGATGCCCTTGCCGATCACCTCGGCGATGGCCGGCAGGCCCGCCTTGGTGGCCGGGATCTTGATGAGGGTGTTCGGACGGTCCACCAGCCAGGCCAGCTGCTTGGCCTCGGCGACGGTGGCCACCGTGTCGTGGGCCAGACGGGGGTCGACCTCGATGGAGACCCGGCCGTCCTGGCCGTCGGTCCGGTCGAAGACCGGACGCAGGATGTCGGCGGCGTCGCGGACGTCCGCCGTGGTGATCATGCGGATGGCCTCGTCCACGGTGACCTTGCGGGCCGCGAGGTCGGCGAGCTGCGCCTCGTAGCCGTCGCCGCCCGAGATCGCCTTCTGGAAGATCGACGGGTTGGTCGTGACGCCCACCACGTGGCTCTGGTCGATCAGCTCGGCCAGGTTGCCCGACGTGATGCGCTTGCGGGACAGGTCGTCCAGCCAGATCGCGACGCCTTCGTCGGAGAGGCGCTTGAGTGCGTCTGTCATGGGTTCTGCATCTCCTACTTGCTCGGTAACGGCGTCAGCGACGGTTGGCGTCGGCGTGTTCGATCGACTCGCGGGCGGCGGCCACCACGGCCTCGGTCGTCAGACCGAACTCGCGGTAGAGGACCTTGTAGTCCGCCGAGGCGCCGAAGTGCTCCAGCGAGACGATCCGGCCGGCGTCACCGACGTAGCGGTGCCAGGTCAGGCCGATGCCCGCCTCGACCGCGACCCGGGCCTTGACGTCCGGCAGCAGCACGCCGTCGCGGTACGCCTGGTCCTGCTCCTCGAACCACTCGACGGACGGCATCGAGACCACCCGGGTCGGGATGCCCTCGGCCTGGAGCGCCTCGCGGGCCTCGACGGCCAGCTGGACCTCGGAGCCGGTGCCGATCAGGATCACCTGCGGCCGGCCGCCCTCGGCCTCGAACAGGACGTAGCCGCCCTTGGCCGCGCCCTCGTTGGCCTCGTACGTCGGGACGTTCTGGCGGGTGAGGGCCAGACCGTGCGGCGCCGGGTGGGTGGTGTGGCGCTTGGTGATCTCGCGCCAGGCGATCGCCGTCTCGTTGGCGTCGGCCGGGCGGACCATGTTCAGACCCGGGATGGCGCGCAGGGCGGCCATGTGCTCGACCGGCTGGTGGGTCGGGCCGTCCTCGCCGAGACCGATGGAGTCGTGCGTCCACACGTAGGTGACCGGCAGCTTCATCAGGGCGGCGAGACGCACGGCCGGGCGCATGTAGTCGGAGAACACCAGGAAGGTGCCGCCGTAGACGCGGGTGTTGCCGTGCAGCGCGATGCCGTTCATGGTCGAACCCATGGCGTGCTCGCGGATGCCGAAGTGGATCGTGCGGCCGTACGGGTTCGCCTCGGGGAGCGGGTTGCCCTCCGGGAGGAACGACGAGGACGCGTCGATCGTGGTGTTGTTCGAACCGGCGAGGTCGGCGGAGCCGCCCCACAGCTCGGGGATCACGCCGCCCAGCGCCTTGAGGACCTCACCGGAGGCCTTGCGGGTCGCGACGTCCTTGCCGGCCGGGAAGACCGGGACGGCCTTCTCCCAGCCGTCGGGCAGCTCGCCCGCGGCGATGCGGTCGAACTCCGCGGCGCGCTCCGGGTTGGCCTCGCGCCACTCCTGGACGCCCTTGTCCCACGTGGCGTGCGCCTCGCGGCCGCGGTCGACGACCTTGCGGACGTGGCTGAAGACGTCGTCCTCGACCTGGAAGTCCTGCTCGGGGTCGAAGCCCATGACGCGCTTGGTCGCGGCGACCTCGTCGGCGCCCAGCGCCGAGCCGTGCGACGCCTCGGTGTTCTGGGCGTTCGGGGCCGGCCAGGCGATGATCGTGCGCGCGGCGATGATCGACGGGCGCTCGGTCTCCTCCTGCGCGGCCTTCAGGGCCGCGTGCAGGGCGTGGATGTCGAAGTCGCCGTTGGCGGCCTGCTCGATGCGCTGGACGTGCCAGCCGTACGCCTCGTAGCGCCCCAGGACGTCCTCGGAGAAGGCCGTCTCGGTGTCGCCCTCGATCGAGATGTGGTTGTCGTCGTAGAGCGCGACGATGTTGCCGAGCTTCTGGTGGCCGGCCAGCGAGGACGCCTCGGCCGAGATGCCCTCCTCCAGGTCGCCGTCGGAGACGATCGCCCAGATGGTGTGGTCGAACGGGGAGGTGCCCCGCGGCGCCTCCGGGTCGAACAGACCGCGCTCGTAGCGGGCGGCCATGGCCATGCCCACCGCGTTGGCGATGCCCTGGCCCAGCGGGCCGGTGGTGGTCTCGACGCCACGGGTGTGGCCGTGCTCCGGGTGGCCCGGGGTCTTGCTGTCCCAGGTGCGGAACGACTTCAGGTCCGAGAGCTCCAGGCCGTAGCCGGCCATGAAGAGCTGGACGTAGAGCGTCAGGCTGGTGTGGCCGGGGGAGAGGACGAAACGGTCCCGGCCGGCCCAGTCGGCGTCACTGGGGTCGTGCCGCATCATCTTCTGGAACAGCAGATAAGCGGCCGGCGCCAGGCTCATGGCCGTGCCCGGATGGCCGTTGCCGACCTTCTGCACGGAGTCCATGGCCAGGACGCGGGCGGTATCGACGGCCCGCTGGTCCAGTTCGGTCCACTCGAGGTCTGTTGTGGTCGGCTTGTTGCTCACCCTCGGTCAGGGCTCCTCTCCACATGTTCTTGTCGCCGGGGGCGGTCTTCCGCCACGACGCGGCGCTGTCGAGCCTACCCCGCAGGGGAGGGCGCCTTTTCGACGCTCAGTCGGCCGCCACGGCGCTCATCCGGCGCTCTTTCGACCGCCCGGCGGGGCGTCCGGGGCAACCGGATCCGGATATGAAAGATTCCCGAAGCATTCCGCCGCGGGTGCGGTGGTCATGGGTACAGCCTGCCGGGACGGCGGGCCGCGCGCCTCCCGAACGCTTCCGTTCTGTCATGTTCCCCGGGCTCGCCCTCTCGTGTTCCCCGGGCCCGCGATCCGATGCGCGGGCGCCGCCGATCCGGTGCCGACCGGCCGCGCTACGGCCCCAACACGACCCCACCCCGGCGGAGGCCGAGGTATCCCCTACGTCTAGAGTGGCGTGGTACGCGCAAGCCTTTACGGGGGTTTTCTTCCACCCGGACGTGCTTGCTGGCCTTATCTCTGTCAGGGGTGTGCGTGACGGCCGTCGAATCCCGTCCTGCGGGTGGGGGTACCTCCCACGCCCTTCAGGCTGTGGGGGAGCTCGCGGAGAGCCCCGGTCACCGGCCGTTCGGGGCCCGTGCCAAGGCGTTCGTGGCGTTGACCAAGCCGCGGGTCATCGAGCTGCTACTGATGACGACCGTGCCGGTGATGTTCCTCGCCGCGGAGGGCGTCCCCGACCTGTGGCTGGTGCTGGCCACCTGCCTCGGCGGTTACCTCTCCGCCGGTGGCGCGGGCGCGTTCAACATGTACTACGACCGCGACATCGACGCGCTGATGGACCGCACCTCGCAGCGTCCGCTCGTTACCGGAATGGTCTCCCCCCGCGAGTGCCTGGTCTTCGCCGCCGCGCTGACGGTGGGCTCGACCCTGTGGTTCTGGTTCCTGGTCAACCCGCTGTCGGCGATGCTCTCGCTCGGCGCCAACCTCTTCTACGTCGTCGTCTACACGATGATCCTCAAGCGGCGCACCGCGCAGAACATCGTCTGGGGCGGCATCGCGGGCTGTATGCCGGTCTTCATCGGCTGGTCCGCGGTCACGAACTCCGTCTCCTGGGCCTCCCTCGTCCTCTTCCTCGTCATCTTCTTCTGGACGCCGCCGCACTACTGGCCGCTGTCGATGAAGGTCAAGGACGACTACGAGCGGGTCGGCGTCCCGATGCTGCCCGTCATCGCGGGCAACAAGGCGGTCGCCAAGCAGATCGTCCTGTACAGCTGGGTGATGGTCGCCGTCTCGCTCTCGCTCCAGCCGCTCGGCTACACCAGCTGGTTCTACACCGTGGTGGCCGCGGCGCTCGGCGCGTTCTGGCTGAAGGAGGCGCACGCCCTACAGACGCGGGCGCGGGCCGGCATCACGGGCGCGAAGCTCAAGGAGATGCGCCTCTTCCACTGGTCCATCACCTACGTCTCGCTGCTCTTCGCCGCCGTGGCCGTGGATCCCTTCCTCCATTAATTACCGGCGGGTAGCATCCGGTGTCATGGCAGACACCACGACGCAGGCCGAAGAGACCCCCGCACCCGCCGCGGCCCCGGCCGACCGCAAGGCCCTCCGGCTCGCCCGGCAGATCACGGCCTTCGCCAAGAGCCACGGCGGCACCGCCGAGGGCCAGCTGGCGCACATCGCCCGCGGCACCACCCGGATCGCCCTCGTCGGGGCCAACGGCGAGTGGGGCGTCCTCGTCGCCCCTTCCATGGAGACCGCGCGCAAGGCCGCGGAGGTCGCGGGTCTCACCCTGCACGACGAGTTCGACGGCGAGTTCGCCGCCAAGGTCCGCACCGGCCCGTACGAATGGACCCGGATGGCGGGCCTCCAGCTCGGCGGTCCCGCCAATAACTGACGGGCCCCTCGGCCGTTAGACCCGCGGGGGCGGCCGTGTGCCGCCAAGGGGCGGGGCAGGGTACGAGGGGGCGGGGATGGACGGCATGCCGTTGATCGTCGATCAGCACAGCCACGGGGCCGTCCACGGCGAGCTGGGGCTCGGCCGCTTCGAGACCCACCTCGCCGCGGCCGCCGGATCCACCGGCCCCGCGCCGCCCGGCACCACCTTCTTCGACAGCCGCGCCGGGCTCGCGGTGCTCCGCTGGTGTCCGCCGCTGCTGGGCCTGGAGCCCTTCTGCGCGCCCGTCCGCTACCTCGCCCGCCGCCGTGAGCTGGGCGCCTACCGCGCCGGACGGCTGCTGCTGCGCGGCGCCGGCATCGGCACCTTCCTGCTGGAGTCCGGCGGGCCCGGCGGCCTGACCTCCGCCGCGGAGCTGGCCCACGCCGCCGAGGGCCGCGCCCACGAGGTCGTACGCCTGGAGGCGCTCGCCGACCGGATCGCCGGGGAACGCGAGGACGTCGACCGCTTCCTCGCCCGTACCGCCGAGGCGCTGCACACCGCCGCGCGCGGTGCCACCGCGTTCGCCTGCGCCGTCCGCTCCTGCGACGGGAGGGCACCCGGCGTGCCGGAGGTCCGCAGGGCCGCCGCCAGAAGGCTCCGCACCGGACGTACGGGTCCTACGACCACCGATCAGACGCTCGTCCGCCATCTGCTGTGGACTGCTCTCGGTACCGGGCTGCCCGTGCAGCTGCACTGCCGCGACCCGCGCCGGCTGGCCCGCTTCCTGGCGGCGACGGCCGGTCTGGGCACCGATCTCGTGCTGTTCCCGGGCCCCGGTCACCACCGGGAGGCGGCCGGGCTGGCCGCGGCCCATCCGCACGTCTACGCGGACGTCGGCGCCCGGCCGGAGGAGGTCCTCCCCGAGGCGCCGTTCGGCAAGCTGCTGTTCTCCACCGGGGCGCGGGCGCTGCCCGAGCTGTACGTGGTGGGGGCGCGGTCATTCGTCCAGGCCATGGGCCGGCTGATGGCCGAATGGGTCGCCGACGGATGGTGCCGGTGGGCGGAGGCGCGGCGGATCGCCGGGCTCGTCGCGGCCGGCACCGCGCGCCGGGTCTACCGGCTGGAGGCGGCCTGAGCGGCGGGCCGGAGCTCCCCGGCCCCGTCGGCCGGCGAGGCCGGGGCGACGAGCTCGCCGCGGTCGCGCAGCGACAGGAACACCCGCAGCACGGCGATCCACACCAGGCAGGAGCCGAACATGTGGGTGCCGACGAGGAGCTCGGGGGAGTCGTTGAAGTACTGCACGAAGCCGACCGCGCCCTGGAGCAGCAGGACGGCCAGCATCTCGACGACCCTGCGCACCGGCCCGGCGGGGGCCTTCACGGCCCGCAGCACGAACCACAGGGCCACCGTCAGGCCCAGCACGACGCAGACGAAGTCGACGTGCAACTGGGTGATCTCGCGGACGTCCAGCGGGATGCGGTGGACGTCCTTCTTCGCGTCGCCCGCGTGCTTGCCCGAGCCCGTGACCACGGTGCCGATCACGATCAGCAGGGCGGTCGAGACGACCAGCACCCAGCTGAGCTGCCGCACCGGACGGGCCACCAGGTCGCGCGGCTCCTCGTCGCCCTCGCAGGCGCGGCGCCACATCACCACGGCGACCGTCAGCAGCGCGGTCGCCGCCAGGAAGTGCGAACCGACGATGTACGGGTTGAGGCCCGTCAGCACGGTGATGCCGCCGATGATGCCGTTGCTCGCGACCAGCCAGAACTGGGCCCAGCCCAGCCGGGTGAGGCTGCGGCGGCGGGGCTCCCGCGCGCGTGCCGCCGTGATCGCCAGGCCGACGACCGCGCACAGCACATAGGTGAGCATGCGGTTGGTGAATTCGATGACGCCGTTGATGCCCATCTCGGGCGTCGGGGTCAGGCTGTCCTCGGTGCAGGTCGGCCAGGTCGGGCAGCCGAGCCCCGACTGGGTGAGCCGCACCGCGCCGCCCGTCACGACGATGACCACGGCCATCACCACACAGGCGAACGCCGCCCGCCGCACGAAGCGGGCGGAGGGCTGCCACCGGTCGGCGACGATCTGGAGGGGGTTCATCGAATTCGGCACGGAGTCATCGTAAGGGCCCGCTTGTGCATGGATTCACGAGGGGGTGGGTCGGGCGCGGCGGGGGTGAATCGTCCCAGCTCGGAGGGGTTCGCCCGCTGCCTGTCGTCCTTACGGCGGGCCGCTCGCTCCCGGCGGATCACCCCCGCCGGATCACTCCCGCCGGGTCACTCCCAGCGGAAGAAGCGGGCCGCCGCGCCGAGGCCGAGCGCGGACCAGCCTGCCAGGATGCCCAGATCGGCCCACGGCATCGCCGCGCCGTCGCGCAGGACGTCCCGCAGTCCGCCGGAGAGCGCCGAGACCGGCAGCAGTTCCAGCACCGCCCGCGCGGCGTCCGGGAACTTCTCCAGCGGCACGATCACGCCGCCGCCGACCAGCAGCAGCAGGAAGACGAGATTGGCCGCGGCCAGCGTCACCTCCGCCTTGAGCGTGCCCGCCATCAGCAGGCCGAGCCCGGAGAACGCGGCGGTGCCGAGGACGAGCAGGAGCAGGACGGCGAAGGGGTTGCCGTGCGGCGACCAGCCCAGCGCGAAGGCGATCGCCGTCAGCAGCACGATCTGGAGCACCTCGGTGACCAGCACCGCGCAGGTCTTCGCGGCCATCAGCCCCCAGCGCGGCAGGGGGGAGGCGCCGAGCCGCTTGAGCACGCCGTAACGGCGCTCGAAGCCGGTCGCGATGGCCTGGCCGGTGAAGGCGGTGGAGAGCACGGCGAGGGCGAGGACGCCCGGGGCCAGGAAGTCCACGGCCTCGCCCTCGCCGGTGTCGACGATGTCGACGGAGCTGAAGAGGACCAGCAGCAGGGTCGGGATGACGACGGTGAGCAGCAGCTGCTCACCGTTGCGCAGCAGCATCCGGGTCTCCAGCGCGGCCTGCGCCCGGATCATCCGGGAGAGCGGCGCGGCGCCGGGCCTCGGGGTGAAGGTCCCGGCCTTCGTGTCGGCGCTCATGCGCGCAGCTCCTTACCGGTCAGCTCCAAGCTGCTGTCCTCCGGGGGACAACCCCCGGACCCCCGGCCCGTGCGTGTGCGGGTGGCGCTCATGCGCGCAGCTCCTTACCGGTCAGCTCCAAGAAGACGTCCTCCAGGGTGTGCCGCTCGACCGCGATGCGGTCCGGCATGACCCCGTGCTGGGCGCACCAGGTGGTCACCGTGGCCAGCAGCTGCGGGTCGATCTTGCCGGTGACCCGGTACGTGCCCGGCGTCAGCTCCACCGCGGCGGAGTCGGCGGGCAGGGCTTTGAGAAGGGAGACGAGGTCCAGGCCGGGGCGGCCGCCGAAGCGGAGCGTGTTCTCGGCGCCGCCGCGGCACAGCTCCTCGGGGCTGCCCTGGGCGACGACCCGGCCGCTGTCGATGATGGCGACGTCGTCGGCCAGGGCCTCGGCCTCGTCCATGTAGTGCGTGGTCAGTACGACCGTGACGCCGTCGGCGCGCAGCTCCCGGACCAGGTCCCAGGTGGCGTGCCGGGCCTGCGGGTCGAGGCCCGCGGTCGGCTCGTCGAGGAAGACCAGCTCGGGGCGGCCGACGACGGCCATGGCGAGGGCGAGCCGCTGCTGCTGGCCGCCGGAGAGCCGCCGGTAGGCGGTGCGCCCGCAGGTGCCGAGCCCGAGCCGTTCGATCAGGGTGTCGACGTCCACGGGGTGCGCGTGCAGGGTCGCCGTGTGGCGCAGCATCTCCTCCGCGTGCGCCCCGGGATAGACGCCGCCGCTCTGGAGCATCACGCCGATCCGGGGGCGCAGGGCGGCGGAGTCGGCGAGGGGGTCGAGGCCCAGGACGCGGACGGTGCCCGCGTCGGGGCGGCGGTAGCCCTCGCAGGTCTCGACGGTGGTGGTCTTGCCGGCGCCGTTGGGGCCCAGGACGGCGGTGAGGGAGCCGCGCGCGACGGACAGGTCGAGCCCGTCCACCGCGGTCTTCGCTCCGTACCGCTTCACCAGGCCGCGGACCTCGACCGCGGGCTCTCGGCCGGGGGTCCGGGGGGTGTCCCCCGGGAAGCTGCTGCGCATGGCTAGGAAGTCTACGAACCCCGGGGCCGTCCGGACCGCCCCGGGGTGCTCGTAAGACAGTACGGACAGGCCCGGGAGGAGGCCCCCGGGAGCGGCTCAACCCCCGGTCGGGCTCCGGTCGGGCCCCGGCCATGTACCGGTCCGTTGTCCGGTTTCGTGGTGATCTTGGGCGTGGCGGTTAGGTGACCCTAAGTGATCGACGACACCGCCCGGCGGGCCCGGCGAGGCTTGTCGCGCTCCCCGCAATTACGCAACAATGGTGTTGTGAAATACGCGAGCGAGGCTTCGCAGGACCCCGCGGCCCGGGTGGCCGCCGGGGCCGTGGTGCCTGCCGCTGCGTCCGTGCGCGATTCCGTCCGCGAGGAGGATCGCGCCCACGACGAGCAGCGCGGCACCCGCAACCGCGTCGTCCGGTCCATCCTCGACCACGGTCCGTCGACCGCGGCCGAGCTGGCCCTGCGCCTGGAGCTGACCCAGGCCGCCGTCCGCCGCCACCTCGACACCCTCGCCGCGGAGGGCATCGTCGAGCCCCGCGAGAAGCGGGTCTACGGCGCCCGTACGCGCGGGCGCCCGGCCAAGGCCTTCGCGCTCACCGACTGCGGCCGCGACGCCTTCGACCAGGCCTACGACAAGCTGGCCGAGGACGCCCTGCGCTGGATCGCCAAGGCGGCCGGCGGCGGCGAGATGGGTGAGGCTGCGGTCGCCGCCTTCGCGCGCGCCCGGATGGCCGCCCAGGCCGAGGGCTACCGCGAGGCGCTCCAGGCCGTCGGCCCGGAATCCCGCACCGAGGCCCTTGCCCGGGCATTGACCGCGGACGGGTACGCTGCTACGGCGCGTAGCGCACCGGTCGGCGAACAGCTTTGCCAGCACCACTGCCCGGTCGCCCATGTCGCCGAGCAGTTCCCGCAGCTGTGCGAGGCGGAGACCGAGGTCTTCTCCCGCCTGCTCGGAACCCATGTGCAGCGTCTCGCCACCATCGCCCACGGCGACGGTGTGTGCACGACGTTCATCCCGCGCGGCGAAACGCGGCGCACCACCAAGACCACCACAGCATCCGCCAGCACGGCCGGGAGGAACCCCGCATGACTCTCCCCACGGAGACTGCCCACCCTGAGCTCGAAGGCCTGGGCACGTACGAATACGGCTGGGCCGACTCCGACGTGGCAGGGGCAGCGGCCAAGCGCGGCCTCTCCGAGGAGGTCGTCCGCGACATCTCGGCGAAGAAGTCCGAGCCGGAGTGGATGCTCAAGCTGCGCCTGAAGGGCCTGAAGCTCTTCGAGAAGAAGCCCATGCCCACCTGGGGCTCCGACCTCACGGGCATCGACTTCGACAACATCAAGTACTTCGTGCGCTCCACCGAGAAGCAGGCCGCTTCCTGGGAGGACCTGCCCGAGGACATCAAGAACACCTACGACAAGCTGGGCATCCCGGAGGCCGAGAAGCAGCGCCTCGTCGCCGGTGTCGCCGCCCAGTACGAGTCGGAGGTCGTCTACCACCAGATCCGCGAGGACCTGGAGGAGCAGGGCGTTCTCTTCCTGGACACCGACACGGCGCTCAAGGAGCACCCGGAGATCTTCCAGGAGTACTTCGGCACCGTCATCCCCGTCGGTGACAACAAGTTCGCCTCGCTGAACACCGCCGTGTGGTCCGGTGGCTCCTTCATCTACGTCCCGCCGGGCGTCCACGTCGACATCCCGCTCCAGGCCTACTTCCGTATCAACACGGAGAACATGGGCCAGTTCGAGCGCACCCTGATCATCGTCGACGAGAACGCCTACGTGCACTACGTCGAGGGCTGCACCGCCCCGATCTACTCCTCCGACTCGCTGCACAGCGCCGTCGTGGAGATCATCGTGAAGAAGGGCGGCCGCTGCCGCTACACGACCATCCAGAACTGGTCGAACAACGTCTACAACCTGGTCACCAAGCGCGCCGTGGCCTACGAGGGCGCGACCATGGAGTGGGTCGACGGCAACATCGGCTCCAAGGTGACCATGAAGTACCCGGCCGTCTACCTGATGGGCGAGCACGCCAAGGGCGAGACCCTGTCCATCGCCTTCTCCGGCGAGGGCCAGCACCAGGACGCCGGCGCCAAGATGGTCCACATGGCGCCGAACACCTCCTCCAACATCGTCTCCAAGTCGGTGGCGCGAGGCGGCGGCCGCACCTCCTACCGCGGCCTGATCGAGATCGGCGAGGGCGCCCACGGCTCCAAGTCGAACGTCCTCTGCGACGCCCTGCTGGTCGACACCATCTCCCGGTCGGACACCTACCCCTACGTCGACGTCCGTGAGGACGACGTCTCCATGGGCCACGAGGCGACCGTCTCCAAGGTCAGCGACGACCAGCTCTTCTACCTGATGAGCCGCGGTCTGACCGAGTTCGAGGCCATGGCGATGATCGTGCGCGGCTTCGTCGAGCCGATCGCCCGCGAGCTCCCCATGGAGTACGCCCTGGAGCTCAACCGGCTGATCGAGCTGCAGATGGAAGGCGCGGTCGGCTGATACCCGCCGTCCGGACCGCAGCGACCCCTTTGTGACAGGAAGAGAGCACGACGACAGTCATGGCCGATAACACTCCCGCCGGCAGCACGACCGACGGCGCCATCCAGGTGGGCGGGCCCCAGCAGCCCATCGACGCGCGCGTCAGCGCCCCCGCCTCGTACGACGTCGCGGACTTCCCCGTGCCGCACGGCCGCGAGGAGGAGTGGCGGTTCACCCCGCTGGCGCGCCTCCGCGGCCTGCACGACGGCACCGCGGTCGCGAACGGCGGCGTCAAGGTCGAGGTGACGGCCCCCGAGGGCGTCACCGTCGAGACCGTCGGCCGTGACGACGCCCGCCTCGGCCGCGCGGGCAAGCCGGTCGACCGCGTCGCCGCCCAGGCCTACAGCTCCTTCGAGAAGGCCTCGGTCGTCTCGATCCCCAAGGACACCGTGCTCACCGAGCCCGTCCTGATCTCCGTGCACGGCGAGGGCGGCGTCGCCTTCGGCCACCAGCTCGTCGAGATCGGCGCCTTCGCGGAGGCCGTCGTCGTCCTCGACCACACCGGCGACGCCACGCTCGCCGCCAACGTCGAGTACATCCTCGGCGACGGCGCCAAGCTCACCGTGGTCTCGGTCCAGGACTGGGAGCCGACCGCGGTGCACGCCGCCCAGCACACCGCGCTGATCGGCCGGGACGCCTCCTTCAAGTCCGTGATCGTCACCTTCGGCGGCGACCTGGTCCGCCTCCACCCCCGGGTCGTCTACGGCGCCCCCGGCGGCGAGGCCGAGCTCTACGGCCTGTACTTCACGGACCAGGGCCAGCACCAGGAGCACCGCCTCTTCGTCGACCACGACACCCCGCACTGCCGCAGCAACGTCGCCTACAAGGGCGCGCTCCAGGGCCAGGACGCCCACGCGGTCTGGATCGGCGATGTGCTGATCCGCGCCGCCGCCGAGGGCACCGACACCTACGAGCTCAACCGCAACCTCGTCCTCACCGACGGCGCGCGCGTCGACTCCGTGCCCAACCTGGAGATCGAGACCGGCGAGATCGTCGGCGCCGGCCACGCCTCCGCGACCGGCCGCTTCGACGACGAGCAGCTCTTCTACCTGATGGCCCGCGGCATCCCGGCCGACGAGGCCCGCCGGCTGGTCGTCCGCGGCTTCTTCGCCGAGCTCGTCCAGCAGATCGGGATCCCGGACCTGGAGGAGCGCCTCATCGGCAAGATCGAGGCCGAGCTGGAAGCGGCGGTGGCATGAGCGAGACCTTCGTACGCGCCTGCGGCCTGAGCGAGCTGGAGGAGGACACCCCCAAGCGGGTCGAGCTCGGCGGCACGCCGGTCGCGCTCGTCCGCACCGAGGGCGAGGTGTACGCGATAAACGACATCTGCTCCCACGCCAACGTCTCGCTGTCCGAGGGCGAGGTGGAGGACTGCGCGATCGAGTGCTGGTTGCACGGCTCCAGCTTCGACCTGCGCACCGGCAAGCCCTCCGGGCTGCCCGCCACGCGCCCGGTCCCCGTATACCCCGTCAAGATCGAAGGGGACGACGTGCTCGTCTCCGTCACCCAGGAGTCCTGAGTTCCCCATGGCAACGCTTGAGATCCACGACCTGCACGTCTCCGTCGAGGCCGAGAACGGCCCCCGCGAGATCCTGCGCGGCGTCGACCTGACCGTGAAGCAGGGCGAGACCCACGCCATCATGGGCCCCAACGGCTCCGGCAAGTCGACCCTGGCGTACTCCCTCGCGGGTCACCCCAAGTACACGATCACCGGCGGCACCGTCACCCTCGACGGCGAGGACGTCCTGGAGATGTCCGTCGACGAGCGCGCCCGCGCCGGCGTCTTCCTCGCCATGCAGTACCCGGTCGAGGTCCCCGGCGTCTCGGTCTCCAACTTCCTGCGCACCTCCGCCACCGCCATCCGCGGCGAGGCCCCCAAGCTGCGCACCTGGGTGAAGGAGGTCAAGGAGGCCATGGAGCGCCTCAACATGGACCCCGCCTTCGCCGAGCGCAACGTCAACGAGGGCTTCTCCGGCGGTGAGAAGAAGCGCCACGAGATCCTTCAGCTGGAGCTCCTCAAGCCGAAGATCGCGATCCTCGACGAGACCGACTCCGGCCTCGACGTCGACGCCCTGCGCCAGGTCTCCGAGGGCGTCAACCGCGTCCGCGAGACGGGCGAGGTCGGCACCCTGCTGATCACCCACTACACGCGCATCCTGCGCTACATCAAGCCCGACTTCGTCCACGTCTTCTCCGGCGGCCGCATCGTCGAGTCCGGCGGCGCCGAGCTGGCCGACAAGCTCGAGGCCGAGGGCTACGAGGCCTACCAGACGAAGGGGGCGTAGCCCGGTGAGCGACGCGCGCGAGGCCGCCGGCCCGCGGATGAACGGCTACCCGCAGCTTCGCCTCGCGGGCGGAGAAGCGAACGGAAGTGACTGGGCGTGACGATACTGCCGGGCCTCCTCGACACCGAGGCGATTCGCAAGGACTTCCCCATCCTGGACCGCACGGTCCACGACGGTAAGAAGATCGTGTATCTGGACAGCGCGGCCACCTCCCAGAAGCCGCGCCAGGTGCTCGACGCGCTCAACGCGTACTACGAGCGCCACAACGCCAACGTCCACCGCGGTGTGTACACCATCGCCGAGGAGGCCACGGCGCTGTACGAGGGCGCGCGCGACAAGGTCGCCGCGTTCGTCAACGCGCCCAGCCGCGACGAGGTGATCTTCACCAAGAACGCCTCGGAGTCGCTGAACCTCGTCGCCAACATGCTGGGCTGGGCCGACGAGCCCTACCGCGTGGACCACGACACCGAGATCGTCATCACGGAGATGGAGCACCACTCCAACATCGTCCCGTGGCAGCTGCTCTCGCAGCGCACCGGCGCGAAGCTGAAGTGGTTCGGCCTCACCGACGACGGCCGGCTGGACCTGTCCAACATCGACGAGATCATCACCGAGAAGACCAAGGTCGTCTCGTTCGTGCTGGTCTCCAACATCATGGGCACGTTCAACCCCGTCGAGACGATCGTCCGCCGGGCCCAGGAGGTCGGCGCGCTCGTCGTCATCGACGCCTCCCAGGCCGCCCCGCACATGGTGCTGGACGTCCAGGCGCTCCAGGCCGACTTCGTGGCCTTCACCGGCCACAAGATGTGCGGTCCGACGGGCATCGGCGTCCTGTGGGGCCGCCAGGAGCTCCTGGAGGACCTGCCGCCCTTCCTCGGCGGCGGCGAGATGATCGAGACCGTCTCGATGCACTCCTCCACCTACGCCCCGGCGCCGCACAAGTTCGAGGCGGGTACGCCCCCGATCGCCCAGGCCGTCGGCCTCGGCGCCGCGGTGGACTACCTCTCGGCGATCGGCATGGAGAACATCGCCCGCCATGAGCACGCGATCACCGAGTACGCGGTGCGCAGGCTCCAGGAGGTCCCGGACCTGCGGATCATCGGCCCCACCACGGCCGAGGACCGCGGCGCCACCATCTCCTTCACGCTCGGTGACATCCACCCGCACGACGTGGGCCAGGTGCTCGACGAGCAGGGCATCGCGGTCCGGGTCGGCCACCACTGCGCGCGGCCGGTCTGCCTGCGGTACGGAATTCCCGCGACCACGCGAGCGTCGTTCTATCTGTACTCCACTCCCGGCGAGGTCGACGCCCTCGTCGAGGGCCTGGAGCATGTACGGAACTTTTTCGGTTAATCAGACACCGTGGCTGACGGACGAGGCTGACTGTGAAGCTTGATTCGATGTACCAGGACGTCATCCTGGACCACTACAAGCACCCCCACGGGCGGGGCTTGCGGACCGGCGACGCCGAGGTGCACCACGTCAACCCGACGTGCGGTGACGAGATCACCCTGCGCGTGCGGCTCTCGGGCGAGACCATCGAAGACGTCTCGTACGAGGGACAGGGCTGCTCCATCAGCCAGGCCAGCGCCTCCGTGCTCAACGACCTGCTCGTCGGCAAGGACCTCACCGAGGCCCGCCGGATCCAGGAGACCTTCCTGGAGCTGATGCAGTCCAAGGGCAAGGTCGAGCCGGACGACGAGATGGAGGAGGTGCTGGAGGACGCGGTGGCGTTCGCCGGCGTCTCCAAGTACCCCGCCCGGGTGAAGTGCGCGCTGCTCAGCTGGATGGCGTGGAAGGACGCGACAGCGCAGGCGCTGTCCGAAGGGAAGACCGCATGAGCGACGAACTGGAGACGACGACCGCCGAGGCGGCCGCCGTGACGACCAAGCCGGCCTCCGAGGAGGAGGTGCGCGAGGCGCTGTACGACGTGGTCGACCCCGAGCTGGGCATCGACGTCGTCAACCTCGGCCTGATCTACGGCATCCATGTCGACGACGCCAACATCGCCACCCTCGACATGACGCTCACGTCCGCGGCCTGCCCGCTGACCGACGTCATCGAGGACCAGGCGAAGTCGGCCACCGAGGGCATCGTGAACGAGCTCCGGATCAACTGGGTCTGGATGCCGCCGTGGGGCCCGGACAAGATCACGGACGACGGCCGTGAGCAGCTCCGGGCGCTGGGCTTCAACGTCTGAGTCCGCCGCCCGCCACGCGCGGCCCGCTTCCCGACAGGTGTCGGGGAGCGGGCCGTCGTCGTATGACGCGGTGAACGCCGCGGGCCCCGGCCGGGGTGCGGACCCGTCCGGCGGACGGCGCGGTCCGGGCCGGTGCGGCCCCGGACGGCAGACGGTCCTGGTCACGGCCCCCCTGGGTCCCCCAGACTGGCTCCCATGGCTTCTTCGCTCTACAGCATCGTGATCGACGCACACGACCTCCGCTCGCAGGCACGTTTCTGGTGCGACGTCCTCGACTGGCGGGTCCTCTACGCCGACGACCTGGAGGTCACCATCGGCGCCGATGTGACGGCCACCCCGGGCCTCACCTTCGTCCCCGTGAAGGAGGGCAAGGCGATCAAGAACCGGCTGCACATCGACCTCAACCCCGACGACCGGGACGCCGAGGTGGAGAGGATCCTCGCGCTGGGCGCCCGGCGGGCGGACGTCGGGCAGGGCCCGGACGTGACCTGGGTGGTCCTGGAGGACCCCGAGGGCAACGAATTCTGCGTGCTCGCCCCGAAGACCTCCCTGACCGGCTGATCCCCGCCCCGGTCCCGGTCCGGGGTTCCGGCCGGTCCGGCGGGGCGGCCCGGCCCCTTTCCCTCCTGTGCCGTCCCGCCGCCCGCCGAGTTCGCCTTGAGGCCGCTGGTCCGGTTAGGTTTTCGGACATGACCGATGCTGTTGTTTCCCGTACCTCCGGCGCCGTCGCCGCCGGCCTTGCCACGATCACCGAGGACGGCACCGTCCTTGACACCTGGTTCCCCGCCCCCGCGCTCGCCGAGGCCCCCGGACCGGCCGGCACCGAGCGGCTGACCGCCGAGCGCGCCGCCGAGCTGCTGGGCGAGGGCGCCCTCAAGGCCGTCGGCCCGGACCCGCGCCGTGGTGTCGAGGTCGTCGCCGTCCGCACGGTCATCGCCTCGCTCGAGGACAAGCCCCTCGACGCGCACGACGCCTACCTGCGTCTGCACCTGCTCTCCGGCCGCCAGGTCAAGCCGCACGGCCAGAACCTCGACGGCATCTTCGGCCTGCTCGCCAACGTCGCCTGGACCTCGCTCGGCCCCGTCGCCGTCGACCAGGTCGAGAAGGTCCGCCTCAACGCGCGGGCCGAGGGCCTGCACCTCCAGGTCACCAGCATCGACAAGTTCCCGCGCATGACGGACTACGTGGCCCCGGCCGGCGTCCGCATCGCCGACGCCGACCGCGTCCGCCTGGGCGCCCACCTCGGCGCCGGCACCACCGTCATGCACGAGGGCTTCGTCAACTTCAACGCCGGCACGCTCGGCACGTCCATGGTCGAGGGCCGCATCAGCGCGGGCGTCGTCGTCGGCGACGGCACCGACATCGGCGGCGGCGCCTCCACCATGGGCACGCTCTCCGGCGGCGGCAAGCAGATCATCTCCATCGGCGAGCGCTGCCTGCTCGGCGCCGAGTCGGGCATCGGCATCGCCCTCGGCGACGAGTGCGTCGTCGAGGCCGGCCTGTACGTCACCGCGGGCACCCGGGTGACGCTGCCGGACGGCGAGGTCGTCAAGGCGCTGACCCTGTCGGGGTCCAGCAACATCCTCTTCCGCCGGAACTCCACGACCGGTGCCGTGGAGGCCCGGCCGTACAAGAGCAACTGGGGCGGGCTGAACGAGGTTCTGCACAGCCACAACTGAGGTGTGCGGGGCGGGACCGTTCCCCGGTCCCGCCCCCTGCCGCCCAGCCGGGACTCGGCCCCGGACCCGGGTCCTCGATCTCCCCCGGCTACCGCTGGGAGGTGCCCCCGGACGGGCTGGAGAGCGTGCGCTCGTACGCCTCCAGCAGGGCCCCCGTCCGCTCCGGGGACGCCGCGCGCAGCGGCGCCCGTACCGGCCCGGCCGGCAGGTCCAGCGCGTTCAGCAGGGCCTTGGCCGTGACCGTGCCCGGCAGGCCCGCGGACATCATCAGCTCCACCAGCGGCAGCGTCCGCCCGTGGAGGCGCGCCGCCTCGGCGTTCGCGCCGCGGTCGTAGGCGTCCAGGACGGCGGCGATCGCCGGGCCCGCGACGTTGGCCACCGTGCTGACGCAGCCGACGGCGCCCACCGCCCGCAGCGGGAGGTTCAGCTCCTCGGAGCCGGAGTAGTAGGCCAGCTCGGTCGCCGCGATCACCTTCGCGCTGCCCAGCAGGTCGTACGCGCAGTCCTTGACGCCCGCGATCCTCGGGTGCTCCGCCAGCCGGAGCATCGTCTCCGGCTCGATCCGGGTGCCCGTGCGGCCAGGGATGTCGTAGAGCATCACCGGCACCCCGACCGCGTCCGCCACCGTCCGGAAGTGCTCGGCGACGTCCTCCTGAGGCGGCCTGCTGTAGTACGGCGTCACCACCAGCACGCCGTGCGCGCCCGCGGCCTCGGCCGCGCGGGCCAGGGCGACCGTGCCGCGGGTGTCCGCCGAGCCGACGCCCGCCGTGATCCGCGCCCGGTCGCCCACGGCATCGGCGACGGCCCGGACGAGCGCGGTTTTCTCCTCGTCCGTCGTCGTCGGCGACTCGCCGGTGGTGCCGTTCAGCACCAGCCCGTCGCAGCGGCCCTCGCCGACCAGGTGGCCGGCGAGGCGCCGCGCGCCGTCGAGGTCGAGGCGGCCGTCCGCGGTGAACGGGGTCACCATCGCGCAGACGGTACGGCCGAAGAGGCCGGTGGGAGGGCTGGTGAGCACGGGTCACACTCCGGAGGCGCGGTGCGGAAAGGATTCCGCACCGGATTCTGCGCCCGCCCGACCGTATAGGTCCAGTTAAATGATCTTAGATGGACCGTTCAGCGATGCTACGGCTTCCAGCGCAGCACCTGCGGGTCGTGGTCGCTCGCCTGGTCCGCGAACTCCGCGTTGACGTGCACGATGTCGTAGTCCACCGACCGCATGTGGCGGCTGGTCAGGATGTGGTCGAGCACCTGGGAGTTGCCCTGGTAGACGTAGCCGTACCGCTCGCTCTTCGGCAGCGTGTCGACCAGGTCGGTGAGGGCGCCGCCGGCCGTGAGGGCCTTGACCGCGGGGGAGAACTGGAAGTCGTTGAGGTCACCCGCGACGACCACGTTCGCGCGCCGGTCGGCCGCCAGGAGCTGCTTGACGAAGGTGTTGACGAGCTTCGCCTGCTGCGTCCGCTGGGTCTCCGACGGGCGGGCCGGGGCCTGGAAGCGGCTGTCGAGGCCCTGGTCGCCGCCCTTGGAGTTGAAGTGGTTGGCGACCACGAAGACCCGCTCGCCCCGGAAGGTGAACTGGCCGGCCAGCGGCTTGCGGCTGTTGGCCCACGCGGCGTCACCGGGCGCGATCCGGCCCGGCGAGGCGGACAGCGCGGCCTTGCCGCCCTGGCGGACGACCTTGACCGGGGTGGTGGCGTCGCCGCCCGGCGTGTCCACGAAGGAGACACGCGCGGGGTTGAAGAGGAAGGCAGTGCGGATGTTGCCGCCCGGCTGGCCGCCGTCCTGGCCGTCGACCGGGTTGATCTGCCGCCAGTGGTACGTGGGGCCGCCCGCCGCCGCGACGGCTTCCGTCAGCTTCTTCAGCGTCTGCCCCGCGTCCACGGCGCCGTCGTTCGTGGTGCCGTTGTCGTCCTGGACCTCTTCGAGGGCGACGATGTCGGGCGAGGCGAGGTTGGTCACCAGCGCGGACGCCAGCCGGTCGAACTTCGCCTGGGGCGTCTTCGGGGAGAGGTTCTCGACGTTGTACGTGGCGACGGCCAGCTCCCCCTCCCGCTGCTTGCGTGTCGTCTCGCGCTTCAGCCCGCGGTCCTTGAGCGTGCCCAGCTCGGTCGCCTGGAGCGTGTAGCCGCCGAAGTTGTCGTAGTCCAGCGGGCCGGCGGTGGTGCCGGTCAGCTCGTCACCGACGTTCGCGACGGGGAACGGGCGCTGCGCGTAGGGGATCAGCGAGACCACCTTCACCCGGCCGGAGCCCTGCTCGCGGTACGAGCCGTAGAGCGAGCCGCCGCGCGCGGTGCGGTCGCGGCGGGGCTCGGCGGTCACCCACAGGTCCTTGTGCTCGCTGGTCGCGCCGATCACGGGGGCGTCCTGGACCGAGACCCGCATGCCCTCCAGGGACTCGTAGCGGTCCAGGGCGTAGGTGCCGGGCCTCAGCGGCAGCTTCTCGATCGAGCCGCCCCGGGCGTCCGGCGCGTAGCGCGTGGGGAGCGCCGACGGGCGCAGCCGGAAAGCGGCCGGCAGGGCGTTGCCCGAGGACTTCACCTCCCACGTCGCCTTGGTCAGCTGGGTGACGGACTGGAGCCCGGCCTTCTCGCCGCCCGGGTAGTACTCGCTCACCGTGCCCGCGACGAGCACGGAGTCGCCGACCGCCACCGAGGGCGCGGCCGAACCGGTGAAGACGAAGATCCCCTCGCTGGTGGCGGGGTTGCGGTCGGGGTTCGGGTCCTGGAACCAGAAGCCGCGCGCCGAGCCGAAGGAGCGTACGGCCGTGACGATGCCCGGAACGCCCGTCACCTGTTTGTCCGCGAGCGGGGAGAGGCGCGTGCTGCCCTGGATGTCGTGGATCCGGGCCTTGACGGCGGCCGGGGCCTCCTCGCTCCCGGCCGCGCTCGCGGCCTGGGGTACGGCGAGCAGGCCGGCCGCGAGCGCGAGGGCGACGGCGGGGCCGGCGGCCGGGGGTCTGCGCAGGGGACGGCGGGAGAGGGGCATGGCTGCCTCCAAAGGGGGCTCGTGGGAGGTGGAACGGGATCACGCGCGAACCGCGTGTGATCTACGCGCGTCAATGTGTTGTGTGGTCAGGGCAGTTGTCAAGGCTCCACGGGCATACCGCGGCCGACGGGTGGCCGACGGGTCGGTGAACCGGGCGGCACCCTCCGAAATCCGTCTAGGCTTGGCCACCGCGCGGGCCGCGCAGTCGGCGCGGCCGTCACGACGAGGAGAGTCACCCCTGATGTCCGCAGACCGCCCGACCATGCCGCCGGTGCGGCTCCCCTCCGACGCGGAGCTCGCACGGGACGCGCTGTCCGCGCCCCTGTTCGTCCGCGCCGCGAAGCTGGCCCGCTGGGCGGGCGAGGGCACCCCGGTCGGCGCGGGCGGCGAGCTGCTCGCCGAGCAGCTGGGGACCGCCACCGAGCTCCTCGGCCTCACCGCCGACGAGGACGGGCCCGCGTACGCCGCGGAGGCGTGGCAGCACGCGCTGGACACCGGGCTGGTCGAGTTCACCGAGAACCCCGAGGACGCCGAGGGCGCGGAGGCCGCGGACGCCGGCGCCGACACGCCCGCCGGGGTGGCCACGGCCGGCGAGGAGCTGGCCACGCTCACCTCCGGCAGCCCCGCCGACATCCTCGAACTCTGGCTCGGCGGCCTGGAGAACGTCCTGGCCGACGCCGCCGCGCCGGACCTCGGCGACATCGTCGAGCAGATCTCCGAGGGCGGCGACGTCGACCTCGACGCGCTCGACTGGAACCCCGAGGAGGAGGCCGACTTCCTCGACGGCGTGCTCGGCAACCTCTACCTGCTGACCGTGCTCGACGAGGGCGCCGCCGACCGGCCCGTACCGCTGCCGGCCCTCGCCGCCTCCATGATCGTCCCGGATGACATGGACGAGCCCACGGACGACGTCCTCGAAGAGGTCTCCGACGCGATGATGCGCCTGGACGACCAGTTCCGGATGCTCGCCCCGACCGGCGTCGTGGAGTACCAGCCCGTGGACGAGGCCCTCATCGAGGAGGTCGACGGCGAGGGCCACATCCGCGAGTCCGTCGACGCGATCGCCGCGGAGGGTCCCGAGGAGGAGGACGTCAGCCGCTACGGCCTGGTCACCCTCACCCCGCTGGGGCTCTTCGCCGTCCGCTCGCGGATGCTCGACGCCGGCATCGACGCCCCCGCGGTCGGCGACCTCGCCGACGAGGACGCCGACGTCCTGCTCGCCGCGCTCCCCGGCCACCCGGAGCAGGCGGCCCGCGCCGAGACCGAGCTGTGGCTGGCCCGCCGCGAGCCGCTGGCCGCCGCCCGCGAGCTGCTCGCCGCCGCGCGCGGCGCCGACGAGGACGCGCCGCGCCGCCGGCTCTCCTGCCAGCAGACGCTGTCGCTGGTCGGCGGCGAGGCCGAGCCGGCCCTGCGCGAGGTCATCGACGACCGCGAGCTCGGCGGCCTCGCCCGGGTCTGGCTCGCCGAGCACGGCGCGGCGGACGTCCCCGAGCCCGACGAGGCCATGGTCTTCTGGCTGACCGTCGACACGATCGCCGCGCAGCTCGCGGCCGAGGGCGACTCGGAGGAGCTGCGCGGGCTGGTGGCGGACCTGGTCGGCCGGCACAGCGGCTTCTTCGACACGGCGTGGCGGGTGGACCACCCGGCGACGGGCGAGGTGCTGGAGGCGATGGGGCGGCTGCACCCGGACAAGAAGGTGGCCAAGGAGGCTCGTAAGGCGGCGTTCAAGGCGCGGTCGCGGGCGTAGCCGGGTGGGGCGGGCGGGGGTGGTGCCCTGCCGGGGGCTTTCCCCTGCCCGCCCCTTCCCGAATGTCCTCGAACGCCGGACGGGCTGTCTTTCAGCCCGTCCGGCGTTCGAGGACCGGGTGTCGGTGCGGAGCCCCGGGTCCCATTCCGCCGCCCGGACGTCGGGTGGTGTTCATCCGTTAGTCGGAGGGGAACGGGAACGTAAGCGACGTCCCCGCGTGCTCCCTGGGCGCTCGGGCGGCGCGTGACGTTCCGGCGAACCTGGAGACGAGATGACCCTCAGCCGAAGAGACTTCGCGAAGCGATCCGCCGCCACCGGTGCCGGGGTGGCTCTGGCAGGCAGCGTCGGCGTCCTGGCCAGCGCCCCGGGCGCGCTGGCCACGGGGGACGGCGCGGCCGGCGCCGCCGGTGCCGAGGCGGAGTCGGCGCGGGCCGCGGCCGCGCTCGGGTACGGGCCGCTCGTCAAGGACCCGAAGGGGCTGCTCGCCCTGCCGCGTGGTTTCTCCTACCGGGTGATCACCCGGACGGGTGTCACCAAGCTGGAGTCGGGTGAGTACACACCGTCCAACCACGACGGCACCGCCACCTTCGAGGGCCCGCGCGGGGTGACCCTGCTCGTCAACAACCACGAGCTGGGCGGCGCCCGTACCAAGTGGCCGCACCCGGTCCCGCTCACCGAGGGGCTGGTCTACGACCCGGCCGCCGCGGGCGGCTGCACCGTCGTCGAGGTGTCCAAGCACGGCGACCACGTCGCGGAGTGGGTCGGGATCGCCGGCACGTCCACCAACTGCGCGGGCGGCAGCACCCCCTGGGGCACCTGGCTCACGGGCGAGGAGACCGAGGACAAGGCCGGCAAGAACGGCATGACCAAGGACCACGGCTATGTGTTCGAGGTCGATCCGCAGGACCGCCGCGCCAACCGCTCCCCCCGGCCGCTCAAGGCCCTCGGCCGGTACGCGCACGAGGCCGTCGTCGTCGACCCGGACCGCGGCCACGTCTATCTGACCGAGGACGCCTCCGGCCCCAACGGGCTCCTCTACCGCTGGACCCCGCCGGCCGGCTTCCGGCACGGCCGGGGCAGGCTCCGCACGCTCTCCGACACGGCGGGCGCGCTGCAGGCGTTCAAGTGCTTCGACTCCGGCGGCCGCTTCGTCGACGACCTCTCGCGCGCCACCGCCACCGGCACGGTCTACGGCGTGGACTGGGTGACCGTGCCCGACCGCGACGCCCGTACCACCTCGGTGCGCAAGCAGTTCAAGGACGGCGAGGTCACCCGCGCCCGGAAGCTGGAGGGCATGTGGTGGGGCGACGGCGGTGTGTACGTCGTCAGCTCCTTCGCGCGGGAGGAGAGCCCGGTCCGCCACGACGGGCAGGTGTGGTTCTACCACCCGAGGCGCCGCACCCTCACCCTGAAGGTCCTCCTCGGCGTCAACCGGAACCCCGAGCGGGACGGCGCCTTCGACGGCCCGGACAACATCACCGTCTCCCCTTACGGCGGCCTGGTCCTCGCCGAGGACGGCGAGGGCGTCCAGCACCTCTTCGGGGCGCTCGACGACGGCCGTACGTACCCCATCGCGCGCAACGAGCTGAACATCGGCACCCCGCAGAAGCCGGAGTACAGCGAGTTCACCGGGGTCACGTTCGCACCGGACGGACGGACGCTGTTCGCCAACATCCAGGACCCCGGGATCATGCTCGCGATCACCGGCCCGTGGCGCCGCCAGGGGCGCTGACCGGGGCCCCGGCACCCGTTCGGGGGAATCCTGGGCGGTCACCGGTGTTGAAGGGAAGGTGACCACGGCAGCCCTGCGCACCACCCGCTTCTCGGTCCTGGACCGCTCCCGCACCCGGCAGGGGCGGGACCCCGGGGAGGCGCTGCGCGACTCCGTGCGGTTCGCGCAACGGGCCGAGGCGCTCGGCTACCACCGGTTCTGGGTCTCGGAGCACCACAGCGTGCCCGGCGTGGCCGGCTCGGCCCCGACGGTGCTGGCCGCGGCGGTGGCCGCCGCCACGTCCCGGATCCGGGTCGGCACGGGCGGGGTGATGCTGCCCAACCACCGGACGCTGGTGGTCGCCGAGCAGTTCGGGGTGCTGGAGTCGCTGTTCCCGGGCCGGATCGACATGGGCCTGGGCCGCTCGGTGGGCTTCACCGACGGCATCCGGCGGGCGCTGGGCACGGAGAAGGAGGCGATGGGGGACTTCGGCGAGCAGCTCGCCGAGCTGGCCGCGTACTTCACGGACGGCCCCCGCGCCCATCCGCAGGTCCACGCCCGCCCGGCGGAGGGGCTGCGGGTGCCCGCGTTCGTCCTCGCCAACGAGGCGGGCGCGGAGCTCGCGGCCGGGGCCGGGGCGGCCCTGGTCATCGGCGGGCCGCACGGCGAGGAGCGGACGCTCGCCGCCGTCGCGCGCTACCGTGCGGCCTTCCGCCCCTCGGCGTGGTGGGACCGGCCGTACGTGGTGGTCGCGGGGAACGTCGCCGTCGCCGGGACCACCGGGGCCGCCCGCCGGCTGCTGGTGCCGGAGGCGTGGTCGCTCGCACACTCCCGCACGCACGGCGTCTTCCCGCCGCTGGCGCCCGCCGGGGAGATCGAGTCCCTGGCGATGACCGGGCGCGAGCGGAGCCTGTACGAGGAGGGGCTGCGCGGCCACATCCACGGCACGGAGGACGAGGTGGCCGCCGCGCTCGAAGGGCTGATCGAGCGCAGCGGCGCCGACGAGGTGCTGGTCACCACGTCCTCGTACGACCGGGAGGGGCTGCTGGACTCCTACGCCCGGCTGGCCCGCCTGGCCGGGCTGCCCGGCCGGGCAACGGCCGGGCCGGTGTCCGGGTCAGAGGGCCTGCGCGGCGGGCTTGACCAGGTCGCGCACGGTGCGTGACTTCACGAACTCGCCGAGGGCCGTCATCTCCCACTCGCCGGAGTACTGCCGGATGAACTTCGCCATGAGGACGCCGGTCTTGGGCTCCGAGCCCGTGAGGTCGAACCGCACCAGCTCCTCGTTGGTCCGGGCGTCGAGCAGGCGGCAGTAGGACTTGGCGACCTGGTTGAACTTCTGGCCGTTGAAGGAGCTCACGGTGAAGACCAGGCCGGTGACCTCCGGCGGCAGGCCGTCCATGTGGACGGTGATCGTCTCGTCGTCGCCCGAGCCCTCGCCGGTCAGATTGTCGCCGGAGTGCTGGATGGCGCCGTTGAGGATCTGGAGCTTGCCGAAGTAGCAGGCGTCGATCATGTTGCGGTCGGGGCCGTAGGCGATGACGGAGGCGTCCAGGTCGATGGCGCGGCTGCCCCACGCGGGCTCCCAGCCCAGGCCCATCTTCACGGACTGCGTGAGCGGCTTGCCGCCCTTGACGAGGGAGACCGTCTGGTTCTTCTGGAGGCTGACCCGGCCCTTGTCGAGGTTGACCTTCCCGCTGCCGGGGGCCGCGACCGGAGGGGCCGGCGGGGCCGGGGGAGCGGCGGGCGCCGCGGGGGCGTGCACGGGCGCGGCGGGGGCGTGCGCGGGCGGGACGGGGGCGGCGGGCGCGGCGGCCGCCGCGGGCTCCTCCACGCTCACGCCGAAGTCGGTGGCGATGCCCGCCAGGCCGTTCGCGTAGCCCTGGCCGACGGCGCGGACCTTCCACGCGCCCGCCCGGCGGTAGACCTCCACGACGACCAGGGCCGTCTCCGTGCCCAGCCGGGGCGGGGTGAACGTGGCGAGGACGGAGCCGTCGTCCGCGCCGCGCACCGTGGCCGTCGGCTCGATGCCCGCGAACGTCGCGCCCGCCGCGTCCGGGCTGGCGGTCACCACGATCTTGTCGATGTCGGCCGGGACGGCGGCGGTGTCCACGGTGATGGAGTCGGGGGTGCCGCCGGACGCGGCCCGGTGCGTCACGCCCGGACCGGACGGCTGGTTGTAGAAGACGAAGTCGTCGTCGGAGCGCACCTTGCCGTCGGCGGTGAGCAGCAGGCCCGATACGTCGAGCCGCACGGGGGCGGTGACGTCCACCGTCACGCGCGCGACGGAGAGAGGGATGTTCGAGCCGGGTGTCATAGCGGTCATGCCACGGGTAACGAGCGGCCGGTCTTTGCGGTTCCATTACCGAAGCCCGGATTCCGGCCCGGACCCTGCCGGGTTCCCGCCGCCTTCCGCCCGGATTCCCGGCGGATTCTCGGCGGGTTCCCGGCGGGTTTCCGCCGTCCCGGCCCGGCCGGTGGCGGCCGTACGGGCCCTCGTCGCGGCTCAGCCCGGCCGCCGCCAGCGCGGGGGCTCGTCGCCGCAGAACTCCCCGCCCAGGAGACCGCTCACCGGAGGTCGTCCCGGAGACCCGCCGTCCGCGGCGCCCGCCCGGGCCGCCCCGGCCTCCCGCGCCGCGACTTCTCGCGCCGCCGCGAGGACGGCGGGGGCGTACACCTCGGAGTCGTCCCGCGGCGCGTAGCCGAGCGCGCGGGCCGTGGACAGGTCCCACACCAGCCTGGTGTTGGCGGAGCTGCCGTAGGCGACGGTGTGGCCGACGTCCTCGGCGGTGAGCGCCGCGTGCACCAGCCGCGCGCAGTCGTCCGGGCTCAGCCACAGGGACAGCATGCGGACGGACAGGGGCTCGGGGCGGCAGGCGCCGATGCGCAAGGAGACCGTCTCGATGCCGTACCGGTCCCGGTAGAGGGACGCGAGGTCCTCGCCGAAGCACTTGGAGAGCCCGTACAGGGTGTCCGGGCGGTGCGGTGTGCCGGCGGCCAGGGGCGGCTCCCCGGCGGCGGGCAGCGGGGTGAAGCCGACGGCGTGGTTGCTGGAGGCCTGGACCACGCGCCGTACGCCCGCCTCCCGCACGGCCTCGTAGAGGCGGTACGTGCCCTCGACGTTGGCCCGCAGGATGTCCTCGAAGGGTGCCTCCAGGGGGATCCCCGCGAGGTGCACCACCGCGTCGACGCCCCGCAGGGCCGCGCGCAGCGCCGAGCCGTCGGCGAGCTCGGCGGTGACGGCCTCGGGCGCGCCCTCGACCGGCCGCGCGTCGAACAGCCGCAGGTGGTGGCCGTAGTCGGGGAGGCGGGTGCGCAGCATGGTGCCGATGCGGCCGGCGGCGCCGGTGAGGAGGACTGTGCGGGGTGGGGACATGGTGCGACGGTAGGGAGGGGTGGTGTGCGGGTCAATGACGCGGGGGTGGGCGGCGGTGGGGGTGCCGCTGCGCGGGGCCTCTTTCCCCACCCCGCCCCTTCCCGAATGTCCTCAATCGCCGGACGGGCTGAAAATCAGCCCGTCCGGCGATTGAGGACCGGGGTCCGGGGCGGAGCCCCGGTTCGGGAAGGGGCGGGGGGGGGAGGCCCCGCGCAGCGGCATAGCTACCGCACCACCCGCCCCCGCAGCACCACCCGCCGCGGCGCCCCCAGCACCCGTACATCCGCCCGGGGATCCGACTCGTAGACCACCAGGTCCGCCGGAGCGCCCTCCTCCAGGCCCGGGCGGCCCAGCCACGCGCGGGCGTCCCAGGCCGTCGCCGCGAGGGCGGCCGTGGCCGGGATGCCGGCCTTCACCAGCTCGGCGACCTCCTGCGCGACCAGGCCGTGGGCCAGCGAGCCGCCCGCGTCCGTGCCGACGAAGACGGGGATGCCCGCGTCGTAGGCGGCGCGCACCGTCTCGTAGCGCCGCGCGTGCAGGCGGCGCATGTGGTCCGCCCAGCGGGGGAACTTCCGCTCGCCGCCCTCCGCGAGCCCGGGGAACGTCGCGATGTTGACCAGCGTCGGCACGATCGCCACGCCCCGCTCGGCGAACAGCGGGATCGTCTCCTCCGTCAGCCCCGTCGCGTGCTCGACGCAGTCGATGCCCGCCTCCACCAGCGGCGCGAGGGACTCCTCGGCGAAGCAGTGCGCGGTGACCCGCGCGCCCAGCCGGTGCGCCTCGGCGATGGCGGCCTCGACCTCGCCGCGCGGCCAGCAGGACGACAGATCGCCGGTCTCGCGGTCTATCCAGTCGCCGACGAGCTTGACCCAGCCGTCCCCGCGCCGCGCCTCGCGCGCGACGTACGCGACCAGGTCCTCGGGCTCGATCTCGTGCGCGTAGTTGCGGATGTAGCGGCGGGTACGGGCGATGTGACGGCCCGCCCGGATGATCCGGGGGAGGTCCTCGCGGTCGTCGATCCACCGGGTGTCCGAGGGCGAGCCCGCGTCGCGCATCAGCAGGGTGCCGGCGTCCCGGTCGGTCAACGCCTGCTTCTCGCTGGTCGATTCGTCGACGGGGCCGTGCGCGTCCAGGCCCACGTGGCAGTGCGCGTCCACCAGACCGGGCAGTGCCCAGCCCTCGATGGTGGTGACCTCCCGGGCCCCGGCCGGCCGCTCGAACGTGATCCTGCCGTCGACGGCCCACAGCTCGTCGCGCACCCCGCCCTCGGGGTCCGCGCCGACGAGCACCCGCCCCTTGATGTGCAGCACACCACTGTCGCTCATGACGGCACTGTACGCACAGGGGCGTCCGCGCCCCAGGGGGGACCGCGGGTGCGCCGCCATGGGGCCGGGGGGCCGGTGCGGGGTCGGCGAGGAGCCCGGGGGCGGTTCGCGGAATATTCCTCCGCGCGGCCCGGGAGATAATCCGGGAATTCTTCCGGGATTAGCGTGAATACAGCTTCCCGGAATTCTCCTGCCCCCGCGATCCGACCTTAAACGCGGTGATTTTGTTGCCTCGCCGACGGAGGTGTTCGGCCTGTGACGCACTCCACAGCAGCGCCCGGTTCGCCCGATAAAATGCGGACAAATGCCACCATTCTCCGGGGATCTCGCGCGCCCACGTATCCCCGCGCGATAACACATGGACCGTTATCCGGGAAAGACCGGACCCGCATGCAATTTTCGATCCGGCTCGGTAAATTCACTCCGCATGACCGCCGCACAAGCAGACCTTGCACGTGCCCACAATGAATTCCTCGAAATGCCGGAGGGGCTGACGCTGGACAGCCCGCGCGTCGAGGACGGAGCAGCGATCTGGCGCATGGCCCGCGACTCCGGGGCGCTGGACCTCAACTCCTCGTACAGCTACCTCCTGTGGTGCCGCGACTTCGCCGCCACCTCCGCCGTGGCCCGGCGCGCCGACGGCCGCCCGGCGGGCTTCGTCACCGGCTACCTGCGGCCCGAGCGCCCCGGCACCCTCGTCGTCTGGCAGGTGGCCGTCGACCACGGCCACCGCGGCCGGGGCCTGGCCGCCGCCCTCCTGGACGGGCTCGTCGCCCGCGTCGCCCGGGAGCGGGACGTCCACGCCGTCGAGACGACCGTCACCCCCGACAACACCGCCTCGAACCGCCTGTTCGCCTCCTTCGCCGCGCGCCACGGAGCCCGCGTCGACCGCGAAGTGCTCTTCGACGACGGCCTGTTCCCCGGCGGCGGCCACGCGCCCGAGGTGCTCCACCGCATCGGGCCGCTCGGCGGCACGGCCCCGCTCGGCCGCTGAGTCCGCCCGGCCGTCGAGCCCGCCCGGCCCCCGCCCGGCCGCCGGGCCCGCCGCACCCCCGCCACCCCCGCACCCACTGGAGTCCGCCGTGACCATCACCCCGCCCGCCCTGAGCGTCTTCGAAGCCCTGGAGTCGGAGGTCCGCAGCTACTGCCGCAGCTGGCCCGCAGTCTTCGACCGCGCACAGGGCAGCCGGATGTACGACGAGGACGGCCACACCTACCTCGACTTCTTCTCCGGCGCCGGAGCGCTCAACTACGGGCACAACAACCCCGTGCTCAAACGCGCCCTGCTCGACTACCTCGAACGCGACGGCGTCACCCACGGCCTCGACATGGGCACCACCGCCAAGCGCGCGTTCCTGGAGTCCTTCCAGGACATCGTGCTGCGCCCGCGCGACCTGCCGTACAAGGTGATGTTCCCCGGCCCGACGGGCACCAACGCCGTGGAGGCCGCGCTCAAGCTGGCCCGCAAGGTCAAGGGCCGCGAGTCCATCGTCTCCTTCACCAACGCCTTCCACGGCATGTCGCTGGGGTCGCTCGCCGTCACCGGCAACGCCTTCAAGCGGGCCGGCGCGGGCATCCCGCTGGTGCACGGCACCCCGATGCCCTTCGACAACTACCTCGACGGCCGGGTACCGGACTTCCTGTGGTTCGAGCGGCTGCTGGAGGACCAGGGCTCGGGCCTGAACCGGCCCGCCGCCGTCATCGTCGAGACCGTCCAGGGCGAAGGCGGCGTCAACGTCGCCCGCGCGGACTGGCTGCGCGCCCTCGCCGACCTGTGCGCGCGCCGCGACATGCTGCTGATCGTCGACGACATCCAGATGGGCTGCGGCCGCACCGGCGCCTTCTTCTCCTTCGAGGAGGCGGGCATCACCCCGGACATCGTCACCCTGTCCAAGTCCATCGGCGGCTACGGGATGCCGATGTCGCTCACCCTCTTCAAGCCGGAGCTCGACATCTGGGAGCCCGGCGAGCACAACGGCACCTTCCGCGGCAACAACCCCTCCTTCGTCACCGCCGCGGCCGCCCTGAACGCCTACTGGGCGGACGGCCAGATGGAGAAGCAGACCCTCGCCCGGGGCGAGCAGGTCGCGCGGGCGCTCGACGCCCTGTGCGCCGAACACCCCGGAACCGGCGCGGAGTACCGGGGCCGCGGCCTCGTCTGGGGCCTCACGTTCACCGACCGTGCCCGGGCCGCCGCCGTCGCCGCGCGCGCCTTCGAGCTCGGACTGCTCATCGAGACCTCCGGCCCCGCGAGCGAGGTCGTCAAGCTGCTCCCCGCCCTGACCATCTCCCCCGAGGAGCTGGACGAGGGGCTGCGGATCCTCGCCCGCGCGGTCCGCGAGACCGCCTGACCGCCCCGCCTTTACCCGTACCCGTACCCGTAACGACAGCGAACCCCCGTACAGAAGGGCACCACCGTGATCGTCCGTTCGTTCAAGGACATCGAGGGCACCGACCGGCACGTCAAGGCCCGGTCCGGCACCTGGGAGAGCAAGCGCATCGTGCTCGCCAAGGAGCGCGTCGGCTTCTCCCTGCACGAGACCGTGCTGTACGCGGGCACGGAGACGTCGATGTGGTACGCCAACCACATCGAGGCCGTGCTGTGCGTCGAGGGGGAGGCCGAGCTCACCGACGACGAGACCGGCGAGAAGCACTGG
Source organism: Streptomyces albireticuli (assembly GCF_021228125.1). GTDB lineage: Bacteria > Actinomycetota > Actinomycetes > Streptomycetales > Streptomycetaceae > Streptomyces > Streptomyces albireticuli. The sequence continues at coordinate 975,929 of NZ_JAJQQS010000002.1, forward strand.
ATCGAGCCCGGCACCATGTACCTGCTGGACGGCCATGAGCGCCACACCCTGCGGCCGAAGACCGACTTCCGCTGCGTGTGCGTCTTCAACCCGCCCGTCACCGGCCGCGAGGACCACGACGAGAACGGCGTCTACCCCCTGCTGACGGAGGAGGGCTGAGCGATGACGGCCACGGTCAGCGACCTCTACCCCACCCGGGGCGCCCAGGAGGTGCCCGTACCCCGGCGGGACCCGGTGGTGTGGTCCCGCCCCGGCACCCCCGGCCCGATCGGTGAAACCGGGCTGGCGGACTACGACCGCGACGGCTTCCTCACGGTCGACCGGCTCCTCGGCCCGGACGAGGTGGCGCTCTACCGCGCCGAGCTGGACCGGCTGATCGCCGACCCGGCCGTACGCGCCGACGAGCGCTCCGTCGTCGAGCCCCGGTCACGGGACGTACGGTCGGTGTTCGAGGTGCACCGGATCAGCGAGGTCTTCGCGGGACTCGTGCGCGACCCGCGCGTGGTGGGCCGGGCACGGCAGATCCTCGGCTCGGACGTCTACGTCCACCAGTCCCGGATCAACGTCAAACCAGGCTTCGGCGCCTCCGGGTTCTACTGGCACTCGGACTTCGAGACCTGGCACGCCGAGGACGGGCTGCCGCGCATGCGGACCGTGTCGGTCTCGATCGCCCTGACCGACAACCTCGACACCAACGGCGGCCTGATGATCATGCCCGGTTCGCACCGGACGTTCCTCGGCTGCGCCGGTGAGACCCCGCGCGACAACTACAAGCGCTCCCTGCGCACGCAGGAGGCGGGCACGCCCTCCGACGCCGCGCTGACCGGCTTCGCCGAGCGGCACGGCGTCAGGCTCTTCACCGGGCCGGCCGGGTCGGCGACGTGGTTCGACTGCAACTGCATGCACGGGTCCGGGAACAACATCACGCCGTACCCGCGCAGCAACGTCTTCATCGTCTTCAACAGCGTGGACAACGCGGCGGTGGAGCCCTTCGCGGCACCGGCGCGGCGCCCGGAGTTCGTGGGGGCGCGGGACTTCACCCCGGTGCCCTGACCGGCCCCGCCGGCCATCGGAGGGGCCGGTCCGCCGGCCCCTCACCGCCGTGCGAGCACCTCCAGCAGCCGGTCGACGTCGGCGGTGGAGTTGTAGAGGTGGAAGGCGGCGCGCAGCCTCCCCGCCCGCGCGCTGACCTGCACCCCCGCCGCCGCCGGCCGCTCGGCGGCGCCGTGGACGCCCGGGACGGCGACGATCGCCGAGCCCTCGGCCGGCACGGGCGTGAGACCGAGCGCCACCACCCCGGCGCGGAACCGGTCGGCGAGCGCCCGGTCGTGCGCGCCGATGCGCTCGACGCCCAGCTCCTCCACGAGGGCGAGACCGTGCAGGGCCCCCACGTAGGACAGGACGGCGACGTTCTCGTCGAAGCGGCGGGCCGTCCGGGCGAGCGGCTCCACCTTCCCGTAGCAGGTCTGCCAGGGGTCCTCGCCCGTGACCCAGCCCGCGAACACCGGCGTGAGCGCGCCCAGGTCCCCGGGGACGGTGAGGAAGGCGACGCCGCGCGGCCCCATCAGCCACTTGTAGCCCACGCCGACGGTGAAGTCGTGGGCGGCGGCGTCCAGCGGGAGCCAGCCCGCCGCCTGGCTGACGTCGACGAGCGTACGGGCCCCGTACGCGCGGGTGGCCGCGGCGATCGCGCCGAGCCCGGCGATCCGGCCGTCGGCCGACTGGACGGCGCTCACCGCGACGAGCGCCGTGTCCGGGCGGACCTCCTCGGCGAGCCGCTCCAGCGGGACCGTACGCACCCGGAGGCCGGGCCGGGTGTGGAAAGGATTGACGAGCGAGGCGAAGTCGCCCTCCGCGACGAGCACTTCGGCGTCCGCCGGCAGGGACTGGGCGATCAGGCCGCAGTACACGGCGACGGAACCGCCGGCCGCCACCCGGGAGGCGGGCACGCCGACCAGCCGGGCGTAGGCGGACCGTGCCGCGTCCACCGTGGCCGAGAAGTCCACGTTCCCCGGCGCTCCGGCGGCCAGGACGCCGATCGCCGCACCCATGGCGGCGGCGGCCGGGGTGGGCAGCAGGCCGGTGGCCGCGGTGTTGAGATAGACGGTCTCGGGGGCGAAGTGGGCGGGCGCGAGGCTTTCCATTCACTCACTATCCGCGGACGCGATCATTCCGTCCATGTCCGGCGGGGGCGCGCGCGGCGCGCTCGGGGTCGGTCCCCGACGGCGGGATGAGGGCACGCGCGCCCTGAGGATGAGCGGGCGGCGCGCGGACCGGGCCCTGCGGACCAGGCGGGGGCGCGGGCGGTTCCCCCTTGCGGGCGAGGGGGATTCACCGCTGCGGGGGAAGCGGTGGGTGGGGTGGGCACGGAAGTCTTGTGTCATGAGCCGTATGCGACGGAGTTCGCTCCTCAACGTCCTTGTCAGCGCAGCCTATTCGGGGTTTTCGTCGTGGGATGACCATGCGACGTTTTACGGTGGGGAGGGGTAGGGGAGGGCGGTTGCCGGGGCGGTGAGCGGGGGCGGGTGGGGGCCGCTGCGCGGGGCTTTGTCCCCACCCCGCCCCTTCCCGAACCGGGGCTCCGCCCCGGACCCCGGTCCTCAATCGCCGGACGGGCTGAGTTGTCGCCCGGACCGGGCCGGAAAGCCCTCTGGCGCAGGGGAAAGCCGGCCCTCGGGCAGGGGCGAGATCCAGCCCGGCTGTGGGCACCTCCTGGGGGCACCCCCAGCGGTAGCTGGGGGAGCTTGAGGCCATCGCGCGTCAGCGCGGCCGGGGGCCCGGGGCCTGCCCGTTACGGGGAGGGGCGGGTAGGGGACGAAGCCTCCCGCAGGGGCACTCCACGCCCGCGCGACATCCACGCCGCCACGCCCGCCCCCGAGACGTTGTGCCAGACCGAGAACACCGCCGCCGGCAGCGCCGCCGCCGCACTGAAGTGCGTCGTCGCCAGCGACGCCGCCAGGCCGGAGTTCTGCATGCCGACCTCGAAGGCCATGGCCCTGCTCGCCGGCCGGCCCAGGCGGGCCAGCCGGCCGGACGCGTAGCCGAGGGCCAGGCCGAGGCCGTTGTGGAGGACGACGGCGAGGAGGACGAGGCCCGCGGCGTCCTTGATGCGGGCCGCGCTGCCCGACACCACCGTCAGGACGATCATGGAGATCGTCAGCGCCGACACCCACGGCAGGACGCGCAGCACCCGGTCGACGTGCCGCCCCGCCAGCAGGCGTACGAGCGCGCCGCCGACGACCGGGACCAGCACCGTCTTGAGGATGTCGACGAGCATGGCCCCCGCGTCCACGTCCAGGAAGCGGTCCGCGAGCAGCAGCGTCAACGGCGGTGTCACCAGCGGCGCGACGAGCGTGGAGACCGTCGCCACGGACACGGACAGCGCCACGTCGCCGCGTGCGAGGTAGGTGACCACATTGGACGCCGTGCCGCTCGGCGCGCAGCCGACGAGGATGACCCCGGCCGCCAGCTGCGGCGGCAGGTCCAGCGCGGTGGCGATCAGCCAGCCCAGCCCCGGCATGATCACGTAATGCGCCACCAGGCCCAGCCCCACCGCCCAGGGCCGCTTGGCCACGGCGTGGAAGTCCGCGGGCGTGAGGGTGAGCCCCATCGCGAACATCACCACGCCCAGCAGGTACGGCACCGCCGGCGCCCATCCCGTGAAGTGCGAGGGCGCCGCGAGGCCCACGCCGCCCGCCGCGAGGACGAGCAGCGGGAAGGCGGTGACGGCCAGCCGCGCGGTCCGGTCGGCGGCGGGGGCGGCGGCAGGGTCGGCGGACGCGGCGTTCGTACCGTCCTGAACAGCGGCGGAGTCGGGGGAGGTTCGCTCGTTCGGCATACGGCGGGACCTTAGCGATCACCCCTGCTCCTCGAACAGGGGTGACGCGTGTGACGAGAAAACGCTCACGCGCCGACGGAATCGAATGCGACTGCGAAACCTACCCTTTGGGGTGAACTGGCCCCGGTCTGCCGCCCGTTCACCCTCCAGGGGTCAAATATGGCGGGGTCCCGCCGTCGGCGCGCGCTGTCCCCCGTAGACGCGCCGGCGGCACCACACCTCTCGTGGGGGTTCCACGCACGTGTTCAGCACCACCGTCATCCCTTCCTTCGGTATGCCCGTACGCCGCCGCGCGGTCCGTCTGGCCGTCGCCGCCACCGCGCTCACCGCCGTCGCCACCGGAACCGCCGCCGGACCCGCGGCCGCCACCGGCGGCACCGGCACCACGGCCGGCAGCGCCACCCGCGGCGACGACACTTCCGTCAGCGGGACCTCCGGCGCGGTCGTCCTCCGCGCCGGCCTCGACATCGGCCTCCTCGACAAGACGGTCCGCGTCCCCCTCGACACCTCGCTCAACGAGGTGAAGGCGCCCGCGAACGCCGACCGGAACGCCCTCGCCGTCACCCTCGACGGTGTCGAGCAGGGCCGCCCCGTCTCCGTCCTGCGCGCCGACACCGCCACCGCCCGCGCCACCGCCGACGGCCGGAAGGCCGAGGGCTACGCCAACCTCGTGCACGCCAAGGTGCGCCTGCCCGGGCTGCCGCAGCTCTCCCTCGTCGAGGTCCAGCAGGTCACGTCCAGAGCGGTGTGTGAGGCGGGCCGGCGGCCGACGGCCAAGGCGAACGTGCTCGGCGGCCTCTCCGTCCTCGGGAAGCGGGTCACCCTCACCGCGACAGGCCCGACCAAGGTCTCCGTACCGGGCGTCGGCGAGGTGCGCCTCGACCTGTCGCGGACCGCCACGACGTCCCGCACGGCGGCGGCCGCGGCGCTCGAACTCAAGGTCTCCGTCAACCCCCTGCGGTTGAACGTGGCCGAGGTCGAAGGCCAGGTCACGCTCGCCCGGGCGACCTGCGAGACGCCGTCCGGCGCGGCCCGCACGCCTTCACCGGCGACGCCGCCCGCCACGCCCGGCGGGGGCGCGAAGCCGCAGACGGCGGCGCACGTTCCGGCGAAGGCCGTGCCGGCGAAGGCGACGGGCGCGGATCTGGCCGAGACGGGCGGCGGATCGGCGACGCCGTATGTGGCGGGGGCGGCGGCGGTGCTGGTGGCCGCGGGGGCCGGGGCGGTCGTGGTGGGGCGGCGGCGTCGTCGTCGCGGCTGACGCGCGCCGACGGGGTTTTCTCTTTCCCCACCCCGCCCCTTCCCGAATGTCCTCAATCGCCGGACGGGCTGGAATCAGCCCGTCCGGCGATTGAGGACCGGGGTCCGGGGCGGAGTCCTGGTTCGGGAAGGGGCGGGACGGGGACAAGGCCCCGCGCGGCGGCCGCCGTCCCCTAGCCGTCCGCCAAAACCTTCGCCAGCGCCTCCACGAAGCGGTCCGTCGTCTCCCGGTCCCGCACCGCCAGCCTCAGATACTCCGGGCCCAGACCCGGGAACGTGTCGCCGCGCCGCACCGCGAACCCCAGCCCCCGCAGCCGCCCCCGTACCGCCGCCGCCTCCGCCATCCGCACCAGCAGGAACGGGCCCGCGGCCGGGCCGTACACCCGCACCCCCTCGAACGCCGACAGCGCCGCCGTCAGATGGGCCCGGTCGGCGGCCAGGTGGTGCGCGGCGTGCGCGGCCTCCGCGAGGGCCGGGGGAGCGCTGCACGCCTCCGCCGCCGCCAGGGCGGGCGAGGACACCGGCCACAGCGGCTGGGCCCGCTCCAGCCGGGCTATCGTCCCCGGCGAGGCCAGGACGTAGCCGATGCGCAGCCCCGCCAGCCCCCAGGTCTTGGTGAGGCTGCGCAGCACGACCAGGCCCGGCAGGTCCGTGCGCGAGGCCAGCGACTCCCGCTCGCCGGGGACCGCGTCCATGAACGCCTCGTCCACGACCAGCGTCCGCCCCGGGCGCGCCAGCTGGGCCAGCGCCTGCGCCGGGTGCAGCACGGACGTCGGGTTGGTGGGGTTGCCCACCACCACCAGGTCCGCGTCGCCCGGCACCGCCCGCGGATCCAGCCGGAAGCCGTCCTCCGGGTCCAGCAGCACCCGCTCCACCGTATGACCGGCGTCCCGCAGCGCGGCCTCCGGCTCCGTGAACTGCGGGTGCACGACCACCGGCCGCCGCACCCGCAGCGCGCGGGCGAGCAGCACGAACGCCTCCGCCGCCCCCGCCGTCAGCAGCACCCGCTCCTCCGGCAGGCCGTGCCGCTCGGCCACCGCCCGCCGGGCCGCCCGCCCGTCGGGGTAGGCGGCCAGCCCGTCGAGCGAGGCCGCCAGCCGCTCCCGCAGCCAGACCGGGGGCGTACCCGTGCGGACGTTCACCGCCAGATCGGTCAATTCGGCGCCACCGCCCCGTACTTCGGCGTCGCCGTGGTGCCGGAGGTCCGGTTCACTGGGTGTGTGCATGGCCGCGGGCCACCTTCTCTTCTTCCTTGACGCTGACAGGGCCGGGGCGAGGGGCCCGCCCCATGACGGTACTGACGGCACCCCGGCCGCGCGCAGGCGGGTCCGCGCGGGAGATCCCGTACGGGGGACAGGCCCCCGGTTCGCCTGCGGGCCCGCCGCCGGTTCCGTACGCGCGCCGCCGCTGGTTCCGTACGCGCGCCGCCCCGGACCCGTACGCGCCCCACCCCTACGTCCCCACCGCCCGCGCCACCGCGCACGTCGCCGCCGCCGACTTCCGCTTCCCCACCACCAGCGTCCCGCCCGCCCCCGCGGCCAGCAGCGCCGCCGCCTCGGCGACGCCCGGCACCCCCACCGCCGCCAGCACCACCGCCGACGGGTCCGGCACCGCCACCCCCGCCAGCGCCTCCGCGCCGTACGTCCGCAACGGCACCCCCAGCCGGGCCGCCGCGGTCACCAGGCCCGGCTCACCGGCCTTCGCCTCCGCCGTGACCAGGGCCACCGGACGGGCGTCCGCGCCCAGCACCCGGCCGGCCTCCGCCAGCGTCCGCCCGATCAGCGCCAGCACCTCCGCCGCGGCCACGCCCCGGCGCGCCCCCACCCCCACGTACAGCGGGGCGCGCAGGGGCGCCGCGACCGTGGCAAGCTCCGGAGAAGGGAAGGCCGTGGGCAGTGCGGCCGCGAGAAGGGTGGAGGGCCCGTGCCGGTCGTCGTCGCCCTGGGCGCGTTCCTGATGACACTCCTCGGCGGGTGGGCCGCCCAGCGCTTCACCGACCGCAGACACCTCATCCTCGGGCTCGCCGGCGGGCTGATGCTCGGCGTCGTCGGCCTCGACCTGCTGCCGGAGGCGCTGGAGGCCGCCGACCGCGAGATCTTCGGCGTCCCCGTCGCCCTGCTCTGCTTCGTCCTCGGCTTCCTCACCGCCCACCTCGTCGAGCGGCTGCTCGCCGTCCGCCGCGCGGACCACGGCATGACCGACACGGTGCGCGCCCCCCAGGTCGGCCTCACCGCGGCCGCCGCCCTCGTCCTCCACAGCGCCATGGACGGCGTCGCCATCGGCGCCGCGTTCCAGGTGGACAGCGGGGTGGCCGCCGCCGTGGCCGTGGCCGTCGTCGCCCATGACTTCGCCGACGGCTTCAACACGTACACGATCACCGACCTGTACGGGAACCAGCGCCACCGCGCCCTCCTGATGCTCGCGGCCGACGCCGTCGCGCCCGTCGCAGGCGCCGCGTCCACCCTGCTCTTCACCCTTCCGGAGCAGTTCCTCGGCATCTACCTCGGCTTCTTCGGGGGCGTCCTGCTCTACCTCGCCACCTCGGACATCCTCCCCGAGGCCCACCACCAGCACCCGGCCCGCTCCACGCTCGCCTGCACGGTCGCCGGAGTGGCCTTCATCTGGCTCGTCGTGGGCCTCGCGAGCTGAACCGCGCCCGCTCGCCTCAGCGACCGGACAGCCCCGCCACGAGACGGGCGGCCGTGCCGGGGGCGCCCGCCCAGTGCACATGCAGGTACGAGGCGTGGACCCCGCCGACCACGAACCCCTCCGTGCGGCGCTCCGGGTGGGTGAAGCCCCATGCCGGGGTCCCGCCCGCGCCCGGCTCCGTCACCGTGCGGTGGAACTCGTGGCCCCGGACCCGGGTGCCGGCTTGCGCCAGCGGATTGTCCGCGATCGCCACGGCCTCGCGGTAGCCGAGGGTGAGACGGCCGGACATCCGGGCGTCCGCGGGCAGCACGCCGCACATCGGCTTGCCGTCCAGCGAACGCGACAGGTACAGCAGGCCCGCGCACTCGGCGACGACCGGCGCGCCGCTCGCCGCCAGCTCGGCGACCGCCTTGCGGAGCGGCTCGTTCGCGGACAGCTCCGGGGCATAGACCTCGGGGAAGCCGCCGCCTATGACGAGGGCGGCGGTGCGGTCCGGGAGGGCCTCGTCGCGGAGGGGGTCGAAGGGGACGACTTCCGCGCCGGCCGCTCTGAGCAGTTCCGTGTGCTCGGTGTACGAGAACGTGAACGCGGGGCCGCCGGCTACGGCGATCACAGGTGCGTTCTCCGGGTGCGGGTCGGTGGGTGCGTTGTGCCCGCCCTCCCCCGACCTTCGGCCGGGGGTGCCCCCAGCCGGCGGAACGCCCGCCCACAACGGTGCCGCGGGGTCCCACGCCTCCGCTGTCAGCGGCGGCGCGCTGCGCGCCAGCGCCAGCAGACCCTCCAGGTCGCAGCCCTCGCGTACCTGGGCGGCCTGGGCCGCCACCGCGGCCAGCGCCTCCGCGCTCCGCTCCGCGACGGGCACCAGGCCCAGATGACGGCTCGGCGTGTCCACCGCGCGGACCCGCCGCAGCGCGCCCAGCACCGGCACCCCGGACTCCTCCAGGGCCTCCCGCAGCAGCGCCTCATGGCGGTCCGAGCCGACCTTGTTGAGGATCACGCCCGCGACCCTGACCTCCGGGTCCCAGGACGCGAAGCCGTGCACCAGCGCCGCCACCGAACGCGACTGCGACGACGCGTCGACGACCAGTACCACCGGCGCCTTCAGCAGCTTCGCCACATGCGCCGTCGACGCCAGCTCGCCCTGCCCGCTCGCCCCGTCGTACAGGCCCATCACGCCCTCGACCAGCGCGAGGTCGCACCCCGCCGCCCCGTGCAGGAACAGCGGGGCGATCCGCTCCGGGCCGCACATGTACGCGTCCAGGTTGCGGCCCGGCCGGCCGGTCGCCAGCGCGTGGTAGCCCGGGTCGATGTAGTCCGGGCCCACCTTGTGCGGCGAGACGGCCAGGCCCGCGTCGGCGAAGGCCCGCATCAGACCCGTGGCCACCGTCGTCTTGCCGCTGCCCGAGGCCGGGGCCGCGATGACCAGCCGGGGGATCCGCGTATCGGTCGTACTCACCACTCGATGCCCCGCTGGCCCTTCTGACCGGTGTCCATCGGGTGCTTGACCTTCGACATGTCCGTCACCAGGTCGGCGAAGTCGACCAGCTTCTGCGGGGCGTTGCGGCCCGTGATGACCACGTGCTGCGTCCCGGGACGGTTCCGCAGCACCTCGATCACCTCGTCCGTGTCGATCCAGCCCCAGTGCATCGGGTAGGCGAACTCGTCGAGCACGTACAGCTTGTACGTCTCGGCGGCCAGGTCCCGCTTCACCTGCTCCCAGCCCTCACGGGCCTTGTCCTCGTTGGTCTGCTCGCCCTCCGCCGGGGCCCGCTGGATCCACGACCAGCCCTCGCCCATCTTGTGCCAGTCGACGCTCCCGCCCTGGTCCGAATCGCCGAGCACGCGCAGCGCGTTCTCCTCGCCGACCTTCCACTTCGCCGACTTCACGAACTGGAACACCCCGACCGGCCAGCCCTGGTTCCACGCCCGCAGCGCCAGCCCGAACGCGGCGGTCGACTTGCCCTTGCCGATGCCGGTGTGGACGAACACCAGCGGCCGGTTGCGGCGCTGACGTGTGGTGAGCCCGTCGTCGGGAACGACGGTCGGCTGTCCCTGTGGCATTAGGCGGCCCTCCTGGAGTTCGTGTTCCGTACGGTGCGTACGAGCGCGGAGACACTGTCCGCGCGCAGTTCGTCGAGCGTCACCACCGGGCCGCGTAGCTCGCTCCCGAGCTCGCCCGCGAGCCCGAGCCGCACCGGCCCCGTCTCGCAGTCCACGACCACCGACGCCGTGCCCCCGGCCGCCAGCAGCCGGGCCGCGTGCCGCGCCCGCACCAGCGGCTCGGGGCCGCCGGTGGCCCGGCCGTCGGTCACGACGACCAGCAGCGGGCGCCGCGACGGGTCGCGCAGCCGCTCCACCCGCAGCACCTCGTGCGCCTGGAGCAGCCCGGCCGCCAGCGGTGTCCGGCCGCCCGTCGGCAGCCGCTCCAGCCGGGCCGCGCCCGCGTCCACCGACGACGTCGGGGGCAGTGCCACCTCGGCGCCCGAACCCCGGAAGGTGATCATGCCGATCTTGTCGCGGCGCTGGTACGCGTCGAGCAGCAGCGACAGCACCGCGCCCTTGACCGCGCCCATGCGCTTCCGGGCGGCCATGGAACCTGAGGCGTCCACGACGAACAGCACGAGGTTGCCCTCGCGCCCCTCGCGGACCGCCTCCCGCAGGTCGTCCCGGCGGACGACCAGGCCGGGGCCGCGGCGCCCGCGCGCCCGCTGGTGCGGCGCCGCCGCCCGGACGGTCGCCGCCAGGTGCAGCCTGGACAGGGTGCCCCGGGGGCGGCGCGCGCCGGTCGTGCGGCCGTGCGCGGTACGGGCCCGTGAGCGGCGGCCGTCCGCGCCCTCGCCGAGCCCGGGGACGTCGAACTTCCGGGTGCGGAAGGGGTCCGCGGCGGCGACGGCCGGCGCCTCGGGCGCGGCACCGCCGGGCGCGGGCCCGGGAGCGCCCTCCGCCGAGGTCTCCCCGGCCGGCTCCCGCGAGCTCTTCCGGGAGTCCTGCCGCGAGTTCTGCTCCGTGGAGGGCGTGCTCTCCTCCCGCTGCGGGGGCAGCTCCGGGTCGTGCGGGGGCTCGCCGCCACCGCCGTCCGGGCCGCCGTCGCCCTCGGGGCCGCCGTCGTCCGGGTCCTCCGGCCCGGGCTCCGGGTCGGGCTCGGGCTCGTCGTCCTCGAACTGCCGCAGGATCTCGTCGAGCTTGTCCTCGTCGAGGCCGGGGGCGTCGAAGGGATTGCGGCGCCGCCGGTGCGGCAGCGACAGCAGCGCGGCCTGCCGTACGTCCGCGGTGGTGACGTCCGTGCGCCCCGCCCAGGCGGCCAGCGCGGTCGCGGCGCGCGCGGTCACGATGTCCGCGCGCATGCCGTCCACCTCGAACCCGGCGCACACGGCGGCGATCCGGCGCAGCGCGCCGTCGCCCAGCCGCACGCCCGGCAGCAGCTCCCGGGCGGCGGCGATCCGCTCCCGCAGCGCGTCCTCCTCGGCCGTCCACTTGGCGGCGAAGGCGGCCGGGTCCTCGTCGTAGGCGAGCCGGCGGCGTACGACCTCGACGCGCTCCTCGGTCTCACGGGACGCGGCGACCTCGACGGTCAGTCCGAACCGGTCGAGGAGCTGGGGGCGGAGCTCGCCCTCCTCGGGGTTCATGGTGCCGACGAGGAGGAAGCGGGAGGCGTGACGGACGGAGACGCCTTCGCGCTCGACGGAGGAGGAACCGGTGGCCGCCGCGTCGAGCAGCGAGTCGACCAGATGGTCGCCCAGAAGATTGACCTCGTCGACGTACAGCACACCGCGGTGCGCGGCCGCCAGCAGGCCCGGCTCGAACGCCTTGACGCCCTCGCCCAGCGCCCGCTCGATGTCGAGCGCTCCCACGAGGCGGTCCTCGGAGGCACCGACGGGCAGCTCGACCATACGGGCGGCGCGGCCCTCACCCGGCGCGTCCTCGTGCGGCCCGCCCGGGCAGGCGGGGTCCGGGGACGCCGGGTCGCAGGAGAACCGGCAGCCCGTCACGGTCTCGACCCTCGGCAGGAGAGCCGTCAGGCCGCGGACCGTGGTGGTCTTCGCGGTGCCCTTCTCGCCGCGCACGAGCACGCCGCCGATCGACGGCGCGATCGCGTTGAGCAGCAGGCCCAGCCGCATGTCGTCCATGCCGACGATCGCGGTGAACGGGTAGGCGGACGTGGCGGTCGAGGCCATCAGGCGTTACCCCCTTCGAGGGAATCGAATCGATCGGGCGTGTCGCCGGCCGCCGGGGCCGCCGGTGCGCCGACGTGTTCCGTGCCGGCGGTGGCGGGCGGACCACCGCTGTCGGGGTCCCGCGGGCGCTGCGCGGGCAGCGCCGGCGCCCCCGGCGGTACGAACGGCAGCCCCTTCGGCACCCCGTCCTCGATCAGCCGCAGCAGCGCGTCCGTGTCCGCGTGCTCCTCGATCAGGTCGCCCAGCCGGTCCAGCTGCTCCTCGCGCAGCGCCCCGAACGACGTGTCGGGCGCCGGGACGAACGCCCGGCCCGCCGCGTCCGCGACCCGGCGCAGGAACGCCCGCCGGAAGCCGTCGCTCTCCAGCGAGCCGTGCCAGTGCGTGCCCCACACCGCGCCCGACCGGCAGCCGTCCAGAAACGACTCGTCGCCGCCGCGCACCTCCGCCACGCCGTGGTGGATCTCGTAGCCCTCGACGCGCTCGCCCAGGGCCTCGCCCACCGGCCGGGCCAGGGTCTTCTCCACCGCGAACCGCACCCGCACCGGCAGCAGGCCGAGGCCCGGCACCGTCCCGGCCCTCGACTCGACGTCGTCGTCGATGCGCTCGCCCAGCAGCTGGTAGCCGCCGCAGATGCCCAGCACCGGGCGGCCCTCCGCCGCGCGGCGTACGAGCGCGTCGGCGAGGCCCCGCTCGCGCAGCCACGCCAGCGCCCGTACCGTGCCGCGCGTGCCCGGCACGATCACGAGGTCCGCGTCGGTGAGCTCCTCCGGCCGGTCCACGAAGCGCACGACGACGCCCGGCTCGGCGGCCAGCGCGTCGACGTCCGTGAAGTTCGACATCAGCGGCACCGCGCAGACCGCGACCCGCAGGACGTCGGCGCCGTGCGGCGGCGCCACCACCGACTCGCGGACCGCGCCGCGCAGGGAGACGCGCAGGCCGTCCTCCTCGTCGATGCCGAGCCCGTGCGCGTACGGCAGCACGCCGACCGTCGGGCGGCCGGTCAGGTCGCGCAGCATGTCCAGGCCCGGTTCCAGCAGCGACACGTCGCCCCGGAACTTGTTGACCAGATAGCCCGCTATCAGCTCCTGGTCCTCCCGGGACAGCAGCGCCGTCGTGCCGAAGAAGGAGGCGAAGACGCCGCCCCGGTCGATGTCGCCGACCACGACGACGGGCAGCCGCGCGGCCCGCGCGATGCCCATGTTGACGATGTCGGTGCGCCGCAGGTTGATCTCGGCGGGGCTGCCCGCGCCCTCGCAGATCACCGCGTCATGGGTGCGCCGCAGCTCCTCCAGACACTCCGTCACCGTGCCGAGCAACTGCTCCCGCCGCCCCGCGTACAGGGAGGAGCCGCCGGCGGGGCTGCCCGGTCCGCCGAAGTAGCCACGGGCGCTCAGCTCGCCGACGGGCTTGCCCATCAGCACCACCTGGCTGCTGCGGTCGCTGCCCGGCTTGAGCAGGACGGGGTTCATGAGCGCCGTCGGCTCGACGCGGGCGGCGGCGGCCTGCATCGCCTGCGCCCGGCCTATCTCCGCGCCCTCGCGGGTCACGAAGGAGTTCAGCGACATGTTCTGCGCCTTGAACGGCGCGACCTTGACGCCCTTGCGGACCAGCCAGCGGCAGATGCCGGCGGTGACCACGCTCTTGCCCGCGTCCGAGGTGGTCCCGGCCACCAGCAGGCCCCCGCCCGGCGGGCCCGTACGCCCGCTCCTGTCCGCTGTCACCGGCTGCTCCTCCTGGACGTGATGCTGGACGTGATGCCGGACCTGACGGCCCCGCCGCAAAGGCTGCCCACCGTGCGCGCCGCTATCGCGGTGCCCAGGGCCAGCAGCGACACCCGGCGCGAGAGCCGCACCGCGCGCTCGATGTCCGCGGCCTCCACCGGGCGGTTCTCGCCACCGAGCACGGGCCGGTGCTCGACGCGGCCCGCGTAGGCGAGGGTGCCGCCGAGGCGGACGCCCAGCGCCCCGGCGAAGGCGGCCTCCACCGGGCCGGCGTTCGGGCTCGGGTGCCGGCCCGCGTCCCGGCGGGCCACCCGCCAGGCGCCGCGCCGGTCGGGGCCGGCGAGGACGGTCAGGGCGGCGGTGAGCCGGGCGCCCGGCCAGCCGACGACGTCGTCCAGCCGGGCGGAGGCCCAGCCGAACCGCCGCAGGCGCGGCGACTTGTGGCCGACCATCGCGTCCAGGGTGTTCACGGCCCGGAAGCCGGCCAGGCCCGGTACGCCCGCGACGGCGCCCCAGACGAGGGCGCCCACGACGGCGTCGGAGGTGTTCTCGGCGACGGACTCCACGACCGCGCGCGCGATCTGCTGCCCGTCCAGAGCCTGCGGGTCGCGCCCGCAGAGGTGGGGGAGCCGCTCCCGGGCGACCTCCAGGTCGCCGGCCTCGAGCGCGCCGCCGACGGCGCGCGCCTCACGGCCCAGGGAGGTGCCGCCCAGCACCGCCCAGGTGGTGGCGGCGGTCAGGGCCACTGTGGCGGGACGGGACGGGCGCAGGGCGCGGGCCAGCAGCGCGGCGCCGGCCGCGGTGCCGCCCGCGCAGAGCAGGGTGTGCAGGGCGCCGTAGCCGCGGTGGTCGCGCCACAGGCGTTGCTCGACGGCGTGCGCGGCCTTCCCGAAGGCGGCCACCGGGTGGCCGCGGCGGGGGTCGCCGAGGGCGAGGTCGCCCAGGAAGCCGAGCGCGGCGCCGCACGCGAAACCTAGGTGACCGGCGTGCATGGGACGCATCGGTCAGACCGCCGTCACGCCTCGGAAGGGGGTCCTTGGATCGCGCGGGGCGCGGGAGGATGGGCGGCGGCAGCCGGGCATGGGGGTGTGTCCTCACTCAGGGTCCGCGCCCTGGCTCGACGTGACCGGCGACCAGAGTCTCCTGGCTCCCGGATCGGCGTCGTTCCGGCCTTCCGGCCCGGCGGGCGGACCGTGGCCCTCGGTGGAGGACGCTCCCCGGTGACAGTGGCGGGACCGCGCCGGACTCGCACCGGCTTCCTCTGCTGTCGCCGTTTGGCCCCGGAAGTCCACCATGGGCCGTGAACGGCCGTCAACTCACCTCTGAGCTGGGCTTCGCTTCCCGGGACGCGAAACGCCGGACGGGCCGGAGTGAACCGGCCCGCCCGGCGTTCGAGGACATCGGGGGCATCGAGGGGAGGGGAGACCCCCGCCGCCCGCTAGGCGACGATCAGGTAGATGCCGTACCCGACGGCCGCCGCGCACAGCGCGAAGCACGCGTACGCGCCGGTACGGGCCACCGCGGTGGGCGCCGCGCCCGTGACGTCACCGCCCGCCGCGCCCGCGCCCTCCGCCGGCTTGCGGGACGTACCGACGATGCCCAGCGTGAACACGCCGACCAGTCCGACCGTCACCACGAGGCTGACGCCGAAGACCTGGCCGAGAGCTGCCCAGTCGATCTGCATGGTGTCTCTTCCTTAGCTCGCCGCGGCGGCGGGGGCGCGCCCGGCTTCGGGGGCCACGACGGCCACGGGGGAGAGGGGGCCGGCCGGCGGCGGGGCGACGGCCTGGAGGGCGGCGGTGACGACACCGGTCGGCTCGGCGGGAGCGGCCTCCGGGGCGCCGGTCTCGTTGACGTTGTCGTGGGTGACCGGCTTGCGGCGCGAGGCCAGCCAGATGCCGGCCGAGACGGCCACACCGAGGACGGCGACCGTGGCGACGCCCCAGTCGCCCTGGTCGGCCAGGAGGGCCGCGCCACCGGCGACCAGACCCGCGGCCGGGAGCGTCAGGCACCAGGCCATGACCATGCGGCCGGCGGTCGACCAGCGGACCACGCCGCCCTTGCGGCCGAGGCCGGCGCCCATGATCGAGCCGGAGCAGACCTGGGTGGTGGAGAGCGCGAAGCCGATGTGCGAGGAGGCGAGGATCACCGTCGCGGCGCCGGTCTGGGCGGCGAAGCCCTGCGCGGGCTTGATGTCGGTGAGGCCCTTGCCGAGCGTCTGGATGATGCGCCAGCCGCCGAGGTACGTACCGGCCGCGATGGCCAGGCCCGCGGAGACGATGACCCACATCGGCGGGTCGGAGTGCGGGGCGACCACGCCGCCGGCGACCAGCGCGAGGGTGATCACACCCATCGTCTTCTGGGCGTCGTTGGTGCCGTGGGCCAGGGAGACCAGGGCGGCCGAGGCGATCTGCCCGGTGCGGTAGCCCTTGGCGGTCTCCTTCTCGTCCCGGTTCTTCGCCAGGCGGTACGTGAGCCGGGTCGCCAGGGTGGCGGCCAGACCGGCGACCAGCGGGGCGGCGACCGCCGGGATGAGGACCTTCATGACGACCTTGTCGGCGTTGACCGCGTCGAAGCCCACCGAGACGATGGTCGCGCCGATCAGGCCGCCGAACAGGGCGTGCGAGGAACTGGAGGGGAGGCCGGCCAGCCAGGTCAGCAGATTCCACACGATGGCGCCGATCAGACCCGCGAAGATCACTTCGGGTCTGATGCCCGCGGACTCGTCGATGATCCCGCCGGAGATGGTCTTGGCCACCTCGACGGAGAGGAACGCGCCGACGAGGTTCAGCGCCGCTGACATGGCCACCGCGGTCTTGGGCTTGAGGGCCCCGGTGGAGATGGTGGTGGCCATGGCGTTGGCCGTGTCGTGGAAGCCGTTCGTAAAGTCGAACACCAAGGCCGTGACGATCACGATCCCGATGAGAAGCGTGATGTGTTCCATTCACCCAGGCAATCAGCTCGATGGTCAGTACAGCGGCGACCGTAAAGACCTTTGGTGAACGGAAGGTGAACTGGAACGGGCGGAGCGGTGGCGTGAACCGGAGGCGAGAACCCATGGAAGATCGGGAAAGCGTACGGAGCGTATGGGCGGAGGTCCTGGCCACGGCCCGGCGCACCGTCGCCGACGGGCTGGTCGTCGGCACCTCGGGCAATGTGTCCGCGCGGGCCGGCGACCTGGTGCTGGTGACCCCTAGCGGAATCCCTTATGACCGGCTGGGACCGGAGGACGCGGTCGCCGTCGACATGGCCGGCCGGCAGGTCCTCGGCGGGTTCCCGCCCACCAGCGAGCTCCCGATGCACCTCGCGGTCTACCGCTCCACCGGTGCCTCCGCCGTCGTCCACACCCACGCCGTCCACGCCACGGCCGTCTCCACCCTCGTCGACGAGCTGCCCCCGGTCCACTACCTGACCGGCCTGCTCGGCGGGCCGGTCGGAGTCGCCGACTACGCCCTCTACGGCACGGACGAGCTGGCCGCGAACATGCTCCGGGCGCTGGACGGCCGCAGCGGGTGCCTCCTGCGCAACCACGGCACGGTGACATACGGCACAGACCTCGACCAGGCCTACGACCGCACCGCCCAGCTGGAGTGGATGTGCCGGCTCTGGCTCACGGCGTCCGGCGTCCCGGGGCGGGTCCCGTCCTTGCTCACGCCGGGGCAGCTGGCCGAGGCGGCGGAGAAGCTGCGCGGCTACGGGGTCCCGCGGGGGTAGGCGGTCCGGGCGGCGCCTTTTCCCCTACCCGCCCCTTCCCGGAACCGGGGGCAGCCCCCGGGCCCCCTTTTCCGCGCTGACGCGCGGTGTCCTCAAGCGCCGGACGGGCTGATTTCAGCCCGTCCGGCGTTTGAGGACCGGGGTCCGGGGCGGAGCCCCGGTTCCGGGAAGGGGCGGGTAGGGGAAAAAGCAGCCCCCGCCCCGCCGGGCGCCCCACTGGCCGGCCCGCCCCGGGCGGACCACACTGGAAGAGATGCGTGTACGTCCAGTGGCGGCCACGGCCGTCACCACCCTCATAGGTGCCGGAGCGGCCGCGGTGGCGGCCGGGCGGTACGCGAGCGACGTGGCCCTCCGCCCCGTCCCCGGCCGCCCGCTCCCCGGCGAGCCGGCGCTCACCGTCCACGCCGTCGACGGCGACCGCGTCACCCTCACCCGCTCCCTCGCCGCGCTGCGCCGCGGCACCTACGGCCTGACCGCGCGCGGCCTGCACGCTGTCGTCGGCCCCGTCGTCGAGGACGCCCCGCACCCCGCCGACTGCGTCGTACGCCGCCTGGAGCGCGTCACCCACGGCGTCCTGGAGCCCGGCGCCAAGGTATGGCTCACGCCCCAGGTCCACCTCGGCAACCCCCGCGACGCCCTCGGCCTCGACCACGCCGACGTCGCCGTCCCCGGCGAGCTGGGACCCCTGCCCGCCTGGTTCGTCCCCGGCGACCGCGACACCTGGGTCATCACCGTGCACGGGCTGGGCACCACCCGGGAACACCCCATGGTCGTGATGCCCTTCCTGCACGGGCAGCGGCTCCCCGTCCTCGACCTCGGCTACCGCGGTGACCCGGGCGCGCCCCGCTCCCCGGACGGCATAGGCCGCTTCGGCGCCGCGGAATGGCGCGACCTCGACGCGGCCGTCCGCTACGCCGTGCGCTACGGCGCCCGCCACGTCGTCCTGCACGGCTGGTCCACCGGCGCCACCATGGCCCTCCTCGCGGCCTCGGAGTCCGGCGTGCGTGACCGCGTCGGCGGCCTCGTCCTCGACTCGCCGGTCCTCGACTGGCCCGCCACGCTGCGCGCCCTCGCCGCCGCCCGCCGGCTGCCCGCCGCGCTGGTCCCGCTCGCCGTCCGCGCCGCGCAGGGCAGGACGGGCCTGGACCCCGACGCCCTCGCCCGCGCCGTCGACCCCGCGCGCCCCGACGTGCCGACCCTGATCGTGCACGGCCCCGACGACACCCTCGCGCCCTGGCGGGCGTCCCGCGAACTCGCCGCCCGCCGCCCCGGCCTGATCCATCTGCACGCCGTCCGGCACGCCCCCCACGCCGCGATGTGGAATGCCCACCCGGCCGGTTACGAGGAGTCCCTGCGCCGATTCCTCATACCGCTGATGTGAGTCCTGGTCAGGCCGTATTCAGCGGTCGGTGAGGGTGGTGGACGGCCGCCCCGTTGATTCCGATTGGGTTTTCGGAGCGTCAACGGCAAGACTGCTCCTGTGACGTCCCGTACTCCGCGCGACTCCCGGCTCAGACTGGTCCCCCGACAGCCGATCGCCGCTGCCCGCCGGGCCGTGGCCAATCGTGGCTCCCGACCGGCACCCCGCCCACCCGCCGGCACCCCGGCACCGGCGGAACTCGCCCGTCAGGCGAGATGCGGCCTCATCGGCGCCGTCCGCGTGGCCCGCTGGGCCGCCGACGAGCGCGGCCGCGGCGCCGGACCACACCCGGGCGAGGGTGGCGGCCTCGCCGGCACGACGGCCGAGCGGGCCGCCGATGCCCTGGGACTGACGGTCCGGCAGGTACGGTCCGACTGGGACCGGGCCCGGCTCGCCGGCCTCGTCGAGCTGCACGGCGACGCCGCGCGCCCCGGCTGGCGGCTGACCGCCTGGGACCGCGACGACGGCGCCGTCCTGCGCGGCTGGGTCGCCCTCTTCGACGCCTGGTCCCTCGCCCACCCGGCACCCGCCGGCACCGACCCGACCGTCGCCGCCGAGGTCGTCGAGGCCGCCCCGCAGCTGCTGTCCGTCATGCACCTGTCGGCCGGCCCGGTCGCCGTCGCGATGCTCCTCGACCTTCTCCAGCAGCGCGTGGCCGAGATCCGCGCCGAGCGCTGCGAGGTCCCCTACGGCACCCCGGTGCCCCCGCCCGCCCCCGACCCGGACGGCCCCGGCGGCCCCGGCGGTGCGGATCCGCTGCCGGAGCTGCTCGGCTGGGCGCTGGAGGGCCTCGCCTCCGTCGGCGCCCTCGTCATGCGCGGCCCCGGCCCCGGCACCGAGGCCCAGCTGACCCCGCTCGGCAACTGGGCGGTGTGGGTCAAGCTCGAACAGATCTGCGTCGCCGCCCAGAGCCCCGCGGGCAACATCGAGCTCTCCGCCGAGGCCATGCTGCGCGGCTGCGCCGACCTCACGCCCGGCCCGGCCCGCGCCGAGTACCGCGCCTGGCTCGCCGCCCGGCCCACCCGGGGCGCCCTCGACGAGCTCCTGGACGCCGCGCGCGGCGACGACGCCCTGGTCCGGGGCCTGGCCTTCGAGGCGCTGCGCGCCGTCGGGGCGGCCGCCGAGCCCGCCGTCCGGGCCGTCGCCGACGAGCCGGGCCTGCGCCCGTACGCCCTGCTCTGGCTCGCCGAGCACGAGGGCCGCGACCCGGAACAGGCGGCCGAGGTGCTCACCCGCGAGGAGGCCACCTGGCTCTGGGTGGACACCGCCGCGGCCGTCGCCGACCACGGCGAGAGCCGCCTCCTGGTCCGCCACCTCGACTCGGCGGTGCAGGGCACGGTCCCCGGCCTCCTGGAGGAGGTACGGGCCGTGGGGCACCCCCGCACGGTGCAGGTGCTCGTGGCCCTGGCCGCCGCCCACCCGGACCCGGCCCTGGCCAAGGCGATGCGCAGAGCGGCCTTCCAGGTCCACACGGGCGGGGTCTAGGCCCGCCCGCCCGGCACGCGAGGACCGGGGCCCCGACGGGGTCCCGGTCGGGCACGGCCTACCCGGCCGGGCGCGACTCACCCATGGGCGCGGCCCGCCCGCCGGCCGCGGCTCAGCCGCCGGGCACGTACGTCCCGAAGCTCCACACGTTCCCCTCCAGGTCCCGCGCCATGTAGTCCCGCGACCCGTAGTCCTGGTCCGTCGGCGGCATCAGGATCTCCACCCCGTACTCCGCCGCCCTGCGGTGGTGCGCGTCCACGTCCTCGACGACCACGTAGACGCCCGTCGGCCCGTTGTCCGCCATCGCCTCGGCGAACACCCCGACCCGGCCCTTCGAGCCGAGCATCACCACGCCGTTGCCGAAGGCGAGCTCGGCGTGCAGGACGGTGCCGTCCTCGGACTCGTACAGCGCGGCCCGCGTGAAGCCGAAGCCCTTGGTGAGCTGCTTGATGGCCGCCTTGGGGTCGCGGTAGAGCAGTGTGGGGTAGAGGGAGGGCGGTCCCGCGTGGGTGTCTGCCATGACGGTCGCTCCTTCGGGTCGCTGGGGGGAAGCGAATCCAGGATCCGCTTCCGGATCCACGGGCTCAGCGGAAGGTGTCGCACCGCGCCACGTCGCCCGTGCGGAACCCGGTGCCGAACCACTCCTGCCGCTGCGCGGCCGAGCCGTGCGTCCAGCTCTCCGGGGTGACACGGCCCTGGAACTTCTCCTGGATCCGGTCGTCGCCGACGGCCGCCGCCGCCGACAGGCCGTCGTCGATGTCGGCCTGCGTCAGCTGCTTGAGCAGCGGCCGGCCGGTGGACTTCTCCGGGGTCGTGGTGGCGTGCCGGGCCCAGACCCCGGCGTAGCAGTCGGCCTGGAGCTCGACCTTCACCGCGTTGCTGTCGGCGCCGGTGCGCCGGTCCTGCGAGCGGCCGAGCGTGCCCAGCAGGTTCTGGACGTGGTGCCCGTACTCGTGGGCGACGACGTACGCCTGTGCGAAGGGGCCGCCGCTCGCGCCGAACTTGCTCTTGAGCTCGTCGAAGAACCCCAGGTCCAGATAGACCTTCCGGTCGGCGGGGCAGTAGAAGGGGCCGACGGCCGAGGTGGCGGCGCCGCAGGCGGTGTTCACCCGGCCGGTGAAGAAGACCGTCGAGGCCGGGGTGTAGGCGCGGGAGCGGCGGGCGAACTCCTGGCTCCAGAACGACTGGGCGCTGTTGACCACGGCGACGATCCGGCAGTCCTCGCGGGTGTTGGCGTCCCGGCCGGTGCGGCAGTGCTGGGAGACCTGCGCGTCCGTGCTGGAGGTCGCCGTGGGCGCCGGCCCGGAGCTCAGCCCGAGCTCCTGCGGGCCGATCCCGAAGAACAGCCCTAGCACCAGGGCGACCAGGCCCACGATCCCGCCGCCGATGGTCGCCCCGCCGCCCGGGATGCGGCTGCCCCGGGAGTCCTGCACCTGCGAGGTATCCAGGTCCGCGTCGTCGTCGAACTGCATGCGGCCACCGCCCTTCCCACCCTGAGTATCGGGGAGCTCACTCCCCGCCGCCCCCGGAAATCGGCTTGCGCTCCACCGTTAGACTGGTCCTCATGGCATTCCTCCTCGTGCATTAGACGGCGTCGGCCGGCCCCGCCCGCCGCCGCAGGCCCCGGCAGGGCCGCGGTGCGCCCGCGCGCGGCTGTGTTCATCACCCGTCCCCCTCGCCGTCCACCCGCCCAGGAGTAATTCCCGTGATCACCGCCTCCGGCATCGAGCTGCGCGCCGGCGCCCGCGTCCTCATCGAGTCCGCGTCCTTCCGCATCGCCAAGGGCGACCGCATCGGCCTCGTCGGCCGCAACGGCGCGGGCAAGACCACCCTCACCAAGTGCCTCGCCGGCCAGGGCATGCCCGCCGGCGGCACCATCGCCCGCTCCGGCGAGGTCGGCTACCTCCCGCAGGACCCGCGCACCGGCGACCTCGACGTCCTGGCGCGCGACCGCATCCTCTCCGCCCGCGGCCTGGACACGGTCCTCCGCAAGATGCGGGAGAACGAGGAGCGCATGGCGAACGGCAAGGGCGCCACGCGCGAGAAGGCCATGAAGAAGTACGAGCGCCTGGAGACGGAGTTCCTGACCAAGGGCGGTTACGCCGCCGAGGCGGAGGCCGCGACCATCGCCGCCAGCCTCGGCCTGCCGGACCGCATCCTCGGCCAGCCCCTGCACACCCTCTCCGGCGGTCAGCGCCGCCGCGTCGAGCTGGCCCGGATCCTCTTCTCGGACGCCGACATCCTGCTCCTCGACGAGCCGACCAACCACCTCGACGCCGACTCCATCGCCTGGCTGCGCGACTACCTCAAGACGTACCGCGGCGGCTTCATCGTGATCTCCCACGACGTGGACCTCGTCGAGACGGTCGTCAACAAGGTCTTCTACCTGGACGCCAACCGCGCCCAGATCGACGTCTACAACATGGGCTGGAAGCTCTACCAGCAGCAGCGCGAGGCCGACGAGAAGCGCCGCAAGCGCGAGCGGCAGAACGCCGAGAAGAAGGCCGCGGCCCTCAACTCGCAGGCCGACAAGATGCGCGCCAAGGCCACCAAGACCGTGGCCGCGCAGAACATGGCCAAGCGCGCCGAGCGGCTGCTCAAGGGCCTGGACGAGGTCCGCGTCTCCGACAAGGTCGCCAAGCTGCGCTTCCCGGAGCCCGCGCCCTGCGGCAAGACGCCGCTCACCGCCGAGGGCCTGTCGAAGTCCTACGGCTCGCTGGAGATCTTCACCGACGTCGACCTGGCGATCGACAAGGGCTCGCGCGTCGTCATCCTCGGCCTCAACGGCGCCGGCAAGACCACGCTGCTGCGCCTCCTCGCGGGCGCCGAGAAGCCCGACACCGGCGAGGTCACCCCCGGTCACGGCCTCAAGCTCGGCTATTACGCGCAGGAGCACGAGACGCTCGACCCGGACCGCACGGTCCTGGAGAACATGCGTTCTTCCGCACCCGACCTCGACCTGGTCGAGGTCCGCAAGACGCTGGGCTCCTTCCTGTTCTCCGGCGACGACGTGGACAAGCCGGCGGGTGTGCTCTCCGGCGGTGAGAAGACCCGTCTGGCGCTCGCGACGCTCGTCGTCTCCTCCGCCAACGTCCTGCTGCTGGACGAGCCGACGAACAACCTCGACCCGGCCAGCCGCGAGGAGATCCTCGGCGCGCTGCGCACGTACAAGGGCGCCGTGGTGCTGGTGACGCACGACGAGGGCGCCGTGGACGCGCTCGAGCCGGAGCGGATCATCCTGCTCCCGGACGGCGTCGAGGACCTCTGGGGTCCGGACTACGCGGACCTGGTCGCCCTGGCCTGACCGGGCTCTGTCCAGGACTTGTCCAGGGCCTGTCCGGGGCCTGTCCAGGGCCTGGATATGCCTCTGACAGGCAACGGCTCCCCGGGTGATCAGTGCGATCCCGATCATTCGGCCGACAGGTGATCCATCATCTGAGTGAGGGCGGCTCGTACCACGGCGCCCCCTACCGCCCCGGCGCACGCCCCGTGCGATGCGCCGGGGCGTTCGCATCGGCTCTCGGCGGTGCCCCGCCTGACCTGCCTCTTCGCTCCGCCACCCGTACGGCCGTACGAGCTGGACAGTTCGGAATTGCCTGTTCCAGCCGTTGCCGGCCCGGAAAATCGCCGAAACCTCATCCCATCGACCTTGTCGAATGGGTGGCCAGGAGGCCGTGTAGGGGTGATCATGAGAGTCAAGAGGCGCATCTCCCATGAGGAGGCACGGGTGGCCGAGACTCTGAAGAAGGGCAGCCGGGTAACCGGCGCCGCGCGCGAAAAGCTCGCGGCAGACCTGAAGAAGAAGTACGACTCCGGTGCGAGCATCAGGGCGCTGGCCGAAGAGACCGGCCGCTCCTACGGCTTCGTCCACCGGATGCTGAGCGAGTCCGGCGTGATCCTTCGCGGTCGCGGCGGAGCGACGCGCGGCAAGAAGGCCGCCTCGGCCTGACGCCACGCATCCCAGGGCACCGTCGGTGCGGGCAGTGCCACCCGGTCGGTCGAGCAGTCGACCGGGTGGTTACTGTGCAGTTAACTTAGCGACTGCAGCTGCCGGTACTGAAGCCGATCGGAGCCCCGATGACAGCCCGTAAGACCCTGCTCGACCAGGACGGCGTACAGCTCACCGTGGAGGAGGCGGTCGCGACCGTCACCCTCACCAACCCCACCAAGCGCAACGCTCAGTCGCCCGCGCTCTGGCGGGCGCTGGCCGAGGCCGGACGGCTGCTGCCGGGCAGTGTGCGGGTCGTGCTGCTCCGAGGGGAAGGCAAGTCCTTCTCCGCCGGGCTCGACCGGCAGGCGTTCACCCCCGAGGGCTTCGAGGGCGAGCCGTCCTTCATCGACCTGGCGCGTGGCACGGACGAGGCCCTCGACGCCGAGATCGCCACGTACCAGGAGGCATTCACCTGGTGGCGGCGGAACGACATCGTCTCCATCGCCGCGGTGCAAGGCCACGCGATAGGCGCCGGCTTCCAGCTGGCCCTCGCCTGCGACCTGCGCGTCTGCGCGGAGGACGCCCAGTTCGCCATGCGTGAGACCAGCCTGGGCCTGGTCCCCGACCTCACCGGCACACAGCCGCTGGTGTCGCTGGTGGGCTATGCCCGCGCCCTGGAGATCTGCGCCACCGGGCGGTCCGTCCACGCGGCGGAGGCCGAGCGCACGGGCCTCGCCAATCTCGTCGTGCCGGCCGAGGAGCTCGACGCCGCCGTCCAGGACCTGGCCGCGGCCTTGCTGGCCGCGCCGCGCGACGCCGTCGTGGAGACCAAGGCCCTGCTGCGCGAGGCGGGCGGCCGGACGTTCGAGGAGCAGCGCGTCGCCGAGCGCGCCGCGCAGGGCCGCCGGCTGCGCGACCTGGCGGGTCTGGGCGAGTGAGCCCCGGCGCGCGGGGCGTCGTACGCCGGTCGGCGTGTGCCGTCCGTACGCCCCCGCGCGCTCAGCCCCGTATCCGCACGCCGTAGCGGGTGCGGAGCACGTGCAGCTCCCAGTAGGAGACGGCGGTCACGGACAGCGGGCCGCCCAGCACCGCGGCGAGCTGCACCGCGAGCGGGCCGTTCGGCAGCCCGTCGCCCAGGGAGACCAGGTTGAGCACCCAGACCAGCACGGCCGTGAGCACGGCCGGGAGCGAGGCGTGCACGTCGGCGGTGTTGAAGGCGTAGCGGGCCGCCGCACCGGAGGCGAAGGCGAGGAAGGCCACCAGCCAGACGGCGAAGGGGACGCCCGTCACCAGGATCGCCAGGTAGAGCAGCAGCCCCAGCACATACGAGACGTCGCTCAGGAACCGGGCCAGGAAGAGGATCCCGACGGCCGCGGCGACCGCGCCGACGGGGATGCCGAGGTACCAGCCGACGGCCTTGAGCGGGTAGCGCAGCCGGGAGCGCAGCAGGGGACGGTGCTCCGCCGGCGCGTACAGGATGAAGCCGCCTATCACGAGCGGCCCGACGAGTATGAGGAGCAGGGGTGCCAGGAAGACCTTGGTCACCCCGTCCTCGAACACCTCGCTCCAGCCACCGTCCACGCCGTACGTCCAGATCATCAGGAACGTCGTCACGGCGCCCACGGCGGCGCGCGTCTTCTGGACGCGGCCTATGACGGGGTCGGTGACGCGGCCGGGGCTCGGGGTGGCGAAGATGGCCGCCGCCTGGGCGCGCGCGGTGCCCAGGAACACCAGACAGCCCGGCGCGTCGCTCGAGAACCCCGATTGCTGCCGCCTGCTCACCATGACATGGCCTCCCCCCATGGGGGACACCTGTGCCTGGTCGACTCTCCCCCGATCCCGGTCGATGACGCGGGGGAGTCTATCCACGGTCCGGGGCGGCGCTCTCCGGGGGTGCCGCGACCGCGGTGACCAGCACGGACACGGTTACCGGACCTTGTTCCGCGGCGGTCACGGCCTCCCGTACGGCGAGGGCCACGTCGAGCGGGCGACGGCCCGCCGAGACGGCGATCTGGATCTGTACATGACGGACATCGCCCGGGGCGGGAGGGGGAGGGGCGCCGAGTACGGGGGCGATGCGGGCGACGCCGGGGACGGAGAGGGCGGCGCGGGAGGGCGTGTCGGAGGGGGCGGAACGCGAGGGGGCGGCATGCGAGGGGGCGGGCTCCTCGCCGTCGTCGTTCGCTTCGACGGCCCGGCCGCCCCTGTCCGACCTGCCGGTTTCCGCTGTTCCCGGGGCTCCGGCCGTCCCCTCGGGCTCGTCCGTGGCCCCCTCCAGCAATGCCGTCACCCGCAGGTCCACGGCCCCGACCACCAGCCCCAGCTCCCGCTCGGCCGCCGACCACAGTGCCGAGCGCAGCCGCTCCGCCACGGCGGGCAACGGCTCGTCGGCCGGGGCCGCGAACTCGGCCGTCACCCGTAGCGGGCCCGGGGGCGACCCGCTCGGCGGGGCCGGCACCGCCGGGCGGGCCGCGGCGGCGGGGTCGGCGAGGGTGATCCGCAGCCCGCCCAGGCGGAGCCCGGGCGAGGCGGCGGCGCCCGCGCGCCGCAGCACGCCGGTCGCGGCGGACTCCGCGATCCAGGCGCCGTCCGCCGGGCCGCCGAGCGGGAGCAGCCTGCCGAGGCCGAGTTGCGCCCGTACCGCCTGTGTCCACCGGTCCGCGACCACCGTCACCCCTCAGCCGTCGGCTCCGCCGTCGTCCCCAGCCTGCCGCACCCGGGCGCGCCCGGCCGGGAGACTCACTCGGACAGCGGCCCGTACCCGGCCCCGGCCCGGATGTCCCGAGCGGTACCGGGGAACCCCACCTAAGGTGGCAAATGGAGCCGTAGACGTTTTTCCTCCCCCTGGGAAAGAGGCGATCGACGATGACCGACACCACTTCGAAGGAGTCTCCGGCCGCGCCCGCCGACCGCGGCCGGACGACCATCGCCGACGGCGTCGTGGAGAAGATCGCCGGCCTCGCGGCCCGGGACGTGGTCGGGGTGCACGCGATGGGCGGCGGCCTCGCACGCACCTTCGGGGCGGTGCGCGACCGGGTGCCCGGCGGCGGGAAGTCCGTGGCCCGGGGCGTCAAGGCGGAGGTCGGCGAGGTCCAGACGGCGCTCGATCTGGAGATCGTCGTGGATTACGGGGTCGCGATCGCGGATGTCGCCCGCGCGGTGCGGGAAAACGTCATCTCGGCGGTGGAGCGCATGACGGGCCTGGAGGTCGTCGAGGTCAACATCGCCGTGAGCGACGTGAAGTTGCCGGACGAGGAAGAGGACGAGCCGGAGCAGAGGCTCCAGTAGAGGAGCGCGCGATGAGCATGGCCGTGGTCGGCATGATCGCCGGTATGGCCCTCGCGTTCGCCGGGTACTTCGGCGGATTCGGAGCCTTCCTGCTGGTGGCTGCCCTGGGTGCGATCGGGTTCGTGGTGGGGCGCTTCATGGACGGCGATCTGGATCCGGGGGAGTTCTTCCGCCCGCGCGAGCGGGACGAGCGACGGAGATGACGGACACGAGGGGCGCGTGGGACGCGTGAGGGGTGTGGTGAGGACGCGTGGTGGAACCGGCTGAGCGCGGCGCGACCCGGATCGCCGACCGCGTCGTCGCGAAGATCGCCTCCCAGGCGGCGCGCGAAGCGCTCGGCGACGAGGCGACGGAGGGACACGCGCCGCCGTACGCGACGGTGACGGTGCACGAGGAGGCGGCCCGCGTGCGGGTCTCGGTGGAGCTGGGCTACCCCGCGGACCTCGGCGCCCGCTGCGCCGAGGTCCGGCGGCGGATCGTGGAGCGGGTGCGGGCACTCGCGGGCATGGAGGTGCCGGAGGTGGCCGTCACCGTGGAACGGCTGCACTCGGCGCAGACGCGCGCACGGCGTGGGGAGCGGGTGCGATGAAGGGGGCGGCGCCGGGTGCGGACCCGGACGGCACGGAGGACGGCCCCGCCGGGCGGGCCGGGCGGTTCTGGTCGGTGCGGCGGCTGCCCGCCGCGCTCGTCGCGGCCGTGGTGCTCGGCACCGCCGGTCTCTTTCTCTATGACGTGGCGGCCGTACGGGCCGGGCGCCCCGCGATGGGCTGGCGGCGGCGCCTCGCGCACGAGCTGGCGAGCCGGCGGCTCGACGACGTCTGGATCCTCGCCGGCGCCGCGGTGGCCGTGCTCGCCGGGCTGTGGCTGATCGCCCTCGCCGTCACCCCCGGGCTGCGCCGGGTGCTGCCGATGCGGCGCGAGGACGCGGACGTCCGGGCCGGCCTGGACCGCGGGGCGGCGGCGCTGGTCCTCCGCGACCGGGCCATGGAGGTCGCCGGGGTCCGCTCCGTCCGGGTGGACGTGGGACGCCGCCGCGTCAGGGCCCGGGCGCGGTCCCACTTCCGGGACCTGGACGAGGTGCGGGCCGATCTGGACACCGTGCTGGCCGACGGAGTACGGCAGTTGGGCCTCGCCCGGCGGCCCGGCCTGTCGGTCTCCGTACGCCGGCCGGCGAAGAGGTGAGCGCGCGGTGCTGAGAGGGGTGAACCGGATCCTGACCGGCCTGGCCGGCGTCGTGCTGGTGGCCTTCGGCGCCGCGGTGCTCATCGGCTCGCTGGACCTCCAGCGGCGCTGGGGCTTCACGCTGCCGTCCGCGTGGCCCTTCGACGCGCCCGGCGACGTCCTGCTCGGCCGGGCCGAACGGCGTAAGTGGCGCGCCGAGGGCTGGTGGTGGCCCGCGGTGATCGCGGCGCTCGCCCTCGTGGTCCTGCTGGCGCTGTGGTGGCTGCTGGCGCAACTGCGGCGGGGCCGGCTGCGGGAGGTCCTCGTGGACAGCGGGGACGGCGAGGCCGTCGTGGTGCGGGGGAGCGCCCTGGAGGAGGTGCTGTCCGCGGAGGCGGAGTCCTCGGCGGGCGTGCAGCGGGCACTGGTGGTGCTGCGGGGGCGGCGACCGGCACCGGAGGTACGGGTGGGGCTGACGCTGGAGCCGCACGGGTCGCCGGAGGCGGCGGTCCGGGGGTTGTCGGCGGAGGTGCTGGCGCATGCGCGGGCGTCTACGGGGGTGGCGCGGATTCCCGCGGAGGTGCGGGTGCGGGTGGTGCGGCACCGGGCGGAGCGGGTGGGGTGACCGGGGGCCGTTTCCCCAGCGCCGCCCCTTCCCGCGGCATCCGATGTGCGGCTCCGCCGCGTGGCGGGGCTCCGCCCCGGACCCCGGTCCTCAAGCTCCCCCGGCTACCTCCCCCAGCTACCGCTGGGGGTGCCCCCAGGGTGCCCCCAGGAGGTGCCCCCGGACGGGCTGATTTTCAGCCCGCCCGGCGCTTGAGGACATTCGGGAAGCGGCGGGGCTGGGGAAAAGGCCCGCCGCAGGCGTCAGAACCCGTGCCGCGCGCCCCCGTCCACCGGCAGCATCAGCCCCGTCAGATACGACGCCGCGGGCGACAGCAGGAACGCCGCGGCCCGCCCGAACTCCCCCGGCGTCCCGTACCGCCGCAGCGGGATCTCCGCCGAGTGCCGCGCCCGCGCGGCGTCCGCGTCGCCGGAGAGCGCGTCCAGCTCCCGCACCCGGTCGGTGTCGATGCGCGCCGGGAGGAGGCCGACCACGCGGATGCCGCGCGGGCCGAGCTCCACGGACAGCGACTTGGCGAAGCCCGCGAGCCCCGGGCGCAGGCCGTTGGAGACGGTCAGGCCGGGGATCGGCTCGTGCACCGAACCGGAGAGGACGAAGCCGATCACCCCGCCCTCGGAGAGCTCCGCGGCGGCGGTCCGGGCCATCCGGACCGCGCCGAGGAAGACGGAGTCGAACGCCGCCCGCCACTGCTCGTCGGTGTTGTCGGCGGCCGAGCCGGGCGGCGGCCCGCCGACGCTGACGAGGACGCCGTCGAAGCGGCCGAAGCGCTCCCGCGCGGTGGCGATCAGGCGCGCGGCCACCTCGGGGTCGGCGTTGTCCGCCGCCACCCCCACGGCGCGCTCGCCCAGCTCCTCGGCGGCGGCCGTCACGGACTTCTCGTCCCGCCCGCTGAGCACCACCTTCGCCCCGTCGGCCACCAGCTCACGGGCCGCCGCGTTGCCCAGCCCCCGGCTCGCGCCGGTGAGCACGTACACCCGGTCCTTCAGTCCAAGATCCATGGCGTCAGTCTGCCGTGCCCGCACCGCCGAGGGCCAGGGCCGTGCCGACCAGTCCGATGTGGCTGAACGCCTGCGGGAAGTTGCCGAGTTGGCGCAGGGCGACGGGGTCGTACTCCTCGGAGAGCAGCCCGACGTCGTTGCGCAGGGACAGCAGCCGTTCGAAGAGTTCCCGGGCCTCCTCGGGGCGGCCGGTCAGGTGCAGCGCGTCGGCCAGCCAGAACGAGCACACGAGGAAGACGCCCTCGCCGCCGGGCAGCCCGTCGACGGGCTTGTCGTCGAGGCTGTAGCGGCGGACCAGCCCGCTGTGCCCGAGCTCCCGGCGGACGGCGTCCACGGTGCCCACGACGCGGGGGTCGCCGGGCGGCAGGAAGCCGACGCGGGGGATGAGCAGGGTGGCCGCGTCGAGCTCGGCGGAGCCGTAGGACTGGGTGAAGGTGCCGCGCTCCGCGTCGTAGCCGTGCGCGCAGACCTCGCGGTGGACCGCGTCCCTTATGGCCCGCCAGCCGTCCAGGTCGCCCCGGAGCCCGGGGTGCGCCTCCAGGGCGCGGACGGCCCGGTCGGCCGCGACCCAGGCCATCACCTTGGAGTGGACGAAGTGCCGGCGCGGGCCGCGGACCTCCCAGATGCCCTCGTCGGGCTCGCGCCAGTGCCCCTCGATGAACTCCATGAAGCTGCGCTGGAGGTTCCAGGCGTGCGCCTCGGCGGCGATCCCGCCCTCGCGGGCGACGTGCAGGGAGTCCATGACCTCGCCGTAGACGTCGAGCTGGAGCTGGCCGACGGCGCCGTTGCCGACGCGGACCGGGAAGGACCGCTCGTACCCCGCCAGCCAGGGCAGCTCGGTCTCGGGCAGCCGTCGCTCGCCCGCGAGGCCGTACATGATCTGGAGGTCGGCGGGGTCGCCGGCGACCGCGCGCAGCAGCCAGTCGCGCCAGGCGCACGCCTCGTCGGCGTAGCCCGCGGAGAGCAGGGCGCCGAGGGTGAGGGTGGAGTCGCGCAGCCAGCAGTAGCGGTAGTCCCAGTTGCGGACGCCGCCGAGCTCCTCGGGCAGGGAGGTGGTGGGGGCCGCGACGATGCCGCCGGTCGGCGCGTAGGTGAGCGCCTTGAGCGTGATCAGCGAGCGGAGGACGGCCTCCCGGTGCGGGCCGTCGTAGGTGCACCGGGCCGCCCACGCGCGCCAGTCCTCCAGGCTGTGCCGGAGCGACTCGGCCGGGTCGATCAGGGCCGGCCGGGGCTCGTGCGAGGGGTGCCAGGTCATGACGAAGGCGACCCGCTCGCCCTCGGCGACGGTGAACTCGCAGCGGGTGCTGAGGCCCTTGCCGTAGGTGCGCACGGGCGGTTCGCCGCGCAGCCAGATCGAGTCGGGGCCGGCGACGGCGACGTGGTGGCCGTCGCAGCGGCGCATCCACGGCACCACGCTGCCGTAGTCGAAGCGCAGCCGGAGCACGCCGAGCATGTCGACGGAGCCGGAGACGCCCTCGACGATCCGGACGAGGTCGGGGGCGGTGTCGCGCTGCGGCATGAAGTCGGTGACCTTGACGGTGCCGGTCTCCGTCTCCCACACCGTCTCCAGTACGAGGGAGTCCTTCAGGTAGGAGCGCCGGGTGCACGCCCCGGCGCCGTCGGGCGCGAGCCGCCAGTGGCCGTTCTCCTTGTCGCCCAGGAGGGCGGCGAAGCAGGCCGCGGAGTCGAAGCGGGGCAGGCAGAGCCAGTCGATCGAACCGTCCCGGCCGACGAGGGCGGCGGTCTGGAGGTCGCCGATGAGCGCGTAGTCCTCGATGAGTGCTGACACGCGGAGCGTCTTCCCGCCGGGCGGCGGGGCTACTCCGCTGAGCCGCCCGTTCGGACGGTGCCCGTGGACCCGGCGGGCCCGGCCTCAGCCGCTCCGGTCACCCCGGGCTCGCCGGCCCCTTCCGCCTGCCGGGCCGCCTCGGCGGCACGGTCGCGGCGCTCGCGGCGGACGAGGATCACCCAGCCGACGGGCACGAAGGCGGTGAAGAGCCACCACTGGACGGCGTAGGCCATGTGCGGGCCGATGCTGTCGTGGTCCGGGGCCGGTACGAGCACCGGGCCGCGGTCGCCGGGCTCGGGGGCGGTCTGCTCGATGTAGCCGGCGAGGACCGGCCGGTGCAGCTCCTTCGCCTGACGCTCGCTGTTGACCCGCATGACCTGACGGGGCGGCAGCCCGGCGGTGTCCTTGATGCCGCTCGAGTCCGTCTCGTCGGCCCGCAGCCGGCCGGTGACGGTGACCTTCCCGGACGGCGGGGCCGGGACCTCGGGGAAGCGGGTGAGATCGCCGGTGGCCGGGATCCAGCCCCGGTTGACGAGGACGGCGCGGCCGTCCGCCAGCACCAGGGGGGTGAGGACCCAGTAGCCCGACTTGCCGTTGGCGTCGGTCCGCATCCGGACGACGACCTCGCCCTTGGTGTCGTACGTACCGCTCGCGGTGACCTGGCGCCACACGTCCTCGCGGGGCACCGTCCGGCCGGGCCGCGTGAGCTCGGTGACGGGCACCGGGTCGGCGGAGAGGCTGCGGGCCACCAGGTCGTTGCGGGCGACCCGGTGCTCATGGCGGTGGAACTGCCAGAAGCCCAGTTTGATCATCACCGGGATGAGCACGAGCCCCACGAGCGTGAGGATCACCCATTGCCGGGACAACAGGAAGCGATACACGCGTTTGACGGTACCTGGCGGGGTTCGCCCCATTGGCATCGGGTCGCGGCAGCCGGCCGCCCGGCGGCTGCCCGCGCAGCGCCCGTCAGCCGTTCGTGGCCGTGCCCGCCTTGCCGCCCGGGGCCGGGACCACGTGCGAGAGCAGCTGCATGAACGCCGCCTCGTCGATCACCGGAGTGCCGAAGGAGCGCGCCTTGGTGGTCTTGGAGGTGGGGGAGTCGGGGTCGTTGGTCACCAGGAGGCTGGTGAGCCGGGACACACTCGTGGCGACGTGCAGCCCGGCCTCGACGGCCCGGTCCTCCAGGAGCTCGCGGTCGACGGAGGTGTCACCGGAGAACGCCACCCGCATGCCCTGAATGAGCTGTTCACCCGATTTATACCTACCGGGGTTGGGGTACGGGCAGGCCGGCCGCTTACGGCTCGGCCGCCAGGTCCCCGACCGGTAGGACGGCTGATAGCCGACCGACGCGGGGCGCGGGGCCGCGGGACCGTCGGACCACTCCGTCAGCGGCTGGCAGGCCAGCAGCGGCAGCCGCAGCCCCGCCTCGGCCGCCAGCCGCAGGCTGGGCCGGAACGCCTCGGCGAGCACCCGGGCGTCGTCCAGGGCGTGGTGGGCGCGCTGCTGCACGACGCCGTAGTGCGCGGCCAGGGACTCAAGCTTGTGATTGGGCAGCGGCAGGCGCAGCTCCTTGGAGAGCGCGATGGTGCACAGCCGCTGGCGCACCGGGGCGGTCACCCGCGCGCGGGCGTACTCACGGGCGAGCATCGACCAGTCGAAGGCGGCGTTGTGCGCGACCAGGACCCGGCCGTCGAGCCGCTTCGCCAGCTCACCGGCGATCTCCGGGAAGAGCGGCGCGTCGGAGAGGACTTCGGTGGTGAGGCCGTGGATCCACACCGGACCGGGGTCCCGCTGCGGGTTGACCAGGGTGTACCAGTGGTCCTCCACCCGGCCTCTGGCGTCCAGCTGATAGACCGCGGCCGACACTATCCGGTCGTCCCGGGCGAGCCCGGTGGTCTCCACGTCGACGACCGCGTACCCCTCGGGATAGGCGGCCGGCCACGGGGTCGGCGAATCGGCGGCGGCGCGGTCTACGAGCATGGTCACAGAGAATACGGGCCCGCACTGACAGCGCGGGCCCCGGCCGGTCCCGTAACACGGGGTCAGGCCGGCCCGGACGGCCGCGCCGGCGGGACGCGCGCCGTCCGGCACGCCCCGCCGCGGCGTCAGGAGAGCGCGGCCAGGAGGTCGCCGGCCGTGACCCGCGCCACGTCCTCGCACCCGTCGACGAGCCCGGGGAAGAGGCGGTACGCCACGCCGGTCGCCTTCTCGGGCGCGATGTCGCCCTCGCGCAGGGCGAGCAGGACGCGGCGCCCGTCGGCCGCGCGGGCCGCGCGCCCGGCGGCCTCCCCGGGGCCGCCGGCCCGCCACCGCTCCCCGGCCGCGCCCGGCACGCGCAGCCGCGCGGCGAAGGCCGCCACCTCCTCGTCCGCCCGGCGGCGGAAGACCCGCACCTCGTCCGGCGCCCGCCCGACGACGACCACCTCGTCGGCGCGCGCCGCCGCGTGCCAGCACGCCAGGTCCCACAGGCTGACGCGGGCCCCTCCGGTGAAGTACTCCCACAGCCCGAGGCCGAGCCGGCCCAGTCGCTCCGTGTGCCGCCCCGCGCTGTGGAAACCCCCATCACCCGGAAGGTGGACGTCCGTCCACAGCGCGCGGCCGTCGGCCAGGTCGACCACCATCGGCACACAGATCCGGGAGTCGCCGGTCAGGTCGAACCGCTGCCGCACCGCACGCGGGTCGTACGAGGCGTCGCGCGCCCGCCGGTCCGGCAGCGCCATGTACCCCGCGAAGGCGTCCGGCAGCGCCTCGAACGGAATGTCGTTGAAGCTCAACACGACGGGCACCGCGTAGCGGACGCCGGCCGCGGCCAGCCCGGCCGGGTCCAGGTCGACGTACTCCGTCGCGCCGTCGGGCGCCGGGGCCGACGTCAGATCGCCCGAGTGGACGGCGGCGTCGTCGCGGCGGCGCAGCGAGGTGTAGTCGCACAGGCCGGTGAACCGCCACTCCTCGTCGAAGAACACCACCGACAGATCGAGGTCCACCCGGGTGCCGGCGGGCTCCGTCCAGTGCAGGAACAGCCGCAGCACCTCGCCCTCCGGCAGCGGGAAGAAACTGCCGCGCGGCACCGCGACGAGCGAGGACGCCGCCGACCGCTCGGCGAACGGCACCGGGATCCCGGCCAGACCGGAGTCGAGCACCGCGAGGTCGAAGCGGGACTCCTTCCCCAGCCGTCGCAGCGCCTCCGCCTCCAGCAGCGCGCACACCTCCGCCACGGTCCCCCCGGGGAGGGGTGCGCGGTCGTCGTCGGCGCGGAACGGGCGGCTGACCCGCCCGCGCGGGAAGAACACCCGCCGCTCCCCGGCGAGATGCCGGCCGCGCAGCTCGCCCAGCGCGGACAGCAGGGGGCCGGGGCCCACCGACGGCAGCCCGCGCCGCAGCACCCGGCCGAGCTCCTCCGCGGGAAGGCCGGCCCCGTACCGCCGCAGCAGGTGGTCCAGCCGCCGGACCAGCTCGCCGGGCCGCTCCCCCAGCAGCCGGAGCGCCGCCGCCGGGTCGTCGCCGCGCAGCGCCTCCTCCGCCCGCGCGGCCCAGGTGCGGGCCACGATCCGGACGCGGGGCACCGAGCGGCGGACGGGCCCGCGGTCGTACAGGCCGCGCGGCCCGACCCGCACCGGGACGGTCGTGGGCCGCGCCGTCCGCGCGGTCCCGGCCCGGACGGTCACCGCCTCCGGGTACGCGGCCGCCGTGCGCAGCAGCGCCTCGCCCAGGTCGCCGGTGGCGCTGGTCTCCGTGGCGCGCAGCGTGGCGAAGGCGAGGGCCGCGCGCGGGTGGCGGGCGTGTTGCTCGTAAGGGTGAAGGACCTCGCCCGCCCGCTTCCAGGCGCGCGGGTGGCGGTGGACGTCCTCGACGAGCGCGGGGACGTCCAGGCCGTCGAGCACCGCGAGGAGCGCGCGGCGCAGGCCGCGCGGCACGCTCCGCATGCGCGGCGCCCCGCGCGGATCGGGGTCGCCGCCCGACCACACGCACAGCAGCCGCAGCACGTCCGTGGCGGTCGTCAGCAGCTCCGGCAGCCGCCGGCGGGCGGCCTCCGCGGTGCGGGCGTCGCGCAGCAGGGCGCCGAGCACCAGCGCCTTGGCCTCGCGTACGGGCACGTCGGCGGGGAGCCAGCCGAGCCCGTCGGGCGCGTGCGCCACGAGCACGGCGAGGTCCGCGCGGTCCTGGGGGGAGAGCGGTGTGCGCCGGGCCAGCAGAGCCGTGAGCTCGGCCGCCGCGTCGGCGGTCCGGGAGGAGCCGAGGCACAGCAGGCGCAGCGGCCCGCCGGGGGTTCCGGTGCGCGGCGCGTCGTGATCGCCGGGAGGAACAGGCCGCAGGAAGGGGGCCGCCCGGTCGATCCGGCGGTGGCAGATCGGGCAGCCGTTGTAGCCGGCGCCGTCCCAGCAGCTCCCGCACACCAGGTGCGCGCACGGGGACACCGGGCGCACCCGGCCCGCCGTGCCGCACAGCACGCACGGCTGCTCGGGCTCCTGGAGCAGCAGGGCGAAGACCCGGTCCACGTACAGGGCGTCGGTGTCCCGGGGAACCGAGCCGGGGAAGCCGCCGAAGAGCGGCATGTGCGTACGGTCCGCGCCCAGCAGTTCGTCGATCTCCCGCAGCAGCCGCCGTCCGGCCTCGCCGAGGGCCTCGGCGCCGGCGGCGGCCAGCGCCCCGCGCAACGGCTCCGTCAGGGCGTACCCCCGGTCGAGCAGCTCCGCCTCCAGGGCGGTCAGACCGCTGTCGGCCTTCCTCGCGGAGCGCGGCCGGAACCCCCGGGCGGTGGCCGGTTCATGGTCGACGTGGACGATCCGGGCGCGGCGGAGCAGCACGGACTGGAGTGTGGGCACGGAAGATTCCCCCTGGGAAAACGGAAGCGGGGGCGGAGAGTGGGCGCACTGGATTCTGGAGAGGAATGGAGAAGGAAGCACGCCGCGGAGCCGCCCCCGCGCCTCGATTGTAGTTCCGGCCCGATCAGCGGGACCACCGGATTACCCCCGGTACCGGGAGCGGCGGCGAACGCCGGGTAACACTGTCCGGTACCCAACGGTAACAACCCCTAGCGGAGGGCCCGTCGGCGCGTTTATGGTGCGGCCATGCCGCACCTTCCCGACGTCGTGCTGTGGTCCTTACCCGCCTTCCTCCTGCTCACCGCGCTGGAGCTGGTGAGCTACCGGCTGCGCCCGGCGGAGCGGACGGGCGCGGCCGGCTACTCCGTCAAGGACGCGGCGACCAGCGTCGGTATGGGCGTCGGCAGCATGGCCTTCGACGCCCTCTGGAAGATCCCGATCGTCGCCGTCTACACCGCCCTCTACGAACTCACCCCGCTGCGCGTGCCCTTCCTGTGGTGGACGCTGCCGCTGATGCTGCTGGCGCAGGACTTCTGCTACTACTGGTCGCACCGGGGCCACCACGTCGTACGGATCCTCTGGGCCTGCCACGTGGTGCACCACTCCAGCCGGAAGTTCAACCTCACCACCGCGCTCCGCCAGCCCTGGACGACGCTGACGGTCTGGCCGTTCTACCTGCCGATGATCGCGGCCGGGGTGCACCCGGCGGCGGTGGGCTTCTGCGCGTCGGTGAACCTCGTCTACCAGTTCTGGGTGCACACCGAGCGCGTCGGGAAGCTGCCCCGACCACTGGAGTACGTGCTGAACACGGCCTCCCACCACCGGGTGCACCACGCCTCGCAGGGCGGCTACCTCGACCGCAACTTCGGCGGCATCCTCATCGTCTGGGACCGGCTCTTCGGCTCGTTCGTCCCCGAGGGCGAGCGCCCCGTCTACGGCCTGACGAAGAACATCGACACCTTCAACCCGCTGCGCGTCGCCACCCACGAGTACGCGGCCGTCCTGCGCGACCTGCGGCGGGCGCGGAGCTGGCGGGAGCGGGCCGGACGGGTCTTCCGCGGCCCCGGCTGGCAGCCCGCCCCGGCACCCGCCGCGGAACACGCACCGGCACCGGCCAAGGATCCGGCACCGGCCCCGCACCCCGCATCGCCCCGCGAGCGGGCCGCGTGAGACGCCCCCGGGCGGCCTCCGCGCCGCTCGTGGCCTTCGCCCTGGCCGCCCTCGCCCATCTGACCGCCCTCCTCGCGGGATCCGCCGTCGCGACGGTCACCAAGCCCGCGCTGATGCCCCTCCTCGCCGCCCACGTCCTCGCCCGGGGCGGGCCCCGGACGCTCGCCGGCGCGCTGCTCCTCGGCTGCGGCGGCGACACTCTGCTGCTGATCGGCGGGGACACGCCGTTCCTGCTCGGCATGGCGTTCTTCGCCGCCGGGCACGTCTGCTACCTGCTGCTGTGCGCCCGGCACGGCACGCCGGGCGGCCGCCGGACGTACGGGCTGGGCGGTGTGTACGCGGTGGCCTGGCTCGGCACGGTGGCGCTGCTCTGGCCCGACCTGGAGCCGGGGCTGCGGGTGCCGGTCGCGCTCTACAGCCTGCTGCTGACCGCGATGGCGCTCGGGGCGAGCCGCGTCCGGCCGCGCACCGGTGCGGGCGGGCTGCTCTTCCTGGCCTCGGACACGCTCATCGCGAGCGGTGCCGCCGACTGGCCGCAGCCGCCCGTACCCCAGTTCTGGATTATGCTCGGCTATCTGCCCGCGCAGCTCCTCCTGGTGGACGGACTGCTGCGGGCGGCCCCTCGGGGCCCGGCGGGCGCCGAGCCCCCGGCGAGGGCGTACGGGGCGGTGCGTACGACCCCTTGAGCCCGGAGGGGCGCCGGGGCGTCGCGGCGGCGGGGCGTCGCGGCGGCGGGGAGAAGCAACGGAGAAGGGCCCGGCCGCTGGTGGAGATGCGGCCGGGCCCCTCGCCCTTCACTTACGACCGGTGCGTCACTTCTGGACCGCGTCCAGGGCGTCGACGATGCCGTAGCCGTAGAAGTTGTTCACGTGCTTGGTGCCGGTGCAGGTGCCGTCGATCTTGCCGTCACCGTCCGGGTCGTACGGGGTGGTGGAGCAGCCCGGGTTGTCGGCCTGCGCCTTGAGGAGCCACTGGATCTCCTGCGGGCTCGACTTGGGGTGCGTGCTCTTCAGCAGCGCCGCCACACCGGCCACGTGCGGGCCGGCCATCGAAGTGCCCTGGAGGTAGGCCCAGTCGCCGCCCGGCATCGTGGAGAGGATGCGGCCGTCCTTGGCGGGCAGCTCGGGGACCTGGTACTTGTCGCCACCGGGGGCGGCCACGTCGATCTGGTTCAGACCGTAATTGGAGTAGTACGACTTCAGCGCCTTCGGGCCGGTCGCCGAGACCGTGACCACACCCGGCAGCTGGGCCGGGACGTCCAGGCACTTCGACGGGTCCACCTTGCGCGGCACCGGCGTGGTGTCGTTGGGGCTGGAGGTGTCGTTGATCTCCTTGGCCGCCAGGTCGAAGTTGGAGTTGCCGGCGGAGGCGACGTTCACGATGCCCTTGCCCTGGGCGTACTTCGCGGCCCGGCCGACGGCCTCGCCTATCGCCTTCTGGTCGGCGTCGTCCGCGCAGTTGAACAGCCACGGGTCGACGTAGTAGCTGTTGTTCGTCACCGCGACGCCGTGGTCGGCGGCGAAGACGAAGGCGCAGACCACGCTCTCGGCGTAGAAGAGGCTCTTCCCGGGCGTGGAGACCTTTATCGCGGAGACCTTCACGTTCGGCGCGACACCGGCGATGCCGGCGCCGTTGCGGGCCGCGGCTATGGAGCCGGCCACGTGCGTGCCGTGGTAGTCCTCTTCGGGGTCGAACGGACGCCACGAGCCGGGCGTGGTGTCGGCCTTGCCGGTGACGCAGCTGGCCGACTGGGCGGCCGAGAAGTTCGGCGCGAGGTCGGGGTGGGTGTCGTCCACGCCCGTGTCGATGACGCCGACGGTGACCTTGCGGCTACCCGGGTTGATCTTCGCCGCCTGGTCCGCCTTGATGGCCGGCAGGTCCCACTGGAGGCTCTCCAGGGGCTCCTTGCCGTCGGCGGCCTGGCGGTTCGCGCTCAGCGCGCTGCCCTTGGGCAGCTTCAGCTTCTCGGGCTTGCCGACGTCCGTGGTGGCGGCCGGGGTGAGCGGCGCGGTGCGGGTGGCGCCCGCGGAGGCGACGCCCGGGACGGCACGGAGCGTCTTCGCGAACTCCGGGTTGCCGGAGTGGGCGACTATGACGCCTATCCGGTCGTAGCTCTCGACGATGGAGCCGCCGGCCGCCTTGACGGCCTTCTTCACCTTGGTGAGCGTGGCGCGGTCGGTGCCGGTGTTGACGACGTACGACAGCTTGGGGCCGTCCGTGGTGACCGCGGTCTTCGCCGTCGTGTCCCGCGGGGCGGCGGACGCCGCCCCGGGCAGGAAGCCGAGCGAGGCGGTGAGGGCGATTCCGACGGGGACGGCCAGCAGGGCGTGGCGCCGTCTGGAGCGCAGATGAGCCATGGGTTCTCCACATCATCCGAAAACCGCCGGGCGCGTGCCGCGCGCGGACGGGTACATGACGAGTGAAGCTAGCGCCGATCACCGGTCCGGAGCAATGAATTCCGGGGACAAAGACCGGTGATGGGCCCGCACGGCACCGAATCGGTATCAAATGAAGGCCCTTCGGGCCCGCGAAAGGGCCGGTGGCGGGTCCCCGCGCTTCCCGGCGTCCCGCCCCGCCCCGGCTCAGGGTGACAGGCCCGCGTCGCGCAACGCCTCGATGCTCAGCGGCGGCAGCGGCACCCGCGGCCCGTACCAGCGGCCCGCTCTCGGGATCGCGGCCGCCCGCCCGGAGGACGGTCCGGCCACCGACGCTATGGGCGCCGTCAACCTGACGATCCCGAACGGCCGGCGACCGGGGGACGGCGGGGGAGGGGGTGACGCGTCGCTCACACCAGGGTCAACGAGGGGGCGGGCGGGCGGTGTCGCCCGTACGGCGGCTCTTGACGAATTCGTTCACCGCCCCCCTGTCGCCATACTGCGACCTGGCTCTACGATGCGTGATCCGAATCACAAGCCCGACGGCTCGCGCCCGCGCACCCCTTTGTCAGGAGAGATCGTGGACACCGCACCGACCGCCACCCAGGAGCCGGAGGAGCCGGGCTGCCCCGGTGTCCCGGGCCCCTCGGCCGAACCCGACCGCTTCAGCGACGTACAGGCGAGCGCCGAGTTCGGTGAACTGCGCCGCGCCCAGCGCTCGTTCGCCTTTCCGCTCACCCTCGCCTTCGTCACCTGGTACCTGCTGTACGTCCTGCTCTCCAATTACGCGGGCGACTTCATGGACACCACCGTCGTCGGTCATATCAACGTCGCCTTCGTTCTCGGCCTCGGCCAGTTCCTCACCACGTTCCTGATCGCCTGGTGGTACTCCCGGCACGCCGCCGCGAAGCTCGACCCCAGGGCCGAGGCCCTCCGGGCCCGTCTGGAGGGCGGCGAATGACCGGCGACCTGCACACCCTTGCCCTCGGTCACCCCCTGGCCGCCACCGCCGGGGCCGGGGAACACCGCACATTGATCATCACGCTCTTCTCGGTCTTCGTCGCCGCGACCCTCGCCATCACCGTCTGGGCCGGCCGGCAGACCAAGGACGCCACCGACTTCTACGCCGGCGGCCGCTCCTTCACCGGATTCCAGAACGGCCTGGCCATCTCCGGCGACTACATGTCCGCCGCGTCCTTCCTCGGCATCGCCGGTGCCATCTCGCTCTTCGGCTACGACGGCTTCCTCTACTCCATCGGCTTCCTCGTCGCCTGGCTCGTCGCCCTCCTGCTGGTCGCCGAACCCCTGCGCAACTCCGGCCGCTTCACCATGGCCGATGTGCTCGCCTACCGGCTCAAGCAGCGGCCCGTACGCACCGCCGCGGGCACCTCGACCATCGTCGTCTCGATCTTCTACCTGCTCGCCCAGATGGTCGGCGCCGGCGCCCTCGTCGCCCTCCTGCTGGGCGCCACCGGCGAGGGGTCACGTCGCTGGATCATCGGCCTGGTCGGCCTGGTGATGGTCCTCTACGTGACCATCGGCGGTATGAAGGGCACCACCTGGGTGCAGATCGTCAAGGCCGTCCTGCTGATCGCGGGCACCCTGCTGATCACCGTCCTCGTGCTCAACAAGTTCAACTGGAACATCTCCTCCCTCCTCGGCGAGGCCGCCAAGCAGAGCGGCAAGGGCGAGGCGTTCCTCGAACCCGGCCTCCAGTACGGCAAGGACGGCACCTCCAAGCTGAACTTCATCTCGCTCGGCCTGGCGCTCGTCCTCGGCACCGCGGGCCTGCCGCACATCCTCATCCGCTTCTACACCGTGCCCACCGCCAAGGCCGCCCGTAAGTCCGTGAACTGGGCGATCGGCATCATCGGCGCCTTCTACCTGATGACCATCGCGCTCGGCTTCGGCGCCGCCGCGCTCGTCGGCCCCAAAACAATCACCGCCTCGAACGAGTCCGGCAACACCGCGGCCCCGCTGCTCGCCGAGGAGATCGGCGGCGGCGCGGGGTCCACCGGCGGCGCGATCCTCCTCGCCGTGATCTCGGCCGTCGCCTTCGCGACCATCCTCGCGGTGGTCGCCGGGCTCACCCTCGCCTCGTCCGCGTCCTTCGCCCACGACCTGTGGGCCAACGTCATCCGCCGGGGCCGCACGAGCGAGAAGGAGGAGATCCTCACCGCCAAGTGCGCGGCCGTCGTCATCGGCGCCGTCTCCATCGCGCTCGGGATCTTCGCCCACCGGCTCAACGCCGCGGCCCTGGTCGCCCTGGCCTTCGCCGTGGCCGCCTCCGCCAACCTCCCCACGATCCTCTACAGCCTCTTCTGGAAGCGCTTCACCACCCAGGGCGCGCTGTGGTCGATCTACGGCGGGCTGATCTCCTCCGTCACCCTGGTGATCTTCTCGCCGGTCCTCTCCGGCAACCCCAAGGCGCTCTTCCCCGGGATGAGCTTCGACTACTTCCCGCTCGCCAACCCGGGCCTGGTCTCCATCCCGCTCGGCTTCCTGCTCGGCTGGCTCGGCTCCCTGCTCAGCCGGGAGCAGCCGGACGCCAAGAAGTACGCCGAGCTCGAGGTCCGCTCGCTCACCGGATACGGCGCGCACTGACCCGCCCGCACCGGCCCCGCCGATGCCCCTGGGGTTCAACGATCTGTTGAACCCCAGGGGCATCGCGTACGCTGCGGAGCATCGAACGCATCGCCGTCGCCAGTCCGCGGGAGGGGCCGTCACCGTGCTCATCGACACCTACGGCCGCACCGCCACCGATCTACGCGTCTCCCTCACCGACCGCTGCAACCTCCGCTGCACCTACTGCATGCCCGAGGAAGGCCTGAGCTGGCTGGCCAAGCCCGACCTGCTCACCGACGACGAGATCCTCCGCCTCATCCGCGTCGCGGTCACCGACCTCGGCATCACCGAGGTCCG
This sequence comes from Streptomyces albireticuli, assembly GCF_021228125.1. Lineage (GTDB taxonomy): Bacteria > Actinomycetota > Actinomycetes > Streptomycetales > Streptomycetaceae > Streptomyces > Streptomyces albireticuli. The sequence continues at coordinate 1,019,273 of NZ_JAJQQS010000002.1, forward strand.
CTTCACCGGGGGCGAGCCCCTGCTCCGCCCCGGCCTCGTCTCCCTCGTCGAGCGCTGCGCGGCCCTGCGGCCCCGCCCCCGGATGTCCCTCACCACCAACGGCATCGGGCTGGCCCGTACCGCCCAGGCGCTCGCGGACGCCGGCCTGGACCGCGTCAACGTCTCCCTCGACACCCTGCGCCCCGACGTCTTCCGGACGCTGACCCGGCGCAAGCGCCACCAGGACGTCCTGGACGGCCTCGCCGCGGCCCGCGCCGCGGGGCTCACCCCGGTCAAGGTCAACGCCGTCCTGATGCCCGGCCTCAACGACGACGAGGCGCCCGACCTCCTCGCCTGGGCCGTCGACAACGGCTACGAGCTGCGCTTCATCGAGCAGATGCCGCTCGACGCCCAGCACGGCTGGAAGCGCGACGGCATGATCACCGCCGAGGACATCCTCGCGAGCCTGCGCACCCGCTTCGAGCTGACCCCCGAGGGCGGCACCGAGCGCGGCTCCGCCCCCGCCGAGCGCTGGCGGGTCGACGGCGGCCCCGCCCGGGTCGGGGTGATCGCCTCCGTCACCCGCCCCTTCTGCGCCGCCTGTGACCGCACCCGTCTCACCGCCGACGGCCAGGTGCGCACCTGCCTGTTCGCGCGCGAGGAGTCCGATCTGCGCGGAGCGCTGCGCTCCGGCGCCACGGACGAGGAGATAGCCGGGCTGTGGCGGCGGGCCATGTGGGGCAAGAAGGCCGGCTCCGGCCTCGACGACCCCGCGTTCCTCCAGCCGCAGCGGCCGATGTCGGCGATCGGCGGCTGACGGCTCCCGCCGCCCGGACCACAGCCACGAGGAGGACCCCGGCCACGAGGAGGGCCGCGGCTACGAGGAGGGCCGTGCCTCCCACTCGGCCAGCGTCACCACGTCCTTGAGGAACCCCCGGAGATCAAGGAAGTTGGACAGGTGCTCACGGTGCTCCTCGCACGCGAGCCACGTCTTGCGGCGCTCGGGGGTGTGCAGCTTCGGGTTGTTCCACGCCAGCACCCACACCGCCGCGGCGCGGCAGCCCTTGGCGGAACAGATCACGGCGTCATCAGGGGAGTTCACACCCCGACTGTACGTCCCGGCCCCATGTCCCCCGAAAGTCCCGGCCGGTCACGGTGGCCCGTGCGCGGACGCACGGCCCGGAGGGACACACACCCGGGTGGACACACGGCGACGCCGGGCAGCCACGGGGGGAGCCGCCCGGCGTCGGTCTGTCGCTCCGACGGGGGATGCGGAGCGCTTAGGAAGTATGTCACGGGGTGCCCGGCGCGCGGCACTGAAACCACATGATTGATCTGAGGTTTTCTTGAGCTTGGCGCAGTGCCCGCGGGCGCTTTCCGCCCCCGCGGCGCATCAGTCGTGGTCACGCCCCTGATCGCCGGAGGGCGACGCCGCCGCCCGGCGGCCGGATTCCGACCCCGATTCCGCCATGTCCGCGGGCGGCGGGGGCGGCAGCACCGGACGGGTCGGCGCGGGCACGAACGTACCGGGCAGCGAAGGGGCGTTCTCCCGGCCCGCGTTGGCGATCACGACCGCCACGTAGGGCAGCAGCGCGCCCAGGACGAGCGTGCCTATGGCCACATAGCGCTCGACGTTCCACAGCACCACGGTGAGCACCACCGAGAGGGTGCGGATCAGCATCGAGACGACGTACCGGCGCTGGCGGCCGCGTACGTCCTCGGCCAGCCCACGACGGGCCCCGGTGATCCTGAAGACCTCCGCCCCGCCCTGCTTCCGCATCACGTTCCACCACCCGATCGCCGCGACGAAGCGCCTCTGTCCAGGACGTATTCCACGTTACGCCCGGCCCGGTCCGGCGACGAGACCGGGGCACCCCCGGATCCCCCGGGGACCGCCGCCACGACCTGGGACGAAGCCCGTACGGACGGTGTACGCCACGGTCCGAAGTGCGGCGTAGGGACAGCGGCCCCAGAATGGCGGAGCACGCCATATCGCGCCGCACGAGGAGGCGACATGAGCTGGTTGTGGGCAATCATCGTGGGTCTGGTCCTGGGCCTCATAGCCAAGGCGATCCTGCCGGGCAAACAGCAGATCCCACTCTGGCTGACGGTCATCTTCGGCATGATCGGCAGCGTTCTCGGGAACTGGGCGGCCACCGGGCTCGGCATCAACGAGACCAAGGGCGTCGACTGGGGCAGGCACCTGCTCCAGCTGGCGGGCGCGGTCCTCGTGGTCGCCATCGGCGACCGGCTGTGGGTCGGGATGCGAGGCGGGAAGAGAACCCACGCCTGAGCCCGCGCCCCGGATCACGGGCGCGAGGGCGGGCACGGAACGCCAGGGGCGGCCCGGTACGCACCGCACGCGTACCGGACCGCCCCTGGACCCGTGGAACCACTGTCCCGGCGGGCTCCGTAGAGCCCGCTCGGACGCCGTTGAGCCGCTCAGACGCCGCCGAGCTGCGCGATCTTCCGGCCGGCCTTGAGGTACACCCCGGTGACCTCGGCCGCACCGGCCCCGGCCGCGGTGGCCAGGGTCTCCTTGACGACCTCCGCCAGCGGGCGGATGGCCGCGGCCTCGGCCAGCACGACCGACTCCTGGCCGCCCGAGTGCTCCACGATCAGCCGCAGACCGTTCTGCTTGGCGACCCGGCGCGCGGCCGAGGCGCTCGGCTGGAAGCCCAGGACCTGGCTGAGCACCGTCGTCGCGGCCTCCGCGCCGTGCTCCGCCAGCTCCACCACGGGCAGCGACTCCACGTCGGTGAAGCTCTTCTTCGAGAACTGCGCGACGAACCCGGCCCGCGCCGCCATGGCCGCCTCGACGCCGTACAGCGCCGTCACGACCTCGCCGGCCAGGACCTTCTTGAGGTCCATCGGGTGCAGCGACCGCTCCTCGACCCGGGCCAGCACCAGGGCGACCTCCTGGTCCGTCCACTCGGTCCAGGCCTTGAGGTAGGGCTCCATCAGCCGGTCCGGCACCGACATGATCTTGCCGAAGACATCGTCGGCCGGGGCGGTCAGACCCACGTAGTTGCCCTTGGACTTGGACATCTTCGCGCCCGTGCCGTCCGTGCCCTCGATCAGCGGCATCGTGACGACGAGCTGCGGCTTCTGGCCCCGCAGCTCCATCAGCTTGCGGCCCATCTGGAGGTTGAGCAGCTGGTCCGCGCCACCGAGCTCGACGTCGCAGTCCAGCGCGACCGAGTCCAGGCCCTGTGCGATCGGGTAGAGCAGCTCCGCCATGGACAGGCCCGAGCCGGCCGCCAGCCGGGTGCGGAAGTCCTCGCGCTGGAGCAGCTGCGAGACCGGCACCTGGGAGAGCAGACCGAGCAGCTCCGGGAAGGTGTACGGCGCCAGCCAGGAGCTGTTCTGGACGAACGTGACCTTCTCGAAGTCGAAGAACGGGCGGACCTGCTCGCGGTAGCCCGCGAGGTTCTTCGCGATGTCCTCGTCGGTCAGGGGCGGGCGCTCCGCCGTACGGCCCGTGGGGTCGCCGATCTTGGCCGTGAAGTCACCGATGAGCAGGGTGACGTCATGGCCCATGCGCTGGAACCGGCTGAGGATGATCACCGGCACGGCGTGCCCGAGGTGGACGTCGGCCGCGGTGGGGTCGATGCCCAGCTTGATCGAGAGGCCCTTGCCCTCGGCCTTCCGCGCGTCGATGCGCTCGGCGAGCTTCGCCACGCCCGGCAGCACCTCGACCGTGCGCGAGGCGATCAGCTCGGCCTGCTCCTTCGCCGACAGATCCGTCAGATCGAGATAGCGCCGCGCGCCCGTCTCCGTGAGCAGCCGCTGGACGGTCTGGTCGGAGGAGAGGTCCTGCGCGAGGAGCTCGCTGGCGCGGGCGACGGATTCGCCGAGGCGTGTCATGACGTTCCTGGTGATCGGTGGGAAGGATCGATGAAGGTGAAGCGGGTGGGGCGCGGGGCACGGAGTGCCCGGCGGCGGGGACGGGGCGGACGCGGACCAGTCTATTCGGACCGGTCGCGCGCCCCGCCTGTCACACCCCCTGGCTGACCGAGCTCATGTTGAAGTCCGGCACGCGCAGGGCGGGCATCGCGGCACGGGTGAAGTAGTCGCCCCACTCGCGCGGCAGCGTCCGCTCCGTCCGCCCGGCCTCGGTGGCGCGGGAGAGCAGCGAGACCGGCGACTCGTTGAAGCGGAAGTTGTTGACCTCGCCGACGACCTCGCCGTGCTCCACCAGATAGACGCCGTCCCGGGTCAGCCCGGTGAGCAGCAGCGACGCCGGGTCGACCTCGCGGATGTACCAGAGGCACGTCAGCAGCAGGCCGCGCTCGGTGGCGGCGACCATCTCGTCCAGCGAGCGGGTGCCGCCCCCGTCCAGGATCAGGTTGTCGACGAACGGGGCCACCGGCAGGTCCGTCAGGGCGGCGCTGTGCCGGGTGGTCACCAGGTGCTCCAGCACCCCGTCGCGGATCCAGTCCGTACGGCCCAGGGGCAGGCCGTTGTCGAACACGGACGCGTCGTCGCCGGAGCTCGCGGTGAGCACGAAGGGCGCGCACTCCAGGCCCTCGGCGGCCGGGTCGCTGCTCAGGGTCAGCGGCAGCCGCGACAGCTTCTCGCCGATCCGGGTGCCGCCGCCCGGCTTGGAGAAGACCGTACGGCCCTCGGCCGCGTCCCGGGCCGCCGCCGACCACTGCTGGTAGATCAGCAGGTCGGCCACGGCGGTCGGCGGCAGCAGCGTCTCGTACCGCCCGGCGGGCAGCTCGATCCGCCGCTCCGCCCAGGAGAGCCGGCGCGCGAGGTCCGCGTCCAGCGCCGACGGGTCGACGTCGCGGAAGTCCCGGGTGGCCCGGCCCGCCCAGGCGGAGCGCAGCCGGTCCGGGGACTTGGCGTTCAGCTCCAGCGTGCCGGTGGGCTGGTCGTGACGGAGCCGGAGGCCGGTCGAGGTGCCGAGGTAGTGCGAGGAGACCTCGTGGTGGGCGAAGCCGTAGAGCTCGCGGCCCTCGGCGCGGGCACGGGCGAAGGACTCGCCGAGCGCGGGCGCGAAGGCGTCGAAGACCGCGGAGGAGGTCTCCGCGGGCCCCTCCGTGAAGTCGGCGGATCCGGGCACGCCCGTCACCAGCGGCCGGGCGTCCTCGGCCGGCCCGGCCTGCCGCGCGGCGTCCTCGGCGGCCCGCACCAGCGGCTCCAGCTCCGCCGCGGTGACCGCCGACCGGGAGACGACACCGGATGCGGTGCCCTCCGCGCCGTCGACGGTCGCGATCACGGTGAGCGTACGGCCGCGGGTGACGCCGTTGGTGGTCAGGGCGTTGCCGGCCCAGCGCAGATTGGCGGTGGACTCCTCGCTCGCGATCACCACACAGCCGTCGGCGCGGGACAGCTCCAGGGCACGCTCGACGATCTCGTGGGGCTTGTTCCGACGGCTCACTGACCCGCCTCCTCGGTGGTGTTCAAGATGTTGACGCCCTGGAAAAGGGCCGACGGGCAGCCGTGCGAGACCGCGGCGATCTGCCCCGGCTGTGCCTTCCCGCAGTTGAACGCGCCGCCGAGGACATAGGTCTCCGGCCCGCCGACGGCCGTCATGGAGCCCCAGAAGTCGGTGGTCGTCGCCTGGTAGGCGACGTCCCGCAGCTGCCCGGCCAGCCGCCCGTCGCGGATCGCGTACGCCCGCTGCTGGGTGAACTGGAAGTTGTACCGCTGCATGTCGATGGACCAGGACCGGTCACCGACCACATAGATACCGTTCTCCACCCCGGAGATCAGCTCCTCGGTCGAGGGGCCGTCCGGCGCCGGCCGGAGCGAGACGTTCGCCATCCGTTGTACGGGCACGTGCGCGGGGGAGTCGGCGTAGGCGCAGCCGTTGGACCGGCCCAGGCCGGTGAGCTTCGCGATCCGGCGGTCCAGCTGGTAGCCGGTGAGGACGCCGTCCTTGACGAGGTCCCAGGACTGGGCCGCCACGCCCTCGTCGTCGTAGCCGACGGTCGCCAGGCCGTGCTCGGCGGTCCGGTCGCCCGTCACGTTCATGATCTCCGAGCCGTACTTCAGGGTGCCCAGCTTGTCGGGCGTCGCGAACGACGTGCCCGCGTACGCCGCCTCGTAGCCGAGGGCCCGGTCGAGCTCGGTGGCGTGGCCGATCGACTCATGGATCGTCAGCCACAGGTTGGACGGGTCGACCACCAGGTCGTACGCCCCGGCGCGGACGCTCGGCGCGCTCATCTTCTCCGCCAGCAGCGAGGGGATCTCCGCCAGCTCCGCGTCCCAGTCCCAGCCGGTGCCCGTCAGGTACTCCCAGCCCCGGCCGGCCGGCGGCGCCAGGGTGCGCATCGCGTCGAAGCCGCCGCCCGCCGGGTCCACCGCGACCGCCGTCAGCTGCGGGTGCAGCCGGACCCGCTGCTGGGTGGTGGTCGTGCCGGCGGAGTCCGCGTAGAACTTGTTCTCCTGCACCGTGAGCAGCGACGCGTCCGCGTGCGCGACGCCCTCGCCCGCCAGCAGCCGCGCGCTCCACTCCGCCAGCAGGGCGGTCTTCTCCGCGTCCGGCACCTCGAAGGGGTTGACCTCGTAGGAGGAGACCCACGTCCGGTCGGCGTGCACCGGCTCGTCGGCCAGCTCGACCCTCTCGTCGGACCCGGCCGCCGCGATGACCTTCGCGGACAGCTTCGCCATCGCCACGGCCTGCCCGGCCACCCGCGCCGCGGCGTCCATCGTCAGGTCCACACCCGCCGCGAAGCCCCAGCAGCCCCCGTGCACGACGCGCACGGCGTAACCGACGTCGGTGGTGTCCGAGGAGCCCGACAGCCGGGCGTCGCGCAGCCGCCAGGAGGCGCTGCGCACCCGCTCGAAGCGGAAGTCCGCGTGCTCGGCGCCCAGCGCGCGGGCACGCGCGAGCGCCGCGTCGGCCAGCGGCCGCAGCGGCAGGGCGAGGAATGACTCGTCGACGGAGTGGGGTGTCGGATGGGGCACAGGGTCCTCCCAGGGGTCGTCGCTGTGAATCATGTCGCGCCGGATCCGCCACTGACCAGTGTTTTCTGTAGGGACCCAACAGTGACCACGATGCGCTCCTGTTTGAGGCGGGCTGCACGTAGCGTGCTCCGGCCAGATAGTTTTCGTACGGTACAGACGATCAGCAGTCCGATATGGCAGCTATACGTGAAGGAAGGGTGGTCCCTTGAGCCGCTCGGTTCTCGTCACCGGAGGAAACCGGGGCATCGGCCTCGCCATCGCGCGCGCCTTCGCCGAAGCGGGCGACAAGGTCGCGATCACCTACCGCTCGGGTGAGCCGCCGGCCGCCCTCGTGGATCTGGGGTGCCTGGCCGTGAAGTGCGACATCACGGACCCCGAGCAGGTCGAGCAGGCGTACAAGGAGATCGAGGAGAAGCAGGGCGCGGTCGAGGTGCTGGTGGCCAACGCCGGCGTCACCCGCGACCAGCTGCTGCTGCGCATGTCGGAGGACGACTTCACCTCCGTCGTCGACACCAACCTCACCGGCACCTTCCGGGTCGTCAAGCGCGCCTCCCGGGCCATGCTGCGCGCCCGTAAGGGCCGCATCGTGCTGATCTCCTCCGTGGTCGGCCTGCTGGGCTCGGCGGGTCAGGCCAACTACGCCGCCTCCAAGGCCGGCCTGGTCGGCTTCGCCCGCTCGATCGCCCGTGAGCTCGGCTCCCGGAACATCACCTGCAACGTCGTCGCCCCCGGCTTCGTCGACACCGACATGACCCGCGTGCTCAGCGACGAGCAGCGCGAGGGCATCACCAAGCAGGTTCCGCTCGCGCGCTACGCGCAGCCCGAGGAGATCGCCGCCTCGGTCCGCTTCCTCGCCTCGGACGAGGCCGCATACATCACTGGAGCCGTCATTCCTGTCGACGGCGGATTGGGCATGGGTCACTGAACGTCATGAGTGGAATCCTCGCAGGCAAGCGCATCCTGGTCACCGGCGTCCTCACGGAGTCGTCGATCGCCTTCCAGGCCGCCAAGGTCGCCCAGAACGAGGGCGCCGAGGTCATCCTGACCGGTTTCGGCCGCCTCTCCCTGGTCGAGCGGATCGCCAAGCGACTGCCGAAGCCCGCCCCGGTCATCGAGCTGGACGTCAGCAACCAGGAGCACCTCGACGGCCTGGCCGACAAGGTGCGCGAGCACCTCGGCGAGGGCGTGGCCCTCGACGGCATCGTGCACTCCATCGCCTTCGGCCCGCAGGGCGCCTTCACCTTCCTCGACGCCACCTGGGAGGACGTCTCCACGGCCGTCCAGGTCTCGGCGTACTCCTACAAGTCGCTGGCCATGGCCCTGCTCCCGCTGATGCGCGAGGGCGGCTCGATCGTCGGTCTGACCTTCGACGCGCAGATCGCCTGGCCGAAGTACGACTGGATGGGCGTGGCCAAGGCCGCCCTCGAGGGCACCAACCGCTACCTCGCCCGCGACTTCGGTCCCAAGGGCATCCGCTGCAACCTGGTCTCCGCCGGTCCGATCAAGTCGATGGCCGCCAAGTCCATCCCGGGCTTCGAGGAGCTCGCGGACGTGTGGAACCACCGCGCCCCGATCGGCTGGGACCTGGCCGACCCGGAGCCGGCGGGCCGCGGCGTCGTCGGTCTGCTGTCCGACTTCTTCCCGCGCACCACGGGCGAGATCGTCCACGTCGACGGCGGCGTGCACATGATGGGTGCCTGACCCCCGGCACCTCGGGAAGGCCCGCCCGGACGGAGACGTCCGGGCGGGCCTTCCACGTTCCCGGGTCGTGCGGCCGGGCCCGCGCCCGCACACTGGGGGAGGGGACCCTCGGGGCGGGAGGAGGCGCACCGGCGATGAGGAACCCGTTCCGCCGTACGGCCGCGCTGCTGTGCACCGCCGCCGCGCTCACCGTGACCCTGGGACCCGCCGCCCGCGCGGCGCCGCAGGCCGAGTGCGGCACCCGCGTCCACGGCTCGCACGCCAGGGCCGACTGCTTCAACGGCAACTCCACCCCCGACCGTGTGCAGCTGCACGTCGAGTGCGCCCGCTGGTGGGACCCGGACATGGACACCGCCCCGGCCGCCGTCGAACCGGCCCGGCACGTCTCCCTCACCCAGCGCTGCTGGCTGGAGATACGCCGGGCCTGGGTGACGCACCAGCCCGGTTGACCCCGCCGGTTCGAGTGACCGGCCCGCCCGTCCGCCTGTCCGTCCGTGCGTGCGTGCTCCTGTCCCGCCGGCCCGGCCGCGGGCGATCGGCCCGCCCTCCCCTCGTCTTCGTCCCCCGGATGACAACGCGGGCATGATGCGTTCATGGCACACATGGACGAAGAACTGATCTCGCCCCGGCCCGCCGCCCCTCCCCCGGACGGCGTAACGCGCCCCGGCCCCGACGGCACGGACTCCCGGCCCTCCGGCGGCGCGCGGGGCGGTCTCCTCGTCGTGGCCCTCGTCATCGCCGCGCTCAACCTCCGGCCCACCGTCACCAGCCTCGGCCCGCTCCTGAAGGAGGTGCGCGCCGGCCTCGGCATGAGCGGCGCCGTCGCGGGCCTGCTCACCTCCGTGCCCGCCCTCTGCTTCGCCGCCTTCGGGCTCGCGGCACCCCGGCTGTCCCGCCGCTGGGGACCGGCCGGGGTGGTGTGCGCCGGGATGGCCGCGACCGCCGCGGGCCTCGCCCTGCGGCCGTTCCTGGGCGGCGTCCCCGGCTTCCTCGCGCTCAGCGCGCTCGCCCTCGCCGGCATAGCCGTCGGCAACGTCCTGATGCCCGTGGTCGTCAAGCGCTGGTTCCCCGATCGCATCGGACCCATGACCGGGCTCTACACGATGGCCGTCGCCGCCGGCACCTCGCTCGCCGCCGCCACGACCGTCCCGCTCACCGGGGCGCTGGGCGGCGGCTGGCGGCTCGGGCTCCTCGCCTGGGCCGCGCTCGCCGTCCTCGCGGTGCTGCCCTGGGCCGTGATCACCGTCCGGGACCGCAGGAACCGGGCCGCGACCCCTGCCCCGGGAGCCGCGGAGGGCACCTCGCGCACCCGCATCACCCGCAGCCCCACCGCCTGGGCCCTGACCGCCTTCTTCGGCCTCCAGGCCACCAGCGCCTACATCGCCATGGGCTGGCTGCCGGCGATCTTCCGGGACGCGGGCGTCCCCGCCGCCACCGCCGGGGTGCTGCTCGCGGTGACGATGCTGATGGGCGTCCCCCTCTCCTTCCTCCTGCCGCGCCTCGCCGCGCGGCTGGCCCACCAGGGCGTCCTGGCCGTCGCCCTCGCGGTCTGCGGCCTGGCCGGGTACGCGGGGCTGTGGCTGGCCCCGGCCGGCGGCGCCTGGGCCTGGGTGATCCTGCTGGGCCTCTCCAACTGCGCCTTCTCCCTGGCCCTGACCATGATCGGGATGCGGGCGCGGACCGGCGCCGGCGTCGTCCGGCTGTCCGCCTTCGCCCAGAGCGTCGGCTACCTCCTCGCCATGCCCGGCCCGCTGCTCGTCGGCTGGCTCAACGAGACCACCGGCGGCTGGGACGTGCCGATCGCCCTGATGGCCGCCCTGATGGTGCCTCAGGCGGTGGCGGGCGTACTGGCGGGCCGCGACCGCGTCGTCGAGGACGAGATCTGACGCCGGCGGCGGGACCCGCCGCGGTGGCGGGAGTCCGGGCCCCGGCCCGCGGGACCGCCCCGGCCGAGGGATATGCCCCCGACCGTGAGGTATGACCCTGCTGTCCGGCGCCCGTCGGCCGGTGCGACACTGGAGCCATGCCAGTCCTGGACCCGAACCCCAAAAACGGGCAGAAGATGCTGCTCACCATCCTCGGCGCGATGCTCGGCATCACCGTCGTCATCGCGGTCATCGCGACCCTCGCGTCCCCCTGACGCGAGGGTGGGGGTAGCCCCACCGTCCCTTAGGGGGCTGGGCTCAGGGTGAAGTGGGTGGTCCTCCGGATGGGAGCGGGGCGCCGCGCTCCGTAGGTTCGTAGTGCACCGCGAAGAAGCGGTGCGCCGAACCCCTCGGAGGAGATTCCATGTCCGCCGGTACGAAAGCCCGGATCCGCCCCGGCACCGCGCAGACCAGGCTGCCCTGGTGGGCCCTCGTGCTGCCCGTGGTGGCGTTCGTGACCCTGCTCGCCCTGCTGACGTCACCGGCCTCGGCCACCGACGCCGTGGAACCGGGTGCCGGGACCGCGGGGCCCGGCACCGTCGCCCGCGTCGTGGACTTCGTCCAGCACGCGCTCGGCCGCCTGGCCGCCTGACGGTCGCGCCGGCGGCCGGCGGGGGAGGCCGGACGGAGGCCGGGGGGAGGTTCCGTGGAGGTCAGGGGGAGGAAGCCTCCCAACACCCCGCGCCTCGCCGTGCTTTTCATGCGAAGCTGGAAAACATGAGCGCCGAACCGACCCGCAGGATTGTTCTTCTCCGGCACGCCAAGGCCGAGTGGTCCGACGCGGACGACCATGAGCGTCCCCTCACGGACCGCGGCCGCAAGGACGCCCCGGTCGCGGGCCGCTGGCTCGCCGGCTCCGGCATCGTCCCCGACCTCGCTCTCTGCTCCACCGCCGTCCGCACCCGCGAGACCTGGAAGCTCGCCGTCCCGGAGCTGCCGCAGCGCCCCCGGACGGTCTATGAGGACAGGCTCTACGAAGCCTCGCTCGGCGAGCTCATCGCGGTGGTCAACGAGGTGTCCGACGAGGTCGGGGACCTGCTGCTGATCGGGCACAACCCCGGGATGCACGCCCTGGCCGACGCCCTGGCGGGGGAGGCGGAGGCCGATCTGCTGCCGCGGATGAACCGTTCCGGGTTCCCCACGTCCGCGATGGCGGTCCTGACGTTCACCGGCTCCTGGAAGAGCGTCGAGCACGGCGTGGGCCGGCTGGTCGCGTTCTGGAGCCCGAACGCCTAGCGCGTCGTACGCGCTGCCGCCGGACGCCGGACCGGTTCGGTGATCGCTCCCGGACCGGGCCCGTCCGGCCCTCCGGGGGCGGTCCGCCCGGGGCCCGGCCGCCGGTGGGTGTGGACCGGCCCCGGCGACCCGAGGACCGGTTCCGGGCGGTCCCCGGAACCGGTGATGCCCGTTCCGGCCCGCGCCCTCACTCGTGCGTGTTCGCCGCCTCGACCTCTTCCCGGGTGACGCCCAGCAGATACAGCACCGTGTCCAGGAACGGCACGTTCACCGCCGTGTGCGCCGCCTGCCGCACTATCGGCTTCGCGTTGAACGCCACTCCCAGACCCGCCGCGTTGAGCATGTCCAGGTCGTTCGCGCCGTCCCCGATCGCCACGGTCTGGGCGAGCGGGACGCCCGCCTCGGCGGCGAACCGGCGCAGCAGCCGGGCCTTGCCCGCCCGGTCCACGATCTCCCCGGTCACCCGGCCGGTCAGCCGGCCGTCCACCACCTCCAGGGTGTTGGCGGAGGCGAAGTCCAGGCCCAGCCGCTCCTGGAGGTCGTCCGTGACCTGCGTGAAGCCGCCGGAGACCACTCCCACCTGGTAGCCGAGCCGCTTCAGCGTCCGGATCAGGGTGCGGGCGCCGGGCGTGAGCCGGACCTCGGCCCGCACCTTGTCCACCACGGACTCGTCCAGCCCGGCCAGCAACGCCACCCGGGCGTGCAGCGACTGCTCGAAGTCCAGCTCGCCGCGCATCGCCCGCGCGGTGACCTCCGCGACCTCGGCCTCACAGCCCGCGTGCGCCGCGAACAGCTCGATGACCTCGTCCTGGATCAGCGTCGAGTCGACGTCCATCACGATCAGACGCTGGGCCCGCCGCTGGAGACCCGCCGCCACGACCGCCACATCCACCCCGCGCGCCGCGGCCTCGGTGGCCAGCGCGGTGCGCAGCTCTTCCGTCTCCGCGCCCGACACCGCGAACTCCACGGCCGTCACCGGGAACTTCGCCAGCCGGAAGATGCGGTCGATGTTGCCGCCGGTGCCGGTGATGCGCGCGGCGATGGCCGCGGTCGACTCGGCGGTCAGCGGATGACCGAGGACGGTGACATGGGAACGTCCCGTGCCGCGCGGCCGGTTGTCGCCCCGGCCCGAGATGATCTCCGCCTGGAGGTGCAGCGACTCCGCCCAGCTGTGCACGGTCGCCCGCAGTTCGCCCTCCGCCGTGGCGCCCCCGGAGGGCGCGACGACCAGGGCGCACAGGGTGATCCGGCCCCGGGTGACGACCTGCTCGATGTCGACGACGTCGACGGCGTAGGCGGCGAGGGTGTCGAAGAGCCCGGCGGTGATGCCCGGCCGGTCCTTCCCGAAGATCTTGACGAGGAGAGTCGGTACGTCGTCACCGGTGACGGAGGTGGCAGGCGAGGTCTGCGATGCACTCATGGTCCTCTAACCGTATCCGCACCCGCACCGGAACCGTACGGGTGTCCCACCGGCCGGACGGCGAAGACTGGACGGACTCGGCGTTAACGACGCCCCGGCGGTGGCCCCGGAGGTCCCGGTGGCCCCGCGGGCCCCTGTGGTCGCTGTGGCGGTGCCGGTGGCGGACCCGGAGGCGGCGGCCCCCCGTCCGGCATGGAGGTGCCGTACGCGTAACCGCCCCGGGACCGCCGCCGGGGCCGGAGCGGCGGCACCGGGCGGCCGGTCTGGGTGGGCGCGCTGGAGCGGTCGTCGAGCGGCTGCCGCGGGTCCGGGCGTTTGTACGGGTTGGTGTCGTCGTGCGCGGGCCGGTACACCGGCGAGGGGTTGTACGGCCCCGGCAGATAGGCCAGGGCCGGATACGTACGGGAATCCGCGTGCCCCGGCGCGAACCGGGTCGCGCGCCGCCCCGCCGCCCCGGCCGCGAACGCCAGCAGCCCGCCGGCCGCCCCGGCCCCGGCACCCCAGACCGCGCCCAGGCCCACGGCCGCGGGAACGCTGCCCCGCAGGTCCAGCCCGGCCCCGAAGGCGTCGAAGCCGAGCACGGACAGCCCGGCGTCCACCCGTACCCGGGTCACCAGCACCAGCACCGGCAGCGCCACGGCCGTCGCCGCCCCCAGCGCCACCGCGCACCGGGCGGCGAACCGCGCCGGCGTCAGCGCGCCCCGGGGCGTACGGACGGCGGTGAGCACCCCGGCCGCGAGCATCAGCAGCGCGCAGCCCACGGCCAGCAGCCACACCCGGGGATCCAGCTCCGCGAGCCGCCCCAGCGTCACCGACTCGTTCATACGGGCGGTCAGCAGCTCGTCGAGCGGGGACGGCAGCATCCGCGCCAGCGCCCCGGTCGCGGTGCCGCGCCAGGGGACGAGCATCCCGAGCGGCAGCCCCAGCCACACGCCGTTCGGCGCGCCGAGCAGCGCCGCCCCCAGCACCCGTCCCGGGTGGTCGTCGGAGGCCGCCGCGTAGAGCGCCGCCGCCAGCCCGGCGCCGACCGCGAGGACCAGCACGGCGCACAGCGCCGAGACCGCCGGGCGCACGCTCCGGTGCAGAAGCTCCCAGCCACGCGGGAGCGGGGCCCGGCGCGCGGCCAGCAGCGTGATCAGCAGGACGCCCAGCACCCAGCCGGCGCCACCGGCCAGCGAGGGCCCGGTCCGCACCGAGAACCCGACGGACGCCTTGGCGTCGGCCAGCCCCGCGAGCCGGTCGGGGAGACCGCCGATGTTCCCCAGGTCGCCTATGCCGGGGATCACCGGACCCGGCCCGCCGCCGGTGCCGCCCCCGGTCCCGCCGAGGCCGAGGCCCGCCCCGTCGATGGTGACGCTGTCCTCCCCGGCCCAGGCCAGCCCGCCGAGCAGCAGCAGGAAGAGCACGGCCACCGCGCCCATGCGCAGCACGAGCTCACCGGCGCGCACCGTGGCCCCGGCCGACCGCAGCGATCGCGCGAAGATCGTTCCCAGCAGGAGCGCGCCCGCCAGGCTCACGCCCAGTGGCGCGATCTCGATGGCGGTGTGCGCCGCCGCGCCCTTCAGACCGAAGGCTTCCACCGCACCCGATGGGGTGACGGATCCGCCCACCGCCAGGACGACGACCGCCGCCGTCATCGGACCGAGCGCGCCCGCCGTATCCGCCCCCAGAAGATGCAGACCCAGCGCCGAAATTCCGGCCATGGCGAGAAAAGCCCAGCTCACAGCCGCTATGGAGGAAAGGAGAAGCTCCGCGGCGGATATCCGGCCGCGTGGTTGCCGCACATCGCTGCCCTTGGTCATGGCGCCCCCCGTTGCCGACCGGTGCCCGGATTGCGCATGATCCGTACGCATCCGTGGCGGTACCTACTCTCAGGGCGTGTTTCGCCGCCGTCAACGGCGCCTGTTACACGGTTGCGTCAGTCCCGAGTTTCGGTTCGGCGACTGTGCCTGAAATAGTTCCTCCCGATGTTCGCCATCCCTAGACTCCCTGTGCAGGGGGCTCATCGGGGGACAAGTAGTGGGGCATGGAGTGCCGGAACTCGTACTGGAATTGAATGGACAGACCTGGACGCTCGATCCGTCCAGGTCGTACACCCTGGGTCGTGATCCGCAGGGCGACATGGTGCTGCAGGACGCCCGTGTCTCATGGCGGCACGCCACCGTGCGGTGGGGCGGCCGCGGTTGGGTCATCGAGGACCACGGCAGCACCAACGGCACCTATGTGCAGGGCCAGCGGATCCACCAGATGGAGATCGGCCCCGGCTCAAGCGTCCACCTGGGCAACGCGACGGACGGCCCGCGGCTGAATCTCACCGCCGCCGGTGCCGGGATCGGAGCTCCCGCCGGGGACCTCTACAGCGCTCAGACCGCGATGGCCCCGCAGGTACCCGGGCACCACCAGCCCCAGCACCAGCAACCGCAGCACCAGCAGCCCGGCGGCTGGCAGCAGCAGCCCCCGTACCAGCAGCCGGCGCCGGACGCGTGGCAGCAGCAGGCGCACCAGCAGCATCAGCAGGCCCAGCACCAGGCGCACCAGCAGGCGCACCAGCAGGCGTACGTCCCGCACCAGAGCCCCGAGCCCGCGCACCAGCCCCCGGCACACGGCGGTGCCCCCTCGCAGGGCGGCACCCCGCCCGTCTACGGCGACCGCAGCCCGACCAGCTTCCACCAGATGGCCGTCGGCCGGGTGATGCGCATCGGTCGTGCCCTGGAGAACGAGCTGGTCGTCTCCGACCTCCAGGTCTCCCGGCACCACGCCGAATTCCGGGCCACCGGCGACGGCCGCTTCGAGATCGTCGACCTCGGCAGCCACAACGGCACCTATGTCAACGGTCAGCCGGTCCGCCAGCAGATCATCGGCCCCCACGACATCGTCGGTGTCGGTCACTCCACCTTCCGCCTCGTCGGCGACCGGCTGGAGGAGTTCGTCGACACCGGCGACGTCTCCTTCTCGGCCCGCCACCTCACCGTGACGGTCGACGGCGGCAAGCAGATCCTCAAGGACGTCTCCTTCGGCGTCCCCGAGAAGTCGCTGATCGCGGTCATCGGCCCGTCCGGCTCCGGCAAGTCCACCCTGCTGAAGGCGCTCACCGGCTACCGCCCGGCCAACGAGGGCGACGTCCTCTACGACAACCGGAACCTCTACAAGCAGTTCGCCGAGCTGCGCCAGCGCATCGGTCTGGTCCCGCAGGACGACATCCTGCACAAGGAGCTCACCGTCCGGAAGGCACTGCGCTACGCCGCCAAGCTCCGCTTCCCCGGCGACACCGCGGCCTCCGAGCGCGAGGCCCGGATAGGCGAGGTGCTCACCGAGCTCAAGCTCGACATCCACGCGGAGAAGAAGGTCACCTCCCTCTCCGGCGGTCAGCGCAAGCGCGTCTCCGTCGCCCTGGAGCTGCTCACCAAGCCCTCGCTGATCTTCCTGGACGAGCCCACCTCCGGCCTCGACCCGGGCATGGACCGCGACGTCATGCAGCTGCTGCGCGGCCTCGCCGACGACGGCCGCACGGTCCTGGTGGTCACCCACTCCGTCGCCGAGCTGGCGATCTGCGACAAGCTCCTGGTGATGGCGCCGGGCGGCTCGGTCGCCTACTTCGGCCCGCCCGAGGAAGCACTGAACTTCTTCGGCTACGAGACCTGGGCGGACGTCTTCTCGGCCTTCGAGAACTACCGCGACTACGACTGGTCGGGCCGCTGGCGCGGCTCGCAGCACTACCAGATGTACGCCGCGGACATCGATGCCGTCGCCCCGCAGTCGGTGCACGTCCAGCCGCAGATGATCCAGCCGCCCAAGGCCCAGAGCTGGGGCTCCCAGCTGTGGACGCTGATGCGCCGCTATTCCTCGGTGATCGCCTCCGACCGGGGCTTCCTGGCCCTGATGCTGATCCTGCCCGCCGTGCTCGGCGCGGTGAGCACGGTCATCCCGGCCGACTTCGGCCTCGGCCCCGGTCCGGCGAAGAACCACTTCACCAACCGCGACTCCGGCACCATCCTGCTGATCCTCGCGGTCGGTGCCTGCTTCGCGGGAGCGGCCAACTCCGTCCGTGAGCTGATCAAGGAACGGGTGATCTACGAACGCGAGCGCGCGACGGGCCTCTCCCGCTCGGCGTACCTGATGTCGAAGGTCGTCGTCCTGGGCTTCATCACCGTCCTCCAGGGCGCGCTCATCAGCGCGATCGGCTTCGGGGTCCGCGGCGAGAAGATGCCGAAGGAAGGCGTCATCCTCACCAACCTGCCGGCGGTCGAGATGACCCTGGTGATCATGGCCCTGGGCTTCACCTCGATGATGTTCGGCCTGATCATCTCCTCGCTGGTGAAGACCGCCGAGAAGACCATGCCGCTGCTGGTGATGTTCGCGATCGTCCAGGTCGTCTTCACCGGCGTGCTCTTCCAGATCTTCGACAAGGTCGGCGTGGAGCAGGTCGCCTGGCTGATGCCCTCCCGCTGGGCGATCGGCGCCGCCGGTGCCACGGCCGACCTCAATGTGCTGATGCCGTGGCCGGGCGCCGGCCCCGACCCCCTGTGGGAGCACACCGCGGCCCAGTACCTGCTGGACATGGGCGTTCTGCTCGGCATCGGCGTCGCCTGCGGCTTCGTCGTCGCCCGCCTGCTGCGTCGGCACGAGCCCGAGGTCATGCGGAAGTAACCCGCTCGCGCACACGCCGAAGGGCGGCACCCGGTCCGGGTGCCGCCCTTCGGCGTAGCTGTGGCGCGGTGCGTGCCCTCGGCCTAGTAGGCGGAGTTCACGTTGTCCATCGAGCCGTAGACCTTCCACGCGTAGTTGCACGCGGCGGTGATGTTGGCGACCGGGTCGTAGATGTCCCAGGAGGTGCCCTCGACGTGGTACGCCTTGAAGGTCGGGTCGATCACCTGGAGCAGGCCCTTGGAGGGGATGCCCTTGGCGGCGTTGGAGTCCCAGTTGTTGATCGCCCGGGGGTTGCCGGTCGACTCGCGCATGATGTTGCGCTTGATGCCCTCGTAGGAGCCGGGGATGCCCTTGGCCTTCATGACGTCCAGGGCCTCGCGGATCCAGCCGTCGAGGTTGTTCGCGTAGACCGGCTTCGCGGGGGCGGCGGGGGCGGCCTGGACCGGCTTGCGCTCCTCGGAACGGCTCGCGGCCTCCTTGTCGGCGCGCTCCTTGTCGGCCTTGGCCTTCGCCTCGGCGCGCTGCTTGGCCTCGGCCTCCGCCTTCGCCAGCTTCGCGGCGTTGTCGGACTGCTTGCCGAGCTGCTCCTGCTGGTCCTGAACACCCAGGGTGGTGGAGCTCCAGGCGACCGGCTTCACGGCGATGGACTTGTTCTCGGCGTCCGCGGAGCCGGGCAGGGCGGCGAACGTCAGTGCCGCGACGCCCGCGGCGGCGATGCCGGCGGCGGAGAACTTGTGGACCTTGGTGAGGCGGCTATAGCCAGAGAGGGGGGAGCGCATGCTGAGCTGAACCTTCCGATCGCTTGAGTCGCAGTGGCCCGGATCGGCGCGAAAAAAGACGCCGCGTCTCGATCGACGGCGCCCTGCGACGTCGCAATTCTTAGCGGCAGCAAAAAGTTCTGGCAAAGAAGCTGAGTACTACCCGGCATCGTTGCGGAGGGGCCTGCGGAGAAGCCGCGAAAGAGGGCGTGAACGGGCCTGCTGCCCGCTTACGGAGGCCTTACACATCCACTAGCCGAGGTCGTAGGTGACCTGGGTCCTATGCCCGGCGTCACACCGGGGGCCCGGCGGCCTCACCCGGTGTGACGGCGTTCGTGCTTTGCGTATGTGATCGTTTGCTCAGATCTCGACCAGTACCTGGTCCAGGCTCTTGCGGATCAGATCGGGCACCTGGCAGTCCGCCGCCGGATATCCCACCGGGATCACCGCGAAGGCCTTCTCGTTCGCCGGCCGCCCCAGCACCTCCGACAGGAACCGCATGGGGCTCGGGGTGTGCACCAGCGCCGCCAGCCCCGACAGGTGCAGCGCGGACAGCAGCATCCCCACCGCGATGCCGACCGACTCGTCCACGTAGTAGTGCTTGCGCTTGTCACCGGCCTCGCCCAGCCAGTAGCGCTGCTGGAAGACCACGATCAGCGCGGGCGCGTCCGTCAGGTGCGGCTTGACCTCGTCCGTGCCCAGCGGCCGCAGCGCCGCCAGCCACTCCTCGCCCAGCCGCCCCTCGTAGGAGACCCGCTCCTCCGCCTCCGCGGCCTCCCGGATCCGCCGCCGCACCCCGGGGTCCCGCACCAGGACGAACGTCCACGGCTGCTGGTGCGCCCCCGACGGAGCGGTGGCCGCGCACGCGATCGCGTCCCGCACCACCTGCTCCGGCACCGGGTCGGCCGAGAACTGCCGGACGGTCCGGCGCCGGTCCATCCGCTCCCGGAGCTCCGCCGCGCGGGCGAGGGACTCGGCGGCCGGCATCCGCTCGGGGCGGTAGGGAACCGGCCGGTAGGGATCGCCGTGGGTCGGTGTCCACTGTGTCGTTGGTATAGACATGTTCCGAGTCTGGCCGCCGGCCGCACCCGGTGAGGGCCACATGCGGGAACTCGTCGCCCCGTCCGGCCGTCCGGGCCGGTAGCGGACTCCGGCCACGGCACCCGGCGGGCGCCCGCCGGGCCGTCCGGCCTAGGCCACGAGCCCTAGGCGCCTGCCGCCGTCGGTCCGATACGCCCCTTCCCTCACCTCGGTACCGTGAAGTCATGACCAACGGCCCACGCTCCGGCCTGACCGCCGTGAGCACCGCGCTCCTCTCCATGAGCCGGCACCTCCAGGTGCGCGACGTCCTCAAGACGATCGTCGTCTCCGCCCGGGAGCTGCTCGACGCCGAGTACGCGGCCCTCGGCGTCCCCGACGACCACGGCGGGTTCGCCCAGTTCGTCGTCGACGGCGTCAGCGAGGCGCAGTGGAAGGCCATCGGACCCCTGCCCCGCCAGCACGGCATCCTCGCCGCGATGCTCCAGGACGCCACCCCGCAGCGTCTGGCCGACGTCAGCAAGGACCCCCGCTTCGGCGGCTGGCCCGCCGCGCACCCGCCGATGCACGACTTCCTCGGCGTACCGGTCGCCGACGGGGAGGAGATCCTCGGCGCGCTCTTCCTGGCCAACAAGAAGGGGAGGGACCCGGCGGCGAAGCCCGGCTGCGGCTTCACCGCGGAGGACGAGGAGCTCCTGCGCGTCCTCGCCCAGCACGCCGCGATAGCCCTCACCAACGCCCGCCTCTACGAGCGCAGCCGCGAGCTGACCATCGCGGGGGAGCGGGCCCGCCTCGCCCACGAGCTGCACGACGCCGTGGCACAGAAGCTCTTCTCCCTCCGGCTCACCGCCCAGGCCGCCACGGCCCTCGTCGACCGGGACCCGGCCCGCGCCAAGGAAGAGCTGCACGAGGTGGCCCGGCTCGCCGCCGAGGCCGCCGACGAGCTCCGCGCCGCCGTCGTGGAGCTCCGCCCGGCGGGCCTCGACGAGGACGGCCTCGTCGCCACCCTGCGGACCCAGATCCAGGTCCTGGACCGGGCCCACGCCGCCCACGTCACCTTCGACTCCCCGGGCGTACGGGCGCTGCCGGCGGCCCAGGAGGAGGCGCTCCTGCGCGTCGCCCAGGAGGCCCTGCACAACGCCCTGCGGCACTCCGGGGCCGGCCGGGTCGCCGTCACCCTCCACCGTGTGGGAGCGGACGGCGGGGACGGCGCGGACGGCGGAAAGGGGAACAAGAGGGGGGCGGGGGCCAAGGCCGGCCGGACCGGCGGCAAGGACACCAAGGGGTGCTGCCAGGGCGTCGTGCTGCGCGTGACCGACGACGGGTGCGGCTTCGACCCCTCCGCCGTCCGCCGGGCGGGCCGCCACCTCGGGCTCGTCTCCATGCGGGACCGCGCCGGCGGCGTCGGCGGCGGCCTGACCGTTACCTCGGAGCCCGGGAAGGGCACCACGATCGAGATGGAGGTCCCCGGTGGCTGACGGAGTCATCAGGGTGGTGCTGGTGGACGACCACCAGGTGGTCCGCAGAGGGCTGCGCACCTTTCTGGAGGTCCAGGACGACATCGAGGTCGTGGGGGAGGCCGCGGACGGCGCCGAGGGCGTGGAGCGGGCCGAGGAGCTGCGCCCCGACGTCGTCCTCATGGACGTGAAGATGCCGGGCACCGACGGCATCGAGGCACTGCGCAGGCTCCGCGAGCTGGCGAACCCGGCCCGGGTGCTGGTCGTCACCAGCTTCACGGAGCAGCGGACCGTGATCCCCGCCCTGCGCGCGGGCGCGGCCGGCTACGTCTACAAGGACGTCGACCCGGACGCCCTGGCCGGCGCGATCAGGTCCGTGCACGCGGGGCACGTCCTGCTCCAGCCCGAGGTGGCCGGTGCCCTGCTGTCCCAGCCCGAGGCGGGCGGCGGCAACGGGCGGGGCAACGCCCTCACGGAGCGGGAGCGCGAGGTGCTCGCGCTGATCGCGGACGGGCGGTCCAACCGGGAGATCGCCCGGGCGCTCGTCCTGTCCGAGAAGACTGTCAAGACCCACGTCTCGAACATCCTGATGAAGCTGGACCTCGCCGATCGCACCCAGGCGGCCCTATGGGCCGTGCGACATGGGATCGGAGCATGATCGCGACCGTAGCGGAATGTCGTCTTCCTATCAGAGATTCATACGGTCGTGTGGCGATCGACCTGGCCCCGCAACCTGACCGAACGTGACCCGTTTTCCATGGCGTACCGCGGCGGCTGGCCGTGGCAACTCCAGGAAGGTCACAAGAAGAGTGAAGAACATGAAGAAGGCCGCTGCCGTCACGATCGCCGCCGGCGGTCTCGCCCTCGCGGGCGCCGGTGCGGCCTCCGCCCACGCCCAGGCCGACGGCCACGCCCAGAACTCCCCGGGCGTCGTCTCCGGCAACGTCATCCAGGTGCCCGTCAAGGTCCCGGTGAACGTGTGCGGCAACACCATCAACGTGGTCGGCCTGTTCAACCCGGCCGTCGGCAACCACTGCGTCAACAACTAAGCAACCGCTCCCCCGCTCCGCGGGGCGGCCCAGCAGTTGCATCCGGTCTGCCTGGCTCCGACACCACGTAGCCGGGCAGACGAGGGCGATCAATCGTCCGAAAGAGGGCAAACACCGCCGATGGCCGTGCCATCGGCGGTGCGCTGGCGTTCATCACTACGCGACCCCGCGGCTGGGGTCGTCAAGGACATCAGCAGAAGGAAGACCCTCATGAACAGTGTCAAGAAGGCCGCCGTCGTCCTGGCCGTGTCCGGCCTGGCCGCCGGTGCCTCTGTCAGCGCCGCGACCGCCAACGACGACGGCCCTCGTCACAAGGGTGCCATCGCCCACGGTGTCGCCAAGGGCTCGCCGGGTGTCGTATCCGGCAACGTCATCCAGGTCCCGGTCCAGGTCCCGCTGAATGTCTGCGGCAACACCATCGACATCCTCATCGGGCTCCTCAACCCGACCTTCGGCAACACCTGCGTCAACGCCTGACCCCAGGCACCGACGCGCACGACGTACACGCGGTACGGGGAAGGCCCCGCGGACTCCGGTCCGCGGGGCCTTCCCCGCGTCGGGTCAGCGCGAGCCGCGCTCCCGCTCCTCCACCATCGCGTTGTACGCGGCCACCTGGGCCCGCCGGGCCGTCCGCTCCACCGGGCGCAGCGCCTGGGCCCGGGCGGCCATCTCCGACGCGCTCACGGCCCCGCCGTGCTCGCGGCCTTCGTGGCCCCCCGGGGCGTAGGCGATCGCGATCAGCGCGCCCACCCGCTGCGCCAGCTCCAGCACCCGCACCGCGCGCGGCGGATAGCCCGGGGCCAGCACCTCGCGCCCGGCCTCCGCCCGCGCCCGGTAGGCCTCCAGGGCGGCCTGCGCCACGGGTCCGGATCCGGCCACGTCCAGCCGGGTGAGCACCGCGGTCGCCTCCCGGAGCGCCTCGGCGAGCTCCCGCTCGGCCTCGCCCAGCGAGGGCACGTCGGCCGGCGGCGCGTCCCGCACGGCCATGCAGTGCCACTCCACCTCGACGTGCGCATCGCCCTCGGGCCCCGCCTCGCGCACCTCCGGTACGAGCCCGAGCGCGGCCCCCGTGGCGACGACCGCCTCCTCGGCCTCCAGCGCACGCGCGTTGAACTCCGGCGGGCCGCTCAGCCCCAGCGGGTGGCCGGGCACCGGCAGCGCGAGCCGCAGGCCGGTCGCCCCGAGGGCGCGGAGGCGGCCGAGCGCCAGGGTGAGGCCGACGGGTCCGGACTCGCCGGGCAGTCCGGTGACGCGGTGCGCGGCGTCGTCACCCTTGATGTGATGGGCTACGTCATCGGGTGAGGCAAATCCGGCAATGAGGGCATTCCCCCATGCGGTGAGCCGTCCTGAGCGGTGTTCATCCAGCATGGGCACCAGCCTAAGGACTGGTGCCGACAACCGGTGGCGTAGGTTTTCCCTAGGGGGCTTCGCCTACAGGCGCAAGCGACGACGACACTGCAATGGGAGACAACGCGCTCATGAGCGAAGTGCTGGAACTGGTGGACGTATCCGTGGTCCGCGAGGGCCGGGCTCTGGTGGACCAGGTCTCCTGGTCGGTCAAGGAAGGGGAGCGCTGGGTCGTCCTCGGCCCCAACGGCGCCGGCAAGACCACCCTCCTGAATGTCGCCTCCAGCTACCTCTTCCCGACCACGGGCACCGTCAAGGTCCTGGGCGAGAAGCTCGGCGCGGTGGACGTCTTCGAGCTCCGCCCGCGGATCGGCGTGGCGGGCATCGCCCTCGCCGACAAGCTGCCGCGCAACCAGACCGTCCTCCAGACCGTCCTCACCGCCGCCTACGGCATGACGGCCACCTGGCGCGAGGACTACGAGGAGGTCGACGAGCAGCGCGCCCGCGCCTTCCTCGACGTCCTCGGCATGACGGAGTACCTGGACCGCAAGTTCGGCACCCTCTCCGAGGGCGAGCGCAAGCGCACCCTCATCGCCCGCGCGATGATGACCGACCCCGAGCTGCTGCTCCTCGACGAGCCCGCCGCCGGCCTCGACCTGGGCGGCCGCGAGGACCTGGTCCGCCGCCTCGGCCGGCTCGCCCGCGACCCCCTCGCGCCCTCCATGCTCATGGTCACCCACCATGTCGAGGAGATCCCGGCCGGCTTCACCCACGTCCTGATGATCCGTCAAGGCAAGGTGCTCGCGGCCGGCCCCGTCGAGCTCGAGCTCACCTCCCGCAACCTCTCGCACTGCTTCGGCCTCCCCCTGGTCGTCGAGCGCCGCGGTGACCGCTTCACCGCCCAGGGTCTGCCCCTGTCCTGACCCCGCGCGCCCGCCCGGCGCGCCGCGCGCACTGTCCGGCCACGGCCACCGCCCCTACCATGAACACGTGGACACTTGGGTGTGGTGGCTCGTGGCCGCCGTCGGACTGGGCATCCCGCTGGTCGTCACCGCGATGCCCGAGTTCGGGATGCTCGCGGCCGGCGCCGTCGCCGCCGCCGTCACCTCGGCCCTCGGCGGTGGGGCGGTGGCGCAGTTCGTCGTCTTCGCCGCCGTCTCGGTCGCCCTCATCGCCGTCGTGCGCCCCATCGCCAACCGGCACCGCGACCGGCGCCCGGAGCTGGCCACCGGGGTGGACGCCATCCGGGGCCGGCAGGCCGTCGTGCTGGAGCGGGTCGACGGCCAGGGCGGACGCGTCAAGATCGGCGGTGAGATCTGGTCGGCGCGCTCCCTCGACACCGAGCGCAGCTTCGACCCCGGCCAGCAGGTGGACGTCGTCGAGATCGACGGCGCGACGGCGGTCGTCATGTGACCGGCCGCCGCCCGGACCGCCATCTGCCCCCAAAGCCTGCACGGCGACGGCGTGTTCTGAAAGACTTCAGGAATTCGATCAACCACAACAGGCGCGGGGAGCCACGATGGAACCGATCATCATCGTCCTGATCATCTTGGTGGTGCTCGTCTTCATCGCCCTGATGAAGACGGTGCAGGTCATCCCACAGGCCAGCGCCGCGATCGTCGAGCGCTTCGGCCGGTACACCCGGACGCTCAACGCCGGCCTGAACATCGTCGTCCCCTTCATCGACTCCATCCGCAACCGCATCGACCTCCGTGAGCAGGTCGTGCCGTTCCCCCCGCAGCCCGTGATCACCCAGGACAACCTGGTCGTCAACATCGACACCGTCATCTACTACCAGGTGACCGACGCCCGGGCCGCCACCTACGAGGTGTCCAGCTTCATCCAGGCCATCGAGCAGCTCACCGTCACCACCCTGCGCAACATCATCGGTGGCATGGACCTGGAGCGGACCCTCACCTCCCGCGAGGAGATCAACGCCGCCCTGCGCGGCGTCCTCGACGAGGCCACCGGCAAGTGGGGCATCCGCGTCAACCGCGTCGAGCTCAAGGCCATCGAGCCGCCCACCTCCATCCAGGACTCGATGGAGAAGCAGATGCGCGCCGACCGTGACAAGCGCGCCGCCATCCTCACGGCCGAGGGCATCCGCCAGTCGCAGATCCTCACCGCCGAGGGCGAGAAGCAGTCCGCGATCCTCCGCGCCGAGGGCGAGGCCCGGGCCGCCGCCCTGCGCGCCGAGGGCGAGGCCCAGGCCATCCGCACGGTCTTCGAGTCCATCCACGCCGGCGACCCCGACGAGAAGCTGCTCTCCTACCAGTACCTCCAGATGCTGCCGAAGATCGCCGAAGGCGACGCCAACAAGCTCTGGATCGTCCCCAGCGAGATCGGTGACGCCCTCAAGGGCCTCAGCGGCGCCGTCGGCAACTTCGGCCCGATGGGCCCGCCGCGCCCCGGCAGCTCCGACGCCCGGCCCGCCAAGGAGTCGCCCCGCCGGGAAGCACCCCCGATCGACTGACGAGCGCCCCCTCTCCTGCATGATCAGCGTGGCCCCCCGACCTTCCACGGCGGGGAGGCGACACCCTGACCATGAAGGAGATGGCCTTGTCCATCTGGGAAGCACTCGCGGTCCTCGCCGCCGGCATCGGCGCGGGCACCATCAACACCATCGTCGGATCGGGCACCCTCTTCACCTTCCCGGTGCTCCTCGCGATCGGCATCCCGCCGGTCACCGCCAACGTCTCCAACACCCTCGGCCTCGTCACCGGCAACATCAGCGGAGCCATCGGCTACCGCCGTGAGCTCCGGGGCCAGCGCCGCCGCCTCATACGCCTCGGAGGCACCGCGTTCGCCGGCGGCCTCGCCGGCGCGATCCTGCTCCTCGCGCTCCCGTCGGAGGCGTTCGACGCGATCGTCCCCGTCCTGATCGGCCTCGCGCTCGTCCTGGTCGTCCTCCAGCCCACCCTCGCC
The DNA here is from genome assembly GCF_021228125.1 of Streptomyces albireticuli. Taxonomy (GTDB): domain Bacteria; phylum Actinomycetota; class Actinomycetes; order Streptomycetales; family Streptomycetaceae; genus Streptomyces; species Streptomyces albireticuli. The sequence continues at coordinate 1,045,676 of NZ_JAJQQS010000002.1, forward strand.
AAGGCCCTCGCCCGCCGCCGCGAACGCCGCGGCGAGGCCGCCGTCCCGACCGACGGCGGCCTCGCCCTGCTCCTCGGCCTCCTCCTCGCGAGCGCCTACGGCGGCTACTTCGGCGCGGCCCAGGGCGTCCTCTACCTCGCCCTCATGGGCCTGCTGCTCGACGAGGACCTCCAGCGCGTCAACGGCATCAAGAACGTCCTCGCGCTCGTCGTCAACGGCGTCGCCGCGGTGTTCTTCCTCTTCGTCGCGGACTTCGACTGGACGGCGGTCCTGCTCATCGCCGCGGGGTCCGCGCTGGGCGGTCAGATAGGCGCGAAGGTGGGGCGGCGGCTGCCGCCGGTGGCGATGCGGGGGGTCATCGTGGCGGTGGGGGCCGTGGCGATCGCGCAGATGCTGCTGAGGTGACCGGCGGTTTTTCCCCGGCCCCGCCCCTTCCCGAAGCATCCGATGTGCGGCTCCGCCGCGTGAGGGGCTCCGCCCCGGACCCCGGTCCTCAATCTCGCCCAGCTACCGCTGGGGTGCCCCCAGGAGGTGCCCCCGGACGGGCTGAGTTGTTGCCCGGAACCGGGCTGGAAAGGCAGCCTCGGACAGGGGCGACATCCAGCCCGGCCGGCGTTTGAGGCCACCGCGCGGCAGCGCGGAACCGGGGGGCCCGGGGGCGTCAGCCCCCGGTTACGGGAAGGGGCGGGGTGGGGAAAAGCTCCTCCCGCCCCGACAACCCCACCGCCAGAACCATCGCATCCCCCGGAGACGGCTCGAACGGCAGCGCCAGCATCCGCATACCGGCCTGCTCCGGCGTCCGGTCCGCCTTCCGGTGGTTGTCCTCCGCGCACGCCGCCACCGTGTTCAGCCAGCTGTCCGCGCCCCCGCGCGACCTCGGCACCACGTGGTCCACCGTCGTCGCCCGCCGCCCGCAGTACACGCAGCGGTGCCCGTCCCGTACGAGCACGCCCCGCCGCGACCAGGGCGCCCGTCTTCGGAACGGCACCCGTACGTACCGGCAGAGTCTGATCACCTGGGGCACCGGCACTTCGACGGTCGCGCCCCGCACCCGCAGCTCCGGCCTGGCCCGCTCGACGACGGCCTTGCCCTGGAGCACCAGCACCACCGCCCGTCGCAGCGACACCGTCGCCAGCGGCTCGAAGCTCGCGTTGAGGACCAGCGTCTCCCGCATGTCGTCCACCTCCCGGACCGTCCCCGCCCCAGCGGCGAAGTGGCTCAACTGTGCCTTCGGGCACGGCCGGAAACAACGCAATTTCCCTGATGGAAAAGGGAGTTGAAGAAGAGGAGGGAAGAGGGAAGTGGGAAGCGGGAGGAGCGCAGCCGGCCGAACGGGGGGCGACGCTCCGGGCCCTTCCCCCGTAATGACACACGGGCCCGGAGCGTACGGCAGCGGACGCGGTCACCCGGCCCAACACCCGGTTCCGGCAAGCGGCCGGAGCGCGAAAACGCCCCGCCACCCCCGCCACTGCGGTGCCCGCTGCCCGACGGCCATGCGGAGCCGTCAGCCATGCACCACTCTGCGATCCGGGGCGGCGGGGCGCAACGGATTTTCCGGTCGCCCGCCTCGCTCCGAGGCCTCAGCCCCCGGCTGGCACCTCGTACTCACCGATCAAGTGGGCCCGGCCCAGGGAGTGGAACCGCAGGTTGAAGCCCACGACCGCCGGCGAGGCGGACTCGTCCGGACCCAGCTTCTCCTGATCCACCGCGTACACCGTGAACACGTAGCGGTGCGGGCCGTCCCCGGGCGGCGGCGCCGCGCCGCCGAAGTCCCGCGTGCCGTAGTCGTTGCGCACATGCACCGCGCCCTCGGGCAGCCCCCTCATGTCGCCCGAACCGGCACCGGCCGGCAGCTCCGTCACCGAGGCGGGAACGTCGAAGAGCACCCAGTGCCAGAAACCGCTGCCGGTCGGGGCGTCCGGGTCGAAGCACGTGACGGCGAAACTCTTGGTCTCCGCCGGGAAGCCCTCCCAGCGCAGCTGCGGCGAGACATTGCCCTCGGCGAACACCTGGGCGCCGGTGAGCTTCCCACCCTCCGTCAGGTCCTCGCTCACCACCGTGAACGAGGGCACCGGCGGATGGAAATCATGGGGGAGCGGCGGACGCTTCTGCTCGGACACCTCGACGCCTCCTGAATACGCGCGGAACACTGAGAGCGCCAGCCTAACCAGGTACGGGCGGCCCGGGCTGAGACGATACGAAATGTGCTTCGACTGCTTGGACCATTCGGACGACGACCGGCCGGCCGCACCCTGCGCGCGCTGACCGTCCTCCTCGCCGCCCTCCCCCTGCTCCTCCTGCCCGCGTGCTCCTCCGACGGGAAGACCAGCGGCGGCGGTGCCACCTCGGCCGCCGCCACGCCCGTCCCCTCCTGGGCGAAGGGCATGAAGACCATCCCCCGGGACCGGCTGCCCGCCGAGGCCCGCAAGACCCTCGACCTCATCGACAGGGGAGGGCCCTTCCCCTACGACAAGGACGGCACCGTCTTCGGCAACTACGAGAACCGGTTGCCGAAGCAGACCCGCGGCTACTACCGCGAATACACCGTCCCCACCCCCGGCGCCCGCAACCGCGGCGCCCGACGCATCATCACCGGCACCCACGCCGAGCGCTACTACACCGGTGACCACTACGAGACCTTCGAAGCGGTGGTACAACCATGACCGGCCTGCTGCCCGCGCCCGGACTCACCGGGCTCCTCCTCGGCACCACCCCGCCCGGTGTCTACCGGCTGCCCCCGACCGACACCGCCCCCCGCGTCGCGGCCCTCGCCGCCGAGGCCGAATGGCGGGCCGCCCCGCTGCACCTCGGCGGTGTGACGACCAAGAAGGCCTTCCTCGACAGGTGCGCGACCGACCTGGAGTTCCCCGAGTGGTTCGGGCGTAACTGGGACGCCCTCGCCGACTGCCTCACCGACCTCTCGTGGTGGCTGGAGGAGGGCAAGGCCCGCGGCTATCTCCTGGTCACGGAGGACTGGGAGACCTTCCGCAAGGCGGCGCCGAAGGACGCGCGCACGGCCGAGGCGATCTTCGGCGACGCCGTCGACCACTGGGCCGACGCCGAATCGCCCCTGGCCGTGCTGCTCGGCTGAGCCGCCGGGGGCCCCGGGGCCCCCGGGGCTCCCGGCGCCCGGCCCGTCAGAGCCAGTTGCGCCGGCCGCCGACCTCGGCGAGCCACTGGTTGAGGTAGGCGGCCCAGTCCGTCTGACCGTACGCGTGCAGGTCGACCGTGAACGACCGGTATGTGTCGCTGCCCTCGGTGAACAGCCCCGGCTTCTTGTCCATCTCCAGCACGACGTCCATCTCGCGGTCGTCCGCGACGAACGACAGCTCGACCTCGTTCAGCCCGCGGTACTGCGACGGCGCGTGGAACTCGATCTCCTGGTAGAAGGGCAGCCGCTGCCGCGTGCCGCGGATGTGCCCCTTCTCCAGGTCGGCGGCCTTGAAGCCGAAGCCCAGCTGACCGAAGGCGTCGAGAATGGCCTGCTGCGCCGGCAGCGGGTGCACGTTCACCGGATCGAGGTCGCCGGAGTCCACCGCGCGCGCGATCGCGAGCTCCGTGATCACCCCGACGTTCATACCGGTGAGGTGCCGGCCCAGGAAGGTGGTGATCGGCGTCTCCCACGGGATCTCCAGACCGAACGGCACCGTGTGCACCGCCCCCGCCTGCACCTCGAAGGCCCCGCCCAGCTGTACGCGCGTGAACTCGACGTCCTGCTTGTACTCCTCCTCGCCGCCCTCGACCTCGACCCGGGCCTGGAGCCCGACGGAGAGGCCCTGGATCTGCTGGGCGACCGAACCGCCCTGGATCCGCACCTCACCCTGCACGACGCTGCCGGGGACGACGTTCTCCTCGAAGAGCACCGTCTCGACGGAAGCGCCTCCGGCACCGAGGCTCGCCAGCAGTTTCTTGAAACCCATGCTTCCTCTTCCTCCCCGGGTCCGCCTGGCGGACCCTTCCCACACTCGATTACGCTCGATCGGCATGATCGCCGCGCCTGACCGTATGCCAATCGCCCGGCACTTCTTCGACCGTCCCGTCCTGGAGGTCGCCCCGGATCTGCTGGGCCGCACCCTGGTCCGTACGGGCCCGGACGGACCGATCGAGCTCCGCATCACGGAGGTGGAGGCCTACGCGGGCCAGGCCGACCCCGGATCACACGCCTACCGGGGCCGGACCGAGCGGAACGCCGCGATGTTCGGACCGCCCGGCCACGCCTATGTCTACTTCATCTACGGCATGTGGTTCAGCCTGAACCTCGTATGCGGCCCGGAAGGCACGGCCAGCGGAGTGCTGCTGCGCGCGGGAGAGGTCGTCAAGGGAGCGGATCTCGCTCGCGCACGCCGTCCGAAGGCACGTAAGGACCGCGAGCTCGCCCAGGGCCCGGCCCGCCTGGCCACGGCCCTCGACGTGGACCGGGGCCTCAACGGCATCGACATCTGCGCCGGCCCGGACGCCCCGCTGAGGGTGCTCAACGGTCACCCGGTTCACCCGGACCGGGTGCGTAGCGGCCCGCGCACGGGGGTAGGAGGCGAGGGAGCGACGCACCCGTGGCGCTTCTGGGCGGACGGGGATCCCACGGTCAGTCCGTACCGGGCCCATGTGCCGCGCCACCGGGGCGCGAAGGCGGGCAGGACGGTGCTTGACTCCTGAGCGCGGAAGACCTAACGTAGCCCGAGCCGCTTGAGACGGACGCGCTGTGTGCGCGATCCGAGAGGGCGGCACAATCACTACTACGAGGTCGCCCCTGGCGGGGTCATATTTCGCTGTGCCGAAATATGACGTCGATCGGCTCGATTAGGAGCCGGCAGGAAAAGCCGCTAAAGTAGTGAACACGCCGGAAGGCGCGAAACACCCCGCTCCAACAGGGGGCCGGAAACGGAATTCGGACCGACTGCTTCTTTTAAGAGGCGGGGGGAACGGAAAACGGATCTGGTAAGGTTGGAAACAACGAAGGGAAGCGCCCGGAGGAAAGCCCGAGAGGGTGAGTACAAAGGAAGCGTCCGTTCCTTGAGAACTCAACAGCGTGCCAAAAGTCAACGCCAGACTATAAAATACCCCGTCTCCGGCCTTCTGGT
>NZ_JAJQQS010000021.1 GCF_021228125.1 Streptomyces albireticuli
CGACTGCACTCAAGTCTGGGCATGACCAGTCCCACCGAGTACGAAGCAGCACACTACGCTGACACAGAACCAGTAGCCGGCTGATCACCGGCCAACAAACCACCGGCAGGAAAGTCGGAACGGTTCATCCCGCTGGTGGGCACGCTCTGGCCACCGCCGCCGCCACCCGCCGGGGCGCCGGCCGTGTCGACACCCTTCATCGTTGCGGCGATCTCCGCGTCCGTGGCACCGGTGGAACGGTGCGTCAGGACCACGGCTTCGCGGACCTGGTCGACGAGGCGACGCACACGGTCGTGGTCGTCGTTCAGGTCCATCTGAGCCTTGCGGAAGGCACGGTGGGCGTCACCCTTCCAGGAACCGCCGTCGAGCGTGGCGATGACGTTCGCGAGCTTGCGGAGGTTCGCGGAGAAGTGGCCGGTGGTCAGGTCCATGGCGTCCGTGAATGCCTTGAACGCCTTGTCATCGACCTTTTGGTTGCTTGTCATGTTCCACCTTTCCCCACAAGGGGTTTTTCTTGGTGCGTGGTTGGTGCCGGACCGTGTTCAGCGGTTTGCCGCCGTTGACGGGCCAGACGTCCGATGAAGTATTACTGCCCGCAGCCCGGGCCGTACGGGGGTGGGGGCGGCGCTGTGGGGGAGTACGGGTCCGCGTACATCGCCTGAGCCGCCGCGCGCTTTCGCTGCCGCACGAGCGCGGCTGTCGCCGCCCCTGCCACCACCACTGCGGCTCCTGCGCCGATACCGATCCAGAGGCCGGTGTTGCCGCTGCTTCCGCTCGCGTTTTCCGTCTTTTCGGGGGCCGGGGCGTGGGCCTTGGAGTCGCTCTTCTTTTCCTGGGACGGCTGGGGGGACGGCTGCTTCGACGTGGACGCGCCGGCGGCCGCGAGGAGAGGATTCACGTCGGCGGGGCCCGGGTCGCCCTCGCCGTCCACGAGGACCTTGCGTGGGCGGACGATGCCGTAGCCGATATAGATGCTGGGCACCTTTCCCGTGGTGGGCTTACCCGCCGTGTCCATCATGACCCGGAGGACCTGGTTGTTGGTCCAGCCGGGGTGCTTGGCCCAGATGAGGGCTGCGCTGGCTGAGACGATGGCGGTGGCGGCGCTGGTTCCAGTCGTGGCACAGAACCCTTCGCTCTTCCTGCAACGGCCCGGAATCTCATCACCAGGGGCCGCGAGTGCCACGTTACTGGCGCTGTTCGACCACTTGGTCACGGTGCCCGACTGATCGATCGCTCCTACCGAAACAACGCCGGGAATGGCTGCGGGAAAGTTCGTGAGGTTTCCGTCTTCCCCGTCATTTCCGGAACCTGCAAAGATCAGGCTTCCCTTGCTCAGGGCGTACTTCACCGCCGCCTCGGTCAGCGGTGAGTTTTCGAGATTTCCTGGCCCAGCCATCGAGATATTGATTACTCGCGCACCGTTGTCCACCGCGTACCGAATCGCCTTACCCCACAGACGATCAGTGGTATCGGGGGCAGTCCTCACAGGGAGGATCTTGACACCCGGCGCCAACCCGTGGATGCCCTCGCCAACCGCCTTGCCGGCGATCAGGGCGGCCATGCCCGTTCCGTGACCGTCCTGATCCTGATTGGCGTCCAGCGGCCTGACGGACATATCAACACCCTTCAGTACCTGGCCGTTCAGCTCGGGGACGGATGAGTCCACACCCGAGTCGAGAACCGCGACGGTCACGCCTTCTCCGCGACTGACCTTCCAAATGTCATCGGCTCGCATTGAGTCCAGGTACCACTGCCTCGCCCTCATGTCCTCCGCCGCAGCGGGAGTCGTGAAGCCCCCAGCCAAGACGGCAAGGGCGCCGAGCAGCGGCAGGGCACTGTGCAGCGCTCTACGGACCGGACGGGGCATAAGGGCGAGGTCTCCTTAGAATCTCGATGGTGCCGACAACAGAGTTACCCGATGACGGGTGGGACGGTATCGCGGCGTCCTTCTGTCCACGTTTCCTCGTCTTCGACGAGGTAATCAGGCCTCTTGCCGTTACGGTGACGGGCGTCGTTACCCGAAGGGACGCCAGTGGGCGGCAACATTCCCATTCCCTGATTCCCCCGCACGAGGCCTGTACCGCCCGGGGTGAACTCCCCAGGCCCTCCACGTGGGGCACGAGGAGCACCAGCAGTGCCTCCCGGTTCGGTGGCCAGCCTGCGACCGGCAGCAGGAACCCGGTGACCTGGAGCCCCTCCGCCAGGGAGCCCGGAGAAGCCGCCCATTCCCATGGGGCCGCGGTTCATCGAGCCGCGCTCCTCTCCGATGACTGTGCCTCGAGGCAGCCTTGGCGCGACGGACCCGGCGACGGGACGGGACGGCGTACCGCCCACAATCCCGTCACGCGCGCCGACGGGAGGCGTCGCACCAGGCCGAGGGCTCGGCAGTCCCCTCTCAGGGCGTGCTCCCGAATCGAAGCGGTGCGCCCCGCCCTCGGACGGAACACGGGGCAGAGCGAGGTTCGGCCCAAGCGTCACCGGTGGTGCGAGGGGACTGATGGATTGCCGCGAGGCGTCCAGTGGCGGCGTGGGGAGGTCCGGTCTGAGGATGCTCTCCGGCGGTGGTGCGATGCCTACTGAATCGATCCTCGTTTCCGGCGCCCGGCGGGGCCCTGAGCCCACAGCGCCAGAATCAGGTGCGCCCGGGTCCGGGTGCACCTCGATGCCAGAGCGCCCAGCCGTCCCTCCTGGCCCCTGGGGCAACAGAACCTCGTGTGTCCCATTTGATCCGACGGAGTTGGAGAAAGAGACTCCACGCGCTCCACCACCTACGCCGTCACCGGCAGAGCTGCCACCGCCGCCAGCCGACGTGCCGTAAGACCGCTCTGAACCGGTGATGGAGTTGTCTACGCCCGGCGGCGGCACGAACGTCGGCTCCTCCAGCTTCCTGAGGTCCTCGTTAACGATGCCGTAGTAGTTGTCCAGCCCGACCAGCAGATCCGCGGCCTCGTCGCGCTTCTTCAGCCGCGCCTTGTCCTTCTCCGGATCCGCGTAACACATCATGTCCGGCTTCGGCATGGCGGACTTGGCCTTGGCGAGACCCTCGCCGGCCTTCTTCATCGCTTCGCCGGCGGATGACACGTAGTGGGCCAGCTTCGCGGTCTGCATGACCGTCTTCTCGCCCCACGTGTGGAACGCCTTGCCGCCCTCGCCCTCCAGCTTGACCTGGGTGAAGTACACCTTCAGGTCATTACTGATGGAGTCGAGCGCGCCGAATGCCTCCTCCAGCGCGTGCGCGACATCGCTCAGCCGGTCAGGGTTGGAGTTCGCCACCATCGCGTAGAGCTGATCGTGGCTGTAGTGGTCGAACTTGCCCTTGCTCTTGTCGTCGCTCATCTACTGATCCCCTAGAACCCGCCGTTGCCTCCGCTGGTGCCCTGTCCCCCTGGGGCACTCGCTTTCTGCGCGGCGGCCCGGTCACGCTCGTACTCCTGCGCACGCTTCTGAATGGCCCGCAGCTTCTCCGCCTCTTCGGCGTCGATGCCGTCGTAGCCGCGCTCGGCGATCACTGCCGCGAGACCTGTCGCCTCCAGCTGATCGCCGAATACCTTGGACAGCGCCAGCAGTCGCTCGTGGACCTTGTCGTAGAGGCCGGCCAGATCCTTCGCCGACCCGAATCCGGTGCCGAAGGCTTCCGTCGACACCTTCTGGTCGCCCATGGACTTCGACGACGCCTTCGACTTCTCCAGCTTGTCGAGGACGTCCTCGATACGGTCCTGGAACGACTTCAGCGTCTCGGGCTCCTTGGCGAGCTTGCCTGCCCCCGAAGGCGTGTACCCGCTGCCCTGATCCTGCCCTGTCACCCCGACCCCCTACCCGTGTAGCCCCCAAGGAGCGCCACAGTAACTGTAGTCACTGACATCCAGGGGCCCAACTGGATACCCGTCAAGACCGTTTGACGGGCGGGCGTCACCCGCTCCGGGAAGCCCGTCGGCGGTGGTCGCGGAGTACCACGGCCGTTCCGGCGATCACCGCTACGAGTACTCCGGCGCCGCCCAGCACGTACGTCGCCAGGCGCTCCTGGCGTTGCTGGGGGGTCTCGCCCAGGGGCAGGGCGGCGGCCTCGGGGGCTCGGACGTTTCGGGCGGCGGCCTTGTCGGGGGTGACCTTGTCGATGGGGTGGGCGTCCTCGGTGAGGGCGCGGACCGGGTCGACGACGCCCCAGCCGACGTAGCGGTCGTGACCGTTGACGGCGCGTTCGGCGGTCTGCTCGATCTGGGCGACGACCTGGTGCTGCTTCCAGTCCGGGTGCTTGGCACGGATGAGGGCCGCGACCCCGGCGACGTAGGGGGCGGAGAAGCTGGTGCCGTTGTCGACGCACTGGCCGCCGAGCGGGACGGTGGAGACCATCTCGACGCCGGGCGCGGCCACGCCGATGAACTCGCCGGGCTGGGAGAAGACGGCGCGCTCGTTGTTGCGGTCCGAGGCGGCCACGGCCAGGACGCCCTTGTACGCGGCGGGGTACGTCTCCTTGACGTTGCCGTCCAGCCCGTCGTTGCCCGCGGAGGCCACGACGACGACGTCCTTCGCCAGCGCGTCCTTCACCGCCAGTTCGAGGTCGGAGTCGGGAAGCAGCGGTTTCGAGGTGTCCTGCGAGATGTTGATGACGCGGGCCCCCGCCGCCACGGCGTGGGTGATCCCCTGCGCGAGGGTCCGGGACGTACCCGTGCCCTTCTCGTCGTTCTGCCGGATCGGGATGATGACGGATTCGGGGGCGATGCCGACGAATCCGCTGCCGGACGACGGGCGGGCGGCGATGATGCCGGCGACCTTCGTTCCGTGGCCCACGAGGTCGAGCGTGGGGTCGGTCTTCACCTCCGGGACCTGCTTTTCCTTCTCTTTCTCCTTCTGCCTCTCTTTCTCCTTCTCCTTCTCCTTTTCCCGCTCCTTCTCCTTCCGGCGCTCTTCCTCCTTCTTCCTCTCCTCCTCCCTCTTTCGTTCCTCTTCCTTGCTCTTCTCCGACGCCTTCGGCGACGGGCTGCCCGAGGGCTTCTTCTCCGGTGTCTTCTTCGCCGGGCTCGTCGGGTCGTCCTGCGGCCCGTCCTTCGTCGCCGCCCTGACGCTCGCCGCGCCCTCCTGGGGCGCTTCCTTCATCCCCGCGAGCAGGTCCACCCCACTCTTGGCGTCGACAGCGTCCTTGAGCTGCGGGTTCCTGACGTCGACACCCGTGTCGATGACGGCGATCCGCACCGGGTTGCCCTGGCTGTCACGGCCCTTGGTGTCCTGCCAGAGGCGGTCGAGGAGCACCCGCTGGAGTGACCAGGGCGTGCCCTTGATGGTCTTCGCCGGATAGCTCGTGCACTCGCCGCTGCCGTCCAGGGCCACGGGGACCCCCGAGGGCCCGGCCGACGCGACCGGCGCGACCGACGCGACCGGCCCTACGGAGGCGGCGGCAGCCATGGCCGGGGCGGACGACAGGGCGGTCAGCAAGGCGGCCGTCAGCGCGGCGGCCGAGGAGGTCGTGGTGCGCGGCATCGATGGCATCAGACGTCTCACGATCCCTGCGGCTGCCTGGCGCTGTTCGCGTCCAGTCGAGGCCCCGTCGGCAGGAACTGCGACCAGTTGGTCGGCACGGCCAGGGGGTTCACGTTCCGGTAGCCGAGCCTGATGCGGGCCTGGTCCGCCTCCGGCTGCGCGGCGGGCTGCGCCGGCTCCTGTGCCTCCGCCGTGCCCGGCGACGGCGCCGCGCTCTCGCCGATCTTCGACTTCCCGGCCGCGCTGTCGTTGTTGGACTGGACCGCGTAGCGCAGCCCGGTGTCCGTGACGAGGAAGACCGAGCCGCTGTTGGTCTGGCGGCCGGTGACCTGGCGGTAGAGGAGGCCCGAGCCGGGGGTGACGTACGCGCTGGTGGCGCCGTCGGGGATGGTGGCCGGGTACTCGGTGCCCGCCCAGGTGGCCAGTTCCGGGGTGCCGGAGGAGGACATGCCGCCGAAGATGCTGCACACGGTGTCCTTGGCCGCGGTGTTCGCGGTCGGGTTCACGCTGTTGACCTGCCGGGGGACCCGGGAGGGCCAGCGGTACTGCCCGTAGAAGTCCTGGTCGTGCGGGGTGAAGGCGGCGGCGCTCACCCGCTCGGGCACTCCGGCCTGGCCCAGTGTGGTCAGCTTCCGGCTGTTGAGGAGCAGCTTGGCGACGAGCTCGGAGACGCGCCGCACCTGGCCGGGCAGCACCACGTAGTGCTGGGTGCCCGTGCCCGTGGGCGCTTCGAGGACCATGCCGACCCGGTTGGCCCGCGGCGGCAGGCTGGCCACGCCCGCGTTCGCGCCGACCTCGTCGCGCATCTCGGGGAAGACGATGGGCGTGCCCTCGTGGAAGGTGTCGAGCCAGTCCTTGGTGACGCGCTGCGGCTGGGCGCCGTCGCTGAACAGGGAGCGGAGGAGCAGGTTCTGGTCGGCGGCGTCGGCGGACTTCCAGTCGTTGCCGCCGAGCAGGTACTTCACGCCCTGGGGGTCGACGAGGTAGCGGGCGTCGTCGGGGCCCTGGACGTACAGCGCCTGGTTGCCGCGCAACCGCTGGTCGCCGGTGAGCTTCTTCAGCTTGGGGTCGTGGCCGGCGAAGAGGAAGACCGCTTTCTGGGTGGTCCGGCCGCCGGCGCCGGGCTGTTCGCAGACGGCCCACTGCTTCTGCTTGCCCGCCTCGGTGGCGCTGGGCATCCGGTCGGGGGCGTACGGGATGCCGACCGTCGGGCCGCGCGGGATGTGGCCGTTGTCGAGCTCGGATTCCTTCACCTTGATGACGGTGGACTTGTCGGGGGTGAGGAGGAGCTTCGCGGACGCGAAGTTGAGCACCGGGTGCAGCTGCTTCTTGCCGTCGGTCTTCAGGACGACGTAACGGGTGGTCGACTGGCTGCCGACGATGACGTGCGCGGCCTCGTCGTCCCAGCCCTTCGGCGCGGTCGGCCTGAACATGCCCCACGCGCCGAAGCCGGCGACCAGCACCGCGCCGACGATGATGCCGGGCAGCACCGCGCGCAGCGGGCGTGGAGCGCCTTCCTCCGTGCCGCTGGGCGAGGGTTGCAGGAACGCCGCGACCGTGCGCTTCTTCGCGAAGGTGTAGGCATTGAGCTCATCCCGCCGTGATGCCATGTGTAGCCGCTTCTCCCCAAGTCGTCGGCGTCGGTGGACAGGCGCTGCCCGCGGTCCGGTTGTCGTACCGGCCCCCTACTATGCCGGTAGCGATCGGCGCGCCCGTCAGGGGATGCCGCTGATCCGGGATGACGGTCACGGGTGTCCGTGACGGGGACGAGGGCTTCGGCGCCGGGCCACGGAGGTGGCGGGGCGGCGGTCCGGTGACGATGGGGGCTTGACGGGCATGGGTGCCGCAACGCGCGTACGGAACCCGGGAGCCGCCGGCTCCGGGGCGGGCGTGGTCGCGCCACGGCCCGTGGCACGGGCGGTGAGCGTGGGGCCCGTGCGGCTCCAGCAGTTGGTCCTGGTCGAGGTGGCCGCCGCCCTGGTGCTGGCCGCGTGGGTCTCCGGGCAGCCGCTGCTGATGGCGCCCGCGGTGGCCGCCGCCGCGCTGCTGGTGCTGCTCGCGGTGGTGCAGCTCGGTCAGCGGCCGGTCGCGGAGTGGCTGGTGGCGGCGGTGACGTTGCGGGGGCGCGCGCGGCGCGTGGCACCCGCGGGCGCGGGCACGGATCCGGGGATCGCCCCGGTCGTGGAGTGCGAACCGGCCTTGCGGACCCTTTCCTTCACCGACCGCGAGCGCCGTGAGATCGGTCTGGTCGGCGACGGCACGTTCGTGACGGCCGTGCTCCGGCTCGACGCCGTGGACGCGCCGCTGCGGCCGCTGCGGGTGGAGAAGGCGCTGCCGCTGGCCCTGCTGCGGGACGCGATGGACGTCGACGGGATCCGGCTGGAGTCCGTCCAGGTGGTGCAGAGCACCCTGCCCTCGCCCGCGCCGCACCTGCCCGCCGAGTCCCTGGCCGCGCGGAACTACGCGCCGTTGCAGGCCCAGTCGGGCTCCCCGGCGGTGCGGATGACGTGGGTGGCGCTGAAGCTCGACCCGGAGCTGTGCCCGGAGGCCGTCGAGGCCCGGGGCGGCGGCCAAGAAGGCGCACGGCGCTGTGTGCTGCGGACGGCGGACCAGCTCGTCAGCCGGTTGCAGGGCGCGGGCTTCCGCGCGGCGCCGCTGTCCGAGGAGGAGCTGACGGCCGCGATATCCACCGCCGCGAACGTCAACCCGGTGGCCTCCGCGCAGGCCGGGCGGGCCGGCGCGCCCGTACGGCGGACGCTGGAGACCGTGCGGGCCTGGCGCTGCGACGACCGCTGGCACACGACGTATTGGGTGGCGCGCTGGCCGCAGCTGGGCCCGACGGCCACTCCCCTGCCGCAGCTGGCCGCGCTGCTCACCTCGCTGCCCGCGCTGGCGACGACGCTCAGCCTCACACTCGGCCGCGGCGGCACCCGGGACGGACGGCACGCGCCGACGATGACGGCACACGTCCGGGTGACCGGCCGCAGCTCCGACGAACTGGCCGCGACGCGGCGGGACCTGGAGCGGGCGGCGCGGGCCGTACGGGCCGGGCTGATCCGGCTCGACCACGAGCAGGTGCCCGGAGTCCTCGCCACGCTGCCCCTGGGAGGTACGCGCTGATGTCCACCGCCTCACCGACGACCGGACCCGCGACGGGACCGGTGCCCGGCACCGGGCCCGCGACCGCTCCCGTCCCCGCGCCCGGGCGGCGGCGCTTCGGGCTCGGCCTGCTCGGCCCCCGGCGCGGGCGGCACGAACTGTCGCCCGAACAGTTCGAGGCGCTGGCCCTGCCTGTCGGGGACGACGGCGTGGTCATCGGCGCCGATCCGCGCGAAGCGCCCGCCGTCCTCGGCCTCGCCCGGTCCACGCCGTTCGACGCGGTGCTGATCGGCGGCGCGTGGACGGCGCAGGTCATCGCCCTGCGTACGGTCGGCACGGGCGCCCGGGTGGCCGTCGAGACCGCCCGCCGCCAGCTGTGGACCGGGCTCGCCCAGGCCGCCAACGGCGGTCAGCAGTGCGTGACCCTGCACGACGTCGGCCGGGTGCCGCCGCAGGGGCCGACGGTGCACAGCCCCGTGCTGGTGGTGCGCGACTGCGGTGTGCGCCCGCCGCGCGGCCGGGTCGTCGCCGCCCCCTGGCAGCCCGTCCTGACCCTTCTCCCCTATCTGGGGCCCGAGGCCCCCCGGTTGATGGACAGCGCGGACCTCGTCGGCGTCCAGCGGGTCTCCCCGGAGGAGGCGCGCCATCTGGGCCGGCTCCTCGGGCTCCCGCAGGAGGACGTCGACGCCCTGCCCACCTTGCGGGACGGGCTCACGCTCTGGTGCGCGGGCGGCACGCGGATGTACGTGGACACCCGCGCGACCGAGCCGGAGACGGGGCTGCTGGGCGCCGCGCGCCGGATGGACTGAGCGGATCGGTGGGCTGACGGATCGGTGGGCTGACGGGCTGGTGGACTGGCGGGCCGGTGCGCTCACGGGCCGCCGAGATGCCGGACCGGTGGGCTGACGGATCGCCGGGACGTCGGCCCGACGGGCGGCTCTGCCCGGCATCGGGCAGGCATCGGGCAGGCATGTCGCGGCCGGTCCTGCCCCTGCCACGGCATGGCCGCAGGTGACGGAGGGTACGGCCGGTGGGCTCGGGACGGGCCTGCCGCGACGATGCGTATGACGATTAGTCTTGGTGGGTGTACGTACTGGAGACCCCATACCGGGCCTCTCCCGTCGCACAAGGGGGAACCCCGGGCGGTCGGACGACGGGAACGGTCGGGCCCGACAGGCAATTCATGGGCGCTAGACCACACCAGCAGGAGGCAATGTGAGCAGCGATCGGGACGCGATCCGCGCGGGCGGGACAGCAGCCGGCGAGGAACGGTCCGACGCGGGCCACGAGAACGAGCCCGAGCAGACGGGCGAGTTCACGATCGACTACACCCCGCCTGCCTGGTACACGCAGAACGCGGCGGCGCCTGCGGCGGGCCCGGACGGCGGTGCCGCGAGCGGCATGGACGTGGCGGCTCCGCCGCCGCCTTCGGGTGAACCCCTCGCGGCGTTCGCCGTGCCGGCGGACCCCGAGCCCGCGGCCGCCCCTGCCCCCTCCTCGCCCTTCTCCGGTTCCGTTCCCGGCGCTGGTGCGGACTCCGCCGGCGCCGAGCCGGTCGCCGGGCCGGACCTGACCGTGGGCCAGGTCGCGGATGCCGATGGGGCGGCCCCGGCGGCTCCTTCGGTTCCGGTGGCTCCGGCCGAGGAGCCGGTGCAGGTTCACGGTGCCGCGTCCGACGCGTCCGTCGATGCCCCGGGCCTGGTCACGGACATCGCCGCGGACGCGTCCGCCGGTGCGGTGACGGACTCCGCCACCGGTTCGGCCCCGGCCGTGGAGCCCGGCCCCGCCGGGGACTCCGTGGACGCCCCGGTCCCGGCCCCCGCCACCGACGCATTCGCGGACTCGGCGTCGGCCGTGGCGCAGGACCCCGCCGACACGGCGAGCGGTGACGCGCGTCGCGAGGGCACCATGCGGTTCTCCGCGGCCGCCCTGCACGAAGAGATCGCGAACCGCGCGTCCGACGAACCGACGAGTGCTCCGGAGGCCCTTGTCCTTCCGGACGCTCCCGACGCCCCGGAGGCCCCGGACACCGCAGAGGCCCCTACTCCAGAGGCCCTCGCTCCGGAGGTCCCGGACGCGCGGGCGCAGTGGACCCCTCCGGCGCCACCCGCGCTGCCCCCGCTGCCCCCGGACTTCCAGCCCGCCGTCGCGCCGCGGCCCGAGGCCGCTGCGGACCCCCAGGGTGGCTACGGCTATCCGCGCCCGGACACGCAGGAAGCTCCCCCGGCGGCTCCGGCGACGACACCGGCACCGGCACCGGCACCGCAAGGCGGCTACGGCTTCCCGAACCCGGACGCACAGGAAGCCCCCGCAGCGCCCCCCGTTCAGGCTCCCGCCCCGGCATCGCAAGGCGGCTACGGCTACCCCGGCCCGGACGCACCGGCGGTCCCCACACCCGCTCCCGCCCCCGCCCCGGTTCCGCAGGGCGGCTACGGCTACCCGCGCCCCGAACTCCACGGCGCACCGGCCTCGCAGGGCGAGCCCGTACCCGGCACCGCCACGCCCGCCACCGGCTACGGCTACCCCGGCCCCGGGCAGCACACCGCGCCCGCGCCCCAGGACGCCCCGCAGCCCACGGCCCCCGCGCCGGCGGCACAGGGCGGCTACGGCTACCCCGCCCCCGAGGCGACCGGCTTCCCGGCACCGCACACCGGTCAGCCCCTGAGCGGCCCCGGCGTTCCCGATGCCCAGGGCTTCCCGCCGCCCGCCTCGCAGGAGGCTCCCACCGCACCGAGCGAGCCCGGTCCGGCGCAGGCGGCGGCCGGCTACGGCCATCCCCGTCCCGAGCTGCCGGCTCCGCACGCCGCCACCGATGGCCCCGGCACCGGCACCGGGGCACCCGGCGGCTACGGCTATCCGCGCCCCGACGCGCAGGCCGCTCCCCCGGCCGCCGCCCACCCGCAGGCGGCGGCGCACGGCGCGCCCGCGCCCCTGCCCGCGCTCGGCCCCGTCCCCGGCGCGGCACCCGCGCCGCAGGCCGTCCCGCCGACCGGCTATCCGCAGGCCGGTCACCCCCAGGCCGGCTATCCGCAGGCCGCCCCGGCGCCCCTCCCGCCCGCCCTCGACGGCTTCGCCGCGCAGAGCGGGCACCCGCTGCCCGGCCAGCCGACCGGTCAGGCGCACCCCGCCGCCGCGGCCCTGCCCCCGGCCGTCGGGCCCGACGCGCACGCCGCTCAGGCGCCCGCGCCGCTCCCGCCGCTCGCCGAGGCCCCGCAGGACCGGGCGTACGACCCGCGGGCCGACGCGGCCCAGGCCGCTCCCCAGGCGACCCCGCAGGCCGACGCGCACCCCGGGATGCCCGTCGACCCGCGCGCCGGCGGCTGGCCGACCGTCTCGCCCGAGCAGCGGCAGCGGTCCGTGCACGGCGCGCCGCTCGGCTTCACCGCCTCCATGGAGCTGTCGTCGGAGCGGCTGCTGCGCAGCAAGCCCAAGCCGAAGAAGCAGATCAGCACCAACCGCTTCAAGTTCGGCGGCAAGAAGGAGGAGGCGGAGCGGCAGCGGAAGCTGGAGCTGATCCGTACGCCGGTCCTCTCCTGCTACCGCATCGCCGTCATCAGCCTCAAGGGCGGCGTCGGCAAGACGACCACGACGACGGCCCTCGGCGCGACGCTCGCGAGCGAGCGCCAGGACAAGATCCTGGCCATCGACGCCAACCCGGACGCGGGCACGCTCGGCCGCCGCGTACGCCGTGAGACCGGCGCGACGATCCGCGACCTCGTCTCCGCGATCCCCAGCCTGCACAGCTACATGGACATCCGCCGCTACACCTCGCAGGCGCCCTCCGGACTGGAGATCATCGCCAACGACGTGGACCCGGCGGTCTCCACCACCTTCAACGACGAGGACTACCGGCGGGCGATAGACCTCCTCGGCAAGCAGTACCCGATCATCCTCACCGACTCGGGGACGGGCCTGCTCTACAGCGCCATGCGCGGCGTCCTGGACCTCGCCGACCAGCTGATCATCGTCTCGACGCCGTCCGTCGACGGCGCGAGCAGCGCCAGCACCACGCTCGACTGGCTGCACGCGCACGGCTACGCCGACCTCGTCTCGCGCAGTGTCACCGTCATCTCGGGGGTCCGCGAGACCGGCAAGATGATCAAGGTGGAGGACATCGTCTCCCACTTCGAGACGCGCTGCCGCGGGGTCGTCGTCGTGCCGTTCGACGAGCACCTGGCCACGGGTGCGGAGGTCGATCTGGAGATGATGCGGCCGAAGACGCGGGAGGCGTACTTCAACCTGTCCACGCTGGTCGCGGAGGACTTCACGCGGGCGCAGCAGCAGCGTGGGCTGTGGACCGGGGAGAATCCGCCTGCGCATCAGGCGCCGCCGGTGCCGGGGGCGTACGCGCCGGAGCAGGCGGCTCAGCCGGGGACGTACGCGCCTGAGCACGCCGCTCAGCCGGGGCCCGCGGTGTACGGGTACGACCCGTACACGGGGCAGCCGTTGACCCAGCCGCAGCCGGGGGCCTATCCGGCGCCCGGGCAAGGCGGGTGGCCTCAGCAGTACCCGCCGCAGCAGTGACGGTGAGGGGGCGGATGTGAGGGGGCGGGGTGGGGATTTTTCCCCACCCCGCCCCTTCCCGCCGCATCCGATGCGCGGCTCCGCCGCGTGAGGGGCTCCGCCCCGACCCCGGTCCTCAAACGCCGGACAGGCTGAAATCAGCCCGCCCGGCGTCGGTCACCTCAAGAGCGGTGCGCTACCGCGCGACCACCTGCGACTCGTGTGCCGTCACCAGGTCGCGCGCCCGCTTCACATCGCCCGCCATGCACAGCAGCAGCGCCTCGATGGACTCGAACTTCTCCATGCCGCGCAGGTAGGCGAGGAAGTCCACGGCCACGTGGAGGCCGTACAGGTCGAGGTCCGTGCGGTCGATGGCGTAGGCCTCGACCGTGCGCTCGGTCGCGTCGAACTGGACGTTCGTGCCGACGGAGATCGCCGCGGGCATGGCCTCCTCGCCGACGACGAGCCAGCCGGCGTAGACGCCGTCGGCCGGGATCGCGGTGTGCGGGAGGGTCTCCACGTTGGCCGTGGGGTAGCCGAGCTCGCGGCCGCGCTGCGCGCCCTGGACGACGACGCCCTCGACGCGGTGCGGGCGGCCGAGGATCTCCATGGCGCCCGCGACGTCGCCCTCGGCGACCAGCCGGCGGGTCAGCGTGGACGAGAACGGCAGCCCGCCGCCCGCCTCACCGGTCACGTACAGGTCGATGACCTCGACGCCGTAGTCGTAGGTGGCGCCGAGCTCCTTGAGGAACTCCACGTCACCGGCGGCGCGGTGGCCGAAGCGGAAGTTGGGGCCCTCGACGACCAGCTTGGCGTGCAGCTTGTCGACCAGCACCTTCACCACGAAGTCGGCGGGCGAGAGCTTCGAGAACTCCGCCGTGAACGGCAGGATCAGCACCGCGTCCACGCCCAGCTCCGCCATCAGCTCCGCACGCCGGTGGTGCGGGGCCAGCAGCGGCGGGTGGCTGCCCGGCCGGACGACCTCGCTGGGGTGCGGGTCGAAGGTCACGACGACCGAGGGCACGCCGAGCTCCCGCGCCCGCTCCACCGCGCGGCCGATGATCAGCTGGTGCCCCCGGTGCACCCCGTCGTACGAGCCGATGGTGACGACGCTGCGCCCCCAGTCCTGGGGGATGTCCTCCAAGCCACGCCAGCGCTGCACTGTGCCCGCTCCTCGCCCGAACCCGAACTTTTGTCTGTCGATTACGCAGGTCTAAGAGTGCCATGCCGGTTCGCGCCGCTCAGCATCGGCCGGTCCACCGACTGTCAGATCTTCGTCATCTTCTTCCGCGGTCAGCCTGATCCGCGCCTGCGGGCCCACCACGACGGCCCACTGCGCGGGCGCGGAGCGCAGCCAGCCGCGCACCTGGCCGCCGAACACGGGGGCCTCACGGGCCAGCTGGGTCAGCCTCCGGTCGAAGCACGCCGCCCCTTCCGCGCTGCGGGCCATGAGCAGGCCGATGCGGTGCACCAGGTCGCGGGTGCGGGCCTCGGCCCGCTCGGCCGCGCCCGTGGCCACCGCGCGCAGCAGGGCGTCGAGGACGGTGATGTCCCGCTCGAAGGGGCCGTACTGCTCGCGCTCCAGCAGCACCTCCAGGAGCTCCTGGCGCAGGGGCCGCGAGAGGGGGGTGCCGGGGGCGGCGAGGACGGGCGCGAGGGCACGGCGGACCTGGGCGGAGCGGTTGCCCAGCAGCTGGACGACGAGCGGGAAGAGGACGGACCGTGCGGCGGGGCCCGCCTCCAGGCGCCGGTCCACGAAGGCCGCCGCGTGGCCGGCGCCCTCGGGGCGGTGCTCGACGTGCTCCCGGACGAGCGAGGCGGCGCGGCGGGCCAGGGCGGGGGTGGTGACGTCGGCGAGGGCGGCGAGGACCTCGCCGGGGCCGTCCCCCGGCTCGTACAGCCGGGCCCGGAAGACGGCGAGGACGGGCTCGGGGTGGGTGGAGAGCGCGGCGGCGAGCGCGCGGGCGGGGACGTGGGCGTCGCCGGCGGCGAAGCGGACGAGGGCCTGCGGGAGGTATTTGCCGCGGGTCTCGTCGTCGCGGACGAGGAGGCAGAGCGCCGTGCCGTGCAGGGCGCCCTCGGCGGGCCGGGCCAGCAGGGCCAGCGCGGAGTAGCGCAGCAGCTCGCGGTCGGCGGTGGTGGTGACGTGGGGGGCCGTCTTGAGGGCGTAGGCGGCCGCGGCGACATGGCGTTCGACGCGGTCGTCGTGCGCCCAGCGGTCGACGGCCCGGCAGATCGCGGACGGCTCGTCCTCGGCGAGGGCGACCAGGAGCTCGTCGGCCCGGGGGTGGCCCGCGTCGACGAGGGACTCGGCGAGGTCGTCGACGGCGTGGTGGCGGTGGGTGTGCAGGAGGACCTGGGCGGCGGTGGAGACCGTGGGGCGCACGCAGTCGCCGTAGGGCGGGCCCTGGAGGGGGCGCTCGTCGGCGAACCAGCGGCACAGGAGGGTCTGCGCGGCGCAGGGGTCCTCGGCGAGGACGGTGGCCACGGTGGGCAGGAAGCGGTCGCTCTGCGGCGGGTGGGCGGCGTGGTGCGCCTGCGGTTCGAGCTGCTGGGTCTGGGCGGCGCCGGGCGGCGGGCCGTCGGCGGGCACCAGCAGCCGGAGCAGGTCCAGGCGGTCGGCGAGGCCGAGGGGCAGCCGGAGCCAGAACCAGGGGCCGAACTCGGCGAGGCCGCCGAGGGAGCCCGCGGGGTCGCTGTCGAAGCCGCCGATGGCGAGCGAGCGGGTGGTCAGCCGCTCGGCCAGCAGCCGCAGGGTGTCCAGGTAAGGGGTGGCGTCGGGGACCCGCAGCAGCGTTTCGCCGAGGAGGTGCGCGGCCCACCAGGCGGGGTCGGGGAGCGCCGGGACGTGCTCGTCGGCCTCGGCGGACGGGCGGGGCGCGAGGGAGAGGGCCTCGGCGGCGTGGATCAGCCCGTCGAGGCGGGTGGCGAGCTCCTCGGGGCCGGAGCGGCGGCCGAGGAGCAGCAGCGCCTGAAGGACGGGGCCGATGCGGTGGCGCGGTACGGGCACGGGCTTGGGCCGCTCCTTGCCGCGCGCCCCGGCGCGGGTGCGGCGGCGGGCGGCCGCCGTTCTGGGCGGCCTGCTGGAGCCGGGCGGCGGCGGGACGTGGCCCTCGGGCGCGGGGCCGCCGCCCGGCCGGGACGGCAGCCGGGGCTCCGTCTCGGCGGGCGGGCCCTCCGGCTCGTACCAGCGGTGGACGAGGGTGTGCAGGGCGGCGTCGAGGTCGAGGTGCGCGCCTTGCAGCCAGTCGGCGAACTCCTCGTGACCGAAGCGGTAGCCCGTGCCGGCCGGGACGAGCATCCCTTCGGTGAGGACGGCGGAGGCCCAGCCGTTGCGCCAGGGGAACAGCTCCTCGAACGCCTCGCGGTCCAGCTCTCCCTGGCCCGGCCCCAGGCACCGCCGGGCGGCTTCGTGGAGCTGGCCCGCCACCCGGGCGGCCAGCCGGCGAACGGCGGTGCCGCGCAGCGGCGGCCTGCGGTCCGCCGAGAGCCTTACGGCGATCCGGAGGCAGATCAGGTCGAGGTAGGCGGCGAAGACACCCCAGCGGTCGGGGGGCGGGGCGGAGCCGTCCTCGCTCCCGTCGGGGACGTCTCCCCCGGCCGCCCAGGCCCGTCCCCCGTGGACCGGGAGGGCCGCCCGGACCTCGGCGAGGAGGCGCAGGGCGAGCGGGTGGGCGGCGTCGGCCTCCTGGATCGCCTCGGCGGGGACGCCGTAGACGGCGCGGGCCTGGGCGGCCTGGCAGGGCGTGAGGTCGGTGAGCCGGACGCAGGCCGGCAGGCCGCGGTGGACGGCCGTGTCCAGGGGGGTGTGGAGGGCGGCGCGCGGGAAGAGGGCTCCGGCGGTCTCCCAGTGCTCCGGGCGGCAGGCGACGACGAGCCGGGCCGCCGTACTGTCCAGCCATTCGGCCGTCGCCGCCGTCCACGACGGCAGGGCGTGGGCGAGGACGGGCGGCACCTCCTCGGGGCCGTCGAGGACGACGAGGAGCGGCCGGCCGACCCGCTGGGCGAGGGCGGCGACGGCTTCCGGGGTGGCCTCCGCCGGGTCGCCGACCGTGCCCGCGGCGCCCGCCGAGGCGGTGACGATCCGGCCGGCCGCCTCCAGGGCACGGGCCACGGCGTCCCGCACGCTCTCGTCGCCGTCCTCCAGGTCGGCGCCGCGCAGCCAGATCGTGGGCGCGGGCTCCGGGCCCCGGGCGCGGCGGGTGGCGAGCGCGCCGAGCTCGGTGGTGCGGCCCGTGCCGGGGCCGCCGACGAGGCCGAGGACCCGGGCCCCGGGCGGGCGGCCTCCCTCCGGGTCCTCCGCGCTCTCCGCTCCCGCCCCGTCCTCCTCCGGTGCGTCGTCCGGGGGGACCTCGCCGGGCGTGGCGCCCGTGTCGCCCTGTACGGGGCTTCCGGGGGCGTACGAGGCGTCGGCGCCGCGCCCGTACGGCTCCTCCGGCTCGTACGGCCCCTCAGCACCGTACGAGCCCTCCGAGCCGTACGGGCCTGCCACCCCGTACGGCCCCTCAGCGCCGTACGCAGCGGCGTCGGGGCCGCCGCAGGTCTCCGCGGGCAGGCCGGGCGCCGGGCCCGCCGCGACGGTCACCTCGCCGTGGACGTCGTGGTCGAGCCCGCAGGGCACCCGCTCGCGCGGGCGCCGGCCGGTGTCCAGGAAACGGGCGAATTCGCGGGCGACCTCGGGGCGGTCGACGGGGTCGCGCCAGACGCGGGAGGTGGTGACGGGGCCGAGCGAGGTCGCCGTGAGCTGGAGGGCGCCCGCGAGGTTGAGGTCGGGGCCGTAGGCCGGGACGGTGGCGCCGTTGTGTTCCAGGAGGCGGGCCAGGGGGCCGTCCGGGCAGGCCAGGGCGGCGGCCCGGAGGGGGATGGCGAAGCCGCCGGAGCGGCGCTCGGCGTGCAGCGCGGTACCGAGGACGGCGACGACGGTGCCGGTGCGGGCGTCGAGGACGGGGCCGCCCGTGGCCTCCTCGCCCAGGCGCAGGCCGTCCCGCTCGCCGACGGAGAGCTCCACGGCGGCGTCGAGCAGATGGAAGCGGTCGGTGGCGGTGTACGTGACCAGGGCCTCGCCGACGATCCGGGCGTTCTGCCAGCGGCCGGCCCGCAGCCGGACCTCCGCGCCGTCCTCCAGATACTCCGCGGCGGCGACGGGGAGCGGCTGGACGCCGAGGCCCTCGGTCCGCACCAGCGCGAGATCGGATCCCGGCAGCGGGGTGACGGCCTCGGCCCCGACGAGGCAGGTGCGCTCCCCGGGCGCGAGCAGGACCAGGCGGGCGAGGCCGTCGACCGCCTCATGGCTTGTGATCATGGTGCCGCGGTCGTCCGCGAGGAAACCCGTGCCGCGCGGACGCCCGGCGAGGTCTCTGATGCGCACCAAGTTCTCGTCCGCATCGGTCCGTCGACCGCTCATCCGCCGAACCTCCCCGCCGTGCACTTACTGCGACGGTAGGCAGCGGATGATCGGCAGGACAGATCGCACCAGGAACGCGCCCCCTTCCACCCCCTCGGTTCACTCCGAGCGCCTGCCCAATGGGGTGAATCCTCAGCACGGGATGGATAGAGAACCGGAGGGAGGGGGATCGTGGGGCGGGAGCGTGTCGCGAAGCGGGCTCCCGCCCCACGGTGAGGCCGGCGCCGCCAAGATCACAGCCCCGGTTGCCCGGCCCACCGCCTGGCCCCGCCGTTGAACGCCTCAGGCGCGGCGGAGCGCCCGGAGACAGCGGAACGGAGACAGCGGAACGCCCCCGGGCGGTCGGAAGACCGCCCGGGGGCGTCCGGACATCGTGTGGTGCCGCCGGCCGGCTCAGCCGAAGACGGCCAGGCTCTTGGCCCGCCCGCCCTGGTTCTCGATCAGCACCAGGAAGCGCCCGTCCGGACCGAAGACCGCTATCGGGCCCTTGGTCTCGAAGAGCGGCATCCTGACCCGGACGCCGTTGGCGAGCAGGCGCGCCTGCTCCTCCGTGACGTCCCAGCGCGTGAAGGCCGCCTCGGCCGCCTCCGCCACGGGCATGATCGTCAGCTCCTCCTGGAGCTGGTCCAGCGTGCGGGCCTCGCCCAGCCCGTACGGGCCGACGCGGGTGCGCCGCAGCGCCGTCAGATGGCCGCCGACGCCCGTGTCCGCGCCCAGGTCGCGGGCGAGGGCACGGACGTACGTACCGGAGGAGCAGACGACGGAGACCAGCAGGTCCTGCACCGGGGTGCCGTCCGCCGCCTCCGCCGGGTGCACCGCGTGCACGGCGAAGGAGGAGACCGTCACCGGACGGGCCGGGATCTCGAAGTCCTCGCCCTCACGGGCCCGCGCGTACGACCGCTTGCCGTCGATCTTGATCGCGCTGACCTTCGACGGCACCTGCATGATGTCGCCGGTGAGCTTGGCCACGCCCGCGTCGATCGCCTCGCGGGTGACGCCGGAGGCGTCGGCGGACGAGGTGATCTCGCCCTCCGCGTCGTCCGTCACGGTGTTCTGGCCGAGCCGGATCGTCGCGACGTACTCCTTCTCGGTCAGCGCGAGGTGACCGAGCAGCTTGGTCGCCCGCTCGATCCCGAGGACGAGCACACCGGTCGCCATCGGGTCGAGCGTCCCCGCGTGGCCGACGCGCCGGGTCCGCGCGATGCCGCGCATCTTCGCGACGACGTCGTGCGAGGTGAAACCGGCCGGCTTGTCGACGATGACCAGGCCGTCCGGCGGGGTCTCCTTGTGCTTCATTCGGCGGCGGCGTCCTTCTCGTCCTCGTCGCCCGGCTTGCGGTACGGGTCGGCGTCGCCCGCGTACGTGGCGCCCGAGGACGCCTCGCGCACCTGCTGGTCCGATGCGCGCGCCTTGTCGAGCAGGTCCTCGATCGTCCGGGCGGTGTCCGGGAGGGCGTCGGCCACGAACGTCAGCGTCGGCGTGAACTTGATGCCGGCGGCACGGCCGACCTCGGAGCGCAGGATGCCCTTGGCGCTCTCCAGGCCGGCGGCGGCGCTGGCACGGTCCTCGTCGTCGCCGTAGACCGTGTAGAAGACCGTAGCCTCCCGCAGGTCGCCGGTGACCCGGGTGTCCGTGATGGTCACGTGCGTACCGAGCCGCGGGTCCTTGATGCCGCGCTGAAGCTTCTGGGCGATCACCTCGCGGATGAGGTCCGCCAGCCTCTTCGCCCGCGCGTTGTCGGCCACTGGTCCGTCTCCTTCTTGTTGTCCATTGTGCTTGTGACGCCCCTGCCGCGCTCAGTCGTCATGGGCGCCGTGGAACCGCCGCCTGACCGAGAGCAGCTCCACTTCGGGCCGCCCGGCGACAAAGCGCTCGCAGCGGTCCAGCAGGTCGGTGAGGTGCCCCGGATCCCCGGAGACCGCCGCCAGGCCGATCTCGGCCCGGCGGTAGAGGTCCTGGTCGCCCACCTCCGCCACACTGACCGCGAACTTGCGGTGCAGCTCGGCGACGATCGGTCGGACGACGGAGCGCTTCTCCTTCAGCGACCGTACGTCGCCGAGGAGGAGGTCGAAGGACAGCGTCCCTACATACATGCGTGACGGGTGAAGCCCACCCGGGAGGCGTGAGGTGTACAGCGTGTACGTGGTGTACGAGCTCTTCGAACCGTACACGTAACGGCCGGGGCCGATCGACGGAAATTACTCCCCGCCGACCGGCCCCGAAACGTTCTGCGCAGATCAGCCGCGCGGCTTCTCCCGCATCTCGTACGTCGCGATGACGTCGTCGATCTTGATGTCGTTGAAGTTTCCGAGGTTGATACCACCCTCGTAGCCTTCGCGGATCTCGGTGACGTCGTCCTTGAAGCGGCGCAGACCCTGGATCGTGAGGTCCTCCGCGATGACCTTGCCGTCGCGGATGAGGCGCGCCTTGGTGTTGCGCTTGACCTCGCCCGAGCGGATGAGGACACCCGCGATGTTGCCCAGCTTGGACGAGCGGTAGATCTCGCGGATCTCCGCCGTACCGAGCTCGACCTCTTCGTACTCGGGCTTCAGCATGCCCTTGAGGGCCGCCTCGATCTCCTCGATCGCCTGGTAGATGACCGAGTAGTACCGGACGTCGACACCCTCGCGGTCGGCCATCTGCGTGGCACGGCCTTCCGCACGGACGTTGAAGCCGATGACGATCGCGTCGGAGCCGGACGCCAGGTTGATGTCGGACTCGGTGACCGCACCCACGCCACGGTGCAGCACGCGGATGTCGACCTCCTCGCCCACATCGAGCTGGAGCAGCGAGGACTCGAGAGCCTCGACCGAACCGGACGCGTCACCCTTGATGATGAGGTTGAGCTGCTGGATCTCGCCGGCCTTGAGCACCTTGTCGAGGTCCTCGAGGGACACCCGGCGGGTGCGCTTGGCGAAGGCGGCGTTGCGCTCGCGCGCCGCGCGCTTCTCGGCGATCTGGCGGGCCGTGCGGTCCTCGTCGACGACGAGGAAGTTGTCGCCGGCGCCCGGGACGTTGGTCAGACCGAGGACGAGGACCGGGGTCGACGGACCCGCCTCTTCCACGTTCTGGCCCTTGTCGTCGAGCATCGCGCGGACACGGCCGTAGGCGTCACCGGCGACCATCGTGTCACCGACGCGGAGGGTACCGCGCTGGACGAGCACGGTGGCCACGGCGCCGCGGCCACGGTCGAGGTGGGCCTCGATGGCGATACCCTGCGCGTCCTGCTCCGCGTTGGCGCGCAGGTCGAGCGAGGCGTCCGCGGTGAGGACCACGGCCTCCAGCAGGCTGTCGATGTGCAGACCCTGCTTGGCGGAGATGTCGACGAACATGGTGTCGCCGCCGTACTCCTCGGCCACCAGACCGAACTCGGTGAGCTGTCCGCGCACCTTGGTCGGGTCGGCGCCCTCGACGTCGATCTTGTTGACCGCGACCACGATCGGCACGTCGGCCGCCTTGGCGTGGTTCAGCGCCTCGATCGTCTGCGGCATGACACCGTCGTTGGCCGCCACCACGAGGATCGCGATGTCGGTCGACTTGGCACCACGGGCACGCATGGCGGTGAACGCCTCGTGACCCGGGGTGTCGATGAAGGTGATCGCGCGCTCTTCGCCGTTGACCTCGGTGGCGACCTGGTACGCACCGATGTGCTGCGTGATACCGCCGGCCTCGCCCGCGATGACGTTCGTCTTGCGGATGGCGTCGAGCAGTCGGGTCTTACCGTGGTCGACGTGACCCATGACGGTGACGACCGGGGGACGGGAGACGAGCATCTCCTCGCCGCCCTCGTTCTCACCGAACTCGATGGAGAACGACTCGAGCAGCTCGCGGTCCTCCTCCTCGGGGCTGACGATCTGAACGGTGTAGTTCATCTCGTCGCCGAGGAGCTGCAGGGTCTCGTCGGAGACCGACTGCGTGGCCGTGACCATCTCGCCGAGGTTCATCATCACGGCGACGAGCGACGCCGGGTTGGCGCCGATCTTCTCCGCGAAGTCGGTGAGGGAGGCACCACGGGACAGGCGAATGGTCTCGCCGCCACCGCGGGGCAGCATCACGCCGCCGACGGACGGGGCCTGCATGGCCTCGTACTCCTGGCGCCTCTGCCGCTTCGACTTGCGGCCACGACGCGCCGGACCGCCGGGACGGCCGAACGCGCCCTGCGTGCCACCACGGGCACCGGGACCGCCGGGACGGCCACCGAAGCCGGGACGACCGCCGAAGCCGCCGCCACCGCCGGGAGCGCCACCGCCACCGGGACGACCGGCGAAGCCGCCGCCGCCACCGGGACGACCGCCGCCACCGGGACCGGCCGGACGGCCGGCGAAGCCGCCGCCGGGACGACCGGCACCGCCGGGACGACCCGCGCCGCCGCCGGGACCGCGACCGCCGCCACCGGGGCCCGGACGCGGGCCGGCAGCCGGACGCTGCGGCATCATGCCCGGGTTCGGGCGGTTACCCGCGGGACCGCCGCCGGGACGCGGAGCGCCACCGGGACCGCCCTGCGGACGAGGCATGCCACCGGGGGTCGGACGGGCGCCGCCCTGACCCTGGGGACGCGGGGCACCACCCGGGCCGCCCTGCGGACGCGGAGCGCCCGGGGCACCCTGGCCGCCGGGGCGCGGCGCGCCACCGGGACGAGGGGCCTGCGGACGGGCCATGCCCGTGGAGCCACCGGAGGTGAAGGGGTTGTTGCCCGGACGGGGACCGGCCGGACGGGCGCCACCGGGGCGCGGGGCACCCTGGCCCTGGCCGCCGGGGCGCGGACCGCGCTCGGGACGGCCGCCGTCACGCTGACCGCCGTCACGACCGGCGGGCGCCGGACGGGCCGGACGCGGGCCGGGGGTGGCGCCGGGGCGCGGGCCGGAGGGGGCCTGCTGGGCCGGGGCGGCCGGAGCCGGCGCGGAGAACTCCGCGGCGGGCACCGGGGTGACCGGCGCGGGCTTGGCCGGAGCCGCCGGAGCGGGCTTCGGGCCGGGGCGCGGGCCGGGGGTCGGCGCGGCACCTGCCGGCT
The DNA here is from genome assembly GCF_021228125.1 of Streptomyces albireticuli. Classification (GTDB taxonomy): domain Bacteria; phylum Actinomycetota; class Actinomycetes; order Streptomycetales; family Streptomycetaceae; genus Streptomyces; species Streptomyces albireticuli. The sequence goes on from NZ_JAJQQS010000021.1 coordinate 23,493, forward strand.
TGGGGGTGCTGGGGGTCTCCGCCGCCGGCTTCGGGGCCGGTGCGGCGGGACGGGGGGCGCCCGGAGTGGGGGCACCCGGCTTGGCGGGCGCGGCCTTGCGCGGCGCCGCCGGCTTCGCAGCGGACTTGGCGTTGCCGCCCGGCCCCTGCAATGCGTCAGTCAACTTGCGGACGACCGGCGCCTCGATGGTCGAGGACGCCGAACGGACGAATTCACCAAGTTCTTGGAGCTTGGCCATGACGACCTTGCTCTCCACTCCGAACTCCTTGGCGAGTTCGTATACCCGGACCTTAGCCACTTCGCTCCTTCTAGGTCCGGGTGTCCACCGGACCGTCGCTACTTCATGGGCGTACTCATCGCGTACTCATCGAGTGCTCATCGCAATCTCGACCTACTTCCAACTCGCGAGGTACCTGACCGCACGGTTTCCCGTGACGTTCTTACTTACGGTGGGGCCATCCCCGCATGCGCGGGGATCTATTCCTCGGCCCGTTCGATGTACTGGCGCAGTTCCGCGGTGCCGAGCGGACCCGGGCTTTTGAAGGCCCGGGGGAACGCCCGACGGCGGACCGCCAGGTCGAGACAGACCAGTGTGGGGTGCACGGAGGCACCCCGGCCGGGCAGCGTACCGCGAGGATCGGGGACGCACTCGCCCTCGATCTTCACGATCCGCAACAGATCGCCCTTGGCCGCTCGCTCCCGGCATCCCACGCAGGTTCGCTCAGGGCATGCGCGGGCATGCGTCCGGCCAGACACTGATTAAGTCTACCTCCCCGCACCGACCCCACCCCTGGGGGGCAGTGATCGGGCACGTATACGTTTCGGCCACTCTGCGCGGCCCGGTCGGGGCCCGCCGTGGCGGGCCCGCCGTGGATCATGCGGGATCCCGGCCCCGGCCCGGTGGGATTCCCCGGGCCGGGCCCTGGTTCCGGCCCTGATCACAGGGTCGGAACCAGGGTGGGATCAGTCCTGTTCCGGCTGCTCGGTGTCCGGCCGGATGTCGATGCGCCAGCCGGTGAGGCGGGCGGCGAGACGAGCGTTCTGGCCTTCCTTGCCGATGGCGAGGGAGAGCTGGTAGTCCGGCACCGTCACCCGTGCGGAGCGCGCGCCGAAGTCCACGACCTCGACCTTGCTCACCCGCGCGGGGGACAGCGCGTGCGCCACCAGCTCGGCCGGGTCGTCCGACCAGTCGACGATGTCGATCTTCTCGCCGTGCAGCTCGGCCATGACGGCGCGGACGCGGCCGCCCATCGGGCCGATGCAGGCGCCCTTGGCGTTGAGCCCGGAGCGGGTCGACCGCACCGCGATCTTGGTGCGGTGGCCTGCCTCGCGGGCGATGGCGGCGATCTCCACCGAACCGTCGGCGATCTCCGGCACCTCCATGGCGAAGAGCTTCTTCACCAGGCTGGGGTGCGTGCGCGACAGCGTCACGGACGGGCCGCGGACGCCCTTGGCCACCCGGACGACGTACGTGCGCAGGCGGGTGCCGTGCTTGTACTCCTCGCCGGGGACCTGCTCCTGCACCGGCAGGATGGCCTCCAGCTTGCCGATGTCGACCAGGACGTTCTTGGGGTCCTTGCCCTGCTGGACGATGCCCGCGACGACGTCACCCTCGCGACCCGCGAACTCACCGAAAGTGATCTCGTCCTCGGCGTCGCGCAGACGCTGGAGGATGACCTGCTTGGCGGTGGTCGCGGCGATCCGGCCGAAACCGGACGGCGTGTCGTCGAACTCGCGGGCCTCCTCGCCCTCCTCCAGGTCCTGCGGGTCCTCCTTGGCCCAGACCGTCACATGGCCGGAGGCCCGGTCCAGCTCGACCCGCGCGCGGCGGCGGCTTCCCTCGGTGCGGTGGTACGCGATGAGGAGGGCCGACTCGATCGCCTCGACCAACAGGTCGAAGGAGATCTCCTTCTCTCGCACCAGACCCCGCAGGGCACTCATGTCGATGTCCACGGCTACGCCTCCTCTTGGCTCTCGTCGGATTCGTCAGCGGCCTTCTCGGCCTTCTCGACGGACTTACGGTTGAACTCGATCTCCACACGCGCCTTGGCGATCTCGCCGAAGGCCAGCCGGCGGGCGGTGGGCTTGCGCCCCTTCACGCCGGGCACCTCCAGGTCGAGCCCCTCGTCGTCCACCGCGACGATGCGGGCGACGAGCTCGCCGCCCTCGGTCAGCTGCGCCTTGAGCAGGCGGCCGGTGGCCCGGACGTAGTGCCGGTGCTCGGTCAGGGGGCGGTCCGCGCCGGGGGAGGTGACCTCCAGGACGTACGGGGCGCCGCCCATGGCGTCGGTCTCGTCGAGCTTCTCGGAGACGGCGCGGCTGACCTCGGCGCACTCGTCCAGCTCCACGCCCGCGTCGGAGTCCACCACGATGCGCAGCACTCGCCGCTTGCCCGCGGTGGTCACGTCGACCTCTTCCAGATCCAGCTCTCGCGCGCTGACGAGAGGGGCCAGCAGCTCGCGCAGCCTCTCGCTCTGGGTGGTGCTCATCCGGGTGACTCCTCGGCCGCGTGTGCTGTTGTGGGAAAGTCGCGTGTCAGGTCAAAGCCTATCTGTTCCGGCAGGCGACTGACGATTCGGTGCCTGGTCCCCGGCCGTGGTGCCGCGCGCCGGTACGCTCGCGTGCGGTGATCATGACCGGACCTGGCGGAACCTGGCGGAAAGAGGATCGTGGCGCGCACGACGACGACGCGGGGCGCTGCCGGCCCGCGCAGACGCAGCGTACTGGCAGGGGGCGCGGCGGCCCTCACGGCGGGTGCGGCGACGCTGCTGACCGGGTGCTCGGACGGCGCCGCCGGACGGGACGGTGCGGCGGACGCCGAGCGCGGCGCCACGGCGGAGCGGCTGCGGGCCGCCGCAGGACGTGACTCGGTGGCCCTGCTGGAGCGGTACGACGCGACGGTCCGCGCGCACGACGGGCTCGCGGAGCGGCTCCGGCCGCTGCGGGACGGTACCGCACGCCACGCGGAGGCGTTCGGGGTGACGGCGCCGGGGCCGGCCCGCTCCGGGGGGACGGCCGGTGCGCCCGCCTCCTCCGGGGCAACGGCCGGCGTGCCCGGCGACGAGAAGGCCGCCCTGGCCGCGCTCGCCGCGGCCGAGCGGCGCACCGCCGACGCCCGGACGGCCGCCCTGACCGGGGCACCGCCCGAACTGGCCCGGCTGCTCGCCTCCGTCGCGGCCGCGGGCGCGGCCCACGCCTACCTGCTCGGCGGTGACGCGTGAGCGCCGCCGTGCGAGCGGCGGGCGCCCGGGCGCTGGAGGCGGCGCAGGCCGCGCTCGGGGCCGAGCACGCGACCGTGTACGGGTACGGGGTCGTCGGCGCCCGGGTCGGCGAGGAGCGCGCGGCGGAGGCCCGCGAGGCGTTCGACGCGCACCGGGCCCGGCGCGACGCGATGCGCCGCGCGGTCCGCGAGCTGGGCGGCGAGCCGGAGGCCGGGGCCGCCGGGTACGCGCTGCCGTTCCCGGTGCCGGACGAGGCGGCGGCGGTGCGGCTGGCGGCGGAGCTGGAGAGCCGGGCCGCGGGGGTCTACGCGGATCTCGTACGGGCCGCGACGGGCGCCCTGCGCCGGGACGCGGCGGCGGCGCTGCGGGACGCGGCGGTGCGGTCGGTGCGGTGGCGCGGCGACGGCGTAGCCTTCCCTGGGCTCGCCGAGCGGGCCGCGGCGGCCGGGCCGGACGCCTCGCCGAGCGGTTCGCCGGACCGGTCCTGACCAGCGGAAGAAGAAAAGGACAGCGCAGGGATGAACAACGCGAACTACCGCCTCGAACCGCCGGAGCGGCTGGTGCGCACCCTGAGCTCGCGGCCCGCGGACGGGGTGGCCCGCCGGTGGCTGGCGACGCTGCCGGAGACCGTCCAGGAGTACCTCACCCGTTGGGAGCTGACGCCCGAAAGGGTGCAGACGCCGGGTGGGCGGACCAGCGTCGTGATCCTGGTGCGCCGGGCCGACGGCACGCCCGCCGCGCTCAAGCTCTGCCCTCCCGACGGCACGGCCGCGCTCGAACACGCGGCGCTGGAGCGGTGGGACGGCCGGTGCGCGGTGCGGGTGCTGCGGGCGGACGCGGGGGCGCTGCTCCTGGAGCGGCTGCACGGTGACATCAGCCTGCGCTCGCTGGCCGAGGCGAAGGCCCAGCTGGAGGCCGCGGCGGTGCTCCAGCGGCTGTGGGTGCCGCCTGTCGGTGCTGCCGGTGCTGCCGGTGCTGCCGGTGCTGCCGATGGGCACCCGTTCCCCGAGGTGACCGCGCACGCCGCCGGCCTGGTGGAGACCCTGCGCGAGCGCCGCGACGCGCCCGCGGCGGCGGACGCGCGGGCGCTGGTCGACGAGGCGCTGGAGCTGGCGTCCGGCCTGGTCGGGAGCGCCGGCGCGGGCGGTGACGCGGTGCTGCTGCACGGCGAGTACCACCAGGGCACGGTCCTGGCCGGCGACCGCGCGCCGTGGCTGGCGGTCGCCCCCCGCCCGCTGGTCGGCGAGCGCGCGTACGACCTGGCCTGGCTGGTCCGCGACCGTGCCGACACCCTCCTCGCCTCCCCCGGCGCGGCGGCCGCGGCGCGGCGGCGGGTCGCCAAGCTGGCGGACTCGCTGGAGGTGGACGCGGAACGGTTGCGGGGGTGGGCGGTGTTCCGGGCGGTGTCGGAGGGGGTCGGGGAGTTGTCGGTGGGGTCGCGTGGGCGGGGTGAGCTTTTGCTGGAGTTCGCGGGTTTGTTGTGACGGGTGCGGGTGCGGGTGGGGCGGGGCGGGGTGCCGCTGCGCGGGGCTTTTTCCCCTACCCGCCCCTTCCCGGAACCGGGGGCTTCGCCCCCGGGCCCCCTTTTCCGCGCTCCGCGCGGTGGCCTCAAACGCCGGCCGGGCTGATTTCAGCCCGTCCGGCGCTTGAGGACATTCGGGAAGGGGCGGGTCGGGGAAAGACCCGCCGTCAGGCGCCCGGCGCCTCAGACCCGCGCCGTCAGCCGCTCCACCGCCTCCGCCACCGTCAGTTCCTCCCGCTCCCCCGTCCGGCGGTCCTTCAGCTCCACCACTCCGGAAGCCGCCCCACGGCCCACCACCAGAATCGTCGGCACACCGATCAGCTCCGCGTCCGTGAACTTCACGCCCGGGGAGACCCCGGCCCGGTCGTCGACCAGTACGCGCACGCCCGCCGCGCCCAGCTTCTCCGCGAGTTCCAGGGCGAGTTCGGTCTGGAGGGCCTTGCCGGCCGCGACGACGTGGACGTCCGCCGGGGCGACCTCGCGGGGCCAGCACAGGCCCGAGGCGTCGTGGGTCTGCTCGGCGAGGGCGGCCACGGCGCGCGAGACGCCGATGCCGTACGAGCCCATGGTGACCCGGACCGGCTTGCCCTGGGGGCCGAGGACGTCGAGGCCGAACGCGTCCGCGTACTTGCGGCCGAGCTGGAAGATGTGGCCGATCTCGATCGCGCGGCCGATCTCCAGGCCGGCGCCGCAGCGGGGGCAGGGGTCGCCCTGCTCGACCACGACGACGTCGAGGTACTGGTCGACCTCGAAGTCGCGGCCGCAGACCACGTTCCGGGCGTGTGTGTCGGGCTTGTTGGCGCCGGTGACCCAGGCCGTGCCGGGGGCCACGCGCGGGTCGGCGAGGTAACGCAGCTTCAGGCCCTGCGGGCCGACGTAGCCGCGGACGAGGTCGGGCCGGCCGGCGAAGTCCTCGGCCGTCACCAACTCGACGACGGCGGGCGCCAGGTGCTCGCCCAGCTTGCCGAGGTCGACCTCGCGGTCGCCGGGCACGCCGATGGCCGTGATCTCGCCGTCGATCTTGACGAGGAGGTTCTTCAGGGTGGCCGAGGCGGGCACGCCGAGGTGCTCGGCGAGGGACTCGATGGTCGGGGTGTCGGGGGTGTCGAGCTCCTCGACGGGGCCGTGCTCCGCGGCGTCCGCGGGGGCGACGACGGCGGTGACGGCCTCCGTGTTGGCCGCGTAGTCGCACGCGGGGCAGTCGACGAAGGTGTCCTCGCCGGCCGCGGCCGGGGCGAGGAACTCCTCGGAGGCGGAGCCGCCCATCGCGCCCGAGACGGCGGAGACGACGCGGTAGTCGAGGCCGAGCCGCTCGAAGATCCGGGTGTACGCCTCGCGGTGCAGGCGGTAGGACTCGGCGAGGCCCTCGTCCGTGGTGTCGAAGGAGTAGGAGTCCTTCATCTGGAACTCGCGGCCGCGCAGAACGCCCGAGCGGGGGCGCGCCTCGTCCCGGTACTTGGTCTGGATCTGATAGAGCATCACGGGCAGGTCCTTGTAGGACGTGCACTGGTCCTTGACCGTGAGGGTGAAGATCTCCTCGTGGGTCGGCCCGAGCAGGTACTCGGCGCCCTTGCGGTCCTTGAGGCGGAAGAGGAGGTCGCCGTACTCCTCCCAGCGGCCGCTCGTCTCGTAGGGCTCCTTGGGCAGCAGGGCGGGGAGGAGGACCTCCTGGCCGCCGATGGCGTCCATCTCCTCGCGGACGACGCGGGAGACGTTCTCCAGCACCTTCTTGCCCATCGGGAGCCAGGTCCAGACCCCCGCGGAGGTGCGGCGGACGTACCCGGCGCGGACCAGCAGCTTGTGGCTCGCGGTCTCGGCGTCGGCCGGGTCGTCACGCAGGGTTTTCAGCATGGTCGTGGACATGCGCTGGACGGGGGCCATCAGATCTCCTGCGGGCTCGGTGGGAATCCCAGGAGATTATCGGCAGCCGCCGGTGGGACGAAAACGGGTTCTCACGGCCGCTCGCGGAGCGGCAGCGGCGCCCCCATCACCACATACGGGCTCGGCGCGCTGGGGAAGATCACCGGGCGTGCGAGGTCGCGGTAGCCGAGGGTGCGGTAGAGGGCGCGGGCCGGGCTCTCCACGTCGATGGCGGAGAGGATGCTGCGCGGCTCGGTCGCGCTCCCGGTGATCGTGGTGATGAGGGCCCGGCCGATGCCCCGCTTCTGGAAGTCGGGGTGGACGTGCAGCTCGGTGATGACGAAGGCGTTGTCGAGCCAGCCGTCGGAGCCGGTGGCGCGCAGATACGGTTCGACGACGCCGGACCACCAGTGGGTGCGGTCGTTGGGCATGCCGTAGACGAAGCCGACGAGCCGGCCGGCCGCCGTGGTGGCCCCGAGGGCCCGTGCGCCCGGTGAGGCGAGGTGCCGGAGCACGATGTGGCGCCGTACCGCGATCTCTTCGTCGCTGAGCCCGAAGGCCAGTGCCTGCACGGCCAGCGCGTCGTCCACCCGCGCGGCGAGGTCGAGGGTCCCGACCGCGATGTCATCCATGCCGGGAGGCTACCCGGGCGGGGCCGCCGAGCGGCGGTCCGGTCAGAACAGGACGCTCATGAACGCGCCGACTTCCCGGAAGCCGACGCGGCGGTAGGCGGCGCGGGCCGCGGTGTTGTAGTCGTTCACATAGAGGCTGGCCACCGGGGAGACCTCGCGCAGGGCGTACCGCAGCACGGCGGCCATGCCGGTCTCGGAGAGGCCGCGGCCGCGGTACTCGGGGGCGACCCAGACGCCCTGGATCTGGCAGGCGTGGGTGGTGGCGGCGCCGATCTCGGCCTTGAAGACGACCCGGCCGTCCTCGATCCGGGCGAAGGAGCGGCCGGCGCCGACGAGCTCGGCGACGCGGGCCTGGTAGAGGAGCCCGCCGTCACCGGCGAGCGGGGAGACCCCGACCTCCTCGGTGAACATCGCCACGCAGGCCGGCATGATCACGTCCATCTCGTCCTTGCGGATGCGGCGGACGTGCGGGTCGGGCCGGATGTCCGCGGGCACGGCGTGCGCGACCATCAGCGGCTGGTGGGCGCGGACCTCGCGGGCGGGGCCCCAGTGCGGTTCGAGCAGGGACCACAGCTCGGCGGTGGCCTCGGCCGGGCCGACGATGGAGGAGCAGCGGCGGCCGGCGCGGCGGGCGCGGTCGGCGAAGGCGCGGACGGCCTCGGGGCCGGCGCAGATGGGGACGAGGTTGGCTCCGGCGTAGCACAGGGATTCGAGGCGGCCGCCGGCGTACCAGCCCCACATCTCGCCGCCGAGCCGCCAGGGGTCGAGGCCCGCGACCTGGACACGCGCGGCGACGAAGGCGTTGGCGACGGGCTCGCGGTCGAGGACGGCGAGAGCGGCGTCGAGTTCGCCGGGCTCCAGGACCTTGGTGGTGGTCGTCGTCAACACGTGTGGGTAAGCCTCACCGTCGCGGGCCGGTGGCCATGGGAACAGGTCTTGGAACTGTACCTCTCCGGGTCCGCGCACACCTCCCCCGCCGGATGCGGACACATCCGGACACGACGATGCCCCGCCGGTGGGGCGGGGCATCGTGATGTCCGGAAGGGGACGGGGCTCAGCCGCTGACGCTGATCTCGGGCTCGCCGGAGGCGACGCCGTCCTTCTCCATCTGCTCGGCCAGCTTGAGGGCCTCCTCGATGAGGGTCTCGACGATCTTGGACTCGGGGACGGTCTTGATGACCTCGCCCTTGACGAAGATCTGGCCCTTGCCGTTGCCGGACGCGACACCGAGGTCGGCCTCACGGGCCTCACCCGGACCGTTCACGACACAGCCCATGACCGCCACGCGCAGCGGCACCTCCATGCCCTCCAGACCGGCGGAGACCTGGTCGGCGAGCTTGTAGACGTCGACCTGGGCGCGGCCGCAGGACGGGCAGGAGACGATCTCCAGACGGCGCTGGCGCAGCCCCAGGGACTCCAGGATCTGCATGCCGACCTTGATCTCCTCGGCCGGCGGGGCCGACAGGGAGACGCGGATGGTGTCGCCGATACCCTCGGACAGCAGCGCGCCGAAGGCCACGGCGGACTTGATCGTGCCCTGGAAGGCCGGGCCCGCCTCGGTGACACCGAGGTGCAGGGGGTAGTCGCACTGAGCGGCCAGCTGGCGGTAGGCGTTGACCATCACGACCGGGTCGTTGTGCTTGACCGAGATCTTGATGTCACGGAAACCGTGCTCCTCGAAGAGCGACGCCTCCCAGAGGGCGGACTCGACGAGCGCCTCCGGAGTGGCCTTGCCGTACTTGGCCAGCAGGCGGGCGTCGAGGGAGCCGGCGTTGACGCCGATGCGGATCGGGGTGCCGGTCTCGCCGGCGGCCTTCGCGATCTCCTTGACCTTGTCGTCGAACTGCTTGATATTGCCCGGGTTCACCCGGACCGCGGCGCAGCCGGCGTCGATGGCGGCGAAGACGTACTTCGGCTGGAAGTGGATGTCGGCGATCACCGGGATCTGCGACTTCTTCGCGATGACCGGCAGCGCGTCGGCGTCGTCCTGGGTCGGGCAGGCCACCCGGACGATCTGGCAGCCGGAGGCGGTGAGCTCGGCGATCTGCTGGAGCGTCGCGCCGATGTCCGAGGTCCTGGTCGTCGTCATCGACTGCACCGACACGGGTGCGTCGCCTCCGACGGCCACGGAACCGACCTGGATCTTGCGGCTGACCCTGCGGTCGGCGAGCTTGATCGGAACGGAAGGCATTCCAAGCGAAATCGCAGTCATCTGGCGAGCAACCCCAAGGTGTGAATCAAGGTCCCGAGATCGGCGGGCTCCGGCCTTCGAGGTTACGGCACCCGGCCCCTTCGGGGCACATTGCGCTGTGGGGACCGGGGTGGTCCCGGGCGTGAACGGTGGGTCTTCGGCCGCGGCCGGTCATTGCCGGCCGTGGCGGCGGGCGTCCCGCGGACGCGTCCTCAAGCTCCCCCGGCTACCGCTGGGAGGTGCCCCCGGACGGGCTGGAATCAGCCCGTCCGGCGCACCCACGCGCCCCGCCGGCCAGGTGTTACGTCAGCCGCACCGGGTTCACCACGTCCGCGATGAGGACCAGCAGCGTGAAGCAGATGAAGATGCCGGCCACCACATAGGCGACGGGCATCAGCTTCGCCACGTCGAACGGGCCCGGGTCGGGCCGGCGGAAGACCTTGGCGAAGGCCCGCCGCACGGACTCCCACAGCGCCCCCGCGATGTGCCCGCCGTCCAGCGGCAGCAGCGGCAGCATGTTGAAGAGGAACAGGGAGAGGTTGAAGCCCGCGACCAGGAAGAGCATGGTCGCGATCTGCTGCGACGGCGGGATGTCGAGGTTGAAGACCTCGCCGCCGACGCGGGCGGCGCCGACCACGCCCATCGGGGAGTCCGCCTTGCGCTCGCCGCCGTCGAAGGCTGCGTTCCACAGGTCGGGGATCTTGCTGGGCAGGGCGATCAGCGACTCCACGCCCGACTGGACCATGTCACCCATACGGTCGACCGACTGCCCGAAGGACTGGGGGACGACGCCGGTGGCCGGGGTGAAGCCCAGGAAGCCCGCGGTGACGTACTCGCCCTTGAGGGGGGTGCCCTTGCCGTCGTACTTCTGGACCTGGTTGGAGATCAGGTTCGCGTGGAGGGTCTTGCGGGTGCCGTCCCGCTCGACGGTGAGGGTGGCGGGGCCGGTGGTCCTGCGGATGTCCTTCTGGAGGGTGGACCAGTCGTCGACCTTGTGGCCGTTGAAGGCGACGATCTTGTCGCGCGGCTGGAGTCCGGCGGCCTTGGCCGGGGAGTCCTTGGCGCCCGGGGAGCACTTGTCCGTCTTGTCCGTGGCCTTGACCACACAGTCCGAGACCGTGGAGACCTGGGTCGTCTGCGTGTTGATGCCGAAGGACATCATCACACCGAGGAAGATCACCACGGCCAGGACCAGGTTCATAAACGGTCCGGCGAACATCACGATCACGCGCTTCCAGGGCTTGCGCGTGTAGAAGAGCCGGGACTCGTCGCCGGGCTGGAGCTCCTCGAAGGCCGCCGAGCGGGCGTCCTCGATCATGCCTCGCCAGGGCGAGGTGGAGCGTGCGGCGATCTTCCCGTCCGCGCCGGGCGGGAACATGCCGATCATGCGGATGTAGCCGCCGAGCGGGATGGCCTTGATGCCGTACTCGGTGTCGCCCTTGCGCCGCGAGAACAGCGTCGGCCCGAAGCCGACCATGTACTGCGGCACCCGGATGCCGAAGAGCTTCGCGGTGGACAGGTGTCCCAGTTCGTGCCAGGCGATCGAGAAGAGCAGGCCCACCACGAAGACGACTATCCCGAGGACCGTCATCAGTGTTGTCATGCGCGGGCCTCCGAGGTTGTCTTCACCGTACGGGCCGCCTTGCGGGCGGCCAGTTCACGGGCCCGGGCGCGGGCCCAGGTCTCCGCTTGCAGGACGTCCGGGACCGTCAGCCGGGTTCCCGAGGCGGGGGTGCCGTGTTCCGCCACCACCTCGGCGACGGTATCGACAATCCCATTGAACGGCAGCGCGCCGGCCAGGAAGGCGTCGACGCACTCCTCGTTGGCCGCGTTGAAGACGGCGGGCGCCGTGCCGCCGAGGCCGCCGACGTGCCGGGCGAGGCCGACGGAGGGGAACGCCTCCTCGTCGAGCGGGAAGAACTCCCAGGTGGAGGCCTTGGACCAGTCGAAGGCCGGGGCCGCGTCCGGGATCCGCTCGGGCCAGCCGAGGCCGATGGCGATGGGGCCGCGCATATCGGGCGGGGTCGCCTGGGCGAGCGTGGAGCCGTCCGTGAACTCCACCATCGAGTGGACGTAGGACTGCGGGTGGACGACGACCTCGATGCGGTCGAAGGGGATGTCGTAGAGCAGGTGCGCCTCGATCACCTCCAGACCCTTGTTGACCAGGGTGGCGGAGTTGATCGTGATCACCGGGCCCATGGACCAGGTCGGGTGCGCGAGGGCGTCCGAAGGGGTGACGGAGGCCAGCTCCGCCTTCGTCCGGCCGCGGAAGGGGCCGCCCGAGGCGGTGACGACCAGCTTGCGGACCTCGGCGCGGGTGCCGCCGAGCAGGGCCTGGAAGAGCGCGGCGTGCTCGGAGTCGACCGGGATGATCTGCCCCGGCTTGGCCAGCGCCTTGACCAGCGGGCCGCCGACGATCAGCGACTCCTTGTTGGCCAGTGCCAGGGTGCGGCCCGCTTCCAGGGCGGCGAGGGTCGGCGCGAGGCCGATGGAGCCGGTGATGCCGTTGAGGACGGTGTGGCACTCGCTGCGGGCGAGCTCGGTGGCCGCCTCGGGGCCCGCGAGGATCTCGGGCAGCGGCTCGGTCCCGTACTGCGCGGCCAGCGCCTCGCGCAGCGCGGGCACCTTGTCGGCCTGCGCGACGGCGACGGCGCGGACCCGCAGCCGCCGGGCCTGCTCGGCCAGGAGCCCCACCCGGCCGCCGGCGGCGGACAGGGCCGTCACCGTGAAGCGGCCGGGGTTGCGGAGCACGAGGTCGATGGCCTGGGTGCCGATCGAGCCGGTCGAGCCGAGGATCACGATCTCGCGCGGCGCCCCGGGGGCGGTGGGGGCGGAGTAGCGCAGATGCGGGTCAGCGAGGGAGTCCGTCATGGGCTCCATTGTTACGTCTTCCGGCCGGTGGGCGGACAGGGATCCCCCCGCCCGCCCGCTGTGGCGGAACTTTTACGTCCGGCGGGCGCCCCGGTCTGCTACCGGGGCCCCGCCGGGTCTCAGCGGATGGGCCGGTGGACGTTGTCGGTGGTGGCGGGGCCCGGGGTGGCGTCCGCGATCCAGGGACCGTCGCCGGAGGGGTCGACGATGCCCGCCTCCAGCCATTCGTACGACCCCGAGAGCACTCCGGAGACGAGCTTGCGGTCGAGGTCGTCGGTGTTGGTCCACAGCCGTCCGAAGAGCTCCTCGACGCGGATCCTGGCCTGCCGGCAGAAGACGTCGGCCAGCTCATACGCCTCGTGGCCGTGCTCGCCCTCGGTGCGCAGCCGCTCGGCGCGCACGCACGCGGCGCTCATGGCGAAGAGCTCGGCGCCGATGTCGACGACGCGGCCGAGGAAGCCTTGCTTGGTCTCCATCCGGCCCTGCCAGCGCGACATGGCGTAGAAGGTCGAGCGGGCGAGCTTGCGCGAGGAGCGCTCGACGTAGCGCAGGTGGCCGGCCAGGTCGCGGTGGCCGGCCGGGCGGAATTCGGCGTACGTGGTGGGCAGCTGGCCGGGGCCCGCCACGAGCTTGGGCAGCCAGCGGGCGTAGAAGCCGCCGGCGCGGGCTCCGGCGCGGGCCTTGTCGCCGAGGGACTTCTCGGGGTCGATGAGGTCACCGGCGACCGAGAGGTGGGCGTCGACGGCCTCGCGGGCGATGAGCAGGTGCATGATCTCGGTGGAGCCCTCGAAGATGCGGTTGATGCGGGAGTCGCGCAGCATCTGCTCGGCGGGGACGGCGCGCTCGCCGCGGGCGGCCAGCGAGGCGGCGGTCTCGTAACCCCGGCCGCCGCGGATCTGGACCAGCTCGTCCATCATCAGCCAGGCCATCTCGCTGGAGTAGAGCTTGGCGAGGGCGGCCTCGATGCGGATGTCGTTGCGGTTCTCGTCGGCCATCTGGCCGGAGAGGTCGAGGACCGCCTCCAGGGCGAAGGTCGTCGCGGCGATGAAGGAGATCTTGGCGCCCACGGCCTCGTGCCGGGCGATGGACTTGCCCCACTGCTCGCGCGTCTCCGACCACTCGCGGGCGATCTTCAGCGCCCACTTGCCGCCGGCGACGCACATGGCGGGGATGGAGAGGCGGCCGGTGTTGAGCGTGGTCAGGGCGATCTTCAGGCCGGCGCCCTCGGGGCCGATGCGGTGCGCCGCGGGCACGCGGACCCGGTGGAAGCGGGTGACGCCGTTCTCGATGCCGCGCAGGCCCATGAAGGCGTTGCGGTGCTCGACGGTGACGCCCTCGGCGGCGGCCTCGACGACGAAGGCCGTGATGCCGCCCTTGTGGCCCTCGCTCTTCGGGACCCTGGCCATCACGACGAGGAGGTCGGCGACGACGCCGTTGGTGGTCCAGAGCTTGACGCCGTCCAGGACGTAGTCGTCGCCGTCGGGGACGGCGGAGGTGGCCAGCCGCGCGGGGTCGGAGCCCACGTCCGGCTCGGTCAGCAGGAAGGCCGTGATGTCGGTGCGGGCGCAGCGCGGCAGGAAGGCGTCCTTCTGCTCCTGGGTGCCGAAGAGCTTCAGCGGCTGGGGGACGCCGATGGACTGGTGCGCGGAGAGCAGCGCGCCGACGGCGGGGCTGACGGAGCCGACCAGGGCGAGGGCCTTGTTGTAGTAGACGGAGGTGAGGCCCAGCCCGCCGTACTTGGTGTCGATCTTCATGCCGAGGGCGCCGAGCTCCTTGAGCCCGTTCACCGTCTCGTCCGGGATCTTCGCCTCGCGCTCGATGCGGGCGCCGTCGATGCGGGTCTCGCAGAAGTCGCGGAGCTTGGTGAGGAACTCCTCGCCGCGCCGGACGTCCTCCAGCGCGGGCGTGGGGTGCGGGTGGATCAGGTCGAGGCGGAACCGGCCGAGGAAGAGCTCCTTGGCGAAACTGGGCTTCTTCCAGTCCTGTTCCCGGGCCGCTTCGGCGACCTGTCGTGCTTCGCGTTCGGAGACCGGTCGTACGGATGGTGCGGTCATGAGGCACCTCGCCGCGTGAGTCGGGGCCGTCCCGGTCGGCTACCGACCGGTGCTACTCGACCGTATCTACCCGATTCGACGTACCTCTACCAGTCCTCGCGCAACGATCCGGCCCCTCACCCGATCAGGCGATCGAGTGAGGGGCCGGATCGCGGCTCCCCGTGCCGTCAGTCGACGGACAGGACGATCTTTCCGGTGGTGCGGCCGGTCTCCCCCAGCCGGTGGGCCTCGGCCGCGTCGGCCAGCGGCAGGACGGTGGCGACCTCGGTCCGCAGCCGGCCGGACTCGACCAGCTCGGTGATGCCGCGCAGGCCGCCGAGGTCGGGCTCGACCATGATGCGGGTGGCGCGCACCCCGCGCTCACGGGCCGCCGCGAGCACCGGCTCGGCCAGGGGCAGCAGGGAGACGAGGGTGCCGCCGGGGCGCAGGGTGGTCAGGGAACGGAGGGGGTAGTCACCGCTGATGGCCTCCAGGACGACATCGACGTCGGCCACGGCCTCGGCGAAGTCCCGCTCGCGGTAGTCGATCAGCTCGTCGGCGCCCAGGCCGCGCAGGAAGTCGTGCTTGGCGGTGCTCGCCGTGCCGATGACGTACGCGCCGCGGGCCTTGGCGATCTGCACGGCCAGGTGGCCGACCCCGCCGGCCGCCGCGTGGATCAGGACGCGCTGCCCCTCGGACACCCCGGCCGTGTCGACGAGCGCCTGCCAGGCCGTCAGCGCGGCCAGCGGCAGGGCGGCGGCCCGGACGTGGTCGAGGCCGCGCGGCCGGGGCGCGAAGTGCCGGGCGGGAGCGGTGACGTACTGGGCGTACGCTCCGGCCGGGTGCGGGAAGCGGGGCATGCCGTAGACCTCGTCGCCCGGCGCGTGGACGGTCACGCCGTCGCCGACCGCCTCGACCGTGCCGGAGACGTCGTAGCCGAGACCGAACGGCGGGGTCTGGCCGGTGTAGTAGAAGCCGCGGGCCCGGGTCTTCCAGTCGACCGGGTTGACCCCGGCGGCACGCACCCGCACCAGGACCTCGCCCACGTTGGGCACGGGGCGGTCGGTCTCGACCAGCTTCAGCACCTCGGGGCCGCCGGCGGTCTCCTGGCGGACGGCGAGCATGCGGGCGGGGGCGGCGGTGTCGTTCATGAGGGGTGGCTCCTTGCGGTCCGGACCGTTCGATGGCTCCAGACTTCCGGAGGCGGCACCGGCCGACGAGTGGCCTGACTGCCATGTAGCGCAAGGATCGGGCCACGTCCCGAAGGTGCCGCGGGAAACGCGGACGGCCGGTTCGGCACCCACCCGGGGTGCCGAACCGGCCGTCCTGCTCATGCTCCCGTGCCGTCCGGCGCGGGCTCCTACAGGGTCAGAGGGCCAGGCCCGTCAGGACCAGCACCCGCTCGTAGGTGTAGTCGTCCATCGCGTAGCGGACGCCCTCGCGGCCGACGCCGGACTGCTTGGCACCGCCGTAAGGCATCTGGTCGGCGCGGTAGGAGGGCACATCGCCGATGATCACGCCGCCGGTCTCCAGCGCGCGGTGGGCGCGGAAGGCCGTCTGGAGGTCGTGCGTGAAGACGCCGGCCTGGAGACCGTAAGGCGAGTCGTTGACGGCGGCGAAGGCGGCCGCCTCGCCGTCCACGCGGGAGAGGGTGAGGACCGGTCCGAAGACCTCCTCGCACGCGATGGTCACGCCGGCCGGGACGTCCGCGAGGACGGTCGGGGCGTAGGTGGCGCCGTCGCGCTTGCCGCCCGCGAGCAGCGTGGCACCGGCGGCGACCGCCTCGTCAACCCAGGACTCGACGCGCTTGGCGGCGTCCTCGCTGACCAGCGGGCCGACGTCGGTGGCCGCGTCGGACGGGTCACCGGTGACCTGCGCCTCGACGGCCGCGACGACCTTCGGGACCAGGCGCTCGTACAGCGAGGCGTCGGCGATGACGCGCTGCACGGAGATGCAGGACTGGCCGCCCTGGTAGTTGGAGAAGGTGGCGATGCGCTGTGCCGCCCAGTCGAGGTCTTCCTCGGAGGACCAGTCGGCGAGGACGACGGCCGCGCCGTTGCCGCCGAGCTCCAGGGTGACGTGCTTGCGCGGCGCGGAGTCGAGGATCGACCAGCCGACGGGGCCGGAGCCGGTGAAGGAGATGACCGGCAGGCGCTCGTCCTGGACCAGGGCGGGCATCCGGTCGTTCGGGACCGGCAGCACGCTCCAGGAACCGGCCGGCAGGTCGGTCTCGGCGAGGATCTCGCCCAGGACCAGGGAGGAGATCGGCGTCGCCGGCGCGGGCTTGAGGATGATCGGGGCGCCGACGGCGATGGCCGGGGCGACCTTGTGCGCGCTCAGGTTGAGCGGGAAGTTGAAGGGCGCGATGCCGAGGACGGTGCCGCGCGGGAAGCGGCGCGTCAGGGCGAGGCGGCCGGTGCCGCCGGCGTCGGTGTCCAGGCGCTGGGCGTCGCCGGCGTTGAACCGGCGGGCCTCCTCGGCGGCCCAGCGGAAGACGGAGACGGCGCGGCCGACCTCACCGCGCGCCCACTTGATGGGCTTGCCGTTCTCGGCGGAGATCAGCTGGGCGATCTCCTCGGTGCGCTCGGTGAGCCGTGCGGCGACATGGTCGAGGGCGGCGGTGCGGACGTGCGCGGGCGTGGCGGCGAACTCGTCACGGACGGCGTGCGCGGCGGCGACGGCCTCCTCGACCTGCGCCTCGGTGGGCACGCTCACGGTGCCGACGAGACGGCCGTCCCAGGAGTTCGTGACGTCGAAGGTCTCCTCGCCGGTGGCCTCGCGGCCGGCCAGCCAGAACGCGTGGGGAGCAGTCACGGTTTTCCCTCCCGGGAGGTGTGGGTGATTACGGCTCCCTCACCGTAGAGGGGGCGGGTCTCGGGGGCCGTTGTCCGGGATGGAGTACGGGTGGGGGTGGGCGCGCCGCAATGGCGGGGTGGGATTGGGTTTTTTTCCCCGCCCCGCCCCTTCCCGATACCGGGGCTCCGCCCCGGGCCCCCTTCGGCGCTCCGCGCGGTGGCCTCGAACTCCCCCGGCTACCGCTGGGAGGTGCCCCCAGCCGGGCTGGATTTCGCCCCTGCCCGAGGCCCGCCTTTCCGGCCCGGTTCCGGGCGGCAACTCAGTCCGTCCGGCGTTTGAGGACCGGGGTCCGGGGCGGAGCCCCGCCACGCGGCGGAGCCACACATCCAGCGC
This sequence comes from Streptomyces albireticuli, assembly GCF_021228125.1. Lineage (GTDB taxonomy): Bacteria > Actinomycetota > Actinomycetes > Streptomycetales > Streptomycetaceae > Streptomyces > Streptomyces albireticuli. Next base: position 41,012 of record NZ_JAJQQS010000021.1, read on the forward strand.
GGCGGAAGGGAGCGGGGCCGGGGCGAAGCCCCTACTGCTGCTGCCCCGATGTCGTCTTCAAGGCCAGCCACAGCTCCATCCGCGCATCCGGGTCGTCCAGCGACCGGCCCAGGATCTCCTCCACCCTCCGCATCCGGTAGCGCAGCGTATGGCGGTGGACGCCCAGGTCCGCCGCCGCCGCGTCCCACTGGCCGTGGCGGGAGAGCCAGGCCCGGAGGGAGGCGACCAGGTCGCCGCGGCCCGTGGCGTCGTGCTCGTACAGGGCGCGCAGCAGGCCGTCGGCGAAGGCGCGGACCGCGTCGTCGGCGAGGAGGGGGAGCACCGACCCGGCGGCGAGCTCCTCGTGCTCCACGAGGACGCGGCCGCGGCGGCGGGCCACCGACAGGGCCTGTTCGGCCTGCCGGTAGGCGGCCGCGGCGGCGATCGGCCCGGCGGGGGCCGACAGACCGACGACGAGGTCGCAGGGGGGCGCCGCCGCGCTGCGGTCCCGCGGCCGGGACTTGGTCCCCCGGCGGGCCTCTATCCCGCGCGCGTGCTCCGCGCAGGCCGCGACCGCCGCGCCGCCGTCGGGCGCGAGGACGATGAGCCGCTCGCCGTCCGGCACGGTCAGCACCGCCTCGGCCACCCGGCCCGCGGCCGTCTCGACCGCGTCCGCGAGGAGGCCCAGCGGGTCGGCCGGGGGCGGCGCGGCCTCGCCCGCCGGCTCGGCGGTCTCCTCGGCGGCGGGCGGCTCGGTCACGGCCTCGGCGACCAGCACGCGGAACGGCGCGTCCAGCAGTCCGCCGTAGAGGTCGCCGGCGACGGCCCGCGCGTGGTCCGGCTCGCCGGCCAGCAGCATCCGCAGCACCGCCGCGCCGAGGCGCTGCTCGGCGTCCTGGAGGGCGCGGGAGCGCTCGGTGGTGAGGGTGAGGAGGGCGATCGCCGACTGGACGGCGTAGCGCTCGGCGGTGCCCAGGGGGGCGGCCGTACCGACGGCGAGGACGCCCCTGGCCCGGCGGCCGGAGCCGAGGGACTGGAGCTCGACGCGGTCCGCGCCCTCCTCGGCGGGGTCGCTGCCCAGGACGGCGGTCGCGGGCGCGGGGCGCTCGCGGAGCCGCTCGACGTCCCGGCCCAGCCGGGCGGCGCGGCGGGCCGCCCAGTCCGGGGCGGCCGCGACGACGGCGCCGGACGCGTCGTAGAGCGCGGCCCAGCCGTCCAGGTGCGCGGCGAGCCGGGCCAGCAGCGCGGCCGGGCCCTCGGCGCCGACGGCCGCCCGGGTCAGTTCGCGCTGGGCCTCGAAGCCCGCGGTGACCGCGCGGTACTGGTCGGCGGCGATGGCGGCCGACACGGCCTTGCTGATGGCGAGGAACGGTGTGCGGCGCGGCACCTCCAGCAGCGGCAGCCCCTCCGCCGCGGCGGCCTCGATCAGCGCCTCGGGCACCTGCTCGTAGTTGACGCCGACGGCGAACCCGAGCCCCACGACACCGGCGCGGACCAGCCGGCGCACGTACCGGCGCATCTCCTGCCGGTCCTCCGCGTCGATCTTCATCGCGGTGATCAGCAGGAGTTCCCCGCCGTCCATCCACGGCACGGGGTCGGCCAGCTCGCTGACGTGCGCCCAGCGGACGGGGGTGTCCAGCCGGTCCTCCCCCGCGAGCACGGCGAGCTTGAGCGCGGAGTGGTGGACGAGGGAGGCGAGCGTAGGAGGCATGACACCTTCGGGAGGGCCGACGACTGCGCCGTCCCGTATGAACGGCTGCTCCCGATTCTGCCTCAGTGGAGGATTCACCGGGCACGCGAACGCGCCCTGACGGCCCGGCCCCGAGGAGCCGGGCGGGGCCGTCAGCGCATCAGGTCGACCAGCACCGGCGGCGCGCTCGCGCCGCGCACGGACGTCACGGACAGCACGGCGTGCCCGGGGGGCACCATGTGGGCCAGCTCCGAGGCGGACCAGCGCTCCCGCTCGACCTTGCGGACGGTCACGGACTGGGCGGTGACGGCCCGGCCGGTGACGGCGCGGCGGAGCAGGTGCGTGGCCCGGGTCAGCGGTTCATGGGCGATGACCTGGCGATCGGTGATGTCACGGGCCTCCACCCACTCCTTGCCCCAGACCTCCGCGAAGCGGGCGCCGTCCCAGGTGGTGACACCGGAGAACGCCATCCGGCAGCCGACGGAGCCGAGCAGGGCGCTGCGCAGCGACTCCGGCACGTCGTCGAGCGTGCGCAGGGTGAGGACGGCCCCGGCGTTGGCCGAGCGCAGCCGGCCGAGGCCGCGGACGGCCTCGGGCGTGACGGCGTGGGTGGCGTCGTCGAGGACGAGGCAGGCGAAGAGCGAGCGGTCGGCGCGGGCGACGGTGGACTCGGTGAACTGGGCGAGGACGAGCCGGGCGAGCATCCGGGACGCCTCGGCGTGGCCGCGCTCGGGCAGGTCGATGCGGACGCGCAGCGGGTGTTCGAGGGTGCGGAGGGAGAAGGTGCGGCCGGGCCGGGTGGTGTCGAAGAAGCGGGCGAAGGCGGGCCGGTCGAGGAGCGCGAGCCGGTCGGCGAGGAGGGGGCCCGCGTCGCCGGGGCGGTGCGCCTGCCGTTCGCGCGCGTCGAGCTCCCGGGCGAGCGCGTCGTGGCCGCCGGCGGCGAGCCCGGCGCGCAGCGCGGCGACGGCCTCGGCCGAGCCGTCGAGGAGCTCCCGAAGCTCCGGCACGGACGGGAAGCGTCCGTGGACCGCGTGGTACGGGCCGAGGATCTGGGCCAGCGCCATCGCGGCCCGCCGGGAGCCCTCCCCGGGCAGGCCGGCGGCGACGTCGCCGATGAGGCCCTCGGCGAGGACGGCGGCGGCCTCGTCGGGGTCCTCCGTGCCGCCGTACAGGTCCAGGTCGTAGGCGGAGTCCGGGCGTCCGATCTTCACCACGATGTCGAACGCCTCGTCCGGGGCGAGCCCCTCCCCCGCCGCGCCGACGGCGACGACGGCCGTGCGGCCGGCGAGCGCCTGGAGGCAGAGCGACTCCAGCACGGGCCGCACCAGGCGGTCCGTCTTCCCGGAGCCGGGCGGCCCGACGGCCAGCAGGGAGGTGCCGAGCAGCCCGGGGTCGAGGGCGCAGCCCGCGCCGCGGTGCTCGTGGGGGTTGCGGTCGTCGTCGGCGGCGGTGCCGATCCGCACCTGGCGGGTGACGAGGTCGTGCCGGGCGACGCGGACGGGCAGGTCGCGGGCGCCGGAGGGGTGCGCGCAGGCGGCGGCGCCGTGGCGCAGCACGGTCTCGGTGAACGCGGCCAGCCGGCCCGGCCGGGTGTGCACCGACTGCCAGGCGCGCTCGATGCGGGAGTGGTCGACGTCGTTCATGGCGCCGGCGTGTGCCTCGGCCGCCAGCCGTTCGGCGGCGTCGTGGGCTCCGGCGGCGCGCAGCTGGGGCCAGTCGGCGGGGTCGCCCTGCGGCTCGGGGGCGCCTGTTCCCAGGGGCCCGGGGGCGTCCGGGGCACCGGGCGGTACGGGGCCGGGCCGCTCGGCGGCGGCGCGGCCGGCCGGTCCGTAGCGGCGCCGGAGCTCCGGCCAGCAGCCGACGCGGCCGGCCACGGCGAGGAGGAAGCCGGCGAAGAGGACGTAGTAGGTGTAGGTGGCGTAGAACGACTCGGGGATCTGCCCCTGCCAGGACTCCGGGGTCAGGTGGAAGAGCGGCCACAGCCACACCCCGCCGAACGCGCCGTTCCAGCACAGCGTCCACACGGTCACGGCGCCGGCCGCGGCCAGGGCGCCGCGGCGGACCAGCACGGGTGCCGGGAGGCGTTCCGGCTCGGGCGGGCGGAGGAAGGCGGGGGCCGGGCGCCAGAGCCGGTCCCACAAGGGCGCGCCGTAGCGGCGCCAGAGCTCCGGCCACCGGCCGATCCGGCCGAAGCCGACCGCGAGGGCGCCCACGCAGAGGGCGTAGTAGATGTACGAGGCCGCGAGCCACTCCTGGGTGCCTTCGGGCCACACGTCGAGGAACATGGCGCGCAGCGGCCAGCGCCAGTACGGCCCGAGGTAGCCGTGCCACAGCAGGGACCACAGGAGCCAGCCGCACAGGAACGCGATCATGGCGCCGACCAGCAGCTGCCGGGTCGGCACCCGGCTGTGGTCCTCGGGCGTCCGGGGCCGGTGGCCGAAGGCCCAGACGCCCGGCCGGGTGGCGGGGCGGGGGGTGCGCAGCCAGGTGACGAAGGGCGCTTCCCGGCCGCCGTCGCGGGCCGGAGCCGCGGGTGGGGCGGCCGCCGGTACGGGGGGTGCGACGAACCGCGGCGGTTCGGCGGGGCGGGGGGGCACGGCCCCGTGGCCCGGCGGTCCCCCCTGTCCCCCCGCACCCCATGTCCCGGGTGCGTCGTACGTGCCCTCTGCGTCCATCGCTGCCCCTTGCCCCCACCAGCCGCGGTCGTCGGCGCCACGCCTGCGCGCCGCCGCTCAATGTAGTGGCGGGAGCCCCGCCATGTCCGGTACGGACAAGGCGGCACGCGCACTTCTCCCTTCCGGAACATGCCGGGGGCGTGATTTCGCCCCTAGCCTGCGACTAAAAGTCCGAATGCCGCACCGTTCCCCCCTGGAGCCCACTCATGACCGAACTGACCGGAGGCCCGTCCCTCCCCCAGGAGCGCCGCATCGTCACGGCGATCCCCGGCCCCAAGTCGCTTGAGCTTCAGGCCCGCCGGACGGCGACGGTCGCGGCGGGCGTGGGCTCGACGCTCCCGGTGTTCACCGCGCGCGCCGGCGGCGGCGTGATCGAGGACATCGACGGCAACTCCCTCATCGACTTCGGCTCGGGCATCGCCGTGACCTCGGTGGGCTCCAGCGCGGAGGCCGTCGTGCGCCGCGCGTCCGCGCAGCTCGCCGACTTCACCCACACCTGTTTCATGGTGACCCCGTACGAGGGCTACGTGGAGGTCTGTGAGCAGCTCGCCGAGCTGACCCCGGGCGACCACGCCAAGAAGTCCGCGCTCTTCAACTCGGGCGCCGAGGCCGTCGAGAACGCCGTCAAGATCGCCCGCGCGTACACCAAGCGCCAGGCCGTCGTCGTCTTCGACCACGGCTACCACGGCCGCACCAACCTGACGATGGCGCTGACGGCGAAGAACATGCCGTACAAGCAGGGCTTCGGGCCGTTCGCGCCCGAGGTCTACCGGGTGCCGGTGGCCTACGGCTACCGCTGGCCGACCGGTCCGGAGAACTGTGGCGCCGAGGCGTCCGCCCAGGCCATCGACCAGATCACCAAGCAGATCGGCGCGGAGAACGTCGCCGCGATCATCATCGAGCCGGTGCTCGGCGAGGGCGGCTTCATCGAGCCGGCCAAGGGCTTCCTGCCCGCCATCGCGCAGTTCGCGAAGGACAACGGCATCGTCTTCGTCGCCGACGAGATCCAGTCCGGCTTCTGCCGTACGGGCCAGTGGTTCGCGTGCGAGGACGAGGGCATCGTCCCGGACCTGATCACGACGGCCAAGGGCATCGCGGGCGGTCTGCCGCTCGCCGCCGTCACGGGCCGCGCGGAGATCATGGACGCCCCGCACGCGGGTGGCCTCGGCGGCACCTACGGCGGTAACCCGGTGGCGTGCGCCGCGGCGCTCGGCTCCATCGAGACCATGCGCGAGATGGACCTCAACGCCAAGGCGAAGCGCATCGAGGAGGTCATGAAGGGCCGCCTCGCCGAGATGCAGGCCAAGCTGGACAACGGCGCGATCATCGGTGACATCCGCGGTCGTGGCGCGATGATCGCGATCGAGCTGGTCGAGCCGGGCACCAAGACCCCGAACGCGGCCGCCGCCGGCGCGCTCGCCAAGGCCTGCCACGCGGAGGGTCTGCTCGTCCTCACCTGCGGCACCTACGGCAACGTGCTGCGCTTCCTGCCGCCGCTGGTCATCGGCGAGGACCTGCTGAACGAGGGCCTGGACATCATCGAGGCCGCGTTCGCCCGGCTGTGACCCCTTTCGCCGTAACCCCGGGTATCGGTTACCGCAGGTAAGGGATGCGCGGAGTGAAGAACCTGTGCGGGGCGGGTGGTGGACGAGTGATCCGGCTGTTCGGGGCGCTCGACCTGCCGTACGGTTTCTTCAGATGAACGCAACACCCCGTCCGCAGGCGACTGCGGACACCGCCGCGCCGGCGCGTCCCCAGCTCCGGTCCGGCCGTGCCTTCGCGCACACCACTGGAGCCTCCGGCTCCGGACATCCTCACCGATCGGATGGCCGCTCGCCCCATACCCCCCGGGGCGCGCGGCACCCCGGTCCCCACGGCGGCCCCGGAACCACCCCCCCTGTTCCGGGGCCGCCGGCATGGACCCGGCCCCGTCGCGGGCTCTTCCCGGCGCTGTGCGTCCTGCTCCTCGCCCTCCTCACCTGGCAGACCGCCGCCCACGGCCCGCTGCGCGCCCTCGACGAGCGGCTCGGCCGTACGGTCGCGGGCTCCGGCTTCCCCGGCGGCCTCGCCCGCTTCCTCTCCGACCTCGGCAACGTCACGGTCGCCCTGCCCGTATTGCTGGCGGCGATCGCCGTGTCCGCGGTCACCACGGCGCGGGCCCGCCGCGTCCGCCGGTGGTGGGCGCCGGCGCTCGGAGCCGCCCTCGCGATGGCCGCCGTGCCGGCCCTGGTCGTCCCCCTCAAGTCCTGGGTCGGCCGCCCGGGGCCGCCCGAGACGGCGGCCTCCGGCGCGCACGACGGCTTCTTCCCCTCCGGGCACACCGCCACGGCCGCCGTCGCCTACGGCGCCGCGACGCTGCTCGTCCTGACCGCCTGCCGCCCCGGCCGCCGCCCGCGTGTCCTGGCCCTCTGCGCGTACGTACTGCTCAACGCCGGTGTGGGCATCGGCCTGGTGCGGTGCGGATACCACTGGCCGCTGGACGTCATGGGCGCCTGGTGCCTGTCCGGCGTGGTGCTGTGGGCCCTGGCCCTCGCGGTCGCCCGCGTCACCCGGGCGGATCCGCCTCCCGGACCGTGAAGTCCCCGGGGCGGTCCGCGCCGGCGAGGTTCGCGGCCGCCTCGTGCATCGCCAGCTCCAGCGCCGCCGGGTCCGTCAGCGTCCCCGTACCGTCGGGCGGCACGACCCAGCGGACCCCGGAGGTGTGCCGGCCGGGGTGCGGCACCACCACCCAGCTGCCGAGGCCCGCGCCCCGGACGCCGGTGGCGAGCCAGCCCGCCGCGGTGCCCGGCGGCACGAAGAACCCCATGCGGCTGTCGCCGAAGTCGGCGAGGACCGGGCCCAGCCGGTCGGTGCACCGGCTCAGCACGTCCAGGGTCGGATAGCCGAGGCCGCTGGAGAGGACGAGGACGTCCCAGACCCGGCCCGCGGGCAGGAGCGCCACCCCGAGGGGGTTGCGCTCCCACTCCCACCGGCACGTTCCGGGGTCGGGTGCCGCCGACGCCAGCCACTCCACCGCGCTCCTCCTCGCGTGGTTCCCGGTATCGCCATTCATGTGCGTTCCTCCGTTCCGTGTGCGCTCGTTCTGCGTTCACGGATGAGAGGCCGCGGGCGGCGGATCATTACGCGGGTTCCCGGCACTGGGGGCGTGCGTAGGTGTGGCGGGGGCGCGGGGGCGCGCTCACGGCCCGTCGGCCGTGGCACACCGCCGGGCGTCAGCTGTCGAAGCCGAGCCCGACCTTGTCCATGGCCTTGAGCCAGAGGTTGCGGCGGCCGCCGTTCTCGTCGGCGCGGGTCATCGACCACTGGGTGATGCCGATGCCCATGGACCGCACGGGCTCGGGCGGGAACGGCAGCGGCCTGCTGCGCACCATGTCCAGCTCGGTCCGCTCGGTGCGCTCCCCGGCGAGCAGGTCGAGCATGACGTCCGCGCCGAAGCGGCTGGCTCCGACGCCGAGGCCGGTGTAGCCGAGCGCGTAGGCGACGCGCCCGCCGTGCGCGGTGCCGAAGAAGGCCGAGAACCGGGAGCAGGTGTCGATGGCGCCGCCCCAGTTGTGGGTGAAGCGCAGGCCCTCCAACTGGGGGAAGCAGTGGAAGAAGTGCTCGGCGAGCTTGCGGTAGGTCGCCGGGTGGTGGTCGTACTCGGACCGGACGCCGCCGCCGTAGTGGTGGACGATGTCGTATCCGCCCCACAGGATGCGGTGGTCGGGCGTGATCCGGAAGTAGTGGAAGTGGTTGGCGGCGTCGCCGAGCCCCTGCCGGCGCCGCCAGCCGACGGCGTCGCGCTGCTCGGGGCTGAGCGGCTCGGTCATCAGGGCGTAGTCGTAGACCGGGGCGATGTACGGGCGTACGCGCTTGACCAGCGAGGGGAAGGCGTTGGTGCCGAGCGCGGCGTGCCGGGCGAAGATCCGCCCGTAGGGGGTGCGGACGGCGACGCCCGGGCCCTGTGCGGACAGTTCGGTGCCGGGCGTGTGCTCGTAGATCCGCACGCCGAGGTCGAGGCAGGCCCGCTTGAGGCCCCAGGCGAGCCGGGCGGGGTGCAGCATGGCGACGCCGGTGCGGTCCCAGAGTCCGGCGAGGAAGGTCGGGGAGTCGACCTCGGCGCGCAGGGCGTCCTGGTCGAGGTACTCGTAGTCGGGGAGGCCGAGCCCGGCCACCTCGTCGGCGGCCTCGCGCAGCTCGGCGACCTGGTGCGGGGCGGTGGCGATGTCGATCTCGCCGGTGCGCTCGAAGCCGCAGTCGATGCCGTGTCGGGCCACGGTGGCCTCGATCGCGTCGAGGTTGCGGCGGCCGAGCCGCTCCAGGGCGGCCAGCTCCTGGGGCCAGCGGGACAGGCCGTTGGCCCAGCCGTGGGTGAGGGAGGAGGAGCAGAAGCCTCCGTTGCGGCCGGAGGCGGCCCAGCCGGTCTCCTGGGCCTCGATGAGGACGACGTCGCGGGCGGGGTCGCGCTCCTTGGCCAGGAGCGCGGTCCACAGTCCGGAGTAGCCGCCGCCGACGACGAGCAGTTCGCACCGCTCGTCGCCGACGAGGGCGGGGAGGGCCGCCGGGCGGCCGGGGTCGTCGAGCCAGTAGGGCCGGGGTGCGGCGTCGGAGAGTGATTTGGCAGGGTTCATGGCACGAGCGGCCATGGTCTCAGCTCCTTTTACGGCGCCCGCCGACCAGCTGACCGACGAGGACGCACAGCACGGCGATGCCGAACATCGCCGTTCCGATGACATTGATTTGAACGGGTGTGCCCCGTTGTGCGGCTCCCCAGACGAACATGGGGAAGGTCACAGTCGAGCCCGCGTTGAAGTTCGTGATGATGAAGTCGTCGAACGACAGCGCGAAGGCGAGCAGGGCGCCCGCCGCGATGCCGGGGGCGGCGATCGGGAGGGTCACCCGCAGGAAGGTCTGGAGCGGGGTGGCGTAGAGGTCCTGGGCGGCCTGTTCCAGGCGGGGGTCCATGGACATGACCCGGGCCTTGACCGCCGTGACCACGAAGCTCAGGCAGAACATGATGTGGGCGATCAGCACGGTCCAGAAGCCGAAGGTGACGCCCATGTTGAGGAAGAGGGTGGCCAGCGAGGCGGCCATGACGACCTCGGGCATGGCCATCGGCAGGAAGAGCAGGGTGCTCACCGAGGAACGGGCGCGGAAGCGGTAGCGGGCGAGCGCGAAGGCGATCATCGTGCCGAGGACGGTCGCGCCGACGGTGGACCAGAAGGCGATCTCCAGGCTCAGGGAGAGCGAGCCGCACAGGTCGGCGACGCCGCAGGGGTCGGTCCAGGCGTCGGTGGAGAAGCGCTGCCACTCGTAGTTGAAGCGGCCGTTGGGCTTGTTGAAGGAGAAGACCGTGACGACGGCGTTGGGCAGGATCAGATAGCCGAGGGTGGCCAGGCCCGCGAGGACGACGAGGTTGCGGCGCAGCCAGCGCGACGTCCTGCCGGGCGCCCTGGTGGGCTTCCCCGCGGGCGTCCCCGCGGGCTTCTTGGTGAGGGCGGCCATCAGACCAGGTCCTCCGTTCCGGACTTGCGGATATAGAGGGTGACCATGGCGAGGATGGCGGCCATGAGGATGAAGGAGAGGGCGGCGGCCGTCGGGTAGTCCAGGACGCGCAGGAACTGCGACTGGATGACGTTGCCGATCATCTTCTGGTCGGTGGAGCCGAGCAGCTCGGCGTTGATGTAGTCACCGGTGGCCGGGATGAAGGTGAGCAGGGTGCCGGCCACGACACCGGGCATGGAGAGCGGGAAGGTCACCTTGCGGAAGGTGGTGAGGGGCCTCGCGTAGAGGTCTCCGGCCGCCTCGTGGAGCCTGGGGTCGATGCGTTCGAGGGAACCGTAGAGCGGCAGGATCATGAAGGGCAGGAAGTTGTAGGTCAGGCCGCAGACGACGGCGAGCGGGGTGGCGAGGACGCGCTGTCCCTCGGTGACGCCGAGCGCGTCGGTGAGGTCGAGGACGTGCAGGGCGCCCAGGGCGGAGACGACGGGGCCGCCGTCGGACAGGATCGTCTTCCAGGCGAGGGTGCGGATCAGGAAGCTGGTGAAGAACGGCGCGATGACGAGGACCATCAGGACGTGGCGCCAGCGGCCGGCCCGGAAGGCGATGAGGTAGGCGAGCGGGTAGCCGAGGGCGAGGCAGAGCGCGGTGGCGGTCGCGGCGTAGGCGACGGAGCGCAGGAACTGCGGGTAGTACTCGGTCAGCGCGTCCCAGTAGGTGGCGAGGTGCCAGGTGACCCGGAATCCCTCTTCGAGGGAGCCGGTCTGCACGGACGTGGACGCCTGGTAGACGAGGGGGGCCGCGAAGAAGACGAGCAGCCAGAGGATGCCGGGGAGCAGCAGCCAGTAGGGGGTGAGCTTTCCGCGGCGGCCGGCGGCGGCCGGCGCGGGGGTGACGGCGGGGGGTTCTTCCTGGGTGCCGATCAGTGCCATCAGGTGCCCTCCCCCGCGTCCGTGCCGGCCTCGATGCTCTGCGCGGCGTCCAGGCCGAAGCTGTGGCCCGGGTTCCAGTGCAGGACGACGTCGGCGCCGGGGACGAGGCGGCCGTCGCGCTCGATGTTCTGCTCGTAGACGGACAGACCGGTGCCCACGGGGCCGTCGACGAGGTACTGGGTGGAGACGCCGGTGAACCCGGCCTCGGTGATGCGGCCGCGGACGCGGTTGCGGCCGTCAGGGATGGTGCCCGCGTCGTCGGCGTGGGTCAGGGTGATCTTCTCGGGCCGTATCCCGACGATGAGTTTCTCGCCCGTCCGGGCGGTGGCGGTACATCGGTGCGCGGGCAGGGCGAGTTTGGAGTCGGCCGCGCGCAGGACGATGTCGTCGCCGGAGGTGTCCAGGACGTCGGCGGTGATGAGGTTGGAGGTGCCCAGGAAGTTGGCGACGAAGGTGGTACGGGGGGTGTCGTAGAGGTCGGCGGGGGCGCCCATCTGCTCGACCCGGCCGCCGTTCATGACCGCGACCGTGTCGGCCATGGTCATGGCCTCCTCCTGGTCGTGGGTGACGTGCACGAAGGTGATGCCGACCTCGGTCTGGATGCGCTTGAGCTCCAGTTGCATCTGGCGGCGCAGCTTGAGGTCGAGGGCGCCGAGGGGCTCGTCGAGGAGGAGCACCTGGGGGTGGTTGATCAGGGCGCGGGCGACGGCGACGCGCTGCTGCTGGCCGCCGGAGAGCTGCTGGGGCTTGCGGCGGGCGAAGTCGCCGAGCTGGACGAGGTCGAGCATGTCGCCGACCTGCTTCTTGACGGACTTCACCCCGCGGCGGCGCAGGCCGAAGGCGACGTTCTCGTAGATGTCGAGGTGCGGGAAGAGCGCGTAGCTCTGGAAGACCGTGTTGACGGGCCGCTTGTACGGGGGCAGACCGGTGACGTCCTTGCCGCCGAGCCGGACGGTGCCGGTGCTGGGGTCCTCCAGGCCGGCGATCATGCGCAGGGTGGTGGTCTTGCCGCAGCCGGAGGCACCGAGGAGGGCGAAGAAGGAGCCGCCGGGGACGGCCAGGTCGAGCGGGTGCACGGCGGTGAAGGCGCCGTAGCGCTTGCTGATGCCGGTGAGGCGGACGTCCGTGCCGCTGCTGTCGCTGCTCGGGGTGCCGGTCGGGGCGGTTGTTGTCATGGGTCTGGTCCAGGGGTGTCGGGGGCGTGAGCACGTACGGCACGTACAGCCGCGTACGTTCTCATATGTCCGGGGTCGGGCGCCGCGCCGGTGGCCCGTTCGGCGGGGACCAGAAGATTGTCGCTAATGCGGGGGTGCTCAGCGCCCACCGAAGACGGTGCGGTGCCAGTCCTTCCGGGCGACCGCGGTGTTGTCGGACATCACATGCTTGACCTGCGTGTACTCCTCGAAGGAGTAGGCCGACATGTCCTTGCCGTAGCCGGAGGCGCGGTAGCCGCCGTGCGGCATCTCGCTGACGATCGGGATGTGGTCGTTGACCCAGACGCAGCCGGCCCTGAGTTCCCTGGTGGCGCGGCCGGTGCGGTAGACGTCCCGGCTCCAGACGGAGGCGGCCAGGCCGTAGGGGGTGTCGCCGGCGAGCGCCAGGCCCTCGTCGTCGCCGTCGAAGGGCAGCACGACCAGGACGGGGCCGAAGATCTCCCGCTGGACGGCCTCGCTGTCCTGCGGGGCGCCGGTGAGGAGGGTGGGGAGGTAGTAGGCGCCCTCGGCGAGCGCGCCGGCGGGGGCCGCGCCGCCGGTGACGACGGTGGCGTAGGAGCGGGCGCGGTCGACGAAGTCGGCGACGCGGTCGCGGTGGGCGTGGGAGATGAGGGGGCCGAGGTCGGTGGCGGGGTCGAAGGGGTCGCCGGGACGGACGGTGGTCATGAGGTCGGCGACCCCGGCCACGAACGCCTCGTAGAGGGGTCGCTGGACATAGGCGCGGGTCGCGGCGGTGCAGTCCTGGCCGGCGTTGATGAGCGAACCGGCGACGGCGCCGTGGACGGCGGCCTCCAGGTCGGCGTCGTCGAAGACGAGGAAGGGGGCCTTCCCGCCGAGTTCGAGGTGGAGCCGCTTGACCGTGCGGGTGGCGATCTCCGCGACGCGCCTGCCGACGGGCGTGGAGCCGGTGAAGGAGGTCATGGCGACGGACGGATGGCCGACGAGGTGCTCCCCCGCGTCCTCGCCCGCGCCGCTGACGACGTTCACCACACCGTCGGGGACGCCCGCGTCGGAGGCGGCCTGGGCGAACATCAGGGAGGTGAGCGGGGTGAGCTCGGAGGGTTTGAGGACGATGGTGTTGCCGGCGGCGATCGCCGGCAGGACCTTCCAGGCGGCCATCTGGAGCGGGTAGTTCCAGGGCGCGATCGAGCCCACGACGCCGATCGGCTCGCGGCGGACGTACGAGGTGTGGTCGGCGCTGTACTCGCCGGCGGAGCGGCCCTCCAGGTGCCGGGCGGCGCCCGCGAAGAAGGAGGTGTTGTCGATCGTGCCCGGGACGTCGAACTCGGTGCTGAGCCGGATGGGCTTGCCGCACTGGGCGGTCTCGGTGCGTGCGAGGTCCCCGGCCCGTTCGGCCAGGACGTCCGCGAAGCGGTGCAGCGCGCCGGCGCGCTCGCCGGGGGTGGCCCCGGCCCAGCCGGGCAGGGCCCGCCGGGCGGCGGTCACCGCGGCGTCGACGTCGGCGGGCCCCGCCGGTTCGTAGCCGAGGAGTTCGGCTCCGGTGGCCGGGTCGACGACCGCGTGCCGACGGCCGGAGGTGCCGGCCCGCAACCGGCCGCCGATGTACTGCGCGCCGTCGGCGAACCGCTCCGTCACATCGAACCGCTGGGCCATCGCACACTCCTCGACCGATCGCGTTGGTTGCAGATCTTGGCAGAGGAGAGGGTCAGCAACAAGGGATTCCGTCGCGGTGTTTTGTCATCACGACGGATTCGGTGACTTAGCGGCCGGACCGTCACGCCCCCCAGGAACTGGCGGTGAGGAGGCTCGCGAAGAGCGCGACCCACAGGATGAGGATCACGAGGGCCGCGACGCCGAGCACGATTCCGGCGGTGGCGGCCTGGCGGTTGGTCGCCTCCCCCTTCGTCACCTTGGAGCGGCCGACGGCGCCGAAGATGATGCCGAGGATGCCCAGGACCAGGCCGAAGAACCACAGGAAGACCAGCAGACTGCAGACCGTGCCGACGATTCCGCAGACCAGACCGGCGGTGCCCGTGCCGTTGTTGGGCTGCATCGGTGCGGCGTAACCGACGGGGTAGGGCTGGACCGGGGGCGCGGTCGGGTAGCCGCCCTGCGCGGGGTAACCCTGGTTCTGACCCTGCGTGGGGTAGCCGTACCCCGGCGACTGCGGCTGCTGGGGCGCGCCGTAAGGATTCTGCTGGTAATCAGACATAAAGATGTCCCCTCCGTTGGACTGCGTCGGGCAATGCTATGGGGAAGATTTGACGGTCAGTAATTGAGTTCACTCTCGGTGTCCGGCTTGTCAGAATGGCCGGATGACGATCAATGGGGAGACCGGGACGGCGGGCCGCGCGGACGGGCCTCGCACGGTGGCGGAGCTGACGGCCGCCCTGGAGCAGGGCGAGCGGGTCAAGTACGTCTACTTCTGGGGGCACCGGCCGAGGCGCGACGGCGGCATCGGAGCGAGCTGTTTCAGCCAGTGGTGGCCGTCACCGTTCACGGTGGACGGCACCGCGTACGCCACGGCCGAACACTGGATGATGGCGGGCAAGGCCCGGCTGTTCGACGACGCCGAGGCGGAGGCCCGGGTCCTCGCGGCCACGCACCCCAAGCAGGCCAAGGACGCGGGCCGCACGGTGCGCGGCTTCGACGAGGAGCGCTGGCGCGCCCACCGCTTCGACCTGGTCGTCGAGGGCAGCGTGCACAAGTTCGGGCAGGACCCGGCGCTCCGCGACTACCTGCTGGGCACGGGCGGGAGGGTGCTCGTGGAGGCGAGCCCGCTGGACCGGATATGGGGCATCGGCCTCGCGGCCGACGACGAACGGGCGGGGGACCCGGAGCGGTGGCGCGGCGAGAACCTGCTGGGCTTCGCGCTGATGGCGGCACGGCAGCGGCTGGCGGAGGGGGCCTAGTTTCCCCTGCCCGCCCCTTCCCGTGACCGGAGGCTGCGCCCCCGGACCCCCGGTCGCGCTGACGCGCGGTGGCCCCGAGCGCCGGCCGGGCTGGATTTTTTTCCCGTTCGAGGCCGCCTTTCCCGCCCGGTTGCGGGCAACGACTCGGCCCGTCCGGGGGCGCCTCCTGGGGGCACCCCCAGCGGTAGCCGGGGTAGTTCGAGGACCGGGGTCCGGGGCGGAGCCCCCCGGTTTCAGGAAGGGGCGGGGCCGGGGAAAGGCCGCCCGCCGGGCACACCAGGCGGGGCTCAGCGGCCCGCGCCCGCGCCCCCGCCCCCCGGCCACAACGGCGCCGACACATACGCCCCGTACGTCGCCCCCGGATCCTCCTCCGGCACGTTCCCGTCCTCCTCGTCCGCCACGCTGATGTAGACGAAGAGCATCACCGCCGACAGCACGAACGCCAGCGCCCCGAGTATCAGCCCGGTCAGCGCCTGACCGCCGTTGAACGCCCGGCCGCTCTTCACCTTGGCCCGGCCTATCGCGCCGAAGACGACGCCGAGGATGCCGAGCAGCGCCCCGAAGAGCACCGTGACGGACATGACCGTGCCGACGATGCCGAGCACCAGGGCGGCTATGCCGAAGCCGCTGTCCGAACCCAGGGTGCGCGGGTCCTCGCCGTAGAACGGCACGGGGTAGCCGTACGAGCCCGGCTGGTACGGGATCTGACCGTAGGGCACGGGCCCGCCGTAGGGCGGTGCGCCGTAGGGGACCTGGCCGCCGGGGGCCGCGGGGTAGCCGTAGCCGGTCGTGGCGTAGGGGGCGTGAGGGTACCGAGGGTCCTGCGGGTGGACACCTTGGGCGTACGGGCCCGGCCCGTAGGGACCACCCGGATACGCGCTCGGCGTCCCGGGACCCGTCGGCGCGGGAGGCACCGGCGGCACCGCGGAGGACACCGGCGCGACCGGCGGCCCGGCACGGTGGGCGGGAGGCGCCGCGGCGTGCGGCGGCACCGAGTGGCCCGGTCGCGCCGGCGCGGCGGCCGTCCGCTGCTCGGGCACCGCCTCGGTCGTCGGTTTGTCCAGCGGCACCCGCCGCTCCGGCGGCGCCCAGGGGTCGCGGTCCCGCGACTCGGGCTGCTCGTCGGCCGTGGCGGCCCCGTCGGCGCGGTCGGCCCTCTCGGACATGGCCCTCCCCAGTCGGTACTCCGTCATGCTAAGGCCTGAGCACGGCCCCCGTACCCGCCGCGCATACGATGATCACCCCGTCGTCCGAGCAGCCCTGGAGGCGCGCATGTCCGTTCTCGACTCGTTCATCGCCGGGCTCCCCAAGGCGGAGCTGCACGTCCACCACGTCGGCTCCGCGTCCCCGCGGATCGTCGCCGAGCTGGCCGCCCGGCACCCGGACTCCCCGGTGCCCACCGACCCCGAGGCGCTCGCCGACTTCTTCACCTTCCGCGACTTCGCCCACTTCATCGAGGTCTACCTCTCGGTGGTCGACCTGATCCGCGACGCCCAGGACGTTCGGCTGCTGACGTACGAGGTCGCGCGCGACATGGCCCGGCAGAACATCCGCTACGCCGAGCTGACCGTGACCCCGTACAGCTCGACCCGGCGCGGCATCCCCGACGTCGCGTTCGTCGAGGCGATCGAGGACGCCCGCAAGGCGGCGGAGGCGGAGCTGGGCGTCGTGCTGCGCTGGTGCTTCGACATCCCCGGCGAGGCCGGGCTGGAGGCCGCCGAGGAGACGGCCCGGATCGCCTGCGAGCTCAAGCCGGAGGGCCTGGTCTCCTTCGGGCTGGGCGGCCCCGAGATCGGTGTGCCCCGGCCGCAGTTCAAGCCCTACTTCGACCGGGCGATCGCCGCCGGTCTGCACAGCGTCCCGCACGCCGGGGAGACCACGGGCCCGCAGACGATCTGGGACGCGCTGACCGAGCTGCGCGCGGAGCGCGTCGGGCACGGCACGAGCGCCACCCAGGACCCGGCGCTGCTGGCCCACCTCGCCGAGCACCGGATCCCGCTGGAGGTCTGCCCGACCTCCAACCTCGCCACCCGGGCCGTGACCGACCTCGACGCGCACCCCCTCAAGGAGATGGTGGCCGCGGGCGTACTGGTCACGATCAACAGCGACGACCCGCCGATGTTCGGCACCGACCTCAACCGGGAGTACGGGGTCGCGGCCCGGCTGCTGGACCTCGACGCCCGGGGCGTCGCCGAGCTCGCCAAGAACGCGGTCGAGGCGTCCTTCATGGACGAGGCGGGCAAGAGGGCGCTGCGCGCGGAGATCGACGAGTACACGGCGGCCTGGCGGGGCTGAGCGGTGCGGGGCGCGTCCGGGTCCGGGGCTGAGTCCGGGTCCGGGCCGGAGCGGCGCTGAACGAGGCGGCGCACGACCGGGGCAGGGCCCGACGGGGGCGGCGCGGGCCGGGACGGTGCGCGGCCGGGACGAGCCGGGGCGCGGCCTGGACGAGCCAGCGCGCGGCCGGGATCCCGGCGGGCCGCCCGGCGGGCCGCCCGCGGACCGGCGGCCCCTCCTTCCACCGGTCCTGACGCGGCCCCGGCGGGGACCGGCGGTGAGAATGGCCCCATGTCCTATCCGACGCGCGCAGGCGCGGCCGCGACCGCGGCCCCCGAGTTCACCGCCGTCGCCCACCGCGGCGACCCGTACGTACACCGTGAGAACACCCTCGCCTCCCTCGGCTCGGCGCTCCGGGCAGGGGCGGGCGCGGTGGAGGCCGACGTCCGGCTGACGCGGGACGGCGTGCCCGTCCTGCTGCACGACACGACACTGGAACGGCTGTGGGGCCGTACCCGGCTGCTGGACTCCCTGTCGGCCGGGGAGCTGGACGAGCTGACGGGTGGTGGGGTGCCCACCCTGCGCGAGGCGCTCGCGCTGTTCGAGGACGGCGGGGCGACGGCTCCGGCGCCACGTCTGTTCGTCGACCTTCCCGATCCCGCCGCCACGGAGGCGGCGGTCGCCGAGGTCCACGCGAGCGGCGCGGCCGGGCGGGTGTACTACTGCGGCGGCCCCACGGCGATGCTCGCCGTGCGCCGCGCGGACCCCGACGCCGAGATCGCGCTCACCTGGACGACGCTCGTGCCGCCCCGCGCGGAGCTGCTCGCCGCGGTCCGGCCGCGCTGGATGAACTACCGCTTCGGGCTGGTGAGCCCGGAGCTGGTCGCCCGCGACCACGCCGCGGGCATGCTGGTCTCCGCGTGGACGGCGGACACCCGCTTCACCATGCGGCGGCTGCTCGCCGCGGGCGTCGACGCGATCACCACGAACCGCATCGACGCCCTGCGGTCACTGCTGCCCCGCTGACCTCCCGGTGGGGACGGCGGCACCGTCCCCGCTCAGCGGTTTCTCCGCGTCCTCCGGCGTGGCGTCCCCTTCCGTCGTGGAGAACACCACGACCGCTCCGACGATCAGCACGGCGCCGGCGAGTGCCGCGCCCGTCAGCCGCTCGCCGAGGAGGACCACGGCGCAGGCGACGCCGAAGACGGGGATGAGGTTGAGGACCATCGCCGCCGTCGTGGCCCGTACGGCCTTGATCGCGTAGTTGTAGAGCAGGAAGCTGGCGGCGTAGCCGACGACTCCGGACAGCGCGGCCGCGGCCCAGGCCCCGGCCGAGGCGTCCGTGGGCAGGGACTCCGCGCCGGACGCCCAGCGCGTCACCGCGAACGGCAGGGTGAACAGCAGCCCGGAAGAGAACTGGTACGCCGTCATGGTCAGCGCGTCCACGTGCTCGGCGGTCCGCGCGGCCAGCATGACGTAGCTCGCCGCGCAGACCACCCCGGCGAGCACCAGTCCGTCCCCCGGGTGCGGCGCGAAGCCCGAGCCGAGCCCCTCCAGCGTGGCCACCCCCGCCAGGGCCAGGACCAGGGCAGCGCAGGCCCGGCCGGTGAGCTTCTCGCGCAGGAAGAGACAGGCCATGCCGATGGCGAAGAACGACTCCAGGCCGGTGAGCAGGGAGGCGTTGGACGCCGTGGTGCGGGTGAGTCCGAAGGTGAAGAACGCGTAGGCGAGGGCGGGTTCGAGCAGGCCCAGGAGGCCGAGGCGGACGACCCACTTCCGGCCGGGTGGGCGCCGTGGGCCGCGGATCAGGAGCACCGCCCAGAGCACGGCCGTCGCCGACGCCAGCTGGATCACCAGCAGCGTCAGCGGCGGCACCGCGTCCAGCGCGGACTTGGTGAAGGTGGCCGAGCCGCCCCAGAAGAGGGCGGCCGACACCAGCGCCACCTGGTGGCGCGAGAGCCGGGCGAGGCGCGCGGGCAGCGGAGGGTTCACCGGCCCGGGGTACCCATCCGCCACAGCGCGCTGTCCGCCCAGGCGCCGACGATGGCCTCGTCGGGGTCCTGGCCGCGCAGGGCGGCGTAGCGGTCGGCCAGCAGCTGGAGGCGTACGGTCATGGGGATCTGGGCGAGGAGCGGCGGCAGCGGGTCACCGCCGGGCGCCTCCAGGGTGGCGGTCGCGATGCCCTCGCGCCGGGCGGCGTCCGCGAGGGCCGCGGTCAGCCCGTCGGGGTCGGCGGCCGGTTCGAGGACGACGAGGCCGTCGGCGGCGGTGTAGGGCACGGCCGAACCGTGCAGGAAGCGGTCGGAGTCGAAGCCCTCCGCGAGGATCCGGGCCCCCTCGCGGATCTTCAGGGCGCCCTCGCGGGCGGTGACGCCCCAGGGGCCGCAGCCGATGACCGCGAGGCTGCGCGCGGGGACGGCGATGTGGCCGACGCCAGGCTCGGCGCAGACGGCGCGCACCTGCTCCGCCGTGCGGCGGAGGTCGTCGGCGGAGCCCTCGGGGGCGCCGGCGAGGTGGGCGAGGCGGGCGAGGACGCCCAGCGCGGAGGTGTAGCTGACGGTGTAGGTCTCGGACTCCTCGGGGGCGACCGTCCCGATCGCCTCCGGCCAGCTCCGGCCCGTGCCGGTGACGGAGACGACGGGCACCCCGGCCTCCTGGGCCGCGGCCCGCGCGCGGACCGCGAAGGCGGTCTCCGCGGTGTGGGTGATGACCAGGAGGACGTCACCGGGCCGGTGGCCCGCGCTCCAGCGGGACCACTGGACGGCGGGCACCCAGCGGGCGTCGAGGCCGGCCCGCTCCAGCATCGCGGCACCGAGCTCGGCGGCGTGCTGGCTGGTTCCGGTGCCGGTGACGACGACCCGGCGGGCGGCGGCGAGGACGGCGGCCCGCTCGGCCAGGTCGAGGCCCGCGACGTGCTCGAGGGCGGCGGCCTGCTGGTTGATCATGCGGTGGAGTGCGGTCGGCATGGTGATCGGATCGCCAATCGTGAGGTGAGGTGACGTCAGGGGCGTGACGTCCGAGGGAGACGTCAGAGGGTCTGACGTCAGGGGGTGTGACGTCAGGGGTGTGCGGCCTTGAGAGGGATTCCGGGGCTCACGGGACTTCCGGGACTTCCCGGACTCAGGGGTTTCAGAGGGCGGGTGGGGCCGAGGCGAGGACGACGACGCTGGGCGCGTGGACGGTGAACGGCGAGCGGTCGTAGTCCCCGTGCACCGCCTCCACACGGAGCCCGGCGGCCCGCAGCATGCCCACGAGCTCGTGGGCGCTGAAGACGCGGTAGTCGGCGGTGGACGAGCGCCCGGTGGCGGGCTCGGTCACGGTCCAGCGGATGCGGCTGGTCAGCGGGTCGAAGACCTCCTCGTGGAGGAACGTCCGGCCGGTGGAGCTGTCGAAGTTGCGGATGACGTACTGGTCCTCGGGGACGCCGAAGACCTCGCTGGTCTGCCGGAGGAAGGCGTCCCGGTTGACGACGTCGAGCAGGAAGCGGCCACCGGGCGCCAGCACCCGGCGCACCTCGTGGAGGACGCGCATGTCCTCGGCGCCGTCGTGGAAGAAGCCGAAGCTCGTGTGGAGGTTGGTCACGGCGTCGAAGGAGCCGTCGGGGAAGGCGCCGAGGTCCCGCATGTCGGCCCGTACGAAGGCGACGTCGCGCCCGGCGGCCGCGGCGCGGCGGCGCGCCTGACCGAGATAGTCGGCCGACAGGTCGGCCCCGGTGACGCGGTAGCCGGCGCCCGCGAGCGGCACGGCGTGGCGGCCGGTGCCGCAGGCGAGGTCGAGCAGGCGGTGGTGGGTGGCGGGCGGCACCAGCGCGGTGACGCAGTCGACCATGGCGCGGGTGAGGCCCGGGTCCTGCTGTTCGATGTCGGAGTCGGTGTAGATGTCGCCGAAGAAGGCGGTCCACCAGTCGCCGGGCTCCGCGGTCCCGCCGGCCTCTCCGGCCCCTTCGTCCTCTCCGGACCCGTCCTCAAGGGCCTCCGCGCCGCCCAACGGTGTCCCGACACCCACGAGCCAGGGTCCTTCCGGGCTGAAGCGGGCCGCGGCGACCCGCCCTTCCGGGCCCTCGTACTCACGGTGGACCAGGCGGCCGGCGGCCGGCAGGTCCAGGCCGAACCGGCCCTCCGTCACATAGCGGGCCGCACCGCGCGCCGTCTCGGTCAGGACCGCGCCGCGCAGCGTGGCGGACGCGAGGTCGAAGCCCGCCGTGGTCGCCTCGGAGCGCCGCCAGAGCGAGAGGCGGGGGTCGCCGCCCAGGGTCTCGACGGCCAGCCAGGACGTCTCCGAACCGTCTTCCAGCAGGACTTCGAGCCAGGTCTCCTCGTGATCGGTGGCCACCACCCGGCCGGCGACCCGCCACTTCCGGCCCCGTACGGCCACGTCGGCGCCGGGCGTCAGCCGGTCGGCGACGGCGGCGCAGACGGGTGTCCAGGGGTGCCGGGGGTATTCCCGCTCCCGCCCGTCCTCCCGCCGGGTTTCGCCCGCGATTTCGCCTGCGTGCGAGGGCTCGTACGCGGCCTCGTACAGCCGCTCGTCTGGGTGTCGCTGCTCGCTCATGACTGTTCTCCCGGTGGTTCTCGGTGTGCCCCCGGCGCCGCGGGGGCCCCGCGCAGGGCGAAGCGCGGGAGCGGCTCGGCCGTCCCGTCGAGGACGTCGGCCACATGACGGGCCCAGGCCGGCCCGTGTTTGAAGCCGTGTCCGGAGTCGCCGCCGACCAGCCAGCCGGCGCGGGTGCCGGGCAGGCGGTCGAGGATGAAGTGCTCGTCGGGCGACCAGGCATACGCGCACTCCTCGCGCCGCTCGACGGGCGCCTCGGCGAGGGCGGGGAAGCGGGTCGTGACGTAGCGCCGCGCGTGCGCGGGGAGTTCGGCGGCGGCCGCGGAGGCGTCGAGGCGCGCGGGATCCGCCGTGGCACCGTCCGGCACGAGGCGTGCGGGATCCGGCACGACGCCGTACGGCACGAGGTGCGCGGCATCCGGCACCACGCCGTCCGGCACGATCTTCACGGTGGCCGCGCCGCCGAGCGCCGGCACGCCGTACATCTCCGCCGAGCGGTCGATCCAGGCGGGCCCGCCGCCCGTCGCCCAGGGGCCGCGCGCGGTGAGCCAGTAGCTGTCCTGCCGTTCGGAGACGACCCCGGTGAGGCCGGGGAAGAGCGTGGGCAGGGCGGGGCCCACGGCCCAGACGACCAGGTCGGCGGTGTACGTCCGGCCGTCGACGCGGGCGCCGTCGCCGTCGGGCACGGCGGTGCCCACGGTGGTGCGGACGCCGCGCCGCGCGGCGGAGGCGGCGAGGGCGCGCATGGCCGTACGGGCCGCGAGCACGGCGCCGCCGGGTTCGTGGACGGCGAAGGAGACATCGTGGGCGGTGAACCCGGGGAAGCGGCCGGGCAGGGCGGCGGCCGGCACGTGTTCCACGGGGATGCCGAGGTCGCGCAGGGTGTCGAGGCCCGCGCGCTCCCAGCCGGTGTCGGGTCCGGTGGCGAGCAGCAGCGCTCCGGTGGGGTGGAGGAACCGCTCGCCGGTCTCGGCCTCCAGCTCCCGCCAGAGCGTCCGGGCCCGCCAGGCGGAGCGGGCGTAGAAGCGGTCGGGGCCGTGGGCGCAGCGCAGGATGCGGGTGTCGGCGTAGGAGGGGCCGCTGCCCGCGCCGGCCGGGCAGGGGTCGACGAGGTGGACGGAACGGCCCCGGCCCGCGAGTTCGCGGGCGAGGGACAGGCCGAAGACCCCGGCGCCGATGACGAGTGCGCGGCTCATGCGCGGGTCCGGGTCATCCGCCCATCACCCGGGTGTCGATGTCGGCGGGCAGCGGGGTGAAGAAGGTGTGGGGGCCTGGGGCGACGGGGTGGGACCCGGTGCCGGGGAGCTCGGCCCGCGCGGCGTCCCGGGTGGGCTCGTCGGGCAGGCCGAGGGCGTGCCAGAGCTGCCGGGCGAAGTCCGGCATGAGGGGGTGGGCGCAGGCGGCCAGGGTGCGGGCCGCGCGTGCTTCGAGGGCGACGGCCGTGCGGGCGCGGTCGTCGGCGGGGCGGGCGGCGAGCAGGCGGGACTGTCCGGCGGCGAAGGCGGTGGCGAGGCGGACGAGTTCGCCGAGGCAGCGGGTGGCCCGTTGCGGGGAAAACGTTTCGGCGGCGAAGGCGGCGAAGCACGCGTCGGCGAGCGCGTCGACGGCGGAGGCGAAGGCGGCCTGGGAGGGGGTGGGTGTGCCGGGCTCGGGGACCCGGCCGCCGCCGACGGTGGCGACGCGCCGGAAGAGGCCGTCGAGCCAGCCCTGCCAGGCGCCGGCCAGTTCCTCGTCGGCCAGGCGACGGAAGCGGTCCCAGGTGAAGGAGGTGCGGGCGGTCTCCGGGCGGTCGTGGGCGAGCGCGAAACGGACGACGCTGCCGGGCACCTCGGCGAGCAGGGCGTCGGCCCAGATGGCGTGGCCGCGGCTCTTGGAGAACTTGGCGTCGTCCAGCTGGAAGAACTCGTTGGTGACGAAGGCGTCCGGCAGGCGCAGTCCGTCGTCGTAGGCCATCATCAGGGCCGGGAAGAGGACGGTGTGGAAGTAGCCGTTGTCGAAGCCGAAGAACTGGACGATCCGGGAGGCGTTCCACTCCTCGCGCCAGCCGGCGGGGTCCGCCCCTTCGGCGCGCAGGGCCTCCTGGAGTTCGGCGAAGTAGCCGGGGACCATCTCGGCCCAGACGTAGACGCGCTGGCCCTCGAAGCCGGCCACGGGGACGGGCAGCCCCCAGTCGGTGGGGTGGGTGACGGGGATGTCGGGGAGCTCGCCGGCCAGCAGACCGGCGCAGAGTTCCTCCAGCTGGGGGCTCATCGCGGTGCCGGCGTGCAGGGCGCGCAGCCGGTCGGTGTACTGGCCCAGGGGGAAGACGAGGCGTTCGTAGGTGCGCGTGACCGGTGTGGCGCCACAGGTGTTGCAGACGGGGTCGACGAGGTCGGTGCAGACGTTGGGCCAGGCGCACTCCTCGCAGGAGTTGCCGTCGCTGTCGGCGCCGCAGCGGGGGCAGCCGCCGCTGACGTGCCCCTCGAAGAGGTAGCGGTCGCAGGCGGCGCAGTGGAGGCCCTCGGCGGTGCGGGGCACGATCCGGCCCGCGCGGTGGAGGGTGGTGACGAAGTCCCGTACGGCTTCCCGGTGGAGGCGGGAGTGCTGGGGGCGGACGTAGGTGTCGGCCTCGAAGGCGGCCGAGGCGAAGATGGCGGCGACGACGTCCGCGTACCGGTCGGCGAGCGCGAGGGGGTCCTCGCCCAGGGCGCGGGCCTTGAGGGGGACATAGCTCTGGTGGACGTCCGAGCCGGTGAGGTAGCGGACCGGCGTGCCCTGGAGGCGGAGCGCCCGGGTGTGGATGTCGGCCCCGGAGTAGGGGCCGGAGAGGTGGCCGAGGTGCAGGTCGCCGTTGGGGGTGGGTGGTGCCGCGGTGACGAGGGTGCGCGTGAGCATGTGCGGGATCTCCGGGGTGGGGAGCGCGGGCCGGTGGAGCGCGGGTCAGAGGTCGAGCGGGCCCATGGCGGGCGGCCAGTAGAGCGAGAGGAAGACGAGCGGCTCGGTGTCGCTGGCGTTCCTCAGCTGGTGGCGGGAGCCGTTGGGGATGAGCACGGCCGAGGGCGCGGAGACGGGCCGCGTCTCGTCGTCGATGACCATGACCCCGCTGCCCGAGAGGAGGACGAACGCCTCGTGCTCCTCGTGGTGGTCGTGCGGCTCGGTCTCGCCGCCGGGCGGAATGACGGCCCGGCCCAGGCCCCAGTCGGCGAGGTCCTCGCCGCCGTGGGGATAGACCTGCTGGTAGCGGATGCCGTAGGCGTCGGTGAGCCGGCTGTCACTCATGTCCCTGATGAGCATGGAGGTCTCCGTCCCGGCGGGGCCCGCCGCGGGTGGTCAGTAGTTGAAGTCGGGGGTGTTGGCGGCGACGACGGGCTCCCAGGGGTTGGTGAGCAGGGCGTCGGGCTCGATGGGCAGGCCGTTGGCCCAGCCGTGGTCGGGGTCGCCGACGGAGAAGTCCTTCGCCGTGAGGTAGTCCAGCCGCAGTGAGGGCCAGATCTCGTCCTCGCGGTGGGCGCCCAGGCGCAGGGTGTCGTCGCCGACGACGTCCTTCTGAACGAGGACGTCGATCTGGTAGGTGGCGGAGAAGGTGTCGGCGGGGCAGCCGGGGCCGGCGGGGTTGTGCCAGCTGCTGGTGAGGCGGGCCGGATGACCGATGCCGCCGTTGCCGATGGTGCGGTGGGCGCTGTCCCGGACGAAGTCCATGGCCGCGCCGAGGTCGGACATCAGGCCGCGGGTGACGAGCGAATGGGCGTAGTGGCCCGGGGCGTTGACCGAGATGACCACGCCGCCGGGGATCCTGCGGTCGTGGTTACGGCGCTGGTGGGCGCCGGTGTAGAAGAGCTGGGTGCTGGCCTTGAAGAGGACCAGGGAGCCGTCGGGCTGCTCCAGCGGCACGGCCTCGGCGTAGACGGTGTCGAAGACGAGGGGTGCCCATTCGGAGAGGTAGGTGTCGGCCAGGCTCCGGCACAGGTCGGCGAACTCGGGGCCGGGCAGGGCCCGGGCGAGCCGCTCGTCGTTGAAGACGATCAGGAAGGCGCTGCTCTGGCCGGTGACCGCCCGCCGCTTCCAGGCCGCCCGCGCGGTCCAGATCCGGGCCGCGAGGTGCGCGTGGCCCCGGGCCAGGTCCTCCGGGCCGAACCAGCAGATGTCGACGCCGAGTCCCTTGGAGGCGCCCGGCCCCTGCCAGGACCTGGCGGCGAGGCGCCCGAAGAGGCAGGGCTGCGACCGGCGCAGCCAGCCGAGCAGGGCGGTCTCCCGCTCCTCGGCCGTGGCGTCGGGAGCCAGCAGCACCTCGTGCGCCGCGTCGATGTCCGCTCCGAAGCCGGCCGCGCCGGTGTCCTGCGGCAGGGCCGCCAGGGCCTCGGAGAGGGCGGCCCTCGCGGGCAGGCTTGTCTTGCCGTCCAGTGCGATCACTCCCCCGTAGTGGTCTGCACGCCGATGGCTCGTCGGCGACGGCGACAGTCTGACGATGCACAAGATCGCCGGTCAAGACCTTGACTTACGACGGAATCCGTAGTGCGGGGGCATGGCGAGCATGGATTCGGGCAGCCTCAACGGTCTTTCACAGAGGCCGCCTTGGGGAAGACGGCGGCCGCGCCGCTCAGAGGCCGACGATCTCGTTCCACTCCTTGGCGAAGGCGGGGCGCTCCCTGGAGGTCATGTCGCGGGCGGTCCCGAGGCGCTTGCGCATGTCGTCGCTCGGGAAGATCAGGGGGTTCTCGGCGAGCTCGGCGACCTCCTTGTCCCGGGAGGAGGCGAGGACGTCCCGCGCGGCGGGCACGGGGCAGACGTAGTTGACCGCGGTGGCGAGCCGGGCCGCGACCTCGGGCTGGTAGTAGTGGTCGATGAGCCGCTCGGCGTTGCTCTTGTGGCGGGCGAGGTTGGGGATCATCAGGCTCTCCGCCCACAGCTCGGCGCCCTCCTCCGGGACGACGAACTCGATGTCGGGGTTGTCGGCCTGGAGCTGGATGATGTCGCCGGAGTAGGCCTGGCAGGCCAGGACGTCGCCGGAGGAGAGGTCCTTGATGTAGTCGTTGCCGGTGAAGCGACGGATGTGGCGCTTGCTCACGAGCCGGCGCAGCTGGTCGGTCATGGTGTGGAAGTCGTCCGCGGTCCAGCGGGTGACGTCCGCGCCGTTGCCCTGCATGAGCAGGCAGAACGCCTCGTCCAGCCCGGCCAGCAGGGTGACCCGCCCGCGCAGGTCGTCCTTCCACAGCTCGGAGGTGCGCCGGATCTCGCGGCCGAGCTTCTTGCGGTTGTAGGCGATGCCGGTGATGCCGGACTGCCAGGGGACGGTGTGCCGGCGGCCGGGGTCGAAGGGCGGCTTGCGCAGCAGCGGGTCGAGGTTGCGGGCGACGTTCGGCTGCCGGGAGCGGTCCATCTCCTGGACCCAGCCCAGGTGTACGTAGCGGGCGCACATCCAGTCGCTGACGACGACGAGATCCCGGCCGGTGTCCTGATGGTTCATCAGGGCTGGGCTGATCTTCCCGAAGAACTCGTCGTTGTCGTTGATCTCCTCGGTGTACTTCACCGAGATCCCGCCGGCCTTCTCGAACTCCGCCAGCGTCGGGCGGAGCTGCGCGTCCTCGTCGTCGGTGTCGATGTAGAGCGGCCAGTTGGCGAAGACGAGCTTCTTCTCCCGGGCGGAGCGGTCCTCGGCGGCCCGGTCGCCGGGCTCGACATAGGCGGCGGGGACTCCGCAGCCGGCGAGTGCGGCGGCGCCCGCGCCGGCGCCGAGCGCGCGCAGCAGGGACCGGCGGGACAGGCTCTTCACGGGGCTCACTCGCATTTCGGCAGCTTGACGGGTCAGATCTTCGCGGACAATGTACGGCCTGTCCGGGAGCTGTCCGCGCCTCCCGACACCTTGACGGGCCCGGCCGGGGCGAGCAGCAGGTGGACGGTGACCGCACCCAGGGCGCACAGGGCCGCGACCGACCAGAGGACGATGTGCCAGGCGTCGGTGAACTGCGCCGCGTGCAGCGCCTCGGCGGGTCCGGAGAGGTCACCGGCGGCGATCTTCCCGGCCAGCTCGGCCGAACCCGTACGGGCCTGGATCAAGCTGGTCAGCACCGCGCCGACCACGGCCACCACCAGGGCGTTGGCGCCGCCCTTGACGGTGTTGAGGAATCCGGCCGCCATGCCGACCCGGGCAGGCTCCACCAGGCTCATCGCCTGGGCATCGATGATACCGACCACCAGGCCGTTGCCGACGCCGATGGTGAGGAGGGGGCCGAGCAGGGCGAGGGCCGATATGCCGGGGTGGAGCACGGTGAGCCAGGCATTGCCGCCGGCGAGGAGCACCAGGGCCAGGCCCGCCAGGAGGCGGGCGGGTATCCCCCGGTTGACCAGGCGGCCGCCGGCGGCGGGGAGGAAGAGCACAGGAGCGGTCAGCATCAGCATGCTCAGTCCGGCGTCCCGGGCGGAGAGGCCGTTCACACCCTGGAGGTAGGTCGGCAGGAAGACCAGCACCCCGGAGGAGCCCACGGGCACCGCGAGGGCGGCCAGGCTCCAGCCCATGAAGCGCCGGTCACGGACCAGGGTCAGGTCGAGCACCGGGTGGGCGCTGCGCCGCTCGACGGCCGCGAACACCACCAGCAGCAGGATCCCGGCGCCGACGGGACCGAGCACCCGCGGGCTGCCCCAGCCGGCCTGCGCCCCCTGGGTGATGCCGAACATCAGCAGCGCCAGGCCGCCGATGAAGCTGGCCACGCCCGGCCGGTCGACCTTCGGACTGCGGTCGGCCCGCGACTCGCCGATGAAGACGGTGCCCAGGAGGATCACCAGTCCGGCCGCCGCGAAGACCCCGAAGGTGGTGCGCCAGCCCAGACCGCCGACCATCCACCCGGAGAACGTCGGGCCGATCGCGAGACCGATGCCGCCCATGGTGCCCATGGCGGCGAAGGCCCGGGTCCTGGCCGCGCCCTGGAAGGCGGAGGCGAGGATCGCACCGCCGCCCGCCATCACGCCGGCCGCGCCCGCGCCGGAGAGCGTACGGGCCAGGTCCAGCAGCAGGATGTCGTTCACGACGGCGCTGCCGAGGGCCCCGGCGGTGTAGACCGCGGCGCCTATGGAGAAGATCCGGCGACGGCCGAAGAGGTCACCGAGCGAGCCGGAGACGAGCATGAGGGAGGAGGCCGTGAGGAAATAGCCGGTCACGACCCATTGCAGGGAGGCGCCGGAGGCGTGCAGGTCCTCACCGATGCGGGGGATCGCGACGGTCGTGCCGGACATGGACATGGGCAGCGTGAGGAAACCCAGCAGGACCACGAGCACCGTCATGACGGGGCTGGGCCGCCGGGTCCGCGGGGACTCGGAAGGCATACAGGTAAACTACACCGTGCAGTGCAACAGGTAAACCGAACAGTGCAATTTTTCGCGAGGCGCGCTTCGCGACCCTTGGAGAGGAGCGGCGATGCCCGCAGCACAGGAGCCCGCGGCCGGACGTCCCCGCCGCGGCATGGCGGAGAAGCGGCAGGCCATCACGCGCGCCGCCCGGACGGTCTTCGCCCGGGACGGCTTCAGCCGGGCCAGCGTGGACGCCATCGCCGCCGAGGCCGGGGTGTCGAAGCGCACGATCTACAACCACTTCCAGGACAAGGAGGAGCTCTTCCGCTCCGTCGTCATCGAGAGCGCGGGCTCCGTCACCGCCTGGCACCGGACCATGGTCGAGCGCCACCTCGGCAAGATCACCGACCTGGAGCGGGACCTCACCTCCTTCGCCTTCGACTGGGCCTCGCCGCCGCCCGAGTTCGCCGACCACTTCGCGCTCGTACGCCAGATCCACGCGGAGGCGTCCCATCTGGAGCCCGCCGTCATCGAGGCGTGGCAGGAGGCCGGCCCGCGGCCCGCGTTCCGGCAGCTGGCCCACCGGCTGGGCGAGCTGGCGGAGGAGGGGCTGCTCGACATCGACGACGCCGGCGTGGCCGCCCGCCACTTCGCCCTGCTGGCCGTCTCGGACGTCAGCCAGGGCTCCCTCTTCGGTGCCGTGAAGATGCCCGAGACCGAGGTCGACACCATCGTCAGCGGCGGCGTGCGCGCCTTCCTGCGCCTCTACGGCCCGCCCGGCACAGCCCGGCGCACACCCTGACCCGCCCCGGGTCGCCTCGTCCGCGGCGAGCCGCAGCGGCCCGCCGGTGCCGGTGCCCGAGGGAACGGCGGTGGCCCCGCCGGAGGATCCGGCGGGGCCACCGCTGCGCTGCCGTCGGGTCTCAGCCGAGCGACGTCATCACGTGCTTGATGCGCGTGTAGTCCTCGAAGCCGTACGCCGAGAGGTCCTTGCCGTAGCCGGACTGCTTGAAGCCGCCGTGGGGCATCTCGGCGACCAGCGGGATGTGGGTGTTGATCCACACGCAGCCGAAGTCGAGCCGCTTGGACATCCGCATGGCGCGGGCGTGGTCCTTGGTCCACACCGACGAGGCCAGGGCGTACTCGACGCCGTTGGCGTAGCCGACGGCCTGCTCCTCGTCCGAGAAGGACTGGACGGTGATGACCGGGCCGAAGACCTCGTGCTGGATGATCTCGTCGTCCTGCCGGAGGCCGGAGACGACGGTCGGGGCGAAGAAGTAGCCCTTCTCGCCGACCCGGTGACCGCCCGCCTCGACCTTGGCGTGCGAGGGCAGCCGCTCGATGAAGCCCGACACCTGCTGGAGCTGGTTGGCGTTGTTGAGCGGGCCGTAGAGCACGTCCTCGTCGTCCGGCTGGCCGGTCTTGGTGTCGGCGGCGGCCTTGGCCAGCGCGGTCACGAACTCGTCGTGGATCGACTCGTGCACGAGGACCCGGGTCGCGGCCGTACAGTCCTGACCGGCGTTGAAGAAGCCCGCGACCGAGATGTCCTCGACGGCCTGGGCGATGTCGGCGTCCTCGAAGACGACGACCGGGGCCTTGCCGCCGAGCTCCAGGTGGACCCGCTTGACGTCCTTGGAGGCGGACGCGGCGACCTGGATGCCCGCCCGCACGGAGCCGGTGATCGAGGCCATGGCCGGCACGGAGTGCTC
Source organism: Streptomyces albireticuli (assembly GCF_021228125.1). Classification (GTDB taxonomy): domain Bacteria; phylum Actinomycetota; class Actinomycetes; order Streptomycetales; family Streptomycetaceae; genus Streptomyces; species Streptomyces albireticuli. The sequence continues at coordinate 71,647 of NZ_JAJQQS010000021.1, forward strand.
CACCATCAGACGGCCGGTCTCGCGGTCACCGCACAGGACGTTGAAGACGCCCTTGGGGTGGCCGAGCTCCTCCAGCACACCGCCGATGATCTCGGCCATGAGCAGCGTGGAGGCCGGGGTGGTGTCCGAGGGCTTGAGGACGACGGTGTTGCCCGCGGCGAGCGCCGGGGCGAACTTCCACGTGGCCATCATCATGGGGTAGTTCCACGGCGCGACCTGCGCGCAGACGCCGATCGGCTCGCGCCGGATGATGGAGGTCATGCCCTCCATGTACTCACCGGCGGAGCGGCCCTCCAGCATCCGGGCGGCGCCCGCGAAGAAGCGGATCTGATCCACCATCGGCGGGATCTCTTCGCTGCGGGTGAGCGCCAGGGGCTTGCCGGTGTTCTCGGACTCGGCGGCGATCAGCTCCTCGGCCCGCGCCTCGAAGGCGTCGGCGATCTTGAGGAGCACCTTCTGACGCTCGGCGGGCACCAGATCGCGCCAGGCCGGGAACGCCGCCTGGGCCGCGGCCATGGCCGCATCGACATCGGCGGGGCCGGACAGGGCGGCGACGGCGTACGCCTCACCGGTGGCCGGGTTGACCACCTCCGTGGTCCGCCCGTCAGCGGCCTCCCGGAACTCTCCGTCGATGTAGTTGCGAAGACGACGCAGCTCGGTGGTCACGTGCGCCACCCCTTCTTTCAGGTCCATTGGGTGAGACGCCCAGCCTAGTCAGTAAGGCAACGCTTTCGACATACCCACTACCCATGAACAACGGAATCAGTTCTTCAAAAGGTTCCTCGCAACGAATTTCATCGATTCAGGGTTGCCACACGGACGAGTCCCATGCACAGTGGACTCCGTGGCCACTCGTAGTGCAGACCCCAAGAGCGTGCAGGGCACGCAGTCGATCGACGCCGTCTCCCTGGCGATCATCGAGCAACTCCAGGAGGACGGCCGCCGCCCCTACGCGGCGATCGGCAAAGCGGTCGGTCTGTCCGAGGCGGCCGTCCGGCAGCGCGTGCAGAAGCTGCTCGACCAGGGCGTGATGCAGATCGTCGCCGTCACGGACCCGCTCACCGTGGGATTCCGGCGCCAGGCGATGGTCGGGATCAACGTCGACGGCGACCTCGACCCCGTCGCCGACGCCCTGACCGCGATGGACGAGGTGGAGTACGTCGTGGTGACGGCCGGCTCCTTCGATCTCCTCATCGAGATCGTCTGCGAGGACGACGACCACCTCCTGGAAACGATCAACAAGCGCGTCCGGACCCTCCCCGGCGTGCGCTCCACCGAAAGCTTCGTCTACCTCAAGCTCCGCAAGCAGACCTACACATGGGGAACCCGATAGCCGTGAGCAAGGACCTCTCCCAGACGGCGTACGACCACCTGTGGATGCACTTCACCCGCATGTCGTCGTACGAGAACGCCCCCGTGCCGACCATCGTGCGCGGTGAGGGCACCTACATCTACGACGACAAGGGCAAGCGCTACCTCGACGGTCTCGCCGGCCTGTTCGTGGTCCAGGCCGGCCACGGCCGCGCCGAGCTGGCCGAGGCCGCCAACAAGCAGGCGCAGGAGCTGGCCTTCTTCCCGGTGTGGAGCTACGCCCACCCCAGGGCCGTCGAGCTGGCCGAGCGGCTGGCCCACTACGCACCCGGCGACCTCAACAAGGTCTTCTTCACCACCGGCGGTGCCGAGGCCGTCGAGACGGCGTGGAAGCTGGCGAAGCAGTACCACCAGCTGACCGGCAACCACCGGAAGTACAAGGTCATATCGCGGTCGGTCGCCTACCACGGCACCACCCAGGGCGCCCTGTCCATCACCGGCCTGCCGGCCCTCAAGGCCCCCTTCGAGCCGCTGGTACCCGGCGCGCACAAGGTCGCCAACACCAACATCTACCGCGCCCCGGTCCACGGCGACGACCCGGAGGCCTTCGGCCGCTGGGCCGCCGACCAGATCGAGCAGCAGATCCTCTTCGAGGGCCCCGACACCGTCGCCGCCGTCTTCCTGGAGCCCGTGCAGAACGCGGGCGGCTGCTTCCCGCCGCCGCCCGGCTACTTCCAGCGGGTCCGCGAGATCTGCGACAAGTACAACGTCCTGCTGGTGTCGGACGAGGTCATCTGCGCCTTCGGCCGCCTCGGCACGATGTTCGCCTGCGACAAGTTCGGCTACGTCCCGGACATCATCACCTGCGCCAAGGGCATGACCTCCGGCTACTCCCCCATCGGCGCGGCCGTCATCTCCGACCGGATCGCCGAGCCGTTCTTCAAGGGCGACGCGACCTTCCTGCACGGCTACACCTTCGGCGGCCACCCGGTCTCCGCCGCCGTAGCGCTGGCAAACCTCGACATCTTCGAGCGCGAGGGCCTCAACCAGCACGTGCTGGACAACGAGTCGGCGTTCCTGTCGACCCTGTCCAAGCTGCACGACCTGCCGATCGTCGGCGACGTCCGCGGCAACGGCTTCTTCTACGGCATCGAGCTGGTGAAGGACAAGGCCACCAAGGAGTCCTTCACGCCCGAGGACTGCGAGCGGCTGCTCTACGGCTTCGTGTCGAAGAAGCTGTTCGAGAACGGGCTGTACTGCCGGGCCGACGACCGCGGCGACCCGGTCATCCAGGTCGCGCCCCCGCTGATCGCCGACCGGTCCACTTTCGACGAGATCGAGCAGATCCTCCGCGGCGTCCTTACGGAGGCCTGGACGAAGATCTGATCCTTACGGTCCGAGCGACGGCCCCACCGGCCGCCCGCACCGACCCGGACGGCGACCGGCCCGCCGCCGGCACCGTCCCGCCGCCGTGGCCCCGCGCGACCCCCTTCGCAGTACGCGCGCGTGGGCCACGGCTTTCACCATGTCCACCCGCTTTCACCAGGTCCGCCCGCGCCCCTGCCGCGCATCCGCTCCCCGGCCGTGCGCGTACGCGCTCCGACGCTTGGGCGACGGCCGGGGATGAGGCCGACCGGAGGAAAGTGAGGCACTCCAGCGCCGAGCCTGGGAGAGGGCTAGGATCCCGGTTCCGTACGGTGCCAGTGACCCAATGGCCTCCGGTTCGTTCAGCCGGTCAGGGGAACGGACCCTTCAGCGACCCGAGGTGCTCGATATGGTGGCCCCGCCGGACAACGACGTGCTCTGGGCACGCGGCCTGCATTACGCATACAGCGGTTCCCCCGCACTCGCCGGAGTCTCCCTCGGCGTGCGCGAAGGCGAGATCCTCGCCGTCACCGGACCACGCGGCTCCGGGAAGTCCACCCTGCTCAAGTGCCTGTCGGGACAGCTCGTACCCGCACCCGGCGAGGTGTGGTTCAACAGCGCGCCCGTGCACACCCTCTCGCGCTCCGCGCGCGAGCGGCTGCGCCGGGAGCGGTTCGGCTGGATCGACAGCGAGCCCCACCTCGTACCGGAGCTGTCCGCCTGGGAGAACGCGGCCCTGCCGCTGCTGCTGCGCGGCATCAGCCACCGGGCCGCCAAGCGGACGGCCGGCGAGTGGCTGGAGCGCCTCGACGTCGGCGACTGCGCCCGCAAGCGGCCCGGCTCGCTGCTCATGGCCCAGCGTCAGCGGGTCGCCATCGCACGGGCGCTGACCACCGAACCGACGGTGATCTTCGCGGACGAGCCGACCGCCCCGCTGCACAACGCCGACCGGGCCCAGGTGCTGCGCACCCTCACCACGGCCGCGCGCTCGCACCAGATCACCGTCGTCGTCGCCGGCCTGGACGAAGAGGTCGCCACCCTGGCGGACCGCTCCGTCACCCTGGTCGACGGCCGCCGCACGAGCGGGATCCCGTCTCCCGAGGCGTCCGCGGGCGAGGGCAGGGCCGCGTGCTCAGTCTCCGCCTAGCGCGCGGCGCGCATCCGCTCGTCCTGCTGCGGCGGCTGCTGGTCGTGGCCGCCGCGGCGGGCGTCGGATTCCTGCTGCTGTGCACGCTCGGATACGCGGTGGCCCATCCCAAGGCCACCGGGGAGTCACTCGTCCGGCTGGTGTGGTGCGCCGTGCCGCTGGCCGCCGTCGTGCAGTTCGCCCTCGCCGTGGCCCGTACGGACCCCGCCACCCGGCCCCGCGACGGCCTGGACGCCATCGGCCTCGGCCCGGTGCGGCTGTCCCTGCTCGCGGCGGCCTCCACGGCCCTCTCCTGTTCCGTCGGCAGCGGCATCGCCCTGCTGGTCTACCTGGAGCTCCGCGGCGACCTCGGCGGCACCCCGCTGAGCGGTTCCGCCTCCCACCTGCTGGACGGGAACGCCTCCCTGCCCTGGGGCGGCACGCTGACCCTGCTGGGCCTGCTGCCGGCGCTCGCCGCCGGCACCTGCGCCCTCGCCCTGCGGCCGGGCGCGGGCGGCGAGCGGCGCGCCAGGACCGCACAGGACACCGCTGACACCGCCGGCACCGCCGAGGCCACCCAGGACTCCGCGGACGCTGTCGCCGCCCCCGTCCCTCCCGTCGTCCCCGCACCACCGCCCGCCCCCAAGCCCACCTACACCGGCCTCCCCTGGGGCATCACGATCATCACGGTCGGCCTCGCCATGGAGGCGTATGTGGCCCGTGGCCCGGCCCCGGCACCCGACGCCCTTCTCGCCCTGCCCGGTTCGGACGGCGCCTCCCCCGGCGTCATCGGCGGCTGGCTGCTGGCCTCTCTGGGGCTCGTCCTGGCCGGGCCCGGACTGACCCACTGGTGCGGGGTCCTGCTGGCGGCCGGACGGCCGGGAGCCGTACGGCTCCTCGCCGGGCGCATACTGCAGGACGCCGCCACCCGGATCGGCCGGCCGCTCGGGGTGCTGTGCGCGGTGGCCTCGGCGTCGCTCGCCGCCGCCCAGCTCTACGGCGCGGCGTGGGAGGCCGACGGATCGCGGCCGTTCGGCCCGCTCACCGGGCTCGGCGCGGGCCTGGTGATGTCCTGTGTCACCGCCACCGCCATCACCGCGGCCCTCGACAGCCGCCAGAGCCGCGCCGGCACCACCTCGGCGCTGAACCGCCTGGGCATCCCCCACTCGCTGCTCCGTGGCGCGGCCGTGCTGCGCACCGGCGTACTGCTGGCCGTGCTGACCCCGCTGACCTGGGCGATCGCCGAGCTGGCGGCCCTGCCGATGACGCGGTGACGGCCGATGGCCGCCCCCGGTGCCACGGAGGAGATCGAGTCGCTGGAGGAGTTCGACCGGGTCGTCTCCACCACCGGCTCGCTCGCCGGACACCGGGTGCAGTCCGTCGACCTGACGGCCCGTACCGCCGCCCTGCTGGCCGTCGACACGTCCGGGACGGTGTTCCTGGGCTGCCCGATGGAGCGGGAGGCGGCGGCGAAGGTGCGGGCCGGCGGCGCGTTGGTCTTCCCACCGGTGCCGCATCTGCCGTTCGACCCTTACCGGGGCACGCTCTACCGGCCCGAGGAGCTCTACGAGGGCCTGGAGAAGGGCTACGGGAACACGCCCGACGCGCTCGCGTACGCGTGGTACGAACAGACCAGGGCGAACGGCGACGTCGTCGCCTCGATGCTGCGCGGCATCCATGACGACGCGGTCTCCGACGCCCTGGACGAGCTGCTGGTCGGGGAGCGCGTCGTGGGCGTCATGGGCGGCCACGGCGTCCGCCGCGACGCGCCGGAGTACGCGGGCGCGGCCCGGCTCGGCCGGGCGCTGGCGCGCTCCGGGCTGATGGTCGCCACGGGCGGCGGGCCGGGCGCGATGGAAGCCGCGAACCTCGGCGCGTACGCCGCGCCGTTCGAGGACGGCATGCTGGACCGCGCGCTGGCCGACCTCCGTGGCGTCCCCGGCTTCACCCCGTCGGTGGGCGCCTGGGCCGGGGCGGCTCTCGCCGTAAGGGCGACGCGGCCCGACGGCGGCCCCTCGGTCGGCATCCCCACCTGGTTCTACGGGCACGAGCCGTCCAACGCCTTCGCCGGGCACATCGCGAAGTACTTCGCCAACGCCATCCGCGAGGACGGGCTCCTCGCCCGCGCCGACGCCGGGGTGATCTTCCTTCCGGGCGCCGCGGGAACCGTCCAGGAGATCTTCGGCAACGCCACCCCCAACTTCTACGGTTCGCGGGGCGCGGCGAGACCCATGGTTCTCGTGGGGCGCGCCCACTGGACGTCCACGCTGCCCGCCTGGCCGCTCCTGGAGGCCCTGGCCAGGGGACGGCCGATGGCCGGGCGCATCGCGCTGGTGGACACCGTGGAGGAGGTGCCGGCCGCGCTGACCCGGCTGGCGGGGCATCTCGGCGGGTGACCGGTCGGCACCCCGGTTTTTGACCTTTTCTTGACCCAAGGCAACTTCCACGCCGAAAACCGCGTCTGGCTTTGGAGCACGACGGTTTATCAGGCGAACGGAGCTATTGGTGATCATCGGCCTTCTGACGGCTGTCGCGGCCTCGGCCTGTTATGGAACAGGTTCGGTCCTGCAAGCCGTGGGATCGCGCAAATCGGCCCGCCGGGAGGCCGAGGCGGCCTCCACCACGGGCACCACCCAGCACGGCGGGCCGAGCCTCTCGTCCACCGCCAAGGCCGCGGTGACGTGGGAGTTCATGGTCGGTACGGTCCTGGACTTCGTCGGCTTCGCCCTCGGCGCCCTGGCCGCCCGGATGCTGCCGCTCTTCCTCTCCCAGACGGTCATCAGCGCCAACCTCATCGTCACCGCGCTGCTGAGCATCAAGCTGCTCGGCATCCGGCTGACCAGGAAGGAGTGGATGTCGATCGGCGTCGTCTGCTCCGCGCTGATCCTGCTGGCGACCGCCGCGGGCCACGAGGGCAGCGGCGAGGCCGCCCGCTCCACGCACTGGTGGCTGCTGATCATCTCCGTCGTGCTGATGGGCGGCGGCTGGGTGGCCGTCCACTTCCTCGGGGCGAGGGCCGCCATCCTGGCCGGTCTGCTGTCCGGCCTCGGCTTCGGCGCGATCGGCGTGGGCGTCCGCATCCTCGACGGCATCGACCCGTTCGACCTGCCCACGATGCTCGCGGACCCGGCGCTGTACGCGATCCTCATATCCGGCAGCGTCGGCATGTACCTGCACACCGTCGCTCTCCAGATCGGCTCGGTCAACGGCGCCACCGCCGCGCTCGTCGTCGGTGAGACGGTGCTGCCCGGCATCATCGGCGTGGTCTGGCTCGGCGACACCTCCCGGTCCGGCTTCGCCTGGATGGCGATCCTCGGCTTCCTGCTGGCCGTGGCGGGAGCGGTGGCGGTCGCCTGGTTCGGCGAGCCCGAGGGCGCCCCGGAGGCCGAGCCGGAGGCGAAGAAACTCGCACCGACCGCCACGGGCTGACGCCCGGCGCGCGTACGAAGGGCCCGCCGCCCCGTCCTCCGTGGACGGGGCGGCGGGCCCGTCTCGTTCTCCTCAGGGACCGTCCGTTCACCCTCGGGCGCCGTCCGGCCCCCTCGGAGAGACCCCTCAGGGGCCGTCCAGCACCACGACCTCGCCGGCGTCGAACACGACGCCCACCCGGTCCCCCACCTCGGGCGCGCCCCGCAGGCCGCACGCCGCCTCCAGCTGCGGCCCGTCGGCCGGCCGCAGCAGCACCACGACGTGGTCGCCCCGGAACGTCCGGCCGGTCACCGTGCACGGCAGCCCGCCCTCTTCCCTCGCGTCCGGCACCAGCAGCACCCCCGCCGGTCGTACGAGCAGCCGGTGCTCGCCCCCGGACGTACCGGCGGGCACCGGGACCCTGCCCCACACCGTGTCGGCGCTCCCCCCGCTCACGCGCGCAGCGACCACGTTGTCGAAGCCGAGGAACCGGGCCACGAACTCCGACGCCGGCCGCTGCCACACCTCCAGGGGCGTCCCCGTCTGGGCGACGCGTCCGTCGCGCATCACCACCACCCGGTCGGCGAGCGCGAACGCCTCGCCCTGGTCGTGGGTGACGGCCAGCACGGTGGTGCCCAGCCGGCCGAAGAGCTCGCGCAACTCGGCCACCAGCCGCTCGCGCAGCCCGCGGTCGAGCTGGCCGAGCGGCTCGTCGAGCATCAGCAGCCGGGGGCGGGGCGCGAGCGCGCGCGCGAGCGCCACCCGTTGCTGCTCACCGCCGGACAGCGCCGCGACGGCGCGCCGCCCGGCGCCCGGCAGTCCCACGAGCTCCAGCAGCTCGGCGACCCGGCGCTCCGTCTCGGCGCGGCCCGTCTTCCGCATGCGCAGGCCGAAGGCGACGTTGCCGCCGACGTCCCGCTGCGGGAAGAGCTGGTGGTCCTGGAACATCAGGCCCACCTCACGCCGGTGCGTGGGCACGCCGTCCTGGTCGTTCCCGGAGAGGAGCACCCGCCCGGCGTCCGCCCTCTGGAGCCCGGCGACGACCCTCAGCAGCGTGGACTTGCCGCTGCCGCTCGGGCCGAGCACACAGACCGTCTCGTGCTCGGCGACCTCCAGGTCCACCGCGTCCAGGGCGGCGCGCTCCCCGAAGCGGACCGTGACGCCGTCCAGTCGCAGCAAGGACATCAGAACTCTCCCGAACGGTCGGTGCGGATGCGCTCCAGAACCAGCAGCGCCGCCGCGCACACCAGCATCAGGATCGTGCTGAGGGCCATGGCCTGCCCGTAATTGAGCTCACCGGCGCGGCCCAGCAGCCGGGACACCGCCACCGGCAGGGTCGGGCTGTCGGGGCGGGCGATGAACACGGTCGCGCCGAACTCTCCCAGGGACACCGCGAACGCGAAGCCCGCGGCGACCGCCAGCGCCCGGCCGACCAGCGGCAGGTCCACCTCGCGCCACGCACGCAGCGGGGACGCGCCGAGCACCGCGGCGGCCTCGCGCAGCCGGTCGTCCACGGCGCGCAGCACGGGCAGCATGGTCCGGACGACGAAGGGCACGCCCACCAGCGCCTGCGCCAGCGGCACCAGGATCCAGGACGCGCGCAGGTCCAGCGGCGGCTCGTCCAGGGTGATCAGGAAGCCGAAGCCGACGGTCACGGCGGAGGTGCCCAGCGGCAGCATCAGCAGCGCGTCGAAGCCCCGGACGAGCCTGCCCGCGCGCCGGGTCAGCGCGGCGGCGGCCAGTCCGCCGACGAGCAGGGCGATCCCGGTGGCGGCCAGCGCGTACGCCAGGGAGTTGCCGATGGCCTCCAGGGGGGCGACGGTGAACGTGCCGCCGCTGCCGCCGGCGGAGGCCAGGGCACGGTAGAAGGTCAGCCCGTAGCCGTCGGGCCCGTCGAAGGAGCGCAGGACGAGCACGACCAGCGGCACCAGGACCAGCAGGGCGATCACCGTGAGCACGCCGCCCAGGAGCGCCCACTGGGCGGCCCCGCGCGGACGGCGCGCGGTGTGCGCGGCGTCGACCAGCTTCAGGGCGGACTCACGGCGGCGTACGGTCCAGGCGTGCACGCCCAGCAGCACGGCGACCGCGACGAACTGGACGAGCGTGAGCACCGCGGCCGTCGGCAGGTCCAGCAGCTGCGCGGTCTGCTGGTAGATCTCCACTTCCAGGGTGGCGTAGCGGGGTCCGCCGAGGATCTGGACGGCGCCGAAGGAGGTGAAGGTGAAGAGGAAGACCATCAGGGAAGCGGCGGCCACGGCCGGCGCGAGGGCCGGCAGGGTGACCCGCCGCCAGGCGGCGAAGCGCCCGGCGCCCAGCACCCGGGCGGCCTCCTCCTGGCGGGGGTCGAGCTGTGCCCACAGGCCGCCGACGGTCCGGACGACCACGGCGTAGTTGAAGAACACGTGCGCGAGCAGGATCGCCCAGACGGTGGTGTCCAGCCGGACGCCCCAGAGCTCGTCCAGCAGCCCGCCCCGGCCGAGCAGCGCCAGGAAGGCCGAGCCCACGACGACGGTGGGCAGCACGAAGGGGACCGTCACCACCGCCCGCAGCAGCCGCTTCCCGGGGAAGTCGAAGCGCGCGAAGACGTACGCGCCGGGGAGGGCGAGGGCGAGCGTCAGGGCCGTGGAGGCCGCCGCCTGCCAGGTGGTGAACCACAGGACGTGGCCGATCGCGGGGTCGGTGAGCACCTCGCCCAGCCGCCCGAAGTGCCACCGGCCGTCGTCCTTGAGACCGCGGAGGACGATGGCGGAGACGGGATAGGCGAAGAAGACGCCGAAGAAGGCGAGCGGCAGGACCATCAGGCCGAACCGCACCGCCGTCTGCCGGAGCGCCGGCCGGGAGCCCGGCCGGCGGGGTGTCCGGAGGGCGTCTACTTCAGGACGATCGAGGACCATGCCTTGACCCACTGCTCCCGGTTCTTGGCGATCTTCTCCGGGTCGAGGGTGTGGGGATCCGTGACCTTCACGCCGTACTTGGTGAACAGCTCGGGAAGCGCGGCGTCCTGGCTGGCGGGCCGGACGAACATCTGGAGGGGCATGTCCTCCTGGAACTTCTTGCTCAGCAGGAAGTCGATCAGGGCCTTGCCGCCCTCGGTGTTCTTCGCGCCCTTGAGCAGGCCGGCGAACTCCGTCTGCCGGAAGCAGGTGCCGGTCGCGACGCCCGTGGGGGCCTCCTTCGGCTCCGGCTTCACGCCCATCACCTCGGCGGGCGGGCTGGAGGCGTAGGAGACGACCAGCGGCTTGTCGCCCTTGGCCTTCTTGCCGCCGGCCGAGCCGGAGAAGCGCTCGCTGTACGCCTGCTCCCAGCCGCTCACCACCTCCACGCCGTTGGCCTTGAGCTTCTTCCAGTAGTCCTGCCAGCCGTCGTCGCCGTACTCGGCGACGGTGGCGAGCTGGAAGGCGAGGCCGGGCGAGGACGTGGCGGCGTTCTCGGTGACGAGGAGGTTCTTGTACTCCGGCTTGATCAGGTCGTCGAGGGACCGCGGCGGTGCCAGCTTGTGGTCGGCGAAGTACGCGCGGTCGTAGTTGACGCAGATGTCGCCGGTGTCGACCGGGGTGACCCGGTGCCGGGCTGCGTCGGCCTGGAGGTCCTTCGGCACCCGGTCGAGGCCCTTGGCCTCGTAAGGCGTGAAGAGGTCCTGGTCCAGCGCCCGGGAGAGCAGGGTGTTGTCGACGCCGAAGAAGACGTCGCCCTGCGGGTGGCTCTTGGAGAGGATCGCCTGGTTGACGGCCGAGCCGGCGTCGCCGCTCTTGATCACCTTGACGGTGTAGCCGCTCTCCTTCTCGAAGTCCTTCAGGACGCCGTCCGAGACGACGAAGGAGTCGTGCGAGACGAGGGTGACGGTCTTGCCGCCCTCGCCTTCCGTGCCGCCCGAGCCGCCGCAGGCGGCCAGCACGGGCAGGCCGAGCGCGGCGACGACGGCCGCCCCGAGGGCACGCCGGAGATTGGTGTTCATGATGATGCTGACTCCCTACGCCGGTATGACCCGGATCAGGTCCGAGGGTCTGCGGCCTGTGCCGCACTCTCAGCGCTCGCGCGCTCCCCTGTCGGATTGTTCATTTGTGCGAAGGCACAGTATCAGTGCGCCTCCGGCGGGCCGAGCTCAGCGCTCGGCGGCCGCCAGCTGCCCGCAGGCGCCGTCGATCTCCTGGCCCCGGGTGTCCCGGACGGTGACCGGCACGCCGTGGGCGGCGATCGCCTCGACGAAGGCCCGCTCGTCCTCCGGACGGGAGGCCGTCCACTTGGAGCCCGGGGTGGGGTTCAGCGGGATGAGGTTGACGTGCACCCGCTTGCCCTTGAGGAGCCGGCCGAGGAGGTCGCCACGCCACGCCTGGTCGTTGATGTCCCGGATCAGGGCGTACTCGATGGAGATCCGGCGGCCGGACTTCTCGGCGTACTCCCACGCGGCGTCGAGGACCTCGCGGACCTTCCAGCGGGTGTTCACGGGCACCAGGGTGTCGCGCAGCTCGTCGTCCGGGGCGTGCAGCGAGACGGCGAGGCGGCACTTGAAGCCCTCGTCGGCGAAGCGGTGCATCGCCGGGACCAGACCGACGGTGGAGACCGTGATGCCGCGCTGGGACAGGCCGAGACCGTCCGGCTCGGGGTCGGTGAGGCGGCGGATGGCGCCGACGACCCGCTTGTAGTTGGCGAGGGGCTCGCCCATGCCCATGAAGACGATGTTGGACAGGCGGGCGGGGCCGCCCGGGACCTCGCCGTCGCGCAGGGCGCGCATGCCGTCCACGATCTGGTGGACGATCTCGGCGGTCGACAGGTTACGGTCCAGACCCGCCTGGCCGGTGGCGCAGAACGGGCAGTTCATGCCGCAGCCCGCCTGGGAGCTGATGCACATGGTGACCCGGTCGGGGTAGCGCATGAGCACGGACTCCACCAGCTTGCCGTCGTGCAGCCGCCAGAGGGTCTTACGGGTGGTGTCGTCGTCGCACGAGATGTGCCGGACGACGTTCATCAGCTCCGGCAGCAGCTCGGCCGCGAGCTTCTCGCGGGCCGCCGCCGGGATGTCCGTCCACGCCGCGGGGTCGTGCGCGTACCGGGCGAAATAGTGCTGCGACAGCTGCTTGGCGCGGAACGGCTTCTCGCCGATCGCGGCGACCGCCTCACGGCGCTCGGCGGGCGAGAGGTCGGCAAGGTGCCGCGGGGGCTTCTTGGCCCCACGGGGGGCGACGAACGTCAGTTCTCCAGGCGCGGGGGCCATGAGCGGAAACTCCTCGTTGACGACTGCGGATGATCTCCGCGATCGCGGAGCCGGCGGCACGGCGGAGCCGGAACCCGGAGACCTCACGGGAGCACCCCCGCGGGCGCGGGACCGGAAAAGGGCCCGCCGCGCAGCGACGAGCCCTTCCAGGGTACCTGGCCCGGCTCAGGAGCCGACGAAGACGACCATCAGCAGCCACACCACCGGTGCGGTCGGCAGCAGGGAGTCCAGCCGGTCCATGATCCCGCCGTGGCCGGGCAGCAGCGCGCCCATGTCCTTGATGCCGAGATCACGCTTGATCATGGACTCACCGAGGTCGCCCAGCGTGGCGCTGGCCGCGACGGCGAGACCGAGCAGCAGACCCTGCCACCACGCCCCGTCGTCGATCAGGAAGTGCATGCACAGAGCGCCCGCCACCATGGCGAACGCCACCGCTCCGAACAGACCCTCGCGGGTCTTGCCGGGGCTGATGCGCGGCGCCAGCTTGCGCTTGCCGAACTTCCAGCCCACCGCGTACGCGCCGGTGTCGCTGACCACCGTGAGGATCAGGAAGGTCAGCACCCGCCACGCGCCGTCGTCCGCGGCCAGCATCAGCGCCACGAAGGTGGCGAGGAAGGGCACGTAGAACGCCGCGAAGATGCCCGCCGTGACGTCCTTGAGGTAGTCGTCCGGCGGCTCCGTCATACGCCATACGAGCACGGCCAGCGCGGTGAAGGCCATGGCCACCCACGCGCCCTCGGCGCCGTTCACATAGCCCGCGATGACCATCGCGGCACCACCGAGCGCCAGCGGCACCAGGGGGGCCCGTACGGCCTTCTTCTCCGCGAGCCGGGAGGTCAGCTCCCACAGCCCGACGACGACGGCGAGCACGATGACGCCGAGGAAGACGGGCTTGTAGATGAACAGGGAGGCGAGGATGACCGCGCCGAGGCCCAGTCCCACCCCTATCGCGGCCCGCAGATCGCGGCCCGCGCTCTTCTTCCCCGTCTTCGGGGCCTGCGGGGAGGCGGGCACCGGGGGCGGGTCCTGGGGCCGGATGTCGGGCTCCTGTTCATCGCGGAACAGGGGGCCGCGAAGGTGGGCGGCCCCCTGGTCACGGTCGTCCTGGTCTCCGCCTGCGGCGGGCACGATGGGCATGGGGCGAGTCTGCGCCGCGTCGCCCGCCTCGCGCACAGGACCCGCCGAGGGGGCCGCGGAGGAGGGCCCCCGGTCGGTGGACCCCCAGTACGCGGCGCCCTGCGGGGTCCCCCAGGATGTCTCGTTCATCAGACCTCGAGGAGCTCGGCTTCCTTGTGCTTGAGCAGCTCGTCCACCTGCGCGACGTACTTCGCGGTGGTGTCGTCGAGCTCCTTCTCCGCGCGGCGCACCTCGTCCTCGCCGGACTCCTTGTCCTTGACCAGCTTGTCCAGGGCGTCCTTGGCCTTGCGGCGGATGGAGCGGATCGAGACCTTGGCGTCCTCGGCCTTGGTCTTGGCGACCTTGACGTAGTCCCTGCGGCGCTGCTCGGTCAGCTCCGGGAACGTCACCCGGATGATGTTGCCGTCGTTGCTCGGGTTGACGCCGAGGTCCGAGTCACGGATCGCCTGCTCGATGTTGCGCAGCGCGGTCTTGTCGAACGGCGTCACCACGGCCATGCGCGGCTCCGGCACCGAGAAGGACGCCAGCTGGTTGATCGGCGTCAGCGCACCGTAGTAGTCCGCCACGATCTTGTTGAACATCGCCGGGTGCGCACGCCCGGTGCGGATCGCCGCGAAGTCCTCCTTGGCGACCACAACGGCCTTCTCCATCTTCTCCTCGGCCTCGAGGAGGATCTCTTCGATCACCACTTGCTCCTGGTGTTATCAGTAAGCAGAGCCTCGCCCCTGCGCGCGTCTTCTCCTGCACGGTGTCCGACCGGCAGGCCGTTGTCCATCCCCGTGCCGAGGTCTTCCCACGGCACGGAGTTGCCGTCCGCATCGGGCCCGGGAGCCACGGACGGCGGTGCGGGCCGTCAGGCCCGCGTGCTCTCGTCGCTCACGAGCGTGCCGATCTTCTCACCCTTGACCGCACGGGCGATGTTGCCCTCGGCCAGCAGCTCGAAGACCAGGATCGGGAGCTTGTTGTCCATGCACAGGGAGATGGCGGTGGCGTCGGCGACCTTGAGGCCGCGGGAGAGCACCTCGCCGTACTCGAGGGCGTCGAACTTCACCGCGTCGGGGTTCTTCTTCGGGTCGGAGTCGTAGACCCCGTCGACGCCGTTCTTGCCCATCAGGATCGCCTCGGCGTGGATCTCCAGGGCGCGCTGGGCGGCGGTGGTGTCGGTGGAGAAGTAGGGCATGCCCATGCCGGCGCCGAAGATGACGACGCGGCCCTTCTCCAGGTGGCGCACCGCGCGCAGCGGGATGAACGGCTCCGCGACCTGGCCCATGGTGATGCCGGTCTGCACCCGCGTCTCGATGCCTTCCTTGACCAGGAAGTCCTGGAGGGCGAGGCAGTTCATGACGGTGCCGAGCATGCCCATGTAGTCCGACCGGGCCCGGTCCATGCCGCGCTGCTGGAGCTCGGCGCCGCGGAAGAAGTTGCCGCCGCCGATCACGACGGCGATCTCGTACCCGTCGCGGACGACCGCCGCGATCTCGCGGGCGATCGCGTGCACGACATCGGGGTCGACACCGAGGCCCCCGCCGCCGGCGAATGCCTCGCCGGACAGTTTCAGCATAAACCGGCGGCGTTTGCCGTGGTCAGCGCTCTTGTCGTCGGCGGTCTGCCGGGCGTCCGCACCCTGATTCATTGGAGATCTCCTCGTGCACATACGAAGAAGGCCATTGCCGGACGGGTCCTTATCAGATCCCTCTGCGGCAATGGCCTCCTCGTCACATCAGCGGCCGACCGGTGACGGGCCGGCTGCATACGACCCTAGCGGGTCGCAGGTCAATCGCTGCCCTGCTACAGGCTCAGGCGCCGACGCGGATGCGCGCGAAGCGCTTCAGCGTGACACCGGCCTCGTCCAGGATCTTCTGGACGGTCTTCTTGTTGTCCTTCGCGAAGGGCTGGTCCAGGAGGACCTGCTCCTTGAAGAAGCCGGTGACGCGACCCTCGACGATCTTCGGCAGGGCGGCCTCGGGCTTACCCTCCTCGCGAGCGGTGGCCTCGGCGACGCGGCGCTCGTTCTCGACGACGTCGGCCGGGATGGCGTCACGGGTCAGGAACTTCGGCGCGAAGGCGGCGATGTGCTGCGCGACGTCCTTGGCGACCTCGGCGTTCTCCTTGTCCAGCTCGACCAGCACGCCGACCTGCGGGGGCAGGTCCGCGGCGGTGCGGTGCATGTAGGAGTAGACCTTGCCGTCGGCGTACTGCGCGAAGCGGTCCACGACGATCTTCTCGCCGAGGGTGGCGTTGGCCTCGTCCACGAAAGCCTGGACGGTCTTGCCGGCCTCGATCTCGGACGCCATGAGCGCCTCGAGGTCGGCCGGGGCGCTCTTGGCGATGTGGGCGGCCAGAGCGTCGGCGACGGTGATGAACTTGTCGCCCTTGGCGACGAAGTCCGTCTCGCACTTCAGCTCGACGATGACACCGGAGGTGTTGTCGTCGGCGATGGAGGTGACGACGGCGCCGTTCTCGGTGGTGCGGCTCTCGCGCTTGGCCACACCCTTCAGGCCCTTGACGCGGACGATCTCGACGGCCTTCTCCAGGTCGCCGGCAGCCTCGTCCAGCGCCTTCTTGCAGTCCATCATGCCGGCGCCGGTGAGCTCACGGAGCTTCTTGACGTCAGCGGCGGTGAAGTTCGCCATGGTGAATCTCTCTCGAAAGTCGTTGACTACGGGTGCACGGCGGGGGGCGGCGCTGTACGCGCCGACCCCCGCCGTTCAACTACCGGGACTGAGGTGTCAGGCCTGCTCGGCGTCGGCCGCCGGAGCCTCGGCCGGGGCCTCGGCGGGCTTCTCGGCCTCGTCGTCGGCCTTCTTCTCGCCCTCGAGCAGGTCGCGCTCCCACTCGGCGAGCGGCTCGCCGGCGGCCTTGTCGGCCTTGGCGTCACCGGTGGCGGCACCGGAACGGGCGATGAGGCCCTCGGCGACGGCGTCGGCGATCACGCGGGTCAGCAGGGTGACGGAGCGGATCGCGTCGTCGTTGCCCGGGATCTTGTAGTCGACCTCGTCGGGGTCGCAGTTGGTGTCGAGGATCGCGACGACCGGGATGCGCAGCTTGCGCGCCTCACCGACGGCGATGTGCTCCTTCTTGGTGTCCACGATCCAGACGGCGCTGGGCACCTTCTGCATCTCGCGGATACCGCCGAGGGTCTTCTCCAGCTTGCTCTTCTCGCGGGAGAGGACGAGCAGCTCCTTCTTGGTGAGACCGGAGGCGGCCACATCCTCGAAGTCGATGAGCTCGAGCTCCTTCAGGCGCTGGAGGCGCTTGTAGACGGTCGAGAAGTTGGTGAGCATGCCGCCCAGCCAGCGCTGGTTGACGTAGGGCATGCCGACGCGCGTCGCCTGCTCGGCGATGGCCTCCTGGGCCTGCTTCTTCGTACCGACGAACATGATGGAGCCACCGTGCGCGACGGTCTCCTTGACGAACTCGTAGGCGCGGTCGATGTACGACAGCGACTGGAGCAGGTCGATGATGTAGATGCCGTTGCGCTCCGTGAAGATGAAACGCTTCATCTTCGGGTTCCAACGACGGGTCTGGTGACCGAAGTGGACGCCGCTCTCCAGCAGCTCCCGCATCGTGACGACGGCCATGGCCGCGCTCCTTGAAATACTCGGTTCCACGGCGGCCGGGCGGCCGCCGCTCCTGACGCCCCGACGTGCCCGCCGCGGTAGGTGCCTTTGCGAGGAACCGTTCCGCGGACCGAGTGACACGGCCACCGGGCTGCCCGAAAGGGACTGACGCGCCGGTAGCGGGGCGTGCGAAGTCGATCCGGTCACCCGGATCGCCATGAGAAGTGTACGGGACCGGGGAAGGCCCGGGTGACGGCGTTGTCCACAACCCGCGAGTAGTCCACCGGTCACGGACAAGATCCCCGCGGCTCGGCGGAGTGCGCGACGGTGCTGTCATGACCTTCGCACCGCTCCTCCCACGCCCCGCCCGAAGAGATCCACGGCGGCCCGCCCGGGCGCCCGGCCGTCTCTTACGAGCGGTCACTCTCCGTGTATTACCGCTGGTCATCGCATGCGTCGCATCTGTCACAGGGCTCACGCAGGCCACAGGACTCCCTGCGGTGAGCGCCTCGGCCGCCAGGCTTCCGGTGGAGCCCGACCGGGCCACGGGCGAGCGTTCCTGGCCGGTGGGCGGGGCCCGCGGGCCCCGGCCGGTGATCGTCCGGGCATGGGACCCGCCACCGGTCCCCTGGGCCTCGGGACACCGCGGCGTGGATCTCGACGCCCGCGCGGGTCAGCCCGTCAGGGCGGCCGCCCCGGGGACGGTGTCCTTCGCCGGCACGGTCGCCGGGCGCGGTGTGGTCGCCGTGGAGCTGGCGGGGAGCGGTGAGCCACCGCTGCGCATCACCTACGAGCCGGTGCGGCCGTCGGTACGGAAGGGCGACGCCGTGTCCGCGGGGACGCCGGTCGGCGGTCTCCAGGCGGGGCTCTCCCACTGTCCGGCGGGGTGTCTGCACTGGGGGCTGCTCCGGGGCGGAACGTACCTCGACCCCTTGAGCCTGCTGCCACCGTGGATGCTGCGCCGGCCGCCGTCCCGGCTGCTGCCGCTCACCGGCCCGCTGGGGACACCGTCAGGGGCGGCGTCGTGGCCCGGGTCCTGGCCCGTCTCCTGGCCCGGGTCCTGGAAGGCGCCGTGGGGAGTATCAGCCGCGGACGCCGCGCAAGGCCATGGCGACGGCCGCCTCGGTGATCCGCTCCGGCTCCTCGGCCGCGCCGAGCTCGATGCGGCGGACGGCGGCGTCCACGACGCCCTGGAGGAGCATGGCCGCCAGCCGGGGCTGGTCGTGGCCGAGGCCGACGAGGGCCTCGACGACCATGGCGATCAGACCGCCGTGGGCCGCGCGGATCTTCTCGCGGGCGCCCGCGTCCAGTTCGCCGGCGGAGATGGCGACCACGGCCCGGTGCCGGCGGTCGCCGACGAGCGCGAGCTGCCGTCGCACATACGCCTCGATCTTCGCCTCGGGCGTGTCCTCCCGCTCCATGGCGGCCTCGACCTCCGCCGCCCAGACGGGGAAGTCGACGGCGCACAGCTCCTCGACCACGGCCGCCCGGGAGCGGAAGTACTCATAGACCGAGGACCGGGCGAGGCCGGTGCGCTCGGCCAGCGCGGGGAAGGTCAACGCCTCCGTACCGCCTTCGGACAGCAGGGAGCGGGCAGCGTCCAGCAGGGCGTCGCGCTGCATAGTCCGGTGCTCGGCCACTGAGGCCGCTCGAATCCTGGGCACGGCTCCACTTTACGGATATCCCCTGGCCGGGACGACGCTGGTGGGAGGTTTCTCTCGCCGTCAGCGCCCGATGTCCGCGAGCTTCGCCCTCAGCTGAAGCACGGACTTGGTGTGGATCTGGCTGACCCGGCTCTCCGTGACGCCGAGCACATGACCGATCTCGGCGAGCGTGAGGCCCTCGTAGTAGTAGAGGGTGACCACGGTCTTCTCCCGCTCGGGGAGGGTATTGATGGCGCGGGCGAGCAGCCTGCGCAGCTCGCGGTCCTCGGCGACCTCCACCGGGTCGTCCGCGGCGGTGTCCTCCAGGGTGTCCATCAGGCTCAGCCGCTCGCCGCCGTCCACGCCGACGTGCAGCAGATCCTCCAGGGCCACCACGTTGGCCAGCGACAACTGGCTGAAGACGGCGTGCAGTTCCTCGACGGCGATGCCCATCTCGGCCGCCACCTCGGTCTCGGAGGGCGTGCGCCGCAGCGCCGCCTCCAAGGTGGCGTAGGCGCGCTCGACGGCCCGGGCCTTCTGGCGGACCGAACGCGGGATCCAGTCCAGCGCCCGCAGCTCGTCGATCATCGCCCCGCGGATACGGGTGATGGCGTAGGTCTCGAACTTGATCTCCCGCGCGGGGTCGAACTTCTCGATGGCGTCGATGAGTCCGAAGACCCCGGAGGACACGAAGTCCGCCTGCTCGACATTGGGCGGCAGGCCGACGCTGACCCGGCCCGCCACGTACTTCACGAGCGGCGAGTAGTGGAGGATCAGCTGCTCCCGCAGCCGCTCGTCGCCCGAAGCCTTGTACGACCGCCACAGCTCATCGAGGGTCGAGGGAGCGGGAGGGCGCACGGGGCCGCGCGCCGCGGGTGGCGCCGCCGCGCGATCGGACCCGGAGGTGTGCTGGGGCATTCGTCGTCTTGAGCCGTTCTGCTGTGACGTGAAGGGAGGGGTACGAATGGCTGGATTCCCGTGAGCGTAGCGTGACTATGGCGCTGCGGTGCGCGAGGAGGGCCCCTTCGGTTGATATGCAGATACGTTCCACTGTCCGTGCCCCCGGTGTACGGCGGCCAGGGGGTTCGCTGACCGTGCCGGGCCCGCCGTATCGGTTCCCACGGTCGTCCTCTTAACCCTTTCACCCGATCGCCCCAGGTCAAGAACCGCCTCGCCGCGTGGTGGGGCGCCGTCCGAGGGGCTTGGGGGTGCCGAATGTTGACGGCGGTCCGGCCAACTTCCATTGATCACCTCGGCGTTCGACGAAGCCCAGGGCCTGGAGTTCGTAGAGGCCGCCGAGGGTGCGATCCCTGCTCAGACCGGCGTTCCGGGCGATGAGGGCGGGGTCGCCACCGGGTCCCCCGGGGACCGCTTCGAGGACGGTGGCCGCCGCGGGCGGCAGCAGGTCGCGTGCCACGACGGGGCCTCGCCGCTCGGGGGCGAGCTCGCCCACACCGCCGACGAGCTCCACGATCTCGTCGGCGTCGGTCACCAGATGGGCCTCCTCGCGCAGCAATTCATGGACCCCCGCCGAGAGCCCCGAGGTGACCGGCCCGGGGATGCCCATCGTCTGCCGCCCCAGCCGCCGGGCGCACCGCGCCGTGACCAGCGATCCGCTGCGGTACTGGGCCTCGACGACCACCGTTCCCCTGGTCAGGGCGGCGATGACGCGGTTGCGGAGGATGAAACGGCTGCGGGTGGGGTGGCCGCCGGGTGGCAACTCCGCGAGCACCAGACCCTGTTCCGTGATGCGGTCGATCAACTCGGCGTGTCCGCGTGGGTAGGGCACGTCCACCCCCGAGGCCAGCACGGCCACGGTGGCCCCGCCGGCGGCGAGGGCTCCTCTGTGCGCCGCCCCGTCGACCCCGAAGGCGGCGCCGGAGACCACCACCCAGCCGCGCTCGGCGAGGCCGGCGCCGAGGGTGGCCGCCACGTGCGAGCCGTAGTCGGTGCAGGCCCGGGCACCGACCACGGCGACCGAACGCAGGGCCCAGAGCCTGAGGTCGGCGATGCCGCGCACCCAGAGGCCGAGGGGGCGGGCGTCGCCGAGGTCGTCGAGCTGCCGGGGCCACTCGGGGTCACCGGGGACGAGGAAGCGGCCGCCCAGCCGGGCGACGGCGTCGAGGTCGCCGTGGGGGTTGAGCGCGGCGGCCCTCGCCCGGCACCCCGCGAGCCGCTCCTCCCCCGCGCCCGGCGGCGCGGGCCCGGACCCAGCCAGCCCCCGCGCCAGTGCCTCGGGCCCCATCTCGCGCAGCCACCGCCCGACCCGCTCGTCCCCCGGCTCGGTCAGCCGCGTGAGCGCGGCCCGCGCCAGGCGGTCCGGGGCGGGGGCGGTCACGACGGCCCCTCCGCCCGCGCCGTGCCCCGGCTCCCGCGCCCGTCCGCGACGGTCATCAGCGCGCCCCCGCCTCGGCCGGCACACCGCGGCTGACACCGGTGCGCAATTGCAGGGCCTGTGCCACGTCGTCCGCGTCCGGCCGGGGGTGCCCGGCCAGGTCGGCCACGGTCCAGGCGACCCGGAGCACGCGGTCGAGCCCACGGGCGGTCAGCAGGCCGCACTCCATGTCGCGCTCCGCCTCCGCGAGCGCTCCGGGCAGCGGGTGCCACCGGGTCCGCAGCTCATGGCCGGGCACCTCGGCGTTGGTCTTCCAGGGCGTGGCGCCGAGTCGGGCCGCCGCCCGCTCCCGTGCCTCGCGCACCCGCGCGGCGACCGTCGCGGTGTCCTCCACCGCGCCGTCCCGGCCGGTGAGTTCGGCACGGGTGACGGCCTCGACGCGGACCCGCAGGTCGACCCGGTCCAGCAGGGGCCCCGAGAGCCTTCCCTGATAGCGGCGGACGGCCGCCGGAGGGCAGTCGCACCCCTCCCCGAACTGTGAGTGGCGGCCGCAAGGGCAGGGATTCGCCGCGAGCATCAGCAGGAAGCGGGCGGGCATCCGCATCATCCCGGCGGAGCGGGCCACCACGACGCTGCCGGACTCCAGCGGCTGCCGCAGGGCGTCCAGCGCCCGCCCGCTGAATTCGGGCGCTTCGTCCAGAAAAAGTACGCCTCGATGAGCCAGGGACACCGCGCCGGGCCTCGGCTGGCCGTTCCCCCCGCCCACCAGGGAGGCCATCGTCGCCGAGTGGTGGGGCGCGCAGTACGGCGGGGCGTCCACCAGCGGCTTGCCGGGTGGCAGGACTCCCGCGACGGAGTGCACCGCCGTGACCTCCAGGGCCTCCTGCCGTGTCAGCGGCGGCAGCAGGCCGGGCAGCCGCTCCGCCAGCAGGGTCTTGCCCGCTCCGGGCGGGCCCTTGAGATAGAGGTGATGGCCGCCCGCGGCCGCGATCTCCAGGGCCTTGCGGGCCTGCCGCTGGCCCGCGACCTCCGCCAGATCGGGCACCCGGGAGGCGCCGTCCGCGCCGCAGAGGATGCCCGCGCCCAGGCCCAGCCCGGGCACCGACAACCCCGCCAGCATCGGGTCCGGCCGCCCCTCCTGAGGCGGGTCCTCCTCCTCTTCGGGGACCGGTTCATCGGTCAGGACGGCGATGAGCTGACGCAGGCTGCGCACGCCGAGGACCGAGACACCGGGGACGAGAGCGGCCTCCGCCGCCGTGCGCTCGGGGACGACGACCTGGCGGTACCCCGCGTCGGCGGCGGCCAGGACGGCGGGGAGGACCCCTCGGACGGGGCGGACCCGGCCGTCGAGACCCAGCTCGCCGATCATCATCAGGTCGGCGATCTCGCGCGGGTCGACGCGCTCGGCGGCGGCGAGCACCGCGCAGGCCACCGCCAGGTCGAAGCCGCTGCCGCCCTTGGGGACGGAGGCCGGACTCAGACCCACCGTCAGCTTCTTCTGGGGCCACTCGGCCCCGGAGTTCACCACCGCCGCGCGGACCCGGTCACGGCTCTCCGAGAGGCTTTTGTCGGGGAGGCCGACCAGGGTGAAGGCCGCGACGCCCGGCTCCAGATCGGCCTGGACCTCCACGACCACGCCCTCGACGCCGACCAGGGCCACCGAGCACGTACGGGCGAAGCCCATCAGGCCACCCCCTTGACGTGCTCGACGGCGGGAGCGCCCCGGTCGGGGACGACCACACCCACCACGTCGATGCGGACCCCGCCCGGCGGCGGGCCGCCGTTCCGCTCCAGCCAGCGCTCGGCCAGCAGCCGCAGCCGGTCGGCCTTGGCCGGGGTGACGGCCGCCATAGGGTGTTCGTACGCACCGGAGCGGCGGGTCTTGACCTCGCACACGACCAGGGTGTCCGCGTCGAGGGCGACCAGATCGATCTCGCCCTCCCGGCACCGCCAGTTCCGCTCCAGGATGACGATCCCGGACTCGGCGAGCAGCCGGGCGG
Organism: Streptomyces albireticuli; assembly: GCF_021228125.1. Classification (GTDB taxonomy): domain Bacteria; phylum Actinomycetota; class Actinomycetes; order Streptomycetales; family Streptomycetaceae; genus Streptomyces; species Streptomyces albireticuli. The sequence continues at coordinate 94,744 of NZ_JAJQQS010000021.1, forward strand.
CCAGTTTCTCGCCGTAGCGACCGAGGGCTCCTCGGGCGTTCATCGGCACCACCTCCGGCACCGACTCTGCCGCCACCGCCCCGATCTATTGGATCTTGGTGGACAACCCGGCGGTTGTGGACAACTCAGCCACCCGGAAGGTCGAGGTCGCTCTTGTTGAGCTCCTCGATGTTCACGTCCTTGAAGGTGAGCACCCGCACCTGCTTCACGAAGCGGGCCGGCCGGTACATGTCCCACACCCAGGCGTCGGCCATCGAGACCTCGAAGAAGACCTCACCCTGCACCGAGTGCACCTGCATCTCGTAGTCGTTGGTGAGGTAGAAGCGCCGCTCGGTCTCGATCACGTATTTGAACAGTCCGACGACGTCGCGGTACTCCCGGTAGAGCTTCAGCTCCATCTCGGTCTCGTACTTCTCGAGGTCCTCGGCGCTCATGGCATGTTCCCCTTCAGCCGTGCGTCCCCCTATTGTGCGTCAGGCGCGCTCCGTCTCCAGAAGCACCGGCGTACGCGGGGGCCCCTCGTCGAGCAGCGTACGCAGCAGCCCGGCGAGCTTGGTCGGATACACCGTCTCACGGGTCGCGAGAAGTTCCTCGCACGTCCACCAGCGCAGGCCCGTGACACTGCGCCGCTCCAGTTCCGTCTCCCCGCCGGTCCACACGGCCGGCTGCCGGGTGCGCGCCAGGTAGTAGCACTCGTCCTGGTCCCAGTGGCGGCCGTCGAACGGGAAGGAACAGGCGCGCCGCCACAGCAGCGGACCCAGTTCGATCTCCGTGACGCCCGTCTCCTCGGCCAGCTCCCGACGGGCCGCCTGCTCCCAGCTCTCACCTGCCTCCAGGCCGCCGCCCGGGGTGAACCACCAGGTGTTCGAGGGATCCTCCGGCTCGAAGCCGTGCATCAGCAGGACGCGGTCGTCGGGGTCGAGGAGGACGACCCGCGAGGCCTTGCGAGGACTCTCATCGCACACGTTCCGCGGTCCCTTCCTTCCTTTTCCCGCCGCTCCCCCCGGTCGCGCGCCGGGGCCCTAGGCGGGTCGCGACCGGTCCGTACGCCGCGCCGCCCAGGATGAGCACCGCGCCGCCGGCGACCGCGGCCAGCACCAGCGGCAGCGGTCCCGGCCGGGACGTACCGCCCGGCAGGGCGGCGAACGACTCCGGCCTGTCCATCATGCCCCAGCCGTCCATCGGCCAGGCCGTGGCGTCCACCCGCCCCTTGACGGCCTCGCGCGGCACCGAGCCGTGGGAGGCGTCGGTCAGGCGGGAGCGGGAGTCGACCGAGGTCATGCGGTGGTCGCCGATGAGGAAGAGCTGCCCCTCGGGCACCTCGGCGGAGAACTCGGTGGGCGAGGCCGGGCCACCGCCCGGCAGATACGGTTCCTCGACCGGCTTCCCGCCGATCGTCAGCCGCCCCCGGTCGTCACAGCACCGGACGCTGTCGCCACCCACGCCCACCACGCGCTTGATCATGGGCGCGTCGCCCCATGCCTTGTCCTTGAAGACGACGATGTCGCCCCGCCGCACCTCGTCGCCGCCGACGCGCTCGGCGAGCACCCGCGCGCCCTGCCCGATGGTCGGCGTCATCGAGTCGGTGGGAACGGTGTACGGCTGGTACAGCAGCGCCCCCCAGACGAATCCCCCCAGGAAGAGCACACAGCCGACGGCCACGGCCAGCCCGGACAGCACCCTGCCCGCGCGGCCGTGACCGTCGCCCGTACGTCCCGCTCCGCTCATCCCCCAGCTCCCGCCCGCCTCGAAAAGACCGGATCCCCCGCCCGAGGGCGGGGGATCGCACACTACCGGGCGGTACGGACGCCGGTCAGCCCTTCGACGAGGTCCTGTCCGCGGCGCTCTTCACGGCCGCGACGGACGTGGTCCGGCCGAGCAGCCGGCGCCGGCGCCACAGGACCAGCGGCACGGCGCCCGCGAGGCCGAGCGCCGAGGGGGCGGCGGCTGCCGCGGCGTTCAGCCCCGGCTGGTCGAAGGTGCCCGGGACGGGCAGGAAGGACCAGCGGTTGACCGGCCAGGCGACGACGATGGCACGGCCGACGACCTCGCTGACCGGCACCGTGCCCTCGTACAGGGTGGGGTGGTAGCGCGAGTCCAGGGAGTCCTGGCGGTGGTCGCCCATCACCCAGATGTGGTCCTTGGGCACCTTGATCGGGCCGAAGGGCTTGTCGTCGCAGGGCGAGTTGCCCGGGAAGATGTAGGACTTCTCGTCGAGGGCCTTGCCGTTGACCTTCACCGGGCCGCCGGCGCCCTGGCACTCCACGGTGTCGCCACCGACGGCGATGACCCGCTTGATGAGGTCGCGCTCCTCGGCGGAGGGCATCAGCCCGATGAAGCTGAGGACCTTCTGGACGCCGCCGCCCAGCGGACCGGTCTCCTGCGGCCCGGTCTCGGGGCCGAGCCAGCTCTCGCTGCCCTTGCCCGGATCGTGGAAGACCACCACCTCGCCCCGCTCGGGCTTCGCCCCGAACCACGGCGTCAGCTTGTCGACCAGCACGCGGTCGCCCCGCTGGAGGGTGTCCTGCATCGAGTCGGAGGGGATGGAGAACGCCTGGACCAGGAAGGTCTTGATGATCAGCGCGAGTACCAGGGCGATGCCGACCAGGATCGGCAGTTCCTTCCAGAAGGATCGTTGCTTCTTCGGCCGGGTCGCGCTCGGGCCCTCGCCGTCCTCGTCGGGCGCCACGCCGCCGCTCCCCGTGTCCTTCGGCCCGTCCGGGCCCTCCACCGCGTCACCGGATGCCTGGGCCGTCACGGGCGCCTGGGACAAGGCCGCTTCAGGCGCTTCGCCACCGGGCGTCCCGCCGCTCCCCTCAGCCCCTGCGGGCCCCTCGGGTCGCTTCTCGGGCTCTCCGTGACCGGAACGTGCGCCGACCGCCAAGTCCCCCACATCCGCTCCTCTCTCCACTCTGCTGCCTGTCGCACATACGACGCAGGCCCACCACTCCCATAACGAGCGGGAGTTCCGCAGGGGTCGGGAGCCGGATCGATCCGTTCTGATCCATGGAGGACACACTATTCGGCGAATCATCCGCCCGCGCCCCCGCGCGCGGCGCGTCCCCCACGGAAACAAAGGTGTCCGGTTCCGACAGGCTCCGCCAGTGGCCCAGCGGCCAGGCGATCACCGCGGCCCGTCCGACCACCAGCTTCTCCGGTACGGTGCCCTGACCCGGACCGTCCAGGTGATAGCGCGAATCAGCGGAATTCGAGCGGTGGTCCCCCATCACGAACAACCGCCCTTCCGGAACCCGCACGGTGAACTCCAGCTTCGACGGCGGATTTCCCGGATTGATATACGGCTCGTCGAGCGGGGTTCCGTTGACGGTGATTTTGCCGTTCCTGTCACAGCACTTGACGGTGTCCCCGCCCGTACCGATGACCCTCTTGATCAAATCCTGCTCGTCGGCCGACGGCAGCAGTCCGATGAACGTCAGGGCCTGCTTCACCTGCTTGATCCCCACCGGGTCCGGCCCGGCCTTGGTCTCCTCGCCCTCGAGCCAGCCGCCCGGGTCCTTGAAGACCACCACGTCGCCCCGCGCCGGCCGGGAGCCGAACCAGGGCGTCAGCTTGTCCACCAGCACCCGGTCGCCGATGCGGATCGTCTGCTCCATCGAGCCGGACGGAATCACAAAGGCCTGCACCAGGAACGTCTTCAGCACCAGCGCGATCAGCAGGGCCACCGCTATGAGGATCGGCACCTCCTTGACCACGGACCGGCGCCTACGGCGCTCGACCCGCCGCGCCGCCTTCCGGCGCGCCGCGCGGCCGGCCCCGCGACCTGGGCCCGCGCCGTGCCGGCCACCCGGCGGAGCGCCCGGCCAGCCGGCCGGCCCGGCCACCCCGGGGGCATCGGCGGCGCCCGTACGCCCGTGGCTACCCATGCGGCCGGGGCCCCGCCCCCGCGGAGTGCCCCGAACCCGGGGGCGGTACGCCGTCGAAGGCATCGGGGTGGCCCAGCGAGGACATCCGGCCGAACGGCCAGCCGATCCAGTCGGCCCGCCCGATCACCTTGCCGACCGGAACCGTGCCGCCACCCGGCTCGCCGAGGTGGTCACGGGAGTCCCGGGAATCGCCGCGATGGTCGCCCATCACCCACAGCCGCCCCTGCGGCACCACGATGTCGAAGGGCACCTCCGAGGGATCGTCACCCGGGTGGAGGTAGTCCTCGCTCACCGGCCGGCCGTTCACCATGAGCCTGCCCCGCGCGTCGCAGCAGGTGACCCGGTCACCGCCCACGCCCACGACCCGCTTGACGTAGTCGGTCTGCGCCGGGCGCATCAGGCCGACGGACGAAGCGCCCTTGCGGATCATCGCCGCCACCGGGTTCTCGGCGGGCGCCTCCTGGACGAAGGAGCCCCGGCCGTCGAAGACCACGACATCGCCGCGCCGCGGCTCGTCACCGAAGCGGTAGGCGAGCTTGTTGACCAGCACGCGGTCCCCGATCCGCAGCGTGTTCTCCATCGAGCCGCTGGGGATCAGGAAGGGCTGGACGACGAAATTGCTGAGCAGGAGCAGAAAGACCAGGCAGGCCGTGAGCAGCAGGCCCGCCCGGCGCAGCGCCCCGCCGCCCCTGAGCCAGGCCCCGGCGGCGCGCGCCGCGGAGCCCGGGGAAAAACGCGAGGAGCGCGACCCCTGCTCCTCCCCCTCAACGGGTTCTGGAGAGCGGTCGCGCTCCGAAAGCTGTACGTCGGTGTCCATCGAGCCGAAAGCCTATCCGGCCACGGCCGGGCCCGGACAACGACCTCAGGCTCAGTTGTCGCGCTTCTCCTTGATCTTCGCGGCCTTGCCGCGCAGCTCACGGAGGTAGTACAGCTTGGCGCGACGGACGTCACCGCGGGTCACGAGCTCGATCTTCTCGACGATCGGGGTGTGCACCGGGAAGGTACGCTCCACGCCGACGGAGAAGGAGACCTTGCGGACCGTGAAGGTCTCGCGCACGCCGTCGCCCTGACGGCGGATGACGACACCCTTGAACTGCTGCACACGGGAGCGGTTGCCCTCGATGACGCGAACGTGGACGTTCACGGTGTCGCCGGGGCGGAAGGACGGGACATCGGTGCGCAGCGAAGCGGCGTCGACGTTGTCGAGAAGGTTCATGACCGTCTGCTCTCCTCGCTGATGCCACAGGTCATCAGCGGAAAATCGAAATGATGATGGGGGTGGTGCGTCACACCGGGCGGACGTCGTTCCCCCTGTGGCAGGGGCGCGCGCCGGGCGCAAGGCAACGGCTTATTCTTCCACGTCCGGGGCCACTCGCCAAAATCGGCCGTCGGGGCCCGGGCCCCAGCCCAGGATCGAGAGCATCTCGCGGTCCTTCTTGTCGAAGACCGACGGGTCCGCGCGCTCGATCAGGTCGGGCCGGTTCGCGACCGTGCGCCGGAAGGCCTCGTCGCGGCGCCAGCGGGCGATCTTGCCGTGGTGGCCGCTGAGCAGGACGTCCGGGATGCCCCGGCCGCGCCACTCCGGCGGCTTGGTGTAGACGGGGCCCTCCAGCAGATCGGCCATGGCGCCGGGCGCGAAGGAGTCGTCGCGGTGCGACTCGGCGTTGCCGAGGACACCGGGCAGCAGCCGGGCGATGGCCTCGACCATCACCAGGACGGGGGCCTCGCCGCCGGCCAGCACGTAGTCGCCGATGGAGACCTCGCGGACGTCCAGCCGGTCGCCGTACTCCTCGATGACACGGCGGTCGATGCCCTCGTAGCGGGCGGGCGTGAAGACCAGCCACGGCTTCTCGGACAGCTCCACGGCGAGCGCCTGGGTGAAGGGCCGGCCGCTGGGCGTGGGCACGACGAGGACGGGCCTGTCCTCACCGGTGCCGGACTCGATGACCGCGTCCAGCGCCTCGCCCCAGGGCTCGGGCTTCATGACCATGCCGGGGCCGCCGCCGTACGGGGTGTCGTCGACGGTGTTGTGCTTGTCGTGGGTCCATTCCCGCAGGTCGTGGATGCGGACATCCAGCTGGCCACGGGCCCGCGCCTTGCCCACGAGCGAGACGTTCAGCGGCTCCAGGTACTCCGGGAAGATGGTGACGACATCGAGTCGCATCAGGCGTCACCCTTCTCACCGGTCGTGTCGGCCGTGTCGGCCTTCTCACCGGTCGCGTCGGCCGGGTCGGCGCCCTCGGCCTCGCGCGCGCTCGCGACGACGGCCTCGGCGCTGTTGATCAGACCGGGCGGCGGGTCGATGACCGCGCGCTGCCGCTCCAGGTCGATCTCCGTGACGATCTCCTCCACGAAGGGGATCATCACCTCGGCGCCGTCGGGGCGCTCGACGATGAACAGGTCCTGCGCGGGCAGGTGCGCGATCTCCGTGATCCGGCCGATCTCCTCGCCGTCGACGGTGACGACGTCCAGGTCGATCAGCTGGTGGTCGTAGAACTCCTCGGGGTCCTCGGGACCCTCCTCGGGGTCGACCTCGGCGATCAGGAGGATGTTGCGGAGCGCCTCGGCGGCCGTGCGGTCCTTGACGCCCGCGAAGCGCAGCAGCAGCCGGCCGCTGTGGACCCGGCCGGTCTCGATGGTCAGCGGACCCGCACCGGCGGGGTCCGTGGCCAGGACTGCGCCGGGGCCGAGCCGGAGCTCGGGCTCGTCCGTACGCACCTCGATGCTGACCTCGCCCTTGATCCCATGGGCGCGGCCGATCCTGCCGACGACAAGCTGCACTTTCTGTACCTCTGCTTTTCCGTACGAACGCGACAACGGGCCGGGAAGGGCCGTAACCCTTCCCGGCCCGTGCCGGTGCTCAATCGCTTCTCAGCGGACCTGGTCGACGTCGACGAGGTCGACGCGGACGCCACGGCCGCCGATGGCGCCCACGACGGTGCGCAGTGCGCGCGCGGTGCGGCCGTTACGGCCGATCACCTTGCCGAGGTCGTCGGGGTGGACCCGGACCTCCAGCACACGCCCGCGCCGCAGGTTGCGGGACGCGACCTGCACTTCGTCGGGGTTGTCGACGATGCCCTTCACGAGGTGCTCAAGGGCCTCCTCGAGCATCCTCAGGCCTCGGTCGACTCAGCGGACTCGGCCGCGGCGGCCTCGTCCTTCTTCTCCGACTTCTTGGCCTTCGGGGTGATGGCCTCACCCTTCGCGGCGCCGGCCTCGAGACCCTTGGTGAACTCGTCGAACGCGCGACGCTTGTCCTCCTTGGTCGCGGGGAGGAGCATCGGGGCCGGGGCCGGCAGACCCTTGAACTTCTGCCAGTCGCCGGTGACCTTGAGGATGGCCAGAACGGGCTCGGTCGGCTGCGCGCCGACGCTCAGCCAGTACTGGGCACGCTCGGAGTCGACCTCGATGCGCGAGGGGTTCTGCACCGGGTGGTACAGACCGATCTCCTCGATGGCCCGGCCGTCACGGCGGGTGCGGGAGTCGGCGACGACGATGCGGTAGTGAGGCGAACGGATCTTGCCCAGACGCTTCAGCTTGATCTTGACTGCCACTGGAGTGGTGTCTCCTGGTCTTGACGTGGTTGGGCACAACGGGATGCCACGTGGGGTTGCGGCACTCGGAGTGCCCGATGGACGCGTCAGCCGGAGGAGAGAGGGGTCCTGTGCGACTGTCGAGTACAGCGACCCATTGTGCCACACCGCTCCAGGTCAGCCGACCGATACCGCCTCGGGGATCCGGAAAGGCTGACCGCACCCACCGCACATGATCGGCGCCTGCGCGAGCACGGAGGGCACGACCCGGACATTACGGCCGCAGTCGCACACCGCCTTGACGCGCACCCCTCCACCGGACGACCCGTGCCGCGCGGCGGGGCCGCGGAACGTGCGCGAGGTGTCGGCCGCCGTGGTGGCGACCGTGTGCGCCTTCAGGGCCCGCTGGAGTCTGTCGATGGTCGGGCGGTAGCGCTTGCGCGCCTCCGGATTGAGTACGACCAGCGAGAAGCCGCTGCTGGGATGCGGCTCCTCGCTGTGGTCGAGCCCCAGCTCCTCGGCGATCGCCAGGAACCGGCGATTGTGGTAGCGGCCGGCTCGCGAGGTGTCACGGACACCGCGGGCGGCCGCGATGCCGTGCACTGCCTCGTGCAGCAGCCGTTCGAAGGAGAGCTCGGCGCCGCATGCGGACGACGACTCCCCGATCAAGGATTCGGGCGCGGCAAGATCCGGCAGCTCGGGGTGGTACCGCTGAATGTCGGCCCACGCCTGCGCCAGCTCTGCGGCGAGAACAGGTGGTGTCGTGCTCACGTCGTGACAACGAGCGGGGGTGGCCCGGTGTTCCGATACCGGGCCATCCCAAATATTTTGCACGTACCAGTCAGTTTCACGCTCATGCGTCGCGACGAGGGCGGGTGCGCAGATCTATGGAGAACCCGCGCACCCGTTCGCAAGCCGGGACGTACTGACTCCCCGGTAAGCGCGCATCACGGGGGCGTACCGATGGGGGGACGCCCCCGCGCGCGGGGGCGTCAGTAGGCGCGGGCCACGATGGCGATGGTGCCCGGCGCGTCGTCCGCGTCCGGCACGGAGCCGTCCTCGCCGACCAGGCAGCGCACGGACACGGCCTGCTCGGCCAGCTTGGCCTCGCCCTCCGGGCCGAGGTCGGCCCACGGGATACGCGCCCAGCCGCCGGCCACGGCGGCCTCGGCGGCCTCCTCGATGGTCGCCACGTCGGTCGTACGGGCCTCACGGCGCTCGCGCGACTCCGCCAGCAGCGTGGCCTGGTCCTCCTCCAGGACCTTCGGCAGCAGCGCGACGAGCTCGTCGAGGCGGACCGGCGCCTTGCCGCCCGGGATGCGGCGGGCCAGCATCGCGGTGCCGTTCTCCAGGTCGCGCGGACCGACCTCGATGCGCACCGGTACGCCCTTGAGCTCCCAGTCCACGGCACGGCGGCCGAAGGGGGTGTCGGTGCGGTCGTCGACCTGCACGCGGATGCCCGCGGCCTTGAGCTGGTCGCCGATCTCGCGGACCTTGGCGATCACGGCGTCGTCGCCCTTGATCGCGAGGACCACGGCCTGGACGGAGGCCAGGCGCGGCGGGACCCGCAGGCCGCTGTCGTCGCCGTGGGACATGATCAGACCGCCGACCATCCGGGTCGAGACGCCCCAGGAGGTCTGCCAGACCATCTCCTGCTGCCCGTCCTTCGACAGGTAGGAGGTGTTGAACGCCTTGGCGAAGTTCTGGCCCAGCTCGTGGCTGGTGCCCATCTGGAGGGCCTTGCCGTCACCCATCATGCCCTCGAGGGTGAGGGTGTTGATGGCGCCCGCGAAGCGCTCCTTGGCCGTCTTGCGACCCAGGACGACGTCGATGCCCAGGACGTTGACCATGAAGTCGTAGTAGACGTCGCGGTGGATCCGGGCGGCGTAGTCGCGGGCGTCCTCGTACGTGGCGTGGGCGGTGTGGCCCTCCTGCCAGAGGAACTCGCTGGTGCGCAGGAAGACGCGCGGGCGCATCTCCCAACGGACCACGTTGGCCCACTGGTTGATCAGCAGGGGCAGGTCGCGGTAGCTCTGCACCCACTTGGAGAAGTACTCGTTGATGATCGTCTCGGAGGTGGGCCGGACGACGACCGGCTCGTCCAGCTCCTTGCCGCCGCCGTGCGTGACGACCGCGAGCTCGGGCGCGAAGCCCTCGACGTGCTCGGCCTCCCGCGTCAGGTAGGACTGCGGGATGAAGAGGGGGAAGTACGCGTTGGAGGCGCCCGCGTCCTTGATGCGCGCGTCCATCTCCTGCTGCATGCGCTCCCAGAGCCCGTACCCGTACGGGCGGATGACCATGGTGCCGCGCACCGGGCCGTTGTCGGCCAGCTCGGCCTTGTTGATCAAGTCCTGGTACCAGCGCGGGAAGTCGTCCGCCTGGGGGGTGAGAATGGGAGCCTTTGCCATGGTGCGAATGGTACGGGGCCGATCCGTCCGAGCGTGAATCCTCTCCTCACCCACCCCCGCGGCGGACCGCCCGCCGGGGCGCGCGCCACCCCCGGCTTCCCGTGCGCGGGCACGCGGCACATGCCATCGTGGGCATACGGGCAGTGTTCTCGCGCCACCCTCTGGACTCGGGGACGGAAGCGGAGTTCTCTGGCAATACGGGGGTGCTTCACAGCAGCGCGCACGGCAGCACATGGGGGCGGGGCAGATTCGGGCACGCACACGTCTCTCGGCGGATTGGGGCGCTTTCGATGACACCAACGCTCGTGCGGCGGCACCTGCCGTCCTCTTCGTCGCCCGGGTCCATGACCCGGGCCCGCGACTGGGCGGAGATCCAGGAACGGATGCTGGTGCCGCTCTACGAAGCGGTGTACGAACGGCTGGAGGTCGGCGCCGGCACCCGGCTGCTCAGCCTGGGCTGCGGTTCCGGGCTGGCCCTCCTGATGGCGGCGGGCCGCGGCGCCTCGGTCCGCGGGGTCGACGCCGACGAGCGGCGGCTGACACTGGCCCGTGAGCGCCTGGTGCCGGAGGGCGCCCGCGAGGACGGCGCCCGCCTGGGGCACGGCGGCCCCGAGTCCGTCGTGGACCCCGGCGGTCCGGCGTTCAACCTCGTCACCGCCTTCGACCCGCTGTACTGCGCGGGCGGCAGCGCCCGCGGCATGGCCGGGGCACTCGCCCGGGCGGCCGACTTCGCCGAGCACGGCGCCCCCGTCGTCCTGGCCGGCTGGGGCCCCCAGGAGCGCTGCGCGGCCTCCGGAGCGCTCAGGGTCGCGGCCCGGCTCGCGGACCCCATGTGCGCCCCCGCGCGCTGGCGCCCGAGCGGGCGCGACGACCTGGAGGAGCTCGCCCAGCGGGCCGGACTGCGCCCCGACGGCTCGGGCCGGGTGGCGTGCCCGTACGGCTACGCCGACATGGGCAGCGCGGTGCGCGGCATGCTCTCCACGGGCGCGTTCGACGCGGCGGCGCGGGCCACGGACGAGGAGCAGGTCACCAAGGAGCTGGCCGAGGCGCTCCACCCGTACCTGCGCCGTGACGGCACGGTATGGATGCCCAACGTCTTCCGCTACCTCATAGCCCGGGTCTGACGCACACCGTTCCCGGCACACACCGTAAGGACGCGCGCGAGCCTTACGGCACGAGTGGACGCGCGCCCGGTCACCCACCGCGCCGTACGACGGAAGCCCCCCGCGGCCGACCGCGAGGGGCTTCCGGCTGTCCGTAAGGTCAGCCCATGAACTTCTTGAACTCGTCCGGCAGTTCGAAGTTCTGCGCGGGCTGGCCGCCCTGCGGCAGGCCCAGCGGGTTCTCCGCCTGCTGCTCGCGGCGCGCGGCCGCGGCCTGCTCCTCGGCCTTGCGCTTCATCGGGTTACCGCTCTTGCGCTTGCCCTTGGCCTGCTTGACCTGCTTCTTCTTACGGGCCGCACCGCCACCCATGCCCGGCATACCGGGCATCCCGGGCATGCCGCCGCCCTGGGCCATGCGGGACATCATCTTGCGGGCGTCGAAGAAGCGCTCCACCAGGTTCTTCACGGCGCTGACGTCCACGCCGGAGCCCTTGGCGATACGGGCGCGACGGGAACCGTTGATGATCGTCGGGTCCTGGCGCTCGGCCGGGGTCATCGACTTGATGATCGCGGCGGTGCGGTCGACGTCGCGCTCGTCGAGGTTGTTGATCTGGTCCTTGATCTGACCCATGCCGGGCAGCATCCCGAGCAGCTTGCTGATGCTGCCCATCTTGCGGACCTGCTCCATCTGGGACAGGAAGTCGTCGAGCGTGAACTCCTTCGGCCCCTTCGCCAGCTTGGCCGCCATCTTCTCGGCCTCGTCCTGGCTGAAGGTCTGCTCGGCCTTCTCGATGAGGCTGAGCATGTCGCCCATGCCGAGGATGCGGGACGCCATGCGGTCCGGGTGGAACGCGTCGAAGTCGTCCAGCTTCTCGCCGTTGGAGGCGAACATGACCTGCTTGCCGGTCACGTGCGCGACCGACAGCGCGGCACCACCGCGGGCGTCGCCGTCGAGCTTGGAGAGCACCACGCCGTCGAAGCCGACGCCGTCGCGGAAGGCCTCGGCGGTGTTGACCGCGTCCTGACCGATCATCGCGTCGACGACGAAGAGGACCTCGTCCGGGCTGACGGCGTCGCGGATGTCCGCGGCCTGCCGCATCAGCTCCTGGTCGATGCCGAGGCGGCCGGCGGTGTCGACGATCACGACGTCGTGCTGCTTGGAGCGGGCGAACTCGACGGAGTCCTTGGCGACCTGGACCGGGTCACCGACGCCGTTGCCCGGCTCCGGGGCGTAGATCGCGACACCGGCGCGCTCGGCGACGACCGCGAGCTGGTTGACGGCGTTGGGGCGCTGGAGGTCACAGGCGACGAGCAGCGGGGCGTGGCCCTGGCCCTTGAGCCAGTGGCCGAGCTTTCCGGCCAGCGTCGTCTTACCGGCACCCTGGAGACCGGCGAGCATGATGACGGTCGGCGCGGTCTTGGCGAAGCGCAGGCGCCGGGTCTCGCCTCCGAGGATGCCGATGAGCTCCTCGTTGACGATCTTGATGACCTGCTGGGCGGGGTTGAGCGCCTGGGAGACCTCGGCGCCGAGGGCCCGCTCCTTGACCTGCTTGATGAACGAGCGGACGACGGGCAGGGCGACGTCGGCCTCGAGCAGGGCGATGCGGATCTCGCGTGCGGTGGCGTCGATGTCCGCCTCTGACAGGCGGCCCTTGCCCCGGAGGTTCTTGAACGTCGCTGCGAGGCGGTCGGAGAGGGTATCGAACACGGTGGTCGCGGATCCTTCTTGTCGGGTCTCAAGTCGGCGGCTGACCCCCAAGGGTATCCGCACACTCCTGGTGCGGTCAGCCGCCCAGTACCTGCTCCACCTCCAAGGCCACGGAAGCGGCCGCTCCGGACGTCAGCGGAACCCCCTCCCCCGTCGTCACGTAGAACGCGTCCACGGCATTGGAACCCAGCGTCGAGACGTGCGCGCTGCGCACCCACACCCCCGCCGCCTCCAGGGCACGGCCGATGCGGTGCAGCAGGCCGGGGGCGTCCTGGGCGCGCACCTCCAGCACCGTCGCGTCCCGCGATCCGCCGGTGGCGACGGTCACCCGGGGCGGCGCGTGCGTGATTCCCCTGCGCCGGTCGCTGTACGCGGCCTCGCGCTCGGCCAGCCGCGCCACGGCGTCGAGCGAGCCGTCCAGCACGCGCACGAGGTCGTTGCGCAACTGCGCGGGCTCCGGCAGGGAGCCGAACTCCGTCGCCACCCGCCAGTTCATGAGCAGCGCGCCGTCGACGGCCCGCAGTTCCGCCGCGCGGACGGTGAGGCGGTGCAGGGCCAGCAGCCCGGCCGTCGCGGGCAGCACCCCGGGCTGTTCCGGGACGGCGATCGTCAGCTCGACGCCGACCGGGACGGCCTCGTCGTCCGGGGCCGTGCCCTCCGGGCGCGAGCGCAGCCGGACGGCCGGGCCGCCGGTGCGCAGCGCCTCGGCGACGACGCGGGCGTCCTCGGCGGAGGGCGGGCCCGGCGCGGGGCGGTCCGGGGCGGCGCCGTCCGCGAGGGCCGCCGCCGCGCGCCGCGCCAGGTCCGCCACCAGCGAGGCGCGCCAGGCGCTCCAGGCCGCGGGGCCGGTGGCGAGGGCGTCGGCCTCGGTGAGGGCGTGCAGCAGCTCCAGGGTGCCGGGGTGCGCGACGGCGTCGGTGACGGCGCGGACCGTCGCGGGGTCGTCGAGGTCGCGGCGGGTGGCGGTCTCGACGAGCAGCAGGTGGTGGCGGACGAGCGTGGCCAGGACCTCGGTGTCGGCGGGGCCGAAGCCGATCCGGGCGGCCGCCTCCCGGGTGAGGGCCTCACCGGCCGTGGAGTGGTCGCCGGGCCGGCCCTTGCCGATGTCGTGCAGCAGAGCGGCGACGAGCAGCAGGTCGGGGCGACCGACGCCGCGCGCGAGGGCCGCCGCGCGGACGGCCGTCTCCACGAGGTGGCGGTCGACGGTCCAGCGGTGCACGGGGTTGCGCTGCGGGCGCGAGCGCACGTGCTCCCACTCCGGCAGCAGCCGGGAGACGAGGCCCTCGGCGTCGAGGGCCTCCCAGACCGCGACGGCCGGCTCGCCCGCGCCGAGCAGCGTGACGAGCGCCTCGCGGGCCTCGGCCGGCCAGGGCACCGGCAACGGGCCCGCGGTGGCGGCGAGCCGGCGCGCGGCGTGCGGGGACAGCGGCAGGCCCGCCTGCGCCGCGGCCGCGGCGGCGCGGAGCGGCAGCACGGGGTCGCGCTCGGGCCGGGCCGTGCGGGCCAGCACGGCCTCGCCGTCCTGCTCGACGACGCCCTCGGCCAGCGGCACCCGCTCGGGCTCCACGAACCCGCCCCGGCCCCCGCGCCCGCCGAGGATCCGCCGCAGCCGGGGCCGGCCGGAGCGGGCGCGCAGCACGCGGCCGACCTCGCGCCAGGTCACGTCGGCGGCGTACGAGACGGTGCGCGCGGCCTCGTAGACCTCGCGCAGGAGGGCGTCGGCACCGGACAGGCCGAGGGCCGTGGCGATCTGGTCCTGTTCCTGGAGGGCGAGCCGATCGGTGGCCCTGCCGGTGACCAGGTGGAGGGCGTCACGGGTGTCGAGCAGCAGGCCGCGGGCCCGCTCCAGGCCCTCGCGCGGGGCGTCCGCCAGCCAGGAGGCGGCGACGGCGCGCAGGGCGGTGGCGTCGCGGAGCCCGCCGCGCGCCTCCTTGAGGTCGGGCTCCAGCAGGAACCGCAGCTCGCCCTGGCGCCGGGCCCGGTCCTCGCCGAGTTCGCGCAGCTCCGGCAGTCTGAGCGGTGCCTGGGCCCGCCAGTCGGCGTAGGCGGTGGCGCGCAGGGCGGCGGTGAGCCGTTCGTCGCCGCCGAGGTGACGGGCGTCGAGCAGGCCGAGGTGGACCTTGAGGTCACCGGCCGCGGTCTTGCGGGCCTCGGCCGGGGTGCGCACGGAGTGGTCGAGCGCGAGGCCCATGTCCCACACCGGGTACCAGACGCGGTCGGCGATCGCGGCGATCTTCGAGGCGTCCGCGGAGCCGTCGTGCAGCAGCATGACGTCGAGGTCGCTGCGCGGGGACAGCTCCCCGCGCCCGTAGCCGCCGACGGCCACGAGGGCGACGCCGTGCGCCTCGCCGAGCAGCGCGGCCAGCCACTGGTCGGTGAGCCGGGCGAGCGCCGCGCGGCGGGGCGGCCCGGTCAGCGCGCCCTGGTGCAGGAGGCGCAGCCGGGCCGCCGCGTAACCGTCGGGGCGGGAGTCGCTCGCCGTGGTGGCCGGGGTGTCCGTCAACACAGGCTCCCTCCTGGGTTCACAGCGCGTCGGGTCCGCGCTCGCCGGTCCGGACGCGGACGACGGTCTCGACCGGGACCACCCAGACCTTGCCGTCACCGATCTTTCCCTGGTCCCCCGAGCGGGCGGCGCGGACGATGATGTCGACGACGCTGTCGGCGTCGCCGTCCTCGGCGAGGACCTCTATGCGGATCTTCGGTACGAGGTCGACGGTGTACTCGGCGCCGCGGTAGACCTCGGTGTGGCCGCGCTGGCGGCCCGAACCGCTGGCCTCGCTGACGGTCATGCCCCGGACGCCGTAGGTCCGCAGTGCGGCCTTGATCTCGTCGACCATGTGCGGCTTGACGACCGCGGTGATGAGCTTCATGCGTCCACCTTCTTGTTCGCCTTCTTGTCCTGCGTCCCGCCCTGATCGTCCCGGTCCCCGTCCCGGTCGGTGCGGCCGGGACCCGCGGGGTGTCCGCCGCCGCGGGTGGCGGAGACGCCGCCGACCGCGCTGAAGTCGTAGGCGGTCTCGGCGTGGAACGCCTGGTCGATGCCGCCGAGCTCGTCGTCCTCGTCGGCCCGGAGGCCGATCGTCTTGTCGACGAGCTTGGCCAGGAGCCAGGAGGCGACGAAGGAGTAGGCCATCACCGCGAACGCCCCGGCGGCCTGCCGGCCGAGCTGGGTGAGGCCGCCGACGCCGCCGGTGGCCAGGAGGCCGACGAGCAGGGTGCCGATGACGCCGCCGACGAGGTGCACGCCGACCACGTCGAGGGAGTCGTCGAAGCCGAGCTTGAACTTGATCCCGACGGCCCAGGCGCAGACGGATCCGGCCACGAGGCCGATGAGGACGGCCCCGAAGGCGTTCACGGCCGCGCCCGCCGGGGTGATGGCGACGAGGCCCGCGACGGCTCCGGAGGCGGCGCCGAGCGTGGTGAACGCGCCGTGCCGGACGCGCTCGTAGGCGAGCCAGCCGAGCATCGCGGCGCCGGTCGCCACCTGGGTGTTCAGCGCCATGTTGGCGGCGGTGCCGTTGGCGGCGAGCGCCGAGCCGGCGTTGAAGCCGAACCAGCCGAACCACAGCAGGCCCGCGCCGAGCATCACCAGCGGCAGGCTGTGCGGGCGCATCGGGTCCTTCTTGAAGCCGATGCGCTTGCCGACGACGAGGACCGCGGCGAGGGCGCCGACTCCGGCGTTGATGTGGACGGCCGTGCCTCCGGCGAAGTCGATCACCTTGAGCTTGAAGAGCCAGCCGTCGGCCTGCCAGACCCAGTGGGCGACGGGGAAGTAGACGATGCTCACCCAGAGGGTGATGAAGACCGCCCAGGCGCTGAACTTCACCCGGTCCGCCAGCGCCCCGCTCATCAGCGCGGGGGTGATGACCGCGAACATCAGCTGGAAGAGGGCGAAGGCGAAGACCGGGATGCCTTCCTTGCCGCCGGTCAGGGTCTCCGGGCTGATGCCCTTGAGGCCGACGTGGTCGAAGCCGCCCAGCAGGCCGGCGCCGATGTCGTCGCCGAAGGCGAGGGAGTAGCCGTAGAGGACCCACAGCACGGTGACGATGCCGAGCGAGACGAAGGACATCATCAGCATGTTGAGGGCGCTCTTGACCCGCACCATGCCGCCGTAGAAGAAGGCCAGTCCCGGTGTCATCAGCATGACGAGCGCGGCACTGATCAATACGAAAGCGGTATCTGCGCCATTCACGGTCGCGTCCCCTCACAGCGGCGGCCCGTACGGGCAGGATCTCAGCGGGCCGGTTTTCGCCATGAGGTTCGCGCAGCGGGATTTCAGTCGATGCGGCCGGTTGTTTCGCGTCAGTGACGATGGCTCCGCGCGTGTTACGCCCGGATGAACCGCGGGGGTGCGGGGTTCCGCTCGCCGTCGCCCCCGTGTCATCGGACGACCGACCGCGACGACCGCCCTGTGTGACCTGGCGTGGGGGAGCCGAGTCGGGCTGTACGGGAAGTCGCCGCGGCCGGGATCAGGGGCCGGAGGAAGCTCAGACCGCGTGCACGGCCTCCGCCGATTCCGGCAGGTGGACGCCCAGCTGTTCGGTGAGTGCGATGACCTCGGCGACTTCGCCGAAGTCCCGGACGGCGTTGTCCACGGTCTTGCGGAGGCGGTTGTTGACCCGCTCCGAGCGGACCTGCTTGGCGATCTTCAGGGCCTTCCCGGCGAGGACCGTGGACTGCTCGGGCTCGCGCTCCATCAGGTGCACGGTGGCCATGCCGATGAGGTTGAGCGCATACGACCGGTGGTGCTCGGTGTCGTGCTCGAAGAGCTCGACGGCCCGCTCCATCTTGGGGCGCGCGAGGGAGGCGTAGGTCGGGCTGCGGCCGGCCACATAGGCGAGGTCGCGGTAGGAGTGGGCGTTCTCGGCGTTGAGCTCGGCCTCGGAGAAGAAGCGGATCCAGTCGGGGTCGCCGTCACCCGCCGCGCAGTCGGAGAAGCAGTCCTCCGCCATGTTCACCGCGCGCTTGCACTTGGCGGGCTGGCCCATGTTGGCGTAGGCGCGGGCCTCGACGGCGTAGAGCATCGCCTGGGTGCGGGAGGTGGCCGTCTCGCGGGAGCCGTACTGCCCGAGGTGGATCAGCTCCAGGGCGTCGTCCGGCCGGCCGAGGTGGATCATCTGGCGGCTCATGCTGGAGAGGATGTACGAACCGAGGGGGCGGTCTCCCGCCTCCTTGGCGGCGTGCAGGGCCAGGACGAAGTACTTCTGCGCGGTGGGGTGGAGGCCGATGTCGTAACTCATCCAGCCGGCCAGCTCGGCCAGCTCGGCGGCGGCCCGGAAGAGCCGCTTGGAGGTGGCCTCCGGCTGGGGCTCCTGGAGCAGGTCGGTGACCTCGTGGAGCTGGCCGACGACGGCCTTGCGGCGCAGGCCGCCGCCGCACTGGGCGTCCCACTGCCGGAACATCATGGTCGTGGACTCGAGGAGATCCAGCTCGGGCGCGGAAAGGCGGGACGCGCGCGTGGCGGACTGCCCGTCGCGGAGGTCGCGGCCGGAGAGGCCGGGGGCCAGCCAGCGCTGCATGGGCTCGATCAGCGCGGGGCCCGCGGAGAGGGCGAGCGAGGCGCCGAGGAAGCCCCGGCGGGCCAGCATCAGGTCGCTGCGGGAGAACTCGCTGATGAGCTCGACGGTCTGGGGGCCCGCCCAGGGCAGGTCGACCCCCGAGACGGAGGGCGACTGATGGGCGGTGCGCAGGCCGATGTCCTCGATGCCGACGACGCAGCCGAAGCGCTCGGAGAACAGCTCGGAGAGGATCTTGGGGATCGGCTCGCGCGGCTGCTCGCCGTCGAGCCAGCGGCGGACGCGTGAGGTGTCCGTGCTGATGTGGTGGGCACCGAGCTGTCGTGCTCTGCGGTTGACCTGACGCGCCAGCTCGCCCTTCGACCAGCCGCTGCGCAGGAACCAGGAGCCCAACTGCTCGTTGGGACGCTTCTCGGGCCGATCCGACCTGTCGGCCTTGTCGGCCCTCTCGGCACCTTCGGTGCCGCTGCCGTTGCCGCCCACCTGGAAGCCCCCATCCCGAACTCTGCTCTGTGCGTGAACCGCGGACAGCCCGCCGTCCGTCGTGGCGGCGCGTCCGGCGATGCAACACCCCGGTCAGGGGTAGTAACGACCGAGCGGTGGAACGGGCCACGCCCTCCGGCGTACCCGTCCGTGGGTGCATCTCCTTGGCTCCGTGCACCGAAAGTAATCCTACGATCACCGCTCCCGCGAGTGCAGTCCAGTAAACGCCACCATTCGCCACCCCAAGGAATGAACTCAACCGCACCTCTACGCGATTGACTTGACACATGGCGATCAGGGCGGGGGCGGACCGGAGCACGTCATGGCGCGCGGCCTGTTCCGCACCACCGGTCGCGCACCGTCACGCCGCCACGGAAAGGGATTCGGCAACCGTCCGTGTTCGAGACACTCCGAGTCGT
This sequence comes from Streptomyces albireticuli, assembly GCF_021228125.1. Taxonomy (GTDB): domain Bacteria; phylum Actinomycetota; class Actinomycetes; order Streptomycetales; family Streptomycetaceae; genus Streptomyces; species Streptomyces albireticuli. Next base: position 113,798 of record NZ_JAJQQS010000021.1, read on the forward strand.
AACCATCGGCGAGCACGACCCGTTGGAGGGGGCATGGGCTTCACAATCGGCGGCATCCGGGACCTGCGCTCGAGCTCTCGGCGCCGCGGACGCGCGTCGGAGTACGCGACCACGGTGGCGGAGTACACCGGCCTGTGGGGATGGGACGTGGTCCCGGGCGCCCGCGCCACCCGCGGCGGGGGCGTGATGTGTTCGTGCGGCGCCGCCGACTGCCCCTCCCCCGGCGCGCACCCGTTGTCCTTCGCGCCGCCGGTCCCCGCGGGCGCCACGCTCGACGCCGCGGCGGCCGCGTGGGCCGAGGTGCCGGGCGCCGCCGTGCTGCTGCCCGTGGGCCGCTCGTTCGACGTCCTGGAGGTCGCCGAGCCGGTCGCCCGGCACGCGCTGGCCCGGCTGGAGCGGATGGGTCTGCCGCTGGGCCCGGTGGCGCTGACGCCGCACGGCCGGGCGCTGTTCTTCGTGGCGCCCGGCGCCGCCGCCGAACTCCCCCAGCTCCTCTACCGCATGGGCTGGGACGACGCCCGGCTCGATCTGCGCTGCCTGGGCCCCGGCGACCACATCACGGCCCCGCCCTCCGACCACGCGGGTCTGGGCCCCATGCGCTGGCTGCGCCCGCCGACCCTGGACACGGCGGGCCGCCCCCCGCAGGCCCGGCTGCTGCTGGGCACCCTGGCGTACGTCTGCCACCGCACGCCGTCCCGCGGTTGAGCTTCCCGGGAGCCGAGGGCGGAGCGCCGCCCGCACAGACGTCGGGGCCCCGCCGCAGCTGCACCTGCGGCGGGGCCCCGACATGGTCCGGGAGGGTGTGTCCCTCCGGATGATCCGGCGGCTCCGGGTCACTGCCCGGTCGGCGTCACTCCCCGATCAGGGCGTCGACGAACGCCTCGGGCTCGAACGGCGCGAGGTCGTCCGCGCCCTCACCGAGGCCCACGAGCTTCACCGGCACGCCCAGCTCGCGCTGGACGGCGACGACGATGCCGCCCTTGGCGGTGCCGTCGAGCTTGGTGAGCACGATGCCGGTGATGTCCACGACCTCGGCGAAGACGCGCGCCTGGACCAGGCCGTTCTGCCCGGTCGTGGCGTCGAGGACGAGCAGCACCTCGTCGACCGAGCCGTGCTTCTCCACGACGCGCTTGACCTTGCCGAGCTCGTCCATGAGGCCGGTCTTGGTGTGCAGGCGGCCGGCGGTGTCGATGAGGACGACATCGGCGTTCTCGGCGATGCCCTCCTTGACGGCGTCGAAGGCGATCGACGCGGGGTCGCCGCCCTCGGGCCCGCGGACCGTACGGGCGCCGACGCGCTCGCCCCAGGTCTGGAGCTGGTCGGCGGCGGCGGCGCGGAAGGTGTCGGCCGCGCCGAGGACGACGGACTTCCCGTCCGCGACGAGCACCCGGGCGAGCTTGCCCGTGGTCGTGGTCTTGCCGACGCCGTTGACGCCGACGACCAGGACGACGCCCGGCTTCTCCTCGCCGTTCACGCCCACACCGGGCTCGGTGTGGACGCCGCGGTCGGAGTCCGTGCCGATGAGGGTGAGCAGTTCCTCGCGGAGCAGGGTGCGCAGCTCGTCGGGCGTGCGGGTGCCGAGCACCCGGACCCGCTCGCGCAGCCGCTCGACCAGCTCCTGGGTGGGGGCGACGCCGACGTCGGCGGTGAGGAGGGTGTCCTCGATCTCCTCCCAGGTGTCCTCGTCGAGGTGCTCGCGGGAGAGCAGGGTCAGCAGACCCTTGCCCAGGGAGTTCTGGGAGCGGGAGAGCCGGGTGCGCAGCCGGACGAGCCGGCCGGCGGTGGGCTCCGGGACCTCGATCTCAGGGGCGGCCGGGGCCTCGGGGGCCGCCGGCTCGACGACGGGCGCCTCGGCCGCGGGGGCCTCTGCGACGGGCAGGTCCACCTCTTCGATGGGCCTGCGGGGCTCCGCGGTCGGGGTCTCGGCCTCCTCGCCGACGTGTGGCTCGGCGGGCGGCGCGGTGACGGACGGGCTGCTCGGCGGGGCCGGGGGCAGCTGCTTCTTCTTACGGCTGCTGACCACGAGCCCGCTGATCGCGCCGAGCGCGACCACAGCGATGACTACAGCAAGGATGACGATTTCCATAACGCACCCAGTATCGGACACCACGCCGCGGGCGCACGGCCGCGCCGCTGACATGTGACTTGCTACCCAGTTCGTATTTAACGACAAGGACCAAAGGCACTAACCGGCCAAAGTTGGAGCAAAGTACGATGGCGTGACCCTGTGTGACGCGCGTAGAGTCCGCAGCGTCTCTTTCTGCCCAGGCCTCAGCGCTTGACCCGCCCCCGCTTCACCCGCACGGAGCCCCCCACATGGACAACGTCGTCCCCGCCGATTCCGAAGGCGCAATAGAAACCCGCGGCATCGAGCCCGTACCGGATCACGAGCGCCACGGCAGGGTCCGCGAGCTCTTCCCGACCTGGGTCGCCGCCAACATCAGTGTGCTGCTGCTCACCATGGGCGCCGCCCTGGTGGTCTTCAACCAGCTGAACTTCTGGCAGGTCCTCATCGTCGCCGCGTGCGCCGCGCTCGCGTCGTTCGGCATGGTCGGCGTGCTGTCGGTCTCCGGCAAGTGGGGCGGTGCCCCCGGCGCGATGCTCTCCCGCGCGACCTTCGGTGTCCGCGGCAACCTCTTCCCGGGCGCGATCCTCTGGGTCGCCCGCTTCGGATGGGAGACGATCAACGCGGTCACCGGCGCGTACGCGGTGCTGACCGTTCTGGACCTGCTCTTCGGCATCAAGAGCAACAACATCCTCATCGTCATCACGCTGTTCGTGTTCGTCGCCTGCACCTTCCTGGTGAGCGGCATGGGCCGTAAGGCCCTGAACGTGTGCAACACGTGGTCGACGTACCTCTTCGGCATCTTCAGCGTGCTGGTGCTCGGCTACCTGATCGCCAACATCCACTGGGACGACGTCTTCTCCAAGCCCGCCGGCACCACGGCGATGATGATCGCCGGTATCGGCACCATCGCCGCCGGTGGCATCAGCTGGGTGCCCACCGGCCCCGACTTCACGCGCTACCTCCCGCACGCCGCGTCCGGCAAGAAGATCGCCGGTGTGACGATCTCCGGCGCCGGTCTCGTGATGGTCCCGATGGTCCTGATGGGCGCGGTCATGGCCGTGGCCACCCCGGGCCTCGCCGACGCGCCGGACCCGGTCTCCTTCCTCGGCGACATCCTGCCGACCTGGCTGGCCGTGCCGTACCTGATCACCGCGATCGTCGGCATGCTGCTGATCAACAGCCTCTCGATGTACTCCGCCGGCTTCACCGCCCAGACCATGGGCGTGAAGCTGCCGCGCGCGATGGCCGTCAGCATCAACGCCCTGATCTCGCTGGTCGGCGGCCTGCTGCTGATGCTGGTCGCGAAGAGCTTCCTCAGCTCCTTCATCACCTTCCTGATCCTGCTCGCGGTCTCCTTCTCCGCCTGGATCGGCGTCTACGCCGTCGACATGGCCCGCCGCCGGACGCGCGCCGTGCGCTACGACGCGGAGGGCCTGATGGACACCGGCCGCACCAGCCGCTACTGGTACGTCGGCGGTTTCTGCTGGCAGGCGATGACGGCCTGGACCGTCGCGCTGGCCGCCGGTATCTGCTTCACGAAGTGCGACTGGTTCACCGGTCCGCTGGCCTCCACGTTCGTCGGCAAGTACGGCCTGAGCTGGGCCGCGACGATCGCGATCTCGGCGATCCTGATGGCGGTGCTGCCCACGCCGAAGGAGGGCGGCTCCTCCTCGGAGGCGGCTGAGGCCGCTTCTTCTCCGGAGAAGGTCGCGGCGTAGCGCGTAGCGCCTGCGGCGCGCGCCCGCACCTGGTTCACCGAGCGTCCCCTTCGCCGTTGTCACGGCGGAGGGGACGTTTCTGTTTGTTGCGGGACTCTGTTTGTGCGGGACCGTCTGTACGGGCCGCTCCGCGGCGGCCGTCTCCCGGGGGGCGCGGTCGCGGGCACACCGCCGCGCCGCGCCGCGCCGCCTCCGGCGGAACCTGTGGGGGCTGGGGCCGGGGGCGGGGCGCTCCGGGGTGTCGCGGGACTGCTTCGCTTTACGTCCTGCGGCACCCCTGCGCGTCCCGCCCCCTGCGTTCCCGGCTGCCCCGTCCAGGGCCCCGGGGCGGAGCCTGCCCTCCATCGTCACCGGGAGGCGTACGTACACACAAAAGGGCGCTGCCCCGGCTCGTCGGTGAGCCGGGGCAGCGTCCTTTGAGGAGAGGGCAGCGGGGGGGTTAGCCCATCTCCTCCAACGCCTTGCCCTTGGTCTCCTTCACGAACTTCATCACGAAGGGGATCGAGAGCACGGCGAAGACCGTGTAGATCACGTACGTACCGGACAGGTTCCAGTCCGCCAGGCTCGGGAAGCTCGCGGTGATGGCCCAGTTGGCGACCCACTGCGCGGAGGCCGCCACACCGAGCGCCGCTGCGCGGATGCGGTTCGGGAACATCTCGCCGAGGAAGACCCAGACCACGACGCCCCACGAGAGGGCGAAGAAGAGCACGAACGCGTGGGCCGCGATCAGGGCCACCGTGCCCTCGGTGGTCGGCAGGGAGCCGTCGGCGGCCTTGGCGGAGAAGGCCCACGCCTCCAGGGCCAGGGAGACCGCCATACCGGCGGAGCCGACGAGCGCGAGCGGCTTGCGGCCGATGCGGTCGACGAAGATCATCGCGATCACGGTGCCGACGATGTTGATGATCGACGTGGTGAACGAGTAGAGGAACGAGTCGCTCGGGTCGATGCCGACGGACTGCCAGAGGGTGGCCGAGTAGTAGAAGGCCACGTTGATGCCGACGAGCTGCTGGAAGACCGAGAGGCCGATGCCGACCCAGACGATGGGCAGCAGGCCCGCCTTGCCGCCGAGGAGGTCCTTGAAGGTGGACTTCTGCTCGCTGTGCATGGCGAGCTCGATCTCGGTGACGCGCTTGTCGAGGTCGACGGTGTGGCCCTCGACGTCGGCCAGGACGGCCTTCGCGCGGTCGATCTTGCCGACGGAGATCAGGAAGCGCGGCGACTCGGGGATCGCGAAGGAGAGCAGGCCGTAGAGGACGGCCGGGACGACCATGACGCCGAGCATCAGCTGCCAGGCCTCGATGCCCATCACGTGACCGCGCTGGTCACCGTCGGCGAGGTTGAGGATGCCCCAGTTGACGAGCTGGGAGACGGCGATGCCCACCACGATGGCGGCCTGCTGGAAGGAGCCGAGGCGACCGCGGTACGCGGGCGGGGAGACCTCGGCGATGTAGGCCGGGCCGATGACGGAGGCCATACCGATGGCGATGCCGCCGAGGACGCGCCAGAAGGCCAGGTCCCAGAGGGCGAAGGGCAGTGCCGAGCCGACCGCGCTGATCGTGAAGAGCGTCGCGGAGATCTGCATGACGCGGATCCGGCCGATGCGGTCCGCGAGGCGGCCGGCGGTGGCGGCACCGATCGCGCAGCCGATCAGGGCGATGGCGATGACCTGGGCCAGGGCGGCGGAGCCGATGTCGTACTTCCCGCGGATGCCCTCGACAGCGCCGTTGATCACGGAACTGTCGTAGCCGAAGAGGAAGCCACCCATGGCCGCTGCCGCGGTGATGAAGATGACATGGCCGAGGTGGTCCGGCTGGGCCTTGCGGCCCTCGGACCCCTGCGCCGTCGCAGTGCTGGTCAACGTGAACTCCTGAGGCCCGGCGGCATTGCCGGGCGTGGGGGGCTGGCCCTTCAAGTGGGGCATAACTCCTTGGGGCCCACCACTTGAAGGTATTAGCAACGGTGCAGACCTTATGCCTTCATTTTTCTAAGTCAATAGGTCGTAACCAAGAAGTTTCCTCAGCGCTTCCCCAGTGTTGCGTTCAACACTTGAAGACGATCACCGCAGGCGCTGGCTGATGACCTTCGAAACCCCATCCCCCTGCATGGAGACGCCGTAGAGGGCGTCCGCGACCTCCATGGTCCGTTTCTGGTGGGTGATCACGATCAGCTGGGAGCTCTCCTGGAGTTCTTCCATGATCCTGATCAGCCGCTGGAGGTTGGTGTCGTCCAGCGCCGCCTCGACCTCGTCCATCACGTAGAACGGGCTCGGACGGGCCTTGAAGATCGCCACCAGCAGCGCCACCGCCGTCAGCGAGCGCTCGCCGCCCGACAGCAGCGACAGCCGCTTGACCTTCTTCCCCGGCGGGCGCGCCTCGACGTCCACACCGGTTGCGAGCATGTCGCCGGGATCGGTCAGGACGAGCCTTCCCTCGCCCCCGGGGAACAGCCGGGAGAACACGCCCTCGAACTCACGGGCCGTGTCCCGGTACGCCTCCGTGAAGACCTCTTCGACGCGCTTGTCGACGTCCTTGACGACCTGGAGCAGGTCGCTGCGGGTCTTCTTCAGGTCCTCCAGCTGTTCGGAGAGGAACCGGTGACGCTCCTCCAGCGCCGCGAACTCCTCCAGGGCCAGCGGGTTCACCTTGCCCAGCTGCTGGTACGCGCGCTCGGCCGCCCGCAGCCGCTTCTCCTGCTCGGCCCGCACGTACGGCACGGTCCCCGGGTCGTCCGACGGTTCCTCGCCGTCGGCCGGAGCCCGCGGTACGGGCCGGTCCGGCCCGTACTCGGCGACCAGCGCCGTCGGCTCCACGCCCAGCTCCTCCAGGGCCCTGGCCTCCAGCTGCTCGATGCGCAGGCGCTTCTCGGCGCCCAGGACCTCGCCCTTGTGCACCGAGTCCGTGAGTTTGTCGAGCTCGCTCTTGAGCTCCCGGCCGCGGTTCCGCTCGGCGACCAGCTCGCGTTCCCGTTCGGCCTTGACCGCCTCGGCGTGGGTGCGCTCCTGCTCGGCACGGACGAGGGACACCTCGACGTGCGCCAGCAGCTGACGGGCACCGGCCGCCACGGCCGAGGCGACCCGCTCCTCGTGCCGCAGCCGGGCGCGCCGCTGCTCGGCGCGCGCCCGGGCCTCCCGCTCGGCGCGCGCCGCCCGGTCGAGTCCGTCCGCCCGGCCGGCGAGCGCCTTGACCCGCTCCTCGTGCGTACGGACCTGGAGGCGCGCCTCCATCTCGGTCTGGCGGGCGTTGGCCCCGTCGGCGGCGAGCCGGTCGCGGACGGCGGTGTCGGGCTCGTCGGTGTCCTCGGGGGCCGCCTCCTCCGTCACCGCCAGCTGTGCGGCGAGTTCACCGGCCTCCTCGGTGGCCCGGACGAGCGCCTCCTCGGCCCGGGTCACGGCCGCGGCCGTCCTGCCCGCCTCGTCGGCCGCCGCGCGGGCCCGGCCCGCGAGCCGCCCCAGCGCCTGGGCGACCTGGGACTTCTCACGGTCCGCGACGCCGCGCCGGGCCGCCAGCTCCTCCACGCGCGCGGCGCATGCCGTCCGTCGTTCGCCGGCGGAGTGCTGAGCGGCCGCCAGCTCCGCGCAGCGGGCGTCCAGTACGGCGAGTTCGGCCGTGGCCTCGTCCACCGCCGAGTGGACCTCCAGGAGGCTCGGGGCGCCGCCGGAGCCGCCCTGTGCGAAGTGGGAGCCGAGCAGGTCGCCCTCGGCGGTGACGGCGGTGAGCTCCGGACGCGCCGCGACCAGCTCCTCGGCGTCCTCCAGCGTCGCGACGACCACGACGTCGCGCAGCAGCCGCGCGACCGCGGCCAGCGGGCCGGCGGGTCCGTGGACGAGGTCGGCGGCGGGCACGGCGCCCGCCGGCAGACCGGCGGGCCGCGGCCCGGGAACGTTCCCCGGGGTGGCGATCAGGAGTGCCGCCCGTCCCGCGTCGTCCTTACGGAGCAGCCGTAGCGCCCCGGCCGCCGTCGCCGTGTCCGTGACGGCCAGGGCGTCGGCCGCCGCTCCCAGCGCGGCGGCGACCGGCAGCTCGTGGCCGGGGGTGACGGAGAGCAGTTCCGCCGCCGGTCCGAGCAGTCCGCCCAATCGTTCCTGCGCCGCCAGCAGCGCGCCCGTGCCGTCCTTACGGCGCAAGCCGAGCGCAAGGGCGTCGCGGCGGGCCGCGGTCGCCGCGCGGCGGCGCTCGGCGGTCGTCGCCGCCTCTCGGGCCTCGGTCAGCGCGGCCTCGGCGGCGGCCAGCTCCCGGCGGGCCTCCTCGTACAGGCCGGTGAGCTCCGCGTCGCCGGCGTCGAGCCCTTCGACCTCGGCGCGGTGGCGCTCGTACTCCTCCTGGGCGGCGGTGGCCCGCTCCAGGGCCTCGTCACGGGCGGTGGCCAGCCGGTCGATCTCGGCCTGCGCGGAGGCCGCCCGGCCGTGGGCCGCCGTCACCTTTCCCTGGAGCCGGGCCAGGCCCTCGCGGTGGGCGGCCACGGCCCGCGCGGCGTCCCTGAGCCGCCGTTCCTCCGCCGCCAGGCGGCGCTCCAGCTCGGCGCGGTGTTCCGCCGTGTCCTCCAGCGCGCGGCCCGCCGCCTCCAGGGCCGCCTCCAGCTCGGCTTCCTGCTCACGGACGCGGGCCGCCTCGCGCTCCAGGTCCTCCGGGTCGCGGCCGCGCCGCTCCTCACCGGGTGCCGAGGTGGCGCTCGTGACCCGCTGATCGGCGAGGCCGATCGTGCCGCGCACCCGTTCCGCGAGCCGGGACAGCTCGTACCAGGTCTGCTGGGCCCGGGCCAGGCGCGGGGCGAGGGTCCGGACCTGCTCCTCCAGCTCGGCCTCCCGCAGCGCCGCCTCGCGGAGACCGGCCTCGGCGGCCTCCTTGCGGGCCTTGAGCGCGGCCTCGTCCGCGAGCTCCGCGCGCAGCGCTTCCCGCAGGGTCACGAGGTCGTCGGCGAGCAGCCGCAGCCGGGCGTCGCGCAGATCCGCCTGGATGACCGCGGCCCGGCGCGCGACCGCGGCCTGCCGTCCCAGCGGCTTGAGCTGACGCCGGAGTTCGTCGGACAGGTCCTGCACGCGCGCGAGGTTGGCGCGCATGGCGTCGAGCTTCCGCAGCGCCTTCTCTTTGCGTTTGCGGTGCTTGAGTACGCCCGCGGCCTCCTCGATGAAGGCCCGGCGGCCGGTCGGGTCGGCGTGCAGGACGGAGTCGAGCTGCCCCTGGCCGACGATGACGTGCATCTCGCGGCCGATGCCGGAGTCGGAGAGCAGCTCCTGGATGTCGAGCAGCCGGCAGGTGTCACCGTTGAGCCGGTACTCGCTGCCGCCGTTGCGGAACATCGTCCGCGTGATGGTGACCTCGGCGTAGTCGATGGGGAGCGCGCCGTCGGAGTTGTCGATCGTGAGGGAGACCTCGGCGCGGCCCAGCGGAGGGCGGCCGGTCGTCCCGGCGAAGATGACGTCCTCCATCTTGCCGCCGCGCAGCGACTTCGCGCCCTGCTCGCCCATGACCCAGGAAAGGGCGTCGACGACATTGGACTTGCCCGACCCGTTGGGGCCGACGACACAGGTGATGCCCGGTTCGAAGCGCAGGGTCGTCGCGGAAGCGAAGGATTTGAACCCACGCAGGGTCAAGCTCTTGAGGTGCACGCGGAAGAACTCTACCGGCCGGGCGGCCAACGCCACGGCGTCGCCACGTCCCCTTGCCGCCGGGTCGCCGGCCTGCGCCCGTTTCCCTTTTTGGTTTCACGCCGGAACGTCCCGGGCACATCAGTGTCGTGAGGGGGGCAAAGGAAAAAACGACAAAATCGACCGGAATCGGCTGACGGTCATACGGTCGGACAGGCACGGCCCGGCGGGATACGACGAAGGGACGCCGAAGCGTCCCTTGCAACTCTCAAGCGGCTGACAGTGCAGCCCGACCAGGCCCCCGGGGCAGGGCTGGCGGTCAGGCGAGCGCAGGCTCCGCGTGGGATACGTCGATGCTGTCGAGCAACGAGTCGCCGTGGTGAGCGGCGGCAGACAGCGCGTCGTTCTCGGCCTGCATCCGGATGAGCTCGGATTCCAGGTCCTGGACACGCTGCTGAAGCCGTCGCATCTCGGAGAGGACTCGGGGGTCGGAGCCGCCGACGTAACCGAGAAGCGCCTTTGCCATGATGGATGGTCCTCCACACTGAGTGACCGACCGAAGCGGTGTGGGTCGTGAGGGATTCGCACCCGCGGTGTCTGCCATCGCTACACAGTCTTCAATGCCAAACAGCTAAGGTGCGCGGGGCTTCCAGAGTCTCACCAAAAGTTTTGACGGTCAACACGATCACACCCCGTATCCGCAGGCGTCCCAAGGGTGCGCGGCGCGGAATGCGCGGCGACCGTCCCACCTGGGGCCCGGAGGGGCTGTGGAGATCATCCGTTGAGTGGCAGCCTTCCACGCCCGGGCCGAGTTGGCAACCATCAGGGAATTTCTGTCCTGTGAATATGCCATTGGCATATCAATAAGGTCATCGCGACCCATGCCACCCCTTCTTCACGAACCCCGTCTCCGACCTTCTCCCGCCTTCCCGGGAGAAGATTCGTTTTTTTGATCGGTAGGGGTCAACGAATCTCGAAACCGTCATAACCCCCTCGCGGCGTACCCCAGAGCTCGGTGACACCGTCCACGCGGCCGGGCGTGTCACCCTCACGCAGCCAATCGAGCAATTGTTCGCAGCTCGGGCGATCCCCCTCCGCGACGACCTGCACCCGTCCGTCGGCGAGATTCGAGGCGAAGCCGGCGAGCCCTCCGATACCCAAAGCGTTCTCGCGGGTGAACCAGCGGAAGCCGACACCCTGCACATGGCCGCGGACCCAGGCCGTCAGACGGACATCTTCGTTCATGTCTGCACGCTAACCGGCCAATTGCGTGCGCAGCACTTTGACCCCGTCCCTATTGCCGTACAGTCGCCGCTCAACAGGTCTAGCCCGTACGAGTGACGCACGACAACGCCGAGCACGTAAGGAAGGCAGCGGATGGGTCGCCATCGACGCTCTGCCCCACAGACCCCCCGCCGCACACCGGCGACTCCCCCCGCGGCCCCGGCTCCCCCGCCCCGCAGGACGGCCGGTTCCGGCCCCCCTCCCCCGACGACCCCGCTCCCCACGGCATCCGCCAGGCCCGCCGCACCCCCCGCGTCACAGGCGTCACCGGCCTCCTCGCGCCCCCGGGCCAAGGCACCCGTGCGGACGGGGCTGCTGGGCGCCTCCGCCGCGATGGCGATGGGCGTGGTCGCCGTCGCCTCCGGCTTCTTCTCCGGCGGTGACGCCCTCCAGCTCGGCAGCGGCCCGGGCGGCCCCGGCGGCGGGCAGGTGCGGACCGACGAACCGCCCGCGCTGGAGACCGGGGCCGAACCACCCGTCGTCCCCGCCCCCGGGCGCGGCCGGCTCCCGGTGGGCCAGGGCGTGGACCGCCCGCACGGCCACACCGCTCCCGTCGCCCGGTTCGACACCCCCGCCCCCGCCCCGGCCGACTCCGGGGCGCCCGCGCGGCCGGCCGCCGACCCCTCCACCCCGGCTCCCCCGGACGAGGCCCACGGCCCTCCGAGCCCCGTCGCCGCGGCCACCCCGGCCGTCGCGTACGGCTCCACGGGCGCCCGCCACCCGGAGCCCGCCGCCGACACCCTCCGGGCGGGCCCGGTGGCCCAGATCCTGGCCCTGGTCAACGAGGAACGGGCCAGGGCGGGCCTCAATCCCCTGGTCGCCAGCCACCGGCTCACCGTGCTCGCCCAGTCCTTCAGCGACGACATGGCCCGGCGCGGCTTCTTCTCCCACACCGACCCGGACGGCCGGACGCCCTGGGACCGCGCCGCCAAGCGCGGCATCGGCAATCTCGGCGGCGAGAACATCGCCCGCGGCCACCCGGACCCCCGCGCCGTGATGGAGGCGTGGATGCGCAGCACCGGCCACCGCGCCAACATCCTCAACCGCACGTACCGCACCCTCGGGATCGGGGTGAACCTCACCGGTGCGAACGGCCCTTGGTGGACCCAGGACTTCGGCTATTGAGCCGGCGCCCGTCAGACCGGGCGCGGCGGGCGCTGGCAGCGCGGGCAGAAATAGCTGGACCGGTTCATCCAGGGCCGCCGGCGCATGGCCGTGCCGCAGCGGCGGCACGGCTCGTCCTCGCGCCCGTACGCGTCCAGCGAGCGGTCGAAGTAGCCCGACTCGCCGTTCACATTGACGTAGAGACTGTCGAAGCTGGTGCCGCCGACCGCCAGGGCCTCGTTCATGACCTCGCGGATGTGCGTGAGGAGCTCGGCGCTGCGCGGGCGGGTCAGCGTGGCCGTCGGGCGGTCGTAGTGCAGCCGGGAGCGCCACAGCGCCTCGTCGGCGTAGATGTTGCCGACGCCGCTGATCAGCGACTGGTCGAGCAGGGCACGCTTGACGGTCGTGCGGCGCCGGCGCAGCGCGGCGTGGAAGGCGGCCTCGTCGAAGCCGGGGTCCAGGGGGTCGCGCGCGATGTGCGCGATCACGTCGGGGAGGCCGTCGGGGTCGCCGGGCACGGTGTCGTGCAGCGACAGGCCGCCGAAGGTGCGCTGGTCCACGAAGCGCAGCTCCGTGGGGGTGGAATCGGCGAAGCGGACGCGGACGCGCAGGTGCTTCTCGGCCGGGGCGTCGTGCGGCTGGACGAGGAGCTGACCGCTCATGCCCAGGTGCGCGAGGACGGACCGGTCCGGAGCCCGGCCCTCCGCGGGGTCGGTCTCCAGGGGCAGCCAGAGGTACTTGCCTCGCCGGTGGGCCACGCCGAGGCGGCGGCCGGTCAGCTGGGCGGCGAAGTCGTCGGGGCCGGCGAGGTGCCGGCGGATCGCGCGCGGATGCAGGACCCGCACCTCCGCGACCGTACGCCCGCAGATCCATCGCTCCAGGCCGCGCCGGACGACCTCGACCTCGGGCAGTTCGGGCACGGTGCTCCTCCGGAAGGGGCCTACGGGTACGGCGCCGTCATCGCGATCGCCGGGTGGCCACGAGGGCACACCCGGCGATCGGACGACGCGAACGTCACGAAGTGGCGTCGGCCTCGGCCGCTGCCTTGGCCTCGGCCGCACGGGCCTCCGCCGCCTCGTGGATGGCGCGCCAGGCGGCTTCCGCCGCCTGCTGCTCCGCTTCCTTCTTGCTGCGGCCGGTGCCGGTGCCGTACGCGACACCACCGACGCGGGCAGCAGCCGTGAAGGTCTTCTCGTGGTCGGGACCGGTCTCGGAGACGAGGTACTCCGGGACGCCCAACCCCTCGGTGGCGGTCAGTTCCTGGAGGCTGGTCTTCCAGTCCAGGCCGGCGCCGAGGTTCGAGGACTTCTCGATCAGCGGATCGAAGAGCCGGTGCACGAGCTCCCCGGCGGCTTCGAGGCCCTGGTCCAGATAGACCGCCCCGATCACCGCTTCCAGGGTGTCCGCGAGGATGGACGCCTTGTCGCGGCCTCCCGTGCCCTCTTCACCGCGGCCGAGCCGGATGAAGGAGCCCAGCTCCAGTCCGCGGCCTACTTCGGCCAGCGCACGGGAGTTGACCACCGCGGCGCGCAGCTTGGCGAGCTGGCCCTCGGGGAGGTCGGGGTGGATGCGGTAGAGCGTGTCCGTGACCACCAGACCGAGCACGGAGTCCCCGAGGAACTCCAGTCGCTCATTGGTGGGCAGCCCGCCGTTCTCGTACGCGTAGGAACGGTGAGTCAGCGCACGCACCAGAAGGGCGGTCTCGAGTCTGTACCCGAGCCGCCCTTCCAGAAGCGTGTGAGACGAGGCCGTGTCCGTCGGCGCCTTCGGTTCCGGTTCGTTCCCGCGAGTGCGGGACGACCTGGTGGCGTCTGACATGAAGCCTGTCACCCGCCGATCAGACCTCGAGGACCTGGCGCTTGTTGTAGGTGCCGCAGCTCGGGCACGCGATGTGCTGGAGCTTCGGCTCGTGGCAGCTAGCGCATGCCACCAGGGTGGGGACCGCAGCCTTCCACTGCGACCGGCGGTGGCGCGTGTTGCTGCGCGACATCTTCCGCTTCGGAACAGCCACGGCTACTTCTCCTGTGAGTCATCCCCGTTGGAACGGGGTGCGTTGTCCTTCTCGCCGTCCTGGGGTGAACCGGCGAGGCCCTGCAGTGCCGCCCAACGGATGTCGACGGACTCATGGTGGTGGTCCGGGTCGTCCGCCAGCCGTGCTCCGCACTCGGAGCACAGGCCAGGGCAGTCTTCCTGGCACACCGGCTGCAGCGGCAGTGAGAGCACCACCGCATCCCGCAGCACGGGTTCGAGGTCGATCATGTCGTCCTCGAGGAAGAGCGTGTCCTCCTCGTCTTCCTCGGCGTCGTCGTCCGTGGCCGCGAGGCGGCTCCGGGCGTCGGCGTCGGGGTAGGAGTACATCTCCTGGAAGTCCGCGTCGAGCTCTCGCTCCAGCGGCTCCAGACACCTTACGCACTCCCCTGTCAGCGGTGCACGGGCGGTGCCTGTGACAAGCACCCCTTCCATGACCGACTCCAGACGGAGGTCGAGCTCCACCGTCGCGCCCTCGGCGACCCCGATGACCTCGATACCGAGATCGGCGGGGGCCGGGACGGAGCGGGCGACCCTCTTCAGCGCGCCGGGACGCCGGCCCAGCTCACGCGTGTCGAACACGAGAGGGGAACGGTGATCAAGGCGGGCGTTCAGGGTTTCCTCTTTCTACGCTGCGGTGTCGGCCGCACCCGACGCTCGGAGGCGTCGCGGGCAGCCCTGATCGCGAATGCACACGCGACCGATGAGCCAGGATACTGGACCGGCCGCCGTAGACCCAATCGGCGGCCGGGCGGGGGCCGGGTACCGGCTGCTCAGCGCCGGACCGCGGGCCGCTCCGAGGGCCGGCCGGCCTACGGCGGGCCCGTCAGAGCCCCTGTTCGTACCGGCGCAGCTGATCGAGGTCGATCATGCTCGTATCGAAGAGGCTGGTCTCGTCGAGCTGGGGCCTGTGCGTCTGAGGGGGCTGGTGGGCCGCCTGCTGCTCCTGGTGCCGGGGCTCCGGCACATAGCCGCCCTGCGCCGCGTAGCCGTCCGTGGCGGCCTGCGCGGGCCAGGCGTAGGGGTCGTGCTGGGTGTAGCCGCCCTGCGGGGCGTACGGGTCGGCCTGCGGGGCGTACGACGGGTAGGCGTACGGGTCCGGCTGGTGGGCCGCCGGGGCGTAGGGGTCGGCATAGCCGCCCTGGCCGGTCCAGTCGGGCTGGGCGGGCAGCGACGTCACGGAGACGACCTCCGGCTCGGCCGGGCCCGCCGGGGCGGCGGGCCCGGCGTGACCGGTGGGCGCGGCCAGCTCGGCGAGGAAGTCGGCGTCGCTGGTGCGGTGACCCGCGGGGAGCCGCTCCTGGGCGGCCATGTGGGCCCCCAGCTCGTCGGCCGGACGGGCGCCGAGCAGCTTCTGGCGGCCCTTGCCGACGGCTTCGAGGGTGCCGGCGAGAACGGCCGCGACGGCGCCGAGCCGGGCGTCGGCGTAGGCGTCGACGCGCTCCTTCTGGACGCGCGGGTCGGTGCTGGGCTCCGGGACGTCGTCGAGCGTGCCGTCGGGGTCGGCGGCGCCCGGGCGGCCCAGGAGCTTCTCCCGGCCCCGGTCGATGGAGCCGAGGGTCTTGGTGAGGACGACCTCGAAGTTGGCGAGCTTGCTGTCGACGTAGTCGTCGGCCTCGGCGCGGATCTCCTCGGCCTCGCGGCGGGCCGCCGCGAGGATGCGGTCGGCCTCGTCCTGGGACTGCCGGGCGACCTCGGTGTCGGAGATGAGCGAGCCCCGGTGGGCGCGGGCGGACTCGATGATCCGCTCGGCTTCCTCGCGGGCGTCGGCGACCATCCGCTCCCGGCCGCCGACGATCTCGTCGGCCCGGGCCAGGGCGTCGGGCAGCGCGGACCGGACCTCGGCCAGCAGGGCGAGCAGCTCGGAGCGGTTGACCACACAGGAGGCCGACATGGGCATGGACCGGGCTCCGGAGACGGTCGCCACGATCTCGTCGAGCTTCTTCCGCACGTCCACCTTGACGCTCGCCGCTCTCTCTTGGCCGATGGGAACGAACGGGGACGACTGTACGGCCAGTCGGCCCCCGCCCGACACCTGTTGACGCGCTGTCAGCGCGTCAGCGGTCGCCGAGCCGTTCGGTGAGCGCCTCCAGCACCAGCGGCGGCACCAGGTGGGAGACGTCGCCGCCCCAGGCCGCGACCTCCTTGACCAGGCTGGAGGAGAGGAAGCTGTAGGTGGGGTTGGTGGGGACGAACAGGGTCTCGACGCCCGAGAGGCCGTTGTTCATCTGGGCCATCTGGAGTTCGTAGTCGAAGTCGCTGACGGCCCGCAGCCCCTTGACGATCGCGGGGATGTCACGCTGCTTGCAGAAGTCGACGAGCAGGCCGTGGAAGGACTCCACCTGCACGTTGCCGTACTCCGCGGTGACCTGGCGGAGCAGGTCTATCCGCTCGTCGACGGTGAACAAACCCTGCTTCGACTTGTTGATCATCACCGCGACGTGTACGACGTCGTACAGTCGGGAAGCGCGGGCGATGATGTCGAGGTGTCCATTGGTGACGGGGTCGAAAGACCCCGGACAGACGGCGCGGCGCAACAGTGGTTCCTCGCTCTCCGGTCCATTCATGACGCGCATGGCGATGTCTCTGCGGTGCACGTCGAGGCGGCGCGACCGTACCAAAGCGTCCCCTCGCCGTAGCGACGGGCCCTCAGTGCCGCGAACCCGTCCGGCCAGGGGAATTCCCCGCCCCTGGTGCTGCGCTCCACGGTGACCAGCGCCTCGTCGGCAAGCCAGCCCTGGGTGCGGAGTGTGAGGAGAATCTCGCACAGCGCGGCGTCCTCGACCACGTAGGGCGGGTCGAGGAACACCACGTCGTACGGGTGGGTGGGCGCGGGACCGGCGACGACCTGCTCGGCCTTGCCGGCCCGGACCTCGGCACCCGGCAGGCCGACCGCGCGGATGTTGTCCCGGATGGTGCGGACGGCGCGGGCGTCGGCCTCCACCAGCAGGGCGTGCGCGGCGCCGCGCGAGAGCGCCTCCAGGCCGACCGCGCCGGACCCGCCGTAGAGGTCCAGGACGCGCGCGCCTTCCAGGGGGCCGTACAGCGACTCCCAGGTGGAGAACAGGCCCTCGCGCGCCCGGTCGGAGGTCGGGCGGGTGCCCGTGCCGGGCGGCACGGCGAGGCGGCGTCCGCCGGCGGTGCCGGCGATCACGCGGGTCATCGGTCCTGGTGTCCTTTGTGCTGGGTGACGGGGCGGCGGCCCGGTACGGGCGGCCGCCACCCCATCAGCCTAGGCCGTCGGCGCGGGGTCAGCCCTGCGCGGTGTCCCTGGCCGCTCCCACCAGGGCCGGCGAGGCGTACCGCGACCAGGACATGCAGCCGTCGGGCGGGCAGTACTCCGGGCGGCGCGGGTCGTGGCCGAGCTCCCGGAGCTTGGTGCGCACGGAGTCGGGCGTACGGCCGAAGCGGGCGGCCGTCCGGGCGATGCTCTCACCCGCGTGGAAGCGCTGGGTGAGGTCCTCCTCGTGCTGCGGGATCCACGGGGCGCCGTGGCCGGGGAACAGCTCGCGCAGGACGTCGCGGTCGGGGATCGGCTCGGCGACGTCGGCGACGAGGGCGAGGGCGCGCAGGGCGCGGTTGAGCGCGATGCGCAGCGGCGGGACGTCGGTGAGGGGCAGGGTGAGCGTGCCGGAGGCGAGCGGGGTCTCCGGCGCGTCCTCCTGCCAGCCGGTGAGGGTCAGGGTGACGGTGGTGTCGTCGTCGCTGGCGAGCTCGATCCGGAAGATCTTGTCGCCGAGCGGCAGTTCATTGATGTGACGGAACGACATGAATGAGCCCCCAATGGTCCAAGTCCGCCCATCCGTTTATGGATTGGCTCGGACTGTGTCCATTCTCCCAGGGGGGTCTGACAATCGACCGGGTCCGAAGGGCCCCGGAAGGGCCCTTCGGGGAACCTCTTTCAGCCCTTCTCCAGGTACTGCTCGCGGTCCTTGTCGAGCAGGGCGTCCAGGGCGGTGCGCAGGTCGGGCAGGCCGGTGAGCTCGGGGTCGGCGGCGACCACGGCGGTGGCCTCCTCGCGGGCGGCCGCGATGACCTCCTCGTCGTCGATGACGGTGAGCATCCGCAGGGAGGACCGGACGCCGGACTGCGCCTGGCCGAGCACATCGCCCTCGCGGCGCTGCTCCAGGTCGATGCGGGAGAGCTCGAAGCCGTCCAGGGTGCCGGCGACCGCGGTGAGCCGGGCGCGTGCCGGGGACGCCTCCGGCATCTCGCTGACCAGCAGGCACAGGCCGGGGGCGGAGCCCCGGCCGACGCGGCCGCGCAGCTGGTGCAGCTGGGAGACGCCGAACCGGTCGGCGTCCATGATCACCATGGCGGTGGCGTTGGGGACGTTGACGCCCACCTCGATGACGGTGGTGGCGACCAGGACGTCGGCCTGCCCGGCGGCGAAGCGGCGCATGACGTCGTCCTTGGCGTCGGGCTGCATCCGGCCGTGCAGCACCTCGACGCGCAGTCCGGCGAGCGGCCCCTTGGTGAGCTGCGCGGCGATGTCGAGGACGGCGAGGGGCGGGCGCTTCTCCGCGTCGTCCTCGGCGGACTTCTTCTTCGGCGTGTCCTCCTCGTCGCCGATGCGCGGGCAGACCACGTACGCCTGGTGGCCGCCGGCGACCTCCTCGCGCACCCGCTCCCAGGCGCGGGCCAGGAAGTGCGGCTTGTCCTTGGCCGGCACGACATGGGTGGCGATGGGCGAGCGGCCGGCCGGGAGCTGGTCGAGGACGGAGGTCTCCAGGTCGCCGAAGACGGTCATGGCGACGGTCCGCGGGATGGGGGTCGCGGTCATCACCAGCAGGTGCGGGGGCTGCTTGCCCTTCGAGCGGAGGGCGTCGCGCTGCTCGACGCCGAACCGGTGCTGCTCGTCCACCACGACCAGGCCGAGGTCGTGGAAGCGCACCTTGTCCTCGATCAGGGCGTGGGTGCCGATGACGATGCCCGCCTCGCCCGTGATCAGGTCCAGGAGCGCGGCCCGGCGCGCGGCGGCGCCCATGGAGCCGGTGAGCAGCACCACCTTGGTGCCGCGCTCGGCCCCGCCGAGCATGCCGCCCTCGGCGAGCTCGCCCATCATCTCGGTGATCGACCGGTGGTGCTGCTGGGCGAGCACCTCGGTGGGGGCGAGCATCGCGGCCTGGCCGCCGGCGTCCACGACGCCGAGCATGGCGCGCAGGGCGACCATGGTCTTGCCCGAGCCGACCTCGCCCTGGAGGAGGCGGTGCATGGGGTGCTCGGTGGCCAGGTCGTCGAAGATCTCGGCGGAGACCTTGCGCTGGCCGTCGGTGAGGGTGAAGGGCAGCTTGGCGTCGAAGGCGGTGAGGAGGCCGTCCGCGGCGGGCTTGCGGGCGACGGCCGGGAGCTGGCCGTCGGCGTGCCGGCGGCGGGCGAGGGCGACCTGGAGGACGAACGCCTCGTCCCACTTCAGCCGGGCCCGGGCGTCCTCGATGTCGGCCTTCGAGCCCGGCCGGTGGACCTTGCGGAAGGCGTCGGCGAGCTCGGCCAGGCCCCGGCCGTCGCGCAGCGCGGCGGGCAGCGGGTCGACGATGTTCTCCCAGTGCTCGGCCTCGAAGAGGTCGAGCAGGGTGTCCACGGCCTTGGTGAGCTTCCAGGACTGGAACTGCTTGCAGGCGGGGTAGATGGGCAGCAGCCGGCCGGCGAAGGACTCCACGGCCCCGGCGGAGGTGCCGCCGTCCTTGTCGAGCAGTTCGTAGTCGGGGTGGAGGAGCTGCCGGGTCCGGTTGAAGACGGAGACCTTGCCCGCGAACATGCCGCGGCGGCCGGGCAGCAGCTCCTTCTCCCGCGCGTAGGCGCCCCGGCCGAAGAAGACCAGGGTCAGCGAGCCGCTGCCGTCGGTGACGACCACTTCGAGGCGGACGCCCTTGCCGTGGTTGAACGTCTTCATGGCGGCCTTGGCGACCTGCGCGACGACCGTGACGTGCTCGTCGAGCGGCAGGTCGGCGAGGCGGGTCAGCTCACCGCGCTCGGCGTAGCGGCGCGGGTAGTGGTGCAGCAGGTCGCCGACGGTGTGCAGGTCGAGGTGCTCGGCCATCACCTTCGCGGTGTTGCCGCCGAGGATCTTCTTCAGGGGTTCTTGCAGCGCGGGCACGCCGTCCATTGCACACCATGGGTGTGACAGAGCGGGGCACCCGCCGTCATTCGATGCCGATGAGCAGCGGCGCGGACTGCTGCCCGCCGCGGTAGACGACGGTGTCCACGGCGAGGTGGCCGTCGCGTACGTACCGCTCCAGGCGGTCGGCGACGGCGCCGGGGACGCCCGCGCCGAGGACGAGGGTGACCAGCTCGCCGCCGGCGGCGAGCATCCGGTCGAGGACGGTCTCGGCGGTGGCGGCCAGCTCGGCGCCGATGACGGCGACGTCGCCGTCGATGAGGCCGAGCACGTCCCCGGCCTGGCAGACGCCGGCCATGGTCCAGGACTGCCGTTCGGCGACGGCCAGCTCGGCGTAGCGGGTGGCACCGGCGGCGGAGGTCATGGCGACGACGTCCTCGTCGAAGCGGCGGCCCGGCTCGTGGACGGCGAGCGCGGCGATGCCCTGGACGGCGGCGCGGGTGGGGATGAGGGCGACGCGTACGCCCTCGGCCCGCGCCTGCTCGGCGGCGGCGGCCGCGGTGTGCCGGAGCTCGGGGTCGTTGGGCAGCAGGACGACCTCGCGCGCGTGCGCGCGCCGGATGGCCTCCAGGAGCTCCCCGCTGGCGGGCGGCTCCCCCGGGCGGGTCGCGACGACGGTGGCTCCGGCCTCCGCGCACAGTCCGGCCAGGCCCTCCCCGGGCACGACGGCCACGACGGCCCGCTGCGCGGGCTCCCGGGTGCGGGGGGCGGTGGCGCCGCCGGAGCCGAAGTGGGTGATGCGGATCCGGTGGGGGCGGCCGGCGTCGACGCCGGCCTCGACGGCCGCTCCGGCGTCGTCCACATGGACGTGGACGTTCCAGAGGCCGTCACCGCCGACGACCACGAGGGAGTCGCCGAGCGCGTCGAGCCGGGTCCGCAGCCGGGCCACGGCGGCGTCGTCGGCCTCCAGGAGGTAGATCACCTCGAAGGCGGGGGTGGTGCCGGTGCCGCCCGCGGGCTCCGGACGGCAGGCTTCCGCCGCCCCGGGTTCCGGGACGGTCCCGGTCATCGCCTGCCACGCGCGGGGGGCGCGGCCGTCGGGTGCGCCCTTCGGCGCCGGTGCCCCCGAGAGCGCCCGCGCCAGCGCGCCGAGCACCTCCACGAGGCCGAGGCCGCCGGCGTCGACGACCCCGGCGCGGCCCAGGACGTCGAGCTGGCCGGGGGTGACGGCGAGTGCCGTGCGGGCCGCCTCGTCGGCGGCGCGGGCCACCGTCGCGACGTCGCCGGGGGTACGCGAGGCGGCCTCGGAGGCGGCCGTGGCGACGGTCAGGACGGTGCCCTCGACGGGGCGGGCGACCCCTTCGTAGGCGGAGGCCACGGCCCGGCGGAGCCCTTGGCGGAGCAGTTCGGCGTGGTCGGAGGGGGCTGTGGGGGCGGTGAGGACCTCGGCCATGCCGCGGAGGAGCTGCGCGAGGATGGTGCCGGAGTTGCCGCGCGCGCCTATGAGGGCGCCGTGGGCCATCGCCCGGACGGCGTCGGGGAGGGTGGGGTGGGAGGCGGGGCCCGCGGTGGCGTGGCCGTCGAAGACCGCCTCGACCGCCCGGGCCGCGGACTCGACGGTCAGGTAGAGGTTGGTGCCGGTGTCACCGTCCGCGACGGGGTAGACGTTGATCGCGTCGATCTCCTCGCGGGCCCGGCCGAGCGCGTCGAGGGCGAGGGCGCACCAGGTGCGCACCACCTCCGCGGCCTGGGGGCACCCCCGGACGGAGTCTGGGGGAGAGTCCGGCACCTGTGTCCTCCTGGGGGCTTCGGGGCGGTGGTCCTCGGTGATCCGCAGCGTAGCCCCGGGCGGGCGGCGGGAGCCCGGGGTGGCCGACCGTGACCGGTCCGCGGCGGGTCCGTGACCGGTCGGGGGCGGCTCGGGGGCGGGCCGCGACGGGTCCGCGGCGGGACCACGACAAGAACAGCCATGGTAGTTTCGTTGTACGGGAGCGGTCGTTGTATGCTGCTCCGGTTGCCCGATGAAAATCGGGCCATACCCCCCTGACTTTGCCGGTCACTGCTTCAGAGATCTCGGCACGCAGGGATTCACCGTACGTGCCTGTTGTCCCCGCGTGAGCGGGGGTGACCCGTCTTTGGAGTAACCCGTGGCTGCCAACTGCGACGTCTGCGGCAAGGGGCCGGGCTTCGGCAACGCTATTTCGCACTCGCACCGCCGTACCCCCCGTCGTTGGAACCCCAACATCCAGCGGGTGCGCGCAGTGATCGGGCGCACGCCGAAGCGGATCAACGCCTGCACCTCTTGCATCAAGGCCGGCAAGGTCTCGCGCTAGCGAGTGGTTCTCCCCGCGCAAGCGGGGGTGAGTCGGCCCCGCGGTGACGTTCGCGTCGCGCGGAGCCCCCTCCGGTTGCCTTGGAAGCCGGTCCACCTCTTGGTGGGCCGGCTTTTCGCATGCCCGGGCGGCCCCGAGGCGGCGGTGCGGGACCGCCGCCGTGGTGCCGGGTACGCGGCGCGGGGTCAGGCCCGGAAGCGCCAGCCGTGGTCGACGGGGCCGATGCCCTCGCCCAGCGGGAAGCCCGCCGCGATGGCCCCGGTGACGTACTCCTTGGCCGCCGCCACGGCTTCGGGGACCGTACCGCCCTTGGCGAGCCCGGAGGCGACGGCGCTGGCGAGCGTGCAGCCGGTGCCGTGGGTGTGGCGGTTGTCGTGACGGGGTGCCCGGAACCAGTGTTCCTCGGCGCCGTCGGTCAGCAGGTCCACGGCGTCGTGCCCGCCGGGCAGGTGCCCGCCCTTGATCAGCGCCCAGGCGGGTCCGTGGGCGAGCAGGGCCTCGGCCGCCCGGCGGAGGCCGTCCTCGGTAGTCACGCGTACGCCCGTGAGCCAGGCGACCTCGTCGAGGTTGGGGGTGGCCACGGTCGCGGCGGGCAGCAGCTCGCGCCGGACGGCGTCCAGGGCCGAGGCGTCGAGCAGCGGGTCGCCGTGTTTGGAGATGCCGACGGGGTCGACGACCACGGGGACACCGGAGGATTTGATTCCGGCGAGGAGTCCGGC
Source organism: Streptomyces albireticuli (assembly GCF_021228125.1). GTDB lineage: Bacteria > Actinomycetota > Actinomycetes > Streptomycetales > Streptomycetaceae > Streptomyces > Streptomyces albireticuli. The sequence continues at coordinate 136,694 of NZ_JAJQQS010000021.1, forward strand.
GACGGTCTCCACCAGCTCGGCGGAGGCGAGCATTCCGGTCTTGACGGCCTGGACCCCGATGTCGTCGACGACACTGCGGAACTGCGCCCGCACCACATCGGCGGGCAGCGGCCAGGCCCCCTGCACCCCGCGCGAGTTCTGGGCGGTCACGGCGGTGAGCACGCTCATCCCGTGCACGCCGAGCGCGAGCATGGTCTTCAGGTCGGCCTGGATGCCCGCACCGCCGCCGGAGTCGGATCCGGCGACGGTCAGCACGCGCGGGGGCACCGGCGGTGCCAGGGGGAGGCTCGGTATCGGCATGCGGCCGAATCTACCCCGCGGGGCGGCCGCTTCCGGAGGGGTCCTCGGGCTCGGCGTCCCCGAAGTGGTCCCAGCCGCCGGCCTTGTCCCAGGGCGCGCCGTCGACGGTGACCTGGGGCAGGGCGGAGGGGTTGACCACCTCGCCGATGACCTTCCAGCGCGCGGGCAGCTTCACGTCCGGCGGGAAGGTCGCCACGATGGCGTGGTCCTCTCCCCCGGTCAGCACCCACTGGAGCGGGTCGACGCCGACGGCCTGTCCGATGTCGGACATCTGGGTCGGTACGTCGATCGCGGCCGTCCGCAGGTCGATCCGGACCTTGCTGGCCTCGGCGATGTGCCCGAGGTCGGCGATCAGGCCGTCGCTGATGTCCGTCATGGCCGTCGCGCCGAGCCCGGCGGCCGCGGGGCCCGCGTGGTACGGCGGCTCCGGGCGGCGGTGGGCCTCGACGAAGGCCCGCGGCGAGCGGAAGCCGCGGGCGAGGACCGCGTGCCCGGCCGCGGACCAGCCGAGCCAGCCGGTGACCGCGACCACGTCGCCCGGCTGGGCGCCGGAGCGGGTGACGGGCTCGTGGTTACGCAGGTCCCCCAGGGCCGTGATGGCCACGGTGATGGTGTCACCGCGCACCACGTCGCCGCCGACCACGGCCGCGCCGGCGACCTGGCACTCGTCCCGGATGCCGTCCATCAGCTCGGTCGGCCAGGTGACCGGGAGTTCGGCGGGCACGACCAGGCCCAGCAGGATCGCGGTGGGCACCGCGCCCATCGCGGCGATGTCCGCGAGGTTCTGCGCGGCCGCCTTACGGCCGACGTCGTACGCGGTGGACCAGTCGCGGCGGAAGTGCCGCCCCTCGAGGAGCACGTCCGTACTGGCCACGACCCTACGGTCGGGCGCAGCCACCACCGCGGCGTCGTCACCCGGCCCGAGCCGGACCGCAGGGGTGGTGGTGAGCCGGGAGGTCAGCTCTCTGATGAGCCCGAACTCCCCCAACTCGCCCACGGTGCCTTTCACTGAGCTCCTCCTAGGAGTATCGGTTGTGACATGCGCCGCGCCGCGCAGGCAGCGCGGGTCTCCCCGCGCCGTACGGCGACGCGGTACCGTGGCGTCTCTTCTCCCCACATGATCCTCGTAGCCGCCCTGGAGGTTCCGTGGTACAGGCGTACATCCTGATCCAGACCGAGGTCGGCAAAGCGTCGACCGTCGCCGAAGTCATCGCAAAGATCGCGGGGGTGATCCAGGCCGAGGACGTGACCGGGCCGTACGACGTGATCGTCCGCGCTCAGGCCGACACCGTGGACGCGCTCGGCCGCATGGTGGTCGCCAAGATCCAGTCGGTGGAGGGCATCACCCGCACCCTGACCTGCCCGGTCGTCCATCTCTAGGTCCCCCGTATGCTCGGCCGGTGAAGTCCTCGCTCCGCCGGTCGCTCGCCCTGCCCGCTCTCCTCGTGCTCTGCGCCGCCGGCTGCTCGTCGGCCGGCGGTCCGGCGGGGCCCTCGGTCCCCACGCCACCGGCGCGGGCCGCCGGGCTCTGCCGGGCACTGCACGCGAAGCTTCCCGATTCCGTGAACGAGCTCCGGCGGGGCACCACCGACCCCGTCTCGGACTTCACGGCCGTCTGGGGAAGCCCCGCGATCGAGCTGCGCTGCGGAGTCCCCAAGCCCGAGGTCGTCACGGAGGGGAACCCACATTACGACCCCAACGCGCCGTCGGTGGAGATCGACGGCGTGGAGTGGCTGGCCGAGCGGCGGTCGGACGGCAGCGTCCGCTGCACCACGGTGCACCGTGAGGCGTACGTCGAGGTGACCCTGCCGAAGAAGGTCACCGGCGACGCCGGCGATCTCGGTGCGCTCACCGATCTCGCCGGCGCCGTCGCCGGGACCGTCCCCATCGGGATCGTCTAGCGCAGGCCCGTGGAGCGGCGCAGTGCCGCCTGGACGAGGGTGTCGATCAGCTCCGGGTAGCTGACACCGCTCTCCTGCCACATGCGCGGGTACATCGAGATGGGCGTGAAGCCCGGCATGGTGTTGATCTCGTTGATGACGAACTCGCCGTCCTCGGTGAGGAAGAAGTCCGCGCGGACGAGGCCCTCGCAGGAGGTCGCGTCGAACGCCTTGACGGCCAGCTCCTGGACCTCGGCGGTCTCCTCGGGCGTGAGCGGCGCGGGGACGATGCCGGCGGCGGAGTCGATGTACTTCGCCTCGAAGTCGTAGAAGTCGTGCGCGGTGACCGGGGGGATCTCGGCGGGGACGCTCGCGCGCGGCCCGTCCTCGAACTCCAGGACGCCGCACTCGATCTCCCGGCCGCGCAGCAGCGACTCGACGATGACCTTCGGGTCGTGGCGCCGGGCCTCGGCCACGGCGTCGTCCAGGCCGGAGAGGTCGTCGACCTTGGTGATGCCCATGGAGGAACCGCCGCGGGCGGGCTTCACGAAGAGCGGCCAGCCGTGCTCGCCGGCGAAGTCCACGATCTTCTTGCGGGCGGCGGCCGGGTCGGCCTGCCACTCGCGGGGGCGGATCACCTCGTACGGGCCGACGGGCAGGCCGAAGGAGACGAAGACGCGCTTCATGTACTCCTTGTCCTGGCCGACGGCGGAGGCGAGGACGCCGGCGCCGACGTAGGGGATGCCGGAGAGCTCCAGCAGGCCCTGGAGGGTGCCGTCCTCGCCGTACGGGCCGTGCAGCACGGGGAAGACCACGTCGACCTCGCCCAGCGCCTTGGGCACCGCGCCGGGCTCGGAGTAGACGACCTCGCGGCTGGAGGGGTCCACCGGGAGGACGACGGTGCCGTCCGGCGACTGGGCGAGCTGCTCGACGTTCGGCAGCGCGCGGTCGGCGATGGCCATCCGCTCGGGGTCGTCGGCGGTCAGCGCCCAACGGCCGTCGGTGGTGATGCCGATCGGCAGCACGTCGTACTTCGTGCGGTCTATGGCGGCCAGCACGGCGCCGGCGGTGACGACGGAGATCGCGTGTTCGGAACTGCGGCCGCCGAACACGACCGCGACACGCGGCTTCCGGTCAGGGCTCTGGGTGGAGGTCTCGCTGCTCATATCGCGACGAGACTACCTCGTGGTACGGCGTGGGTCAGTGCCGCTCCGGCTTGGCGCTGCGCGACATCAGCTCCTTGAGGGCCACCAGCGGCGGCTTCCCCTCGTGGACGATCTCCACCACGGTCTCCGTGATCGGCATGTCGACGTCGTGCCGGCGGGCCAGATCCAGCACCGACTCACAGGACTTGACACCCTCGGCGGTCTGCTTGGTGACCGCGATGGTCTCGGCCAGGGTCATCCCGCGGCCGAGGTTGGTGCCGAAGGTGTGGTTCCGGGAGAGCGGCGAGGAACAGGTCGCGACGAGGTCGCCCATGCCCGCGAGACCGGCGAAGGTGTGCGCGTCGGCGCCCATCGCGAGGCCCAGCCGGGTCGTCTCGGCGAGCCCCCGGGTGATGAGGGACGCCTTGGCGTTGTCGCCCAGGCCCATGCCGTCGGCGATGCCCACGGCGAGCGCGATGACGTTCTTCACGGCGCCGCCCAGCTCGCAGCCGACGACGTCGGTGTTGGTGTACGGGCGGAAGTACGGGGTGTGGCAGGCGGCCTGGAGGCGCTTGGCCACCGACTCGTCCCGGCAGGCGACGACGGCGGCGGCCGGCTGCCGGTCGGCGATCTCCTTGGCGAGGTTGGGGCCGGTGAGGACGGCGACCCGGTCCGGGGAGACCTTGGCGACCTCCTCGATGACCTCGCTCATCCGCTTGGCCGTGCCCAGCTCGACGCCCTTCATCAGGGAGACCAGCACGGTGTCGGAGGGGAGCAGCGGGGCCCACTCCGAGAGATTGCCGCGCAGCGTCTGGGAGGGCACCGCGAGCACGGTGAACGCCGCTCCCTCGGCCGCCTCGGCGGGGTCGGTGGTGGCCCGCACGGCCGCCGGGAGCTCGATGCCCGGGAGGTAGTCGGGGTTGACGCGGGTGGTGTTGACGGCGTCCACGAGGGACGCCCTGCGGCCCCACATGGTCACCTCGCAGCCGGCGTCGGCGAGGATCATCGCGAAGGCGGTGCCCCAGGAGCCGGTGCCGTACACGGCGCACTTCGTCACTTGCCGTCCCCCTCTTCCCGCTCTTCGCCGCCCGCCGGCCGCTGTGCCGTTTCCGCCGCCTCCGCCGCCCGCTTCTCCTCGCGGGCCTTGCGGCGGGCCTCGGCCAGCGCCTTCCGCGGGTTGTAGGGCGCGGCGGGGGCGGGCTCGCCGCGGAGTTCGGCGAGCTGCGCGGTGATGGCGGACATGATGTCCTCGGTGGCCGCGCGCAGCACCTCGGCCGTCGGTTCCTTGCCGTAGTACGCGGACAGGTCGACGGGCGGGCCCGCCACCACCCTGAGCGTCTTGCGGGGGAACAGCCGGAGCTTGTTCTCCTTGGCGTACGGCGGCATGGCCTCGTTGGCGCCCCACTGGGCGACCGGGATGACGGGCGCCTTGGTGAGGAGGGCGACGCGGGCGGCGCCGGTCTTGCCCTCCATGGGCCACATCTCCGGGTCCCGGGTGAGGGTGCCCTCGGGGTAGAAGGCCACGCACTCGCCCCGGTTGATGGCGTCGACGGCGGACCGGAAGGCGGTGGCGGCGTCGGTGGACTCGCGGTAGACGGGGATCTGGCCCGTGCCGCGCAGGATCGTTCCGACGAAGCCCCCCTTGAACAGGGCGGCCTTGGCGAGGAAGCGCGGGACGCGCCCGGTGTTGTACTGGAAGTGGGCGTACGACAGCGGGTCGAGATAGGAGTTGTGGTTGACCGCGGTGATGAAACCGCCGTCGGCCGGAATGTGCTCCATTCCTCGCCAGTCCCGCTTGAACAGAACCACGAGCGGCGGTTTTGCCAACACCGCCGTAAAGCGGTACCAGAAGCCGATTCTGTGGCGGGACACTCGGACACCCTTCTCTTGGGACCTGGGGGCTGTATGAACCCGGGGGCCGCACAAGTGTCGCCCCAGGTACCCGGTCTGTCGAGAACACCGTAACCCCGCGCTCCCCGGGCGGCTGCGGCAGCGGGTGACAATGTGGCTGATGCGAAGAGAGGGGGCGGATGTGGTCTGGACCCTGGTGGTGCCGCTGAAGCCGCTGGCACTGGCCAAGAGCCGACTCGCCGCGGGGACCGGGCCGGCACCACGGCCCGCGCTCGCGCTGGCGTTCGCGCTGGACACGGTGGCCGCGGCACTGGCTTGTCGGACCGTGGGGGATGTGGTGGTCGTCACTGACGACCCGGTGGCGGGGGCCCGGCTGGAGGCGCTCGGCGCGCGGATCGCGCCCGAGCCGCCGGGCGCGGGAGGGCTGAACGGCGCCCTCGCGCACGGTGCGCGACTGGTGCGGGAACGGGCCCCGCGCACGGCGGTGGCGACGCTCAACGCGGATCTGCCGGCGCTGCGCCCGGTGGAACTCGGCCGGGTGCTCGATTCGGCCACCGAATTCCCCCGGGCATTTCTCGCCGACGCGGCGGGAATCGGGACGACGCTGCTGGCGGCGGCCCCGGGAATGGAATTGGCTCCGGCGTTCGAGGGACGTTCGCGCGCCCGTCACCGCGCTTCGGGGGCCCATGAGATCGAGCTGATCGGCGTGGATTCGGTGCGCCGGGACGTGGACACGGCGGAGGATTTGCGGGCGGCCCTGGCGCTGGGTGTGGGGCCGCGGACGTCGGCCGCGGCCGACGGGCTGCTGACCCCCGGTGTCGTAGGGGCCGACTAGGCTGCCCCGTATGCAGGCCACCGCGTACACCTACGACCCTCAGACCCGCTCCGGGAGCGTCCTCCTGGACGACGGCACCCCGGTGCCCTTCGACGCGGCGGCCTTCGACGCGGGCGGGCTGCGCCTGCTGCGGCCCGGCCAGCGGGTCCGGATCGTCCTCGAGGACGCCCCGGAGGGCCGCCGGATCACGCTGGTGACGCTCCAGACCTTCTGAGGGCCCGGAACCTTCTGACGGCCCGGACCGCGCTCCGGCCCTCATGGGAGCCGGGCCTTCCCGGGCCCGGACGCTTCCAGGGCCTCGCCGGACCGGCCGGAGGCCGTCCCGGGGCGCCCCGGACACGCCGAGGGCCCGCCCCGGCCCCGGACGGGACCGCGCGGGCGCCCACGGCGGGCCACACACCGCGGGCCGGGCTCCCCGAGGGGAGCCCGGCCCGGCGCGTGACGCCGTCCGCTGCCTTACTTCTTGGCGGCGGCCTTCTTGGCGGTGGTCTTGCGCGCGGTGGTCTTGCGCGCCGGAGCCTTGGTCGCCGTGGCCTTCTTGGCGGCGGGCGCCGTCTTCTTGGCGGTCGCCTTCTTCGCCGTGGCCGTGGTCTTCTTGGCCGGCGTGGCCTTCTTGGCGGCGGCGGCCTTGGTGGCGGCGGCCGTCGTCTTCTTGGCCGGCGTGGCCTTCTTCGCCGCGGCCTTCTTCGTGGTGGCGGTGGCCTTCTTCGCGGCCGCCGTCGTGGTCTTCTTGACCGCGGTCTTCGCCGTGGTCTTCTTGGCGGTGGTGGCCGTGGTGGCCTTCTTCGCCGTGGCCTTCTTGGCGGTGGCCTTCTTGGCCGCGGCCTTGGCGGTGGTCTTGGTGCCGCCCGAAAGGCTGCCCTTGGGCGCCTTCTTCACCGCGACGTCGTTCTTCGGCAGCTTCTTCGAGCCGCTCACCAGGTCCTTGAAGCCCTGACCCGCGCGGAAGCGCGGCACCGAGGTCTTCTTGACCCGCACGCGCTCACCCGTCTGCGGGTTGCGGGCGTAACGGGCCGGGCGGTCGACCTTCTCGAACGAGCCGAAGCCGGTGACCGAGACCCGGTCGCCGGCGACAACCGCACGGACGATCGCGTCGAGCACCGCGTCGACGGCGTCTGCGGCCTGCTGACGGCCGCCGAGCTTGTCGGCAATCGCTTCAACGAGCTGCGCCTTGTTCACGTCTTCCCCTTCGGAGACATTGCTGGAACGAATGCGTTCCAGCCTTTTCGCACGTTAGGCAGATATATACCGCAAATCAAACACGAAACGGTCTAATCACCCTTGTGCCGCAACGAACTCGACCATCACGGAGTTCCGTCACGGTCGGGCTCTTCGGGGAAACGGCCCTCGTCGAGGTCGTTCATCAGCCGGTCCAGACGCATTGCCGCGCCTGAGAGATCGTGCTTTGCCGCGGCCGTGATGGCCAGCAGCTTCCGGGACAGCGCCATCCGTACGCCCTCCGGGACTTGCAGTGCGCGCACCCTTGTGTGCGCTTCCTTGAGTCGGTCGGCGACGAGCCGGTAAAGCTCGAGTTGGCTGTCGCGTTCCATGCACCGATTGTGCCATCTGAGGCGAGTTGTCGCTTCACAGGGCCTCAACAGAGCGATGCGCCCCCTGTCCGAAGACAGGGGGCGCATCATGTCAAACCCTGGGTGAGCAGCGAAAATCCGGGTCCCCGACCGGTTGCCCGGAGCTCCTGGAAACTGCCGGAAATCCGTGTCAGAACTGGGCCCCGAGGGGGGTGGTGGAGGGCTTGAAGGAGGGCCGGCGGGCCTCGTAGGCGGTGATGTCGTCGGCGTGCCGCAGGGTCAGGCCGATGTCGTCCAGCCCCTCCAGCAGCCGCCACCGGGCGTTCTCGTCAAGGGCGAAATCGGCCGTGATGCCCTCGGCCCGGACCTGCCGCCCGACGAGGTCCACGGTCACCTCGGCGGCCGGGTCGGTCTCGGTCAGCCTCCAGAGGGCCTCGACGGTCTCCTGGGGCAGGACGACGGTCAGCAGTCCGTTCTTGAGCGAGTTGCCCCGGAAGATGTCGGCGAAGCGGGAGGAGACCACGGCCCGGAAGCCGTAGTTCTGGAGCGCCCACACCGCGTGCTCGCGGGAGGAGCCCGTACCGAAGTCGGGTCCGGCGACCAGAACCGAGGCACCGGCCCGCTCCGGACGGTTCAGGACGAACTCCGGGTCCTTGCGCCAGGCCTCGAAGAGCCCGTCCTCGAAGCCGTCGCGGGTGACCTTCTTCAGCCAGTGCGCCGGGATGATCTGGTCGGTGTCGACATTGCCGCGGCGCAGCGGTACGGCACGGCCGGTGTGCGTGGTGAATGCTTCCATGACTGCTCAGGCCTCCACGGGGGTGCGGACGTCGGACGCGCCGGTCCGGCCGGCGAGGTCGGCCGGGGAGGCCAGATGGCCCAGTACGGCGGTGGCGGCGGCGACCTGCGGCGAGACCAGATGGGTCCGGCCGCCCTTCCCCTGCCTGCCCTCGAAGTTGCGGTTGGAGGTCGACGCGCACCTCTCCCCCGGCGCGAGTTGGTCGGGGTTCATGCCCAGGCACATCGAGCAGCCCGCGTGCCGCCACTCGGCGCCGGCCGCGGTGAACACCTTGTCCAGCCCCTCCTCGACGGCCTGGAGCCCCACCCGCACGGAGCCGGGGACGACCAGCATCCGGACTCCGTCGGCGATCCGGCGGCCGTCGAGGACGGCCGCCGCGGCGCGCAGGTCCTCGATGCGGCCGTTGGTGCAGGAGCCCACGAAAACGGTGTCCACAGTGACGTCGCGCAGCGCCTGACCCGCCGTCAACCCCATGTATTCCAGGGCTTTTTCGGCGGCGAAGCGGTCCGACGGGTCGGAGTACGAGGCGGGGTCGGGAACGGCCGCCGACAGCGGCGCGCCCTGGCCCGGATTGGTGCCCCAGGTGACGAACGGGGAGAGCCCGGCGGCGTCGATGACGACCTCGTGGTCGAAGACGGCGTCGTCGTCGGTGCGCAGGGTCCGCCAGTAGGCGACCGCGGCGTCCCAGTCGTCGCCCGCGGGGGCGTGGGGGCGGCCCTTCAGATAGGCGAAGGTGGTCTCGTCGGGGGCGATCATGCCGGCCCGGGCGCCCGCCTCGATGGACATGTTGCAGACGGTCATCCGGGCCTCCATCGAGAGCTTCTCGATGGCGGAGCCGCGGTACTCGATGACGTAACCCTGACCGCCGCCGGTGCCGATCCGGGCGATGACGGCGAGGATCAGGTCCTTGGCGGTGACGCCCTCGGGCAGTTCACCCTCCACGGTGACGGCCATGGTCCTGAAGGGGGCCAGCGGCAGCGTCTGGGTGGCGAGCACGTGCTCGACCTGGCTGGTGCCGATGCCGAAGGCCAGCGCGCCGAACGCGCCGTGCGTGGAGGTGTGGCTGTCGCCGCAGACCACGGTGGTGCCGGGCTGGGTCAGTCCCAGCTGCGGTCCCACCACGTGGACAACGCCCTGCTCGACGTCGCCCAGCGGGTGCAGCCGCACGCCGAACTCGGCGCAATTGCGGCGCAGGGTCTCCAGCTGGGTGCGGGAGACGGGGTCCGCGATGGGCTTGTCGATGTCGAGGGTGGGGGTGTTGTGGTCCTCGGTGGCGATGGTGAGGTCCAGTCGGCGGACCGCGCGGCCGGCCTTGCGCAGGCCGTCGAAGGCCTGCGGGCTGGTCACCTCGTGGAGCAGGTGCAGGTCGATGAAGAGGAGGTCGGGCTCGCCTTCGGCGCGCGTGACGACGTGGTCGTCCCAGACCTTCTCCGCGAGTGTCCGTCCCATCGCTGTCCCTCCGGCCGGCGCCGTCGCCGGACCAAGTAGTCGTGCCTGTGGGGTGCTGTGCTTCCCAGGTTGGCGCGTCTCCGGAGAATTTGAACTTGCGTTTCACAGTGTGAGACGCAAGTATCGTTTCATGGACAACTCTGGTGGCGCCTCGAGCGGTGTGGGCGTTCTCGACAAGGCGGCTCTGGTTCTCAGCGCTCTGGAGTCCGGTCCGGCCACACTGGCCGGGCTGGTCACGGCGACCGGGCTGGCGCGCCCCACGGCGCACCGGCTCGCGGTCGCGCTGGAGCACCACCGGATGGTGGCGCGTGACATGCAGGGCCGTTTCATCCTCGGCCCGCGGCTGAGCGAGCTGGCCGCGGCGGCCGGCGAGGACCGCCTGCTGGCCACGGCGGGCCCGGTGCTCACCCACCTGCGGGACGTGACGGGCGAGAGCGCGCAGCTCTACCGCAGGCAGGGCGACATGCGCATCTGCGTGGCCGCGGCGGAGCGGCTGTCCGGACTGCGGGACACCGTGCCGGTCGGCTCCACGCTGCCGATGAAGGCCGGCTCCGCGGCACAGGTGCTGATGGCCTGGGAGGAGCCGGAGCGGCTGCACCGCGGCCTCCAGGGCGCGCGCTTCACGGCGACCGCGCTCTCGGGCGTACGGCGCCGGGGCTGGGCCCAGTCGATCGGCGAGCGGGAGCCGGGCGTGGCCTCGGTCTCGGCGCCGGTGCGCGGCCCGTCCAACCGGGTCGTGGCGGCCGTCTCGGTCTCCGGACCGATCGAGCGCCTGACCCGCCACCCGGGCCGGATGCACGCCCAGGCGGTCATCGACGCGGCCGTGCGGCTCAGCGAGGCGCTGCGCCGCAACGGCTGACGGCAGACGGCAGACGGGAAGTCGCCCGGCCACGCCCGGGTGGCTTCCCCTCGGCCTTACGGTGCGCCACTTCGGCCCTGACGACGCACCGCCCCGGCACGCACCGTGCCGCTCTCGACCCTTACGGCGCGCCGCTTCTCCCCGACCGTGCCGCCTCAGTCTTTACGAGCGCAGTGCGCTCGGGCCCCCGCCGGGCCGCCTCAGCCCTTACGGGCGCCACCCCCCCTACGACGCGGCCTCGACCCTTACGGTGCCGTGTCCGAACCGCTCGGCGGCGCGCTCGCCGCGCCGCCCCACGGGTTCGACGCCGAACGCCTCGCCGAGACCCTCCACCGGCATGCCGGAGTAGAGGGACTCGACTGAGCTCGCCGGGACGACGAACGTCTCGTGCCAGATCCCCACCAGGCCCCTGGCGCCCCGCGCGCGGCGGTTGAACGCCGCCCACGCGGGGCGGTGCTCCTTGTCGGCGGCCGAGGCGTACGCGAGGAGCTTCTCGCGCGACTCCCAGTACTGGATCATCGTGAAGACCCGCGGCCCGCCGCTGAGCCGCCGGGCGGCCAGCAGCCCGCTGTCCTTGTCGCGCCGCAGCTCCTGGACCATGCGCGGCATGGCGAGGAAGGCGGGCAGCCAGTGCCGGACCGCCCGCCACCTGTTGATCCGCATCCCGATGAGGAAGACGACCACACCGTCCTCGGTCTGTGCCGTGACCCGTTCGGCGACCGGTTCCGTAGCGCCCATGAGAATCCCCGATCCATATTGGATAGCGGCGCTATCCATGCTTGGATAGTGACACTACCTAACAAGGGACGCAAGAGGATGCGACTGGCGGAGTTGAGCGAACGCAGCGGGGTGTCCACCGCGACGATCAAGTACTACCTGCGCGAGGGCCTCCTCCAGCCCGGCCGCAGGATCTCCGCCACGCAGTCCGAGTACGGCGAGGACCACCTGCGCCGGCTGCGGCTGGCACGGGCGCTGATCCAGATCGGCAAGGTGCCGGTGGCCACCGCCCGCGAGGTGATCGCCGCCGCCGAGGACGAGTCGCTGGACCACCACGAGCGGCTCGGCGCGGCGACGCTGGCCCTGCCGCTCGGCCCCGAGCCCGCCGCGGACGACCCGGCCACGGAGACCGCCCGCCGTTCGGTGGCGGAGCTGCTGCGCCGGCTCGACTGGCCGTTCGAGCGTGGCCTGGACGAGCCCTCCCCCGCCCACCGGGCGCTGATCGCCGCCGTCGCCGCGCTCGTCCGCCTCGGCTACCCCGGCGACGTGGAGCAGCTGCTGCCGTACGGGCGGCTGGCGGAGCGGCTGGCCGTCAGCGACCTCGACCTCGTGGAGCGGGAGAAGACCCGGACGGAGCAGATCGAGGCGGCCGTCGTGCTGACCGTGCTCTACGAGCCGGTGCTGCTGAGCCTGCGCCGGCTGGCGCACGCGGAGGAGTCCGCCCGCCGCTTCCTCTGACGTAACGGACGCCGCTCACGGAAGCCCGGCGACGGGCCGGGCGCCCGGCACCCGGCACCCGGCACCCCACGAGCTCCCCGCGCCCACGCGCGTCCGGCTCCCGCACCTCTTGAGCTCCCCCGCGCCCACGCGCGCCGGGGGACTCCCCGGCGCTCAGAGACGCTCGGCGTCCCGCGGGCCCGCGACACGCAGGGTGATCAGCGTCGCCGGGCCCGCCGTCCGCACGTCCAGCCACTCGCTGAGACTGCGGGCGAGCCAGAGGCCGTCCTCGGCGCCCGGGGCGCCGCCGGGCGGCTCCGGCGGCCGGAAACCGGCGAAGGGCGGCACGGGGGCACCCGCCGGATCCGGGCGCGTCAGCTCGTACAGCACTGCCCCCGGCTCCTCCCAGGCTCTCAGCCCCACATGGGCGCCCTCGGCGCTCAACAGGTGGTTCGCGGCCTCGCAGACCGCCAGCTCGGCCAGGGACAGCCGCTCGCCGGTCAGCCCCGCGGCGGCGGCCCGCTCCCGGGCGAACCGGCGCACCTCCGCGACCCGGCCGGCCGGACCGGCCACGACGGCCGTGGGCGGCGCGGTGACCGGCGCGGGCCGGACGGCCTCGGCGTAGGTACCGGGGTCCGTGTAGGCCGCGCAGGGCGTCAGCCGTTCGCCCTCCAGCCGCGCCGGGTGGGTCGCGCAGGCGGCCTCCGCCACGGCCGGGGAGACCACGCGGGTGTCGTACGGGCAGATCATCCACACGGGCAGCGCGGCCAGCAGGACGTTGAGCCCGGACTCCATCCGCTGCCACTCGGCGATCTGCCGCTCGGACCGGCCGCCCCAGAGCGGCTCGGCGATCATCCGCATCCGGCGGCCCGGCCGGGCGCGGCGGTCGTGGTACCGGAGGAAAGCGGAGACCCGCTCGACGGGCCGCCGGCCGAAATACGCGGTCTCGGCGGTGTCGAGGGCGTACGCGCGCTCCCCCAGGGCCTGCCGCAGCAGGTCGATGTTGGCCGGCGTGGTCGCGGCCAGGACGGGCTCCTCCGCCTCCAGCCCGGCCCGGACGAACGGCAGCGCCGTCGCGAGGAAGTCCTCGTCGCTGCCGTAGAGACAGGCGTGGTGGACGAAGCCCCGGGCGCGTCCTGGTGCGGGCGCGGGCCCGTCGGCGTGGTCAGCAGGCATGCGCGGCCCCCAGCCGGAGGCCCGGGGTGCGGTCCCAGCCGATGAGCGTGATGACGTGCAGGAGGTGCGGTGGCAGCCCGGTCAGTTCGACCGTGCAGTGGCGGGCGGCGCGGGCCCTGGCGAAGGTCATCAGCAGCCGCAGCCCCGCGAGGTCCAGGAATTCCACCCGGGACATCTCCAGGCGGACGTCGCCGCGCACGGAGGCGACGGAGCGCAGGGCGTCCCTGACCCGGCGGTGGGAGTCGGCGTCGACCACGCCTTCGATCCGCAGACCTGGCGGGCTGTAGGTGCGGACGACGGTCAGTTCGGCCGTGCGGACGAGCGGGTCCACTTCCACACTCCTGAGGTGGGCCGAGGTGAAGGCGTCCAGGGCCGTGGGATCGCAGCGCCGGATGTCGTACTGGCACACCGCGAGCGTCCGGCCGGAGCTGAACTCGGTGGCCAGCAGGGTCTCGTAGCGCAGCAGCCGGGAGAGGTCCGGCCCGTCGCGCAGGACGGCGCACAGATCTCCGGTGACCCGCAGCGCGCGGTAGCCCTCGCTCCGGGAGCGGTCGGCGGCGTCCCGCAGCCGGCCGAGTAACGCGGCGGGGTCCAACTCGCCCTGTCCCGAGCCGAGCTCGGCGGGTCCGAGGACCTCCAGCTGCCCGGCCAGGCCGCCGGGCAGTCCGGCGAGCCGGCACTGCTCCAGGAGCGCCTGGGGACCTGGTGGTCCGTCCGCTCCCGCGAGATAAAGGATCTTGTGCTCGGCGTCAAGGCCCCCGAGGACGAATCCGCGCAGGATCGAGGTCCGCTCCTCGTCCGACGCGAACAGCAGGCACGCGTGGTCGCCGGGCCGGAGATCACCGACGTGGACCCGGCGGTGCACGCCGTGAGGAGGGACCATGCGTGGATTATCGGGGCAGGCACCGGCGGGCGGAAGGCCGCATGAAAAAATGCCCCCCGCTGCTGCGGAAGGCATTTCTTCGCTTGTACCCCCGACCGGATTCGAACCGGCGCTACCGCCTTGAGAGGGCGGCGTGCTAGGCCGCTACACAACGGGGGCTAGCTTGCTTGCAGAGCTATTGCTCTCTGCGCTGGGATACCAGGACTCGAACCTAGACTAAGGGAACCAGAAACCCTCGTGCTGCCAATTACACCATATCCCATGGTGACTACCAGTACCCCCGACCGGATTCGAACCGGCGCTACCGCCTTGAGAGGGCGGCGTGCTAGGCCGCTACACAACGGGGGCCCTAGCGATCCATTCGTCGTCGCCTCCAGTGATTACCTGGATGGTGACGGATTCAGGATCTGTACCCCCGACCGGATTCGAACCGGCGCTACCGCCTTGAGAGGGCGGCGTGCTAGGCCGCTACACAACGGGGGCTCGCACTGCGCTTTACTGCTTGTTACTGCGTTTCCTACTTTATCAAAAGAAATCCGAGTGAATTTCTTTTGCTGGGGTACCAGGACTCGAACCTAGACTAAGGGAACCAGAAACCCTCGTGCTGCCAATTACACCATACCCCACCAGAACTCGACCCTTTTGAAGGGGTCTTGCTCGGGCTTGCTCCGTCCGTTCCGGCCTCTCGGCCCTCTCGGGCGGCGCAGGAAGAACATTACCCGAAGGTGGTCGGGGCTCCAAAACCGATAACCCGCCACCGCCGCCCGGGCACCGCCGACGGCCACCTGAACCGGTCCCGAACGGCCCCGAACGGCCCGTAGCAGCCCCTGAACAGGCCCTGGGCATACGCGTGGGGCCCGGCGGCCTGGAGAGGCTGCCGGGCCCCACAAGGGCGTCAGAGGCCGGACATCAGGCCGTGAGCTTCGCCAGGGCCGCGTCCACGCGGGCCAGGGTGCGCTCGCGCCCCAGGATCTCCAGGGACTCGAACAGCGGCAGACCGACCGTACGGCCGGTGACGGCCACCCGGACCGGGGCCTGGGCCTTGCCGAGCTTCAGGCCGTGCTCCTCGCCCGCCTCGACGACCGCCGCCTTGATGGCGTCGGCGTTCCAGTCGGCGGCCGCCAGCTTGGCCCGGGCGGTGCGCAGCAGCGCGTCCGAGCCCTCCTTCATCGCCTTGGCCCAGGAAGCCTCGTCCTCCACCGGCTCGTCGAGGAAGAGGAAGTCGACGTTGGCGGTGATGTCGGAGAGGACCGTGACGCGGGTCTGGGCGTACGGGGCGATCGCCTCCCAGGCGGCCTGGTCGAAGGCCTCGGGCGCCCAGTTGGCGTGCGGGGCCCGGAGCCAGGGCGCGCAGGCGTCGGCGAACGCCTTCGCGTCCAGCAGGCGGATGTGGTCGGCGTTGATCGACTCGGCCTTCTTCAGGTCGAAGCGGGCCGGGTTGGCGTTCACGTCCGCGAGGTCGAACTTGGCGACCATCTCGGGGATGGTGAAGACGTCCTGGTCGGCGGAGAAGGACCAGCCGAGCAGGGAGAGGTAGTTGAGCAGGCCCTCCGGGAGGAAGCCGCGCTCGCGGTAGAGGTTCAGCGACGCCTGCGGGTCACGCTTGGAGAGCTTCTTGTTGCCCTCGCCCATGACGTACGGGAGGTGCCCGAAGGCCGGGATCTCCTTGGCGACGCCCAGCTCGATCAGCGCCTTGTAGAGCGCGATCTGGCGCGGGGTGGAGGACAGCAGGTCCTCGCCGCGCAGCACGTGCGTGATCTCCATCAGGGCGTCGTCGACGGGGTTGACGAGCGTGTAGAGGGGCGCGCCGTTGGCCCGGACGATGCCGTAGTCCGGAACGTTCTCCGGGGTGAAGGTCAGCTCACCGCGGACCAGGTCCGTGAAGGTGATCGTCTCGTCGGGCATCCGGAAGCGGACGATCGAGGCACGGCCCTCGGCCTCGTAGGCCGCCCGCTGCTCGGGGGACACGACCCGGCACTTGCCGTCGTAGCCGGACGGCTTGCCGGCGGCTCGGGCGGCGTCACGGCGCTCCTCGAGCTCCGCGGCGGTGCAGTAGCAGTGGTAGGCGTGGCCGGCCTCCAGCAGCTTCCGCGCGACGTCCTGGTAGACGTCCATGCGCTGCGACTGGCGGTACGGGGCGTGCGGGCCGCCGATCTCGGGGCCCTCGTCCCAGTCGAAGCCCAGCCAGCGCATGGAGTCCAGGAGCTGCTCGTACGACTCCTCGGAGTCGCGGGCCGCGTCGGTGTCCTCGATGCGGAAGACCAGGGTGCCGCCGTGGTGGCGGGCGAACGCCCAGTTGAAGAGGGCGGTGCGGACCAGACCCACATGGGGGTTGCCGGTCGGCGAGGGACAGAAACGTACGCGTACGGGAGTTGCGCTAGCCACGCTTGATCACCTTATTGGTGAGAGTGCCGATGCCTTCGATGGTGACGGCGACCTCGTCGCCGACGTTCAGGGGTCCGACGCCGGCCGGGGTGCCGGTGAGGACGACGTCGCCGGGGAGCAGCGTCATCGCCTCGGTGATGTGGACGATCAGGTCCTCGATGGAACGCACCATCTCGCTCGTGCGGCCCAGCTGGCGCTGTTCGCCGTTGACCGTGCACATGATCCCGAGGTCGCTCGGGTCGAGCTCGGTCTCCACCCAGGGGCCGAGGGGGCAGGAGCTGTCGAAGCCCTTGGCGCGGGCCCACTGCTGCTCGCTGCGCTGGATGTCACGCGCGGTGACGTCGTTGGCGCAGGTGTAGCCGAGGATGACGTCCTTCACCCGCTCGCGGGGGACCTCGCGGCACATCCGTCCGATGACCACGGCCAGCTCGGCCTCGTGGTGCACCTCTTCGGAGAAGGAGGGGTACGCGATGGGGTCGCCGGGACCGACGACCGCGGTGGACGGCTTGAAGAAGGTGACGGGGGCCGCGGGGACCTCGTTGCCCAGCTCCGCGGCGTGCTCGGCGTAGTTGCGGCCGATGGCGACGACCTTGTTGGGCAGGACGGGCGGCAACAACCGCACCTTGCTCAGCGGGATCTTCTGCCCCGAGCGCTCGAATTCGGCGAAGGGGTGACCCTTGATGATGTCGAGGAGGGGGCCGCCTTCTGTGGAGGCGTCCCCTTCCACGACGCCGAAGGCGACGTTGCCGTCGATGGAGAACCTGGCGATGCGCACGGGAAGCTTTTGCCCCTATCTGATCCGGCCGGAGTCTGACACCTCAGGCTATCGCGGGGGGCGTGCGCGGCCCGTGCGCCGCGGTTTCCGGCCGGGGGCGGCCGGAAGGGGGGCTCAGTCGAGGGGGGTGACCACGGGGGCGGTCATCAGCACGGTGCGCCGGGGGTTGGCCGTGACCTGGGGCAGCTCCGTGGCGTGCTCCCGGGCGGCGGGGCGCAGCGCCTCCGCGTCCTTGAGGTGCGCGAGCGTCGTACGGCGCGGGTTGGCGGTCTTGCGGAGCGCCTTCGCCTTGTTCTTCGCCGTCTTCGTCGTCTTCGTGGTCTGCACTTGCTGCCTCGCGGTGTCGGGGTGCGCGCTGTCGTTCTCGCGTCTTGTGTAAAGGACCAGGCTAGGCGCGCCTATCCCCACCCGTCCGCGAGAGAAGTCATGAGTTGCTTGTGAGTTTACTCACGAGCGCGCCGAAAAAAGCCGCATAGCGGTCGCTCTCCAGGCCTCCGCGAATCGGACATCGCTGGACTGAATCAGATATTCCGCTCCTGATCATGAAGACTGGGACACCGGACGGGCGACCGGCTTCCCAAGGAGGTTCGTCCAAATAAGTCCCATATAAGGGCTCTGGTCCTCTACGCCCAGTGACCATGCCCGGCACTGAGCGTCACCCCCTCCCCATGGGTATGCACCGGCCTTGTTGGGAGATCCGGCACTGTGCTGGAATTCCACGGACCGCCAGGGGGCAACCGCGGTCCCCCCACGACTCGACACCGTCCCGCCGCTCAGCCGGTGGGACGCCTGGTCCAGAGGTTGCGACGCTAGTGCAGGGACGTTTCAAGAGGGATGGCAGCGCTGCGGCGGAGCCGGAGCCGCGCGGTGCGACCGACCGCGGCACGTCCGCCGACGCGCCGACCGGCGGCGAGTCCGCCGAACGGTCGAAGTCCAAGACCAAGGCGAACAGGACGAAAAGTCCTGGTGGGCCGGGTGCGCGAATAGCCCTGCGCAACTGGCGCATCTCCACGCGACTGGTCTCCCTGCTGGCACTCCCCGTCGTCGCGGCGACGACGCTGGGTGCCCTGCGTATCGACAGCTCGCTCGACAACATCGACCAGCTCGACCACATGAAGCTCCTCACGGAGATGACCGGTCGGGCCACCGCGCTCGCCAGCGCCCTCCAGGAGGAGCGCGACCGCTCGGCAGGCCCGCTGGCCGCCGGCTACGGCCCCTCGGACGACCGCGTCGTGGCGACCCGGCAGAAGTCCGACCGGGAGATCAAGGCCTTCACCGAGGCCACCAAGGACGTGAAGCCGACCGACACCACGATGGTCGGTGTGCAGACCACGCTGGTCGACATCTCCCGGCAGCTGCGGAAGATCGACGAGGTCCGCAAGACCGCCTACAAGGACCGCGACTACATCGCGCAGACCGTCAACAACTACGACGGCCTCATCAACTCGCTGCTCTCGCTCTCGCAGGACATGGCGCAGGCCACCAGCAGCAGCGAAATGATCACCAGCACCCGCGCGCTGGCCACGTTCTCCGCCGCCAAGGAGTACGCGTCCATCCAGCGCGCCGTGATCACCGCGGCCCTCGCCGCGAAGGGCGGCCCCCGGCTCTCCCCGAACGACAGCCAGTACGGCCAGGAGGCGCTGGGCGCGGAGATCGAAGCGATCAAGCGCTTCACGGCCATCCGCTCCGGCGACGCCAAGCAGCTGCTGCTCTCGCTCAACGGCGGCATCTCCGACATCACCGCGGCGAACACCTTCGCCGACCGCGTCTTCGGCAAGACCGACGGTCTCAAGAACGACGCGCCGTCGTGGATGGACTGGTCCGACCAGTCGACCGTCAAGCTCAACGAGATGTCGAAGATCGAGCAGACCCTGCTCAGCCAGATGGACCAGAAGGCCCGCGAGCTGCGTGACGAGGCGCAGCAGGACGCGATCCTCAACGGTGTCCTGATCATCCTGGTCCTCGGTATCTCCCTCATCGGCGCCTTCGTCGTGGCCCGCTCGATGGTGCGCTCGCTGCACCGTCTGCAGCGCACCGCCCAGCGCGTCGCCCAGGAACGTCTGCCCGAGCTCGTCAAGCAGCTGTCCGAGACCGACCCGCAGGACGTCGACACCACGGTCGAGTCCGTCGGTGTGCACAGCCGTGACGAGATCGGCAAGGTGGCCGCGGCCTTCGACGACGTGCACCGCGAGGCGGTCCGCCTCGCCGCCGAGCAGGCGCTGCTGCGAGGCAACGTCAACGCGATGTTCACCAACCTCTCGCGCCGCAGCCAGGGCCTCATCCAGCGTCAGCTCTCGCTCATCTCCGAGCTCGAGAGCCGCGAGGCCGACCCCGACCAGCTCTCCTCGCTGTTCCGTCTCGACCACCTCGCGACGCGTATGCGCCGTAACGGTGAGAACCTCCTCGTCCTCGCGGGTGAGGAGCCCGGCCGCCGGTGGACCCGGCCCGTGCCGCTCGTCGACGTGCTCCGCGCCGCCGCGTCCGAGGTGGAGCAGTACGAGCGCATCGAGCTGTCCGGTGTGCCGCCGACAGAGGTCGCCGGCCGTGTGGTCAACGACCTCGTGCACCTCCTCGCCGAGCTGCTGGAGAACGCGACCTCGTTCTCCTCCCCGCAGACCAAGGTCAAGGTCACCGGTCACGCGCTGCCCGACGGGCGGGTGCTGGTCGAGATCCACGACACCGGTATCGGCCTCTCGCCGGAGGACCTCGCGGCGATCAACGAGCGGCTGGCCTCCCCGCCCACCGTGGACGTCTCGGTCTCGCGCCGCATGGGCCTCTTCGTGGTCGGCCGCCTGTCCCTGCGACACGGCATCCGCATCCAGCTCCGCCCGTCCGACTCGGGCGGTACGACCGCGCTCGTCATGCTTCCGGTCGACGTCGCCCAGGGCGGCAAGCGGCCGATGCCCGGTGCCGCGGGCGCGACCCCGATGGGCGGCGCCGCGCCGCAGGGCGGTATGCCCGGTGCCGGCATGTCCAGTGGGATGCCCGGCGCCATGTCGTCGTCCGGCCCCGGCGTCGGCCTCATGGGCGGCGGCTCCACGCCGCGCCGTCCGGCGGCGCCCGCCTCCGGTCCGCGCCCCGCGCTGCCCGGCCGCCCGGGTATGACGGAGGCCGGTCTGCCGACGCGTCCGGCCCCGGCGTCCCGGCCCGAGCCGGGTGCCGGTTCCGGCGGCAGCCTCTTCGACGCGCCGCCGCGCGGTGCCGCGGACGCCAAGGGCGCCCCGGGCGCCGACGGCCGTCCCTCGCTGCCGACGCGCGGTGCCGGCGGTCCGGCCTCCGTGCCGCCGCCGTCCGAGGGCGTCCGCCGCCCGAAGATGCCCAAGCGCCGCGGCAACGGCCCCGCCTCCGAGATGGCGGGCCGCCCGGCCCCGAGCTGGGGCAACCAGCAGCCTCCGGCGGCCCCGAAGGCCCCGGCCGACGACTGGCCGGCGGCCGACCCGGCCCCGCGTGCCGCGCAGGACACCCCGCGCGGTCACGAGGATCCGGAGTCCACCGGCGGGTTCGCCCGGCCGGCCGAGGCGCCGCGGGGCGGTGGCGACACCGCTCAGTTCCCCGCGCTCCCGGCCTCGTCCGAGCCCGAGCCGCGCAGCAGCACGTCCGGCGAGTACGCCCGGCCCGACGGCCCCGGCGGCACCGGTCAGTTCGAGCTGCCCGGCGGCTCCACGGGTCAGTTCGCGCGACCGGACGGTCCCGGCGACACGGGTCAGTTCGCACAGCCGAACAGCACCACGGGCCAGTTCGCCCGCCCCGACGGTCCCGGCGACACCGGCCAGTTCGCACAGCCCAACAGCACCACGGGTCAGTTCGCGCAGCCCGAGAGCACCACGGGCCGGTTCCCCCGCCCGGACGGCCCGGGTGACACCGGCCAGTTCGCACAGCCGAACAGCACCACCGGCCAGTTCGCGCAGCCCGACGCCGCCGAGACGACCGGCCGGTTCGCGCTCCCGAGCGGCGACACCGGCGGGTTCGCCCGCCCCGACGGCCCGGGTGACACCGGTCAGTTCGCGCGGCCGGCCGCGGCCCCGCAGGCCCCGGCCGACGACTGGCCGACGGCCGACGCCGCCCCGCGCGAGCCGCGCCCGACCCGTACCGGCACCGGCCGCTTCGCGCTGCCCGAGGGCCGGCCGGGCCAGGACGCCCGGAACGGTCAGCAGGCTCCGGCCCAGCCGCCGGCGGCCGGTACCGACGCCGTCACCGGTGCCGGTGACGCGCGGACGCCGCTCTTCGACGAGATGGAGTCCCACTGGTTCCGGGGCGCGGCGGGCGAGGCCGCGGCTCCGGAGCGGTCGGCCGGTATGCCGCAGCGGCTGCCGCGCCGTGAGTCCCGCCAGCCCCTGGGCGACGCCCAGGCCGCGCAGACCCCCGAGGCCGCCCCGGCCCCGCAGGGCGCGCAGGACGCCTGGCGTGACACCACCAATGACGAGCGCTGGCGCCGGGCCGAGCAGGTCCGGGAGCCGGCGGCGGGCGGTACCACCTCCTCCGGTCTGCCGCGGCGGGTGCCGCGTGCGAACCTGGTCGACGGCACCGCCGAGCAGCAGCAGTCCACCCCGGTCGGTCCGCAGGTCTCGCGCGCGCCCGACGACGTACGCGGTCGCCTGACCAACCTGCGCCGGGGTATCCAGCAGGGACGCCAGGCCGGCAACACCCCGACCGGTAATCAGAACCTTGGCCCCACTTACCAGCAGGAGCGTTAGTTGAGTCCGATGAGCCAGGCGGCGCAGAATCTGAACTGGTTGATCACCAACTTCGTGGCGAACACCCCGGGGGTGTCCCACACCGTGGTGGTCTCCGCCGACGGACTTCTTCTGGCGATGTCCGAAGGCTTTCCGCGGGACCGCGCCGACCAGCTGGCGGCGGTCGCCTCCGGCCTGACCTCGCTGACGGCCGGTGCCTCCCGGATCTTCGAGGGCGGCGCCGTCAACCAGACCGTGGTGGAGATGGAGCGCGGCTTCCTCTTCATCATGTCCGTCTCCGACGGATCCTCCCTGGCCGTCCTGGCGCACCCCGAGTGCGACATCGGCCTCGTGGGATACGAGATGGCCCTCCTGGTCGACCGCGCGGGCACCGTGCTGACGCCCGACCTCCGCGCCGAGCTCCAGGGCAGCCTGCTGAACTGACCGATGTTTCCCGCTGATCCCGTCCGACCGTACGGCCGAAAACCCCCCACCGGCCCGCGCTCGACGGCATTATTGCCAGTCCTGCTGTCCCGTCCGGAGGATTCATGACCCCGCCCGCCTCGCCCGGCCCGTACGGCGCCTCTCATCACGCGCCGTACGGGAGTGAAGGCGAAGAGCCGCTGATCCGCCCCTACGCCATGACGGGTGGCCGCACCCGGCCCCGCTACCAGCTCGCCATCGAGGCGCTGGTCAGCTCCACGGCCGACCCGGCCCACCTCGCGGGGCTGCTCCCCGAGCACCAGCGGATCTGCCACCTGTGCCGGGAGGTCAAGTCGGTCGCGGAGGTCTCTGCGCTGCTCAACATGCCGCTGGGCGTGGCGCGCATCCTCGTCGCGGACCTGGCGGAGGCCGGCATGGTGGCCATCCACCAGCCGGGTGGCGGCGGAGAGTCCGGCGGGACGCCGGATGTGACACTGCTCGAAAGGGTGCTCAGTGGACTTCGGAACCTCTAACGGGGGCGTCGGCCGTTCCACCACGTCAGCGAAGATCGTGGTGGCCGGCGGCTTCGGCGTGGGCAAGACCACGTTCGTGGGCGCGGTCTCGGAGATCAGCCCGCTGCGTACCGAGGCCGTGATGACGTCCGCGTCGGCCGGGATCGATGATCTGAGCCATGTTCAGGACAAGACCACGACCACCGTGGCGATGGATTTCGGCCGTATCACCCTCGACGACGATCTGATCCTGTATCTGTTCGGTACGCCGGGTCAGGACCGTTTCTGGTTCATGTGGGACGACCTGGTGCGCGGTGCCATCGGCGCCGTCGTGCTCGTGGACACCCGCAGACTCGCGGACTGCTTCCCGGCCGTCGACTACTTCGAGAACAGCGGCCTGCCCTTCGTCATCGCCCTCAACGGCTTCAACGGGCAGCAGCCCTACGGGCCGGAGGAGGTGCGCGAGGCGCTCCAGATCGGACCGGACACGCCGATCATCACGACGGACGCCCGGCACCGCAATGAGACCAAGAGCGCGTTGATCACGCTTGTCGAGCACGCTCTGATGGCCCGACTGAAATAACGTTGCGCACACCACCCAGGCATGACAAATGGGTTGTGGCATTGGCCACGGCACGGCACATGCTTCATAACGTTTCGACAGAGAATCGGCCGGACGCGACCACTCGGTGCGTTCGGCCGACTTCACTGTGCGCACATATGGCCCGGCATTTGGCGCCGCTCGCTCTTAATGCCCGTTTTATGTCGGGCAAATCGCTTCGCCCGGCCGTCATGTCCAGTGTTTGGAATGCACACGGCTGACGTGCTGGAATTCCAGGAACTGAGCAGTAACGGCTCAGCCGAAAAACGGCACACAACGCAGGTGCCGACGCCGAGAGGTTGTTGGTCGAGTGACGCGCAGAAAGACGGGCGCCGCACAGCAGGCGCGGGACGAGCGGGGAAACTTCACCCCGCCGTCGCGCACAGCGGTGCCGCCGCCTGCCGACGTCCCCGAAACTCCCGCACCGCCCGCCGGCCGTGGTGGTCGGTTCTCGCCGCGCAACTGGCGGGTGCCGGTCCGGCTGAACGCGATCCTGATGATCCCGGTGCTCGTGGCGCTGGTCTTCGGCGGTCTCGACGTGAAGAGCTCGGTCGACACTTGGACCGAGGCGAAGGACGCCGCGAACACCGCGCGTCTGGTCCGCTCCGCGGCCACCTACGCGCACGCCGTCATCGACGAGCGTGACCTCATCGCCGAGCCGATGCTGAAGGGCCAGCGCGACACCCCCGCGATCAAGAAGGCGCAGGAGGCGACGGACGCCGCCCGCGAGGAGTTCGACAAGGCCGTCCAGCAGGCCCCGGACACCCTGAGCCTGCGGCGCCGCATCAAGCTCTTCCGCGAGGCGGAGCAGACGCTGCCCAAGCTGCGCAAGATCGCCTACACCCCCCAACTGGACGGTGTGAAGACCGAGGACGGCTACGGCGCCATCCAGCGTCCCCTCATGGCCTTCGCCAACGAGCTGGGCCTGGGCACCGGCAGCAACTCCTACGGCCGTATGGTCTACGCGATCGAGCTGGCGAAGGCCGCCGAGTCGCTCCAGCGCTCCATCGGTACCCACCTGCTGGTCAAGCCCGGCGCCTCGGCGTCCAAGACCAACCCGGCCGGTGCGGCCGGCTCCGCGGGCTCCGCCGAGGCCGCGACCGGCTCGGAGCACGAGGTGCAGGTCACCGCGTTCTCCTCCTACAACTTCCTGGAGTACATCGCCCGCGGCGAGTACGACGCCGCCGGTGGCGAGGACGACATCAGCCGGCTCAACGACATCATGGCCACCAAGGCCAAGATCTCCGAGCAGGACAAGATGTTCGCCGCGATCTCCTCGGGCAAGACGCCCAAGCAGCTGGCGGAGGCCGGGGTCACCCCGGACGCGTGGTTCACCGCCGCGACGGCGAAGTTCGACGCCTACCGCGAGGTCGAGAAGGAGCTGGCCGACAAGGCGGTGGACGAGGCCGAGCTGGTCTCCTCCAACGCCCAGCGCGACGCCATCCTGCACTCCTCCATCATGATCGTCGCCCTGCTCATCGCGTTCTTCGTGGCCGGGATGATGGCGCGCTCGATGAGCCGCAACATGCGCCATCTGCGGCGCGCGGCGTTCGACGTCGCCGAGCAGCGGCTGCCGGCCCTGGTCGACCAGCTCTCGCGCACCGACCCCGGCCGTGTCGACACCCGTATCCAGCCCATTCCGATCACCACCCGGGACGAGATCGGCGAGGTCGCCCGCGCCTTCGACCAGGTCCACCGGGAAGCGGTCCGGCTGGCCGCCGAGCAGGCGCTGCTGCGAGGCAACGTCAACGCGATCTTCACCAACCTCTCGCGCCGCAACCAGTCCCTGATCGAGGGCCAGCTGACCCTGATCACGGAGCTGGAGGAGCACGAGGCCGACCCGGACCAGCTGGAGAACCTCTTCCGTCTGGACCACCTGGCCACCCGTATGCGCCGCAACGGCGAGAACCTCCTGGTCCTCGCCGGCGAGGAGCCGGGCCGCCGCTGGGACCAGCCGGTCCCGCTGGTGGACGTGCTGCGCGCCGCCTCCTCCGAGGTGGAGGCGTACGAGCGCATCGAGCTGTCCGGCGTCCCGGACGCCGAGATCCACGGCCTGGCCGTGACCGACCTCGTGCACCTGCTCGCCGAGCTGCTGGAGAACGCGACCACGTTCTCCTCCCCGCACACCAAGGTCCGAGTGACCGCGACCCGGCTGCCCGACGGCCGCGTCATGGTCGAGATCCACGACAAGGGCATCGGCCTCACCGCCGAGGACTTCGCGGACATCAACCACCGCCTGGCCAACCCGCCGAGCGTGGACGTCGCCATCGCGCAGCGCATGGGCCTCTTCGTGGTCGGCCGACTGGCCACCCGGCACGGCATCCGCGTCCAGCTCCGCCCGTCGGGTGAGCAGGCCGGCACCACCTCGCTGGTCATGCTGCCGGACGCGATCACGCACGGTGGCGGTGGCGAGGACGAGCTGTCGGGCGACGACTTCACGGTCTCCCGGATGGTGCCCGAGCAGCAGTCCGCCCCGGCGGCCCGGCCCCGCACCGCGGCCGAGCTCGGCTTCGACGACTCCCGCTACGAGCCCGGCCAGGAGGCGCCCTCCGGTGCCCCCTCGCTGGACCCGGTCGGCCGTTCGCGGCTGCGCGAGGAGCGGCGTGCCGCTCTGGAGGCGCAGCAGCAGGCCGCCGAGAACCGTCCGCTGTTCCGTGACGAGGTCCCGCAGCCCCAGCAGGCACAGCCGTACGACCAGCAGTCCTTCGACCAGCAGTCCTTCGGCCGGCAGTACGAGCAGCCCCAGCAGGCGCAGCCGTACGAGCAGCGGCCCGACCAGGACACCGGCCAGCACGCGCAGCACACCGGCCAGCACGCGGTGCCGCAGCACGACCAGCAGGGCTACGAGCAGTCCTACGACCAGTCCCACCAGCAGCACGCCTATCCGGACGCGGGTTATCCGGAGCAGGGCTACGCGGAGGCCGGTTACCCGGAGGCGCAGGCGCCCTTCGGCGGCCCCGGCGCCTCGGCGCAGCAGGCCGGCTGGCAGGACTCCGGTGCGTACCAGGACGCCGGCCGGCAGGCTTACGGAGCGGATTCGGAATCCCTGCCGCCCGCTGACACGGCGCAGCCCGAGCGCGTAGAGTTCGACCGTCCGGGCCCCGCTTCGAGCGGCTCCCACTCGCTGACCGGGGCCGGTCTGCCGCGCCGCGCGAAGCAGTGGCAGGAGCCCGAGTCAGTCGAGGAGGCCACGGGGGCCGGTGTACCGGAGCCCCAGCAGGACGTCCCACAGCAGCCCCAGGAGGGTGAAGAGTCCGACTGGCGATCGACGAACGACGAGCGCTGGCACCGTGCCGAGCAGCTCCGTGAGCCGAAAGCCGGCGGTATCACTTCCTCCGGTCTGCCGCGCCGAGTGCCCAAGGCCAATCTGGTCGAGGGCAAGGCAGCGCAGACCCCCCAGGACGGGCCCCAGATCTCCCGTGCCCCGGAGGACGTACGCGGCAGGCTGAGCAATCTGCGCCGCGGGGTCCAGCAGGGGCGCAGCGCGGGTAACGACACCACCGCGCACGAGCAGCATGAGCAACACGGCCAGGGCTTCGGCCCCGGCGGTACCTACGATCAGGAGCGTTAGTGTGAGCCCGATGAGCCAGGCGGCGCAGAACCTGAACTGGTTGATCACCAGTTTCGTGGAGAACACCCCCGGGGTGTCCCACACCGTCGTGGTCTCCGCCGACGGACTTCTTCTGGCGATGTCCGAAGGGTTCCCGCGGGACCGCGCCGACCAGCTGGCGGCGGTCGCCTCCGGCCTGACCTCGCTGACGGCCGGTGCCTCCCGGATCTTCGAGGGCGGCGCCGTCAACCAGACCGTGGTGGAGATGGAGCGCGGCTTCCTCTTCATCATGTCCGTCTCCGACGGATCCTCCCTGGCCGTCCTGGCGCACCCCGAGTGCGACATCGGCCTCGTGGGATACGAGATGGCCCTCCTGGTCGACCGGGCGGGCAGTGTGCTGACGCCCGATCTCCGTGCCGAACTGCAGGGGAGCCTTCTCAACTAATAAAGAGGCAGTGCGTTTCGCGCCACCGCGCCATAGGGTGCGGTGGCGCGACCAGCAGCAGACAGGCAAGTCGGAGGAGGAGACGTGGCAACGCCCCCAGGCGGTTACCCGTACGGAAATGATCAGCAGGCTCAACCCCCGTTGAACCGCTTCAACTTCCCCTCCGCGCCAAGCCACCAAGCGCCCGCGGGACCTCCGCGGCAGCCTCATGCCCCGGCGCAGCCGCCCCAGCAGCACCGGCGCGCCGCGAGCTCCCCTTCGGGGGGCAAGTCCGGGGGCAAGCACAATCCTCTGGTCCGTCCGTACGCGATGACGGGTGGCCGGACCAGGCCGCGGTACCAGCTCGCCATCGAGGCACTGGTGCACACGACGGCCCAGCCGTCACAGCTCCAAGGGCAGTTGCCGGAACATCAGCGCATCTGCCATCTGTGCCGTGAGATCAAGTCGGTCGCCGAGATCTCGGCACTTCTCTCCATTCCCCTCGGCGTCGCCCGAATCCTCGTCGCCGATTTGGCGGAGGCCGGGCTCGTCGCCATCCATCAGCCCGGCGGCGACGAGTCCGCCGGCGGCCAGCCTGACGTGACACTGCTCGAAAGGGTGCTCAGTGGACTTCGGAACCTCTAGCGGCGAGGCGGTCCGCTCCACCACCTCCGCGAAGATCGTGGTGGCGGGTGGATTCGGCGTGGGCAAGACCACGTTCGTCGGCGCGGTCTCGGAGATCAACCCGCTGCGCACCGAAGCCGTGATGACTTCCGCGTCGGCCGGGATCGACGACCTCACCCACGCGCCGGACAAGACCACGACGACCGTGGCGATGGACTTCGGCCGTATCACCCTGGACCAGGACCTGATCCTGTACCTCTTCGGTACGCCGGGTCAGGACCGTTTCTGGTTCATGTGGGACGACCTGGTGCGCGGTGCCATCGGCGCCGTCGTGCTCGTGGACACCCGCAGACTCGCGGACTGCTTCCCGGCCGTCGACTACTTCGAGAACAGCGGCCTGCCCTTCGTCATCGCCCTCAACGGCTTCGACGGCCACCAGCCGTACACGCCGGACGAGGTCCGTGAGGCGCTCCAGATCGGTCCGGACGCGCCGATCATCGTCACGGACGCCCGGCACCGGAACGAGGCGAAGAGCGCGCTGATCACGCTGGTCGAACATGCCCTCATGGCGCGCCTGCGGTGAGCCGTCGGCCGCGCCGACGCATAAAGGTCCCCACACTCACGAGGAGTGCGGGGACCTTCTGCGTTGCTGTGGCCTTCCGCCTCGCCGGACGGTGCCGGGTGGTGGCGCGGCGGGCGGGCCTGGTCCGGTGGGCCCCGGTGGGGGCCCGTCGGGGGACGGCCGGTGCTCAGCCCTGCCAGCTGTGCGGCGCCCGGAAGCCGGAACTGCGCTCCAGGCGGCGCCAGCCGGCGGCGGTGCGGCGCGGGCGGGCCGGGGCCGAGTGGTGGCCGACGGCCGCGGCGCGGGCCAGGAGGACGGCGGTGACGGCCGCCACTTCCTCGGCGTCGGCGGTGCCCTTCTCTACGCGTACGAGGGTGTTGTCCATGCGGGTACTCCCTTACTGGGGCGGGTTGCCGTGCTTGCGGGAGGGCAGGTCGGCGTGCTTGGTGGCCAGCATCGCCAGCGACTTGATCAGCACCGACCGGGTCTCGACCGGGTCGATCACGTCGTCGACCAGGCCGCGCTCGGCGGCGTAGTACGGGTGCATCAGCTCGGCCTTGTACTCCTTGACCATCCGCGCCCGCATCGCCTCGGGGTCGTCGGCCTCGGCGATCTGCTTGCGGAAGATCACGTTGGCCGCGCCCTCGGCGCCCATGACGGCGATCTCGTTGGTCGGCCAGGCGTAGGTGAGGTCGGCGCCGATCGACTGGGAGTCCATGACGATGTAGGCGCCGCCGTAGGCCTTGCGCAGGATGACCGAGATCCGGGGCACGGTGGCGTTGCAGTAGGCGTAGAGCAGCTTCGCGCCGTGCCGGATGATCCCACCGTGCTCCTGGTCGACGC
Organism: Streptomyces albireticuli; assembly: GCF_021228125.1. Lineage (GTDB taxonomy): Bacteria > Actinomycetota > Actinomycetes > Streptomycetales > Streptomycetaceae > Streptomyces > Streptomyces albireticuli. The sequence continues at coordinate 166,203 of NZ_JAJQQS010000021.1, forward strand.
CCGGGAGGAAGCCCGGTACGTCCAGAAGGGTGATGATCGGGATGTTGAAGGCATCGCACATCTGGATGAATCGGGCGGCCTTCTCGCTGGCCTCGATGTCCAGGACCCCGGCGAGGGACTGCGGCTGGTTGGCGATGATGCCGACCACCTGGCCGTCCAGCCGGGACAGCGCGCAGATGATGTTGGTGGCCCAGCGCTCGTGGACCTCCAGGTAGTCGCCGTCGTCGACGAGCTCCTCGATGACCTTGCGCATGTCGTACGGGCGGTTGCCGTCGGCGGGCACGAGGTCGAGGAGGACCTCGCCGGTACGGTCGGCCGGGTCCTCGCTGGCCACGCGGGGCGGGTTCTCCCGGTTGTTCTGCGGGAGCAGCGAGAGGAGGTAGCGGACCTCTTCGAGGCAGGTCTCCTCGTCGTCGTACGCGAAGTGCGCCACGCCCGAGGTCTCGGCGTGCACGTCGGCGCCGCCGAGGCCGTTCTGGCTGATCTCCTCGCCGGTGACGGCGCGGACGACGTCGGGGCCGGTGATGAACATCTGGGAGGTCTCGCGGACCATGAAGACGAAGTCGGTCAGCGCCGGGC
>NZ_JAJQQS010000022.1 GCF_021228125.1 Streptomyces albireticuli
CATAGAGTTTCGGTGGTCATAGCGTTAGGGAAACGCCCGGTTACATTCCGAACCCGGAAGCTAAGCCTTTCAGCGCCGATGGTACTGCATGGGGGACCGTGTGGGAGAGTAGGACGCCGCCGAACAAATTTTAGAAAAAGCTCTGTTGTCTGAACTTCGGTTCAGACAACAGAGCTTTTTTGTTTTCACGATGAACTGCGGAGCGTCACCCCGCGTTAACGTCGCGCGGTAACCCTCCCTCCATGGGGACCGTGGAGATGCTGACCGCAGCGGGTATCGGCACAGGTGACGAGGTCGTCGTGCCCTCCTACGCCACGACGGACGCCGCCGAGGCCGTCCGCCGGGCCGGGGCGACGCCGGTGTTCGCCGACATCGACCCGCAAAGCCTCTGCCTCGACCCGGCCTCGGTCGCCGCGACCCTGACCCTGCGCACCGCGGCCGTGATGCCCGTACACCTCTTCGGGCGACATGCCGACCTGGCCGGCCTCCGCGCCGTCGCCGAGAAGCGGGGGCTGCTCGTCGTCGAGTACGAGCCGGCCGCGCCCGCCGACGAGAACACCCGGCGGCGGCAGGAGAACGCTTTCTACCTGAACACCCGGCTGCGGGGCGTGGAGACGCCCTCCGTGCCCCCGGGCGGCCCGCACGGCTACCGCTCGTACGTGGTGCGGGTCCCCGGCAACGGGCGGCCCGACCGGGATGCGTTCGCGAGGGCCCTACGCCTCCGCGGCGTGCGCTGCCACGTGCCCGTACAGACCCCCGTGCACCGGATGCCGTCCTTCAGGCGGGAGTTGTGGCTGACGGAGACCGAGCGCGCCGCGGACCAGTGCCTCGCGCTGCCCATGGACGCCTCCGCCACCCAGCGGGAACTGCACCGTGTCGTCGTGGCGTGCAACGCCCTCGGCGGACTGCTGCCGGCGGCCGTCTAGGACGGCACGGAAGGGCATCCTGAAGCCGGTGCCCCGGGGTGGTCAAAAGGACGTGCGAAAGTCGGGTATGCTTTATCTCGTTGCCGGCCCCAATAGCTCAGTCGGCAGAGCGTCTCCATGGTAAGGAGAAGGTCTACGGTTCGATTCCGTATTGGGGCTCCACAGAAGAAGGCCCCCGCCGAATGGCGGGGGCCTTCTTCGTATCCGGATATCCGGGGGCACCGGATACCGGAGGCCGGCCGGACCGGCCCCCCGGTTCAGGACTCCTGACGCTCCGGCACCCGCATGGCCAGGATCGCCATGTCATCCGACGCCGGCTCCGCCGCGAAGCGCTCCACGGCACGCAGAATCCGCGCCGTCACCGCTCCGGCCGTCAGACCCGTACACGTCGTCAGGACGTCCGCCAGGCCGTCGTCGCCGAGCATGCGCGTGCCCTCGCGGCGCTCGGTCACACCGTCCGTGACGCACAGCAGGACATCGCCCGGATCGAGGGCGACGGTCTGCTCGTACAGCTCCAGGTCCTCCATCACGCCCAGCAGCGGCTGGGGGTCCGCCGCCGCCTCGACACCGCCGTCGGGGCGCAACCGCAGCGGCAGCGGATGACCGGCGCAGACGACCTTGAGGATCGCGCTGCCGTCCTCCTGCGGCCACAGCTCCCCGTAGAGCAGCGTGAGGAAGCGGCTGCGGGCGCCCTCGTCCAGGATCGCGGCGTTGAGCCGCTCCAGGACCGCCGGGCCGCCGTAGCCCTCGCGGGCGAGGAGCCTCAGGGCGTGCCGGGCCAGACCCGTGACAGCGGCCGCCTCCGGGCCCGTGCCGCACACGTCGCCGATGGCGAAGCCGTACGCGCCGTCACGGATCGGGAACAGGTCGTAGAAATCGCCGCCCACCTCGTTACCCTCGCCCGCGGCGCGGTAGATGACGTCGACCTCGACGCCCGGCACGAGGGGGAGCTCCGGGGGCAGCAGGCTGCGCTGGAGGGACTGGCTGATGGCCGTGCGCTCGCTGTAGAGCCGGGAATTGTCCAGGGCGAGCGCGGCACGGCGGGAGAGGTCCTCGGCGAGCTCCAGGATCTCCTGGCGGAAGTGGTCGTCGGTGGGCTTGCCGAGGGTGAGCATGCCGATGACGCGGTTGCGGGCCACCAGCGGCAGCACCACGGTCTCACCGCCCACGGCGGTCGCCGTGGCGAGCGAGGTGCCGGTGCCGACCGGCTGCTGCGCGATGTCGGTGAGGCCCAGGCTGCGGAGGGAATTGCGCAGCGCCGCGGCGTGCGCGGCCTCCGCGGGGGCCGTCCAGACACGAGCGCCGGGCGTGGGCACCGGCTCCGGCGGGTCGAGCTTGCCGAGCAGCGTCTTCAGACCGTCGATGCGGTCCTCGTCCTCGTGCAGGACGTACGACAGCTCGGGCTCCGAGGCGGGGTCGGCCACGGTGTAGACGGCGCACCAGGCGGCGAGGGTGGGGACGGTCATCTGGGCCATCAGGGCCAGCGTCTGGTCCCGGTCCAGGGTGCCGGCCAGCAGGTCGGAAGCCTCGACGAGAAAGGACAGGGAGCCCCGGCGGAGCCGCTCCAGCTCATTGAGCCGGGCCCGCTCGACGGCGAGGGCGATGCGGTCGGCGGCGAACTGGAGGCGGAGGGCCTCCTCGTTGGTGTAGCGGCCGGGGGCCTCGGCGGCGACGCCCAGCGAGCCCGTGAGACGGCCCTCGACCTTCAGCGGGACGGTGACGACCGAGCGCATTCCGGTGTCGGCGAGCAGCGGCACGGCGCCGGGCAGGACGGCGAGGTCCTCGTGGACCGCGGGCATCCGGGCCGAGCCGTAGCGGCCCGTGCCCGCCTCGACCGGGACGCGGGCGAAGCGCTGGCGGGCCGAGGGCAGGCCGGTGGAGGCGCGGACCTCCAGCTCTGTCTCGTCGTCGGTGGCGAGCAGCAGATAGGCGGCGTCGCCGTCGAGCATGTCGCGGGCGCGCTCGACCGTGCGCTGGAGCAGGCCGTCGAGGTCGTCGGGGGCCGGGGAGCCGATGAAGACCTCGAACGGATCGGTCGCCGGGCCCCGCTCGCTGGTGGCGCTGTCCGCGGCGGGGGTGCGCTGCAGGCTCTGGAGGACCGCGCGCTCGTCCTCCCGGACGAGCAGGCAGACGGTCGAGGGAGCGCCGGCGATGTCCCGTACGCGCAGGTGGGAGGCGTAGACGGGGGTGATGCGGCCGTCGGCTCCCCTTATGCCGTAGGAGCCCTCCCAGCGGGAGAGGCGCAGGGCCTCGGCGACCCCCGTGGAGGTGCCGGGGGTGTGCGGCCAGGCGGCGAAGTCGGTGAGGGGCTTGCCGATCACCTGGTCGGCGGGGAAGCCGAAGAGGACGTCGGCGTCGTCGTTCCAGGAACTGATGGCGCCCGTGCGGTCGATCTGGACCACCGCGACCCTGACCCGGGGGTCGGCGACCGGAAGGGCCTCGGCCGGCAGGGCGGGACCGGCGGAGCGGGTGCCGGCCGGGCGGTCGGACAGGTCGAGCTGGAACCACACCTGCTTGTGCGTGGGGGTGTACTCGACGCCCCAGCGGGCGGCGAGCGCGGCGCACAGGAGCAGGCCGCGGCCGCCCTCGCGGTCCACGCCGCCGATGCGCCGGGGCGAGCTCTGGAGCGGCACCTCGCGCTCCGGATAGCGGTCGGCGACCTCGACGCGCACGCCGTCCCCCGTGCGCATGCACAGGACGTCCGCGGCGGTGCCGGCGTGGACGACGGCGTTGGTGACGAGCTCGCTCGTGAGGACGACCGCGTCATCGATGATGTCGGGAAAACCCCAGCCCTGGAGTGTGTCCCTGACAAAGGCCCGGGCGGCGGCTACCGAACGTCCGACCGGCTCGAAGGTGGCGGCAGCCCGCGCGGTGATCACAGGTCTCCTCGTGTACGTCTCGGCGATCTGCTCACCCATGTCGCAGCGCCCCTCCATTGCCCTGGCCGGATGCCAGGTTACTTACCTTCATCGCACGGGCGGAGGGCGGTGCGCGCTGATTCCACCTTGGGAGTGCCCGCGGACCGTGTGCGATGCTGCCGAACTGTTATGGCCTGGCCGGGCCAGGGTGAAACACTGGGAAAGATTGAACTGAAAGCCCGACGAGGATGATCGACCCTGCGGGAGGGACACGGTGGAGTCTGGCGCGGAGGCGCGGGGCGTGAGCACGCGCGCGAAGGGCGGACGGTCCCGGGCCAATGGGACGACGGAGGTCGACACGGCGGCGCTGACCCGGCTGTCGTCGGCGCTCGCCGCGATGCGGGACGGGAACTTCCGTAAGCGGCTGACGGTCTCCGGCGACGGCGTGATGGCCGAGATCGCGGCGGTCTTCAACGAGGTCGCCGACCGCAATATGCAGCTGACCGGCGAGCTGGCGCGGGTGCGCCGGGTGGTCGGCCGTGAGGGAAAGCTCACGGAACGGCTGGAGGCCGGGGCCTGCGAGGGCGCCTGGGCCGCGGCGATCGACGCGTCGAACGCCCTGGTGGACGACCTGGTACGGCCGGTGTCCGAGGTGGGGCGGGTGCTGTCGGCGGTGGCCGAGGGCGACCTGGAGCAGCGGATGGACCTGCGCTCGCCCGGCCCGGACGGGGTGGCGCACCCGCTGCGGGGCGAGTTCCTCAAGGTGGGCCGGACGGTCAACGGGCTCGTGGACCAGCTGTCGGCGTTCACCGACGAGGTGACGCGGGTGGCGAGCGAGGTCGGTACGGAGGGCAAGCTCGGCGGGCAGGCCCGAGTGCGAGGAATGTCGGGTTCGTGGAAGGACCTCACGGATTCCGTCAACACGATGGCCTCCCGGCTCACCGCTCAGGTGCGTGACATCGCTCTCGTGACGACGGCGGTCGCGAAGGGCGATCTCTCCCGCAAGGTCACGGTGCACGTGGCGGGCGAGATGCTGGAGCTGAAGAACACCGTGAACACCATGGTGGACCAGCTCTCGTCCTTCGCCTCCGAGGTGACCCGCGTCGCGCGCGAGGTGGGTACCGAGGGCGAGCTGGGCGGCCAGGCGCAGGTGCCCGGCGTCGCGGGCGTCTGGAAGGACCTCACCGACTCGGTCAATCTGATGGCCGGCAACCTGACGGCGCAGGTGCGGGGCATCGCGCAGGTCACCACGGCGGTCGCGAACGGCGACCTGTCGCAGAAGGTGACGGTGAGCGCGCGCGGCGAGGTCGCGCAGCTGGCCGAGACGATCAACCAGATGACGGAGACCCTGCGGACCTTCGCCGACGAGGTCACGCGGGTGGCCAGCGAGGTCGGCGCCGAGGGACAGCTCGGCGGCCAGGCGCAGGTGCCGGGTGCGGCGGGGACGTGGAAGGACCTCACCGATTCGGTGAACACCGCCTTCAGGAACGTCACCACGCAGGTCCGCGACATCGCACAGGTGACCAAGGCCGTGGCCAACGGTGATCTGGGGCAGAAGGTCACCGTCGATGTGTCCGGCGAGATGCTGGACCTGAAGAACACCGTCAACACGATGGTCGACCAGCTCTCCGCCTTCGGCGCCGAAGTGACGCGTGTGGCACGGGAGATCGGTGTCGAGGGTGAGCTGGGCGGTCAGGCCGCGGTGCCGGGTGCGGCGGGGACGTGGAAGGACCTCACCGATTCGGTGAACACCGCCTTCCGCAACCTCACCGGCCAGGTCCGCAACATCGCCCAGGTGACGACGGCGGTGGCCAACGGCGACCTCTCGCAGAAGGTCACCGTGGACGTCTCCGGCGAGATGCTCCAGCTGAAGAACACCGTGAACACCATGGTCGACCAGCTGTCGTCGTTCGCCGACCAGGTCACGCGGATGGCGCGGGACGTGGGCACCGAGGGCCGGCTGGGCGGCCAGGCCCGGGTGGACGGCGTCAGCGGCACCTGGAAGGAGCTGACCGACTCGGTCAACTTCATGGCCGGGAACCTGACGTCGCAGGTCCGCCAGATCGCCCAGGTGACGACGGCGGTGGCCCGGGGCGATCTCTCGCAGAAGATCGACGTGGATGCCCGGGGCGAGATCCTGGAGCTGAAGAACACCATCAACACGATGGTCGACCAGCTCTCCGCCTTCGCGGAGCAGGTGACCCGGGTCGCCCGGGACGTGGGCACCGAGGGCCGGCTGGGCGGTCAGGCGCAGGTGCCGGGCGTGGCCGGTGTCTGGCGCGACCTCACGGACTCCGTAAACGGCATGGCGGGGAACCTGACCGCGCAGGTGCGGAACATCGCGCAGGTGGCCACGGCGGTGGCGCGCGGCGACCTGTCGCAGAAGATCGACGTGGATGCCCGGGGCGAGATCCTGGAGCTGAAGAACACCCTCAACACCATGGTCGACCAGCTGTCGTCGTTCGCCGATCAGGTGACGAGGGTGGCCCGTGAGGTGGGCACCGAGGGCATCCTGGGCGGTCAGGCGGAGGTGCAGGGCGTCTCCGGCACCTGGAAGGACCTCACCCAGTCCGTCAACTTCATGGCGAACAACCTCACTTCGCAGGTGCGCAACATCGCCGAGGTCACGACGGCGGTCGCCAAGGGCGACCTGTCGAAGAAGATCACGGTCGACGCCAAGGGCGAGATCCTCGAACTCGTCACCACGGTGAACACCATGGTCGACCAGCTGTCCGACTTCGCCGAGCAGGTGAACCGGGTCGCCCGGGACGTGGGTACCGAAGGCCAGCTCGGCGGGCAGGCGAGGGTGCGGGACGTCACCGGCATCTGGAAGGACCTCAGCGACAACGTCAACCTGATGGCCAACAACCTGACCAGCCAGGTCCGCAACATCTCGCAGGTCGCCAGCGCCGTCGCCAACGGCGACCTCACCAAGAAGGTGACGGTCGAGGCGCGCGGCGAGGTCGCGCAGCTGGCCGACACCGTCAACACGATGGTGACCACGCTGTCGTCCTTCGCGGACGAGGTCACGCGCGTGGCGCGCGAGGTGGGCACCGACGGCATCCTCGGCGGCCAGGCCCGCGTCCTCGGTGTCAGCGGGACGTGGAAGGACCTCACCGAGTCCGTGAACTCGATGGCGTCCAACCTCACCGGGCAGGTCCGCAACATCGCGATGGTGACCACCGCCATCGCCCAGGGCGACCTGACCAAGAAGATCGACATCGACGCGCGCGGTGAGATCCTTCAGCTCAAGACCACCATCAACACGATGGTCGACCAGCTGTCCTCCTTCGCCGACCAGGTGACCCGGGTGGCCCGCGAGGTGGGCACCGAGGGTCAGCTGGGCGGTCAGGCCCGGGTGCGCGACGTGGACGGCACCTGGCGCGACCTCACGGAGTCGGTCAACGAGATGGCGGGCAACCTGACCCGCCAGGTGCGCGCGATCGCCGAGGTCGCCACCGCGGTGACCCGCGGCGACCTCAACCTCAAGATCGACGTGGACGCGGCCGGCGAGATCCTGGAGCTCCAGGACAACATCAACACGATGATCGCCAACCTCCGCGAGACCACGCTGGCCAACAAGGAGCAGGACTGGCTCAAGGGCAATCTCGCCCGGATCTCCGGCCTGATGCAGGGCCGCCGGGACCTGGAGGACGTCGCCGGGCTGATCATGAGCGAGCTGACGCCGGTGGTCTCGGCGCAGCACGGCGCGTTCTTCCTGGCGATGCCGGAGGACCCGCTGGAGGGCGAGGGCGGCGAGGACGCGTACGAGCTGCGGATGCTCGGCTCGTACGGCTACTCCATGGGCTCGATGCCGACGTCCTTCCGGCCGGGCGAGACGCTCATCGGCACGGCCGCGCAGGAGAAGCGGACGATCCTCGTCGAGAACGTTCCGCCGGGCTATCTGAAGATCGCCTCCGGGCTGGGGGAGGCGCCGCCGGCCCATGTGATCGTGCTGCCGGTGCTGTTCGAGGGCCAGGTCCTGGGCGTCATCGAGCTGGCGTCCTTCCAGCCGTTCGCGCAGATCCAGAAGGACTTCCTCAACCAGATCGCCGAGATGATCGGCACGAGCGTCAACACGATCAGCGTCAACACCAAGACCGAGGTGCTGCTCAAGCAGTCGCAGGAGCTCACCGAGCAACTGCGCGAGCGGTCGGCGGAGTTGGAGAACCGGCAGAAGGCGCTGGAGATCTCCAACGCCGAGCTGGAGGAGAAGTCGGAGCGCCTCGCCCGGCAGAACCGCGACATCGAGGTGAAGAACACCGAGATCGAGGAGGCCCGGCAGGTGCTGGAGGAGCGCGCCGAGCAGCTCGCCGTCTCGATGCGCTACAAGTCCGAGTTCCTCGCCAACATGTCGCACGAGCTGCGCACCCCGCTGAACTCGCTGCTGATCCTGGCGAAGCTGCTCGCGGACAACGCGGAGGGCAATCTTTCCCCGAAGCAGGTCGAGTTCGCCGAGACGATCCACGGCGCGGGCTCGGACCTGCTCCAGCTGATCAACGACATCCTGGACCTGTCGAAGGTCGAGGCGGGCAAGATGGACGTCAGCCCGACGCGCATCGCGCTGGTCCAGCTCGTCGACTACGTGGAGGCCACCTTCCGCCCGCTGACGGCGGAGAAGGGCCTGGACTTCTCCGTAAGGGTCTCGCCGGAGCTGCCGTCGACGCTGCACACCGACGAGCAGCGGCTGCTCCAGGTGCTGCGCAACCTGCTGTCGAACGCCGTGAAGTTCACGGACACGGGCGCGGTCGAGCTGGTCATCCGGCCGGCCGGCGGCGATGTGCCGGACAGCATCCGCGAGCAGCTCCTGGAGGCGGGCTCGCTGCGGGATCCGGACGGTGAGGTGATCGCCTTCTCCGTCACGGACACCGGCATCGGCATCGCCGCGAGCAAGATGCGGGTCATCTTCGAGGCGTTCAAGCAGGCGGACGGTACGACCAGCCGCAAGTACGGCGGCACCGGACTCGGGTTGTCGATCAGCAGGGAGATCGCCCGGCTGCTCGGCGGTGAGATCCACGCGGCGAGCGAGCCGGGGCGCGGCTCCACCTTCACGCTCTACCTCCCGCTGAACGCGGGTGAGCTGCCGCCCCAGGGTTATCCGCAGCTCACACCGGGCGGCCACGTCGCCGCCGTGCCGGAGCTGCCGGGCGAGGACTTCGCCGGTCATGTGGACCACGTCGCCGAGAGCCTTACGGGGGCCGTGGAGGATTCCGCGCGCGGTGCGGCCGGGCTCTTCCTGCGGCGCCGGCGGGCCGCGCAGGCGGCCGGGCAGTGGCCCGCGCCGGTGGACCCGGTGTCCCGGCCCGCGGCCGCCGAGCCGGCGGTCCCGGAGGGCGACCCCTGGCAGAGCCCGCCCGTCGGTGACGCAGAGCAACCGTCGGACCACGGCTTCGGGCGGGGCTTCGGCAGGAGCTTCCATGGCGAGAAGGTGCTGATCGTCGACGACGACATCCGCAATGTCTTCGCCCTGACGAGCGTCCTGGAGCAGCACGGGCTCTCGGTGCTCTACGCCGAGAACGGCCGGGAGGGGATCGAGGTCCTGGAGCAGCACGACGATGTCGTGGTGGTCCTGATGGACATCATGATGCCGGAGATGGACGGCTATGCCACGACGGCCGCGATCCGCAGGATGCCGCAGTTCGCGGGGCTTCCCATCATCGCGCTGACGGCCAAGGCGATGAAGGGCGACCGGGAGAAGAGCATCGACGCCGGGGCGTCGGACTATGTCACCAAACCGGTCGACACGGATCACCTGCTGACGGTGATGGAGCAGTGGATGCGCGCCGAGTGACGGATGGCCGGAAGGTTCCTGACCATCGGTTGACCGACTGTGGCCGATGACGTGTGGGAGGCCGGGATCCGGGGAACCTTCTGGTCTCCCACTACGTTTCTGCTACGTGCACAGTGACATCGCGGTGACAGGGTGTGGCGACCGGCAGGGTGCGGCTACCATGACCGGCACAAGGACGGGCGGCGCAAGGGAGTCGTCCCCTGGGGCGGCGCCCGGTGCTTCCCTCGGCTCTTCGAGCCGGGGCGACCCCAAGCCGGGGCGAGGAGGACGGGGCATGGTGCAGAAGGCCAAGATCCTCCTGGTCGATGACCGGCCGGAAAATCTGCTGGCGCTGGAGGCCATCCTCTCGGCGCTCGATCAGACACTGGTGCGGGCATCGTCAGGGGAGGAAGCGCTCAAGGCGCTGCTGACGGACGATTTCGCGGTGATCCTGCTGGATGTCCAGATGCCGGGCATGGACGGCTTCGAGACCGCCGCGCACATCAAGCGGCGGGAGCGGACGCGGGACATCCCGATCATCTTCCTCACCGCGATCAACCACGGTCCGCACCACACCTTCCGCGGTTACGCCGCGGGCGCGGTCGACTACATCTCCAAGCCCTTCGACCCGTGGGTGCTGCGCGCCAAGGTCTCGGTCTTCGTCGAGCTGTACATGAAGAACTGCCAGCTGCGGGAGCAGGCCGCGCTGTTGCGGCTCCAGCTGGAGAGCGGCCAGGGCCGCGGTGGCGCGGCGACCCCGCAGGAGCCGGCCGGGCTGCTCGCGGAGCTCTCCGCCCGGCTGGCCGCCGTCGAGGAGCAGGCCGAGGCGCTCACCAAGCAGCTCGACGAGTCCGCGGACGCGGCCGCCATCGCCACCGCCGCCCACCTGGAGCGCAAACTCACCGGACTGCGGCGGGCGCTGGACGCCCTGGAGCCCGGCACGGGCAGCGGCGCGAGCCCGCTCCCCTCGCCCAGCTGACGCCCTGACGCCGTGTCACCCTTGGCGTTGCGGGATCGCGACACGGACGGGTGAACGCATGGGCGCGGGTGTCCCACGCGCCCGACGGCGGTAATCTCGCCTCCATGGCCTCACGTACGTCCGGCAAGGGTTCCCAGAGCACGGCGGGTCCCTCGAAGCAGCGCGCCGGGCGTCCCGCGAGCGCTGCCGGGAAGGCGCCCGCCAAGGCGACCGCCAAGAGCGCGAAGAAGGCGCCGGCGAAGCCCGCCGGCCGCGCACCCGCCCGTAAGGCTCCCGCCAAGAAGGCGGCGGCCAGGCCCGCGCCGCGCCGCGCGCCCGCCGCCCCCGGTGGCGTGCGCCGCGTCGGCCGCGGGGTCGCCCACGGCGTCGGCGCGGTCTTCCGCGGCGTCGGGCGCGGCGCGAAGAACCTCGACCCGGCGCACCGCAAGGACGGCCTCGCCCTGCTGCTGCTCGGGCTCGCCCTCGTCGTGGCCGCGGGCACCTGGTCCAGCCTGGAGGGCCCGGTCGGGGAGCTGGTGACGATGCTCGTCACCGGTGCCTTCGGCCGTCTCGACCTGGTCGTGCCGATACTGCTCGGCGTCATCGCCCTCCGGCTCTTCCGCCACCCCGAGCGCCCGGAGGCCAACGGACGGATCGTCATCGGCCTGTCCGCGCTGGTCGTCGGGGTCCTCGGGCAGGTCCACGTGGCCTGTGGCGCGCCCAGCCGGGAGGACGGCTCCCAGGCGCTGCAGGACGCGGGCGGGATGATCGGCTGGGCCGCCGGCACCCCGCTGATAATGACGGTCGGGCGGGTCCTCGCCGTACCGCTGCTCGTCCTGCTGACGGTCTTCGGCCTCCTGGTGGTCACCGCGACCCCGGTCAACGCCATCCCCCGGCGGCTGCGGCACCTCGGGATACGGCTCGGGGTGATCGAACCGCTGCCCGGCGAGTACGAGCCGGAGGACGCCGGTCACGGCGAATACGCCGAGGACTGGCGCGCGACACCCGCCAAGCGCCCCCGCCGCGCCTCCGCGCACCTTGATCTCGACGAGACCCTGGCCGCGGACGCCGAGGAGGAGGCGCTGAACAAGCGCCGCAAACCGCGCCGCGCCGCCGGGCAGGCCGTACCGCCGGGCGGCCGGGAGCCGGACGCCGTGGACCTGGCCGCCGCCGCGGCCGCCTCGGTCGACGGCGCCCTGCTGCACGGGGTGCCGCCCACCCCGCTCGTCGCCGGGCTCAGCAGCGGCATCTCCCAGGACGCCGGAGAGCGTCCGGGCGCGCGTGGGAAGGGGCGGGAGGACGGCGTCCCGGACCTCACCAAGGACGTTCCGGACCTCACCCGCCCCGCGCCCGAGGCCCCGGCCGGCCTCCCCGCCCGGGCCGAGCAGCTCCAGCTGTCCGGCGACATCACCTACGCGCTGCCCTCGCTCGACCTGCTGGAGCGCGGCGGACCGGGCAAGGCCCGCAGCGCCGCCAACGACGCCATAGTGGCCGCGCTGACCAATGTCTTCGCGGAGTTCAAGGTGGACGCGGCGGTCACCGGCTTCACCCGCGGCCCGACGGTCACCCGCTACGAGGTCGAGCTCGGCCCCGCCGTCAAGGTCGAGCGGATCACCGCGCTCGCCAAGAACATCGCCTACGCCGTCGCCAGCCCGGACGTGCGGATCATCAGCCCGATCCCCGGCAAGTCCGCGGTCGGCATCGAGATCCCCAACACCGACCGCGAGATGGTCAACCTCGGCGACGTGCTGCGGCTGGCGGACGCCGCGGGCGACGAGCACCCGATGCTGGTGGCGCTCGGCAAGGACGTCGAGGGCGGCTACGTCATGTCCAACCTGACGAAGATGCCGCACATCCTCGTCGCCGGAGCCACCGGCTCCGGAAAGTCGTCCTGCATCAACTGCCTGATCACCTCGGTCATGGTCCGGGCGACCCCGGACGACGTGCGGATGGTGCTGGTCGACCCCAAGCGGGTCGAGCTGACCGCCTACGAGGGCATCCCGCACCTGATCACGCCCATCATCACCAACCCCAAGCGCGCCGCCGAGGCCCTCCAGTGGGTCGTCCGCGAGATGGACCTGCGCTACGACGACCTGGCCGCCTTCGGCTTCCGGCACATCGACGACTTCAACGCCGCCGTCCGGGCCGGGAAGGTCAAGCCCCCGGAGGGCAGCGGCCGCGAGCTGTCCCCGTACCCGTACCTGCTGGTCATCGTGGACGAGCTGGCGGACCTGATGATGGTCGCGCCGCGCGACGTCGAGGACTCGATCGTCCGCATCACCCAGCTGGCCCGCGCCGCCGGCATCCATCTCGTGCTCGCCACCCAGCGCCCGTCCGTCGACGTCGTCACGGGCCTGATCAAGGCGAACGTGCCCTCGCGGCTGGCGTTCGCGACCTCCTCGCTCGCCGACAGCCGGGTCATCCTCGACCAGCCGGGCGCCGAGAAGCTGATCGGCAAGGGCGACAGCCTCTATCTGCCGATGGGCGCGAGCAAGCCCGTCCGCATGCAGGGCGCCTTCGTCACCGAGGCCGAGGTCGCGGCGGTCGTGCAGCACTGCAAGGATCAGATGGCCCCGGTCTTCCGGGACGACGTCACGGTCGGCACGGCGAAGAAGAAGGAGATCGACGAGGAGATCGGCGACGATCTCGACCTCCTGTGCCAGGCGGCCGAACTGGTGGTCTCCACCCAGTTCGGGTCCACCTCGATGCTCCAGCGGAAATTGCGTGTGGGATTCGCCAAGGCGGGCAGACTCATGGACCTGATGGAGTCGCGGAACATCGTGGGCCCGAGCGAGGGATCCAAGGCCCGCGACGTGCTGGTCAAGCCCGACGAGCTGGACGCCGTGCTCGCCGTGATCCGGGGGGACGCGTAGCCGCGGCGAACGGCTTCCCCGGGCGCCGGGAACCCCTCGTAAGAGGTGGCTGATCAACCGTTTCTCTCGGCGGTGTGCCCAGTTGAGGAGAGGGGGCGGGCCGATGTCCCACCGTCGGCGCCGTAGAACCATCTGATGGCGTACAAAGTCCGGCTTCCCGCTTGCCCGACGCTTTCGTATCCCCCCTAGACTGAACCTCCAGCAGGTGGCTGCACGCTCGAAAGGCGCCCACGTGTCCCTCGGCAACCCTCCCGCGGACGACACTCCCGCGGACGACCGGCCGTCCGTCGGCCGGGCCCTCCAGCAGGCTCGTATCAACGCGGGCCTGACCGTCGAAGAAGTCAGTTCGAGCACCCGTGTACGCGTGCCGATCGTCCATGCGATCGAACAGGACGACTTCTCGCGCTGCGGTGGACATGTGTACGCCCGAGGGCATATCCGCGTGCTGGCGCGGACCGTCGGACTGGACCCCGCCCCGCTGCTCGTGCAGTACGCCGCGGAGCACGGCGGGCGCCCCTCGCCGACCCCGGCGGCGCCGCTCTTCGACGCCGAGCGCATCCGCCCCGAGCCCCGGCGCCCCAACTGGACGGCCGCGATGGTCGCGGCGATCGTCGCCGTCGTGGGCTTCGTCGGCTTCACGCTCTTCAACGGCGGGGCCAAGGACTCCGGCGGCTCCGTCGCCGCGGACCCCGCCACCGTCAAGCCGTCCACGGCCCCGAGCAAGAAGGCCACCCCCGGCAAGCCGGCCGACCCCAAGCCCGAGCAGTCCGAGAGCGCCATCGCCGGCGTGCCCGCCAACAAGGTCACCGTCAAGCTCACCGCCGACCACGGCCAGACCTGGATGTCCGCCAAGGACCACAACGGCAAGCTGCTGGAGGAGGGCGTCCTCAGGCAGGGGGCCTCCAAGACCTTCACCGACAGCAAGCGGATCGACCTGGTCCTCGGCAACGCCGGAGCCGTACAACTGTTCGTGAACGGCAAGGAGGTCAAGAACCTGGGCGACGACGGGCAGGTCCAGCGCCTGAGCTACACCAAGGGTGACCCCGTGGAGGGCTGACCCGGACCGATCCGCCCGGTGGACGGCTGACCAGCGACGGAGCGGGCGCCGAAACCGGTCGCGGCACGCCGCCGGGTGACCATCCTCTCGGTACTGGTGCACACTCGGCAACCGATACGGCCCCGGGACAAAGTAGGCTGAGCCCTATGCCCGAACGCCGTACCGTCGCTCTTGTCACACTTGGCTGCGCCCGTAACGAGGTGGACTCGGAGGAGCTGGCAGGCCGCTTGGCGGCGGATGGCTGGGACCTCGTCGAGGACGCCTCCGACGCCGATGTGGCCGTTGTCAACACCTGTGGCTTCGTCGAGGCCGCCAAGAAGGACTCCGTCGACGCCCTCCTCGAAGCCAATGACCTCAAGGACCACGGCCGCACCCAGGCCGTGGTCGCCGTCGGCTGCATGGCCGAGCGGTACGGCAAGGAGCTCGCCGAGGCGCTGCCCGAGGCCGACGGCGTGCTCGGCTTCGACGACTACGCCGACATCTCCGACCGGCTCCAGACCATCCTCTCCGGCGGCGTCCACGCCTCCCACACCCCCCGCGACCGGCGCAAGCTGCTGCCGATCAGCCCCGCCGAGCGCCAGGGCGCGGGCGAGGCCGGCAAGGTCGCCCTGCCCGGACACGCGCAGGACACCCCGCCGGCCGATCTGCCGGACGGCCTCGCCCCGGCGTCCGGGCCCCGGGCGCCGCTGCGCCGCCGGCTGGGCACCAACCCCGTCGCCTCGGTGAAGCTGGCCTCCGGCTGCGACCGGCGCTGCTCCTTCTGCGCCATCCCGTCCTTCCGCGGGTCCTTCATCTCCCGCCGCCCTTCCGACGTGCTGGGCGAGACGCGCTGGCTGGCGGAGCAGGGCGTCAAGGAGGTCATGCTGGTCTCCGAGAACAACACCTCGTACGGCAAGGACCTCGGCGACATCCGCCTGCTGGAGACGCTGCTGCCGGAGCTGGCGGCCGTGGACGGCCTGGAGCGGGTCCGCGTCAGCTATCTCCAGCCGGCCGAGATGCGGCCCGGCCTGATCGACGTCCTGACGTCGACGGAGAAGATCGCCCCCTACTTCGACCTCTCCTTCCAGCACTCGGCGCCCGGTGTGCTGCGCGCGATGCGCCGCTTCGGCGACACCGACCGCTTCCTGGAGCTGCTCGACCAGATCCGGGCCAAGGCGCCGCAGGCCGGTGCCCGCTCCAACTTCATCGTCGGCTTCCCCGGCGAGACCGAGGAGGACGTGGCCGAGCTGGAGCGCTTCCTCGCCGGGGCGAGACTGGACGCGATCGGCGTCTTCGGCTACTCCGACGAGGACGGCACCGAAGCCGCCACCTACGAGGACAAGCTGGACCCCGAGGTGGTCGCGGAGCGGCTGGAGCGGGTCTCGCGCCTCGCCGAGGAGCTCACCGCCCAGCGCGCGGAGGAGCGGCTCGGAGAGACCATGGAGGTACTCGTCGACCGCGTCGACGAGGAGGACGGTGTGATCGGCCGGGCCGCCCACCAGGCACCCGAGACCGACGGCCAGGTCATGATCCGCACCGACAGGACGTTCGCGCCCGGCAGCATGGTCGTGGCCAAGGTGGTGGCGACCGAGGGCGTGGACCTCGTCGCCGAGCCCCTGGGCGACGGAGGCTGTTCCGAGGAGGCGCGCAGATGACCGGAGTCCCGGCCTCCGCCGCAGGAGGCCACGCCCCGGCGACGGCCGTGCGGCCCCCGGCCGGGCTGTGGAACATCGCCAACATCCTGACCATGATCCGGCTGCTCCTGGTGCCCGGGTTCGTCCTGCTGATGCTCCACGACGGCGGCTCCGACCCGGCCTGGCGCTCCTTCGCCTGGGCCGCGTTCGCCGTCGCCATGATCACGGACCTGTTCGACGGGCACCTCGCCCGGATGTACAACCTGGTCACCGACTTCGGCAAGATCGCCGACCCGATCGCCGACAAGGCGATCATGGGCGCGGCGCTGATCTGCCTGTCCTCGCTGTCCTTCCTGCCGTGGTGGGTCACGGGCGTGATCCTCTTCCGCGAGATCGGCATCACGCTGATGCGGTTCTGGGTGATCAAGCACGGTGTCATCCCCGCCAGCCGCGGCGGCAAGATGAAGACGCTCGCGCAGGGCGTGGCGGTGGGGATGTACATCCTCGCGCTGACCGGGCCGTTGGCCACTGCCCGCTTCTGGGTGATGGCGGTGGCCGTGACGTTGACCGTGGTCACCGGTCTCGACTACGTACGGCAGGCCCTCGTGCTGCGCCGGGCCGGGCTGGCCGCGCAGCGCGAGCGGGCGGGCCGGGAAGCCGTGCGGTGAGCGCGGCGGCGGGCGCCGGAGCCGGCGGCTCCGGCGGTGAGGGCGCGGCGGCCGCGGTCCTGCGGGCGCTGGCGGACGGTGGCCGTACGGTGGCCGCCGCCGAGTCGCTGACCGGCGGTCTGGTGGCGGCCGAGCTGACCGCGGTGCCGGGCGCGTCCCGGTCGGTGCGCGGCTCGGTCACGGCTTACGCGACCGAGGTCAAGCGCGAGGTGCTGGGCGTGGACGGCGGGCTGCTGGCCACCCGGGGCGCCGTCGACGGCGAGGTCGCCGGGCAGATGGCGCGGGGTGTGCGGGCGCTGCTCGGCGCCGACTGGGGGGTCGCCACGACCGGCGTCGCCGGACCGGACGCGCAGGACGGCAAGCCCGTGGGCACGGTCTTCGTCGCCGCGGCGGGGCCGGACGGCGCGATGTCCGTGCGGGAGCTGTCCCTGGACGGCGACCGGGCGCGGATCCGGGCGGAAAGCGTACAAGCCGTGCTGGAACTGCTGCTGGGCGAACTGACAGAAAACGCGGGCGCAAAGGATACGGAACACAACGGGGGGAATTGATGTTTGCAGCCCTGAGTGAACACGACATAGCTCCCCGCACGGCCGGAGCCCGAGGCGGTACGGTGGGGCGTGAAGGATCCGGATTCGCGGTCCAAGGAGGGAGCCACCGATGATTTTGCTCCGTCGCCTGCTGGGTGACGTGCTGCGTCGGCAGCGCCAGCGCCAGGGCCGCACTCTGCGCGAGGTCTCCTCATCCGCCCGGGTCTCGCTCGGTTACCTCTCCGAGGTCGAGCGGGGGCAGAAAGAGGCGTCCTCCGAGCTTCTCTCCGCAATCTGCGACGCTCTGGACGTTCGGATGTCCGAGGTCATGCGTGAGGTGAGTGATGAATTGTCGCTCGCCGAGCTGGCGCAGTCGGCGGCGGCGAGCGAGCCGGTACCCGCGCCGATGCGGCCCATGTTCAATTCGGTGTCCGTGACGTCCGTGACGGGCGTGCCGGGGGAGCGAGTCACCATCAAGGCTCCCGCGGAGGCCGTGGATGTGGTCGCGGCCTGACGGCGGTCAGGAAGAGCAGTCTGGAAAACAGGTGTTTCCCGTTGAGGATCCCGGTCAGATGTCTGACCGGGATCCTGGCGTTTCCGTCCCCTTCGTCACCTTTGTGCGATGGTGGAGGAACCGGGAGCAAATGAACGGACCGGACACGCGAACAGGAGAAGCGGATGTCTGTGGTGAAGAGCCCGCTGTCCGAGCAGGACCGCAAGACCGTCGGTGACGCCCTCCAGGGCGCCCTGGTCGATCTGGTCGATCTCTCGCTGGTGGCCAAGCAGGTTCACTGGACCGTGGTGGGGCCACGCTTCCGATCGGTCCACCTCCAGCTCGACGAGGTCGTCGCCAGCGCGCGGATCCACGCCGACACCGTCGCCGAGCGCTCCTCCGCCCTCGGCGTGGCGCCCGACGGCCGGGCCGAGACGGTCGCCAAGACCAGCGGGATCGACGCGGTCGGCGACGGCTGGAACAAGGACACCGGGGCGGTGCAGATCCTGGTCAACGCGCTCGGCGCCGTTATCACTCGAATGCGTGAGCGTATTCAGGTCACCGGCGATCCGGACCCGGTCACCCAGGACATCCTGATTGGTCTGACGGGTGATCTGGAGAAGCACCACTGGATGTTCCAGGCGGAGAACGCCTGACCCGAGGTGACCCGACGGGGCCGACCCGATGGGCGCCCGGGCCGCCGAACGGCCCACTCGCCGAACATCCGGCCCCTGCCGGCTTCGTACCGACGGAATGCCCCGGACCCTCGCGGTCCGGGGCATTCCGTCGTCCGGGCTCGTCCGGGTCGCCCTGGCCGTCCGGGGTGCTCCGGTGGCGGCGGTGGCGTGACGGCGTTCTCCTGGGGGCAAGGCCGGGCCCCCGTGATCCGCTTCCCCCGTGCGGGAGGGCGAGTTCCCCCGTACGGGAGGCCGAGCCGGCCCGGCCGTATGACGGACCGTCCGGCCGGCGCTCCGCGCCGGGCGAGGGGGCGCGCACGGGTGTGACGTGCGCTGTCCGCGGGCCTGGGTGCGCTCTCCCACGGGACGGGCGGCCGGTCTACCGTCGGCCGAAGGAGGCAGCCATGATCCGGCGTGACTTCTGGGGCCGCTGCCGGTCGCGTGGGCGGCTGGGTACCGCGCTCGTCCTGGGAGGTCTGTGGTGGTGGGCCGCGCTGCGGGCGTTCGGGCAGCCGGGCCGGGGCGGGCCCGTGGAGGTGCTTGTCGTCGCGGGCGGCTGGGGGCTGAGCCTGCTGCCCGTGCACTGTGTGCCGTGGACGCGGCGGCGGCCCCGGCGGGTCTCCCGGGTGGTCCGGTCGGCCGCGGAGACCCTTATGGCCCGGCGGCGGAGCGAGCCACCGGTGTCATGAGCGGTCGTCCCGCCGGGCCGCACGGGTCCCCATGGGGCACGGCCGGTGTCCGCCGGTCGGTGACCGGCGGCGTCGCACGGGTCATGGCCGGTGTCCGCGGGCCCACGTGCCGGTGACCGGGCGTGCCCGCACACGCCATGGCCGGTCCCCGCCGATCCGTCCGTGCGCCGCTATCCGTCGGTCGGTCCGTGTCAGCCGCCGGTCGGTCCGTGTCATGCGCCGGACCGTCGTCACCCGGGCGGCCCAGCGGGGTGGTCCGGCTGGCAGCGGGGACACCAGTACGTAGGGCGCTCCTGCCCGGGCGTTCCCTGATCCGCGGTGCGCAGGGCGGTGCCGCAGCGGCGGCAGGGCCGGCCCGCGCGGCCGTAGACCCACAGCTGGTGGTCCCTGCGGGCGTCGGCCGTGGTGATGCGGGTGGACCGGCCCTTGTTGGCCTCCAGGAGCTTCTTGGCCAGAGTCGGCAGCCGCTCGGGCGCGGGCAGCTCGGCCACCGGCAGCCAAGGGGAGACGCGGAGCAGGAAGCAGAGCTCCGATTTGTAGACATTGCCGATGCCCGCGAGGTTCCGCTGGTCGAGCAGCGCCTCGCCGAGCGGGCGCGCGGGGTCGGCGAGCAGGCGGCGCAGCGCCTCGGCGGCGTCCCAGTCGGGGCCGAGGAGGTCGGGGCCGAGATGGCCGACGACCGCGCCCTCGTCCGCCGTGCGCAACAGCTCCAGGACGGGCAGGCGGTAGCCGACGGCGGTGTGGGCGGCGTTGGCGAGCACGGCGCGGATCTGGTGCGACGGCCCGCCCCGCCACCGCTCGCCCGGGGCGAAGACGCGCCAGGATCCGTCCATCCGGAGATGCGAGTGCAGGGTGAGGCCGCCCTCGACGCGGGTCAGCAGGTGCTTGCCCCGGGGGAGGACGTCGAGGACGCGCCGGCCGGTCAGGTCGACGGTGGCGAGCCGGGGGACGCGCAGGTCGCTGCGGGTGAGCGGCTCGCCCGCCAGCGCGCCGTGGAGGCGCTGGGCCGTGCGCCAGACGGTGTCTCCTTCGGGCATGCCGCCCATGATGCCGCCGCCGGTACGGGCCGGGGCGCCCGGCTCGCGGCCCGCCCCGCCCCGCCCGGTGCGGACCTCCCGGCGGAGCGGTCAGGGCGCCCGCAGCCGCAGCCCGCGGGGCGTGGCGTGGAAGCCCGCGGCCTCCAGCAGGGCGCCCAGCGGTGAGGAGAGCGCGGGCGAGCCGTTGACCCGCTCGACCGTGACGGTGCCCAGGGCGCCCGCGCGGGCCGCGTCCGCGAGGGCCGCCGCCGCTTCCCGGAGCCCGGCGTCGCTCTCCGGCGCCCCGCCGTTCTCCTCCCCCGGCCAGGCGAGGAGGGTCTTGCCGCCGCGCTCCACGTACAGGGCGAGGGCCCCGTCCAGGAGCACGACGAGGGAGCCCGCCTTGCGGCCGGGCTTGTGGGTCGCCCCGGCGGGCGGCTCGGGCCAGGGCAGGGCCGCACCGTAGGCGTTGGCCGGGTCGGCGGCGGCGAGGACGACGGCCCGCCGCCGGGCGGGCTTCCGCGCGGACCCGGGCCCCTCCCAGGAAGGGCCGGACGGCTCCTCGGCGAACGCGCCGCCGCCCGCGCGCTCACGGGCCGAGCCGACGGCGCGCAGCCGGTCGACCGCGCCGTCCATGGCGAACTGCGCGGCGCCCAGGCCCTCGACGACGTACCCCCGGCGGGCCTGCCCGCTCTCCTCGAAAACGGACAGCACCCGGTAGGCGGCGGAGAAGCCGCCCTCCACGCCCTCGGCCGCCACCGCGCCCCGGGTCACCACGCCGTGCCGGTCGAGGAGCGTACGGGCCAGGGCGTGGGCCCGGTGCGTGGGATCGGGCTCGTGCGCGGGCAGCAGCGACCACCGGCCCGCCACCGTGGGCGGCCCGCCACGGGACGCGGTGGGGCGCAGCGGCACCCCGCCGCGGGCGCCGAACGAGCCGTAACGCCCGCGGGGCACCGCCCGCTTGGCGCGGTGCGCCGTGGAGCCCGCCGTCCGGCCCGACCCCAGATAGGCGCGGAGCGGGGCGAGGGTGTCGTTGGTGAGCCGGCCGGACCAGGCGAGGTCCCAGACGGCGTCGGCGATCTGCGGATCCGTGCTCTCGGGGGACTCCGCGCGCACCCGGTCGGCGATCTGACGGAAGAACAGGCCGTACCCGCCCGACAGGGCGTCGAGCACGGCGCGGTGCACGGGCGAGAGCTCCAGCGGATGCGGTTCCGGCAGCAGGAGGGGCGCGGCGTCGGCCAGGAGCAGCGACACCCAGCCGTCCTTGCCGGACAGCGCGCCCGCCCCCGCCCAGACGACCTCGCCCGCCGCCGTGAGCTCGTCGAGCATCGCCGGGGAGAAGTCCGCCACCCGCGAGGGCAGCACCAGCTTCTCCAGGGCGGAGGCCGGAACCGGCGCGCCCTGCAACTGCTCGACGGCACGCACCAGGCCGTCGACACCGCGCAGGCTGTGGGTGCCGACGTGCTGCCACTGGGGGAGGAAGGCGGCGAGCGCGGCGGGCGGCACCGGCTCCAGCTCGTGCCGCAGCGCGGCGAGGGAGCGGCGGCGCAGCCTGCGCAGGACGGCGGCGTCGCACCATTCCTGGCCGATGCCGGAGGGGTGGAACTCCCCCTGCACGACCCGGCCGTTCGCCGCGAGGCGCTGGAGCGCCCCGTCGGTCACCGCGGGCCCCAGCCCGAAGCGGTCGGCGGCCCGCGCCGACGTGAAGGGCCCGTGGGTGCGGGCGTAGCGGGCGAGGAGATCGCCGAGCGGGTCCTTGACGGGTTCGGTGAACGCCTCCGGAACGCCCACGGGCAGGGCCGTGCCCAGGGCGTCGCGGAGCCGTCCGGCGTCCTCGATCGCCGCCCAGTGGTCCCGCCCGGCGATGCGGACACCCAGCGCGCGGCGCGCGCCGGCCAGCTCCCGCACCCATTCCGGCTCGGCGCCGCGCTCCGCCAGCTCGGCGTCGGTGAGCGGGCCCAGGAGCCGCAGCAGGTCGGCGACGCCCTCGGCGTCCTTGGCCCGCCGGTCGTCGGTCAGCCACTGGAGCTCGCGCTCCAGCTCGGCCAGCACCTCCGGGTCGAGCAGCTCCCGCAGCTCCGCCTGGCCCAGCAGCTCGGCGAGGAGCCTCGAGTCGAGGGAGAGGGCGGCCGCCCGGCGCTCGGCGAGCGGGGAATCGCCCTCGTAGAGGAACTGGGCCACATAACCGAACAGCAGTGAGCGCGCGAACGGCGAGGGCTCCGGTGTCGTCACCTCCACCAGCCGGACGCGGCGGGCCTCGATATCGCCCATCAGCTCGGTCAGGCCGGGGACGTCGAAGACGTCCTGGAGGCACTCGCGGACGGCTTCCAGCACGATCGGGAACGAGCCGAACTCCTCGGCCACCTGCAACAGCTGGGCCGCGCGCTGGCGCTGCTGCCACAGCGGGGTGCGCTTGCCGGGGTTGCGGCGGGGCAGCAGCAGGGCGCGGGCGGCGCACTCCCGGAACCGCGCGGCGAACAGCGCCGAGCCGCCCACCTGGTCGGTGACGAGCTGGGCGACCTCGCCCTGGTCGAAGGTCACGTCGGCGGCTCCGACGGGGGACCGCTCCGCGTCGTACTCCGCGCCCTGCCGGGCGGGGTCGGCGTCCAGCAGGTCGAGACCCATCAGATCGGCGTCGGGCAGGCGCAGCACGATGCCGTCGTCGGCGTGCATCACCTGGGCGTCCATGCCGTACCGCTCGGTGAGCCGGGCGCCGAGCGCCAGGGCCCACGGGGCGTGCACCTGCGCGCCGAAGGGGGAGTGGACGACGACCCGCCAATCGCCGAGCTCGTCGCGGAAGCGCTCCACGACGACCGTCCGGTCGTCGGGAACATGGCCGCAGGCCTGGCGCTGCTCGGCGAGATACGCCAGGACGTTGTCCGCCGCCCAGGTGTCGAGACCGGCCGCGGCGAGCCGCTCCAGGGCGGCCTCCGGCGCCAGGCCGCCGACCTCCCGCAGGAACGCGCCCAGCGCCCGGCCCAGTTCGAGCGGGCGGCCCAGCTGGTCGCCCTTCCAGAACGGCAGCCGGCCGGGCACCCCAGGCGCCGGCGTGACCAGGACCCGGTCACGGGTGATGTCCTCGATCCGCCACGAGGTCGTGCCCAGGGTGAAGACGTCGCCCACCCGCGACTCGTACACCATCTCCTCGTCCAGCTCGCCGACCCGGCGGCCGCCCTTGGCGCCCTTCCCGGAATCGGCGCCCGCCAGGAACACGCCGAAGAGGCCGCGGTCGGGAATGGTGCCGCCGGACGTGACGGCGAGCCGCTGCGCCCCGGGGCGCCCGCTGAGCGTGCCGGCCACCCGGTCCCAGACCAGGCGCGGCCGCAGCTCCGCGAAGGCGTCGGACGGATAGCGCCCGGCGAGCATGTCGAGCACCGCCGTGAAGGCGGACTCGGGCAGCGCGGCGAAAGGGGCCGCGCGCCGCACCACGGCGAGCAGCTCCGTCACCTCCCAGGTGTCGACCGCCACCATGGCGACGATCTGCTGGGCCAGGACGTCCAGGGGGTTGGCGGGCACCCGCAGCGCCTCGATGGCCCCCGCGCGCATCCGCTCCGTCACGACGGCCGCCTGCACCAGGTCGCCGCGGTACTTGGGGAAGACCACGCCGGTGGAGACCGCGCCGACCTGGTGCCCAGCGCGGCCGACCCGCTGGAGCCCGGAGGCCACCGAGGGCGGCGACTCGACCTGGACGACCAGGTCCACCGCGCCCATGTCGATGCCCAGCTCCAGGCTGGAGGTGGCGACGACGGCGGGCAGCCGGCCCGCCTTCAGGTCCTCCTCGACCAGCGCCCGCTGCTCCTTGGAGACCGAGCCGTGGTGGGCGCGCGCCAGCACCGGGGGAGCCCCCCGGGCCGCGCCGGACTCGGCCATCAGCTCCGCGGGGGAGTGGTGCTCGGGCAGGGGCTCGCCGGTGGCCCGCTCGTAGGCGATCTCATTGAGCCGGTTGCACAGCCGCTCGGCGAGGCGGCGGGAGTTGGCGAAGACGATCGTGGAGCGGTGGGCCTGGACGAGGTCGGCGATCCGCTCCTCCACGTGCGGCCAGATCGACGGCTTCTCCTTGGCGTCGCCCTCCTGTACGGGCGAGGCGCCGAGCTCCCCCAGATCCTCCACCGGGACGACGACCGAGAGGTCGAACTCCTTGCCGGAGGGCGGCTGGACGATCTCGACCTTGCGCTGCGGCGACAGATAGCGGGCCACCTCGTCGACCGGCCGTACGGTCGCGGAGAGACCGATGCGCCGGGCCGGGCGCGCCAGCAGGGTGTCGAGGCGCTCCAGCGACAGCGCCAGGTGCGCGCCCCGCTTGGTGCCGGCGACGGCGTGCACCTCGTCCAGGATGACAGTCTCCACCCCCGTGAGCGCCTCGCGCGCGGCGGAGGTGAGCATCAGGAACAGGGACTCCGGGGTGGTGATCAGGATGTCCGGAGGGCGGTTGACCAGCGCCCGGCGCTCGGCCGGCGGGGTGTCGCCGGAGCGGATCCCCACCCGGACCTCCGGCTCGGGCAGGCCCAGCCGCACGGACTCCTGCCGGATCCCCGTGAGCGGGCTGCGGAGGTTCCGCTCGACGTCGACGGCGAGGGCCTTGAGCGGGGAGACGTAGAGCACCCGGCAACGCTTGCGGGCCTCGGCGGGCGGCGGGGTGCTCGCCAGCCGGTCCAGGGAGGCGAGGAAGGCGGCCAGCGTCTTGCCCGAACCCGTCGGGGCCACCACCAGGACGTCGGAACCCCGGCCGATCGCCCGCCACGCGCCGCTCTGCGCGGCCGTGGGCGCGGTGAACGCCCCCGTGAACCAGGAACGCGTCGCGGGGGAGAACCCCGCGAGGCCCTCGGCCGGGTCCCCCACCGCATCCGCCGCCGTACCGGCCGCCACGTCGTCCGCCATGCACCCCATCGTGCACCGCACCACTGACAACGCCCCGGAACCGCAGGCCGGCGGGGGTGTGGACCGGCCGGCGGGCCCTTCGCGGGGCTCCGCGCGCCGCCGTGGGTCAGACGGTCCGGCCGTACGCGCGCAGCGTCAGCAGCGCGGTGATCGTCACCATCGGCCGGCCTTCGAGCCGGGTGCCCGGCGCCCACGCGCGCCAGCGGATCGGCCAGCCGCCGTCCTCCTCCTGCGAGGCGGTGAGGAAGTCCAGCGACCGCTCCAGCTCGGCGTCGGTGAACCAGGGGCGGGCCAGGGAGCCGGGGCGTCGGGCGAAGTCGTACGGGAAGTGGAGCTCGCCCGGCGCGTAGCCGTCCGCGACGGGATGGCCGGTGACCCGGCCGGGGTCCAGGACGACCAGCCGCTGTTCCCGCACCACCCGGCCCAGCCGCTCGGCGGCCGCCTCCGCGCGGGCCCGGTCCGGGGCGCCGTCGAGGAAGGCGACGGCCGCCTGGACCTCGTACGGGTGAGTCTTCGCGCCGTCCCCCAGGGCGTCGACGGCCTCCCAGCAGAAGTCGGTCGCACGGAACAGCCACGCGTGCCACACGGCGTTGCGGTGCAGCAGGCCGACGACGGGGCCGGTGGCGAGCAGGTCGCTCGGCGGGTCGTCGGTCACGGGGAGCCAGGGGGCCGCGGGATAGCCGCGCAGCGAAGGATGCAGCGCGGGCAGCGCGCCGTCCTGGGTGGAGACGGACGTCAGATAGCGGCAGACCCGCTCCATCCGGCGGTCGCCGCAGCGGCCGATCTCGTCGAGCACGTGGAGCGCGTGCGCGGTGTGCAGCGGCTGGCTGACCGGGCCGCGCAGGTCGGGCTCCAGGGCGTGGCCGTACCCCCCGTCGTCTCCCAGATAGGCGTTCAGGGCCGTCTCGACGGCGTCGGGGCCGCCGTCCAGGAAATGGAAAGCGAATCTCCGCTGTTCGAGGGCGCGGGCGGTCAGCCAGACGAACTGCTCGGCACGGGCTGCGGGGGATGCTCCGGATCGGGCCATGCACCGACCGTAGGACGGAAAGCGCCGCCGGTCAGCGGCTCGTGCGGGGCAGCACCCTCAGGGGCGGGATACTGGTCTCATGCGGTTGACGGTCTTCTGGCAGCGGATGGCGGATTATTTCGGTGCGGCGTACGCCGACTCCTTCGCGCGCGATCATGTGATGTCCGAGCTCGGCGGGAGGACCGTGCACGAAGCGCTGGACGCGGGCTGGAACGCCAAGGACGTCTGGCGAGGGGTGTGCCGGGCGCTGGAGATCCCCGACGACCGCCGCTGACGTCCTGCTCCCGTGACCCCCTGATCACCCCCCCGGTCGGGGAGCCGGGGTGTGGCCGGCTGGTCCGTCCGGCGCCTCACCCGGCCGGGGTCCGGGAGCGTTCCCCGGCCCGCTCCACCCCATGGTCCACACTGAGCCCGTGGCAGCAGACGACACGGCTCCGGACTCCTCCACTCCCTCGCCCGCGCCCGACGCCGGTGCCCGCATGCCGCGCTGGCTGCCCCGCGCGATGGTCGCGGCGCTCGCCCTCTTCGCCTGCTTCCAGCTGGCGGCGTGGGCATTCCACCAGCTCATCGGGCTGCTGCTGAACATCCTGATCGCCTTCTTCCTGGCCCTGGCCATCGAGCCGGCCGTGGCGCGGATGGCCGCGCGCGGGATGCGCCGGGGGCTCGCGACGGGCCTGGTCTTCCTCGGCGTCACCGTCGTCGCGGCGGGGTTCTTCACCCTGCTCGGCTCGATGCTCGCCGATCAGATCATCACCATGGTGGAGAACTTCCCCTCCTACCTGGACTCGGTGATCAGGTGGATCAACCGGACGTTCCGCACCCACCTCTCCCGGGTCGAGGTCCAGGAGAGCGTGCTGCACTCGGACTGGCTCCAGAAGTACCTGAAGAGCAGCGCCGGCGGGGTGCTGGACGTCTCCGCCACCGTCCTCGGCGGGCTGTTCCAGCTGCTGACGGTCCTGCTGTTCTCCTTCTACTTCGCCGCGGACGGGCCCCGGCTGCGGCGCGCCTTGTGCTCGGTGCTGCCGCCCCGCCGGCAGGCGGAGGTGCTGCGGGCCTGGGAGATCGCCGTCACCAAGACGGGCGGTTACCTCTACTCGCGCGCGCTGATGGCGCTGATCTCCGGCGTCGCGCACTATGTTCTGCTGGAGGTCCTGGGCGTGCCCTACGCCCCGGCGCTGGCGATCTGGGTCGGCCTCGTCTCCCAGTTCATCCCGACCATCGGCACCTACCTCGCGGGCGCCCTGCCCATGCTGCTCGCCTTCACCGTGAACCCCTGGTACGCGGTGTGGGTGCTCGGCTTCGTCGTGGTCTACCAGCAGTTCGAGAACTATGTGCTCCAGCCCCGGATCACCGCCAGGACCGTGGACATCCACCCGGCCGTGGCCTTCGGTTCGGTGGTCGCCGGCACCGCGCTGCTCGGCGCGGTGGGCGCGCTGATCGCCATTCCGGCGACCGCGACGCTCCAGGGTTTCCTGGGGGCGTACGTGAAGCGGTACGACGTCACGGACGACCCGCGTGTCCAGGAGGGGCCTGCTTGACACCAAAATCGAACATCCATTCTCATGGGTGTTACCGGGCCTCCTGAGAGGCGAGTTATCCACAGGCTGGGGCGGTGCCCGGGGCCATTGTCAGTGGCAGGCGTTAGCGTCGTTGACGTGAAGCGATCGACTCAAGCAAACCGGGTGGAACCCATGGCAGGAACCGACCGCGAGAAGGCGCTGGACGCCGCTCTCGCACAGATTGAACGCCAATTCGGCAAGGGCGCCGTGATGCGCCTCGGCGACCGGCCGAACGAGCCCATCGAGGTGATCCCCACCGGGTCGACCGCTCTCGACGTCGCCCTCGGCGTCGGCGGACTGCCCCGCGGCCGCGTCGTGGAGGTGTACGGCCCGGAGTCCTCCGGTAAGACGACCCTGACCCTGCACGCCGTGGCCAACGCCCAGCGCGCGGGCGGCACGGTCGCCTTCGTCGACGCGGAGCACGCGCTCGACCCGGAGTACGCGAAGGCGCTCGGCGTCGACACGGACAACCTCATCCTCTCCCAGCCGGACACCGGCGAGCAGGCGCTGGAGATCGTGGACATGCTGGTCCGCTCCGGTGCCCTCGACCTGATCGTCATCGACTCCGTCGCCGCCCTGGTGCCGCGCGCGGAGATCGAGGGCGAGATGGGCGACTCGCACGTCGGTCTCCAGGCCCGGCTGATGAGCCAGGCGCTCCGCAAGATCACCAGCGCGCTCAACCAGTCCAAGACCACCGCGATCTTCATCAACCAGCTCCGCGAGAAGATCGGCGTCATGTTCGGCTCCCCGGAGACGACGACCGGTGGCCGCGCGCTGAAGTTCTACGCCTCCGTGCGTCTGGACATCCGCCGCATCGAGACCCTCAAGGACGGCACGGAGGCGGTCGGCAACCGCACCCGCGTCAAGGTCGTGAAGAACAAGGTCTCGCCGCCCTTCAAGCAGGCCGAGTTCGACATCCTCTACGGCCAGGGCATCAGCCGTGAGGGCGGCCTGATCGACATGGGCGTCGAGCACGGCTTCGTCCGCAAGGCCGGTGCCTGGTACACCTACGAGGGCGACCAGCTCGGCCAGGGCAAGGAGAACGCCCGCAACTTCCTCAAGGACAACCCCGACCTCGCCAACGAGATCGAGAAGAAGATCAAGGAGAAGCTGGGCGTGGGCGTCCGGCCCGAGTCCCCGGCGGCCGAGCCCGGCGCGGACGCGGCCGGTGCCGCGGCGGCCGAGCCCGCCAAGTCGGTGCCCGCTCCGGCGAAGTCCACGGGCAAGGCGACCAAGGCCGCGGCCGCCAAGAGCTGATCCGTGACACGGCGATCGGAATACCCCCTGCCCGGTGCCGGGGGAGACCGGCCGGACCCGCTCCCGGCCGACCCGACCCGCGGTGACGCCCCGTCCTCGTCGAGGGCCGGGGGCGGAGCGCCACCGCGACCCGAGGAGCAGGCGCGGGCGATCTGCCTGCGCCTGCTCACCGGATCCCCGCGCACCCGCAAACAGCTCGCGGACGCGCTGGCCAAGCGGGACATCCCGGCCGAGGTGGCGGAAGAGGTCCTCGCCCGCTTCGAGGACGTGGGCCTCATCGACGACTCGGCCTTCGCAGGCGCGTGGGTGGAGTCCCGGCACCACGGCCGGGGCCTGGCCCGCCGCGCCCTGGCGCGCGAGCTGCGCACCAAGGGCGTGGACGCCGCGGTGATCGACGAAGCCGTCGGTCGGCTCGACTCCGAGCAGGAGGAGCGCACCGCCCGCGAGCTCGTCGACCGCAAGCTGCGGGCGACCCGTGGGCTGGACCGGGAGAAGCGGCTCCGCCGCCTCGCCGGAATGCTGGCCCGCAAGGGATACCCCGAGGGTCTCGCCCTCCGGGTGGTGCGCCGGGCCCTGGAGGAGGAGGGCGAGGAGCCGGAGCTGCTGGAGCACTATCTGCCGGATGCCTGAGCACTTCGCCGGAACTCCGGCGAGTCATCCGCGGGTGCGTCGTGGCTGGTCGCGCGGTTTCCCACGCTCCTTCGGGACGCCGCCGAACCGCACCGGGCTTCGCCGAGCCGGCTCAGATGCGGATGGCCGGACCCCCGCCGCCCGGATCTCCAGGTCCTGGACTCCCGGACCCCAGGACCCCAGGACCCCGGACCCCAGGGCCCCGGCCTCCGAGCCCCGGCCTTCGGCGTCCAGGGCCCCGACCCTCGACCGAGGCATCCGGACCGTCCGGCGTCGACCCGACGGGGGGCGGTCCCCTTGCGGAGCCGTCGCTTACGGGAGCGGGCCCGGCGGGCCCGCCACCGGCAGCCCCGCCGCCCGCCAGGCCTGGAAGCCGCCGACCAGATCCGTCGCCCGGTGCAGGCCCAGGCCGCGCAGGGAGACGGCGGCGAGGCTGGAGGCGTAGCCCTCGTTGCAGATCACGACCACGCGCAGATCGTGCCCGGTGGCCTCCGGCGCGCGGTGCTCGCACGCCGGGTCCAGCCGCCACTCCAGCTCGTTGCGCTCGACGATCAGCGCACCGGGGATGACCCCGTCGCGCTCCCGGAGCGCCGCGTAGCGGATGTCGACGAGCAGCCCGCCCTCGGCCCGGGCCGCGGCGGCCTCCGCCGGACCGAGGCGGTCCAGCCCCGCCCGGGCGGCCGCCAGCAGTTCCTCGACCCTCATGCCCACTCCTCCGGCCACTCGACCTGCTCCAGCCGCAGCACCTGTCCCGAGCGGCTGTACCGCCGCATCATCGGCAGCGGCGGGTGGTAGGCGTGCACGGACACCGCGTGCCGGTCCGGCGACGGATTGAACACCTGATGCACATGGTGCGGGCCGAAGGCCCGGCCGCGCCCGTCGGACAGCTGCCGCTCACGGTCGACGCCGTCGACCAGCTCCAGCGTGCGCCAGCCCTCCGTGGGCAGCTGCGCGGCGAGCGACTGCTCGGTCAGCACACCCGCCGCCGCGGCGAAGGCCCCGTGGGAGCCGCCGTGGTCGTGCCAGCCGGTGCCGCTGCCCGGCGGCCACCCGATCAACCACGCCTCACTGCCGCCCGGCCCTTCCAGACGGATCCAGGTACGGCCTTGGGGATCGAGGGGGAGCGCGGCGACGAGCGCGGGATCGCCGGCCGTCCGGCGGGCGAAGTCGAGGAGCTCGGCGGCCGAGGGCGCACCGGGCGAGGCCGGGGCCACCGCACCGGGAGGCGCGGTCGTACGGGCAGGGGGAGACGCGGGGGGAGACGAGGGAGGAGACGCGGGGAAAGACACGGAAGACCGTCCTGAGTGATCGTGAAGGAGCGCGCGGCACTCGACGCGGCCACGCGGCGGGGAGCGGATCAGCAGGACGGACGACAGACACAGCCCGCGTAGCGGACGAGGTCGAGATGGACCCTCCGCCAGAAGCGCACGCCGCTGTCAGTCACGGTGAGTAGTCCACCACGACGGTCAGGAGCGGGTCAACGGTTGGCCGTGGCTTCACTGGGAGCCGCGTCGGACGCGGTCGTGCGCTCGGCGCCCCCGCCGTCGCTCCGCGCGTCCGGTTCCGCGCCCCGGTCCGTATCGCCGTCGGCCGTCCCCGGCGCCGACGGCCCGCCCGGGGCCCCGCCCCGTACCGCGTCCGCGCACACGGCCAGTTCCGCCGCCCGCACCCCGGCCAGTGCCGCCACCAGATACCCGTCCGGCCGCACCAGCAGCACGGTGTGGGCCGCCGCCCCCGGGTACCCCTCGGCGACGAGCAGCTCGGCCGGCATCGGCAGGGCGCCGACGGCCGCGGCCAGCCGGGGCATGAGCCCGGCGCCCAGCCAGTGCCGCCGCTCCCACACGCCCGTACCGGGCGCGACGAGCACCACGAGCAGAGCGCCGCCCAGCCGGTCCCGCAGCAGCGCCGCCGACCCGTCCGGCGCCGTCACCGGGATGTCCTCGACCTGTTCCCCCACCGCCGTGCCCACCGGTACGGAGCCGGTCGGCGGCCCCGCGGGAGCCAGGGGCGTGCGGGCGGGGAACACGGGCGCGCCCAGGGAGCCGCGGCCGAGGTGCCCGTCCGCGAGCAGCTCGTCGTGCCCGCGCACGGCGCCCGGCACCAGAGTGCGCCGCACCGCGCTCCAGCCGCCCTCGCCCCGCAGGGCCGGCAGCGCCCGGTCGGCGGCCCGCAGCCGGGCCACGATCGCGCCGCGCCGCTCCGTCTCGTAGCTGTCGAGCAGGGTCTCGGAGGCTCCCTGGTGCCAGGCCAGGGTGAGCTTCCAGGCGAGGTTCTCGGCGTCCCGCAGCCCTTCGTCGAGCCCCTGGGTGCCGAGCGCGCCGAGCAGATGGGCCGCGTCCCCGGCGAGGAAGGCCCGGTCCGTGCGCATCCTGCGGGTGAGCCGGTGGTGCACGGCGTGCACGCCGGTGTCCAGGAGCTCGTACGGCGGCGGTTCGCCGCACCACGAGGTCAGGGTGTCGCGCACCAGCGTCAGGAGGGCGTCGGGGGTGACCAGGTCGCCGCCCGGCGGCAGCAGCCAGTCCAGCCGCCACACCCCGTCCGGCAGCGGACGCGCCGTCACCTCCGGGCCGCGCGGCGGCGACCGGTGCAGCACCGCCTCGCCGGGCCAGGGCAGTTCGGCGCGGAGCGCGGCGACCGCGTACCGCTCGACGGCCGTACGCCCCGGGAAACGCGCGCCCAGCAGCTTGCGGACGGTCGACCGGGCGCCGTCGCAGCCGACGAGATAGCTGCCCCGCCAGTGCGAGCCCTCGTCCCCCCGGGTGTGCACGCTGACCCCCGCCACGTCCTGCCGCAGGGTGTCCACCCGGGTGCCGGGGACGATCCGCACCTTCTCGTGGAGGGCGAGCCCGGCCCGCAGCTCCCGCGTCAGGACGTGCTGCGGCAGGTGCAGCGGAGGTACGGCGCCGTCCTGCCGTTCGTACTCCTCGCCGGGCTCCTCCTCGGACACCCGGCTCTCCGCGGCCGGAGCCGCGAACGGCACCCGCGCGACCTCGGCGCGGCGGCGCAGGGTGCGCCAGCCCGTCCAGCGGGTCCCCCCGGCCGTGGCGCACCCCAGCCGCTCCAGCAGGGCGGCGGTGTCCGGCCGCAGCACGGCGCTACGGGCGAGGCGCTCCTCCGTCCCGCCCTCCCCGGAGGCTTCGTCGAGGACGACCACCGGCACGTCGTTCCGGGCCAGGGAGAGTGCGAGCGTGAGGCCGACCGGGCCGGCCCCGACGACGATCACCGGATCCACGACACGGCTCACCGCGCCGTCCCCGGCCTGCGGGCGGCTCCGCCACGGGCGCCGCGTCGCGTACGCGCGGTACGCGACGCGTGGGGCGTACGGTCGCCGGAGGAGGGAACACGGGGCTCGATCACAGAACGTATGCAACCCACTGCGGGTGCCCGCGTCAAGCGATCAGGCGCCCGGCCGAGGTGCGCCGGAGCGGGCGCGCCCCGTAGGCCGTGCCGGCCGACGGGGCGTCAGGCGCGGGGCGCCCGGCGGGTCAGGGCACCCCGCACGCCGGAGGCGCCCTGACCGGAACCGGTCATCCGCCCTGTCCGGCGTCCGCGACGAGGGCGGCGTCGTTCGCGGGCATGGCCGGCGGAGCGCCCTTGCGCGAGCGCTTCGTGCGCCGTTCGACCCAGGTCGCGAGCGACGACAGGGCCAGACACAGCAGGATGTAGATCGAACCGAAGACGATGACCATCGGGATGAAGGCGTAGACGCCGTTCACCGGCTCGGTCTGCTGGGCGAACGCGCGGCCGACGAACAGCAGCTCCTCGTACAGGATGATGAATCCGAGGGAGGTGTCCTTCAGGGTCACCACGAGCTGGCTGATGATCGACGGCAGCATCGAGCGCACGGCCTGCGGGATGAGGACGCTCGTCATCACCTGGGTCTTGCGCAGGCCGAGCGCGTACGCGGCCTCGCTCTGCCCCTTGGGCACGGCGTTGATGCCGGACCGGAAGATCTCCGCCTGCACCGAGCCGTTGTACAGCGTGAGCCCGATGACCAGCGCCCACATCGGCTCGGAGGTGAACACCGCCGCGAACAGCAGGAAGATCATGATCAGCAGCGGCATGGCGCGGAAGAACTCCACCACCGTGGTCGCCAGCCAGCGCACCGGCCGGTGGTCGGAGAGCCGGGCCGAGGCCAGCACCGCGCCGAGCGCCAGCGAGAGCACGGCGGCGACGGCGAAGGTCTTGAGCGTGGTCAGCAGGCCGTCGAGGATCCGCTCGTGGGTGTTGCTGTACTCGTAGTCGTCCCACAGTTCCGCCTGGAACTGACCGGTGTCGTCCAGCTTGTAGACGATGAAGCCCAGCAGCCCGAGGAGGGCCACGGTGGACAGCCCGCCGTATATCCGGTTGCGCACCCTCGCCTTCGGACCGGGTACGTCGTAGAGGACGCTCGCACTCATCGGGCCACCGCCAGCCGGTTCTCCAGCAGCCGGAAGAGGCCGCTGATCGCGAAAGTGATGATGATGTAGCAGACCGCGATCCAGGCGAAGATCACGTAGATGTTGTAGCCGGCGTCGGCGTTGAGGGTCTTCTGCACCGAGCCGAGCTCGGTGACGTTGAAGCCCGAGGCGATCGCGGTGTTCTTGGCCAGCGCGATCATCAGGCTGCCGATCGGCGGGATCGCCGTCCGGGCCGCCTGGGGCAGCACTATCTGGCCCAGCGTCTGGCTGAAGGTCATCCCGATCGAACGGGCCGCCTCCGCCTGCCCCACCGGCACCGTGTTGATGCCGGACCTGATGGCCTCGCAGACGAACGCCGAGGTGTAGCAGCCCAGCGCCATCACGGCGAGCCAGAAGGAGTCCCACCCCTTGAGGCCGAGGGCCGGCAGGCCCAGGGTGACCACGAGGAAGAGCAGCACCAGTGGGGTGTTGCGCAGCAACGTCACCCAGGCGGTGCCGAAGACGCGCAGGGCGGGCACCGGAGAGACGCGGAACGCCGCGATCAAGGTGCCCAGCACGAGGGCGAGCAGAGCGCTGAGCGCCGTCAGCTCCACGGTGCCGAGAA
Source organism: Streptomyces albireticuli (assembly GCF_021228125.1). GTDB lineage: Bacteria > Actinomycetota > Actinomycetes > Streptomycetales > Streptomycetaceae > Streptomyces > Streptomyces albireticuli. The sequence continues at coordinate 34,481 of NZ_JAJQQS010000022.1, forward strand.
AGCCTTCGCGGAACATCGCAAAGTTGTCCGACAAAACGTTCAAGTCAAGTCTCCGGGAATCGCGAGGCGGGTATCAGCGGCCCCGGCGGCCGGAGCCCCGTGGACCGGGAGGATCCAGGGCTCCGGCCGCCGCCGCGGGACCGGTCGGACGCCGACCGCAGGTCAGTAGCGGTCGACCGCCGGCGGGTTCGAGGCCGCGACGCCGGAGAGCCCGAGCGTGGCGTCGTACGCCTTCTTCCAGTCGCCGTTCTTCATGTGCGCCTCCAGGGCGTCGTTGACGGCGTTCCGCAGCGCCTTGTCCTCCTTCTTGAGGCCGACGCCGTAGGGCTCCTTGGAGAACGGGTTGCCGACGACCTTCAAGGCGCCCTTGTTCTGCGCGGCGTAGCCCTTGAGGATCGAGTCGTCCGTGGTGAGGGCGTCCGCCGTGCCGTTGACGACCTCCTGCACACAGAGCTGGTAGGTCTGCTGCGCCTTGGCCTCGGCCACGCCGTACTTGGGCTCCTTGATCCGCTTGAGCGGTGTGGAACCGCTCGCCGAGCAGACCTTCTTGCCCTTGAGGTCGTCCGGGCCCTTGATGTCGCTGTCGGCCTTCACCAGCAGGTCCTGTCCGGCGATGTAGTACGGGCCGCCGAACCCGACCTGCTTCTTCCGCTCGTCGTTGATCGTGTACGTGCCGACATAGAGGTCGACGCCACCGCTGGCGATCTGCGTCTCACGGGCCTCGGAGGGGATCGTCTGCCACTTGATGTGCGCCTCGTCGAAGCCGAGGTCGGCCGCGATCATGCGGGCGATCTCCACATCGAATCCGGTGCGCTTCTTGGTGCCGGGGTTCTCGTAACCGAGGCCGGGCTGATCGGCCTTGGTGCCGATGGTGATGGTCTTGCCCTTGATCTTCTCGAAGACGGGCGAGTCCTTGACGTCGGCGGCGGTGTTCACCTTGTAGGTCGGCGTGGGCGGCGCGGACTTGTTGTCGCCGGCCTTGTCGCTCTTGTCGTCGGGGCTCCCCGACTTGCCGCAGGCGGTCGCGGTCGCGGTGAGCGCCAGCACCACGGCGGCCGCTGCGGCGGTTTTGCGGAGCTTCATGGTGAACATCCTTTGCGTCTACGGGTATGACGGGACGGCCGGTGCGGCGGCGGGTGGCCGCCGGGCCGGCAGGCGTCGGACACCTCCGGAGCCGGGCGGTCCGTCGGGTGGTGATAAGAGGGCGCGTGGCCGGTCAGTGATGAAGGATCTTCGACAGGAAGTCCTTGGCCCGGTCGCTGCGCGGGTTGCTGAAGAACTGGTCCGGCCGCGCCTCTTCGACGATGCGGCCGTCCGCCATGAAGACCACCCGGTTCGCGGCGGAGCGCGCGAAGCCCATCTCATGGGTGACCACGACCATCGTCATGCCGTCCCGGGCGAGCTGCTGCATGACCTCCAGCACCTCATTGATCATCTCCGGGTCCAGCGCCGACGTCGGCTCGTCGAACAGCATCACCTTCGGATCCATGGCCAGCGCCCGCGCGATCGCCACCCGCTGCTGCTGACCACCCGACAACTGCGCCGGGTACTTCTCCGCCTGGGCGCCCACCCCGACCCGGTCGAGCAGGGCGCGGGCCTTCTGCTCGGCCTGCTTGCGGTCGGTCTTGCGGACCTTGACCTGCCCCAGGGTGACGTTCTCCAGGACGGTCTTGTGGGCGAAGAGATTGAACGACTGGAAGACCATCCCCACGTCGGCGCGCAGCCGCGCCAGCTCCTTGCCCTCCTGGGGCAGGGGCTTGCCGTCGATGGTGATCGATCCGGAATCGGTCGTCTCCAGCCGGTTGATGGTCCTGCACAGCGTCGACTTCCCGGAGCCCGAGGGCCCGATGACGACGACGACCTCGCCGCGCGCGATCGTCAGGTCGACGTCCTGGAGCACATGCAGCGCGCCGAAGTGCTTGTTCACGTTGTGCAGGACGACCAGCGGGTCCGCGGGGGCCGCCGCGGCGTCCTTGGTCACCGATACTTCGCTCATCGGCGTTCCTCGCTCCATCCTCCTCGGTTGGGGAGGACCCTAATGAGCGTGAACTACCAGCGTCATTACATCTGAGCTGAAATTGAGCATAACGATCCGGCCGCAAAGGGACACACTGCGTGAAGGGGGCGCACGGTGTGTACAAGGGTTGTGCGGGCGTACCGGCTGCATAACGGAAGCGCCCTCACACCTACAACCCCCTTGACGAGGTGGGCGTCCATCAGCGTGGATGCGGTGTTGCCACAGCGTTGCCACAACCGCACGCGGGCCGTACGGAGGGAGGCGGATGAGACTTCTGCTCGTGGAGGACGACGATCACGTGGCCGCGGCGCTGGCGGCCGTCCTCGCCCGGCACGGGTTCTACGTCACGCACGCCCGCAGCGGCGAGGAGGCCCTGCGCGCGCTGCTGCCCGACGCGGGCGCGCCGTTCGCCGTCGTCCTGCTCGACCTCGGCCTGCCCGACCAGGACGGCTTCGAGGTCTGCGGCAAGATCCGCAAGCGCACCACCACGCCCGTCATCATGGTCACCGCCCGCGCCGACACCCGGTCGAAGATCCACGGCCTCAACCTCGGCGCCGACGACTACGTGGTGAAGCCCTACGACACCGGCGAACTCCTCGCCCGCATCCACGCGGTGGCCCGCCGCACCCCGCCCACCGACAGCGGCGGCCCGGAGGAGCAGCGCGGCACCGAGGAGCCGCAGCCCCTGCGCCTGGGCCCGCTCACCATCGAGCTCCCCAACCGCCAGGTCTCCGTGGGCGGCGCCACCGTCCCGCTCACCCGTAAGGAGTTCGATCTGCTGGCCCTGCTCGCCCAGCGCCCGGGCGTCGTCTTCCGCCGGGAACAGATCATCAGCGAGGTCTGGCGCACCAGTTGGGAGGGCACGGGGCGCACTCTGGAGGTGCACGTCGCCTCGCTCCGCGCCAAGCTGCGGATGCCCGCCCTCATCGAGACGGTGCGCGGCGTCGGCTACAAAATCGTCGTCCCGGCCGCGTGAGGGGCCGGCCCGACCCGTGCGCACCCGACTCCTCCCGCTCCTCATCATCCTGCTCGCGGGCGTCCTGCTGGCCCTGGGCTTCCCGCTGGCCGGCAGCATCGCCGCGGCCGAGCAGCAGCGGCTGGTCGTCGACCGCATCGACGACACGGCCCGCTTCGCCTCGCTCGCCCAGTACGTCACCGCCCGGCCCTTCGACCCCGACGCCGGGAACGACGAGCGGCTCAACACCCTGCGCGACGAACTCCTGCGCTATGAGGACGTCTACGACATCAAGGTGGGCATCTTCTACCGCGAAGGGCGGGCCATGGCTGTCGCCCCGGCGGGCTGGTCCGTACCTCCCGAGGGCGAGGGACAGCGCGCCTTCCAGGAGGCCCTGGCGGGACGGCGCAGCCACGACCCCAGCCAGGTCTGGCCATTACGGCATACCCGGCTGACCGTCGCCTCGCCGGTCATCCGCGACGGCGACGTGGTCGCCGTCGTCGTCACCGACTCGCCGACCGGGGCGCTGCGCTCCAGGATCCTGCACTCCTGGCTGCTCCTGGTGGCCGGGGAGACCGCGGCCATGCTCGTCGCGGTGGCAGCCGCCTTCCGCCTCACCGGCTGGGTGCTGCGGCCCGTACGGACGCTCGACGCGGCCACCCACGGCATAGCCACGGGCCGGATGAACTCCCGCGTCGCGGTGGACAGCGGGCCACCCGAGCTGCGCCGCCTGGCCCGGTCGTTCAACGAGATGGCCGACAACGTCGAGACGGTCCTGGAGCAGCAGCGCGCCTTCGTCGCCGACGCCTCGCACCAGCTGCGCAACCCCCTCTCCGCCCTGCTGCTCCGCATCGAGCTGCTCGCCCTCGACCTGCCCGACGACCATGAGGAGATCGCCTCCGTCCGGACCGAGGGCAACCGCCTCGCCCGCGTCCTCGACGACCTGCTGGACCTGGCCCTGGCCGAGCACGCGGCGGCGGACCTCCAGCTCGCGGACATAGCGGAGATCGTCACCGACCGGGTGGGCGCCTGGTCGCCGGTCGCCGACCGGGAGCGGGTCACCCTCACCTACCGCGGCCCGGCCGCGGCCACCGGCTGGGCCGACCCGGTGGCCCTCTCCAGCGCCCTCGACGCCGTGGTCGACAACGCCCTCAAGTTCACGCCCGCGGAGGCCCACGTCGAGGTCAGCGTCGCCGTCGAGGGCGACACGGTGGGCATCACGGTCGCCGACGGCGGCCCCGGCCTCACCGAGGACGAGCTGACCCGGATCGGCGACCGCTTCTGGCGCAGCGGCCGGCACCAGAACGTCTCGGGCTCGGGTCTCGGACTGTCGATCTCCCGCGCCCTCCTCGCGGCCGGCGGCGCCACCCTCTCCTACGCGCCGAACGAGCCGCGGGGGCTGCGGGCGGTGATCAGGGTGCCGCGCGACGGCGGCGAGACCGGTAAGGGGAGCAAAGGCCCATCTTCGCGCAAGTGAACATCGCCGGGCATGGCTGTGGGGCGGTGATCCGGTGAAGCCGAGCCGACGGCCCTCTAAGGCTTCACGGCCCTCTAAGGCTTCACCGACAGGTAGTAGCGGCGGGCTCCCTTGTGGAGGTTCAGGGGGTCCGTGAAAATCGCCGTCCGGAGGTCCACTTTCTGCGCGGCGTGCACCTTCTGCCCTATGCGGTCGCGACTGTTCATCACCGACCGGGTGACGCTCTCCGCCAGCTCCGGGTCCGCGCTGTCCATGGTCATCAGAAGGTTCGCGACCGCTATCGTCTTCACCGACTGCGAGGCCCGCAGTTCCGGATAGGCGTCCACCGGCATGACCGCCGCCCGGTAGAAGCGCGTCTCCGGCCCCAGCGCGTGCAGCGGGCCGACCAGGTCGCCCAGCTGGACGAGCCGGATGGACAGCCGCCGGCCGAGCGCCGACACGGCGTTCGTCGGCAGGCCGCCGGACCAGAAGAACGCGTCGAGCTCCCCGTTCTCCAGCAGGCCGGGCATCCGGTCGATGCCGACCCGCACCGGCGTGATGTCCCTGTCGAAGTCGAGCCCGGCGGCCTTCACCAGCCGCCGCGTGATCAGCTGCACGCCCGAGTCGTCGGTGCCGACGCCGACCCGCAGCCCCTTGAGGTCCCGTGCCGACCGCACCGCGGACTCCTTCTCGACCACCAGCTGGATGTAGTCGTCGTAGAGCCGCGCGCACGCCCGCAGCCCTTCCGCGCCCGGCTGCTTCCGGTCCTGGTAGGTGGCGACCGAGTCGGCGGTGGCCAGGGTGAAGTCGGCCTTGCCTGACGTGAGCTGCTGGAGGTTGTCCAGCGACCCCTGGCTGCCCCTGAGCCGCACCTCCAGGTCGGGCATGTCGTGGCCCAGGTCCTCCTTCAGGAGGTCGCCGTACTTCGCGTACACCCCGGTCGGGACCCCCGTCGCGAACGACAGCCGGCCCGTGGGCGCCGACGTGCCGTGCAGGGACACGAGCCACCACAGGAACAGCGCGAGCGTGAGGGCCGCCGCCGCGCCGGCCCGTACGGCACGGCGCCCGCCGAGGCGTGGGAGTCGGGGAACCATGGGCGGATACTGCCAGGCCCGGCCGGGCTTGGGCAGTGCCTTGACACAGGACTCCACCCGGACCGGTGGACGGGCCGCGGGGCGCCGCACGTGGGGTGGGCGTGCGGGAAGGAGGCGGGAAAGGGAAGGGAAGAGGCGGTCTGTCCGGGTGACCACGTACCCTGGTCGATTGAGATGAGTGCGAAGACATACGAGGTGCGCACCTACGGGTGCCAGATGAACGTCCATGACTCCGAGCGGCTGTCCGGCCTGCTGGAGGACGCGGGCTACGTCCGCGCGCCCGAAGGCACCCCGGAGGGCGACGCCGACGTGGTCGTCTTCAACACCTGCGCGGTGCGGGAGAACGCCGACAACAAGCTGTACGGCAATCTCGGCCGGCTGGCCCCGATGAAGACGAAGCGGCCCGGGATGCAGATCGCCGTCGGCGGCTGCCTCGCCCAGAAGGACCGTGACACCATCGTCACGCGGGCCCCCTGGGTCGACGTCGTCTTCGGTACGCACAACATCGGCAAGCTGCCCGTCCTGCTGGAGCGCGCCCGCGTCCAGGAGGAGGCGCAGGTCGAGATCGCCGAGTCGCTGGAGGCGTTCCCCTCGACGCTGCCCACGCGGCGCGAGAGCGCGTACGCGGCCTGGGTCTCCATCTCCGTCGGCTGCAACAACACCTGCACCTTCTGCATCGTCCCGGCACTGCGCGGCAAGGAGAAGGACCGCCGTCCCGGCGACATCCTGGCCGAGGTCGAGGCGCTCGTCGCCGAGGGCGTCAGCGAGATCACCCTGCTCGGGCAGAACGTGAACGCCTACGGCTCCGACATGGGCGACCGCGAGGCGTTCTCGAAGCTGCTGCGCGCCTGCGGGCAGATCGAGGGCCTGGAGCGCGTCCGCTTCACCTCGCCGCACCCGCGCGACTTCACCGACGACGTCATCGCCGCCATGGCCGAGACGCCCAACGTGATGCACCAGCTGCACATGCCGCTCCAGTCCGGTTCGGACCCGGTGCTCAAGGCCATGCGCCGCTCGTACCGCCAGGAGCGCTTCCTGGGCATCATCGAGAAGGTGCGCGCCGCCATGCCGGACGCCGCCATCTCCACCGACATCATCGTGGGCTTCCCCGGCGAGACCGAGGAGGACTTCGAGCAGACCATGCACGTGGTCCGCGAGGCCCGCTTCGCGAACGCCTTCACGTTCCAGTACTCCAAGCGCCCGGGCACCCCCGCCGCGACCATGGAGGGCCAGATCCCCAAGGAGGTCGTGCAGGCGCGCTACGAGCGTCTCGTCGCCCTCCAGGAGGAGATCTCCTGGGACGAGAACAAGAAGCAGGTCGGCCGGACCCTGGAGATCATGGTCGCCGAGGGCGAGGGCCGTAAGGACGGCGCCACGCACCGCCTGTCCGGCCGCGCCCCCGACAACCGCCTGGTGCACTTCACCAAGCCGGACGAGGACGTGCGCCCCGGCGACGTGGTGACCGTCGAGATCACCTACGCCGCCCCGCACCACCTGCTGGCCGAGGGCCCCGCCAAGGGCGTGCGCCGCACGCGCGCGGGCGACGCCTGGGAGAAGCGCAACGCCGCCCAGGCCGACAAGGGCGCGGGCGTCATGCTGGGCCTTCCGGGCATCGGCGTCCCGGCCCCGCTGCCGGCGCCGACGGGCGGTTGCAGCATCGTCTGACGTGACCCGGGTCCGGGGGCGGCCACGACCGCTTCCGGACCCGCGTCCGTCCGCCCGTGGGCCGCATCCGTCCGGAGGCGCCCCCGGGGAACCTCCCGGCGCCCCGGGTGCCCGCCGCGACCCGGACCCGCCGCCCCACTAGGCTGCGGATCATGCTTGTCGCCGCCGCCGTATGCCCCTGTCCGCCGCTGCTCGTCCCCGAGGTCGCCGCCGGGGCCGCACCCGAGCTGGACGGCCTGCGCGCCGCCTGCCTGGACGCCGTGGGCGTGCTGGCCGCCGCCCGGCCCGACCGGCTCGTCGTCATCGGCCCGGCCGGCGTCTCCGGCCTGGGCCCGCACCCGCAGGGCGCCGCCGGATCGTTCCGCGGTTTCGGCGTGGACGTCGACGTGCGGCTGGGGCGGGGCGGGGTCGCGGGGGAGAGGGCGCTGCCGCAGTCCCTGGCCGTGGCCGCCTGGCTGCTGGGCCGTACGGGCTGGGCCGCCGCGCCCGTCGAGGGCCTGGGCGTCGGCGAGCCGCTGGAGTCCGACCGCGCTCTGGCCGTCGGCCGCGAGCTGGCCGCGACCGACGAGCGGCTCGCGCTCCTGGTGATGGGCGACGGCAGCGCCTGCCGCACCCTCAAGGCGCCCGGCTACCTCGATCCACGGGCCGAGGGCTTCGACGCGGCGGCCGCGCGGGCGCTGGGCGCCGCCGACAGCGCCGCCCTGGCGGCGATGGACGGCGAGCTGGCCCACGAGCTGAAGGCCGCGGGGCGGACGCCCTGGCAGGTGCTCGCGGGCGCGGGCGAGGCCGCGGATCTGACCGGCGAGCTGCTCTACGACGAGGCGCCCTACGGCGTCGGCTACTTCGTGGCCACCTGGTCCTGAGAGCCCCCGCGAACCCCCTTCGCGACCCTTCTGGGCGGCCACCGGGCGCCCGGACTCATTCCCGGCACCCTGGCGCCCGTACGGCCGTCAGAGCGGCGTACACGGGCTCGGGGGCGCGAACGGCGACGGGCCGCGGAGCACCCGCTCCGCGGCCCGTCGCCGACGAGGTCTCAGTGGGCCGTGGAGCCCGTGCCGCCGTCCTTGCCGTCCTTCTCGGCGAGGCGGTCGATCGCGTCCTTGGCCTTGCCGGTGCCCGTCTGGATCTGGCTGCTGTACTTGCCCTTGGTCTTCTCGTCGACGACCTTGGCGGCCTTCTCCAACCCCTGCTCGATCTTGTCCCCGTGCTGCTGCGCGAGGTCGCCGACCTTGTCCTTCACCGGACCGAGCTTGGCCTTGAGATTGTCCAACAGGCCCATGGCGTCTTCCCTCGTCTTTCCTCGTCAAAGCTACTTACGGGCGCCCTCACCGGCCTCGCTGTCGGCCGCCTTCTCCGCGGACTGCTGCTTGGGAATCTCGACTCCCTCGGCCGCCGCGGATTCCGCCTTGGCCTCGCCGGACTGCTCCGGCTCGGCCTCGGCGGTCTCGGTGGTCCCGGCGTCGTCGGCCGATTCCGTCGTCAGAGTGGCTGTCGCCGCCTCTTCGGTTGACGCTTCGGCCTTCTTACGGCGAAACCTTGAAAACACGCCCATATCTACTCCATTACCTTACTGGTGTGAGCGAAATCCCGCGTCGCCCGGGGCGGTCCATTGCGCCGCTTCCGGACACCGACCTGTGAACCGGCTCTCGGAACCTCGCAACAGGCAACGAAACCGGCAGCGTCGCGTCACGTCGCTCGTTCGTGGGGTACTGCAAAGGTTTGCGAGACTGATCCGGTGAGAAACCCGGTGAAAAACGCAGTTCCCGTACCGCGGGTCATCGCCGTCGTGGGCCCCACGGCGGCCGGCAAGTCCGATCTCGGCGTCGCCCTCGCCCAGCACCTGGGCGGTGAGGTGGTCAACGCCGACTCCATGCAGCTCTACCGGGGCATGGACATCGGTACGGCCAAGCTGACGCCGGAAGAGCGGCAGGGCGTGCCGCACCACCTGCTCGACATCTGGGACGTCACGGAGGCCGCGAGCGTCGCCGAGTACCAGCGGCTGGCCCGCGCCGAGATCGACAAGCTGCTCGCCGAGGGCCGCACCCCGGTGCTCGTCGGTGGCTCCGGGCTCTACATCAAGGGCACGATCGACGCCCTCGACTTCCCCGGCACCGACCCGGCCGTACGCGCCCGCCTGGAGGAGGAACTGGCCGAGCGGGGCCCCGGCGAGCTGCACGCCCGGCTCGCCGCCGCCGACCCGGCCGCCGCCCGCGCGATCCTGCCGGGCAACGGCCGCCGCATCGTGCGCGCCCTGGAGGTCATCGAGCTCACCGGACGGCCCTTCACCGCCAACCTGCCGGGTGAGGAGCCCGTGTACGACGCGTTGCAGATCGGTGTCGACGTCGAGCGCCCCGAGCTCGACGAGCGGATCACCGTCCGCGTGGACCGCATGTGGGAGGCGGGGCTCGTCGACGAGGTGCGCGCGCTGGAGCGCGAGGGCTTGCGCGAGGGGCGTACGGCGTCCCGCGCGCTCGGGTACCAGCAGGTGCTCTCCTTCCTCGCCGGGGACTGCACGGAGGAGGAGGCGCGCCTCGAGACCGTGCGGGCCACCAAGCGCTTCGCGCGCCGGCAGGATTCGTGGTTCCGGAAGGACAAGCGCGTCCACTGGCTGAGCGGCGCGGCCGGCCACCGGGCGGAACTCCCCGGGGAAGCGCTGAGGTTGGTCGAACGGGCGGTCACAGCCTGATCACGTGATGGCATCGGGACGCTATGCACGCCCTTGCGGCCTGCGGGAGCGTGCCATCATCAAGCTTCGATCGAGCCGTGAAGTCCGAGTTGGGAGGGCGCGTGGCGATGGAGGCCGGCCCTCGTGACAGACCGCAGCAGCCGCCCCGGAGGGGACACCTCCCGGCGGTGGCCGGGGGAGATTCGGAGGCTCTGACTCCGGATGGCCCCGAGGACACCGGGGAGACGGACGGCGTCACCCCTGACACGGCCGCCCCCGCCTCCTTCCGGGAGCTCCGCCCGCAGCGCAGGATGCGGGTCTGGCAGATCGCGCCCATCGTGGTCCTCGCGGCCGTCGGCTCGCTGATGTTCGCCTTCCCGCTCGCCTTCGAGTTCGGCGACGGCGGCCCGGTCGTCGCCATGCTCGGCCTGCTGATCAGCTGCTGCGCGGCCGGCTGGGGCGTGATGGCCGCCCGCCGCGTCGGCTACACCTGGCCCGGCCTGCCGCCCCGAGGCTCCGGCAGCCGCCCCGACTGGCGGTACGTCGCCGGGTACACCGCCGTCGTCGCCCTGGTGGTCGTCCTCGCCGTCTGGCGCGTCGCCCGCCTGCGCTAGCGGGCGACGGGCCCCCGCCGGGGGCCTGGCCAGGAGGGATGTCACACCGGCCCCGTACCATCGAAGCGTGAGCACACAGATCGCCTTCCTCAAGGGCCACGGCACGGAGAACGACTTCGTGATCGTCCCCGATTACGACGGCCGGATCGAGCTGTCGCCGGCCGCCGTCGCCCGCCTGTGCGACCGCCGGGCGGGCATCGGCGCGGACGGCGTGCTGCGCGTCGTCCGTTCCGCGGCCCACCCCGAGGCGCGCGCCATGGCCGACGAGGCCGAGTGGTTCATGGACTACCGGAACAGCGACGGCACCGTCGCCGAGATGTGCGGCAACGGCGTCCGCGTCTTCGCCCGCTACCTCCGGCACGCGGGCCTGGCCGAGGAGGGCGACCTCGCCGTCGCCACCCGCGCCGGCGTCCGCCGCGCGCACATCGCCAAGGAGAGCGCCGGCGGCGGCGTCACCGTCTCCATGGGCAAGGCCCTGCTGCCCGCGGGCCCCGTCACGGTCACCGTCGGCGCCCGCAGCTGGCCCGCCCTCCACGTCAACATGGGCAACCCGCACGCGGTCTGCTTCGTCGAGGACCTCGCCGACGCCGGCAACCTCTTCACGGCCCCCGCCGTCGCCCCGGAGGGCGCGTACCCCGACGGCGCCAACGTCGAGTTCGTCGTGGACCGCGGCCCGCGTCACGTCGCCATGCGGGTGCACGAGCGCGGATCCGGCGAGACCCGTTCCTGCGGCACCGGCGCCTGCGCCGTGATGGTCGCGACCGCACGCCGCGACGGCCTCGACCCGGCGGTCACCGGCCTGCCCGTCACGTACACCGTGGACCTCCCCGGCGGGCGCCTGGAGATATCAGAGACGCCCGACGGCTCCGTCGAGATGACCGGACCCGCGGTGATCGTCGCGGAGGGCGTGTTCGACGCGTCCTGGCTGCGCACCGTCCTCGGCTGAGGCCCACCCGCCACCGGCGCACTACCCCGGACCGGGACCGTTTGCCGAACGACCGGCAGCGTGGCTCGCTCGAATGGGTGATCCGTTTCACTCTGGGCGAGAGCGGGCGAGCAGCGCGTGATGGGCTCGGTAGCATCAAGCACCGGTCCGGAGGCGTGAGCCGACCGCCGGTCGACGCTGCCGGAGGTGCCCATGAGCGCAGACGCCCCGAACGACGGTGCTCCCGGCCGCTGGCGCGGCCGGGCCCGTCTCGACCTGAGACGGCTGGGGCGGGCGGCGCTGAGCGGCTCCGGCTCCCGGGGCCGGCTGCCGGACGCGATCGACCACGTCGCCAAGGTCCACCGCGCCCACCACCCCGGGGCGGACCTCGACATCCTCCGCCGCGCCTACCTCCTCGCGGAGTCCTCGCACCGCGGCCAGACGCGCAAGAGCGGCGAGCCGTACATCACGCACCCGCTCGCCGTGACCCTGATCCTCGCCGAACTGGGCGCCGAGACGACCACCTTGACCGCCTCCCTCCTGCACGACACCGTCGAGGACACCGAGGTGACGCTGGATCAGGTGCGCGGCCAGTTCGGTGAAGAGGTCCGCTTCCTCGTCGACGGCGTGACCAAGCTGGAGAAGGTCGACTACGGCGCGGCGGCCGAGCCGGAGACCTTCCGCAAGATGCTCGTCGCCACCGGCAACGACGTCCGGGTGATGTCCATCAAGCTCGCCGACCGGCTGCACAACATGCGCACCCTCGGCGTGATGCGCCCCGAGAAGCAGGTACGCATCGCCAAGGTCACCCGCGATGTGCTCATTCCCCTCGCCGAGCGGCTGGGCGTGCAGGCCCTCAAGACCGAGCTGGAGGACCTCGTCTTCGCGATCCTCCACCCCGAGGAGTACGCCCGCACCCGCGACCTCGTCCTCTCCCACGTGGCCGGGCCGAACCCCCTGGAGGTGACCGCCGAGCGGATCCGCTCCGTCATGCGTGACGCGGGCATCGCCGCCGACGTCCTCGTCCGCTCCCGGCACTTCGTCTCCGTCCACCGGGTGCGCCTCAAGCGCGGCAAGGTGACCGGATCGGACCTCGGCAGACTCCTGGTCCTCGTCGGGGAGGACGCCGACTGCTACGCCGTCCTGGGCGAACTGCACACGTGCTTCCAGCCTTTCGTCTCCGAGTTCAAGGACTTCATCGCCGTCCCGAAGTTCAACCTCTACCAGTCGCTGCACACCGCGGTGGCAGGCCCGGGCGGCGAGCCCGCGGAGGTCCTCATCCGCACCCATCAGATGCACCGGGTCGCCGAGGCCGGCGTCGTCGCCCTCGGCAACCCCTACGCGGCACCCGAGACGCCCGACGCGACGGACGGCGAGCGTGTCGACCCGACCCGCCCGGGCTGGCTCTCCCGGCTCCTGGAGTGGCAGCGCGCCACCCCCGACCCCGACACCTTCTGGACCTCGCTCCGCGACGAGCTCGCCCAGGACCGTGAGGTCACCGTCTTCCGCGCCGACGGCGGCACCATCGGCCTGCCGGCCGGTTCGAGCTGCGTCGACGCCGCCTACGCCCAGCACGGGGAAGGGGCGCACGCCTGTATCGGCGCGCGGGTCAACGGCCGCCTGGCGACCCTCAGCACCGTCCTGCGCGACGGCGACACCCTGCACCTGCTGATGTCCCGGGACACCGTGTCCGGCCCCTCTCCCGACTGGCTGGAGCACGCGCGTACGCCCGCCGCGCGGATCGCCATCGAGCGCTGGCTGGCCACCCACCCGGCGCCGGACCCCGCCACCCCGCCGGTGCCGCAGGCCGCGGACCGCCCGTGCCCGCCGCCGCGCTCGACCGCCCCGGCCCTGCGCTGGCCGGTCGTCGTCGCGGCCGACGGCGCCGACCTCGCCGCCGCGAGCGTCCGGCTGGCCGGCTGCTGTACGCCCGTGCCGCCCGACAAGGTCACGGGCTTCGCCGTGCGCGGCGGCAACGTCACCGTGCACCGCGCGCAGTGCCCGGCGGTGCAGCGCATGACCGCCTCGGGGCGCGAGCCCGTGGGCGTGCGCTGGGGCGCGCCCGACAGCGCGGGCGCCTGCGACTACCGCGTCACGCTCCGGGCCGAGTCGTTCAGCAGGCCGCACCTCCTCGCCGACCTCACCGAGGCCATCGCCGCCGAGGGCGCGGCCGTCATCTCGGCCGCCGTCGAGCCGCCGCACGAACAGCGGGTGCGCCACACCTACACCCTCCAGCTCACCGACGCCGGCCGGCTGCCGGAGCTGATGCGGGCCATGCGCCGGGTACCGGGGGTCTACGACGTCGAGCGGGCCGGACGGGCGGTCGCGGGCGCTCCCCTGTGACCCGGGGGCGGCCCGACCGCCCGCCCGGCGGCCGCACATCCTTCCGGAACGCTCATACGGGTGGGGCGGCGTCGTGCCGCCGACGGCGGGGGCCCCGGCGCTGGTAGCGGTGGACGCATGCCCCACACACCCGGGAGACGCTCCCCGATCCCCTGGCGGTCCGCGAGCCGCCGGGCCGCCCTCGCCGCAGCCGTCTCGGCCCTCCTCCTGGGCGCCGCCGCGCCGCCGTCCGCGACCTCGCAGGGCATCGGCGACCGGCTCTTCCCGGAGCTCGGCAATCCCGGCTTCGACGTCATCGCCTACGACATCGCCTTCACCTATCACGGTAATGACAAGCCGCTCGACGCCGTCACCACCCTCCAGGCCGAGGCCACCGACCGGCTGGAGCGCTTCAACCTCGACTTCGCCGGCGGCACCGTCCGGTCCGTCACGGTCAACGGCCTGCCCGCCGAGTACACCCCCGTCAAGGAGGACCTGGCCGTCACACCGGCCGTGACCCTGCCCGACGAGGGGCACTTCACCGTCACCGTCCACCACACCAGCGATCCGCGCGTCGCCGGCAGCGGCTGGGTCCCCACCAGCGACGGCCTGGTCATGGCCAATCAGGCCGACGCGGGCCACCGCGTCTTCCCCGGCAACGACCACCCCTCGGACAAGGCCCGCTTCACCTTCCGCGTCACCGCGCCGAAGGACCTGACCGTGGTGGCCAACGGGCTGCCCGACGGCCGCTCGACCCGGGGCGCGCAGACCACCTGGGCGTACCGCAGTCCGCACCCCATGGCCACCGAGCTCGCCCAGGTCTCCATCGGCCGCTCCGCCGTCGCCCGCCGCACCGGCCCGCACGGGCTGCCCCTCCGTGACGTCGTGCCCGCCGCCGACAGCCGCCAAGTGGAGAAGTGGACGGCGAGGACGCCCGCCCACCTCACCTGGATGGAGCGGAAGGTCGGCCCGTACCCCTTCGAGACCTACGGGGTGCTGCTGGCCGACGCCTCGACCGGCTTCGAGCTGGAGACCCAGACCCTCTCGCTCTTCGAGCGGGACCTGTTCACCAGGACCGACATCCCCGACTGGTACCTCGAGTCCATCATGGTCCACGAGCTCGCCCACCAGTGGTTCGGCGACAGCGTCAGCCCGCGCGCCTGGTCCGACCTCTGGCTCAACGAGGCCCACGCCACCTGGTACGAGGCGCTGTACGCCGAGGAGAAGGGCGGCCGCCGGTTCACCACCCGGATGCGTTCCGCCTACGAGCAGTCGGACACCTGGCGCGCCGACGGCGGCCCGCCCGCCGCACCCAAGGTGCCCCAGCCGGGGAGGAAGACCAGTATCTTCCGTCCCAATGTCTACGACGGCGGGGCCGTGGTGCTCTACGCCCTGCGGCAGAAGATCGGCGCACCCGCCTTCGAACGCCTGGAGCGGGAGTGGGTCGCGGGCCACCGCGACTCCACGGCCGGCACGACCGACTTCGTCGCGCTCGCCTCGCAGGTCTCCGGCCAGGACCTGACACAGTTCCTGAGGGCGTGGTTGTACGAACCAACGACCCCGCCCATGCCTGGTCACCCGGACTGGAAGCCCGTCTCGAAATCCGCGTGACGACCAGGCCACGGCGTGGCACGATCGACGGGTCGGCGCGGCCGCCGGCCCGGGAATCTCCGGGCGTCGTCACGCGTTGTCGACGGTGTGGCTCCGGTCAGGCGCCACCCCTTCCCAACGACGTAAGGATCAAATGACCTCCTCTTCTTCCCTTCCCCAGGACCGGCAGAGCCTCCCGGACAGCCTTCGGGCCGACGCCCTGATGGAAGAGGACGTCGCCTGGAGCCACGAGATCGACGGGGAGCGCGACGGCGAGCAGTACGACCGCTCCGAGCGCGCGGCACTGCGCCGCGTCGCGGGTCTCTCCACCGAGCTGGAGGACGTCACCGAGGTCGAGTACCGCCAGCTGCGCCTGGAGCGCGTGGTGCTGGTCGGTGTCTGGACCTCCGGGTCGGTGCAGGACGCGGAGAACTCCCTCGCGGAGCTCGCCGCCCTCGCCGAGACCGCCGGTGCCCTCGTCCTCGACGGTGTCGTCCAGCGCCGCGACAAGCCGGACCCGGCCACGTACATCGGCTCGGGCAAGGCCCAGGAGCTCCGGGACATCGTCCTGGAGACCGGCGCCGACACCGTGGTCTGCGACGGTGAGCTCAGCCCCGGTCAGCTCATCCACCTCGAGGACGTCGTCAAGGTCAAGGTGGTCGACCGCACCGCCCTGATCCTCGACATCTTCGCCCAGCACGCCAAGTCCCGAGAGGGCAAGGCCCAGGTCGCGCTCGCCCAGATGCAGTACATGCTGCCGCGGCTGCGTGGCTGGGGTCAGTCGCTCTCCCGGCAGATGGGTGGTGGCGGCGGCGGTGGCATGGCCACGCGTGGCCCCGGTGAGACCAAGATCGAGACGGACCGCCGGCGGATCCGCGAGAAGATGGCGAAGATGCGCCGGGAGATCGCGGAGATGAAGACCGGGCGCGACATCAAGCGCCAGGAACGCCGCCGCAACAAGATCCCGTCGGTCGCCATCGCCGGTTACACCAACGCGGGCAAGTCCTCGCTGCTCAACCGGCTCACCGGCGCGGGCGTGCTGGTGGAGAACGCCCTGTTCGCCACCCTGGACCCGACCGTGCGCCGGGCCGAGACGCCCACCGGCCGGCTCTACACCCTGGCCGACACCGTCGGATTCGTCCGGCACCTGCCGCACCACCTCGTCGAGGCCTTCCGCTCCACGATGGAGGAGGTCGGCGACTCCGACCTGATCCTGCACGTGGTGGACGGCTCGCACCCGGCGCCGGAGGAGCAGCTGGCGGCCGTGCGCGAGGTCATCCGCGAGGTCGGCGCGGTCGACGTGCCCGAGATCGTGGTGATCAACAAGGCGGATGCCGCGGACCCGCTGGTCCTCCAGCGTCTGCTGCGGGTCGAGAAGCATTCCCTCGCGGTCTCGGCGCGCACCGGCGAGGGCATCGAGCGGCTGCTGGCCCTGATCGACACCGAGCTGCCCCGGCCGGCCGTCGAGATCGAGACACTCGTGCCCTACACCCAGGGCTCGCTGATCGCGCGGGTCCACGCCGACGGTGAGGTGATCTCCGAGGAGCACACCGAGGAGGGCACCCTCATCAAGGCGCGGGTGCACGAGGAGCTCGCCGCCGAGCTCCAGCGCTGCGGGACGGCCGGCGACTGACCGGTCCCTCCCGGGCGTCGAGTACGCGAAGGCCCGCCCCCGGTCCCGGGGGCGGGCCTTCGGCCTTGGGATGATCGTTTCGCCTGGCCGCTTCCGCGGCCGGCGCTCAGGACCGCGCGGCAGGCTCCGAGCGGTTCCTCAGCGCTTGGCGAACTTCTGGCTGAGCGCGTCGTAGACGCCCTTCGCCTCGGTGCCGAGCCGCGGACCCGCGAGCCAGGTGCTGTCGGACGGGCCGATGGAGGTGTTGGAGACCAGCACCACCTTGCCGTCGCGCTTGGCGAACCAGCCGCCGCCCGACGAACCGCCGGTCATGGTGCAGCCGATGCGGTACATCGTGGGCTGCGACGGCTCGATCGTCAGCCGGCCCGGCCGGTCGACACAGTCGTACATCTTCTGGCCGTCGAAGGGCGGCGCGGCCGGGTAGCCCCACGCGCCCATGGACTGGATGGACTTCACCTGCGGGGCGTCGAAGTCGACCGTAAGGGCGTTGCCGACGGTCTCCTCCAGCGACTTGCCGGACCCGGCCTCGGGCTTCACGTGCAGCACGGCGAAGTCGTAAGGAGCGCCCGCGCCACCGGTCTCCGAGCCCTGGGTGATCCACTGGCCGGACGTCTGCGCCCAGTCCGCCCACCACACGCCGTACGGGGCGACGTCCTGCACCGGGGCGGTGTTCACCTGCGCGCCGGAGAGGCCCTTGTCGTTGTAGGAGGGCACGAAGGCGATGTTGCGGTACCAGCCGCCCTTCTTGCCCGCGTGCACGCAGTGGCCCGCGGTCCACACCATGTTGGACTTGCCGGGGTGCGCCGGGTCCTTGACGACGGTGGCCGAGCAGACCATGTGGCCCTGGGGGCTGTCGAAGAAGACCTTGCCGACCGGGGCGGCGTAGTTGTGGTACGGCAGGTTGACCGACTTGGCCTTGACCGGGGCTGGCTCCGGGTCGGTGACGCCCTGGTCGCCCGAGGCGCCCGGGGCCGTACCGGGGGCGCCCTTGCCGGCGAGCGTCTTGTCGCTGGAGCGCGCGTCCTTCATCGTGTCGGGCTTCCAGTGGCCCTTGATCATCGGGTTGATGAAGTCGCGTGCCTCACGGAGCCACTGCTCCTTGTCCCAGTTCTTCCAGGCCCCGTTCTTCCACTTGTCCAGGTCCTTGAGGGAGGACGGGAGGTTCTTGGGCAGCTGGATGACGTCGTCGCCCGGCTGCGCGGCCGAGGCGCTGGGCTTGTCGCCGCCGGCGGCCTTGTCCTCGGAAGGGCCGCACGCGGTGGCGGTCAGGGCCAGCGCGGCGGACAGAGCGGCCGCTGCCAGCGCGGGCCGACGGATGGAAGGCATGGAGTGGGTTCCCCCTGATCGTTCTGCTGTGTGACGGTGTGCCCGTTCTGCGCGGAACACCCTATGAAGTTGTCATGCACCGCCCCAGTGGAGGAGCAGGGCCCCACTATGCCGGTGGAAGGGGAGACGGAGGAGGCCGGGTCCCCGGTTCCGCAAGGAAGGATCTTGACCTCGAGCCGTGTTCCGTGGCTCGCGGCGTCGTTGGTACGTACGGGGGAGAACCGACCGGCGTTCAGCAGCAGGAGGATCCGAAGCCGTGGCCGTGACCCAGCTACCGCCGACGGCACCGTCGTCCACGGCCCACGAGGGCATTCTCCGGCGGCAGTCGGCGCGGGAGTCGGCCGCTCGGACGTATGCCCGCTCCCTCCCCATCGTGCCGGTGCGCGCCCGGGGTCTGACGATCGAGGGGGCCGACGGACGCCGCTATCTGGACTGCCTCCAGGGCGCCGGGTCGCTGGCGCTGGGGCACAATCACCCGGTCGTGCTCGAAGCCATCCGCGCCGTCCTTGACTCCGGGGCGCCGCTGCACGTCCTCGACCTGGCCACGCCCGTGAAGGACGACTTCACCAGCGAGCTGTTCGCCACCCTGCCCCGTCAGCTGGCCGACTCCGCCCGTATCCAGTTCTGCGGCCCGGCCGGCACGGACGCCGTGGAGGCCGCCTTCAAGCTCGTCCGCACCGCCACGGGCCGCGACGGCCTGCTGGCGTTCACCGGCGCGTACCACGGCATGACGGAAGGGGCGATGGCCGCCTCCGGCGGCGCGCCCGGCGTCCGGGTGACGCGGCTGCCCTTCCCGCAGGACTACCGCTGCCCGTTCGGCGTCGGTGGCGAGGACGGGGCGCGCCTGGCCGCGCACTGGACCGAGAGCCTGCTGGACGACCCCAAGAGCGGCGTCCGGGTCCCCGCCGGAATGGTCGTCGAACCCGTGCAGGGCGAAGGCGGGGTCATCCCCGCGCCGGACGGCTGGCTGCGCCGGATGCGCGCCCTCACGGCCGCCCGCTCCATCCCCCTGATCGCCGACGAGGTCCAGACGGGCGTGGGCCGCACCGGGGCGTTCTGGGCGGTCGAGCACAGCGGGATCGTGCCCGACGTGATGGTGCTGTCCAAAGCGATCGGCGGCAGCCTCCCGCTCGCCGTCGTCGTCTACCGCGCCGACCTCGACGCCTGGGAGCCCGGCGACCACGCGGGCACCTTCCGGGGCAACCAGCTGGCGATGGCGGCCGGCACCGCGACCCTGCGCCACGTCCGGGAGAACGGCCTCGCCGAGCGCGCCGCGGTCCTCGGCGAGCGGATGCTCCGCCGCCTCCGCGAGGTCGGCCGCGAGCACGACTGCGTGGGCGACGTGCGCGGCCTCGGGCTCATGATCGGCGTCGAGTTCGTGCGCCCCGACGGCTCCGCCGGTCGGACGGCCTTCGAAGGTGAGCGCGGCGGTGCGACCGGCCGCGGCGCGGACAGCGGGCGTCCGGAGTCCGATCTGCTCGCGGACGGCCTCTGGCTGGCGGGCCCTCCGCCGGGCGGCGCCGGGCAGTCCGCCCCGGCCGTGCCGCCGCAGACCGACGGGCGGCCGGGGTGCGCGGGCGGCCCGGGAGCGGAGCAGGCCGGCTTCCGCGCGGCCACCCGGCCCGGCCCGCTGCCCGCCGCCCCGGAGCTGGCCGCCGCCGTACGGCGGGAGTGCCTGCGCCGGGGCCTGATCGTGGAGCTGGGCGGCCGTCACTCCTGCGTCGTACGCCTCCTGCCCCCGCTCACCCTGACCGACGAGCAGGCCGAAGCGGTCCTCGACCGGCTCGCCGACGCCATCGCCGCGGTCTGCCGGACGGGCCACCGCGCAGCCACCCTGAGCACGCCGAAGGAGGCAGGCGCCGCATACCCGGCCTGACGCCGTGGCATGCCCGCCGCACACCGCATGAACGCACCCCACGGGACGGACGCGTCCACCGCCGGCCAGGAGCGCGAGCCGGGCCGGCCGCCCGGGCCCGTGGCCCCCGCGCTGCCCCGCCAGAGCGGCCACCCCGGCGAGCCCCCCAAGGCCGCCCCGGACCCCCTGGAACACCCCGATCCGAAGACCGCCGCGGACGCCGCCACGGTGGAGGGCCTCCTGCGCTGCTGGGTCCGGGAGAACGACCTCGCCCGTCCCGACGGCGACGCCCTTACGGTGCCCCTCACCGCCAGCGGCACCACTCTGCGCGTGCCCGTGCGTCACTGGTCCGCCGTCGGCTGGCACCGCTTCGGCCCGCCCGCCCTGGCGGACGGCCCCGCCGACGCCCCGGCGGTCGACGCCGTCACTCTGGCCGCCCTCCTCACCCGCGAGGCCGCGCACCACGCCACGCGCGCCGGCGGCACCCCCACCGAGGACGGCGCCGAACTCGTCGGCCGGGTCGCGGACTCGGCGCGCAGGACAGCCGGATTCCTGGCGGCCCGCCGTGAGCGGCCCGCCGACCCCGACACCAGGGACCTCTTCCTCCACGCCGAGCAGTCCCTGCTCCTGGGGCATCCCCTCCACCCGGCTCCCAAGAGCCGCGAAGGGCTCTCCGAAGCGGAGTCCCACCGCTTCTCCCCGGAGGCGCGCGGGTCCTTCCCGCTGCACTGGCTCGCCGTCCACCGCTCCCTGCTCGCCACCGACTCGGCCTGGACCGAGCGCGGCCGCGCCGTGGACGCCGTCACCCTGGCCGTCCGGCTCGCGGGCCCGGGGCTGCGCGTGCCCCCGGACACCGTGCCGCTGCCGCTCCACCCCTGGCAGGCGCGCGACCTCCACAGCCGTCCCGCCGTGACCGCGCTCATGGACGCCGGACTCCTCCGCGACCTCGGCCCCTTCGGCGAGTCCTGGTACCCCACCTCCTCCGTTCGCACGGTGCACCGCCCCGGCGCGCCCGCCATGCTCAAGCTCTCCCTGGGGCTGCGCATCACCAACTCCCGCAGGGAGAACCTCCGTAAGGAGCTGTGGCGGGGCGTGGAGGTGCACCGGCTGCTGCGCAGCGGGCTCGCCGAGCGCTGGCGCGCGGCCTGCGCGGGCGGGCTGGGCTTCGACATCGTCCGCGACCCGGCCTGGCTCGCCGTCGACGCCCCGGACGGCACCCCGCTCACCGGCCTCGACGCCGTCATCCGGCACAACCCCTTCGGCCCCGGCGACGACGCCGCCTGCCTGGCCGGGATCGTCTCGCCGCGCCCCTGGGCGGACGGCCCCGAACCACCGGGCCCCGCGGGACACCTCACCATGCACTCACGGCTCGCCGATCTTGTCGCCCGGCTCGTCCTGCGTACCGGCCGGCCCGCCGGAGCCGTCTCCGCGGAGTGGTTCCTGCGCTATCTGGAAGCCGTCGTCCGCCCCGTCCTGTGGCTCGACGGCCAGGCCGGCATCGCCCTGGAGGCCCACCAGCAGAACATCCTCGTGCTCCTGGACCGGGACGGCTGGCCGGTCGGCGGGCGCTACCGCGACAACCAGGGCTACTACTTCCGCGAGTCCCACCGCGAGCCGCTCGACCGGCTGCTCCCCGGGATCGGCACCGAGAGCGACACCTTCGTCTCCGACGAGGTGACCGACGAGAGGTTCGCCTACTACCTCGGCATCAACAACGTCCTCGGGCTGATCGGCGCCTTCGGTGCCCAGCGTCTCGCCGACGAGCGGATCCTGCTCGCCGCGCTCCGGCGCTTCCTCAAGGGTGCCGCCACCGGACCGGCCGCGACCCGCTCGCCCCTGCCCGCCCGCCTCCTGGAAGCGCCCACCCTGCGCTGCAAGGCCAATCTGCTGACCAGACTGCACGGGCTCGACGAGCTCGTCGGACCGGTCGACACCCAGTCCGTCTACGTCACCATCGCCAACCCCCTGGTCACGTCCACCGGATGACCGGCGGCCTCCGATCCCGGGCGAACGCGGTCCGGGGACCCGGGTGAACGGAGCCCGGGTCCCCGGCGCGCCGGGGAACGACGGCTTCCGGACCGACGGGAAGCCCTCGAAAGGAGCGTGTGCCGTGCAACCCACCGACCCCAGTGTCCACTCCAGCACCGAGGACACCCTCGATCTGAGGCTTCCGGACGACTTCGTCGAGCTCATCGCCTGCGAACAGCCGGAGGCGCCCACCGGCGGGCCCGGCGGGTGGCTCCCGGGCGGGCCCGGCCGAGGGCCCGGCCGTGGCGGCCACGACCTCCTCGACTCCCTCGCCGAATGGGGCCCGGTCGCCACCCCGGTGGGCGGCTTCCAGCTCGTCCCCGTCCGGCTGGAGCGTGATCTCCCGCTGCTCGCCCGGTGGATGAACGATCCGGCGGTCGCCGCCTTCTGGGCGCTCGACGGCCCCGAGAGCGTCGTCGAGGCCCATCTGCGCGCCCAGCTCGACGGGGACGGCCGCAGCCTCCCCTGCCTCGGCGTGGTCGGCGGCGTCCCCATGAGCTACTGGGAGATCTACCGCGCGGACCTCGACCCCCTCGCCCGCCACTACCCCGCCCGGCCGCACGACACCGGGGTCCACCTCCTGATCGGCAGGGTCGCCGACCGGGCCCGCGGGATCGGGAGCCGGCTGCTGCGGGCCGTCGCGGACCACATCCTGGATCACCGGCCCGCCTGCGCCCGGGTCGTGGCCGAGCCGGACCTGCGCAACACCCCTTGCGTGGCGGCTTTCCTCAGCGCGGGCTTCCGGCTGACCGGTGAGATCGATCTGCCGGGGAAGCGCGCGGCGCTGATGATCCGCGACCGCGCCCTGCGCGCGCTCCTCTGACACCCCGGCCGGAGCAACTCGGGGCGTCCGGGACCGATTTCCGCTCACTCGTACGGGCGGAGATCGCGCGGCACCGCCCGTACCGCGCCCGTACCGCCGCCGGGCGAGGGATCACGGCGCCGGTCCCGCGCTCCGCCCTCCCGCCTCCCGACGTGACCTTTCTCCCTCCGCTCTCCTTCCGGGCACCGCCCATGCCGCGATCCGTCCCACTGATTCCGGAACAGCGTCGGTGATGTCAGTGCCGCCCCTTAGGGTGGAAGAGCTATGACTCCCTCCTCCTCGCCCTCCCTCGCCGACCTGCTCCACGCCGCCGTCACCGCCGTCGGCGGCACCGAGCGGCCCGGCCAGGTCACCATGGCCGAAGCCGTCGCCGAAGCCGTCGACGGCGGTGACCACCTGCTGGTGCAGGCCGGCACCGGCACCGGCAAGTCCCTCGGCTATCTGGTGCCCGCCCTGGCCCACGGCGAGCGCGTGGTCGTCGCGACCGCCACGCTCGCGCTCCAGCGCCAGCTCGTCGAGCGCGACCTTCCGCGCACGGTCGACGCCCTCCAGCCGCTGCTGCGCCGCCGTCCGCAGTACGCCATGCTCAAGGGCCGGTCGAACTACCTGTGCCTGCACCGGCTCCACGAGGGAGTGCCGCAGGAGGAGGAAGAGGGCCTCTTCGACCCCTTCGAGGCCGCGGCGCCGACCAGCAAGCTGGGCAAGGACCTGCTGCGTCTGCGCGACTGGTCGGACGAGACCGAGACCGGTGATCGTGACGACCTCACCCCCGGGGTCTCCGACAAGGCCTGGTCCCAGGTCTCCGTGACCTCCCGCGAGTGCCTGGGCGCGTCCAAGTGCGCGTACGGCGCGGAGTGCTTCGCCGAGGCGGCGCGCGAGCGCGCCAAGCTCGCCGATGTCGTGGTCACCAACCACGCCCTCCTCGCCATCGACGCGATCGAGGGCGCCCCGGTGCTCCCCAGCCATGAGGTGCTGATCGTCGACGAGGCCCATGAGCTGGTCTCCCGGGTCACCGGCGTCGCCACCGGCGAGCTCACCCCGGGCCAGGTCAACCGGGCGGTGCGCCGCGCGGCCAAGCTGGTCGACGAGAAGGCGGCGGACGGCCTCCAGACGGCCGCCGAGGGCTTCGAGCGGCTGATGGAGCTGGCGCTGCCGGGCCGCCTGGAGGAGCTTCCGGAGGATCTCGAGTACGCCCTGGCGGCGTTGCGCGACGCCGCTCGTACGGTGATCACCTGCATCGGCAACACCCGCGACAAGTCCGTCCAGGACGAGGACGCCGTCCGTAAGCAGGCCCTCGCCGCCGTGGAGAGCATCCACACCGTCGCCGAGCGCATCGTCGAGGGCTCCGAGTACGACGTCGTCTGGTACGAGCGCCACGACCGCTTCGGCGCGTACCTGCGCGTCGCCCCGCTCACGGTGTCGGGCCTGCTGAGGGAGAAGCTCTTCGCCGAGCGCTCCGTGGTCCTGACCTCCGCCACGCTGAAGCTCGGCGGCGACTTCAACGGCGTGGGTGCCTCCCTGGGCCTCGCGCCGGAGGGCACCGGCGGCGCGGACGTCCCGCAGTGGAAGGGCGTCGACGTCGGATCGCCCTTCGACTACCCCAAGCAGGGGATCCTCTACGTGGCCCGGCACCTCTCCCAGCCCGGCCGGGAGGGCAGCCGCACGGACATGCTCGACGAGCTGGCCGAGCTGGTGGAGGCCGCCGGCGGTCGCACGCTGGGGCTGTTCTCCTCGATGCGCGCCGCCCAGGCGGCCGCGGAGGCACTGCGCGGGCGGCTCGACACGCCGATCCTGCTCCAGGGCGAGGAGACCCTCGGCGAGCTCATCCGGAATTTCGCCGCCGACGCCCGCACCTGTCTGTTCGGCACCCTGTCGCTGTGGCAGGGGGTGGACGTGCCGGGGCCGAGCTGCCAGCTCGTCGTGATGGACCGGGTGCCCTTCCCGCGTCCCGACGATCCGCTGATGAGCGCCCGCCAGAAGGCCGTGGAGGAGGCCGGCGGCAACGGCTTCATGTCCGTCGCCGCGACCCACGCGGCGCTGCTGATGGCCCAGGGCGCGGGCCGGCTCGTAAGGGCCTCGGGGGACCGGGGCGTCGTGGCGGTGCTCGACCCCCGGCTGGCCACCGCCCGCTACGGCAGCTTCCTGCGGGCGTCGATGCCGGACTTCTGGTACACCACGGACCGTAATCAGGTGCGCCGCTCGCTGGCCGCGATCGACGCGGCGGCCAAGGCCGAGGAGAAGTAGCGGAGCGGCGTGCGGCCCCGGCGCGCCGGGGCCGCACGTACGGATCGGGATGCCGGGCGCGTGTCCACCGCGCCCGGCGGGGTACAGCAGGGCCCCGGAACCGGCGCAGTGGTTCCGGGGCCCGGTCTTACGACGCTCCTTCAGACGCGGCGCAGCACCGCCACCACCTTGCCGAGGATGGTGGCCTCGTCGCCGGGGATGGGCTGGTAGGCGGCGTTGTGCGGGAGCAGCCACACATGGCCGTCCTCGCGCTTGAAACGCTTGACCGTGGCCTCGCCGTCGAGCATCGCGGCCACGATATCGCCGTTCTCCGCTACGGGCTGGCGGCGCACCGTCACCCAGTCACCGTCACAGATGGCGGCTTCGATCATGGAGTCGCCGACCACCTTCAGGACGAACAGCTCACCGTCGCCGACGAGCTGCCGGGGGAGGGGGAAGACGTCCTCGACGGACTCCTCGGCCAGGATCGGACCACCGGCGGCGATCCGGCCGACCAGCGGGACGTACGAGGCGGCGGGCTTGCCGGTGGTGTCGGTCGGCTGGGTGCTGGGCTGATCGGAGCCGCGCACCTCGTACGCCCGGGGGCGGTGCGGGTCGCGGCGGAGGAACCCCTTGCGCTCCAGCGCCATGAGCTGATGGGCCACGGAGGAGGTGCTCGACAGCCCCACCGCCTGGCCGATCTCGCGCATCGACGGTGGGTATCCCCGGCGCTGGACGGAGTCCCTGATCACTTCGATGACCCGCCGCTGCCGGTCGGTGAGTCCCGAGCTGTCCGCCCGGATTCCTGGAGGTCGTCCGGGAAGGGCGCGAGCGGGCTTCTGCCCCTCGGCGGTCATGGCTGCGTCATTCATCGGGTGTGCCTGGTCGAGTCGGTTCTGGGAGCGGTCCTGGGCGGTGATGGTGGCGCTGTCTGCGGTGGTGGTCACGTCGGCCCCTCTCGAAATGTTCTCCCTAGCTGGACAACGGTAGTTGCTTTCGAAAGGTTGCGCCAAACACACGTTCGAGTGAAATATCGAAGATTGGCTGACGCGATCAGGCGAGAGGGTGTACGGCCGAAGATCAATTCGGGCTATTACGGTACCCTTCGGTGCGAAGTCCGGACGGCCGTGCCGGCCCCGCGGGCCCCGACGAGCGGGTGGCCGCACGGGCCGCGGGCGGTGGTGCGGC
This sequence comes from Streptomyces albireticuli, assembly GCF_021228125.1. GTDB lineage: Bacteria > Actinomycetota > Actinomycetes > Streptomycetales > Streptomycetaceae > Streptomyces > Streptomyces albireticuli. Next base: position 60,860 of record NZ_JAJQQS010000022.1, read on the forward strand.
GTCCCGGAAATGCCGTTCCGCTGCCTCTTCCAGTGTGTCATCAGCGTGTCACGGATGCCCCCACCGGGCCCTTTCCGGGGCGTCTCCCGTAGGGTCGGAATCCGTCCGTGGTGTTCGACACGCGTCCGGCGCGCTTGACCCCCCGGCACCAGATCTAGTGGTTTGATGGGCGTCGGCTACCCACCGGTTGTGGTCGAAGAGCCTCGGCTGGTCATCTCCGGTCGCGGTCATCGCCTATGCTGGGAGCTGCTTCGCAAGGGCCCGAACGAGGGGCCCGGTGAAGCCGGAGATCGTGCACAGTCTTATGAGGGTGAGGAGGGTGGAGAGCCATGCACTGCCCCTTCTGCAGGCACCCCGACAGCCGAGTGGTCGACAGCCGGACCACCGATGACGGTTGCTCGATCCGCAGGCGCCGCCAGTGCCCCGACTGCTCCCGCCGGTTCACGACGGTAGAGACAGCGTCACTGATGGTGATCAAGCGCAGCGGGGTCACCGAGCCCTTCAGCCGCACCAAGGTCATCTCCGGCGTGCGCAAGGCGTGCCAGGGCCGCCCCGTCACGGAGGACGCCCTGGCGAAGCTGGGTCAGCGGGTGGAGGAGGCGGTGCGCGCCACGGGTAGCGCAGAGCTCTCGACGCACGACGTCGGCCTCGCCATACTCGGCCCCCTCCGGGACCTCGACCTCGTCGCCTATCTGCGGTTCGCGTCCGTGTACCAGGCCTTCGACTCGCTCGAGGACTTCGAGGCGGCCGTCGCGGAGCTCCGCGAGCAGCGGCCCGTCACCACCACCGCCGGCGAGCGCGACGGGGACCCCGGGGTCCCCGCACCCGCCACGGCCGCCGAATAGCGCGGCGACACATACAGAGACCTGCCCGGCGCGCCTCGCGCCCCGGGTGAAAGACAGACATCCGCGCCACGGAAGAATTAGGCGCATTAGGGCGTTTTGCCCGTAGAGGGAGGCGGCATGACCGAGACGACGAGCGGCCCGGCACGAGGTTCCCGCTCCAAGGGGACCAAGGGCGCCAAGGGCCTGCGCATCGAGCGCATCCACACGACTCCCGGCGTGCATCCGTACGACGAGGTGGTCTGGGAGCGTCGTGACGTCGTCATGACCAACTGGCGCGACGGCTCGATCAACTTCGAGCAGCGTGGCGTCGAGTTCCCCGACTTCTGGTCGGTGAACGCGGTCAACATCGTCACCAGCAAGTACTTCCGTGGTGCCACCGGCTCCCCCGAGCGCGAGTCCAGCCTGCGCCAGCTCATCGACCGCGTGGTCCTCACTTATCGCAAGGCCGGTGAGGAGCACGGGTACTTCGCGTCCCCGGCGGACGCCGAGATCTTCGAGCACGAGCTGACCTACGCCCTGCTCCACCAGGTCTTCAGCTTCAACTCGCCGGTGTGGTTCAACGTCGGCACCAAGCAGCCGCAGCAGGTCTCCGCCTGCTTCATCCTCTCCGTCGACGACTCCATGGAGTCCATCCTCGACTGGTACAAGGAAGAGGGGATGATCTTCAAGGGCGGCTCCGGCGCCGGCCTGAACCTCTCCCGCATCCGCTCCTCCAAGGAGCTGCTCTCCTCCGGCGGCAACGCCTCCGGTCCGGTCTCCTTCATGCGCGGCGCCGACGCCTCCGCAGGAACGATCAAGTCGGGCGGTGCCACCCGCCGCGCGGCCAAGATGGTCGTCCTCGACGTCGACCACCCCGACGTCGAGGCCTTCATCGAGACCAAGGTGAAGGAGGAGGAGAAGGTCCGCGCCCTGCGCGACGCCGGCTTCGACATGGACCTGGGCGGCGACGACATCACGTCCGTCCAGTACCAGAACGCCAACAACTCCGTCCGCGTCAACGACGAGTTCATGAAGGCCGTCGAGACCGGTTCGAAGTTCGGCCTGCGCGGCCGGATGACCGGTGAGGTCATCGAGGAGATCGACGCCAAGGGCCTCTTCCGCAAGATGGCCGAGGCCGCCTGGGCCTGCGCCGACCCGGGCATCCAGTACGACGACACGATCAACCACTGGCACACCTCGCCGGAGTCGGGCCGGATCACCGCGTCCAACCCGTGCAGCGAGTACATGCACCTGGACAACTCCTCGTGCAACCTCGCCTCCCTCAACCTCATGAAGTTCCTGCGCGACGACGACAAGGGCAACCAGTCGTTCGACGCGGTGCGCTTCGCCAAGGTCGTCGAGCTGGTCATCACGGCGATGGACATCTCCATCTGCTTCGCCGACTTCCCGACCGAGAAGATCGGTGAGACCACCCGCGCCTTCCGCCAGCTGGGCATCGGCTACGCCAACCTCGGCGCCCTGCTGATGGCCACCGGCCACGCCTACGACAGCGAGGGCGGCCGCGCGCTCGCCGGTGCCATCACCTCCCTGATGACCGGCACCTCCTACAAGCGCTCCGCCGAGCTGGCCGCCGTCGTCGGTCCGTACGACGGCTACGCCCGCAACGCCGACGCCCACAAGCGCGTCATGAAGCAGCACGCGGACGCCAACGGCACCGCTCCGCGCATGGACGACCTGGACACCCCGGTGTGGGCCGCGGCCACCGAGGCGTGGCAGGACGTCGTCCGCCTGGGTGAGAAGAACGGCTTCCGCAACGCCCAGGCGTCGGTGCTCGCCCCCACCGGCACCATCGGCCTGATGATGGACTGCGACACCACGGGTGTCGAGCCGGACCTGGCCCTGGTCAAGTTCAAGAAGCTGGTCGGCGGCGGCTCGATGCAGATCGTGAACAACACGGTCCCCAAGGCCCTCAAGCGCCTCGGCTACCAGCCGGAGCAGGTCGAGGCGATCGTCGCCCACATCGCCGAGCACGGCAATGTCATCGACGCCCCGGGTCTGAAGGCCGAGCACTACGAGGTCTTCGACTGCGCCATGGGCGAGCGCGCGATCTCCGCCATGGGCCATGTGCGCATGATGGCGGCCGCGCAGCCGTTCCTGTCCGGTGCGATCTCCAAGACCGTGAACCTTCCCGAGTCGGCCACCGTCGAGGAGGTCGAGGAGGTCTACTACGAGGGCTGGAAGCTCGGTCTGAAGGCGCTCGCGATCTACCGCGACAACTGCAAGGTCGGCCAGCCGCTCTCCGCGAAGAAGAAGGAGGAGAAGGCCGCCCCCGCGGCCGTCGCCCCCGTCCCGGAGAAGGTCGTCGAATACCGTCCGGTCCGCAAGCGCCTCCCCAAGGGCCGCCCGGGGATCACCACCTCCTTCACGGTCGGTGGCGCCGAGGGCTACATGACCGCGAACTCCTACCCGGACGACGGTCTCGGTGAGGTCTTCCTCAAGATGTCCAAGCAGGGCTCGACCCTCGCGGGCATGATGGACGCCTTCTCCATCGCCGTCTCGGTCGGCCTCCAGTACGGCGTGCCGCTGGAGACCTACGTCTCGAAGTTCACCAACATGCGCTTCGAGCCGGCCGGCATGACGGACGACCCGGACGTGCGGATGGCGCAGTCGATCGTCGACTACATCTTCCGCCGCCTGGCGCTGGACTTCCTGCCGTTCGAGACCCGCTCCGCGCTGGGCATCCACTCCGCCGAGGAGCGCCAGCGTCACCTGGACACCGGTTCGTACGAGCCGTCCGACGAGGAGGTCGACGTCGAGGGCCTGGCCCAGTCGGCCCCGCGCCAGCTGGCCGCGCCGAAGGCGGAGGCCCCGGCCCAGCCCGTGGCCGCCGTCCCGGCCCCGAAGCAGGCCCACAACTCCACCGAGCTGGTGGAGATGCAGCTCGGTCTGAACGCCGACGCCCCGCTCTGCTTCTCCTGCGGCACCAAGATGCGCCGCGCGGGCAGCTGCTACCTGTGCGAGGGCTGCGGCTCGACCAGCGGTTGCAGCTGATCCCCGGCCCCGGGCGGGGGTGAATCCCGCCCGGGCGTGAGGTGAACGCGAGGAGGCGGAGCCGGTTGCCGGCTCCGCCTCCTTCGGTATGCGCGAGGCTCTTTTCCGTCCCCTCGTGAGGCGCGCTCGCCGCCCGGCGCGTCACACCGTCCGGATGCTGCCCATGCGCGCGGCGAAGGTCGCCGGGTCGGTGACGAAGGCGTGCGCGCTCGGGTGGAACCGCCAGGCTCCGGAGTCGTCCCGGGTGAACTCCGCGACGGTCGCGGCCGTGCTGGTGGATACGCCGGAGAAGTCGTGGGCCACGAGCTCGGACCGTCCCTCCAGCACCCGGACGGCCGTGTTCGGCACGGCACCGAAGGGCTTACGGCCGTCCTGCTGCTGGACGGCGACGCCGACGACGACACGGACGTACGTGGTCGCCAGCCGGTCGAGTTCCAGGGTCATGACTTCGTCGAAGCCGAAGCCCTGACCGGTGCGGCTGTCCCTGTTGAGGGTGATCGTGCCGTCCGGAGAACGGCTGTCGAAGTGCACCAGGTACGAGGGTGTGCCGTACGGGTCGTGCGCGGGATAGGTCGCGGCGATGATGTCGAGGTCGTGGTCCGGTTCGCCGGAGGGGCTGGGGTCCCACTTGAGTGCCACCTCGACCTTTCCGAGCCCTTTGTTGAGACCGCTCACGGGGCCTCCCCCTTCCTCGGAGCTTCATGCTCGGCGGCATGATGTCGGCAACTGCCAGGAATGTGGCGTTGGTTGACTCATGGTGCCATGGGCGTCCACATGTCGTCCCTGTGTTCGCGACGGCTCTCCCCGTCGGGCGCGTCGACCCGGAGGTCGTTGATGCTGGCCTCGCGGCGGCGCATCAGACCGTCGGCGTCGAACTCCCATTGTTCGTTCCCGTAACTGCGCCACTGCCGGCCGTCCGCATCCTGCCACTCGTAGCGGAAGCGCACGGAGATGCGGTTGTCGGTCCAGGACCACAGCTCCTTGCGGAGGCGGTAGTTCAGCTCCTTCTCCCACTTGCGGCGGAGAAAGGCGCGGATCTCCTCACGTCCCACGATGAATTCGTCCCGGTTCCGCCAGACGCAGTCCTCCGTGTACGCGAGGGCGACGCGGTCGGGGTCGCGGCTGTTCCAGGCGTCCTCGGCGGCCCGTACCTTCGCGCGGGCGGTCTCCTCGTCGAACGGGGGGAGGAGCGGGCGCTGTGTCATGGCATGCCTCTCTTGTCGCGGGGTGCTCTCGAAGCGGGAGAACGCTCGTTCTCTCGATGTCGAGTATCGTAGAGAACGAACGTTCTCTCCGCTAGTGGGGTGTGGCATGGAAGACATCGAGGCCGAGGGCCGTCTGCTCGACGCGGCCGAGGTCCTGTTCTACGGGCACGGGGTCCAGGCGGTCGGCATGGACCGGATCCGGGCCGCGTCGGGGGTCTCCCTCAAGCGTCTCTACCAGTGCTTCGCGTCGAAGGAGGAGCTGGTCGAGGCATACCTGCGGCGACGGGACCGGCGCTGGCGGGGTGCCCTGGCCACTCGTGTCGCCGCGGAGCAATCGGCCGCGGACCGGCCGCTCGCGGTGTTCGACTGGCTCGAAGAGTGGTTCGGCGAGCCGGACTTCAGGGGCTGCGCCTTCCTCAACGCCTTCGGCGAGATGGGGGCGGGCTCGGCGGCGGTGGCCGACGCGGTGCGGGACCACAAGGCCGAGGTGCGCGGCTACCTCCTCGGTCTCGTCCGCGACGCCGGGGCCGCGGACCCGGAGGCGCTGGCCGACCAGCTGGCCGTCATCGTCGACGGGGCGATCACCACGGCCGCCGTCACGGGTGCGCCCGGTGCGGCCGGACGTGCCAGGAGCGCGGCCGCCGTGGTCCTCGCGGCCGCCGGCGTCACGGGCGGGAATACTGAGGGGCGCGAGCGATCGCGAGGAAAGCGGAATCGTGCGACGGGATGAGTGAGTCCATGTGGGGCGGCAAGGAACTGGACCTGGGTGCCTATCTGGCGCGCATCGGTCTGGAAGGACCGGTCAGGGCTGATCTCGCGACGCTGCGGGCGGTCCACCGCGGCCATGTGGCGGCCTTCCCCTTCGAGAACCTGGAAATCCTGCTGGACCGGCCGGTCCGACTGGAGGTCAAGGCACTCCAGGACAAGATGGTGGCGCAGGCCAGGGGCGGTTACTGCTACGAGCAGAACCTCCTGCTCGCGGCGGCCCTGGAGCGCATCGGATTCTCCTTCACCGGGCTCGGCGCGCGGATCCGTATGGGCGGCGACAAGCTGCGTCCCGTCACGCACATGGCGTTGAAGGTGGCCGCCGACGGTGGCGAATGGCTGTGCGACGTCGGCTTCGGCGGCGAGGGGCTGCTGGAGCCGCTGGCCTTCCACGACGGCGTGCCGGTGCGGCAGGGGGGCTGGACGTTTGCCTCGGGCCCTCGGCCCGACGGTACGCGCGTACTGCGCTCGCTCCACCCGGACGGCTGGTTCGACCTCTACGCCATCGGCCCGGAGGAGCGCTTCCCGGTCGACTACGCGGTGATGAACCATTACATCTCCACGCACCCGCACTCGCCTTTCGTCTCCCGTGTCGTGGTGCAGCAGACCACCGCCGAGGCGCGGTGGAACCTGGTGGGCTCGGTGTTCTCCACCGCACGCGCTGATGGTTCGCAGGAGCAACGGGAGATCCCGGCGGATGAGTTGGTGGAACTGCTGGCGAGGGAGTTCCGTATCGAGCTCAGTGAGGCGGACTCCGAGAGGCTTCTGGGGGCGTACTCCTCCGGTACGTGATGTGCGCCCCCTCCGGCGCCGTACGATGGCGCGGTGCTGGTCAAGTGGATTCGCTGCACCGTGACGGACCGCCGTGGTTTCGAGCGGGGGCAGCGGAAATGGGCGGGGTTGCTCGGCGAGCCCGGGTTCCGGGGCCAGGGGGGAGGCTGGAGCCGAAGTCGTCCGCATGTGGCGCACCTCTTCGGCTTCTGGGAGAGCCGGGCGTTCTACGACTCCTTTATGGCGCGCTCGCACGACAGGCTGGCGGCCGCGCAGTCGGGTACGTACAGGGACATCCAAGTGCGGCTCTTCGAGCACCGCTTCGATGTGAAGGTGGGTTTCCGCCCCCAGTTCTCGGACGCGGACGTGGTGCGCGTCGCCCACTGCCGGGTCCGGGAGGACCGGGTGGAGCACTTCACGCTCATGCAGGAAAAGGTCTGGAATCCGGCGATGGCCGGATCCCCGGGCATGCTGCGCGGTCTGTTCGGCCAGGCGCCGGGCCCGGAGTTCCTGGTGCTTTCCATGTGGAACTCCGAGGCCGAGCACGGCAAATACCGGACCGAGCGAGTGGAGCGGCTGGCCCTGCGGGCCCAGACCGAGACGGATGTGGCGGCCATCGGGGGCGACATCGTGTCGATAGAGCCCTCTTGGACGGTATGACCGCCGACCGCTCTTGACGGACTGTTTCCGGCGACTTCCGGTGGCCGTCGGCGACGGGAATCCGCGGCCGGTTCAGACGGGTGACGTGTAGACACCGGCGCGGGCGGCGTCCGCCGCTTGACCGGCCGCGGCCGCGTCGAGGGGTTCGCGGGTGATGAAACGCCGCGGCGATGAAGGCGGCGGGGGCCGCCGCGCCCGTGGGGTCGCCGAACGTGTCGACGATCTCCTGGGCCAGGGCGTGCAGGTCGCCCTGGAGGCTGCCGGTGTCGGGCGGCGTCCAGCTGTCCTCGCCGGCGAGGACGAGCGCGTCCGCCACCAGGCCCTCGACCCCTCCCCAACGCCGGTAGAGGGTCGTCTTGTGGACGCCGGAGTGGTCGGCGACGTCTCGACCGTGAGCCCTGGATAGCCGTGCTCGACCAGCCCCGCGAGGACGGCGTCGCGGACGGCCGCGCGGGTGCGGGCGGTGCGACCGCCGGGGCGGACGGTGCCGGGCGCCTGGGTGGAGGGGGCGCCGGGGCCGGACGGGTTCGGGGGTGGACGGGGTTCCGGGGCGGGCTCGGGGAGGCAAATGCAACTCCGAGCCCCGCGGCGGCTACGAGGCCGATGCCCGCGTCGACAAGGCCCTCCATGCCCTGGGCCTCGCCCACATCGGGCGCGAGCGACCGCTCGGCAGCCTGTCCGGCGGCGAACAGGCCCGGCTCGGGCTGGCCTGCCTCGTCGCGGCGGCCCCCGAGGTCATGCTCCTGGACGAGCCGACCAACCACCTGGACGGCGACGCCCTCGCCTGGCTCGAGGACACCCTGCGCGGCCATCCCGGCACCGTCGTCGCGATCTCCCACGACCGGGTCTTCCTGGAACGCGTGGCGACCGCGGTGGTCGAGGTCGACGCCGACCGCAGGTCCCTCGTCCGCTACGGCGACGGCTACGCCGGATTCGTCGCGGAGCGCGCGGCGGCCCGCCGCCGCTGGGAGCAGGAGTACGCGGAGTGGACGGCCGAAACGGCGGCCCTCACCGAGACCGCCGCCACGACCGCCCAGCGGGTCGCTCCGGGCCGGGCCATGAAGGACGGCGACAAGATGGCGTACGACCGGGACCGCGGCCGGGTGCAGTCCTCGGTCTCCAGCCGGGTGCGGCAACGCCCGGGAGCGGCTGCGCAGGCTCCAGGAGCAGCCGGTGCCGTGCCCGCCGGACCCGCTGAGGTTCACCGCGCGACCCTCGGCGGGAGCCACGGAGGGGACGCTCGTCGAGCTCGACGGAGTCCGGGTCGGGGAGCGGCTCACGGTGGACTCCCTGCGGATCGGCGCGGGCGAGCGCCTTCTGGTCCACGGCGCCAACGGCGCCGGCGAATCCATCCTCATGCGCCTGCTGGCCGGGGTGGCCGCGCCCGACACCGGCACCGTCCGCAGGCGGGCAAGCATCGGATACCTGGCCCAGGAGATACCGGCGGACCGCCCCTCCGAGCGGCTGCTCGCCGCCTTCGGGCGCGGGCTGCCGGGAGACGGCGAGGAGCACCGGGCGCTCCTGCTCTCGTACGGCCTGTTCCGCGAGCGCGACCTCCATGTGCCCGTCGGCGCGCTCTCCGCCGGGCAGCGCCGCCGCCTGGGGCTGGCCCGCCTCCTCGCGCGCCCCGCCGATCTGCTGCTCCTCGACGAGCCGGCCAACCACCTCGTCCTCGGCCTGGTGGAGCAGCTGGAAGAGGCGCTGGAAGAGTGGACCGGGGCCCTGGTGGTGGTCTCCCACGACCGGAGGCTGCGCAGCCGTTTCACCGGCCGCCACTACGAGATACGGGCCGGCCGTACACCGGTCCTGGCGTGAGGCGAGGCGGAGAGCCGACGCTCGATCTAGGGTGGCGGCATGTCACGGCCCCGACGCATCGTCCTCATCCGGCATGGAGAGTCCGTGGGCAACGTGGACGACACCGTCTACGAACGGGAACCCGATCACGCCCTGAGCCTCACCGAGACGGGCCGCAAGCAGGCCCAGGAAGCCGGCGTCCAGCTGCGAGACCTCTTCGGCGACGAACAGGTCTCCGCCTATGTCTCCCCCTACCGCCGCACGCACCAGACATTCCACGCCCTGGGACTCGACCCGAGCCGGGTCAGGGTCCGGGAGGAACCCCGCCTGCGCGAGCAGGACTGGGGCAACTGGCAGGATCCCGCCGAGGTGCGCAAGCAGAAGGCATACCGGGACGCCTACGGCCACTTCTTCTACCGCTTCGCCCAGGGAGAGTCCGGCGCCGACGTCTACGACCGGGTCGGGGCCTTCCTGGAGAGCCTGTGGCGCAGCTTCGACGACCCCGGCCACCCGCCGAACGTCCTGCTGGTCACCCACGGCCTGACCATGCGGCTCTTCTGCATGCGCTGGCTGCACTGGACCGTCGCGGAGTTCGAATGCCTCTCGAACCCCGGGAACGGCGAGACACGCGCCCTGGTCCTCGGCACCGACGGCCGGTACCACCTGGACCGGCCGTTCGAGCGCTGGTGCACCCCTGAACCGTACGGCTTCACCGGTTAGAGTTCGCTGCGATGACCGCTGACCGATTCCATCGAGCCCTGGCGAGCCTACGCGGGCTGGCCCTGGGCGACGCCCTCGGGTCCCAGTTCTTCGTCCCCGTCAACTACCCCTCCCTCAAGCGCCGTGAGCTGCCGCCCGCCCTCTGGCAGTGGACCGACGACACCGAGATGGCCTGCTCCGTGCTGGCCGTCCTCGTCGAGCACGGCCGTATCGACCAGGACGCCCTCGCGCGCTCCTTCGCCGATCACCACGACTTCGACCGCGGATACGGGCCGGCGGTCAACCGGATGCTGCGCCTGGTCCGGGAGGGCGGCGACTGGCGCGAGCTGGCCGCGGCCCTCTTCAACGGCCAGGGATCCTGGGGCAACGGCGCGGCCATGCGCATCGCTCCCCTCGGTGCCTGGTACGCCGACGACCCGGAGCAGGCGACGCACCAGGCCGAGATCTCGGCCTACACCACCCATCAGCACCGGGAGGCGGTGGCCGGGGCGATGGCCGTGGCCGCGGCGTCGGCCATCGCGGCCGACCCGGGCGGCTCCACCGGCCCCGAGGCGCTGCTGGACGGGGTGATCGCGCTCGTGCCGCGCAGCGCCGTGCAGGCCGGTCTGCGGCGGGCGCGGGACATGCTCGACTACGCCGACGCCAACACCGTCGCCGCCGTCCTCGGCTGCGGTCGCCGTACGAGCGCGCACGACACCGTGCCGTTCGCGCTGTGGGCGGCGGCCCGCAACCTCGGCTCCTACGAGACCGCGTTCTGGACGACGGCGCAGGCGGGCGGTGACGTGGACACCACGTCGGCCATCGCCGGCGGCGTGGTCGCCGCGGCGGAACGAGGGGCTCCGCCCGCGGCCTGGCTGGAGCGCACCGAGCCCCTGCCGGCCTGGCTGCCCACCCTCGCGGACTGACCCGGGGAAAAGGGGAGGGGGCGGGGCTACTCGGGTCGGCGACGGGGGCGTACGCTTGCTGGCGCCATGCCGTACGAACCGCCTACCCACAGTGTCGAGCGCTCCCTGCGCGCCACGACCGGAGCCAAGATCGTCGCCGGAGTCGACGAGGTCGGCCGAGGGGCCTGGGCCGGGCCGGTCACCGTGTGCGCGGCTGTCACCGGCCTGCGCCGCCCCCCGGAGGGGCTGACCGACTCCAAGCTCCTGACCCCGAAGCGGCGGACCGCGCTCGCCGACGTGCTGGAGGGCTGGGTCACGGCCCACGCCCTCGGCCACTCCTCCCCACAGGAGATCGACGAGCTGGGTATGACGGCGGCGCTGCGGCTGGCCGCGACACGAGCGCTGGAGGCACTGCCCGTACGGCCCGACGCCGTGATCCTCGACGGTAAGCACGATTACCTCGGGGATCCGTGGAAGGTCCGTACGGTCATCAAGGGCGACCAGTCCTGCGTGGTGGTCGCCGCCGCCTCCGTGATCGCCAAGGTGCGGCGCGACGCCATGATGGCCGAACTGGGCATGGAGTTCGCCGAATTCGGCTTCTGCGACAACGCCGGATATCCCTCGCCGGTGCACCGCACGGCCCTGGAGGCGCTGGGCCCCACCCCGCACCACCGACTGTCCTGGTCCTATCTGGACGCGCTGCCCAGGTGGCAGCACCTCAAGCGGGCCCGTAGCGCCCCCGAAGCACTCGCTCTGGAGGCCGGTGGCCAGCTCGGCTTTGACTTCTGAGTGGCCCGAACCGCCACCCGCCGATGCGACCCGCACCGGTGTTTGATAAATATCAACTCATGCCTCTCATCCCCGAGGAGCCTCAGATTCACGAGAGTGTCCCGGGTCCCCGCGCCGTTCCGAACCCCGGCCGCAGCGCGCAGACCCCCCGTCCCGTTCCTGGCCCCGGCCCCCGACCGGTCCCGACGCGGCCCGTCGGCGCCGGATCCGACCGTGGCCCGATCCCGTCGCCGCGCGCTCCGCGCGCCACGGCGACGGCCCCGGCCACCCCGGCTCCCGCCGCCGGACCTCAGGTCCAGCTGATCCCCGCGCCCGCGCAGGGTGCGCTGGACGCCGCCGACGAGGCCGTCGACCTGCTGCTCGACACCGGCCGTGAGCCCGGCGAGATCCTGGTGCTCACCACCGGCGACCCGCACCCGTGGGCCGCGCACGAGCTGTCGTTCGGCGAGGCGTCCTACTGGGCGCAGCACGACGCCGGCGACGACGTCTTCTACGCGGCGGCCGACGCCACGCGCGTGAAGCCCCGTCCCGTCGTGATCCTCGCCGTCAACGGCGGTGGCGACGAAGCGGTGACCGCCGCGGTGTCCCGCGCCGGTGCGCTGCTGGTCGTCTGCGGCGACCCGCAGCGGGTCAACGCCCTTCTTCCGGCGGGCGTCTGAGCCCGAGCCCGTCCGGCGGCCGTCCACCCCTCGCGGGGAGGGCGGCCGCCGTTCGCGTGTCCGGAGGCAGCCGGGACGCGGGACGTCAGCGAGCCGCCGTGTGACGGTGCGCCTCGGGCGCCCCGCCACCGGAGGTCAGCCGCGCCGCCCGGTGCGGGACCGGACCGGGCGAGCGGGGCCGGCGCCCGCTGCGCCCCTCGCCGAGGATCCGCCAGCCGCTCGTGGTCAGTGTGATGTACGCGCCGCAGCGCAACCCGTGCAGGGTGCAGGCGTCCCGCAGCCCCCACATCCACGCCCCGTCCTCCTCCGTCCAGTGGGCCTCGCCGGTCCGGCAGTAGAGCAGCACGGCCCTCCGTACCGGGGTGCGGCGGCGCAGGTCGTGGGGGATCACCAGACGCAGCTGGGTGAGGAGCGCGTTGCGGAGCTCCCAGCCGTCCGGCACCGTGGGCCGCCGGGCGAAGGACGCGCTCGCGGTCACCCGTTCCTCGTGGTCGAGGACGGCGACGACGGCCGTCGACGGCGCCGGCCGGTGCCGGGAGTGCAGACCGGTGATCACTTCGCGGGGGTTCCGCAGCAAAGGGATCCCGGCGGCGGCCCACTCGGCCGGTTCGAGCAGCCGGCCGATGCGGGGGCCGGAGTCGGCGGGCGGTGGCGGAGCGAAGCCGAAGGTCATGTGCCTCCCTTCGTCTGCCGGCCCACGGGCGGGGACGGGCGCCGGGCCGGGGGAACGCGCGAGGGCAGTCCCGGCGAACCCGCGAGCGGTAAGGTCGGACGGGGCGGGGAGCCGCTCCAATTCTCCCGGCCGCACCGGCAGGCGGCAACGATCAATTGGCGCCACTCACGAGGGCCTGCTCCGTACCGCCCTGCACCTTCCCGGACGTGCCCTTCCGCCCCGTCGGCCCCGCGTTCCTAGCCCTGCACCGCCAGCACCAGCGGGAGCACCTCCCGCGCACCGGCGCGCCGCAGCAGCCGGGCGGCCACCGCGAGCGTCCAGCCGGTGTCGGAGAGGTCATCCACCAGCAGGACGGGCCCACCGGCCTCGGCCAGGGCCGCGGCGAGCGGCGCCGGCACGGTCAGCGCGCCGTCCAACGCCCGCAGCCGCTGCGCGCTGTTGGTACGCGGCAGCCGGGTGTCCGTCTCCGTGTCCCGATAGGACACCGTGCCGAGCAGGGGCATACGCCCGATCGTGGCGATGCGCTCGCCCAGCGACCCGATCAGCCGCGGCCGGGTCCGGGAGGCGACGGTGACCACGCCCACCGGCCGGGCGAGGGCGTCGGGAGCGCCCGTCGCCCAACCGCCCGGCCCCCGGGCCCAGTCGGCGAGGACGGTGACGACCGCGTCGGCCACGTCGTCGGGGATGACGCAGTCCGGTGCCTGCGGGGCCAGGAGCGGCCGCAGCCGGTTGCCCCAGCCGATGTCGGAGAGCCTGCCGAGGGCCCGGCCGGGAGCGGCCTGCTCGCCCGCCGGGATGCGGCCCTTCAGATCGACGCCGACCGCGGCCATCCCCGTCGGCCACATCCGGCGCGGCTCGACCTCGACGCCCGGCCGCCCCAGCTCTCCCCGGGACGCGTCGAGCGCCACGGAGGACACCTCGGCGGTGAACCGGGAACCGGCGCAGTTGTCGCAGCGGCCGCAGGGGGCGGCCTGTTCGTCGTCGAGCTGGCGCCGCAGGAACTCCATACGGCATTCCGTGGTGGCGGCGTACTCGCGCATGGCCTGCTGTTCCGCCGCGCGCTGCCGGGCGACCCAGGCGTAGCGCTCGCCGTCGTAGGCCCACGGGCGGCCGGTCGCCGTCCAGCCACCACGGACGCGGTGCACCGCGCCGTCCACGTCGAGGACCTTGAGCATGGTCTCCAGGCGGGAGCGCCGCAGCTCGACCTGCGGCTCCAGGGCGGGCAGGGAGACGGGCCGGCCCGCCGCGGCCAGGACGTCCAGCGTGCGGCGGACCTGCTCCTCCGGGGGGAAGGCGAGGGAGGCGAAGTACTTCCAGATCGCCTCGTCCTCGCGGCCCGGCAGGAGGAGCACCTCGGCGTGCTCCACACCACGCCCGGCGCGTCCGACCTGCTGGTAGTAGGCGATGGGGGAGGAGGGCGAACCCAGATGGACCACGAAGCCCAGATCCGGCTTGTCGAAGCCCATGCCCAGCGCGGAGGTGGCGACGAGCGCCTTGACGCGGTTGGCGAGGAGGTCCTCCTCCGCCTGCTGCCGGTCGGCGTTCTCCGTCTTGCCGGTGTACGAGGCGACCGTGTGGCCGCGCCGCCGCAGGAACGCCGTGACCTCCTCCGCCGCGGCCACCGTCAGGGTGTAGATGATGCCGGAACCCGGCAGATCACCGAGCCGGTCGGCGAGCCAGGCCAGCCGGTGGGCGGCGTCCGGAAGGTTCAGCACGCTCAGGCTGAGGCTCTCCCGGTCCAGCGGGCCCCGCAGCACGAGTGCCTCCTCGGCCCCTTCGCCCGTGCCCAGCTGCTCGGCGACGTCGGCGGTGACCCGGGCGTTGGCGGTGGCCGTCGTGGCGAGGACCGGGACGCCGGGCGACAGCTCGGCCAGCATCGTCCGCAGCCGGCGGTAGTCGGGCCGGAAGTCGTGACCCCAGTCGGAGATGCAGTGCGCCTCGTCGACGACCAGGAGGCCGGTGGCGGCCGCGAGCTTGGGCAGCACATGATCGCGGAAGTCGGGGTTGTTGAGCCGCTCCGGGCTGACCAGGAGCACATCGACCTCGCCCGCGGCCACTTCCGCCTGGACGGTGTCCCACTCCTCGGTGTTGGCGGAGTTGATCGTGCGCGCGCGGATACCGGCCCGCGCGGCGGCCTCCACCTGGTTGCGCATCAGCGCCAGCAGGGGCGAGACGATCACCGTGGGACCGCTGCCACGCTCGCGCAGCAGCGCCGTCGCCACGAAGTACACGGCGGACTTGCCCCAGCCCGTCCGCTGGACGACCAGCGCGCGGCGGTGATGGGCGACCAGCGCCTCGATCGCGAGCCACTGATCCTCGCGCAGTCTCGCCGTGCCCGTGGGGTCTCCGACGAGGCGGGCCAGGACGGTGTCGGCCGAGTGGCGCAGATCTTCGTTGGTCATGCCCCCATGCAACACGAGACCACTGACATCGCGCGAACGAGGCCGTTCTCCTGTGGAAAACCCGGAGAGCGCGGTGCGACGGGAGGGCGGCGCGGCGCGAGGGACCGTTGTCCACAGGGATTCGTAGGACCATCATTCCGGAGTTATCCACAGGGCTGGTGGGCCGTGCCGGATCCACGCGACTCTCTCGCCATGACTCAGCACAACGACTCGTCCCGCCCGTCCACCCCCACCGCCTCCGGCCCGCACGCGGAACAGCAGGTCACGCTGTGCAGCCCGGCCGAGCTGGCCGACGCGCTCCCGTACCTCCTGGGCTTCCGGCCCGACGACAGCGTCGTGATGGTCGCGCTGCACGGTGAGCGCGGCCGCTTCGGGGGCCGGCTCAGGCTCGGCATCCCGCCCGTCAGCGAGGAATGGCCCGACGTCTGCGCCCTGCTCGCCGAGACGCTGCTGACCGGCAGCAGCAAGCGTGGCGCCCGCCCCGACGGAGTCGTCCTCTTCTTCTGCCAGGACCCGGCCCCCGGCGAGACCGCGCGCGAGGTGATGGAGCGGCTCCAGCCACTCGCCCAGACCCTGCGCCTCGCGTGCGGGCGCCTCGAGATGCCGGTCCACGAGGCACTCTGCATCTCCGACGGCCGCTTCTGGTCCTACTGCTGCCCCGACCCCCGCTGCTGCCCGCCCGACGGCACACCCCTGGCCCTCCCCGGCACCTCCGTCATGGCGGCCGCCGCCACCTACGCGGGAATCGAGGTGCGGGGATCGCTGCGCCAGATGGAAGCCCGGTTCGCGTCCCTCACGGGCGACTGCGCCGACGAGCAGGAGCGGGCGCTCGACGCGGCGGCCTTCGCCCTGGTGCCACGCATCCTCCGCGACGCGGACTGCGAGGGCGTGCGGCAGGAGACGCTGGAGCTCACCGGCCGGCTGGTCCGCCGCTTCGACGAGGCGCCGCCGGTGCCCGGACGGGCCGAGTCCGACGCCCGCGACGACACCCTCCTCACCGCCGAGGAGGCCGCGGCGGTGATCATCGGGCTCCAGGACCGTACGACGCGCGACCGCGCCGCCGAATGGATGGAGGGCCCGCAGGCCCCGGCGGTGCTGCGGGTGTGGCGGGCCGTCGCCCGGCGCTGCGTGCCGCCGTACACCGAGCACGCGACCGCTCCCGTGACCCTCGCGGGCTGGGTCGCCTGGTCCATCGGCGACCACCCCGAGGCCCGCGTCGCGCTCAGCCGCGCGCTGGGCCTCGACCCCCGGTATCTGTTCGCCCAGCTCCTGCACCGCGCGTGCAACGAGGGCCTGGACCCGGAGCCGCTGCGCAACTGCCTGCGCCGGGAACAGGCCGACCGGGCCTTGCGGACCGCCGTGCGCGCCGAGACCGCCGCGACCCGGGTGGAGGCGGCGGCCCCGACGGCGGAGGAGGAGCGGCCGCGACGTGCCGCGCGGCGCGGCGGCCGACCGGGCGGGCCCGTCGCCGGCACCGGTCCGGGGGGTCCGACCGGACCCGCCGGGCGCCCGCGTGTGCGGCGCAGGAGCGTGGCGCGCGAGGTGCGTGACAGGCAGGAGGGATCCCAGTGATGCCCCTCGGCGCGGCCGGGGCCCGCGACGTGCCGTGCGTCACCGTGACTTCGACCGGCCCGGTGCCGTTCATCCGGGTGGCCCGTAAGCGTTGCCCGTCGTCCTGGGCCAAGACACCCGCAGGGGAGTGCAGACACGTGCAAGGCATCGCCCCCCAAGGCAGGCCGGCCCACCGGCCCCCGGCGCCGCAGCAGCGGACGGGCGGCGCGCGGCCGCCCGGACCACAGCCCGTGCACACGGCCCTGATCTGTGTCGCGCTGCCCGCCCTGGCCATCTCCGGCGAGCACGGACAGATGACCGGCCAGGGCCTCGACGGCTTCTACCGCGGTGGGCGGCGGATCCTCGCGCGCTGTCTGGTGCGGGTCGGCGGCGAGCCGCCGCTGCCCGTGCAAGGCCGGATGCTCGCCGCCGACCGGGCCCGCTTCGTGGGCACCGTGCGGACCGCCGCGGACTCCGGCCCGGATCCGGCCGTCACGGTCGAACGGCTCCGCTCCGCCGAGGGCGTGGAGCGGGTGGTCCTGCGCAGCACCGCCGGGCGCCCGCTGCGGCTCCGGGTGGAGGTGTCCCTGGGCACCGACCTGGCCGAGCTGGGCGCGGTCGCGGCGGGCGTGCCCGGCCCGGAGGTGCCCGCCGCCGTGCACGCCTCCGGACTGCGGTGGACGGCGCCCGGCGCACAGGCCGTGGTCACGGCCGAGCCCGCGCCCGGCGACACCCTGGCCTCCGCCGGCCTGCTGTGCTGGGAGATCGACCTGCCCCCCGGCGGCACCCGGGCCATCGAGCTCCGCGCGGGGCTGGAGCAGCCGGGCAGGGTACGCCCGCCCGAGACCGCCGCCTCCCACGGCCGGGGCGCCACCCTGCCCTGGGGCGACGCGGAGGCCGACGGGGACGACCCCCGCGCGGCCGCCCTCTTCGCGACGGCGCTCGACGACCTGCGGGCGCTGCTGCTGCGCGACCCCGCGCAGCCGGGCGACGTGCACCTGGCGGCCGGGGTTCCCTGGCGCTGCGGACTGGCCCCGGCCGAGGCCCTCTGGGCGGCCCGGATGACGCTGCCGCTGGGCGTGCGGGTCGCCGCCGGGACCCTGCGGACCCTGGCCCGTACGCAGATCGCGGGCACCGGGCCGGACCGGGGGAGCTTCCCCGGCGCGCTGCGCCACGCGGGGGCCCATCTGCCGCCCGGGTGCACGGGCATCGAGGCGACGCTGCTCTTCCCGGTCGTCCTCGCGGAGGCCAGGCGGTGGGGGTTGCCCGAGCGGGAGACGCTGGCGCTGCTGCCCGCCGCCGAGCGGTGCCTGGAGTGGCTGTGGTCGGCGGTCGCGGCGGGCGGCACGGCGGCGGGCGGCTGTCTCGCCGATCCGCTGCCCACCGGGCCGTACCGCTGCGAGGTGCAGGCGCACGCCCACCGGGCGGCGCTGCTCGGGGCGGACCTCCTGGAAGCCCACGGGCGGCCCGGGGCGGAGCGCTGGCGGGGCTGGGCCGCCGGTCTGCGGAGCCGCTTCCGTGAGGAGTTCTGGATCGAGGATCCCGGGGGCGGCCGCCCCGCCGCCGCCCGGACGCCCGACGGGCGCCTGATACCGCACCTCGGCTCCGCCGCCGCGCACCTCCTCGACACCGGCCTGCTCGGAGCGGGCGACCACGCTCCCGGGCTGCTCGACAAGGTGCGGACCGAGCAATTGGCCCGGCTGCTCGGCGGGCCCGCCCTCGACTCCGGCTGGGGGCTGCGCAGCCTCGGCGCGAAGGAGCCCGGGCACAATCCGTTCGGGCACCGCAGCGGGGCCGTGCGGGTCCACGAGACGGCCGTGGCCGTGGCGGGCCTGGCCGTCGCCGGTTACGAGAAGGAGGCGGGCGGGCTGCTGCGCGGCGTCATCGACGCCGCCGAGTCCTTCGGCCACCGGCTGCCGGAGATGTACGCGGGCGAGCAGCGCGCGACCGGCAGCGCCCCGCTGCCGCACCCGGCGGCCTGCCGGCCGGCCGCGGTCGCCGCCGCGGGCGCGGTGCAGCTGCTGACCACGCTCGCGGGGGTGCGGCCCGATGTACCGGCGGGCAGTGTGGCCGTCCGCCCGCTGCGCACGGCACCGCTCGGCGCGCTGCGATTCACCGGTCTGCGCGTGGCCGAGCAGCCGTTCGCGGTGCGGATCAGCCGACTCGGGCTCGGGATGGTCGAGGAAGCGGCCGATGGCCTGCAGCTGGGGGTGTGAGTGGGACTCTTCGACGAGACGCTTCAGGGGCGTCCCCAAGACCCTGTTTATCGTCAGGCAGACGACTATGATCGCGTCATGCCCTACGACCCGTCGGCCTTTCCGCCCTTCGCTGTCACTGTCGACCTGGTCGTGCTCACCGTGCGCCGCCACGCGCTGTGCGCGCTCGCCGTCCGCCGTGGCGAGCCTCCCTATCAGGGTCGCTGGGCGCTCCCGGGCGGGTTCGTACGGGGCGACGAGGACCTTTCGACGGCGGCCGCGCGGGAGCTCGCCGAGGAGACCGGGCTGCACGCCCATGACCCCGCCGGGCCGCTGCTGCCCAACGCCGCCCACCTCGAACAGCTCGCCACCTACGGCGATCCCAAGCGCGACCCCCGGATGCGGGTGGTCAGCGTGGCGCATCTCGCGCTGGCGCCGGACCTGCCCGCACCGCGCGCGGGCGGTGACGCGCGGAGCGCGCGCTGGGCGCCCGTCGAGGATCTGCTGGACCAGGAGGTCGGGTACGCCCGCGAGGACGAGCTGGCGGCTCCGCTCGCCTTCGACCACGCGCGGATCCTCGCGGACGGCGTCGAGCGCGCCCGTTCCAAGATCGAGTACTCCTCGCTCGCCACCGCCTTCTGTCCCCAGGAATTCACCGTGGGAGAGCTGCGCCGGGTGTACGAGGCGGTGTGGGGCGTCGCGCTGGATCCGCGCAACTTCCACCGCAAGGTGACCGGTACACCGGGCTTCCTGGTGCCGACGGGAGGGACGACGACGCGTCAGGGCGGGCGACCGGCCCAGCTCTTCCGGGCCGGCGGGGCCACGCTGCTCAATCCGCCGATGCTGCGCCCGGAGGCGTAGCGGCCCGCCGGGCTGGCGCCTTTCCTTTTCCTGCCCCCTGCCCCCTGCCCCCTGCCCCCTGCCCGCCTGCCCGCCTGCCCGCCTGCCCGCCTGCCCGCCTGCCCGCCTGCCCGCCTGTTCCTTTCCTGGTGGGGTGGAGGCAGGTCGGCGAGCCCGGTGGGCCTGTCTCCGTGCTCCGGGTGTGAGGGTGCGGACACGGCAACACACGAGGCGCGTGCATTGCGTAACAAATAGGACATACCGGGTTACCGTGCTGCCGTACGTCCTCACGCTCGCGTGCGCCCTGGCGCCGCCGAGCCGTCTCACGCCCTGCGGGAGAAGCCATGCTCCAGGCCATCGGACTGACCAGCGCTCCCCGCCGCAACCAGCCGCTCGCCGTGGACGACCTCACCTTCGAGGCGCGCCCCGGGAAGGTCACCGTCCTGCTGGGGGAACGGGGCGCGGGGAAGACCAGCGCGCTGCGCCTGATCCTGCGCCTCGACCCCGGCCGTGGCGTCGCGCTCTTCCGAGGCCGGACCCTCGACCGCGTCCCGCACCCCACGCGTGAGATCGGGGTGCTGCTGGGCGACGTCCCCGGGCACCCTTCCCGCAGCGCCCGGGGACACCTGCGCATGCTCAGCGCGGTCGCGGGCGTGCCCGTGGCCCGTGCCGACGAGGTCCTGGAGGTCGTCGGCCTCAGCGGTCTCGCCGACCAGCGCCTCGGCACGTTCTCCCTCGGCATGGACCGCCGTCTCGGCCTCGCCGCCGCCCTCCTGGGCGATCCCCACACCCTCGTCCTCGACGAGCCCGCCCATGAGCTCTCCCCCCGCGAGACCGCCTGGCTCCACGGGCTGCTGCGCGGCTACGCGACCCAGGGCGGCGCCGTCCTCGTCACCTCGCACGACCCCATGGAGGCCGCCCGCATCGCCGACCAGGTCGTCACCATCGACCACGGACGCCTCGTGGCCGATCAGGCGGTCGACGATTTCGCCCGCACCCGGCTGCGCCCCCGCGTCGTCGTGCGCACCCCGCTCGCCGACCGGCTCGCCCACGTCCTCGACGCCGAGGCCGACGCGGGCGCTGCCGGCGAGGCCACGGGTGTCGCCGACGCCGGTCCGCCGATGGAGGTCGTCAACGAAGGCGGTGGCCGGCTCTCGGTCTACAACAGCAGTTGCGCCGCCGTCGGTGAGACCGCCTACCGGCACGGGATCCTCGTCCACCGGCTGGCCGAGGAGGTCGGGGACACCGGCCCCGTGGCCCCCCTGCCGCGCGCCGACGGCAGGCAGCCCGCCGCCGGTCCCGCGGGCCTCGCCGGCACCGCCTTCCCCCTCGCCGAGGCGTCACCCGCGACGCCGGGAACGCTGGGAACGCTGGGAACGCCGGGAACGCCGCCCGGAACACTCCGAGCCTCCGGAGATCCCGGAGCGGCCCCCGGCCCCGCGGACGTCCGCGGCCGCTCCGCCCGGCCTGCCCGGCCCGGTCGACCCGCCCGCAGCGGCCAGGCGGGGTCGGCCGCCCGCTCCGCCCTGCCGTCCCGCGTCCAGCCCCGGCTCCCGGCGGCCGATCCCGCCTGGCCGCTGCGCTACGAGCTCCGCCGCGCCACGGGGGTGCGGACCGCCTGGGTGGTGGCCGCCGCCGCGCTCCTCGTCTCGGTCCTCGCCTCCGTGCTCCTCGCCCGCACCGGGTCGCCTGAGCCCCGACTGTTCACCGGCTGGCCCACCCTGCTGCCGCTGCCGCCGGCCGCCTTCGGCGCCGGGTTCCTCGGCGCGCTCTCCTTCGGCCAGGAGTTCCGGTACCCCGCGCTCGCCCCCGACCAGGGCACCGTCCCCCGCCGCCTCGGCCTGCTCGGTGCCAAGCTCGCCGTCACGGCCGCCGCGGCCCTGCTGCTCGCGCTCGCCTCCGTCACCCTCGACGCCGCCGCCGTGGGGCTGCTCTTCGGCGACGTCACCGTCGGCCCCTCCGGCGAGCTGATCGTCGCGCTCGCCGGCTGGGCGGGGCTCACCCTGGGCTGCGCCTGGGCGGGCCTGCTCGCCGCCGGGCTGTTCCGGTCCACGGCGCTCGGGCTGGTGGCGGTGCTGGCGGTGCCCACCCTGGTGGTCCCGGTGCTGGGCGGTCTGCTGGCCGAGCCCGCCGCCCGGTCGCTGGTCGGGCTCCCGGAGCGACTGCGTTCGGCGGCCGTCGTGCAGTGGCCCTCCGGCATGGACCAGGGGGTCTCGGCGGCCCTGCGGCTGGTCTCCCAGCCCGTCGGGTGGGGGCTCGCGCTCTCGCTCACCGCGCTCCTCGGCGCGTACGTGCTCACCGTGTTCCGCGGTCGCCCGCGGTGAGGGCGCGCGCCCGCCCGCTCACGCCCGTGAACTCCCCGTGAGCCCGGCGCCTCGAATGTCACGCTCCGCATTCAAAGCACCCGGTAACTGCGCCCGTTTCCGCACAGTTAGGCGTCAATTATGAGGTAATGGGCGATCACCCTTTCGTGTGCTTTTCACCAAAGACCTCAAGGGAGCTGGAGGTGTCGCCGACAAAGGAGGCGTGAGTACCCTTGCGCACACCATGATGACCGCGGCTCGCCCCTCCGATTCCGGCCTCACAGGCTCGGGCGAGCTGGACCGATACTCCTACGGGGAGGCCCCCGGGGCCGACCGTGGGACCCCACCCGCCTGGGACAGTGAGGCGGAGCTGAGCCGGGCCGGCCGCCGTGCGGCCGGCAGCCGGGGCCGAGGGCTGCACGGGCAGCTCGTGCAGCAGCTGGGCCAGATGATCGTCTCCGGCGACCTGGGGGCCGACCGCCCCCTCGTCCCGGAGGAGATCGGGCAGCGCTTCGAGGTCTCCCGCACCGTCGTCCGCGAATCCCTGCGCGTCCTGGAGGCCAAGGGCCTGGTCAGCGCCCGCCCCAACGTAGGCACCCGCGTCCGCCCCGTCGCCGACTGGAACCTCCTCGACCCGGACATCATCGAGTGGCGGGCCTTCGGCCCCCAGCGCGAGGACCAGCGCCGCGAGCTCTGCGAGCTCCGCTGGACCATCGAGCCGCTCGCCGCCCGCCTCGCCGCCGGGCACGGCCGCGAGGACGTCCAGCAGCGCCTCGCCGACATGGCCGAGATCATGGGCCACGCGCTGGCCCAGGGCGACTCGCTCACGTTCTCGCGCGCCGACGCCGAGTTCCACTCCCTGCTCCTCCAGGTCGCGGGCAACCGCATGCTCGAGCACCTCTCCGGCATCGTCTCCTCCGCGCTGCACGTCTCGGGCGCGCAGGCCGGCGGCTGCGACCGCCCCACCGAGGCCGGCGTCGGCCACCACCTCCGGATCGTCGACGCCGTGGGCGCGGGCGACGCCGCGGGGGCGGAGGCCGCCATGCGCCAGCTGCTCACCGCCCACCCCGACGTCGAGCGCGTGGTGCCCGCGCCGCGCGAACACTGACCGCGGGAGAGGCGGGACGGTACGGGCCGGGTCGTACGGCCGGGCCGCGCGCGGGACCGCGGAAGCGGATCGGGCGCGCGGCCGCGTCGGACGGCACCCCGGCCACGCGCCCGATCCCACGCGCCCGATCCGTCGCGGGACGGGCGCCGCCGGCCGCCCCCGGAGCTCGGACCGGGGCCGCAGCGGAAGAGCGGCGGGATGCTATGTCCTCTTGTATGGCCTTTCACTCCGTTATGTGGTGTGACTCGGGCCACGAGGATTGGGCGTAACGCTCTTTGAGGCAGTGCGATGACTAAAGAGGTGGCAGCGGCGGAGGGAATACCGGCCTCGTTCGAGGTGCTGTGTCCGTCCGTACTCACCACCCGCGCGCCGTCGGTTCATCCTTTGCCGGCGGTCGTCGGAACCGGTCCGTCGTTCAGAGCGGACCGGGGCCGGAAGCCGTTTCCATCGTTCCGAGAGGTTGTTCGTGTCGGCCAGCACATCCCGTACGCTCCCGCCGGAGATCGCCGAATCCGAGTCTCTGATGGCGCTCATCGAGCAGGGAAAGGCCGAGGGGCAGATCGCCGGCGACGACGTGCGTCGGGCCTTCGAGGCTGACCAGATTCCGCCAACCCAGTGGAAGAATGTTCTGCGCAGCCTCAACCAGGTCCTCGACGAGGAGGGTGTGACGCTGATGGTCAGTGCCGCCGAGGCGCCCAAGCGCACCCGTAAGAGCGTCGCAGCGAAGAGCCCGGCGAAGCGCACCGCGACCAAGACCGTCGCCTCCAAGACGGTCACGTCCCGGCAGGCCACGTCCGGCGCGTCCGTCGGCGCGTACGGCGACGCCGAGGGCGACGAGACCGCGTCGCCCGCGAAGAAGACCGCCGCCAAGAAGGCGGTGGCCAAGAAGACGGTGGCCAAGAAGGCCACCGCGAAGAAGACGGCGGCCAAGAAGACCGCCTCCAAGAAGGACGCCGACGAGCTGCTCGACGACGAGCTCGTCGAGGAGACCCCCACCCCCGGCAAGGCCGGCGAGGAGGAGGACGAGACCGGCGAGAACAAGGGCTTCGTCCTCTCCGACGACGACGAGGACGACGCCCCCGCGCAGCAGGTCGCGGTGGCCGGTGCCACGGCCGACCCGGTCAAGGACTACCTCAAGCAGATCGGTAAGGTCCCGCTCCTCAACGCCGAGCAGGAGGTCGAGCTCGCCAAGCGCATCGAGGCGGGTCTGTTCGCCGAGGACAAGCTGGCGAACAGCGACAAGCTCGCCCCGAAGCTCAAGCGCGAGCTGGAGATCATCGCCGAGGACGGGCGCCGCGCCAAGAACCACCTCCTGGAGGCCAACCTCCGTCTGGTGGTCTCCCTGGCCAAGCGCTACACCGGCCGCGGCATGCTCTTCCTGGACCTCATCCAGGAGGGCAACCTGGGTCTGATCCGCGCGGTCGAGAAGTTCGACTACACCAAGGGCTACAAGTTCTCCACGTATGCGACCTGGTGGATCCGCCAGGCCATCACGCGCGCGATGGCCGACCAGGCCCGCACCATCCGTATCCCGGTGCACATGGTCGAGGTCATCAACAAGCTCGCGCGTGTCCAGCGCCAGATGCTCCAGGACCTGGGCCGCGAGCCCACCCCGGAGGAGCTGGCCAAGGAGCTCGACATGACCCCCGAGAAGGTCATCGAGGTCCAGAAGTACGGCCGTGAGCCGATCTCCCTCCACACCCCCCTGGGTGAGGACGGCGACAGCGAGTTCGGTGACCTCATCGAGGACTCCGAGGCGGTCGTGCCGGCCGACGCGGTCAGCTTCACGCTCCTCCAGGAGCAGCTGCACTCCGTCCTGGACACGCTCAGCGAGCGCGAGGCGGGCGTGGTCTCCATGCGCTTCGGCCTCACCGACGGCCAGCCGAAGACGCTGGACGAGATCGGCAAGGTCTACGGCGTGACGCGTGAGCGCATCCGTCAGATCGAGTCGAAGACCATGTCCAAGCTGCGCCACCCGTCCCGTTCGCAGGTCCTTCGCGACTACCTCGACTAGAAACCGGGGCGGCCGCCCGTTCCCGGAGTCCCCGAAGGCCCGGCACCTCTTCCGAGGTGCCGGGCCTTCGGGCTTCGGGATGCGATGATCGGCGGACGGGGTGACCCTGGGTGTGCAGGGGACTTCATACGGTCAGGAGAGTGCATGCGTTCGCTGAGCTACCCGTTGGCCGGCGCGGTCGCGCTGCTGCTGGCGACGCCGGTCCCCGCGCAGGCGGATCTGGCGGTCGTCGGAGGGCAGTCCGTCCGGGCCGCGGAGGCGCCCTGGGCGGTGGCCCTGGCCAGCCGCCAGCGGTTCGGTGCCGCCCGCTCGGGGCAGTTCTGCGGTGGCGCCCTGGTGGGCCAGCGGACCGTGCTCACGGCGGCGCACTGCCTCAGCCGCGAGGTCCTCGGGACGGACGTGGCCGAGGCGAAGGACCTCCGGGTGATCTACGGGCGGGACGATCTGAGGGGGGTGTCCGGGACCGAGCTGGAACTGCGCGCCACCTGGGTCAACCCGAACTTCGACACCGAGACCAACGAGGGCGACCTCGCCGTGCTCACCCTGAAGGACCCGCTGCCGCACGACAGCGCGATCGCGCTGGCGCAGGCGGGCGACGCCGTCTACCGCACGGGCACGCCGACCGCGGTCTACGGCTGGGGCGACATGTTCGGCAACGGCACGTACTCCGAGACCCTGCGGGCGGCGGGGCTGGTCGTCATGGACGACGCGCAGTGCGAGCGGGCGTACCCGGGGAGCGCGGAGGGCGTCTACCGGCGGGCGACGATGCTCTGCGCGGGGCTGCCGGCGGGCGGCAGGGACGCCTGCCAGGGTGACAGCGGCGGGCCGCTGGTGGCGCGGGGGCGGCTGGTGGGGCTGGTGTCGTGGGGGAGCGGCTGTGCCCAGCCCGGACACCCGGGGGTGTACACGCGGATCTCGGCGGCCATCGCCCAAGTGAAGGCGCACAGCGTCGACACGGTGAAGGCCGCCGCGCCGATATCGCCCGCGGAGGCGGAGTCCGGCCGCGTCGGGGCGCCCGGCGCGCCCGCCGCGCGGCGGCGTGATCGCGGACCGGCGCCGCAGGCGGTCCGCCCGGCCCGGCCCGTGACCCGCTCGCACGCCACCCGCCCGGCGTCGGCGAGAGCCCAGCGGCCCGTCTCGCCGCCTCGCGGGGCGGCGGGGCAATGGAGTGCCGGATCGCACCCACGGGGGCCGTGGTGGCGGCAGTGAGGGCCTGTGACGGCGTCCTGAGGGCCGCGCGGGCCGTGCGAGGGCGACGGACCGGGTGCGTCGGTGGCCGGGAAGCGGCCGTGCGGCCCGGAGCCGTGCCGGTACGCGGCCTGCGGGCGGCTGCCACGGCCCCGACCCCGCGGGCGAGGCGGACAGGGCGTCGCGGCGGCGAGGTGGCGGCCACACGGCCCGGGGCCTCTCGGGGGTGTGGGCGGCGGGCGGCCGTTACGGCGCCGCGCCGCAGACGAGGCGGCCCGGGGACTCGCCGGGGCGCGGCCGGCGGCCGGAAGGCGTGGGACGTCCTGCGGCGGGCGCGAGGCCGGTGCGAGGCGGGCGATGCGCTGTCGCCGGCGGGCGGAGGCCGTGGCGGCGCGGCGGGGCGTCCCACGGGGAGTGCGATGCGGGCCGCGCGCGACGTGGTGCCCGTCGGCGGGCGGAAGCGGGCAGGGTGCCGGATGGGTGCGCGCACGAGAGCGGGCGGCCTCCCCGGTGGGGGTGGCCGCCCGCGGCTGTCCGGCCCTGGATGGCCGGACCTCGCTCGTCGTCGGATGCGATGTGTCAGCGTTCCACTGCGGACTCAGCGGTCCTCGTCGGACGCGGACGCCGGAGGGGCGGTGAGCCGCTCCGTCTCGTCCTGTATTTCCGCGGCGATCTTCTTGAGTTCTGGCTCGAACTTACGCCCGTGGTGGGCGCAGAAGAGCAGTTCGCCGCCGCTCATGAGAACGACGCGCAGGTAAGCCTGAGCGCCGCACCGGTCGCAGCGGTCAGCGGCCGTCAGCGGGCTCGCGGGGGTCAGAACAGTAGTCACGTCGCCTCTTCTCTAGCTCGACGAGCTGTCGTACCAGGGTCAACATCCAACCAGGCCGAAAACGTTCCCGCTCGCGGCTTTTCCTCGAAACTTCCTTCGGAGCAGGCCGGATCTTGACGGTTTGGCGGCGAATGAGCCGTATTGCGTGGGCTTACGGTTTCACATCGCTGGGGAGCTTTCGTCCACCCGGCCGGCTTGCCGGGTTGTTGTTCAGGACGTGCCCGGAGCCTAAATGGTTCATGCCTCCAAGGGAACGTGATGTGCACGTCACCCCATCGAGTCATCGAACAGTTGATCGACTCTGGACTAGCATGGGCGTTCCCACGGGTGGCTGCGCAAAGGCTCTACCTGGCCTCGGTACCCTCTGAACGGCGACCGAGCCATCACTGCGCCCGACCCGGGCCAAAAAGAAATTCAGCGAGGAGCGAACCGCGTGACCGCCGAGATGTCCGTGCCGTCCACTGCGTTGCTGACCGGGGCAGACCGGGACGGATCCAACTACACCGCGCGGCACCTGCTCGTCCTCGAGGGCCTCGAGGCCGTCCGCAAGCGCCCCGGCATGTACATCGGCTCGACCGACAGCCGCGGTCTGATGCACTGCCTCTGGGAGATCATCGACAATTCCGTGGACGAGGCCCTGGGCGGCTTCTGCGACCGGATCGACGTGATCCTCCACGACGACGGCTCCGTGGAGGTGCGGGACAACGGCCGCGGCATCCCCGTGGACGTCGAGCCCAAGACCGGGCTGTCCGGCGTCGAGGTCGTCATGACCAAGCTGCACGCGGGCGGAAAGTTCGGCGGCGGCTCGTACGCCGCCTCCGGCGGTCTCCACGGCGTCGGCGCCTCCGTCGTCAACGCCCTCTCCGCCCGGCTGGACGTCGAGGTCGACCGGAACAGCCGGACCCACGCCATCAGCTTCCGCCGCGGTGTCCCCGGCATCTTCACCGAGTCCGGTCCGGACGCCCCCTTCGACCCGGGCAACGGCCTCCTCAAGGGCAAGAAGGTCCCCAAGACCCGCACCGGCACCCGGGTGCGCTACTGGGCGGACCGCCAGATCTTCCTCAAGGACGCCAAGCTCTCCCTGGAGACGCTCTACGGGCGCGCCCGGCAGACGGCGTTCCTGGTGCCCGGCCTGACGATCGTCGTCCGGGACGAGCGCGGCCTCGACGGCGAGGGCGCCACCGAGGAGACGTTCCGCTACGACGGCGGCATCAGCGAGTTCTGCGAGTACCTCGCGCAGGACAAGGCCGTCTGCGATGTGCTGCGGCTGACGGGACAGGGCACCTTCAAGGAGACCGTGCCGGTCCTCGACGACCGCGGCCACATGACGCCCACCGAGGTCACCCGCGAGCTGGGCGTGGACATCGCCCTGCGCTGGGGCACCGGCTACGACACCAGCGTGAAGTCCT
This sequence comes from Streptomyces albireticuli, assembly GCF_021228125.1. Taxonomy (GTDB): domain Bacteria; phylum Actinomycetota; class Actinomycetes; order Streptomycetales; family Streptomycetaceae; genus Streptomyces; species Streptomyces albireticuli. The sequence continues at coordinate 89,455 of NZ_JAJQQS010000022.1, forward strand.
TCGTCAACATCATCGCCACCCCCAAGGGCGGCACGCACGTGTCCGGATTCGAGCGGTCCATCACCAAGACCGTCAACGAGGTGCTCCGCTCCTCGAAGCTGCTCCGGGTCGCCGAGGACGACGTGGTCAAGGACGACGCCATGGAGGGCCTCACGGCCGTCGTGACGGTCCGGCTGGCCGAGCCGCAGTTCGAGGGGCAGACCAAGGAGGTCCTGGGCACCTCCGCCGCCACCCGGATCGTGGCGAACGTGGTCGCCAAGGAGCTCAAGGTGTTCCTGACCTCCACCAAGCGCGACGCCAAGCAGCAGGCCCGCGCCGTCATGGAGAAGGTCGTCGCGGCGGCCCGTACGCGCATCGCCGCCCGGCAGCACAAGGAGGCCCAGCGCCGCAAGACGGCCCTGGAGTCGTCCTCGCTCCCGGCCAAGCTCGCCGACTGCCGCAGCGACGACGTCGAGCGCAGCGAGCTGTTCATCGTCGAGGGCGACTCCGCGCTCGGCACCGCGAAGCTGGCGCGGAACTCCGAGTTCCAGGCGCTGCTGCCGATCCGCGGCAAGATCCTGAACGTCCAGAAGTCGTCGGTCTCCGACATGCTGAAGAACGCCGAGTGCGGCGCGATCATCCAGGTCATAGGAGCCGGGTCCGGCCGGACCTTCGACATCGACGCCGCGCGCTACGGCAAGGTCATCTTCCTCGCCGACGCCGATGTGGACGGCGCGCACATCCGCTGTCTGCTGCTGACGCTCTTCCAGCGCTATATGCGCCCCATGGTGGAGGAGGGCCGGGTCTTCTCCGCGGTGCCGCCGCTGCACCGGGTGGAGCTCACGCGCCCGAAGAAGGGTCAGGACAAGTACATCTACACCTACTCCGACAGCGAGCTGCGGCAGACGCTGCTGGAGCTGGAGCGCAAGAACATCCCGTACAAGGACGGCATCCAGCGCTACAAGGGCCTCGGTGAGATGGACGCCGACCAGCTCGCGGAGACCACGATGGACCCCCGCCACCGCACCCTGCGCCGCATCAACATCAGCGATCTGGAGGCGGCCGAGCGCGCCTTCGACCTGCTGATGGGCAATGAGGTGGCCCCCCGTAAGGAGTTCATCACCAACTCGGCGGCGACCCTGGACCGCTCGCGCATCGACGCCTGACGGTCCCTTCGGAGGTCCCGGGCGGGGCGCGGCGGCCTGCGGGCGTCAGCCGGCCACCGCCCAGGCGTAGCGGTGCTCCGGGCGGCCCGTCTCGCCGTATTTGAGGGTGAGACGGAGCCGGCCGGACTCCTCCAGCCGTTTGAGGTAGCGCTGCGCCGTCGAACGGCTGAGCCCGGAGCGGGCCGCGACCTCGTGGGCCGACAGGGGCCGCGCCGCGTCCGAGAGCACCCGGCGGATCAGCTCGGCCGTCGGCGCGGAGTGCCCCTTGGGCAGCGGCGCGCTGGTGGCCGCCGTCCGCAGCGTGCCGAAGATCCGGTCGACCTGGTCCTGGCCCGCCTCCTCCGCGTCGTCGAGGGTCCGCCGCAGCTGCGCGTACGCCTCCAGCTTCACCCGCAGCCCGGGGAAGGTGAACGGCTTCACGAGGTACTGGAGCGCGCCGTAGCACATCGCCGCCTGTACGGTCGCGATGTCGCGCGAGGCCGTCACCATGATGACGTCGGTGAGGTGCCCCCGCTGGCGTATCCGGCGGACCAGGGACAGCCCGGTCTCGTCCGGCAGGAAGTGGTCCAGCAGGACCAGGTCGATGCCGCCGCGCTCCAGCACGGCCATGGCCTGTGCCGCGTTGTGGGCCTTGGCGCCGACGTGGAAGCCGGGGACCCGTGCGACGTAAGCGGCGTTGATCTCGGCGACGCGGAAGTCGTCGTCCACGACCAGGACCTCGATCATCGTTTCACCCCTTCGAGGTGGTTCAGTGCTTCCGGCAGCTCCACGGTGAACACCGCGCCGCCGCCTTCCCGTTCAGCCGACCGCGCCGTTCCGCCGTAGCGCTCGGCCAGCCGTCGTACGAGCGCGAGGCCGAGGCCCCGGCGGCGGTGCGGGGAGGACTCCTTGGTGGACCAGCCGTCCGTGAACACCAGCTCCCTGGCGGCCTCCGGTATGCCCGGACCGTTGTCCGAGACCCGGAGGACCACGGCGGACCCGGCGGCGCGCAGCTCGACCTCGACCCAGGGCTCGTCGCGGGGCTCGTCACGGGGCCCGGCCCCGGGCTCCGGCCAGGACTCCCCGCGCGGCCCCGCCGCGGCCGCGTCCAGCGCGTTGTCCACGAGGTTGCCGAGCACCGTCACCACGTCCCGCGCGTCCACCACCCGGTCGGGCAGCCGGCTGTCCGGGCTCACCCGCAGCGCCACGCCGCGCTCCGCGGCCACGGCGCTCTTGCCCACCAGCAGCGCGCTGACCACGGGGTCCCGGACGCGCTCGGTGACCTGTTCGGCCGTGGCCCGGTGCGCGCCCGTCACCTCCGCGACGAACTCGGCGGCCTCCTCGTACAGGCCGAGCTCCAGCAGGCCCAGGAGGGTGTGCAGCCGGTTGGCGTGCTCGTGGTCCTGGGCGCGCAGCGCGTCGGTCAGCCCCCGGGTGCCGTCCAGCTCCCTGCGCAGCTGCTCCAGCTCCGTACGGTCGCGCAGGGTCGCCACGGTGCCGCCGTCGGCGGTGTCCATCCGGTTGGCGACGAGCACCCGGCCGTCCCGCACGGTGAGGAGGTCCGTCCCGGTCACCCGGCCGGCCAGCACATCGGTGGTCCGGCCGGGCGGCAGGACGGTGTCGAGCGGCTGCCCGATGGCGTCCGGGCCGAGGCCGAGCAGCCGCTGCGCCTCGTCGTTGACCAGGCGTACGCGGCCGCGCCGGTCCAGCGCCACCACGCCCTCGCGGATGCCGTGGAGCATGGCTTCACGCTCGTTCAGGAGCGCCGATATCTCGGTGAGTTCGATGCCGTGGGTGCGCTTGCGCAGCCGCCGGGACACGGCGACCGCGGCCAGCGCGCCGGCCGCGAGGGCGGCGCCCGCGTACAGCAGGATGCCCGGCACGGCGCGGACCAGCAGGGCGTGCACGTTGTCGTAGGCGATGCCGACGGAGACGGCCCCGACGACGGCCCCCTCGTCGTCGCGCAGCGGCACCTTGCCGCGCGCGGAGCGGCCGAGGGTGCCGCGGCCTATGCCGGTCCACTCGCGGCCGCTCAGGGCCGGCCCGGGGTCGGAGCTCACGCGGCCGCCGATCCGGGAGGGGGTGGTGTGGGAGTAGCGGATGCCCCGGGTGTCGACGATCACGACGTAACTGGCGCCCGTGGCCAGCCGGATGCGCTCGGCGCCGGCCTGCACCGGGCCGTCCGGGGCGGGCCGGCCGGCCAGCAGGTCGTGGGCGAGGTCCGGCTGGGCGGCGGTGGCCTGGGCGATGGACAGCGCGCGGCGCTCGGCCTGTTCGTCGAGCTGGGCGCCGAGAGGGGCGAGGAAGAGCCCGGCGGCGAGCCCGGCGACCCCGGTGATGATCAGCAGATGGACTAGCAGGACCTGGGCGAAGACGCGGCGGGGCCACCGGGGGCGCATCTGTGTCCCTTTCGTGTCGTCTCCCGCCCGCGCGGGACCGGTCCGTCGGCCACCTGGACCGGATGGGTCAATTCCGTTTCGGCGGCGTTCCGTTTCTGCGGCGTCAACAGAACGTATCCGGACGCTGCCGCTCAGCCCAGTCCCGTGGCGCATTCGTTGCGCTACCGCGAGGTTCTACCGGGAGCAAAAGGAGCAGAACAGGGTTCGTGCGCGGAAGCCGCACAGCGCCCACAAGCCTGTGCCGTCGTCGCGCGCCGCACCTAACCTCCAGCACCGGCCGAACGGGCCCCGGGCCAGCGGGATCCGGCGACGCGGCCGTGCGAAGGAGGCATGCGGAAATGAACGGCGACAGGCCCGGCGGCCCCCCGCCGGGCGGGCAGATCCCGGCGATCGAGCTGCGGGGCGCGAGCAAGGTGTTCCGGACCCCCTCGGGGGCCGCGCACACTGCCGTACGGGACCTCGATCTCACCGTGGGGCGAGGCGAGTTCGTGGCGGTCGTGGGGCCGACCGGGTGCGGCAAGTCCACCACGCTCACCCTGGTCAGCGGCCTGGAGGAGCCGACCGAGGGCGAGGTGCTGGTCGGCGGCGAACCCGTGACCGGAATCCGGCCGGAAGTCGGCTTCGTCTTCCAGCAGGACGCCGTCTTCCCCTGGCGCACCGTGCTGTCCAACGTCATGGCCGGCCCGCGCTTCCGCGGCGTGCCGAAGGCCGAGGCCCGCGACCGGGCCCGCGACTGGCTAGGCCGGGTCGGCCTCGCGTCCTTCGCCGATCGCTATCCGCACCAGCTCTCCGGCGGCCAGCGCAAGCGCGTCGCGCTCGCCCAGACCTTCGTGTGCGACCCCGCGATCCTGCTGATGGACGAGCCCTTCTCGGCGCTCGACGTACAGACGCGGGCACTGATGTCGGACGAGCTCCTGGAGCTCTGGAGCGCCAGCCGCGCCGACGGGGCGGCGGCCTCCGTCGTCTTCGTCACCCACGACCTGGAGGAGGCGATCGCGCTCGCCGACAAGGTCGTGGTGATGACCGCCGGCCCGGCGACCGTCAAAGAGGTCTTCCCCGTACGGCTGCCCCGGCCGCGCAAGGTCGAGGCCGTCCGCTTGGAGCCGGAGTTCGTGGAGACCTACCGCGAGATCTGGTCGTCCCTCGGCGAAGAGGTCCGCATCACCCGTGAGAGGGGAGCTTCCCGTGTCGCTTGAGTCCGTGGAGTCCGTCGGCGCTCCCCTCGCCCTCCGCACCGGCCGTACGGTGGCCCGCGCGCAAGCCGCCCGCCGGCGCAGGCTCCTCGTGTACGGGGCCCGGGTGCTGCTGCTCGTCGTGGTGCTCGCCGCGTGGGAGGCGCTGTCCCGGAACGACGTGATCGACTCGTTCAACTTCTCGATGCCGTCGGCGATCTGGGACCAGATCGTCCAGTGGACGCTGCACGGCACCGCGCAGGGCTCGCTCGGTGAGCAGATCTGGTACACGCTCTACGAGGCCCTGCTCGGCTGGGTCGTCGGCGTCGCGGCCGGTGTGGTGCTCGGCATCGCGCTCGGCCGGGTCCGCTTCCTCGCCGACGTCTTCGGCCCGTACATCAAGGTGCTCAACGCGGTGCCGCGGATCGTGCTCGCGCCGATCTTCCTGATCTGGTTCGGGCTGGGCCCGGCCTCCAAGGTCGCGTCCGCGGTCGTCCTGGTCTTCTTCCCGGTGTTCTTCAACGCCTTCCAGGGGGCTCGTGAGGTCGACCGCAACCTGGTGGCCAACGCCCGCATCCTGGGCGCGAGCAACCGCCGGGTGACCCTTCAGGTCGTCATCCCGTCCGCGACGTCCTGGATCTTCACCAGCCTGCACGTGAGCTTCGGCTTCGCGCTGATCGGCGCGATCGTCGGCGAGTACATCGGCGCGATCCATGGCATCGGGCTCCTCGTCTCCACCTCCCAGGGTTCGTTCAACTCGGCGGGCGTCTACGCCGCGATGGTCATCCTCGCCGTCGTCGCCCTGCTCGCGGAGGGGCTGCTGACGTTCGCGGAGAAGAGGCTCTTCCGCTGGAAGCCCGCCGATCCGGGTTCAGGCGACTGAGGCCGCCCCGCCACGCCCCCCACGCCCCGTCCGTCACACCCGGCCGTGCGTTCCGGCGTACGTCCCGACCGTAGGGAACATCTGATGCCCACCTTCAGCAAGCGCGCCCCCGTCCGCGCGGCGGCCGTCTCCGGATCCCTCTGCCTCCTCCTCGCGGGCAGCCTCGCCGGCTGCGCCGACGAGTCCTCGAACACGCACACCGCGGAGAAGGCCGCCGAGGCGGCCCAGGGGGACACCGTCAAGATCATGGTCGGTGGCCTCGACAAGGTCATCTACATGCCGGCCGTGCTCACCCAGCGGCTCGGCTACTTCCAGGAGGAAGGGGTGGCGGTCAGGCTGCTCAGCGAGCCCGCCGGGGTGCAGGCCACCACCGCGCTCGTCTCGGGAGAGGTCCAGGGCGTCGTCGGCTTCTACGACCACACGCTCGACCTCCAGGTGAAGGGCAAGGACGTGGAGTCGGTCGTCCAGCTGGCCCGGACGCCGGGCGAGGTGGAGATCGTCTCCAAGAAGGCGGCCGCGACGCTCACCTCGCCCAAGGACTTCAAGGGCAAGAAGCTCGGCGTCACCGGACTCGGCTCCTCCACCGACTTCCTGACGAAGTACCTGGCGGTCAAGAACGGGGTGAAGGTGAGCGACATCACGCCCGTGGCCGTCGGGGCCGGACAGACCTTCCTCGCCGCGCTCCAGCAGGGCTCCATCGACGCGGGCATGACGACCGACCCGACCGTCGCGCAGATCCTCGCCAAGGACGCGGGCAAGGTGCTCGTCGACATGCGCACCCCCGAGGGCTCCCGCGCGGCGCTCGGCGGCCTCTACCCCGCGTCGAGCCTCTATATGAACACCGGCTGGGTGAACAGCCACAAGGAGACGGTGCAGAAGCTCGCCAACGCCTTCGTGAAGACCTTGAAGTGGATGTCCACGCACAGCCCGGAGGAGATCGCCGCCAAGATGCCGGAGGACTACGCGAAGGGCGGCAAGGCGCAGTACGTCGAGGCGGTGCGGAACACGCTGCCGATGTTCACCCCGGACGGCGTGATGCCCGCCGACGGGCCGAGGACCGTCCACGAGGTCCTCAAGTCCTTCAACCCCAACCTCAAGAACGCGAAGGTGGACCTGGAGAAGACCTACACCACGGAGTTCGTCGGGAAGGCGGGCTGACGAGGGTGCCGCCGGTCAGCGGGGGACGGACACCAGCGGGGTGACGGACGCGACGTCCATCCGGGCCGGGCTGCCGGGCACCCGCCCGCAGCTCTCGGGCCGGGGCGGCTCGGCGGCGCCCTGCTCCACCGCGACCCGCCAGGCGCGGCCGTCGGCGTGGGTGACGGTCACGGACCAGTGCGGCGCGGGTCCCTCGGCCCGTACGACGTCCAGGGCGCCCGCGCCCTCCTCGCCGGTGAGCTCGCGCACCGCCAGCTCGGCGGCCTGCGCGGGGCGCTCCCAGGCCGAACGGCCGCGGCAGTTCCCGGTGGCGATCCGGCCGTCGCGGGCCGCCTCCACGATGTCCTTGACCTCGTGCGCGGTGACCCGTCCGTAGGCGTAGCCGTACGGCAGGACGAAGAGGGTGGGGGAGAAGCGGTGACCACCGATGTGGGTGATCTCCCAGGTGTCGATGGAGCCGGTCGCGGCGAGCTCGGCGGCCAGCGGGCGGCCCAGCAGGGCGCAGCAGCGGTCGCGCTTGCCGTTGGTGCAGACGAAGACCAGCGGCGCGCCGGTGTGCGGCTCCCACAGGCCGCCGTGCTCGCCCGCGCCGAGCGCGGCGAAGTCCAGCGAGGTCAGGGACGCCGGGTCGGCGAGGGCGGCGGTACGGATCCAGGAGCGGCCCGGCGCGGTGTGGGCGGCGAACACCCGCTGCGTCGTGGGCCCGTGGCAGTCGGCGTGCCGGCCGGGGCGCCGGATCAGCGCGACCCGTACGCCGGTCCCCTCGGTGGCCGCGGCCAGGGCGCGGCCGACGGCGGGGTCGAGGTGGCTGGTGGTGAGGGCGTCGGCGCCCCACGGGCCGGGCTGCTCGATCAGCAGCCATGTCCGGGCGGTGGCCGCGGTACCGGACAACGGCTCGGCAAGGCGGCGAGAGGCAGTCGCGCACGTACTCACGTAGGTTAGCCTAACCTACCCTGCCGGGGATTGTGTGTGCGGATTGAGGCGAACAGGTGTGGCGGGCGGGGTGGAAGAGCCTTCCCATGGCCCGGGGGGAGCCCTCCCCGGGCGCGAGAAGGGCCTTTCGGGAACCCCTCCGTGACCGCCGGGCGGACGTTGCCTTCACGGCGCCGGCCGGGGCGGTTTCGGGCCGCCGCGCCGTCCGGCGGGCCGGAGCCGCAGTGGCCGTTCGGCGTGCTCCTCCAGCGCGCGGGCGACCCGGGGGCCGTCCGCGTCACGGCGAAGGCCGGCTCGCCCGTCCGCCGGGGCCGGAGCGCCAATATCCTGGAACGGGCGGAGGGCTCCAAGATCATCCGCCCGGCGGGCCGCCGTCCCGGTCCGCCCCGCCGCAGCCGGTTCCCGCTGCGTCCGACATGTGAGGGAGGCGCCCCCGTTGGCGAAGCGACAGATCCCGGTCATCGTGCTCGCGGGCTTCCTGGGCTCCGGCAAGACCACCCTGCTCAACCACCTGCTGGGCAGAAGCGGTGGCAGCCGGATCGGGGTGGTCGTCAACGACTTCGGCAGCATCGAGATCGACGCCATGAGCGTCGCCGGGCAGGTCGACTCCATGGTGTCGCTGGGCAACGGCTGCCTGTGCTGCGCCGTCGACACCAGCGAGCTGGACGGGTTCCTCGACCGGCTCGCCCGCCCGGCCGCCCGGATCGACGTCATCGTGATCGAGGCCAGCGGGCTCGCCGAGCCTCAGGAGCTCATCCGCATGATCCTGGCAAGCGACAACACCAGCATCGTCTACGGCGGGCTGGTCGAGGTCGTGGACGCCGCCGAGTTCGCCCGCACCCGCGCCCGGCACCCCGAGATCGACCGGCACCTGGCCCTCGCCGACCTCGTCGTCCTCAACAAGGCGGACCGGGTGCCGGAGGACGCGCGCACGGCCCTGCGCGAGGAGCTCGGCCGGATCGGCCGGCCCGGCACCCCTGTCGTCGAGGCGTCCTACGGGCGGGTCGACCCCGAGCTGCTCTTCGACCGCAAGCCGCGCGAGGAGGACACGGAGGCGATACGGCAGCTGTCCTTCGAGGACCTCGTCCGCGACGAGCGGGAGCGCGAGGACGCGCGCGAGCACGGCCACGGCGACGGCTGCTCCGGTGACGGCTGCGCCGAGGGTCACTGCCACGGCGGCCATCTGCACACCGCCTACGACAGCGTCTCCTTCACGGCCGACGAGCCGATGGACCCGCGTCGGCTCATGGATTTCCTCGACAACCGCCCCGACGGCCTCTACCGCATCAAGGGGTACGTCCGCTTCGGCGCGGCGGGACACCGGCGGAAGCGGTACGAGGTGCACGCCGTCGGCGATTTCCTCCGCTTCTACGTCACACCCGCGGCGCGCGGCGAGGAGGAGCCGACCCAGCTGGTGCTGATCGGCACCGGGATCGACCCGGACGCCCTGCGGGCCGGGCTCGAGGCGTGCCGGCACCTGGCCGCGGAGGACGCGGAGGAGCACACGATGTGGGGCGTCCTGCGGTACGCGCAGGCGTGACCGCGCCCCCGGGGCCGACGGCCGGTGGGTGACGCTCAGCCGCCGAGCCGCCGAGCCGCCGAGCCGCCGACCCGCCGGCCCGCCGACCCGCCGACCCGCCGACCCGCGGCGTCGGGCGCGTGGGGCCCGGGCGTACGCCGCCCCGGCCCCACCGCTGTCACCCGGCTTCCTACACCGGCCCCGCCACCGCCGCCACGGCCTTCGCCAGCGGCGTGCCCGAGCCGTCGCGGCGCGGGTCCGGCTCCGGAAGTTCGACCGGGGTGCCGTTCGCACTCGCGGCCCGTGCCGGGGCCGCGCCCGCCCAGGCCAGGACCAGGCAGTCCTCGCCCTTCAGGAAGCGCTGGCAGCGCACGCCGCCCGTCGCCCGGCCCTTGCGCGGGTACTGGTCGAACGGCGTCAGCTTCGCCGTCGTCTCCGAGGCGCCCAGCAGCGTGCCGGCCGCGCCCGCGACCGTGAGGACCGCGGCGTCCGCCGCCGGGTCGACCGCCGTGAAGGAGATCACCTTGGCGCCGGCGGTGAGCTTGATGCCCGCCATGCCGCCCGCCGGACGGCCCTGCGGCCGCACCTGGCCGGCCGGATAGCGCAGCAGCTGGGCGTCGTCGGTGATGAAGACGAGGTCCTCCTCACCGGTGCGCAGCTCGACCGCGCCGACGATACGGTCGCCGTCCTTGAGGGAGATGACCTCCAACTCGTCCTTGTTCGCCGGATAGTCGGGGACCACGCGCTTGACGACGCCCTGCTCCGTGCCGATCGCGAGGCCCGGTGAGGACTCGTCCAGGGTGGTGAGGCAGACCACGTGCTCGCCGTCGTCCAGCGACAGGAACTCCGTGATCTGGGCACCGCCCGAGAGGTTGGGCGCGGCCGCCGTCTCCGGCAGCTGCGGCAGGTCGATCACCCGCAGCCGCAGCAGTCGCCCGGCCGAGGTCACCACGCCCACCTCGCCCAGCGCCGTCGCCGGCACCGCCGAGGCGATCACGTCGTGCTTGACGCGCTTGGCCTCCCCGGAGCCGGGCGCGAAGGGCTCGCCCGAGGCCGTACGGGCCAGCAGGCCGGTGGAGGACAGCAGCACCCGGCACGGGTCGTCCGCGACCTGGAGCGGCACGGCCGACGTGGGGGCGCCCGCCGACTCCAGCAGCACCGTGCGCCGGTCGGTGCCGAACTTCTTCGCCACGTCCGCCAGTTCCCCGGAGACCAGCTTGCGGAGCTCGGCGTCGGACTCCAGGATCCGGGTCAGCTCCTGGATCTCGGCCGTCAGCCGGTCGCGCTCCGACTCCAGCTCGACGCGGTCGAACTTCGTCAGACGGCGCAGCGGGGTGTCGAGGATGTACTGCGTCTGCACCTCGGAGAGGGAGAAACGCGCGATCAGGGCCTCCTTGGCCTCCGCGGCGTTGTCACTCGATCGAATGATTCTGATGACCTCGTCGATGTCGATGAGGGCCACCAGCAGACCCTCGACGAGGTGCAGCCGGTCGCGCCGCTTGCCGCGCCGGAACTCGCTCCGGCGGCGGACCACCTCGAAGCGGTGGTCGACGTAGACCTCCAGCAGCTCCTTGAGGCCCAGCGTCAGCGGCTGGCCGTCGACCAGGGCGACGTTGTTGATGCCGAAGGACTCCTCCATCGGCGTCAGCTTGTAGAGCTGCTCCAGGACGGCCTCGGGGTTGAAGCCGTTCTTGATCTCGATGACCAGCCGCAGGCCGTGCGAGCGGTCCGTGAGGTCCTTGACGTCGGCGATGCCCTGGAGCTTCTTCGAGCCGACCAGGTCCTTGATCTTGGAGATGACCTTCTCGGGGCCGACCGTGAAGGGCAGCTCGGTCACGACCAGGCCCTTGCGGCGGGCCGTGACGTTCTCCACGGCGACCGTGGCGCGGATCTTGAAGGTGCCGCGGCCGGTCTCGTAGGCGTCCCGGACGCCGCCGAGACCCACGATCCGGCCGCCGGTGGGCAGGTCCGGGCCGGGGATGAACCGCATCAGCGTGTCGAGGTCGGCGCCCGGGTGCTTGATGAGGTGCCGGGCGGCGGCGATGACCTCGCCGAGGTTGTGCGGCGGCATGTTCGTCGCCATGCCGACCGCGATCCCGGACGCGCCGTTGACCAGCAGGTTCGGATACGCGGCGGGGAGGGCTACGGGCTCCTGCTCGCTGCCGTCGTAGTTCGGCGCGAAGTCGACGGTGTCCTCGTCGATCGACTCGGTCATCAGCGACGTGGCCGAGGCCATCCGGGCCTCGGTGTAGCGCATGGCCGCCGGCGGGTCGTCGTTGCCGAGCGAGCCGAAGTTGCCGTGGCCGTCGACCAGCGGCACCCGCATCGAGAACGGCTGGGCCATGCGCACCAGGGCGTCGTAGATGGAGGCGTCGCCGTGCGGGTGCAGCTTGCCCATCACCTCGCCGACGACCCGGGCGCACTTCACGTACGAACGGTCGGGGCGCAGGCCCATCTCGTTCATCTGGAAGAGGATGCGGCGGTGGACGGGCTTCAGTCCGTCCCGGGCGTCCGGCAGGGCCCGGGAGTAGATGACCGAATAGGCGTACTCGAGGAAGGAACCCTGCATCTCGTCGACGACGTCGATGTCGAGGATGCGCTCCTCGAAGTTCTCCGGCGGCGGGGTCTTCGTGCTGCGGCGGGCCATCGCGGCTGCGGCTCCTTCGATCGATTGCCGAGGCAGGGTTCTGACGCCGACCATTGTGGCCCGCCCCACCGACAACGCCGACCGCGACCCGTCCGTAAGAGCGGACCGCCCCGGGAACTTCGCCAGATGTCAGCGCGCTTGCATACAGTGACAGGACTGTTCATCACGCGAGTCATCGCGGACCATCGCGAGATTTTCAAGCGATCGAAGGGACGTACATGCCCATGGGTCACACGGCCACGCAACAGGCCGGTTCCGGCGGCCTGACAGCGACCGAGCACCGGCTGGCCAACGGCCTGCGGGTGGTGCTCTCAGAAGACCATCTGACCCCCGTCGCCGCCGTCTGCCTCTGGTACGACGTCGGCTCGCGCCACGAGGTCAAGGGGCGCACCGGGCTGGCCCACCTCTTCGAGCACCTTATGTTCCAGGGCTCCGCCCAGGTCAAGGGCAACGGCCATTTCGAGCTGGTGCAGGGCGCCGGCGGCTCGCTCAACGGCACCACCAGCTTCGAGCGCACCAACTACTTCGAGACCATGCCCGCCCACCAGCTGGAGCTCGCCCTCTGGCTGGAGGCGGACCGCATGGGCTCGCTGCTCACCGCCCTCGACGACGAGTCGATGGAGAACCAGCGGGACGTCGTCAAGAACGAGCGCCGCCAGCGGTACGACAACGTGCCCTACGGCACGGCCTTCGAGAAGCTGACGGCCATGGCCTACCCCGACGGCCACCCGTACCACCACACGCCGATCGGCTCCATGGCCGACCTGGACGCCGCCTCCCTGGAGGACGCGCGCGCCTTCTTCCGGACGTACTACGCGCCGGGCAACGCCGTGCTGTCGGTCGTCGGCGACATCGACACCGAGCAGACGCTCGCCTGGGTCGAGAAGTACTTCGGCTCCATCCCCGCGCACGACGGCAAGCAGCCCCCGCGCGACGGCTCCCTCCCCGACGTGATGGGGAAGGAGCTGCGCGAGGTGGTGCGCGAGGAGGTGCCCTCGCGCGCCCTGATGGCCGCCTACCGGCTGCCGCACGACGGCACCCGTGAGGCCGACGCCGCCGATCTGGCGCTGACCGTCCTCGGCGGCGGCGAGTCCTCCCGGCTGCACAACCGCCTCGTCCGCCACGACCGCAGCGCCGTCGCCGCCGGCTTCGGGCTGCTCCGGCTCGTGGGCGCCCCCTCGCTCGGCTGGCTGGACGTCAAGGCGTCGGGCGGCGTGGAGGTCCCGGACATCGAGGCCGCCGTCGACGACGAGCTGGCCCGCTTCGCCGCCGAGGGCCCGACCCCGGAGGAGATGGAGCGCGCCCAGGCCCAGCTGGAGCGCGAGTGGCTGGACCGGCTCGCCACCGTCAGCGGCCGTGCCGACGAACTGTGCCGCTTCGCCGTGCTCTTCGGCGCCCCCCAGCTCGCCCTGACGGCCGTGGAGCGCGTGCTGGACATCACGCCGGAGGAGGTGCGGGCGGTCGCCAAGGCCCGGCTGCACCCCGACAACCGCGCCGTGCTGGTGTACGAACCGACCGCCCCCGAGGCCGCCGAGGCCGATGTGACCGCTGAAGAGACGGAGACGGCCCAGTGAGCGACGCCGCGGCCACCATGACCTTCCACCCGCAGCCGCAGCCCGGCGCGGCCACCCCGTGGGCCTTCCCGGCCCCCGAGCGCGGTCAGCTGCCCAACGGCCTGACGGTGCTGCGCTGCCACCGCCCCGGCCAGCAGGTCGTCGCCGTCGAGATCAACCTCGACGCGCCCCTGGAGGCCGAGCCGGCCGGCCTCGACGGCGTCTCCACCATCATGGCGCGGGCCCTCTCCGAGGGCACCGACAAGCTGACGGCCGAGGAGTTCGCCGCCGAGCTGGAGCGCTGCGGCGCCACCCTCGACGCGCACGCCGACCACCCGGGCGTCCGGATCTCCCTCGAGGTCCCGGCCTCCCGGCTGGTCAAGGCCCTCGGCCTGCTCGCCGACGCGCTGCGCGCCCCCGCCTTCCCGGACGGCGAGGTCGAGCGCCTCGTCCGCAACCGCCTGGACGAGATCCCGCACGAGCTGGCCAACCCCGCCCGCCGGGCGGCCATGGCCCTCTCGGCGCAGCTCTTCCCGGCCGGCTCGCGGATGTCCCGCCCCCGCCAGGGCACCGAGGAGAGCGTCGAGCGCATCGACGCCGCGTCCGTGCGCGCCTTCTACGAGGCGCACGTCCGCCCCGTCACCACCACCGCCGTGGTCGTCGGCGACTTCACCGGCCTCGATCTGGACGCCGCGCTCGCGGACACCCTCGGCGCCTGGACGGGCTCCCCGGCGGCTCCCCGGCAGGCCCCGCCCATCACCGCCGACGACACCGGCCGTGTGGTCATCGTGGACCGGCCGGGCGCCGTCCAGACCCAGCTGCTCATCGGCCGGATCGGCGCCGACCGGCACGACCGCGTCTGGCCCGCCCAGGTGCTCGGCACCTACTGCCTCGGCGGCACCCTCACCTCCCGCCTGGACCGCGTCCTGCGCGAGGAGAAGGGCTACACCTACGGCGTCCGGGCGTTCGGCCAGGTGCTGCGCTCCACGACGGACGGCACGGGCGCGGCCATGCTCGCCATCAGCGGCTCGGTGGACACCGCCTCCACCGGCCCGGCCCTCGACGACCTGTGGACCGTGCTGCGCACCCTCGCGGCCGAGGGTCTGACGGACGCCGAGCGCGATGTGGCGGTGCAGAACCTCGTGGGCGTCGCACCGCTGAAGTACGAGACGGCGGCGGCCGTCGCGGGCACGCTGGCCGACCAGGTCGAGCAGCAGCTCCCGGATGACTTCCAGGCCCGGCTCTACGAACGCCTCGCGGCGACGGGCACGGTGGAGGCCACCGCCGCCGTGGTCAACGCCTTCCCGGTCGACCGGCTCGTGACGGTCCTCGTGGGTGACGCCGCGCAGATCGAGGAGCCCGTGAAGGCCCTGGGCATCGGCGAGGTGACGGTCGTCACCGGCTGACGTTTCGTCAGGAGGTGGGGAGGCGCGTGAGGTCGGCGAGACCCACGCGCCTCCCTTATGTCCGATTTAGTGGAGTGGTTGCACGTCCGGCCTGTGGCGTACGCCACAAAACGTGAGTTCTGTTTGCCGTTCGAATCGGGCGCCGTTTAGCGTCAGGGCGGTTGTCCGTCAGATGTGAGTCGCATCCGCGGCCCCGGGCAACCATCGCCGAGTCCCCGTACGGCGCGAGCCAGGGGAGCCGGGGACCCACATGTCCCTGGGGTGAATCGGGTCCCTTTCCGGAGGGAGCCGTAGGAGACCTTCCTGCTCCGAACCCGTCAGCTAACCCGGTAGGCGAGAGGGAAGGAAAGGAATAGCCGCACCTATGGCGTTCACTCGTGCCACCGGGAAGCACCGTCGTCCGAGCCGCGCCGTGCGCACCGGCGCGAACATCGCGGGCATAGCCACCCTGACGGCCACCGGCGTCGTCGCCGGCTTCGCCGCCCCCGCGCTCGCCGCCACCACCGACGACGCCCCGCGTGTCGAGGACACCGGCCTCACCCAGGCCATCGTCATCGGCGAGGACACCGCCACCCGCGTGGGCGAGCAGGCCGAGGTCCAGCGCAGCTCCGCCGAGGAGACCAGCGCCCGCCTCCAGGCCGAGGCCGAGGCCAAGAAGCAGGCCGCCGAGACCAAGAAGGTCGCGGACGAGGCCGCCCGCAAGGCCGAGGCCGAGCGCAAGGAGCAGGAGCGCATCGCCCGCGAGGAAGAGCGCAAGAAGCTCAACGCCTACGTGTCGCCGATCGAGGGCTCGTACGTCTCGACCTCCTACAAGGCCTCCAGCGGCCTGTGGTCGTCCGGCAGCCACACCGGTGTCGACTTCCACGCCGAGTCCGGCACGTCGGTCCGCTCCGTCGGCGCGGGCACCGTCGTCGAGGCCGGCTACGGCGGCGCCTACGGCAACAACGTCGTCATCAAGCACAACGACGGCACCTACACCCAGTACGGCCACCTGTCGTCCATCGGCGTCAGCGCCGGCCAGACGGTGACCGCGGGTCAGGAGATCGGCATCTCCGGCGCCACCGGCAACGTCACCGGCCCGCACCTGCACTTCGAGGCCCGCACCGGCCCCTCCTACGGCTCCGACATCGACCCGGTGGAGTACCTGCGTTCGCACGGCGTCGGCATCTGACCCGCAGCGCGTACCGCGTCGTTCCACGAAGGCCCCGGCCCCCGGCCGGGGCCTTCGTGTTGGCCAAAACATATCGATGAAATCCTCGGCACCATCGGAAATCGCGGGCCGCTGCAATAGAGTCGTTGACCAGGCGTCAATCGGCCGCGTTTCGCGGGGGTCAATGCGGAGGTTCACCCATGCGGGGCCGTACGTGAACGGCGATGGTAAAGCGGCACCGAACGGCGGTCGTATTTCGGCGCACGCGGTCTGCACGGCGATCCGCGACGACATCGTCACGGGCGTCTTCCCGCCCGGCGGCCGGCTCACCGAGGAGGTCCTCGCCCGGCGGTACGGCGTCTCCCGGGTGCCCGTGCGCGAGGCGCTGCGCACCCTCGCCTCCGAAGGGTTCGTGACCACCCGCAGGCACGCGGGCGCCTGTGTCGCCGAGCCCACCGAGCAGGAGGCGGCCGACCTCATCGAGGTCCGGGCGCTGCTGGAGCCGCTGGGCGCCGCGCGGGCCGCCCAGCGTCGCACGGAGGCGCACCTGAAGGTGCTGCGGGGCCTGGTCAGGCTCGGCCAGGAGCGGGCCCGCGGCGGCCGTACGGGCGAGCTGCGCCCCCTGGACGACTGGTTCGACGAGACGCTCGCCCAGGCGTCCGGCAGCCCCAGCCTCGCCGCCCTGCTCACCCAGCTCCGGCTCAAGATCTCCTGGGTGTACGTGCCGGAGCCGCCGGCCCGGCCGGTGGCGGCCTGGGACACCTGCGCGGCCCTGGTCGACGCCGTCGCGCGCGGGGACGCCGAGCGGGCGCGGGCGCTCGCCACGGCCCGTGCCGACCGCGCGCCCGGCGCCTACCGGCTGCGGAGCGCGCCCCCGCCGCAGCGCGTCCGGGGCCCGGAGCGGCCACCGGAGCGAACGGGCCGTGAGCACCGGAAGCAACCTCCCGGACAGCCTCCGGGACAAACCGCCGTGGAAACCTCCGGGCAAACTCCGAAACATTCCGTGCACACGGCGAGCGCACGTTCTTAACAATTGGCTGCTATTTCCGCCCGGCCGGAACGCCGGAATTCCTTCGGCGGCGCGCACCGGGAAAACCGGACCGGAACGACGGCCGCGGGAACGACAGCGGGGCCGCGGCGGCCTCAGTCGGCCGCCGCGGCCCCGCCGCGCGCGATTCCCGTGAATCAGACGGTCTCCGGGAGCTCCTCGAGACCCTCGGCGACCAGCTTCGCCAGGCGGTCCAGGGCGGCCTCGGCACCCTCGGCGTCGGACGCGAGCACGATCTCCTCGCCACCCTGGGCGCCCAGGCCCAGCACGGCCAGCATGGAGGCGGCGTTGACGGGGTTGCCGTCGGCCTTGGCGATCGTCATCGGGACGCCGGCGGCGGTCGCCGCACGGACGAAGATCGACGCCGGGCGGGCGTGGAGGCCCTCGGTCCAGCCGACGTTGACGCGGCGCTCAGCCATGGTGTTGCCCTTCAAGTCGTAAGGAGTTGTCTAGACCAGTGTTGCACAGGGGTGACGGTGCTCCCGGTACACCCCGGACGGCCCTAGTGGGGTTGTCGGCGCCCGGCCTTACCCTGGCCCCATGCAGACGCCGTCCGAGCAGGTGTATCCGGCCCACTGGGAAGCCGACGTGGTGCTGCGCGACGGCGGTACCGCGCACCTCCGCCCCATCACGGCCGACGACGCCGGGCGGCTGGTCAGCTTCTACGAACAGGTCTCGGACGAGTCGAAGTACTACCGCTTCTTCGCCCCCTACCCCCGCCTCTCCGACCGGGACGTGCACCGCTTCACCCATCACGACTACGTCGACCGGGTCGGGCTCGCCGCGACCGTCGGCGGCGAGTTCATCGCCACCGTCCGCTACGACCGGATCGACCCCCGCGGCCTGCCCTCCTCCGGCCCGGCCGACGAGGCGGAGGTCGCCTTCCTCGTCCAGGACGCCCACCAGGGCCGCGGCGTCGCCTCCGCCCTGCTGGAGCACATCGCGGCCGTCGCCCGCGAGCGCTCCATCCGGCGCTTCGCCGCCGAGGTGCTGCCCGCCAACACCAAGATGATCAAGGTGTTCACGGACGCCGGCTACACCCAGAAGCGCAGCTTCGAGGACGGCGTCGTCCGCCTGGAGCTGGATCTGGAGCCCACCGACCGCTCCCTCGCCGTGCAGCGCGCCCGCGAGCAGCGCGCCGAGGCCCGCTCCGTCCACCGCCTGATCGCCCCCGGCTCGGTCGCCGTCGTCGGCACCGGCCGCGAGCCCGGCGGGATGGGCCGGGCCGTGCTGCGCAATCTGCGCGAGGGCGGGTTCACCGGCAGCCTGTACGCGGTCAACCGCGCCTTCCCCGAGGACGGCGCCGTCCTCGACCCCGAGGGCGTGCCGGCCCACCGCTCCGTCCTCGGCATCCCCGGCCCGGTCGACCTCGCCGTCGTCGCCGTCCCCGCCGAGCAGGTGCCCTCCGTCGTCGCCGAGTGCGGCGAGCACGGCGTCCAGGGGCTCGTCGTCCTCTCCGCCGGCTACGCCGAGAGCGGCGCCGACGGCCGCGACCGGCAGCGCGAGCTGGTCCGCCAGGCCCGCTCCTACGGCATGCGCCTCATCGGACCCAACGCGTTCGGCCTGATCAACACCGCCCCGGGAGTCCGGCTCAACGCCTCGCTCTCGCCCGAGCTGCCCGCCGCCGGCCGGCTCGGCCTCTTCAGCCAGTCCGGCGCCATCGGCATCGCCCTGCTGTCCGGGCTGCACCGCCGCGCCGCCGGGCTCGTCGGCGTCTCCACCTTCGTCTCCGCGGGCAACCGCGCCGACGTCTCCGGCAACGACTTCCTCCAGTACTGGCACGACGACCCGGACACCGACGTCGTCGTCATGTACCTGGAGTCCATCGGCAACCCCCGCAAGTTCGCCCGGCTCGCCCGGCGCACGGCGGCCCGCAAGCCGGTCGTAGTCGTCAAGGGCGCCCGGCACGGCGGCGCCGCGCCCACCGGCCACGCCGTCCCCACCACCCGCATCCCCGACGCCACCGTCTCCGACCTGCTGCGGCAGGCCGGCGTCATCCGCGTCGACACCGTCACCGAGCTGGCCGACACCGGGCTGCTGCTCGCCTCCCAGCCGCTGCCGGCCGGCCCCCGCGTCGCCATCCTCGGCAATTCCGAGTCCCTCGCCCTCCTCACCTACGACGCCTGCCTGACCGACGGCCTGCGCCCCCAGCCGCCGTACGACCTGTCGACCGCCGCCGAGCCGGAGGACTTCCGGGCCGCCCTGGCCCTGGCCCTGGCGGACGACGAGTGCGACGCCGTCGTCATCACCGCCATCCCCTGGGTCGGCGAGGCCTCGGCGGCGGATCTCGCCACGGCGCTGCGCGCCGCGGTCGCCGCGTCCCCGGTGGCGAAGCCGGTGACGGTGGTCCACCTGGAGATCCCGGGCCTCGCCGAGGCCCTCGCCGCACCGGTCCCGGAGGCGGCACCCGCGGACCCCGGCGGCCTGAGCGGCGACGGTGGCGCAAGCGGCGACAGTGACGTAAACGGTGGCGGTGACACAAGCAGCGTCGGCGGCGTAAGAGGCGTCGGCGCTGTGAGCGGCGAAGGTGGTGCAAGGGGCGACGGTGGCGCAAGGGGTGACGGCAGGCAGCGCCCGGCCCCCGCCGTCCGGATCCCCGCCTACCCCGCCGCCGAGCGGGCCGTACGCGCCCTGGCCGAAGCCGTGCGGTACGCACGCTGGCGGCGGCTGGCCGCCGAGCCGGGCAGGGTGCCCGAATACGACGACATCGACGAGGCGGGCGCCGCCGCCGACATCGACGTCCTGCTCGCCGCCCACGGAGCCGTGCCCGGCGCCTCGCCCACGGAGCCCGCGGATCCCCGTGCCGTCACCCTCTCCGCCGCCGACACCCAGCGGCTGCTCGCCCGGTACGGCATCGCCGTGCTGCCCGCGCTGCCCGCGCCCGACCCCGACACCGCCGTGCGCGCCGCCCGGAGGCTAGGCTTCCCCGTCGCTTTCAAGCCCACCGCGCCGCACTTGCGCCACCGCGCCGACCTCGGCGGCGTCCGGCTCGACCTGGGCGGTGAGACGGAACTGCGCCGGTCCTACGCCGAGTTGACCGAGCTCCTCGGCAAGCCCGAGGAGACCCGCTTCGTCGTCCAGTCGATGGCCCCGCGCGGCGTCGACACCGTCGTCCGCGCCGCCATCGACCCCGCCGCGGGCGCCGTGCTCTCCTTCGGCCTGGCCGGGGCTCCCTCCCTGCTGCTCGGTGACACCGCGCACCGCCTCGTGCCCGTCACCGACCGGGACGCCGCGGAGCAGATCCGCTCGGTCCGCACCGCGCCGCTCCTCTTCGGCTGGCGCGGCAGCACCCCCGTGGACACCCGGGCCCTGGAAGAGCTGCTGCTGCGCGTCTCCCGCCTGGTCGACGACCACCCCGAGGTCGTCGGGGCCGACCTGGAGCCCGTGATCGTCGCGCCCCGGGGAGTCCATGTGCTCGGCGCCGTCATCCGCCTCGCCCCGCCCCCGGCCCGCACCGACCTCGGCCCGCGCAGCCTCCCGGCCTACTGACACGGGGCCCGTGGGGCCCCCGGGCTCCGCCGTCCGTCCGTGCGGGCACGCACGGACGGACCCCGTACGCCCCGTAGGATGGGCGTATGGCGAAGACCGGTACGACGACCCAAGGGCTGCGCGCGGCGATCGAGCGCAGCGGCTACTACCCGGCCCTCGTGGCCGAGGCGGTGGAGGCCGCCGTGGGCGGGGAGCCGGTCGTGTCGTACCTCGTGCACCAGGAGACGACGTTCGACGCCAACGAGGTGCGCCGTCATGTGACGGTCCTCGTCCTCACGGGCAACCGCTTCATCGTCAGCCACACCGACGAGCAGGCGGCCGACGGCACCTCCCCGTCCCCGTACGCCACGACCTCCACCGAGTCCGTGAAGCTCGACCGGATCTCCTCGGTGGTGCTCAGCCGCGTCGTCGCCAACCCCGAGGCGTACACCCCGGGCACCCTGCCCCGCGAGGTCGTCCTCACCATCGGCTGGGGCGCGGTCTCCCGGATCGACCTGGAGCCCGCCGCCTGCGGCGACCCCAATTGCGACGCCGACCACGGCTACACCGGCTCCGCCACCGCGGACGACCTGAGCCTGCGGGTCAGCGAGGCGGGCGACGGCCCGGACACCGTCCGGCAGGCCCTCGCCTTCGCCCAGGCGCTCTCCGAGGCGACCGCGGCGACCGGCCGCTGATGTCCTACCCGCTGACCTCGGGCGGCCCGTCCTCCTGGTCCGAGCCCGCCCCGCTCGACCCCCGCTCCGCCCCCCTCCCGCGCTACGGCACCGGCTCGCTCGCCGACCTGCTGCCCGCCGTCGCCTCCGGCATGGGCGTCCCCGGCCTCTCCACCGGCCTGGAGCTGACCCCCGCCGACCGCGTCTGCGTCTTCCTGGTCGACGGCATGGGCTGGGAGCTGCTGCGCGCCCACCCGGCCGAGGCACCGTTCCTGCACTCGCTGATGGCGAGCTCCATGAACGGCACCGGCGAGCCGATGACCGCGGGCTTCCCCTCCACCACCGCGACCTCGCTCGCCTCCGTCGGCACCGGACTGCCGCCCGGCGCCCACGGCCTGCCCGGCTACACCGTCGCCGACCCGGCGACCGGCGCGCTGATGAACCAGCTGCGCTGGCGCCCGTGGACCGACCCGCACGTCTGGCAGCCGTACCCCACCGTCTTCCAGCTCGCGGACGCCGCCGGCGTGCACACCTGCCAGGTCTCCGCGCCCGACTTCCAGCACACCCCGCTGACGAAGATCGCCCTCAGCGGCGGCACCTTCCACGGCCGGCTCTCCGGCGAGGACCGCATGGACCTCGCCGCCGACCGGCTCGGCGCCGCCGACCGCTCCCTCGTCTACACCTACTACAGCGACCTCGACGGCAAGGGCCACCGCTTCGGCGTCGACTCCGACGACTGGCGCGGCCAGCTGATGTACGTCGACCGGCTGGCCCAGCGCCTCGCCGAGCAGCTGCCGCCCCGTTCGGTGCTCTACGTCACCGCCGACCACGGCATGATCGACATCCCGTTCGACCCCGAGTCGCGCATCGACTTCGACGAGGACTGGGAGCTGCGCGCCGGCGTCGCCCTTCTCGGCGGCGAGGCCCGCGCCCGCCATGTCTACGCCGTGCCCGGCGCCGCCGCCGATGTCCTGGCCTGCTGGCGCGAGGTGCTCGGCGAGCAGATGTGGGTGGCCGGGCGCGACGAGGCGATCGAGGCGGGCTGGTTCGGCCGGCCCGGTGACGGCGTGGACGACCGGGTGCACGGCCGGATCGGCGACGTGGTGGCCGCGGCCCGCGACGACATCGCGATCGTCGCCACCGAGACCGAGCCCAACGAGTCCGCGATGGTCGGGCTGCACGGCTCGATGACCCCCGTGGAGCAGCTGGTGCCGCTCCTCGAAGTCCGGTCCTGAGCCTCCGTCACCGCCTCACCCCGCCCCCCCACACGACGACTGATGAAAGGCATTGGCTTCCCCATGCCCGAGCTGGTGTTCTTCTCCGGAACCATGGACTGCGGAAAGAGCACCCTCGCTCTGCAGATCGAACACAATCGTTCCGCCCGCGGCCTGCAAGGGATGATCTTCACCCGCAACGACCGCGCGGGCGAGGGGAAGCTCTCCTCCCGGCTCGGCCTGGTCACCGACTCCGTCGAGGCCGGCGAGGGGTTCGACTTCTACGCGCACATCGTCGCCCACCTCTCCGCCGGCGGCCGCGCGGACTACGTCATCGCCGACGAGGCGCAGTTCCTCACCCCGGAGCAGATCGACCAGCTGGCCCGCGTCGTCGACGACCTCGAACTCGACGTCTTCGCCTTCGGCATCACCACCGACTTCCGCACCAAGCTCTTCCCCGGCTCCCAGCGCCTCGTCGAGCTGGCCGACCGGATAGAGGTGCTCCAGGTCGAGGCGCTGTGCTGGTGCGGCGCGCGGGCCACGCACAACGCCCGTACGGTCGGCGGGCAGATGGTCGTCGAGGGCGCGCAGGTCGTCGTCGGCGACGTCAACCAGCCGGAGACCGTGGTGGGTTACGAGGTGCTGTGCCGCCGTCACCACCGGCGCAGGCTGACCGCGGCGGCGGCCCGCGCCGCTGCCCTGTCGCCCGACGTGCTGCCCGTGGACCCCGTCAGCGAGCCGTCCGCCGGAGCGTGAGGACCGCCCCCTCCGGGTCCGCGACGGTGGTCTCGTCACCGTCCGGCCCCTGGTGCGGGGGCCGCAGCACCCTGCCGCCCAGCCCGGCCACCCGCGCGGCCGCGACCCCGGCGTCCGCCACCTCGAAGTACGTCATCCAGTGCGGGCCCCGCTCCCGGGGCAGCTCGGCCCCGACGCCGCGCACCGCGGCGACCGGCCGGCCGTCCAGGTGCAGGGCGAGGCGGTCGGTGTCCGGCGCCTCGGCCCGCTTGGTCTGATAGCCGAAGAGCGACTGGTAGAACTTCACGACCGTGTCCGTCCGCCGGGTCATCAGCTCGTGCCAGACCGGTGTGCCCGGTACCCCGCTCAGCTGGGCCCCGGCCATCCGCTGCCCCTGCCACACACCGAACGGCGCCCCGGCCGGGTCGGAGGCGATCACCAGCCGCCCCGCGTCCTCCGCGGCCAGCGGCCCGACCCCGACCGTGCCGCCGCAGCAGCGGATCCACTCCGCCGCCTCGTCGGCGTCGTCGCTGGCGAGATAGGTGGTCCAGGCGGTCGGCAGCCGGCGGCCGGGTGTCAGCTCACCGAGCCCCGCGACGTCCCGGCCGTCGAGGGTGGCACGGACGTACGGGCCCAGCTGGCGGGGGCCCGGGCTGTAGTAGGCCCAGCCGAACAGGCCGCTGTAGAAGTCCTTGATCGATTCCAGGTCGTGCGCCAGCAGACTCGTCCAGCACGGGGTGCCAGGGGTGTGCCGAGCCTCCCCGGTACTGCTCTGGGGAGACCCCCAAACCTCGGTCATCGTCATTCTCTCCTCGGACCATCGGGGTGGCCGCGCGTCCCGCACCGGCACGCGGCGCGCGGGTGGTACGGGACGGGGCACGTGGAGATGTTTGCACCACCGGCCGTGGCGCGCCCCCCGGCCGCGCCGGGTTTCACGGGTTCCCGCAGGAGAATGCCCGGATTCGCCTTTCGGTCCCGCTCCGATGTCATGGCGGTCCAGTATCGATCGACTGTGTGCGGTCTGGCCAGAGGACCGTTCGGCCCAATGCCCGGTACGCCAGGATGGGGTGCATGACCCCTCTCATCACCGCAGTCGAACTCATGAACGTGGCGACGGGCGACCGGCCGCCCACCCTGCTGGACGTCCGCTGGCAGCTCGGCGGCCCGCCCGGCCGCCCGGCGTACGAGGCCGGGCACGTGCCCGGCGCGGTCTACGTCGACCTCGACACGGAGCTCGCCGGCCCGGCAGGGGAGGGCAAGGGCAGGCATCCGCTGCCGGACGGCGAGGAGTTCGGGGCCGCCATGCGGCGGGCCGGTGTTCGCGCGGACCGGCCGGTCGTCGTCTACGACGGCGGCCAGGGCTGGGCCGCCGCCCGCGCCTGGTGGCTGCTGCGCTGGGCCGGGCACGGGGACGTACGGGTCCTCGACGGCGGCCTGGCGGAGTGGACCGCGCGGGGCGGGCCTCTGACCACGGAGGTCCCGGCGGCGGAGGAGGGCGACTTCACCCCGGAGCCGGGGGCGCTGCCGCTGCTCGACGCGGACGGCGCGGCGGCGCTGGCCCGGCGGGGGCTGCTGCTGGACGCGCGGGCGGGTGAGCGGTACCGCGGCGAGGTCGAGCCGATCGACCGGGTCGGCGGGCACATCCCCGGCGCGGTCTCGGCGCCGACCACCGGGAACGTCGGTGCGGACGGCCGCTTCCGGCCCGCGAAGGAGCTCGCGGCGCGGTTCGCGGAACTCGGGGCGACGGGGGAGCCGGGCCCGGAGGTGGGCGTCTACTGCGGCTCGGGCGTCTCCGGGGCGCACGAGGTGCTGGCCCTGGCGGTGGCGGGCACCTCGGCGGCCCTCTACGTGGGCTCCTGGAGCGAGTGGTCGGCCGGCCCGTCCCGCCCGGTCGCCACGGGGGACCTGCCGGGCTGACGGCTCCCGGGAGACGCGCTCCGGTACCGCCGGGACCGGGGACGGCGGCTGTCGGCGTCCGGGCCGTGCGCGGCGGGCGGCGGCCGCTCGGCCGCCGGTGGTGCCGGGGGCGGCCGCCAGCCGAGCCGATGGGTCCGGTGCCACCTGGGTCCGGTGCCACCAGGGGGGGCTGGACGGGGGCCGTCGGCGCGGGCCACGCCACGGTCTGCCGTGGTCGCCCCGCCGTCGTCGGCGCCGGGAGACGTCCGCCGGACCGCGATCCGGGTCGCCTGTCGGCCGCCGGGGGAGTGCCGCCCGATGGGCCCGCCGACGAGCGGATGCGGGCCGACCGGGCGCCTCCGGCGAAGGGGCTGCCGACAGGGCGGCCGGCCGTGAGCGCATCAGCCACGGTCAACCGGGCCCACGGGCCCGGCCGCGTGACGGATGGTTACTTCTCTTGTCGTCTTTTCGTCACTCCTGTTTTTTCCGGCGCGTGCCGAAGACGATCTCGTCCCAGCTGGGCACCGCCGCCCGGCGGCCCGGCCGGACGCCGTCCGCCTCCGCCTGGCGGTCCGTGGTGCCGGTCAGCCGGTCGCGGTGGCCGGCCACGGACCGTGGCATCAGCACATCGGCGTACGCCGCGCCCGCGCTGGCCGCCGGGGCCGGCGGCTCGACGGCCTCCGCCTCCTCGTCCGGCTCCTCGGCCACCACCGGCGCCACCGAGGGCGGCTCGGGCACGACCATGTCGCCGCGGAAGCTGGGCACGGCCTCCAGCAGGCTCGTCAGCGAATCCCGCTCCTTGGGCGCCTCCGCCGTCGCGGCGTCGGAGGCGCCGTCGGCGCCGCCGGACTGCCTGTCGGCAGTCCGGTCCTGGCTACGGTCCAGCGGCCTGTCCCGGGGCAGCCGGGCGATGCGCGGCACGAAGGGGAAGCTCGGCTCGGGCGTGTCGTCGGTCTCGCCGATGAGCGCCCGCGCCTCGTCGTCCATCGCCTGAACGATCCGCCTCGGCGGGTCGAAGCTCCAGCTCGCGGCCCGGGGCTCGCCTGCCGCCCGGTAGACGAGCAGGACCTCCCAGGTGCCGTCGTCGCGCCGCCAGGAGTCCCACTGCGCGCTGTCCTTCTCGGCGCCGCGCAGCACCAGCCGCTCCGCCACGGACTCGCCGAGCGGGGGACCGGTGTTCTCGCCGGGGCGTCTCACGGGCGTCTTGCGGGCGCGCTCGGCCATGAACGCGCGCTCGGCGAGCACCGGGCCCTCGAACCTGCGGACGCGCTCCACGGGGATACCGGCGAGCTGGGCGACCTCCTCGGCGGAGGCGCCTGCGCGTATACGTGCCTGGATGTCACGGGGGCGGAGATGGCTCTCCACCTCGATCTCGATCTGGCCCAGGCGAGCACGGTCGTTACGTACGGCCGCTCGCAACCGTTCGTCGATGGGAAGGGTGTACTCCGTGCTGTCCGCAGCCTTGAGCACCAGCCGTGTGCCGTCGTTGGAGACGGCCACGACACGCAGTTCGGGCATGGGGACCTCCCGGGTGGTGCCTGCCGACGTCACCTGCGTCGCTGCTTCCGCTAGTCGAGTGTGGCCTGCCCGGGTGCAGCCTGCCACAACATTGCCGAGTTGACGGGGCGAGAGCCGCCTGGATCCCTCCCGTTGGGTCCGGGCAGCCGGACGGGACACCGGGCCAGGGCTCGCCACAGTACTCCATTCGGGCCACGGGGGGTGGATCGGCGCGCCATCGAAGTTCACGCGGGAGAAGGGAGTTGGTCCGGAGCCTCCGACACGGACGGCTGTTGTCCGGGTGTCGAGGTTCACACAATCGCCCGAATCGGAACTGTTCGTTACGCTCGAATGTCTCTTCTAGCTGCAAGAGGGACCTAAGAGCTAACAGAGGCAGGAGATGGACGGCAAAGGCGAAAGCGAGGCAAAACAGAAGAACAAGCGTCTGGAACTGAGCGTCGCGCAGGTCGCCGGCAGCGCCCTGGCGGCGGTGATCGCCGCGCTCCTCGCGGGCAAGCTCGGGGTGTACGGCACCGTCATCGGCGCCGGCGTCGTCAGTGTCGTGGCCACGTCGGGCGGCACGATCTTCCAGCACTTGTTCAAACGCACGGGCGAGCAGCTCAGAGAGGCGACGACGCAGGCCGCACGGCCGAAGATGCGCCAGGTCCCGGTCCGGGACGCGAGCCGCGCGGTCGGGCGTGGCGGCCCCGGACGGGATCACACCCGGCCACTCGGCCGGATGGGTGACGCGGACGCGACACGACTGCTCCCCGGCGTCGACCCGGCCGCTCCGCGGTCCGCCGTGGACGCGACACAGCTGTTGCCCGGTGTGAACCACCCGCCGGAGCGAAACGGCGCACACGCGGGCGCGCATTCCGGCCCGCACGCTGATCCGCACTCCGATGGTCATGACGGCACGGCTGCCCCGTTCGATGACGAGTACACGTCGGGCACCACACACGGCACGCGACTGCGCGGCTACAAGCGCCCGCTGCTCGCCGCGGCCGCGATCTTCGCCCTGGCCATGGGCACGGTGACCGTCGTCGAACTGGTCGGTGGCGGAGCCGCCGACGGCGGCAAGGGCACCTCCGTCGGCCAGATACTCACGGGTGGGAACTCCGGCAAGAAGCAGGACCCCGCGCCGGAGAAGGACCCCGAGCGGGGCTCGGAGCGCGGTGGTGGCCAGGAGAGCGGCAAGGACTCCGACGGCGGCGGCACCCCCGACCCCGGCACGTCCGAGCCGGGCGGCGACCCGGGCAAGCGGTCGCCCGACCCGTCCACGTCCCCCGACCCGGTGGACCCGTCCACGGGCGGCTCCTCGCAGTCCCCGAAGCCGGACCCCTCCGGGGGCGGGCAGTCGCCGGACAGCGGCAAGGGGGGTTCCGACGGCGGCAAGACCGACGGCGGGACGACGACCGGCGGCGCCGCGGGCGGTGGCCGGACGACACCGAAGCCGCCGGAGCAGAACGCGGCGGCGGGCGCGGCCACCCCGCCCAAGCAGGGCGTCGCCTCGTAGCGGGCACCCGCCCCCGAACCCGGGCCGCCCCCGAATCCGGCTCGGCCCTGAGCCCGGCCCCCGGTCGGCGAGCGCCGGGCGGGGGCCGGTCCGGGGCCCCGTCGGTCCAGGCTCCTCCCGCCGGGTCAGGGCGATCGCTTCCAGCCCGTCCGGCGCTTGAGGACACCGCGCGGAGAGCGGAACGGGGGTCCGGGGGCTTGCCCCCGCCACGCGGCGGAGCCGCTCGTCGGATACAGCGGGAAGGGGCGGGTAGGGGAAGAACTCCCGCCCCACCCGCCGCGCTCACCCGCCCAGCACCCGCCCCAGATACGCGTTCGCGAACACCCGCCCGGCATCCAGCCGATCCCGCAGCGCCACGAACTCCCCGAACCGCGGATACACCCCCGCCAGATACTCCGCGTCGCGGCCGTGCAGCTTCCCCCAGTGCGGCCGCCCGCCGTGCGCCGTCATGATCCGCTCCGCCGCGCCGAAGTACGCGCGGTAAGGCGCCCCCCGGTACATGTGCACCGCGATGTAGGCCGTCTCCCGGCCGTAGCCCGTGGACAGCGGGATGTCGTCGGCCGGCGCGGTCCGTATCTCCACGGGGAAGCCGATCCGCAGCCGCGAGCGTTCGATCATCGCCCTGAGCTCGGCCAGCGCCGCCATCGCGGCCTCGCGCGGCAGGGCGTACTCCATCTCCACGAAGCGGACGCGGCGCGGGCTGGTGAAGACCTTGTAGGCGTCGTCGGTGTAGGTACGGGCGGACAGGGCGCGGCCCGCGACCCGGGCCAGGCCCGGCACGGCGGAGGGCACGGCGCGGCCGGCCGTGCAGACGGCCTGGAAGAGCCCGTTGGAGACCAGCTCGTCCTCGACCCAGGCGCTGACCCGGCCAGGAGGAGACGCGGGGCCCGCGCTGCGGTTGTTGCGCTTGGTGACACAGCTGCGCGTGTGGGGGAACCAGAAGAACTCGAAGTGCTCGTTCTCGGCGACGAGCTGATCGAACTCGGCCGTCACCCGGTCCAGCCCCATCGGCTCCTCACAGGCCCTGAGCAGGAACGAGGGCTCCACCGCGAAGGTGAGCTCGCTGATCACGCCCAGCGCGCCCAGCCCCAGCCGGGCCGCCGCGAAGACCTCGGGGTTCTCGTGCGCCGAGCAGGGGAGCGCGGTGCCGTCGGCCGTCACCAGCACCAGGGCGCTGACCTGGGCCGAGAGCGAGGCCGAGTCGCGGCCCGTGCCGTGGGTGCCGGTGCTGACCGCCCCGGAGACGGTCTGCTCCATGATGTCGCCCATGTTGGCCAGCGACAGGCCCCGCGCGGCCAGCTCCGTGTTGAGCCGCCGCAGGGTGGTGCCGGCGGCCACCGTCACCGTCCCGGCGCGCCGGTCGACGGCCCGGACGCCGGTGAGGCGGTCGGGGCGGATCAGCAGGCCGTCGGTGGCGGCCGCCGCGGTGAAGGAGTGGCCCGCGCCGACGGCCTTGACCCGCAGGCCGTCCGCCGCGGCCCGCGCCACCGCCGCCGCCAGTTCCGCCGTGCTCGCCGGTGCCACGGTCCGCGCGGGGCGGGCGGTGACGTTCCCCGCCCAGTTACGCCACGCGCCCCTTGTCCAGGTCGCCGTCGCGGTCGTCGTCTCCGTCATGTGCCCCAGCCCCTCCCCTTGCCTGCGGCACGGACGGGCCGGGCCGCTGCGGCGCCGGCTCCCGGAGCCGGCGGTATCCCAGGAACGCGACCGCCGCCGCGAGCGCCCCCGCCACCCCGGCCACCGCGTACCCCGCCTCGGCACCGGCGGCGTCGACCACCCAGCCGGCGGCCGACGACCCCAGCGCCACGCCGACCGCGAGCCCGGTGCTCGTCCAGGTCATGCCCTCGGTCAGCTGCGCGCGCGGTACGTGCTGTTCGACGAGGGCCATCGTCGTCACCATGGTCGGCGCGATGGACAGCCCCGCGACAAAGAGCGCCACGGCCAGGAACGGCAGGCTCCCGACCAGTTGGAGGGGGATCATACTCACGGCCATCGCACACACGCCCAGGAGCCAGCGGCGGGCCATGTCGCTCTTGAGATGCAGCAGTCCGAAGACCGCCCCGGCCAGGCAGGAGCCCAGCGCGTACACGGCGAGCACCAGGCTCGCCATCGCCTTGTGGCCCTCGTCCTCGGCGAAGGCGACCGTCACCACGTCGACCGTCCCGAAGATCGCGCCCATCGCGACGAACGTCGCGACCAGCACCTGGAGGCCGCGCGAGCGCAGCGCGGAGCCACCCGTGTGCTGGCCGCGGGGGTGCGGGGCGGGCTCGGTGCCGCGCTGGGCGGTCAGCCACCAGACGCCGGCCGCGAGGAAGGCGGCGGCCAGCAGGGGCCCGGCCTCCGGGAACCAGGCGGTGGACAGGCCGATCGAGAGGATCGGCCCGAAGATGAAGCACACCTCGTCGACCACGGACTCGAACGCGTAGGCCGTGTGCAGCTCGCGGGTGCCGCCGTAGACCGCGGCCCAGCGGGCCCGCACCATCGACCCGACGCTCGGCGTGGTGCCCGCGCAGGCGGCGAAGACGAAGAGCGTCCAGTCCGGCCAGCGCTGCTGGGCGCTGAGCACCAGACCCGCCACGGCGACCACGGCGACCAGCATCGCCGGGCGCAGCACCCGGCGCTGTCCGTGCCGGTCGACGAGCCGGGATATCTGCGGGCCGACGACGGCGGCCGAGACCGCCAGCGCCGCGGAGAGCGCGCCGGCCAGTCCGTACCGGCCGGTGAGCTGGGAGATCATCGTGACGATGCCGATGCCCAGCATCGAGAGCGGCATCCGGCCGAGGAGCCCGGCGGCGGAGAAGGCCGTGGCGCCGGGGACGGCGAATATGTCGCGGTAGGAGCTGGGCAAGGGCACCGCCAGGAGGCTCGGGAGGGGCACGGACAGGGCGGACGGGGCGGGTTCGCCGAGGCAGCGCGGCATGGCACGGGGCCCGGGCGGGGCGGTGCGGCTACGGGACGTCCGTAAGGGATGTAAAGGGCTTATACAGCTTACGGGCGAGCGTGTGTGCGGCGCACGGCCATTTCCTGCCGGTCAGGGCAGGGTGGCAGGATCGGACGCATGTCGGACCAGTCAGCAGACCAGCCAGCAGACCAGCAGGCACCCCCGTCGGCAGCCGCGCCGTACGACGCCCTGTTGCTGCTCTCCTTCGGCGGCCCCGAGGGCCCGGACGACGTCGTCCCGTTCCTGGAGAACGTCACCCGGGGGCGCGGCATCCCCCGCGAGCGGCTCAAGGAGGTCGGGCGGCACTACTTCCTCTTCGGCGGCGTCAGCCCGATCAACGACCAGAACCGCGAACTGCTCGACGCCCTGCGCAAGGACTTCGCCGAACAGGGCCTGGACCTGCCCGTGCACTGGGGCAACCGCAACTGGGCGCCGTACCTGACCGACACCCTGCGCGAGATGACGGCCGCCGGACACCGCCGCGTCCTGACCCTGGCCACCAGCGCCTACGCCTCCTACTCCGGCTGCCGCCAGTACCGCGAGAACCTCGCGGACGCCCTCGCCGCCCTGGAGGCCGAGGGCCTGACCCCGCCGCGCGTCGACAAGCTGCGGCACTACTTCAACCACCCCGGCTTCGTCCGGCCCATGGCCGAGGCGACGCTCGCCGCGCTCGCCGGGCTGCCCGAGGACGTACGGGCCGGCGCGCACCTGGCCTTCACCACGCACTCCATCCCCACCGCCGCCGCGGACACCTCCGGGCCCGCCGAGGGCCACGGCGACGGCGGCGCCTACGTCGCCGAGCACCTCGACGTCGCCCGGACGATCGCCGAGGCGGTCCGCGAGCGGACCGGCACCGAGCACCCCTGGCGGCTCGTCTACCAGTCGCGCAGCGGCGCCCCGCACATCCCCTGGCTGGAACCCGACATCTGCGAGCACCTGGAGAACCTGCACGGCGAGGGCGTGCCCGCCGTCGTCATGGTCCCCATCGGCTTCGTCTCGGACCACATGGAGGTCAAGTACGACCTCGACACCGAGGCCACCGCCAAGGCCGCCGAGCTGGGCCTGCCCGTCGCCCGCGCCGCCACCGTCGGAGCCGACCCGCGCTTCGCCGCCGCCGTCCGCGAGCTCGTCCTGGAGCGCGCCGCCACCGAGCGCGGCGAGCGGCCCGAGCGCTGCGCCCTCGGCGCCCTCGGCCCCTCCCACGACCTCTGCCCCGTCGGCTGCTGCCCCGCCCGGGCCCCCCGCCCGGCCGCCGCCGGCGCCGACAGCCCGTACGCCTGAGGAGCCCCCGCACCCATGAACCCCCTGAAGGCCGAACTGCTCTCCGTCGCCCTGGAGGCGGCCGCCCGCGCGGGCGCGCTGCTGCGCGACGGCCGCCCGGACGACCTGGGCGTGGCCGCCACCAAGACCAGCCCCATCGACGTCGTCACCGAGATGGACCTCGCCGCCGAGAAGCTGATCACCGACTTCCTGGCCGAGCGCCGCCCCGCCGACGGGGTGCTGGGCGAGGAGGGCGCCAGCACCGCCGGCACCAGCGGGGTGCGCTGGGTCGTCGATCCGATCGACGGCACGGTCAACTATCTGTACGGGCTGCCCTCCTGGGCCGTCTCCATCGCCGCCGAGATCGACGGCGAGACGGCCGTAGGCGTGGTCGCCGCCCCCGTACGCGGCGAGACGTACCGCGCCGTCCGGGGCGAGGGGGCCTTCGCCGGTGACCGCCCGCTGCGGGTCCGCCCCGCCCCCGCCTTCGGCCAGGCCCTGATCGGCACCGGCTTCGGCTACCTCACCGAGCGCCGCGCCGCCCAGGCCGAGGTGCTGCGCGCGCTCCTGCCCGAGGTCCGCGACATCCGCCGCGGCGGCTCGGCCGCCATCGACCTCTGCGACGTGGCCTGCGGCCGGCTCGACGGCTACTACGAGCGGGGCCTCAACCCCTGGGACTACGCGGCCGGCGCCCTGATCGCCCAGGAGGCGGGCGCCCTGACCGGCGGCCGCCCCGGCGACCCGGCCTCGGGCGAGCTCACCGTCGCCGCACCGCCCGGCCTCTTCGAACCGCTCCAGGCCCGCCTGGAGGAGCTCGGGGCCTGGCGAGGCTGACGGCGGGGCCCAACCGGCCCGGCAGGCCCCGAGGCGGCCGCACAGACGGCACACGGACACCACAGAGCGCCCCCGTGCCGACCGGCACGAGGGCGCTCCGCTGCGTGGGATCGGCCCCTTACGGCCTAAGCGGCCGTGACCCGGACGCCGTGTTCGGCGGCCAGGCGGTGAAGGTCGTCCAGTGCGGCCTGCTCCACCTCGGCGAGGAAATCGTCGCCCGACCTACGGGCCTGGTCCAGGTCGGACCGGGTGGTCTCTATGCGCTGCAGAATGCCAGCGGTGAACGCGTCCATGGTGCTGCGCCCCCTCGTCGTGGGTCGATGGCACGGGGGTGTGCCGACGGCGAAACGATCACGACCGCCCCGGAAGCGGGGGTAACACGGCGTGCAGCCGCCAGGGCCGGTGTGATCGCGGGTGTGCAGACGTCTTCCCCACCGTGCTCCGCGCGGAAACCTGCCGTCACACGCCAATCCGGAATCCCGCCGGAACCGGGTGCTCACTGGCTGCCAGGAGCCCCTTACGGCCGGTTTACCGGCGTTGCAGGCAGGATGGATATACCCGGGGGACCCGGGTCGTCACGTGCCCACAGGGCTCAAAGGGAAGGAAGAACGCCGTGCGCGTACTCGTCGTCGAGGACGAGCAGCTGCTCGCAGATGCCGTCGCCACCGGACTGCGCCGGGAGGCCATGGCCGTCGACGTCGTGTACGACGGGGCCGCGGCTCTGGAGCGCATCGCCGTCAACGACTACGACGTCATCGTGCTCGACCGCGACCTGCCCGTCGTCCACGGCGACGACGTCTGCCGCAAGGTCGTCGAGCTCGGCATGCCCACCCGCGTGCTGATGCTGACCGCCTCCGGCGACGTCAGCGACCGGGTGGAGGGCCTGGAGATCGGTGCCGACGACTACCTCCCCAAGCCCTTCGCCTTCAGCGAGCTGACCGCCCGCGTCCGGGCCCTCGGCCGCCGTACGACCGTGGCCCTGCCCCCGGTCCTGGAGCGGGCCGGGATCAAGCTCGACCCCAACCGCCGCGAGGTCTTCCGCGAGGGCCGCGAGGTCCAGCTCGCGCCGAAGGAGTTCGCGGTCCTGGAGGTCCTCATGCGCAGCGAGGGCGCGGTCGTCTCGGCCGAGCAGCTGCTGGAGAAGGCCTGGGACGAGAACACCGACCCGTTCACCAACGTCGTCCGGGTCACCGTCATGACCCTGCGCCGCAAGCTCGGCGAGCCCCCGGTCATCGTGACCGTGCCCGGCTCGGGATACCGGATCTGATCAGCCGTGCCCTCCACACCCCCCGCCGCCCCGGCCCCGCCGGCCGGCTCCCGGCCCACGCCGCCCAAGCCCAGCTGGGACCCCCGCCAGCCGGTCGTACGGCCCTTCCCCTGGCTGCGCCCGACCATCCGGATACGCCTCACGCTGCTGTACGGCGGGATGTTCCTGATGGCCGGGGTTCTGCTGCTGACGATCATCTATCTACTGGCCGCCCAGGCCCTGAACGTCGGCAGTGAACCGCTGATCAGGCTGGTCAACGGCAGTCGCGTCGAGGTGACCGGCAGTTCCTGCCCGCGCCTTCCCGGCGCGAGCACTCCGGCCGAGGCCAACGAGATCCTCAGTGCCTGCATGCAGCACCAGCGCGCCATGGCCCTCGACAGCCTCCTCAAGCGCTCCCTGCTCGCCCTGCTCGGCCTCGCCGTGATCGCCTTCGCCTTCGGCTACGCCATGGCCGGCCGGGTCCTCTCGCCCCTGGGCAAGATGACGCGGACCGCCCGCAGGGTCGCCGCCACGGACCTCTCCCGGCGGATCGAACTGGGTGGGCCGGAGGACGAGTTGAAGGAGCTCTCGGACACCTTCGACGAGATGCTCGACCGGCTGGAGCGGGCCTTCACCGCGCAGCAGCGGTTCGTGGCCAACGCCTCGCACGAGCTGCGGACCCCGCTGGCGATCAACCGCACGCTGCTGGAGGTGCACCTCTCCGACCCCGGCGCCCCGATCGAGCTCCAGCAGCTCGGCAAGACACTGCTGGCCACCAACGAGCGCAGCGAGCAGCTCGTGGAGGGCCTGCTGCTGCTCGCCCGCAGCGACAACGAGATCGTGGACCGCAAGCCCGTGGACCTCGCCGAGGTGGCCACCAGGGCGCTGGACCAGGCCCGCGCGGAGGCGCAGGGCAAGGGCGTGGAGCTGCGGGGCACCCAGGAGCCCGCGGTCGTCCAGGGCAACGGCGTGCTCCTGGAGCGCATCGCGCTGAACCTGGTGCAGAACGCCGTGCGCTACAACACGGACGACGGCTGGGTGGAGGTCACCACCCAGGCCATGCCGGGCCACGCGCTGCTGGTGGTCGAGAACACCGGGCCGGTCGTCCCGGCGTACGAGCTGGACAACATCTTCGAGCCGTTCCGCCGGCTGCGCACGGAGCGCACGGGGAGCGACAAGGGGGTGGGTCTCGGGCTGTCGATCGTGCGGTCCGTGGCACGCGCCCACGGCGGCCGGATCACGGCCGAATCACGTGAGGGAGGCGGATTGATCATGAGAGTGGTGCTGCCCACCTGACAGATTCTGCGAGAATGGGGCGGCTGCGGGTTCGCTTTGGGCGGAATTTTCACGGTCCGACCCTTGCTGTAGGCGTGTGTGATCGCTCACATGCGCAAACTTCAGGCCATCCACTCTCCGTGATCGGCGGGACCGGCGGAACGCCGGGAAAATGGGGGTTTCCGTTGGTCCTGATCACGGGAAGTACACGGGATGGCGTATCCGCATGCGGCTTTCGGACCGTGTACGGTCCGGTTCGCCACCCAACCCCATCACCTCTTCAGGTGTGCGGTTGGGTGTCGATTGAGTAACAGACCTTGATGTGAGGCAAAATCTCCGCCTCAGGTCGGGCACAAGTCCGGCCTCTCACGCGTTACGTGCGCTGGAGACACCGCAGACACCCAGAGGGGGAGAGCGACATGGCAACGGACTACGACACCCCACGCAAGACCGACGATGACGTCAACGAGGACAGCATCGAGGAACTGAAGGCACGGCGGAACGACAAGTCGGCGTCGACGGTCGACGTCGACGACTTCGAGGCCGCGGAGGGCCTGGAGCTGCCCGGCGCGGACCTCTCCAACGAGGAGCTGTCCGTCCGGGTCCTGCCCCGGCAGGCCGACGAGTTCACGTGCATGAGCTGCTTCCTCGTGCACCACCGCAGCCAGCTGGCCCGCGAGAAGAACGGCCAGCCGATCTGCCGCGACTGCGACTAGGACCGGGTCTGCCATGGCAGGCTCGACCCCGTTCCGGAAGCGGCGTTCCCGCCGGCCCGAGCTGACCAGCGGGCCGACCGGTGACGCCGCGCGGCAGGACGACACTGCCGGGGCCGTGGCCGGCACCGGCGTCGAGCGGGGCCGCACGGCCTCGCTCGCCGCGGCGGTCGGCCACGGCGCCAGAATGGGCGGCCGGGGGGCGCGGGCCGGTCTGACCGCCGTCGTCGACCGGATCATCGCGACCGCCCCGCGCATCCCGGTGCGCGACCTCGCGACCCTGCGCGAGCAGTTTCCCGGCCTCGGCCCGGAGGAGCTCGCGGACAAACTGGTGACCGGCGCCGCGAACGGCACGTCCACCGTCGGCGCCGGTGTGGGCGCCGCCGCGATGATGCCGGTCCCGCCCGCCATGCCGGCCGAGCTGGCCGCCGAGATCATCGGCGTGGCCGCCGTGGAGTTCAAGCTCATCGCCGAGCTGCACGAGGTCTACGGCGTGCGGGCCCCCGGCAGCGCCCGGCAGCGGGCCACGGCCTACCTCGCCGCCTGGGCCGACGAGCGGGGCATCGACGTCACCGCCCCCACCTCCGTCAACGCCGCCCTGGGCGGCCAGCTGAAGCGCGAACTGCGCCAGCAGATCCTCAAGCGCACGGTCCGCAATCTGCCGAGCCTCGCGCCGTTCATGGTCGGGGCCGCCGTCGGCGCGGTGATGAACCGCAGGGACACCAGGAAGCTCGCCGAGAAGGTGCGCAAGGACCTGCGCCGCAAGCAGGTGTCCTGGGACGCTCTGCCGCCCGGGAAGCCCTGAGGCTCCCCCGGGGCCTCGCTCAGGCCTTCACGGCCGCGAGAGCGGCCGTCAGACGCTCGGGAGAGCGTGTGGAGAGATAGACGTAGGGCGTCGGGTCGGCCGGATCGGTGATCTCGATCCGCACTGCGGTGGGCACATAGCCGCGCAGCAGCATGAACGCACGGGGGTCGGCCTTGTGCGTGCGCCAGGCGCGGGCCTCCTCCGCGTCCAGGGTCTCCGCCCGCCCCAGCGCCTCGACGGGGATCCGCGCGTCGCCCGCCAGCAGCGCGCCGCCCACCACGCGGATCCGCACCGACCCGTAGGCGCTCACGGCCACCGCGGCCAGCGCGCCGCCGCCGACGAGCCCGCCGACCATCGGCACGGGACCCAGCGGAAGCATGATCAGTCCCGTGGCGATACCGATGAGAACCGCGATGAACCACCAGGAACGGGGCGCGGTGAGGCGTTCTTCGTATCCCTGCATGGGCCCAAGCTTGACACGGACGGGACCGGGCCCGGCCCTCGCGGGTAAGGTCAGCCCCTGTGAGTGGAAGAACGACAGCGCTGACGCCCCCGGACGGTGCCGAGCCGCCCGTGCGGCACCCCGACGCGCCCGCGCCCGGTGAGGCCATCGGGGCGCACTACGAACACTGCTTCGGATGCGGCGGAGGCGTCCCGCACGGCCTGCACCTGGAGGCCCGCGCGGGCGAGGGCGTGAGCGTCACCGCCGAGTTCCGCGTCAAGGAGGCGCACCAGGGCGCCCCCGGCCTCGCGCACGGCGGGGTGCTGGCCACCGCGCTGGACGAGACGCTGGGCTCGCTGGGCTGGCTGCTGCGGGTGATCGCGGTGACCGGCCGGCTGGAGACGGACTACGTCCAGCCCGTACCGGTGGGCACCGTGCTGCACCTGGACGCGGCCGTCCACGCGGTGCACGGCCGTAAGATCTACGCCACGGCCACCGGCCGGATCGGCGGTCCCGAGGGCCCCGTCGCGGTGCGCGCGTCGGCGGTGTTCATCGAGGTCAAGATCGACCACTTCATCGAGAACGGCCGTCCCGCCGAGATCCAGGCCGCCCTGGCCGACCCCGACCAGGTGAAGGTCGCGCGAGCTTTTGAGGTGAATCCATGAGTCATGCGCCCAGCGGCGCACCCGTCGACGTGCTGATCCGCCGGGTGGACCCCGAGGTCCCGATCCCGGCCTACGGGCACCCCGGCGACGCCGGCTGCGACCTGGTGACCACCGAGGCCGCCGAGCTGCCCCCGGGGGAGCGCATGGTGCTGCCCACCGGGATCTCCATCGCGCTGCCCGACGGGTACGCGGCGTTCGTGCACCCGCGTTCGGGTCTCGCCGCCAGGTGCGGGGTGTCCATGGTGAATGCCCCGGGGACCATCGATGCCGGGTACCGTGGAGAGATCAAGGTGATCGTGGTCAACCTGGACCCGCGGGAGACCGTCCGGTTCGAGAGGTTCGACCGCATCGCCCAACTGGTCGTCCAGCAGGTCGAGAAGGTCCGCTTCCACGAGGTGGCGGAGCTTCCGGGCTCGGCACGGGCCGAAGGGGGCTTCGGGTCCACCGGTGGCCACGCTGCCGTGGGGAATGGATTCGCTTCGGTCGCCAGCGACCGGGAAGGACAGTGACGTGTTCGGTCGTCGCCGCAAGCGCAGCGAGGACGCCGTCGATCACATCGACGACGTGACCTCCGATGAGTCGGCAGAGGACACCCTCGCCGACGAGTCCGTGACGGACACCGCGGCCGCCCGGGTCCGGCTGGAGCCGGAACCGCGCCCCGACGGGCCGTGGGACCTCTCCGAGGTGCGGGAGGCCGGCGAGGGCCGGGTCGACCTCGGTGGACTGTTCGTGCCCGGTGTCGAGGGCATGGAGCTGCGGGTCGAGGTCGCCGGCGACGCGATCGTCGCCGCGACGGTCGTGCTGCGCGACAGCGCCGTGCAGCTCCAGGCGTTCGCCGCCCCCAAGCGCGAGGGCATCTGGCACGAGGTGCGCGAGGAGATCGCCTCGGGCATCACCCAGCAGGGCGGTGTCGTCGACGAGACGCAGGGCCCGCTCGGCTGGGAGCTGCGGGCGCAGGTCCCGGTGGCGCTGCCGGACGGCACGCAGGGCGTGCAGCTCGTCCGCTTCGTCGGCTGCGACGGCCCGCGCTGGTTCCTGCGCGGGGTGATCTCCGGCCAGGGCGCGGTGCAGCCGCAGACCGCCGGCCTGCTGGAGCAGATCTTCAAGGACACCGTCGTCGTGCGCGGCGACTCCCCGATGGCGCCGCGCGACCCGATCGTGCTGAAGCTGCCGGACGACGCCCAGATGGTGGCCGAGGGCCTCCAGCAGGACGACTCCGAGGGCTCCCGCTTCGCCGGTGGCGTGGAGCGTCTGGAGCGCGGTCCGGAGATCTCCGAGATTCGCTAGAAAGCGCTCGTCAAACGGCTGGATTACGCCGTTCCGCTGGGCCGGGACCCCGATCAGGGGTCCCGGCCCAGCGGCGTTTTCGCAGGTCCGGGACGTGTCCGTATGGATTCCGTCAAGGGCGCGCTAATGGCCGTAAGGGAGGCGTCAACGGGGCGTTCGTACGTTGATAAGAGCGGTTTGCTGTGGAGGTCCGTTACTGCCCGACCTCTCTAGGAGCACACGATGGCCGACGTGGCCTTCGTCGTCACCACGATCGCGGTATTCGCGTTGGTGGCTCTCGTCGCCAAGGGGGTGACGAAGCTGTGACCGCCGAGAACGTCGTCGGCCTGGTCGTGGCCGTCGCCCTGCTGGGCTACCTGATCCTCGCCCTCGTTTTCCCGGAGAGGTTCTGACCGCCGATATGAGCCCCGTCCTTTCCGGAGTTCTCCAGCTCACCGCCCTCGTCGCGGCGCTGGCCCTGGTGTACCGCCCGCTCGGTGACCACATGGCCCGCGTGTACAGCTCCGAGAAGCACCTGCGCGTCGAGAAGTGGATATACCGCTCGATCGGCGCCGACCCCGACGCCGAGATGCGCTGGCCCGCCTATCTGCGTGGCATCCTCGCCTTCTCGGTCGCCGGTGTCCTCTTCCTCTACCTGCTCCAGCGGATCCAGGGGGTGCTGCCCGAGTCGCTGTCGCTGGGCTTCACCGCGATCAGCCCGGACCAGGCGTTCAACACCGCGGCCTCGTTCGTCGCCAACACCAACTGGCAGTCGTACTCGGGCGAGCAGGCCATGGGCCACGCCGTCCAGACGCTCGGCCTCGCCGTGCAGAACTTCGTCTCGGCCGCCGTCGGCATGGCCGTGGCCGTCGCGCTCGTCCGGGGCTTCGCCCGCTCCCGCACCGGTGACCTCGGAAACTTCTGGGCCGACCTGGTGCGCGGCACCGTCCGCATCCTGCTCCCGATCTCGGTGATCGGCGCGCTGGTGCTCGTCGCGTGCGGCGCGATCCAGAACTTCGCCGGCATCCACGAGATCGGTCAGCTCACCGGCGGCACCCAGCAGGTGAACGGCGGCGCCGTCGCCTCGCAGGAGGTCATCAAGGAGCTGGGCACCAACGGTGGCGGCTACTTCAACGCCAACTCCGCGCACCCCTTCGAGAACCCGAACGCTTTCACCAACCTGTTCGAGATCTTCCTGATCCTGGTCATCCCCTTCGCGCTGACCCGGACCTTCGGCAAGCTGGTGGGCAACGTCAAGCAGGGCTACGCGATCCTCGCGACCATGGGCCTGATCTGGCTCGGCTTCACCGCCCTGATGATGTGGACGGAGTTCGCGCACCACGGCCCCGCGCTCCAGGCGGCGGGCGGTGCGATGGAGGGCAAGGAGCAGCGCTTCGGCATCGGTGGCACCGCGATCTTCGCGACGTCGACCACCCTCACCTCCACCGGCGCGGTGGACGGCTTCCACTCCTCCCTCACCGGCCTCGGCGGCGGCATCACGCTGCTCGGCATGATGCTCGGCGAGATCGCGCCCGGCGGTGTCGGCTCCGGCCTGTACGGCATGCTCGTGATGGCCGTGATCGCGGTCTTCATCGCGGGCCTGATGGTCGGCCGGACGCCCGAGTACCTCGGCAAGAAGATCGGCACCCGCGAGATCAAGCTCGCCGCCTGCTACATCCTCGTCACCCCGACCCTGGTGCTCGGCTTCACGGCCCTGTCGATGGCCCTGGCGACCCCGCCGGACTCCATCCTCAACAGCGCCGAGAACTCGGTGAACGGCAGCGGCGCCCACGGCTTCTCCGAGGTCCTCTACGCCTTCACCTCCGGCGCCAACAACAACGGCTCCGCGTTCGGCGGCCTCAACGCCAACACCCAGTGGTACAACACCACGATCGGCCTCGCCATGCTGCTCGGCCGGTTCGTCCCGATGGTGTTCGTCCTGGCGCTGGCGGGTTCGCTCGCCGAGCAGAAGCCGGTGCCCGAGACCGCGGGCACCCTGCGCACCGAGAAGCCGCTCTTCGCGGGCCTGCTCGTCGGCGCGATCCTCATCATCACCGGCTTGACCTACTTCCCGGCCCTGGCCCTTGGCCCGATGGCGGAGGGACTCTCATGAGCACGACCACCCCTGTCCGTACCGCCAAGGAAGGACCGGAGGAGACACCTCCGCACGGCTCCGAGGAGCACGGGCGCGTCTCCGGTGGCCTTTTCGACCCCGCGCAGCTGCTGAAGTCGCTGCCGGACGCGTTCCGCAAGCTCGATCCCCGGGTGATGGTGAAGTCCCCGGTGATGTTCGTGGTGCTGATCGGTTCGGTGGTGACCACCGGGCTGGCGCTGAAGGACCCGGGCTCGTGGTTCGGCTGGGCGATCACGGTCTGGCTGTGGCTGACGGTCCTCTTCGCCAACCTGGCGGAGGCGGTGGCCGAGGGCCGGGGCAAGGCCCAGGCCGACACGCTGCGCAAGGCCAAGACCGACACCGTCGCGCGTCGTCTGACCGAGGACGGCCGGGGCGAGGAGTCGGTGCCGGGCACCGAGCTGCGCGTGGGCGACCTGGTCGTCTGCGAGGCCGGCGACATCATCCCCGGTGACGGCGATGTCGTCGAGGGCGTCGCGTCGGTGGACGAGTCGGCGATCACGGGCGAGTCGGCTCCGGTGATCCGGGAGTCGGGCGGTGACCGCTCGGCGGTCACCGGCGGCACCAAGGTCCTCTCCGACCGCATCGTCATCAAGATCACCACCAAGCCCGGTGAGACCTTCATCGACCGGATGATCAACCTGGTCGAGGGCGCGGCCCGGCAGAAGACGCCCAACGAGATCGCGCTCAACATCCTGCTCGCCTCGCTGACCATCGTCTTCCTGCTGGCCGTCGTCACCCTCCAGCCCTTCGCGATCTACGCGGGCGCCGAGCAGACGATGATCGTGCTGGCGGCCCTGCTGGTCTGCCTCATCCCCACGACCATCGGCGCGCTGCTGTCCGCGATCGGCATCGCGGGCATGGACCGGCTTGTCCAGCGCAACGTCCTGGCGATGTCCGGGCGCGCGGTGGAGGCCGCGGGCGACGTCTCGACGCTGCTGCTCGACAAGACCGGCACCATCACCTACGGCAACCGCCAGGCCTCGGAGTTCGTGCCCGTCAAGGGCGTCACGGCCGCCGAGGTCGCCGACGCCGCCCAGCTCTCCTCGCTCGCCGACGAGACCCCCGAGGGCCGCTCCATCGTCGTCCTGGCTACGGGCAAGTACGGCCTGGACGAGCGCCACCAGAGCGAGCTCGTGGGCGCGGAGTGGGTGCCCTTCACGGCGCAGACCCGGATGTCGGGCGTCGACGTGGACGGCCGGAAGGTCCGCAAGGGCGCCACCGGCTCGGTCATCGCCTGGGTCGAGGAGCGCGGCGGCACCGTCGCCGACGACGCCCGCGCCCTCACCGACCAGATCTCCCAGGCCGGCGGCACCCCGCTGCTCGTGGCCCGGGAGGACGAGAAGGGCGCCCGCGTCCTGGGTGTCATCCACCTCAAGGACGTCGTCAAGGAGGGCATGCGCGAGCGGTTCGAGGAACTGCGCCGCATGGGCATCAAGACCGTCATGATCACGGGTGACAACCCGCTGACGGCCAAGGCCATCGCGGAGGAGGCCGGTGTCGACGACTTCCTCGCCGAGGCCACCCCCGAGGACAAGATGGCCCTGATCAAGCGCGAGCAGGCGGGCGGCAAGCT
Organism: Streptomyces albireticuli; assembly: GCF_021228125.1. GTDB lineage: Bacteria > Actinomycetota > Actinomycetes > Streptomycetales > Streptomycetaceae > Streptomyces > Streptomyces albireticuli. The sequence continues at coordinate 132,598 of NZ_JAJQQS010000022.1, forward strand.
CGTCGCGATGACGGGCGACGGCACCAACGACGCCCCCGCGCTCGCCCAGGCCGACGTCGGCGTGGCCATGAACACCGGTACCTCGGCCGCCAAGGAGGCCGGGAACATGGTGGACCTGGACTCCGACCCGACCAAGCTCATCGAGATCGTCGAGATCGGCAAGCAGCTCCTGATCACCCGGGGCGCGCTCACCACCTTCTCGATCGCCAATGACGTCGCGAAGTACTTCGCGATCATCCCGGCGATGTTCGCGGTGGCCTACCCGGGCCTGGACAAGCTCAACATCATGAACCTGGCGTCGCCGGAGTCGGCGATCCTCTCGGCGGTCATCTTCAACGCGCTGATCATCGTGGCCCTGGTCCCGCTCGCCCTCAAGGGCGTGCGCTACCGGCCGATGAGCGCGGACAGCATGCTCCGGCGCAACCTCTTGATCTACGGACTGGGCGGCCTGATCTCCCCGTTCATCGGCATCAAGATCATCGACCTGCTCATCTCCCTCATCCCTGGCATCGGGTGACCCCTCCATGAACACTTCCGTAAGCGGTACGGCCCGGCTGGTGGTGGCGGGCCTGCGGGCCCTGCTGGTCCTCACGGTGGTCTGCGGCGTGATCTACCCGCTGGTCGTCACGGGCATCGCCCAGGCGGCCTTCCACGACAAGGCCAACGGCTCCGAACTCAAGGCCGGCGGCAGGTCCGTGGGCTCCGAGCGCCTGGGCCAGAGCTACAACCTCGACGCCAAGGACAAGGACGGCAACCCGCTGCCCGACCCGAAGTACTTCCAGCCGCGCCCGTCGGCGGCCGGCGCCAACACCGAGAACACCCGGTACTCGCTGGTGGTGACCGGTGCCTCCAACCTCGCCGCCGACAGCAAGGTCCTGCTGGGCAACGTCGAGCAGCGCCGCGCCGACGTCGCCGCGTTCAACGGCGTACGCCCCTCCTCGGTCCCGGTGGACGCCCTCACGGCCTCCGGCTCCGGCGTCGACCCGGACATCTCCCCGGCCTACGCCCGCCTCCAGGCCGACCGCGTCGCCAAGGCCAACCACCTCCCGGCGGCCGAGGTGCGCAAGCTGGTCGACAAGCACGTGGACGGCCGTGTCCTGGGCTTCATGGGCGAGGAGCGCGTGAACGTCCTCAAACTGAACATCGCGCTCCGGGAGCTGGCCAAGGGCTGATACGGCAGGGGTCCGCGGGGCGGCGACATGAAGTCGCCCCCGCGGGAACCGTGAGGACGGCGCGGGGCCGGGGCGTACACGCCCCGGCCCCGGCGCGTTTGCGGGATTCGAACGGATGGACAAGGCACTCTGTTGAGGTGGTCACTCTTCCTCAGCAGCCTCAAGTCGCGCCGAGCGCCCCGCACATGGTGGTGTGCGGTGACGACGGGCTCGCGCACCGGCTCGCCGCCGAGCTCTCCGGGGTGTACGGCGAGTGCGTCACCCTCGTCCTGCCGTCCGCGCGGGACGGGCGGCCGCGGCGGGCCGGGGCGGCGGCCGGGCGGGCCGCGGCGCTCTTCGGGCGGATGACCGGGGCCGTCGGCCGGGTTTCCGGGGCCAACGGCGGGTCCCCGGGGGGTGGCCGGAACGGCGCGGCCCACGGTCCGGTACGGATCGTCGAGGCCGCCGAGCCCGACGACGAGGCGTTCGCCGAGGCCGGCGTCGCCGACGCCACGGCCCTCGCGCTCGTCTACGACGACGAGACCAACATCCACGCCGCCCTCCGGGCCCGCCGCGTCAACCCCCGGCTGCGGCTCGTCATCCGCCTCTACAACCGCCGGCTCGGCCAGTACCTGGAGGAACTCCTCGACCAGGCGTCGCTGGGAGGCGGTGGCGAGGCGACCACGACCGTCCTGTCGGACGCCGACACCGCGGCCCCGGCCCTGGTGGCCACCGCGGTCTCCGGTCACAACAAGGTCGTCGAGGCCCGCGGCCTGGTCTTCCGGGCGGTGGAGCGGCCGCCGCTCGCGCCCGGCGCGAGCCCCGGTGCCGAAGTGGGCACCCTCGCCCTGCTGTCCGCGCCGGGCACCGACGGGGACGGCCCCGTCATGCTCCCCGACGAGCGCGCCGCCGCGGCGGCCACCGGCCGCAACCGGGTCGTCCTGGAGGCCATCCGCTACTCCGGGCCGCCACCGTCCCGGCTCGCGGCCCGCAGCCTGCCGCTGGGCTCCTTCTTCTCCCGGCGGCTGCGCTGGGCCCTGGTCTGGCTGACCGGTGCCGTCGGCGGGCTGGCCGTCGCCTCCTGGCTCGTCACCGGCGAGCACCCGATGCGCGCGGCCTACCTCTCGCTCCTCGACCTCTTCGCCATCAACGACCCGGCCATAGGGGAGGGCCTGGGCCGCCAGATCCTCCAACTGCTCTCCGGGCTGACCGGACTGCTGCTCCTCCCGCTGCTGGTGGCCGCCGCCCTGGAGGGGCTCGGCACCTTCCGCTCCGCCTCGGCGCTGCGCCGCCCGCCGCGCGGTCTGTCCGGCCACGTGGTGCTGCTCGGCCTCGGCAAGATCGGGGCCCGGGTGCTGGCCCGGCTGCGCGAACTGGACATCCCGGTGGTCTGCGTGGAGCGCGACCCGCAGGCCCGCGGCGTGGCGCTGGCCCGCTCGCTGCGGGTGCCCACCGTCATCGGCGACGTCACCGAGGAGGGCGTCCTGGAGGCCGCGAAGATCGGGCAGTGCCGCACGCTGATGGCGCTCACCAGCAGCGACGTCACCAATCTGGAGGCCGTGCTGTACGCCCGCGCGGTCCGGCCGGACGTCCGGGTGGTGATGCGGCTGTACGAGGACGGGTTCGCGAAGGCGGTCTACCGCACCCTGCGCGACTCCCACCCCCAGGGCCTGACCCGCAGCCGCAGCGTCAGCTACATGGTGGCGCCGGCCTTCGCCGCGGCCATGGTGGGCCGTCAGGTCCTGGGCGCCGTCCCGGTCGAGCGCAAGGTCGTCCTGATCGCCGAGCTCACGGCCGGCGCGCACCCCGGGCTCGTAGGCCGCCGGGCCTCGGAGGCCTTCGCGCCCGGGGCGTGGCGGGTGGTGGCCCTCGTCGAGGACCGCCCCGAGGCGGCCGGGCCGGGCGGGCCGGGGAGCCCGCACCCGGTGCTGGTCCCGGAACTGCCGCCCTCCTACGTCCTGCGCCCCGAGGACCGGCTGATCGTCACGGCGACCCGGCAGGGCTTCGCGGACCTGCTGGGGCGGCGTCCCGTGCCGCGCACCCGCTCGGATGTGGGCTGAAGAAGCGAAATGTCGGATTCCGGTGGGCAAAGCGGGATCCGGGATCTATTATCAAGATCAACTTCGGTACCCCCGGCCGCAGTGATCCCTGATGACATCTCGCGAAACAGAGGAAAAATGAAGATCACCGCCAAGGTCGCCGGCATCGCCGCCGCGGGTGCCGCGCTCGTCCTGATGACGCCGGCCGCGGGGCACGCCGACACCCAGGCCCGCCAGTACCTCGTCAACCACCACAGCAACCAGTGCCTCCAGGTCACCGACGGGCAGAACGGCACGCCCGCCATCCAGGGGTACTGCGAGATCGGCACCAAGGCGCAGTGGAAGATCGAGCGCGTCAGCGGCAACGACTTCCGGATAGTCAACGTCCTGTCCGGCAAGTGCCTGGAGATCGCCGACTCCCGTAAGGACAACGGCGCCCCGGCCCAGCAGTGGACCTGCGTCAACGGCGTCGACACCCAGCTCTGGCGGTTCGACGTCATGAACGACATCACGCCCGTCATCAACAAGAACAGCGGCAAGTTCCTGGAGATCGACAACTCCAGCGTCCGGCCGGGCGCCCGTGCCCAGCAGTGGGCGGAGGCCGTGACGGCCCCGGGCCAGCAGTGGCGCGCGCCGGAGGTCCCGGCCGGCCGCCAGGTCCGCTAGCCGACGCGGGGCCGGGGGGTGTCACCAGACGTCCCCCGGCCGCCAGTCGCACACCAGTTCCCCGTCCAGGTCGAGCTTCGCGGTCAGCGGCCGGACGTAGAGGTAACCGTCCTCCTCCTCGGTGCGCCGGATCCCCGTGGGGGACAGCACCGAGGACGGGCCGCGCCACAGCCGCCAGCCGCGACCGGTGTACAGCGGCGCCGCGTCCTCCGCCGCGCCGAGCGCCCCCAGCTCGTACGCCCCGTGCCGCAGCACCCGCTCCAGCTCCGCCATCACGGCCGAGCCCACGCCCCGGCGGCGACGGTCGGCGCGGACCGCCACGGCCTCCACATAGCCGGTGCGCAGCGCCCGCCCGCCGTGCAGCAGCCGCCGCTGCACCACCGCGCCGTGGCCGATCAGCTCGTCGCCGTCCCGGACCAGGACGTGCACCCCGCCCACCGAGTGGTCCCAGTCGTCGTCGGAGAAATCGCCCTCGAACGCCTCGTCCAGCAGGGCCCGGACCGCGGCGAGCTCCTCCCCGCCGAGCTGCGAGGTGTGCGCCGTGCGTACGTCAGTCATGGCCGTCATGCTGCCAGAGGGCGGATCCCGCGAGCACGCCGTTATCCGCGCGCCGTACAGGCCCGTGGCACGCCGGGTCACGGGTGCCGGGCGTCAGAACCGCGTCAATACCTGCGGCGTCACCACCTCCCGCCCCAAATGTCCAAAACGTTGGCCGTATGGTCAACAGAGCGCGACGATGTCGTACCTCGGGACGGAGAACCGGCCCGAACACCGTCACGATTCGTGAAAGACAATGGGGCCATGGGACGCGGCAAGCTTCGGATCTACCTCGGTGCGGCACCGGGTGTCGGCAAGACCTACGCCATGCTCTCCGAGGCGCACCGCCGCATGGAGCGCGGCACCGACGTCGCCGTGGGCTTCGTGGAGCACCACAACCGGCCCCGGACCGAGGTCATGCTGCACGGCCTGGAGGAGGTGCCCCGCCGCGAGCTCGGCTACCGGGGGACCGTCTTCACCGAGATGGACGTCGACGCGCTGCTCGCCCGCCGCCCCGCCGTCGCCCTGGTGGACGAGCTCGCGCACACCAACGTGCCGGGCTCCCGCAACACCAAGCGCTGGCAGGACGTCGAGGAACTCCTCCAGGCCGGCATCGACGTCGTCTCGACCGTCAACATCCAGCACCTGGAGTCGCTGGGCGACGTCGTCGAGTCGATAACCGGTGTCCGGCAGCGCGAGACCGTGCCCGACGAGGTCGTGCGCCGGGCCGACCAGATCGAGCTCGTCGACATGTCGCCGCAAGCGCTCCGCCGCCGGATGGCGCACGGCAACATCTACAAGTCCGACAAGGTCGACGCGGCCCTCTCCAACTACTTCCGCCCCGGCAACCTCACCGCGCTGCGCGAGCTGGCCCTGCTGTGGACCGCCGACCGCGTCGACGAGTACCTGCGGCAGTACCGCACCGAGCACAGCGTCTCCACCATCTGGTCGGCCCGCGAGCGCATCGTCGTCGGCCTCACCGGCGGCCCCGAGGGCCGCACCCTGATCCGCCGCGCCTCCCGGATGGCGGCCAAGGGCTCCGGCAGCGAGATCCTCGCCGTCTACATCGCCCGCAGCGACGGGCTGACCTCGGCCTCGCCGAAGGAGCTGGCCGTCCAGCGCACCCTGGTCGAGGACCTCGGCGGCACCTTCCACCATGTGATCGGGGACGACGTGCCCGCTTCGCTGCTGGAGTTCGCCCGTGGGGTCAACGCCACCCAGATCGTGCTCGGCTCCAGCCGCCGCAAGACCTGGCAGTACATCTTCGGCCCCGGCGTCGGCCAGACCGTCGCCCGCGACTCCGGACCCGACCTCGACGTCCACATCGTCACCCACGAGGAGGTCGCCAAGGGCCGCGGCCTGCCCGTGGCGCGCGGCGCCCGGCTCGGCCGCCCCCGGATACTGGCCGGCTGGATCATCGGCGTGGTCGCGCCCGCGCTGCTGACGCTCGCGCTGACCGCCCTGGAGAACGGCCCCGGCCTCGCCAACGACGTCCTGCTCTTCCTCTTCCTGACCGTCGTCGCCGCGATCCTCGGCGGCCTGCTGCCCGCCCTGGCCTCCGCGGCCATCGGCTCGCTGCTGCTCAACTACTACTTCACCCCGCCCACGCACAGCATCACCGTCCAGGACCCGAAGAACTTCGTCGCCATCGTGATCTTCTTCGCGGTAGCGGTGTCGGTCGCCTCCGTCGTGGACGTCGCCGCCCGGCGCACCCACCAGGCGGCCCGGCTGCGCGCCGAGTCGGAGATCCTCTCCTTCCTCGCGGGCAGCGTCCTGCGCGGCGACACCAGCCTGGACGCCCTGCTGGAGCGGGTCCGCGAGACCTTCGCCATGGAGTCCGTCGCCCTGCTGGAGCGGGCCAGCGAAGTCGACCCCTGGACCTGCGCCGGCAGCGTCGTGACCAGCACGGGCAAGCCCCTGCTGCGGCCCGAGGACGCCGACGTCGACATGCCCGTCGGGCACAACATGGCCCTCGCCCTCTCCGGCCGGGTGCTGCCCGCCGAGGACCGCCGGGTGCTGGCCGCCTTCGCGGCCCAGGCCGCGGTCTTCCTCGACCGCCAGCGGCTGGTCGGCGAGGCCGAGCAGGCCCGCCAGCTCGCCGAGGGCAACCGCATCCGGACGGCCCTGCTCGCCGCCGTCAGCCACGACCTGCGCACCCCGCTCGCCGCGATCAAGGCCGCGGTGACCTCGCTGCGCTCCGACGACGTCGCCTGGTCCGAGGAGGACGAGGCCGAGCTGCTGGCCGGCATCGAGGAGGGCGCCGACCGCCTCGACCACCTCGTCGGCAACCTCCTGGACATGTCCCGGCTCCAGACCGGCACGGTCACACCGCTGATCCGCGAGATCGACCTCGACGAGGTGGTGCCGATGGCCCTCGGCGGCGTCCCCGAGGGCAGCGTCTCCCTGGACATCCCGGAGTCGCTGCCCATGGTCGCCGTCGACCCCGGGCTGCTGGAGCGCAGCGTCGCCAACATCGTCGAGAACGCCGTCAAGTACAACCCTGACGGCCGGCCCGTCCTCGTCGCCGCCAGTGCCCTCGGCGAGCGCGTGGAGGTGCGCGTCGCCGACCGCGGCCCCGGTGTCCCCGACAGCGCCAAGGACCGCATCTTCGAGCCCTTCCAGCGCTACGGCGACGCCCCGCGCGGCGCCGGGGTCGGCCTCGGCCTGGCCGTCGCCCGCGGCTTCGCCGAGGCCATGGGCGGCACGCTCGCCGCCGAGGACACCCCCGGCGGCGGGATGACCATGGTCCTCACCCTGCGGGTCGCCGCCGGCCGCCCGCCCGTACGCCCGGACCTGCCCGCCCAGGCCACCTCATGACCCCGGCGCCGCACCGTACGGACAGACCCACAGAACCGGACACCGGGCCCAGCGGATGGGCCCGGACGAACAGCAGAGGTGGTTACCGATGAACCGGGTGCTCGTGGTGGATGACGAGCCGCAGATCGTCCGCGCTCTCGTGATCAACCTCAAGGCGCGGAAGTACGAGGTCGACGCGGCTCCCGACGGTGCCACCGCCCTCCAGCTCGCCGCCGCCCGCCACCCCGACGTGGTCATCCTCGACCTCGGCCTGCCCGACATGGACGGCGTCGAGGTGATCAAGGGCCTGCGCGGCTGGACCCGGGTGCCGATCCTGGTCCTCTCGGCCCGCCAGACCTCCGACGAGAAGGTCGAGGCGCTCGACGCCGGCGCCGACGACTACGTGACCAAGCCCTTCGGCATGGACGAGCTGCTCGCCCGGCTCCGCGCGGCGGTGCGGCGCGCCGAGCCTACGGGGGCGGCCGCGGCCGGGGACGACGCGATCGTCGAGACCGAGGTCTTCACGGTCGACCTCGCGGCCAAGAAGGTCAACCGCGAGGGGCGGGACGTCCGCCTGACGCCGACCGAGTGGCACCTGCTGGAGGTCCTGGTCCGCAATACGGGCCGTCTCGTCAGCCAGAAGCAGCTGCTCCAGGAGGTCTGGGGGCCGTCCTACGGCACGGAGACGAACTACCTGCGGGTGTACATGGCACAGCTGCGGCGGAAGCTGGAGCAGGACCCCTCGCACCCGAAGCACTTCATTACTGAGCCGGGGATGGGATACCGGTTCGAGGTGTGAGGCGCGGCGTGGGTGCGGCCGGGGGTTCGGGGGTTGCCCCCGAGGGGTGCGGCATTACGGAGCCGGGGATGGGGTACCGGTTCGAGGCGTGAGCGGCGCCCCTCCGGGCGTACGCCCGTCCGGGGGGCCACCGGTACGCTGGAGGCATGAGCGCCGTACCCCGTCCCGAGAAGCCGACCGGCCGTTTCCGCCGGATGCTCGACCGGCTGTCCACCTCGCAGGAGGACCTCCACTCCGCCGAGCTTCAGCAGGACGCCGAGGCCGTGGGCTGCACGAAGATACGTGACTGCGACGACCGTCAGATAGTGAAGGTCACCGGTACGCTGCGGACGGTCACGCTCCGTCCCCGGGCCGGGGTGCCCGCCCTGGAAGCCGAGCTGTTCGACGGTTCGGCCGCGCTCGACGTGGTGTGGCTGGGGCGCCGTTCCATCGTCGGGATAGAACCCGGCCGTAAGCTGATCGCCTCCGGCCGGATCTCCATGAGCCGCGGCCGCAGAGTGCTGTTCAATCCCAAGTACGAACTCCGACCGCTCGGACAGGAGTAGCGGGTGACGTCTCCCGACAAGCCGACCGACCAGCGAGGGCAGGGCACCGGCGGTGGCGCCGATGCGCGATCGGCCACGGAGGCCGCCCTGTTCGAGGCGTTCGGCGGGGTGCGGGGCATGGTCGAGACGACCGTCCCCGGCCTCGTCTTCGTCGCGATCTACACCGTCAAGCGCGACATCCACATCGCGGCCATCGCCGCGCTCGGCCTTTCCCTGCTGCTCGGCATCGCCCGGCTGCTGGGCAAGGACACCCTCAAGCACGCCTTCAGCGGCGTCTTCGGGGTGGCCTTCGGCGCCGTCTTCGCGATGATGTCCGGTGACGCCAAGAACTTCTACCTGCCGGGCATGCTCTACAGCCTCGGACTGGCGGTGGCGTACATCGTCACCTCGCTCTTCGGCTATCCGCTGCTCGGCCTGATCCTCGGCCCGGTGTTCAAGGAGAACCTCTCCTGGCGCACCCGCAACCCCGGCCGCAAGGCCGCGTACACCAAGGCCAGCTGGGCCTGGGGGCTGATCCTGCTCGCCAAGTCGGCGATCCTCTTCCCGCTCTACTGGTGGGGCGACGTCACCCAGCTGGGCTGGGTCAAGGTGGCCCTCGGCATCCCGCCGATGCTGCTCTCGGTCTATCTGACCTGGATCTTCCTGGCCAAGGCGCCGCCGCCCATCGACGTCTTCGCGGAGATGGAGGCGGCGGAGGCCGCCGAGCGCGAGAAGGCGGAGGCGGAAAAGGCGGGCACGGAGAAGGCCGGCGAGCCGCTGCTCGTGGGCGAGGCCCAGGGCGAGGCGGCCGACCACGCGGCGCCGCCGCGCCACTGACCGGACGCCACCGCGCCACACGAAGCCGGGAGGCCCGGGAACCCTCAAGGGTTCCCGGGCCTCCCGGCTTACGCGCGTCCGGTACGGAGCCTCAGTCGGAGACGTCCTCACGGCGGACCGACAGCAGGTCCTCCAGCTGCTCCTCGCGCGCGGGGGCGGCGACGAAGAGCAGCTCGTCACCGGCCTCCAGCGCGTCCTCCTTGCTGGGGGTCAGCACCCGGTTGCCACGGATGATCGTGACCAGCGAGGTGTCGTCCGGCCAGTCCACGTCGCCGACCCGGGTGCCCGCCAGGGCGGACTCCGGCGGCAGCGTCAGCTCCACCAGGTTGGCGTCGCCCTGGCTGAAGCGCATCAGACGCACCAGATCGCCGACGCTCACGGCCTCCTCGACCAGCGCCGACATCAGGCGCGGCGTGGACACGGCCACGTCCACACCCCAGGACTCGTTGAAGAGCCACTCGTTCTTCGGGTTGTTCACCCGGGCCACGACCCGGGGCACGCCGTACTCCGTCTTGGCGAGCAGCGACACCACCAGGTTGACCTTGTCGTCACCGGTGGCGGCGATCACCACGTTGCAGCGCTGGAGCGCCGCCTCGTCCAGCGAGGTGATCTCGCACGCGTCGGCCAGCAGCCACTCCGCGAGCGGCACCCGCTCCACCGAGATGGCCGTCGGGGCCTTGTCGATGAGCAGGACCTCGTGCCCGTTCTCCAGCAGCTCGCCCGCGATGGAACGGCCCACCGCGCCCGCGCCCGCAATAGCGACCCTCATCGGTGTCCCTCCTCGGGCCCCTGCGCGAACGCGGCCTCGACCTTCTCGACCTCGTCGGTGCGCATCATCACGTGCACCAGGTCGCCCTCCTGCAGCACCGTCATGGACGTCGGCAGCATCGCCTCGCCCAGCCGGGTGAGGAACGCCACCCGCACACCGGTCTCGTCCTGGAGCCGGCTGACCTTGTGACCCACCCAGGCGTCCGAGGCGGGCACCTCCGCGAGCTGCACACCACCGCTCGGATCGCGCCACAGCGGCTCCGCGCCGGACGGCAGCAGCCGCCGCAGCATCTGGTCGGCCGTCCAGCGGACGGTGGCCACCGTCGGGATGCCGAGCCGCTGGTAGACCTCGGCGCGCCGCGGGTCGTAGATACGGGCCGCGACGTTCTCGACGCCGAACATCTCCCGGGCCACCCGGGCCGCGATGATGTTGGAGTTGTCGCCGCTGCTGACCGCCGCGAAGGCGCCGGCCTCCTCGATGCCCGCCTCGCGCAGGGTGTCCTGGTCGAAGCCGACGCCGGTCACCCGGCGGCCGCCGAACCCGGAGCCCAGGCGGCGGAAGGCCGTCGGGTCCTGGTCGATCACGGCGACCGTGTGCCCCTGCTGCTCAAGGGTCTGCGCCAGGGCCGAGCCCACTCGCCCGCAGCCCATGATCACGATGTGCATGTCGATTACCCCGTGCTCCGGACGACCGCGCTGACCTGCACCAACAACCTGCTCACATCTTCCCTTGTTGTTCTCGGGTTCCACTCACGGGCCCGCGAGAGCTTTCCGCTCGCGTAACGACGCGATGCGCCTGCCGCGGTACGAAACCGCTTCGGCGCACAGGACCACCGTATCCGCTGCGCAGCGCCACGCTGAGACCCCCGTCCGCCGACTGGCCCCGTACCCCCTCCCACCGGGGCCCCGCACCGGGCTCGTACCCGCCGGGCGGCGCCCGTACCCGCCGGGCCGGTACGGGCCCGGCCGGATCCCGGGGCGGCGCCCATGGTGGTGCGGGCACACCCGAGGGCCCCCGCGAGGCCCTCCGGCCGGGCCCCGGAGCGCCGGAGTGGTGGTGGGAGCACCACGGGAGACCGCACGCGGGTGCGCTGCGCACCTGTGCGCGAGGGGGTGCCCGCACGCACCGTGGAAGAGCCACCCAGCAGCGCGTCCACGAAGCCGAGATGGGGGATTCCGATGAGTGGTGTTGCTCTCTCCACACGGACCGGTCAGCGGGTACGGCCCGTACCGGCCTACGCCGAGACCCGGGACATGGTGCTCGCCGAGCTGTGCGCCGCGCTCTTCGCCTCGCTGCCCCGCAGCGACCAGCGGCGCCGCGGCGAGGCGTACGTACGCGGCTTACTGGGCGCGCGGGGGCGCAAGTCCATCCGCAACATCGCGGCGCTGACCGGCGGCCAGGCGGCCGAACAGAGCCTGCACCACTTCATCTCCAGCTCCACCTGGGAGTGGGCGCCGGTGCGCCGCGCCCTCGCGCACCACCTCACCCGGGTCTCGCCCCCACAGGCATGGGTGGTCCGTCCCATGGTCATCCCGAAGGCCGGCGACAACTCCGTCGGCGTGGACCGGCGCTTCTGCCCCGCCGTCGGGCAGGTGCTCAACGCCCAGCAGGCGGTGGGCGTGTGGGCCGCGTCCGCCGAGCGCGCCACACCCGTCAACTGGCGGCTGCACCTGTCGGACGCCTGGCTGGCGGACGGGCCGCGCCGGAACCAGGCGTCGATCCCGGACTCGGTGCGGCCGGAGACGCTGGGGGAGTGCACGGTCGAGGCGTACCTCGGGATGATGCGGGACTGGGGGCTGCCGCTGCGCCCGCTGGTGCTGGACGCCCGGGAGGCGGACGCGCCGGCCGCCCTCCAGCGGCTGCGCGCCTGCGGGGTGCCGGTGCTGGCCCGGGTCAGCAGCTCGCTGCGGCTGGTGGTGGCGGACCCGGCCGTGCCCGGCCGGAGCCCCGAGGCCCTGCCCGCGCACCAGATCATGGGGGCCGCCCGCGATATGCGCCGCCCGGTCATGTGGCGCGACCACGGCCCGGCGCGGACCGTGCGCACGGCGCTGACCGCCGCCGTACGGGTGGGCCTGCCCGTGCACCGCGCCGCCCCCGGGCAGCCCGTGCGCCGCCGGGACCTGCTCCTGCTGGGCGTCGGCGAGAACGGCCGGCAGTGGCCCGCCGAACTGTGGGTGACGGACATGCCGAACGTGCCGCCCGCGGCGCTCGTCCGGCTGGGCAAGCTCATCGACCGGGTCGACCGGGACTTCACCGAGATCGCCGACGAGGTCGGCATCCGGGACTTCGCGGGCCGCTCGTTCAGCGGCTGGCACCGGCATGTGACGCTGGCCTCCGCGGCCCACGCGGTCGCCGCGCTGACCGGCCGCTTCGAGTCCGGCCTGCGGCTGGAGCACGTCTCCTGACCGCCGTGTCCGCCCGCGCGCCGGTGCCGCGCCCCCCGGCCCTAGCCGGCCGACGTCCGGCCCGTCCGGCGCCCGAGGGGACCGCCGGGAGGGCGGAGAGGACGAGCGCGCCGGTCCCGGGTCCCGCGTCCCCTGGTCTTCCGGTCTCAGGTCTCCCGGCCCTCGGCCGGACCCGCGCCCTCCTCGGCCGCGGCCCGGTCCGGCCGGCGCAGGCTGTGCCGGACCCGGAAGACCCGCAGCGCCAGCTGGACCTCCAGCGCCCGGTCGGGCTGCTGCCACTCCGGGCCCAGCAGCTCGCTGATCCGTTCCAGGCGACGGGCCACCGTATTGGGGTGCACATGAAGCTTCTTGGCCGCGTTCGTCGGGCTGCCGCCCGCGTCGAAGTACGTCTCCAGCGTGCGCGTCAGATCCGTGAACCGCTGCTGGTCGTAGTCGATGACCGGGCCGATGGCCGAGTCGACGAACCCCTCGACGTCATGGTTGTCCGAAAGCAGCACTCCGAGGAAGCCCAGTTCCCGCACCGAGGCCGAGCGGCCGGTGACCCCGAGCGAGGTCATGGCGTCCAGGCAGCGCAGCGCCTCCTGGAAGCCGTGGTGGACGGGGACCGTCCCCGTCATCGGGCCCGCCGAGCCGACCGTCACCGGGTGGCCGAGCAGCGGCGACAGCTCCGCGGAGACCGCGCGGGCCGCGCCGCCCGCGTCGGTGCCGGGCAGCAGCAGCACCGCGCAGCCGTTGTGCATGCTCTTGAGCCCGCTCAGCCGGTGCGCGTACGAGGCCGCCCAGATCGCCATCTTGCCGCGCGCGTCGCCCTCGGGCCGGGCCACCACCAGCACGTGCGGCTTGCTCAGGTCGATGCCGAGCCGGCGGGCGTGCTGCTCCAGCTGGTGCGGCGGGCGCTGCGGGCTGGCCAGCAGATCGCCCAGGAAGTCGTCGCGCACCTGCCCCTCGGCGATCGCCGTGCGCCGGCTCTCCACCAGCAGCTGGACGGCCACGACCTGGGCGACGAGGCGCAGCAGCCGCTCGTCCTGCACCGCGTCCGGCCGGTCGGGGCGCAGCAGCAGGGTGCCGAGGTTCCCGGTGCCGGCGGAGATCGGCACCGCCCACAGGCCGCCGCCGTGGAGGGCGACGGGCTCGCGGGCGGCGTGGGCGTCCATGGTGGCCAGCACCAGCGCGGACTCGGCGGGGTCCGCGGGGCCGTCCGGGGCTCCCGGCCGGCCGGTGGCGCCGGTCATGTCGCCCGCGGTGGTGAGGATGGTGCCGTTGGCCGCGCAGACCTGCACGGCGGCGCCCAGCTCCTTGCCGGCCGCGCGGGCCAGCGTGTCCAGGTCGCAGTCGCCGAGGACCAGCTGCATCAGCCGGTGCTGGGTGTCGCCGAGCTCCTGGGCACCGCGCAGCCCGGCCTCGACCTGGCCGGCGTACCGCTCCAGCTCGCCGACCAGGGCCGTGCTGCGGTCCAGCAGCTCGGCCTTCTCGATGGCCACCCCGGCGAGGTCGCCCAGCGAGCTCAGCAGGGCGATCTCGTCGGTGGTGAAGTGGCGGACCTTCCGCTCCGCCACGTAGAGCGTGCCGAACGGCCGGGCCCCTCTGCTGAGCGGCACCGCGAGGATGGCGTGCAGTCCCTCGGCCCGGACGACGTGGTCGACCTCGCCGCTGTGGTGGATGCGCTCGTCCGCGAGGTAGTCCGGGCTCCAGAACGGCGACGGCTTGGTCATGACGACATGGCCGAGACCCGTGCCGCTCGGCAGCCGCAGTCCGATGTTGAGCGCCGTGGTGTGCCCGTCGGAGGCGCGGACGCTGAAATGGCGCTGGTCGTCCTCGTACATGCCGATGTACGCCATGTCCACGGCGAGGAGCAGCCGGGCGCGCCGGAGGATCACCTGGAGCAGGGTGCCGACGTCGTGCGGGGTCGCGAGGTCGCGCGCGGTGTCGACGAGGGCGGAGAGGCCGGCTTCCCGCTGATGGTGCCGTTCCGTCAAAGTCCGTATGCTGAGGCCGAGTTGCTTGGCCCGTTCGAGTTTCGCCAGCTCGTCGGGGCCGGCTCCGGTGCGTCGCCGGGCCTCGGTCAGCGCCTCGTATTCATGTGCCGGGGCCTCGCCGGCCAAAAGCTCCAGCATGGCGAATATGCCGTCCTCGGCCCTGCCATGTGACACGATGCCCCCCCGGGGTCCAGCGCGCTGCCGCACGGATGAGCCACGGCACGGTATGCCGGGAAGCTATGCACCCCGGCAGTGGTGCGTCAACCACGACCGATCAAGCTATGCGAGGCATCCGTGGGCCGCAAGCCGGGTCGCGTCGGACCGATGGTGTCCGGACCACCGCCGTCTGCCGCTGGTGTGTTACTGGATCACCTTCCTGTAAACGCCCTTTATAGGTGAAGGTTGATGAACACCCGGCGCCTTGCCGGGAGTTGTCGCCGATTCCGGGGGGATCAGGATGCTGGAGACGCGGGACTACAGGCTCTCGCTCGAGCGTAGCCGTGCGGCGCTGACAAGGAAGGACCGGCCGTCGACTTTCCCGATGTGCGGGCGTGAGTGGGAGCTATTACCGGAGGTGTTTGCTCCGATTTACTCGCCGGCGACGAGGATTGCCCTGGAGTTCCTGGGTCTCGACGAATGGGTGGGAGTTCCGCGTACGGGATCGATGCTGGAGATGGGCTGCGGTACCGGAATCATCGCGGTGACGAGCGCGCTGGCCGGCTGTGACCGGGTGGTCGCCGCCGACATCCACCCCGCCGCCGCGTTGAACGCCTCGGTGAACGCGGCCCGGCACGGGGTGCTCGACCGCGTCCGCGGTGTGCGCAGCGACCTGTTCGACGGAATCGACGGGAACGAACGCTTCGACACCATATTCTGGCACTCGAATTTCGTGCTGGCCCCGGCGGACTACCGCCCGCGCACCCTGCACGAAATCGCCTATGTGGATCCCGGCTATGCCGCGCACCGGCGCTTCCTGGCCGAGGCGACCGACCGGCTGACCCCCGGCGGTTCGGTGTTGCTGCACTTCAGCACCCGGGGCGACGTCGCGGCCCTGCTGCGTATCGCCGGTGAGGAGAACCGCCGGCTGCGGGTGCTCAAGAGCGCCGTGCGGCATGAGGGCGAGCACGAGGTCGAACACCTGCTGATAGAGGTGACACCGGCGGAAGTGCCGGTCCGTCCGGCGGTGTTCGTCCGATAAGCGGTCGTCCGATAAGAGGGGGGAAGCTTGTGCGCACCTTGCTCGTCGACAATTACGACTCGTTCACCTATAACCTTTTCCATTATCTCGCCGAGGTCAACGGCCGGGAACCCGAGGTCGTCGTCAATGACGATCCGGCCTGGCGGACGGAACGCCTCACCGCGTTCGACAACGTCGTCCTCTCGCCCGGCCCGGGGAATCCGGAACGGGCCGCGGACTTCGGGATCTGCCGGGAGATCGTCGCGACCGGCGGGCTGCCGACCCTCGGCGTCTGCCTCGGCCACCAGGGCATCGCAAGCGTGTTCGGTGGCGAAGTGGGGCGCGCCCCCGAGCCCTACCACGGACGCGTCTCGCCCGTCCTGCACCATGGAACCGACCTGTTCCGGGGACTGCCGTCCCCCTTTCGGGTCGTGCGCTACCACTCCCTCGCCGTCCACGCCCTGCCACCCGGGCTGGAGGAGACCGCCTGGACCGCCGACGGCGTCGTCATGGGCCTGCGCCACCGTGAACTCCCCTTGTGGGGAGTGCAGTTCCACCCGGAATCCGTCACCAGCGCCTACGGGCACCAGCTCCTGCGCAACTTCCGCCGGCTGACCGAGGAACGCGGCCGAGGCGGCGTGCGCCGCCTCGCGCCACCGGCCGTCATCCCCGCCGCGGTGGCCCCGCCGCCACCGGCCGTCCCGCCGGCGCCCCGCCGGCTGCGGGTCCTCGCCGCCGCCCTGCCCACCCGGTGGGAGGACGAGACCGTCTACGACCACCTCTTCCGCCGGGGCCCGCACAGCTACTGGCTCGACAGCAGCCGCCGCGACGACGGCCAGGGCCGGTTCTCGATCATGGGCGACGCCTCCGGGCCGCTGTCCCGCGTCGCCTCCGCCGACGTCGAGAGCAGCACCGTCACCGTCCGCTCCCGGCACACCACCGAGGTCGTCACCGGCGCCTTCCTCGACTGGCTCGACCGCGACCTGCGGGCCACCCGCACCGCCGCCCCCGACCTGCCCTTCGGCTTCGCCCTGGGCTGGGTGGGCTACCTCGGCTACGGACTCAAGGCCGAGTGCGGCGGCGACCTCGCCCACCTCGCCGAGGAACCCGACGCCACCATGGTCTTCGCCGACCGGGCGCTCGTCTTCGACCACACCACCGCCACCACCCACCTGCTCGCCCTCGCCGAGGACGGCGACGAACGCGCCGCCCGCTCCTGGATGGACGCCACCGCCCGCAGGCTCACCGCGCTCGCCGGGGCGCCGCCCCGACCCACCGAGCCCCCCGCGCCCCTCGGCGCCCTGCGTCTGCGCCACGACCGCACCGCCTACCTCGGCCTGATCGACGAGTGCCGGCGGGAGATCGCCGCCGGCGAGACCTACGAGGTCTGCCTCACCAACATGGCGGAGGCGGCGGGCCGGGTGGACCCCTGGAGCGGCTACCGCTTCCTGCGCCGCACCAGCCCCGCGCCCTTCGGCGCCCTGCTCCGCTTCGGCGACCTGTCGGTGCTCAGCACCTCGCCCGAGCGCTTCCTCCGCGTCGACCGCGAGGGCCTCGCCGAATCCCGCCCCATCAAGGGCACCCGCCCCCGCGGCGCCACCCCCGAGGAGGACGCCGCGCTCGCCGCCGACCTCCGCACCAGCGAGAAGGACCGCGCCGAGAACCTGATGATCGTCGATCTCGTCCGCAACGACCTCGGCCGCTGCGCGCGGGTCGGCACGGTCGAGGCGAAGGAGATCTTCCAGGTCGAGAGCTACGCCAAGGCCCACCAGCTGGTCAGCACCGTCCGCGCCCGGCTGCGCCCGGACGCGAGCACCGTCGAGTGCGTCCGCGCGGCCTTCCCGCCCGGCTCGATGACCGGCGCGCCCAAGATCCGCACCATGCGGGTCATCGACCGGCTGGAAGCCGGCCCGCGCGGCGTCTACTCCGGCGCCATCGGCTACTTCTCCCTGACCGGGGCCGCCGACCTCAGCGTGGTCATCCGCACCGCGGTGATCACACCGGGGCGGGTCCGCTACGGCGTCGGCGGCGCGATCATCGCCCTCTCCGACCCCGAGGAGGAGTACGAGGAGACGGCCGTGAAGGCGGCGCCCATGACCGCGCTGGCCGGCACGGACTTCCCCGAGCGGCGGTACGGCTCCGTACGGGTCTGAGCGCGCGCCCGGACGAGCGGCCGGGTACGGGGCCGGGCCCGCACCCGGCCCCGTACCGCCGCTCCGGGCGCCACGGGCACCCCGCCCGGACGGGCCGGGACCCGTCCGGGCCGGCGGCCGGCCGGGCACCGGATCACCCCCGCGGGCGGCGCAGCCGGTCCTCGACCGCGCCGCGCAGCGCCCGCCAGGAGGAGACGAGCCGGTCCACGCCGTCCGCCTCCAGCTTCTTCGCGACCTCCTCCAGCGACACCCCGCGCCGCTCCAGCCCCGCCACCACGGCGCGGGCCGCCTCCGCCTGGCCCGTGAGCGTGTCGCCCTGGAGCCGGCACCCCCGGGCCACCGCCTCCAGCGTGGCCTCCGACATCGCGCTGACCGTGCCCCAGGCGACCAGTCCCGCCACGTACGGCACGCCCGGCGCCGGGTCGGCCGGTGTGCTCACCTCCCACATCAGGCGCTGCGGGTGCGCATGCGCCGCCGCCAGGATCCGCCAGCGCTCACTGCCGAGCCGCTCCTCGTACAGCCGGTACACCAGCCGGGCGACGGCCACCGCGGCCGTGCCCGGCGCGGCCGGCACCGCCCCCGGGCCGAGCGCGCGCAGCCGTGCGTCGATCTCGGCGTCGAGGCGGGCCACGGGCAGCGACGCCAGTGAGGAGATCGCCGCCGGATCACGGCCCGCGGCCAGGGCCCGCTCCAGCCCGTCGAAGTAGGCGTCGACGACCTGCTCGTAGCGGCGCACCGAGAAGATCTCCGTGACGTGCACCCCGATGCCCCGCGCCAGACAGTCCCCGACCGCCGTGATGCCCTCGTCCGTCGCCGGGATCCTGACCAGCGCGTTCGGCCGGCAGGCCGCCCGGTTCAGGGCCACGGCGGCCACCACCGTGGCCCGCGCGTCGTGCGCCAGGTGGGGGTCCAGGTCCATCGACACATGCCCGTCACGGCCCCGTGTGGAGTCGAAGACCGGCCGCAACTCGTCGCAGGCGGACCGCAGATCGTAGGCGCACAGCGCCTGTACGGACGTGTCCAGCGGCACCGAACGGCAGGCCAGGTGGGACAGCTGCTGCCGGTAGGCCGTGCCCCGCGCCATGTCGGCCGCCAGCGCCCGGGGATTCGACGTCGCCCCGCGCACCCCGGCCTCCCGCACGAGGGCCGTGAGCCTTTCCGGGGCGAGCAGTGACCGGCACAGTCCGTCGAGCCACGGTGAGACGCCTTCCGCGAGCAGTTCGCGTAGTACCTCACCGTCTGAAATCACCGTGCGCTCTCCCATGAGGCGTTGCCCCCTCTCCGGGCCGGTCGCGGAAATGGATAGGGCGGAGGGCACGACAGTAAAGCGGATACGCGACCCCGCCGAACAGTCCGCGCTTACTCCGTCACATTGGCGTGATCGCGGACTTGACAGCGATCTGATGGAGTCCCGCTCAACTGACGAAGTGAGCGTGCCGCCATTGGCGGAACGCGAGGCCCCGCCGGACGATCGGGAACCCCCGCACCCCGTAGCGAAGGGAGTTCCGAACCCTGCCACCTCCTTGGTTCCACCCCTGTTTGAGAGCGGTCCATTAACGAAACGCTTTTGGAGTCATCCGTGAACGACGCTCTGCTCGCCACCCGTCTCAAGCCCGCGCTGCAGCAGCCCGATTGGAGTGATGCCCCTCAGATCCGGCGAGTCCGCGACGAACTATCCTCCCGCCCCGCGCTCGTACGCTCCGCCGACGTACGGACCCTGCGCGCCCACCTCGCCCAGGTCGCCCGTGGCGAGTCGCAGGTGGTGCAGGCGGGCGACTGCGCGGAGGACCCGGCGGAGTGCACCTCGGGCTACGTGGCCCGGAAAGCGGGCCTTCTCGACGTCCTCGCGGGTGTGATGAAGATGATCACGCACAAGCCCGTGGTGCGGGCGGGCCGGATGGCGGGCCAGTTCGCCAAGCCCCGGTCCCGCCCCACCGAGGTCGTCGGCGGCGCCGAACTGCCGGTCTACCGCGGCCACATGGTGAACAGCCCCGAGCCGCATCCCGAGCGCCGCCGCCCGGACCCGCAGCGCCTCCTCTCCGGCTACCTCGCCGCGGGCGAGGCGATGAGCCACCTCGGCTGGCTCGCCCCCGCCCGCCGCTCGGGCGTCTGCCCGCCGGTGTGGACGAGCCACGAGGCCCTGCTCCTCGACTACGAACTGCCCATGGTCCGCGCCGACGAGACCGGACGCGCCCTCCTCACCTCCACCCACTGGCCGTGGATCGGCGAGCGCACCCGGCAGGTCGACGGCGCCCACGTCGCCCTCCTCGCCGAGGTCGCCAACCCGGTCGCCTGCAAGGTCGGCCCCACCATGGACCCCGCCGAACTCCTCACGCTGTGCGAGCTCCTCGACCCGGCGCGGGAGCACGGCCGGCTCACCCTGATCGCCCGCATGGGCGCCGACGCCGTCTCCGAGCGGCTCCCCGCGCTCGTCGAGGCCGTACGCGCCGAGGGCCACCCGGTCATCTGGCTCACCGACCCCATGCACGGCAACACCGTCACCGCGCCCGACGGGCTCAAGACCCGGCTGCTCGACACGGTGGTCCGCGAGGTCCGCGGCTTCCAGTGCTCGGTCAGGACCGCGGGCGGCGTCGCCGGTGGCCTGCACCTGGAGACCACCCCCGAGGACGTCACCGAGTGCGTACGGGACGAGTCCGGGCTCGCGCACGTCGGCGACAAGTACACGAGCTTCTGCGACCCCCGGCTCAACCCCGCCCAGGCCATCGAGGTCGTCTCGGCCTGGCAGGGCTGACGCGCGGGGGACCCGGCCGGCCGCCCCCGGCCGCCGGGCCCCGGGGACCACCGGACGACCGAGAGCGAAGGAGAGGAACTTCCATGGCTGGCATCCCCCCGATAGAGCCGTACCCGATGCCCACGGCGGGCGACCTGCCGGAGAACACCGCCCGTTGGACGGTGGACCCGGCCCGCGCGGTCCTGCTCCTCCACGACATGCAGCGCTACTTCCTGGCCCCCCTGCCCGGCGGCGTCCGCGACGACCTGGTGCGCCGCACCGCCCTCCTCCGGGAGAGCTGCGCGGCGGCCGGCGTGCCGGTGGCGTACACGGCGCAGCCGGGCGGGATGAGCGAGGAGCAGCGGGGCTTGCTGAAGGACTTCTGGGGGCCGGGGATGCGGGTGGACCCCGCCGACCGGCTGGTCGTGGACGAGGTGACCCCGCGGACGGGCGACTGGGTGTTCACCAAGTGGCGCTACAGCGCCTTCTTCCGCTCCGGGCTGCTGGCCCGGATGCGCGCGACCGGCCGGGACCAGCTGGTGGTGTGCGGGGTCTACGCGCACGTGGGCGTGCTGATGACGGCCGTGGAGGCCTTCACCAACGACATCGAGACGTTCCTGGTGGGCGACGCGGTGGCGGACTTCTCCGCCCGCTACCACCACCAGGCCCTCACATACGCGGCGGAGCGATGCGCGGTGGTCACCACGGCCGAGGACCTGGTGACCGACCTGGCCGCGGCCCCGGGGGCCACGGCGGCCGACCTGGAAGGAGCGACGGCATGAGCACGGGCACGGGAGACCTCCTCGGCCGGATCCTGGGCGGTGACGTACCGGCGTACGCGCTGGTCCACCGCCCGGAGGCCACCGGGCCGGGGGCCATGGACGTCCTGGCGGGCGAGGTGTCGGCGCCGGCGTCCCTGGCCGACGTCCGGCTGCCCGCGCCGGGCGGCGCGGGGCACGAGGCGCTGGTGGTGGTCCCGTACCGGCAGATCGCCGAACGGGGCTACGCGTGCGCCGACGACGGCGCCCCGCTGCTCGCCGTGAACATCACCGACCAGGCCGTCCTGCCGGTGGCGGAGGTGCTGGGCCGCATCCCGGAGACCCGGATCCCCCTCTCCGGAGGGACCTTCGACGTGCCGGACGAGGCGTACGCGGACATCGTGCGCCGGGTGATCGCGGAGGAGATCGGCACCGGCGAGGGCGCCAACTTCGTCATCAAGCGGTCCTTCACCGCGGAGATCACCGGCTACGGGCCCGAGCACGCCCTGACGTTCTTCCGGCGGCTCATGGAGCGCGAGTCGGGCGCGTACTGGACGTTCCTCGTCCACACCGGTGACCGCACCTTCGTGGGCGCCACCCCGGAGCGGCACATCAGCGTCCGGGACGGGGTCGCCGTGATGAACCCGATCAGCGGCACCTACCGCTACCCGGCGGCGGGGCCGAACCTGCCGGAGGTCATGGACTTCCTCGCCGACCGCAAGGAGGCCGACGAGCTGTACATGGTCGTCGACGAGGAACTGAAGATGATGGCCCGGATCTGCGCCGGCGGCGGCCGGGTCGTCGGCCCGTACCTCAAGGAGATGGCCCGGCTGGCCCACACCGAGTACTTCATCGAGGGCCGCACCGGCCGCGACCCCCGGGAGATCCTCCGCGAGACCCTTTTCGCGCCGACCGTCACCGGCAGCCCCCTGGAGTCCGCGGCCCGGGTCATCGACCGCTACGAACCCCTCGGCCGCGGCTACTACAGCGGCCTCGTCGCCCTTATCGGCCAGGGCCGCGCGGGCACCCGCGAACTGGACTCGGCGATCCTCATCCGCACCGCGGACATCGACCGGGACGGCCGGGTGCGGATCGGGGTCGGCGCCACGCTCGTACGCCACTCCGACCCGGACTCCGAGGTCCTGGAGACCCGGGCCAAGGCCGCCGGGCTGATCTCCGCGCTCAAGGACGACGGTGGCGGCCGCTTCGGCCGCCACCCCCGCGTCCGCGCGGCACTGGAGGAGCGCAACAGCGCGATCGCCGACTTCTGGCTCGCCGGACCCGACGCCCGCGCCCGCACCCGGCCCGTGCTCGAAGGCCGGCGCGTCCTGGTCGTCGACGCCGAGGACACCTTCACCTCGATGATCGACCACCAACTGCGGTCACTGGGACTGGAGGTGACCGTACGGCGCTTCGACGAGCCGCACTCCTTCGACGGGCACGACCTGATCGTCATGGGCCCCGGCCCCGGCGACCCCCGCGCCGCCACCCACCCCAAGATCGCCCACCTGGACGCGGCGATCGCCACCCTCCTCGACGAGGGCCGCCCCTTCCTCGCCGTCTGCCTCAGCCACCAGGTCCTCAGCCTGCGCCTGGGCCTGGAGCTGCACCGCCGCGAGGTCCCGAACCAGGGCGTCCAGCGCGGGATCGACCTCTTCGGCAGCCCCGAACGCGTCGGCTTCTACAACACGTTCACCGCCCGCAGCACCACGGACACGGTCCCGTACGGCACCACCGGCACCGTGGAGATCAGCCGCGACCCCGCCACCGGCGAGGTGCACGCCCTGCGCGGCCCCCACTTCGCGTCGGTGCAGTTCCACGCCGAGTCCGTGCTCACCCAGGACGGGCCGCGCATCGTGGGGAACCTGCTCGCCGGCCTCGTCGGAAAGGTGCCCGTCGCATGAGCCCCACCGTCACACGGCCGCCGGAGCCCCCGCCGCTCACCGCCGCCGACCGGGTCGCCCGGGGCGGCTACGTCCTGGCCGAGGCCGAGGCGGCCGGCCGGACCCGCGACCCCGACGTCGTGCTGGTCGCGGGCGGGACCGAGGTGCCCGTCGCCCTGGACGCCCGCCGGATCCTCCAGCGCGAGGGCATCGCCACCCGTGTGGTGGCCATGCCCTGCGCCAGGTGGTTCCACGAGCAGGACCCCGGCTACCGCGAGGCCGTCCTGCCGCCCGGTGCCCGCGCCACCGTCTCCGTAGGCACGGGCACCGCACTCGGCTGGTACCAGCTCCTCCGCCCGGCACGCGAGACCGTCGGCCTGGACGGCGCCGGGGCCTTCGCCTCGTACCGCGCTCTGTACGAGCAGGGCGGGCTGACCGCCCAGCGGGTCGCGGCGGCCGCCCGCGCGGGACTCGCCCGCGGGCCGGGCGGGAGCCGCCGGTGACGGGGGGGGCGGTGCCGGGTGACCGGCCGCGGTAGGCGTCCCGGCGCGGTCCCGGTACCGGTTCGCCGATGGTTCGTCGGCCGCGCTGATCCGCCGGGTCGCGCTGATCCGCCGGGTCTCGGCGGCCGTCCGCGGGACCGACCCGCGGACCGGACGGTAACCGCCGGTGACCGGGGACGCCCCTCGTCCTGCCGACGGCCCGTCGACCGCGCTTGCGCCGCGCCGCGGCAGGGCCCGGTCCCGGGCCAGGAGCTCGGCGAGCCGGAAGGGCGGCCGACGGCCCGTCGGCCGCGCTGATCCGCCGTCGGCGGGTCTCCGGCCTCGTCTCCGCCCCGGCGTTCCCCGTCCGGGCGGTCATGCCGGGCCGTCCCGCGCGACCCGGTCGGCCGAAGCCGCCGCCCCCGCTCCTGCCCACCCTCCCTGCCCTCCCCACCCTCCCCGACCAGGAGACGTCATGACGACCTGGCAGCCGTCCGCCACCGCGCTGACCGCGCGGATCCCCGGCTCCAAGAGCATCACCAACCGCGCCCTGCTGCTGGCCGCCGTCGCCCGTGGCACCACAGGGGTGTGGGCGCCCCTCGTCAGCGACGACACCGTCGCCTTCCGCACCGCCCTCACCGCCCTCGGCGTGACCGTGCGCGGCGCGCCCGGCGACCGCTGCTGGGAGGTCACCGGCACCGGCCGCGGCCCCACCGGGCCCGCCCGCGTCTGGTGCGCCGACGCGGGCACCGCCGCCCGCTTCCTGCCGCCGTTCGCCGCCACCGGGCACGGCGAGTTCGTCTTCGACGGCTCCGCCCAGCTGCGCGCCCGGCCGCAGCGTCCCCTCGCCGACGCGCTCGTACGCCTCGGTGCCTCCGTCCGCCCCGCCCCGGAGGACGGCCCGCCGCTGCACCTCGACGCCACCGGCCTCGACGGCGGCAGGCTCGTCCTCGACTCCTCCCTGAGCAGCCAGTACCTCAGCGGCCTGCTGATGGCCGCGCCCCTGATGCGCGCACCGCTCACCGTCGACGCCCCCCGCCTCGTCAGCCGCCCCTACCTCGACATGACCCTGGCCCTCATGCGGCACTTCGGCGCCGACGTCACCGAGGGCCCGCACGGCCGGATCACCGTACGGCCCGGCGGCTGCGCCCCCGCCGACCTGGTCGTCGAACCGGACGCCTCCACCGCCTCCTACGTCTTCGCCGCGGCCGCCGTCACCGGGCGCGCCGTCACCGTGCCCGGCCTCGGCACCCACAGCGTCCAGGGCGACCTGCGCTTCGTCGAGGTACTGCGCCGGGCCGGAGCCCGGGTGGAGGTGGGCGACGGCGCCACCACGGTCGCCGGGGCCGGACCGCTGCGCGGCGGCTTCGACATCGACATGGGCGACATCTCGGACACATTCATGACGCTCGCGGCCATCGCCCCGCTCGCCGACGCGCCGATCACCGTGCGCGGCGTCGCCCACGCTCGGCTCAAGGAGTCCGACCGGGTCGCCGCCGTCGCCGAGAACCTCCGCGCCTGCGGCATCACCTGCGAGGAGGGCCCCGACCGGCTCACCGTCCACCCCGGCACCCCGCGGCCCGCCCGTATCGCCTGCCGCCGCGACCACCGGATCGCCATGGCCTTCTCCGTGCTCGGCCTGGCCGCGCCCGGCACGCTCACCCTCGACGACCCCCACTGCGTCGCCAAGACCTTCCCCGGCTTCCACGCCGAGCTGCACCGGCTCTTCCCGGAGCACACGCTCCCGCCGGGCGGCCCCCGTTGAACGCCCGTACGCACCTCCCCTTCACCCGCACACCGCCCTTCACCCAGGAGAGGACATGAGTGGTCTGAGGCTCCAGGACCTCGCACATTCGCCGCACTTCCAGGAGCACGCGCCCCTGGTGTGCCCCCGCACCCTGCGGCCCAGCGAGAACGCCGTCGCCGCGCTGCGCCGCGCCGACCCCGGACAGCTCGCCGCCATCGTGGAGGACCCGGAGGCGACCGTCGCCGAGCGGCTCGCCGCGGGCGGCGTGCTCGCCCTCATCGGCGATCCGCGCATCGGCCGCACCCCCGCCACCAGCTTCGTCGCCGGCGGCACCGTCGAGATCGGACTCCGGACGGAGGAGGTCGACCCGGTCGTGCGGGACTGGGAGCACGTGGGCGTGGAGAAGCCCTGGATCGAGAAGGAGACGCCGCAGCGCACCGTCCGCCTGGCCGACTTCTGGATCGGCACCTACCCGGTGACCAACTGGGAGTACCGCACCTTCCTCGACTTCACGGGCCGCGCCGAACGCCCCAGCACCTGGTACCTGGGCGCCTTCCCCTACGACCGCGGCAACCACCCCGTCGCGGGCGTGCGCCCGGAGGACGCCGACGCGTTCGCGGACTGGCTCACCGAGACCACCGGCCACCCCTGGCGGCTGCCCACGGAGGCCGAGTGGGAGCACGCGGCCAAGGGCGCGAGCGGCTCGGAGTTCCCCTGGGGCGAGGACTTCGACCCGGGGGCCGCCAACACCCGTGAGTCCGGGGTGCACCAGACGACGCCGGTCGGCGCGTTCCCGGCCGGCCGGGCACCGTGCGGCGCCTACGACATGGGCGGCAACGTCGAGGAGTACGTGGCCGACCCGTACGTGCCCTACCCGGGCGGCCCCTATGTCGCCGACCACCTCGTCCAGACGCTGGGGGAGGAGTACCGCGTGGCGCGCGGCGGCAGCTTCTCCCGCTTCGGCGATCTCACCCGCACCCGCCGCCGGCACGGCGCCTTCCCCGGCCCGCTGTACCCGGTGGGGCTGCGCGTCGCGACGGGCGTACGGCCCTGAGCGCACCGCGCCACCGCGGCCCGTACACGCGAGGGGGCCGGAAGCCCGACGGGCTTCCGGCCCCTTCCGGCGTCCCGGCCCGGACGCTCAGAGCGGTATCTCGTACACCCGGCCGTCGTAGGACCCGGCCAGGAAGCGGCCGTGCTCCGCGTCGTGGTGCAGGCTCGACACCCCGGCGGTGGTCGGGCGGACCGCGGGCGCCCAGGTGTGGGCGCGGGTGTCGTAGACCGCGACCCGGCCCGTGTACGAGCCGGTGGCCACCCACCGGCCGTCCGGCGAGGCGGCGACGCACTTCACCGAGTGGTCGTGCGGCGTGTCCAGGGTCCACGGCCGCCCGGAGGCGTCCCACAGGCGCAGCTTGAGGTCCCGGCTGACGCTCGCGAACGCTCCGCCGGGCAGCGCCGCGCAACCGTTGGCGATCTTGTCGTGGGCGGTGTCGATCCGGGAGATCAGGTCGAACGTGCCGACCGCGAACCAGGAGGCCGAGGCGCCCGCGCAGACCGCGAAGATCCGGCCCTCCGAGACGGCGACGCCCTTCACCGCGTTCTCCGCCAGCGGCAGGGTGGTCACGAGCGTGAGCGCGCGGTCCGGGCCGACGGCGAAGACCAGCCCCTCGCCGGTGTAGGCGCCGATCACCACGTGCGGCACCCCGTCCCTGGTGAACGCGGCGGCGCAGTTCAGCGGCGAGCGGTGCTGGTGGAGGACCTCGCCCGTGGTGGCGTCGAAGACCCGGCCCAGCTGGCCGCCCGTCAGCAGCAGCCCCCCGGCGTCCACCAGGAAGTTGCACAGGCTGCCCACCTCGGCCACCGGCGCACCGTCCGCCTTCAGCACCCCGGCGTCCCCGATGGTGTACCGCCGGCCCCCGGCCGTCGTCACCGCGTTCACACAGTCGGTGCCCTCCACGCCCGACAGGTCCCAGACGTCACCCGCGATGTCGTACGTCGCGTACGTCGACCCGAACGTCGCGAAGACCAGCGTCCGTTCGTCCAGGAAGGCGCACGACCGCGCCCAGATCTCCGCCGGGAACTCCGAGGCCGACGTCAGGGAAAGCTCGCCCGCGGTGTCCCAGATCCGCACCGTGCGGTCGTAGCTCAGGCTCACCAGAGCGCCCGAACCGGCGTGGTACACCAGCCTCTTGACGCCCGCCGCGTGCGCGGGGAAGTTCCGTACGGCGTCGCCGTCGATGCGGATGATCTCGCCGTCGTCGTTCCCGGCGTAGACCACGCCCTCCCGGGTGATCGCGATGGTGTCGGTCTCCACCCCCGCCAGGTCGATGGTCGACACCAGGCCGCCGGTCGCCAGCGACCAGCGCTTGACGGTGCCGTCGTCGCTGGACGACAGCAGTTCGCCGGAGTCGCCCAGCCACTCCACCGAGATGACGTCCGCGCCGTGCCCGGCGAACCGGGCGCGCAGGGCGCCCGTGAAGTCGTAGACCCGCACCAGCGCGTCCCGGGAGGCGGTGGCGACCAGGTCCCGCGTCGGGTGGAACACCGACATCTCCACGTCGTCGGCCTGGTCGGCGAAGACCGCGGTGAGCTTCAGGTCCGGCACGGACCACAGCCGTGCCGTGTGGTCGCTGGAGGAGCTGAGGACGTACCGGCCGTCCGGGCTGAACGTCACCTGGTTGGCCAGGTGGTCGTGCGAGGCGCGGGCTAGGGGCAGCCGGGCGGCCGCGTCCCAGAGGATCAGCTGGTTGTCGTAGCCCGCCGTGGCGACGCGCGCGCCGCCGAACGCGGCGATCCCGCTGATCGGTCCGTGGTGGCGGATCATCGTGAGGCACCTTCCAGGTCGATGGTGTGCGCGGTGCGGGTGACCTTCGCCGTCAGATAGCGGAGGTTGTGCCGGTTGGCGAAGACGCCCGTGGGAACCACCCGGCGGACCCTGATGCCATGAGCCGACAACTGGGCCGGTTTGTCCGGGTTGTTGGTGAGTAGATCGATCTCCTCGTGGCCCAGCGCGCGCAGCATCCACGCCGCGCCGGTGTAGTCGCGCAGGTCGTCGGCGAGCCCGAGGGCCCGGTTGGCGGCGTAGGTGTCCAGGCCGCCGTCCTGGAGCCGGTAGGCGTCCAGCTTGTTGTACAGGCCGATGCCCCGGCCCTCCTGGCGCAGGTACAGCAGGCAGCCGCCGGCCGTCGCGACCTGCCGCAGCGCCTCGTGCAGCTGCGGCCCGCAGTCGCACCGGGCCGACCCGAAGACGTCCCCGGTCATGCACTCCGAGTGCAGCCGCACCAGGGGCGGGGCCGCGCCGGACCGCGAAGCCCGCGGCGGGGGCGCGGCGGGGAAGCGGACCGCCAGGTGTTCCAGGCCGTCGGGCAGCCCGTCGAAGGTGGCCACGGTCGCGTCCAGCGCCGGACCGCCGCCGAGGTGCAGCGGGATCCGGACCTCGTTGCGGATCCGGGCCCCCTCGGCGGTACGGGCCCGGGGCGCGGGCGCACCGCGGGCCGGTGCCTGGCGGGCGGGCGAAGGGGTGAGGCCGGTGAGGCCATTGATCTCATTGAGGCCATTGAGGGGGGACTTCATAGGGCAACCTCCGATGTCCGGGTCTCCGCGCCGGAGACCGCGCGTCGCAACTGCGCCGGGGCGGGCCGGCCTCGCCGGGCGGACGCCGAGCACCTCTGGTCCGCCAGGATCGCCACCGCTTCGAAGGTGGCGTCGACCAGCCCGCGCAGGGCGGCCAGCACCTCCGGGTCGCTCATCTCGCCCGCCTCGTCCAGGCGGCGGTCCGCCCGGCGGATGGCCACGGGCGGGTGCTCGACGACGACCGCCTCACAGGCGTCGAGCAGGTCCATCAGCGCGGGCTGGGCGTCGATCGCCCCCCGGCCGCTCGGCGAGGCGCTCAGCACGGCCACGACCCTGCCGGTGAGCGGACTCGCGCCGTCCGGGCGGGACAGCCAGTCCAGCGCGTTCTTGAGCACCCCCGGCACCGCGCCGTTGTAGGAAGGGGTGCTGACGACGAGGGCGTCGGCGTCCGCGACCAGGACGCGCGCGGCCCGTACCGCCGGGGACGCCCCGGCGCGCTCCACGTCCCCGTCGTAGAACGGCAGCCTGCCGATGGGCAGCGAGACCGCCTCCGGGGCGCCCGGGGCGCTCTCCACTATGCGGCGCACGGCGCGCAGCGCCGCCGAATTCACGGACCCGCGGCGCAGGCTTCCCGAGATCAGAACCACCCTGGTCATTCCGGCCTCCGCTCTTCCGGTCGCCGACCCGGCGCGGCCGGTACGACGGCAACGGAATCCCCGTCGCCGACAACGGATGTCCTGTGCAACGGAATCCTCGTCGCCGGTACCGGAGTCGTGTCTCTCCGGTGCCGCGCCCGCTTTTCCTTTCCGGATCCGGAAAGGCATTACGGGGGCGCTCCCCCGGCACCCGGGAGAACCCGTCCGGCGACGCGGAACGCCCGCGCACGTCCGCACCGGATCCCGGCCCGGGCCCGGCGGCGGCACGGTGGCCGCGGCAGCCCGCGCGCCGGGCGTCTCCGGACCCCGCGCCCGTTCACCGGCGCACCGGTGTACCGGCGTTCCAGGGAACCCGGAACGCCGGAGCGCGCACCCCGCTGATCTGGTATCGCCCGCATACGTATGTCCCGACGTTTCGGAGATCCGGTGGACCGAGCGTACTTCCGGAAACGTGCGAACTCCCGACCCGAGGTGACCTTTTGTCAGGTCGACGGTATTCCGGGGAATTCGACCTGACGTACCGCCCGGATTTCTGACGTACTGACCCGGCCGGCATTGGCCGCATTACCGGTCCCGCACAGGATGAGGAAATCCGGCGGCGCGGGTGCGCGGCCCGGCGATCGCGCACGACCGTGACCCACGCGTGAGGAGGCACCGATGAACAGCACCCCGGAGGTGGCCGTCGCCTATCACTCCGGCCGCGGCCACAACGCCGTGCTCGCCCGCGCGGTGGCCCGCGGAGCCGCCGACGCGGGCGCGGCCTGCGCGCTGGTCGCCGTCGACGCCGTCACCGAGGAGCAGTGGGCGCGGCTCGACGCCGCGCACGCCATCGTCTTCGGCGCCCCCACCTACATGGGCGGCGCCTCCGCCGCCTTCCACGCCTTCGCCGAGGCGACCTCCGCGCGCTGGGCGCGCCGCTCCTGGCGCGACAAACTGGCCGCGGGCTTCACCGTCTCCGGCTCGAAGAGCGGCGACAAGCTCAACACCCTGCAATACCTGGCGGTCTTCGCCGCCCAGCACGCCATGCACTGGGTCAGCCCCGACCTGCTGCCCGGCTGGAACGTCTCCACGGGCTCCGAGCACGACCTCAACCGGCTCGGCTTCCACCTGGGCGTCGGCGCCCAGGCGAACGCCGACGAGGGCCCGGAGGCCGTCACCAAGGCGGACGCCGAGACGGCCTACCTGCTCGGCAGGCGCGTGACCGAGACGGCGCGCCGGATGTACGGCTGAGGAGCGGGCGTACGGATCGGGCGTACGGATCGGGCGTACGGATCGGGCGTACGGATCGGGCGTACGGATCGGCCCGCCCCGGTGGGGCGGGCCGCCCGCTTTCCGGGTCACCCTCGGGACGACATCCGGACGGGCACGGCAGGCGGCGCCCCAGGACGGTACGGGGCGACGGCCGCCACCCGCCCCCGGCGCCGTACGACCGCCCGAGCGGCCACCGCGCACACCCCGTGGACTACGGCGAGTACCCGGAGCGCCGGCGCCGCCGAACCGTCGGAGACCGCGTGGCAGGCGGCGAAGACGAGCAGCACGGCGACGCCGCCGAGCGCCTCGGCCACGCCGGGACCGCCGCCCCTGACGGCGCGCGGGCCGTCCTCCGCGGAACGGCGGGCGCGCCCCCGGGGGAGCCCTCCCGCACGGCCGTCCCCGCCACGGACCAGCCGGTCCAGAGCGCCCGCCCCCGCGCCGCCGCACACGCACAGCGCCGTGAAGCCGCCCGCGAACCCCACGGACGTGCCCCGCGCGGCTGGCAGCAGCGCGGCCGTGCCGAGCACGACCCGCTCCCGGCCGTCCGGCCGGTCCGCGCGGCCGGACGCGCGCGAGCCGGCCCACCGTAGCGCCGCCCAGGCCGCCACCGGCGAGGCCACCAGCAGGAACGTCCCGCCCGGCCCGTACGCGAGGCCGTGCGCCGGGACGCGTGCCGGGCCGGTTCCGGGGGACCGGAACAGCACCAGCGCCGACCACATGCCCCACACGCAGAGGGCGAGGTGTCCGCAGAGGACGGCCACCGACAGATTGCGCCGCGCGATGTGCCGCGCACCGCGCTCCCAGAAGTCCTCGTCCTCCGGATCCCAGGTCTCGGTCCACGGACGGGAGGGTGCCGTTCGCGTCGTCATCACTCCTCATCTCCCGCCGGTAGGGCGGTAGGGGCGATCAGGGTCGTCGGGGCGGGGGCGGGGGCCGGGGCGACCGAGGGGGAGGCGGCCCCGCCCACCGTGCCGGGTCCGTCGCCCGAAGACCTCGGTGAGCCCTTCGGCGAGGTGCCCCCGGCACGCGGGCGGGCACGGTCCATGGGGAGAGCGTGCGCGGCGGCGTTCCCGGCGGACAAGGCGGCTCCGGTGGGTGCGTCAGGTCGGTAAGGCGGGGCGGAGGAGGGGCCGGGGAGGGGCCGGGAGGGGCTGCTCCGGGGCCGGGTCCGGGGCCGGGGAGGACCTGACGGACCCGCCCGGCAGTCGTTGACCCCTGAAAACGGAACCCTCCAGATTGAAACGCGTGGGGACGCCGGGTCCGCCGCCGACGGCGGCGCCTTCCGGACGGTTCGCGCGGGGGGCGACCCGGGGGCCGCGTCCTCCCCGGCGCCAGTTACTCCCGAGCCGCCGTTCCTTCGAGCTGAGGAGCACCCGCATGAGTGACAGCCATGTCGAGGTCTGCGTCGTCGGTGTCGGCCCGCGTGGCCTGTCGGTCCTGGAGCGGCTGTGCGCCAACGAGCGGGCCGCGCCCACGCACTCCACCCTGACGGTGCACGTCGTCGACCCCTCCGCCCCGGGCGCCGGGGCCGTGTGGCGCGGTGACCAGTCGCGTGAGCTGCTGATGAACACGGTGTCGTCGCAGATCACGGTCTACACCGACGACAGCGCCCGGATCGAGGGCCCGGTCGAGCCGGGCCCGAGCCTGTACGACTGGGCGCGGGCCCTGGCATCCGGGGCAGCCCGCGGACAGGACGAGGAGACCCTCGCCGAGGCCCGCCGGCTGGGCCCGGACTCGTATCCCACCCGGGCGTTCTACGGCCGCTACCTCCACGACAGCTTCCTCCAGGTCGTGGCCCGCGCCCCGGAACACGTCACGGTGCTCGTGCACCGCTCCCGCGCCGTCGCCATGGCCGACACCGAGGGGGTGA
>NZ_JAJQQS010000023.1 GCF_021228125.1 Streptomyces albireticuli
CGGGGCTGTAGCCGTAGCGGGAGAAGACGGCGCAGATCTCGGCGTCGGGGAAGGTGCGGTGCAGGTAATCGGCCGTCTCGGCCGCGGACTGACCCGCACCGACCACGACGAACCGCCGATGCGGACGCTCCTCGAGTCCGGTGGCCCGGAAGAGCAGTTCCTGGTTGTGCCAGACGTGCGCGCCGGTGCGGACGCCCTCCGGCAGCCGGGGGCGCAGGCCGGTGGCGACGGCGACGTTGCGGGTGCGCAGCACGCGTTCGTCGGACGGCCCGGACACCGCGCGCGTCACGACCTCGAGGCCGTCCACCGTCCCGCCGGACTCCACGGCCCGTACCGCCGTGGCCGTGCGGCCGTACGCCACCCGGTCGGCGAACTCCGCGGCGCACCACTCGAAGTAGTCGTGGAATTCGATCCGGGTGGGGTAGAAGCTCTTCTGGTTGATGAAGTCCGCGAGCCGGCCGCGCTCCTGGAGGTAGTGGAGGAAGGTGAAGCGGCTGCCGGGGTCCCGCATGGTGGCCAGGTCCTTGAGGAACGACACCTGCATGGTGGCGCCTTCGAGGAGCATCCCCTGGTGCCAGCCGAACCGCTCCTGGCGTTCCACGAACGCGGCGCGTATCGCGCCTTCGGGGTCGCCCTGGCTGTGTTCCTCGGCCGCTATGGCCAGGGCGAGGTTGGCCGGGCCGAAGCCGATGCCGATCAGGTCGTAGGGGGCCGCGGCCCCTTCGTGTGCGGTGTGCGCGTGCCGTGCCGGCATGCTCGTTCCCTTCTCGGTGCTGCCCGGTGTGAGGAGAGTCCCCGGAGCCCTCTCCGGGCGGAACGCCGCCCGCCGCGTGGCGGCGGCCATGTGCTCCGGGTGTGTGGTCAGTGGCCGAGGATCCCCGGCAGGGCGGCGACGAACGCGTCCGCCTCGCCGTCGCCCAGCGTCAGCGCGGGGGCCAGCCGCAGGGTGTCGGGGCCGGTGGCGTTCACGAGGAAACCGGCGTCCTGCGCCGAGGCCCGGACCCGTGCGGCGACGGGCTCGGTGAGGACCAGGGCGAGCAGCAGTCCCGCTCCTCTGACCCGGCCCACCAGGGGGTGCCGCAGTTCCTCGACGCCCTGCCGCAGCCGTTCGCCGATCCGCTTGACGTGGTCCAGCAGCCCTTCGGCGGCGATCGTCTCCAGGACGGCCAGGCCGGCCGCGCACGCGACGGGGTTGCCGCCGAACGTCGAGCCGTGCTGACCCGGCGTCAGCAGGTCGGCCGCCGGGCCGAAGGCGAGCGTCGCGCCGATCGGCAGCCCGCCGCCCAGCCCCTTGGCCAGCGTCACCACGTCCGGGTCGACTCCGGTGACGGCCTGGTGCGCGAACCAGTGGCCGGTCCGCCCGACACCCGTCTGGATCTCGTCGAGGACCAGCAGCGCGCCGGCGGCCCGGGTGATCTCGCGGGCGGCCCGGAGGTATCCCTCGGGGGCCGGCAGGACGCCCGCCTCACCCTGTACGGGTTCGACGAACACGGCCGCCGTGTCCTCGGTGACCGCCGCCCGCAGGGCCTCCGCATCGCCGAACGGCACGTGGGAGACCCCGTCCGGCAAGGGCCGGAACGGATCCTGTTTGGCGGGCTGACCGGTCAGCGCCAGCGCGCCCATGGTCCGGCCGTGGAAGCCGCCCTCGGTCGCCACCAGGCGCGGCCGGCCGGTCCGCCGGGCGATCTTGAAGGCCGCCTCGACCGCCTCCGCACCGGAGTTGGCGAAATAGACCCGGCCCTTCCGGCCGGCCAGGAACAGCAGGCGTTCGGCCAGCCGCACCGGCGGCTCGGAGACGAACAGGTTCGAGACGTGCCCCAGCCGGGCGACCTGCCGGCCCACGGCCCCGACCACCGCCGGGTGGGCGTGCCCGAGGGAGTTCACGGCGATCCCGCCGGTGAGGTCCGTGTAGGCCCTGCCGTCGGCGTCCCACACCGTGCTGCCCTCGCCCCGGACGAGCGCCAGCGGCGGGGTGCCGTAGTTGTCCATCATCACCGCGCGCCAGCGGTCCGTCAGCCGCGCGCCGCCGTCCGTGACGCCCCCCGTGACGTCCGCGTCCGCCGTCATGACACGTTCCTCTCGTCGGCCGGTGCGTCGGGCACCACCGTGGTTCCGGTGTTCCCGTCGGTGAACACCTCCAGGAGCAGGGTGTGCGGCACCCGCCCGTCGAGCACCTGCGCCGTGCGCACGCCCTCCCGCACGGCCCGCAGACAGCCCTCCATCTTCGGGACCATCCCGCCGGCCATCCCCGGCAGCAGCTCCGCCAGTTCGCTCGCGGTCAGCCGCTCGACGACCTCCTCGCTGCGCGGCCAGTCCGCGTACAGCCCGGCGACGTCGGTGAGCACCACGAGCTTCTCCGCGTCGAGGGCGACCGCCAGCGCGGACGCTGCCAGATCGGCGTTGATGTTGTAGACCTCGCCGTCGCCGCCCCGGGCTATCGGGGAGACCACGGGGATCCGGCCGTCGTCGAGCAGGGCCCGCACGGCGTCGGGGTCCACCCGGACGACGTCGCCGACCAGCCCGATGTCCACCAGCTCGCCGTCCACCCGGGCCAGCCGGCGCACGGCCGTCATCGTGTGCGCGTCCTCGCCGGTCATGCCGACCGCGTACGGGCCGTGCGCGTTGATCAGCCCGACCAGCTCCCGCTGCACCTGACCCGCCAGCACCATCCGTACGACGTCCATGGTCTCGGGCGTGGTGACCCGCAGCCCGGCCGTGAAGCGCACCTCCAGCTCCAGCCGCTCCAGCAGCGCGCTGATCTGCGGTCCGCCGCCGTGCACGACCACCGGGCGCAGCCCCGCCCGCCGGAGCGCCACCACGTCCTGGGCGAAGGCCTCCTTGAGCTTCTCGTCCACCATGGCGTTGCCGCCGAACTTGATGACGACGGTCCGGCCGCGGTAGTGCCGGAGCCACGGTAGGGCCTCGATGCCGGAGCCGGCCGGCGAGTCCCCGGTCCGGCCGCCCGCGGCCGTCACGGGGCCACGCCGTTCTTCGGCAGGCCCAGGCCCTCGGGCAGGCCCAGGGCGACGTTCATGCTCTGCACCGCGCCGCCGGCGGTGCCCTTGGTGAGGTTGTCGATCGCGCTGACCGCCACCAGCCGTCCGGCGTCCGTGTCGAGGGTGACCTGCACCTGCGCCGAGTTGGAGCCGAGCACGGCGGCCGTCGAGGGCCACCGGCCCGGCGGCAGGAGCCGGACGAACGGCTCGTCGGCGTAGGCCGCTTCGTGGACGGCGCGGATGCGCTCCTCGGTCACCCCCGGCCGTACCCGGGCCGAGCACGTGGCCAGGATGCCGCGCGCCATGGGCACCAGGGTGGGGGTGAACGACACCGTCACCGCCTCGCCCGCCACGGCGGAGAGGTTCTGCGTCAGCTCCGGTGTGTGGCGGTGGACGCCGCCGACCCCGTAGGAGCTCACCGAGCCCATGACCTCGGAGCCGAGCAGGTGCGGTTTGACCGACCTGCCCGCCCCCGAGGTGCCGCTGGCCGCGACGACCACGGCCTCGGGCTCCACCAGCCCCGCGGCGAACGCGGGGTAGAGCGCGAGGGTCACGGCGGTGGGGTAGCAGCCCGGTACGGCGACGCGCGAGGCACCCTTCAAGGCCGCGCGGGCGCCGGGGAGTTCGGGGAGGCCGTACGGCCAGGTGCCGGCGTGGGGCGTGCCGTAGAAGCGCTCCCAGTCGGCGGCCCGGCGCAGCCGGAAGTCCGCGCCGCAGTCCATGACCAGGGTGCCCTCGCCCAGTTCGCCCGCGAGTGCCGCTGACTGCCCGTGGGGGAGGGCGAGGAAGACGACGTCGTGTCCGCCCAGCGACTGCGCGGAGGTCTCCGCCAGCACCTTGTCGGCCTGTCCGGCCAGGTGGGGTTGCACCTCCCCGAGGGGCCGCCCCGCGCTTGTATGGGCACTTATCACGCCAAGCTCCACCTCTGGGTGGTCGGCCAGCAACCGGAGGATCTCACCCCCGGCGTAGCCACTCGCGCCCGCCACAGCCACCCGCAAGGTCATATTTGTCCCTTTTCGCGTTCCTTTAGGCATTCCAGGGCGCGCCGGCGGCCGCTGGAAGTTAGCTTAGCCTAGCCTAAGTTCCAGTGGGGGGATCTTGGGTGTGCGCCCCCTCCGTGGCTGAAAACCGTCGGTCGAAGGCCGGCTTCCGGTGTTCCTGGGGGTCGCCTCGTGGGTGGAGGGTCCGCCGGTGTGTGCCGCACGGGCGGTGCCGCGTCCGCCCCCCGCCGTCCGCCTCCTTCCGGCCCTCGGTCGGAAGGAGGCATTCCGTTATGTGGCCCGCACGGATCCGTAAGGGGTGGAATCCGTCAACTCCGGGCCGTGTGTCCGGTGTGAGCATTCGTCAAATCGTCAATCGTTGACACATCCTTGGCCAGGCCTTTACGGTCTGAGCGCGGCGCAGAGCTCAACTCCCCGCCGCTTCCCTCACCATTCGGAGGTCCGAAATGGAAAAGCTCATCCAGAAGATGGCCCAGGACAGTGTCTGGCGTGGCTGGGTCGCCGCCAATTCCGCCCAGAATTCCGCCAAGGAGGGCTGCATCAGCGTGGCGAAGTCCGGCTGCATCAGCGTCGCCGGCAAGACCGGTTGTATCTCCTGAACAGCCGCTGAACGTTTCACCTCGGGTGGGTCGTGGACGGGGAATTCCCGCCACGGCCCACCCGGCCCAGCGAACCGATCGGGGCTCGGCGCACGAGCCCCCGGTCCCCGAGCAGCACCTGAGGGTGGCAATGGATGGTCAGCCGACTGCCGAGGTCGTCGATCAGATACGGGACATCCCGATCTATCGCCCGTCTATCGAGCGCGGGTACTTCCCCGTGCTCGAGAAGCCCGAGATAGCGCGCGGGTTCCCGGACAACTGGATGACGCCCCGGCTCGCCGAGGCGCTCGCCTCCGGCGCGGCGGAGTTCGTGCTCTCCACGGGCACCAACCACGATCGCATGCAGATCATCCGGCCTCCGTACTTCCTGCTCCGCTCCTACTACCGGCTGTGGAGCGAGCACCCCGACATCTCCGCCACCTGGGAAGAGGGTTGCCGGCGGGTCTCGCTGACCACGGTGCTGGCCACCGAGCACGTCGCCCGCGTCAACGCCAGGAAGCGCGGGGCCGAGCCGGACCCGCTGCCGGAGCTCGATGAGCGGCGCCTCGACGAGCGGACCGTCTACGTCAACCTGCGGCTCGACCCGGCGCTCTGGGAGCGCGAGGAGGTCGAGCGCATGCTGGCCGAGATGCGGACGGCCCGGGACGCGCACCCGAAGGGCTGGTACCACCTCGACTGCTCCAGCTATCACCTGGCACATCTGGTGCGGAAGGTGTCCGAGTGGAGCCTGTGGGACAAATTCCCCCAGCCCGCCAGCATCATCCACGCTTATGAATACACGCCGGTGAATGTCAAGCGCTATCTCCAGCAACATTTCGCCTGCCCGATCATCGATCTTTTCGGCAGTACGGAACTGGGCTACCTCTATTACAGCGACCGGCGCGGGCGGTACCGGCCGCATCTCGACAAGATGAGTGTCGAACTCCTTCCGGTCGCCCCGGACAGCCAGATCTATCACCTTGTCGTGTCGAGCGTGCGCAACCCGTACATGCCGCTCATCCGCTACCGCTCGGGGGACTGCGTCCGCACCCTGGACGGCACCCCGGACCCGGACCGCATCGCCCGCTTCTGCGGCCGTGAGAAGGAACTGCTGCGCACCGCGCACGGCCCGGTCTCCCAGGGGGACCTCGACGACCGGGTGGCCGCCGCCACGCCCCGCGTCTTCCTCCACCAACTGCGCGTCACGGGCGAGGCCGAGGCGGAACTGCACTGCACGACCTTCGACGGCGCGCCGCTCGGCCCGGCCGAGGCCGCCGCGCTGGAGGACGGGGTCCGGGAGCTGACCGGCCGCCGCTGCCGGGTGGAGCACCGCGCGCACATCGCCATCGGGAAGTCCGGGAAGTACGCCTGGCTCGCCAAGGACCACTGAACCACCGGACGGGGAGAACCATGACCACACAGCCCTACGTGTCCGCCGGAGACCTCACCGCCCTGCTGGGCGACCGGCTCCACGCCGAGGTGGTGAAGCACTTCACCGGCAAGACGGACGCCCCGCCGGAGTACGTCGAGCGCCAGGTCACCGAGTGCCTGCGCTACCTCTACCTGATCTCCCGCCACCGCGAGGAGCTCGGCGGGCTCTTCCTGCCGGTCGAGCAGGACATCGACGAGATCTGGCACTACCTCATCCTCCAGACCCGCGAGTACCGCGAGCTGTGCGAGGACCGGCTGCCGGGCGGCTTCTTCATCCACCACCGCAGCATCGGCTACGAGGACTACCAGCAGGAGCCCGGCCGTGAGCAGGCGATCGAGGAGGCCCTGCGCTGGATCCCGCTGTACTGCGCCGCGTTCGGGCCCTTCGACGAGGGCGTGCTGCCGCACTGGACGATCGTCCGCTTCCTCCACGAGCGGATGAGCATGCCGCTGGAGGAGATCTCCGCGCTCGAACCGCTGGGGGCGGCCTGATCCACCGGCTCCGGCGCCCCCGCGCCCGCCGCACCTCCGCAGGCCCCGACGACGTCCGGGCCGCCGACCCTCCTGGACGCACAGGGGAAGGAACCATGAGCGCCCGTCCCGGCCGACCGGCCACGCACCACGGCACCGAGGCCCGCGAAGCCCCCGAGCAGAAGCGGATCCTGACCGTCCTGGTGATCTCCCAGGTGCTCAGCGGCGCGGGGCTCGCGGCCGGCATCACCGTCGGGGCGCTGCTCGCGGAGGAGATGCTGGGCTCGACCGGACTCGCCGGCGTGCCCAGCGCCCTGTTCACCGCCGGAGGCGCCCTGGGCGCCGTGGCCGTCGGCCGGCTCTGCCAGCGCTGGGGCCGCCGACCCGGCCTGTCCCTGGGCTACGTCATCGGCGCGGTCGGCAGCCTCGGGGTCGTCGCGGCCGCCGTCGCCGACAACGTGCCGCTGCTGTTCCTCTCCCTGCTCGTCTACGGGGCCGGCACCTCGACCAGCCTGCTGGCCCGGTACGCGGGCGCGGACCTCGCCTCTCCCGCCCGCCGAGGCCGGGCCGTGAGCACCGTGCTCTTCGCGACCACACTGGGCGCCGTCGTGGGCCCCGTCCTGGTGAGCGCCACGGGCGACGTCGCGCACGCGTGGGGCATGCCCCGGCTCACCGGACCCTTCCTGCTGGCCGTGGCCGCCTTCACGGCGGCCGCCGTCGCGATCGGCGCCTTCCTCCGCCCCGACCCGCTGCTCCTGGCGCGCGAGCTGGCCGAGGCGGCCCCGGCCCCCGGTTCCCAGGACGCCGGGGACACCACCGTCCCGGCCGGCCGCACGGACACCCGTGGTCTCGTCACCGGCACGGCGGTCATGGTCCTCACCCAGCTGGTGATGATCGCGATCATGACGATGACGCCCGTCCACATGCGGGCGCACGGGCACGACACCCAGGCCGCGGGGCTCGTCATCGCCCTGCACGTGGGCGCGATGTTCCTGCCCTCGCCGCTCACCGGTCTGCTCGTCGACAGGTTCGGCCGGCAGCGGATCGCCGCCGCGTCCGGTCTGATCCTGCTCTGCGCCGGGGTGCTGGCGGCCGTCGCCCCGCCGCACTCGACGGCGACGCTCGCCGCCGCGCTCGTCCTGCTGGGCGTCGGCTGGAACTTCGGGCTGATCAGCGGCACCGCCCTCGTCACCGACGCGGTGCCGCTCGACCGGCGGGCCGGCGTCCAGGGACTCGTCGACGTGGGCATCGCGCTCGCGGGCGCGACCGGGGGGATGGCCTCGGGCGCGGTCGTCGCGGCCGGCAGCTTCCCGGTGCTGGCGGCCGGGGGAGCGGTCCTGGCCCTCGCCATCGTGCCGGTGGCGGCCCTCTCGGCCCGTGACCGGCGCACGCCCCCGGAGCGTTCTCCGCGTAATACACCTATTAACCAGGTAAACCGATGATAGGAATCCGCTTTACCTTGCTGTCCGTAGGTAAAGTGAGCGTAAAGGCAGATGTGGTCGCCGGGCGGTGACGCCGCGTCACCCATCGGAGCGTCATCCCCCGGCGCGCCACTCCCCGGCGTGGCGGCGACGGCAGATCCGCCCACGGCTCCCCACCCAGCCCCTCCCGCGGTGGAAGGATCCTATGCTCGCAGCTCCGAAAGACCTCGCAGGCATCCGGCGTGACGTGCTCGCCTCGCTCGTCGTCTTCCTGGTGGCTCTGCCGCTCTGCGTCGGCGTGGCCGTCGCCTCCGGCGTGCCCGCCGAACTCGGCCTGATCACCGGCATCGTCGGAGGGCTGGTCGCCGGCTCGCTGCCGGGCAGCTCCCTCCAGGTCAGCGGCCCGGCCGCCGGCATGACCGTCCTGGTACTCGAAGCCGTCACGGAATTCGGGCTCGGCGCCCTGGGCGTCCTCGTGCTCGCCACCGGACTGCTCCAAGTGGCTCTCGGCGCCCTGCGGTTCGGCCGCTGGTTCCGCGCGATATCGGTCGCCGTCGTCCAGGGCATGCTCGCCGGCATCGGACTCGTCCTGCTCCTCGGCCAGCTCTACACCATGGCCGGACGCCCACAGCCGCACTCGGGACCGGAGAAGATCGCCGGACTGCCCCGGCTCGCCGTCCGGATCGCCACCGACCGCGCCTCCCTGACCTCCTTCGCGGTCGGCGCCACCACCATCGCCGTCCTGGTCCTGTGGCGCCTGCTGCCGCCCCGGGCCCGCGCGGTGCCCGCACCGCTCGCCGCCGTCGCGCTGGCCACCGCGGTCACCGCCGCGGCCGGGCCGCACGTCGCCCACGTCGAGGTCCGGGGCCTGCTCCGGGCCGTACGGCCACCGGGCGTGGACGACCTCGGCGCCCTCGCCGGCCCGGCCGTCCTCGGCACCGTCGTCGCCTTCACCCTCATCGCCTCGGCGGAGAGCCTCTTCAGCGCCGCCGCCGTCGACCGCATGCACCGCGGCCCGCGCACGGACTACGACAAGGAACTCATCGCCCAGGGCGTGGGCAACACCGTCTGCGGCGCCCTCGGCGCGCTGCCCATGACGGCCGTCATCGTCCGCAGCGCCGCCAACGTCCAGGCCGGGGCGCGCACCTCGCTCTCCCGCGTCCTGCACGGCGTGTGGCTCCTGCTGTTCGCCGCGCTGCTCCCGGCCGCGATCGGCGTCATCCCGCTGGCGGCGCTCGCCGGCGTCCTCGTCCACGCCGGCACCAAGCTCATCCCCGTCAAGGAGATACGCCCCCTGTGGCGGGAGCACCGCGGCGAGGCCGTCGTCCTGGGCGTCACCGCCACCGCGATCCTCGTCACCAACCTCTTCGAAGGCGTCCTCCTGGGACTGGTCCTCGCCGTGGTCAAGACCGCCTGGGAGACCTCCCACCTCCATGTCGACGTGCGCGCGGCCGCCGACGGCAGGCTGCTGACCGTCACCCTCACCGGCAGCGCCACCTTCCTCCGCCTGCCGCGCGTCCTGGAGACCCTGGAGGGACTCCCCAAGGGACACCCGGTCGAACTCGACCTCTCCCCGCTGCGCCACCTCGACCACGCGTGCCGCACCGCCCTGGACACCTGGGCGGCACGGCAGGGCGCCACCGTCAAGGGCGTGCCGATCGGGGCCGCGAGCGGGAACGCCGACGGGGTACGGGGGTGAGATCCCCGTACCCCGCCGGCGTTCCCGCCTCGCTCAGCCGTCCAGGCCGTAGCGCTGCCGTGCCTCCCGCACCGTCTCCGGCTTGACCTCGCCGCGCCGGGCCAGGGTCGCCAGCGCCGCGGCCACGATCGACTCCGGGTCCACACCGAAGTAACGGCGCGCCGCCTCACGGGTGTCGGACAGGCCGTAGCCGTCCGTGCCGATGGAGGTCCAGTCCTGCTCCACCCACTGCGCGATCTGGTCCGGGACCGCGCGCATCCAGTCGCTGACGGCGAGCACCGGGCCCGGCGCGCCGTGCAGCGCCTGGGTCACGTACGGCACCCGGTCCTCGCCGCGGAGCTGCGCCGCGTCACAGGACAGGGCGTCGCGGCGCAGCTCGGTCCAGGAGGGCGCGGACCAGACGTCGGCGGCCACGCCCCAGTCCTCCGCCAGCATCCGCTGGGCCTCGACGATCCAGTGGACCGCGGTGCCGGAGGCCAGCAGCTGCAAGCGCGGGGCGTCGGCGGGCGCCTCGGCGGCCTCCTTGTACCGGTAGAGCCCCTTGAGGATGCCCTCCTCCACTCCCGCCGGCATGGCGGGCTGCACCTTGGGCTCGTTGTAGACCGTCAGGTAGTAGAAGACGTCCTCGGCGTCGGGCCCGTACATCCGGCGCAGGCCCTCGCGGACGA
The DNA here is from genome assembly GCF_021228125.1 of Streptomyces albireticuli. Classification (GTDB taxonomy): domain Bacteria; phylum Actinomycetota; class Actinomycetes; order Streptomycetales; family Streptomycetaceae; genus Streptomyces; species Streptomyces albireticuli. The sequence continues at coordinate 10,266 of NZ_JAJQQS010000023.1, forward strand.
TGACCGAGATCTCGTAGGCGAACGCCGGGTCGTACGAGACCGCCGCCGGGTTGGTGGAGGCGATCAGGTGGGAGTGGCCGTCGGCGTGCTGGAGACCCTCGCCGGTCATGGTGGTGCGGCCGGCGGTGGCGCCGATGACGAAGCCGCGGCCGAGCTGGTCGCCCAGCGCCCAGAACTGGTCGGCGGTGCGCTGCCACCCGAACATCGAGTAGAAGATGTAGAAGGGGATCATCGGCTCACCGTGCGTGGCGTAGCTGGTCGCCGCGGCCGTGAAATCGGCCAGCGAACCCGCCTCGGTGATGCCCTCGTTGAGGATCTGACCGTCCTTGGCCTCCTTGTAGTACAGGAGCTGGTCACGGTCGACGGGGTCGTAGGTCTGGCCTACGGGGGAGTACAGGCCCGCCGAGGGGAACAGTGACTCCATGCCGAAGGTGCGGGCCTCGTCGGGAACGACGGGCACCCAGCGGCGGCCGGTCTCCTTCTCCCGCATCAGCTCCTTGACGAGCCGGACGAAGGCCATGGTGGTGGCGATCTCCTGGCGCCCGGAGCCCTGCTGGAGCGCCTCGAAGGGCTTCGCCGACGGCTCCGGCAGCGGCCGGGCGACGACCTTGCGGGCCGGGGCGGGGCCGCCGAGCGCCGCGCGGCGCTCGCGCAGATAGCGCACCTCGGGGGAGTTCTCGCCGGGGTGGGCGTAGGGCACCTGCTCGCCGGACAGCGCCGAGTCCGGGATGGGCAGGCCGAGCAGGTCCCGCATGGCGCGGAACTCCTTGCCCGTCAGCTTCTTCATCTGGTGGTTGGCGTTGCGCGACTCGAAGCCGGGGCCCAGCGTGTAGCCCTTGACGGTCTGCACCAGGATGACGGTGGGCGCGCCCCGGTGTTCCACGGCGGCCCGGTAGGCGGCGTGGACCTTGCGCGGCTCGTGGCCGGCCCGGGAGGTCCGGAAGAGCTCCAGGAGTTCGGCGTCGCCCAGACCGGCGCCGATCGTCCGCAGCGCGGGGTCGGCCCCGAAGAAGTGGCCGCGTACGTACTCGGCGTCACGGGTGGCGTAGGTCTGGAACTGGGCGTCCGGCACCTCGCGCAGCCGGCGGACCAGGGCGCCCGTGGTGTCCTGGGCGAAGATCCGGTCCCAGGCCGTGCCCCACAGCGACTTGACGACGTTCCACCCGGCGGCGCGGAACTGGGCCTCCAGCTCCTGCACGATCTTGAAGTTGGGTCGGACGGGGCCGTCGAGGCGCTGGAGGTTGCAGTTGATGACGAACGTCAGGTTGTCCAGCCCTTCGCGGCCCGCGAGGGCGAGGGCGGCGGTCGACTCCGGCTCGTCCATCTCGCCGTCGCCGAGGAACGCCCACACATGGGAGTGCGAGGTGTCCTTGATGCCCCGGTGCTCCAGGTAGCGGTTGAACCGCGCCTGGTAGATCGCCGAGAGCGGGCCCAGGCCCATGGAGACGGTGGGGAACTCCCACAGCCAGGGCAGCCGGCGCGGGTGCGGGTAGGAGGGCAGGCCGTCGCCCGCGGTCTCCTGCCGGAAGCGGTCGAGCTGCCCCTCGGTGAGCCGGCCCTCCAGGAAGGCGCGGGCGTAGATGCCGGGGGAGGCGTGGCCCTGGATGTAAAGCTGATCGCCCGAGCCGTCGGCTTCCTTGCCCCGGAAGAAGTGCTGGAAGCCCGTCTCGTAGAGCCACGCGGCGGAGGCGAAGGTCGCCATGTGGCCGCCCAGCCCGGCGCGCTGGTTGCCGCGGGTGACCATGGCGGCGGCGTTCCAGCGGTTCCAGGCGGTGATCCGGGCTTCCATCTCCTCGTCGCCCGGGTAGGCGGGCTCGGAGGAGGTCGGGATGGTGTTGAGGTAAGGCGTCTCCAGCAGTGGCGGAAGGTCCAGTTCCGTCCGCTCGGCGTGCTCGTTGACACGGCGGAGCAGGTACGAGGCCCGGTGCCGCCCGCCGAACCGTACGGCGGAGTCCAGGGACTCCCGCCATTCGGCGACCTCAGTCGGGTCGTTGTCGGGCAGTTGGTCGAGCTGGGACATGGGTGATCCCCTTTCGCGTTCCCGGGCGTGGGGCCGGGGCCCGCAGGTTCCTGCGGGCCCGGCGGTGACGATGCGCGACCAGGTATGCGGGTGGACCGGCCGCCGGGCTGTGCTTGCCCGTAGAACCCTCGATTCCGGGACGCGGAACGAGGCTTCCGTTCACGACGCTAGAAGGAACAAGTTGTGGGAGTCAACATCTACCGGCCAGAAATGAGCGATGATCGATCATTTCTGGCCGGTCCTTCGAAACCCTTCCTCAGCTGGCCGCCCGCTTCAGGATGGCTTCGTAAATGCCCGGGTCATTGGCCGTTACCTCGGGAAAGCCGGTGCCGTACTTGCCGTGCCAGCGCGCGGCGACACCGGGATTGGCGTGATCCGACCCATCCGAAAGGTAGAGATGGGGGCTGCACTTGACGCCGTGTTCCTTCGCGCACAGGAAGTCACGGGTGATCACCCGGCGCGCCCGCCCGTCGTCGAGGCCCTCGGCTATCGCGGCCGCGTCCACGCCCTCGGTCTCCTCGGCGACGGCCACCACGACGGCGCGCGCGCCGATGGAGCGGCTCTCGGCCCAGAAGGCCCGGCGCAGCGCCAGGTCCAGCCGCTCGGACGCCTCCAGCCCCTGCTCCTTCGCGAGCTGGACCGCCTCCAGGGCGGGCAGCGAGGAGGAGGGGAACTTCCAGTCCGGGGCCCGCCACAGCTGCCAGCCGGCGTCCGGCTCGATGTGGGCGACCCCGCCGACCTCGGAGTCCGTGCCGGGCCGCGGGCTCGGCCCGTTGTTGAACAGCTCCAGCGGGAAGGCCCGGTGGTCGAAGCGCACCCGGTCCTCCAGGCCCAGCCGGCGGCGGGTGGTGTGCAGCCGGTGCACCGCCACATGCGCGAACGAGCACCAGATGTCGGTGAAGAGGGTGATGACCCCGGGGCGGGTCTCGGTCCGTGGTGCCGGTGTGGTGGTCATGAGGCTCCGATCGATTCATGGGCGTAGCCCAGGATGTGGAGTTGCAGAAGGCGTCCGACGTCCGGGTCACGGCGGCGGAACGCCTCGATGATGGGCTCGTGGTCGCGGGCGTTCTCGTGCAGCCCGGTACGCACCCGGGTCAGGGAGAGGTGCGTCCACAGCTCGACGGCCAGGGTCTCCCAGTTGGTGCTCAGGACGGCGTTGCCGGCGGCCCGCACGACCTCGCGGTGGAACGCTACGCCGTGCCGCACCTGCGCGTCGACGTCCTCGGCGGCGGCGGCCCGGCGCATCCCCTCGGTGTGCTCCTCCAGCCGGGAGACGTCCCCGGCCAGTCGGGGCAGGGCCAGCTCCGCGGCCAGCCGCTCCAGGGCGCCGCGCACGGGGTAGACCTGACAAAGTCGTCGCGGACTCAGATCGCCGACGCGCGTCCCGCGATGGGGTGAGGACTCGACCAGCCGCATCGCCTGGAGATCGCGCAGGGCCTCCCGGACGGGCGCCTGGCTGACGCCCAACTCCATGGCGAGACGGCGTTCGACAATGCGCTGACCTGCTTGCCATCGGCCCCGCACCAGGTTGTCCAGCATGATCCGCCGGACCTGTTCGCTCAAGGGGACACGGGTCAAGTTCCCAGTGGATTCAGCGTTGTTGTGCGATGCCTCGCCGTTCATGGGTGATTGTCTCCCCGCAGAAATTCTGCTTGAGCGATGATCGATCGTCGGTTAACGTACGTCAATAGATGGTCACCGCACACAAGTTCGGCCATTTCCGACCAGCCCGACGGCCCGTACTCACCACGACGACAGCCGGACGCCCGCCCGGATCACATGAGGGCGGTACCGGTCAAAACCCGGACAGCATCGGCAGGCGTCCGGCCGCCTCACGTACGTACGAGAGCACACCGTTCCGCTCCATCGAACCGCCGTGGATCTTCCGGACGCCATCCGTCCGGCCCCCGGCGGTGTGTCCCCTTTACCCTCGCGCGAGCCCACAGGCTCCCGCGCCACCGACTGCCGGCCCCACCGCGCCGCAGCCGACAAGGAGATCACGTGACCGAGCAGCTTCTCGACCTCACCCAGCACGAGATCCAGGCCCTCAAGACCCGGTACAACCTGGCCGACGCCCACACCCACCAGCAGCAGTCCGTGGGCCAGCGGCAGATCGTCTCGGCGCTGCCCGACCTGTGGTACGAGGCGGAGGCGACCCGTCAGGCGGACCTGGAGGACCGGTTCAAGGAGGTCTTCTTCCGGCTGCACGGCCAGAACAGCGTCCGCGCCGACACGACCATGCTTTCCTACGCGGCCTCCATATCGACGCTGGTCGCGGGGATGTACCTCAGGCAGCGCGAGATCAGCGTGAGTCTCGTCGAGCCGTGCTTCGACAACCTCCCGGACGTCCTCCACAACGTCGGTGTGCACCCCGTGCCGGTCCCCGAGGACGCGCTGCACGACGCCGACCGGATCTACGACCGTCTCGTCGAGAGCGTCAAGACCGACGCGCTCTTCCTCGTCGACCCCAACAACCCCACCGGCTTCAGCCTGCTCAGCCATGGCCGCAAGGGCTTCGAGGAGGTCATCCGCTTCTGCGTCGACCACGACAAGCTCTTCGTCGTCGACCTCTGCTTCGCCGCCTTCGCCCTCGCCGACCCGCGGTTCGGCCGCTTCGACCTCTACGAGCTCCTCGACACCTCCGGCGTCAGCTACATCGCCCTGGAGGACACCGGCAAGACCTGGCCGCTCCAGGACGCCAAGTGCGCCCTGCTCACCTGCAGCCGCGACCTCTACGAAGATGTCTACAACATCCACACCAGCGTCCTCCTCGATGTCTCGCCGTTCGTCCTCAACTTCCTCGCCCGGTACGTGGAGGACTCCATCGAGGACGGCATGGCCTCGGTGCGCGACGTGATCACCCGCAACCGCGAGGCCGCGCAGAAGGCCCTCGCGGGCAGCCTCCTGGAGCACATCGAGCCGGCCGTCAACGTCAGCGTGGCGTGGTTCCGGATCACCGACGAGAACATCAAGGCGACCGAACTCCAGACGCACCTCGCGCAGTACGAGGTCTACGTCCTGCCCGGCACCTACTTCTTCTGGAGCGAGCCGGAGCGCGGCGAGCGCTACGTCCGCGTCGCCCTGGCCCGCGACCCCGGCGACTTCCGCGCCTCGGTGCAGCGCCTGCGCGAGGGAGTGGACAGCTATGGCGCCTGAGGTCTTCCTTGACGCCTCCTTGTTCATGGGCATGCACAGCACCGACCCCTCCTTACGCGCCGCCGCCACCGCGTTCTTCGCCGCCCACCTGGAGCGGCCCGTGGTGATGACGTACGAGGAGGTGGGACGCTGCGACGACTACGTCTGGCGGTTCCCGCGCGAGGTGCAGGACGCCTACTACCCCTTCATGGACGTCCTGCACTCCCTGATGCCCATCCGGCGCCGCGCCTACGACGCCGGCGTCCTCGCCGCCCTGCCGGGGCTCCCCGCGCGAGCGGAGGAACTGCGTCCGCGTGACCGGCTGTTGCTCGCCTCGGTCGTCGCCGCCGGTGGCGAGCTCGTCACCCTCAACCCCCGGCTCACCGCCCTGACCGGCCTCGGACTGCCCGTGCGGACGCCCGGCCCGGCCGCGGACCGCGGTGTCTTCCCCGCCGACCTCGACAAGCTCTACGAGCAGTCCCTGGTCCTGGAGGCCGACCATGCCGAGCTCTGAGCGCGCGGCGGCCGAACAGCGCCTCAAGGCGCTGCGCGGCACCGTCGTCCCCTTGGTGACCCCCGTCGACGAGGACCGGCGCGTGAGCGCCCCCGACGTCGCCCGGCTGGTCGCGTCCCTGCGCGGACAGGTCGCCGGCTATATGCCCGCGCTGAGCACCGGCGAGGGCTGGCACCTGTCGACCGCCCAGTGGACGGACGTCGTCCGGCTGACCGTGGAGCACGCCGGCGGCGCGCCCGTCCTGGCCGGGGTGGAACTGCCCGGGGTCGACGAGATCGTGGCCCGCGCCGAGCTGGCCGCCGGACTGGGCGCGGACGCCGTCGTCGTCCCCCCGCCGTGGTCCGGCGACGGCGGCGCCGCCCCCTTGGGCTTCGTGGAGCACTACGCCACCGTCGTCGGGCGCAGCCCGCTGCCCGTCGTCGTCTACCACGAGAACGTGGTCTCCAAGGCCCCGCTGGACCTCGACGCGCTCCTGGAGGTGTGCGCCCTGCCCGGCGTCGTCGGTGTCAAGGAGTCCAGCGGCTCGGCGGAGTTCACCCGCAAGCTGCTCGAGGCCGGGCCCGCCGTCCCGGTCCTCCAGGGCTGGGAGCACCTGCTCTCCGCCGTGCCCGGTGTACAGGGCTTCGTCGGGCCGCTGGCCAACCTCGACCCCGCGGTGTGCGACGAGGCCCTGTCCTCCCCCGGGCAGGACGTCCAGAAGCGGGTGGACGCCCTGTCCGAGCGGTACGGGCTGCTGGCCGACGACTGGTACCTGCACGTCAAGGAGGAACTGGTCCGCCGAGGCACCATCGGCACCCCCCTCGCCGTCAACTGAAGGCGCCCGTACGGGGCCGGGCGCACCGGCCCCGTACTCCCACCGTCCGCACGTACCCGCCCTGGAGTCCCCATGGCCACCACGACGGCCACTACGGCCGGCAGCCGCCTGTTCGTCCTCAACCGCACGATCCCCAGCCCCGAGGAGCTGCGCGAACTCCACGAGCTGGAGGAGCGGCTCATCGCGCGCCGCGCCCGGGAGATCGAGGCGGCAGCCCCCGTCATGGCCGACCGCGCGGCCCTCGGCCGCCATATGAAGGCGCTGCTGGAGGCGGAGAAGAACGATCCGCCGGAGTTCGAGCGCGTCATGGCCGAGGACCTCGACCGTGAGCAGTTCAAGGAGGTCGTCGCGCAGTTCGCCGTGGACGGCCTGACCGAATCGGAATCGTTCCTGCCGATCGTCTGGCGGCTGCCGAAGAAGGCCAAGATGGCCGTCTTCCGCGTCCTGGTCGACGAGTTCGGCTGTGGAAACCTCGACCAGGCGCACTTCAACATCTACCGCGACCTGATGACCGAGCTGGGCATGTCCCTCGACGTCGACGACTACCTCGCGCGGACCAACGAGGAGACCTACGCCTACGTCAACACCTTCTTCTGGGCCGCCGCCCGGGCACCCCGCCCCGAGTACTTCCTGGGCTGCCTGTGCTACCTGGAGTCCAGCATCCTCTACGCCTTCCAGTGCTTCGCGAACGCCGCGACGCGCCTGGACCTGGCGGGTGCCCGCTACTACACCGAGCACCTGCACATCGACAACTTCCACGCCAAGGAACTCCAGGTCGCCATCCGGGAGTTCGACGCCGAGGCGGACCTGCACCCGGTCAAGGTCTGGACCGGCTTCAAGCTCGCCAGCGAGGTCATCGGCGGAGCCACCGAGGCCGCCGTCGCCTCCGCGCTGAAGGTGGGCTCGCATGGCTGAGACGCCCGGCGGGCCTGCCCCGCGCCCGTACTCCGTCGAGCAGATCAGCGAGGACCGCATCCGGGTGTGCGTCGGCGACCGCGAGTTCGAGGCCGACGCGTTCTGCCCGCACCGCAAGGGACACATGGTCCACGGCTATGTCAACGTGGCCCGGCTGCGGATCACCTGCCCCCTGCACCACTCCAGCTACTCCCTGGAGACGGGCGAGGCCATCACCGGCCCCACCGCCACCCCGATGTGCGTGAAGGAGACCACTCCCTCCGCCGGCTGACGGCACCCCCGAGCGACGGCGGCGCCCGGCGCCCCGGAGAAACCTCCGGCCGCGCCGGGCGCCCCGGCCGTGCACCTCGGGTCGCGGCCCCTGGGTCTCAGTGGGACAGGTGCGCGGCCGTGTGGGTGAGCTCCTCGATGTCGACCCCCGCCTTCTCCAGCAGCTGCGCCGCGAGGTCGTGCAGCGCCCGCGCGGCCGCCACCTCCTCGCCGACCCGCTGCTGACCCGGGTCGTCGGGGTGACGGTTGGTGACCCCGTGGGCCTTGAGCTCCGTGCCGTCCTGCATCCGCAGCACCGCCGCCGCCTGGGTCAGCGGGCCCGCCTCACGGAACTCCATCTCGACATTGCACCTGACGATCGTCTCCATGGTGATCACACCTCCAGCGATTCACGGCTCCGCCCGGTGGGGAGCGCCGGGCCCGTCGCCCGCCGCACCGCCGCGCCGCAGCAGTGCGACGACCTCCTCGTCCGTCGTCTGGGAGAAGTCCTGGTACCACTCGCCGACCGCGAAGAACACGGCCGGCGTCGTGAGGCAGATCAGCTCGTCCACCTCCGCGCGGAGCGCCTCGGCCGCGTCCGGGGCGGACACCGGCACCGCCAGCACCACCCGGGCCGCCCCGTGCGCCCGCGCCACCCGGCAGGCGGCCGACGCCGTCGCGCCCGTCGCCACCCCGTCGTCGACCACGACGGCCGTACGGCCCTCCAGGGCGACCCGCGGCCGTCCGCCGCGGAACGTCCCGGCCTGCCGCGCGAGCCTGGCCTCCTCATGGGCCTGGATCTCGGCGAGGTCGTCCTCGCCGACCCGGCTCACCCGCATGATGTCGTCGTTGAGCACCCGCACGCCGTCCTCGCCCACGGCGCCGAAGCCGACCTCCTCGTGCAGCGGCACACCGAGCTTGCGGACCAGGATCACGTCCAGCGGGGCGCCGAGCGCGCGGGCGACCTCATAGGCCACCGGGACACCGCCACGGGGCAGCCCCAGCACGACGGGGGACTCGGCGCGCAGCGGCCCGAGCCGGTCGGCCAGCCGGCGGCCTGCGTCCACACGGTCGCGGAACCTCATGATCCACCTCTGCCATACCTGCGATACATCCAATATGGCCAGATTCAGGCGGATAGTCCACGCGAGGGAGGTGCCCCGTGAGAGACACGGGGCAGGTCTCAGAGAGCCGCCCGCACCCGCGCCGCGACCTCCGCCGCCTCCTCTTCCGACGCGTACCGCGTCCGGGGCCAGAAGAACCCCCGCAGCCCGTCCTTGCGGTTGCGCGGAACGACGTGCACATGAAAATGCGGCACGGACTGACTCACCCTGTTGTTGGCGGCCACGAACGACCCCGCCGCGCCCATGCCGCGCTCCACCGCGCCCGCGATCCGCTGCACCCGGGTGAAGAACGGCCCGACCTCCTCCACCGGCAGATCGGTCAGCGTCTCGGCGTGCCGCCGCGGCACCACCAGCACATGCCCGGGGAAGAGCGGCCGGGCGTCCAGGAAGGCCACCGCCGTACCGTCCGCGAAGACCCGGTGACCGGCGGAATCGCCCGCCGCGATCGCGCAGAAGACGCACCCCGCGTCACCCATGGCCTCACACCCCCGCTGGTGGCGTTCCCGCTGTCCCGGGGCAAGGATCATGCCATGCCCCTGCTCGTCGGAACCTCGGGATGGCAGTACAAGGACTGGCGTGGCGGCCTCTACCCCGACGGCTGCCCCCAGCGGCTGTGGCTGGAGGAGTACGCCCGGCACTTCGCCACAGTCGAGAACAACGCCGCCTTCTACCGGCTGCCCACGCACGACACCTTCACCGACTGGCACGACCGCACCCCGCCGGGGTTCGTCATGGCCGTCAAGGCCAGCCGCTACCTCACCCACATCAAGCGCCTCCGCGACCCCCAGGAGCCCGTGGAACGCCTGATGCGGCACGCCGCCGGCCTCGCGGACCGGCTCGGGCCCGTCCTCCTCCAGCTGCCGCCCACGCTCCGCGCCGACCCCGCCGCGCTGGACACCGCCCTCGGTTGCTTCCCCGCCGGCGTCCGGGTCGCCGTCGAACCACGCCACGACTCCTGGTGGACGGACGAGACCCGCACCGTACTGGAGGCCCGCGGCGCCGCCCTCTGCTGGGCCGACCACGACTCCCGGCCGGTGACCCCGCTGTGGCGGACCGCCGACTGGGGGTACGTACGGTTCCACTGCGGCCGGGCCCGGCCGTGGCCCCGCTACGGGCGCCGCGCGCTCGACAGCTGGGCCCGGCGGATCGCCGACCACTGGCCCGACCGGTCCGACACCTACGTCTACTTCAACAACGACCCCGGCGGCGCCGCCGTCCACGACGCCACCGCCTTCGCGCGGGCCGTGACACGGCTCGGCCGCACCGTGAGCCGCACCCCTCCCGCCCAGGTCTGAACCAGAAGCCGGGCTTCCGGCACCCCGGCCCACCCCGCCATGACCACGGCGCGGATCGGGGAACGGGACGCGGGGTCACGACGTCTCAGCCAGTGTGGCCCGAACGTGTACGGCCTCCGGGGGTGCCGTACACGCGGGAAGGGGGGCGTTCGGCATGACGGAGGAGTCGCGGGACCGCTTACTGGCCGGGCGGTACCGGCTGATCGACGAGCTGGGCAGCGGAGGCATGGGCGTCGTCTGGCGCGCCCGCGACGAGCTGCTCGGCCGGGAGGTCGCGGCGAAGGAGGTCCAGGCACCGGCCCACCTGCGCGAGCACGACGTACGGATCCTGTACGCCCGCCTGAACCAGGAGGCGCGGGCCGCCGCGCAGATCAACCACCCGAACGTCATCACGGTCCACGACGTCGTCGAGGAGGACGGCCGTCCCTGGATCGTCATGGAGCTCGTGCGCGGACGCTCGCTCGCCGAGATCCTCCAGCACGACGGGGTGCTCGACCCCAGGGCGGCGGCCAGGATCGGCTCGATGGTCCTCCAGGGACTGCGTAGCGCCCACGCCGCGGGCATCCTGCACCGTGACGTCAAACCGGCGAACGTCCTGGTGGAGCCGGGCGGCCGGGCGGTCCTCACCGACTTCGGCATCGCCCTGATCGAGGGCTCCGGCACTCTCACCCGCACCGGTGACCTGGTGGGTTCCCCGGACTTCCTCGCGCCGGAGCGCGCGCGGGGCGAGCGCCCGGGCGCCCCGTCCGACCTGTGGTCGCTGGGCGCCACCCTCTACGCGGTGATCGAGGGCTTGTCGCCATTCCGCCGGACGACCGCGCTGGGCACCCTCCAGGCCGTGGTCCAGGACGACCTGCCGCCGCCGCGGCTCGCCGGGCCGCTCGTCCCGCTCCTGGAAGGGCTGCTGCGCAAGGACCCGAGGGAGCGGATGGGCTCGGTGGAGGCCCAGCGGTTGCTCGACGCCGTCGCGGCCGGGCACATGACCACCCGGGCGGGCCTGACCGAGGTGGGGCCCGGCGGGCGGTACGTACCGACGGCCGTCGGGACACCCGCCCCGGCACCGGTGTCCGCTCCTACGGCGACCGCCACGTCGGGTCCCGTCCCGATGCCGCAGCCGGCACCCGGTCCCGTTTCCGGGCACACGCCCTTCCCTACGCCCGTACACACGCCCACGCCCGTGCACTCGGGGGCCGTCGTCTTCCCGCTCCCCGCCCCCGATCCGGCCGCGCCCGACCGGCGCCGCCTGGTGGCGCTCCTCCTCGGCTCGGTGCTGGCCCTGCTGCTCATCGCGGGAGGGGTCGCGGTGATGATGGCCGCCCGGGGCACGGGGGAGACGGGGCGCTCCGGCGGCACGACCACCGGCACCCCCGCGCCCTCGAAGGGTGCGGGCGCCCCGGACGGTTCCGGTACGTCGGACCAGCCGACCACCGATCAGTCCACACCTTCCGCCGGGAGCACGGGATACACCTGCGGAACCGGCGGGTGGCTGGAGACCTGCGCGCCGGGGTGACCGTCGAGGGTGACGTCGAGGGGCGAGGACAGGTGACCGGCGGGCGTTGACCGCCTTCGGCAGGCGTCATCAGGCATTGGACAAGCACCGGACAAGCACCGGACAAGCACCGAACAGGCACCGAACAGGCATTGGCACGGCACGAGCACGGCAGTAACGACACAGATCGGCTATCGGGGGTGCGCGCATGCGGCAGGTGACCGTCCGGACCGTTTCCCTTCTCACGGTGACCGCCCTGCTCGGGGGCGTCGGCGTGGCGGGATGTACGAAGAAGCAGAAGCGGGAGGCTGTGCAGCTCGTCCTGGAGGCCGCGGGGGTGATAGGCATCGACCCGTTCCTGAAACATCCGGATATCGACCTCCGGAACGTCAACTCCCCGTCCCACGGCGGCGGGACCGTCGCGGTGGACGCCCGTGGCACCTTCGGCGGCACGCGCGGCGCCACCCGCTGCGACAAGAGCCTGCTGATCAAGGGGATCACCCAGGACCCGGCCAGGGCCAGGGCGTGGGCCGGGGTGCGCGGCATGGACCCGAGCCGGATCCCCGCCTACATCAACAGTCTCACTGAGGTGAATCTGGAGTACGACACCCTGGTCAAGAACCACAACTACCAGGGCGAAGGCCGGATCACGGGCTATCTGTCGGTGCTCCAGAAGGGCGTGGTGGTCCTCAACGACCCGATCACGGGACCGGCCGTCAAGTGCACCTGCGGGAATCCGCTCCTCGGCCCGGACCGCGCCGTCGACCTCAAGGCGGTGACGTACAAGGGGGAGCGCTGGGAGACCTTCACCAGCGTGGAGATCACGGTCATCGCGCCGAGGCCCAAGGAGAAGGGGCCGGTCAAGGAGCTCCAGCTCGTCGATCCCTTCGAGAGCGGCAAGGCGTTCGACCGCGCGGTCGGGAGCGACGGCAAGCAGGACTCCAAGGAGTTCGCGTGGGAGCCGCCGCCGCGGCCCGTACCCTCGAAGGAGCCGCCGCGCATCGTGCCCCCCGACGGCTCGGGCCCGCCGCCGGCGTCCGGCCCGGGCGGGCCCGGTTCCGGCGACCCCGGCTCGCCCAAGGGAGGCGATTCCTCCAAGGGAAGTGGCCCCTCCAAGGGCGGGGACCCCCAGGGAGGCGACTCCTCCAAGGACCCGCTCCCGCCGAACACGGGCACGCCCTCGACGCCGAAGCAGCCGCCGGACGTCCCGAAGCCGCCGGGTAGCGGGCCGAAGTCACCGGACGGGCCGAAGTCGCCGGACGTCCCGAAGTCGCCGCCTGCCGGGCCCAAGGATCCTCAGGGGGAGCCGAAGAATCCGGCCGGGCCGAAGTCGCCACCGGTCGCGCCCAAGGAGCCCCAGGGAGACCCCAAGCCGCCGGCCGGCGGGCCCAAGCAGCCCCCCTCCGAGCCGAAGCCGCCGCCCGCCGACCCGAAACCTCCGCCTGCTCAGCAGCCCAAGCAGCCCCCTGCCGAGCCGAAGCCTCCTGCTGAGCAGAAGCAGCCTCCGGCCCAGCAACCTAAGCAGCCTCCTGCTGAGCAGAAGCAGCCCCCGGCCCAGCAGCCGAAGCAACCTCCTGCTCAACCCAAGCAACCGCCTGCCGAGCCGAAGCAGCCTCCCGCTCAGCCCAAGCAGCCCCCGGCCGAACCCAAGCAACCTCCCGCTCAGCCCAAGCAGCCGCCCGCGGAGCAGAAGCCGCCGCCCGCCGAACCCAAGCAGCCCGCGGGCGGTGCCCCACGCGCCCAATCCTCGTGAAGGAGCGGTAACCGGGATATTCCGCCGTCAGGGTACGTTGGGACCCTGCAAGGACGGGACTGTTCACAGGGGTGGAGTATGGCGATGCAGAAGGGCACCAACGTCCGGATTCCGGCGGCCGCGGTGCGCGTCGAGCTGGGCTGGCGCACGGGCCCCGGGATACCGGACGTGGACGCCTCCGCGCTGCTGCTGTCCGCGGGCAAGGTCCGCTCGGACGCGGACTTCGTCTTCTACAACCAGGCGGAGCACTCCTCCGGCGCGGTGCGCCACGAGGGCAAGCGCCCGGCGGGTGACACGGTGACGGACGCCCTCTCGGTGAACCTCGCCTCGGTGGAGCCCTCGATCGAGACCGTGGTCCTCGCGGCCTCGGCCGACGGCGGCACCTTCGGTCAGGTGCCCGGCCTGCACATCCGGGTGCTCGACGCGGCGTCCGGCGCGGAGCTCGCCCGCTTCGACAGCTCGGACGCCGGCGTGGAGACCGCGTACGTCCTCGGCGAGCTCTACCGCCGTCAGGGCGAGTGGAAGTTCCGGGCCGTCGGCCAGGGCTACAGCAGCGGTCTGGAGGGCCTGGCGACCGACTTCGGGATCACGGTCGACGAGCCGCGGCAGGCACCGCCCGTCGCCGCCCCCGCCCCGGCACCCACGCACACGCCGCCCGCCCCGGCGCCCGTGCCGCCGGCGCCCGCCGCGCCGCCCGCGCCCCAGCCCGTACGCCTGACGAAGGTCACGCTCACCAAGGAGGCCCCGGCGGTCTCCCTCACCAAGCAGGGCGGCACCTCCGGATCGCTGCGCGTCAACCTCAACTGGCAGGTGCAGAAGCAGTTCAAGGGCTGGGGCCAGCGGCTCGGCAAGGCCATGGCCATGCACTCCGACCTCGACCTCGACCTCGGCGCCCTGTTCGAACTGAGGGACGGCAGCAAGGGCGTGGTCCAGGCGCTGGGGAACTCCTTCGGCTCCCTCCACCAGCCGCCCTTCATCCACCTCGACGGCGACGACCGGACCGGATCGGTGGCGTCCGGCGAGAACCTCACCGTCAACCTCGACCACACCGCGGACTTCCGGCGCATCCTCGTCTTCGTGACGATCTACGAGGGCGCCCGCAGCTTCGCCAACCTCAACGCCACCGTCACCCTCCAGCCGCAGCACGGCGCCCCCGTCGACTTCTCGCTCGACGAGTGCACCGTGCCCTCCACCGTCTGCGCGCTGGCCCTGATCACCAACAACGGCGGTGACCTCGTCGTCCAGCGCGAGGCCCGCTACCTGGTGCCCGACCGCGGCGTCAGCCCGCAGCGCACGCTGGACCGCGCCTACGGCTGGGGCATGAACTGGACGCCCGGCCGGAAGTGACCCCGGCCGGGCCCGGTCAGGGCGCGGCCTCGGGGCGGGCGTACGTCCGCCCCTTCCAGGCCGCGCCCCGGCCCCGGTGGTGCCGCACCGCGGAGTCCACGGTCATCAGCAGATACAGCAGGGCCGTGAACGGCAGCAGCGGCGCCAGCGCGACCGGCTGCCGGTAATAACGCAGCATCGGGACGTATGTGCCCGCCATCACCGCCCACGCCGCGGCCCCCGCGACCAGCGGGGCGCCCGCGCCCGTCAGCGCGCCGGCCACCACGGCCACCGGCGGCACGAGGTACACCACCGCCAGACCGGCGACCGTCCCCACCAGCAGGAGCGGGTTGTGCCGCAGCTGGGTGTACGCGCTGCGCGAGATCATCCGCCACAGCTGGCCGAGTCGCGGGTACGGCCGGACGCTGTCCACCCGGTCGGCGAGTCCCAGCCAGATCCGGCCGCCCGCCCGCCGTACCGCCCGGGCCGTGGAGACGTCGTCGATCACCGCGTGCCGGACGCTGTCCGGGACACCGGCCCGCTCCGCCGCCTCCCACCGCAGCAGCACGCACCCGCCGGCCGCCGCCGTGGTCCGCGCGCCTGGGCGGTTGATCCGGCGGAACGGATAGAGCTGGGCGAAGAAGTAGACGAACGCGGGGACGATCAGCCGCTCCCAGGCCGTCGCCACCCGCAGCCGGGCCATCTGCGACACCAGGTCCAGACCGCCCGAGGAGGCCGCCGCCACCAGCTCCCGCAGGCTGTCCGGCCGGTGCGCGATGTCCGCGTCGGTCAGCAGCAGGAACTCGGCGTCCGTACGGGCGCGGGCGAGGGCCATGCCGTGCCGCACCGCCCACAGCTTGCCCGTCCAGCCGGGCGGCGGCTCGCCGGGGGAGTCCACGGTCAGGGCCAGCCCGCCGTGCTCCCGGGACAGGGCCCGGGCCAGCTCACCGGTGCCGTCCGTACTGCCGTCGTCGACGAGGAAGACCTCCGCCCGCCCCGGATAGTCCTGCGCCAGGAGCGAGGGCAGGCTCGACGGCAGCACCCCGGCCTCGTCCCGGGCGGGCACCACGACGGCCACCGGAGGCCATCGGTCCGGGGCGGTGCGCTCCGGCAGCCGCACGTCCGTGCGCCAGAAGAAGCCCTGGCCCAGCAGCAGCCACAGCCAGGCGGCCAGTGAAGCGAAGGTGATCCACGTCAGCACGCTCACCCCCGCAGTCTGCCGCACGGGGGGACGCTCGCGCGGGTGATCGACGCCCATCCATTAAAGTGACCGGGTGAAGATCGCGCTCATCGACTCCGGTATCGGCCTCCTGGCTGCCGCGGCGACCGTCCACCGGTTGCGCCCCGACGCCGATCTCGTCCTGTCCGGCGACCCCGCCAGCATGCCCTGGGGCCCCCGCACCCCCGAGGACCTCACCGCGCACGCCCTGGCCTGCGCCCGCGCCGCCGCGGCGCACCGCCCCGACGCCCTGATCGTCGCCTGCAACACCGCCTCCGTCCACGCCCTGGCCGCCATACGCGCCGAGCTGGAGCCGGAGCTGCCGGTCATCGGGACCGTACCGGCGATCAAGCCCGCCGCGGCCGCCGGCGGCCCGGTGGCGATCTGGGCCACCCCGGCGACCACCGGCAGCCCGTACCAGCGCGGCCTGATCCGTGACTTCGCGGCCGGTGTCGAGGTGGCCGAGGTGCCCTGCCCGGGCCTCGCCGACGCCGTGGAGCGCGCCGACTCGGCCGCCATCGACGCAGCCGTGGCCGCGGCCGCAGCCCTCACCCCGCCCGGCACCCGGGCCCTGGTCCTGGGCTGCACCCACTACGAGCTGGTCGACGACCGCATCCGCGCGGCCGTCCAGCCCCGGCTGGGAGCCGACGCGCCGGAGCTCGTCCTGCACGGTTCGGCCCCGGCCGTCGCCGCCCAGGCCCTGCGCCGCGCCGGCACCGCGCCCGACCCCGACGCCGCGCCGACGGGCCGGCTGACCGTGCTGCTCAGCGGGCGCGAGGAGGCCCTCCAGCCGGCCGCGCTCGCCTACCGCGAGGGCCGCTCGCTCGTCGAGGCCGCCGCGGCTCGTTCCTGACACCCGATCCGGTTCCGTACGAGCCGGCCCTCGCATCACCCCTGCCGCGGGCGCGGAAGATGAGTAGGCTGCCTCATATGAGGGACCACTCCAAGGGCCCGCAGGGCCACGAGGGCGACGAGCAGCCCGCCGCCGGATCGGACGCGGTCGGTACCCCTTCCCCGGCCGACGGCGTCGGTGATCTCGCGGTCTGGACCGGACGCGCGACCAACCGGATCCAGTGGCTGCTGGCCGTCGCCGGCGCCGCCTGCCTGGCGCTGGGCGTCGAGCTGGCCGTCGACAGCGCGTGGACCTCGGGCCTGGCCCCTCTCGTCATGGCGGTCGTCGGCTGCGTCGCGGCCGGACTCCTGATGCTCTACGGCACCCTCGCGTTCGTCCATGTGGCCGTACGGGTGGACACCGAGGCGCTGGAGGTCCGCTGCGGCCACATCGGCGTGCCCCGGACCCGTATCCCGCTCGCCCATGTCGTCGGCGCCGACTTCGCCCCGCGCGTCACCCCGCGCCAGTGGGGCGGCTGGGGCTACCGCTGGCGCCCCGAGAAGGGCACCGCCGTGGTCGTGCGGCGTGGCGAGGGCTTCGTCGTCCGGCTCGGCGACGGCCGGTCCTTCACCGTCACCGTGGACGACGCGGAAGCAGCCGTTCAGGTGATCCGCAGAGGTCTGCGCCTGGCGGCGGGCCGCCGGGCCGCCGCCTGACCGCCCTCCGGCCACCGCCCGCGTGGCCGGAGGGCGGTCACCGAGGCCGTTAGGCTCGACCCATGCCCACCCCGCACTTCATCCGCGAGATCCGCGAGACCATCGGCAACCAGCTCCTGTGGATGCCCGGCGTCAGCGCCATCGTCCTCGACGACCAGGACCGGATCCTCCTCGGCCGCCGCTCGGACACCGGTGAGTGGTCGATCATCGGCGGCATCCCCGAGCCGGGCGAGCAGCCCGCCACGGCGATCGTGCGCGAGGTGTTCGAGGAGACCGCCGTCCGCTGCGTCCCGGAGCGGGTCCTGCTCGTCGAGGCGCTGGAGCGCGTCACCTATCCCAACGGCGACGTGTGCCAGTTCATGGACGTCTGCTTCCTGTGCCGCGCGGTGGGCGGCGAGGCCCGCGTCAACGACGACGAGTCCCTGGAGGTGGGCTGGTTCGAGGCGGACGCCCTGCCGGACATGGAGAACTTCGCCGTGAGCCGCATCAAGCAGGCCACGGAGGGCGGCCCGACCTGGTTCGAGGGAATGGGGAAGAAGTAGCCGCCCGGCGGCGCTCAGTCCGGGCTCAGGGACCGCCAGATCCGGTCCGGCAGGACCCGCGCGGCCTGGGCGAGGTCCATGTCGTAGGCGGGGGACAGCCGGCGACGCGCGGTCTCGGCGACCGGGCCGATGACCAGCGCCTCGATCAGCGGCTCGGGGATCGGCGCGACCTCGCCGGCCTCGATCCTCGGCCGCATCCACGCCACGATCCCCCCGAGCGCGGCCTCCTTGGCCTCGCGGATCCGGTCGGCGTGGGCGGCCAGATAGCCCGAGTAGGCCGAGGCGTGGAGGAACAGCGCGGCGTCCGGCCGCTCCTCGGTGAAGCGCAGATACGCCCGGACCAGCGCGCGGACACCGGTACGGGCGGTACGGGCGGCCGTCAGGGCGGTCGTCAGCTCCTCGAAGAGCTCCTCCATGCACCGGGTGTACAGGGCGGCGGCGAGACCGTCGAAGCTGCCGAAGTGGTGGTAGAGACTGCCGAGGCTGACGCCGCTGGCCGCGGTGACCGCGTTCACCGTGAACCCCTGCTGCCCCGACGAGGCGTACACCTGGAGCGCGGTGGTCAGAAGACGGTCCGCGGTGGCCTCGCCGCGCTGCTGCTTAGGGGACACGGCTCGGCCTCGGCGACGTCATGGCGGACAGCTTAACGGCCGGTGGGACTCAGGGCGTCACCAGGCGTACGGGCAGCCGCTCGGGCGCCAGCACGGCCCTGACCGCGGGCCGGACGACGGTGCCGGGGACGGGCCGCATCTCCCAGCGCGCCACCAGCGTGGCCAGCGCCATCGTGGCCTCGGTCAGGGCGAAGGACTCGCCGATGCACCGGTGGGCGCCGAGACCGAACGGCATGTACGTCCGGCGCCGCGCGGCCGCCGCGCCCCCGCCGCCGGGCCCGGTGGACCAGCGGTCGGGCAGGAACCGGTGCGGCTCCGGGTACAGATCGGCGCGGCGGTGCAGGACGTAAGGGGAGAACACCACCGTGCTGCCCACCGGGAGACGGCGCCCCGCCAGGGACGTCTCGCACGTGGTGGTACGGGGGACGAGCCAGGCCGGGGGGTAGAGCCGCAGCGCCTCGGTGAGGACGCGGGAGGTCACCGTCAGCCGGGGGACGTCCTCCAGCGCGGCGACGCGTCCCCCGAGCACCGTCCGCGCCTCCTCACGCAGCCGGCGGCCGGCCCCGGGGTGACGGGCGAGGAGATGACAGGACCAGGCGAGCGCGGCGGCGGTGGTCTCGGAACCGGCGAGGACCAGCGCGGTGGCCTGGTCGTGGATGTCGGGGTCGGGCAGCGGTGTGCCGTCCGCCGTACGGGCGGCGACCAGGTGGGACAGCACGTTCCTGGCGTCGGAGGACGCCCCGGCCCGGTGGGCCGCGATCAGCCGGCCGGCCTCGGCGTGCCACTGCTTCAGCGCCCGGCCGTAGCGGAGGTTGCCGGGCGTCGGCAGCCGGCCGGCCCACGGCATCAGCGACTGCCGGTAGACGCCCTTGAGGAAGGTCGCCAGAGCGCGGTGGAGCTCCTGCGCGGCGGCGGGCGTGAGATCGGAGGCGAACAGGGCCCGCACCGCCGTCTTGGTGGCCAGCGCGAACAGCTCCTCCGCGAGGTCCACCTCCAAGCCGTCGTGCCAGCCGTCCGTCGTCTCCTCGATCGTCCGCCCCATGACCGCGGCGTACCGCTCCAGGTGGTCCGGGCGGAAGGCGGGCCGGAGCATGCGCCGCTGCGCCCGGTGATCGGCGTACGGGCAGGTGGCCAGGCCGTTGCCCATCGCCCGCCGGGACCCCTCGTACGAGGGGCCGTCGCGGTCGTACGTCCGGTCGTCGGTGAGGACCGCGCGGGCGAGGTCCGGGTGGCAGAGGACGAGGAACGGGCGGCGGCCGATGCGGATCTCGACCAGGTCGCCGTGGCGGGGCAGATCCGTCAGGAAGGGCAGCGGCGCCCGGTACAGCCTCGTCAGGTGTCCCGTCAGGGGCCGGGCGCCCGGCGCCCGTCCGGCCCTCAGGGTGGTGTCCCGCGCGCGTCCGAGGTCGGGTCGGGTCACCGTGAACCTCCAGGCACGCGGGCGCGGGCAGCCGGTGCGGCCACCGTAGCGAAGCGGTGGCGGCGGAAGGAACCCGGCGCACCGGCGCACCGGCCGCGCCCTCAGTCCGCCTCGGGACCGCCCGCCGGGGCCTTCGCGGCGCGGCGGCCGCGCAGCAGCTCCAGTACGACCGGCAGCAGGGAGAGCACCACGATGGCGCCGACGATCGGCAGGAGGTAGCGGTCGACGTCCGGCACCACCGAGCCCAGGGCGTACCCCCCGAGGATCAGGCCGACCGTCCACACCAGGCCGCCGGTCGTCTGCCAGAGCGCGAAGGTGCGCGCCGGCACGCCCAGGGCGCCCGCCAGGGGGTTGAGGACGGTACGGACCACCGGCACGAAGCGCGCCAGCACGATGGCGCGGGCGTGCCCGTACCGCTCGAGGAGCTCCTCCGCCCGCGCGGCGCCCTCGTGCAGGCGGCGGTTGCTCGACCGGGTGAGCAGGGCCCGGCCGCCGCGGCGCCCGAGGACGTACCCGCACTGCGCGCCGACCAGCGCCCCCACCACCGCGGCGGCCAGGACCTGGGCCAGATCCAGCCGCGGCCCGGAGTGCGCCCCCGCCCTGGACAGCAGGCCGGCGGTGAACAGCAGCGAGTCCCCGGGCAGGAAGAAGCCGACCAGCAGGCCGGTCTCGGCGAAGAGCACCACGGCGATGCCGAGCGCGCCGAAGGCCGCCAGCAGCGAGGAGGCGTCGAGGAGATTGACCGCCAGGGCGGTGGGCTGTGCGAGCACGGGTGTGTGGCCTCCCAGGTGACCGTCGTCGTGACCGTTGTCCGACCGAGATGTGGAGCTACGGATGCGTTAACGACGGCGGTGCGGGTACGGGTGCGCGGTGGGGTGCCGCTGCGCGGGGGCTTCGTCCCCGGGCCCCCGTTCCGCGCTTCGCGCGGTGTCCTCAAGCGCCGGACGGGCTGGAAAATCCAGCCCGTCCGGCGCTTGAGGACCGGGGTCCGGGGCGGAGCCCCGGTTCGGGAAGGGGCGGGTAGGGGACAAAGCCCCGCGCCCTACGGGCGCATGCCGCTCGCCCGAGCGATCGCATCGACCTCACGCCGATCCCGCTCGCACGCCCCCGCGCCACCGTCCCCCGACCCGTCCCCGATCTCCCCGCCCACCACCACCCGCATCCCGTGCGGCCCGAGGTAACCCGCCAATTTCTTCAGCACCCGGCCGAACTCGGGCGTGAACAGCTCCTTCTCACGCGGGCTGAACGGAAGGTCGACACCGGTGTCACGGTGCACGATCGCCTCGTTGAGGCCCTGGAGGATCCGCAGCAGGAGGGCGTACGACTCAGGGTCGAGGCTCGTGTGGAGCTCGGCCATGCAGAGCGCGAGCTGCCTGGTGCGCTCCAGGAAGTTCTGGTCGTTCATGCGGCCATCGTCGCGAAGTCCTCCTGCCATGGGGGGAGCTTTTGCGATGTTCGTGGCGCGGACGATGTGAAGAATGGATTCAGCCTATGGTTTCACCTTGCGGATTCACCGGTCCGAGGGAACGGTCGTACTGCCGCCGACGGTGTGCGCGGGGCCGGGCGCGCGACCTCCCCTTCTTTCTTCTTCGTCCGCACGCGCGTTGACGGCCCGGCATGTGCCGGAGGCATGCCGTGAGCAAGAGAAATGCCCTCTTCCGCTCCCTATCCGGCAAGTGTTGCGCTTTGCTAAAGTGTCTGCCGAGATCCTGCCGAGCGCAGCCGGGGGGCGCCGACGATGGGCCGCGAGAGCATATGACCGACCGCTCGCCCACATAGGCGCGTACAAGCCTTCCTCTGCACGGTAATTGGCGAAACCTGCACGGAATTCGGGCTGGGCGCGGCGTAATCCGAAGTGCCCTGACCCCTGCACGGGCCGACTGCGGGGACGCGCATGAGAACTCTTCGGGCGGTCCGCGAGTCTCCTCTCGCATTGCGATTGCTATTCATCAACCAGTTCGGGGTGGACATCGGCTTCTATCTCCTGATCCCTTTTCTGGCGTCCTATCTGGGACACGACCTCGGCCTGTCCGCGGCCCTGGTCGGACTGGTGCTCAGCATGCGGAACCTCAGCCAGCAGGGCCTGTTCGTGGTCGGCGGCAGCGCGGCCGACCGTTTCGGCGCCCGCCTGGTGATCATCGCCGGCTGCGCCCTGCGGACCGCGGCGTTCGCCCTCCTCGCCCTCGGGAACTGCCACGCCCTGCTGCTCACCGCCTCCGTGCTCTGCGGTCTCGCGGGCGCGCTCTTCTACCCGGCCGTGCGCACCCATGTCGCCCACGAGTCGGGCGACCGCGCCGCCGAGGTGTTCGCGCTGCTCAACGTCTTCTCCACCAGCGGTTCGCTGGTCGGCCTGCTGCTCGGTGGCCTGCTGCTCCTGACCGACTTCCGCCCCTGGGCGCTGGCCGGGGCCGCCGTCTTCACCGTGCTCACCGTCGCCCAGGCGGTCGCGCTCCCGCCGCGCGGGGCGTCCGGAGCCCGGGAGAGGGTGCTCGGAGGCTGGCGCGAGTGCCTCGGCAACCGCCGCTTCCTGTGCTTCTGCGCCGCGACCGGCAGCCTGTTCATCCTGGAGAACCAGCTCTACGTCCTGCTTCCGGAAGGCGCCCGCAAGGTGTCCGGCTGGAGCGGCTCGGCGAGCGTGCTCCTGGCGTCCGGGGCCCTGGCCACCCTGCTCTTCCAGTTCCGGATCACCCGGACCCTGGAGCGGCGCGGGGGCGGTGCCCGCTGGGTGGCCGCCGGGATCGCCCTGATGGGCCTCGGCTTCGTACCGCCCCTGCTGATCTGCGACGCGACGCCACCGGAGGAGGGCACGGCGGTTCCCGGCCTGCTGGTGATGACCGGGGGCTCGCTGCTGCTCTACTTCGGCGGCATGGTCGCCTATCCGTCGGTCATGGAGCTCGTCCCGCGCTTCGGGCGCGCCCGGCTGACCGGCACCTACTTCGGGCTCTTCTCCCTGCTCTCGGGGGCGACGGCCGCCCTCGGCAACGTCGTCGTCGGCTGGGCCATGGACCTCGGCGACCGCACCCGGCGCCCCTGGCTGCCCTGGCTGGCCTGCCTGCTCCTCGGCCTCGCCTCGGCGGCGGCCGTGGCCTGGCTGCACCGGGCCCACGCGCTGCCCGTCCGCCCCGCCGCGGCCGTGCGCCGGGCCGAGGACGCCGGGGCTCGGGGCCCGGTACGGCTCCCCGGACAGGCGCCGGCCCCGGACGACGTGCCGGAGAGCCCGCCGCGCTGAGATCCGGGCGCGGAGGCTTCGGCCCGGCGCGGTCCGGCCCGGGTCCGTCTTGCGCCGCCCGCCCGGCCGCTGCAAGGTCGAGGCATCGAGCATGAGGAGGGACACCCATGCCCATCGCCACGGTGAACCCGGCGACCGGTGAGACGCTGAAGACCTACCAGGAGCTGGCACCGGAGGAGATCGAGTACTGCCTGGCCACCGCGGCCGCGGCGTTCCGGCACTACCGCACCACCGGCTTCCCCGAGCGGGCCAGGCTCCTCGGACTCGCCGCCGACCTCCTGGACCACGACCGGGACACCGTCGCCCGCCTCATGACGACCGAGATGGGCAAGCCCCTGGCCGCCGCGCGCGCCGAGGCCGCCAAGTGCGCCAAGGCCATGCGCTGGTACGCCGGGCACGCCGAGGCGCTGCTCGCCGACGAGCACCCCGACGCGGCCGAGGTGAAGGACGCCGGCGCCGCGCGCGCCCGGGTGCGCTACCGCCCGCTGGGCGTGGTCCTCGCCGTCATGCCGTGGAACTTCCCGCTCTGGCAGGTCGTCCGCTTCGCCGCGCCCGCGCTCATGGCGGGCAACGTGGGCCTGCTCAAGCACGCCTCGAACGTGCCGCAGACCGCGCTCTTCCTGGAGGACCTGCTGCGCCGCGCGGGCTTCGCCGACGGGTGCTTCCAGACCCTGCTGGTCGGTTCCGGGGCCGTCGAGGGGATCCTGCGCGACCGGCGGGTCGCCGCCGCCACGCTCACGGGCAGCGAACCCGCGGGCCGCGCGGTCGCGGCGGTCGCGGCGGACGAGATCAAGAAGACGGTCCTGGAACTGGGCGGCAGCGACCCGTACGTGGTGCTGCCCTCCGCCGACCTCGACCGGGCCGCGCGCACCGCCGTGACCGCCCGGGTGCAGAACAACGGCCAGTCCTGCATCGCCGCCAAGCGCTTCATCGCGCACACCGACGTCTACGACGCCTTCGCCGAAAGGTTCACGGCCGGGATGGCGGCGCTGACCGTCGGCGACCCGATGGCCGAGTCGACCGACGTCGGGCCGCTCGCCAGCGAACAGGGCCGCGCCGACCTCGAGGAGCTCGTCGACGACGCCGTGAGCCGGGGCGCGACGGCCCTGTGCGGCGGGCGCCGGCCGAAGGAACTCCCGAAGGGCTGGTTCTACGAGCCGACCGTCCTCGCCGGGGTCACCCATGAGATGCGCATCCACCACGAGGAGGCCTTCGGCCCGGTCGCCACGCTGTACCGGGCGCGGGACCTGGACGAGGCCGTGGAGCTGGCCAACGACACCCCGTTCGGGCTCAGCTCGAACGTCTGGACGCGGGACGAGGCCGAGCAGGAGCGGTTCGTCCGGGACATCGAGGCGGGCGGCGTCTTCTTCAACGGGATGACGGCGTCGCACCCGGCGCTGCCCTTCGGCGGAGTGAAGCGCTCGGGGTACGGGCGGGAGCTGTCGGGGCACGGGATCCGCGAGTTCTGCAACATCACGACGGTGTGGCACGCGGCGGAGCTGTGAGCGGTTGCGGGTACTTCGGGGTGACTGCAAGGTGGGTTCCGGAATATCCCATTCCAACAGTGACCGGTTCGAACGGAAGGGCACACGTCATGGGCAAGGGCAAGGCGAAGGCGAAGCAGATGAAGGGTCAGCTCAAGGAGTCCGCCGGGCGGGCCATGGACGACAAGAGGCTGGAGGCCGAGGGGCGAGGCGAGAAGGCGGTGGGCAAGGCCCAGGAAGCCGCGGAGAAGGTCAAGAGGAACTTCAAGCACTGAACGGTTCAAGCACTGAACGGTTCAGGTGCCGAAGGTGAGGATCGAGAACGATGCCACGAGGCTCCAGCCCCAAGCGCGAACGACAGTACGAGCACATCAAGGAGAGCGCCGAACAGCGCGGCGAGAGCACCAAACGGGCCAAGGAGATCGCCGCCCGTACGGTGAACAAGGAACGCGCCCGCTCGGGCGAGTCCCGCACCGCGAGCAAGAGCTCCACCCAGGACATGTCGTCCTCCAAGCGCGGCGGACAGCGCTCGCACAGCGGTGCCCAGGGTCCCACCTACGACCAGCTGTACGCGGAGGCGCAGCGCCGTAACGTCGACGGCCGCTCGTCCATGAACAAGGCCCAGCTCAAGCGCGCGCTCGGGCGCTGAGCAGGGCCAGCAAGGGCAGCGCGAACCAGCACAGCGCGAACCACCCGCCGACCCCGGCGACGATCCACGTCGCGGCGGCGTCACGCAGCGCGACCCGCAGGACCAGCAGCAGCGCCGCCATGACCGTGCCGAGCAGCAGGAGCAGCCCGATCAGCGTCAGGGCCGACGCCCAGGCCACGGTCTGCGGCTTGAGGCGGCGGCCGGTGAGCAGCCGGTGGATCGACACCGGCCCGATGAGCGCCGCGGTCGTCGCGGCGCCCAGGATCACCGTCGCGGTGTAGATGTTCTTGTCCACGGCCGGGAGGGTGACGAAGCGCGGTGTGAAGACGGCCATGAACAGGAAGCCCAGCAGGATCTGAACCCCCGTCTGGGCGACCCTCACCTCCTGCAGCAACTCCGCCCACCGCCGGTCGGCCCGCTCCTCCGGCGACTCGTCCCGCCCGGACCCCGTGCTCATGTCACCCCGGCACGGGGTTCGTCGCGTGCGGTGGTGTCCACGGCGGCTCGATTCGACGGGGAGGGCGGGGGGCCGACGAGGGTGGATGGTACCCGGGGCGGGGCCCGCTTCCGGGTAACACGTGAAATCAGCCCGTCCGGCGATTGAGGACACCGCGCGTAGCGCGGAAAAGGGGGCCCGGGGGCGAAGCCCCCGGTTACGGGAAGGGGCGGGGTGGGGAAAGAACCCGCCCCGCCGACCGCACCCGCATCGCCCCCGAGCCGACTCCGTATGACCCGTTCGGCCCAACTGGCGGTGGGCCGAACGGGGTAGGTGAAAAAGGCGGGCAGCCGGTGCGGACGGTGGTTCGGATCACCGTTCCGGTCAGCCGGTGTGGACGTTCGATCCACAGGCCCGGCAACGCGAACGCGCCATGTGCGGGGGGCGACATGACCACACCCACACCGATCCGCCTGCTGCGGAGCACCGATCTGCTGGACCTCACCTTCGCGTTCCCCAGGCTGCGGTTCGCCGACGGCCCGGGTCCCAGACGGCTGATCCGCGCGGAACCGCAGGCCGACGGGCTGCTCGTCGTCACCTTCGGGCCGCAGCACGTCCTGGAGCGGGTCTTCGAGGAAGAGAAGCCGGCCGAGCCCCGTGACCGGCCCGTCGACTCGATCGTCAGCGGCAGGAGCGTGCTCGTCTTCGAGGTCGGCCCGCAGGACTCGATCGACTACAGCGAGACCGGCCTGCTCGACGCCATGCGGCGGCTGCGGCTCCGCGTCGTCGACGCCGCGCGCGAGCCGGACACCCCGCCCGTCACCTCCATCCGCTTTCCCGGGACCGTCCCGGAGGGCGGCACCGACGACGCGGCCCGAGCCTTCGCGCTCGTACGCCTGCTGCGCACCACCGCCGAACTCACCGCCCGCTACGGCCTGGAGACCACCCACGCCGCCGCCGCGGCCGCCGGTGCGGTGATCGAGCGCGGCGAACCCGACGGGGCCGACACGGCCCCCGCGGGCCCGCAGGACCCGCTGGCCGACCCCGCCCACCCCCGCACCGGCATCGAACTGCCCTACCGGCTCTTCCTGTCGCCCACCCAGAAGGCCCACTGGAACCACCGCGGGCCGATCGCCGACCCCGCACCGGGCGAGCGCGTGGAGCTCTGGCACACCCGCACCGACGGGCGCACCGCCCGCGCCGTCTGGAACCGCGACCGCGACCCCGAGCCCGTACCACCGCCCCCGCCGCCACCGGCCTTCCCGGCCTCCATCCAGCCGGCACAGCGGACGAACCTCGTCGACCTCACCTCGGGCGAGGGCCTGCGCACACCCGACGGCAAGCCGTACGTACCCACTCCCGTCACGGTCGGCAACCTCATGCTGTCGGCCGTCGGAGGCTGGCTCGACAGCCACGGCACCTGGCCCGTCCGGCCCGCCGGCCTCACCCTCTCGGAGTGGCGGCACCGGGCGTCGATGGGCCGCGACCAC
Organism: Streptomyces albireticuli; assembly: GCF_021228125.1. Taxonomy (GTDB): domain Bacteria; phylum Actinomycetota; class Actinomycetes; order Streptomycetales; family Streptomycetaceae; genus Streptomyces; species Streptomyces albireticuli. The sequence continues at coordinate 37,528 of NZ_JAJQQS010000023.1, forward strand.
TACGTACGCCTGATGTTCTCGGGCCGCCTGTGCCCCTTCGGCCACCGCGCCGACCTCGTCGTGGTCACCGAGCGGAAGTTCACCGACCCGCGCGCCGCCTTCCTCCTCCAGCGGCGGTTCATCATCGTCCGCGAGCCGGTACGGACGTACGACCCGGAGCGCCCCCTCCCCGCCGATCCCGGGGACCCCACCAGCGACCTGACGAACGTCCTCTTCCCCTTCACCAGCGTGCGTCTCGAAACCCTTGTGACGCCCAACCTCAGCAACCAGCCGGACAACCCGGGGGACTGCGAGTTCATCCCCGCCACCGCTGCCGAGAGCCCGTTCCGGTTCAAGGTCACGGCCGTCGACCACGCGAACCGCGTCGTCGAATTCCACACCCCGCTGCTCTTCCTCACCGAGAACCGTGCCACGGGGACCGCGCTCGCCGACGTCGTCGGCCGGTACAACGCCCTTTCGCCCCTCCCGCCGGCGGCCGACGCCCCCGCCGACCCGCCCGTCGAGACCAGCGCCGCCCTCCTCGGCCAGTCCGTGGCGCTCGCGCCCAATCTCGCGCCCGACGACACCAGCCTCGACATCGCCCACATGGTCTGGCGCGTGGCCGCCCCACCCGGCCTGGCCCAGCAGGACCCGGCCCGGCCACGGCCGGGCGACGCCCACTTCCTCCCGCAGCTGCACTGGGCGGCCGCCACCGTGCCCGCCGTCAGCCGGCTCGGCGGCGGTGACACCACCGTCGCCGTCGCCTACGCCAAGCGCTACGCCCTCTCCGGCTTCCGGAAGGCCGCCGAAGGCGCCCGCCCCGGCAACGCCGGCGAGGTCTTCCTCGGCCTGCTCCCGCGGAACCCCCTGAAGATGGACTTCCAGGGCCACTCCGACCGCTCCGGCGGCCTCGTGGCCCCGAGCTTCGACGTGGCCGGCCTCTCCCGTACGACGGGGCCCGTCTCCGGAACCGGCGCCGACGCCTTGGAGAAGATCGCGAACGGGGAGTTCCGTCCGGACGACTTCTTCCGGGCCCTCGACGCCAACCTGCTCGGCGTCGTCCCCCTGGCCCAGCTGGTCAAGGCCGCGAGACTCGACGAGGCCCTCAAGGTCCCGCGGTTCCTCACCGAGACCATCAGCGCCGTCACCGGGTTCCTCTCCGACCTCCGCCGCGTCCGCGACCAGATCCAGCGTGAGGCCGACCGCTACCCAGCCGCCGCGCGGCGTGTCGTGGCCACCGCCCAGGCCCTGGTCAAGACCGTCACCGACTTCCTCGCCCAGCGCCTCGCCGGACACACCGAACCGCTCGGCATGGACGACGTCGACGACGCGTTCGACGCCTTCGCCACGGCGCTCGCCGAGCTCTTCGAGGCCCTGCCGGCCGACGCGGACCCCGGCGTCCGCACCCTCCTCGTCCGCGTCCGGGAGCAGGTCGCCACCTGGACCACCGGCGCCGGGGAGGTGCTCTCCCTGCGCCGGGCCGTCGAGAAGGCCGCGGACGGTGCCAAGCTGCCCGAGACGGTCAACGCCCGGCTGGAGTGGAACCCCGACATCCAGCCCTGGGGGCCGGGCAGCAGCCCCGTCTTCGTACCGGACCCGGCCAAGGGCCGCTTCTCCCTGGTCGTGGACCTCCGTGGTTCGCTCCGCCCCGACATCGCCGCGGGCGCGGACATCACCTGCGCCCTGGAGGAGTTCAAGCTCGTCCTCGTCCCGGGCTTCGAGGCCATGGAGCTCGAGTTCACGCGCGTCCGCTTCACCGCCCGCGCGGGGAAGAAGCCCGACATCGACGTCGCCTTCCGGGGCGTCAGGTTCACCGGCCCGCTGTCCTTCGTCGAGACGCTGCGCAAGCTCATCCCCATCGACGGCTTCAGCGACCCGCCCGGCATCCAGGTCACCCCCAGCGGCATCGTCGCCTCGTACGGGCTGCCCCTGCCCAACCTCGCCATCGGCGTGTTCAGCTTGGAGAACCTGCGCCTGGACGCCTCCCTCGACCTGCCGTTCGTCGGCAAGGCCCTGGAGGTCCGCTTCTCCTTCTGCACCCGCCAGGCCCCCTTCCGGCTGACCGTCTCCATGCTCGGCGGCGGCGGTTTCTTCGGCATCGTCGTGACACCGAAGAAGGTCGCCGTCCTGGAGGCGGCGCTGGAGTTCGGTGCCGCGCTGTCGATGAACTTCGGCGTCGCCTCCGGCAGCCTGTCGGTGATGGCCGGCATCTACTTCCGGCTGGAGATCGAATCCGGTGAGTCCCGGCTCACCGGCTACTTCCGGGCCCGGGGCGAGGTCGACGTCCTCGGCATCATCTCCGCCTCCATCGAGCTCTACCTCGAACTGACCTGGGACTTCGGCACCCGCACCGTCTTCGGCCGGGCCCGGATCACGATCAGCGTCCACATCGGCTTCTGGTCGCAGTCGGTCACCATCGAATGCGAGAAGCGGTTCGTGGGCTCCGGCCCCACCACCGTCGCCGCCCTCGGGGACCCCGCCGCCGAAGCCGTCCGGCCGCCCACCTTCGCCGAGATGATGGCGCCCTACACCGACCCCGCCACCGGCACCCGGCGCGACCCCGTCGACGAGTACTGCACCGCCTTCGCGGAAGTGAGCTGAGCCATGCCCGAGACGATCCGGTGGACCGTCCTGCCCGACGGGGTGACCGCCGACGGGAAACTCCGGCTGACCGTGCTGGTCAGCCCCCGTCTGACCGGGGGCACGACCCTCGGCGCCTTCGCCGGCTTCGTGGACTGGCCGCAGACCCTGGCCCGCTACCTGCCGGCCCTCCAGGTGGAGTTCAAACCGCCGGCGGGCGCGAGCATCACCCTGCCCACCACCGCGCAGCCCGGCCGCTTCCCGCCACCCGACAGCGCCGTCTGGAAGGCCCTCTTCACGACCGCGACCGAAGTGCGCGCCCCCGCCTCCTTCACGGCCACGGCCCTCGCCCGGGGCGTACCACCGACCCTGCGCTCGTTCCCCGGCCAGGCGGTGCACCAGCAGATCGACTCGCTGTACGAGACGGCAGTGACGACGACCGCGTTCCACCGGGCCTTCCCGGGCGGGGGGTCGAACGGTAATGGCGGGGCGGATCGGGGCGGCGGACCGAACGGTAGCGGCGGGGCGGATCGTGGTGGCGGATCGAACGATCGTGACGGCTCGCACCACGGCGGTGCCCCCGAGGCCGGTGCCCCCGAGGCCGGCGGCCCCGTACCCCACGGGCAGGACGGCGAGGACACGGCCGGTACCCCGGCCCCCGGTACCCCGGCCGCGCCACCCGCCGCGCCCCCGCCCAGCTGGGACCACCCCGCACTCGACGACCTCCTCACACCCCTCACCGAACCCATCAGGGCGCTCGCGAAAGCCGTCGGCAAGAGCTACCCGCAGCTCGACGACCTCCTCGCGGGCCGTACCGGCGGTGGCGGCGTCTCAGGCGCTCCCGCCGGCCCCGCCGCCCCCGCCGCCCCCGAGAACCCCTTCCGCCCCAAGCACATGAGGCGTGACGAGGAGCCCTACCGGCGCGGCGGCCCCATGCTCTACTTCGCCGAGCTCTACCGCTTCTACGACCGCCCCGCCGCGCCCCCGGCCCCCGGCGCCCCGGACACGCCGCCCGCCCCTCCCGAGCGGCCGGACCTCGACTTCCACGGCGCCTGCGCACTCCTCGCCGACTACCCCGAGCTGCTCCGCCGCTTCGGCCTCGCCGTCGACCTGCTCGTCACCCCGCCGCCCGGCACGCTCGACCAAGGGCAGGCACGCGTCGTCTTCACCGCCGCCCAGGGCCATCTCAACACCGACGAGAGCCTGCGCCCCTGGACGAAGTTGCGGCACGTCGCCGGGCAGCGCTTCGAACCGTACGCGGACGACGACGGCACGCACGGCCGCCGCACCCTGGCGCTCGGCGGCCCGGACGTGCGCGTCACCGACCTCGACGTGGACGGCGCGGCGATCAAGTACGTCGAGTTCGCCCGGCTCGTCGAACAGGCCCTCGCCGGGATCACCGACCCGGAAGGGGCCGCCGCCCCGGACACCACCGCGCCGCCCGCCCTGCACGGCGCGGGCCTCACCGTCCTCCGCGACGCCCAGGACGCCGCGCTCGCCGGTCAGATGGAGGACGACGCCCGGCACGTGGCGGGCGTCGACGCCACCGGGGCGGCGCTGGCCGCCGCCGTCCTGGACGCCTCCCACCTGGTGCGCGGCTACCGCGTCGACGTGGGACTCGTCGACGACGCCACCGGCCGGGTCACCACGTGGCGCCCGCTGTGCGCCCGTACCGGCACGTACACCGTCAGACGGGCCGGTCAGCCGCCGGTCGCCCTCGCCGTCGGCCCGGACGAGGGCCACCTCAAGGCGAGCACCGTCACCGCGGACAAACTCAAGCCCGACGAGCTCTACGTCCACCAGGCGCTCTTCGGCTGGCACGGCTGGTCCCTGGTCGCCCCGCCGCCCGGCCTGACCATCGGCGCCGACAACCGGCCCCAGGCGTCCGACCCCGAGATCGACCCCGACTTCCCGCTGGACACCAAGTTCCGGCCCACTCCCGGCACCCTGCCGGCCCTGCGCTACGGGCGGACGTACCGGCTGCGCGCCCGCCTGGTCGACCTCGCCGGCAACAGCCTCGGGCCGACGGCGCAGACCGCCGACGTACGGGCCACGGCGCCGGTGACGTACGGCCGCTGGGAGCCGGTGCCGCCCCCCGTGCTCGTACCGAAGTGGCCCTTCCTGGAAGGTGAGTCGGAGCCTCGGATGGTGATCCGCTCGACCGTCGACGACGACGGCGAGCCGATGACCCCGGACGCCTGGGCCCGGGACCGCAACGGCAAGGTCCCCGACCACGAGAGGGAATCGCCCGTCGACGGCCTCGACCGGCGCTACCGCTCCTTCGACGAACGGCACCTCTCACCGCCGAAGAGCTCGCTCCAGACGGCCGAGCAGCACGGGGCGTACGACAACGTCTTCGGGCCCGGAAAGCCGGACATCGTGCGCCGCCGCTTCTTCGCCGCGGCGCGCCGCGAGGCGGCGAGCTACCTCGACACCGTGGTCCGCCTCGCGGAGAACCCCGACCTCACCCACGACCTCAAGGCGTTCGGCCAGATCCGCGTCGCCAAGCACAACGTGCACGACACCGAACCCCTCACCGAGCTCCCGGTGGGACGGGGCGACGGACTGAAGCCGGGGGAGTACGTCCTGCACACAGCGGACCAGCTGCTGCTGCCCTACCTGCCCGACGTCCTGGCGCGCGGGGTGTCCCTGCGCGGGCTCCCCGGCGCCGAGCCCAACGAGACCTACGACTTCCCCGGCCCCTGGCCGCAGGCGAAACCACTCCGGCTGAAGATCGTGGAAGGGGACGGCCCACCCCGGTGGGGCGGCCCGTTCAACCGCGAGCTCACCGTCTTCCTGCCCAAGGCCGAGTTCGCGACCGTCCGGGTGAGCTGCCGCCTCGACCCCGCCGACCTCGAACTCTTCCGCAACTGGCGGCTGCTCACCTCCTCCAAGATGTGGAACGACCCGGTCACCGGCCTGCCGCAGCAGAAGAAGGACGAGCTGACGGCCGCCTCCGCCGACGGTGAGAACTGGATGCTCACCCCCTGGGCGGAGCTCACCCTGGTGCACGCCGTGGAGAAGCCCCTGGAGCCGCCCAAACTGGGCGAGCTCCGCTTCGTCCGCGCCGCCGAGGACACCTTCGCCGGGCTCCGCGGCGAGGTGCGCTCCCACTCCCGCAGCACCGGGCAGGTCGACATCGACGCCACGTGGAGCGAGTGGACCGACGACGTCCGGGAAGCGGCACCGGCCCGGATCACCGGTCACGCGCACGTCGGCGCCATCACCGTGGGGCGAGGGCAGGAAAGCCTCCCCCTGCGGGACATCCGGCACGAGTTCCGCGACACCCGGCACCGCAACGTCACCTACACCCCCACCGCCACCACCCGCTTCCGTGAGTACTTCCACCCGGTGCTCACCGCGCAGCCCGCGCTGATCACCCGTAAGGGCCCGGACAGCACGGGGGAGACCGGGCTGGGCTGGCCCGTCCTCAGCTCACGGCGGCCCGAACCGCCCGGGGCGCGCCACCTCGTGCCCACCTTCCGCTGGGAGCGGACCGTGGACCACGCCGCGCACCGCGTCACCCGGGTGCGCCGCCACGCGGGCCTGCGCGTCTACCTGGACCGCCCCTGGTTCTCCTCCGGCGACGACGAACTCCTCGCCGTCGTCCTCGACCCGGGCCGGACCACCGATCCCAGGCTGCCGGACGAGATGGTCAGCCTGTGCGGCGCCGACCCCGTCTGGTCCGACACGACCGTCCTGCCCCGGCTCACCGCCGAGATGTTCCCGGGCGCGAAGCTCACGGCCGCGGACGTGGTCACGGCGGAAACCGTCGCCGGTACGACCGCGGCGGTCAAGGTCGTTGCCTACGAGCCGTCCTTCGACGCGCGGCAGCGGCTGTGGTTCTGCGACGTCGACGTGGACCTCGGCGCCGGGCCCACCGCCACGGCCTACTTCCCGTACCTGCGGCTGGCCCTCGCCCGCTACCAGCCGTACTCCGTCGCCCCGCTCCACCTCTCCAAGATCGTCACGGCCGAGTTCGCCCAGCTGATGCCCGACCGCGAGATCGCCGCCTCCATGACGACCGACGGCCGGATCCACCTCGACCTCGGCGGCCCGGCCGCCCTCGACGCCGTCGGCAGGCGCGTCGGGCCCGGCCTGCCGGGCATGGCGGCCAGCCGCCGGATCGTCGCCTCGGTGCAGAGCCGCGGTCTGACGGCCGGAGATCTGGACTGGGTGACCACCGACGCCGTCGTCGAACTCACCTGCGTCCCCCGCGGCCCGGGCTTCGGCTGGACCGGCGACCTCACCCCACCACCGCCCCGCCTGCCCCAGCTGTCCCGCTACCGGCTGCTCGTCGAGGAGTACGAGACGTACCTGGCCGATCCGGCCACGGCGACCGGGACGGTGACGGCGGGCGGCACCGTGCTGCCGGTGAACCGGAGGCTGATCCACGCGGACTACTTCGGGCTGACGACGACGCTGCTGGGCAGGATCGTGCTGGAGGAGTGAGGAGTGAGGAGTGAGGAGTGAGGAGTGAGGAGTGAGGAGTGAGGAGGAGCGGGGTCGGGCGGCGGCGGGGGTGGGGTCAACGCCCCCAGCGCAACCCGGCGGTCTCCACCGGCGCGTCCCACAGCCGGAGCAGTTCCTCGTCCACCTGGCACAGTGTCACCGAGGCCCCGGCCATGTCGAGGGAGGTCACGTAGTTCCCCACGAGCGTCCGGGCGACCGGGATCCCGCGCTCCCGCAGCACGCGGTGCACCTCGGACGTGAACCCGTACAGCTCCAGCAGCGGCGTCCCGCCCGCGCCGTTCACCAGGACCAGCACCGGGCCGGTGAACCGCAGGTCGGAGAGCACCGCGTCGACGGCGTAGTCCGCGATCTCGCCGGACGTCATCATCGCGCGCCGCTCCCGGCCGGGCTCACCGTGGATGCCGACGCCCAGCTCCAGCTCCCCGGCGGGCAGATCGAAGGTCGGACTGCCCTTGGCGGGCGTGGTGCAGGCGGCGAGCGCGACACCGAAGCTGCGCGACGACTCGTTCACCCGCCGCGCGAGCGCCTCCACCCGCTCCAGGGGCGCGCCCTCCTCGGCCGCGGCACCGGCGATCTTCTCCACGAAGAGGGTGGCCCCGGTGCCCCGGCGGCCCGCCGTGAAGAGGCTGTCGGTAACGGCCACGTCGTCGTTGACGAGGACGCTGGCGACCTGGATGCCCTCGTCCTCGGCCAGCTCGGCGGCCATGTTGAAGTTGAGGACGTCACCGGTGTAGTTCTTCACGATGAAGAGCACCCCCTTGCCGCTGTCGACCGCGGCGGCGGCGCGCACCATCTGATCGGGCACGGGCGAGGTGAACACCTCCCCGGGACACGCCGCGTCCAGCATCCCGGCCCCCACGAACCCCGCGTGCAACGGCTCATGCCCCGACCCACCCCCGGACACCAGCCCTACCTTCCCCGCCACCGGCGCGTCCCGCCGCACCACGACCCGCCCCTCGACGTCGACGGTCAGCTCGGGATGGGCGACGGCCATACCGCGCAGGGCGTCGGCGACGGCGGTCTCGGGGACGTTGATGAGCATTTTCATGCGGGTCTCCTTCAGTAACAGGCGGTGAGGTCGCTGACCTGCGTTTCCGCAGGTCATCCGTAGCGGCGAAGGGAGTAGTCGATCTTGACGGGCCCTGGTGGTCGGTAGTGGTCCGCGGCGGTGCTGATGCTGACCCAATGCTGACTTTACTGACGATGTATCAGCTAAGTCGTGGGCTACTCAGCGTGATGGCCCTAGGGTACTGAGGCTGATCCGCTGAGGAACTCCGGTGCCTGAAGATCGAGGTACGCCTGCTGAGGTTGCCCGCGCTCGGAAGGCGGCGGCACCTCGGCCGGGAGGGCAACCCACCCGAGGCGCAACGGATGAACGGCACGGTCGAGAGGCTCCGTACGCCGTTCACTCCCACGCCGTACGCCGGGGTTCCGGTCCAAGGGCTTCGCGGAGCCGCCTCACCCTGGCTATTTCGCGAGATATCCGCCATCGACGATGTGATCGCTGCCGGTGAGGTACGAGGCGTCGTCGGACACCAGGAACGCGACAAAGGCCGCGACTTCGGCCGGTCGTGCCGTGCGCCGCAGCGGGACGGAGGCCACGAGGCCATCGGTGGTTCCGGGCGGCAGTGCGGTGATCAACGGCGTCTCCACGATGCCGGGTGACACCGACAGGACCCGGATGCCGCGGTCGGCGTACTCGCGAGCGGCCGTACGGGTCAGTGCGAGGACGCCCTGTTTGGCGGCGGCGTAGGCGGCGTGGCCGCGGAAGCCCGAATGGGCGGCGATGGACGCGAGGTTGACGATGACCCCGCCCTTGTCGGCCATCGCGGCCAGTTGGTAGCGCATCGAGTGGAAAACGCCGTACAGGTTCACTCGCATGACGGCCTCGAAGTCCGTGGGAGGAAGCTCGGCGAGCGGGCGGAGGGCGCCCATGATCCCGGCACTGTTGACCGCGATCCGCAGACCTCCCCTCATGGCGGTGGCTTCCTCCACGACGCGCGCCACGGCATCCGGATCGGTGACGTCGAGCCGGCGGGGCAGAGCGGCGCCGCCCGTGGCCGTGATCCGCGTCGCCACGCGGGCCGCTCCGTCCTCGTCAAGGTCCGCGACCACCACGGTGGTGCCTTCCGTGGCGAGCCGCTCCGCACAGGCCGCGCCGATGCCGGAGGCACCGCCGATCACCAGGGCGGTCCGGTGCCGCGGCGTGCCGTGCGGCGTTGTGTGCCCGGAGAGGTGTGCGTGGTCCGGCATATGCGTTCTCCTGACAGGTGGAGGGCGGCGAGGGTCAGACCGGGCGTCGGTGTGCCGTGAGGAGCAGCCTGTCCGGGCGCAGAACGGTGCCGACCAGAGGCCGTACGGGATCGGCGCCGGCCGGTGTCAGGCGTCGGTGGGCGGTGAAGGCCGCCAGGGCGAGGGTCAGTTCGGCCCAGGCGAACTCCTCCCCGATGCACAGGCGGCTGCCCGCTCCGAAGGGCAGATAGGTGTGGCGCGGTGCCTTCGCGGCGGCGTCGTGCGGCCAGCGTTCGGGGTCGAAGCGGTCCGGGTCCTCGTACAGGTGCGGATCGCGGTGGAGGGCGTACGGGCTGAAGAAGACCTCGGCGCCCTGGGGCAGCCGCGTGCCCCCGAGGGTGACCGGCCGCACCGTACGGCGCATCAGCAGCCACGAGGGCGGATACAGCCGCAGGACTTCGGCCAGGACCCGCCGCGTGTAGGCCAACGCGGGCAGATCGCCGATGCCGGAGGGACGTCCGGCCGGTAGTGAGTCGACCTCCTCGTGGATGCGCCGCTGGACACCTGGCCTGCGGGCGATCTCGTGCAGCGACCAGGCCAGGGCCGCGCTGACGGTACCGGTGCCGGCCAGAAAGAGGGTGATCAGCTCGTCGACCACCTCGGTGTCGGTCAGGGCGCCGTCCGCCCCTTCGGCGAGCAGGATCATCGAGAGCAGATCGCCGCGATCCCTGCCGTCGGCGCGGTACGCCGCGATGATCCGCCGCTGGACCGCGGCCAGCCGTTCGAGCGGGCCGGTGTGCGGAGGCCGCCACGCCGGGAGCAGGGGGACGCGCTCGGCCCAGGCGTGGACGGGGGACAGGGCCAGGCGCATCGAGTGGTACTTCACGGCCAGCCAGTCCTGCACGGCGGCATGCAGTTCGAGGTCGTCCGGGGCACCCGCGTAGAGGGTGCGCAGCAGGATGTCGAGAGTCAGACGGTGGATCTCCGGGACCAGGTCCCGCGTCGTTCCCGGCTCCCACGCGGCGGCGCTCGCACGGGACCGCTCGGCCATGACGCGGGCGTAGCGGGCGATCCGCTCGTGGTGGAAGGCGGGCTGCATGAGCCTGCGGTGACGGAGGTGGCGGTCACCGGCGGACGTGATCAGACCGTCGCCGAGCGGCGCGCGGAGGGTGGTGAACATCGCGCCCTTCTCGAAGGCGCGGGCCTGGACGGCTACCACTTCCCGGACCAGTTCCGGGTCGGTGACGAAGTGCACCGGCCGCGGGCCGATGTAGATCTTCGTCAGCGGCCCGTGGCGTCGGAGCTCACGGACGAAGCGCAGGGCGTCGCGCCGGAACCGGAGAGAGTGCCCGGCCAGGGGCACCCGGCCCCGGGCCGTGGGGGCGCCGGTCGCGGTACGAGCCGCCGCCGCGGCCGACCGCATCTCAGCGTCCCTCGCACGGGCAGGCGCACGCGGGGCTCCCGAAGGCCTGGAGTCGGCGCCGGCCCGCGAAGAGACCGCCGGCGGCGAACGCGTGGGTATGTGTGGGGTACTGCGTGAGGAGCGGGCGCGGGCCGTACATCAGCGGTACGCCCGGCCAGGTGCCGTCGGCGCGTTGATTCGCCAGGAGGTAGTCCAGGCCCGCTGCCCAGTGTGCCGCGTCGAGGACACCGCCCCGGTCCAGGGCGGTGAGGGCCAGCCCGGTGGTGGCCGGGGTGCTCGGGCCGCCGGCCTCGGCGGGCCAGCCCCCATCGGGATGCCGGGCGCCCGCCAGTGCTCTCGCGGCGGGGTGACCGCCCGCCCGGACGACCGTGCCGAGCGCGGGCAGGACCTCGGCGGTGGCGTACGGCAGGCCCCGGTACCACCCGCCGTGCCAGCGCCCCTGCTCCCGGAAGCGATCGTTCAGCCAGCCGCGCGCCGCGGTCAGCGGTACCTCGTGCCGACCGGGGTGGCTGTCGAGCGCGACGACGACATGGGCGATCACGTCGTCCACCGGCGGGTCCCCGGCGGACTGCCAGGTTCTCCAGAGGCCGTCGGCCGTCTGTTGCCCTGCCAGGTGCCGTAGTCCGGCCCGGACGGCCGTCGCGCGGCTCGTGCCATCGGCACCGGTGAGTGCCACCAGGACAGAGGCGGTGGTGTCGTTGTCGGACTCGAGGCCGGAACGGTACGGCCAGCCGCCGTCCGCGTTCTGTGCCGCGACCAGGAACGCGACGGCGGCCGGCAGCCCGTGGCGGTCGAAGGCCGCATCGCCCCGGAACGTGCGGACGGTGAGGGCGGTGTCCCAGACGTCGCTGGTGGAAAAGCGCCAGGTCCCGTCGGGGAGCTGGCGCTTGCGCAGGTACGCGCGGCAGCGGCGGGCGGCGGCCGTGCCGGGAGCGGCGGCCTGGAGCGCGAGCGCGGCGAGGGCGGTGGTGACCGGGTTGCCGAAGAAGTCGCCCTCCGGCGCCTGCTGGTCGGCGATCAGACGGGCGGTGCGCAGGGCACCCGTGTGGTTGCCGAAGGACGCCTCCACGAGGGTCTGCGCGGCCCACAGCTCGACCCGGGTCCAGCGCTTGAGCCGGCCGGGGTCGGAGACGGCGGCGGAAAGGTTTCCGCGCAGCACATCAGGTCCTGGTCCGCCGATGGTCACCCGGCCGGTGTGCAGAGCGACCGCCTGAAGGAGGCGAGCCCGCGCGGACAGCGCCCGGTCCGTGAAGGAGGGATGGCTCATGTCCACGGGGGCGCTGGTGCCGAGGGCCAAGGAGAGCAGCGCGGTCTCCATGGCATGGGCCACCGGATGGTGGTCCTGCGGGGTGCCGCTGACGGCGAGCCAGGCCCGGCCCCGGGCGGCGGCTCCGCCGTCCGCGCTGAGCGGCGAGTGACCGAGCGCCAGCGTGCACAACGCGGTCTCGGTGACACGGGGAGCGGGCACGGCCAGCCACGAGCCGTCGTCCCGCTGTGCTGCGAGGACGTGCCGGGTGGCCTGGGCGAGCGCATGCTCCACGCGCGGGCGAAGCACGGACGACATCCGCGCCTCGGATATCCCGGACGAAAAGGATCGCCGGGATGACGGGCCTGATGGGGGTATGCCAGGTCCAGTGCTCATAAGGCTTCCGCCCCTGCTGCTTCGAAGTGCGCGATCATTCACCCGGATCGGGCGGCGGTCGTACTCTGACGGTGTGGACAATTCGCGAGCGAACGGCCATCCACCCCGGGAGATCGTCTCCATAGCGGACACATGCTCCGGCGCGCTGCAGAACATGCCCCGGCTGGAAATCTGGCTCAAAGAGCACGGACTGCCTGTAGACCCCGCGCTCGTGCCCTTGATGTGCCTTCAGGCCGCCTTCTTCACGCCTTGGACGGCTCCTGAATCCACCTACCAGGTGGCCCGGCTGACGACCTGGCTGATGGCGATCGACAACGTCCTGGACGCCCCTGCCGACGTCACCCAGGGCGATGGCACCGGGGCCCGGGTCCGGGCCTGGCACCGGGTCATCGCGGGAGCGGACGTGAGCGGCGAGGACCCCGTGGAACACGCTCTGGCGGACATCACCGGCGGCCTGCGCCAGGACGGAAGGCCTGAACTGGTCGCGCTCTGGCGGCACAGCATGCACCGGACGCTCACCGGAATGCGGCGCGAGCGTGCGGCCGCCGAAACGGTGGCCGCCGGCGGCAGCCTGCCCCGGCTGACGGACTACCTACGCCACGGCGCCTGGACAATCGGCGTCGAACAGCAGGTCACCGCCCTGTGGGCGCTGATGGACGATGTCCATGGGCTTGCGCCGCACCTTCCGGTGCTGCGAGGCGCCCTGCGTCACGGGGCGATCGCGATCCGCCTGCTCAACGACCTCCGCGGCCACCACCGGGAACGGACCGAGGGAAAGGCCGACGCCCTCGCGATCGGCCTGAGCGCGCCGGAGGCCCACGACCGTGCCGAAGTGGCCGTCGAGGCTTGCCGCCGGGCTCTGGCTCCGCTCACGGCGGCCGCGTACATTCCTGCGGTGGCACTGGAACGGGTGATCCTCTGGCACAGCCGCATGTACCACCGCTTCGACCCCGTACGGCCCGGCAACGCGGCCGACATATTCCCGCCTCCGAGGAAGGACCCGAAAGTGGGCATGGAACAGGAAATCCTGGACGCCATCGCTTCCGGAGGGGAGTACGACGCCATGAAGCTGGCGGAGCTCTTCGACCGCCTCGAACCGGTCGATGCCGGCTTGCTGACCGGCACATGGAAAGGTGGCGGATTCGAATCCGCCAGCGAGAACGCCGTACTCCTGGCGCAAATGAAGTGGTACGGCAAGCGGTTCGTCGATTCCGGGCATGTGGAGCCGCTGCTGTGCCTCGACGAGAACGGAAAGGTCTTTTCCTACGAGGAGATGGGGCTCGCCACACTGCACGAGGTCGTCTTCCGCGGGAAACCGTCCACGGCGATGGTCTACGACCAGCTTCCTGTCATCGACCACTTCCGACGGATCACGGACGACGTCCTGCTGTGCGTCATGGACAAGAAGGGCGACCCCACAGACTTCTACTTCCACCTCACCCGAGTGCCCGAGCACCTTGCGTTCACGTCTCGATGAGCCGGGCGTGGGCCAGGCTCCCAGGCGCGGCCGTCGTCCCGGGCGCGTGGCTTCACCCTTGGCCGCGGCGTTTCACATACAGGCGGTTGCCATCGGGTCCGGTCCACTCCACGCGTACGACGCCCGCGACCGCGGAGTCGGCGCGGCGCGAGGGGTCCGCCCAGTAGCCGTGGGCCGGGTTGCGGAAGAACGTCGCCCACAGGCCGCCCTCGTGATCCTCGAAGAAGTTGTTGTGCCCGGCCCCGACGCCCGCGGTCCAGCGCCGCGAGTACGGGCCTTCGAAGCGGTCGGCGACCGCGACCACCGCGTCGTACTGGTATTGCGCGCGGCCGTTGCCGGGCGGGTCGTAGGCATGGCGGGCGCTGCCGTCCGTGTTCTTCGAGGCGCGGTCCCAGGCGGCGTGTACCAGGAAGTACTTGCCGCCGTGCTTGAAGACGTGTGCGCCCTCCAGATAGGGCTCGGGTGCGTACGGTCGCTGCTGGAACCGCGGCAGCCCCGTCGTCGGGACGATGTCCTCCATGTCGTCGCGGAACTTGGCGTAGACGTGATTGTGCAGCACCAGCCAGGCGTCGTCGCCCTCGGTGAAGAGGCCGCCGTCGATGTGGTGGTAGGCACCGGGCTCGATGAAGTCCGGGCCACCGGGGACGACGTCCCCGAAGGGCTTCTTCAGGCTGCCCTTGACCAGCCGGTACGGGCCCGCCACGCCGCCCTCGCTGACCAGCATGAACGTGCCGACCAGCTTGGAGTGGTCGCCCATGCACGCCACCAGGTACCACCTGCCGCGGAAGAAGTGCAGCTCCGGGGCCCATACGTCGCCTCGTTTGCCGAACTCGCCGTCGTCCTCCCAGTGTTCCTGCCAGGGGGCGACGACGGTGCGGCCCGGCCGGTTCTCCCCGACGAACTCCGGCGACCAGACCTTGCCCTTCTCCGCGCCGGGCCGGATGCCGGTGGTGTCCGCGAGCTTCCACGGGCCGTCCACGGAGGGAGCCGTCCACACGAACAGGCCGTCGTTCCACGGGCCCGCCCCCGCAGTGTCGGCGGCGCGGGTGGTGCCCGTGGCGACGTACAGCGGCTTGCCGCCGACGACGAAGCAGTTGACGTACGTGTCGCGGATCCAGACCCGGCCGAGTTCCTCGTCGCGGGGCCGGAGCTCCAGCGGCAGGATCCGCGAGTTGTCCTCCCGGGGCCATAGATCCTCGTGCGTGTCCGCCAGGCCGTACGGCTTGAGCTCGGGCCGGTTCGGCGGGTATGCCTGCCGCGCGTTCCCGGCGGCAGCCTGCGGCAGCACCTCCGCCGCGCCCGCCACCCCTGCTACCCCCGCCACTACCGCCCCGGCGGCGCCGGCCAGCAGTAGGCGCCGGCCGACAGGTGAGCTGTTCTTGTCTTCGGTGGTCATCCGATCCTTCCTTGACGTTTCGTCAAATTGGTCATCGGTGTGTCAGTTGGTCACAGGCTCTCGTCCAGTGTGCTCCGGCGAGTGGGCTGTCCCTCCGGCACCGGCCGGCATGGCCGATCGTCGCCCCTCCGTCATTCGTCGTCTGTGGTGATGGCCTTCAGCATGGGGATCCCGGCTGCCTCGTGCCCCGGCCAGAGCGACGCGAGGACGCCGGTCGCGGCGGTGGCGAGGAGGAGGGGGCCGCACGGTCCCATGGGATGACGAGGGGGACGCCTTCCTGGCCGAGGACGGCCGCCGCCCTTGCGTCGGTGCGGTCCTGTACGAGGAGCGCGGGGTTGTCCAGCGTGCGCCGGATGTCCTGCCGGAGCACGGCTGTGCGCCCGTGGGCGGCGTCGACCAGGACGGATTCGACATACGGCCGGTGCTCGGTGTCCGCGGTGGGCGGCAGCGTCTCGCCGGAGAGGAGGACGGGGGCAAGGGCGTCCGAGCCGTCGTAGATCGCCACGACGGGCAGGGTGGTCTTCGTACCCGCGTTGTCGAGTGCTGCGGTGACGCGGGAACCGAGCCGCCAGCCCGCTCGGCGGCCGTCTCTTCGGTGACGGCGATGCCGTGGTCGAGTCCTCACCGCGTGGTGCAGGAGGCGCTGACCAACGTCCGCAAGCACGCGACCAGAGCCGAGCGGGTCGAGGTGCGGGTCGAGGTGCGATCCGGCTCCCGGACCGGCTGGAGGTCTCGGTGACCGACGACTGCCGGGGCAGCACTCCGACCACCGGTGACAAGGCGGACGGCCGCGGCTACGGCCTGATCGGTCTCACCGAGCGGGTCGAGGCACTGGGCGGGCGCCTCACCACCGTGCCGCAGGGTGACGGCGGCTTGCGCGTCCTGGCTGTCCTTCCCCTGGACCCCGACTCCTTCGTCGGCTGATGTCCGGCGCACCTCCTGCGAACATGTCCGGCATGACGATCCGGGTGCTCATCGCCGACGACCAGGAAATTGGCCGGGCGTCCACGCCCCGATGAACATCCTCATCGCCACGACCTTCGACCTCGACGAATACGTCTACAGCGCTCTCCGCAACGGAGCCTGCGGCTTCCTCCTCAAAGACGGCGCCCCCGGACTGCTCACCGAAGCGGTGCGCGCCGCGGCCGCGGGGAATTCACTGCTCCCCATCGGTGACCGTCCGCCTGCTCGCGCACATGGCACCGCGTCGCGGCCGGCCCGCCACCGCCGAGGTCCGTCCGGCCCGTGCGGGAGCGCGCGGACCGGGCGGCCTGGTCGAGCCTCTGACCCAGCGTGAACTCGATGTCGTAGGCTTGTCGCGCGCGGACGTACCAACGAAGAACTGGCCACCGAGCTTTACGTCACCCTGTCCACGGTCAAGACCCACCTCGGCAACGTCCAAGGCAAGCTCGCCGCCCGCAACCGGGTGGAGATCGCCGCCTGGGCCTGGGAGAACGACCTCCGGAGGAGGCGGATCGCGGAGGCCACGGCTCGTCTCGCCGGCGGCACCCTGTTCACGGCCATCGGTATGTGGATGCTCGCCACCGGTCGTTGAGCTTGTTCCTCGGAGCGTGTGCTGCATGGTCAGCTTGGGGAGCCGCTCGTTCTCGACGACGGTTGAACCCCGCCCCTCTGACGGCGCGTACCCGGCATGGACGGGCCCGATGCCCGGGGCTCGTGCCCAGCGGGCAACCGGCCACCGTGGGCACCGGTCGGCGGCCCGCTCTTGGCGTGAGTCCGCTCGGGCCCTACGGGTTTTACAGGGATTTCATCGGCCACTGCCACTGTCGTCCAGCGAACTCGGCCGACCGACCGTGCACCGCATCGGACGGCAGACGCGTAGGCCCACTACATGGGGAGAATCGAATGCGAAGAGGAAGGATCGCGGCCGCGTTGGCCGCTGTTCTGCTGGCATCCGGGCTTTCGCTGGCGCAGGGGTCCACAGCGCAGGCGGCGACGGCGCGGGTGGCAACAGCTCCGTGCGAGGGCACGTACACGATTGTTGTCGGGGGCACGTGGAGCAGGTGGAACAACGACCGTTTCACCGGCAACATCCAGCAGCACGTAGGGTACATGAGCGACATCCCCACCGGCCTGGGCGTCCGGTCGGGCGTCAACGAGCTGAACCGGCTGGTCCGGGAGCAACGTGCCGCGTGCCCGGGACAGCACGTCAAGATGGGCGGGTACTCCTTGGGTGCCGCGGTGGTGCACGTCTGGATCAGCGAGAACTGGAGGACGTTCGGCAACGTCAACGCCATTCTCCTCGCGGACCCCAAGCGTCAGGGCGGGCCCGGCACCAACGGTAGCGCCGCGCCGTTCGGCGGTGTCATCGGCTACCCGCTCGCGGGCTCTGACCGGAACTTCGGCAACGTACCGGTCAAGTCGATCTGCTACTGGGACTACATCTGCGACGAATCCGCCGGCATCGGGACCTACCCGAAGAACCACAACGACAACTACTGGCCGGACTTCGACATGGATCACCACAACGACGACGCCAACGAGCAGTGGTATAACGGCGCCTGGCATCCCTGGTAACCGCGGGAAGGCTCGTGGTGGTGACGCGGCAGGGCCCCTTGTCGCCGACGTGGTGATTGGACTCGCCGCACCGGCTCCAAGGGGCTCTGTTGGTTGCTACCGGCCAGCGTCGCTGCCACAGCGGCCGTATCCGGCGGTAAGCGGTCGGCATCATTGGCGGGAGCCTGGCGGGCAGCTGACTGTCCGCGCCATCGACGGCGGGTACGGGCCGCCTCGCCGGCCCTTGCCTTGAAAAGGACGGCCTTGTACTGGCCGTTGTCGGTGGCGAAGTCGACGGCCGGTGCCCTGGAGCTGCCGGCCGACGCTCTTCGCCTGCCAGGCCGCTCCCCATGTCGCCGCCTTCCTGATCCGGGCCCGCAGCTGACCGCGCGGGCGGACCCCGGAGGCGTTCTACTTACCGCTCGCCTCCGCGAGGGTATGGGCGACGAGGGCATTGGCGTGGCCGTGCCCCAGACCGTGTTCGGTCTTGAGCCAGCTGACGAGCTCCATGTGCTTGGTCAGGGGTGACGCGTGGATGAAGCTCTTCCATTCGGCTATCGACCGGCCGTACTTCTTCTCGATCGACGGAAAGTAGCCGGCCGGGCCCTTCACGGTTTCAGTCATGGCCGCAGCATGCCACCCACCACTGACAACGCGGCCTGCCCCGGCGGAACCCCGGCCTGTCACGCGCGCCCCGACCGGCCGGACACCCTCCGGGGTTCTGCCGCATCCGAGGCTTGTCCCCGCGTAAACCGAACCCCGCCAAGGGTGCCGGTCCGGCTCCTGGCTACCCTTCCGCTGTGGAGCCCTACTTCGACGCCGTGTCTCTGCTCGGCGATGCGCGTGCGTCCTTCCGGGGGCATTGGAGCGAGCGGCAGTGGCTCAACGTGCCCGGCCCGTTCTACGGGGCCGGCACCGACAACTGCGGTACAGGCCGGCTCCACGCACCCGGGCTCGTGCTCTATGAGGGCGACCACTTCACCGAGTACGTCTACCGTCAGCCGCGGACGTGCGAGCAGCTCCGGAGCCTGGTCGACGCCGCGGAGGCGGATCCCTTCGCCGGCTACGGCTGCGACGGCGATGAGCACTGGACGCCGGCGGCCGTCCGGGAGTGGTGGCGAGACAGGGGACGGATCCGGGAGTACCTGGCGGACCGGCGCGGCGCGTGGGAGGCCGACGACCGGAAGGCGGGACAGGGCACAGCGGCCGCCGCGCTCGACTATGCCTCGTACCTCGACGGCGAACTGGCCGCACACCTGCGGGCCTACCTCTTCCGGCTCGACGAGCGGCGCCCCCCGACGCCGGGAGACAAACTGCCGCAGCTCTGACCGTGCCTTAGGGGAACATGGAGCCGCCCTTGTCTACGCCAGCGGGTGAGCAGTTCCAGGTCGGGGGTCGGCGGCGTCCGCTCGCCGTACGGTAGCGGACTGGGCGACGGCGAACGTGCGTGTGGCTGCCTGCCCCGCGCACGGTGCGGTTGCTGGGCAGTGGGCGGAGGGCCTCGCCTGATAATGACACGGGGGCTGGAAAGCGCGCGCTCTCCCAGCCCCCGTCACGCGTACGGGCCGGACGGGTCCGGCTCTACGACAGCGTGCGCCGGGGTGTTGCGACGACCGCTGGAACTCAAGATGAAGGGCGAGGGCCCGGCTGTCAGGTCAGAAGCTGCATACGACCATGCCCGCGCCCGCTCCGCCGATCATGCCGATGATGGCGCCCGGGACCGCCCCGACTCCGCCTCCCAACGCTCCGGCGGCGAGACCGGTGATCGCGGTGCCGACGGTCCATTGGGCCACGCACTTGTCCCAGGCGCCGGCCTTCTTCAGCTTGTCCTCGTACGCCTTCTTCTCCGCGTCCGAGCAGGTGTGGCCCTGAGCCCTGGCGCAGGCGTCACCGAGGTCGTCCTTCGCCTGCGTCCGCAGCGTCTTCGCCGTGGCGAGGGAAGCGCGCTGAGGCGTCTTGCCAGGGAACGTACCCGGGCCCACGGTGATCGCGGAGGGGGTCTCGGTTCCTTCGATCGTCGCGCCCGGTGCCCCCTCGATGGTCTGCGTAAGGGTGTTCCCGTCGACGGCCAGCTTGTAGGCGTGCTTGACGCCCTGGGTGTCGGTCACGGTGCCCGGCTGCATCCGCATGACCGGGTTGCCCGCGGCATCGGCGATCTCGGCACCGTTCTCGGTGGTCTTGAGGTGTGTTCCGGCCGGAAGGTCGAGCTTCGCGCTGGCGGTGGTGGCGAAGGTCTGCACGGCGGGTTTCTGTGCCGGGGTGGTGTTGCTGCCGGGTGCGTCCGTGCTGGTGCGGGCGACGTACATCGTGGAGCCGGCCGCTGAGTTGACGACGGGGACGGTCACGGTCGCGTCGGTGGTCCAGGGCTGGTTGTCGGTGTTGAAGGTCCAGGTGCCGGTGACCTTCTTGCCGACGGCGGCGAAGTCGACCCATCCGTAGTTCTTGGCGGGAACGGTGACGACGACGCCGTTGATGGTGGTCGAGTCCGAGGTGTAGGTGACGCCCGCCGTCAGCTGGGCGGAGATCATGGCCTGGACGGGGACGGAGACGCCGACCGAGGTGCCGACGGAGGAGGAATAGGACTGCGACCACCCGGAGTGGTACGCGATGGTGAAGATCTGGCCGGCCTTGGCGGCGGTGTCGTTGTACCAGACCGAGGACGCCATCACGCGGGGCAGGGCCTCGGGCTGTCCTTCGGACTTCTGGGTCCAGGTGCAGGTGGAGGTCTTCTTCGCGCACAGGTCGGCGTAGTAGTCGAGGGCGAGGCTCTTGGCTTCGGCGGCCTTCGACGCGGGGACGGTCCATTCCTGGCTCGCACTGCCGTTGCAGGCGTTGGGCTGGGCGAGGATGCCCCACAGGTGGAGGCCGCCCCGGTTGTCCATGCAGTACTCGGCGCCGGTGGAGTCGTCGCGGCGGACGATGCCGAAGGAGTGGGGCTTGCCGTCCACGGGGCGGAAGTGCCACTGCTCGCCGTCCTTGCCGCAGGACTGCTGCACGGCGGGCTGGGAAGCGTAGACGCACTTCCCCGAGGAGGTGCTCGCGATGTTGAACGTACCGGGGGCGCCGAGCTTGATCAGCCGCCACTCCTTGTAGTTGGTGCCGTCGGGGGTGACGGATATCTGGTTCCCGTCACGGTTGCCGGTCGCGTTGAGGGTGCCGTCGGTGTTGGTGAAGGTGTAGGCGTCCGTCGCGGCGGCCGCGGGCGTCGCGGTCGCCGCGAGGACGGGGAGGAGAAGGGTCAGGGCGGCGGCCGGCGCGGTGAAGAGTCTCGCGGCTCTCTTGATGGTTCTCTTCATGATCACTTTCCGTGGTGAGTCTGCGTCCGTGTCGTTTCCGTGGTGCTCCTGTCGCGTTCGGTGAGCGTAGGGTGACAGAAGTTGAAATGGCGGATTCCTGACAGAATTCGCATCGGTGATCTAGGACACCTCGACTTGCGTAGTGGTGGAAGTCAGCAGGACGCAGAGGCGCCTTATGGGCAGTTCGGGACCAGGCCAAGGACCGGACAAGCGCATGGAGGTCGCGGCCGAGGAGGTTGCGTTCAACCCGGGTTGAGTTGGGAGGGTCACGTCTCACCGGCCGTCCGCGAGAAGGGACGGCGGATGTGGAGGCGAAGCGTGAGTGAAGTGTTGACCATCCCCTTGTCCCCGGTCCCGGCTCCGGCCCCCGTCCTGACCCTGACCGAAGCCGCACAGGCTTTGCGGGAAGGGAGCGTGACCAGCGTCGGGTTGACGGAGGCCGCCGTCGTCGCGGCCGAGCGCGCCGACGGGGCGCTCGGGGTGTACCTGACGCGGTTCGTCGAGCAGGCGCGGGAGGCGGCCCGCCGTGCCGACGAGGAGTTGGCGCGTGGCATCGACCGCGGGCCGCTGCACGGGATCCCGGTCGGGGTCAAGGACACCATCGCGGTGGCGGACGGACCGACCACCGCGCAGAGCCTGGTCCACGACCGGGGCTGGTGGGCCGGGCGGGACGCCCCGGTGGTGGCCCGGCTGCGGGCTGCCGGGGCGGTGATCACCGGTAAGACGACCGCGATGGAGTTCGGCTGCGGGCTGCCGGAAGAGGACAAGCCCTTCCCGTTGCCGCGCAATCCGTGGCGGACCGAGTCCTGGGCCGGGGGCTCCAGTTCGGGCTCGGCCAGCGGCGTCGTGGCGGGGATGTTCCTGGCCGGGCTCGGCAGCGACACCGGGGGCAGCATTCGGATGCCCGCCGCGTTCTGCGGCGTCAGCGGGCTGATGCCGACATACGGGCGGGTGCCCGTGGCCGGGTGCGTGCCGCTGGCCTACAGCCTCGACCGCGTCGGCCCGCTCGCCCGGAGCGCCGCGGACTGCGCGGCGGTGCTAGGCGTCATCGCCGGAGAACACGACGGTGTCGGCGCTACGTCTTGCCAGGCCTTCTTCCACGCTTCCTTCCACGCCTCCTGCTACGACACCGGGTGCGGCGAGGGCCTGGACGGACTGCGGATCGGCGTCGTACGGGAACACCACTTCCCCGCGGACGGCGATCCGTCGCTGCCCGGCGCGTTCGACGAGGCCGTGTCGGTGCTCGCCGGACTCGGCGCCGTCCCGGTGGAGATCCGGCTGCCCTACTGGCAGGAGATGATCACCACGACCTTCGTGACCGCGGCCGGCGAAGGTCTCGCCCACCACCGCACCGCCCTGTCCCGGCACTGGGACGACTACGGCGTGGCCGCGCGCGGCCTGCTTGCCACGGGCGCGCTGATATCGGGCGCCGACTACGTCCAGGCGCAGCGGGTGCGCACGGTGGCGCAGCGGGCCGTGGACGCGCTGTTCGCGGATGTCGACGTGATCGTGTGCCCGACCGCGTCGGTCGGGGCGCCGCCGTTCACCGCCCTGGCCGACGAGGCGGGGCACCAGGACCACGCGGGCGTGTTCGGGAAGATCTACACCCCGTACTGGAATCCGTTGGCCAACCCCGTCCTCGCGGTGCCGATGGGCCGCACGGCGGCGGGCCTTCCCCTGTCCATGCAGATCGCGGGCCCGGTGGCGGGCGAGGCGGCGATCCTGCGGGTCGGGGACGCCTTCCAGCGGCACACCGACTGGCACCGCCGCATCCCCGATCTGTCCGTGACCGTGACCGCGGCACCGCATGCACGCGCCGCCATGGGACGCGGGGAGCACCACCGGGGTGAAGGAATCGCCACGCAGCCCGATGCGGCTGTCACGGTGCGGAGCCTGCTGGCCGCCGCCGGACTGCCCGCAGGCGAGCGGGAGATCACCGGATTTGAGGCGGCATACCTCGCCCAGCGCCCTGCCGTCGACGGCCTGTTCGACGTCCCGGAGGCGGGCGACGTCCGGCCCGTGCTGCGTCCGGACGCCACCGTCCGGCCGGACGGCGAGGAGCTCGTATGAGTGCGCGACCTGAGGTGGAGCCCGCCATGGAAACTCACATGGAAACCGGCATGGGAGCAGGCATGGGAGCGGGAACGGAAGCAGGAACGGGCCGGTCCGCGGAGCGGCGTGAGCAGCTGACCCGCCGTGCCGGCAGTACCCGCCGCGACCGCCGTACCCGCCCCGCCCGCGGAGGCGAACGGCTGGTGACGGGCCTGGCCTGTGCCGGGGCGTTCGTCGTCGTCCTGGACGCCACCATCGTGTCGGTGACGCTGCCGGCCATCCGGGCCGCCCTCGGCTTCTCGCCGGCAGCCCTGCCCTGGGTGGTCAACGCCTACACCCTTGCCTTCGCGGGCTTCCTGCTGCTCGGCGGCCGGTGCGCGGACGTGTTCGGCCACCGGGCGACGCTGCTGACCGGGGCGGCGCTGTTCACCGCCGGGACGGCCGCTTGCGGCTTCGCGGTGACAGCGGATGTGCTGCTGGCCGCGCGTGTGGTGCAGGGACTCGGTGGGGCGCTCCTGATGCCGGTGACGCTGTCGCTGCTGACCACGACGTTCACCGAACCGGACCGGCGCGCACGGGTGCTGAGCACGTGGAGCGCGGTGGGAGCGGTCGGTGCCGCGTCCGGGCCGGTGGTCGGCGGCGTCCTCACCCAGTGGGCGGGGTGGCGCTGGGTGTTCTTCGTGACCGTCCCCATCGGGGTGCTGTGCCTGGTCGGCGCCGCGCGCGGGCTGCCGCGGTACGACCGCGCCGGCCGGCCGTCCCTCGACGTCGTGGGGGCCGCGCTGGCCACGGCCGGGCTGACGGGCGTGGTGTACGCCGTGATGCGTGCCGCCGTCGCGGGATGGACGAGCCCGCAGGTCATGGGCCCGCTGGCCGGCGGGGTCGTGCTGCTGGGGATTCTCGTGCCGCATCAGGCGCGGTGGGCCCGGCAGCCGCTGCTGGCGCTCGACCTCTTCCGGCTTCGCGCGGTGAGCAGCGGCAACGTGGTGATGCTGCTTCTCGGTCTGGGCTTCTTCGCCAGCCCCATCCTGTTGTCGCTGTACCTTCAGGACGTGCACAGCTGGTCGCCGCTGCGCGCCGGGCTCGGCTACCTGCCGGTCGGGGCGGCGATGTTCGCCGGCGCCCGGGCGGCCGGGGCGTTGACGCTACGCTTCGGGCCGCGCCGGACGTCCGTGGCGTGCTGCCTCCTGGGCGCGGCCGGCTTCACGGGGGTGGCGGCGTCGCTGGGCGCGGACAGTTCCTACCCGCTGACGGTGGTGCTCTCCGGCGTGGTGTTCGGGTTCGGAACGGCCGCCGCGTTCACCCCGATCACGGTGGCGGCGACCGGCGGCGTCCCGTCGGCGCGCGGCGGTCTGGCCGCCGGGGTGCTGAACACCGTCCGGCAGACCAGTGGGGCGGTCGGGCTCGCCGTGACCAGCACGGTCTCGGCCGCGGCGGCGGACGCGTGGGCCGACGCGCATCCCGGGCGTGGTGGCGCGCACGGGGCGTCCGCGCTGGCGCACGGTTATGGCGTCGCCTTCCTTGTCTGTGCCGGGTGCGTGGCCGCCGCCGCGCTCGTGGCGGCCCTGGCCATGCCCGGTCCGGTACCTGACTCTCCCGGTACCGCGGCCCGCTCCGGCTGATCACCGGCGCCGCGGGACCGTGCTTGGACGTGGCCGGCGCCGCAGGCCCACGCTCCGTCGTGGCGTGGCGGGCACCACCGGGCCGTGCTTCCGGGCCGTGCTTCCGGGCCATGCCTCGCACCTCGGCCTGAGCCGAGGGCCCGCGCCTCGCCGTGACCGGCACCGCGGACGGGACGACACCTCACCAGGTGAGCGGTCAGGGGGACCCGGGGACGGTCGCCCGGAAGTCCGGGCACTTCTCCAGGTCGTCGCCGTGTGCGCAGGTGAGGAGGTGGCCGAGGTAGGCGCGTGCGGCGTTGAGGCGGGCGATGTGCGCGTCGAGGGCGGTGATACGGCCGTGGACGGTCTCCTGCCAGTCGGCGCCGCCGCCGGTGCCGGAGGCGTCACGGTTCAGGAGGCCGGCGATCTCCTCGATGGACATCAGGCCGGTCTCGCGCCACAACTTGATCAGCGCCACGCGGTAGATCTGCTCGGCGTCGAAGTACCGCCGCCCGGAACGCCGGTGCGGATCCACCAGGCCGCGCCGCTCCCAGTAGTGCAACGTCGAGAGCGGCAGTTCGAACCGGTCCGCGACGTCCCGTATCGGTGTCAGCCCCCGCACCCGCGTCAGGTCGTCCATGCCCCCATGATCTCGCAACCCTGGTGGTGCTTCCCCGGACGGCCCACACCCGGCCGACGGCCGTCCTGCCGCTGACACCCCTGACACCTCCGAAACCCCCGATCCCGCTGATTCGGCAGGACCTGGACAGACCGCCCCGATGGCCACTTGTGTCCCAGCCGTACCGAATGACGGACTCCGCCCCTACGGTGTCCGATCATGAAGATCTCGCGAAGAACGGTCATACGCGGCATGGCGGCGATACCCCTGACCGCAGCCACCGGTGGTCTGCTCATGCCCTCCACGGCACAGGCGGCGGCGTCCGAAGGATTCTTCCTGGCGATGCGGCTCAGCCCCTCGCAGGACCACCGCCACTGGGGCACCGCAGCCGACACCCTGCGCCGCCGCTTGCCCGACGCGGACCTGGTCAAGGACGTGCTGCGTCAGGCGACACGCACCGGTGGCTCCGTGGGCAACTGGCGTGACGGGCCCGGAACGGGTGTGGAGCCGACCGGCTTCGACTACGGCTTCTCCTGGGATCCGGACACCAAGGACCCGCACGGCCAGCTGGACGGCAAGACCGCTCAGTGGTACCCCCAGGGGATCAGTACCAGCGTCGACGGCTACGGCGGCACCGTGGACGGCAGGAAGGTCGTCGCCGTCAGCTGGTACGGCTACGAGAACTACGAGAAGCGTGGCGCCCGGATCAGCTTCATCGACGTGACGGGTGACCCGAAGAAGCCGCGTTACGAGCACGTGCTGCTGGTGGAGCCCATCCAGAAGGAAGGCTCGGACAGCGCCACCTTCCAGCCGGTGATCATGCACGCGGGCGGCGTGGCCTGGGTCGGGAACTTCCTCTACGTCGCCAACCTGCCGGGTCGGCTCGCTCCCTTCAAACAGGGCGGGTTGAGCGCCTTCGACCTCACCCGGATGGTCAAGGTGGAGGGCGCGGACAAGGAAAAGGCCTTCGGCTACGACTACATCCTCCCGCTGCACCACGTGTACGAGAACAAGGGCAGCGGCAAGCTGCGGCATTCACAGCTGTCGCTGGACCGCACCCGCCCCGACGAAGCCCACTCCCTCGTCGTCAGCGAATTCCTGGACAGCGGCGAGAGCGGCAGGGTCGTGCGCTGGGGCCTGGCGCCGACCGGCTATCTGGTCGACGGGCTGTCGGAGGAGGACTGGCTGTCCAAGCCCTACGTCCAAGGCGCGGTCGCCGTGGGCAAGGACGCCTATTACGCCGCCAACGACCGTGGCACGCAAGGCCCCCCGGCCGGCGAAGAGGTCGGGACGCTTGCCCCGAAGGCAGGGCAACTGTGGCTGCACAAGGGCCGCCGCGGCGACCCGAAACCCCACGGCACACTCGCCATCGGACCCGAAGACCTCAGCTACGACGCCGACCGTCTCTGGAGCCTGGCGGAGCACCCCGACCTGCGACGCGTCTACCGGATCCGACTCCGCCGCTGATCGCACTGCCGCGGAGCCCCGCGCACGCACCGCTCGTTCGCGGTTCCGAACGCGTGGCGGCCCGCCGGCCGACCCGGTCCACCCGTTCCGGCCGCTCCCGGACAGACGTTCAGGTCCGCGGCACGTCCCCGTCGTACGGGTCCGGGTGGCTCGCGGGCGCGGTACGCAGGCGGGAAATCAGCGCTCCGCCGTACGTGGCGGCCAGCGGGGCGGCGAACCACAGGACGAAGGCGTACGGGAACAGCCAGGCGACGCCGGCACTGAGGACGAACCAGAGCCCGACTCCCCAGGATTCACCGGCGTGCCGGTGGGTTTCCGCGGGGTCGCCGGTGACCAGGCCGGTGCTGCCGGAGACATCCTTGAGGGCGGCCTCGCAGAAGACCATGGCCGCCATCGTGCCGGCGAACAGGGTCTGCGCCAGCGGATTGCCGATCGATGCGCCGATGACCGCTGTCGGGAACGGAAGGAACGCGACCAGCAGCAGAAACGGCGCGTGCCAGCCCGTGAAGGCCTTCGACAGCCCGCCGATCCGGTCCATCAGCCTGTGGTGACGGCGCCACACCGACCAGAGAAGGACGAACGCCAGCGCGAACGCCAGGTAAGAGCCCCGATGCTCCGCCAGGAAGCTTCCCAGCGCACGAGCCGATGCCAGCTCCTTCTCCTCCGGCCGCTCCAGTTCGACAGCCAGTAGCGTCATCGCGATCGCGAAGATCGCGTCCGTGAAGAAGGCCAGCCTCTCGGGCGAGAACCCTGGCTCCGGCCGAGCAGGCCCGCTCATTCGAACTCCCGGACATCAAGTCGGTGGATGTGGCCATAGGGAGCGCTGGTCGCAAAGAGGGAAGAGGGGGACCGTCAAGGTCGACCCTGGTGTGCGAGGGGCCGACGACTGTGTGTGGGGGGGGAGCGGCCCTCCAGATCTCTCTGGAGCGGTGACCTACTCGTGCGGTGCGTTGGCATCCGAGGCTGCGCGGTCCGGCGGACAATCCAGCCCATTCTTTCCGACGATCCTGGGGGACAACAACCCCGCCCTGGTGGCGACTGCTCATCCGCCGGCTGGTGAATCACCCGGAGAGAAGGCCCTAGGGTGCTGAGACCGGCGTCGGGGCGCGCCGCTTCTGCGGTGACTTATTGACGTATACACCTACGCAGATGATCATGACTGCATGAAGGAGCTGCCGAAGTTACCGTTCGACAACCCAGCCGTGCTCGGCATCGCGCCCCGGATGCGCGCGCTGCAGCAGGAGGGGCCGGTCGCCAGGGTGCGGACCGCCGGTGAGGACGCCTGGCTGGTCACCCGCTATGACGAGGTGAGGGCGCTGCTCGCCGACCGTCGACTCGGTCTCAGCAACCCTTATCCGGAGCGGTCGGTCAAGAGCGCGGCCAGGAGCACCATGATGGCGCTGATGGCCGGGGACGACTACGCCACCGAGGCCACCGACCATCCGCTGATGCGCGAGCTCCTCGTGCCCCGGTTCTCCACGCGCCGGATGCGTCTGATGAAGACCCGGATCGAGCGCCACGTCGACGAACTGCTCGACGAGATGGCCGCCGGTCCCGCACCGGCCGACCTGCACCGCGCGCTGTCGTTCCCGCTGCCGACCATGGTGGTCTGTGATCTCCTCGGCGTGCCGTGGGGCGACCGGGAACGGTTCGGGCAGTGGGCGAGAGGCACCTTCGACCAGAGTGACGGCCGGCACTCGGCGAACACCTTCCAGCAGGTCGTCGACTACATGACGGAGCTGGTGGCGCGCAAGCGGATCGAGCCCGGCGACGACATCCTGTCCGAGCTCATCGCCGAGAAGAACGGCACGCTGTCCGACGCGTACATCGCCCAATTGGGTTGCGCCGTCCTGCTGTTCGGCTACGAGACCACCATCGTGCGCATCGACCTGGGTACCCTTCTCCTGCTGCGCAACCCGGACCAGCGGGCCCTGCTCGCCGAGAAGCCCGAACTCGCACCGGCCGCGGTCGAGGAGATCCTGCGCCTGGCCGTCGGCGGCAAGGGATCCAACGCGCTGATACCCCGCTACGCGCACAGCGACATCACCGTCGGCGACACGGTGATCAGGACCGGGGACGCCGTGCTGCTGGCCATCGGCGCGGGCAACATCGACGGCCGGGCGTTCCCCGACGCCGACCTCTTCGACCTGACCCGGGACAAGCCCAAGTCACACCTGGCGTTCGGGCACGGCACCCGGCACTGCATCGGCCGCGTACTGGCCCGGATCGAGCTGACCGCCGTGTTCGAGCGGCTGTTCCGCAGACTGCCCGACCTGCGGCTCGCGGTATCCGAGGAGTCGCTGCGCTGGCAGGAGCACCGGATCACCGGTGGGTTCGACGAAATCCCCGTCACCTTCTGACCCGTCCCCCCAAGCAAGCGCATCGCACGAGTGAGAACCACAGCCGTGTCACGCGCCGCGCGAACGGGTCGAAGCACACGAACGACGAATCCGATCGTGACGGTCTTCCCCGCACGTCGAGCACTCCACCTGCAGATCACGAACAGGCGCCGCGAAACGCCGCCCTTCGTCGGCGTTTCGAAGGCTCCCGGCCGTCCCCGGCGGTCGTCCCTCGTCACCTCCGCCCCGCCCCGACGCCACCGAAGCCGTCGGCCCGCCCGGAAGCCCGACGCTCCTTCCCCCTGCACAGACGCCACGAGGACAAGGAACCATGACGGAAACTTTCAGCGACTACGTCGACTGCACGCCCCTTCTCGACGACCGCGAGGCCCTCGACCGGTTCTACGACGAGCACGGCTACCTCTATCTGCGCGGCGCCCTGGACCGTGAACTCGTGCGGACCGCCGCCGAGCAGATGCTCGAGGGCCTGATCGCCCTCGGCCACGCCGCCCCCGGCACCACACTCGACACCCTCGCCATCGACTCCTACGAGGCGGTCGACGAGGTGGCGATGCACGACTACGTCAAGTACGACGAACTATGGAACCACCCCTCGACCCTCAAGGTCTGGGAGAAGGCCCTCGGCGAGCCCGTCTTCGTCTTCAAGTCGACGACGATCCGCTACTACCCCTCCGCCCCGGGCACCGCCGCGCCGAGCTTCCTGACCCCGCTGCACCAGGACGGCTTCTACATCGGCCCGAACAAGGACTTCCGCACCGCCTGGATACCGCTCCTCGCGACGACCCCCGGCATAGGCGGCGTCGCCCTCGCCGACGGCAGCCACAAGAAGGGCGCGCGCGAGCACGTCCTCACCGAGGACTTCCGCCGCTTCGGCCACCCCGTGCGCGGTATCCCGGCGGAGGAGTTCGACACGGACGAGCCGCTGCTGTTCTCGCCCATGGAACCGGGCGACGTGCTCCTCTTCCACGCCTTCATGTGCCACAAGTCGATCCCGAACGTCTCGGTGGACCCGGCCGGCATGCGGATGTCGATGGACACCCGTATCCAGCCCGCCTCCTCGCACCGCGGGTTCAACGCCATGACCCCCTGGCCGGAGTCCGCGAAGGACGCCTCCAAGGGAATCATGTCGAAGATCACCGGTACCCCCACCACCACCGAGTGACGTCGTCCCCCCCGCACCCGCCTCGAACGCCCCCCAACGAACGCCTAGGTAGGCAGCGCATGACGCAACGCAAGGGCCTCCCCCCGCTGAACGGGCCCCACGCGACACCGGAGCCCTCGACCGGTGCGGAACCGGCCGCGGCGGGGCTCAGCGGCCTCGCCCTGGTGGTGGTGCTCACCGGATACGCCCTGTCCATCGTGGACGCCTCCATCGTCAATGTGGCGCTGGCCTCGATCAGTGACGACCTGCACGGCGGCCCCGCCGCGCTGGAGCTGGTGGTGTCCGGCTACGGCCTCACCTACGCCCTCGGCCTGGTGCTGGGCGGACGGCTGGGCGACGCCTTCGGCAGACGGCGCCTGTACGCCTACGGGCTCGCGGCGTTCACCGTCACCTCGGCGCTGTGCGGACTCGCCCCGACCATCGAGTTCCTCGTCGTGGCCCGGCTGCTGCAGGGCGCCGCCGCCGCCATGCTCGTACCGCAGGTACTGGCGACGATCCAGGCGGCCACCGAGGGCCCGGCGCGCGCCCGCGCGATCGGCATGTACGGCGCGACCGCGGGCCTCGGCATGGTCACCGGGCAGATCCTGGGCGGGCTGCTGGTCTCGCTGGACGTCGCGGGGATCGGCTGGCGTTCGGTCTTCGCGATCAATGTGCCGATCGGAGTGGCCGCGCTGCTGGCCGTCCGGCGCGTCCCCGCGACCAGGGCCGACACGAAGCCGGGCTTCGACCCGCTGGGCACCCTGTTGTTCGGTGTCACCATGGTCTGTGTCCTGGCCGTGGTCGTGGCGGGCCCCGAGCTGGGCTGGCCGCTGTGGCTGTGGTCGTTGCTCGTGGTCGCCGCGGCGGGGGCCCTGGCGCTGGTGCGGGTCGAACGCGGTCTGGAGGCACGGGGCGGCTCACCTCTGCTGTCCCCGTCGGTGCTGTCCCATCCGGGGATGCGCAGAGGGCTGGCGGCGATGGTGCCGTTCTCGGCCGGCTTCGGCGCCTTCCTGTTCGTCTACGCGCTGATCGCGCAGGGTCACTTCGGCTTCGGCGGGCTCGCCTCCGGCGCGGGGCTGGCGCCGTTCGCCGTGGTGTTCTTCGTGGTGGCGCGGTTCACCCCGAAGATCGCGGCGGCCCTGGGCCGCCGGATCGTCACCCTGGGCGCCCTCGTCCAGGGCGCGGGCCTGCTCCTGCTGGCGCTGGTGATCGGGCTGGGCTGGCCGCACCCCTCCCTGGTGCTCGTGCTCCTCGGGATCGGCGTCTTCGGCGCGGGCGCGGCGCTGATCGGCCCGACGCTGTTCCGGATGATCCTCGCCGACGTGCCTTCCGCGCAGGCCGGCATGGGCAGCGGTGTGCTGGTGACCAGTCAGCAGATGGCGACCGCGCTGGGCGCGACCGTCGGCGGAACCTTCTACCTCTCCCTGGCCGGTTCGCTGTCGACGGCGACGGCGGCCGTGCTCCTCCTCGCCCTGCTGGGGTGCTTCTCGCTGATCGTTCTCGTGATCAGCCTGAAGCTCCCCGACCCCCGCTGAGCCCCGCTGACCCCCGCGCCCCTCGGACGGCGCGATCCGATCCAGACCTTCCCGTCGGCAACGGCGCGCCGTCCTCCGGCGTACCCGCGCGCAGAAGCGGAGAAGCGGAGAAAGCCAAGTGCACTTACAGACAAGGACAGCCGTGGTGACCGGCGCGGCCGGCGGCATCGGCCTCGCCCTCAGCGCCCGCTTCGCGCGGGCCGGCGCCGCCGTGGTCATGGCGGATATCGAAGGCGACGCACTGCGCCGCCGGGCCGCCGAACTCACCGCGCAGGGCGCCCGGGTCACCGCCGTGACCGCCGACCTGACCGACCCGGACGCCGTCGAACGGCTCGCGGACACGGCGTTCGACCTGCTCGGCGACGTCGACGTGGTGTGCAACAACGCCGGGGTCCTCGGCCCCGTGGGACAGCCCCTGTGGGAGGTGCCGCTGGAGCGGATGCGGCAGGTCTTCGAGGTGAACCACTGGGCGCACGTCCTGGTGGCCCGGGCCTTCGTCCCCCGGCTGCTGGAGCGCGGCCGGCCCGCCCACCTGATCCACACCGCCTCGATGTCCGCCTTCGTCGTCGGCGCCGGCAGCGCCGCCTACGCCGCCTCCAAGCACGCCGACCTCGCGGTCGCCCGCAGTCTCCGCGCCGACCTGCGGGGCACCGGGATCAAGGTGTCGGTGCTGTGTCCCGGCCGGGTCGACACCCCCATGGTCCACGGCCTGACGGCCCCGCCCGGCGCCGGCGGCGACACCTCGGTGAGCGCCGAGGAAGTCGCCGGACTCGTCTGGGAAGCCCTCGGCTCCGACCGCTTCTACCTCTTCAGCAACCCCGACGCCCCGCTGCGGCTGCGCGATCAGTTCGACGACGTACGGCGTCATGTCTCCGTCCCGCCCCCCGGCCTTCCGCCCCTTACCCCCGAGGAGGCGCTGTGACCCGCGCCGAAAGCGACGACCGTAGCGCTCAGGCACCGACCATCGATCTGGACGCGGTGAGGGAGAAGTACCGGCAGGAACGCGACAAGCGCACCGCCGGTCGCACCTACCAGTCCGCGCGCGGTGACTTCGGTCGCTACGCGAAGGACCCCTACACCGAGTGGCAGGAGCGCGAGCCGCTCACCGACGAGGTGGACGTCGCCGTCGTCGGCGCCGGCATCGGCGGCCTGCTGACCGGCGCCCGGCTGCGCGAGGAGACCGGCCTGGAGCGCATCCGGCTGATCGACGAGGCCGGCGACGTCGGCGGCACCTGGTACTGGAACCGCTTCCCCGGCGTCCGGTGCGACGTCGAGAGCTACATCTACATGCCGCTGCTCGAAGAGACCGGCACGATACCCACCGAGAAGTACTCCACCGGGCCCGAGATCTTCGCCCACCTCCAGCGGATCGCCCGTAAGTACGACCTCTACCGCGACGCCCTCTTCCAGACCGCCGTCACCGAGCTGCGCTGGGACGAGGCCGCCGGGAAGTGGCTGGTGAGCACCGACCGCGGCGATCTCATCCGGGCCCGCTACGTGGCCATGTCGATCGGTCTCATGCACCGCCCCAAACTCCCCGGGCTGCCCGGCCTGGAGACGTTCGCCGGGCACTCCTTCCACACCAGCCGCTGGGACTTCGACTACACCGGCGGCGACAGCACCGGCGGCCTGACCAAGCTCAAGGACAAGACGGTCGGCGTCATCGGCACCGGCTCGACGACCATCCAGCTCGCCCCGCACCTCGCCGAGTGGGCCGAGCGGCTCGTCCTCTTCCAGCGCACCCCCGCCACGGTCGACGTCCGCGGCAACCGGCCCACGCAGGCCGACTGGGCGGACAGCCTCGAACCGGGCTGGCAGCAGCGCCGGATGGAGAACTTCCACGCGCTGACCTCCGGCATCCCGCAGGACGAGGACCTGGTCCAGGACCGCTGGACCCAGACCACGGCGCAACTGGCCGCCGCGATCCTGCCCACCGGCGACACCGGGGGCGACCCGAAGGAGCGGGCCCTCGCGGCCGAGCGGGCGGACTTCCTCAAGATGGAGGAGCTGCGCGCCCGCATCGACAGCGTCGTCACCGACCCCGCGACCGCCGCCGCCCTCAAGCCGTACTACCGCGTGTACTGCAAGCGGCCCTGCTTCCACGACGGCTACCTCCAGACCTTCAACCGGCCCAACGTGACCCTGGTCGACACCCAGGGACAGGGCGTGGAGCGGCTCACCCCGGCCGGGGTCGTCGCGAACGGCCGGGAGTACCCGGTCGACTGCCTGGTCTTCGCCACCGGCTACGAGCACGAGTTCGCCGTCCCGTACACCGACCGCGCCGGTTACGACATCGTCGGCCGCGGCGGCGTGAAGCTGTCGGAGAAGTGGGCGGACGGCGCGCACACCCTGCACGGGCTCCAGGTCAACGGCTTCCCCAACTGCTTCATCCTGTCCAAGGTCCAGGCCGGCCGGCACGTCAACATCGCCTACATGCTGGGCGAGCAGACCAGACACCTCGCGCACATCGTCAAATCCGTCGAGGAACGCGGCCACCGGGTCGTGGAGGCCTCCGAGACCGGCGAGAAGGAATGGGTCGAGGAGATCCTCCGGCTCGCCACCAACGCCCTCGACTTCCTCGAGAACTGCACGCCCGGCCTCTACAACAACGAGGGCGACCCCAGCGGGCTGCCCCTGCTCAACTCCAGCTACGGCGGCGGCTCGGTGGAATTCGTGAACATCCTCAGGCGCTGGCGCGAGGCGGGCGACCTCGCCGGCCTCGAACTGCGCTGACCACCCCCCTCTGCGAAAGGCGGCAACGCCCATGGACGTAACGCCGATACCCGGCGCCGCTCTCGGCGCCGTCGTGCACGGCGCCCATGTCACCGGCGACATGGACCGGACACGGTTCGAGGCGATCCGGGCAGCGCTCGACGCGCACCTCGTCCTCGTCCTCCGCGGCCACGAGACCCCCTCCCACGAGGAGTTCCTCGCCTTCGGCCGCCGCTTCGGACACATCCCGAAGACCGGTCTGACCAGCGGCGCCCACCCCGACCACAACGAGATCCTGATCGTCTCCAACCTGGTGGAGGACGGCCGCAAGATCGGCGTCGGCGACGCCGGGTGGATGGGCTGGCACACCGACTACTCCTTCCGGCCCCGCGTCTCCCAGGTCGGCTTCCTGGAGGCCGTGGAAGTGCCGTCCTCCGGCGGCGGCGAGACCCTCTTCACCGACATGTACGCCCTGTACGAGTCACTGCCGCCCGAGGAGCGCCGGCGCCTGCACTCCTACCGGGTCCGCCACGCCCTGCGCACCGGCTACGAGGAGACCATCGAGGAGGAGCTCCAGGGCGAGGTGTCCCTCGGCGAGAACACCGCGCGGATCCAGCCCGAGGACGGCACCTCCACCATCCACCCGCTGATCGCCCGCAACCCGCGCACCGGCCGCCGATCGGTGTACGTCAGCACCCTGAACACCAAGCGGATCGTCGACCTCACCCCCGACGAGAGCCGCGAGCTGCTCGACGAACTGCTGGCGCACGCGGGCGACCCCCGGTACACCTACGCCCACACCTGGCGGCCCGGGGACATCGTCATATGGGACCAGCTGGGCACCATCCACGCCAAGCAGGCCTTCGACCCGGCCGAACGGCGCGTCATGCGCCAGGTCGTCAGCATCTTCGACGACCCGACCGCCCCCTGGCGCGCGGAGGCCACCGCATGAGCACCGCCCCCGCCTACCTCGGCCACAGCCGGGTCACCATCGCCCCCGCGCTGCGCGCGGCCGTCGACCGGCTCGACGACCGCTCACGTCACCAGGCGGCCTACCACCTCGGCTGGATCACCGCAGACGGCACGCCCACCAGCGCCGACGCCGGCAAGGCCGTACGCCCGGCGCTCGCACTGCTGTCGGCCGAGGCGGTCGGCGCACCGCCCGGGATCGCGGTGCCCGGTGCCGTCGCCGTGGAACTCGTGCACAACTTCTCCCTGGTGCACGACGATCTGATGGACGGCGACGAGGAGCGCCGCCACCGGCGCACGGTGTGGAAGCTGTGGGGCCCCGACAGCGCCGTCCTGACCGGTGACGCGATGCTGGCCCTCGCCCAGGAGGTGCTGCTGGACACCGGGCTGCCGACCGCGGCGCCCGCCGCCCGGCTGCTGGCGCGCGCCACCCGGCACCTGATCCGCGGCCAGGTCCAGGACCTGTCCTTCGAACAGCGCCCGCACGTCACGGTCGAGGAATGCGTCGACATGGCCGCCGGCAAGACCGGCGCGCTGCTGTCGGCGAGCGCCGCGATCGGCGCCGTCCTCGCCGGGGCACCGGAGGCGACGGTGGACGCGCTGGCGCTCTACGGCGACCAGGTGGGCCTCGCCTTCCAGCTCGTCGACGACGTCCTCGGCATCTGGGGCGACCCCGCCGTCACCGGCAAGCCGGTCCACTCCGATCTGCGCTCCCGCAAGAAGTCCCTGCCGGTCAGCCACGCGCTGAACCAGGACGGCCCGCTCGGCGGCGAGCTCGCCACCTGGCTCGCCACCCCCGGCGAACACGACGAGGACGAGGAGGAACTGCGGCGCGTCGCCGGGCTGCTCGAGGGCGCCGGCGCCCGGGACTGGGCGCTCGCCGAGGCCGCCCGGCGGATGGAACTGGCCGAGGACGCGCTGCGCGGCGTCGAGCTGGACACCGGCGCGCGGGACGAACTCCTCGCGCTCGGACGGTTCGTCGTCGACCGCGAGGTCTGAGACCGGGGCCCCCGGCCCCGTACCCCTACGCCCCTCGCTACCCATGCGCCCCGGTCCCCGTACGCCCTTCCCCGACTCCTGACCCCCCGACCGGCCCGGCACCCCCGCCAGGGCACCACCATGCCCGCTGCCCCCCCCGCAACCTACTCCCAAGGATTCCCTCATGCCTCAGGACGTCGACTTCCACATACCCCTGCCCGCCCGGCAGAGCCCGGATCACCTCCGCGCCGACGCCGAGCAGCTCGCATGGCCGCGCTCGCTCGGGCTGATCAAGTCCGAGGCGGCGGCCGAGCGCCACCTGCGCGGCGGCTACGCCGACCTGGCCTCCCGCTTCTACCCCCACGCCACCGGCGCCGACCTGGACCTGGGCGTCGACCTGATGTCATGGTTCTTCCTCTTCGACGACCTCTTCGACGGGCCGCGCGGCGAGGACCCCGAGGAGACCAGACAGCTCACCGAAGCGGTCGCGGCGGCGCTGGACGGCCCCCTCCCCGACACCGCGCCGCCCATCGCCCACGGCTTCGCCGACATCTGGCGGCGCAGCAGCGAAGGCATGACACCCGGCTGGTGCGCGCGCAGCGCCCGGCACTGGCGCGGCTACTTCGACGGCTACGTCGACGAGGCGGAGAGCCGCTTCCGGAACACGCCGTACAACTCCGCCGCCCAGTACCTGGCCGTCCGCCGGCGGACCATCGGGGTGCAGCCGACCGTCGACCTCGCCGAGCGCGCGGGCCGCTTCGAGGTGCCGCACCGGGTCTTCGACAGCACCGTGGTCTCCGCGCTGCTCCAGATCGCCGCCGACGTCAATCTCCTGCTCAACGACATCGCCTCGCTGGAGAAGGAAGAGGCCCGAGGCGAGCAGAACAACATGGTCATGATCCTGCGCCGGGAGCACGGCTGGTCCAAGGACCGCAGTGTCGCCCACATCCAGAGCGAGGTGCGCGTCCGCCTGGAGCAGTACCTCCTGCTGGAGTCCTGCCTGCCGCGGGTCGGCGACATCTACGGGCTCGACGAGGCCGAGCGCGCGGCCCTGGAGCGCTACCGCGACGACGCGGTGCGCACCGTGATCCGCGGCTCCTACGACTGGCACCGCTCCTCGGGCCGCTACGACGCCGAGTACGCGCTCGCCGCCGGTGCCCAGGGCTACCTGGAGGAACTCGGCAGCACCGCCCGCTAGCGGCACACCCACCGGTACCGCCCATCAGTACCGCTCACCAGCACCCCAGCACCCCCGCACCCCGCGCCCGGCCGTCGCGGCGGCACACCCGCCGACCGGCCGGAACCGGAACAGCTGTCAACAGATCGTCGAAGACGGGAAGCCGAGACCCACATGACCGAGCAGACCACCTTCTCCGCGGGAGCGGCGCCCGGGGCGCTCCCCGTCGTGGGACACGCCCTCCAGATGATGCGTCACCCCGTGAACTTCATGACCTCGCTGTCGGCCCACGGCGACCTGGTCGAGATCAAGATCGGCCCCACCACGGCCTACGTCCCGACCCACCCCGAACTGCTCCGGCACGTCCTGACCAACGACCGCGTCTTCGACAAGGGCGGCGTCTTCTACGACCGCGCCCGGGACATCGCCGGCAACGGCCTGGTCACCTGCCCGTTCTCCGACCACCGCCGCCAGCGCCGACTGATGCAGTCGGCGTTCACCCGCGGCCAGCTCAAGCGGTACGCCGAGGCCATGCGGGCCGAGATCGAGGACACGGCGTCGCGCTGGCAGGACGGCATGGTCGTCGACGCCTTCCAGGAGATGTACGGCATGGCCCTGCGCACGGTCGGCCGCACCCTGTACTCCACCCCCGTCAGCCCCGAGCTGGCGGCCAAGGTGGAACGCTCCTTCGACGTCGTGCTCAACGGCCTGTTCCGGCAGATGTTCCTGCCGGCCACGATCCGCCGGATGCCCCTGCCGTCCCAGCGCCGCTACAAGAGCAACCTGGACTTCCTGCACGAGACCACCCAGCAGCTCATCGACGACTACCGCAGCTCCGACACCGAGCGCGACGACCTGCTCGCCGCCCTGATCGCCTCCCGCGACGACGACGGCGGCCGGCTCGGTGACAAGGAGATCCACGACCAGGTCATCACCGTCATGGCGGC
Source organism: Streptomyces albireticuli (assembly GCF_021228125.1). Classification (GTDB taxonomy): domain Bacteria; phylum Actinomycetota; class Actinomycetes; order Streptomycetales; family Streptomycetaceae; genus Streptomyces; species Streptomyces albireticuli. Next base: position 76,101 of record NZ_JAJQQS010000023.1, read on the forward strand.
CGGCACCGAGACCGTCGCCGGCACCCTCACCTGGGTCTTCTACCTCCTCTCGCAGCACCCGGAGATCGAGGCCGCGCTCTACGACGAGATCGACACCGTCCTCGGCGGCCGCGCCCCGGAGTGGGACGACCTGCCGAAGCTCTCCCTGGCCGACCGGATCATCTCCGAGACGCTGCGACTGCACCCGCCGGCCTGGCTGTTCACCCGCCTCACCACCGCCCCGACCGAACTCGCGGGACGCCGGCTGCCCGCCGGCTCCACCGTCGTCTTCAGCCCCGCCGCGGTCGCCCAGTACGAGGACGCCTTCGACAACCCCGCGAAGTTCGACCCCGACCGCTGGCTCCCGGACCGCGTCGCGCCGGCCGCCCGCCACGCCTTCGTGCCGTTCGGCACCGGCGCCCGCAAGTGCATCGGCGACCTCTACGCGCGCACCGAGGCCACCCTGGGGCTCGCCACCATCCTCGGCCGCTGGCGGGTCGGCTGCGAGCCCGGCATGGACATCCGCCCGGTCCCGCTGGCCACCGTCTACCACCCGCGACGGCTGCGCCTGAGGCTGGACGCGCGCACCCCGCGCCGGACGGCCTCCGCCGTCCCCGCACCGGCCGGGGGCGACGCGACGTGAGCGAAGGGAACCTCGGTCGCTCCCCGCACCTCACCGGCACACCCACCGTCGGCGCCGTCGCCGGTCACGACACCAGCAGAAGGGAACACCCATGACCTACGTCATCGCCCAGCCCTGTGTGGACGTCAAGGACAAGGCATGCATCGAGGAATGCCCCGTCGACTGCATCTATGAGGGGCAGCGGTCCCTGTACATCCACCCGGACGAATGCGTCGACTGCGGCGCCTGCGAACCGGTCTGCCCCGTCGAGGCGATCTTCTACGAGGACGACGTGCCCGGGGAGTGGACGGACTACCAGAAGGCGAACGCCGAGTTCTTCGACGCCCTCGGCTCGCCCGGCGGCGCCAGTGGCCACGGCCCGGTCGAGCGCGACCACCCACTCGTCGCCGGACAGCCGGTCCGCACGGCATGAGCCGGCTCGGAGGGGGACCGCCGGGCGGGGATCACCGTCCGGGCGCCGGCGGGCGCCCGTTCACCGCGCCCGGGCTCGCGGGGCCGTGCTCGGCGATGACCCCCTCCACGAGCCAGCAGTGCGTCCTTCCCAGACTCGGCCCGGGGGCGCTGGTGAGGGTGTCCAGACGCTGCCAGTAGCGGCGGAACAAGGGAACGGTCGTCTGCATGTCCGTGGCCATGAACGCGCGGAAGCCGGAGGTGTCCTTGGTGTCGTGGGCACGGGCACAGGCGCGGCATAAGGCGTCCATGGCCTCGCACCCGTGCGGTGCCCGCCCGGCGGCGACGGCGGGCGCGGCACCGTCCGAGGCGTCGAGGAGCGCCGCGTACAGCGATGCCTTGTCCCGCACGTGGGACGCTGCCCAGTAGTCCAGGAACGCGGGTTCCGCCACGAGGAAATGGAGCTCGGCGTAGGCCAGTACGGCATCGGGTGTGGGATCGCGCGGCGGCTCGGGAACGGCCTGCGCGGTGATGGCGTCGGCCAGACGCGCCGGCAGCCCCGGGGGCAGGACGCGCTCCCACGCCCGGGCGAGGTCCGTGGTGGCCTGGGGCCGGCACCGGACCTGGGCCAGCACGCGCAGCCGGCGCAGCCGCTCCGGGCCGGAGCACTCCTCCAGCGCCTGCAACGCCGCCTCACGCCACCGCAGTTCGGCCAACCGCGCCCGGGTGCCCGCCAGCTGCTCGGCCACCAGGTCGCCGAGGCGTTGCCCTCCGGTCGCGACACCGGTGATGGCCGCGATCGGCACATCCAGCGCACGCAACTGCCGCACCAGCCGTAACTGTTCCAGCGCCTGTGGCGGGTAGCGGCGATGGCCTCCCTCGCTGCGCGGGGCCGTCGGCAGCAGTCCGATGTCGGTGTAGTAGCGGATGGCCTTCACCGACAGGCCCGCGCGCGCGGCGAGTTCCCCGATCGACAAAGTGACGTCCATCTCATCCCCCTTGAATCTCCCGTGCGGTGGAGGTCCTAGCGTATGGAGCACCGGCCCGACGGCACGAGGCACGGGCCGGACGCCCGGCTCCGGTGAAGGACGGGGGAGTCCACCGGAGCCGGGCAGGACGGGTCGTACCGGCGTGGTCGGCCGTGCCGGCGTGGTCGGCACGGCCGGCAGGGCCGAAGCTCAGCACCCGATCACCGATCTCCCCTCGGACCGAGCCGCACCCATGGAGGACCGGCATGACGCTTCCCCCGGGTCAACGTGCCGTCGACGGATTCCCGCGCTTCGGCAAGCATCTCCATCACCCGCCCCCGCCCGCCCCCGCCGACCCGGTGATCGAGATCGGCGGAGCCCTGACCGAGGCCCTCACCCTGTCCGCGACCGACCTCGCGGAGCTGCCACGACGAGAGATCCGAGCCGACTTCCACTGTGTCGCCGGATGGTCGGCGACCGGCCTGCTGTGGGAGGGAGCCCCGTTCCGGACCCTCTACCGCACGCGGGTCGAACCGCTCCTGGAACCGGGCGCGCCGATCAGCCATGTCGTCTTCGAAGGTCTCGACGGCTACCGGTCGATCGCGTTACTCGAGGACGCCTTGGCCGACGACGTGCTCATCGCCGACCACCTCGACGGGCGGCCGCTCGACAGCGACCACGGCGCTCCCTTACGGCTGGTCAGCCCCGGCCAGTACGGCTTCGTCAGTACGAAGCACCTCTGCCGCGTCGAGTTCCACACCACCGAACCCCCGGATCCCGACCGGTGGTCGCCCATCGCGTCGCACCGCAGGGCGAGGGTCTGGCACGAGGAACGTCACCGCCGTCTTCCCGGCCGTGCGGTGCGGCCGGTCTACCGGGCGCTGATCGGGCCGATCCGCGCGCTGAGCGCACGGGGGAGCCGCGTACGGCCGAGGTGAGGGAGCGCCGGCCGGTGTTCGGGGTCTCAGGGGCTCAGGGCTTGATCACAATGCGGACCGGGTTGCCTTCCTTGCTCTCCAGACGCCGGATGCCTTCGGCGATGTCCTCCAGCGGCAGTACGGCGCTGACGGAACGGGAGACGTCGAGACGCCCGAGGGACACCAGGCGGACGAGTTCCTGGAGGTGGCTCTTCCGGTAGCCCAGATGCCCGATCGTGGTGTGCCGCGACACCGCGTACGCCGCCTCCGGCCCCAGGTCCAGCGGGTCGGGCGAGACCCCGACCAGCACCAGCCGGCCCCGGTGGCCCAGCGCGGCGTGGGCCTGGGTCATCGTGCCGCTCCGGGCCACGATGTCGAAGGCGACGTCCAGCCCGGCGTCCTCGGTCAGTTCGGCGATCCGGTCCGGCACGTCCTCGGCGGTGGGGTCCAGGGCGTGGTCGGCGCCGAGCTCCAGCGCCCGCTCGCGGGCGGCGGGCAGCGGGTCGAGCGCGATGATCGGTGCGGCCCCGACCAGCCGGGCGGCCTGCACCAGGTGGGTTCCCACGCCGCCCAGTCCCCATACGCCCACGGACTCGGCGGGACGTACCCGGCCGGACTCGACGACCGCGGCGTACGGGGTGGAGACGGCGTCGGCCAGCACGGCCGCCTCTTCCAGCGGCATGTCCTCCGGGACGCGGCACAGCGCGGCGACCGGCACGACCACGTACTCGGCCCAGGCCCCGTCGTAGTCGAAGGCCATCACCCGCTGGTCCAGGCAGTCGTCCAGCCCACCACCGGCGACGCACGCCCGGCACGTGCCGCACGCCTTCCCGGCGGCCAGTACCACTCGGTCGCCGACGTGCCATCCCGGGGTCGGCGAGCCGAGCCCGTCGATCTCGCCCGCGGCCTCGTGCCCGGGAGTGATCACCGGCACCCGGGACGGGGCCAGGCCGTGCAGCAGGCTCGGATCCGCATGTCCTCCGCCCGACCCCGCCGCCTCGCTCCCGAAGAGCGCCGGCGGCAGCTGGTGAAGACCGGGCTGGAGCTGCTGGCCGAGCACCCCCTGGACGCCCTGTCCACCGACGAGGTCGCCCGCCGTGCCGGCATCTCCCGGGGCCTGCTCTTCCACTACTTCGCGTCCAAGCGCGACTACCACCAGGCGGTGGTGCGCGCGGCCTGCACCGAGCTGCTCGACCGGACCGCCCCGCCGCCCGGAGCCGGTGCGCGGGCCTCGCTGCATGCGATGACCAGCGGTTTCGTGGATTACGTACGGGAGCACCGGCAGCTGTACCTGACCCTGGTGCGCGGCGCCTCGGCCGGCGACCCGGCCGTCCAGGAGGTCGTCGACGAGACCCGGCAGGAGCTGGCCGAGCGCGTCCTGGCGTTCCATCGCCACACCGGCCACCCCGCCCCGCCCCGGCTGGCCCTCACCGCCCGGGCCTGGACCGCCTTCGCCGAAGAGGCCGTCGTCAGCTGGCCCACCGACGAACCGGGCGCGCGCGAGGAACTCCTGGACTACCTGGAGTCCCACCTGCTGAAACTCATCGGGCCGGCGGACTGACCGCGTCGGCCGACGGTCGGGGCCGACGGCCCGTCGATCTTCGGACAGGTTTTTCGTTTCCCGCACCCGTGTGCGACTCGGCGTGCACTGTCATGACCATGAGTAGCCGCGGTGTGGTTGTTGTGTGACCGCGTGGTGACCGGGCGTCCGGCGCCCGGTCGTCCCGTCGTTGCCGGGCCGCAGGGCATGGCCGGAAAACGGCGTGGGCGTCCGGGAGGCGTCTCCCGCCGAGTGATCATTCTGCGTCGGCCTGACTCCGGGGGGTGAGGGGGAGGCCGGGAGGTCTCGTATTCCCCCGTGGCGCGGAGAGGTTGTTCATGCCGGTCGAAGTCGTCTTCTTCAACGTCGGTCAAGGCGATTGCACGTTTCTTTGGTTCTACGACAAGCCGGGTGACACGGTCGGGACGCACGCGGTGCTGATCGACTGCGGTTCGAGCCAGCAGGTCGCTCCGCTGAATCCCTTCCAGGGGAAGACCGGAATGGTCGACCGGCTGGACAGCCGAATCGGCGACTACATGGCACGCCTGCGGAACCCTGATGTGCTGGACTGCCTGATCATCACGCACCCCGACAAGGACCACTTCAATCTTCTTCGACATGTCCTGCAGGACCAGCAGAGTCCACCTCGCCTGAAATACCAGATACGTGCGATCAGGTACGGACTGACCGTCGATGACTACAAGGAGGGAAACCAGAGCTTTGTGCACGACCTGATCGAGCTCTGGACGACCTTTGTCGATCGACGCGGAAGGCGTGGTGTGGTGACGAAACCGGACTTCGTCACCATGCCCGTGGATCCGGAGGCGTTGGTGACCGGGACCCGTGGTGCGGAGCTGCTCATGGTCGGGGCCGCGGTCGGTGTGGATCCGAGGAGCAGGAGGAAGTACCCGAAGAACCCGGGGAAGGGAAAGCAGACCCCGGAGGAAAAGGATGAGGAGAAGCGTACAGAAGGCGAGAAGGAGAAAATCGCCAACGAGTCGAGCCTGGTGACCCTGCTCCAGGGAGACCCTGAAGGGAACGGCGACCGGCAGCGGGTGCTGCTGATGGCCGATGCGGTGAAGCTCAACGAGGACTACCTGGGCCTGGGCTTCGCGGGAGGGCGGCTCAAGCGTCAGAGCAAGTTGTGGCTCAAACTCGGCCACCATGGGAGCCGGACCTCCAACACCGATGAATGGCTCAACTACACCACCCCCGACGGGCTGTTCGTCAGTACCGGAGTCCTGGTGTTCTCGGGAGGGTCCGGGACGTTCACGGACAGCAACGTCAATGGTCGGCTGCTCAAGACGTGGAAGAAGGTGCTGAAGAACAACAACATACCTCCCGTGAATGTGAGTTCCGGTCAGCAGTGGGGATACGTCGTTCACGACGACTCCAATAGGAGGGGTGAATTCATATACGCGCCGACGACCGACGGGCTGTTCAGCTCCATGGCAATGCCTCCGGTCCGGGGCGGAACGAAGGCCAGGGGCGATGCCGCCAACTGGCGCGGCGTCGACTGGCATCTGAGGCTGGACGACCCCCGACCCGGCTCCTACGAGATCTGGTACGAGTAGGCAGGAAGAGGCCCAGCCATGCCCTTGAACGTTTCCGACCTGATCGCCGCCCTGGAACAGGCCCGCAAGGACGCCCGTCTGCGCGTCGACGCGCAGACGCTCGGCCTCGCCCCGGCCGGTGACCTGTTCGCCGCCTTCCTGCCGGGCGCCGTCCTCGACATCCGCGACGTGACGGCCGTCGACAGCGACCACCTCCGTGTCAGCGGCACGGTCACGCTCCTGAACCGGCCGCCGTCCGCCGCCGACGTCCAGTTCCTCGCCGACGACAACGACGAGACCGTGGCCGGTATCCGCGTCGACGTCGTGCTCGCGCCGGACGGTCCGGGACTTCCCGACGAGCTGAAGGCGATCCCTGCCGCGCTGGAGCGGATCGGGCTCGGCCCGGTGCACCTCGTCTTCGGCGTCGAACCCGGCATCGGGGACGACGATCCGACGGCCGAGACCGGCTGCGGTGTCGAGCTGCTGTTCCCGGACGCGAAGGCGTCCCCCCGGCCGTACGTCTGGGGCTACCCGCCTCAGAACGAGTTCCAGAGCTGGCAGCTCGCGGGCGTGTTCCCCGGCGTACCGCTGTCCGGTCTCGACGCCCTGCTGCCCTGGGCCGGGCTGCCCGGCGGCAGCTTCGACCTGCTGCCCGCCGAGGCGACCGGTGGTGCCTCCCTCGAACTGACCCACGTCTCCGTCAACTTCGACCCCAGAGGGCCGCGGTGGCTCGCCGCCGGCATCGGGCTCGAACTGCGCACTTCCTGGGAGCCGCTGCCCGGCCTGCTCAAGCTCGACAAGCTGGCCGTCGACTTCGCCGTGGTGAACCCGCACACCACCCGTCCCGCCGTGACGGCGGTGCTCAGCGGCATCGTCACGCTCGCCGAGGAAGTGTCCCTGGGCGTCGGAGTGAGCTTCCCCGACCGCTCCCTGTCCGGCACCCTGCTCACCCCGCTGCCGCTGGGCCGCCTGCTCACCGACCGTTTCCCCGGCGTACCCGTACCCGCCGAACTGACCGTCAGCCGCCTGGAGCTGGGCGCCGACCTCGCCCGGAACGCTTCCTGGGGTTACGGCGTCGAACTGGAGATCCAGGACGTCTGGAAGGCCGGCGACGACTTCGCCCTCTCCGACGTGACGCTGGTCCTCAGGCATCAGGACGACGCGACGGCCGCCGAGGCGACCGCCACCTGGAAACTGGGCGACGCCACTCTGGACGTGTACGGATCGTGGGCCACCGGCGCCGGGTGGAAGTTCTCCGCCGAGGCGTCCCACCTCGAACCCGCCGACGTGTTCGCCCCCTTCGGGATCGCGCCGCCCCCGGTGCTCAAGGACGTCGTCATCGAGCACCTCGGTGTCGACTACGACAGCGCGTCGAAGCACTTCGCCCTCCAGGCGCACGCCAGGTTCCCGCTCGGCACCGCCGAGGCGGACCTCGACCTGAGCGTGGCGCTGACGAAGCGGGACGGTACGACCGGCTACGACCAGGAGTACGCCGCCACCCTTTCCGTCACGATCCCCCAGAGGCAGGGGGACCCCCGCGTCCTGACGTTCGCGGTCAAGGACGCGCAGCTCGCCGAGTTCACCGCCTCCTGCCAGGACACGCAGGGCGTCTCGCTCGGCGACGTCGCCGCGGCGCTCGGGGTGAACGGCGACGAGTCCGTCACCGCGCTGCTGGACAAGCTGGGCACGGTCACCGCGCTGACGGTCGCGTACTCGGGCCCGCGCAAGTCCGTCGTGTTCGCCGCGAAGGAGAAGAACGGCGGCTCGCTGCTGTTCGTCACGGACAAGCAGGCGACCGGCGACCGTGTCTGGGCCGTCCGCGCCGGACTGGGCCTGCACGCCCGGCTTTCGGGGATCCCGCTGCTGCACGGCCAGATCCCCGACGGCGAGGACGTGGGGGTGGACGGCCTCGGCGTGCTGATCGCCTCCCACGACCTGCCGGCCGCCCGGGTGGCCGGCCTCAACCACGCGGTGGCCGCCGCCGACGCGTCCCTGCCCGCGCTGCCCGGTGACGGCCTCGCCAAGGGCCTCGCCTTCGTCGTCGATCTGCGGCTGCCCGGCCGGACCACGGCGACGTCGGTCGTCGTCCGCGGCGGCGGGAGCGGCGGCAGCAGCCGCAAGCGTCCCGAGCTCGCGAAGCAGGTGCCGGAGGCGCCCGAAACCCACTCGGTCACCTCTGCCCCGATCACCTCGACCCCGGCCGCCCCGGCCCCCGCCGTCCCGGCCTCCGCCCCCATGGTCGCCTGGATCGGCGTGCAGCGCGCCGTCGGCCCGCTGCGTCTGCGCCGCGTGGGTGTCGGCTTCGCCGACGGCACCGTATGGATGCTGTTCGACGCCTCGCTCGGCATGGCCGGGCTCGACATCGGCGTCGAGGGCCTCGGTCTGGGCATCCCGCTCGCCGACCCGGGCAACCCGCGCTTCCGCCTGGACGGCATGAGCGTCGGCTACTCGCGGCCCCCGCTCGCCATCAAGGGCGCACTGGTCGACCGGACCGACGACCCCGCGTACGACACCCTGGTCGAGGGCGCGCTCGCGGTCTCCGCCGAGCAGTTCGGGCTGACGGCCCTGGGCGCGTACGCCCGGCCGCACGCGAGCCCCGACGGGCCGTCGATGTTCCTGTTCGGCAAGGTGAGCGGGCAGTTCGGCGGGCCGCCGCCCGTCGAGGTCACCGAGATCATGGCCGGCTTCGGCTTCCACACCGACCTCCGCCTGCCCGACGGCGACAAGGTGCTGGACTTCCCGTTCCTCCAGGACCTGACCGCCACCGACCCCCTGGACGTGCTCCAGAAGCTGATGGGCGGCGGCAAGGACGCGTGGGTGCGGCCGGCCGCCGGGCAGCTGTGGTTCGCCGCCGGACTCGGCTTCCGCGTCTTCGAGTTCCTCGACGGGCAGGCGCTGCTCGTGCTGGAGGTCGGAGAGGACTTCGCCGTCGCCGTGCTCGGCACCGCGGAGGCGCGCTTCCCCAAGGCAGGCCCGCAGACGTACGCCCGCGTGCGGATGGGCCTGTCGGCCAAGTACCGGGCCAGTGAGCAGGTCCTGAAGGTCACCGCACAGCTCGCGCCCGGCTCGTACCTCCTCGACGAGGCGTGCGTGCTCACCGGCGGCTTCGCCCTGTACACATGGTTCGACGAGGCGCACGCGGGTGACTTCGTGCTGACGCTGGGCGGCTACCACCCCCGGTTCCGGGTACCGGCCCACTATCCGCGGGTGCCGAAGCTCGGCTTCTCCTGGCCGGTCACCTCCGAGCTGACGATCAGCGGCGGCTCGTACTTCGCCCTCACCCCCGGCGCGATCATGGCCGGTGGTGGCCTCGACGTGAACTACCGTTCGGGCGACCTGCACGCGTGGCTGACCGCGCAGGCCGACATGCTCATCGAATGGGCACCGTTCCACTTCGAGGCGGACATCGACGTCAGCATCGGCGTCAGCTTCGTCCTCGACCTGTGGCTGGTCCGCGAGACGATCCGGGTCGAGGTCGGCGCCTCGCTGCGGCTGTGGGGCCCGCCCACGGCCGGCGAGGTCACCGTCCACCTCTGGTTCATCTCGTTCACCATCGCCTTCGGCGAGGGCAGCGCCCACGCCGACGACCCGGCCCCCTGGTCGGACGTCGTCAAACAACTGCCGGCCCGGGAGAACGCCGTCCGGCTCGCCCCCATGGACGGGCTGCTGCCGGTGCGGTCCCAGGCCGAGCCCGCGCTGTGGGTCGTCGCGCCCGGCGCGTTCTCCTTCGCCGTCCGCACGGCCGTGCCCGTCAGCACACTGGCCTTCGGCGGCTCCCAGAAGGAGCTCACCGGTCACGAGGTCGACATCCGCCCCCGCCATGACGCGGGCACGGGCCTCACCTCCGTCCTCACGGTCACCCTGACCAAGGGCACGGACGTACAGGACCTCGGCGCCTGGTACACCGGCACGTCGGCCGAGAACCGGGCGAGTCTGCCCGGCGCGCTGTGGAGCGCGTACGACGGCAAGAAGCTCCACGCCGACAGCACACAGCGGGTGCCCGACCAGCTCATGGGTGTCGACCTGCGGATCCCCGCCCCCGCCGAACAGGGCGCCGGGGACCTGGTGGTCCAGGCCGGTGTGATCGCCCACGACGAACGGAAGCCCGACGGCGCACTGCCGCTGCGGCAGCCCGTCACGGCCGCGCCGGTCTCCCTGGAGCTGATCGCGGAAACGGAAACGGAAGCGGACACCGGGACAAAGTCCGCGACCCCCGGCACACCGCCGGTAGTGGAAACGGTCCAGGACGCCGCCCCCGCCCTCGCCGCCGTCACCTCCGCCTCCGCCGGCACGACCGTCGGCCAGTCCCGCGACCGGCTGTTCGCCGCCATGGCGTACCTCGACGTCAGCCCCGGCACCAACGACCCGCTCAAGGCCGACGACGCACTGGTGGCCGGCGACATCGACGCGAAGCCCGCGGACACCGTGCCCGGCACCCCGACCGCCAGCGAGCGGCTGTACGTGCTGGGCGCCGGCCGGACCGTCACGCCCGTCGACGCCCAGAGCCTCACCGCGTACCCGGCCCTCGCCCTGGGCCTCGACGCGCCCACCCTGCTGGCCGCGAGCCCCGACGGCACCCGGCTGTGCGCGGTCAACGACGACCAGGGCATCGACGTGCGCGACATCTCCGCGAACCCGCCGGGCGAAGCGCGCTCGCTGTTCTCCGACACGCTCTGGGGGTACAAGAAGACTCGCGGCGCGTCCGTCTCCCCCGACAGCAAGTGGGCGTACGTCACCGCCGCCGAGTCCCGGCAGATGCTGATCCTCGATCTGACGACCGCGCCGCCCGGCAAGCGGGACTACGCCGCGGAGGCGACCCCCGGCGACGCCGTGCCCGCCGCCGAGAAGCAGTGGAACGCGGGCCCCCAGCTGGTGTACCTCGCCAAGACCGACCAGGACGCCGTCGCACGGGTCGACGTCACCCCCGGCAAGTGGCCCGCCGAACTGGCCCCCGCCCTGGACGCCGGGCCGTCACCGACCCGGCTGGCCGTCGACCCGCGGGGCCGCTGGGTGTACGCGCTCAACGCGGGACGGTCCACCGTCACGGTCACCGGCACCGACCCCGCCACGGGCGTCGTCGCGACCCTGCGCACCGGCACCGACCCCAGCGCCCTCGTCGCCTCCCCGGACGGAAAGCGGCTCTACGTCGCCAACGCCACCTCCGGCACCGTCTCGGTCTTCGACACCACCGGCGCCCTGCCGTGCGAGACGGGCGAACCCGTATGGACCGGCCCGGACATCGTCGGACTCGCCGTCTCGTCCACCAGTGACCGGCTGTACGTCATCCGGTCGCGGACACGGGCCGTCCGGATCGTCGACACCACCGTCACACCGCCGGCCGTGCTGCCCAAGGCCGTCGAGCTCACCGACGACCCCGTGGCGCTCGCGGTCACCGCACCCGCCCCCGTCACCGCACCGGCCCCCGTCACCACAGGAACCAAGGAAGGCGGTGCGGCATGAACAGGCCCGACAACGCACCCGGGAACACCCCTGAACCGGACCCCTCGATGAACACGCAGTTCCTCGACGCTCTCGTACCCCGTCTCACCGCCGGCCGGTACACCCTCACCGCGCACCAGTCCCTCACCAAGGGCGGCGACCACGTCGACGAGGGGTACCTGCCGACCCCCGACGCCCCCGTCACCCAGCACATCGAGGTCCGCGCACCGCGCTTCACCGTCGAACCCGAGTGGATCCACGGCGCGTACCCGCCGCCCGGCGCCACCGGCACGTACGACGACGTCCTGCCGCACCTCACCCTGGAGCGGCCCACCCTGCCCTGGGAGCGGCAGGAAGGGAAGGACGGCAAGGGAGGGGTCCTGCCCTGGCTGGCCCTCCTCGTCTTCGGCGAGGGCGAACTGCCCGGCGACCCGCACTGCCTCGGCCACACCGACCAGCGCACCGTCGCCGAACTGTCCGACCCCGCCGCCCGCAGCGCCGACGACCCGGCCGACGTCGTCCTGCCCGCCCTCGACCAGGGGACGGACCCGATCGGCGACGACGAGAAGAAGCAGGTGTGCCGCACCGTCCTGGTGCCCGCCGCCGTCTTCCACGCCGTCGTGCCCGCCGAGGACGAACTGCCGCTGCTCACCCACGTCCGCCGGGTCGACAAGCGGCACCAGGGCGTCACCCTCACCGAGGACCGGATCGAGGCCGGTGACTACGCGGTCGCCGTCGCCAACCGGCTGCCCGGCGCGGCCGGCGGCCGGTACGTAGCCCACCTGGTGTCCCTGGAGGGCTGGCGGTCGCGGCTGCCCGACGGGACCGAGGCGGCCGAGACCTACACCGGGCCGGCGGAGCGGCTGCGCCTGGTGTCCCTATGGTCGTGGGCGTTCGAGTCGCTCGCCGACCACGCGCCCGGATTCGCCGCCCTCACCGAGCACTTCGTCGACACCCAGGGCGCCCAGGGCACCGATCTGCTGCTGCGCGTCCCCGTGGGCGACCGCCCGCTGTCCGGCGCCGAGCAGCGGGAGGTCGCCGACCGGCTTCGCGCCGGCTATCTGCCGCTGTCCTGCCGCACCGAGTCCGGCCGGGCCACCTTCGGCTGGTACCGGGGGCCCCTCGTCGCCGCGCCCGTCCCGGCGCGGACCGACCGCGAGCGGCGCCGCTGCGCCGCCGAGGCCCTGATCCACCTGGAGGAGTACGGCGTCTTCGACGTCAGCCTCGCCACCGCCTTCACCGCCGGCCGGGGCGTCGCCTTCGCCGACCACCAATTCGCCGCGACACTGCTTCGCCTGCGCGGCAAGGTACGCGAGCTCGCCGAGCGGGCACTGAACGAGCCCGCGCACCCGGTCGCCCCGGTCGCACTGGGCGTCCCGGACGACGGGACGGCCACCGGGGCGCGGGCACGCCTCGCCCACCTCGTCACCAACGGCCTCGGCGAGCAGCTCCACGAGATCCACCGTCGGCCCGTCCGGCCCGCGCCCGGCACCTCCCGTACCGTCGCCGCGACCGAGACCGTGTCGGCGCCCGTCACCCCCGTACCGGCCGCCACCCGGCTGCCCGGGACCGCCGGTATCACCGCGCGGCAACTACGCACGGACACCCCCCTGCGCGAGCGCCTGAGCGCCGCACTCGACACCCTCGCCGGCGCCGATCAGGACGAGGACCTCACCGCCGTCCAGGAATGGCTGACCCGGCTGCGGAGCCTGGAAGGCGTCCCGTTCGCCCACCTCGTCCCCGACGCCCGGATGCTCCCGGCGGAGAGCCTGCGCTTCTTCCACGTCGACGACGACTGGACGGCCACCCTCCTGGAGGGCGCGCTCAGCGTCGGGCTCGCCCACTCCTTCGACCTCGCCGCCGACGACCTGCTGTTCGGCCCGCGGGGCAGGGCCCCGCTGCCCGGTCCCCAGGGGCCCGTCACCGGGCTGCTGCTGCGCTCCCAACTGGTCAGCGGCTGGCCCGCCCTGGAGATCCGCCCGTACGCCGCCCCACGGACGACCGGCGGCGAGAGCGCGCTGCCCGTGCTGCGCAGGGCCGCACTCGCCGAGGACGTGCTGCTCGTCGTCGTCGACGGCGTCCCCGGGCGCGTCGAGATCGCCGAACCGCAGCAAGGCGTCCACTTCGGCATCGACGAGCCGGACGACGGCGGGGGAGACGACCCCGTCGACGACGGCGTCATCCGCCTGCGGTCCCTGACCGGACGGATCGGAGAAGAACTCCCGGGCAAGCTGTTCCCGGCCACCCCCGGACTGCGCCCCTATCTCCGCGCACCGGGGGACAACGGACCCGACCGGGTCCTGCGGACCGCGAAGCTCGCGAACGGCCTCCAGGGCGCGCTCGGGCTGGAAAAGCCCCTGACGCCCGGCCAGTTCGCCCTTCAGATGATCAACGCGGCGCAGCGCCGCACCTTCACCACCACGACAGGAGACCACGCCAATGGCTGACCGCGACGAGACCCTCGTCGTCCCGGTGGACGTGGACGCCCTGGTGGTCAACGAGAAACTCCGCGGGCTCGACGGCCGGGGCTTCCGCCGCTGGCAGCCCGACTTCAACCTGCTGCGCCACAACCGCACGCCCGAGCCGGACCCGTTCACCAACGACGACGCGTGGAACACCACGCCCACCGACGGGGACGACCGGCACCGCGAGCGCGACGGCGTCTACGTGCGCTGGGAGCTGCCGGAGGGACTGCGCCGGGGCAGCGCCGGGCAGGACGGCGGGCGCACCGGTTTCCCGCTCGTACCCAACCGGTGGCTGGTCGTCCGCAACGTCGACGGCCATCCGGAGCTGTTGACCGGCTGGGTGGTGGAGAGCGACTTCCTCGACGCGGACAAGGGCACCTCGCCGTTCATCCACCCCGTCAGGAAGGGGGCGGGCGACCCGTCGGCCGGCCCGCACCGGGCGACGGTCATCCCGACCCGCATCGGCCGGGCCGTCGGCATCGGCCGGGACGCCACGGTCTGGCAGGAGCCCGCACCCGGCGGCCCCGCCCACGACGACCTGTTCCTCACCGCCGTCGGCCCCGGCCTGATGACCTTCCACGCCTACCAGCCGTACCACGAGAACGTCTTCTCGCTCCACGACCCGCTGGACGGCGTCGCCGCCACGGCCACCCTCGACTACCAGGTCGTGGGCTGGTACTCGGACCCCGTCCAGGAGGAGCTGAACCGGAGGCTGGGCGCCGCGGGCACCACCGTCGAGCAGGTGCTGGCCGGTCTGGGCTGGGAGGTGAAGGGCCCGCCCCAGGGCTGGCGGCCCGGCCGGACCGTCTACTGCGGCCGGGCCGTCGGCGTGGCCTGGAACCGCGACGAACTGCCCACGGACTGGGACCGCCCCGACAAGAACACGGTCAAGGACCGGATCGCGGTCGGCAGCAGCGCGGACGAGGCCCACGCCGCCCTGATCGGCGCGGGCCGCGCGGCCCTGCCCGACACCTCCGGCAACGCCCTCGGCCACACCGACCCCGTCCTGCTGCACGCCCTCGGCCGCGGCCTGCTGGACACCCTCGACGGCCCCGACGGTCCCGTCGCCACCGCACAGGCCCTGCACAAGGGCTGGTTCCAGCAGCTGCCCGGCGGCTACGTCTGGCGGCTCGCCGACCCGTCCGACAAGGGCAACCCCGCGGGCGACGCGGCGTCGGTCACCTGGTCCGGCGCGGGCACCGAGCAGGAGGAGTGCCTGGCCCGGCTCAACCGGGACCAGGACGCGTACGACAGGGCCGTACGGGACCTCGCCTCCCTGCAGAAGCGGCTGTACGCGCTGTGGTGGATGCACGGCCTGCCCCTGATCCCCCGGCAGTACGAGCGCGAGCGGTTCCGCGCCGAGATCGACCCGGACAACCCGGCCGGCCTCGCGGCCGAGGTGGCCGGGCGCCGGAAGGCCCTCAAGGGCCTCCAGGACCGCATCCCGCACGGCGCCGACCAGCACGAGCTGGACCTGTCCGTCGACGCCTACCGGGACCGGTACCCGGCGCTCGCCGGGTACGAGCTCCGCCGTGAGGCGCTGCCCCCGTTCCACCACGTGAACGACCCGACGGTGGTGCTCACCGGGTCCAAGGGCCACACGCCGCACGCCGCGCCGTCCGGCACGGACCTCCTCCTCTGCCGGACGGCCGAGCAGATCGTCGGGGGCGTCGCGCCCGGCGGCGCCCTCCCCGCCCCCTTCGACACCCTGAAGGCCGCCGGTCTGCCGGCGGTCGTCCCCGCCCTGCTGGGCGAGTTCACCTATCTGCTCGACCCGGCCCACACGGCGTCCCTCCCGGAGGGCCTCGCCCCGCAGCCCTGGCGGCAGCCGTGGAAGCCGCTGCTGTTCCAGTGGCGGGTCACGCACTGGAACGTCCCCTACCGCGACCGCGGGACCGAGAAGGACAACTGGGAGTTCGACGGCAGCCACTACCGCTGGCGCGACGGCGCCGCCGACGCCCCGCGGTACGTGACCGGGCGGCGCTTCCTCGTACCGCTGCCCCCGCACACCATGAGCGGCGGACTGGAACGGCACGCCGCCGAGCACACCGGCGCGACGCGTGAGGCGTTCGCCGCGGCCGCCGAGCAGGTCAAGGACCTCGACCTGCTCTCCCAGAGCCTCGACGGCCTCACCGACGCGTTCGCCTGCACGGATCCCACACCCAACCTCAGCCCGCCCGGCCGCATCGGCGAGCTCGTCGGCGACGTCCGCGGCCGGCTGCCCGACGCCGGCCCGCTGCCCGTCCCCTTCCAGGGCTGGCAGCCGTCGGGCTTCACCCAGATCCGGGCGGGCCAGTTCGCGCTGAGCGCCCTCAGCGTCGTCGACGAGTTCGGGCAGACCCTCGACGTCCTGCTCGAAGGCGACGCCGGATACCTCGTCCCGCGGGTGGGCGACAGCCTGCGCCCCAACGGGCGGTACGCGGGGACGGACCTGACCGAGCGCTTCGTCCAGCTGCCGCCGCGCCTGCTCCAGCCCGCCCGGCTGCGGTTCGACTTCGTCGGCGAGTCGGCGCCCGACGAACCGGTGGACCTGCGCGCGGGCACCAACCCCGTGTGCGCGTGGATCATCCCCAACTACGTCGACCGCTCCCTGCTCTGCTACGACCCCACCGGCGCCCCGCTGGGCGAACTGCGCCTCGACCTCCAGGAGGACGCGTCGACGGGCGCGCTCTCGACCGTGGTCGGCTGGGGCCCGCTGCCGGACTCGCAGGTCCACACGATCGACGACCTGAGCGCGGAGCGGCCGCACCTGCACGCGTTCGCGAAGGAGCTCGCGGCGAAGGGCCCCGACGCCTTCGCGGAACTGATGTCCACCGTCGACCGCTGCCTGGCGGGCATCGACCCGGGCGACCCGTACGGCGACGAGGTCCTCGGCGCGCTGCTCGGCCGCCCGCTCGCCCTGGTCCGGGCCCGGCTCGGCTTCGAGCTCGACGGCCCGCCCGTCAGCGACCCGGGCTGGCGGTACGCGCTGGACTGGCGGACCCCGGCCGAATGGGACGCCGGCAAACCGGTGCCCGAGGAGATGGACCACCTCACCTACCGCTGGCCGGTCCGGCTCGGCAACGCCGGGCAGCGGGGCGACGGCCTGGTCGGCTACTTCTCCGAGGACGACTACACCGCCTTCCACGCGGTGGCCGGACCGGGGACGGACCACCCGACCGGCTACGTCACCGAGATCTCCGCCGGAAACTGGCCGGCCCTGAAGGCCGATTCCCACGACCGCACGCACCTGACCCTGCTGCTCGACCCCCGGGCCGCCGTCCACGCCACGACGGACGTCCTGCCGGTCACCGACCTGCGGCTGCCGTCCCGCTTCACACGCACGGCGATGGCGGCGATGAAGGTCGCGCTGCGGCTGAGCCCGGTGCTCACCACGGCCCGTAAGGTCCCGGTCAAGAACGAACAGGGCGCCACCACCTTCGTCAACTCCCTCGCCCTGCCCCACCCCACCTCCCCGCAGGGCACCTGGGACTGGTCCGAACTGGTCGTCCCCGACGCGCCGACGGGCCCCGAGCCCGCGCCCCGCTGGACCGGTCAGTCAGTCGTCCAGAACGACCAGACCGCTCGGCTGGACGAGGACGGCCCCGTCGTCCGCACCGGCTTCCTGCGCCTGACCGACGGCCTCGACGGCTCGTGACCCGACAGCACACCGACCCACCCGCGAAAGGAGCCGCGTTCGTGAACGAGCCGGCCAACGACCCCTGTCTGCTCGACTACGCCGTCATCAGCGACCCGTACCCGCTGTACGCGGCCACCGCCGACAGCCCGGCCTCGACCCTGCACCTCGTGGTCTCCAACGGCGGCGGCGACACCGTCTTCTGCCGGGAGATCATCTTCTCGCTGCCGGAGGGCGACCTGGCCCAGAGCCTGGTGGCGACCGGCGGGGGAGACGGCGACGGCAGCGCCGCCGGCTGGACCGTCGAAGAGCTCCAGAAGGGCGCGAGCACCGTCCTGCCGTCCGGCGAGTACGCGAGCTTCCGGGTCAAGCCCCCGGCGGACGGGACGAAGGTGGAGGGCTCCGGCCTCACCATCACGCTGCGGAACCTGCACATCGGCACCCAGCCGGGCACGGCCCGCATCGAGATCCGGGAGACCGCCACGAAGGACACGGCCCAATGGCCGGACAGCCCGCGCTACCGGACCCTGGAGATCACCAAGTTCCCGCGTCCGGAGCTTCCGTCCGTCGGCAACTTCCGGGTCGAGCCGTGCGAGGTCGAGCTCGGCAAGGACAGGGACAGCGACAAGGTCCGCCTGGTATGGGACGGCCCGACGGACATCGATTACACCGTGGTCTACGGCGCCGGCGCGACGAAGGCGGACGGCCAGGCGGACGTGGTCCGGGGCCGCGAATGGTGGGGCACGGTCACCCGCGACACCACCTTCCACCTGACGTACACGGCGGCCGGGTCCACCCACTACCTGACGGCGGGTGTCACGGTCGCCAACCCGCACTTCACCGGACTGACGGTGGACGGCAGCGCGACCGTCACCCAGGACCTGACCGTGGGCCGCGACGCCGACGTCACCGGAACCGTCGAAGCGACCGAGGACATCGCGACACACGGGAAGTTCCTCGACGCCAAGGGCACTCCGCTGCGGGGAGATCTGGCGTGACGGGCAAACTCACCGTCAAGGGCCGGATCACGGCCGGCGGCGACGTGGGCGGCGACGGCGGCCGTCTGACCCTCCTCAACCCGTCCGGCAAGCAGGAGTTCGGCGACGAGGGGGAGCACCCGTTCACCGTCCCGGCCGCGGTCACCCTGCTGGACCTGCATGTGCGGGGCGGCGCGGGGCGGGGCGGCGACGGCGTGGACGGTGGCAGGGGCGCCGACATCCAGGCCCTCGTGTACGTGGAGCCCAACGAAGAGCTGACCGTTCGGATTTCCCATGACGGGGCGGCCGGAGCGTCGGCGCAGGTCCTCCGCGGAGGCACCGTGGTCGTGGGCGCGGGCGGCGGCGGGGACGCCGGTGGGCCCGGCGGCCATGGCGGCGGCGGATCCAACGGCCGGGCCGGCGGCTCCTCCAGCAAGCAGGGAGGGGTGCACGGTTCGGGCAGCGCCGGAGGCGGCGGAGGAGCGGGCGGTGCGGGCGGGAACGCGGGCCTTGTCACGGCCGACGGCGGGACGGTGCCGGGCGAGGTGGGCAAGCAGGGTTCTTCCGGCGCGTCCGGGAGCAGCGGAGGCGTGGGGGGAAACGGTGAGGACGCCCCTTACCTCTTCGACACCCACAAAGGCGGCACCGGTGGCGGTGGCGGCGGCGGTGGGACGGCCGACGCCCCCGGTGGCGGAGGCTACGCGGGCAGCGGCGCCCCCGACGGGAACGGCGGTGGCTCCGGTAGCGGGCGTACGGGCGGCAGCGGGGGACAGGCCCCGGGAGGTGGTGACCCCCACGGCGGTCAGGGCGGTGCGGGAGGCGACGGCGGTGAGGGAGGCTCCGGCGGCCGGGGCGGCGCCGACGGCAGCGCCCCGGGCGCCGCGGCCTCGGGCAGCGCCGGGGCCGCCGGCCAGGGCGGCGGTGGCGGCGGGAGCGGCGGCACCGGCCACGGTGGCGCGGGCTACAACGCCGGCGGCGGTGCCGGTGGTGGCGGCGGTGGTGGCGCAGGCGGCACCGGTGGGCAAGGCGGACGGGGCGGCGACAGCCACCTCGACGCCTCCCGGGCCACACTGAAGGTCCCCAGCACCTACAGCACGGACGCCGCGCACGTCACCATCGCCTGGGGCAACCACAAATTCCCCGCTTGACCCGGCTCGGCGACGGCAGGCGCGCCGAGAGGTTTTACCGAACGGTCGACCAGCCGTCTTTCCCGCTCAGGTACCTTCCGGACATCCACTGATCGCGATGTGCGGATCTCTCCGGCGTAACCGGAGAGATCCGCTCGGGAGGTATGTCATGAGCGTGGTCGATCTGGTCCGGGCGGCGACGGTACTGCCGGACGCCTGGAGTTCCCGGCCGCTGGGAAAGGTGGGGACGGCGTGCGTCAAGGTGCTGCGCATGGACGCGCTGCCCGTGGAGGAGGAGACGCACGGCACCGCCGAGGTGCTGCTCGTGCTCGACGGCAGGCTCGAACTGACCGTGAAGGGTGTCGAGGTGTCGGTCGGGCCGGGCGAGATGTACCTGGTGGAGGCGGGTGCCCGGCACGCGGTCCGGCCGGGCGGCCACGGCACCCTGGTGATCGTGGAAGTGCCCGAGGGGTGAGGTGGTGAGGGCCGCCGGATCGGGGGGCACGGTATTGGTACGCGGTCGGCCGGTACGGCGAATGGACGCGGCGTCCGCACCCTCGTCGGGGCCCGTGACCTGCGGTCGCAAGTGCTGTCGCTGACCCGTTCGACGCCCCCGTGCCGGTCCGCGCGTTAGCCGTGGCGGGTGCCAGGAACATGGAAGTGCATGCCCACACCCCCTGCTACGACGCACGAGTCCTACTGGATGGATTCCACCCCCGCCACGGCGTACGCGGCGCTGGGCCCCGTGGAGACCGAAGCGGAGGTCGCCGTCGTCGGAGGCGGCATCGCCGGTCTGTGCACGGCCTGGGAGCTGGCCCGGGCGGGTGCGGACGTGGTCGTCCTGGAAGCCGACCGGATCGCGGCCGGCGTCACCGGGTACACGACGGCGAAGGTGTCCGCGCTGCAAGGGCTGGTCTACAGCGGGATCCGGTCCGCGCACGGCCCGGAGGCGGCCGCCCTGTACGCGCGTGCGCAGCTGGACGCCGTCGAGCACACGGCCGCGCTCTGCGCCCGTGCGGGCGCGGACGCCGAGCTGGAGCGGGCGGACGCCTTCACGTACGCCGAGACGCCGGAGGGCGCGGAGGCGGTACGGGAGGAGGCCCGGGCGGCGGGGGAGGCCGGGCTCGACGTCGGTACCGTCGGCGACCCGGCGGACCTGCCTTTCCCCGTCGCGGCCGCGGTGCGCCTTCCCGGGCAGCTGCAGTTCCACCCGCGGAAGTTCCTGCTGGCCCTGGCGGAGGGGTTCACGGCCGGGGGCGGGCGTATCCATGAACGCACCCGTGTCACCGCCCTGCGCGAAGGCGCCCACTGCCACCTCACCACGGAGGGTGGCGGCACGGTCCGGGCGCGCGACGTCGTCGTCGCCACGCACTACCCGGTCTTCGACCGGTCGCTGCTGTTCGCCCGGCTCACACCGCGGCGCGAGCTGGTGGTCGCCGCAGCCGTGCCCGCCGGCCCGGCGCCCCGGGGCATGTACCTCACGCCGGAGGGCGGCACGCGCTCGGTGCGCACCGCCCCGTACGGGGACGGGCGCCGCCTCGTGATCGTCACCGGCGAGAAGTTTACCCCCGGGGCGGCCGACGTGGAAGCGCGGTTCGCCCGCCTGCGGCGCTGGGCGGAGGAACGCGTCCCCGGCTTCGGCGACTCCACGGTCCACTACCGGTGGGCCGCCCAGGACAACGACTCCGACGACCACGTCCCCTACATCGGCCCGGCCCATCCCGGCACCCGGCACGTCCACGTGGCCACCGGCTTCGGCGGCTGGGGCATGACCAACGGCGTACTGGCCGGCCGGCTGCTCGCCGCCCGTATCACCGGCGGCCCGCGCCCCGACTGGACGCAGCTGTTCGACCCCCGCAGACTGCCGCCCCTGCGCCGGACGGGCGCGCTGCTGAAGGACCAGATGGAGGTGGCCAAGCACTTCGTCGGCGACCGCCTGCACACCACCCACGTCGACTCCGTCACCGACATCGCACCCGGCCGGGGCGCGGTCGTACGCGTCGACGGCCGCCGGTGCGCCGTCTACCGCGAGCCTTCGGGAGAGGCCCGCGCCGTCTCCGCCAGGTGCACGCACCTGGGCTGCCTCGTCCACTTCAACGACGCCGAACGCACCTGGGACTGCCCCTGCCACGGCTCGCGCTTCGCCACCGACGGCTCGGTCCTGCACGGCCCCGCCGTCCACCCCCTCGAACCGCGCGACCTGCCGGGCCCGGACCGTACCGACGAGGCGTGACACCCGCGCCCAGCGGTGACGGGACCTTCCGGGAGGCCGCCCACTTCCGTGGGAAGCCGTGGCCTCGTCCTCGGGCGGACCACGGGCCGTGCCGTCCCCCGGTGGTCCGCATACCGTGGCCCCATGGGTGAGGAGAGTGACGGCTCCGGCGCGTCCCGGGGCTCTGTTCGCGGGCGGTGCTGGTCGGCGTTCCGGCGGTCGCCCTTCTTTCCCGCCACCGTGCTCGTGCTCATCGTGGCCGCGGCCGCCGGGCTCTTCGCGGGCTCCTACACCTATGCCATGGCCAATCCGACCCCGCACAACATCCCCACCGCCGTCACCGGGGTCCCCGCGTCCGAGGTCAAGCGGGCCGAATTCGTGCAGGGCATGGAGCGGGCGCTGGGGGCCGAGCTCCGGCTCCGGCACTTCGCGACCTACCAGGAGGCCCGGAACGCGGTCGACGACCAGCGGGTCTACGCCATCCTCCAGAGCCGGCACCACGCGGCCGGACTGGACGTCTCCGGGGCCTCCGGGGCCACCGTCGCCCAACTGCTGGCCGAGACCGCGCCGCGGGTCGGCGAGGAGATCGGCGTCCCCGTGGCCGTCCGGGACGTGAATCCTCTCCAGAAAGGCGATCCGCGCGGTCTCGCGCTTTTCTACATCACCCTGGCGGCCGTCATCCTCGGATTCGTCGGCGCCATTCAGATGAGCGTCCACGCGGGCGCGCTCAATCCGGCCGAGCGCATCGCGTTCACCGCCGCCTATTCCGTGCTCGGCGGCTTCACCATCGCCGCGGTCGTGGACTGGGGCCTGGGCGCGGTGCGGCTGCCTTTCGCGGAATCCTGGCTGATTCTGGCGCTGACCCTGTTCACCTCGGGCATGGTTTTCACGATGTTCAACGCCCTCTTCGGGCGGTGGGCCATGCTGCCCACCTGGGGCCTCATGGTCCTGCTGGGCAACCCGTCCTCGGGCGGTGCCGTCTCCTGGCCGCTGCTGCCCTCGCTCCTCGGCGAGATCGGCCGCTGGCTGCCCCCGGGCGCCTCCGTGAACGCTCAGCACACGGCCGTCTACTTCCAGCAGCACCAGCACTTCTTCCCGTTCGCCGTGCTGATCGCCTGGGCCGCGCTGTCCTGCGCGGTCTTCTGGACCCGGCGGCACCGCCACCCCGGCGGACGCGAAACGGCGGCCGCGGCGGCCGCGGGCTGATTCCCTCCCCTTCCGCCGCTCTTCGCGCTGACGCTGTGCTTGCGGATCCTTGCTTTGTGTTGTTTCGGGGGTGTCCCCGTGTGAGGCGCCCCATGCGGCGTGCGTCACTTACGAAGGTGATTAGTGGACAAGGTCGCCGCATTCCGGGGGCGGGCGGGTTTCCGGGTGCCGCTCGATGAATGTCCTTAGTAGGTCACAGTGATTGCCAGGCCTTTTGCCGGCCGCTAACAATTACGGGGTCGCTGGGCGCCGTCGACCGAGAAACGGCGCTTTGCTTTTGCGCCGCTTCAGGGCCGGGCGACATCCCCGCGATCGGAAGGTTCAGCTCACTCATGCGCTCCACCATCTCCGCTTATACCCGTCTGCCCAAGATCCACAAGTTCTCCGTCGCCGGCATCGCCGCGACCGGTGCCGCCGTCGTCGCGGTGGCCGTCGCCCCCCAGGC
This sequence comes from Streptomyces albireticuli, assembly GCF_021228125.1. GTDB lineage: Bacteria > Actinomycetota > Actinomycetes > Streptomycetales > Streptomycetaceae > Streptomyces > Streptomyces albireticuli. Next base: position 99,578 of record NZ_JAJQQS010000023.1, read on the forward strand.
CTTCGCCGCCGACACGCACACCGCTCCGGCGCCGACGGCCGCCGTGCAGCCCGTGGCCGTCGGTGCCGACACCGTCGACGAGGCGCAGCTGGCCGAGCTGGCGAAGCGCGTCGACGACGCCGCCGAGGCCGGTCAGGCCGCCGCCGCGAAGGCGAAGGCGGACGGCGAGCGGGCCGAGCAGCAGGCCGCCAACCGCTCCACCGAGCGCAAGGCCATCGAGGCCCGGCCCGCCGCCCCCGCCGCCCCGGCGAAGAAGACCTACGCCGACAACCTGGACGGCTGGATCAAGGAGGCCGTGGACATCCTGCAGGCCAAGGGCATCCCGGCCTCGTACGACGGCATCAAGCGCAATGTCATGCGTGAGTCGACCGGTAACCCGCGTGCGATCAACAACTGGGACGTCAACGCCGTCAACGGCATCCCCTCGAAGGGCCTGCTCCAGGTGATCGACCCGACCTTCAAGGCGTACCACGTCGAGGGCACCTCCTGGGACATCTACGACCCGGTCGCCAACATCACCGCCGCGTGCAACTACGCCGCCGACAAGTACGGCTCGATGGACAACGTCAACTCCGCGTACTGACCGGCCCGGCTCGCCCGGCAGCGCCGGCCGACCGCACTCCGCCGAGGGCGGTGGCACCCCTGCGAGGGGCGCCACCGCCCTCGGCGCGTACCCGGGGTAACCGGGGCCCCGGTGAGCCGGGAGGAATGGACGGGCCAAGATGAGGTAGCCGGAAAGACGAAGACGTTCGAACACTGGAGGGACGCGATGTTACGGAGCACCCTGCGCAGGACCGCCGCCACCACCCTGGCGACGGCGGCGACGGTGGCGGCGGTCACCGTCGGCGGCGCGGCCACGGCCTCGGCCGCCCCGGCCGCCGCGCAGACCCCGACCTGCCACGTATCAGGCCTGCGGGCCTCGCTGTCCGACAAGGGCGGCCACCAGAACGGCATGTCCCACGAGGGCACCGTGCTGGCCCTGACCAACACCTCCGGCCGTACCTGCGCGCTGCGCGGCTACCCCGGCCTCCAGCTCGAGGACACCCGTCACCAGGCGGTCGACACGGACACCTCCTGGGGGAGCACCTACTTCGTCCCCGACCCCGGCAAGCGCACGCTCGTCCTGAAGCCCGGCGGTTCCGCCGAGGCGGCCCTGGCGTGGGCGCACGCCGACGCCCCGCGGCTGGTGCAGGCCGGCTACCTGCGCATCACGCCCCCGGCGTCCCGTGACCACCTGACGATCCCGTTCGAGAAGACGGTGACCAACGGCCACCTCTCCGTCACCGCGTTCGCGTACCGCATCGACGTGTCCTGACGCCGGCCGCCACGAGCCCCTCTACGTGATCTCGCGGAGGGCGTTCGTGGCGCAGTGCACTTCGCCGCCGCCGAGGTGTGCCCAGGAGAAGTTCTCCACCCAGCGCACCCGCACCCCGCCGGTGGCCAGGGCGCGCTCGGTCTCGGCGCGGAAGAGGTCGCGGCCGGCGACCCGCGGTCCGTGCGGGGCGGGGGCGGCGAAGTCGCGGGCGGTCAGGGACAGTCCGTTGGCGAGCGCGGGGGAGAGCGCGATGTGGCGCCGAGGCCGGCCCTCGCCCGCTTCGACCCGGTAGTAGAGGACCGGCAGGCGGACGATCTCCCGCGGCTTCAGCCCGGTCTCCCGCAGCAGGACCGCGAGTTGCCCGTCGATGTGCCGGGCCGCGTCCTCGTTGTCGCCGGCCCGCCGCTCATGGCGCAGCAACTCGTCGACGGTCGGCTTGTGCTCCGCGACCGTGTCCGCGAAGAGGCGCTGCCCGCCCTCGCCCGCGGCCCGGGCCTGTTCGAGCAGGGCCAGGGCCCCTCGGGGGTCGGAGACGGCCAGCGTCCAGCCGCGCGCGTTGTCCGCCCGTACGACGTGGACGGTCTCGTCGACGTGGCCGACCAGCAGCCAGGAGGTGTCCAGCACCACCGAGGGCTGCTGTCCCTGGGCGTCCAGCATGCGGACGAACGACGGGTCGGGGCGGCGGTCGGCACTGCTGCCGTAGAGGACCCGGCCCCGCGGGTGCCCGGCGTACGGCGGCAGGGACTCGAAGTTGCCCGTGAAGTTCAGCAGTTCGTCGACGTTCTTCTCGCGCCGGGACGTGGGCGTGTACTGCTGGACCACCCCCACACCGGGACCGCGGAGGTCCTGGTAGAGGAGCCGTCCCGCGCGGCGGAGGCTCGCGGAGCGGCCGTCGGCGGACGTCCAGTGGTTGGGGGAGCGCAGCAGGACGCGCATCGTGTGCCGGCCGTGGGGCGTCTCCCTGGTGACGTAGCCCGGCTCGGCGATGTCCTGGCGCCAGATGTCCTTCCACCACCGCGCGGTGCCGGGCTGGAAGCGCAGGTCACTGTCGGGAAGGCCGGAGCTCCTCGCCGCTTCGCGCAGGGAGTCCGCGAACTCCCGCCACTGGCCGGGAGGCCGGGTCGCGGTGGGGACCTCGACGGGCTGCCCCTCGCCCGGCCCCGGCGCGGCGGCGAAGACGTGCCGCGCGCGCTGGAGGTCGTGTTGCAGCAGGACCGGCGCCACGTGCAGGGCCGCCCGGGCCGCCCGGGTGACTCCGTCCCGTGTGACGGTCAGGGTCACGTCGATCCGGCCGTCCCACCGCTCGCGGTCACGCACGATGTCGCGGGCTTCTACGGCCAGCCGGGCCCCGCGCCGCAGCTCCCGGGCGGTCAACCGCCCGTCGGCGCCCAGCGACACGTACCGCCCGTCGCGCACCACGAAGACGCGCGCGTAGGGGCGCTGGGCGGCGGGCAGCGAGACCTGGCCCTCGGCACGGTCGCCCGCGGCCAGGGGCAGCACGCTCAGCGGGGTGAGGTCCTCGGCGTCGGCGGCCCCGTTGACCACCTCGTCCGCGGCGTCGTGGCACGCGGCGAGCCGTTCGTCGACGGCCACGTCGAGCCGGTCCAGGTCGCCGGGGCGCAGGGCGCAGCGCCGGGCGTCGTCGTCGACGTTCGGCAGTACGGTCGTGCCCTCGGGCGCGCGCAGTTCGAGCCCGGCGACCGTGGCGGAGGCCCGGGCGCCGGCGGGGGAGATCAGCGTGGCTACGACGGCCGCGCAGGCCAGCGCGCCGGCCATGGACGCCCGCCTGGTCAGTGGACTGGTCATGCCCCCACTGTCGCGCGGCCGGGCGGCACGTCACATCGGCCACCCGGCGGATGCCGGGCTGCATCGTTGTGTCCAGTCCGGGGGCGGGCCTCTCCCCTCACGGGTGGAGTCCCGATCGCGCCACCCGAGGGGCGGTCCCGGCCTTCGGGTCAGCCTTCCTGGTTCACGGCCCCCATGCCCGGCCCCCGGGTCAGGGCCTGTAGATGCAAGCCGCCAGCCGGGTGTGCGACTTCCAGCCCAGCGTCTCGTACAGGGCCCGTCCCTCGTCCGTCGCCGCCAGGACGCCGAGGGACGCGCCCTCGGCCACGGCGTGGTCGGCCAGCGCGCGCATCACGAAGGCGCCGAGGCCGCGGCGGCGGTGGGCCTCCTCGGTCACCACCTTGTCGAAGACCGCTTCCTGACCGAGCAGCGCCATCTGCCCCTGGGCGGCGACCTCGCCCCCGGCGTCGCGCACCCGGACGTACGTGACGCCGTCGTCCGTCTCCAGCGAGGCGGTGTACCCGTCGGGTGCGACGGGTCCGGTGGCGGTCAGGTCGACGGCCATGAGATGACCGGCCTCCGCCTCGTCGACCACCCAGCCACGCGGCAGCCACGGCCTGATGTCCTCGGGCTCCACGGGCGCCTTGAGCCAGGTGTGCGCGACGTCCACCGTGGCCGCGGCCGCGCGCACCGCCGGCTCGTCGGCCTCGAAGAGCACATGGCGCCCCATGTGTGTGGGCTGTCCCACCTCCATGTAGGTGCCCCAGGGGTGTTCGGTGGGCGGCGGTGTGTGCCGTGACAGTGCCCATCCCGCAGCCCATACCTTGACAAGTTCCGCTACCACGACGCCTCCTGATGTAACCGTCACTCAGCAGGAGCGCACATTACGCGCTGCCGCGTGTCACGGCACTCCATTTTTCGGTGACGGGAGCGCCCGGGCCTCGTCATCTCCCCTTGCGCGAGCCGAAGTCGGCGGGTCCCCGGGCCGGGCGGGCGTCGCGTGCGGCCCCCGCCCCGGCGCCGTAGGATCCCACGAGTCCAAGGGGGCATGCGGATGCCGGTCGGAATCAGCCCCTCAGCGGCCCTTCGCACGTGAAGTCCGCCGTTCCCGCGGGGCGGTCCGACCAGAGGTCGACCTTGCCGAAGGAGCAGTTCATGTCGGCGAAGTTGTTGGTGCCCTTCTTCGTGCGGTCGAGGATGAAGTAGTCGACCGTCCCGGACATGTCCTTGAAGACCAGGTCGGGGCTGCCCGGGTCGCTCAGGTTGGCGGTGATGCGGCCGGCGCAGGTGAAGCGGGGGCGCTCCGGGGCCTCGTCCGAGCGGCATTCGGGCGTGATGCCGGTGGTGGCGTCGAAGGAGGCGCGGACCGTGGCGGGGTGGCCCGCGTCCAGGCCGTCGACGGGCGTGAACGAGGTGTCCGGCACGTAGAGGTCCTTGACCTTGGCGATCTGCTGGTCGAGGAAGGTGTCGTACGCGCGCTGCAGGCCGCTGTCCCGGCCGAGCCGGTCGCGCCAGGCGTCGAAGCCGGCGACGTCGTTCGCGCGGAGGTGACCGTACATCTCCTTGAGCAGCGCGGGGCGCTCGGTCCACAGGTACTCGAAGAACGTGCCCGCGTAGGAGTAGAAGCGGAAGCCGTCCCGGTCGTACTCCGCGTGCAGCAGCTCGTAGACGCTCATGCGCGGTTTGGTGCCGCCCGCCGTGTCGTTGATGACGCTCTGGACCAGGGACTTGCGGACCTTGACGCCCTCGCCCCGGGTGGCGCCGTCGAAGAACTCGGCCGTGCCCTCGTCCATGGCGGTGGTGCGGTCGCCCTGGTACCACGGGCCCTCGCCGAAGGATCCGGGGACGGCCCAGCGGCCGTTGAGGTAGTGCGTGTACTCGTGCCGGAAGAGCTCCTCCAGCGTGAGCGTGGAGTCCTGGGGGACGCGCCGCTCGTAGGTGTAGAAGGTGGCGCCGTTCTCGATGTAGACGCCGCCGTTGTTCGTGCCCATGCCGGTCAGCAGCGGGTGGTAGACCTCGTAGTCGGCGCGGGAGGCGTACAGCACGATGTTGAGCGTGGTGTTGGTGTCGCCCGCCAGCGGCTGCTCGGTGCCCAGGACCCGGTGGAACTGCGCCTTTACCTGCTTGCTCGCGTAGTAGAGGCGGTCGACGGTGGCGCGGGGCAGGGCGGTGCGGACCTTGATGGCGCCCTTGTCGTACGTGTAGGTGGACGGGAAGACGCGGCGCTCGATGTCGGCCTTGCACACCCCGTACCGCTCGCAGGCGTCGAACTCGATCAGCCAGGTGACGACCTTGGCCCAGGGCTCGCTGCCCTCCCCGAAGTTGCCGGTCGTGGTGGCCAGCAGCCCGCCGAGATCGGCGGTGATCTGCCCCTTGAGCGCGTCGATCTGACCCATCCGCCCGTACTCCCCGACGGCGTCGCGCACCACCCAGGCGTTGGACGTGCCCTTGAGGTGGGTGTAGTCGGCGAAGGCCTTGAAGGCCGCGCGGTAGGAGGCGTCGGCCGTGACGGCGGTGTGGAAGGCGGTGTCGTGGTTGCCCGGGTAGACGCCCAGGTAGTTGAGGGAGAGCGCGGCGAGCGCGGCGCCGGCCCAGGAGGTGTCCTTGGCGGTGTCGGGGTGCGCGGCGTCCATGGTGGCCAGGACGCGCTTGACGAGCGGCAGCTGGTGCTGGCGCAGCCCCGGGGCACTGGCCGCGTAGAGCGCCTCGCGCAGGGTCTCGGCGTTGGTGCGCGTCACGTCGAAGGTGCGCGAGGCGGTGCCGAAGGCGGACACCGCGCGGCGCATCGCCTCGACGGTCGGCGCGTCGGTGAGGTCGATCTCGCCGCGGGAGAAGTCGTGGTAGGCGACGGCGTGGAGGTAGGTGAACATCTCCAGCAGGTGACTGCCGTTCTTGCCGTCGTGCGCCGCGGCCAGGCTCTCGATCCGGCGGGAGACCGCTTGGACGTGCGGCCTCGACATGACCGGGACCAGCCGCTGGTCCCAGGTCCAGATGAGCGTGCGCAGGCAGCCGTCGGCGGTGACGGCCCGGTCGGCGAGGAAGTCGGCGAACTGCTCGGGGGAGAGGCGCGTGATGCCGTCGAGCGTGCACGGCACGGCGGTGCCGCCGAGGGTGGCGCGGGGCGGTACGGCCGTGGGCTTCGGCTCGGCGGTGAGAGCGCCGGGGACGCGGCCGTGCGTGAGGCCGCCGGGGGCGGTGGGGGAGGCGGCGGTCGGCTTGGGCGCGTTCGCCAGCCGGGTGACCTCGTCGAAGGGGTTGGGCGTGGGGGTGTCCTGCCGCACGCCCGCCGTCGGCGCGGAGGCTGACGACCGAGGCGCGGGGGACGGGGAGTCCGCGTGGCCGGGCTGGACGGCGGTGGCGCAGAGCGCCGTCGCTATGGCGGCGGTGAGCAGGGATGCGCGCAGGGATCTGGAACGGGACGACACCGATGACTCCTGTGTGGGAGGTGTGGGTTGCCGTGCGCACGTGAAGTGAGGGCGTGCGCACGGCAACAGTGGAGGAAGTGGCGCAGAGGGTTGTTCAACTGCCGTTCGGCAGAAGGAACGTGGGGGTCTGCTGCTGCGTCATGTCATGTGTAACGTAGTAATGTGAAATGGTACTGACAACCCCTCAGGCATCACGGGTTCTGCGGAACCGCGAAGTGGCAGGCCACCTCACGTGCCTCGCCCGGCAAGGTGATCCGCTCGCGCGTCCGCTCGGCGGCCGGGTCCGGCAGCGGCACCGCCGAGAGCAGGGCCCGCGTGTACGGATGGGCCGGGGCCGCGTACACCCGCTCCTTGTCGCCGACTTCGACGATCCGCCCCGGATACATCACGGCCACACGGTCACACACCCGCTTCACCACCGACAGGTCGTGGGCGATGAAGAGGTAGGCGAGCGTCGTCGCCGTCGTCGAGGCGGGGGAGCGAGTCGAGCGGCCCGCGGGTGTAAGGGTGACCCGGGTCGGCGAAGAGCCCATCGACAGGGGCCTGTTAGGCCGCCCGCCACGTGGCGAAGGAGAACCGCGATCACGAATGCTTCGAGTGCACCCGGTGCGGTTACGGTGATCACGCCGACCGGGTAGGCGCGCTCAATCTGCACTCAGGGCCGGGCCGGCCCGCTGCGCAGCGTCCTAGTCGCTGGCGTAGGAAACCTGTCACTCCGTGAACAGTCGAACAGCTGGACGCTGAAATGTGACCCGTAACATAATAATGTGAAATTGCACTGACAAGGTGTCAATCGGTCCGTTACCCACCTGTGTCCGAGGGGGAGTCCCGTGCACGAACCCGCGGTCGCCGCGATCCGTACGGTCAGTCATGACCTGCCGGTCTCGGCCGAGTTCGAGGCGTTCATGGCGAACGGCTGGGCGGCGACACCACTGCCCGCCGACATCCGGCTGCCCGTGGCCGGCCTCGCCGCGGCGCGCCGCGCGAAGCTGTCGGCGCGCTTTCCCGGCGAGCGGCTGATCGTGCCCGCGGGCGAGTTCAAGGTCCGCTCCAACGACTGCGACCACCGCTTCCGCCCGCACAGCGCCTACGCCTGGCTGACCGGACTGACCGGTGAGGACCAGGCCGGTCACGTGCTGGTCCTGGAGCCCGACGGCCCGCACCGGCACGAGGCGGTGCTGTACGTACGGCCGCGGTCACCGCGCGCCGGCGAGGAGTTCTACCGCGACCGGCGCTACGGCGAGTTCTGGGTCGGCCGTCGCCCCGACCTCGCCGAGGCCGAGCGCATGACCGGCATCCGCTGCGCGCGCCGGGGGGAGTACGACCGGCTGCCGCCGGGCCGCGACGCGTCCGGCGACCGCGAACTCGCCGCGGCCCTCAGCGAACTGCGCCTGGTCAAGGACGCCTGGGAGGTCGAGCAGCTGCGGCTGGCCGTGGACCACACCACCGCCGGCTTCGAGGACGTCGTGCGGGCCCTGCCCCGCGCCCTCGCCCACCCGCGCGGCGAGCGGTGGATCGAGGGCGTCTTCGGCCTGCGCGCCCGCACCGAGGGCAACGGCCCCGGCTACGAGACCATCGCGGCCTCCGGCGCGCACGCGTGCGTCCTGCACTGGATACGCAACGACGGCCGCCTCGACCCCCGCGAACTCCTCCTCTTGGACGCGGGCGTGGAGACGGACACCCTCTACACCGCGGACATCACCCGCACCCTGCCGCTCTCCGGGCGCTTCTCGCCCGTCCAGCGACAGGTCTACGAACTGGTCCTCGCTGCCCAGGACGCGGGCATGGCCGCCCTCAAGCCGGGGGCGAGCTTCCGCGACTTCCACCGGGCCGGCATGCGGGTCATCGCCGAAGGGCTCGCCGAGTGGGGCGTGCTCAAGAGCGCCGAAGGCGACTTCCACCGCCGGTACACGCTGTGCAGCAGCGGCCACATGCTCGGCCTGGACGTCCACGACTGCGCCCAGGCGCGGGCGGACGCCTACCTCGACGGCGTTTTGGAGGAGGGGCAGGTCCTCACCGTCGAGCCCGGCCTCTACCTCCAGCCCGACGACGAGACGCTCCCGGCCGAACTGCGCGGCATCGGCGTGCGGATCGAGGACGACCTGGTGATCACCGCCGGCGGGGCCCGGCTCATGTCGCACGCGCTGCCCCGCACGCCCGACGCCGTCGAGGCGTGGATGGGTGAACTTCTCGAAGGATAGGGAAAGCGTCAACCACGAGGTACGGACGGGCTCTTGGCAGCGACAGTGCAATGTGAAATATTACTGACGTGCTCATGAGCAACTCCTCCTCGGACGTCATCGTCGTCGGAGCGGGTGTCGTCGGCGCCGCCTGCGCCTACTACGCGGCCCGCGCCGGCCTCGCCGTCACCGTGGTCGACCGCGGCCCCGTCGCGGGCGGGACCACGGGCGCCGGCGAGGGAAACCTCCTGGTCTCCGACAAGGAACCCGGCCCCGAGCTCGAACTGGCCCTGCTCTCCACGAGGTTGTGGAGCGATCTGGCGGACGAGCTCCCGGCCCGGATCGAGTACGAGGCCAAGGGCGGCCTCGTCGTCGCCTCCGACGCCTCCGGCCTGGCCGCGCTGCGGAAGCTCGCCGCCGCCCAGGCCGGGGCAGGCGTCACGGCCGAGGAGGTCCCGGCCGACCGGCTGCGCGATCTGGAGCCGCACCTGGCCCCCGGCCTCGGAGGCGGCTTCCGCTATCCGCAGGACGCCCAGGTCCAGCCCGCCCTCGCCGCCGCCCACCTGCTGCGGGCCTCCGGGGCGAGGGTGCGCACCGGAGAGGAGGTCACCGCCGTCCTCACGGGGGCGAACGGCCGGGTGCGGGGCGTCCGTACGGCGGCCGGCGAGCTGCGCGCCCCGTTCGTCGTCAACGCCGCCGGCACCTGGGGCGGCGAAGTGGCCCGGCTCGCCGGCGGACACCTGCCCGTACTGCCCCGGCGGGGCTTCGTCCTCGTCACCGAACCGCTGCCACGCGTGGTGCGGCACAAGGTCTACGCGGCCGACTACGTCGCCGACGTCGCCAGCGGCTCGGCCGCGTTGCAGACCTCCGCCGTGGTCGAGGGCACCCCGGCGGGCCCGGTCCTGATCGGCGCCAGCCGCGAACGGGTCGGCTTCGACCGCGCCCTGTCCGCGGAGGTGCTCCGGCGCCTCGCCGCCCAGGCCACGGCCCTGTTCCCGGTGCTGGCCGGAGTGCGGGTCCTGCGCACGTACGCCGGATTCCGTCCGTACCTGCCCGACCACCTGCCCGCCATCGGCCCCGACCCCCGCGTCCCCGGGCTGCTGCACGCCTGCGGTCACGAGGGCGCGGGGATCGGGCTCGCCCCCGCCACCGGCCTCGCCGTCGCCCGGCAGATGACGGGAGGTCAACCCCCGCTCGACCTCGGCCCCTTCAGCCCCGGCCGCTTCGCACCGGCCGATTGAACCCCCGCCGCCCGACCCCCGTTCCGTGCCCGCCCGCCGGCCCGCACCGTCCCGAGAGGAGGCCCGCACATGGCCCGTACCCCCGCCGACCTGGTCAGGGCGGACCCCGACCCGCCCTTCGAGATCACCTTCGACGGCCGTACGGTCACCGCCCTGCCCGGCCAGTCCGTCGCCGCCGCCCTGTGGGCGGCGGGCATCCTCGCCTGGCGCACCACCCGGCACGGCGGCCGCCCGCGCGGCGCCTTCTGCGGCATCGGGCAGTGCTACGACTGCCTCGCCACCGTCAACGGCGAGCCCAACCGCCGGGCCTGCCTGGTGCCCGCGCGGCCCGGGGACGCGATCACCACCCAGGAGGGACACGGCCGTGCCGGGCTCGCCGTCTGAACCGTACGACCTCGCCGTGATCGGCGCGGGCCCCGCCGGCCTCGCCGGGGCCGCCACCGCCGCCCGGCTCGGCCTGTCCGTCGCCGTCCTGGACGCCGCCGCGCAGGCGGGCGGCCAGTACTTCCGCCACCCCGCCCCGGGCCTGGGCGCCGCCCGCCCGGAGGCCCTCCACCACGACTGGGCCGCCTTCACCGAGCTGCGCCGGCGCTTCGAGGCGAGCGGGGCCGCGCACCTGGCCGGACACCACGTGTGGGCCGTCATGCGGCGGGACGAAGGGCTGTGGAGCGTGCACGCGCTCGTGGGCGAGGACGGCGGCGAGGGCGCCGGTCACGGGGGTGGCACGGCCTTCGGCAGGGGAGGCGGCCTCGCCGATGGAGGCCGGGGCGGCGCGGGTGCCGATGGCGCGACCGCCCCCGGAGCGGGCGGTGGTGGGATGCCGCGCGGGGGCGGCCGGGGAGCCGGTGGCGCTCGTGGCCACGACGGCGCGGGCGCCGGCGTCGGTCCGGTCACCCGTGATGGCCGGGGAGCCGGTGCCCGCGCCGACGCCGTCAGCGGTCGCGAAGGCCCCGCCTCGGCAGGTGCCGGCGACGAGCGCACCGTACGCCTGCACGCCCGCGCCGTCCTCTTCGCCACCGGAGCCTCCGAGCGTCACCTGCCCTTCCCCGGCTGGACCCTGCCCGGCGTCGTCGGCGCAGGCGGCGCCCAGGCCATGCTGAAGTCCGGGCTCGTCCTGCCCGGACGGCGGATCGTCGTCGCGGGCAGCGGGCCGCTCCTCCTCGCCGTCGCCTCCACGCTCGCCGCCGCCGGCGCCCGGGTCCCCGCCGTGGCGGAGGCCGCCGGCTACGTCGGCTACGCCCGCAGCCCGCGCACCCTCGCGGCCAACCCCCACAAGCTCCTCGAAGCCGCCGTCCACGGCACGGCACTCCTGCGCCACCGCGTCCCGCTGCACACCCGCAGCGCGGTCACCGAGGCGCACGGCACCGACCGCGTCGAGGCCGTCACCGTCTCCCGGCTCGACCGTGACTGGCGCCCCGTGCCCGGCACGGGCCGCCGCATCGCCTGCGACGCCCTGGCCGTGGGCCACGGGCTCGCGCCGCAGACCGAGCTGGCCACCGGACTCGGCTGCGCGACCCGCCGTGTGCCCGACGGCACGCACGCCCTCGTCCTGGACGGCCTCCAGGAGACCTCGGTGCCCGGCCTGTGGGCCGCCGGAGAGGCAGGCGGGACCGGCGGCTGGGAACTCGCCCGCGTCGAGGGCGAGCTGGCGGGCATCGCGGTGGCCGCCCGGCTGCGGGCGCTCCCCGCGCTCACCCGCGGCAGACGCGTACGGGACCTGGCCCGGCGCCGCGACCGCACGCGCGCCTTCGCCGACGCCATGGCCACCACCCACGCCCCCGGCCACGGCTGGACCGCGTGGCTCGACGACGACACCGACGTCTGCCGCTGCGAGGAGGTGACCGCCGGGAGCGTCCGCGAGGCCGTCACCGGCCTCGGCGCCCGGGACGCCCGGACCGTCAAGCTCCTCACCCGGGCCGGCATGGGCTGGTGCCAGGGCCGGATGTGCGGCGCGGCCGTGGCCTGCCTCGCGGCGTCCGGTACGGCGCGGGGGACCGTACCGCCGTCCGCCGAGCGCAGGCCGCTCGCCGTGCCCGTACCGCTGGGCTCCCTCGCCGCCGGCCCCGAGGAACCCGGGGACGCCTGAACCACCGCACCGTCCACGATCGCGTACGTCCTGCACAGAGCCATAGAAGGGTTGACCGGTATGACCACCTCCTCCTGGACCCCCGACCGCCCCTGGCGCGGCATCATGGTCGCCACCGCGCTCCCGCTGCGCGCGGACCTCTCCGTCGACCACGACGCCTACGCCGCGCACGTCCGGTGGCTCCTGGACAACGGCTGCGACGGAGTCGTCCCCAACGGCTCCCTGGGCGAGTACCAGACCCTCACCGCCGAGGAACGCTCCCGCGTGGTGCGCACCGCCGTCGAAGCGGCGGGCGACGGGGCACGCGTGATGCCCGGTGTCGCCGCCTACGGCGGCACCGAGGCACGACGCTGGGCCGAGGAGGCCGCCGAGGCCGGCTGCGGCTCCGTGCTGCTGCTGCCGCCCAACGCCTACCGCGCCGACGAACCGGCCGTACGCGCCCATTACGCCGAGGTCGCCCGGGCCGGCCTGCCCGTCGTCGCCTACAACAACCCCGTCGACACCAAGGTCGACCTCACCCCCGCCCTGCTGGCCCGGCTGCACGCCGAAGGCGGTGTCGTGGCCGTCAAGGAGTACAGCGGGGACGTCCGGCGCGCCTACGAGACAGCCGAACTCGCCCCCGAGCTGGACCTGCTGATCGGCGCCGACGACGTCCTGCTCGAACTCGCCGTCGCCGGGGCGGTCGGCTGGATCGCCGGCTACCCCAACGCCTTCCCCGCCACGTGCGCCCGGCTCTACCGCGCCGCCGTCGCCGGTGACCTGGAGACGGCCCTGCCCCTCTACCGCTCGCTGCACCCGCTCCTGCGCTGGGACTCGAAGACCGAGTTCGTACAGGCCATCAAGCTCTCCATGGACATCACCGGACACCACGGCGGCCCCACCCGCCCGCCGCGCCTCCCGCTCACGGGCGAGACCGAGGCCGCGGTGCGCGCCGCCACGGAGAAGGCCGTCGCCGACGGACACCACTGACCTCCGCCCTCACTTTTCCCTCTACCGCATCCTTCCCGCTGTCCGAAGGAAAGGACAACCGTGCGCACCCGTCATGTCTTCCATGCCGTCGACTCGCACACCGAGGGCATGCCCACACGCGTCATCACCGGCGGCGTCGGCGTGATCCCCGGCGCCACCATGGCCGAGCGCCGGCTCCACTTCATCGAGCACATGGACCACCTGCGGACGCTCCTGATGTACGAGCCGCGCGGCCACGCCTCGATGAGCGGCGCGATCCTCCAGCCCCCCACCAGGCCCGACGCCGACTACGGCGTCCTCTACATCGAGGTCTCCGGGGTGCTGCCCATGTGCGGGCACGGCACCATCGGGGTCGCCACCGTGCTCGTCGAGACCGGCATGGTGCCGGTCATCGAACCCGTGACCACGGTGCGCCTCGACACCCCGTCCGGGCTGATCACCGTCGACGTCCGGGTCGAGGACGGGGCGGCCAGGTCCGCCACGCTCACCAACGTGCCCTCCTTCTGCGTCGGCCTCGACCGCAAGGCCGACGTCCCCGGCCACGGGACGGTCACCTACGACCTCGCTTTCGGCGGCAACTTCTACGCCTTCGTCGAACTCGACGCCCTGGGGCTTCCTTTCGACCGGGCCCGCAAGGACGACCTGCTCGCCGCCGGACTCGCCGTCATGGAGGCGGTCAACGCCTCGCCGGACCGGCCCGTCCACCCCGAACACCCCGGGATCAGCGGGCTCAAGCACGTCTACCTCGTCGCGCCCGGTTCGGACGCCCGTCACTCGCGGCACGCCATGGCCATCCACCCCGGCTGGTTCGACCGTTCCCCCTGCGGTACGGGCACCTCCGCCCGGATGGCGCAGCTGCACGCACGGGGCGCGCTCCCGCTCGGCCGCGACTTCGTCAACGAGTCCTTCATCGGCACCCGGCTCACCGGCCGCCTGGTGGGGGAGACGGAGGTCGGCGGAGTGCCGGCCGTCGTGCCCGCCATCACCGGCCGCGCCTGGATCACCGGCACCGCCCAGTACTTCCTCGACCCGGACGACCCCTTCCCCGGAGGTTTCCTCCTGTGACCGCCGCCCCGAACCTCGTCGCCTCGCGCAACCCGGCCGACCCGTCCGACACCGTCTGCGACGTGCCCGCCCACGGTGCCTCCGGCGCCGCCGAGGCCGTCGAGCGGGCCCGTGCCGCCCAGCCCGGCTGGCTCCTGGCCGGTGCCGCCGCCCGCTCCTCCGCGCTGTCCGCCGTCGCCGCGGCGATCGAGGCCGCGGCCGCCGAACTCGCCGCCCTCGCCGTGCGCGAGGCGGGCAAGCCGCTCGCCGAGGCACAGGCCGAGGTGACCCGCACGGCCGCGATCTGGCGGTACTACGCCCAGGCGCCCTACGAGCCCACCGGCGCCGTCCACGAGACGGCCGGCGGCCCCGGCCTGCTGCTGACCCGGCGCCGCCCGCACGGCGTCGCCGGACTCGTCACCCCCTGGAACTTCCCCTTCGCCATCCCCTCCTGGAAGGCCGCGCCCGCGCTCGCCGCCGGTAACACGGTCGTACTCAAGCCCGCGCCCGAGGCCACCGCCTGCGCGCTGCGCCTGGCCGAGCTCGTCCAGGGGGCGGTGCCCGACGCCGTGTTCACGGTCGTGCCCGGCGGCGCGGCGGAGGGACACGCCGTCGTCGCGACCGCCGACGTCGTCTCCTTCACCGGCTCCACCGCCGTCGGCGAGGCGGTCACCCGTGCCGCCACCGCCCGGGGCGTCCCGGTCCAGGCCGAGACGGGCGGGCTCAACGCGGCGATCGTCCTGCCCGACGCCGACATCGGCCGGGCCGCCGCCCACATCGCCGCGGCGATCGCCGGATACGCCGGGCAGAAGTGCACGGCGACCAGCCGGGTGATCGCCGTCGGCGCGGCCCTCGACCCCCTGCGCGAGGCCCTCGCCGAAGCCCTGCGCGCCCTGCCCGTGGGCGACCCGGCGGACCCGGCCACCGTGTGCGGCCCCCTCATCTCGGGCCCGGCGCGGGACCGGTTCGACGCGTCGCTGTCCGGTGCCCCCGTCCTCGCCACCGGCACCGCACCGGACGGGCCCGGCTGGTACGCGGCCCCCACCGTGGTCGAAAAAGCGCCGGCCGGGCACCGGCTGCTCACCGAGGAGGTCTTCGCCCCCGTCGCCGCCCTGCTGCCCGCGGACGACCTGGCGCACGCCGTACGGATCGGCAACTCCGTTCCGTACGGCCTGGTCACCTCGGTTCACACCGGCGGGATCGAAGCGGTGCTGAACGGTCTCGACGGCCTCGACACGGGAATGATCCGCGTCAACGCCCCTTCCACGGGCGTCGACTTCCACCTTCCGTTCGGCGGCACCAAGGCCTCCGGGCACGGCCCGCGCGAGCAGGGGCGGGCGGCGCTGGACTTCTACACGTCCAGCCGGACCTACACCCTCGCTCCCTGAGAAAGATGTGACATTGTACGCTCGTTGGTCCGTCCAGGTACGGACCAGCCGGGAGCGCGGCTGCGCACGTACCGCGGACGCGGCTGCCGGACCTCGGCCGCCGCACCGGCGACGAAGGGACACGGGACACCATGGGCCACCTCAAGCAGCGCACCCTCATCACCGCCACCGAGCGGCTGCGCGACCAGGTCGCCCACGCCCTGCGGGCCGCCCTCATCTCCGGCGAACTCCGTCCCGGCGAGGTCTACTCCGCACCGCAGCTCGCGGAGGACTTCGGCATCTCCGCGACCCCCGTGCGCGAGGCCATGCTCGACCTCGCCCGCGAGGGCCTGGTCGAGCCGGTCCGCAACAAGGGCTTCCGGGTCACCGAGGTCAACGAGCGCGACCTGGACCAGTACACCGAGATCCGCACGCTCATCGAGGTCCCCACCACGGGCCGCGTCACGCGCACCGCGGCCCGCGAGGACCTCGAAGCGCTCCGCCCGGTCGCCGAGGAGATCGTGCGCGCCGCCCGCGACCACGACCTCATCGGCTACCTGGAGGCCGACCGGCGGTTCCACCTCACCCTGCTCGCCCTCTCCGGCAACGAACGCCTCGTCGAGACCGTCGGCGACCTGCGCAAGCGCTCACGTCTGTACGGGCTGACCGCGCTCGACCGGCGCGGCGAACTCATCCCCTCCGCCGAGGAACACCTCGAGATCCTGGACCGGATGCTCGCCGGTGACGCCGAGGGCGCCGAGGAGTGCATGGCGCGGCACCTCGGGCACGTGCGCTCCCTGTGGGCCAAGGGCAGCGACAAGGACCCGGTGCCGTCCTGACCTCGCCGCTGCTTCAGGAGGGGTACTTGCGCGCGGTGACGTAGCTGAACGGCTCGCAGACGCCGGCGCTGTGGTGGCCGGCGGCCGCGAGGGCCAGAGCCAGCCGCTCGCGTGCTTTGAGGCCCAGGCCCGCCGTGGCGTGCAGCGCGCCGAGCGCGAACTCGTCCCCGCACCCGACGGCCGCGTACCCGTCGGCGGACTCGCCTATCTGGTAGTCCTCGTAGACGACGAACAGGCGGTCGTATATCCCGACGAGGAACGTCCCGGCCTTCTCCTGCTCGGAGTCCTTGCGCGACCAGCCGCCGTCCTTGAGGCAGCCGCGCAGCTTGTCGACGAAGACGGTGGTCATGAACCGGTCCAGGTCGCCCTTGGGCTTGGGCGCCTTGAACGCGTGGTGCAGCAGCTGACCCATGCGGAAGCTGGTGGTGAAACCCATGGCGTAAGGGCCGTTGCGGAAGAGCTTCGGATCCCGGCGGACGGTGAGTCTCAGACCGGCGACCCCCGCCGAGTCCCCGCCCAGATGCACCCGCCCGTTGTGCACGAGCCCGACGATCACGGTCATGGCCTCCCCTTCCGCTGCGCCGTCCCCTCGATACTGCGCGCGAGGAGACGGGCGGAAACCGGGCGGGGCCCCTCGGGGCAGGGGTTCAGCGGGCTACGGCGTCCAGGTGCCGGTAGAGCACCTCGTGGCCCTCGGCCTCGGGGTGCAGACCGTCGACGAGCAGATCGGCCCGCTCGCGGAGCGGCTCCCACATGTCGAGGTGGTCGACGTGGTGAGCGTCGCACCAGGTCCGTACGGACTCGCGCACGGCCAGTGCCCGCTCCTCCGTGAAACGCAGACCCCAGCAGTCGCGGGTGCGCGTCTCGTCGAGCCACATCGGGCCCATGACGACGAGCCGCGCGTTGTGGCTCAGCGCCGTGGCCGCGAGGGAGTCGAGACTGTCCGTGACGCGCGGAAGCTCGTCGGAGAGCGCCCCGGGGCCGGAGAGCGGCTGGGCGGAGTCGTTGACGCCCGCGGCGACGAGGAGGGTGTCCGGCAGGCGCGGAGCCAGCAGCGCGGGCGTCTGCTCACTGACCTCGGCCAGGGTGGCGCCGGGGATGGCCAGGTTGAAGACCCGGTGGTCGGCCTCGTTCGCGCCGATGTGCGAGGCGGCCAGCCGGGCCGCCCAGCCGCCCCGCGGATCACAGCGCCCGTAGGCGATGCTGTCGCCCACGATCACGATGCGCGCCGCCGGGCGCAGCGGCTTCGCGTCCAGGTAGGCCCAGGCGCTCTCCCCGGAGGAGAGCAGCACCCGCCGGCGCGCGTAGTCGTCGACCTCATAGGCGTCGGCCGCGGCGAGGTCCTGGTCGGTGAGGTGCAGGACGGCGCCCTTGACCTCGGCGCCGATCCTGCGCTCCAGGGTCAGATGGACGTCGAGACCGCTGGCGGCGATCACGGCCGGGTCGGTGATCGGCTGGGGCCGGGTGGCGTAACCGGCCAGCGAGGCGGGGGTACTGGGCACGGGCCGGCCGAAGAGGGCGGTCTGGACCTGCTCGTCCAGCAGCGTGCCGAAGGAGAAGAGGGTGTGGGGGCGTGAGTCGGACACGGGGAGGGGCACGGCCTTTCGGGAGGGTGTTCGGATCTTGATCGCTCCACCCTATTCGGCCGACTCGGTGCGCCGGCGGGGGTGTGCGCGGGCGGGACTTCGGAGGAGGGGCGGGTATCGAACATGAGTACCTGTACTCATGTTCGCGCATGGATTGCCGGGTAGCGTTCCCGCTGCACGGAGTACAGAGCACGAAGGAAGCAGGGCAAGGAAGAATGGCTTCCTTTGAGACCGAGTGGGCGCAGCTCAAGCAGGGGGACTCGGTCGGCGACGGGATGCGTCTCGCGGGTGCCGGCGGTGCGGCCGGGTGGGGCAAGGGTGCCGCGGGCGGGGTGAAGTCCAGCAAGAACGCGTGGAACACCGCCGCGGACGGTGTCGGGCGGCTCGGCGGGAACGTCAAGCAGGCGCTGACGGCTCTGGAACAGGGCCAGAAGGGCACGGGCGCCCAGGGGGTGCTGAGCGCGGCGGCCCAGCGGGAGGTCTACCGGTCCTGGAAGCAGTATCTGGACGCGATGACCGGCAGGTGCGCCGCGCTCACGGAGCGCCTGGAGAAGGCGGGCAATCACCAGTACAAGGGTGAGCAGCAGATCACGGAAGCCTTCGATCAGATGAAGAAGCAGTACGAGGACACCCAGGCCGTCGGCGGCCGGAACGCGGGCCGGTGATCCGGACCTCATGGATTACGCGGCGCTCAAGGCGTTCAAGAAGTCGCAGTACACCGACGCGGCGGACTCCTACCGCACCACCGGCGACATGGCCGATCAGGCGAAGGCGGGCATAGAGAACCAGATCACCGCCTCGATGCGGAAGACCCTGAGAGGTGAGGCCGCCGACGCGGCACTCTTCCAGCTCAGGGAGCTGGCGAAGAACTTCCACTACGTTCAGGTCGAATGCGGCCTGGTCAGCACCGCACTGAACGCTTTCGCGTCGGATGTCGAGGCGGCGAGGACGAAGCTCGACCGGGCGGTGGAGGACGCGGAGTCCAGGAAGTTCACGGTGGGCGCCGACGGTTCGGTCAGCTACCCGGAAGGTGGCGAGAAGACCGACGGCAAGACGCCGAAGGGCGGCACGGCCAACGGCACCACGGACGCGACCGCCCGCGCCATCAACCGCCAGGCCGCGAACTTCGACCCCAACCCGAACTTCGCCCCCGCCCAGGAATGCGCCGACCGCATAGCCGAGGCCCTCAAGGAAGCCACCGTGGCCGACGAGAAGTGGGCACCGAAGCTGCGCTCCCTACGAGCCGACGACGACCTGACCGTCTCCAGCAGCGACTGGGTGGACGCCCAGGAAGACATGGGCCGCGTCCGCGACGGCGCGAAGTCCTACCTGGACCACATCAAGGCCCCGCCCAAGGGCGGCGACCCGGAAGCCAACGCGGACTGGTGGAAGAAGCTCTCGGAACGGGAGAAGTCCGCCTACCTTGCGGTGCACCCGGCCAGTGTCGGCGCGCTGAACGGCCTGCCCGCGGCGGTGCGTGACGAGGCCAACCGTACGGTGCTGGACGAGAAGAAGGCCGAGTACCGGCAGCGGCTGAAGGCGATACCGGAGGAACCCGAAAGGTTCACGGTCTTCCGCGACAGCGTGAAGCCCAACGCCGACTGGGTGAAGTGGAACAGCAAGTACGGGGACGAGCGCGAGCAGCTGCGCGAGGCGTTGAAGGGGATGGACGCCATCCAGGACCGTCTCGACAGTACCGGCGGCAAGACGAACGTCCCCGAGGCGTACCTGCTGGCCTTCCACCCCGAGAAGGACGGCCGGGTCGTCCTCGCGAACGGCAATCCCGACACCGCCGACCACACGGCCGTCTACGTGCCGGGCACGAAGACACACCTGGGCAGCATCGAGGGCGACCTCAACCGTGGGGTGAAGCTGTGGCGGGCCAGCGACTCCCTTGCCGCCAGTTCCAAGGTCTCGACCATCACCTGGTTCGACTACGACGCCCCGAACCTCCTCGGTAACGCGACAAGCGACGGCTACGCGGAGAAGGGCGGCCCCGATCTGCGGGAATTCCTCGACGGGAACAAGGCCGCCCATCAGTCGGCCACGGGGAGCACCGCGCACACCACGATCATCGGTCACAGCTACGGCAGCACGGTCATCGGTGACGGCGCGAAGTCCGGCCACTGGCCGGACGGTCCGCTGGCCGTCGACGACGTCATCGCGGCGGGAAGCCCCGGCATGCAGGCCCGGCGCGCAGCCGACCTCGGCATCAAGCCGGGCCATATGTGGGCGGAGAAGGCCGACAACTACGACGACTGGTTTGTCCGCGAGGGCGGCCGGAACGTGGGGCTCGGAGGCGACCGTGTCATCCCCACCGACAAGGAGTTCGGCGCACAGGTGATGAAGTCCGACGCCCCTGACCACGGCGGCTACTGGAACATGGACGACGACGGAAATGCCTCCGTCAGCCTGCAGAACCAGGCGCGGGTCATCGTCGGCGAATACAAAGAGGTGACACTTGAGTGAGCTGCGCTCCGGGCCGGTGGTAACGGCCCGATGCTTCTCCCTGCCGATCGCCGCATTGGCGGCCGCATTGATTCTGACGGGATGCTCACTGGTGAACAGCGACAGCGGCAAGCTCGGCTACGAGCCGGAAGTACGCGCGGTCGAGCCGGCCGAGGACGAGGTCAACGCGATCTCCAGTCAGCTGCTCGACTGGATGGGCGTCAAAGGCAAGGTCACCGAATCGGGAGCGATGGCCGGTACCTGTGACGCCGTGGACCCGGACTTCCAGACGCACTATTCCGTGGAGCACCCCTGGTCCGTCTACGACCTGACGTCCGGGACGTTCGAGCAGGCCATGCAGAACCTCCGCGAGAAACTGCCGCAGAACGGCTGGGAGATCACCAGCGACGGCCTGACGAAGTCCCAGGCACGGAATCCCGAGATCGTGGCCGTCAACCGCGAGACCCACCACGGGGTCCGCATCGAGTGGGCCAGGAGCCGGTCCGGGAAACTGCCGAAGCTGATCACGGTCGACGTCGGCTCCCGCTGCTACAAGGCCCCCAAGGGCACCAAACTCGGCTGACCCCGGTCGGCCCGCTCCGGACCGCCGCACACTAGGGCCGTTCGGCCGCCTCGCGTCGCAGGTGCTGGAGGCGCGCCTCGAAGTTGGTGTGGGCCGACCTCGGCGGCTGCGGCACCGGTACCGCCTGCGGCGGCATGGGCGGCGGCATGGGCGGCGCCCCCGGCGGCAGGAAGTGCGGCGGTACCGGTGCGGGAACGTCCGGCGCGGACCACGCCCGGTGCTCCGTGGCGAGCACCGTCATCAGCTCGTCGCCGAACCCCAGCCCCGCCGCGTAGTCGTCCGCGCGGAACTCCGCGCGGCGGTGCAGCCAGGCGATGAGCACCGGGGCGGCGACGAGGGGCAGGACGAGCCACCACATCGACTCCTGGAAGGTGAGGATGTAGAGGAACTGGAGGAGCAGCAGCGTGAGACAGCCGCCGCAGGCCACGTTCGCCTTGCTCTTCGACCGCAGCAGACGGGCCAGACCGGTCCGGATCCACCGCCAGATCGTCCGGGCCGGCAGCGCGTACCAGTCGGCGAGCATGCCCGCCCAGGTGTGGCCGCCCACGTGGTGGCCCAGTTCGTGGGCGAGCACCGCCGCCAGCTGGGAGTTGGGTAAGCGGTCCATCGCGTGGCGGGTCACCGCGACGATGTGGCCGGCCGCGGCGGTCGCGTTCAGTTCGGCGCGTTCCTGCACCCATAGTTCGTAGGTGCTCCGACTCACCCCGGCGCGGCGGGTCACCTCCGCCCACACCGCGCCCAGGCGGTGCGCCTCCTCCGGTGTGGGGCGTCGCATGCCCAGCAGGTACCGGGCGATGGCGGCTTCGGCGGGGCGGTGGAAGACCAGGGGACCGGACAGCAGCCAGGCCGCGGCCATGATCAGCCCGAGGGCGGCGTTGACGAGCGAGAACGCGAAGAAGACCACGGAGAGGCTGATCAGCGCCACCGGGAGGCTCATCACCAACTGGGCGAGGGAGGCGCCGTCCACGCCGCGCTGATGCGCCTTGAGGTGCTTGCGTCCCGATTGCAGGGTCAGGTCGTCGTGGTGCGGATGAGGAGCAGTGGCGGGTGGGGTCGGCGGTGCCTCTGGGTGGGGAGGGGGTGCCGCTGCCGGTGTCCGGGCCGCGGGGGTGTTCGTACCCAGGTCCTCGCCCGGGTAAGGAGGCTCGTCGCCGGGGTAGGCGGGTGGTTCGGTGTCGTTCGGGTAGGGCTGGGGTGCCGTGTCGCCCGGGTACGCCGGTGGTGGCACATCGCCGGGGTAGGAGGGTGGTTCGCCAGGGTCCGGATACGCCGGCGGTACCGTCGCACGTGGATACGCCGGCGGCGCCATCTCGCCCGGGTGCGAGGGCGGTGCCGCTTCCTCCGGGTACGCGGGCGGTCGTACCGTCTCCGGGTACGGCTGAGATGTCGCCGCACCCGGGTACGCCGGGTTCGTCGCCTCGCCCGGGTACGGGGGCGGTGTCCCTTCACCCGGGTACACCGGAGACGCCCCCTCGCCCGGGTACACGGGCGGTGCCTCCACACCCTCCACTCCCGGATACGGGGGCGGTACGCTGCCGTCGACCGCGTACCCGTACGGTGCCGGCTCCGTACGCTCGGGCATCGTCGGATACGGCGGCGGATCCTGCGGCAGGGGAGTCGGCAAGGGCGGCGTGGCAGGCGGGTCGTGGCGGTTCTGGTCGGGCATGGGCGTACTTCTCCTGATCGGGAGTCAATTCCTAAGGCGGGCGGCGGCGGTCGGTCAGCCGACCAGGAGCGCGCCCGGCAGCAGCACCATCGCCGCCGTGAAGCCGGCCATGCCCGTGCGCAGCCACCGGTACTTGTGGGCGACGATCCGGCTGTTCTCCGTGAGTGCCATGAGGAGCGCGGCCACGGGAGCCCGCTCGGTCTCCCGCAGGGCCTCCTCCAGGGCCGTCGGTCCCTGGCGTGCCGCGCCGTGGATGTCGGCGAAGTGGGTGAGGGGCAGGCCGGGGCGCCACCCGCGCGCCCGGTAGCGCGGTATCACCGTCATCAGCAGCGAGAGCAGCGAGCCGACGAAGCAGACCGCGCCCGCCCACCAGAGCACCTCGCCGAGCACCGAGAGGGAGCCCGGCTGCCAGCCCCGTACGGCGAGCACCCCGACGAGCGCGGACGCGGCCATGCCCTGCGCGGCCACCAGCACGGAACCCTTGGTGTCGGCCCGGGCCGCCTCCTGACGCAGCTCCGCGAGGAGCCGTTCGGCCGTGCGCGGCGCGGTGCCGGCGGGCGGTGCCGGATCGGAAGGTCCCGAGTTGGAAGGTCCCGGGTTGGAAGATCCCGGGTTGGTGGGTCCTGGGTTGGAAGGTCCCGGGTTGGTGGGCTCCGGGGCTCCGGTGGTCACCGGTCGGCGGGCGGGGTCGAGGTCCGGTACCCGAAGACGGGGCCCGCGTCGTGCGCGGCGGCACCGTTCGCGGGGGCCCGCGGCGGAGCGGCGGGCCGCGGTGGCACCCCGTCGACCGGGGCCCGCGGCGGAGCGTCCGCCGGTACGGCGCCGTCCTCCGCCGGCTCCGCACGCTCCTCGGGCACCTCGTCCGGCAGCGGGCCCGCCGCACCCTCCACCGACCGCACGCCGTCCGGCGCCGAGAGCGGCAGCTTGGCGCTGAGGACCTCCCGGATCACGTTCGCCGCCAGCCTGCGCGGCTCGTCCAGCTGGTGCTCCTCCAGACCGCCCGGCCCCCCGCCGAGCGCCTGGAGCGCGACCTGGAGCTGGCTCTGCATCGCCCGCAGCTGGTCCTCCCGCAGGTTCTCCATGATCAGACGCGCGTCCTCCGGGTGCTGCGCGAGCTGGAAGGCCATGGCCGTCGGGCCGCCGCGCTCCATGTAGTGCGCGTAGTACCGGACTTTCTGTGCCTCGATCTCCTGGAGCTCCAGCTCCTGCCGGCCCTGGATCATCCGCCGCTCGTGGCCCAGGTTCTGGCCCCGCAGTTCGACGCGGTGCTGGTGCTCGCTCTGGGCGAGCGCCCGCTCCGCCGCCAGTTCGTCCTCCCGCATGAGCAGGGCGTGCCGGGGGTCGAGCTTCCGCCGCGCGAACTCGATGTCGCGCAGCTCCCGCTCGTGGGCGAGGGACGCCTCGTCCCGGCGGATCTGGATGCCGCACCGGACGTGCAGGCCGGCCGCCACGCCCAGCGGCCCGGCGTCGGCGAGCGCCTGCTGCGCGGCCTTCTCCGCCGCCGCGCTGTCCTCCATCGCGTACCCGCGCAGCACGGGACGTACGGCGTCGTCGACGAGGCGCCGCACCAGAGCGGGGACATCGCGCTCTCCACTGGCGACGAACGCCGCGGGCGTCAGCACCTGCCAGCTGCAGCTCACCGACACCTCGAAGAGGAAGGCGTCGTTGCTGCCGGGCAGCGCGAGGACGGTGTCCGCCTCGTGCAGCCCCATGTCCACCTCGTACACGCTGGTCCAGCGGCGGGTGGCCACCTCGGTGCGGCTCGGGCGGTTCGGTGGCAGGTAGGTGTCGAGCCCGCCCTGGGCCGTGGTGAAGACGAGGGCGTAGTCGATGCGCGTGCTGCGCAGCGGCTTGAAGCGCGACAGCTCCTGGATCGTGACGACCGGGTCGACGAGCTGCGTGTGGCGGTTCGCGTCCTGCTGCCACTGGGGCTGCTGGCTCATCATGGTGTTGCTGCTCCTTGGGACGGTTCGGTTCGGTGCGGCGGGGAGCCGTGGAGATCACGGACCGGGACGGGCGGGCACGCGCGGTCGGCCGACGCCCGGGCGACGGAGCCGGTGGGCGTGGGGATCGGCCGGTCTACGGCACGGGACGGGGCGCCGGAGCGGTCCACGCGTACGGCGGGAACAGGGTTCCGCGCAGCCGGAGGGCCACGGCGAGCGGTGCCGGGTCCCCTCCGTCGCGCAGGTTCTCCAGCAGGTAGGCGAGCCGCTTCGTGTCCTCGACCGACACCGTCAGAAGGGGCAGCAGCTCGACGAGGGCGCGCTCGGCCTCCGGGTCGTCCCCGGCCGCCCGGACCCAGCGGCGCATGGCCTCCAGGCCGGACCCGGAGCACAGAGGGTCGTTGAGCACGCTCCGCCACAGGGCGGCGAGCGACTGCCGGAGCAGCCCGCCGGGGGTGCCGGCCGCCGCCTCCGCGCGGCCGAACAGATCGAGGAGGAGAGGGCGGCCGGTGCCGTCGGCGCCGTCCGTGGGGCCGCAGGCGTGGACGACGGCGCGCAGGACGAAGTCCCGGGCCGCGCCGCCGCGCGTCAGGGGTACCAGCGCGGGCCACAGCTCGGTCGCCGCGCCACCGGCCTCGCAGGCGCCCGCGTCCTGCCCGGCCGCGAGCAGCAAGGTGGCCGCGGACTGGGCGAGTTCGTCGAGCTCCTCCGGCCAGGTGCGGACCGGGCCGCCCCGGGCGTCCATGGCGCGCGCCGCCTCCAGGAGCGCCTCGACGGCCTCCCGGGGGAAGGCGTCCCCGACGAGGGCGTACGTGCGCACCGCCGCCCGGCGCAGCCGGTGGTCGTTCGTCGTGCACCAGCTCCGCAGGATGCGCGGGACGTGCGGGGCGCCCAGGTGGTGGGCGAGGGCGAGCGCGTTTGCCGCGGCCAGCCGGGCGCGCGGCCGCCGTTCGAGGGCCCAGGGCCGGATGAGCAGGGCCATGGTCGAGGGCAGGTCGGTCTGCGCCAGTACCGCCGCCGTGGACGCGGCCCGGGTGCGGACGACGGCCCGGGGGTCGTCCGCGAGCCGGCGCAGCCAGGCCACGAGGGCGGGGCGGGACGACGGGTGGCCGGTCCAGACCTCACGGAGCAGGGTGATGGCCGTGAGCGGGTCGCGGAACTGCACCTTCGTCTGGAGCACCGGGCCCCATTCGGTCTCCTCGGCCTCCTGGTAGCGGTCCGCCCGCGCGTGCTCCACGCGCTGGGCGCTGGAGGTGCCGAAGACGGGGATGCGGGCCGGTTCGCCGGGGTTCTCGATGCGCTGGAGGTAGCCGAAGAGGACGTCGCTCAGCTCGGCGGTGAGGGGGTAGGGGGCCTCGTCGAAGGTGGCGAGGGCGATCAGGAACGCCTTGTCGTGGAGGCTCTGTTCCGTGCTGTCGAACCACTCCCGCACCTGTCGTTCGGCCGCGTAGTGGCCGAAGCCGGCGAGGGCCGTCAGGGAGAGGGCCCCCTGGGCGTACTCGGCGATCCGGTCGGCGAAACGGGCCAGTTCCGCCACGGGCCTGCGGTGCCCGAGCACCGACCGCACCTCGGCACGCGCGAGGAGGTCGTCGATGTCGTGGCCGGCCAGGTCCTTGTGGCGCAGGTGGCCGCGGAGCAGGGCGGCGGGCTCCGGGGGCCGCCACGCCACGTGCCCGTCGTCGCCGTGCACGACGGGGTGCGGTCCGACGACGATGACGAGGTGACCGCCGACCGCGTGCAGTCGCTCGCTCAGGGCGCGCAAGTGGTGCTCGCGCAGCGGTCGTTCGGCGGTGGTGGGGAAGTCGGCGACGAGATGTCCGCATCCCTCGCGTAACTCCCCGGTCAGACGGCCGGGGGAGAGGGCCGGGTCCAGGGCGCGGTAGGCGGTCCCGCCCACGGCGCGCAGCAGCATGAGGGCCGCGGCCCGGCGGCCGGTCGTCGCGGGGCCGGAGAGCACGGTCACGCGGTGCTGCCGGAGCCTGGTCAGAGCGACGTCGAACGGGCTGCCGGGCTCCCACTCGCCGTGGGGCGTGCCGGTGCGGGCGGCCGGTTCCCCGGTGACGGCTCCGGCGTCCTCCGCGCGCGGCGGGAACACGAAGCACCGCGCCAGCCGCTCCACCTCCGTGGCGGGGATCTCACCGGACCGCTCCTCGCTGTCCCCGCCCAGGTGGTACTCGACCTTGCTGCCGCCGAGGATCACGTCGCCGGTGACCTGGCCGCCGCTCACCCCGTGCTGGTCACCGCCGACGAGCGAGCCGCCCAGCCGCGCGGCGCGGCCGAGCATGATGGCCGGGCTGTGCCGGTAGAGGTCCTGGCGGGAGTCCCAGGCGTACTCGAACTCGGAGTCGGCACCGGAATCCGTGTCGTCCGGGTCCGGGCCCGGGGCCGCCGCCCCCGGTCCGGCGTGCGCATCGGCGGGCGCCTCCAGGGCCCCGGGGCCGCCGCCCCGCGCCCCGGCGGGCCCGTCCACGGGACCGCCTACCGGTCCGCCGGCGGGCCCGCCCGCCGGCTCGTCCCCCGCCGCCGGCTGCTCGTGAAGCGCGTTCATGGTCGGCCCCCGTTCCCGTTCCCGTCCTGACCGTTCCCGTCCCGGCCGTCGTCGGTCTGTACGTCACCGGTACGCCCGTTCGGCACCGGTTTCGTGACGGACCCGCCGAGTACGACATCACCCGTCACGTCGCCGCCGCTCACCCCGTGCTGATCGCCGCCGACGAGCGAGCCGTGCACCACCGGGGCGCCGTAGAAGTGGAAGACCGCACCGGCGGGCCGCTCCTGTTGCGGCTGCGGTTCGGGACCGGGCCGGGGCGGCGCCTGGGCTCCGTGGCCGGAAGGAGCGGCGGCCGCCGCCCGCTCCCGCCCGGCCGCCGCGCGCGGACCACCGGCCTCCGCCCCCTCCGGGGCCGGGGACGTCTCGTCCCCGTGGAGCCAGGCCGCCAGCACACCGTCCTTGACCTTCACCTCCGTCCGCCGGAACTGCTCGGGCCGGACACCGCGGTGGCCGTGCCGGACGACCCCCTCGTACACCGGTGCGCTCACCGCCAGCACGCAGTGCGAGTCCGTCCGCGCGGCGAGGGCGTCGCGCAGGGCGTCGGAGTCCAGCAGCCGGAAGGCCTGGTTGAGGTCGTGGCCGACCAGGCCGCCGGTGGTGCCCGCCTGCGGATCGTGGGCGACCTCTCCGGCGGCGAGCACGATGCGCAGCCGCATCTGGGCGCTGCCCGAGGCCAGCCGGTTGTGGTCGTGGAGGAGTTCGGGCGTGACCGTGAGCAGCGCGCGCAGGACCGCGGTCTTGGCCACGTCGCCGCTGAGGAGCACGATCAGACCGTCGCCGCGGTCCTCGCGGTACTGCTGGGTGGCCTCGGCGCCGGCCGTCACCAGGGTCTGGTCGACCACCGTGTTCAGGGTGCGCCGGAGTACCGCCTGCACCACGTCGTCGCGGCGGCTGAACCGCTCGATGTCGAGGAGCAGGATGGTCCGGTTGACAGGCTCGCGCATGGCCGCCTTCCGCTGGAGACGTGGGCCGTAAGGGCCCTTCGGGACATCGAAAAGATGCCACCGGTACGGAGTTTGAGGCGACGGAACCTAGCACATTCCCCATGTGACCGCGTACACACAGCGGCCCGGGCGGCGGGCGGCTCCCGGGCGGCCGGGCCGGCTGGGGCTCCCGTCACCGGTTCTCCGGGCGCACCATCTTCCGCAGCACGTCAGGGCGTACGACGACCAGGCCCCGGCGCCCGGTGCGGACGATCCCCCGCTCGCGCAGCCCCTTCAGCAGCCGGGCGACGGCTTCCCGGGAGGCGCCCACCGAGCCGGCCAGCTCGCTCTGGGTGAGCCCGGCCGTCAGCTGCACGCCCTCCTCCGAGTCCTCGCCGTGGCTGTCGATCAGTTCCAGCAGCAACAGGGCCAGCCGCTCCTGGACGTTCAGCGCCGCGTACTGCACGCGCCGGCGGTCGCTGTCGCGCATCCGGTCGGAGGTCAGCGCCAGCAGCTTCCGGGAGATGCCGGGCCGTTCCGCCAGCAGGCCGCTGAACCGGGCGGCGTCCACGGCGAGGGCCTCGACCCGCTTCAGCGCCGTCACGGTCGCTCCCCGCGGGCGCCCGCTGAGCACGGCGCCCTCGCCGATGATGTCGCCGGGGCCCCGCAGCGCCAGGAGCGCCTCGTAGCCGTTGGCGGCGGCCGAGGTCACCTTCGTCCACCCGGAGAGCAGGATCAGCACGTGCGCCGTGGGTTCGTGCTCCCGCAGGAGCACCTGCCGCGCGGGGAAGACGAGGGGCGTCCCGCTCTCGAAGAGCGCCTGCCGGTCCTCGGCCTCCAGCCGGACCACGAACGGAACACCGTCCTCGAACCTCATCCGCCGTCTCTCCCGCCTGCCCGGCCGCGCCCGACACGCGGCACCTCGGGGAGACAGCCTCCACGTGGCCGCGCCAGGAGGCAACGTTCCTGGTGAACGGGGTGGTCGCGGGGGACTGGGCGCCGAAGGGGCAGCGAGAAGACGAACTAGAAGAACTTTCTAGAAAAAGACTTCAATACGAGGGGCCTCGTCGTGCACACTGGGGCCGTTCGGCGAAGGGACGGTGGATTCACGGGGGGATCCACCGTCCCTTCGCCGCGTGGAGTGCCCGGACCGGGGGGCGCGGCGGCCCCGGCGCCGCGCCACGGAATCCCCGGTCCGGGCACCCGGCCGTCAGACCTCGGTCATCAGCCCTCGACGCCGTAGTACTGGGCGAGGAAGCCGATCACATGGTCCGCGTGCGGGCTCAGCTCCGGCAGACGCGTGGCCAGGGCCGCGCGCACGGCCGCGGCGAGCTCGGGCAGCCCGGTGGCCGCGCCCTTGACGTAGGGGTCGAGGCGCCGGACGAGCTCGTAGTTGCTCTCCACGTCGAGCTGCCGCATCGCCCGCTCCAGAGGCGCGGCGTCCTTCGCCGGGACCGGCGGCAGGAGCCGGCTGACGAAGGTGACGCGGTGCATCACCCGCCAGCACGGCGGCTTGCGGTCCGACTGCCGGGCCTGCCGCAGCGCCGCCGCGTTCGGGTCGGTGCCGTTCGCCAGCCAGGCCGGGTCGACGACCTTGTGGAAGAAGGTGTCGAAGTGCTCGGTGTCCTCGCCGAGGTAGAAGCTGAGGAACCGGTACGCGTCCACCTTGCCGGGCGCGTTGACGGGCTTGCCGTCGGCATCGAACACCGGCTTCCGGTTGGCGTCGTACTGCTGGACGTTGCCCGAGGGCGCGCAGGTGACGTTCAGCCCGAAGGAGCGCGTCGCCTCCTTGCCGCGCGCCCTGGTGACGGACATGCCGCCACCGAGGGAGGCGTCGAGCTGCGCGTTGATCCCGATGCCCATCACGTCGAAGGACGTGCCCACGGAGGCGCCCACCGAGCCGGAGAGCGAGTACGAGCCCGAGGTCGTCTCGCTGACGGCGTCCGTCGTCTCCGTCGTCTCGGCGAAGAAGCCGCCGTCCGCCGTCCACACATAGGTGTTGACCAGGTCGCGGCGCGAGAAGCCGTCGCCGGTGGCGCTGCCCGCCGTGTCACGGCCCTTCCCGGGCGCCGTGTCGCCGCCGATCGCGCCGCCGAGGACACGGCCCGCGCGCTCGGCGGTGGGGTCGGGCGCGTGGGTGTCGGTGGAGACCGTCTCGTAGTAACCGCGCATCCGCTGCTGCTCACGCTGGATGCGCCGCTTGATGGCGTACGCCTCGCGCGGCTTGTAGTAGCTGTACTCGCCCTGGTCGCGGGCGCCCGCGTAATCGGGGTCGAGGACCTTGCCGCGCTCGTCGAAGCCGACCGTGCCGTCCAGGGTGCCCTGCTTGGTGTAGCGGGGGTTGAGCGGGAAGGGAACGACGTTCCAGTCCTTGGGGATGTCCGGGTTGGGCTGGATGCGGTAGGCGACCAGGGCGCCGCTGTGCGCCAGCCGCAGCGCGAACACGTCGGCGGTCTGGGACTGGACCACCGCGAAGCCCGTGTTGACGGGGACGTAGCGGCGGCCGACGGCGGGGTTGAGCGGCTTCAGCGGGTCCTCCCAGCTGCCCGACAGGTCGACCTTCATGGCCCGGGCGGTGTTCTCGCCCTGCGACACGGCCGTCTCGTCCGCCCAGCTGTTGGAGAACTCCAGGCTGCCGCGCACGCCCACCGACACCTTGGCCTTCGCCATGGACTTGGCGACACCGAAGCCCAGCGGCGCGGCGATCATCCACATGTCGACGTCGACCTCGTTGGAGAGCGCGAAGCCGAACGCCGCGTCCACGCTGCGCTCCTTGGCGGACGACAGCGAGTGGACGACCTGCTCGGCCTGCGTGAACTCCACGGACGACGCCGAGTCGTAGGTGGCGCTGTCGGGGTCGACGGTGTTGGGCGTGAGGTTCTCCGAGGGCACCGGCGGCGCGCCCTCCACGTAACCGACCAGCTGCGGGTCGAACTGCACCTGGCTGACCCACTCGCTGACCAGGTCGCCGACCTTGTAGCCGGTGACCAGGTGCCAGCGGCCGTCGCGCAGATAGCCGTACGCCCGCTTGAGCACGCCGAACGCCTCGCCCTTGACGGTGTACTGCATGTCCGCGTACTCGGCGACGGCGGGGGCGCCCGAGACCGTCTCGTGGAACGGCGTGCGCATCGCGGCGAGCGCGGAGCGGACCTGGGCGGTGTCGCTGGAGACGGGGGCGGTGGACAGGACGGCGGCGGGGCGGCGGGGGGCGGCCGCGAGCATGAGGTCGTTGCCGCGCAGGCCCTCGTCCCGGACCAGGTCCGCGCTCCCGTCGGTGGAGGCCCGGTCGAAGGACCAGTAGGCGATCAGGTCCTCCTTCTCGCCCCGGAGACGGGTGAAGAGGTTGTCCAGGACCTGCTCCTGGGTGCGGGCGGTCCGCCAGATCCGCACCTCCTCCAGGACGCCGTGGAACGGCTGGCCGGCCTCGCCGTCCTTGAGCCGGGCGCCGAGGGAGAGCTGGGCGTCGCCGTGGTCGGTGAAGTCCTCGCCGTCGAGGGGGTCGCAGGCCACGGGGACGCCGTTGCGGTAGACGCGGAAGACACTGCCCCGCGGGTCGGGATTGCGGGTCCAGCGTGCCCCGCGCAGCCGTGCCGGATGGGAACCCGTGGTGTCCGCCGCGGTGTTGCCCGCGTTCTCCTCGAACCGCCAGTGCGCCGTCAGCCCGCGGTCGCGCGCCGATACAGGCGTGCCCAGCTGGGCCGCGTCGCGGGCCGTGCCCCACAGCCGGGCCTCGGAGACGACACCGGTGAACGGGTGCGTCTCCAGACCGTCGCGGGCCCGGCCGATGTCGAGCGTGCCGGTGTTGCCCTTGGCTCCCGGCCCCTCGTAGCGGGCGGTGCCGGCCTCGCGGCCGTCGACGAAGAAGCGGATGTCCTGCCACTCCTGGACGTCGACGGACTCGACGAGCTCCACGGTCTGCTTGACGGGCTTGCCGTCGGCGCCCGCCGCAGTGATCTCCTTGGAGCCCTTGCGCTCCCGCATCGACCGGCCGCTCTTGCGGACGACGGCGATCCGGTGGAACGCCCCCGCGGTGAGGGCCTCGGTGGAGGCGAACCGCACCAGCTTCCCGTCCGGCTCCTCGAAGCCGAACTCCAGCCGTCCGTCGGGCAGGACGAGCAGCCGGTACGGGACGCTGCCGCCGGAGCCGTCGGCGGTACGGCCCTTGGAGAGCAGGCCCTGCGTCGTGCCCAGGGCGGCGACGCGGCAGAAGACCTCGACGGTGAGGTCGTCGGCGATGTCGAGCGCGTCGTTGTCCGGCACCTCCAGGTACGTGCCGCCGGTCAGCTCGACCGCCCACGACTGCTCGTAGGCGGCCGCGAGGTGGGACCACTCGCGCAGGGGGAACGCGGCGCGGGTGGCGGTGAGGCGGTTGCCGACGCCGGCGACGATGCGGTAGCCGGCGTCCTCGCCCCGCGTGAGCGCCTCGGGGGCGGTGGCGGTGGTGACCGTGCCCCGCAGGGTGACGGTGCGGCGCTGCGGCGAGCGGTCGGTGACGACGGGCTTGCCGTCGGCCCCGGTGGCCGGGCCGGCACAGGGCCAGTAGCCCTGCAGGCCCGCCTCGTCGCCCTTGAGCCGCTTCGTCATCCGGTCGCGGATCTCGAGGGCGGTGCGGGCGGTGCCCCACAGCCGGACCTCGTCCATCTCGATGCGCGCGTAGTCGGGGATCCAGCCGGCGTGCGAGCTGCCGAAGCTGAAGGGACCGGCCCCCCGGTAGTCGCGCGTCGCCGTGCGCCGGGCGACCTCCGTGCCGTCCCGGTAGACCACCTGCTCGCGGGAGGCCGTGGTGTAGACACAAGCCCAGTGGTGCCAGGCGGTGTCGGTGTACTTCCGCTTCGTGTCGAGGTCGTCGCCGTAGAAGGCGAAGGTGAAGGTGCCGTCCGCGCGGAAGCCGATGTGCAGGGAGGAGTTGTCGGCGGCGTGGGACGTTCCGTGGCCGACCACGATCTGCGGGCGGCCGTCGGGGGCCGAGGGCCGCCGCGCCCAGAACTCGACCGTGAAGTCGGCCCCGGACAGCGGCACCTGGTCGTCCGTGACGGCGACGCCGCTCTTGCCGTCGAAGAACAGGGCGGGCGTCGCGGGCGGGGCCGGCGGCGCGAGCAGGCCGAGGGTGAACGGGTCGTCACCGGTGTTCGCGTGGACGACGCGGGACGTGCCCGCCACCCGCTGGGGGTTGACCCAGGCCTCGACGGTCAGATCGCCGCTGACGGCGACGCGGTCCAGACCGGCCTGGGTGACCAGGACGTTCCGCTGCCCGTCGAAGGCGTAGGCGCGGCCGGGCTTGTCGGCGCGCCAGCGCCCGCCGTGGCCGGGCACATGGTCGGGGACGGTGCCCAGCGGCACCTCCCGCACCTGCCCGGGGTCGACGACGAGGAGCCGGGAGCCGGACGACAGGGGTACCCCCGGTCGGTTGCTCTCCGCCAGTCGCGCGTAGTCGTACGCCTGGCCGGGCGCGCCGTTGACGACGGCGGCGAAGTCGGCCGCGCGGCGCGGCAGCTTCCGCCAGATCTCGCTCTCCTCGCCGCGCTCGATCGTCAGCTCGCACAGACCGGCGTCGCCGACGTCCATGATCCGGATGTTGACGCCGCCCAGGTCGGTGCCCGCGTCGCGGGCGGCGAAGGTGAACGCCGTGCCGTCGGGACCGGCGAGCTGCCGGGAGGAGCGGGAGACGAGCGTGTCGTAGTAGGTGGCGAAGAACTGCCCGTCGGCGCCCCGGAAGTACAGCACGACGCTGCCGGTGGCGCTGTCGAGCAGGTACGGGCGGTCGGCGCCGCGGGCGAACTCCAGCAGGGCGCCGGAGGTGCTGAGGCCGGTGCGGTCGACGGAGAGCTGCGGCATGGGCAGGGCGATGTCGTCGGCGCCCTTGAGGCCGCCGGTGAGCCGGGCGAGCTCCTCGCGCTTGGCGGTCCCCTCGGCCTGCAGGGCCTCGATCTCGCGCTGCAGGAGGGCGAGCCGGTCGCGCTGGGGGCGCAGCTCCTCCAGGCGGGCCTCGTCCGCGGCGATCAGCTTCACGAAGTCCTGCACGTTGGCCTGGGGCGCGGGACGGACCTTCTCGAAGGTCACCAGCCCCTCGCCGTTCCCCGCCACCGTCTCGATGTCGTGCTGGACGACGGCGTCGCCCTTGCGGTCGGTGGCGCAGACGGCGAGCCGGCTCCAGAGGTTGACCAGGACGGAGTAGCCGTCGCCCTGTTCCACGGGGGTGAAGTAGGTGTTGTGGTGGCCTTCGAGGTGCCGGTAGCCGATGAGCGGGGCGTCGCGGTCCTTGCTTTCGCCGGAGACGTTGAGGTCCTTGGCGACGTGGGCGTTGCGCACGTACCAGCACGGCCGGCCCTCGTACGTGCCGACCGTCGCGTCGAAGTACCAGAGTGCCGTCGGGGCGTCCTTGTCGGAGGTGCGGACGGCGGCGGGCCAGTCACCGGCTCCGTCGTCCTTGAGCGCGAGGTACTGGTCCTTGCCGTCGCGCTGCCGCTTGAAGCGGACGCGGAAGCACCAGGCGCCGAGCGTGCCGTCCAGCTCGGCCCTGCGCTCGGCCACGCGCTTCTCCAGCGCGGCGATCTCGTCCTTGCCCCGGGCCAGCCGGGCCGCCTCGGTCTCCTTGGCGGCGACGTCCCGGGTGATCTCCTGGACGCGCCGGTCCAGCTCGCTGATCGCCTCCACGTCCCCGCTGGCCTCGGGCGC
Source organism: Streptomyces albireticuli (assembly GCF_021228125.1). GTDB lineage: Bacteria > Actinomycetota > Actinomycetes > Streptomycetales > Streptomycetaceae > Streptomyces > Streptomyces albireticuli. The sequence goes on from NZ_JAJQQS010000023.1 coordinate 134,201, forward strand.
CGCCAGCACCGGCAGGGTCAGCTCGTCGGGTATCCGGGCGAGGCGCCCGTCGCGGCCGACGCCGAGGTCGACGGTGGCGAGGTAGGCGTCGTCGGTGGCCGTGCCGGTCCTCGGGTCGGGGCCGGACGTGGCGTACGAGAGCAGGACCCGGGCCTGGCGCTTGGCCGGCTTGGGCTCCTGGCCGTAGCCGACGGCCGTGTCCTCCTGCTGGTGGTAGAGGACGGCCGACAGGCCGGAGACGACGCGGCGGCCGGCCACGGCGAAGCTGTCGCGGCGGACACCCGGGTGGTCGCCCACGGGGGCCTCGGACGTCACCCACTCCGGGCCGCCCACCAGTTCGCCGTGGCGGGCGTGGTCGGTCTGGTCGAAGAGCCGGGTGCCGGAGCCCTCGTCGAAGCGGTAGTAGGCGACGAGGCCGGGGTCGTCGCCGATGAGGCGGACGCCCTTGTCGCGCTTGAGCTCGTCGGCGGTGCGGGCGCGGTCCCAGACACGGACCTCGTCGAGTTCGGCGCGGGCGCCCTGGGCGAGGGCGCGGCCCAGCAGGAGCGGACCGGTGCCGGCGTAGTCGCCGCCGGTGGTGCGGCCGCCCGCCTCCTCACCGTCGCGGTAGACGGTCTGCCGGCGGGCCGTGTGATCGTAGACGCAGGCCCAGTGGTGCCAGGAGGTGTCCGTGACCGGGCCGTCGGCGTTGAGGTCCTCGGCGTAGAAGGCGAAGGTGAAGCGGTCGTCCTCGCGGAAGCCGATGTGCAGGGACTTGAGCGGGCTGCCTGCCTCGTCCCCGTGGCCGATCAGGAACTCCTGGCGGCCGTGCGCGGTGCGGCGGGCCCAGAACTCGACGGTGAAGTCGCGGCCGGCCAGCTCCGGCCCCTCCGGGACGCGCACATGGGCGTCACCCCCGCCGAACGCCAGCGCGGTCTCCGCGTGCCCCTCCGTGCTCACCACGGGGACCAGCGGCTGCCCGGTGAACGGGCAGGTGCCGGGCCCGCTCTCGTAGACCGCGTCGCGGTACGCGGGGTCGGGGCTGGTCCACGCCCGGGTGCCCTGGAGGTTGAACAGGCCGTCGCGGCCCTGCTCCACGCTGAAGGAGTCGACGCGGCCGGTGGCGTCGTTGTGCGCGAAGACCTGCCAGCGCTGCCGTCCGTGGACGGCGGTGGGGACGAGCAGGGCGGCGAAGCGCCCGCCGGAGAGGTTGCGGACGAACGACAGCTCCTGGGTCGGCTCGTGGAAGGGGCGGCCCTCCATGTCCGTGGTGCCCAGGCTGTCCTTGGCCGAGTCGGGGCGGCTCCGGTGTCTGCTGCGGCGGTAGCGGGCCTCCAGGACGGGCTTGAGCTCACCGCCCACGAGCAGGAAGCGGTCGAAGAGGAGGGTGTCCGCGACCAAGGGCACCTTGGCGCCGGCCCGGTCCTCGGCGTAGTCCGTGCGGCCCGGGTCGCCGGAGGAGCCGCCGCCGGTCAGCTTGTGGACCGCGTCGGGGTGCGCCGACCCCACGGACTGGCGCAGGACGACGATGTGCGTGCCGTCGGACAGCGCGTGGAAGGGGGCGAGCGCGGTGAGCCGGGCGGTCGTGGACAGGAACGGGTCCACCTCGTCCTCGTCCAGCCGCTCGGCCGGCTCGGCCTCGACCCGGCCGCCGCGCTTGACGACCGGCATCCGGGTGGCGCCGGCGACCGCGTAGCCCACGTCGGTCGTCTCGGAGGGGAAACGCAGGGGGAGCGGGTTCTCCGACCAGTAGGCGGCGTCGAGTTCGCCCTTGGCCTCGTCGTGCCGGCTCAGGTCGAGCACGGTGTACACGAGCCGCCGCTGGTCGTCCATGGCCAGCGCCACCGTGGTGCCCTGATGGCGCACCGTGGTGGTGTGGACGTAGGAGCGGTCGCTGTAGACCTTGGACAGGTGTTGTTCGCCGGACAAGGCGTCTCCTCGGAAATCACATACGGGAAAGGCGGGTTACCCGAACGCCGGGTAGCCACGCTGACCTGCGCCGCTTCCCCCTTCGCGCGCAGCGTCCCACCATTTACCGGCGTGAATTACGCGTCAAGGAAGGGATTTCGCCAAGACGTCCGAATGCGGGGGGTGGTGAGTGTGTCACCCCCGGTACGGCAGGAGTGAGGCGCGTCGCCGTGCCGGGCGGTGCGCTCGGTCCTCGCGTGGCCGGCCGGGGCGACGCCCTCGCGCGTCCGCGCTCAGGCCGCGACGAGCTCGCCCAGCAGCCTGCGCTCAGGGACGCCGAGCTCCTCGAAGACCGCGAGGGCGGCCCGCCAGTGCGGGAGGGCGGCTTCCGGTCCGTGCAGGGCCCGTCGCGTCAGGCCGTACACGTAGAGGGCCCTGGCCATGACGAGCCGCTGGCCGTGCCGGCGCGCCAGCTCCAGTGCCCGCTCGGCGTAGCGGACCGCGCGCGGCTCGTCGCCGAGGTCGAGGTGGGCGTGGGCGATGCCCGCGAAGGCCCGGGTGCGGGAGAGGAGCAGCCCGGTCGCCCTGATCCTGCCCAGGGCCTGCCGACCGTAGTGCAGGGCCCGGGCGGGCCGGCCATCCGCCCGGTACGCCTCGATCAGGCTGGTGAGCACCCTGACCTCGCCGTAGCCGAAGTGGATCTCGCGGGCCAGGCCCAGGGCCCGGTGGTAGTCGGTGAGCGCCGCGGCGGTGTCCCCGGTGCACCGCCGGACCGTGGCGAGGGCCTCCAGCGCCGCGGCCTCGTGGACCCTCTCCCTCGTCCAGCGGCTGAGGCCGATCGCCTGGCCGGCGTCGGTGGCGGCCTGTTCGTAGTCACCCGCGTCGCAGCGCGTGCCCGAGAGATGCGACAGGGCGTTGTTCTCCAGGTGCGGGTTCCCGATGCGCCGGGCCAGCTCCAGGCACTCCGAGAAGGCCGCCAGCGCCGCGGCGAGGTCCCCCTGGAACCACGCCACGATGCCGGTGCCGGCCAGCGCCTGGCACAGCGTGGCGCCGTTGCCCGTGCGCCGGCTGAGGGCGAGGGCCCGCTCCTGCCGGCGGAGCCCGAGGCCGGGGCGGGTCGACAGCAGCTCGGCGATCCCGATGTGGTGCAGCGACAGGGCCTGCGCGTCGACGTCGCCCGCCCGCCGGGCCAGCGCCAGGGCCTCCTCCTGGTAGCGGATGCTGTGCCCGGGGCGGCCCAGGTGGACGTTGGCCAGCCCGAGGTTGAAGAGGCTGCCGGCCTGCCCGGGGACGTCACCGGTCCGGCGGCTGATCTCCAGCGACCCGCTGTGGCACCTGTCGGCCTCCTCGTAGCGGCTCAGCAGGAAGTGGATGTCGCCCATGAGGCCGAGTACGGACGCCTCGGCGCGCTCGTCGCCCGCCCGGCGGGCGGCGGCCAGCGCCGCGTCGCACACCGCGAGCCCCTCGGCGCCGTGGCCCCGGGAAGTGAAGTAGCCGCGCAGGGCGTCCGCGAGGCGCCAGGCGTGGGCGGGGTGGCCCGTGTCGAGCGCGCGGCGCGCGGAGGCCACCAGGTTCGGCAGCTCGCTGTCCAGCCAGTCCAGCGCCTCCGCCTCGTCCACCGGCGGCACGGGCCCGGCACCGGCGACGGGAGGGGGCGGCGGTCTGCGGGCCCGGGGGTGGAGGAGCTCCGTGGCGGCGCGGGCGGTTCCCAGATAGAAGTCGAAGAGCCGGGCACGGGCCGCGGGAGCGCCCGAGTCGCCCTCGGCCCGCGCCGCCGCGTACTCGCCGAGCAGGTCGTGGATCCGGTAGCGGCCACCGCTGCCGGCGGCCACCAGGTTCGCCGAGACCAGTGTGTCCAGCAGCGGCCCCGCCCCGGCGGGGGAGCGGTTCATCAGCACCCCGGCCGCGGGACCGGCGAAGTCCGGGCCGGGCACCAGGCTCAGCCGTGCGAAGAGGGTCGCGGCCGGCTCCGACAGCCTCCGGTAGGACAGGTCGAAGGCCGCCCGCACGGCCGCCTCCTCGTCACCGGGTGACACGAGATGGGCCAGCCGGCCCCGGGAGCGCAGGACGCCGACGTAGTGGGCCACCCGCGTCTGCGGCAGGGCGTCGACGTTCGCCGCCGCGATCCGCAGTGCCAGGGGGAGCCGTGCGCACTCGGCCGCCAGGGCCCGGACGGCCCCGGGCTCGGCGTCCGCCCGGGCAGGCCCGAGCAGACCGGTGAGCAGGGCCACCGACTCCTCGTCGGTCATCGGGGCGAGCCGCAGCCGGTGCCCGCCCTCGATGGCGGCCAGCCCGCGCAGATCGTCCCGGCTCGTCACCAGCACCGCGCAGCCCGGGTCGCCGGGGAGCAGCGGCCGCACCTGACGCGGGTCGGCGGCGTCGTCGAGCAGCACCAGCACCCGCCGGTCGGCGAGCAGGCTGCGGTAGAGACCGATCCGCTCCTCCTCGTCGGCGGGGACCTGGTGGCCCGGCAGGCCCAGCGCGCGCAGGCACCGGCCCAGGGCCACGGACGGTGCCAGCGGGGCCGCGCGGCAGTGGCCCTGGAGGTTGACGTAGAGCTGGCCGTCCGGAAAGCGCGCCCGGACCCGGTGGGCGACGTGCAGGGCGAGGGTGGTCTTGCCCACGCCGGGCTGGCCGGTGACGATGCCCACGGGCATGGCCTCGCCCGCCCCGCCGGGCGGGCCCCCGCGCCCGTACGCCCGCGAGGTCAGGAACTCCGTCAGCGACCGGACCGGGCCGGTCCTGCCGACGAAGCAGCGGGGGGCCGGGGGCAGTTGGAAGGGCGCCACCTCCCAGGGCCCGCGGCCGGCTCCCGGAGCCTGGGCGCCCGCCCTGCCGGACACCGGGATCCCGGACGCCGCGCTCCCGGTCAGCACCATCTGATGGACGCGGTTCACGTGTTCGCCGGGGTCGATGCCCATCTCGTCGCGGAACAGCCTGCGCACGCGCCGGTACGCCGCCAGCGCCTCGCCGGTCCGGCCCGACCGGCTCAGGGCGAGCATGAGCGCCGCCCACAGCCGCTCGCGCAAGGGGTGCTCCCGCGTCAGCGCGTCGAGTTCTCCGACGATCTCGGCGTGCCGGCCGAGCCGCAGTTCGACCTCCGCCCAGCGTTCCAGGGCGTGCAGCCGCTCGTCCGCCAGCCGGGGGGCCGCGCCGCGCTGGAGCGACTCGGAGGGGACGTCCAGGAGCGCCGGCCCCTGCCACAGTGCGAGCGCCTCGGTGAGCAGGGCGGACTCCTCCACCGCGTCACCCGTGGTGTGCGCCCTGCGGGCCCGCTCCAGCAACTCGTGGAAGGCCGTCACGTCCAGCCGGTCCGGGGCGACCTCCAGGGCGTAGCCGTTCGGTCTCGTCCGAACGAGCGGGGCGCCGTCCGGGCCGTCGCCGAGGGCCCGGCGCAGGCGCATGGTGTAGACGTGGACCGTGTTGCGTGCCGACGGGGGCGGGTTCTCACCCCACAGCCGCTCGACGAGGGTGTCGAAGGGCACGGTCCGGTTGGCTCCGAGCAGCAGGGAGGCGAGGAGGACGCGGAGCTTTCCGGCCGTGAGCGGCACGGGCGTGGTGCCCCGGAACACCTCCATGTGCCCCAGCAGGCGGAAACGCAACTCCGTCACCACTGCGCCACCCCCCTCCACGGCATCGCGCACGAGGTGTTGGAAGCACAGTAAGTCCGTTTCGCGCGCCGGGGACAGCGCCGTTCGAGCCAGGCGGCCGGGCGGCGACCGTACGCGCCCGGAGGCGCTCGCTACCGCCACGGGCAGCGCGGAAGCCCCGGATACGGGTCCTGGTCGGTCCACAAGTAGTTGGCCGGAATGCTGCCCCAGCCGAGGACCGAGGGGATCTGCACGGTCTCCTGGCCCTGGGTGTAGTACCAGACGCTGTTGCCGCCTTGGTGGGGGTCACCGAGCGTCCAGCACACGAACCAGCTGGTGGTGGTCTTGAGGAGGCCGGTCACCGGGGCGAGGAAGGCGGCCCGGCCGTAGAGCTGCCCGGCAGCGTTCTCGCAATAGAGGTCCTTGGTGAAGAAGTTGCCGAGGGTGTCCGCGTGGGGGCTGCGCTCCCGGATGTAGCAGGTGCGGGCGGCACCGGAAGAAGGAGCGGCGGAGGCGGGACGGGCGGTGTCCCCGGTGGCGCTCGCCGCCGGGGCCGGGGTGACGGACAGCGCGGCGGTCGCGGCGAGGGCGGCGGCCACCGCCCCGGCCCGGGCCCGGCGCGGGGCCCCGTTCCGTGCCGCCCTCACCGGTGGCCCCCCTTCACGGCCGGCGCGGCCTTCATGGACGGCACACAGGGCGGCAGACCGGGGAACGGGTCGACCGTGGTGGTCAGGCGGTACGCCGGGACGTACCCCCAGCCCTTGCGCATCGGCCAGTTGAGGATGCGGTCGCCCTGTGTGTAGTACCAGACGCGGTTCTTCCCGGCGTGGAGCTCACCGGTCTCCCAGCACACGAACCAGCTCAGCGTCGTGACGAGCTTGCCGACCACCGTGGCGTAGTTCTCGGACTTCGCGTACACATCGGCGACGACGTTCTCGCAGTACAGGTCGGTGGTGAAGGTCTTGCCCGCGTAATCGGTGTGGGAGACGCCGTTGCGGATCTGGCAGATGCCCCGCGGGCCGGGTGCGCCCAGGGCGTCGTCCCCCGCCGTGGCGGCCGCCACGGGAACCGCGCCGGCGAGGGCCGCGACGCTGACGGCGGACAGGGCGAGGGCCGTCCAGCCCCGCCGGCCGGGTCCGATCGCTGTCGGTTTCACGTGCGTGCCTCTTTCCCCTGGTTCCTGCCGCTGCCCGCCGCTGCCCACTGCTTTCTGCGGCCCGGTCAGGCCCACCGGCACTTGGGCACGCCGGGCGCCGGGTGACCGTCCACGTGCAGCAGATGGCCGGGCAGATAGCCCCAGCCCTTCGCCCCCGGCCGGTCGACGATCACATCGCCCTGTGTGTAGTAGTAGAAGTTGTTGCCGCCCGGCGGCGGATCACCGGTCTTCCAGCAGACGAACCAGCTCCGCCTGGACAGCAGCATCGACACCACAGGGCTCGTGGGATACGTCTGCAAACGCAGCTCACCGGGGGTGTTGTCGCACACCACGTCGTGGTCGAACCACATGCCCGTCCAGTCGACGTGCTCGGAGCCCTCCCGCGTCACGCACGGCGCGCTCGCCGCCCGGGGCCCGGCCGACGCGGGCGGCGCGGCGCACAGGACCAGCGCCGCGGCCGACACCGCGACCGCCGTCCGGGTCCGTGACCTGCTCATGGTCGTCACTCCCACGCCCCTTTCCCCTCGCGGGCCGTACCGGGGCCGCACCGGGCCCGGCGACGACCCGGCCAGTGTGGCCCGTACGGCTGACATCCCCCTGACGGCCTTGTCAGCCGCGTGTCAGATGACCGTGTAAGGATCCGGACACGGGCAGCGAGCCGCAGGTCTGGGGGCGTCGACGGATGGTTTTCACTGGAACGCAAGCCGACGGGTCCCGCAACCGGCCGGTGCCGGACCCACCCTCACCACCGGCCGCCCGGGACCATCCGTTACGCAGCTACCTCTCCTACCTCGCGGGAGAGGACGTCCCGGGCACCGGCTGGGTCTACACCCTCACCTCCCGTTCCCTCCTGGAGGACGTCTTCGCCAGCGTCTCCCTCAAGCGCGAGCTGGAACGCGACCCCCACTCCACGGCGGCGGGCCACCCGTACGTGGTGGGCCGCGTCGCCGTGGCCTCCGCCCGGGACAACGCCCGCGCCCTGGAGGCCGCCGCCGAGGCCGCCCCCGCCTGGGCCGCCGTCCCCCTGGAACGCCGCATGGAACTGGGCGCCGCCTTCCGAAGACAACTCCTCCGGCACCGGGACGAGTTCCTGCGGCTGCTGACCGCCGAGGCACACCCCCTGCGACTGGCGCGCTGGGAGCTGAGCTGCCTCCTGGCGGTCTACGCGGAGGAGAGCCTCGACTGGTACCGCCGGCAGATGCACACCGAGTTCCGGCACGGCGGCAGACGGCTGATCGTCCGCCGTGTCCCCGACGGCGTCGTCTGCCTCAACCCGCCGCAGAACGCCCCCGCCCCCAGCGCCGCGCTCGCCGTCCTGGCGCTCATGGCGGGCAACGCCGTCGTCGTGCGCGCGCCGCGCAGCATCGCACTGAGCACGATGTACGTCATGCGCGAGCTCGTCGCCCCGCTCCTGGAGGACATGGGCGCCCCGCCGGGCGCGCTCGGGGTCGTCTGCGGCAACCCCGGCTCGACGCTCGACCTCTGGGTCGACAGCCCCCTGGTGGACGACATCTTCTACATCGGCGGCTGCGAGGAGGGCCTGCGCCTGGAGCGGCGGTGCGTCGCCAAGGGCAAGAAGCCCGTCCTGGAACTGGCAGGCAACGACACGATCACCGTCTGGAAGGACGCGGACCTCGACCTGGCCGCCCGGGCCGCCTGCGAGGCGTTCTACGGCTCCGGCCAGATCTGCATGGCGCCCAACCGCGTCCTGGCCCACGCGGCCGTCGCCGACGAGCTGACCCGGCGCATCGCCCGGGAGGCCGCCCGTATCCGGCCGGGACACCCCGAGGACGAAGGGGTCCTGCTCTCCCCGGTGCGGCGCAGCGAGCGCTTCTTCGCCCTGCTCGACCAGGCCCGGGGAGCCGGCGCCACACTGGTGTGCGGCGGCCACCGCACCGAGCTGGACGGCACCCGCTCGGACACCGGGGTCTTCCTGGAACCGACCGTCCTGCGCGTCGACGGCCTGGCGGACGCCCGGCGGATCGACGCCGTCCAGCAGGAGACGTTCTTCCCGCTGCTCCCCGTCGTCTCCGTCGGGCCGGGCGACGACGGCCCGCTCCTCGACGAGATGCTGGCGTTCGTCGACGCCGGGGCGCACGGGCTGCGCAACTCCCTGTGGACCCGCTCGGACGAGGTCGTCGACACCTTCCTGCGCCGGGTCCGCAACGGCGGGCTGCTCAAGGTGAACGACTCCCACATCGGCTTCCTGCCCTACCTGCCCAGCCATGGCGGCACCGGTCTGACCGGCGGTGTCTTCGGCGAGGCCAACTACCCGATGCTCAAGACCTCGCACCTGCAAGGGGTCAGCGTCAGCGCCGGCGCCGACCCGCGCCGCGCCGCCTTCGGGGACCTGTGGGGCGGCTGAGCGGCGCGCGCTCCCCGGCGGCCCGTACGACTGAGGCCCGTACGACTGCCCGTACGACCGAGGCCCGTACGGCCGCGGCCCGTGCGGAGGCGGCCCGTACGTACGGGAGCGGTCCACCCCTCCAGTACCCGAAGGGAACCCGTCAGTGACCGAAGCCCACCCCCGGACCCCCACCCCCGACGGAGCGCGGACCGAGGCCCCGGACCGGGCCGGGACCGAGCAGGACGTCCTCCGCCTCTACCGCGCCCACCTCAGCAAGGGCCGGGCCACCCTGGCCGAACTCTTCGGCGGGCACATGGAAGTGGCCTCCGAAGGGGCCTGGCTGCGCACCGCCGACGGCGCGAGCTTCCTCAACTGCGGCGGCTACGGCGTCTTCATCACCGGCGCCCGCCACCCCCTGGTGACGGAGGCCGTGCTCCGCCAGCTGCGCACGCACCCCACGGCCACCCGCATCCTGCTCGAACCCACCGTGGCGCGCGCCGCCGAGGCCCTCGTCTCGGTGGCACCGGCCGGGCTGGACCGTGTGCACTTCAGCCTCTCCGGCGCCGAGGCCGTCGAGACCGCCCTCAAGCTGGCCCGCGCCGGAGGGCGCAGGCGGACGGTGGCCATGACCGGCGGCTACCACGGCAAGACCCTGGGCGCGCTGTCGGCGACGGCGAAGGAGGTCTACCAGGCGCCCTTCCGCCCCCTGCTCGCCGATGTCACGCACGTGCCCTACGGTGACGCCGACGCCCTGGAGAAGGAGCTGGCCGGCCACCCCGGCGAGGTGTGCGTCCTCGTGGAGCCGGTGCAGGGGGAGGGCGGCGTCGTGGTCCCGCCGGACGGCTATCTGCGCCGCGTCGGGACACTGGTGCGGCAGTACGGCGGGCTGCTGGTCCTCGACGAGGTCCAGACCGGTCTGGGCCGCCTCGGCCACTGGTGGGGCGCCGACATCGAGGGCGTCAGGCCCGACATCCTGCTGGCGGGCAAGGCCCTCGGCGGCGGGATCGTCCCCGTCTCGGCGGCCGTCGCCACCCGCGAGACCTTCCGGCCCTTCGACAAGGACCCCTACATCCACACCTCGACCTTCTCCGGCCAGCCGGTGCTGATGGCCGCCGTCCAGGGCGTCATCCGGGCCATCCGTGAGGAGGACCTCATCACCCGGGCGCGGGAACTCGGCGAACGCCTCCTGCCGGGCGTCAAGGAGGTCGTGGAGGCCACCCTGGGCGACGGGCTCGCCGTGGAGGTACGGGGCCGGGGACTGCTCATCGGCGTCGAGCTCGCCGAGCCCGGCCTCGCCGGCGAGCTGCTCATGGAGCTCTTCAACCGCCGCGTCATCGCCAACCACTCCATGATCGGCAGCTCGGTCGTCCGGTTCACCCCGCCCGCCACGCTCACCGACCGCGAGGCGGACTTCCTGCTCGACTCCCTCGACCAGGCATGCCGCGCGCTGCGCTCCGGCGCGACGACGATGCCGGAAGGCGGTCGCTGACATGCGGCGCGTGGAACTGGAGGCGACCGTGCGGGGCGAGAAGGCCCGGGAGGTCTTCGACGCCCTGCTCGCCTGGGAGCGCTACCCCGAACTCGCGCCGCACGTCCGGGCGACGACCGTGCACCGCAGTGTGCCCGGCGAGGGCGGCAGCTCCAGCTGGGAGCTGTACTTCCGCAGCGGGCTGCTGTCGTGGTCGGAGGAGGAGTTCTTCGACCCCGGGGCGCTGCGGATCCGGTTCGAGCAGACGTACGGCGACTTCGACGAGTTCCGCGGCACGTGGCAGCTGCGGCAGGACGCCGACGACGTGCGCGTGCGCTTCGACGCCGAGTTCGACTTCGGCATCCCCAGCATGGAGGGGATCCTCGACCCCATCGCGGAGCGCGTCATCAAGGAGACGGTCGCCTGGGCGGTGACCGGCCTCTTCCCGGACGTCACGCACCAGGAACGGCTGACACCGCGGACACCACCGGGGAAGAGCGTTTCCCCGGTGGTGTCCGCGACGGCCGAGGACACGGACGAGCACGCCGAGAACACCCCCGAGGGATGAGTCATGGACCAGGCAAACCCTTTCGACACCCCCACCACGGCCAAGCTGCACCGCTCGGAGTACCTCGTCGGCTTCGCCGTCACCACCGGTCTGATCATCGCGCACGCCGGTGAGATCCGCTGGGGCGTGGCCGTCGCGCTGTTCCTCTACATCGACCTCATCGGCTACCTCCCCGGCGCGATCGCCTACCGGCGCAGCCCCGACAAGGAGATCTCAAAGGTCTACTACGTCCTCTACAACACCATGCACAGCCTGGTCACCCAGGGCGCGGTGGCCGCCCTGTGGATCTGGCTGATCGGCCCCGAGTGGGCGCTGTTGCTGCTGCCCTGGCACCTCTTCGGCGACCGGGGGCTGTTCGGCAACTTCTACAAACCCTTCGGCATGCACTTCGAGCCCGTACCCGAACCCGGCTACCGCGAGCTGCTCGGCGGGCTGCGGGGGCCGCTGCTGGCCCGAGCCGTCCCCCAGCACGGCAAGAAGGACAAGAAGGACCCGAAGGGGCGGCGGCCGGCGGTCGGCGCCAATCCGTGACCGCTCCTCCTGCCTCTCTCCCCTCCTCTCCTCTCGAAAGGACGCCGGATGCGCTACGAGGCGCTGTACGAACGGCTCAGGGACATCCTGGCCGGCAAGCTGCACGTGGACCCGGACCGCATCACGTACGACGCCACCCCCGAGGACATCGAGCTCGACTCGCTCGCGCTCGTCGAGCTGTCCCTCGTCCTGGAGACCGAGCTCGGCATCCGGATCAGCGAGGACGACCTGGCCGAGGCCCCGACCGTCGGAGCCGTCGCACGACTGATGGCGGAACGAAGCGCCGCCGCCGGGCCCTCGTGAGGGGGAGCGCCACGGGCCCCGAGTGGCCCCGCACCCCCGCCACCACGGGTCAGGGGTGCAGGGCGGCCCAGGTGTTGGGGCCGACGAACCCGTCGGCCGTCAGCCCGACCGACTGCTGGAAGTCCTTGACGGCGGCCAGGGTGGCCTCGCCGAAGATCTTGTCGGCCGTCACGTTCCGGTAGGCGTAGACCTTGTTGAGGACGCACTGGAGGTGACCGACCGCGTCGTTGGCGTGCCCCTTGCCGAGCTCCGGGTGGGTGCCGGTGTAGGGGCAGAGGCGCCACTCGCCGTTGACACCGTTGTACACCCGCTCCCGCGCGGAGGGAGCGGGCGCGGCGCGCGCGGAGTCGCCGCCGGCCCCGAGGACCGGGCCGAGCGACAGCACACTGCCGAGCAGGGCCGCCGTGACGAGCGCGTGGAGTCGACCTGATGCCATGACGGGATCTCCCGGACTGTGGGGACGGTGGGGTGAGGAGGCCCGGTGCGGGCCCGAGGACCGAGGACGAGGGCCGGGCCGGTCAGACCCAGGCGCAGCGGGGGATACCCGGATAGGGGTGCCGCGGCGTCTGTACGACCCGGGCGGGGACGACCCCCCACGCCTTGAGGCCGGGCTGGGTCACCACCTCGTCCCCCTGCGTGTAGTACCAGATCTTGGTCTGGCCCGGCGGGGCCTCGCCCTCCGTCCAGCACACGAACCAGCTCGGCGAGAGCTTGAGCCTGCCGGTGACCGGCGCGTTGAAGGCGGACCGCCCGAGGACGTCCGTGGCGAGGTTGTCGCAGTACAGGTCCACGGTGAAGGAGTTGCCCAGGTTGTCCTGGTGCCGCTGGTTGCGCAGCCCGCAGGTGGCGGCGCTCCCCGAGCCGCCTGCGGGCTCCGCCACCACGGCGGGGGCGCCGACGGCGAGGATCCCCAGGGACAGCAGGGCGGCCGTCCACGCCTTCCGGCCACACGCCGCACGCGGTGCCGGGCGCCTCTCGGTCTTCGTACCCATCTCAGCCCCCGGCGGCCGTCGACGTCACCGACCAGCTGCACCGCGCCAGCCCCGGTACCGGATGCTTCGTCACCTGCAGCTCCGCCGCCGGGAGGTAGCCCCAGCCCTTCGTGCGCTTGTTGCCGGAGACGCTGTCGGCCTGCGTGTAGTACCAGATGTCACTGCCCTGCTGCGGGGTCCCGGGCTTCCAGCACACGAACCAGCTCGGCGAGAAGGCCATCCGCCCGTTGACGGGGCTCTGGGTCGTGGACTGGACCCGGGTGTTGACGAGGTTGTGCGGGCACACCACGTCCCCGAGGAAGTTCATCGGTGTCCAGTCGGTGTGCCGCATGTCGGGCCGCACCTCGCAGGAGGCGGCGCGCGCGGGCCCGGCGGCGGCTCCTGCGGCCATGGAGGCGGGCGGCACGACCGGCAGCACGGCGCCTCCCGCGACGGCGGCGACGACCGCGGCCCGGCGGATCCTCCGGCCCCGTGCGCGGGGTCCGTGTCTTTCGCGTCTGACAGCCATGTCCGCTCCTGGAGGTTCGGCGACACACGAACGGCTGCCGGGGCGTCGGCCGCGGCCGTCCGGTGGGGACCGATACTCGCAGGGCGGTGTGAAGCCCGCCTGACATCCCGCTGACGGGGCCTTACGCGGCGTCGGCGCCCGGGGCGGGGCCGGATGTGACGGCCCCGCCCGTCCCGGATCCCGCCGCCGCGACGGCGTGCCCGGCGGGACGCGCGGGGAGAGGGCCCGGCCACGCGGCGCTCACCGCGAGGACCGCTCCGCCAGCAGCTCCCGGACCTCCGACCGTTCCGCCGCGCCCAGCCGCTCGTACGCGGCGAGCGCGTCCCGCCAGCACGCCCGGGCCCGCCCCTCCTGCCCGAGGAGCGCGAGCGCGCGGCCGAGCAGCGTCAGGACATGGGCGCTCCGCAGGTCGTCGCCCAGGTCGCGGAGGACGGTCAGGGCGAGTTCGGCGTGCCGGGCCGCCGCGGCCGGGTCACCGGACGCGAGCTGCGCCATGGTGAGGCGCCAGGCCGTCATCCCCTCCCACCAGCGCTGCCGGCCGGCCTGGAAGACCGCGAGCGCGTCGGTGAGTCTCCGCACGGCCTCCTCCGGGCGGCCGCTCTCGGTCAGGGCGATGCCGTAGGCGTAGAGGGCGTTGGCCCGCCGCCAGGACGGGCCCGCGGCCTCGTAGCGCGCGAGCGCCCGCTCGGCGAGTTCCGCCGCGAGGTCCGGGCGGCCCATGTCCAGCTGGGCGCGGGAGAGATTGCTCAGGGCGCTGGCCTCGCCCGGGAGGTTCCCGTCGGCGCGGAAACCGCGCAGCGCCGTCGCGAGGTGCCCCTCCGCCTCCTCGGGGCGCTTGAGCCAGGTGGCGAGCGAGCCCCGGAGGTTCGACGCCTGGCAGAGGGCCAGCGGGTCCGCGGTGGCGGTGCCGAGGAGCACCGCCCGCCGGGCGTGCTCCTCGGCCCGGGCGAAGCGCGCGGCCAGGCCGTGGTGGTACGCCAGGATGGTGTGCGCGCGGCCCTCGGCCCGTGGGTCGCCGGCCTCCCGGGCCGCTTCCAGGACGGCCTCGGCCACCTGACCGTAGAGCCTGCGCCCCATGCCGTTCTCGGCCAGGTCCTTCACCACGAACAGCAGGTCGACGGAGCGCCGCAGCGTGTCGCCGCGGGCCTGCTGCCGGACACAGCCCAGGAGGCAGGAGACCTCGGTGAGGAGCCAGTCGGTGGCCTGGCGGACGCCGGGGAAGGAGAGCCCGGACGCCGGGACCGGTTCCAGGTGGTGGCCGAGCCTGTCGCTCGGCCGGTCGAGGGCGTAGGCCCGCGCGGCGGTCGCCAGGTAGAAGTCGAGGAGCCGGGACATGGCGGCGCCGCGCGCGGCCCGCGGTTCCTCCCGCTCCGCGCGGGCGCGCGCGTAGAGGCGTACGAGGTCGTGGAGGCGGTACCGGCCCGGCGCGGCGGATTCCAGCAGCGAGGTGTCGACGAGGGATTCCAGGACGTCCTCCGCCGCGTCGGTGTCCAGGTCCAGGAGGGCGGCCGCGGCGGGGAGGGAGAGGTCGGGCCCGTCGGGGAGGCCCAGCAGCCGGAAGGCGCGGGCCTGCCCGGGTTCGAGGTGGTGGTACCCCAGGTCGAAGGTGGCCTCGACGGCGAGGTCGCCGGCGTGGAGTTCGTCGAGGCGGCGGCGCTCGTCGGCGAGCCTCCGGGCCAGGTGCGCGACGGTCCACGTGGTGCGGGCGGCCAGCCGGGCGGCGGCGATGCGGATGGCCAGGGGCAGGAAGCCGCAGGCGGCGACGGTGTCCAGGGCGGCCTCGCGCTCCACGCCCGCCCGTTCCGCGCCGACGATGCCGGTGAAGAGGGCGAGCGCCTCGTCGGGGTCCAGCACGTCGAGGTCGACGAGGCGCACGTTCTCCAGGTCGAAGAGGCGGGAGCGGCTGGTGACGATCGCCGCGCACCCCTCCGCCCCGGGCAGCAGGGGCCGGATCTGGGCGGCGTCGCGGGCGTTGTCGAGCAGGACGAGCACACGGCGGTCCGCGAGGAAGGAGCGGTAGAGCGCCGAGCGTTCCCCGGCGTTCCCGGGGATCTCGGAGTCGGCCGCGCCCATGGCGCGCAGGAACGCGCCGAGCACCGCGTCCGGTTCCGCCGGGCCGGGACCCGCGCCCTGGAGGTCGACGTAGAGCTGGCCGTCGGGGAAGTGCGGGCGGACGGCGTGGGCCACGTGGACGGCGAGGCTGGTCTTGCCGACACCGCCGATCCCGGCGATGGCCGAAATCACGGGCGCGCCGCCGCGGGCGGCGGTCAGCTGTGACCGGAGCCCGGCGGTCAGACCGGCGCGTCCGGTGAAGTGCGCGACGCGCGCGGGCAGCTGGGCGGGGCGTACGAACGGGCAGGTGTGGTCCTGGGAGGGGTCCGGTACGGCGGCGAGGCCGGTGTCGGCCTGGAGGATGCGTTGCTGGAGTTCGGAGAGTTCGGGGCAGGGGTCGACGCCGAGTTCGTCGGCGAGGAGGCGGCGGGTGTCGGCGTAGACGGCGAGGGCTTCGGCTTGGCGGCCGCTGCGGTAGA
>NZ_JAJQQS010000024.1 GCF_021228125.1 Streptomyces albireticuli
CATCGCCGCGTCCTGCAACTACGCGGCCGACAAGTACGGCTCGATGGACAACGTCAACTCGGCCTACTGAACCGGCCCAGCCCAACCCGCTCCTGCTGTACGAAAGGGGGCGGCGGCACCCCGCACAAGGGGTGCCGCCGCCCCCTTTCCCTATGCCCGACCGGGCGAACCAGAACTCCTGGCTGATGACCACCGCGAGCACCAGGCGCCCTTCGGCGGCCTGCGGCATGGGCAGGCCTGCCAGCACCTGCCCCAGCTGCGGTACATCTGACCAGACGAAGGCCTCCTCAACGTCCGGCAAATGCCTGGAAAAGTGGCCTAGTCCGCGGCGTATTGCGATGACGAGGTTCGCCAGGGGATAAGGTACGAGCTCAGGTGTAGTAGGTCTCGAAAGATCCGATCCACCAGGCTGCCAGCGGCAGGACGCTCACCTGTATGCCGGCCGTGATCCAGCACCGGCATAGGACAGCGATCCCGAAAGTCCACCATGCCGTCGTACGCAGCACGCTCACCACTGCGGCCTGATATCCCTGCCCGGTGGGATCCGTCATGCCGGGGTATCCCATCCAGTCCTCGGTGAAAATGCCGTCCGCCCCGAACACGATCGCCCCCGACACGAGCCACAGGTCGACCAGGACGGCCAGCACGGCGAGTGCCACGTCGAAGCGCAGGTACGCGGGCGTCGGCACCAGCAGCCGTACGGCCGCGTGCCCGTGCTGGCGCAGCCAATCCTGCGGCCAGATACGCACCAGCACAGCGACGGCGTACCCCAGTGCACCGGCGGCTACTGCCCACCCGCCCATGAGGAACAGCCCGAAGAACAGCATCCAGAAACTCACACCAGGCCAGATGCCGCTCCATTCGGAAAGGTTCCCTCCGGCGGTGGTCCGCCTCGCCGTGGCCGCCTCGGCGCCGGTGCCCAGGAGCGCGGGCTCGATGCGGTCGGCGTCCGGGTGTCGGCCTTCCCCGAACAGCAGCTCCGTCTGCCGTTCCGTCACCACCGCGCTCGCGGTGAGCTCGAGCGCGGGCAGGCCTCGCCCCCGTCCACACACCCGGCGGAAGCCCGGCCCGCAGCGGCAACACCCTGCCCGCCCGGCGGGCTCCCCTGGGGAAGCTGGACCCACGGGTTCGCCACCTGGGAGTACGGACCCGCGCGGACCGAGCTGCCGGCGCGCGGCCGGGCCCGGACGGGCAGCCCTGATCTCGACCAGTCACCCAGTCGGCCGGCCGGCGACGGCCTCGCCTCGCACCGGCCGGTACCACGGCACGCCGTCGGCAGGCACACGCGCCCGCACGATCACTGGTGTCCTCTCAGCGGGCCGGTTGAGCATCGCGAACGACATCGCCGTCGTGCCGACCTGCGGCAGTACCGGCTCCATTTCGAGCCGCCCGAACACGCGGTGCAGCACCAGCCGGGACTCCGTGTCGTAGAACGCCGTTCCCGGACAACGGTGCCTGCCCGCGCCGAACGTGATGAACCCGTACGGGGCGTCCGGCTCCACGTCGAGAAACCGCTCCGGCTTGAACCGATACGGATCCTCGTACACTGCCGGGTCGCAGTTGACGGCCGAGGCGGCGACAAACACCACCGACCCCTTGCGGATCCGGTAGCCGCCGAGCTCGAAATCGTGGTCCGCGACGGGGACGAGCCCCCATACCGGCGGCCGTAACCTGAGCGCTTCCAGATTCACCGCTCGCATGTAGCGGTCCGACACCCCTTGCCGGGCCTCGGTCACCAGCAGCTCACGGGCGCGGGCGTCGTGCAGCAGGTAGTCCGTCGCCCAGGAGTACGCGTTGACACTCGTGTCATGGCCGGCCATCAGCAGGGAGCTGAGCGTGTCCCGGATGCGGCGGTCCGTCCATGCCGGGGACTGTGTCTCCGCGAACGCGATGATGCGCGAGGCCATCGAGTCGTTCGGCTTCGCACGAAGTTCGCGGATCCTGCGGTACAGCAGCCGGTCCGCGTGCCTCTTCATCCACCACGCGCGCGGCGATACCGCTCGGAGGGCGGTATCGGTGCGATCTCCCAGCGCCTTCCCGGACAGCGCCGTCATGGTGAACGCCGCCGATGCCATGTAGCCGGGCAGTCGCTTCACGCTTGGCGTGATGTGAGACCCGACCGCGTACAGCAGCTTCTTGAACTCTTCCAGTTCAGCCCCGTCGTCCAGGCCCAGCACGACCCTCAGGATGATCTCCTGCGTCACCCGCGAGTAGAAGTCGTGCATCAGCACCTCCTCGCCCAACGGCAGGGCGTCGATCATCCGGTCGACCACCGCTACGCTCGTCTTCCGGTACCGCTCCACTGCCTGCGGTGTCAGGTCCGATGCCATCGCCCTGCGCACTTGTGCGTGCTCCGGCCCCCTCAGCAGGAAGGGCGACTGCGCCCCCAGTACGAATGACAGGCTTTTCTTGCCGTCCTCCTGGTCCAGTGCCGCGAGGCGGCGCGTGTACAGCTCCCGGGCCAGCCGCGCGGAGTTCACCGAAACCGCCTCGGCGGTCCAGCCGTCCGCGTATGCGTGAACGGCGATGCTCAGCGGCCACGGCACACGGGGGAAAGGAAACCGGAACACCTCACCTTTCTCGATCCACCGGTCACTGATGTCCCCGGCCCTCTGGAGGACGATCTGGAAGAACTCCGTGCCGGCCTTGATGTTCATCGGGGCCGTCGGAAGGTCTTTCACTCGCGCCCCGCCACCGGTTCCGGTGGCGGCGGTCACGGGACATACACCGTTCTCGTCCATGTCCGTCCTCCTGTCCGGCCGGTCACAACGACCGGCCCGTCTTCGACACCACCGCCCCGCGGGGCGACGGCGGGACCGTTCACGGTTCGTCTGCGATTCCGTCCCGGGGGCGCAGCGCACGGCTGGTGTCCGCGCCCATCGCGGCGATGCGCTCCAGCACCTCCGGCCGCCACGGCGCGGGGTGTGTGATGGCCGGGTCGGCGGCATCAGGCAGTGTGGACGCCAGGATCTGCTCACCTCGGGCGACGAGTTGTTCGGTCTCTCCGGGGTTGGCGCGGAAGACGGAGAACCGGCTGGTCATGAACGTCATGTCGGCGCGTACCGTCGTCATCCGCACCAAGGCCCGGTCGTTGACCCGCAGCTCACCCAGGTACTCGCACGACGCCTCCGCGGTGCGCATGAGCTCGGCACCGGCCTGGCAGGCGGCCATGTACTCGGGGAACGCCTCGAAGGCGAACCGTTCGCGGCACTCGCCCATCCACTCGATGTACTTCGCGAAGTACACGATCCCGGAGGAGGAGATCTCGCCGAAGGTGACGACGTGTTCCATCTCGTAGTACGCCAGGCCGCCTGTGGCGGGGATGCCCGGCCGGACCACCGGGTTTGCGGCGTGTTCGCCGTGCGGCAGGGGCGGGGCGTCCGTCCGCGCCGACGCTCCGGCCCGAGGGTGCATCGTGACGCGTACCTGTTCCATGTCGTGGGGGATCACGCCGCTGACGCGGGCCAGCACGGTCCCGTCCGGTGCGACGGCTATGTTCTCGTCCGGTCGGCCAGGGGCGAAGCAGCGGCGCAGTTCCACACCTGTCGGCCAAGCGGCGGCGATCCGGGCGTCGGACAGGGGAGTGAACCAGTTGATCTCGGCGACGCCGAGCGGAACCTTCAGCGTCACCAGACCGGGGGCGTCCATGGGAAACACCGACAGACGTCCCAGGGCGTCCAGCAGGAGCACCGGAACGCGGGCCCGCGCCATCGTGCCGCCGGCGGGGGCGATCTGCCGCCACACGCCGTGCGCGTCAGCCGGGCCGCTGTACAGCCGGTCGATGTTGCGGAACACCCCCGTCAAGTGCACGGAGGCGCCCGGGACCGTGTAGGGGTCGTCGTGTGCCACCACCGGCCCGGATACCGGCTGCGGCACCGGGGCGGGCGGCGTCCGGGCCGCGATGTCCATCACGGCGTGGAGACGGTCCTTTCGGACCAGGACCCCCTTGCGGGTGACCACATCGGACAGGACACGGACCCGAACCGTTCGGCCGGGCCGTGTCACGTGAGCCTCGACGCGGTACGGGCGTTCCTGACCGTTCCCCACGGTCACCGGCTCTTCGAATCGCACATCGCGGGCGGTGCCGATCTCGACGCCGGGAAGCAGGAACGATCCGGCTTCCACGCCGAGCGCGACCAGCAGCATTCCCGGGACCACCGGTCGCCCGCCGACCAGGTGCTCTTCGGCGGCTGCCACGACCTGTGCGGAGGGAAGCCACGACCATTCCGCCGATGTCGCGTCAGCGGCGACCGGATCGCCGAGCAGTCCCACCGGGCCGTCGGCCCCCGTGTCCTGCCCGACGGCGCCGAGTTCGCTGCCGGTCGCGTACACGGGGGCCGCCTCCGCCGAGCAGGCAGCGGCGATCTCCGCCCACAACGCCTCGCAGCCCTCGCGGTCGCTCATCCCGCGCACGATCCCGAAATCCGCCAGCCGCTCCCGGTGCTTCGGCGCGGACACCTTCCCGCTGTCCTCCCACAGCCCCCAGCCGACCGTCACCATCCGCCGCCCGTACACGCGCTGCTCCATGCGCGCCTCGGCGGCGAGATAGTCGTTCGCGGCACAGTAGTCCGTCTCCCCGGGGAATCCGACCGCGCCGAGCGCGGATCCGAAGTTCACCCACCGGCGGGGCACGGCGCCGGCGAAGGCGGCCCGCAGGTTTCGGTAGCCGTCCACCTTCGCCCGGATGCCGGCACGGAAAGCCGTGAGGGGCTTGTCGACCACCTTGGCCGCCTGCTGGTGGCACGCCGCGTGGAGCAGCAGGTCCGGCGTTCCCGACTCGGTGATCACACGGCGCGCCGCCCGGGCCACGGCTGCCGGGTCGCCCACGTCGCAGCGCACGTACGTGACCCGGTCGTCACCGAGTATCGCCCGCAGGCCGGCGAGCGTGGCGCGGCACTCACGGGCGTTCCACGCGCGCTCGAACTCCCTCAGCGCCTCGCCCGCTCCCACCCCCGGTGTGTTCCTGACCCGGTCGGTGATGAAGGCGCCGCGGAGCCGGTCCTCGTCCTCCTCCCGCGCTCCGTGGATCGCTGCGGGGATCTCGTCGGGATCGCTGCGGCCCATGATCCACAAGCGGGGGCGGCAGCGGGAAGCGAGATCTTTCAGGACGGCCGCCGTGATGCCGCGGGTGCCGCCGACCGCGACGACCAGCGGCTCATCGCCGAGGACCCACGGCATCCGTCCGGCCGGGGGAAGCGGGGCGGGGCAGAACACCTCCACGTGACGCAGGCCGCCGCGCCGGTACGAGACCGGCTGCTCGCGTGGATGCGCGTACTCGTCCAGGAGGAACGCGAGACCGGCATCCGCATCGCTGTCGGTGACCACTAGGCGCACCTGCCCGTCGGGCAGTTCCTTCGCCAAGGCCCGGCCGAAGCCGGTGAACAGCCCCGTCTCCGCTGTCTTCGCCATGTCGACCAGATCGTCGAAGACCAGCAGTGACACGTACGACGCCCCGCTGCCGTCGCTGTCCAGCTCCTGCACGGTCGCTACGGCGGCTTCCAGTAGCTCGTCCACCCCTTGCCGGCAGCGTGTGTCGGCGGCGATCAGGAGGTGCGCGCCCCCGGTACGGCCGGGCAACGCCCCGACCGGCTTCCCGCCGGCGGCCTCGGGGCCGGTGCACATCACCGCCGCGGCCCGCAGCAGCGTGCTGAACCGCGATTCCAAGGCAGTCGTGTTGGTCAGTACCACGTCCGGCACAGGAGGCCGTGCTCCGGCAGTGCCGTGAAGATCGGCGCGGCGCAGCAGCGTCGCCCACCGGCGCGGTACGCCGGGCTCCCGGCCGGTCGTCGTAGTGGGTTCGACTGTCACTCTGACGTGCGGGTCGACCGCCGAGACCTCTCCACGCGTGCCTGTGTGAAGAGTCCGGATGATCTCCAGAGCGCCTTGCGCGCCGCCGTAGTCCCATCCGGTCCGTCCGGTCTCCGAGCCGCCTGTGTCGTCGCAGGACAGCGCGGCGATCACCGGCAGCCCGGCCTCCCGCGCCGCGTCCTCCCGGGCCAGGACCACGAGGAAGGCTCCTTCGCCGGGCTTCGGCGTCCCGGACATGACCTGGGCCTGGTCGCTGGACGCCTCGTTCAAGGCGACGACCACGGCTACGTCCAGGCACGCGGTGCTCAGATAGTCCACCGCCGTGCGGAGTGCCACCAGCGCCGAACTGCCACCGGTGTCGATGGTCATGGTGGGCCCGTGCAAGTCCCATCGGTTCGCTATACGGTTCGCCGCGATCGTCGTCTCACTCCCGGCGAAGCTGTCGTCGGTGACAGGCTGCCGCTCACGGACCTGCTGCAGGAAGGTACCGAGCCGCGCGGCGTCGTCCTCGTCGAGGGGGAGGCTTTCCAGTTCGCCGGCGACAGCCCGCAGGGTCATGTCCTGCCAGCCGCGTGTGACACCGGACTGGGCGCAGAAGACGCCTGTCGTCTCCCGGTGCCTCTCCCGCAGCCGGCCGTGCTCCGTCACGAAACGGTGCGCGACGTCGAGGGCGAGCAGATGGGTGCGGTCGATCACCGAGGTCGTGACCGGCGGGAGCCTGGTGACGTCGAACGCGGACGCCGGGTATGTGTGCCCGAAGTGCTGCCCCGGTTCGCCGCCGTCGCCGTCGAGCCACCTCCTCACCTCGTCGGCTGTCGCGAGGCCGGGAAGGTGCGCCGACCACCCGCACACCATCACCCGCTCCGCGGCGGGCCGCTGCCGAGTGGCCTCCGGCAGAGGGGCACGGTCCTGTACGACCAGGTGGGCGTTCACGCCGCCCAGCCCCATCCCGTTGATCCCGGCCCTGCGCACGCCGCTTTTGGATCCGGGCCACGCCACTTCGCCGGCCGGCACCCGTAGATCCGTTCCGGCCAGTGCCGGATGCGGACGGCTGAACTGCCTCTGTGCAGGTATCACTTCCTGGGCGAGGGCACCGCACGCCTGGATCAGCGATACGCCGCCCGCCGCCCAGCCGGTGTGGCCGATCAGTGACTTGTTCGACGTACACCACGTCGGCGATGTCGCCAGAGAGCCGAGCGTTTCCAATTCGGTGCTGTCACCGGCGAACGTGCCCGTGCCGTGCCCGATGATCCAGTCCGGATCCGCGCCGCTGATCCCGGCATCCCGCCATGCCCTCTCGACGGCACGGCGCAGTCCGGCCGGATTCGGTGCGGCGAAGGCCTTGCCCCGGCCGTCTCCGGCGATTCCCGACCCGGTGATCACAGCGAACACGGTGTCGCCGTCCCGTTCGGCGTCCTGAAGGCGTTTGAGTGCCACGACGGTCGCTCCTTCGGAGAACACCGTCCCGGACGCGTCCGCGTCGAACGCCCGAAGGTCCCGCCGCGCCGACACCCCGTCGAACTGCGCTTGGGCCAGCGCCACCGCCCGCACGATGCCGTTCAGCCCGCCGCACAGCGCCACGTCGCACGCTCCCGACGCAAGCCGGCGGATTCCCAGGTCGACCACGTACAGGCCGGAGGCGCACGCTGCCGACAAGGTCAGCCGGTCGGACCCCTCGGGAACGAGACCGTCCAGCGCGCGGCGCACCACCACATGTCCGCGTACCGACTCGGGGGCGTCGGTGGCCAGCGGATAGGTCTTGGCCAGGACGCGCCGGATCCGTTCGGCACGCTTCTCCCGCACCTCGTCCGGCAGGTGCCGGGTGAGCGCATCGGTCGTGCAGGAGACGATCAGCGTCTCCTCCAGCGCCAGCAACCCGGTGGGGAACAGCCCCACATACGTCCCCAGCCGCGCTGTCGACGCGACGGCCGTCGTGTCAAGGGCTTGGTAGAGGCAATGACGCAGCCACACCGTCTCGGTGTCCGCGGCCGACCACCGTCCGGATGCGAGCTCCACGCCGAGTTTCGGGTGCGGTTGGAAGGAGTGGATGTAGCCGCCCCTGCGGTGACGGTCGGGGTCGGCCAGCCCGGGGTCACCGGCGTAGACCGTTTCGAGGTCGAAGCGGGCCGGGCTGCTGAACTGCGGGCGGTCTTCGGCGAGGATCTGCCACAGTTGCTGGGGACCGGACGCGCCGGGTACGACCGCGCCCATGCCGACCACCGCGACCGGGCAGGCCGTCACCGGCTGTCCACCGGGAGTGAGGTGAGGAAGTCCGCGATCTGCGCGACTGTGCGCGCGGAGCCGATCGGCAACTGGGAGGACGGCGTGGCGAGCCCGTAGTGATCGAGGAGCGCCACCACGGCCTTCGTCTTTTTCACCGACGACACCCCGAGCTCGGCTTCGAGCTCTGTGTCGTCCTCGATGATCTCGATCGGGTAGCCGAGCATGTCGGCGAACCGGCGTCGCACCACCTCCCGGACCTCGCCCGTACCTCGTGCTTCCTGGTTCTTCTGCGGCGCGGCCACGAGGGGGGCTTCGGACGGCGGGCGTAACGACGGGGCGATCGGGGCCGGGGCGGTCTGCGGTACGGGGGCAGCCGGCTCCCGCAGTGGGGGCAGTGGGGGCAGTGGGGATCGCACCTGTGCGGATTCCTCCACCGGTCCGGCATCACCGTCCGGGATACCGCCGACCGCCAGTGCCTGGGCCAGTCGCGGGAACTGCCTCGCTTGCGCCTGACCCGGCAGCGTGGCCACCGTCCGAACCGAGGCGGGCAGGGTGCCGCGTACCGCCTCGCACATCAGCTGTTTCGCACCGACCTCCACGAACTCCTCGAATCCGTCGTCGTGCAGCACCCCGAGGGCGTCACGGAAGCCGACAGGCAGCGTCAGCATCCCGTGGATCAGCCCCCACACGTCATCGACGGTGCGGATGTAGCGGCCCAGCTGCGGCGAGTACCCCCGCACCCTCGGCGCACGCACCTCGATGTCCGCAACCGCCCGCGACAAGGCTTTGTTCGCGGGCCCCAGACGCGGATGGTGGTACGAATGCGGGGGCCACAGGCGGCTCGTCCTGATCCCGAGCGCGAGCGCCGCCGCCTCGAACCGCTTCACCGGGCCCTCTTCATTGGAGACCACCGTCCGGCGCGGCCCGTTGTCGACCGCCACACTCAGCGTGACCCGGTCGACCACCTCGCACAACGCGCGAGCGCGCCACGCGGGGACATCGACCACCGTCATCGCGCCGGCTGTCAGCGCCGCCGCCTCCACCGCAGCCGTGCGCTCCGCCAGAACCCGCGCCCCGTCCTCCACCGACAGGCACCCGGCCGTGACCAGCGCGGTGATCTCACCGCCACTGTGGCCGACCACCGCGCCGCACCGCGCGCCGGCCTCCTGGAGCTGCTCCGCGACTACTAAGGATGTCGCGAAGAACCCCAGCCACTGATGCCCGTCGTGTACCTGCCCCTGTGGCTCTTCACCGAGAAGAAGGGGCGACACTGCCCCCCACCCGTGGGAAGCGGCGACACTGTCGACGGTCTTCAACGTCACCAGCCTCGCCGGGTGAACGGCCACCCATCCCAAGGTTCCCGCCGTGTGAGCACCGGGTCCGGGGAACATCCACACACTCTTCGTCGACGGTCGGCCCTTCCGGAGGCGCCCCCCCCAGCCAGGGGCGAGAAATGGCAGAGGGAATCGGTCTATGCGGTGGCCTTCGTGCCGGCAGCGGAGCAGGCCCCTGGCGGGGCAGTAGTGCACCGAGTGACTATCGACGCCATCACAGCATGCGACGGCACGGAGTGGCAGACGAAAAAGAGACGCGCCGGTGACGCTACCGACCCGCGCCGCTGCCGGGGGCCGTCGCCGTCGCGGGCCAGGACGCGGCCACCCTCTCAGCCTTACGAAGGAGAGCGGGAGCCGGCGGTAGAGCCGTACAGCCCGATCGTCTTCGGCGATACCCCATCAAGATCATCGCGCTCCCGCCGGTTGCCTGGCGACGCCCTCGTTTGACAGTGGAGGTCCTTCACTTCCATGCTTTCACTATTCACATAGTGGAAGCATGGAAGTGTGGAAGTGTGCAAGTGTCGAATCGATCAAGGAAGTGGCGTAGCGCCCTACGCGCAGATGGTGCTGCAGACCAAACAGGCGCTGCGCTTGGGCCCGCTGAAGGTCGGGGGCAAGATGCCGACGGCCAGGGCGGTTGTCGAGGCGATCGCCATCAACGCCGACACCGTGTTCAAGGCCGGGCCTCAGCCAGGGGCGGGCGCCTGGCCGCGGTCGACGGGCTGCGGCTGCTGGCAGCGGCAGCCGTGGCGGCCTACCACTACGTGGGCACCCCGACCCCCCGCTTCTGGGGCGAGGCCTACGACCTGCCGCAAGCAGCACCGCTGCTCCACGCGATCAGCGGCTACGGCTGGCTCGGCGTCGAGGCGTTCTTCCTGATCAGTGGCTTCGCCATCTGCATGAGCTGCTGGGGCCGCACCCCGGCGCAGTTCGCGGTCTCCCGCATCGCCCGGCTCTTCCCGCTCTACTGGGCCGTCGTCCTGATCATCGTCGCCGCCGGCACCGTCACCGTGCTCGCCGGACAGCGGTCAGGGGCACCCACAGACCTGCGCACCACGCTCGGCAACCTGACGATGATCCCCGGCCCGCTCGGCCTGGACCTCACCGCGGGCGTCGCCTGGACGCTATGGGTGGAAGCGCGCTTCTACCTGCTCATGGGCGTGCTGCTGCTGATCGGCTTGACCTACCGGCGCGTCATAGCCTTCGGCTTCCTCTGGCTCACCCTGGCAGCCATAGGCCGCGAACTCGACTCCGCCGTCCTGGACGAGTTCCTGCTCAGCCGGTACGCCGGGCTCTTCGTGGCCGGTATCGCGCTCTACCTGATGTACCGCTTCGGCCCCAACCTGCTCCTGTGGCTCCTGACCGGCTTCGCCTGGTGCTACACCCTGACCGTTCTGCAGGACCGGATCGCCTCACACGCCATCCCCGCCGCCCGAGGACCCAGTCCCAGCTGGGCGGTCAGCGCGGCCGTCCTCACCGGCTTCCTCGTACTGCTCGCTCTGGCCGGCCCCGGCCCGCTGCGCCACCTCAGGTGGCGGTCCCTGGTCTACGCGGGCGCTCTGACCTACCCCTTCTACCTGCTCCACCAGAGCCTGGGCATACCCGTCGCCCGCGGCGTCCTCAAGATCGCCCCCGGCCTCGGCCTGCTCCCGTCCATCGCCCTCGGACTCCTCTTCTCACTGCTGCTGGCCGCCGCACTGGACCGCCTGGTCGACCGCAGACTCGGCCCCCTGCTGCGCCACCACCTCACCGTCGCCCTCAACCCCACCCACACCGAGCCGGACCGGCGTGCACCCTCTACTGCCGATGGCCCCCCTCCCGTCGCCCTCTCCGAAGCCCCGCAACGAGCCCCGGTCTCCAGGCCCGGCATGGCTTCCCCTCCCGTCGGAGCCACAACGAATCCGGCCCCGAGTGTCTGGCCCAGGTCGTGGCGTTTTCCCTCACGTGATGCACCCACATCCGGTGGGCGTACTCGCGCAGTGCCGGGGTCTCCTCCACCGTAAGGGCACTTGAGGCCTCGCTCGGTTGCCGTGGACAACAACGAAGGTAGCCGGTCAACCAGCCGGCGTGCGGGCCTGAGCCGCATCGGGAATTCCTTGATCATCACTGGTGTTGAGCCCCGCTGTCAGACCAATCATGTGAAGGGCTTTTCGTGCGCGCCATACAGATCGATCGCTTCGGTACCTCTGACATCCTTGGCATCATCGATGTTCCCGAGCCCGAGCCCGGTCCGGGAGAGGTGCTGATCCGGACCGTTGCGACCAGCATCAATCCCGTCGACGACAAGACACGGGAGGGAGCCATCGGTGAAGGAACACCGCCACTGCCGATGACGCTCGGCTGGGACCTGGCCGGCATCGTCGTCGACGGCGGCGGCACCGGGCTGCGCGCCGGTGAACGCGTCATTGCCATGTCGCACCAACTCACCGCCGGCCGAGGAACCTGGGCCGACTTGGTCGTTCTTCCCGCACAGGCAGTCGCCGCCGCTCCGCGGTCCGTCAGCCTGGCCGAGGCCGCGACGTTGCCGCTCCCCGGGCTGACGGCCTTGCAGACGCTGGACTGGCTGGCGGTCAAGGCCGGCGAGCGGCTGCTGATCACTGGTGCCGCGGGGGCCGTCGGCGGGTTGGCGCTGCAGATCGCCCGCGCCCGCGGCGCCAAGGTCGATGCGCTGGTCTCCCGGGATGCGCAGGTCGCCTTCGCCCACGACCACGGCGCCGACCTCGTCACCACCGACCGTAACGCTCTGCAAGACCGTCACTATGACGCGGTCTTCGACACCTTCGGGGCGTTCGTGACCGAGGCGGTGGCCGATGGCGGCCGGTACGCGTCGATCGCCACCCAAGCCGGCCCGGTCCCCGACCTGTCCTCCCGCGGTGTCCGTACCACCGTCAACCAGGTACGCGAGGACGGCGCGGGGCTGGACGAGCTGACCAAGCTCGTCGACGACGGCTCCCTGCGGCTGCGCGTGCACTCCACCTTCGGTCTCCAAGAGATCCACGCCGCACATGCCCGCTTCCTCCAAGGCGGCCTGGAAGGAAAGATCGCTGTGATCTTCTGACGCAGGCTCCCGATCCCCGGCACACGCGCTGGGCCCGTGGTCACCGATACGTCGGCGGCGCCGCCCAGCTGATGCCGCCGCTCGGCGTCGGCACCGACCTCGCCCTTCTCGACGGCACCGAACTCGCCCTGGCCCTCGTTGCCCACCCGGAGACCGACGCCGCGGTACGGGTCTACGAGAAGGCCGTGCTGCCGCGCGCGACGGACCTGGCCGCCCGCACCGCGCCAGGACCTGGGCCACTTGCTGCCGCGGAAGGGGGAGACCGAACCCGTTCCGGGGACACGGCGTCCCGAGTAGGCTCCGGCGGCGGCATGCGGACAGCCGGGTGGGCGGCTCAGCGCGAGGTGGCGGGTATGACTTCTTTCGGACGGACGTTGCGGCTTCTGCTCCGGCGCGCGGGCATGTCCCAGCCGGATCTGGCGGCGAAGGTGTTCGTGTCCCAGCCGACCATCAGTCGCTTCGAGTCGGGTGACCGGATGCCCGATCCGGCGCTGGCCGGGCTGCTCGACGAGGCCCTCGCGGCCGGGGGGCGCGCTGGCCTCCCTCGTTCCGGCCGACCCGGACCGCGCCGCATTCCAGGCCCGCAGGCCGGGCCTGGTGGACAAGGCGACGATCCTTGAGGTGGAGTCAGGGCTCGTCCGATTGCGCAAGCTGGAGGACGTGTCCTCTTCGGCGGACGTCACGCCGATGGTGGCCGCGCGGACCGAGATGGCCGTCCAGACGGCCAAGGACGCGCCTTACGCCCTGCGGGCCCCGGCGATCGGGGCGGCCGCCATGGGCGCCGCGTACCTGGGCTGGTGCCACTTTCTGGCCGGGCGGTACGGGGCGGCGGAGCAGGCGCTGGACAGCGCGGTGGCCTACGCCTACGAGTCACGAGCACCTGACCGCATCGAGCGCACGATGAGCTATCGGGGTGTGCTGGAGCTGGTATGGGGCAGTCCTGCCGCCGCGGCGTCCATGTTCGACGCCGCCCGTCGTGACAGCCGTGCCCACCCGGCGCTGAGGGCCTACGACAGCGGACAGCAGGCGCGGGCGCTCGCGCACGCGGGGGAG
Source organism: Streptomyces albireticuli (assembly GCF_021228125.1). Taxonomy (GTDB): domain Bacteria; phylum Actinomycetota; class Actinomycetes; order Streptomycetales; family Streptomycetaceae; genus Streptomyces; species Streptomyces albireticuli. The sequence continues at coordinate 13,477 of NZ_JAJQQS010000024.1, forward strand.
GCCCGTGAGGCCGACCGCCTGCTGCTGGAAGCCGATCGGCTGGCCGGAACGGTCGATTTCTCGGACTTACCGGTCGGTGCCTACTGGTACACACCGGGATGGCTGGTCCTACGCCGAGGTGTGGCGATGCTCGCGCTGGGTCGTACCGCCGCGGCCCAGCGCGAGATCGGGCAAGGCTATGCCGCCATGCCCGCGGAGCATCGGCAAGCCCACTGGGCGCGGCAGTGGATCGACGTGATACACGCCGATCGTGACCCCTCCGATCTGGTCCTTCCGCCGCGGCAACGCGGCAAACACCGCGCGCTGCCGTCCCGGCAGGTGCGTTCGCGCCGAACGTCACCGCGAACGGCGAAGGAGACGGATCATGGGGGCGCCGAGTAGTAGGGAAGGGTATGCGAACAGCGAAAGCCCCTTGGCACCAGTGTCGAATGAGGTCGAAACTCTGATACCAAGAGGCTCTGCTGTCACCAACCTCCACACCACGCAGGCTATTTCACCCGTGAGCGCCGCCGGACAGCAGAAGTATCTGGATGTCTTTCCCCGCCTTAGCGCGGCGGCCAGGGGACTCCCTCCGGGCGGGCGTGCGGCATGGGTGCGAGAGCGTGTCTATCCAAGTCGTCCGGCGAACACGTCACTTGACGCGTTGGTGTCACCCGCGACCAGGTCCGCACTGTCGCTGGTGAAACCCACCGTGCGGTTCCAGCCGATGACCGGGGTGTACGACGCCTCGGTGAGCTGACCGCCGTCGGGGCGCACACTGATCCGCCGGGTGCTTCCGGTGCGGAGGTCGTGCGCGAAGACGTCGCTCTGTCCGTTGGTGTCGCCCGGCACCAGGTTGGACGCCTTGGAGCTGAAGACGACCGTGCGGTTGTCCCCGCTGATGCGGGGGTGGACCGAGTCGGAGTTCGCGGTCGCGGTGCCGTCGACGGGTGTGGTGATCAGCCGGACGGTGTTCGTCTTGAGGTCACGGACGTAGATGTCTGTCTTGTAGCGCTTGAAAAGCGTACAGGAGGCTCGCGATGCTTCGGGCGGTGAGGTGGGGATCAGTCCGGCGGCCGCGTAAACGGCGTAGCGGCCGTCGGGGGAGAACGCGTAGTCGTCGTAGAGGACGACGGCCATGGTGCCGTCGGGTGTGTATCCGGCCTGTGCGAGCTTGCCGGTGCGCATGTTGAAGTACGCGAACATGTGCGACCGATAGGTGGTCGGGCCGGCTGACTCCGGCTCAGGATCGGGTCGGTCGGATACGTTGCGGGCGCCTGTGCGGAATCCGATCAGGTTGCCGTCTGCGCTCATGGTCGGGCCTGACGAGGCGTCGACGGACTGGCTGCCGTCCTGGCGGCCGCTCACCTTCTTGATGGTGTGGGCCCACCGGTCCTGCACGAAGACGTCGACCCGGCCGTTGGTGTCGCCGGGTACCAGGTCTTCGCGGGAGGACTGGAAGGCGACGTAGCGTCCGTCGGCGCTGATGGCGGCGTGCCCACTGTTTCCGGAGGCTCCGGCAGCGGCGGGAGGAGGTGTCAGGAGCGAGGTGCGGCCCGTGACGCGGTCATGGACGAAGACGTCCTCGTCGGAGTTGGCGTCCCGGGGGTCCAGATTCGAGCTCGCGCTGTCGAAGACGACATAGCGCCCGTCGCCGCTGACGGCGGGGTTCTGGGAAGGGGCGTCGCCCGGAGCGCCGTCGGAGGACTGACTGACCCGCTCGGGTTTCCCGGACCGTAGCGGCCTGGCGTAGGCCTGGCTCACGCCGTCCCCGGCCGCGCTGGAGACGAGGTCTGCCGCGTCGGAGGTGAACACGGCCGTTCTTCCGTCCCCGCTCAGCACCAGGTCCTTCGAGCTCCCGTTGGCCTGTGCACCGTCAGCCGTCAGACTCACCCGCCGGAACTGCGGAGGTGGCGGGTCGGACGACGCTCCCACGGGGGCAGCGATGGCGGTGACAGGCAGGAGGAGACTGGTGATCCCCGCGAGAGCGGAGAGCGAGAAGGTGATGCGGCGTAATCGCATGATGATGCTCCCGAAGGTGAGTGACCGATCGCACTGACGATGCGATACCGGGTGCTTCGCTTGTGCAAGGGCGGCGCTGGTCGAAGTTCCAGCACCTCTGTGTGAGGGAGGTCAGAGCAGGTTGATCACAGCGGCGTACCCGTCGTGGTCGCCGGTAGTGACGGTGTCCGTGTTTTCGGCGCTATCCATGAACAGGGCTTCATGCATACCTCTGCCTTCGCGTCCAGGACGTACGTGCCGAGCTGACAGCCTGGCTTGTGCGCCATGCCCCCGCCCGGCTCCGGGCCCATGACACCCCTGAGGAGCTCCTCGACCGCGTACGGCTCCTCGGCCTCACCGGCGTCGACCGCTGGGAGGATCCGCACTGGCCCGGACACCCCTACTGAGCCCCTGAACCGCACGCCGTCGCTGGTCCGTATCGGCGACACCCGTACGCCGAAACCGGCGCCTGTTCGTGGCGCCGGAAACAGCCACGCCACCCATACCTGCTCGTTCGCGCGCACCTGTCGGCGCAGCTCCACCCGGGCCCGCCGAAGCCCCTCCCCGCCCGCTGGACCAGAACGGGTGCCACCAGATCCGGGCAGACACCCGCAACAGCCGACGGCGCAGCGCGGTGGCCCTGTCCGGGTGGGGTGCGGCAAGCGCTTGGTGGATGGACTTCCCGTTGCGCTGAGCCTGCACCAGGTCGTGGGGGATAAACCGCATTGGGGCACATGCTCGAATCCTGGGCCCTCTTCGCCCCCCCCAACAGACCGGTGGCCGGTCCCACTGGGGTTCGGGCCCCCTGCCCCTCTCACCGGAGCTTGATCACCGCTAACGACGAGGTCGGCAGTACGCCTGGGGCTGGCCGTCCCGCGCCGTCTTCCGGCCCCCCGCCTCACCTACCGGCGGCGGACCTCGACCATGAAACAGCCGAATTCCACGGCCCGGACATGTACCAGTGTCACTGCCGGATCAGCAAAAACATCGCGCAGCGCGTCGTTCACCTCGCCGGCCTCCTCCTTGGGGATCTCGATCAGTCTCCCGCCAAAGATGTGTCCCTGGGCGCTGTAGGCGCGTAGCACCCGGCGCGCACCGTGGAGTTCGGCCGGATAGCCGAGGCCGGAGGTCGGCCCGCCGCACTCCTCGGCGTGGACGAATACCGGACCGCACTCGTCGTACGGGCCAGGCTCAGCACCGGTCTCCACCGCCCAGCGACGCAACGGCGCGTACGAGACGAGGACAATCTGCTCACCTGCCCCGCTGTGCCGCAGACAGCAACGCAGCGGGGCGCCGCCCTGCGGATCGGTGACGGGTACCCGGGTGAAACCGGCGTCGTCCTGTTCTCTCAGCTGCTTCAGCACGGCCGGATCGATGGCCCGCACCTCATAAGTCGTGGTCATGGCTCCAGCATCCGCACATACTCGTCCCCGTGCTGGCGGCAATCAGACATCGGCCTGGAGCCGCTCCGAAACCTGATGAGTGCTGCACGGGTTTGGTCGACTGCGAGATCAGCCTGGGCCCGTGCGGCCGCGTCCCATCCTGCCTTCACCGGCGTCTCTCGCGCGCATCTCGGAGGCTTGATCGAGGAGCTGGCCGCCCCGTGGCAGGCCTGCCGGGAGTCCGCCCTGCACGAGCGGCGGGGTGAGTAGGCGCCGCCGTGCTGCCGGGGCCGGGCACAAGTACGAATTGGTTTTCACCGACCGTTGACCCTCAGGCCGGCCGCCCTAGCATCAATAGCCGACAACGCCCGCAAGGTGCCTGGTAGGTCAGACCGCGTACCCTCGGCTGCGTGCCTCGCCATTCGAAGAAGCCCCGCCGGCTGGTCGCCGACGGGCGCGTGTACATGTGGACAATGCGCCACAGCCACCGAAAGGACCACGATGGCCGGTCCGTGGACTGCCGCCAGATCCTCACCCTCTCCCCGCAGCCGGCCGGTACCGGAGGCCCGCTGCGTATTGTCTTTGGCGACGGGCCCGGCCGGTACGTCCCGGGCGGGGCACCCTTCGGCTCCGGGGACGTGGGCTTCACCCAGGGAGCGGACCTGAACCTCCACGAGCCGGGCGCCGTGCGAGCCCTGCTCGACGTGGCGCTGGACAGCGGGTGGCAACCAGCGGAGCGGCGACTGGTGGAGATCGACGGCTGGACCCTGCTGGAGGCGGCAGTCGCCGCGCGCGCCGGGGACACCGGCCCCGAGAGCCTGTGAGCGTGGCTCCTCCGCGCCCGACTTCACTGATCCCCGGACCAGCCCACCGCGCGGCGGTCAGACCACGGTGAGACTTGTCAAACTTCGTGCAGACGGGGAGTCCCTGCGGCCAGGGGCCCGGGGGTCGCCCGGCGGCCCCCGGGGCCCGGCACTTGAGGGTCCAGGCGCCGCTGCGCGCCGGGACCGCAGTGGCCCCCACCCACCCGTCCATGCGCTCCGCCTTGACGGCACGCGCACAGGGAGGCGGGCAGGGCGGGCGTAGCGGCCACCGCCTCGTACGCCTGCCCTCCCGGCACACCGTCCGCCCCCTTCCTGGTTCCACAGCCCCGTGGCTCAGGCCCTCGACGCGCGCCTGCGGGCGGCTCACGGATGGCGGGACGCCGTACTCCGCTGCGCCGGGGACCGAACGCCGCGGGCCGCGGGTCGTCGGCCGCGCCGTGCCTGTGGCGCGCCGCTCACCGTCGCCAGCAGGCGGTCCACGTCCGCAGGCGAGTTGAACCAGTGGCAGGAGACCCGGATGCCGCCCATGCCGCCCGAGTAGCGCACGCTCACGGCGACGCCCGATGCCGACAAACGCTCGGCGAGGGCGATGTCGGAAGCGTTATGTCCCGTGGTGAAGGTGACGATGCCTGACCGGTGCTCGACCGCCCGCGGGGTGACGATGTGGACGCCCGTCCGTAGGAGCCCCTCCAGGAGGTGCTCGGTCAGGGAGAACACGCGCGCCCAGACCTCGTCGATGCCGTGGGCGAGAATGAGGTCCACCGCTGCGGAGAGCCCGATGCCGCCGGGGTAGTTCGCCGTTCCTCCGGTTTCCCAAGCCCGTGCGTCGTCGGTGTAGGTGAACTCCTGGAAGGGGTCGGTATCGGGCCGCAGGAAAGCCTCACCCCAGGTGGCAGCCGGTGGGTCCGCCGCGAAGAATCCGTGCAGAGGGCGGTTCAGACGGGGGCGGATGCCGGGGGACAGGTAGAGGAAGCCCGTTCCGAAGGGTGAGTTGAGCCACTTGTGGCCGCTGCTCACGAGGACGTCCACGGGAGTGCGCGACACGTCGAACGGAACCGCTCCGATGTGCTGGGCGCCGTCCACGAGGAGCATGATGCCGCGCTCGCGGCACAGCTCGGAGATCGACGCGATATCGGCGCGGAAGCCCGTGGTCCACTGGACGGAGCTCAGCGCCAGAGCCGACACGTGGAAATCGAGGTACCGGTCGATCGTGTCGACGGTGATACTGCCGTCCTCATGAGGGATCCTGCATATCTTCACACCTCTGCTTTCCAGCTGTGACCAGGTGACACCCATCTGGATGTACTCGGTCTCCGGTACGGCGACCACGTCTCCCGAGGCGAGCGGAAGCGCGAGCGCCGCGGTGTTCAGCGCATGGGTCGCGCTCTCCATGAGGGCGATGTCCCGCGCCTGCGCGCCGATGAGCTCGGCCACCCGGGGGCGCGCCGCGTCCCGCGCCCGGTTGAGGCGGCCGTGGTGGGCCGTGCCCGAATCGGGCGGGACCTGGTGCACCTGGTCGACGAAGTCGCGCACGGCCCGCACGGCGGTCCGGGGAGCGATGCCGATGCATGCCGTGTCGAGATACGCGGCCTGCCCGACGGACGGGAACTCGGCTCGTACGGCCCGCTGAAGGGCCTGGTGGAGGGCCATGGTCAGCTCCCGACCACCGCGCCGGACCGGCGGTGCTCGTCGAGGAACCGGACCACGGGGCCGAACACGTCCAGGGCGGCACCACGGCCGATGATCGGGTCCATGTGGCCGTACCCGGGGACTTCGACATAGCGGACGTCGAGCTGCGGGAACCGCCGCGTCAGGACGTCGTAACACAGCTCGTTGGAGTCGAGCCAGATCTTGTTGTCGCTGCCGGAGACCAGCATGACGGGGCAGTCGATGCGGTCGGCGTGGTCGAGGGCGTTCTCCGGCAGACGGCCGTAGCGGTGGCCACCAGGGTTCCAGCGCACCACGGAGTGGGCGAGCTCCATGCGCCGCAGGTGCGGCAGCACCCACGTCGGCAGCGTCCCGAACAGCTCGGCCAGCCGATCGTGGGTGATCTTGTCGAGGTTCTCGTGCGCGAAGAGCGACGCGCCCGTGCCCCAGGCCGAGTTCTGGAGAATCTGGCAGGTGGGGTCGTCGCAGTCGGCGGACAGGGAGGCGAGCGCGAACACCGGGGTGTACCGCGACCGCAGCCCGACCTTCTTGAAGTCGACCGGGAGATGGGCCCAGCGGGTCCGCAGCAGCTCGCCGCCCAGGTGCAGGCGCAGCCGGGTCCTGCCGCTGACCTTCGGCGTCATGAACACGCCTTGTGCGACCACGCCGGCCAGCCCGGGCACCAACCCGGCGGTCATGCTCATCGACAGCGATATCGCGCCGAGGCAGTGGGCGACCACGAAGAGCCGGCGCTCGCCGATCCGTCCGCGGATGTACGCGACCGCCTCGGGGATGTCGAAGAGCGCGACGTCGTCGAAGGAGTAGCGTTCCCGGCGCTCGTTGTGCGGCAGCCGGCAGCTGCCCCGCCAGTCCAGCAGCCAGGGTTCGTAGCCGGCGTCGAGGAGCACGTCCACGAGGTTGCGGGTCTCCGGGAGGGTGAAGATGTCCGAGGACGCCGTGAGGCCGTGGAGCAGCAGGACCGCGGGCCGGTCGGTGCCGGCGGCGCCGTCGGCGGCGATCCGGCACAGACCGAGCTCGGCGCCGTCGGACGCCTCGAACGGGATCTGCTCGAGCGTGGCGCCGTCGAGCTGAATGTGGAGCGGCCGTAGCGTCATGTGAGTCGTTCCCTGTCCTTGTCCAGTTTCTTGAGTTTCGCCTGGAACCGGTCCTTGTCCCGGTCGATGGCGTCCCGGCGCAGATCCAGCAGATCGGCTCCGGCCCGCAGCGTGGGCTCCGCCAGCCCCTGGACCATCTGCTGGGTGAACCACAGGAGCCAGGTGAGCTTCGCGGTCCGCTGCTCCTGCAGCGACAGGGCGGGATTCACCCGGATGCCGTCGATCTGCTCGCGCCGGTAGCTCTTGCCGGGCACCTTCATCACGCCGGACAGACTGGCCGGTTCGCCCTCCCGGCCGGCCTCGACCGTGAGGGTCCGGGCCTGCTTCCAGTAGTCGGTCCGTGCCCGGGCCGTCTTCCAGCCCTCCAGCCACCACGCCTGGCCGTCGCTGTCGCGCAGGGCGAGCCGGTAGCGCAGCAGGGGGTGGTCCGTGCCGTGCCTGAGCGGGATCCCCTCGTCCGGGCGGACCCAGATCTCGCCGTCCTCGACCGTGAGCGGATCCTTGTGCAGCCTCGGGCAGGTCACCGTGCCGCTCACGTGGATGGTCCGGTGCTCCGTGAGCTGGTACATGCTCGCGATGGACAGCGTCAGCGCGAAGGCGCAGCGGGTGTCGGGCGAGCCGTCGACGGGGCCCAGCTTTCCCCGCATCGTCTCCGGGAACCACAGATGGGGCGGGTCCTCGCGGCGGGGCAGGACGACCAGGCCGTCGCGGGCCATCCGCTCGTAGTTCTTCAGTTGGGCCTTGGCGTCGTAGCGGGTGGCCGGGGGCAGCTTGTGCCGGGCGATGAAGGCGTCGGTGCGCTCGCTCGTCGCCGCCGGGCCCAGCAACGTCGCCTCGCACAGCTTCTGCGCGGCGGGGTTGCGCAGGACGCGGGCGAGGAACTCCAGCTCGGGAACCGGGTCGCGTTCCATGCGGGACAGGAAGTCGGCCAGCCAGTCGTCCCACCCCAGCACCTGGACGTTCATACCGCCCAGCGCCATGTCGCGGACCAGTTCGGGCAGAGTGTTGGCCCGGCCGGTCAGGTGGTAGTTCTGGCCCCAGGCGCTCGGCTCGCACACCACGGCGGTCGCGATCCGGCTCACCCAGTCGACGGGCGCCACGTTGAGGTAGCGCATCGCCGGGGCGGTCCGGTAGCGGGAGATCACCGACATGTAGCCGGAGCTGATGTCATGCCCGTTGTACGCGCCGGTACGGGTGTGCCCGACGATGCCGCCCGGGCGCAGGAACGTCACCGTCAGACCGCGCTCGCGGGCGCGCCGGAGCGCCGCCTCCGCGGCCCATTTCGCCTTGTCGTATCCGGCGGCCAGCCGGTCGACGTGGGCGACCGGGTCGTCCTCGCCCATGGAGGTGACGCCCAGTTCGTTGAACACGGCGACCGACGAGATGTGGTGGAGCGGCTTGGCCGGGCCGGTCATCGCGAGTTCCGCCAGCGTCAGCGCGCCCAGGACGTTGGTCCGGCGCAGCGAGTGGTAGCCCCGGAGGAAGTCGACCGCCGCCGCCACGTTGACGATGGAGTCGAGCTCCTGCGCCAGCGCCGCCCACCGGTCGTCCGACAGCCCCAGCCGCGGCTGCCGGATGTCGCCGACCAGCACGGTGATCCGGCGCTTGACCTCGGCGGACCAGGGCAGCGCGAAGCTGGTCAGCGCCTCGGCCAAGCGCTGTTCCGCGGCCTGGGCGCTGTCCGCTCGCACCAGGCACACGAGGTGCGCGCGGCTGTGCCGCAGCAGGTCGAAGAGCATGTGGCTGCCGAGGAAGCCTGTCGCACCGGTCAGCAGGATCCGGCGGGGCGGGGCCGGGTCGGGGTCGCCGCACCACGGGAGCCGGTCGGCGCGCGCCAGGTCGGCGGTGATCAGCGCGAGGTCGTCGTTGTCGTCGCTCTGCGGAGGCTCCTCATCCACCGGCGCGGCCGTGGGAGCGGTGGCGAGGGCGGGCTGCCCGGTCGTGCGCAGCCAGCGCTGCGCGAGGCGGCGGGGCCGGGCGTCCGCGAAGACGTCGTCCAGGCTGAGCCGGACGTCCAATTCACGGTCGAGCGCCGCCACGAGCTCCACCGCGTCCACCGAGGTCGCCCCCGCCTCGAACAGGTCGGTCTCGGCATCGACCGGCGCCCCGTGCAGGAACCGGGCCGCCTTCGAGGCGATGGCCGAGGCCAGCCCGTCCAGGCTCCACGCCCCGCCGGCGCCGCCTGTCGCCGCGGGCGGCGTCGCGGGGCCCGGCTTGTCGAAGCGGGCCAGCAGGGCCGCCACCGCGGCCGCGCCGCGACCGCCGCTTTCGACCAGCTCTTCTTCGTGCCGGCGGCCGGAGCTCCCCGGCCCGTCCGGTCCCTTCACGTCCGGTTCCCTCACTTGGTCTCCTCCCCTGTTTGTGTCGTTGCGGCGTTCCACGAGCGGAACTCCCTCAGCCGCGCCGGCGTGACCACCGCTCGGAGCTGTGGCGCGTCGGCGTCCTCGCCCCCCAGGGCGGCGACCAGCCGCCGTGCCGGGACGTTGCGGTCCGTGTGTTCGGCGGTCAGCCGGACCGACCGGCAGCCCAGGGCCTCGGCCCGGTCGGCGAGCCACCGCAGCAGCCGCTCTTCGGCGCCGCGGCCCAGCACCCGGCAGCTGAGCATCCACGCCAAGACGTCGAGCGTGTCGCCGTCGGGACGGATCGCCACCACGCCGATCTGCCCGTACGCGCCGAACCGGTCGCGCGCCGACGCCGTCCACACCTCGCCCTCCCGCTGCCACCGCGGCAGCGCTTGCGCGTCCAGCAGGGAGGGGCGCAGGTTGAACTGGTTCGTACGCCGACCCAGCTGGACCGAGCGCTCCACCGTGGCGGCGGACAGCGGCTGGATGTCGAGCTCCAGTTGCAGCCGCTCGAGGAACTCCGTGAAACTCGTCTGCGCGCGTGCCGCGCCGCGTACCTTCTCCTGGCGGTAGAACTCGGCCCGGGCGGCGTCCTCACGCGTCGCCGCTCGTGGTGCGACCGGCCACAGCCGCGTCAGGAAGTCCGCCAGCTCGTCCGCGGGCGGGCACGTCACGCACAGGACTTCGGGCAGCGTGGCCCGCACCGCGGCGATTTCCACGGGGTTGTCGTCGAGGAACAGGAAGGTGTCGAGACCGAGCCCCAGCTCGTCGGCGACCCCCCTGATCCGCGTGGACTTGGGGTCCCACCCCGCGGCGATCACGGTGAAGTCGTCGGGACCGAGCACACTGTCGGGCCGCTCCAGCACGGCGCGCACGGTGGCCTCGTCGTTGTTGGACACCAGCACCAGCAGTACGCCCGCGGCGCGCCATTCCAGCAGACGGCGGGCCAGCCGCGCGCGGTCCCCGCCGACATCGACCCGGTCCGGTCCGATCTCGCCCGCGACGCCGCTCCACAGGGTCTCGTCCCCGTCCACGGCTATCACCTTGGGTGCCGTGCGCCGGACCGCTCGTACCAGCTCGGCGACGGTCAGCGCCACGGCCGCCTGGAACTCCATCCGGAAGGGCAGGTGGGCGAGGGTATCGGTCTGCTCGTCGAAGACGTTGTCGACGCCCGTGCCGCGGCTCCAGCTGTCGGCGTCCAACAGCGCGATGCCGGGGTGGCCGTGCAGACCTGCCGCCACCGACTGCTCCCAGCCGCGCAGCCGCCGGTCCTCGGAGCGGGCCGGGAGGAAGCCGACGACCAGCGGCTTTCCCGTCCGTTCGGCCAGGGCGCGGAGCGCGGCACGGTACTCCTCGGCGAGATCGGCCAGCACGTCGTCGGTGAGCGAGCCGAAACGGCCCAGGTCCGCGGCGCGCAGCAGCACGACGCCGACCGCGGTCGAGGGCGCGCTCAGCACACCCGCCGGATCGTGCAGGCTTGCCAGTACCTGGTGGTACGGGGCCTCGACGGTGGTAAGTCCGGCGCCCTCCAGGGCGGTGTCCACCAGTGCGGGCAGATTGCCGAGGGCGAAGGTGGCCGCGATCGCGATGCCTGCGGGCTCCGCTTCCCCGGCCTGGGGCGCGCCGGCCCGCGTCTCCACGGCCGCACGGTCCACCGCGTCCACTGCGTCGACCGCGTCCGCCGTGCCCGCGGCCACCTCGGCGACCAGGGCGAGGAAGGCGCGCCCGAACCGGGCGCAGCTCGGCCCGTCGAGGATGTCGAGGCTGTAGTCCAGGCGCAGATGGCCCAGGTCGGGCACCACCGTGATCATCAGATCGAGGTCCGAGTAGCCGGTGCCCGCGGGCAGCACCTCCAGCCCGTGCAGCGTCAGCGCCTGCGGCGGGATGTAGTTGAAATACACCTCGATCAGCGGCGCGTTGTCGCGGTGCAGGCCCGCCGCGACGAGGGCGGGCATCGCGTCGAAGAGCGTGACTCCCCGCTCCAGCACCGCGCTCAGGCGGCTGTCGGTCCGGCGGAGCACGTCGGCGACCGGTTCGCCCGACGCCGCCTCAGCCGCGAACGGGATCGGGATGCCGAAGAACCCGAGCGCGTCGAGCGCCCCGGCGTGCATCCGGGTGTCCACCGGAACCGCCAGCACGAACCGCTCCCGCTCGCGCAGGCGGGCGAGGAAGACGGTCAGCGTGCCCAGCCACAGCGCGGCGGGGGTGATGCCGAGCCGCCGCGCCCGCGCCGTGACCCGCTCGAGTAGTTCCTCGGGCAGCTCGACGAACTCGGTGGCCGCGCGGTAGCTGCGCGCTGCCGGCCGGGGCCTGGCCAAGGTCAGCTCCAGCCTGCCGCACCCGGCGTAGCGCTCCAGCCCCTGCGGAGTCGCCGCGTCGCGACCAGCCGCCCGCTGCGCCCCCAGCAGGAGATCGATGTCCTGAAGGGACGGACCCGGGGGCAGCTGCGCACCGGACAGCCCCATACCGATCTCGGCCGCCGCCAGGACGAGCGAGGGGAAGTCGGACACAGCGTGATGCGCACCGTAGATCAGCACCTGCTCGCCGGAGGGATACTCCAGCAGCTCGAATCGCCACAGCGGGGACACGGCGAGATCGAACGGCGGCTCCATCAGCTCCCGGAGCCGCTGATCGACGTCGACGCCGTCGCCGACGGGAGACCAGCGCGGCAGCACGCCCGAACCCTGCGGCCGGATCTCGAGCCGCTGACCGTGCTCGGCGTCCGGGACGATCGCCGTCCGCAGCGCCGCGTGCCGATCGGCGAGCCCGGCCAGCACCCCGCTCAGCCGCTCGCGTGTCGTCGGCGCGGCGAGCCGCACGGCGAAACCGATGTGGTGCGTGACACCCGGCGTGCCCTGCTGCTCCGCGCGCACCAGCCGCATCACGTCCCGGGTCGCCGGCCGGAACACGATCTCGCCGACCGCCGCGGCGGCGACGGGCGCCGCGTCGCGCTCCCGGTGCGTGACGTCGGCGGTCTCGGCCACCAAGTGGTCGGCGATGTCGGTAACGCCGGCGCCGTTGAGCAGCAGCGCGATCGGCACCGTACGGCCGAAGTCCTGCTCCACGACGCCGCGAGCCCGCATGGCCAGCACCGAATCCATACCCAGCGAGGTGAGCGACGCCGCGACGTCGAACCGGTCGGCGTCGAAGCCCAGCAGGCCGGATATCTGGTGCCGGAGCCGGTCGACCGCCTGCTCCCGGGAGAGCGGGCCGGTGCGGCGGCCTGCGGGCGGCAGCTCGCGCCGGGAGGCGGCCGAGGCCGCCGCGGTGGCGCGCCGCTGGGTGAGCAGCCCGGCGAACAGCGGTGGGAGCAGGTGCGGTTCGGTGGCCCGCAGGGTGGGCGGGTCCAGGGCCAGGGCGACCAGCGCCGCATCCGTGCCGGGCCCGGCCGTGGCCAGGGCGGTGTCGAACAGCGCCATTCCCTGCTCGGCGGTGAGCGGGCTCATCCCGCCATGGCCCAGACGCTGGAGGTCGAAGCGGTCCAGGTGCCCGGTCATCCCCGTGCGCTGGTCCCACAGCCCCCAGGCCAGGGAGAGCCCTGGCAGGCCCGCGTCGCGGCGGTGCTGTGCGAGCGCGTCGAGGAAGGCGTTGGCGGCGGCGTAGTTGCCCTGCCCCGGCACGCCGATGACCGCGGAGACGGAGGAGAACGTCACGAAGGCGGACAGGTCCAGACCGGCCGTGAGGTCGTGCAGATGCCAGGCCCCGTCGACTTTGGGCCGCAGAACGGTGTCGACGCGCTCAGGGGAGAGCGATCCGATCACCGCGTCGTCGAGGACACCGGCCGCGTGCACCACGGCGGTCAGCGGATGCGCGGCGTCGATCGCGCTCAGCGCCTCACTGAGCTGTGCCCGGTCGGCGACGTCGCACGCGCGGACGGTGACGCGCGCTCCGGCGGCGGTGAGCTCCTCCCGCAGGGCTTCGGCCCCCGGGGCCCGCTCGCCCTGGCGGGAGAGCAGCAGCAGGTGCGCCACGCCCAGCGTCACCAGATGGCGGGCCAGCCGAGCGCCCAGACCACCGGTGCCGCCGGTGATCAGGACGGTTCCCGCACCGAGTCCAGGGGCCGTGGACGCGGCGGCGGCCCGTTGGCGGCTGAGCTGAGGGGCGTGGATCTTCCCGTCGCGGATCGCGAGTTGCGGCAGGTCCGACGCCACGGCCTCCCGCAGCGACGTCCAGGAGCCGTGCGGCGCACCGTCGAGATCGACGAGGCCGATGCGGCCGGGGTTCTCGCTCTGGGCGGCGCGTACGAGCCCCCATACCGGGGCCTGGACCAGGTCCACCTCGCCGGCGCCGGCGCGCACGGCGCCGCGGGTCAGGACGACCAGACGCGACGCGGTGAGCACGTCCTCGGCCAGCCACTGCTGCAGCGCCCGCAGTGTCCGGCACGCGACCCTCCGCACGCCGGACAGCAGATCGCCCGCACCCGCGCCGGTCACGGGCAGCAGAACGACCTCCGGCACGGCCGCACCGGCCCGGACGGCGCTGACCAGTGCGCCGACCGACGCGTAGACCGGCACCCCCACAGGCGCGCCCGGCGCTTCGTCGGCGGTGATGAGGGCCCACGAGGCGGGTCCGGGGAGGGCCGCGGGGGAGGGGGAGCGAACAGCCCAGTCCAGTCGGAGCAGGGCCGCACGCTCGTCGCCCGCGCTCCGGGCGGCCGCGAGCTGCCCGGGAGCGATCGGGCGCAGCAGGAGGGAATCGACCTGGACGACCGGAGCACCGGTCCGGTCGGCCGCCCGCACGGTGATCGCCCCATGGCCCACGGGCGCGATCCGCACCCGCAGGGCGCTCGCGCCGCGCGCATGCACGGTGACACCGCTCCACGAGAACGGCAGCCGCGTGTACCCCGTGTCGTCGGCGCCGAAGTCCCCGCCCAGGGCGGCGGGGTGCAGCGCCGCGTCGAGCAGTGCGGGGTGGATGCCGAACCGCCGCGCGTCCTCCCACAGCAACCCGGGCAGGGCGATCTCGGCGAAGACCTCATCACCACGCCGCCACGCCGCCGATACGCCCCGGAAGGCGGTCCCGTACGTCAACCCCAGGCCCGCCAGCGTGCTGTAGAGGTCGTCCACCGGGACAGCCGTGGCGCCCAGGGGCGGCCACACCGCGCCCACACCGTCCTCGGCGGGCGGATCCGCCGTAGCACCGGCGAGGACGCCGGTGGCGTGCCGCGTCCACACGGGCGCGTCGTCGGGATGCTCGGGGCTGGAGTGGACGCTGATTGGGCGGGACCCGTCCGGGGCCTCAGCGCCGACAGCCACCTGCACGCGCACCGCGCCGTGTTCGGGCAGGACGAGGGGCGCCTCCAGCATCAGCTCCCGCAGGTGCGGGCAGCCCACCCCGTCCCCGGCGCGCAGCGCCATCTCCACGAACGCGGTGCCGGGCAGCAGGACCACGCCTCGTACGGCGTGCTCGCCCAGCCAGGGGTGCGACGCCGTCGAGAGGCGCCCGGTCAGCACCGCGCCGCGCTCCTCGGCGAGCAGCACCGCCGCACCGAGCAGCGGATGGTCCGCCGAGGCGAGACCCAGAGCGGCCACAGGGGCGGCGGCGCTCCGGGCGGGCAGCCAGAACCGCTCCCGTTCGAAGGCGTACGTCGGCAGCTCGACCCGCCTGCCACCGGTCAGCAGCGCCTCCCACGCCACCGGCACACCGGCGGCGAACACGTCGGCCGCCGCGGCGGCGACCTGGGCCAGGCCGCCCTCGTCACGGCGCAGTGTCGCCACCACCGTGGCGCGGGCGTCCGCCGCGTCGACGCTCTCCTGCACCCCGACGGCGAGTACCGGATGCGCACTGACCTCGACGAACACCGTGATGCCGCGCTTGAGCAAGGCGGTGGTGGCCTGCTCGAACTCCACCGTCTGCCGCAGATTGCGGTACCAGTACCCCGCGTCGAGCACGGCGGTGTCCAGCAGCCCGCCGGTCACCGACGAGTAGAACGGCACGGCGGCGGAGCGGGGCCGCACACCTCCCAGCGCCTCGGCGAGCTCCGCTTCGAGCCGCTCGACCTGAGCGGAGTGCGAGGCGTAGTCCACACTGATCCGACGCGCCCGTACGCCCTCCGCCTCGCACGCCGCCAGCAGTCCGTCCAACGCGCCGGGGTCGCCCGACACCACAGTGGAGGAAGGCCCGTTGACCGCGGCCAGCGACAGGCGTCCGCCGAAGCCGCGGATGCGCGTCCGCACCTCGTCCGCGGACAGGGACAGCGACACCATGCCGCCCTGTCCGGACAGCGCCGCGATCGCCGCGCTGCGCAGCGCCACCACACGGGCCGCGTCGTCCAGCGTCAGCGCGCCCGCGACGCAGGCGGCGGCGATCTCCCCCTGGCTGTGCCCCACCACTGCGGCGGGTTCGACCCCCAGGGAGCGCCACAGCGCGGCCAGCGACACCATCACCGCGAACGACACCGGCTGCACCACGTCCACGCGGTCCAAGCCGGGCGCGCCCGCCGCGCCCCGCACCACATCGCTCAGCGACCAGTCGACGTAGCCGCTCAGCGCCTCCTCGCACTCCGCCATCCGGGCGGCGAACACCGGGGAGGACTCCAGCAGGTCCCGGCCCATGCCCACCCACTGCGCGCCCTGCCCGGGGAACACGAACGCCACGGGCGAACGGCCCCGGGCCGCGCCGGTCACCACGGCGCTCGCGCCGGCCTCCCCCTCGGCGAGGGCCGTCAGGGCGGCGACCAGCGCGTCGCGGTCACCGCCGAGCAGCACGGCGCGGTGCTCCAGCGCCGCCCGGCCGACGGCCAGGGTGAACCCCACGTCCACCGGGTCCAGGCCGGTGTCCTCGGTGACCCGCTTCAGCAGCCGCGCCGCCTGGCTTCGCACGGCCGAGCGCGTCCTGCCCGACAGCACCCACGGCGTCACCGACCCTGTGGCGCGCACGCCGTCGTGGCCCGCTCGCAGTCCTTGTGCTTCCGGTGCCTCTTCGAGGATGACGTGCGCGTTGGTGCCGCTGATACCGAACGAGGACACCGCCGCCCGGCGGGGGCGGCTCGTCCGCGGCCAGGGCACGGCCTCCGTCAGCAGCGACACCGCACCCTGGGCCCAGTCCACGTGCGGGGACGGCTCGTCCACGTGCAGTGTCCGCGGCAGCACGCCGTGCCGCATCGCCATGACCATCTTGATGATTCCCGCCACACCGGCGGCGGCCTGTGTGTGACCGATGTTGGACTTCAACGACCCCAGCCACAGCGGCTGTCCTTCCGGGCGGCCCTGCCCGTACGTCGCCAGCAGGGCCTGGGCCTCGATCGGGTCGCCGAGCGTGGTGCCGGTGCCGTGCGCCTCCACCACGTCCACCTCCGAGGCCGACAGCCGCGCACCGGCCAGCGCCTCCCGGATCACCCGCTGTTGCGCCAGGCCGTTCGGGGCGGTCAGGCCGTTGGACGTCCCGTCCTGGTTGACCGCGCCGCCCTTGACCACCGCCAGGACCCGGTGCCCGAGGCGCCGCGCGTCGGACAACCGCTCCAGGACGAGGACCCCGACCCCCTCGCCCCAGGCCGTGCCGTCCGCGGCGGCGGCGAACGGCTTGCACCGGCCGTCGCCGGACAGCGCGCCCTGGCGGGAGAACTCCACGAACGAGCCCGGCGTGGCCATCACCGCCACGCCGCCCGCCAGCGCGAGCGAGCACTCGCCCGACCGCAGCGACCGCGCCGCGAGACGCACGGCCACCAGCGAGGACGAACAGGCCGTGTCCACCGAGATCGCCGGACCTTCCAGGCCCAGCGTGTACGCCACTCGCCCCGAGACCAGGCTGCCCGCGTTCTCACCGGGCCCGTAGTCGTGGTACATGACTCCGGCGAAGACCCCGGTGCGGGAGCCCTTCAGGGTCCGCGGACCGATTCCCGCGTGTTCGAGGGCCTCCCACGAGGTCTCCAGCAGCAGTCGCTGTTGCGGGTCCATCGTCAGCGCCTCCCGGGGCGGGATCCCGAAGAACTCCGCGTCGAAGTCCGCCGCGCCGTGCAGGAACCCGCCCCGCCGGGTGTACGTGGCACCCGGGCGCATGCCCTCCGGGTCGTACAGCGCCTCGACGTCCCAGCCGCGGTCGGCCGGGAAGTCCGACGTCGCGTCCTCTCCCTCCCTCACCAGCCGCCACAGGTCGTCCGGGGTGGCGATCCCACCCGGATAGCGGCAGGCCATGCCGACGACGGCGATGGGATCGTCGTCCGCCGTCGCCTCGTCCGCCGTCGCCTCGTCCGCCGTCGCCTCGTACGGCAGCGCGACGGGGGTGCATGAGGCGGCCGGGCCCGTCAGCTCACGCAGGCGGCCGGCGACGGCACGCGGGGTCGGGTAGTCGTAGACGAGCGTCGTCGGCAGGGGGATGCCGGTGACCTCCGTGAGCCGGTTGCGCAGGTGGACCGCTCCGGCGGACGGCAGACCCAGCGCGATGAAGACGGAGTCCCCGCTGAGTTCCACCGGCCCCTGCCCCTCACGTTCGAGGAGGCTCCGGGTCTCGGCCAGGACAAGGTCGGTGAACAGCTCCTCCCGCCCGGACGGGTCGAGTTCGGCCGGCCGCCGGTGCGGCTCCGGATCCTGCGGCGCGGCAGCGGTCGCTTGCGCGGGCGCCAGCAGCCGGCTCGGACGCTCCCACAGCAGGCTCCGGAGGAGCTTGCCCGAGCCGTTGCGTGGCACGGCCTCCACCTGGCGGATCTCGGCGGGAACCTTGAAGGCGGCGAGCCGGCGGCGGCAGAGAGCGAGGAGTTCTTCGGCGTCGACACGGCCGGCCGCGGCGGCGACGAACGCCACCGGCACCTGCCCGAGCTCCTCGTGGTCCCTGGCCGCCACAGCGACGTCCGCCACACCGGGAGCGGACGCGATGACCTCCTCGACCTCCGTGGGCGAGATGTTCTCTCCGCCGCGGATGATGAGTTCCTTGATACGGCCGGTGAGAGCGAGGCGTCCCGAGCGGTCCGCACGGGCGAGGTCACCGGTGCGGTACCAACCGTCGACGAGCACGGCCGCGCTCGCCTCGGGCAGGTTGTGGTAGCCGGGCATGACACTGGGGCCGCTGATCCACATCTCGCCCTCGCCGCCCGGGGGGACGTCCGCTCCGGTGCCCGGATCCACCAGCCGGACGCCGAGCCCGCGCAGCGGCAGGCCGCACGACTCCTCCGCGCCCTTTTCCACAGGCCAGTTGAGCGTACCGACGCCGCAGATCTCCGTGGCTCCGTAGCCGTCCACAAGGGGCACGCCGAAGGTCTCCTGCCAGGAGCTCCGCAGCCGTGCGCTGCTCGGAGCGCCGGCCACGACGCACACACGCGGCCCCGCGGGGGCGGCGTCACGCCCCCGGGCGGCGGTCACGAGCTGGTGGAACATGGTGGGAACGCCGGTGAGGAAGGTGTACGCGTCCGTGTCCAGCAGGTCCGCCACCTCGTCCGCGTCGAACCCGGTCACGATGCGCGCGGTCGCTCCCGCCGTCAGCACTCCGACGCACAGGCTGTAAGCGAAGGCGTGGTGCAGCGGGATGGGAACCAGCATGTGGTCCGCTGCCGACAGGCCCAGGATGTCGAGGTAGGACGCGGACGCCGACCACAGATAGCCGCGCTGGGTGGCCCGCACGCCCTTGGGCCGGCCGGTGGTCCCCGAGCTGTAGAAGATCCATGCCACGTCGTCGAGCCCCAGGTCGTCCCGGGGCGCGGGCGCCGGCACCTGAGTGTCCGCCAGTGCCTCGAAGGAGAGGGACCCCTCCACCGCCGGGCCGTCTCCCGCGATCACGAGGGCGGGCGCCTGGCCGTCCGGTGCCGCCTGCCGCAGCAGAGCGGCGTGCGCGCGGTCGGTGATGACGACTCGGCATGCGCTGTCGCGCAGCACATGGGACAGCTCGTCTTCCGTCGCGGCGGGGTTGAGCGGGACCGCGATCGCGCCGGCCCGGGCGAGAGCGATATAACTCTCCATCGTCTCGATGCGATTGCCGAGCAGGATCGCCGCCCGGTCGCCCGGCCGCAGCCATTCCGCTCCCAGTCTCCCGGCGAGACCCCGGGTGCGCTTTTCCAGCTGCCGGTAGTCAACACTCCGGCAGTCGTCGTGAAAAGCGATTTTTTCGCCCCGAATTCTGGAGTGCGATAAAACCAGTTCGGAGATCGTCATGAGCGGATCGGATCGCACGGCGCATTACCTCTTTCACCCTTGTGATCCGGGAGGCTAGGCCAGAGTCCGTGATGGTTTCAATGGGCATACAACTTAGGAGACACACCGGTCGGCGTGCGGCCATGAGGTCGTCCAGCCTCCCGGACCCGGCGGCCCCGACGTCGCCGCCGGGACCGCCACGGTCGAGGCCGCCGCCCCTGCGCCGGGCGCGGGCCGAGCGCGTCAGCCTGCCTTGTTTCGCGGTGTGCCGGCCGATGGGCCGGTCGGCGTGAGTTCATCCGCACGGTCCGCGTGGAGTCCCGGCCCGGATCCTCGCCGGTACTCGCGCGGGGCAGGCCCGTCAAGATAGCGTGTGAGGAGAAAGCCGCATCGCGGGGTACCTGCGCAGGCCGCGGTGTGGAAGCTGGCGAAGGCCGGCCCGGAACCGGGCCTCGCCGGGATGCAGAAAAGAGGCCCCCGCCGTCGGCCGGAATCCGAGGGCGAGGGTCAACCGCAAGAGGACGGCCTTGGACCGTCAGCCCTCAGTATCTGTGCGGACTGGCGGTCACCGCCCGGTGGACCCCTCCACCCCCACCACACCCCTCGCCCCCACCGCCCCCTCATCCCCGCCGTGCCTCCGCGCCCCCTCGCCCCCTCCCCGCCTGCCGCGCCCTCTCCGCGCCCTCCGGGGTGTTCCCTGGATGGTGTAGAGGTCGGCAAGCGCTCGTGCTTCCTACCCATCACTGTGGAGGATGTGACGGACGATGAACCGATGACGCTCTTTCCTGAGAGCCCCGAGGACCCGTTCTCGGTCGCCGGTGCCGGCTCGGCTGTACTGGACTATCAGGGAAGGGTCGTGGGCTGGAGCCGGCGGGCCGAGATGCTGCTGGGGCACCGTGCCGCGGATGTGCTGGGCCGCTCCGCTCTGGAGACCCTTGTTCATCCTGGTGACCGTGGCCGGGCCGCCCGCGCTGCCGCGGTGTGTCTGCGTACCCCGGGCTGGTTCGGTCTCCTGCCCGTCCTGCACCGTGACGGTCACCGCATGCACCTGGGTCTGCGGGCCCGCCTGGTTACCCGTGCCGGGGCCGGCCCGGAATGGTTCCTGGTCGGCGCGCCCGCCCAGGACGTCATTCAGTGGGAGACCGACCGTTCCGTCCTGGATAACCTTTTCCGCCGTTCACCTGTCGGCCTCGCTGTCCATGCCCCCGATCTGCGTATCCTGCGCGTTAACCGGGCCCTGGCCCGCATCGGCGGCCTTACCCCCGATCAGGCGCGTGGTCACCGCATGGCTGATTTCCTGCTTCCCGAGGATGCCCGTACCGCGGAGGACCGCCTTCGCGAGGTCCTGGCCACCGGCCGCCCTACCATTTTCACCGAGCAGTCCTGCCGCTTGCGTATCGACCCCGCCCGGGCCCGTTTCGTGTCCGTGTCCGCTTTCCGTCTGGAGGACTCCACCGGACACATCCTCGGTGTCACCCAGCTGGTCGAAGACGTCACCGAACGCCACCGCGCCCGCCTGCGCCTGGACCTCCTCAGCGAGGCCGGCACCCGTATCGGCACCACCTTGGACGTGGCCACCACTGCCCGCGAACTCACCCATGTCCTGGTCCCCGACCTCGCCGACTGCGCCACTGTCGATCTTCTCGACCCTGTCAGCCGCGGCGAGGAACCCTCCCAGGACGGCTTCGGCCCCGTCCGCCGCACCGCCCTGGCCTGCGACGTCCCCCACGCCACCGACGCCCTCAATCCCCTGGGCGCCCTCATCCACTTCGCTCCCCACACCCCCCAGGGCCGCTGTCTCGCCGATCAGACCCCCTTCCTCGCCCCCCGCCTGCGCACCCCCGCCGACCTCACTACCGTCGCCCAGGACCGCGCTCCCCAGGCCGCCGCCCTGGGCGTCCATTCCGTCATGATGCTGCCCCTGGCCGCCCGCGGCCTCGTCCTGGGCCTGCTCACCCTCTGGCGCTCCCGCAGCCCCGAACCCTTCGAGGACGACGACCTCACCCTCGCCGGCGAATTCGCCGCCCGCGCCGCCGTCTCCCTCGACAACGCCCGCCGCTACACCCGCCAGCATCTGGCCGCCCTCACCCTCCAGCACCGCCTCCTGCCCGGTGACCTGCCCGACCTCCCCGCCGCCGACACCGCCCACTGCTACATCCCCGCCGGCGCCGTCGAAGGCGTCGGCGGCGACTGGTTCGACGTCATCCCCCTCTCCGGCGCCCGCGTCGCCCTCGTCGTCGGGGACGTCATCGGCCACGGCATCGACGCCGCCGCCACCATGGGCCGCCTGCGCACCGCCGTCCATACCCTGGCCGAACTCGACCTCGACCCCGAAGAAGTCCTCTCCCACCTCGATGACCTCGTCCACCGCCTCGCCGCCGAACAGGAGACCAACAGCCACGACTTCCCCCAGGACCAGGTCACCGGCGCCAGCTGCCTCTACGCCGTCTACGACCCCATCTCCCGCTCCTGCTCCCTGGCCCGCGCCGGTCACCCGCCCCCCGCCGTCATGACCCCCGACGGACACGTCACCTTCCCCGACCTCCCCACCGGGCCACCCCTGGGCCTGGGCGGCCTCCCCTTCGAAACCACCGAACTCCACCTCCCCGAAGGCACCCTCCTCGCCCTCTACACCAACGGCCTCATCCACACCCCCGACCACGACCTCGATACCATGCTCGGCCGCCTCGCCCACCAGCTCGCCGCCCCCGCCCCCACCCTGGCCGAAGCCGCCCACACCATCGTCAACGCCCTCCTGCCGCCCCACCCCACCGACGACGTCGCCCTCCTCCTCGCCCGCACCCGCGTCCTGCCTCCCGGCCACGTCGCCACCTGGACCCTGCCCGCCGACGCCCGCGCCGCTTCCCGCGCCCGCACCCTGATGAACCAGCAGCTGGCCACCTGGAACCTCGGCGAACTCGCCTTCACCACCGAACTCGTCGTCAGCGAACTGGTCACCAACGCCTACCGCTACGCCGCCGGCGGCCCCGTCACCGTCCGCCTGATCCTGGGCCCCCACCTCATCTGCGAAGTCTCCGACACCAGCAACACCGCCCCCCACCTGCGCCGCGCCCGTACCACCGACGAAGGCGGCCGCGGCCTGTTCCTCGTCGCCCAGCTCACCGAACGCTGGGGCACCCGCTACGGCCGCGAAGGAAAAACCGTCTGGACCGAACAGCGCCTGCCCTGAACCACCCGCCACCCCCCACGGGCGGGCACGGCGCCCCCCCCCGCGCCGGGAGCACGGCGAGGGCGAGGGCGAGGAGGACCGAGATGCCCCCACGGCCGAAGCACGGCGAGGAGGGCTGAGATGCCCACACCCCCCACACCCCCCACACCACCCCCGAACCTCCCACCCACACCGCCCCCGAACTCTCCGCCCACACCGCCCCCGAACTCTCCGCCCACACCGCCCCCGAACTCCCCGCCCACACCACCCTCGACCCCCCCCCGCCCCCGAACCCTCCGCTCGCACCCCCTGCCCTGCCCCCGAACCCCTCACCCCCGAACGCTCCGCCCCGCCCCCGCAGACCCTCCGGCACCCGGGCCGCCTACACGGTGGCCGTCACCACCACCGCCTCCGCCCTCCTGTGGGCCACCCTGGTCCTCACCCACCTCGACCACCCCACCTTCCAGAACATCCAGATCAGCTCCAGCCTGAGCCTGGTCCTCCTCGGCCTCGGTCTCGCCCTGCCCGGCACCGCCTTCGTCGCCCGCGGCTCCGGACGCCCCCTGGGCTGGCTCCTCCTGGGCTCCGGCTGCCTCCTCGTCCTCGACGAAACCCTGTGGGCCCTCATCTACAGCACCGGTACCGCCCCCGGCACACCCCCGCACGACGCCGCCAAAGTCTTCGGCGTCTTCTCCTTCAACACCTTCGGCATCGCCTTCCTGACCATCCCCATGTGGCTGCCTTACGGCCGCCTGCCCGGCCGCTGGGGCCAGGCCTACGTCCTCACCGTCGCCCTCTACACCATGGCCGAACCCGCCGCCGCCCTGCGCAACGCCCTGCGCCCCCATCCCGCCGTCACCCCCCACGACCACGACGGCTGGTCCCGCGTCGCCGACCTCGTCCCCACCTGGCTCCTGGACAGCGACCGCTGGGTCTCCCTGCTGTGCGTGACGGTCAGCCTGGCCGTCATGGCCGTGCGCTGGCTGCGCTCACCCGTCACCCAGCGCACCTACTGGGCACTGGCCGTCCCCTACCTGCCCTGGGCCATGGTCGTCTTCTTCGACTACTTCGCCGACTTCCGCGAAGAAGTCCACCTGGCCGTCAACTTCCTCGCCGCCCTCTTCTGGCCCCTGGCCTTGCGCCACGTCCACGTCCGCCACCACACCGGCGCCCTGACCCCCGCCCCCCGCCGTGTCCTGACCGCCCTCCTCCTCACCTACGTCACCACCGCCGTCTACGGCGCCTGCGGCATCCTCCTGTCCTACGCCGCCCCCACCTCCCTGACCCCCGCGGCCCAGCTCCTGGCCGCCCTCGCCGCCGCCACCGCCACCGTGCTGCGCCCCACCCGCCGCTGGGCCGCCCGCGTTGTCGATCACTACTACTACGGTGAACGGGCCCAGCCCTACCAGGCCGTCCGTGAACTCGCCGACCGCCTCGGCCGCGCTGTCGACCCCGCCGCCGCCCCCCGCCTGCTGTGCGACACGGTCGTGCACACCCTCCAGCTGCCCGCCGCGGCCCTCCTGGTCCACACCCGCAACGGCACCCGCGAACTCGCCCGCCTGGGCACCCCCGCCCCCACCCACCGCACCGGTGAAACCGGCGAAGCCTTCCCCCTGATCTACCAGGGAGAGGAGATCGGACGCCTGCTCGTCCCGCCCCGCCCGGGCACCCTCGCCCTCGACCAGCAGGACCGCGAAGCCGTCCGCGTCCTGGCCGACCACGGCGCCCCCGCCCTCGCCTCCCTGCGCCTGTACGAGGACCTCCAGGCCAGCCGCGAGGAGATCGTCCTGGCCCGCGAGGAGGAACGCCGCAGACTCCGCCACGACCTCCACGACGGCCTCGGCCCCACCCTGTCCGCACTGCGCCTGCAGGTCGACGCCGTCCGCTCCCGCCTCACCGGAAACACCGGCACAGGCTCCGACACCGGCACAGGCTCCGGCTCCGGCACAGGCTCCGGCACCGGCACCGGCTCCAGCACAGGCACAGGCACCGGCTCCAGCACCGGCACAGGCACCGGCTCCGGCTCCGGCACAGGCACCGGCTCCGGCTCCGGCTCCGGCACCGGCTCCAGCACAGGCACAGGCACCGGCACCGGCACCGGCACAGGCACCGGCTCCGGCTCCGGCTCCGGCTCCGGCACCGGCTCCGGCTCCGGCTCCGGCACCGGCACCGGCTCCGGCACCGGCACCGGCTCCGGCTCCGGCACAGGCTCCGGATCCGGCACTGGCTCCGGATCCGGCACTGGCTCCGGATCCGGCACTGGCACCGGTGCTGACGCCGGGGCCGGTTTGCCGCTGCGCGCCGTCTCCACCGGCATCGGCCAGGCCATCGAGGAACTGCGCCACATCACCGACGGGCTGGCCCCGGCCGCCCTGGACGGCGCCGACCTGCCGCGTGCCCTGCGTCAGCTGGCCGGGCAGCTGGCCGGGCGCACCCTGCGCATCACCGTCGCCCTGCACCCCGACCCGCTGCCGCGGCTGCCCGCGGCGGTGGAGGTCGCCGTCTACCGCATCGCGGCCGAAGCCCTCCACAACGCCGTGCGCCACTCCCGTGCCGGTCACGCCCGCCTGTCGGTCACCGCGGGGCAGGAGGCCGTCACCACCGAGGTCCGCGATGACGGGCAGGGCTTGCCCGCCCACCGCCGCGGCCGGGGGGTGGGCCTGCGGTCGATGGCCGAGCGCGCCGAGGAACTCGGCGGCCGCCTGACCCTGACCAGCACCGGCGAGGGCACCCTCGTACGGGCCGTCATCCCCCGCACCCCGACCGGGGTCCGCCGCCCGGACCTGCCGCCTCACAAGACCGGCTGAGCCCCGCCCCGCCACAAGGATCCCCAAGTCGTCCGCAAAGGGGCCGAGTTGAAGCGGGCGCGCCTCTTGCCGCCTGGCACAGTGGGCGCCATGAGCAACGGCGACATCATGGGCCCCGACGCCTACCGGTCCGGCGGGCGGCCGAATCCTCCCGTGCGCTGCGTCAAGTGCAAGGGCGTCACCGTCATCACCACGCACGCCAGGAACCCGCGGACCGGGAGCGGCGAGTGGCGGCTGACCTGCCTGGAATGCCGGGTCGCCTGGCCGATGGACCAGCACGGCGGCGAGCCCGACGAATACATCTGACCACCCCCCCCGGGGGGGGAGCTGGGGGGGGTGAGGAAGTGCTGTCAGCGCAGCACGCCCTCCAGGAAATCGCTGCTCAGCCGCGATACCGCTCTCACGTCCAGCTGATACAGCACATACCGGCCACGGCGCCGTGTGACGATCAGCCCCGCCTTCTTCAGCACCGACAGGTGCCGTGAGACCTCCGGTGCGCTCAGGCCGAGGATGTTCGCCAGTTCTCCCGTGGTGTGCGGGGAGCGGGCCGTGCTGCGGCACAGCTGCATCCGCACCGGGTGGGCCAGCGCCTCCAGGCGCAGCTTGAGGACCTCTACCGAGGCGGGTGCGGGCAGCTCCGGCGTGCCGAGGGGGTAGTGGACGACCGGGCGCCAGCCCGGCCGGTGCAGGATCATCAGGTGCGGCCAGGCGAAGTGCGAGGGGACGAATGTCAGCCCCGCTCCCACGGCCGTATCGACTGCCGTGGCCTGGCAGTCCGCCAGCTTGTCCGCCCGGATCCGCCGTCCGCCGGCGTCCTCTTCCAGCACCATCGCGGGCGAGACCGCTCTCAGTGCCTCGGCCAGCCCTTTACGGCGCAGCAGCTCCGTTTTGTGCCGGACGTCGGCGGCCAGTACCCCCCGCACCCGCTGCCAGACGTCCGCGAAGAACGCCTCGTCGCAGTCCTCGACCAGCCGCCGCACCCATGCCCGCACCGCGGTGGGGTCCTTCAGCAGCCGCCCGGTGAACTCCCACTGCTGCGGGCCGCGGGCCGCGGCCAGCTCCAGCGCCCGGGCCCGGGCCCCGGCGTCCGTCAGCGGGGACGGGCCGCCGGTGGCGTAGGTGGCCAGGGAGGCGAACTCCAGCGCCGCCGAGACGAACTGCTCGTCGTCCAGCCGGTCCAGCAGGTCCAGGTCCTGCGCGAGCGTCGCCCCGGCCCGCCCCTGGCCGCCGCGCACCCCCGCGAAGGGCATGAACAGGTCGGAGAAGGTGTTGCGCCACAGGAAATCGGCCTCGTGGAGCCGCCCCGCCAGATCCCGGCCGAGCGAGGCGGCCGTCGCCGAGGCCCAGCCGCGCAGCCCCGGGTGGTGCTCCGGCTCGGACAGGGCGTGCAGTGCCAGGTTCAGCTCGGCCAGCGGCGACGTCTCGAAGACGATGCGCTCCTGCGGCAGCCCCGCGATGTCGATGCTCACGCTCATCCCCCTATCGTGCCTGCCCACCACCCCCTGGCCCGCACCGATTGACGCCCCGCGCCAATCCACCCGGACGGCGAACCCGCAGATCAGACGGTTGTCCCAGACCAGGGAGTACCGCCGCCGGACCCCCGGCACCTGCGGCGCGCAGCCCCGCCGCGGGTCGACCGGAGAGGGCCGGAAGGGGCAGACTCGGGGCAGACGGAAAGGGGCACACACCGATGGGCGTACAACCCGTGCACTACGGCGCCGGCGGGAGCGGGGCGCCGTCGGTCCCACGCACCCAGAACGGGGTGGCGGAGGCGCTGCCGCCGGCGGACCGGATGGAGTTCTACCGGGAGATGGGGCAGGCCGACGAGCACGAACTGCTGGGCGTGCTGCGCCGGTGGTGGCTGCGGGCCACGATGTACGCCGACCCGCTGCCGGAGCCACTGCGTACCGCTGCCGAGAACGGGACGGCTCCTGGGCGTCCGGCGGCCGTGGTCCTGCGTGAGGCCCAGGCGGCGCGTGAGGCTGACAGCCGGTGAGCGACGAGCATGCCCAGTGGGAGGGAGACGGTGAGGAGGAGGACCGTATCCGGCTCGCCCCGGCCGTCTTCCCCCTGCTCGCCCCTGAAGTGTCGGCCTCGGTGTTCTCCGCGGTGATGAGCCTGATGGCCGAGCTGCGTGAGCATCCGGTTCCCCCGCTCGCGCATCCGGTTCCCGGGCGCCCGGGCTGGTTCTCGGTACCGCTGGCACGGGACATCGGCCTCGCCGAGTACCACGTGCGCAAGGGCGAGCCGGGCGACGACGGCCCGCGCGTCTACGTGGCACGGATCGTGATCTCGGACGACTGGCCCGACTTCTGATCCAGGGCGCGGTGGCCGGCTCCGGGAGGCGCCCGCAAGGCAGTACCACTCCCGGTACTCCGCCCACTGGAGCGCCGGCCCGGCTCCTGCCCGGCGGCATCGGGGCCGAAGGCGAACTCAGGGGTACGGAAGAACGCCGTACGACGGATCCCGGCCGGGGGCGGATCTCCCGGGCCCCGCACGCGTACACCCCGGCGCCCCTTAAGGAGTTCGGTGAACCGCACCGCGGCTACCGCCGCCTCACCGGGCAGCGCCTCCTCCTTACCGAAGGCGTGACCGGTGCGTGTCACCGTCTCGCACACCCCCTGCCGGGCATCCTTCCCGCCGCCCGCGCACGGGCGGCGACCAGGACCCCGGGTACGGGGCGGAGTACGGGGCGGGCCCGCCGCACCGCCGCGCGGGGGCGCGCACTAGCGTGAGGCCATGTCCCGACGACACTCCCGCCGAAGCGCGCGCGGGGCCCTGGCCGCGGTGGCGCTGCTGCTGACCGCCGGATGCGCGAGCGCCCCCGGTGCCCCGGCCTCCCCGGACGCGGCGGACCTCCGCAGGGAGGCGTCGGCGCCGGCCGCCGCGCAGGCCCGGGCGGCCGGCGCCGGGGAGACGGGGGCGGCGGCCGGGGCCTTCCGGCGGCGTGTCCCCGCGCTGGTCTTCCACCGGCAGGCGGAGCGGGATGTGTGCGAGGCGGGGGAGAAGGACACCTTCCAGCACGGCCGTGACACCTTCCGGTTCCGCTGCACCCGCATGCTCCTGCTGTACTTCGGGGCCACCGGCGCGGTCGAGGACCGGATCCGGGAGGCGGACGCGGCCGTCACCGCGCTCGTCCGCGAACGCACCGGCGACGCGCCGCGCACCGACCGGCCGACGCAGACGCCGGCCGCGGCCCTGCGTTTCTACACACCCGAAGGCAAGGGCGGTCCCGCGCCGTCGCTGGCCTACCGCTGGTCGGCCGGGGGCCGTGGCGCGCAGCACGCCGTCACCGCGCGGGTGGACTGGCAGGACCCGCTCCAGGACAAGGCCGGCTTCTTTCTGGACGCCCCGGGCGGCGCCGGCGGGTTCTGCGAGGAGAGTACGGGCGGGCCCGTACCGCCCCGGGTGATAGTGGGGGAGTGCCGGCCCGTCGACCAGAAGACCGAGACGGCCCGCGTCCGCGCCCGGCACCCCTACGCGTTCAGGCTGACCCTGGAGGACACCTACTACGAGCTCGGCTGGGACTGAAGGGCGGCCGCCGGGCGCGCGGGGTTCGCTCTCCGGCGTGCCCGGTCTTCCGGTTCCGTGTGCCGCCGTTACCGGATCCGGTACCGTGAGGGGCATGAACAGGCCCCCGCCCAGGGCCGGGAAACCATAGGCGGGAGCCTGCGGTCGAAACCGAGGGAATCGACCTGAGCCTCATGTACCGGGGCTCAGGTCAGCCCTTGAGCCACCTCCCCAGCTTCCACGCGGCGCGGACCAGAAGGTCCTCGCAACGCTGCCGGATCGACGGCTTCGGCTTCTTCCGACGCCCCATGGGCGCCTCCCCTCAGACCGGCCGCCGAGATCCCGGTCGACGGCCTTCCTCAGGGTCGGGCCGGGCCCGAGGGCCGGGGACCGGGGACGATCCATGAGGGGAGGCGCACCGCAGTGCGCCCCGCCACTCTACTGCGGCAACCCGCGTAAGGGATCAGTGTTTTGGGGACTTCCGGAGCGCCGGCCCGGGCAGAGGCGCCGGCCACCGGCCGCCGGTGCGCGGGAGATACGTGAGGCCCGGCCGCACCCCCGTTCCTCCCGGCGCCTCACGCGGGCGCGTAGTTTCCGAGGGAGGGCTGGAGCAGGCCGAAGACGCGGGTGGCGTCCTCGGTGACGAGCGCGGCGATCTCCTGCGGGGGCCGGCCGGCCAGGGTGAGTTCCTGGATGCGCCCGAACAGGACGCGGTGGGCCGCGCCGAGCTGTGCGGCGGCCGCGCGGGGCGTGATGTCGTCGCCGGCCGCGCCGGTGGTCTCGGCCAGGGCGCGGGCGAGGGACTCCTCGCGCAGGTCGTGCAGGTCGCGCAGGCGGGTGGTGAGGGTGGGGCTGTCGGCGATCATGCGGGTGAAGGCGGGGCCGGCGAACCCGGCGACGGGGTCCTGGCGCCCGGCGGCGTCGAGGAAGTCGCGGCGCAGGGCGGCGAGCGCCGTCTCCCCGGGGGCCCGGCCGGCCAGGGCGCGGGCGAGGCCGGCGGTGAACTCCTCGTGGTGGTCGAAGGCCAGGTCCTCCTTGCGCGGGAAGTAGTTGGTGACCGTCTTCTTGGCCACGCGGGCGGCGTCGGCGATGTCGCTGATCGTCGTCTGCTCGAAGCCCTGCCGCAGGAACAGGCGGGTCGCGTGGTCGGAGATCAGCTGCCGGGTCTCGCGCTTCTTGGACTCCCGGAGCCCTGTCGGTTCGGTGCTCATGAGGTAAATGTTACATCCGTGGCAACTTTGCGCTTGACGCACAACGCTTGCCCGGACCCGGACCGGACCCTGTCCGCCCCCGGCCCCTTCCTGCCCCGGCCCGTGTGTCACCGGCCCGTGCGTCACCCGCCGCCGCCCCGGGGCCTGCCCGCTCCCGGCACCCCTGCCGGGAGCGGGCAGACCCGGGGCGGCACCCCTCACCGGCCGAACTTCACACTCCCGAACGCGGAACCACGCGGAGCCTGCCCCCCGGGCACCAGGCGCAGCGCCGTGCCGTTGCACTTCTTCCCCTTGTAGACGGTCGCCGGCACCCCCGTCCCGTTGTGCGCGCCCCGGGCCTCCTGGCTCATCGTCAGGCACTTGCCGTCCGGCGGGTTGTCGACGAAGAAGGGCTTGCCCTTGGGGCCCACCCAGGAGAACGACCCCTTCGCGGCGACCGCCGTGCCCGTGGGCAGGGCCACGGCGAGGGCGAGGCCCGCGAGAGCGGCGATCACAGGACGGAAAAGACGCATCACTGATCCTTTATCTCGATATCACTCGATGGCGAAGGAATGAGGCGAAAGCCTCTTCACGGTCAACGACGCTCGGCCCGGCGCGACACGCGACACGCCCTACGCCATCCGCGTCACCGACAGGACCCCGGCAGGACCCCGCCAGGACCCCGATGGGGCCGCGCTCCCATGCGCCCGGGACACGGGCCCTCCTACGTTGGGAATCCGGCGCTCCACCACCAGCGCCCCGCACACCGGCGGGGCCGGGAGCCCGGCACAGGAGAGGAACACCCCTCATGAACACACGCACACTGCGGACCGCCCCGGCGATCGCCCTGGCCGCGGCAGGCCTCCTGCTGGGCGGCGCGGCGGGAGCGGCGGTCGCCGCCCCGCAGCAGGACACCGCGAGCGCGAGCGCCACGGCGCTCCAGGAGCGGCCGTCAGGCAAGTACGGCCCGTACTCCTCCTACAAGTCCTGCTACAAGGCGGGAGAACGCGGGAAGGACCACGGGCGCTGGCACCACTTCGTCTGCAAGAACGAACACCACAAGTGGTGGCTGTACACCTACCGCTGACAGCACGGGCAGGCACACCGGCCGGGCCCGGGACACCGCGACGCACCCCCGCGGGGGCGCACGGGACACCCCGGGCCCGGCCGCACACCACGCCCGCCGCGCCCGCCCGCACACCACGCCCGGCCGCACACCGCGCCCGCACACCGCGCCCGCACCCTTGGGTCCCCACCCGCCCCGGCCCCCGTATGCCCCTGAACGGACCACACCGCCCCCACGGCTCCCCGGTGTCCCCGCCCCAAGGCGCTACGCTCCCAAACGCGTGCACACGCACCGACCGTGAGGAGGCGTCATCAGCGAATACACCACCCCGTCACAGGCCGAGGGCGAACGCCTGCCGGAAGACGAGGACGAGTCCCAGGCCAGGGAACACCACCACCCCGACACCACCCGCACCACCCCCTCCCAGGCCGAAGGCGAACGCACCGCCAACGACGAACCCTGACCTCCCCCCGCCCGGTGACGCCGCCGCGAGACCGGCCCGCCCCGCACGGCAACGCCCGCTCCCGCGCCCCCGGCCCCCGCACGGCACCCGCGCGGGACGCGATCCGCCGGCCGCCCGAACCGTACGCCGGTCCTTACCGGCCGCGCGGCTGACGAACACGGCGGGCCAGGGGATGCGCCGGCAGCGGCGGTGTCCACCCCGCCGCCTGCCCGGACGGAGCGCGCAGGCCCGCTGCCCGCGCGGAGCGCGCCCTCTCGCGTACCGGTGGGGTTCCCGCAACCACGCGACACCGGCTGACCGTGCCCGGCGACCCGCGGCGGCCGCCGGGCACAGCGGCCGGGCCGCACCCTTCCCGCCGCGCGCGGGTCACCGCACGCCCCGCCGCGGCCCGGGCCCCGGCAGGAGCCGGACACCCCGCGGCCCGTCAACCCGCTCACCGCGCCGCCGCGCCGCGCCGCCACTGAACGAACCCCCACGGGAGCACCCCTCTTCTCCCGCCCTTGCCCCCGGCTTCCGTACGCAGCCCCCCGCGGCGCCCGGCCCAGGAAGCCCCCGGGTGGGACGCCCCCGGCACGGGCCCCGCCACCCCACCCGCCCCCGAGCCCCCCGGGCGCGAGGCACGCCCGGCGAGCGCCCGCGAAAAGCCCTCCGCAGCAGGGGAGTTGCCGCGAGTGAGAAGAGTGCACCTAGCGGCCCGCCGAAGGTAACGAGTGGGAGAAAACGGGAGAATCCCGAGTTTGGTCATCCGGAATGGCGGAAAACCTAGCGGCGCGATCCCTGCGCTCCCACCCGCTCCACACCACCCACACCACCCCGCGCACCCAACCGCCCCACCACCGGCAGACCACCCCGCCCGAGGGACCGCCCATGCCCGAAACGTACGCCGCCGCAAACGCCCCCGGAGCCCTCCCCCTCGTCGGCCACGCCTGGCCCCTCCTCCACCGCCCCATCCCCTTCCTCAGCTCCCTCCCGCAATACGGCGACCTCGTCGAGATCCGCCTCGGACGCGTCCGGGCCCACGTCCCCTGCCACCCCCAACTCCTGCGCCGCGTCCTGTCCGACGACCGCACCTACGACAAAGGCGGCCCCCTCTTCACCCGCCTGCGCGACCTCGTCGGCAACGGCCTGGGCAGCTGCCCCCACCGCGACCACCGCCGCCAGCGCCGCCTCCTCCAGCCCGCCTTCCACCGCACCCGCATCGAGACCTACACCCACGTCATGACCGACGAGGCCCTGCGCCTGAGCACCACCTGGCAGCCCGGCCAGATCATCGACGCCTTCCCCGCCATGTTCGGACTCGCCCTGCGCACCGTCACCCGCACCCTGTTCTCCTCCCGCGTCGGCGAGGACGACGTGGCACACCTCCAGCGCTCCTTCGAGACCGCACTCGCCGGCCTCTTCCGCCGCATCTTCGTCCCCGCCCCCCTCCAGCGCCTCCCCCTCCCCGCCAACCGCCGCTACGCCCGCGCCCTGACCGACCTCCACGGCTCCGTCGACCACCTCATCGCCGACTACCTCAGCACCGGCGAGAACGCCGCGGCCGGCCACCACCACCAGGACCGGCAGGACCTCCTGTCGACCCTCATCGCCGCCCGCGACGACGACACCGCCCTCAGCGACGGCGAACTCCACGACCAGGTCCTCACCATGCTCCTCGGCGGCGCCGAAACCGTCGCCGCCGCCCTGACCTGGGCCCTGTACGCCCTGACCCGCAACCCCCGCGTGGCACACGACCTCCACGACGAGGTCGACACCGTCCTGGCCGGCCGCCCGCCCACCCACCGCGATCTGCCCCACCTGCCCCGCACCCACCGGATGATCAGCGAGACCCTGCGCCTGTACCCGCCCGCCTGGCTCTTCACCCGCATCACCACCCGCCCCCTCAACCTCGCCGGCCGCTACCTGCCCTCCGGTACCACGCTCGTCATCAGCCCGCCCGCCCTCCACCACAACCCCGCCCTCTACCCCCGCGCCACCGACTTCTGCCCCGACCGCTGGGCCGACGGGGAGCGCCCCGGCCTGCCGCCCAGAGGCGAGTTCACCGGCTTCGGCGCCGGAGCCCGCCGCTGCCTGGGCGACACCTACGCGCTCGCCGAGGCCGCCTTGACCCTCGCCACCCTCACCCAGCGCTGGCGGATGGAACACGCCCCCGGCACCGACATCCGCCCCGCCCCCCTCTCCGCCGTCCACCGCCCCCGCCGCCTCCTCCTCCACCTCACCCCCCGCACCCCGGCCCCCTGACCCCGCCCCGGGCCCCGCACCGGCAACCCGTGCGGGGGCGCGCCCTTGAGGGAGGCCCAGGACCGTACCCGGTGCGGTGCGCTGCGGTGGTGACCGAGACACCCCGGACACCGGGCCGGTACGGCCGGTGGACGGGAAACGCCCGCTGCGGGGCGGGACCCGCGACGGGCGAACCGAGAAGAAGCGGCCGTTCGGGGCCTGCTGGTTACAGGCCCC
Source organism: Streptomyces albireticuli (assembly GCF_021228125.1). Taxonomy (GTDB): domain Bacteria; phylum Actinomycetota; class Actinomycetes; order Streptomycetales; family Streptomycetaceae; genus Streptomyces; species Streptomyces albireticuli. Next base: position 47,487 of record NZ_JAJQQS010000024.1, read on the forward strand.
GCCGGTCACCCCCTGCCGGTCACGACCCGGATCAGCCCGGTGACGGTGACGGTGACGGTGAAGGTGAAGGGCAGCTCCGCCCAGGGGGCAGCTGCCCGTACCGCGGACTTCACCCGTTGGTCCCAACGGAGTTGACGCCCCGGGGGCGCTGCCCCTCCTCAGGCCCTCAGCTCACCAGCCCGGGCGCGAAGTAGTCACGCAGCCGGGCGATCCTCCCGTCGCGGACGCGGAAGATCTGCACGAGCGAGACGACCCTGTCCTCTCCCGCGTTCCCGTTCTCGTCGCCGTCCCCGTCGAAGACCGTGTCGATCTCGGCGATGAACACGTCGGGGCTGGAGGTGGTGTGCAGGACGTACCCGGACTTCGCCAGGTTCGGCGGGCGGGTGTCGGCCTTCGCCTGCCGCTCGTAGTACGCCGCCATCGCGCCGCGGATCGCCTCCCGGCCCACCAGCCGGTGGGGGAAGGCGGCGCCGGCCGGCAGGAGGGGCGCCTCGAAGACGCCGTCCTCGGTGAAGCACTCGGCGAGGGCATCGGCGTTTTGTGTCAGGGAACCGGCGTAGACGTAGCTCTCGAAGATCTCCTGCGGCGTTCGGGACACGACGGCCTCCCTGGAAACGGACACGGACACGGACGCGGCGGACACGGAAACGGACGCGGCGGACACGGACGCGGACACGGATGCGGATGCGGGCATGGCGCGGGCGCGGATGCGGAGGACCACATCATCACAGTGCCCTCACGGAGGGCGCGCGGTTTCGCGCTTTCCGCCGCACCGGAACACCTCCGGCACGCGTATCCCCTCGCTCCGGCGGGCAATGTGACTGCTCCCGGCGCCGGCCGGGAGCCCGCGGGGCCCGGACTGTGTGCGGGCCTCGAACCAACTGGTCACCGCCCGCTCCGGCCTGACGGCCCGGGACCGGCGGATGCGGGGGCCCGAACGCCGGGCGCCCCGCGGGACCGGGCAGCCCCACGGGCGTGAGCCCGTCACCGGCCGGCTGGAGGAAACCACCACCCCCACCCCGCGGCCCGTCACCCGCACCACACCAAACAATGCGGGACGAAACGGAAATTAGCGGACCAGGTGTGTGGCCCGCCGAAGGCCCCAGGCACACTCTTTGTGTTGCAGTCTCGAACACCAAGAGGGATGTTCCACGCATGATTACGCTCAAGAAGGAAGACGGCCCGGCGGACCTGGACGGGGTGACCCACCTGTCCATCGGGGTGTCCTGGGACCCCACCGGCGGGAGCAGCGGCGGCGTGATGGGCATGCTCCGCCGCAAGACCGGCACCGACCTCGACCTGATAGCCATCGCCATGCAGGGCGCGGACCCCGTACGCCTCGCCGGCCTGGACTCCCTCGACCCGATGGGCAACGGCTCCGTCGTCCACACCGGGGACAACCAGACCGGCCGCGGCGACGGCGACGACGAAACGGTGACCGTCGAGTTCGCCCGCGTCCCCGAGAACATCACCTCCATCGTCTTCGTCGCCGCCGCCTACAAGAAGGGCAGCTCCTTCCAGAAGGCACGCAACATCAGCTTCAAGGTCTACGACGCGAGCGGCGGCAGCTCCCAGCAGGTCGCCGACATCTGGCCCAGCCTGCTCAGCAGCGACAACGGCTGCGCCGTCGCCAAGGCCGTCCGGGCCGGCGGCAGCTGGAAGCTCGAGGTCATCAACGTGACGGGGAAGATCAAGCAGGGCGACGAGCACGCCCTGATGCGCTTCGCCATCAGCAAGTAACACGGCAGCCGAACCCGCCCGGGCACCCACCAGGTGCCCGGGCCGCGGCCCACCACCGCCCACCACCGCCCCCCCCGGGACCACACCCCTCCGCACGCCCCGCCCGCCCCGCCCCCCGGCTCAGACCACCGCGCCCGACCCCCGCCGCGCCCCGCCACCCGTACGCCCGCGCACCGGTCCCGGGCCGGGCCGCAGCCCCTCCAGGGTCACGGCGGCCGGAGCGGCCGTCAGCACGGTCGAGGCCATGCCGAACAGGACGCCGCACAGCAGCGCCAGCGAGAAGTCGGCCAGGGAATCGCCACCGAGGGCCGTCAGCGCGGCGAGGACGAACAGCACGCCCATGCCCGTATTGACCGTGCGCGGCAGCGTCTGGACGATCGCCTCGTCGACGACGGACGCCAACGAGACACCCCCCGGCACACCCGGCACACCTGGCGCCCCCGGCATCCCGGGCCGCCCGCCACGGGCCCGCGCCCGCCGCTTCTCCCGGACCCGGTCGAAGACGACCACCGTGTCGTTGACGGAGTATCCGACGACGGTCAGCAGCGCCGCGAGGAAGACACTGTCGACCGGTTTGCCCAGCCACGCGAACAGCCCCGTGACCAGCAGCACGTCCTGCACCATCGCCCCGACCGCCGCCGCGGCGAACGTCCAGCGGAACCGGGCACTGAGATAGACCAGCTGGGCGGCGACCGCCACCCCCAGCGCGATCAGCGCCTTGCCGCGCAGCTCACCGCCCAGCGCGGGCCCGATCCGCTCGTCCCGCTCGACCGTGACCGCGCCCCCCTCCGCCTCCAGGGCGGCCCGCACGCGCCGCTGGTCCTCATCCGCCGCCTCGCCGGTGCGGACCACGATGTCCCCGTCACCGGCCTTCTGCACCACCGCGCGCGGGAACCCGGCCTCGCCGACCGCCGCACGCGCCTTGTCCACCTCCAGCGGACGGCTCGTGGCGTACTCGGTCAGCCGCCCGCCGGTGAACTCCACCCCCAGGTGCAGCCCGCGCACCCCGATGCCCGCCACCGCCAGCAACAGCAGCCCCGCACTGACGGCCAGCCAGGTACGCCGGCGCCGCATCGGACGCGGCGCCCACCGCGTAAGGACGGCACGTACGCGCCCGCCCGCGACCACACCCGCCAGCCCCGGCCGCCGCCGCACCCCCTCCCGCCGCAGCGCCCAGTCCGCGAGAACACGGGTGATGACCAGCGCGGACACCATGGACGCCGCGACACCCACCGACAAGGTGACACCGAAGCCCTTCACCGGGCCCGTCGCGAAGAAGAACAGCAGCCCGGCGGCGAGAAGCGTGGTGACGTTGGAGTCGAGGACCGCGCTCCACGCCTTGCCGAACCCCCTGTGCAACGGCCCGCGCAGATCCGCCGGCCCCCGCCGGCCGCCCGCGGCCAACCGCGCGTACTCCTCCCGGGTCCGTTCGAAGACCAGGACATTGGCGTCGACGGCCATGCCGACGGCCAGCACGAAACCGGCCAGCCCCGGCAGGGTCACCGTGGCACCCAGCGCCACCAGCGCGGCGTACGAGATCAGCCCGTACAGCGCCAGCGCGACCGTGGCCAGCACACCGAGCAGCCGGTAGACGGCGATGACGAACAACGCCGTACAGGCGAGACCGATGACGGCCGCGCCGGCGCTGGCACGGATCGCCTCGGCCCCCAGCGTCGCCCCCACCGTGCGCTGCTCGACTACCTCGACCGGCACCGGCAGCGCACCACCCTTGACCAGGGCGGCCAGCTCACGGGCCTCGCCGGCCCCGAAGCCGCCGCTGATCTGCGCGCTGCCGCCGGTGATCCCGGTACGGCACGGCACGCTCGAGCGCATCGCCGGGGCCGAGACGACACGGTCGTCGAGGACGATGGCCACCCGCCGCGAGGCCTCGCCCGGCGCCGCGCAGGCGGCGGCACCGGTCACCTGTGCCCAGGCCTTCTCGCCGCCGCCCCGGAAGGACAGCGCGACCGTCCAGCCGCCGCCCGACGAGGTGTCCAGCACGGCCTCGGCGTCCTTCACCTCACGCCCGGTCAGCGCGGGGGAGCCCAGGCGCAAGGCGCGTCCCGGGGCGTCGGGAGCGGGCAGCACCCGGGCACCGCCGGAAGCCCCCTCCGCGGGGCCGGCCCCTTCGGCGGAGCCGAGAACCGGGTGGAAGGAGAGCTGGGCGGTCCGCCCGATGACCTCGACCGCCTCCCGGGGGTCGTGGACACCGGGCAGCTCGACGATGACGCGCCGCTCCCCGGAGCGGGTGAGCGAGGGCTCCGCCACCCCCAGCGCGTCGACCCGCTGGCGCAGCACCTCCAGGACCCGGTCGGTGGCGGCGGCGTCCGCGCGGGCACCGGGCGAGTCCCGTGTCTCCAGCACGATATGGGTGCCGCCCCGCAGATCGAGACCGAGGCGGGCGGGGGTGGTCAGGGCGAAGTACAACGACGCGGCGACGACGGCGAGCGCGAACAGCGCACGCCACAACCGGGCGCGGGATGACATGGTTTCTCCACTTCACGGCATACGCGGGACGGGCACCGGCGCCACGCACCGCTCCGGCCGGCCCCCGTACGCCACGAGGGTGTACGGGCATGCCGGGGGAGCGGGGCGGCCGGACGCCCGAGGGGTGTCAGCTGCTCCGTGTGAAGGGAGGACCGCGTGTGCGGCGTGAAGTGAGGACCGCCGGGGGCGGGGCGCGCTCTTGCCGCGGCCCGGCGATCTCACCGGGCCGGAGCGGCAGTTCCAGGGGCCCGGTGACCGGACCCCGCGTCACGGCCGGCAGGCCGTGCGGCCGCTGGAGGTGGACGACCGCGTGCGCCTCCGGCGCCGGGACCCGGTACTCCTCGCCCGCCCCCGGGCCGGCGGCCGCGGCCGGCTCCATCCAGGCCCGAAGGTGCCCGCCCGGCCCGGTCACCGGGTCGGCGGGCGGGGCCGCGGGCGGGGACGGTGCCGAGGTGACGACCGGTACGGCGGCGCCTGACGGCGAGGCCGCGGCGGCCACCGGTCCGGCCATGAGGACGAGCAGCAGGGCCCACAGCCCGGCCAGCGCCGCGGCGGCAGCGGCCGGCGACCACCGGCGCACGCGCACGTTCACCCGGCCTCCCGTCCCCTCGCCCCCGGTGCGCACCCGCACCCGGCCCGGCCGGCCCCTGACGGCAAGCCCTGGTTCACCCTAACCCCCGTGGCCGCCGGGGCTCCCGGTATCGAAGGCGTTGCCGCAGGCCGGCGTCTTCGTTATGAAGGAAAGAAAGTGATCTTGCCTTCGATGTTCGTAGTGTTCGATGTTCGTGGTGACGGGGTGGTGAACGCGGAGGACAGGGCCCGCGACGCCCCCACCACAGGACGAACCACCCCCGGCCCGCACCCGCACCCGCACCCGCATCCGTACCGGCTCCGAGGCCCTGCCCGTACGCCCTGCCCGTATGCCTGGCCGGATCCGCCCGGCCTTTCCCGCCGCGCGTCACCCGGGGCCGGTGCCTAGGCTGGCCTGGCGGGAGCGGACGGCGGCCCGGGAGCCCGGCACGTTCCTCCGGAGCCGGGCCGCGGAGGCGCGCGACCGAGAGACCGCTTCCCCTTTGGAGGACGTGATGACCGAAGTTCCCGAGCGGAACGCCCGGCGCCGCGAGGCGCGGCCGCGTGTCGAGGGACCCGGTGAGGGGGCCCGGCCATGACCGGCCGGCGCGGCGAGGATCCCCCGGGCCGGGGCAAGGCCGTCCCCCGGGACATGCAGGACCAGCAGGCGGGCACCCTACCGGAGCCCGGCCCGACGGGCCCGGGAACTCCCCGGCTCCCGGAGGACACCGAGACCGCGGAGATCCCCGAGATCCCCGAGATCCCCGAGGACGCCGAGGACGTCGGCGGGACGGCCGGCACAGGGGAGCCGCGCGGCGACCAGGACGAGCCCCCGGACTGAAACCCGGGTCCGTCCCGGGTCCGTCCCGGGCCCGCGGCGCTACCCCGCGTCCTCCACCCGCAGCCGCACCTGCTCCTCCAGCCGCTCCAGACTCCGCTCCAGCGCGGTGAGCACCACCTCCTCGCCGGGGTCGTGGCGCTCGTCGGCGAAGGACAGATGCACCGTCACCTCGCTGGCACCGGCGCCGGTCCCGGCCACCTGCAGCCATCCCGTGTAGGCGCCGCCCTCCCGCGTCCCCCACTCCAGCCGCATCTCATCGGCCCGGGTGCGGAAGAGCGCGGGCTCGTCCTGGCCGGTGCGGTCCTCGTGCACGGTCACGGCCGGCAGCCGCTCCGCCCGTACGTGCAACTCCTGCGGCAGCCAGCTGCCGAGCCAGTTCACGTCACCGGCCTGGTCGAAGACGTGCTCCGACAGCGCGGGCATCGTCCGGGAACGCTCGTATTCGCTCATGCCACCGGCCTGCCCCGCGATGGCGCCCCGCGGCGCGCAACCACCCGTTCGCCCCGCACACCCTCCGCCCTTCGGCCCCGGCGGCGTCCGGCCGGTCCTCCCGCGGTGAGCCGCATGAGAAAATACGGGAATGCCCGAGATATCCGCACTGTGGTCGCCCGCGCCCGCAGACGCCACCGCATGGCTGGCACATCTGTCCGGCGACGACGGCCTCACCGGCTACCTCGTGCCGGGCCTGCCCGACGCGGCCTGGGTGCTCAACGCGATGTACGAGCGCGAGGAAGGCCCCGGCACCGTGTCGCACCACGCGGCGCGCCGGGCGGCGCTGGCGGACGGCAGCGCCGAACCCCTGGTCGCCGGGGGCCTCGACCTCGACGGCGAGGGCCTGCTCACCACCGGCGGCGGCCTGGGATGGGCGCGGCACCCCGGGCCCGGCTGGCGGCGCCTGCGCTGGGCCGAGCTCGCCCGGCGAGGCGGTGAACCGGTCGTACGCGAAGGGATGCTGCCCTCCTACCGCAGCGCCCCGGACGCGACGGCGGAGGACGGCAGCTGGCTCGTGGGCGTCGAGCCGCCGACGGAGGGCAGCCTGGACCGTGAGTCCTGGGACCGCCTGACCGCCCTCCTCGCCGAGCACAGCCCGGCCGGCCCCGACACCCCGTGCCTGGCCTACTACAACCCGATGGTGATGCGTGCCGTCGAGTACGACTCCCGCCACGTCCTGGCGGGCCGGCTCGGGGACGCGCGGGCCCTCGCCGGCCTCGACGACCCGGACTTCAGCCCGTCCAACCTCTGGGCCGCGGACGGTTCCTGGGTCGTCTGCACCGACTACGACCTGTGGGCCACCAAGGTCGCCGGCCCCACGTCCCTGGTCGGTGCGGTGCTCGCCGACACGGAGCTCGAAGCCGTCCGCCTGCCCTGGGCGGGCTGACCCCCGGCCCCGGCGGCCCGCGCGCGAGAGGCCCTCACGCGGGTCCTCGCGCGTGTCCTCAGGCGTGGCTCTCCGGCCACCCGGCGCCCTGGCCGTCGCTCCGGCCTTCTGCTCCGCTGCCGTCCCGGCCGGACGGCCCGTGCGCGACGGGAGGGGGCGTGGTCCGGATGGAGCAGGCGGCGGGCCCGCGGGCGGCGGGTGTGCCAGCTTGGCGGGGGTGAACCGCGGCCGCGGGCTCGTACGGACCAGAGGGGCGCTGAACGCCATGCACGAAGCGCGGAAGGCGCACGAAGCGCACGAGGCGCACGAGGCGCACAAGATGCACGAGGTGCACGAGGCGTTCGGGCGACGGACCCCGCCCGTCCCGGTGCCGCCCGAACCCACCCCGTCACCCGGCCCCCGCCCGGGCCCCGCACCGGCCCCGCGCCCGGGCCCCGGCCACCCGGATCCCGTCACGCCGCGACCGCCGCGGCCCGAACCCGGACAGCCACCGCCCCCGCCCCCGCCGGGCCCCGACCCCTGGCCCGAACCCACCCCGGTACCCGGCCCCGTCCCTCGCCCCGAACCCGCCACCCGTCACCCGCTCCGGGGCACGGGAAAGGGCCGCTCCCGCACAAGCCGGGGGCGGCCCTTCGCGTGGGTCACGAGCCAACGTGAGGTCCACGAAGTCCCTGTTCAGCTGTGGTTGGAGCCAGGAGCGGCGCAGGCGACGTCCAGATCGTGGCAGCAAACCCGGGTGCCGACAAGTGAAAGTGGGCCACAAATGGATGAATATGCGGGCCGCACCCTCCAGGTCGGCAAAAACCATCGCGGCACGATCACAGCGGAAAGAGTCGGGTCCACCGTGGCGGAGTTCATGTCGAAAGTCGGCAAGCCCATGGGCGGGTATCACTGAAAGTGATCAGATATGCCATGACTCCCGGGGGCCTCCGAGTGGGACGTGCATGAATAAACGCGCCGGATACGGCGGTGCGGCCGTGCGCACAGTGGCACGATTCTGAGCGTCGCGGCGTGGCGGAGCCAAACGCCCCCGCGCGCAGCCCGGTTGGAGCCAGTCCCACGGGCGCGGGCCGCCTCGCCGGCCCGCGCAGCAGAGCAGAAAGGCGTCACCTCATGCCCGCCCTCACCGCCGCACGCCCCGGCCCGCCCCGCCGCCTGGGCGTCCCGGAGGCAGTCGTCCTCATCGTCGTCATCGTCCTGGCCGCGCTCCTCGCCGCCCACGGCGGCACCGTGACCCGCGCCCCCGCCATCCTCGGCCTCCTGTGCGGCGCGGGCCTGGCCGGGGCGCTCGTCCTGCGCTGCTCGACCGGTACGGCGCCCGGGCGCCTCCTGCGGTCCGCGGGCGTGCTCGCCGGCGCCGCGCAGGGCTGAAGGGGGGACAGCGATGCAGCAGCCCCGGGGCAGGCCGATGAGGGACATCTCGGCACCCCAGTGCGTCGTAGGCGAGCTGGCCGGCCTCTTGCGCGACAGCCGCAGGAGAACCGGCCTCTCACGAGCGGACCTCGCGCAGAAGATCGGCCGCTCCCTGTCGACCATCCAGCGCGCCGAGGCCGGGGAAACCCCGCCCGGCCTCGCCGTCATCCAGGGATACACCCGCATCTGCGGACTCGACTCCGCCGAGGTCGACAAACAGTGGAGAGCGGCCCGCCGGAGCCTGCAGGGCTACGCGCGCCGCACCCTCACCCAGGCACCACGCCTGAACCTGATACGCAACGACCACGAACTCGGCGCCGCGCTGGTGAGGGTATGGGAGGAGAACGACGAACCCTCGGCGCGGGCCATGGCGCGCCGCGCCGAACAGCGCTACCTCTCCACCAGGGAATTCGCCCTGCTGTCGAAGAACACCGCCTGGCGCATCACCAAACGCAGGACGCTGCCCAGCTCGGAGGCGACCTTGAAGGCGTACCTCTTCGCGTGCGACGTCCCCGAGCGGTATTTCGACGAATGGGTCCACTCCTGGCGCCGGGTCCGTGAGCGCAGGAAACAGGAAGCGGCGCAGCGGGAAGTGGCCGCCGTCGCCGAGGAGCGCGAAAGGAACAGGTACACCGGCAGTGAAGCCAGGGCGTACATGAGAGCGGTCGGTCTCCTCCCCACGGAGAGGTACCCCGGAGCGACCGCCCCCTGGGCCGCGCGGTGCGTGCGCTGCGAAGAGCTCAGCCGCCACCGGCTCGCCAGCGTCGTCGCCGGCCAGGGCTGCCGCGTGTGCTCCCAGTACGAGCACGAGGGCGCGGCGGACCAGCCGCTGTGACGAGGCGGGAACCGCTGGCCGGGCCTCCTCCGCCGGCCGGGCCTCCTCCGCCGGCCGGGCTTCCTCCGCCGGCCGGGCTTCCTCCGCCGGCCGGGCTTCCTCCGCCGGCCGGGCGGCCCGGCCCGGCCCACCCCAGGGGAGGTCAGTCCGCCTGGCAGACGGCGTAGACCGTGAGGTTGATGGTGTACGGGCCCGCGGCGACGGCGGTCCAGCCTCTGCCGTCGGGGGCGGGATAGCTGTCCTTCCCGTCCCCGTTGCTCTGCCAGCCGCCGCCGGTGGCGTGCTTGCCCGGCGGGCAGACGGCCGTGGCCTGGGCGGTGTTGTGCTTGCTGGCGGTGGCGGTGACGATGTCCGGCTTGAGCTCCGCCCGGGCGGAGGCGGACGACGCGGCGAACCACACCCCGCCGGAAGCGGCCAGCGCGGCCGCACCGGCGGTGAGCGCCAGATGCCGGCGGGTGAAGCGGAAGCGGGTGGCTGACGTCATGGCCGTGTTCCCTCCGTGGCGGGGTGCGAGGCGGGGGTGCGTGCGCTCCCCGCCGGACCACTGTGCTCGACGGGCCGCGGCCATCAACGCGCCGGCGGACAACCAGGCTGATGCTTTGTCAGCTCGGCGGCCGAACGGACAACGGCCGAACCGGGAGAGACCTCGGCCGCGCCGGCCGAGGAGAGGGCGTACGGCCCCGGCGGGTCCCGCCAGGGGGCTGCCCGCCGGGCTGCGGCAGTGGGCCGAACGGCGCACCGGGGGAGTGGGAAGGCGGGCACCCGGGTACCGGTTCCGCACTGATCGGCAGGCCGGCCGGGGCGTAAAGGACAGGGCGTACGGCCAAGGAGTACGGCCAGGGTGTACGGCCCGGACGGGTGAGCGAGGTGGTCGGTGACCGGCCGGTGGATCGGCGTGGTGCTCGCGGCGGCCGCCGTCTGCGCGGCGAGCGGGTGCGCGGCCGTCTCCGAACGCCGCGACGCGGCCACCGCGGCCACCGCACACTTCGAGAAGGCCCTGCGAGCCCGCCGGTACGCGGCGGCGTGCGCCGTACTGGCCCCCACCACACGCGAGGAACTGGCCCGGTCGGCCCGCGTCACCTGCGAGGAAGCCATGGGCCAGGAGGAAGTGCCCGCGGGCGGCGCGGTGCGCCACGTGGACGTCTACGGCAACCAGGCCCGCGCCGTCCTGACGCGGGACACCGTGTTCCTGTCGCGCTTCCCCGGCGGCTGGAAGGTCACCGCGGCCGGCTGCCAGGAGCGCCCGGAGAAGCCGTACAGGTGCGGGATCAAGGGCGGGTGAGGGGCATGCGGGTGATGTTCTTCGGCGTCCTGCTGGTCCTCGTCTGCGGCCTGGCGTACTTCACGGCGCTGGGGCTGATGCACCGGTGAGCCGGCCCGGCCGTCCCGCGGGGGAAGGGGCTCCGCGCACCGAACCGCCCCGGAGCTTCCTGCGCGACAACGGCCTCGGCCTGGCCTTCGGGGCCGGATTCCTGCTCACCCTGCTGGGCCAGGCGCTCGCCGGGCACGCCGAGTTCAACGGTCAGCTCCTCGACGAGGGCCTGGCCCCCGTCGGCCTCGGCGGCTATGTGACCTCCTCGGACTTCGCCGTCGACGTCACCGAGAACTGGCAGTCGGAGTACCTTCAGTTCTTCCTCTTCGTCTTCGTCACCGTATGGCTGGTGCAGCGCGGCTCCCCGGAGTCCAAGGCCCCGCACAAGGCCGGCACCGAGTCGGACGAGGAGCAGATGGTCGGCGCGTACGCCGCGGAGGACTCGCCTCGCTGGGCCCGGGCCCGCGGCTGGCGCCGGAGCGTCTACGCCCGCTCGCTGGGCCTGGTCATGGGCGCGGTGTTCCTGCTGTCCTGGCTGGCCCAGTCCATCACCGGCGCGGCGGCGCACAACGAGCGGCAGCTGAGGGAACTGCAGGCCCCCGACAGCTGGGGCGCGTACCTGCTGCTGCCGGATTTCTGGGACCGCACCCTGCAGAACTGGCAGTCCGAACTGCTCGCCGTCGCCTCCATGGCGGTCCTGTCCGTCTACCTGCGCCAGCGGGGCTCACCGGAGTCCAAGCCCGTGGGCGCGGCCCACACCTCCACCGGCGTCGAAGGCTGACGAGGCCGGGCCCGCCGGACGGCGGGCCCGGCCCTTACCCGCCGGCGGCCGGTCAGACGCGGTCGGCCGCGATCAGGACGTACTGGAAGGAGCCGTCCTTGTAAGACTGGATGAACGCCTCTTCGATGCCGGTGACCAGGGAGGACGTGGCCCGCAGCTCCCAGTAGGGCAGGGCCGCCGGCGTCAGGTCGATGACGGCCTGCGGGACGAGGCGGTTGTCGGCCATGGCGCGCAGGTACTCCCGGCGGGAGTGGATGTTGCATTCGAAGTGCGCGTTGATCTGGGAGATCCGCTTGGAGGGCTGGCCGTAACGCGGGTTCCAGCAGCCGGTGATGGTCACGTAGCGGCCGCCGACCGCCAGGACGCGCGCGTGCTCGGCGAAGAGGTCGTGCAGGTCGACGTACATGCTCGACTCGTTGTTCCAGGAGGCCGCGGCCTGCCCGGTCTCCAGGTGCGTGCTGAGCATGTTGCGGACGCGGGCGTGGACGTGGTCCTCGATGCCCAGTTCGCCGGCGCGCCGGTTGGCGAAGTCGGCCTGCTTGGCCGACAGGGTGACGCCTTCGACGTGGCATCCGAAGCGCTGGTGGGCCATGACCATCGAGCCGCCGCGGCCGCAGCCGGCGTCCAAAAGCGTGTCCTCGCGCCGTACGGTGCCGAGGTGGTCCAGGAGGAGTTCGGCCTGCGCCGATTCCAGGCGGTGGAGCTCGGCGATCAGCTTCTTCTCGTATTCGCTGTCCTCGGGGTCGCCGAGGGCGGCGTGATCGACGTCGCCGATGCCGTAGTGGTGGTGGTAGAGGCCGTCGACGTCACCGAGACGCAGGTTCACGGGCCTGGCCTCGTGGTCCCAGTAACGGGCGATGTCCCCCTGGTAGGGCGTCGCCGGGGCGGGGACGAACGCGGGGGCGGCGGGAGCGACAGAGTGGGTGCTGGACACGGATATGTACCGTCCTTACCAGAAATCGGGCAGACTGTAGCGGTAGGTGTTGGTCTGGTGCCAGTAGTGGTTGCCGTCGACCCACACGGCCACTCCCCGCAGGAAGCGCAGCACGCTCGGGACGGGGCAGTCGGCGGCCACGGCGGCGGCTTCGGCCTCGAAGCGGTGCATGAGGTCGTTGTGGACCTCGACCGCCTTCAGGTAGGCCTCCCTCTCGGAGAGGCCCTCACGTTCGGCGATCACCACGGGCAGGTTCAAGTGCCGCCCGGGGCTGGCGAGTTCCTTGGTGTAGGAGTAGAGGTCGTTGACGAGGGTGGTGGCGTTCCCGGCGAGCGCGATGACCCGCTGCATGTCGGGCCGCGCGTGGAGGTCCGCCGGCAGCTCGTAGCCGCCGACGGTGTCGGTGAGGGTGGGGCAGGGGCGGAAGTTGTTGAACTGCCGCATCGCCAGGTACTCCCACACCTCCGGGACGTAGTCGGTCTGGGCCCAGGCCGCCTCGGCGAGGTACCCCATGTGCAGCCGGGCCATGTCGTGCCGGAACCGGTCCGCCTGCGACGGGCCGGCCCCCTGGACCAGGTACTCCATCGCGGAGCGGTAGGCGCGCCGCGGCGCGTCCGCGTGGAGCGACCGCGCCCACGCCGGCTCGTACTCCTGCGTGGTGTGGAGGGCGTCGAGAGCGGTGTGCGCGAGCAGCAGGCGCCCGCCGAGGCCGACGGGGGAGCCGCCGTGATCCTCGCAGTAGCAGTCGTCGACCGCGTTCTCGGCGACCATCAGCCGCGTGGCGATCATCAGGTGCTCGACGGTGGGGGCGTCCGGGTGGCAGGCCACCATGTAGCGCCCCACGGAGAAGCCGTCGAACTGGTCCTCCCACTCCTCGGGATACAGCTCGACCTCGTCCAGCGCCCACGCCTTGATCCTGCGGCTGACCTCCTCCGTCCGTACGGGGTCGGGCTCGGCGACGGGGTGGTGGTAGAGGCCCGGGATCGGATTGCCCGCCTCACCCGCCTCACCCGTCTCGCCCGCCTTGTCCGCCGCCGGTGCCCCGTCCGCCGCCGGTGTCCCGGGCACCTCGGGCGCGGGCGGCTCCTCACGCCGGGCCAGGTGCAGGCCCGCCGTGCCCAGACCGCTGGGGCCGCGCAGGATCAGCTCCACGGCGGGGCTCGGCCGCCCCGCCGCGGCGGCGCCTTCCCGCGCGTGCCCGTCACCCGGCCCGGCGTGAGGTCCGGCGTGAGGTCCGGCTACGGCCCCCGCGCCGGGGAGGTGGGCGGCGGGGGCGGGGATGAAGGGCAGGGCGGTGGCCGACAGGCTCGACGGCAGGGGGGAAGGCCTGGGATCGGGCATCCGTAGCTCCTTGACTCCTTGGTGATGAGGGTGGGCTGTCCCGCCACCGCGGGCACGTCCGGCCGAACGCGCACGGCTCCGGGCCGGCGCGCACGGCTCCGGGATGTCACGGCCGTCGCGCGGGTCCCCGGCCGGGCGTGCCCGCGGTGGCGGGCCCGCGGGCGGCCGGCGTGCCGGGGCGGGACCGCCCACGCGGCCGCGGCCGCCGCGCCCGTGGGCCGGTGCCGACGTTCATCGGGGTGAGCTCTCCTTCGTGAGGACGGTGAGCGGCGTACGCACGCGTCACCGGCGAAAGAGGAAAAAGTGGGAGAATGCCCGGGAATCCGTCCAGATCCTGCACTGGGGAACAGTAACGGCCTTACGCCCAGCCACCCCTGAAAAACCATAAATATTACCTCGATGCAGTGACCTTTCCTCGCACCGTGTTTGCCCGGGCGACCGACAGCATCCGGCCCCGGTCGAAAACACGCCCGACAGATGACCCCGCGGACCCCCCTCCCGCGCGGCATCACCGGCCGGGGACCGGCCCGCCGCAACCCGCGAACGCCGCGCCGCACCGCCGCGCCGCACCGCCGCGCCGCACCGCCGCGCCGCACCGCACCGCCGCGCCGCGCGACGGCCGGAACGCGGGGGAGCGGGGCATCGGTAGAACGACCGATGCGCCGGAAAGATCTTGGAACCTACCGTGGCCGCATGCAGTCACCGAACACACCCGAGCCCGTCGAGAGCGGCGACGCTCCCCACCTCACCCGCACCCTGGCCCGCGCCTTCGCGGACGACCCGATGATGCTGTGGCTCTTCCCCGCCGAAGAAGGGCGCGCGGACCGCCTCGCCCAGTGGTTCGACGTCATGCTCACGCACAAATACGGCCCCCTCGGCCACTGTGAACACACCGGCGCGGCAGCCGCCTTCTGGACCCCGCCCGGCACCGCCGAACAGCACCCCGACGAGGAGACACTCGCCCGCATCAACGACCTGCTGGGCGAGCACGTGGCCCGCCTGGGAGAAATGCTGGAACTCGTCGGCAGGGAAACCCCGCAGGAACCCCACTGGTACCTGGCGGTCCTCGGCGCCGACCCCGCGGCCCAGGGTCACGGCCACGGCGCCGCCTTGCTGCGCTCGGGCCTGGCCAAGGCGGACGCGGCCGGACTGCCGGTCCACCTCGAATCATCGAAGCGGTCCAACCTCGCCTTCTACGCACACTTCGGCTTCACCGTGCGCGGCGAGATCCACGTATCCGCGGGCGGCCCGACCCTCTGGTCGATGTGGCGCGAAGCCCGCGCCTAGACCCCCATCAGGCACACCCCCCGGGGAGACGCCCGGACGTCACAGGCCGCCTTCCTCCCGCGGGCCGAGCCGGAGGTCGAGCGCGGCGGCCGCGTCGGGGCAGTTCCCGCGGACGACGCCGAGGAACGCGCGCAGCACCGGCGAGCGTTCCCGGGCGTCGAAGGACAGGACCAGATCGGGCAGGGACGTGCGCGGCGTCACCTCACAGAACCACGTACCCCGCCTCGGGACCGACAGCATGCGCGAAGGCCCCAGACCCACGCCCACACCACAGGCGGCGAGGCCGATGATCGTGTGGATGTCCCTCGCCACACTCGCCCCGGCAAGGACCGCCGGGGAGTCCTCGCCCAGCAGGGCCCGCAGCGTGCCGGTGAGAGCCGGCTCGTCCTCGCCGGGCGCCACGATCAGCGGCTGCCGCCGCAACTGCTCCACGCTCACCGACGCCTGGCCCGCGAAGGGATGCGCCCCGCTCACCACCGCCACCAGATGGTCGTGCCCGATCGGGACGGACACCAGCCGCTCGGCACCCGTACCCCGCGGCCGGCCCAGGGTGATGGCCACATCCAGCTCACCCGCGACGAGCGCGGCCGTACTGCGGCTGGTCGCCATCTCGTGCAACTCCAGCCGCACATCGGGCCGTTCACGGCCGAACCGGCCGAGAACGTCCGGCAGGGGCTCCAGCAGCGCCGAAGCGATGAACCCCAGGCGCAGCCGGCCCGTCTCACCGCGCGCGGCCCGCGCCGCGTCCACCGAAGCCGCCGTGATCTCCCCGAGCGCCCGGCGCGCCCGCGCCAGGAACGCCACGCCCGCGGCCGTCGGGAACACACCCCGCCGCGTACGGTCGAACAACCGGGTACCCACCTCGCGTTCGAGGTCCGCGATCTGCTTGGACAGCGGAGGCTGCGCGATCCCCAGCGCCCCGGCCGCCCTGCCGAAGTGCCCGTGCTCGGCGAGCGCCAGGGCATACCGCAGGTGCCGCGCCTCCATGTCAGCCCCCTGCCGCGATATCCCCTGAGTATCGCGAGCCAGCTTGTCAGATCTTCCCCTGGATGACCGGGGCGCAGGTCACGTGCAATGACGCCATGAACGAACTCTCCCCCGCCCACACCGTCTACGTCCTCGTGCACGGCGCCTGGCACGGCTCCGCGCAGTGGGCGGCGACCCAGCGCGCCCTCGCCGCGACCGGTGCCGCGAGCGTGGCCGTCGACCTGCCCGGACACGGCTTCGACGCACCCCTGCCCACCGGATACCTCCTGCCCGGCCAGCCGCACCTGCGCACCGAGAAGTCCCCGCTGGCCACCGTGACGATGGACGACTGCGCCGAAACCGTGCTCCGCACCCTGGCCCGGGTACGCCCCCACCACCGCCGCGTCGTGCTCGTCGCCCACAGCGCGGGCGGCGGCCCCGCGTCCCTGGCCGCCGAACGGGCACCCGAGCTCGTCGACGCACTCGTCTACCTCTCGGCCTTCGTCCCCGCCGGACGCCCCCGCTTCTCCGACTACGCAGGCTCGCCCGAGAACGCCACGGCACGCGGACGGGGCCTCACCCTCGGCAACCCCGAGGAACTGGGCGCCGTACGGATCAACCCGCTCTCACCCGATGCCGCCTACACCGAGGAACTGCGCCGGACCCACTACCAGGACACCCCGCCCGGCCGCTTCGGCCGCTGGCGCTCGGCACTGAGCACCGACCTGCCGCTGGCGCTCGTCACCACACCCCTCACTCTGACCTCGCCGCGGTGGGGGCGGATACCCCGGACCTTCCTGCGCTGCGCGGACGACCGGGCACTGACGCCGGCCGTGCAGGACCTGATGATCAGGGAGGCCGACCGGGCCGTGCCCGGCAACCCGTTCACCGTACGCACCCTCCCCGGCAGCCACACCCCCTTCGCCGCCCGCCCCGGCGAACTCGCCGCCGCCCTCCTGCCGTGAACGGCGCGCGCCGAAGCCGGCGGCCCGCGGGCCCCGGGAACGCGGCGGATCCCGGGGGCCCGCACAGGTCCGCCGCCGGCCGCCCATGTGCCTTGGGCGGGCCCGGGCCGGTGCGTTGCCGGCCCGTAAAACCCTTGGCGCCCCGGGCGGCCGCACTCCTAGAGTGAGCGGCGTCCAGGTGCGAAGACGGGACCTACTTCGACTCCTCATCGGGAGGCCGCGGGTTCGAATCCCGCCGCCGGCACCCAGGCCGGTGTAGCTCAGGGGCCAGAGCGCCTTGTCGGTTCCGTCGCCCCGAACTCTGGACACACCAAGCTTCAGCACCTCCCGGTGCGCGGGCCACGGCTACTTCGTTGTGTGCGAATCCCATGCCGTGGCCACCTTGAACTCGGGAGGCGCGGCACCGGGGCGTCCGGTGCGCAGGTGACGGTTACTTCCTGGAACAGCCGGTCGCGGGTTCGAATCCCGTCCCAGCCACGGGCTGGTGTAGCTCAGCTCGGCAGAGCAGCTGTCCGTACCGTCGCCGACCTCGTGACCTCGGACGCCCCTGTGCCGTGCTCTCCCCGGACGAATTCGGGGGAATTCACATGGCACGTTTCAACACCCGAACCACCCGCACCACCCGCACCAGCCGTGCTCCCGAGGCGGCCGGGCCCGTCTCGCCCGTGACCACGACCGGGCGGCGCACCCGCACCCACCTCGGCGGCGAGGGACACACGCGGGACGCCCGCTCCGAGCTGTTCCTCCTCGCGATCGACGACTTCGTCTCCCAGCACACCCACCACGAGAGCGGCACCGCCCGCGACGACCGGTTCGCCACCCTGGTCCGCAAGCTCGCCGTCGAGGACCCGGCCTGGACCGCCGGCCTCCTCGCGTGGCTGCGCGGCGACGGGCAGATGCGCACCGCCTCCCTCGTCGGCGCCGCCGCATACGTCAAGGCCCGTCTCGACGCCGGCGCCACCGCCGGCCCCGCCAACCGCCAGGTCGTCGACTCCGTGCTGCGCCGCGCGGACGAGCCCGGCGAGCTGCTGGCCTACTGGACCTCCGCCTACGGCCGGAACGTACCCAAGCCCGTCAAGCGGGGCATCGCCGACGCCGTCCGGCGCCTGTACACCGGCCGCAGCCTCCTGAAGTACGACACCGGCTCCAAGGGCTACCGCTTCGGCGACGTCCTCAACCTCGTCCACCCCACGCCGGGCCCGGACAAGCCGTGGCAGGGCGCGCTGTTCCAGTACGCCCTGGACCGCCGCCACCACCCCGACACCGCGATCCCGCCCGCCTCCGACCGGACCCTGACCGCGCACCGCGCGCTGATGGCCGTGCCCGTGGCGGAGCGGCGGGCCGTGGTCACCGGTGACGGCGGCGCCGAGCGGCTCGCCGCTGCGGGCATGACCTGGGAGGCACTGGCCGGGTGGCTGCAGGGCCCGATGGACGCGGCGGCCTGGGAAGCCGTCATCCCCTCCATGGGCACAATGGCCCTGGTCCGCAACCTGCGGAACTTCGACGAGGCCGGCGTGTCCGACCAGGCCGCCCGGCAGGTGGCCGCCCGGATAGCCGACCCCGAAGAGGTCGCCCGCTCCCGCCAGTTCCCCTTCCGCTACCTGGCCGCCCACCAGCACGCCCCCTCACCGCGCTGGGCCCACTCCCTGGAGCGGGCCCTCGCCCACTCCCTGGAGAACGTGCCCCGCCTGCCCGGCCGGACCCTGGTCCTGGTCGACCGCTCCGGCTCCATGTGGTCACCGCTGTCCGACCGCTCCCGGCTCAACCGCGCGGACGCCGCCGCCGTCTTCGGCACGGCCGTGGCGCTACGCGCCGCCGACGCCGACCTCGTCGAGTTCGGCACCACCAGCGCGCCCGTCGCCTACCGCGCGGGCGAGCCTGTCCTCAAGGTCCTCGACCGCTTCGGGAGCCTGGGCGGCACCGACACCACCGAGGCGGTACGCCGCCACTACTGCGGCCACGACCGGGTCCTGATCGTCACCGACGAACAGGCCGCCCACCACCACGCGGGCGGCCCGACCGAGCAGGTCCCCGCCCACATCCCCGTCTACACCTGGAACCTGGCCGGCTACCGGCCGGGTCACGCCCCCTCGGGATCCGCCCACCGCCACACCTTCGGCGGCCTCACCGACGCGGCGTTCCGCATGGTGCCACTCCTCGAAAGCGGCCGGGACGCCCACTGGCCCTGGGAGGAGTGAGGGCGGGCAGCCGGGTACGGGCTGCGGACGTGGGGCTCGTCGTGCCGGGGCCGACTCTAGTGACAGCCGTCAACGACACCGACATGACCGGCTCGTTCACGGGTCTGGACCGGCCGGCCCCGCCCCCGGGCTCCCGCCGGCCCGGCCGGGAAGCCGGACCCGCGCCGGCCTTTCAGATCGCGCTCCGCCACCGGCAGCCGCCGTACACACCGCTGGTGCCGCCGAGAAGCTCGCCGGCGGTGCCGGCAGGGAACGAGCAGGGCCCTTCCGCTGCCGGGGCCGCAGGCCGGGGCGGCCCAGGCCGCCCCGGACAACATCTCCCGTTATCTGAACTGGCCGGGCTGGTAGTCACCGGCGGGCACCTGGAGCATGACGTTCCCCCGGTTGAAGGCGTTGATGACGGTGATCACACCCACCAGGGCACCGAGCTGGTCCTCGTCGTAGTACTTGGCGGCATTCGCCCAGACCTCGTCCGGGACACCACCGGCCGCGTCGGCGATCCGGGTCGCCTCCTCCGCCAGCTCCAGCGCCGCGCGCTCGGCCTCGGTGAACACCGTGGCCTCCCGCCAGGCCGCGACCAGGTTCAGGCGCTCCGCGGACTCCCCGGCGTGCACGGCGTCCTTGAAGTGCATGTCGGTGCAGAAGCCGCAGCCGTTGATCTGGCTGGCGCGGAGCTTCACCAGCTCCTGCGTCGAGGCCGGCAAGGTCGAACCCTCGAGCACCTTGCCCGCGGCGATGATGTGCTTGAAGACCTTGCCCAGGACCGGGTTGGTGAAGGGGTTCAGACGTGCTTCCATGATGCGCTCCGTTGCCGTTGTGCGGTTACACACCTTGGACGAGACAGCACGGCGAGCTGTGACATCGACGCCCCGTGACGTGAGTCACTCCTGTCATGCCGCGGCGGCAGGACCCCGCGCCGCTCACGCTTCACCGAGCCCGTCCAAGCCTTGATACGCCGGGAAAGCAAACACGGCAAATCGATACCTTTCCGGCGACCAGCGGATACCACCGTCCAGCGGCGCCCCCGCCGGCACACACAGCAGCCCAGGCCCGCCGCGCCGACCGGGCGGCGGGACCCGTCCCTGGACTGGATCAGGGGGAGGGGACCATAGTCGATGCGTGGGCGATGTGGACGGGGTGGCCCGTTGCCTGGAGGCGGCGGTCGGGGAGCGGTTCGTACGGGACGAACTGGCCGCCCTGGTCTCACAGGCCGTCACCCCCTGGGTCGCGCACGACGGGCTGCGCCTGTTCGGGATGAATCCCGCCACCGGCGCCGTCTCCTTCGGCTTCCTGCACGACTTCAGCCCCGACCTCGTACAGGCGCAGCTGCACGACGCCTATCTGGGCGATGACCCGTTCAGCCCCGCCGACATCACCCGCCACCCGGCGCCGGTGGCACTGTTCGGCGGAAGCGACGGGAGTAACGGAAACAGCCGCCCGACTCCAGGGCACCGGCAAGTGCTGAGCACCCTGGCGGCACACGGAGCCGGGTCCGAGGCCCGCCTCCTGCTGCGCGACCGCCACGGGGCATGGGGCCTGCTGGCCCTGCTGCGGGAATCGGGCGGCAGACCCTTCGACGGAGAGGACGCCGCCCGGCTCGCCCGGCTCTCCCCGCTGCTGATCACCCTCCTGCGCGGCTACGCCACCGCCGCACCGCCTCCGAGCGGCGCGCACCTCCCGGCGGGCGTCGCCATCGTCGGCGCCGACCACCAGGTGCGTTCGCTCACCCCCGAAGCACGCGCGTGGATGCGGGAGATCAGCCCGGAACGCGGCCTGGCACCGCGGTGGATGCCGCAGGTGTCGATGCGGGAGATCTCCCTGGCCGCGCGGCGCCACCTCGCCGACCCCGGCGCACCGCGCCCGCTCGCCTGCAGCCCCACGGCGTACCTCGGACGGCGTGTCGCCGTGCACGCCCAGCCCCTCGACGAGCACGGCGAAGGCGACGTCGCCGTGCTCTTCCAGGAAGCCACCGGCACCCTGCTCCTGTCCACGTTCGCGGCCTGGCACGGCCTGACCGCCCGCGAGAGCCTGGTCCTGCGGCACCTGTACTCCGGGGCGGCCCCCAAACAGATCGCCCGCGGTCTCGAGGTCTCCCCGCACACCGTCAACGCCCACGTCAAAGCGGTGTTCCGCAAGACCGGCGTCAGCGGCCGCGACGAACTGCTCGCCGCACTCGACTCCTGACCCCCGGAGCCGGCGGCCCCGGCACACCGGGGCCGTCACCCCGCCATCCCCAACTTTGGGGATGCCCGGACACCACCGGCCGCAGCCATAGTCGTGGTGACCGAGCGCCGACGCGGCCGACGGGAGAGGAACGATCACGATGCACACGATGCGTAAGAAGGCAGCGGGCACAGCGGTGTTACTGGGCCTGATGGTGACCGGCATCGGAGCGGGAACGGCCGAGGCGGCCGGCACGCCCCCCACCGTGAAGACCGCCCAAGCACAAGCCCAAGCCCAAGCCCAAGCACAGGCTCAGGCTCGGACACGGGCCGAGGCGACACTGACAGCGGTCGAAGTGACCTTCTACACCACCTACGACAACAAGGACCACGACACGAAAGTCTTCACCTCGGTGACCGACCACACCAACAAGACCATCGGAACCCTCGGCGAGCACTTCGGCGACGACGAGTTCGAGGACGGCGACGCCGACGGACCGTACGCCCTGAGCCTGACGGAGCCCGCCACATGGTCGTCCATGCGCGACGGACGGCTGCGCATCAGAATCGAGCCCCGCGGCCACGACACCTGGAAGCTCAACGTCCGCTCGACCCTCTTCTTCTCCGACGGCACCCGGCGCCACGCCGACCAGGACAACCTGGCCCCGAGCCAGCGCAACCGCCAGGTCGACGTCCCCATCGCCTGAACGGCCGCCGACGTGACGATGTGACGACATGAGCCGGGACGCCGCCCGGCCCCCGCGGGCCGGGTAGGCGGTGCGCCCCGGCGCCGCTACTGTGCGCGGTGTTCCCCTCCCGTGGCCCTGCGGGCCGACACCGAGGTGCCGCCCGCGGGCCGGCGCGGGGCCGGGGAACACCGGTGTCACATCAGCGCGAAGAGGGGAAGGGAGCCAGTGACATGAAGGCGAGAGGAATCCCCGTCGTCGTCCTCGCCCTGCTCGCGGCGGTGGGCCCGGCCGTGCCCGCCGCGGCGGCGTCCGCGGGAGTGCCCGCCGGTGCGTCCGCCGGGGTGGCCGGGGTCCCGGACGCGGCGGCCCTGGCCGGCTGCTCCGCCATCGGCGGGGGAAAGTACAACTGCCGGGTGTGGAAGACCGCTCCGTCCTACGAGTGCACGACCACCGACCAGACCGACTCCTGCACCGGCCGGCCCGTCGGGCGCCTCAACGCCGGCACCAACTACTTCTTCTGCCAGACCTGGGGCGGTTACTACTCCGACGGCCGTTACTACAACCACTACTGGGGGATGACCGACGACGACAGCGGTCACCGTCGCGTCTGGGTCCCCGTCGTCTACATCAGCGGCGGCGACAACGACGGGCCGGTCCCGGGTCTGCCCCGGTGTCCCTGAACGGCTTCCTCGCTGTAGGGGACGGAGGACGCGTCCGCCCGTCCGCCGAGGCGTGCCGGGCCATGGCCGCCCGGGCCGGCCCGCCGCCGCAGCAGGCGGCCTCGTCACGGCCCTGGACGGGGCTCTCGCCGAGAGCGCCGGTGCCGGCCTTGACGACGTAGACCTCCCGGGGTTCGCGGCCGGGGCCGGGGGCCCGGGCCTTGTCCTGGAGCGCGTAGCAGCAGGAGGTGTCGTTCTCCTCGAACGCGGCCGGGCCGGACCGGAAGCTCGGCGCCCGGGGCCTGAAGGACCCCGCGGCCGATCCGGCCGGCGAAGATCGATCCCACTATTGGTTACACCGTACACACCGTGTACGGTGTAACCACATCGTCGATCGATCGACCGGAGGCTCTGATGGCTCAGCAGACTGTCGCGCACGCGTTCGCCGCCTTGATGAACGGTCATGACCCCGATGCCGTGGACGGCTTCGTGGCCGAGGACTACGTCAACCACAACCCCTACGTCGAGAACGGCCGGGAGGCCAACCGGGCCTTCTGGGGCCGCTGGTTCGCCGCCTTCCCCGACACCCGCGTGACCCTCGAGGACGTCCTCGCCGACGGCGACCGCGTGGTCGGCAGGTTCACCTACCGCGCCACCCACCTCGGATCCCTGCTCGGCGAGGAGCCCACCGGCCGACCGGTGGAGATGCGGTCGCTGGACATCTGGCGGGTACGGGACGGCATGGCGGTCGAGCACTGGGACGAGCTCAACACCGTCGAGTTCTTCACCCAGCTGGGCCTGCTGGCGCCGATGAAGATGCCCGGCGCGCCCGCTGACGCACCTGCCGATGCGTCCGCCGACGCACCTGCCGGCGTGCCCGCCGGCGCGCACAGCCGGGAAGAAGGCGATGCCTCATGACGCCCCCGGCGCAGGCGCCCGAGCCCTCGCGCTCCCGGCAGCGCCGCGAGCGCGAACGCGCCGAGACGCGGACCGAGATCCTCCAGGCCGCCCGTGAGCTGGCCCGCGCCGAAGGCTGGGACGCGGTGAGCATGCGCCGCCTGGCCGACCGGATCGGCTACTCCGCCAACTACGCCTACCGCTACTTCAAGGGCCGCGACGACATCCTGCTGGCCTTCGTCAAGGACGGCTTCACCCGGCTCGCCGCCCTCATGCGCGCGGCCGGTACGACGGTCCAGGAAGCGGCGGCCGCCTACCTGGACTTCGCGCTCGACGAGCCGGACCTCTACCAGGTGATGTACGGCCTCGGCGGTGTCCACGTGCCCGCCGCCGACACCGTCACCGAAGGCGACGCGGTCGGTGCCGTGATCGCGGACGCCCTGGGGATCACGGACCCCTATGACGACCGCATCGCCCGCATCTGGGCCACCGCGCACGGCCTCGCCGCCCTGCACGCCATCCGCAAACTCCCCGTCGACCGCGCCCACCTGCACCGGCTGCTGGAAGCGAGCGTCGACGACCTGCTCCGCACCCCGCCGCGACCGCAACCGCAACCGGACCCGGACGGAGACATCCGATGACCACCGCTTCCGCTCCCGCTCCCGATGCCGCTCCCGCCGCCGGCCGGTGGACGGCCGACCGCATCCCCGACCAGACCGGCCGCACGATCGTCGTGACCGGTGCCAACAGCGGCCTGGGCTACGTCACCGCGCGAGAACTCGCCCGCCACGGCGCCCACGTCATCCTCACCGCGAGGAACACCGGCAAAGGCGGAGCCGCGCTGGACAGGCTCCGCGGCGAGCTCCCCGGATCCTCCGTGGAACTGCGCACTCTGGACCTGGCCGACCTGGACTCCGTCCGCGCGTTCGCCGACGCCCTCGACGCGCCCGTGGACGTACTCGTCAACAACGCGGGGATCATGATGCCGCCGCGCTCCCTCACCAAGCAGGGGTTCGAGTCCCAGTTCGGCACCAACCACCTGGGGCACTTCGCGCTGACCGGCCTGCTGCTGGAGCGCCTGCGGGCCGGGCGCGACCCGCGCGTGGTGACGGTCACCTCGACCCTGCACAAGAACGGGGCCATCCACTTCGACGACCTCGACGGCGCACGCTCCTACTCACCACGCGGCTTCTACGCCCAGTCCAAGTACGCCAACGTGCTGTTCGCCCTCGAACTGGACCGGCGCCTGCGCGCGAGCGCCGTCCCGGTCCGCAGCGTCCTGGCCCACCCCGGTTACTCAGCCACCAACCTCCAGTCCTCCGGGCCCACCGGGCTGCTCAGGGCGGTCCTCAAGGTCACCAACCGTCTCCTCGCCCAGGACGTGGAGACGGGCGCGCTCAACCAGCTCTACGCGGCCACTTCCCCGCACGCCCGGGGCGGCCGGTTCATCGGCCCCGACGGGCGCAACGAGGCCAAGGGCCACCCCACTTTCGTACGGCCGGCCGCATCCGCCACGGACCCCGGAACCGCCCGCCGCCTGTGGGACCTGTCGGAGCGGCTCACGGGAGTCCGCTACGACTTCCCCCGCCACCCCGCCGGCGCCGTCGCCGTGACCCCCGCGGCCTGATCTCCCCCTCTGTGCCGGATGCCGGGTTCGCTCACCGGGCGGGGGCCTTGCCCGGCTGGTCGTGGGTCGAGCAGTGGATGCCGCCACCGCCGGCGGCGATGGTGTCGATGGTCACCGGCACGACGTCACGGCCGGGGAAGTGTTCCTTGAGGATCCCGCGCGCCCGGTCGTCGGCGTGTCTGTCACCGAACTCGGGCATGAAAACGGCGTCGTTGGCCACGTAGAAGTTGGCGTAGGTGGAGACGAAGTCGTCTCCGGTGCCGGTGATCCGGCCGGGGTCGGGCTGCGGCAGGTCGATGACCTCCAGGCGTTTCCCGCGGGCGTCGGTGGCCTGGGCCAGGACGGACCTGGCCTGGTCGGCGGAGCGTGACCAGACGTCGGCGGGGGAGCCGGGGAAGGCCTTGTCCAGCAGCACCACACCGGGTGCGGTGAACCGTACGAGGCTGTCGACGTGGGCGTCGGTGATGTCCTGGCCGCGCACTCCGGCGAGCCAGATCACCTTCTTGACGCCCAGGGCCTGCTTGAGCTCGGTCTCGATCGTCTCCCGGCTCTTGCCGGGGTTGCGGTTGTCGTTGACGACCGAGCTCTCGGTGACCAGCAGGGTGCCCTGGCCGTCGGTCTCGAAGCTGCCGCCCTCGGCGACGAGCGGGGCCGTGCTGCGCGGGATCTTGTACTTCGGCAGCAGGGAGCGCCCGACCGCGGCGTCGCTGTCGTGTTTCTTCTGCTTGTTGCCCCAGCCGTTGAAGTTGAAGTCGACGCCCACGACCTTGCCGGACTCCTCGACGAAGACGGGGACGGTGTCGCGGGCCCACAGGTCGTCCACCGGGAGCGGGATCACCTCGACCTGGGAGCCGCAGGCCCGCTGGGCGGCGTCCTGCTGGCCGGGCCGGGCGAGCATCACGACGTGCTCGTACTCCGCGACGGCCCGGGCGACCCGTGCGATGTCCTCCCGCACGTAGCCCAGGTCCAGGCTCCAGACGCGCCGCAGGGCGGGCCAGGACATGAAGGTGCGCGCGTGGCTCTCCCACTCGGCCGGGAAGCGGCGGCCGGCACCCGCCCCGGAGGCCGGGCGGGCGGAGGCGGCGGGCCCGGACCGCGGCGCGTCCTGCGCCCGGCAGGCCGCCAGCGCCCCGGCGGCGAGCGCGCCGGCACCGGCGAAGGCGCGCAGGGCGGTACGGCGGGACAGGAAGTGGGGGGACAAGGCGACTCCAGTGCCGAGGCGAACAGCGAACGTTTGCGTGCCGCGCGGCCGCTCAGGCGCGGCTCACGCAGGGCGACAGCCCTGTTACCGGGAGCGGCGGAGAGGTGGCTCACCGGCACTCCCGGCATTCCTGACTGAAATTTCAGTCAGGAATGGAAGGTAACATAGGCCCCGAGCAGTGGCAGTGTCGTGGCCTTGTGAAACCAAACCCCCGGAAGTGAGTACATGTCCCGTCGTCGTACCGTCATCCTGGAGGCCGCCGCCCGAGCCGTCGCCCAGCGCGGCATCAGGGGCCTGCGCGTGGAAGAACTCGCCGAGGACGCCGGAGTGTCGACCTCACTGATCTACTACCACTTCCAGGACCGGGCCGGCCTGCTGACACACACCCTGGAATTCATCAGCACCCGCGCCGAGCAGTACACCGACCCCGCCGCGGACCCCGAAACCGACCCCCGCGGCCATCTCGAGGAGATGCTGCTGCTGGAACTGCAGGACACCCCGGTCGTCATCGAGAACAGCACCGCCTGGGGCGAGCTCCGCGCCACCGCCGTCTTCCAGCCCGAACTCCGCGACCACCTGCGCACCGCCACCGCCCGCTGGACCGACTACACGGCCGACCTCATCGACCGCGCCCGGCAGCACGGCAGCGTCCCGCCCCGGACCTCCGCGGAAGACGCGGCCGAGCGCCTGACCGCCCTCGTCGAGGGCCTCAGCAAACGCTGGCTCAGCGGCACCCTCCCCCTGGACCGCGCCCGGGAACTCCTCCGCGGCGCCCTCACCGCCGAACTCGGACCACGCCCCTGAACCGGTCGTAGCCCCTTTGACCAGCCGGCGGCCGGCCCGCTGACCGGCTACCCGTCCCGAAGACCCCTCACCAAACCGCCGAGGAGAACCACAGCCCGAGCAACCCCATGACCGTCAACGAGAGGGTGAACCGAGCGCGCATTCCGACCGAGAGCTTCGTGCCATCCGCACCCGCATCCTGCATGCCGGCTCCTTGACCTGCGCCGGGCCTGCCCGGGCGGACCCCGCGGCTACGTCAGCCGGGTCCTGCCGGCGGAAGACCTCGCTGATCCGGGCGAAGGCCGGTCACCGTGATATCACCATCGGCTTCCCTTACGGCGCGGGCAGTTGAGAGAGGAAGGTACGCACAGCGGCGGCGAACGCGTCGGGAGCGTCGTACTGCACGACGTGCCCGGCCGGAATTTCGACCAGCCGCGCCTGGCCGGCCCGGCGGGCTACCATTTCCCTGGCATGGTCCTGCGCCAGTACGACGCTGTCCGTTCCCCGGATCAGCAGGGTCGGGCAGGTCACCGACTCCCAGTCGCTCCAGTGGTCACCGGTAAGGGCCTTGTGGGACAGCACGGTGTGATCGATGTCGAAGGAGAATCCCCACCCGTCGTCGGACCGGCGGAAGGAACACTCGAGATAGGGCGCCGTCGGGCCGATGGCCGCGACCAGTTCCCGGCGGGACCGCGCACGGCGAGGCAACCGCGCGGCCAGCGACCAGTCGGCGTCCACGACGGCGCCGACGTCCTCGACGACCAGAGCGATGACCCGGCCCGCGTGCCGGGCGGCGTACTGATAGGCGTTCACACCGCCCAGGGAATGACCGAGAACCGCCACCGGACCGAACCCCAGATGACGGTGGAATGCCGCGATGTCGGCGACGTAGCCGGCCCGGTGATAGCTCCGGGCGCGGCCCGACTCACCATGCCCACGCTGGTCCAGGGCGATCACCCGCCACCGCGGCGCCAGCGCCCGCGCCAGCGGGGCGAACACCGACGCCTCGTGGTAATGCCCGTGAAACGCCAGCAGCGGAAGCCCCGTACCACCGAAGTCCAGGAACGACAACCGCCGCTGATCAACTGTGAAGAACTCACGCATAACGCGCATGCTAGCCCCGGCACGCGGACGCCGACCGGCCCCGCGGCCGATGGGCGCAGACGGGTGGGCGGACCGGACGCTCGCGCACCCGGCCGCCGTCCCGCAGGGGGCGAGCGGGCGGCGCCGTCACCAGACGACAGGCAACTCCAACGGGTGGCGCCAGATCGAGTTCGTGTTCCACGGAACCCGCTCGGCCGGTACCGCCAGCCGCAGCCCGGGGAACCGCTTGATCAGCGTGCCGAACGCGACCTGCAGCTCCATGGCGGCGAGCGGAGCACCGAGACAGTGGTGGGAGCCCCAGCCGAAGGTCATATGGGCCGGCTTCGGCCTGCCGAGGTCCAGTTCGTCGGGCCGGCGGAACTTGCCGGCGTCGCGGTTGGCCGTCAGATAGGACACGTGCACGACGTCACCCGCCCTGATCCTCACCCCGCTCAGCACCACGTCCTCCACGGCCACGCGCGGGATCCCGACACCCTCCTTGCGGAACGGGATGAACCGCAGGAACTCCTCCAGCGCCTGCGCCAGGGTCTCAGGCCGCTCACGGAGCCTCGCATACAGCTCGGGGCGGCTCAGCAGGGTGTAGGCGATGTTCACCAGCTCGTAGGAGGTGGGGTCCTGGCCGGTGACAAGCAGGAGCACGGCCACGCCGGCCAGCTCCTGGTCGTCGAGGACCTCGTCCCCGTCGCGGGCCTGGGCCAGGGCACTGATCAGGTCCTCGCCCGGGCCGGCCCGGCGCTCGGCCGCCAACGCGCCGAAGTAGGCACGCAGCTCGGCCGCGGCACGCTGCGCCTCCTCACGGCCGGAGGGCCCGGTGCGCGTCATCGCCCCGACACGGGAGCACAGCAGGGCCCGTTCCGCCTCGGGGATCCCGAAGACCTCGCAGATCACCGCCAGGGGCAGCGGCGCCGACACGTGATCCACCAGATCGGCCGGGGAACCGTGCGCCTCCATCGCGTCGAAGAGACCGTCGACGACGTGCTGCGCGCGCTCCCGCATGCCCTCCACACGCCGCGGCGCGAAGCCCTTGGCGATCAGCCTGCGCAGCCGGCCGCCGGCCGGCGGGTCCATCAGGCTGATCGGCCCGGCCTGGAGGTTCGGCTCGGGTGTCACCCGCGGGTAGTCCAGGCCGGCGACGGCATCGCGGCTGAAGCGGCGGTCCGTGGTGACCGTGCGCACGTCCTCGTAGCCGGTGACGAGCCAGGCGTCGCCCTCGCCGTAGGGCATGCGGACGCGGGAGACGGGCTCCTGCGTCATCAGACGCCTGAGCTGCGGATCGAACTCGAGCGCGTCGGCGAAGTCGAAATGACAGGTCCATACGGTGGCGCCGGGTTCCATCGCGGGTTCTCCCGTACTCAACGACGGTGCGAAGACGTCCGCCGGCCCAAGGGCCGGATGCCGAACGGATACCCACGCCCTCGCACGGCGACTTACCCGGACGCCGGAATTACACCGGACGGGTATCCGCGAGCCTGCCGAGGCCGAGCGGTTCCAGGGGCGCCCGCCCCATCTGCCCCCGGCGCCCAGGGGCCCTCCGCGCATCCACCGCGTCCACGTCCGCTCCGGGTGCCCCCGCACCACCCGGCCAGGAGAGGGGAGCCCAGCCGCTCCAGCGCCGGACACGGGCCCGGCGCCCGCCGGGACCGGGCTCCCCGGCGTGGCCGCGGTGTTCACGAGCGGGCCCGAGGGCCCGTCCCCGGCCGGCTACCGCTTCAGCTGCCCCGGACCGTCGCTCCGGTGGAGCCACAACGTCGCGCCCGGGTCCACGTAAGGAGCCCGGTTCCGGGTGGTGTCGTGTCCGCACCGCAGGCTGACGGTCGTCGGGCCGGTACCGGAGAAGGCGCCATGGGCGGCGACCGTGGCCGCGAACACCCCGCTGCCCGCGCCCGTGGAAGCGTTGCCGATCATGCTGGCCGCTCCGCCGACGACGGTCTCGCCCGCGTAGAGCGTGCAGCGCGTGTAGTCGCTCGGTTCCCAGCTGACCAGCGTGGCGTTGGAGGACAGCACCCACGAACCGGCGGGCACCGTCTCGGAGAGCACCGTCGTGGGCACCCCGCCCGCGGCGTTGAGCAGCACCGCGGCCGAGGTCTGTCTGACCACGTCCTGCGAGGTCATGAGGTGCCGCTCGGCCACGACGGACGCGGCGGGTGACGCGCCGCTCGAACCCGCCGACGCGGACGAGGCCGTCAGGAGGCTGCCGGCCACGAGGCCGCCGATGCCCAGCACCGTCATCAGCCGGGAGGACTTCTTCATCGTTGTTCTTCCCTTCGCTCGGAACGGGTGCGTGCCGTGCCTGCCGTGCGTACCGTGCACGCCACAGGATGCTGGACCGGCCGGGGGAGGGACAGGACGAGTCCGGCCGATCGCCGCAGACGCCCTCCCGCCCCCGGCGCGCCGACAACATCGACGCACGAACGGGTGACACCCGGCATGCCGCAGGGGGTCCGGGGGAAGCCGTGCGACGACATGCACCGCACTTCAAGGGGGGTATTCATGCGCCGAATCGCCGCGGCGGCTCTCGTGGGTCTCGGGTTCCTCGGCTTCCTTGCCACACCGGCCGTCGCCGTGCCGGACCCGGTGGCGACCGTCGACTGCGCCGTTCAAGAAGTCACAAGCCTCGTGGACCCGGCCAGCCCCGGGGTACCTGCCGAGATCCCGGTCGTCGGCTGCCTGGCGCCCTGAGCCGTCCGAACGGGGCGGGGCGGGTTGGTGGTGATGCCCGGGCGGGTGCTTCCGGCACCCGCCCGGGCCGTGCCACCCCGCCCCCGCCACCCACCGCGGGCACCGCGCCGCGTAGCTGCGCCTCATCGCGTGCGGGAAGCCGGTTTGCCCGGATGATCCGGGCCATCAGACCGGACCACAAGGCCTCGGCAGGCCGTGTCCGCCATGTCGGCCACACCGACCGCAGGCCATTGCTTAACTGACCTGATGGCTATCGAACTGACGCTGCTGTGCCGGGTCTCCTACCGTGACCAGGAGGTCACCGCACCCAGGCTGCGCGGCCTGCTCGCCCTCCTCGCGGGCGAACTGCGCACAGGGTGCAGCACGGCGTGCCTGGTGGACGGCCTCTGGACGGACAACGAGCCGCTGAACCCCGTGAAGGCACTGCAGACCCTCGTCGCGCGCGCCCGAAGCCTCCTCGGCGCCGGCGTGATCACCGCCACCGCGACCGGATACCGCCTCACCCTGAGCGAGGAGCAGGTCGACAGCTCCGCCGTCCTGCTCCACGCCGCGGCCGCGGCGGAGCGGCTGCGCAACGAGGACCCGGCGACGGCGCTCAGCGAAGCCGGGAAGGGCCTGGCGCTGTGGGACGCCGACGGCGCGCGGTGCGACAAGGACGCCCCCGGCGACCCGCTCTCCGCGTTGCGCGCGGAGCGGGCCCCCGCGTACCGGTCGCTGCTGCGAACCCGCGCCCTGGCCCTCGCGCGGCTCGCCCGCCGGGCCGAGGCCCTCGAACCGCTCGCGCACCTGGCCCGGGAGCTGCCGCAGGACGAGGAGGTGCTGCTCGCCCTCGTGCGCTGCCAGGCGGCCACCCTCGGGCCCGCCACCGCTCTGGCCACATACGACGCCTACCGCCGCGGACTGCGCGAGGAACTCGGAGCCGACCCGGGACCCGCCCTGCAAGGCGTCCACCAGGAACTGCTGCGGGGGACGGCGCCCGCGGTACGCCGCGGGGTGTCGCACGACCCCAACCCCCTGCTCGGCCGCGACGCCGACACCCTCGCGGTGGCGGAGCTGATACGGACCTCCCGGGTCACCTCGATCGTCGGACCGGGCGGCCTGGGCAAGACCCGGCTCGCCCACGCGGTGAGCCGCGAGGCGGAGCAACGCGTGGTGCACCTGGTCGGACTCGCCGGTATCACCAGCGACGCGGACGTGGCCGGCGAGGTCGCCTCGGCTCTCGGCGTCGGCGAGTCACTGCGCCTGCACACCCTCCCCTCCGCCGTCCCCGCCGAGGTGCTCACCGGCATCGCGGCCGCACTCGGCCCCGGCCCCGCGCTGCTGGTCCTGGACAACTGCGAGCACGTGATCCGCGGCGCCGCACAACTGGTGCGGGCCCTGGTGTCGGTCGTCCGCGACCTGCGCGTCCTGACCACCAGCCGGGCTCCCCTCGGCATTTCCGCCGAATCGGTGTACCCGCTGCCGGAGTTGGACCTGCCGACCACCGTCGAACTCTTCCGGCAACGGGCGCGGGCCGCCCGCCCCGGCGCCGAGCTGCCCACCGGGACGGTGACCGGACTGTGCCGCCGCCTGGACGGACTGCCCCTCGCCGTAGAGCTGGCGGCGGCGCGGGTGCGCGTCATGACGGTCGGTGAGATCAGCCACCGGCTGGCGGACCGGTTCGCCCTGCTGCGGGGCGGGGCACGGGACGCCCCGCCACGCCACCGCACCCTCCACGCCGTCGTCGACTGGAGCTGGAACCTCCTGGACCCCGCGGGGCAGGCGGCACTGCGCGCGCTGTCGGTCTTCCCCGACGGCTTCACCGCGGACGCCGCCCAGCATCTCCTCGATGACGGCGAGCTCTTCGGCGGCCTGTTCCGCGACGGCCGAGCACTGGAGACACTCACGGATCTGGTCGACCAGTCGCTGGTCAAAGTGACGGACACCGCCGCCGGCGCGCGCTTCGCGATGCTGGAGACGATACGGGAGTTCTGCACGGCCCAGCGGGCGCGCTCAGGCGAGGACGACCGCGTGACCCGCCGGTACCTGGCATGGGCGTGCGACTTCGGGACGCGGCATCACGACGCGCTCTTCACGCCCGCCCCCTTCGGCGCCTGGGAGCGGATCAGAGCCGAGCAGGACAACCTCATCCAGGCGCTGCGACTCGGCCTCGCCCGGCAGGACGGCGCCACGGTCGCGGCCACCACCGCGGTGCTGGCGACCCTGTGGACCACCGAGGCCAATTACGCCCGCCTCCTCCCGCTCGCCCAGGACGCCGGACCACTGCTCTCCCACTTCCGGCCCCGGCCCGGCCTCGTCGAGGTCACCCGGACCGCCGCGGCCCTGTGCGCCACGAACCTGTTCCTCGGATTCGGCCCCGGCGCGGCGCGCACCCTCGTCGCCCTGCGCCGGCTCCCGCCGGCCTCGCCCCACACCCTGGTCGGAGCCCTCTCGACCGTCCTGTGCGCCCTGCCCGGACTCCTGGACCCCGATCACTCGGTGCTCGACGCCCTGTGCGACCGGGACGAGCCGCTGCTCGCCGGCGCGGCCAACTGCGCGGCCAGCCTCGTATGGGAGAACACCCACGACCCCGACCGCGCGCTGTCGGCGGCCCGGCGGATGCTCGACGCCTTCAAGGGGCTGCGGATCCCCTCGGTCCAGGTCCTGGCTCCCGCCCGGATGGCCAGGCTGTGCCTGAGGGCCGAGCAGGGGCACGAAGCACTGCACCATCTGCGCTCGGCACTCCAGGCCCTGGAGGAGCTCGCCGTCCACGGCGCTGACCCGGTCGGCATCCGCTGGGGCATGGCACTCGCCCACCTGCAGACCGGTGAACTCGAAGAAGCCGAGCACTGGGCGGCACAGGCGATGCTGACCCAGCCGCAGGAGACACCGGACACCCGCTCACCCGGCCTCGGCGTACGCGCCGAGATCGCACTCGCGCGCGGCGACACCGAAACGGGGCTCCACCTGTGGCGCCAGGCCGCCGAAGGAGCGAGAAGCGGCGCCGCCGAACCGGTCCCCGACCTCGAAGTGGACCTGGAACCCTGGGCCCTGGAGGTCCAGGCCGCCGCCGTGACCGCCCACGCGCGCCACGGCCGCCCCGACCTCGTCGAGGACCTCACCGCCTCCCTCCAGGACCGGCTTCCGGCACTCCTGGCACCCCGTACCACCGAGCCGTCCCGGCCGGACAGGGACCCGGTGAACCTTCCGCTGTGCGGGGCGCTGCTGCTCGCGCTCGGCATGGCCGACCTCCACCACGGCCCGCGCACCGGCGACGCCCGCCGCACCGGATCGGGAACCCGGCTGGTAGCCCTGGCCGAACGCTTCCGCCACCTGCGCGTCTTCCAGCCGACCATGTCCTCCGCGCTGTCCCGGCAGGCGGCCGAACAAGCCGGCAGGGCCGCGTACGACGAGGCGGTATCGGCCTACGCGGCCCTGGACCGGGACGCACTGCCGGCCGCCGCGCTGACGGCGCTGCGAGAGCGGAACCGGCTCTGAAGCCGCGCTGAAGCCGCTCTGAATCCCAGTGACGACACGCTCTGCGCAGACGTCACGAGACGTCTCGATCCCACGTGGACAGGTCCCACGAACATCAGGGGAACGGAGGCGCGCCACATGCCACCCGCCCCTCGAACAACGTCACAGGAGGACGAATCAGATGAACGCCAGGAAATGGGCCTTAGCGATTTCCGCGCTCACCGCCGCCGTCGCGGTCGGTGTCCCCCCGGCCATGGCGCAGGCCGAAAGCCGGCACATAGGCGACCTGTGCACCAGCAACGACTACACCACATGTGCCGGGTCGGCGTCCTTCATCAAGGCGGGGGACCACATGCTGATCTGGGACAACAAAGCTGATCACCACTCGGTCGTCGTCACCGGACAGCGGTCCGACGGGCGGCCGCTGGAGCTGTGGAACCACTCCGGCTCCGACGGCGACGGGAAGGTCGACCACAACCTCAACCTTCCCGAGAACGGCTGGATCCGCTACAAGGTCTGCCTGGGGGAGTACGGCACCAAGGACGTCCTCGAGAACACCTGCTCCGTGAGCAAGCTGGAGAACGCCACCTGACGAGGTGAGCGCGGCCCGTAGGGAGAAGTGAACCGGCTGGTGGCGCTCTCGGCCGCTACCAGCCGGCACGGGGGACAGGCATGGCACGGGCGGGGGAGAAGGCCGTGCGCCGGCGGCTGGCCGCGGCCGCGGACCGTGAGACGGTCCGTGGCCGCACCAGGGGTGGTCAGCCGCCGATGCCGGGAGGTCGCGAGGCCGCGGTGAGAGACGTGGCTTGTGCTGCCGCTATCCGAACTTCACGTAGGTCGGGTACGGCATGCTGTACTCGCCCGACTGCTGCCGGGAGCCGAGGAACCTGCTGGTCGAGGTGCAGCTGCTGTTGGTGTACAGCCGGGCGTCGGTGTCGGTGTCATTGTGCGCGTTGCGTGCGCCGCCGGGGATACTCAGGCATTGGCCGTCGGGCGTGGGGCCGAGGACCCTCTCGGCTCCGGTGTCGCCGCGGGTGTAGAAGAAGGTGCCTTCGGCGGCCTGTGACGGGGTGGCCATGCCGCCCACCAGCATCAGCACGGCTGCTCCGGCGGTCGCCACGATCCTGCTCACGTGCCTCGGTGCGTGCATAACGAGGTCTCCTTCCCTCTGGAGGGGAGTCAGGGGCCTGCACATCCAGGACAGCAGGGACAACAGCCCCCTAGGGGAGCTTTTCGCATAATTCACCCGCGAGAGGGTGCCGACGAGACCGCCCGGGGCGGTGCGCCCCGGACCGGACCGGGTGGTGGAGGAAGCGCGCCTCACGGTGCGCGGACCCTGCCGGACCCCTGGGCTCCCTACGCCGAAGAGTGGGGGTGACACGCATTCATGATGCCCTGAAGGCCGAATTCGATGCAGATACTGCATCGCTTTGGGTAAGATGAGGCTATGGGTTTGGGTTTGGAGGAGTCGCTGCGGCTCACCGTGGCCGCGCTGATGCAGGCGACGGGGGAGTCCCAGCGGGCGATCGCCACGGCACTCGGGCTGACGCAGACACAGGTCTCGCGCCGCCAGTCCGGGACCACCGCGTGGAGCCTGCGCGACGCCGACGTCCTGGCCGAGTACTACGGCATCGGCCCCCTGGACCTGCTGGCGGGCCCGACCCGGGCCTGCGAGGCCCTGCCCGCCGCCCGGCGCCGCACCGCCCACACCGAGAAGGAGCGGTCCGGTGAGTGACTTCGACGCGATCGACTCGCTGCTCGCCGCGGTCGGCCCGGAAGCCGAACTCCCCTCACCGCAGCGGCGGCGGGAACTGCGAGAGCAGGCCCGCCTGCCGAAGGCACAGGTGGCCCGGGCGCTGGGGGTGAGCCCCTCCACGGTCACAGGATGGGAGAGCGGCGGCAGGGCCCCATCCGGCGAGCTCCGCGCCCAGTACGCCTACCTGCTCGACGGCCTGGCCGCCAAGCTCACCGCCGAGACCGAACCCGAGACCACTCCCGCCCCCGCCCCTGCCGCTCCGTCAGCCGGCACCCCGAAGGCCGGCGGCCCGCACCCGGAGCCCGCCGAGTCCCCTGCAGGGCCTGCTGGGCCCGCAGGGGGTAGCGAGGGCGATGAGGTGGAGGTCCTCACTGTGCCGGAGCCGTGTGTGCTCTGCGGTCAGCCGGCCAGGCACCGGGTGGAGGGGTTCGCTCAGCACCTGGACCCGGCCGACTGCCAGGCCACCCCTGCCGCGCCGCCCGCCCATCCCGCCATGACGCCCGCCCCGCCCGAGGCCGCCCCGCATGGGGCCGCTCTGGCCGGGAAGTCGGCGGCGCGCCCTTCGCGTACGCCGTTTCCCGCCGGGCGTGCCAAGGGCCCGGCGCGTCGTGCGTTCCAGGAGCCGTCCGGCCCGGCGGATCTGATCGGCCAGGCGGTCCAGGCCGCCCTCGCCGAGCACCACGGCGATGTCGACGCGGCCACAGCCGCGTTGCTGAAGCGGGCGATCCCGGACGCGATGCGCCTGCTGGACGAGACCCGTAAGGGCGCCCGCTACGACATCGTCGCCCACCCCTGGATCCCCGACATCCTCCGCAAGCAGACCTCCCGCGGCCCGGACCAGGTCTGGGAGGCCCGCCCGAAGTGGACCCGCGCGGACCTGCCGCCCGGCCGGCACGAGGTGACCGCCCTCGATATCAACGGCGCCTACCTCTCCGCCCTCAAAACCCACCTCCCCCTCGGCCAGCTCGAACACTCCGCCGGCCTCCCGCACGACCGCCGCCGCGCCGGCATCCACCTCATCACCCCACCCCCGTGGGAGCACGAGACGTTCCTGCCCAACCCCATCGGCCAACGCGACGAACCAGGACCCCTCTGGGTCACCGAACCGACCCTGCGCCTGTTGCTGCGCCTGTCGGGCCCGAAGTACGGGTTGTGCGAGCCTCCGGAGATCCACGAGTCGTACACCTCCGGCGCCACGGAGAACCTGCTGGAGAAGTTCCGCATCGCTCTCAAGGACGCCCGCGACGAGGCCATCGAGCAGGGCGACGAGGTGACGCTGGAATACGTGAAGGCGATGTACTCGAAGTTCGTCTCGACGATGGGGGAGTCGAATTACAACCGGGAGCTGTACCGTCCGGACTGGATGCACATCATCCGCTCCCAGGCGTTCTCCAACCTGTGGCTGAAGACACTCAAGGCCCATGACGAGGGCCTTACGGTCGTCCGCGCGATGGGCACTGATGAGCTTCACGTGATCGGTGAATGGCGCCGTGTCTTCCCCGAGGGCCGGGGCGTTACCGAGGTCAAGGTGAAGGACACCTACACCGCCGGAACCGGGGAGGGGGAGGAGTAGTGCCGGAGAAGAACCTCGACTTCGGGAAGTTCGGCGCCCGGGGGATCAGGGGCAGCGAGGCCGTGGCCCGCAAGCTCGACGAACTCGCGGGCGGTATCACCACCCCCGTCACCGCCAGGCGCGGTCTGATGGCGCGCCTGCACTACCTGACCAGGTCCGGCAAGAGCCGTCAGGCCGCCAGGGGCGCCGGGCTGACGGTCACCGAGCGGACGCTCAAAGCCTGGCTGGAGGGCAAACGCCGCCCGGCGAGGGCCAATCTGGAGCGCATCGACGCCGCGTACCGGGCGGTGCGCCGCCAGAACGTCGCCCGCCACCTCCTGGCCCGCCTCAACCGCGACGGGCGTGGGACCCGGGTGGAGATCCACCCTCTCAACCAGTCCCAGGTGCCCCGCCCGTTGCAGCGGGTGGTGGAGTACCGGTCGATGAACGTGCGCCGCTGGGACAAGATCGTCAGTGCGTGGGCGGCCGGTGACCACCAGGGTCTCGATGCCGCATGGACCGCCGACGTGCTCCCGGACCTGGGCAGCCAGTGGGGCCAGTACGAATACGTCACCAACGTCGGTTTCGCCGCGTAGAAGAAGCCCGCAGTGGCTGATGACTGGAGTACCGGAGCAGCCGAATGTTCCGTCCGGCGAGGGGATTGCTGGACGGAACCTCAACCTTCCGTTCGTTCCGATCCGGCGCTCTCCGCAGACGAATCCGGGATCAGTCGGCGGATCGCTTAGACGGCCCGCCACCGCTCCGCGTGCGCGGGCGCCCGCCGCATCCGGCCGACGGGAGAGAAACTGCGGGGAAGGCCCCGGGAGCCGGGCTTGAAGCTGCCGCAGCGGAAGCCTCTACCGTCGTGAGCAGGGCCGGAGACTCCGGCCCGGTGAAGCAACCCGTGTGGGGGCGGCGATGGCCTGGCCGATCGCGGAGGTCGCCCGGATGTCGGGCGTGACGGCGCGGACACTGCGGCATTACGACGAGATCGGTCTGCTGCCGCCGGCCTGGATCGGTACCAACGGCCACCGCTACTACGAGGAGCGCCAGCTGCTGCGGCTGCAGCAGGTCCTCGTGCTGCGGGCGCTGGGCCTGGGGCTGCCGGAGATCGGCAGGGTCCTGGCCGCGCAGGTCGACGAGGTGGAGGCCCTGCGGGACCACCACGGCCGGCTGCTCGCCGAGCGCGACCGGCTGGATGTCCTGGCCGGCACCGTCGCCCGCACGATCACCGAACTGGAACAGTCCAGGAAGGACGGCACAGACATGATCAGCATCAGCCGACCGGAAAACCTGTTCGAGGGCATCGGGCCCGCCCGGTGCATGAAGGTCCTGCACGGCTTCCCGGAGCTGGTCGGGGCCGCCGAACGGCACACCTCGGCGTGGAGCGAGGCCGAGATCGCAGCCGACGAGCGCGAGCGCACCGCGCAGATGATCCGGCTGGCCGAACTGCTGGCCGCCGGCCTGCCCGCCGACGCCGACGAGGTACAGGCCGAGATCGACACCCAGTACCGGACGCTGGCCCGCATCCGGGCAGCCACCGCCGAGGAGTACCGGGCGATCGGGCGCACCTGCGTGGAGAACGAGCACTGGTACGCGGCGTACGAGTCGATCGCGCCGGGCCTGGCCGCGTACCAGCGGGCCGCCATCGAGGCGTACGCCGCGGCCCGGCTGCGCTGAGCCAGGGCGGGGCCGCCGCCACCGGGGGAGCGGCGGCCCCTGCCCCCGGCATGGGGCCCGCAGCTGACCAGCAGGTGTCCTCGCACGGTCTCGCCCGCGTCCGGGCCGGGCAGCGCAGTGACCGGGACGACGACCCGTTCGGCGACGTCGACGAGCAGCGCGGGCAACCACACCTGGCCCGCCTGCCGATCCCAAGGACAGGCCCGGTGGAGCGGGCCCCGGACCGCACACGCGCCCCCGGGGCTTCCCCTCGCCCGGCTTAGACTCCCCGCGTGAGCAAGCAGCCGACCTTCCGAACCGTCGACGGCGAGCGGATACCGGGGCTCTCCCGCCCGGTGTTCGTGCGCAACGGCGACCACCACTACCTCGTACAGCTCGGGATCTACGCCGACGGCCTGATCGACTGTTGGGGGCTGCTCACACTCGAGGAGTTCGCCGCCGACCTGCGCCGGGGCAGGATCGTGACCACGTTCGAGGAGGGGGCACGGGCGGCGGTCCACGAGACGGTTGAGTGGGAGTTCAGCAAGGTCAACGGCCATCTCACGCCGGAGTCGCTGTACGCCGAGATCCGCGACGACATCGACGACCTGAACGGCCGGCCCGACTCCACCTCCCGGGCCCGGCGCGCCCTGCACGAGTTCCGCGCGGACCCCACCGAGGAGCGGCGGGCCGTCCTGCGCGCCGCGTACGAGGAGATCCCCGAGCACGAGCGGCACGCGGCGCTCGCGGACCACTCCGTGGGCGACGGCCCGCTGTACGACCTGGCCGTGGGACCGGGCGGGGGCGTGACGGAGGAGGAGTACCAGCAGTCGCTGGACTACTTCGACGAGGAGTGGGGCGATCCGCTGAGGTGGCTCGCCCGGCAGGACCAGGAGCCGCAGCCGGGGCCGGGGCGGGGGCCGGCGGATGGAACCGTCCTGCTCCACGAGTGGCACGGGCCGGAGGAGTGGCCCGAGGACGCGAGTCCGTCGGCGGCGCTCCGCAACGAATACCCGGCCCCGGTCCGCATCGGCGACGTCACCTACCGGAACGTTCACGAGGCGTGGCTGGCCCTCGATCCGCCCACGGAGGCCCGGACCGCGGTGATGGCCGCGCTCCTGCGCGCCAAGTACGACCGGCACCCCGCACTCGCCGGCATCCTGACCGCCACGGGATCGGCCCGCATCCTCTACCGGGCGAACTCCTTCACCCTCTCCGAGACCGCCTTCTGGGGCCACGAAGGCGCGGGCCGCAACTGGATGGGCCGCCTCCTGGAAACCACCCGAGCCGAACTCCACGCCCGCCGCCTGGGCCTGCCGCACTGACCACTGCCCGGGGCGGCCTGAGGCTCACCGCGCGCACCGTCTGCCGTCGCGCGTACCGGATGCACACGCCACGGCACCGGCCTGCGCATCCGGTACGGACCACCGGTGGGGGAGGGCGGCGCGTCATGGACCGCACCTCGCGTCGGCCCGATGCCGGGAATGCCTTGTCCGCCGCGCGGCTCAGGGCGTTCCGACGCCGTACACCAGGCGCTTGACCTCGCGGGGGACGGGCGCGGTCTCCATGGACCGGACGTCCGGCAGGGCGCCCACACGGTGGTCGAGGTAGTGGTAGAGGTCCCGCAGGCCGTGGAAGACGCCGCTGGCGACGAGGTTGGACGGGCCGGTGGTCGCGGCCACGAAGGAGATCTCGGGGTGGCCCGCCATGGTCGCGGCCGACGGTGCCCAGTTTTCCCGGCCGTACGCTCAGCCACAGCCGCACCACCATCCGGTAGCCGAAGTGCTGCGGGGCGAGGTCGACGGTGAACTCCAGGGCCCCTTCGGAGACGAGCCGTTCCAGGTGCCGTTTGACGCTGGAGGCCGACAGGCCGGTGGCCTCGGCCAGCCGGGGCAGGGCGGCGCGCCCGTCCTGGGCCAGTTCCCTCAGCAGGGTTTCGTCGGCGGTGGTCAGCCGGACGAGCCCGGCCGCGTCGCCGTCGGCACGCGGTGCGGCGGGCCTGGGCAGGACGGGGCACCAGCGGGTGGGTGGCGGGGGTGCCGGTGAAGGTGTGCAGCAGGCAGTGGGCCTGGACCGAGACCACGCTCGGGGTGTGCGGGAGTTTACGCAGCAGCAGTGCGTCGCGCTCGTCGGCGGTGCGGGCGGTGACCGCGCAGTAGAGCTCGGCACCGCCCTTCTCAGCACCATCGCCGCCTCCGCGATCACCGGCTACCTGACAACCCACCTGGCCAGGACGGCGCCCGGCGCCGGAAAACTGGTCCAGGCCCAGGGCGCGGTCCACGGCTATGCCGTCGCCTTCCTGTGGAGCGCGGTCATCCTGCTGGCCGCGGCGCTCGCCACGGTCTTCCTCGTCACCGCGTCGCCCGACGAACTGGATGCCGGGGAAAGGGT
Source organism: Streptomyces albireticuli (assembly GCF_021228125.1). GTDB lineage: Bacteria > Actinomycetota > Actinomycetes > Streptomycetales > Streptomycetaceae > Streptomyces > Streptomyces albireticuli. Next base: position 89,150 of record NZ_JAJQQS010000024.1, read on the forward strand.
GGTGGCGCTGCACTGACGCGACGGTCCCTGCGGTTCTGAGCGGTCAGGAATCCCGCAGAGACGGCAGTGAAGCACTGGCCTTCGCGGGCGTGGAACTGGCGGGTGGGCCTCGGTGACGTGCCCGGTGCGCTGGCCACCGAGCGGTCATGGACACCGTCACGGCCCCTTACCGGATTACCTGCCGCGATGGGATGTGCCGGGGCCGCCCGGCCGGTCCGTGACGGCCGGCGCGCTGCGGAACGCCAGGGGCGGCTAGTTCAGGTGCGACCAGCGCCTCTTGCCTTTCGCTAGGAACAGCCGCCTCCGCCGGAGTCACCTCCGCCGCCCGTGTGGCCCCCGCAGCCGGAGCCGCCGCCCCCGTCGGAGCCGCCCCCGTCATGACCGAAGAGAGCATCGAAGCCCCCCTTACCCTTCTTGGCCTTCTTGCCCTTCTTCGGGTCTTTCCCGGTGTCCTTGGCCTTCTTCTTCCACAGTCCCATCTCTGCCTCCCCTGCCAGGGTCGCCCCGGGTCCCGGCGCACTCGTCCGTCCGGGCAGGGAGTACGGAAGCGCACCAAGGACGCCTGCGAGGGCACACCGCAAGCCCTCGTTCCTTTCCGTACTGCCGGCCGCCGCGCAGGCGGCGCTGCGAGAGCGGAACCGGCTCTGAAGCCGCGCTGAAGCCGCTCTGAATCCCCCTGACGGCACGCTCTGCGCAGACGTCGCAAGATGTCTCCATCCCGCGGCTCGCCACGGAAGACAGCAACACTCGTGGTGAGTGCGGGCTGCATTCCGGTTCGCCACTGTGCAACTTCACGGAAACGAAAGGAGGTTGAATCGCATATCGACGCCCTCGTTGCCGAGCTCGGGGAGCTGGGCTGGAGTCCGACACCCGCGAGGCGAGCTCGCCGCCACGCATGTGAGCGTGTGGGGTCACGACGGTGAAGAAGAGCGCACCGCGGAAGCCGCGCAGGAGCGCGTGACCGAGTAGGCCAGGGCCTGTTGGCGGTATTTCATTTCCAGACCTGCAGCCTTAAACGAATCAAGAAACCGTCGTTTTCGTTGCAGATGAACACGGTGCGTGCGAGGTTGTGTCCCGCCGCGCGGCTGGGGATTGCAGAAAACGCGCGCCGCAGGCCAAATGTGCAACAGAATTAAAGTGGGGGAACGAGATGTCTATTCACCGACGAAGAATAGCCGGGCTGCTGGCGGCGGCTGTTGGTGCCACTGTGCTGGCGGGACTTCCGAGTGCCGCAACGGCAGACAGCAGTCCAAATGCCGCTGGCGTCCGTCCGGCCGCCACTGCTTCGCCGAATGCCTATGTCGACTGGCTCAAGGCCAAGGCGGACGCCGGGGACGGTGATGCTGTTGAATACTCTAAGCAATACCAGGCTCTCCCCGCGGAGAAGCAGAAAAAGTATCTTGAGTACATCAACGACCGCAGCTACTTCGACGTGTTCGCCAACGCGGTCGAGGGGAAGGGCGCGGCCCGTACCGTGATGGCAGGCGGCGATGTCGTCGTCAGCAGAGGCGGCGACTCCGGTCCCGAGGCCGCACAGCAGGGCGGTGGTGAGTCCGGTCCCGAGGCCGCCGGGTCCAGGGATATGTGGGCTTCGCACTGGGTGAAAGTCAAGTATTTCGGCCTTGAGGCCACCAGGGTCACGGTCAAGACTTCATACCGGGTCAAAGGGAAGAACACAACTAAGGTCCATCCCGGCACAGCGTGGCACAAAAACTACATTGCGGGCACCGAGCTGACTCGCACTCCGGTCGATGAGTGGATCTCGGCTGAACCCGCAGACAACGCGCACTCCGAGACGGTATGGACATTTGAGTGGTGGACGGGCATCGAAGACACGGGACGTCACCGCGTCTGGGCCGACTACAGCGGCTTCAAGGGCGGATATCTGAAGACGTGACGCCAATTCAGGTAGCCGTGACCCAAGACGTACCGCAGCTCTCCGCCAAGGCGGGCTGAGTCTTGCGGAAAGGGGTGGTTGAGGGAGATTAATTCCCCCGCAGCCACCCCTGCTCGACTCAGGTGGACTGATTCCGTCCGGGAATATTGCCGATCAGCCGTGTCAGGGCCGGCGGTTGCCCTACCATTCCGGCTCGTCCTGGCGTGTTCCGGCGCCGAATCCGGCAAGAGCGAGTACATGGTGTACGACGCGCCGTAGCGATGGCACCTCGTACGCACACCTTGGCCTGCCGGCGGCACAGGAGGCGGCCGAGGAGGTCTTGCCGGTCGTGGAGCCGGATCCAGAACTGCGGTGCCGGCGTTCCGCTCCAGCACCTCGCCCTTCGGTTCGGGAGGCCTAGGCAGGAGGCGATCTCCCAGCCCCAGTCCACCTTCGGCTCCGGGTCCACCCGTGCTCCTCAGCCCTGGTGCCGGCCCCTTATGACGGTGTTCCCTTTGATGTGAAGGCGGTGCTGCGGCCTGGCGTCTTCGAATCGAAGAGAGAAGCGGTTTCCGGCACGTAAATGATCAATGCCTTGCTGTCCGCGGCGGCTCTCTCCGGCGTCGCGGGTTCGCTGCCCGGAAGGAGAGTCCTTGCTGCGCCTGTGCGGCGCCACCGCGGACGGAGAACCTGGCACGGGAAGGACATGCGCTGGGAGGTAGAGGGCTGCTGGGTATGGGGGAGCGTGGGTTCCGCCGGTTCGCAGGCTTTGTCTGCCCCAGGGCTGGGATCTTCAGCCGTTCACAGGTGGTGACGGTGGGGTGAGTCCGGGCGGAGGTGATGCCGACGGCCCGTCATGGGGCACCGTATCCACCCCCGGCTCACGACCCGCTCCGTGCGGATCGACCACGAAAGGCGAACTCCCTCCCCTCGAAGGCGCACTGGCCCGTCTCCAGGCCGATCGCCTGCCCCGGAGGCCAGGACCGCTGTCTCTGGGGCTGTGGCCCTCGGCGTAGCGGGCATTTGATGTCCGGTCTGCCGCTGCCCCTCACGCGGTGACGGGGAGCCGGTAGGGGCCGCCGGGGACTCCACGCCGGCCGCCGGGCCGACAGGCACCTCTCACGCACCCCGCGGCACCCCGGCGCGCGTATGACGCAGACACAGATCCAGAAGGCGGCGCACCGCGGCGTCCGCCCCGGGCCGGTGAACGGCGGCGACGGTCGTCTCCAGGTAGGGCGAAGCCCCCCGGAGCGGGACGAAAGCGATACCCGGGATGGGGAACTCGCGCAGATCCTGCGGAAGGAGGCTGACACACAGCCCGGCGGAGACATAGCTGAGCAGCCCCGTGAGATCGTCGGCCTCGGCGCGCCCCCGGGGCGTGAAGCCCGACGCCCGGCAGGCGAGCTGTGCCTGCTGGGCGAGCGCCGGCAGGGCCGTCGCACCGGGGAGCACGAAGTCGTCGTCGCGGAGGTCCGCCAGGTCGATCGAGCCGGCCCCGGCCAGCCGGTGCTCGTGCGGCAGCGCCGCGACGATACGTTCGACGACGAAGTCATGGACGGCCAGTTCCTCCGAGACCGGTGAGGGATCCCGGATGAACGCCAGGTCGAGGGTGCCGGAGCGGATCATCTCGGCGAGCGTGACGCTCGATTCCTGGTGCAGCCGGATGCGCAGGCCGGGGAGCTCCCGGGCGGCCGCTCGCAGTAGCCCGGGCAGGTGCCGGTAGCTGAGGATGCTCACGTACCCGACCCGCACATCGCCCTCCAGGCCGTGCGCGACGCGCTGGACCCGTTCGATCGCGGCGGAGCGGACGTCGAGCATCCGCTGAGCCTCCGCGGCGAACGCCGCGCCCGCGGGGGTCAGGCGCACGCCGCCCGGCCCGCGCTCCAGGAGGGTCACCCCCAGCCCGCCTTCCAGCCGCTTGATCGTCTGGCTCAGCGGCGGCTGACTCATCGAGAGGCGTTCCGCCGCACGGCCGAAGTGCTGCTCCTCGGCCAGGACCAGGAACTGCTGGAGCAGGCGTTTCGTAAAGTCCATACGATCAACCATATCGAAATAACGTGATCCATATATTGGACAGACATGCGTCGGGTGGCGTCCCATAGTGCACGGGTGCTCCGCCGAAAGCTCAGCCCCTCATCTCCCCCGTGAAACCCGATCCGGGAGACCTCGCGTGCCCCCACACGGCAGGCAGGGCCCACAAAACCCTGCCCCGTGCCGTGCCGGTACGGGCAACCGGGGTCTCCGAGGAGGCCAAGATGCACACCCAAGACGTCGCGCGGCTGTTCACCACCCCGCTGGACTCGCCCGCCTTCGCCCCGGCCCGGTACCGCTTCACCGACCGCGAATACCTGAACATCACCTACCGCACCGACCCCGAAGCGCTGCGCCGGATCGTTCCCGAGCCGCTGTCGGTCCCCGAGCCGCTCGTGCGCTTCGAGGTCATGCGCATGCCCGATGTGACGGGGCTGGGCGACTACACGGAGGCGGGCCAGGTCATCACCGTCGAGCACGAGGGCGAGCGCGGGGAGTTCAACCTGGCGATGTACGTCGACAGCGTGCCGGCGATCTCCAGCGGACGAGAACTCGGCGCCTACCCGAAGAAGTCCGGCGCGCCCAGGCTCTACGTCGACTCCGACACCCTGGTCGGCACCCTCGACTACGGCTCCCTGCGGGTCGCCACCGCCACCATGGGCTACAAGCACCACCCGATGGACCTGGAATCCGCCCGCGCCGAGATCTGTGTGCCCACCTTCATGGTCAAGGCGGTGCCCGGCTACGACGGACGCCCGCGCATCTGCGAACTGGTCCGCACGCGGATCACCGACATCACGGTCAAGAGCGCCTTCCGCGGCCCGGCCCGCCTGGAACTGTCCGCCCACGCCCTGGCACCGCTCGCGGACCTCCCGGTCCTCGAGGTCGTCTCCGCCAGCCACATCCTCACCGACCTCACCCTGAGCCCGGCCGAGGTCGTCCACGACTACCTCGCCCACTGAGACCGCGCCCGACTCCCGGCCGGGGGAGCCGCAGGACCACGGAAGCGACGCCGAAGGTCACCGGCGCGCGCGGACAGCGACGACGACAACGCCGCGCACGTACAGCACACCCGCGACATCCGAGAAAGCTCGAGAACCATGGACAGCAGCACCGGATCAACACCCGCACCCGCACCCGCACCCGCACCAACAACACCGTCACCGGCGGACACCCTGGACGGCTACCGGCGGGCAGCGGTCATCGGCGGCGGAGTAATCGGCATCTCCTGGGCCGCCCTGTTCCTCGCCCACGGCCTGGACGTCGTCATCAGCGACCCGCGCCCTGACACGGAGGCCCAGGTCCTGGCCGGCCTGGAGGAGATCACCCCGGCCCTGGCGGAACTCGGCCTGCCCACCGGCGACCTCACGAGCCGCCTGCGCTTCGAGGCGGACCTGACCGCCGCGGTCGCCGCCGCCGACATCGTGCAGGAGAACGGACCCGAGCGCCTGGCCGTCAAGCAGGAGATCTGGAAGACGGTCGAGCGAGCCGCCCCCGCCCACGCGCTGCTGGCCACCTCGACCTCCGGGATCCCCGCCAGCGCGATCGCCGAGGCGATGCGGCAGCCGGAACGACTGGTCGTCGGCCACCCCTTCAACCCGCCGCACCTCGTACCGCTGGTGGAGATCGTGCCCGGCGAGAAGACCTCCGCGCAGACCCTCCACCGCGCCCGGGACTTCTACGCGGCGCTGGGGAAGAAGCCGCAGGTCCTGCGCAAGGAGATCCCCGGGTTCGTCGCCAACCGCCTCCAGTCCGCGCTCTTCCGCGAGTGCGTGCACCTGGTCGCGGAAGGCGTGGTGACCGAGGCCGAGCTGGACGACATCGTCACCGCCTCCATCGGCCTGCGCTGGGCGGTCGCGGGACCGTTCCGCACCTTCCACCTCGGCGGCGGGCCCGGCGGCCTGCCGCACTTCCTCCAGCACCTCGGCCGCGCCATGGAAGGCACCTGGCCCGGCCTCGGCAACCCCACCTTCGACGCGCCCACGGTCGCCCGGCTGACCACGCAGGCCCGGGAGGCGTTCGGGGACCTGCCGGTCGGTGAACTCGCCGCCCGGCGCGACCGCGCGCAGATCGCCCTGATGCGCGCCCTCGAAGCCGACCGCGCCGACCGCGCCTGACGACCGCGCTCGGCGGCCGCCTCTGAACAGCCGCCGCCTCACCGACTTCCCCCCTTTTCCGGAAGGACAGCACGATGCTCACCGACAAGATCAAGGCCGCGCTCGACAGGCCGGTCACCGGCGAGGCCGGGGACGACTTCGACATCCACACCGCGCTGGACGACGTCCTCGGCGGCGTCGGGATGAACGAACAGGACGCCGGCGGCACGGTCTCCTTCACCGGAGCCGACCCCGTCGTCCCTTCCGCCCTGCGGCTGGCCGCCGCCCCCGCCCTAGGCCTGACCGCCAAATCCGTCGCCCTGGCCAAGCTGTGGCAGTTCCGCGGCGGCCCCGGCCAGGACATCACCATGGACCTGCGCAAGGCCCCGCACCGGCTGTGCCCCTTCTACGACGCCAAGTGGGAAAAGCTCAACGGCTACCCCGTCCTCGCCCCGAACGACCCCTTCGCACTGTCCTTCTACCGGGCCGGCGACGGCCGCTGGGTGATGCCCCTGAACGTCTACCCGGCGCTGAAGACCCGCACCCTGAAGCTGCTGGGAGTCCCCGACGACGCCACCGCCATAGCCAACGCCATCGCCCGCTGGGACGGCGCCGAACTGGAGCGGGCCGGCGCGGACGCCGGCGTCGTCATGCCGATGCTGCGCGGCACCCGGGAATTCCTCGACACCCGCCAGTACCGCGACGTCCTGGCGGACCTGCCCCTCATCGAGATCGAGAAGATCGGCGACAGTGACCCCGAACCACTGCCGCCGGGCGCCACCCAGCCCCTGGACGGCGTACGTGCCCTGGGCCTCGGCCACGTCATCGCCGGCGCCGCCATCGGCCGCACCATGGCCCAGCACGGCGCCGACGCCCTCAACATCTGGCGGCCCGACCAGTTCGAGAACGACATCCTCTACCACACCGCCCAGGTCGGCTTGCGCTCCGCCACACTCGCCTACTCCCGAGACCCGCAGGCCGCGGTCAAACTCGACGAACTGCTGCGCGGCGCCGACGTCTTCTACGCCAACCACCGCGCCGGCTACCTGGAACGCATGGGCCTGACCCCGCAGGAAGCCGCCCGGAAACGGCCCGGCATCATCCACACCACCGTCAGCCTCCACGGACAGCACGGCCCGTGGGCGGGCCGCGTCGGCTTCGACCAGACCGCCGGCTGCGTGGCGGGCATGATGAACCTCGAAGGCACCGACGACAACCCGGCACTGCCCCCGATCAAGGTCGTCAACGACTACCTGGTGCCCTGGCTGGCCACCACCGGCGTCATCGCCGCCCTGATACGGCGCGCCACCGAGGGCGGCAGCTACCGCGTACACGTCTCGCTCACCCGGGTCGCCCTGTGGATCCTCAGCCTCGGCATCCTCGACAAGGACTACGCCCACGCCACCGCCGGCACCGGCGAGCGGCACGCCTACCTCGACCCCGACACCTTCACCGCGGACACCCCGTGCGGCCGCTACCAGGGGGTCACCGACCAGGTCGTCATGTCCCAAACGCCCGGCGCGTTCCGCACCGTCCTGGTCCCGCGCGGCTCAAGCCGCCCTGAGTGGCTCACCCTCGCCTGACCACCCGACCACCCGACCACCCACAGGGGCCCGCCCCGCCCCGCCGTCCGGAGAGCCGAGCCGCCGCCGTCCCTGCCGCTGCTTCTGCTCGGGGTGTTCCGGCCGGGGGCTCGGGCCGAGGCTGTCCCGGCGCGCTCCCGTGCCCGGCGCCTTGACGACCACGTCCTGGACGAATCCTGGCCCCCGCTGCCCTGGCCCCCGCTGCCCCGGACCCGGCTGCCCCGGACCCGGCTGCGCCGTGTGCGGGTGGGCCGCCCCCGGGGTGACGGGAACCGCTGCGGCTGGTGTGTCCCAGGCGAAAAAAGCGGCTGGCGGTACTCTGCCCGCGTGGACGGTACGGATGAGGTGAGGGGTCTTCCCGACTGGCGGGTGCTCGTCGTCGGGGGCGCGTCGGGGATGGGGAAGACCGGTGTCGGGCGGGCCTTGGCGCGCCGGTACGGCGTCCCTGTCGTGGAGGTCGACGACATCGTGGAGGCCCTCCTCGCGGTGACACTGCCCGAGCACCTGCCGGAGGTCCACTTCTGGCGCACTCACCCGGAGGCCGCCCGCCGGACGCCCGAGTCGGTGGTCGAGCGGCAGATCGCGATCGCCGAGGCGCTGGCGCCGGCGATCGAGGCGGTGGTGGCCAACCATGTGGGCACCGACACCCCGGTGATCCTGGAAGGGGACTACGTCCTGCCCGGACCGGCGACGCCCAGAGGCCCGGTCCGTGCCGTCTTCCTTCACGAGGACGACGAGGCGCAGGTGGCGGCCAACTACCTGCGCCGGGAGCCGGAGGCCGGACCACAGCGCCATCGCGCACGCGTCAGCGTGCTGTACGGCCGGTGGCTCGCCGCACAGGCGCGGGCGGCCGGCGTGCCGGTCGTCGCTCCACGTCCGTGGAAGGACCTGGCCGGCCGTGTCGCCGAGACGGTGGAGGACACCTCTGCCGAAACCGTGGCGCCGCCCCGAAGCACCGCTGCCGAGAGCCTCCCGAGGAGCCCGGCGGCTTGATCGGTCTGAAGGTGACGGACAGCACCTTCACCCTTGGCCCACCTGCTGCCAGGCATTCCCGGCTGAACCGGCTCGCCCGGCCTGTGGACCGACGCGGGCGCGCGCCCTAGCGGCGGGGCGCTACCGGCGTGCGGTGCGATTCAGGCCGAGTACGGGCCGGCAGGCGCGGCAGATCTCCCCGGCGCCCTGGCCAGAGCCCGGAACACGTCCCGCACCCGGTCCGGCCGGTCGCGAGGCGGCCCGACCCCCAGCCGGCCGAGAACGCAGACGACAAGAAGTGTGATCGCGGGCTCGCCCCACCAGATGCCGCGCCTCGCACAAGGCTGCTACGAGCGTCGTGGGTTCTTCGACGTCGTGCCCGGGCGTCCATCGCACGTGCACGCTCTCGAGCGCGCCATCGGCTCGATGCGGCAGAGAGCCCGCCTGCGCCAGGGCGTGGAGACCCATGCCCGGCCAACGGCCGATCCGCCCTGAGGACACTCTGGCGCGCTCCTCCGTCTTGCCCGGCTCACACGTCGGCCCGGCCCGCGCGGGGACGCAACCGTGCAAGGCACCTGGGAGCCCACCAATTGGCCGGGCCCGTGAGGGACATGACGGCAGGTACCAGGATGCCGCGGACCAAGGTGGCGTCGGCGATGACGGCCACGATGAGCCCGGTGCCGATCATCCGCAAGCTGGTGACCGCCGAGGCGGCCAGCGCGGCCATGGTCAGGGAGATGATCAGCGCCGCGGTGGTCACCAGCCGCCCGGTGCGGGCGACACCGAGAACGACAGCCCGGTCGTTGTCCCCGCTCTCCGCGTAGGCCTCCTGGACCCGGGAGAGCAGGAAGAGCTCGTAGTCCAGGCACAGCCCCCACGCGACGGCGGTGGTGGTCATCAGCGCGCCGATGTCCAGCGACCCGGTGACCGCGGCCCGGTCCGCCAGGAACGGAAGACGGCCGTCCTGGAACACCAGGACGGCCGCCCCGAGACTGGCCGCCAGGCTGACCACGCTGAGCACGAGCGCCTTGAAGGCGATGAGCACGCTGAAGGTGAAAGCGAAGACCAGGACCAGGGTGCCGGCCGCGGCGATCCCGAGCGCCCAGGGCAGCCGCCCTCCGATAGCGGCCTTGGTGTCGGCCAGGCGCGCGGCGTCCCCGGTGACCAGACGGGGCTCGGGAGAGGCGACCGCACGGACGTCCCGGACGACCCTCCGCGCGCCCGGCGAGGCGGGGAGCCGCCTCGTATCGATCACCAGACAGACGCCAGGAACACCCCGCCCGCCCTCCGCGCACGGAGCACCACCCCCGCTGACCCTGCCCCCGTGCTGGTAACGACCGGCAGGAGCGGTGACCGCACGGACACCCGGCACAGCGGAGACACGGCGCGCGTAGTCCTCCACGGCCCGGCCCGCGGGCTGCGCCCCACTCTCGGGGAACACAACGGTCAGACGGCTTTCGGGGCGGACGGGGAACTGACGGCCGATGGCTTCGGCGGTCGCACGTACTTCCACCCCGGGCGGCAGGATACGGGTGTCGGCCACACCGAAGCGGGCATGGCCGAAAGGGACCATGAGCGCGGCCAGGACGACAGCGGCGGCCCCGCCCATCAGCAGAGGGCGGCGCGTGCTGAGCGAAGCCAGACGCAGCCAGCCCTGGCTGAGCTGCCCTTGCACCCACCACGGCGCCCCGGACCGCCAGGGCCCACGCCCCCGGCACCGGGCGGAGGGCCCCTCCAACGGCCGGATACGGCCGCCTGCCGCTGCCAGGAGAGCCGGCAGAAGGGTGAGAGCGGTCAGCCCCGATGCCAGGACGACGACGATGCCCGCCCAGGCCAGTGACTGCAAGAACCCCAGAGGGAACAGCACAACCACCGACAGACACAACGCGACGGTCACGGCCGAGAAAACGACCGTGCGTCCAGCCGTGGCAACCGCCACGGCCACGGCAGCACGGTGACCCAGCTCCTCCCGGTACCGGGTGACGACCAGCAGCCCGTAGTCGACAGCCAGACCGATACCCAGAGCGACGGCCAGGTTCGGGGCGAACGACGTGATCTCCCACCAGACGGTGAGCAGCCGCAGCACCGCGCACGTGACCGCGATGGCCGCGACACCCGGCACCACCAGGACCAGCGCCGCCGACCAGGACCCCAGGACCATCCGTAAAGCCATCAGCGCCACCGGCAGCACAGCCAGCTCCACACCCAGCAGGTCACGCTCGCTGCGCTCCGTGACCTGAAGCGTCAGCTGCGCGGGCCCGGTGACCGACAGCTTCAGCGGCCCGCGCCACGCACGCAGATCCGGCAGCAGCGCCTCGGCGTGCCGGACACCATCCGCCTCACTGCCCGCGAACTCCACCAGAATCAGCGCGCCGCGCCCGTCGCTGGAACGTGTCGCCGGGTCGTGGACGGTCCAGTAGGACGAAGCTGAGGCCACGCCCGGTGTGCCGGCGATACGGCGGGTCAGCGCGGTCCCGGCGGCACGGACGGCCGGCGCGTCGACGTCTGTCGGCGCACGTGCCAGGACGATGAGCCCAGGCGCCTTCTTCCCGAAACGCTCGGCGAGGAGACGGTCAGCTTGGGAGGACTCGGTTCCCTTGGCCCAATACCCCCCGGAGGCCAGCCGCGGCCACAGTCCTGCGGCAGCGCACGACAGGACGATCACGGCCAGAGCGGCGACGGCCAGGACAACCCGGTGATGCCGGTGGCCCCACAGAGCCAAACGCGACAGGCGCACCATGTCTCCTTTGCGAGGACTGCGCGGACAGCTGGAGGACGTATCGCGAGGGCCCCGTAGCGCTGCGGGCCGGCGGAGCCCGACCACACCACCGGCTCGGCTCCGGCACCCCCACGGCGGAGGCCGAAGCCGGCCCTGGAAGACGCCGGCTTCCCCAGGACGAGGAACGACCGCACCGAACGACAGGGCGCCAGAGCACCAGGGCGCCATAGACAAAAGGAGCGATCACGCGATGATCGGCCGGCACCGGAAAGGCATGGCCGCACCGACGGCGGCAGGCTCAAGAACGCCTCCCCGCCTGGCAGCCGCCTGCTCCGTGAACGCCCGCCACCAACCTGCCGAATGCGGGCCCGCCCATGCCGCGCGACGCCGCTGGTGGAGCCCACACCCCAGCCCGGCACGCACCCCGCAAAGCCCACATGACATCAAGCACCCGCAGACCGCGACCGTACTCCCGCCGTTCCCGGCCGGCCGATGCCACGATGACCACACACACGCGCGGGGGCACGGCGCCGGCACAGCCCGCGCCCCCGCACACCCGGAAGCAGAGGGCTACTCCGCGGGCCTTTGCGCCAGCAGCACCAGGTATCCGACGCCGGAGGCCTCAGCGAGAGGGCCGGGGTCGAAAGCGGTGACCAGATCAGCGCCGAAGCGGTGGTCCAGCGCCGCGCGGTGCTGCGCGATCCGGGACGAAACGCGTGGATCGTCGGCCGCAAGCAGTTCCGCGAGAGGTCGCGGACCTCTTCGACGAGAAGACCGGCCTCGCTGACCGTGCGGACGTAAGCGTCCATGCACGGCGCCGGAGCAGCCATGAACCGCTGCCAGTAGGCCTGCAGCAGCGCGTCCTCGTCCACGGCGCTGACCCGCTGGCTGAAGAAATCGGTGAGCACCAGCCGCCCTCCCGGCCGCAGCACCCGGGCGATCTGCTGGAAGACCCTCAGCCGGTCGGGCATGTGAACGATGGACTCGATGGCCATCACGGCGTCGAAGGACGCGGTGGGGAAGTCCATCACCATGGCGTCCGCCTGCCGGAACGTCACCCGGCCCTCCAGCGCCGCCGACCGCGCCTTCTCCCCGGCCCGACTGACCTGCTCCGCGCTGACGGTGATCCCCACCACGCGGGCACCGGTGGAGTGATGGACCCGCACCGCGGGCCCGCCCACCCCGCACCCCACATCCAGGACGCTCCCCACCGCCCCCGGGCCCGAACACAGCCGGTCGATCACCAGATCGGTGAGCTGCTGCGCGGCCCGCTCGAACGACGTCTCCGCCGTACTCTGCCCCTCCTTCCAGTACCCGAAGTGCAGGTTCTCGCCCATGACCGCCCCACTGAGCCCGGTCAGAGCGTCGTAGAGCTGCCCGACCTGCTCCGGCCGGGCAGCCTCCGCCTGATAAGCACTCACTTCTTCTCCCCTCCCGTGACGAACCGCAGCACCCCGCGCGACCCCGGCGGCACCGGACACGCGCCGATGGCCATGCACTTCAGGTAGTCCGTGAGCACCCGCGGAAGGTGCTCCTCCGCATAGATCCCGACCCACGCGTCCCAGCCCACCGGATACCGCGCCCAGGGACGCCGCGCCTCCAGACAGCGCCGCACGGCCCGGGCGACCGGAAACGGCTGCCGCAACCGGATCCCCTGCTCGGTGTACCGCCGAATCAGCCCCGCAGCCGCCGGATACACCGTCGCCGGGCCGGGCGAGAACTCCTCCTGAGCCCGGCCCCAGATGGAGCTGGCGAACCGCCCCGGCTCCACCAGACACACCTCGATCCCGAAACCCCGCAGCTCCATCCGCAAGGTGTCACTGATGGATTCCAGCGCATGCTTCCCCGCCGAATACCACCCGACGAAAGGGAAGTTCACCCGCCCGCTACCCGAGGAGATATTGACGATGCGCCCCGAACCGCACGCGCGCATCGCAGGGATCACCATACGAGCCAACCGCACGGGCGCGATCAAATTAAGCTCCAGGTGCCGGCGCACCGCCTCGTCACCGATCTCCTCCACCGGCCCCGGCAACGGCCCACCGGCGTTGTTGACCAGAGCCCACGGCCCCCCGTCCGTCAGCTTCGCCGTCTCGGCGACAGCCGCCTCGCACGAGAGAGGATCGGTGGCATCACACAGAACCACCCGCACCTCGACGCCCTCACGCCGGGCCCGCGCCAGCAGCCCCTCCGCCTTCTCCCCACTGCGCGCCGTGCCGACCACCTGATAACCGGCTCTGCCCAGCTCCAGCACGGTCAGCAGACCGATACCACTGGTCGCCCCCGTCACCAGCACACTGCGCCCCCTCGACACCGCCATCACTCACTCCCGCCCCGGCCGGACATCTGCTGCAGAGCCTCGACGCGCCCCGCACCCTTGATCCGCACATTGGCGTTGTGACGGATGTCCAGCAGCGCCGGCCCGGGCCGCCGCATCAACTGCTCGACGAGCGCGGGCGTGATCTCACCGGGCCGGTTCACCCGCCGCGCGGGCACCCCGTGCCCCTGCGCCCACGCGACGAAGTTGATCGTGGGAGTCGACCAGGCGGCGGTCCGGCCGAACTGCTGCCGGTAGCCGTGGTAGACCATGTTGTACCGGGAATCGTTGAACACGGCGAACAACACCGGGAGCTTGTGCTTGACGGCGACCAGGATCTCCGCCCCGCTCATCTGCATGCCACCGTCACCGCAGATACAGACCACCGTCCGGGACGGGTCCGCCAGAGCCCGCCCGACAGCGGACCCGATGCCCGAGCCCATGCTGCCCAGCCCCAGGTGGATCCCGAAACCCTGCGCCTCACGGGTGGTGAGGTAATGCAGCGCGAACAGCATGTGCTCACCGATGTCGGTCACGAAACGGGCCCGGGGCCCCACGGCGGTCTGCAGATCGTGCAGGGCACGGTGCGGAGCGATGGGGAACGTCGTATCCGCGGCGTAGCCCGGGAAGTCGAAGGGACTCTCGCACACCGCCTCCTCCCGCGCCTTGTGCGCGCTGAGGTGTTTCAGCCGCAGCTGCAGCGCGACCTCACACAGGTGACTGCTGAACGCGCCGACGTCCGCCACCACCGCCGTCGTGGCGGGCAGGGACCGCGAGAAGACCCGCGGATCCAGGTCGACATGGATCAGCCGGCCCCCGGCCCCACCAGAGGCGTCGGCCCGATCGAACAGTCATCGAGATCCGTACCCAGCACCAGCGCGGCATCCACGCCCTTCGCGGTGTAGCGACGCGCCCACCAGGAAGCCGCCATGCCGCACCCGCGCAAGGACAGCGGATGACGCTCATCGATCAGCCCCTTGGCACGGGGGGTGGTCGTGAAGGGGATGTTCAGCGTCTCCGCGGCCTGCCGGACAAGCCACGCCGACGCCCCCGCCCCCGCCCCCACCACGATCAGCGGACGCTCAGCGGCGGCCAGCACCTCAGCCGTCATGCGCGCGATATCGACCAGCCCTCCGTCACGCGGAAGCCTCCCGCGCTGTTTGCGCAGCAACACCCCCGCCGGCGCCTCAGCGGCGGCGACGTCCAACGGCGCCACCAGCAACGCCGGCCCGGGCACCTCCGCACCGGTCGCCGCCTCCAGGACCTCCAGCGCACAGGCGGAGGCACACGACGGGTGAGTCAGGCGCACCTGCGCCCGGGTCACGGGCTGATAGATCCGCTCGACCTGGAGCCCTTGGCCACCCATGTCCTGCAGCATGCGCTCGCCCCAGCCGGCCTGGGCGACGTCCCCGCACAACACCACCAGCGGCACCTGCTCGCAGTGCGCCGCCGCGACACCGGTCACGGCATTGGTTCCCCCCGGCCCGGCCGTGACGAGCACACACGGCACCTGCCCCGTGATGTTCCAGAAGCCGATCGCGGCAAACGCCGCGGCCGTCTCATGCCGCGATTCGATCAGCCGCGCCCCGTCGTGGCGCAGCACCGCGTCGAAAACCGGCATCACCGGCCCGCCTGGAACGCCGAAGAAGGTCCGCACACCCGAGCAGACCAGGAAGTCGATGACCCGGTCCGCAGCGGTCACCACGGCCGCGGGCCGGCCCTCCGCGCGGGCGGCGGCGAGAGCGGGGGCGCGGCACGGTCCTTACCGGGTGTGACGGTCACGGTGGTCCTTTCCCTTCGTGTCGGTCGTTTGCGCGACGAGCCTGCTGACACCGGACGTCTCCAGCCGGAAGCCGCCGGCCGGCGCCCGGCCGGGGAGAGCGCGCTCCACCAGCTGGATGAGGACGCCCGCCGTGCTGCCCGGGTCAAGGAACACCTCCCGGACACCCGGCCCGGTCACCACCGGCTCGCCCAGGGCCCGCATGCCCAGCGCCGCCGCGTGGGCCATGGCCTCGGCCATGCTGTCCACCGCCAGGCCGATGTGGTGCCAGGACGCCGCGGGCACGGAAGGCCGCACGGGCACGGCACGGGGACCGAGGGTGACCACGTGCAGCTCGCACCCGCCCGGCAGGGTGCGGACCGTCATGCGCGCGTCGTCGAGCACGCTGACGGGGGGACGCCCCAGCAGAGCCCCCAGCCGGCGGGCGGCGGCATCGGCATCCGGCACGACAGCGGTCACATGGTCGATGGGCAGAGGCTTCACCACTGCACCGCCGCCGCCGCGTAGACGAACCCCGCCCCGCCGGTCCCGGCCAGGACCCTGGAGCCGTCATGGATCCTGCCCTCGCGCAGCGCCTGGTACCAGCCGGCGCTGATATTGACCGGGCCCACATTGGCGTACTCGTCGTAGGTGTGGAACAACGCCCCGGCGGGGATGTCCAGCGCCTCGCTGAGGTAGGCCGGCACCCAGGCGGTCGACTGCTGCGGCACGAAGACGGCCACGTCCTTGGACTGCCACCGCGCCCGCCCCAGCGTCCGCGCCGTTACCGTTCTCAGGCGCTCGGCCAGCGTCTTGAGCACTGTCAGCTGCAGTGCGTGGTCGAACTTCAGGCACAACTGCAGGTTCTGTGACCACCAGGTATGCACGGCGGAGGACCCCTGCTGCCAGTTCGCGGTGGTCGCCCCGTGCAACGAGCCGTCGGCGGACCAGGACGCCGCGATACGCGCCCCCTCCTTGCGACCGACCATGAACGCGGCCGCGAGATCACCCACCCCCAGGTACGAGCTCGCTTGCGGGTCGTTCACACGCGTGAACGCGCACGACTGCACACACAGGACGAACTCGGCCGTACCGGAGGCGATCAGCGAGGCGGCGGCCCCCAGCTGCGCGATCGGGCCGGCACACGAACCGTCCAGGCTCCAGACCGCGGCGTCGCGCACGCCGAGCTGATGAGCCACCAGAGCCGCGTTGCTCGGGTACGGACTGTCCGGAACGGTCGACTGCACCAGCACGGCACCGATCTGCCCGGCGGCCACACCGGAGCTGCTCAACGCCTCCTCCGCCGCTTCCGCCTCCGCCGCGGAGGGGGGCATGTCGGCGGGGAAGACCCGGCGGTGGACCGCACCGCGGAACGGATCGCTCATGGTGCGCCGGGCGATGGCGAGTGTCCGGGGGTATTGCTGTGCCGGCAGTGCCAGACCCAGGAGGCGGAAGTTCCCCTCCTGGTCGACCGAGCCGAGGTAGGGGTCCTGGACGGTCCACTCGCCTTGACAGCCCGCTGCTACGCGGTCGTTGGTGACGGCGGGGCCGTGCCACATGCCCATGCCAAGGATGCCGATGTCATCGGTCAACACGGAGGAGTCCCTTCGTCGGGCCTTTCGTGACCTGTGCGGGGGAACGGAGGCGAGGCGGGGTCAGGCCGCTGTGATCACGAGAACGGCGTTGTGCCCGCCCAGCCCGAAGGAGTTGCTGGTGACTGCCGGAAGGGGGAGCGGCCGGGGGGCCGTGGTCACCACGTCCAGCCTGACGGCCGGGTCAGGCCTCTCGTGGTTGACGGTGGGCGGCACGATCCCCTGTGCGACGGTGAAGACGGCACAGACCGCGTCGATGGCGCCGGAAGCGCCGACAGTGTGGCCGATCGTTCCCTTCACCGAGGTGACGACGGCCTCCTCGGGGAAGACCCTGGTGATCACACGGGCCTCGATCAGGTCGCCGGCCAGGCTCCCGGTGCCATGGGCGTTGACGTGGCCGATGTCGTCGGGTTTGAGGTCGGCGTCGGCCAGTGCCGCCCTGATGGCCTGTTCCGCCTGCTGACCTCCCGGACGCGGCGCTGTCACGTGGCAGCCGTCCGAGGTGGCCCCGTAGCCACTGATCCAGGCGTGGACCGGTGCCCTTCGGGCGTGAGCGTCCTGCGGGCGCTCCAGCACCATGAAGCCGGCCCCTTCGCCCAGGACGAATCCGTCCCGGTCGGCGTCGAACGGCCGTGAGGCCTTCTGCGGGCTGTCGGAACGCCGGGAGAGAAGGGCCAGCCTGTCGAAGCCGGCGACGGTTACCGGAGTGAGAGCGGCTTCCGCACCTCCCGCCACGGCCACGTCACAGGACCCTGACCGCAGCAGGTCCCGGGCCACCCCGATGGCTGTCGTACCGGAAGCGCAGGTACTGCCCACCATCAGGTTCGGTCCCGTGGTGCCGAGGTCGGCCGCGACGTGCGCGGCCGGCATGCTGGGCACCGCCTGCAGGACTCCCAGCGGGTAGACCGAACGCGCCCCGTGCTCGAGGAACCTGCGGTGCTGTTCCTCGTAGGCCGCGAGACCGCCGATACCCGTTCCCACGACCACGGCGACCCGTGCGCTTTCCCACCGGCCGGCCCCGAGTCCTGCCTGCCGTACCGCCTCGCGGGCCGCGCGCACGGCGAGGCGGCTCGCGCGCGCCTGTGTCCGAGTGTGGCGGCGCTCGGCCGGAGAGCTGCGGTCCAGGTTCTCGACCCGGCAGCTGAAGTCGACGGCGAGGCCGGTGAGGGTGTGGTCCGTCGAGGCGGTGGGAGCGCCACGGCAGATCATTTCCCAGGTGCTGGAGGCGTCGGCCCCCGCAGACGTCAGCATGCCGAAACCGGTCACGGCCGCGTCGAATACGCGTGACACCGCCATCAGCCCTCACGCGCCTTCTTGCCGATCAGCCGAGCGATGTCACCGAGAGTTACTCCCGGAATGAAGAGAATATCTTCCGACAATGAGATGCCGAACTCTTCACCGGCCAGGAGCCCGAATTCCGACAGGGAGAGCGAATCCATCCCGAGGCTGGACAGCGCTACACCCTCTCGGATATCCTCGGAATCGATATCGAAATGACGAGTGAGCAGTGCGGCAAGGCGGTCAAAGTAATCGGCCACCGAACCTCCTTCGAGCGTGAAGGATGGCCTTTCAAGGGTGTGCTACCACCCAAGAGAGACATAAGGTGCAGGTGCAGAAACCTCTTTCCGTGCTTTCGTACGAGTCAGGGGGAAGGTCTGTCGCAAGGCAAAAAACTGCCTCTTTGGCTCGCAGTCTCGTCCGTCACACCGCAGCACGGACGTCGGACTTTCGACGTTCGGTCGGTAGTCTCGAGGCCACGAGATTCCCGGTCCGCTGGTCGTGTGGCCCAGATAATTGCGCGATCCTGGTGCGGTTGCTTTTCGGGAAATCCGACCGCACCAGGCCCTTTTTAGACCCAATAAAAACCCTACGCCTCGATCATGAAAAGGAGAAGCTCTCCCAGGCGGTCGAGGAAAGATGTACATTGCTACTTTATTAAATCATATTGTATTTATGCCGCGATTGGTGGCGGTAGGTCGGCTTGAGCCGCTCACCTGCCGCTTTAACGTTTGCAGTAAAATGCCGAGGGGACTGCTTGGCGCTAGGTAATCAAATGGAGCGCCTTGATTGCTGCATGTTCGTGCAGTCGCGCATCGATCGCTGTCACTCCCGCCTGCCACGTCCGTGCTCTTTTCGACAGAATGATTCACCGCCGGTCCCCATTTCGCCAGGCCTCACAGGTGAAATGAGCCGATTACGTTTCCGTTTGCGTTACCCATGTTGCTTGTGAGGACCAGGGCCGGGACCCGATATCGAGCGTCATGATGAAAGTCGCCCAGAACGTGGCTTCTGGGATCGGCATACCCAGGATTTCGAAAGCTCTGGGCGGGCCCGTCTCCAGGCCCCGCCGACTGCTACCACTCAGCCCTGGTCCAGCCGGACCTCGGAGCCTTCTCTCACGCCGGGGTCGCCGCCACCGCCCGCGCTCGCCAGCGCCGTGTACGCGTCGTGGATACGCGCCGGCCGGTCCTGCGGCATACCGATCCGCAGATTCGCGAGGGCGTAGACGACCAGGACGTGGTCGCGGACTGCCCGACCAGCTCGCGCGCCTCGCCGAGCCCGTCACCCACCACCACCGCGTGCGCCCGGCCGCTGCCCGGTTCCTGGACGGTGTCCGTGGCACTGAGCGCGGTGTGGCCCGGTGCGGCAGCGTGCCGGCCCGGCCGAGAGCATGAAGGCCCATGCCCCGTTCAACGGCCCGTCCGCCGCCGGGACACCCAGGGGCGGCCGCGGCCCTTCCCTCCCGGGCTTCACCGGGCCTTGCCGGGTCCGCCCGGTGGCACGGTGAGCTGCTCGGCGCCGCACATCTCGCACGCCTGCGCGCCCGGCCGACGCGGCACCTCGAGCGCCTGGTCGGTGGTGAGGTCCGCGGGGCCCTGGGCGGTGAAGCACGAGGCATGGTGAAGGACGCTGCGCCGTGAGGCGGTGGCGTTGTACGGGTGGCGCGGGTATGTGATCTTCCAGCGGTCGGAGCCGTCCCCGGGCACCTGCGGCCAGCCCGCCCCCGAGCCCCCGCCGTCCGCGCTCCCGCGCGTCCGGGGCGGTGGTGGGGGAGCGGCCGGGCGACGGCCGGTGCGGGCGCGGGCGATGGCGGGATTGCCGCCGCAGGGGCACGCGCTTGTATCGCCTCCGCCTCCTCGGGGGACGGTGGCGACGTGGGTAGCGGGGACGGAGACGATGTCGGCGGGCTCGGCGGTACCCTCGCCGTGGACGATGGCGTGCGCCCAGAGGGGCAGCGGCACCTCGTAGAACCACATGCCGTCGGCGGCCTGCCAGTAGCGCAGGAGACGCCCGAGGAACTCCTGCTGTGGATGCCCAGCCGGAACCGGTCAGGGGTCTACGTGAAGGAGCTCCCCATCGGAGTACGCACGATCACCGGGGCGCGTACGTCGGTCCCGGCGTTCCTCGGCTGCACGAAGGCTTCCGCCAGCGACGATCGAACGCGCCCCCCAAGCCGTTCATGGACGCCGAGCGTATGGTCCCGCAGAAGATCGGCAGCTGGCGGGAGTTCGCAGCCCGCCACAGCGTCCAGGGAATCGCCGAGGAGCTCGCGGGCGCGACCGACCCGGCCGTCATTCATACGCTGCAACGGTGCTTGCCCCTGGCCGAAGCGGTCTACGGATTCTTCGCCAACGGCGGGGGCACCTGCTACGTGGTGGGCTTCACCAGCCCTCAGAGCGCCGTCTCACCCAAGAACCTCCAGGGGAACACGGACGCCCGCACCGGCCTCGCCGGCCTGGAGAGCATTCCCGAGATCGCCATGGTCGCCGTCCCCAGCCTCTGGGACATGACCGCGGACGCCTCCGCGGGGAAGGAGGTATCCGTGCCCGACCACGCCGCGGGCGTCAGCAGGATGGCCGAGGCCGTGAAGCACTGCACCGGGCAGCGCGACCGGCTGGCGATCCTCGACCCGCCGCCCGGCCAAAGCCCCGCCCAGGTGGGGGACTTCGCCGATAGGCTCGATTCGCCCGACTCCGACGCCGCCGCCTTCACCACCCTGTACTACCCGTGGATCACGGTCCCGGGTGTCAACGCCGTCGAGCGCACCGTGCCGCCGTGCGGCCACGTGGCAGAGCAGGCATCTGACACAGCGGTAAGGGCCACGCCGACTCCGGCATGGCCCTTACCGCGGTCCACGACGGCCGCTACGCCGCTGCCCATTCCAGCCCGAGCCAACTGCTGGAGCTTGTCCGCGGTGAGCTTCCCGCGCCTGCTCTTGCTGTTACTCAGGGCCCCCCCGAGCTTGACCTCAGTCCCGTCTTGCAGCGTCTCGACGTGGGCCCTGGGGGCCACAGCCAGCGTGAGGCGAGGACGGAGACGACCGCTCCGGCCAGGACCAGACCCGCCCGTACCGCGGCCGTGTACCAGGGCATGGAACGGTCGAAGTCGGTGAGCAGCAGAAGCAGGAGGGGAAAGGCCAGGCACCAGTAGAGGTAGTTGGCGGGCCGGAGGGCGTATGAGAGGGTGCCCGCGCCGGCGACGACGCCGGCGACCGCCCAAGGCCCGGGGTGAGTCAGGAGGACCAGGGCTGCGGCGATGCCGCCGAGAGTGTTACCGACAATGCGCTGGCGTGCCTTGGACTGGGTGGCTTCGGAGGTAGGGCACAGGGAGAGCAGAATTCCGGTGAGCAGCCAGTGGCCCTCGCCGGAGAGGCGATGCCCGGCAGCCATGGCCGCTGAGGCCGTTGCGAGAAGGAGTCCGAGCCGTGCCGCATGAAGCCGGTCCTCCCGGGTACGGACCGGGGTCCGTCCCGGGGACGAGGTCGGGGTGGTCCGAGTCCGCCGGGGCAGGAGGAGCGCGGCTCCCCACAGACTCCCGGCGAGTTGGGGCAGGGCCGGGATGCCGAACGCCTCCACCGGGCCGGAGATCCCGACCAGCAGGACGGCGAGCGCGGCCGTGCTTCCCACCCGGGGCAGCAGGGCCCCGGCCGCGGCTGCGATCGTGAGAGCGGGAACCAGGGCCCACAGGAGGCCGTCGGTCAGGAAGGAGTAAAGCCCGGCCAGGGTGATCACCGCCGTCCGCGTGCCGAGGCGCCGGGCCCGTTCGTCCAGGCCGGCCCCCGCGGGCAGGGGCATGACCACCAGCAGCGCCGGAAGGGTCAGCGCCGCGCCCGTACCGGGGTGCCCCGTCGCTGTGCCGGCCAGCAGCGGGGCGGCGAGCGCGATCCCGGCGACTGTTCCGGCACGCCAGTCCGCCTTCGCCTGCGGCCGCCACTCCACCCAGGCCGACGCCTTCAGCCCGGCCGCACGGGACCGCGGCCCACCACGCTCACTGCCCGCCCCGTACCCTCCCGGCCGCGGGGGCAGCGCTTCCTTCTCCCGCCTCCCCATCCGGCCTCCACCCACGTCGACCCCGAGATCAACAGCCTGACGCGAACATCCAGCGCGCTCGGTGACCTTGCTCCGTACGCGGCGCGCCGCCGGAGTCACCACAACCCGGGGTCACGAGTGTCGCCTGCCCCAAATCCCCCGAGCCCTACCGAGGCCCTCCGCAGGCGGGTTGAGTCGGTGACCACCAGCAAGGTCGTCCTCCCGCTGACCGCCGAGCAGGCAGAGGCCCTCGGGCTGCCGGAGTCGGAGGAGGCGTACACGATCGAGGGCCTGGTCCTGGACGCCGGGCGAAGGCCGGTCAAGCTGCCCACCACCCTCGCCTGCACCGGGTTGCCCACGCGCTGGCCGGACCTGCTGGGTACGCCGACCGTGCTCAGCGATCTGTCGGTTGCGTACTACCGCTACCGGGTCCGCCGGCAGGCCGCGGGCATGGAGGTCGCGCTCGTCGCCCAGGAGGCGGCGGAGACGCTGGAGAAGCAGTGGGAGGTCGCAGCCCCTGACCCCGAGTTCACCGCCTGACGGCCCTCAGTGCCGTCCTGACGGCTCGGCAGGCCGTCTTCCGGTGTCACGTGCTCGGTCTGTTTCCTGGGGACGTTGAGGGCCCATCTGCCTTCCTGCGTGCGCTTCACGGGCTGCTCGTCTTCCCGGCCGGGGTGAGGCCGAGGATGTTCTCGAGCAGCCATTGCTGGACGGGCGTGAGGCTGCCCCGGCCCAGGCGGTAGGCCGTTGCCCACCGTCCGAGGTCTTCGCCCTGCATGATCACTTCACCCGGCGCTGTCGGCACCGCCCCGCCTCCCTCGACATGGGCCCGGGCAAGAGGAAGGCGCGTGTGAAGGGTGCCGGCCGTGGCAGGCGGCCGCAGCGCTGAATACCGGGGTCGCCCGGCGGCCCACCGGGAACGCCGGGCGCGGCAGCCAGACGCCGTAGCGCCCGGCGTTCCCCTTGACGCCCCTGCCCGGCAGCCGCAAGCTATCGCGTCCCCTCCCGCCGGGTGTGCATGAGGCCCGCCACCCGCCGCCGGCCGAACTCCGGGGGAAGCGGCCGTTCGCGCGCGGGAGCGCGGTCCCGTACCGCCGCATACCGCCGCACGCGATGCCGCACACCCCTCACACGATGCCGCGGGTCCGGTTCGACGAGAAGTCGCATGCCGCGTTCCGAGCCGCCGTGAGCCGGTCACGGCACGGTTCCGGGGCCATTCGTGTTTGGCGGGCCCGGGAAGGGCTATCCCCTGACCGGCCCTCAGACCGTCATGCGGCGAAACGAATCCCCACACGGCCCGCATCGCATCGCACGACGGGGCGCGAGACCTCATGCACCGGTGAGGCGGGGCCAAAACGCGCCCCCCGCACACTCTCCGCGCCCGCCACACCTTTGTTGTGACTAGCCGATTATCAGCCTTAATCTCGGTGCTGCGCGGACCCCACCACTCACCGATTTCCTCACGGAACCCGGTGGAACCGCTGCACAGGCGCCTGTCGAACACGTCATCGTCCCCAAGAGACAGAAGGAGAACTGTCATGACGTACGAGCGTCCCACCCTGGCCAAGGCCGGCAGCTTCCGCAAGGCCACCGGCGTCAAGAACACCGGCCCGAAGGACATCCTCGGCGGCAAGCAGCTCCTCTGACGTGACACCGGTTGCCCGCACCTGCACGCCAGGTGCGGGCAACCCTCGCTCTCCTGCCCGCGCACCCGCCGAGCGAAGGCCCAGGCCCATGGACCACTCCCTGTCGCTCCAGGCCGTCCCCGCCTGGTTCGCCGTCCTCCCCGACACCGACGCGGCGGCACCGCTCGCCCGCAAGGCGCTCTCGCACGCGTCCCGAAGCCTGCGCCATGCCTCGGGCCGGCCGTGGGTGGTGGGCCGCTGGGCGCCGGAGGACATGGTCGTCGGCGCGTACGAGGGCACATACGTCGCGGTAACCGGGGAACACGCCGTGACCCCGCACGACGCCACACGGGCGGCGGCCGTGGCGGCCCGAGCCCGTTCCCTGGACGCCCTCGACCACGCCGCCGACTGGGCCGGCAGCTTCCACCTGATGGCCAGCGGGAGCGGTCAGGCCCGGGTACAAGGCGGCGTCGTCGACCTGCGGCGCGTCTTCCACACGACGACCGGCGCGTACGGCATCGCCGCCGACCGGGCCGACATCCTCGCCGAACTGACCGGCGCCGAACTGGACGAACGACGCGTCGCCCTGGAACTGCTCACCCTGGGCGCGCCGCACCCGTACACAGGCCGGCCCCTGTGGCGCGGGCTGCACGCCCTGCCCGGCGGGCACTGGCTGGCGCTGCGCCCCGACGGGCAGGGCCGCGTCCGGCGGTGGTGGTCGCCGCCCGACCCCGTCGTCCCCCTCACCCGGGGCGCGGCGGACCTGAGAGAGGCGCTCGTCGAGGCGGTGGGCCTCCGTACCCGGGGCCGGGACCTGGTGACATCGGACCTGGGCGGACTGGACTCCACGGCCCTGTACTGCACCGCCGTGCGCGGGGACGCCAAGGTCGTCGCCTACACCGCCGCCCTCCACGACGAGGCCGGCGACGACGTGTACTGGGCCGGGCGGACCGTCGAGGCCCTCGGCGGGGTCGAGCACCACGTCGTACCGGCCGGCGACGTGGCGATGACGTTCGACGGGATCGACGCGCTGGAGGACCTCCTCGACACCCCCAGCATCATCACCGTGGACCGCAACCGCCGCATGGGCATCATCGAGATGGCCGCGGCCCGGGGATCCCGCCTGCACCTCACCGGCCTCGGCGGCGACGAACTGCTGGCCGGCACGCCCGCCCGGCTGCACGCCCTGATACTCAGCCGCCCCCTCGCCGCGCTCGGCGCCGTCCGGGGGTACGCCGCCAAGTACCAGTGGACCCGGCGCGCGACCCTGCGCCAGCTCCTGGACCGGCGCTCGTACCGGTCCTGGCTCGACCGGGTGGCCCGCGACCTCACCGAGCCCGCGGCCCCCGCCGGCGAACCGCTGCTGGACTGGGCCGTGCCGCCCCGGATGCCACCCTGGGCCACGGACGACGCCGTCGCCGCGGCGCGCGAGCTGCTGCGCGCCGCAGGGACCGCCACCGGGCCCCGCGGCCGGGGACACGGCGAACACCGCGAACTGGCCGCGATGGACGGCATCTCCCAATGGGCCCGGCACATCGGCCAGATGGCGGCCCCGCTGGGCATCGCCGTGTCCGCCCCCTACTACGACGCCCGCGTCATCACAGCGGCCCTCGCCGTCCGGCCCCAAGACCGCATCACCCCCTGGCGCTACAAACCGCTCATCGTCGAGGCCACGCGCGGCATCGTCCCGGAGACCAGCCGCACCCGCGACACCAAGGCGAACGCCACGTTCGAGGAGGAGGCCGGGCTGCGCGCGCACCGCCGGGCCCTGCTGGCGCTGTGCGAGGACTCCCGGCTGGCCCGGCTCGGCCTGGCCGACGAGGACGCGCTGCGCGCGTGGTGCCGCCGCCCCCTGTCGGCGGAGACGGAGAGTTACCTGCTCCATCCGACGATCGCCTGCGAAGTATGGCTGCGCTCACGAGAACTGACGCGCCCACCGACCACCTACCCGGCGGGGAAGGAGAAGTGAACCGGTGCTCACCCTGAGGCCCGGCGTCCTGCTGACCGAGACCGAGTACGGCATGGCACTGCTCGACCAGAAGAGCGCGGAGTACTGGACGCTCAACCCGACGGCCGCCCTGGTGCTGCGGACCCTGCTGGACGGACACGGCGCCGAGCGAGCCGTCGACCTCCTGACCACACGGTACGAGGGCATCGACACGGCCCGAGCCGCCGAGGACGTGGACCGCATCGTCAGCGAACTGCGCGGCGCGGGCCTCCTCACCCCCTGAGAACGGCCCGCCCCCAACAGAGAGGCACGCATGACAACGCCGGAAGCGGTCCCGTACCACCCCCGTTCCATCCCCTTCCCCCGCCGTCTCACCGCCCGCGCGGCGGTGGGCTGCGCCCATGTGCTGGCGACGCAGCCGCCCGAGCGGATCCGCGCCGTCCTGGCCCGGCTGCGGGCCGGCGCCCGGCCGGCGACCCTGGCCGAGGCGAGCGCGGCCCGGCGGACGGTGCTCGCCGTGAGCCTCGCCGCCGGAGGGCACAAGGGGTGCCTGCCCCGCTCCCTGGCCACCGTACTGCTGTGCCGCTGGTACGGGCGGTGGCCCACGTGGTGCGTGGGCGTCCGCACCCGCCCGCCGTTCGCCGCGCACGCCTGGGTGGAAGCGGAGGGCGTCCTCGTCGGCGAGGGCGCCGCGCCCGACTACTTCCAGCGCTTCTTCACCGTGGAGTGACCGCGTGCCTCGCGAACCCGGAGCCGGGCGATGACGGCCCCGGCCGCCCCGGCCGCCCCGGCAGGCACGGCGGCGCACCCGGAACCGGGCCGGCCCCGGTCGGGGCACCGGGCGCTGCTGGAGCATCTGCGCCCGCAACGCGGCCGGCTGACCGCCGGCGTCGTCACCGGCCTCGTGGGCAGCGTCCTGGGCCTGGCCCAGCCGCTGGCCGCCGAGCGCGTGGTGGACGACCTGGGCCACGGCCGGCCGGCGGCCGGGCCCGTGGTCGTCCTCAGCCTGCTGGTGGCCGCCGGGGCCGTGCTCGTCGGGCTGGGCCACTACCTGTTGCAGTGCTCGGCCGAATCCCTGGTCCGTACGGCCCGATGCCGGCTGACCGACCGCATCCTGCGGCTCCGCGTCTGCGTGGTGGAACGTGCCGAGCCCGGCGACCTGATCGCCCGGGTGACGTCCGACACGACCCTGCTGCGCCAGACGACACCCCTGATGGTGGCCGCCGCCGTCACCGGCACCCTGGTGACCGTGGCGACGGTCGTGCTGATGGGCCTGCTCGACGCCGTTCTGCTGGGGGTGACCCTCACCGTCGTCGCCCTCGTCGCCGTCCTCGTCGCGGTCGTGGCGCCGCGCATCGGCCGGGCCACCCGGGGCACGCAGGAAGCGGTGGGACGCATGGGGGCCGCCCTGGAACGGGCCCTGGGCGCCTTCCGCACCGTCAAGGCGTCCGGGGCCGAGCGGCAGGAGACGGCGGCGCTGCACCGGGCGGCCGAAGAGGCGCGCCGCGCCGGAGTGCGCGCGGCGGCGTGGGAGGCGGTGTCGGCGACGGCATCGGCGGTCGTCGTCCAGGTCAGCTTCCTGGTGGTGCTGGGGGTGGGGGGCGCGCGGGTGGCCTCCGGCGACATCCGGGTGTCCACGCTGGTCGCCTTCCTGCTCTACCTGTTCGCCCTCGCCCCGCGCATCAGCCAAATGGCCGAGGGGGTGGGCCAGTTACAGATGGCGGCGGCGGCGGCCGGCCGCATCGGGGACGTCGAGGAGCTGGCGGCCGAGCGGACCGACCGGGTCCGCGAGGAGGACGGGACCGAAGAGGTCCGCGAGGAGGACGGGACCGACCGGGTCCGCGAGGAGGACGGGACCGAAGAGGTCCGCGAGGAGGACGGGACCGACCGGGTCCGCGAGGAGGACGGGGCCGAAGAGGTCCGCGAGGAGGACGGAAGCGACGGGGTTCGCGAGGAGGACGGGAGCGCCGCTGGCGGGCCGCTGGGCGTGGCGTTCGACCGGGTGTGCTTCGGCTACCGCCCCGGGACGCCGCGCGTCCACCACGAGGTCACCTTCACCGTTCCGGCGCGCGGCCTGACCGCGTTCGTCGGCCCGTCCGGAGCAGGCAAAACCACGGTCTTCTCCCTCCTGGAACGCTTCTACGAACCCGACTCCGGCCGCGTCCTCCTCGACGGCCGGGACATACGGCAGTGGCCGCTGGCACTCCTCCGCGCCCGCATCGGCTACGTCGAGCAGGATGCCCCCGTCCTCGCGGGCACCCTGCGCGACAACCTCACACTCGGCGCCGCGGACCCGTCCGCCGGCGACCTCGCCCGGGCCCTGAGCCTGACCCGGCTGGACGCGGTGGCCGACCGGCTGCCGCACGGGCTGGACACCGATGTCGGTCACCGCGGCAGCCGGCTCTCCGGCGGCGAGCGGCAGCGCGTCGCCCTCGCCCGCGCCCTGCTGCGCCGCCCCCGGCTGCTGCTGCTGGACGAGGCCACCTCCCAGCTCGACGCGGCCAACGAGGCGGCCCTGCGGGAGACGATCGCCGACCTCGCCCGGGACACCACGGTGCTGGTAGTGGCCCACCGGCTGTCCACCGTGACCTCGGCGGACCGGATCGTGGTCATGGAGGCGGGGCGCGTCCGCGCGGTGGGCACCCATGCCGAACTGCTGGCACGGGACGCCCTCTACCGACGGCTGGCGCGCACGCAGTCACTCGACCGGTGACACGGGACCGTACCCGGCCCGGCTCGGGACGCCGGTCCCCGCGCGGCGAACAGCATGGTGGTGGCGAGCGGCAATCCGGCAAAGAAACAACAACGTCGCCTCCCCGCCGACAGGAGACAGACGGAACACCCCGGAAACCACCCCTCCAGCCTCCCGGAAAACACAACGACCAAGCACCGAACCTCCAGCCGTAACGGGCGGCACCTACCAACTGCATTACACAGACCACCGCGGCGATGACAGCGGCGCGCACGCCGAGCGTCATGGCCGGGGACAGCAGCAGCGCGGCAAGGCCGCCGCCCGCAGCGGTGCCCCACACCCGCTCCCGCACCCGGCCGCGCATCGACCGCATCCCGGGCTTCGCCACGCGCAGTGCCGAGGTGGCGAGCCACACTGCGTGTGAGAACGGCAGGAACCAGGCGGTCGTGCAGGCGAGCGCACCGGTCACAGCCAGGATGCCTGCGAACGGCAGGACCCGGGACGGCCGTTCGCGGATCCTCGCGAGGCAGCCGACCAGGGACGGACCGGCCGAGTGCCGGCCGCTCGGCCTCCTCGACGGGGGCAAGGCCCAGGACGTTCTCCAGCAGCCACACCTGCACGGGCAGCAGCTTGTCCCAACCAAGGCGCTGGGCGGCGACCCAGCGTCCGAGGTCCTCGCCTTGCACCACTACAGCGCCGGTCTTCATGGGCAGCATGGCGCCCGCTTCAGCATGCCGCTGGGCCAGGTGAAAAGACCTTGGCCAGCCGACATCCCAAGCCGGGCACCAGCCTGCGTCGATCTCCTCGAGCAGCTCACGTCGTTCCTCGGTGAGGGTCCCGGCCGTCGACTCGGCGGGTAGGCAGGCTTCCTGCCGTTCGGCGATGGCGTCGGCGACCTTGGCGGCCTGGACCACGGGGAAACGTCCACGGTGAGCACGATCCGCCCGCCGAACCGTGGCAGAGGCAGGGATATCAGCAGGTCACACAAGGCATCGGTGTCGAGCCGCCATGGTTCAGGGGCCCGTACAGAGAGCCGTAGCCGCGCTGGTGCTCGGCGAGCAGTGACAGCTCCACCGGCGTCCGCGTCGGTCCGTCCGCGCACAGCAGCGCGTCGGTGAGTTCGAAGAACGCGTCCGCCCGCGCGGACAGACACCCGTAGAAGGCCGTCCGAAAGCGTGACAGCTCCGCGAACGCGTCCCGTTCGCCAGCACGCACCAGCACACTCATCCCACGGCCTTCCTTGTGAGCTCCTGCATCTCGTCGCAGAGTTCAGGATCACGAGGAAGGCCGCCCTCATACCCTGCGATCATTCCAAAGAGTGACCACATGACCGGTGCCGACCAAAAGGAACAAGCTGACGTTTCGCGGTCGCGCTGTGCTGTCCGACGCTCGGCGAGGCCGCTCGAGCTCTCGGCACCACCCAACCCGTTCTGGCAGCCCAGATCGCTCGCCTCGAACACGACCTCGGGAAGCACCTCCTTGAACGCGCCGGGCGCGGCCGCGGCATGCAGGCAACTCAGTTCGGCGCACGAGTTGTCACGGCAGTGCAGTAGCTGCGGAACTTCAGTTCTTGACTTCAAGGTCAAGAATGGTGCTAGTGTTCTGATCATGGGAAGGCCCAAGCAGTTCGATCCGGATGTCGCCGTTGAACACGCTATGGATGTGTTCTGGCGGAAGGGGTATGCCGGGACCACGCCGCAGGACCTCGTCGACGCGATCGGCATCGGCAAGGGCAGCCTCTACAACACCTTCGGCAGCAAACACGCCTTGTTCGAGCGGGCACTTCGCTGCTATCACGACAGCCAGGCCGTTGCTCTCATCGAGATGCTCGACGAGCCCGGTCCGGTCAAGGCGCGTCTGCGCAAGACGCTGGAATTCCTTGCCGAGATGGACCTCGCCGACCCGGACCGCCGGGGCTGCATGGCCGTGAACACGGCGGCAGAACTCGCTGGCACCGACCAGGTGGCAACCGAACTCGTCCAGCGCATGTTCGCCCGAACCGAGGACGCCTTCCGTGCGCTGATCGAAGAAGGGCAACGCTCAGGAGAGATCGCACCGGAACGTGATCCCGCAGCCCTGGGAAGCCTGCTGCTGAACACAGTCGTGGGCCTGCGGCTCCTGGCGCGTGTTACCGAAAGCCCTGATCGGCTCGTCCGAGTCATCGACGCGACGGTCGGCTCTCTCTAACCCGAACCGCGGCACTCGCTCCCCCCGGGGTGACTGCTGGCCACATTTTGTACTTCAAGGTCAAGAACTGGAGTGTCGTGCACCTCAACCTCACCGCCAAGACAGCCGTCATCACCGGTGCCAGCCGGGGCATCGGGCTCGCCACCGTTCGGACTCTCACAGCCGAAGGTGTCCGCGTCGTCGGCGCCGCCCGCACCATTACGCCCGAGTTGAAGGAAACCGGCGCCTACACGGTGTCGGCCGACCTGAGCACGGCCGAAGGCGTCGCCACTCTCATGGACAGCGCCCTCACCGAACTGGACGGCATCGACCTGCTCGTGAACAACGTCGGAGCTGGGGACGACGTGGAGCCCGTCGGCTTCCTCGACACCGACGACTCCCAGTGGACCCGCGTCCTCGACCTCAACCTGCTCAGCGCCGTCCGTGCCGCCCGCGCAGCTCTGCCGAGCCTGATCGAGCGCCGTGGGTCGATCGTCAACGTCTCGTCCATCAACTCGCGGCTGCCCGCCGCTGGCCCGGTCGCCTACAGCGCGGCCAAGGCGGCCCTGGCCGCACTCGGCAAGTCCCTGGCTGAGGAGTTCGGGCCTCGGGGGGTGCGCGTAAACACCGTCTCTCCCGGCGTGGTCCGCACCGCCATATGGGAGGACCCCGAGGGATTCGGTGGCAAGGTGGCTGCCGGAGCCGGGGCGGAGCACGCCGCGTTCCTTCAGCAGATCCCGGAAGCCTTCAACATCACTACCGGCCGCATTACCGAACCCGAAGAAGTCGCGGCCTTGATCGCGTTCCTTCTCTCCGACGTCGCAGGCAACATCACTGGTGCCGACCACATCATCGATGGTGGCACCGTCAAGACACTCTGAATCACGGAGTCCCACGAGGGCCGGGCTGATTCTTATGGCTGCGGGATGGGACGAGAGGCGTCCCATCCCGCAGCCATAAGAAATGACACGACCGTGAGACGGAACCCTCCGGCGGTCAGCCGTGAGACAGGCAGAAACCTGCAAGTCACAGGGCTGCTCCATGGCACGGATCTTGCGAGATCCTGCAGACCACCCTCGTCAGGGCCCGGATCCGTACGGATCCGGGCCCTGACGCTCTGCTGGCTGTCCTACCGACGGCGCTGGCCAATGGCGGTTGCCGGCCCAGGGAGTGCCGAGCGCCTCCGACCACAAGGGGCGGCTGCTCCGTCAGCGTGTCAGCGACTTGTAGACGGCCTGGAGGAGCCTTTGGCCGCGTGGGTCGGTGAGGCCGAGGTTGGTCATCTGGTTCATCACATAGGCGATGGTCATGCGTGCGTCGAGGTCGTTGACGATCAGCGATCCGCCTCTTCCGCCCCAGTAGCAGGTCTGGGGTTGGTCGTGCTGACCGGTGCGTCGTCGGCGTTCAGGGCGTAGCCCATGCCGAAGCGTAAGGGGATGCCGAGTACGAGGTCGGTGCCGTGGGACTGTTCGTCGAACACCGCACGACAGGTTGCTTCGGAAAGAAGGCGTGACGAGGGTGTCCGGCCTCCGGTGGCGAGGACCGATTGGACAGCGGCCACGGATCGTGCGTTTCCGTAGCCGTCCGCGGCAGGGATCTCGGCGCGGCGCCACTGAGTACTCCAGGTGTCCTGGACGGTCACATAAGCGCCGACCGGGACGGCCACCTGCGGGTTGGCCGCGGGCGCGGGGCCGGTTGCGGGGATGCCGTCGGAGACTCGGTGATCGTGTTCGGCCGCGAGACCGATGTGGAAATCCACGTCCAGCGGGCCGGCGATCTGGTCGGCGAAGAAAGCACCGATCGACTGCCCGCAGATGCGACGGATAACCTCGCCGATCAGAAAGCCATGGGTGAACCGATGGTAGCCAGACCCCGTGCCAGGTTCCCATCGGGGCGACTGGCGGGCCAGCAGGGTGGTGGCCTTCTCCCAATCACACAAATCATCGAGAGTCATGGGCTGATCCCAATCGGGCAGACCAGCGGTGTGGCCGAGCAAGTGCCGGACCTCCACGCGGTCTTTCCCCGCGATACCGAACTCGGGCCAGTACTTCGCGACCGGCGCGGACAGGTCGAGTTCGCCGCGATCAGCGAGGACAAGAGCACACACCGCGGTCATCGTCTTCGTGACGGACCACACGTTGACGATGGTGTCGCGTTGCCACGGTCGCGTACATTCCTGGTCGGCGTAACCACCCCACAGGTCGACCACAGGCTCGCCGTCGACGTAGACCGCCACCGAGGCACCGACGTCCGCTCCGCTGCGCAGCGAACCGGCGAACACTTCCCGTACCGCACCGAACCGGTCGCTGCAGTTGCCTTGAATTTCCATGCCGAACAGGGAACCCGATCTCCAGCGCTACGTCACCAGGCGGCCAAGGCCGATGACGCCTCTCCACCGCTGCGCCAACTGCCCAACTGCTGATGGCGACCTTCGCCGTATCACTTTGCGTCGCGCTTGCTGGTCCATCGCATGCCGAGGGCGTCGAGGTCTGCACGGCGTTGTGCGGTGAGCTTGTCGGCCCGTTTTCTGATGTTGTCGAGGACCATGCCGAGCTTGATGGCCACAGGCATCTCAGTGCCCCCCTGACCCTCTGTCGGGCCGTCTGCGGGCGCCAGGTGTTCGACATGCTTCCGGGGTACGTTGAGGTGGCCTTCGCGGGCGTGGTACTGCTGTGCGGCGCGGAGGTTGAGGGCCCATTTGTCGTCCTGTGTGCGTTTTACGGGCCGTTCGTGTTCCTCGGCCGGCGTGAGGTGAAGGACGTTTTCGAGGAGCCATTGCTGGACGGGCGTGAGGCTGTCCCAGCCGAGTCGGCAGGCTGTTGCCCAGCGTCCGAGGTCTTCGCCCTGTACGATCACCTCACCCGCCGTTGCTGGCACGGTCCCGCCGCCTTGGACGTGGGCTTGGGTGAGGCGGAAGTGGCGTTGCCATCCGGTGTCCCAGGCGGGGCACCAGCCTGCGTCGATCTCCTCGAGCAGCTCACGTCGTTCCTCGGTGAGGGCTTTGGCGCTGGATCCGGTGGGGAGGCCGGCCTCACGGCGCTCGCCGATGGTGTCCGCGAGCCGGGCGGCGGTTCGTAGATTCTTCGCCCAGGTCCCGACCGGGTACCCGTCCCAGACGGCGGTGGCGGGCGGGAGGAAATGCCCGTGAACAGCAGCCCATGCTCGGGCGGCTGTCAGCCCTTCTGCGAACGCGACGTCCTGGTGGGACCAGACCATTCCCAGCCGGTCGAGTTCCTCGACCCGTGTCCTGTCGAGATTGCCGGGGTTGGCGAATTTCCGCTGGTCGGTCAGCCATGTCCCGAGCGGGAACCCCGCAGGCTTCCACTCGGCGGGGGTGATGTACCCGTAGGGCACGCGCAGCTGCTGCGCCCCTGTTTCGGTGATCCAGCGGGTGGCGGCTTCGATGCCGCGGCGCCAGAAGGCCGTCTCGGGGTTGATGACCCGTAGCCGGATGAACTGTGCCAGGACCGCCGGGTCCCTGGGGGTGGAGAACTTCAGCAGTTCCCGTGCCAGCCTGCTCGGGCCCGCTTCACCACCAGCGACCAGCTGAGCGGCCGGACTCTCGACGGCCTCCTCGGTGTCTTCGTCCGCTTGGCCGGCCGGTCCGGTGTCGCTGTCACCCGCGTGAGGGGTTCCGGCGTCCTCACGCGCCCGCCGGGTCGGATAATTGCCGCTGCGCCGCCTGGGGTCGGCGAGAGCCTCGATCGTATCGGTGTCGTGCGCGCGCAGCGCCCCGAGGACCTTCGCGAGGGTCGCGTACCCGTCCGACGTCAGGAGATCGCTTGGTTTCTCGCCGGGAGCGAGGAATACTGGAACGATCAGTGACGCGATTTTCCCTTCTCCGGGACGGATGCGGAGTGCGCGTCCGACCATTTGCACGATGTCAACCATTGACCCTCGTGCGTCGCAAAAGGCGACGGAATCGCAATTTGCTGTGTCGACCCCTTCCCCGAGTACACGGACGGAGCTGAGCACGCGCAGCGCGGCCGGCTGGGGTTCGTCGCCGGGGCCGCCCTCGAGGACGTCGGAGGCGAACTCCTCCAGCACCGCCCGGCGGTGGCGGGGCGGGTGCTCGCCGTAGAGCCAGTCCGCCCACACGCGGTCCGGCCGCGGGAACCGGCCCGGCTCCTCCTCCCACGCCTTCCACGCCGCCCCCACAAAGCCGCCAGCCATGGCCTCGGCCTCGCTGATCTTGCTGTGGAACGCCAGAACCTTCCGCAGCCGCTCCTGCATCGCGGCTGTCAGCACACCGGTTTGCAGGGCGGCGAGCCTGGCGCCGCGTACCGCGTCCGAGCCGAAGTCCCCCTCCAGATGGGCCTCGTGCAGCTCAGGATCAGCAATGTCAACGCATACCACTTGATAGGGGGCAACCAGCCCGCGGCTGATGGCCTCGGACAGGCCCAGCTTGAATGCCACGGGCCCGTAGATGGGGGAGTCGGGGTCCATGCTTGCGACCAGCTGCGGCGTGCCGTCACGGCTGCCCTCGGCGGCTTCCCAGATGCGGGGTGTGGCGGTCATGTAGAGGCGGCGGGCTGCGGGGATCTTGGTCTGGTCGTGTACGGCGGCCCACGGCCTTCCGGCGTCCCCGCTGGTGCGGTGGGCTTCATCGACGACCATGAGGTCCCATACGGCCAGGCCCTGAGCGTGGGCGCGCTGGAGAACGCGGCGGCCGACGGAGGCGTAGGTGGCGAATACCGTCACCCGGTCCAGGCCGCGCGTCCATTCCACGAGCTCGGCTGGGTCTGTGGTGCAGGGCATGCCGTCGGAGTCCTCGG
Organism: Streptomyces albireticuli; assembly: GCF_021228125.1. Lineage (GTDB taxonomy): Bacteria > Actinomycetota > Actinomycetes > Streptomycetales > Streptomycetaceae > Streptomyces > Streptomyces albireticuli. The sequence continues at coordinate 124,610 of NZ_JAJQQS010000024.1, forward strand.
GCCGCAGGCGGCACACCCCCAGCATGGGCCCCGTGCGGCCGCCTTCCCGCCAGGCGGCCGCGGTCTGTGTCAGCAGGCCCAGCGTCGGGACCAGGACCAGCACTCGCCTCGCACCGAGTTTCTGGGCGGCCTCGGTGGCGATGAGTGTCTTGCCTGAGCCAGTGGCGGCGATGACCTGGGTCCGCAGTCCCTCGGCGGGCATGTGTCCGTCGGCGGGTGTCTGCAGGGCCCTCAGGACGGCGTCGACTGCTTCTACTTGATGGGGGAACAGTTCTTTGCCCGACATTCTTTTCTCCTTTCCAACCGATACTCTGCTCTGGTTGGCGCACGCTTTGATAGGCTGTTGGATCTGGGTTGTAATTCGAATTGCCGGGGATCTGAAGAGGCTGAGTGCAGGCAATTCATGGCCGTTTATTGAGTTGCCTGTTTCCTTCGACGGACCCCGTCCCTGCAATGTGCCGGGGGTGGCCTGTCTCTCCATAAGCTAGCGGCCTAGCAAAGATGACGCACCTGGGTCATAGGAACTGTTCGGAACTGACCGATCCTGCCAGGGTGATCTCAAATCCCAGGGCGGCCGAGCCCTCGCTACTCGAGTGACGGACCGTTCGGGAGCCCGGGACGCCGGCCAGGGCATGCCCCTATGAACCCCCGTCACGATGCGGCACCAACTCCGGCCCCTTGCCAGCCTTGAGGACCGCGCGGAGCGCGGTCCGCCGGCCGGATCGCGGAGCGATCCGAGCCCGAGGCCAACGGAGTTGGCCTTCCGGGCCACGGAGTGGCCCGGAACCCCGGGACGGAGTCCCGGAACACCGCACGGAGTGCGGTGCGTCTTCCGCCGCGTAGCGGCGGCGCGTCGTGTCTGCGGAGCAGACCGCGCGACCGGAAGAGCGTACTGGCGGGACA
>NZ_JAJQQS010000025.1 GCF_021228125.1 Streptomyces albireticuli
CGGTACAACGCCACCGCGTCCGCCTTGAACTCGGCGGGGTAATGCTTCATCCCCACGGGGACTCCGTTCTCCTGGACCATCAAGATCCAAGTCTCTCCGGTGTCCAAAACCCGGGGTCAAGACCCCTGCGGACTTCCCCCATAACCGCGACACCCTGACGACGGCTTCCTCCGACAGCCCCATTACGTGCATCAAGTCGACAATCGACGGCGTGTGTTCCATCGGCGCGGCCCCTTCCATACAGTGGATCCGCACCATAGGCCCGACCACTGACATCGGCCCCGAACGCGTCCCCCGGCCACCGGCACAACTGAAGGAGAGTCGACCCCCCTATTAGCGTCAGCGCAGGTCAAGGAGTGTCGTCCCCGCATCCTGCGGGGGTAGCTCCCGGCTCCACGCCGAGCTCGTCCACGGCGGACGGTCGTCCCCGCATCCTGCGGGGGTAGCTCCGAGACGGGCGGGGCGTCGGGGCCGCTGGATGTGTCGTCCCCGCATCCTGCGGGGGTAGCTCCACTCCGGATCTGTGGGCGTCCTTGTCCGCCATGTCGTCCCCGCATCCCGCGGGGGTAGCTCGGTGTACGGGATGGGCCTGGGAAAGCTTTTTGGGTCGTCCCCGCGTCCGCAGGGGTAGCTCGTCCGATCGCAGGCTGAGACCCAGCAGGAGGTCATCGTCCCTGCGTCCGCAGGGGAAGCTCGGAGCGCGGATACACCCTTGTGCCTCATGGAGGAGTCGTCCCCGCTTCTGCGGGGGTATGGCCACCAGCGGTCCGACCGTGCCAGTCAGCTGCAGGCGTCCCAATGCCGTACGTGCGACGAGAGCCAACAGCCCGCTTACATCCGTACGGGTAGCCCATTTGTTCGCAGCCGATGGCACGGTTCGGATCGTCACCGCCCAAACGCCGGGAGAACACCCTGGACGTCGGCTTCGACCCGTTCCTGGGCAGAGGCACTGTCCAGCGGTGACCAATGCATGTAGACCACTCGGCATCCTGGCGAGCCGATGGGTTCGGAGGCTGCGGCGTCCATGATTCCCACGGCCCCCTGACCATGGTGGATCATCTTCCGCCTGGCTCCGTCGGGGTGGATGTACGGGTCTCGCTGATGGTGGTACATCTCGGCCAGGTCACCGGCCTGTACTTCTGTTTCCACCTCTCGCAGAGTTTGGTTCTGGGGTTCCTCGTTGAGTGCGAAGCGCAGCTGGGAGAGGGCCACGGGCCCCCAGTTCTCTGTCCAGTCGGGCATCCGGCAGCGGCTGTGGCTGTAGGGGGGAAGGGAGAGTATCCAGCGCATGACGTTGCTGGGGACGCCTCCGAAGAGGGCGTCGGCCGCGGAGTTGTGGTCGATGACGTCCCACTCGAAGGTGGAGATGTAGGCGGGGACCGTGCTGGAGTGGATTGCCAGCTTCCAGGCAGGGGCGACGCGGCGGCCGGCTTCGGGGGAGAGCGGTCTGGGGGCCTTGTAACCGTGGACGGCGAGGTGGAGCTCGCTCCACTGGGCCTCGCTGAGGCGAAGGATCTTCGCGGCGGCGCGCAGGAGGTGGTCGGGCGGGCTGGTGAGGGATGCCCGCTCGAGGCTGCAGTAGAAGTCCAGTCGGTGACCGGAGTGCGTATCGAATCCGAGGAGTAGGTCGATCTCCTGCTGGGTGAGGTAGCCCACGCGGCGTCCCCTGCCGGTGCCCCGTTCCTTCATCCCGTTCGCGAGGCGGAGCCCGTCAAGCTGCGGGTAGTCGGCCGGGTCCGTTCGGAACCGGGCGCGGCTGAGGATCCGTGTGACCCGTGTGCGGTCCATCTGGAGGGTTCCCCTCTGTGATACCGACCTTGCTTTGTTTAATTTCGAATTATACGGGGATTGGTGCTACCCAAACCCAGGGTCACCGATGACAATCGGTGCGTCGCGCCTGCGCTGACCACTGCCCTTCTCCCGTTCCCTCGAACGGCTCCGGAGAAGGGACGGGCGTGACTGGCCGTCGCACTGTATGTCCGTGGTGCGGGTGAGCACGGGGGAACGGACCGGTTGGCAGGCTCTTCCAAAGCCACAGATCTGCCCTGCCCAGCCTCGACTCCCGAGGAATGACGACATCAGTGAGGAATTCCTCCATGCGGTGGGAACAGCTCCACCCCGGTAGTCAGGCCGTGGCCGGCTCCCGCGCTCGCGGATTCACGGGCTCTCCCGTCCGAGCTCAGTACTGTTGCTCGTGCGCGGGGCAGTCGGCATCTTCCTTGGCCGGGCGCTGGTACGGCAAGCGCTCGCGGCTGGGTGCGCGGGCGACAGCGCGCGGCCGGCTCCGTCGCGACGGTCGTCTCGGAACGCTCCCCTGTGTTCGACCATGCGCTCCCGCCACTCTCCGCCAGTTCGCCGACCCGCCGGGCCCCGGCCGTCTTCGACGGCTACCGGCGGCGGTGGCCACCGGGCCCCTCTTACCCCTGGCCACGGCCGCCGCACGGCGCTCAGTTGACGGTGATCTCCAGGTCTCCGGACTCCATGACCCGAGCGGACACGGCGGTGAGGTCCGCGACCGTGGCGTCCGCCGCGAGTTCGTCCGCGCGGTGTGTCGTCGTCAGCGCGATGGTCGCCATACCGGCCGCTCGCCCCGCCGTCAGACCCGCGGGCGCGTCCTCGAAGACCACGCAGCGGGACGGTTCGACCCCGAGCCGCTCGGCCGCCAGCAGGAAAGGCTCGGGGTGCGGCTTGTAGTGGGTGAGGTCATCGTCCGACGTGACAAGGAACTTGGGATGGATACCCACCTGGTGGAGGCGCGCCTCGGCAATACGTCGGCTGCCGGACGTCACTACGGCCCAGCGGTCTTGAGGCAGCGAAGCCAGCAGCTCGATCGCGCCGGGGACCGGCTTCACGTTGCCGGCGACCGCGTCGGCCACCTCCGCGTCCACCAGGCGGCGGACTCCTTCAGCGACCTGGTCGGCGGGCAGGAGAGCGGCGGCGATCTCGGCGGCCGGGCGGCCGTGCACCTGGACGCGTGCCATGGCCTCTTCGAGGGTCATGCCGTACGACTCGGTCCACTGGCTCCAGACGCGCCTGACGGACCGCAGCGAGGACACCAGCGTTTCATCGCTGTCGAACAGAAGAGCATTCGCCGAAAATCGCATGGCTGGGAGCGTACATGGCGTGTGCATGCAGGTGATCGTCCGGGTGACGGTCATACCGCCCGCCGGGCTGAAAGGGATTCCACTGTGTGATGCCCGACGCCGGTCGTCTGTCGGCGGATCGGCAGGGTTGGGTAAGGGCTGTCGCGGGCTTCGGGGACGAAGGTGAGCCGCTCCCGGAGAAGTCAGGCGGAGAAATCCGGGTGGGCTCGTGCGTCCGGTCGCGTTGCCTGCGCGGAGTCGAGCTGAGCGAAATCCGCCACCCAAGGGGCCGTGGCGGTGCTTCAACGCCGTGGTCGCGGAACACCAGGTCACCTGGGGTACGACGGGGCCGCGCCCCTGCGTGATTCGGACTCCTCGGCCTGTCCAGATGCGGGAGTCCGGGCCACAACCGCGTGTGTCATCCCCTCGTGGGATTGTTTGGAAAGTTCGGGTGTTCACGAAAGGGACGGCAGGGGCGGGACATGAGAGAGGAAAGCCGCAAGGCGATGCGTCATCGGTACATACACGGCGCACACTCTCCAGGCCGAGAGATTCTCGGCGCGATCCAACGGCTCTTCAGAGGCGGAGATCTGCGCCGGCTGAGCAGGAGCTGCACGGAACGGTTGGAAGATTTTCCACTGCCCGACCCCTTCACCCTGGATGATTTGATCGCCGACATCGAGGCCGCCCGGGACTGCGTCATCCATCTGCTGCCGGTGGCTTCCCCGACCGACGACCTGCGGGCCGTCTGTGGTTTGCGGGTGAGTATCGACAAGGCCCACTTCATCCTCTACCGGCCCCGCCCCACGCCGAACCAGACCCTTAACACGATTTTCCATGAGCTGGCGCACCTGTGGCTGGACCACGGCAACGATCAGGAAGTCGCGGACGAACTGCTCGATGCCCTGCGCCCGCTGCTCGCCGAAGCCCTTGGCACGGGTGCCGTGATGAACGCACGCGCCCACTACGGTACCCGCGACGAGCAGGAGGCGGAGCTGTCCGCCTCCCTCATCCGGCACCGGATCCGTCAGCAGTCCGCTGTCGGGCAGGACCTGCTCAGCGTCATGGAAGTCACTTTGACCCACCCCCTGGCTCCACCGCGGCGCCGCCGCACATAAGGACGAGTACCATCCCCATGTTGAGCATTCTCATTCTGTTCGTCTGTGTCGAAATGACCGTTGTGGCGCTCTGGCGCCTGCCGGCCACCCGGTACGGCGACCCCTTGCGGCGCGCGCTATGGGGGTGTTCCGCAGGCTGGGCCGTAGCGCTCTGGGCCCGGTTCCCCCCGGTCAAGAACGCCATCGACGGTCTCGGTGTCAACGACCTCAGCGCCCTGGTCAAGGACTTCGCCTGCATGGCCGCTTCGCTGGCACTGCTCAATTACGCGGTGACCAGCTACGGAGTCAGCCAGGACGCCCCACCACGCCGCTTCGCCCTCTTGCGCGGGACCGCTCGTTTCGCCCGGTGGGCCACTGTGGGCGTCATCCCCGTGATGCTCGTCATGTTCTTCGTCGTGGTCGACCGGTCCCGGCCCAGCCGGGACTTCGCCGCAGATCATGCCGGTCAATGGGGCGTGGTGGTCTTCTCGACGCTGTTCTACCTCTATCTGGGCCTGTCCTGCACGACCTGCGGCTACCAGTGGGGGCACGTCGGCCGGCGTGCCGAATCGCCCGCCCTGCGTATCGGCATGGTGCTGGGATCCGTCGGCCTCTGGTTGCTGGCGGCGTATTCCGTGGTCCGGGTGAGTTTCGTATGGGGGACGATCTTCGTTCCCGCCTCTCCTGACGTCTCGCACACCGTGGGATCGCTCAGCAGCTTGCTCAATGTCCTGGCTGCCGCCCTGTTCGCTTCCGGGGCCAGTCTTCCGACCACGGAGGTCGTCGTGCAGCGCTGGAGTTCCCACCGCATGCTCTGGCGCCTGCACCCGTTGCGGAGGGACCTTGCCCGGCAGTTCCCCGATCTTTCCTTCCAGCCGCTCGCTCCGCGGTTGCGGGAAGCCCTGCGCTTCACCCCTGCTCTGGACGTGCGCCTGGACCGCGCGGTCCAGGAAGTGGGGGACGCGGTCGAGCAATTGCGCCACTATGTGGTTCCCGAGCTCTGGGCGGTCATCGAGGACGTCACGGCCGAGCATCCCGACCAGGAGGCGATGGCCGAGGCATATTGGATCGCCGCCGCCCTGCGCTCCGCCCGGCAGGGGCGCCGTTTCGAAGTACCAGCACCGGCCCTGCCTTCCAAGCCTTTCGCCGACAGTGTCTCTGAAGGGCGTTGGCTGGTGCGGGTCCAGGATTCCTACGCCCGGATAACTCCCGCCGCAGTGGACAAGATCCTCGATCGCGCGGATCGGCGGTTCACGACGGAGCACGTGTAGTACTCGACAGAGGGCGCTCCTCTCGTCTTCGCCTGGCTGTGACCGGCGGGGAGGGAGCGGCGCCCCGGGCATCGGCTCGATCTCGGATCTCACGCCCCCACGGATGTCGTTGAGGGCTGCCGGCAGTTCCCTCCGGGACCTGACGAGGCCGGGCCGGTGCGGGTCCCCGGCGCCTATTGCGGGGCTTGAGGGGCTTGCTTGCCGGACTTACGCAGCAGCAGATCGGTGATCGTGGCCACCATTTCAGGGGAAATGCTCCGGGTCCCGCCACGGGCGCCGATGGCGATTCCTTCTCGTCTCCGCGTCAGATAGTCCAGGCGTTCGAGTAGTTCCTCTTCCACTTGCGTTCCGGGCATGAAGTCGAAGGGCGTGACCCCCAGCGCCTCGGCCAGCCCTTGCTGGACCGGTCCCATCGGCAGTCCCGCGAAGACCTCCTCGGCGGTTCGCGCGCGCGTGCGAAGGTCTTCCACGTCCTGCGGTACGAGGTTGGCGCCGGTCGCGCGGTTCACCGCGGTGGCCACGTCGTCGTTGGTGACCTTCGGGCGGCCTTCCAGGTAGGCGTGGATCTTCTCGCTCAGCGTGCGGGGGGACGGTTCCGTCCTCACCGGGCTGGATGCCACGACGCCGAAGGAGCGTTCCTGGGCCGCCGAGAGTTCTTCTTGAGTGACGCCGTAGAGGCTGGCGGCGCTTTCCAGGAGAGTCGGCGAGAGACGTTTCTTGCCGGTCTCCGCCTGGCTCAGCGGTACGCGGGTCGTGCCGAGCGCGACGGCCGCCTTGGACTGGGTGAGCCGGGCGTCGGCGCGCAGGTCGGCGAGGTCGGGTTGACCGAGACGGGGGAAGAGGACATCGAGGTCGACGCCAAGGGCCTCCGCGATCGCGGGCAGTCGTTCCGCCGACGGAGAGTGTTCGTTCTCCCAGTCGACGACCGCTGTCTTGCTGACTCCCAGCATCTTGGCGAGGTCCACCTGGCGCAGGCCGGCACTACGGCGCATCGTACGCAGGCCCTGACCATTGAACTGGCGAGGCGGCACCAGTGAACTCCAAAACTCGGCGGCGGCATCGGGACGGACTCGATCACTGTAGCTTCAAGATTGCTACCAGATCCGACTTCAGGTAGATTCCGGTATCGACCCGGAGGGGGTACCACTACCCCTCTCGTTCATCCCTGTCAGGGCTTGCTCTGTTCGAGACGGGGTTCCGGACCCGGCCACTACGCGGCCTGAACAACCTGTGGTGTGACCCAGGTCCGGTCGATCCCCAGACAGCCGGAGACCGCATGAGCGTGGCACCAACCCAGCCTCGAGCATATCCCTCAGGCCGATCTCGGCATCCGGACGTGCTCGGTCCCCCGATCGCGCTGAACCCCGGACGAATGAGCCCGCCGCCGACCGCACATACGGCGCAGGACCTGCAAGGCACAGCAACGCCACAGATCTCGGTATCTGCCGAGGCACTGTCCGGCGCGGGATCCGTTCGGGCGTTCAGCATTCCGAACACAGCAGGCCATCCATAAACAATGAAGCGCCGAGGGCCGAGCCGGCGTAGCAGCCCTCGGACAGAGCGGTGAACGTGATCACCGCCGACAGCATCACACCTGAAGAAGTCGTCGACAGCCTCACTGTCCTTACCCCGAAGACGCCCGAACCCCGTCCCAGGGACGTCCCGGTCCTGCCGAAGACCGGAGCCTGACGCCCCGCCGACGGACACCTGTGCCGCGCCCCCACATGGACTCACTCTCCGGGGGCGGGGGTCAGCCCGCAGCGTGTCCCGGCACCACGCCCTCTCTCCTTCTCCCGCTCACCCGCTGGACTCAGCCATGCCTGAAACCACCCGCTCCGTCACCACGGACGGCTCTTCCCACAGCGACGGCGCCCCGTCCCTGACTTTTCTCCCCTCAGCGCAGCGCCACCTCGCGATCACCACCCGCGCTACAACCGGCGCTCATGCCAGGCCCCCTGCTCCGGGGCCCCGGAGCACCGCCCGCTTCACCAGCCTCGGAACCGTCATGAGCAGGGCCGGCTTCTTCGACGCGCCACGGACCACTCTGCGCACGCCGTTCGAAGCATGTCTGGTCCCCTCCGCAGGTGATGCCGGGAAGCTCCTTCCACCACAGCTCCGGGCACCTGGCCGACGCCGTCCACGCAGAGCCGCACCCCCAGGCGCCCCTCACCGCATCGGCACGCCCGCCCCCGCGGATCGGCGACCGGGCGTGCCCGGACCACAAGCGGCTGTCCCCAGCCGGGCAAGACCGGTCTTCGAGTCGGGCGCCCTCCCGGTCACCTTGGTCCGTACCCGCCGACGCCCTCGGCCGATGCCGTTATCCGGCCCGCGCCAGCCGCACGCGGGTGGTCGCAGCGCACGATCCGCGCACCGCGACCACCCATGCCGCTTCGGCGTCCCAGCCGGTGTTCCCCCTGGCCTGACCGCCAGGGAAGCCCACAGCCGTTCCCGTCCCCGTTCTCCACCGCGCCTGAAGGCCCCTTCCCCTGCCAGTGGGGGACACGGGTCCGCTTCGCGCTACCCGAACCCGCCTGGACCAGCTCATGCCTTCCCGCGCCTCCGCTCCCGCGCGCCACATCGCGGTCATGCGGCCCGTGCCACCGGCCCAGCAGTGGGTCTCCACCACTCTCACCCGCATCGCCTCGGACCCCTACAGCTGGATGCAGGCAGTCCACTGGGTCGACGGCCACACCACCACCGCGGGCCGTGGCCACGGCCCGCGGTGGTGCCTCACCACTATGCGCGTCGCCCAGTTACTGGCCCAGATCTCCCCCTGCCGCCCGGGCATCGCCTACCTGGCACGCCGGCTGACGGTGAGTGAAAGAACGATCCAATACCACCTGCAGCTACTGCGCGAGGCCGGCCTGCTGACCTACATCGTCAAAGGCTCGCGCGTACGCCGGGAGCGAGCCCAGGCGAGCGAGTTCGCCCGGACGATCCCGCCGGCCTTCGACAAGGCCCTGGGGCTTCGCACCGTCGGCGAGGGCGTCCACCGGAGGGTGACGGGCATCTCGGAGAGCGGGCGGACGGTAATAGCAGCGCTGGCCCGCAAGGCGGCCAGGAAAGTTCGAAAGCCCCGCTCGAAATGCTCGACGAGAGGATCGAAGACGGTTCCTTCAGGCGATCTTCGTTGCACCCCAATGGGGGGTAGTACCTCTCCGTCTTCCTCTGCCGGTACCTCTATACATCCCTCTGAGAGCAAGCTCGCCACGGGAAAGCGCTGTTCCTCCCGCTCGAAGACATCCGCCCGGGGAGGCCGTCGGAAGCTCAACAAGGTCGGCAGGCGCCACCAGCTGGCGTTCGAGCTCGTCCAGCAAGTGCCGTGGCTCGGGCGGGCCGCCGTACCGCGCATCGCGTGGGTGGCACGGCACGTCGCGGACGCGGGGTGGACGGCCACCGAGGTCGTCGCATGGCTGGAGGTGGAGAACGTGGCGCGTCGGGTGCACCGTCCGGCGGCGTTCCTCGCCCACCGGCTCCGGGGTGCCCATCTGCTGCTGGACACCCCGGCCAAGCGTGCCGCCTGCGTGGCCGCCTGGCGGGACTCTCGTCGCTCCGCCCAGCAGCGGCACGTCGAATGGCACGGCGACTGGCAGGCTCCCTCCAGCCCGGCGGTGCGACGCATGGTCGCGGAGGCGTTCACGACGCTCCCGCGGGAGCCCGGGGGCAAGGCCCTGCCGCCCTTGCGGGTGGGCGAGGACGGCAGGGCCGACCTGGAGCAGCTCTCGCGCGAGGAAGTCGTCGATCTGCGGGCGGCGGAAAAGCACCCGGAGATGATCCGGATGGCTGTTGAGGCGTGTGGCGAAGCCTTCGCCCGGAGGCTGTACACGCATCACCTCGTCGACCGCGTCATGCGGTTGAGCCTCACCGGGCGGGAGGCTCTCCACCATCCATAGGCTCCGGTATGAGCGTCCCCTTCAACCTCGCCAGCTGCCGGTGTCCTCCGCCCGCATCCGGCAATGACCCACGAACACCCCGCCGACTACGCCAGACTCTCAGGCCCACGGACGCACGCCCGTCACCGGAACCGACGGCGTCGCGGCCGGGCTGGACTCAAAGCACGCGCTGGTAGCGGAGCTCGGTGAGTGTGATCCCGTCGTAGATGTCTTCCTGAGCCGCCCCGTCGGCCTGGTAGCCGGCTCGCTCGTAGAAGCGCTGGGCTCGTTGGTTGTCACGCAGAACCCACAAAGCTGATTCCTCGAAGCCTTGGCCCTTCATCTGATCATGAGCCTCACCGAGGAGGATCTGGCCGATGCCCTGGCCGATCAGATCCTGCGATACGTACAGGGCGTAGACCTCACCGACCCGTCCCGGGGCGGGAATCTCACTTCGACACGGTCCGAAGCAGATCCACCCCACCGGGCCGCGGTCACCGAGCGCCACAAGGTCTCGTGCCTTTCGTCCAGGTCGAGAAAGCCACTGCCGCCGTCGAGCGGCATCACCTTCCACCGTCATCGCGTCCAAATACGTCCGGGGAACGATGCCGGTGTACGCCGCCTGCCATCCTCGGACTCGGATCGTCGAAACGGCCTCGATGTCGGCCACATCCATCTCCCGCACGTGCACCATCGCGCCACCGTAAAGGCACAGGCGCCTCGGAACGAACTGCTTTACCTCGCTGTCGGTGCCTCCCTTGAGGAGAGCGGCTCCTGACGAACGGTCTTCCCCGCGGACTCCCGCCCACAACCAGCGTGAGCGCACCGAGAAACGGGAGAGCCATCCCTTGGTCTTCGCCCGGCGGAGGCCGCCGGGCGAAGACCAAGGGATGAAAGGAAACCAGCCCACCTACAACGTAAGGAACCCTGCCCGACTGAACACGGGGGTATGGCCGGGACAGCATCAGTGCAGACAGATGCGTCGAGCGTAGGTCAGCCGCAGAGCACGGTCCACGAGGCCGGTTCCGTACAAGAACCCCGCGGCCGACCAGCCGAGCTCCTCCACCGCGTTAATGATCAATGCGGTGTCCCCTCGCCGATAGGCGGCGCGTGCGGCCTGACGCAAATCGATGAGGTCGTCCTCGCTCAGGGCTTCGATCCCGGGTAAAGGGGACATGACGGCGTGGACTCCGTGCGAGGCACGCAGAGTGGCGAGGGCGGCGAGGAACTCCTGGTTCGGGACAGAGCCCTCGTCGTTCTCGGAGCTGCGTCGGAGGGCCTCTTCCCGCATCCAGGCGTCAAGGCGTAGCTGCGCGGCGATGTACAGGTGGGGGCGTTGTGGCCGCCAGGCGGTGGTGCAGCCGAACCGGATGGCCGGGGAGATCTCCCTCAGCCAGACGTTGATGCTTCGTTCGTCCCAGCCCTCGGCGACTTTGTCGACCAGTGCCCAGGACAGTTCCGGAATGGTCGCGTGCTGGGCCCAGGGGTGCAGAGGCCGTAACGAGCGGGCGAGTCGATCCGCTGTGCCGTACATGGCGGCTGTGACGGTGTGGCCCAGGGTGCTCTTCCGGGGCGGTCTCGTTCTTCTTCGACGCGCTCGCGTAGTTCTTTCCCCACCACCATCTACACGATCTCGTCCGCGAGGGGTGGATGCGAGAGAATGGGGCGCACGGCTCCCCGGGCGACCGGGGCGGTGCCTTTTCGGGGAAGCATCGGTGCGGCGCCGGCGGTTCCCGGTCCCGCGGACGCCGATGACCCGGCCCCCGTAGCCGGTTCCTGCCAGTCGGTGTCCCATGGCCCTGTCGTACACGGCCGGGATGACGGCGCCGTACACGGTGGCCGTCGCCACGTATTTCCGGCCGGGTAAGCGGAGGTTGCGCTTGGATCCGTGCACCAGCCAGACCAGCGCGCCCAGCTCCCTGAGGACCGCGACATGCCGTTTGACCGTGGCCACCGACACCTCCAGGCGCCGCGCCGTGCCGATCAGGTCGTACAGGACGATTCCGCGCTGGTAGTCCATCCGCCGCGCCAGGTCCCGGGCCACCGCCAGCGTCGTGGGGCCGGCCTTCGGGTGCAGGCCCGCGCCGACCAGCCAGGTCACGGCACGCGTCCAGGCCCGGGGCTGAGCACGGCGGGATGCGGTGCGCAGGATGTCCTGGTCCTCGCCGCGTACTACTGGGAAGGCGTGGCCGGGAGGCAGGGTGGTTTCAGGGTCTGGAACCGTGGCGCTCGGTGCGGGCCCTCCGGCTCCGCCACGGTGCCCGCTTGTGGTGGGTGGAGCGGGCGGGCGGGAGGCGTCCGGAGCTGCTGTGGCGGCCGGGAAGGTAGGGGGTTCCATAGGCTGGGAGCGGGCATGCTGTAGCTGACAGATGGCAGCGTGATGCTGCATGATGAGCAGCGCTTCCTTCCTGCTTTTGGGAACAGGACGGCCCGCATTGCGAGGGGCTGCCCTGGAAGGGTGGCGTTCCGCCTGGATCGCGTGACTGTGGAAGGTGCCTCGGTCCAGGCCCTGGCTCGGGTTATGACACGAGCTGTGAAGGGGCCGCCTGGTGATTGGCGTCGCCAGGTCGGTCCGTATGAAGGTTCGCGGCGTTCCATGCCGCACGGCTCTAGGGCATCTTCACGTCCTTGTGCCCGTCTCCGGGCAAGGGGCACATCGGTGGGACACGGAGTGCGGGCCGGGAGTGCGTCCGAGCAGCCTTTTGAAGAGCGGGCGCGGCCGTAGGCGGCACGGAGCCACACGGCGGTGAACCGCCCGGGAGTTCCGCGGCGGCCATGGCGGCAGTCCTGCGCTGATCAACAGTAGCCGTCGTACCGGCTGAGTCGTTCACGCCTGTGCCTGGCCCCCCTCGCTGTGTCGCACCGGCGGTTTCGGGTTGCCGGTCGCGCACCGTCCGCAAGAGCCCCCGCACCGGACGACGGGTCGATCATTGCGGGCTGACCACCGGGTGTCAACGGTTGTTGAGGTAAGGTGGGACGGAATTTCATTACTCAATTTGGCTATTTTCCAAGCGTGTTGAGGACGGCCGATCAGTGAGGCCGCGGCTAGTAAAGATCGCCGAGGATGGGCATACTGCTGCCTGTCCGATCCGACGCGCACCAGCAGCCGGGGAGTTTCGCATGGGCGGTACCAGCGCGAAAACGGGTGAGCGCGTCGCTGACCTCCAGTTCGCCGAGCGCCTGGACATCTTGTTCGCTGATATGTACCCGGCCTCGCAAGGCCGGCCCTACACCAACGGCGAGGTGGCCCGGGCCACCGGCTTGAGCACCACTGCCATCGGCTATCTGCGTTCGGGCAGGAACCAGCCATCCTTCGACACGGCGGTACGACTCGCCGGCTTCTTCGGTGTCCCGCTGGACTTCTTCCGGAGCGATGAGGTCGCCGCCGCGGTCCGCGCGGACCTGGCCGATCTCGCCGCCTACCGTGACGGGCGGGCGCGCAGGATCCTGCGCCGCTCCGCGGGTTTGCCCCCGGCAGTGCAGGACGCGATCGAGGCGGTCATCAGTGAGTACCACGGCGCGTCCGGACAACCCCGGTCAGGAGAAGTAGCACCTGAGGAATGACCGGTGGACGGCGGCCCGGCGTCCCACACCGCCCCACCCTCGTCGTCGCCTGCCCCGAGGACCGGGTGGTGTTCTATCGACCGGCTGCGGTCCAACTGTCGCTAGCACCGCCGACGCGCTGCGCAAGCGGCAGCTGGGCTGATCAGGTAACCCGCCCGTGCGAGCGGGCCCGGGCTTTCTGCCGGCCCCGGCCCGCGACGGGCAGGCGTTTCGCGCCCGGGCAGCCCGGTCAGTCCTCCGGCCGAAGCCGCTGACGAGCCGCCTTCAGCCGCTGGTCGTAGTCAGGTGCGAACAGGTCGGGAAGCGTCCTGTCCAGCGTTCCGGCGATCCGGTGGATCGGCGCCCACACCGCCGGGTCGACGACGTGCCTGAGCTCGGTCATCCGGAGCTTCTCCAGCCAGTGCGACAGCACCAGGGCCTCGTCGCTCGTCAGCTCGATCGTGACCTGGCTGTCGCCCATACGCACCCCTTCGGCCGGAACTCCTTCCCCGATCACGCGAATTTACCGGTTCCCGGGAGCGAGGGAGCACGGAACCGGCAGAACGGGGCAGGACCGGCCCGTCAGCTCCGGGCTCGCCGGGCGTGCTGGAAGGACAGTTCGGCGGTGGTCAGTGGTGGTCCGGTCAGGGGGCGCCGGCCGGGGCCTCGCAGTGCCGCGATCATCATGTCCGGCGTCGCCAAGGTGGTGAGGGGCCTGGAGAGCGTCATGGCGGAGATCAGGGCGCGGGCCACGGCCGGGCGGCCGGTGGCGGTGAGGGCGACGCGGTCCATGTAGGCGCGCAGCAGGCGGGCCGCGGGCGGGGGCTGGGTTCCGGTGGCTCCGGGGTAGAGGATGTCCTGGCCGGTGGCCAGGGCCCAGGCGGTGTCGACGGCCTTGCCGGTGGCGCGTTGGACGCGGCGGGCGAGTTCGGAGGCGTCCAGGGGATGCCGGGTCAGTTCGGTGCGGAGGGCTTGGGCGCTGTGCGCGGCGACGGACATGCCGTGTCCGTAGACGGGGTTGTAGGTGGCGACGGCGTCGCCGAGGACGGTCAGGCCGGCGGGCCAGGTGGCCAGGCGTTCGTAGTAGCGGCGGCGGTTGACGGTGCTGCGGGTGACGGTGACGTCGGTGAGGGGTTCGGCATCGGTGATGAGGTCGGCGACGACGGGGTGGCGGACCTGGCGGGCGAAGGGTTCGAAGAGGGCGGGGTCCTTGGTCGGTTCGCCGCCGCGGGTGCCGGAGAGGGTGACCAGCCACCGTCGGTCCTCGATGGGGACCAGGGTGGCGGTCTGTCCGGGGACGGGTTCGCGGGTGTCGGCCTGGACGTTGACGACGGGGAAATCCTCCGTGCCGTCGGGGGCGCGGAAGATGCGTGTGGCGTAGACGAGGCCGGAGTCCACGACCTCCTCGTGCACGCGGGGCAGGCCGAGGTCGGTGAGCCACTGGGGGATGCGGGAGCCGCGACCGGTGGCGTCGACGACGAGGCCGGCCTCCAGGTCCTGTTCCGTGCCGTCGGCGGTGTCGCGTACGCGTACGCCGGTGACGTGGCGCGCGTTTCCCAGGAGAGTGACGGGTTCGGTGCGGCGGAGGAGGGTGACGCCGGGCAGGGCGAGGGCTTGTTCGCGGACGACCCAGTCCAGGAGGTCACGGGTGCAGGCGATGAGGTACTGCATCTCGGGCCACCGGCGTATCCAGCCCTGGGGGGACAGTGAGGCCAGCCCGGTGGGCAGGGCGATGCGGCGTGCCCCGGCCTCCAGCCAGCGCTGGTGGGTGCCGGGCAGGAGGCTTTCGATGGTGCGGGCGCCGCCGGACCACAGGAGGTGGGCGTGGCGTGCCTGCGGGAGGCCCTTGCGGGGTGCGGGCTCGGGAGGCAGCTCGTCCCGGTCGACGAGGATGATTTCGTCGGTGTGCGGGGCGAGTGCGGCGGCGGCGAGCATGCCGGTCATTCCCGCGCCGAGGATCACTGCCCGCCGGTGGCGGGCCGGGCGGTGGTCAGTGGTCCTGTTCGGCTGGTGCATGGGTGGTTGTCTCCTGCTCCTGGAGGTGTCGGCGGGCGGTGGCGACGATGGGTGAGTGCCGTAGTGCTCGGGAGACCCGGACGAGTGCGGTCAGTGGCAGCGGGGGCTCGGCGGTGGTGCTTCTGGGTTGCTGGTCGAGGGGGAGGGCGGGGGTGGGGAGGCCGGCGCTCTTCTTCTGTGCGGCCACGGCGAGTACCGCGGCCTCGGCGATGGCTTCGGCTTCCCTGCCGGTCCTGCCGGTCCGGTGCGCCCGTTCCAGGGCGGCGTCGGCGACGGTGGCCTCGAAGTAGGGGCGCAGGGCCAGGCGTCCGTCGTGGATTTCCGCGATGCGCCGGGTCAGTCGCAGGTCGACGGCCCACCAGGGGACCGGGACGTTCGCGACCACGCCGGGGGTGGCCGTGGAGAGCGTGGCCCATAGGCAGTGGAGGGCCGGGTGGGTCCGGAGGGCGGCGAAGGTGTCGCCGGCGGCGGTGAGGTGGTGTCCCAGGAGGGGTAGGAGGAAGCCGGTGGCGATGCACAGCGTGCCCATCGCGCCGAACCGGGGTGCGGCCAGCGTGCTGAGGTTGTCCCAGTCGGTGCCCGTCCAGCGGGCGGCGACGGCCGCGAGTTTGGTGAGGTCGAATCCCAGGTTGCACAGGAAGCCGGCCGTCAGGACGCGCAGGCCGCGCTGGAGCCAGGGCCGTCCGGTGGCGTGTCGGGCCCAGCTGCCGCAGACGGTACTGATCGAGATCGCGGCGACGCCGGTGGCGAGGAGGTACAGGACGATCATTTCCCGGATGAACGGGGTGTTGGCGTAGTAGGTGTCCAGGTCGACGCGTCGTTCCTCGGGAGCGTTGCCCAGGGCGAAGAGGGCGCACAGCGCGACGATGACGAGCCCGTATCCCGCCGCCCAGCGGCGGGCGGCGCGCTCCCGTTGTGGCGCGGGGCCGCCGCGCCAGCGGTCGATGAGGATGAGCCAGGAGGCGGCCAGGGCGCTGAGCAGGGAGTAGACGAGCGGGGCGGCGATGTTGGGGACCCCGGTGAGGCGGTTGACGAAGGCGATGCTGGTGGGGGCCGCGAAGGCGAAGGTTCCGCAGCTGAAGAAGAGCACGGCGCAGACCACGCGGAGCAGGGTGTCCTGCGGAGCGCGGGCGAGGTCGCGCAGTTTGAGGCAGAGCGCCGTCCCCACGACGATCGAGGGGAGGTAGTAGACCGGGTCAGGCACGCACGGGCCCCTGGAGGTTCTGGGGTCCCAGGGAGGCTTCGAGGCGCTGGACGAGTCCTGAGACCGGTGCCTGGCGGAGGCTGTCGTGGGCTTCCTGAGCGAGCCATTTGCGGGCCCTGCTGCCCAGGAGTGAGCCGAACGTCTCCGCCGCGGTTTCGTCGTGGTCGCAGAAGGCCGTGCGTGCCGCGAGCCGTCGTAGCGCGGTGTGGGCCGTGCCGGGGGCGAGCAGGGGGCGGCCTCCGCCGTGCTGAGGGCGGGGTCGGCGCGGTGGTGCTCTTCCAGGTGCCACAGGTCGTGTCCCAGGATGACGAGCTGGTGGACCGGGGCGGTGTCCTTCTCGCAGAGCACCAGGTGCTGGGCGTCGGTGGCCACCCACAGGCCGCTGACGGTTCCGGCGGGGAAGGACACCAGCCGGTGACTGACCGGGCGGTCGTGGCGTCGGCTCATCCCGGCGCACAGGGCGGTGAACAGGACATCCGGGCGTGCGGGGCCCGGCAGGTCCAGTCCGCTCAGCAGTTCGGCGCATAATCGCCGCATCCTCTTCAGGTCCACGGTCGCTCCGGCCGTCGTGCGCTCTCGTCGATCATGTTCTTCCCACCCACCCTGCGTCGTGTGCTCCGGGCTGTTCTGTGGTGTCTCACGTGTCGCGGGCGGGTGGAGGGGGGCGGTCGTTGCCCAGGATCTGGTCGACGATGCCGAGGACGGCTGTCAGTCCTTCGTCGGAGAGTTCGTTGGCGCGCAATGCGAGCTCTTTGACCCTGTGCTTGACCATGAGTTCGTCCATGCGGGTGGCTGGGTTGTCGCGGTCCGGCGCCGGAGGCGCTGTCCTTCTTCCGGGGGCGGTGGGGAGGTGATGGTCGCCGGTTTCGAGTGCGCGCAGGGTGCGTTCCACCTCGTGCACCGCGGGGTCGCCCGCCGGCCTCAGGAAGTAGTCCGAGCTGGGGATGTCGAAGAAGTCGGCCAGGCGGACGGCCTTCTCCAGGGTCGGGACGGACTTTCCCTTCCGCAGGTTGCTGATGTACTGGCTGGAGACCCTGACGTGTTCCGCGATCTCCACATCGGTGTACCGCCGCTCTCCGGTGGGGTAGCCGGTGTCGATCAGGCGCTGTAATCGGCGACCGAGCAGCGCGGCGGCCGTGGGAGCGGGAGCGCCTGGGGCCGCCTCATCCGGGCGTGGAGGCGTGGACATGGGCATGCAGTGTAGGACTCGCGGCCAACCGCGGGGAACCTGCAATCAACAATAATGGGCTATTTTTGATCGCTGAGGGCCTTAAGTGCCCTGTGATGCCCGAGAGTTCAATAATAATTGACAGGAGCGTGCATGGTCTGTGACCTTACGTGATCATAGGGCGCGGGACGGCTGTGCCCCCGAGAGGAGGGCCCCGCGATGCCCCGAGGTTCCACGTACCACCCTCCGGCGTACGTCTCACCGGCCCGCGCACCGCAGGTGCTGAAGCGGCACCGCGCCGGCCGGCACCGCGCACGGGGGCGGTGACCGCCCGCCATGCCCTTACGCGACAGCGCACGGACCAAGGTGACCCGGCGGCACTGCGAGAAGCGCCTGGCCTCGCTCGAACTGCCCCGCACCTGCGACATCCGGTCCCTCGTCACACACATCGCCGAGCGCATAGGCCACCCCATCGAGCTCGTTCCCCGTTCGCTCGACCCCCGGTCGGTCTCCGGGCAGTGCGAGTTGCGCCACGGCGTCTACCGGATCGTCTACCAGGCGCACACCAGCGCCTGGCACCAGGAACACATCATCAGCCACGAGCTCGGTCACCTGATCTCCGGCCATCCGTGCTCCGACATCGGTGACGAAGCGACCGACCGGCCTCCGCCAGCCACCCGCGTACTGAGCGCGGGCACCGTGGCACGCATGCTGAACCGCTCCCAGTACGGGGACCCCCTGGAACGGGAGGCCGAGATCATCGGCACCCTGCTCCAGCAACACCTCGCCACCCACGCCCAGCCTTCCGCGCACGCCGCCACCTGGGTCGCCCCCGCACTCGAACACACCTGGGGCGGCCGTGCATGACGTGCTCTACCTCGGCTGCGCGCTGGCAGCCGGCGGCGTTCTCCTCTACAAACTGCACGGGCTGCGCGAAGCCCCGTCCGCGACCCTTGTCGCCGTCTGCCTGTGCACCGGATTCCCCATGCTGGCGTTCATCGCCGCCGCGCCCTCGCTCTACACACGGATCGGCCGCGCCTCCGGCGTCCCGGACCTCGCCACCCTGCTCGTCTACGGCTTCATCACTTGCTTCAGCGGCTCGGCCCAGGTCCTCGCCTCGCTGTGGTCCGCGGAAGTCCGCCACCCCGCCGAAGCCTGGGAAGCGGCCCGGCCACGCGTCATCCGCCGCCTGGCCGTCTTCGCCACGGCCCTTTCCCTCATGACCGCCCTGTTCGCGTACGCCGCTTGCACGGGAGCGCTCACCGGCGGCCCCCACCCCCTGGACTTCGACACCTTCTACTCCACCGTGCCGACCGTCGTCGTGTTCCAGTTCGTCTACCAAGCGGGCTTCGCCTACGCGCTGCTCGGCGTCAGCCGGGCATGCCGACGGCACGCGGCACACCTCACCGACCGCGAACCCGAACGCACAGCCCTGCGCACCGGCGTCCTGCTGATTTCCCGGGGCTGCCGGGTCGCCCTCGGCTACAGCACCTGCAAACTCCTCGCCATCAGCGCCGCCGCCACCGGCGGAGGCACGACGTGGGACGTACTCTCCACCGTCGTCGGCCCCTTCTTCGCCTCGGCCGGCGCCATGCTCATCGCCGCCGGCTTCGCCTACCCCGCCGTCCAGGCATGGGCGGGACGCCGCCGTGATCTCCTCGCGCTGCGGCCCCTGTGGCTGGTCGCGGCCGACGCCGACCGGCACCTGCTCCTCGACCCCCTCCCTCCGGCCACCCGCCGCCAGGTCGCGGTACGCGATCTACGATGGCGGATCAGCCGGTGCATCACCGAGATCCGCGACGCCCAGCTGGCCATGCGGATCTGGGAGGACCCCCTCACCGCCGACATCGCCCGACACCACGCCCGTAGGCTGAAGTACTCCGCCGAGCGCGTCGAAGCCGCCGCCTCGGCCGCCGCCCTCCTCGGCGCGATCCGGACCCGCAACGCCGCCCTCGACAACCTCCTCTACACCGCCCGGACGCGAGCTCTGTCCCCACAGGCGTTGGCCGAAGCCGTGACCGCCACTCTCACCCAGGGCCTGGGCACCGCGGCACCGCGACGCCCCCTCCGGCTGGCGGCCACCCCGCGGGGCGGGCAGCGCGCCGAACTCGACCAGCTGATTCTCATCGCCCGGGCGCTGGAAAGCCGGCCGGTCACCATGGCCCTGCGGCAGAGCCTGCGGGAGAGGACCGGCCATGGACGGTGACCCCTACGCCCAGGCCCACGCCGTCTACCGGGCCATGGCGCGCGGCGAACTGGGGAACGACCTGCGCCTGGGCCTCAACCTGGGCTTCTACCGGACCTTCGCCGTGCCCGGCATCGCCAGGGTCCTCGCCGGCACGGGCAAGATGACCACCCGGCCCAAAGCCCGTGCCAAGGCGACCGGAGCCCTGATCTACACGCTCATCGATCACGGACCGCACCACCCGGCGGGAGCCCGGGCCGTCACGACCCTCAACCATCTGCACGCCGGGCTACCGGCAGGCGACGACGAGTTCGTCTACGTCCTGGCCGCGTTCTGCGTCGCCCCCATCCACTGGATCGACGCCCACGGCCGGCGCCCCACCACACCACAGGAGAAGACCTCGGCACACGCCTTCTACGCCGACCTGGGACAACGGATGAACCTTCCGCCGATACCAGGCTCGTTCGACGACCTGGAGGCGTGGATGGACGCCTACGAACAACGCCACTTCGCCGTGACACCCGAAGGCCGGGCGCTGATGAGGGCCACCAGGAACCTGCTCACCGACCGGTTCCCCCGCGCCCTGGCGCCCCTCGTCCACGCGGGGACGAACACCCTGTTCGACACCCGGTTCCTGGAAGCGATCGGCGCCTCTCCCCCGACGTGGCCTGTCCGCGCCCTGGTGCGTGCGGCGCTGCGCGTACGGGCGTGGAACGCCGCGCGGGGAACGCGGGCGAAGGAGTCGTCCACGCGGCCATGAGCGGGGCCGAGCGCCCGCGCTGCCTCTCTGCCAGGCGACGGGGCGAGGAGAGGACGATCGGCTGGTGCATGAACGCCCGCCGCAACGCACGCGACTACGAACGCTTGCCCCAACACTCTGAAGCCCATCTGAACTGGGCACTCATCACCATGATGACGCGGCGCCTGACCCGCAGGAGTCCCCGAACGAGCCAGTGGACCCGGAAGACGCCGACAGTTGGATGACGGTGACCTTACTCGGCGGCGGCCTCCGGCACGTCGTCCGTCCCGTGCTGACGCCGCCTCCTATTGACCCAGTCGTGCATGGCCTCGATGAGCGCGTCGGAAGGCGTGCGCCCCTCGGCCTCGGTGAGCGCTTCGAATCACTAGGACACCGGCAGCGCAGGCTGCCATCGGACGACGCTGACCACCGAGTCCTCAGCCGTACTGGCTGAAGAGCGCTTGAAGGTACTCCTCCAAGCGCTGGGCGAGAACGGCTGGTGTCAGATCTTCCCTCCCGATTTCCCGCCAGGGCTCGGCGACCTTCTCCGCGTCCGGTGCGAAGGCCAGCGCATCCAGCACACGCCAGTACAGGTGATCAGCGGGGTCGTCACTGAGCGTTCCACCGGCTGCGACGTAGTGATCCGCAAGCCGCATTCCGACGGGCACTCCGTGAAGCAGAGCAAGCGCAGTGGAGCAGTGGGCCACGTCCAGGTCAGCGGGTCCCCAGGACGTCTCCACCCAGTCCACGACACCCGTGATCGTCAGATCGGCTCCTTCTCCCGCGAAGAGCACGTTCCCGGGGTGGAAGTCCCGGTGCAGGAAGCAAGGCCGGTAGGCCGGGGGCGGCTGTCGGATCACCTCCACGGCACGCTGCCACACTTCCGGCTGTTTCGCGTTCTCGGGAAGCCGCACCCGCTCTGGGCTGGTCCACGCCTGATAGGTGCGCGGCCGGGCTCCTTCTGGAACGAGCACCCCGTGGATCGCCACCAACTGCCGGGCCAGGAGCTCTGTTTTCCGCTCGATGTCCTCCCCGTCCAGTCTGAGGCTCCCTGGAAGCAACGACATCAGCAGCGACGGATGGTCGCAGTGCTCCGCTGCCGCATCAACGCCATGAAGACGAGCGGCCGGTACGTTCGTGTCCGCGAGCAGACGGAGGATGTCCGCTTCCCGCGTCAGCAGTCCCAGGGCATGCCTTACGAAGAACGGTTTGACGAAAGACCGGAGCACGAGGGAATACGGCTCACCTTCCCCCTCAACATCGAGGCGACGCATCTGCGATGTCCAGCCCCCTCGCAACGCTGCCACAGCACAGACTCGGTCTCCAGAACGAAGACTCCGCTCCACCCATACACGGGTCCTGGACCCGCCTAGGTCATCGATGTCAGTCTCCACAACCGCCGCGCTCTCGCCCTCAGCCATGCCGACAGCCTAATGATCACGAAGGAGCGGCCTGAGGCGAGCCTTCAAAAACACCTACTCAGTCGTCATCACGCCGACGGCGTCAGGCAACTCCCCGGCCTGCCTTGACCCCCGTAATCTCAGCGGCCTTCTTGGCCAGCGAAGCCGGGCTCGCCGTCCTACGCCTTCGACGGTAGGGCCGGCGCGGGAAGGTCGACGATGCGGGCGAGGGCGGCTGTGACAGGAGCGCAATGGCCAGGCAGGTGACTGGAGGCCCACTCGGCTGCCAGCGCGAGGAAATCGGCCAGATCACGCTCGGCACCGGTCAGCAGGTTGCGGAGCTCATCGACGGACATCTCGATCACCGGGCTGTCGCTTTGCTCGACGTTGACAGTGAGCCGGACGATGTCGCCAAAGCGCTCCGCAACCGGTGAGACGGGCTCGTGACCGAACCCGAGCAGGCTGCCGCCGTCGACGAGCCGGTGCCAGTCGCGCCAGTCCTCCAGTCCATCACAGCAGCCGGGCAGGAAGATGACGCCTGTCGAGGTGTCGGTGACCCTCAGGCCGCCGGCCGCGAAGAGGCTGTCGAAGGGCAGCATTCCGTGAAGGAACGAGTCGAGTGCGTCGGCCGGGCGAGGCGGGCGGTCGCCGTCGGGGTCGATGTCATTGCAGCTGGCGACGCTCATCACCGCCGTCCCGACTTCAGTGGGTGAGAGCTCGCCGCTGAGAGGAAGGAAGCCGAACGACTCGATCCCGGCGACAGGCCAGAGGCCAAAGCCGTCAGACTCGTGTATCTCCAGGACGGGCTGCATCACGATCATTCAGCGAGTGTTCCTCATCCCTGCCCGTGTCTCCTCCTGATTACGCCGACCCCCTCATCTCGGCCAAGGGAGCTGAGCATGGCGGGGATGCCGTGGGGCATCCCCGCCATGGTTCATTCATGCGGTCGTGTCTGTGACCTGCGCGAGGAAGTCGGTGTTCGCCTTCACGCTGTGCCCCAGGGACAGGGAATTTCGGGGGAGGTCGCCAAGGAGTTCGAGCAGAGGCTGAGTGTCGGGGAGGTCTGTGGGCAGGAGGCCGAAGACGTCGGGGTAGCGGTCTTCGGTACCGGCGGTGAAGAAGTCGCCGGGCCCTGCGCTTCGGTCCTCGTCGAGGAGAGCGGGCTCGGTGCCGGGGGTGATCTCAGGGAAGAGGATGCGGGTGGCGTGTCCTTCGGTGGCCAGGGTCAGGCCGAGCCAGGAGTGGAGCTGGTCGGGGAAGAACTGGGGCTTGAGCTCCTTGCCGGACTCGTTCCACAGGGGCGT
This sequence comes from Streptomyces albireticuli, assembly GCF_021228125.1. GTDB lineage: Bacteria > Actinomycetota > Actinomycetes > Streptomycetales > Streptomycetaceae > Streptomyces > Streptomyces albireticuli. Next base: position 22,883 of record NZ_JAJQQS010000025.1, read on the forward strand.
GCGGCTGCCGGAGTGGAGGGCGTCGGTCACCTTCTGGTGCTGGGTGGGGTGGAGTTGTTCGCCGCGCTGGACGCGTTCGCGGACCTGGTCGTACCAGCCGAGGGCACCGAGGAGGCCCAGGCCGATGGCGGCGGCCGAAGGCCAGGGCAGGACCCGCAGCCGGTCGCCCTCGCGGCGGATGAAGACGCGGTCGTTGGCCAGCAACTGCCAGCCGGCCCGGGCTAGGAGGAGGGCGGTGGTGGTCTTTCCGGCGCCCTTGTCGCCCAAGGTCAGCGCGGTCTGCCCGTCACGGACGACGGCGGAGGCGTGCAGGATCGACCAGCCGTCCGCGAGGAGTTGCCCGCGGACGACCTCGCGGGCGAGCCGTGCGGCGGCCAGGGCGACGGGAACGTCTTCGCACCCGTAAATGCGCAGAGGCCCGCCGGGCTCGGCCCGGTAGACGAGTTTGTCGTCGGGCTGGGAGGCGGCCACGGTGCCGCCGTCGTCCCGGTCGACGTGCATGGTCGAGTTCGCGTAGTCGGTCCCCTCGTGGGAGTGGTCGGCCTCGTACTGGGCGATCTCGGTGACCTGGTCGGGGTTGACGTCGGCGATCACTGCTGTGTTGGTGTCCGGGGCGGTGCTGGTGGCATTCCACCAGGGGCCGAAGTAGCGAAGGGCCCAGTCTGTGACCACCGGGCTGTTGCTGGTGACGGTCGCGGCCTGGGTGGCCGTGGCGATACGGACAGCGGCCTGGTGCACTGCGGTCTTCTCCTTCTGTCGGGGTTGCAACGGGGACGTACAGGCGGGCCAGGGGCTCGTAGGCATCACGGAGCTTGGCGTCGGCGGCTATCAGCTGACGGGCCTCGGCGGCGTCCAGCCGGGAGAGGCACACGGTCGGGGTTCCGGCGGAGAAGCGCAACGGAATTCCCCTCCACCTCCCCTCGTGGTTGACGCACAACTGCGTCACCGTGTCGTCCAGGCCCAGGCCTGCGCGGAGGGCGGCGATCACCGCCCCGGCCGGGCCGCAGCGGGTACGGCCCAGCCCTGCGTTCATCCGCCGGGGGCGGTCGGTCAGCTCGTCGAGCACCTGCCGCGGGGGCACCGGCACAGGCAGGTCGCCGACGCGGGTAGCCGACGCGCACACCACGGCCTGGTCGCCGTGCTCGCCGATCACGTGGCCGACCACAGCCTGCGCGGGCACGTCGAGGAGGCGGGCGAGGGTGAGGCGGTAGCGGGCGGTGTCGGTGTTCGAGCCGACTCCGTAGACGCGGGGGCAGCCGGAGACTTCGGCGAACAGGCGGGTGAGGACGTCGACGGGGTTGGTCACCATGACCACGAGTCCCTGGTAGTGGGCCAGTTTCCGTGCGACGCCGGCGATGACGGGGGCGTTGGCGTTCAGGCCGGCCATCCGGATGTCGGTGCGGGCGGTGTTGGCGAAATCCCCCCGTGGACAGACGACCACCGCTTCGCAGGAGGCGAGCTGTCCGGCGTCGGCGACGTGGACCGCCCGGACGGAGGAGGCGGTGACCTGGCACATGTCCTCCAGATCGGTCACCAGGGCCTGGGCCGAGAGCCCGGTGCGGGAGACGATGCGGACGGACTCGCACCAGCCCCCGGCGGCCAGCAGCATGGCCACACTCTGGCCGACGGCTCCGGCACCGATCACTCCGACCGCGTCGGCCGGCGGTGGCGTCACTGGTCGGCTGCCTTCGCCACGTCGGCCAGGGCGAGCCGCCACACCGTCTGCGGATCCGTCCCGGCGAGCAGGTTCGCGATGGTGCGGTCGAGCAGGGTGCATACCGACATGGCTTGCTGAGTGATTTTGATGCCCCTGCCGCGGGTGTACGGGTGAGGTCCAGCTTGGGCAGCGCCGAGAGAGTCGGCGGATTCAGATCCCAGCAAGGGGACCAAAAGCTACTTTCTCCCATATGCGGAGAAAAGCGACTCCCATAACCGGGTCTCTGAAGCCCGTTCGCGAGGCTCCGTGGGTGATCGGGTCCACGCAGCTATGACAAAGGCTCAGCGGGGCGCCTGCGGATTTTTGTCCTCCCTGGCACCCTCGATCCGCCCTTGTAGGACGTGCTACCAGTAGGTGTAGCGGCTTACGAGCCCCAGAGAGAGCGCGTGGTGAAGAGGACCATGCACTTCAGTTGGTCCGTGAGCGCTTGGCTTGGTCGGGCTGAGCGGCATGAGCCCGCAGGAATTCTGTCGTATCTGCTGCCCGGGTAGCTTCGCCAGGGGGTACCGCAGGCCGGTTGGAGCCGCCTCGCGCGGCTGATGAGTGGTTTGACGACGAGGGGTTGCGCGGCTGCCGGCACCACACAGATGCCTGCGCTATCGCCCCGCAGGGTGGCGACGGCCCCGTGTTCGTACACGTGGGTGGCGGTGACCGGGGCAGCAGCGACCGTGACCGTGTCCCCAGCGGATGCCGTACGTGGTGAGGTAGCGGTCGGCATCGTCGGGTGGAGCCAAAGCCTGCCACGACGCTGAGGAAGCGGCCCAGGATGGGGACTTCATCCAGGCTCCGGAGGACTGTCCGCGTCAGAGACCTCGGGACGGTGAGCGCCATCGCGTAGCCGGCGCCAGGCCGATCGCCGGCAGACATCGTCGAAGGCAAGGGCCGCGGATTCGGTGAGCAAGGCGGCACAGGCACAGGGCGGATTGGTCGCGATGACGGTCGCGGCCAAGGCGGTGAACAGCAGCTTGGTGTCGGTGGGTTCAAGGCAGCAGCGGCGGTCGAGGGTCAGTGGGATCGCCATCATGGTCTGCATGTAGACAAGTGCGAAGACGGTGCCGGAGATGAGCATGGCCCATGGCGGGCGGCCGTCCCGGGTTCGCGCGTCTCACCAGAGCGCCTATGAGCAAACGCTTCTGCGCGGCATCCGGTCGGCGGGACCGACCCGGCAGTGCGGAACTGGGAGGGGCCGTAGGCAGCACGTCGCCGTGGGCACGAAGCTCTTGTTCCTCGCGGTCCAGTGCTCGCGGTGCCTATGAAGGGGCAGGGCCATCTGTCCGTGGATGCCGTCCTCAGCACAGCGGAAGGCATGCCCGGTCGCGCCAGAAGTCCGGGTTGTGAGGGCTGTCCATCAGCCGGATCAGGTGGTGGGTGGCTGTGGTGAATGCCTGACCGAGTGAGGTCTCCGCATCGACGGCGATCTCACGGGCGTCCACATCATGCGTGGCGTGATCGGTGTCGCACCAGCAAGCCCACGTTCGCCGCGGCACACACCGAGAGCCTGCCATCCGGTCGCCGGAGTACCTCGAGGGTGAACTCCAATTGATCGCCCCTCTCATCGAGGACGTTCATGTCCGCGCAGAGGACTATTACGGAGACGCTTGGGCCGAGAACCGAGGACTGGGGAAGGTGGTTGGGCTGTGTCCATTGCCATTGCCGCGGATCTCCCCCGGGGCGGCTCGCGTCCACGGCGCGGGCGGCACGGTGGTTGACGCTTCGTTCAGCGAGCCGGAGCTTTGGGAACGCACGGACAGGGGAACGTCGTCGAAGGTGCCTCGGCTCATGACCATGGGCTCAATCCTTCTTCTCCTGCCGACCGGGAGGCAATGGCTTTCCGCCTGATCGGCGGAAGTGACCAGAAATCAGTCCTAACTACTTGTTAGTTTGCATTTCTGGCAGTTCGCTGACGGTGAGAGGCCGATGGTGCGCCGTGTTTCGCGGGCTGATGGGCTGCGATTCCGCTGACCAATCCGACGATCGACACGATCGGGGAGGTGTAAGCAGGTGATGGCGTGAACCGCTAGGCTGGGGGCCTGGCCAGACGACCCGTCACCGGGTGCCTGGCCGGTCACAAGTCAAAAGGGAACGGCCCCGCAGGGTTCCAGATGCGGCAAACATCTGGTGCGGGGCCGGGCCGACACTCACAACCGTAGAGAAGAAGAGGTGTCAGCACTTATGGCAAAGACTACCCGGGTCTGCGGGCATGTAGACAATGGGACTCGAAGCTCCGCCGTGACGATCACACCGGCGTCGAGCGTGGGTCCGTCATCTTCAACCGCAGGCCGGCGATGAGTGCCGCGGCCGCGCTACTGCCGGCCCTCGACTTCAGCCGTGCCGAACCACGTCCACTTGGTGTCGCTCGGTCAGCTGTCCTCGGGCGGTCGCGAAACCCGGCCATCGCTTGGCCTGTCGGCTTCTTCTTAGACAGGCTCGCGGATGAGGTGGTCGTGGAGTGTCCGACTGTCTTCCGCGTCGAAGCGCTCAGGCCCAGCCCGTCCATGAAAATGGCCGGGCCACAGGCACATTCTCTGGTGCCCAGGACTCTTTCGTTGTCAGCTGCCCGTCTGTTCGGGTCGGCTGCTGAGTCCTGGCGGCGGGCTCCGGCGGTTCGTACCGTCCGTGCCTGTGCCGCCTCCCGAGCTGCCGGTGTTCCTCCGTGGGAGGGCCGGCTTACCAAGGATTGTTTTGATGAAGGGATTTGGATGACGTAGCTCGCGCCCGTCAGGGCGGTGGGTTAGTCCCTGCCAGGGGACTTCCGCTCCCGCCCAGCCGCTTGGGTGCCAGCCCATAGCGGCTACTTCCGCTGGATCAAAGCCTGCCAGGGCTTCGGTCCAGTGCGTGGTCCGACCCGGTTGCCACACCGGCTTCGTTCCACGCGATCTTGCTTCTCCCCAGAAGCACCCATCAAAGAGAGTGCTTTGTTGTGCCCTCTTCTCCCGAACAGGACGAGTACATCTTGCACGATCGGTATGCCGTTTGTCAGCTCCACGCTGCCCGCGTGGGCGTTTCGCGAAGTTTTTCCACTCCCCCAGTCGACATTCAGGCCCTCGTGCTCCCTCGCACGGGTGCCTGCGACGTTTCTGAACGCGCCTGGGCGGACGTTTCGCGGGGGGCCCGGTCGTGACGCACATGCCTGTCGTGCCCCCTTCCGAGCAGTGGGTGGCGACGACCGCCAGCCGTATCGCCACGTGTTCCTACTCCTGGATGCAGGCCGTCCACTGGGTCGTCGGCTCGGGGAGCTACCAGCCGCGGCGTCAGCACGGGCCGCGTTTCGGGGAGACGACCGTACGTATCGCCCAGTTCCTCGCCGACCTCACCCCGTGCCGGCCCGGAATCGCGCATCTGGTCCGCCTCACGGGCCTCTCACGCCGCACGGTGCAGTACCACCTGGAGATGCTCCGTGAGGCCGGTCTCCTGGCCTACCTGGTCAAGGGCACCCGTATGTCAGGGCTGCCCAACCTGGCCAGTGAGTTCGCGCGTGTCATCCCCCCGGCCTTCGACCTCGCCCTCGGCATCCGCACCACAGGAGCGGGCACGGAACGGCGACCTGTCGGCATCGCCGAACGCGGCCGCGCACTCATCATGAAGCTGGCCAAGAAGGCGGCGAGGAAGGTCCGCAAAGCCCGCCGGAAGCCGAAGGCCCGTTGCACCCCAATGGAGGTAAGTACCTCAGCGTCTTCTTCTGCGGATGTAACCACTACTCCCTCTGAGAGCAAGCTCGACAACGGGAAGAAGGCACCTCTCGTCCGAAAGCAGCAGGAACCCCAGGCCCGGAAGCTCAACCAGGTCGGACGCCGCTACCAGCTGGCAGGCGAGCTCATCCGCCGGGTGCCCTGGCTGAGCCGCGCCTCCACCCCCCGTATCGCCTGGGTGCTCAAGCAGGTCGCCGACGCCGGATGGACAGCGGACCAGGTCATCGCCTGGCTCAACCTCGCGCCCGAACCCGCGACGATCCGCCGCCCGTCCGGCCTGCTGGCCGCCCGCCTCCGCGGCGCTGCCACCACCTGGACCACCGAGGCGACCCGTGCCGCGCAGGTCGAGATCGACCGTGACATGCGGCGTGCGGAGCGCTCCCGCCACACCGAGTGGGAAGGCGACTGGCTCGCGCCCCACAGCCCTCGCGTGATGGCGGAGGTCCAGCAGACGCTCGCCGACCTCCGGCAGCGGACCTCGGACGCCCAGGAAGCTCCTCAGGCGGAGACGCCCTGCACGAGCCTCGAATCGCTTCCCCGGGAACTCGTCATCGACATGCGGCGTGACGCCCAGAAGGACCACGGCCTGGTCCGCAACGCCATCGCCATGCTCGGGGAAACCGACGCGCGAAGGCTCTACACCCACCAGCTGGTCGACCTGGTGCTCCGCCTCACCACGGGCACGGCGACCCTCCACACGACAGGTGCGACGGCCTCGCTCCCCCGGGCACGAACGGCAGCCACCCCGCACCTGGAGCCGGCTCCCGGATGCCTCCAGGCTTCCGTCCCAGAGCTGCGGTGACAGTCGCGCACGAACGTCGCTGCTACGGGTCACCGTTCCCGGATCCTGCGGAGTCGCTGCTCGCCGGACATGCGCCCGAGGGCCTGCGGTGAGGTAGCCGTTCACTCGCCCAGGTATGAGGAAGAGCGGCCAGCAATCCCCCGTACCACCGCACCCAGGCCCACATCCCCCGACAGAGCGCGGACCTGCCCGGCTATTACGACGTAATAATGCCGACCAGCTGTCACCCATGACGGCCTTGTCCTACTCCCCCGCGTCCTGTTCCAGCAGACCTCTGTCGTGCGGACCTGGGCACTTACCCCCGGCTTCATGCCCCGACGTACGAAGAAGCCCGGCGGCTCGTCGCCGACGGACGCGCGTACCTGTGGACGCTCCGCCACAGCCACCGCGAGCACGACAGCGGCCGGCCCGCAGGCTGTCGCGAGACCCTCATGCTGTACCCACAGCCGGCAGGCACCGGCGGCCCGCTGCGCATCGTCTTCACCGAGGGCCCAGGCCGGTACGTCAGCGGGTTCCCCATGGGCTCCGGGGACGTGGGATACGTCCAGGGCAGCTCCCTGAACCTGCACCAGCCGGGCGCCGTCCGGGCCCTGCTCGACGCAACGTCGGCCCGCGGATGGGAACCAGGGGAGCGTCAGGCGGTGCAGATCGACGGCCGGCCCCTGCTGGAGACGGCGGCCGCCGCACGAGGCGGGGAGACCAGCCCGTCCCACTGCGTCACGATCAAACGCCGGTGAGACGGGGAGCCCCCGCCGCTGAGAAGACACCCGACGGATGCGCCAGGCACGGGGCCTCCAGGAAATGGCCGGCCCCGTCCGATGGGCCGGCGATTCAACGATCAGCCGCAGTGCAACGGCCGCGCTGCGGCGCGAACGAACGGGTCTGCGGTCGATGGAAATGCTCGGTGGACTGCTGTCTCACAGCCCGCGCAATGCCTGGTAGAAGTCGCCGTAGGTCGCCCAGCAGCCGACGCTGCCGTCGTCGTTGAGACTGCCCATGTACCAGTCCGTGTCGTCGACGAGCTGCACGAGGCAAAGGTCATGGAAGCCCAGCACGATCGCGGGAGGTGCCAGCTCGGGATCCTCTGGAGCGGCGGACCATGTCACAGTCCGGTTGGTGCGGAGCGGGATGGCCTCGTGGTCCCCGGACACGTCACGAATCCGCTGAAGTGTCCAACCCGTGGGCAGCAGGGGTGCGTCAGTCATGCAGCGATGATCTCAATGCCAACTCGGCACCTCCGGCGTCAGGCCACAGGGCCGAACCTCGCAATGCCCTGACGGACCGGACCCGCACACGCCGTCGCGGAAATCTCCCGTTGCCACCAGAAGAGGCTTTGTACGGTCGCGATGAAAGGCCTGTGCCGCCTGCCCAGCGGTCGGTCGCGTTCCCCAGAGTGTGAGCCCTGTGTGAGCCCGCACCTCTGGCTCGACTGAGCCAGCTCGTCCCCTTGCCCTGAGACAGGGGGTATCCCCCGCCGCTGTGTCGAGCTCCCCTGCCCATGGCCGCTCCGCACAGCGTGCGTGGAACTGTGGCCACATCCTCAAGAGGCCTGCGAGGCCGCACCCATCGCTATGGACGAGGGTGCAAAGGAGCCGTCGCGTTCGTGGCCGGCCGCGTGCCGGTGGCTTGCGGCCGTGCGCTCGTAGAGGAGAGATGTGACTGCGGGACCAGGAAACGAGGATCCTGACGTCCATGGCGCCGATCCCCCGGACCTTGAGCCGCAGACACCCTGCACGGGCGTCGAGCGTCTGGGCTGCTCATGCTTCAGCCCGCCCCGGGCGAATCACAGGCCAGGTACTCGGCACAGCTGAGGCCAGAAGCCCTCACTACGCCAGTGCATGCTGTTGATCTCAAGAACCCGAGGAGTACCGCATGCCCGACCGGCTGCCGATGGAGGAAGCATGCGCCTTCCTCCGTACTGAGCTGAAGACCGTAACACCGGCGACGTCCGTGCCGACGCTGGAGGCAGCGTGGGGGGCCTTCCTACGGTTCGGGCGGCAGCGCTTCGCCACGCCACCTCTGCCGGACGCCGACGGGCTCCTCTTCCAGTACGGCACACACGCCTTCTCCGGGCCGCCGATGTTCATCATGGACTTCGCCCGGCAGTTCGCTGTGATCGACGACGAGGGCGAGCACGACCACTTCACGCAGATCCACTGCGAACTCCGTTATGAGTCCGACGTCGCTCTCGACGATCTCGGTAGCCTCACGACCTGGTTCTTCCACGACACCGGCCAGGACATCGACCTGTGGGCCGAATCCGTGGAACGTCACCTCGAGCCACTGCTCGACCGCAGGCCCTCGGCGGTCGAGCAATACCAAGAGCGGGTGTAGGCCGGCAGGCCCTGACTCCCCTGCCGCCCGGGCGCCGCTGAGGCCACGGACCGAAGCCGACCGCTTGATGCCGGCAGCTTTCTCCACGAGAGGCCTCGCAGAGGCTGAGCCGATCTGTTCGTACGAGCACATCCGCGCGGTCGGCCGCAGGGCCCTGTGCCGGGTGTCCCGGGAACGATCACTTCGCGGCCCCTCGCCTCCCTGCGGCGGCCGGTGGAGTGTCGTCTGCCGCAGGGCATCGCGAGCCCGTCAGGCGCGTGGCACCGGACTCCGCTGCCTTGGTCGGCAGGGCGCCGTGCTGTTTCGGACCGGCGGCGTTCGGGAGAACAGCGAAGCTGGACTGAGCACGGGCCGACTACCCGGCCGGGGCGGCTGTGCAGCCAAGAGCCCCGCCCCGCTTGTGTCGGGACGATCGCACGACGCGCCTCCCACCCTGCCTCCTGCAGGCCCTCCCCCATCCGGACCTCCCAGCGAGCCGCTCTCCCTCAGGCGGGCGAAGCTGGTTCCGACAAGCAGGACGAGTGACCGAGGAGCGTATTTGCAGAGGCCGCAGCGGTAGTTCCCCCTGGGCGCAGCCCATCACCTGAGGTGCCTCGTCTTATTACGGCGTAATAAGACGCCCGGCTCCTGAGTACACCGGAGGGCTGGCTCGACGAAGGCGTGTCGGCTCGGGTGCGGGTGGAGTACGCCTTGAGCTCGCACGGACGACGCTTCACAGAGCCCTCCGTGTGCGTGCTGGCGTCCCTGAATCCTGGCGGCTGGCTGCGCGTCACCTCTGCGCGTCGGGGTCGGTGCGTCAGGGGTCGGGCTGCGGGCTGCCCTGGCGAGGTGGCCGAGGCGGGTGTGGGGTCTCTGCGCGCTTCGCCGGTATGAGGGAGGAAGGCTCTCTGTGGTGCTCTCTTGCGCCGGGCTCCAGAGGACTGGGTAGCAAAAGGGCCCCGCTTCCCACCGCCAGAGGCGGGAAGCGGGGCCCTGAAGTTTTTGAGGGGCCGTTGTCCTCAGAGCAGCTCGATGCCTTCCTTCACCAGCTGCTCGAAGTCAGCCGCCTGCATGTGCTCACGCAGGATGCGCAGTACCGCGGCCGGACTGTGCCAGGGCATCTCGCCGACTCCCACACTCGTCGGAACGTTCTCGGAGTGCGCGGGGCCGGGGGAGACCGACCTGGCAGCGGGCGCCGGGTCGGCGCTGGTCTTCATTACGTCGTAATGAAGACCACCCGTCGGACCGTCCGGACCGGGGGAGTCCGGAGCAGGGGCAGTCCGCTGGTTCTGCGTCCGGCCCGCGACCGGGCTGTCAGTGGTCTTCATTACGTCGTAATGAAGACCGCCAGGTGCTTCATCAGAACCCGGGGCCGTGGCCTGGACCGGAGGCCGGTGGGCCTCCGCCTGACGCGCGGCCTTTCTCGCGGCCTTCTCCGCTTGCTCCTGAGCCTTCTGCTCCTTGAGGGCCTGGAGTACCGCTTCCTGACTCTCCGGAGCCTTGCGCCCGACGGCGCGCAGCAGGTCCACCGGCTCCTCGCCGGCTTCGAGCCGCCTTTGGAGTTCGGGGGTGAGCTTCAGGAGTGCCAGACGCTGGGAGACCCATCCCTGGGAACGGTGCAGCCGTTTCGCGAGCCGGTCCTGTGTCTGGTGTACCTCCAGCAGCTGCTGCAGGGCTTTGGCCTCGTCCAGGGGCTCGAACGCCTCGCGGTGGATGTTCGCGACGAGAGCGGACTCCAAGATCGCGTTGTGGTCGCCGCCGAGGCTGTCGTCCACCATGACCTTGAGGGAGGACAGACCCGCTTCCCGTGCGGCGGCCAGGCGGCGGTTGCCGTCGATGACCACATACATGGCCCTCGGCTCCAGCTCGCCGTCACGCCCGGGGTTGGCCTCCAGGTAGGCGTCCCGCGTCATGATCCCGAGCGGTTGCTTCTGCCCGTGGTCGCGGAGACTGTTCGCGAGGTCGGTGACGTCCCCGAGCTGTTCGCGGGGGTTGTCGGGGTTGTGGCCCAGGAGGTGCAGGGCGAGCTGGTTCGGGCCGCTGCCCTCCAGCGCGCTGCTGATGGCCCGGCCACGGGCGCTACGAGCGGTGCCGGCACGGGAGAACGCGGAGGACTCCCCCATCTGGTCGGCCTTGCTCATGACGTCGCGCTCGCGATCTGCCGCATCGCCTCGGCCTGGTCACTCAGCGGTGCGTAGTCCAGGAGGGCCCGGCGCTTGCGGACGGCTTCGCGCTGTTCCTTCAGGTCGCCGATCACCGCGAGTACCGGGGGCTCACCGAGCTTCTTCCACTCATTGAGGGAGGAGGTGGCCACGTAGCCGCGACGGCTGTCGTACAGGTTCACCACGAGGCCCAGGTAGTCCAGGTCGAGCTCGAGGTCGTCGCACAAGGAGCCGATCTGGTCCGCGAGCATGGCGTAGGCGGTGGCGGAGCTGTCCTCGGCGAGGACGGGGATGATGACGCCCGAGACGCCGGCCTGTTCGTTGGGGCGTCGTCGGCCGTAGTAGATGGCGGCGTCCATCGCGATGCCGAGGCTCGGGGGACAGTCGACGACGATGACGTCGAAGTCGTCCTCGAGCGGTTCCAGGGCCCGTTCCAGAGTGGTCTCGCGGTGACGGATGCGCGTGTTGGTGGCGATCCGTGCGTCGAGGAGGAACCCGTCGAAGCAGGCGGGCAGGACGTGGAGGCGCTTGCCGAAACGTTCGCCCTCGATCGTCACGAGCAGATCCCGGAGGTCGCCCTTGCCCTCGGCGCACATGTGGGCCACGAGGCTGTCGTGCCCGGGTGCGATCTGGGGGATCCCGAGCTGTTCGCTGAGGTGGCCCTGGGGGTCGTAGTCGACGAGCAGGACGCGCTTGCCGGCTTCGGCGTATGCCTCGGCGACACCGGCCGCGACGGAGGTCTTGCCGACGCCGCCCTTCTGGTTGCAAATAATCTTGCGCTGGGGGAAGCCGGTCTCGGGGCGTGCGCCGGGGGAGTCGTGCGCGTCGAGCCAGCCGCGGATCGACTGGGCCAGGCCCTGGGTGTAGGAGACCTTGCGGTCGGTGCAGTCGGCCTTGAAGGCGTCGTACAGGCCGGCGGGGAGCCAGGTGCTGAACGAGTCGGCGCCGGTGGTGTCGACGGGGGAGGGCGCCGTGGTGTTTGCACGCCAGGCGTTGATGCCGTCGGTGACGGCGTCCTGAATGTCGATCCGGAGCTCAGCGGCGCGGACCTTGAGTTCTTGGCGGAGCGCGCTGGGCAGCTTGGACGCTACCTTTTCCCGCTCACCATCGGGGTACGGAGATGCCATGACGTCACCTTACTGACTTCTGCCGCTGATGCATCGTCGGTTTAGGCGTGTCTTGTACCTTTTTATACCTTCCTGGCATAAGGAAGAGCGCATTCCGTCTATGAATTTGTGATCTCAATGCGTCTCGACACGCCGGGATGGTCCGGTTCTTGACTGGCAGTTGCTGACGCCCCCGGCACGACTGACGCTCATTACGCCGTAATAAATGCTCAGCCTCCCGGGGGAGCGTGACGCCTTCGCCTCCTCCTGGCGCCCGCACGACGGGCACATGGCGCGTGGGCACCCCTGGCTCCCGGCGGCCCGGAACGCCTGCCCGAGCCCCGGGTGCGACAACCTGCATCGACCGGCCTTGGCGTGGCTCGCGGCGGGCCCGTAGGCGCGGTCCGGCGGAATCCTCGCTCGCACATGCGCAGTGATAGGAAGATCGCTGTGCGTAAATCCGAAGGCACGGCCGAGGCATTGATAAGAACGGTGACCCAGGCTTGTCGAGGCCGGCGAATCAGGGGCGGGAGTGGGCTGCCCCCTGTGGTGGCCATGCGCGCCTCCTGGTGTTAGTCCTCGTGGGACGGCTCGCGCTGCAGCACCCGTCAGGAGGCGAAGTCAACACTGACGGGACGTCTACAACCCTCAATTTCAAGGGAGTTGATCTGACCAAGGCCGAACCCGACACGCTTGTCGTGGGCCGTACGGAGGCTCTGAAGGGCGGGGCCCTGGCCGTTCGCTTCGGGCAAGCGCATGGGCAGGGCAGCAGATGCGGCGAATGCGTCAGCTGGCCAGCTATTCAGAGGTAGCCCGTGCGATGGGCTGGTCGGCCGTCAGCTCGATGAACCTGAACTGCCCTGCGGGTGGCACTCCAGGAAGTGCCATTCCCCGGCCTCATCGACGACGAAGTCCAACGCTCCGTGAGCGAGCCCGGATGCCGCCATGAACGCTCGTACCTTCGGCGCGATGGCCTCAGACACTGGGACGGTCCGCCATTCGACGCCCTCCTCGACGTGTCCATTCGACGCCACGAGTAGACGGAGGTCATCGCAGGTGAGGCCACCCCAGCATGCGCGAGGGACCAGACGTGCTGGTCGGCGTCGGCCAGCGTCCAGCCGGGACCAGCCCCGCGTGCGCGGGGACCGGCTGGCCACGGCCGTCTCCCTGCTCTACCAGCGGGGACCACCTGCTCTACCGAGCCACCGAGCCCGACCTCCGGGGGGGCCACCCCCGCGTGCGCGGGGACCACGCGCATACGGCAGAAAATTCTCCGGCCCCTTCAGGACCACCCCCGCGTGCGCGGGGACCACGTGTCCGGTCAGACCCTCGCGAACGAGGTCCTGGGACCACCCCCGCGTGCGCGGGGACCACAGGAGCTGACCAGCGGCTTTACATTGCGGGACGCGGGTTTTTACTCACTTCCGCAGAGCCCGGCAATTCAGACATGTTGCCTTCCTGGGGTAGGCGTGGCTTGCTTCGCTGGCACGCTACCGCTTTCCGGAGCGCCGTCGTACGAAATGGCACAACCGCTATAACAAACGTGAGAGCGATGTGGGCAAGGCCGACAGTAGCTTGGTCCACTGAACGGCAGCACGTTCGGCTTCCTCGATCCATTGCTGGAGCTCAGTCGATGATGTTGTCCGGGGTGTCGAGCTAGACGTGCTGTCCGCCAGAGGTGACGGTGAGGCCGGCACGGTCGCTTTCGGGGCGGCCGAGTCGCTCCCATCTACGGTAGGCGGCCTCCAGTTCGTCCCAGAGGGAGCGGGGTCCGTACTGCTCGACGGCGAAGGTGTCGTGTCCGGGCACGTAGTCCACGGAAGCCCAGGACATCCGGTCATCGGCGAGCAGCCACAGGGTGGCTTCGTAGCTGCCGTCGTTGGCCTCGGCCAGCAGGGACCAGGCGTCACGGAGGCCGAGGCCGATGAAGAACTTCGCCTCGTACTCGGCCGCCAGATCGCGGGGCGAGAGCGCGGTTGTGCTGCGGGCGGCATCGTCCTGGTGGTGAAGGAAGTCGCTGAGGTACCCGCGGTCAGGGCGGTTCGTACGGGAGCGCATGAAGGCCGGGTAGCCGCTGAACCTGCCCTCGGCGACGCCGTCCCGGACATCGAGGACGGCGAAACTGTACGAGTGGTAGCTGCCGCCCCAAGGGGCGACGATGCGCCCGGCCGGGGTCTGCTCGACCCATGCGTAAGGGATCTCGGGGACGGTGAACGTCGCGAGCCACCGGTCGTGCAGTGCCCCGTCCGCACACCCCTTCTCGGCGTCGCCGCACACGACGTGCGGGGTGTACCCGGCCGCTGCCAGGTTCTTGATGGCCTGCTCGACGATCACGGGATCGACGTCGATGCCGAAGACGTTGTCCGAGCCAAGCCGGTGCGAGAGCCAGGCGAGGTTGTAGCCCGTGCCGGCTCCGGCGTCCATGGCGCGGTGACCCTCGCGTACGTCCAGCAGCTGAAGCATCTCCAGCATGAGCGAGGGCATGGAGGACGAGGACGTCGGCAGTCTGTACGCCTCGTCGTCACCCAGGTCCTTGCCGTCGTTGACCTGGGTGACGAGCGGCAGGTCGCCGTAGACCACGGTCAGCCACCGCTCCGGGCGCTCACTGCGCGAGAGCGGCCGGTCGTCCACCTCGACGGTGTCGGGCACGAAGAGTTTGCGGTCGACCGAGGCTACGGCGCCCTTCCACTCCGGGAGAACCGCGCCCTTGTTGGTGAGGATCTGAGCGAGTCGTTCGGGAGTGCTCATGCAGTGACCTCTCAGTTGGCTGACAGCCCCGTCTCAGGGATGCCTCGGTGGTCCGCCCACGCTTGAGCCGCTGTCGCCATGTCGGTAAGCCACGACTCATTGGGGGTCCGCTCGGCGAGCTGGCGGTGCATACGTAGATCGGCCGCGGCGAACGCATCGATTGCCTTCGGATCTGCATTCACCCATGCAGTGCATCCGGCGGCCCATGACTCGGCGGATTCGGGGGTGTGGCCGGCGGCGATCAGCTGCACGACGAGACAGGCCGGGTCGATGAAACCGGGTCCGCGCGTGGGCCAAGACCAGTCGATGATCCACGCACCCGCTTCTCCTACCGTCAGGTTGGAGGGGTTGATGTCGGTGTGCAGTAGGGCATCACCACGGAGGAGCATCAACTCGTCTTCGCTGTTCACATAGGCGTCCCACCGGTCTTCCCGCCAATCCCGTGCGATGTCGGGCAGCTCCAGGCTCGCAGCCCGGTTGAGGAGGTCAACGGCAAGGGGAAGATCCGGTGAGCCGGGCTCGAAGTCAAGGCCGCGCTCGTCGATGGCCTCGAAACCCAGGATGATCCACCCAGCGTCGTCTCCGTCAACACTCCACAGCAGTCGGGGCGAGAGCGGCTGTACGTAGGGGTTGATTGCCCGTTCCCGGAGGATGGAGTCTTTCCGTCCTCCGGGATTGTTGAACATGGCCTTGACGAAGAACCGCCCCTTCTCGCTGTCAATGACTGCGGAGAAGTCGGAACTGAACCCTCGGTCCGGAACCTGGACGTGGGTGACGTTGCCGGTGTACGGCAGGATCAGCTGCCTGAAGTGGCCGTCGGGCAGGTCATCCACGTCGGGTCTCCTCGGTTACGTCAGTTCTTGGGCCCGCATTCGCTGCGCGGTGTACCCGGCCTGCACGCGTCGTTCGGTTCGCACCGCGGGTCGCATGGGTTCTTCGGGACGCAGTCGGGGTTACACGGCTGCTTCTGGCCCTGGTCGTTGTCCTTGTCCTTCTTCCCCCAGTCGGCTCGGAGGGAGTCAACGGCCTCCGACAGAGCGGGGCCGCTCAGGATAGAGGTCAGCGAGTCCTCGCGGACGTTACCGACACCCATCCAGGTAGAGAAGACGCACGGGGGTACCTCGCCGGTCGGGTCGATCGAGGCCCTGCCGTCACCACACCCCCCACACAGATTCGTCGCATCCGGATTCTGGCTACCGCACGCCCGCCCGAACTCCCGGATGTGATCAGTTCCGATCCGACTGACGCCGATCGACTGAAGGTCGGCCTTCGCCGCCTCCATGCGCTGCTCGTTGTCTCCGACGATGCCGGCTCGAACCGGGATACCGAGTTCGAGCGCCTTGATGATGTTGGCGCGAGTCCTGGCATGACTCGGACGACGGGTGACCTCGTTATGCTCCGACGCGTTGTCGGAGTAGTACGACGTGGCGAGGGACATACCCTCGCGTTGGAGCAGATCCCACCACGTGGCGGGCACGTGAACCAGGTTGCTGTAGACCTCGACCTTGATGCCGAGCGTCAGGGCGCGGCTCGCGATCTCGATCGCGTGCGGGTGCATGGTCGGCTCTCCGCCGATGAGGGTGATGTGCCAGACGCCCAGCTCGGCGGCCTGGTCCAAGACCTTGAACCAGTCGTCCCGGGTCATCGTGCCGTGGTCGCCATCAGGTCCTGACGAGTTGTAGCACTGCACGCATTCGAGCTGACACTTCCGCGTCAGGTCCAGCCATAGAAATCCGGTGGTGGTCTGCTCGACGGGTAACGCTGTCGCCATCCTCTTGCCCTCTCATTCGTTGACCGGTGGATCACGGGGCATTCACGGCCAGCTGTTGCTCGTCGCCTTGCCGTCGACGAGCTTGGCCACGCGGCTGCGCCTCCTTGTGCAGGTCGGAGGAGCGATAGGAGGACGCTAATGCGGGACGGGACATTTGCAGACGGTGTTTGCTGACAGTGTCCGGGCGGCGACGGCGAGTCCGCTGGCCGGACGTCTCCTTGGTGTCCGGCCAGGTCAGACGGCGTCGCCGTGCACCCCGGGCTGGGGTCACTGCTCCCAATCAGCCAGGTCACGGTGTGGATCCAGGGGTTGCCGTGTCCTTCTGCGGCTGTGGATGGTTTGCAGGCTGCTAACCAGGTGCTGGGGGCCGGTGCGCATCAGGGGCCAGATGCTGCTGATTTCGCGGGCGGTCTCCCACACGCCGGTCGCGGGGACGGTGAACGGGGCGACTGCGATGCCGTTGGCGGTGAAGGGGGCCGCGTCGAGGTAGCTCATGCCGCCGGATCCGCACAGATACGTGCGGGCTCCGACGGCGGCGGCGAGGTCGGCGAGTCGCTGTGAGCGCCCTGGTCTTGCCGGGAGGCTGCTGCTGTGGAGGATTCGGCCCCGCCAGCCGAGGAGGTCCAGCAAGGCGCGGGTGGATGCTTCGGCGACAGCCGCCGTCCGGTCGCTGGTGGCGAAGACGTCGAGGACGGGGGCCAGGGCCTGCCGGAGCGCGGGCCAGTGGGGGCTGGATCCGTAGTGCTGTTGGAGGATTCGCGCGGTCCGTTGTCGAGACCGGGCGGGCTCGGCCATCACGACCTCGCGGACCGTGGTGTTGCGGCCGTTAGGGAGCTGGGAGGGGATGGACAGCCACCAGCGGTGAGCGGGGTCGTCCAGGGCTGCGAGGCGGGTGCGGTGCTGGTAGTCGCGGCGGGTGAACTGGGCGTCGTCCAGGACGATCCAGCAGTCCGCCGCGAACAGCTTGGCCAGGGTCGAGAGCCGGGGGAAGAGGTTGGGCTGGTGGATGGCGCACAGCCCGCCCGGCGGTGGTTCAGGGGTTGAGCAGGCGGCTGTCGAAGCCGTCCTCGAGGAGAGATCGGTATGCGGCATGTACGTCCTCCGGGACGTCCTGCTCGATGGCGAAGCCGAGCCTCGGGTACTCGATCACCCGTTGCAGATCGCCGACGAGCTGGTCGACGACGAGCTTTTCGTCGCCGATCGTCTTCAAGTAGTCGTCGAACTCCAGTGGCGCCGAGGCGCAGATCACTTCCACCTCGGGCCAGACCTTGCGGGCGGTGGCGAAAGCGCGTCGTTCCATGTAGGGCATGGCAACCAGGAGCACGGTCTTCACTGCGATGCCGGCGGCGGCCAGCACGTCGCGGGAGAAGGTGATATTCTGGCCGGTATTGCGGGCTTTCGGCTCCAGCAGAACCGCTTCATCTGGGACGCCGAGGGCGAGCGCGTGCTCGCGGAAGTGGACGGCCTCGCCCCGGGGGAAGCGGCCCGGGTGGGTGGGGTTGGGCCCGCCCGAGAAGACCAGGGTGGGGAAGAGTCGGGCCCGGTACAGCTCGGCGCAGAAGACGGGGACGCCCAGGTCGTGGCTGCCCAGGCCGATCGCGGCGTCCGCCGAGCGGAGCTCGTGGCCCATCTGGTGGTAGTCCCAGATCAGCTTGGCCCGCTGGCGCTGGTCGTCGGTGATGCCCCGCTGGATGTCCGTCGTCACTGGCGTCTCTCTCCCTGTCCACCGCCGCCGGGGCTGGTCGCCCCCGCGGTCTGCCGGATGCTCTCGATGCTGGCCAGCTGGTGGCTCATGCCGTACTGAGCGGCCAGCTTGGCGGCCTGATCGAGGGCCGTCAGGCCATCATCCCGGGTGGCGGGGTCGGACAGCAGGATGTGCCCGTGCGCGGTGTCCAGCCGTACCCGCTGCATCGGCGAGTCGGTGATGCCGGTCCTGCGGGCGATGCCGATGAAGTGCAGGGCCTTGTTCAGGTCCCCCGTGCCTCGGTGGGCGAGGGCGAGTTTCTGGTGGGCAACGGACCAGTCGTCCGGCTCGCCGAGATCTTCGAAGTCGCGGGTCGGGGCGAGCATGACGCGGGCCGCATAGTCGTGCTCGCCTTCCTTGCTCAGCGCGGTTCCGACCACAGGCGGGCCCGTGCGCGGTCGCGGCGGGCGAGCCGGTCATCGACAGCCAGGTGTTCGTAATGGCGGGCGGCGGCCTCCAGGCTGCCGGACATCTCGGCGACGACGGCCAAGGAGAGGTCGAGCTGGGCGACGCGACGGGGGATGTCGAGCTGGGTGAAGATCGAGCGGGCTCCGGTGTACGCGTGCTGGGCAGACAGCGGCCCCACCACTGCCCCTTGGTCACGCTTGAGGTCGCCCATGAGGGCCGTGGAGCGGGCGAGGAGATACAGGCCCTTGTCGTCCAGCTCCGGCGGCCGGAAGCGGTTCAGCCACCGGCCCAGCAGGTTTTCGGCAAACGCGAAGTTCTGCCGGCTTAGGGAGACAACGACCCGGTCCAGGTCATCGGTCCACGACTCGTACTCCCAGGCCCGGGGGCCCGCGGAGGTGACGCGGCGGGTGGCCTGGGGTGGCCCGCCGGCTTCGGAGAGGAACGTCTCGAATCGCAGGTGTACCGCCGCGTCCGCGCGGGCGAGAGCGGTGTCCAAGATCGCCTGAGTGTCCGGGCGGGGCTCGGTCGTGGACAGGTGTTTGTCCCAGTTGGACACGGTTCTCACGGCAACGCCGAGGTGCTGGGCGAACGCGCGGACGCTCATCCGCAGGGCAAGCCGCAAGGCCCTGGCTTCCAGGCCGGTCCAGTGGTGCACGGTCGCCACGCGTCGCTCCCTTCCGAGAGCCCATGCAAGCACGGCACACGCATGCGGGGGAACGGAAGTGCAACGCAAGTGCAACACCGTGTCATTTCGTCGCCGCCCGCCAGGGAGGACGCTTCAACACGCAGGTCACAACCCCTCTTTGGCGACGGCCTGCTGGCCTCGTTTCCCCTGATCCTTGGACGGTCACCTCCATGGAACCCCTCACCGAGCACCGCAGCGTCGGCGGCCCGGCCGTCTACGGCTTCCTTCGGCTGGTCAACGTCCCCACGGTCCGAGAGAAGGCCCTGGAGCAGTCGCTGGCCGAGTACTGCCGCCAGCACGAACTGACCCTTTCCGGGCTGTTCACCGAACGCGTCACCGAGACCAACTCAGCTGCCTTCACCGGGCTGGTAGACGCGCTGGGAGTACCTGGCACTTACGGAATCGTGCTGCCCTCCGCCTCCCACCTGGGCCCCAAGGCCATAGCGGCGGTGAGGAGCAAACGCATCGCGGCGATGGGAGCCCGCGTGCTGCTGGTCCGCAGGGGCACCCCTGGCCCGGCCCGCCGCAGGCGCTCCGGCCCAGGCGGCTCTCCTGGCCGGCGGCGCGGGCACGGTCCCGTACCAGTACTGGGGGCCGAGTCGTGAGCCCCGATGTGCCCGCGGGCGAACAGCGGCTCCTGCTCGCGGGCCTCGGTTCCACGTGCCTTAGCGGCAGGGGCGCGCCGTCTCCGCAGCGGTCTCGGCTACAGGCCTTCGCGGCTGCCGTGATCTGTCCATTCGTCGGCAAGGATGGCGTGGACGATGGAGTCGCGCCATTGTCCGGCCTTGAGGATGTGTCCGCGGATGCGGCCCTCCTCGATCATCCCGGCCTTCAGCATGGTGCGCGCCGAGGCGGCGTTCAACGGCGAACGTGCGCCCCAGACGCGGTGAAGGTCGAGGCCGTCGAATGCCAGGGCGAGCAGGAGCTGGATGGTCTCGACGCCGTAGCCGATGCCCCAGGATTCCGGGCGCAGGGCGAAGCCGAGGGTGGCCGCGCGTTGCTGGTGGGGGTCGGTGGCCAGTCGGCCGTACCCGATCAGGTCGCTGCTGTCGCGTTCGATGACGGCGAGGCAGTATTCGGCGCGCGGTGCGGCTGTCGCCGAGGCTATCGACCGGGCGACGATGTGCCCCACGTCCTGGCGGGAGCGGGCTTCGAAGCTCAGGTGTTCGGTGGCCTCGGGGTTGCCGTAGATCGCGAAGACCGCGTTCGTGTCGTCGGGGGTGAGCTCGCGGAGCTCCAGGCGCTGACTGCGACGGCTGACCGGGTACATGCCATCGGACTCTACCGGTGCGGATCAGCGCGGCAGGGCCAGTCGGCTGGGGCTGTATGCCTCGATTTCGGCTCGCAGGTCCCGGGCGGTGGCCGCGTTGCGGGCGGGGTCTCGGAGGAGGGCTGCTCCTACGCGGTCGGCGGAGACGACGATGCCGCGGTTCCGGTGTGCGGGTGCGAGGTCGAGGACGGGCCGGATGGCTTCGGCTGCTCCGTCGACTTCGCCGCTGTACAGGCGGGTGAGGGCGAGATTGCACTGAGCACCGGCCAGGTCACCGAAGGCCCAGTCGGCGGCTTCGGAGTCGCTGAATCGTTGGACGGCTTCCTCGGCGAGGGCCGCTATTCGGGCGTTGCTGTTGCCGAGCAGGACCTCGGACTCGACGGAGTAGTAGAGGTGCTTGCTCTCGGGGAAGGTGAGCAGTCCGCCGAGGTGGTCGAGGTCATCGTGCTGCACCCGTCCCCGGAGTTCCTCCGCGCGCTGGATCGCGGCCCGAGTGGCCTCCTCATCACCCAGGAGGGCGGCGGCGCGGGCCTCCAGGCCGGCCAGCCACACGGCGACCGTGCCGTGCAGGCCAGGGCATTCGGCCGCCCCCTGGCGGGCGTAGTGCAGGGCCTCGGCTCCTTTGCCGGACCAGTAGGTGATCAGCGACTTCAGGCCGAACGTCAGGGCGACGAGACCGGGGTGTTCCGCCTGCTGGGCGCACACGCCGGCGGCGCGGGCCTGGATCATGGCGTTCTGCGGGTCGCCCATGTCGTGGCAGCCCTTGGCCATGTGGAACGACAGGAGCGTCGCCAGGACGTGCAGCTCCCGGGTCTGCGACGGTCGTGCCCGGCCACTGTCAATGAGGCGGAAGCAGTCGTCCTGAGCTTCCGCGATCTCATCCCAGATCGCAGGCAGGGGTACGCGCGGGTACCGGGTGACGATCGTTTCTACCCGGTCCCTGAGAAATCCGAGGGTTTCCGGGCCGATGTGGCCTCGCTCCGCTCCCATCGCGAAGTCCCTCGCACGCTTTGCGGCCATGTCCGCCGTCCTTCTCATCTCATGCAGCACCGCACCGGAGTCCGGGCGGCCGGTGGTGGGAGCCGGGCCGAGCAAGGGGTCGGGCAGGGGTCCGTCCGGGGCCGGGCTCCACAGCTCCTCGATGCTGTAGCCCAGCCAGTGACGGATCACCCGACGGGCGTCCCGTTGCGGGAACCGGCCGTTGTAGAGCCACGCCTGGAACGTGCTCAGCGCCGGCTCCAAGCTCTTCAGCCCCGGGTCGCCTTCGAGCTCTGCCAGCGCGCCGGCGGCCACTTTGAAGTGCCGCAGGAAGGCACGATGCTCCGTTGCTTGCTGCTCTTCGAGCAGGCGCCTGAACAAGGTGCGCATTACGCCCCCTCACTCCTCATATCCGGCGCATCCGTCCCTGTGACGCCAGGGTGTCTCCCTCATCAACTTGCCCGACCCGAGGGGCATTTAGCGGCCCGAGGCGGACCCGAGGGGAAACCGAGGATGCACCTCGGATTTCGGGCGTGAGTCGAGGGACGAACGGGGGTGGAGATGGCCGCCCGCCGTGGCCAGGCTCTTTACCTACCCGTTGCGGGGGCGCCCGTCCGGATACCTCCGCGAGACCAGGGAGCCGCACGTGGCATCGCCAGCAGTGACACCCCACCTGAAGAACCGCGAAAGCGGACAGGCCGCCGAAACGACGCAGCCGCCCATGGCAGCGGCAGACGCGGGGTCGACACCGCTGAGAGCACCGCACCGCAGCCGGACACAGCTTGCCCTAAGACGGCCCGTCGGACTTCTCGTGGCACCCGCTGCCTGTGCGGCTCCTCTGATCCCAACGCTCGTGCGCTCGCTCCGCCGTTCCACGCCCCCAGTCGGCGAGCCTGCCTCGCCGTCCGCTCCTCCGCCCGGCAGACCAAAGTCCCGCTCGCCGGAGCACGGGACCCGATGCGCCGGCGCGGCTCTTCCCCTGTCCCGCCCTGATCCGGAGAACACCACCGTGACCAACCACCTGACCGCCACGCCTCCCGTCGCTCCCGTACTTGAGGACACCCCCGCCGCACAAGCGGGACGGTGGGAGCTTCCACCCTCGCCAAGCATGGTCCTCGACGGCAGTTCCTCCGCGAGGCCGGACCCGGCTCGCGTCCACAGCTTCTTACTGCGCGGCCACAACCACCTGCCCGCCGACCGGGAGACGGCCGCGATCCTGCTGGCCGAGGACCCGCAGGCCCGGGTGGCAGCACGTATCACCCACCGGCACCGCGAACTGGCCCTGACCTACCTGGCTGTCGACCACGGCATCCGGCAGGTACTCGTCGTCGGGTGCGGCTACCCGCAGCGGCCGTACGCGCACAGGGTCATCGGCCGGTACGGCACGGCCCGTGTCGTGTACGCGGACACTGACCCGGTGGCACTCACGCACGCGCGCGCCGTCATGAACGCCACACCACCGGGCCACACCGGGTTCGTGCTCGCGGACCTGGCCCAGCCCGCCACCCTGGCCGGCGTCCAGGCCCGCGAAATCCTGGACTTCAACCGACCGATCGCGGTCCTGCTGCATCACGTGCTGCACCTGCTGCCGGATCCCTACAACCTGGTCACCCAGCTCAAGAACATGCTGGCCAGCGGCAGCGCCCTGTCGATCACCCACCCCACCGGCGATCTCCATCCTCGTCACGTGGCCGCCGCCTCAGCGGCCACGGCCGCCGGGATCCCCATGTGGCTGCGCACCCGGGAGGAGGTGGAGGCGTTCTGCGTGGGCCGGCGCCTGGCCAAGGGCGGCACGAAGCCGGTTTCCTCCTGGGGCCACGGCAACAAGGCCACTCCGGGCAGCGGGGCATCTTCCGCCGCCTACGCCGTCACCGCCCTCAAGGCATGAACGGAGACAGATCAGTGAGCCTGCTGGTCAGCGTCGTGGTCGCGGTGTGCGCCGACGCTCTCCCTCTCTCGCGCCTGATCAGGAGGCTTCAGGCTCAGCACTGCATGGGCCCGGTTGAGCTGCTCCCCGGGAGCACGGGCGGTGGAGCAGCATGAGTGTCGCGGCCGCATCGCACGCCTGTGCACCCCATATGCCCCAGACCGTTCCGGCGTTCCGCAAACGTCCCCGGCTCCACACCGAGCGCCTAGAGGTGATGGGCGTGCCCCGTCGGCGGGAAGCGGTCAGCGAAGCCCGCCGCACGGTGCGACGGCTGCTGCTGCGGTGGGGGGTAGGCGCGGAAGAGGCGTTTGAGGCGGAGCTGTTCGCCGCCGAGCTGCTGGCCAACGCCCTCGGGCATGCCCTGCCCGGCCCTGGCGGTGAGATCGGTCTTCAGATCGCCAAGGGCCGTCGGGGCGTCCTCGTAGAGGTCGAGGACGGGGGCAGCGAGGAGTCCTCGCTGTTCGCCTCCTTCGCGGCCGGCGCGGTGGACGACGGGGAGTCGGAGCACGGCCGCGGGCTGCTCCTGGTGGAGGAGCTGGGGCGCGGCCGGTGGGGGTGGCGCCGGCTCGGCAACGGGCACCGCTCGGTGTGGGCCTACGTCGTCCCAGCAGAGAGCCGGGGCGCGAGATGAGCACCGTCCGCGCAGGGGCGCCCGCAGCGCTCAACAGTCGGCGGCGCAGCCCCCGGCTGTTCGAGAGTCTTCTGGTCGACGTCCGGGGCGAGGGCGCGGTCGACGTCATCGCTGACCGGTTGTGGCGGGCGGGTCTGGTGACCGTGTCCGGGCTGACCACACCTGAGGCCGTCGCCGACCTCGCCGCCCGGCTGATGGACACCAGCCCGTACGACGAGGACGGGCCGTTCGGCCTGCACGGGATACGCGACACCCGCCGGCACACGCACCGTGTGGATGGCGTGGTCCTGACCCGGGGGCCGGTGGACCTGCACACCTGCGGCGCCGTCCTGCGGGAGCCGCCTCGTCTGGTCCTGGTGGTCTGCTTCAAGAGGGCCCGTAGCGGCGGGGAGACGCTGCTGGCCGACGGCCGGGCCGTCTTCGACGACCTGCTGCGGGAGCAGCCGGACGCCGCGCACGCCTTGTCGCTGCCAGGGGCCGCCATCTTCGGCAGAGGGGCCGATGCTTTCGCCGCCCCGGTCTTCCAGGTTCTGGCTGATCAGCGCCGTGTCGTGCGATTACGGCAGGACGGGCTGATCCGCTGGCCCGAACACGCCCAACCACATGTGCTCGCGTTACGGGCCCGCCTGGCCCGTCACCAGCGCGTGATCAAGCTCCGCCCCGGCGACGGCTACCTGCTGGACAATTCCCGCTGGCTGCACGGGCGGGGGCCTTTCATCGGAAACCGGTTGTTCCACCGGGCCGAGGGAACACCGCTCATACCCATGGACAGCGACGCCTGGCCGGAGGCGGACGCGTGGTGAACCGCGTACGCGTCGAAGCCGCCGCCCGCGAGGGGTTCCAGCAGGCGCTGGGTGAGACGGAACCCGTCTCCACGGCCGCGCTGGAGCGACTGTGGGATGCCCTGCACCGGTGGATCCCGGACCCTCCGCCCGACGAACCCACCGTGGAACTTCCCGTCTGGCGGCCGTCGCCCCCGCCGCTGCCGAGGCGCCATGGGCGCGCACGGCACCGCCGAAAGCGCCCCCGCATTCGGAGGTGGACGGCCCTGCTGTGCGGCCTCCCGGCCGTACTCGGACTCAGCGTGCTGCTGTCCGCCCCCCACCGCGGGCGGGCCGTCAAGGCTCTGCGCTGCACCCGTCCGGAAGACCCAAGTCCCGCTCGTGCT
Source organism: Streptomyces albireticuli (assembly GCF_021228125.1). Taxonomy (GTDB): domain Bacteria; phylum Actinomycetota; class Actinomycetes; order Streptomycetales; family Streptomycetaceae; genus Streptomyces; species Streptomyces albireticuli. Next base: position 48,002 of record NZ_JAJQQS010000025.1, read on the forward strand.
GACGGGGTCCGAACCACCGGACGACGACCACCCAGCGGCGCAATCCCGCCTTCGGAGAAGGGCCTTCATGACGCCCGCCACCCGACCACCGGTCCGCCTGGACCTCCTCCTCACCCTCACCCGCCTGCACCGCGAGGGCATCGCCGTCCGAATGACCCGCACATTCGTCCCCAGCCGGCAGGAGCTGCTGGCAATAGTGCGATGGGAGAAGCGCAGCGCCCGGGAGCTGGAACAGATCTTCGAGGCGCACGGCTGGCCGGGCCCTGATCTGGTGGGCGAGGTCGGGGCGGAGGCCGCGTGGTGGATCGCCCTGCTGTGTGACCGGCAGACGGCGTTCCAGCAGGGCGCCCACCGGCATCTGCTGGAGGCGGTCGAGCGCGGTGACGCCCCGGCCCGGCACGGGGCCTACTTCACCGACCGGCTGCGGATGCACGAGGGCGTGCCGCAGCCGTACGGCACGCAGTACCTGCTCAACGCGAGCGGGGCGATCACCCGGTACCCCGTCGCCGACCCCGGGCTTCTGGGGCTGCGCTGCCACCGGGCGGGCCTACCCAAGGTCGCGGAAGCCCGGCCGGCCGATCTGCGCCTGATGGCCCTCACCCGCCTGCCCAGAGCACCCACGGGCCTGCCCTCCCTCCGATAGCGCGGCGCGCGGCGCCCCCGCGGCCGACCGCCCGGCACTCGTCCGCTCCACCACCCCCGAGAGGAACCACCCCTATGAGCCGCCCCACCCAAGTCGTCGTCGCCCTGCCCACTGCCCGGCCCCGACCCCTGACCGGCTGCCGCGACGAGGACGAAGGGAACCCGCCGGCCGTCGCGGACGCGACCGGGTTACCGGCTACTGACGCCGGCACCGCCCCCGATCACCACATGGCCATCACAGCCGCCGCCGACCGACAGGCGACGGCGGACCATGCCCGACTGGTCACCTACAACACGCTCACCGGAGGCATCGACGCCGACAGCAGAGAGCGGCGGCGCCTGGGACAACTCGACTTCCTGGCCTCGCTGGACGCCGACGTAATCGCTCTGCAGGAGCTACGCCGCTGGGAGGAGGGCGGCTGGGACCGGCTGTGGCAGGCGGCCAACGCCCTCGGGATGGTCCCGCTGCCCCCGGTGCTCTCCCGGCGCGGCCGGGGCAACCACCTTGCGTTGCTCTACCGGCCGACGACCGTACGGGTCGGCGACTACGACGCCGACCTGGTGCAGGGTGCGTTCTACCACGGGGCGGGCCGGGCCCGGCTCTCCATCAAGGACCAGCCGCTACTCACCGTGCTGATCACGCACCTGTCCTATCTCGGCGGGGCCGAACGATACGCGGAGGCGCAGTGGCTGACCGGCTACGGCGACACCTACGAGAGCAACCCGCAGCGGGTGGTACTGGCCGGCGACCTGAACACGATCGGCGCGCACGACCGTGAGCCGGACTGGAACCTGATCCCGGCCAACCTCCAATCCAGGCACCGCCACATCACCCCCGAAGGCACCTTCGGGGACACCGACCGACGCGCCATCCAATTGCTAGCCGCAGCCGGATTTCGCGACCCCTTCGACGTCCTGGGCCAGGCGCCGCCGCGCACCGCGGGCTACTGGAGCGAGGCCGAGCGGGTCGATCACCGCTCGGACTTCATTCTCGTGAACCGGCACGTGACCGGCGACATCGCCGCCGCCTCGGTCCACGACACCGAGGCGACACGGTCCCTCTCCGATCACGTGCCGGTGGTCGTCGACCTGGCCCCGCCCGTGCCCTGACCCCGAGCCCCGCCCTGCCCTCTGGAACCATTCCCAGGAGACCGCCATGCCCCGCCCGCTCCGTATCGGTGCGCCTTCCCTCCCCCTCGCCCTCATCCAGGTCGCCCAGGTACAGGCCGCCGTCGCCACCCACCACCCCGGCATCCGCACCGAGCACGTCCCCCTCGCCACCCCGGCCCAGCACGAACACCACGACGGCACCGGCCTGATGGCGGGAACCGTCACCAGCGACATCGAGCACGCTCTCCTGGCGGGCGAGTGCGATGCGGCCGTGCGCTGCATGAAGGACGTCCCCGGCGTACCACTGACGCCTACGGGCACGGTGTTCGCCGCCTACCTGCCTCGCGGAGACCGCCGGGACGCCCTCGTGAACCGCTCCGGGCTTCCCCTCGACCGGCTCCCACCCGGCACCCAGATCGCCACCTCCTCCGTACGACGCACCGCGTTGCTCACCAGGAGCCACCCGCAACTGAAAGCCGTGCCGATCCACGGAACGATCGACGCCCGCCTCGCCGCAGTGGAATCCGGCGCAGCGGACGCCTCGATCGTCGCCTTCAACGAGCTGAAGAACCTGGGGCAGTGGCACCTGCTGGCCGAAGTCCTGGGCGTCCAGCGGATGTGCCCTCCACTGGGCGCCGCCGTCCTCGGACTGCAGTGCCGCGCCGACGACACCAAGACCATCAGCCGCCTGGCCCCACTCGACGATCCGCGCACACGCCGGGAGATCACGGCCGAACGCATCCTCCTGCGCGTACTGCGGGGCCGCTGCGAGACGCCCGTGGCCGGGCACTGCACCACCCGCCCCGACGGGCGCCTGTCCCTGCGCGGCACCGCATTCACACCCGACGGCCACCGCACCCTCCACTGCCACCAGGCCGGCACCGACCCCGCCACGCTCGGCACACACGTTGCCCACGAACTGCTCTCCAGCGGAGCCCGCGACCTCGCCGACACCTACGCGCTCTAGCACAGCGCCGCCCGGCCGCGCCCCGCACCCACCCCCGTCCGCTCATCTGTGAAGGCCGACCCCATGACTGCCCCCAGCACCAGCACACCCATCGAAGCGTTCGAATTCCCTTACGGCTCCGTTCTCGCCACGGTCCTGCCTCCCCGCGAGTACCAGGCGCTCATGGACTCGACGTTCCTCAGCCCACAGCAACGGATCGCGATCACGCTGGTCGCCGTCGGCCACACGCTCAAGAGCGCCACCGAGGCCATGGGAATCAAGCCGACGACGCTGGCCTCCTATCTCGCCTCCACCGCCAATGAACTCGGCTGCCACCAGCGCGTGTCCCTGCTGGTCCACAGCGCCTACAGCCACCCCGACTTCCCCACACCCGCCCGGATCGACGAGCCGGCCCCGACACTCGACACGGACGAGTGGACGGTCCTCCTCGCCCACACCCAGGGCATCACCTTCCAGCGCCTGAGCGAGTCCCGGGGCCGGGCCAGGAGCCTCCTGACCGGCATCAACCAGCGGCTGATGACCAAACTCGCAGCCACCTCCCCACCCCATGCCGTCCGGCGCGCCTGGCAACACGGTCTCCTTCCTCACCACGGCGCCCCGGCCGGCCCGGGAGCAGACGGCCGGACGCCGTAAGCCACCCGGATCCGGCCAGCGTCGTCGTGACCCTGCCCAGCACCATGCAAGGTCTGCCCGAGCTCTTCGCGAACCGGGCGTGCAGACCTACGTCGGGGATATGGACGTCATCGTGGTGGACCACGGGCCCCGGCCGGTGATCGACGAGACCGCGCTCCAGAGGCGGAAGCCGACACGGGTGGCGCACGAGCTCCGGTCAGGCCTGTCGCACGCTCGGGACGCGGGCATCGATGCGCCACTGGTGGCTGGCCCTCCTCGCCACGTTGGAGGCCGTTCCGGACGCCGACCGGGTTCGCCCTCCACTCTTCGCCTCTCCCCGCAGCGCCCACCCTGGATCAACTGTCGAGCGTCAGATCGCTGCCAGGAACTTTTCCGGCGGCCGGGGCCGCGTGCGCGGGGGACCAGACCCAGGGGGAACCATGTTTCACCGTCAACCTTGGACCGCCCCCCCGCATGCGTGGGGACCACAAGATCCGGGACGAGGCCGAGCTCCTTCGGTGGGGATCACCCCCGCGTGCGCGGGGACCACGGAGCTGAAATTGAGCGCGAGCATAGTCCTCAGGGACCACCCCCGCGTGCGCGGGGACCACACCTCTCTTCGTTCAGCGGCCGCCTGAGGCTCGGGACCACCCCCGCGTGCGCGGGGACCACAGGAGCTGACCAGCGGCTTTACATTGCGGGACGCGGGTTTTTACTCACTTCCGCAGAGCCCGGCATTTCAGGCATATAGCGCCTTCCTGAGGCAGGTGTGGCTTGTTCGCTGGCACGTTACCGCTTTCCGGAGCGCCGTCGTACGAAATGCCGCAACCGCTACGACCAGCGTGCGAGTGGCTTGGGCAGAACCGACGATAGCTTGGTCCCCTGAACCCCCCTCAGGGACATCGGGAGGCTCCGACGCAGGCCGGAGGACACCGGGTCAGACTGTACGAAGGGAACAGCCATGGCCACCCACCGCCTCTCGCTAGCCCCCAAACCCACAGCACGGACCACGCGACAGTGCGCCGGAGCGAGATCCACTCGAATCCACCGCGACCCGCAACTGCTCACACTGCCAGCAGCCCGTCACCATCGTCGCTCTCCCGCGACACCAGAAACTGTCGGCCTTCGATGCCCAAGGGCCTTCCTGACGTCGTCCCACTGAGCAGGGCTCTGTGACAGCAGGACCGATGGGCCGGTAGCTCGGTAATCAGGCTGCTGACCGCACGCTGTGATGGCAGGCTCTGCCCATGGCTTTCCTGCGTTGTGAAGTGGTCCGATGGGTCGACGATGAACCCCAGCCCGGCCTGGTCGAAGCCCGCTTCACCGACGCCCACCAGCGAGAGTGGGCCTTCATCGACAAGTGCCCTGTCTTCACCGGTGACAACCTGACCTCCGACTCCCTCTATCCGGTCGTAGTCGGTGTCCTCTGCGACGTACTGACCACCGACGGCACAGGGAACACAGTCACGATCTCCGTCGCCCGATGGGGGCTCGAATCTCTTGAAGGAGACATCGAGTTCGAAGTACGGGCTGATCAATTGACCACCAGCTGAGGTTCACGATCACCGGGTCCCGTCGACCTTACGGTTGGTGGGGACGGGCAGTTCCAGTTTCACGGACGGTAGCCATCGGCTGGGGCATAAATGGCGCTCTTCGGGGTGGGCACCTCCGTCCATGGCGAGTGGTGCGTATTGTGCGGCGGGGTGTCAGGCTGTTTCCGTCGGCGCTGTGCTCGCCCACGCGATGTCGTCCACTGCCAGTCCTGGGTCGGCGGCCAGGGCTGCCGGAGTCACTCCGGTGAATGCCAGGGTCTCCCTGTGGAGATGGGACTGATCGGCGTATCCGCACTCCGCCGCGACCCGGGCCGTGCTGTCGCCTGCGGTCAAGCGGTGGGCGGCATGGCGGAAGCGGACCAGCGTCGTAGCGCGCTTGGGAGGCAGGCCTACTTGCGACCGGAACCGGGACCACAGGCGCCTGCGGCTCCAGCCGACCTCGGCCGCCAGGTCCTCGACCCTGACCGAGCCGCGGCTGACGATGATCCGGTCCCAGGCCCTGACCACTTCCGGGTCCGCCGGTGGCCCCGTCCCACGGCGATGGGAGAACAAGGCATCGGTCAACGTGAAACGGTCCTCCCATGACGGTGCATCGCCCAGTTGTTCCCGGAGCCGTGCCGCGTCCCGGCCCCACAGGTCGTCGAGGGCGACCACGGTACGGTCCAGTTCCGCCGGGCAGATGCCCAGCACAGCGTGCGCGACCACCGGGGACACGTGCACCTCTACGCACGTGACGTTCTCGCCCCGCACGCGGACCGCACCCGGTACGAGCCCGGCGACGAGACTTCCCCGCTGCTGCCAGCCGCTGGCGTCGCCCATGACGAGCGAGCCGTCGCCGAACTCGACCACCACAGTGACGGCCGGGTGCGGGATCACCGGCAGGTCGGCAGAACCCGCACTCCGGTACCGGAAGCCGGCCAGGCTGATGCCGGCTGACCGGCCGGGCCTCAGCGGCCTCGCGACATCCCACCCGGCCACAGCCCCATGCTCGTACACGGTGAACGGCATGCCCCCATGCTAAGAGGAGAGCACCTGGAACATTTGTCCAAGACGCCGGCGCGCCGCCACGGTGACAGTGGACTCATGAGCCACCACATCATCCAGGAGGCCTTCCAGGCCTTTGCCAGCAGCAACCCCGACCAGATCTCCGCGGTCCTCACCGAGGACGCCGAATGGCTGTCGCCCCCTGGAAACGCCACTGCCCTCGCGCTCGAGTCGACCCACCACATGGTGGGCAGGAAGGCAATCGTGCGCTTCTTCACCGAGGGCTTCCCCCGTCTGTTCGCGCGTGACGTCACCGTCACCTTCCACGGGTCTCACACCGACGGCCACCGGGTGACCGTGGAGGCGACCATGACAGCCACGCTCGCCAACGGCAGCCCCTACACCAACGACTACTGCTTCCTCTTCGAGCTCCGGGACGGGCTGATCCACCGCGTCCGCGAATACGTGGACACCGCCCGTGGGCGCCGCATGATCTTCGGCGAACTTCCAGAACAGACATCCCCGGCTCAGCCCTGACCCGCCGGCCCCGACTGAACAGGCAGGCCGGAACGGCGAACCTACCTCGCCGGCCCCGGCGCACGACCAGCAGCTCGCCCTCCATCAACAGCCGCCACTCTGAGTGATCAATGGTGGTCAGACGTTTCCCCATCAACTGGCTGCCGGTGGGGAATTCCAACTGGCCACTAACATCTAGGCTCTGCGAACTACTGCGGGCCCGCGATGCAAACGCCGATGCATCTGGGCAGACCTGGGGCGCCGAGTCCAGAGCCTCAGCGTTCTCACCCGCATCACCGAGAGGCTCAGGATTCCCCCAGCATTTCTGAGACTCGATCTTCCCGCCGCGGCTCCCGTGTGGTCGCGTGCTGCCACGTCAGCATCGGGGAAGACTAGGATCACGGCAGTCCAGGACCAGGAGGACGATGTACGACGCCGCAAACTCCCCTGTCAACTCTTTGTGTTCAGGCTGAGGGCCTCGCGGCAGGTGGCCTCTGGGCGGAGGCGACGTGCCGGCTCGCTCGTGAGGGTGAAGTGGCCCACTATCCTTTAACGCCTTTCTCGGGCTATTAAAGGGAAACCCCGGCTGTGCCGCTGGTGCCGTGGGGCTCAGAAGGGTTCCGTGCCCCGTGCAGAGAATTCGGCCCCTCCAGCCCCTGTCTTATGCGCGGAGGGTCCCCGCGAGGAGGAATGCGGGGACACTCTTATGTCCGTGCGCTTGGGCGACCTGGGTCAGGTCAGTGCTCGCCGAGCAGGCGGGTGGCCTCCTGGGTGGCGAGGTCCAGGGCCTCGGTGAGAGCTTGTGGGTGGCGTCCTCCGGCGCTGGCGAGGGGACCGCGGCCTTCCGGAGCCGCCGCCGACGGTGCGGGCGGCCTGGGCGAGGATCTGGCTGGCCTGGGTGCCGTCCTGGTGGAGATCGGGTGAGATTGCGGCGGCGAGGAGGGCCTTGCCGCCGTGTTCGGCGGCCAGGATCACGATGGCTGGGCGGTGGCCGAGCCGGGCGAGGGTGTCGGCGGCGAGTCCGCGGAGTTCGTCCGGGGCGATGCCGGTGACGCGCTGGACGATCAGCTGCCCGCGGCCGGTTGGCCGGGCCTGGTCGGCGAGGTGTCCGGCTTGGTGCCGCAGTTCGGCGGCCCGGAGCTGGGACAGCTGCTGCTGGGCGGTGGCGAGGGCGTCCAGGCGCTTGCGGAGGGCGCCGGGGGCGTCGGTGGGGCGGGTGCCGAGCAGGACGGCGAGTTCGTTCAGAAGCCGTCCTTCGGTGTCGAGCTGGCGGAGGGTGCCGTGGCCGGTGAGGGCTTCGACGCGGCGGAGGTTGGAGCCGATCGAGGACTCGTTGAGCAGGCGGAAGGTGCCGACCTGGAAGCCGTGGGCGACGTGGGTGCCGCCACAGAGCTCGCGGGAGAAGTCGCCGATGTCGACGATGCGAACCCGCTCGCCGTACTTCTCTCCGAACAGCGCGATTGCTCCGGCGGCTTCGGCCTCGGCCCGGTCGGCATGCCAGGCCCGCACTTCCGGGTCATCGAGGACGTGACCGTTGACGGCGTTCTCAATCGCGGTGAGCCGGTCGGGGGCGAGGGCGGTGAAGTGGGCGAAGTCGAAGCGGAGCCGGTCGGGCTCGACGAGGGAGCCCTGCTGGCGGGCGTGATCGCCGCCCACCAGCTCGTGAAGGACGCGGGCCTGCCCAAGGTCGGGCTGTCCGAGCGGTCATGGAAGGACTGGGAGGCCGGCGTCCTGCCCAGCCCCGTCTATCAGGACCTGTTGTGCCGTCTGTTCGCCACCCACCCGGTCTCCTTGGGCTTTGCCCACGACTACTCGCCCCAGGACTCTGATCCACTTTGGAGCGGGACCGCGGTGGGTGCGACACTCCCCGCAGGGCAGGCACTTGCCAGGGGAACCAGCCCGGACGACGGGGCGGAGGTAGCGGAGACGAAGCGTCGCGACGCGGTGAAACTCGCCGGACTGGCCTTCGCGGGCCCGGCCGCCGCCGCCCAGATCCTGGAAGCGGCCGCCGCCGAGGTCATGGAGTTCACCCAGCAGGCCGAGGCGACCTCGCTCGGCTCCGGCACCCTCGACCACCTCGACCTCGCGGTCACCGAGTTCAACCACGCGTACTCGCTCAAGCCGCCCAAAGCGGTCTTCGACGCCGTCCTGGACTACCGCCGCAAGGTCGACCGCTTCCTCAAGGACGACCACACCCACCGCCAGGAACGGGACCTGCGGGCGTTCGCCGGCTGGCTGTCCGAACTCTTAGCGTGGCTCGCCCACGACCTCGGAAACGCCCGCACCGGCCTCGCGTTCGCCACCGACGCGTTCATCCAGGGCCGGCAGGCCGGACACGGCCAGCTGTGCGCGTGGGCCATGGACGCCGCCGCCTCCATCAACCTCTATGAACAACGGCCCGCCAAGGCCCGCGAAGCCGCCCTCAAGGGCCTCTCCGAAGCTCCAGCCGGGCATCCGCTGACCATGCGGCTGCATGCCCAGGCCGCCCGCGCGGCCGCCGCCGACGCCGAAGGCTTCACCACCGCCTTCCAGACCGCCGAGGACGCCTATCGGCTCCTGCCGCCCCGCTCGCCCCGCCGCTTCGGCATGGACGTCGCTCCGCTCGCGGACTACGCGCTCACCTCGTATCCGGCGACCTCGTTCATCTGGCTCGGCCAGGCCGAACAAGCCCGCCAGCATGCCGAACACGCGTTCGCGACCTATGAAGCGGCCCCCGCGGCGTCCTGGTCCCCCAGCCGGGAGGCCATCGCCCGCATCGACCTCGCGCTCGCGCATGCCCAGCTCGGCGACCCCGACGACGCCGTCGCCCTCGGCCACCAGGCCCTCGCCTCCGCCCGCGTCGTCGACTCCGTACGCAGCCGGGCCGGAGACCTCACCACCTTCCTGACCCGCCGCTATCCCCGCCAGGCGGCCGTCGAGGGCCTGCGCGAACGGCTCGCCGCCGCCGTCGACGCCGCCCGCCCGGCCCTGACCGCAGCAACACCGTCTGGAGCCTGAAGGAGACCGATGGCCGAGCACACGCTCAACATCCGCAAGCCCTACTTCGACCTGATCGCCAGCGGCGCGAAGACTATCGAGGTCCGCGTCGGCTATCCCAAGATCCGCAAGATCGCCGCCGGGGACCTCCTTCGGATCAGCTGCGGCGACGACACCCAGACCCGCCGCGTGGCCGAGGTGAAGGAGTACGAGTCCTTCAAGGCGATGCTCGACGCGGAGGACGCGGCCGCGATCGGCGGCCCGGACATGACCCACGACCAGCTCACCGCCGCGATCCGCGACATCTACCCGCCCGAGAAAGAAGCCCTCGGCGTCTTCGCCCTCCACCTCGCACAGGTCGGCGGCTGAGCCGGGCCGTCCCCCCTCCTCGAGGAAGGGGGGCGGACCAGTGAACGTACCCAGTCGCGTACGACTCCGCCGTGCACCATCGCGTACGGACCTATGTGCTCAGCCGTCCATTCGAACCGGGGACGGCCGAGCACGGCTGTCGGCTCAGCTGGTGGGCGGACGGAACGGGATGACGTTGTCCGATGCCGGGACGGGTTCCGTTGGCGTATCTGTCCCCTGGGTTAGGACGGCGCCGGCGAGGGTCAGGCGGGTCACCAGCTGGCGGAGCTCTTCGAGCTCGGCCAGCTGGTTCGCTATCGTCTTCCTGAGCTTGGCGACGGTCGCACGCAACTGCTTCTCCGTCTCCGGGACCTGCTTGGTCTCCGTGCGGACACGCTCGTCGAACTCGTTCTTCAGGTCAGCGTGCCGCTTGTAGAGAGCCATGCGGTGAGCGCGGCGGCGGTGAAGCTACCGTTAGAGGCGGTGGCCTTCCCGGCCAGCAGCCGGTCCATCGCCTCACGGATACGGGTGCGTTCGTCCTGCTGTTGGTTCATGTCAGGGCCTCGGCGGTCTGGGCGGTGGATCACCCCCGCGTTGCGCGGGGACCACCTGGCGGTGATGACGGCGAGGTCTGCCTCCCGGGGACCACCCCCGCGTGCGCGGGGACCACAGGAGCTGACCAGCAGCTTTACGTTACGGGATGCGGGTTTTTACTCACTTCCACAGAGTCGGGCATTTCAGGCATGTTGCTTTTCTGGTGCAGGCTTGGTCGGCTTCGCTGGCACGTTACCGCTTTCCGGAGCGCCGACGCGCGAAATGGCTCAACCGCTGCGACAAGCGTGCGAATGGTGTGGGCGGTACCGACGGTGGCCTTGGTCCGTTGAACCCCCGACAGGGCTGTCGGGAGGCTCCGGCGCGGTGGCCGGAGACACCGGGGCCTCGGCGAGCGGCTGGGCGAGGGTGGTCTTCCCGGCCCCCGCGCGGGGCCCTGACCCTGGACAGCACGTATAAAACAAGTGGGCTGACGAGGCTTCCAATCCGAGTGGGTTGGCGTACGGTGCCCTGCTGGCTACAGGGGGCGCCGTACGCCCGTTTGGCGGCCCGTCAGCCAGGGCCGGCCGGTATCCTCCCCGGCCTCGGCCCCGAGCTGTCTGAAGCCGCGTTAGCAAGTCCGTGGGTCAGGCGCTTGGGCGAGGGGAGGGAGACACCCTCGTTCCGGGGCGGGAGCGGCAATGCCGGGTCACTCGAATGGTTGACTCTGTCTGTTGTGCGGCTTGACAGGCACTTTGAGGGGCCCGCGGATTTTAAGCGGTAATGACAGAGGCGCCCGGCAGGACACGCGCTGCCGACGGGTATTTGCGTAAGGCCCTGAACGGCGTGAGAGCCCGGCGGTCTCTACGGTCGCACGGGGCGGGTAGGCCGCGCCCGCCCGCGCCCTCACCCTGAGGGGCCCGTGTGCGGCCGGCATGGCAACAAGGAGCAGCACCATGGCAGCGATCACTCAGATCCTCGCCCACCTGAAGACCGCGGACACGAAGAACGCCAGTACGGACAGCTCCGTCTACCTCGGCATCGGCGGCCGGGAGTTCCTGCTGGACCTCAAGGACCGCGATGAAATGGAGCAGGGAGCCGACGAGAAGTACTACTTCGGCGAGGGCTCCAACGTGGAGCAGAAGGAGTACAACGACCCGAGTAAGCCCCCGCTGACCGACGACGACGTGCGGTACTTCCCGGTCTACCTGCGTCTGGAGCCCTCCGGCAGCGACCCGGGCTGGTGCGTGGAATGGGCATCGGTGACGGTCAATCCCGACACCCCCGACGCCCACCGCTACATCCACCCCAGCCTCCACAAGGTCAGCGACACCAACCGGATCTGGCTCGAATCCGACGCGGGCAAGACCCTCTACCTGCGCCCGGACACCGAAGGCAGCACGGAAAACTGACAGTGAAGATTGCAGCTGAGAGGCAGTCCTTGGATGCAGTGACGCACGTCAGTGGCTCTAAAGGGGCACTGGGCACTACGGCAAAGTTGCAGGTCAGGGCCTCATAGCCCCGGCGCGAAGCGGCCCCGGTACTCAGCCGAGTACCGGGGCCGCTTCATGTTCGGGGGTCAGCTGGCACGCCGCCGTCGCTGCTGCTCCTCCAGGTAGACCCGCTCCTTGTTCCGTGCAAGCTGCGCCTTGACCAGCTGGAAAGGCATGTCGCGGCGGATGCCAGCGAGCAGCGGCCCCCGGTCTCCCACTCCTCTTCGAAGGGCTCAGAGCCCGACCCGGCCGGTTCGGTAACGACGTAGGGCTCGCCGCTACCGGGGCGGTCTCCCCACGCGGTCCGGTCGGCGCGAACGCGCTGACCCGGTTCTCGTGCTCGCGGCGGGCCTTGCACTGGGCGGGGATCGCGGGGACGCCTTGGCCGCCGTCGAGCGGCTGGCAGCGGGCGACGAGCCGGCGGTGCACGGCCGGGACCGCGGTGACGCGCAGGGCGTACCCCTGGCCGCGCCGCACGACCACCCCCTGGTCGAGCACGGCCCGCTCGGCGGCCTCTAGGGGCAGCGCCGAGGTACGCTCAAAAGCCGCCAGTTCTTGATTGGTGGGTTTCTTCAGCTCTCGGCGTGAGTCCCGAGAGCGTTGAGGCGGTTCGCGTACTGGCGACGGGCCTTACGCTGAGCCGAGACCGCCGGGAAGCCCCTGGAGGGGCTGGTGGCCGGCAAGGATGGTTGGTGAACCGCCGGGGTGGCGCTGACACGCCGGGTGTAGCCCCGCCCGCGTCGTACGGCTTGGCCGTCGCCGAGCGCGGCCCGCTCGGCGGGGCTCCAGGGCCGTGTCGGCGAGAGACGTCACGGCCAACTGCGGTCGCTGCCCGGTGGGAAGACCGGCACCAGCGAGAGCAGCTAAGCGCCATGGGGCGTGGCACAAGGCCACGCCCCGGGCATCTAGCACTCGTCGCCGTCGTAGTGCTCGTACCGTCCGTGGTGAATGACGCGGATGGTCATTGCGGCACCTCCTCTCCGCTCGTGCGGTGAGACCTCTCTATGGTGCGGCGATCCACCTCCGAGCGCACGGGGAGCACAAGGGGCGCACAAAGACGTCTCAGGCGCGCCCGTCGCTGCGCTGCGCCAGCACTTGCCATGGGGTGATTGGGCCCGGGTGACTCCGGGCTGGGGGTATTGATGCAGCCGTTGCCCAGCCCCGGTATACGCGGAGCACCTTGCGGTCTTCGTCTTCCGGCCAACATCGTCCGCCCCCCGGACCACCGCCGGTCAGGGGGGAAGGCACAAGCGTATGAGCCCTCACCATGACGCCCTCGATGTGGCCGTGCCCGTAGAGCAGCAGCCGGGTCTGGGCAGTGGGGTCCAGCGGCTGCGGATGGCGGATGGGTCGTTGGCCTGGCTGGTGGGCGGATACAACGACTGCCGCCGTTGGTTGCGCAGTGGGCTGCTGGCGCTTGACGACGTCCACGCCGGAAGCGGCTACCGGGGGTTTCGTCTGCCTGGTTCGCTGGCGGCGGACCTGCAGAACCGGGACGGCGAGGACCACGCGCGCCTGCGCGCGCTGGCCGCCCAGCCGCTGGCCCCCAGGCACGTTGCACGGTGGGAGGGACACATCGGCCGGGTCGCGGATCAGCTGGCCGCCTCCCTTGTGCTCCGGGGCGGTGGTGAGCTGATGGGAGACTTCGCGCTCCCGCTGGTGTTGACCGTCGTGTGCGACCTGCTCGACATCCCGGTGGCTGATCGCAGGGACCTGGCAGGCTGGACCCGCACGATGTTCCGCCCTGACCGGTCAGGCGGTCTGGACAGCGCGGTCGAGCACGTCCGACGGCTGATGGCCCGCCTCGTCGCCGACCGCCGCCGCACCCCCGGCGATGACCTGATCACCTGGTGGGGCACCACTGGCTCCGAGCACGCCCGGGCCGACGAGGACGAACTGGTCCTCCTCGCGTTCGGCATGTGGTGGGCGGGTATCGAGAACACCGCCCACCTCATCTGCCTCAGCGCCCTCCACCTCATTCGCCAGCCGGGCACGCTGCGAGACCATCCGCGGCAGGCTCCCGCCGTGGTCGAGGAACTGCTGCGCCGCCACGGTCCCGCCCTGACCTCCGCGCGGCGCTTCGCCCGCCGCGACGTGACCATCGGCGGCCGGCACATCCCTGCGGGCGACACCGTCCTGTTCGCGCTGGCCGCGGCCAACCACGACCCCGACCAGTTTCCGCACCCCTACCGCTTCCTCCCGGACCGGCCCTCGGGCCACCACCTGGCGTTCGGGCACGGACCGCACTACTGCCCAGGCGCGGCGCTGGCCCGAGCCGAACTGCGCGCCACGCTCGGCGCCCTGCACCACCTGCCGCGCCTGGCCCTGGCCGTACCGGAAAACGCGCTGAACTGGCGCAGATCCCCGCGTCTGAAGGGCCTGCTCACCCTCCCCGTCACAGTTTGACCCCCGCGTCCTGCCTGTCCGAACCGGGTCGCCTCGCGTCCCGTCACGGCCTTGAGGAACATCGGTACAGCAGGGAGAACGGTCATGGTCCGATCGGGACGAGCGCGTTGACGCGGTTCTCGTACTCGCGGCGGGCCTTGCGCTGAGCCGGGATCGCCGCAGTGCCGTCGAGAGGGTGGCAGCGGTCGAGGAGTTGGCGGTGGATCGCGGGTACGACGGTGACGCGCAGGGTGTAGCCCTGGCCGCGCCGTACGGTCACCCCCGCATCGAGTGTGACGCGCTCGGCGGGTTCCAGTTCGGCGGCGCGGAGGAAGTCGGCGACCTTGCCGGGCATGTCGAGGACGACCGGCAGTTCCGGGGCCGGGGCGCCTGGGTCGGCGGCCGCCGGGCTCCTGGGCGCGACGCCCTCGCACAGGCCATCGCCCGCGCGAAGCGGAACCCGGGGCGGCCTACAGCGCGCGGCCCCGGCTGCCGATCCCGCTGACGCTGGATCGAACCGACTGGTACGACCCGAGGGATCTGACGGCATGGTGGCAGGGGCGTCCCGGCCGAGGCCGGCGGAGCTGACCCCGGTTCCTGCGGTCTCCTCGTCGCTGGGCTGCCGTGAGGAGTGAAGCGGCCCCCGGCGGTGACCACCGGCCCACCGGATCGGTGACGTAGCCGAGGCCTTGCGCGCGGGGAGCAGTAAGCAAAGACCGCGCTTCGCGGTGGGTTGCGGAAGGTGGGGCGCCTCGCTGCGGTCGGCGCCGCGCGGGGACGACACAGTCGGTGGGTGGTTGGGGGCAGGTTGGAAGGGGATGGACAGCACGACGCCGCCGGCGGCGACGTCCGTCACTTTCGCCGGCGAGGTGCTGTGCGTCCTGTCGCGGTCAGCTGGCGCGGGCCAGTTCCAGGAGCTCCCCGACTCCCTCGGCCGAGGTGTGCCCGGCGAAGCCCGGGAGGAGCCCGTGGACCAGCTCGACGCAGCGCGGGGCACCGATCCGGTTCGCCATCGTGAGCGCCTGGGTGGCGGTGGTCGCCGCGCGGTCGTACTCGCCGTCGCGCAGGTACTCCTCGGCCTCGTAGGCGAGGAACACCGCCTTCGTCTTCGTCCGGGCGACCGGCAGGACCTTGGTGCCGTCCTGGGTGAGCTGGTGGGCGCTGCGGCGGTGGCCGAGGTCGAGGAGACACCGGCCGGAATCGACGGCGAGGTCCGAGGGGGACATCCACACGCACCAGGTGGGGGCCGGTTCGGCGGTAGGGGCGCCGAGCTGGTGCTCGGCGGCGGCCAGGGCCCGGCTGCACGAGAGCTCTTCACCGAGGGCGGCGTGGGCGCGGCCGAGCCGGAGGTAGAGCACCGAGCGGGCCATGGGGTGGTCGGTGAGCGGGTGGGGGTGCGGGCCGTCGGCGGCGCGGCTCACGCGCGTACCGCTTCCGCGTACTGCGCTTCCAGGTCGGCGCGGCCCTCGGGGTCGTCGTCCTGGTCGTTGTTCTCGTGCGGGCCGTGCACGGTGCAGACGATGTCTTCGTGACCGTCCAGGTCGCCGTTCAGCGCCCGGAACAAGCAGGTGACGCTGTAGGCGGGCGCCCAGGCGTAGGCGGTGCATTCGTTGTCGTGCGGGCACGGCACCATCACGTCGAACCCGATATCGCCCTTGCCGTCCAGGTCGGTGCGCAGGGCGAGGGTGAGGTGCATCTGACCGAGGCGGATCTCCGCGACGCGGTCGCCGCCGGCGACGTCCGAGCCGGGCTTCCACCGCCACATCGGCAGGATCTCCGGGCCGAAGATCTTGCGTACGAGCAGCAGGTCGCCCAGGCCGTCGCCGCCGTCCCGTCCGAGGTCGGCGTTCCGGGTCTCGCTCAGGCTCTTCAGGAGCGGCAGCAGCCGGTAGAGGCTGTCGGAGAAGACGACGTGGTTGAAGCCTTCGGTCTTGAGCTTCGGGTGGGAGTGGACCATCGCCTTGTGCTGCGCGAGGACCGTGTCCTTCGGCACGGCGCGGTTGGCCGGTCGCGGTCGCTGGCGCTCCACACACACGGAAGCCGGGGTGGACACCACGACCGCGATGGCGGGCACGTTATGCCGCTGGGCGGCGGCGACCAGTGGCTCCCTGGCGGCCCTGGTGACGTTCGTGGCGTCGACGACCGTGTTCAACCGCCGCCCCATTCGGCGCTCCAGGATCAGGTGCAGGGCATCGACCGCGTCGGCCGTGGCCTCCTGGTCGCCCGCGTCGTCGCTGACCGCCTCGCGCATCGCGTCCAGGGACAGGATCTGTGAGTCGGGCCAGGTGCGGGCCAGGGTGCTCTTACCAGCGCCGCTGGCGCCGATCAGCACGATCAGGGCGTTCTCCGGCAGTTCCGGGTGCGTCTGCAGCGACGTCATGTGCGTTCTCCTTGTGGGTGGAGGGGTGCGGGTGGTCAGGTGCGGGTGCTTCCCGGCGGAGTCGGGGGCGAAGGTCGCGGCCTCTTCGCGCAGGCGGTGGACTCGGAGTCGTCCGCGTCGAGCGGGGTGAGTACGGCGGCAGTCGATCGGGCCGCCCAGTTCGCTCCGAGGCCGCGGTATTGGTGGGCTGGCTCCGGTCAGCGAGCAACCCGCAGCGCAAGCGGCGGTACGGCGATCAGCCTCGGTCCCGGATCAACTGAGCCGGGCGGAGCAGGGAAAGAGTGCGCTGGGATAATCAGGGGATGGCCAGCAATGAGATCCGGTTCGACCGCCAGCCTCGTGACGACCTTGGCGTGCTTGAGGTCGCCCCACGCATCGACGGAATACCGCTCACCGAGCTGATCGACAGATTCGAGACTGACGCCGGGATGCAACCCGCAGGCGACGCCTACGGCGGTCTTATCCCTGAGTACTTTCGGTTCGGCCCGTTGGAGGACCACTTCCACGGACGGTCCACCGACGCCATGGGGCCGAAGACGCCCTTGCTCGGCTGTGAATGCGGCGAGCTGGGGTGCTGGCCGCTCATGGCCCGCATCGCCGTGACAGCCGATCTCGTGACCTGGGACTTCTTCGAGCAGCCCTACCGCACGGCACGCGACTACACGGCGTTCGGCCCGTTCCAATTCGACCGCCACCAATACGATGACGCCTTGCGGGCTCTGAGCGCGGAAATCAGCTCCACCGATACGTGAGCACCCCTCATCCGCCCCATCTCCAGGTGGTTGTCGGGGCGGATTTTTCAGGCGGCCGGCTCGTGGCCGGGCCTGCCGCCTGTGTCCGTGCGGGCCTTGGCCAGGCGTGCCTCAAACGCGGCGTTCCAGGCGTCGGGGTCGTGGCCGGCCTTCTCGGCCGCCTCCCACGCGAACTCGCCGATTTCGCCGCTGTCGAGTTCCTCGGCGGTTTCGGCGACGATGGTGGCGGCCAGGCGTGGGTCGGCGGTGTGGAGGGCGTCGAGGTACCGGTAGGCCCTCCAGGCCGTGGCGCCGACGGCGGCGTGGGCGGCGAACGCCTCACCCGAGGCGGCGCTCTCCAGCATCGCGTGCGTGCTGCGCAGGGTCTGCTGGAGCAGATCTCCCGCGGTCTCGGTGACGGCCTTGGTGACCTCGTAGCGGGTCCGGTCCGGCGCGGCGGGGATGCCGTCGGGTATCGCGGCGGCCGCGCCCGCGGACAGGGTGTGCTGCCAGTCGGCGTGGACCTGATCGAGAGCGGCGTGGCCGCTGGTCTCGATGCCACGGCGGCGGATGTAAGCAGGCATCTGGGCGCCGAGGAAGTCCTCGCCCACGACCAGCACCGCCCGCCGGTCGGCGGTGACACGGACGCGCACCAGATCGTCGGCGTCACCGAACCGGCGCAGCAGTCCGGAGTCCAGGACCGGGAACGCGCCGTCGGAGGCGCTGGTCTGCTCGAGGACACCTCGCAGGATGCCGCGCCAGTCGAAGAACGCCAGGTCCGGGCTGACGGCGATACCGAGGTCGCCGTGGGCGGCGGTGAACCGCACGCGGTCCCCGGCGGCGGTCACGGTGACGGGCTCGTGGCCGGTCTGGGTGCTGATCCACTCGCGCAGGGCGTGCAGGGACCGGGCCGGGAGCGTGCGGGCGAACGGCTCGCCGTCCAGGCCGGTGTGGCGGTAGCGGGCGGCGCCCACCGTGTACCGGTCGCTGGCCACCGCGTACACGTAGTTGGCGTCGGCTTCCAGGCGGATGCCGTACAGCACCTCAGTGAACTCGCCGCCGACGTGGGCGCGCGTGCGGTCAATGAGCCGGCCGAGCTGATGGGCGTTGATCGTGAAAGGCACGAGCTGCTCCCTTGGTGGAATGGGGTGGTGCGGGGCCGGGCGGCCTGTCCGGTCCTCGGCAACCGCAGGGGTGGCCGAGGACCAGGTGGGGCGCCGGGTCAGCGCTTCTGGAGCGGGTGCACATTGTCGGGGGTACCGTCATCGGCGGGCGGGGTGACCGGGGCCGGGAGGTGGAGGTGCGGCTCGACCCGGGCACCGGCGTTGTGGACCTGTGTGAAGACCGCCGGGCGCAGGCTCAGGCCGCGCAGGGCGAACGCGGAGGCGGCGGTCCAGGCAAGGACGGCCATCCCGGTGGCGATGGTGCGGCCGTCGGCGGGGGTGGCACTCCACACCATGGCGATGCTGGCGGCGCCCCAGGCGGTCCAGGTCAGGCAGGCGCCGCTGCTGCGGAGGAAGCCGCCGAGCAGACCGAAGAGACCGGTGACCTGCCAGACGGTGTAGACGGTGGAGGCACTGATCGGCAGCGAAGCGGAGTGGGCCGCAATGTAGGAGCGGACTGGGTTGTCGATCACTGCCCATACTCCGGAGGAGGTGTCGGTGCCGACCTGCACGGCCGGAGCGGCGTCCAGCAGCCGGTTCACCGCGTCGTTGGTGACGCCGATCCCGCCGTCCAGGAGGACCAGGGCCGCGCAGGCCCCGGCGAGAGCGAGCACGGCCTTGATCCAGTTGGCCATCTTGTGCCACCCGGCCCGGCGGGCGAGCCGGAGTTCCTCCCACCGCCGGTATAGGAGCCCGCCCTCGCTCCAGGCGGTGGCCCACCACAGGGCCACGGCAGCGCGCCGGGTGGGCGGAGTGGGCTGGTTCTGCGGGTCGTTGTCGGTCATTTTCGGTTTCTCCTTCGGTCGCTGGTGGAGCGGATGCGGGCGGCCTGCCTCCGTACTCGACTCCCGGCCCGTGCGAGTGGGGGGTTCGAGTGCGAGGCGGGTGGCCCGGGTCAGAAGGTGGTGGTCGACTTGCCGAACCACCGGTTGGTGTTGATCACGGTCGTCTCGTGGTGCACCTGCACGGTGCTACCGCCGCGACCGGTGGCCTTGACGAGGAGCAGCAGCGCGAGGGCGGCGATCAGGCCGCTGCTCCCGCTGACGGCGGCGATGCCGGCGGCGGCCTGGCCGATGCCCCAGCCGAGCCCGGCCCCGGCCGTGCCGGCGGCGATGCCGACGGCCAGGACCAGTTGGGCGCGGGGGTCGATGAGCGGCTGCGGGGTCAGGTCTCGCTGAGGGGGTGCGGGCATGACGGGGGAGTGGAGGTAGCCGGCCGGGAGCATGTCGCGCGGGACGCCGACGAAGTTGCCGTCGGGGCCAGGCACCCACACCACAGGCTGGCGCTCGCCGGACAAATCCACCGAAGCTGGCTCGGGGACCGCGGGCAGGGCGGTCTGGTGGTGGGGTGCGTAGACGGCGGGCTGGTGGCTGTACGAGTGGGCCGTGTCGTACGGGGGCATGGCGGCAGGGTCCTTTCGCGGACGACGGTGCCCTCCCGGCCGTGGTTGCCGGGAGGGCAGCCGGGGAGGGGAGCGGACGGCGAAGGGCACTTCCGGTGTTCGTTGACCGGCCGACGCCCTTCGGCGTCGTGCAGCAGGGGGTGGGGTGCTGTCGGCGGGTAGTCACCGCACCCGTGGCCCGGGCATCCTCGGACTGACACAGGCGCGGGGAAGGGGATGGGGTGGAGTTCGTCTTCGAGTGCGGGTGGTGCGGTGGGGACAACTACTTCGTGGGCAGGCAGGTCGGCTTCTGGGTCGACAAGTGGGAGGTGCCCTCGGAGTGGGACTGCCGCTTCTGCGACGAGCTCAACTACACCCACGACCCGCCGTGGACAGAGGCGTAGTCAGAAGCTGGAGATCAGTGAGGCGACTGCGGCGAGGCCGCTGTTGATGGCCGGGGCCAGGCCGGTCGCAGCGAGGGTGAAGCCGAACAACGACAGGCCAGGGCCGAGCCAGCGCGGACGTAGCCGCCCTTGACCAGGACGGCGACGATGATGCCCAGCAGCACGGCGGCGGAGATCGAGAGGGCCACAGCGGGCGGTGCTCCTTCGCAGAGGTTGGGTGGGGCCAGCTGCGCTCGGCGCGCTGGACACGGGATGGGCGGGTGTGGTCAGGCGTCGGTGAGGCTCTTGATGGCCTCCAGCGCCTGGCGGGGCGAGGTCACCTGCTCGGCGCGGCGACCACCGCTCTTGGGACCGCGCCCGCCTCCGCCCTTGCCGCCGCCGCGCCGGCGGGACCGGCCATCACCGTCGTTGTCCTCGTCGGGCTCGGGCCAGAACTCGCCGGGCCGCACGGGCTCGTTCCAGTCAAACCACAGGCCACGCGTGGTCAGCTCGCTGATCTCGTGGTCGGTGAGCCGGTTGATCTCGTCGGGGAACAGCTCGGAGAGGTCGGTGTCGAAGTCCGCGTACAGCGACCGCATCAGCACGGCGCGGCCGTTGTCGAGGACGATGACCGCGACGCCGCCCGTGGAGACACCATTCTCCGGATCAGCGTCACCGCGCAGGGCCCGCTCGATCGCGGAACCCTCCGTACGGGAGTAGCGAGCCGGGATGGTCGGCACGTCGTAAGCGTTCTCCATCGTGCCCTCCGCCGCCTTGCGGGTGGCGCCGGGCGACCCCATGTTGAAGATGACCGGGCGGCTGTTCTGGCGCAGGTTGTCCTTCATCTCCGTGGAGAACCCGTTGTGCGCGAACGGGGACTGGCCGGCTGGGTTGAAGCCGATGCCGTACTTCAGGCCGGTGACCGTGAGGTCCTCGCCGTCCTTCTGGATGAACTCGCCGAAGTCCGCGTCCTGCGCCGCGGTCATGAACTCATCGCCGTACACGTTCAGCTGCCGGTACGGGCACCGCGAGTCGCCCGGCTTGTAGTCGTGCGGCTGTCCGTCGTGCGGCCAGGGCATCTCCGCCCTGATCTCGCACAGCGCCTTCGCCGCCCGCAGCGAGCGGGCCATCCACAGCGCGTTCGAGCCCTGCCGGTCGATGTACCGGCCCAGCACGGTGGTCTTCTCGTCTTTGCGGACGGTGGACAGCCACACCACCTCCCCGTCCAGGGACTGGGCGGCCATGTGGATCGCGAAGAACTGCGTCTTGCCCGACCGGGACACCCCGAGGGTCAGGCCGTGGGCCGGGGCGTTCTTGTCGTGCTGGTACACCATCGTCTTCACCGGCTGGCCGGTGATGGTGAACCCGCACACGTACATGCCCTTGGCGTCCGGGGTGAGCAGCTCGCGGGTGGCGGGGAAGACCACGGACAGGGGCGGGTTGTCGAACGCGCTGATCAGGAACTCGTTGCCGTCGATGAGGACGAACACGCAGGAGTCGTCCTCGGGCAGCCCGAGCGCGCGGCAGACCTTGGGCAGGTCGATGCGCGGGGTGTCGGTGGAGTCGGCCATCTTCGCCCGGTAGAAGGTCACCCGGCGCGTCTCGTCGCGGGTCTTGTGGACCAGCTCGGAGCCGGGGGCGCCGCCCTTGGGCCCGCCGACCCGGTCCGTCCAGCGCTCCTGCGCGGTCGGCTTGGTGCGGCGGCGCTGGCCCGCGTCCGGGGTGATGCGGGCCTCCATCCAGCCGGGCCCGCCCTGGCGACCGGGCTGGATGGCGACCTCCGCCAGCACCACGTCGCTGGAGTGCACGCCGAACGGCGCGGCGACCGCGGCCTCCGACAGGCCGGTGATCGGCCGTCCGGTCTCCGAGGCGCGCAGCAGGACCGTCATGTCGTGCCGCTGACCGGGGTGCCGGGTCGCCTTGACGACGTGCGTACGGCCGGGCATTCCGGCGTTCTCCCACAGCACCCGCGCGTCGCGGGTGAGCAGGTCGGCTCCGTCGTCGGGGACGACCGGGGACGGCTCGGGAGCTTCGGCGGGCGCCAGCTGCGGGGCCGGAGCCGCGACGGCGGGGCGGTGGTTGCGGCGGGTGTGCCGGGAGAACGGCATCACCAGGTAGCCGGCCGCCGCCCATCCGGCGGCGAGCAGGGCGTCCCCCCAGTACGGGCCGAAGCCGGTGGTATGCCCGGCGGCGACGTCGACGGCGGCGGCCAGGACCAGCGGGGACCAGCGCAGGATCTTGCGTCCGGCGCCGGGCTCCCCGTTCTTGGCGGCGAGGAACCAGCCGCCGATCCCGGCGGCGCCGGCCAGCTGCACGACCTGGTTGACGGGGCTGTCGGGGTAGAGGTTCGGGGCCACGGCCAGCACGGGCGCGGCGAGGGTGTAGGCGAGGCGTTCGAGCGCGACACTGCGCGGCGTGGTCACCTGCTTCTCCTTCGGGAACGGGGACGGGCGGCCCCGCGAGATGTGCGGGGCCGCCCGTGGCGGGTGGGTGGGGGAGCGGGGTCAGCGGTTGAAGAACCCGGGCCTGGGCGTCTTCTCGCGCCGACCCGAGCGGATGTCGTCCAGCGCTCCGTAGAGCTTGGAGTGGGTGCGCTTGGTCTCGTGGCTGAGGTCGGCGGTCTCCTGCGCGGTCTCGTGCAGCCTCTTGACCTGCACAGCGGCGCCCCCGAGGGCGACACCGACGTTGCTGGTCAGCTCCACGAACTTCGGGTCGAGTTCGGCGTTGTCGACGTCGCGGGCCGCGTCCTCGGCACGCTTGGCGTTCCTGCGGATGCTGCGCGTGAGCTCCTCGAGGCCGAGGCCGGCGTCGTCGAGCGCGCGCCCGAGGGTGTCGAGCTTGGTCTGGACGGCCTTGTAGCGGTTGTCGCCGTCGGCCACGACGGGTACCGCGCCGCTGGGGCGGGGTGCGAGATCGCTGCTCATCAGCGGATTTCCTCCCTCGTCTTAGTCGTGGTGGGCGGCGGCCGACACGTATTTCAGGCCCGCGTCTTCCTTCGCGGCCATGTCTTCGCCGTAGATGCGGGCGACCATCGCGGCCGCGAGCTTGGCTGCCTCCAGGGCCAGGCCGCACTCGGTCGCGCACCGTTCGGCCTGCTGCTTCATGCGGGCTGCGGCGTCGGCCAGGTCCGAGATCAGCTCGGTGACCTCGGTGCTGACGTTGTGGTCGCCGACCAGGTCGGCGGCCATGTCCCGCAGGGCGTCGGCGACCTTGGCGAGCGCCTCCGCGAGGGTTTCTGCCCGCTCCTGGTCGGAGGCTGCCCGGATGGCGATGTTCGCCATCTCCATCAGGTACTCGTCGAACGTGATGTCCGTACGGTGCTGGGCGCCGAGGCCGCCCGCGCCGGACGGCCTGCTGACCTCGCTCATGCTGCTCCCTTCCGTGCTGGTCGGCCGGCTGGTTCCGGGCCGTGCGGTGTGTTTCTCCGGCGCGGGCGGCAGGCCCCTGATGCCGGTCGTGATGGCCGCAGGTCCGTCGGGGACGATGTCCGCGTCGACGATGTCGTCCTCGCCCTTCGCGGCGCGCTTGGGCGGGCGGGTGTCGTGCTCGGGCCACTCCACCGTCGGGGTGGAGTCCTCCGCGCCGAACGGGCTGCCTGCCGGACGGTCGCGCCGACCGGCGCGACCCGTACGACCGCGCCCCGTCCGGCCGGTACGACCGGTGCGGCGGGTATGTCCGCGCCGTCCGGCCCGGCCCGTGCCGCCGGTGCGCCGACGCCGGAACCGACGCCGCTTCTTCGCACCGTCAGACGCCCCGTCATCGGCCGTGGAGTCCGTGCCCGGCGCATCGCCTGCCGTGCCGTCGTTGGCGGTCTTCCTGTCCTTGCCGTCGGTGTCCTTGTCCTTGGAGTCCTTGTCCTTGGGCAGGCTCACCTTCTCGGTGCCGTCCTTCACGTCCTTGGCGGCCTTCGCGTCGGCGCGGCGTTTGTCCCAGCGGCGTTGGGCTTCCTTGCCGACGGCCTGGCCCAGCGTGGTACGACCGGAGTCGGCCGACGCCGCGGCTTCCCGCTTCGCCTTCCGCGCCGCGTCGCGCTCCTGGTGCTTGGCCCGGCGGTCCTCCCACGCCTGCTGCCGCTGCGCGCGGCCCTGGTCGCGGTCCTTGGACCGGTCCGCGACACCGGCGGAGTGCCCGGCGCTGCGCCGTTCCTGCCGCCCGGCCTGCCGGACCCCGGCGCGCTCCTGGCGGCCGCGGGCCCTCTCGGCACGAGCGCCGGACGCCTGACTACCGTCGCCCCTCGAGCTCCTGCCGCTGTTACGGCCGGAGCTGCCAGAGCCCGTCTGAGAGCCTTTCGAGCCCCCGGGCGAACCGCTGCGCCCGGAACCGGGTGCACGGCCGCCAGAGCCCGTCTGAGAGCCCTTCGCGCCGCCCTTGCCGCCTCCGCCGCCCCCAGTCGATCCGGACCCCGAACGCCCGCCGGGGCCGCCGGAGTTGGAGCCGCGCGAGCCGCCGGAACGGTTCGGTCCCGGGCTCGAGTTGTTGCGGGGCGGCCCGGTGCCGCCCCCGCCGCGGGAGGACCCGCCCCCGCCGCCGGCCTTCGAGCGGCCCTTGTCCGCCCCCAGGCCGGAGGCGGACGACTTCGTGCGGTCGGTGTCCGCCTTTCCGCGTGCCACCGCCTTGTCGCCCTTCGCTTTCATCATCGCGGCGTGGAGCTTTCCGTTCTGCTCCATCATCGCGACTTCCTGCGCGGTGCGGCCTTCCAGCAGCGCGGCCTTCCGTGCTCTTTCAGCCTCACGGAAAGGCGCTTCGCTTTCGTGATTGGCCCGCGCCATTTCCAGGCGGAATTCCAGCCAGTCACCGAGACGGTCGGCGAGAGAACGAGGCTGTTCGTATTCGTCTTCCTCGTATTCGCCGTCATCTTCGCCGGTTTCTGGTGCTGTAATTCCTTCGGACCGCAGGGCCGTCGACGGGTCCGGGGCGGCCGGAATCGTCGGCAGTTCCCTCGTCGTCTCTTCCGGTGACTCCGGCGGCGCTGGGGGAACGTCTTTCGGCAGCGGAATGGTGTCGCCGTAATCCGGGATCGGCGGTGGCACGTACATGGAATCACCGTTCCAGGGGCCCTGGACTAGGGTCCCGGTGCCGTCCTCATCGGACACGGTGCGCCTCCCTCCTAAGACTTGACAGAGCGTGGGGTCTTGTGTGCACGCGTGTGCACGTGCACGTGTGCACGCTTTACGCGCGCGAGGCCCCGCGGGAGCCCGGCGGGGCCTTCGCTGGTGACGTTCAGTGACGCGGGGGGTGCTTCGCCACGACCTGCTCCGCGTACTGCAGCAGGTCGCTCCAGATCCGTCCGTTGCCCTCCACTCGCTGGTCCAGCGCCGTGATGAACAGGCGGCAGATCAGCGCGAATCCGGAGTAGACGTCCTGGCGATTTTCTTTGACGTCCTTGGCCATTCGGGATCGCGCCAGGCGGAGCCAGAATTCCATCTGCCCTGCTTCGCCGCGAGATTCGCGGGCTTTCTTCGCCTCTTCCTTCAGCCAGTTCTGGCGCCGTTCTGCGGAACGTTCGGCTCTGCTGAGGGGGCGGGGGTTCACGCCGACTCCCGACCGAGGTCGTAAATCGACGTGGGGCCACCATAGCCGAGATTCTGGTTCTGTGCATCCTGCTGCGGCGGATTCGGCGCGGCCTGGAGCGGCTGCGGGTTATTCTTCCGCTGCTTTTCCAGCTCCTTTTCCTTCCTACCCTTGGCCGTATTCACAACGGCCTCGTCGTGGGCACGGCGCTTATAGGCGCTCTTTTCCAGGCCCTCGGTGAGCTTGTTCAGGTTCTTGAGCACGTTCCCGAGGGCCTTTTCGACGGGCATCGCGCGCAGCCTGGCGTGGTACCAGCGGTCGCCCTCCACGTGCGTCTCGCGCAGGTGCACGCGGGTCTCGATCGCAAGGGTTTCCAGGTTCTTGCCGATGTCCAGCAGGACCCGCTGAACGTCGGCCAGGTACCGGGCGGTTGCCTCCGGGCTCTGCGCGACGTCGCGCAGAGGGGAGTAGTTCGGGTCGTTGTTGCTGTTCACGGCGGGGATTCCCTCCTGGTGTACTGGTGGGGCTGTCGACTGCTTCCGGCAGTCGCAGCGAGGGTCAGCCCATTACCGGTGGGCTGACCCTCACTGGTGTGTGCCGGACGACCGGTCAGGTCAGGTACTTGTCAGCGTCCTCGGGGCGCAGCAGGCCGGCCCGGGACAGCAGCCGGATTGCGCGGGGCTGGTTGATGCTGAGTTCCGTCCGGGCGCGGCTGATGTTGACGAAGCCGTCGTCCTCGCGCGGCAGAGCCCGTACCGCGGGGAGCAGTTCGGCATCCGTACGGGCCGGCGTGGCTGTACCGGTACGCCCGGCGGTGATCGTCGCGGTGGTACGCGAGCGGGTGCTTGCCGTACTGGTACGGGCGGCGGGAGGACTGTCCACGGGAGCCGTACGGGCGGTGGCTGTACCGGTACGCGTCTTGCTCGCGAGAGTCGCTGTACCGGTACGGCTGGAACGCTCCGGCCCTGTACGCGCTGCCCCGTCCGGGGTTGCCTGTACGCGGCTTGTACGGTCTCCGTACGTGCTGGTCACGCCCGCATTGGGCGCCGCTGCGGCGGTGCCGTACGGGGTGCCGTGTACAGGCTCCGTACGAGCCGTACCGGGGGCTGTACCGGCGGGCGGTGTACTGGCTGCCGTGCTGTACGAGTGCGTACCGGAGGGTCCCGTGCGGGGGCGCGGTGTACCAGCCGGGCCGTCTGTACGGGCGGCTGTACCGCTATGTCCGCCTGTCCCGGTCGCTGTGTCCGTACCACCGTGTGCGTCTGTACCGGCGTCGTGCATGAGCAAGTGGACGCGCCAGATGACGGCCACGAAGATCAGCACGACGAAGGTGGTCAGCCACCACGGCGCGGACTCTCCCTCGGGCACGAGGTGCGCCTGCTCCGAGAGGTGGAAGACAACGTTCGCCGACGCCATCAGCGCGAGCGCGGCCCCGATGTCCTTCTTCGTGCGGAACGCGGTGACGCAGTAGACGTCGATCGACACCGGCAGCAGCGGAGCGACGTAGGGGTGGATACCGACCATGCGGGCCAGCTCGTACTCGCCGGAGGCGGCGAGCCCGACGCCGGCCGCCAGCGCGACCCACGGCGCCGTCTCCCACGCCTTCCGGCTGAGCTTGTGGTGCCACCCACGCCAGCGGGAGCCAGCCTTCTTCGCCTCGCGGGCCTCCTCCAGCAGCCGGCGCGCGCGGGCCTCATCCGCCTGGGCCCGCCCGGTGATGCCGTGGGCCTTCTTCTCCGCCTCCGCGGTGATGCGCTCGGCCTCCTTCTGAGCGGCCTCCCGCAACTGCACCGCGACCGTCTTGGCTTCCTCCCGCAGCCGCTCGCGCTGCCTGCCGCAGGCCGCCCGGAGCCCGGCGAGTTCCTCCGCGAGGGCCTTGCGCCTGTCGGCGGCCTCCGCGTCGAACTTCTCGGTGAGCGCGCGCAGTTGCTCACGCAGCCCCGCACGCACCTGCTCCGCCTCGGCCTGCGCGGTGGCCACGTGCTGGTCGGCCTCGCGGCGCCGGCCGTCGGCGGCCTTCACCGCGTCCGCGTACAGCTGCTCCGCCTCCGCCCGCCGGGCGTCGTACTGGCCGGCGGCCGTCTCGGCGAGCTTGGCGAACCGCTCGCGCGCCTGCTCGACCTCCCGCTGCGCCGCGGCCACCAGTCCGTCGGCCTGCTCCTGGGCGCGGGCGAGGATCGCACCGGCCTCGATGCGGCGCCGGCCGACCAGGGCGCCGATCTCAGTGAGGTCGGCTTCGGCCAGGCGTCGCAGCTCGGCGACCGCGGCGGCCGTCGCCTCGCGGTCAGTGGCGGCCAGCTTGGTGAGGTCGGCGATCTGCGCGCGGGCCTCCTCCACCAGGGTCTCGGCACGGTCGCGGGCCTCCGCCAGGAGGCGCTCGGCCTCGCCGCGCGCCGTCTCCAGGTCCTGCTTCGCCGCCGCACGCCGGACGGTGGCCTCCTGGTCCGCGCTGACAGTGAGGTCCTCAGCGCGGGTTCGCGCCTCGGTGAGCAGCGTGGTGACCTGCTCGTGGGTAGCGGAGACCGTACGAGCGGCGGCGGCTTCGGCTTCCGCCTGGAGCGCGGCGGCCGTCTCGCGGGCGGTGTCGATGAGGTCGGCGGCCCGGTCCCGGCCGTCAGCGACCAGGGCGTCGGCCGCCAGACTGATACCGGATGCCTTCTCCTGCGGTGTGGCCGGGGGGCGGCTCGGTGCGGGCGTCTTGGATGCGGTGGCCGACGGCTTCGACGGCGACTTCCTCTTGGCACGGGTACGGGTCGCGGTGCGCGCGGCCATCACAGTCCTTTCGGTCACAACTGCGACCCGCGCCGGAGGATGCCGACGCGGGCCACGGGGGAGGGGGAGGTCAGGTGCGCGGGCGGGGCAGCTCCTGCCCGCGGCACGCGGCGGTCTGCTGGACGAGCCAGGCGACGGCACCCGGGGCCATGGTGTCCGCGGCGGCGCCGGTGTGGAGGGGGGCCGTGTCGATGTCGCGCATCGCGTCGGCCGGCGGCAGCAGCCGCATGTACTCGCCCCGCGCGTTGCCACCGACGGGCCTGCCGCTGGCCAGGCAGGTCAGCGAGTAGCGGTAGCCGCCGTCGAAGCGGAAGGCGTCATCGACACGGCAGACGAACGTGTGGGCGGGCAGGCCCGCCCAGAAACGGTTGGGGTCCCGGTAGACGACGTAGTCCCCGCGGTTGAACACGGCCGCCGTCACCGAGCCGGCCTGGGGGTGAAGTGCAGTCATGCGGTGCTCCTAGGGCTCACGGCCGGGCGTCCCGGCCCTCGCTACCGCCCGATCTGCCGAGGAAGCGGTCCGTGCAGACCGGGGGCGGCTGCGTACGAGCAGCCACGACCGCCCCCACCCGCTCGCAACGTGTGAGGGCGACCGTGATCGCTCGTCAGTGGTCAGTTGCCGACGGCCGCACCCGAGCGGCGGCTCACCTTGGCCAGGTGGACGTACGGGCTGGGAATGGTCACGCGTCCTCCTCGAACGCAAAAAACAGCGCCGCCGGGCGGTTGTCCGGCGGCGCGGTGCGGATCGTCGTATCCGGGCAGGCCCGCCCCGGAAGCAGCTCAGAGTGCGGCCCGGTAGATGACCACGGCCACGATCGCGAAGTTGGCGAAGATCGAGAAGGCGTAGAGAAGACGCACAACAGGTCCTCCTTTCCAGACGAAGGCGGGGGGCGGGGGCGGTCGGTGGCGCCGGGGGAGGGCGCGGAGCCACGGTGCGGGTCAGTCCGTCTTCCCCGTGACCTCGGCGGCACCGGGCCCGTAGGTGCGGGCGAACCGGGCTCCCGCGGTCAGCAGGGCGGTGATGTCCGCGTGGGTGCGGGTGAGCCGCTCCGACCACGGCGTGGCGCGGGCGGTGTCCGATCCGGTGTGGGCCCGGATCAGCAGGTCCAGGACGTCGGAGGCGATGGCGGCGGTGCCCGGGTCGCCGTGCCCGCCGCCCTCGGCGACGTGGCGCAGGGCGGTGGACAGGGTGCGCTGCGGGTCGTTGCCGACGTCCTCGCGGACCCAGCGCAGCAGGGACTTGAGCATGGCCTTCACGGTCATGGAGTCGTCATCGGCCAGGTCCGCACTGGTCGTCCAGTCCTTGCCGCAGTCGTAGATGCGGACCCAGCCGTCCTTGTCGAGCAGGGCGGCGGTGGCCTCCAGGTGGCGGGCGACGCTCTCGCCGGAGGATTCCTCTCCGGACGGGCCGGTCCACACCGGCCGGTAGCTGTCGGCGGCAAGGCCGGCCGCCGTGCGCAGCGTCTCGTCGGTGAATACCACCGCCGCGGTGGGGGGTTCGGTGGCGGTGTTCGTCGTCATGGGCATGCGGGGGCCTCGTTTCGGTTCATCGGGTCCGGACTGTCCGGCTCCCCGTCACCGCCCGTACCGGCCCGCCGGCGTTCGGCGGTCGGTGCGGGCGGATCAGACACCTCGCGACGCTAAGGCGTCAAGCCGCGGCGGCGAGCCCGGTGGGGAAGGCGAGCTGTTCATCGAACAGCTCGCCGTTCTTGAGGCAGTGGTAGAGCTGGCCGATCATTCGGTTGAAGAGGTTCCTCTGGGCGGAGGCGTGCCAGTCGCCGTGGTCGTCGCGGCGGCGCCGGTGGTGAGCCATGGCGCCGGGTGAGGCTCGCAGTGAGGCGAAGGCCCAGAGGTAGCCGGTGTGGTTGAGGCGGTCGTTCTTCACCCACCGCCGGGTGATGCTCGACTTCTTCCCGGATGCCCGTGTGATGGGCGAGGCACCCGCGTATGCCTTCAGGCCGCGGGCGTCGGCAAACCGGGCCCGGTCGTCCCCGATCTCGGCGAGCACCCGGGCGCCGAGCTGGACGCCGAGTCCGGGAAAGCTGCAGATGATGTCAGCGTCCGGGTGCTGAGGGAAAGCTTCCTCCACCGCCTCAGCGAGGTCGTCAGCGGCGGTGCAGGCGGCCGTGAGCTGGATAAGGAGGGCGAGCATCTGCTTGCCGAGCGCGTCCTCGACCAGAGGCGGCTGGTGAGCCCAGTCGGCGCGGAAGACCTCTCGGAGCCGCTCAGCCTCGGCCTCGATCCCGCGCTGACGCCCTGCGCGCTTGAGCGCGGCAGCGATCCGGGTGCGCGTCAGCCGGGCCGCCCGGGCAGGTGTCGGGGCGGCCTTGAGGAGTTCGCGGGCTTCGGGGCGGCACAGGCCGTTCCGCCAGGGTTCGAACGCGGCCAGGGCGGACGGGTAGTACTCGCGAAGAAGCGAACGGAGCTGGTTGGCAGTCTGCTGCCGGTTCCAGACCACATCCTGCTGGGCCCGGGCCAGGACCGCGATGGCGCGGGCTAGGTCGCTGTCGCTGGGCAGGGGCCGGTGGGCGTGCATGTCGGTGCGGAGGATGTTCGCCAGGACGAGGGCGTCGCCGGGGTCGGACTTCTTGCGGCTAACGCTGTGGCGGTCGCGGTAGCGGGCGGCCGCCATGGGGTTGATCGCGAAGGCCTGCCGCTTGCCCGTCCGCAGGACGGCGACGAGCAGGCCGCGGGAGGTCTCGATCGCGACCGGGATCGGGGTCTCCTTAGTGTCGCCGTACTCGGCGAGCAGGTCCAGCAGGATGCGGTAGCCGGCCGCGTCGTCGGTGATGTGACGCTTGGCCAGCAGCTGCCCGCTGTCGTCGACCAGGGCGACGTCGTGCGACCGTTCCGCCCAGTCGATTCCGCAGTAGATCAAGTGTGCTCCTCCCCTGAGCATGAGCGTTCGCGCTGGTCACGAGCGCATGCGGGCCACGCGTCGACCTAATTCCAGGCCTCGGCACCAGGGCCGGGCCGCCACCTCGCTAGTCGTTCGTGGCACCAGCGCGCCACGCGGGCCCCGGTCTAAGCGGGAGCTCGGAAGGGGCTCGGGCGAATCGAGAGGTCACCGCGCGGCGGGCTCGCACCACGAAGATCAACGAGTGGTACAGACACAGGTGGTGGCGGCCGCGAAGACGCCGAACGCCGCCGGTCTGATCCGAGGCATCGAGTGCCCGGCAGCCATTAGGCATCCGCCCGGCGCCCACGCGACCGCCACCACCACGAGTGCCGGGGCCGCCCACGCGGTCTATAGGTAGGCCTCACAGGCCCGGCTCATCACAGGTGTCACGGCCCCGGCACTCGAACAACCCGGTGACGTCCTCTCGGCCGTCACCGTGATCGCTAAAAACGAATTAGGCAGCCGTCAGGCCAGCCTTCCGCCGCGGGGCGCGGCGGTCCGGGTGCCGGGCAGGGCCAGGTCGACGACGACGCGTCCGCCCTCGGCGTGCCGTCCGACGACGACCAGGTCCTCCCGGACGGCGCGAGCGATGCCGGGGTCCGCGGCTTCGACCAGGTGCTCGTAGGACTCGTAGTCCGCCGGGCCCCACGTCGTGCAGTCGCCGTGCGTGGCACGGAACCGGTCGGCGGCCTGCCGGTCCTGGCCGGCCGGGGCCATGGAGGACTCCGCCGGCCTGGCGGGCACCTGCCAGCGGGGGAGGCCGGCGGCGTCCAGGGGGTGCCGCAGGGTGATGGTGCGAAGCACGAGTTCCTCCTGTATCGGACGAGGGAGAGCGTCCGGCCCCGGGTCTTTCCGGGGCCGGGTCGTGCGAAAAGGGAGCCGGCCGCCTGGACCGCGGGCAGCCGGGCCTGGAGAGTTCCGGGAGAGCGGGCGCCCTGTGTCAGCGCCGGTTCTGCCGGGCCCGGCGCTGGACGTACGCGTCCTGGAGCCGGGCGAACCGCTCGTGCAGCGGCTTGCCGACCTGGCAGGGCTCGTATGCCTGGCACGCCGCACAGCCGTCGACGTGCTCCGTGGAGGTCTGGAACGCGCGCATGTACCTGAGGAACAGGTCGTCAGCCACAGCCACGGGCCCTCCGGTCAGCCTCGGACCTCGCGTTGGCGCGCCGGACCTCGTCCTCCAGCCGCTCGTGCTCCGCCTCGGTCATGGCCCTCACCGCGCCTGTCCGGTGCCGCGACAGACAGTGCAGGACTTCCAGGTCTGCCGCAGTACACCGTCGCCGCTGGTGTCGACGGTCTGACCGCCAGCCCCGCCGCAGTCGTGGCACGCCCGGGCAACCTCGACGGCTTTCGACCCGCCCGCCATCAGCGCCCACCTCCCCGGCCGGTGCGACGGTCGTCGGCCTCACGGGCCCGCCGCAGGAACTCCTCCATCTGCCGCGCCTCCCGCTCCTGCGCCGTCGCCCGCTCGCCGCCCGCGCTCACGCAGCCTCACCCCAGCCGGCACGCGCCCGCCGCTGACGACGGATCGCCCGGAGCTCGGCAGCGGCTTCGGTGGCACGGGCGTTACTTTCCTTGCGGGCCTTCTCCAGGGCGGCGCCGGCCTGGATGACCACGCTCGCCTCCTTCAGCTGTCGCAGCGCGGCCCGCATGTACACCTCCCACTCGACGGTGGCCCGCTGGTCCTCGGCCACCGCCGCCGCCAGCCGCTCCGCCTCCCGGGCCCGCTCCTCGACCAGCTGTTGGCCGGTCAGGCCACCGCGCACCATGTCGTCCTGCCACGACCGGCCCTCACCCTGCCTCAGCGCGAGCTCCCGGCACTCCGCCATCACCGGGCACATCTCCCGGCAGAAGTCGCCCAGAAGCCGGGCGCGGAAGGACCAGTCGGCCTCGGGCTCGCTCTCCTCGCGGAACCACTCCTCCCGCAGGGGAGCGTTGCGCAGGTCGGCGCAGGCGGCGCCCGCGTCGACCGCGGCCTGGAGGGCCGGGGCCCGCAGGCTCTGCACCTGCTCGTGCACCCGGTCGGGTGCCACTGTCATCATGTTCACGGTCGCGTCTTCCTCTCGATAGGGGCGACTGCAGACGGCCCCCGGGTCGCACCCCGGGGGCCGTCGTTTCTTGCTCGGCCGCTGGTACAAGCAGCCACGGCCCTGGCCACCCCGCTCAATACGGGGTGGCCAGGGCCGTGGTCGTTCGTGGGGGGGGGCGAGCGCCGTCGGGCCTCAGTGGGGCACTGCCCCACTGAGGCCCGACGGACGTAATGCACAGGATGTGCCGTACCAGCGGGCCGTACGAGGTCAGGCGCTGAGCATCCAGCGGGCGGTGGCTGGCTCAGCTCGATACAGGGTGTGCAGCCCCTCGGCGGTGACCGTCAGGGTGTAGGCGCCGGGCTGGGGGCGCCCCGCGACGGCCCACTGCTCCATGAGCGCCAGCCGCTCGCCGAAAAGGTCACGGGGCCCGCCGTGCTCGACCGTCACGTCCGTTCCGAGCGCCGGGGTGATGCGCGCCCACGACCCGGTGGCCGGGTGCACGAGACCGTGAACCAACTCGCCGTCTTCGGGGTCACCCAGGGTCATGGACAGCACGTCGTGGTGGAGCATCCAGATTTCCATCGCGGTCGCCTGCACGAGCTCGCCGAGGAACGTGCTCGCCTCGTCGGCGGGCACGGGCAACCGCACGGTGGTGCTCGCGCCGCTGCCGCCCATGACCAGGCCGGCGAACTGCCCGGCGCGCGCGGCGACGTGGTCGGGCGCGGGACGGGCGCGCATGAACGCCGCCTCTTCGGGGAGGAAAGCGCCCTCGGCGCCGCCGTCCTCGCGGACCGTGAGACGGACGACGCCGTTGCCCACGTTCGTCACGATGATGCCGCCGGGCTTCACCTGCGCAAGCCACGCGGTGGGGATGCGGTCCACACCGCAGGTGGCGAGGATGCCGTCGTACGGGGCAGCGTCCGCGTGGCCCTTGGTGCCGTCGCCGGTGACCATCAGCGGCGTGTACCCGGCCGCCCTCAGCCGGTCACGAGCCTGCGCCGTCAGCTCGGGGTCGATGTCTACGCTCACGACGTGCTCCGCCCCGAGCCGGTGACACAGCAGCGCGGTGTTGTAGCCGGTGCCCGTGCCGATCTCCAGCACGCGGGCGGCGTCGGGGACGGTGAACGCCTCCAGCATCCGGGCCATGAGCGAGGGCTGGCTGGACGAGCTAACCGGGGTGCCGGCCGCGTCCCAGCAGGTGACGAGGGTGGTGTCCGTGTAGACGGCTTCGTCGTATCCCTCGCCCCCGGGTTCGAAGACGCGCTTGTCGCCATTTACGGTGCGCAGGGTGAAGACGGGCACGAAGGTCTCGCGGGGCACCGTGGCGAACGCGTCCGCCCAGCAGGACCCGGCGGCGAGTGCGCCCTGCGCCAGAAGGGTGTCGGTCATGCGGTAGCGGGCTGCGGCAGTCATCGGGCTTCCCCCTCTTGGAGTGCGTCGGCCAGTGCCCGTGTGATGGGGTCGCGGAGTTCAGGGATGAACCCGTACTGGCCCGACGGATTGATATCGACTAGGTGCCATGCGGCTTGGTGATTAACGAGGAAGTCCAGGGCGACGTACCGGAGCCCGAACGCTTCCATCAGACGCCGGACGCCTTTGCGGACGGCATCCGGGACGCCGCACTCGCGGAAGGTGAGCGAGTCGTAGTCCCGGCGGAAGTCGGCCCGGGAGGCGTCCGAACCCGCGTGGATCTCGGCCGCGAACATCTGCTCGTTCACTGCCGTGAGCCGGACCTCGTACTGCTTGTCGATCCACTGCTGGAACAGGTGCGCGGTGCGGGCCACGTCGCTGGTGATGTCGTCGGCGCGGACCTGTGTGGTCCACAGGGCGTACTGCTCGCCGTTACGGCTGCCGGGGCCGGTGGTGCCCAGCGCCTTGTACGCCGCCGTCTTGCCAGGCAGGCCGGAGATGAATGTGCGCGCCTCGGCGGGGTCGTTCGTGATGAGCGTGGGCGGGACGCGCAGCCCGCACCGGACGGCGGTGGCTAGGGCCAGGGGCGCGAAGTCGGCCTGTGCGTTGTGGTGCGGGTGGTTGATCCATATGCAGGGGAGGGAGGTGAGGATGCCGCCCAGGCCGGCGCGGGCCTCGGAAGAGGCCCAGCGGGCGTCATCGTGGGACAGGCCGGGGTGGAGGCGGAACGGGGAGGGGCGCCGGTAGTAGACGGCGGTGATCTCCTCGAGGACCGGGTCCTGGTGCTGCCCGCGCCAGCTTCCCCGCCAGCCGCCGGGTCCGATCTCGGCCGTGAGTGTGCTGGTCTCCGGGAAGTCCCCGGGATCCATGCGGCACACGGATATGCCGCGGGCGGTCAGTTCGGTGACCACCATGTCCGCGACCCCGTCGAGGAGAGGGCGGGTCAGCACCAGGACCGTCATCGCTTCAGTTCCTCCTTTGTGTCATTCGTTGTGCTGACGGTCAGTCGGTGTCGTTTTCGGTGTCGGTCGCGATCTGCATGTCCTCCACGGTCTGCGACGTCGAGGTGATCTGCGTCTTCATCGAGGGGGCGTGGATGAACGGCTGGCCGTCGGCGGTGACCGTCAGCTGCCGCTCGGGGCAGTACGACAGCGTGTTCGCCCACTCGGTGCCGACGTCGCGGGTCACCGGCAGGGCGAGGGTCACCCCGAAGGGGCGGACCGTCCCCGTTGCGCTCGCCGTGGCGGCGTCAGGGGCGGGCTTGGGGAACATCGGCGGTGCGAGAGTGCTCACCTTGATCTCTCCTCATTTTCCGTGGTGCAGAGACCGTCCCGGAGGATTCCGGGACGGAAGACTGCGGGCCCCGGTGAGGCTGGCGTCTTCTCAGCCAGCTGCGGGGCGCGAGCAGCCACGGCCGCCTCCACCCGCTCATCGCGGGTGGAGGCGGCCGTGGTCGTTCGTCGTGGTTCGGGTCAGCGCGCAGGGTGCAGAGTCCTGCGCGGAACTTCCGGGCCGTCGGCCGGAGAGTCGCCCTTCGGGTACTCCTGGCGTGCAGTGTCCGTGCGGCTGACCGCCGGACGGACTGCGGCCCATTCGGCTGCCCGCTGGCGCGGCACCACCACCGGAGCCGGGGTGCTCCCCAGCCGCTTCACACGGGTGGCGTGCCGCGACCCGGGGTCCATGCCTTCGTTCTGGTAGCGGTTGGCCAGCTTCTCGTAGCGGGCGTGCCACTGGTCCGCGGTGAGGTCGATCCAGATGCGCTGGCCGCTTCCGGGGCAGCGGGGCGTGCGATCCGGGCCGGAGCGGCGGTGCCGGGGCTGGCCGCTGTGCGGCACGGCCCGGTGCGCGGTGACCATGCGGTCCTGGATGGGCCGCCAGACGCGGCAGTCGGGACAGACGATGGCGCGCTTCTCGCCGTCGCGCAGGTTGATGAGGTCGGGGCGGATGGTGCTCGCCTGTAGCGGTAACCGGCCGTTGTGCTTCATAGGTGTCCTCCAAACGGTTGCGTTCTCCGCCCGCCACGGGCTTACGAAGGGCCGTGGGGGACAGGCAGCGCAACTGCTGTCGGGCTGCGCCCGCAACGAGCCGACCGGGGACCTCGTGGTACGTCTCCCGGCACCCACCATCAGGTGAGCGATCACACAACTCGATGCGGTGCTGCGCTATGGATTGTGGGGCGACAAACGCCAAACGTTTGTCGTTTTCGAGGATGACGCTCGAGGAACCTCACGTCAAGCGATTCGCCAAACGTTTGACGACTGCTACGGTGATGTCGTGAGCCCATAGACAAGGAGTCGACCGATGCACCCACAGAGGCTGGGATACCGAGAGATCGCCGCTGCGCTCCGCCAGGACATCAGGGCAGGCCGCTACCCACCGGCGTCCGTCCTGCCGCCTGAGCCGGAGCTTGCTCAGCAGTACGGAGCGTCACGCAGCCTGGTGAATCGTGCGATGAGCCTCCTGGCCGCAGAAGGACTGGTCCGCCCCCGCCAAGGGCGCGGAACCATCGTCACGTGGCTGCCGCCCATGCTGCATTCGGCCGCCCGCTACTCTCGGACGACCCGTGAGCGTGACGGGAACCGCGGCGCTTTCGACAGCGATGTGAAGGCGATAGGCCTGGAGCCTCAGCACGAGATCACGGTGGAACGCGCCGTGCCACCTGCAGAAGTTGCGGACGCTCTAGGCGTAGCGCACGACGAGCTCTGCCTGGTCCGACGACGCCGACTGCTCGCAAGCGGCATCCCGGTGAGGATTAACGCCTCGTGGTTCCCCCTGGAGATCGCCGAGAGCACCGTTCTGGAGGAGCCCGGCCCCGTCATCAACGGCGGGATCAAGTCGGCGCTGTCCAACCTTGGCTACCGGCAGACCACAGCGAGCGAGCGCATCGTCCCCAGCCGGCTGCCTACCGAGGCAGAGGCGAGCGTGCTGGAGATCAGCCCTGAGCGGAGCGTGACGGAGATCGTCCACGTCGGCCAGACGGCGGAGGGCCGGTCCGTTGAGGTGACCACCACTGTCGCCCCCGCCCACTACCTCGTGATCGAGCACGAGTTCCCGCTCACCTGACAACAGCACAGCTAGGAGTTGCGAGTGATTACCGACATCGTCGCCGAGCAGGCAGTCAGTCTCGCCGCGTCCGGGCAGCTTCCCGCCTATGTGTACGACCTGGGCGCGCTACGTACGCATGCCGCCCATATCCAGAAGGCGCTGGACTTCCCTGGAGCGCCCGAGATCTTCTACGCGGCAAAGGCCAACCCGGATGCACCGATCTTGCAAGCCCTGGCCCCTTACGTGGCCGGCATCGAGGTTGCGTCTGGCGGCGAGCTGAAGCACGTCCGAAACGTCCTGCCGGACGCGCGGCTGGCCTTCGGCGGCCCGGGAAAGACCGATCGTGAGCTGGAGCTCGCCCTGGACTTGGGGGTCGAGCGCATCCATGTCGAAAGCCCTTACGAACTGACACGGCTGGCCGGCCTCGCGCGCCGCACCGGCCTCGAGGTCGACGTGCTTCTGCGGGTCAATCTCGCTGGCGACCGCTCAGGGGTCGCACTCGCGATGGGCGGGCCATTCGGGATGGACCCTGAGCTAGTCGAATCCTGCCGGGACATCCTCGCCACAGCGCCGTGGGTGCGACTGCGTGGCATCCATGCACACCTCGCCTCTGGCCTGAGCGCACCCGCGATGCGGCGCCAGTCCGTCGAGATTCTCGAGTGGGCTCGCCCATGGATGGATAAGGCAGGCGTGGACCAGCCGGAGTTCAACCTGGGTGGTGGCATGGCTGTCGACTACGCCGCCCCTGACCAGAGGTTCGACTGGTCAGCGTACGGGCAGGAGATTGCGGCCCTCGCTAGGCCCGGGGAAACCCTGCGTATCGAACCCGGACGCGCCGTGAGCGTGTACGCCGGCTGGTACGTCACCGAGGCCCTGGACGTGAAAAAGGCGCACGGCCAGTGGTATGCGGTGCTCCGCGGTGGCACCATGCAAATCCGTACACCGGTGACCAAGCACCACAATCATCCATTTGTCGTGCTGCCCTCGAAAACCACCACAGGGCCGTCCATGGGCGGGGAGCCAGTCACACTCGTCGGCCAACTGTGCACGCCCAAGGATGTTTTCGCCCGCCAAGTTCCAGTGGAACGCCTTGCGGTTGGCGATCTGGTGGCGCTCTCTATGGCGGGGGCCTACGCGTGGAACATCTCCCACCACGACTTCCTGATGCACCCCAAGCCCACCTTCCACTACCTCGATCCGGATGAGCAGTAGCCCCGATCACTCTCCCCTCCCGGGACGGCTGGGGAGGCGACCCGCGGGGACCTGGAAGCACATTCGCAAACGGGCGGGGACCTCACTGCGGACACCATGGCGTCCCCGCCCAAGGAGTCAGCCCGTGTCATCGACTGGTTGGTGCGTGAGTGAACCGACGTAGTGAATGCTCGATCCACGTAGTTGGAGGGGGCGCATGACTGAGCAGGTATACGTAGTCGGCTCGCCCGGCTCGCGAATCGTCAAGATCGGACGCAGCAAGGCCCCTGAAAAGCGTCTGTGGTCCCTCCAAGTCGGCTCTCCCGTCCCGCTGGCCCTGCTGGCGACGTTTACGGGAGGGCGTGATCTCGAGGAAGCTCTGCACCGCTATTTCGGCTCCTACCGGAAGCACGGCGAGTGGTTCGACCTCGGAAGGGATCCAGCAGAAGAGGTACGCGCAGCGGTGGCACTCGGAATCCCTGCCTTGCTCTCACAGCGGGCCACTCGCAACACCCACGCTAAGCAGGCCATCGCCGTGTCGCCCTCAAAAAGGGCACCCGACTGGGATACCCGCTTCCCCCCACTGTCAAGGCAACGTTACGAGGCTCTCCTGGCAAAACACGGCCTCCCTCCGGACACCCCAGAAGTAGTGATCCACCAGTGCGACGGCTGCATCGACTGCCGCATTGGTCGCCTTGACCTCGGAGCTCCTGTCATACAGGAAACGAACGAGGCGCCGGTCCGGTTTGCGGATTTCCAGGTCGCCGGAGACCGCGACGCCGTCGACCAGGTCGGCGAGGCCGGCTGCGGTGAGCTTGGTGCGCTGGATGTCGCTGGCGCCGTTGGTGCCGATGCCGATCGTCCAGCCTGCGGATCGGAGGCGGGCCAGGCCCTGGAGGACCGCGGGGCGGCAGGTCACGGCGGTCGCCATGCGGTCCACGTAGGTCTGCGACAGCTGGGCGGCAGGTTCCTCGAGCGCGAAGGCGTCGCGGAGCCGAGCGAAGTCCTGTGGGCCCGCCGGTCGGCCAGTTCATGGAGCATCCATGCCTCGATCTCCGGCCCGTAGCCTGCTGCCTCGCACATTCCGGAGACGGAGACGGCGAGGGCCGCTTGTCGGTCGACGGGCGTGTTGTCCAAGTCGAAGAGAGCGAGGCGAGGCATGACGGCGACCCTAGCCGAGCGGCAAGCTCAGCTGTGACGACCGCTCTGCCTCTACGACAGGACACGGCCGATCGCGTGCGTCGAGGGGCTGCTCGCCGCCCGTCCTGCGGGATGGTTGGGCGTCCTTCTTCCTACGTGGTAGGAAGCGCATGTTTGCCCGCTCCCGGCCCCTTTGGCAGCGTCTGAATGACCTGTTCGGATCGTGGCGGTTCCGGCCATGCCTTCGGCTTTGCAGGCTCATCAGGGAAGGGCAGCAACCGGAGGTCCGTATCAACCGCTCTCAGGTTCGACGAGGCGTACGTCTCGTTGAACCTGGTGGACTCAGAAGTGCAAGGAGGTTCACTGTGACCGATCAGCCGCCACAGACACCGCCCGCAGAAGGGCGGGCGTCGATTACCGCGTCCGTGACGGTGGTGGGGGAGACGGCCGAGTTTCTGCGTGAGTACGCCGCCATGACGGGGCGCACGCCGGAGGAGGCCACGATTTTGTGGGTGGCGGGCAAGGTGGTTGTGCCGCCGGAAACGCCGCTCGGGCAGGACCCGCGTGTGGGGGACTGGGCCTTGTTCGACGGTCCCGAGGATCTCGCCGAGCGATCCCACGGGTACCTGCGAGGAGACGAGTGATGGCGCTCGGTGTCAACGCCTTGCCTGCGGCCGTGGCCGACACTTCGGTGCTCCTCGCGGCGTTCAACAGCAAGGATCACGGGCACGTGGGGGCCGTCGAAGCGTTGATGGCTCCGCGTCGGTTGTGGGTTTCGCAGCTGGTCATGGCAGAGCTGGACTACCTGCTGACCGAGAAGGTCGGTGCCCGGGCCGCGCTGGATGCGTTGCGGCGGATCAACGGGCTCACCAGGATCGGGCGCGTGCAGATCGCTGAGGGCGGCATCGCGGTGATGACCGAGGCGGAAGGGGTGATGGAGAAGTATCCGGCTGTCGGGCTGACGGATTCTGTGAATGCGGTGCTGGCCTGGAAGCTGGCCCGGCCGGTTGTGCTGAGCCTCGATCATCACTACCGCGACGTGATAGCGCCTCGTCACCGGAATGAGACCCGCCTTGAGGTGCTGCCTGAGTCCGTCCGGCGGCGATCATGACACGTCGTCTCGGCTGCCTACCGAGGCGGGGGGTGCTGGAGATCAGCCTTGAGCGGAGCGTCACGGAGATCGTCCACGTCGGCCAGACGGCGGAGGGCCGGTCCGTTGAGGTGACCACCGCTGTCGCCCCCGCCCACTACCCCCGTGATCGAGTACGAGTTCCCGCTCACCTGACAACTGCCCCGCTAGGAGGCGACGAGACGGAGTGTCAGCGGCCCAGGTGGTCGTCAGCGGGTCGTCGCGAAGGGGAGGGCCAGGTGGTCCACGGTCTGGGCTGCCTGGGTGTCGTCTGCTGGGCTGCCGGGCGGGGTCAGAGCGGTGAGGGCTGCCTGCAGGGTGGGCGAGTCCCGCTGCCACCTCTTGGGGGCGGTCAGCTTCAGCCGGGGCGCGGTATCGCGGGGCATGACCTGGCTCTTGCAGTCGATGGCCGGGATGAGGCCGAGGGTGTGCGCGAAGAGGAGGACAGGCTTGGTGGCGATGAGCGAGCGCAGCTCGAGCCGGGCCACGGGGCCGAGGAGGTAGACGCGTCCTCCCGGCCTCTTCTGCTTTCCGACCACGATCAGCCCGTCGAGGGTGTCGGCGAGGGCGTCCCAGCCGTAGGGGCGGTCTTCGGTGAAGGTGTTGCGGTAGTGGAGGAGTTCCACGCCGTCGGGCAATTGTGC
This sequence comes from Streptomyces albireticuli, assembly GCF_021228125.1. Classification (GTDB taxonomy): domain Bacteria; phylum Actinomycetota; class Actinomycetes; order Streptomycetales; family Streptomycetaceae; genus Streptomyces; species Streptomyces albireticuli. Next base: position 89,925 of record NZ_JAJQQS010000025.1, read on the forward strand.
TGCGATGTGCTCGAGCCAGTTGTCCCAGTTCGGGCTTTCCACGGCCCTGGGGCCGGCGCTGACGTAGGCCCTCACCCGGCTGCCGGGGGCGCGGCGAGCGGCGATCTGTTCCATGGCCGCGGCGTAGCGGCGTTGCTGAACCGGGCGCGCGAAGGTGGGCACGTCCAGGTCCAGGGAGTCGGTCGGCGTCGTCTGCATGCTGCTCATCATGCCGGAGCCGGTGCCGTGGGGGCAGCGAGGGGGCCGGCACGGATGTGTGCTGGCAGGCCGTCAGGCGGCTGTGCAGGCACGGCGACACGGGTGGTTTGGGCATGCCTGGCAGGGCCGCGATCGGGGTAGTGTGTCGGTGGATAAGATCTACACAGACATGGCTGAGCCCCGCGAGGTGGAGCTCCGGGGCACGGCCGCAGACCAACTACAGGATGGTCTCGACATGGTTCAGGTTACCCGTACCTTCTTGCAGACACACACCAAGGCACCCGCCGTAGCAGCGATGACGCGTACGTCGCTCCGGTTGGGTGCCTTTTGCATGCTTCCGCGCCGGTCCGGGCATGGGTACGCCTCTCACCGGGCGGGGGTTGAGATGACGTAAGCCTTGGGGCGGCGCCCGCACGCGGGTCTTCTAGCCGCCCGGGTCACTCGGCCTTCCGGTGATTGCAGTCACCTCGGCTGAGCGCCCATCTGATCTCCGCTCCGGCCTTGCAGGGCCTCGCGGGGGAGTTGTTCGACCGGTTGCAGCCGCTTCGAACAGTTCAATTTTCGGTTCACCCAGAACCAGCACCTCAACAAGAGGGGCCTTTGCGTACCTCCGAAACTGAAGGAGCGCTGCCATTTTGCACTACACCCTTAGGTCTTGTCAGCCCCGGCGTGCCCGTTTGACCGCGAATGCGGCTTTGTGTGCCTCACATCTCCGTCGGCCGGGTGGTCTGTACCTGCCCAGTGGACGCTCTCCCGAGACCGCGCGGCGGTCGTCGCCCGCCTCATGCCGCCGGGCTTCACATACCGCGAGCGCGGGGTCCTCCGGCGCGCTGCAGCCATCCGACCCAGCCCTGGGTGCACCTGCCGCAAATTGCCTGGCGGAGAGTGTCACACCCAGCGGATTCTCCACACCTGTAGCAAACGTGAGTACCAGTCCCGTTGTCCCCGTCCTGTCCGTAACCGTCAATCCGCTGAAACTAGGGTCTCGTCGACGTACCTCCAGGCCGTCGCCTCCGACACGCCGAAACCGGCCCCGACCTGCGCGAACGTCTCGTTCTTCCGCAGATGTGCGAGTACCAGCAGGGCCTGCTTGAAACAACCCAGCCTCCGCCACGGCGACTTCAGTCCCTGCCGGCGGGCATGGATCAGCCACGAGACATGCTCGACCAACTCGTGCGGGACGTCGAGCATGGCAGGATACGGAACCAACAGAGCCCCTTGGCGCCGGTGTCGAGTGAGATCAACACCCCAACGACAAGGGGCTCTGCCATGTCACCAGCACCGCCTCTGACCTGCCCGTTCCACCCTCGCGGGACAAGATGAAGAGGTTCACGCAGCTTGATCTTCGCCCGCGACTCCGAGCCCGACAGGGCCTGGTCGAAGAGCTGCACCACGGAGTCCAGAACATCGACGGCGGACTGTGCCAGCAGCGTGAGCAGGATCGGGTGACGCCGATTCGCCTCCCGGCGCTGAAGGGCCTGCGCGGTCAGGCGTCGGCCGATCTAGGCGAGGTGGCGGCGTCGTTCGGCGGGCAGCGCGGACAGGTCGAGGCTGTGCGCCTCCAGGCCGCGCAGGAACACCAGCTTCTCCACCTCGCCGCCCACGCTGGTGGGCGACGCCTGCACCGGCCCGGTCGCCAGCCAGTGCAGCCGCGTGGGCCGCAGGGCCGGATCGACGACCAGCAGGTTGTCCAGGCCGCGGGTGCGCTCCCCGGTCAGCAGGTGGGCCACCCGGGCGTGGGTCTTCTGTTCGGCAGCGGTGCGGGCGCTGGCGACCTTCTCCAGCAGCGTGACCACGCCGGGCCGGATCACCTTCGCCGAGCGCAGGTACTCGCAGCCCAGGCGGAACAGCAGACTCGGGGAGTCGTGCTCCATCGCGCGGGCCAGCAGGAACTCGTCCAGCTCCTTGTGCTCGATGGCCTTCGGTTGTTTCCACCCGAGATAGTCGGCGATCTCCTTCAGGTGGTCGGTGCGGGTCTGCTCGCGCGCGCCGTAGCCCGCCAGGTCACCGGCGACGAGCCCCAGCTGGCGGGTCAGGCGGCCGACCGCCGCGGGCGGCGCGGTCGGCACGTCGTCGGGGACGAAGCCCAGCCAGGGCAGAGCAGACAGCTGCACGGCGGCGCCGAGCACGTTCTGGGAGCGACGGAACTTCCGCAGGAACGCCTCGTCGGCCGGGGTGAGGGTGAAGTAGCGGATCAGCTCGTCCCGCCCGATCGCCGGAAAGGACCGTAAGCCCTCCAACTCCTCATCCGAGAACACCCGCGTGGCCATCGGCCCCTCCCACCCCACTCGCATCAGCACAGACGGGCACTACCCCTACCCGGCCAGCAGGCGTGGACATCAGAGAACTCCCGAACTACCCACAGCAGTACGGGAGTTCCAGTACCCTTCGGCGCCCACAAGCGGGGCTCTAGTCGCGCAGGTTCCCCATCGTCGGGTCGGCCTTGATCCGCTTCGAGCTGCGCACCGCGCCGAGCACCGCGGCCGACAGCTCGTCCGGCCACTCCTCGGGCTCGACCATGGTCTGCTGCCCGACGGTGAGCACAGACATCAGCAGCCCCTTGGCGACCTGTTGCTGGAGAGCCTCACGCATCCCGCCCTCGCGCGGGGTGATGCCCGCAGCTTCCCGCACGGCCCGTTCGCAGTCCCGGGCCAGATACGGGTGCGCCGGAGCGAACAGCGCCACCATCAGGTTCATCGCCTCGTGCGCGAGCCCGTCACAGAGCCGGTTCCACGTCTCGCGGTCGTAGCCGCCCTCCTTGTAGTAGTCGGTCGCGAGGGTGACCCCCTCCATCAGCTCCTTCACCTTCGGAGCGATCTCGCCCAGGAGCTTCTGGATCTACTCGTCACTCAGGTCGTTCAGCGGCGGCTCGTCGGCGCTCAGCATGGCCGCGACGCTACCGACCCGCTCATGGTCACCGCGCCGTTTCACCCGGGGATCAGCCCAGATCAGAGGCTGCTGCACGGCATAGCGTTGTTTTTTTCCGCGAGAACTACTGGGACCCGGTGCCCTCCCTGAAGATCCTCACTGATGTGGCAGGGGTTTGATAGATCGGCGGGTGGCGCCGTGGGCTAGAAGTTGGTTTAGCCAGAGTTCGGTGGAGATGAGCTCTGTGAGCCCGTCCAAGAAAGTTACTAGTTTTCCTTCGGCAGTTGCCCGGAGCGCGTTTCTGACGGTGGCTGCTTTGATGAGGCCCGCCTCGGCGAGGAGTGAGGTGTGGAAGAGGTCAAGGAGGGGGCCGAGTGAGGCGCGGATGCCGGCTTGGAGCATGGCTGTGTGAAGGGTGTGGGAAGGGGTGCCCCAGCCGGGTGGAAGACCAGTGATTCCGGTGCCGGCGAGAACGGCTCGGAGCACGTGGGCGCGTGCCCCGGGCTGGACACGCAGGGTTTCGGGGACTGCGCGGCAGGCTCGGACTACTTGATTATCGAGGTAGGGGGCGTGCAAGCGTTGGTCGGGGAGGCTGATGGCTTGTTCGTACACGTGGTGGTTAGCGGCTTGGCGGTGGAGTGCAGAGGCGGCGCGCCGTTCTCCGGGGCGGGCCGGGAGCGTGGTAGAGCGAATGGCTGCGTGTTGGAGGCGTACCGCCGCTTCAGCTAGAGCATCTCTGGTCAGCCAGCGTGCGGCGGGTCCTGGGCGGCACCAGGTAAGAGCGGTGAGGGAGGGGTGGCCAGGGAGGCCAGGGTGAGCGTCGGTGGGAAGACTGCTGAGGTGGAGCATATGGGCTGCGGTGGCTTCCAAGGCTTCGCGATAGGTGGTGCGGGTGAGATGGCGTGCTGCCCGGTAGACGGTGAAGGGCAGGGCTGGGGAGTGCGCAGTAAGGCCGGTTGCGCGAGTTAGGGCTGAGAGGGGCCTAAGCAGGTGCCCGCAACGGTGGTCCATGAGGAGGTCGGCGAGGCGGGCAGGGTGGGCGTCTAGCGTTTGGCGGGCACCATGGCCGGTGATGTGGTCGCTGCCGCCTTGAGCGAGCCGGTGGCGGTTACGGGCAGCGGAAGCGATGGCTGGGCCAGGCTCGTCGGTGAGGGGTTCGGTTCCTAGGGCGGCGTAGGGGAGGTCTTTAGTGTTGGCGGTAACGATTACATGGTAAAGAGAGGGGTAGTTGGCGACGATGGCGCGGGCACGGTCCATTTCGTGTTGGTGACCGTGATTGCTGTGTAGTGCGAGATCGTCGTAGGTGATGGCTCGGATGCGTTTGTTCTGTCTGCTGCGTGTTCTCGGCGAGGTATCAGGCGAGTCAGCGAGCCCAATGGTTAGCAGAGCGAGGGTCGCGGAGGCGCTGCCACCCGAGAGGTCAGCCCCAATTCCGGTTGTTCGGCAGTGGACTTCAGGAAAACTCTTGGACTTCTCTGTGGCGTTCGAGTGAGCGTCTGGGTTGAAGCGGTGCGGTCTGTGAGGATGGTAATTTTTGCTGTGCGGGTTTGGAGTATGGTGCAGTGATTCGTGGTAGTCGCTCTCGTTGCCGAAGATGTCAGCCTGTTCGTAGTGATGGCGGAACTCTGTCCCGAGTTCCGCCTGATGAGATGTGCCGTTCGTGTAGCCGCCCGTGGGACCGTGGCTTGTTTCGGTGTGGTGGTGGGAGGCGTCAAAGCGGGTCCGCAGCGCGTCGAGAAGAGCGTCGCGGATGCCTCCGACGGCTTGCTCTGGGCGGGTCCGGGGAGCGGAGACGGCGAGCGACGCTGTCGGCTCGTAACTGGTGATGTCGCGTGTGCCGTCGCGTAGGACGAGGGCGTGCTCGGGTGGTACGCGTCGTACGCCCAGGTAGGGCGTGCCGTCGCTCAGGGCCTCCGGGGAGTCGGGACAGGCGAGCAGGGCGGCGAGGTGGCCGACGTCGAGCTGTGCCTCGATGAGGTCGGCGAGGGGCAGGGCGGCCGTGGCGTAGGCGGTGCCGCCGGCCCATGCCGTGTGGAAGACGGGGCGGGCGCCGACCAGGTCGCCTACGACGCTGGTGCGGCGTCCCACCTGAGCGATGGTGGTGTAGCTGCCAGGCCAGGTGGTGAGGTGCCGCAGGGCACCTCCGCGAGCGGCGATGAGCCCGGTGCGCAGTTGCTCGTCGTCGGCACCGCAGCGGCCGAGGACAGCAAGGTGGGCGAGGCAGTTGAGGCGGACGACGCGCACCTCGTCGGGGCGCCAGTCGCCGACGGCCCACAGGGGCGCCGGGCCGCCCCAGAGAAGGCGGGCGTTGGCGGGTTTCATCACCTCATGTCCTGCGCCGATGATGGCGGCAGCCGATGAGATGCTGCCGTTCCATCCGATCACCGAGCGCATAGAAGCCTCCACGGGACAATGGACGGACACTGGCTGAGAGCTCGAGGAACTGTGTGCGGGAACGGTGCACGGTATGAGGGTGACGCTCAGGATTTCCTATGCGCGTTCCGGGTTAACCTTTGCGGCTCGTTCGCGGGGTACCGCCCAAGCAGTTCCGGAACCACCCATGAGAACAGGTCCGCGAAGTGACGGGTCGGGTGTGTGAAATGTCCACCTGTCGCCACGCTGGGTGCTCGTGTGGGCGTGTGGGCGTGTGGGCGTGTGGGCGTGTGGGCGTGTGGGCGTGTGGGCGTGTGGGCGTGTGGGCGTGTGGGCGCAGCTCATCATGATCGCTCCCCCTCCGCAAGCATGATCTTGTGGGTAAGAACCAAAAGTTATATGGCCACGACAACGTGTCGTAAGGAAACTCTGAGTTCCTTGCTGTAGGACGAACACATGTCTCGTGTGGCGAGGTTATGGGTTCAATTAACACGAAGGGTGGAGCTTACCTACCGCGCTGTGCGGTAGCGCTGTGTCCTGTTGCTTGTTGGCCGTTGTCGTAGTCGGGGAGTGTCCAATAGACGGCGGATCCGATGATCAAGGAGAATCTCAATGATCTTGTCAAGCCGTCTGCGTGACCGGTGGGACGGAGGTGAACAGCCTTTTGTCGCTCAGCATCGCCCACAGCACGTTGACCCGGCGTCGGGCGAGCGTGAGCATTGCTTGGGTGTGGATCAGGCGCTCGGCGCGCTTTTTACAAGTCATTTCGTTTGGTGTGATCTGCGGGATGGTGGTGGGGTGAGGTGGTGGGGTGACGACGAAGCTTGTTGAGCGGTTGGTGCCGGACGGCTTGTGGGAGTTGTTCCAGCGGGTCGTGCCGCCTGCGCCGGTACGCCCGCAGGGCGGCGGCCGTCGGCGGCATGGTGACCG
>NZ_JAJQQS010000026.1 GCF_021228125.1 Streptomyces albireticuli
CGACTGCACTCAAGTCTGGGCATGACCAGTCCCACCGAGTACGAAGCAGCACACTACGCTGACACAGAACCAGTAGCCGGCTGATCACCGGCCAACAAACCACCGGCAGGAAAGTCGGAACGGTTCACTGCCGCATCCCGCACGAGATCGTCTGCCCGTGCAACGAAGAACCCGCAGGCCCGCCCGTCCTCAAAGTCCTCTGGCAGTACAACTCAGGACTGATCGCCTATTTCAACCCGTAGTCGCATGAACCGGTGGCCGGGCGGCACCCAGCCGCCCGGCCACCCGGCGTCAGCCCATCTGCCGGCGCAGGACCCGCAGCGTCGCCACGAACGCATCCAAATCTGCGATCAGCACGTCCGCCTCGTCCCGCCCCAGATCGATGTCCGTCTCACCCGACAGGTACAGCTTCACCTCACCCGTCCCGGACTCCTCGTCCGACCGGTACAACTCCGACCGCAGAATCACCGGGACATCGCCCTCCAGCGGCCGCGGGTTCGACAGCCGGTACTGCGGCGACCAGTGCCACGTCGCCGTCGGACCGAAGTGATGCGCCGCCGGCTCCTGCCGGTCCCGGCACCACGACGGGCACACCGTCGGATGCGACAACGGGGCCGGGGCGGCGGGGGCCGACGGCTGGGACGGGATCGTGGCCTCGGCCACAGACGGAAGCGGGCAGGCAGACGAGGGCAGTACATTGGACATGGTGAATCCCCTCATGGCAGATGGATCACTACTGATCAGCGGGCTGGACCCCGCTGGTTCTTGCGGTGGCCGGGTGTTCCACCACCCGGCCACCGCGCTGTCCACCCGAACCGGGCAGACCTCCACACTCGAATGACACGCTAGTTCAGGACAGCCCCTTTGCGGGTCGGCGACGGAGGGATCCGGATGGTCTTCGAACCCCCTCGTGACACATAAGAGTTGATAGTCGCCGCAGGTCACGTAGGGTCTTAAGGGTCACCATGACCCTCCCACCTCGCTTGATCTTCTTTTCGTTGTTGCACATCTCGATTTTCAGATGCACTTTGATCGATCTTCAGAGCTCTTCAACGATGGCCGAAACCCGCCCCTCGATCGTTCAGGTGCCGTGAGGACGCTCGAGCATGGCACCTGAACCCCTGCCGTTTACTCACAAAATTGTGAGGATGATTCTCAAGCGAAGCCGTCTCGCCGAGGCGGGAGGTTTGGTAGGCCAGGCTCGATGAAGCTCCAATCACACTTCCTTGAGCGGCGGGCCGATCTCCGCCCCCACTCTCCAACAGGCGGCGGTGCTACCGCCAGGTCCTGCGTTCTCTCGCGGAACGAGAGAACCCCGCCTCCCACCTGTTGAGGTGGAAACCATGCACGCGGTCCCGTGGTGTGGGCCACGCGACCAGCCTCCCCCAGCGCGGCGGCGACGGCCAGCGGGTGGAACTTGCGTACCGCGAATACGCAAGGTCAGCCCTGACGCCGACTACATGCCCCAAGCTCAAGCCCATCATCCCGGCCTCCAGGCCCACGAGTTGACACAAAAGTTGCACAGATGGTTCGCGGCGCCGGCCGCCCAGCCACCCTCCACCGAGTGCGATCGCGATGACTAGGGGGTGGGAGTTGAATCCCGAATTTACTCAACTGCAGCATGCAGCTATCTGTCGAACACCTGGCCGGATTATGGGCCGCCCGCGCGCTCGCGTCAGGGCATGCGGTGGGCCTCGACGTAGCGCTCCCGGGCCAGCTTCGCTTGCTCTCTTGCTTCGGCTTCCGGAACTCCCTGCTCCAGGAGATCGCGGAGTGTTCGCATCTGGAGAGTTCGAGCCCTCAATCCAACCCCCCGGTTACGAATCTTCTCGGGCGAGATGGCCATGCTGGTGGCCCTAACCTGCTCCCGATAGGCAGCAGTCCCTTGGACGTTGTACCGCGGGTTCTCAGTGGCGATCGCATTGGCTTCTGCCACGCCAGCCTTGTGGCGAGCGTCGTACCAGTGGATCGATATCCCGTCGACCTCGTGCCACCAGGGCTTCTTCCTGCGGTGGCGCTTGAAGCGTGACTCAGGGTCGTGCGAGATGCCGACGTACAGCAGACGTTTGTCGGCGCCGTATAGGCGGTAGAGCGCGGTGCGCCCCGCCCCGGTCTGGATACTCACAAGATCCTCCTTGTCTTCTTCCTAGCCGAGGGCGCCGATGGCTTCCCTGAGGTCTACGGCGGCCGGTGATCGTCGGTAGCGGGGTGCGGCCAGCATGGAGCCAACTCGGTGCGCGCGCTTGTTGATCCACGAGATCTGAGCCTCGGCCGGCAATGCCAGGACGGGCGTCATCGCCTCGGCCGCGGCCTCCACCTCGCCGAGCTGCACGTGGGCGGTGGCCAGGTAGATGCGGCACAGCCGTTCGTCGTCGAGCGATCGCTTCTCCACTGGCATGCGTTCCCACGCGCCGATCGCGGCCTGGGCTTCAGCAGCGGCGGTTCGCGCATCATCCCCACCGTTGAGCCAGATCAGGCTCGACGCGGCGTAGTACCGCTGCTTCGTCTCGGAGAACTCGAAGAGGCCGGCCAGCGAGTCGGGGCGCCGTGCGCGTTCCCGGGCCTGCTCGGCCATGTGGAGCATGCGGTTCGCCGCCCGGCTGTCGCCCAAGTTGGCCAGGCACTGGACTTCCCCGCACAGCAGCCGGGCCTCGCCGGTTCCAGGGACGTCCCCGACGTACTGGAGGCCGTCCCGCACGTAGTCGAGGGCGATGCCGTAGTCGCCGTTGAAGCGGGCGATCAAGGACTGGGTGCCGCGAACCCACATCAGCAGCTCCGTGTCGCCGGCGTGCTGGGCGCACCGCCCGGCGGCACGGGCATGCTCTAACGCGGCGTCGGCGTCGCCCAGGTCGAGTGCGGAGTAGGCCAGGATTCCCGAAAGCCTCCCGGCGGCGACGTACAGGTCCGATCGCTCGTGGGGGCCGTGCCGGTAGTCCCGCAGCCGGGACAGGGCGTCTCGGCGTAGCGCGTCGGCTCGATGCAGCATCGGCCCCGGAGCTGTGCCGAGGTAGTCGACGGCAGTCTCCTCGACGCCGGCGTGAAGCTCGTCGAGCTCCAGATCGGCCAGCTCCACGAGCTTCCGGGAAGCGCCGAGCGAGGCAGCGAGGGTCCGGCGGGTCGCCGCCTGCTGCCGCCGCTGCTGGTCTTCCTCGTCGAAGGCCTGGACGAGACGGCCATCTGCCCCGAGGGCCTGGTCAGCAGCCTCGGCGAGTTCGCGGCTGGGTACCCGCTTGCCCGTCTCGACGTGGTGCACGTGGGTCCGGTGGACATGAACCTGGCAGGCGAGATCGGCAAGGGATTGGCCTGCCTCAAGGCGGTGCTGGCGGAGCTGGGATCCGAAGGTCATACCCGTCATCCTGTCGCCGCGATCCGGTGGTGGAGAGGGTGGAACTGTTGTCAGATCCGCCTGCCGCCGATTGACGACAGGCCGGATCTAGAGCATCACCCAGAGCAGTGATGCCCTGGGGGCGTGGAGAACTACTGCTCCGGTTCGGAGCCCTCTGAGGTCGATTCGGCAGGACGCGTGACGGGCCCTCTGCCTCTCGCAGTGCGCTCGCTGAAGAACTTCTCAATGGGCTCCCAGAGCATGACCCATGCTGAGCCAGCCTTGATCCACTGGCCCGGCGGGGTCGGCCAGTTGGGGTCGTGGTCGGCGATGTACCTAACACCTTGGCGTGTGATCGGGCGGCTCACGAGGCCACGTTCATTCACGCGCTGGGCGATCTCCGTGAAGGTCACGAAGTCGGGCTTCTCTCCCTTCTTCTCGTCATCGGCCATGGCCGTATCTTCCCACTCGGCGGGCAGTACTTGTCAACATGCAAGTTCTCCTCTACTGTCGAAATCGCAGAAAGCCCCGGCTGGTGGTTGCACACCAAACCGGGGCTGCAAGACGGCCCTTCCTGGTGGTTGCACACCAAGAAGGGCCGCAGCTCCGGCTCGGTGGTTGCACACCGGGCCGGGACATCCGGAGCCACCTGCGCTATCAGGAGGACCAGACATGACAGATAGTACTTGCGTCTCGCGTAGTACCGGTAGCGGCTCGGCCGCGCCGAGCAACCCCACCGATTCCGACCCGCACTCCGACGAGGCCCTCCTCCGCGCCCTGGGTCTTTCCGCGCTGACCCTCCCCCCGCCTCCCTCCGCCCCGGCTGCTCGTCGCCGTGTGATCTCCTCGCGGGGGTGGTGAAGGTGGCGACGATCCCTGTCCCGTCCATGGCGCACGCGGAGCAGCGTCGTGCTGATGGTCTGGTGGCCCGTATCGCGGTGATCGCTGCCGACCCCCGTCATCCGTCGCACGAGAGTCTCGACCTGTATCGGGCGGCTGCTCGGTTGGCGTTCGAGGAGGCGGCCCGGTTTGCGGTGCAGCCGCGGCGGGGGTGGGTGTGATGGCGCCGGCGGATCGTCTGCTGGATGTGCTGAACGCGTGGCTGTCGACGACGGCGGCGCCGGGTGCTCCGGTTGCGGCTCGTCTGCACGTGGCGACCGTGTCGGGTTCGGCGCTGTTCGCGAAGGTGTCCGAGGAGCAGGTGGACCGGCTGGGGCATCTGCTGGCGACGGACGACGCGGTCCTGGTCGCGAACCAGGCTTCGACGGGTGGCGGTTATGTGGACTGCTGAGCCTGAGCCGCAGCACGACCGCGCGGAGGCTCGCACCGACGTCTTGGAGCCGCTTCCCCAGCGTGTTCCCGGTGGCTCGCTGTAGCCGCGCCCCCTGCCCCTCCCGGCACCACCACCCGGAAGGCTGTCATGAAGTACCGCGGTGAGATGCCGACTTCGTGCATCAATGACCAGCAGATCCGTCCGACGGAGTACCGCAAGTGGCGTCACGCCGTCCGCTACTTCGAGCAGCGTGACAAGGACCGGCGGAAGGTTGAGGAGCTCAAGGTGTCGATCGCGGAGCGTGGGCTCCAGGTGCCGATCATTCTCGGTGTCTCGGACCGGTACCCGGATGTGTACGTGGCTGACGGGCACCACCGGGCGGTCGCGCTGATGCAGCTGGGCGTCCTCACGTTCCCGTTCCACTGGTACTGGATCACGTCGTTCGGGGGCGTCCGCATGGAGCGCGAGCCGTTCCCCTTTCACCTGCTGTAGCCCCATCCCTCATCCCGGCACGACTACCTGGAAGGACACCGTCATGCCCGTGACCCGGATTATCGCCGAGCACGGCCGGACCATCGCCAGCATCACCGGACAGCCGGTCGCCACCGATCTCGCCAGCTTCGTGGAGCAGGTCCAGGACGCCGTTCAGATCATGGATCTCGGCTTGGCTGGCCACTTCCGGGACGACGCCGAGTCGCTCGGCTCTGCCGCCACCTACCTGGTCGACGCTGTCGGCTTCGACGACGACGCCCCGGCGCGGGCCTTCCTCCTGGGGCGCGCCAGCCAGCACCTCGCCGACATCGACGCCGCCGACTACCTCTGACTCGAAGGGACACCGCCATGCCCAAGAACACCCGCACCTCGCAGGTTCCGACTCCGCTGGATGTGGCGCAGCGCGCCGCGGAGAGGCAGCCGGCCGTGGACTTCGCTGCCGCGTGGTCTCGTGGCGACGAGTGGGGGATGAACGCGGCTGCCGCTGACGCGATCGCCTACGACCTGGAGCACCCGGGTGGCGGCGCCCGTGCCGCGGTCCAGGCAGTCGCCGGTTCGGCCGCTGCCTGATGAATCACCCGAACTGATCACTACAGAACGGAAAGGAAGAGATATGTCCATTCACCACTTGACGGCGGAGTCGGCCGGGGCTGCTCGGTACATCGCGTGGTCGGCCAAGCTCATCCTCGACGCGTATCTGACGGACACGGCTCCGGACGGGTTTGCCTGGTCGACGGAGGCGGGTGGGCTGCCGGTGGAGCTGGCCGCGTCGCTGACGTTCCCGGGTGGGGAGGCCCGGCAGTTCAGTGCGTCGTCGGGTGAGTCGGCGCGGCTGACGATCAAGGCGATCGAGATGCTGACCGAGAGCTACAGGGCGGTGGTGGAGATGGACACGTTCGGTCTCCAGTCGCGGGCGCCGCTGGAGCTGGATCTGCGGCTGCATCTTCCTACGGCTCTGCCGGCGGCCGGTCCGGTGGTCTCACAGGCTGTGGCCCGGACCCGCTGACCTGTCTGGCTTCTGTGCTCCGCGGCTGTGGCCGGCCGTGGGGTGCGGTGGCCGGAGAGTCCGGCCGGAGAGGGGGTCGTCATGGGGCGACGCGTCGACAAGGTCATCGGGAGTCGTGAGGCGCGGGCCGAGTATCGGGCGGCGAAGGAGGAGCTGCACCGGGTGAGCTGCCGCGACCAGGAGGAGACGGACGACTTCCTCGCCGCGAACGGGGCGGTGATCGAGGCGGAGAAGAAGCTGCCGAGGTGGCGCCGGTACCCGGACGCCCGCTGATCCGGAAGGGATAATGATCATGGCGTTTTTCAAGCGGGGATCGAAGCCCTCCGGGCATCGTCCGAGCGACGACGAGGTTCGTGCCGCTGCGGCGGCTTTGAACGCCGGCGACCAGGGTCCGGCGGACCGGCTGGTTGCCGAGTCCGGTGACTACTCGCAGGAGACCGCGATGCGGGTGCTCAGCATGAGTGTCGAGGTCTGACCGTTGCCCGATCCGCCGGTCGCGTACCGGCGGTGAGGGGAGCCGGACAGGCTCGCTGATCAATCCCATGGGTGTCGTGTTCTCGGCACCCCCATGCCTGAAGGAGGCCGTTATGTTCGGTAAGTCTTCTCCCAAGCCTGCCGTCCGCTTCGTCCCCGGCTGCCCTCACCGCTGGACCATGTGGATCCGTATCGAGGGCTCGAAGTACACCGATCAGCACTCCGGCACCGATCGCGGTGATGCCTTCCAGACGACCGCGAAGCTGAGGGCGTCGGCCCAGCGGACGGTGGCGGCCGAGGTCGGCCACGTCCCGTTCGAGGTCGTCCGCTTCGAGGCCGAACCGATGAGCCGCTGGGTCTGAGTCCGACCGGGGCGCTCCCCTTCGCCTGGCAGCACCGGGAGCGCCCCTCCCACCCGCACCCATGAAGTACAGGAGGTGTTCGCATCATGCCCGCGTCCCTGGTGGCCGACACGGTGACGGAGGAGTTCCTGGCTGAGGCCGGGTCGGTGCTGGTCGAGGAGATCGAGCGGTATCTGGCCGGGCAGCGTCGGACGGCGCACCCGCTGGTGTCGAAGACGACGGCGGAGCTGGTCGAGGAGGCCCTGGGCGCAGCCCGGCCGGCGGCCCCGGTTGCCGCGCCGGTGCTGTCGGTGCCGGGGAGGGTGGCGCGCGTGCTGCCGGACTGGCTGCTGCCGGTGTTCCGGCAGGCGCACGGGGCCGGTAGGGGTGTCAGCGTCGCGGAGCATCTGGAGCTGACGGCGCTGCTGATCGAGCGGCATGGGTGGGCGCAGGGCCGTCTGCGGTCGCCGGGCGGTGCCCGGTGTCTGCTCGGTGCGCAGCGGGTGCTGGTGCGGCTGGGGTACGGCGACGAGGCCACCGCCCGCGCGGCGGGCCGCCGGGTGCAGGCCGTGCTGACGGCCCGCGGGATCACCCAGGACTACTACGAGTGGAACGACCACCCCGACCGGACCGCCGGTGAGGTGCTGTACCTGCTGCGGCAGGCTGCCGACGGCGCCCGCAGCTGACCCGGATCAACTACCGCAAAGGAGTACGACCATGGGGTTCTTCTCGGCGATCGACGGGTTCGTCGGCGACTGCAAGGCCGGGGCCCAGGCGAACAAGTTTGCCCGCGGGGTGCGTGTCGGTGACGTCTGGTACTCGGTCGAGACCCACGCCATGCCCTGGGGTGACGTCCAGTTCGTCCAGGAGCACAAGTTCACGCGGAAGTGCGGGCTGACGGGTCAGGCGATGTGCGGGCACCGGACGGCGGCCCACGTGTGGCTGGAGCACGATCTGGTCAAGCGCCGCCCGGCCGGGATTCCGACGCTCGAGGAGTACTCGGAGACCGGGTCGTGGCACCTGCCGGGCCTTTCCGAGGACGTCGCTGGGGCCCATGCGGAGGAGATCCAGGCGGCTTTCCGCCGCCTGCGGCAGATGATCGGCGCCCGCTGATCCGGGGTGGCTGCCTCTCGTCGCCCGGCCGGTGCCGGGCGGCGGGAGAGAGCTGATACCGGCTCAACGACCAGAAGGGAACCGATCATGACGGAGATCGAATTCCAGCCTTCCGGGCTCGCGTCGCTGCGTGTGGCTCGGCGGGTGGAGGCGCTCATGCCGGAGGCTATCGCCGCAGTCGAGCGGCACCTGGGAGAGACTGTGCCGCCGCTGACCGTGGTGATCGCCGGGCGTACCGGGCTCGCCACTGCCCAGACGCTGGCCGCCGGATGGCGGACAGCCGGGCTCGGGGCCGCGGCCCGGTACTGGTGGGACTGCCGCCAGAATGCCCCGGAGTTCCTGGCCTGCACGACGGTGACCCGCACCGACCGGATAATGATCGCCTTCAACTCCTCCCAGCTCCGGCGTCGGCCCGAAGAGATCCGGGCGACGGTGGTCCACGAGGTGGTCCACGCTGTGCAGATCGGCCGACCCGGTCGCCGCGGGGAGCTGCAGTCGGAACTCGATCACAACTTGAGGATTGCCGAGATGCCGGCCGGTCTGCGTCAGGTCATGGAGGCGGTGCGGGCGATCGAGGAGGCCGAGGCGTACCGCGTCGAGGCCGCCCTCGCTCCCGAGGCCGGTGAGCAGTCCGCGTTCGACCGTGCGGCCGTGCTGCACCGTCTGCTTGACGCTGCGGCCCGCTGGGATGCCGCCGCCGAAGCCGCCGAGACCGGCCTGGTGAAGGCGGGGGCCTCGTGAGTATCGCCTTCCAGATCGGGCTCGCGCGGGCCCGCGTCGCCCTCCTCGCTGCTGGCCTGGCCTGGCTGTTCGGCCTCCAGGCGCCTGTCGCGATACGCGCCGCGATCGGCGGCCTCGTGATCGCTGCCGTGGTCTTCGATGGGGTCGTCGCAGACCGAAGCACCGCCCAAGCCGTGATCGACACCAAACCCCCACCCCACAACGACTACCGACCCGCAGCCTGACCCGCCAGAAAGGACGATCCCGTGACCACCTACGCTGCGCCGGAAGCCGGCGCCGATGCCGTCGAAGTCCGTGCCCGAGCCCTGCTGGCGGAGGCTGAAGCCAACGCGATCCAGGCCCGTACCCAGGCCGACGTCGAAGCCCGTCGTGTCACGGCGGCCGCCGAAGCCGACGCAATCCGTCTCAAGGCCGCCGAGGAAGCCGAGCGGCAGAGGATCGCCAACGAGCGGTCCGCGATGAGGCTGGAGAAGGAGAAGGCGGAGAACGCGGCGAAGGTTGCTGAGGCCAACCGTAGGCGTGAGGAAGCCGATCGGCTCGCTGAGAAGGCCCGGGAGGAGGCCGCGCAGGCAAAACAAGCGGTCGACGCCGAGGAGGCGAGGCGGGCCGAGTCGGCCACCTCGTGGAAGCGCGCCGCGCTGGGGTTCGCGATCGTGTGTGCGGTCGTGGCGCTGCCCGTGCAGATGTCGGCGTTCTACTCTCCTGGCGCGCCGTGGCTTCTGGTCGCCCCGCTGGTGCTGGAGGGCGGGGCATGGGTCGTGCTGCGCGGGGCTGCTGCCGCGGTGGACGAACGGCGCCCGCACTGGCACTACCGGCTGATCGCGTGGACGCTGGCGTTCATCGCGGCGGGCATCAACTTCGCCCACGGCCTTCGCGCGTTCGATCTCGCGACCGCTGCGGGAACCGCGTTCGCGTCCCTCGCCGGGCCCGGCGTGTGGGATCTCCATGAGCACGGCCGGATCAGGGTCAGGGACGGCAAGCTCACCCGGGCGCAGCGCAAGGAGAAGCGGGCCGCCGAGAAGAAGGCCGCGGCGGAGAAGACGGCGGCGGAGACGCGGGCCGCGGAGGAGAAGGCAGCCGCGGAGAAGACGGCGAAGGAGGCCCGGGAGGCTCTGGCCAAGGAGCGGGCGGAGAAGTACCCGACGGAGTGGGAGCACGCGCTCAAGCTTGCTGCCGCGATCGGTCAGGTCGAGGTGACGGATGCCGTGTGGAAGCGGACGTGGGACGAGCTGCATGCCGCCGATCCGGGTGTCACCGTCGATGTCATCCGTGGCCGGAACGCGGCGGCGCGGCGCGTTCTGAGCGCCCGTTCCGAGGAGCCCGGCAAGACGCCCGTCAAGGTCACATCGTCGCAGCGTGTTCCACATCTGCCCCCGACGTCCGGGCGGGGGGCGAAGACGGGGCCGAAGGTGCGCGGGGTGCGCCGTTCTGGTGACGCTCCGCGGTTCGTCAAGGCCGCCCGGACCCAGGCATCCATCGCTGCCAAGAGCGCGGCTCCCCACCAGCCCGGCTGATCTTCAGGCTGACGTCATGACACGCCACGCCACCTCATTTCATCTCACTGGAAGGGACCCGGCCATGACCACCGCCGAACAGCCGCCGCTGAGCCTGGTGAAGAGCCCGACCCCGGTCGAGGGGACCGTTGTCGAGCATCAGGGCGGGGGGCGGGTCGTCGAGCCCCGACCGCGGCCCGTGTGGACGCAGTCCGCCGAGGCGCTCCGGCAGCACGCCGCCTATGCCCGGGATAACGTCCTCGACTGGGCGGGGCACCATGTTGCCCACTCGCCGTACTACGTGGGGTGGTCGGTGCGCGGCTACCGGCGGCTCGGTCGTCGGTGGCTGGACGCGCACCGGGACGACTACCCGCAGATGATTCAGTCGCTCCGGCAGGCGCTGCGCGACGCGGCCGGTGACCCGGCGGCGGAGGCGAAGCTGAAGGCGATGCTGGAGGCACGCCGGGCCGAGTACCGGCGGTCCAAGCGGGTCCACTGGGCGAAGAGCGGCGGTTGGACCCTGGCCGCCGCCGGAGGTGGTGCGACCGGTGTCGTCTTCGGCGGGCTGTGGGTGGAGATCCTCATCGCCCTCGCCTTCATGGCCATCGGTGCGCGTCACGGGCGGCCGACCGCGGAGGAAGAGGCGGCTGCGGTTCGGCTGGCTGCGCCTGTGCCTGAGGGGGCCGAAGTCCTCTCCTATGACCCTCCACTGCCTCCTGCTCTCAGCGACGACGCTCTGACGACGGCGCTCCGGGACATCAATCTGATCAAGCCGGGCGCCACGGTCAAGGTCCTGGTGGCGCCTGTGTGGGGGACGGACGGTACGGCCACGACGGTCTTCGATCTGCCTTCGGGCGTGACGGTGAACATGCTCAGGAAGAAGAGCGAGGAGCTGGCCAGTGCGCTGGGCCGGGACTCTTCCATGATCGATGTGACGAAGGCGGGAGCCGCCGGGCGGGCATCACTGTGGATGAGTGACGTCGACCCGTTCGAGGCGCCGCGGCCCTCGCCGCTCCTCACCTCGTCCGGCGGCCTGGACGCCTGGAAGGACGGCGTCCCCGTCGCGTGGTCCAAGCGCGGTACGGCGGTCCGTCTACCGATCAAGAACAGTAACTTCCTGATCGGTGGGATGACCCGCTCCGGCAAGGGCGTCGGCGCTGCAAACCTCATCGCCGGGGCCGCTCTCGACGTGCGCATCAACCTGCGCATCGTCGCCGGGAAGCACAACGGGGAATGGGACGCATACGCCAAGGCCGGTGTCGCGGCTACGTACTTCAAGCCCAGCCCGGAGAGGCTGCTCGCCTTGCTGAAGGCGGAACTTGCCGAGAAGGGCCGCCGGGAGGCCGAGCTCGGACGCCTGGGGAAGAGCAAGCTCATCCCCGAGGTGGTCACCCAACTCGGGGGGATCGAGCTGGTCGTTGTCGACGAGCAGGCCACCTACACCCGCCCCGGCAAGCCTTTGCGCGACGAGATCCTGGAGGACCTGATCGAGCTGTCCGCGGTGGCGGCCGGTGCGGGAATCCTGGTCGTGCTGATCACGCAGTACCCGGAGGCTGACGTCATCCCACAGGGCCTGGCCATGAACTGCGGTACCCGCTGGGCGATGCGAGTCGACAACGCCACCCAGTCGAACGCCATCCTGGGTGGCGGGGCGAGCGGGTCCGGAAGGGACGCCTCGAAGTTCGATCCGCCGATCCCGGGGCTGGGGTGGCTGGTGAATCCGTTCGCCGGCGTGATTGACCTGGCCCGGTCCTTTGACCTCGACGAGGACGAGCGCGGGGAAGTGTCCCTGCTGCTGTCGCGCGCCGCGGAGCTGCGCAAGGTGGCGGGGCGCCTGGCGGGGCAGTGGGACGACCCGATCGAGAAGCAGCTGCTGGCCGCGACGGGTTCCTCGTCGGTGGCGGGCGGCCCGGAGCACAACGGTGTCCCGGGGCGGGACGTCCGCCTGTCGGGCGCGCAGCAGGAGCAGGTCGCTGCTCTTCAAGGCGCTCTCGCAGCGATAGATCAGCTGGAGCGGCCGGTTGCCCAGCTGGATGAGATGGCCCGGCTCATGGGCGGCAATATGGCTGGTGATCAGTTGGGCGAGATCCTGCGGCGGGCGGGCGCTGGCGGTACGACCAAGGTCACCATCGAGGGTCGAGGCCGGGTGAACGGCTACCGGCGAGAGGACATCTCGGAGGCCTTGAAGTTCCTCCAGGGGGCATGACCACCCCGGACAGCACCCTGGTTTGCCCCGGTATATCCCCTGGTCGGGAGGCGGACAGGGGGCGGACACCGCCGTAAGCGACCCGGACTCCGTCCACCCTCTGTCCAGGGTGCATACCGGGGCAACTTATGTCACCGTCCGGGGCGTGTCCACCCCGCAAACCATCACAAATCAACCTCACGAAGGAGATCGCTGCGCCCATCACTCCGAACCCCGACTTCAACCGCGGGCTGCGGACCGGCGACACGGTCGACGTGTACGACCCGCCCGAGCACTGCGGTACTCCTCTGCGCATATGGCGCTGCCGCGATGGCTACGGCTACCTGCTGGAGTGTCGTGCGCGCTGCGGCTACGAGATCCACGTCGATGATGCAGAATCCTCACCGAACCGCCGTACATCACAGAGGGCTGACAGTAGTTGACGGCTTGACCAGCCCGAACGTATCGTGATTCTCACTGGACACGTATGACCCGAGAGGCCGCCTGGCGCAGGCGGCCTCTCGGCGTATCAACAGGAGGTGCCTCATGACCTCCGAACCCCTCCTCGTCACCGAGGACATGGCCGCCGAGTACACCGGCCGGCCCGGTGTGACGATCCGCCGCTGGGCCCACGAAGGACGCATCCACCGGCACGGCTCCGGACGCGGGCGCGTGCGCTACGACCTGTGGTCCCTCCCACGCAAGACCCGCGACGAGCTCACCGGCGAGATCACCCCTGGCGCCCCGCCACCCCTCCCCGAAGGCCGCCGCGCCGCCTGACCTCAAGCCCCCGCAGCCCCGCTTCCACGGACCCCCACCAGGGGCTGCGGGCCCCACCCGGCAGGAGGTGGCCATGCCGCTCCCGCCCGGACTTCAGACCGTGACCGTCACCGGCAGCTACCAGCACCCCAACGGGAGCCCGTTCACCGGGCGCGTCATCTTCACCCCGGAGCCCGCCGTCCTCACCTCCGCCGCCGAGGACACCATCGTCCTCGGCCCCGTCGAGGCGCAGCCCGACGCCACCGGGGCGATCTCGGTGACGCTCCTGGCCACCGACGCCGCGGGGGTCACACCGACCGGGTGGACGTACCGGGTCACGGAACGCTGGTACGACGCACCCGGCCGCTCGTACCCGATCTCGCTGCCCGCCGCCGCACCCACGGTCGACCTCGCCGACATCGCCCCCACCGCGCCCGCGGAAGGCGAGTACGTCGTCGTCACCGGACCCGCCGGCCCCACGGGCCCGCAGGGACCGGCCGGGCCGCAGGGCCCGCAGGGCTCGCCCGGGTCGGAGGCCGAGGCTCAGGCGTACACCGACGCCGCCGTCGCCACCCACGCTGCCGACACCACAGCCGTCCACGGCATCACCGACACAGCCCTGCTGGAGACCCAGGCCGGCGCCACGGCGAAGGTCGCGGCCCACACGGCCGCCAGCGATCCGCACGGGGACCGGGCCTACGCCGACAGCAGCAAGCTGTCCAAGGCCGCGAACCTCAGCGATCTCGGCAGCGTCAATACCGCCCGGACGAACCTCGGGCTCGGCAACTCCGCCACCCTCAACGTGGGGACGACCGCGGGCACGGTGGCCGCCGGCGACGACGCGCGGCTCTCCGACGCCCGGACCCCAACCGCGCACGCCTCCACGCACGCCGCAGTCGGCAGCGACCCCGTCACACTCACCCAAGCCCAGGTCACGGGCCTAGTCTCCGCACTCGCCGCACTCCTCCCGCTCGCCGGTGGCACCATCAGCGGCAACCTCACCGTCAGCGGCTACACCACCCTTCAGGGCGGCCAGTTCAACTCGGACTTCGCGGCCTTCGGCGACCTCCGGCTGATCGGCTCCGGCAAGGCATATCGACTCCGACGTGGCGGCAGCAGCCTCGACTTCGAGGGCGGCGGAGCAGACGTGATCATCTCTGTCTGGTCCGCCGACACCTTCACCGGTACCCAGCGCTCGTACTTCCGCCTGAGCGCCGACGCCCAGAACATCCAGATCGCGGGCAAGGCCGAGTACGTCGACGGCCTCTACGGGACCACCCGCCATGTCCTCGACGGCTCCACCAACACGCTCGGCTTCCACGGCGCGAGCCCGGTCACCCAGCAGGCCGTGACCGGCTCCCGACTATCCGGGGCCGCCCTCGCCTCCCTGCTCACCGCGCTCGACACGCTCGGCCTTATCGACGACCAGACCACAGCCTGACTGAGGAGCCCCGATGCCCCGCGTCAACGTGCCCGTCACCTCGATCACCCGCACGGGCATCGCCCCCGCTACCGAGGTCAACGGCGACGCCACCAACAACCACTCCCTGACGAACAACGGCACCACCTGGCTCATGGTCCGCAACAGCGGATCCACCGTCGCCCGAGTCGTCAGCGCGATCTACGAGAACACCGTCGACGGACAGACCGTCCCCGCCAAGACCTGGTCCATCCCCACCTCGTCCACGAGGTACATCGGCCCCTTCCCCGTCCGACTCTTCGGGACGCTCCTCCTCATCGACGTGGACAACGCCGAGCTCAAGCTGTCCGCGTACACCCTCCCCGCCACCACATGACCCCCCGGGCCCCCGGGAAGGCCCCCCGGGGGGCCCGCGAAGGTACCCCGGGGCACAGACCAGAGAGGGGGGAGCATGCCTACCTCCCCACCCACACGGTGCAGTGAGGGCGGATGCCACGAGCTCACCACCACCGGGCGATGCGAACGGCACACACGCAAAGCCTGGGCCAACAAGTCCAAGGCATGGGGCGCGGGCAGCACACGCAAGTGGCGCACACGCCGAGCACAGCAGCTCGCCGACGAACCCCACTGCCGGCGCTGCGGGACCAAGGCCACCCAGGTCGACCACATCGTCCCGCTGTCCGAAGGCGGATCACAGTGGGACCAGGCCAACCTCCAGAGCCTCTGCGCCGACTGCCACGAGCTGAAGAGCGCGGAGGACCGCAGGCGGCGCACCCGTGACCGCTACCTGACCACCTGACCAGACCTCACCAGCCGTCCGGCAAGCCGAAATCAGGGTCCACGGGCCATGATCCGGAGCCGCCCGACCGGGTATAATCGGACATCCGGGACGCGATTCCCACCCCGAGGGGGTAGGGGAGCCGGAATCACCAAAACGGACATCTTGGACAGCGCCCCGGTGAGCTGGGATGGCGTGCGCTCACCTCGTGGATAGGGGGATGCCATGGCCAAGACCCCTGCTCCGGCCTCGCTGAAGCTGATCACTGGCCGTAGTCCTGGCCGGGATTCCGGGGGTCGGAAGGTCAACCCCGGGCCCGCGTTCAAGCGGGTCCCGCCGTCCGCCCCTGAGTGGCTGAGCCCTGAGGCCGCGGCCGAGTGGGACCGCGTGCTGCCTGAGCTGTCCCGCCTGGACCTGGTCAAGGAGTCTGACCGTGCCGGGCTGGCCGCGTACTGCGAGGCGTGGGCGACGTTTGTGGAGGCGACGCGGACGGTGCAGGTGGAGGGGCTGACGATCGAGGCTCGTCAGGGGGCGCTGGCGCATCCGGCGGTGGCGATCGCCCGGAACGCGGGCCGGGAGATGCGGTCGTGGGCGGCTCATTTCGGTCTGACGCCGTCGACGGAGCAGGCCCTGGCGCGGGGCGGGGGCGGCGATGGCGACGAAGCGAACCCGTTCGCCGGATCCGGCTGATCTGGGGATTTCTCCTGAGGTTGCCTGGTACCTGAAAGATCGTGGGATTCCGCTGCCGGACTGCCCGCCGAAGGTCCGGACGCCGTCGCCCGGTGAAGCGCCGGGGGCGGTGTTCGATCCGGACCGGGTGGACCGGGTGCTGCTGTCGTTCCATCTGCTGCGGCACACCCAGGGCAAGTGGGCGGGCAAGCCTCTGGATCCGGACCCGTGGCAGGTCGCCTACATCCTGGCCCCGGTGTTCGGGTGGGTGCGGTGGGACGACGAGGCCGACGGGTACACCCGGATCGTCCGCAAGCTCTACGTGGACGTCCCTCGCAGGAACGGCAAGACCACGCTCAGTGGCGGCATCGCTGTGTACCTGATGGCGGCGGATGGGGAGCCGGGTGCGCAGGTGTACGCGGCGGCGACGTCGGAGAAGCAGGCGCGGTTCACGTTCGACCCCATCCGGCTGATCGCGGAGCGGGCGCCGGCGCTGAAGGGGAACGTCAAAGCGTTCACGAAGAAGATCACGCATCCGGCGAGCGGCAGCTACTTCACGGTCGTCTCCTCGGTCGCCGAGGCGATGCACGGCGCGAACGTGCACGGCGGGATCATCGACGAGCTGCACGTCCACAAGACGGCGGACCTGGTCGAGACGATCGAGACGGGCACAGGGTCGCGTCGTCAGCCGCTGGTGGTCACGATCACCACGGCGGACGAGGGTAAGCAGGAGTCGATCTACGACCGGAAGCGTCAGTACATCGAGCAGCTGGCCCGGGGCGCGCTCCACGACCCGGACACCTACGGGGTCGTGTGGGGTGCGGACGAGGAGGACGACCCGCACGCCGAGGCCACCTGGCGGAAGGCGAACCCGGGCTACGGGGTGTCGCCGTCGGCGGCGTACCTGCGCGGCGCGTCGGCTGAGGCCCAGCAGTCGCCTGCTGACCTGGCGAAGTTCCTGCGCCTGCATCTGGGGATCCGCACGAAGCAGGCCAAGCGGTTCCTGCTGCTGGAGGACTGGGACGCGAACGCCGGCCTGGTGGACGAGGAGCGGCTCAGGGGGCGGGAGGCGTATGGCGGCCTTGACCTGGCGTCCACGTCGGACCTGTGTGCGCTGTGCTGGCTGTTCCCTGACGACCGGACCGGCACCCTGGATGCGCTGTTCCGGTTCTGGACGCCGGAGGACAACCTCAAGTCCCTCGACAAGCGGACAGCGGGCGCGGCCTCGCGCTGGGTCCGGGAGGGCTTCCTGGTGGCGACGCCGGGGAACGTCGCGGACTACGACTTCATCAAGGAACAGATCCGCCGGGACCGCGACCTCTTCAAGGTCAAGAGCATCGGCTACGACCCGTGGAACGCCTCCCAGCTGACGAACGACCTGATCAGTGAGCGGGCGCCGATGGTCAAGGTGCGGCAGGGCTTCGCGACGATGAGCCCAGTGCTCAAGGAGGTCCAGCGGCTCACGCGTCAGGGCACCCCGGAGGCGCCGGCGCTGCGGCACGGCGGGCATCCGGTCACCCGGTGGTGTGTGGACAATCTCGCGGTGGCGATGGACCCGGCGGGCAACGTGAAGCCGGACAAGGCCAACAGCGGCGACAAGATCGACGGGGTGTCGGCGCTGGCGACGGCGATGGCTGAGGTTGTGGCGCGGCCGCCGCGGCGTAAGAGCCGGTACGCGGATGAGGACGAGATCATGGTCGTGTGACGGCCGGGAACAAGGGGGCCGTAGATGTTCGCGTGGCGCCGTACAGCGGTCCGTCAGCGGGTCGTGGTGAACCTGTCCGACAAGGCGTTCTCCGGGGTGCTGTGGGCGCAGCGGGGCCCGTTGCTGGTGCTGCGGGATGTGGAGCTGCTGGAGGCGGGGCGGGAGCCGCAGCACGTCGACGGGGAGGTCGTCGTCGAGCGCGCGCGGGTGGAGTTCACGCAGGTCCTGCCGGGCGGGGGTGGCTGAGCGTGGCGTTCGTGGTCTCCTCGGGCCGTCTGTCGGTCACCGGTGCCGGGGTGCTGCCGTCGTTCTCGCCGGTTCCGCTGCCGGCGGCGCCGTGGGAGTACGAGGCGATCTGGCGGTCCCAGCCGCAGGTGCGCACGGTGATCGGCTTCATCGCCCGCAACGTCGCCCAGCTGGGGATTCATGTGTTCCGGCGGATCAGCGATACCGACCGGGAGCGGCTGACGGATCACCCGCTGGCGGTTCTGCTGGGGGAGCCGTTGCCGGGGATGACGCAGTACCGGTTCGTGGAACGGATGGTCTCCGACCTGGCGCTGTATGACAACGCGTATGGGATCAAGCTGCGGCTGGACGGGCGGCTGCGGATCCTGCCCGTGCCGCCCACGCTGATCCGCCCCTATGGGGGGAACTGGATCGCGCCGGATCATTACGAGACTGCGGGCGGCCGTGATTTCGGTGTGGACGAGGTGGTGCACCTGCACGGGTACGCGCCGGAGACGCTCACGTATGGGTCGTCGCCGATCGAGTCCTTGCGGGAGCTGTTGCTGGAGTCGACGGAGGCGTCGAAGCAGCGGGCGGCGATGTGGCGGGGTGGGGCCCGGATGACGGGTGTGATCAAGCGGCCCATGGACGCGCCCGAGTGGAACACCAAGGAGAAGCAGCGCTTCCGGGAGATGTGGCGGACGTTCGCGTCGGGGGGCGGTGCGGAGGGCGGGACGCCGATCCTTGAGGACGGCATGGAGTACGTGCCGGTCGGCTTCAACCCGGAACAGGCGCAGTACATCGAGGCGAGGAAGCTGACGCGGGAGGAGGTCAGTGCGGCGTACTACATTCCGCCGCCGCTGATCGGGATCCTCGACCACGCCACGTACTCGAACATCCGTGAGCAGCACAGTCACCTGTACCAGGACACGCTGGGGCCGTGGCTGGTGATGCTGGAGCAGGAGATCGGCGCGCAGATCCTCCCCGACCTTCCCGGCAGCAGCGGCGTGTACGCGGAGTTCAACATCGCCGCCAAGCTGCGCGGGTCCTTCGAGGAGCAGGCGATCGCGGCGTCGACGGCGACGGGCGGGCCGTGGATGACCCGCAACGAGATCCGGGCCCGTAACAACCTGCCGCGGGTGGAAGGCGGGGATGAGCTGATCGTTCCGATGAACGTCACGGAGGGTGGTCTGGCGTCGCCGCGGGATACGGCGCCGGAGCCGGAGGCGCTCCCAAAAGGGCGGGGCCTGGCGCTGGTCAAGGCGGCCAGGCCGGCGGGGCTGGGGACGGCGGTGACGGAGCGGGAGGCGCTGGAGTCCTCGCTGGTGCGGTGGACGGAGCGGGCCGCGGACAGGCTGCTGGTGGTGGCGGGGTCGAAGGCCGGGGGGATGCCGGATCTGCTGGAGCTGTGGGCGGCCGGGCACGATGACCGGCTCGCGCAGCTCCAGGCGCTGCTGGCCGATCACGGGTACCGGATCGCGCAGGCCGGCGCCTGGGAGGTGTTGTCGGTTTGGAATCCGGAGGCGGAGGGCTGGTCGGCGGAGGTGATGCTGGCCTGGATCCTGGCCGCTGCCGGGACCCATGCCGAGCAGCATGAGGAGGCCGGCCGCAAGGCGGTGGCTGCTGTGCAGGAGGAGGGCGGCGACGCCTGGCAGGCGGACCTGGCGGCGGCGGCCTCCTCGTGGGGTTCGGCGGCGGTGGTGCGGGCGGTGACCGCTTCGACGGAGCTGCGGTCCTTCGGCGGGCACGACGCCGCCGGTGCTTCGGGGCTGACGAAGAAGGTGTGGGTCACCGGGGGCAGGAACCCCCGCCCCTCGCACAAGGGCCAAAACGGCGAGCGGGTCTCACTCGATGACGTGTTCTCCAACGGGCTGCGGTGGCCGGGGGACGGGCGGGGCGAGACGAAAGAGCTCGTGAACTGCAACTGCACGCTCGACTACGCGAAGGAGGGCTGACATGGAGTGGGCCCGGCCATTCAGCCTCCACCTGACCGACGGGCGTATCTGGCACGGGGTGCAGTTCCCGACAGGGGAGGTCTGTATTGCCCACGTTGGCGAGCCGTCTGGTGCTTTCACCGTGGGTCTGTCACTCGATGCCGTGTTGGGAGACCGGGTGCCGGACGACCCGCTGAACGGTGCCCGCGTGCAGTGGGCGGACGAGGAGAGCTGACGTGCGCACGAAGGATTTCACTGCGCGTGTGAAGGCGGCGGGCGTCGCCGACGGGCTGGCCGAGGAGGGGCAGTTTGTCGCGCTCGTCTCCGTGTTCGGCAACGAGGACTCCATGGGCGATATCGTCCGCCCTGGGGCGTTCACCGACACCCTCACCGAGTGGCAGGCCAAGGGCGACCCGATCCCGGTGATCTGGTCGCACGACTGGTCGGACCCGTTCTCCCACATCGGCACGGTGATCAAGGCGGTCGAGACGCTCCAGGGCCTGGAGGTCACCGGGCAGATCACCGACCTGGACACCAATCCCACCGCAGCGCAGGTCTACCGGCTGCTCAAGGGCCGCCGTGTCACGCAGTTCTCCTTCGCCTACGACGTGAACGAGGGCGCGTGGGTGAGCGATGACGCGCACCCGTGGGGCGGCTACTACGAGCTGCGCAAGCTCTCGCTGCACGAGGTCGGCCCGTGCCTGGTCGGCGCGAACCAGGAGACCGAGCTCCTGGCGGCCAAGGCCGCCGGCATCGCCCGGGGCCTGAAGGCCGGCCGGGTGCTGTCGCAGGCGAATTTCACGACCCTCACCTCGGCGTATGAGTCGATCGGTGAGGTCCTCGCGGCGGCGACGCCGGAGAAATCCACTACCTCCCAGCCTGAGGACCCCGGCCAGCCGGGTGCCGCGGTGGCCGCCGGCGAGACGCCGCCCGCCAAGACCGCGGACACCCCGCCCGCCAAGGGGCTCGGCGAGGACGAGCTGGCGCGGATCGCCGAGCTCGTGGCCGCACATCTGGCCAAGGCCCCCGCGGCCGCCCCCACCAGCGCCACCGAGGACGAGACCACGCCGGATCACCGCGAAGCCCCCGCCGAGGGGGCCGCCATGGCCGACGCCGCCTCTGCCCGTCTGCGCACCGATCTCCAGCTCCTGGAGCTGGAGTCCTTGCTCACGGAATGAGGACAGCATGAACGCCAAGGAACTCGCCGAGGAGATGAAGCACCACCTCACCCAGGCGCGGCTCATCGCCAAGAGCGCCGAGGAGGAGGACCGGGACTTCACCCCCGAGGAGGCCGGCCAGCTGCGCGAGCACATGGCCAAGGCCACCGAGGCGAAGTCCAAGCTCGAAGCCGCCCGCGGCAACGAGGAGCTGCGTAAGTCCCTGGCCGAACTCGGCGACGACATCGCCCTGAACGCCAAGACCGACGACGACGGCCGCCGCCGGACCGCGTCGGGGTTCGAGCTGCCGGACCGGCGTAAGAGCCTCGGTGAGCAGTTCACCGACTCCGCCGAGTACGCGGCCCTGATGGCCACCGCCCCCAACGGGTCCTTCGGGCAGAAGCAGCGCGTCCAGTCCGGTCTGGCCGGCTTCAAGTCCCTGGTCACCGGCGCCTCGGACACCTCCGCCGGCGCCTTCGTCGTCAACGACCAGCTCGGCCTCCAGGTCGGCCTCAGCGCTTTCCAGCGCCCGCTGCGGGTCCGCGACGTCGTCACGCAGGGCACGACCACCTCCGACACGGTCGACTACGTGCGGATGACCTCGATCACCAACAACGCGGCCCCGGTCGCGGAGGCCACGACCTCAGCCGCACCGACCGCCCCGGCATCCGTGCCCGGCGCGCTGGTCAACGCGGCCGGAGGCGGCTACAAGCCCGAGTCCGCGCTGGCCGCGGCGAAGGTGACCACGCCGGTCAAGACGATCGCGCACTGGATCCCGGTCACCAAGCGGGCCCTGTCGGATGCCGCGCAGATCCGCACCCTGATCGACGCGTTCCTGCGCTACGGCCTGGAGGAGGAGCTGGAGGACCAGATCATCCAGGGCGACGGCACCGGCGAGAACTTCGAGGGCCTGGGCACCGTCTCCGGCGTGCAGGCGCAGGCGTGGGACACCAACGCCCTGATCACCCTGCGCAAGGCCAAGACCAAGGTCCGCACCGTGGGCCGGTCGATCGCCAACGCCTACCTCCTCAACCCCGCGGACGTCGAGACCATCGACCTCCTTGAGGACAACGAAGGCCGCTTCTACTTCGGGGGCCCCTCCGGTGTCGGCACCGCACAGATCCTGTGGGGCCTGCCGGTCATCGAGACCGAGGCCGTCCCCGCGGGCACCGGCTACGTCGGCGACTGGCGCAAGGCGATCCTGTGGGACCGCGAGCAGGCCACCATCCAGATGACCGACTCCCACCTGGACTTCTTCGTCCGCAACCTCGTCGCGATCCTCGCCGAGATGCGCGCCGCGTTCGGCGTCATCCAGCCCAACGCCTTCGTCGAGGTCGACCTCACCGCCTGATCGGAGCCCGCCATGCCCTACCTCCATCCTGCGGCGGGCGCGGCCCGCGAGGCCGAACAGACCGCCGCCGTCGCCAACGCCGCCGCAGCCACCGCCACGGCGGCGGCCGGCGCGACCCCGACCAAGGCCGAGTTCGACGCGCTGCTGGCGGACACCAACGCCCTGCGCACCAAGCTGAACGCGCTGCTGGCGGCGATGCGCACCTCCGGCCAGCTCGCGCCCTGATGCTGATCACCTCACGCATGGTGGACGGGCGGTGCCCGTGCGGCGCCGCGCACGCGGCGTGCGGCCCGCCCTCCACCAGCGTTCCCGTCGACGACAACTTCCAGGAGGTGGCCGTCGTGGGCGGCCCGCTGAAGAAGTACAAGATCCGCACCGCGAGCGGGGCCGAGACGGTGATGAAGTACAACGCGGCCGACGCCGCACGGTACGGCCTGACCGACGCCGACCTCGCCGAGACCCCGCCCACCCCCGAACCCGAGGGCGGAGCCGCGGGGAAGCCGGCGGGCAAGGCCCGCACGGCCGCTGCGAACAAGGCGCGCACGGCTGCGAACAAGGCACGTGGCCACTGACCTGCTGGCCGACCCGGCCGAACTGGCCGTGTGGCTGGGAAGACCGGCCGACGACCCCAAGCTCCTGGCGGCCCTGCGCGCCGCGACCCGCCGCTTCCGCGGCGCCGTCGGCCACCCGGTGACCCTCGTCGCTGGAGACACGGTCCGCCTGGACGGCAACGGCCGTGAGGTGGTGCTGCTGCCGGTTTGGCCGACGGCGGCCGTCGCCTCTGTCAAGCTCGACGGCGTCCTCCTCGTCGCGGGCACCGACTACGAATGGTCGGAGTCCGGGATCCTGCGACGGCTAGGTGGCCAGTGCTGGCCCAACCGGCTGGGATGCCTTGAGGTGGTCTACACCCACGGGTGGGCCCAGATCCCCGACGATGTCGCCGAGGCGATCATCGACCAGGCCCGCTCGCTGTACACGGTGGTGCCGGGCGTGCAGTCCAAGGCCGTCGGTGGCCAGTCGGTGACGTTCGGGGCGCAGGCGGCGGTCGGGGTGACGGCGCAGTGGTCGGCGGCGGTGGCTCGCCACCAGGTCCGTACCGGGAGCGACTTGTGATGATGTTCTTCGACCAGGACATCGTGCGCCTGCGCGCGGGCACCCGCGTGGACCGCGGTGGCAACGCCGTCCCGGACTGGTCACCGGACGCGGTCTCGCGGCTGGCGATCACCGAGGTCAGCATCCAGCCCACCACCGCCACCGAGACCGCCGCGCCGGAGCGCACGGCGGTGGTGACCGGCTGGCACGTGCAGTCCCAGCCGGGCACCGATCTTGATATCCGCGCCGCGGACCGTATCGAGTGGGACGGCATGATCCTGGAAGTCGACGGCGAGATCGCTCGCTGGACCGACCCGGTCGAGGGCGGCATCCACCATGTGGAGCTCGACCTGGTCCGCGCGACCGGATAGGAGGTGGTCATGCTCAAGGACTTCCGTCTGGACACCGCCGGTGTGCGCGAGGTCCTGCGCGGCCCGGCCGTGCGGGCCCTGGTCGACACCGTGGCGGCCGAGGTCGCGGCGAGCACGCGGGCGCTGGTCCCCGACGGGGTGCCCGTCCTCGTGCGCGCCTACACCACCGACCGCGGGGCGGCGTCCGTGGTGATCGCCCACCCGCGCGGCATGGCCCTCCAGGCCAAGCACGGCGTCCTGACCCGGGCCGCCGGCGCGGCCCGCCTGGAGGTCCGGGAGTGGGGCGCCCGGTGAAACCCCTGGTGATCTTCGCTGACGCGCAGGCCGCCGCCGCGGGCGTCCTGCGCACCGCCCTGGCCGGGCGGAGTGAGCCCTACGCGGCCGGGGTCACGGTCGGCACCCGGGTTCCCGGGGACCGGTCGCCGGAGATCCCGCACCTGCCCTACGTCCTGGTCCGCAAGGACACCGACCTGCCGCACTCCTCGATGGCCAACACCCGCGCGACACTGCGGGTCACCGTCTGGCACACCGACGCCGATCAGGCCCACGATCTCGCCCAGTTGTGCCAGGGACTGCTGATCGTCCACTCCGGTCCGGTGATCCGCGGCGTGCGCCCGGCCACCGGCCCGCTCGCCGCCGTCGACGACACCAGCCGTGGGACACCGGGGAGCGACATCGACCTGAGCACCTTCACCGTGCTCGCCAACGTCCGGCCCGCCACGGCCTGACCCGCCCCGACCGAACCGCGACGTCCTGACCACCCGATACCGAGGAGGACGCCGTGGCCGGCGACCCGACCAATGCCGCACTGTGGACCGACGCCGATGTGTACGTCGGGCCGCTGACCGCTGTGAACCCCGCGACGATCGATGACCCGTTCCCCTCCGAGTGGGACCTGGTCGGTCTCCTCGACGGCGACGACGGTTTCACCGAGTCCCGGGACGAGGACGTCGATGACAAGTACGCCTGGGGCGGCATCCTCGTCCGCACCTCCCGCGCGCACTTCAAGCTGACCAAGTCCTTCACCGCGCTGGAGGACAACACGACCACACGGGATCTGCTGTGGCCCGGGAGCACGGACTCCCAGATCATCGTGCCGCGCCCGGCCCAGGTGAAGATCGCGTTCGAGACCCGTGAGGACGACAAGATCAAGCGGCTGATCACCGCCCAGTACGCCGAGGTCACCGTCGACGGCGACGTCACCGAGAACGAAACCGACCTGGCTACCGCGAAGTTCATTGCGACGATCTTCCCCACGTCCGGGAAAGTCCTCTTCATCCGCCAGTTCACCGCCGGCGCCTGAGCCCCGGGGCGTGGTCCTTGCGTCGCGGTTCGGACCACGCCCCGGCCCACCCCTTTTCGGAAGGACCGCGGCATGCCTCCCACCTTCACGAACGACCAGATCTCCGCCAAGGCGACTCAGCTCGGCCTCATCACCGAGGGTGAGGAACTCCCGCGCCACCAGCGGAGCAAGGTCGTCGCCGCCCTTCTCCAGGAACGGCCCCGGTCGGCGGCCGCCTCCCCGGTGGCCGCGCGCATCGTCATCCAGCCCGGCGGCGCCGTCGAGGTCGACGGCCGCCCCTTCCCCTGGCTGGTCCAGTCCGACCTCATCGAAGTCACCCTCCAGCCCGACGGCGCCGGCATGGTCCGCCTGACCCTGCCCGCCCGCAGCATCCAGATCCGCGAACCCGCACCCGAGAGCGAGAGCTGACCATGGCACCCCGAACCGCGACCACACAGGACGACCAGCCGTTCGACTTCAACCTCGACGCCCTCCAGTCCGAGGTGGACCTCACCGCCTGGCGGGTCCACTGGGACGGGCGCAGGTGGACCTTCGCGCACATGCAGGCCCTCGACGTGTGGGCCCTGATGGAAGCGGCCGAGGGCGGCGACGTGACCGCCACGATCGGCATCCTCCGGGCTGCCCTCGGCGACGAGCAGTGGGCGGAGTTCCGCAAGATCAAGCTGCCGCAGTACAAGCTCAAGGCGCTCTTCGACGGCTACCGGCGCCACTCCGGGCTGGAGCCGGGGGAATCCGGGGCCTCTGCGAGCTGATCCGCCACCACGGACCAGCCGTAGAGGCAGACCTCCGCCGTGAATACGGCGTCCGCCTGCGCGACCTGTTCACCGGCGACCTGACGTGGCGGGAGCTGTCCAGCCTGGTACGCGGCCTCTCCCCCCAGTCCGCCACCCGCACCGCGCTCGGCGGCGGCCGCCTGGAACCCACCGGCGAACAGGTCCTCCTCGCCGACCTCGCCGACCTCCTCCAGCGCCTGGACTGGCACGTCCAGGCCACCGCCGCCACTAAACGCTCCGAACTCCCCAAACCGCCCAAGCCGTACCCGCGCTGGTGGGCCACCGGCCGCGCGGAGAACCAGCCCAGCCCCCAGCGCCTCGCGCGCCTGGACGACGCCCGCCGCCGACGCGCACATCGCCGGCAGGCCATCGCCGAGGGCCGCCTCGCCTGACACACCACAAGGGGGTGCCCGGTGGCGAACGTGGGCTACGCCTCGCTCCAGATCATCCCCTCCGTCCGCGGCATCGGCGACGAACTGCGCCGCCAGCTCGTCGGCCCCGCCGGGGACGCCGGCGAGGAAGCGGGGCAGGAGGCGGGTACCGGCCTGCGGGACAAGATCAAGCAGGGGGCTGCCGCCGCCGGCGTCGCCGCGGGCGCCCTGATCGTGGCGGGCCTCCACGAAGCGCTGGAGCAGGCCAGCATCACGGGCCTGCTCCAGGCCCAGCTCGGGGCGACCGGCCCGCAGGCCGCCAAGTACGGGAAGGTGGCCGGGCAGCTCTACAGCAAGGGGATCACCGAGAGCTTCGAGCAGGGCGCCGAGGCGATCCGGGCGATCGTCAACGCCGGCCTCGTCCCCCCGGACGCGACGAACAAGCAGCTCGAATCGATCGCCGCCAAGATGTCGGACGTCAGTACGACGTTCGGCACGGACATGTCGATGCAGACGCAGGCCGTCTCGGCACTGCTGAAGAATGGCCTCGCGCCCTCGGCCGAGGGTGCCCTGGACATCATCACCACCGGCATGCAGAAGCTCGGCCCCAACGCCGAGGACCTCCTGGAGACCTTCCAGGAGTACCCGGTCCAGCTTCGGAAGCTGGGCCTGGACGCCCAGACCTCCCTCGGCCTGTTCCGGCAGGGGCTCCAGGGCGGTGCCCGCGACACGGACATCATCGCGGACGCTTTCAAGGAGTTCTCGATCCGCGCGATCGACATGTCTAAGGGCTCGCGCGAGGCTTACGAGGCGCTGGGGCTGAACGCCGAGCAGATGGAAGCCCAGATCAGCAAAGGCGGGGAGGGTGCCAGAGCAGGGCTTCAGACGGTCCTGGACAAGCTGCGCGCCATGACGGACCCCGTCGAGCAGAACGCCGCCGCGGTCGGTCTCTTCGGCACCCAGGCCGAGGACCTCGGAGCCGCCCTCTTCGCTCTCGACCCGGGCAAGGCCACCGCCGGCCTGGGCAAGCTCGGCGGCGCTGCGGCCCAGCTCGGCAAGGACCTGCACTCCGGCCCGGCCCACGAGCTGGAAGTCTTCACCCGCACGCTCAAGCAGGGCTTCGTGGACTTCCTCGGCGGGCAGATCCTGCCGGTCCTCGTCTCCGGGACCTCCGCCCTGATCAGCGGACTGAAGGGAGTGGCCGCGGGCGGGTCGGCGTTCGTGGGCTGGCTGCGCGACATGGGCACCTGGCTGATCCCCCTGGGCATCGCCGTCGGTGGCCTGACCCTGGCCCTGACCGCACAGGCCACAGCGACGGCCGGGGTGACCGCGGTGTTCGCCGTGTACCGGGCGGTGATCCTTGCCTGGACCGTCATCCAGAACGGCGCCACCGTGGCGATGGGCGCCTTCAACCTGGTCATGAACGCCAACCCGATCATCCTGGTCATCACCGCCGTGGTCGCCCTGGGCGCCGCCGTGGTCGTGGCGTTCCAGCGCGTGGGGTGGTTCCGGGCGGGAATCATGGCCGCCTGGGCGGGCATCAAGACCGCCGCCTCCGTTACCTGGAACACCGTCCTCAAGCCCGCCCTCGCCGGGATCCAGACCGGTCTCCAGGCCGTGGGGGATGCGGCGGTCTGGCTGTGGTCCACCGTCCTCAGCCCGGTCTTCTCCGCGATCGGGCTGGCCGCCCGCGTCCTGCTGGCCATCGTCGTCGTCGCCGTCCTCACACCCATCTACCTCGCCCTCAAGTTCCTCGGCGCGCTGGCGATGTGGCTGTGGACCGTGGCGATCAGGCCCGCGTTCCAGGGCATCGCGGCGGCCGCGATGTGGATGTGGACCACAGCGATCCGCCCCGCCTTCCAGGGCATCGCCGCCGTCGCGATGTGGCTGTGGACCAACGCCTTCAAGCCCGCCATCGACTCCATCGTCGGCAAGATCAGGCTGCTGGCCCTGACGGCCACGTGGCTGTGGAACAACGTGATCGTCCCGGTCTTCCAGGGCATCGCCGCCGAGATCAGCCGCTGGTGGTCCCGGGTCAGCGCCACCTTCAACACCGTCCGCACCTACCTCACGGGCACCCTGGCCACCGCCTTCCGGTGGCTCCTGGACAACGTCATCCGCCCCGTGTGGAACGGCATCACCAGCGTCATCTCCAGCACCTGGCGCAATGGCATCAGCCCCGTCTTCGAGCTCCTCAAGCGCGGCGTGCGCGCGGTCGGCGACAGCTTCAACTCCGGCGCTGGCTACATCGGCCGCGTCTGGTCCACGATCAAGGACAAGACCAAGGGCCCCGTGCAGTTCGTTGTCGATGTTGTCTACAACAACGGCATCCGCAACGTCTGGAACGCGGTCGCCAAACTCCTTTCCCTGGGCAAGCTGGACACGGTCAAGTTCGCCCGCGGCGGCCGCACTCACGGGGGCGTGCCGGGGCGGGACTCCATCCCCGCCCTGATGATGGCTGACGAGTACGTCATCAAGCGCGACTCCGCCCGCAGCGTGGGCTTCGGGACGCTGGACTACATCAACCGCTACGGCGCCCTCCCGGGGTTCGCGGGCGGTGGCCCGGTACAGCGGTTCGCGGACGGCGGGATCGTCGACGACATCTGGGGCGGCCTGACCGGCGCCGCGAAGACGATCGGCGGGTGGACCGGTCAGGCATGGGACCTGATCACCGACCCCTCGGAGATCTGGGACAAGATGATCAGCCCGGTCCGCCGGAAGATCAGCAGCATCGGCGGCAGCCCCTGGGCCCGCGGCATGGCCCAGCTCCCCACCCGCATGATCAAGGGCCTCAAGGACAAGGTCGTCAGCACAGCCAAGGGCCTCCTCGACTTCGGCGGCGGCAGTGCGAACATCGGCGGATCCGGTGTACAGCGCTGGTCCGGCGTCGTCCTCCAGGCCCTCAAGATGGTCGGTCAGCCGGCGTCCCTGCTCCAGACCGTGCTCCGCCGCATGAACCAGGAGTCGGGCGGCAACCCCCGGGCGATCAACCTCTGGGACTCCAACGCCAAGGCCGGCGACCCGAGCCGCGGCCTGATGCAGACGATCGGGTCGACGTTCGCCGCCTACGCCGGACCGCTCCGGTCGCGCGGCATTTACGACCCGCTCGCCAACATCTACGCGTCCATGCGGTATGCGCTGGCCCGCTATGGCTCGCTGGCCTCGGCTTACAACCGGCCCGGCGGCTACGACAACGGCGGATGGCTGATGCCGGGACAACTCGGCTACAACGGGCTGCGCACTCCCGAGGCGATCCTCACGCCCTCGCAGTGGCAGGCCCTTTCCACCGCCGCGACCAGCGGCGTGGGCGACCTACACGTCCAGGTCTACGTGGGCGACCGGGAGATCACCGACATCGCGCGGGCCGAGGTCCGCCGCTCCAACGGCGAGCTCGTCCAGACCCTGCGCGCGGGACGGAGGTGAGACGTGGCCATCGCCGGGAACTTCCTCAGCACGACGACCGAGGCCGTCGACCCGAACACGTCCGGCTGGGTCGCCAAGCTCAACTGCACGATCTCCCTGGGATCCGGCGGCCGGAACGGTGACGGGGTCCTCGCCGTCCGGTCGGTGGCGTCGGGGGAGATGCAGGCCCGCACCGTCTCCAGCTACAGCGTGGTGCCGTGGACCCAGTACGAGGCGTTCTGCGACGCCTCCGGAGCCACGGTCCCGGAGCGGATCGGGATCCGCTGGCTCGACGCCGCCAACACAGAAATCTCCATCACGTGGTCGCTGACGACCGCGTCGGCGTCGGCGACCTGGCACCGGATCGCAGTCGGCGGCGAGGCACCGGGTACCGCGGCGCGGGCCCAGGTCGTGGTGTCCTCCACCCCGGCCGCCGGCGCCGTCTTCTCCTACTACGAGAACTTTTTCTTCGGCTACCCGGTCACCACGGTCGGGAATCTGTTCGGCTTCAACACGGAGTCGAGCGAGATCGACGCCACGGCGTGGCTCAACGAGCTCAACTCCACGGTAGCCCGCCAGGCCCCCATGGTGTCGTGGCCGGTCGACTGGTACCTCGCCGGCGGGCACGTCATCGCGATGACCGCCTCAGCCAACGGCAACGCCTCCATGCGGTCGACGGACCGCCCGGCGGCGACACCGGGCGTGGAGTACGTCGCCCACTGCTACCTCAACCCGCCCACCAGCGGCTCGGTCACCTGGGTGGAGCTGCGGTTCTACGACTCCGGCGGATCCCAGATCGCCGCCACCCGCAGCGTCCTCGCCGCCCCCGGCACCGGCTGGTACCGGCAATACGCCTCCGCGACCGCGCCCGCGGGTACCGCCTCGTGCTCCATCGCGGCCGGCATCGACACGGCGACCGCCGGGCAGGTGCTGCGCGTCGACACCGCCGTCGTCACCACCGCCCCCATTCTCCGCGCGGGCAGCGTCCTGCCCTATGCCGACGCCTCCTTCGAGCAGGATGTGGCCGGGTGGACCGTGGTCTCCGGCGTCGCCACCATCACCCGCTCCACACCATGGGGCACGTACTTCTTCGACGGCGCCTACGCGGGCACGATCACCTCCAGCACCGCCACCACCAGCGTCATCCGCTCCGCCAAATTCCCCCTGCCCGCGGGCACTGGCGGCCTAGACTTCCGCACCGAGGTCTACAGCAACGTGTCCGCGGGCGGCTGGACGCTCACGCGCGGGGTCCGCTGGTACGACGCCGCGAACACGGATCTGGGTCTGACCAGCGGCTCCTCGGCGGCCATCCCCACCCCCAACTGGTGGCTCCTCGGCAACACCTTCACCGCACCCGCGACAGCGACGCAGGCCGCGATCGAGTACACACTCACCGCCACCTCGGGCAGCAGCGTGTGGCGCATCGACCGCCTCGCCCTGTGGCAGTCCCTCCCGCTGACCGACGTCGAGGCCCACGACGACACCGCGTCGATCACCCTGACCCTGCGCGAGCTCACCGTCGGCGAGTACATCACCATCTACCGGATCACCCCGGACGGCACCCGCACCCTCGTCCGCGGACCCAGCGGGCTGATCAGCCTGGTGGCGATCACTTCGGATCTGACGGTCATCGAGGACTACGAGGCCCCGATCGGCGTCGAGGTCTCGTACTACATCGAGCTCCGGGCCACCCTCTCCTCCACCCCCGGTTTCCGGGCCAGCAACGGCATCACCCTCACCGCGGGCGACGCGAACATCTGCTGGATCAAAGACCCCGGGCAGCCACAGCGGAACGCGTCCTTCATGGTCGTCTCGCCCCCGCCCTGGAAGCGGCCGATCACCCAGGCCGCCTACCGGGTCCGAGGGCGCCGGAACCCCGTCGTGCTCTCCGACGTGCGCGGCGGCCTGGAGGGCGACCTCGTCATCTGGACCCGGAACGACGCCGAAGCGGCCGCCCTGCACTGGCTCCTCGACTCCGGCAACACGCTCCTGTGGCAGGTCGTCCCCGGCATCCATGAAACGGACCTCTACGTCACCGTCGGTGAGGTCGCTCTCCCGCGCCTCATCGATCAGACCGACGAAGACTGGCGCCAGTGGACCCTCCCTCTCACCCAGGTCGACATGCCCACCACCGTCGGCGTCGCGGGCTCCGCTGGCCGCACCTGGCAGGACGTCCTCACCGGTTTCGCGACGTGGCAGGACGTCCTCGACGCCTACGCCACGTGGGAGGACGTTCTCTTCGACCGGCGGATCGGAGGGTGACGTGTACTCCGTGAGCAGCCGCTTCCTCGCCGCCATCGCCGAGTCCGGCCCCCTGGCGACCGAGGTCGTGCTCTTCCGGACGGACGGGCGCGTCGAGCGACTGGAGCACACGGGCGGATCGGTCACCGTCGACCGCGGGCAGGCTGTCCGGCGCACCTGCTCCGTGACGCTGGCGGACACCGCTCTGATCCCGCGCACGCCCACGGACCGGCTCAGCGTGTACGGGGCCACCCTGCGGATCAGCCGCGGTGTCCAGTACTCCGACGGGTCCACGGAGTTGGTGCCGCTCGGGGTCTTCCGGGTCGACTCCGTGGCCGGTGACGTCGACGAGGGGCCCGTCACCATCAGCGGGAAGTCGCTGGAGGCGGTCGTCGCTGACGACAAGTTCACGGCCCCGTACAGGGCCAGCGGCACCGCGGTCGCCGCCGTGACCACGCTGATCCAGTCCAGCATCCCGGCCGCCTCCGTGATCAACAGGGCGACCGATGCCGCCATCGGCCCCCGCACATGGGACATTGAGGGCGACCGCTGGGCCGCCGTCGCCGAAATCGCCGCCGCGATCGGCGCCGAGGTGTACGCCGACCCGGACGGGGACTTCGTCATCGCCGAGTTCCCCGACCTCCTCACCACCACCCCCGTGTGGACGATCGCAGCGGGCGAGGGCGGCGCCTACGTCTCGGCCAGCCGCGGCATGACGGCCGACAAGGTCTACAACGGGGTGCTCGCGCGCGGCGAGAACACCGAGACGAACGTCGCCCCGGTCTCGTCCCTGGTCGTCGACAACGACCCGACCTCGCCCACGTACTGGAGTGGCCCCTTCGGCCACCGGCCGGCGTTCTACACCTCCAGCACCCTGACCACGACAGGCGCCTGCACGGCCGCGGCCACGCTGAAGCTCCGCGCGGCAGCGGCCCCGAACGCGAGCGCGGACATCTCCTCGCTGCCGAACCCTGCCCTGGAGCCGGGCGACGTGATCCGCGTGCTCTACCCGGACGGCACCAAAGAGCTCCACCAGGTGCAGTCGTTCACCGTCCCCCTCGACGTGGGCGGGGACTTCACCATCGCCACGATCTCCGCAAAGGAGGACTCTTGAGCTCGTCTTCCGCCTCCCCGGCCGACCTCGCGGACGCCATCCGCCGCCAGGCCGTGCAGGCCGGCGCCGAGACCCCGGCCGTGCGCGGCGCGGACTGGCGGCTGGCCACCGTCGCCACCGTCAACACGGACGGCACCATCATCACCACCGACGGGATCACCGCCCGCAGGCTGGAGACGTACCGGGCCCCGGCCGTCAACGACGTCATCGTTGTCACGGTCTCCGGCAACGGAAACTGGATCGCCGCAGGGCGCATGGCCACGACGCTCGACACGGTCGGGACGAAGCTCTTCGCGCGCAAGACAGCCAACACCGCACGCAACACTACGACCACCCTCGCCGATGATCCGCACCTGACAGTGACCGTCACCGCGAACGCGGTCTACGAGCTGGCCCTGACGCTCTTCTGGACCGGCCCCAACGCTGGCGGGATCAAGGGGGCCTTCGCGGTCCCCTCCGGGACGGCTGGCCGCTGGTCCCTGTACGGGCCCGACGTCAGCATGACCGCCGGAGGCAACACCGCGCAGGTCCGCGCGGACTCCGTTGGCTCCCTCACCACCGCCCTGCCCGCCGGCTCCTCCGACACCAGCCACGCCATGACCGCGCAGCCCACCGGGCTCGTCGTCGTCGGAGGGACCGGCGGTTCCTTCACATTCCAGTGGGCCCAGAACACCAGCAACGCCAGCGACACCACGCTCTTCACCCACTCATGGATGTCCTTGATCCGAGTCGCCTGAGGAGGCGCCCATGCCCACGACCGACGCCTACGGGCAGGGCGTATCCATCGCCGCCCTC
The DNA here is from genome assembly GCF_021228125.1 of Streptomyces albireticuli. GTDB lineage: Bacteria > Actinomycetota > Actinomycetes > Streptomycetales > Streptomycetaceae > Streptomyces > Streptomyces albireticuli. The sequence goes on from NZ_JAJQQS010000026.1 coordinate 33,904, forward strand.
ACCGACGCCCCCAACGCGGCCACGCTCGCGCAGAACATCGCGGACGGGCTCGCCCAGCGGGGCGTGATGCGGTTCGCGTCCGCCTCCGCACGGGCGGCCACGGTCACCAGCCCCGTGGAGGGGATGGAGTCCTGGCTCCAGGACACCAATTCGCTGGAGGTCTACGACGGGTCGGCGTGGAAGGCGGTGCCCTACGGCACCCAGTGGACGAGCTACGCCGTGGCCTGGACCGCGACGACGACCAACCCGAGCCTGGGCAACGGCACCCTTGTCGGGCAGTACATGAAGATCGGTACCACCTGCCACATCTACATCAAGCTCGTGATCGGCTCGACCACGAACGCCGGCTCCGGCACCTACCGCTTCAGCCTGCCGTTCACCACCGCGACGATCACCAACTCCGACCCCGGATGCCTCGTCGCCGTCTTCTCCCGGGCCACAACCCCCAACCACGGCACCGGCAACAGTCCCCTCGGCGGCGGCTGGACCACCACCGACCAGATCTGGTTCCCCTCCTCCACCCCCGGCGACGAGAACGTGTGGACCAACACCCAGCCCTGGGCGCCCGCGACGACCAACGTCTTCCGTATCCACGGGACCTACCAGACCGCCACTTGACCAGCAGCACCATCCGCGAACCGCGCCCCCGGAGAGGGGCAATTTTCATGCCCTGGAGGCACCCATGGCCTGGTACCCAGGCGCCCAGAAACTGGAGCTTCAGCCGGAGTCGGACGCCCAGGAGGCGATCCGGCCGACCCAGTTCATCCTGCACAGCATCGCCGCACCCTGGACGCCGCAGCGGACCTACGAGTACTGGCGCGACAGCACCAACCTGGAATCGCACTTCGGCGTGGGCTTCGACGGGTCGTGCGCGCAGTTCATCGGCACGCAGACCAGGGCCGACGCGAACTACCGCGCCAACGCGCGCCCGGACGGCACCGGGGCGGTGTCCGTCGAGACCGCGTCCAACCTGGACGCCACCGACCCCTGGACCCCCGCCCAGATCGAGACCCTCATCAAGATCGGCGTGTGGCTCCACCAGCAGCACGACATCCCACTGAGGATCTGCCGCACCGCCGACGACCCCGGCTACGGCTACCACCGGCTCCACGCCGCCTGGTCGACGAGCGGGACCAACTGCCCCGGTGACGCCCGCGTCCAGCAGTTCCGCGAGGCGATCTTCCCCGGCATCGTCGCCCGCGCCGGCGGCCAGCGAGACCCCCAAAGCCCCCAGGAGACCGTTGTGCCCTTCGCTCTCGGCGAGTACACCGGCGCCACTCTCAGCCTGCCGCCGAACGTCTGGACGACGCTGACGGTCGGTCGCCAGGACCTCATCTCCGGCGCCCAGTCCTACACCGCCACCGCCTTCCTCACCCTCAAGGCCAAGCCCGGCGGCGTGCTGCAAGGGCGCTTCTACCACCAGAAGGCCGACGGCTCCCGCTGGGACGGGCCCATCGTCGAACGCATCTGCACCGAAGGATCATCCTTCGCCGACTTCACCCACGCCGGGTCGATCTCCTCTGGCGAGACGGTCCGCTTCGAGATCACCTACGCGCCCACCAGCGCCCTCGACACGGCCCCCGCCACCATCACCGCCGCCCGCGCCCGCGGCCTCTACTGGAAGTAGACAAACCATGACCACCACCAACGTCATCCGCACCGCGAAGACCTACGCCCGCGACCTGGCCGAGCGCGTGATCTGGACGTTCCTCCTCGCCGCCGGGGGCATCGCCCTGGCCGCCGGCCCCGCCGACATGCTCAACGTGTCCTTCTGGCACACCGTCGCCACCGCGGGGATCGCGGCCGTCGGCTCCCTCCTCAAGGGCCTCTTCGCCCGCGTCATCGGCGACCCGAACAGCGCCTCCACCAGCTCGGCCGTGTGATGCGGCGGGCCGTGACCCGGCTGCGCCGGATGCTCGGCCGCCGCGGCACCATCCTGCTCGCCTACGGGACTGTCTGGGCCCTCTACGGCTACGGGCAGCTCACCATTCCCCAGCCCGACCAGCGCGGCCTGACCCTCGTACTGCACCTGTGGCCGCTCTCCACATGGGCGTGGCTGTGGATCACTGCCGGGACCATCGCGATCGCAGCCGCCTGGATGCCCCCACGCCGGGACTGGTGGGGGTTCCTCGCCCTCGTCGTGATCGTCATCCCCTGGACCCTGTCCTACCTCGCCAGCTGGTGGCCCCTTGGCATCTTCCCCCGCGGCTGGGTCGCGACGGCCGTCTGGACGGTCATCTCGGTGCCGGTCATCGTCGCCGCCGGGTGGCCCGAGCCCCCGAGACCGAAGGGGGACCCGCGCCCATGAGCCCCGAGACCCTCGCCTCGATCGGAGTGTCTCTGATCACCGCCGTCTGCGGCGTCTGGGCGGCGCGGGTGGCACGAAGAACCCCTCGCCAGGAACGCCGCGACGACTTCGTCGCGGTGTCCGAACAACAGGGCAAAGCGATCGAACGCCTTGAGGGGCGGATTCAGCGGCAAGAGACCGAGGGGGAGCGGCAGCGCGAGCGCATCGCCGCTCAGGACACGACCATCGCCTACCTCCATACCTGGGTACGCCTCCTCGCCGGCCACATCCGCAGCCTCGGCCACGAACCCCCACTGGCACCCCAGCCCGTACCCGCAGAGGTCCGGCAGCTCCTCCGCGACATCGACGTGTGAGAACTGGAGTGCCATGCCCGACCAGCAGCCCACCCCCGTGCCCGCACAGCCGCGCACACCACCAGCCGCCGACCTCGGCACCCTCGAAAACCTCGGCTTCATCGACCCCCAGCCCGAGCCGTCACCGGAACCGCCGACGCCACCGCTCGACGGCTACGACGTCACCACGTGAAGATGCCCCGCTGCCCGAGGGGCGGCGGGGCATCTTCGCGTGATTCTGCGGCTAGCCGCAAAAGCACGCGAAGTTGAAGGTGATGTCGTGGCCATCCTGGTCGGTGACCAGGATGTCCCATGCCTCGCCCCGGGTAGCGGCCCGGGTGACGGCGGCGCCCATCGTCTCGATGGCCCTGGTGCCGCTGAGGGTACGAGCGACCGCGCCCTCCGGGGTGGCGTAGGTGAGTGTGTACTGGGGCTCGCTGCCAAGGCGGCTGCCGGTGCGGTAGCCGGGGATCTGCTCGTGGCATTCCTGCCAGGTGGGGCGGCTGCGGTGGCTGTGGACGCGTGCGATGCCATGCTCAGTGCCGCTGGTGGTGTGGGCGGTGTACTCGATGAGGTGGATGGTCATCTGCGCCTCCTCGGACTGGCTGTCTGAACAATTCGACTGTAAGGGGACCCCTTACAAACCGTCAACCCTCCCCTTACGATGAGCTCGTGACGACACCGCCAAGCCCCTTCGAGAACCTCAAACACCTTGCCGAGCAAGACGACGCAGAGCGGCGCGCCATGGACGTCAGCGCGGCCCTCCGGGCCATCCCGGACTTGCAGAAATGGCTGCGCGAGATCCGCCAAGGGGCCGTCCAGGAAATGCGCGACCGCGGAGCGAGTCACGCCGGGGTCGCCAAAGTGATCGGCACCAGCCGCGCCCGTGCACAGCAGATTGCGGAAGGTCGCGCCACCGGGAAGCGCGCCGACGATCGACGAGACGAAGGGGGCCCCGACGCGTCGGCCGATGCTTAGCGCCCCCCACCGTCACCCTGCTAGGTGGAGGACTTCCTCATTCCCTCAGGCCTTCCTCCGGGAGGCAGCCGGTGCAGGGCTCGATCCCGGGCTCGCGAAGGGCGAGCCTCGCCTCCATGCGGTTCAGCGTGGGGCCGGATGAGAGGTGGCAGGTGGAGCGGTGCAGGCGGCCGAGGGGCCTCTGCGGGTCGGTGCGGATCCGTTCGAGCGTCCACGCCTCCGCCGCTGGGGAGACTGGAGGGTGCTGGAGCTCGGCGATGCTCCGCCGGACAGCCCGCAGCTGTAGGTCGAGGTACGTCTCCAGGACCGTTAGGCGGGGCAGATCCGGCGGCAAGTCGTTCATGTGTTCGAGTGTAAATCGAGCGGAAGGTGATCGCTTCCAGGGCTAAGCGTCAGGCTCGGGCTCCGGGTGTCGGACCGCCTTCTTCACGGCCATCTCCAGCTTGTACCGGGACTGGCTGGACTCCTCCGCGTGCGCGGTCACGGCTGCCAGTGCAGCCACGGACGCCTCCCACCACGCGATCAGCTGAGCGTCCCACGCCTCGCCCTCCAAGCCGGCGAGGCCCTCCCGGGCGGCCTCCGCCGTGCGCTCCAGTTCAATCAGGTCATTTGGGATATTTAGGTCACTAGACACGTGATCGATTCTCAGCCGCTCCCTGGCCGAATCACGCCGCCCTGCCGTACCGGGCCCGCCGCACCGCCGCCACCCACTCCGCCCGCAGACCCTCGTACACCACCCGCTCCGACGCCGTCAGCCCTCGACCCCGACGTGCCGCGAGGAACGTGCGGATCAGCTCATTCACGGCATCGGGACCCGGGGACGTGCAGGACGACGGCATGAGAGGGAGAGTACGGGCAGGCACTGACACCGGTCAGACTCCCGCCACCAACTCGACGAGCCGACGCGTATTTGTCAGGTCCGGCAGCGCCGCGCCCGCGCCGGCCGCCCGCAGTTCTCCCTCGCTGCTTCGCCCTGTCGCCACGGCGATCACCCGGACTCCGCTGGCGACGCCTGCCTCCACGCCAGCTGGCGTGTCATCGAACAGCACCGCCTGCTCTGCCTCCAGGCCAGCGCGCTCCAGGGCGATCCGCACCAGGTCAGGCCGCTCATCCGCGTCCTCCCCGTAGGCACCGAGCTCCCAGCGGATATGCCGGTCGAGCCCGAACACCGCCAGCTTGATCTCCGCGACGGCGCGCACGTTGCCGGACACCACCGTCTGCACGATCCCGTCGACAGCGGCCAGCGCGCTCAGGGCCGCGGCAGCACCGGGCAGGGCGTGACCGCGCTCCCGCAGCTCCGCCGCCCGCTGCACGTGCGCCTCCGCCAGCGCCTCAGCGAACCGCTCGAAGTCGCTGCGGCTGCTATCGATCCCGTGGAGTCCTGCGGTCTCCCGGAAGATCACCGGCTCGGTGATCCCGTCGATCTTCGCCTGCCGCTCCATCCGCCGACCGGTGACCCGCTCGAACGCCGCTGCGGACAGCTCTCTGCCCACACCGCGCGTGTCGATCAGCGTGTGGTCGATGTCCCACAGCACGATCCGCCGCATCCGACTCCTCCCCAGGGCCCGCCGCCAGGGACAGGCTGTCACACGAACGAGCCGACGAAACCACTCTCAGCCACCCGCAGCGCTACGGTGAACTCCAGAACGGGAACCACCAGTTCAGGAGCCAGCATGGTCAGCGACCTGCCCGTCGGCGCACGCATCAGATACTGGCGCAGACGCAACGGCGGCCGATCCCAGGCCGCCATCGCCGGCCTGTGCGGCATCACCGAGGACTACCTCAGCAAGATCGAGCGCGGCCAGAAGGCGCCCTCCTTAGACGTCCTCGTCGCCCTCGCCCGAGAAATCGGCGTCCCAGTCACCGCCCTCCTCGACCACCCGACGCCCGCCGACGAAAGCGCCCCGCACCAGACGGCACCCGACGTCGCCCGCATCCTCATGGGCTACAGCCCACCCGGCCACGGCGCCCCCGTGGAACCGGCCGTCCTCCGCGAGCGCGTCGAGGCGGCCTGGCGTACCTGGCAGACCTCCCCCACCCGCTACACTGACGCCGCCACGATCCTGCCCACCCTCCTTGCCGACACCGAACGGACCGTCCGCGCCCACCGAACGGGCCCCGACGCGGGGGCGCGCCGGGACGCCCTCCGTGCCGCCGCCGATCTGTACGGCCTCCTCCGCTCCTACTGCCGCCGCACCCAGCGCCTCGACCTCTCCCTCCTCGTCGCCGACCGCGCCCTCCGGGCCGCCGAAGACGCCGACGACCCCCTCCGCATCGCCGCCGCGCAATGGAATCTGGGGCACGTCCTCCTCGGGCAGCGCGAGCCCGAGGGTGCCGAGCAGGTCGCCACCCAGGCAGCCGAGCAGCTACAGAACGCCCCCGCCGACGCAGACGGTGAAGCGCTGGCTGGAGCCCTGCACCTCGTCATCTCCACCGCCGCAGCCCAGCGCCGGGACTGGTGGAGGGCCCGCGCTCATCTCGAGCAGCAAGCCCTGCCGCGGGCAGAGGCAGCCGGGGAGGGCAACATCCACTGGACGGTGTTCGGCCCCACGAACGTGCACCTCCACGCACTGGGCATCGAGATGCTGGCCGGAGAGGCCGCCGAAGGACTCCGCCACGCCGACGACATCGACATCTCCCAGGTGTCATCCATCGAGAGGCAGTTCACCTTCCTCCTCGACGTCGCCCGCTGCTACGACCTCCGCCGCGAGGACGCCGCCGTCCTCGTCCACCTCCTCGACATCGAACAGCTGGCCCCCGAGGACCTCACCCGGAGTCTTCCTGCCCGGCAGATCGTCGATCGCCTCCGGCACCGGGTCCGCCCCACCTACCGTCGGCAGGTCGAAGCCCTCGTCGAGCGCCTCGGCATCGACAGCGAGTTCGGACCTGCAGGGCACCCGGACTGACAGTCCGGGGTCGAGCGCCCCATCGCCCCTACCTTCGTCGCCACACCACACCGGCGACAGGGGCACTCATGAACACGATCACCGCAGTCGGGTACCAGTGGGACGCCATCCGCATGCCCCGCTACCTCGGGCTCGCCGCAGCCGCACTTCTCGGCGACGGCATCGGCACCGTCATCGTCGAGCCAGGGGAACGCCGCATGTACGTCCTCGTGCCCGCCGGCGCTGCGGCCACCTGGGACTACCCCGAGACCCGAGCCCTCGGCAGGGACTCCTACCTCCCGCTCCCTCCTCCCGCCTGTACCAGACCACCTGGACCGTACTGGCTCACACCACCCGACTGGCGGTGGCCCCTCGCCGACCCTGCCAAGCTGCTCACCGCGCTGGAGGCAGTCGCCAGTCCGACCCGGGACGCCCCATGCCCATGACCCGCGCTCACGACGACTCCGCGGTCCGGGCCCACATCCACCAGGCCGCGACCCTCCGCCGTCGTCGGCCAGCCGCAGGCGAGGTGGCAGAGCTGGATACCCTGCTCCGCAGGGACCTCCAGCAACTGCTCCCCGCGGTCCAGGCCCAGGTCGAGCGGCTCTGGCACGGCAGCCTCCACTGGTATCTCGACCAGGCTGCCCTCGACCTGATCGCCGAGCACACCCGGCACCGCCTCACCGGCGAACCCCTCCACGACATCGCCCACGTCGCCCAGCTCGCCCGCGACTGCCAGCGCCTCCTCGACTGGCCGTCATCGAGAAGCCGTTGACACCGTTGTCGCAGGTCGGCGAGTTGTGTGCATTTTGGTCACGGCCGGATTCCATCGGTGCATATATCTGCCGCATGGGCCGGAGGCATGGCACAGTGGATAGGAACGGTTGATGATTCACCCACGTCAGTTCGCAGATCAGTGGCCTCAGAAGACCAGCTGTCAGCGATCGACGGGGAGCACGAGATCGGCAGTCTCGACGGGGGATCCATCCATGCTGTACCGCGTGCGCTCCACCAGGAAGGCCATCGACCAAGACGAGATCACCGCCCTCTACGCGTGGGCACCCGGCTCGTGCTTCCGGTGCGCCGCAGTCGGCGCCGACACGACGAAGCTGGACGTTATCGACACGCCCATCGGAGATCGGTACGAGATCCGAGCATGCCGCCGCTGTGTCATCGACCTTGAGGGCGAACGGCGGTGGCATGCCGAGCGCTGCGAAACCGACTACGCGCCAGGCGGGCTCGGCGCCGTGTAGACACCCAGATGGACCTCCCCGGTGTTGCTGCGGGGAGGTCCATCTGGGTGTAGACGCAGTGGCGATGGGCGTCGGAGCCGGGGGGAATCTGGGGAGTTTCCCTCTCTGGAGAGCCTTGGGGGAGAAGCGGATGCGCCATCAACGACTCGTCAAGGGAACAGAGCAGACCATCAAGGGAACGCAAAGTATGCAGGTAGTTGCCCCTGCGGCTCATGTCGCGAGATGTTCGCCCTGATGCCGAGGAGTACCGGCCGATGTACATGACCTACCCGGACCCGGCGGCACTGCCGGCGATCACGCGGGCGATCGGCAAGGCGTACCTGCCGCACATGACGGCGGCGCAGGGGGTGCGCCTGATGCGGCAGTTCTCGTCGTAGACGGGCGCGTTCCCGAGCGGTCCCGCGCCGCGTCCGCTTCCGGGTGAGGAGCGGAGCCCGCGGCGGTGGCCCTGAGGGGCGGCATGCCGACGGCCCCGGCGCCGCTCGGGGCGGTACGGGGCCGTCGCGCACCGCCTGTCCGCCGGGCGGCGGTCCGGTGTCCGGGTCAGGCCTCGGGCTGGAGCAGGCCGCGCTCGTACGCCTTCACCAGGCGCTGGGGTACGAGGTGCACCGTGCCGTCGAGGGTGACGGGCACCAGGGCCGGTGTCGTGGCCTTCCACTGGGCGCGGCGGTGGCGGGTGTTGCTGCGGGACATCTTCCGCTTGGGTACGGCCATGGGGATCCTCCTCGTGCGGCGGGCGGGACGACGCGAACGCTACATGAAAACGGATCCCATTTCCAAGAAATTAGGGGGCGGTGAGGATGCGCGGGCCCTCCTCCGTGATCGCGACCGTGTGCTCGAAGTGCGCCGCCCGGCTGCCGTCGGTGGTGCGCAGCGTCCAGCCGTCGGCGTCCGTGCGGTAACCGTCGCGGCCGCCCGCCATCAGCATCGGTTCTATCGCCAGCACCAGGCCGTGCCGCAGCGGCATTCCCCGGCGCGGGCGCCCGCGGTTGGGGACGGGCGGGTCCTCGTGCATCTGGCGGCCGATGCCGTGGCCGCCGAAGTCGGTGGGCGTCCCGCAGCGGGCCGCGCGGACGACGCCGCCGATGGCGTGGGAGATGTCCCCGAGCCGGTTGCCCACGACGGCCGCGGCGATCCCGGCGGCCAGCGCCTCGCGCGTGGCGTCCATCAGCTCCGTGTCCCCGGCGCGCGGCGTGCCGACGCCGAACGTGAGGGCCGAGTCGCCCGTCCAGCCGTCGAGCCGGGCCCCGCAGTCGACGCTCACCAGGTCGCCGTCGCGCAGCCGGTAGTCGTCGGGGATGCCGTGGACGATCGCGTCGTTGACCGACGCGCAGATCACCGCGGGGAACGGTGTGGGTGCGAACGAGGGGTGGTAGCCCAGGAACGGCGAGGTCGCGCCCGCCTCGTCCAGCACGGCGCGCGCCGCCTCGTCCAGCTCCCGCAGGCTCACCCCCACACCCGCCGCCTCACGCGCGGCGGCCAGCGCGCGGGCCACGACGCGGCCCGCCTCGCGCATGGCGTCCAGCTCGGCATCGGACTTGATCTCCACCATGGTCTGTCGCTCCCGTTCTCTCGGCCCGGCTCGACGAGCCGGGCCAATTCTTATACCGGTATAGTTATCACGGTATTAGTATCACGGTCATGGTGAGGAACCCTTTGACCCCCTGGGAGCGCCGCCGCGGCGAGACCTTCGGCCTGCTGCTCCGCAGAGCCCGCGGCGACCGGAGCATGGTGGAGATCGCGGCGGCCGCCGGGCTGTCCGCCGAGACGCTGCGCAAGATCGAGACGGGCCGGGCCCCGACCCCCGCCTTCTTCACGGTGGCGGCCCTGGCCACCGTCCTCGGCCTGTCCATGGACGACCTGGCCGCGGCCTCCGCGGAGGGCGCCGGCACGGAGCCGGAACTCGCGGAGGTCGGATGAGCGAGGCGCCGTAGGGCGGCCCCGCCCGCGCCCTCGTGGCCCTGGCGCGCCCGCGCCCGCGGAACCGCCTGCCGGAACGGCAAGCGGAAGGCGGCGAGCGTGCGGCACCCGAGTGGGATCGTCCGCCCCGTGGACGTCTCCACCACGCTTGATGGGTGCCGGACCCATGTCCGGGGAAGAAACCCCGACACATGAGCGGAACGGCAGGGCGGAGTACGCGACGCATGACGGGCAGCTACCGCGCGCTGTTCCGGCACCCCGGTGCCGTACGGCTGGCGCTGGGCGGGCTCATCGGGCGGCTGCCCGTCGGAATGCTGGGGCTCGCCTTCATCCTGGTGCTCCGTGACTCCGCCGGCTCCTACGCCGCGGGCGGCCTCGCGGCCGGAAGCTACCTGCTCACCGCCGCGGTGTGCGTGCCGCTGTGGAGCCGGGCGGCGGACCGCGTCGGGCCGCGACCCGTACTGATGACCACCGGCCTGGGCCAGGCGTGCGTACTGGTCACCTTCTCCCTGCTGGCCGGTCACGGCGCCGGCACGGCGGTGCTCGTGACCCTGGCGGCGGCCACCGGCGTCCTGCTGCCGCCGCTCGGGGCCGTGATGAGGGCGCTGTGGTCGACGGCGCTGGCCGACGAGCCCGACGCCAAGAGAGCGGCCTTCGCCTACGAATCCCTGGTGATGGACCTCGCCTTCGTCATCGGACCGACCGTGGTCGCCGGCATCGCGGCACTGACCGGCGCGGCCGGAAGCCTGCTCTGCGCGGCCGCCGCCACCGCCGTCGGATGCCTCACGGTGGCCGCCGCCGCGCGCGTGTCCGTCGTCCCCGTCCGGCGGCGGCCCGGCGACACGCCCCGGCTGGGCCCCCTGCGCGACCCCGCCCAGCTGAGCCTGCTGCTGATCGGCTTCCTGCTGATGGGCAGCGTCAACCTCACCGAGATGTCCCTGGTGGCCTCCGCCGACGCGGCCGGTCACCGCCATGCCTCCGGCCCGCTGATCGCCGCGCTCGCCTGCGGCAGCCTGATCGGGGGCTTCGGCTACGGCGGCCGGCGGTGGCGGGCCGGCCCCGCCCGCCGGCTCGCGCTCCTGCTCGCGGCGCTGGCGGCCGGCTGGGCGGCCCCGGCGGCGGTCGGCAACCTCTGGGCGCTGGGCGCCGTGCTCGCCCTCGCCGGACTCGCCCTCACCCCGGCGATCACCGCGCAATACGAGACCCTGGACGGCATCGCCGTGCCCGGCTCGCTGACCGAGTCGTTCGGCTGGCTCAACGCGGCCGGCGCCGCCGGCATGTCGGCGGGCGCCGCCGTCGCCGGACTCCTGGCGGGGACACCTGCCCACGGCTTCCTCCTGGCCGCGGCGTCCTGCGCCCTCGCCTGCGCGCTGGCCTGCGGATGCCGCGGCGTCTGGCGCGGCCGGACGAAACCGGCCGAGGGCGTTCCCCTCATGCGGACATGACGTTCCGGCCGGGGTGTGCTTCGCGGGGCGCGTGAAGACGGAAGGCGCGTCCCCGACCGCCGACCGGTCGCAGGTGGTGAAGACACCCTCACGGGTGAACTTAGACCGGGGCGACCGTCCGGAGCCGGCGCGGAGGTTCTCCGGGAAAGCCGAGGGTAGGTTCATGGAGCGGCTTCGGACCGGCCTTCCGTCCGGATCGGAACAGCCGGGTTCGCGCGCCGTAACCGGGGGGCGGGATGCGCGGTATGGCAGATGTCGTGGTCGTGGGCAATGGCGCGGTCGGCCTGTCGGTCGCGGTGGAGATCGCGCGCCGGGCACCGGAGTTGAAGATCTCGGTGATCGGTCCCGCGGAGCGCGCGCGGGCGGCGAGCGTGGCCGCGGGGGCCATGCTGAACTGCTTCGGCGAAGTCACCACGCACACCCGCCGGCATCCCGTGTCCGAAGCCCGCTTCGCCGTCGCGCGGGCGGCCCTGGACCTGTGGCCGCGGTGGCTCGCGGCACTGGAGGAGGACGTCGGCGAAGCGTCCGCGTCCGCGGTGCGCGCCTCGTGGAGCGACGGCACGTTCGTCATCATGAGCAGCAGCTCGGGGCGGATCGCCGGTGAGAACTTCGAGGCGATGTGCGCGACCGCCGCCGAGCTCGGCGAGCCGCACGAGCTCGTGGCTCCCGAGCAGGTGGACGGCCTCGCGCCGCGCCTGGGGCACCGTCCGCTGCGGGTCCTGCACCTGCGGAGGGAAGGCGCCGTGGACGGGCGGGCGCTGGTCGCCGCCCTCGAACGAGCGGCATGCGAGCGGGGCGTGGAACGCGTGCCCGCGACCGTGCGCTCGCTGCTGCGGGCATCGGGCGGTGCGGTGTCCGGGGTGGAGCTGGAGGACGGCAGGCGGGTGGCGGCGGGAGCGGTGGTCCTGGCGGCCGGCGTCGCCGGCGGCGCCCTGGCGGACCAGGTGCTGCCCCCGGGCGCCGTCCCGCCCATGCTGCACGGAACGGGCCTCGCGGTGACCGTGAAACGGGTGAACACCGGCCCCCGGGGGCCTCATGTGATCCGCACGCCCAACCGGGCCGGCACCTGCGGTCTGCACGTGGTGCCGCTGGCCGGCGAGGACGAGCAGTACATCGGCGCGACGAACGTCATCACCTTCGGCCCGGCGACCGGCTTCGCCCCACACCCTTCACGGCGTTCGACGTCGGCGCGGCCGTGGCGGCCTACGACCGGCTGGTGGCGGTCTTCGACGGACGGGCACGCGTGCAGTACGCCGTCAAGGCCCGCCCCGACCGGGCGCTCATGACCGCCCTCGTCCGGCGCGGCGGCGCCCTGGACGTCGCCTCACCGCGCGAGATCCAGCAGGCCTTGGACGCCGGCTGCCCACCGGAGGACATCGCCTGTTCCAACGCGTTCGCCGACGCCCGGGAACTGGCCTTCGCGCGGGAGAAGGGCGTCGCGGTCTTCACCGCCGACAGCACCGCCATGGTGGAACGCCTCGCCACCGTGTGCCCGGGGGCAACGGTGTTCGTCCGCGTCGCGCACGAATACACCACCGGTGCCGCCCAGCCCCTCGTCGGCCGCTTCGGCTGCGAAGAAGGCGAGGCGGTCCGGCTCGGCGAAGGCCGTCGTCGAGCGCCCCTGCGGTACCTATGTCGTCCTCGACGCCGGGCTGTGGAACGCCGGTCTCCTGGACAATCTCGGCGGCATCGAATACCGCGTCACCTTCCCCGGCCACCCGGAAGGCGTCGCCACCCGGCCCGTCACCCTGTGCGGCCCGACCTGCGACTCGCTCGACACCTTCACCACCGACGGCGTCTACCAGGCACCGCCGGCCCTGGCCCCGGGCGACCGGGCCGTGATCTGGTCGACGGGCGCCTACTGCTCGACCAGCACCCTGGTGGGCTTCAACGGCTACCCGCCCGTGCCGCAGCACGTCCACGTGCCTCCGGGCGAGGACGCGGGCGGGCCGCCGGAGGGGGCCCGGGAGCCCTAGCCGTGTGGCTGGTCGCCGGCCGGCAGTGTGCGGGTTCCACCCCTCAGCCGTCGGCCGCGGGCGGATCCGCCCGCCGCGCGGCGTCCCGGAGAGCGACGCGGTCCGGCTGGCCCTTGCGGGTCCGTGGCAGTTCGCGCAGGAAGCGGATGCTGCTCGGTGTGTACCGCTCGCCCGCGGTGTTCCGGACGAAGTCCGCGAGCTCGTGCGCGCCGACAGCCGAGCCTTCGGCGCGTACGACGGCCGCGTGGACCGTCTCGTGGAGGCGCGCGTCGGGGACGCCGAAGACGGAGGCCTGGTGCACACCGGGGTGCGAGGCGAGGACGGCCTCGACGTCGTGGGCGTAGACGCACAACCCGCTGGCCACGATGATTTTGTTGCTCTCGCGGCCGGTGAGACGCAGGTACCCGGCGGAGTCGACGCGGCCACGGTCGCCCATGCGGAACCAGCCCTCCCTGAAGGACGACGCCGTCAGCGCCGGGTTGCCCCGGTACTCCGTCGCCGCGGCGGGGGAGCGGACCCAGACGTCCCCGTCGTCACCGGTGCCGTCCGTGCCCGCCGAGCCGTCGCCGACGCGGACCGTGACCCCGGGGAGGGGCCTGCCCACCGACCCCAGCGGACCGGCGGTGTGCTCTTCCGTGCCCAGGGCCGTGACGTACGCCGCCTCGCTGGAGGCGTAGACCTGGACGAGCCGCGGGCCGAAGCGGTCCAGGGCCTCCTCGATGATGGCGCGGTCGGCCGGCGCGCTCCCGTACTCCACCTGGCGCAGATGCGGACAGCGGGCCGCGCCGGTCTCCGCCGCGAGCTCCTCCAGCAGCCGGGGCATGCAGTACAGATGCGTGATGCGCTCCCGTTCGAGCGCCTCGCTCACCCGCGAGGGGCCCACATCGCCGAGCAGGACCGCCGAACCTCCCGCGGCCAGCGTCCAGATCACATGCTCGACCTCCGGGGAGAGCATGTCCCTGGCGTGATGGAGGAACCGCCGGGCGGGGCCGCCGGGAACGTCGCGGCGCAGCCACCCGTCCATCCGCCGTTGCGCGGCCAGGCCCGCGAAGGTGTGGACCGGTGCTTTGGGGAGGCCGGTGGAGCCGCTGGTGCACATGATCAGCGCGGGGTCGGTCTCCCGGCCGCCGGGCGGGACGGCCCGGGCCGGTGCGAGGGCGGCCGCGGCGAGCAGGTCCCGTCCGTGGCCGGCCGGCCCGAGGGACAGCACGTGCCGCGGGTCCAGGGCGCCCAGCACGGCCTCGGCGTTCTCGCCGAAAGCGGGGGCGAAGACGAGGTCCGTCGTTCCGACCGTCCGGGCCAGCGCGACCAGCGCCGGGGCGGGGACCCTGGTCGAGAGCGGGGCGTAGCAGGCGCCGAGCAGCTGCACCGCCAGGCGCAGGGCCACCGCCTCGGGGGAGATGAGGTCCAGGGCCGCCACGGTCCTGCCCGGGCCGACGCCCGTCCGGGCGAGCACGTGGGCGAAGCGGTGCACCATGTCGAGCACTTCACCGTGGGTGAGACGGCGGTGCCCCTGTACCAGGGCCTCGCTGTCCGGGGCGCGCCGTAGGCCGGAGACGATGCCGTGGAGAAGCCGACTCATACCTGTGCCTTCCTGATCCGTGACATCCCGGGGGCGAGCCGGCGGTTCGTCATGATCGTGGCTGTCGTCGGCCCAGGGCGAAGGCCGCCGCGAACGCGTATGCGTCCGGGTCCCAGCCGAGCTCCCTGATCTCGTCCGTGCGGGGCAGGCCCGCGCAGGCGCAGCCCGCCAGGCCCCGTTCCTCGGCCAGCAGATAGGCGCTCTGCACGGCTGCTCCGGCGTCCCAGAAGACGGCCAGCAGCCCGCCCCCGGGGTAACGGGCCATGATCCGCACCCAGTCGGCCCGCCACAGCAGGACGACCGGGGGAGGGCCGGCGGCCGGATCGCGCCGCAGGTAGCCGTTGACACGGTCGTTCACGGACCGCCGCCAGGCCGGCGGGACGGGATGGCCGATCAGCTCGCTGCCGTCGGCGCAGGCGTAGAGCCCTGGCGCGAGCCCGGTGACGTCGTTGGCCAGCAGGTACGGGGTGAGGCTGCCGGTGCCGCCGCACGTCGGGCTGGTCGGCGTCGTCTCCTTGGGGCCGCGGAACAGGCCCGTGAGCACATCGGCGAGGGCGGAGAGCGGCAGCGGGCCGGTCATGTCACGCCGGGAGCGGCGTCGCCTCAGCACCTCGGTGACCGCCGAACCGGTGGGTGCGGTGGGCAGCGGGACCCGCAGACCGTCGAGTGACGGGTCGCACCGCTCGGGGATGTCGGAACGCCCGACCTCGGGACCGCGCTCCAGATCCCGCCAGACGCGGCGTTCGGCGGCGCTCCAGCCCGCGGGGACCGGCCGGCCGGTCCGCGCCCGTCGGCCGCCCGCCGCACCGGCCGGAGCCGGTGTCCGTGCCTCTTCCCGAGCGCCGGCGGACTCGTACACCCGGTCCGGCGCGAAGGGCCGCAGCTCCTCCGCCGTGAAACGGCCCCCGCCGGTCAGCAGGCCGAGGACGATCTCCCCGAACACGGGCATGAACTTGAAGCCGTGGCCGCCCAGCCCCGTGACGAGGGTGACCGCCTCATGGCCCGGCGCCCGGCCCAGGACGAAGTGGTTGTCGGGCGTGCGCGGATACGTGCACACCGTGCTCCGCATCCAGCGGCCCGTCCGCCCGGGAAGATAGCGGCGCAGCTCGGCCGCCGACCGCTCGATCTCGTCCCGCCGCACCCGCCGGTCCACGGCGTCCGGGTCGCACGGGGGCGGGTCAGCCTCCTGGCTGCACTTGACGCCGCCGGCCGGGCCGTCGACGGCAGGCATGGCGAAGAAGATGCCGGGGGCCTGCCAGATGTGCACGGGGAAGCGGTCCGGCGCGAAGTGGTGGGCAGTGTCGGGACGCAGCTCGAACCAGTGCTGGACCTGCCGCCGCGCCTGTACGGGCACGGACACCCCGGGCAGCAGCAGCTCGCTCCATGAACCGGGGCAGAGCACCAGGTGCCCCGCCGCGTAGCGGGCCCGCGGGGTCTCCACCGTCAGCCCCGAGCGTCCGGCGGCGAACCGCACCATCGGCTCGTGGAACCGGAGCCGGGCCCCGTCGCCCCGTGCCAGCCGGTGGTGCAGGAGCAGGGCCTCCTCCGGGTGGACGAGACCCGCCGTCGGGTCGTAACAGGCCACCGCCTCGTCCGGCACCCAGGCACCGGGAACGGACAGCCGCCGGATGCCGTCGGCGTCCAGCATGTGGTGCTCCAGCGCGAACCGGCGCGCGCACTCGGCGGTGCGCACCACCGCCTCACTGTCCTCCCGGCCCGTGATCAGCACACCGGTGCGCCGCCACACGGCACGCCCGGTGGTCCGGGAGAGCTCCTCCCACAACTCGTGGGCGCGGAGCAGCAGGGGCACGAACGCGGCTCCTTCCGCGTAGGCACGGCGCACGATGCGCGTGCCCCCGTGGCTCGACCCGCGGGCGTGCGCGGGGCCGAACCGCTCCAGGCCCAGGACGCGCATCCCGGCCGCCGCCAGGGCACGCACCGTGCTGCTCCCCGCCGCGCCCAGGCCGACGACCACGACGTCGTACGTCTCCACCGGAACTCCTCACTCCTGCGGCCGCGCGCGCAGCGTGGCCAGGAACCGGCCGTCCGCGCCCGCTTCGACGTGGGTCTCGAACCCTCTGTCCGCGGCGCGCGCCGCCAGCGTGTCCGGGTCCAGGTCGAGCCAGGGGAACCAGGGGCCCGCCTGCCCGGCGTACAGGTGCCGGATGCGGCGGTCGCCCGGGTAGGGGCGGTCCCCGCCGGCCGTCCAGTCGTCCAGGCCGCGTCCGTCCCTCCCCGACATCAGCACGCTGCCTCCCGGGGCCAGCAGGCCCGCCAGCCGGTCGAGCAGCGCCGGGAGCAGCGCGAGCCGCCCTGCGAGGCCGGTGTTGTTCCCCATCAGCAGCAGATGCCGGTAGGCGCGGGTGGGCCGGAAGGTCCACAGGTCGGCGAGCCGTACCCGGCAGCCGTGGAGCACCGCCTGTTCCACCGCGGCCTCCAGCAGGTCGATGCCTTCGGCGTCGATCCCGCGGGCCATGAGGTGTTCCAGGTGCCGGCCGGTGGAGCACCCGATGTCGAGCACCGGGCCTTCCTCGATCATGTCCAGGGCGCGGAGGTCGGCCGGCGCGGTGGCACCGGACTCCCGGAGCCACCACCGCAGGCTGGTCGGTTCGGGAAGGCGGCCCTCGCGCTCCACCAGTAGCTCACCACGGGCCCCGCGCTCCCTCAGGGCCTGTCCGTCCAGGGGCTGACCGGCCCCCGACGGGTTCTCGCAGGAACAACTGCACGGATGCCTCATGTGTCGCGCCTTCCTCGAGGCATGTGCGACGGCGCCGCCGTCGCCGCCTGCCGACGAAGCCCCTCCCCGGCCGGGCGAACCGGTCACAGGCTTCCCGGGCACCCTGGGCGCAACCCTTCCCCTGTGCGAACTAATCCGAAAGCGTGAACGGCAGTCTCTGCTGAAACGGTTTCTCCCTCCCGCGTGCTCCGGCGCGCACCCGTGCCCCACACCGACCTTTTTCACCCCCGATGGGTGTTGACGTACACCCGAGTTCATCATCGGGGCGGCAGTGCACCACCGGGCGATGACGGGGCGCGCGCCGACGCCGTGCCGGGAACCCCGGGAAGCACCGGCGGCTTCCCGCCGGTGCTCGTCGGACGCGTCGCATCTGCGAATCCGTGTCCCCGGCCGACACCGGTCGGCTACGACCAGACGCCCGTCGCCGCCGTCGCCCGCACGTAATCCCGGAAGGAGCGCGGCTCCCTGCCCAGGGCCTGCCGGACGCCGTCGCTCAGGAAGTCGTCGGCTCCCTCGCCGATGCCGGCGAGGAAGCCCGCGACCGCCTCGGCGTCGTCCCGCGGGATGCCCGCGCCGGTGAGGTTCTCGACGTAGACGGCCGGTGGGACGTGCCGGTGGCGGACGTCACGGCCCGCCGCCTCGCCGATCAGGGCCAGCGCCTCCGCGAACGAGAGCGTCTCCGGCCCCGACAGCTCGTAGGTCCGCCCGTCGTGGCCGTCGGCGGTGAGCGCCGCCACCGCGACGTCGGCGATGTCCTCGGCGTCGATGAACGGCTCGCGGCCGTCGCCCGCCGGCGTCGACACCTCGCCCGCCAGGACCTCGGGCAGGAAGAAGTCCGCCGCCGCGAAGTTCTGCGCGAACCAGCACGGGCGCAGGATCGTCCACTCCAGCCCCGACTCTCGGACCGCCGCCTCGGTCGGCGGCACCCCGCCCTCGTCGATGCCGCGCACCGACAGCTGGACGAGCCGCCGGACGCCCGCCTCCTTGGCTGCCGCCACGAAGTCCGCCCGCTCGGGCAGGCCGAGCGTCTCGGTCGGGACGATGTACACGGCCTCCACGCCGGCGAGGGCCGGGGCCCAGGTGGTGCGGTCCGCCCAGTCGAAGCGGGTGGCGCCGGAGCGCGAGGCGGCCCGGACGGAGTGGCCGAGGGAGGTGAGGCGGGTGAGGACGCGGCTGCCGGTCTTGCCGGAGGCGCCGAGTACGAGGATCTCTGTCATGACACCCAGTCAACCGGCGGGCGGGACGTGACTCCATGGGTGAGAGGACGGGGTGCATAGGAGATCGTCCGGCCGCGGCCGGCGCCGGGCCGTCCGAGGGGAGCGCCCGGGCCCTTCGGTACTTCCCGTGAAAAGGAGTGGGGTGGTTACGCACGGATCAGCGGTCTCTCGATGCCTCCGAACCCGGTGACACCACCCCGAGCCGGGGGAGAGCCGCTGGGCCGCCGGCCGGTCTCGGCCGGTCGGCGGCGAGGCGGGGTGTGGGGGCGAGGGGTCAGGGTGTGGTGGTGAGGGTGGGCCAGAGGGTGGTGGCGGTGAGGGGGCGGGCCAGGCGGCGCGCCCAGTAGGTTTCGTCACCGTCTTCGTCGCGCCAGGACCACAGACGGGTGGTGGCGAGGTGGAGCGGGCTGAGCCGCGTGATGCCGATGGCGCCGTGGAGTTGGTGGGCGATGCGGGCGATCTCGGCGGCCGAGGCGGAGGCCTGGGTCTTCGCGGCGGCGATGGCGACGTGTGCGGCCGTCCCGCCGGTGTCGAGCGGCACGGCGGCGGCCTCGACGGCGGCGCGGACCAAGGCGGTCTCCTCGATCAGCCGCGCTTCTTCCTGCTTGACGGCCTGGAAGCGGCTGAGCGGACGACCGAACTGGGTGCGGGCGGTGGTGTGGGCGACCGTCAGATCGGCGCAGCGTCCGGCAGCACCGGCGATCAGGGCGGAGCGGGCCAGGGCCGCGCGGAGCCGGGCCTCGTCGAGCAGTTCGGGGGAGATCCGGCGGACCCGGGAGGCGGGGATCTCAAGGGTGGCGAGGTGCAGGTCGTCGCGGGGTTCCTCGGCGAGGTTGCCGCCGGGGGTGAGGACGGCCTGGCCGGGGGTGAGGGTGAACAGGGCAGGGCCGAAGGGGGCGGCGGCCAGCACGACCACCGCGGTGGCGGTGCGAGCCCAGGGGACACGGCGCAGGGTGCCGGTGACCCGCAGGGTGTCGTCGTCCCCGGAGGAACCGGCCGAGCCGACGGCGGAGGCGGCCGGGTGGGCGTAACGGATCGTGAGGTCGGGGGCGATCGCGTAGCTGAGCGGGCCGTCCGGGACGGGGAGGCCGGCGCGGCGCAGCAGGGGGCGGGCGACCAGGGCGGTCTCGGCGAGGGGGGCGGGGACGGCGCGGAATCCCGCTTCCCGGGCGGCGGCGAGGAGTTCGGCCGTGGAGGCGTCCTCGGAGGGGAGGGACACGGCGTCGGGGGCGGTGGTGTTGGCGACGACGGCGATGGTGTCCGCGGCGGCGTGGAAGGCGGCGGTGTCGTAGGCGTCGGCGGAGATGACGGGGGCGCCGGTGTCTATCGTGCGGGTGTTCATCAGCGCTGCTCCAGACCTCGGGTGATGATGCCGCGAAGGATTTCGTTGGTGCCGCCGCGCAGGGTGTAGCCGGGGCTGTGCAGCAGGGCGAAGGCGAGCAGTTCGGGGTGGCTGCCGGGGGTGGCGTGCGGGTCCGCCGGGGTCGGCAGGATGCCGCGGACGGTGTCGACCAGCGCGCCCTCCAGGCGGGTGCCGAGGTCCTTGACCAGGGCGGCCTGGGTGTCGGGCGAGTGCCCGGCGTCCAGAGCCGCGGCCACGCCGAGGGACAGCCGGCGGATGCTGAGCAGTCGGGCCGTCAGGATGCCGACCCGGGTGAGCTGTTCGGCCGTGGCCGAGCCGTGCTCGAGTTCGCGGAGCAGGGAGACCAGCAGGGGGAAGGTGGACAGGTAGCGTTCCGGGCCGCTTCGCTCGAAGGCGAGTTCACCGGTGACCTGCTGCCAGCCGCCGCCCCGCTCCCCGAGCAGCATGCCGTCGGGGACGTCGACGCCTTCCAGGTGGACGGCGTTGAAGCGGTGCTCGCCGCTCATCAGGTGGATCGGCTCGATGCGTACGCCCGGCGCGCGCAGGTCGACGATGAACTGGCTGAGCCCGGCGTGCTTGTCCTCGGTGTCGTCGGTGCGGGCCAGGACGATGGCGTAGTCGTTGACGTGGGCGCCGCCGGTCCACATCTTGGTGCCCGTCAACCGCCAGCCGTCGGCGGTGCGTTCGGCGCGGGTGGCGACCGAGGCGAGGTCGGATCCGCTGTTCTTCTCGCTCATCCCGATGGAGAAGAAGCACCGCCCGGCGGCGATCCTCGGCAGAAAGAAGCGACGCTGCTCCTCGGTGCCGTGCTGGAGGACGGACGGGCCTGCCTGCCGGTCGGAGACCCAGTGGGCGCTGACCGGGGCGCCGGCCGCGAGCAGTTCCTCGATCACCACGTAACGTTCCAGGAAGCCGCGGCCCGCGCCGCCGTACTCGGTGGGCAGGGCCATGCCGACCCAGCCGCGCTCGGCGAGGCGGCGGCTGAAGCCGGGGTCCCAGCCGGCCAGCCAGGAGTCGGGGCGGCCGAGGACGGTGCCGCGGGCACGCTCCTCGTCGACGAAGGCGCGGACCTCGGCGCGGAGCCGGCGGGCCGATTCGGGCAGGGCGACGTCGGGGAATGCGATCGGTGAAAGTGCCGAGGTCGGTGAAGGCGTCGAAGGCGGCATGGCTCATTCGCTCCCGGGTCGGTGAATTGATTGATGCATTTCTTCGCGGTTCCTTGCGTTACGGAGCTTCGTCACGGAAATCGGTCAGCCCGTGGTGTGCAGCAGGGAAGGGTCGAAGCCGGCTTCGCGGAGCACCTCGTCGGTGTGCTGGCCGATGCCCGGGCAGGGCCGCAGCTCCGGCTCCGGATCGGCCGAGTAGCGCACCGGGCGGCCGATGACCCGGTAGCGGCCCTCGGTGGGGTGTTCGGCCTCGTACAGCAGGCCGCCCTCTTGGGCGTAGGCGGTGGTGGCGGCCGAGGCCAGGTCGAGCACGGGGGCGGCGGCGATGCCCGCCCCGTCGCAGAACGCCTGCCACTCGGCGCTGGTGTGCCGCGGCGTCAGCCCCGCGAGCAGCGGATAGAACGCGTCGGCGTTGCGGGCCCGGTCGGGGCCGGTGGAGAAACGCGGGTCGGCGGCCAGTTCGGGGCGGCCCACGAAGGCGGTGAAGTCCCGCCAGTTGCGGTCGCTGTGCGGCAGGATGCACATCCAGCCGTCGGCGGTGCGCAGGGCTCGGCGCCGCGGGCTGAGCGAGCGGGCCGAGCCGAAGGCTCCGTCGGCCTCCAGGGCGGCCGCTCCCAGGTGCTCGACCAGGTTGAAGGCGAGCATGGTGTCGGCCATCGGGACCTCGATGTGCTGTCCGGTGCCGCCGTGCTCCCGGTAGTGCAGCGCGGCCAGTACCGACTGGGCGATCTGCATGCCGCAGATCTTGTCGGCGAGGACGGTGGGAACGTAGTGCGGTTGGCCGGAGACCTGGTGGTTGAGCCAGACCAGGCCGCTGGCCGCCTGGATGATGTCGTCGTAGGCGGCGTGCGTGCCGTAACGGCTGTCGCTGCGGAAGCCCTGGGCATTGGCGTAGATCAGGCCGGGGTTGACGGCCGCGACCTCGTCGTAGCCGAGGCGGAGCCTCTCCAGGGCCTGCGGGCGCAGGTTGGTGATGAAGACGTCGGCGGTGCCCAGCAGGGCGAGCAGCGCGTCGCGGCCGTGCGGGGCCTTGAGGTCGATGGCGGCGCTGCGCTTGTTGCGGTTCAGGTTGAGTGCCGGGCCGCCCATGCCGGGGTGGCGGCGCGGTGGGTAGTGGCGCGTCATGTCGCCCGTGGGCGGCTCGACCTTGATCACGTCCGCGCCCAGGTCACCGAGTTCCCTGGCGGCGTACGGGGCCATGATCACGCCGGCCAGTTCGATGACGCGGACTCCGGCGAGGAGTCCGCGACCGGACGGGCCGCTCGGCTTCTCGGGCATTGTGCGGTGCCTCCTGGGGCATCGGGTGGGGCGGGCGAACGGAGGTGCGTGGATCGCGGCAGTGGCGGGTCCCGGAGAAGTGGTCTAGCGCCACTGGAGCGCGGCGGACCCGAGCGGGGAACGTCGGCCGGCCTGTGGGACCGTGCGCCCGCTGTACGTGAACGGTGTCGCCGGCTCGGTGAGCGGGCCGAAGTCGGTCTCGGCGGTCGACAGCGCGGCGAACGGCGTGCGCCCGGGCCGGGGCAGATCGAGTACGTCCTCCCGTGCGAGCAGCCCGAGTTCCCGTACCCAGTGGCAGACCCCGGCCAAGGTCACACGGATCCGCCAGGAGCCGCCGTCGGTGGCACGCCTGCGCAGGACCGTTGCCACGGCGGCGGCCCCGAGGTAGGCGGCGAGGTAGTCATTGAGCAGGTACGTCGGCGGCAGCGACGGTCGGTCGGTCCACTCCTCGACGGCGAATCCCGTTGCCGAACAGGCGAGTTGGTCGAAACCGCCGCGTTCGGCCCAGGGGCCTTCGGCGCCCCAGGCGTGGTATTCGAGGGTGATGAGTCCGGGGCGGCGCCGGACGAGTTCCTCGGTCCGTGCCCCGTGCCGGGCGAGTCCCCGGTAGGCGTGCACGAAGACGTCCGCGTCCTGGAGCGCTTCGTGGAAGGCCGCACGGTCGTGATCGTCACGCAGGTCGCAGTAGGCGTTGCGCTTGCCGCCACCGGTCATCGCGATCATCGGGATCGGGTCGGGGCGGTCGGGGCGCGACAGGTGCAGCACGTCGGCGCCGAACTGGGCGAGGAGCCGCGCCGCGACGGGACCCGCGATGACATGGGTGAGATCGAGCACCCGTACGCCCGTGAGCGCCTCGTCGGCCTCACCGATCGGCTCCAGCGGCCGGACCGGTCCGTCACCGACGCGTTCGATCTCGACGACCGGACGCTGGGCCACGTACCGCCCGGCGGGGTGCGCGAGCCACTCGTCGCGGGTGCGCGCGACGCAGGCGACGCCACCCCGCGCGCAGACGGCCTCCTCCAGCGTGAAGGCGTCCCAGTCGGCCGTGGCCCGCGCGATCCCCACCTTGTCGGGCCCGCGCCCGAGCACGGAGCAGACCGCGTCCCGCAGATGCGGATAGGTGGTGATGAGGAAGATCCACCGGCCGTCACGCGCCCGGTAGAAGTCGTTGTTGCCGAGCAGCGTCGGATCGTCGAGGAGAGCGCCGATCGGGCGTCCCGAGAGCGTCGTGTGATACGTGGCCATGAGCTGGTCGATCGCGGCCCCGGCCCGCACCCGAACCCTCTGGTGCGGGTGACCGCGCTGTTCGCCGACCGCCGCCGTCTGCCGCCCGAAGACACCGATCGCGGCGGACATGGCGTCGGCGAGGCGGTGCACCGAGGGCACCAGGGGACCGGCCCCGACGACGGTGATGTCCTCGGCTCCCCGGGCCGGATCAGGGTCGCCGAGGGTGTGCAGCAGCCGGGAGAGCATCTCGCCGACCGAGGTCGGCGAGCTCGGCGAGGTCGTCCCGGTCGTGGTGAGCGTGTGCGAAGTCATGCCGGGATGCTCGTTCCCGGCACCGCACGAGCGCCCGGATTCACGGATATCCGTGAATCGATGCGGATGTCACATCCGCCTCTCCTGGATGTGCGCGAGCAGCCGGGCCGCCGCCCGGTCCAGGCGCAGCCGCTCCGAGCGGCCGCGACGCCGGTGCGTCAGAACGAGGGCGCCCGTGACGACGGGGCCGTCGGTGACCGGGATCGCGAGCGCGCTGACCTCGGGATCGGCCAGACCCTCGCTGCGGCTGACGCGCGACGCGCGGATCGCCGGAAGAGCACGGCGGAACTCCGCGACCGCCTCGGGGTCATGGCGGGCGAGCTCGGCGAGCAGCCCGCGGCGCTCCGCCTCGTCGGTGAAGGCCAGCAGCAGCCGGCCCGCGGCGGTGCGCAGCAGCGGCCGGGCCATGTGCTCGTCGGCGAGCGGCAGGAGGCGGGGCATCTCGTCCTCGCCGCCTCGCGCCAGGTGCACGGCGTCGAGCCCCACCCGTACCGTGAGCAGCACCGGGGTACCCGCGACGCGGCTCAGTTCGTCCAGCTCGGCCTGACTGATCCGCGGGACGACCCGGCCCGCGATGAGGTTGAGGACATGCGGGGCGGGCCCGAGCCTGAAGCGCCCGTGTTGTTCCAGCAGGAAGCCGGTCGCGGCAAGACCGCCCACCAGGTCCTGCACCGAGCTCGCCGGCGCCCCGACCGTCCGCGCCAACTCGGCCACGGTCACCCCGGCCGGCTCCCGCGCGACGGCCTCCAGGATCCACGCGATCCGGTCCACCGTACGGTGACGCCGCCGTCGGCCGTGCTCGCTCATCCCGCCCCACCTTGTCCTTCTCGTACGCCGTCGGCCACCAGCGCCGACACGGCCCGTCGATCCTTTCCCGTACCACCCCGTCGAGCAAGCCGTCCCCGGCCCCGTGGACGTCACAAGCCCGGTAGCGGAGGTGCCCGGGATTCGCCGGCCCGGGTGAGCCGGTGGCCCGGGCGGTGCCCGTCGCGGCGGCGGAGGGTGGTGGCGAAGCCTCGAGCGGGCGCCCGCGGCTCGGTACGTGTCCGGGTGAACATGCCACGGCCGCCGAGCCGGGCGGGCCCGCCGGGGGTAGGCGTGTGGGGAGTCACCGGCCGGGTGACGGCGGTGGGAGCGTGTACGCCGCCGTGCCCGGCCCGCTTCCAGGAAAGGCAGGAGACATGGCGGGTAACGACCTGGGAAGTCTGCTGGGCGGGCTGCTCGGCGGCGGAAGCGCGGGCGGGGGCGGGGGCGGCGCGAACCTCCTCGCCGCCCTCCTCGGAACGCTCGGCAGCGACGGGGGCGGCAATCCCCTCGCGGGCCTCCTCAACCAGCTCCGCGACGGCGGTCTCGGCGAGAAGGCCGACACCTGGGTGGGCACGGGGAAGAACGAGGACGTCAGCGGCCCGGAGGTCGCGCAGGCGCTCCCCACTCAGACGCTGGATCATGTCGCCCAGCAGGCCGGAGTGTCCCCCGAACAGGCCGCCGACGAGATCGCCCGCGTCCTCCCCGAGGCGGTCGACAAGCTCACCCCGCAGGGCCAGGTGCCGCAGGGCTCCCTGGAGGACCTCCTCGGCCGGGGGTAGCCGCGGACCGGGACCGGTGTCCCCCTTCCCGCCCGCAGGCTTCTGACGGGTCGCCACCCCCGCCGTCCCCTCGCCTGACCGATCGGTTAGATTGCTGACCGATCGGTCAGACATGGATGGGAAATGGGGAGGCGGAACGATGGAACGCACCACGTGCTGTGTCGTGGGCGGCGGACCGGCGGGCATGATGCTCGGACTGCTGCTGGCCCGGGCGGGCGTCGAGGTCACCGTCCTGGAGAAGCACCGGGACTTCCTGCGGGACTTCCGGGGGGACACCGTCCACCCGTCGACCCTGCGGCTGCTGGACGAGCTCGGCCTCGGCACCCGGTTCGCGGAGATCCCCTTCCCCAAGCTGGAGGAGATGCGCATGCGGATCGGCGACACCACCGTCGTCATGGCCGACTTCCGGCGCATCCCCGGCGCGCACAAGTACATCGCCATGGTCCCGCAGTCGGACTTCCTCGGCCTGCTGGCGTCCGCCGCCGAGGCCGAACCGTCCTTCACCCTGCGCCGGTGCACGGCGGTCACCGGGCTGCTCACCGAGGGCGGACGCGTCACCGGAGTGCGGTACGTCACCGAGGACGGCACCCGCGGAGAGCTCGCGGCGGACCTCACGGTCGGCTGCGACGGCCGGCACTCGGCGGTCCGCGGGGAGGCGGGCCTGCGGCAGGACTCCTTCGACGTCCCCATGGACGTCTGGCAGGTGCGGGTGGACGCGCCGCGCGGCAGCCTCGCGGACGGCCGGGTCCTCGCCCGCTTCGGTGACGGCCAGGCGGCCGTGACGATGGACAGGGGCGACTACCACCAGACCTCGTACCTCATCAGGAAGGGCACCGACGAGGAACTGCGCCGCCACGACATCCAGTGGTTCCGGGACCGCCTCGGCGCCCTGTGCGGCTGGGGCGACGAGGTCACGAGCACGATCGGCTCCTGGGACGACGTCGCGCTGCTCCGTGTGACGATGGGCCGGCTGCGGCGCTGGTACCGCGACGGCCTGCTGTGCGTCGGGGACGCCGCCCACACCATGTCGCCCGTCGGGGGAGTGGGCGTCAACCTCGCGGTGCAGGACGCCGTCGCGGCGGCCAGGCTCCTCGCCGGGCCGCTGCGGCGCGGCTCCGTGACCGCCCTGGACCTGGCGCGCGTGCAGAAGCGGCGCGCCCTGCCCACCGCCCTGGTCCAGAAGTCCCAGCTGAGCGAGCACGCGCTCCTGCGGCAGGCGCTCGACGGCACCCTCGGTGACGGCGGGCTGCCGGTGCCGCTGCGGCTCCTGCGCGGGGTGCCGCCGCTGCGGGGCGTGACCGCCTACCTCGGCGGTGTCGGCATACGGCCCGAGCGCGCGCCCGCCTTCGCGCGCGGCTGAGACGGCGGTGCGGCCCGGGGATACGGCCCTGTGGTGCGGCCCGGGGATACGGCCCGGCGGTACGAGCCGCGGTCCGCCCCGGGCGTGGTCTCCTGGACGGCCGTGTCGGGGGTGGTGGGTCCCGGCCGGTGGTGTCCGGGACTCAGTCGCGGCGCACGATGGCGTGGAGGGTGAACGTCTCCAGCTCGTCGGCCGCCGCTTCGAGGTCGAGGTCGGGGTGGGCCAGCCAGTGCGAGATCACCCCGTCGATGGCACCGCCGAGGGCCAGTGCCACCGTCCGGGGGTCGAAGTCACGCAGCCGGCCCGCCCGCTGACCCGCCTCCAGGAGCCCGACCAGGCGCCCCAGCCGGTCATGGGTGTCGTGCGACCCGGGCGTCTTCAGCCGGGTGCCGCCGGCGTCGTCCAGCAGCATCTCCGTGATCACCCGCACATGGCGGCGGTTGGCCCGCTGGTAGGAGATCATCGCGCGGACGTAGGCGACGACCGCGGCGAGCGGGTCCGGCTCGTTCTCCACGCGCGCGCTGACGTAGTCCGTGAACCGCTCCAGCACCTGGGCCAGTGTCGCCCGGGTGAGGTTGTCCTTCGAGGAGAAGTGGTAGAGGACGGCGGCCTTGGAGATGCCGGCCTCCTCGGCGATCGCCGACAGCGAGGTCGCCGGGTAGCCGCGGGTGGAGATCAGGTCGATGGTGCACTCGATGATCTGCTGCCGGCGGGCCCGCTCCCGGAAGGTCGGCGCGTCGGAGCCGGCGGCCCGGCGAGAAGTCATCGTGCAGTCACCCTTTGTCCTTGGCGCGGTGCTCCGCCGGTGTTCCTCGCGCGGTGTTCCACGCGGCCCCGTCGCGCACCGGCCGGTGCCACGGTCGGTCGGCCGGTCACCCCGACCGTACACCGCGGTGCCGGCGGTCCGGCGGCCGCCCGGGGCCGTCGGCCGGCGGTGGTGACGCACCGTCGGCCGGGCCCGTGGCGTCGGTGGGTCAGGGTCTGCGGACGGCCGCGCGCGCGGCCGACGCGTCGTGGTCGGCGCGGGCGGCGGCGATGGCCGCACCGTGCCGCTCCGCCCAGTCCACCAGCACGCCCAGTGTCACGTGGAGTCCGTCGGCCAGTGGGGTGAGGCTGTACTCCACCCGGGGCGGGACGGTCGGATAGACCGTACGGTCGAGCAGGCCGTCCCGCTCCAGCCTGCGCAGGTTGAGGGTGAGGACCCGTCGGCTGATGCCCGTGACGGCCCGCTCCAGTTCGGTGAACCGGACGGGCCCCCGCCCCGCGGCCACCAGGATCCCGATGCTCCACTTGCCCGCGACATGGCCGAGGACCTCCATGACCGGGCACGCCTCGGCCCCGGGACGCCCGGACACCTCGACGGTGCCCCGCGACACGACGGCGCCGCCTCTCCCGTTCGCTCTCATCCGGCCAGGATCCTCGGCGCGCGGGCGGTCACCCTGCCCGGTTCCGATGTGGGTGTCGGCGCCACTGACATGCCTGTAGGCGCCAGGGAACACACCGCCGCCACGGCACCACGTACACCGAACATTTCCCACCCCTCCGCACAGCCACGGTCGCGCCGACGATCGCGCTCCGCTGCTGTCTACCCGCGCGGAACGCGCGAGCCGCTCCGCCGTAGGAGGCTCCCGCAGCACACCCGTCCCGGCCGCGCCAAGGCACGCACACCCCAGCGCGCGGCCGAAAACCGCACCACCCGCCTACCGGGCGGCCGGATACCCGGAGAGGGATCCGGCCGCCCGGCCGGTCAGCGGCGGCGGGCCCCCGTGGAGACCGCGCCGGCGCCCTCCGCGAGCTTCCACTCGCGGTGCAGGGCGCCCAGCGGTACGGGCTTCTCGAAGATCGGCGTGTTGAAGATCTTCAGCTGGACCTGGAGGGCCCCGCTCAGATCGAGGCCGCCGAAGGCCTTCCACTTGCCCGCCGCCGAGGCGCTGCCGTCCATGGCGGCGGACGCCTCGCCCTCGGCCTCGGCGCGCAGGTACGGCGCGATATCGGCGGTGACGCCGACCGTGCCGTACAGACCGAGGCTGGCCTCGGTGCCGAGGGTGGCCTTGACCTTGCCCGCCGCGCTCACGGTCGCCCGGGGCGAGGTGGCCGTGATGTCGGAGGTGTTGACCGGGGCCCACCCCTTGGCGTGGGTGTAGTCGCCGCCGACGCGGAACCCGCCCTTGAGGTCCTGCTTGATGTCGACGTTGACGCGGCCGTCGGCGTCGACCTGGAGATAGCAGGTCAGACCGACGTTCACCACCACCGGCACCGGGCCCACCTGGATGACGGGCGTGGCCTTGAGCTTGGCGAACGGCACCCGCAACGGCTTGGCGTCCGTGCTCGCGGCGGCCTGGCCCTTGAGCTCCCAGCCCGCGGTCCAGTCACCGGCGAGCGCCAGGGACGCGGCACCGGGCGCCAGGCCCGAACCGCCCCGGCCGTCGTACGAGAAGTCGACCTCCGGAGCCAGCTGGACGAAGCCCGACGCGGATGCCGCGGCCGAGGCCGGGGCGTCCTTCGCCGTGGCGATCGAGGTGCCGACGTCGATCCGGAGGCTGCCCAGGGGCACCTTCCCGCCCTTGGGGCCGAAGCGGACGTCACCGGTCTTGGCCCAGGACACCTTCGTGCCCTTGACGAGCGGTTCGACCGTGACGGCGGACGGGTCGACGGGCACCTTGCCGTCGGCCTTGGCGTCACCGAGCAGCGCTCCCAGGGTGGCCGGGGTCGTATTGACCTCGGTGCCCTTGTCGGTGCTGCCCAGCACCTGGGTGACCTTGGCCAGGACACCGTCGGGGGCGCCGGGCGTGGGCGCGCTGGCGATGATGTCGCCGACGGCCACGGAGGAGTTGTGCCCGGCCCCCGCGGCGGGAGCCGACGGCGCGGCCGAACCCGCCGGGGACGACGGGGCGGCCGAACCCGCCGGGGCCGAGGCCGACGGGTGGGCGAGGGAAGGCTTCCGCGCGCCCTTCGTCGCCCCGGAGATGACGGCGCGTCCGCTCTTCCGGTCGTACGAGGCGACCTTCAGCGAGGACTTCTCCGCCTGCCGGCCGCCGCCGGAGGGATGGGCCACGGCGCTGGGCGCGCCGGAGCCCTCGGGTATCGCCGCCTTGACGGCGAGCTGCCGGTCCGCGGCCGGGGGAGGCGTGGTGGCGGCCGGTTCCGTACCTCCGCCGGAGGCGGTGGTGGCGGGTCCGGCGGCGGAGCATCCGGCGACGAGGAGGGACGCGGCGGTCAGAGCGGGTAAAGCGATGGTTCTGCTGGGAATGCGCACCTTGGATCCTCGGGAGCGTGAGGTGGGGGCGGGCCGAGGGGGTTGGTCTGCACCTTCGGTCCGCGTCTGCACGGCATCGGACGGGTAAGTGATTACCCGTCGGTAATGATCTGCATGATCATGCCATGCGGAAGCGTGCCGTCCATTCCATTCACCGGCACCGAAACCATGATCTGGATCACTTCTCGCCGCGACCGGGAATACGCGTGCGGCGCACGGCCCCGGGGCTGTGCCGGGGGCCGTGCGCCGCACGGAGGGAATCGCCGACCGCGGTCAGGGCGAGCCCTTGTGACGGACGGTGGGACCGGAGCGCTCTCAGCGCTTGACGGCCCGGAGGACGACGAACTTCGGGTCGCTCGCCACGACCTCGGAACGACCGAAGAGCCGCCTCAGCCGCACGTGGTAGCCGAGGTGCCGGTTCCCGATCACCCACAGCTCACCACCCGGGCGCAGCACCTCGTGGGCGCCCTCGAACATCCGCCAGGCCGTCGCGTCGGTCGTCGCCTGATGGGTGTGGAACGGGGGGTTGTTCAGGACGAGGTCCACCGAGCCCGCGGGCACCCCCGACAGGCCGTCGCCCACCCGGAACTCCGCCGGGGCGGCCGTACCGGCGTTCGCCCGGAACGTGGCCTCCGCCGACGCCACGGCCTGGTAGGACTCGTCGATGAACACCACCTCGGCCTCGGGGTTGGCCAGCGCCGCCGCCGTGCCCACCACGCCGTTGCCGCAGCCCAGGTCCACGACCCGCTCGGGCCCCCGGCGCTCCGGCAGGTGCTGGAGGAGGAAACGGGTGCCGATGT
Source organism: Streptomyces albireticuli (assembly GCF_021228125.1). Classification (GTDB taxonomy): domain Bacteria; phylum Actinomycetota; class Actinomycetes; order Streptomycetales; family Streptomycetaceae; genus Streptomyces; species Streptomyces albireticuli. Next base: position 64,885 of record NZ_JAJQQS010000026.1, read on the forward strand.
CCAGCCGCTCGGCGCAGAAGATGCCCGCGTGGTTGGTGACCGTCCGGCCGGAGACCACCCCGACGCCGTCGGGCAGGGCGTAGCTGTACGGCCACGGGTTGGCGCCCCGGGTGGCGGCCCGCTCCGGGTCCGGCGAACAGAAGATGAGGCGCGACTTCTTCACCGCCAGCGACGTCCGCGTCGGCCCGAGGATCCGCTCGAACAGCGTGAGCGTCGAGGTGTGGATCTCGGTGACCCGCCCCGTGCCGACCACGACCGTCCCCGCGTGCACCCGCGGTGCCAGCCGGTGCAGCTGATCCTCCAGCAGCGCCAGGCTCTTCGGCACCCGGACCAGCAGCACGTCGATCCGGTCCGGCGGGGTGTCCCGCGTGGACAACAGCCGCACCGCGCCGGCGGCGACGCTGTTGCGCGCCAGATTCGCCCGCGTCGCCTCCTGGCCGAGGTAGGAGTCCGTGATCTGCGTCGGGCCGTACGCCGCGAGAGCGGTCGTCAGGGCACCCCACCGGTCGCCCACGACCACCACGGTGCCCGAGAGGTCCACGGGATCGCCGTCGATGCCCCCGAGATGGCGCAGAAGGTATTCGTCGGCCGAGTCCCAGGCACGGAGCCGGTCGCGGGGGTCCTCGGGGAAACGGGTGAGTTCGTACTCACCCTGTGGCGTCGTGAAACGGTTCATCGTGCCCTCAGGCTAGCCAGTCCAGGGCACACCGGCCAAACCCGGCGGCGCGGCCGCGCGCGGCGCTCGGCACCCTTCGGCGTAGGTAGAGTGTCGCCCCGCCAAAAGAACGTTGTCGCAGGTGAAACCGGGGGCAGGCCATGGGAATAGTCAATCGGGTAAGAAATCTGGGTGATTCGGTGACCGCTGCGGTGACCGCCGGTAAGGACGCCGTCGCCGCCGGCCGGGGCGTGGTCACCCGGGGCGTCGACGCGGGCCGCGCCGGCACCGCGGCCTCCGGCGACTGGGTGCTCTCCGTGCTCCGCTCGCTGCCCGCGCCCGCCGCGCCCACACCGGTGGAGTGGGAGTTCTCGCTGGGCGCCCTGATCTGCCGGCACCCCCGGGTGCCCGCCGTCACCGCGAAGGTGCTGCGCCGCCTCGACGGCATCGGCGCCCTGCGCTTCGGCCCCGACTCGGTCGGCTTCGAGGGCGAGGACATCCCCTGGTCGAAGGTCGTCCACCTCCAGCTGCACGACGCCTTCAGCGCCATGACCACCGATGTCCTCGACGCCGAGATCGACCGCATCCGGGACGTCCTCCCGATGCTGCCCGGCCGCAAATGGGTCGTCACCAAGGTGGTCGAGGGCCTGGCCACCGTCATGCTCGCCGCCCTGGAACAGGCCGCCGAACAGCGCATGGACACCGTCGACATCGCCTGCGAGATCACCTACCGCGGCACGCTCGGCATGAAGAAGACGATCCGGGCCAACGTCTTCACCACCGCGCTCCTCGCCCAGCAGCCCGAGGTGACGGAGAGCCTGCTGGCCACCGCGCGCGCCAACGGCGTCCCCGTCCTGCCCGCCGAGGCACCGGCCGTGGGCACCCCGGCCGCCGAACGGGTACGGGCCCTGCGCGCGCGTACGGACGCGGTGGCGGCCGAACTCCGCGCCGAGCCGGGCGACGGATCCCCGGACGCCCCGCCGCAGCTCACGGCGCCGCGCCCCTGATCGAGGGCGCGGAGACCGCCGGCGTCCGGTGCGCGAAGGGCACGCGAGCGGACACCGGCGGCCGGTAGCCCGGGTGCCTCGGGTGCCTCGGGTGCCTCAGGGAGGTGCCTCGGCGAGGGGCCCGGACGCGGGATCCTCCTGGCGGACTTCACGGGATGCCGGGTCGCGGAACCCCACCCAGGGTCATGGCCGGGGGCGTGGGCTACCGGAGAGGGCAGCGGAGAGCCGACAGCGCGCGGCGGCCGAACTCGCGTGGGCGCGCGCCGCTCGTCGTAGCCGGCCCGGCGGGCCGGAGTGCGCGATCAGGTTCGCGGCGGCAGTGCCAGAGCGCGGGCAAGCGCACGGCTGAGGCGTTCCGAGTGATCGGGCAGGTGCCTGCCGGCCCAGCGGGTGGCCAGGGCCAGGAAACCGGCGAGGTCCTCCTCCGCGCCCGCCAGCAGGTGCCGAAGCTCCGTTACGGGCACGTCGATCCACTGACCGGTGTCCGCACGGGCGTCGACGGTCAGGCGGATCACGGAGCCACGGCGTTCGGCGCCGGGTGAGGGGTCGTGACCGAACCACGCGGCGGAACCGTCGTCGTCGAGGACATCCCACCAGTCGCCCCGGTCCTCCAGCCCACCGCAGCAGCCCGGTACCAGACGGGTGCCGGTGACGGTGTCGATCACCTGCAATCCACCCGCCGCGAACAGCGGGTCCATGGTCAGCAGCCCGTGGAGGAAGCCGCCGAGCGGGTCCTCGGGGCGCGGCGGGCGGTCGTCTTCGGGATCGATGTCATTGCAGGCGGCCAGAGCCATCACCGCGGTACCGACGTCGTCCGGCGCCAGCTCTCCGTCGAGCGCCAGGAAGGTGTAGGGCTCGACGTCCGATATCGGCCATAGGGCAAAGCCCTCATGACCGGGAATCTCCAGGACGGGTCGGACAGTGATCACCCACGGATCATGCCGCAGGCCTTTGCGGACGCCCAGTCATTTTCGTGCGGCTTTCGGGGATCGGCCGACGCGATGACGCACCGGCCTGGAGCTCCGCGCACTCGGCAGGTGGCGCAGGGCGAAGGTGCCGAGTGCGGCGTGGAGGACGCCCGCGACGAGGGCGGCGACGTGCAGGCCCGTGACGAAAGCCGACTTCGCGTCGCCGGCCTGTGCGGCCGTGAGGCCGGGGGAGCGGAGGGTTTCGTCGAGTGTGCCGGCGAGGTCCGGGCCCTGGAGCCGGAAGACCAGGGCGGCGAGCGAGCCGAGGAGCGCGATGCCGAGGGCGTTGCCGATCTCGTTGCTCGTCTCGGCGATCGCGGCCGCGGAACCGGCGCGCTCCGGGGGAACCGCGGCGACGGCGGTGTCGGCCACCACGCTGAACGAGATGCCGTAGCCGACGCCGGCGACGACGGTGGACGCGACGTACCAGCCGATGCCGGTGGAGGCGCTGGTGATCAGCAGCAGGAGCACGCCTGCGGCGATGAGGAAGTGGCAGGTGATCAGCGCTGCCCGGGTGCCGGCCCGCGCGACCGGTCCCGGTGCGACGACGCAGGTGACGGTGAGTACGACGGCGCCCGGGAGCGTGACCAGCGCCGCTTCCATGACCGTCAGCCCCAGGGCGGACTGGAGATAGACGCCGCCGAGGTAGGCCGTCGCCGACCACGCGGCCAGCGGCAGCAGCCCGGTGACGACCGCGATCGCGAACACCCGGTCCCGGAACAGCCGGAAGTCGATCAGCGGGTGTTCGAGGCGGAGCTGTCGCCGTCCGAACCACCCCAGCCCGGCGATACCGGCGACCCCTGTGACCGCCGAGGTCACGGTCGGCCCCTGAGCGGCGATCTGCTTGATCGCGTAGACGGTCAGCAGGATGCCCACGGCGGAGAGCAGCACGCTCGGGACGTCGACGCGGCCGCTCGCGGTGGCGCGTACCTCGCGGAGCAGGAGCGGCGCCAGGACCAGGAACAGCACGACGACGGGGAGATTGACCAGGAAGACCGACCCCCACCAGAAGCCGCTCAGCAGCCGTCCTCCGACGACCGGGCCGATCGCGAAGCCCGCGGCGAAGGTGGCCGCGAAGACTCCGATCGCCTTCGCCCGTCGGCGCGGGTCGGGGAACAGCTCGCCTAGTACCGCGAGGGCGGACGGCAGCAGCGTGGCACCGGCGACACCCATCAGGGCCCGGAAGGCGATCAGTGGCCCCGGCCCGGGGGCGAACGCCGCTCCCGCCGAAGCGGCGCCGAACACCGCCGTGCCCGTCATCAGCAGCTTCAGCCTGCCGTACCGGTCACCGATGTTCCCGAACGCGATGAGCAGGGACCCGACGGCGAATCCGTAGCCGTCCAGGATCCACAACGCCTGACCGGCGGTCGGCGACAGCGCCTCGGAGACCTTGGGCATCGCCAGGAACAGGACCGAGCCGTCCATCGCGACCAGCAGTACCGGCCCGAGTACCACCAGCAGACCGAGCCACGCCCGCAGGCCCGGCGAGTGAGGAGCACGCTGTTCGTTCATGCCTCCGACGGTGCGGCACCGTCCGCCCGGCAACCATCCCCCCCGCCATGGGTACACCTGGCAGGGATACCCGGGCGCGAACCGTGGCGCTTACGCTCGACGGCATGGAACTGGAGAGCCTCGGCGCGTATCTCAAGACCCGTCGCGACCGGGTCACACCCGTCGATGTCGGCCTGCGCACGCGCGGTGCCGCCCGCCGCGTACCGGGCCTGCGCCGTGAGGAACTCGCCCAGCTCGCCGGGGTGAGCGTCGGCTACTACACGCGGCTGGAGCAGGGCCAGGCCGGGACGGCCTCCCGGCAGGTCCTCGACGCGCTCGCCAAGGTGCTTCGGCTCGATCCGCCCGAGACGACCCACCTGCACAACCTCGCCCACCGGCCCGGCGGAGCACGCCTGGTACGCCCCCGTCCGGAACGCCCGCACCCCCGCGTGCTGGCACTTCTGACCTCCCTGGGAGAGACCACCCCGGCCGTCGTGCTCGGCCGCCGCGGCGACGTGCTGGCCTGGAACCGCACCGGGCACGCCCTCGTCGCCGAGCACGTCGACTTCGACGCGCCCGGCGACCTCGCACAACGCCCCTCCGTTCCCCGCATGTTCTTCCTCGACCCCCGCACCCGCGAGCTGCATCGCAACTGGGACGAGCTCGCCCGGACCCATGTCGCTTATCTCCGGCTCACCGCGGGTCGCTATCCCTCCGACGCGCGGCTGGCCGAACTGATCGGTGAACTCGCCATGCGCAGCGGCGACTTCGCCCGGCTCTGGGCGAAGGGAGAAGTCGCGGACTGCACTGTGGGCACCATGCGGCTGCGACACCCCACCGTCGGAGGGGTCGACGTCGAGTACCAGGTGTGGCTCCAGCCCGACAGCCCCGACCACCGGCTGGAGGTCTACACCCCCGGCGACCGCGCCTCCGCCGACGCGCTGGGGCTGCTGTCCGCCCGGATCGCCGGCCGGCGGGAGCCATGGACCGCTTCCGCCGAGACCCTCCGTAACCATTAGGGCCGCAGTCGGCACGCTCACCGGCCGCCACGGGCGGCGTCCCCCATTCGTACGCCCCCGCGTCTCGCATCCCCTCGTGGAACGCGAGACTCGGACGTGGACGGGTCGTACAGGCCCGCGCGGAGAACGGGGCCTTTATGACGGCAGCGCCATCCAGTACCTCCTCGGTCGTGCTGTCCAAGGGCGGGGCGGCCCTGGTGGACCTGCTCGTCGACACCGCGGAGTTCAAGATCACGGTCACCGGCCCGCGCATGCTCTTCGCGCACCTCAGCCTGCTGACGACCCTCTCGCCGTTCGAAGGCCGCACCGCCCAGCGCGTGGAAGAGCTCGCCCACCACCTGGAAGGCACCGTTCACTGCGGCCTCATCGGCATTCAGCAAGCCGACATCACGGTGGACAAGCACCGGGCGGGTGCCGTGCTGCAGATCGGTCTCGGCCCGGCGAGCATGTACCAGAGCGAACTGGTGTTGCGTACTCGGACGGGCGAAACCTTTCGCGCCCTGATCACAAGGCTGCTGTCCGACGACCCCTCGCGCCCGTTCTTCGCCGGTCTGTACGCCGTCCCGGCGACGGGCCACCTCGAACACCACCACCCACCTGTAGGTGGGGAGGGTGGAGAGGGTGGGGAGGGCGGAGAAGACGGGCACGGCGGGCACGGAAGCCATGGCGGACACGGAAGTCACGGTGCGCACCACAGCGACGCACATGACGGCGACGCACATGACGGCGACGCGCATCACGGCGGCGCACATCACGCGGGAGCCGGTCATGGACACCCGTAAGAGCGCCGCCGACCTCACCCCCGCCGAACGGGACGCCTTCCTCGAAGCCGTGGTCCGCCTCAAGCACCGCCCTGCTCCCGGCGGCCCCGCCGGCGCCGGCGTCTACGACCAGTTCGTCGCCCTGCACGGTGCCGTCATGGCCGTGACCGCGCCGGGCCTCCCGCCCGGGGAGACCGTGAACTTCGCCCACTGGGACATCGGGTTCTGCGCCTGGCACCGCAAATACCTCATCGAGTTCGAGAAGGCGCTGCAAGCGGAGGTCGCGGGGGTGACTCTGCCGTACTGGGACTGGTCCCGTCACACGGACGCGGTCAACAAGCTCTTCCGCGCGGACTTCCTGGGCTCGCTGCGTGCCGGGTCGCCCGGTCCCGTCACCGACGGTGTGCTGCGCGACCCGCTCCCCCCGGCGGAGCGGCCGGCCTGGTGGCCGGCGGGAGCGGAGGGGTTCCCGGTCCACCCGCTCCTGGAGGAGGGTTTCGGCACCAGTCTGGCCCGGGGCAGCGTCGGCGTGGGCTGGCCGCCGACGGCGGCGCAGACCACGCGACTGGAGGAGCTGGTCATCCAGCAGCCGGGTGTCCACCCCCTGTGGTACTTCTGGCTGGTACTGGAACAGGGACACGACCAGATCACCGCCCGCACCCACAACCGGGGTCACAATTTCATCGGCGGGCACATGTCCGGTGCCTTCTCGCCCAACGACCCCGTCTTCTGGCTCCACCACGCCAACGTGGACCGGCTCTGGGCCAACTGGCAGAAGCGCCGACAGGCCGCCGTCCCCGGTTCGACCCATGAGGACCACTACCCTCCTGGATCCCAACTCTCCCCCTTCACCGGCTCCCAGGCCCCGCCGGGACACCGCCCGGACGACGCGATGTGGCCGTGGGTGGGCGGCGCCACGGGCTTCGGCGTGAGCGTCGACTCCGCGGTGCGGCAGCTCCTGCCCGACTACTCCGGCACCCCGGCGGTGACGGTCAAAGAGATGCTCGACCTGAACGCCCTGGGGTACCGGTACGCCCCACCGGGCACCTGAGGCAGGCGACTTCCGAACGCGGGGCGGCCGCCGTGCCGGCGCCACGCGGCCGCGGCCGCCGTCGAAGCATGGGGGGCTGGCACCAGTGAGCTTCGACCGGGTGGCCCGATGTCCTGCCGCACGTCCGGGCCCCTAGCGTCGACTCCGCCCTTCTTCTTGATCCAACCTTCCACAAGGAGCACGATGCGCGGCGTCATGCCCTCACTCGCGATCGGTCTGAGCCTGGCCGGTCTGCCGGCCGGAGCCGTGCCCGCCACGGCCACGCCCTCCCTGACCTCTCGCCCGATGACGGCCTACGAGCACCAGAGACCCGCCTGGGGGACGTGCCCGGAGTCGCAGAAGGAGCTGAACGCCGCGGGGGCGGAGTGCGCGAAGGTGACCGTTCCGCTCGACTACTCCGTACCCGGCGGCCCCACCCTCCGGATCGCGGTCTCCCGGGTCAAGGCCAGGTCCAAGGCCGACCGGCGCGGCATCCTCCTCTCCAACCCCGGTGGGCCCGGTGGCAGTGGGCTCGCCAACACCCTGGCCCTGCGCCCCGCGCTGAAACAGGTGGCGGACCACTACGACCTCATCGGCTTCGATCCGAGGTTCCTCGGCGAGAGCTCCCCGCTCACGTGCGCCCCGGCCCCGCCGCCCACCCCGCCCGGCCCGTCGACGTCCGCCCGCGAGGACTTCGAAGCGTCGGTGCGGGCCGCGCGGGACACCGCGCGGCGCTGCCGGGAACACGGCGACAACGCGGCACTGCTGCCGCACGCGTCCTCCCGCAACGTCGCCCGCGACATGGACGTGATCCGGGCAGCCCTGGGCGAACGAAAGCTGTCCTACTACGGCGTCTCCTACGGCGCCGACCTGGGCGCCGTCTACACCCAGATGTTCCCGCGCCGTACCGACCGCATGGTCATCGATTCCTCGACGGACCCGGCGGCCACCCAGTACGAACTGTTCCAGCGCTCCGGCGAGCCCGCCGAGGAGGCGCTGGACGAATGGGCGGCGTGGACCGCCCGGCGCCACGACACGTACCGGCTCGGCCGGACCGCCGCCCAGGTACGCGCCGGCGTGCAGGGGCTCCTCGATCAGGCCGAGCGGCGGCCGGTGACCGTCGGCGGACACCGGCTGGGCGCCCCCGTCCTGCGGATGCTGCTGAAGCAGCCCGTCCAGCACGCGGAGAACGACCCGGCGCTGGCCGCGATCGTACGGGACCTGGCCGACGCGGCCGCCGGGAAGCCGGTCGAGCCCGGTCCCGAGCTCGCGACCATGCTGGAACTGCTCGCCTCACCGGGTCTGGCCGACAGCATGGTGGGCGGGGCGATCTTCATGTGCGGGGACGGCGGCTGGCCCTCGGGCGGCTGGCCGAAGGACCCGGAGACGTACTGGAAGAACAGCGTCCGCAGCCGCGCCACCCAGCCCGTGTTCGGCCCGTACGTCAACGGCATGATCGCCCCGTGCGCGTTCTGGGCCGGCGAGCCCCGTGAGGCGGGCACCGTGATCGGCAACGACGTGCCCGTACTGATGCTCCAGGCCCGCCACGACAACAACGTCCCCTACGACGGAGCCCTGGCACTGCACCGCCGCCTCACCGGTTCCCGCCTGATCACCGCGGACATCCGCTCCCACGGGGTCTACGGGCGCGAGCTCGACGGCCACCGGCCCGTCCCCTGCGCCGACCGGGCCGTCAACGACTACCTGCGCACCGGAACCCTTCCCGCCCACGACCTCACCTGCGCCCGCGCGGAGGCCGCCCGATAGGCCGCACCGGCGATCGCGGCGGTGTTGCAGTTGGTGCCGGTCTCGGCGAGTGCGGAGCTCTTGTCGGCCGTGCCGGTCGTGGCGAGGCTGGAGCCCTGGTCGGCGGCCGGGGGCGTGGTGGACCGCGCGGGCGCGGGGGCGTCGGCCTTCATCGTCTTGGTGATCCAGTTCACGTAGGCGGGTGCGCTGGTGTAGAGGCCGGGGCCCTCGGAGCACGGCACCTTCGGGGCGCCGGGCCCGGAGGTGACGCCGATCAGCTCCCAGCGGTCGCCCCGCCCCTTCTTGATCTGCGGTCCGCCGGAGTCGCCGAAGCAGGCCATGGACTTCGGCTTGGTGGTGATCGTGCACAGGCGCGTGCGGTCCGCGTAGCCGGGCGCGCATTCGGACTCGGCGCCCCTGCGGGTGTTCAGCTCCCGCAGCCGGTCGGGGAAGGTGAGTTCGGTGTCGCTGGTGGTGCCGAAGCCCAGGAGCCGGGTGGGTGTGCCGGGCCGCCCGGGCTCGTCGGCGATCTTGATGGGCTTCTGGTTGACCGGGCGGTCCAGGCGTATCAGCGCGATGTCGTTCTTGTTGGCGGCCTTGTTGTCACCGTTGGTGTAGCCGGGGTGGACGAAGGACCGGTCGATCTTGCGGACGGTGCCGCCGGACTTGCGGTGGTCGGTGCCGATGCGCACGATGCCGTCGAGTTCGATGCCCTCGACCGCGAGGCAGTGGGCCGCCGTCAGCACCCACTGCCGGTCGATCAGCGCCGCCCCGCAGTTCCCGTCGATCAGCCCCTGCGACGGCGCCGACTCCGGGATGACCGCCATGAAGGGGTAACTCTCGCTGGAGTCCGACCCGTTGACGATGGCTTTGGCGCTGCCGGCCAACACGGTGGTGCAGGCCGCGACGGCGAGGGCGCCGACGGAGGCAGTGCGGACGGTACGGCGGCCCAGGGGCTTGAAACTGAACACAGATGGTTCCCTTTTGCTTGGTGGATCTGTGCATTCAGCCTCGTCGTGCCGGGTCAGGCAGACCATCCGGGCAACGGGTCAGTCGGTCCTGTGGGCAGCCCTACCTGCGCACGGGGGAACCTCGGAGACCGGAACAAAGAGAATCCGGCAGAGCACGGATCGGTGTCGGCATCTGGTCGAAGGTCAACGAACCCGCCAGATGCAACAACGTCTAAAGTCGGAGGTTCGGTACCTCGGCCGGTCCCGTTCTCGCCTGCGAAGCGATGGGGCGTGGCCTGCGTGCGAGCAGGGCGGTACGGGTCCCGGGCCCGCACCTTGACCTCGATCAGACTTGAGGTCCTACGGTTTCCGTATGACCTGCACGGTGATGCAGGCTCCGTACCGAAGCACCAAGAGGGACATCGCATGACGACCCAGCAGATCTCCGACGCCGAACTCGCGGGACAGCCCGCCGCGTACTGGACCGGTATCGCCTACGAGGCGCTCATCGCGTTCACCCGGGCCCGGCAGGCCGAAAAGGGTTACACCCAGCCCCAGTTCTGGCTGCTGCGCAACCTGTCGGAGAACGACATCTCGCCCGACGGCAAGGGGATGACCCTCTCCGAGCTCCGCGAGGCCATGGCCTCCTACATCCGGCCCGAGGACGACCTGGCGGCGGAGTCCGAGGCGCTCGTGGAGCGCGGCTGGCTGACCCGGGACGCCGAGGACAGGCTGTGGCTCACCGAGGAAGGGGAGCGGGCCCGCGTCGACCTCGCGCGCAACGCCCCCGCGATCCGCGCCGCCCTCCACGAGGGCATCGACGACGCGGACTACGTCACCACGATGAAGGTGCTCCAGCGGTTGATCCGCAACGCCGGCGGGACGGTCGCCTGAGTTCGACGCGGCCGGGCGACGCCTGCGGTGCGCTCAGCCCGCCTGCTCGCGCCATTGCGCGTAGTTGTTCCGGACGTCGGCAATGCTCGGGTGACGCACGGCGTCGAGTCCGTCGTCGGCGAGCAGGTCCGCGACCAGAGCCGGGCTCCCGAATACCTCGGTCCCGCTGAGGTCCCAGTCGGTGAGGACGAACCAGGAGCGGTCCAGCGGCCACCAGTGTGCGGGGAACTTCTGCGAAACAACCCAGCGCGGCGGGCCGCAGTCGTCGTGGTGGGCGAGTGCCTCGTCGAGGCGACCGAGCCTTGCGGGGACCGGGGCGGCTACGTTCTCGATCGCCGCCTGGGCCCAGTAGCACTCGGTGGCCAGGCCGTCCGGGCTGTGCCGGGCCAGGATCTCGATCAGGCGAGCCAGGCACTCCCGGTCGATCTCGCCCAGCGACGGGCTGGTGAAGTCCCGGGATATGCCGAGGTCGTCGAAGACCTTCCAGGACGGAGTGTGCTGCCAGTCCTCAAGCCGCTTGCCGGCGCCCTTAAGCAAATCGTTCCACCGGACCCGAGACCCTTCCTGGTGGATCGTATGCAGAACCCAGCAACGGTCCGCGAACTCCTCCTGCGGTTCATAGCCCAGGATGGCCTCGTCCTGCTCCAACAGTGGGCGCATACCGCCCAGCGAATTGTCGTCCGACACACGCTCCAACGCGTTATCCCCCGCTAGTCGACTGTTCATACCATTTTCGGTGGCTCGTCGAGGTTAGAGGATAAACATAAAGATAAGCTCGTTTTTAACCTCCGTCGGCGTGGGCCTGTGACCGTCTCTCCGGTGGGCACGGCTTCTGATCACGCGGAAGGGGAAATCTGTTCGCGCACCCAGCCGGGATCGGGGTTGGTGTGCGGCCGGCCCGCCACGACGACGGTCGGTACGGTCTCGTTGCCGTCGTTGGCCGCCCGCACCGCTGCGACTCCCGCCGGGTCGCGCCAGATGTCGACCCAATGCAACTGGCGGGCGCTGCGGCCCAGCCGGATGCGCAGTCGCATGCAGTACTTGCAGCCCGGCCGCCAGAAGACGACCGGCCGGCCGTCGACCGCGCTGCGGCGTTGTGCCTCCCGCGCGCCGATCGACCTCGGGAAGATCAGGGGCGAGTTCACGCCTGCGAGCACCAGGAACACCAGCAGGAGTGCCGCGGCCGCGCCGGGGTTCCCCTCGAAGATCAGCACGGCCGCGACGGCTGAGCCGCAGAACACAAGCAGCATCGGCAAGATCCAAGCGCGCATCATGATGACGAAGGCTACCGATCAGTCGAAACGCTCCTCGAACCAGGCCGCTCGCCCTGTTCGCCGGATGGCGCGGGCGGCTCAGCCGTTACCGAATTCCCGCGCCACGCGCTCCAGTCGGTTGCGGTGGTCCGCCCACCACGTGCGATCACCTGGTGGCAGGTTGTCGTTGCCCTCCAAGTGCCCGGCGGACCCGTCGATGAGCTCTCGCACGATGTCGGCGTGGCCGGCGTGCCGCTGAGTATCGGTGATCACGCGCACCACGATGTGGTGCAGTGTCACCTCTCGGCGTTCCTCCGGCCACCACGGGACGTGGCCGATCGCGTCCAGCGCCAGTGTGGCGATCGTGCTGTCGGAGTGTTCCCACGCCCGGTGGTACAGCCCGACGATCTCTTCGCGTGACTCGTCCGCGGTGGCCCACATGTCCGCGTTGGGTTCCGCGTCCTCCGTGTACCACCAGGGCGGCCGCTCCTCGTCGGTGAAGAACGGTCGCCCGAACGTGTCGCCGAGGTACCCCAACTCCACGCTGGCGACGTGTTTGACCAGCCCCAGCAGGTTCGTGCCCGTGGGAGTCAGAGGGCGGCGGATGTCGTATTCCGAGAGCCCGTCAAGCTTCCATAACAGGGCGTCACGTCCGTCCTGCAGGTAACGGAGGAGGTCTGCTTTCGGATTCGGTTCGATCATGCCTGGCAGTCTTCCACCCGGCACTGACAGCCTGGCTCTACGAGACAGGCCGGACGCTGCTTCCAGGCCCAAGCCCAGGCCCAGGCGCGGGCGCGTCCGGTCTTGAGAGGTCCGGCCACTCTCCGGTCCAGCGCGATACAGGGCAGTTCGCGGGGGCGCCATGTGATCACACCCTTGACCTCAACCGCGCTTGAGGCGTGATGATGATCCACATGAACACGGAATCCACGTCCCACGCGGCAGACATCGAGGCGATCAGCCGGCTGGTCGCCACCGTCGAGCACTCCCAGCAGAACAAGGACCCTGAGGAGTTCCTCGGCCTCTTCCACCCGGACGCCATCTGGACGACGGCCCACGGCAAGGTCCTCATCGGCCTCGACGCGATCTCGGAGTTCACCCGCAAGGTCCTTCCCGCGGCGAGCTGGGACGGCAAGGTCACCTACGAAGTGGTCCACGTGTTCTTCATCCGCCCCGACGTCGCGGCGGTCAAGGTCCGTCAGCGTTACCTGTCCCCGGGCGAGGAGAGCGAGGGCGCCCCGCTGTACGTGGTCTCGAAGCAGGCCGACGGCCGCTGGCTGCTGACCGCCTGCCAGAACACGGGGGTCGTCGCCGACTAGCTTGCCCGTCGATCGTGTCCGGAGCCGGATCGGGAGTGCGGGGCCCGGCTTCCCGTTCAGGGGGTGGGGTCTTCCTTGGCCAGGCGCAGGCCGCGGGCGGCGGAGTCCACGATCAGCGACCCGCCGGTGAACACGCCCAGCTCGCGGGGGCCGTCCAGCAGCAGGAAGGACAGGTGCTCGTCGGTGTGACCGGGGGTGGCGAGGGCACGCAGCGTCAGCCCGCCCGGGTCGGCCTCGTCGCCGTCGGCGAGCGGGGTGTGCGGAAAGGCGCGCCGCCCGGCGGCGGAGGCCAGGACGACGGCCCCTTCGTCGTGGCTGTTCGTGGCGAGTGACAAGGCCCTGGCCAGCGGAAAGAAGCCGGAGCCGCGCCGTCGGCCGCGGCGCGGACGGCGCGCGGGGGATCGTGACGCCGGCCCCTGGGGCAGCGGTCGGTACGGGCCCGAGAAGGCCGCGCGCATAGCGCGATGTTAGTTTCCTTCCCGTGGAGCACCAGGATCGGACCAGGGCGGCCTACGACGGGGTCGTCGAACTGTACGCGTCGATGTTCGCCGACCGGCTGGAGACGCAGCCGTTCGCGCGAGCCATGATCGGCACCTTCGCGGAGCTGGTGCGCGGGACGGGGAACCTTCGGACGGCCGACGTCGGGTGCGGGCCCGGGCATCTGACGGCCGTGCTGCACGACCTGGGGCTGGACGCCTTCGGGCTCGACCTCTCCCCGGCCATGGTCGAACACGCCCGCCGGGCCTGCCCGGCGCTGCGGTTCGACGAGGCGCGGATGGAGGCCCTGCCGGTCGAGGACCGCGCGCTCGGCGGTGTGCTGGCCCACTACTCGATGATCCATACCCCGCCCGGGGAACTGCCCGCGCTGCTCGCCGAGCAGGCGCGTGTCCTGGCGCCCGGGGGCCTGCTCCTGGTCTCGTTCTTCGCGACCGACGGACCGGAGCCGATCCGCTTCGACCACAAGGTGACGCCCGCGTACAGCTGGCCGGTGGACCGGTTCGCCGAGCTGCTGGCCGGGGCCGGGCTCGTCCCGTTCGCCCGGCTGGTCCACGACCCGGCCTCCGAGCGGGGCTTCCTCGACGCCCATCTGCTGGCCCGCGTCGACTAGAGGCGCCCGGGGAAGCCGTACCCCGGGTCAGTCGACCGGCGTGCCCGGCGCCGGCCATTGCCGGCGGGGAGGGATCAGCAGGCGCAGCAGACGGGAGACGGCGCGGAGCTTCCAGTCGTCGGGAAAGCGGATCCGGGTGATGAACGCGGCCGTGGACCTGCTGATGGACGCCGTCGCGGCGGCGGCCGACGCCGGCTCCCGCGGCGGGGGAGCGCCGCCGGCCACGCGTCGATGGCGTCCATCGCCGAGAAATAGGCCGACGCCGGCGAGACGGACAGCTCGGCCATCCAGTCCGGGTCCGCGAACGGCGGGGTGCCCGTCCGCAGCGCCGCGGCCAGGCTGCTGGTGAGCCGGTAATAGGCGTAGGCGAACGGGGCACGGCGATCGCGCTCCGCGTCGTACCGCCCGACGCGGAGCGCGAGTTCACCGGCGACACGCTCGACCTTCTCGGTGGGGGAGGGGCCGCCGCCGGGCGTCACGCGGGGCCTTCCGTCCCGCCGCCGTCCCCGGACACCCGCCGGGCCTGCTCCGTGGCCCGTGCCCGGTCGCACACCAGCTCCCCCGGCGAGACTCCGCCCTCCGGGGCCCCGGGCCTCCGGGAACCGCCGCCACGAGGTGGCCCGGAACGTGAACGTGCCTCGCCACACGCCCGTTCCCACCGTGAAGCAGTAGACATGGCCGGGGGCTTCAGCGGTCAACCGGACCACCCACCGGACGGCGGGGTTTCGTCAGCGTGTACGGTCACGTCCAGCAGCGTACGGTCTGGTTTGCTCCCTTTGCGGGAGAATCGACAGCCCGGCGGTGAGCAGACGCCCGCCGATCCCGCGTCGGTGTCACGCGGTGTTCGTCCGCTAGGGTTTGACGCCGCCACAGGTACCGAAGCACAGGTACGCGAACGCGGTGCCACAGCCGTTGAGCTTGGGCTGGCACCAGCAATCACGGACACAGCACACGCAGCCGTTGGGCGAGCACCAGTCGCTGTAGCAGCTGCACGTGCACCCCGGGAGCGGGGCCGCGGGAACGGGGCCGAGCGTCGCCAGCGCCGCACGGCCCTCCTCCCGGCCGAGAATCGCGATGGCGTCCTTCCGCAGGGATTCCAGCTCCTGGTGCAGCGCGGCGTTCATGCCGGTGAACGTGGACTCGCGGCCGAAGACGACGCCGGCCCGGTCCAGGACTCCCCGCTGCTCCGCCGTCAGGTCCTGGTGGGAGCCGCGGTACCTCTCCAGGTGCTCCAGCCACAGGCGACTGCGGTCCGCCGGCGCGAGCGCGGCGAAGATCGCCTGACGGTAGGGCATCTCGTGCGCGGCGAACGCCTCGTAGTCCCGGGGCAGGCGGGCCCGGTTCGCTTCCACCCACTTCTCCGCCGGAGACGCGGCCGACGCCTCGGAAACCGGCCCGCCGCCCAGCACGGCGGCCACCACGCCCAGCCCGGCCAGCCGGACGAACCGTCCCCGGCCCATGCCCTCCACCGGTGCGTCCGCCGCCCGGCCCGCACTCCCCAAGGCGCGCAGCAGACGGGCCGTGCTGCGCGGTCCGAGCCTGAGCGCGAGGCGCACCCCCATCGGCCAGCCGGTCCAGGCGCGCACGGGCGCCTCGCCTTCCGCCACCCGGATCAGGGTCGGCGCGTGCGGCGGGCGCGGGCCGAGGGCCCGGGCCCGCCACGCCTGGACCTGCGGATCGTCCAGCGGCATGACGTCGAGCCGGGAGCCGGCGTAGCCCTTGACCTCGTCGGCCATGGCCCGGCACCGGCAGCAGGAGGAGTCGAACGCGAGCACCCAGCGACCAGCAACCATGACCAACCCCCGCAAGCCGACTGATTGTCACTTCTGTCACCATCAGTCTGGAACGGGGAGAGTTATCTCAAACAGCGCGCGGGGGTGCTCCGGGGGCATTCCGAACGCGCCCCGGCGTGCTGCCCGCCCCGCACCGAAGGGATCGGATCCGCCTACTGGTGCGGCCGCACCAGGTCGAACGGCTCGATCCCGTGGCCGTCCCAGATCCGCCGCGACGTCTCCTCGGGGTACGGGGCGGTGCTCGCGGCCGGGCCGAGCAGCCGGGTGGGCCGTCGCCCGGGCTCGTAAGCCGGCCAGCCGGGATCCCCGTCGTACGCGAACGCCGCCCAGGCGCGGCGGAGATCGTCGGCGAACGCGACGGTCCCCCCGGACGGCGCGCCCTCGCCGAGCAGACCCCGCCCGCCGGGGCTGTCGAACGTGCCGAACAGCAGGGGCACGTCGAGGCTGTGGCACGCGCCCAGGGCGCCGCCCAGCGCGGGTGACCGCCCGCACAGTTCGGCGAGGTGGACCGTGCCACCCGCGGCGGAGTGCGCCTCGGCCAGCCGGAGGCTCGGCATCCGGAAGAGGGCGTCCGCGTGCACCGCCTCGAACAGGGCACCGGCGGAGGCGTCCGGGAAGCTCTCCCGGTACGCGCGCTCACCGCCCGGACCGGGGGCGAAGGCCCGCAGGGCCGCGGTGGCCTGCTCCTCGGTGACGGCGCCGAGCCGGCCCGTCATCACCATGAAGAGCCGGAACTCGTCACGGGTGTGGCAGACCAGCAGCTCCACGTCCGCCGCCCGCCCGTCGCGCACGGCGCGCCAGGGCACGTCCGGCACGAGGTCGTCGTCGATCACCGGCGCGAACAGCGCCGCGGCCCGCGCGGCCCGGCCCCAGCGGCCCACGTGCTCGGTCAGCTCCATGGTGAGCGCGCCCGCCGCGTCGGCCAGCCGCTGCGGCGCTACCGCGGACAGGCTCTCCACGGTGGGTTTCGCATCGACCCGGCCGGCCAGGGCGGCGGCGATGTCGGCGGCGAGCGCGGAGGTGAAGTACAGGCCCGGAACGGACTGGGCGATCGCCCGGTGGAAGAGTCCCCGGGCCGGCGGGGCGGCCAGCAGCGAGGCGATCGACCCCGCCCCGGCCGACTGGCCGCACACGGTGACCCGGTCCGGATCGCCGCCGAACCCGGCGATGTTCTCCCGCACCCAGCGCAGCGCCGCGATCTGGTCCAGCAGACCGCGGTTGGCCGGGGCGTCCTCGAGCGCGGCGAACCCCTCCGCGCCCACCCGGTAGTTGAGGGTGACGACGACCAGGCCGGCCTGCCGAGCGAGGAGGGCGGCGTCGTACAGCGGATCGGCGGCGGACCCGGCGGCGTACGCACCGCCGTGGACCCACACCAGGACCGGCAGCCCCGTGGCGCCGACGTCGGGCGACCAGACGTTGACCGTCAGCCAGTTCTCCCCCACGGGCGGGCGCGCCGCCGGCGCGGGCCCGGACTGCGGTACGGACGGCCCGAAGGCCGTGGCGTCCCGCACCCCGGCCCAGGGCAGGGGCGGCCCGGGCGCGGCGAACCGCAGGGTGCCCACCGGAGGACGGGCGAAGGGCACGCCGCGGAACACCGCGAGCCCCTCGCCGTCCTGAAGTCCGGCCACCGTGCCGGCGGTCGTGGGGACCTGCACACCGGTGCCGGTCATGGGCCGCTCCTTCGCGCTGTCCAGGGTCGCGCCGTCCAGGGTCGCGCTGTCCAGGGTCCGGCACGACAGCGAACACGATCGACCGCGCCCGCCACAACACGACCTGCCGGATGCCCGGCACTTCGGTGTGCGACACGCCGTCGCTCCGGTTCCGGGGACCGGTCAGGCGGCGGCCGGCTCCGACTCCGCCTGGCGGCGGAGCAGCTTCTTGTCCGGCTTGCCCGCGTCGGTGAGCGGCAGCACGTCGACGAAGAGGATGCGCGCCGGCTCGTACATCGGGCCCCGCGCCTCCCGGACCATGTCGCGCAGCGTCCGCTCGTCGAGGTCGCAGCCGGGCTCCCGCACGACGGCGGCGTGCACCCGCTCCATGCGGTTGGC
Source organism: Streptomyces albireticuli (assembly GCF_021228125.1). GTDB lineage: Bacteria > Actinomycetota > Actinomycetes > Streptomycetales > Streptomycetaceae > Streptomyces > Streptomyces albireticuli. The sequence continues at coordinate 82,927 of NZ_JAJQQS010000026.1, forward strand.
GTCGGGGACGCCGAAGACGGCGGTCTGCCGCACCTGCGGGTGGGTGTTGAGGAGATCCTCCAGCTCCGTCGTGTAGACGTGCCCGCCGACTACGACGATCATGTCCTTGAGCCGGTCGACGATGGTGAGGTAGCCCTCCTCGTCCAGGTACCCGATGTCGCCCGTGTGCAGCCAGCCGTCGCGCAGCACCTCGGCGGTCAGCTCGGGCTGCTTCCAGTACCCCTGCATGATGCCCGTGGAGCGTACGCATATCTCGCCGTGCTCACCGCGCGGCAGGTCGGTGCCGGCCTCGTCGCGGATGGCGATCTCGACGCCGTCCAGCGCCTTGCCGGCGGAGCGCAGCAGCTCGGGGCGGTCCGGGTCGTGGTCCTCGGCGGAGAGCCGGCTGATGCCGCCGGCCTCGTTCTGTCCGTAGAACTGGTTGAGCACCGGGCCGAAGCGCCGCACCGCGTCGGCGATCCGGGCGGGGGACGACTGGCAGCCGCCGTACCAGATGTGGGTGAGGCTGGAGGTGTCCGTGCGGGCCGCGTCGGGGTGGTCCATCAGCTGGTACAGCAGCGGCGGCAGCAGGAACGTGTGGGTGATGCGGTCGCGCTCCACGGTGGCGAGCACCGTGGCGGCGTCGAAGTCCTCCAGGAGCCGCACACTGCCGCCGGAGCGCAGCGCGTGGTCCGCCAGCATGCCGCCGGCGTGGGCGAGGGTGGTGCACAGGAGGTAGCGGACGGGGCCCGCCCAGTCCGGGATGGCCTCGTCCTGCGCCGGAGCCTGGGAGAAGGCCGTGCAGATCGCCTTCGGGTGGCCGGTGGTGCCACCGGTGTGGCGGATGGTGCAGATGTCGTCGGGGCGGGCCAGGCCGGGGAAGGGCTCCGTGGACTCCTCGGCGGCGAGGTCCAGCAGGCTCCGGCCGACGTCGGCCGGTCCGAGGGTGAGCAGGTGTGCGACGGGCGCCCGGCCGGTGATCTCCGCGGCCCGCGCGGCGTACTCGGGGTCGGCGATCAGCACCTGGGTCTCGATGTCGCGGACGATGGTGGTCTGCACCTCGGCCGACAGCTTGTTGTACAGGTGGTTGACCGGGCAGCCGATGAGGTTGGCGGCGTAGCGTGCGGCGATCGTCTCCGGCAGGTTCCCGCTGAGCAGGGTGACGACCTGGCCCCGGCGTACGCCCTGGGCGCGCAACGCACATGCCATCCGGTAGACGAGTCCCCGGAGTTCACCCCCGGAGATGCGGCGGTCCTTGTGCAGCACGGCGGTTCGGCCGGGCTCCGTTCCCAGGACATCCAGATTCCGCTCCACGTGTGTGCGGAATTGCCGCGTTGCGACGGTCATGCGTATTTCCTTTCATGGGGCATCAGTTGACTAAGGCAACCAATTCTCCATGATAGTCGCCCATGATCGTGGGCTCAAAGCGGGCGAGCCCCTCTACCGGAAACCCCTCGATCAAAACGTCGATATCCGGTCAACATCCCGAGTTTCGTGGCGATATCGACCGCGCGACGGGCCGGGGTGACATGTCCCCGCTGTGCGCTATGTGGGTGGTTATGGGGGTGTGTCGAGTGTGATGGTCGGATGAGTCAAGGGCGGATTGTTAGGTTTTTGCTACTGATCTGATAGTTCGTCCAATCGTGAGTGGGGTGGGGGAGTGGGTGGTGGTTGCGGTGGGTGGTGTGCGCGTGTCGGGGCGAAACGCGGTGAGCGGTGAGGGCGGGTCGGATCCGGGGGGTGGTGTGCCGGGCCCGGCGGGCGAGGTCTCGATGCCCGGCCCCGACGGCACGGGGGCCGTGGGGAGCGGGGGCGGCTACGACTACGAGCGGTACAGCCGGCTGGCGGGACCGCTGGAGGAGCCGCCGACCGGCGTGTACCGGGTGGCCTACCGGCGACTGATGGGGCGTCGGGGAGCGGCCACCGCCGATGTCGACGCGGTCCTGCGCGCGGAGGCCGGGGCTGTCTGGCGTGTGGGGTTGTTGGTGGGGCTGGCGCCTTTGGTGTCGGTGGGGTTGTTGGTGTGGTTGTTGTGGCCGGTGCATTGGGTGGTGCGGGGTGGGTGGTGGGGGTGTGTGGATGGGTTGATGTTGTTGTCGGTGGGGTTGGTTGAGGTTTTTCGGGTGG
>NZ_JAJQQS010000027.1 GCF_021228125.1 Streptomyces albireticuli
AGCTAAGCCTTTCAGCGCCGATGGTACTGCATGGGGGACCGTGTGGGAGAGTAGGACGCCGCCGAACAATTTTTAGCCTCAGGCCCCGAGTTTTCACTCGGGGCCTGAGGCATTTTTGCGTTCAGAACCCGTCGGGTTGTTCCCCGCCGGATTGTCCGGGGCCGGTTCCCGCTTTCTCCTCCACCGAGGAAGGAAAGCGGGAACCGGCCCCGATTCTTTTATTCGCCGGCCGCCCGTGCGAGTTCCAGGTCCAGCGACTCACGGCGGATGCGCTGGTCCATGTACAGCAGCGCCGTCATGCTCGCGGTAAGGGGGAAGGTGACCGCCGAGCCGATGGTCGCGCCGATTCCCGCGACGACGAGTTCCGTCCAGCCGAGGCGACCGGTCGCCGCCACATCCGCGCCGAGGAACGCCTCGACGACGGACACCGGGATCTGCGCGAGCATCGAGATCGTGAAGGTCAGCACCAGGGCCAGCAGCTGGACGCCGAAGATCCGCCACCACGCGCCGCGCACCAGCTTCGCCGAGCGGCGCATGGACGCGAGCACGCCCTGCTTCTCCAGCATCAGCGCCGGCGCCGCCAGGCAGTAGCGGATCCACAGCCACGTACCCGCCACGGCCGCCGCCAGGCCGCCCAGCGCGGTCAGTGCCACGCCCGACGACTCCAGGTCCGGCGAACCCGAGTTCGCGAGCAGCAGGCCCGGGCCCGTGCCCACCGCGAAGACCGCCGCGATCAGCAACGGCAGCATGACCATCAGGCCGCACATCCGCGCCAGCCGGGGCCGGGCGTTCCGCCACGCCTCGCCCACCGTCGTCGTACGCCCCAGGACCGCCCTGCTGACGATGACCGTCAGCAGGGCCGTGGCGACGATCGAGCCCAGAAGGCTGAGGAACCACGCGGCGGTCGTGCCGCCCAGGTTCTCGCCTATGTTCCTCAGCAACGCCTCGGCGTCCTCCGCGTCCGCGGGGTCCAGCGAGGCCACGTCACGGAACCACAGGCCCGCCACCGCCGTCGCCACGGCCTGGGTGCCGAGCGCGAGCGCCAGGGAGATCCCGAAGACCGGGCGCCAGTTGCGGCGGACGGTGTGCAGCGTGCCCTCGATGAGCTCGCCGACGGCCAGCGGGCGCAGCGGGATCACCCCGGGCTGCGGGGCCGCCGGCGGTGCCGTCCAGGCGCCGCGCGCTCCCCAGCCCCCGCCCTGCCCGGCGCCGTCCGCGCCCTGGCCGCTGTGGGCGCGCTGTCTGGGAGGACGCCGCGGCGGGGGCGGGCCCGCGGCCGGTGTGGACCACCGGCCCCCGGGCGGCTGCTGCCGGGCCCACTGCGAGGAGCGCGCGGCCTCGTCCGTACCGGGGGTCCCGTCCGTCGGAGCGGACTCCTCCGGAACGGTCGGCTCGTGCTCGTCGGAGGGGGAGGTCCCGGGCGAGGTCCGGCCCGGAGTGTCGTTCATGGTCGGTGACTCCTTCTCGCTGGCCCGCTCGCCGGTGCGGCGGCCGGGCGGATCGCCAGCCATCGTGTCACGGTGCGGGACGCCGCCGGAGGGGCCCGTACCGCCCCTCCGGGGAGCCCGCCGACGGGCTCGTAAGGGGGAGGAACCCGGAGGCGACCTTCAATAGTGGGAGCGCGGCGGGCAGACTGGACGGATGGCTGATCAGTACGTGGCAACCACGGAATCCGCCGGACTGCCCGCCGTGCCCTCGCTCCGCTGGGAGGAGCCGCCGGAAGGGCCCGTGCTCGTGCTCCTCGATCAGCGTCGGCTCCCCGCGGAGGAGGTCGAGCTGTGGTGCACGGACGTGCCCGCCCTGGTCGACGCGATCCACACCCTCGCCGTGCGCGGTGCCCCCCTGCTGGGCATCGCCGGGGCGTACGGGGTCGCGCTCGCGGCCGCGCGGGGCTTCCAGGTGGACGACGCCGCCGACCTGCTCGCCCACGCCCGCCCGACGGCCGTCAACCTCGGTCACGGGGTGCGGCGCGCCCAGCGGGCGTACCAGGCGGCGGTCAAGGCGGGCGCGGACGCCGGGCGGGCCGCGGCGGCCACCCTCGCCGAGGCGCGCGCCCTGCACCGCGAGGACGCCGAGGACAGCGCCCGCATGGCCGCCCACGGCCTGGCGCTGCTGGAGGAACTCCTTCCCGGCGGTGGCTACCGGCTGCTGACCCACTGCAACACCGGCGCCCTGGTCTCGGGCGGTGACGGCACGGCGCTGGCGGTGGCCGGCGCGGCGCACGGTGTGGGGCAGCTGAGGCGGCTGTGGGTGGACGAGACGCGTCCGCTGTTGCAGGGCGCCCGGCTGACCGCGTACGAGGCGGCCCGGACCGGCATGGCGTACACGCTGCTCACCGACAACGCGGCGGGCTCGCTCTTCGCGGCCGGCGAGGTCGACGCGGTCCTGATCGGGGCCGACCGGATCGCGGCCGACGGCTCGGTGGCCAACAAGGTGGGCAGCTATCCGCTGGCGGTGCTGGCGCGCTACCACCACGTGCCCTTCATCGTGGTGGCGCCGCGTACGACGGTGGACCTCGGCACGCCCGACGGGGCGGGGATCGAGGTCGAACAGCGGCCCGGGCACGAGGTGACGGAGTTCGCCGTGGTCCCCGCGGCCGGGGCGCAGCCGGGCACGGGGGTGCCGGTCGCGCCCCTGGGCACCCAGGCGTACAACCCTGCGTTCGATGTCACACCACCGGAATTGGTGACGGCGATCGTCACCGAGAGCGGGGTGGTGTCCCCGGTCACGCGGGCGGGTCTCGCGGAGCTCTGTGCCAAGTCCCGGACGGGACTTGGCGGGATATCCGGCTGACTTCCCGGGCGATTTCCGCGGCCGGCGCGAGGTGCCGAAGGTGTTCCGGGTCAACGGGACACACCGATGTATGCCACTCACAACACGTGAGGTGGGTCACCCGGCTCTATGAGCCGGATGCGAAAATGGGATGATGTCGATATGAAGGGACGCGTCCTTGTCGTCGACGACGACACCGCACTGGCCGAGATGCTCGGCATTGTGCTGCGTGGTGAGGGTTTCGAGCCGTCGTTTGTAGCGGACGGCGACAAGGCACTTGCTGCTTTTCGTGAGGCCAAACCAGATCTCGTGCTGCTCGACCTGATGCTGCCCGGCAGGGACGGCATCGAGGTGTGCCGTCTCATCCGGGCGGAGTCGGGCGTGCCGATCGTGATGCTGACCGCCAAGAGCGACACGGTCGATGTGGTCGTCGGGCTGGAGTCCGGTGCGGACGACTACATCATCAAGCCGTTCAAGCCGAAGGAGCTGGTGGCCCGTATCCGCGCCCGGCTGCGCAGATCGGAGGAGCCGGCCCCGGAGCAGCTCACCATCGGTGATCTGGTCATCGACGTGGCCGGGCACTCCGTCAAGCGCGAGGGGCAGTCGATCGCGCTGACCCCGCTGGAGTTCGACCTCCTGGTCGCGCTCGCCCGCAAGCCGTGGCAGGTGTTCACCCGTGAGGTGCTCCTGGAGCAGGTGTGGGGCTACCGTCACGCGGCGGACACCCGTCTGGTCAATGTGCATGTGCAGCGGCTGCGCTCGAAGGTCGAGAAGGACCCCGAGCGGCCCGAGATCGTCGTGACCGTGCGCGGTGTGGGCTACAAGGCCGGGCCGAGCTGACATGTCGGGCAACGGTGCCGCTCCGGAGCGGGGCGTGGGGCGGCCCGTCGACACGGCGGGCGGCATATCTCTCCTGCGGCGGCTGTGGCGCGCCGCCAGGCAGCTGCCCGACGGCGCGGCGTCGGGGCCGGTGCACCCGGTCCTGAGGCTGTACGTGCGGTGGGTGCGGCGTCCGCTGCTGCCCGCGATGCGGCTGTGGCGGCGCAACATCCAGCTGCGGGTGGTCGCCACCACGCTGCTGATGTCGCTCGGTGTGGTGCTCCTGCTCGGTGTCGTGGTCATCGGGCAGGTGCGCAACGGCCTGCTCGAGGCCAAGCGGCACGCTTCGCAGAGCCAGGCCGAGGGTGGTTTCAAGGCGGCGCGGGACGCCGCCGACACGGTGAGCGACGGCCGTGGCGGCCAGGACGGCGCGCAGTCCGGCGGCCGTGACACGGGTGCCTGGCTGACCGGGCTCGTCCAGCAGCTCGCCAGCGGTGGCCAGGGCGTCTACCACGTGGTGGCGCTCAGCTCCGGCGGCGGTGACACCTCCGCCGTGGGCGCGCGCGGTCCGCGCGCTTCCGGCGACCTCGATCCCGAGCACAGCATCCCCGCCGACCTGCGCAAACAGCTCGACCTGAAGACCGGGGCCCTGGAGCGCTCCGCGACGATCAAGCACAGCGCCGCCGACGAGGGCGAGCCCGCCCTGGTCGTCGGCAAGCGGATGTACGGGCCCGACGGCAAGGCCTATCAGCTCTACTACCTCTTCCCGTACACCCAGGAGGAGAAGTCCCTCAAGCTGGTCAAGGGCACGCTGCTGACCGCCGGGGTGTTCGTGGTGGTCCTGCTGGGCGCCATCGCCTGGCTCGTGGTGCGGCAGATCGTCACGCCCGTGCGGATGGCCGCCAGCATCTCCGAGCGGCTCGCGGCGGGCGTGCTCCAGGAACGGATGAAGGTCACCGGCGAGGACGACATCGCCCGTCTGGGTGAAGCCTTCAACAAGATGGCACAGAACCTCCAGGTCAAGATCCAGCAGCTGGAGCAGCTGTCGCGGATGCAGCGCCGCTTCGTCTCGGACGTCTCGCACGAGCTGCGCACCCCGCTGACGACCGTAAGGATGGCCGCGGAGGTCATCCACGAGGCGCGGGAGGACTTCGACCCCGTGACCGCGCGCTCCGCCGAGCTGCTCTACGGGCAGGTGGACCGCTTCGAGTCGCTGCTGGCCGATCTGCTGGAGATCAGCCGGTTCGACGCGGGCGCGGCGGCGCTGGAGGCCGAGCCGGTGGACCTGCGGGACGTGGTGCACCGGGTCGTGGACGGCGCGCTCCCGCTGGCCGAGCGCAAGGGCACCAAGCTGCTCGTGCGCGGCGGCGAGCAGCCCGTCGTGGCGGAGGCGGACTCCCGCCGTGTGGAGCGGGTGCTGCGCAATCTCGTGGTCAACGCCGTGGAGCACGGCGAGGGCCGGGACGTGGTCGTACGGCTGGCGACCGCCGGCGGTGCGGTCGCGGTCGCGGTGCGTGACTACGGGGTCGGGCTGAAGCCCGGCGAGGCGACGCGCGTGTTCAACCGCTTCTGGCGGGCCGACCCGGCGCGTGCCCGGACCACCGGGGGCACCGGCCTCGGCCTGTCGATCGCGGTCGAGGACGCCCGGCTGCACGGCGGCTGGCTGCAGGCGTGGGGCGAGCCGGGCGGCGGTTCGCAGTTCCGCCTGACGCTGCCGCGTACGGCCGGTGACACGCTGCGCGGCTCGCCGATCCCGCTGGAGCCGGACGACTCGCGGCGCAACCGCGGGATGAACGAGGCCGGTGTGCCGCTCGCCGTGTCGGGCCGGGGCGGTGGCGCGCCGGTGCCGGCCGCGCCGACGGGCCCCTCGCCCGTACCCGCGCAGACCCGGCCCACGCCGACCGTGGACCCCACGGCGCTGCCGGGCAGCGGGGCGCGGGTCGTGCCGCGCCCGGGCGGCGCGCCTTTCGACAGGGCGGACCGGCCGCAGCCGGAGCGGTCCGAACGGCCGGAGAAGGCCTCCGGAGCCGCCGGGAGCGATGCCCGGGACGAGGAACGGGCCGATGCCCGGGCCGGACGTGAGGGGCAGGCACGTGGGCGCTGAACGCGGACCGCGCCGGGGCGCGGCGGGGCTCGGCGCGCTCGCGCTCAGCGGTGTGCTGCTGGCCGGGTGCGCCTCGATGCCCGACAGCGGCGAGGTGACCCCGGTCGACTCCTCGCAGCGCGCCGACGCGGACTCGCAGGTGCGGGTCTACGGGGTCGCGCCGCACAAGAACGAGCAGCCGCAGGAGCTGGTGACCGGCTTCCTGGAGGCGACGACCAGCGACGACCCGGACTACGAGACGGCCCGGATGTACCTGGCCAAGCGGTCGAAGCGGAAGTGGAACCCGGCGCAGGGGACCGTCGTGCTCGCCGACGCGCCGCAGGTGCACGTGGAGCGCAGCGGTGACCGGGAGGAGGACTACACGGTCACGCTTGTCGGCAAGCAGGTCGCCACGATCGACGCGCGGCACGCCTACAAGCCGGAGGAAGGCGCGTACCAGAAGCGGATTCACCTGGTCCGGGAGGACGGCGAGTGGCGGATCGACGCGCTGCCGCCCGGGCTGGTGCTGGGGGCCGCCGACTTCCAGCGCATTTACCGGTCGGTCAACAAGTACTACTTCGCGGAGCTGGGCGCGGCCGGCAAGGGGAAGAGCCGGGACACGCTCGTCGCCGACCCCGTCTATCTGCGCAAGCGCATAGACCCGGTGACGTCCACGGTGAAGGCGCTGCTGGACGGCCCGACGAGCTGGCTCGACCCGGTGGCCACGACGGCCTTCCCCACGGGGACGCGCGTGGTCGACCAGCGGCTGTCCCTCGACGACTCCAACGCCCTGAAGGTCCGCATCGACGGCTGGGCGGCGGGGACCAACGAGGAGCAGTGCCGGCGGATGGCCGCCCAGCTCCTGTACACCGTTCAGGACCAGTCGGCCAAGGTCAGCCAGGTCACGCTGCTGCGCGGGAACGGCTCGCAGCTGTGCGTGCTGGGCCGTGACCAGGCGCGCTCGTACGCGCCCGTGCAGAGCGCGAGCCGCCCCGACCAGCAGTATTTCGTCGACGCGCAGCACCGGATGGTGAGTCTGGTCGACGGCGACGAGGAGCCGCGCCGGGTGCCCGGGCCGTTCGGCGCCGACAACGGCGCGCAGCTGAGGTCCGTGGCCGTGGACCGCAAGCAGCAGCGCGCGGCGGGCGTGACGGGCAACGGCCAGGCGCTGTACGTCACCGGGCTGGAGCCCGGCGCACAGCTGGGCGAGGCCCGGGTGACCGCCCGGGGCGGCGCCAAGGCGGGACTGACCACGCCGAGTTGGGACGGCGTCGGTGATCTCTGGGTCGCGGACCAGGACCCCGAGCGGCCGCGGCTGCTGAGACTGCCGGGCGGTACGGGCGCGGCGGAGGAGGTCCAGGTGCCCCGGCTCGACGGCGGGCGGATCACCGGGCTGCGGGTGGCCGCGGACGGTGTGCGGATCGCGCTGCTGGTGACCAAGGACGACCGTACGACGCTGAAGCTGGGCCGGGTCGAGCGGCGCGGCGGGGCCGGCCGGACGAGCCTCTCGGTGCAGGAACTGCGCTCCGTCGCGCCCCGGTTGGAACAGGTGGACGCGGTCTCCTGGGCCGGTGGCAGCCGGCTGCTGGTGGCGGGCCGGGAGCAGGGCGGGCTCCAGCAGCTCCAGTACGTCGAGACCGACGGCTCGCTGTCCAACGCGTCCGGGCTGCCGGGCATCACCGGGGTGCGGGGCGTCGCCGCGTCGGAGACGGCGTCCAAGGCGTCGGCGCTGGTCGCGGAGGGGGACGGCGGGATCGTGCGGCTGATGCCGGACACGAACTGGAAGCTGGTCGCCAAGGAGGGGTCCGCGCCGGTCTATCCGGGGTGACGGCTTCTCCGCGGGCGGGCGTGCCGGGGCCTCGGAATGCCCCTTCGCGCGCTTGAGTGACGGCGTGGCGGACTTTCCTCTGCTCGCCCCCGCCCCTTCCCGAATGCCCTCGGACGCGGGAAGGGACGGAATGCGACCCGCCTGATGCCTGTGTGGCCAGTGGTGCTCGTGCGGGGAGTTTTCCACAGGGGTGGCGGGGTGCGGCGCCCGGCGCGACAGTAGGTCTATGCGCGGGTGGTGGCAGGAGATCACCGGACTGGTGCTGCCGGTCGACTGCGCGGGGTGCGGCCGGTGGCGGTCCCCGCTGTGCGAGGTGTGCCGCGAGGCCCTCGAAGGGCACGCGGCGCGGCCCGTGCGGCCGGATCCGGTGCCCGCCGGGCTGCCACCCGTGCACGCGGCGGCGGTGTACGGCGGCAGGGTGCGAGCGGTGCTGCTCGCGCACAAGGAAAGGGGCGCGCTGGGGCTGGCCAGGCCGCTGGGGTCCGCACTAGCGGGGGCGGTGCGGTCGGTGACCCGGGCCGTTCGCGCGGAATCGGCGGCGCCGGGCGGCGCGCCCGCGGATCCCGTGCCCGGCGCCCGGCTGTACGGGCCGCTGCTGCTCGTGCCCGTGCCCTCGGCCCGGCGGGCCGTCGCGGCGCGGGGGCACGACCCGGCGCGGCGGATCGCGCTGGCCGCCGCGCGGGCACTGCGGCGTTCGGGTACGGACGCCCGGGTCGCGCCGCTGCTGCGGCAGCGCAGGGCCGTCGCGGATCAGTCGGGGCTCGACGCCCGGCAGCGCCTGGCCAATGTGGCCGGTGCCCTGGAGGTGGTCCCGGGCGGGGAGCGGTGGTTGAGGGCGCAAGGACCCGTGGTGCCGGTGGACGACCTGATGACGACCGGAGCCTCGCTGGCGGAGGCATCCCGCGCGCTCTTCAGGGCAGGCGCGAGGATGCCGGGCGCGGCCGTCGTGGCCGCTCCCGCGCGCGCCTTCGGGGAGGAGCCCCCGGGCACGAAGCGGAACGGCGTGGAACGGAGAGGGAACGGCGCTCGTTACACAGGTAAAGCGCGGGAAAACACCTGAATGGAGGTACGTCCCGGTAGGGGCTACCGACAGGAGTCCGGGCGAGATATGTTCGGTTGTGAGGAATGGCAAGGGCTATGCCTCATATCTCCGAATGGCGCGTTTCGTGCGCTTTCGCGGAAGCTTGAAGTCGATGGGATGTAGATCTTGTCGATGGGGGAGGAGGAGGTGAAACCGCCAAGTCGGTGGCTCCGGGTATCCCCGGAGCTTGATGCAAGAGGGATGCGCTCCGCACCTTCGGCGGGGCGATCCGGGAACGGAGTTCTGCGTGGACATCGTCGTCAAAGGCCGCAAGACCGAGGTGCCCGAGCGCTTTCGCAAGCACGTGGCCGAGAAGCTGAAGCTGGACAAGATCCAGAAGCTCGACGGCAAGGTGATCAGCCTCGACGTCGAGGTGTCCAAGGAGCCCAACCCCAGGCAGGCCGACCGCTCCGACCGAGTCGAGATCACCGTGCGGTCCCGAGGACCCGTGATCCGGGCGGAAGCCGCGGCCGCCGATCCGTACGCCGCGCTGGACCTCGCGCACAGCAAGCTGGAAGCGCGGCTGCGCAAGCAGAACGACAAGCGTCACGCCCGCAGGGGCAACGGACGCATTCCCGCGAGTGACGTCGCGTCGACCGTGATCGGTGCCGCGGAGCTCACCGACACCGGTGAACTCGCCGCGGAGCAGGCGGTGGACGGCGTCCCGGTGACCCACATGGGGCCGCTGGAGGTACGGGGCGAAGGCCCCCTGGTGGTCCGCGAGAAGACCCACACCGCCGCCCCGATCACCCTCGACCAGGCGCTCTACGAGATGGAGTTGGTCGGTCACGACTTCTATCTGTTCGTCGACTCCGAGACCAAGATGCCCAGCGTCGTCTACCGCCGCCACGCCTACGACTACGGCGTCATCCGGCTGAACGCCGACCCGCTCTTCGAAGCGGAACCCGGCGGTGCCGGCGGAGCGCTCGGCGGCTGACCCGGCGGGGCCCGTCGGCCTCCGCGGCGCGGGCCCGCCCCTCCGTGAACGGTGCCCTCGGAGCGCCCCGGCGCTCCCGGGGGCACCCTCGTGCGACGTGGTAGCACCGCTCGGGCGCCCGCCGTGAAATCATGGCCGTGCGGCCAACCACCGGTCCGCCGAAACCGGTTGGGGCGGACGTAACACTGTGCAACCACCGCGAGGGGCTCCAGGCTTTCAGGGGTCTCCAGGGGGAGGAACGATGGCGGACAGGTTCGGGCCCGTGCTCGTGCCCGGCGAGGACGACGAGGGCGCCTGTGAGGACAGGGGCGGCGCACGTGAGGAGCCCATCCGGGTCCTGGTCGTGGACGACCACGCGCTCTTCCGCCGGGGACTGGAGATCGTCCTCGCCCAGGAGGAGGACATCCAGGTCGTGGGCGAGGCCGGGGACGGCGCGGAGGCCGTGGACAAGGCCGCCGACCTGCTGCCCGACATCGTCCTGATGGACGTCAGGATGCCCCGGCGCGGCGGCATCGAGGCATGTACCTCCATCAAGGAGGTGGCCCCCAGCGCGAAGATCATCATGCTGACGATCAGCGACGAGGAGGCCGACCTCTACGACGCCATCAAGGCCGGGGCGACGGGCTACCTCCTCAAGGAGATCTCCACCGACGAGGTCGCGACCGCGATCCGGGCGGTGGCCGACGGCCAGTCGCAGATCAGCCCCTCGATGGCGTCCAAGCTGCTGACCGAGTTCAAGTCGATGATCCAGCGCACCGACGAGCGCCGGCTCGTTCCGGCGCCCCGGCTCACCGACCGTGAGCTGGAGGTCCTCAAGCTCGTCGCCACCGGTATGAACAACCGCGACATCGCCAAGGAGTTGTTCATCTCCGAGAACACCGTCAAGAACCACGTCCGCAACATCCTGGAGAAGCTCCAGCTGCACTCCAGGATGGAAGCGGTGGTCTACGCGATGCGGGAGAAGATCCTGGAGATCCGCTGACGGCCCCGGATCCCCCGGCGGCCGACCGCTGACGGCCGGGGCCCCGGCGCCCTGACCGCTTCCGGCACCGGATCCCCGGCGCCCGGCCCGCGGACGGCCGCCGGGCATCCGCCCGGGGGATCCGCCGGGCCGTCAGTCCAGCGCGGCTACCAGCGCGGCGGCCAGCCGCGCGTCGTCGCAGCGCTCGATCCGGACGGAGTCGCAGCCCACCCACTCGGCCGCCTCCCGCAGCGCCCGGGCCATCGGCTCCACGGCCTTGGCGCCGTCCAGCGAGACCTGCCGGGCCACGAGCGTCCGCCCCTCACGGCCCGGGTCCACCCGGCCGGCCAGCCGCCCGCCCGTGAGCAGCGGCATCGCGAAATAGCCGTGCACCCGCTTCGCCTTCGGCGTGTACGCCTCCAGGCGGTGGGTGAAGCCGAAGATCCGCTCCGTGCGCGGCCGGTCCCAGATCAGGGAGTCGAACGGCGACAGCAGTGCCGTGCGGTGCCGGCCCCGGACCGGGGCGGCCAGCGCCGCCGGGTCCGCCCAGGCCGGCCGGGACCAGCCCTCGACCTCCACCGGCACCAGGCCGGTGCCCTCGAGCACCGCGTCGACCTGCTCGGCCTTGAGCCGGTGGTAGTCCGCGAGGTCCGCCCGGGTGGCGACGCCCATCGCCGCGCCCGCCTGCGCGACCAGCCGTCGCACGCACTCCGTGTCGTCGAGGTCGTCGTGGAAGAGGGCGTCCGGCACGGCGCGCTCCGCCAGGTCGTACACCCGCTTCCAGCCGCGCCGCTCGGTGCAGACGACCTCGCCGGTGTCGAGCAGCCACTCGACCGCGATCTTCGTCTCGGACCAGTCGTACCACTCGCCGCCGTTCTTGGCGCCGCCCAACTCGGTGGCCGTCAGCGGGCCCTCCGCCTTCAGCCGGTCGCGGACGGCCGCGCAGGAGCGCTCGGCGTCCTCCATCACGTGCCAGCGGTGACCCCGGGCCTGGAAGGCCCGCCGCCGGAAGGCGAAGTGCGGCCACTCCTCGATCGGCAGGACGCACGCGGCGTGCGACCAGTACTCGAAGCCGTGGGGGTGGGTGGTGGGCGCGCCGGCCGGGCGCGGCGTCCAGTACGCGGCCTCGACCTCGGCTCGGCCGACCGCGCCCAGCCGGGCGTACGGCACCAGCTCGTGCGAGCGGGCGAGCACCGAGATGGTGTCCAGCTGGACCGCGCCCAGCCGCCGCAGCACCCCGCGCGCCCCGCCCCGCCGGTCCGGGGCGCCGAGCAGGCCCTGGGCCCGCAGCGCCAGACGCCGCGCCTCGTCCGCGGAGAGCCGGACCTCGGGCGCACGGCCCTTCGCCTGAGCGGAAGTTGTCATACGGGAGACCATGCGATCACCTTAGGGGTGGCCACTGACAGCGCCTCCCGCGGACCGGCCGCGGCCGGAGAACGGCAGGTAGGGGGTCTCCTGCGGCATCCCGAGGTCCGAGGGGAGCAGCGCGCCGGACCAGGCGTCGCGGCGGGTCCCCTCGTGGACGATCATCGCGCGCAGGGTGCCCTCCATCGTGAACCCCAGCTTCCGGGCGACGGCGCGGGAGCCCTCGTTCCCCGCCTCCGCGACCCACAGCAGCCGCTCCACGCCCACGTGGCCGAAGGCCCAGCGGACCACCGCCCCGCCCGCCTCCGCGGTGTAGCCGCGGCCGCGGGCCTCCTTCGCCGTCCAGAAGCCGAGCTCGGCCTGCCGCTCGGGCGGGCGCAGCAGCGCGAGGCGCACCAGGGCGATCGACCCGACGAGGCGGCCGTCGTCCCGGGTGAAGACGCCGAAGGCGTACGAGGAGTCGTCGCGCCAGCCGTTGGGGCAGACCTCCTCGATGTACTCCCGGGCGTCCTCGGGGGTGTAGGGGGAGGGCACCTCGGTCCAGCGCGGGATCTCGGGGTCCTGGCAGGCCGCGTGCACCGCCTCCGCGTCCGCCGGCGCGAACGGGCGCAGCAGCAGACGCCCGGTGGTGAGGGTTATCGGCTCCATGAACGGAGTCTAGGGAGGGCTTTGCCGGGTAGCTTCCGAATTTCCCCCGCCCGGCACCTTGCGGCGGCGTCGTTCGTTCCCCTTGCGGGTGACAGCGGGACCAGGCTCTGACGGACCTCCCGGCGCGGCGGGGTCCTCGCTTACGATGGCCGTTGCGGCGGGGACTGTCCCGTCGTGCCCGCGCACCCTTCCCCTGCCTCGCGGCCGGGGGTGAGCCCAGTGCCAGGCCCGACCGGCAAGGAGTCAGCCTACGTGTCCGTCTTCGGCAAGATCATGCGTGCAGGAGAAGGCAAGATCCTGCGCAAGCTGCACCGCATCGCGGACCAGGTCAATTCCATCGAGGAAGACTTCCTCACCCTCTCCGACGCCGAGCTGCGGGCCCTGACCGACGAGTACAAGCAGCGCTACGCCGACGGCGAGAGCCTGGACGACCTGCTGCCCGAGGCGTTCGCGACCGTCCGCGAGGCGGCCAAGCGCGTCCTCGGCCAGCGCCACTACGACGTCCAGCTGATGGGCGGCGCCGCCCTGCACCTCGGTTACGTCGCGGAGATGAAGACCGGTGAGGGCAAGACCCTCGTCGGTACCCTCCCCGCGTATCTGAACGCCCTCTCGGGCAAGGGCGTGCACCTGATCACGGTCAACGACTACCTGGCGGAGCGCGACTCCGAGCTGATGGGCCGGGTGCACAAGTTCCTCGGCCTGTCGGTCGGCTGCATCCTCGCCAACATGACGCCGGCGCAGCGCCGCGAGATGTACAACCGCGACATCACGTACGGCACCAACAACGAATTCGGCTTTGACTACCTCCGCGACAACATGGCGTGGTCGCAGGACGAGCTCGTGCAGCGCGGCCACAACTTCGCGGTGGTCGACGAGGTCGACTCCATCCTGGTCGACGAGGCCCGTACGCCGCTGATCATTTCCGGCCCGGCCGACCAGGCCACCAAGTGGTACGGCGACTTCGCCAAGCTGGTCACCCGCCTCACCAAGGGCGAGCCCGCGAACCCGCAGAAGGGCGTCGAGGAGACCGGCGACTACGAGGTCGACGAGAAGAAGCGCACCGTCGCCATCCACGAGGCCGGTGTCGGCAAGGTCGAGGACTGGCTGGGCATCGACAACCTCTACGAGTCGGTCAACACCCCTCTCGTCGGCTACCTGAACAACGCCATCAAGGCGAAGGAGCTGTTCAAGAAGGACAAGGACTACGTCGTCATGGACGGCGAAGTCATGATCGTCGACGAGCACACCGGCCGTATCCTCGCCGGCCGCCGCTACAACGAGGGCATGCACCAGGCGATCGAGGCGAAGGAAGGGGTGGACATCAAGGACGAGAACCAGACCCTCGCCACGATCACCCTCCAGAACTTCTTCCGCCTCTACGGCAAGCTCTCCGGTATGACCGGTACGGCGATGACCGAGGCCGCCGAGTTCCACCAGATCTACAAGCTCGGCGTGGTCCCCATCCCGACCAACCGCGCGATGGTCCGTAAGGACCAGTCCGACCTCATCTACCGCACCGAGGTCGCCAAGTTCGACGCGGTCGTCGACGACATCGCGGAGAAGCACGAGAAGGGCCAGCCGATCCTCGTCGGCACCACCTCGGTCGAGAAGTCCGAGTACCTCTCGCAGCAGCTCGCCAAGCGCGGCATCCAGCACGAGGTCCTCAACGCCAAGCAGCACGACCGGGAGGCGTCGATCGTCGCCCAGGCCGGCCGTAAGGGCGCCGTCACCGTCGCCACCAACATGGCCGGCCGCGGTACGGACATCAAGCTCGGCGGCAACCCCGACGACCTGGCCGAGGCGGAGCTGCGCCAGATGGGCCTGGACCCGGTGGAGCACGTCGAGGAGTGGGCGGCCGCGCTGCCCGCCGCCCTGGAGCGTGCCGAGGCCGCGGTCAAGGCGGAGTTCGAGGAGGTCAAGTCGCTCGGCGGCCTCTACGTCCTCGGCACCGAGCGCCACGAGTCCCGCCGCATCGACAACCAGCTGCGCGGCCGCTCCGGCCGTCAGGGCGACCCGGGCGAGTCCCGCTTCTACCTCTCGCTGGGCGACGACCTGATGCGCCTGTTCAAGGCCCAGATGGTCGAGCGCGTCATGGCCATGGCCAATGTGCCCGACGACGTGCCGATCGAGAACAAGATGGTCACCCGCGCCATCGCCTCCGCCCAGTCCCAGGTCGAGCAGCAGAACTTCGAGACGCGTAAGAACGTCCTGAAGTACGACGAGGTGCTCAACCGCCAGCGCGAGGTCATCTACGGCGAGCGTCGCCGCGTCCTGGAGGGCGAGGACCTGCACGAGCAGGTCAAGCACTTCATGGACGACACCATCGACGACTACATCCGCCAGGAGACCGTCGAGGGCTTCGCCGAGGAGTGGGACCTGGACCGGCTGTGGAGCGCCTTCAAGCAGCTCTACCCGGTGAAGGTCACCATCGAGGAGTTGGAGGAGGCGGCGGGCGACCGCGCGGGCATCACCGCGGAGTTCATCGCCGAGTCCATCAAGGACGACATCTACGAGCAGTACGCGGCCCGCGAGCAGCAGCTGGGCTCCGACATCATGCGCGAGCTGGAGCGCCGCGTCGTGCTGTCGGTCCTGGACCGCAAGTGGCGTGAGCACCTCTACGAGATGGACTACCTCCAGGAGGGCATCGGCCTGCGCGCCATGGCCCAGAAGGACCCCCTGGTGGAGTACCAGCGCGAGGGCTACGACATGTTCACCGCCATGATGGAGGGCATCAAGGAGGAGTCCGTCGGCTATCTGTTCAACCTGGAGGTCCAGGTCGACCAGCAGCTGGAGGAGGTCCCGGTCCAGGACGCCGGCCCGTCGCTGGAGAAGGACGTCCAGGACGCCGTGCCGGCCGGTGCCCGCCCGGAGATCCGCGCCAAGGGCCTGGACGCCCCGCAGCGGCCCGACCGGCTGCACTTCTCGGCCCCCACGGTCGACGGCGAGGGCGGTGTCGTCGAGGGTGACTTCGCCAGCGAGGACGGCCCGACGCGCTCCTCGGCGGACGGTCTGACCCGCGCCGAGCGCCGTAAGGCCCAGAAGAACAGCGGTGGCCGCCGCCGCAAGAAGTAGTCACCTCCGCCGGGGCGGGGGCGGGACACCTCAGGGTGTGCCGCCCCCGCCCCGCGCGTTTCCGGGCGTCCCCCGCCCGGGGTCAGGCGCGGGCGCCCGCCAGCTCGACGGCCGAGCAGCGCCAGCGGAGGTCCCGGCCGCGCTCCAGGCGGAAGGCCAGGGCGTGCAGCCGGTCCCCGGAGGCGATCCGGGCGAACGCCTCGATCACCCCGGGCCGGGGTGAGAACTCGTCGCAGCGCCGCACGACGGGCGTACGGGCCGGTGGCGCGGGCCGCAGCGGGGCCTGTGGCGCGAGCGCGGCCAGCTGGTCGTAGGCGGCGCCGAGGGTGTGGCCGAGCATCCAGTGCACGGGCCGCTGGCCGCTGAGGGTGAGCAGGAGGCGTTCGGCGAACCAGTAGCGGGGCAGCCGCTCGCGCTCGCGGCGGCGGGCGGCGGCGTCCGGGTGGGGGTGCCTGCCGTCCGTACGCCTGCCGTCCGGGCGCCTGTTGTCCGTGCGCCTGCCGTCGGGGCGCCGTGGCGGCGCGGTCCGGCCGCCGCCCGGTGCGGCGGGCCTGGTGGAGCCGGTGGACCTGTGCATGCGGATCGCCCCCGTGATGCCGGGCCCGGGAAATACCGGGCGGTAACTTCCGTCGGTGATCTTCTATCGGCGCCGTCCGGGAGCGGCAAGATCGGAAGGGTGGCGGCGGAGGAAACGCGACCCTTCACCTATCAGGGGGAAGCGGGTCCGGTGCGCGGCCCGCGACCTGCGGCGGAGCGCGGTGCGACGGGTTCGCGGGACGCGCCCGGACCGGGGCTCCCGGCACTTCGAAGGGGGACTCGCGCCCGTATGCTGGCAGCACGGTTCACGTCCTCGGCGCACGCCCCCAGGACCCTCAGGAAAGCGGCTGTCATGCGCGTCTACGTCCCCCTGACCCTCCCCGGTCTCGCCGAGGCGCACAAGTCCGGACAGCTCGGCCCGGCCCCGCTGGACGCCTACGCCGTCACCCCCGCCCTGCGCGAGTGGTATCTGTCCGACGACGTCGAGGAGCTGGAGTACGCGGCCCTCGGCCGCGCCGCCGCGGCCTCCCTGCGGCTCCTCGCCGCCGACCCGGCCGCCGCCCGCCGCCGGGTGGTCGTCGCGATCGACGTCCCCGACGGCGCCGCCGTGGCCGACCCGGACCGCGGCCTGGACCAGGCCGCGATCGGCGAGGTCCGGCTGGCCGCCGCGGTGCCGCTGGCCAAGGCCGCGGCCGTGCACGTCGACTCCGGTGACGCGGAGCCGGACGTCACCGCCGCCGCGGCCGCCCTCGGCGCCGCGGACCAGGGCGACGACGACGCGCAGTTCACCGTGGACGGCGCCGAGGACCACGAGCTGATGTGGTTCGGGATCCAGGAGATCCCGAACCTGGTCTGACGGCACGGCCGTCCGGTGGGCCGGGGCGGCCCGGGGCGGCGCTGTCGGACCCGGTCGGTACGGTCTTGGTCATGGGGAAGCACGTGGCACACATCGTCTGGGACTGGAACGGCACGCTCTTTCACGACATCGACGCGGTGATGGCGGCGACCAACGCCGCCTTCGCCGAGATCGGCCTGGAGCCGATCACCCTGGAGCGGTACCGCGAGCTGTACTGCGTCCCGATCCCGAAGTTCTACGAGCGGCTGCTCGGCCGGCTGCCCACCGAGGCCGAGTGGGACCACATGGACCGGGTCTTCCAGCGCCACTACCTGGACCACCGCCTCGGCTGCGGCCTCGCGGACGGCGCCGAGGAACTGCTGGAGAGCTGGCAGACCTCCGGCGGCACCCAGTCGATCATGTCCATGTACGGCCATGACGAGCTCGTACCGCTGGTGCGCGGCTTCGGCATCGAGCCCCTCTTCACCCGCGTCGACGGCCGCACCGGCCCCTCGGGCGGTAGCAAGGCCGCGCACATGGTCCGCCACCTCGCCGGGCTCGACGGCATACCCGCCGACCGCACCGTCGTCATCGGCGACGCCCTCGACGACGCGGTCGCGGCCGCCCATGTGGGCGCCCACGCCGTGCTGTACACCGGCGGATCGCACAGCCGGGCCGGCCTCACGGCCGCCGGGGTGCCCGTCGTGGACAGCCTCGCCGAGGCCGTCGCGGAAGCGGCGCGGCTCGCCGGCCGGAGACGGTCCACGAGCTGAGCCGGCGGCCGGGCCGAGAGGCCGGAATCGGGAGAAAGCGCAGGTGCGGACGGTTGTGCGGAAGAAAGTACGAGCGGCTCGGCCGCGTCGCTGTCCAGACCGTCAAAGTTCGGGCCCGGGTTTTGTACACAAACAGCTCATGACGGCTCCCCGGGGAAGAGCGATAGCCTTACCAGGTGATCAGCGCGATATCCAGCGGGAGCGACGGCGCTCCTGCCCTGCGCCCGGAGTGCCACCGCCCCCGGGCCGCCGCTGATTCCCCGAGCCCGGCACGTCCGACGAAGTTCGTCGAGAACGGCCCGGCCACCTCTCATTCCGGCATAACGTCGAAGACGACCGGAGACCCCGTGTCGTGGCGTGATGCCTCCACCACCTATGTCACGCAACGGCGCGCGACAGGAGCCAGAGGACATGCAGACCAAGCTGGACGAAGCCAAGGCCGAGCTGCTCGAACGGGCGGCTCGCGTCGCTGAGAACAGCCCTGCCGGGGGGCAACAACCGACCGGGCCGAAGGGCGAGGGAGGCCTCGACCCCGAGACCCTGACCGCGTACCTCCAGCGCTACTACCTGCACACGGCGCCCGAGGACCTCAGCGGCCGGGACCCGGTCGACGTCTTCGGCGCCGCGCTCTCGCACTACCGGCTCGCCGAGAACCGGCCGCAGGGCACCGCGAACGTGCGCGTGCACACCCCGACCGTCGAGGAGAACGGCTGGACGTGCAGCCACTCCGTGGTCGAGGTCGTCACCGACGACATGCCCTTCCTCGTCGACTCCGTCACCAACGAGCTCTCCCGGCAGGGTCGCGGCATCCACGTCGTGATCCACCCGCAGGTCATCGTCCGCCGTGATGTCACCGGCCGCCTGCTGGAGATCATCGGCTCCAACTGCGACGCCCACGGCAACGGCAAGGACGCCGAGCTGCCGCACGACGCCGTCACCGAGTCCTGGATCCACGTCGAGATCGACCGCGAGACCGACCGAGGCGACCTCAAGCAGATCACCGCGGATCTGCTCCGGGTCCTCTCCGACGTCCGCGAGGCCGTCGAGGACTGGTCGAAGATGCGCGACGCCGCACAGCGCATCGCCGACGGCCTGCCCGCCGAGCCGACCCCGTCCGACGTCCCCGCGTCGGAGCTGGAGGAGGCCCGTGAGCTGCTGCGCTGGCTCGCCGCCGACCACTTCACCTTCCTCGGCTACCGCGAGTACGAGCTGACGAAGGTCGCCACCGAGAGCGGCGAGGAGGACGTGCTCAGCGCCGTCCCCGGCACCGGCCTCGGCATCCTGCGCTCCGACCCCACGCACCACGACGAGGGGCACCACGCCGGGCCCGGCCGCTCCCACCTCACCCGCCCGGCGTCGCCGTCGTTCAACCGGCTGCCCGCCGACGCCCGCGCCAAGGCCCGTGAGCACAAGCTGCTCGTCCTCACCAAGGCCAACAGCCGTGCCACCGTGCACCGGCCCTCCTACCTCGACTACGTCGGGGTGAAGAAGTTCGACGCCGACGGCAACGTCATCGGCGAGCGCCGCTTCCTCGGCCTGTTCTCCTCCGCCGCGTACACCGAGTCCGTGCGCCGCGTGCCCGTCGTCCGCCGTAAGGTCGCCCAGGTCCTGGCCGACGCCGGCTTCACCCCGGACAGCCACGACGGCCGCGACCTGCTCCAGATCCTGGAGACGTACCCGCGCGACGAGCTCTTCCAGACCCCGGCCGACCAGCTGCGGGCCGTCGCCACCAGCGTGCTCTACCTCCAGGAGCGCCGCCGGCTGCGGCTCTTCCTCCGCCAGGAGACCTACGGGCGCTACTACTCCGCCCTGGTCTACCTCCCGCGCGACCGCTACACCACGGGCGTCCGGCTGCGGCTGATCGACATCCTCAAGGAGGAGCTCGGCGGCACCAGCGTCGACTTCACCGCGTGGAACACCGAGTCGGTCCTCTCCCGGCTGCACTTCGTCGTCCGCGTCGAGCCCGGCGCCACCCTGTCGGACCTCACGGACGCCGACGTCGACCGCATCGAGGCCCGCCTGGTCGAGGCCGCCCGCTCCTGGGCGGACGGCTTCGCCGAGACGCTGACCGCCGAGGTCGGCGAGGAGCGCGCCGCCGAGCTGCTGCGCCGCTACGGCCAGGCCTTCCCCGAGGGCTACAAGGCCGACCACAGCCCCCGCGGCGCCGTCTCCGACCTCGGTCACCTGGAGAAGCTGACCACGGCCGGCGGCGACCGCGACTTCGAGCTGAGCCTCTACGAGCCGGTCGGCGCGGGCCCCGGCGAGCGCCGCTTCAAGATCTACCGCACCGGTGAGCCCGTCTCGCTCTCCGCCGTCCTGCCGGTCCTCCACCGGCTCGGCGTCGAGGTCGTCGACGAGCGCCCGTACGAGCTGCGCTGCTCCGACCGGACGACCGCCTGGATCTACGACTTCGGTCTGCGGATGCCCGAGCGGACCGAGGGCGACGACGCGCGCAGCCGCTTCCAGGAGGCCTTCGCGGCCGTCTGGACCGGCGAGGCGGAGAACGACAACTTCAACATGCTCGTGCTGAAGGCCGGCCTGGACTGGCGTCAGGCCATGGTGCTGCGGGCCTACGCCAAGTACTTGCGGCAGGCGGGCTCGCCGTTCAGCCAGGCGTACATGGAGGACACCCTCGCCACCAACGTCCACACCACGCGCCTGCTGGTCAATCTGTTCGAGGCCCGGATGTCGCCCGCGCTCCAGCGGGCCGGCCGCGAGCTGATCGACGGCCTCCTGGAGGAGCTGGACGGCGCGCTGGACCAGGTCGCGAGCCTGGACGAGGACCGCATCCTGCGGGCCTTCCTCACGGTCATCAAGGCCACGCTGCGCACCAACCACTTCCAGCGCGTCAGCGCCGGAAGCGACCTCGGGGGACAGCGGACCGCCGCCGGCGCGCCGCACCCGTACCTCTCCATCAAGCTCGACCCGCAGGCCATCCCCGACCTGCCGGCGCCGCGCCCCGCGTACGAGATCTGGGTCTACTCCCCGCGCGTCGAGGGTGTGCACCTGCGCTTCGGCAAGGTCGCGCGCGGTGGTCTGCGCTGGTCCGACCGGCGCGAGGACTTCCGTACCGAGGTCCTCGGCCTGGTCAAGGCCCAGATGGTGAAGAACACCGTCATCGTGCCCGTCGGCGCCAAGGGCGGCTTCGTCGGCAAGCGGCTCCCGGACCCGTCCCTGGACCGCGACGCGTGGCTGGCCGAGGGCATCGCCTCGTACAAGACCTTCATCTCCGGCCTCCTCGACATCACCGACAACATGGTCGGCGGCGAGGTCGTGCCGCCGAAGGACGTCGTGCGCCACGACGGGGACGACACCTACCTGGTCGTCGCCGCCGACAAGGGCACCGCCACCTTCTCCGACATCGCCAACGAGGTCGCGGAGTCCTACGGCTTCTGGCTGGGTGACGCCTTCGCCTCCGGCGGCTCGGCCGGCTACGACCACAAGGGCATGGGCATCACCGCCCGCGGTGCCTGGGAGTCGGTCAAGCGCCACTTCCGGGAGCTCGGCCACAACACCCAGACCGAGGACTTCACCGTCGTCGGCGTCGGTGACATGTCCGGTGACGTCTTCGGTAACGGCATGCTGCTCTCCGAGCACATCCGCCTCGTCGCCGCCTTCGACCACCGGCACATCTTCCTCGACCCCACGCCCGACGCGGCCGTCTCCTACGCCGAGCGCCGCCGCCTGTTCGAGCTGCCCCGCTCCTCCTGGGCCGACTACGACACCTCGCTGCTCTCCCAGGGCGGTGGCGTCCACCCGCGCACGGCCAAGTCGATCCCGGTCAACGCCCAGGTGCGGGCCGCCCTCGGCATCGAGGCGGGCATCACCAAGATGACCCCCGCCGAGCTGATGAAGGCGATCCTCAGCTCCCGGGTCGACCTGCTGTGGAACGGCGGCATCGGCACCTACGTGAAGGCGTCCACCGAGTCGCACGCGGACGTGGGCGACAAGGCGAACGACGCGATCCGCGTCGACGGCCAGGACCTCCGGGTCAAGGTCGTCGGCGAGGGCGGCAACCTCGGTCTGACCCAGCTCGGCCGGATCGAGTTCGCGCTGTCCGGCGGCCCGGAGTCCACCGGCGGCCGGATCAACACCGACGCCATCGACAACAGCGCCGGCGTGGACACCTCCGACCACGAGGTGAACATCAAGGTCCTGCTCAACGGCCTGGTCGCGGACGGCGACATGACCGTCAAGCAGCGCAACAAGCTCCTCGCGGAGATGACGGACGAGGTCGGCGAGCTGGTCCTGCGCAACAACTACGCGCAGAACGTGGCTCTGGCCAACGCCGTCGCCCAGGCCCCCAGCCTGCTCCACGCCCACCAGCGGATCATGCGCAGGCTGACCCGCGACGGGCACCTGGACCGGGCCCTGGAGTTCCTGCCCAACGACCGGCAGATCCGCGAGCGGCTCTCGGCAGGCCGCGGTCTGACCCAGCCCGAGCTGGCGGTGCTGCTCGCCTACATCAAGATCACCACCGCCGAGGAGCTGCTGGGCACCGAGCTCCCCGACGACCCGTACCTGGAGCGGCTGCTCTACGCGTACTTCCCGGAGGCGCTGCGCACCTCCTACGGCGAGCAGATCGACACCCACGCGCTGCGCCGGGAGATCGTCACGACCGTCCTGGTCAACGACACCGTCAACAGCGGTGGTTCGACCTTCCTGCACCGGCTGCGCGAGGAGACGGGCGCCTCGCTGGAGGAGATCGTCCGGGCGCAGACCGCGGCGCGGGAGATCTTCGGCCTGGGCCGGGTCTGGGACGCCGTCGAGGCCCTCGACAACACCGTCGCCGCCGATGTGCAGACCCGGATCCGGCTGCACGGCCGCCGGCTGGTCGAGCGCGGTACGCGCTGGCTGCTCAACAACCGCCCGCAGCCGCTCCAGCTGGCCGAGACCATCGAGTTCTTCCGGGACGGCGTGGCCGCGGTCTGGTTCGAGCTGCCCAAGCTGCTCAAGGGCGCCGACAGCGAGTGGTGGCGCGACATCCACGACGAGCTGGTGGCGGCCGGGGTGCCGGACGACCTGGCCGTGCGGGTGGCGGGCTTCTCCTCCGCCTTCCCGGCGCTGGACATCGTCGCGGTCTCGGAGCGCACCGGCAAGGAGCCGCTGGACGTGGCCGAGGTGTACTACGACCTCGGCGACCGGCTGCACATCACCCAGCTGATGGACCGGATCATCGAGCTGCCGCGCGCCGACCGCTGGCAGTCCATGGCCCGCGCCTCCATCCGCGAGGACCTCTACGCGGCCCACGCGGCGCTCACGTCCGACATCCTCTCCGTGGGCAACGGCGCCTCGACGCCGGAGGAGCGGTACCAGGCGTGGGAGGAGAAGAACGCCGCGATCCTGGTCCGCGCGCGCACCACGCTGGACGAGATCCGGGGCTCGGACGCCTTCGACCTGGCCAACCTCTCGGTGGCCATGCGGACGATGCGGACGCTGCTGCGTACGCACAGCTGACGCCTGAGTGAACTGAGGGCGGCCCCGGGGCGAAATCCCCGGGGCCGCCCCTTTTGTCTGCTTGAATCGTGTTAAGAGAGACGGATGAAGGTCGTCTCTCGACCGGAACCCGCTCCGGTGCGCCGACGGGTCGTCCGGTCCAGGTGTCCCGCCCCGACGCGCCGGGAAGTGGCCCTCGCGGCCGTCCTCTACCTCGCGGTCGCCTCCGTCGGCTTCGCGACGCTGCTGCTGGTCGGCCATCACCTCGGGCGTGGGCCGGGGGAGCTGCTGCACCGCTGGGACAGCGGGAACTACCTGCACATCGCGGAGCACGGCTATCCGCGCGGGATCGTCTACCGCGACGACGGCGAACCGGCCTTCAGCAGGCTCGCCTTCTTCCCGCTCGTACCGGCGCTGATCAGGGGCGTGCACCTACTGACCGCGCTCCCCGTGGCGTACGCCGGGGTGGTCGTCTCCTGGTGTGCCGCAGCGGTGGCCGCCTCCGGGGTGTACGCGCTCGTACGCGCCATAGGCGGGCGCCCCGGCGCCGGGTACGCGTGCGTGGCGCTGTGGGCCTGCTCGCCGTACGCGTTCGCGCTGTGGGTGCCGTACTCGGAGGCGGTCTTCAGCGCCGCCCTGGTGTGGGCGATGGTCGCCCTGCTGGACCGGCGCTGGCTGAGCGCCGCCGCGCTGTGCGTGGTGGCGGGTGCCGTGCGGCCCACCGCCTCGGTGCTGATCGGCACGGTCGTCCTGGCCGCCGGCTGGGCGGTGGCGCGGCGCCGGGACGGATGGCGGCCGTGGGCCGCGGCGGCCCTGGCGCCGCTCGGGCTGCTGGGGAGCTGGCTCTTCCTGGGCGCCAAGGCGGGCCGGGTGGACGGCTGGTTCGAGGCCGAGCGGGCCTGGGGGCAGTCGTTCGACTTCGGCCGGGGCACGGCACGCTTCCTGAAGGACGTCCTGCTCTACGACCGGGCCGGCCGGGTCTCCGACGTGCGTGGCGCCGTGGTGCTCGGTCTGGTGGTGCTGACGGCCGTCGCGGTGCTCGCCCTGGCGCTGGACCGGAGCGTGCCGTGGCCGCTGGTGGTGCTGCTCGCGGGGGCGTGGCTGCTGATGGTCGGCACGCCGGGCTCGCCCTTCTCCAAGCCACGCTTCATGCTGCCGTTCCTGCCGGTTCCGCTGCTGTTGGCGGCCCGTCCGCTCGCGCGTGCTCGGCTAGGGGTGCGGGTGTGTCTCTACGGTGGAGGTGCGGTGGTCTCGGGGTGGTACGCGGCGGGGTTGCTCGTGTTGTTCGAGGGGTCGCCGTGATGCGCGGGGTCGCCCTGACCCGGCTGCCGGGCATGCCGTGGCAGCGCTCTGAACACCCAGGCGCGGTAGGACCAGAAGCGGAACAGCGTGGCGGCCCCGATGCCCAGGAACTTGAACAGGTTGTTCTGGAACGGGGTGTCCCAGCCGAACCCGTAGGTGGCGATGTAGAGGACGCCGTTCTCGATCACCAGACCCACGGCGCTGAAGGCGGCGAAGAGGGCGATCTCCCGGCTGCGGTGGCTCTTGTCGCGGTCCCGGTAGGCGAAATGGCGCAGCCCCAGGTAGTTGAAGGCGATGGCGACCAGGGTCGCGATCACGCTGCACCGTACGACCGGCAGCCCGGTGGCCGTACGGCAGATGTTGAAGACCGCGAGGTTGACGAAGATGCCCAGGCCGCCGACCGTGCCGAACTTCGCGAACTCCCTCCCGAGGGCCAGCAGCCGCGCCGGGCCGGAGGCGGGCGGCGGACCGCCGGGCGCCGTCCGCGTCGGCGGGGCCGCCGGTGTCGCGGGGTCCTCCGGCTCCTCGGGGGTACCGGATGTCCTCGGTCGCAGGGGTCGCAAGGGCCTCTCCCGATACGTTCGCCACGCAAAGCAGGCATTTTCCAGCAGAGAATAGATTGTAGTGTAAATTGCCGCGAAAACTGACAAAACGGTACAGCGGTAGTGGTGACGGTACCCGTGGCGGTGCCGTCGGGAAAGCCGGCGGCGGGGCCCGCGGGAGCGCCGGTCCCGGTGCCGGTGGCAGGGCCCGCGGTGACAGCGACGACAACGCGAGGACAGTGGCATGAAAGAGGCGGTTCTGCTCGTCGGCGGCAAGGGGACCCGGCTTCAGCCGCTCACCCTCACCACGCCGAAGCCGATGGTCCCGGCCGCCGGGGTGCCCTTCCTCGCCCACCAGCTGGCCCGTGCCAGAGCCGCCGGCGTCCGTCACGTCGTGCTGGCCACCTCCTACCTCGCCGAGGTCTTCGAGCCCTACTTCGGCGACGGCTCCGCCCACGGACTGCGCCTGACCTACGTCACCGAGGACGTACCGCTCGGCACGGGCGGCGCCGTCCGCGCCGCGGCGGGCGCCCTCGCCTCCGGTCCGGCCGACCCCGTGCTCGTCCTCAACGGCGACATCCTCAGCGGGCTCGACCTCGGGGGCCTGCTGCACCGCCACGAGCGGGCGGGGGCCGACGTCACCCTGTACCTCACCCGGGCCGAGGACCCCCGGGCCTTCGGTCTGGTGCCCACCGGGCCCGGCGGGCGGGTGCTGGCCTTCACCGAGAAGCCGCGGCGCCCCGAGGAGTTCGTCACCGACCAGGTCAACGCCGGCGTCTACGTCTTCCGGCGCGAGGTCATGGACACCATCCCCGCCGGCCGCCCGGTCTCCCTGGAACGCGAGACCTTCCCCGGGCTGCTGGCCTCCGGTGCGCTGCTGCACGGCGTCGTCGACACCTCGTACTGGCTGGACCTGGGCCGCCCCGCCTCCTTCGTACGGGCCTCGGCCGACCTCGTCAGGGGCGTCGTCCGGTCGCCCGCGGTCCCCGGCGAGCCGGGAGAGTTCCTGCTGCTCCCCGGCGCCCGCGTCGAGGCCGGGGCCCGGCTCGGCGGCGGCACGGTCGTCGGCGCCGGCGCCCACGTCGCGGCGGGCGCCGAGATCGAGGGATCCGTCGTGCTGGACGGCGCCCGGGTCGGGGAGGGGGCGCGGATCCGCGCCAGCATGGTCGGCCGGCAGGCCAGGGTGGGCCCGCGGACCCTGCTCGACGGCGCGGTGATCGGCGACCACGCCGGGGTCGGCGCGGACAACGAACTCCGCGACGGCGCCCGTGTCTGGTGCGGTACGACCATCCCCGACGCCGCGATCCGCTTCTCCGCCGTCTGACGTCCCGCCACCCGTAAACGCCTTCCGTAAGGGCGACGGCCGTCCGTAAGGAAACAGTCGCCCTTACGGGCAAACGTCCCCACCGCACCCGGAACGGTCCCGGGTGACCGTCCGCCCCCGCGGCGCCGTCCCCGTACGGAGCCGCCCGACCCGGGAAACCACCGGCCACACCGACAAGGACAGGCACATGAGCGCACATCACAGCCCCGCCGGCCCGCCGCTCCCGGAGGAGTGGGGACGCACCGCGACCACCGTGGTCATGCCCACGTACAACGAGGCGGACAACCTCCCCGCGATGGCCGAGGCGCTCATGTCCCTGCCGCTGGAGGGGCTGCGGCTGCTGGTCGTCGACGACAACAGCCCCGACGGCACCGGAAAGATCGCCGAGGATCTCGCCGAGCGCCACAACACCCCGGACCGCACCCGCGTCGCCGTCCTGCACCGCACCGCCAAGGACGGCCTCGGCCGCGCCTACGCCGCCGGCATGACCCGCGCCGTCGACGAAGGCGCCGCGTACGTCCTCCAGATGGACGCCGACGGCAGCCACCCGGCGGGCAAGGTGGCGGAGTTGCTCGGCGTCGCCCTCGCCACCGGCGCGGACGTCGTCGTCGGCAGCCGCTATGTTCCCGGCGGCACCCTTTCCGACGCCTGGAGCGCCCACCGCAGACTGCTCTCCCGCTGGGCCAACGCCTACGCCAGCACGATCCTGGGCACCCGCGTCCGCGACATCACCAGCGGCTTCAACCTCTGGAGCGCCGACGCCCTGCGCGCCATCGACCTCGACACCGTCGGCAGCGCGGGCTACAGCTTCCAGGTCGAGATGAAGTACCGCGCCCTGCGCGCCGGGCAGAGCGTCCTGGAGGTGCCGATCCACTTCGAGGACCGGACCGTCGGCGAGTCGAAGATGAACCTGGCCGTACAGCTCGAATCCGTGGCCATGCCATGGCGGCTGCGCGCGAGGGCCGCCCGTGCTTCCGGCCACCGCGCCCGCTGAGCGCGTGACCCCGACCGCCACCGGGGTCCCCCCGCCCGCGCCGCGCGCCGCGCGTGCGCTGCGCGCCGCGGCCTCCGCCGCCGCGCTCCTGCTGGTCGTCCTCCTGCTGCTCATGGTCGTGCGGCTGCCGTGGTCCGGTGACCTGGGGATGCACGCGGCGGTGCTGGAGCGGCTGCGCGCCGACCTCTTCCACCCGGGCAACCCTCTGGTCGACGAGGACACGCCGAGCCCGTACCACTCGCCGTGGACGGTCCTGCTGGCCCTGCTCGCCTCGGTGACCGGCTGGGGGACGTTCTCCGTGCTGCGGCTGGCGGCTCTCGTGGACCTGGCCCTGTTCGTCTCCGGCGTCGCGGTGTTCGTCCGCACCTTCACCCGGGAGCGGGCGGCCGTCCCGCTGGCGCTGCTCTGTCTGCTGTGCCTGTACGGCGTGCGGCTGTTCGCGTGGAGCGGGTTCCCGGGGCTCACCTCGCTCTGCCTGACCCTCGCCTACCCGAGCGTGTTCGCCCTCGGGCTCGCGTTCCACCTGTGGGCGCTGCTGCGCCGGGCCGTGGCCGGAGCCTGGCGGACGCCGGCCTTCCTCGGGCTGGGACTGCCCCTGGCGGGGGTGCTGCTCGCCCATCAGTTCACGGGCGCGGTGGCCGTGCTCGGCGCCGTCGCGATGCTGCTGGGCGCCCGGCCGTGGCCCGCCCGTACGGTGTGGGCGCGGGTCGGCGCCGGGGCGGCCGTCGCCCTGGCGGTGCCCGCCTGCTGGCCGTACTACCCCTTCTACGCGCTGCTCGGTACGGGTGGCCTGGACGCCATTCACCGGCCGCTGTACGCCCATCTCCCGGCCAGGTTCTGCCTGGTGCTGCTCGGGGCGGCAGCCCTCGCCGCGCGGGCGCGGCGGGACCGCCGCGATCCGCTCGTGCTGTTCTTCGCGCTGGGGCTCGTCGTGTTCGCGACCGGCGGGGTGACCGGCCACCAGGCGTGGGGGCGGATCCTGCCGGCCGTCCTCGTGCCGGCCCAGGTGGCCCTCGCGCTGGAGACGGCCCGGCGGGCCGTCCTCGTCCCGCTGACGGCGGCCGCCCTGCTCGTCGGCGCGTGGGCGCAGGCCGGGGTGCTGACGTACGTCCTGCGGCCGGCCGCCGTGCCGCCCGTCCTGCGGCAGGTGCGCGCGGTCGCGCTCTGGCCGTCGTTCGCCTGGGCGGCGCGCGAGGTGCCCAGGGGGCAGACGGTGCTGACGGACGACTACTACGCGCTGCGGATGCTGCCCGCCTACGGCGCGTACACCGTCGCGCCCGCCTACCCCGATGTCTTCCTCCGTGACGAAGGGCGCCGGTGGGAGGCGACCCACCGCTACTTCGCCGCGAAGACCTCCCGGGCCGAACGGCTCGGCATCCTCAAGGAGTACGGCGTGCGGTGGGTGGTGCAGAGGGACGGTGGTCCGGGGTTGTCGCCGGACGATCCGGCGCTGCGGCGGGCGGCCTCGGGGCCCCGGGGGCTGGTGCTGTCGGAGGTGGTCCCGGGGCGGTCCGGCGGGGCCGTCGCGGCCCCGGCCGGTTCCGTCCGGGCGGGTGCCCGGTGAGCGCGCCCGACGCCGTCGGCGGCTGGCTGCGCGGGCGGGCGCCGTGGCCGGTGCTGGTGACGGCGCTGGTGGTGTGCGCGCTGGACGTGGCCCGGGTGATGGAGAGCCCGCGCGTGGGCATGGACAACGCCGTCGTGGTGCGCGCGGCCGAGACCCTTCTCGACGGCGGCTCGCCGTACGCGGACAAACGGTTCCTCTATCTGCCGGGCGCCGTGTTCGCGGCGGTCCCCCAGACGGCGGTCGCCGAGCGGGTGCTCTTCTACGCCGTCCCCGTGGGCACCGCGCTGCTCGTCCTGGTGGGCGTGGCCCTGGCCCTGCGGATCTTCGAGGTCCGCGCGGACAGCCGGCTGGCGGTGGCCGTCATCGCCGGTCTCGGGGTGTTCCTGCCGTTCCACGGTCTCGTCCACCTCGGCAACTGGACCGTCGTCTCCGCCGTCGCCTTCCCGGCCGCGCTGCTGCTGGCCCGGCGGGAGCGCTGGTGCGCGGCGGCGGGTGTGATCGGCGCGGCGATAGCGCTCAAGCCGATGCTCGTGCCCCTCCTGCTGCTGTTCGTCCTCGCCCGGCGGTGGCGGGCGCTGGCGGTGGCCGTGGGCGTGCCCGCCGTGGTGTCCACGCTGGCCGCCCTGGCCATGCCGCGGCCGGGGCTGTTCTTCACCCGGACGCTGCCGTTCCTGCTGCACGGTCAGGACGCTTACGCACGTCCGTTCGACGCCTCGTGGCCGGCTGTGCTCCCACGGCTCGGGGTCCCGCAGCCGGTGGCCTTCGGGCTGGCGGTGCTGGCGGCGGGGACGGTGCTGTTCTTCGCCCGGGCCCGGTGGCGGGCCGGGGGGAACGCCGAGCTGCGGCTGGTGGAGTGCGCGTCGCTGCTGATGCTGGCGGCGTTCCTGGTGTCCCGGCCGTCGTTCCTCCACTACATGCTGGTGGTGCTGCCGTCGCTGGTGGCGTCGGTGGTGGTGCGCGGTGCGGCGGCGCGGTCGGTGTGGTTCTGGCTGGCGCTGCTGCCGCAGTTCATCGGGGTGCACTGGCCGTACCTGGAGGGTTCGCGGCGGCACGCCTTCAAGGACATCGTCATGATCACCGGGGTCGCCGGGGCGCTGTGCCTGCACACCTGGCGGGGGAGGGGCGGGCTTCCCGGAGGAGCCGCCGACGAGGTGACTGTCAGTGGTCGCGTCTACTCTCTTCGTAGTGACCGTGATTCGCCGAATCACGCCGATCGCTCGGAAATGAGGTGACTTGTGCCCATCGCGCGCCCTGTCCCCGGCCCGGACGTCACCGTGGTCGTGATCGTCTACAACGACGCGGAGCGGCTGCCGCGCGCCGTGCGGTCCGTGCTCGGCCAGTCGCTGCGCAACCTCGAAGTGATCATCGTCGACGACTGCTCGACCGACACCACCCGCGCCACCGCCCGCCGGCTGGCCGCGTCCGACCCCCGGGTGCGCTGCCTGCGCCTGCCGGTCAACAGCGGCGGCTGCGGCGCCCCGCGCAACGCCGGCCTCGAGGCCGCCGCCGCACCCCATGTGATGTTCCTCGACAGCGACGACGAACTGCCGTACCACGCCTGCAAATCGCTGCTGCTCACCGCCGAGGAGACCGGCGCCGACCTCGTCACCGGCGAGGTCGTCCGGAACTTCGAGGAGACCGGCACCACCGGCCTCTGGTACCCCGAGCTCTTCGCCGACGTCCGGGTCGTCGACGGCATCCGCGCCGCCCCCGAGTACTTCCTCGACCACCTCTCCACCAACAAGCTCTACCGCGCCGACTTCCTCGCCCGCCACCGGCTGCGCTTCCCCGAGGGCGTCCACTACGAGGACCAGCTCTTCTCCGCCCAGGCCTTCACCCTCGCCCGCACCTTCGCGGTCGTCCCCTGGCCCGTCTACACCTGGTGGCTCGCCGCCGACCCCGACCGGCTGTCCATCTCCTCCAGCCGGCACCGCATCCGCAACGCCGTCGACCGCGTCCTCGCCGCCCGGCTCATCGACGCCTTCCTGGAGGACAGCGGCAACGCCGACCTCCGCCCCGCCAAGGACGAGAAGTTCCTCCGCCACGACCTCCGCCTCTACCTCGGCGACCTGCCCTTCCGCGAGCTGTGGTGGATCACGGAGTTCGCCGCCGTCGTCACCCCCTACCTGCGCACCCTCGCCCCCGAGGCGCTCGCCGCGATGCCGCGCGAGCAGCGCGTCTGCCAGTACTTGCTGGAAACGGGCCGGTTCGCCGAGGCCGCCGAGTGCGCCCGCACCCTCGACCGCCCGCACCTCGCCCCCCGCCACGTCGTCCGCGAGGGCGGCCGCGTGTACTGGGGGCGGACACCGCCCGGAAGCCCCGAGGCCGCCGCCGCCCTCGACATCACCGACTGGCGCCTGGACGAACAGCCATTCGCCACCGGCCCGTTGCGGCACGAAGTGGCCCGCGTCGACCCCGCCGGCCCCCTGCTGCGCGTCCTGCTGCACACCTACGACCCCGCCCGGCTGCTCGACGGCACCGAGCCGGTCACCGCCGAACTGCGCATCGCCACCACGGCCGAGCCCCTCACCGTCCCCTTCCGCTACGACCCGCCGCACCCCGGCCCGGACGGCACCCCCGGCCCCCGCACCGCCGAGATCGACCTCGACCCGCGCCGCATCCCCCTCGGCGCCACGGGCTTCCGGGGCCGCCGCCACCCCGTCGTCGTCCTCGAACGGAAGGGCCTCACCCGCACCGACCCCCTCCTCGCCCCCGCCGCCCTCCCCCCGCTGCGCACCCGCCTCCCGCAGTACGGCCCGCTCGGCGCCCACACCGTGCGGATGGGCTGCGAAGGCCACGGCGCCGGCCGGCTGGAGCTCACCTGGGAGCGCACCGGCGCCCTCGGCCACGCCGAGACCGCCGCCCCCCGCCTCCGCCCGGCCCGGCGGCGCGTCCAGCGGCTCACCCGCAGGGTCACCGGCCCCCGCGCCAAGGCCCTCACGTACCACGAGCTCCAGCGGCTCCCCGTGGACGACACCCTCGTCGTCTTCGAGGCCCTGGAAGGCCGCGGCTACGCCGACAGCCCCCGCGCCCTCCACGAGGAACTCCTGCGGCGCGGCCTCCCGCTGCGCGCCGTGTGGTCCTGCGCCGGCGGCTCCTCCTCCTACCCCGAGGGCGTGCCCCTCGTCCGGCGCGGCAGCTGGGAGTACGTCCGCACCCTCGCCCGCGCCCGCTACTGGATCGACTCGCACGGCTTCCCCACGCTCTACGGCAAACGGCCCGGCACCCGCTATCTCCAGACCTGGCACGGACAGGCCCTCAAACACATGGGCTTCGACGTCCCCGAGCTCCGCCTCGCCGGCCCCGAGCGGCAGCGGCGGCACCGCGAGGCGGTCGGCCGCTGGGACGCCCTCATCGCCCCCAGCGAGGAGTTCGAGCGGACCTTCGTCCGGGCCAACGGCTACACCGGCACCCTGCTGCGCACCGGACTGCCCCGCAACGACGCCCTCGTCCGCTGGAACGACCCCGAGCAGCGCGACCGCGCCGCCGCCACGCGCGAGCGGCTCCAGATCCCCGACGGCCGCAAGGTGCTCCTCTACGCCCCGACGTTCCGCGACGGTGCCCGCGGCACCGGCGAGTCCGTCCGGGTGGACCTCGCGGAGCTGGCGCGCCGCACCGGCGAGGAGTGGACGATCGTCGTCCGCCCGCACTACTACGAGCGGTTCACCGTGCCCCGCGAGCTGGGCCACGCGGTGCGCGACGGACGGCAGTTCCCCGACCTCAACGACCTGCTGCTCGCCTCCGACGCGCTGCTCACGGACTACTCGTCGGTGATGTTCGACTACGCCAACCTCGGCCGTCCCATCCTGCTCTGGACCGACGACTACGCCCACTACCGCTCCACCGCCCGCGGCCTGTACTACGACCTGTCCGAGATCGCCCCCGGCCCCATGCTCAGCACCGTCGACGAACTGGCCGCCGGGCTGGCCGACCTGGGCGGGCTGCGGGAGGAGTGGGCGGGGGCGTACGGGAGGTTCCAGGCGCGGTTCAACCCGTACGAGACGGGGCGGTCGAGCAAGGCCGTGGTCGACCTGTTCTTCGAGGAGCTCGTCTCCCCGGGCGGGGCGGTGGACGAGGGGGCGTCCGCGGCGTCCGGTGGTCCGCCCGCGGGCGCGCGGGCCGCCGCGGCCGCCGGCCTGTCCTCCGGTCCTGCCTCCTCCGCTCCGTCTGTCGCTTCGTCAACCGCTTCGTCAACCGGTCCCTCCGCCGGTCCGTCAGCCGGTCCCTTCGCCGGCCCCTCCGACGGGGGGAGGGGCTGATGGGCGCGCGCGACCTCTTCCTCGTCGGCGTCGACGTGGACTCCATGGGCGGTTCGCAGCGGGTGCTGCACACCCTCGCCCAGGGCTTCGCCGAGCGAGGCCACCGCGTCGATCTGATCGGGATCCGCCCCAGCCCCGAGCCGCACACCTTCGTCGCCGACCCCGGCTACCGGCACACCACCCTCTACACCGGTCCACCGGCCCCGCCGTGGCGGGCCGAGTCCTTCGCCGAGCGGCTGAGTCCCGCCCGGGTACGGGCCGCGCGGTCCGAGCGGCGGGACCGGGACCGGGCCCGCGAGCGGCTGGCCGGGCGGTTCGCCGCCGCGCGGGAGGGCCTGGTCCTCATCGGTTCGCCCTGGGCGGCGGTCTGGCTGGAGGCGGTGGAACGGCCGCACCTCAGGGGCATCGGGCAGTACCACGAGTCGTTCCTCCAGGCGTGCCACTCCGAGAACCTCCGGCTGATCCTCCGGCACTACCCGGCTCTGGAGAAGTCGGTGTTCCTGAGCGCGGCCGACGCGGCGGAGTTCCGCCGCCGACGGCTGCCGAACGCGACGGTGATGCCCAACCCCCTGCCGTTCACGCCCGCCGAGCCCGCCCCCCTGGACACCCGGCGGGTGGGCGCGGTCGGCCGGCTGGAAGAGGTCAAGCGCCTGGACCGGCTCCTCGACGCGTTCGCGGAGGCGACCGTCGGCGGTGGGCCCGGTGGATCCCCGGGCCCTGCCGGTGGCGAGGGCTGGGAGCTGCACTTCTTCGGCGACGGGCCGCTGGAGCCGGAGCTCCGCGCGCGGGCCGAGCGGCTCGGCGTGGCCGGCCGCGTCCGCTTCCGCGGCAGCGTGCGGGACATGGCCGCCGCCTATCGGGAGCTGTCCCTCGTCGCGCTCACCAGTGAGCGCGAGGGCCGCCCCATGGCCCTCGCGGAGGCATCGGCGTCGGGCGTGCCGTGCGTGGGCTTCGACCTGTCGGGCGGCGTCCGGGAGCTCGTCGTGGACGGCCGCACCGGCACGCTCGTACCGCCCGGCGACACGGCCGCGTTCACCGAGGCCCTGCGCGCGCTGATGGCGGACGGCGCCTTGCGGGAGCGCTACGGGCGGGCCGCGCGTGAGCACGTGGCGCCGCTGCGGCTGCCGGCGGTGCTGGACCGCTGGGAGGCCCTGTTCGAGGAGATCGACCGGTAGCGCGGCCGCCGTGGGGCCGGGGTCAGGGGGAATGGATGCGAGGGGGTATCAGGGTGAGCGCCGGGGTGGGAGCGGGAGCGACGCGGTGGGCCGGGGCGTGGGAGCGGCGCCGGGCGGGCGGCGGAAGCCGTGCGCCGTGGCGGCTACGGGGCCTCGGCCGGTGGATCCACGCGGTCGTCGCCGCGTTGGCCTCAGGCGCGGCCTTCCGGCCGGCCTTCGCGTCCGTCCTCGGGCGTGCCGCCGCGCTGCCCGGACGCGCGGCCGGTCCGCTTCACCGTCCGGCGCAGCCGGCGCAGGGCTATGCCCGCGGCGGAGCGTACGCCCGGTGCCAGGCGGAGGGTGAGGGAGCCCGTGGCCGTGGCGTGCGGCCGGACCAGCAGCAGGCCGAAGCGGGGGCTCGGCACGGCGGTGCGGCGCAGGGCGCCCGTGGCGCGGACGGATGTGCGGAACGAGTCGCCGGTGGCGCACCGCACCCGGAGGCGGATGTCCCAGGACTGCGGATCGGTCCCGGAGCCGTCCCGGCGGCCGAGCGTCGCGAGGGCGGCCAGGCCCAGCACGGCCCTCGCCGTCCACGCGGCCTCCTCGGCGTTCCCTTCGGCGGCTTGTTCGGCGGTCCTTCCCGCGGTCCTTCCCGCGGTCCTTGCCCCAGTCCCTTCCCCAGTCCCTTCCCCAGTTCCTTCCGCTGTCCTTTCAGCGGTCAGGGGTATGTTCCGCCGCAGCGTGGCCGTGCCGTCGCGGCGGAGGAGGGTGAGGTCGACGCTGCGCGGCGGGTCGGCGGCCAGCCGCCCGTAGAGATCACGCACGCGCAGCCGCAGCTCGGCGCGGGCGCCACGGCCGGGGAACGCCGCCGCGCGCAGCTCCCCGTCGACGGTCACCGGGAGGTGCGCGGTGGGCACGGCCGCGGGGCCGGTGAGGCCGTCCAAGGGGGCGCCGGGGAGGTCCGGCGCCCAGACCGGGGCGCCGGCCGCGGTCGCGTACGGCGGCAGCAGCCGTGGCGGACGGGCGGCGAGCTGGGCCAGGCGGTCCAGGTCGCGCGGGGCGTCGGCGGCCAGCACGGCGCGGGCGATCCAGCGGGCCGGCGGCCGGGCGGCCCGCAGCTCCGCCTCCTCGTACGTGCCGAGGTAGTCGCGGGTCGTCCGCCACCACTCCGTCCGGTAGCCGGGCCCGCGCGCGGGCAGTTCGCGGACGTACATGCGCAGGTCGTGGTCGAGGAACTTCACCCGGGCGGCGCGGGCGAGCGGCTCGCGGCCCGCGTCGCGGAAGACCTCCACGCTCCGCCGGTGGGCCTCCACGCGCGCCCGCCAGTTGGCGACCCGCTCGCGGTCCAGGGAGATCGAGGGCACGGCCGCGTCACGTCGCACGTGCCAGAGATAGACCGCGTCCGGGACGGTCGCCACCCGCGGCCGGGCCGCCAGCACCCGGGCCGTGAAGACGAAGTCCTCGTAGAGGAAGGGCCCTTCGGGAAAGGTGATGCCGTGCTCGGTGAGAAAGGCGCGCGCGTACAGCTTGTTGACGCAGAGCGTGTCGTGGAGGAGGGCCGGCCGGTGCTCGGGGGAGCGGTGGACGGCGGCCCGCCGGTAGAGGCCGGGCTGCCAGCGGGTGTCGCGGCCTCCCGGGAGCTCGCGGCGGACGCACAGGCCGGCGGTCACCGGAGCGTCGTACCGCAGGGCGGCTCGCAGGAGGGCCGCCGCCGCGCCCCCGGGAAGCCTGTCGTCGCTGTCGAGGAACATCACGTACGGCGCGGTGGCGGCCCGCAGGCCGTCGTTGCGTGGCGCGCCGCAGCCCCCGCTGTTGACGGTGCGGTGGATCACGCGCAGGCGGGGCTCGCGGGCGGCCAGCCCGTCCAGGACCCGGCCCGTGCGGTCGGTGGAGGCGTCGTCGACGGCGACGACCTCGGCGACGGCCGGCCCCTGGGCGAGGGCGGAGCGCACGGCGTCGGCGATGTGCGCCTCGTCGTCGAAGCCGATGACGACCACGCTGACCTGCCTGGAGGGCACGCCCGGTACGGGCTCCGGGGTGCCGCTGTCACACACCTCCATA
Organism: Streptomyces albireticuli; assembly: GCF_021228125.1. Lineage (GTDB taxonomy): Bacteria > Actinomycetota > Actinomycetes > Streptomycetales > Streptomycetaceae > Streptomyces > Streptomyces albireticuli. The sequence goes on from NZ_JAJQQS010000027.1 coordinate 36,348, forward strand.
ACAGACATTTCTACCTAAATAAACACACTGATGAGACATTCGCAGGCATTCAGAGCATCCGAGGTATCCGAGGTATCCGAAGTGTCCGAGGCGTCGATGTCCGGGGCGTCAGTGCCGGGCGTGTCCGGGGCGTCCGAGGTGCCCGGGGCGCCCGGGGCAGCCGTGCGGCCCGTGGCTGAGCGCGGCGGCCGGCGTGGCACGGCCGTCGCGCCCACCGCCCCGCCCCGGTCACCCTCGCCCCCGCCCGCGCGCCGTCGCGCGCCCCTCCTCGCCGTCACCGTCCCCGCCGCCGTCATGCTCGTCCTCGGGCTCCTGGGTCTGGACCGGGGCACGATGTGGCGGGACGAGAGCGCCACCTTCCAGATCGCCCGCCGCTCCCTGCCCGAGATCTGGCACGCGCTCGGCACCGTCGACGCCGTCCACGGCCTCTACTACCTGCTGATGCACGCCGTGCTCGCCGTCCGGGACGACGAGATCGCCCTGCGGCTGCCGTCCGTCGCCGCCTCCGCCGCCACGGCCGCGCTCGTCGCCGCGCTCGGCTGCCGCCTCGTGCGCCCGCGCGTGGGCCTGTGGGCCGGGCTGCTCTACGCCACCACGCCCTTCGTCAGCCACTACGCGCAGGAGGCCCGCTCGTACGCCCTGGTCGCCGCCGGGGCCGCGCTCGCCACCTGGCTGCTGGTCCGCGCCGTCGAGCGCGGGTCACCGGGGCGCTGGACGGGCTACGGCGCGGTGGCCGCCGCGACGGCGCTGCTCCACGAGTTCGCCGTCCTGCTCCTGGCCGCGCACGCCGTGACCCTGCTGGTCTCCCGGGTGCCGTGGCGGACCTGGCGCGCCTGGGGGTGCGCGGCGGCCGGCTGCTGCCTCGCGCTGCTGCCGCTGGTGGCCGTCTCACGGGCGCAGAGCGCGCAGGTGTCGTGGATCAGGACACCGGGGCGGCGTGAGGCGGAGGCGCTGCTGTACGCCTTCGCGGGGCCGGGGGAGCCGGTGCTGACGGTCACGCTGGTGCTGGCGGGGGTGTCGCTGCTGGCGCCCGTGGCGGTCCGGGGACGGCGGGCCCTTTCGTCCGCCCGCCCCTTCCCACGCCCGGGGGCGCGCCCCTGGGCCCTCAGGCCGCGCTCCGCGCGAGACCCCCGGACGCCGGACGGGGAGCGGGCCCCCGCCGCCCGCCCGATGGCGGCTTCCGCCGTCGGCGCGCTGCTCCTCCGCATGGCGGAGGCCGGCACTGCCGCCGGGGTCCGGGGGGCTTCCCGGACCGCCCGGGACAGGGGCTCCGGCGCCCGGCGCGCGTGCCCTGTCTCGCTGAACGCCGTGGCGGTGCCGCTCGCGGTCGTGCCGCCCGTGCTGCTCTTCTGCGCCGCGCGGTTCCAGCCGCTGTTCCTCGACCGCTATCTGCTCTTCTGCCTCGCCGGGGTGCCGCTGCTCGCCGCCTCCGGGGCCGACCGCCTCGTCTCCGTGGCGCGGCCGCCCGAGGCCCGGGCGTGGCGGCGGGCCGTGGCCGCGGCCGGTGCGCTGGCCGTCGCCGCGGCCTTCGCGTGCCAGTTGCCCGCGCAGCGGCGCGAGCGCCTGCCCGTCAGCCGGGGTGACGAGCTGGCCCCGGTCGCCGCCCTCGTCGGACGGCTGGCCGGGCCGGGTGACGCGGTGCTCTTCCTTCCCCTCCACGAGCGCCGCGTCGCCCTGGCCTACCCCCGGGACTTCACCGGCCTGCGCGATCTCACCCTCGGCCGGTCACCGGCCGCCTCCGGGACCCTCTTCGGCGAGGAGGTCACCGCGGGCGCGCTGAGCGACCGCCTGGCCGGGCTGCCCCGGGGCGCCCGCGTCTGGGTCGTCCAGGACACCGCGACCGTCGGCACCCGGTGGTTCCGCTCCCGGCCCGCCGAGTACGCCAAGACGACCGCCCTCGACCGGTACTGCGAGGAGGGGCCCTCGGTGTTCGTGCGCGGGGGCGCGGTCTCGCTCCGCATACGCCGCTGAAGCCGTGCACCGCCACCGTGCCCGTACGCGCGTGACGGCACCGTACGCGCGTGACGGTACGTACGCACCGTCACCGTGCCCGCGCGCCGCCGCCACCGGACCCGCACCCGCGCGCCGCCACCGGGCTCGCCACCGGACCCGTCACCGGCGAGTCTCACTTCACCGCGCCCGCCATCACCCCGCTGACGAACTGCCGCTGGAAGGCGAAGAAGACCGCGAGGGGGACGGCCATGGAGAGGAAGGCGCCCGAAGCGAGGATGTCGATGTTGTCGCCGAACTGCCGCACCTGCTGCTGGAGCGCGACCGTGATCGGCGGGTTCCCGCTGTCGGCGAAGATCAGGGCGATCAGCATGTCGTTCCATACCCACAGGAACTGGAAGATGCCGAGCGAGGCGATCGCCGGGCCGCCCAGCGGCAGCACCACCCGCAGGAACAGCCGGAGTTCGCCCGCGCCGTCCAGCCGGGCGGCCTCCAGCAGCTCGCGGGGGATCTCCGCGAAGAAGTTCCGCAGCAGGAAGACCGCGAACGGCAGCCCGAAGGCCGTGTGGAAGAGCACCACACCCGGCGTCGACTCGAAGATGCCCAGGGAGTTGAACAGCTTCGCGACCGGGATCAGCGCGACCTGCACCGGCACGACCAGCAGGCCCACGACGGCCATGAACCACCAGTCGCGGCCGGGGAAGTCGAGCCAGGCGAAGGCGTAACCGGCCAGCGCGCCGACGAGCACCACCAGCACCGTCGCGGGCACGGTGATCAGGGCCGTGGTGAGGAGGGACTTCATCACCGTGTCGTTGGAGAAGAGGGTGCTGTAGCTCTCGGTGGTGAGCTGTGCCGGGTGGCTGAACACCTTCCACCACCCGGACGCCGCGATGTCGCCCTTGTCGCGGAAGGAGGAGAGCAGCAGCCCGACGGTCGGCGTCAGCCAGAACAGCCCGACGGCGATCAGGAAGAGGCGCATCACGCCACCGCCGAGCCGTCCGGCGATCCGCGCCGGCAGCGACCGCTTCGCCCGTACGGCCGTGTCCAGGGTGGTCATCGCTGCCGCTCCTTCCGGATCCGCCTGAGATTCACCAGCATCACCGGCAGTACGAGCACCAGCAGGAAGACGGCGATGGCGCTGCCGACACCCTGGTTGACGTCCGTGCCGAAGGAGGACTGGTACAGCTGGAGCGCCAGCACATTGGCGTTGTCGAGGCTGGCGCCGGGCGCGATGATGTAGACGAGGTCGAAGATCTTCAGCACGTTGATCATGAGGGTGACGAGGACGACCCCGAGGACCGGCGCCAGCAGCGGCACCGTCACCCGGCGGAAGACCTGCCATTCGTTCGCGCCGTCCACCCGCGCGGCCTCCAGGAGTTCGCGCGGCACGCTCGCGAGGCCCGCCGCGATGAGGACCATCGCGAAGCCCGCCCACATCCAGACGTACGCCCCGATGATCGCCGGGGTGACCAGCGAGGGGCCCAGCCAGTCCACGCCGTTGTAGGGCGCCGCGAAGTTCGAGGCCGGGAGCGACAGCAGGGCGCCGTCCGCCGACTTCGGCAGGGTGAAGGTGCCGTCGGCGGCGGAGGTCGCGGAGGCGACGGTCCGGCCGTCCCTGACCGCCTCCACCGTCACGCCCTTCAGTGCCTTCTCACCGGGGTCGATCACCCCTGGGGTGCCCCCGCCGCCCCGGGTGAAGTCCCGCCAGACCGTCCCGGTGACCCGCCCGGCCGCCTCCCGGGGCGGCTCGGCGGTCTTCGCGCCCTTCAGGTCCTTGGGCTTCGCCCCCACCAGCGGCAGGACGGCCGGGGTGCCGGCCTTCACCACCGTGCGGGTGGTGAACGCCCCGCCGGCCTCCGTGAGCAGCCTGTCGTCCCTGGGGTGCGCGCCGGGGAAAGGCGCGGGGGCCTTGAAGGTGTCGTGGACGCCCACCCACACGGCGTTCGCCACGCCGCGGTCGGGGTTCTGCTCGTACACCAGCCGGAAGATGATGCCGGCGGCGAGCATCGAGATCGCCATCGGCATAAAGACGACGATCTTGAACGCCGTGCCCCAGCGCACCCGTTCGGTGAGGACCGCGAAGATCAGCCCCAGCGCCGTGGCCACGGACGGGGCGACGATCACCCAGATGACGTTGTTCTTCAGGGCCGTGCGGATCCGCTCGTCGGTGAAGACCTCGCGGTAGTTGTCGACGCCCGCGAAGCCGTCGCCGGAGGCGTCGAGGAAGCTGCGGTAGACCGAATAGCCGATGGGGTAGACGACGAGGGCGCCGAGCAGCGCCAGCGCCGGGAGCAGGAACAGCGCGGCGACCCAGGAACGGGTGCCCAGCACGCTCCTCGGCTTCTTCCCGGGAGCGCCGGAAGGGCCGGGAGCACCGGAGGCACTGGAAGGCCCGGAAGGCCCGGAAGCGCCGGGCGGAGGGGTGTCAGCGGGCGGGACGGGCGGCCCGGAGGCCGCAGCGCCGCCCGCGGAGGCGGTCGACATGATGCGGGGCTCCTGTCAGCTCTTGAACGCCTTGGCCGCGTCGGACTCCAGCTTCCGCTGGGTGCCCGCCACGTCGCCGGGGTTCTTCAGGAAATCCTGGAGATGCTTCCACTCGCCCTGGCCCGGCTTGCCGCCGAAGGAGGCGGGGGCCAGGTCGGACATGTCGAAGCGGAAGTCGTCGCCGGCCGAGACGAGGGCCTTGGCGATGGAGCGGAGCACGTCGTTGGGGTAGGCGGCCGGGTCGAGGTTCTTGTTGGCGGACAGGAAGCCGCCCTCCGCGGCCCACACCCGGGCGGCGTCGGCGGAGGAGAGGAAGGTCAGCAGCGCCTGGGCGGCCGGGCCGTCCTTCAGCGCCACCCCCACGTCGCCGCCGGTCACCACGGGGGACTTGGCGCCCACCGCGGGGAAGGGGAAGACCTTGGCGTCCTTCCCGATCTCCGCCCTGGTGGCGAGGATGTTGGCCGCGGCGAAGTCGCCCTCGAAGACCATGGCGGCCTTCGGTTCCTCGCCCCCGCTGAAGGTCTGGGTGACGGAGGTGGGGAACTGCGTCTGGATCGCGCCGTCGTTGCCGTCCGCCAGCAGGCCCTTCCCGCCGAAGAGCTGCCCCAGGCGGGCCAGGGCGTCCTTCACGGACGGGTCCGTCCACGGGATCCGGTGCCGCGCCAGCTGGTCGTACTTCTCCGGGCCCGCCTGCGAGAGGTAGACGTTCTCGAACCAGTCGGTGAGCGTCCAGCCGTCCGCCCCCGCCACCGACAGCGGCGGGATGCCGTAGTCGGCGATCAGCCGCGCGGTGTCCAGGAACTCCCCCCATGTGCGGGGCTCCTGGGCGCCCGCCCCGCCGAAGACCTTGGTGTTGTACCAGACGAGGGATTTGTTGCTGACCTTGAAGTAGACGCCGTAGCGCTTTCCCTCGTACGAGCCGAGGTCCTGCCAGCCCTTGGTGAAGTTCTTCGCCAGCTCCGCCGTCGCCTCGTCACCGAGCGGTTTCAGCCATCCTTTCCGCGCGAATTCCCGGAGCACGCCGGGCTGTTGGAGCATCGCCACATCGGGAGGGTCGCCGCCCGCGACCTTCGAGCCGACGAAGGAGGACATGTCGTCACCGCTGGGCACGAAGGCCACCTCGGCGCCCGTGCGCCGCGAGAACTCCTCCAGGACCTTGGTGAAGCCCTTCTGCTCCGCGCCCGTCCAGACCGCGGTGACCTTGAGCTTCCGGCCGTTGAGCTTGGGGAGCCGGACGGTGTGCGGGATGACGTCCGAGGAGGCGCCGGGCGCCGGCGCCGAGCCTCTCTTCCCGCCGCCGTCGCCGTCGTCGCATCCCGCGGCGGTCAGGGCCAGGGCCCCCGCCGTGATAAGTGCCAGGGCGCCGCGCGCCCCCCGCACCGTGCGAAGCGATCCACGCATTGCCGCCCCTCCCGTACGAGCCCCCGGTGGGCGGCCGCGGCGCGCACCGGCCCGGCACGCGGCCCGCCTCCCCGTGCGACAGTCCTACGCCCGCCCGCGAGCCGCCGCAATACCGTCAACGAGGACAACTCGCTTATCGTGACCGGGCTGTGATGCGCTGTCATACCAGGTGCCGGGCCGGACCACGGTATGCCGGCCCGCCCGGAACCGGGTGCGCGCCGTCACGCCATCGGGTGTACCCCCGGTGCCGGCGGCCCGCTTACAGCAGCGGTGGCGCGGCCTCCGCCCCGGCCGACTGCGCGGCCCGCTGGAGGGCGCTGGCGAGCAGCGCGAGGTCCGTCGGGCCGTTGCCGAGCTCGCGCACCGGGCGGCGGGTCGGCGGATCGCCCATCCGCTGCCAGTCGAGCGCCACCACCGTGGGGCGGAGCGTCGCCGTCCGGGGGATCCGGCCCGTGACCCGGCCCGCCTGGAAGGGCGTCGTCGCGTCGTCGTCCGGGCGCATCAGCCGGCCGCGGCCCGGCGCGGGCTCGCCCGCGCCGCTGCCGTCCGCCGCCCCGCCGTCGGCCGAGGGCGGGGCGATCTCCAGCATCGCGCGCAGCCCGGCGCGCTCGACGGCCGCGGTGTCGGCCGTCCGCTCCGGGCGGCCGGAGGCGGCCACCAGGTGCACCCCGAGCCGCTCGCCGTCCCGGGCCACGGCCTCCAGGGCGCGGACCACGGAGCCCGCCGCCGGCCGGCCCGTACTGCCCAGGGCCGGGGCGACCAGCGCGTCGAAGTCGTCGACGAGGACGACGAGGCGGGGCAGGGCCGTCTCCGCCGTGAGCGACGGGCCGTCCCGCTGGGTGCGCAGCTTCAGGGTGCCCGTCGGCAGGCTGTCCAGGTCGCCGGCGGCGTCCATCGGACGGCGCGGCGCCACGACCTGCGCGGCGGCGACGGCGGCGTGCTGGGTGTGCCAGGCCGTGAAGTCGAGCCGGCCGAGCAGCTCGGCGCGGCGCTTGAGCTCCGAGCTGAGCGCCTGCGCGAACTCCCGCATCCGCACCGGGTCGGAGGCGGCCAGATACGTGGAGACGTGCGGCAGGTCCGTGCACAGCCGCAGCCCCTCGCCCCGCTCGGCGCCGGCCCCGTCGACCAGCACGAGCGAGAGCCGGTCGGGCCGGTCCGCCGCCGCGAGCGAGGCGGCGAGGGAGCGCAGCAGCTCGGACTTGCCGCTGCCGGTCCCGCCCTCCACGAGCAGGTGCGGCCCGTCCGCCGCGAGGTCCACGGCGAGCGGGCCGTGCGGTCCGGCGCCGAGCACGGCGACGGCGCGGCCGCCGGGCCGCGCGCCCCGGTCCGTGGCCGCCGCCCAGCGGGCGGTCAGCGAGGCGGGCGTGGCGCGGGCCAGCCCCAGCTCGTCCAGCAGACGGGCGCTGCGCGGCAGGGCCGCCGCCACCCGGGAGGCGGTGCCGGCCGCCGCGTCCGACATCCGCAGGGGAGCCAGTGCCCGCGCGAACCGCTCCGCCCACGCCGCCGACACGGCGTCCACGGCCGCGACCACGGCCGTGCCGGAGCCGTCGGCACCGTCGGCCGGCCGGTCGGCCGCGCTCTGGAGGCCGGGCCCGGCCGTGGCGCCCGCCTCCGCGGGGCCCGTGTGCGACAGGCCGTACGGGTCGGGCGCGCCGGCGCCGGGCGGGCCGTACGGACCGGGGTGCGGCGCGTGCCGGGTGTCGAGCGCCGTGCCGGGGGTGCCGGGGCCGGGGAACGCGGCGTCCTGGCCGTACGCGCCGTCAGGCCGCGACCGCTCGTACACCTGCCCGGGGACGGGCCCGCCCGCGGTGTCGCCCGGCGCGGCCGCCGGTGCCCGGTGGATGACCTGGACGACCGTGGCCACGTCGCCGCTCAGCAGCGCCACCGCGCCGCAGTGCGGGAACGCCGGGGCCGCGGCACGGGCTGTGGCCAGCGTGGCGGAGACCGGCGAGGCGGGCGTCGTGGCGGGTGCCTCGGCCAGGCAGAGCAGGTGGATGCCCGCCGCCGGGCCGCCCGCCGCCAGCCGGGCGACGGTCTCGCGTAGATCGGCGGAGCCGGGGTCGCCGTCGACGATCAGGACGGTGCGCGGGCCGGTGTGGCGCTCGGCGGCGTGCGCGACGGCCGCCGCCGGGGCGGCCGCCCAGTGCGGGCCTAGCGGCCCCTCCTCCAGGCGGCGTACGAGCTCGGAGGTGCGGGCGACCGCCTGCTCGCGGTCGTAGGCGGTCAGCAGCTTGCAGTCCTGGCCGCGGACCGGGCGCAGCTGGGGCAGCCAGCCCAGCCAGGACCACTCCGCGAGCCGCTCCTCCGGCGTGCGCGCGCGGTCCGCGCTGATCAGGACGAATTCCAGGGCGGCGGGGGAGTGCAGCGCCGCCAGCTGGGCGAGCACCGACCGGGCCAGCCCGGACAGCCGCCCCCGGGGGCCCGCGAGCCCCAGCGAGCCGGTCTGCCGCAGCCCGACCGTCACCGGCACGGCGGCCAGGGCCGAGCCGTCCGGGGCGTAGCGGTCGGCGGTGCCCAGCCGGACGGTCAGCAGGTCCGGGTGGTCCGGGCCGCGCTCCCACAGGCGCGGGCCCGGTCCGAGCGCGGTCAGCAGCACGCCCGCCGGGTCCGGCCAGCGCTCGCGCAGCGCCGCCGCCTCGGCGCGGGCGGTCTCGGACGTGGCCGCGCCGTCCTCGGGCCACTCGCCGGGCGCGGGTGCCCGGTCGGCCGCGCCCCGGCCGCCGGTCAGCCGCCGGGCCCATGCCCCTATGCCGCGGTTGCGCCGCCGGGCCGGCTCGCCGTCGGCGGGGCCGGCCGGGGCGGGCAGCGGGTCCGGAGCGGCCGCGGGCCGCCCGGGCGGCGCCTCGGGGCTCAGCCGCACCCCGCGCCCGCCGTGGGTCACGGGGTCGTCGCCGAAGAGCGGGTCCGGGACGGGGAAGCCGGCCGTGCCGAGCGCGCTGCTCGTCCGGCCCGGCTCCCGCGCCTGCGGCGGGGCGCCCAGCCAGGGGCCGCGTGCCGGGGGCGCCAGCGGGCCGGCCGGCGGGGTGACGACGGGGCCCACCCGCAGGTGGCCCTCGCCGTCCGGGACGGCGGGCAGCACCGGCGGGTTCTCGTCCCGCGCGCCGTGCAGGGCCAGCACCGACTCGCCCACCCGCAGCAGCCCGCCGGAGGGCAGGGCGACCGGCTCCCCGGTGACCCGCTCGCCCGCGAGGACCGTGCCGTTGGTGGAGCCGAGGTCCCGCACGGTGACCGTGCCGTCCTCGGCGAGGGTGACGGCGCAGTGCAGCCGGGAGACGTCGGGGTCGTCGAGGGGGATGTCCGCCGCAGTGGAGCGGCCGACGTGGACCTCGCCGCCGTGCAGCAGATGGACCCCGCCCGCGTCCGGCCCGGAGACCACGTGCAGTCGCACGGCGGCCTCCGCGTCGCCCGACAGCAGCGGGGCGCCCGCGTGCCGCTCCGGGCCGGCCGGGGCGTTCAGGGAAAGGACGGCGCCGTCGATCAGCGGGGGCTCGCCCAGGGCGCGGCGCTGGGCGTCGAGCCGCTCGGCCCCGGCGTAGACGACGGCGGTGCCGCTGCCGAGGTCGCAGCCGGCGGCCGCGACGGCGGTGGCGAGCCCGCTCGTCACACTGGCGAGGGCGGTGCCCGCCGGGGCGGTCACGAGCACGTCGCAGGCCCGCGTGGTGTGCGTGGTGTGGCCGCTGAGCGGCCCGAGGACGGTCAGCCTGATCTGCATCGCCGTCAACGGTCCCTTCCTGCCCCTGGTGCGCGACAGGGGCCGGGCGCGGCCTTCCCCCACCGTGCACGGGCGCGTCGGCACGTACAGGTCACCACGTTCGCGCGGGGCAGTCCGCTCCCTCCCCACCGCATCCGTGCTTGCGAGCATCCTCGCACCTGCCACCGACGACGCGCCCGACGAGATCCAATTCGTGATCTTGAACGACGATCGGAGTGTGCGAAAAGCGCCGTTGCTGAGCGAGTCCGGTCGCCGCCGTCTCGTGATCGGTTCGCCGGGTGCCTGTTTGGTGATGCCCGGTGACGTCTCTTGCCCTCTTTTTGCGGACGTCCCGACGTGCGCTCTTTCGCGCGCTCCTGCGCGTCGCACTGTGGCTCGTAAGGAGGCCCGTAAGGCCGCCCGCACCGCCACACCACCCACTGGTGGCAACCAAGTGTCCGGAACGCGCGTCTTTACCCCAAGCCCCCCGGATTTCGTCAAGCCGGTGGTCCGTACGACGGCACTACAGTGGGCGCAAGGCCGGGCACGACAGAGGCCATCACCAGCAAGGACCACGATCAGGGAGCGCATGACGTGCGGCCGGTAGGTAGCAAGTACCTGCTCGAGGAGGTGCTCGGACGCGGCGCGACGGGCACCGTCTGGCGAGCCCGTCAGCGGGAGGCGGCCGGCGCCGAGGCGGCGGTGGCCGGGCAGCCCGGCGAGGCCCTCGCGATCAAGGTGCTCAAGGAGGAGCTGGCCAACGACGCGGACGTCGTGATGCGCTTCCTGCGGGAGCGCTCCGTCCTGCTGCGGCTCACCCACCCCAACATCGTCCGCACCCGCGACCTCGTCGTCGAGGGCGATCTCCTCGCCCTCGTCATGGACCTCGTCGACGGCCCGGACCTGCACCGCTACCTCCGCGAGAACGGCCCCTTCACCCCGGTGGCCGCCGCCCTGCTCACCGCCCAGATCGCGGACGCGCTCGCCGCCAGCCACGCCGACGGCGTCGTCCACCGCGACCTCAAGCCCGCCAACGTCCTGCTGGCCGGCACCGGCGGGCCGACGCTGCACCCGATGCTCACCGACTTCGGCATCGCGCGCCTCGCCGACTCCCCGGGCCTGACCCGCACCCACGAGTTCGTCGGCACGCCCGCCTACGTCGCGCCCGAGTCCGCCGAGGGCCGCCCGCAGACCTCCGCCGTCGACATCTACGGCGCCGGCATCCTGCTGTACGAGCTGGTCACCGGCCGCCCGCCGTTCGCCGGGGCCACCGCCCTGGAGGTCCTGCACCAGCACCTCAGCGCCGAGCCGCGCCGCCCCAGCACCGTGCCCGAGCCCCTGTGGACGGTCATCGAGCGCTGCCTGAGTAAGCGGCCCGAGGAGCGCCCGAGCGCGGAGAACCTGGCCCGCGCGCTGCGCGTCGTCGCCGCCGGCGTCGGCGTGCACGCCTCCCCGGCCCAGGCCGAGGCCGCGCTCGGCGTCGCCGCGCTGCTCGCCCCCGACCCGGAGCCCGCGCGGGTCCCGGGCACGGGCCAGGGCTCCGCGCCCGGCGCGGGCGGCGACGCCGACCCCACCCAGGTGCTGTCCGCGACCGGCGGCGCGCCCGCCCCCTGGGCCGACCCGGACGCCGCGACCAGCTTCCTGCCCACGACCCCGCCCGCCCCCGGCGGCGACGCCGACCCCACCCGGGCGATGCCCGTCGGCTCCGGTGGCGCGCCCGACCCGACGCGCGCCATGCCGCCCGTACCGCCGGGGCCGCCCGGCGGCGACGGCGAGCACCCGTGGCAGACCCAGATGCGCGCGGCCCGCGACCGCAACGACCAGACCCAGGTGCGGTACCTCGACCCGAGCGAGGACCCGCTGCGCCGCCGCCCCCAGCGTCGTGCCCCGCAGCCGCCGCCCCAGCAGCCGCAGCAGCCCCAGCGCCCGCCGCAGCGGGCGTACGGGCAGCAGCCGCCGCAGCCGTACGCCCCGCAGCCCCAGCCGCAGCAGTACGCGCCGAGGCCCCCGCAGGCCCAGCCCCAGCAGCAGCCCCAGCCGTACGCCCCGCAGCGCCCGCCGGAGCGGCGCCGCCGTGGCGCCGAGCCGCAGCAGCGCTACCAGGAGCCCCAGCCGCAGCGGTACGCCCCGGAGCCCCCGGCCGCCCCGCGCCGAGAGCCCCGGCCGCCGCGGCAGCGCAGCGCGAACCCCATGCGGATCCCGGGTCTCGGCTGCCTCAAGGGCTGCCTTTTCATGATTGTCCTGTTGATCGTCGGTTCCTGGCTCGTCTGGGAGTTCACCCCGCTCAAGGACTGGGTCGCCGACGGCAAGAGCTTCTGGGACGCCACCTGGGGCTGGATCACGGATATGAAGGACTGGATCTCCGACCTCGGGTCGTCCAAGGGTCAGTAGCGGTGTGGATTTGTCGACACCTGACGGGTGTTTTCCGCCGCGGAAGTGGCGGTTGCTCCGGGATCGGTGTCCCTGACGCCTCCTCGGCCGCGTAGCTTGGTCGCCGGCGCCCCCGTCGGATGTCGGAGGACTGAAAGGAACCGGAACAGCCTTGGCACGGAAGATCGGCAGCCGGTACACCGCCCACCAGGTGCTGGGTCGCGGCAGTGCGGGCACGGTGTGGCTCGGCGAGGGGCCGGAGGGCCCGGTCGCCATCAAGCTCCTGCGCGAGGACCTCGCCTCGGACCAGGAGCTCGTCGGCCGGTTCGTGCAGGAGCGCGCGGCCCTGCTCGGCCTGGACCACCCGAACGTGGTGGGCGTCCGCGACCTCGTCGTGGACGGGGCCGACCTCGCCCTCGTCATGGACCTCATCCGGGGCACGGACCTGCGCACCCGGCTCGACCGGGAGCGGCGCCTCGCGCCCGAGGCCGCGGTCGCCATCGTGGCCGACGTCGCCGACGGCCTCGCCGCCGCGCACGCGGCCGGGATCGTGCACCGCGACGTCAAGCCCGAGAACGTCCTCCTCGACATGCAGGGCGAGCTCGGACCCGGCGGCGCGCACCCCGCGCTGCTCACCGACTTCGGCATCGCCCGCCTCGTGGACACCCCGCGCCCCGCGCGCGAGCGGCCCGCCGCCGCGCCCGGCCAGGGCGCGCCGGGCCGCGGGCCCAGCCCCCGCAGCGTCATCGGCACGCCCGACTACCTGGCCCCCGAGATCATCGAGGGCCTGCCGCCGCGCGCCTCCGTCGACGTCTACGCCCTCGCCACCGTCCTGTACGAGCTGCTGGCCGGCTTCACGCCCTTCGGCGGCGGCCACCCCGGCGCGGTCCTGCGGCGGCATGTCACGGAGACCGTGGCGCCGCTGCCCGGCATCCCCGACGAGCTGTGGCAGCTGATCGTCCAGTGCCTCGCGAAGGGGCCGGCCTCACGGCTGCGCGCCCCGGAGCTGGCGGCCCGGCTGCGTGAGCTGCTGCCCGGGCTCGCCGGGATACCTCCGCTGGACATCGACGAGCCCGAGGAGGACCCGGAGACGCCGGACGGCGTCGCCACCGAGCGGACGGCCCCGGACGGCGCCGCCGTCCCGGCCGGGCAGGCGGGGCAGCGGCCGCGCGGCGCGGTGCCGCTCGTGCCGGGCGCCGTCGCGGACTCCAACCGGGACACCCACACGAGCATGCGGGTGCCGACCCCGGCCGAGCTGGCGGGCGGGGCGCACGGCACGGCCCGCGCGCCCCGCGCCCCCGGCCAGCGCCGGGCGGGCTCCGCCCGGCACCGCTCGCCGGCGGAGACCCGGCGCCGCCGCATCAAGCTCGGCGCGGCGGCGGTGGCGCTGGCCGCGGCGGCGGGGGTGGGGACGTGGTTCGCGACGTCGGGGCAGTCCGGGGACGCTCCGCGGAAGTCGCCGGCGGTGCAGCGGACGGACGCGCCGGCGCGGGTGCCGTAGGGGGTGGCGGGGTCGTGGGCAGGGTGCGCCCGCGGCGGGCCTTGTCCCCACCCCGCCCCTTCCCGTAACCGGGGGCAAGCCCCCGGGCCCCCGGTTCCGCGCTGACGCGCGGTGGCCTCAATCGCCGGCCGGGCTTGATCCCGCCCCCGCCCGAAATGCGGCGGCTTCCGCCCCGCGGCAACCCGCTTCGGGGCAGGCAGCCCGGCGCAGCCGTTAGGCTGGGTGCGTGGCAGTCGTTGACGTATCCGAAGAGCTGAAGTCCCTCTCCTCGACCATGGGGTCGATCGAGGCCGTCCTGGACCTCGACAAGATGAGGGCTGACATCGCCGTGCTCGAGGAGCAGGCGGCCGCCCCCTCCCTCTGGGACGACCCGGAGGCGGCACAGAAGATCACCAGCCAGCTGTCGCACCTCCAGGCGGAGCTCCGCAAGGCGGAGTCCCTGCGTGGCCGGATCGACGACCTCTCCGTGCTCTTCGAGCTCGCCGAGGCCGAGGACGACGCCGACGCGCTCGCCGAGGCCGAGGCCGAGCTCACCGCCGTCCGCAAGGCGCTGGACGAGATGGAGGTCCGTACCCTCCTCTCCGGCGAGTACGACTCCCGCGAGGCGCTGGTCAACATCCGCGCCGAGGCCGGTGGCGTCGACGCCTCCGACTTCGCCGAGCGCCTCCAGCGCATGTACCTCCGCTGGGCCGAGCGCCACGGCTACAAGACGGAGGTCTACGAAACCTCCTACGCCGAAGAGGCCGGCATCAAGTCGACCACCTTCGCCGTCCAGGTCCCGTACGCCTACGGCACGCTCTCCGTCGAGCAGGGCACCCACCGCCTCGTCCGCATCTCGCCCTTCGACAACCAGGGCCGCCGCCAGACCTCCTTCGCGGGCGTCGAGGTGCTCCCCGTCGTCGAGCAGACCGACCACGTCGAGATCGACGAGTCCGAGCTCCGCGTCGACGTGTACCGCTCCTCCGGCCCCGGCGGTCAGGGCGTCAACACCACCGACTCCGCGGTGCGCCTGACGCACATCCCGACCGGCATCGTCGTCTCCTGCCAGAACGAGCGCTCGCAGATCCAGAACAAGGCGACCGCCATGAACGTCCTCCAGGCCAAGCTCCTCGAGCGCCGCCGCCAGGAGGAGCAGGCCAAGATGGACGCGCTCAAGGGCGACAGCAGCGGCTCCTGGGGCAACCAGATGCGCTCCTACGTCCTGCACCCGTACCAGATGGTCAAGGACCTCCGTACGGAGTTCGAGGTCGGCAACCCCACCTCCGTCCTCGACGGCGACATCGACGGCTTCCTCGAGGCCGGCATCCGCTGGCGCAAGCAGCAGGAGAAGTAACCCCAAACCCCCGCACAGCCGGACAGTCCCGCCCGTAACTTCCTTGACGCTGCATCAAAAACTGGGAAGGCTGGCGCGTGGCACGCGTATCACTGGGGCGCGTGTGGCGGGGGGCGAGCGGCCGGCCGATACGGCCGGCTACGCCGAACTTTCCGGCCCCCAGGCGCCACCGCCCCGTGCATAGCTGCTCCAATGACGAGATCGGCTACTGGGGGTAGCAGGCATATGACCAAGAAGACGCGGCTGCGCGTCGCGCGCATAGCCGCCGGCGCGGTCGTCGCCGCCGGCGCTTCGCTGACGGCGGCCGGCGCGGCCTCCGCGGCGGGCGTCCACGTCGCCGGGGTCGGCGTGAAGGCGGACGTCAAGGTCCGCTCCGTTGCCGTGGACGGCGACCCGAACGAGATCCCGCAGCCGCCGACCACCGGCGGCAACGAGACCGGTGGTACGGGCACCGGCGGTACCGAGACCGGCGGCCCGTCCTCCGGTGGTACCGGCACGGGCGGTTCCGAGACGGGCGGCCCCTCCTCGGGCGGCACCGGCACCGGTGGCAACGAGACGGGCGGTTCCGAGACCGGCGGCCCGTCCTCGGGCGGCACCGGCACGGGCGGCTCCGAGACCGGCGGCCCCTCCTCCGGCGGCACCGGCACCGGTGGCAATGAGACCGGTGGTACGGGTACGGGCGGCAATGAGACCGGCGGTACCGGCACCGGTGGTAACGAGACCGGTGGTACGGGTACGGGCGGTAACGAGACCGGTGGCACGGGCACCGGTGGTAACGAGACCGGTGGTACCGGCACCGGTGGCAATGAGACCGGCGGCACGGGTACGGGCGGTAACGAGACCGGCGGTACCGGCACCGGCGGCAACGAGACCGGCGGCACGGGCTCCAACGGCTCGACGGGTTCGACCGGCTCGACCGGTTCCACCGGGAGCACCGGCTCGACCGGCAGCACCGGCTCCACCGGTTCCGGCGGCTCCTCCTCCGGCTCGTCCGGTTCCTCCGGCTCCACCGGCTCGACCGGCTCCTCCACCGGTGGCGACGAGAGCGGCTCCGGCTCCACCGGCAGCACCGGCTCCACCGGCGACGACCACACCGGTGCGACCACCGGCGGCACCGACAAGGGCGACCAGGGCGACAAGGCCGACGAAGGCCGCACCTGCCCCGTCGACACCGCCGGCAACTGCGGCTCCAACACGGACACCGACGGCGCGGGCACCAAGCCCGTGCAGCAGGCCAAGCCCAAGGAGCAGCTCGCCGAGACCGGCGCCGGCCAGACGACCTTCCTGGTCGTCGGCGCCGCGACGATGATCGCCGGCGGCGTCGGCTTCCGTCTGCTGCCGCGTCTGATGACGCGCGGCAACGCCGCCGCGGCCTGACGCACCCGCCCCGGCCGCACCGGCCGGGGCGCGTGGACACAGCGAAGGGCCCGGAGCGATGACGCTCCGGGCCCTTCGCGCGCTCGTACGCGCCCCGCGAGGCGCGCCGTGTGAGCGGGTGGCTACGCGGCGAAGTTCTGGGCGACCAGTGCCACGGCTATCAGCGCCACCAGCAGCGCGAGCAGCGTGGCCGGGGTCAGCCCGGCGAAGATGCCTTCCTGGTGCTGAAGGCGCTCCCTGCTGGCCCGGCACACGGGGCAGCGGCCCTCGCTGACGGGGGCCGCGCAGTTGGCGCACACCAGTCGGTCGCATGTCATGCGATCTCCTCCTCCGGTACGTCCAACGCGTGGGAGAGCCGAGCGGTTCCCCTTACCACTGTGCCAGCTTCCCCGCCGTTCGGCGCGACCGGTCGGCGGAGGCGAGGGGCCACGACCGGGGAGGCTGTTCCCATTGCCTGATTTTGTCCCCCGGGGCGGTGCCCGCAAACGCGCCATCACCCGATGCCGACTGCGCGTGCACCGGTCGGTCGCGTATGGTCACGGACACCGACGGGAGCCGCGGCCGCGCGGTTGTTCCGTGCCCCCTGTCCAGGTCGACTCTTGGTGCCCCCGTGATCCGATTCGACAATGTCTCCAAGTCCTACCCCAAGCAGAACCGCCCCGCGCTCCGCGACGTCTCGCTGGAGATCGAGAAGGGCGAGTTCGTCTTCCTGGTCGGTTCCTCGGGATCCGGTAAATCCACCTTCCTGAGACTGCTCCTGCGCGAGGAGCGGGCCAGCGCGGGCCAGGTCCACGTGCTCGGCAAGGACCTCGCCCGGCTCTCGAACTGGAAGGTGCCCCAGATGCGCCGCCAGCTGGGCACGGTCTTCCAGGACTTCCGGCTGCTGCCCAACAAGACCGTCAGCGAGAACGTGGCCTTCGCCCTGGAGGTCATCGGCAAGCCCCGCGGCGAGATCCGCAAGGCCGTCCCGCAGGTCCTGGAGCTGGTGGGCCTCGGCGGCAAGGAGGGCCGGATGCCCGGCGAGCTCTCGGGCGGTGAGCAGCAGCGCGTGGCCATCGCCCGCGCCTTCGTCAACCGCCCGATGCTGCTGATCGCCGACGAGCCGACCGGCAACCTCGACCCGCAGACCTCCGTCGGCATCATGAAGCTGCTGGACCGGATCAACAGGACCGGGACCACCGTCATCATGGCGACCCACGACCAGCAGATCGTGGACCAGATGCGCAAGCGCGTCATCGAATTGGAACAGGGCCGTCTCGTACGCGACCAGTCGCGCGGCGTCTACGGCTACCAGCACTGAAAGGACGCCATGCGCGCCCAGTTCGTCCTGTCGGAGATCGGCGTCGGTCTCCGCCGCAATCTCACGATGACCTTCGCGGTGATCGTCTCCGTGGCTCTGTCGCTCGCGCTCTTCGGCGGCTCGCTGCTCATGCGCGAGCAGGTCAGCACGATGAAGGGCTTCTGGTACGACAAGGTCAACGTCTCGATCTACCTCTGCAACAAGACCGACGCGCAGTCCTTCCCGGCCTGCGCCAAGGGTGCGGCGACCGAGGACCAGAAGAAGGAGATCCGCGCCGACCTGGAGAAGATGGCGGTCGTCCAGAAGGTGCAGTTCGAGACGTCCGACGAGGCGTACAAGCACTACAAGGAGCAGTTCGGGAAGGACTCGCCGATCGCCGCCTCGGTGACCCCGGACCAGATGCAGGAGTCCTTCCGGATCAAGCTGAAGGACCCCACCAAGTTCCAGGTCATCTCCACCGCCTTCTCGGAGCGCCCCGGCGTGCAGATGGTGCAGGACCAGAAGAACGTCCTGTCCGATCTGTTCAACCTCCTCAACGGCATGAACTTCGCGGCGCTCGGCGTGATGGGCCTGATGCTCGTCGTCGCCCTGATGCTGATCGTCAACACGGTCCGGGTATCCGCGTTCAGCCGTCGGCGGGAGACCGGCATCATGCGTCTGGTCGGCGCGTCCAGCTTCTACATCCAGATCCCCTTCGTCATGGAGGCGGCCTTCGCCGGTCTCCTGGGCGCGGGCCTGGCCTGCGTGCTGCTGGTCGGCGGCCAGTACTTCCTCGTCAACAACTGGCTCGTGAACCACATCGACGTCATCACCTTCATCGGGTGGGACGCGGTGCTGGCCAAGCTGCCGCTGGTGCTGGCGATGGGGCTGCTGATGCCCGCCCTGGCGGCCTTCGCCGCCCTGCGGAAGTACCTCAAGGTCTGACGGGCACCGAGGGCGCCGTGCGGTCAACTCCCCGTACGGCGCCCTTCCGTGTCCTAGACTCACGCGCATGCCCGGCCCGTCGATGTTCGTCCCGCGGCGCCGCGCCCGCCACGCCGCCGCGCTGACACTGGTCTTCGCGGGAGTACTGGCGACGGGCGCCGCGGCCGGCTCCTGGAGCGCGGACGCGCAGGAGGGCCGGGAGCGGTCCCGGACCCGCACCTTCGCCCACCCGGCCGGGGCGCCCGGCGGCGCCGCGGAGGATCAGGCTCCGGCGCTCCCGGTGGACCGCCGCGCCGTCGAGGCCGCCGCCGCGCAGGCCGCGCAGGACGGCAAATCGGGCTCGGAGGCCGCCACGGAGGTCGTCACGCGCAGCGGCGACCGCTGGTCCGCCGTCTACAGCGCCCGCGAGTACGAGGGGTTCGCGCGCTCCCTCGACGGCGGCTACGTCGGCGTCGGCCTGTCCGCCCGGCGGTCCGCCGAGGGCCGCACGGAGGTCGACAGCGTCCGCCCCGGCAGCCCCGCCGCCCGGGCGGGCATCCGGCCCGGCGACCGGATCCGCAGCGTCGACGGCCAGGAGGTCGACGGCTTCCCCGTCACCGAGGTCGTCGCCCGGCTGCGCGGCGACGCGGCGGCACCCGGCCGGTGGGGCGGGAGCGGCGAGGGCGACGGGGGAAACGGGCCGCCGTCCGCCGTGGGGGTGCCCGGTACGCCCGTGACGGTCGGGCTCCGGCGTGGCGACCGGGTCTGGGACCGCACGCTGTACCGGGCGCGGCTGGTCACCGAGAGCGTCGCCGTGGAGCGGCTCCAGGACGAGGGGACGGGGGCGCGGGCCACCCGTATCAAGGTCGAGTCGTTCACCCGGGGCACCGGCGAGCGGGTCGGCCGGGCCGTGCGCGCGGCCGGGCCGGCCGAGGGGATCCTGCTGGACCTGCGGGGCAACAGCGGCGGTCTGGTGACCGAGGCGGTCACCGCCGCCTCCGCCTTCCTCGACGGCGGCCTCGTCGCCACCTACGACGTCCGGGGCAGCCAGCGCGCCCTGGAGGCCCGGCCCGGCGGCGCCACCCGGCCGCCGCTCGTGGTGCTTGTCGACGGCGGCACGATGAGCGCCGCCGAGCTGCTGACCGGCGCCCTCCAGGACCGCGGCCGGGCCGTCGTCGTCGGCTCCCCGACCTTCGGTAAGGGCTCGGTGCAGATGCCCACCCGGCTCGCGGACGGCTCGGTCGCCGAGCTGACCGTCGGCCACTACCGCACGCCCGGCGGGCGGACGGTGGACGGCCGGGGCATCGCACCCGACCTGGTCGTCCGCGGGGACGCCGAGCGGCGGGCCCGCACAGTATTGAGTGGCCTCGGGGGTGGGTCGTAGTGCGAGAATGGCCGCGCTATGGCTAAGAAAGAGAAGACGGGTCGCAAACTGGTCGCGCAGAACAAGAAAGCGCGCCACGATTACCACATTCTGGACACCTACGAGTGCGGCATGGTGCTGACCGGCACCGAGGTCAAGTCGCTGCGCCAGGGGCGTTCCTCGCTGGCGGACGGCTTCGTCCAGATCGACGGCGGCGAGGCCTGGCTGCACAACGCCCACATCCCCGAGTACGCCCAGGGCACGTGGACGAACCACAGCGCGCGCCGCAAGCGCAAGCTGCTGATGCACCGGGCGGAGATCGACAAGCTCGACTCGAAGTCGCAGGAGACGGGGCACACGATCGTGCCGCTCGCCATCTACTTCAAGGAAGGCCGGGCCAAGGTCGAGATCGCCCTGGCCAAGGGCAAGAAGGAGTACGACAAGCGGCAGACGCTGCGCGAGAAGCAGGACACGCGCGAGTCGAACCGTGCCATCGCCGCCGCCCGCAGGCGGCAGCAGACCCAGCGGGCCCAGCGGGGCTAGCCCCTCCCGGGTAATTCGCTGGCACCGTCGTGCGTCGGTCACGTACGATGGGCTCACCGCACACCGGCTGGTAACCGGTGCGCAGTTTGAAAACACAACATGGGGATGATCGGTTTCGACAGCGGATGTCGAAGCAGGGGAAGCGTGTCGAGGAAGCGGCAATGATCTCGTAAACCATATGTCGCAACCAATAATCGCCAACACCAAGCGCGATTCCTTCGCCCTCGCTGCCTAAGTAGCGACTTGCGAAGTGTCAGCCCGGGGCTGTTCCCGACCCGGATCCTGGCATCAGCTAGGGGACTAAACCACCAGGCCCGGCCGCGGGGCCTGGTGGGAAATCAAACAGCGGCTGGGCCCGTCGGAGACTTGTTCGCGTGATCTCCGGGGCCGAGAAAATCGCAGCGGACTGCACACGGAGAAGCCCTGATTCCGCACCGTTGGACGCGGGTTCGATTCCCGCCATCTCCACTCCCCATGACCCCCTCTGACCTGCGGAAACGTACGGACAGAGGGGGTTTCTTCATGTTGAGGCGGCACCAAGGCGTCACCGACGTCACCTGGATGGGCGATCGCGCCTCGTTCGCCGTCGTCACGTCCGATCAGAGGATGTGACGGTGGCCACACGAACTGCTGCGCGGAGTAAGCGCCCCGAAGGCATCCAGATCCGGACCCTCAAAGACGGCAGTCTCAGTTACAAGGTCGACTGGCGCGAGGGTGGTACCCGGACCGGCGAGCGGCGCTCGTACTCCTTCGACGATCTTGAGGAGGCCAAGCGCTTCCGGATCGCGCTCGTCGCCAACGGCTTCCGGGATCCGTACGAGGCTGAGGAGTGGGCGGTCTTCCTCGGTACGGCCCCTGACCAACCGGTGGGCCTGACCTTCCGTGCTGTCGCCAAGGAGTACCTGGCGACCCTGACAGATGCGGACCGCCGCACCGTCGCCGAATACCTGACGAAGCTGGAGACCCACGTATTCGAGGCCATGGTCGAGCTTCCCGGCGGCAAGAGGATCGGCCCGTTGGGGAGGCTTCTCGTGGAGCGCTACGAGGGTCGCGCCGGTACCGACATCGTCCAGGCGTGGGTCAGCTACATGGGGACGAAGCGGCACAGCCGAGGGAAGTACGCCCCGAAGACGATCATCAACATCCATGGGTGCGTGATCTCGCCTGTCTTTGAGTACGCGGTCGACCGCGGCTATATCAAGTCCAACCCTTGCCGGGGTGTGCGGCTGCCAGAGAACAAGGGCAAGACCGTCAAGCTGGAGAACATCCTCGAAGAGGAAGAGGCCCCCGACTGGATCGCCTGCGCCTACGGCGTCGACCAGGACACCGGTGACCTCACCTACACGATCCTCGGGACCGGTCTTCGCTGGGGTGAGGCCACTGCGCTGCGCCCCTGTGACGTGAACGTGCGGAAGCGGACGATCTCCGTGATGCAGGTACTCAAGGAGGACGAGAAGCGCCGCCTGTACCTGGACACCATGGAGGGCAAGAGCGTTAACGCGTTCCGGACGCTCTCGTGCCCGGACGAGGTCATGTTCATCCTCGTCCGCCGCATGAAGGGCAAGGGGGCCAAGGACCTGCTCTTCCCGCCGCCGGGCCGTCGCGGAGCGATCTACTGGCGCAATGCACACTTCAACACCGCCCGGTGGAAGAAGGTCAAGAAGCTCGCCGTGGAGCGGGGTCTGACCAAGGACCCGCACCCGCACAGCCTCCGGCACAGCCACGCGAGCCACCTGCTGTCGAAGCACACCATCGAGGCCGTATCCAAGCGGCTGGGCCACAGCAGCTCGGTCATCACCAGTGCGATCTACGGCCACCTCACCGCGGGCGCGGATGCGGCGATGGCCGTCACGGCCGGCGCGATCCTGAGCGGCGGAGCCAAGGCGCGCCACCTCCACCCTGTTCCGGATCTGTCTGCCGCCCTTAGCGGGCCTTCCGTGCCGCCGGAGACGGCACCGGACGCTACTTCGCAGCCGTCCGATCCCAACCCCTCAGCGGTCTACGTCGCTCACCTCGACGGGCGCCGGGTGCCGTTCACGTACCGCGAGCACGCGGCGGCCGTGGTCGAGCAATGGCGGGTGGACAGGCCGGGCCGACCGGCGGAGGTGGAGGACTGGGACCGAGGAGAGTGGGAGCACCGAGGCCCCGGAGGAACGCGCGCCGTACGGGACCGGATTCCGGATCGCCGGATCGTGCACCTTGCGGTGGCCTCCTACTTGCCCGACGGAGTGCGCTTCCGTGAGCACGCCTGGACGCTGGCGGCATGGGAGTTCGAGGTCGACAGCTACACCCTGCGGCCGGGCGAGGGCTGGACCGAGCGGTGCCCGGGGCCTGAACGGGTCGTGGAGGCGCGCGCGAAGGGCTTGGATGCCGAGGCCGTCGCCGTGGCGTTCGAGCAGGCCAAGCAGCAGGCAGTGCTGCGGTGTGCTCGCCCGGCCTTGTTCGGAGATGCTGAGGGGGTGCTGGAAGCCGGTTAGCGAATGACGGGACCTCAACGCCAATGCGCGAACCCCGGCCATCGAGGGGGACGCACGGGGCGTGCCGCCTCTGGTGGCCGAGGCCTTGGCGAGTGCTTCGCGAGTGAGTGCGGAGCTACTTGGTGCAGGTGAGCACGATCGCCTGGTCGGCGTCCAGCTCTTCGCCGGGCTCGGTGTGCACCACCGCGCCGGACACCGCGTGACGGAGGACCGCGGTGACACCATCAGGCTCGTGCAAAGCCTCTGCGGCGCTCGGCGTCGGTGACGACTCGGCGGTGGGCATCGAGCTCGATCTGGCCGAGACGTGTGTGGTGCTCGACCGCGTCGGCGCCGAGTGCCTTCATCACCACAGGGCTGTCACGGAAGGCGTCCAGCGCTTCTTGGAGTGAGAGGGGGACGGCCCTCGCGTTCTGTGCCTCGTAGGCGTTCCCGGTGAAGGACGGCGAGGGCTGCAAGTCGTTGTCGATCGCGTCGGAGACGGAGGCGACCGCGGCGGCCAGGGCCAGGTAGGGGTTGGCGTCGGCGCCGGGCAAACGGATCTCGATGTGCAGTCCGTTGCCGTGGCCGACGATCCTCACTGCGCAGGTGCGATTGTCGAATCCCCAGGTCAGGTGTGTCGGGGCGAAGGCGGCCAGGGAATCGGTCAGCCCTGCGATGGCTTGAAGCGCGAGCGGGGAGAGACCGCCGTCGTCGGCTGCGAGCGCTGGTTGATCACCGCGCCACAGGGACAGATGGAGGTGGAGGCCGCTGGCCTGTCCGGTCTCGGGTGCGGCCATGAACGTGGGCGCCATCCCTGAGCGCTGGGCGATGGAGCGTACGGCGTGCTTGAACACCGTGTGCCCGTCGCAGGCGGCCAGGACATCCCCGTAGGGGAAGGTGACTTCCACTTGCCCGGTGGCGGACTCGGTCTTGATGGCTTCCACCGGCAGCCCCGCACCGCCCAGCGCGGCTTGCAGGCGGCGCATGAAGCGGTCGAGGGCCGGGTTGTGATCGAGGGCGTAGTCGAGGTTGTCAGTAGCCGCCGGACGGAGGTTTTGGTAGCCGGTCTCAGCGGCTTGGGCGTAGCTGCCCTGATAGAGGATGAACTCGGTCTCCAGACCCGCCTTGGTGGTCAGCCCCCGGTCGGCCAGCCGGTCGAGCTGGTGGCGCAGCATCTGCCGTGGTGCCACTTCGAGGGGCTGCCCGTTCTGATCGTGGGCGTCGGCGTGGACCAGGGCCGTGCGCGGCATCCACGGGAGGGCACGGATGGTGGAGAGGTCGGGGACGGCCCGCAGGTCCTGGTAGCCGCTCTCCCACGAGGTGAGCGCGAAGCCGTCGACGGGGTTCATGTCGACGTCGGTGGCGAGCACGTACACGCACATGTCCGTGTCGCCGGTGGCGATGCGGTCGAGGAAGTGCCTGGCTCCGTAGCGCTTGCCTTTCAGCCTGCCTTGGAGGTCAGGCAAGGCGAGCAGCACGGTGTCGATCTGGCCGGACTGGACCCGCTTCCGGAGGCCGTCGAGGGTGAGCTTTCCGATGGGGCGGCTGGCCGTCGTGCGCTCGGCACTGGTCGGTGTCGTGGTGGTCATCAGAAGATCTCCTCCTCGAGTTCGGCCGTCTCGCGGGCATGCCGTACGTGGGGGTTTCGTAGGAGCGGCGGCCAGCCACGTGCCACCAGACGGTGGCCAGAAGCAGGACTGCGGCCAGAGCGACGGGGGCGTAGTTGAACGTCTCGGTGGTCATCGGGTAGCTCTGCGGGAGCAGGAAGAGCACGGTCACGAAAGCTACCCAGACGGCGGCGATCCAGCCGACGAGCGGGCTCCAGGACCCAAGGTTCCAAGGACCGGGCTGGAACGTGCGCCGGCTCCGGCGCCGGAGGTAGATCGGGATCGCATACGCGGGGGTGATGCCGATGACGTTGATCGCGGTGACCGCTCCGTAGGCGGTGGTGCTGTAGAGGGAGGGCGCGGCGAGGATGGCGGCGACGATGACCGACAGCCACACGGCCTTGACCGGCGTGCGGGTACGGTCGGACACCGTCCTTCACCAGCGCGAGCCGGGCAGGGCGCCGTCTCGGGAGAAGGCGAAGACCATGCGGGAGCAGGCGGCGACCTCGGCGTTGCCGCAGAACAACTGCGCCACGATCACGATCAGCAGCAGCGCCTTCGCACCGCCCGTACCGAGGGCATCGAGGAAGATCTGCGCGGGCGGCACACCCGTCTCGGACCTCTGGGTGCCGGCGTAGTCCTGGATGGCGAAGGTGAGGCGCGCGAGGAGGACGCCGCCAGCCAGCCAGGACCAGGCGATCGCGCGGACGATGCCGCGGGCGGCGTTGACCTGGGCGCCGGTGGTCTCCTCGGACAGGTGGGCGGAGGCGTCGTAGCCGCTGAAGGTGTACTGGGCCAGCAGCAGGCCGATCAGGACGACGTACCAGTGCGCGCTCCAGCCGGTGTCGTTGACGAACTTCCCGAACACGAACGACGCCGACTGGTGGTGCGAGGGCACCGCCCACAGCACGCCCACGATCACTGCTACGCCGGTCAGGTGCCACCAGACGCTGACGGAGTTGAGGATGCTCACCAGGCGGACGGGCCTTGACCCCGGAGTTTGAACACGTCTATGCGGCTTGAGTCAGGGTAGTTGCTGCTGGTTGGAAGTCGTTCTCGTAGGCGATCGGGGACCGCTGGCCGAGGCGGGAGTGCCGGCGTCGGGTGTT
>NZ_JAJQQS010000028.1 GCF_021228125.1 Streptomyces albireticuli
TCCAGGCCGGTCACGGATCCGCCGGAGGACTCCACGGCCGTGGTGATCTGACCGACCGAGGTCCCGCTCGCGGGAACCTCCAGCCGGACCGTCATCGAGTACGAGACGCTTGGCGCCGTTGCCATGGGAGAACTTCTTCTTTCCTGTGTCGCTGAGTGGCGCGGGACCGCCGGATCCGCTGGATCCGGCGGTCCCGCACTGCTGATGGGCTGATGTGCCGATGCGCCGACGAGGCCGGTCAGGCGTCGACGGCCGCGGCGGCCCGGCCGTGGGGGCGGGCGAGGTTGTCCGGGTGGAGGATCTCCTGGAGCCGCTCCTGGGTGAGCAGGCCCTTGGCCAGCACGAGGTCGTGCACCGAGGCACCCGTGGTGAGCGCCTCCTGGGCGACGGCGGTGGCCTGCTCGTAGCCGATGTGCGGGTTGAGCGCGGTGGCCAGGCCGATGGACCGGGCCACGAGGTGGGCCAGGTGCTCGCGGTTGGCGGTGATGCCGGTGACACAGCGCTCGGCCAGGGTCAGACAGCCGGCCCGGAGGTGGGTGAGGCTCTTGAGGAGGCTGTGGGCGATGACCGGCTCGAAGGCGTTGAGCTGCAACTGCCCGCCCTCGGCGGCGAACGTGACGGTCACGTCGTTGCCGATGACCTCGAAGGCGATCTGGTTGACGACCTCCGGGATCACCGGGTTCACCTTGCCGGGCATGATGCTCGAACCCGCCTGGACCGGCGGCAGGTTGATCTCGGCGAGCCCGGCACGCGGACCGCAGGACAGCAGCCGCAGGTCGTTGCAGGTCTTGGAGAGCTTGACGGCGATCCGCTTCAGCACGCCGGAGAGCTGGACGAACGCGCCCATGTCCTGCGTGGCCTCCACCAGGTCACCGGCGACGGTGACCGGGATGCCGGTGAGCGAGCCGAGGTGGCGGCAGGCGAGCTCCGGGTACGCGGGGTGGGCGTTGAGGCCGGTGCCGATCGCGGTGCCGCCCAGGTTGATCTCGCGGAGCAGCGCGCACGCCTCGGCCAGGCGCGCCCGGTCCTCGTCCAGCATGACGGCGTAGGCGGCGAACTCCTGGCCCAGCGTCATGGGCACGGCGTCCTGGAGCTGGGTGCGGCCCATCTTGAGGACGTCCGCGAACTCCAGCGCCTTGGCGGCGAACGCCTCGCGCAGTACCTCCATGGCCTCCAGCAGGCGGACGGCGGCGAGCTGGAGCGCGAGGCGGACGGCCGTCGGGTAGACGTCGTTGGTGCTCTGCCCGGCGTTGACGTCCTCCAGCGGGTGGAGGTGCTTGTAGTCGCCCTTGTCGTGGCCGAGGAGTTCGAGCGCCCGGTTGGCGACGACCTCGTTGGCGTTCATGTTGGTGGAGGTGCCGGCGCCGCCCTGGATGACGTCCACGACGAACTGGTCGTGCCACCGCCCGGCACGGATCTCCTCGCAGGCCCCCACGATCGCGTCCACCTTGGGGCCGTCCAGCAGGCCGAGGTCGCGGTTGGCGAGGGCGGCGGCCTGCTTGACCGCCGCGAGGGCGGTCACCAGGTCGGGGTAGGCGGAGATGGGCGTCCCGGTGATGGGGAAGTTCTCCACGGCGCGCAGGGTGTGGACGCCGTAGTACGCGGCGGCGGGGACGTCGCGGTCGCCGAGGAGGTCGTGCTCGGAGCGGGTGGGGCCGGGGACGGAGGCCGACATGGGGGGATCCGATCGGGTTGAGTGGGGGCGTTCAGGCGGCGGGCGGGGCGGGGGAGGGCGTTCAGGCGGCGGCGGGCACGCTGACGGCGGGGGCGCCGACGAGGTCGCGCAGCACGCGCGTCCGCCGGTCCGTCTCGTCCGTGCCGTCCGTGCCGTCCGCGCCGGGGGCGGTGAGGGCGGCGGCGAGTACGGCGATACGGGCCTGGCCCGCGCGGAGGGTGCCGGTCAGCACGGCTCCGGCGGCCGCGAGGTCCACGGCGCCGCCCTGGGTGTAGATCTCGGCGACCGCCCCGGCGGGGACGCGGGTGGTGAGGGCGACGAGCACGCCGCGCGAGACCGCCGCCGCGACGGCGTCGACGACCTCGGGAGTAGCGTTGCCCGCGCCCGTCGCGACCAGGACGATGCCCTGGGCGCCGGCCCCGACCGCGGCGTTCAGCAGCAGCGGGTCCGCGTCGCAGTGGTGCGTGACGACGTCGACCCGGGGGAGGGCACCGGCGTCGGCCGGCAGGGGCAGCGGCGCCGGGCGCTCGGGCCGCCGCCGGACGAGGACGCGGCCGTCCTCGACGTCGGCGACGGGGCTGCCGGACGGGTCCGCGAACGCGTCGGCCGCCAGGGTCTGCACCTTGATCGTGCCGCGGGCGGCGTGTATCCGCCCGTCGAAGGCGACCAGGACGCCATAGCCGCGCAGCTCGGGCGAGCCCGCCGCCAGCAGGGCGTCGTGGAGATTGCGCGGGCCGTCGCCGTCCACCGCTTCGAGCGGGAGCTGGGCGCCGGTGAGGACGACCGGGCGGGGATCGTCGTGGTGGAGGTCGAGCAGGAAGGCCGATTCCTCCAGGGTGTCCGTGCCGTGCGTGACCACGATGCCGTCGACGCCGGGATCGGCCAGCACCTCGTGCACGGTGCGCAGCAGGGCGAGCTGGTCGCGGGTGGTGAGCCGGGCGCTGTTCACGCTCATCAGGTCGACGACCCGCACCCGGACGCCCTCGGGCACCGCGGCCGTGGCCAGCACGTCCCCGCCGCGCGCGTCGGCGGCGAACCCCGACCCCTGCCAGCGGCTGGCGATCGTTCCGCCCGTGCTGATGACGACGACCTGTCCCACGTCTGCCCGCCCTTTCCCGAGATCAATACGGCCGTCCACGGGGGAGTGGCGGCCAGGCAGGGGAAGAATAGGATGAATCGCGCGCAATTGGATCGCTGATCGGAGCGCGATCGCGCCGATATGTGGTGGATAATCGCGCGGTGGACAGCATTGACAGAAATATCTTGCGTGAGCTCCAGAACGACGGCCGCCTGACCATCCAGGAACTCGCCCACCGGGTCGGTCTGACCTCCTCCCCGTGCATGCGCCGCGTCCGTCAGCTCGAGCAGGACGGCGTGATCCAGGGCTATCGGGCGATCGTCGACCCCGAGGCCGTCGGCCGGGGCTTCGAGGTCCTCGTCTCCGTCGAGGTCAAGCGCGACCGCGAGGCGGTGGAGGCGTTCGAGGCCGCCCTCCAGGACATCCCCGACGTCATCGAGGCGTACCGCCTCTTCGGCAGCCCCGGCTGCATGCTCCGCATCGCGGTCGCCGACCTCACCGCGTACGAGCGGCTGTGGATCGAGCGGCTCACCGCGCTGTCCGGGATCACCGAGGTGAACTCGCAGATCGTCATGAAGCGCGTCAAGCAGTCGAAGGGCCTTCCGGTCGGACCGTGAGTCGAAGGGCCTCCTGGCCGTACCGCTCCGTACCGCGAGCCGGGGCCGCCGCCTTGCCGCCCGTACCGCTTCCGTGTGCATCCGTCCGCGTCCGTCACGGGGAGAAAGCCCTGTTCATCCTCCCCGTGTGAAGCTCCGCTGTTGCCGCGCTTAAGAAAACCTCGATGGACTTGAGGGCCGTGAATTGGGCACATTGGTGCGCGCAAAGGATCACCACGGCGGCCGTCCGCCCTGGCGGCAACCCGTCGGCGCCGCCGTACCCGGTCAGCGCCCCACCACGCCTGGAGCGGCATTCATGAAGGCACTCGTCAAGCACAAGGCCGAGCCCGGGCTGTGGCTCATGGACGTTCCCGAGCCCGAGACCGGCCCCGACGACGTCCTGATCAAGGTGCTGCGTACCGGAATCTGCGGCACCGACCTGCACATCCGCTCCTGGGACGGCTGGGCGCAGGGCGCGGTCAGCACCCCGCGGATCCTCGGTCACGAGTTCGTCGGCGAGGTCGCGGCCGTGGGCGCGGACGTCCGTGACATCGCGGTCGGCGACCTGGTCAGCGGCGAGGGCCACCTGGTGTGCGGGAAGTGCCGCAACTGTCTGGCCGGCCGCCGTCACCTCTGCCGCAGCACGGTCGGCCTCGGTGTGGGCCGTGACGGCGCGTTCGCCGAGTACGTCGCCCTGCCCGCCTCCAACGTCTGGGTGCACCGCACGCACGTCGACCTCGACGTCGCCGCGATCTTCGACCCGTTCGGCAACGCCGTCCACACGGCCCTGTCCTTCCCGCTGGTCGGCGAGGACGTCCTGATCACGGGCGCGGGCCCGATCGGCATCATGGCGGTGGCCGTGGCCCGCCACGCCGGCGCTCGTAACGTCGTCATCACCGATGTCAGCGAGCCCCGCCTGGAGCTGGCCCGCAAGGCCGGCGCGACCATCGCCCTCAATGTCGCCGAGGCGAAGATCGCCGATGCCCAGCGCGAGCTGGGCCTGCGCGAGGGCTTCGACATCGGCCTGGAGATGTCCGGCCGTCCCGAGGCCATGCGCGACATGATCGACAACATGACGCACGGTGGCCGGATCGCGATGCTGGGCCTGCCGGCCCAGGAGTTCCCCGTCGACTGGGCGAAGATCGTCACCTCGATGATCACCGTCAAGGGCATCTACGGCCGTGAGATGTACGAGACGTGGTACGCGATGACCGTCCTCCTCGAGAGCGGCCTCGACCTCAGCCCCGTGATCACCGGCAGGTACTCCTACAAGGACTTCGACAAGGCCTTCGACGAGGCCGCTACCGCGCGCAGTGGCAAGATCATCCTCGACTGGACCGCCTGACCGCCTGACCGCCTGACCAGCGGCGCCAGCGGCACCGGCAGGGCTTTCAGAGCCCCGCCCGGTTCACCGGGCCGCCGGCCGGCAGCCCGTCAGTCGGCCGGCCGGCGGCACCGCCGCCCCACTTCCTTCCTCCTCAAAGGAGCCCCCGCATGTACACGTCCGTCCGTGACGACCTCCGCGCCACCCTCGACGAGATCCGCGAGGCAGGCCTCTTCAAGCCCGAGCGCGTCATCGGCACCCCGCAGAGCGCCTCCGTCAACGTCACGGCCGGCGGCGCCCCCGGCGAGGTGCTGAACTTCTGCGCCAACAACTACCTCGGTCTCGCCGACCACCCCGAGATCATCGGCGCCGCCAAGGAAGCCCTCGACCGCTGGGGCTACGGTCTGGCCTCCGTCCGCTTCATCTGCGGCACGCAGGACGTCCACAAGGAGCTCGAGGCCCGCCTGTCGGCCTTCCTCGGCCAGGAGGACACGATCCTCTACTCCTCCTGCTTCGACGCCAACGGCGGTGTCTTCGAGACCCTGCTCGGCGCCGAGGACGCCGTCATCTCCGACGCCCTCAACCACGCCAGCATCATCGACGGTATCCGCCTCTCCAAGGCCCGCCGCTTCCGCTACGCCAACCGCGACCTGACCGACCTCGAGAAGCAGCTCCAGGCGGCCGACGAGGGCGGCGCGCGCCGCAAGCTGATCGTCACCGACGGCGTCTTCTCCATGGACGGCTACGTCGCCCCGCTGCGCGAGATCTGCGACCTCGCCGACCGCTACGACGCCATGGTGATGGTCGACGACTCCCACGCCGTCGGCTTCGTCGGCCCCGGTGGCCGCGGCACCCCCGAGCTGCACGGCGTCATGGACCGCGTCGACATCATCACCGGCACCCTCGGCAAGGCCCTCGGCGGCGCCTCCGGCGGCTACGTCGCCGCCCGCGCCGAGATCGTCGCCCTGCTGCGCCAGCGCTCGCGCCCGTACCTCTTCTCCAACTCCCTCGCGCCCGTCATCGCGGCCGCCTCCCTGAAGGTCCTCGACCTCCTGGAGTCCGCCGGGGACCTGCGCGACCGCCTGAACGCCAACACGGCGCTCTTCCGTACCAAGATGGCCGAGGCGGGCTTCGAGATCCTGCCGGGCGACCACGCCATCGCCCCCGTCATGATCGGCGACGCCGCCGAGGCCGCCCGGATGGCCGAACTCCTCCTGGAGCGCGGGGTGTACGTCATCGGCTTCTCGTACCCCGTCGTCCCCATGGGTGCCGCCCGTATCCGCGTCCAGCTCTCCGCGGCGCACTCCACGGCCGACGTCGAGCGGGCCGTGGCCGCGTTCGTCGACGCCCGCGAAGCCCTCAAGGGCTGACGTGGGTGGTCCCAGGCGCGGCGCTCCGCGCCCGGGACCACGACCGTGTACGGACCCGTTCCCGGGTCAGGGTTCGGCCCGGGGACGGGTCCGGCGCGCTGTGCGCACCTGTTCCGGCGCGGCCGCCGGCCTGCGTGATTGCTGGCAAAATGGCCGGGTGATCGACCCCCGACGGCTGCGCATCCTGCGTGCCGTGGCGGACCACCGCACGGTGACCGCCGCGGCCGCGGCCCTGTACCTGACCCCCTCGGCCGTCTCCCAGCAGCTCGCGGCGCTGGAACAGGAGACCGGCCACGCCCTGCTGACCCGCAGCGGCCGCGGCGTACGTCTGACAGCGCCCGGTGAGATCCTCCTCACCCACGCGCACGAGGTCCTCGCCCAGCTGGAACGCGCAGAGGCGGAACTGGCCGCGTACGCCGGGGGCGCCGCCGGCGAGCTCACCGTCGCCGCCTTCGCCACCGGTATCGCCGAGGTGCTGGCGCCGGTCGTCACCCTCCTCGCCGACCGCCACCCCGGCATCCGCCTGCGCGTGCGGGACGCCGAGGGCGACGAGAGCCTGCGCCTGGTCCTCGACGGCGGGGCCGACGTGGCCCTCGCCGTCGAATACCGCGGGGCGCCCCGCGAGGACGACCAGCGCCTGGCCCGGGTCCCCCTCTACGCCGAACCCTTCGACGCCGTCCTGCGCGCCTCCCATCCCCTCGCGGGGGAACCCCACATCCGCCTGGAGGCCCTCGCCGACAGCGACTGGGTGGGCCCTTACCCCGGCAACCCGTGCCATGACGTCATGGTCCTGGCCTGCGAACTCGCCGGGTTCCAGCCCCGCTTGGCGCACTCCTCCGACGACTTCCGCGCCGTGGTCGCCCTGGCCGGCGCGGGGGCGGGCGTGGCTCTCGTACCCCGCTCGGCCCTGCGCGGCATCGAGCTCAAGGACACGGTCGTCCGTCCCGTCGAAGGCCGGACCGCCACGCGCCGTGTCTTCGCCGCGGTCCGCCGGGGCTCCGAGGAGCACCCCCTCATCCGGCCGGTCCTCGACGCCCTCAAGGAAGCGGCCGGTCGCCTACCCACGGACTGAAGCTCACCGTTCGCCCTTCCGTGGACGGAGCGCATTCCTCGATGAGGAGGATGTTCCCCCACGCTGGAACTTTCGACGTGCCACGTCGACACCACGGAATCGCTCTGTCCGTCGGACCGCGGGCGGCTCATCCGGCCGCCCGGACGGCCCGCCGGCGGGTGGTCAGGGGCCGGCGACGAGCCGGCTGAGGCGCGGCGCGAGCCAGGGCTTGCGGCCGCCCGCCCGGATCCCGCCGCGCGCGATCACTTTCCAGAGCGGCGTGCGCCGGAACGCGACGAGGAGGAACGCGGCCGGCGCCGCCGAGATCCGGCAGTCGTAGCTCCGGGGCGGCGCGTCGCGGGTCACCGTGGCGGTGCCGTCGCCGATGACGACGGCCAGGCGGGGCCCGCCTCGCACGGCGAGGTTCCTGCGCCCGTCGGCGTCGAACAGGCCGATCGACTCGGCGTTCACGCGCGTGATCCGCTCGATGAACGGGCCGTCGCCGGGCGGCAGGACGCCGTCCCATTCTTCTAACTCATGGGTGAAGGCGGAGCAGTACGCGAGGTAGACGGTGCCCACATGCGCACCGACGTCCCCCACCGTCCACACCGGCACCCCCGAGGGCGCCCCGAGGTCAGGCACGTCGCGCAGCAGCCGGGTCAGGCGCGGGAGAGCGGCCCGCAGCGCGGCGCGGGTCCTCTCGTGCTCGGCGAACGGATTCGAGCGGCTCTCGGCAACGCGCACGTCGCACTCTCCTCGCTGCGGGCGGGCGCACAGATTACCGCTGGGTACCGAAGGGTGATACGGCTCGGGCGGACAAGTGAATCTTCATCCTTTGTCGTGAATCGGGGGATAACGAGGGTCGGTGCGTGCGGGTCGGGCAGGCGGATGATAAAGCCGTCTGCCGCCCAGGCTCACGGCCATGACCCCCGAGGTCATAGGTGCGCACCACGCGCCCCGGGCGACGTGGTCCGGAACGAGGAGATGAAGGGGTATGGCGACGGACCCCTCGGCAGGACTGCAAGGGATCGACCCAGGAGTCTGGGAGGAACTGGCCCGGGCCGTCAACGAACGGAAGTCGGGCGGCGAACCCGATACGACGGCCGAGGAGCTGAAGCGGCACTACATCGCGGAAGCCCAGAAATTCGAGGACCGGGGGGTGGAACTTCCGCAGGTCACCCGGAGCCTCTCCGGCGCGGTCGGCAAGTGGGACCCCTGGGAGATCACCGTCATCGGCCCTCTCAGTGTGTACGGGGGCATCGAGTTCTCCGGCGGCGAGGACTGGGTGGCGCGCGCGGAAGTGGGAATCAAGCTCTCCGGCAAGGTCATCTGGTCGGAGGGCTTCAACCTCAACTCCAAGATGCACAGCGTCAGCTGGGAGAAGAGCTTCGGAGTGGTCTGGGGCAAGCTCACCGTGGGCATTTACGGCGACAGGAAATGCCTGAAGGTCAGCGGCGAAGGATGCTACTGGTGGGGCAGGTGGCACTGCGCGGGTTTCGAAGAAACACCCGGCTGCTTCGTCTGACACCGCACGCGCCGACGGTTCACCGGCCCGTGTCGGACCCGCGAAAGCGGTCCGGTACGGGCCGATGAAGCGTCACCCCGCGCCCTCAGGCCCCGCTCCCCGCTGACGGCTGCCGGTCCGCGGAGAGGATTTCCGCCAGGACGCGCCAGATCTCCGCCGCCAGGTCGATGTTGGATCCCGGGTGGGTCCGGTCGCCCAGTGCGCGGAGGTTCTCCGCGGCCTCGTCGACGCGGCCCTCGTGGGCGAGGAGGCGGTTGTACAGGACGTCCAGTTTGATGCGGTCGCGGAAGGTCAGGCGCAGCTGTGTGCCCTGGAGGGTGTCGTGCAGGGCGCGCGCGTCCTCGAAGCGGCCCTCGTGGAAGGCGAGGTGGGCCTGGAGGGTGCCCAGTTCCTGGCAGCGCAGGGCGGTGCCGATCAGGCCGAGCACGGGCTCGACCTCCTCCAGGCGTTCGCGGGCCGCCTCCGTGGCGGGCGGGGTGAGCTGGAGGTAGAGGGAGGCCGCGGCGAGCCGCAGGCGCATCCACAGCAGGAGGTCGTCGTGGCTGCTCATGCGATCCAGGGCCGTTTCGAGCAGCTCGCGGGCGGTCGTGTGGTCGCCCTGCCGGAAGCGCACGGTCGAGGCGGTCCACATGGCCTCGATGGGTAGGGTGCCGGTCAACTCGTGTGTCAGTTCGCACAGTTCGTCCGCGTGGGCCCGCGCGTCCGGCAGGCGCCCGGCCTCGGCCTCCACGGACACCAGCGCCAGCAGGGCGCCCGCGGTGTCGCGTACGGACGACGCGTTGTCGCGTGCGATGCGGTACGCGGTCGCCGCGGCCTCGCCGGCGCGGGTGATGTCGCCCATGGAGCGCAGGCACTGGGCGAGCTTGGTGCGGGCGCGGGTGCGCAGTTCGGGGAGGCCGAGCTCGTCACCGAGTTCGACGAGCTCCTCCAGGTGGCCGAGCTCCTCCGCCCGTTCGCCCTGCTTGTGCTTGGTCCTGGCCAGCAGCCACAGGGCCTGCCAGCGCAGGGCCCGGTCCCCTTCGCGGCCCCGGCCCAGGGTTCCGGCGAGCTCCAGGATGGCGTCGTCCGTCTCGGCGGACGTCGCGACGGTCAGCGCCTGGGCCAGGGAGTCGGCCTTGGGTTCCGCGAAGTCGGCGGGCCGTACGCCGAGCCGTCCGGCCAGGAAGGCGACGGCTCGTTCGGTCGGCTGCCGGGCGCCGGACTCCAGCCGGGACAGATAGCCGGTGGACATTCCGTCACCGACGAGCGCCGCCTGGGACAGGCCGCGCTCGGTCCTCAGTTGCCTGAGCCGTCGTCCGAAGGACGGCTGTTCGAGCATGTGATCAATCCCCAGCGGTGGTCCGGACCGGCCGCGGCCCCGGCCCACGGCGATCGTTGAGATCGCAGGCTAGCCGACGGCCGACATTTGACAAAATGTTGCCTGGTGTCAGGTCGACGCCATCTGCCTGGTCGGTGCCGATCGAGGGCGTCGACGGTCCTTGATGTTCGGGGGGTTGAGAAATGCCCCGGTGGGGGTTGCGTGGTCAACGGAGGGGATTCATTGAACTCGCTTGCCAAGGACTTGGCAAGATCTTGCCTGCCGTTCAGGGAATCCACTAGCTTGCTGGGCGGTTGGAGGCGACAGCCTGGCAATCCCGGGGGCGTCTCTTGGATGCTCCACAATCCCAGGGGGAAGCAGTGCAGAAGATCCTGCGGTACGCCCGTGTGCCCGTCGCCGTGTCCACGGCCGTCGGCGCGGCCGCCCTCGCCGCCGCTCTCAGCGGACCCGCCGGGCCCGGCATCGACTGGCCCGGCCCCGGCCGTTCCACCGTGGCCATCGACTGGCCGGTGGCCGGTTCCGGACAGCCCGGTCAGTCCGGACCGGCCGTCGTCCACCCGCCGGCCACCGCCTGAGCGGTGTGAGCCGGCCGCTCCCGGGCCCTTCCCACTCCTCTCTCCCCTGACGACTCGGCCGGGGGCGGGGCGGGGCCCCGGCGGCGCGGCTCCGCGGGCCTCACACCCGCGGACCCGCGCGCCCCGCCCGTACCCGTGACGCTCCGGCGGAGAAGTCACGACGGGCCCACGCGTCATGACGGGACGCGCCTCGACAAGCCGGACGCCGTGACGGGTACGGATACCGAGGCACCCCGGAACACCTCACCGCCCCGCGCCGAAGCCATCCCCTCCGGTGGCCCGCACGGCGGCGCCCGAAGGGGGCCCGCGCGTACCCGCGCGTACGGACACCCACCACGGGACACCCCTCCGGCATCCCTTCCCTTTCGTCGATTCCTTTCGCCGATTTCCTTTCGCCGATGAAGGCGGCGGCCCCCGTCGCGCCCCTCCCTCGGACTTCGACCGACCTTCTTCGCCGGTCCGCGCCGGCATTCGCGAGGAGCATCGAACACCGTGCCCATCAAAGTCCTGATCTGTGACCAGCTCCCCCTCATGCGCGACGGATTGCGCACCCTGCTCGGCTCCCTGCCCGACATCGACGTGGTCGCGACGACCGACAGCGCCATGGAGACGGTGGTGCTCACCCGCACCCAGCGCCCGGACGTCGTACTGATCGGCTTCGCCGAGCTCGAACCCGCCCTGGACCTGATCCGCCGCCTCGGTGTGGAGGACCACCCCCGCGACAACCCCCCGCACGCCGTCGTCTTCCACTCCGACTACACCGACGCCATGGTCGCCGACCTGCTGTGCGCCGGCGCCAAGGGACTCGTCAACCGCGACGCCACCAGCGACGAAGTGATCGCCGCCACCCGGACCGCCGCCCGCGGCCGCACCGTGCTCGGCCCCGAGCTCGTCGACCGCCTCGTCGACTGGTTCCGCGAGCGCGGCGCCGCGCCGCGCGCCGACGAGCGGCCCGAGGTCGGCGGACTGACCCGGCGCGAGCGCGAGGTGCTCCAGCTCATCGGCCGCGGCATGTCCATCGACGACGTGGCGGGGGAGCTGTACATCGGCATCAGCACCGTACGCACCCACCTGCACCGCATCCGCCACAAGCTCGACCTCAAGGACCGCGCACAACTCGTCGCCTTCGCCTACCAGACCGGCCTCATGCGCGAGGCGGCCTGAGCCCGCCCCCGCACCCGTACAGGAGACCCCGCCCATGCCCGTAGCGCCCCCCGACGACGACGCCACCGTCACCTTCACCGTCCCGTCCCGCTTCAACGGCCCGGCCGACTCCGCGAACGGTGGCTACGCCTGCGGCCTCTTCGCCGGCCTCGGCGCCGCCCGGCACGGGCGGGACGTCGCCGTCACCCTGCTCGCCCCGCCACCGCTCGACACGGACCTGGAGTTCCGTCCCGGGGGGCGCCGCTCCCGGATCCAGCACGGCGACCGGCTGATCGCCACCGTCACCGCGGACACCGGCGAGCCGCCCGTGATCGAACCGGTGTCCGCCACGGCGGCGGCCGAGGCGTCCCTGCGGTTCGCCGGAGAGCCGGGCCACCCCTTCCGCACCTGCTTCGTCTGCGGCGTCGACCGCGAGGAAGGGGACGGGCTGCTGCTCACCCCCGGCCCGGTGCCGGGCCTGCCCGGCACCGTGGCCTGCCCGTGGACACCCGGCCCCTCCGTCACCGACGACGAGGGATACGCCGAACCACCCGTCCTCTGGGGCGCACTGGACTGCCCCGGAGGCTGGACGGACGACCCCGCCAGGGAACCCATGGTGCTCAGCCGGATGACCGCGCGGATCACCGAACGGCCACGGCTGGGCCACCCGTACGTCGTCGTGGGCCGGCGGGTAAGGCGCGCCGGCCGCACCGCCGTCAACGCCACCGCCCTGTACACCGAGGACGGACGGCTCCTCGCCCACGCCTCCGCCGTATGGGCCGCCGTCAACGACACGACTACCTCCGGTGCGTTGCGCGTCCACAGCTGAACCCTCCCGGAATCCATCACCGCGTGGACGCGGTACCGCCTTCCCGGCACATAGCTTTTCCGCGAAACGTGCCGTGGAAGGCGGATACCCGCAGCAGAGAGGGAATCGCGATGACAACAGCCGAGGAAGCTGATTCCACCACCTGCGCCGTCGTCGTCAACGACGAGGAGCAGTACTCCATCTGGCCCGCCGGGAATCCCGTTCCCGCCGGCTGGCGCCCCACCGGATTCCAGGGCGGAAAAGCCGAATGCCTCGCCCACGTGGCGGAGATCTGGCTCGACATGCGTCCGCTGAGCCTGCGCCGGGCGTCCGCCGACGCCGCCTGACCGGGCACTCGGCCCCCGGTATCCGAATTCCCGCGGAGAAGGATTCCCCGATGACCACCACCGCAGACGCCGGCGCACCCGCCCGCAGCGGGAACGCACAGACCGTCCACGAGCTCTTCGAGAGGCGGGTGGCGCTGACCCCGGACGCCACCGCGCTCAGCCGCGGCGCCGAGCGGATCGGCTACGCCGAACTCAACGCCAGGGCCAACCGGCTCGCCCACCTGCTGCGCGAGCGCGGCGTCGCCCCCGGCAGCAACGTCGCCGTCTGCGCCGAGCGCTCGCCCGAGGTGATCGTCGCCCTGCTCGCCGTGCTCAAGGCGGGCGGCGCCTACGTCGCCCTCGACCCCAAGCAGCCCTACGAACGCCACCGCACCCTCCTCGCCGACTCCGGCGCCAACGTCCTGCTCACCCAGGAACACCTCCTCGCCGGACTGGACGGGTTGCCGGAGCCGGTCGGGCACCCCGTGCTCCTCGACCGCCCCGACCCCTCCCTCGCCGACCGGCCCGCCACCGACCCCGGCCTGCCCGGCGATCCCGAGCGCCCCGCCTACATCGCCTACACCTCCGGCTCGACCGGCACGCCCAAGGGCGTCGTCGTCCCGCACCGTGCGGTGCTGCGCCTGGTCACCGAGCCGAACTTCCTCACCATCGGCCCCGAGGACGCGGTCCTGCAGTTCGCGCCGGTCGCCTTCGACGCCTCCACCCTGGAGATCTGGGCCCCGCTCCTCAACGGCGCCCGCCTCGCGGTCGTCCCGCCCGGCGAGCCCGGCCTCGACCAGCTCGCCGAAACGGCAGAGAACGAGGGCGTCACCATCATGTGGCTGACCGCCGGACTCTTCCACCAGATGGTCGACGGCCCCCTGCACCGCCTCTCCGGCGTCCGCCAGCTCGTGGCCGGCGGCGACGTGCTCTCCGTCACCCATGTGAACAAGGCCCTGGCCATGCTCCCCGGCATCCGCGTCGTCAACGGCTACGGCCCCACCGAGAACACCACCTTCACCTGCTGCCATGTGATGACCGAGCCCGTCGAATCCGACACCGTGCCGATCGGCGTGCCCGTCACCGGCACCCGGATCCAGATCCTCGACGAGCAGGGGCGACCGGTCACCGGCGAGGAGCCCGGCGAGCTCTACACGGGCGGCGACGGCGTGGCCCTCGGCTACCTCGGCCGCCCCGAGCAGACCGCCGAGCGCTTCGTCCCCGACCCCACCGCCCCGGGCCGCCTGCTCTACCGCACCGGCGACCTCGTACGCCGCCGCGCCGACGGGGTCGTGGAATTCCTCGGCCGCGCCGACCACCAGGTCAAGATCCGCGGCTTCCGCGTCGAACCGGGCGAGATCGAGGCCGCGCTGCTCGCCCGGCCCGAGATCACCGACGCCGCCGTCGTCGCCCAGGAGCACACGCGCACGGGCCGCCGGCTCGTCGCCTTCTACGTCGCCGACCACGGCCTGTCCGTACCCGAACTGCGTCGCGGCCTCGCCCGGACCCTGCCGCCCTACATGGTCCCCGCGGCCTTCGTCCGGCTCATGGCCATGCCGCTGACCCTCAACGGCAAGGTCGACCGCGCCGAACTCCGCAAGGACGTCAACCGCGACCGCCCCGACCTGGGCAGCGACTACCGCGCCCCCGAGGGTGAGGTGGCGGAGGCACTCGCGCTGATGTGGGGCGACCTCATGGAGATCGACGGGATCGGCGCCGACGACGACTTCTTCGAGCTGGGCGGCCACTCCCTGATGGCCACCCAGATCACGGCGGACATCGCCACCCTGTGGGGCGTCGAGGTCCCGCCCCGCGCCTTCTACGAGAACCCCACCGTGGCCGAACTGGCCCAGGTCGTCGAGGAGCTGAAGCGGTGAGGATCAGCGTTCCCGTCGAGGGCCAGGACATCGACCTGGACACCGTCGACCTCTTCGACCCCCGGCTCTACGCCACCGGCGACCCGCACCCCGTCTGGCACGCCCTGCGGCGGCGGGCCCCCGTCCACCGGCAGACCCTGCCCGACGGGCGCGCGTTCTGGTCGGTGACCAAATACCACGACGTCAACGACGTACTGCGGGACCACACCCGCTTCACCTCCACCAAGGGCACCCTGCTGAGCATCCTCGGCGCCCAGGACCCGGCCGGCGGCAAGATGATGGCCGCCAGCGACCCGCCCACGCACACCGCGATGCGCGAACCGCTGATGAAGGTCATGTCCCACCGTGCCCTGAAGGACCGGCAGCCGCAGATCCGCCGGATCGTGCACCGCCGCATGCTCGCGCACCTGCTGGACGGCGGCGTCTGGGACATCGCGACCACGGCCGCGGACTTCCCCATGGCCTTCACCGGCTCCCTCATGGGCCTGCCCGAACGGGACTGGCCGCGGCTGACCAAGCTCACCACCATGGCCGTCGCCCCCACCGACTCCGAGTTCCAGGAGGGCAGCGGCCACGGCACCCTCGTCGCCGCCCACCACGAACTCTTCGACTACTTCTCCCGGTTCGTCCGCCGGCACCCCGGCGGGGACGACGACCTCGTGGGCTTCCTCACCGGCATGGAGGCCGGCGGCCGCCGGCTGCGTCACGACGAGATCGTCTACAACTGCTACAGCCTGCTCCTGGGCGCCAACGTCACCACCCCGCACGCCATCGCCTCGACCGTTCTCGCCCTCATCGAGCACCCCGAGGAGTACCGGCGGCTGCTCGCCGACCCCTCCCTGGTGCCCGGCGCCGTCGACGAGGGACTGCGCTGGTCCTCACCCGCCAACCACTTCATGCGCTACGCCGTCCACGACCTCGAACTGCGCGGCGTGTCCATCAAACAGGGCGACGCGCTCGTCACCTGGCTCGGCTCGGCCAACCGCGACGAGGACGTCTTCCCCGACCCGTACCGCTTCGACATCACCCGCCGCCCCAACCGCCACGTGGCCTTCGGCTTCGGCCCGCACTACTGCGTCGGCGCGCCCCTGGCGAAGATCGCCCTGAACCTCCTCTTCGAGGAGATCGTGCGCGTGGTGGAGCGCTTCGAGGTCGCCGGCCCCGTCGAGCACCTGGAGTCCAACTTCGTGGCAGGCATCAAGCACCTGCCGCTCACCGCCCGGCTGCGCGACGGGGCGGAAGAACTGCTGCGGGACGCCGCCCGGGACGGACTGGTCGAAGCATGAGCGCCGACACGAAGCACCCCACCGCCTTCCCCTCCGACCCGGTCGGCATCGCCCAGCGGCTCATCCGGTTCGAGACCGTCAACCCACCCGGCGCGGAAGCCGCCTGCGTGCACTGGGTACGCGACCTCCTCGACGCCGCCGGACTCGACACCCGGCTGCTGGCCAAGGACCCCGCCCGGCCCAACCTGATCGCCCGGCTGCCCGGCCGGGGCCTCGTGCCGCCGCTGCTGCTCCACGCCCATGTGGACGTCGTCCCGGTGGCCGGGCAGGACTGGACCAGGGACCCCTTCGGCGGCGACGTCGTCGACGGCGAGCTGTGGGGGCGCGGCGCGGTCGACATGAAGGGCCACCTGGCCATGATGCTGGCCGCCCTCCTCCGGCTCGCCGCCGCCGGGACCCCGCCGGCCGGGGACGTCATCCTCGCGGTCGTCGCCGACGAGGAGGCGGGCAGTGCCACCGGGGCCCGCTTCCTCGTCGAGGAACACCCCGGGCTCTTCGCCGGTGTGCGCCACGCCATCGGTGAGGACGGTGGCGCCGAACTCGGCCTCGGCCGCCAGGCGCGGCTGCACCCCGTCGTGGTCGCCGAGAAGCGCGCCGTATGGGTCCGCGCGAC
Organism: Streptomyces albireticuli; assembly: GCF_021228125.1. Lineage (GTDB taxonomy): Bacteria > Actinomycetota > Actinomycetes > Streptomycetales > Streptomycetaceae > Streptomyces > Streptomyces albireticuli. Next base: position 16,566 of record NZ_JAJQQS010000028.1, read on the forward strand.
CCTCTACGGCACACCCGGCCACGCCTCCCGCGCCGCCGGTCCCACCGGCGCCGCGCACAAGCTCCAGCGGCTGCTCACCGCCATCGACGGCGGCGGCCTGGGCACCCTCATGACACCCGCCGTCGACCGCATGCTCCAGGAACTGGCGGCGGCCCTGCCACAGCCCTTCGGCGGCCGCGTCGCCGCCTTCCGGGCCGACCCCGGCGACCCCGCCGCCCTCGCCGGCATGGACGAGACCGACGCCCGGTACCTGCGCTCCCTCGTCCAGCACACCGTCAACGCCACCGTCGTCCACGGCGGCACCGCCACCAACGTCCTGCCCGCCCGGATCGACGTCGAGCTCGACGGCCGGCTGCTGCCCGGCGACTTCGGCCGCGAGGACTTCCTCCGGCAACTGCGCGAACGCGTCGGCTGCGACATGGACCTGGAGGTCCTCGTCGAGGGCGACAAGATGCCCGCGCCACGGCTCGACGGGTTCTACGAACGGCTCGCCGGCATCCTCAAGGCCAAGGACCCCGAAGGCGTCCCCTTCCCCATGGTGACGACCGCCTCCACCGACGCCCGCCTCTTCCCCCGGCTCGGCATCCAGTGCTACGGGTGGTTCCCCCTCCTGCACGACCTCGACCGTTCCTACCGAGGCCGCCTGCACTGCCCGGACGAGCGGATCGCCGTCGGCGCCCTGGAGTTCGGGGCGGACTGCTTCCACGAATTGCTGATCGGCCATGACTGAACGGGCCCCGCGGCCGGACCCGGCGACCGGCCTGAGTGTGGTCGCCCTGACCGCCGGGCAGGTCCTCGCCGCCGGCCGCTCGGACCGCATCGCCGCCCTCACCAGAGCCGCCTACCACGGCTCCGACCCGCTGCCCGGCCTGCCCGTCCCCGACGGCGCCGCCGAGACCGGGGCCCGGGTCCGCGCCGACGTGGCCCGCGGCGCGACCGTCTGGCTCGCGCGCGACCGCGCCGGCGAACCCGCCGGAACCCTGCGTGTCCACGCCCGGCCCGACGGCGCCTGGGAGATCGGCCGGGTCTCGGTCGGCCCGGCCGCCCGCGGCGGGGGAGTGGCCCGGGCCCTGCTGCGCGCCGTCGAGAACACGGCCGCCGCACACGGCGTGCCCGTGCTACGCCTGGACGCGGTCGTCGAACGGTGCCTGCCCCCGCTCTACGCGCGCCTGGGCTTCACACCCGTACACCACTGGCCGAGCGGCGACAAACCCCTCACCGAGGTCACCATGGAACGCCGCCCGGGCGCGCCCGCGGACCCGCGCACACCACCCTGGGCCGCGCCGGACCCGGACGCCCTGTGCGTCCACTGGCTGACCACCCCGGCGGCCCTCGTCGCCGTCGTCGGCGACGACCCGGCCACCGTCCCCGGCGCCCGCCTCGCCGGTCTCGACGTCTGGCACGGCGCGACCTCACCGGAGCGGGCCCGCCTCACCGAACGGCTCGCCGCGCTCGGCCGCCGCGTCGGCGACACGGTCATCGCCTTCCCGTCCGCACGCGCCGCGACGCGCGCCCACCTCATGCCCCGCACCGTGGAACCACGCCTGCACGCCTGGTGCCGCTTCCGGCCCGGCGCGGAGCCGCCCCTGCGGGCCCTGCCCGCCGTCCCTACTGCCGCAGTCAGGTGCACTTGATGGATCGACTTCCCGACCGGGCCGACCGCCGACAGACCGAGGCCGTCCCGGTGAACCTCGCGGAACACGCCGACAACACCGGCATCACCCGCGCCGACACTCTCTCCGCGGGCGCCTTCAACATCTGGGGCAACACCTTCCCCGCCGACGAACTGCCCGCCGGCGGCCCCGTCGTCGTCGACGGCGTGCCCTTCCTGTTCCCCGAGGCCGCCCCCGGCCGGCCCGACAACATACGCTGCGCGGGCCAGCTGATCGAGGTGCCCACCGGGCGCTACGACTGGATCCAGCTGCTCACCGCCGCCGAGCGCCGCACCGAGGACCAGGTGCTGCTGCACTACGCCGACGGCTCGGTCGACCCCGAGTGGCTGCGCGTGCCCGACTTCTGGCCGGAGACCGGCTCCCGCGTAGGCGGCAGCCCCGCCTTCACCTGCACACGCATGCACTACCCGCGCCACGTCGAGCGCAAGATGGGCCCCGTCATCTGGCGCCACCGGGTGCCCGTGCCCCGCGAGAGCGACCTCGGCGCCCTGCGACTGCCCGACAACCCCGCCGTCCACGTCTTCGCGATGACCCTGCTGCCCGGCGCCCCGCTGGAGGTGGCCGCGTGAAGGCCCTGCTGGAGAACGTCCGCCCCTGGCGCCATGACCTCGGCGGCTGCCTGCACGGCTGCCTGGCCACCCTCCTGGAACACCGCGGCGTCCCCGCGCTCCCCGTCCTCGGCGCGGCCTGGACCTTCCGCCACTTCCCCGGCGGCGTCCGCCGCGAGGAGTACTACTACCCGTGCGCCGACGGCGAATCGCTGCTGACCGCGCTCGCCCCCCACCACCCCGTACGCTCCGTCTGGCACGAGCCCGCCGACGCGGCGACCGGCTGGGAGCAGGTCAGGGACGCGGTGGCCGCCGGCACACCCGTCGCCGTCGCCGTCGACAACTACCACCTGCCGTTCCGCCCCGCCTACCGGGACGTGCACTCCAACCATTTGGTCGTCGTGCACGGCTACGACGAGGAACGCGGCACCGTCCGCGTCCTGGACGCGGTGCCCCCCGCCTTCCACGGCGACATCACCCTCGCCGAACTCACCGCCTCGCGCGACTCCGGCAACGAGCTGGTCCACGAGCGCGACATGTTCTTCACCGGCGTCCACATCGACAACCGCTGGCTCTCCCTCGAACTGGACGCCGCCCCCGGGGACTTCCCCGCACTCGACCGCGCCGAGGTCGCCCGGGTCCTCGCCCTCAACCTCGCGCACTTCGCCGCCCCGCCCGACGGCGACGCCTGCACCGGCCTGGCCGGCCAGCAGGCCTTCCTGGAGGGCACCGTCAAACGGCTGACCGCCGGCGAGGACATCCGCGACGAACTGTTCGTCGCCGCGGGTGCCGCCCTCGCCTGCACCGCGGTCCACGCCGACTGGCTGGCCCTCGCCGGGCGCACCCTGGACCTCCCCGGCCTCGTCGAACAGGCCCGGTCGGTGGAGCGCGTCGCCCACCACTGGTCCGCCGTCCGCATCATGGCGGCGCTCACCCGGGACGGCGGACTCACCCCCCGGCGCCTGGCCGGCCGCGTCCACGCACTCCTGAAGGACCACGAGAGCGCCCTCACCGCGCTCGACGACGAGAGGGCAGAACTGTGACAGCACAGCGGCCGACCGACCCCGCGAGCCGCCTCGCGATGCTCGGCGGCACCCGGGCCGTACCCAAGGACCTGCGCATCGCCGCCTGGCCACGGGTCACGGAGCAGGACGAGGAGGCCGTACGCCTGGCCCTCGCCTCCGGCCGGTACACCACCGCCTCCTCCGGCGAGCGGGAGATCCCCGGCCTGGAGGAGGAATGGGCGCGCCACACCGGCACCCGCCACGCCATCGCCGTCAGCAACGGCACCGCCGCGATCACCGTCGCCCTCGGCGCCCTCGGCATCGAACCGGGCGACGAGGTCATCGTGCCCGCCCTGAGCTTCGTCGCCACCGCGGCCGCACCCCTGCACCTGCTCGCCGTGCCGGTCTTCGTCGACATCGACCCGCGCACCTACAACATGACCCCCGAGGCGATCGAGGCCGCGATCACCCCGCGCACCAAGGCGATCGTCGTCGTCCACCTGCACGGCCTGCCCGCCGAGATGGACGAGATCACCGCACTCGCCGCCCGCCACGGCATCGCCGTCGTCGAGGACGCCGCCCAGGCGCACGGCGCCGAATACCGGGGCCGCCGGGCCGGCTCCATCGGCGCGATCAACACCTTCAGCCTCAACGTCAGCAAGAACCTCGCCACCTGCGGCGAAGGCGGTCTGATCACCACCGACGACGACCGGCTGGCCACCCGCGCCACCATGCTGCGCCAGTTCGGCGAGCTGATCCCCGAGCGCGGCGAACGCTCCTACGTCGCCCACTTCCTCGGCTGGAACAACAAGCCGAGCTCCCTCCAGGCCGCCTTCACCCGCAGTCAGCTCACCCGCCTGCCCGAGGAGTCCGAGCGGCGCGACGAGAACGTACGGCGGCTCCTGGAGCGCGTCGCCGCACTGCCCGGCTTCCTGCCGCCGGTCGTCCCCGACGACCGTACCCACGCCTGGCACATCCTGCGCTTCCGTGTCGACCCGGCCGCCTTCGGCCTCGCCGACCACCTCGCCGGACCGTTGCGCGCCACCGTCCAGCGCGCCCTGCGCGCCGAGGGCGTGCCCGCCGCCCCTTACCAGCTGATGCCCCTGCCCGCCCAGCGCGTCTTCCGCGAGCGCCTGGGCCTCGGCGGCTACCCCTGGGCCCTGCCCGGCGTCCCCGAACGCCCCTACCGCGAGGAGGACTTCCCGGTCACCCACCGCGTCATCGACGACTCCTTCGCCCTTCAGAAGGCCCATCTGCACCCGGACGCCGGCCCGCTGCTCCAGCGGTACGCCGACGCCTTCGAGAAGGTCTGGGAGCACCGCGACAAGCTCACCAGGATCGCCGCGTCCATGCCCTACACCCACCCCTGGGAACAGGCCGAGAAGATCGCGGAAGCCGAGTGGGACGCCGCGTTCGGCACACCGGAGGGACGGGCATGAGCACCGGCGCACAGCTCCGCCAGGAGCTCACCGACATGTGGCAGGACATCTTCGCCGTCCCCGACGAGGAGTTCGACAGCGAGGAGAGCCTCTTCGAGGCCGGCGGAACCTCCCTGCAGGCCGTCCAGCTCATGACGCGCATCGAGGAGTCCTACGGCGTCCAGATCCCGCTGCCCGTCGTCTTCGCCGAGGGCAGCGTCGACCGGCTCGTCGAACTGGTCGAGGAGGGGCTGCTCGCCTCCCTCGGCGAGCTCTCCGAGGAGGAGGCCCTGCGCATGCTCCAGGAGGAGACCGAGCGGGCCGCGCGCGATGCCTGAGCGGCTGGCGGTCGTCTACGACAACGGGGCGGTCAGCCCCGTGGAGATCGCCCACGCCGCGACCGGCCTGTGCGACATCGTGCTGGTCGTGAACCCCGGCTCCCCGGCGGTGGCGGCCTCGCTGCCCGTACTGGAACGCGCCGGCACCCTGGTGGAGCACACCGACGACACCCCGCCGGACGCCACGGCGCGGCGGCTGAGGGAACTCGGCACCGTCGGCGTCACCACCTTCACCGACGCCCGCCTCGAACTCACCGCCCACCTCGCCCAGGCCCTGGGCCTGCGCTTCCACACCCCCGAGGTGGCCGCGGCCCTGGGCGACAAGCTGCGCCAGCGCACCCGGCTGGCCGCGGCCGGCGCCCCGGTGGTGAGGTTCGCCGAACTGTCCCGCTCCGAGGACACCGAGGAGGCGCTGGCGGCCGTCGGACTGCCCGCCGTCCTCAAGCCCCGGCGGGGCGCGGGCAGCCGGGCCACGTTCCCCGTCGGCTCCGTCGCCGAGTTCCACCGGGTGGCCGCCGAACTGCTGGCGGCCGGCGAAGGCCCGCTGATCGCCGAGGAACGCCTTCTCGGCGACCCCACCGTCGCCGGCCCCCGCTGGGGCGATTACGTCTCCGTCGAATCGGTCGTCGACGGGGACCACGTCACCCATCTCGGCATCACCGGCAAGCTCCCCCTCGTCGAACCCTTCCGCGAGAGCGGGGTGTTCTTCCCCAGCACCCTGGACGAGCCCGCCGCCGCACGCGTCCTGGCACGCGCCGAGGAGGCGCTGAGGGCGCTCGGCGTGACCTCCGGCGTTACCCACACCGAGTTCAAGCTCACCCCGGACGGCCCGCGGCTCATCGAGGTCAACGGCCGCCTCGGCGGCTTCGTCAACGACCTCGTCGGCCGCGCCACCGGTGTGAACGTGCTCCGCCTCGCCCTGGAGAACGCCCTGGCCACGGGCGCCCCCGTACCGAGCCGGCTCGACGCGCCCGCCGCGACCCGGCGCGTCACCTTCCAGCGCTTCGCCCCGCCCCCCGTCACGGCGACCACCGTGACCGGCCTCAGCGGCCGCAAGGAGGCCCGGCGCCTCCCCGGCGTCGCCCGCGTCGAGATCGTCCGGCGGCCCGGCGACCCCGTCGACTGGCGGCAGGGCACCCAGGCGTTCACCGCCATCGTCTACGGGGAGGCCCCCGGCCACGAGGCCCTCGGCGAGACCCTCGCGGCACTCGACGACACCCTCCGCGTCGACTACGACGCCTGACCGCCGCACGACGGCGGGCCCGGTCGGTCAGCACGGTGTCCACAAAGCGGGGACGGCGGCTCCACACCCGTGTGGACGCGCCGTCCCCGGCCTTCTCACTAGCGTCTGGATCCAGGGTCGTCCTGCCACGACCGGATCGGCAGAACCGGTTCGCGGGACCGGCGGAACAAGGTTCGAAGGGATCGAGGATGAGCATGACGGGACCGGGCGAGACCTCCACCGGGACGGCCAGTCTTTCCGACATCAAACGCGCGCTCCTGGACGCCAAACTCACCAGGCAGCGCGCCGAGGCCGCGGAACGCAACCGCATCGCCCCCGTGCCCCGCACCGGCCGGCTCCAGGTATCCGACCAGCAGCGCCACCTGTGGACGCTGCACCAGCTGGCGCCCGGACAGCCCGTCTACAACGTGCCCTTCGTCCTGCGCCTGCGCGGCACCCTGGACACCACCGCCCTGGCCGGCGCCCTGCGCGGCCTCGTCGCCCGCCACGAGGCGCTCCGCACCCGCTTCGGCTCCGAACACGGCGTGCCTTACCAGAGCGTCGACGACACGCCCGCCTCCTGGCCGCTGCCCGTGACCGACCTCTCCGGCCTCCCCGACGGCGAACGCGACGACCGCTCCCGGGCCCTCGTGGAATCCCGCGCCCGCGCCCCGTTCGACCTCGAGAACGGCCCGGTCTTCCGCACCGACCTGCTCCGCCTCGCCGCCGACGACCACCTCCTCGTGCTCTGCCTGCACCACATCGTCACCGACGGCTGGTCGGTGGGCATCGTCACCCGGGAGCTGGCGGCCCTCTACGGATCAGGGGACGCCTCCCTGCCCGAACTCGCCGTGCAGCCCGCCGACCACGCCGCCTGGCAGCGGCGCCGGCTGTCCGGCGACGGCCTGCGGAACCAGATCGACTACTGGCGCACCACCCTCGCGGGCGTCCCCGCCATAGACTTCCCCACGGACCGCCCCCGCCCCACCCAGCCCACCTGGAACGGCGCCGAACTCGAACTGGACCTGCCCGCCGAACTCGGCACGGCCCTGCGCACCTGGGTGCGCGAGGAGCGCGTCTCACTGCTCGCAGTCCTCCACGCCGCCTTCCTGACCGTCCTCTCCCGCTACACCGGCGAGGACGACCTGGCGGTCGGCTCGGTGTTCTCCGGCCGCACCCGCACCGAGGTGGAACCGCTGGTCGGCTTCTTCGCCAACACCCTGGTCCTGCGCACGAGCACGGCCGGCGACCCCACGTTCCGCGAACTGGTCGACCGCTGCCAGCGCACCGTCCTGGGCGCGATGGAACACCAGGACGTCCCCTTCGGCACTCTCGTCGAGGAACTCCGCCCCGAGCGCACCCCCGGCCGCAACCCGCTGTTCCAGATCAGCTTCACCCTGCTCACCGGCGCCATGGTCGGCGAGTTCGGCCTCGGCGACCTGGCCGTCGAGCCGGTACCCGTGGAGAACGGCACCGCGCGCTTCGACCTCGCCTTCCAGGTCGACGAGGCCACCGACGGACGACTGCGCGTATGGATCGAGTACTCGACGGAGCTGTTCGACCGGGCCCGGATGGAGCGGCTGGTCGGGCATTTCCGGACGGTGCTCGAACAGGCCGTGGTGGACCCGGACCTGCGGGTGGGCGCGCTGGGCCTGCTGGACGCGGACGAGCGCGAGCAGCTGCTGTCGGGCCGGAACCCGTCCCCCGTGGCGCGGGAAGAGGACGGGGCGCTGCTACATGAGCTGGTGGAGCGCTGGGCGGCGGCGGACGTTTCGGCGCCCGCGATGCGCTTCGAGGGTGCCGAGCTGTCGTACGGGCAGTTGGACGCGGCGGCCAACCGGCTGGCCCACGTCCTGCGCGCGGACTTCGGTGCGGGCCCGGACGTGGTGGTCGGCGTGCTGCTGGAGCGGGGCCTCGACCTGCCGGTCGGCCAGCTCGCGGCACTCAAGGCCGGCGGCGCGTGGCTGCCGCTGGACCCCCAGCACCCCACCGAACGCCTGGCGTCCTACCTCTCCGACGCCCGGGCCGCCGTCGTGGTGACCACAAGCGCCCTGGCACCGGCACTGCCCGCCGACGTACCACGGCTGATCCTGGATGACCCCGAGCAGCGCGAACGACTGGCCCGCACGGCGGATACACCGCTCACCGGCACCACCGGCCCCGACCACCTCGCGTACATCATCTACACGTCGGGGTCGACGGGTGTGCCGAAGGGGGTGATGGTGTCGCATCGGGCGGCGGTGAATTTCGTGCTGAACGCGCGGGAGTTGTTCGGTATCGGTCCGGGTGATCGGTTGTTGCAGTTCGCGAATCCGGCGTTCGATGTGTCGGTTTTTGATTTTTATGGTGCGTTGGGTTCGGGTGCGACGGTTGTGGGTGCGTCGCGTGAGGTGTTGTTGGATCCGGATGCGTTGCAGGGTCTTCTGGTGCGGGAGCGAGTGTCGGTGGCGGATGTGCCGCCGGCGGTGTTGAGGTTGCTGGATCCGGGGCCGTTGTCGGATTTGCGGGCGTTGTTCGTGGGTCTCGAAGCGTTCCCGGCGGAGCTGGTGAACCGGTGGGCGAACGAGAGGCGTGAGTTCCACAACGGTTATGGTCCGACCGAGGCGACGGTGGCCTGTGTGGATTATCGGTGTCCGCCGGGTGGTCTGACGGCGTCGCCGCCGATCGGTCGCGCGATGGCGAATCACCGCGCGTACGTCCTGAATGCCGCCACTTTCGAGCCGGTGCCCGTGGGTGTTCCCGGTGAGTTGTTCGTGGCGGGTGCGGGGTTGGCCCGTGGTTATCTGAATCGTCCGGATCTGACGGCGGAGCGCTTCGTCCCGGATCCGTTCGCGGGGGCCGGTGAGCGGATGTACCGCACCGGAGATGTGGTGCGGTGGCGTGAGGACGGCAACCTCGAATTCCTCGGTCGCGCGGACCGGCAGATCAAGATCCGTGGGCTGCGCATCGAACCCGGCGAGATCGAACACGCGCTGACCACCAGCCCCGGCGTCGCCCAGGCCGTCGTCACCGTCGACCGCCCCGGCACACCCGAGGCACGCCTCATCGCCTACGCCGTCGCCGAGGCGGGCGAGGCGCTGGACGCCGACGCCCTGCGCACCGCGCTCATGGACCGCCTTCCCCAGCACATGGTCCCCGCCCGGCTGATGGTCCTCGACGCCTTGCCGCTGACCCCCAACGGCAAGGTCGACCACACCAGGCTCCCGGCGCCTCAGGAGGGAGCGGCTCGCGTCCACGTCGCACCGCGCGACGCCACCGAGCGGGACCTCGCCGCGATCTGGCACGGGCTGCTCGACGTGCCCCTGGAATCCATCGGCGCGTACGACAGCTTCTTCGACCTGGGCGGCAACTCCCTCCAGGCCACCCGCCTCATCTCCCGCATCCGCGACACCTTCCACACCACGCTCGAACCACGCCTCCTCTTCGCCCACCCGGTGCTCAAGGACCTCGCCGTCCGCATCGGCGAGGAGCTCACGACGGCCGCCGCGGAGGAGACGGACCTCGAAGCGGAGATCGCTGGGCTGTCCGAGGAGGAGCTGGACCGACTGCTGAGCGAGGAATCCTGATGACCGACGCCATGTCCCGGCAGACGACGATCGAGGAGAAGCGGCGCGCCCTGCTGGCCCTGCGGCTGAGGCAGAAGCGCGCGGCGGAGGCCGGCGCCGACCGCATCCGCCCCGTTCCCCGCGACGGGCGGGCGCTCGTACCCTCCTACCAGCAGGAGGGCCTGTGGTTCCTGCACCAGATGGAGCCGGGATCCCCGGTCTACAACGTACCGTTCGCGCTGCGGCTGCGCGGCCCCTTGGACGTCGGCGCCTTGCGTGAGGCGTTCCGGCTGCTGGTGGCGCGGCACGAGGCGCTGCGCACCCGCTTCCCGGGCGACGGCGGCGAACCGCGGCTGGTCGTCGAGGACGCGCCCGCTTCCTGGCCGCTTCCGGTGACCGACTTGTCGGACCTGCCGGAGTCGGCCCGGGAGGAGTTCATACGGAACCGGGCGCAGGAAGAGGCCGTACGCCCCTTCGACCTGGCCACCGGGCCCCTGCTCCGGACGAGCCTGTTGCGGTTGTCCGGCACCGACCACGTCCTGCTGATGAGCCTGCACCACGTGATCACCGACGGCTGGTCGACGGGGATCATCGTCCAGGACCTCGCCACGCTCTACGACGGTGGGCAACTCCCGGCACTCGACCTCCGAACCGCCGACTTCGCGGCCTGGCAGCGCGAGCGGCTGACCGGGGAGGCCCTGGAAGGCCAGCTGTCCTACTGGCGCCGCACGCTGGCCGACCTGCCGGTCGTCGACTTCCCCTCCGACCGGCCCCGCCCCGTGGAACCGACGTCCTCCGGCGCCACCCTGGAGACGAGCCTGCCGCGGGAACTGGGGGAGGGGCTGCGTGCTCTGGCCCGTACGGAGGGGGCGTCGTTGCTGGCGGTGCTCCAGGCGGGGTTGCTGACGGTGTTGTCGCGGTACACGGGTCAGGAGGATCTGGCGATCGGGTCGGTGTTCTCCGGGCGCACACGCTCCGAGGTCGAATCGCTCGTCGGCCTGTTCGCCAACACGCTCGTTCTGCGGACGAGCACGGCGGGGGATCCGTCGTTCCGTGAGCTGGTGGGCCGTTGCAAGGAGACGGTCCTCGGTGCGCTGGATCATCAGGACGTGCCGTTCACGATGGTCGTCGACGCGCTCAAGCCCGAGCGTGTCCCCGGCCGTAACCCCCTCTTCCAGATCAGCCTCACCCTCCAGGCCGCCGGCACCAGCGGCCGCGGCTTCGCTCTGCCGGGCGTGGAGGCCGAACCCCTCGCCTCCCACGAGATCAGCTCCCGCTTCGACGTCGGCGTCACGGTGATCGAGACACCGGAAGGCGGCCTGGACGTCGTCATCGAGTACGCGACGGAGCTGTTCGACCGGCCCCGCATGGAGCGGCTGGCCGGTCACTTCCGTATGGTCCTGGAGCAGGCCGTGACCGCTCCCGACTCCATGCTGGGTGAGTTGGAGATCCTCGACGCGGCAGAGCGGGAGCAACTGCTGTGGGGGTGGAACCCCGAACCCGTCACGCGGGAAGAAGACGGGGCGCTGCTGCATGAGCTGGTGGAGCGCTGGGCGGCGGCGGACGCCTCGGCCCCGGCGATGCGCTTCGAGGGCGCCGAGCTGTCGTACGGGGAGCTGGACACGGAGGCGAACCGGCTGGGCCACCTCCTCCGCGCGGATTTCGGGCTGGGCCCGGACGTGGTGGCGGGTGTCCTGCTGGAGCGTGGCACGCGGCTGCCGGTGGCACAGCTGGCGGTGCTCAAGGCCGGTGGCGCCTGGTTGCCGCTCGATCCGCAGTACCCCGTGGAACGCCTGGCCGGCCAGCTCGCGGACGCGGGCACACGCGTCGTCGTGACCACCCGGGCACTGTCCGCGGCACTGCCGGCGGACATGCCTCGCGTATGCCTCGACGAACCCGCCACCGCGCAACGCCTGGCGCGGACACCCGACTCACCCCTGCCCGGCGGAACGACGCCGGACAACCTCGCCTACCTGATCTACACATCGGGGTCGACGGGTGCGCCGAAGGGTGTCATGGTGTCGCACCGGGCGGCGGTGAACTTCGTCCTCAACGCGCGGGAGCTGTTCGGTATCGGTCTCGGTGACCGGTTGCTGCAGTTCGCGAATCCGGCGTTCGATGTGTCGGTCTTCGACTTCTACGGTGCGTTGGGCTCCGGGGCCACGGTCGTCGGCGCGTCGCGTGAGGTGCTGCTGGATCCGGATGCGTTGCAGGCGTTGATGGTGCGGGAGCGAGTGTCGGTGGCGGATGTGCCGCCGGCGGTGTTGAGGTTGTTGGATCCTGTGGAGTTGGTGGATCTGCGGGCGTTGTTCGTGGGGTTGGAGGCCTTTCCGGCGGAGTTGGTGAACCGTTGGTCGAGTGCGAAGCGTGAGTTCCACAATGGTTACGGTCCGACCGAGGCGACCGTGGCGTGTGTGGATTATCTGTGCCCGCCCGGTGGGTTGACGGCGTCGCCGCCGATCGGTCGCGCGATGGCCAACCACCGCGCGTACGTCCTGCACGGCGGCACGTTCGAGCCGATGCCGGTGGGTGTTCCGGGTGAGTTGTTCATCGCGGGTGTCGGTCTGGCCCGGGGCTACCTCGGCCGCCCTGACCTGACGGCGGAGCGTTTCGTCCCGGATCCCTTCTCCGGCTCGGGTGAGCGGATGTACCGGACGGGTGACGTGGTGCGGTGGCGTGAGGACGGGAATCTCGAATTCCTGGGCCGCGCGGACCGGCAGATCAAGATCCGTGGGCTGCGCATCGAACCCGGCGAGATCGAACACGCCCTCGCCGGCTGCGAAGGGGTCCGGCAGGGCACCGTCGTCGTCCACGACTCCGGCACCCCCGCCGCGCGACTGATCGGCTACGTCGTGCCGACCGCCGCCGGAGCGGCCGACGCCGACGGCATCCGCGCGGCGCTGACGGACCGGCTGCCGCTGCACATGGTCCCGGCTCAGGTGATCGTGATCGACGCGCTTCCCCTGACCCCCAGCGGAAAGCTCGACCGCGCCCGGCTCCCCGCCCCGCGCACCGCCGCGGAGTCACGGAACGAGCCGCCGCGCACCGCCACCGAACGCGCCCTCGCCGACATCTGGCACACCCTGCTCGACGTGCCCCTGGAGTCCATCGGCGCGCTCGACGGCTTCTTCGACCTGGGCGGCAACTCCCTCCACGCCACCCGCCTCACCTCCCGCATCCGCGACACCTTCCACGTGTCCCTCGCTCCCCGCGTCCTGTTCACGCACTCCGCCCTGCGCGACCTCGCCGCCCGTGTCGACCAGGCGCACACCGCCGCACCGGCCGGTCAGGACGGCGCGGCCGACGACACCGACCGGATCCGCCCCGTCCCCCGCGACGGGCGGCCGCTCGTGCCCTCGTACCAGCAGGAGGGCCTGTGGTTCCTGCACCAACTCGACCCCGAATCCCCGGTCTACAACATGCCGTTCGCGCTGCGGCTGAGCGGCCCCCTGGACGCCGGCGCCCTGCGTGAGGCGTTCCGACGGCTCGTCGGGCGGCACGAGGCGCTACGCACCCGCTTCTCGGGCGAAGGGGAGGAGCCACGGCTGATCGTCGACGAGGCCCCCGCCTCCTGGCCGCTGCCGGTCACCGACCTGACCGGTCTGCCGGAACCGGACCGGGAGGAGCGCGTGCGACAGCTCGTGGACGCGGCGGCGGCACGGGCCTTCGACCTGGCCGCCGGTCCTCTGCTGCGCACGGAGTTGCTGCGGCTCGCCGACACCGACCACGTCCTGCTGATGAGCCTGCACCACGTCGTCACCGACGGCTGGTCGACGGGGATCATCGGACAGGAGCTCTCCGCGCTCCACGCCGGTACCGATCTGCCCCCGCTCGCCGTACAGGTCGCTGATTTCGCGGCCTGGCAGCGCGAGCGGCTGACGGGGGAGGTTCTGGAGGGCCAGTTGTCGTACTGGCGGCGTACGCTGGCGGATCTGCCGGTCGTGGACTTCCCTTCCGACCGGCCCCGCCCTGTGGAGCCGGCGTCCTCCGGTGCCACTCTGGAGGCGAGTCTGCCGCGGGAACTGGGGGAGGGGCTGCGTGCTCTGGCCCGTACGGAGGGGGCGTCGTTGCTGGCGGTGCTCCAGGCGGGTCTGCTGACGGTGCTGTCGCGCTACACCGGCCAGGACGACCTGGCGATCGGGTCGGTGTTCTCCGGGCGCACACGCTCCGAGGTCGAATCGCTCGTCGGCCTGTTCGCCAACACGCTCGTCCTGCGCACCAGCACGGCCGGGGATCCGACGTTCCGTGAGCTGGTCGGTCGCTGCAAGGAGACGGTCCTCGGTGCGCTGGATCATCAGGACGTGCCGTTCACGATGGTCGTCGACGCGCTCAAGCCCGAGCGTGTCCCCGGCCGCAACCCCCTCTTCCAGATCAGCCTCACCCTCCAGGCCGCCGACGCCGCCGACGCGCCCTTCCGGTTCGGCTCCACCACCGGCGAGTACGTCGGGACCACCGGCACCCGGGCCCGCTTCGACCTGGCCGTCAGCGCGAGCGAGTCGGCGGACGGCGCCGTCGCCCTGCAACTGGAGTACGCCACCGAGCTCTACGACCACGACCGCGTGGAGCGGCTCGTCGACCACTTCCGCACGGTGCTGGAGCAGGCCGTACGGACCCCTGACGCGCCCATCGGCGGCCTCACCCTCCTCACCGCGGAGGAACAGCGGCGGATGACGGCCTGGAGCACCGCCCGGCGTACCTGTTCCGCCGACGTCTCCCTGTACGCGCTCTTCGCCGAGCAGGTACGGCTGCGGCCCGGGGCCGTCGCCGTCGTCGACGGCGCGACCCGGCTCACCTACCGTGAGCTCGACGCCCACGCCGGACGGCTGGCCGCCCGGCTGCGCGAGCGCGGGGTGCGCCGCGGCGACCTCGTGGGCCTGTGCGGCACGCGCTCGGCCGCCTTCGTCGCCGGCGTCCTGGCGATCCTCCGGGCCGGCGGCGCGTACGTACCGCTCGACCCCGGACACCCGGCCGAGCGACTGGGCTACATGATCAAGGACTCCGGCATCGGCGTGCTGCTCGCGGACAGCGCGGCGGAGCTGCCGGACGGCCCGTACGAGCGTGTCCCCCTCGACGTCGGGCGCCCCGCCGACGGCGACCCCGTACCCGAGCCGGTCACCGTCGGCGGCGACGACCTCGCCTACCTCATCTACACCTCCGGTTCCACGGGTCGCCCCAAGGCCGTGATGGTCCCCCACGGGAACGTCGTCCGGCTGCTGGCCTCGACCCACGAGTGGTTCGGCTTCGACGAGCGGGACGTGTGGTCGCTCTTCCACTCCTTCGCCTTCGACTTCTCCGTCTGGGAGCTGTGGGGCGCTCTCGCCCACGGCGGCCGGCTCGTCGTCGTGCCGTACTGGGAGAGCCGCACACCCGAGGCGTTCTACGAACTCCTGGAGCGGGAGCGGGTGACCGTCCTGAACCAGACGCCCGCCGCCTTCCGGCAGCTGGTCGCCGTGGACGAGGAACGCGGCGCGGACCTGGCCTTGCGCACGGTCGTCTTCGGCGGCGACGCGCTGGACGTCGACGCGGTGCTGCGCTGGTTCGACCGGCACGGCGAGGACGCGCCCCGGCTGGTCAACATGTACGGGATCACCGAGACGACCGTGCACGTCACCTACAGCCCCCTCACCCGGGAGCTGCTCACCCGCTCGCCCGGTCCGATCGGGGTGCCGATCCCCGACCTGTCGGTGTGGGTCGTCGACCGGTCCGGGCAGCTCGCCCCGGCCGGTGTGCCGGGCGAGATGTGGGTGGGCGGACCGGGCGTGGCCCGGGGCTATCTGGGCCGACCCGACCTGACCGCGGAGCGCTTCGTCCCCGACCCGTTCGGCGGCGGCGCGGGCCGCCTCTACCGCTCCGGCGACCTCGCGCGGCGGCTGTCCGACGGCACCCTGGAGTACCTGGGCCGGATCGACCAGCAGGTGAAGATCCGCGGCTTCCGCGTCGAGCCCGGCGAGATCGACGCGGCGCTGGCCGCGCACCCGGAGGTCACCGACGCGTTCACCACCGTGCACGGCACCGGCGACGGGCGACGGCTGATCGGCTATGTCGTGCCCGCCCCGGGCGCCGGGCCCGACCTGTCGGCCCGGCTCCGCGCCCACGCGGGCACGGAGCTGCCGGACTACATGGTGCCGGCGGTGGTGGTGCCGCTGGAGCGCATCCCCCTGACGGACAACGGCAAGGTCGACCGCAAGGCACTGCCCGCTCCCGAACTCACCGTAGGCGCGCGCTTCGTGGCGCCGCGCACCCCCACCGAGCGGGCCCTCGCCGCCCTGTGGGCGCGGATCCTGGACGCCACCCGGGTCGGCGCGCTCGACGGCTTCTTCGACCTGGGCGGCAGCTCCTTGGACCTGATTCGCCTGCGGTTCGCGGTGCGCGAGTCCTTCGGCGCCCTGCTCGACGTGCGCGCGCTCTACGCGGCGCCCACGGTCGAGGCGATGGCCCGGGCGATCGACGCGCGCACCCCCGCCGCACCGGTCGCGCGGACCGGAGCCGGGGCGACGCCGCTGGTGACCCTGCGGGCCGAGGGCGGGCGGCCACCGCTCTTCCTCGTGCACGCCGTGGGCGGCGCGGTCGTCCCCTATGTTCCGCTGGCCCGCCTGCTCGACGCGGACACCCCCGTCCACGCCCTGGAACACCCGGGGTTGCACGACGACGTCCACCACACACCACCGGACCTGGGCGCATTGGCCGACACCTATCTGGCCGCCGTGCGCCGCGCGTGGCCCTCCGGCCCGTACCACCTGGGCGGCTGGTCGCTGGGCGGTGCCGTCGCCCTGGAGATGGCCGCCCGGCTGCGGGCCGCCGGTGCGGAAGTGGCAACGGTGACCCTCCTCGACACCGGCTTCCCGCCAGGGGCCGCCGAGGCGCCCGGCGAGGCCGAGCTGCTGGCCGCCTTCGTTAACGACCTTGCCGGGCTCCAGGGCGTCGAAGCGCCCGTGGCGGACCTGGACCGGCCGGCCACCGTACCGGCCGGTGAACTGAGGGAAGAGCTCCTTTCGCTCCTGGAACGCACCGGGCTGATCCCCACCGGGGTGCGCGACGAGGTCCGTACCCGCGTGGCCGTGTTCCTGGCCAACTCCCGGGCGTTCCACACGCATCGGCCCACCCCGTACGACGGCCCGATCACCTTGCTGAGCGCCGGGGCGGAGCTGGATGATCAGGTCGACCGGTGGCGGGCCTTCGCGACCGGCGGCCTGGACCACCACGTGGTCCCGGGGACCCACCACACCATGCTTCAGCACCCGCACCTGCCGGCGCTCGCGCGCACGCTGCGGCGGGTCCTGGGCCACGAGAAGTGAGGATACGGACGACATGGGCGAAGCACCGGCCGACGAACGGCCGAGGGGACTGTGGCGGGACGCCGACTTCCTGAAGTTCTGGTCCGCGGAGAGCCTGTCGATGTTCGGCGCGCAGATCTCCGTCCTGGCGATCCCGCTGCTGGCCGCCACCACCCTGGACGCGACACCTTTCGAGATGGGCGTCGTCAACGCCGCCCAGTTCGCCCCCTACATGCTCTTCACCCTGCTCGCCGGGGTGTGGATCGACCAGAACAGACGGCGGCCCATCATGATCGGGGCCAACTTCGGCAGGGCGGTGATCCTCGGGCTCATCCCGCTGCTGACCGCCCTGGACGTGATGGGCATCGGGCTGCTCAGCGTCATCGTCTTCCTCGCCGCCACGCTCACCGTCCTGTTCGACCTCGCCTATCAGGCGTACATACCCTCCCTGGTCGGGCGCGACCATCTGATAGAGGGCAACGGCAAGCTGGAGGGCAGCCGTTCGCTCGCCCAGGCCAGCGGGCCCGGTCTGGGCGGTGTGCTGGTCGGACTGGTCACCGCACCCGCCGCGGTCCTCATCAACGCCTGCACCTACCTCGTCTCCGCGGTGTCGCTGCTGTTCATCCGCCGCCGCGAACCGGCACCCGCGTCCACGGCCACCGAGGGCTCGGTGATCTCCCGCATCGGCACCGGCCTGAGGCTGGTCGGCACCAACCCCTACCTGCGGGCCATAGCCGGTGAGGCCGCCACGTACAACCTGTTCAACCAGGGTCTGTGGGCCGTTCTCATCCTGTACTTGACGCGCGAACTGCACTTCACCCCCATCACCTTGGGCGTGGTGATGGCGATGACCGGCATCGGCGCCTTCCTGGGCAGCCTGGTCGCCGGGCGGCTGGGCCGCCGGTGGGGCATCGGCCCCACCATCATGGGGACGATGGTGATCGCCTGTGCCGCGCCGCTGCTCATACCGGCGGCCGGCGGCGGGCGGATCCTCAGCGCCGTCGTCGTCGGCCTGGCCCTGCTGATCAACGGCATGGGTGTCGTCATCAGTAACATCCAGGTCATCAGCCTGCGTCAGACCGCCGTGTCGTCGGAGATCCTGGGCCGGGCGAACGCCGGCTACCGCTTCCTCGTCACCGGCACCGCCGCCCTGGGAGCCCTGCTCGGCGGCTGGCTCGGCGGACTCATCGGCCTGCGCGCCACCCTGGTGGTCGTCGGCCTGGGCACGCTCAGCGCGCTGGTCTTCATCGCCCGGTCCCCGCTGCCGCGGCTGCGCGACCTGTCCGAGGTCGTGCCGGACGACGGGCGGCGCGGGGAGCGCGGACCGGGCCCCGCCCCCGTCGTGGAGGCGGGCGACCCCCGCTGATCCCGCCGATCCCACCGAGAACGACGTACCGCCCGGTGCCGGGCATACCGGCACCGGGCGGTACGTGCGTAATATCTGGCCCGGCCCACGGTCCGCACGACCGGGGGCCGTGGCCGCAGGCAATCCGAGAGAACGGAAGACCATGGGTATCCAGCTCCAGAACGTCGTGATCGACGCGGCCGACGCCGGCAAGCTCGCCGGTTTCTGGGCGGCCGCCACCGGATGGGAGGCGGCCGACTGGTCCAGCGCGGAGGAGGCCGTCGTCCGCAACCCCGCCGGCGGGCCCCACCTCTACTTCATGCGCGTCCCGGAGGAGCGGGCGGGCAAGAACCGTGTCCACCTCGATGTCGGCCCGACCGAGGGGAGCTCGGCGAGCCGGGAGATCGAGCGGCTGACCGTCCTGGGCGCCCGCGTGCTCTCCGAGCACGAGAGCCACACCGTGCTCGCCGACCCGAACACGTCTAAGTAGCAGTTCTGAGGATACCGGGGCCGCTCAGGACATGAGGAAGCCCCGGCCAGCACTCGGGGTGAATGCCGACCGGGGCCAGTTGCGGGAGCGGCTACGCGCTACGGAGCGGTACCAGGTTGCCCGGGGAGTCGAGCCAGGCCCGTTCCCCCTCGCTGCTGACGGTCAGGCCGAACCGCTCGAAGTCAGGGCGGCCCTGGCCGACCCACCACCGGTAAGCGGCCTCCGTCTCATCCCACAGCTTGCGCGGGCCGGACTGGACCACCTCGAAGCTGTCGGCGCCGGGCTCGTAGTCGGCAGACGCCCACGAGTCGGAATCGGCGTCATAGGTCCACAGCGTGTACGCCTCCGGATTTTCCTCGTCGCTGCGCTCCACGGACCAAAACGCGCCGGGCACCTGTAGCCCGATGGCGAACTGAACCACCCAATCGCGGACGCTGGCGGGGGACAGCGCCGACGTGCTCCGGATGCCGTCAGCGGGCCAGGCCACGCCCTTGAGGTAGGTGTCATGGGCGGGGAAGTCGGCGCGGTGCTGGCGGAGCCTCATAAAGGCACTGGGGCGCGTGAACGGGCCGCTTGCCGTCTCGCCGTCCACGGTCAGCCTGACGATGGCCTCACCGCCGTACAGCGCCGCCCACGGGGCCAGGATCACCCCGCCGGTCACCGTCTGCTCAATCCACGCTCGGGGTACCTCCCCGATGGAGCAGGTAGCAATGACTCGGTCGTACGGAGCACCCCCGGCGTAGCCGAGTCGCCCGTCTCCGACGATCACCAGCGGGGACAGCCCAGCATTGCGCAGGTTCTCGCTCGCCCCCTTGGCAACCTCCGCGTCGAACTCGACTGAGACCACGTTCTCACCGCCGAGCCGGTGCGAGAGTAGACCCGCGTTCCACCCGGTTCCGGTGCCGATCTCAAGGGCACGTTGTCCGTCCCTGACATCGAGATCGGCGAGCATCGAGAACACCATGAGCGGGCGAGAGTTTGAGCTTGTGGGCATCGTGCCGATCTCATCGGCGGTGTGCTGGCCGTCGTCCCACTGCGTGGTTAGGGGGATGTCGGAGTACACCGCCTTGAGCCAGGCGTCCGGGTCCGTGTCACGGTCCACCACGTGACTCTGTTCGGTGCCCGCAGGGATGCCGGGCCAGACACGGGCGGGTACGAACATGTCCCGGGGGACTGCCCTGTACGAGGGCAGCCAGTCAGATTGCAGAGCGCCCGCCTCAACGAGCGCAGAGGCGAGCCCCGAAGGGCCCACCTCCTCTTTGCGCGCGGTCATCCGGCGTTACTTCTTCGCGGGGCCGGAGCCGTCGGAGGAGTTGCCCCCACTGCCCGTGTCGGTACCGCCTCCGCCGTGTCCTCGCCCGCTGCTGCCGTCGTCCTGCTGGCTCCCCCCCTGCCCGGAGCCGGTACCTCCGCCGTGCTTGCCGCTCATGTACAAGATGGCGTCCATGGCGTTTCTCCTTCACTTGGTTGGGTGTGGGGGCTTGCACTTACTGACCCGCCCTGGCGGGGGCAGGGGGACTTTGGGTCACGCGGTCGCGCGTGCGTGCTCCTCAGCAGACGGAAGTGGGGGCATGTCCGGCTGCCCCTCGTTCAGCTCCAGGCGCCGCACAAGGGCAACGTCCTCATAGGTCCGGGTGAACGTCGGATGCCCGTGCAAGCCCGTGTGAGTCATCATCGCCGTGTCGGCAGCCTTCAGGTCCGCCGTAGCTATGAGCGACCACCCGCAACCCGCGTCAAGGCAGCGGGCCGTAACGGTGATCTCCCCGAGCGGGTGAGTGTCTATCTTGTGCGGCACATGACGGATGACGGCGCGGGGGGTTGTCACTTCTTCTTCGCCCCCTTCGGCGCAGGGGCACCAGGGACGCACGCGCGGTGCCAGTAGGCCACGACCGGGGAGGCGTCGCGACGGGCGAGCATCCCCCGGCGGCACCCCTCAAGCGGGTCGAGCGGCTTAAGGCACTCGGGGCACGTCTCACCCTTCGGGGCGTACGTGTCGTACTCGGCCATGCGTGCATCGGTATCGGCCGCCGTGTTCACCATCGTCTCGCCGTCCCCTCGTAGGTCGGCAAGGACCATAAAGGCACGGCGAGTTGGCGACGGACCCAAACTGTCCCCCTACCCGTTTGGGTGACTACGCGGCGACCCCCACAGACTCAGCCAGCGCCACAGCATCGGCCTTCAGCGGACCGCTCGCAGCCTTCGCGAGATCCCGCGCCAGCGCACGGGCGAACGGCACGTACCGCACCCCTTCCGGGCTCACCCGGTGTGCCGCTGACAGGTAGTGCACTCCTGCCGCCGTCTCGTGCCGCTGATGGTGCCCCGCAGCGATGTCCAGCAGCAGACGGGAGCGCCGTTCCAGCGAGCCGACCGTTTCCGGCGTGATCGACTCGGCGCGTCGCAGAGCCTCACCAGGGGTCAGCAGCCCCACGCCGACGCTGACGCCGTGAATGGCGACGTTGGACGCGTCGAACGCTGAAGGGGTGTGCGAGTAGCCAGCGGGCAGACGTCGGGCCGTGCGGTCCGCCTCAGACAGGTACCGCTCAGCATCCCCGGACCGTCCGTCCAGACCACACGAGATCGCCGCTTGCAGGTTCAACGCCCCGTAGACGCCCAGGACTTCAGCCGATCCGTCTTCCAGCAGATCACGCAGCAGGGTCATACCGGCCTCGTCGGTCTGCACGGCCTCTTCCCCGAAGCCTGCCGCCCGCTGGCCGATCGCCGTAGACCACGCCGCCAGCGCCAGGGAGACGGGGTTGTCGGACTCCTCGCTGTGGGCCCGGCCACGGTCCAGCGCGAGCCAGTACAGCTCAGGCTCGCAGATGTGCGCGAGCAGCCTTTGAACGAGCCGGTACAGGTCAGCGGTAGCAGCGTGAGCGGCCCTCCGGTCGTCGCCCCGGTGAGCCCTGACGCAGGCGTGCGCGTCGCGGATCAGGTCAGGCAGCAGCGCGCCCACTTCGGTCCGCTGGTGAGTGCTGCCGTGCCAGAGCCGCCACGCGCCCTCTACGCGGCCCCTCAGTGCCTCCGGGGTCACCGTGCCCACAGTCGGCGTGCCAGCGAACGAGACCCCGTGCAGGGCCGCCCGGATCGGCGTCACGGACGCGTGCGACAGCTTCCCCACAGAGTCAGCAGGGATCGCCAACTCGTCCCCCGTCAGCGTGGCCACGTCCGGGACGTGCAGCGCGTGAGCCAGCCGCACAAGGTGCGTGATCGACCTGATGTCCCGTTCGCCGTTCTCGATCTTCTTCAACCAGTCCGACGACCGGCCGACCAGACCAGCGAGCACGGCCCGCGTCATCCCTCGGCGTTCCCGAAGGATGCGGATGCGCTCTCCGGTCGTCAGCTCTGCGGGCAGGTCAGTCATGGTGCACGCTCCCTTGACAGGTAAGGCTGTGATACCCGCAGAGTACGCCCGGCCACCGCCCCCGGACACGCCAAAAAGCCCCGCACCCACCCAGCGAAGGGCAGGCACGGGGCCATGGATCTGAAGGCAGGCAACTGCCGTGCGGGACAAGGGTTCTACGGGCCAGAACCCCGCAGCCGGCCAGCGGCACTACGGCCGCCCGTAGGCGCTGTATAGCTCCATCAGCACACAGTGCGGCCAGAAGGACAGCCCCGGCCTCATGTCCAGCAGGCGAGCCAGACCAGCGAACAGACGCCCATCCCGCCCAGCGTCACGGCCCCAACCGGCCCCACCCTCACTGAACGCCGTGTGCGCGCGGGTCCAGCACATGCAGTTGCCCGAACAGAACGGCTGTAGGCCACGCCCCGAAGTCATCGGCGCCCGCTCCCGCTCACAGCCGGGCCGCTTACACATCTTCACCACCTGGCAGACACCCCCCGAACCAGCGGCAGCAGGGACAGCGCGCGAGTCTCTAGCCGGTCATCCTCGAACACGTCGCGCATGTCGTGATCCCGAAGGCTCCGACCGCCCGCGCTGACTTCCTGGTACTCGACCATCAGACGGGCTAGCTCCAATTCCTCGTCGGTCGCGAGTGCATCCGGCTCGATCCACTCAGCCACGGTCACCCCATCGGCTATTCGATGCCTTCTTGGCGATCTCACGGCGCGATGCGGGCGGGGTCGTCGTCGGCTTCTGCACCCTGGCCAGCAGCTTGCCCGCCTCTGTGCGGCACATACGCGCTTCGGTAATGGCCGGATGCAGGACCATGACCTTCCCGTACCCGAGGATCATTCGGCCCTCGCGGCGCACGAGATCGTCAAGGCTCTCAGCCTGAGCCAGATGCTCAGCGGCCAATTCGATATACCGGGCCTCGAACCCGGACAGGGCGATACCGGCAGCCCGGTAACGGTCGGTGATATCAGCGGCCATACGGTCCGCCTTGCTCTTCTTCACAGGGATATCCCCCTCTCAGTACATGGCAGATCACAGGCTCCACCCCCTCTGACCTGCGGTTTTAGCCCGCTGAAGGGCGAAACCCAGGGCGATTCGGGATGCACCCGGGGTTAGTTGCTATACGCTTGCGATCTTTTGGACCTCTCAGGGGGAGCCCCTCCCCTCCTCGATCCGGTAACAGCGAGTGACATCACGCGGCGTGAACCTATTCAGTCGCAGACTTCGCGAATGCTCTTGCCATCTGCGCAGAAGGATCACGCTCCTGATCCCACACCCGACGCCATGCGTCCCACTGCTCTATCTCATCCGGCGTCACACCAGGAATCATCTGCCAAGCAGCCTGCGGCGGAACCTGAAGCATCGTCACAGCCTTACCCAGCGCGTCAACAGTCGCCGGGAAACTGCGAGGCGTACAGTCACGCCACACAATCACAGCATCCCGAATAGCCTCTTCCGGCGACGGCTCACCCTCACCCAGCGGACCCCACAGCTCCATGATGATCCGGAAAACCAGCTTCCAGGAATTCCCGAATACGCGCTTACGGTCCTCGATCTTCTGCTGTAGCGAAGCCTCAGCGGCCATCAGAGCCTCAGCGGACAGATTCACCATGTCGCCGGTCACGAAATGCGGCGGCAGCGCCGCAACCGTCGCTAGGTACTTGATCTGACTCTGATACGCCGACAGATACGGCGTGATATCCGTAGCGTCGAACTGCCCGAACTTCGTGTCGGGGTCCTTGGACACCACGAGCCGGGACGCACTGAACTTGACGTGCTTCGCTTCCTGATGGTTACGGAAAAGCATCTTGCTCAGCGCGCCCGTAATCGGGTGACGCGCCGTCTCTTCCGTCCACTCATTGCTCTTATCCGGCCCCAGGTCGATACCCGTAGCCCAGCGCTGACGAAACGCGCCATACTGCATCGCCACAGCAGTCTCTAGAGCAATATCGTTCAACCGGTCCTGAATAGGGATGATCGGCTCAACCTCACCCAGCGACGGCACATACGGCGACGTCGTTGCCCGATTCCGGAAACGGACGATCGGACAGAAGTCCAGACCATGAGAGAACGAGTCGAAAAGCTCGAATTCCCCGGCGGCCGGCATGTCCTCAGCGTCCCCCGTAACCTCCTTCTTGGAGATCAGGCGGAACACCTTCCGGTCGTCGTACAGGTCAATCAACGCCCGACGCTCGCCGTCCACAAACTCATAACTGTGCACCGCGCAAACCTGCGGGAACGAGTCATGCGGACGCTTATAGACAGCCGTCACGCTCAGCGGAGACAGCGGCTCAATCTCCGGGAAACCATCCGAGCCAGGAATGACACGCACATACGCCTCACCGTACGCCAGCGCATCGAAATGCACCGCAGACTGAACGGCGTGCATGTTGTTCGCTTCCCACGTCGCCCAAGCCGGAAGATTCCCGCCCCCGCTGGCCGGACGGAAACCATCCACAAACAGGTTATCCGAGACCGCGCTAACCACCAGCGGACAGAAATTCGTGATACTCCGCTCACGGAAGTGCGCTAGGTCAGGATCAGCAATAGACGGCATGAACGCAGGCTTATGCTGGCCATTCAGATACTGCTCAACACGAACCAACTTCGGATGCGTGCGCCGGTACTTGTCCAGCACAAGACCAAGCATCCTGCCGAATATCGGAGAGTCGATAGCATCCGGGCCGTCAGACTCCGAAGACCGGGCATCCGGAGAACGCCACGCATGTAGACCCATCAGAACTCCACACCGCCCAGCTTACGAATCCGCCCCACCCTCGCGTCAACCTCAGCCTTCTTCGCCGCATTACGATCCAGCGAGAACGGGCGACGATTACGCGAATTCGCGCGGCGGTCTAGCCAGTCGTCAACATCGCGAGCAACAGACTTCGTGAAATCAGGAATCATCGCGTCAAGAGTGATCCCGTGGACCGGGTGAGCCATCGGCATACCGGCCTCGCCATCAGCGGCATGGGAGCGCTGCCGATACTCGTTCTGCCAAGCCTTCGCGTGCTGGTCAAGAATCACAGCAACACCCTTCGGCATCGGGTCGTCGTCATCATCGAACAGGTCCAGCTCATCCATGAGACGAGATCGGATCTCCCGACGCGAAGGACCATGCGTGAAACGCTTCTCAGCTAGCGCCGACTGCTTACCCGCAATCTCGTTCAGCTCAGCGCGCAGACGGCCAGCAGCAGACTGTAGATCCTTCTCCTGCGCCTCCCAATCCTCCGGCTCAACATCCGAAAAATCGGCAGGGTCCGTACCCTCAAGAAAACTCATCATTAGCTCCAGTAGTCGTTATGGTTGCGGCCCGGCGTAATCTGCCTCCGCACACCCAGGTCAATGCCAGCGTCGATAGCGACGGAACGCAGCGGATTACGCCCCAGGAAACGGGCAACCTGCCGCTTCTCAGTCTCCGTCAGAGCCAGGCCGGCTGCGGATTCCCCAGCAATTCGATAGCTGTACTCGCCCGCCTGCTCAGAAACGAACCCATCCGGATTACGGACCACGCGAGTAACCAGCTTCGCGGCCAGCGAAGCAAAGAAATACGGCAGAGGATCAGGGCGAGGCGGAAAACCAGCCTCAAGGTCAACGAGCTGCGAGGCATCAGCGATCAGCACGCCGACCATGCCCCGCTCGCCCTCATCCAACAGACGCCCTAGACGGGCCTCCACGTCCTCCGCAGAGCACATGGGCGGGTAAGTCGGTGTCGTCACCGTTCAGCCTCCTTAGCGGCCAGCAGAGCCCGCATAGCGGCAATCCCGGAATCCCCATCCGTGGACACACCCGAGATATCAGCGACGCGCGTACGCATAAACGTCAGGATCAGTTCCCACGCGTCCACGTGATCGCTGGCCAGCGAACGGGCTAGTTCGTCATCGACTCGAAAGGCGATCAGATGCACGCGCAACCCTTTCGATCCCAGCGCGAGCCATATAGCGGCGCTGCGCTTCCGTCTGCGCCTCACGACGGCACAGCGGCGAGCAATAGCCAGGCGGGCGGCCGGTCGCCCTGATGTCGCAGAACTTCACGCGACAGCCCTTACATGTGATCCGGCGAAAAGACGGAGTGGTCATAGCAACCCTCGCCCCTTTCCATCATTTGAAAGCAAACAAAAAGCCCGCTCAGGGAGCCTTGCAATCAAGAAGGCTGCGCGGCCCTGAGCGGGCCTGTGCGGGGGATCGCGGAGAGAATGCGTACCGCCCCTGGGGAGTTAGTAGAGGATGCATTCCCGTTCAGCGCGGGCCGGGTGCGGGCTCAGCGGTGACAGGGTGACATCTTCGGGGCCCATTCTTTTTGCCCTTAGAGTTTTCTATATAGAAAAACTTTTGTGTCTAAAGTCATCACTACATCACTAAACCCCAGGTCAGAGGGTGTTTGATCTAGTGACGACTTCACCGGCGAGTGACGCTCACCGCTGAAACAGCGCGAAGCCCCCGCCCGCTCCGCTGGGGAGTGAACGGGGACCACAGTCCGGCCCTATTAGAGCTCTGCGCGCTGGCGCTGCCGGTATGCCGCCTTGCGGCACTTGTCGGTGCAATATTTCGGCGGTCGCCCGTTGCCTCCCCAGGCCAGCGGCTCAGAACAAGCTGCACACATGCGCGTGGTCTCCCGTCCGTGCTGCATTGCCCGACGGCATCGAGCGGGTGTATCCGGGTGCGCGGGGTCGTGAATTACATATCCAGGGTGTTCGGGCCGGAACGTCTCACGGCATATTCGGCAGAGTTTCTTGCGCATAGTTTCGTCCTCAGCTTGGCCTACGAGGGTGCACTTACATCCCCTCGGCCGGAATGACCCGATGGGTTTCGTCCCTCGCTTAGTCGGTAGAGGGCAGGTTTCCGACTTCACCTCCCGCCCTGTGCGTCAAGCGATTCCCATATGCCCGTCAGCGTCAGGCATCCACAGGTGGCCTGTCAGTCGCTCCATAGCTGCACAGCCCGTATCCGCTACGAACGCTGCCGCTACCCCAAGGATCATTGCTGCGTCGTCCTCCGCCTCGTTCTGCGGATACCCGTGGAGAGTGACCAGCTCCATTACGGCCGACTCGCAGCCAGAGTTGAACACATCCTCAGGGTCAGCACTGCTCAGGCCACAGCGGATGTCCGAGAGCTGCGCTTTGAGCTGTTCGGCGTGATCTGTAAGGGCCTGGAGTGCAGCCCTAGCGGCCTCGGGGTTGGTCTCGGACAGGTTGGCGCTGTAGGTGCTCATGCTCTTGTCTCTCCTGCTGTTCTTGTCGCTGCGGCGGCTTCTGAGGAGTCAGAGGGGGATGGATTCCCGCCCATGCCAAAGGGCCGCCCCCGGGTCTCCCCAGGAACGGCCCTCGGTGGCTCTGTGCGCGCCTTACGCGGCCTCGGCGTAGGTTTCCTCCGCCCGGATCTCTTCCAGCCTCTCGGCGGCTTCCATGTGGTCCAGCTCGTGCACGCCGAACCCGATCCGCCGGGTGTCTAGCGAGCGCCACCCGCCGCGCGTTCCGCGCTTGACCGTGAGGATGGCTCCAGCGCTGGTGAGCATCCGCCGTCGTGCTGCCGTGTCCGACTCTGCCCACAGATCCGCGTACGTCTTCCCGGTGCGGATGACCTCCCGCTGAGCCTCCCGCTTCGGGGTCGCTTCCAGGGCGTTCAGACGAGCATTCAGGGCAACGGTACGGTCCTCCCAAGCCGCAACGGCTGACTTCGCGGTGAAGAACTTGCGAGTAGGCATGTGCTCTGCAATCTCCGCCGTGACTTCCGCGATCTCCGGGGCCGGGTCATAGCCGGGCGTCTCGATTGTGCGCGTCACGTGCAGCGAGCCGAGCAGGGCCAGGAACTCCCGCTCCACGTAGTCGTCTACCCAGTCGCCGCGCACGTTGGCCGGGGCCTCGCACAGGTCCCCGCGCCCGTGGCTGTTGCACTTGTACGTGGGCTGCCTGCCGTCCTGCACGCTGAGGTACATCCGGCCCCCGCAGTGGTCGCAGTGGATCACGCCGAGCAACAGCGCGTTGGTGTCCTTGCGCTCCTTGCTGGGGGTCTGCGCCCGCTCCTCGAACAGCGCGCACACGGCGTCATACTCGGCGCGCTCCATGATCGGGCTGTTCGTCGCCATGACGGGGTTGCCGTCGGCGTCGCGGACGGGCTTGCCGTTGTGGAGCTTCTGGCCCAGCATCGCCAGCGAGGTAAGCACCTTGCGGATGACGTTCGGGGTCCACTTGAACCGCTCGCGCTGGACGGCTTCCTTCCCGCGCTGGCCCTTGGCTCCGCCGGTCTTCCCGCCGGTCTTGCGGCCCTGCTTCACGGCCCAGTAGTCGCGGGGCGACAGCACCCCTTCGGCGTTCAGCTCAGCGGCGAGCAGGCTTGCTGTCATGCCCGCCATCAGGTCCCGGATCATGCGCTCGATGACGGCGACGGCGTCCGGGTCGGGAACGAGCGTCCAGCCCCCGCCCTCCAGCTCTACGGGCATGTAGCCGTACGGCGGACGGGAGCCACGCCAGCGAAGCGGCATCACGCGCATGGCGGCCTGAGCGCCGAGGACGCGTTCCTTGATGGCCTGCGCTTCCATCTGCGCCGCGAACGCGAACAGCGTGACCATGAGCGAACTCATGGGGTCCAGCGGGTTGCGGAAGTCGAGCACGAGCCGCCCGCCGGGGCCCTCAGCGAAGACGATGACCTTTCGGTGGTCACGGGCCCACTTGGCCAGCTCGTGCATGTCGTCCATGGACCGAACGGCACGGTCGAAGCGCCAGAACACGAGCGCGTCGAACTCGTCCGGGCGACGGAGCCAGGCCCCCAGTTCCGGGCGTTCGAACGGGGTCGTCTTGGACGCGCTGACGCCCAGGTCTACGGCTTCACGGTCGGCAAGGTCGATGCCCTGTGCCAGGGCCGCTATGTCGGTCGCTTCCCGCTGTCGCTCGGGGCTTGTGGTCTCGTCGGTAAGGACGCTGAGGCGGACAGCGCGGACGCCCCGCAGAAGTGCAGTAGTGGTCACGGGGGTGTCCGAGGGGGATGGATTCCCGGTGGGGCGGTTGGCCAGCGCGGTTGCCGACATGACGTGACTCCAGAACTTCTAGATTCACGTGCTCGGAGACCCCGAGGGCAACGAGTTCTGTGTGACGGGCGAGCGCGGCTGACGACGCGTACGCGAAGGGGCCCGGCCGTTCGGCCGGGCCCCTTCCAGGTGTTGTACGGGGGTTCTGTGTCGGTGCGGGTGTGACGGGTCCTGCCGCGTCCCGTGCGTACGGGCGGGCCGGGACCGCACGTCGCGGTCCCGGCCCGCCCGGGTGGACGACGAAAGGGTCAGCGACGGGACAGCGCCCGCCGCGCCCGGTCGGCCACCGCGGCGGCGGTGATGCCGTTGCGCTCCAGCAGATGCCGCTGCCCGCCCGTACCGGCGGCGAAGGAGTCACCCACCGCCACCCGCAGCACAGGGCAGCCCGCGCCCAGCTCGGCGACGACCTCGGCGACGGCCGAGCCCAGACCGCCCGCGGCCCAGTGCTCCTCGACCGTGACCACGGCACGGGTCGTCCGCGCCGCCGCCGTCAGCGCCGCCGTGTCCAGCGGCTTGACGGTGTGCATGTTGAGCACGGCCGCCTCGACACCCTCCGCGGCCAGCTCCTCGGCGGCTTCCAGGGCGGCCAGCACCGGGTAGGGGCCGGTGGCGACCAGCGTGACGTCATCGCCCTCGCGCAGCCGCTGGGCCCGCCCCACGCGCAGCGGCTCCGCGCCCGCCGGCAGGTCCTCGGTGGCCCCGCGGCCCAGCCGCAGGTACACCGGCCCCGGAATGCCCGCGCAGGCCCGCACCAGCTCCTCCGTGGCCGCCGCGTCCGCCGGCACCAGCACCGTCATGTTCGGCAGCATCCGCATCACCGCCAGGTCCTCCAGCGAGTGGTGCGTCGAGCCCAGGTGCCCGGCCGACAGCCCGCTGTGCGTGGCGGCGATCCGCACCGGAAGATCGTTCAGCGCGATGTCCAGCTTCACCGCCTCCACCGCCCGGGTGGAGGCGAACGTGGACATCGTGTTGACGAAGGGCACGCGCCCCGACTTCGCCAGCCCCGCGGCCACGCCCATCAGGTTCTGCTCGGCGATGCCGAGATTGACGTAGCGGTCGGCCGCGGTGCCCCAGTCCACACCCGAGAACAGGCCCGTGTCGCTGTCCAGGCACACCAGCCGCTCGTCAGCAGGCATCAGCCCGGCCAGGACGTCGCGGTAGACCTCCCGGTTCGGCCGCGGCGGA
Organism: Streptomyces albireticuli; assembly: GCF_021228125.1. Taxonomy (GTDB): domain Bacteria; phylum Actinomycetota; class Actinomycetes; order Streptomycetales; family Streptomycetaceae; genus Streptomyces; species Streptomyces albireticuli. The sequence goes on from NZ_JAJQQS010000028.1 coordinate 46,983, forward strand.
GGTGCCTCGCTCCGTACGTCCGGGCTCTCCGGCTCGGCAACCGTCACGCTCATGCCGTCGTCTCCGTTCTCCCGCTCCGGGCCCGCAACACCGCGAGCGCCCGCTTGTGCTGCCGGCCGGCCAGCCGGGCGTAATGACTCCGGGCCTGACCCTCGACATACGGCAGGCCCTTGCCCTTGACCGTGCTCGCGAGGACGACCGTCGGCCGGCCCGGCACCCGCGGGGCGTCCCCGAGGGCGGCCCGCAGCGCCTCCGTGTCATGGCCGTCGACCTCCAGCACCGTCCACCCGAAGGCGCGCCAGCGGTCGGCCAGCGGCTCCAGGCCCACGGCGTCCTCGGTGGACCCGGTGATCTGAAGACCGTTGCGGTCCACGACGGCCACCAGCCGGTCCAGCCGGTGCGCGGCGGCCGCCATCGCGGCCTCCCACACCGACCCCTCCTGGAGCTCGCCGTCGCCCAGCACCACGAAGCACCGGCGGTCACTGCCCGACAGCCGGAAGTCCAGCGCGAAGCCCACCCCCAGCGGCAATCCGTGCCCCAGCGACCCCGTGGGCATCTCCACCCCCGGCACCGCCGGGTTGGGGTGCGCGGTCAGCACACCGTCCGGCGTGCCGTACGCCGCGAGCTCCTCCTCGGGGAAGAACCCACGCTCCGCCAGCGCCGCGTACAGCCCGATCGCCCCGTGCCCCTTGCTGAGCACCAGCAGATCCCGGCCCGGCGCCTCCGGCTCGCGCGGATCCAGGCGCAGCACCGAGTGGTAGAGCGTCACCAGGATCTCCACCATCGACATCGAGCCGCCCAGATGACCGCCCTCCGGGTTGGCGCACATGTCCACGATCAGCTCCCGGACCCGCTGGGCGTGCTCCTCGAGCGTCCGCCCGTCCGCCGCCACCGTTCCCGTACCCGTCTCCGTCGTCACGCTCCACCGTCCGTAGTCGCCACCGGCCGGGCCGGAAGGGACGGCACCAGCGACAGCCGGTGCCGCGGGCCCAGGCGCTCGCCCAGATCATGGAGCGCGTGGGTGAGCACATCGATGCCGCGCAGGAAGTCGCTGAGCGCGATGTGCTCGTCGTCGGCGTGGTCGAGCCGGCTGTCCCCGGGGCCGTACGTGGCCATCGGGACGTCCCACTCCTCCGCCAGCGTGTTCATGTCGGACGTACCGGTCTTCACCTTCATCACCGGCCGCGCCCGCTGCGCCCGGATGCCGGCGGACAGCGCCCGCACCACCGGGTCGGTACGGCCCACCCGGCACGCCGCCACCGAGTTGACCACCTCCAGCCGCCCCGGGAGCCGCTCGGCCAGCCGCTCCACCAGGCCCGCCGCGTCGTAACCGGGCGGCGTCCGGACGTCGAACTCCGCCTCCGCCTCGGTCAGGTCACCGCGGATGGACACCAGCGTCGCCCCCGGCACGTCGAACCCGCCGTGGCCCGCCTGCGGGCCCAGCAGCTCCAGCAGCACCGGCCAGGCCGCGCAGGCCAGTTCGGACGCCTTGGGAACCGGGTTGCTGGGGTGGGTCGGCGGGCACTCCACCCGGTAGCGCAGGTCGAGCTTGCCCTTGTAGCCGAGCACGGCGGTCTGCCAGCCGCTGGGCTCACCGATGACCAGCGCGTCCGGCGCGGCGTGCGTGCGGCGGATGTGCACCGCGCCCCGCGACAGCGGGGTCTCCTCCTCCACCGCGCCGACCACCACGATCCGGCCGCGGAAGTCCACGGCGTCGGCGGCCGCGCAGACCATCGCCGCCAGCGGCCCCTTGGCGTCCACCGCGCCCCGGCCGTAGAGCCGGCCGCAGTCGATGCGCACGGGGATGTCCCCGGGCACCGTGTCCATGTGCCCCAGCAGCATCACCGTGGGCCCGTCCCCGCGCGAGATCTCCCCGACCGCGTTGCCCGCCTCGTCCACGTACGCCGAGAAGCCCATCTCCCGCATCACCCCGACCAGGTGGGCGGCGAGCCTGCCCTCCCCGTAGGACGGCGAGGAGATCTGGAGCATGCTGCGCAGCAGCCCGATCGCGTACGGCTCCGAGCGGGCGCACGCCTGACCGGTCTTGTCGAACCGGCTCTCCGTCGTCATCGCCCCGCTCCGATCGCGGCGTCCGGCGCGACGGCGGTCGTGCCGCCCTCCAGGACCACCTCGGTGGCCGCCCCGGCGAGCGCGGCACCCACCGGGTCGCGGCGCCGCCCGTCGGCGATCAGCACCCGGCCCACCCCGCCCTGGAGCGCCTCTCTGGCGGCGACGAGCTTCAGGCCCATCCCGCCGCCGGTGAACGGCGGCGTGCCCGAGGGCGCCACCGCGCACACCGGCAGCACCGAGCCCTCGTCCGCCGGGTCCGCGAGCACGCCGGGCGCCCCGGTCAGCAGGACCAGCGTGCCCGCGCCCAGACCCGCGGCGACCGCGGCCGCCGCCCGGTCCGCGTCGGTGTTCACCGGGCGGCCGTCCTCGGCCACCGCCGGCGGCGAGACCACCGGGACGTGACCCGCGGCCAGCAGGGTCCGCAGCAGCGCGTCGTTCACCTCGGTGACGCGGCCGCTGTGGTCGTCGCGGACCACGATCCGCCGGCCGTCGACGACCGCCCGGTGCGCGGTCTTGCGCCGCGCCCGCAACAGCCCGCCGTCCAGGCCCGTCAGACCCACGGCCGACACCCCGGCCGAGGCCAGCGCGGTCAGCAGCCGGGGCTTGGCGAGCCCGGCCAGCGCCAGGTGCACCACCTGGAGGGTCTCCGCGTCGGTGTGACGCGCCGACACCCCGTCGGGGGCGGTGAGCCGGCGCGAGGCCACCCCCATCCGGGCGGCCAGGCCCTCGATGTCCGCCGAACCGCCGTGGACCAGCACGACGGGACGCCGCTCGCGCGTCAGCCCGGCGATGTCCTCGCACACCGCCAGCGGGTCGACGGCGGCGTTGCCACCGCACTTGACCACGATGGTCTCTTGCATTCTCGTCCCCTGCCTCGCTCGGCCTCGACTTGGTCAGTGAGGTGCCGGTCCGGACGGCCGCGGCGCGCGGCCGTCCCGTGACCGGTTCGGATGATCAGTTCGGGTGCAGACCGGTGAATTCCAGACCGGTCTCCTCCGGCCAGCCGAAGCGCACGTTCAGGCACTGCACCGCGTTGCCCGACCCGCCCTTGACCAGGTTGTCGAGCGCCCCGACCAGCGACGCGCGCGCCCCGTCCACCGCGAACCCCACATCGCAGAAGTTCGAACCGGCGAGGATCTTCGGCTCGGGCAGCCGGTACGCCCCGCGCTTGTGCGCCACGACGCGTACGAACGGTTCGTCCGCGTACGCCTCGCGGTACGCCGACCGCACGTCCGCCTCCCGCGTCCCCTCGGCCAGCCGCACCCGGCACAGCACCTGCACCCCGCGCACCGCCTCCACACCCGTCGCCGTCATCCGTACCGGCAGCCCTGTGGCCTGGGCGATCTCCGCCTCGTGCCGGTGCCGGGTCGGCGCGAACAGCCGCATCGCGCCACTGCGCTCGGCGTGCAGATTGGACGAACCGGCCGAGACCCCCGACCCGCTGGACCCCGTCCGCGCGTCGATGTCCACCGGGCCGTCGATCAGCCCGGCCCCGGCCAGCGGACGCACCGTCAGGATCCCCGCGGCCGCCATACAGCCCGGCACCGAGATCCGGTCGGCGCTCCGCAGCTCGTCCCGGTGCCATTCGGGCAGCCCGGTGGTGAAGGAACCGAGGAGACCGGGGGCGGTGTGCGCGGTCTCGTAGTAGTCGGCGAAGACCTCGGCGTCGCGCAGCCGGAAGTCGCCGGACAGGTCGATGACCGTGCCGGCCAGCTCCAGGTACCGGGCCATCCGCCCCATGGTCTGCTTGTGCGGCATGGCCAGGAACAGCACGTCGTACGAGCCCGCGCGCTCCTCCAGGGCGTCGTGCGCCGCGAACGACAGGTCCGTCCGGCCCCGCAGGTTGGGATGCGGACCGTCCACCCGGCGCCCGGCGAAGGTGTTCGACGTGGCCAGGACGGTCTCGACCCGGGGGTGGCCGAGCAGCAGCCGCAGCAGTTCACCGCCGATGTACCCCGAAGCACCCGCGACCGCTACTCGAAGCATGACTGTGACCTCGCAATAAGGTGATCGACGATGCGGTCGGCCACCGGGACCTCCGGCCCGACCGCGCGCTGGAAACCCGAGAACTCCACGCCGTGGTTGACCTCCAGGACCAGGAGGTCGCCGTCGGTGTCCTCCACGAGGTCCACCCCGGCGATCTCGGCGTGCACACACTGCGCGGCCGTGACCGCGAGCTTCGCCAGCTCGGGGGTGAGCGGGCAGCGCCGCGTCTCCGCCCCCCGGGCCACATTGGTGCGCCAGTCGGCGCTGCTGCGGTACGTCGCGCCCAGCGCCTCGTCTCCCACCACGACGACCCGGATGTCCCGGTCCGGCTTGGGGACCAGCTCCTGGACGTAGACGATGTGCGACACCGGCGAGGGCAGCGCGGCGATGTACTCCATCACCGTCTCCGCCACCTCCCGGTCGGGCAGCTTCGACACCAGCCGGCCCCACGAGCCGGTCAGCGGCTTCACCACCGCCGGATAGCCGATGGCCTCCAGCGCGTCCAGGGCGGCTTCGGGGGTCAGCGCGAGCGCGGTACGGGGCGTGGGCAGCCCGGCGTCGCGCAACGCCACCGACGTACGGTACTTGTCCCCGCAGACGTCGACGGCCCGCGCCGGATTGACCACGGTCGCGCCGGCCGCCTCCAGGGCACGCGCCGCGTACAGCGCGCGCGCCTGGCCGATCTCGCGGTTCAGCACGAACGACCAGGGCGTGCCCGACTGCTGGAGCTCTCGCCACAACGCCCGGCTGTCGACGAACTCGTACGGCAGTCCACGGCGTTCGAAGGCCTCCAGAACGCGCTTCTCATCGGCGCGCAGCCGTGAGGCGACGACCGCGAACGGCGCCGCGGACGCCGGGCGCGTGGCGGCGGTCACTCGCCCCAGTCCTCTTCGACGTCGGGGGCGAGCGCGACCTGGAGGGGGTCCACCGTCAGGACCTCCAGCTCGCTGGAGCAGTCCCCGCACTCGATGATCTCGTTGACCTTGGGGGGTTCGGCGAGAGCCACGGAGCTCTCGCACTCGGGACAGATGACCATTCCGCTGTTCCTTTCCCAGACCACCCGGACCCGTCGCCCGGGCTCCGGCCTCCACCGGATCGCTGGACAGTAGATCCGCCCGGCCACGGCGGCTGCGTCCATCGCGGTGATGAACGGGCTCCCGAACTCCGTTGACGCCCCACGGCGCCGGCCCCAACGGGTGTCGACACGCGTCCCCGCCGGATCGACGCCACGTCGACACCCCGTCGCTCTTTGCCGCACCCGGCCGCCCCGGCCTTTACACCGCTCGCCGGGGCGTGCGTTGCTTGCCCCGCAGCGGCCCGCCGGCCGCGAGCCGGCCCGTGGGGACCCGCGGAGCACGTGGAGCCTGTGGAGGGAAAACCTGTGAGCGACCTCGGCACCCGACCGAAGATCCTGGCGCTGTGGAGCGCGCCGCGCAGCCGGTCCACCGCGTTCTTCCGCATGATGTGCGAGCGCGGCGACTTCCAGGTGCTGCACGAACCGTTCTCCTACCTCGCCGAGTTCGGGCAGGTGGAGGTCGACGGCGCGCAGCGCCGCACGGAGGCGGACGTCCTCGCCGCCATGCGGGCCACGGCCGAACGGTCGCCGCTGTTCTTCAAGGACACCACCGACGAGCGCTACCCCGGCGTCCTGGCGGACCGGCGCTTCCTCACCGAGGACGCCGCGCACACCTTCATCATCCGCCACCCGGCCGAGACCATCGCCTCCTACCACGCCGTCAACCCGGACGTACGACGGCACCAGATCGGCTTCGAGGCGCAGTACGAGCTCTTCCAGGCGGCCTGGGAGGCGACCGGCCGGACCCCCGTGGTCATCGACGGCAACGACCTCGTCGAGAAGCCGGAGGCCGTCGTCGAGGCGTACGCGCGCGCCGTCGGCATCCCGTACCTGGAGAAGGCCCTCAACTGGCAGCCGGAATCCCGCGAGGAATGGCGGCCCAGCGAGCGCTGGCACTCCGACGTGAGCACCAGCAGCGGCTTCACCGCCGAGCGGCGCAAGCACGACGTCGACGTCGAGACGCACCCCGTGCTCGGCGGCTACCTGGAGCACCACCTGCCGTTCTACGAGAAGCTCCGCGCCCACCGGCTGGCCGTGTGAACACGGGAGCGGGAAACGCGACGAGCACCCCGCCCGCACCCGGCGGGGCCACCATCTGGCTGACCGGGCTGCCGAGCGCGGGGAAGACGACGATCGCGCGGGCGCTGGCCGGGCGGCTGCGGGGCGAGGGGCGGGAGGTGGAGGTGCTGGACGGTGACGAGATCCGGGAGTTCCTCTCCGCCGGCCTGGGTTTCTCCCGGGAGGACCGCGACACCAACGTGCGGCGGATCGGTTTCGTCGCCGAGCTGCTTGCCTCGCACGGTGTGGCGGTGCTGGTCCCGGTGATCGCCCCCTACGCCGACGCCCGGGAGGCGGTGCGCAAGCATCACCAGGAGCACGGCACCGCGTATCTGGAGGTGCACGTGGCGACGCCCGTGGAGGTCTGTTCGGTACGGGACGTGAAGGGCCTGTACGCGAAGCAGGCGGCGGGCGAGATCTCCGGGCTCACCGGGGTCGACGACCCCTACGAGGAGCCGGCGGACCCCGAAGTGCGGATCGCGGCACATGA